>NZ_CP093300.1 GCF_022812285.1 Alkalihalobacillus sp. LMS39
ATGCTTAATCCGAAATATACATTTAACACCTTTGTTATTGGCTCAGGGAATCGCTTTGCTCATGCTGCCTCATTAGCAGTAGCCGAAGCCCCAGCAAAAGCTTATAATCCTTTGTTTATTTATGGTGGTGTTGGATTAGGAAAAACTCACTTAATGCATGCGATTGGACATTATGTAATTGATCATAACCCAAATGCAAAGGTCGTTTATTTATCATCAGAAAAGTTTACAAATGAATTTATTAATTCAATTCGTGATAACAAAGCTGTCAATTTTCGTAATAAGTATCGAAATGTGGACGTGCTCTTAATAGATGATATTCAGTTCTTGGCTGGAAAAGAACAAACACAAGAAGAATTTTTCCATACTTTTAATGCATTGCATGAAGAAAGTAAACAAATTGTGATTTCAAGTGATCGGCCACCAAAAGAAATACCGACATTAGAAGACCGATTACGTTCTCGCTTTGAATGGGGATTAATTACTGATATTACACCACCAGACTTGGAAACACGGATTGCCATATTACGAAAAAAAGCAAAAGCGGAAAATTTAGATATTCCAAATGAAGTCATGTTATATATAGCTAACCAAATTGATACGAATATTCGTGAGTTAGAAGGCGCATTGATTCGAGTTGTAGCGTATTCTTCTTTAATCAATCAAGATATGAATGCCGATCTTGCTGCTGAGGCATTAAAAGATATTATTCCTAATTCAAAACCTAAAGTACTCACGATTGGAGATATCCAAAAAGCAGTTGGAGAACAATACGGTGTTAAGTTAGAGGATTTCAAAGCCAAAAAACGAACAAAATCTGTTGCTTTTCCTAGACAAATTGCGATGTATTTAGCAAGGGAACTAACAGAAGCGTCCCTCCCTAAAATTGGAGGCGAATTTGGTGGCCGAGATCATACGACGGTTATTCATGCTCACGAAAAGATCTCAAAATTATTAAGCACTGATGATGAGTTTCAACAAAAAATTCAAGAACTAATGAATGAATTAAGAAAATAATATGTGAATAACTGTCACTCACTTATTCACACGCTATCCACATGTGAATAAGTTGATTTTCTAACGTTTTTATTATGTTATCCACAAACTCACAAGCCCTATTACTATTACTACTATCTTTTTATAAAAAAATAATATTAATAAAGGAGTTACATTATGCATTTTGTGATTCATCGTGATCGATTTGTTCATAGTGTTCAACACGTAACAAAAGCAGTATCATCTCGAACGACTGTTCCTATTTTAACAGGGATAAAAATCGTAGCAACAAACGAAGGAGTAACATTGACTGGAAGCGATTCTGATATTTCAATTGAAAGTTTCATCCCAGTAGAAGAAGACGATAAGGAATTCGTAAAAATTGTTGAAGAAGGTAGTATTGTCTTGCAAGCGAAGTTTTTTGCGGAAATCGTAAAAAAACTTCCTGAAGAACAAATTGAAATTATTGTTCAAGATCAATTTGCAACAACATTGCGTTCAGGTTCCTCAGTTTTCAACTTAAATGGATTGGATCCTGAAGAATATCCAAGGCTTCCTCAAATTGAAGAAGAAAATATTATTCGTTTGCCGCAAGACTTACTACGAAATATTATTCGACAAACTAGTTTTGCTGTATCGACTCAAGAAACGAGACCCGTGTTGACAGGTGTAAACTTCACTATTGAAAATAGTGAATTAACCTGTACTGCAACAGATAGTCACAGATTAGCGATGAGAAAAGCAATTGTCGAAACAAATAATGAAAATTTATCCTTTGAAAATGTCGTTATCCCTGGAAAGAGCTTAACGGAATTAAGTAAAATCCTTGAAGAAAGCGATAGTTTAATTGATCTTGTCGTCACCGAAAGTCAAATATTATTTAAATTAAAAAATCTGTTATTCTTCTCTCGTCTACTAGACGGAAAATATCCAGTTACGAAAAATATGATACCGACACATTCAAAAACTGATTTTGTTATAAAAACAAAACCATTTTTACAAACGTTAGAACGTGCGTTATTGTTGTCTCGTGAAGGAAAAAATAATGTTGTAAATTTAAAAACATTAGAAAATGGAGTCGTTGAAATCACATCGATAACACCAGAAGTTGGGAAAGTAACGGAGAAAGTTCAAAGTATGGAAGCAAACGGAGAAGATTTGCGCATTTCTTTTAATGGCAAAAATGTAATAGATGCTTTAAAGGTTATTGAATGTGACGAAATTCATATCGTATTTACTGGAGCGATGAGCCCATTTGTCATTCGACCTACTGACAATGATCACTCATTACATTTATTCTCGCCTGTACGAACATATTAAAGAAAAACGCGGGAGCGTTTTTTCTTTCAAGCGCAGTGCACAGCCTTCGCTCTTCTAGAATAAGCTTTCAATGCTTCACTGCTATATCAAAATTTTATACTTTCATATTTTTAAAAAAAAGAGAGCAATTGCTTGTTATTGCTCTCTTTTTTAAAAAACGGGATGTTACAAACCTTTTAATGCTATTGGCGTTAAGAGAAATGTTTAGTACAATAGAAATATGATGGCAAAAGTGTAACAAAGACAGCATTTAGTGTAAACTAGAGTAGCTGTCTTTTATTAGCGCGGAAACCTTTATGTCAGAAAGTGAGCGATCGCAATGGAACAAAGCATTCAGATTTCAAAGGAGTATATTACGCTAGGTCAACTGTTAAAAGAAGTCGGGCTCATTGATACAGGTGGTCAGGCAAAGTGGTTTTTAGATGAATATAAAGTTTTTTTAAACGGAGAGCAAGAACAACGGAGAGGGAAAAAGCTATATTCTGGTGACCGAATTGAAATTGAAACTGGTGATTCATTTCTTATTGCAGGAAAATAAGGGGGTTTCCCTTTGTATATAAAACAGTTACAACTTTCACATTACCGTAACTATGAGAATGTGACGGTTGCATTTGAAAATAAAGTTAATGTTATTTTAGGAGAAAATGCGCAAGGAAAAACAAATTTAATTGAATCCATTTTCGTCTTAGCTTTAGCAAAATCTCATCGCACGCCTCGAGATAAAGAACTTATTACCTGGGAACAAGATTATGCTAGAATTGAAGGAATTGTTGAACGACGGAATGGGTCACTAAAGCTCGATGTCATCATTAGTGATAAAGGGAAGAAAGTAAAGCTCAATCATTTAGAGCAGCGTAAACTAAGTGAATATATCGGTTCAGCTAATGTTGTTATGTTCGCCCCTGAAGATTTAAATATTGTAAAAGGCGCACCGCAAATCAGAAGGCGCTTTTTAGATATGGAAATAGGACAAATCAATCCAGTCTATCTCCACTATTTAGGGAAATACCAAAAAATTCTACAACAACGGAACCATTTATTAAAAGAACTTCAAAAACAAAAGCAGAATCGTGTCATGCTTGATGTGTTAACTGAACAATTAGTTGAAGCAGGTTCGAAGGTCATTGAAAGACGCTATGAGTTTTTACAACTTTTACAATCGTGGGCAGAAACAATTCATTTTGATATTAGTCGAGGAAAAGAATCGTTAAAACTTGAATATAAACCGTCAATTGACGTATCAGAAAAGACAGAATTGTCGAAAATAGAACAAGTATTCTTTGAAGCTTTCGAAAAGATTGTAGATAAAGAAATCATGCGCGGATCAACCTTAATTGGACCTCATCGAGATGATATTGGTTTTACTGTGAATGAAAAAGATGTTCAAGTGTACGGTTCACAAGGACAACAACGAACAACTGCATTATCAGTAAAACTAGCAGAAATCGAATTAATAAAAGATAAAATTGGGGAATATCCGATTCTCTTACTTGATGATGTACTTTCAGAGTTAGATGATTTTAGGCAATCCCATTTGTTACATGCGATTCAAGGGAAAGTACAAACCTTTGTAACAACAACAAGTATTGATGGGATCGACCATCAAACATTAAAAGAAGCAGCAACATTTATCGTAACACAAGGCGATATTGAAAAAGTGAAATGAGGTGGGCGTTTGTTTATTCATTTGGGAGGAGACACCGTCATACGGTCAAAAGATGTCATAGCCATATTAAATAGTGATATGAAAGATTCTTCTGGAATTACAAAAGAGTTTTTACAAGCCCATAAAAAAGAGAGCAATGTCCAAGAAATTTCACAAGAAATCGTGAAATCCATTGTGGTTACAATGGATAAAATCTATTATTCACCAATATCTTCTGTTACTTTAAAGCGAAGAGCGTTAGCTGTTACAGAATTAGAAAGTTTTGTCGAATAATAATTGAACGTAGATAACGAGATTGTCTAGCATGTACTTTGAATAAAGAAGTGAAGGTGAAGAAATTGACGAGTGAACAACATACTTATGATGAAAGTCAGATTCAGGTCCTTGAGGGCCTTGAAGCAGTAAGAAAAAGACCAGGGATGTACATTGGCTCAACAAGTGGCCGTGGACTACACCATTTAGTTTGGGAAATAGTCGATAACAGTATTGATGAAGCAATGGCAGGATTTTGTGATACGATTACGGTCACAATTGAAGAAGACAACAGCATTACTGTTGAAGATAATGGGCGTGGGATTCCAGTTGGGATTCATGAAAAGATGGGACGGCCAGCTGTTGAGGTTATTATGACAGTTCTACATGCTGGAGGAAAATTCGGTGGCGGAGGCTATAAAGTTTCTGGTGGATTGCACGGTGTAGGTGCTTCTGTCGTTAATGCATTGTCTACTTCTCTTGAAGTCCATGTTCATCGTGAAGGAAAAATCCACTATCAACGTTTTGAACGTGGCGTTCCTCAAGGTGATTTAGAAGTCATTGGTGACACTGAAAAACGTGGAACTATCATATCTTTTAAACCAGATGGCGAGATCTTTACTGAAACAACGATTTATGAATATGAAATTTTAGCAAATCGTCTCCGTGAATTAGCTTTCTTAAATCGTGGATTAACGATTCATATTAACGATAATCGCGAAGATGGTAAATCAGCAACATATCATTATGAGGGTGGAATTGCTTCGTTTGTTGAGCATCTTAACCGTACTCGAGAAAACTTACATGAACCACCTATTCATATTGAAGGTAACAAAGATGGCATTACGGTTGAAGTTGCTGTTCAATACAATGATAGCTATACGAGTAATATTTATTCTTTCGCAAATAACATTAATACGCACGAAGGTGGTACTCATGAGTCAGGGTTTAAAACAGGGTTAACTCGTGTCATTAATGATTATGCCCGTAAAAATAATTTATTTAAAGAAAGTGACCCGAACTTAACCGGTGAGGATGTACGAGAAGGGTTAACCGCCATCATCTCAGTGAAAATTCCAGATCCGCAGTTTGAAGGTCAAACAAAAACGAAATTAGGCAATAGTGAAGCACGAACAATTACTGATTCTTTATTTAGTGAGCATTTTGCTCGGTTTATGATTGAAAACCCACAAGTCGCTAGAAAAATTGTTGAAAAAGGGCTTATGGCATCAAGGGCACGTGAAGCTGCGAAAAAAGCAAGGGAACTGACTAGACGTAAAAGTGCGTTAGAAGTAAGTGCCTTGCCAGGAAAGTTAGCGGATTGTTCCTCAAAGGATGCTTCCATAAGTGAAATTTACATCGTTGAGGGTGATTCGGCAGGAGGTTCGGCTAAACAAGGTCGTGATCGTCATTTCCAGGCGATTTTACCGTTACGAGGAAAAATTATTAACGTGGAAAAAGCACGCTTAGACAAAATTTTAGCGAATAATGAAATTCGGACCATTATAACTGCATTAGGAACAGGCATTGGGGATGAGTTTAATATTGAAAAAGCTCGTTATCATAAAGTCATTATCATGACAGATGCTGATGTTGACGGCGCCCATATTCGTACGTTAATTTTGACATTTTTCTATCGATATATGCGTCCACTAATTGAACGTGGTTATATTTATATTGCACAACCACCGTTATTTAAAATTCAACAAGGAAGAGATGTCCAATATGCTTATAATGAGCGGGACCTCGAATTAATTATGGAACAAGTATCTGATAAAACGAAAATCGGCATCCAACGTTATAAAGGTTTAGGAGAAATGAATCCAACACAGTTATGGGAAACGACAATGGACCCAGAAACGAGAACGACGCTTCAAGTGACATTAGAAGATGCGATGAAAGCAGATGAAATTTTTGAAATTTTAATGGGAGATCGTGTGGAGCCGCGTCGTGACTTTATCCAAGAAAATGCACAGTATGTTAAAAATTTAGATATTTAAGTGGTAGGAAGAACGAAGATGGAGGTTTATATATAAATGGCAGACCAGGAGCAATCAAGAGTTAAAGAAATAAATATTAGCCAAGAGATGAAAACATCCTTTATGGACTATGCCATGAGTGTTATTGTTAGCCGTGCACTGCCAGATGTTCGAGATGGATTGAAACCTGTTCATCGTCGAATATTATATGCGATGAATGAGCTAGGTATGACAGCTGACAAAGCCTATAAAAAATCCGCACGTATTGTTGGAGAAGTTATTGGTAAATACCATCCACATGGTGACTCAGCAGTATATGAAACAATGGTTCGTATGGCTCAAGACTTCAGTTATCGCTACATGTTAGTTGATGGCCATGGGAACTTTGGTTCTGTTGATGGTGACTCGGCTGCAGCCATGCGTTATACGGAAGCAAAAATGTCGAAAATTTCAATGGAACTTGTTCGTGATATTAATAAAGATACAATTGATTATCAAGATAACTATGATGGCTCAGAGCGCGAGCCTGTTGTATTACCTTCTCGCTTCCCTAACCTTCTTGTGAATGGTGCTTCTGGAATTGCGGTCGGTATGGCGACAAATATTCCTCCACACCAACTTGGAGAAGTGATTGATGGTGTTTTAGCTGTCAGTAAAGACCCTGATATTAGTATTCCAGAATTAATGGACTATATTCCAGGACCTGATTTTCCAACAGGAGCTGAAATTCTCGGAATTAGTGGAATTCGAAAAGCATATCAAACAGGGCGAGGTTCGATTACGTTACGAGCTCAAACACATATTGAAGAACAAGCAAGTGGCAAACAAAGAATTATTGTGTCTGAATTACCGTATCAAGTAAATAAAGCAAAATTAATTGAAAAAATCGCTGAACTTGTTCGTGAAAAGAAAATCGAAGGAATTACCGATTTACGAGATGAATCTGATCGTAATGGTATGAGAATCGTCATTGAAGTAAGAAGAGACGCTAATTCCAATGTACTTTTAAATAATTTATATAAACAAACAGCGCTACAAACAAGCTTTGGGATTAACTTACTTGCACTAGTCGACGGACAACCGAAAGTATTAAATTTAAAAGAATGCCTCAGTCATTATTTAGATCATCAGAAGGTTGTTATTACTCGTCGCACGCAATTTGAACTGAAAAAAGCAGAGGCACGAGCGCATATTTTAGAAGGTTTACGTATTGCCCTTGACCATATTGATGAAATCATTTCATTAATCCGTGGCTCGCAAACAACTGAAATTGCAAGAAATGGCTTAATGGAACAATTTTCTTTAAGTTATGAACAAGCCCAAGCGATTCTTGATATGAGATTGCAGCGTTTAACAGGGTTAGAGCGGGATAAAATTGAGGCCGAGTATAATGAGTTGGTTGCTCGTATTGCTGAGTTACGTGCAATTTTAGCGGATGAAGAAAAAGTATTAGAAATCATTCGTGAAGAATTGCTAGAAGTAAAAGAGAAATTTAATGATGAGCGCCGTACAGTCATTTCTTTTGGTGAAGACCAATTTGAAGATGAGGATTTAATTCCGCGCCAAAATATCGTCATTACGCTTTCGCACAATGGTTATATTAAGCGTATGCCAATTACGACGTATAGAAGCCAAAAGCGTGGGGGTAAAGGTGTACAAGGAATGGGGACAAATGATAATGATTTTGTTCAGCATTTATTTACAACGAATTCTCACCATACGATTTTATTTTTTACAAACAAAGGAAAAGTCTATCGCCTAAAAGGGTATGAAATCCCTGATTTAGGTCGTACAGCGAAAGGAATACCGATTATTAATCTTCTTCAAATTGAACAAGGTGAATATATTAGTACGGTCATTCCAATCGAAGAATTTAAAGAAAACTACTATTTATTCTTCTTAACGAAACACGGAATAAGTAAGCGTACGGCTCTGTCTTCGTTTGCAAATATTCGAAAAGGTGGACTGTTTGCGATTAACCTACGTGATGATGATGAACTCCATGGTGTCCGTTTAACAGACGGAAACCGAGAAATAATCATCGGTACAAAACAAGGGTTAGCTATCCGCTTCCATGAAGATGATGTCCGTTTAATGGGACGAACAGCAACGGGTGTTAAAGGAATAACGTTATCAAATGATGACCTTGTTGTTGGAATGGATATAATTGAAGAAGGCCATGATATCTTAATCGTTACAGAAAAAGGATATGGAAAACGAACGCCAATTGAGGATTACCGTGTACAACATCGTGGTGGAAAAGGGATAAAAACTTGTAACATTACCGATAAAAATGGTCCACTAGTATCATTAACGGTTGTTTCTAATGACCATGATTTAATGATTATTACTGCTAGTGGTGTCATCATTCGCTTGCACGTCAATGAAATCTCTACGATGAGCCGCAATACACAAGGGGTTACATTAATTCGGGTTAATGAAGGTGAAGAAGTATCGACTGTAGCACGTGTTGATATTGATGATGAAGAAGTAACGGAAGCAGACGTAGACACAATGGAAGAATCTGACGAGGAATATGTACGAAAAGAAGAAACTGAAATTGTGGATGAAGAAGAATCAACAGAAGAATAATAAAAGGAGAAGGGAAACCTTCTTCTTTTTTTGTTTAAGAATATGATTAATGCCCTAAAAAAAAGTTAATAAATGTAATTAATATAGTTACCTTTAATAAAAATTACTTTTTAATTCACAATATTTCTCGTATAATTAAAGAAATGAATAAAATTATTCAGAACAAAAGTAGTGTTTTGGAGTCTAGTGGAAAAGGGGGTTACACCATGAAGATAAAACGAAGTCAATTACAAGAAGGTTGTATCCTTGAAAAGGATATTATGTTGCTAGGACATTATCCCCTGCTAAAAGAAAATACCGTTATTGATAAACAATGGTTAGAAATTATAGATGCTTTTTTAATTGATGACCTTGAAGTCGAGGATAAGTTAGTAACGGGTGAAAAATTTGTTGTACGGGCCATTCCAAAAGCAGAGGATGGAGATAGAGAGATTATCTCAACGGAAAAAGCATTTATTAATTTTTACTTAGATGCTGTGCAAGAATATAAAAAGCATTTTGACTTATGGAAAGCAGGGTACCATGTTTCCATTACAGACATGCAACAAATTCTTTATCCTTTAATCGGAAAAGTAATAAATGAGCCGAAATATTTACTCCATTTTCATTACTTCGGAACAAAAGAAGATTATTTGGCCCACCACGCCATTTCTGTTGGTGTATTATCTGCGTATATAGCCAAAAAACTTAACTTATCGAAAAAGGAATGGAGCCAAGTGGGGATGGCCGGCGTGTTATCCGATTGTGGAATGGCCAAACTATCTCCTACATTACTTCAAAAGACGTCTGAGCTTACAAGCGGGGAATATGAACTGATAAAAAAACATCCAGTTCATGGTTATAAAATGTTAAAAGAGGCTGGTGGAATCGCTCCTGAAATATTGTTAGCTGTACTTCAACATCATGAAAGAGAAGATGGAAGTGGGTATCCTTTAAGTGCGCCAGCTAATAAAATTCATGTATTCAGTCAAATTGTTGCCGTTTGTGATGTTTACCATGCGTTAATTTCGGATAAAGTATATAAATTGAAAATTACACCTTATGAAGCATTAGAAGTTTTGAAAAATGAGGAGTTTGGAAAATTTCAAATTAGTGTTGTAAAAACGCTAACAGAAACAATTATGAATTTTGCAATTGGTTCTAAAGTGAGACTTTCTAATGGACAAAAAGCAGAAATTATATTTGTTGATGAAAATCATTTATCAAAACCGATGGTGAAAGATGCTGAAACAGGTGAAATATTAAATTTAAAAGAAAATAGAGAATTAACAATAAGTCATATTTTATAGTTCAAGCATCCGTGGTTATTTACCTATAATTACCACGGATAATAAGTTGATTGATTTATCTTAACATGGTATTATTAAATTTCTGTCGCTGACAAACAACATTTAATAAAAAAGTTAAACAAGTTGTTGACAACGATAGAATGAAAATGATATGATATTTAAGTCGCTGTTGGACACGGGGTGTCTGACACCGCAAATAGCTCTTTGAAAACTGAACAAGAAAAAGCCAAGCGAATTAAAGAGATAGTAATATCTCGTCAATGAATTATTTTTGAGCTATATCAAACACTTTTATGGAGAGTTTGATCCTGGCTCAGGACGAACGCTGGCGGCGTGCCTAATACATGCAAGTCGAGCGGACAATAGGGAGCTTGCTCCCTATTGTTAGCGGCGGACGGGTGAGTAACACGTGGGCAACCTGCCCTGTAGACTGGGATAACATCGAGAAATCGGTGCTAATACCGGATAATAAATGGAATTGCATAATTCCATTATAAAAGATGGCTCCGGCTATCACTACAGGATGGGCCCGCGGCGCATTAGCTAGTTGGTAAGGTAACGGCTTACCAAGGCAACGATGCGTAGCCGACCTGAGAGGGTGATCGGCCACACTGGGACTGAGACACGGCCCAGACTCCTACGGGAGGCAGCAGTAGGGAATCTTCCGCAATGGACGAAAGTCTGACGGAGCAACGCCGCGTGAGCGATGAAGGCCTTCGGGTTGTAAAGCTCTGTTGTTAGGGAAGAACAAGTGCCATTCAAATAGGGTGGCACCTTGACGGTACCTAACCAGAAAGCCACGGCTAACTACGTGCCAGCAGCCGCGGTAATACGTAGGTGGCAAGCGTTGTCCGGAATTATTGGGCGTAAAGCGCGCGCAGGCGGTCTTTTAAGTCTGATGTGAAAGCCCCCGGCTCAACCGGGGAGGGTCATTGGAAACTGGGAGACTTGAGTACAGAAGAGGAGAGTGGAATTCCACGTGTAGCGGTGAAATGCGTAGATATGTGGAGGAACACCAGTGGCGAAGGCGACTCTCTGGTCTGTAACTGACGCTGAGGCGCGAAAGCGTGGGGAGCAAACAGGATTAGATACCCTGGTAGTCCACGCCGTAAACGATGAGTGCTAGGTGTTAGGGGTTTCGATGCCCTTAGTGCCGAAGTTAACACAGTAAGCACTCCGCCTGGGGAGTACGACCGCAAGGTTGAAACTCAAAGGAATTGACGGGGGCCCGCACAAGCGGTGGAGCATGTGGTTTAATTCGAAGCAACGCGAAGAACCTTACCAGGTCTTGACATCCTTTGACAACCCTAGAGATAGGGCGTTCCCCTTCGGGGGACAAAGTGACAGGTGGTGCATGGTTGTCGTCAGCTCGTGTCGTGAGATGTTGGGTTAAGTCCCGCAACGAGCGCAACCCTTGATCTTAGTTGCCAGCATTTAGTTGGGCACTCTAAGGTGACTGCCGGTGACAAACCGGAGGAAGGTGGGGATGACGTCAAATCATCATGCCCCTTATGACCTGGGCTACACACGTGCTACAATGGATGGTACAAAGGGCAGCAAAACCGCGAGGTCGAGCCAATCCCATAAAACCATTCTCAGTTCGGATTGTAGGCTGCAACTCGCCTACATGAAGCCGGAATCGCTAGTAATCGCGGATCAGCATGCCGCGGTGAATACGTTCCCGGGCCTTGTACACACCGCCCGTCACACCACGAGAGTTTGTAACACCCGAAGTCGGTGGGGTAACCTTTTGGAGCCAGCCGCCTAAGGTGGGACAGATGATTGGGGTGAAGTCGTAACAAGGTAGCCGTATCGGAAGGTGCGGCTGGATCACCTCCTTTCTATGGAGTTTAACTCTAGTCGATGCATTTAAAGACATTCATGTCTTTATTGTACGCTTGTGCTTATTTTCCTGTTCAGTTTTGAGCGAGCTAACACTGTTGATTAACCATTGTGCTCCTGCGTCTACGAGCAATGCTTCGAAGTAAGCTTCCTCGTCGCAAAGCAGCATGAAGGGAAATCAAGAGGAATTTCATGATGTAAATGAAATTGGTAGCTTTGTTCAGTTTTGAAGGAGTTATCCTTCAAGTCGAAAGTAATCCTTTCGACGATGGTTCTTTGAAAACTAGATAGTGTATATGTATTGAATTTTATCGGATCGTCATTACGATGTAATGATGACAACCGAGAAGTCAAGAATTCTTCATACCGCCTTTTAACTAGTCATTTTTCAAATGACGAGAAAAGGCGACTGAGAAGCAAGGAGTATTCCAAGCTTATCAGGCGCCGATGGTTAAGTTAGAAAGGGCGCACGGTGGATGCCTTGGCACTAGGAGCCGACGAAGGACGGGACGAACACCGATATGCTTCGGGGAGCTGTAAGTAAGCTTTGATCCGGAGATTTCCGAATGGGGGAACCCACCATCCGTAATGGGATGGTATCCATACCTGAATCTATAGGGTATGAGAAGGCAGACCTGGGGAACTGAAACATCTAAGTACCCAGAGGAAGAGAAAGCAAATGCGATTTCCTGAGTAGCGGCGAGCGAAACGGAAACAGCCCAAACCAAGAAGCTTGCTTCTTGGGGTTGTAGGACACTCTATACGGAGTAAGAAAAGAACGAAGTAGATGAATCGATCTGGAAAGATTGGCCACAGAAGGTAACAGCC
Organism: Alkalihalobacillus sp. LMS39; assembly: GCF_022812285.1. NCBI lineage: Bacteria > Bacillati > Bacillota > Bacilli > Caryophanales > Bacillaceae > Alkalihalobacillus > Alkalihalobacillus sp. LMS39. The sequence continues at coordinate 12,765 of NZ_CP093300.1, forward strand.
CTGTAATCAAAACTTCGTTCTCTCCAGAGTGGATCCTGAGTACGGCGGGACACGTGAAACCCCGTCGGAATCCGGGAGGACCATCTCCCAAGGCTAAATACTCCCTAGTGACCGATAGTGAACCAGTACCGTGAGGGAAAGGTGAAAAGCACCCCGGGAGGGGAGTGAAAGAGATCCTGAAACCGTGTGCCTACAAGTAGTCAGAGCCCATTTACGGGTGATGGCGTGCCTTTTGTAGAATGAACCGGCGAGTTACGATTACGTGCAAGGTTAAGCTGATGAGGCGGAGCCGCAGCGAAAGCGAGTCTGAATAGGGCGCTTAAGTACGTGGTCGTAGACCCGAAACCGTGTGATCTACCCATGTCCAGGGTGAAGTTCAGGTAACACTGAATGGAGGCCCGAACCCACGCGTGTTGAAAAACGCGGGGATGAGGTGTGGGTAGGGGTGAAATGCCAATCGAACTCGGAGATAGCTGGTTCTCCCCGAAATAGCTTTAGGGCTAGCCTCGAGGTGAGAGTATTGGAGGTAGAGCACTGATTGGACTAGGGGTCCCCACAGGATTACCGAATTCAGTCAAACTCCGAATGCCAAATACTTATCCTCGGGAGTCAGACTGCGAGTGCTAAGATCCGTAGTCAAGAGGGAAACAGCCCAGACCATCAGCTAAGGTCCCAAAGTATACGTTAAGTGGAAAAGGATGTGGAGTTGCACAGACAACCAGGATGTTGGCTTAGAAGCAGCCACCATTTAAAGAGTGCGTAATAGCTCACTGGTCGAGTGACTCTGCGCCGAAAATGTACCGGGGCTAAACGTATCACCGAAGCTATGGATTGTCCTAACGGACAGTGGTAGGGGAGCGTTCTGCGTGCAGTGAAGTCAGACCGAGAGGACTGGTGGAGCGCGTAGAAGTGAGAATGCCGGTATGAGTAGCGAAAAGAGGGGTGAGAATCCCCTCCGTCGAAAGCCCAAGGTTTCCTGAGGAAGGCTCGTCCGCTCAGGGTAAGTCGGGACCTAAGCCGAGGCCGAAAGGCGTAGGCGATGGACAACAGGTTGAAATTCCTGTACCACCTCCTCACCGTTTGAGCAATGGGGGGACGCAGGAAGGTAGGGTAAGCGCACTGATGGATATGTGCGTCTAAGCAGGTAGGCTGACAAGTAGGCAAATCCGCTTGTCATTAAGGCTGAGCTGTGATAGCGAGCGAAATTTAGTAGCGAAGTTCCCGATCCTCCACTGCCAAGAAAAGCCTCTAGCGAGGTGAGAGGTGCCCGTACCGTAAACCGACACAGGTAGGCGAGAAGAGAATTCTAAGACGCTCGGGAGAACTCTCGTTAAGGAACTCGGCAAAATGACCCCGTAACTTCGGGAGAAGGGGTGCTCTGTTAGGGTGCAAGCCCGAGAGAGCCGCAGTGAATAGATCCAAGCGACTGTTTAGCAAAAACACAGGTCTCTGCGAAGCCGCAAGGCGAAGTATAGGGGCTGACACCTGCCCGGTGCTGGAAGGTTAAGAGGAGAGGTTAGCCGCAAGGCGAAGCTTTGAATCGAAGCCCCAGTAAACGGCGGCCGTAACTATAACGGTCCTAAGGTAGCGAAATTCCTTGTCGGGTAAGTTCCGACCCGCACGAATGGTGTAACGATTTGGATACTGTCTCAACGAGAGACCCGGTGAAATTATATTACCTGTGAAGATGCAGGTTACCCGCGACAGGACGGAAAGACCCCATGGAGCTTTACTGTAGCTTGATATTGGATTTTGGTACAGTTTGTACAGGATAGGTAGGAGCCTTTGAAGCCGGAGCGCCAGCTTCGGTGGAGGCGTCGGTGGGATACTACCCTGACTGTATTGAAATTCTAACCGCAGACCGTAATCCGGTTTCGGGACAGTGTCAGGTGGGCAGTTTGACTGGGGCGGTCGCCTCCTAAACAGTAACGGAGGCGCCCAAAGGTTCCCTCAGAATGGTTGGAAATCATTCGAAGAGTGCAAAGGCATAAGGGAGCTTGACTGCGAGACCTACAAGTCGAGCAGGGACGAAAGTCGGGCTTAGTGATCCGGTGGTTCCGCATGGAAGGGCCATCGCTCAACGGATAAAAGCTACCCTGGGGATAACAGGCTTATCTCCCCCAAGAGTCCACATCGACGGGGAGGTTTGGCACCTCGATGTCGGCTCATCGCATCCTGGGGCTGAAGTAGGTCCCAAGGGTTGGGCTGTTCGCCCATTAAAGCGGTACGCGAGCTGGGTTCAGAACGTCGTGAGACAGTTCGGTCCCTATCCGTCGCGGGCGCAGGAAATTTGAGAGGAGCTGTCCTTAGTACGAGAGGACCGGGATGGACACACCGCTGGTGTACCAGTTGTTCCGCCAGGAGCATAGCTGGGTAGCTACGTGTGGACGGGATAAGCGCTGAAAGCATCTAAGCGTGAAGCCCCCCTCAAGATGAGATTTCCCATGGAGTTAATCCAGTAAGACCCCTTAGAGATGATGAGGTTGATAGGTCTCGGGTGGAAGCATGGCGACATGTGGAGCTGAGAGATACTAATCGGTCGAGGACTTATCCAAGATTTAAAAAAGGCGAAGTCTTTTTGACATAATTCAATACACACACTATCTAGTTTTGAGGGAATCATTAGATGAACTCAATAGGTTTAGTGACGATAGCGATGAGGTCACACCCGTTCCCATGCCGAACACGGAAGTTAAGCTCATCAGCGCCGATGGTAGTTGGGGGCTTCCCCCTGTGAGAGTAGGACGTTGCTAAGCCAATGAAAAACACATGATGTCAAAAGACGTCATGTGTTTTTTTGTTCGGACATTTGTTCCGCTATTTTATAAAAAACAAGCCTTTTCCCATTCGTATTGGACATCTGTTCCGTTACATCAGCAAATTGAGGGGGTATTGGTGCCCGTTCAGGGCAAATAACGGAACAGATGTCCGATAGCATCTTGAAAACAGCCCTTTTTCGTGAAATAGCGGAACAAATGTCCGTTAACTCCTCGCCCCCCAAGTCCGACCGTGCCAACTTCCAAAATCTAAAAAAGCACATCACGTCTATTACGTCATGTGCTTTTTTGATTTAAATATGCTTGTATTAAAAAAGGAACTTTTTCTTTTGTAATCGTTAAAAAATGTTCAATAAAGGGAAAATCAGTTTCTGGATAATATCGAAATAATTCTGACCACCACTCAACTTCATAACGGCAAATCATACTTAAATTGTATAGAATTAAATAATGACATAATATTTCTGGAATCCCTATATAGTCTTCACGAGAACGAGGCAAATACAAGTTTCCGTCTTTTGCGTATAGAAAAGGATTCGAATAAATTGGAGAAATAGATTCCTTTAATAAAAATGTAAATGTATCTTGGCTTTCTTGTAAAGAACTTTTATTCAGTTTTACCCCACGATTTGCGAGAAATTCAATATAACTAGAAGAACTTAAATGGAAATCATCAAGCAATGAGTTAGGTATTGTAATATATTGATTTGATAAATCTACTTGGTAAGCTATTTTTTTGTGTGTGACATGGTAAAATAAAGGATGAAGTTCTGGGAGTTGCTTAAGAAGCTGATTCATCTTATACTTTTCACCTGTCACATGCTCAAAGTGAAAAAGTTGAGATGAAAAATGAGAGAGTAACCCATTTTTCTGAAGCTTTACCTCATCTTGAAGAAAAATATATTGAGTTTTTTTCCGCTTCCTTGTAGTCACACCATGCGCTAATACTTGGCTATTTTCAGGATAGTGAGGGTCTGTCGTTAAAATACAAGCTTTCATTAACTGCACCATTCCATAAAAAAGGAGCATAGGTTGTATTTCTATTGGTGCATTATTTGCCTGCTCATAATATTTTTTTGCATGCTCTAAGTGGTAAATAAAAGGATAGCAATTCGTAAAAGCAAGTTTCTCAGCATCCGCTAATTGTAATGATTCATAGCCAGTTTGTAAGTATGACTGAGAAAAAGAAGCTGAATGGAATTTAGAAAAGTGATTCCAAATTGTCAATTCCTCCTTACGTAATAAGAATGATGTAGAGCAAACTGAATTGTAAGAATTATTTGACTTAATTTCCTTTCTTGACAGTAGTTTAACCAATTGTTAAGCTACAAATAATATTTTAGAGGAAAAATTACATTTTGGAGAGGTAGGGAAAGTGAAGTGTGGGAAAATAAATTTCAAAAAGAAGGGTTAACCTTCGATGATGTTCTCCTTGTGCCACGTCGCTCAGACATTTTGCCACGTGAAGTTGAGGTCAAAACAAAACTTTCGAACAATGTTACATTAAACATTCCAATTATTAGTGCAGGGATGGATACAGTGACAGAAGCAGAGATGGCGATTGCCATCGCACGTGAAGGCGGACTTGGGATTATTCACAAGAACATGTCTATTGAAGACCAGGCAGAGCAAGTAGATCGAGTCAAACGTTCTGAAAGTGGTGTCATTACTAACCCGTTTTATTTAACAGCACAACATAAAGTTTCTGATGCAGAACATTTAATGGGGAAATTTAGAATTTCAGGTGTCCCCATTGTAGATGACAATCAGAAACTAGTTGGGATATTAACAAATCGTGATTTACGTTTCATCGAAGATTATAATATCTTAATTGATGAAGTAATGACAAAAGAAAACTTAGTTACCGCACCTGTAGGGACGACTCTCCAAGAAGCAGAGAAAATTTTACAAAAACATAAAATAGAAAAATTACCTCTTGTCGATAATGACGGCATTTTAAAAGGGTTAATAACGATAAAAGATATTGAAAAAGTCATTCAGTTCCCTAACTCAGCAAAAGACAGTCAAGGTCGATTGATTGTAGGAGGAGCAGTAGGTGTTACTGCTGATGCTATTACAAGAGTTGAAGCATTAGTGAAAGCTGGTGTAGATATTATTGTCATTGATACAGCACATGGTCATTCCAAAGGTGTACTAGAGAAAGTGAAAGAAATTCGTACCGCTTTTCCAGAATTAGATATTATTGCTGGTAATGTTGCGACGGCTGAAGCGACTAGAGATTTAATTGAAGCCGGTGCAAACATTGTGAAAGTTGGAATTGGACCAGGCTCTATTTGTACAACTCGAATTATTGCAGGAATTGGTGTCCCACAAATTACAGCAGTATATGACTGTGCAACTGAAGCAAAAAAACATGGTGTGCCTATTATTGCTGATGGTGGCATTAAATTTTCTGGTGATATTGTAAAAGCTCTAGCTGCAGGTGGACATGCTGTTATGTTAGGAAGTTTACTTGCAGGTGTATCGGAAAGTCCGGGAGAAAGAGTTATTTATCAAGGAAGACAATTTAAAGTCTATCGTGGTATGGGTTCCATTGGGGCAATGGAAAAAGGAAGTAAAGACCGCTATTTTCAAGAAAATAATCAAAAACTTGTACCAGAAGGAATTGAAGGTAGAATTCCGTATAAAGGACCTTTATCTGATACCATTCACCAATTAGTCGGTGGAATTCGTTCTGGAATGGGGTATTGTGGTACAAAATCATTAGATGAGTTAAGATTGGATACTCAATTTGTACGAATTACAGGAGCAGGATTAAGAGAAAGTCATCCACATGATGTTCAAATTACAAAAGAAGCACCAAATTACTCAGTTCATAACTAATTCAACTTTACCAATATGAATAGATAGGTATTTTACCTATCTATTTTTTTGTTGTGAGATATGATAAAATATCGTTTATGGAAATCAACCCGGAGGTGCACATAGTGAAAGTTCAAGCAAATAAAGGAATTATCTTCTTAGTAATGGCAATGATGATATCGACAATGTTTTTTCAGCAGCCACTACAGGTGAATGCAGCATTTGATGTTGAGGCTGAAGCGGCTATTTTAGTAGATGCAAACTCAGGTAAGATTTTGTATCAAAAAAATGCAGATGCAAATTTACACATTGCAAGTATGACAAAAATGATGAGTGAGTATTTAATACTCGAAGCTATTGCGGAAAACCGTTTAACATGGGATCAAACGGTACCAATTAGTAATTTTGTAAGACAATTATCTTTATATACAGACCTTTCCAATGTCCCACTTCGTCAAGATGAAACGTATACGGTAAAGGAATTGTATGAATCAGTTGCCATTTATTCAGCGAATGCTTCTACAATAGCGATTGCAGAATTAATGTATGGTTCAGAAGCTGGATTTGTCCAAGCTATGAACGATAAAGCTGAAGAACTCGGATTAGAAGAATATATGTTTGTCAATTCTACAGGATTAAACAATAGTGATTTGCTAGGGCAGCATCCAGATGGAACAGCAGTGGATGAAGAAAATCGAATGTCTGCTAAAGCAACAGCTAAATTAGCGTATCATTTAATTACCGATTATCCTGAAGTATTGGACACGGCTAGTATTCCAACAAAAATATTCAAAGAAGGAACAGATGATGCCATTCATATGATGAACTGGAATTGGATGTTACCAACGATTGAAACACAACATGACTATGAAGGAATTGACGGCTTAAAAACAGGATTTACATTAAATGCAGGCAACTGTTTCACAGCCACAGCAGAAAGAAACGGGGTTCGACTTATTTCTGTCGTGATGGGCACCGCTTCTCGCGCGGACCGTTTCAATGAAACTGAGAAGCTATTAAATTATGGCTTTAATCAATTTGAAACGATTGAACTTGTTCCTGCGGGTTATCAAGGAGAAGATACGGTATTACCTGTTGTAAGTGGAAAAGAAAAAGAAGTGGCAGTTGCTTCAGAAGAAGCATTGTCAATGTTAATTAAAACTGGAGAAGAACATTTATACACACCAGTCATTACATTTTCAGATGAAGACTTAGTTGCTCCACTAGAACAAGGGGATGTCGTTGGTACGTTAACTGTTCAATATGAAGGTGAAGGCAGTATTGAATATTTAGTACCAAACCAAAAAGACCAAGTGAATATGGTTACTACTGAAGCAGTAGAACGTGCAGGATGGTTTTCACGCACATTGGGTTCTATTGGTGGATTCTTTTCAAACATTTGGACAAGTGTCTCAGAAACAGTAAAAGGTTGGTTCTAATAGGTTAATATTGGCGTTATATCAGAAAAATGGTACAATGAATAGTGGAAAAAATAATTATACTGTATAAAGAATAGTAATGGTAGAAAATGTACAATATAAAAAGCAGTATAGGTGAACGGTATAGGAGGAATCAATCATGGTAGAAGTAGGAACAGACAGAGTAAAACGTGGTATGGCTGAAATGCAAAAAGGTGGCGTCATTATGGACGTTATTAATGCAGAACAAGCAAAGATCGCAGAAGAAGCAGGAGCAGTAGCGGTAATGGCCCTTGAACGAGTTCCAGCAGATATTCGTGCAGCTGGTGGAGTTGCTCGTATGGCAGATCCTACAATCGTTGAAGAAGTGATGAAGGCTGTGTCGATTCCTGTCATGGCTAAATGCCGTATAGGTCATATTGTAGAAGCTCGTGTACTTGAGTCTCTAGGTGTGGATTATATTGATGAAAGTGAAGTATTAACACCAGCAGACGAAGTGTACCATTTAGATAAGAGTGCATACACTGTACCATTTGTTTGTGGAGCTCGTGATATTGGGGAAGCTGCTCGTCGTATTGGTGAAGGTGCATCAATGTTACGTACGAAAGGTGAGCCAGGTACAGGAAACATCGTTGAAGCCGTTCGGCATATGCGTATGATTCAAGCTCAAATTCGTAAAGTGATTTCCATGTCAAAAGATGAGTTAATGACAGAAGCGAAAAACACAGGAGCACCATATGAAATCCTACTTCAAATTAAAGAAGCTGGAAAACTTCCAGTTGTTAACTTTGCTGCAGGTGGTGTAGCCACTCCAGCTGATGCGGCGTTAATGATGCAATTAGGTGCAGATGGTGTATTTGTAGGTTCAGGTATCTTCAAATCTGACAACCCTGAAAAATTCGCTCGTGCAATTGTGGAAGCAACTACGCATTTTGAAGACTATAAATTAATTGCTGAACTATCAAAAGATCTTGGTACAGCGATGAAAGGTATTGAAATTTCGTCACTTAACCCGTCTGAGCGTATGCAAGATCGTGGTTGGTAAGTTTTGTTAACAACAAAACTCCATGTAAAGAGAAAGGGAGTTTGTTATGGTTAAAATTGGAGTACTAGCTTTACAAGGCGCAGTACGAGAACATGCAAAATGTTTAGAGTCACCTGGTACAGAAGTGATTATCGTAAAAAAAGTGGAACAACTAGATGACATTGATGGACTAGTCTTCCCTGGCGGAGAAAGTACAACAATGCGGAAATTAATTGATAAATATGGTTTTTTTGAGCCACTTAAACAATTTGGCGAGCAAGGAAAACCGATATTTGGTACTTGTGCGGGTTTGATTCTAATGTCTAAGCAGATTGTTGGCCAGCCAGAGGGGCATCTAGGCTTTATGGATATGACAGTGCAAAGAAATGCGTTTGGTCGTCAACGAGAAAGTTTTGAAACAAACTTAATCGTTACCGGTGTAGGTGACGATGTTCGTTCCGTTTTTATCCGTGCACCACTTATTGTAGAAGTCGATGAAACGGTTGAAATTCTTTCTAAGTTTAATGAGGAAATCGTAGTCGCAAAACAAGACCATTACTTAGCTTGTTCTTTCCATCCTGAATTAACAGATGACCATCGTTTTCATCAGTATTTTGTTGAGATGGTAAAACAAGCGAAAGAAAAACAATAAAATGAAAAAGCGTTGAAAGGAACTAGTAGCAGTAACTACATTCCCAGAGAGACGGTGGTTGGTGAAAACCGTTATGTACTTATTGTGAATCCATCCTTGAGTAAAATAAGGAACATCTAATGATTAGTAATTATTTTCGGTAGTCACCGTTATTGACTCAAGTGGTAAACTTACATTAGTTTACAACAAGGGTGGCAACGCGGGTGCTCTCGTCCCTTTTTTGGGACGAGGGCTTTTTCTATGTTTTTATAACTAGTAGAAATTGGATATATTTTTTAATACAATAAAAAAAATATAGTGTTTTATTATTTAGGAGGGTTTTTATGTTAGATATTAAAGTACTGCGAAGTCAGTTTGATGAAGTAAAAGAAAAATTAGCGAGCAGAAATGAAGATATTTCTGGACTTGATGCATTCTTGCCATTAGATGAAAAAAGAAGAACAATCATTGTCGATGTGGAAGAAAAAAAACAACAACGAAATCAAGTTTCTCAAGAAGTGGCTCAGTTAAAGCGGGAAAAGAAAGATGCCGACCATTTAATAAAAGAAATGAAGCAGGTTTCTGATGAAATCAAAAGACTAGACGATGAGTTACGTGAAGTAGAAGCCAAACTGGAAGAGATTTTGATGCGTTTGCCAAATATCCCACATGACTCTGTTCCAATTGGTCAAACAGAGGATGATAATGTGGAAATTCGAACATGGGGAGACAAGCCACAGTTTTCTTATGAACCTGAGCCACATTGGGATATCGCTACGAAATTAGGAATTTTAGATTTTGAAAGAGCTTCTAAAGTAACGGGTAGTCGATTTGTTTTTTATAAAGGATTAGGAGCAAGATTAGAACGCGCGTTGATTAATTTTATGATGGATTTACATCAAGATGAGCATGGGTATGAAGAAGTACTTCCACCATATATGGTAAACCGTGCAAGCATGACAGGGACTGGCCAGCTTCCGAAATTTGAAGAAGATGCCTTTAATATTCGGGAAGAAGATTACTTTTTAATTCCGACTGCCGAAGTTCCAGTTACGAATTTACATCGTGATGAAATTCTTCAAGCAGAGCAATTACCGATTAGCTATACGGCTTATAGTGCAAATTTCCGCTCTGAGGCAGGTTCTGCTGGGAGAGATACAAGAGGATTAATTCGTCAGCACCAATTTAATAAAGTAGAACTTGTACGATTCGTCAAACCTGAAGATTCTTATGAAGCATTAGAAACATTAACAGGTCATGCGGAAAAAGTATTACAATTACTTAAATTACCTTATCGAGTCATGAGTATGTGCACAGGAGATTTAGGATTTACCGCAGCGAAAAAGTATGATTTAGAGGTGTGGTTACCAAGCTATAATACGTACCGTGAAATTTCTTCTTGTAGTAATTTTGAAGATTTCCAAGCAAGAAGAGCTAACATCCGTTTTCGTAGAGAAGCAAAAGGAAAAACAGAATTTGTTCATACATTAAACGGTTCAGGCTTAGCACTAGGAAGAACAGTTGCAGCCATTATTGAAAATTATCAACAAGAAGATGGGTCTGTCCATGTTCCAGATGTGTTACAACCGTATATGAGAACAGATAAAATAACAATGAGATAAGTTTAACTTTTTAGGCTGTCGAGATCATTCGACAGCCTTTTTAACTAGGTGTTGCTAAAAATCCCTTCATATTATAGGTTGTTTTTCCTGGTACTTTTATCATGATAAACAGATGTGCTTTTAGAGTTGCGATATTAATATAATTTACAAAGATTACAAACGTAAGTTCGTTTTTTACCCACTATATGGTGACAATTATTAATTTCGTAACAAAGAAATTATTTTTTTTTGAAATTCGCAAAAATTTTTTTTTGTAAATTTTAGTTCTTGAAAGGGCTTCCATCGCTTATATATAAGTAGATTGTTAGATTTTGTAACAAGAAAAAACGAAGATAACAAAAAACGAATATTGCATTCATTAGTAGAATTCCTTATAATAGCGTTATCTGATAAAAACATTTACGAAATTTACAGAAAATTAAAATCTAATTGAAGTAAATCGTAGTTTTTTTTGCAAACCATAGTTTTGATTACGTAAAGAGATGTGATGATATGGGAAAATTAGATCATATAGACTTTGCTATCTTAGGATATTTACAAGAGAATGGCAAACGTTCTTACACTGAGATTGCTAGATTACTTGACGTCAGTGAAGGAACGATTCGGACTCGAATAAATCGTATGTTAAAAGAAGACGTATTCGAATTTGTCATTCATACGAATCCAAATAAAATTGGCTTACATGTCCAAGCGATTATTGGGATTTCTACAAAGCTAGGAATGCAAGAAGAAATTGCTATTCAATTAAACAGGTACAACGAAGTACGTTTTGTAGGAGCTTTTTCTGGGAGACATGATATTATCATCCAAGCCTATTTTAAAAATAATGAGGACTTAGTATTTTTCGTAAATAAAAAGCTGGCGAAAATTGATGGAATTGTAAGTGCTGACGTAAATATAGAGTTGAAGCAGTTTAAAGATTCCTTTTCATATGTACCATAAGGCGAGAGAGAAAAAATTGGTGTACTTATAATCTTAGTTTTCTAAATATTATAAATGCACTAAATACTGAGAAGATAGAGGTGAATCAGTTGTCAAAGCAAAGCTTGTTAGAAGTAAAAGACTTAAAAACGTATTTCTATATAGATAACAAGGTCGCTAAAGCAGTTGATGGTGTTTCGTTTCATATCGAAAAAGGGGAAACACTTGCTTTAGTTGGGGAATCAGGAAGTGGGAAAAGTATCACATCTCTTTCGGTGATGAGACTAATTCCAGAACCACCTGGAAAAATCGAAAAAGGTAGTAGTATTAAGCTAGACGGAAAAGAATTACTAAGTTTGTCAGATAAAGAAATGACAAATGTTCGTGGTAATGACATTGGAATGATTTTCCAAGAGCCGATGACTTCGTTAAACCCAGTATTTACTATCGGGAATCAAATTGCAGAACCATTAATGAAACATAAAAAAATGAAAAAGAAAGAAGCTTATGTAAAAGTAGTGGAGCTTCTTAAATTAGTAGGATTTCCAAGAGCTGAAGAAATAGTTCATGAATATCCGCACCAATTATCAGGCGGGATGAGACAGCGTGTCATGATTGCGATGGCATTATCCTGTAATCCGAAGCTGTTAATTGCCGATGAGCCAACAACAGCACTTGACGTAACGATTCAAGCTCAAATTCTTGATTTAATGGTTGATATGAAAGAAGAGTTTGGTTCTTCTATCCTAATGATTACACATGATTTAGGGGTAGTAGCTGAAGTAGCTGACCGTGTTATCGTTATGTACGGTGGTCAAATTGTGGAAGAAGCAGAAGTGAAAGAGTTATTTACTAATGCAAAGCATCCATACACAGTCGGGCTGCTAGAAAGTATGCCAACAATTGACCAAGAAAAAGAACGATTAGAGTCCATCCCTGGTATGGTTCCACCAGCACACGCTTTTCCAGAAGGATGTCGTTTTGCTCCACGCTGTAAGCATGCTACAGAAGAATGTACGAAAGAGGTACCTTTGCTTGTCGAGGACGAGCCTGGACATAAAGTACGATGTGTTCTCTTTTACGGGGAAGGAAAGGAGTAAAACATGTCTAATACAGAAAACCAAAAAGAAAAATTAGTAGAGGTCAAAAATTTAAAAAAGTACTTTCCTGTTAAAGGAGGACTCCTGCAACGTACAGTTGGTTATGTTAAAGCTGTTGATGATGTCAGCTTTGATATTTATAAAGGAGAAACATTGGGAATTGTAGGAGAGTCTGGTTCTGGTAAATCAACATTAGGTCGAGTGATTTTACGTTTATTAGACCCAACAGAAGGTACGATTACATTCGAAGGAACAGATATTTCTAATCTTCGTCAAGGAAAAATCCGCCCGTTGCGTAGAGATATGCAAATGGTGTTTCAAGACCCATATGCATCATTAAATCCGAGAATGAGTGTTGGAGAACTGATTGAAGAACCAATGTTAGTCCAAAAAACACTTGGCAAAAAAGAAAGAAAAGATATGGTGATTGAGCTCCTTCAAAAAGTTGGACTTGGACCAGAAGCTCGTCTGAAATATCCACATGAATTCTCAGGTGGACAAAGACAACGAATCGGGATTGCAAGAGCACTGTCAACAAAACCAAAGTTCATTATAGGTGACGAGCCGGTATCCGCTCTTGATGTATCTGTACAGTCTCAAGTATTAAATATTATGGATGATTTACAAGATGACTTTGATTTAACATATTTGTTCATTGCCCATGACTTAAGTGTTGTAAAACACATAAGTGATAGAGTAGCTGTTATGTATTTAGGTCGTATCGCAGAAATTGCACCTAAACATTCTTTATATGACAAGCCGCTACATCCGTACACACAAGCATTGATTTCAGCTGTGCCATCGACAGATGTAACGAAAAAGAAAGAAAAAATTAAGTTAACAGGAGAATTACCAAGTCCGTCCAATCCACCAACAGGTTGTTCTTTCCATACTCGCTGTCCTCATGCACATGACAGATGTAAAGTAGAACGACCAGAATTGACGGATATGGGAGATGGCCACTTTGTTGCTTGTCACTTATACACTGAACCTGAACCAAAAGTAGAACCAGAAACAGTATAATGTGACCTCACATACTTTTACTAATTTAGGAGGTGGTGGCTTCAAAGAAAAAGAAAGAAAAAAGCATCAACTATGTATTGGGTTTATCAAAAAAAAATAACAGGGGGAAACAAACACATGAATAAGAAAAGTTTATTGTTTATGTTAGTTGCTTTACTTACGTTTGGGATGATCCTTGCTGCTTGTGGCGGTAATGGTGACGAACCAACAAATGAAGATCCTACAGAAGCACCTGCAGAAGGTGAAGGTGAAGGCGAAGGAACTGCTGGTGAACCACAACAAGGTGGTACAGTAACAGCTGCAATGTTCTCAGCGCCTGGACATCAGTTCAACCCAATTTTCTATTCAGATTCTTATGAAGCAAACATCTTAGATTTCACACATGAATCTTTAGTAACGTTAGATGAAAACCTTGATTGGATTCCAGAATTAGCTAAAGAGTGGAAATTCAATGATGAGTTCACTGAGTTAACTTACACGTTAGAAGAAGGCGTTAAATGGCATGACGGTGAAGAATTTACTGCAGAAGACGTAGTATTTACTTATACGGCTATTGCTGACCCTGAATATACTCCAGCTGGTGGTGTACGTGTTGACTACGTAAACCAATTAGTTGGCTATGAAGAGTATGTAGCTGGTGAAACAGATACATTTGAAGGTGTTAAAGCAGATGGTGACTATACGGTTACTTTCTACTTTGCAGAGCCTAGTATTACTGCTTTACAATATACTAGTTTTCCAATTATTCCTGCTCACATCTTTGAAGGTGTAGATGTAGCAGATATTCCTGAACATCCAGCTTCACGTAATGCAGGAGAAGTAATTGGTACTGGTCCTTTCAAATTAACAAATATGCAAGAAGGCGAGCAATATGTTCTTGAGCGTCATGATGACTACTGGAAAGGTACTCCAAATCTTGACCGTGTAGTATGGCGTGTTGTTGATAACGCAATTATGACTGGTTTACTTCAAAATGAAGAAATTGACATGGTAGGACTTCCTGGTGGGGTTCCGGCAGCAGACGCAGCAGATGTGGATGCAATGCCAAATGTAACGTTAGTTCAAGACCAAGACTTCGGTTACCAATACCTTGGATTTAAATTACACCATTCTGAAGGTGAGCAGTCTGATTGGACTGACAAATCAGGTTGGGTAGAAAATGAAAAACTTGCTGACGTTCAAGTTCGTCAAGCGATTGCTTATGCTGTTAACCGTCAAGGTTTTGTTGATGGATTAATGCATGGTCAAGGGATTGTTTTAAATGCACCATTCCCTGAAGCTTCTTGGGCATTTAACCCAGATGCTGTAAATCAATATGAGTACAGTGAAGAAAAAGCAAACGAATTACTTGATGCTGCTGGATATAAAGATTCAAATGGTGATGGTTTCCGTGAAGACCCTAACGGCAACGAGTGGGTTCTTAACTTAGACTATCCAACTGGTAACGAAACTCGTGAGCGTACAGCTCCAATCATCGTTGAAAACTTAGCTGCTGTTGGAATTAAAGTAGATATGAGAAGCCCTCGTGAAGCTGCTGCTCACTTTGAGTTAGTTGAGCGTAACGATACAGACTGGGATTTATACCTAGCTGGTTGGGGACTATCAACTGGAGACCCAGATCCATCTGGTATCCACAGATCAACTGCTGCTTACAACTATTTACGTTGGGATGATGCTCACAGTGATGAGTTGTTAGATAAAGCACTTCAAGCTCCAGAAGCATTTGAGCTTGAGTACCGTCAAGACATTTACAATGAGTGGGCAAAATATTACTCAGAGCAACTACCAGCTTTGCCGTTATATAGTGCTAACGTAAACGTAGCATTCAATAACAAGTTCCATGGCTGGACTGTAAAACCTCGTGATGTCAATAGCGATTCTCACTTATGGTGGGTAGAACAATAATTTATAACAAGTAGAAGTTCAAGGGTGCATGGTCTAGACCTGCTGTGCACCCCCTTTTACTGTGTAGGAGGAGGACAATCATGTATAAATACATCATTCGAAGGGTCTTGCAATTCATACCTATGCTTTTTGTCGTGACAGTTGTCATTTTTGCACTTGCTCACGCTGCACCCGGAGACCCGTTATCTGGAGAGATATTAGATCCAAATATTCCACATGAAGTGTTGGAAGAGCGAAGAGAAGCATTAGGATTAAATGATCCTATTTATGTTCAATATTGGAATTGGTTATCTTCAGTTGCTAAAGGTGACTTTGGTCAATCCATGCATTATACAGGACGTTCAGTAAGTGAATTAATCGGTTCACGGATTATGAATACCTTATATTTATCTATATTCGCTTTGGTCATTACAATTTTAGTTGCAATTCCAATTGGGATTTATTCAGCGAAAAAACCATATTCATTGCTTGACTATAGTGCAACTACATTTGCTTTTCTCGGTCTTGCAACTCCTAACTTCTTTGCGGCATTAATTGCCATTTACGTCTTTTCGTTCCAGCTTGGGTGGTTTCCATCCCAAGGTACGGTGTCTGCAGTAGGCTTAACAGGTTTTGAACTATTTTTTGATAAATTAAGACATTTAGTTTTACCTGGTTTTACACTCGGTTTGGCAAGTACAGCAATTTATATGCGTTATATGAGAACGGAAATGATGGAAGTTATGGGTAGTGATTATATTCGGACTGCAAGAGCAAAAGGTCTTGGACCACGTCCAGTCTTATATAAACATACACTTCGTAATGCTTTAATTCCTATTATTACGTTGTTAGGTTTTGAGTTTGGAACATTATTAAGTGGAGCTGTTATAACAGAAGCCGTGTTTAACTATCCTGGCTTAGGAACATTGTTTTTAAACTCGATTCAAAATCGAGACTATCCTGTCATTATGGCAATTAACTTAATCCTAGCAGTAACAATCCTTGTTGGAAATTTACTTGCTGATATTGGATATGCGTTAGTTGACCCTAGAATTCGTTACGATTGAGGTGAGCGCTAATGAATAGTACAGCAAATGCAGAACAACCGAAAAAAGTTGCAAAAAGTGCAAGTCCTTTTCAACTAGCAATGCGGCGCTTCCTTCGTAATAAGTTAGCCATTTTAGGAATTGTCCTCTTAGTTATTTTCGTTTTAGTTGCTATATTTGCACCTTGGATTGCAACACATGATCCAACAAAATCGAATTTAATGAATGTTATGGCAAAGCCAGGTGGGGAGCATATTTTAGGTACAGATAGCTCTGGTCGAGATAATTTTTCTAGATTAGTGTATGGTGCCCGAATTTCGATTATTATTGGATTAGCAGCGATGTTATTTACATTAGTTATTGGGCTTGTTTTAGGTTCACTTTCTGGGTATTACGGTGGAAAAGTCGATAGCATTATTATGAGAGCAACAGATTTAATGTTAATTTTCCCGTTTTTATTAATTGCTTTAACAATTATGGCAATTGCGGATAAAGTGACAATCGGTTTATTTATTACGATTATCGCCTTAACCTCGTGGCCGAACATTACGAGGATCTTGCGTGGTACATTTTTATCTTTACGTGAAAAAGAATTTATATTAGGCGCTCGTTCAATTGGGTGTTCTGATTTCCGTATTATTACAAAGCATTTTCTACCAAATGCAGTTGGACCGATTATCGTAAATGCGACATTAATGATGGCAACGATGATTATTATCGAGTCAGCATTAAGTTTCATCGGTTTTGGTATTCCACAACCCACACCAACATGGGGGAATATGGTTACTGAAGCTAGAAGTTTACGTGTATTAACACAATATCCTGAAGCATGGATTCCACCAGGCTTAGCTATTTTGTTAACGGTACTTGCAATTAACTTTATAGGCGATGGCTTACGTGATGCGTTTGATCCGAAAAGTAGAAATCGTTAAAGAGAGAAAAATAGGGGTTCAATCCATTAATGGGTTGGACTTCTTTTCATTTCATATAGCGTGATGTATAAGTTTCCATAAGTTGTTAAAACTACATGAGTAGAAATTTTATTATAAAGGAGTTTACACGTGAGACACGAACGTCAGCAAGGCCGAATCGTAAAAAGTAAGTTAGATGAAGTAGAAAAAACTTTTTTACGCTGGTCAAGTATGAAAAAAATTGAGCTAGAGGTAGAAAAATATCGAAAAGACAGGTAACATGGAAGAAACTAAAAATCCATGTTATTTTATTTTTATAAAGAGGATGTACTATGAATAATGATGAAGCCATTATGCGAATGGCAATTGAACAAGCGAAAAAAGCTGAGCAATTAAGAGAAGTTCCGATTGGTGCAGTGATCGTCTATAATGGAGAAGTCATTGCAACCGGATATAATCAAAGGGAAACAACGCAACAAGCAATGGGTCATGCTGAAATAATAGCTATTAACGAAGCTTGTAAAACATTAAATACGTGGCGATTAACAGGATGTACCCTTTATGTTACATTAGAACCATGCCCAATGTGCGCAGGCGCAATTGTTCAATCTAGAATGGACCGAGTTGTATTTGGAGCACGTGACCCAAAAGCGGGTTGTTGTGGCACAATTTATAATCTTCTTTCAGAGTCTAAATTTAACCACCAAGCCGATTGGACAGAAGGAATTTTAGCTGAAGAATGTGGAGCGTTATTATCGAATTTTTTTAAAGACATAAGAAAACAAAAAAAACAAAAGAATAAAAATGAGGAAAAGGGGGAAAACGAATGAGACCGAATCAATTTTCATTAGAAACAGCACAGAAAATTGCCGAAAAGTTAAAGATGCCACTTGAACACGTCATGCACACACCTCCGCATATTATTATGGCCAAGCTTGCTCAAAAAGAAGCCGAAGAGAAACAAGAGAATGATGAAACTTGAGTAAATAATATGTAATAATGGGAGAGCATTACTGTTGCATTTTCATTGTAAACCATCTATACTAAATATTGCGTCGTTATAACAGGCGCACTTAAACATTGTTAATTAATTTGCCGTGCTAAGCGGGGAGGTAGCGGTGCCCTGTACTCGCAATCCGCTATAGCGAGGCCGAATTCCAACTCTAGGTCTTGCTGTCGTAGGGTCTGCCCTAAGTAAGTGGTGTTGACGCTTGGGTTCTACGCAACGGAAACCCATGAACCCTGTCAGGTCCGGAAGGAAGCAGCAGTAAGTGGTCCCTTCCGTGTGCCGTAGAGGTGCCTGGGCCGAGCTAACTGCTTAGGTAACGCCTGGGACAGCTTGATCGAAAGTTGGTGCACGGCATTCACTTTATATAAAGCAATAACTACAATTATGTAGTTGTTGCTTTTTTACTATATAAAACAATTGGCTTCATAGTACTTTGATTTTCCAAGAGGTATGAGTATAATATATAAGGGACGTATGGTTTGTAAAAGGGGGAGTGAGAATGAGTTACCAAGCATTATATCGTGTTTGGAGGCCGCAATTCTTAAAAGATGTGGCTGGTCAAGAACATATTACGAAAACACTACAAAATGCTTTAGGTCAATCGAAGTTTTCTCACGCTTATCTTTTTACAGGTCCACGTGGGACAGGGAAAACAAGTGCTGCTAAAATTATGGCAAAAGCGATTAACTGTGAAAAAGCGCCTGTACAGGAACCCTGTAATGAATGTCGGACATGTATTGGAATAACGGATGGATCGATTGTTGATGTTATTGAGATTGATGCTGCGTCTAATAATGGTGTTGA
Organism: Alkalihalobacillus sp. LMS39; assembly: GCF_022812285.1. Lineage (NCBI taxonomy): Bacteria > Bacillati > Bacillota > Bacilli > Caryophanales > Bacillaceae > Alkalihalobacillus > Alkalihalobacillus sp. LMS39. The sequence continues at coordinate 31,758 of NZ_CP093300.1, forward strand.
CGAAATCCGTGATATTCGGGATAAAGTAAAATTTGCCCCCAATGAAGTTCGGTATAAAGTTTATATTATTGATGAAGTACATATGCTTTCCACGGGTGCGTTTAATGCGCTTTTAAAAACGCTAGAAGAACCACCAAAACATGTTGTTTTTATTTTAGCTACAACAGAACCGCATAAAATTCCGTTAACGATTATATCAAGGTGTCAACGTTTTGATTTTAAACGAATTACAAATCAATCACTTGTAAACCGAATGCAATATATCGTTAGCCATTATGAAACTACAGTTGATGATGATGCTTTATTCTTATTGGCGAGAGCTGCTGATGGAGGAATGCGGGATGCGTTAAGTCTACTTGATCAAGCTATATCTTATAGTGATGGTCATGTCACAGTTGATGATGTGTTATCGATAACAGGAGCAGTATCAGAACGGTTTTTAATCGATGTGATAAAAGCGTTAAGTGAGCAAAATGTGCAAGGTGCCTTGCAATCAGTCAATGGCATTATTAATGAAGGAAAAGATCCACAGCGATTTATTGAAGATTTAATATTTTATTTCCGTGATATTCTTCTTTATCAAACGGCCCCATCACTTGAAGAAGCACTTGAGCGAGCAAAAGTAGATGACGAATTTAAGGAGCTATCCGCTTCTCTTGCAACGACATCAATTTATCATTACATTAATGTCTTAAATCATAGTCAACAAGAGATGAAATGGGCTTCCCATTCAAAAATATTTTTAGAAGTGGCTATCGTTAAATTATGTCAACAGCCAGCATCTGCTAACGTAAAAGATAATAATAATGAGCTTGAATCATTAAAAGGGAAAATCCAACAGTTAGAACAAACACTTGAAAGTCTTAAGTCAGGGCAAGGACTCCAGCAAGTTCAAGCAACTGAAGAGCAAAAACCAAAACGCCGAGTGGCGCCACAAACATCAACAGGAAGAGTAGCAACGCCGCAAATTAAAGAAATGCTCAAGCAAGCTTCAAAAGCAGATTTGCAGCGAGTAACTAATTCGTGGGGCAAAGTCATGGAACTCGTTCGTAAAAATAATATTCGAGCCCATGCGTGGCTAAGTGATTGTAAACCAGTAGCCGCATCCCCAACAGTTGTATTACTAGCGTTTCAAAATGAAATGCATCGTGATATGATTGATACGAAATTCCGCAATGATGTAGAAAAAACTATTTCTGAAGTGTGTAATCAACCTACACAGTTATTATCGTTATTAGTCCATCAGTGGGATAAGATAAAAGAGGAATTTGTTCGCGAGCAACGAGGTGAAAGCGAAGAAAAACAAGAAGACCCTATGGTAGATGAAGCGATAAAATTAGTTGGTTCTGATTTAATAGAAATCATTGAATGAGATAATAATATTGGAGGCGAAGAAAGATGAAGAACATGGGACAAATGATGAAACAAATGCAAAAAATGCAAAAGCAAATGGCAAAGGCACAGGAAGAACTTAAGGAAAAAACAGTAGAAGCAACAGCAGGCGGCGGCATGGTAACGGTTGTTGCAACGGGAGATAAGCGAATTGTCGATGTGAAAATTTCAGAAGAGGTCATTGACCCTGATGATGTGGATATGCTACAAGACTTAATTTTAGCTGCAACAAATGAAGCCTTAAAACAAGTTGATGAGTTAATCGAACAAGACATGGGCAAATTTACAAAAGGCATGAATATTCCAGGAATGTTCTAGGAGGGTAACAGGTTGCAATATCCTGAACCGATAGCAAAATTAATTGAAGGATTTATGAGATTGCCAGGAGTTGGTCCAAAAACAGCGAGCCGCCTGGCTTTTTTTGTATTAGATATGAAAGAAGACGATGTTCTTGATTTTGCAAAAGCTTTAGTGAATGCAAAGCGAAACTTAACGTATTGTTCAGTTTGTCATAATATTACCGATACCGATCCATGTCGGATTTGTGAAGACCAAAAGCGGGATCGTTCTATTGTGTGTGTAGTCCAAGATGCAAAAGATGTGATTGCCATGGAGAAAATGAGAGAATACTATGGGTTATATCACGTGTTGCATGGTGCTATCTCACCGATGGAAGGTGTAGGTCCAGAAGATATAAAAATCCCAGAACTCTTAAAGAGGCTGCAAGATGATACGATTCAAGAAGTTATTATTGCAACAAACCCTAATATTGAAGGGGAAGCGACAGCAATGTATATTTCAAGACTCGTCAAACCAACAGGTATCAAAGTGACAAGAATTGCACACGGTTTACCAGTAGGTGGCGATTTAGAATATGCTGATGAAGTAACCTTGTCAAAGGCGATTGAAGGTCGACGTGAATTGTAAAAGGGGGCTATATCTAGCATGGTATTCAAAAAGAAAGGCTACATCCGAAGTAAAGAAGATAATCGGTTATTGGAATTACTGGAGCAATTAAAATATGATTTAATGGTACAGCAGGACATTGTTAGAAAAAGTGTAGATCCATCACCAGTTGTATTGACGAATTTAAAAATTATTGAAACGAAATATTTTTTTCTATTGAGAGAAGCAAGAAAACGTGGAACAACAATGTGAACGAAAAGGTTTTTATCCTTTTCGTTCTTTTTTTGTGGGACAAACATATATGTATAGTAATAGAAAAGAGTGAGGTGGATGGTAACAATGGATCCGATTTTAATTGTCTCTTTAGTAGGTGGGCTTATTTTTTTACTATTGGTTGTTGGCGCACCAGTCAAACCACTACATTTTGTCGGACAGGCTGCAGTTAAATTACTAATAGGTGCATTATTATTATTTTTCTTAAATGCATTTGGTTCGTTATTTGACTATCATATTCCCATTAATGCAGTAACAGCTTCAGTATCTGGATTTTTAGGCATACCAGGGATTCTTGTATTAATTGCAATTGAACAATTTATATTATAATGAAAAAACGCGTGGATTAATTCCTTTAATTACCACGCGTTTTTTTGTTGCTTGTTTGAAGTATACATGGTATTATTAAATTCCTGTCGCTGATAAACAACATTTAATAAAAAAAGTTAAAGAAGTTGTTGACAACGATAGAAAGAAAATGATATGATATTCAAGTCGCTGTTGGACAAGGGGTGTCTGACACCGCAATAGCTCTTTGAAAACTGAACAAGAAAAAGCCAAGCGAATTAAAGAGATAGCAATATCTCGTCAATGAATTATTTTTGAGCTATATCAAACACTTTTATGGAGAGTTTGATCCTGGCTCAGGACGAACGCTGGCGGCGTGCCTAATACATGCAAGTCGAGCGGACAATAGGGAGCTTGCTCCCTATTGTTAGCGGCGGACGGGTGAGTAACACGTGGGCAACCTGCCCTGTAGACTGGGATAACATCGAGAAATCGGTGCTAATACCGGATAATAAATGGAATTGCATAATTCCATTATAAAAGATGGCTCCGGCTATCACTACAGGATGGGCCCGCGGCGCATTAGCTAGTTGGTAAGGTAACGGCTTACCAAGGCAACGATGCGTAGCCGACCTGAGAGGGTGATCGGCCACACTGGGACTGAGACACGGCCCAGACTCCTACGGGAGGCAGCAGTAGGGAATCTTCCGCAATGGACGAAAGTCTGACGGAGCAACGCCGCGTGAGCGATGAAGGCCTTCGGGTTGTAAAGCTCTGTTGTTAGGGAAGAACAAGTGCCATTCAAATAGGGTGGCACCTTGACGGTACCTAACCAGAAAGCCACGGCTAACTACGTGCCAGCAGCCGCGGTAATACGTAGGTGGCAAGCGTTGTCCGGAATTATTGGGCGTAAAGCGCGCGCAGGCGGTCTTTTAAGTCTGATGTGAAAGCCCCCGGCTCAACCGGGGAGGGTCATTGGAAACTGGGAGACTTGAGTACAGAAGAGGAGAGTGGAATTCCACGTGTAGCGGTGAAATGCGTAGATATGTGGAGGAACACCAGTGGCGAAGGCGACTCTCTGGTCTGTAACTGACGCTGAGGCGCGAAAGCGTGGGGAGCAAACAGGATTAGATACCCTGGTAGTCCACGCCGTAAACGATGAGTGCTAGGTGTTAGGGGTTTCGATGCCCTTAGTGCCGAAGTTAACACAGTAAGCACTCCGCCTGGGGAGTACGACCGCAAGGTTGAAACTCAAAGGAATTGACGGGGGCCCGCACAAGCGGTGGAGCATGTGGTTTAATTCGAAGCAACGCGAAGAACCTTACCAGGTCTTGACATCCTTTGACAACCCTAGAGATAGGGCGTTCCCCTTCGGGGGACAAAGTGACAGGTGGTGCATGGTTGTCGTCAGCTCGTGTCGTGAGATGTTGGGTTAAGTCCCGCAACGAGCGCAACCCTTGATCTTAGTTGCCAGCATTTAGTTGGGCACTCTAAGGTGACTGCCGGTGACAAACCGGAGGAAGGTGGGGATGACGTCAAATCATCATGCCCCTTATGACCTGGGCTACACACGTGCTACAATGGATGGTACAAAGGGCAGCAAAACCGCGAGGTCGAGCCAATCCCATAAAACCATTCTCAGTTCGGATTGTAGGCTGCAACTCGCCTACATGAAGCCGGAATCGCTAGTAATCGCGGATCAGCATGCCGCGGTGAATACGTTCCCGGGCCTTGTACACACCGCCCGTCACACCACGAGAGTTTGTAACACCCGAAGTCGGTGGGGTAACCTTTTGGAGCCAGCCGCCTAAGGTGGGACAGATGATTGGGGTGAAGTCGTAACAAGGTAGCCGTATCGGAAGGTGCGGCTGGATCACCTCCTTTCTATGGAGTTTAACTCTAGTCGATGCATTTAAAGACATTCATGTCTTTATTGTACGCTTGTGCTTATTTTCCTGTTCAGTTTTGAGCGAGCTAACACTGTTGATTAACCATTGTGCTCCTGCGTCTACGAGTCATGCTTCGAAGTAAGCTTCCTCGTCGCAAAGCAGCATGAAGGGAAATCAAGAGGAATTTCATGATGTAAATGAAATTGGTAGCTTTGTTCAGTTTTGAAGGAGTTATCCTTCAAGTCGAAAGTAATTCTTTCGACGATGGTTCTTTGAAAACTAGATAGTGTATATGTATTGAATTTTATCGGATCGTCATTACGATGTAATGGCGACAACCGAGAAGTCAAGAATTCTTCATACCGCCTTTTAACTAGTCATTTTTCAAATGACGAGAAAAGGCGACTGAGAAGCAAGGAGTATTCCAAGCTTATCAGGCGCCGATGGTTAAGTTAGAAAGGGCGCACGGTGGATGCCTTGGCACTAGGAGCCGACGAAGGACGGGACGAACACCGATATGCTTCGGGGAGCTGTAAGTAAGCTTTGATCCGGAGATTTCCGAATGGGGGAACCCACCATCCGTAATGGGATGGTATCCATACCTGAATCTATAGGGTATGAGAAGGCAGACCTGGGGAACTGAAACATCTAAGTACCCAGAGGAAGAGAAAGCAAATGCGATTTCCTGAGTAGCGGCGAGCGAAACGGAAACAGCCCAAACCAAGAAGCTTGCTTCTTGGGGTTGTAGGACACTCTATACGGAGTAAGAAAAGAATGAAGTAGATGAATCGATCTGGAAAGATTGGCCACAGAAGGTAACAGCCCTGTAATCAAAACTTCGTTCTCTCCAGAGTGGATCCTGAGTACGGCGGGACACGTGAAACCCCGTCGGAATCCGGGAGGACCATCTCCCAAGGCTAAATACTCCCTAGTGACCGATAGTGAACCAGTACCGTGAGGGAAAGGTGAAAAGCACCCCGGGAGGGGAGTGAAAGAGATCCTGAAACCGTGTGCCTACAAGTAGTCAGAGCCCATTTACGGGTGATGGCGTGCCTTTTGTAGAATGAACCGGCGAGTTACGATTACGTGCAAGGTTAAGCTGATGAGGCGGAGCCGCAGCGAAAGCGAGTCTGAATAGGGCGTGTTGGCAATGAATACATTGCCATAGTACGTGGTCGTAGACCCGAAACCGTGTGATCTACCCATGTCCAGGGTGAAGTTCAGGTAACACTGAATGGAGGCCCGAACCCACGCGTGTTGAAAAACGCGGGGATGAGGTGTGGGTAGGGGTGAAATGCCAATCGAACTCGGAGATAGCTGGTTCTCCCCGAAATAGCTTTAGGGCTAGCCTCGAGGTGAGAGTATTGGAGGTAGAGCACTGATTGGACTAGGGGTCCCCACAGGATTACCGAATTCAGTCAAACTCCGAATGCCAAATACTTATCCTCGGGAGTCAGACTGCGAGTGCTAAGATCCGTAGTCAAGAGGGAAACAGCCCAGACCATCAGCTAAGGTCCCAAAGTATACGTTAAGTGGAAAAGGATGTGGAGTTGCACAGACAACCAGGATGTTGGCTTAGAAGCAGCCACCATTTAAAGAGTGCGTAATAGCTCACTGGTCGAGTGACTCTGCGCCGAAAATGTACCGGGGCTAAACGTATCACCGAAGCTATGGATTGTCCTAACGGACAGTGGTAGGGGAGCGTTCTGCGTGCAGTGAAGTCAGACCGAGAGGACTGGTGGAGCGCGTAGAAGTGAGAATGCCGGTATGAGTAGCGAAAAGAGGGGTGAGAATCCCCTCCGTCGAAAGCCCAAGGTTTCCTGAGGAAGGCTCGTCCGCTCAGGGTAAGTCGGGACCTAAGCCGAGGCCGAAAGGCGTAGGCGATGGACAACAGGTTGAAATTCCTGTACCACCTCCTCACCGTTTGAGCAATGGGGGGACGCAGGAAGGTAGGGTAAGCGCACTGATGGATATGTGCGTCTAAGCAGGTAGGCTGACAAGTAGGCAAATCCGCTTGTCATTAAGGCTGAGCTGTGATAGCGAGCGAAATTTAGTAGCGAAGTTCCCGATCCTCCACTGCCAAGAAAAGCCTCTAGCGAGGTGAGAGGTGCCCGTACCGTAAACCGACACAGGTAGGCGAGAAGAGAATTCTAAGACGCTCGGGAGAACTCTCGTTAAGGAACTCGGCAAAATGACCCCGTAACTTCGGGAGAAGGGGTGCTCTGTTAGGGTGCAAGCCCGAGAGAGCCGCAGTGAATAGATCCAAGCGACTGTTTAGCAAAAACACAGGTCTCTGCGAAGCCGCAAGGCGAAGTATAGGGGCTGACACCTGCCCGGTGCTGGAAGGTTAAGAGGAGAGGTTAGCCGCAAGGCGAAGCTTTGAATCGAAGCCCCAGTAAACGGCGGCCGTAACTATAACGGTCCTAAGGTAGCGAAATTCCTTGTCGGGTAAGTTCCGACCCGCACGAATGGTGTAACGATTTGGATACTGTCTCAACGAGAGACCCGGTGAAATTATATTACCTGTGAAGATGCAGGTTACCCGCGACAGGACGGAAAGACCCCATGGAGCTTTACTGTAGCTTGATATTGGATTTTGGTACAGTTTGTACAGGATAGGTAGGAGCCTTTGAAGCCGGAGCGCCAGCTTCGGTGGAGGCGTCGGTGGGATACTACCCTGACTGTATTGAAATTCTAACCGCAGACCGTAATCCGGTTTCGGGACAGTGTCAGGTGGGCAGTTTGACTGGGGCGGTCGCCTCCTAAACAGTAACGGAGGCGCCCAAAGGTTCCCTCAGAATGGTTGGAAATCATTCGAAGAGTGCAAAGGCATAAGGGAGCTTGACTGCGAGACCTACAAGTCGAGCAGGGACGAAAGTCGGGCTTAGTGATCCGGTGGTTCCGCATGGAAGGGCCATCGCTCAACGGATAAAAGCTACCCTGGGGATAACAGGCTTATCTCCCCCAAGAGTCCACATCGACGGGGAGGTTTGGCACCTCGATGTCGGCTCATCGCATCCTGGGGCTGAAGTAGGTCCCAAGGGTTGGGCTGTTCGCCCATTAAAGCGGTACGCGAGCTGGGTTCAGAACGTCGTGAGACAGTTCGGTCCCTATCCGTCGCGGGCGCAGGAAATTTGAGAGGAGCTGTCCTTAGTACGAGAGGACCGGGATGGACACACCGCTGGTGTACCAGTTGTTCCGCCAGGAGCATAGCTGGGTAGCTACGTGTGGACGGGATAAGCGCTGAAAGCATCTAAGCGTGAAGCCCCCCTCAAGATGAGATTTCCCATGGAGTTAATCCAGTAAGACCCCTTAGAGATGATGAGGTTGATAGGTCTCGGGTGGAAGCATGGCGACATGTGGAGCTGAGAGATACTAATCGGTCGAGGACTTATCCAAGATTTAAAAAAGGCGAAGTCTTTTTGACATAATTCAATACACACACTATCTAGTTTTGAGGGAATCATTAGATGAACTCAATAGGTTTAGTGACGATAGCGATGAGGTCACACCCGTTCCCATGCCGAACACGGAAGTTAAGCTCATCAGCGCCGATGGTAGTTGGGGGCTTCCCCCTGTGAGAGTAGGACGTTGCTAAGCCAATGAAAAACACATGATGTCAAAAGACGTCATGTGTTTTTTTGTTCGGACATTTGTTCCGCTATTTTATAGGAAACAAGCCTTTTCCCATTCGTATTGGACATCTGTTCCGTTACATCAGCAAAAAGAGGGGGTATTGGTGCCCGTTCAGGGCAAATAACGGAACAGATGTCCGATAGCATTTTGAAAACAGCCCTTTTTCGTAAAATAGCGGTACAAATGTCCATTAGTCCTCGCCTTGCTTGAAAGCCGCAGCCCCCACATTCCACATCTCCCTGCCGCAATCTCAGATAATATGAAACTTTTGTTATATAGACAGACACACTATCCATGATAAACACATATAGTTAAACAACATAGGAATTAAAATATGAAGTTAGTAAATAAGTATAGATTTTCATATTTTCGGTAATGAATGAGTAGTGGAGGTGAAAAGTGTGAAACCATTAGCACAAACTACTTCATTAAGATTAGAAAATTGCATTGTCTGTAATCAATCCCATCATAATGGTATTCATTTGTTTAGTCATTTTATTTGTTCTAGCTGTGAAAGAAAAATGGTAGAAACGGAACCTCATGAGGAATACTACAAATATTGTTTGGAAAAATTAAGGATAATTAAAATACCAAAGAGTGGATAAAAAAGAACAAGACAACATGCTTGTTCTTTTTTTTTCTATCATCCGACTAGAAAAATCATTTATAATAGAGAGTAAACGAACAGAAAGGAATCATTATGGTAGAAATTCCTTTATATAATAGATTAATAACACATAGTCAACAAACGGTAGCATCATTTCACGTACCGGGCCATAAGAATGGGCATGTTTTTTATGAAGAAGCGATAAAAAGCTTTATGCCTTTATTACAACTTGATGTAACTGAACTTTCGGGATTAGATGATCTTCATGATCCATCTAGTGTCATACAAGAAGCACAACAGTTATGTGCCTCTTTATACGGTGTAAAGCATTCTTATTTTTTAGTAAATGGCTCTACGGTTGGTAACTTAGCTATGATTTTAGCGGCATGCGGAAAACATGATGACGTTTTAGTACAAAGAAATAGTCATAAATCCATTTTTCATGGAATTCGAATGGCCAATGCAAATCCTATCTTTTTAACACCGATGTATGATGAACAGTTGAATATGGCGACTGGGTTATCATTAGAAATGGTGAAGGAAGCGGTTGAAAAATACCCGTCAGCAAAAACATTGATTGTCACAAGTCCTAATTACTTTGGTGTTACTCTTGATATAAGTGAGATTATTTCGTACGCTCATGAAAGAGGGCTTATCGTACTTGTTGATGAAGCTCATGGTGCCCACTTTCATTTAGGACAACCATTCCCGACATCGTGTCTTCAATGGGGAGCTGACGTCGTTGTACAATCCGCACATAAAACATTACCTGCTATGACGATGGGGTCCTATCTTCATATAAATAGTGAGCGCGTTAATCCAAGTCGAATTCAAATGTATCTTTCTATGCTCCAGTCTAGTAGTCCATCGTATCCCATTATGGCATCACTAGATTTAGCAAGGGCATATTGTGAAAGTGTAACAGAAGAAATGATCGAAGAGATTGTTCTTTCTATTATAGAATTTAAGACAGAACTTCAAACGATACCACAACTTGAAGTAGTAAATTCAAATGACCCACACTTGCAAATGGACCCACTAAAAATTACAGTAGAAACGAGATGTGAAAAAAGTGGGGTATCGATACAACAGCGATTGGAGCAAGCAGGGATATATACCGAATTAGCAAATGATTCTCAACTTCTTTTTGTTTTACCATTGGCTCCCCTAAAAAATGCAAAAGAGATAGCGGACACGATAAAGCAAATTCTTGCACCATATCAGGTTAACGACCGAGAAAAACATAAAAAAGTGAAATTAGCAGAAGCACAGATAAGCAACCTTCACATTCCATGGGAGCAATTAGAGGGATGGAAACGAGCAAGTATTTCAATAGATGAGGCAGCAGGTAAAATTGCGGGGGAGGATGTCATTCCATACCCTCCAGGCATACCTATATTATTAAAGGGTGAAATCATTACACAAGAAATAGTAAATAGGATAAAACATCTACAAAACAATAATGTAACTTTTCAAGGTTTTTGCAATGAACAACGTGAACTTCAAATATTTAGTGAACTGTATAGAAACGAGGAGCAAACATGAGCAAAGGTATTTTTATTACTATTGAGGGCGGAGAAGGAGCAGGAAAAACAACCATATTAAAAAAAGTAGCTGACCAATTACAATATCAAGGGATTAAAACAATCGTAACACGAGAACCCGGTGGAATAAAAATTGCTGAAGCTATACGCTCTGTTATTTTAGATAAGGAAAATACAGCAATGGATGCCAGAACAGAAGCCTTGCTTTATGCCGCAGCAAGAAGACAGCACTTAGTTGAAAAAGTCATCCCAGCCATAAATGACGGCTATGTTGTATTGTGTGACCGATTTATTGATAGTAGTTTAGCTTATCAAGGCGTAGCTAGGGGTATAGGAATAAATGAAGTAATGAGCATTAATGAATTTGCCATTGAAGGGTATATGCCAGACCTGACTTTATTTTTCGATATTGACCCGAATGAAGGACTTAAACGGATTTCAAAAGATGCAAATCGTGAAATCAATCGATTGGATTTAGAAGCAAATTCATTTCATGACAAAGTAAGAAAAGGATATGAGCAAGTGGTGAATCAATATAAGGACCGGATTATTGTCATTAATGCCAATCAACCGGTGGACGAAGTTTTTAAAGAGGCGATGGCAGCAATTGCAAATCGAATCTTGCAATAAGCTTCAATTTGCATGATAATAGTGGACAATAAGGAGAGATGAAGATGAAGTTAATTATTGCTGTAGTTCAGGATAAAGACAGTAATCGTTTATCAGAGGCCTTAATTCATACAAATTTTCGCGCGACAAAATTAGCAAGTACAGGTGGATTTTTAAAGGCGGGAAATAGTACGTTTTTAATCGGTACAGAAGACGAGCATGTAGAAGAAGTATTACAAATTATCAAAGAGAATTGTAAAAGTAGAGAACAATTAGTTGCTCCGATTTCACCGATGGGTGGGAATGCAGATTCCTATGTACCGTATCCTGTAGAAGTTCAGGTTGGTGGAGCTACGGTTTTTGTTCTTCCAGTTGAGCAGTTTGAACAATTTTAAGTAAGAAGAAGGTAGTATAATGAGCTGGAAAACACTCGAACAAACTCAAGAAAAAGTTGTTAAAATGTTAACGAATAGTATTCATAGAGACCGACTAGCCCATGCTTATATTTTTGAAGGTGCAAGAGGAACAGGAAAAAAAGAAGTAGCTTTTCAATTAGCGAAGAGCTACTTTTGTAAAGAGCGGACAAGCGTTGAACCATGTCAACACTGTTCTGATTGTAAAAGAATAACAAGTAAAAACCACCCAGATGTTCATCTTATCTCTCCGGACGGCCAATCTATAAAAAAACAACAAGTGGAACATTTACAAAAAGAGTTTTCTTATCGTGGTGTTGAATCAAAACAAAAAATATATATTGTTGAACACGCTGATAAAATGACAGCTAGTGCAGCAAATAGTTTACTAAAGTTTTTAGAGGAACCAAACTCTCCTACTATTGCTATTTTGCTTACGGAAAACATCCACCAAATTCTACGAACTGTTTTGTCAAGAAGTCAAGTTTTAACATTTGCACCGCTAAAGCGTGACCAATATGTGGAGCAACTTGTTGAAAGTGGGATGACGAGAGCGATGGCCGTTTGTTTAGGGACAATTACAACAAATATTTCCGAAGCTGAAAAACTTTCTCAAGATGACTGGATTGTACAAGCACGAAATGTAGTGTTACAATTAACGGAAGAGGTACATTCACGACCTCACCATGTTTTATTTACATTGCAAGAAAAATGGCTGCCTCTTTTTCAAGGAAAAGAACAAGGGGACCTAGGGATAGAATTATTGCTCTTATGGTACAGAGATTTATTATATATGCAAATGGATAACAAAGCTGAGTGTGTATTTGTTGACCAAGTAGAACGACTTGAGCAACAGGCATTGTATACGTCGCAAGATAAACTTCAAAGGCAAATGACGGCGATATTTGAAGCAAAGCGACATTTACATGCTAATGTGAATCCACAGCTGTTAATGGAAAAACTGTTGTTTAAGTTACAGGAGGGATAATACTTTGCATCACGTCGTAGGTGTTCGATTTAAAAAAGCAGGGAAAATCTATTACTTTTCTCCTGGTGAACTCGAGTTACCAAAAGGCGAGTGGGTGATTGTCGAAACATCACGAGGGATTGAGTACGGTAAAGTGGTGATTGAGAAAAAAGAAGTTAGTGATCAAGATGTAGTCTTGCCATTAAAACAAGTCATTCGCATTGCTGAAACAAAGGATAAAGTAATAGTAGAGGAAAATAAACAGGCAGCCAAAGATGCCTTTCGGTTGTGTATCGAAAAAATAAATGAACATAACCTTGATATGAAATTAGTCGACGTGGAATATACGTTTGACAGAAATAAAGTGTTGTTTTACTTTACCGCGGATGGTCGAATTGATTTCCGTGAATTAGTAAAAGATTTGGCTGCCATTTTCAGAACGAGAATTGAGCTCCGTCAAATTGGTGTTCGTGACGAAGCAAAAATGCTTGGTGGAATAGGACCTTGTGGCCGTATTTTATGTTGCTCCTCTTTCCTAGGAGACTTTGAACCAGTCTCTATTAAAATGGCAAAAGACCAAAATTTATCATTAAATCCAGCAAAGATTTCAGGACTTTGCGGCAGACTCATGTGCTGTTTAAAATATGAAAATGACCATTATGAATCAGCTAAACAAGCTTTACCTGATATTGGGAAAGAAATTGCAACACCGGATGGTCGTGGTCGAGTTGTTGGCTTGAATATATTAGAAAGTTTAGTTCAAGTCGACGTTTTTGAACAAGAACGTGTTTTGGAATATTCACTACAAGAGCTAATAGACAAAGGAGCAGTTCCGACGCAAACCACAGAATAATGAGGTGGGCTTATCGTGGGTAAACAAGAAATTTTTTCTCAAGTTAGTCATATTGAAGAAAGAATTGGTGCATTGCACCGGGATTTAAAAGAATTAAAGGAACAATTGGCATCACTAATCGAAGAAAATCATTATTTAAAAGTAGAAAATGATAATTTAAGAAAACGATTAGACGAGCCTGTTGAAAAAAAGAAGACAACAGAAATAGCCGAAGACAAAGACCGACAAAAGCTCATTTTAGGTGAAGGATATGATAACTTAGCGAGATTGTACCAAGAAGGGTTTCATATTTGTAATACTCATTATGGAAGCATCCGTTCGGACGGAGATTGTCTATTTTGCCTTTCATTTCTTAATCAAAAATAAAACGGTCTTTCTTTTTGAAAGGCCGTATTTTTTTATATAACGAGATACAAAAAAGGAGAAAAAAATGGAAAGAGTGGATTATCTTCCATATGGAAAACTAAAAATAGTACAAAGTTCAAATGTTTTTTCATTTTCGATGGATGCTGTATTACTAGCTAGGTTTGTATCCGTTCCGATACAAAAAGGAAAAATGATTGACTTATGTACGGGTAATGCGGTCATTCCCTTGTTGTTAAGTGAGCGATCAAAAGCAAGTATTATCGGAGTGGAAATTCAGGAAACATTGTTTAACATGGCCATTCAAAGTGTACATCTTAACAAATTAGAACATCAAATTAATATTCTGCATGCGGATATAAAAGAACTTCCACAGGACATTAAAGGGGGAGAATATGATGTAGTTACTTGTAATCCCCCATACTTTGAAGTGAACAATGAAACAGACTATAATCAAAATAAACATTTTGCCATAGCAAGGCATGAGTTGTTTTGCACATTAGAAGATGTCATTCAAGAGAGTAGTCGACTCGTCAAACAAAAAGGCAAAGTAGCACTTGTCCACCGTCCTGAGCGACTTGGTGAAATCATTACAGTCATGAAATCAAATCGGATTGAGCCGAAACGAATTCAATTTGTTCATCCTAAAAACGATAAAGATGCAAATATTGTATTAGTTGAAGGTATTAAGGATGGCCAAAAAGGGATAAAATGTGAACCGCCCATTTTTGTATACGACTCTAACCAACAATATACAGAGCAGTTTAAACAATGGTATGGTATTAAAGCGAGTGAAAAGGAAGGTGAGTGACATTGTGGCAGCAACAAAGCTATAAAATGGATAAGCATGGAGGCGTATTGTATTTAGTGCCGACGCCAATTGGGAATTTAGAAGATATGACATTTCGGGGGATTCGTATTTTAAAAGAAGCAGATGTCATCGCTGCAGAGGACACGAGACAAACGATAAAATTATTAAACCATTTTGAAATTCAAACAAAATTAATCAGCTATCATGAACATAATAAAGAGGCGAGTGGTGAAAATATTATTTCACAAATCAAACAAGGAGCAAAGGTGGCTCTTGTAAGTGATGCCGGAACACCAGCCATATCAGATCCAGGATATGAGTTAGTCCGAGATTGCATTAAAGAAAACATTGCGGTGATTCCTTTGCCTGGAGCAAATGCGGCCATTACTTCTTTTATTGCCTCAGGTTTTCCAACGAACCATTTTCTATATTATGGGTTTGTGGAACGGCAAAAAAAGCAAAAGCAAGCGGAATTTGAAACATTAAAAGACATAGCAGTACCGATTATCTTTTATGAGGCCCCACATCGCTTAAAGGAAACACTCCATAGTATGAGAGATGTGTTCGGTAACCGAAATATCGTAGTTTGTCGAGAGTTAACGAAAAAATATGAGGAAATTATCAGAGGGACGATGGAAGAAGTCATTCAGTGGTGTGAAGTAGGAACAATCAAAGGGGAATTTTGTTTTATAGTTGAAGGGAATTTATCAGACGCGAAAGAAGAGCAGGATTCCTGGTGGTCAAACCTTACCATTGAACAACATGTTAACCATTATGTGTCGCTTCATTTGAGTACAAAAGAAGCGATTAAACAAGTTGCAAAGGAACGAAATGTACCAAAGCGGGAAGTGTACGCTGTTTATCATACATAAAAAAAAGGAAGGCCATCAAGCTGATGACCTTCCTTTACCATTATTTAGACGATTTTTCTACAAAAGATTGAAGTTCGTTAATAATTTCTTGTGCGCCTTGTGGACTTAAAATAATTTTACCTTGAGCAAGGGATAAGTTGTCGTCTGATACCTCGCCAGTAATTTGACATGTCATATTTGGTTTATATTTCTTTAAAATAATACGATCGTTATCAACATAAATTTCTAAAGCATCTTTCTCGGCGATGTCAAGAGTACGACGTAACTCGATTGGAATAACAACGCGGCCTAACTCGTCAACTTTACGTACAATACCTGTAGATTTCATAATGTTTTCTCCTCCCAAAGATAAAACGCATTTTTATTTGATGTTGCGTCAATTTTCGACAAATTTTTCTTACAAACTAAGAATACCAATGTTTCCAAAACAAGTCAATTTATTTTTTTGGCAATTTAGTTACGATTTTGAATAATTTTTCGAAAAAGGTTATTAAATAAGTAAAATTTACTGTAGTATAATCAAGTCCTTTCTAAGGATAATCCATGAACTAGGAAAAGTTGCTAAAAGCTTACATACTTATTACCCTAGTTTATTGGAAATGAAACATGTTTTTTAAAATAATATTCGACAAATTTCATGTTTTATTTTTGTCGAATTGTCGAATGATTGTCGAGTGTGTCTCTTTGCTTGACATTAGCTAGTGAGATTCGGTATATTTTTGGTAAAGATGTGGAATGATTGAAATAGTTTACATACTGAATATCCGATGATGGGATGAGTACATTAATTTCCTTATTGTAGAGAGCTGGGGTAGCTGCAAACCAGTATAAGGTGTTATTGGAATATGGTCCTTTGAGGAATTGCTTTCGAGTTGGGTTCAATAAGGGGGCAACGTGATCTAGCGTTAATAGAAGTCTTTGACTATAAGCTGTTATTTGTGAAAATAACAGAAAATAGGGTGGTACCGCGTGAGATTCTCTCGTCCCTTGCTGGATGAGAGTTTTTTTGTTGTATAAAAGTCAAAATTAAAGGAGGAATAAAAATGAATGAAAATAAAACGTTTTATTTAACAACCCCAATTTATTACCCTAGTGACAAACTGCATATTGGTCATGCTTACACAACGGTAGCAGGTGATGCTATGGCGAGATATAAAAGATTACGTGGGTATGATGTTATGTATTTAACCGGGACAGATGAACATGGTCAAAAAATTGAAAGGAAAGCAAAAGAAAAAGGGGTAACCCCGCAACAATTTGTCGATGACATTGTGAGTGGCATTCAAAACCTTTGGAAAAAGCTTGATATTTCTTATGATGACTTTATTCGAACTACAGAAGAAAGACATAAAAAAGTAGTCGAACAAATTTTCGAAAAGCTCGTTGAAAATGGAGATATTTATCTTGATGAATATGAAGGGTGGTACTCTGTTCCTGATGAAACGTATTATACGGAGCGACAATTAGATAATCCTATTAAAGATGAGGATGGTAATATTATCGGGGGACAAAGTCCAGATAGTGGTCATCCTGTAGAAAAAGTAAGAGAGCAGTCCTATTTCTTTAGAATGAGTAAGTATGCAGACAGATTATTAGAATATTACGAGCAAAACCCGCATTTTATCCAACCAGAATCAAGGCGAAATGAAATGATTAATAACTTTATTAAGCCAGGACTAGAAGATTTAGCAGTGTCTAGAACTTCGTTTGAGTGGGGCGTTAAAATACCTAGTAATCCTAAACATGTCGTTTATGTTTGGATCGATGCTTTATCCAACTATATTACTGCTTTAGGATATGGAACAGAAAACGATGAGAAGTATAAAAAGTATTGGCCAGCTGATGTACACTTAGTTGGAAAAGAAATTGTTCGTTTCCATACGATTTATTGGCCTATTATGCTGATGGCATTAGATTTACCTTTACCGAAAAAGGTCTTTGGTCATGGTTGGTTACTTATGAAAGATGGAAAAATGTCAAAGTCAAAAGGGAATGTTGTTGACCCCGTTCCATTAATTGACCGCTATGGCTTGGATGCTCTTCGTTATTATTTATTACGAGAAGTTCCTTTTGGTTCAGATGGTGTATTCACTCCAGAAGGATTCATTGAGCGGATCAATTATGATTTAGCAAATGATTTAGGAAACTTACTTAACCGAACAGTAGCCATGGTAGTAAAATATTTTGATGGGCAATTGCCAGTATATCAAAAGGATGGTACGCCGTTTGATAGTCAACTTGTTGACCTTGTTCAATCCACAGTAACAAAAGTTGAAAATGCAATGGAAGATATGGAGTTTTCTGTTGCGTTAACAGCCATTTGGCAGCTTGTCAGCCGAACGAATAAATATATTGATGAAACACAACCATGGGTACTTGCGAAAGAGGAGTCAAATAAAGAACAGCTTGGTGCTGTCATGTATCATTTAGCCGAATCATTGCGCCATATCTCAATTATGATTCAGCCATTTATGACCGAAGCCCCAGCAAAAATGTGGGAACAACTAGGCTTAGATGCTTCTTTGCAAACATGGGATACATTAAAAACATTTGGTTTCATAGAAGGTGGAACAACAGTGAAGAAAGGTGAGCCTATTTTCCCTCGACTAGATGCAAAAGAAGAAACGGCATATATCGTTGAAAAAATGGGTAGTACTGTAAAAACAGAAGAGAAAGTAAAAAAAGAAGTTGTAGAAGAAGTTGAACAAAGTCCAGAAATTACAATTGATGAGTTTATGAGTGTTGATTTAAGGGTTGCTGAAGTGATTCATGCTGAACCAGTTAAAAAGGCAAATAAATTATTAAAAATTCAATTGGATTTAGGATATGAAAAAAGACAAGTCGTTTCAGGGATTGCAAAATACTATAAACCTGAAGATCTGATTGGGAAAAAAGTAATTTGTGTTACAAATTTAAAGCCGATTACATTACGTGGAGAGTTATCACAAGGAATGATTTTAGCGGGTTCAAGTGGCGATGAATTAACACTAGCGACTGTCGAACAAAACTTGCCAAATGGGGCAAAAGTGAAGTAATACTGGAAGAAAACGTGAGAGCGATGATGCTCTCACGTTTTCCTAACAGAAAGAGGGATTCCAATGTTATTTGATACACATGTACATTTAAATGCAGACCAATTTCAAGAGGATATTATCACTGTTATCGAACGGGCAAAGGATGCAGGCGTACATCATATGGTTGTTGTTGGTTTTGATGAAATTACGATAAACCGAGCTTTAGAACTAGTTGAAAACTATGACTGGCTTTATGCTGCTGTTGGCTGGCACCCGGTTGATGCAATAGACTTTAATGACGATTATTTAAAATGGCTTGAACAGTTATCCTCTCATCCGAAAGTCGTTGCTCTAGGGGAAATGGGCTTAGATTACCATTGGGATAAATCTCCTAAAGATGTACAAAAAGAAGTATTCCGAAAACAAATTCAATTAGCGAAAAAAGTGAAATTGCCAATTATTATTCACAATCGTGAAGCAAGTGAAGATATTGTGACGATTTTGAAAGAAGAAAATGCGCAAGAAGTTGGTGGCATAATGCATTGTTTTAGTGGGAGTTTAGAAACGGCAAAGCAATGTTTACAGATGAATTTCCATATTTCCTTTGGAGGCCCAGTAACGTTCAAAAATGCAAAAAAACCAAAAGAAGTTGCAAAACAAATTCCAATCGATAAATTGCTTATTGAAACAGATTGTCCCTATTTAGCTCCTCATCCGTACCGTGGAAAACGAAATGAACCTGCTTATGTAAAACTCGTTGCAGAACAAATTGCCGAATTAAGAGGAATATCTGTAGAAGAAATCGCTGAGATCACTACAGCGAATGCAAAAAAATTATTTGGCATTTCTTGATAGAGAATCTTGTCAAATTTTAATAGAGCTTGTCTCATTTTCTTTTTATTCGAAAAGGTTCTACATACTAGAACATATGCATAGATTGGACTTGTCGATAAGTTTTTGTTTCTTTTTTTAGAAACCTTAGCGATAATAATAGTCAAGCCAAAAAACCAAAATCAATTGGCTTGACAAAGTGAGGTGAAGTGTTTATAATTCGTACCTTGAGGAGGGTGAATAGTTAACATGGAACCCAGTAGGACAAATAAACTTCTTTCTTTTTTCAAAAATAAGAAAAAGTTATCCATTACTTCCGCCAGTTTATTAGTTGTTATGCTTGTAGTGTCTCTAGTAGTTTATGAAACTTCGAAAGCAATGGTGACAATGAACATCGACGGAGAAGAAACTATTTTAACAACTCATGCTTCAACTGTTGCTGAGTTATTGGCTGAAAACGAATGGGAAATGAATGAACACGATAAAATTACCCCATCATTAGAAACAGCCATTTCAAGCAATATGGAAGTGGAGTGGAAAAAGGCAAAACTTGTGACCCTTACTGTTAATGATGATTTACAAACAGTATGGACAACAGCTGATTCAGTGAATGAACTCTTTGAGGAATTAGCTATTGATGTAAAAGAACACGATGCAATTAATCCTAGTCTAGATACAGAAATTACTCCAGATATGAATGTCTCATATGAATCTGCATTTTTGGTGCAACTCATTAGTGATGGAGAACAACAAGAGATTTGGACAACTTCGACTACTGTCGCTGACTTTTTAGAGAAAGAAAATATAGCCCTAGGTGAGCTAGACCGAGTTGAACCAGCCAAAGATGAGCTGTTGGATAAAGAAACGAAAGTGGATGTTATTCGCGTAGAAAAGGTCACCGATGTAGTGGAAGAGAAGATTGCCTTTGCGACTGTAACAAGAAAAGACGATTCACTTGATAAAGGGAAAGAAAATGTCGTTGAGTCAGGTCAAGAAGGACTTGTGAAGAAACATTATGAAGTCATTATTGAAAATGGGGAAGAAGTTTCTAGGGAGCTTGTGAAAACAGAAAATGTTCGAGATAGTAAAGATCGAATCGTCGCTGTTGGAAATAAACAACCCCCAGCCCCTGTAAGTAGGAGTTCTTCGCCTTCGTCATCATCTTCATCTCCATCTTCATCTTCTAGTGGAGGTGAAGGTACAACGATTACGGTTACGGCAACAGCTTATACAGCAAATTGCTCAGGATGTAGCGGGATTACAGCTACAGGTATTGACCTAAATAAGAACCGTAATAAAAAAGTGATCGCTGTTGATCCAAGCGTGATACCACTCGGTTCACGAGTGCATGTAGAAGGTTATGGTGAAGCGATTGCTGGTGATACAGGTGGTAATATTGTCGGCAATAAAATTGACGTTCATGTCCCTTCACGTTCAGAAGCGCAACGTTGGGGTGTTCGTACAGTTAAGGTCACAATTTTAGATTAATGGCTTTATTGCACAGAGGTTAACTCTGTGCTTTTTCTTTTTGGTTTTTACGAAAATAGTAACAAATGGTTTTCTTTTTCTAATGATTAGACGACAATAGAGAAAGAAAAGTTTCAGATGTTTTTTTAGTGGAGGCTTTAATGATGAAAATAAAAGAAGTGATTGTTGTAGAAGGCCGTGATGACTCTGTAGCCATAAAAAGAGCCGTAGAAGCTGATACAATTGAAACGAATGGCTCAGCTATTGGAGAAGCTGTTTTGAAGCGTATTGAGCTTGCTCAGGAGCGTAGAGGGGTTATTATTTTTACAGATCCTGATTATCCTGGCGAACGTATTCGAAAAATAGTTAGTCAACATGTGCCTGGATGTAAGCATGCTTTTATTCAAAAGGAAGAGGCATTATCGAAAAATGGAAATGATTTAGGTGTTGAAAATGCATCTCCAGAAGTAATTCGAAAAGCATTAGCGGAAGTGAAACAAGAGATGGTAGAACCTAAACAAGTCATTACTTGGGAAGATTATGTTCAAGCAGGGTTAACAAGTGGTGATATGGCAAGAAAACGTCGTGAAAAACTAGGGAAAAAACTTAATATTGGTTATGCCAACGGGAAACAACTATATAAAAGATTGACGATGTTTCAAATTACAGAACAAGAGTTTGTTGACAACGTGAAAGAAATTTTATTGGAGGAACAAAATGAATAAAGATATTGCAACACCACTTCGAACAAGGGCGATATTAGAAAAATATAATTTTTCATTTAAAAAAAGCCTTGGACAAAACTTCTTAATTGACTTAAATATATTACATAATATTGTAAGTGCGGCAAACGTTCAGTCAGAGACAGGTGTCATTGAAATAGGACCTGGTATTGGTGCATTAACGGAACAACTGGCGAAAAAAGCAAAAAAAGTTGTGGCCTTTGAAATCGATAACCGATTAATTCCTGTTTTAGCAGACACTCTTTCGCCGTATAACAATGTGAAAGTAATTCATCATGATGTACTGAAAGCAAATGTACATGAAGTCATACAAGCTGAGTTTGAAGAGCAGCAACAAATCATGGTTGTTGCAAATTTACCATATTATGTAACGACACCGATTTTAATGAAATTGCTGGAAGAACAACTTCCGATTCAGGGAATTGTCGTGATGATTCAGAAAGAAGTAGCTGAGCGAATCGCGGCAAAGCCTGGAACGAAAGACTATGGCTCATTATCGATAGCAGCACAATACTATGCTACGGCAAAAACAGTAATGACCGTTCCAAAAACGGTTTTTGTTCCACAACCGAATGTGGATTCTGCTGTCCTACAGCTTATGATAAGGGAACAACCACCTGTAGAACTAAAAGATGAAACATTCTTTTTTGAAACGGTACGAGCTTCCTTCACTCAACGTCGGAAGACGATCTATAATAATTTGCTCCACCATTTTGGGAGAGACAAAAAAGAAGAGATATCACTTATATTAACAGAATGCCAAATTGACCCTAGTCGAAGAGGTGAGACATTGTCGATAGAGGAATTTGCTCTTTTAAGTAATACATTATATTCCAAATTGAAGAAATAGCACCGTTTCCCTCTTTCTCACATATCTTATCAGGTGAGGAGGAGTGTTCCATGAAGCTGAATATTGGAGATATTGTTGGGCGTAAATCTTATCAATGTGATTTGCTCTTTCGAGTAATCGCAATTCATGATGATATCGTCGAGCTTAGTGGTGAAGCTGTCAGATTGATGGCTGATGCACCGTTAGATGACATTGTGCTCATTTCTGAAAATGAGAGAAAAGTAAGAAGAGAAAAGGAAAAAGAACGTGAGGAAAGCTGTTACCACCTTTTCCGTCAAGATTATCGCCTTCACAAGCAGCGTGGTGAATATGAAACAACATCTGGGTATGCAACAGATGACGCATTTTTTGAAATGCGAGGACGTGTCCTTCATGTTGATGGTGACCGCAGTTATTTACAAAAATGTACTGAAGTATATAATAAGCTCGGAATACCAGTTTACGGTGTTCACATTAAAGAAAAAGAAATGCCTGAGCAAATGGAATCTCTTGTAAAGATGGTAAGACCGGACATTTTAGTTATTACCGGTCATGATGCCTATATAAAGTCGAAAGGCACACGTAAGGATGTAAAAGCTTATCGACATTCGAAATATTATGCTGAGGCAGTTCGATCGGCTAGAAAGGTTGTTCCACACTTAGATGACTTAGCTATTTTTGCTGGGGCGTGTCAATCTCATTTTGAATCAATCATTAAAGCAGGGGCAAATTTTGCAAGTTCACCTGAAAGGATTAATATTCATGCTCTTGATCCTGTTTACCTCGTTTCAAAAGTTAGTTTAACGCCTTTTATGGACCGTGTAGGCATTTGGGAGGTCCTTCGAAATACAATAACGGGTGAACGAGGAATAGGTGGAGTGGAGACAAAGGGATTTCTTCGTAGAGGAATGCCGTTACAAGATGATGAAGAGTAAAAAAGGGAGCCATTGATTTGTTGAATATCAATGGCTCTTATGCGTGGAATTGGCTAATGAAGTAAAATGTCGAAAAATCTGACGAATTTATACATATTTACTTTTAATATAGAAATACTAGAAGTATAAATAGCATGGATGTAGAAAAAATCGAAAAAACAAACTTTGTCGTTGACAAAAATCTTAGATTGTTGATATAATTCTTAGTTTATTTGACAAAATTCGCTGTTACATGCTATAATTCTACGTACAGTGAGGTGGGGTGTATAAATGGGAAAAACGTTGATTGAAATTAAGCGTGAGTTAGACGCAAACGTAGGAAAACGGATTTCTATTAAGGCCAATGGTGGTCGTAGAAAAACAATTGAACGCTCAGGCTTCTTAGAAGAGACATACCCGTCTGTGTTTATTATTAAATTGGACGAGCAACAAAACTCGTTTGAACGGGTTTCATACAGCTATGCAGATATCTTAACGGAAACTGTTGAATTAACAGTGTTCGATGACGAAAATCCATTAGTCGGTGTTTAAGTCAGGTAAGATTAGTATAAATTGGACTGTTACAGTGGTGTAATCTGTCACATACTAAACATGTCGTAACACGATCTCAAAAAAGGGGTTGTTGTTTCTATGAGCAGAAGACGAGGAGTTATGTCGGAACGCTTTAAAGAAGAGCTTGCAAAGGAACTGGGATTTTACGATACAGTTCAAAGAGAAGGCTGGGGCGGAATAAGAGCACGTGATGCCGGTAATATGGTAAAGCGCGCAATTGAAATAGCCGAGAAACAGCTGCAACAACAATAATAACGATGATGTTACGACAGCCGAGGCGATAAGCTTCGGTTTTTTATTTTTTTTCTTTTCAATTGTTACGGGCTGGTATGGAAAGGAAACTAATGATAAAATAACCTAAGCAAATGGAACGATAAAAAGGTGGAAGGTCTTGTGAAAATTTCGGTTAAAGCACCAGCAAAAATAAATCTGTCTCTTGATGTTCTTCATAAACGTGAAGATGGTTTTCACGAAGTAGAAATGATTATGACAACAGTCGACCTAGCAGATCGGATTGATTTATTTGAGTTAGAAGAGGATAAAATCGTCGTTGAAGTATCAGAGGGGTTTGTCCCTAATGATAGCCGTAACTTAGCATATCAAGCGGCAGAAAAGCTAAAGAAACGATATGATATAAAAAAAGGTGTTTCCATTTATATTTCAAAACACATCCCTGTCGCTGCAGGACTTGCTGGTGGGAGCAGTGATGCCGCTGCCACATTAAGAGGATTAAATGATTTATGGCAATTAGGCCTTTCTCTTGATGATTTAGCAGCGATTGGTACTGAAATTGGTTCGGATGTTGCTTTTTGTGTATATGGAGGAACAGCTCTTGCCACTGGACGAGGGGAAATCATTCATTCTATTGCTTCACCACCACCTTGTTGGGTTATTTTAGCGAAACCACCAATTGGTGTATCGACTGCTGATGTGTATCGACGTGTGCAAGTAGACAAAATACAACACTGTAACTCACAAAAGATGATTGCGGCAATTGAGCAAAAAGATTATAAAAGCATTTGTCATAACCTACATAATGTTTTAGAGGACGTGACTTTTTCTTTGTACCCACAAGTTGAGCATATAAAAGCTCAAATGAAACGATTTGGTGCCGATGGTGTTCTGATGAGTGGAAGCGGACCAACGGTGTTTGGACTCGTTGAAAAAGAGTCTAGAGTTCACCGAATTTATAATGGACTTCGAGGATTTTGTAAAGATGTATACGCTGTTCGGTTGATTAGTCATCCACACTCTTGATAAAATACGGATAAAAATGGTATATTACACATAAATATTCGGATTTTGCTGGAGGGTATAATGAAAAAATTAAAACGTAGTGGCAGACTCGTTGATATGACTAATTTTATGTTACAAAACCCCCATAAATTAATCTCATTAACACATTTTTCTGAGCGGTATCAATCAGCTAAATCGTCAATTAGTGAGGATTTAGCGATTATAAAAGAAATTTTTGAAACTCAAAGCATTGGTTCGTTATTAACGATTCCTGGCGCAAGTGGGGGAGTAAAGTTTATCCCTATGGTGAATAAAGAAGAAGCTACAATGAAGATTGAAGAGCTTTGTGAAATGCTAGCGGTTTCTGATCGGATTTTGCCAGGTGGTTATTTGTATATGATGGATATATTAGGAAATCCTAAGTTAATGCATGAAATAGGTCGACTTTTTGCATCTTTTTTTGCAACAAAAGGAATCGATGCGGTCATGACAGTGGCAACAAAAGGGATTCCTATTGCATATGCTGTTGGGCATTATCTAGATGTACCGGTAAGTATTGTTCGACGAGACCATCGAGTTACAGAAGGTTCAATGGTAAGTATTAATTATGTATCAGGATCCTCAAAACGGATTCAAACGATGTCACTTGCAAGAAGAAGCCTTGAGCCTGGAGCGAATGTGCTAATTATTGATGATTTTATGAAAGCAGGAGGAACGGTCCGGGGCATGATGGACTTACTGGTAGAGTTTCAAGCTAACGTTATTGGTATTGGTGTACTCGTTGAGTCTGAAGGGGAAGAAGAACGATTAGTGGATAACTATATTTCTATTACTCGGCTATCAAAAGTTGACGTCAAAGAAAAGGAAATTTCCGTTGAACCTGGAAACTTCTTAGAAGAATTTATTTTAAATATGGAGGTATTACAATATGAAAATCGTACATACGAATGAAGCACCACAAGCAATTGGACCATACTGTCAAGGGATGATCGTTAACAATATGTTTTATTCTTCAGGTCAAATTCCATTGACTGCAGAAGGCCATTTAATTGATGGCGATATTAAAGAACAAACACACCAAGTGTTTAAAAACTTAAAAGCAGTATTAGCTGAAGCGGGATCTTCACTTGAAAGTGTAGTTAAGGCAACAGTGTTTATTAAAAATATGGATGAGTTTCCGTTATTAAATGAAGTATATGGTGAGTATTTTCATACACATAAACCAGCTCGTTCATGTGTTGAAGTAGCTAGACTTCCAAAGGATGTCCTTGTTGAAATCGAAGTCATTGCACTAGTGAAAGAATAAGACATTTATAAAACTAAGTGGGGAGCTGTCGATAAAGAATCGACAGCTCTTTCGTCTGGATTAATACAGCTACAAGTTTTTGTAGGAAAAGATAAAAATAAGATTATTTTAAAGGAAAACCACGGTTAATATGACTTATAAATATGAACATTTTGTGAACAATGAATAAAAAACATAAAAATGTTAGAATTTTCTTTTATATAAGAAGGAGATTTGTATTTTTAGGCGAATTAAAACGGTATGATTTATTTATTGTAAAAAAGGTGGTGACATTCATGGAAGTGACAGATGTGAGACTACGCCGTGTTAATACGGAAGGAAGAATGCGTGCAATTGCATCCATTACGATTGATAATGAGTTTGTAGTTCATGACATTCGAGTAATTGATGGAAACAATGGGTTATTTGTAGCAATGCCAAGTAAACGTACTCCAGATGGAGAGTTTAGAGATATTGCACACCCAATCTCTTCTCAAACAAGAGAAAAAATTCAAACAGCCGTACTTGCTGAATATGAGCGTGCTGGTGAATTAGAAAAAGTCGAATTCGAAGAAGCAGGTGCTTCTTAAAGCTATTAATAAAAATAACGATTTTGTCACAAATGGCAAAATCGTTATTTTATTTTTTTTGAAAACGAAAATATGTACATATGTAAAACCTAATCGATTAATATTTCCTTGAAATAAATGAATATTTAAGATATATTCGTAAGGGAAAACGAACAGTGGAGGATGATTATGAGCAATAAATTTGCGGTAATTCTGGCAGCTGGTCAAGGAACTAGAATGAAATCCCAATTATACAAGGTGCTTCATCCAGTATGTGGAAAACCGATGGTTCAGCATGTTGTAGATGAAGTTACTACATTAGGCTTATCAGAAATTGTGACCATTGTTGGTCATGGAGCTGAAAAAGTGAAAGACCAGTTAGGTCAGAGTGTTACATATGCACTTCAAGAGGAACAACTAGGAACTGGGCATGCTGTAATGCAAGCCGCAACGTTGTTAGAAGGGAAAGAAGGAACAACTCTCGTTTTATGTGGAGATACCCCTTTAATCACGAAGGAAACAATGAAAGCTCTACTTGAACTCCATGAAAAAGAAGATGCTAAAGTGTCAATATTAACGGCGCGTACAACGAATCCTACTGGGTACGGACGGATTGTTAGAAGTGAGGATGGCTTCGTTGAACGTATAGTTGAACAGAAAGATGCTACTGAAGAAGAACAACAGATTCAAGAAATCAACACGGGAACATATTGTTTTGATAATATTGCGCTTTTTAATGCATTAAAAAAAGTGACGAATGAAAATGCTCAAGGAGAGTATTATTTACCAGATGTTATTGAAATATTACAGCAGGCAGGAGAAAATGTTGTTGCTTACCAAACACCAATATTCGAAGAAACGTTAGGAGTTAATGACAGGGTAGCACTAGCCGAAGCGGAAAAAGTCATGAAACAAAGAATAAACGAATCTTGGATGAAACAAGGTGTCACGATTATTGACCCAGCTGCTACGTATATTGAAAAAGAAGTTATAATAGGGCAAGATACTGTTCTTTATCCTGGAACTATGATTCGAGGAAATAGTGAAATTGGCTCGGGTTGTATCATTGGGCCACATAGTGAAATACTATCGAGTACAATTGGTGATAAAACCGAGGTGAAACAATCGGTTGTCAGAGAAAGTCATATTGGTTCAGGTGTGGCTGTTGGACCTTTTGCTCATATTCGACCTGAATCGAACATTGGTAATGATGTAAAAGTAGGAAATTTTGTTGAAATTAAAAAATCAAACTTTGGCAATGGAAGTAAAGCCCCACATCTCAGTTATATTGGGGATGCTGAAATTGGCGACCGTGTTAACTTAGGATGTGGTTCGATTACGGTCAATTATGATGGTACGAATAAACATAAAACAAAAGTTGGGGACGATGCTTTTGTTGGATGTAATTCTAATTTAGTCGCTCCTGTAACAGTAGGGAAAAATGCGTATATTGCCGCAGGTTCTACAGTGACCGACAATGTACCTGATTCTGCGCTATCGATTGCACGCTCAAGACAAACAAATAAAGAGGGCTATGTGCAAAAAATAAAAGAAAAAAAGAACAATGATAAATAGGTGGAGGTAACGAAGCAAAATGGCGAAATATGGTGATCCGCATTTAAAGGTGTTTACATTAAATTCAAATCCTGACTTAGCATATGAAATTACCCAACATATCGGGGTAGAAATGGGTAAAAGCTCTGTATCGCGTTTTAGCGATGGAGAAGTTCAAATTAACATTGAAGAAAGTATTCGTGGCTGTGATGTATACCTTGTTCAATCTACATCTGCACCAGCTAATGAGCATATTATGGAATTACTTATTATGATAGATGCTCTGAAAAGAGCGTCCGCTCGAACGATTAATATTGTACTCCCATATTACGGGTATGCTAGACAAGATCGAAAAGCGCGTTCTCGAGAACCGATTACAGCAAAACTTGTCGCAAACCTTTTAGAAACAGCAGGTGCCACGAGAGTATTGACATTAGATTTACATGCAACCCAAATTCAAGGATTTTTCGACATTCCTGTTGACCAACTAATGGGTGTGCCAATTTTAGCTGATTATTTCACAGAAAAGCAGCTAGAAGATATTGTTGTTGTATCACCAGACCATGGCGGTGTCATCCGTGCACGTAAAATGGCTGACCGCTTAAAAGCACCAATCGCAATTATTGATAAGCGACGTCCGAAGCCTAATGTAGCAGAAGTGATGAATATTGTTGGTAATATTGAAGGGAAAACAGCGATTATTATTGATGATATTATTGATACAGCAGGTACGATTACGTTAGCAGCTAATGCCTTAATCGAACATGGGGCGAAGGAAGTTTATGCATGCTGTACTCACCCTGTTTTGTCAGGACCAGCGATTGAACGAATTCAAAATTCAAAGATTAAAGAACTAGTCATTACAAATACAATTCGTCTTCCTGAAGAACGTAAAATAGATAAAATTACACCTTTATCTGTCGGGCCATTAATGGCAGAAGCCATTATTCGAGTTCATGAACAAGCTTCTGTTAGTACGCTATTTGATTAAGACCATGTTTAAAAACCTCTATTTAGGGAACGTTTATAAAGAGCCCAAAAAATAAATAGAGGTGATTAGAATGGCTACGGCATTACAAGCAAAAGTAAGAACAGATTTAAAACGTTCTGCTACAAGAGAATTTCGTCAAAATGGACAAGTTCCTGGCGTTATTTATGGGAAAAAATTAGATAGTAAACCGATTGCCGTTGATAGTGTTGATTTTATAAAACTTATTCGTGATAATGGGCGTAACGGGATTATTTCTTTAGGAGTAGAGAAAAACAATCATCAAGTTATGGTGTCTGACATTCAAACAGACCCATTAAAAGGTGAAGTCGTTCATGTTGACTTTTTTGAAGTCGATATGAAGTCTGAAATTGATGCAGAGGTTCGTGTAACATTAGAAGGAGAGGCACCTGGAGAAAAAGACGGTGGAATTGTTTCTCACCTCTTATATAATGTGACCGTCCGTTGTTTACCAAATGAAATTCCGGAAGACATTAAAGTCGACATTTCAAACCTATCCATTGGTGATTCGATTCAAATCAGTGATATTGTTGGAAGTGTCAACGTAGACATAATAAATGAGCCAGAAGAAACGATTGTAACCGTACAAGCTGCTGCAGCAGAAGTAGAGCCAGGTCAAGGCCAAGAGCATGCTGAAGAAGTAGAACAGGCAGCCGAAGAACAAAAGGAAACTGAAAATAGCGAAGAGCAACAGTAACTATCGAGGAAAGGTATAGCCTGAAATGGCTATGCCTTTTTTGACGAAAGTTACAAATGTTCCAGATTGGGGGAAAACAATGAAATTAATTGTCGGTTTGGGAAATCCAGGAGCTCAGTATGATAAAACAAGACATAATGTAGGCTTTGACGTGATTGATCGATGTGCTGAATTGTTTAAAATAGAGGTAAGTGAAAAGAAATGGAAAGGTGTATTTGGCTCGACGGTAATTGACGGAGAAAAGGTATTTTTATTAAAGCCACTTACATACATGAATTTATCAGGAGAGAGTGTTCGCCCTTTATTAGATTATTATAATATGACAAATGAGGACCTTCTTGTTATATATGATGACCTTGACTTGCCAGTTGGAAAAATCCGTTTGCGACAAAAAGGAAGTCCAGGAGGGCATAATGGGATGAAATCGATTATTGCTCATTTAGGTACAAATGAATTTAAACGAATTCGAGTTGGAATAGACCGACCTGCTCCTGGTATCCCGATAACGAACTATGTTCTAGGAAAATTTACACCTGATGAAAAGGAACCGATTCAAGACGCCATTGAGCAATCAGCAAAAGCGTGTAAAGCCTGGATAGAAAAGGATTTTCTTCAAGTTATGAATGAATTTAACTAATGGAAGTCATGAATAATTAATCTCCTTGAGGTTATACTAACCAATAAAAATATGCATTTTTTTCAAGGAGGATTATATAATGACTATATATTATCGTTGCCGTCACTGTCAGCTCCATGTAGGCAGTATTCAAGAAGAACAAATTTCATCAGATCAATTAGGTTTTGACCATTTAACAGGTGAAGAGCGTCATGATATGATTTCTTATGAGAGCAACGGTGATATTCATGTAAAGGTCATATGTGAAGACTGTCAAGAAGCGTTAGAACGGAATCCATTGTTTCATGAACAAGAAACGTTTATTCAATAACGACATGACTTTGCAGCTTTGGTATAAGCAGTGCCAAAGCATTTTTTCTTTTCTATTTTTTTTTCTTTACTAGGCAAAAGTGAGGATTTTTATGTTTATAATATTTAAAGAGAGGAAAACAATGAGCTTCATAGAACATACTACTATAATAGATATAGGAATCTAGGGGGAACATCAATGTTAGGTTTACAACATTACTTTTTAGATAATGATGATATAAAAGCGGTTTCCGATAGTGTAACGGCGAATTTAAAAGAGCAAATGGTAGCGGGATTAACAGGGTCAGCACGAACTCTGTTTATGTCTGCTTTGTATAAAGATACAAAGAAAACGCAACTTGTAGTCACACATAACTTATTTCAAGCTCAAAAACTCTACGAGGATTTAACGGGTTTAATGGGCGGGGAAGAAGTATATCTTTACCCTGTCAACGAACTCATCTCTTCAGAAATTGCAATAGCTAGTCCAGAAATGAAATCGCAACGGATAGAAGTATTAAACAAGCTGACGGGTAATTTTTCAGGCATTATTATTGTACCAATGGCTGGACTTAGAAGATTATTACCACCAAAGGAGTTGTGGGTAAAAAGTCAATGTCATTTTACCGTTGGTGGAGACATTGACATTGAGTCATTGCTCTCAACGTTAATTACGATTGGCTATCATAGAGTCGACATGGTATCAGCCCCAGGTGAATGTAGCATTCGTGGAGGAATTATAGACATTTATCCTTTAACAGAAGAACTACCCATTCGAATTGAATTATTTGATACTGAAATTGATTCAATTCGGTATTTTAACGTTGATGACCAACGCTCACATGGGAAAGTAAAAGAAGTCACGATTGGGCCAGCGAGTGAAGTGATTTTGTTAGAAGAACATTTTCAAACTGGGGCTAGAAACTTAGAAGAAAAACTAGCGTCTAGTTTAAAAAAGATAAAAAATAACAAAGTAAAAGAAAAAATGACCCAACATATCACTTATGAAATCCAGCAATTGAAAGGGAACACGACTTTTCAGGGGATGTATAAGTATATGTCTCTTTATTATGGACCGGAAACAAGTCTTGTTGATTACTTAGATGAATCAAGTATTATGGTTATTGATGAAATTAGCAGAGTTCAAGAGATGGCAGAAAGTCTCGATAAAGAAGAAGCAGAATGGTTAACCGCATTGCTTGAACAAGGAGAAATGGTTAGAGACGTACATATTTCGAAAGAATTTGAGCAATTAGTTATTCGCTCGGCAAATCCAATCATCTATATGTCTTTATTTCTTCGACATGTGCCATCGACAAACCCGCAAAATATTATTAATATCAATTGCAAATCGATGCAAAATTTCCATGGTCAGCTTCATTTATTAAAAAGTGAAATTGATAGGTGGACAAAAACAAAACATAGCATTGTGTTTCTAGCAACGAACCAAGAAAGGGCAAAAAGGCTTCAACATGTTTTGGAAGATTACAAGATTGAAGCAACGATTGTGGAGTCGAGAAATAAACCGTTACCTGAAAGCGTTCAAATTATCGTTGGTGATTTAAATAGTGGTTTTGAGCTACCACTCCAAAAGCTCGTCGTGTTAACAGAAGAAGAAGTATTTACAAAAAAAGCAAAACGAAAGCAGCGGAAACAAAAAATCTCAAATGCAGAGCGAATAAAAAGTTACTCTGAACTCCAAGTCGGCGATTTAATCGTTCATGCAAATCATGGTGTCGGAAAGTATTTAGGAATTGAGACTTTAGAAATTAATGGCACGCACAAAGATTATTTACATCTTCGTTATGCTGGCAATGACAAATTGTATGTGCCAGTTGAACAAATTGACCAAGTTCAGAAATATGTAGGCTCAGAAGATAAAGATCCTAAAATTTACGCGTTAGGTGGAAATGATTGGAAAAAGGTTAAAAAGAAAGTCCAATCTTCTGTGGAGGATATCGCAGATGATTTAATTAAGCTTTATGCTGAACGAGAAGCAAGTAAAGGTCATGCGTATGCGAAGGATAGTATGGAACAGCAAGAATTTGAATCCGCCTTTCCTTATCAAGAAACAGAGGACCAGCTTCGTGCAATAAATGAAATTAAAGAAGATATGGAACGCGAACGGCCGATGGACCGGCTGCTATGCGGTGATGTTGGCTATGGAAAAACAGAAGTTGCTATTCGAGCTGCATTTAAAGCAATAATGGATGGAAAACAAGTTGCTATTTTAGTTCCAACTACAATCCTTGCGCAACAGCATTATGAAACGATTCGAGAACGTTTTGCTGACCACCCAATTGGAATAGGGGTACTTAGTCGTTTTAAAACAAAAAAAGAGCAAACGGAAACAATTAAAGGCTTAAAAAACGGGACAGTGGATATTGTTGTTGGAACCCATCGCCTTTTATCTAAAGATATATTGTATAAAGATTTAGGGTTACTCATTGTAGACGAAGAACAACGGTTTGGTGTGACTCATAAAGAAAAAATCAAACAATTAAAAGCGAATATCGATGTATTAACCTTAACGGCTACTCCAATTCCGCGTACTTTGCATATGTCGATGTTAGGAGTCCGTGATTTGTCTGTCATTGAGACACCACCAGAAAACCGCTTCCCTGTGCAAACCTATGTTGTTGAATATAATGCATCATTAGTAAGAGAAGCAATTGAACGTGAGTTAACAAGAGGTGGGCAAGTTTATTTTCTGTATAACCGTGTCGAGTCTATTTCACAAATGGCAGAACAAATTTCAAGTTTAGTTCCAGACGCCAAAGTGTCATTCGCACATGGACAAATGAATGAACGAGAACTTGAATCGATTATGATCGATTTTCTTGAAGGGCAAAGTGATGTGCTTGTCACAACGACGATTATTGAGACTGGTGTAGATATCCCTAATGTGAATACACTCATTATTCATGATGCAGATAAAATGGGATTATCTCAGCTGTACCAAATTCGAGGTCGGGTCGGGCGCTCAAATCGAGTGGCCTATGCGTATTTTACGTATCAAAAAGATAAAGTGCTGACAGAAGTGGCAGAAAAACGCCTTCAAGCAATTAAAGAATTTACTGAACTTGGCTCAGGTTTTAAAATTGCAATGCGTGATTTAACGATTCGAGGAGCAGGTAATTTATTAGGGGCACAACAACATGGTTTTATTGAGTCTGTTGGGTTCGACTTATATTCTCAAATGCTGAAAGAAGCGATTGAAGAAAGAAAAGGAGAAAAGCCAAAAGAACCTCCGTTTACTGTTGAAATTGATTTAATGGTGGATGCATATATTCCAGAAAGTTACATCCAAGATGCAAAACAAAAGATCGAAATGTATAAACGCTTTAAAGCGGTGGAGCGACAAACAGACATTGATGACTTGCAGGAAGAATTAATTGACCGTTTCGGTGATTATCCAACTGAGGTAGAGTATTTATTAGCAATTGCCGGAATAAAGCTGTTAGCCGAAAAAGAAAAAGTCGAGGAAATATCACAAGCGAAAGATCAATGTAGTTTGTTGCTCTCTGAGACTGAATCAGAAAATGTAGATGGAGCTAAGCTATTTGAAGTAGTAAATGGAATCGGACGGACGGTGTCGTTAGGAACAGCAGGCAAAAAGATTAAAATGAATATTAAAACTAAAGGAATGTCAGATAAAGAAATGCTTCAAATCAGTAAAGAAATTCTTGAAAAATTACCGCTTGTAAAAAAGAAAAAAACAATTGCTTTGATGTAATGCCAGTCGGCAACCTCATGCAGATTGTGGGTAATCTTGGTAGTAGTGGTAAACATAATAAATCAGTAAAATTTGCAAATAAATGAATAGAACTCTCTGAACTATAGATAATATAGACAAGACGGAAAGAAGTGAAGAAAGTTGTTGAAATTACCATTACCAAACGCTATTACATCATTAGAAAGTGAGGCATCGAGGTATGAAAGCAACTGGAATAGTTCGTCGCATTGATGACTTAGGTCGTGTTGTAATACCAAAGGAGATTCGACGCACGTTACGAATCCGTGAAGGAGATCCATTGGAGATTTTCGTAGACCGAGATGGTGAAGTGATTTTAAAGAAATACTCACCGATTTCTGAACTCGGAGATTTTGCGAAAGAGTATGCTGAGGCACTTTATGATAGTTTGAATCACACGGTTCTCATTGCAGACCGCGATACATACATTGCTGTATCAGGTGGTTCAAAAAAGGAGTACTCAAACAAGAGTATTGGTGAATTAGTTGAATCTACAATGGATGATCGTAAATCACGTGTAGAAACAAGCGGTGGGGAATTTAACATCGTAGGCGACCATAAAGAAGACTGTAAAGGTCTAGTCATCTCTCCAATTATTGCAAATGGAGACCCAATTGGGGCAGTTGTTATGTTAAACAAGGAAGATAGCTTTACTGGTGAAGTAGAGCAGAAGCTTGCTGAAACAGCAGCAGGATTCCTTGCTAGACAAATGGAACAATAAGAAGAAGGGAAGGAGGCTTACACCTCCTTCTTTTTTTTGATTCTTGTTAGGTATAAACGAGGGAAGTTGGCTTGTGCTTTCAAAATGTAAAGCAAGACAAGGTTATGTTATAATAACGTAAGTTTAGGGAAAAGTTGGAAGGGGAAGATTGGAAGTGGAAAAGGGCCGTTATGGTTCATTTTGGCAAGGCGCTGTTTTGCTGTCTGTAGCTGCTTTGAT
This sequence comes from Alkalihalobacillus sp. LMS39, assembly GCF_022812285.1. Classification (NCBI taxonomy): domain Bacteria; kingdom Bacillati; phylum Bacillota; class Bacilli; order Caryophanales; family Bacillaceae; genus Alkalihalobacillus; species Alkalihalobacillus sp. LMS39. The sequence continues at coordinate 67,521 of NZ_CP093300.1, forward strand.
AGCAAAAGTCTTGAGTGCGGTCTACCGAGTACCATATCAAAACATCGCAGGAGATATTGGGTTTTACGTATATCAGCAAATCTACCCTATATATGGTATAGCATTTATGCTTTCAATGTATGGTTTTCCCGTTATTATCTCAAAGCTAATATCTGAGCAAAATCATTCCTTCGGTTCCTTTCAACAAAAGGAACGAATTATAAATGTTGCCCTTTATACTTTAAGTGCTTTCTTTCTTGTATTCAGTCTTTGTCTTTTTAGTGGGGCAGCGATGATTGCTACGGTTATGGGAGATAATGGTTTAATCATTCCAATCCAAGTAGCGGCAGGTGCTTTTTTATTTGTTCCTATTCTCTCTGTTTTACGAGGATATTTTCAAGGGAATGGTCAAATGCTTCCTACTGCCATTTCTCATGTTAGTGAACAGCTTGTTCGTGTCGTACTCATTTTAGTTTTTGCTTTTTATTTTATGGCATCGGGTTCAGGTGAATATGCTGCAGGAACAGGTGCGGTAGCAGGGTCTGTGTTAGGGTGTTTAATGAGTGTTATCGTCCTTTTTTTCTATTTTATCAAGCAGGAAAAAAAAAGCTGGTCTTTTAAAGTTGAGTTAAACCAAGCAACATGGACGCTTGCTAAACGAATAATAAAAGATGGTTTATTTTTAAGCTTTAGTGCTCTTATTCTTGTTTTTTTTCAATTTATTGATTCTTTAACCGTGTTGCGTGTGTTACAGCAAAGCGAAGTTCCGATAGAAATAGCGAAGCAAGCTAAAGGGGTATATGATAGAGGGCAACCACTGCTTCAGTTTGGAACGATTATTGCAACATCAATGGCATTGTCAATCGTACCGGCTCTCTCCCAATTAGCTATGGAACGAACAAAGGCAAAAATGTATGCGGAACTTTCATTACGACTAACGTTTATTATTGGATTGGCAGCGACAGTAGGGCTTTTTATTATTATAGAGCCGACAAATCAAATGTTGTTTACAGATACAGCCGATTCGAATGTCCTTGGAGTGTTAGGTGTGACCATTTTATTTAGTTCACTTTCGTTAGTGACAGCCGCGATATTGCAAGGCTACGGTCATATGAAACAAGTAGCCCTTCATATGACATTAGGGTTGGTTGTTAAAGTCATATTAAATTTACTTCTAATTGTTTCTTTTGGGACAATGGGTGCAGCAATAAGTACAGTGACAGGGTTTCTTGTAATCGCCTTTTTAAATGTTTTAACCCTCCTAAGGCAAAAAGAAATGACGCTACCAATGAAACAACATGGACTAGCGATAATAAGTGCTGTTCTTGTTATGGCTATTTTCACCTGGGGATGGAAGGAAATAGTACATTTCGTCATTCCATTGGATGACAGTCGCGGACTTGCGGCGCTCATTGCGATTACAAGTGCTTGTGTTGGGGCGGTCGTTTTAAGCTTTTGTTTATTGCGATGGCACGCTTTTACAAAAGATGAAATATCGAAAATTCCCAAATTAGAAAAAGTTTATAAGGTGGTTCAAGGCAAAAAGGAGGAAGTAACGTGAAGCAGTTAACAATAGTTGGTTTAGGTGCCGGTGATTTAGACCAAATAACGGTAGGCATTTATCGACAGTTACAAGAAGCAGAGCATGTGTATGTGCGTACGAAACATCACCCGGTTTTACAGGAGCTTGAAAAAGAAGGGATAAGCTTTCATTCCTTTGATGATATATATGAGGCTCATGATTCATTTGAAACGGTTTATGAAACGATTTCTGAAAAGATTATCAAGTTAGTAGAGAACGAAAATATTACCTATGCCGTACCAGGACACCCTCTCATTGCAGAACAGACGGTACAGTTATTAATAAAAAAGGGAAAAAGCCTTCCTTTCAACATTAACATTTTAGGTGGACAAAGTTTTCTAGATGCGATGTTTGCTTCTTTACAAATTGATCCAATTGAAGGGTGTCAAATTGTTGATGGGACGGCTTTGAAAAAAGAGATGCTTCAAGTTCGTCATCATATGATAATCTCACAAGTGTATGATGCTTTCATTGCTTCAGAAGTGAAACTAACATTAATGGAGTTATTACCGGATGATTACCCTGTTAAAGTTGTGACAGGAGCGGGTATGATGACAGAAACGATTGTTACGGTTCCCCTTTTTGAATTAGACCGAGTAGTTGAATTATCGAATTTGACGGCCGTCTATGTTCCGCCTGTGCAAGATGAAAAATTATTATATCAAGACTTTTCAAAGCTTCGTGATGTAATTCGTACGTTAAGGGGACCAAATGGCTGTCCATGGGATAAAGAACAGACACATGAATCACTTAAACGTTATTTAATTGAAGAAGCATATGAAGTACTAGAAGCTATCGATGAACAAGATGATGACCATCTTGTGGAAGAATTAGGAGATGTCCTTCTTCAAGTTATGTTGCATGCTCAAATTGGAGAAGATGACGGCTGGTTTTCAGTGGATGATGTCATTCGCACGTTAACAGAAAAAATGATTCGTCGACATCCCCATGTGTTTGACACGGTGAATGTCGAAAATACCCAACAGGTTGTAAAAAACTGGGATGAAATAAAAAAAGCAGAAAAAGAAGCAAGTGGAAAACAAGAAGTGACTTCCATATTAAAAGATGTACCTAAAGGGTTACCGGCTTTGATGAAAGCGAATACGATTCAAAAGCAAGCAGCAAAAGTTGGGTTTGATTGGAACGATGTTGCTCCAATTTGGATGAAACTACAAGAAGAGTTAGCCGAGTTCTTTACAGAAATAAAGTCGAATGACAAAAATAAAATGACAAAAGAGTTAGGTGACGTTCTTTTTGTTATCGTCAATTTAGCCCGTTACTATAACATCGAGGCCGAAGAGGCGCTTCAATTAACAAATGAGAAATTTAAAAAACGGTTTCAACTCATTGAACAAGAGTTGTTACAACAAGGTTTAGACATTAAAACTGTACCATTAGAAACATTGGATGATATATGGGAAAAAACGAAACTAAAGTATAAATAAGTGAGGAAAATCAAATGAGACTAGATAAATTTTTAAAAGTATCACGTTTAATAAAAAGAAGAACATTAGCAAAAGAAGTAGCAGATAAAGGAAGAATTACTGTAAATGGACAAGTAGCGAAAGCAGGAACGGACTTAAAAGTAGGTGACCAGCTAGTCGTCCGTTTTGGTCATAAGCTTGTTACAGTAACGGTCGACCAATTAAAAGAAACGTCGAAAAAAGAAGAAGCACAAATGATGTATACGATTGTAAAAGAGGAAACGATCTCTTCGGAAGAGTAAGTTGATTCGGATTTCTTCAGAAGGCTTGTTCTATTCTAGTAACCCTCATCATAAAAATGAGGTAAAAGCCTTCAAGGGGGAATCGAGAATGGATCATAATTATGACTTTGGAACACCAATGGGACATGGACGTGTAACTAAAGAACACGATATTACACTAAAAGGAAGAAAAAAGCTAGATATTACAGGTGTTAAACAAGTAGAAAGCTTTGATAACGAAGAGTTCTTATTAGAAACAGAAATGGGTTTTCTATCAATACGCGGACAAAACCTCCATATGAAAAACTTAAATGTAGAGCAAGGATTAGTTTCCATAGAGGGACGGATTTATGATCTTGTGTATTTAGACCAGTCTCAAGGGGAGAAATCCAAAGGGCTCTTTGGTAAGTTATTCAAGTGACACTTACAGTACAATTGAATACAATGCTATCAATGGTAGCAATGGGGATATGGATAGGTATGGCAATTGATACGTACAGCCGTTTTATGAAGCAGAAAAAATCCTTTAGCTGGGTAACAGCCCTGAATGATTTCTTGTTTTGGACAATTCAGGGACTGCTTGTCTTCTATGTCCTCTTACAAATCAATCATGGAGAAGTCCGTTTTTATATTTTCATAGCGTTATTATGTGGATATGCAGCATACAGAGGGTTATTGGAAAAGCATTATCGCTCTTTGCTTGAAAAAATCATTCATATGACGATTAGAATTTATCGTTTTTTTCGGTCTCTGCTCTTAGGACTAATTGTAAATCCGCTAAAATGGTTATTGAAAGTCTTGTTCACCTTATGTATGATGGTAATAACGTCCCTATTGACAATAATGCTGTTTTTAGCAAGAGTATTGTTGAAACCATTGCAGTGGATTGGTCGCTTTATGTATAAGTTCTTCCGAATCCATCATGTCGTAGCAAAAGTAAGACAATCGGCTTTTTATAAAAAAGTAGTTTCTATCATTGAGCTCATTAGGAAAGGAAAGAACAAGGAGGATTAGCATGATTTCGGAGCAGAAACGAAATATAAGAGAACTAGATTCTTCTTATAATCGCAAGTATGAAAAAAATACTGAAGAAGTAAAGCGAAGGAAACGAGGTCTAATCCGACGTCTTTCAGCTTTATTTATTATTGGTGCTGCTATCGGTTCAGTTACTATCATGACGATTCATACACAAGCGAAGTCACTGAATGAAATAGAAGAGCAAAAGCAAGCATTAGAACTAGAGTTAAAACAGTTAGAAGCGGAGCAAGCTTTTTTAGAACAAGAAATCATTAATTATAACGACCTGGACTATATCGCAGAAATTGCTCGCCGTGATTATTTCCTTTCAAAAGAAGGGGAGATTTTATTTAAATTGCCAAAAGCTTCATCTGATTGACACTGTTTTTTTGAATCGGGTATAATAAATTAAAATTAAATATATTTATTTTTTTAAGGAGGAGCAATTTTTTCATGTCAATCGAAGTAGGCAGCAAGTTGCAAGGTAAGGTAACAGGTATTACCCATTTTGGGGCATTTGTGGAGCTGCCAGGTGGTACAACTGGTCTTGTCCATATTAGTGAAGTCGCTGATAACTATGTTAAGGACATTAACGAGCATCTGAAAGTAGGAGATGAAGTTCTTGTTAAAGTTGTTAATGTTGAAAAAGATGGGAAGATAGGTTTGTCCATCCGAAAAGCTCAAGAACGCCCAAAAGAAACAACAACAGATCGTCCACCTCGTCCACCACGTGCCGGTGGGAAATTCAACAATAGTGGATCTCGCGGACCACAAAGAAATCAACAACGCCCATCATTGTCATTTGAAGATAAAATGAGTCGTTTCCTAAAAGACAGTGAAGAGCGCCTATCTGTTTTAAAAAGGAATACGGAATCTAAACGTGGTGGTCGTGGCGCACGTCGTGGTTAGACTTGCTGGCTCACTTTTAAAAAATAAAAAAGCAAAGACGAGTGAGAAATCGCACTTGTCTTTGCTTTTATTTTTAATTTTATTTGACATAGGCTATTAGATGTTATATATTATTAATTGTCGCAAAACAACATGGCGGTGTAGCTCAGCTGGCTAGAGCGTACGGTTCATACCCGTGAGGTCGGGGGTTCGATCCCCTCCGCCGCTACCAATACATAAGTGACTCAACTACATCTTTCAAGATGTAGTTTTTTTGTGTTTTCTAAAGGGTGTTTGTTATTTTCGTTCATCCGTTAATCACAACAAAGTTGCGAAAACAGTATTTCTAAAACATTCTATGAATAAACAAAAAAATTCCTACAATGTTTTAGGTATTCGCCCTTCTTTTTGCACAATTCCCTTCATATTATGTACAAGCATGGAAATCTGTCATTGATTCGCACGAAAGGAGTCGAACACTTTTTTTCAGTCGACTTCTTATTTTGACAAAAAGTGAAAGCATAATCTGTTTATAATGAAAACACGAAAAAAATCAGATGGGGTGTTATAGATGAAGGGTAAAGTAACAAAAGATGTAATAGAGCCTATGCGAGACTGGCTTTATATGGATCGGTTCTTTTCTATTGTTACAGCGATGAGTGACAAAGCGAAGCACCGGATAGACTGGTTATTATTTCAGTGGGGCCTTCTCTTATTTATTGTCGGCTTTTTGCTTGGACGAGCTATGATACTTTCTGAAATTACACCGTTTATACTGCCGTTTGTTGCAGTTGTATATGTTCTAAAGAAAGAAAAAGTAGGTATGGCAGCCTTAGCCGTATTACTAGGCGCACTAACGAGTGTGATTCATAACGGGTGGTTTGTGGTCTTATCAATTTTCTTTTTTCTACTTATATACAAAGCAGCATCTGCTTTTTTAGAGGAATCCACCAAAAGTCTCCCTTATATTGTCTTTTTGGGGTCGATATCCGCACGATTATTCATTACATATATCGCAGTTGGTGATATAACTGGATATTCGTGGATGATGGCGACAGTAGAGGCAGGATTAAGCTTTATCTTAACAATGATTTTTCTACAGTCCATACCATTGCTAACGAGTAAAAAAATACACCAACCTTTAAAAAATGAAGAGATGGTTTGCCTAATTATTTTGTTAGCTTCCGTAATGACCGGTACAATTGGCTGGATGATATATGATATGACAGTGGAACATATTTTAGCACGATATTTAGTCGTTTTATTTGCTTTTGTTGCAGGAGCGGCAATTGGATCTACAGTTGGGGTTGTTACCGGATTGATATTAAGCTTAGCCAGTGTCGCTAGTTTATATCAGATGAGTTTATTAGCTTTTGCAGGTTTGCTTGGCGGATTATTAAAAGAAGGAAAAAAAGTCGGTGTAAGTATTGGACTCTTAATCGGAACTTTATTAATTGGACTTTATGGTGAAGGTGGCGGGCAAATTTCCATAACGATAGCGGAAACAATGGTAGCTATTTTACTTTTTATTATTACTCCGAAATCTTGGACAACGAAGCTTGCTCGCTTCATACCAGGGACAGTCGAGCATTCAAAAGAACAACAACAATATTTACGTAAAATACGAGATATTACAGCAGGTAGAGTAGAACAGTTTTCTCATCTGTTCCATACTTTATCAGATAGCTTTTCTGCAAATGGAATTCATGTAGAGACTGATGAAAAAGATAAAGAAGTAGATTATTTCCTGAGCAATGTAACCGAAAAGACTTGCCAAACATGCTTTAAAAAGGAAAGATGCTGGGTACAAAACTTTCAAAAAACATATGACTCGATGCAAAATTTAATGGTCGATGCAGAAAAGTCAGGTGGTGTTCAAAACCCATCACTTTTAATAGAGTGGAAAAAGTATTGTGTCAAACATGATAAAGTAGTCACAGCAATACAACAGGAGATTGGACAATTTCAAGCCCATAAAAAATTGAGAAAACAAGTGTTGGAAAGCAGAAAATTAGTAGCTGACCAATTACTTGGTGTTTCACGTGTGATGGGGGACTTTGCAAAAGAGATTCAAAAAGAAAAAGAAGCCCATTATATGCAGGAAGAGCAAATGTTAGATGCACTTCGAGGTGTTGGGCTTGAAGTGGGGCACATTGACATTTATCGATTAGAAGAAGGAAATATAGAAATTGAGATGAGCATCGCTCAAGGTCACCATGGACAAGCTGAAAAGATTATTGCACCGATGTTATCTGATATTTTACGAGAGACGATTATTGTGAAAAGTGAGGATAATCAATTTTATCCAAATGGGTATAGTCATGTATCATTTGGTTCAGCGAAAAAATATGTTGTTGATGTAGGCGTGGCGAATGTTGCAAAAGGTGGAGGTTGGATATCCGGAGATAGCTACTCTACGATTGAACTTGGTTCTGGTAAACATGCTGTGGCAATAAGTGATGGTATGGGAAACGGAGAAAGAGCACATTTAGAGAGCAATGAAACATTACAGCTGCTTCAAAAAATACTCCAATCCGGAATAGAGGAAACCGTTGCGATTAAATCTGTCAATTCAGTACTATCGCTTCGAACAACAGACGAAATTTTCTCAACATTAGATTTAGCAATGATAGATTTACAAGACGCTAGTGCGAAATTTTTAAAGATCGGTTCCATCCCAAGCTTTATAAAGCGTGGTTCATCTGTATTAAAAATAGAAGCTAGCAATTTACCAATGGGGATGATTCAAGAGTTTGATGTCGATGTCGTCAGTGAGCAACTAAAGCCCGGGGATTTACTCATCATGATTAGTGATGGCATTTTTGATGCACCAAAACATGTGGAAAATAAGGAGTTATGGATGAAGCGAATCATATCTGAAATCGATACAGAAAATCCGCAAGAAGTTGCAGATACAATATTAGAACGAGTCATTCGTTCAAGTTCAAATGTTATCGGGGATGATATGACAATCGTTGTAACAAAAGTGAAACGAAATACACCAAAGTGGGCAGCGATTCCAATGTACAAATCGACAAAAATAGTAAAAAAGAAAGCTCAATAATTATTAATAGTTACGTATAAACCCTATTAAAATGGTGAATCATGGTAACATTCAGACATTTTGGAGGGGATTAGTAGTATGGGAAAAGGAACGTTAAAGCAAATTCTCTTATTAACGGATGGTTGTTCGAATCAAGGTGAGGATCCAGTTGCCATTGCCTCATTAGCGAAAGAGCAAGGGATTACTGTAAATGTTATCGGTGTAGTCGATGATAGTCATATGAGTGAACAAGGAATAAAGGAAGTTGAAGAAATTGCATTAGCGGGTGGTGGCGTTAGTCAAGTCGTCTATGCAAAACAATTAGCAAAAACCGTACAGATGGTAACAAGAAAAGCAATGACCCAAACATTGTATGGGGTTGTTAATAAAGAATTACAACAAATATTAGGCAAAGAACAAGATATGGAAGACTTAGCTCCTGAAAAACGAGGGCAAGTAATGGAAGTTGTTGATGAGTTAGGTGAGACAATTGATTTAGAAGTTCTCATCTTAGTCGATACGAGTGCGAGTATGAAAAATAAACTCCCGATGGTTCAAGAAGCACTAACGGATTTATCTATAAGTTTAACTTCTCGTATGGGAGATAATCGCTTTGCTCTTTATAGCTTTCCGGGCAAACGAAAAGAAATTGACCGTTTATTAGATTGGACACCAAAACTAGATACACTAACGGGAATGTTTCATAAGCTTTCATCAGGAGGGATTACACCGACTGGCCCAGCTTTACAAGTGGCGTTGCACAAGTTTGAGAAAAATAGCTCAAGAAGGAGTATGATTTCTCGTGATGATGAACAACTCTATGAAGAGCCAGGCATGTAAACTAGCAAATGGAACAAAGTTTGTTGGGAAATGGCATCGTAAGCCTTATAAAATCATAAAACCGTTAGGATCAGGTGCAACAGGTACTGTGTACTTAGCCCATAGTGCTGATGGCGAAGTCGCATTAAAAATTGGTGTAAACAATATGGCAATTACATCTGAGGTAAACGTGCTGAAGCATTTTTCGAAGGTCCAAGGCCAAGTACTTGGGCCTTCTTTGTTAGATGTTGATGATTATGTAACACAAGAAGGGGTCCTCCCTTTTTATGCGATGGAATATTTAAATGGGGAAGGGTTAATCCCATTCATTCAAAAAAGAGGAGAAGAATGGCTAGGTATTTTTATTGTACAACTGTTAGGTGACTTAGATCGACTCCACCGAGCGGGTTGGGTGTTTGGAGATTTAAAGCCGGATAATCTTCTTATTGTTGGCCCACCTTCTCGGGTTCGGTGGATGGATGTAGGTGGAACGACATTGCTTGGTCGTTCTGTTAAGGAGTATACAGAATTTTATGATCGTGGATATTGGGGGCTTGGAACTCGAAAAGCAGAGCCAAGCTATGATTTATTTGCAGTCGCAATGATTATGATAAATTGTGTTTATCCAAAACGTTTTGACAAAAAAGGGGAAAAACCGCTACAGCAATTAAAAGCCGCTATTGATGGGAAAGCGCAGCTTCATCCGTACCGAATGGTTATCATGAAAGCATTACAAGGGAAATATGAAAATGCTCAAGATATGAGAAAAGAGGTAGTGGACATTGTCAGTAATAAAACAACATATAAACATAAACCACAACCTCAAACGAGAAAAACATATAAGAAAAAAGTGAAGAAGAAAAAAGAAAAATCTTCTTATTTTGTTGAAATCTTTCTCATTATCTCTTTCCTTCTTTTAGCATATATCCTATACTTATTTGGACAATTAATGTAGCTGTTTATGGGGGGATGCTTATGACAAAAGCAGACCGAATTATGGATATTTGTTTGCTTGCAGGTGAAACGATGCTCATTTACGGAGCAGAAACCTATCGAGTAGAAGAAACAATAGAACGAATGGCTAAGGCCGGGGGCGTTACTAATGTCCATAGTTTTGTAACGACAACGGGAATCTTTCTTTCCTTTGATGATGAAGGGAAAGGTGACATGATGCAAATGGTTCGAGTTGATGACAGAATTTATGATTTAAATAAAGTGTCATTAGTGAACCAAGTTTCAAGGGAATATGTTTCCTCTGAAATAGATGAGCAAAAAGCCTATGAAAAATTACTAGAAATTGCAAAAGCGCCAATGAACTATCCGCCTTGGCTTATTCATATTGCTTCTGGTATGGCTGGTGCGGGCTTCTCTTATTTGTTTGGTGGAGGCATTCGAGATATGCTTCCGGCGTTTATTGCAGGATTTATCGTAAGCTTAGCTTTATTTACCTTTCAGGATTATTTAAAAGTGAAGTTTTTCGCAGAATTTATAGCGGCTTTTATCGGTGGCGCAACAGCAATCTTTCTTGTCTATATTGGCTTAGGGATAAATCTAGACCAAATCATTATTGGAACGTTAATGCCACTTGTTCCAGGAGTGCCTTTAACAAATGCAGTCAGAGATTTAATGTCTGGAGATTATGTTGCTGGTGTAAGTCGAGGAGCTGAAGCAATGCTAACAGCTTTATCAATTGCAACGGGAATCGCACTAGCCATTGGATTGTTTTTAGCGTAAGGGGGGAGTTAGCATGTGGTTAGAAATTATAATGTGTTATATTGCAACATTTTCATTTGGTATTCTTTTTAATGTACCTACCCGAGCGCTTTACTTTGGAGCGTTGCTTGGATGCTTGTCGTGGGTGTTGTTTCAATTTCTCCCTAACTTTGGTGTAACGTTAATTTTAGCTACAGCCATAGCCTCTTTGACAAGTGCTAGTTTATCGCATATTTTGGCTAAACGTTTTCGTATTCCTGTAACGATGTTTAGTATTCCCGCCATTATTCCGCTCGTTCCGGGAAGTAAAGCTTATTTTACAATGAGAGCATTTGTTGAAAGAGATTATGTGTTAGGCCTAGAGCTTGGTATTGATACGCTGTTTCAAGCTGGTGCGATTGCTGCAGGGTTAGTATTCGCCTTGTCCATTTTTTCTTTTAGGAAAGGAGGAATTGGACAGCGATATGAACCAAGTCGTTAGAAAGATCATTCATACATATATGAAACAAGATGATATTGTTGTTGTAGGTGTTTCTGGTGGTCCCGATTCGTTAGCCCTTCTTCATTATTTATGGAAGTATGAAAAGCAATTCAAGTTAATATGCGCCCATGTTGACCACCAATTACGAAGTGATACTTCATATGAAGACTTTCAATTTGTAGAGCATTTTTGCCAACAGCGAGGAATTATATTTGAAGGCTCACGTATAGATGTAAAAACGTACAAGGAAGACCATGGATTAAGTACGCAAGTGGCGGCTAGACATTGTCGGTATCGATTTTTTGAAACGGTTATGGCTAAATATAACGCAGAGTATTTGGCATTGGGTCATCACGGAGATGACCAAATCGAAACGATCGTAATGAACCAAGTAAGAGGAACAGTTGGTGTGGGGTTAGCAGGAATCCCACGTACTCGTGAATTTGGAGTTGGTAAAATCATTCGTCCTTTTTTAGGAATAACAAAAGCTGAAATAGAGCACTATTGTAAAGAAGAGAATCTTCAACCAAGAACAGATGAGAGTAATACGTCTCTCCATTATACGAGAAATCGCTTTAGAAAAGTAATTCTTCCTTTCTTTAAAGATGAAAACCCAAATGTTCATGCCCATTTTCAAAAACAAAGTGAATGGATCCAAGAAGACGAAATGTTTCTTGAACAACTAACAACAGAAGCTTTAAAGAGTGTTATCATTGAAAGAAAGCCTGAAAATATTAAAATTGATGTGATGAAAGTAAGGGAAATGGCAATCCCTTTACAAAGAAGAGGGATTCATCTAATATTAAAATATCTTTACGGGAAAATTCATCCATCTATTAAAATGATACATATTGAACAAATTATTGATGTGTTACATGCTACTCATCCTTCAGGGCAAGTTTCACTTCCAAACGGGGTGAAGGCCATTCGTTCCTATGACCATTGTTCGTTTACATATGTTACAAATCAAAAAAAAAGGACAATAGGAAGAACATGGACGATTCCTGGGAGCATAACAATGGATTCAGGCGTATTAACCTGTCAACGAATACCATCTTCTGAAATGAAGGTGGAAAAAGGGGCAAATGTATTGATTGTCGATGCAAATGCAATTTCACTACCTCTATTTGTAAGAACAAGGCAGGAGGGAGATAAAATTGCACCAATGGGTATGACAGGTTCAAAGAAAATTAGTCGCATCTTTATTGACAATAAAGTAGATACTGAAAAAAGAAACAGTTGGCCGATTGTGACAGATGCAGACGGAGATATCATTTGGGTTCCTTGTTTTGTTAAATCAAGAAAGGGTATGATAGGTGAAGCATCAACATCATGTCTTGTTCTAACCTTTACAGCTTTTCAGTGATGGAAGAGTCTATTTATAGCGATACATACAGGAGGCATTTTATTCAATTATGAGAGAAGATATTCAAGAAGTGTTAATTTCGGAAGAGGAAATACAAATAAAAGTACAAGAGCTTGGAAAACAGCTTACAGAGGAGTACCGGGATAAAAATCCTCTAGTGATTGGTGTATTAAAAGGAGCTATGCTCTTTATGGCTGATTTAACAAAGCGAATCGACACCTATATTGAAATGGACTTTATGGATGTTTCAAGCTATGGTTCGGGCGTTGTTTCTACAGGAGAAGTAAAAATTATTAAAGATTTAGACACATCTGTAGAAGGCCGAGATGTGTTAATTGTAGAAGATATCATTGATAGTGGACTAACTTTGAGTTATTTGGTTAAACTATTTCATTATCGAAAAGCAAAATCAGTAAAAGTTGTCACATTATTAGACAAACCCGAGGGGAGAAAAGTCGATTTAACACCAGATTTGGCGGGGTTTATCGTTCCTGATGCCTTTGTTGTTGGGTATGGACTAGATTATGCTGAGCGATATCGAAACCTCCCGTATATTGGGGTACTAAAGCCGGAGATTTACGGGGCGTAATTATTGTGAACGTGCTAACATTTATGATACTATAAGTTAAGTTTGAACGTACGTGGGAGGAGGTCAGGAATGAATCGAATATTTCGCAACACAATATTCTATTTATTAATTTTTTTAGTCATAGTAGGGATAGTAAGTTTCTTTAGTGGAGACCAAACACAAACAGAGCCATTAACGACAGATCAGTTTTTTGAACGTTTAGAAGCAAACCAGGTGGCATCGTTTACAGTTAAACCTGAACGCCAAGTGTATGTAGTCCGTGGCCAACTTGTGAATGCTGAGGAAGGGGCTTTTTTCGAAGCAAATCTTCCAAGAACAGAACAAGTATTTGACATTATACTGGCGGCAGAGGGACCTGCTGGTGAGTCGCTATGGGATACAGAACCCGCTGATGAAACGAGTGGCTGGGTAACATTCTTTACGGGAATTATTCCGTTTATTATTATCTTTATTTTGTTTTTCTTCTTATTAAGCCAAGCTCAAGGCGGCGGTAGCCGTGTCATGAACTTTGGAAAAAGTAAAGCTAAGATGGTTCAAGATGATAAGAAAAAAGCAAAATTCAAAGATGTAGCTGGTGCAGATGAAGAAAAGCAAGAGTTAGTGGAAGTTGTAGAATTCTTAAAAGATCCACGGAAGTTCTCTGCGATTGGAGCAAGGATACCAAAAGGGGTTTTACTAGTTGGACCTCCTGGTACGGGTAAGACATTATTAGCTCGTGCCGTTGCTGGTGAAGCAGGAGTACCGTTTTTCTCTATAAGTGGTTCTGACTTTGTTGAAATGTTTGTTGGGGTCGGTGCATCTCGTGTCCGTGACTTATTTGAGAATGCTAAGAAAAATGCCCCGTGTATTATTTTTATTGATGAAATTGATGCTGTTGGTCGTCAACGTGGAGCAGGTCTCGGCGGAGGACATGATGAGCGTGAACAAACGTTAAATCAATTGCTCGTTGAGATGGATGGTTTTAGTGCAAATGAAGGTATCATTATTATTGCAGCGACAAACCGTGCAGACATTCTTGACCCAGCCTTGTTACGTCCAGGTCGTTTCGATAGACAAATTATGGTTGGACGTCCAGATGTTATTGGACGTGAAGCTGTTTTACATGTTCATGCGAAAAACAAGCCGCTTGGTGATGATGTAAATTTAAAAACCATCGCCACGCGTACTCCAGGGTTTTCTGGTGCAGATTTAGAAAACTTATTAAATGAGGCAGCACTTATTGCGGCAAGGCAAAACAAGAAAAAAATTAATATGATTCATATTGAAGAGGCCATAGACAGAGTGATTGCTGGCCCAGCGAAAAAGAGCCGTGTGATTTCTGAAAAGGAAAAGAAAATTGTGGCATGGCATGAAGCAGGGCATACTGTTGTTGGTGTGAAATTAGAAAACGCTGATATGGTTCATAAAGTAACAATCGTCCCAAGGGGTCAAGCTGGTGGTTATGCAGTGATGCTTCCGAAAGAAGATCGTTATTTCATGACAAAACCAGAGCTACTAGATAAAATTATTGGCTTACTTGGTGGTCGTGTTGCTGAGGAAATTACGTTCCAAGAAGCGAGTACGGGAGCTCATAATGACTTCCAACGAGCAACAGGTATTGCTCGCAAAATGGTAACGGAATATGGGATGAGTGAAAAACTCGGTCCAATGCAGTTCGTGTCTGGAAGTGGCGGCCAAGTATTTTTAGGTCGTGATATTCAAAATGAACAAAACTACAGTGACCAAATCGCGTATGAAATTGATTTAGAAGTTCAAAAGATAATAAAAGATTGTTATGATCGTTGTAAACAAATTCTTACTGAAAACCGTGAAAGTCTTGATTTAGTTGCCAAAACATTAATGGATATTGAAACATTAGATGCAGAACAAATTAAGTCTTTAATTAACGAAGGAAAGTTACCGGAAAACCACCATACAAACCTTGTTCATACAGATGAACAAAAAGATGAGGATGTTAAAGTAACCATTTCTTCGAAAAAAGAAGATGAAAAAGAAGAATCTACTGTGATTTCAAGTCATGTCTATGACAAAAAAGAAGAACAGCAAGACAAAACAGAAAAGACAAACACGGAAACAGAAGAAGACAAAGACAGTAAAAAATAAAACTAGAGGGTGTCCAAACGTCTTTATGACCGTAGGACATCCTTTTTAGTTTGGCTGCAACAATAAGGATGTGAAATAAAGATAGAAGAGGTCAAATTGGTAGAAATTCTTAAAAACAGATATAATCTTGTTGAGACTAATGATAATGTGGTGATGAAATGATTTTTGTTGTCGATGTTGGAAACACGAATATTGTATTAGGTGTATACGAAGATAACTCGTTAAAATACCATTGGCGAATTGCAACGAGTAAACAAAAAACGGAAGATGAATATGGAATGGTTATAAAAAACTTATTTGACCATGAAGGGGTTTTATTTTCTGATATTGATGGAATTATTATTTCTTCTGTTGTTCCTCCGATTATGTTTGCGTTAGAGCAAATGTGTAAAAAGTACTTTAAGCAACAACCAATTATTATCGGACCAGGGATTAAAACTGGATTAAATATAAAATATGAAAATCCACGAGAAGTAGGGGCAGACCGAATTGTTAATGCTGTTGCTGCGATTCATGAATATGGCGGCCCTCTTGTCATTGTTGATTTCGGTACAGCTACGACGTATTGTTATGTAAATGAAGAAAAACAATATATGGGTGGAGCGATTGCCCCAGGAATCGGTATTTCCACAGAAGCCCTGTATACAAGAGCATCTAAATTACCGCGGATTGAAATTACAAAACCTCCACACGTAATTGGAAAAAATACTGTCCATGCAATGCAAGCAGGAATTTTTTATGGTTATGTTGGACAAGTGGATGAAATTGTAAGACGTATGAAAGAACAGTCTAAAGTTGAACCTAAAGTCATTGCCACTGGAGGATTAGCTACACTTATTGCCGAGGAATCCCGCACAATTGATATTGTGGACCCGTTATTAACATTAAATGGACTGCATTTAATATATTGGAAAAACAAAGCATAAGTGTTGAAAGGAAGAGGATATAAAATGGGTGATTATTTAGTAAAAGCGCTAGGCTTTGATAATAAAGTAAGGGCATATGCGGTCCGTACGACAGAGATGGTCAATGAGGCTGTAAGAAGACAAAAAACATGGCCGACAGCGTCTGCTGCTTTAGGAAGGGCGATGACAGCTAGTACAATGATGGCTGCGATGTTAAAAGGAGATAATAAGCTAACGGTTAAAATTGAAGGTGGAGGACCAATTGGTGCTATTATTGTTGATAGTAATGCGTTTGGTGAAACAAGAGGTTACGTCTCTAATCCAAATGTCCATTTTGATTTAAATGCACAAGGAAAACTAGATGTTGCGCGAGCTGTTGGGAATAATGGGTATATGTCAGTTGTAAAAGATTTAGGAATGAAAGAGCATTTTACCGGAAGTGTTCCAATTGTTTCAGGTGAGTTAGGAGAAGATTTTACGTATTATTTTGCTTCTTCTGAACAAACGCCTTCGTCAGTTGGTGTTGGAGTTCTTGTCAATCCAGATGAATCGATTTTAGCGTCAGGTGGATTTATTATTCAAATGTTACCTGGGGCAGATGATGAAGTTATTAATACGATTGAAAAACGATTATCTCAGCTACCACCAATATCTAAGTTAATTGAAGCAGGGATGCCGCCTGAGGAAATGATAGCGGCATTACTTGGTGATGATAATGTGAAGATATTAGAAAAATCAAATGTTGTTTTTTCCTGTCAATGTTCAAAAGAAAGGATAGCCAATGCCTTAATCAGTCTTGGTAAACAAGAACTTGATGACATGATTGAACAAGATGGTGGTGCCGAAACACGATGTCATTTTTGCAATGAAGTTTATACGTTTTCGATCGAAGATTTACGGGCATTACAAGAAGAAGCCACACAATAACAATCGATCCATCATTTAGAAACTTTTTTATTGACGAGAGAAACACGGTCTGTTACTATAATCTTAACAAAACCAATGAACTTACTTGGTATTAAAGGAGGACGTATTAATATGAGAGTAGCGAATTCAATTACTGACCTCATTGGCCAAACACCATTAGTAAAATTAAACCGTCTTGTTCCAGATGATTCTGCAGATGTATATTTAAAATTAGAGTTTTTCAACCCAGGAAGCAGTGTAAAAGATCGTATCGGTTTAGCGATGATCGAAGCTGCTGAAAAAAGCGGAGATTTAAAGCCTGGTGATACAATTGTTGAACCTACAAGTGGAAATACAGGAATCGGGCTTGCGATGGTTGCTGCTGCAAAAGGATACAAAGCTAAACTCGTTATGCCGGAAACAATGAGTATGGAGCGTCGTAATTTATTACGTGCATACGGAGCAGAGCTTGTATTAACACCTGGACCAGAAGGAATGGGTGGAGCGATCCGTAAAGCAACAGAACTAGCAAAAGAAAATGGATATTTTATGCCACAACAATTTGAAAATGAAGCAAACCCGGCAATTCATCGTGAAACAACAGGAAAAGAACTTCTAGAACAAGTAGATGGACAAATTGATGGATTTGTTTCCGGTATTGGTACAGGTGGAACAATTACTGGTGCTGGTGGATTTTTAAAAGAGCATTTTCCTAACCTGAAAATATATGCTGTTGAACCTGTTGATTCCCCGGTATTATCAGGTGGAAAGCCGGGTCCTCACAAAATTCAAGGAATTGGAGCAGGGTTCGTTCCTAGTATTTTAAATACAGAAGTGTATGACGAAGTAATTAAAGTTTCTAATGAAGAAGCTTTTGATTTTGCTCGCCGTGCCGCTCGTGAAGAAGGAATTTTAGGTGGAATTTCTTCAGGTGCAGCGATTTCTGCTGCTCTTCAAGCAGCTAAAGAATTAGGAAAAGGTAAAAAAGTAGTAGCTGTTATCCCAAGTAATGGTGAGCGCTATTTAAGTACGCCGTTATATCAGTTTGAAGACTAATTATGAGTAAACTAAGCAGATTCTCTTCGTAAAAAGAGGGTCTGCTTTTTTTCATAGGAAGTTTGTTGTAAAATAACAGTAATAAAGAGAGTGGGAGAGTGAGATTTTTGCTACAAGAAAAGGATACGACCCATGCGATAGTCAAACGGCATAAGATGACTACGACGATTGCCATTTCGAAAGAGCAATGGTTTCGTGCCTATCAATATTTGGGGAAAGACGAATCCCACCACGTTTTGTTAGAAAGTGGACGAGGAGGGCAATATTCAATTATAGGGTTACGTCCTTTTGCCATTGTGAAAGGAAAGGGTAAGCAGTTTTCAGTAACGATAAAAGAAAAAACGACAGTCCAAGAAGGAACACCGTTTTCACTGTTACAAGAGTGGATGGACCGTTATTCCACACCTTTAATTGAGGATGGTCCACCGTTTCAAGGCGGTGCGATAGGGTACATAAGTTATGATATGGTTCGTCACTTTGAAAGATTAGAAACTACAACAACGGATGATTTACAAACATATGATTTTTATTTCCTTGTATTTGATGATGTATTCATTTATGAACAGGAAAAAGAAGAATTGACAATGATCACCCATTACACAGAAGGAACCCATCTTGACGCAAAAAAGCGTCTTGAAGGGTATAAAGAACAGTGGGAAACGAAATACCCTAACATGACTTGGGAGCAAAAAGAAGCGCCTACTAAGCAGGAAAAGGCAAGCGCGTCCTTGAGCGAAGAGGAATTCACGAAAGCTGTTTTGAAAATACAAGAATACATTGCTCAAGGGGATGTATTTCAAGTGAATTTATCAGTTAGACAAGAAAGGCCTCTTGTAACGGAGCCTCTTCATATTTATGAAAAATTAAGAGTGTTAAATCCTTCTCCTTATATGGCCTATCTTCATAGTGATGAGTTTCAAATTGTGAGTGGTTCACCTGAACTTTTAGTGAAAAAGAATGGGAATGACATTAGTACAAGACCAATAGCAGGAACACGCTCTCGCGGTAAAAATGAGGAAGAAGATGAAAAATTAGCAAAAACATTAATTGAAAATGAGAAAGAACGAGCAGAACATATAATGCTAGTCGATCTCGAGCGAAATGACCTTGGTCGCGTATGTGCTTATGGCACCGTCGAAGTAGATGAACTAATGGTTATTGAGAAATATTCACATGTGATGCATATTGTTTCTAATGTAAGAGGAACGTTAGCGGAGGGAAAGAGTGGATATGAAGTCATTGAAGCAACATTTCCTGGGGGTACGATAACAGGTGCTCCGAAAGTTAGAACAATGGAGATCATAGAAGAGCTTGAACCTGTGCGTCGAGGAATTTATACTGGATCTATCGGATGGATTGGGTTTAATGGAGATTTAGAATTAAATATTGTCATCCGGACTCTACTTGCTAAAGATGGAATCGCCTATGTGCAAGCCGGTGCAGGGATTGTCATCGATTCAGATCCAAAAGCAGAGTATAAAGAATCATTAAAGAAAGCAAGAGCATTATGGAAAGCGAAAGAGTTGAGTGAAGAAGAAATAGTAGATGAGCTGAGGAGGAAATAAAAATGATTTTAATGATTGATAATTATGATTCGTTTACGTACAACTTAGTCCAATATTTAGGGGAAATGGGTCATGAACTAGTCGTTAAACGAAATGACCAAATTACAATAGCTGAAATTGAACAACTTAACCCGGACTATATTATGATTTCTCCTGGACCATGCAGTCCAAATGAAGCGGGAATCAGTATGGAAACAATTGAGTATTTTGCTGGAAAAATACCAATTTTCGGTGTTTGCTTAGGACACCAATCGATTGCCCAGGTGTTTGGAGGAGATGTTGTTCGTGCAGAAAAATTAATGCATGGAAAAACATCAAAGATGACCCATGACGGTCAAACGATTTTTGCTGGCATTTCATCTCCATTTACAGCTACAAGATATCATTCATTAATCGTGAAACGTGAAACGTTGCCGGATTGCTTTGAGATTTCTGCGGAGACAGAAGAAGGAGAAATCATGGCTATTCGTCATAAGACATTGCCTGTGGAAGGGGTCCAGTTCCACCCTGAATCAATTATGACTGAAGACGGAAAGAAACTGCTCCTCAATTTTTTGGAAACACATAGTAAGGAGCGTAACGCGACGTGAAGGTTTATTTAAACGGACACATTGTCGATGGGGCATCTGCGCAAATCTCAATTTTTGATCATGGTTTTATGTATGGATTAGGCGTATTTGAAACTTTTCGAATCTATGAAGGTCATCCATTTTTATTGGATGACCATTTTCAACGTTTGCAAAAGAGTCTCCACCAGTTAGGAATTGCGTGGAGTTATGATAAGAAAAAAGTATGTGCGACACTAGATACACTGCTTTGTGCCAATGGCATAAAAGATGCATATGTGAGATGGAATGTATCAGCAGGTGTTGGACCGTTAGGATTACATATTGGTGATTATGAGGAGCCAACAACGATTGTTTATATGAAACCTATTCCATCCTTTATGCCAACAGAAAAACAAGCGGTTCTTTTACAAACGAGACGAAATAGTCCAGAAGGCAAACAACGATTAAAGTCCCACCATTATATGAACAATATATTAGGGAAACGAGAATTAGGGCAAAATAATGGAGATGAAGGCATTTTTTTAACAAAGGAAGGGTATATCGCAGAAGGAATTGTATCCAACGTGTTTTGGGTGAAGGATGATATATTATATACCCCATCACTAGAGACAGGAATATTGGATGGCATCACTCGACAATTTATATTTGCCTTAGCGAAGAAAGAAAATGTTCACGTCGTTGAGGGTTGTTTTTTCGAAGATGCATTGTTAGAAGCGGATGAAATGTTTATTACAAATTCGATTCAGGAGATTGTAAAAATCACAATGTACAATGGAAAGTCATTTTCTTTTTATGGTGGGATAACGGAAAAGCTTCAAAAGCAATATGAGGATGGGAAAACAAAGCTGTGGAGTAAAGGAGAGTTAGGATGAGCACACAGATGAATCGAATGAATGCCACATGTTTCACAAACCGAACGTATATCATGGGGATTTTAAATACAACTCCAGACTCGTTTTCAGATGGGGGGAAATACAATACGATTGAGCAAGCGATTATTCATGCGAAACAAATGATATCGAATGGAGCTGACATTATTGATGTTGGTGGGGAATCAACTCGCCCTGGTGCAGAAAAAGTAGAGGAAACAGAAGAGTTAGACCGTGTGATTCCAATAATAAGAGAGCTAGCCAAAGAAATTGATGTGCCGATTTCAATTGATACATATAAAGCCGAAGTGGCAAGACAAGCATTGGAAGCGGGGGCCTCAATTATTAATGATGTTTGGGGAGCAAAGGCTGATCCTGATATGGCGTTTGTAGCTGCAGACTTTCAAGCTCCGATCGTGTTAATGCATAATCGTGATAATCAACAATATACCGATTTAATGGAAGATATGAAAGCTGATTTACAACAAAGTATTGATTTATGTAAACGAGCAGGAGTAAGGGATGAACAAATTATATTAGACCCTGGAATTGGCTTTGCCAAGTCTTATGAACAAAATCTCGAGGTTATGCGCAGGCTTGATGAGTTAACTTCGATTGGCTATCCGGTCCTTTTAGGGACATCTCGAAAATCATTTATCGCAAAAACACTCGATGTTCCAGTAAATGAACGAGTGGAAGGAACGGGTGCGACGGTGTGCTTAGGAATTGCAAAAGGGTGTACGATTGTTCGCGTGCATGATGTGTTACAGATGAAAAGAATGGCTACAATGATGGATGCGATGCTTGGGAGGAAGGTATGACATGGACAAAATTCATATTGAACAAATGAAGTTTTATGGTTATCATGGGGTGTTACCTGAGGAAAATACATTAGGTCAGCGTTATATTGTTACTGTGCAGTTAGAACTTGATTTACAAAAAGCAGGTCAAAGTGATGATTTAAAGGAAACGGTTAATTATGCTGATGTATATAAAGTGACCCAGACGATTGTTGAGGGTAAGCCATATCAATTAGTGGAAACGGTAGCTGAAAAAATTGCGGATAGTTTGTTATCTACATTTGAGAAAGTACATCAATGTACAATTAAAGTTATCAAGCCGGACCCACCAATTGCAGGCCATTATGAATCGGTAGCTGTCGAGATTACAAGGAGTAGGTCTATTGGATAATATTGTTTACATCGGATTAGGTTCTAATGTAGGAGACCGTGAAAGTCATCTTCGCTTTGGTGTCTCCGCTCTAGAACAAGACCAGAATTGCAAAGTAGTAGAAACCTCTTCCATTTACGAAACAGCGCCTGTAGGTTATATTGATCAAGGTCCGTTTTTAAATATGGTCGTCGTTATAAAAACAACATTTAAAGCAGATGAAGTCTTATCGTTATTACTAAACATTGAGAAAAGAGCAAAGCGAAGTCGAGAGATTCGTTGGGGACCTCGAACGTTAGATCTTGACATTTTACTCTATAATCAAGAGAATATTAAGATGGATGTTCTGCAAGTTCCTCATCCACGGATGGCTGAACGAGCTTTTGTAATTGTACCTTTACATGAAGTGAACCCCAATTTATATTTGTCAAATAAAGAACAAACGGTTGAGCAAATATATGGTTTTTTACCAGATAAAGAAGGTGTAAAGATATGGAGAAGGAGAAATGGGGAAGAAAAATCCGTGCTTTTCGAAAGCTGAAAGGATATACACAAGAAAGCTTCGCCAAAGCACTTGGTGTTTCGATTTCATTATTAGGTGAAGTTGAAAGAGGGTCCCGTGTTCCAAGTGAAGAATTTATTGATAAAGTGGTCACATTGTTAAAGATTGAGAAAGACGATTTATTATCATAAAAGAAAAAAATGGAGATGAAATGGAGGTGTGACAATGTTTAAAATTGGAGATGTGCAGTTAAAAAACCGAGTGGTATTAGCACCTATGGCAGGTGTATGCAACCCTGCATTTCGGTTAATTGCTAAAGAGTTTGGTGCGGGTCTCGTTTGTGCTGAAATGGTTAGTGATAAAGCGATTTTATATAAAAATGAGAAATCATTAAACATGCTTTTTGTTGATGAACGTGAAAAACCATTAAGCTTGCAAATATTTGGCGGTGAAAAAGAAACGCTTGTGGCAGCAGCGAGGTTTGTAGATCAAAATACAAATGCAGATATTATTGATATTAATATGGGCTGTCCTGTACCGAAAATTACAAAATGTGATGCTGGTGCAAAATGGTTACTTGATCCAAGTAAAATTTATGATATGGTTTCTGCTGTCGTCGAAGCTGTAGAGAAACCAGTTACGGTAAAAATGAGAATGGGCTGGGACTCAGACCACATTTATGCGGTTCAAAATGCGCAAGCTGTTGAGCGAGCAGGTGGTAAAGCTGTTGCGCTTCACGGAAGAACGAGAGTCCAAATGTATGAAGGTACAGCAAATTGGGATATCATTAAAGAAGTAAAGCAATCTGTTTCGATTCCGGTTATTGGCAATGGAGATGTAAAAACACCTGAAGATGCTAAACGAATGTTAGATACAACAGGTGTTGATGGTGTCATGATTGGGCGTGCGGCACTAGGAAATCCATGGATGCTTTATCGTACGGTACACTATTTAAGCAAAGGTGAGCTTCTTCCTGATCCAGGTCCGCGTGAAAAAATAGATGTTTGTATGATTCATTTAGACCGTCTCATTGCTCTAAAAGGAGAGTTTGTCGCTGTTCGTGAAATGAGAAAACATGCAGCGTGGTATTTAAAAGGACTCCGTGGCAATGCTAGTGTAAGAGATAAAGTGAACTATTTTGAAACACGTGATGATGTAGCAAAAGCCTTATATGAATTTGTTGATGAAGTAGAAGCTAAACAACAAGAGGTTGAAATTGTGTAATAAAAGGCTCTGAAAAATGCTACTGCCAGTCACAACAACTGGCAGTTTTTCTACATATAGATGGATGTATTATATATTATGGACTAAACAAATGATTGAGGAGTGGTGAAATGAGTCAAGAAGTAGAAGTGTCGGATTTGTTAGGGGTACGTAGAGAGAAATTAAAGCATATGCAAGACCGTGGAATAGATCCTTTTGGTGGTAAGTTTGAACGAACGCATACAGCAATTGAAATGAATGGGCAATTTGGTGAACAATCAAAAGAACAGTTAGATGAAAATGAGAACCATGTGACATTAGCTGGAAGAGTAATGACAAAGCGCGGAAAAGGAAAAGCTGGTTTTGCTCATATCCAAGACTTAACAGGCCAAATTCAAATTTATGTTCGGAAAGATGCTGTTGGCGATGAGGCATATGATATTTTTGATACGATTGATATTGGAGATATTGTCGGAGTATCGGGTGTTGCTTTCAAAACAAAAGTAGGCGAATTATCAATTAAAGTTAAGACTTTTACTTTATTGTCTAAATCATTGCGTCCATTACCAGACAAGTTTCATGGATTAAAAGATATCGAACAGCGCTACCGCCAACGTTATGTCGATTTAATTGTAAATCCAGAAGTGCGAGATACGTTTGTCGTCCGAAGCAAAATCCTTCAGTCGATGAGAAGGTATTTAGATAGTCGGGGGTATTTGGAAGTTGAAACACCGACAATGCACTCAATTGCTGGTGGTGCATCAGCACGTCCTTTTATTACTCATCACAATGCTCTTGATATGAAATTATATATGAGAATTGCCATCGAACTTCATTTAAAGAGACTTATTGTCGGTGGTTTAGAAAAAGTGTATGAAATCGGAAGGGTTTTTCGAAATGAAGGAGTTTCAACAAGACATAATCCAGAGTTTACAATGATTGAATTGTATGAAGCCTATGCCGATTATCAAGATATTATGAGTTTAACAGAACAACTAATCGCACATATAGCACAAGAAGTTTTAGGAACTACGAAAGTCACATACGGTGAGTTTGAAGTAGATTTACAACCTGAGTGGAAACGACTTCATATGGTTGATGCGATTAAAGAGTATGCGGGTGTGGATTTCTGGCAGGAAATGAGTGACGAGGAAGCGAGAAATATTGCAAAGGAGCATAAAGTTCCTGTGAAAGAGACAATGACATATGGCCATGTTGTAAATGAGTTTTTTGAACACTTTGTTGAAGAAAAATTAATCCAACCAACATTTATATATGGGCATCCTACTGCTATTTCTCCACTGGCAAAGAAAAACCCAGAAGATGAGCGTTTTACTGACCGCTTTGAATTGTTTATTGTTGGCCGTGAACATGCGAATGCCTTTACAGAGTTAAACGACCCAATTGATCAAAGAGGACGATTTGAAGACCAATTAAAAGAACGTGAGCAAGGCGATGATGAAGCTCATATGATGGATGAGGACTTCATTGAAGCTCTTGAGTATGGAATGCCACCAACTGGCGGGCTAGGAATAGGAATTGACCGACTTGTTATGTTACTAACAAATTCACCATCTATTCGAGATGTACTATTGTTCCCGCAAATGAGACATCGAGAAACAACTGAAGAATAAAAAAACGAAAGAACCTTTTTCTTAATAGAAGAGGTTCTTTTCATATGGAAATAAAGGAGTATAATACCTCTAGTTTTAATTGAAATAGGGTGTATAATAAAGGTTACTGTTTTTATTAAAGTGGTCAAATAAATATCATAATAACTGTTGACATATAAAAATGTTTTTGTTATGATATTCAAGTCGCTGTTAGACACGGGGTGTCTGACACCGTAATAGCTCTTTGAAAACTGAACAAGAAAAAGCCAAGCGAATTAAAGAGATAGTAATATCTCGTCAATGAATTATTTTTGAGCTATATCAAACACTTTTATGGAGAGTTTGATCCTGGCTCAGGACGAACGCTGGCGGCGTGCCTAATACATGCAAGTCGAGCGGACAATAGGGAGCTTGCTCCCTATTGTTAGCGGCGGACGGGTGAGTAACACGTGGGCAACCTGCCCTGTAGACTGGGATAACATCGAGAAATCGGTGCTAATACCGGATAATAAATGGAATTGCATAATTCCATTATAAAAGATGGCTCCGGCTATCACTACAGGATGGGCCCGCGGCGCATTAGCTAGTTGGTAAGGTAACGGCTTACCAAGGCAACGATGCGTAGCCGACCTGAGAGGGTGATCGGCCACACTGGGACTGAGACACGGCCCAGACTCCTACGGGAGGCAGCAGTAGGGAATCTTCCGCAATGGACGAAAGTCTGACGGAGCAACGCCGCGTGAGCGATGAAGGCCTTCGGGTTGTAAAGCTCTGTTGTTAGGGAAGAACAAGTGCCATTCAAATAGGGTGGCACCTTGACGGTACCTAACCAGAAAGCCACGGCTAACTACGTGCCAGCAGCCGCGGTAATACGTAGGTGGCAAGCGTTGTCCGGAATTATTGGGCGTAAAGCGCGCGCAGGCGGTCTTTTAAGTCTGATGTGAAAGCCCCCGGCTCAACCGGGGAGGGTCATTGGAAACTGGGAGACTTGAGTACAGAAGAGGAGAGTGGAATTCCACGTGTAGCGGTGAAATGCGTAGATATGTGGAGGAACACCAGTGGCGAAGGCGACTCTCTGGTCTGTAACTGACGCTGAGGCGCGAAAGCGTGGGGAGCAAACAGGATTAGATACCCTGGTAGTCCACGCCGTAAACGATGAGTGCTAGGTGTTAGGGGTTTCGATGCCCTTAGTGCCGAAGTTAACACAGTAAGCACTCCGCCTGGGGAGTACGACCGCAAGGTTGAAACTCAAAGGAATTGACGGGGGCCCGCACAAGCGGTGGAGCATGTGGTTTAATTCGAAGCAACGCGAAGAACCTTACCAGGTCTTGACATCCTTTGACAACCCTAGAGATAGGGCGTTCCCCTTCGGGGGACAAAGTGACAGGTGGTGCATGGTTGTCGTCAGCTCGTGTCGTGAGATGTTGGGTTAAGTCCCGCAACGAGCGCAACCCTTGATCTTAGTTGCCAGCATTTAGTTGGGCACTCTAAGGTGACTGCCGGTGACAAACCGGAGGAAGGTGGGGATGACGTCAAATCATCATGCCCCTTATGACCTGGGCTACACACGTGCTACAATGGATGGTACAAAGGGCAGCAAAACCGCGAGGTCGAGCCAATCCCATAAAACCATTCTCAGTTCGGATTGTAGGCTGCAACTCGCCTACATGAAGCCGGAATCGCTAGTAATCGCGGATCAGCATGCCGCGGTGAATACGTTCCCGGGCCTTGTACACACCGCCCGTCACACCACGAGAGTTTGTAACACCCGAAGTCGGTGGGGTAACCTTTTGGAGCCAGCCGCCTAAGGTGGGACAGATGATTGGGGTGAAGTCGTAACAAGGTAGCCGTATCGGAAGGTGCGGCTGGATCACCTCCTTTCTATGGAGTTTTAACTCTAGTCGATGCATCGTAACACATTCTGTGTTTACTTTGTACGCTTGTGCTTATTTTCCTGTTCAGTTTTGAGCGAGCTAACACTGTTGATTAACCATTGTGCTCCTGCGTCTACGAGTCATGCTTCGAAGTAAGCTTCCTCGTCGCAAAGCAGCATGAAGGGAAATCGAGAGGAATTTCATGATGTGAATGAAATTAGTAGCTTTGTTCAGTTTTGAAGGGTTTATTATTACAAATTACACTTCAAAAAAATGGGCCTATAGCTCAGCTGGTTAGAGCGCACGCCTGATAAGCGTGAGGTCGATGGTTCGAGTCCATTTAGGCCCACCATAGCATTTTTGACCGGATAGAAACATTGTTCGGGATTTAGTTGTCTAATCAGATAAAGTGCAGAGGTTTCTTTGTACAACATCGCTTTACTATGGGGCCTTAGCTCAGCTACGAGCGAAACACCTTGAAATACTACGAGTTGTTTCGACACATTCTCAGCTTTGAGAAACTAGCAGAGGAAGAAACAGGGTCTTCATCGAATAACATCATTTTTACTACGGGGCCTTAGCTCAGCTGGGAGAGCGCCTGCCTTGCACGCAGGAGGTCAGCGGTTCGATCCCGCTAGGCTCCACCAAAAAACTTCCACAAATTAGATGTTGAAGTTTTGGTTTGATTTTAGTATAGTATAGAAGTTGCCCATTTAGAGCAACATACAATGGTTCTTTGAAAACTAGATAGTGTATATGTATTGAATTTTATCGGATTGCCATTATGAAATAATGGCAACAACCGAGAAGTCAAGAATTCTTCATACCGCCTTTTAATGAAAAGAGGTGACTGAGAAGCAAGAAGTTCGAGGAAGTGAAGTTCTGAGGAGCGGAGCGTATGTTTAACGGATACGTGAGCACCGCAGGAACGAAACTGACGAAGAAATTCGCCGCTTATCAGGCGCCGATGGTTAAGTTAGAAAGGGCGCACGGTGGATGCCTTGGCACTAGGAGCCGACGAAGGACGGGACGAACACCGATATGCTTCGGGGAGCTGTAAGTAAGCTTTGATCCGGAGATTTCCGAATGGGGGAACCCACCATCCGTAATGGGATGGTATCCATACCTGAATCTATAGGGTATGAGAAGGCAGACCTGGGGAACTGAAACATCTAAGTACCCAGAGGAAGAGAAAGCAAATGCGATTTCCTGAGTAGCGGCGAGCGAAACGGAAACAGCCCAAACCAAGAAGCTTGCTTCTTGGGGTTGTAGGACACTCTATACGGAGTAAGAAAAGAACGAAGTAGATGAATCGATCTGGAAAGATTGGCCACAGAAGGTAACAGCCCTGTAATCAAAACTTCGTTCTCTCCAGAGTGGATCCTGAGTACGGCGGGACACGTGAAACCCCGTCGGAATCCGGGAGGACCATCTCCCAAGGCTAAATACTCCCTAGTGACCGATAGTGAACCAGTACCGTGAGGGAAAGGTGAAAAGCACCCCGGGAGGGGAGTGAAAGAGATCCTGAAACCGTGTGCCTACAAGTAGTCAGAGCCCATTTACGGGTGATGGCGTGCCTTTTGTAGAATGAACCGGCGAGTTACGATTACGTGCAAGGTTAAGCTGATGAGGCGGAGCCGCAGCGAAAGCGAGTCTGAATAGGGCGCTTAAGTACGTGGTCGTAGACCCGAAACCGTGTGATCTACCCATGTCCAGGGTGAAGTTCAGGTAACACTGAATGGAGGCCCGAACCCACGCGTGTTGAAAAACGCGGGGATGAGGTGTGGGTAGGGGTGAAATGCCAATCGAACTCGGAGATAGCTGGTTCTCCCCGAAATAGCTTTAGGGCTAGCCTCGAGGTGAGAGTATTGGAGGTAGAGCACTGATTGGACTAGGGGTCCCCACAGGATTACCGAATTCAGTCAAACTCCGAATGCCAAATACTTATCCTCGGGAGTCAGACTGCGAGTGCTAAGATCCGTAGTCAAGAGGGAAACAGCCCAGACCATCAGCTAAGGTCCCAAAGTATACGTTAAGTGGAAAAGGATGTGGAGTTGCACAGACAACCAGGATGTTGGCTTAGAAGCAGCCACCATTTAAAGAGTGCGTAATAGCTCACTGGTCGAGTGACTCTGCGCCGAAAATGTACCGGGGCTAAACGTATCACCGAAGCTATGGATTGTCCTAACGGACAGTGGTAGGGGAGCGTTCTGCGTGCAGTGAAGTCAGACCGAGAGGACTGGTGGAGCGCGTAGAAGTGAGAATGCCGGTATGAGTAGCGAAAAGAGGGGTGAGAATCCCCTCCGTCGAAAGCCCAAGGTTTCCTGAGGAAGGCTCGTCCGCTCAGGGTAAGTCGGGACCTAAGCCGAGGCCGAAAGGCGTAGGCGATGGACAACAGGTTGAAATTCCTGTACCACCTCCTCACCGTTTGAGCAATGGGGGGACGCAGGAAGGTAGGGTAAGCGCACTGATGGATATGTGCGTCTAAGCAGGTAGGCTGACAAGTAGGCAAATCCGCTTGTCATTAAGGCTGAGCTGTGATAGCGAGCGAAATTTAGTAGCGAAGTTCCCGATCCTCCACTGCCAAGAAAAGCCTCTAGCGAGGTGAGAGGTGCCCGTACCGTAAACCGACACAGGTAGGCGAGAAGAGAATTCTAAGACGCTCGGGAGAACTCTCGTTAAGGAACTCGGCAAAATGACCCCGTAACTTCGGGAGAAGGGGTGCTCTGTTAGGGTGCAAGCCCGAGAGAGCCGCAGTGAATAGATCCAAGCGACTGTTTAGCAAAAACACAGGTCTCTGCGAAGCCGCAAGGCGAAGTATAGGGGCTGACACCTGCCCGGTGCTGGAAGGTTAAGAGGAGAGGTTAGCCGCAAGGCGAAGCTTTGAATCGAAGCCCCAGTAAACGGCGGCCGTAACTATAACGGTCCTAAGGTAGCGAAATTCCTTGTCGGGTAAGTTCCGACCCGCACGAATGGTGTAACGATTTGGATACTGTCTCAACGAGAGACCCGGTGAAATTATATTACCTGTGAAGATGCAGGTTACCCGCGACAGGACGGAAAGACCCCATGGAGCTTTACTGTAGCTTGATATTGGATTTTGGTACAGTTTGTACAGGATAGGTAGGAGCCTTTGAAGCCGGAGCGCCAGCTTCGGTGGAGGCGTCGGTGGGATACTACCCTGACTGTATTGAAATTCTAACCGCAGACCGTAATCCGGTTTCGGGACAGTGTCAGGTGGGCAGTTTGACTGGGGCGGTCGCCTCCTAAACAGTAACGGAGGCGCCCAAAGGTTCCCTCAGAATGGTTGGAAATCATTCGAAGAGTGCAAAGGCATAAGGGAGCTTGACTGCGAGACCTACAAGTCGAGCAGGGACGAAAGTCGGGCTTAGTGATCCGGTGGTTCCGCATGGAAGGGCCATCGCTCAACGGATAAAAGCTACCCTGGGGATAACAGGCTTATCTCCCCCAAGAGTCCACATCGACGGGGAGGTTTGGCACCTCGATGTCGGCTCATCGCATCCTGGGGCTGAAGTAGGTCCCAAGGGTTGGGCTGTTCGCCCATTAAAGCGGTACGCGAGCTGGGTTCAGAACGTCGTGAGACAGTTCGGTCCCTATCCGTCGCGGGCGCAGGAAATTTGAGAGGAGCTGTCCTTAGTACGAGAGGACCGGGATGGACACACCGCTGGTGTACCAGTTGTTCCGCCAGGAGCATAGCTGGGTAGCTACGTGTGGACGGGATAAGCGCTGAAAGCATCTAAGCGTGAAGCCCCCCTCAAGATGAGATTTCCCATGGAGTTAATCCAGTAAGACCCCTTAGAGATGATGAGGTTGATAGGTCTCGGGTGGAAGCATGGCGACATGTGGAGCTGAGAGATACTAATCGGTCGAGGACTTATCCAAGATTTAAAAAAGGCGAAGTCTTTTTGACACAATTCAATACACACACTATCTAGTTTTGAGGGAATCATTAGATGAACTCAATAGGTTTAGTGACGATAGCGATGAGGTCACACCCGTTCCCATGCCGAACACGGAAGTTAAGCTCATCAGCGCCGATGGTAGTTGGGGGCTTCCCCCTGTGAGAGTAGGACGTTGCTAAGCATGGAGGATTAGCTCAGCTGGGAGAGCACCTGCCTTACAAGCAGGGGGTCGGCGGTTCGATCCCGTCATCCTCCACCATATGCCGGCCTAGCTCAATTGGTAGAGCAACTGACTTGTAATCAGTAGGTTGGGGGTTCAAGTCCTCTGGCCGGCACCAGTTTTATTTAAAGCAATGAATAAGCTTCAACAAAGCAAGAGCCATTAGCTCAGTTGGTAGAGCATCTGACTTTTAATCAGAGGGTCGAAGGTTCGAGTCCTTCATGGCTCACCATAATTTCATAATGCGGGTGTGGCGGAATTGGCAGACGCGCTAGACTTAGGATCTAGTGTCTTATGACGTGGGGGTTCGACTCCCTTCACCCGCACCAATAATCTTGTGTAAATGCGGAAGTAGTTCAGTGGTAGAACATCACCTTGCCAAGGTGAGGGTCGCGGGTTCGAGTCCCGTCTTCCGCTCCAAAAGGTGTGCCGGGGTGGTGGAATTGGCAGACACACAGGACTTAAAATCCTGCGGTAGGTGACTACCGTGCCGGTTCAAGTCCGGCCCTCGGCACCATTATAATTAAAGATTGCGCCCTTAGCTCAGCTGGATAGAGTGTTTGACTACGAATCAAAAGGTCGGGAGTTCGAATCTCTCAGGGCGCGCCATCTTCGGGAAGTGGCTCAGCTTGGTAGAGCACCTGGTTTGGGACCAGGGGGTCGCAGGTTCAAATCCTGTCTTCCCGACCATTATTAATTTGTTTTAACTGTTTAGGGCCTTAGCTCAGCTACGAGCGAAACTACTTGAAATTTCTACGAGTTGTTTCGACACATATACAACTATGAGAAGCTAGCAGAGGAAGAAACAGGGTCTTCATTGTACAACATCACATTGCTACGGGGCCTTAGCTCAGCTGGGAGAGCGCCTGCCTTGCACGCAGGAGGTCAGCGGTTCGATCCCGCTAGGCTCCACCAAAAATAATATGTTGACTTTAATGTTAAGAGATGATATGATGTTAAAGTTGCTTCTAAAGAAGCGCTAGTTCTTTGAAAACTGAACAAGAAAAAGCCAAGCGAATTAAAGAGATAGTAATATCTCGTCAATGAATTATTTTTGAGCTATATCAAACACTTTTATGGAGAGTTTGATCCTGGCTCAGGACGAACGCTGGCGGCGTGCCTAATACATGCAAGTCGAGCGGACAATAGGGAGCTTGCTCCCTATTGTTAGCGGCGGACGGGTGAGTAACACGTGGGCAACCTGCCCTGTAGACTGGGATAACATCGAGAAATCGGTGCTAATACCGGATAATAAATGGAATTGCATAATTCCATTATAAAAGATGGCTCCGGCTATCACTACAGGATGGGCCCGCGGCGCATTAGCTAGTTGGTAAGGTAACGGCTTACCAAGGCAACGATGCGTAGCCGACCTGAGAGGGTGATCGGCCACACTGGGACTGAGACACGGCCCAGACTCCTACGGGAGGCAGCAGTAGGGAATCTTCCGCAATGGACGAAAGTCTGACGGAGCAACGCCGCGTGAGCGATGAAGGCCTTCGGGTTGTAAAGCTCTGTTGTTAGGGAAGAACAAGTGCCATTCAAATAGGGTGGCACCTTGACGGTACCTAACCAGAAAGCCACGGCTAACTACGTGCCAGCAGCCGCGGTAATACGTAGGTGGCAAGCGTTGTCCGGAATTATTGGGCGTAAAGCGCGCGCAGGCGGTCTTTTAAGTCTGATGTGAAAGCCCCCGGCTCAACCGGGGAGGGTCATTGGAAACTGGGAGACTTGAGTACAGAAGAGGAGAGTGGAATTCCACGTGTAGCGGTGAAATGCGTAGATATGTGGAGGAACACCAGTGGCGAAGGCGACTCTCTGGTCTGTAACTGACGCTGAGGCGCGAAAGCGTGGGGAGCAAACAGGATTAGATACCCTGGTAGTCCACGCCGTAAACGATGAGTGCTAGGTGTTAGGGGTTTCGATGCCCTTAGTGCCGAAGTTAACACAGTAAGCACTCCGCCTGGGGAGTACGACCGCAAGGTTGAAACTCAAAGGAATTGACGGGGGCCCGCACAAGCGGTGGAGCATGTGGTTTAATTCGAAGCAACGCGAAGAACCTTACCAGGTCTTGACATCCTTTGACAACCCTAGAGATAGGGCGTTCCCCTTCGGGGGACAAAGTGACAGGTGGTGCATGGTTGTCGTCAGCTCGTGTCGTGAGATGTTGGGTTAAGTCCCGCAACGAGCGCAACCCTTGATCTTAGTTGCCAGCATTTAGTTGGGCACTCTAAGGTGACTGCCGGTGACAAACCGGAGGAAGGTGGGGATGACGTCAAATCATCATGCCCCTTATGACCTGGGCTACACACGTGCTACAATGGATGGTACAAAGGGCAGCAAAACCGCGAGGTCGAGCCAATCCCATAAAACCATTCTCAGTTCGGATTGTAGGCTGCAACTCGCCTACATGAAGCCGGAATCGCTAGTAATCGCGGATCAGCATGCCGCGGTGAATACGTTCCCGGGCCTTGTACACACCGCCCGTCACACCACGAGAGTTTGTAACACCCGAAGTCGGTGGGGTAACCTTTTGGAGCCAGCCGCCTAAGGTGGGACAGATGATTGGGGTGAAGTCGTAACAAGGTAGCCGTATCGGAAGGTGCGGCTGGATCACCTCCTTTCTATGGAGTTTAACTCTAGTCGATACAACGTAACACATTTTGTGTTTACTTTGTACGCTTGTGCTTTGTTTTTGTTCAGTTTTGAGGGAGCTATCCTTCAAGTTGGAAGTGATACTTCCAACAATGGTTCTTTGAAAACTAGATAGTGTATATGTATTGAATTTTATCGGATTGCCATTATGAAATAATGGCAACAACCGAGAAGTCAAGAATTCTTCATACCGCCTTTTAACTAGTCATTTTTCAAATGACGAGAAAAGGCGACTGAGAAGCAAGGAGTTCGAGGAAGTGAAGTTCTGAGGAGCGGAGCGTATGTTTAACGGATACGTGAGCACCGCAAGAACAAAACTGACGAAGAAATTCGCCGCTTATCAGGCGCCGATGGTTAAGTTAGAAAGGGCGCACGGTGGATGCCTTGGCACTAGGAGCCGACGAAGGACGGGACGAACACCGATATGCTTCGGGGAGCTGTAAGTAAGCTTTGATCCGGAGATTTCCGAATGGGGGAACCCACCATCCGTAATGGGATGGTATCCATACCTGAATCTATAGGGTATGAGAAGGCAGACCTGGGGAACTGAAACATCTAAGTACCCAGAGGAAGAGAAAGCAAATGCGATTTCCTGAGTAGCGGCGAGCGAAACGGAAACAGCCCAAACCAAGAAGCTTGCTTCTTGGGGTTGTAGGACACTCTATACGGAGTAAGAAAAGAATGAAGTAGATGAATCGATCTGGAAAGATTGGCCACAGAAGGTAACAGCCCTGTAATCAAAACTTCGTTCTCTCCAGAGTGGATCCTGAGTACGGCGGGACACGTGAAACCCCGTCGGAATCCGGGAGGACCATCTCCCAAGGCTAAATACTCCCTAGTGACCGATAGTGAACCAGTACCGTGAGGGAAAGGTGAAAAGCACCCCGGGAGGGGAGTGAAAGAGATCCTGAAACCGTGTGCCTACAAGTAGTCAGAGCCCATTTACGGGTGATGGCGTGCCTTTTGTAGAATGAACCGGCGAGTTACGATTACGTGCAAGGTTAAGCTGATGAGGCGGAGCCGCAGCGAAAGCGAGTCTGAATAGGGCGCTTAAGTACGTGGTCGTAGACCCGAAACCGTGTGATCTACCCATGTCCAGGGTGAAGTTCAGGTAACACTGAATGGAGGCCCGAACCCACGCGTGTTGAAAAACGCGGGGATGAGGTGTGGGTAGGGGTGAAATGCCAATCGAACTCGGAGATAGCTGGTTCTCCCCGAAATAGCTTTAGGGCTAGCCTCGAGGTGAGAGTATTGGAGGTAGAGCACTGATTGGACTAGGGGTCCCCACAGGATTACCGAATTCAGTCAAACTCCGAATGCCAAATACTTATCCTCGGGAGTCAGACTGCGAGTGCTAAGATCCGTAGTCAAGAGGGAAACAGCCCAGACCATCAGCTAAGGTCCCAAAGTATACGTTAAGTGGAAAAGGATGTGGAGTTGCACAGACAACCAGGATGTTGGCTTAGAAGCAGCCACCATTTAAAGAGTGCGTAATAGCTCACTGGTCGAGTGACTCTGCGCCGAAAATGTACCGGGGCTAAACGTATCACCGAAGCTATGGATTGTCCTAACGGACAGTGGTAGGGGAGCGTTCTGCGTGCAGTGAAGTCAGACCGAGAGGACTGGTGGAGCGCGTAGAAGTGAGAATGCCGGTATGAGTAGCGAAAAGAGGGGTGAGAATCCCCTCCGTCGAAAGCCCAAGGTTTCCTGAGGAAGGCTCGTCCGCTCAGGGTAAGTCGGGACCTAAGCCGAGGCCGAAAGGCGTAGGCGATGGACAACAGGTTGAAATTCCTGTACCACCTCCTCACCGTTTGAGCAATGGGGGGACGCAGGAAGGTAGGGTAAGCGCACTGATGGATATGTGCGTCTAAGCAGGTAGGCTGACAAGTAGGCAAATCCGCTTGTCATTAAGGCTGAGCTGTGATAGCGAGCGAAATGTAGTAGCGAAGTTCCCGATCCTCCACTGCCAAGAAAAGCCTCTAGCGAGGTGAGAGGTGCCCGTACCGTAAACCGACACAGGTAGGCGAGAAGAGAATTCTAAGACGCTCGGGAGAACTCTCGTTAAGGAACTCGGCAAAATGACCCCGTAACTTCGGGAGAAGGGGTGCTCTGTTAGGGTGCAAGCCCGAGAGAGCCGCAGTGAATAGATCCAAGCGACTGTTTAGCAAAAACACAGGTCTCTGCGAAGCCGCAAGGCGAAGTATAGGGGCTGACACCTGCCCGGTGCTGGAAGGTTAAGAGGAGAGGTTAGCCGCAAGGCGAAGCTTTGAATCGAAGCCCCAGTAAACGGCGGCCGTAACTATAACGGTCCTAAGGTAGCGAAATTCCTTGTCGGGTAAGTTCCGACCCGCACGAATGGTGTAACGATTTGGATACTGTCTCAACGAGAGACCCGGTGAAATTATATTACCTGTGAAGATGCAGGTTACCCGCGACAGGACGGAAAGACCCCATGGAGCTTTACTGTAGCTTGATATTGGATTTTGGTACAGTTTGTACAGGATAGGTAGGAGCCTTTGAAGCCGGAGCGCCAGCTTCGGTGGAGGCGTCGGTGGGATACTACCCTGACTGTATTGAAATTCTAACCGCAGACCGTAATCCGGTTTCGGGACAGTGTCAGGTGGGCAGTTTGACTGGGGCGGTCGCCTCCTAAACAGTAACGGAGGCGCCCAAAGGTTCCCTCAGAATGGTTGGAAATCATTCGAAGAGTGCAAAGGCATAAGGGAGCTTGACTGCGAGACCTACAAGTCGAGCAGGGACGAAAGTCGGGCTTAGTGATCCGGTGGTTCCGCATGGAAGGGCCATCGCTCAACGGATAAAAGCTACCCTGGGGATAACAGGCTTATCTCCCCCAAGAGTCCACATCGACGGGGAGGTTTGGCACCTCGATGTCGGCTCATCGCATCCTGGGGCTGAAGTAGGTCCCAAGGGTTGGGCTGTTCGCCCATTAAAGCGGTACGCGAGCTGGGTTCAGAACGTCGTGAGACAGTTCGGTCCCTATCCGTCGCGGGCGCAGGAAATTTGAGAGGAGCTGTCCTTAGTACGAGAGGACCGGGATGGACACACCGCTGGTGTACCAGTTGTTCCGCCAGGAGCATAGCTGGGTAGCTACGTGTGGACGGGATAAGCGCTGAAAGCATCTAAGCGTGAAGCCCCCCTCAAGATGAGATTTCCCATGGAGTTAATCCAGTAAGACCCCTTAGAGATGATGAGGTTGATAGGTCTCGGGTGGAAGCATGGCGACATGTGGAGCTGAGAGATACTAATCGGTCGAGGACTTATCCAAGATTTAAAAAAGGCGAAGTCTTTTTGACACAATTCAATACACACACTATCTAGTTTTGAGGGAATCATTAGATGAACTCAATAGGTTTAGTGACGATAGCGATGAGGTCACACCCGTTCCCATGCCGAACACGGAAGTTAAGCTCATCAGCGCCGATGGTAGTTGGGGGCTTCCCCCTGTGAGAGTAGGACGTTGCTAAGCCAATGAAAAACACATGATGTCAAAAGACGTCATGTGTTTTTTTGTTCGGACATTTGTTCCGCTATTTTATAAAAAACAAGCCTTTTCCCATTCGTATTGGACATCTGTTCCGTTACATCAGCAATATGAGGGGTGTTCCGTGCCCGTTCAGGGCATATAACGGAACAGATGTCCGATAGCATTTTAAAAACAGCCCTTTTTCGTAAAATAGCGGAACAAATGTCCGTTAAGGCCCGCCCTTGACCCCTCAGTCATATCTTCTCTCCAAGCACGCTAGCCCCAACTTTTATAAACGAACAGGTACTTTTTTTGTTGATTCTAGACAGCATTCCCTATCAATCTCCCCTATTTTTTTCAATGTATAAACATTGTCGATCAACTCTTCATAAAATAAAAAGGGAATTAGTAAAATCAACACGAAAACATAATATACAACTTATCTGCAGGGAATCGAAACAAAAAAATTAGGCTATAATAGCAGAAGTGTACATATTGCATATTTAATAACGATTACTTATAATAAGAATGAATAAAGTCAAAGATAGTCAAAGTCAAATGAAGGAGGAAGGCTAGGTGGATGAGTAATATATCTGATATTATTGAATCTTATTTAAAAACCATCCTCACTAAAAGTGAACAAGATTTAGTAGAAATCAAGCGAAGTGAACTCGCAAAACGATTTCAATGTGTTCCGTCACAAATAAACTATGTAATTAGTACACGATTTACGATCGAAAAAGGGTACATCGTGGAAAGTAAACGTGGTGGCGGAGGATACATCCGAATTATCAAAGTAGAAACACACAATGATGCGCATTTGTTTGAGCAAATGATCAATTTAATTGGAGATAGCATCAGCCAAGCTACAGCAGAAGATGTAATAACAAGATTGTATGAAGAACAAGCAATATCCAAACGTGAAGCTACACTCATGCTTAGTGTAATCGACCGTAACCTATATAACACTGTGACTGTTCATAGAGACTTTATTCGTGCAAATATACTAAAGTCAATGCTAAGGACATTAAAAGTAAAAGAAAGCCAAATAGACAGAGAGTAGGTGTAACTATATGAAGTGTCAAGAATGCAATGAAAGACCTGCATCGTTGCACTTTACGAAGATTGTGAATGGAGAGAAAACAGAATTCCATATTTGTGAACAATGTGCAAAAGAAAAAGGGGAATATAACCCGAATTCTAATAGTTTTTCTATCCATCAATTATTGTCAGGTCTATTAAATTTTGAACATGCTGTACAAGACACTAACAAAAGAGTCGCCAAACCAGAAATGTGTCCAAAGTGTAATATGTCGTATGAGCAATTTGTCCGTTTAGGCCGTTTTGGATGTGCTCATTGTTATGAAACATTTAAGCCGAAATTAGAACCTGTCTTAAAGCGAGTACATGGTGGGAATCATACGCATGGTGGAAAAATTCCGAAACGAATTGGTGGAAGTATAGAAATTCGCAAAAAAATTGCCGAGTTGAAAGAAGAATTAAAAGAACAAGTGGCAAAAGAGGAATTTGAAAATGCAGCACTAATACGAGATAAAATCCGATCTCTTGAACAATCGATTCGAGATAAAGAGGAGGGATAGTCGATGTCGTTAGAACGGTTTATTAGTGAAGCGATTAGCCCTTGGATGAAGAAAAATGGTCCAGATTCGGATATTGTACTGAGTAGTAGAATAAGATTAGCAAGGAACCTAAAAGAAAATACGTTTCCGATGTTAGCTTCAATGGAGGAGTCGCGCACCATTGTTGACACGGTTTCAAAAGAAATGCTACAGTCCGCAACACCTAGTGGAACATTAGAGTTATTGACGATGGACGACATGAAAGCAAACGAAAAAAAAGTACTCGTTGAAAAGCATTTAATTAGTCCACAGTTAGCAAACGAGTCCAAACATGGAGCTGTCTTATTAAGTGAAGATGAATCGGTAAGTGTGATGGTAAATGAAGAAGATCACTTACGAATTCAATGTTTGTTTTCAGGTTTCCAACTAGCAGAAGGATTAGCATTTGCTAATGAATTAGATGATTGGATTGAAAGTAAGCTCACATATGCTTTTGATGAGAAACATGGCTATTTGACGAGTTGCCCAACAAATGTTGGTACTGGTCTAAGGGCATCGGTTATGATGCATCTACCTGCTCTTGTTCTTACTCAACAGTTGTCGCGAATCTTACCAGCGATAAATCAACTTGGACTTGTCGTGAGAGGAATTTATGGAGAAGGTAGCGAAGCATTAGGAAATTTATTTCAAATCTCTAATCAAATTACATTAGGAAAGTCTGAAGAAGATATAGTCGAAGATTTAGTTGGTGTTGTATCGCAACTCATTCAAAAAGAACGTGCAGCAAGAGAATTGGTTATGCAATCGTCTAAATTACAAGTAGAAGACCGTGTTCACAGATCTTATGGGATCTTAGCATTTAGTCGCATCATTGAATCAAAGGAAGCTGCTCAACGGTTGTCTGATGTTCGCTTAGGAATTGATCTAGGTTTACTAAAAGGTGTTTCAGGAAATATATTGAATGAACTTATGATTTTAACTCAGCCTGGGTTCTTGCAGCAATTTGCAGGGGAATCACTATCTCCTGATCAGAGAGATGAAAGAAGAGCAGCTCTAATCAGACAACGATTAAAATTAGAAGAACACAATAGTTAATATATTACGGAGGTGCATGACCATGATGTTTGGAAGGTTTACAGAACGCGCACAAAAAGTATTAGCACTAGCACAAGAAGAAGCAATACGATTAGGGCACAATAATATAGGAACAGAACATATATTGCTAGGATTAATTCGTGAAGGGGAAGGAATTGCGGCGAAAGCTTTACAAGCACTTGGCCTAGGCTCAGACAAAATTCAAACAGAAGTCGAATCACTCATTGGTACGGGTCAAGAAGGTTCAAAAACAATCCACTATACTCCAAGAGCGAAAAAAGTAATAGAGCTATCCATGGATGAAGCGAGAAAGCTTGGACATTCATACGTTGGTACAGAGCATATTTTATTAGGTTTAATTCGTGAAGGGGAAGGCGTTGCTGCCCGTGTGTTAAATAATTTAGGGGTAAGTCTAAACAAAGCACGTCAACAAGTACTTCAGCTTCTAGGTAGTAATGAAGCAACAGGCGCTAGTCAACAAGGGCAGCCATCAAATGCGAATACACCGACTTTAGATAGTTTAGCCCGTGATTTAACATCGATTGCAAAAGAAGAGGGGTTAGATCCAGTCATTGGACGAAGTAAGGAAATTGAGCGTGTAATTCAAGTTTTAAGCCGCAGAACGAAAAATAACCCGGTTTTAATTGGAGAACCAGGTGTCGGTAAAACAGCGATTGCTGAAGGGTTAGCTCAAGCTATCATCAATAATGAAGTTCCAGAAACATTACGAAACAAACGAGTCATGACTCTAGATATGGGTACGGTTGTAGCTGGAACAAAATATCGTGGGGAGTTTGAAGACCGTCTTAAAAAAGTGATGGATGAAATCAGACAGGCGGGAAATGTTATTTTATTTATTGATGAATTGCATACGCTCATTGGTGCTGGAGGAGCAGAAGGCGCTATCGATGCTTCAAACATACTAAAACCATCGCTTGCTCGTGGTGAGTTGCAATGTATTGGGGCAACGACATTAGATGAATACAGAAAATATATCGAAAAGGATGCCGCATTAGAGCGAAGATTTCAGCCTATTCAAGTTAACGAACCAACGTTAGATGAATCGATTCAAATTTTAAAAGGATTACGTGACCGTTATGAGGCCCACCACCGTGTAAAAATTACAGACGAGGCGATTGAAGAATCTGTTAAACTGTCTGATCGCTATATCGCAGACCGCTTTTTACCAGATAAAGCAATTGATTTAATTGATGAGGCAGCATCAAAAGTCCGGTTACGTTCTTACACTGCACCACCAAATTTAAAAGAGTTAGAGCAAAAACTAGAAGAAACACGAAAAGAAAAAGATGCTGCTGTACAAAGTCAAGAGTTCGAAAAAGCAGCTTCACTTCGAGACAGTGAGCAGCGGTTACGCGAAGAGCTTGATGGTATGAAAAATGAGTGGAAGAAAAAACAAGGACAAGAAAATACGGAAGTCGCTGTCGATGATATTGCCCAAGTCGTGGCGAGCTGGACAGGAATTCCTGTTTCAAAACTGGCAGAAGAGGAAACAGAAAGACTTCTTCGTATGGAAGAGATTTTACACCAACGAGTCATTGGGCAAGAAGAAGCTGTCAAGTCGATTTCTAAGGCCGTTCGTCGTGCACGCGCAGGTTTGAAAGACCCGAAACGACCAATTGGTTCATTTATCTTCCTAGGACCTACAGGGGTCGGTAAAACTGAATTAGCTCGGGCTGTTGCTGAAACGCTTTTTGGAGACGAAGATGCATTCATTCGAATTGACATGTCAGAATATATGGAAAAGCATGCAACAAGTCGATTAGTTGGATCACCTCCTGGTTATGTCGGTCATGATGAAGGTGGTCAGTTAACGGAAAAGGTTAGACGTAATCCATATTCTGTTATCCTTTTAGATGAAATTGAAAAAGCACATCCAGAAGTATTCAATATTCTATTACAAGTGTTAGAGGATGGTCGCTTAACAGATTCAAAAGGCCGTACAGTTGATTTTCGAAATACAGCCATTATCATGACTTCGAATGTAGGAGCTAGTACGTTACGCAAAAATAAGTTCCTTGGATTTGCTGTTGAAGGAGAAAACCATGAGTACAAAGATATGAAAGGCAAAGTAATGTCTGAGCTAAAAAATTCGTTTAGACCTGAATTTTTAAACCGGATTGATGAAATCATTGTATTCCATTCATTAGAGAAGAAACATGTTCGTCAAATTATCTCATTAATGGCAGAACAGTTAAAGAAACGCTTAGCTGAACAAGGAATTGAATTTGAGTTAACAGAAGCGGCAATGGATAAAATTACAAACGAGGGTTATGACCCTGAGTATGGTGCAAGACCGTTACGAAGAGCATTGCAAAAACAAGTAGAAGATCGTTTATCTGAAGAATTGTTAAAAGGTACAATTCAAAAAGGACAAAGAGCAATTATTGACCTGAAGGATGACGAACTAACAGTAGAAACAAAGGCAAATGCACAAGTATAAATGAACAAAAAGCTGGAGGATAGTAATACCTCCGGCTTTTTACCCATATACTATATTGTAGAAGCGTATAACTCTATTCCGACGAGGTTTCATGGTACAATTTAAAAAAAGCGTTAGGAAAGAGTGAAAATAGATGGCGAAAAAGAAAACAAAATTTGTTTGCCAGGAGTGTGGATATGAATCCACAAAATGGATGGGGAAATGTCCGAGCTGTTCAAGTTGGAATTCAATGGTTGAAGAATGGGAAGAAACAAAATCAGACTCAAGAAGTCGGTCGTTTGTTACGGGGAACTCGGTTGCGATTACGAGTCCACAGCCAATTACAAATGTAAAAAGTGAAGAAGAACCACGAATTCAAACAGGAATGAAAGAACTAAACCGAGTTCTTGGTGGTGGTATTGTTCCAGGATCTTTAGTTTTAGTTGGAGGAGATCCGGGAATAGGAAAGTCTACCATACTTTTGCAAACCTCGGCCTTGTTAGCAAAAATGAATCATAAAGTATTATATATATCAGGTGAAGAGTCCGTAAAACAAACGAAGTTACGTGCGGATCGTTTACAAGCCTCAGCTGACTTATTATATGTTTTAGCAGAAACAGACTTAGATTTAATAGATAAGGCGATAAGAGAGATTACACCTACTCTCGTTATTATTGATTCCATTCAAACTGTATACCAAGCAGAAATTACATCTGCACCAGGAAGTGTTTCCCAAGTACGAGAGTGTACAGCCGCATTTATGAAAATTGCAAAAACTACAGGGACGGCAATTTTTATTGTCGGACACGTAACAAAGCAAGGCTCGATTGCTGGTCCAAAGCTACTCGAGCATATGGTGGATTCAGTTTTATATTTTGAGGGAGAGCGACATCATACATA
Organism: Alkalihalobacillus sp. LMS39; assembly: GCF_022812285.1. NCBI lineage: Bacteria > Bacillati > Bacillota > Bacilli > Caryophanales > Bacillaceae > Alkalihalobacillus > Alkalihalobacillus sp. LMS39. Next base: position 111,335 of record NZ_CP093300.1, read on the forward strand.
CCGTATTTTGCGAGCTGTTAAAAACCGCTTCGGTTCCACAAATGAAATCGGAATATTTGAGATGAAAGAGGAAGGATTAGAAGAGGTATTAAACCCTTCAGAGATCTTTTTAGAAGAGCGGACAGAGGGTGCTATTGGTTCAACTGTAGTGGCCTCGATGGAAGGAACTCGTCCTGTGCTTGTAGAAATCCAAGCGTTAGTTTCTCCAACAAGCTTTGGAAACCCGAGAAGAATGGCAACAGGAATTGACCATAACCGTGTTTCTTTATTGATGGCTGTATTAGAAAAAAAAGTGGGGATGCTATTACAAAATCAAGATGCTTACTTAAATGTTGCAGGGGGAGTCAGGTTAGATGAACCTGCGATCGATTTAGCTATAACGGTAAGTATCGCTTCGAGTTTTCGAAATCAATCTACAAACCCAACCGATGTGGTTATAGGTGAAATCGGATTAACAGGTGAAGTCAGAAGAGTGTCTCGTATTGAACAAAGAGTGAATGAAGCTGCAAAGCTTGGTTTTAAGCGCGCCATTATCCCGGAAAAAAACATCGGAGGCTGGTCATTCCCAAAAGATATAAAAATCATCGGTGTATCAACAGTAGATGATGCATTAGACGTAATACTAGGAGGATAACGTATGGAAGATAGAAAAAAAGGAATATTTATCGGAGAAGTATTAAAAATCGTAGCGCCGGGTACGCTCCTCCGTGATGGTATAGATAATGTGTTGCGCGCAAAAACAGGTGGTTTAATTGTACTTGGGTACAATGAGGAAATGATGCAAATTGTAGATGGTGGTTTTTTTATTAACTGTGAATTTTCACCTGCTTTTCTTTATGAGTTAGCGAAAATGGATGGAGCAATAATTTTAAGTGAAGATGGGAAGCGCATCCTTTATGCAAATACCCAACTTGTTCCAAACAATTCTATCGCTTCTAATGAAACAGGGATTCGGCATAGAACAGCCGAAAGGGTAGCGAAACAAACGGGAAACCTTGTCATTTCTATTTCACAACGGCGGAATGTCATTACATTATATCAAGGAGAAAATCGCTATTCTTTAAAAGATATTGGAGTCATTTTAACAAAAGCAAACCAAGCCATTCAAACATTAGAAAAATATAAATCAGTTCTTGATCAAGGAATTACGAACCTAGGAGCACTTGAATTTGAGGAACTTGTAAGTTTTCATGAAGTTTCTCAAGTGATCCATCGTATTCAAATGGTATTACGAATAAAAAGTGAAATTTTAAATTATGTCAATGAGCTTGGAAGTGAAGGCCGCTTAATTACAATGCAGTTAAATGAACTCGTTGCTAATATTGAGAAAGAAGCAGTGTTATTAATTAAAGATTATTTAAAAGATAAAAAACAAGATGCGTTTGACACGTTACGAGAATTAACGAAATTATCAAATGAAGATCTGCTAGATGAGCATGTGATTGTAAAATTATTAGGCTATTCAAAAGGAATCGATATTCAGGAATATACTGTATCTCCACGTGGATACCGAATCTTGCACAAGATTCCACGTCTACCGACGATTGTCATTGAAAATTTAATTGAGACATATGGAGACTTAAATCACATTATGGTAGCTTCAATCAAAGAACTAGACAAAGTAGATGGAATTGGAGAAGCACGGGCAAAAATGATTAAAGAAGGGTTAAATCGTATTCAAGAACAATTATTTATTGACCGTCATATATAAATTGACAAAAATACAGTCGATTCGCTAAAGATAGCAACGAAAAGATATTATATAATAAATGGATACGCTCTTATCATTTCTGTTACAGCAAATTGTAACTTTATCACTAATCTTGGAATTTTGTGTGAATTCCAGTTTGATAGGTTGTAATTACAAAACTTTGTCTATAATAAATGAAGGAGGTGAAATATCGTGCTAAAGCGCATAGTGCAATTATTTTTTATAGTAGTAGGAGCAACACTAGGGTATATTTTTATTCCTGATTTAATTAGTCTTTTAAATATCGGGAACTTACCAGCATGGCTAACAAGTCCAATTGCTGGAGCAGTACTTGGGGGAATTATATTATATGTTACTACTTTTTGGTTAGCTGATTATATTGTAGGGCTAATGAGGCTTTTAGAAGAAGCTATTGTAAAAGCACCAATTACTGATGTGCTGTTTGGAACATTAGGACTTATTTTTGGACTTATCGTAGCATTTCTTATTGTCATTCCTCTTAACAATATTCAACTAACATTTTTCAGTTCGGTATTACCTATTTTCACTATTTTCATCACATTTTTTCTTGGTTATTTGGGTTTTCAAATTGGATTTAAAAAGCGGATTGAATTAATGAATCTTTTTCCGAGCCGTTTAAGTGGTAAGGATAAAAAGAAAGAAGAACAAACAGGAACAAAATTAAAGATCTTAGATACGAGTGTAATTATTGATGGTCGTATAGCAGATATATGCAAAACCGGATTTCTAGAAGGAACATTAGTCATACCAGGATTTGTCCTTGAAGAGTTACAGCATATTGCGGATTCTTCTGATGTATTAAAGAGAAATCGTGGGAGAAGAGGACTTGATATTTTAAATAAAATCCAAAAGGAATTGCCGATTAAAGTAGAAATTTACGAAGGTGATTTTGAGGAAATTCATGAAGTTGACAGTAAATTAGTTAAATTAGCAAAACTAGTATCTGGTATTGTTGTCACAAATGACTTTAACTTAAATAAAGTATGTGAGTTACAAGGAGTATCCGTACTAAATATTAACGATTTAGCGAACGCTGTGAAACCTGTCGTCCTCCCTGGTGAAGAATTAAAAGTACAAGTGATAAAAGACGGGAAAGAACATAATCAAGGTGTGGCCTATTTAGATGATGGTACAATGATCGTAGTAGAAGGTGGCCGAGATTATATCGGTAAAGATATTGATGTCATCGTCACGAGTGTTTTACAAACAAGCGCAGGGCGAATGATTTTTGCGAAACCGAAATTATTAGAAAAAGCATTATAATGGATTAGGTGAGGATTGTTTATGCAGTATACAGTAATAATTCCAGCAGCAGGTCAAGGAAAACGAATGGGAGCTGGGAAAAACAAGCAATTTATTCAAGTAGCAAACAAACCTTTAATTGTCCACACCCTGGAAGTCTTTCAGCAACATAACGACTGTATTGATATTATTATTGTTGCAAATAAAGATGAAGTGGTCGAAATGAAACAACTTGCCGAATCTTTCCAAATAAAAAAAGTGTCAAATGTCATTGTTGGTGGTTCTGAAAGACAGTATAGTGTCGAGCGTGGAATAGCAGCTGTTGCCGAAGATGGCATTGTTCTTGTTCATGATGGAGCACGGCCGTTTATAAAACATGAACATATCGAAGCTGTCGTACAAAAAGCAGATGAGGTAGGAGCAGCTGTTGTTGCTGCTCCTGTCAAAGATACAATTAAACGTGTCCAACGATCAAACATCGTTGAAGAAACGCTAGAGCGTTCTAGCTTGTGGGCTGTGCAAACCCCACAAGCTTTTCGTCTGTCTATTATAAAAGAAGCACATCAACATGCCATTAATACCAATTATTTAGGAACCGACGATGCAAGTCTAGTTGAATATAAAGGTGGACAAGTTGTTGTTGTCCAAGGAGATTATTTAAATATTAAAGTAACAACACCAGAGGATTTACTTTTTGCAGAAGCGATATTAAAGCAGGGGGAAATAAAATGAGAATTGGTCAAGGGTTTGATGTTCATCAGTTAGTAGAAGGACGTCCTTTAATTATTGGAGGAATTGAAATTGAATATGAAAAAGGGTTATTGGGGCATTCAGATGCTGATGTGTTATTACATACGATAGCAGATGCGGCATTAGGCGCGATTGGAGAAGGAGACATAGGGAAGCATTTTCCTGATACTGACCCTGAATTCAAAGATGCAGACTCAGCGAAATTATTAGTGCATGTGTGGAAACTTGTGAAAGAAAAAGGGTATCGACTAGGAAATGTTGATTGTACGATCATTGCACAAAAGCCGAAAATGGCACCGCATATTCCAATTATGCAAAAACGAATCGCAGAATTGCTAGAAGCTGACATCTCTCAAGTGAATGTGAAAGCGACAACGACAGAGAAGTTAGGATTTGCAGGTCGTGAAGAAGGGATTGCTGCCCAAGCCGTGATTCTTTTACAAGAGGGAGTATAAAAATTTTGGTCTAGCAGGAAAGCTTTGAAAGCTTATCCTAGAAGAGCGAAGGCTCCGCACTTCGCTTGAAACGAAAAGACGCTCCCGCGTTTTCTTACATGATGCTTGATTTCTTTATAAAGCTTCGTAATAATAAGCAGAGATAGATTTATAAGAAACGGAAGGTGACATAGATGTCAAAGGAAGTACGAGTGCGCTTTGCACCAAGCCCAACAGGACATTTACATATTGGAGGAGCTCGTTCGGCGTTATTTAATTATTTATATGCACGAAGTCAAGGCGGAAAATTTATTTTACGCATTGAAGATACTGATCAAGCAAGAAATGTCGAAGATGCACAACAAAAACTGATGGAGAGCTTACGATGGCTTGGTCTTGAATGGGATGAAAGTGTCGATATTGGTGGGGACTTTGGTCCATATAGCTGTATGGAGCGACTTGATATTTATAAGCAACACCTTCAGCAATTAATTGATGAAGGCCATGCGTACTATTGTTATATGACAGAAGAGGAACTTGAGGCAGAACGAGAAGAGCAAATCGCCCGTGGAGAAATGCCTATGTATAGTGGCCGTGATCGGAATTTAACAGCCGAAGAACGTGAGGCTTATGAAGCTAAAGGGTTAAAGCCTGTTGTTCGATTTAAAGTTCCTGCTGGAAAAGACATCATTATTCATGATGAAGTTCGGGGCAAAGTTACGTTTGAATCTGACGGGGTTGGCGATTTTGTCATTGCAAGAAAAGACGGAATTCCAATGTATAATTTTGCTGTTGTCGTTGATGACCATTTAATGAAGATGACTCATGTTATCCGTGGAGAAGAGCATTTATCCAATACTCCAAGACAAGTATTGCTTTATGAAGCGTTTGGATGGGAGGTCCCGACTTTTGCTCATGCATCTTTAATTTTAAATGCAGATAGACAAAAGATGAGTAAGCGTGATGAGTCAATTATTCAATTTGTTGAACAATATAAAGAACTAGGATATTTACCTGAAGCTATTGTTAACTTTTTAGCTTTACTAGGTTGGTCACCTGTAGGAGAAGAAGAAATCTTTACTCTTGATGAATTAGCTTCTCAATTTACATTAGAACGAGTATCGAAAGCGCCTGCCATTTTTGATACGAATAAGTTAGCCTGGATGAATAACCAATACATGAAAAAAGCAGAGTTGCAAGAGGTTGTAAAGGTGTCTCTTCCACACCTTGTGAAAGCGGGGAAAGTTCCTGAAACAAGAACTCCGGAACAAGAAGAGTGGGTGACACGCTTAATTGGACTCCACCAAGAAAAAATGTCATTTGGAGCGGAAATTGTTAAGCTTACAGAGTTGTTTTTTAGAGAGGAAATCGATTATAATAGTGAAGCAAATGAAGTATTAGCTGAACAGCAAGTCCCTGAAGTACTTGGTGAGTTTTTAAAACAACTAGAAGCATTGCCAGCGTTTGTAGCTGCTGAAATTAAAGCAGCGATGAAAGCTACGCAAAAAGCAACAGGACATAAAGGAAAAAAATTATTTATGCCTATCCGTGTGGCTGTCACAGGCCAAACACATGGACCGGATTTAGAACATGTCATTGAGTTACTCGGAAAAGACGTTGTCTTGTCCCGAATAACAGCACTTCTTAAATAAATATAGAAAAAGCAGTGACAAGGTTGAGTAGGAATTTTTATTTTCTTTTTAGAGAGAACCACCATGGCTGGAAGTGGTTTAAGGAAGAAATTCTGAAATTGCCCCTTGGAGCCTCTTATTGAATCGAGTAGATAAGAGCGGTGTTAAACCGTTATGATAAAAGAGATGCAGTTATCTGCAAAACAGAGTGGAACCGCGCATTTTTGCGCCTCTGTGCTATTCGTAGCACAGAGGCGTTTTTTTATAGGAGTTTAACCGGAAGAAGATAACACTCTTCTGAAGCAAGAAGGGCAATACAATGGGGGAATCACGATGAAAAATAGAAGAAACACATGGTTGAATGATATTGATGTTGTCTTTGAGCAAGACCCAGCGGCACGCAGCCGACTTGAAGTAATTTTTACGTACTCAGGGGTACATGCGATTTGGGCTCATCGAATTGCACATTGGTTTTGGAAAAGAAGAATGTTCTTTCTCGCGCGGTTCATTTCACAGCTTAGTCGTTTTATAACAGGAATCGAAATACACCCAGGAGCGAAGATTGGGCAACGATTGTTTATCGATCATGGGATGGGTGTTGTGATCGGTGAAACATGTGAGATAGGAGATAATGTTACGATTTATCAAGGGGTGACGTTGGGAGGAACAGGAAAAGAAAAGGGAAAACGCCATCCAACTATTGAAGACAATGTGTTAATTGCATCTGGAGCGAAAATATTAGGCTCCTTTACAATTGGAGAAAACTCTAGAATTGGGGCAGGTTCAGTTGTTTTAAAAGAAGTGCCTCCGAATTCAACAGTCGTAGGAATACCCGGAAAAGTCGTATTACAAGATGGTATCAGGGTAAGAGGGAATTTAAACCATGATGAATTACCAGACCCTATTTCAGATAAATTTAAAGAATTGGAAGTTGAGCTTGCAAGTTTGCGAAAAGAACTCGCTCATATGAAAAACATTCAACAGAAAGAGATGAGTGAATAAACTATCCACAAATAAGAGAAAAAAGCAAGGAGATGAATAAGATGACAATTTACATGTACAACACATTAACACGGAAAAAAGAAAAATTTGTACCTATTGAACAAGGAAAAGTAAAAATGTATGTGTGCGGTCCAACGGTATATAACTATATTCATATCGGAAATGCGAGACCTGCGATTATTTTTGATGTCGTCCGTCGATACTTGGAATATCGTGGCTATGATGTAACTTTTATTTCTAACTTTACGGATGTCGATGATAAATTAATTAAGGCAGCCAATGAGTTAGGGGAAGATGTGTTAACAATAGCAAATCGCTTTATTGAAGCCTACCACGAAGATACTTGTGCATTAGGGGTAAAGACAGCAGACCACCATCCACGAGTAACGGAAACAATGGATGAAATTATTGAATTTATCAAACAGCTCATTGATAAAGGATTTGCTTATGAAGTAGAAGGTGATGTGTATTATAAAACGAGAGCGTTTAAACAATATGGTAAACTATCAGACCAATCGATTGAGGATTTACAATCAGGGGCAAGAATTGAAATTGGCCAACGAAAACAAGACCCATTAGATTTTGCTTTATGGAAAAGCGCCAAAGAAAATGAAATTGCCTGGGAAAGTCCTTGGGGATTAGGTAGACCAGGGTGGCATATTGAATGTTCTGCGATGGTAAAAAAATATTTAGGTGAAACGATCGATATTCATGCAGGAGGTCAAGATTTAGCATTTCCTCATCATGAAAATGAAATCGCGCAATCAGAAGCATTAACAGGAAAAACAATGGCGAATTATTGGTTGCATAACGGCTATATTAAAATAGACAATGAAAAAATGTCAAAATCACTCGGAAATTTTGTTTTGGTACATGACATTATTCAACAGCATTCGCCAGATGTCGTTCGTTTCTTTATGTTAACTGCGCATTACCGAAGCCCTATTAACTTTAGTGAGGAACTTTTAATTAGTGCTAAAAGTAGTTTAGACCGATTGAAAACAACCTTTACTAATGTGAAACATCGTTTAAGTGAAAGTGCAGATTTAGCTGTAGAAAAAGAGAACTGGCTTGAAAAGGGAGAAGAGTTAAAGGCGCGTTTTATAAAAGAAATGGATGATGACTTTAATACAGCCAATGCGATAACGGTTATGTTTGATACGGCAAAAGAAGCGAATGTATACTTGAGAGAACAGCAAACATCAAAAGATGTATTACAATCGTTTTTATCTTTATTAGAAGAAATGGGAAGTGTTTTAGGTTTTTCTTTAGAAGAACAAACAGAGCTATTAGACGAGGAAATTGAATCGTTAATTGAAGAGCGAAACCAAGCCCGAAAAGATAAAAATTTTGAGTTAGCCGACAAAATTCGTGATCAGTTGAAAGAACAAGGCATTGTCCTCGAGGATACCGCTCAAGGTGTGCGGTGGAAAAGGGGATAAGAACATGAAATTAGAAAAGCTTCAAATTGATGCTTCTCAACTAAATGCTTTAGCTCTAGCTTACATGGGCGATGCAGTCCTAGACACGTATGTGAGATATCACCTTATAGCAAAGGGGAAAGTGAGGCCTCAACGTTTACATGTTGAGGCTACCTCTTATGTCTCAGCAAAAGCGCAAGCAAAAGTAGTTCACGAGTTATTGGATTCAAAGTTTTTAAGTGACGAGGAAACAGCTGTACTTATGCGGGGAAGAAATGCAAAGTCGGGAACGATCCCAAAAAACACCGACCGTAATACGTATCGTTATAGTACCGCTTTTGAAGCATTGCTTGGATATTTATATTTACATGAAAACAATACGAGACTAGATGAAATTATAAGAGAGATGTTTGTCATTATTGAGGAAAGGGGTGAACAAAATGAGCAGTGAGTTTATCTTAGGGAAAAATCCAGTTATTGAAGCACTACGAGCAGAGCATGCCATTAATAAAATATGGATTGGCGAAGGCTCGCAAAAAGGACAAATGACAAAACTACTACAATTAGCGAAAGAACAAGGTGTGCTCGTACAGCACGTGCCGAAAAAAAAGCTAGATCAACTTGTAAATTCGACAAATCATCAAGGTGTCGTTGCGTCTATTGCCGCATATGAATATGCGGAATTAGAAGATTTATTTGCAAATGCAGCTAAGCGAGGTGAACAACCATTCTTTTTATTACTAGACGAAATAGAAGATCCGCATAATTTAGGATCGATTTTAAGAACAGCCGATGCATGTGGTGTCCATGGTGTCATTATTCCGAAACGCCGCGCTGTCGGGTTAACTCAAGCCGTTGCAAAATCGTCCACTGGTGCCATTGAGTATGTTCCGGTTGCAAGAGTGACAAATCTAGCCCGAACAATGGATGACATGAAAAAACAAGGCATTTGGTTTGCTGGTACAGATGCTACAGGGGCAGACGATTATCGAGCGGGACAGTTTGATATGCCAATAACCCTTGTTATAGGGAGTGAAGGGAAAGGAATTAGTCGACTTATCAAAGAAAAATGTGACTTCTTAATTAAAATTCCAATGGTTGGTCATGTGACATCACTTAATGCTTCTGTAGCAGCTAGCTTACTTATGTATGAGGTTTACCGAAAGCGGAACCCGTTAGGAAACGAGTAAGATGAACGTCATTTTGTTAGTGGATGGCTATAATATAATTGGTGCTTGGCCAGAGTTAAGAGAATTAAAAAACAAAAATTTAGCACTAGCACGTGATTTATTAATTGAAAAAATGGCAGAGTATCAAGCCTATACCGGTTACCGTGTGATTGTTGTTTTTGATGCTCACATGGTTTCAGGGATAGGTAAAAAGTACAACAATTATCGGGTAGATATAGTGTACACAAGAGAAAATGAAACGGCAGATGAAAGAATTGAAAAGCTAGTTATGGAGTTAAAGCGGATTGATACCCAAATCTATGTTGCAACATCGGACTTTGTAGAGCAATCTGTTACTTTCGGTAAAGGAGCATTACGAAAGTCTGCCCGAGAGTTAATTATCGAGTTGGATGGGGCCGAAAAAAGCATTAAAAAAAATGTAGAAAAAACGCAAAAAAAACAACCTTCGACAAAAATCCCACTTTCTAGTGAAATTGCTGAAATTTTTGAAAGATGGCGTCGAGGTGACCGATGACCTGTTGACGCTTCCAAAAAGTGTGCTATATAATGTTTCTATATTTTACAAAATGACAAGGTCGGAGGGATTTTACGTGAGCATGGACCTTAAAGACACAATTCAAACAGTTGGACAAGCAGAGGATGAAGAGTTACTAGAGCGGGTGCGAGAGGGCGATAGTTCTGCGTTAGAGTTTTTAATTAATAAGTATAAAAACTTTGTGCGCGCCAAAGCCAGATCGTATTTTTTAATTGGGGCTGACCATGAAGATATTGTACAAGAAGGCATGATTGGCTTATATAAAGCGATTCGTGACTTTAAAGGGGACAAGCTATCTTCGTTTAAAGCCTTTGCGGAACTTTGTATCACTAGACAGATTATTACAGCAATCAAAACAGCGACAAGACAAAAACATATTCCGCTTAACTCCTATATTTCTCTTGATAAGCCGTTATATGATGAGGAGTCTGACCGTACGTTACTTGATGTTATTTGTGGCTCACGTGTTACTGATCCTGAAGAATTGATTATCAACCAAGAAGAATTCGATGATATCGAACTAAAAATGAGTGAAATCTTAAGTGATTTAGAACGAAAAGTACTCATGTTATATCTTGATGGCCAATCCTATCAAGAAATTTCAGCAGAGCTAAACCGACATGTTAAATCTATTGATAATGCCTTGCAACGAGTAAAACGTAAGTTAGAGCGTTATGTAGAATTAAAAGGGGTAAGCCTGTAATCAAAAGAAAAATGTTGAAGAGTCCCCCTATTTTGTAAGAAGTAGGGGGCTCGCGTTATCAATGTTCACTACGGAAATCTATTCCTAATTTGTTGTAGCTTCGTGTAATTTTTACTTGCTTTTTCATCTAGCAACTGGCTGTAGAACAATGGAATGGACATGTCTTTTGTCATAAAATCATGTTACTAGAAACAAGTATGGATGTATGTAGCAGATACATGCTTTTCTAATCAAGAAAAAAGGAAATAAAATGTTTACTTCTTATAGGATTTGACTACACTTGTAAAAAAGCAAAAGCTTCTCTGATTCGGTCCTCAATGCTTTATTGACACTATATTTTCCTTATGATAGAGTAAAAAAGTATGTAATTGTCATTTTCCAATTGTGGAGGTGTGTTCAATGCGGACAAAGGTTGTTTTGGCATGCTCTATTTGTGCTTCCAGGAACTATACAACAGAAAAAAACAATGAAACACGTGGAACCCGCATTGAAATGAAAAAGTTTTGTAGGCTGTGTAACGCCCACACACTTCATCGTGAAACAAAATAATTGGACAAGCGGATTCTTTTTTTTATGCAAGGAGAAGAATTCATTAGAATAAAGAAGAAGGTTCGTTAAGGAATTTGGAGGTGTCGCAAATGGCTGAAGGAGAAAAAAGAAGTATGGGTAAGTTTTTTCGAGGTGTAGGATCAGAAATGAAACGTGTTACGTGGCCAACACGCAAGGAACTGACTAGATATACTTTAGTAGTTCTTGGGACAGTGTTGTTCATTTCTGTATTCTTTGCATTAGTAGACACAGGGATATCTAGACTTGTTCGTATGATTTTAGGATAGTCCCATTTATTGTAGTCTATCTATAGAGGAGGGAAGGACAAATAACGTCCTAGGTAGTATGGAAAAAAATTGGTATGTTGTGCATACGTATTCAGGTTATGAAAATAAAGTAAAAACCAATCTCGAAAAACGTGTTGAATCGATGGAAATGTCAGATAAGATTTTCCGTGTTCTTGTTCCTGTTGAAGAAGAAACTGAAGTTAAGAACGGGAAAACGAAGTCTGTAACAAGAAAAGTTTTTCCAGGCTATGTGCTTGTGGAAATGGTTATGACTGATGATTCTTGGTATGTTGTTCGGAATACACCAGGTGTAACAGGGTTTGTTGGTTCAGCAGGAGCCGGCTCAAAACCGACAGCGCTTTTACCAGAAGAAGTAGAGTCTATTCTGAAACAAATGGGTGTCGATGAGCCAAGAGCAGATATTGATTTCGAACTTAAAGAGTCTGTTAAGGTAAAAGAAGGACCATTTGCTAACTTTATAGGAACAATTGAAGATATTTCTATAGACAAGCAAAAGCTAAAAGTTCACGTCAATATGTTTGGGCGAGAAACACCGGTTGAATTAGAGTTTAACCAAGTGGAAAAGATTTAACACTTTCTTTTTTTCGTAAGAAGGTGTTGCTTTTTTTAAGGTTAAATTTTCATTTTCTTAAAAAGAACTTGATATCTTTATTTGAAAGTGATAGAATTTTCATGTTTGATATTGGTTTAGTATTAAACCATCTACCTTAAAATAAGGTAGCTATGAGTGGGAGGGTTCTAAACCCGGTTACCACATCACGGACTAAGGAGGTGTGTCACGTGGCTAAAAAGGTTATTAAAATGGTTAAATTACAAATCCCAGCGGGAAAAGCAAACCCAGCTCCGCCGGTTGGTCCTGCACTAGGACAAGCGGGTGTGAATATTATGGGTTTCTGTAAAGAATTTAACGCTCGTACTTCTGATCAAGCGGGTCTAATTATTCCGGTTGAAATTACGGTATTTGAAGACCGTTCTTTTACATTCATCACTAAAACTCCACCTGCTGCTGTTTTACTTAAAAAAGCGGCTGGAATTGAGTCTGGTTCGGGTGAGCCAAACCGTAATAAAGTTGCAACAGTTAAGCGTGATAAAGTACGCGAGATTGCTGAGACAAAAATGCCAGATTTAAACGCTGCAAACGTTGAATCTGCTATGCGTATGGTTGAAGGTACAGCGCGAAGCATGGGTATCGTGATTGAAGACTAAGAGAGCTTTTGCCGGAGGTTGTTGCACCTAATTTTATTAGGTCTGCAACCTTTATTAGTGGGAGGTAATACCGCTAAAACCACAATTGAGGAGGAAATGAAAGTGGCTAAAAGAGGAAAAAAATATCAAGAAGCTGTAAAGTTAATTGACCGTGATCAAGCATATGGTGCACAAGAAGCGATTGAACTTGTTAAAAAGGCTGCAACTGCAAAGTTCGACGAAACTGTTGAAGTAGCATTTCGTTTAGGAGTCGATCCGAAGAAAGCTGACCAACAAATTCGTGGTGCGGTTGTACTTCCAAATGGAACAGGGAAAACTCAACGCGTGTTAGTTTTTGCTAAAGGTGAAAAACTTAAAGAAGCAGAAGCTGCAGGTGCAGATTATGTTGGAGACGAAGACTACATCAATAAAATTAGCCAAGGTTGGTTTGATTTTGATGTTATCGTTGCAACTCCAGATATGATGGGTCAAGTAGGTAAACTTGGTCGTGTGTTAGGACCTAAAGGTTTAATGCCAAACCCTAAGACGGGTACAGTTACGTTTGAAGTTGAAAAAGCGGTTAATGAAATCAAAGCTGGTAAAGTAGAATACCGTGTTGATAAATCAGCAAACATTCATGTTCCAATTGGTAAAGTTTCTTTTGAAACTGAAAAGTTAGTTGAGAACTTAAATGCAGTTGTTGATGCGCTTGTAAAAGCAAAGCCGGCAGCTTCAAAAGGAACGTATATGAGAAACGTTGCTGTGACTTCTACAATGGGTCCTGGTGTTAAAGTTAACGCACAATTATTGACAAAATAATTAAAGTTGACTTTCCTATAAACGTCGTATATAATTACAAAAGTGTTCATAATGAATACGTCAATAATATATTGAGTCATACCGTAGACAGTAGGTGCGTCAAACGCTTAATTTCCTACCGAGGTCTGGATTATCAGAGAATCAATCTGAATCTATTAGCCTTCGTATGTCTACATGCATGCGAAGGCTTTTTATGTTTATTGGTATGAAACAGAATCTACAGGAGGTGTCATAATGAGCAGCATTATCGAAAAGAAACAACTGGTTGTAAGTGATATTGCTACGAAGCTTCGTGAGAGTAAATCAACGGTATTAGTTGATTATCGTGGACTTACGGTTGGTGAAGTAACTGAACTTCGTAAAGAACTTCGTGAAGCTGGTGTTGAGTTTAAAGTATACAAAAATACATTAGCTCGCCGTGCTGCAGATGAAGCTGAGCTTTCTGGATTAAACGAGCAATTGGTTGGACCAACTGCCATCGCGTTTAGTGCAGACGATGTAATTGCTCCAGCTAAAATTCTACACGGATTTGCGAAAAAACATGAAGCTTTAGAAATTAAAGCAGGTGTAATCGAAGGAAACATCGCAACTGTTGACCAAGTGAAAGCATTAGCTGAGCTTCCGTCTCGCGAAGGTTTACTTTCTATGTTGCTTAGCGTGCTTCAAGCACCTATGCGCAACTTTGCATTGGCTACAAAAGCTGTTGCTGATCAAAAAGAAGAACAAGGAGCTTAATGTTCCTTTGTTGTACGTGTTTCAAATATAAAAAACAAAAACAAAACATAGGAGGATTTTAAAATGAGTAAAGATCAAATCATTGAAGCGATTAAAGAAATGACAGTTTTAGAATTAAACGACCTTGTAAAAGCAATCGAAGAGGAGTTTGGTGTAACTGCAGCTGCTCCTGTAGCTGTTGCTGGTGGAGCTGCTGAAGGCGGAGCTGCTGAGCAAACTGAATTCGACGTAATCCTTGAAGCTCCAGGCGGATCAAAAATCAACGTTATCAAAGTTGTTCGTGAAATCACTGGCCTTGGCTTAAAAGAAGCAAAAGCTTTAGTTGATGGCGCTCCAGCTCCAATCAAAGAAGGCGTAGCAAAAGAAGAAGCAGAAGAAATGAAAGCTAAGCTTGAAGAAGCTGGCGCAACTGTAGAAGTTAAGTAATTATAATACTTCAAAGAAAGCTAGATGCGATAATTCGTATCTAGCTTTTTTCCTCTCGATTTATTGATTGGGGTTTTTAATATTTGTGAATACTACTAGGGACAAAAGAGAAGGAGAGGGTATGGTGAGCGAGCATTACTATACGAACAATCCGTCAGTCGAGAGCAAACCGGTTACGTTTTCGTTTGAATTGCGTGGAAAACAATATCGGTTTACGTCGGACCATGGCGTATTTTCAAAAAAAGAAATTGATTTTGGAACAAGGCTCTTACTTGATACCTTTCAGTTTCCTGCTGAAAAAGGGACTATTATTGATGTAGGTTGTGGGTATGGTCCAATAGGGATAACTCTAGCAAGTGAACAACCTGATATTACTGTACATATGGTTGATGTAAACGAACGAGCACTGGTATTAGCCAAGCAAAATGCTAACCAAAACGGTGTGTCGAATATTATCATAAAACAAAGTTCGTTATTTGAAAGTGTCGAAGAACGAGATTTTCAAGTTGTTATTACGAATCCTCCGATACGAGCAGGAAAACAAGTGGTTCATACTTTATATGAACAAGCCTATCACCATTTAAAAAAAGGTGGACAGCTATGGGTTGTTATTCAAAAAAAGCAAGGGGCGCCTTCGACAATAGAAAAATTACAAGAACATTTTGGAGAAGTAGAAACGATAGCTAAGAAAAAAGGGTATTTTATTATTTGTGCAAAAAAAGTTTGACTCATATTCCCATTTGTGGTATTGTTATTTAATGCGTATAGAAACTATTTTTTAGATAGTTTTTTTACAAAAAGTCAAGTGAAATTTATTGTATAAAAAGGTCGTAGTTGGGTATACTTTTATAATCGAAAAAATGAAACAAGTTGTGGTTTTATTAAAACCATTTTTTTCTTTTCGTTTATCTGTTCAACTGCGCAATTTTTTTGTTATTTTACCTTTATAAAGATGTAGAGTCTTTGTAAAAGGGTTAAAGTATAAATAAAACTTCTAACTAGATGTTGGAAGTGAAAAATGGATGAGTTAAGGGGTGAATGAGTTGACAGGTCAACTAGTTCAGTATGGACGCCACCGCCAACGTAGAAGCTATGCTCGTATTAATGAAGTTTTAGAGCTGCCTAACTTAATTGAAATTCAAACAGCTTCCTACCAATGGTTTCTTGATGTAGGATTAAGAGAAATGTTTCAAGATATCTCTCCAATTCAAGATTTCACAGGAAACTTAGTGCTAGAATTTATCGATTATAGCCTAGGTGAACCAAAGTATTCTGTTGATGAGTCTAAAGAGCGTGATGTTACATATGCAGCGCCATTACGAGTTAAAGTACGCCTTATTAACAAAGAAACTGGTGAAGTAAAAGAGCAAGAAGTATTTATGGGAGATTTCCCATTGATGACCGAAACAGGCACATTTGTTATCAATGGTGCAGAACGTGTAATTGTATCACAGCTTGTTCGTTCTCCAAGTGTTTATTACAGCAAGAAGATAGATAAGAACGGAAAGAAAGGCTTCACTGCAACTGTAATACCGAATCGTGGTGCATGGTTGGAGTTAGAAACGGATGCCAAAGATATTGTGTATGTCCGAATAGATCGTACGAGGAAAATCCCTGTTACGGTTCTTTTGCGTGCACTTGGCTTCGGAGCTGACCAAGAAATTATCGATTTGTTAGGTGAAGATGAGTATTTACGTAATTCATTAGAAAAAGACAATACAGATGGATCGGATAAAGCGCTATTAGAAATTTATGAGCGTTTACGCCCAGGAGAACCACCAACTGTAGATAATGCGAAAAGTTTGCTTGAGTCACGTTTCTTTGATCCGAAGCGTTATGATTTAGCAAATGTTGGTCGCTATAAAATTAACAAAAAGCTTCACATTAAAAACCGTTTGTTTAACCAAAAACTCGCAGAAACATTAGTTGACCCTGAAACGGGTGAAGTTATCGCTGAACAAGGTGCGTTAATTGATCGACGGACGTTAGACCGTATTTTACCTTACCTTGAGAAAAACGTTGGCTTCCGTTCTGTGAATGTATCAGGTGGAGTTGTGGAAGATGATGATGTGTCGTTACAAACGATTCACATTTATGCTCCAGACGACCAAGACGGTGAAAAGGTAATTAAAGTCATCGGAAATGCTCTAGTAGAAAAAGAAGTAAAGCATATTACACCTGCTGATATTATTGCTTCAATTAACTATTTCTTTAATCTACTACATGGTGTAGGGGATACAGATGATATCGACCATTTAGGAAACAGACGCCTTCGCTCTGTAGGAGAATTGTTACAAAATCAATTCCGTATTGGTTTGTCTCGTATGGAACGTGTTGTTCGTGAAAGAATGTCGATTCAAGACCCGAACATGATTACACCTCAAGCACTTATTAATATTCGACCAGTTATTGCGTCGATTAAAGAGTTCTTTGGTAGCTCGCAGTTGTCTCAGTTTATGGACCAAACAAATCCATTAGCTGAACTAACACATAAGCGCCGTCTATCTGCTTTAGGGCCAGGTGGTTTAACACGTGAACGTGCTGGGTTTGAAGTGCGTGACGTTCACTATTCCCACTATGGGCGTATGTGTCCCATTGAAACACCAGAGGGACCGAATATTGGTTTAATTAACTCCTTGTCGAGTTATGCAAAAGTAAATGAATTCGGCTTTATGGAAACACCTTATCGACGTGTTGACCCTGAAACAGGCAAAGTAACGAGTCGTATTGATTATTTAACAGCAGATGAAGAAGATAATTATGTTGTTGCCCAAGCGAACGCGATTCTTGCTGAAGATGGTTCTTTTGTAAATGACAATATTATTGCTCGTTTCCGTGGGGAAAACACAGTTGTTCCTAAAGAAAGAATTGACTATATGGATGTATCTCCAAAACAGGTTGTATCGGCTGCGACATCTTGTATTCCATTCCTGGAAAACGATGACTCCAACCGTGCCTTGATGGGAGCAAACATGCAACGTCAGGCCGTTCCGTTAATGGTTCCAGAAGCACCACTTGTTGGTACAGGTATGGAGCATGTTTCAGCAAAAGATTCAGGTGCTGCGATTGTTGCGAAGCATAAAGGGATTGCTGAACGTGTAACGGCAAAAGAAGTATGGGTTCGTCGTCTTATTGAAGTTGACGGAAAAGAAGTAAAAGGCGACTTAGATAAATATAAAATGCAAAAGTTTATTCGTTCAAACCAAGGAACGTGTTATAACCAACGCCCAATTGTTAGTGAAGGCGATATTATTGAAAAACGCGAAATTATTGCTGACGGACCATCAATGGAAAAAGGCGAATTAGCGTTAGGACGAAATGTCATGGTTGGTTTTATGACATGGGAAGGTTACAACTATGAAGATGCGATTATTTTAAGTGAGCGCCTTGTAAAAGATGATGTATATACGTCGATTCATATTGAAGAATATGAATCAGAAGCACGTGATACTAAGCTTGGACCAGAGGAAATCACACGTGATATTCCGAATGTTGGGGAAGATGCACTTCGTAACTTAGATGACCGTGGAATTATTCGTGTCGGAGCAGAAGTAAAAGACGGTGATATTCTTGTAGGGAAAGTTACACCTAAAGGGGTGACTGAACTAACAGCAGAAGAACGGTTATTACATGCGATTTTCGGTGAAAAAGCTCGTGAAGTTCGTGATACTTCATTGCGTGCTCCTCATGGTGGAGATGGAATTGTATTAGATGTGAAAATCTTCAACCGTGAAAACGGAGATGAATTACCACCAGGTGTAAACCAGCTCGTACGGGTGTATATTGTACAGAAACGTAAAATTCACGAAGGCGATAAAATGGCAGGACGTCATGGTAACAAAGGGGTTATTTCAAAAATCCTTCCTGAAGAGGATATGCCTTATTTACCAGATGGAACGCCAATCGACATCATGTTAAACCCATTAGGGGTTCCTTCGCGTATGAATATCGGACAAGTGCTTGAACTTCACTTAGGGATGGCAGCAAGAAAATTAGGTATTCATGTAGCTTCTCCTGTATTTGACGGTGCTCGTGAGGAAGATGTGTGGAGTACCTTAGGTGAAGCAGGAATGGCTCGAGATGGAAAGACAGTTTTATATGATGGACGCACTGGTGAACCGTTTGATAACCGTGTTTCAGTTGGAATTATGTATATGATTAAACTGGCTCATATGGTTGATGATAAGCTACATGCTCGTTCAACAGGACCATACTCGCTTGTAACACAACAGCCACTAGGTGGTAAAGCGCAATTTGGAGGACAACGTTTTGGTGAAATGGAAGTTTGGGCACTTGAAGCCTATGGTGCAGCGTATACTCTCCAAGAAATCTTAACGGTTAAGTCTGATGATGTTGTTGGTCGTGTGAAAACGTATGAAGCCATTGTCAAAGGTGAAAATGTACCAGAGCCAGGTGTACCAGAATCATTTAAAGTATTAATTAAAGAGTTGCAAAGTTTAGGAATGGACGTAAAGATGTTATCTAGCACCGAAGAAGAAATTGAAATGCGTGAGCTAGATGATGAAGACGACCAAGCGAATGAAAAACTTAATTTAAATCTTGAAACAAACGAGTCAAACGGGTAATAACGTGGGCTGGCTAGTCCGGCCCAACTAAAAAATGTCATTAGCACGCAAAGAGCAAAGGGAGGTTGGCCCCTTGATAGATGTTAATAATTTCGAATATATGAAAATTGGTTTGGCATCTCCAAACAAGATCCGTTCATGGTCTAGAGGTGAGGTGAAAAAGCCAGAAACTATAAACTACCGTACGTTAAAACCAGAAAAAGATGGTTTGTTTTGTGAACGTATTTTTGGACCTACAAAAGACTGGGAATGTCATTGTGGTAAATATAAACGCGTTCGTTATAAAGGCGTTGTTTGTGACAGATGTGGTGTAGAGGTGACAAGAGCGAAAGTTCGTCGTGAGCGTATGGGTCACATCGAATTAGCAGCACCTGTTTCACACATTTGGTATTTCAAAGGAATTCCAAGCCGAATGGGCTTAGTATTAGATATGTCTCCTCGTTCATTAGAAGAAGTGATTTACTTTGCTTCTTATGTTGTAACAGAACCTGGTGACACTCCGTTAGAAAAGAAACAATTACTGTCTGAAAAAGAATATCGTACGTATCGTGATAAGTATGGTCGTTCATTTACAGCTCAAATGGGTGCAGAAGCAATTAAAAAATTACTTTCTGATATTGATTTGGATAAAGATGTAGACGGCTTAAAAGAAGAATTGTTGACAGCTCAAGGTCAACGACGCACACGTGCGATTAAACGGTTAGAAGTACTAGAAGCATTCCGTCACTCAGGAAATGATCCGGCATGGATGATTTTAGAAGTATTACCTGTTATTCCACCTAAGCTTCGTCCGATGGTTCAATTAGACGGTGGACGATTTGCAACGTCTGATTTAAATGATTTATATCGTCGTGTCATTAACAGAAACAATCGTTTGAAACGTTTGTTAGATTTAGGTGCGCCGAATATTATTGTTCAAAATGAAAAACGAATGCTACAAGAAGCGGTGGATGCCCTTATTGATAATGGCAGAAGAGGACGTCCGGTTACTGGTCCTGGGAACCGCCCGTTGAAATCTCTTTCTCATATGTTAAAAGGGAAACAAGGTCGTTTCCGTCAAAACTTATTAGGAAAACGTGTTGACTATTCCGGTCGTTCCGTTATCGTTGTTGGTCCAAACTTGAAAATGTATCAATGCGGACTTCCAAAAGAAATGGCGTTAGAACTCTTTAAACCATTTGTTATGAAAGAGCTTGTAAGTAAAGGGCTTGCTCATAATATTAAAAGTGCAAAACGAAAAGTCGAAAGAGTGCAACCTGAAGTATGGGATGTACTAGAAGAAGTAATACGTGAGCATCCTGTTCTATTAAACCGTGCTCCAACGCTTCATAGACTTGGGATTCAAGCGTTTGAACCAACTCTTGTCGAAGGTCGAGCAATTAAATTACATCCACTTGTTTGTACAGCATACAATGCAGACTTTGATGGAGACCAAATGGCAGTTCACGTACCGTTATCAGCCGAAGCGCAAGCTGAAGCACGTATTTTAATGTTAGCGGCACAAAACATTCTTAACCCGAAAGATGGTAAACCGGTTGTTACTCCGTCCCAGGATATGGTTTTAGGAAACTATTACTTAACAATGGAACGTGAAGGAGCAAAAGGTGAGGGGTCCATTTTTAAAGATACAAATGAGGCGTTAACAGCTTATCAAAATGGGTATGTCCATTTGCATAGCCGTATTGCTGTGCCTGTTAAATCTTTAAATAAACCGACATTTACTGAAGAAGACAATACCAAACTATTGTTAACGACAGTTGGAAAACTAATATTTAATGAAATTTTACCGGATTCATTCCCGTATATTAATGAGCCGACCGACTCGAACTTAGAAGTTGCGTTAGATGAAAAATATATGGTTCCAATGACCACAAATGTGAAAGAGGTTTTTGCTGAAAGAGAGCGAGTCTCGCCATTTAAAAAAGGTTTCTTAGGAAACGTTATTGCTGAAGTATTTAAGACGTTTAAGATTACTGAAACGTCCAAAATGCTAGACCGTATGAAGGATTTAGGGTTTAAGTTCTCGACAAAAGCAGGGATTACGATTGGTATTGCAGATATCGTTGTATTACCTGAGAAAAAAGTTGTACTGGATGATGCTGAAGGAAAAGTTGAACGCGTTCTTAAACAATTCCGACGTGGTTTAATTACGGAAGAAGAACGTTATGACCGAGTCATTTCAATTTGGAGTGAAGCGAAAGATGTTATCCAGGCGAAACTAATGAAATCCCTTAACCATCTAAATCCAATCTTTATGATGAGTGACTCAGGTGCCCGTGGTAATGCATCTAACTTTACACAGCTTGCTGGTATGCGTGGACTAATGGCGAACCCGTCTGGGCGTATTATTGAGTTACCAATTAAATCGAGTTTCCGTGAAGGTTTAACCGTACTCGAGTACTTTATTTCAACGCATGGTGCTCGTAAAGGTCTTGCGGATACGGCTCTTAAAACAGCTGACTCAGGTTATTTAACTCGTCGTCTTGTTGATGTTGCTCAGGATGTTATTGTTCGTGAAGATGATTGTGGTACGGATAGAGGTCTTGAAGTTGCTGCGATTAAAGAAGGTACAGACGTCATTGAAAACTTATTTGACCGTCTAGTTGGTCGTGTGGCATTCAAAACAGTCCGTGACCCACAATCTGGTGATGTTATTGTAGGGAAAAACGAATTAATCGTCGAAGATCTAGCAAAACAAATTGTAGATGCTGGAATTGAAGATGTAACGATTCGCTCGGTATTTACTTGTGACACACGCCACGGTGTTTGTAAAAAATGTTATGGTCGTAACCTTGCAACAGGTAGCGATGTAGAAGTTGGCGAAGCAGTTGGAATTATTGCTGCTCAATCCATTGGTGAGCCAGGAACGCAGCTTACAATGCGTACGTTCCATACTGGTGGGGTTGCCGGAGATGATATTACTCAAGGTTTACCGCGTATTCAAGAGTTATTTGAAGCACGTAACCCTAAAGGGCAAGCGGTCGTCTCAGAAATCGAAGGTAAGGTCATTACGGTTAATGATGCGTCCGATAAGCGTGAAGTTGTCGTTCAAGGTGAGATGGAAACGAGAAATTATGCGATTCCATACGGCGCTCGAATTAAAGTTGCGGTAAATGATGAGGTAGGACCTGGTAAAGTTATTACAGAAGGTTCTATTGATCCGAAAGAATTGCTCGGAATAACCGGAATTCAAGGAGTGCAAGAATACTTGCTCCGTGAAGTTCAAAAAGTTTACCGAATGCAAGGGGTAGAAATTGGAGATAAACACGTAGAAGTAATGGTAAGACAAATGCTTCGAAAAATCCGTGTTATTGATGCGGGGGATACAGATGTGTTACCAGGCTCTCTTATCGATATCCATGTCTTTAATGATGAAAATAGAAAAGTCCTTCTTCGCGGAGAGCGTCCTGCAACAGGAAGACCTGTTCTTCTCGGTATTACAAAAGCATCACTTGAAACAGAGTCGTTCTTATCAGCTGCTTCATTCCAAGAAACAACACGTGTTCTTACAGATGCAGCGATTAAAGGTAAGAAAGATGAGTTGCTTGGTCTGAAGGAAAATGTTATTATCGGTAAGCTTGTACCAGCTGGAACAGGAATGAACCGTTACCGAAATTTAAATATCCACTCTAAATATGACGAAGAGGAAACAGCACCTGAAGAATTAGAAGCAATTGAAACTGCAGTGACACAAGATTAATTTTACTGTTGACATGAAATTGTCTGAGTGATATTATATCAAAGTGTGCCTGATAACCTAACACTTTGGAGGATGTTCAATGTCTTATGAAAAAGTGACACAGGCAGAAGACCTAGTTATAGGTACGAAGCAAACTTTGAAAGCTCTAGAAACTGGGAATGTGAAAGAATTAGTCATAGCCGAAGATGCGGACCGACGCGTTGTCATGAAGGTACGCACAGTGGCTCAAAAAAAATCCATTCCGATAGTAACGGTAGATTCGATGAAGAAGCTTGGAAAAGCATGCGGCATCGATGTCGGAGCTTCAACTGTTGCCATAATAAAGTAAAAGTAAAAACGTTTTTGCCATCGTAGTGTCGACTACATGGCAAAAACTTTACTTTTGTACATTCTTGAACCACCAGGATCGGTGGTCTTGAAATTACGGAAGAAAGGAGGAAAAAACATGCCTACAATTAATCAGTTAATTCGTAAAGGTCGTGAAGCGAAAATCAAAAAGTCTGACTCTCCAGCGTTGAACAAAGGTTACAATAGTTTCAAAAAGGAACAGACTGATTTATCTTCACCGCAAAAGCGTGGCGTTTGTACTCGTGTTGGTACAATGACACCGAAAAAGCCGAACTCAGCCCTTCGTAAATATGCTCGTGTACGTTTAACAAACGGAATCGAGGTAACTGCATATATTCCTGGAATTGGTCACAATCTACAGGAGCACAGCGTTGTTCTTATTCGAGGTGGACGTGTAAAGGATTTACCAGGGGTACGTTACCACATCGTTCGTGGTGCACTTGATACAGCTGGGGTTCAAAATCGTATGCAAGGCCGTTCTAAATACGGTACAAAGAGACCAAAAGAGAAAAAGTAATGTGAACCTAAATAATGGTTTGCAAATCTTTAATGTTTAATCGTTGAAAGGAGGGGAAATAATGCCTCGTAAAGGACCTGTTGCTCGTAGAGATGTTTTACCTGATCCGTTATACAAATCAAAATTAGTTACTCGCCTAATCAACCGCATCATGGTTGACGGTAAAAAGGGTGCTGCAGAAAAGATTTTATATAATGCATTCGGACTTGTTCAAGAACGTTCGGGAAATGATCCGATGGAAGTGTTTGACCAAGCGTTAAAGAACATTATGCCAGTTCTTGAAGTTAAAGCTCGTCGTGTTGGTGGTGCAAACTACCAAGTACCAATCGAAGTGAAGCCTGAGCGTCGTACAACACTAGGTCTTCGCTGGTTAGTAAACTATGCAAGACTTCGTGGTGAAAAGACAATGGAAGAGCGCTTAGCTAATGAGATTTTAGATGCAGCTAACAATACTGGTGCCGCTGTTAAAAAGCGTGAAGACACTCATAAAATGGCTGAAGCGAACAAAGCATTTGCTCATTACCGTTGGTAGGAGTCAATCTATTAAAAAAATCCTAAATTAGTTAAGGAAGGAGAAATACCCTATGGCAAGAGAATTCTCCTTAAAGAATACACGTAATATCGGTATCATGGCTCACATTGATGCCGGTAAAACAACTACAACAGAGCGTATTCTTTTCTATACTGGACGTATCCATAAAATCGGTGAAACTCATGAAGGTGCTTCTCAAATGGACTGGATGGCACAAGAGCAAGAGCGTGGAATTACAATTACTTCCGCTGCGACAACTGCTCAATGGAAAGGTCACCGTGTTAATATTATCGATACTCCAGGTCACGTGGACTTCACTGTAGAAGTAGAACGTTCTTTACGTGTATTAGACGGAGCAGTAGCAGTACTTGATGCACAATCTGGAGTAGAGCCACAAACGGAAACAGTTTGGCGTCAAGCAACAACATATGGTGTACCTCGTGTTGTATTCATTAATAAAATGGATAAAACAGGTGCAGACTTCTTATACTCAGTAGGAACTATTCATGACCGTTTAGGTGCAAATGCTCATCCGATCCAATTACCAATTGGTGCAGAAGAAGACTTTAATGGAATCATTGATTTAATTGACATGGTTGCATACTTCTATGAGGATGATTTAGGTACTCGCACGGAAGCAAAAGAAATTCCAGAAGAGTATAAAGCTCAAGCTCAAGAGTACCACGATAAGTTAGTGGAAGCTGCAGCTGAGCTTGATGAAGAATTAATGATGAAATACCTTGAAGGTGAAGAGTTAACAAAGGAAGAGCTTAAAGCAGCTATCCGTAAAGGAACTTGTGACGTGGAATTCTACCCAGTTCTTTGTGGATCAGCATTTAAAAACAAAGGTGTTCAATTAATGTTGGATGCGGTTTTAGATTTCCTACCTTCACCACTTGATGTGCCTGCAATTAAAGGTACGTTACCTGAATCAGAAGAAGAAACGACTCGTGAAGCGACAGATGAAGGTCCGTTTGCTGCACTTGCGTTTAAAGTTATGACTGACCCTTATGTTGGTAAATTAACATTCTTCCGCGTGTATTCAGGTACTATCAATTCAGGTTCATATGTAGTGAACTCTACAAAAGGAAAACGTGAGCGTATTGGACGTATCCTTCAAATGCACGCAAATAGCCGTGAAGAAATTTCAACAGTTTATGCTGGAGATATTGCGGCTGGCGTTGGTTTAAAAGATACGACAACGGGTGATACTCTATGTGATGAAAAGAACCAAGTTATCTTAGAATCTATGGAATTCCCTGAGCCAGTTATCTCTTTATCTGTAGAACCAAAAACAAAATCTGACCAAGATAAAATGGGTATGGCACTTGCGAAATTAGCTGAGGAAGACCCTACTTTCAGAACTCACACTGATGAAGAAACTGGTCAAACGATTATAGCTGGTATGGGTGAACTTCACCTTGACATTATCGTAGACCGTATGAAGCGTGAATTTAAAGTAGAAGCTAATGTTGGTGCTCCACAAGTATCTTACCGTGAAACAATCCGTAAAGGAGCTAAAGTTGAAGGTAAGTTCGTTCGTCAATCGGGTGGACGTGGTCAGTATGGACATGTTTGGATTGAATTTGAACCAAACGAAGAAGGAGCAGGTTTTGAATTCGAGAACAAAATTGTCGGTGGGGTTGTTCCTCGTGAATACATTCCAGCTGTACAATCTGGTATCGAAGAAGCTCTTCAAAATGGTATGATTGCAGGATTCCCTGTAATTGATATTAAAGCAAGAATTTTTGATGGTTCTTACCATGATGTTGACTCAAATGAGATGGCGTTTAAAATTGCCGGTTCAATGGCATTGAAAAACGCAAAATCTCATTGTAGCCCAGTTCTTCTTGAGCCAATGATGAAAGTTGAAGTTGTTGTCCCAGAAGATTACATGGGTGATGTTATGGGTGATATCACATCACGTCGTGGTAGAGTAGAAGGTATGGAAGCGCGTGGAAACGCACAAACAATTAAAGCTATGGTACCATTAGCTGAAATGTTTGGTTATGCAACATCGCTTCGCTCTCGCACACAAGGACGCGGTACGTATTCTATGTTCTTTGACCATTACGAAGAAGTACCGAAAAGCATTGCCGAAGAAATTGTTAAGAAACAAACTGGAGAATAATCTCTCGTAAAAGATTGTTTCTTGAAATATTTTGTTGTAAGCTAAGAAAGGTGAAAATCATTGGATATTGCACCTTTCTTATCCATAAAATTTTTGATTGCCAATTTAAGGAGGAAATGAGAAATGGGTAAAGAAAAATTTGATCGTTCGAAAACACATGCCAACATTGGTACAATCGGCCACGTTGACCATGGTAAAACAACTTTAACAGCTGCTATCACAACAGTGCTACATAAGCGCTCTGGTAAAGGTTCTGCGATGGCGTATGACGCTATCGATGGTGCTCCAGAAGAGCGTGAGCGTGGAATTACAATCTCTACAGCACACGTAGAGTATGAAACTGATAACCGTCACTATGCACACGTTGACTGCCCAGGGCATGCTGACTATGTTAAAAACATGATCACTGGTGCTGCACAAATGGACGGAGGAATCCTAGTAGTATCTGCTGCTGATGGTCCAATGCCGCAAACTCGTGAGCACATTCTTCTTTCTCGCCAAGTAGGTGTTCCTTACCTTGTTGTATTCTTAAACAAATGTGACATGGTAGATGACGAAGAGTTACTTGAGTTAGTAGAAATGGAAGTTCGTGACTTACTTTCTGAATATGACTTCCCTGGTGATGATGTACCAGTAATCCAAGGTTCTGCTCTTAAAGCTCTTGAAGGAGAAGCTGAGTGGGAAGAAAAAATCATCGAGCTTATGGCTGCTGTTGATGATTACATCCCAACTCCAGAGCGTGACACTGACAAGCCTTTCATGATGCCTGTTGAGGATGTATTCTCAATCACTGGTCGTGGAACGGTTGCTACTGGACGTGTTGAGCGTGGACAACTTAAAGTTGGTGATGAAATCGAAGTAATCGGTTTAACTGAAGAGCCAAGCAAAACAGTTGTTACTGGAGTTGAAATGTTCCGTAAACTTCTTGACTATGCTGAAGCTGGTGACAACATTGGTGCATTACTTCGTGGTGTATCTCGTGATGACATCCAACGTGGTCAAGTACTTGCTAAGCCAGGTACAATTACTCCACATACAAACTTCAAAGCTGAAGTTTACGTTTTATCAAAAGAAGAGGGTGGACGTCATACTCCATTCTTCACAAACTACCGTCCTCAGTTCTACTTCCGTACAACTGACGTAACTGGTATTTGTAACCTTCCTGAAGGTGTAGAAATGGTTATGCCTGGAGACAACATCGAAATGACTGTTGAACTAATCTCTCCAATCGCTATCGAAGAAGGAACTAAGTTCTCTATTCGTGAAGGTGGACGTACAGTAGGCGCTGGTGTTGTAGCTTCAATCCAAAAATAATATTTAAATAAGAAGAAGCACCTAAATTGGTGCTTCTTTTTTTAGATAATATTGGAAAGAATAATTAATAGAAAAACAACTTGCAATGAACGAATATAATCTGTATAATAGTAAAAGTGTGATCGTGCAAGTATATTTTGCTTGCAACAGTTGGTTTATTTCATTATAATAAGACTGTTGGTCATTGACAGCAATGATGTGGAAGGTTGCTGACACACCCGGCCCCATTGCCATGGCGGGGTGTAAGGAAATTTTCACGGAGCATGTCTATTTTAAAAATGGACGATAAAGGAGGGGCTATAATGGCAAAACAAAAGATTCGCATTCGTTTAAAAGCTTATGATCACAGAATTCTTGATCAATCTGCAGAAAAGATCGTTGATACAGCAAAGCGCTCAGGTGCTAATGTTTCCGGTCCAATTCCGCTTCCAACGGAGAAAAGTGTTTACACAATCCTTCGTGCGGTGCACAAATATAAAGATTCTCGTGAACAGTTTGAAATGCGTACTCATAAGCGTTTGATTGACATTGTTAATCCAACACCGCAAACAGTTGATGCGCTAATGCGTCTTGACTTACCATCTGGTGTCGATATCGAAATCAAACTTTAATTATAGTGTATGTCGGTTAGTTTACATTTTTCATATAATTGAACGAAAACACATGATAAATAATGGCAAAAAAATATAATAATGATTTGTAGGAGGTGTGACTGATGACCAAAGGAATCTTAGGAAAAAAACTAGGAATGACACAAGTATTTGCTGAAAATGGTGATGTAATTCCTGTAACTGTAATTGAAGCTACTCCAAACGTAGTTCTTCAAAAGAAAACAGTTGAGTCTGATGGTTATGAAGCAATCCAATTAGGATTTGACGACCAAAAAGAATCACGTATTACAAAACCAGCGAAAGGCCATGCGGAAAAAGCAAGCACGGCACCTAAGCGCTTCATGAAAGAAATTCGTGGAACTGACGTTTCTACGTTTGAAGTTGGTCAAGAAGTCAAAGTTGATGTATTTGCAGAAGGAGACGTTGTCGATGTAACTGGTACATCGAAAGGGAAAGGGTTCCAAGGTGCAATCAAGCGCCATAACCAATCTCGTGGTCCAATGTCTCACGGTTCTCGTTACCACCGTCGTCCAGGTTCAATGGGTCCTGTAGCGCCAAACCGTGTATTCAAAGGGAAGGCATTACCGGGTCGTATGGGCGGAGAGCAAATTACGATTCAAAATCTTGAAATTGTAAAAGTAGACACAGAACGTAATCTTTTATTAGTTAAAGGTAATATTCCTGGTGCTAGAAAAAGTTATGTAACTGTGAAAAGTTCAGTTAAAAACTAACGTCTAACAGAAAGGAGGATACATCATGCCGAAAGTTGCATTATATAACCAATCAGGTTCTCAAGTTGGTGATATAGAATTATCTGATTCAGTATTTGGTATTGAGCCAAATGAACATGTATTACACGAAGCTGTCGTTATGCAGCAAGCTTCTATGCGTCAAGGAACTCACAAAGTGAAAGGACGTTCAGAAGTACGTGGTGGTGGACGTAAGCCATGGCGTCAAAAAGGTACAGGACGTGCTCGTCAAGGTACAATCCGTGCTCCACAATGGGTTGGTGGTGGAGTCGTTTTCGGTCCAACACCTCGTAAATACGGTTATAACTTACCGAAAAAAGTTCGTCGTTTAGCGATTAAATCTGCTCTTTCTAGTAAGGTAAAAGCAGAAGAAATCGTAGTATTAGACGCATTAGCGTTTGATACTCCAAAAACAAAAGAAATGGCTTCTGTTTTAACGAATCTTTCAGTAGAACGTAAAGCATTAGTTGTTACAGCAGATTATAACGAATCAGTTGCATTATCTGCACGAAATATTCCTGGTGTATCTTTTGTTACGGCTGAAGGTGTGAATGTACTTGATGTACTTAAACATGATAAGCTGGTCATCACAAAAGATGCAGTTGAAAAGATAGGGGAGGTGTTTGCATAATGTCAAACGCTCGTGATATCATTAAGCGCCCCGTAATTACTGAACGTTCAACAGATTTAATGGCTGAGAAAAAGTATACATTTGAAGTTGATGTTCGTGCGAATAAAACACAAATTAAAGACGCTGTAGAAGAAATCTTCGGAGTAAAAGTCCAACAAGTAAACACAATGAACTACAAAGGTAAGTTCAAGCGTTTCGGACGTCATTCTGGTTATACTGCACGTCGTAAAAAAGCAATTGTTACATTAACACCTGAAAGCACAGAGTTAGAGTTCTTTGAAGGTGTATAAGTTTTAGTGAAGGGAGGAAATTCAAATGGCGATTAAAAAGTACAAACCGACCAGTGCTGGTCGTCGTGGAATGTCGGTTTTAGATTTTAAAGAAATCACGACAGACACGCCGGAAAAATCGTTACTTGCACCATTACACAATAAAGGTGGACGTAACAACCAAGGTAAGTTAACGGTTCGTCACCAAGGTGGTGGACACAAACGTCAATATCGTATTGTTGATTTTAAACGTACTAAAGATGGTATTCCAGGCCGCGTTGCTACTATTGAATATGATCCGAACCGTACAGCTAATATTGCGTTAATTCATTATGTAGATGGTGAGAAACGCTATATCCTAGCACCAAAAGGTCTTAAAGTTGATATGATGGTTGAGTCAGGTCCAGAAGCAGATATTAAAGTAGGTAATGCGTTACCACTTAAAAATATTCCAGTTGGTACTGTTATCCACAACATCGAATTAAAACCTGGTAAAGGTGGTCAACTTGTTCGTTCAGCTGGTACAGAAGCGCAACTTCTTGGTAAAGAAGGGGATTATGTATTAGTTCGTTTGAATTCAGGCGAAACACGTTATATTTTAGCAACTTGTCGTGCAACTATCGGTCAAGTTGGTAATTTAGAACATGAACTTGTAAACATCGGTAAAGCTGGTCGTTCTCGTTGGTTAGGTAAACGTCCGACTGTTCGTGGATCAGTAATGAACCCTAATGATCACCCACACGGTGGTGGTGAAGGTCGTTCTCCAATCGGCCGTAAATCTCCGATGTCTCCATGGGGTAAACCAACTCTTGGATACAAAACGAGAAAGAAAAACAAGCATTCTGATAAGTATATCGTTCGTCGTCGTAAAAAATAACGGGGTTGCTCTACGGTTCATTCGAACCGTGGGCCAATCGCGAAGGGAGGTATATTCATGGGTCGCAGCTTAAAGAAAGGACCTTTTGTTGATGATCACTTGATGAAGAAAGTCGAAGTAATGAATGAAAAAGATGAAAAAAGAGTGATTAAGACATGGTCACGTCGTTCTACAATTTTCCCAGAATTTATTGGGCACACAATTGCGGTTTATGATGGTCGTAAGCATGTACCAGTGTACGTTTCAGAAGACATGGTAGGTCACAAGCTTGGTGAATTCGCACCAACTCGTACTTACAAAGGGCATGCTGCTGACGATAAGAAAACAAGACGCTAAGTTAAGAGGGGAGGTCAAAACCTATGCAAGCTAAAGCTGTAGCTAAACAAGTGCGCATTGCTCCTCGTAAAGTTCGTTTAGTCGTCGACTTAATTCGAGGCAAGCAAGTGGGCGAAGCTGTTGCTATTCTTCGCCACACACCAAAAGCAGCATCACCAGTAGTGGAGAAGCTGTTAAACTCTGCAATCGCAAATGCAGAACATAACTATGAAATGGAACCTAACAACCTTTATATCAGTGAAGTTTTTGTTGATGAAGGTGTAACGTTAAAAAGATTCCGTCCGCGTGCAATGGGCCGTGCAAGCCGTATCAACAAACGCACAAGTCATATTACATTAGTTGTTTCAGAAAAAAAGGAGGGGTAACGCGTGGGTCAAAAGGTTAATCCAATAGGACTACGAGTTGGTGTTATCCGTGATTGGGAGTCAAAATGGTACGCAGATAAAGACTATGCTGACTTACTTCATGAAGACATCAAAATTCGTGAGTACATTGAAAAGCGTTTGAAAGATGCATCAGTTTCAAAAGTTGAAATTGAGCGTGCAGCAAACCGTGTAAACATTACAGTACACACAGCGAAACCAGGTATGGTTATTGGTAAGGGTGGATCAGAAGTTGAAGCTCTTCGTAAAGCATTAAATGAACTTACTGGCAAGCGTGTACACATTAACATTTTTGAAATTAAGCAAGCTGATTTAGATGCGAAGTTAGTTGCAGAAAATATTGCTCGTCAATTAGAAAATCGTATTTCGTTCCGTCGTGCAATGAAGCAAGCTATCCAGCGTACAATGCGTGCAGGTGCTAAAGGAATTAAAACCCAAGTATCTGGTCGTCTTGGTGGAGCAGATATCGCTCGTGCTGAACATTATAGTGAGGGAACAGTTCCTCTACACACACTTCGTGCAGATATCGACTATGGAACTGCTGAAGCAGACACAACTTACGGTAAATTAGGTGTAAAAATTTGGATTTATCGTGGTGAAGTCCTTCCAACGAAAGGAACGAAAAAAGAGGAAGGAGGCAAATAATTATGTTATTGCCTAAACGTGTAAAATATCGTCGTGAACATCGTGGTAAAATGCGTGGTCGTGCAAAAGGTGGTACTGAAGTTCATTTCGGTGAATACGGTCTACAAGCACTTGAAGCTTCATGGATTACAAACCGTCAAATTGAAGCAGCTCGTATTGCAATGACTCGTTATATGAAACGTGGAGGTAAAGTTTGGATTAAGATTTTCCCTTCTAAACCTTACACAGCTAAACCATTAGAGGTTCGTATGGGTTCTGGTAAAGGTGCTCCTGAAGGTTGGGTAGCAGTCGTAAAACCAGGAAAAATTATGTTTGAAATTTCAGGTGTTTCTGAAGAAGTAGCTCGTGAAGCTTTACGTCTTGCCTCTCATAAACTTCCTGTTAAATGTAAGTTTGTAAAACGCGAAGAAGTGGGTGGTGACTCAAATGAAAGCTAATGATATCCGCGATTTGACCACTGCTGAACTCGAACAAAAAACGAAGTCACTAAAAGAAGAATTATTCAACCTTCGCTTTCAGTTAGCAACTGGCCAGTTGGATAATCCAACCCGCATTCGTGAAGTTCGAAGAGCAATTGCTCGCGCGAAAACAGTGTTGCGTGAGAGAGAACTTGGAATTAACAACGGCTAATTCGAAAGGAGGTTTTCAATATGGAACGTAACCAGCGCAAAGTTTATACAGGACGCGTTGTTTCCGATAAAATGGATAAAACAATTACTGTTCAAGTTGAAACGTATAAAAAAGACCGCATTTACGGTAAACGTGTAAAATACACTAAAAAGTTTAAGGCGCATGATGAAGAGAACACTGCTAAAATCGGCGATGTTGTAAAAATCATGGAAACACGTCCACTTTCTAAAGACAAACGCTTCCGATTAATTGAAATCGTAGAAGAAGCTGTTATTCTTTAAAGGATTTTTCTTTGTCAGGCGAAGGGAGGTAAAAGTAGATGATCCAACAAGAAACTCGTTTAAAAGTTGCTGACAACTCTGGTGCTCGTGAAGTGCTTTGTATTAAAGTTTTAGGTGGTTCAGGCCGTAAAACTGCAAACATCGGTGATATTATCGTATGTTCTGTTAAGCAAGCAACACCAGGTGGCGTTGTCAAGAAAGGCGATGTTGTAAGAGCTGTTATCGTTCGTACGAAGAGCGGTGCACGTCGTCAAGATGGTTCATATATTAAATTTGATGAAAATGCTGCAGTTATCGTTCGTGATGATAAGAGCCCACGTGGAACTCGTATCTTTGGACCTGTGGCTCGTGAGCTTCGTGAAAAGCAATTTATGAAAATTGTCTCTCTAGCTCCGGAAGTACTATAAAAAATATTAATCATGCCTTTTAAGGAGGTGCGGGAATGTCAATGCACGTTAAAAAAGGTGACACAGTGAAGGTTATCACAGGTAAGGATAAAGGCAAACAAGGTGTTATTCTTGAGGCTTATCCAAAGAAAAACCGTGTTCTTGTTGAAGGTGTAAACATTGTTAAGAAGCATGCAAAACCTTCTCAAGATAACCCACAAGGCGGAATCATTAATAAAGAGGCATCAATCCATGCTTCTAATGTGATGCCAGTCGATCCGAAAACCGGTGAACCTACTCGAGTAGGTTATAAAGTTGAGAATGGAAAAAAAGTACGTATTGCGAAGAAATCTGGCGCAGTATTAGATAAGTAAGTTTGACATGAAAGGAGGTCAATAGCATGACACGTTTGAAAGAGAAGTATCGTAATGAAATTGCTCCTTCCCTTATTGAGAAGTTCAATTATTCTTCTGTAATGGGAGTACCGAAAATTGAAAAAATCGTTATCAACATGGGTGTTGGTGATGCTGTTTCTAACCCGAAAGCACTAGATAAAGCTGTTGAGGAATTAGAGACAATCGCAGGTCAAAAGCCGTTGATTACAAAAGCGAAAAAATCAATTGCAGGCTTTAAGTTACGTGAAGGTATGCCAATTGGAGCGAAAGTAACTTTACGCGGTGAGCGTATGTATGAGTTTTTAGATAAATTAATTTCTGTATCATTACCTCGTGTTCGTGACTTCCGTGGTATTTCAAAGAAAGCATTTGATGGCCGTGGAAACTACACACTAGGTGTGAAAGAACAATTGATTTTCCCAGAGATTGATTATGATAAAGTTGACAAAGTAAGAGGTATGGACATTGTAATTGTAACTACTGCTAATTCTGATGAAGAAGCTCGTGAGTTATTATCACAAATGGGTATGCCATTCCAAAAATAATCGGTTCGGCCGAAAAGGAGGGAAAACCTTGGCGAAAAAATCAATGATTGCAAAGCAAAAACGTGTTCAAAAGTTTAAAGTACAAGAATATACACGTTGCGAACGTTGCGGACGTCCACATTCAGTCATAAGAAAATTTAAGCTTTGCCGTATTTGCTTTAGAGAGCTTGCTTATAAAGGTCAAATTCCTGGCGTTAAAAAGGCTAGTTGGTAACCCGAAGATGGGAAGGAGGTAATATAAATGGTCATGACAGATCCTATTTCAGATATGCTAACTCGCATTCGTAATGCGAATTTGGTACGACATGAAAAGTTAGAAGTACCTGCATCTAAGATCAAAAAAGATATCGCAGAAATCCTTAAAAGTGAAGGATTCATCCGTGACTATGAGTTCATCGAGGATAACAAGCAAGGTGTACTTCGTATTTTCTTAAAATACGGTGTAAACAACGAGCGCGTTATTACTGGACTGAAACGTATTAGTAAACCTGGCCTTCGTGTTTATGCGAAAGCAACTGAAGTACCTCGTGTACTAGGTGGATTGGGAATTGCTATCGTTTCAACTTCGAACGGAGTAGTAACAGATAAAATTGCTAGACAACAACAAGTAGGCGGAGAAGTATTAGCTTACGTTTGGTAAGAACAAAAGGAAAGGAACGGAGGTGTATCTAGATGTCTCGTATTGGTAAAAAACCTGTTGAAATCCCTAGTGGAGTAACAGTTACGTTAAACGATAATACGATTACAGTAAAAGGACCAAAAGGTGAACTAACTCGTAACCTTCATCCTGATATGATCGTTAAAGTAGAAGAAAATGAACTTACAGTTGAACGCCCAAGTGATCAAAAAGAACACCGTGCTCTTCATGGTACGACTCGAAGCATCGTAAGTAACATGGTTGAAGGAGTAACTAAAGGCTATGAAAAAGGCCTTGAGTTAATCGGGGTTGGTTATCGTGCTACAAAATCAGGTCAGAAATTAGTTCTTAACGTTGGCTACTCACATCCAGTAGAAATCGTTCCTGAAGCTGGCATCGAAATCGAAGTACCGTCTAATACTAAAGTGTTAGTTAAAGGTATCGACAAAGAACGCGTTGGTGCAATTGCGGCAAATATTCGTTCTGTACGTTTACCAGAGCCTTATAAAGGTAAAGGGATTCGTTATGAAGGAGAATATGTACGTCGTAAAGAAGGTAAAACAGGTAAGTAAGTAAAAAGATAACGGAAAGGAATGACGTTCAATGATTACGAAGCCTAACAAAAATGTGGCACGTAAGAAAAGACATGCTCATGTTCGTCGTACAATTACAGGTACTGCTGAACGTCCTCGTCTAAACGTATTCCGTTCATCTAAACACATTTACGCTCAATTAATTGATGATGTAGCAGGTGTAACTGTAGCATCAGCGTCTAGTTTAGATAAGGAACTAAATTTAGAAAACGGTGGAAATAAAGAAGCAGCGCAAAAAGTCGGCGAGCTAGTTGCTAAGCGTGCAAAAGAAAAAGGATTTGAAACAATTGTATTCGATCGTGGTGGATATATTTATCACGGACGTGTTCAAGTACTTGCTGATGCAGCAAGGGAAGCAGGATTACAATTTTAAGAAACAAAGGAGGGAAAATGAATGCGTCGTATTGACCCTAATACACTAGAGCTTGAAGAGAAAGTTGTAGCTGTCAACCGTGTAGCGAAGGTTGTTAAAGGTGGTCGTCGTTTCCGATTTGCAGCGTTAGTTGTTGTTGGAGATAGAAATGGCCATGTTGGATTCGGTTTAGGAAAAGCTCAAGAAGTTCCTGAAGCAATTCGTAAAGCGATTGAAGATGCAAAGAAAAATTTAATTGAAGTACCAATCGTTGGTACAACAATTCCTCATCAAATCGTAGGACACTTTGGTGCAGGTCGCGTACTACTTAAACCAGCTTCAGAAGGTACTGGAGTTATTGCTGGTGGACCTGTTCGTGCGGTATTAGACCTTGCAGGTGTTGGCGATATCTTATCAAAATCACACGGTTCTAATAACCCAATTAACATGGTTCGTGCTACAATTCAAGGTTTAAGTAACATGAAGCGTGCTGAAGAAGTAGCAAAACTTCGTGGAAAATCTGTAGAAGAACTGTTAGGATAGGAGGGAAATCAGATGGCTAAAAAGTTAGAAATTACCCTCACTCGAAGCCTAATCGGACGTCCTGGTGATCAACGAGTGACTGTGAATACATTAGGCTTACGTAAAATGCATCAAACTGTAGTAAAAGAAGATAATGCTGCAATTCGTGGAATGGTAAACAAGGTATCTCACCTTGTAACTGTAAAAGAAATTGAGGCGTAATAAATAAAAGTTTTCAATGAGGAGGTGGCAACATGAAACTTCATGAGTTGAAACCTGCAGAAGGTTCTCGTAAAGAGCGCAATCGAGTTGGACGTGGTATTGCTACTGGTAACGGTAAAACATCAGGTCGTGGACATAAAGGTCAAAACTCTCGCTCTGGTGGCGGTGTTCGTCCAGGCTTTGAAGGTGGGCAAAACCCAATCTTCCGTCGTTTGCCAAAACGTGGATTTACAAATCCTACACGTAAAGAGTTTGCTATTGTAAACCTTGATACGTTAAATCGTTTTGACGCAGGTACTGAAGTAACACCAGAACTATTATTAGAAACTGGTGTCGTGAAGAATGCAAAAGACGGCATTAAAATCCTTGGCAGCGGCAAGCTTGAGAAGAAACTTACTGTTAGAGCAGCAAAGTTCTCTACTTCTGCTAAAGAAGCGATCGAAGCTGTCGGCGGAAAAACTGAGGTGATGTAATGTTTCGAACGATATCTAATATTATGCGTGTCAGTGATTTGCGTAAAAAAGTTATTTTTACATTACTAATGCTCGTTGTATTTCGTATCGGAAGCTTTATACCTGTACCCGGTTCAAACCGTGATGTACTTCAGTTCCAAGACGAAGTGAGTGCATTTGGCTTAATTAATACGTTCGGTGGTGGAGCACTCGAGAACTACTCGGTTTTCGCCATGGGCATTATGCCTTACATCACCGCTTCGATTATTGTTCAGTTATTACAAATGGATGTTGTTCCTAAATTTGCAGAATGGGCAAAAGAAGGAGAATCTGGGCGAAAAAAATTAGCTCAGTTTACTCGTTACGGAACAATTGTGTTAGGGTTTATTCAAGCTCTAGCAATGTCTATTGGTTTTAATAATATTTTCCCTGGGTTAATTCCTAACCCAAGTGTTCCGAAATATTTGTTCATTGCGTTAGTATTAACGGCGGGAACTGCATTCTTAATGTGGTTAGGTGAACAAATTACTGCTAAAGGTGTAGGAAACGGGATTTCAATTATAATCTTTGCTGGGATTGCTTCTGCAATTCCAACTGCAGTCAACCAATTGTATTTACAGCAAATTCAAGATGCTGGGGATGCATTGTTTTTAAACATTGTAACCATTGTGCTCTTATTATTAGTTGTATTAGCAATTGTTGTTGGAGTAATTTATGTACAGCAAGCCATTCGTAAAATTCCTGTACAATATGCTAAAAAGCTTGTTGGTAGAAGTCCAGTAGGTGGTCAGTCAACACACTTACCGATTAAAGTAAATGCCGCTGGGGTTATTCCTGTTATTTTCGCTATGTCCTTATTCATATTCCCTGCAACAATCGCTGGTTTCTTCGGTGGAAATGCGGTGTCAGAATGGATATTGCGTTATGTGAATTTACAAGATCCACATCCAATTGGAATGACAATTTATGCTTTACTAATCATTGGATTTACCTATTTCTATACATTCATTCAAGTTAACCCTGAACAAATGGCGGAGAACTTGAAAAAGCAAGGTGGTTATATCCCTGGCCGAAGACCGGGAAGAGCGACTCAGGAGTTTATCACAACGATCCTATATCGTTTAACGTTTGTAGGTGCGTTGTTCTTAACTGCTGTATCAATTGTTCCGTTTTTCTTTACTCAGTTTATGGATCTACCTCCTGCAGTTCAAATTGGCGGAACTGGATTATTAATCGTCGTTGGTGTAGCATTAGATACGATGAAACAAATCGAGAGTCAATTAATTAAACGTAGTTATAGAGGTTTTATTAAATAATTAATAAGGGAAGCTATCTTCCCTTAACCTAATTATTCATAACCTTTGGGGAGGAGATTTTATGAATCTGATTTTAATGGGACTTCCTGGTGCTGGAAAAGGAACGCAGGCAGAAAAAATTGTAGCGAACTATGATATACCACACATTTCTACTGGAGACATGTTTCGTGCAGCCATGAAAAATGAAACCGAGTTGGGGAAAAAAGCAAAACAGTATATGGATGCTGGGGAGCTCGTCCCTGATGAA
The DNA here is from genome assembly GCF_022812285.1 of Alkalihalobacillus sp. LMS39. NCBI lineage: Bacteria > Bacillati > Bacillota > Bacilli > Caryophanales > Bacillaceae > Alkalihalobacillus > Alkalihalobacillus sp. LMS39. Next base: position 150,204 of record NZ_CP093300.1, read on the forward strand.
GTAACGATTGGAATTGTACGTGAGCGCTTAAGTGAGCCTGATTGTAAAAAAGGATTTCTACTAGATGGGTTTCCTCGCACAGTTGCTCAAGCTGAAGCGTTAGAAGATTTACTATCATCGATGGGCTCGAGCATTAATTATGTGCTAAACATTGATGTGCCACAAGAGGTTTTAATGGAACGATTAACAGGACGTCGAGTATCCCCAACATCGGGTAAGACGTACCATGTTCTTTTTAATCCTCCAAAGGTCGAAGGAGTATGTGACGTAGATGGAAGTCAACTTATCCAACGGGATGACGATAAAGCTGAGACAGTGAAAAAGCGTCTTGAAGTGAATGTGCAACAAGCACAACCTTTAATTGATTTTTATACTGAACGCGGTGCCCTTCGTAATATCAATGGATTACAAGATATTAATAAAGTCTACGAAGATATTGAACAACTTCTGAAAGGGTTAAATGCATGATTATATGTAAGACGCAAAGAGAGATCGAGATTATGCGTGAAGCAGGGAGAATCGTCGCATTAACACATCAAGAGTTGAAGAAACATATTCAACCTGGTGTGACTACGGCAGAACTTGATAAAATTGCAGAAGCGCTAATTCGTTCACATGATGCGGTTCCATCCTTTAAAGGCTATAATGGATTTACGGGTAGTATCTGTGCTTCAGTAAATGAAGAATTAGTCCACGGTATACCGGGGGAGAAAGTTCTGAAAGACGGGGATATTATCTCAATTGATATAGGTGCCAAGTATAATGGTTATCACGGAGATTCGGCATGGACGTATGCTGTTGGGAATATTTCTGATGAAGATCAAAGACTTCTCGATGTAACGGAAGAGTCATTGTACAAAGGACTACAAGAGGCAAAACCGGGTGAGCGTTTATCTAATGTCTCGCATGCTATACAATCGTATGTGGAGCCATTTGGTTATTCCATCGTGCGTGAGTACGTTGGTCATGGCGTTGGCCAAGAACTGCATGAAGATCCACAAATTCCTCATTATGGTCCTCCAGGAAAAGGTCCACGTTTAAAACCTGGGATGGTTTTGGCGATTGAACCGATGGTGAATGCCGGTAGTCGATATGTCCGAACGTTAGCCGATAACTGGACGGTCGTGACTACGGATGGTAAAAATTGTGCACATTTTGAACACACTGTTGCGATTACAGAGACTGGCTATGAGATTTTAACGAAACTGTAAATGTAGGTGGTAGCTATTATGATAGATCCTGATTCGGGACCTCATTTAGGTCAGGTTGTCGAGATTTTAAAGGGTCGAGATAAAGAGCAGTTTTGCGTTGTTGTTCGAATTGACAGCCCTCGCTTTGTATATATAGCCGATGGAGATAAGCGAAAGTATGACCGTGCTAAACGGAAAAATGTACTTCATCTTAACCTTATCGATTATATATCAAGTGAAGTCAAAGAAAGCATCGAAGAAACTGGTCGTGTTACCAATGGAAAGTTGAGATATGCCTTGCAAAAATTTTTAGAACAACAAAATCATTTGCTGAAGGAAGGAGAGTAAATTCATGGCGAAAGAAGATGTAATTGAAGTTGAAGGTACTGTTATAGAGCCACTGCCAAACGCGATGTTTCGAGTTGAGCTTGAGAATGGGCATAAGGTGTTAGCCCATGTATCCGGAAAAATTCGCATGCATTTTATTCGTATTCTTCCAGGAGATAAAGTAACGGTTGAGTTATCACCGTATGACTTAACACGTGGTCGAATTACGTATCGATATAAATAAGATTAGATTGAATTTGGCAATCTTCGGCTAAGCTGTTAGAAATATCAAATTCAAGGTACTCCGCATCATAAGGAGGTAAAAAGGATGAAAGTCAGACCATCAGTCAAACCGATTTGCGAAAAGTGTAAAGTCATTCGTCGTAAAGGTACGGTTATGGTAATTTGTGAAAATCCAAAGCACAAACAAAAACAAGGTTAATATAAAGGAGGTGCTTACGTAATGGCACGTATTTCAGGTGTCGACATCCCTCGTGATAAACGAGTTGTTGTCTCATTAACATACATCTATGGTGTAGGTAAACAAAGATCTGCTGAAATTCTAGCGAAAGCAGGAGTTTCCGAAGATACTCGTGTTCGTGATTTAACAGAGGAAGAGTTAAACAAAATCCGTGAAGTTATCGATGCATACCGTGTTGAAGGTGATCTTCGTCGTGAGATTTCTCTTAACATCAAACGTTTAATCGAAATCGGTTCTTATCGTGGTATCCGTCATCGTCGCGGCTTACCAGTTCGTGGACAAAATTCAAAAAACAATGCTCGTACTCGTAAAGGTCCTCGTCGTACAGTAGCAAATAAGAAGAAGTAAAGGAGGTAACGTAAATGGCTAAAAGAACTAACACACGTACAAAACGTCGTCAACGTAAAAATGTCGATAGTGGCATCGCTCATATCAAATCTACATTTAACAACACGATCGTAACAATTACTGACGTACATGGTAACGCAATTTCATGGGCAAGTGCTGGAAACTTAGGTTTCAAAGGTTCTCGTAAATCTACTCCGTTTGCTGCACAAATGGCGGCAGAAGCTGCTGGTAAAACAGCAATGGAACACGGAATGAAAACAGTTGAAGTTTCTGTTAAAGGACCTGGAGCTGGACGTGAGGCAGCAATTCGCTCACTTCAAGCGGTTGGCTTAGAAGTTAACATGATTAAAGACGTTACTCCTGTACCTCATAATGGTTGCCGTCCGCCAAAACGTCGTAGAGTGTAAAAGAAATCAAAAGGATTGAATAGATTTCCTTAAAGTGTCAATAATGGGTTAAGACGAGATTTCCCTGTGAAACGGTTCTTACAAGTTATTGACTGTTTAGGTTGTATACGTTCGGAACTGCCTAATGGGGGATTCCGGTCAGGCAAGAAAAGAAGTCTACCGGAATTCGACGTTTTGAAGGAGGGTTTGTTGAATGATAGAAATAGAAAAGCCAAATATTGAAACGGTTGAGATTAGTGAAGATGCAAAATATGGTAAGTTCGTTGTTGAACCACTTGAGCGCGGGTATGGTACAACTTTAGGTAATTCGCTACGTCGTATCCTTTTATCTTCATTACCAGGGGCAGCTGTAACATCTGTACAAATTGATGGAGTGTTGCATGAGTTCTCTACAATTGAAGGTGTTGTAGAAGATGTAACAACAATTATCCTCAATTTAAAGCAGCTTGCTTTAAAAATATATTCTGATGAACAAAAAACATTAGAAATTGACATGCAAGGTGAAGGACCTGTTACTGCAGGAGATTTAACTCATGACAGTGATGTGGACGTGCTGAATCCTGATCTTCATATTGCTACATTAGCAAGTGGTGGTCGTTTGCACCTACGAATTAATGCAAAGCGTGGTCGAGGCTATGTTCCTGCTGAAGGAAATAAGTCTGAAGAGTTACCGATTGGTGTCATTCCAATTGACTCGATTTTCACACCAGTCTCACGCGTAAACTATCAAGTAGAAAACACTCGTGTTGGCCAAATTACAAACTATGATAAACTAACCCTGGATGTTTGGACTGACGGAAGCATTCGCCCAGAAGAGGCTGTTTCTCTTGGAGCAAAAATTTTAACTGAGCATTTAAATATTTTCGTTGGCTTAACGGATCAAGCTCAAAATGCTGAAATTATGGTAGAAAAAGAAGAAGACCAGAAGGAAAAAGTTCTGGAAATGACAATCGAAGAATTAGATTTGTCTGTTCGTTCTTACAACTGCCTGAAGCGCGCCGGTATAAATACCGTGCAAGAGCTGACTCATAAGTCTGAAGAAGATATGATGAAAGTTCGTAACTTAGGACGTAAATCACTTGAAGAAGTTCAAGAAAAGCTTGGTGAACTCGGTTTAGGATTACGTAAAGAAGACTAACTAGCAGCAAAGGAGGGAATCTCATATGGCATATGCAAAATTAGGACGTGACAGTGCTGGTCGTAAAGCATTGTTCCGTGATTTAGCTACAGATTTAATCATCAATGAAAAAATCGAAACGACTGAAGCAAAAGCGAAAGAGCTTCGTTCAATCGTGGAGAAATTAATTACGCTTGGAAAACGTGGAGACCTACATGCACGTCGTCAAGTGGCTTCATTTGTACGTCGTGAAGTAGCAGACGAGGAATCAGGACAAGATGCAATCCAAAAGTTATTCAGTGATATTGCACCTCGTTATGAAGAACGTCAAGGTGGATACACACGTATTCTTAAAGTTGGCCCTCGTCGTGGAGACGGCGCGCCGATGGTAATTATTGAATTAGTGTAACAGCAAGAGTCAAACTCTAACGACTAAGGGCGCGACAGATCCGAGCTACAGCTCTGACTCTGAGGGCCCTTTTTTGTTTGGTCTTATACTATTAGAGAAGTGGGGTTGGGTTATTATGAAAGAAGTAATAGTAATCGAAAATCTGAGCTTTACATATGAAGGCGCCGAACAACCTGCACTTCAAGATATTTCTCTATCTGTGACTGAAGGAGAATGGATTGCCATTACGGGTCACAATGGATCGGGAAAGTCGACTTTAGCGAAACTACTAAATGGATTATATATTCCTTCTAGCGGTAAGGTTATCGTCGACGGCTTTTCAACAAACGAAGTCGACAATGTATGGGAAGTACGTCAAAGAGTAGGGGTGGTTTTTCAAAACCCTGAAAATCAATTTGTGGCAACAACTGTTAGAGATGATATTGCTTTTGGGTTAGAAAATTTAGGGTTTGCCCCAAGTGAAATGGAAGCTCTCATTGTTGAAAGTGCAAAACGAGTAAAAGTCGAACAGTTGTTACTGAAAGAACCACACCACTTATCTGGTGGTCAAAAACAACGAGTGGCAATTGCGGGAATCATAGCAGTGAAACCAAAGGTTATGGTCTTTGACGAGGCGACATCTATGCTAGATCCCATAGGGAGAAGAGAGATAATTTCGTCGATTCAACAATTACACCAACAAGAGAAATTAACGATTATCTCGATTACGCATGATCTGTCAGAAGCAATACTAGCAGATCGGATGATTGTTTTGGAAGAAGGAAACATAGTAGTCCAAGGAAAGCCAAAAGATATATTTAAACAACATGACATAGTAAGAAACGTTGGTTTAGAATTACCTTTTCTAATCGAGCTGCAAGAAGAGTTAATACAAAGGGGGCTTCCTCTTTCAGGACAAAGTATGACAGAAGAAGAGTTGGTGAGTGAGCTATGGACATTCGTGCAGAAAAAGTAACTTATGAATATATGCCAGGAACTCCTTTTGCACATTGTGCATTACGCGATATTTCGATTACGATTCCTTCCAAATCCTATACCGCCATTATTGGACAAACTGGGTCGGGTAAATCAACATTAGTCCAACATTTTAACGGCTTATTGACGCCAACAAAAGGTGAAATCATAGTTGGTGATCGAACGATTTATTCAACAAAGAAAAATAAGCATTTAAAAGAACTTAGACAAAAAGTAGGGTTAGTATTCCAATATCCTGAACATCAATTATTTGAGGAAACGGTAGAAAAAGACATTTGTTTTGGTCCGCTGAATTTTGGTGTCCCGATAGAAAAAGCAAAAAAACGAGCTCGCATATGGCTACATAGAGTTGGTTTGTCTGACGACTTTCTAGACCGTTCACCGTTTGAATTAAGTGGTGGCCAAATGAGGCGTGTAGCCATCGCTGGAGTACTAGCGATGGATCCAGAGGTATTAATTGTTGATGAGCCTACAGCAGGGCTTGACCCAAAAGGGAGAAAAGACATGATGGAGCTGTTTTCCATGTTAAACAAAGAACATGGGAAGACAGTAATTCTTGTTACTCATAATATGCTAGATGCGGCCTTGTTTGCAGATCAAATTATTGTGATGAAAGATGGTATGGTGACCGCAAACGGAAGTCCTACGGAAATATTTAAGCAGCGAGAGAAACTAATAGAGTTGGGGTTGGATTTGCCAGGACCTGTTCAATTTCTGTATGCATTAAGTCAAAGATTGAATCAAGAAATGCCGCCCGTGGCGTTCTCAGTTAAAGAAGTGGCAGAACAAGTTACGGCGATGTTACATAAAGAAAGGTTGACGTAACATGTTTTCGCACGTCATTATTGGTCAATATGTAGATGGACAGTCTTATTTACACCGCTTAGATCCTAGGTCAAAGCTACTCGCAATCTTATTTTTTATTATTATTATTTTTCTAGCAAACAATTGGACGACATACATTATGATATCGGCTATCGCCATTGCACTTGTTCTCTTATCCCGGGTATCTCTTCGGTTTATATACAAGGGGTTAAAGCCTGTTTTTTTTCTTTTAGTTTTTACACTTGTAGTCCATGTCATTATAAATAAAGAAGGGGCAATCGTTTATGAATGGGGCCCCCTTGCTGTATATGAAGGCGGTATTACAAATGGTGTTTTTATATGTATTCGCTTGCTTGTGATTTTCTTACTCACGTCGTTACTGACGTTAACAACACCACCTCTCGATTTAACGGACGGTTTAGAAAGCCTTTTACGCCCATTTAAACGGGTCGGTGTCCCTGCTCATGAGCTAGCATTGATGATGTCAATTTCTTTGCGCTTTATTCCAACATTACTGCAAGAAACGGAAAAAATTATGAAAGCACAAATGGCTCGAGGTGTTGATTTTAAATCGGGTCCGATTACACAACGGGTGAAAGCTATTTTTCCACTTCTTATTCCTCTTTTTATTCATTCCTTTAAGCGTGCTGACGATTTAGCAACTGCCATGGAATCGAGAGGATACCGTGGCGGGGAAGGGCGAACAAAAATAAGAGTACTGCAATGGAAAGGCAAGGATACTTCCGTATTTATTGTTATCCCATTAATAGCCATTGGTTTATTATTGTTGCGATCATAATGTTTAATAAATGGAAAAAGGAGGGATAATGGTGAAAAGAATAAAATGCATTGTTTCTTATGATGGCAGTGAATTTTCAGGTTTTCAAATTCAACCGAATAAACGAACTGTCCAAGGTGAACTAGAAGCAGCCTTACGGAAGGTCCATAAAGGGCAAGACGTGTCAATTTTTGGTTCAGGGCGTACTGACGCTGGCGTGCATGCCCAAGGACAAGTCATTCATTTTGATACTCCTTTGCTGGCTATTCATGAAGAACGGTGGCCACGTGCACTTCGGTCTTTGCTGCCTGATGATATTTGTATTCTAGAGGCAGAGGAAGTCACACAATCGTTTCATGCTCGGTTTGATGTGAAAACAAAAGAATATCGTTACCGTTTATCATGTACACAAAGAGAAAATGTGTTTCGAAGAAAATATGTTTTTCATTATCCATATCCTCTACAGCTAGATAAAATGAAAGTTGCGGCAAATGCTCTCGTTGGCACATTTGACTTCACCTCATTTTGTTCCGCTAAAACGGTCGTAGGTGATAAAGTAAGAACGATTTATGAGCTAGACTTGATAGAAGAAGGGCATGAATTAGTTATACGTGTTGTCGGCAATGGGTTTTTATATAATATGGTCCGCATCATTGTAGGAACATTGCTAGAAGTCGGACAAGGCAAGAAAGAACCAACCGATATACTAAAAATTATCGAGGCCAAAAGCCGTCATAAGGCAGGAAAAACAGCACCGAGCCATGGATTGTATTTATGGAAAGTAACATATTAAAAAAAATATCTTAAACAACGTATCCTAGTGTAACAAAACGGTTGACATTAAGTTTTATATAGGATATGATGTTAAATGGTATTTCTAAAATAAACCCACTAGCCCCGGGTTTACGGTTAGAGTGTTACTATAGACAATGGAAAATCTAAATAAAAAATTCAAAAATGAAATGAAACGTTTCGCATAGGAGGGAACAAGATGCGTACAACATATATGGCAAAGCCAAACGAAGTTGAACGTAAGTGGTATGTAGTTGACGCAGAAGGCCAAACTTTAGGTCGTCTTGCGAGTGAAGTTGCTTCTATCCTTCGTGGTAAACATAAACCAACGTTTACACCACACGTAGATACAGGTGATTTCGTAATTATTATTAATGCTTCAAAGATTGTCTTAACAGGTAAGAAGTTAACTGACAAGATTTACTATCGTCACACTAATCATCCAGGTGGATTAAAACAAACAACAGCTGGAGAAATGTTAAAAAACAAACCTGAAAGAATGCTTGAATTAGCAATCAAAGGAATGTTACCGAAAAATACACTTGGACGTAAGCAAGGTATGAAACTTCATGTCTACGCTGGTAGTGAGCATAAACATGAAGCACAAAAGCCAGAAGCTTATGAGCTTCGTGGATAATTAAAAGGAGGTTATTTTCTTGGCACAAGTACAATATTATGGTACTGGTCGTCGTAAGCACTCTGTTGCACGTGTTCGTTTAGTGCCTGGTGACGGTCGTATTGTCATTAATAATCGTGAAATCGATACGTATTTTGGTGGAAAAGAAACGTTAAAATTAATCGTTAAGCAACCATTAGTAGAAACAGCGACAGAAGGACAATATGATGTTCTTGTAAATGTACAAGGTGGAGGATATACTGGTCAAGCTGGTGCTATCCGTCACGGTGTATCAAGAGCTCTATTAGAAGTTGATCCTGAATATCGTGGATCATTAAAAGCTGCTGGTTTCTTAACTCGTGATGCTCGTATGAAAGAGCGTAAAAAATACGGTCTTAAAGCAGCGCGTCGTGCACCTCAGTTCTCAAAACGTTAATATGTGTGTATGGAAGGCTCTCAAGCTATTTTACTTGGGGGTCTTTTTTATTATTTTATTTAGAGGAGAAGTTACCCTATAAAGGGAAGTGTTATAATAAATGGATAATCATGTTGGGGTGAAGCCGTTGCATATTGACAAAAGTGAAAGATATTCTATTGCCCTTATTGTTGTTGGGATACTTTTATTTGTGCTAGTTTTTTTTCAAGGAATAGAGACGAATCTATATCATATAGGTGACCACCTATTTTTTCATACTGTATTAGAACTAATAAGTATTGCTATCTCTTTCTCGATTTTTCTTTACGGTTGGCTAGCATATCCTTTTACTAAATCTAGATTATTGTTACTTGTGTCGCTAACTTTTTTCGTCGTAGCTGTATTGGACATGTTCCATACATTTTCATATACAGGTATGCCGTTTAGTATAGCCGAGAACAATCAAACTACAGCTTGGTTTTGGATTATGGCTCGATTAGCAGAAGCTAGCGTATTGTTAATTGGTCTTGTATTTACAAAAGTGCATTCATATGTAAGAAATAAGATGGAAAAGACAATGTGGGTGCTACTTACTATTGGTGTAACGTTATTTGTTCCATATGTAATTCTTAATAATATTGAATCATTGCCTTTGTTACTTTCAGGTGGACCTACACCATTAAAAAATGGAATTGAATATGTAATTGCTGCTATTCATTTTGTTGCAATTATCGTTCTTTGGTTTAAATATAAACAAAATAGAAACTACTTTTATTTAAATTTAATGAGAGCATGTTATTTTATTATTCTTTGTGGAATGACAGTGACAGTCATTGCAACGGTCTTTGACTTTACCGTAATTATTGCACATGTATTTAAAGTTGGTGGCTACTTTTTCATTTTAAAGGCATTTTATTATGCCAATATTAAAGTGCCACTTGAAAGTAAAAAGCAAACAGAGAAAAAATTACACGATATCGAAAGTGAACTGGAATTACTTTTTACGAACTCTGAAGATGCTATTTTCGTTGTAAATTTGCATACAAAAGAAATCGTCCGTAGAAATGCGGCGTTTAAAAAAATGTTTGGTTATATGGAGGAAACTCCTTTAAACATTGAACAACTTACCCCTTTTAATCGAAAAGGAGAATTTGAATATGTGTATCAGGAGCTATGCGCTGGAAGAGCGGTTGTTGATTTTAAGACGTGTAGACAAAGAAAAGATTTAACATTAATTAACGTGAGTATGACGATATCCCCAATGAAAGTAAAGGACAATGAGATAATATGTTCAGTTATAATGAGAGATATATCAGAACAAAAAAAAGCTGAATTCGAGCTCAAGCGAACGAGAAAGGAACTTCAAGAAACACTAGAACAGTACGAAGGAGTTATTTTTAAATATAAGAAGGAAAATGATGAATTTATATATACATTAATTGACGGGAAGCTTATAAGAAAAAAGGGACAAGTTCCGAAAGATTTCGTAGGAAAAGCAGTCACTCAATTTTATCCGTTTACTGATTCAAACCTAAATGCAGAAATTTTCGAGATACCTAACAACAAAGCATGGAACGGAGAAACGGTTGAATTTCAATTTGATGATGGAGACGAAACGATCTTTCACGTTTCGCTTAAGCCAATTCAACAAGGACAAGAAGTCATTGAAGTGATTGGGAATGTTGTTGATATAACGAAATTAATCAAAACAGAGGAACTTCTTCGCAAATCGGAAAAACTATCTGTAGTTGGTGAACTTGCAGCAGGCTTTGCTCATGAAATAAGAAATCCATTGACAACAGTTAAAGGGTTCTTACAATTAATTGGGAGTGAAGCAGATGAGACAACGAAAGAATATATTAAAATTATGTTAAATGAGATTGTCCGACTAGAGATGATTACAAATGAATTTATGGTTGTAGCTAAACCGCAAGTGAGTCGGTTCGAGATGGAGGATGTTGCCAGTATTATTGAACATGTCATACAATTTCTTCGTCCACAAGCACTTTTGCATTCTATTGAGATGGAAACAACCGTTTATGGAGTGATTCCTCCACTTTATTGTGATAAGCATCAGTTACAACAGGTGTTGATTAATATTTATAAAAACGCAATGGAAGCGATGTCACATGGTGGAACGGTTTCGACTGAAATCTCAATCGGAACGAATTACGTTACAATTGCCATTACTGATCAAGGTTGTGGGATTCCTGAGGAGTTAATTTCAAAGCTTGGTGAGCCTTTTTATACGTTAAAAGAAAAAGGAACAGGGCTTGGATTGATGGTCAGTAAAAAAATCATTGATGCGCATCAAGGAATGTTACATATTAAAAGTGAAATAAACGTCGGAACAACAATGAAAATTCAACTACCAATTGCAGGTGAATAATATAAAAAGAAAAGACGTTCATAGGAGCGCTCTTTTTTTATTTGTGTAAAACTTTCCAACTAGGAAAAAAGTTTTAATTATTTACTTTTATCATAAAGACATTTAAAGCATATTCCGATATAATAGGTAGAAAGAAGTGCTTTTAACTAAAACTAACTAGGGAGAGTAGTTATGAACATATCATCTAACGAAGCGTCAAGCAGAAGAGAAACCTTTGTAAAGCTCCAAACAGAAGAATTAATTAAAAAAAATAATTTAATGTTTCTTGTTGTCCTTATATCATATTCTTTAGGAACGATAACAAACTTTATCCAAAAGTCACCAGCTATTATTTCAGTGTCCCTTTTAATTGGTTTTATATTAAGTTTAATTATTTTTGTATGTGACCGGTTAATGAACAACGATACCTTGAAAAAAGTAATTCCTTATTTTCTGGTTATCTCTACATTTTTAGTTTTTTTAGTCATGGCTATTGTAAGAGGAGCATCAATATCTGGGCTATTAATCCCGATCTTCATCTTAGCTTTAGCTGCGGTTCATTCGTATAAGCCATTATTTATTGGCGGGGTTTTTATGACGAGTACACTAGTTCTTATTAATATCTTTTCACTAAATCAAGGGAATTTTGCTGCAGAAGGTCAATTGGGAAATATCGTGTTGATTTTCGCCCTTGTTGTGATAACTTATTTGGTTCAAGGGCAAATTAGTAGAAAGATGTCGTCAGAGTTTAATAATGTTGTTACCGAACAAGAACAGCTTGCGTTAAATAAAGAACAAGAGAAAAAGTTGCTTGAAGAAGATGTACGTGTGATGGTTCAAAATATAGAAGCAATTTATCAACTTTCTGAAAACAACTTAAAACAACAGCGAGAAATGTTAACGTCCATTCAAGAAATTGCCGCGGGAAGTTCCAAGCAAAGTGAACAAATAAATGAAGTAACAGCCATGGCAAAAGATACGATGGTCGCTATGAATAATGTTGATGAAAATTCAATTCAATTAAAAGAGGAAGCAATTGAAGTGAAGGGTACAACTCAATCTGGAAAAGAAAATGTAAATCAACTTCAAAGTGGGATGGAGCAGTTGAAATTCGCGGTTGATAGCTTAGTATCTGTTTTTGGTTTACTCACTGAGAAAAATAAAGAAACAAATATTTTAGCTAACAATATAAAAGAAATTACCGAACAAACGAATTTATTGGCCTTAAATGCATCAATTGAAGCAGCGAGAGCAGGAGAACATGGAAAAGGCTTTGCTGTTGTCGCAGAAGAAATTCGAAAACTAGCAGATAGTACGCAAAAGACAACGGAACAAATTACTCGAAATTTACTTGAAGTCAATCAAGCGAATGAGCAGGCTGAAAAACAAATGAATGAGAGTAATGCTGCATTTTATGCTAACTTAGAAGTAACGAAAAACGTAAATGAAATCATAGAAACTGTCCATAGTACACTTGACCATTTAGAGCAAAATTTAGATTCGTTCTCTACCCTTGCAAAAACAGTGTCATCGAAAACAGAACAAACGCAAGAACAAACGGTGGAGTTCGCTGCCATTGTGGAAGAATCGACAGCGGGATTACAACAACTAGCAGAAACAATTCAAAATTTAAATGATGAAAATGAAAGCATCTCAGAATATTTAAATAAAACAATGCAAAGTGTAGAAAATCTAAAACAACGAATGGATGAAACGGCTTAAAGAATAGGAAAAAGGCTCTCGGATATAATCGAGTGCCTTTTTTTAGCAGACTGGAAGTTGAATTGAAATTGTCGTACCTTTTCCTTCTTTACTTTTAATGTTCATTGTTCCATTATGGGATTCAATAATTTTAAAGCTCGTCATCATGCCGAGCCCAGTACCTTTTTGTTTGGTAGTATAAAAAGGTAAACCGATTTGGTCAATAAACTCTTTAGAAATGCCACACCCTTCATCTTTTATTTCGATGTTTATCTCGTTTTCAGTTTTTCTGCTAAGTTGGACATAAACATTTCCTCCGTTTGGCATTGCTTCAATACCATTTTTAATGAGGTTAATAAAAACTTGCTTTAATTGATTTCCCACGCAATAAATAGGAGGGGTATCTTCTGTTGTTAAATGAATCGTGACATTATAAATTAATGCTTGTGATTGCAACAATGTAATAACATCATGGATAATTTCATTACTATTTTCATATGCGAACTGAAGCACCTGTGGTTTTGCCGCCATTAATAACTCACCGGTAATCATCTCAATCCGAGCTAATTCTTCAGACATAATGGTGAAGTAGTTCTCCTTAATATTCTCTGGTGATGCCTTCATAATTTGGAGAAAGCCTTTAAGAGCGGTTAGAGGGTTTCGGATTTCATGAGCAATTGAAGCAGATAGCTGACCAACAGCAGATAGTTTTTCTGACTTAATAAGCTGTTGTTCGGTTTGCTTTTGCTTTGTAATATCTTTTGCAATGCCATAAACACCAACAATGTTGCTGTCAACTATAATGGGCATATTTGTAACGCTCACATGGACAGCATGACCATCTTTATGGATCGCCTTTGTTTCATAATGCTGTGTTAATCCATTGACTGCTTTATTGTAGTGTTCTGTTGTCATCTTTAAATCCTCAGTAGCCACTAATGGTGTAAATGAAAGTTGTAAAAACTCTTCTTCTGTATACCCTAATAGTTCTTCCATAGCGGGATTAACACTAAGATAGTTCCCGTTTAAATCAAAAGAGAATACAGCGTCTGGATTTTGTTCAAACAACGATTGATAATGCTGCTTTCTTTCTAACACAATTTTCCGTTCATCTGTGACATCAAGAAAATACACACTCAGTCCGTTGTTGGATGGATACGCTCTAACGCTATACCAAATATTAAGGGGTGGAAAAAAAGCTTCGAATTTCACGGGTATTTGCTCATTGACTGCTTTATGATATTGTTCAGAAAACATAAGGTCGACAGCCTCTGGGAACTCAGCCCATATATTTTTCCCAATCAGGTCATCTCGGCTTCTAAATAATAACCTCGTTGCTTCTTCATTTACATATGTAAAATTCCAATTTAAATCTAATGAAAAAAAACCATCGGTAATGCGATCTAAAATTTCTAATGTATTTACGTCAATATGGACCATTCTATGTCATCCTAACTAAAACCAATTTATTATAAAAATATTCTCGTCAAAATCATCAAATCCTGCAATTTTCTTTAGGAGTTGGATGAAATGTGCAATAATTCCACTGCATAGGCTCTTTTTATTGTTTGATACTAATAGTAAAAAAGTTGAGGCGAGGAATATGACTGTGATTACGACATTTTCTGAAAAGCAACGGGAGAAAAGGTGGAAGTTTGAACGAAAAGTTTTACGTCAACTGTCATTAACCGAGTTGCGTGAAAACGTAAAACAACAATTCCAGCCACTATTTCCGTTGGAGTTCATGAACCATCCTTATTTACTTGACCCATGTATTGATACAGCAATTGATGCGTATTTATTAGGGGCAGAGTACAGTCGTTTCGGTTACCATGGGGAGGATGTAACAGAAGTAAAAGCTCGTTGCAAAGAAGAATTGGACGAGGTTCAAATCCAAATTTTCGAACTATTAGAAAGTTGGTTTCTATATGATGGTATAAGAATGGAATCGCTCGCTATCTGTGTTGATGTTTTCATTCAAACGTGGTGGGAAAGAGGCTTTTTTGAAGGACAAAAAAGATATCGGCTTCGTCTTCATTAAAAACACTTCATATTTCTCTCCTTGTCCCAATATATATAAGGGAGGAGTGAGTAGGAGGGAACAAGATGAAAAAGTGGATAAAAGGCGGAGCTTTTGCTTTTTGTGTAGTAGGCTTATTGTTTATTATTCAGTACCAATTTTTAAGCCATGACTCATGGTCAACATGGCAGCTTCCACTTTCAGGGAAGGTAATTGTCCTTGATCCTGGACATGGAGGTTTGGATGGTGGAGCAACATCGAAAGAAGGATTGCTTGAAAAGGATGTAACGTTAGAAATTGCGTTTGAATTGCGAGATTATTTACAAGAAGCTGGAGCACTAGTGTTGATGACAAGGGAAGAAGACCGTGACTTAGCTGATAATGATGTGCGTCGCGTGCGTGAACGGAAAGTTCAGGATTTAAAGCGAAGGGTTGAACTTATTAATCATTCTGATGCAGATATGTTCATTAGTCTTCACATGAATGCAATACCTTCACCAAAGTGGAGCGGGGCTCAAACATTTTATAATCGTTCGATTGAAGAAAATAAGCATTTAGCTAAATTTATTCAAGATGAGATAATACGCAACCTAGAAAATACAAATCGAGAGGCTAAGCCGATTAATAATGTGTATTTAATAAAGCAAGCTGAGATTCCAGGAGCATTAGTGGAAGCGGGTTTTTTATCAAACCCAGAAGAAGCTTCATTGCTCTCAACAAAGGAATATCAGCAAAAAGTGGCGGCTTCTGTTTACCAAGGGATTATGCGTTATTATACGAATGAAGAGCGATTGGCACAAAATTAAAAGACCCCTACATTTGTTAAACGAAGGAACAGTTATGCTATACTAAAGCTATAACTTGAAATGAAGGGTGTGGACGTTTTGATAACAGAAGAACAAGTTGTAGAATCACTAAAAAAAATAGTGGATCCAGCATTTAATAAGAGTATTGTCGACACAAAAGGAATTCGTGAAATTAAAGTGAAAGATGAAAAACATGTAAGTGTAAAAATAGCGATTGCCAATGCAGGTTCTGCAGAACAAATGGAAATTCAACAAAAAGTCGTTGCTGTTTTAAAAGAAGCAGGAGCAGAATCTGTTGGCTTACGATTTGAGAAATTAATGGATGATGAAGTGAAGGCGCTTGGTGGGAATAAACAAAGTGCTCCTTCTACAGGTGGTTTATTATCAGAAACAAGCAACACGACTTTTATTGCCGTTACAAGTGGAAAAGGTGGAGTTGGTAAATCAACGGTTTCTGTTAACTTAGCGACAACGTTAGCTGCTTTGGGAAAAAAAGTTGGGATTATTGATGCTGATATTTATGGATTCAGTGTACCAGATATGATGGGAATTGAAGATAGACCGAAAGTAAAGGGCGAACGAATTTTCCCTGTTGAACGCTTTAATGTGAAAGTCATCTCGATGGGCTTTTTTGTTGAAGATAATTCGCCTGTCATTTGGAGAGGACCGATGTTAGGAAAGATGTTAAATAATTTCTTTAGTGAAGTCGAATGGGGTGACCTTGACTATTTAATTTTGGACTTGCCACCTGGAACTGGTGATGTAGCGCTTGATGTACATACAATGTTACCGCATTCAAAAGAAATTATTGTAACAACACCACATGCAACAGCTGCTTTTGTTGCTGCTCGGGCAGGGGCAATGGCTATAAAAACACACCACGAAATTTTAGGCGTCGTGGAAAATATGTCTTATTTTGAAAGCAAAGTGACAGGTGAAAAAGAATATGTGTTTGGACAAGGCGGAGGAGAACGATTAGCAGAGGAGTTGAAAACTGAGCTTCTCGGACAAATTCCGGTAGGACAACCAGAAATTGATAAGGAAAATTTTGCCCCGTCCATTTATAAAGAAAGCCATCCGATAGGTCAAATTTATATCGAAATGGCGAAACGCATTATTGAAAAAAATGAAAAATAAAAAAAGAAAAGCTGTATCATACAGCTTTTCTTTTTTTTGTTGGGGGCACAATTACCATTATATATAAAATATCGGGGAAAACTCATAGTTATCAAATATAATGAAACCAGTGTCGATAAAAATCATTAGATTCTTAAATGATAGCGGAACAGATGTCCGTTAAAATAAACAAGAGCTGTATGAGTTCTCATACAGCTCTTCTATTAACTATCGTCGCCTTCTTCTTCTTGACCGCCACCACTTCCGCTTTCTTCGGGTTGTTCGAGGTGGTCTTGAACAATTTGTTCAAGGAGCTCAGTAAGTTGAGCTTTAAAATATGGGCTTTCAAAAGCATCTGTCATAATCACCATAACTTGTTGGCGATATTCTTTCGTTTTCATTAAGTCGAGGGCGGCTCGTTCCATTTCAGGGTCTTTTAATATATCCATCATCATATCTTGATACTCAGGATCTTTCATTAATGTTTTTAATATATCTTCATTTTCCTTCTGTATAGTTTCAGCAAATGTTTTTGCAAACTCCGGGTCTTGCATCACTTCCTGCCAAAACTTTCGTCCTTGTTCAGATGTTAACGTATCTTGAATCGTTTTTCTAACTAATGCTTGTTCCATAATAATTTCTTGTTTAAGCTCTTCATCTGTCATAAGTTCTTGGATGGCTTGCTTGCCTTCATCTGTTTTAAGCATGTCGACCATCATTTTTTTCATGTTTTCATAATCCGGCGGTTGTGAATTTCCCCCTTCGGCTTGGGCGCATGACGAACAAAAGAATATCACGACTGTAATGACGAGCAGTCTCCTCATGAGTTTCATACAATCTGCTCCTTTCGACCATTTTGTCATTAATATGAAATATTTCAACAAAAAATATACGTCGATTTTTAGGTTAAACTAGCTTTTTTTTATTCCCATTGATAAAATCAATATGGCAATAATAAATGCATGATAAAGGGAGCGTTCTACCTTGAATAGTCGTAAAGTGGTTTATTTATTTTTTACTACTCTCCTTATCGGAAGTATTAGTGGAGCAATTGTTGGTTTAGCTTTGGAATGGTCAGTGTACGTTCAGGAAGGTTTTTTAAATTTTTTATTCGGTTTAATTTGGTTGTTAGGTATTAGTGCCGCTTTTAGTTTAATTAGTCAAATGGGCTTTTTTGCTTATCTTACGTTGCATCGTTTTGGATTAGGGTTATTTAAAACTACAAAATTGTGGAATAATGTTCAAATTGTTATTATCGCTTTTGTTATCTTTGATTTGATTTACTTACGTTATATTAGTTTTAGAACGGAACAAGAAACGATATTCCATTACATGATAATGCCAGTTTTATTGCTTTTATATGGGCTAATCGTTGCTTATATTAAAGCGAAGCAAACAAATCAGGGTGCTTTTATTCCTGCCCTTTTCTTTATTACTGTTGTCACAACAATTGAGTGGGTCCCAGCGTTAACGGCAAATGACCCTAAATGGCTATGGATTTATTTTGCACCATTGATAGCGGGAAATACGTGGCAATTGCTAGTGTTACATCGTTTAACAGGACAAGGAAAAGACCGGTCATAATGACCGGTCTTAATTTATTTGTTCTGTCTCCGTATCTGCACCTGACATGAGTTCACTTACTGTTACAAAAGAAAAACCGTCATTTGTTAGTTTTTCAATAATAATGGGAAGGGCTTCATGAGTCTGCTTTGCTGAGTCAGAAGCGTGAAGAAGTAGAACATCTCCGCTATTAGTCGAACTAACAATATTATCTACAATGACATCAACGCCTGGATTTTCATAATCTTTCCCATTTACACTCCAATGAACGACGGAGTAGTCAAGCGAGTCTGCTATAGAAAGCACTCTTTTATCAAATTGTCCGTTTGGTGGGCGTAACAAAGAGAGTTTCTCGCTTGTGAGCTCCTGTAGAATTTGGTCAGAATTTCGAATGTCTTTTTTGATTTTGTCATCATCCCACGACGTATAGTTTTCATAACGATACCCGTGGTTACCAACTTCATGACCATCATCGATGATTCTTTCAATTAACTCAGGATATCGTTCTGCCCAAGCTGCAGAAACAAAAAAAGTGGCTGTAATTTCTTTTTCTTGAAGAATATCAAGAATTGGGACAGCGCGTTCTTCTCCCCAGCTAATATTAAACGTTAAACTAACTTTGTTATCTTCCCCATTGCCTTTATAAAATGCTTGAGGTCCTTCTGGTGTAGTAAAAACCATAAGTTCATTTCGTTCTACAAACAAGACACCAGCTGTAAAAAAAGCAGCAATGATGATAATAGATACTTGTTTCATTTTCTTTCCGTTCCAAATCCAAAAAAACTTCAATTCGACCCCTCCTTACCATCACTTGTACAATTCAATTTATGGTAAATGAGGACAAGATATGAATAAAATTCTGCAAATTAGAAAACAATTTAAAAGCAGTAGATAAAAATGACAAACTTGGCAGAGGTGGAATTGATGTTAGGATTTTTATTAAATACAAAAGAAGTACAAGAAGTAGAGTACATGGTGAAAAAAGAAATGGAGGAACTTCTTTTAGATTTAACAGATCCAAGAATTGACGATGTAGTAAAAAAAGCAATGGAAGAAAAGTATCAAATTATTTTTGGGATATATCGACGCTTTGCTTCCACAAAAGAGTGTGCAAAATACATAAGAACACCTTTATACAAAAAAGTAACAGAATAAAAGAAAATGGTTGTTGACTTAAAAAGCTTGTCCATGTTATATTAATTGAACCGCAACAAATGACAAACACAACACATTTTTTATATTTCAAAAATGTGTTGACATTGTTTGTTGATGTGTGGTAGGATATAAAAGTCGCTGTGAGACACGGGGTGTCTGACACCGCAAATAGCTCTTTGAAAACTGAACAAGAAAAAGCCAAGCGAATTAAAGAGATAGTAATATCTCGTCAATGAATTATTTTTGAGCTATATCAAACACTTTTATGGAGAGTTTGATCCTGGCTCAGGACGAACGCTGGCGGCGTGCCTAATACATGCAAGTCGAGCGGACAATAGGGAGCTTGCTCCCTATTGTTAGCGGCGGACGGGTGAGTAACACGTGGGCAACCTGCCCTGTAGACTGGGATAACATCGAGAAATCGGTGCTAATACCGGATAATAAATGGAATTGCATAATTCCATTATAAAAGATGGCTCCGGCTATCACTACAGGATGGGCCCGCGGCGCATTAGCTAGTTGGTAAGGTAACGGCTTACCAAGGCAACGATGCGTAGCCGACCTGAGAGGGTGATCGGCCACACTGGGACTGAGACACGGCCCAGACTCCTACGGGAGGCAGCAGTAGGGAATCTTCCGCAATGGACGAAAGTCTGACGGAGCAACGCCGCGTGAGCGATGAAGGCCTTCGGGTTGTAAAGCTCTGTTGTTAGGGAAGAACAAGTGCCATTCAAATAGGGTGGCACCTTGACGGTACCTAACCAGAAAGCCACGGCTAACTACGTGCCAGCAGCCGCGGTAATACGTAGGTGGCAAGCGTTGTCCGGAATTATTGGGCGTAAAGCGCGCGCAGGCGGTCTTTTAAGTCTGATGTGAAAGCCCCCGGCTCAACCGGGGAGGGTCATTGGAAACTGGGAGACTTGAGTACAGAAGAGGAGAGTGGAATTCCACGTGTAGCGGTGAAATGCGTAGATATGTGGAGGAACACCAGTGGCGAAGGCGACTCTCTGGTCTGTAACTGACGCTGAGGCGCGAAAGCGTGGGGAGCAAACAGGATTAGATACCCTGGTAGTCCACGCCGTAAACGATGAGTGCTAGGTGTTAGGGGTTTCGATGCCCTTAGTGCCGAAGTTAACACAGTAAGCACTCCGCCTGGGGAGTACGACCGCAAGGTTGAAACTCAAAGGAATTGACGGGGGCCCGCACAAGCGGTGGAGCATGTGGTTTAATTCGAAGCAACGCGAAGAACCTTACCAGGTCTTGACATCCTTTGACAACCCTAGAGATAGGGCGTTCCCCTTCGGGGGACAAAGTGACAGGTGGTGCATGGTTGTCGTCAGCTCGTGTCGTGAGATGTTGGGTTAAGTCCCGCAACGAGCGCAACCCTTGATCTTAGTTGCCAGCATTTAGTTGGGCACTCTAAGGTGACTGCCGGTGACAAACCGGAGGAAGGTGGGGATGACGTCAAATCATCATGCCCCTTATGACCTGGGCTACACACGTGCTACAATGGATGGTACAAAGGGCAGCAAAACCGCGAGGTCGAGCCAATCCCATAAAACCATTCTCAGTTCGGATTGTAGGCTGCAACTCGCCTACATGAAGCCGGAATCGCTAGTAATCGCGGATCAGCATGCCGCGGTGAATACGTTCCCGGGCCTTGTACACACCGCCCGTCACACCACGAGAGTTTGTAACACCCGAAGTCGGTGGGGTAACCTTTTGGAGCCAGCCGCCTAAGGTGGGACAGATGATTGGGGTGAAGTCGTAACAAGGTAGCCGTATCGGAAGGTGCGGCTGGATCACCTCCTTTCTATGGAGTTTAACTCTAGTCGATACAACGTAACACATTTTGTGTTTACTTTGTACGCTTGTGCTTATTTTCTGTTCAGTTTTGAGCGAGCTAACACTGTTGATTAACCATTGTGCTCCTGCGTCTACGAGCAATGCTTCGAAGTAAGCTTCCTCGTCGCAAAGCAGCATGAAGGGAAATCAAGAGGAATTTCATGATGTAAATGGAATTGGTAGCTTTGTTCAGTTTTGAGGGAGTTATCCTTCAAATGGAAAGTATCTTTTTCGATGATGGTTCTTTGAAAACTAGATAGTGTATATGTATTGAATTTTATCGGATCGTCATTACGATGTAATGATGACAACCGAGAAGTCAAGAATTCTTCATACCGCCTTTTTAGAAATAAAGAGGTGACTGAGAAGCAAGGAGTTCGAGGAAGTGATGTTCCGAGGGGCGGAGCGTATGTTTAACGGATACGTGAGCACCGCAGGGACGAAACTGACGAAGAAATTCGCCGCTTATCAGGCACCGATGGTTAAGTTAGAAAGGGCGCACGGTGGATGCCTTGGCACTAGGAGCCGACGAAGGACGGGACGAACACCGATATGCTTCGGGGAGCTGTAAGTAAGCTTTGATCCGGAGATTTCCGAATGGGGGAACCCACCATCCGTAATGGGATGGTATCCATACCTGAATCTATAGGGTATGAGAAGGCAGACCTGGGGAACTGAAACATCTAAGTACCCAGAGGAAGAGAAAGCAAATGCGATTTCCTGAGTAGCGGCGAGCGAAACGGAAACAGCCCAAACCAAGAAGCTTGCTTCTTGGGGTTGTAGGACACTCTATACGGAGTAAGAAAAGAACGAAGTAGATGAATCGATCTGGAAAGATTGGCCACAGAAGGTAACAGCCCTGTAATCAAAACTTCGTTCTCTCCAGAGTGGATCCTGAGTACGGCGGGACACGTGAAACCCCGTCGGAATCCGGGAGGACCATCTCCCAAGGCTAAATACTCCCTAG
Source organism: Alkalihalobacillus sp. LMS39 (assembly GCF_022812285.1). Lineage (NCBI taxonomy): Bacteria > Bacillati > Bacillota > Bacilli > Caryophanales > Bacillaceae > Alkalihalobacillus > Alkalihalobacillus sp. LMS39. The sequence continues at coordinate 172,425 of NZ_CP093300.1, forward strand.
TGACCGATAGTGAACCAGTACCGTGAGGGAAAGGTGAAAAGCACCCCGGGAGGGGAGTGAAAGAGATCCTGAAACCGTGTGCCTACAAGTAGTCAGAGCCCATTTACGGGTGATGGCGTGCCTTTTGTAGAATGAACCGGCGAGTTACGATTACGTGCAAGGTTAAGCTGATGAGGCGGAGCCGCAGCGAAAGCGAGTCTGAATAGGGCGTGTTGGCAATGAATACATTGCCATAGTACGTGGTCGTAGACCCGAAACCGTGTGATCTACCCATGTCCAGGGTGAAGTTCAGGTAACACTGAATGGAGGCCCGAACCCACGCGTGTTGAAAAACGCGGGGATGAGGTGTGGGTAGGGGTGAAATGCCAATCGAACTCGGAGATAGCTGGTTCTCCCCGAAATAGCTTTAGGGCTAGCCTCGAGGTGAGAGTATTGGAGGTAGAGCACTGATTGGACTAGGGGTCCCCACAGGATTACCGAATTCAGTCAAACTCCGAATGCCAAATACTTATCCTCGGGAGTCAGACTGCGAGTGCTAAGATCCGTAGTCAAGAGGGAAACAGCCCAGACCATCAGCTAAGGTCCCAAAGTATACGTTAAGTGGAAAAGGATGTGGAGTTGCACAGACAACCAGGATGTTGGCTTAGAAGCAGCCACCATTTAAAGAGTGCGTAATAGCTCACTGGTCGAGTGACTCTGCGCCGAAAATGTACCGGGGCTAAACGTATCACCGAAGCTATGGATTGTCCTAACGGACAGTGGTAGGGGAGCGTTCTGCGTGCAGTGAAGTCAGACCGAGAGGACTGGTGGAGCGCGTAGAAGTGAGAATGCCGGTATGAGTAGCGAAAAGAGGGGTGAGAATCCCCTCCGTCGAAAGCCCAAGGTTTCCTGAGGAAGGCTCGTCCGCTCAGGGTAAGTCGGGACCTAAGCCGAGGCCGAAAGGCGTAGGCGATGGACAACAGGTTGAAATTCCTGTACCACCTCCTCACCGTTTGAGCAATGGGGGGACGCAGGAAGGTAGGGTAAGCGCACTGATGGATATGTGCGTCTAAGCAGGTAGGCTGACAAGTAGGCAAATCCGCTTGTCATTAAGGCTGAGCTGTGATAGCGAGCGAAATGTAGTAGCGAAGTTCCCGATCCTCCACTGCCAAGAAAAGCCTCTAGCGAGGTGAGAGGTGCCCGTACCGTAAACCGACACAGGTAGGCGAGAAGAGAATTCTAAGACGCTCGGGAGAACTCTCGTTAAGGAACTCGGCAAAATGACCCCGTAACTTCGGGAGAAGGGGTGCTCTGTTAGGGTGCAAGCCCGAGAGAGCCGCAGTGAATAGATCCAAGCGACTGTTTAGCAAAAACACAGGTCTCTGCGAAGCCGCAAGGCGAAGTATAGGGGCTGACACCTGCCCGGTGCTGGAAGGTTAAGAGGAGAGGTTAGCCGCAAGGCGAAGCTTTGAATCGAAGCCCCAGTAAACGGCGGCCGTAACTATAACGGTCCTAAGGTAGCGAAATTCCTTGTCGGGTAAGTTCCGACCCGCACGAATGGTGTAACGATTTGGATACTGTCTCAACGAGAGACCCGGTGAAATTATATTACCTGTGAAGATGCAGGTTACCCGCGACAGGACGGAAAGACCCCATGGAGCTTTACTGTAGCTTGATATTGGATTTTGGTACAGTTTGTACAGGATAGGTAGGAGCCTTTGAAGCCGGAGCGCCAGCTTCGGTGGAGGCGTCGGTGGGATACTACCCTGACTGTATTGAAATTCTAACCGCAGACCGTAATCCGGTTTCGGGACAGTGTCAGGTGGGCAGTTTGACTGGGGCGGTCGCCTCCTAAACAGTAACGGAGGCGCCCAAAGGTTCCCTCAGAATGGTTGGAAATCATTCGAAGAGTGCAAAGGCATAAGGGAGCTTGACTGCGAGACCTACAAGTCGAGCAGGGACGAAAGTCGGGCTTAGTGATCCGGTGGTTCCGCATGGAAGGGCCATCGCTCAACGGATAAAAGCTACCCTGGGGATAACAGGCTTATCTCCCCCAAGAGTCCACATCGACGGGGAGGTTTGGCACCTCGATGTCGGCTCATCGCATCCTGGGGCTGAAGTAGGTCCCAAGGGTTGGGCTGTTCGCCCATTAAAGCGGTACGCGAGCTGGGTTCAGAACGTCGTGAGACAGTTCGGTCCCTATCCGTCGCGGGCGCAGGAAATTTGAGAGGAGCTGTCCTTAGTACGAGAGGACCGGGATGGACACACCGCTGGTGTACCAGTTGTTCCGCCAGGAGCATAGCTGGGTAGCTACGTGTGGACGGGATAAGCGCTGAAAGCATCTAAGCGTGAAGCCCCCCTCAAGATGAGATTTCCCATGGAGTTAATCCAGTAAGACCCCTTAGAGATGATGAGGTTGATAGGTCTCGGGTGGAAGCATGGCGACATGTGGAGCTGAGAGATACTAATCGGTCGAGGACTTATCCAAGATTTAAAAAAGGCGAAGTCTTTTTGACACAATTCAATACACACACTATCTAGTTTTGAGGGAATCATTAGATGAACTCAATAGGCTTAGTGACGATAGCGATGAGGTCACACCCGTTCCCATGCCGAACACGGAAGTTAAGCTCATCAGCGCCGATGGTAGTTGGGGGCTTCCCCCTGTGAGAGTAGGACGTTGCTAAGCCTTTTTATTTATATTCCTTACCGATATTCCACAGTAGCTCAGTGGTAGAGCTATCGGCTGTTAACCGATCGGTCGCAGGTTCGAATCCTGCCTGTGGAGCCACTATGCTTCCATAGCTCAGTAGGTAGAGCACTACCATGGTAAGGTAGGGGTCAGCGGTTCGAGTCCGCTTGGAAGCTCCAGTAGAGCTTGTTATGTATCATATAGACTTCAAGTCAAAGAGGTCTTTTTTGTTTGTGAACTATAAAACAAAAGATAAAAAAAGCTCTTGCACTTATAAAATGAATTTGATAGAATATATTTCGTCAGTAAAAAACTAAAATGGCCCGTTGGTCAAGCGGTTAAGACACCGCCCTTTCACGGCGGTAACACGGGTTCGAATCCCGTACGGGTCACCATAATATATTGCAGCGTTGTACATTGAATAAACATCAACACACAACGGAGGATTAGCTCAGCTACAAGCGTTACAGCTTGAAAAGCAACGAGTTGTTTCGACGCATGAACTTCTTGGAAAACAAGAAGAGGAAGAAACAGGGACTCCTTTGAATTAACATCAAAAATACTACGGAGGATTAGCTCAGCTGGGAGAGCACCTGCCTTACAAGCAGGGGGTCGGCGGTTCGATCCCGTCATCCTCCACCATATGCCGGCCTAGCTCAATTGGTAGAGCAACTGACTTGTAATCAGTAGGTTGGGGGTTCAAGTCCTCTGGCCGGCACCATTGCTATCATATCTTTTTATTTATATAGATGATTACGGCAAAAGGTTTAGTCATACCCTGGAGGGGTAGCGAAGTGGCTAAACGCGGCGGACTGTAAATCCGCTCCTTAGGGTTCGGCGGTTCGAATCCGTCCCCCTCCACCATTTATACATTATTGGGCTATAGCCAAGCGGTAAGGCAACGGACTTTGACTCCGTCATGCGTAGGTTCGAATCCTGCTAGCCCAGCCATTAAGAGCCATTAGCTCAGTTGGTAGAGCATCTGACTTTTAATCAGAGGGTCGAAGGTTCGAATCCTTCATGGCTCACCATGTTGTTTTCAACAAATGAAAATTGTGATGCGGAAGTAGTTCAGTGGTAGAACATCACCTTGCCAAGGTGAGGGTCGCGGGTTCGAGTCCCGTCTTCCGCTCCAATTAATATTAACCAGATGCGGGTGTAGTTTAGTGGTAAAACCTCAGCCTTCCAAGCTGATGTCGTGAGTTCGATTCTCATCACCCGCTCCAACTTTATTTATAATTAACTACGGGGCCTTAGCTCAGCTGGGAGAGCGCCTGCCTTGCACGCAGGAGGTCAGCGGTTCGATCCCGCTAGGCTCCACCAAATAGGACATTTCAAGCCTTTACACATTTAGTGTAGAGGCTTTTTTACTAGCAAAAATAATAAATTACTCTATAACAGATAATTTTACAAACTAAGAATTTGGAAAAAAGCCCCTGTCCTTTTTTTTTCGTGTTAAAATAAAAAATAGACGAGACATGTAACGTAAACGGTGGTTCGTTCGTATATAGAATAAACCGCATGAAAAGCGGAGGGCAAAATAAATGGATGCAATAGTAAAACGAATAATCAATGATGTAAAAAATGGAGATCAGCAAGCTTTTTCAGAATTAGTGGAGTTATATAAAGATAAAGTTTATCAAATATCATACCGGATGGTCGGAAATGTACATGAAGCGCAAGATATTGCACAAGAAGCTTTTCTTCGTGCTTATACAAACCTAGATAGCTTTGATACATCAAAGAAATTTTCCACCTGGCTTTTTCGAATTGCAACAAATCTTTCGATAGACAGGTTGAGAAAGCGAAAACCCGACTTTTATCTAGAAGAAACAATAAAAGGGAGTGAAGGGCTAACCGTTGAATCCCAAATTGCAGCAGAACAAGAATTACCAGAAGACCAATTGGTCATGATGGAAATGCAAGAGTGGATACAAGCAGAAATTAACGAACTTCCCCCGAAATATCGTTCAGCGATTATTTTAAAGTATATTGAGGACTTATCATTAAAAGAAATAAGCGACATCTTAAATTTACCAATATCTACTGTAAAAACACGTGTTCATCGAGGTAGAGAAGCGTTAAGAAAAAGATTAGGCAAAAGGTAGAAAGGGTGAATATAATGAGCTGCGAAAATAAGTATGTAAATTTAATCGACAAATATATAGATAATGAAATTGATGAAAATGAAAAGAAAGAGTTAATGGAACACTTATCGACATGTTCAGACTGTCATGAAAGATATATAGAATTGAAAAAAGCGATCGCGTTTATTCAAAGTGCTTCTCATATTAGTGCGCCTTCTAACTTTACGGAAAGCGTCATGAGTCAATTACCGAGGAAAAAGAAAGTGGTCACATGGAAAAAGTGGATGCAACGACACCCATTTTTAGTTGCTGCTTCGATTTTCTTTTTAATGATGTCATTTAGTGTGAATTCAATTTGGTCTCATTCAGATGAACTAATGGTAACTGGGGCAGCTAATTTAAAAATCGATAAAGAACGAGGAGCAGTAATCGTCCCAGAAGGTGAAGTGGTTGAAGGGGATTTAGTGGTCCGTAATGGAACGTTAGAAGTTGAAGGTGAAGTAAGAGGAAATGTGCTACTCATCAATAGTGAACAATATTTAGCTTCAGCCGGTACGGTTTCAGGAGAAATTGAAGAAGTAAATCAGGTGTTAGATTGGATTTGGTACCATATAAAGCATTTCTTTATTGAGGTTGTTTCTGTCTTTAACGAGAAAGAGTAGTCATTTGTTAAATATAGTATGAATTATGCTATAATGATAAGGCTATTATTATAGGTTAAAGTGGAATGTTTGGAGGACGGACTATGTTTCCTGGCGTCGATTTCCATCTGCTCACTTATCTTGGGCGGATTGTAGATATATTATTAGTTACGTATGTAATTTATAAGTTGATTATGGTAATAAAAGGAACAAGAGCCGTTCAGTTATTAAAAGGGATAACGGTTATTTTAATTGTGTGGTTTTTGAGTTCCTTTTTTGCCTTGCGAACACTTGAATTTATTATGCAGCAAGTCGTGACTTACGGGTTGCTAGCCATTATCATTATTTTCCAGCCAGAACTAAGACGAGCGCTTGAACAATTAGGAAGAGGAAGGTTCTTTTCAAGGACAACCGCGCCACAAGAAGAGCAAGCATCTAAATCAATTGATGCCATTGTGAAATCAGCAAACTATATGGCAAAGCGGCGAATCGGGGCTCTTATTTCAATCGAAAGAGAAACGGGAATGACCGATTATGTAGAAACAGGAATTATCATGGATGCTAGATTAACGTCTGAGTTACTTATTAATATTTTTATTCCTAATACACCAATGCACGATGGAGCTGTCATTATAAAAGAAAATAAAATTTTAGCAGCAGGTTGTTATTTGCCTCTGTCTGAAAACCCTTTTATCTCAAAAGAATTAGGAACAAGACATAGAGCAGCGTTAGGGGTAAGTGAAGTTTCTGATAGTGTGACACTAGTTGTATCTGAAGAAACAGGGAATATTTCGTTAACAAAAAATGGCGAGCTTCATCGGGATTTAAATGAAGAACAACTACGCGAGTTACTAGAGCAAGAATTAGTGAATGAATCAAGACAAACCACTTCCTCGCGTTGGCAATGGGGAGGAAAGAAAGATGAATAAATTATTTGAAAATCATTGGTTTATAAAAATTATTTCTTTTTTCATTGCTTTAATGCTTTTTTTAATGGTCAATCAAGACAATTTAAACAATCAACCAAGTGCAGTGACACCACCGATGGCCACAAGTTCATATACGTTAGAAGATGTTCAGTTAACAGCTTATTATGATGAAGACCGATTTGCCATTACAGAAATATCAGAGTCTGTTCAAGTGAATTTAAGAGGACCACAAAGTATTATCACTTTGCTTCAGATTTCTAGGCCATCCTATGAGGTATTTGTTGATTTAACAGAGCGAGAAGCTGGGGTTCATCATGTAAATATTGAACATAAAGGATTTCCTAATGAGCTTTCAGTTTCGATTGTCCCGCAATTTACGAGAGTAGTGATACAAGAGAAGAAGACGGTTTCGATTCCAGTCGAGGTTGATTTAGTCAATCAAGAAGAAGTGGCAGAAGGCTATTCAGTTGGTACACCAATTGTAACGCCAGTGAATGTCGAAATTACAGCAGCAGAAGAGCTTATCGACCAAGTGGCGATAGCAAAAGCTTATGTCGATGTTCGAGATGCCAATGAAACCATCGAAAAAGCAGTACCGATAAAAATATATGACCATTTTGGCAATGAACTTCACTTAGATGTGGAACCATCTGTTGTGGACGTAAGAGTTCCAATCACCAGTCCGTTTAAAACCGTTCCAATCAAAATCTCAAGAGAAGGCACATTACCAGATGGCTTAAGTATAGATTCGATACAGTATGAACCTAGAGAAGTGACAATATTTGGACCACAAGATGTAATCAATGACATCTCACTCATTGAAGGAATTGTCCTCGATTTAAGTACGATCACAGAAAACCAAACGGTTCAATTAGATATCCCAAGACCACGAGGAGTGGAACGGATTGAACCAAGTACCGTAGAAGTAACAATCGAATTAACGGAAGAAGCGACCCGAACAATAGATGACGTGCCACTTGAAATTACAGGCATTTCAGAGGGGTATGAAGTGGAGATTGTTGAACCAACAACGGAATCGATTAGTGTGATGATTCGTGGTGCTGATGAATTGATAGAAAGAGTAACAAGAGAAGAACTACAAGCTTTTATTGATGTTAGCCAGCTTACACCTGGCGAACATGATATTGATATTCAACTAGTCGGACCACAAAATATGGTGTTTGAAACTGAGATTTCAATAGCGAAAGTCGTTATTCGAGAAAATGAAGACGAAGACGAATAGGATAGTTCATTGAAGGAGAGATATGAAATGGGTAAATATTTTGGTACAGATGGAGTTCGAGGGATAGCGAATACAGAATTAACTCCAGAAATGGCCTTTAAATTAGGGCGTGCAGGAGGATATGTCCTCACGCGTAATACAAAGAAACCGAAAGTGTTAATCGGTCGTGATACAAGAATTTCTGGTGAAATGCTTGAAGGAGCACTTGTAGCTGGACTATTATCGATTGGTGCCGAAGTCATGAGATTAGGAGTCATTTCTACACCAGGTGTGGCATTTTTAACAAAAGCATTAAGTGCGCAAGCTGGGGTTATGATTTCAGCTTCGCATAACCCAGTTGCTGACAATGGCATTAAATTTTTTGGACCAGATGGATTTAAATTATTAGACTCGCAGGAACAAGAAATTGAAAATTTATTAGACCAAGAAGATTCGTTACCAAGACCAGTTGGGGCTGACCTCGGGCAAGTCAACGATTATTTTGAAGGCGGGCAAAAATATTTACAGTTTTTAAAACAAACCGTTCAAGATGATTTTTCAGGGCTACATATAGCTATTGATTGTGCTCATGGAGCCGCATCAAGTTTAGCTGCGCATTTATTTGCTGATTTAGAAGCGGATATATCAACAATGGGAACCTCTCCGAATGGGGTCAATATCAATGATGGTGTAGGTTCTACTCATCCTGAAGCATTAGCTGAATTTTTGTTAGAAAAAGGGGCAGATGTTGGTCTAGCGTTTGACGGCGATGCCGACCGCTTAATTGCGGTCGATGAGAAAGGTAACATCGTTGATGGTGACCAAATCATGTTCATTTGTGCTAAATATATGAAAGAGCAAGGGTGGCTGAAACATAATACGGTAGTTACTACAGTGATGAGTAATTTAGGCTTTTTTAAAGCGTTAGAATCGAATGGCATTGACGCGAAAAAGACAGCTGTTGGCGATCGTTATGTCATGGAAGAAATGCGCAAAGGTGGATATACTTTAGGTGGCGAACAATCCGGTCATATTATCTTTTTAGACCATATTACAACAGGTGATGGCCTTCTATCAGCCTTGCAGCTTGTTAATATATTGAAGGCGACCGGAAAACCATTATCTGAGTTAGCGAGTGAAATGGAAACTTTCCCACAAACATTAGTTAATATAAGAGTGATCGATAAACAAGCGGTGCAATCGAATGAGAAAGTACGACAAGCCATTGAAAAAGTAGAAAGTGAAATGGCTGGGAATGGCCGAGTTCTTGTCCGCCCTTCAGGAACGGAACCTCTTGTTCGTGTCATGGTCGAAGCAGAAACAGTGGAACTATGTGAACAGTACGTGAATGAAATTGTCGATATTGTGAAGGCAGAACTAGGAGAGTAAAACAAAACTATGCATAGGAATCACATGTTGTGGTTGCTATGCATATTTTTATTGTATAAGTATTACTCTCACAAACCAATTGACGTAAATTCCCTTTTAGGGTATGATTTTGGTTAAGTTTGAAAATAGTAAGGAGGATCGAGGTTATTTGAGTAATTGAAGCGCCTGAACTATGACATGGAACGGAAATACATGACATAGTTGACGAGGAAGGGGTTTATCGAGTATCGGCGGATGCCCCTCGGTTGGTTGCATCACAACCGTAAGTCTTTGAAAAAAACAAAGAGGTGACTTTTTGTACAAAAGCAAAGACAGTGATGCCACATTAAATATAAGAGTGGGGGCAAAGGTCCCCTTTGGTTCGCTTTGCCCCCTATACCTAGGAGGTAACAGCCGTATGTGTGGTATTGTAGGATATATTGGAACAGAAGATGCAAAAGAGATTTTATTAAAAGGATTAGAAAAGCTTGAGTATAGAGGATATGATTCAGCAGGGATTGCAGTTGTAAGCAATGATGGTGTTCACTTATTTAAAGAAAAAGGAAGAATTGCTTCCTTACGTGAGCTAGTTGATGATTCTGTAGAAGGAAGTGCAGGTATCGGTCACACACGTTGGGCAACACATGGAGCACCAAGTCGTGTAAATGCGCATCCACATCAAAGCACTACATCTAGATTTACAATTGTTCATAATGGTGTAATTGAAAACTATGAACAATTAAAAAGGGAGTATTTATCCGACGTCACATTTGCCAGTGATACAGATACAGAAGTCATCGTGCAATTAGTGGAGCTCTTTTATAAAGAAGGAAAGACAGTCGAAGAAGCATTCAGTAAAGTGCTATCTATCCTAAAAGGCTCATACGCAACAGCATTAATCGATGAAGAAGATGCTGATAAAATTTATGTCGGCAAAAATAAAAGTCCACTATTAATTGGTGTTGGCGACGGGGTTAACGTTATTGCAAGTGATGCAATGGCCATGCTTCAAGTAACGAATCAATTTGTAGAGTTAATGGATAAAGAAATGGTGATTGTCACTCGTGATTCCATTACGATTAAAACGATGGAAGGCACGATCATTTCAAGAGAACCTTATACTGCTGAACTAGATGCTAGTGACATTGAAAAAGGGACGTATCCGCATTTTATGCTGAAGGAAATTGATGAACAACCGTTTGTCATCCGTAATATCATCTCGAAATATCAAGGAGATAACAATGAGATCAAACTTGATAAAAACATTCGTGCTGCGATGGCGAAAGCGGACAGAGTTTATATTATTGCAGCAGGAACAAGTTACCACGCTGGCTTAGTTGGTAAACAACTAATTGAAAATATCGCAAATAAACCAGTAGAAGTTCATATTGCAAGTGAGTTTTTATACAATATGCCTCTTCTTTCTGAAAACCCACTCTTTATTTTTATCTCACAAAGTGGTGAGACTGCAGATAGCCGTGGGGTACTTGTGAATATTAAGGAGCAAGGATACCCGGCATTAACGATTACGAATGTTCCTGGTTCAACGCTTTCTAGAGAAAGTGATTTTACATTGCATACGCATGCAGGACCAGAAATTGCTGTAGCTTCAACAAAGGCATATACAGCCCAAATGGCGGTGTTGGCAATTTTAGCAGTCGATACTGCAAGAGCACAAGGAATTGAAGTTAGCTTTGACCCAATTCAAGAGCTAAGTATTGTTGCTAATGCGATGGAAACACTATGTGACCAAAAAGAAGTGTATGAGCAAATTGCAAGAGACTATTTATCAGTGTCTAGAAATTGCTTCTTTATTGGTCGTGCGACAGATTACTTCGTGTGCCTTGAAGGCTCATTAAAGCTAAAAGAAATCTCTTACATCCAAGCAGAAGGTTTTGCGGGTGGAGAGTTAAAACACGGTACGATTGCATTAATTGAAGAAGGAACACCAGTGATTGCATTAGCGACACAAAAGCATGTGAGCTTAAGTATTCGTGGAAATGTTAAAGAAGTAGCGGCTCGAGGAGCATCAACATGCATCATTAGTATGGATGGTTGTGATGATGAAGGAGATACGTTAGTTATTCCAGAAGTTCATGAGCTATTAACACCGTTAGCTTCGGTGATTCCATTACAGTTGATTTCCTATTATGCTGCGCTTCACCGCGATTGTGATGTTGATAAGCCGAGAAACTTAGCGAAAAGTGTAACGGTGGAGTAGAACTAGTAAAGGAAAAGGCTGGTTTTGTGAATTACAATAATCATACCGTTCACAATAAAGGATTACTGGTTTTAAATAATTTGCACCGTTTTACCCCTTTGGTTATGATTAGCCAAAGGGGTGTTTTTATGTCTAAAAGAAAAAGAACATCTAAAATTGATATATGGATGTATGTAGCAAAGAAAAAAGACGAACACCTATTGATTATCAACTAAGCTAGAATTAGAAATTCCGGTGTTTATATAAAAGTTTTTAGAATAAAGAGGCGGTGGATTTTATGTATAGAATATTAATTGTGGAAGATGAAGTAAGTATTACTGATACATTAAAAAATCGTCTTGAAAAATACGGATATGAGTGTCACACAATAGAAGATTTTAAAAGAGTTCTGGATGTTTTTGAAAAAACAGAACCGCATTTAGTTATTATGGATATAAATCTTCCCTACTTTGATGGATATTACTGGTCAAGAAAAATAAGGCAGATATCTACATGTCCAATTATGATTCTGTCTGCTCGAATGAGCGAACTAGATCAAATATATGGTATTGAAAATGGTGCAGATGATTTTATCACTAAGCCTTTTATAATGGATGTCGTAGTAGCAAAAATCAATGGGCAAATTCGACGTACATATGGAGAGTATGCAAAAAACGCAGAACGACGAATAGTACTGGGGAATACCACCTTGAACTTGGACACAGTACGTTTATCTACACCGATACATGAGGAAGTATTGACGGTAAAAGAGCTCCAGCTATGTAATATGTTTTTTGAAGCATCTCCAAGTGTTGTAACCAGACAGCAGCTACTTTCTGTTATATGGGATGAAGAAGGATTTGTAGAAGAAAATACACTCACAGTGAATATTAAAAGATTGCGAAACAAAATAGAAAACATCCAATCCTCTTTAGAATTAAAAACTATTCGAGGAATTGGTTATCAATTAATGGAGAAAGAAGAATGAAGTTATTTATAAAGGATCATCTCAGTTTTATTCTTTTGTATCTGATAACGTTTATCTGCTTACCTTTTATCATTGAACAATTAGATGGTTTTGAAAATCACTATTACTATTTTAGTTTTTTAGCCATCACTTTATTAATTATTCTGCTTGTTATTCGCTATCATCGTCGTAAAAAAATGTATACACATTTAAAGAAAGAAAATTTGGTCCAAGCTGGTTTTCTTGTCTATCGTCCTCATGCTCCAATAGAAAAAGCATATGCCAATCAATTACAGCAGTTTTCTTCCTTACTCTTAAAAGAACAGGACACGTACCAAAACTTTTTACAGGAACAGCAGCTCCTTATTTCACATGCAGTGCATCAGATGAAGACGCCTATTTCTGTCATGCAATTGCTTGTTCAATCGAATCAAATCAATGATATCAAATCGTTGGAAGAATGGCAGAAAGTAAAAGTCGAATGCGATAAAATATACTTCTCGTTAAATCAGCTCTTGTCTTATAGCCGCTCTACCCAATTATTATCTGATTTAAAAATTGAAGCGATGCCACTAAAGAAAATAATACAAGAGGTTATTAACGATTTAAAAGAGTACTTTATTGAGGAAGAACTATTTCCTAAAGTGACAATAGCGGAGGAAGTTATTCTTTATTCAGACCGAAAGTGGATGAAAGTTGTTGTTTACCAATTGCTTAGTAATGCGATTAAATATGGTGAGAAGTACTCTACGGTTCATATATATTACAGGAATGGCCAGTTATCGATTCATAACAGAGGGGAAACCATTCCAAAAAGTGAGATCAATCGCTTATTCAATTTGTTCTATACAGGTTCAAAAGGACGGAAACGAAGTGAAGCAACAGGAATAGGTTTATACTTAGTCAAAAGGATTTTGAATACGTTAGATCATCCGTTTGAGTTAACGTCTCATCATCAAGAAACTATTTTCACCATTGAACTTTCGAAAAGTGTTAGTACGGCTGCCGATTGAGGTAGCCGTTTTGAATGTGTCAAAAATGTCACTTTGCCGTCATGTTTATAAATGTTAAGGAATGGACGACTTCGGTATATTAAAGTTAATAATGAAAAATGAAAAGAACAGGAGCGGTATATATGTCAGATTTAATATTAAATGTTCAACATCTCCATAAGGAGTATGTAGGAGAGGTAAACTATAATGCATTAAAAGGAATTGATTTTCAACTGAAACGTAATGAATTTGTCTCTGTCATGGGCCCATCTGGAAGTGGGAAGACGACATTTTTAAATTGTATATCAACTATAGACCGTCCGACAACTGGTTCTATTACAATTAACCAAAAAAATCCATATGAACTGAATGATGAAGATCTTGCAAAGTTTCGACGGAGTGAATTGGGTTTTGTTTTTCAAGATTTTAACTTGGTTCATACATTAACCGTAGAAGAAAACATTTTATTACCATTGACTCTCGATGCAGTGAATGCAAAGGAAATGACATCTCGTTTAGCGGAAGTCGTTGAGTTTTTAGGAATTGAACAAATAATGAAGAAGAGAACCTTTGAAATTTCAGGGGGACAGAAGCAACGTGTAGCCATTGCGCGAGCAGTTATTCATCAGCCTAGTCTATTATTAGCAGATGAGCCGACTGGGAATTTGGACTCTAAATCAGCCAATAATGTGATGACACTATTTCAATCCATTCACAAAACGTTTCAAACCTCTTTATTAATGGTCACACACGACCCGTATGTTGCCAGTTTTGCTGAGCGAGTGATTTTTATGCAAGACGGGATGCTCTACAACGAAATACAGAAGGGTGACCACAAACAGCAATTCTATCAAGAAATTGTAGATACACTGACATTTCTGGGCGGTGGATATCATGAGCTTTAATCATATTGTCATTCAAAATATATTAAGGGATAAATGGACGTATATTTCCTATTTTCTGAGCAGTGTCTTTTCTATTTTAGTCTTTTTCTTTTTTTTGATTACGGCATTTCATCCAATGATGGATGCAATCGATGCGAATAGCTCAATTGGAATAGCCATGATTTTATGTAGTATGATTGTTTATGTTTTTTCTTTTATTTTTATTATTTATTCGATGCTGGCTTTTTTAAAGAAAAAAACGAAAAGCCTTGGCGTCTTTATCATTTCTGGAGCATCGACGAAGCAAGTGCGGAAAATGGTATTCCGGGAAAATATGCTGATTGCTTTTGCGGCAATTATAACAGCAATTGTTGTTGGATTAATCGTTTCTCCTCTGTTTTTAATGGTCGTTAAAAATGTCTTAGAGGCAGATAGCTTTGGAATGTATGTACCAGTACAAGCTATTGCAATGACGGTCATTTTATTTACTGTTTTATTTTTCATTGTATCCAAAATAACGACACGATTTATAAAGAAAGAAGAAGCTGTACAACTGTTAAAAGCAGATGTCACTCAGGAAAAATTAATCCTACCAACTCCATGGAGGCTCCTTTTATCCCTTTTAGTGAGTGCAGCTTTATTACTACCTCTCAAAGTTAGCCCAGATGTCGTTGAAAGCTTAGGAATTGTTTATTTGATGATTTTGTTTACCAGTCTGTTAATTACGATTTATATTATATTAACCCAAGGAATCTGGTTTACGATTCGGAGGTTGCAAAAAAGCTCCTCGTATTACAGAAAAACGAATATGTTATTTGTATCTAATTTACAAGCCAAAGGTAATTCACATGCTCATGTCATTTATTTGCTCAGTATCTTACTGCTTGCCGTATTTGTGACGACGAGTGTTTTGTACAGTTCGTATTATAATGTCGAAGAAAATACGGAAGCTGTCTATCCGTATAGCTTTCAATATATTTCACTACCAGATAATCCTATAGAAAAAGTACAGCAAGATATTGAATTTATAGAGTCAACCCTTGAGCAAGCAGTAGGAGAATTCGATGCATATCAATCTGCGTTCAAAACAGACGAAGACCGCAGGATTGGCTTCATGTCGAATGCTAATTTCAATGCACTTGGTACACACCAAGCGATAACACTTAACGATAATGAATATTATGTTGTGGCAGGAAATGAGGGAATAATTCCAAATACGGATGCCATTTTGGATTATGTGGATGACCCTCTTCGGTACGTAGGATTAGAAGAACGAATGATTCTTATAACAGGCTTTCGGGCAGTATATTATGTTATACCAGATGCGATATATGAAGAATTCAATTATCCTGAATATCATGTGTTTGCCTATGAATTGGAGGACTGGACAGAGAAACGGGATGTAGCAGAAAAAATAGAATCACAAATCATGACAGAATCAGGTGAGCGTTATGTCGCATCGAAAATTTCGTTATATCATGACGAGTTATTTGTAAAGAGGATCTTGTTCTTTATTGGTTTTATGCTTAGTCTGATTTTTTTAAGTGCAGCCATGAGTATTCTTTATTTTTACTTGCAGACCTCTTTAGCGGGAGAAAAAGAAAAATATTTAGGAATTCGCAAACTCGGACTATCTATGAAAGAAATTGGTGTTATTGTAACAAGAGAATTATCAATACTGATTTTTGCCCCTTTTACAATTGCTGCGATTTTATTATTTATCGTGTTATTCAGTATTCGTGATGCACTTTCACCAGCTTTTTTCCAGATGACTACCGTTGGTGTAGGAATTATTTTGCTGTTGTTTACTCTGAGTTTCTTTATTATACGTAAGGCATATTTTAAAAAATTGGTAGAGTAAGTGATGGTACACGTTAATCTAGATTTTTATATTATCATTACAATGGATGAGCTATTTCGGCATGAGAAAAAATTTATCCGAATTTTCAGGTATTACTAATCATCCTATCTAAATGACCAGACTATTTATTATAGCGATATCTAGTTCTATTAAAACAAGAATATTTGATGGAATCAGATAGAAACAAATTTTATCATAGAACGAAATTGCTACTTCAGGATGCCATACCTAGCAAATGATTAAACTTTTTTATAAAAATTATATAAAACTTCACAATGAAATAACCCGTTTTAATCAAACTTTTTTAAAACGGGTTCTTATTAACTTACACAAAATGTTAGAAGGTTTTTTTGAATAAACCTAATTTTAGGCCTACAGGTTTTTGTCTCCCTGTACTAACCTTCTTCTCAATGTAAAAAAGTTAATCCTTTTCTCCATTTTATGGAATCAAACCTCAGCGCACCATAGTTCAATTTCAACTTTCAACTCAGGTAATCCTAATGCAGTAATATAGGCAACTGTCATAGATGGGTATGCAGTTTCAAATAATTCATCCCATAGAGAATCGAAATAATCCCAATCTATTTCTTCTGTTGCCCATATATTAACCTTTATAATGTTCTCTTCAGTCATTCCTTCTGATTCAAGAACTTTTTTTATGTTTGTAAAGGTATTTTTAATTTGGTCGTTTAAATTTGAAGGAACATTGCCAGACATATCTGTTCCGATTTGACCTGATGTTACTAGTAAACTTGCACCTTTTGGAACTCTAGTAATGTGACTGTAGTTGCCGACTGGTTTTGGCATATTCTTGGGACTTGTTCTAGTGATATTCTCCATAATATTACATCTTTTACTATAAAATTTTCTGCTTATTTTCTTAAATAGACAGACTTCACCAATTCATGTATATCTAGAAAAATACAGCAGTCGAGTATCCATAGCCCCTAGGTAAGAACATAAGTATTTTCTTTTTCATGAGCTGAACACTCCTTTCTTTATAGTGTGGCACCTACTAATATATAAATAAAATATAATTAACTCTAATTATAAAATTGATGATATCATATTAGTATAATAACTGTAAATAAATGGGTGGTTGATTGTACTTTTATACTTCATTTACGAAATAATAGGTTAGTGTAAGGTGAGTTTTAGGAACTATTAAATGATGATGGTAAGGAGAATAAAATGTATTTAAAAGTGGAGTTATCAAAATTCAAGGTTAAGCAAGGGAAATCTAAAGTTGGATGTTTGATTCGAGTGTGAAATATTACTGGACGGCCACACACAGCCAAATATATCGCACATTGGATGAAATGAAAAAAGAGGGTCTTATTGAAGAAGAATTAATTGTACAACACGGTGTTCCAAACAAAAAAGTTTATTCTATAACAAACAAAGGTCAAGATGAACTGTATACCTGGATGGAAAACACCAGCCGATTTGCCACCGGTTCGCCATGCTTTACTTGTTCAGCTTTCATGGGCTGACCGGTTGAAGACGGAGCAAATTATTGAACTACTGGAAGGTTATCGGCGAAAGATTGAGGAAAGAGTGGCTGTCTATGGAGACCAAAACCAAGCTCAATTTCTATCATTGAGCCGGACCCCTCGTGAAAAAGTGTCGTGGGAGTCTATTTTAGAAAATGGAATTACATCATATCAAGCAGAATTAGATTGGGTAAGGCGCACTATCAATAAATTGGAGAAATTTGAGTAATTCAAAATTATAGCTTGTAAAAAAAGACTTTGAGTATCAATTAAACTACAGTAAAAAAATAAGATAGTTATCAATGTTATGATAATCCTATATGCATTCTTTATCTACCAGACTATACTTTTTTATTTTATAAAGATGTAGCGGGTATGTAGTTTTTGTAAAATATATATCTTTACAATTTGTATACATAAGTTTAATTGAATTATAAAATTAACCATCTATTTTAACTGTATAATTTAGAAAGAACGGAACAACAAATGTTATCGTGTATTTTTATTTCGGTAGCTAAAAAATAGAGTTTATATAACGAGCGTGGTTAAGTACTATGTAGAGTTTTTCCCCTAGTAATGTTAATGGTTATGTAAAGTATCATTCGTTTATATGCAAGTATCTTAAGAGGAAACGCCATCTAGCTATTGGTGTTTTCTCTTTCGCTTAGGAGAAGATAATGAACAATACGAATATAAAAATTATTGCCCTAATTATGATGTTAATTGATCACATTGGATATTATATTCCAGATACACCTGTGTGGTTTCATTGGATTGGGAGAGTCGCTGCTCCTCTCTTTATTTATTGTGTAGTAATTGGGTATCACCATACAACGAATAAATCCAAGTATCTCGTCCGTTTAGGGGCGGCGGCGGTTGCCATGGGTTTATTGACGTTATTTATCAATCGCCGTCTTACCTATTTAGCTAGTATAGGGGAATTGGATGGGACATTGGACTATATTACTCATAACTTTTTTGCTTCCTTATTTTTAATAGCATTCATTATCATGTTATTGGAAAAAAAGAAAGTGAAATATATTCTTTTGTTTATCATCTGGCAAGTTATTTCAACTGTAATGGTACTTTATTTAGAAAGTAATGTTGTCGTATCTGTACCGTTGGAATTATTCATTTTTCCTCTCATTGGTAATGTACTTTTGGTAGAAGGAAGTTTGTTCATCGTATTATTAGGAGTAGCTTTTTACTATACATATAATGATAAAGTAAAAGTCACAATCGGATACAGCGTATTCTGCCTTCTTCTTGCATTATTGATACGAAGATGGGGGTGGATGAGAGAATGGTCATTTTTGCTTCCGTTTGCGGATTATCAGTGGATGATGATTTTCGCCTTGCTTTTCATCTTGTTATACAACGGAAAAAGAGGATTCGGTTTAAAATATTTTTTCTACCTATTCTATCCTATTCATATTGTAGCTCTTTATTTTATCGGTCGCTTCCTAGATTAGTGTAATGGGCAGAGGCAGCTACTCGAAATTTCATCTTTCTTCAATTTTCAACAACACATGGCTATTCGGCATACATGTAGCTGTAACAATATCGCCTGTCTGCAGTTTCCGAACGGTATGTGTTAGAAAAAAACGCTCACACTGTTGGTCTTCGATTGTAAGGCGATATAAGCCTTTTGACCCTCTTTCCACTTTTTGCACCTCACCTGTGACAGTGAATTCTTCTTTGTTCAACAAATGGGGAAGATCGTGTAGGAAAGGGAGACATATATAAACTCCAACAGTAAGAGCGATTATTACGCTTCCAAGGAAAACTAACGTAGCTCTCATGTTTTCTTTAAAGTTTGTTGTTCTTCGCTTTTTTCTCCACTTGACTTGTCTTTTTTTATTTCTCTTACTTCTGAGTTCTTGTACGATATGCCAACTTAAAAATATTGGCATAAAGATGAGAATCACAATAGCAAAAAAGACACCTATTAAATAATCAATCAATGGGCTCACCTCTTTTATGATTTCTAAGCTTACTATCTTTTACTAGAATACTCAAACAGTGGTAATAACTATATTGAATCAACAGAACGCCACTTTTTATAAATATTTATATAAAAAGAGTCAAAAGTAGCGCTCCATTAGTTGTGTAACCGTGATACGAATGAGTTTGAATAGGAAAATGTAAATATTGTAACATCTGGTGTGATTAGATAAAATGTCTAGATGGTTAAAAAGAGAAAAAGCGGGGTGGGAAAAATGGATCAAAATAAAAAATGGGGCTTTATCGCGCTGATACTACTAGTTTTTATTTTACTGGCAGCGTGCCAATCAGCAGATGAAGTAGACACAGCTGATAAAAATGACGAAGAAGCTGTAGAACAACAGAATATGCCAAGTGAAGAAAGTGAACAAGAACAAGAACTTGTTGACAGTACAATAGAAGAACCTGAAACAAGTGGCACTACAGAAAATCTAGGTGATTATGAAGTAGAATGGGAAATCAAAGTAGACGAGTTAGAGGATAAGTATCTCATTCATGGAGAATCAAATTTACTGCCAGAAACAAAAGTAAGAGTGTATCTACAATCGCCTGATCATATTATTCAAGGGTATTCCGAGGATTTCATGGTTGAAGAAGATGGATCGTTCTCAGGTGAGTTAGAGCACATTCAACAATATGATACTGAAATGAATATAGGATTTGATGTGCGGCCAAGTCTACAAAAGGAAGAGATCTTACAACATTATGGACGTCAGTTTGAAAAGATGACTGGGCCATTCATGGCAGTCAGAGATAATTTTGGAAGGGAGTTAGTGTATTATGTAACGTCAACATTAACCCATTATCCAGAAGAAAATCAATTAGCTGAACTCGTGTCAGAAAGACCAGAGTGGGATTTTCCAAGTGATCAAGGTGATTTAGAAGTAAGATTTGACAATGTTGAAGTTGAAAAAGGGGAAAGTCGACTTTTCCTCTCAGGAGAATCGAATTTATTGGATGGTAGTATCCTTGTTGTTGATGTGAGCCTTCCAGGATATAGAACGGTTGGGTATTCGGCTAAGAAGAAAGTGAATCCAGATGGAAGCTTTAATCTTAGTGTAAGTTATCCGACTGATATAGATGATGATGCTGAAATGAACGTAATCATTCAGTTTACGCCTTTTCGAGACAATAATCTTCCTTATATTGTAGAACATTATGGTGTTAAAGGAGAGAATCTTAAAGGAGAATTTGTTGAGGACCATAGTTTTGACAACAAGCATATAAAATTTAAGGTCAATGTCCAATAGAATTGCAACAATGTAAGGAATTTAACAAAGTGGAGGACAGTATGTTTCAAAAGAATAAATTGTGTTATATGGCAATATTGTTTATCTTTTTTTTACTAGCGGCTTGTAAATCAGCAGATGAAGTTAACACAACCGAAAAAGATGAAGAACAAACGGAAGAACATAGTAATGTAGAAAATGAACGTGAAGCAGTTGAGGTTAATATAGAAGAACCTGAAACGAGTGTGGCAAGGGATGACCAAGGTGACTTCGACATTAATTGGGAGATTACAGTAGAAGAGTTAGAAGACAAATATATTATCCATGGAGAATCGAATTTATTGCCTGAAACGAGAGTAAGGATATATCTTAAATCACCCGATTATACGATTGTGGGCTATTATAAAAATTTGACTGTTGAAGAAGATGGAACATTCTCGGGTGAGTTAAATCACCTTCAAAAATATGATACAGAAATTAATTTAGGCTTTGATGTAAGACCGCAAATGCAACAAGAAGAAATTTTATATCATTATGGAGAACGATTTGAACATGCGACAGGACCATTTGTCGCTGTAAGAGATAGTGATGGTGACGAGGTAGAGTATTATGTAACGACAACGTTGACACATTACCCTAAAAAAGGTGAATACACAGAGCTTGTGTCCGAAGTGCCGGAATGGGATTTTCCTAGTGACCAAGGTGACCTAGAGGTGAGAATTGAGATAGACGAAATTGAAAAAGATGAAAGTCGTTTTTATATTACAGGAAAAACAAATTTGTTAGATGGTAGCGTCCTTGCTGTTGATGTCAATCTTCCAGAGTATATATATTCCTTTGGGTATAACGCGCATAAGTATGTAAACCCCGATGGAAGTTTTTCAATTAGTGTTAAATATCCCCAAGATAAAGAAGAGGATAAAATGGATTTAGTGTTTAAGTTTACGCCGTCTCAATATGGGCAGAGTGATTATATTCAAAATCATTACGGGCCTAAAGGAGAGAACTTACAAGGAGACATAGCAGAAGAACAAAGTGGTGGCATGAAGAATATTGAGTTACGAGTGAATGTTCAATAAGCTGTAAGTTGTAGACTTGTCGTTACGGACATCTGTTCCGCTATTTTGATAATAAATAACCTTTTTCAAATGCTTACGGACACTGGTTCCGTTAAATGAGAAAAACGGATAGTTTTTATAGCTATATTGTGCCATTAGCGGAACGAATGTCCGTAAGAACTGAAAAAGACGGTTTTTTCATGAAATAGCGGAATATATGACCGTTACGAAAGAAAGTGTAAAGTATGAGCTGGGCATTTGTCCTAGACTTTTTAAAAGATAAGAAAAATTTTGGTGTAGCAGTGAAGTTTTGAAAGCTTATTCTCGAAGAGCGAAGGCTGCGCACTTCGCTTGAAAGAAAAGACGCTCCGCGTTTTTCTTACTTTTTCCACATGCAAATTTTTCATTCAGGCAATAATTTCAATTATAAATAAAATGAAAAATACAAATGCTATGTAGTGATATTCAATTGAATATCGCTTATATCCTTTCCGTTAGAGGTGATTCGAATGAGTTATAAAGATCAGTTAGATCAGCATTCTCAGCTTTTTCACCACAACTGGACAAGACCTAAACGATCGAAGTCTCAAGTGAATGGTCATACTGAAATGTCACAAAAGACCATTATTTTGCGAAGCAATGCAAAAGCACATCGTTGGTAAGGATATGTAAAAAAATAAAATGGAATCCATTTTCGGATTCCATTTTATTTATCGTTTTCCGTATCCACGAATTGTTGTAATAACAATAAGGCATTTTCCTCATTTGGTGTATCCATGATAACCGTAGCTATCAATTGGTCGGGTTTCCGTTCAAGATGAGAGAACATCGGATGATCTGACACATCCAGCCCATACGTTAATTCAGTTGGATTTTCTTCTGTTTCTGTTTTTATAAACCGATCTTCAACCCCTTCAAATTTTTCTTCAGGAAGAGGAAGTAATGAACCAGATCGAGAAAAGCGAACAAAGCTTTCTTCATCAAAAAAATAGACATCCGCTTTTTGCGTTGCAATTAACACCATACTTTTTTGTTGTTGAGCGACATCAAAATTATCACTTGCTTGTGATGGGGTATAGATGATATCAGCTGTGACTCGCTCCCACTCTGGAATCATGTCAAGAATGTCTCCCTCAATAAGCGAAGGGTCTTCAAGCATATAATCGCCTACAAAAAGGATATCCACTTCAGCGGGTGGCAAGCTTTCTAAATATGCTTTTTCTTGTTGGGCAGAAATAAACGTCGTTGCAAGGGAATACAAAATGACAATAGAAACCACTGAAATGACAACATGAAATTTATAGTAATGAAAAAAATGGTCAAGCTTTTCGCGGAACGGACTTTTTGGAGTTTTCGTTCCATATTTTTTATCAAGTAAGTCCTCTTTAATCAATCGATATGCTTCATTTATATCATCCATTGGTATCGGAGTTTGATTAGGGTTATTTAACTGTGCTTTATGTTGCCGGATCCAGACCATATATTGCTGTTCGATTTCTTCTTCAGTTGCGTTTTCAGGAATATCTAATACATGATAGGCTTTTTTTAGGTCCATTTAGTATAGCCTCCTTTGTCCTACTCTATTAATCTTAATCGAAAAGTAGAGACATGGAAAGTGAAGATTATTAACAATTGATTGACACAACCACTATAATTGTTTCTTTAACGTAATGTGAAAGGTGATAACTTGGACAAGCGGGACTAAGAGAATAACGATAATCGGAAAATAAGGCATTGTCTCTTTGATAAAAGGATAAACAAATATGAATATCGTAAGTGCTATCGGAAACGAAATCCACATTGAGATGTATGCATTCCGGCAAGCATTTCCGGTAATCATTTGTTCGCGTTCGTCATCATCGACTAATTCAGTTGGCATAAATAAAAATTGGAGCCACGACTTCTTTTTGCGTTTGCGATTGTAATAATAAGACAGAGGAATAAGGAAAGCCCCCAGTAATAGTATAAAAAAAATCGGAGTAGCCGAAATAGTCACTTCCCACGGTGGCTCGACATCTTCAATAACAATACGAGCAAATTCTATATTTGCGGAATAAAAAGAAATCATCGCCCATCCAAATAGGATGATGGTTAAAAAAGAAACCCAAAAATTTCCTAACACTTTTTTCATAATTGATCCTCCTCTAATGAAAATACCTTTTCCATTGGTAATTCAAAAACGCTACAAATACAAAGAGCTAAATAAGCAGAAGGGATATATTCTCCTTTTTCGACGGCAGCAATTGTTTGGCGAGTGACCCCAACTTTGTTCGCTAAATCGCCTTGTGTAAAATTATGACGAGCCCGTAATTCTTTGACTCTGTTGTATAATTTCTTTTCCAAAACAGTAACCCCTTTCTGTTATTTACACTTAACTTTATGTTAAGTATACATTACATTAAGTTAAGTGTAAATAACAAAAACCACCTAATTGTAAAAATTAGGTGGTTAGAACCACATCACTCTCTCTTTATAAGGTAAAAAGACTCTTTGCTCAACGGATTCGTCTGCCCTTCCAAACGGCATTTGAGCTAGTAACGTCCAATTTGAATCCATTGTTATTTGTTTTGGTTCGGTCGTGAAATGTTGTATGGATGCTGCTATGTGTTGAGTTGTAAGAGCAAGCCATACAGCATATTGAAGCATTGCATTTCCTTCCAGGGCACAACGCTCAAACCATTCTTTATATTTAGGGTATTCAGTTTCCATGTTTTTTATCGTTTTATTATCTTCATAAAAAAGAACCGTCCCATTTCCGTTTTGAAAACCAGATATTTTTGTTCGATCTACATGTTCATTTTCTTTCACACACTCCCAATAGTTGCGATGAAAATCTTCTGTTAAAACAACGATACGTGAACTTTGCATATGAAAAGCAGAAGGGGAATGAAGTGCGAGCTGAACTGCTTCATTAATTTGCTCTTTTGTAATAGAAGGATCATGTTTTAATTTTCGAATAGACCGACGTTCTATGATAGTTGTGGCAAAGGATTGGTGAAATAGTGGGTTCATCTACAGAGCTCCTTTCAATATCGATACTATCATTACTAAGGAAATCGTATCGGAAAGTAAAGGGGGTTCACTGGATCGACTCATTCAAATGAAAAACGTCTAATTTGACGAAAATGTGAACACGTTTTATATTTTAAAGAGTAAATAGTTTAGTGATTAAAATAATAGGAGGGGAATTTTTGAATATATATGAACAACTGATTGTGTCTTTGAAACAAATTCATGAAGAAACGGTTGAAGTGCTGCGGCCAAACGAAAATGAAGGCATATCGCATGGGCAGATGTTTTTATTGTTCGCAATTTATAACCATGGACAAATTAAAACGACTGATATTTCCAATCATTTTGGGATTACACCAGGAGCGGCAACATCAATAGCTGATAAATTAGAAAGTCTAGGGTTAATCGAAAGGCAACGAAACACACAAGATAGAAGAGTCGTTATGATTACGTTGTCGGAAAAAGGGAGAGAGTATGTTGTTCACACAAAGAAACGGAATGTAGAAAAACTAGAGCAAATTTTATCTTCTGTTCCTGAAGAGAAATTAAAAGCGACGATCCAAGCAATTGATGAAATTTCAACGATTTTTAAAGCGGTTAATGCCAATAAATAGTGGAGGTTTTACGATTTGGAACACCTTGATATGAAACAGAAAATAACAATTATGATTGCTGTCATGTCTGTCATGTTATTTGCGGCGTTAAATATGACCATTGTTGGAACGTCTCTCCCTAAAATTATTGCAGATATTGGGGGAATGGAATATTTCAACTGGGTGTTTATGATTTATATGCTGACCTCAAGTATTACAGCGATTTTAGTAGGAAAACTTTCTGATTTATACGGAAGAAAATTATTTATTTTGGTCGGTATCATTATTTTTATCCTAGGTTCCTTGCTTTGTGGTTTTTCAACCTCCATTTCTCAACTGATAACATTTCGCGGACTACAAGGATTTGGTGGGGGAATGATTATGTCTACGGCTATGACAACCGTTGGTGATTTATTTTCCCCGCGTGAACGAGGACGTTGGCAAGGGTTAATGACGGGAGTCTTTGGTGTTTCAAGCTTATTTGGACCAACACTTGGTGGAGTGATTGTCGATAATATGAATTGGTCATGGGTGTTTTGGATTTTCCTACCTGTTGGAATGATTGCTTTTTTCATGATTTTGAAGCTATACCCTCAATCTGAAAGAAAACAGAAAGAAAAAATTGATTTTGTGGGTTCGATTGTATTATCGGGGTTTATCTTAACTGTGTTACTAGGGTTTAGCTGGGCAGGGACTCAATTTGACTGGATATCGTTTGAAATTATAGGACTGTTTAGTGTAGCTATTGTTTTGTTATGTCTTTTTATTTTTATTGAAGGAAAAGTAAAAAGTCCTGTCGTACCACTGCATCTCTTTGGAAACCGCATTGTTTCGATTTCAAATATTGTTTCTTTCTTATCAGGAGCAGGGATGTTTGGCATCATTATGTACGCTCCTTTCTATGTCCAAGGAGTACTTGGAAGAAGTGCAACGACTTCAGGTTTGGTGGAAATGGTCATGACGATCGCTTTAGTGATCTGTAGTGCTCTAGCAGGTCAACTCATTACAAAAACGGGGAAGTACAAAAACTTAGCACTGTTGGGCTTTCTCATTATGGCAGTTGGATTCTTTTTAAATGCCACATTGAAACCGGATAGCTCTCTTCTTTTGATGGTTATTTATTTAGTCATCACGGGGATTGGATTGGGGTTAACGATGCCGATTTTTACATTAACGGTTCAAAATGCAGTTGCACATAAATATTTAGGTGTTGCTACAGCAACATCACAACTTAGTCGGCAGATGGGAGGAACAATCGGGGTTGCGGTATTAGGAACGGTGATGAGCTCAAGGTTAGCAAAGCAAATGGAAAATGTTCCTGTTGCAGGATTGCCAGCGGGTGCAGCAGAAATTAGTGCTGAGGTGTTAATGGATCAAGAAATGGTCGAACAGATAAAAATGACAATACCAGAGCAAGCGTATGCTGGGTTTGAGCACTATTTGCTTATGTTAAGAGAAGCCTTAAGCTACGGTTTAACAGGGGTTTTTATTGTTTGTGGAATTGTTATTGTGGCAGCGTTTGGGATGACATTACCGTTAAAAGAAATTCCTCTGCGTCAAACAAACGAAGAGCATGTAACGGAAGAAAATATAAGGCAAGAGTAAGAGAAAGCAGACTCAAGAGGCATGTGGCCTTTGAGTCTGCTTTTATCTTAAGCACGTTTTCTAACTTCGACATAAAGCTGTTGGTACATCGTTGCTTCGTCCGTTTGACCTATTTCCCGGTAAATTTTAGCAAGCGACTGTATGGGTCTTGGATCATATTCATGTAGCTCCATATCAAATGTATAACATTCAATCGCCTTTTCCATTAGGGCAAATTCATGATATAAATCTCCAAGCTCCCGTTGTGCATCAGGGTTATCTTGAAGTTCAACCATAGTCTCCAACTTTTTAATAATCGATAACGTCGGGTATTTGTCTTTAAGCGGCTGTAATAACTGTAGGACGTCTGTAAGGGAGTGATCCACCAATAAATAACGAACATATCGTTGTAACCAACGTTCAGCTTTTTCTGAGTTAGAATAAAGTAATGGTAAATTGACTGTTTTCGTTTGTAATAAAGGATTTTTTTCAACGGGAATTTTCTCAAGTAATGTATCGAGTGATTGATTATAAGTTGGAAGTGAAAGCTGTTTAGAAATGACAAGTTGCAGTGCTTCAATATAACACTGTTCTTGTAATAGCCGTTCATAAAGTTCAGAGTGAAATGAATGACATTGATGTGAATGGTCGCTAATATTTTTTAAAATATGTGTAAGCTCTTCTTTTTTGAAATAGGGGGATAGTAATGAAAGTAAAGTTTGGTAATCGATAATTGATTTTTTACAAGCTTCGATTACTAATGATAAATAGGATATGATTCGTTTATGTGAAAGATAATATTCTTCAAGCTTTTTTGCATGGGATGGATTTTCTCTTGTAATAAAATAATAGTGCTCCAAATAAAGCGGGTCTTTTTCAAACAGTGAGTAAGTTGGCTTTTCATATAAATCCGTATATTTTCCAAACTGCAAAGAGTTACTAAACTCTTTAACCCATTTATGTTTTGGTGCGAACTTTTTTAAAATCTGGATAATCCGATAACATCCAAAGGTTTGTCCGTTTCTCCGACATTGAAAGTATAATTGTTGAATTTCTTCAAATAACAATTTCTTCGGGACAAACGATTCTAAATACGTGTAAATTAGCGCTGTTTCATATGTGTCGTATGATCGTTGTATAGAAGTTAGGAAAGATGAAATATGGCTTTTTTGCATAATTGGAAATGTCTTGTTTGAACTCAAAAGAAGAGTGAGAAGTGGATGTGGGGCAGGAAATGTTATCCCGTTTTTTAAAGCATGCTCCATATGTGAATACCTTCTTATACGGGTAGCATTCACTGCTGTTATCATTTTTTCTTTGTAAAACAAAATATAGTAAAGCTGATTTTGGGAGCAGTGCGCTTCGACAATTTGGCTTTGAGCATAGATGACAAGTTGAGTAACGGAAGCTTCTACAGGCTTCTTTCCAACGAGTAACGTAATCGTAGGTTTGTTCAAAAAACATTCCTCCCTGTTCGTTTTGTTTATCATACCACAAATTCCAGCTTCTTACACCTTTTGGAAAAAGGTTAAAATAAGTATGTAACAATGTCAAAACAAATGTGCAATTATGAAACAGTATAAAAGAGTATCTGAATGTAAGGAATCCTCTTTTCTCCCAGCTTGTACCAATGATAGAGTAGGAGAGGTAAAGCAATCATCTACCAATTCCAGGAGGCGGTAAGAATGAATAAGAAATTTTTATTAACAATTGCTTCAAGTTTACTTGCAATTAGCATGTTAGCTGCATGCGGTGGAGAAGGAACAGATGAGCCAATCGATAGTGAGCCAATTGAGGATGTAGAAACAGGAGAATAAGAATATACTTAAGTGAGAATTGCCATTTGCAAATTTTCAGGGCTGCCGAGATATATCGGCAGCTTTTTTCTTGGGTTTTTAGGTGTTGCGGGGTAACGTAACGTTACGGACATAGGTTCCGCTATTCTTAGAAAAAATAACGTTTCTGAAAAGCGAACGGACATCTGTTCCGTTATATTAGAAAAACAGGGAGTTTTTTACGTTCGTTTTGACCAAATAGCGGAACGTATGTCCGTTAAAAATGAAAAAGGCTCATTTTTGTTAAAATAGCGGAATATATGTCCGAACGAGAACTCGCTGTAAGATGAATGGGCTTGGTCGCATGGTAAGAACTAACATTGAAGCTTTGAAAGCTAATTCTAAAAGATTAAGAGTTTGTAAAGATGATAATATATTATTGCGTATATAAGTATATGCTTATATACTGTTATAAGAATTAGAAAGGAGAATCAGTATGACGGTTCAAATGGAGACAGCAACGAAGGTCTTAAAGCTTCTAGGCGATAAAACACGGCTGACAATGATGTCGCTTTTAATGGAAGATGAATGCTGTGTGTGTGAATTTGTTTCTCTTTTTGATATGAGTCAACCTTCTGTAAGCCAACACCTTAGAAAACTTAGAGATATAGGGTTAGTGCTTGAGGAGCGACGTGGTCAATGGATTTTTTATCGGGCAAATGCAAATCATGAAGCATATGAGCTGATGGTTTCATTACTGAAACATCTCCCAAGTCAAAAAGAAAAATTACATGACCTCGAACAGAAGGGGTTGCGGGTTTGTTGTGAATAATTAGGTAGAAGAGGAGAGGAGTTACTATGACTTCTGTAGTTTTAGCGTCGGCCATCTTCCTGCTTACATTAGTGCTCGTGATTTGGCAGCCGAAAGGTTTATCAATAGGTTGGTCTGCCACGATTGGAGCAGTGCTTGCTTTACTTGTTGGTGTTGTCGATTTTGGAGACGTTCTAACCGTAACGGGGATTGTATGGAATGCAACGTTAACCTTTGTGGCGATCATTATTATTTCACTAATCTTAGATGAAATTGGATTTTTTGAATGGTCTGCCTTACATATGGCACGGTTTGCAAATGGAAATGGAATAAAGATGTTTGTTTATGTTTCTTTATTAGGAGCGGTTGTAGCTGCATTATTTGCAAACGACGGGGCAGCCCTCATTTTAACACCGATTGTACTAGCGATGGTCCGGGCTTTGCGATTTAAAGATGCGATGATTCTTCCGTTTATTATGGCAAGTGGTTTTATTGCGGATACGACGTCATTGCCTTTGATTGTTAGTAATTTAGTAAACATCGTGTCGGCCGACTTTTTTGGAATTGGATTTGTGGAGTATGCGACAAGAATGATTGTTCCGAACTTCTTTGCACTAGGTGCAAGTATTCTTGTATTGTATGTTTACTTTAGAAAAGACATTCCAAAGCAATATGATATGGAGCAATTAAAAAAACCAGAAGAAGCGATTAAAGATAAACAGTTATTTTCATTATCATGGTGGATTTTAGCTGTATTATTAATTGGGTATTTTGTAAGTGAATTTATTGAAATTCCAGTATCGTTTGTCGCTATGCCAGTGGCATTTGTGTTTTATTTTATTTTTAGAATGATTAGTGCGAAAAATGAACAATTAAGCTCTGCTGGAATTATAAAAGGAGCGCCTTGGGCGATTGTTGTCTTTTCAATTGGAATGTATGTCGTTGTCTATAGCTTACGAAATGTAGGATTAACCGATATGTTAGCGATTGTGATTGAACAGGCGGCAGATCAAGGATTATTTGTTGGAACGATTTCGATGGGGTTCATTGCTGCGATATTGTCTTCGGTTATGAACAACATGCCAACAGTAATGATTAATGCCCTTGCGATTGCAGATACTTCCACAACCGGTGCAATGAGAGAAGCATTAATTTATGCCAATATTATTGGTTCTGATTTAGGGCCAAAAATAACGCCAATTGGTTCGTTAGCCACATTGTTATGGCTTCATGTGTTAGCGAAAAAAGGTGTAAAAATCACGTGGGGTTATTATTTTAAAGTTGGAATTATATTAACGATACCAACATTGTTTATCACATTAGTTGGTTTGTATTTATGGCTATTACTCATACTTTAAATGAAAAGGGGAATTATGATGTCAAAACCAATTATTTATTTTTTATGTACAGGGAATTCATGCAGAAGCCAAATGGCAGAAGGATGGGGGAAATACTTTTTAAGCGAGAAGTATGATGTCTATTCGGCAGGGATTGAAGCACATGGTGTCAATCCGAATGCAGTAAAAGCGATGGCAGAAGCGGGAGTAGATATTTCAGCTCAAACATCTGATACGATAAACCCTGAAATTTTACAAAAAGCAGACCTTGTTGTTACTTTATGTGGTCATGCTAACGATGTATGTCCTGCAACACCACCGAATAAAGACAGAGTTCATTGGGGATTTGATGACCCGGCAAAAGCAGAAGGAACAGATGAAGAAAAATGGGCATTTTTCCAGCGAGTACGAGATGAAATTCGCGATAGAATAAAAGAGTTTGCTGAAACAGGAAAATAAAAAGTAGGGGATGTTTCCTTTGAAACATCCCTTATGTATAGAACACAGCTACAAAAAAGGAGGAATACGAATGAAAATAGAAATCTTTGATCCGGCGATGTGTTGTGATACGGGTGTGTGCGGACCGAACGTAGACCCAGAGTTAACAAGAGTAGCCACAGCGATTTATCTGCTTCAACAGCAGGGCATTTCCATTGTTCGATATAACTTAACTTCTGAACCACAAGCGTATGTGGATCAGAAAGAGGTCACTCAATTATTGGAGGAAAAAGGAACGGAAAGTCTTCCTATTGTGATTGTGAATGATAAAGTCGAAAAAATAGGCGAATATCCAACAAATGAAGAACTTGCTATGTGGACAGGGCTGGATATAAGTTTTTTTACAAAAAAAGAAAAAAGCTTAGGAAAAGAAATTAAACTGTTATAAAAGGATGGATATTATGAGGCAGCGATTTCTTCCAGCAGAGATGGAAATGACCCGTTATTTGTTTTTTACGGGGAAAGGTGGCGTTGGAAAAACATCAACAGCCTGTGCCACCGCACTACAGTTAGCTGAGGTAGGGAAAAAAGTGTTAATTGTAAGCACGGACCCGGCCTCCAATTTACAAGATGTGTTCCGTATAAACATTGACCGTCAAACTACAGCTATCCCTAATGTAGACGGCTTATTTGCGATAAACATTAATCCAGAACAAGTCGCAGCGCAGTACCGAGAAAGTGTAATTGGACCATATCGAGATAAGCTTCCAGCACCAGTTATTATGCAAATGGAAGAGCAATTATCAGGAGCATGTACGGTTGAGATTGCAGCATTTAATGAATTTGCTGACGTCCTAACGAATGAAGAAATTGCAAACCAATACGACCATATTATATTTGATACAGCGCCAACTGGCCACACACTAAGGTTATTACAGTTACCAACAGCATGGTCACAGTTTTTAGAAGAATCCACACATGGAGCTTCATGTCTAGGTCCGCTTTCTGGCTTAGCAGAGAAAAAACATCTGTACAATGAAGCTGTGAATGCGTTAGCTGATAAAGAAAAAACAACCTTGTTATTAGTAACGAGACCGGATAAATCGGCGATTCAAGAAGCGAACCGGGCATCAGATGAACTTTTTGACATTGGCTTACAAAATCAATGGGTCATTATCAATGGCAAGATGCAGCGATATGAAAAATTTGATGAGATCGCAAAGGCGTTTTACAACCGCCAGGAACAGGCACTTGAAACATTGACAGGTCGTTTACTAAAACTTCCGACATTTGAGATTCCATTTGTGTCTTATGAAATAACAGGGACAGAGGCATTACGAGTATTTTTTAAAGAAAATAAAATGCAGGAAACGAAATCAGAATTACAAAAAACAACGCTTCCTCCATTATCGGAATTGCTAGACACGTTAGCGAAAAAGCAAAGTGGTGTCGTTATGACGATGGGAAAGGGCGGGGTTGGGAAAACTACAATTGCATCAGCGATAGCGATTGGATTAGCTGAGCAAGGCCATCAAGTACACTTAACGACAACCGATCCGGCTGCTCACTTATCTCACGTGTTTGGGGACGAAATCACGAAAAAAAATCTTCAAATTAGTGTGATTAATCCTGAAGTTGAGGTAGAAGAATATAAAGAAGATATTTTGTCAAAGGCAAAAGAGGCACTTGATGAAGATGGCTTAGCTTATTTAAAGGAAGATTTACACTCACCATGTACTGAAGAAATTGCTGTGTTTCAAGCGTTTGCCAAAGTAGTCGACCAAGGTGAAAATCAGTTTGTTGTTATTGATACAGCACCAACGGGTCATACATTACTATTATTAGATGCTGCTCAGTCTTACCAAAAGGAAGTAACAAGAACAACTGGTGAAGTACCTAAGGAAGTTGAACGCTTATTACCACGACTACGTGATAAGCGAGAAACAGATGTTGTCATTGTCACATTACCAGAGGCAACACCGTATTACGAAGCAAAGCGGCTAGCTGATGATTTAAAACGAGCAGAAATTAATCCCACATGGACAGTGATTAATCAAAGCTTTGCATTGACAACGACGACAGACCCTATTTTAAAACAACGAGCAACAGCAGAATGGAAATGGATTGAGAAAATACAAACGTTAACAAGTCAAACCGTTATCACACCTTGGCAAATTCATGATACGATTGGATATAGTCATGTGAAAGAATTACTAACATAGGAGGAACATATATGGAAATTACATCACGGGCAAAAGAAACATTGCTAGAAATTATGGAAGAAAAACAAGCAAGCGGAGTTCGCTTTTATTTTGCAGGCATGGGCTGAGGTAGCCCTAAGATTGGACTGGCTCTGGATGAGCCAGAAGAGGATGATATTGTAGAAGAAATTTCAGGGATTACGGTTGCCATTGATAAGATGATTGAGCACGAGGCAAGAACAATAACATTAGATGTACAAGAACATAACGGTCAACGAGGGTTTGTACTATTAGGGACAAATGATTGTTGTTAATAAATGAAAGAGTGTGGTTGAGTAAGAGGCGTGGGAAAACATACCCCAATAACTACATTTCATCACGGGAACTATCGAAACTTGATAGTTCTTTTTTTTGAAAGATAAGAAAAAAATTGGTGTAGCAGTGAAGCTTTGAAAGCTAATTCTAGAAAAGCGAAGGCTGCGCACCTGCGCGTTTCACCCAAGAAGAGCACTTGGGGTTCACTTTAAAAAGCGGGCAGGGCTCCGGATTTAGCTTGAAAGAAAAGACGCTCTCACGTTTTTCTTAAGCTTTTTATATTTATTATGAAACGAACACGTCAAACTTCGTTAAATGCAAATTAACCGTTGTTATTAATACAGTGGTGAGGGACAAAATAAGGACAAAACGAGGAGAAAATGAAGCGAAAGTGTCCTTCATAAAGGCGATGAAGGACAAAACGAGGAGAAAACGAAGCGAAAGTGTCTTTCATAAAGGCGATGAAGGACAAAGTGAGGAGAAAACGAAGCGAAAGTGTCCTTCATAAAGGCGATGAAGGACAAAACGAGGAGAAAATGAAGCGAAAGTGTCTTTCATAAAGGAGATGAAGGACAAAGTGAGGAGAAAACGAAGCGAAAGTGTCCTTCATAAAGGTGATGAAGGACAAAACGAGGAGAAAACGAAGCAAAAGTGTCCTTCATACAAATGAGATGGGTCCCCTGGAAAGAAGTGTCTAATAGGAGGTTCTATTAGACAAAACGAGTGCAAAACCGGAGAGAAGTGTCCAAAAGCTTCTATCAGCTATGTTTGTTTAGTGTAAACTTGTGGAAGAGATATGTTTTCTGAGTATTATAAAGGCGTACATGGAGTAGAGTACAGGCTTTCAGATTTGCAGGAAACAAAAAAGGACTGAGTGAGGTGGGTTTCCTCACTCAGTTTTTCTTAAAAGAGGGAGTATAAAAATCTTGGTGTAGCAGTGATGCTTTGAAAGCTTAACCTAGAAGAGCGAAGGATTAAGCACTTCGCTTGAAACGAAAAGACACTCCCGCGTTTTTCTTAATTAACGGGTCTGCTTATACAAAAACTGATAAAAACTCAAAAGTTTCTACAAAATTCATGTAAATGTTATTGTATTTTCAGTAATGAACTGGTAAGTTTTACATAGGATAATGATGGTACTCCTTCAAATAAATTTAAAAAAACTGAAACGAGAAAGTAACATAATCCGTATTACATAATAAGCAAAAAAAATATGAATGGGTAGAGGTGGTTGTAATGTTCCAATTTTTTCGAAGAATGAAAACGTTAGTAAGCTCTGAAGTCAATAATATGATTGATAAAGCAGAAGACCCGGTAAAAATGGTCGATGAATATTTACGTGAA
Source organism: Alkalihalobacillus sp. LMS39 (assembly GCF_022812285.1). NCBI lineage: Bacteria > Bacillati > Bacillota > Bacilli > Caryophanales > Bacillaceae > Alkalihalobacillus > Alkalihalobacillus sp. LMS39. The sequence goes on from NZ_CP093300.1 coordinate 207,441, forward strand.
ATGGAAAGTGAAATTGCAGAAATGGAAAGCACAACAGCGAAAATAATTGCAGAAGAAAAATTACTAGCTCGAAAAAAAGAAGATACAGCTAAGTTAGCGGACACTCGAGAAGAACAAGCATTAAAAGCGTTAGAAGAAAGCAATGAGGATTTAGCTAGAAGAATTTTACTAGAAAAAAAGAGAGCAGAAACAGAGCATGCTGAAATCTCACAGTTACATGAAAACTCATTGCAGCAAGTTGAGGATTTAAAAACAAAGCTAAACGAAATGAAACATGAATACAGTGAAATGAAGCATAAGCGTGTCACATTGGTTGCACGTGCTGAAGCTGCGAAGGCAAAAGCACAAGCAAATCGTTTAATGTCTTCAGTGGAGTCTGGAAGTGCAAAACGAGGTTTTAACCGAATGGAAGAAAAAATAATGAGACAAGAAGCAGAAGCCGATGCAAGTGAAGAGCTTCGCGAAACGAACCAAAGCTTGGACAACGAAATTAAAGAACTTGATAAAAGGACAGAGGTTGATGCTGAATTAGCCCGTTTACGAGAGAAACTTACACAAAAGGATGAGACGAAAGGTTAGATAATATGGAGATACTTGGATATTCCTTACAGTTTATATATTTAGTAGGACTTATTATAGGTGGAGTCCTAACACTTCTTTATATTTTACTTGGAGATATAATCGAAGGAATATTCGAGTTTATCCCAGATGGTATTTTTAACCCAAGTCTAGTTCTATCGTTTATTTCAGTTTTAAGTGCAACAGGTTATTTACTTGAGCGCTTCACGGCAATGAATAGCTTTCTTATTTTATTTATTTCAGGAGGTGGGGCGCTTTTATTTGTTACGTTACTTAATATTTTCATTTTTATCCCATTATCCAATGCGGAAGAATCGCTTGCCTACTCTGATGAAGACTTAAAAGGAAGAATTGGTAAAGTCATTTTAACGATTCCGAAAGATGGAGTTGGAGAAGTGTTAATTGAAAGCAAGACTCAACGCATTTCTAAATCAGCTAGAAGTTTTGACAATATAGACATTCCTTTTGAAACAGATGTACTCGTTATTGATGTAAAAGAAGGCGTCTTATATGTAACTGTTCATGAACAAATTGTGTAAATGAATCGAGGAGGAAGAGTATGGAAGTCATTATGATTGTTGTTGGTGTTGTCGTCGTCATTTTAATTGCATTAATAGGTGTATTTGTATCGAAGTATCGTACTGCAGGACCTGACGAAGCACTTATCGTAACAGGAAGTTATTTAGGAAAGAAAAATGTTAATGTGGACGAAGCAGGGAACCGCATCAAAATCGTTCGTGGGGGCGGTACTTTTATTTTACCTGTGTTCCAACAAGCAAAACCATTAAGCTTGTTATCTAGTAAACTAGATGTTCAAACTCCTGAAGTGTATACAGAACAAGGGGTACCTGTAATGGCGGATGGAACAGCGATTATTAAAATTGGTAGTTCTATCGGTGAAATTGCAACCGCTGCTGAGCAATTTTTAGGAAAAACAAAAGCAGATAGAGAGCAAGAGGCAAAAGAAGTACTAGAAGGACATTTACGTTCCATTTTAGGTTCGATGACGGTCGAAGAAATTTACCGAAACCGAGAGAAATTTTCACAAGAAGTACAAAAGGTAGCATCATATGATTTGGCAAAAATGGGGTTAGTCATTGTCTCGTTTACAATCAAAGATGTACGCGATTCAAACGGTTATCTTGATTCTTTAGGGAAACCGAGAATTGCGCAAGTCAAACGTGATGCTGATATTGCGACAGCTGAGGCAGTGAAAGAAACAAGAATTAAGCAAGCCGAAGCTGAAAAAGAAGCGAAAAAGTCAGAGTTAGAACGAGCAACAGAAATTGCAGAGGCAGAAAAAAGCAATCAGTTAAAAATTGCAGAATATCGTCAAGAACAAGACCGTGCAAGAGCTCGTGCTGACCAATCTTATCATTTAGAAGAAGCTCGTTCAAAACAAGAAGTAACAGAACAACAAATGCAAATTCAAATTATCGAACGTCAAAAGCAAATTGAGTTAGAAGAAAAAGAGATTCTACGTCGTGAAAAGCAATATGATTCGGAAGTGAAGAAAAAAGCAGATGCCGACCGTTATGCGGTTGAGCAAAGTGCAGAAGCTGAAAAACGCAAGCAGCTGGCAGAGGCAGATGCAAACAAATATCGAATCGAAGCAATGGCCAAAGCCGAAGCAGAAAAAATCCGTATTGACGGGTTAGCGAGAGCTGAAGCAGAGAAAGCGCAAGGGGAATCTGAAGCTGAAGTTATTCGTTTAAAAGGTTTGGCAGAAGCCGAAGCAAAAGAGAAAATTGCAGAAGCATACGAGCAATATGGAGAAGCTGCAATGCTCGATATGATTTTACAAATGTTACCTTCTTACGCAAAAGAAATTGCAAGCCCATTAGCGAATATTGATAAGATTACAGTTGTTGACACAGGTGGAAATGGCAGCAACAGTGGGGCAAATAAAGTAACAGGGTATGCAACTGATTTAATGAGCACGTTACAAGAGTCATTAAAAGCATCATCTGGTATTGATGTAAAAGGCTTAATTGAGAACTTATCTGGAAAAGGCAATGTGAGACATAGCATTGAGGAATTAACAGAAGAAATTAAAAGTCAAAAGAAAGTAGAACAACCGGACACAGAAGAATAATAAGAAGAGTGGAGGGGATTAGTCCTTTCCACTTCTTTTTTTGTTAAAGACTAAAATAAACTGAAACTATTGCTTCCTTATGGCGTCTTAGTATTCAAAAGGAGGTAATGAAAATGAAAAAGGGTATCGTTATTGCACTTTCTCTTGTTTTTACATTCATTGTTGTTGGGTGTCAATCTGAGGTTGAGGAACAAGGTCAAATCGAACAAGAAGAGACAGATTTAGCGGCAGGAGGAATTGAGTTAACTCAACAAATCCAAGGTGTGTTTAAACAAAAGCTTGACGGCGACCAAGTTATCATTGAACACAATGGCACCGAGGAAACATATTCAACAAAGGATGGAGTCGTTGGAGACCTTGACACTGTCCAAGACGGAGAAGCGGTTTATTTTTCATATGGAACGAAAGAAGATGGAACACTTGTGTTAGAAACATTACGATTAGGTGAATAACCAAGGTAGTGATAGAATTTTTGCTGTTGTTGGTTGGTGAGCCTCTCCAAGCTTATAATTTTGAGAGGCTCAAGACCATATCGTGAGGCTTACGGACATGTGTTCCGTTATTTTAATGAAAAGTCATGTATTACAAATGTTAACGGACATACGTTCCGTTATAGTAGTAAAACAGCGAGTTTTTATCGCTCTTTTAGCTAGTTAGCGGAACGTATGTCCGTAAGAAATATAAAAAGAGATGTTTTGCATGAAATAGCGGAATAGAGGTCCGTTAAGATTGAGCACAAGAAAAAAATGCGTTTTTAAGGACATTTTATCCACCGATCATCTTCCAAACTGCTGAACTCCTTTTCTTAAACCGAATGTCCGACTGCAAAATAACCTGGAATAGAAACAGGGAGTGTACCGGATGCTACTACTTCCCCGGCAAGCACTTTGCTTAGCCCTATTTTTGCACCGGTTTCGATTTCATACGTACAAATATATGTACTAATCGATGGGAAACATAAATAGTCATACGGGTTTCTCATCGCACACACCACCGTTTTTTGTTCATTGCCTTTCACTAGAGATTGTAAGAATTCTTTTTGTGTCTGGTTAGCACTAGCATTATAGGTGACGAGAACAATTTGAACAGCGTCTCTACACTTTTTCCTGAGTGCATCTGCGTTCATCGTTGAATATTGGATTTCTTCTATATCCGTTAAGGAAGATAAATATGGCTGCAATGTCATTTGGTTATCGTAAATTTCATCTGCAACAGATGTCGCCTTAATTTCAGGTAAGAGGACAAGCGTTTTGTCGTTTCTCTTAAGAGGAAGTAAGTGATTCTCGTCTTTGACAACGGTAATGCTTTTTTCACTTAATTCCATTGATAGCGCTTGATTTCCAGCCTGTTGAAGTTGTTCTTCTGAGTAAGATTTCGGCTCGTTGAACAGACGCTTTTGTTTTAATGCGAGAATTCTTTCGACCGATTCATCAATACGTTGTTCTGTAATCCGACCAGAGCGAACAGCCTCTACTAAAGCATGTTTCGCTCGTTTTTGGAATTCATACGTATGGCTAAATAACACTAAATCAATGCCTGCTTCTACAGCACGAATGGTCGATTCTTCTACACCATATGTATCAAGAACAGCTTTCATTTCCATGCAATCGGTGACAATAACCCCTGTATATTTCAAATCCTCTCGTAACACGGTCGTGACCATTTTTTTCGATAATGTAGAAGGGATATCTTCTACCGCCGGAAAGCAGACATGTGACACCATAATCGCGTCAACACCAGTTGCAACAGCCTCTTTAAATGGGACGAGCTCAAGCTCTTTAAGTTGTTCATAGCTTTTTTGTACAATCGGGAGACCAAGATGTGAATCAACGGCAGTGTCGCCATGACCAGGAAAATGCTTTGGAACGGCAGAGACGTTTGCTGCTTGATATCCTTCTACAGCTTTTGTTCCAAGCAGCGCTACGTGGTCAGGATCCTCTCCGTAGGAACGGACACCAATAACGGGGTTGTCAGGGTTATTGTTCACATCAATACAAGGAGCAAAATTCATATTTATGCCGATTTGTTTTAATTGGTTTCCTACAACTTCACATAATTGCTTCACACCATCTGGATCATTGGCTGCTCCTAACGCCATATTACCTGGACTCATTGTTACGCCTTTTGTGAGCCTTGTGACCATTCCGCCTTCTTGGTCAATCGTTAAAAATAACGGAATATCACTTTTTTCTTGTAGAGCTTTTGACAGGTGAAATACTTGTTCAGGGTTATTTGTGTTTCGTTTAAAATAACAAACACCACCGATTTTATCTGTTTCGATTAAGTCCATGATTTGTTCATTGGGCGTTAACCCGTCAAAACCAAACATAAACATTTGCCCAATTTTCTCGTCCAATGACATCGTTTTTCGCAAATTCATCGCAATCCCCTACCTTTATTCATTTATTTTTTTATATGGAATATAGCTTTTCCACACGTCATAGCCAAACTTTTGATAGAAATCAACAAGATGGGTCCAGTCAATAAGCATCGTTGTTATTCCACTTTTTTGAAGAGCTACAATCGCAGCATTTACAATGACTTCTCCTAACCCTTGTTTTCGATAAGCAGGATCAATCCCTAAAGGTCCAATGCCTCCAACATGAGGAGTATGGAACAAAGGAGCCCAATTTAAATTCGAACCAATGAGAGGAGAATCTAGTTGATTGTGCCGGACAAAGCCGATGATGTTCCCTTTATCTTTCAGTAATGAAAATTCTTTTCCTGTTCCTCCTGCTTGAAAATAGTCAACTGCTTCATCATGCCAGCGGGAGCCGAAATGCTGTTGTAAAAAAGATAAAAAAGGCTCCTTGTCTTCCAGGCTGGCGAACTGAATTGTGTAAGGACTTTGAATGGAAAGCGATGGCTCTGTCGGGGAATATTCGTTCTTCATATCAAAAACAGGCTCATCTTTTGTATAGCCTCTTTTTTCAAACCATTCATGAACATCGTTCCACTCAAGCGGGATTCCTGGGAAATAATTATACATATCTGTTCCAACAAAAATCGGGAATTGAGAAAAGTCATTTTCTGCTTTTTTAAGCAAAGCTGTTCCAATTCCTTTGTTTCGAAACGCTTTTTTTACAAAAAGAAGATGGATGTAGCAGTTGTTGTTTTGTACTTTGACTAATATAAATCCGACCATTTCGCCATGTTCATTAAAGGCGAAAGAGGAGCTTTGTTTACACAAAGCAGGAAAAGGACTATTTTGAATAAATAACCGGTCAGATATTGGGTAGGTTTTGGAATACTGTTCATTCCAGAGCGACTGACAAACTTTTAAGTTTTCTTCATCAATTGCCGTATATGTAATATGCATATGTCACCTCAAAATAATATAGTGGTAAAGTTGTCTAGATAGGTTATCTTTATTTAGATTGTATCATGACTTGTATAGGTTGTGTTAAGTTTTTGTTTTTCATGAAAAAAACAAGTATAGTAGGAAGCAAGAAAAGGAGGAGTAGATATGAATAGCTACTTAGTTGTATTACATAAAGATGAAGATACAGTATCCTTTATTGATGTTAAAACAAAAGATACCGTGAAAACGATTGAAACGGATTATAATCCTCATGAAGTTGTAATTACCCCTGATGGGAAGAAAACGTATATTGCATGCTCACTAGGAAATAAATTAAATGTCATTGATAACGAAACATTTGAAATAACGCATGTAATTGAGCATCCTGATTTTGATTTCCCGCATGGCTTAGGTATAACGTCAGACGGAAAAAAATTATATGTGGCATCTACGTATAGTGAGAAAGTGTTTGTCATTAACGTAGAAACAGAGGAAGTAGAAAAAGTCATCCCGACAAATCAAACATTTTCACATATGATTGCGTTTTCTCAAGATGAAAAGGTCGCATATATTCCGAATATCGGAAGTAATAATATTACGGTTCTGAACACGGAAACTGATGAAATCATCACCCATTTCCCGGTTGGCAAAGGACCTGAAGGAATTGCGGTTCATCCAAATGGAAAACATTTGTATGTCGCGAACCAAGATGATAATAATTTACTCGTTATCGACCGAGAAACATTAAAAGTAGATTATAAACGAAGAATAGGAGCCGTCCCTGTTCGTCTCGTGTTTTCGCCTAACGGTAAATATGCACTCATACCGAATCGTGAGTCTGGAGATTTATCTATCATTGAAACAGAGCACGAGTTGAAAGGTGAAAAAAGACCGTGGGAAATTAAACGTATTCGTGTAGGGGTCTGGCCTGGTGGAACAGTTTTTAACCGTGAAGGCACGTATGCGTATGTTGCCAATAATAAAACAAATGATATTTCAATTATTAATATGGATACGTTAAAAGTAGAAGGAACGATTGATGTGGGAATCCATCCAGATGGGATTGCTTTTTTAACAAAATAAGAAAAAATACGATAACAGGCTTCTGTTATCGTATTTTTATGGAATGCTCATCAATAATAGAAGTAATTAAATGAAGAGGTGACATTTCACCTTGAGAAAACCACGATACTAATTTTTGTTGAGGTAAAAGAAGTTTCGCTATCATTTCTGCGGAGTAGCCTTTCGCTCGAAGCGATAATGTGCTTGCCGTTAACCGTTCTAAATATTCCTTTTTCGCAATAAAACTTTCTTTTCCGTTTTCAACAATACCAGCATGTCCACAAAAAATGGTTGAAAAATCATGTTTAAGTATGGTTTTTATTGACCGAAGCAAAATCGGGACAGATTCATTTGCCATACCATATAATAATCGTTTTGATAAAAACAAATCACCTGAAAACAGCCATTTTTCCTGTGGTTCCAACAACGCAATATGACCATCACAATGACCCGGTGTAGGAATAACAGTAAAGTGGTAATGGTCTGTTTTTATTTCTGTTTCTAATACAAGACCGTTTGTGTGTTGTACCTTTCCCCATATGAGCCGGCGATAAAAAGGAGTCACAACATCTTGTTCGAGTTGCTTTTTGGTAAGCGGACTCATGTAAACGGGTATATTGTATTTGTCGGCAAGCCATTGCGCATTACCAATATGGTCTTCATGTGAATGGGTAAGAACAATGGCGGTAATTTTTTTGTTTTTTACAAACGCTTCCACTGCTTTTCTAGCTGCTGGCGGCCCTGTATCAATTAAAAGACCATCCACATAATACACACAATATGTAAACGTTCGGCCCAATTTTTTAATAAGTCCTCTAAGGCAAGAAACTGGGCCGAATTGTTGAATTTTTGATACGGAAGACATCGTCATTATCTCCTTTGTCCTGTTAAACTAGATGTATTTTACCATATTGTAAGCTAGAAAGGGAATTTGTTAATTGGTCCGACTGTCTTCAATAATTTGAAATAAATCACCAATGGATAGTCCGCGAACTTCATCAAGTAAGCTATCAAGATTGTTATTTGGAGAAAGGGTACCACGTAGTAGAATTTGTATCGTTTGGTCTTTATCAAATAAAATGGATTGAACGTGTAAAGCATTTGTTAAAATTGCGGCGACGACGGCTAATTGTTGTGGGGTTAACTTGATTTGTTCTTCTTTTGCAAACCTTTGAAAATCTTTAAAATGATTTTTTTTATTTGAATTTTGATGGGACAATGGATTCACCATCCTAAGCAAGTTTTAAAAGAATAGAAACCATCTTGGTCTTGTCGTTGGTGGTTCTCTTAAGGTAGCTCCACTCATAAAGGAAATCGCAAGAAAAATACTAACAACGAGTAGAACCGTTCGTGATATTGGATTCATGTCCAGCCTCCGTTCCGAGCGTAAATCTCTTCTCATTACTGTATGCTTAAATTGAGTGTTAAGTGATTGGTTAGATGACTTGAAATCAGAAAAAGGCAACCTAAAAAGGCTGCTTTAATAGTTGTACTTCATTTTTTTGTAAAACTTGCTCTAACCAGTGTGAACTTTTTTCAAAAAGCTGATGTTCAAATGAATAACTTGAAAAAGTATGATCAGCTTTTTCGATATAAGCAACATCTGTTACAGTCTGTCTGTTTTTTAAGCTGTCATAATATAATTGAGCATTTCCTTTTGGTACATCCTCATCCATTTCTGCATGTACAATAAGGGCCGGTTGTTTATATGATGCTACAGATAAAAGTGGTTCGTGTCGCTTTAAGTCTTGAAAAAATTGCTCACTAATATAAAATCCCTGATAATCATAAACGCCTTCTTTTGCAGCTTTTTTTACGGCAAGTAAGCCAGTGATTCTTGTTATATCTTGATAAGGGTTTGCAACTGGAGACCATAATAATAAGTGTTTAACTCGATTGTCTATAGATGCAGTAAGAGAGGCAACAGCGCCCCCTAAACTATGACCTATGACAGTGATAAGCTCTTTGTTCACTTCAGGTGTTTTTTCAATAAAATCAAGTGCGCTTTGAAGTTCGTGTATTTGATTCGTTAACGTAACATCACTATAATCGCCTTCACTTTCACCACAACCACGAAAATCAAATCGAAACACTATAAAACCTTTTTCTGTAAAATATCTAGCTGCTTTTACAAACAAGCGATGTTCTCCTACTTTGCTTCCGACAAAACCGTGAACAAGAACAATGGCAGGGTATTGCTTATTTTGTTCAAGACTTGGATAATGAATCGCACCAGATAGTAGGGAACTGTTTGAATAAAAAGAAACCAATTTCATCGTCATAGTAGACACCTGCCTATACTATTTTTATTATTCCTATTTGTTTACTTGGTTTTAATTATATTCAGAAATAAATAAACTGTCAACAGAAAATAAAACAGGGACTTGACGGTCAATTACCGTTGCGTCTACGATGAAAAGAGTGAATATATAAATGGGGGCGTAAACCGGATGGAATTTAAGATGAACCGTATGATGGAGCAGTTGCCAGAACAATATTTTGCAAAGCTTGTTGGAAAAGTAAATCAGCTTAAACAACAAGGGGCAGACTTAATTAATTTAGGTCAAGGCAATCCTGATCAGCCAACTCCGGAACATATTGTAAAGAGTTTACAAGAGGGGGCAAACAATCCTAATTTTCATAAGTACTCCCCTTTTCGAGGTTACGGTTTTTTAAAAGAAGCTGTTGCTTCCTATTATAAGCGGGAGTTTAATGTCGATATTGATCCAGAGCAAGAAGTGTGCATTTTATTCGGCGGCAAAGGCGGCTTAATTGAAATAAGTCAATGTTTGCTTAACCCGGGAGATGTTGCGTTAGTGCCAGACCCAGGCTATCCAGATTACTGGTCTGGAGTTGCGTTAGCAGGCGGAAAGATGGAAATGATGCCATTAAAAGCAGAACATGATTTTCTACCTGACTATGAAGCAATTCCACAAAATATAGTAAAACAAGCTAAATTACTATTTTTAAATTACCCGAACAACCCAACAGGGGCAACGGCACCTTTGGCGTTTTATGACGATACGGTTTCGTTTGCTGAAAAAAACAAACTTTGCGTAGTATCAGATTTTGCTTATGGTGCTATTGGATTTGATAAAAAAAAGCCAGTTAGTTTTCTGCAAGCAGAAGGAGCAAAAGACGTCGGAATTGAAATTTATACATTATCAAAAACATTTAATATGGCAGGCTGGCGTGTTGGGTTTGCGGTTGGAAATCAGTCTGTCATTGAGATGCTCAATGTCCTACAAGATCACCTTTACGTTAGTTTATTCGGTGCGATCCAACAAGCAGCGGCTACGGCTTTATTAGAATCCCAGGATTGCGTGGACCAGCTCGTCACTTTATATGAAAAACGTAAAAACCACCTCATCTCCGGTTTGCAATCGATTGGCTGGGATGTAAAGGCGCCACAAGGATCTTTCTTTTCATGGCTACCTTGCCCCAATGGCATGACATCAGACGAGTTTGCGGATTTATTATTACAAAAAGCCCATATTGCGGTTGCACCAGGGCGTGGATTTGGTCAATGGGGAGAAGGGTATGTTCGAGTCGCATTACTTGAGGACCTCGAACGGTTAGAAGAAGTGGTGGCAAGAATTGATAAATTAAAGCTTTTCTAACGAGGAGGTAGGCTTTATGAAATTAGCACTTTACCAAATGGATATTGTTCCAGGTAATCCAGCGGCGAACCGCAATAAGGTGAAGAACTGGGTTGAAGAAGTGATGGCAGCTGAAAATCTGGATATGCTTGTGTTGCCAGAAATGTGGACGACAGCTTATACATTGCCGAACTTGCACACTATGGCAGAATCAGAAAAAAATGAAACAGCCCAATGGTTAGCATCATTAGCAAAAGCCTATAACGTCAATATTATTGGTGGCTCGATAGCGACGATGGAAGATGAGAAAATATATAACAGAGCGCTCGTGTTTAACCGCGTGGGAGATTGTATCCATCAATACGATAAAATGCATTTAGTCCCCATGCTTGACGAACATCTTTATTTAGCAGGAGGAAAAGAAAAAGCAGCAATTTTTACGGTAGATGGAATTAAAATGGGTGTCATTATTTGTTATGATTTGAGATTCCCTGAACTGTCCAGGCAATTAGCGTTAGCTGGAGCTGAAATTATCGTCATTGTAGCGGAATGGCCAGAAGCAAGAAAGGACCATTGGCGAATTCTTCAAAGAGCAAGGGCGATTGAAAACCAATGTTTTATCGTTTCTGCTAATCGCGTTGGAACGTATAACGATGTTCAATTTTGTGGGCGTTCAACGGTCGTCTCTCCGTGGGGAGAAGAAATAGCAGAAGGGTCTATGGAAAAGGAAGAAACGATTATCGTAACGATCGATTCTACTCAAGTACCCGCAGTACGGAATCAAGTACCCGTGTTCCAGAGCCGGCGCCCGAATTTATATGGATAAAGAGTAGTGCCTGTGAACGTTCTTCTTTTATGGAAGGCGATGAAGGACAGAACAAGAGGAAAAGTGAGAGGAAGTGTCCTTCATAAAGGCAATGAAGGACAAAACGAGAGGAAAAGTGAGAGGAAGTGTTCTTCATAAAGGAGATGAAGGACAAAACGAAGAGAAAACCGAAAAGAACTCCCTTTTATTAAAGCGCAAAAGGACAAACCCGTTCAATATGTGAAACGGGTTTGTCCTTTCTTTAACATATAAGAAAGCAAACGTTTTGGTATAGCACTGAAGCTTTGAAATCTTATTCTAGAAGAGCGAAGACTCCTCACAAGCTCCCGCGTTTTTCTTTATCAAAGGCTTTTCCTCTTCTAACATCCTCCAATTCATCTTACGTAAACAATGCTTGCAATGCTTCTCCGTAATTTCCTGTGACTACCCCTTTTTCAGTAATAATCCCGGTTATAAGGTGTGAGGGTGTCACATCAAAAGCAGGATTAAACACTGGAATATCAGTAGGGGCAATGACTTCATTTTGAATCTGACGAATTTCGTCAGGGTGACGCTCCTCAATTTCAATGTCATCTCCTGTTCTAGTTGCTAAATCAATAGTGGATAATGGGGCAGCGATATAAAACGGAATGCCTAATGCTTGAGCGATAATGGCAATGCCATATGTCCCAATTTTATTAGCAGTATCGCCGTTCGCAGCCACTCGGTCAGCCCCAACGATGACAGCATTAATCGACTTTGTCTTCATCGTATGAGCTACCATATTATCTGTTATAAGTGTCACATCAACCCCTAGATTTTGAAGCTCCCATGCGGTTAGGCGAGCTCCTTGCAGTACAGGGCGAGTCTCGGTCGCGTATGCGCGTAACGATAAGCCACGTTCTTTTCCGAGATAAAAAGGAGAAAGGGCTGTCCCGTATTTCGCTGTAGCGATTCCACCTGCATTGCAATGAGTTAAGACTGTATCTCCATCTTTAAGGAAGGTCCATGCATGTTCTCCGATTTGTCGACAAACTTCTTCGTCTTCTCGGTCAATCCGAATGGCTTCCTCAACAAGTTGAGCTTGTGCTTGCTCGATAGAATCCGTGTTTTTTATTGATGAAACAAGGCGCTCTAACGCCCAAAAAAGATTAACGGCAGTAGGACGAGCAGAGCATAAATAGTCTTTTTGCACGTTGAGTTTTTGTTTAAACTCTTCCACGCTATCAAACGTCGCTTGAGATGCCCATAAGGCTAACCCGTAACTAGCTGTAATCCCAATAGCAGGGGCGCCACGCACTTTTAATTCAAAAATACTATCCCATACAGCTTCAATTGTGCGAAGAGTAATAAATTCCGTTTTCTTTGGGAGTAACCGTTGATCGAGTAAAATAATTGAATCTGTTTGCCATTCCACTGCACGAATTGTCATGCTTCTTTCACAACCTTTATGACGTTTTTCATCGAATCTATTTCATGACGAGTTAAAATAAGTTGTTTTCCAAGTCGTAACGCTTGTTTCTTGACTTGCTCTTTGATTTGCTCTTCTGGGATGCTTTCAATATCTTCAACATGGGCAAGTCCAATGACTCTCCTAATAATTTTACAACCGGCAAAGCCGATAGCATCCGCAAAAACTTGAGCTAGGAAAGCTTGTCGGAATTCTTTTTCTTGGAATAATGGGTCTGTACCATGTGTTTCCCATAACGAATGAAACTCACTTTCAAATGTGCCCCATACATCTTCCAATAAGGTTAATAAATAGTGTCGGTATGAAGTTAATGGCTCTTGATGAGAGGCATGCCCAATTTGTGATACATAATTTAAGCAAATATTAGCAATAAAAGCACCAAGGTCAAAGCCAATTGGACCAACAAAAGCAAACTCAGGGTCAATTACTTTTGTTTCTTCTGTACTAGAAAAAATACTTCCTGTATGCAAATCCCCATGAATTAAAGCTTCACTATGAGTTAGAAAGGTATGCTTTAATAAAGCCACTTCTTTTAATAAATCACGGTCACTCCAGATGACATCCGCAATAAACGGACGGAGCGACTCTGGGAAGTCATTTGTATCATGGTCAAAGTATGGATCTGTAAAAACGAGGTCTTCTGTAATTTTACATAACTCAGGGTTTGCAAATGTCGCTTGGAGTTGTTTCTTTTCTTGCTGGTCCATGCCGAAATCCGAAGTGAAAAATAAAGTGTGAGCTAAATACAACCCGATATCCTTTGCGACATTTGGATAGTGATTTCCTTGGATTAACCCTTTTCTCATAATAACAAGATGAGATAAGTCATCCATAACGGTTACTGCTTGTTCATCATTTGAATAATGAACTTTAGGGACAAATTGCGGTAATAAAGAATATGCCTTTTCAAGGGCTTCACTTTCAATTCGGGCTCGATCTAATGTGAGCGGCCAGCTTGTACCTACCACTTTCGCGTATGGTAGTGCTTGTTTAATAATATAAGAATGATTTGATTCTTGATGAGAGACTCGAAAAACTAGATTTAAGTTACCATCCCCAATTTCTTGGCAAAAGACAGAATCAGTTTCGGCAAAAAGTCCAATCGACTGAAGAAGTGATACAGCAGTCTCCTCTGTAAGTGGTTGATATTCTTTATATTCACGTTTCATTGACATCCTCCCCATCCCATAAGAAAAACCCTCTTGTCGATACGACAAAGAGGGTTGAATAATAGACTTCATCCCTCTTATCTTTCAGAGCCGTTTGCTCTGTTGGAAGTAGCACCATAGCGTTATAGCCGGTTGCCGGGCGTCATCGGTCCAAATCCCTCAGCCTTCTCTTGATAAGAGTTTTACATATGATTGAAATCATAACTGGCGAAAGTGAAATTGTCAATTAGATTCAGAAAAATTTGTTAATTTTTTTGTTAAAAGGAAGAAATGTATGGGAGAAGTTGAAACGGTGAGGATAATAGTATTGACATTACAGAAAAAACAATAGATAATCATCACAAAATCTAAGAGCGTGATAAAGCAAAGCGAAGGGTGGATAAATCGTGGGACAAGTTATCGCTACATATCGAGTAGCTGACTCGAAAAACTTAGAAAAAAAAGCTCAATCCATTGCCATTGGTCTAACGGTTGGTTCTTGGACAGACTTACCGCTCGTGTTGAAAGAGCAAATGAAAAAGCATAAAGGAACGGTTGTTTCCACAACTGAAACAGCTTCAGGGCACGGCGAAATTAAAATTTCATACCCTAGTGCAAATTATACAAATGATTTGCCGGCCATTTTGACAACAACATTTGGAAAGCTTTCGCTTGATGGAAAAATCAAACTTATCGATTTAGAGTTGTCAGACGATTTAAAATCAACATACCCTGGTCCGCAGTTTGGAATCGATGGCATTCGATCAATGCTCGACAGTCATGAAAGACCGTTATTAATGAGCATTTTTAAAGGGGTCATTGGTCGCGATTTATCTTATTTGCAAGAACAAATGAAAGAGCAGGGATTAGGCGGTGTTGACGTCGTTAAAGATGATGAGATTTTATTTGAAAATGAGTTAACACCTTTAACAGACAGAGTAAAGGTTTGTAAAGAAGCATTAAGACAAAGCTATGAGCAAACAGGAAAAAGGACCTTATACGCAGTGAATATTACCGGAAGAACGTATTCCATTGTTGACCAAGCAAAGCGTGCAGTGGAGGCAGGAGCAGATGCCTTATTATTTAATGTGTTTTCCTATGGTCTTGATGTACTCCAAGCTTTGGCAGAAGAAAAAGAAATTCACGTTCCGATTATGGCGCATCCGGCTATGTCAGGGGCTTTTATTTCTTCTCCTGAGTATGGATTTTCGCCAGCATTACTTTTAGGAAAATTGTTGCGTGTCGTAGGGGCTGACTTTGTTCTTTTTCCATCACCATATGGGTCGGTTGCGATGGAGAAAGAAGCTACTCTTGGCATTGCAAAAAATTTAACGAGAGCGGATGGGCATTTTAAAACGGCATTTCCTGTACCGTCAGCAGGTATTCATCCGGGGTTAGTTCCTCAACTATTCGCTGATTTTGGTGTAGATAGTATTATTAATGCCGGTGGAGGAATTCATGGCCATCCAGACGGAACAGCAGCAGGGGCGAAAGCGTTTGTGGCGGCTATTGAAGGAACGTTAAGAAATGAATCACTAGAAGATACTGCTAAAGGAAGTGAAGAACTTGCCAAAGCACTCAACATATGGGGAGTTGGAAAATAAAGAAATCGTAATTTTTTGTGATTTCGATGGGACAATTACAAACAATGATAACATTATTGAAATTATGAAAAAGTTTGCTCCACCCGAGTGGTTATTAATCGTTGAAGAAATTTTAGCGAAAAAGAAGTCACTTCAAGATGGAGTAGGAGAGATGTTTGCTTTATTACCAACATCTCAGAAAGACGATATTATTAATTTTACGCTCGAACAAGCGGAAATTCGCAATGGGTTTGAAGACTTTGTCCAATTTACGAGTGACAAGGGAATTGAGTTGAATGTCGTAAGTGGAGGAATTGACTTTTTCGTGGAACCTTTGTTAGAAAAGTATCCGTTGCCTATTTATTGTAATGAGGCAAATTTCTCTAGTGATACGATAAAAATTGAATGGCCACATCCATGTGATGAGTATTGTCAAAATGAATGTGGATGTTGTAAGCCATCGATTATTCGAAAATTGAGCAAAGGTAAATTCCGCATCGTTATTGGGGATTCCATTAGTGATTTGCAAGCTGCAAAGCAAGCGGATTTAGTTATTGCAAGAGACTACTTACTTGCAGAATGCAAACAATTACAATTACCTTATCAACCATTTGAAAGCTTCTATGATGTCATTGATATCTTAAAGCAAATCGAGGTGACGTCGTGAAACAACAATGGAAAGAAATTGCTGACATAAAAAGAGAACTAGGACAACGACAATGGTTTCCCGGTACAAGTGGCAACTTGTCGATTAAAGTGAGTGATGACCCTTTAACTTGTCTTGTGTCTGTTAGTGGGAAAGATAAATATAAAGAAACGAACGAAGACTTTGTCCTAGTTGATGAGGAAGGACAATCAATTGATTCAACGTTAAAGCCTTCAGCTGAAACAGTCATTCACTTAGAAGTGTATAAAAAAACTACGGCTCAGTGTAGTTTGCATGTTCACACTGTTGAAAACAATGTTATCTCTGAGTTATATGCTTCAAAAGGGGCGGTGACTTTTAACAATCAAGAATTAATTAAAGCCTTTGGGATTTGGGATGAAGATGGAGAAATTGTGATTCCTATCGTTGAAAACATTCACGATTTACCAAAGCTAGCAAACGAAATAAAAGAAGTTATTACACCTGAAACAAAAGCTGTTTTAATACGTAATCATGGGATAACCGCATGGGGAGATAGTGCATTTGAGGCAAAGCGTCATTTAGAAGCCTGTGAATTTTTATTTTCGTATCATCTGACATTAATGCAAGCAAAAGCAAATTTTAAATAGGGGGAGAGAAGATGGCTGTAATTAAAGTTAGAAATAGTGGAGAAGTCATTGAAGGTGTTGAAAAAGTAGGTGCTTTCTTAGAATCACAAGGTGTGTTATATGAGCATTGGGATATGGGGAAATTACCTACTCCATTAAAAGAAAAATTTACGTTATCCGATGAGGAAAAACAAGAGATTTTAACGGCGTTTGATCCGGAAATTCGTTCGCTTGCGGAAAGAAGAAATTATGGCAATTGGGATATCGTTGCTCTTTCTGATGCGACACCAAACTTAGAAGACCTATTAAAGAAATTTGAACAGGTGCATACTCATACGGATGATGAAGTCCGGGCGATTACAGCTGGACATGGTATTTTTATTGTAAAAGGAAATGATAACTTAGGATATTTTGATATTGAATTGGAAGCGGGTGACGTTATTTCAGTACCCGAACATACTCCCCATTTCTTTACGCTGATGGATGATCGACAGGTCGTGGCTGTTCGGTTATTCATTGATACGGATGGATGGGTAGCACATCCATATGAAGAAAAAGAACATCAAGTGTAAAAGAAGAGGGACCGAGATGAAACATAAAGTTTGTGTCATTCTGGTTATTGCACTCATTTTTTCGGTTGTACTGCCAACTCAAGGACAAGCTTTTCAACAACAAGATGATATTATTATTACCACTGAGCATGTTGCAGAAATAGTTTCAAGTTTATTGCAATTCGATGAAAGCGCAAAAGTTCTGATCTTTTTTGCTGCAACAGTATTCTTAACTCAACTCTCATCGTTTCAACGATTTCTTGATTCTTTTATTCCACTCTTGCTTAAACAAAAAAGGTTAATGCCAATTAAACGGCAAAGCACCGCGTTCGCTCCTTTCTTTTCTTAGCAAAGATTAGGAAAGGAGAGACGAAGGATGGAAAAGGAAAAAAAAGAACAGGAAATCATCGTAAAAGAAGCCATAAATGGTGTTGTTGTAGGTATACTGATGATGACAGTTGTCTTTTTACTTGCTCATTTCGTTTTTGATATGCCGTTTTTCCCATAATACAAATAGAGGTTGGGACATCGTTAAATGACGTATGGCCCAACCTTTTTACGACAGTTGTTTTAACTGAATGAGAAGTCATGAAATACTAGTCTTTTTACATAGTTTTTTTTTCAACATTATGGTATATTAATAGTAAATTCCCCACAAAAAACCCCTCAGTTCATCAAATTTAGCCACAACAAACAAAAATCCATTGGTAGAGAGATAGACAAGGAAAGGAGAATACGCTTGGAAAAGCTCAAGTATTTAAATGATCGTGAGCTAGAACAGGTAAAACAATTGCAAGAAAAAATGAATGAGGCTGATACTTATAATGAATCGAAAAAGTATATTACAGAGATTACCCTCATTATTGAAAAAGCAAGAATCCGTTATATGGAAAATAGGAAAAAAGAAATTCAATAACCGTTTTTATTGCCACATATCCATTAGGGAAAACAGGCATATACGATTACCGTTTTCCCTAGAGGATACTAGGCTTTTGGTTTCTTCCATTTTATATACCACCAAAACCCTACTATAAATAAACATAACAAAACAATCCCATACAAGCTGTACTTTACAATATATCCTTCAATAACATACCACCTATATCCTAATTCATGACCTAAAATGAGAAAGGCGTTTACCCATAAAAGGGCACCAGAGTATGCATACAATGCAAATCGCTTAAAATTATATCTTGAAATCCCTGCAACATAGCCTGTGACATGACGTATACCTGGAATGAAAAAACCAATAAACAACAGGACTGGGCCGTATTTTTGAAATTTTTCTTGAACAAAAGAAATTCTTTTATATGTGATTTTAATTTTGGGGCCATATTTAAGCAAAAATGGCAACCCAAGTCGTGCCCCTAAATAATAACTTAATGAAATTCCGCCAATAGCTCCAATGGAAGCTGATAAAAAAGAGAGCATAAACGTTAATTTTCCCTTATAAATATAAAACCCGATAAATGTTAATAACACTTCATCAGGGATAGGTAAACCTACAATACCACCTAATAAAATTAGAATAATAGCAAGATAGCCATAATTCGATAGAAAATACTCAAACAGTTCCATATGATACCCCATTTACTATGAAAACCAAATCAATTTCATACGACATTTCTTCTTATCCATTTTAAACATTTAGTGAACAAATAACCATGATTATTCAAAGAACTTTCGATAAATTTTTATATCCATTGACAATCTTCATCCCTATCGTTACTTTTGATACAAAGGGAAAAGGGGGGATTTGTATGTTTACTAAAATTTTGCTTGCTGCTGATGGTTCTGAACATTCTATAATAGCAGCTGAGAAAGCGATTTCGATTGCCAAAGGGAATGAACAGGCTAAAATAACAGTGCTATATGTTGTCGATGGGCACACATCAAAAGCAGATGTTCTTAGAAACTGGGATGCCTTAGGGATAAAAGAAAACAGAAAGGCAAAGCTTAAAAAAATAGAAGTTCAAGCGAACAAGGAAAACGTGCCATTCGAAGTGAAAATTATTCGAGGTGAACCAGGACCTTCGATAGTTAAATATGCAAATGAAAATCATTTTGACCTTGTCGTCATCGGGAGTCGCGGTTTAAATGCCCTTCAAGAAATGGTACTAGGCAGTGTTAGTCATAAAGTAGCGAAAAGAGTATCATGTCCAGTTTTGATTGTTAAATAATGGGCAGTGAAAGAAAGGTGGTTCCATGTGAAATTCTCGAATAAAACTTTATTTATTATTATTTTAGGAATTGGTTTACTTTACGGATTATTGTATTGGATAATCGGGAGTCGTCTCATTTCTTAATAATCATATCTAAGTACAGAAGGAATATTAGAGGAGAAAGTGGAATTAGCTCATCAACGTGATTGATGAGTTTTTTTTACATAAAAGAAAGCATATAAAAATTTTGGTATAGCAGTGAAGCTTTGACAGCTTATTCTAAAAGAGCGAAGGATCCGCACTTCGCTTGAAAAGAAAAGACGTTCCGCGTTTTTCTTATTTGTAACTATTTTTGATAATTAGCGTCTATCATTATTGAGGAGGTGTAATCGGTTGGAGAGTCAGTTTGATTATTTATATGAAACCTATCACCAGTCATTATTTCAATTTATATTTTATATGGTTCGAAACCGGGAAACGGCGGAAGAACTTGTTCAAGAGGTATATATTAAAGTATTGCAGTCGTATGAGAAATTTGAAGGGAAAAGTTCCGAAAAAACATGGCTATATTCGATAGCTCGACATGTTTCCATTGATTGGATCCGAATGCAAAATCGCCAAAAGCGAAAATGGTTAGGGTTACTTTCCCCGATTGAAAATGAAGTGGTAAAAGATTCTGCGCCTCTTCCAGAAGAAATTGTAACCCAACGAGAAGAAATACGACAAATGTATCAAGGGTTACAGCAGTGTACAATCGATCAACAACAAGTTATTGTTCTTCGTTATATTCAATCTTTATCAATAACAGAAACAGCGACCATATTAGGATGGACAGAAAGTAAAGTGAAAACAACACAGCATCGTGCTGTCAAAGCATTAAAAGGCTTTGTAGAACACCCTAATTTAGCAAAGGTGAAGGAGGGGTAAGATGAACGAGCATAATGTAAAAGAGATGGAAGGACCGTTTGAACAACAATTACGACAAATGCCATTAATTGAAGATAAACGTTCTAAAGACGTCGTTTTCCAACAACTTCAGCAGCGAATGAACAACACCCCGACTGTAAAAAGAAAAAACGTCAAATGGGTAATCCCTAGTATTGCGAGTGTCGCCGCTTTGTTTCTACTCGTCATTCTAGTGCCGCAGTTTTTAAATGGCGGAGAAGGTGAAGCAGACTTTGTCACGATGGAGCAAATAAAAGAAGATTATGACCAAGGAAATATGCAAAATGAAATTTATTCTGCAGGGATGGCTGAAAGTGCAGTAGAGCTTGAGCAATCTAGCGGAGTGGAGTATCTTGAGGTCATACGTCAAGAAGAACTTGCAGCAGATGAGCGAGTGTACGGGATTGCCCTAACAGTAGTAACAGAGCTGGGAACGTATAGTATCCCTGTTAGCATTGTTGGAAGTGCAGATAATCGACTAGAACAAGTAAGAGATTTAATTGACCAGTTTGAACCAAAGGCAGTTGGTCTAGATGAAAGTAAATTAAAAGGCATGACCATTGAGGAAGTAAATAAAAACACAGTACGCTTAATGATTCCTGATGACATGTTATTAGGTGGTTCATCGGGACAAGAAGAAGCGATTATTCAAGCAGCAGAGCATACGTTTTCGGATTTAGGTTATGGAACATTGATTGTGGAGACCGTTTCAGGAGAAGACTTAGGAAATTATACGAGTGGATCGAAACTATCCTTGCTGGATAAAAAATATGGGTATCAAGTGTTTACGACTGAACAAGATTATATGGTTTTAGTGCCGATGTTCTTTGAAGAGTTTGACGTGGGATCGTTTGAACAAGCGCTTCAAAAAATGGACGTTAGTTGGGAAGAAGACATGAAAAGCGTATTTCAAGTAGCCGAAGTGGAAGTCCCGGAAGTACAAGTAACTGAAAAGGGGCCGGCTATTGTTACATTTCAAGAAGGAACAGTCCTTTCTGATGTAAATGAACATATAGCGTTAGTGGATGCGATTTTATTAACGGCACGTTACTACGGTATTACTGAAGTTCAATTTGAAAATGCTGGTATAGATTTTGTTGGAGATTACGACATGACGTCACCAATCTCCACAGAAATTTACAGTAATGGTTTTATTGAAGGAAATTAGAATGAAAAGGCCGTATGAATTAGATTTCATACGGCCTTTTTGGGGGGTTGACTCCAGCCTCACGTTTCGGACATCTGTTCCGTTATACTCGCCAAATCCACTGTTTTCCCACTCCGTTCGGACATTCGTTCCGCTATTTCTTGTTTTTTAAGGAGGCTCGCCACCTCAAGAGAAAAATAGCAGCTGTACAGCTATTTGAAATAATCTTTCTACCATCGTTGATGGTAATGTATTCACACGTCTAGATACTTGAGAACCATTAATACTTGATAGTCCAAATAATTCTTGCGAATCTTTTCTAGCTCTAATTTCCTCTTCTATTTGAGTATACGCTTCCCAATTTTGTAATTGAGAAGCGACACAAATTCTTAGTAAATTAGCTGTCGTTAATTTTTTTATTCGTCTAGTGTTTTCTTCAAATTTTCACTTTTTTATTTGAATTGTAAATCATAGAAATATAGTGATTCCACCGAGTGAAATGGAGCGAAAGCCACTCGACTCCTGCGGGAAAGAGAGTGGCTGTAGCGCAATGGAACGGATATGTTATTTTTGCTAACTAAAAGCTCGGTAAAACCTAACCTGTAGATATATTTGCAACGCCAGTGAACAGATGTCCGTTAGAATTGTGACCATTCAACATACAAGCATTATGCATGTGTATGACGTGTCGAGTGAACAGAGCCTGTTATTAACATGGTTGAAAAGGCGGTTGCAGTCACGGCAATCGTCGATAACAGTAATTCTGTCGGTGAGATCACATAAAGGCCAGCAACAACGACGAGAATATCAACAATAAAAATAACGATTCCGACGTTCACTTTTGTAGCCTCAGCAATCATTTGAGCGAGTAAATCTAATCCACCTGTACTAATATCATAGCGAAACATATACCCTACACCGACTCCAAGAAGCAAACCGCCGACAATAGCACTAGTTAGCGGGCCAATGGTATATTGATCAAGGGGGAAAAGCGAACAAAGGTCGATAAATAAAGCAGAAACGACTAACCCGGGAATACTTTTATAAAAAAAGAGGCGATACGATCTCCACGCCATAATGTAAATAGGAACACTAATGACAACTATTGTTACTCCAACTTCCACATTCCATAAATAGTGAAAAATTAATCCTAATCCGATAATACCTCCATCTAAAATATGATAAGGAATAAAGAAAAGATTAATGCTAATACCGATAATCAGACTTCCAAGTAAGACTGCTTGAACTTCTTTCCACATGACGATGATCCCCATTCCTTCCAAAGGCTTGTATCATCATATGCAATAAAAAGAGAGGAAAGAACAAAGAAAAACGACCAAGCTTCTTGCTTGGTCGTCTCCCTTTTTCACATATAAGAGAAAGCATAAAAATTTTCGAATAGCAGTGAAGTTTTGAAAGCTTATTCTTTATAAGGCATTTAGAAAGGCTGTAGCAATTCCAAAATAAATCATTAAAGAAAAAATGTCATTTAGTGTCGTAATAAGTGGTCCAGAAGCAACAGCAGGGTCAACACCTAACCGATAAAGGAGTAGTGGGATAACGGTTCCAGCTAATGTACCGATAATGAGAGTTAGTAATAAAGACAACCCAACGACAAATCCAAGGATCATGTTTTGACCTTGCCAAAAATAAGCAATAATCGAAATTAATAAACCACATGTGATTCCAATAATAATACCAACACGCAATTCACGGAAAATGAGCCGAATCGTTGTTTTACGGTCAACATCGGTAGTCACAATTCCGCGAACGACAACAGCTAGTGATTGCGTTCCAGTGTTCCCTGTCATTCCAGCAATCATTGGCATAAAGAAAATAAGCGCCACCACTTGTTCTAGTGTTGCTTCGAATCGACTAATAATTCCACCAGAAACAAGCCCAATAAATAATAAAAGAATAAGCCATGGCAATCGCCTCGTCGAAGCAACGGTTGCTTTCGTATTAAAGTCAATGTCTTTCCCCGTTGCAGAAATCTTATGAATGTCTTCATTTGCTTCTTCAATTAACACATCCATCGCATCATCGACTGTAATAATTCCAAGGAGTGTATTCTCATTATCGATAACAGGAACAGAGATAAAGTCATAACGTTCGATAATTTGAGCTACTTCTTCTTGGTCTGCATCAACAGGAACAGAGACTACGCGGCTAAACATAAGGTCGCTAATTTTATCTTCAAGATTGGCAATAAGTAAATCACGGTAAGAAATAACGCCGACTAGTTTTTTATTGTCGTTAATGACATAAAGATAATAGATATTTTCAGAAAAGCTAGCGTAATGCTTGAGCTTGTCCACTGCTTCTCTTACGGTGTGATATTCTTTAATCCAAATGAACTGGTTTGTCATTAATCCACCTGCAGTATCAGGAGGATAGCTCATTAAATCACGAACGGTTTGAGATTCTTCTTGTTTCATTCCTTCAAGGAACTCTTGGATTCGATCGACAGATAATTCACTTAGTAAATCGGCAAGATCATCGTTATCCATTAAGTTCATAATATTTGAGGAACGTTCAATTCCTAATTTATGTAAAATCTCAATTTGCATGTCACTTTCTAATTCTTGAATTAAATCAGCAATTTGTTGAGGAGTTAAAAACAGCAAAAACTTATGATGGTGTTTTTCAGGTAGTCCTCGGTATAACTGTGCAAAATCATATGGATGAAGCTCGTCTAAAATTTCTTGTATCGCTGCTTTTTTTGATTCTTTTAAATATTTGATTACTAATACGAGCATTTGATTTTCTGTCATATTTTTTACCATCATTTCACCTCAAAACTCAGTTATCATCTTAGTGTTCCACATTTACTGTACTAAATCCACATCGATTAGTAAATGTAAAAATTAATCATGAATTAAAATGCCAATGTATAGCATTTCTTTTCCATAACATACTAAAAAAAGAGTATTGCAATGTTAGGTGGGATAGCTATGCTTCGTCAAAAGAAACAGAAGAGTAAAGGAACAGATAAAAAGCAATTTGAAACACCTGATTATCAAGATTTTCTCCATGATAAAATCGGAATTTCTGAACTTGATGAAGTCCCCGTATGTGAAGAAGAAGTATCCCAAAAATTAAATATCATTTTTGAACATAGTTCAGATTTTGAACATAGAACGGTCATACTCCCATCGAAGCAAACATTAACCGTTTATTATTTTGATGGCATTATCCACCATGAGCGGTTACAAGAAGGCGTTATCCAGCCGTTTGTCCTTCGAGTGGAAAAACAAATTGAAGACGAGGTAAAGGAATTAGGAGAAGTGATTTATAACGTGAAATATACGACTCCAGCAAACTGGAGGGAGCTACTTGATAACTGTTTAAAAGGCGATGTCATTTGTCATTTAAGCGGGGTGAAACCTATTACTGTTGCACTTCCTAATTTTGAGACTAGAAGTTTATCAGAGCCATCAACAGAACAGCAAGTATACGGACCGAAAGTAGGATTTGTCGAGGACGCTGTCCGAAATTTATCGATGCTTCGAAAGTATTTTAAAGACCCACGATTAAAGGCGAGAAATTATAAGTTAGGAAGTTTATCACAAACAAATGCACTAGTTGTTTATTTAGACGAATATGTTGACAATGATTTGCTTTATGATGTCTTAGAAAGAATAAGCAATGTCAAAACAGATAATGTTTCAACAACAGCAATCTTAGCACAGCATATTACGGAGTTTCCGAAATCATTGTTTCCACAAGTAAAAAAGACAGAGCGACCGGACCAAGCCGCATTCGCTTTAACTCAAGGGAAAATCGTTATTTTATTAGATAATTCTACTTTTGGAATTGTTTTACCGAGTACGCTAGCGTCTTTTTATGAGACAGGGGACGATAATGATGAAGGGTCTGTTTGGAGTGTTACATTTATTAGGCTCATACGAATGTTGAGTATGTTTGTAGCGACGCTTTTACCTGCTTTATATGTCGCCTTAGTCGCCTTTCATCCAGAACTCATCCCCACAACGCTTGCATTAACGATTGCTGAATCACGCAATAATATCCCATTTCCAGCAGCAATTGAAGCATTTTTAATGATGTTTGCGTTAGATACATTAGTCGAGTCAAGTATAAGATTACCGAGTTTCATCGGTCAAACAATCGGAATTGTTGGCGGGCTTGTTATTGGACAAGCAGCTGTAGAAGCAGGAATAGTGAGTAGTGTTATGGTCATTGTGATCGCATTTACAGCGATTTCAGCCTTTACAGCTCCTTCATGGGAGCTTGCATCATCATGGCGTATTGTTCGATATATTTTATTGTTATTTGCTTCCATTTTAGGTTTGTTTGGAGTCGTATTAGGCGTTTGTTTACTCACGATTCATGTTTGTGCACTGACCTCATTTAAAAAGCCGTATATGTCACCACTTAGCCCATTAAATCCAAAGGAACTTCTCAATATATTTGGTAGAACATCTTTACGAGAAAAGGACGTTGGGGGGACAAATCAATATGAAAACCGTAAAGAAAACTCTTAAATCATTTGATTTGTTTTCTTTTACAATTGCTTCAACAATTAGCATTGGAATTGCTTTTCTCCCCTATGTGGCGGGAGAAGAAATACGAAGTGCGTGGTTGAAGTTAATCGTAACGGCGATTCCATACTTTGGTTTTCTCTTTTTAATTCACTTGTTTATCAAAACATATCAAGATGGGGATTTTTTTGGAGAGTTGCAGCAAGCAGTATGGAAACCGGTGTATTATATCATCGTCATTTATCTGTTTTGTAGTATCATCTATGCAGGAAGTGTAGCCCTTACCGGGATGTCCATCGTAGTCGGTTCATTTTTATTGCCGAATATCGATAGATGGATTTATATTTTTTTATTTTTAGTTGTCGTTGCAGTTGGCGTTTATTATGGATTAGCAGCGATTAGTCGATTTGTCGTTATGACAGTAACAATAGAGGTGGTTATATTAGTTGTCATTATTATGTTAGGATTTAATGAAAACTTTCGGTGGATCTATATACCACCTGTAACTGCAGTAGACATGACTGTATTAATAAAAAGTTCAATCTCTGATATGGCGCGTTACGGAGGGTTGGTCACGTTACTTGGCATCATCGGTTTTGTTCATAAACCAGAAAACGTGTTTAAAGCGACAAGTGGAGGATTAGTGTTTGTTGTTGTCACGTATGTTGCTTTGGCCCTCGTCGTATTAGGCACATTTGGATATGAAGAAAGCTTGCATTTAACCTCGCCATTTATTGCACTTGTTCAATCTTTTGGAACAGATACAGGTGTGTTTGAACGGTTAGATTTGTTATTTTTAAGTTTTTGGATCATCGTGTTTTACAAAATTGTCATTGTTCATGTATGGTTTCTTCTTTATATGACGAAAAAAAGTATTCCAAATGTAAATGGAAAACTCACCATACTTGGTATATGTAGTTTGTTATTTATCATTACAATTTCTTCTCCACCGATAATAGATGAGTATTGGAGAATACACCATATGAATACAATCGTATACTCCTTCATTCTTCCTTCGCTTTGTTTACTTTATTTAATTGTAAAAAAGAAAAGGAATGAGTCAACATGAAAAAAAACGTAATCATTTTGCTCATCATATGTGTAACGATGGGAGCATGTGTACCTGATTCGAGAGAGCTTGACCAACGCTCTATGATTATCGGCTTAGGGATTGATAGAGGAGAAGAAAAATTATATAAAATAACGATTCAATTGCCTATTTTAACAGATGCTACTTCAGGACCTTCAGGTTTAGGAGGACGACAATATGAATCCTTCACAGTAGAAAGTGATACGATTTGGGACGCTTTTGTTCAGTTAGAGACCTATACCCCTTCTGTTTTGTTTTTCGGTCATTTAAAGGCCGTTGTTCTTTCAGAAGAAGTAGCAAGAGAAGGATTAAAAGAAGTCGTAGATTTACTTGATCGTGAATCAACAGTGGCAAACCAAGTGTACTTAGTTGTTGTGGAAGGTGATGCTTCTGAATTTACCCAACAAGAGTCTCCGTTAGTTACACTGCCAGCGTTATATTTAGATCGCTTTTTTGAAGCTGAACAAAAAGTAGCAAGAACAAATGGAATTCGATTATTTAAATTTCTTCGAGATACAAATATGATCTCAGGCGCATCTTCAATTCCATTAGCTCATTTACAAGGAGAACAAATTGTTGTGGAAGGAGTGGGCGTGTTTGAAGATTATCGCTTAAAAACAAAAATTCGCGAAAAAGAAGTGGGATTAAGTACGTTATTAAAAGATGATTTAGTGACAGACTTGAATTGTACTATTGTAATTGAACATGAAGATGTAAAAGTAACAACATCGCTAGCAAGGTCAAAATTAAAGCAAACGATTCACTTTGAAGAGACGAAACCCGTTTCCTTTCATATTGATATAAAAGGGACTGGTGAAATCGTCAGTCTTGCTGATGTAACTGTAAAAGATACAGATTCATTTATTAAAGAAGTGGAAAAAGAAACAGAACAATATTTTGAAGATAAAATTCATGCTTTAATTAAAAGAATGCAAGAGGAAAATATTGAACCTTGGTTAATGGGTCATCGTATTTGGGCGATGAATCCAGAGTACTTTGAGCAATTAAATTGGTTAGAAACAGGCTGGAAAGAAGCTAAATTTCAGATTAATGTCGAATTTGAAATCGACGATACGGGGCAAAGAGGGTATTACCACAAAGAGAAAATAGGGCGATAGCGATGACTTGTTAAATTATCTTTAATTGACGCTTTAAAAATTAGTATGGTACAATTTACTTTGAAAATAATTCTCAATAAGCTTTTTAAATCTGCTTCTGGGAGGAGAACGATGAGTTTTATTACAATCAAAAATGTCTCGAAGTATTTCCCGAAAATTTTAAAGCCTGCTGTTGACCAACTCTCTTTGTCAATTGAAAAAGGTGAAATCATAACTTTATTAGGACCAAGTGGTTGTGGAAAAACAACGACACTGAGGATGATAGCTGGATTTGAACAGCCAAGTGATGGATTGATTTCAATAGATGGAAACACTGTTTTTTTAGACGGAAGATCAGTTCCTCCAGAAAAGCGTGGAATTGGAATGGTGTTTCAAGACTATGCGTTATTTCCGCATTTAACAATTGAAAAAAATGTAATGTTTGGACTTGTAAAATGGACGACAAAAGAAAAAAAAGCTAGAGCGAAAGAAGTATTAGAACTGGTTGGGTTAGAAGAATACGGTTCCAGATATCCGAATGAACTATCAGGAGGACAACAACAACGGGTGGCTTTAGCTAGAGCGCTAGCGCCAAGACCTCATGTAATATTAATGGATGAACCATTTAGTAATTTAGATGCGGGCTTACGAGAAAAAATGAGGTTCGATGTAACCGCTATTTTGCGTAAAGCAGAAACAACCGCTATTATTGTCACTCATGACCAAAAAGATGCTTTTGCTGTTTCTGATCGTGTCGTTGTCATGAAAGAGGGGATAGTCCAACAAATTGCTACACCAAAGGAAATGTACCGTTGCCCGAGGAATTGTTTTGTTGCTCAGTTTGTCGGAAAAACAAATTTGTTAACGGGAACACTGTGTCCAGATTTAAAACATGTTGATACAGAAATTGGTCGGATTTGTTTACCGAACCAGCTAAGCGAAGATATTGGAAATGTAAAAGTTTCAATACGTCCAGAAGGGTGTCGAATGTCTGAAGAAGGTAGATATACCGGGCAAGTTCAAAGGGTTACATATAGTGGTGAATATCAAGAAGTATTTGTACAACTACAGTCTGAAGATGCTACTATAAACCCGATAATTATTTATGCAAATGTCGAACAAGACATCGAAGTAGGTTCGGTGATTTCTTTTAATATTACACCTGAGTTAGTTGCCCTTGTTGATTGATGTAGCAAGCTATTTCTAAGAAAATAGCTTGCTATAACAATGTTTTAGTAATAAAAATATATTGACGTTTCCTCTTTATTAGCCTATACTACATCATGTACCAAGTGATAATGAATTTCATTATCGATAAAAAGGGGGAAATAAAAATGAACAAATTCAAATTTTTATTGTTTGTTGTAGCGATTTTATCTTTAGGTTTCATCACAGCTTGCGGACAAACAGAAGATGTTGAGGAAGAGCAACAACCAGAAGTAACTGAGGAAGCTCCGGCAGAAACGGAAACGGAAGAACCTCAAGAAGAAGCAACTGGCGAATTGGAAGGCAGACTTGTTGTTTATTCAAGTCGAAATGAAAACTTTGTTATCCCATTACTTGATAAATTTAGTGAGGAAACAGGTGTTCAAGTCGATGTTCGTCATGAAATTGATGCACTGTTATTAAAAGAAGAAGCAAATAATGTACAAGCCGATATTTTCATTTCGAATGATGTTGGAGCGCTTGAGTTTTTAAGAATGGAAGATTTATTAGAAGGTTCTGAACCTGCTGGAGTAGAAGCAATTGAATCACAATATCGTGCCGATGATAATGCATGGATCGCTCTTTCAGCACGTGCACGTGGTTTCATTTATAACAAAGATTTAATTACTGAAGAAGAAATGCCAAAAACAATGGAAGCATTAATGGATCCGGCTTGGGAAGGGCAATTTGCTATCACTCGAGGTGGAAATGGTGGTATGATAGGAAATGTATCTGCCTTACGTAATGAGTGGGGCGATGAAAAAACAGCTGAATGGATTGAAGCAATAAAAGAAAACGCGGATGGTATTTACCAAGGTCATGGTGACATTCGTCGTGCAGTTGGAGAAGGTTTACATGCTTTTGGTTTAGTAAATAACTATTATTATCACCAACAACTTTTAGAGCCTCAAGACAATAACGTTGGTTTTATTTACCCAGACCAAGGTGACGGTGAGATGGGTGTTATTGCAAATGCAGCAGGTGTAGGTTTAGTAAAAGGTGCGCCAAATTCTGATAATGCAAAAGCATTTATCGAGTGGTTGTTATTACCGGAAAATCAACTTGCGTTTGTTGGAGAATCTTTAGAAATTCCAATTAACCCAGAGTTAGACCCGCCGTTTGAAGAAGCACAAAAATTAAGTGAATTAAAAGTACAACAAATGCCTTTAAAAGAACTTGGACAGTATTTTGAAGATACAAAAAATCTTATTGAAGATTCAGGATTAGATCTTGAGTTGAGATAACGAGAGAATGCAGCACAGGAGAGGCGAATATGAGTGTAAACAAAAATCAAGAAAAACAAAATAACAAAGATTTCGCTAAGGTTGGAAAGGGTTTCTTTCCAACCATTCTCCGTTTCTTTACGAAAAGGTATATGGAGGTGTGGAAAGGCAATCCTCCTGGTACAATATTACTTTTATTTGGTTTATTGACGGGGTTATTAATGTCTGTTCCAATTATTTACGTTGTTTGGCAATCATTATTTGCCGGAGTGAATAGTTGGAAGAGATTATTAGATGGACGTATTCCACAACTATTATGGGATACAGCTACGTTGACAGTGGCTGTAACCGTTTGTGCGATAATAATAGGGGTGGCATTAGCATGGCTTGTTGTTCGTACTGATGTTCCAGGAAGGAAAATGTGGCAATGGCTACTTGCCCTACCTCTGGTTATCCCTCCTTATGTAGGGGCTATGACGTATATTATCATTTTTGGCCCTAGTGGATGGGTTCGTAATTATTGGAGAGACACACCATGGCTTGTTAACACATTTGGAGAATATCCTCTTAATATTTATTCATTTTGGGGCGTGTTTTTTGTCTTAACCATGTTTACATATCCGTATGTGTTCTTAATTGCGAGTGCCTCATTAAGAAAAATGAATCGGAATTTTGAGGAAGTTGCCCGTTCTCAAGGAATGACTACTGCTCAAGTTTTTTGGAAGGTAAACCTTCCTTTTCTACGCCCAGCGATAGGTGCAGGGGCTATTTTAATATCGCTTTATGTACTATCTGATTTTGGTGCGATTGCAATGTTACGATATGTGACGTTTACAGCTGCTATTTATTTTCAAAGAGCAAGTTTTGATACGGCTTCGGCTTCGGTATTAAGTTTAGTGTTAATATTAATTACAGTTATAATATTATGGATAGAAGCTAAGACGAGAAAGAAAAATAAATATTATCAAACGACAAATACGTTTAAAGCTCCTGATATTCTTGCTCTTGGAAAATGGAAATCAGTTGCGTTTTCATTTGTGATTCTTATCTTTTTATTATCTGTTTTATTACCAATCTTTGTTCTAGTGTATTGGTCCATTATTGGTATTGGTATGGGAGCTTTAAATGAGAGGTTCTTTGGATTTGCCTGGAACAGTCTAAAAGTATCATTGTTTGCGGCTATACTATGTATGGTGTTATCAATGCCGATTATTTATCTGAAATCAAGGTATCCTTCGTTTATATCAAGTACAATTGAAAAATTAAGCTACGCTGGTTACGCGTTACCGGGAGTTATTGTTGCTTTAGGAATGGTGTTTATCTTTAATAATCATATTCCGTTTTTATATAATACCTTTTATATGATAGCTCTTGCGTTTATTGTTCGTTTCTTACCACAAGCAATGCAAGCAGGAGATGCTTCACTTAGTTTAATCTCACCTCGGATTGACGAAGCAGCAAGGAGCTTAGGATATCCTCCTTGGAAGGTGATGTTTAAAGTGATTTTACCCTCAATTTTGCCAGGCGTATTAGCGGGAGGAGCATTAGTCTTTGTTAGTTCAATTAAAGAACTACCAGCAACTTTAATGTTAAGACCTCCTGGTTTTGACACGCTGGCTGTCCGTATTTATGTTGAAGCGAATGAAGCATTCTATCATTTAGCTGCACCAGCAGCGTTAATTATTGTCCTTGTCTCTATCATTCCTTTAAGATATCTTTTGAAAAAATACTAAAAAAACACCTATGAGAGTGATTTCTCAAAGGTGTTTTTTTACATGAACTTTGTATCAATTTTGTAAACATATCAAAATAGATTTGACATTGATAATCAATATCAATTACAATAGAGGTAATAAATGATAATGATTATCAATATTGAAAAAGGAGTGTATACATTGTCATCACTTTTAATAGTAGGAGCAGATCACTTAGGGAAAATCCCAAATAAGCTTGAGGGGATTGGGTTTCGTGAAGTGTTACATATAAGCGGTAGAAAAGTACAACAAGTAAAGAAGGAAATCCCAAATCATGTCGATTTAGTCTTGGTTCTGACAGATTATATTAATCACAACTTATCAACGGTATTAAAAAAACGAGCAAATGAACAAGGCATTCCGATTTGCTACGCAAAACGGTCATGGTGTTCAATTTATCAGGCAATCGGAAAATGTCAGATGGAACAATGTGGTCAAAAAGATTCATGTCGCTATTTTCAAAACTAATATGAGGTGTCAGAAACGGTGAAACTAGAATGTCTTACATCAGAACATAGTAATTATATTAAATGCCCGTATGGAACCTATGACATAAAATCAGAGTATTGGTATAAAGATTGGCGAGGGCCAGCTCAATTAGCGTTAAATGACATCGTCTCATGTTTCTTACAGCTGTCTGCAAGGGAACGAACGATTACGCAATTATTAACGATAATTGAGGAAAAGTGGACGGCGTGGTGTAGAAATGCATTTGAATCAGTGGCGCAGTATGTCTTAACGTTAGCAAAGATAACCAATTATCTATTAACATATTTAACAAAAGAGGCAATATTGGACAACAATCATTTTGTTGAGGAAGCAACAATTTATTACCCTAATGCGAAGTGTGTCACCAAATATTTAGTAGATACGAACTCACAAATGGTACAAGAGTATTGTGATGTTCTTTCGAAAACAATGGGAGGACGAGCACGGTTATCATCGATTGAAGTCATTGATGTGACGTCAGGGAAAACATATCTTTATCAATGCGAAGCTTCCTATAAAGAGCTGTATACTGTAGCGAGCATATAAAAAGTCATCATTGCCATTATCGCAATGATGACTTTTAAATTTTTTTGTAAAACAAATGGCTTTTCGTTTAAAGGAAACGTACGAGTAATCCAACAAGGACGAGAAACCCAAATATAAGCCATAATACCTTTCCGATTGTCTTTTGATTGAAACGTCTACGCTTCCAACGGTTAGGGTTAAATGTTACTTCTCCTTGGTCATGCACGTGACGAGTTGGAGTGTAGTAGTATGGTTTTGCCCCAATTAAAAACAATGGTGCTAACGCTGCCCCAGCAATTAATCCGAATAGATGAGCGAAAATATTAATGTTTGGGTTAAGAAACGTCATAATTAGCCCAATAATTAAAATCGTAATGACAATTTGAGAATTAGCTTGATCAATTAAATCTTTACGATTAATAGTCATGTATAAATACAAGCCGAACAGACCAAATATGGCACCTGATGCACCTAAATGCGGAGGGTATTCTAGGCCACCAATATAAAATGTTGCAATGTTTGCGATAATCCCAAACAAAACATATCCAACGAAAAATTTAACGGGCCCTAACATTTTCTCAAGTGCTGGTCCAAATAAAACGAGCGAAAAAGAATTGAATAAAACATGCTGGAGAGTGACATGCATAAAAATTGGTGTAACAAGTCGCCATAACTCTCCTTCTGCAATAAGCGGGTTAAACCCAATGCCGTAAAACCGAATGAAATTGCCACCAGGGAAAAAGTTCATCCATAAGAATAGGAGAAGATGTATGGCGATAAGGGCGGTAACGACTTTATAGTTGTGTCGAAAAGAATAGAAGCTTTCATTACGAATAAACATCAAAAACCACCTTTTTATTAAAGTCTATATCGTTTATACTACCATGGATATAAGATTATTGGTAAGTTTATGATACCTTAAAGATTTTATGCTAAGCAGGTGATTCAGTGATCCAAGGTGTAGGAATTGATATTATTGAATTAGAACGAATAAAAGAAGCCCAAGCATCAAATGAACGGTTCGTTGAAAAAATTTTAACCCCAGATGAACGAACTAGATATGATATGTTATCGGCGAAAAGGAAAGTAGAATATTTGGCCGGAAGATTTGCAGCTAAAGAAGCTTTTGTGAAAGCAGCAGGGACAGGCATATCGAAACGATATGGGTGGCAAGATATTCAAGTTTTATCTGATGAACGAGGAAAACCTTATATTCCATTGCCAGATATGAAAGTCCATGTTTCGATTTCTCATAGTAAGGAATTTGCTGTAGCACAAGTGATTATTGAAAGTATAGAATAATTCTTTTTTTAAAAAATAGTTGAGCTTGTCAAGCTAGTCTGCATATTGTTCTAGTTTGTCTCATATAGTGTAATGCGGTAGGAGGGATCAAGGTATTTGATCGTATCATCATCGCTTTGAGGTATTTTTTTTCTGAGTTAAACAGTCTGTTATGCAAGATGACAATCACAAATGGACTTAAAATGTGCGGGTGTTGAGTACGGCGTTAGTAGTCAAATGTGGAGGTCGTTTTTCGGTTTCTTTGTTTTCAGTCATCATTGATTTATCTTCTATATAAGGGATGAAAAACGATTCCGGCTATCAAAGCTGACCGATCTGTTACACTACGGAATGGGATAGTCAAGCTTGCCGTTCATTTCATACGTGAGCAATGGAAGAGGGAAGAAGTGTGACATGAACCATTGTTGCTTTGCGATTAAATGGGTTTAACCATAAGAAGCAAGGAACCTCAATGAGAAATACCTCAATGTATGAA
This sequence comes from Alkalihalobacillus sp. LMS39, assembly GCF_022812285.1. Classification (NCBI taxonomy): domain Bacteria; kingdom Bacillati; phylum Bacillota; class Bacilli; order Caryophanales; family Bacillaceae; genus Alkalihalobacillus; species Alkalihalobacillus sp. LMS39. Next base: position 242,806 of record NZ_CP093300.1, read on the forward strand.
CCGATATGATCCAAATGCAATGAAGTGATGGTCCCTTCTTTGTCGTTAATTGAGACAAAGGGGTGAACAGACGTGAGAAAAAGGTTATGGACAATAGCTATCAGTATGGTTCTCACAATTGTATTTTTAGCAGGGTGCGGTGAAAAAACGCAGGAGGATATTCTTGAAGACTTAGATACCATGTTAAGTGAAATGACAGGGTACAAAGCCAATGCAACGATGACACTACAAACAGGTACGGAAGCACAAAAATATGATGTGGAGATTTGGCACCAAAGTGATACGTATTATCGTGTAGCGCTACACAACGAAAACAAAGACCAAAATCAAATTATTTTACGAAATGATGATGGAGTATTTGTACTTACACCGGCATTAAACAAAAGCTTCCGCTTCCAAAGTGACTGGCCAAAAAACAATAGTCAAGTTTATTTGTATGAGTCGTTAGTGTCTGATATTTTACTTGATGGTGACCGTTCGTTCACTGCGAATGAGGATCATTATGTCTTCCAAACAACAACGAACTACCAAAACAAAAACTTGCATAGTCAAGAAATCATGCTCAATAAAAAAGATTTAACACCAGCATCTGTGAAAATTATGAATACAGATTTTGAAGTGTTAGTCGAAGTAGAATTTACATCATTTGAAATGAATGCAAGCTTTGGCGAAGGTGACTTTGAAACAGAGCGAAACATGACAGGAGCTTCTTTAGAAGAAATTCCAACAATGGCTGAAGGAGAAGAAACAACTGAACAGCCATTAACCGTTCTATATCCAATGTATGAGCCTGATGGAACATCGCTAACAGGTTCTCAAACGGTTCAAACAGAAGAAGGTGAAAAAGTTGTGTTGTCTTATACAGGAGAGCGTAACTTTACAATTGTCCAACAAAGAAGTAAGTATGTTCCAGCAAGCACGCCGATGAATATTAGTGAAGGTGAGCCTGTAGATTTAGGATTTACGGTTGGGATCCTAACAAATGACTCGATTCTTTGGTCTTATGAAGGTGTCGACTTCATTCTTGCATCAAGTGAGTTAGAATCAGAAGAAATGATTTCGATCGCTCGTTCCGTATATGGAACACTAGAAAAATAAGAGGAAGTAAGGTAGGCCCGGCTGATACTGGGCCTACTTTTTCAACATAGTAAGATAGTATAAAAATTTTTGGTATAGCAGTGAAGCTTTGAAAGCTATTTCAAGAAGAGCGAAGGCTCCGCACCTGCGCGTTTCACCCCAAGAAGAACACTTGGGGTTCACTGTCAAAAGTGGGCAGGGCTACGCACTTCGCTTGAAAGAAAAGACGCTCCGCGTTTTTCTCATCTTTTCAGAAAAACTTAGGTTTAGCAGTGAAGTTTCGGATGCTTATTCTAGAAATTTATTTGACATCTCCTTCTCTACAAATGATAATCATGATTAAATCATGAATAAGTAGAGGTGTCCCTCGTAGTGGAAAACGTTCCAAAGTATTATCGTGATACATGGGTTGAAGTGAATCTAGATTGTATTGAAGAAAATATAAAAAATATAAAGTCTATTTTTAAACAAGATATGAATGTGATGGCGGTTGTGAAAGCTGATGGTTATGGACACGGAGCAGTAGAAGTAGCGAAGACGGCATTACACGCAGGGGCAGCTTATTTAGCAGTCGCGATTTTAGATGAAGCGATCATGTTACGAAAAGCGGGTATCGACGCGCCGATTCTTGTATTAGGATATATAAGACCAGAGGATGTTATTATCGCCGTTCAATATCAGATTACGGTAACTGCAACTAGTCGAGCTTGGGTTGAAAACGTTCAATCTGTTTATAAGGGGACAGAGCAAATCTTAGTTCATTTGAAATTCGATACAGGCATGGGCAGAATTGGTATAACAACCGAAGAAGAAGGAAATGATGTAATTGAAATCATTAAACGAAGCGATCGTTTTTTAATTGAAGGGGTTTTTACCCATTTTGCAACTGCAGATGAGTTAACATTTGACTATTTTGAAAAGCAATATGACAGGTTTTTACGAGTATTGGCCATATTTAACAAGCACGAGATTTCAATTCCTTATATTCATTGTGGCAACAGCGCAACAGGACTAAGATTTCCGGACAGGGCCTTTAATATGTTTCGTCTCGGAATATCGATGTATGGATTAACTCCATCAATAGAGATTAAAAATCAACTTCCCGTCCTATTAAAAGAAGCTTTTTCTTTGCATAGTCGATTTACACAAGTGAAACATGTTCCCCCTGGAGAAGGGATTAGTTACGGAGCGACCTATCAAACGAAAGATTGGGAATGGATTGGAACGATTCCGATTGGATATGCCGATGGTTGGTATCGATACCATTCTACAAATGGAGGTCATGTCCTCGTAGACGGAAAAAAAGCTCCGTTTGTAGGAAGGATTTGTATGGACCAATGTATGGTACGGCTCCCTTATGAAGTGAAGGAAGGAACAGAAGTGACATTAATCGGACGGCAACAAGCTGAGTCTATCTCCATTGATGATATTGCGATGCGTTTTGCGACCATTAATTATGAAGTGCCTTGTATGATCGGTCAACGAGTACCACGTGTTTATATTCGAAATAATCAAATTGTTTCGATAAAAAATAAAGTACTTTTATAAAACATGAAACAGTTGTAAAAGGAGTAAGAACGTTTTGCAATTCTTTCCCTATAGTGCTATTATTGTTATTGGAAGAAAAAAAGGTCGTTAGTCGTATGTTGGGGGGGTTTTTTGTGTCTGAAAACAGCACAAAACGGATCATGGTTAATTTACCACAGCACATTTTAAATGAGGTGGATGGTGTTATTAAGCAAGAGAACGTAAACCGCAGTGAATTTATTTACCAAGCTACGAAAATGTATCTTCGTGAACGGAAAAAACGTAAGATACGCGAAACGATGCAGCAGGGATATATGGAAATGGCTAAAATTAATTTAAACATCGCATCGGAAGCCTTTCTTGCTGAGGAGGAAGCAGAGCATACCCTAGATCGCTTAGTTAGTGGGGTGTAGCTTTTGATTGTAAAACGAGGCGATGTCTATTTTGCTGACCTTTCACCTGTTGTAGGCTCTGAACAAGGTGGAGTCAGGCCCGTTCTTATTATTCAAAATGATATTGGAAATCGATTTAGTCCAACTGTCATCGTAGCTGCTATTACAGCACAAATTCAAAAAGCAAAATTACCGACACATGTTGAAATTAATGCGAAACGTTATGGTTTTGACCGAGACTCTGTGATTTTATTGGAACAAATCCGGACCATTGACAAACAACGTTTAACAGATAAGATTACCCATCTTGACGATGATATGATGAGTCGTGTAAATGATGCACTACAAATATCATTAGGCTTAATTGATTTTTAATTTGATAGGTGAAAAAGGTTGCTCCACTAGTACAAGAGGATGCAACTTTTTTGTTTATAAATCCTTTACTACTTCATATGCAAAAGGCGCAGGTTTTGCAACTTCTTTATAGAAATGAAATAATAACAAATGTCGGAGGTGGGATAATGGAACCTTTTATTATTGATCTCATTATTCAAAATAAACAACAATTAATTGAGCGTTGGCTTAAGGAAGTTGAAAATGTGAAGGATAATTTATATGTCCAAAGTGTGTCAGAACAAGCCTTCCATACTACGAACCTTGAATTTGGGCATGTAATATTAGATACTTTAGAGCTATCATTATCTGAAGCAAATGAAAAGTTAAGTCAATACACAGACCGATTGATTCGGGCTGGATGGCCACTTGCTTATTTTACTCAAGGGCTTCAAGCGTTTCGCCGTGTTATTTTCGAATTACTATCAGACTATGAAAAAGATGTGAAAAAGCTAATTAGTATTTTTTATAATACAGAAGCATGGATAGACGGCATTATTAATCAACTTGTTCACGATTATACGGGGTCATGGGAAAATACATTTAAGTTACAAAAGATGTCGTTGTTAGAATTATCAGCACCGCTCATTCCGGTGTTTGAAAGTATAAGTGTCATGCCGCTAGTTGGAACGATTGATACAGCAAGGGCAAAATTAATAATGGAAAACCTATTAGAAGGGGTTATTAAACATCGTTCCCAAGTGGTGCTAATTGACATTACTGGGGTCCCAGTTGTCGATACGATGGTTGCTCACCATATCATTCAAGCAGCTGAAGCTGTACGATTAGTTGGTGCCAAGTGTATCCTCGTCGGAATTCGCCCTGAGATTGCGCAAACGATTGTAAATTTAGGTATTGATTTAAGTAATTTCCCTACAAAAAGCTCATTAAGAAAAGGGATCGAATCTGCACTTGAGTTTACGAATAAACAAATTATTGATGTATAGGCAGGGGATGTAATTATGAGAATACCGATTTTAAAACTACATCATTACTTGCTCGTTAGTGTTCAAATTGAGTTAGATGATCAAACCGCATTACAATTTCAAGAAGATCTATTAAATAAAATCCACAAAGAAGGTTCATTAGGAGTTGTCATTGATTTAACTTCTGTTGAAATGATAGATTCGTTTATTGCAAAGGTGTTAGGCGATGTTGTAGATATGTCTAATTTAATGGGGGCTAAAGTAGTGTTGACTGGCATTCAGCCTGCTGTTGCGATTACTCTTATCGATATGGGCATTACATTAAATAATGTAAAAACAGCACTAGATTTAGAACAAGGGTTGGAGAAGTTGCAACAGGAATTGGAGGGATGAAAAGATGGCATTCCATTCCAAAGTAGAAGTGAAGAGTGAGTGGGAGATTGTTGCTGCTAGACAAGCGGGGCGAACAATAGCGAAAGAGATTGGGTTTGGTAGTGTAGATCAAGCAAGGATTACTACAGCAATTTCAGAATTAGCTCGTAACATATACTTATACGCAAATGAAGGAATTATTGTCATTGAGCTCATTTCTTCAGATTCTCCAATGGCTCAAAAAGGAATCAAAATTACGGCGAAAGATGAAGGGCCTGGGATCGATGATGTTCGTCAAGTCATGGAAGATGGGTTTACAACTTCAGGTGGTCTTGGAGCAGGGTTACCAGGAGTGAAAAGATTGATGGATGATTTCACAATCGAATCGTCACGTGGAAATGGGACTGTGATTACCGCTATTAAGTGGCTCCGCTAAAAGGAGGTAAGATGGTGATTGAATATAAAGAGATTGATGTGACGCTACCTACCAAATATAAAGAAATTCTCAAAAGCTATTTGGAGAATAAAAGTGAACAAGGTCTTTATAAAGCCCAACAGTATAGTAAAAAACTATTGGAAAATCAAACATCGCCAGAAGAGTTAATTAGCTTGCATTTTTCAGTGTTAGAAGAAGTATATCCACATGTAGCAGATGAAATGAGAGACTCATTTGAATTTTTGTTAGAAGTGATGATTGGTTACGGGTTAGCATATCGTGAACATCAAATTTTGCGGGATCGGCAACGAGAATTGGAATTGCAAATTGATGTTGCTGCTAATATGCAACAAACGCTCTTACCAAAAGAAATCCCAGTCGTTGATTCATTAGATATAGGAATCATTAGTGTGCCGGCAAGTAAAATGAGTGGGGACTATTATTATTGTGTAAAAGATGAAAACGAGTGTGTAGGGGTAGCGATTGCCGATATAATTGGAAAAGGAGTGCCTGCTGCCTTATGTATGTCGATGATTAAATATGCGATGGACAGTTTACCAGAACAACGAATGCAGCCAGGTGCATTATTAGAAAATCTAAACAGAGTTGTTGAACAAAATGTTGATGAAAGTATGTTTATAACAATGATGTACGGCTCTTATGACCCACGTGGACATGAGTTTTTCTATTCAGGAGCTGGTCATGAGCCCGGCTTTTTTTACAATTATGAGCAAGATACATTTGAAGAGCTGTACGCAAAAGGTTTAGTATTAGGGGTATCCCGTAAAACGAAATTTAGGGAATATGAGAAAAAAGTGAATGAAGGCGATTTTATCGTATTATTATCTGACGGTGTTACGGAATGTCGAGTAGATGACCGCTTTATTGAAAGAGAAGAAGTGACGAGCCTTATTCGTAAATATATGCATCTAAGTGCACAAGAAATTGTTGACAACGTCTACCATGAATTGGCCCAGCTTCAAGGGTTTTCGTTAAAAGATGATTTTACACTAATGATTTTACGCAGACAGGTTTAAGTATGGACGAAGCGTGGTATGTAAAGAATATGGAAAACACGAGGAGGAGCAAGAATGAATTTAGAAATCAATCAGGTGAACAAAGGAGCTAATCAAGTTATCGTATACTTATCTGGTGAAGTTGATGCCTACACTGCACCCAACCTCCGTGAAAAGATATTGCCATTAACTGAACAAGCAGGGGCAGAGGTGATTATCGACCTATCAGGTGTCAATTATATAGACAGTACAGGGTTAGGAATTTTTATCGGAGCACTAAAATCCTCGCATACACATAATAGTAAAATCAAGCTAAAAGGATTATCAAGTCGAGTAGAACGTCTCTTTAAAATAACTGGTCTTGATGAAGTATTAGACTTAGACATCGATGAAAACAGGAGGGAAGAAGCAAAATGATTCAAGAACGTGACCTCATTGAAATGACCGTTCCAGCCAAACCTGAGTATGTCGGAGTGATTCGACTAACTGTTTCTGGAATTGCAAATCGGGTAGGCTATTCTTATGATGAAATTGAAGATATTAAAATAGCGGTTGCGGAAGCATGCACTAATGTAGTAGATCATGCGTATACGCAAGAAGGACTAATTTCAGTTTCTTTTCAAATCTATGAAGACCGACTTGAAGTGATTGTAGCAGATAGGGGAAGAAGTTTTAATGTTGAGCAAATTCGCGAAACGATGGGACCGATAAATGGGGAGCGTTCCGTCTCAGAGTTAAAAGAGGGGGGGCTTGGCCTCTTTTTAATCAACACATTAATGGATAAAGTGGAAATCAGCGAGGAAAACGGAGTTGTGTTAGTGATGACGAAGTTTCTTCAAAGAGATGGGGTGGAACGATATGTCGATGAAACCTCAGCAACAAAACAAGAGCAGTGAAGACATCGAAAAGTGGATAAGAGAGTTTCAAAAAAATCAAAATGAAGAAATTCAAACAAAATTAGTAACGCATTATGATCCGCTCGTTCAAACTCTTTCAAAAAAGTTCGCTAAAGGTAGGGAACATGAGGAGGACTTATATCAAGTCGGTATGGTCGGTCTTCTTGGCGCCCTCAGGCGATTTGATTTAGAATACGGAAAGTCGTTTGAATCCTTTGCCGTACCAACGATTATTGGAGAAATTAAAAGGTTTATTCGTGATAAAACATGGAGTGTTCATGTGCCGCGAAGAATCAAAGAGTTAGGGCCGAAAATTAAAAAAGCGGTTGAAGCATTAACAACGGAGCTGCAACGTTCACCAAAGGTGGAGGAAATTGCAGACTATCTTGATGTCTCAATGGAAGAAGTATTGGAAGCAATGGAGATGGGGAAAAGCTACCAAGCTTTATCTGTTGACCGATCGTTGGAAGCTGATCAGGAAGGTGGAGAAGTAACTCTTCTAGATTTAGTTGGACAACAAGACCAAGGGTTTGACCGAACGGATCAACAAATGGTAATAGAAAAAGCGTTTGATGTGCTAAATGAACGAGAGCGACAAATTTTATTGTATACGTATTATGAAAATTTAAGTCAAAAAGAAACCGGTGAAAAATTAGGAATATCACAAATGCATGTATCCCGCTTGCAGCGAAAAGCATTAGAGAAGTTACGAAAGTCAATTCGTGTAGAGCCATCGGAGTGTCTATAATTGGTTGTCGAGTATAAAATCCATGACCATGTGAAAGTCGCAGTGTACCAGCAAGCAAAAGCGGGAAACTATTGCTGCGGGGACTCTTACGTCATGATAGAAACAAAACAATATTTTTTATGTGCCATTGCCGATGGATTAGGAAGCGGAGAAGGAGCATGGATTTCTTCAGATGAAGTGATGAAAATGATAAAAGAATTTCATCATGAGCCGATTGAAGCATTAATGAAACGATGCAATGAAGCATTAGTCGGTAAACGAGGAGCTGTGTTAACGGTTCTTAAAGTTGATTATGAGGAAAATCTACTCCATTACAGTAATGTAGGGAATATCGGGTTTATCTATTACTTACAAAATGGAGAAGTAATTAGGCCAATTCCAACAAGGGGATTTTTATCAGGTCGGAAAACTACAATTAAAGTGGAACGGTACCCGTACAAGTCAGGAAGTGCATTTTTGTTGTACTCGGATGGAATGAAATTAAGTTCAAGTAAACAATTAAATACAGCGATGCTACAATCACCAGATGAGGCTGCTGATTTTATCCGGGAAAATATCGAAAACAAAGCTGATGATTTAACTGTACTCATTGGACAAATTCGTTAACGAGAAACCTTAGTTTAACTAAGGTTTCTTTTCGTTTTTTTACTTTCTATACAAAAAGTAGAGCGTTTGAACCTCTAGCGAACAGATCTGAAAGAACGCCATTTACACAATGAAAAATGATAACAGCTAAAAGTATTCGTTGTTTATTAGTTTTGTCTCAACGAAAAACTAGCTATAATAGAACTATTGTAGGTAAAGTTGAGAAAAAAGGAGAGGTATGATGACAAATCATAATCACGAAGAGATGATTGGAGTTATTGCAAAAGAATTATCATTATCTTCGAAAGTTATAAAAACAGTGATTTCATTAATTGAAGAAGGGAATACAGTCCCGTTTATTGCTAGATATCGAAAAGAGATGACTGGTGGTATCGATGAAGTACAAATTCGAACGATTACGGAAAAATGGCAATATGCCGTAAATTTAAAAGACCGAAAAGAAGAAGTGTTACGGTTGATTGAGGAACAAGGAAAGTTGACAGATGAATTGGCTGCAGCGATTACAAAGGCGCAAAAGCTTCAAGAGGTAGAGGATTTATATCGCCCTTATAAACAAAAGCGTAGAACGAAAGCAACTATCGCAAAAGAAAAAGGATTAGAGCCGTTAGCAGAATGGATGGTATCGCAGCCCAAAGATGGTCATGTAGAAGAAGAAGCAGCGGCATTTTTATCAGAAGAAAAAGAAGTACATACAATTGAGGGCGCTTTGCAAGGAGCAAAAGACATTATTGCTGAGTGGGTTTCAGATGATGCCGACATTCGAAAAGAGATTCGGGAATTGGCGAGAAGAGATGGCAAGATTACGACTAAAGTGAAAAATGCAGAAGCAGATGAAAAAGCGGTATTTGAAATGTATTATGAATATGAAGAGCCTGTGAGAAAGATTGTCCCACATCGTGTGTTAGCGATGAACCGAGGGGAAAAGGAAGACATTATTCGAGTTTCTGTCGCCTTTCCAGCAGAGCGAATGGTCAAGTTAATTGAGAAAAGATACATTAAGCGCTATGGGTCACCAACCGTTCCTTTTATAATGGAGGCAATTGAAGATGGATATAAGCGTTTAATCGAGCCGTCTATTGAACGAGAAATTCGAAATGAACTTTCAACGAAGGCAGAAGAACAGGCTATTCATATTTTTTCTGAAAATCTACGGAATTTATTATTACAGCCGCCGATTAAAGATACGGTTGTGTTAGGAGTTGATCCTGCCTATCGGACAGGCTGTAAATTAGCGGTAGTTGATGAAACAGGAAAAGTATTAGCTATTGATGTTGTTTATCCTACACCACCGCGAAATGAAACGGAAAAAGCAAAAAGTGTCGTATTGGCATTAATTAAAAAATATAATGTAAATGTTGTAGCGATCGGAAATGGAACGGCGTCGCGTGAAACAGAACAGTTTATTGCGGATGTCATCCAAGCGGAGAAATTAGATATCTCGTATGTTATTGTAAATGAAGCGGGGGCGAGTGTGTATTCAGCTTCTGATTTAGGGAGAGAAGAATTTCCGGAATTTCAAGTCGAAGAACGAAGTGCGGTCTCCATTGCAAGACGATTGCAGGATCCGTTAGCAGAGTTAGTAAAAATCGACCCGAAATCGGTTGGTGTAGGTCAGTACCAACATGATGTCTCGCAAAAGCACTTAAATGACCAGCTTACATTTGTCGTTGAACTAGTAGTAAACCGAGTGGGTGTTAATGTGAATACAGCCTCTGCTTCTCTCTTGCAATATGTAGCGGGGTTATCAAAAGCAGTAGCAACAAATGTTGTGAAAAAAAGAGAAGAGGAAGGCCGTTTTATAGATCGAAGTCAATTAAAGAAAATACCTCGGTTAGGGGCTAAAACATATGAACAGTGTATTGGATTTTTGCGAATACCAGGTGGGAAAAACCCGTTAGACCGAACGGGCATTCACCCTGAAAGTTATAAAGAAACAATGATGCTGCTTGAAAAAGTAGGAGCTTCAATAGATGAGTTAGGAACAGAGGGATTAAAAGAAAAGGTAACAAGAACTCCGTTACCGGAATTAGCTAGTGAGCTGGGAATTGGAGAATTGACGTTAAAGGATATAATAGATGCATTAGTTCTCCCTGGTAGAGATCCTCGTGATGATATAGCAAAGCCGATTTTAAAGAAGGGTGTATTGCAACTTGAAGATTTAACGCCAGGAATGGAGTTGCAAGGAACAATTCGAAATGTAGTTGACTTTGGTGCGTTTGTTGATATCGGTGTGAAACAAGACGGACTTGTTCACATTTCTAAATTGACAAATCGTTTTGTGAAGCATCCATTAGAAGTCGTTGCAGTAGGTGATGTGGTAACGGTATGGGTGGATAGTGTTGACCATAAAAAACATCGTGTTGCATTGACGATGCTTCAACCTGAAAAACAAACTGTATAAGAAAAGAAGAGAAATGGCGGACTTGAGTCCGTCATTTCTCTTCTTACTGTGGGGATTATTTGCAACGTCTTTCCATTTCCTCACATTGTGTTTTCCTGTAATAAAACCAACATTGGTTTAAAAGCAAAATTTGATAACGGTCTTTTTGCATATAAGCACGTTTTAATTGGCTTTTTAACCAGTAAGGCATGGATACCCATCTCCTTAATGTATGTGTTACTATTATCATTATATGAAGGGGAGTTTGTCAAAGTTGATTATTTCTTATGATTTTCATTGGATAAAGATAAAAAGGAGAAGAAAATGATGGACCAAATGGCTTTGCAAAAACTTGTGGAAGACATTTCGCTTTCTTTTTTTGGGAGAGCTTTTGTGCATGAAGCGCGCTTTAATTCGCGTTTGAGGACGACGGGGGGGCGTTATTTACTTCGGACGCACGATATTGAAATTAATCCAAAACAATATGAGATTCATGGATATGACGAACTTGTCGGTATTATTAAACATGAATTGTGCCATTATCATCTTCATATCCAAAAGAAAGGCTATAAACATCAAGATGCTGATTTTAAAACGCTTTTAAAAGAGGTGGGTGGAAGTCGCTATTGTCAGGTCCTGCCTAATGCAAGACGAGTTAGCACTTCAGTTCATTTATACGAGTGTGCAAGCTGCAAGACTAAGTATAAAAGGAAAAGAAGAATTAATGTAGCAAAGTATGTGTGTGGGAAATGTGCAGGTAAATTATTGAAGGTTACAGAATGAGTTGACCTCATTTTTTATTTGTGTTATATTATAGAAGTCGCTGTTAAAGACAAGCCAACAACGACAAAAAAATATTTCTGAAGTTGTTGACATTCACTTTCGTCTTATATATAATAGTTTAAGTCGAAACAAGAAACTCACAACATTATTCCACAGTAGCTCAGTGGTAGAGCTATCGGCTGTTAACCGATCGGTCGTAGGTTCGAGTCCTACCTGTGGAGCCACGGAGAAGTACCCAAGTGGCTGAAGGGGCGCCCCTGCTAAGGGTGTAGGTCGCGCGAGCGGCGCGAGGGTTCAAATCCCTCCTTCTCCGCCATTTTATGGCCCGTTGGTCAAGCGGTTAAGACACCGCCCTTTCACGGCGGTAACACGGGTTCGAATCCCGTACGGGTCACCAACTATGATTGACAAGATGTTTCATAGATTTCCAATTTGAAATGGAGGATTAGCTCAGCTACAAGCGTTACAGCTTGGGAAAAGCTACGAGTTGTTTCGACGCATTAGCCTCTTGAGGAACATACAGAGGAAGAAACAGGGTTCTTCATTGATTAAACTTCAAAAACACTACGGAGGATTAGCTCAGCTGGGAGAGCACCTGCCTTACAAGCAGGGGGTCGGCGGTTCGAACCCGTCATCCTCCACCATATTAACATTTCTAAAGGAATGGTCCCGTGGTGTAGCGGTTAACATGCCTGCCTGTCACGCAGGAGATCGCCGGTTCGATCCCGGTCGGGACCGCCATTTTTTTTGTTTTTATTTGCGGGTGTGGCGGAATTGGCAGACGCGCTAGACTTAGGATCTAGTGTCTTATGACGTGGGGGTTCGACTCCCTTCACCCGCACCATTTGATTGTCACAATTTCAAACGAAAAACATACGATAATGTGTGTCATAGATGCGGTCGTGGCGGAATGGCAGACGCGCTAGCTTGAGGGGCTAGTGGGGGCAACCCCGTGGAGGTTCGAGTCCTCTCGGCCGCACCAAACTCTCGTGAAAAATATGTATGTTTTTGCTATATGGTATCTTGCGCCCTTAGCTCAGCTGGATAGAGTGTTTGACTACGAATCAAAAGGTCGGGAGTTCGAATCTCTCAGGGCGCGCCATTATATTCGGGAAGTGGCTCAGCTTGGTAGAGCACCTGGTTTGGGACCAGGGGGTCGCAGGTTCAAATCCTGTCTTCCCGACCATTTAAAATAAGCGGGTGTAGTTTAGTGGTAAAACCTCAGCCTTCCAAGCTGATGTCGTGAGTTCGATTCTCATCACCCGCTCCAAATTTATGGGCCTATAGCTCAGCTGGTTAGAGCGCACGCCTGATAAGCGTGAGGTCGATGGTTCGAGTCCATTTAGGCCCACCATAAATTACCTTTTGACAATACGAATTATTTTTGTTAAGATGGTTAAGCTGTCCTATTAGGACACCGCAATAGCTCTTTGAAAACTGAACAAGAAAAAGCCAAGCGAATTAAAGAGATAGTAATATCTCGTCAATGAATTATTTTTGAGCTATATCAAACACTTTTATGGAGAGTTTGATCCTGGCTCAGGACGAACGCTGGCGGCGTGCCTAATACATGCAAGTCGAGCGGACAATAGGGAGCTTGCTCCCTATTGTTAGCGGCGGACGGGTGAGTAACACGTGGGCAACCTGCCCTGTAGACTGGGATAACATCGAGAAATCGGTGCTAATACCGGATAATAAATGGAATTGCATAATTCCATTATAAAAGATGGCTCCGGCTATCACTACAGGATGGGCCCGCGGCGCATTAGCTAGTTGGTAAGGTAACGGCTTACCAAGGCAACGATGCGTAGCCGACCTGAGAGGGTGATCGGCCACACTGGGACTGAGACACGGCCCAGACTCCTACGGGAGGCAGCAGTAGGGAATCTTCCGCAATGGACGAAAGTCTGACGGAGCAACGCCGCGTGAGCGATGAAGGCCTTCGGGTTGTAAAGCTCTGTTGTTAGGGAAGAACAAGTGCCATTCAAATAGGGTGGCACCTTGACGGTACCTAACCAGAAAGCCACGGCTAACTACGTGCCAGCAGCCGCGGTAATACGTAGGTGGCAAGCGTTGTCCGGAATTATTGGGCGTAAAGCGCGCGCAGGCGGTCTTTTAAGTCTGATGTGAAAGCCCCCGGCTCAACCGGGGAGGGTCATTGGAAACTGGGAGACTTGAGTACAGAAGAGGAGAGTGGAATTCCACGTGTAGCGGTGAAATGCGTAGATATGTGGAGGAACACCAGTGGCGAAGGCGACTCTCTGGTCTGTAACTGACGCTGAGGCGCGAAAGCGTGGGGAGCAAACAGGATTAGATACCCTGGTAGTCCACGCCGTAAACGATGAGTGCTAGGTGTTAGGGGTTTCGATGCCCTTAGTGCCGAAGTTAACACAGTAAGCACTCCGCCTGGGGAGTACGACCGCAAGGTTGAAACTCAAAGGAATTGACGGGGGCCCGCACAAGCGGTGGAGCATGTGGTTTAATTCGAAGCAACGCGAAGAACCTTACCAGGTCTTGACATCCTTTGACAACCCTAGAGATAGGGCGTTCCCCTTCGGGGGACAAAGTGACAGGTGGTGCATGGTTGTCGTCAGCTCGTGTCGTGAGATGTTGGGTTAAGTCCCGCAACGAGCGCAACCCTTGATCTTAGTTGCCAGCATTTAGTTGGGCACTCTAAGGTGACTGCCGGTGACAAACCGGAGGAAGGTGGGGATGACGTCAAATCATCATGCCCCTTATGACCTGGGCTACACACGTGCTACAATGGATGGTACAAAGGGCAGCAAAACCGCGAGGTCGAGCCAATCCCATAAAACCATTCTCAGTTCGGATTGTAGGCTGCAACTCGCCTACATGAAGCCGGAATCGCTAGTAATCGCGGATCAGCATGCCGCGGTGAATACGTTCCCGGGCCTTGTACACACCGCCCGTCACACCACGAGAGTTTGTAACACCCGAAGTCGGTGGGGTAACCTTTTGGAGCCAGCCGCCTAAGGTGGGACAGATGATTGGGGTGAAGTCGTAACAAGGTAGCCGTATCGGAAGGTGCGGCTGGATCACCTCCTTTCTATGGAGTTTAACTCTAGTCGATGCAACGTAACACATTATGTGTTTACTTTGTACGCTTGTGCTTATTTTCTGTTCAGTTTTGAAGGAGCTATCCTTCAAGTTGGAAGTGATACTTCCAACAATGGTTCTTTGAAAACTAGATAGTGTATATGTATTGAATTTTATCGGTTCATTATTACGATGTAATGATGAAAACCGAGAAGTCAAGAATTCTTCATACCGCCTTTTAACTAGTCATTTTTCAAATGACTATATGGTTAAGTTAGAAAGGGCGCACGGTGGATGCCTTGGCACTAGGAGCCGACGAAGGACGGGACGAACACCGATATGCTTCGGGGAGCTGTAAGTAAGCTTTGATCCGGAGATTTCCGAATGGGGGAACCCACCATCCGTAATGGGATGGTATCCATACCTGAATCTATAGGGTATGAGAAGGCAGACCTGGGGAACTGAAACATCTAAGTACCCAGAGGAAGAGAAAGCAAATGCGATTTCCTGAGTAGCGGCGAGCGAAACGGAAACAGCCCAAACCAAGAAGCTTGCTTCTTGGGGTTGTAGGACACTCTATACGGAGTAAGAAAAGAACGAAGTAGATGAATCGATCTGGAAAGATTGGCCACAGAAGGTAACAGCCCTGTAATCAAAACTTCGTTCTCTCCAGAGTGGATCCTGAGTACGGCGGGACACGTGAAACCCCGTCGGAATCCGGGAGGACCATCTCCCAAGGCTAAATACTCCCTAGTGACCGATAGTGAACCAGTACCGTGAGGGAAAGGTGAAAAGCACCCCGGGAGGGGAGTGAAAGAGATCCTGAAACCGTGTGCCTACAAGTAGTCAGAGCCCATTTACGGGTGATGGCGTGCCTTTTGTAGAATGAACCGGCGAGTTACGATTACGTGCAAGGTTAAGCTGATGAGGCGGAGCCGCAGCGAAAGCGAGTCTGAATAGGGCGTGTTGGCAATGAATACATTGCCATAGTACGTGGTCGTAGACCCGAAACCGTGTGATCTACCCATGTCCAGGGTGAAGTTCAGGTAACACTGAATGGAGGCCCGAACCCACGCGTGTTGAAAAACGCGGGGATGAGGTGTGGGTAGGGGTGAAATGCCAATCGAACTCGGAGATAGCTGGTTCTCCCCGAAATAGCTTTAGGGCTAGCCTCGAGGTGAGAGTATTGGAGGTAGAGCACTGATTGGACTAGGGGTCCCCACAGGATTACCGAATTCAGTCAAACTCCGAATGCCAAATACTTATCCTCGGGAGTCAGACTGCGAGTGCTAAGATCCGTAGTCAAGAGGGAAACAGCCCAGACCATCAGCTAAGGTCCCAAAGTATACGTTAAGTGGAAAAGGATGTGGAGTTGCACAGACAACCAGGATGTTGGCTTAGAAGCAGCCACCATTTAAAGAGTGCGTAATAGCTCACTGGTCGAGTGACTCTGCGCCGAAAATGTACCGGGGCTAAACGTATCACCGAAGCTATGGATTGTCCTAACGGACAGTGGTAGGGGAGCGTTCTGCGTGCAGCGAAGTCAGACCGAGAGGACTGGTGGAGCGCGTAGAAGTGAGAATGCCGGTATGAGTAGCGAAAAGAGGGGTGAGAATCCCCTCCGTCGAAAGCCCAAGGTTTCCTGAGGAAGGCTCGTCCGCTCAGGGTAAGTCGGGACCTAAGCCGAGGCCGAAAGGCGTAGGCGATGGACAACAGGTTGAAATTCCTGTACCACCTCCTCACCGTTTGAGCAATGGGGGGACGCAGGAAGGTAGGGTAAGCGCACTGATGGATATGTGCGTCTAAGCAGGTAGGCTGACAAGTAGGCAAATCCGCTTGTCATTAAGGCTGAGCTGTGATAGCGAGCGAAATTTAGTAGCGAAGTTCCCGATCCTCCACTGCCAAGAAAAGCCTCTAGCGAGGTGAGAGGTGCCCGTACCGTAAACCGACACAGGTAGGCGAGAAGAGAATTCTAAGACGCTCGGGAGAACTCTCGTTAAGGAACTCGGCAAAATGACCCCGTAACTTCGGGAGAAGGGGTGCTCTGTTAGGGTGCAAGCCCGAGAGAGCCGCAGTGAATAGATCCAAGCGACTGTTTAGCAAAAACACAGGTCTCTGCGAAGCCGCAAGGCGAAGTATAGGGGCTGACACCTGCCCGGTGCTGGAAGGTTAAGAGGAGAGGTTAGCCGCAAGGCGAAGCTTTGAATCGAAGCCCCAGTAAACGGCGGCCGTAACTATAACGGTCCTAAGGTAGCGAAATTCCTTGTCGGGTAAGTTCCGACCCGCACGAATGGTGTAACGATTTGGATACTGTCTCAACGAGAGACCCGGTGAAATTATATTACCTGTGAAGATGCAGGTTACCCGCGACAGGACGGAAAGACCCCATGGAGCTTTACTGTAGCTTGATATTGGATTTTGGTACAGTTTGTACAGGATAGGTAGGAGCCTTTGAAGCCGGAGCGCCAGCTTCGGTGGAGGCGTCGGTGGGATACTACCCTGACTGTATTGAAATTCTAACCGCAGACCGTAATCCGGTTTCGGGACAGTGTCAGGTGGGCAGTTTGACTGGGGCGGTCGCCTCCTAAACAGTAACGGAGGCGCCCAAAGGTTCCCTCAGAATGGTTGGAAATCATTCGAAGAGTGCAAAGGCATAAGGGAGCTTGACTGCGAGACCTACAAGTCGAGCAGGGACGAAAGTCGGGCTTAGTGATCCGGTGGTTCCGCATGGAAGGGCCATCGCTCAACGGATAAAAGCTACCCTGGGGATAACAGGCTTATCTCCCCCAAGAGTCCACATCGACGGGGAGGTTTGGCACCTCGATGTCGGCTCATCGCATCCTGGGGCTGAAGTAGGTCCCAAGGGTTGGGCTGTTCGCCCATTAAAGCGGTACGCGAGCTGGGTTCAGAACGTCGTGAGACAGTTCGGTCCCTATCCGTCGCGGGCGCAGGAAATTTGAGAGGAGCTGTCCTTAGTACGAGAGGACCGGGATGGACACACCGCTGGTGTACCAGTTGTTCCGCCAGGAGCATAGCTGGGTAGCTACGTGTGGACGGGATAAGCGCTGAAAGCATCTAAGCGTGAAGCCCCCCTCAAGATGAGATTTCCCATGGAGTTAATCCAGTAAGACCCCTTAGAGATGATGAGGTTGATAGGTCTCGGGTGGAAGCATGGCGACATGTGGAGCTGAGAGATACTAATCGGTCGAGGACTTATCCAAGATTTAAAAAAGGCGAAGTCTTTTTGACACAATTCAATACACACACTATCTAGTTTTGAGGGAATCATTAGATGAACTCAATAGGTTTAGTGACGATAGCGATGAGGTCACACCCGTTCCCATGCCGAACACGGAAGTTAAGCTCATCAGCGCCGATGGTAGTTGGGGGCTTCCCCCTGTGAGAGTAGGACGTTGCTAAGCCAATGAAAAACACATGATGTCAAAAGACGTCATGTGTTTTTTTGTTCGGACATCGATTCCGCTATTTTATAGGAAACAAGCCTTTTCCCATTCGTATCGGACATCTGTTCCGTTACATCATCAGAAATCAGGGGTGATTGGTGCCCTTTCAGGGCAAATAACGGAACAGATGTCCGATAGCATCTTGAAAACAGCACTTTTTCGTAAAATAGCGGAACAAATGTCCGTTAGGACTGTGGCACCCCTGGGATCCTCCCCATATGTATTTATTATTGAAAATACTAAGGTGTTAAACCAAATGTTCTAGGTATTTAATACCTGGGAAATAATTTTACATATATTTGTAATCGTAATGGTATGAAAGATTGGAGTTTGATAAAAGTTTCGGAAGCCGTTACAATAAGTGCATACTTAGAAAAAGGTGGAGTCCAAATGTCGTTAGGATTTAATACGCGCTCGGTTCATTTTACACAAAAAGAAAAAATGAAAAATGTTAGTAAAACGCAACCAATCTATCAAACTTCTGCTTTTGCATTTTCTGATTTGGATGATATGGAAAAATTTTATGAGGGTGAAAAAGAGTATTTATATTCTCGTTTTGGAAATCCAAATACGGATGATTTAGGAAGGGGTGTAGCGTCATTGGAGGAAGCTGAGGCAGGTGTTGCTGCTTCTTCTGGTATGGCTGCAATATTAGCAGGTGTTCTTGCTGTAGTGAAACCTGGCGATCATATTGTCGCTTCCGAAGACTTGTATGGAGGGACATATCAAATGTTTGCCGTAGAGTTGGCCAACTTTGGGATTACAGTGAGTTTTGTTTCTTTTGAGAATGAATCGGAAATTCTAAATAGTATTAAAGATAATACAGTATTGCTTTATACTGAATCGGTTAGTAACCCATTACTACGAGTAGAGGATCTTAAGAGTGTTGTCGCCATCGCGAAAAAGCATAATTTGTATACAATGATTGATAATACGTTTGCTACCCCTCTTTTTATACAACCGATTAAATTAGGCGCTGATTTAGTTATCCATAGTGCTACAAAATATATTGGTGGACATAGTGATGTTACGGCTGGAGTCCTTGTTGGAAAAGAAGAACTAATTAAAAAAGCAAAGACGAAAATTGTCAGCTTAGGTTGTAACTTAAGTCCATTTGAAGCATGGTTAGCGTGTCGAGGATTAAAAACAATTAGTATTCGAATGGAAAGGCAAGCTCAAAATGCTAAAGCACTAGCAGTAGCATTACAGTCGTGTAAGGAAGTTTCTAAAGTATATTATCCAACCACCCTTTCTGAAAAAGGAAACGGGGCAATGGTGAGCATGGAACTTGCTGAAGGTGTAGATGTGGAAGCTTATTTTAAATCCCTTTCTTGGATTCGGATTGTTCCAACACTCGCTGGTGTAGAAACAACTGTGACATATCCTTTAAGAACATCACACCGAACAGTTCCGGATGAGTTACGACAAAAGCTTGGAATAACAAGTGGGCTAGTTCGTATATCAGTAGGGATTGAAGATGAGAAAGATATAATTGATGAAATGATAAAAGCGATTACAACAGCGCAAAAGTAATAAAGAAATAATGTTTTCTAAATGGATAGGGAAAAAAACCTATCCATTTTCAAAAAACAATGAATAAAATAAACCGCAACCGACTATACTATAATTAAGAAAAAAACATTGCTTTTTAAAAAACAATATGTTATTATAGTTTTTGTGGCTTAGAAAGCGAAAACAGGAAGAGTTGTCTTCAAAGCAAAAGCAACATCCATTACTATATAACGTCGCGGGGTGGAGCAACGAGAGAAACATCGATGAAAAATCATCGAGTAAACTCGACGCATATACAACGTAGCGAAGCGAGAAGAGGAAGAGTTGTCTTCAAAGCAAAAGCAACATCCATTACTTATATAACGTCGCGGGGTGGAGCAGTCTGGTAGCTCGTCGGGCTCATAACCCGAAGGTCATAGGTTCAAATCCTATCCCCGCAACCAAATTCCAATACATAGTCACATATACGTTAAAGCCTTAGGATCCCCATCCTAAGGTTTTTTTTACATATAAGGAAGAAAAATTTGGTATAGCAGTGATGCTTTGAAAGCTTATTCTAGAAGAGCGAACGCTCAGTACCTGCGCGTTTTTCTCTAACATCAAAATGGTCTCTTGGCTTATGTCGTTGTTTTTTATACAATGAATAGATGGGTGGACAATATAAAAATAGGTGTGGTTAGATGAAAGATGAATTTGAATTTATAAAGAGAATAACACCAGCAAAGAAAAATCAAAGATCCGTGCTTGTTGGAATTGGTGATGATGCGGCGGTTTACGAAGCAGAACAAGGATTTGAGCAAGTGGTTTGTGTGGATACGATGGTTGAAGGCATTCATTTTCGAAAAGATACGCTATTACCAGCCCATATTGGTTATAAAGCATTGGCGATAAATATTAGTGATTTAGCAGCTATGGGTGCTGAGCCACTTTATTATTTAGTGAGTATTGCTATTCCCTCTCATTGGACAGAAGATGAAATCGATGACATTTATAGAGGTATGTCACAGTTAGCTGAAACATATAAGATGGATTTGCTTGGTGGCGATACAGTATCAACAGATGATAAACTAGTTATATCGGTAACTGCAATCGGTCACGTTGAAAAAGGAAGAGCACTGTTACGAAGTCGTGCTAAGCCTGGTGATGTTGTTTTTGTAACAGGAGATGTTGGACATTCTGCGGCAGGACTACAGCTTTTATTAGAGTTTGGTGTTCATGGCCAGTTTACATCGAATGAAAAAATTCTCGTACGTAAACATCAAAGGCCATTACCGCAAATTGAGGCTGGAAGATGTTTTACCTTGAGTCAATCACGGATTGCACTCAATGATATTAGTGATGGGCTGGCAAGTGAAGCACATGAAATTGCGGAAGCGAGTGCGGTAACGCTTATCATCGAAGCTGATAAAATTCCAACAGGAACAGAGCTAGATGGCTATAGCCGAGAAAAGCAGCTGGAGTACGCTCTATTCGGGGGAGAAGATTTTCAGCTAATTGGGACTGTTCAGCACAAAGAATGGCAACGCTTAAAAGATACATGTGAAAATCAAGGAGTTATGTTAACTGCAATCGGTTATGTCCAAGAAGGAGAGGCCGATGTAGTTTTAATGGACAATGGTAAAAAAAGAAGAGTAGATAAGAAAGGATACAATCATTTTAAAAAGTGATTGTGAAGGGAATGCCATGGAAACTTTTACATATAAAAGTCAATCACCAGAGGAAACAATGGCAGTTGGACAAGCATTAGCTCGGTATCTTCGCCCTGGTGACGTTATTACATTAGAAGGAGATTTAGGGGCAGGGAAAACTCATTTCACAAAAGGGGTTGCGAAAGGCTTAGGCATTACCCGTGTCGTTAATAGCCCGACATTTACGATTATCAAAGAATATAAAGGGACATTCCCCCTATATCATATGGATGCGTACCGTTTAGAAAGTGAAGATGAGGATTTAGGATTTGAAGAATATTTTACTGGTGAAGGAATTAGTGTCGTCGAATGGCCAAGTAAAATTGACGCGATGTTGCCGGATGAGAAATTGGTTATTGTAATGAAATTAGGAGAAGAAGTAGATACACGCCTCATTCATTTCACACCAGTTGGCGATCGTTACATCTCACTATGTAAGGAGTTTGAAAATCGATGAAAGTGTTAGCGATAGATACATCAACATATGTGATGGGTGTAGCGATAACCGATGGTGATAAAGTTCTTGGTGAATATATTACAAATATTAAAAAAAATCATTCGATCCGGTTGATGCCTGCCATTGAGCTGTTGATGAAAGAAGTAGGTATTACAGCAAAAGAGCTTGATAAGATTGTTGTTGCACAAGGTCCTGGGTCATATACAGGAGTGAGAATTGCAGTAACAACTGCAAAAACATTGGCATGGTCTTTATCCATCCCAGTCGTAGGTGTGTCAAGTCTCCACGTATTAGCACAAAATGGTCGCGGGTTTGCTGGTTATATCTGTCCTTTATACGATGCAAGACGAGGACAAATCTACACGGGATTATACCAAACAACAGATACGATGGATGTGATCAAGGTAGAAGAAGATCGATTACTGTTAGCGAGTGAATGGGCAACATTATTAAAAGAAAAGAAACAAGATATTTTATTTATTGGTAATGATGTGACATTACATAAAAGCAGCTTAGTAGAACAACTACAACAACATGTATTTGTAGCCCCACCATCACTTTTTAATCCAAGACCAAGTGAATTGGCGCTGCTAGGAGCATGTGAAGAAGGAGAATCAAATGTACATCTCTTTTCTCCTACATATTTGCAGTTAGCAGAAGCAGAATCAAAATGGTTAGAAGCGCAACAAATGAAGGGGAATGAAAATGAGTGAGCAACAACCAACCGTTCGTTTTATGACGGTTCAAGACATTGAGCAAGTGTTGATTGTTGAGCATGATGCTTTTACAGTCCCATGGAGCCAACAAGCGTTTGTCAACGAATTAAAAAACAATCAGTTTGCGAATTATGTTGTTATGGAGCTAGACACTACTATCATTGGGTATTGTGGAGTTTGGTTAGTGTTAGATGAAGCACATATTACGAACATTGCGATTCATTCTGATTATCAAGGCAGGAAGTTTGGTGAAGCACTTTTGCTTTATGTGATGGAGTTAGCTAAAACTTACGGCTCAAAAAAGATGACCTTGGAAGTGAGAGTTTCCAATAAGAAAGCACAAAAGCTTTATAAAAAATTAGGGTTTAAAATGGGAGGTCTTCGTAAAAATTACTATACGGATAATCTCGAAGATGCCTTAATAATGTGGGTGGTATTAGATGAAGGATGAATTAATTTTAGCAATTGAAACAAGCTGTGACGAAACGGCAGTAGCGGTTATTAAAAATGGTAGAGAAATTCTGGCCAATATTGTCTCTTCACAAATTGAAAGCCATAAACGCTTTGGCGGTGTTGTTCCAGAGATCGCATCAAGGCATCATGTTGAGCAAATTACTTATATAATTGAACAAGCCATGAAAGAAGCGAACTGTCTATTTTCTGATCTTGATGCGATAGCTGTGACAGAAGGACCTGGTTTAGTTGGAGCACTTCTTATTGGAGTTAATGCAGCAAAAGCCGTTGCGTTTGCCCATCAACTCCCTTTAATTGGTGTTCACCATATTGCAGGGCATATCTATGCGAACCGTCTTGTAACAGAGTTACAATTTCCGCTTTTAACCCTTGTTGTGTCAGGTGGTCATACAGAGCTTGTTTACATGCCTGAACATGGCGTGTTTGAAGTTATTGGGGAAACAAGAGATGATGCGGTTGGTGAAGCTTATGATAAAGTGGCGCGCACTCTAGGGCTTCCTTATCCAGGTGGTCCTCATATTGACCGTCTTGCCCATGAAGGCGAAGACACCCTCGATTTACCGCGGGCATGGTTAGAGCAAAATTCTTACGATTTTAGTTTTAGTGGGTTGAAATCAGCTGTCATTAATCAACTCCACAATGCAAACCAACGTGGAATTGAATTAAAAAAAGAGGATGTAGCAGCTAGTTTTCAAGCGAGTGTAATTGACGTGCTTGTTACAAAATCAATTCGTGCTGTAAAACAATATAATGTTAAGCAGTTTCTTCTGGCAGGTGGAGTCGCTGCAAATCGAGGATTGCGCGAAAAGTTAGAGCAATCTTTTGCAGATAACCCTGTTGAATTGGTAATTCCACCACTGTCACTTTGTACCGATAATGCAGCTATGATCGGGGCTGCAGCAAGCATTTATGTAAAAAAAGGTAGATTTGCGACCTATGAATTAAATGGACAACCGGGCTTAGAATTAAATCATTAAGCTTGTTTAAACCTCATCTTTTCAGTTAAAACTGAGAAGATGAGGTTTTTTTTATCGTTGTGGAAAAGTTTATCCACAACGGATATTAAAAAGTGGATAACTTAAAAAAAGCCCAATAAATCAAGCATATCAATTGTTTATAAAAAGATGTGGATAACTTTGTGGATAATGTGAATAACTTTCAAAAAGCTAATGGTAACAATACACAACGTGTGGATAAACATGTGTATAATGTGGATAGTTTTAGAATAAAAACAAAAAGGTAGGGCTACAGGTTGAAGAAAAAAATAGTGATTTGTGCATTTCTTGCTTTTTTTCTATTTTCATTTCATGTTACGGCACAGTCTTCAAAAGAGGAAAGTGTTGTTGTCATCCTTGTTCCAGAGCTATCATTTGTTGAAGCGACCTGGTTATACACATGGGGACAACATCAGGACATTTGGCAGCAGGCGTCGTTTGCCGGGATGAATATCCGTCCAGATGGACCGTATTCTTATTTAAATAATGCTGTTTCATTAAGTATGGGTGTTCGGGGAGTTGGGGTTCAAGACTGGAATGCGTATGAAGCCACAGAAAAAATAGAAACGATGCTAGCAACAGATGTGATGACACAGTGGACAGGGGACTATCCACAGGAAAGCTTGCTACACCCATATTTTCATAAGCTAGTAGATAAAAATAAACAATCCACATATCAAGGGGAAGTCGCCATTCTTGGGGAAGCATTAAAACAACATGGAGTTTCAACATATGTGCTTGGTCATAGTGATATTGAAGGGGAGAAGATACGATATGGCTCTCTTTTTACAATGGACCAACGAGGTGTAACAAAGGGGTCGGTAGTCGAAGGTGTCATAAGGAATCCACAGTTTCCGGCTAGTTATCAAATGGATGGGGATATCATTGTGGATAGCATTCAACAACTTGAAAAAGAGCAATCCCACTTGTTCACCGTTGTCGAATGGGGAGACTTCCATCGTTTATATTCGATAAAAGAGCAAATGACGGAAGAACATTTTCAAAAGCAATATGAAACATCATTGCACCAGTTAGAACAGTTTATTGTTCACCTACTAGGGGAACGAACGGTGATTCTTTTTTCCCCTATGATGAACCAAGATGCCTATAAAGAGAAGAAGCAACTGGCTCCTTTGTGGATTTGGCAACAAGAAAAGACGTATCCACTAGCTATGCATTCTGAAACAACGAATCAAGAATCGATCGTCTCCAATATAGACATTGTTCCGACGATATTGAGTTTGTATAACATTGAGAAACCGTCCTCTTTAATGGGCCAACCTTTACAATTGGATAAGAGGGAAGGTTATGACCATACAACTGTCTTTGAGGAAGTTAATCTAGCGTTTACGATTTTTCAATCAAGAGGCGTTATTTTATCGAGCTATATCACCTTATTAACGATTTTGTTAGTTGCCATTAGTTTATTGCTATGGAGAAAAGCAGCGAACGGACTATGGATAAAGCTAGCGAAAGTGTTATTAGTCTCAGCTGTCAGCTCTCCTTTTTGGTTTTTAACGACACCACGATTACTAACGGTTGTGGATGTTGGTTATTACTTTTGGTTATTATCGTTTTTTTCGATTGTGACAGGCTATTTGTTAACAACGTTTGTGAAAAAGCCTTTATATGTAGTTGGGGCTGCTCATGTGTTTGTGTTAACTGTGGATTTGTTATTAGGAAACCCATTAATGCAACGGTCATATTTAGGATATGACCCGATAATTGGAGCAAGATATTATGGAATCGGAAATGAATATGCTGGTGTGTACATTGTTTCTGTTCTTTTACTGCTCACACCATGCTTTAGAAAACAAACATGGTACACTTCAGCTGTAATTGGATTGTTGTTAGCAGGACTTTTGTTTATGTTAGGAGCGAGTCATCTAGGGACAAATGCCGGGGCAACATTAGCGGCAGGTGTTGCGTGTGGGTATTTATTTTTTCAATATGTGCCAATCAAACGAAAACGATTTATGTGGTTAGGTGGAGCTATTCTAGCGGTAGCGGCATTTGCTCTTTTGTTTTTATTGCAATTGACAGGAAAAACAACGCATATCGGTTATGCATTTGAAAGAGTGATAAGTGGGGATTTCGGCTATGCTTATGATGTAATAAAGCGAAAACTAGCGATGAATTGGAAAATTTTTAAGTATTCTAATTGGACTCAATTATTCGTGACAAGTTACATATTAATCGGCTTTGTGTTATGGCGCCAACAGCGAATTGTTCGTGATAAAGCTGAAAAAACCGTGTTACAAACAGGCATTGTAGCTTCTGTCGCCTTATTAGTTTTAAATGACTCTGGAGTTGTAGCTGCTGCAACATCGATGTTTCTATTAGTTGCGCTCAGTTACTACTGGATGTTAGAAGAAAAAGAAAGAGTGGAACAAAAATAATCGTTCCACTCTCGTAACGGACATTAGATCCGTTATATAGGATAATTTCATGTGATTTTGCAACCGTTCGGACATCAGTTCCGTTATTGGAACGAAATCGAACAAAAAGAAGCGTACTAAGCAGCAATAACGGAACAGATGTCCGTAACTGCCGCTAAATCCTCGTATTTAGTAAAATAGCGGAACAGATGTCCGAATTAGAAGCTTACTCTAATTGTAGCTGTTCCCATTCTTCCATTAGTTGTTCAATTTGTGCTTGTGTTGTTTCAACCTGGTTTTGGAGGTTTTTTGCTTTTTCAACATCTTCAAATGTCTCAGGTAAACATAATAACTCCTCGGTTACACTTACAAGCTGTTCAAGCTTATCAATCTCAGCTTCAATTTCTTCAATACGGCGTAGCCGTTGGCGTTCTTTTCGTTTTTGCTCTTTATCTTGTTGAAAAGCCGTTTTATCTGATTTTACATTTTTTTCTGTTGCTGTTGTTGCTTTTTGTTGGTTCGCTAATTCTTTTCGTTCCGCCATCTCAGCTTTTTTCTCTACATAATAATCATAATCTCCTAAATATGTTGTAACGTTTGTCGGAGAAAGCTCAATAATTTGTGTGGCTAATCGATTTAGGAAATAACGGTCATGGGAAACAAACAGGATGGTTCCCGGATAATCAAGCAAGGCAGATTCCAATACTTCTTTACTATCTAAATCAAGGTGGTTTGTCGGCTCATCTAAAATCAAGAAATTTGCTTTTTGCATCATTAATTTAGCTAAGGCCAGTCTTGCTTTTTCTCCACCACTCAAATCAGACACGATTTTTAACACATCGTCCCCACTAAAGAGGAAGTTTCCTAACACGGTTCGTATTTCTTTTTCAGGTGTGAGCGGATAGTCGTCCCATAACTCATAAAGTACTTGCTTGTTTGAAGATAAGTTAGCTTGTTCTTGGTCGTAATAGCCGATTTTTACATTACTACCTAAGCGAAAGTGTCCTTCTTTTGGCTCGAGCTGTTCCGTTAACACTTTTAATAATGTCGATTTACCGATTCCGTTTGGACCGACTAAAGCAACACTTTCACCACGAGTAATATCAAACGTGATGTTTTGAAAAAGGGGTTTGTCGCCAAATTGCACAGAAAGGTCGGACGCTTTAACAACTTCATTGCCTGTTTGTCGGTCAATTGTAAAGGAAAAGGATGTTGCCTTTTCCATTCCAGCGGGCCGATCCATTCGATCCATACGTTCTAGCTGTTTACGGCGGCTTTGTGCTCGCTTTGTTGTTGATGCTCTAGCAATATTTCGTTGTACAAAGTCTTCGAGTTTTGCAATTTCATCTTGCTGTTTTTCATATTGTTTAACATCTTGTTCAAAGCGTCTCGCTTTTTCTTCTAGATAATTACTATAGTTTCCACTAAACTTTGTTGCTTTTGTACGGGAGAGCTCGTATACTTGATTGACAATTTTATCTAAGAAATACCGGTCATGCGACACAATAAAAACCGCACCATCATAATTCGATAAATATTGTTCAAGCCATGTTAAAGTTTCGATATCAAGATGGTTCGTCGGCTCGTCCAAAATAAGCAAATGTGGTTTTGTTAAAAGAAGTTTACCAAGCGCTAATCTCGTTTTTTGTCCTCCACTTAACGATGAAATTTTCGTAGAGTAGTCGAGATGATCAAAGTGTAAGCCCGCTAATACAGAGCGGATATCTGCTTCGTATTGATACCCACCTTGGTCTTTAAAGTTCACTTGCAGCTGATCATATTCTGCTAAGAGCTTTTCATATTTTGTTGCATTGGCTAAAACATCTGGGTCAGCCATTGACAGTTCAAGCTGGCGAAGATGCTTTTCCATTTTTCGTAACGGTTCAAAGACGAGAAGCATTTCGTCCCAAATAGAAAGTTCAGATTCTAGTCCAGAATGTTGAGAGAGGTATCCAAACGTCACGTGTTTTGGTATGATAATTTCACCAGAGTCATAGGAGAGTTGACCGGCTACTATTTTTAACAATGTTGATTTTCCAGCGCCGTTCCGCCCAACTAAAGCTATTCGTTCTCTTGACTGTATTTCTAGCTTTATATTCGATAAAATAGGTTCAGCACCAAACGATTTAGTTAATTGAACGCATTGTAACAAAATCATATTTCTTTCCTTCCTGACTAATAATAGTACGTGTATTTTTAAAATTAAGGATAAATTAAGTGTATCGCATTCCTAACTATTCAACAACTTCATGAACACATGACGTAATCGATTGCAGTCGAGAAAAAATGGTGTACAATATGAGTAGGTATCTTGTACCCAAATTCACAATAGGAAGCGGAAGATGGAGGCGTCTTATATGGAGCAGACAAAAATTCCACAAGCGACAGCCAAACGGCTACCATTGTATTATCGATTTTTAGAAAATCTCCATGCTTCTGGAAAACAGCGGGTGTCCTCATCTGAGTTAAGTGAAGCGGTAAAAGTAGATTCCGCCACAATACGGAGAGATTTTTCTTATTTTGGTGCCCTTGGCAAAAAGGGTTACGGTTACAATGTCAATTATTTGCTTACGTTCTTTCGGAAAACATTAGATCAAGATGAAACGACAAAAGTATTTTTAATTGGAGTCGGAAATCTTGGCACAGCGTTTTTACATTATAATTTTTCAAAAAATAACAATACGAAAATTGTAATGGCGTTTGATGTTGATGAAGAAAAAGTTGGTTCACAAATTGGTAATGTGCCGATCTATCATTTAGATGAGTTTGAAGAGAGGATGGACCCAGAAGTGACCGTCGCTATCTTAACGGTTCCCTCACAAGTTGCACAAAAAATTGCAGACCGTCTCGTTTCGGTTGGGATAAAGGGAATCTTAAATTTTACTCCAGCTCGATTAACGGTACCAGACCATGTGCGTGTTCATCATATTGATTTGTCCATTGAGCTACAAGCGTTAACGTATTTCTTAAAACATTATCCAGCGGAATAAAAAAGATGAAATAAGAGGAGGTGTTTCGAATGGGACCACTTGGTGGAGGAAGTCTAGTATTAATCGCGATTGTTGCGTTACTCATATTCGGACCGAAAAAGTTACCTGAATTAGGAAAAGCAGCAGGGAACACTTTACGCGAATTTAAAAACGCGACAAAAGGGTTAGCTGATGATGAAGAAGCAAACAAGAAAAATAATGATGAGAAACAACAATAGTTAGGAATGAAGGAATCATGGAACAAAGGGAAATGTCATTATTTGACCATATTGGCGAACTAAGAAAACGGGTTATTATTATCCTGATTTTCTTTTTCGTCGCCATGATTGGTGGAATGTTTTTGGCCAAGCCACTTATTATGTATTTACAAAGTGCTCCTGAAGCTCAAGAACTACCAATGAATGCCTTTAAATTAACCGATCCGATTCGAATTTATATGACATTCGCCTTTGCAAGTGCCGTTCTCCTTGTTTTCCCTGTGATTTTGTATCAGCTTTGGGCATTTATTAGCCCTGGCTTACATGAAAAGGAACGAAGGGTGACATTGTCATACATCCCTATTTCGTTCTTTTTGTTTCTGTTAGGGATTTCGTTTTCCTACTTTATCTTGTTTCCGTTTATCATTCAGTTTATGGGTCGGCTAGCGGAGCAATTAAACATTACAGAACAGTATGGAATCAATGAGTACTTTTCATTTTTATTTCAAATTACATTACCTTTTGGATTTTTGTTTCAATTGCCTGTCGTTGTTATGTTTTTAACACGATTAGGAATTGTTACACCAAAGTTTCTGTCTCAAGTTCGAAGGTATGCCTATTTTGTTTTGCTTGTCATCGCGGGTTTTATTACACCGCCAGAGTTAATCTCTCATTTACTCGTGACTGTTCCGTTATTGCTGTTATATGAGTTTAGTATTTGGATTTCATACATTGCGTATCGGAAAGCGAAAAAAGCAGAGGCAGCGCTAGAAAAACAAGAAAATGATTCATCGGTTCAATAATTAAAAAAGAAAAGGTTCAAATCCAATCGTGGGTTTGAACCTTTTCTTTTTTTAGAATATAAGAAAGCATAAAATTTAACGGGTTAGCGATTTTGTTGTTTATGGTAAGTAAGCGGCCATGAAAACCGTTATCTGTGAACAATGCTAGCTTTTGGAACGTTGGTGGACACAGGAGCAGTTAATTATACTATATCGCTAGGAATAGCGTTGCTTTTGTGTGAATAAGCGCTTCTGTGGCCGCTAAAAAACGGAAAACCGTATCATGTTCACAAATAACGGCTGC
The DNA here is from genome assembly GCF_022812285.1 of Alkalihalobacillus sp. LMS39. Lineage (NCBI taxonomy): Bacteria > Bacillati > Bacillota > Bacilli > Caryophanales > Bacillaceae > Alkalihalobacillus > Alkalihalobacillus sp. LMS39. The sequence goes on from NZ_CP093300.1 coordinate 273,372, forward strand.
TCTGACCGCAAAAGTGAGAAATATTTGTGGATGTGAAACCGAAAGCAAATAAGTACCCTTTTTCCATGAGAACATGATATGATAGTAACTATATATTTCGTGTTTCGAAGGATTGAATTTAAAGGAAAAGTAAGGTGAAAATATGAGCAAAATCCCACAAAAATGGATGGTTGTTCTTTCAGTATTAATCGGTTCGTTTACTATGATTTTAAATAACAGTATGTTAAATCCTGCAGTTCCTCAGTTAATGACTGTGTTTGAAGCTGATGCGGTGTCAACGGGATGGGTCATTACGATTTTTATGGTTACAATGGGGATGACCATGCCTCTGACTGGATTTATGGGTGATAAATGGGGGAAAAAGCGACTTTATTTAATTGGCTTAACCATCTTTGTTGTCGGTTCGATATTAGGATCGCTTTCTTGGAATTTATCTTCTCTTATCTTTTTCCGCGGCCTACAAGGAGTTGGTGGCGGAATTATGATGCCGTTATCGATGGCCCTTATTTTCGAAGTATTCCCGAAAAAGGAACGTGGCCTAGCAACAGGGGTATGGGGAATTTCCGCGATGATGGCCCCAACGATAGGACCAACATTAGGAGGAGTATTAATCGAAACGGCCAGCTGGCATTATTTATTTCTATGTAATGTTCCCGTTGGTATTCTAGGCATTGTGTTTGCCGCTAAGTATTTAAAAGAAACGAAGAAAAACGAAAAGATTGTGTTTGACCGGTTAGGATTTATTGCGGTTACATTCGGTGTGGGCTTGATTTTACTAGCTTTAGCAAGAACATCGACATTTGAGCATTTAACAAATCCAATAAATATCGCTCTTTTTATTATCGGTTGCCTTAGTTTGTATTGGTTTGTTCGGATTGAAAATCGGACAGAGCAGCCATTGCTCGATTTATCGATTTTTAAAGTTTCAACGTACACGATGAGCGTGATTATTTCGGGGATTACATCGATTGGGTTATTTGGGAGTATCTTTTTAATTCCGTTATTGCTTCAAAATGTGTATGGGTATAACGCCATTGTCACTGGACTTGTCTTTTTACCGTCGGCGTTATTAACAGGTGTGTTTATGACAGTTGGTGGACGGATTCTTGACCGAAAAGGAGCAGCTGGTGTTGTGACAATCGGGCTTATCATTATTACGATTTCAACTTTTATGTTAGGTTTTCTAAGTCTTGAGACATCGGTTTGGTTTATTGTTCTTGTCATGGTGATTAGAGGAATTGGAATGGGACTATCGAGTATGCCTGCAACTACAGCGGGGATGAATTCGATTCCAGAAAATATTGTTTCGCGAGGATCGGCGATGAACAATGTATTAAGGCAAATGAGCTCCTCCTTAGGAATTGTGTTTATTTCTATTTATTTTGAGGTGAGACGAACCCAATTGTTTGCGACAACAGAAACGATGGAAGTCGCGAACTTACAAGCGATTAACGAAGGGTTTATCGTGTTAGGCGTATTAACCGCCATTACTATTCCAGCAGGGTATTTTCTTCGAACGAAAAAAATCGAAGAAAACAAAAAAACAAAACAAGTATCGTAACCGCCTTTTATGAGGCGGTTTTTTTAAAAGATAAGAAAAACATTGGTATAGCAATGAAGCTTTGAAAGCTTATTCTAGAAAAGATGCTACGCGTTTTTATTCTACGACTTTAGATGGAGGAAGAAACGTCAAGAGTGAGACTAGATGAGTAGAAACGATTCAATCCAATAGCAGATGGAACGATTGCCATATTCTTCTAAGATAAAGAAGAAGACAAAGAAAAAAGGAGATGGGCGAGATGCATCATTTCGGAATGGAATCAAAAATCATTGAGCATAAACGGAAAGTTGAAAAGATAAATCATGAAGCTTGGAAGTATCAAAAGGAAGGAATGAAGCAAAGAAAACAGACTGATATTGACAATGATGAAAAAAAACAAAGAGAAGTTATAAATGTCTTTTCGGCATTGCGAAACTTATGGTAAGTTCATTATAAGGTAGATAGAGACGGGGGATAAGATGAAAGACGTATCGAGAGAAGACCGGATTGAACGGTTACGAACATTAAAAACGATTGCTGAAACGTTAAATGAATGTCAACATTTAGAAGAAATGCTTCAAGCGGTTTTAGTCGCTTTACTTCAAGTGACGAAGTTTGAAGCCGGATGGATCTATTTATTCCATGAAAAAAAACAGTATGAGCTTACAGCGAGCCATAATGTTCCACCAGGATTAAGTTGGAACGACAATAAGCCATTATGCCATGGAGGATGTTGGTGTCATGACCAATTCCGGAATGGAAAAATAGAAAAGGCAATTAATATAATTGAATGCCAACGAATTGAAAATGCCATCATGCAAAAATGGGGCGATACAAAAGGAATAACACATCATGCCACAGTGCCATTACAAGCTGGTGAAGAACAGTTTGGTTTATTAAATATTTCCTCCCCTCACCAAGATTGGTTTAGTGATGAAGAACTTGCCTTGTTAGAAGCGGTTGCCTTACAGATAGGGACAGCGATTAAACGAGTGAAATTATATGAAGCGGAACAAAAACGAGCTGAATTATATGAAAAGCTTGGCAAAGTTAGTGTCGCCATAAATTCAAGCCATGAAGAACAAATTCAATTAAAAGACTTTCTGACAAAAGAGATTCAATCAGTATTTGGTTGGAAAGAAGTTGTAATCGAATTAGGTGAAGAAAATGAGAGGGAACTTGAGAATCCGTTCAAAGCCTTGTTTTCTGTAGGAAAAACAAAAGGGGTACTCCTTGTTAAACACAATCATCTTGATGACATCGATCAGATGATTATTCAAGAGCTTGCTAATCACGCGGCCATTGCCATTGAAAATGAAAGAATTGCAATGGAAACAAAGGAGCTTACTGTGTTACAAGAGAGAAATCGCTTAGCACGTGATTTGCATGATTCGGTTAACCAGCTCTTATTCTCGTTATCTTTAACTGCTAAAGGTGTAGCAAAAAAAGTACAGGACCCGAAGCTACAACCTTCGTTACAATATATTCAAGAGCTTTCACAAGAAGCATTAAAAGAGATGAGAGCTCTTATATGGCAACTTCGTCCTTCTGGATTAGAAAATGGTCTTGTTAGTGCTCTGCAATCCTATGCTTTTTTGCAACAGCTCACAATGGAAGTAGAGATAAAGGGGATTGTTGATTTGCCGAGTTCAGTTGAAGAATGTTTGTGGAGGGTCGGGCAAGAGTCGATAAACAATTGCAAGAAGCATGCAAATACAAACAAATTATTTCTCACAGTGGAAATGAAAGAAAGCCAAGTGTACGTGACAATTCAAGATTATGGTAGAGGGTTTGATAGTACACTGATTCAATCGGGAAGTGCCTTTGGCTTAACAGGAATGAAAGAGCGTGTTGAAACAATTGGTGGCACGATGACAATCACAAGTGAGCTGAATAAAGGCACAATAATCGAAATTATATTACCGATTCAATAAAGGAGAGATTTGGGTGAAAATGAAAGTATTGATTGTAGATGACCATCATGTTGTTCGGCGTGGGTTGCGTTTTTTTCTTGAAACTCAAGATGATATTGATGTTGTGGGAGAAGCAGAAAACGGGGCGATCGCAATTGAAAGGATAATGGAATATAATCCGGATGTCGTTTTAATGGACTTAGCCATGCCGGTAATGGATGGTATAGAAGCGATGAAGAAAATTAAAGAGCTGGCGTTACCTACAAAAGTCATCATACTAACGAGTTTTTCTGACCAAGACCATGCGATCCCAGCCATTAAAGCAGGCGCTGTTGGTTACCAGCTGAAAGACATTGACCCGGATGAATTAGTTCGCTCAATTCGAGCTGTATTTTGCGGTGAAAGCCAAATTCATCCGAAAATTACATCCCATTTGCTCACTCATGTTACAGGAAAAACAGAAGAAAAAAATCTCTTGGCGTCGTTAACACCAAGAGAAAAAGAAGTATTAAAAGAAATTCTAAATGGCAAAAGCAATAAAGAAATTGCTGATTGTTTAGTGATTACAGAGAAAACCGTAAAAACGCATGTATCCAATGTATTAAGTAAATTAGAAGTAGCGGACCGAACACAAGCAGCTCTTTACGCGATTAAACACGAGTTAAAATGAACTAGCATTGTCTGGATTTTGTAATTGAGCTTTCGAGCGTTTTTCGCCAAGATGTAAAAAGAAAAAGGCAATAAAAACAAAAAATGCAGCAGCAAAAAACAAACTACTATGACCGGCAAAGTCCATGAAGGAACCAAGAATAACCGGGGCAACAATGGCAGACGACATTGAAAATAAATAATAAAGTCCGGTTAACAGTCCAATTTGTTTCCGGCCACCTAAATCACTTACTAATGCATACGCTTGTACGTTAATACAAGCCCAGGAGAAACCTGCAAATAATAAAACAATTCGTAACAGAAGCAAGTCTTCAATAAATGGGATGAGAATGAAAAAGAAAGGAAGTAATACAACTCCAATTTTCATTAACGTTGTTTTCCCAAAACGAGTGCCTAATAAACCAGCGGGAATAGCAAAAAGTACAAAGGCTAAACTGAAAAAGCCAAGTGTTATCCCAGCTTGTCCTCCCGTCATGCCAAGTTGCTCTGTTGCATAAATTGAAAATAACGCCTCGACACCGGTATATCCGATAAAGTATAGAAATATCGCAATTAAAATAAACAAAGCACCACGATTTTTCGCTAAAAATAACTTTCCAATCCCATTTCGTAAGACTCCTCGAGCTTGAGTTTCTTCATTTTGGTCATTCGATGTTTCAACATACGGTGGTTTTCTGTCAGCCGCCCGAAATAAAAACAAAAAGGCAAAAATTAATAAAATTCCGGCGGTTAAAAAAGGTAAATACGTTTCTCGATCAAATAGAGGACCTAATAAAAATAAGGCAATAATCGCTCCGATTCCACCCATAAAGTTAATGACTCCATTTGCAGTAGACCGTTTTTCTGGTGGGGTATGATCAGGCATTAACGAAATAACTGGAGCGCGATATATCGTCATCGCTAATAAAAAGATAATATCAATCGCTAATAGGACAAATAATCCAATGCCGGACATAAAAGGAAGCAGAACAAATGTAATCGCTGCTAGCGGCATTCCGATGACGATAAAAGGCAACCGCTGTCCAAGTGGAGATTTAATGCGGTCAGACCATGCGCCAATGACAGGAATGAGCAACACTGCCAATAAATTATCTAACCCCATAATGGCTCCACGAATGGCTGCACTGTCAATGTGTTCACCTAGTATTAAAGGCATAAACGTATTATAAATGGTCCAAACAAGCGTAATGGCAAAAAATCCACTACCAATTGCTGCGATTTTAATATAAGAAAAAGAAGATGATGTCATATATGGGCCTCCGTAATTGTAGTTACAACAATATTCGTTGTTGGAATAGGAGTTTCCTTTTAATTTACAAAAAGCATACAATATCTTTATAAAAATATAAAAAGCGTACCGTTTTTTGAAAGAACAATAACGGTACGCTTTTTTCAAAAGATAAGAAAAAATGCAGCGAAGCTTAGAAAGCTTATTCAAGAAGAGCGAAGGCTGCGCACCTGCGCGTTTCACCCCAAGAAGAACACTTGGGGTTCACTTCAAAAGCAGGCAGGGCTCCGCACTTCGCTTGAAAGAAAAGACGCTACGCGTTTTTCTTATTTTGATTGGCTAGTAGGTGGTCGTGTTCGAAAATAACGGATGGCAATCATAATATCCATTGCAGCTACACCGATAAACAAGTATGCAAGACCAACCCAACCATCTGTTGTTACTCGATGTACGGCTAATACAATAAACAAAAACCCAATGAAAAGATAAACAAATCCCATAAAAACAATGGAAGATTGCTTCATAAAAATCCTCCTATAAATTGTTGCATTTGTTGCATTTGTTCAAGTTGTCTTTGAAGTTCCTCTATTTGTTCACCGAACACGACACGGGTGATGGAAACAAAAGAATTCATCGCCACATGCGCGACAATAGGAACGAGAATTCGTTTTGTTTTTACATATAAAAACGCAAACGTATAGCCCATGGCCATATAAATGAGCAAATGTGTAAAGTCTAAATGAACAGCTGCAAAAATTAATGAACTAATTGTTGCTGAAATAAAGAAGTTAAACCGTTTATAAAGAGAGCCAAAAATAATTAACCGGAAAACAATCTCTTCTAAAATTGGACCAATGACGGATATGACAATAATTAAGTAAGGAGTTGATTTTGCTAGTTCAATAATACGTTCGGTATTTTCAGAACCAGGTTCAATTCCTAATAACGTCATTTCAATGATGACGGCGACATACTGTGCAGCAAACGCCATGAATACCCCTATGATGCTCCATAAAACAGCCTCGAGTTTTGTTGAGCGATTTCTAACGAGATGACGTTCTGTAATGTCTTTTCGTAGAAGAAAGATCGTGATAATTAAAGCCGTTGTAAAACTAAACATAAACCAAATACCAGGAATCTGTTCTCTAGGAACTTCAAGTAGAATAAGTAAGGGAACAGCGATAAAAGCAGAAAACTGCATTAACACATATGTAAGTAAGACCCACCAATAACGTTTTTCCAAGGCAAAAACTCCTTTTTATGAACTAGCTATTCATATGCAGTACAATTATGTATTTTACCACAGTTGCTTTTTATTTACTGATGACATGCTTATAAATTTAATCACAGTTGTATTGTTTGTCGATTTGTTATAAATTATCGAAAAGTTTTTTGTTTGAAATAAAGGGTTTATGGACAATCTATTGAAGGTTTTATGTATCCATTACATGTTAGTTTTGTCCTTATATACAATTATGGGATAAGTAGAAAAAAAATTACGAAAAGGTCTTGCAAATTAAAAGTGAAATGATTATTATAATAATTGTGTTAGCACTCAAAGTCATCGAGTGCTAACAAATGCAAATTTCGCCTCCCATCTACCTTATACATATGCGGGAGGTAGTAAAAAACACTAAATTTTTAAGGAGGTTGTTTTCCTTGTTAAAGCCATTAGGTGATCGTGTCGTTATTGAGTTAGTCGAGTCAGAAGAAAAAACTGCGAGTGGGATCGTACTTCCAGATTCAGCTAAAGAAAAGCCACAAGAAGGAAAAATTGTTGCTGTAGGTTCTGGTCGAGTGTTAGATAGTGGAGAAAAAGTAGCGCTTGAAGTAAAAGAAGGCGATAGCATTATTTTCTCTAAATACGCGGGTACAGAAGTAAAGTATGAAGGAAATGAATACTTAATTTTACGCGAAAGCGATATATTAGCTGTTATTGGCTAATCGAACAAAAACACATAATGTAAGGAACAAAATAGATCGGATTTGAAATTATAGGAGGTTGAAACAATGGCTAAAGAAATTAAATTTAGTGAAGATGCTCGTCGTTCAATGCTTCGTGGTGTTGATGCTCTTGCGAATGCGGTAAAAGTTACATTAGGACCAAAAGGTCGTAATGTTGTTCTTGAGAAAAAATTTGGTTCTCCATTAATTACTAATGATGGTGTAACGATCGCAAAAGAAATCGAACTTGAAGATGCATTCGAAAATATGGGTGCGAAGCTTGTTGCTGAAGTAGCTAGCAAAACAAATGATATTGCTGGAGACGGTACAACAACAGCAACGGTATTAGCGCAAGCAATGATCCGTGAAGGTTTGAAAAACGTAACTTCTGGTGCGAACCCAATGGTTATCCGTAAAGGAATCGAAAAAGCAACTCAAACAGCAGTTCAAGAATTACAAAAAATCTCAAAACCAATCGAAGGAAAAGCTTCAATTGCCCAAGTTGCAGCGATTTCATCTGCTGACGATGAAGTAGGTCAAATCATTGCAGAGGCAATGGACCGTGTTGGGAACGACGGTGTTATTACAATTGAAGAATCAAAAGGATTCACTACAGAGCTTGAAGTGGTTGAAGGTATGCAATTCGACCGTGGATATGCTTCTCCATACATGGTAACTGACTCTGATAAGATGGAAGCTGTTCTTGACAACCCTTATATCTTAATTACAGATAAAAAGATTTCAAATATCCAAGAAGTATTACCTGTGCTTGAGCAAGTTGTTCAACAAGGTAAGCCAATCTTAATCATTGCTGAAGATGTTGAAGGTGAAGCTCTTGCTACATTAGTGGTGAACAAACTTCGTGGAACATTTAACGCAGTAGCGGTAAAAGCTCCTGGATTTGGTGACCGTCGTAAGTCTATGCTTGAAGACGTTGCGATCTTAACTGGTGGAGAAGTGATTACAGAAGATTTAGGTCTTGACCTTAAATCTGCAAACATCACACAATTAGGCCGTGCAGCTAAAGTCGTTGTTACGAAAGAAACAACAACAATTGTTGAAGGTGCTGGCGAAACTGAAAAAATCTCTGCTCGCGTAAACCAAATCAAAGCTCAAGTGGAAGAAACAACTTCTGAGTTTGATAAAGAAAAATTACAAGAGCGTCTTGCAAAACTTGCTGGCGGTGTAGCCGTTCTTAAAGTAGGTGCTGCTACTGAAACAGAAATGAAAGAGCGTAAATTACGTATTGAAGATGCGCTTAACTCAACTCGTGCTGCAGTTGAAGAAGGTATCGTAGCAGGTGGAGGAACAGCACTTGTAAACGTAATTAAAGCTGTTCAAGCGCTAGAAGTAGATGGTGACGAAGCAACAGGTGTGAACATCGTTCTTCGCGCACTAGAAGAGCCAGTTCGTCAAATCGCACACAACGCTGGTCTTGAAGGTTCAGTTATCGTTGAACGTCTTAAAGGCGAAGCGGTTGGTGTTGGTTTCAACGCTGCAACTGGCGAATGGGTAAACATGGTTGAAACAGGAATCGTTGACCCAACGAAAGTAACTCGTTCAGCTCTACAACATGCTGCATCAGTATCTGCCATGTTCTTAACAACAGAAGCAGTTATCGCTGATAAGCCTGAGGAAAACGAAGGCGGCGGCATGCCTGATATGGGCGGCATGGGCGGTATGGGTGGAATGGGCGGCATGATGTAATCTGCCCCTGAAACCCTTGGTATGACTGGGTTTTATGTAAGATGAGAGTGTGATGTTAACATTTTGCTAACATTGAGGTAAATTAACGGAGGCTTCTCATGAGTTCAGCGAACTTTTGAGAGGCTTCTTTTTTCATTTCTTGGGTTACGTGGAGGTACACATTTTTCGTAATTTGATCGTCAGTATGACCTAAACGGTCCATAATTTGTTCGAGACTGACACCTGCCTCGGCAAGTAGTGATGTGTGCGTGTGTCTTAAACTATGTGGCGTTAAATCTTCATTTAGCCTTGCAATTTTAAGCAATCTTTTCATTCGATCTCGTACATTTTTAACCACGATAGGATAACCGTATTGTCTTTCCATTTTAGCGAATATGAAATCTTTATTATGATAAGCATCCCCTAGACGTTCGATAACTTTCTCCTGAACTCTTTTATGATCCGTCAATACATGTATTACATCTTCATCCACAATGATTTTTCGGCGTGATTTTCTCGTTTTTGGTGTGACTAACTGATATTCCAAAGCATTATTCTTTGGGTTGTAATACGTTTTACTTATGCTAATTGTATGGTTTATTAAATCTATATCTTTCCACTTTAGGGCAACCAGTTCACCAACCCTTATTCCGGTGTAGGCTAAAATTAAATACATCAAGTAATCATGCTCCAAACCGTAATCCTTGGCTGTTTTTAAAAACAGAGCAAGTTCTTCTTTTTCAAGATATCGTGGAACTTCCTCTTCTTCTAATTGTTCAATTGTTTTCTTTTCTTTTTTTACATAGGCGAATTCAGTAGGATCTTTTTTAATCAATTCCAGTTCTAATGCTTTTCGGAATATCATCCTTCCTGTCCTATTAATTCCCTCTCTGGTGCTATCAGAATACCCTTTTTCCTTTAGGTCGTTTAGAGCATCTTGATACATTTTTCGCGTAATGTCTTTTAGTTTTAATTGAGCGAAATAGGGTAACAATTTACCGATTTCGTGGAGACGGACGCGAATGGTTCCGGGCTTTACATCTTTTGCTTCGCTATAAACGGGAAGCCACTCTTTTGCAAAGTCGCTAAAAGTTTTATCTGTTTCCTCTAAATATGTTCCTTGGTTTAATTCATGAATTAGAGTGGTAGCAAATTCTTCAGCTTCTTGCTTAGTATTAAAGCCGCTTTTTACCTTCTGCTTTCTCTTCCCAGTGATTGGATCTAATCCTATATCAATTGTGAAAGCCCACTTTGAACCACATATGCATTTTTTCTTCTTGCAAGTACAGTTTCGCCGGTAAAAATGTCCTTTCATTTCATTAAAAAACCTCACTTTCTTAATGGATTTGTTACTGAATTTCCATTATGTCCAATATAAAAAAGAACAATTCCTTCCAAGAGCTACTAAAAGAGAATGTAGCTATATTGTTTATGAATTGGTATGTCCAATTGTCTAGTTGTTATAATTAATTCCTAAAATTAGGAGGTGAATGAGAACAATTTGTAGAAATTAGTCATAATAATTATTACTATAAGTTGGAGTGAATAGCTGGTGAACGATGTTCAATTTGCTTTTGTAGATGAATATGGGAACTATGGCTTTGATTTCGAGAAAAATGACGTCTCAACACATTTTATAATTGTTGCTATTCTTGTTAAAGGTTCTAATAAAGAGATATTAGAGGAAAAAGTAGAATATATAAGGCAGAAGTATTTTCAGGCTGGTGAAATGAAGTCCAGTAAAATCAGAAACAACCATAAGAGAAGAAGTTTGATTCTAAATGAGCTAAAAGGTCTGCCTTTCCACATTTTTGCTTATGTTATAGATAAAAGGAAAATAAATGAAAACGCGGGAATTCGTTTTAAGAAGTCTTTTTTCAAATTTTTAAATAGACAATTATATGATGATTTATTTAAAACTTTTGACCAACTAGAGCTTGTTGCGGATGAATATGGAAATAAAGAGTTCATGGAAGAGTTTAAAGCGTATGTGAAACGGAAGAGTATCCCCGATTTATTTAACTTCTCTAGTTTCGGATTTAATAATAGTAAGTCTAATATCCTTATTCAATTAGCTGATCTACTGGCGGGGACAATCGCTAAGGGATATGATAAAAACCAACTTTCAGATGAATATCAGACTTTTTATAAGATCTTAGAAAAACACATTATTAGGTTAGAATATTGGCCAAAGGACTATAGAAATTTTTTGGTTGATACATCAAAAAGTGAAAATAAAACGCCATATGATGAAGTGATTTTAAAACAGGCTGTCAACTTGGCTTACCAATATATAGATAAGTCTAGCAATATTGAAGATATTGATGAAAAGGACAGAGTTGATTTTCTGAAGTTTTTGTTATTAAAAACGTACCAAAATCCAAATGAATATATATATACACATGAAATTCTTGATAACCTCAATGCTATTAGAAACCAAAAGATCAACATCCATTACTTTAGATCTAATATTGTATCTAAGTTACGGGATAATGGGTTATTAATTGCCAGTAGTAATAAGGGATATAAGTTACCTACATGTATAGAAGATCTGTATGACTTTGTTAACCTGACTAGTTTAAATATACATCCAATGATTCAAAGAATAACTAAATGTAGAGACCAAATTTTATTAGCTACTAATAATGAGATAGATATTCTTGATAAAGCAGAATATGAAGATATTAAAAGAATTGTAGAGCTATCAAAGGGATTAGTATAACAATTGATCAAATGTTAGTTTTAATTATGGAGAAAATATTAACTGTATATGTAAGGTGAAAGCGAAATGAATACATTTTGCTTTCAAAGAATAACTATAATCACCTCTGTAATAACTTACTAAATTTATCACAAGCAGCTCTTTTCACTTCTGTTGTGAAATGAAGATATACTTTTCTAGTCACCTCTTCATCAAAATGGCCTAACCGATCCATGATTTCTTCCAGAGTTGCCCCAGCTTGTGCAAGTAGGGATGTATGTGTATGGCGAAGTGAGTGTGGAGTAAGGCCTTTATTCAATTCTCCCAACTTGAGTATCCTTGTCATCCTTGTTTCAACTAATTTGATTAAGACAGGATAGCCCGGATAACGATTAAAGTTAGCAAAAATATACCCATAGTCAGAGTATCTGTCTCCAAAATGCCTAATTAATGCTTCCTGCTCTAATTTGTGCTTTTTAAGTGCGTTAATTACAATTTCATCCACTGAAACAATACGACGTGACTTTAATGTTTTTGGTGGAACCAGTTGATAGTTCCGAGTATTATTTTTCTTGTTATAGTACGTTTTTGTAATTCGGATTGTGTGTTTTTTAAAATCAATATCTTTCCATTGAAGTGCTACCAATTCTCCCACACGAATACCTGTATAGGCTAATGTAGTAAAAATGACTTCATCCATATATAGACCTTTTTCATTAACGGTATCCAAAAACATCAGAAGCTCATTTCTTTCGAAGAAATTAGGAAGTTCTTCCACATCATCTTCAATGATGGTTTTTTGATCTTTTCTAATGTATGCCTGCTCTGTTGGGTTTGTTTCAATAACCTTTTTACTAGTTGCAAAATTAAAGATCATTTTCCCAGTAGTATGAATACCTTCTAATGTATTTCTGGTTAGATTTTGGCTCTTTAAAGTATGCAATGCATCCTGATATATATCTTCAGTAATATCTTTTAGCTTTAGATGGGCAAAGAATGGCATTAATTTATTTATACTATATAGCCTATTGTCGATGGTTCCGGGCTTTGGTGCATTTCTATCAATATAATATTCCAACCAGTCTTGAATAAAATCTTTAAATTTAATGTCTATTTTAACTACATTCCCTTCTTTTACTTCAGTTAAGAAGGCAGATGCAGCCATTTGAGCCTCATGTTTGGTGCTGAAACCTCCCTTGGATTTCTGACGCCTTCTACCAGTTTTAGGGTTAATCCCATTGTCAACAACATATGTCCACTTGCAAGTACAATCCTCAACTTCGCACTTGCAGTCTCTTTTATAGTAATGACCTTTCATAATATTCCCCTCTTTCTTAAAAATAAATTTAGTTGATGATTATCCTATTTCTCTCCTTCATTTGTGTAACCCACTGTCTAAAGTCTTCCTTTTCCACTCTCTTAGAAGCTCCAATTCGAAAATGAGGAATCCCACCCTTATCCGCTTGTATTTGAAACAATTCATAAACTCTTCTTCTGGAAATACCAAGAAATTGTGAGATGTGCATTGCTGTCAGAGTATCGGGTAGCGATTCCCAAGTAGAATATTCTTTGGATTTTTTCAATATTTATTTCCTCCCTCTATAAAGTAAAAATTTCTCTTAAATGCTCTTGATATCTCAGGATTTTAAAACCAACCAATAGTAAAGACAAAAGAATCGTTGGATGAGAGTGGTAGGGCTTAATAATATTTACAGATAGTGGTCCATCCTAACGTCCGAACTGGATGAGTTTGGAAAAAATAGTATGACCGTGCTCCTAATCTCCACGACACTCATGGCCGCTCACCCTCCCATGTCTCTCCGGATGGTTCTCCATACATTCCTTCGTCCTGCGTATCCATGAGGTGGAGGTCGAATAAGCTCCTATGCGGGGTCTCTGCCCGAACGGAATAAATATGCTCCGACTCTGCACTATTGGTGTTTGACATTACTGATAATACTAGTTTTGATTAAATTAAGCTGCCTCAAGTCCTTCGGATTGAGACAAACCTTGCATTAATTTCGATGGATCAAAAGGACATTGTTTCTGTCCAATCACAAATAAAACGCGTAATAATTTACAACACAATGCAATTAACGACTGCTGTTTTTTCAGTGGGCGTTCAGGGCGATGAGTATAATGATGATGTAGGGCTTTGAATGTTGGATTGTGGGCAACGAGCGGTCGAATCGCTAAATATAAGGCTTTGCGTAGTCGTTTTCGACCTCTCTTTGTAATCCTTGATTGCCCTTTATACTTACCTGAACTGTGTTCTTTCAAAGACATACCCGCTAAGTTAACGACTTGTTGGGGATGCTTGTAATTTCTAATGTCACCAACTTCAGCGAAGAACGTTGCGACTGTCACGGGCCCTAATCCTGGTATTGCGATCATTTCATCGGCTCCAGGAATGGTAAGAACCAACGATTCTAACTCCTCATCCAACTCTGCGAGTTGGGTTTTAAAGAGTTCGTGTTGGTCAAGCAGACTTTGAATTTCACGTTTGGCAAAGGTTAAACCAATCTTGATGCCAATGCTCTTTTGTGCGGTTTCGACGAGCTTAGTAGCTCGTTTAATGCCAACCCCTCTTTGGACAAATGGCTTCCAACTTTGTAAGACTTCTTCTGGTGACATCTGAGCGATATCTCCTGGAAACGGAAACAGCTTCAACGTACATTGAGCCGCTTTTCCTTCCCAATCACCAAATACGTTGAAGAATTCAGGAAAGTACCGCTGAATGTGATTTTGAATCCGACCTTCGATAGTAATAAGTTGTTTGATGAGCTGATCTCTTAATTTGACGCCTTCTCTTAGTTCAGCGTATATGCCTTCTAAGAGGTTTGGTACGGAGTATCTGCCATCCTTAATCAACTGCGCGATTACACGCGCGTCTTTCGTATCATTTTTGGTCGGAGAATTATCATCGAGCTCTTTACTCTTCTTCACATGCATTGGATTGACTAGGACAATATCAATGTTTTGTGCCTTTAAGTAATAGGCTAGATTTAGCCAAAAGTGGCCAGTTGGTTCGACACCATAGATGACGTGATCTTTATAATGGCTTTTCATATGTCTCTCTGCCCAACTTAGTAGAGTGACAAAACCGTGAAAACTATTATCAAAGATAAGGCGCTTGCCAAATTCAAATCCTCGATCATCTTGAGCACGTGCAACGTGTTTGTCTTTTGCCACATCAATGCCGATAATGAGAGTCTTTGGTGTGATTTGCGAGATTTTCTGATTTTGAGTATAATTCATGAATGAGTCCTCCTTGGGTATCAATTAAGGGTCCTTGTGCTGCGCAGCTTCGGACACCTCGTATCATACCAAGAGGGCTCTTTTTGTTTCAAACTTCAAATTTCTTTATTACAGGAATGCTCCTATAATTAAATTCTGAAACATGATAACCGGTAAATCTTTTCGTTCGAATAGCAATTTGAAAAAAAGTAAAAAAATTATAGGAAATTAATCAGATTCACCTAATATGCTATATAGTTCTAAAAAATCTGCTGGGAAAATGTGATATATTGTAAGGTAAGACTGTTTTAATTGAAGGGATGAATTAAATGAGTAAGTTAACACTGCAAGAATTAGAAAAAACGTTATGGGATGCTGCAGATATTCTTCGGGGAGAATTGAATGCAGCTGTTTATAAAGACTACATATTCGGATTAATGTTCTTAAAGCGTATGAACGATCAATTCTCAATAGAAAGAGATACCAAGAAAATAGAGTTTGTTTCCCAAGGAATGGATGAAGAAGAAGTTGAGATGTTACTAGAAGAACCGACCATGTATGAAACATTCTTTGTACCACCAGCTGCACGTTGGGACAAGCTAAAGAACCTTACCTTAAATATTGGCCCAGAATTAGATAAGGCATTTAAAGCTATTGAAGATGAGCCAAAAAACGCAGAATTAATAGGCGTTTTAACTACTGCTAACTATAACGACAAGGAACGTGTACCAGATAAAAAGTTATCACAGCTATTGCTATTATTCGATAAACACAATTTAGCATATGAAAACCTAGAGAACCCTGATGTCTTAGGGGATGCTTATCAATATTTAATTAAGCAATTTGCCGATGATGGTGGTACTAAAGGTGGCGAGTTCTATACACCTCGTGAAGTAGTAAAAGTATTAGTAAATATTTTGAAACCACAAGAAGGAGATCGAATTTACGATCCAACAGTTGGTAGTGGTGGTATGTTAATTGAATCTATGCATTACATTAAAGAGAATGGTGGAAATGAACGAAATGTTTCCTTATTTGGACAGGAGATTAACCTCAGTACATGGGCAATTTGTAAAATGAATATGCTGTTTCACTTCGCTAGAGGGGCAGATATTCGTAAAGGTGATACAATCCGTACTCCGATGCATACAGAAGGTGGAGTATTAAAAACGTTTGATGTTATTTTAGCCAATCCGCCATTCTCACTTAAAAATTGGGGTGTTGAAGAAGCAGAAAATGATCCATATAATCGTTTCTCATACGGTGTTCCTCCGAAATCATATGGAGATTTAGGATTTGTATCCCATATGGTAGCGAGTTTGAATCAAAAAGGTAAATTAGGCACAGTTGTCCCACATGGAGTCTTATTTCGTGGGGGGGCAGAAGGGAAGATTCGTCAAGGATACTTAATAGATGATCTTGTTGAAGCAGTTATAGGTCTACCTTCGAATGTCTTTTATGGGACAACTATTCCTGCTGCTCTAATCATTATTAATAAAAACAAGCCTTTTGAACGCAGAAATAAAGTCTTGTTTATAGATGCTAGTCAAGAATTTATAAAGGATGGAAATAAGAACAAACTCCGTGAAGAAGATATAGAGAAAATTGTTGTTACATTTAATGAATTTATAGATATTGAAAAGTATGCTGCAATTGTGGATATAAATACTATTAAGGATAATGAATATAATTTAAATATTAGCCGGTATATAGATACTTCTGAGGAAGAGGAAGAAATTGATATTAGTGGTGTAATTAATGATTTGAAGGAAATTAAAAAGGAATTTTCTAAGACAGAAGCAAAGTTAAATAATTACTTACGAGAACTAGGTCTCGATGAAATATAGGGTGTGATTTTTATGGAATTAAAAGAGAATGAAGTTCCCCTAGAAGGTTGGCAAGAAAAAAGGATAGGGGATGTACTAGAAGTAAAGTATGGGAAGTCACAAAAAAATATTGAAGTAGATAATAGTGATATTCCAATATTGGGTACCGGAGGAATAATAGGATGGGCGAATAAACCTCTTTTTGATAAAGAGTCTGTTCTTATTGGAAGAAAAGGAACAATTGATAGACCGCAATATATGGATAGGCCCTTTTGGACAATAGATACACTTTTTTATACTGATATTGATACTAATTTAGTAGTGCCGAAATTTATGTACTATTTATTCCAAAATATAAACTGGTACAGATATAATGAAGCTACTGGAGTACCGAGTTTAAGTGCATCTAATATTAGTGCCGTTAAGTTTTACTGTCCCCCTCTTAATGAACAAAAGGAAATTGCAAATATCCTTTCAACATTTGATAGGCAAATAGAAGAAACAGATTTTTTAATTGAAAAAACTATAGTTTTAAAAAATGGACTAGTTCAAAAGTTAATGAAAGAAGGTATTGGGAACAAAGAGTTTAAAAAGACTGAAGTTGGTGATATTCCATTAGATTGGGAAGTAAGACTATTGAGTGATATAACAATTAAAATTGGAGATGGTGTCCATTCAACTCCTGAATACTCTGAAAATGGAGATGTAGCATTTATTAATGGGAATAACTTAGTGAGTCATCGAATCGGCAAATTGGGAAATGCTAAAAGAATATCAAGGAGAGAGCTTGAAAAACATCCTAATCATTTAGTGAATGATTCAGTTTTAATATCAATCAATGGTACTATTGGAAATACAGCAATTTATAAAGGTGAACAAGTACTTCTTGGTAAGAGTGTTGCCTATATTAATGTAAATAAAGAAGAGGTTTCCGAATTATTTCTGATGTATGCATTGGAGTCTTATAGAGTTCAGAAGTATTTTCAATCTGAATTAACAGGGACTACCATAAAAAATCTTTCATTAAAGACAATTAGAAATCTTAAATTACCTTTACCTAGTTTGGAAGAACAACAGAAGATTGCCTCGATTATTTTTGAGATAGATAATCAAATTAATCACTACTTAAATATTAAAAGCCAACTTCAAAATATGAAAAATGGCTTAGCAAAACAACTGTTAAAAGGTAAAATTCGAGTGAATATTTAGCGGGGGATATTATGGCTACTTATCTAGGAAATGAAGAGACGCTTGTTGAATTGCCAGCCATAGATTATCTACAAGACAAGCTACTATATAAGTTTATTCATGGGGAAATGTTAACTCCAGAAAAAAATGAACGTGAATCGTTGAATGAGGTAATACTCTTACATCGATTGGAAAATGCAATTAAACGGTTAAATCCATGGATTGATGAATCAAATTTAAATAAAGCAGTGCGTTTTTTATCAAGAGCAGAACAGCTCGGTACAAACTTGTTAGAGATTAATGAACGTATCTATGATGCTATTGTTAACTTAAACTATGCAGTTGACCAAGACATAGATGGGTCAGGCAAAAAGAGTTATCACACAGTGAAATTTATTGATTGGACCAATGTTGAGAACAATGAGTTTTTAGTGACTAGGCAGTTTGTTATCCAAGGACCAAACGAAAAAATTATCCCTGATATCATTATTTTCATAAATGGTATTCCAGTCGTTGTTTTGGAATGTAAGTCTCCTTTCTTAGAAAAAGGAAAAAATGAGAATATCGGTAAGAAGGCAGCCTTTGATCAATTACGAAGATACATGGATTTGAGAGATTCAGAGCGGATTGAAGGCGCACCTCGCTTATTTTACACCAATTTTTTTACTGGTATTTTAAATAAATATAGAGCTTATGTTGGAACGATTAGCTCTCAGTACACTCACTATGTTGAATGGAAAGATCCTTATCCATACAAAAAAGAGCAAATAGAAGACGTTGGAAATAACGGTCAAAATGTATTCCTTCAAGGGTTATTAGAGAAGCATAACTTATTAGATATTCTACAAAACTTCCTATTATTTGAGGTTGATACAACGTCTTCTAGAAAAATAAAGAAGATTAGCCGCTATCAACAATTTCGTGCTGTAAATAAAGCTCTTGATCGCTTAGTGTATGGACGAGATTCAGTTTCTCGTGGAGGTGTCATTTGGCATACACAAGGTTCAGGTAAATCACTCACTATGGTTCTTCTTGCTAGGAAAATAAGAAGGTTACAAGAGTTATCGGATGCAACTATCGTTGTTGTAACTGATCGTGTTGATTTAGATAAGCAGATTTTCCAAACATTCCTTAGAACTTTATCGACTATCACTACTCCAGTTCGAGCGGATAAAGTCAGTACCATGAAAGAACTCCTATCAAATGCACAACCGCAAATCATTATGACAACGATACACAAGTTTCAAAGTGATGAAGAAGAGCAGGAAGTTTTAAAAGATGCAACTCAACAATCTGGTTTGTATCTTGAAAAAGAGTTTCCTGTTCTTACCTTAAAATCAAACGTTATTGTCATGGCTGATGAGGCCCATCGTAGTCAATATAAAGGATATGCACGTAATATGCGTCATGCTTTACCCAATGCAGCATTTATAGGTTTTACAGGCACTCCGATAGAGAAAGAAGACAAGTCAACACCTCGTACTTTTGGGTCCTATATTGATAAATATGGCATTCAAGAAGCTGTAAATGATGGTGCCACCGTTCGTATTGTTTATGAAGGAAGAAGGCCAGACCTTCAAGTAAAGGCTGATACCTTAGAACAATTGTTTGATCAAGCTTTTGATGACAGAACAGATGAAGAAAAAGAAGCCATTAAACAAAAATATGCTAATAAGAAAGCTATCGTCGAGGCAGATGAAAGAATTGATGATATTGCCAAGGATATGCTTCAGCATTACAAGGAATATATATATCCGAACGGTTTTAAAGCGCAAATAGTATGTGTTTCTCGTGAAGCAGTAGTTAAGTACTATAATGCATTGAATAAACACATGAAAGATATCATGGGTGAGGAATTAGAGGTTAAAGTAATCTTTTCAGGGAATCTAAATGATCCGCCTCACTTGAAAGAGCATTTTACAACGAAGGCTGAACAGGAAGATATCATAAATAAATTTACGAAGCCCATTTCCGAGAATAAATTGTGCTTTATTATAGTCAAAGATATGTTACTAACAGGGTTTGATGCTCCTATTGAGCAAGTGATGTACTTAGATAGGCCATTAAAAGAGCATAATCTATTACAAGCTATTGCCCGTGTAAACCGGACATTTGGGGACAAAAAGAAATGTGGCTATGTCGTAGATTACTATGGTATTTCAAATCATCTTGAGGAAGCTTTAAAGATATTTGATAAAGAAGACTTGGGCGAACCAATGGAGTCTTTAGATGGAGTTCATAAACAAATGCTTTCTTATCGAGAAGCGGTTATGGGGATGTTTAAGGGAATTGAAAAGGATAACCTTGACCAATTAGTTAAGCAATTAGAACCTGAAGACAAAAGAGCTGAATTCGAACTTGCTTACAAGCGCTTTGCTGGTACAATGGAACAACTCATGCCCGGTCATGTCTCGACTGACAATACAAACGATTTGAAATGGCTTTCTTACATCCGAGCTGCTGCAAAGGCTAGATTTGAGCCAGAAACAAAGTTAGATATAGCTGATTGTGGGGAAAAGGTTCGGAAAATCATAAATGAACACTTAACATCACACGGTGTCCAACAGTGGATAAAGCCAATTACTCTTTTTGATCAAGATTACCAAACGAAGCTAGAAACTCTAAAGTCAGACGAGGCTATTGCTTCTAGTATGGAACACGCTGTAAAACATGTAATAAGTCTAAAGATGGATGACAATCCAGTGTATTACACTTCTTTATTAGAAAAACTCCAGCAGATTCTTGATGAAACTAGGAACAATTGGGAAGAGAGAAAGAAGCAATTAGAAGAATTTATTAATAAGGATGTTAAAGCAGGTGAGACTGAAGAAGCAGAAGCACTTGGATTATCAAGAAAAGAATTTGCATTCTTTGAAGTAATTAAGAAGCATCTTCTTGACCCTGAAGAGGTATCCAAAGCGGGTCATGCAAAAGAGGCATCTGAATTATACATTAGCCAAGATATTATTGACCTTTCAAAAGAAATGGCACAAAATGTGGCTGATATTGTTGCAAATACATGGGTAATTGATTGGACAACAAATCCATCTAAGACAGCTGACATTGAACGTTCCATCTTTATGATGTTAACAACAAAATATTTCAAGCAAATAAAACTTGAAGTAAGAAAGCAATTAGTCGGCCCTCTTCTACAACTAGCGAAAAAACATTTTGCAACAAGAGAATAAGAGGTAGAAAAAAATGATTCGTTCTATTGAATATGGTACAAAAACAATTGAATACTCAGTAGAATTTCGTGAACGAAAATCGTTGGAAATTAGTGTGGAGGCACCGAATATTGTTAGTGTTGTGGCCCCGCTAAACACTCCAGAGGAAATAATTGAACAAAAGGTAAAAAAGAAGGCACAGTGGATTGTACAAAAATTATTTCTGTTTAAGGATATGGAATTCCAAAAGATTAACAGAGAACTAGTAAATGGAGAGTCCTTTATGTATATGGGACGCAATTATTCTTTACAACTAATAATTGATGAGAGCATAAAGGAACCAACTGTAAAGCTCTATCAAGGTAAATTTCTCATAACTACTCCTACAAAGAGCCAAGAACCATTAAGAACATCATTAGAAAAATGGTATAGAGAGAAAACCCTAGAGAAAGTATCAGAGAAAATTAACTACTTTCAGCATTTCTTTAAGAAAAAACCAAATGATATAAAAGTGAAGGAACAACAAAAGCGCTGGGCGAGCTGCACTTCAAAGAACGAACTTTTGTTTAATTGGCGTTGTGCAATGGCACCGTCTCATGTGATTGATTACATCGTTGTTCATGAGATGTGTCACCTGTATCATATGAATCACTCACAAGAATTTTGGGACCTACTCTCATCTGTTATGCCTGATTACGAGAGACGGAAAGAATGGTTGAAAAATTTTGGGGTTAGGATGGATTTGTAAAAGTTGGGGCTATCATGAGTATTGATAGTCCTACTTTTATATAATGAAATCTTTTTAAGGAGAAAGGGTGATTTCTATGGAAATTACAATCAATCTATCTGAAATACTATTATATTTAGATCTTATGAAAAAGAAGAAGAAAAGACCTTCAATACAAGATCTAAATGTAATGGTTTATTTTTTAGAAGATTATGACCAAGTTAAGATGTTTTACAATAAATTAAATGAACACAATTTTAACCCACCTTTCAAATTTTTTAACGGCACATTGATACACTTTATTGAAGACTATGAAGACTGTAAGATTTTAAAAGACAAGATATTACAAAAAACTCGCCGTAGATATAGTGTTCTATTTGTTCAACAGATATTATTATCAAACTCCAAAGAAGAGGCTCTAAAGATAATTAAAGAAGCAAAAGATTATGGAATAGATTTGACGGAATCATGGGCCAGTAATTATGATTCTTTATGGAAGATAAAGAGGGATCAAGAATATTGGAGAGAAAATTACAGGCCTTATATATTGAAACATGTGCTGAGTCTAATTGATGAATTTCAAGAAATGAAAAGTGAGTATTTTGAGAAAATGTCATTAAAGGAACTAAAGGAAATGGCTAATCGGCAGCCAAATAAGTTCAATAAACATAACAAATCCATATCTACATCCTATAATAGAAACATCTACATAAAAGAATTTGCAAGAAGAGTTTCGCAAGGGATTTGCCAATTGTGTGATAAGGAAGCCCCCTTTAAAGATAAATATGGAGTTCCATTCTTAGAGGTTCACCATATTAACTATTTATCTAAAGGAGGAAGCGATACAATCGATAATGTTGTTGCGTTATGTCCTAATTGTCATAGGAAGATTCACCAATTGGAACTAAATGAAGATCTGGAAAAAATGAAAGTGAAGGCCTTAAATAATTCATCTTTATAGATCAGATGCTCTTAAAGGTATGGAGTATAATACTTCGGCAAAGTGGGCATAAAGATAATAACCATTTCGGTAAAATAAGCATCGACGTATCGCTCGATAAGTACTTTGCCGAATAAATAGTGGTGGAAAGCCTTGATATCAAGGGGTTTGTACTATTTTAAAGGTATAGGTTAAGACGAAACCATTAAATGTTTCGGTTATGTGAGCAGTAGTAGCGATTTTCTTTCGGCAAAGTGAGCACTACAGATCATAAAAAAACTGCTGTTTTAAAACAGCAGCTAGGCGGATTCTTCATCAAGAGAATTTATCACATTTTCTATATCTACAAATGGTGTGAGGCGATATCCGATTGTTGTTTGATTATTAGCTTCAAAGTTTATCGTGATTTTTGCGACTGCTAGCAGTAATAGTGAGCGCTGTTCTTCAAACGTGTAAGATGAAATATCTTGTTTAAATCGGCCTAATAATTCGTATAGCATATTGTCTTTGAGTTGGTAATCAATTTCTTCTTTAACAGTAAGGTATTGTTGTTTCTGAGTTTCAATAGCCTCTATTTGTAATTCAAAGCTCTCTTTTAATTCAGGATAATATTTGTGATTTTCTTTGATCATACTTAAATCGTATTTTAAAGTTTCTAGTTTTTCTCTCGAATTTGGAAGCATTGCATTCAAAGTACTCTTCCAAGCAAGAAGAATCTTTTTTGCTTTATCTAAATAATGCTTTAGTTCTCTCGTCCAACGGGATGAAAAATCGCTTATAATAATCTGGTGTAAATCTTCCATTTTGATTTTATTCTTGCATTCTGGACAACGATAATAATTATATTTTTTTGTTGATTTGGCAGGAGTTGCATTCTTGGCAACTAGCTTTTCTCCACAGGTTTCGCAAAAAACAATATGACGCAATATAAATGGACTATTCATTCGGTCTTTGTCTTGTTTAAATTCACGAAAAAATTGAGTGATGTTCCATAAATTTGGTCCTATGAGTGCCTCGTGATGATTTTTGAATAATTCGATCTCATTTATCGGTTTCTTTTTGCTTATATGATAACTTGTTCGAGCGAACCATGCTAAATCCCCAATATACCAATAATTGGACAGAATGTACCGAATACTTGAATCTGACCACCCTTTTGCATCAACGGACGGTGGAGGGATTGAAGCTTTATCTAATAACTTAGCAATTTTCTTATCACTATAACCAAAGCTATAAAGATAAAAAATGAAAATTACTAAAACCGAGTACTCATTGGGTTCAATTTCATCATTTTTTAATGTCGTCTTATCATACCCAAATGGGTTACGTGAGCCGGGGCGTTGTGGATTATGAGAGTCCTTAATAACACTTTTATGATAATCGTAGCCCCTTTGAGACTTATTAACGACTTCTTCATGTGCATATGCAAGTTTAGCTTGAACATATGGGTTATTTTCGTCCCATTCACCATCTATTTGAGTTGAGTACACAATAAAATTTGGTCGTGCTGACTTAATTGGTCCAAGGATATTTAGGACAAAATCCTCGATTAACCTTGTTACACGGGATTCTTCATAAAAAATTACTGCTGTGACATTTGAATTGCTTAAAACATAGTGTTTCATGTTAAGCATGATTTTACGTTTTTGTGCGGGTGTGTGATAGGCAGAGGTTGCTTCATCAATAAATAACACTACAACTTGATAGCCCTCTAATTTTGCTCTAGAAATAATCACTGACTCTTGTATTTCAAGTGAATGCCCTAGCGTTTGGCTATCATCTGACCACCGCACATAGCCAGTCATTACTTTTATCGGGTCCTTATAGATGTTACATGGCAAATTGACTTGCTCATATTTTGGACGTGGACGATCTGTAACTAAGAACATATCATTAACGAGGTAGACGTATTTATGCTCGAAGCTCATAAGAATCACCTTTATCAATGTACTTACCAAATGTTACATGGTAAATGAGTGAAGTATTATTGACTTCAATTTTTGAAAAAAACAAATTGCATAGATAATACAAATCGTACTCTTGTATTTCCATGACCATACTTTCTTTAATCATTCCAATATGGTCATTTATCCCTTTACGGGCCTCTTCAATTTTAATAATAGCAATGTGAATTTCTTTGATGATTTCTTTAAATCTTCTAGAAGACTGTACTAATTTATCCAACTTTGTATTTGTTTGAGCTGAATAGTTGGCAGTCAGCTCCTTGTGAACGTTATTTAATTGCCGGTTTATAATTATGAGGTTTTGTTCAAAATCATTCTGAAGCTGCCTTAAATAAACTAGTAAATCGATTTTTAATTTATCAATAGATATTGAGCCAAGTACATCTTTTAAGTGACTACTAATTAAGTTGTTAAATACATCAACAGGTACCATTATTTCTGGATGTTTATTTTTGCAGACATAATAACTGCTTTTTCCTAACTCTGATGATCTAAAGGTCATCACTTTTTTACATATGCTACAGTGAGGAATGATGAGACCATGACTACTTGCAAGGGAAATGGCATTAAATATCTCATTTTTTAACCTTTTCAATATTAACTGGGTAGCGTGGAAATCATCTAGTGAAATAATTGGCTGGACATGATGAAGCTTTTCATATCCATATGGTGTTTCCATCTGGCCCGCATAAAATGGATTTTGCAAATACCTTAGTAAATCATCATATTTTTTATTTTTTAGAATTTTTTTGTAGGTCAAAAGGATTTTAAACAAACTTTCAGCATTTTCCACTTGTTTAATGGCAAGAAGAAATGATTTTAAATCTTTTTCAACGTTGCCATCTGGAACGTATTTCGTATCCTTCTTTTTACCAATTTTTTTAAATCCGAAGATTTTAGAAGGGTATTGTTTATTCGTATCACCCCGTCTTCCAATGATACTCTGTCCTTCAGCTTGTGCAAAAATACCATACAAAGCTTCGATAGAAAGTTTTTTTGAAAATGGAGGTTGCTTAGTTGAGGTGAAAATTACATTTACCTCGTATTGATAGAATTCTTTTACAAGCGCTACATATTCATAAAAGTTTCGTGCTAACCTATCTCGACTATAAACAATAATGGTTTTTATTAATCCTTGCTTTAACAATAATCGCAGCTCCTGCAAAGCAGGCCGCTCATCCATTGAAAGTTTGTTCGCAGATACGTCATTGTCTTTTAACCAAATAACAGATTCCTTTTCATAGTTATGATTATTTACATAAGCTTCTGCTAACAGAATTTGTTTTTGAATATCCTGATTAGCAGAACTCACACGACTATAGACGATAACAAATTCATCATGCAATTTCTTTGCATCAATATATTGTGGTATTTCCATAATAATAACTTACTCCTTTTCAATAATTTGTTTGCTACTCATCAGCAGCAGCCCCTTCATTTTGGGATCTAAATCCAACTGTTCAATCAACATTTTCTCAATTAAACGTTTAAGAAAATAATAGGATTCTATTTGTAATTCTTCATTAAACGTTACCTTGACTACTGGTTTTCGTGACATAAACATACCTCCCATCAGCAATTACTTAAAATCATTGACGGGAGTGAAGAAATTTATACTAGTTGCTGTTTTTACTAATATCTATATCTAGTTGCAACTGGTAAGTATCTTCTTGTGTTTTATTCTTATCATTTGGTACGATCATAATCTTTGTCTCAATGTTTGGTACTTTTAGTTCTTGAAGTAATAAGAGAAGATTTTGCATGGTCACCCCTCCTTCGTTTGGCGTAGTAATGATTAAATCGCTCTATAGTAGCCTTGGAAACACCTATTTCTTCACAACAATCTAATACTTTATTAATCCACTGAGGATCTAATCTTTTCCGTTTCCTTTCTTCCATTCGAAAACCTCCGAAATAAACAAAAAAGTCCGTAGGGCATGGTTATCTAAATAGATAACATCATGTAACCTGCGGACTTCGCTTGTTTGGTTATTTATTAAATTTTGAATTAACCGGTTAATCAGGAATCATTATATCTTGGGATTTCTCTCATTTTAATAACAGATATGGTAATAAGAAAAAATTTTTTGAAAGAAAAAGAAGAAATGCACATAGGCACTTCTTCTTTCCTTTGACATACAAATTGCACTAACAACTCTATAATGTTCAATTAAAAAAAATATTATACCTATTATCTCAAAAAATAAAAACACAATGGCCGTATGTATATTATTAATTTTTACTGGATAATATTGTTAGCGGATAAAAGAAAGGAAATATCAGTTAATATTGGGTTTAAAAGAAGCTTTGCAAGGCTAGGAAATTTAATGAATAGAAGGAGTGCTACTTCAATGAAATTTGTGTTTTTTAATGACACCGGTAGGTTAGTAAAAATTCATCCTGCAACTTTTCATGGATGTATTACTAAAAAAGAGCCAATCAAACATTTAGAGGAAAGAGAGTTTATTTTACCAGAAGGAACTTATGCATGGACTAAGATGTGGGATTATGAGGAGTTTGGTTTGAGCATCATAGTAACTCCGATGACCGAGGAAAAATAAAGAAAATCCAATCGACCTAATAGTTTACTAGAAATTAAGGAACGATAAATTAGTAAGCCCCAAAAAATGTTGTAATTGCTCATTAGTAAGTAGGAATTGCAGATGACATACGATAATTTTTAAAAATTTTAATATGAAAATTAATTTAAAGGATATTAAAGAGTCTAAACAATTTTAAAAAAACGATTGATTAGACTCTTTATGTAAAATAGCTCTTCTACTGGGTCACCTTTCTTTATTTGTCCTTTGTTATGGACGAAAAATTTGTCTGAAAATGACATACAATAACACAAACGTTTGGTAAAATATAGATATAATATATTATTTATCAGGAGTGCTTTTATAAATGGTGGAATTTACAAACGTTACGAGTTTGATAGAAAATGTGAATTTAAATATAACAAACGCTTCTTCTAGTGCTATAAAGGTTTTGCAGTGGCAGTGTGAAGGAGAAATAGATGTGAGTTCATACAGCGGTGTTCAGATAACTAGTGACGATTTTCTTAATAAAGCATTGGAGTTTTTGGAGATAGTTAAGGAAAAAAATCCGGATCTAGCTCTTACACCAGAATACTCTTTTCCTTATGAAGGTTTAAAAAGATTAGTTATGGATGAATCTCTTTGGCCTAAAACAGGCTCTTTATTTTGTTTTGGTACTCAAGGTGAAAATATTAGTATTTTTAAAAATTACCTAAATGAGTGGGAAAGACATGAAAAAATTAATGTGATTTGGGATGCTGTAAATAATTTAAAAGAGGAAAAAAACTTTGTAAGTCCTCTAATCTATTTTTTTATATCTAATGCTGAATTGTATATCTTACCACAAATAAAAACAGGAAATATGCTTGATAAATGGAGAGACTTGGAAGCAAGTGATTTAAGTTTAGGAAATACAGTCTTTGTGTTTGATGATAAGAATTCCTCGAATAAATTTCTTTCTATTATTTGTGCTGATGTCCTACATATAAAAGCAGAACATATATTGGAAAATGTATCTGGTAACATTACAATTTTCCATCCACAATTAAATGAGAATCCTAGAAATAAATTTTTTACAACGTTCAGAAGAGAGATCCTAGATAATACAGGAAATACTAACAGAATTATTACTCTTAATTGGGCAAGTAAAACTAAGGTAAAGGGAACTCAAGTTTATTTCAATAAACCATGGTCTACATTTTATAAAAGGCACAATAAAAACTTGCAAGGTGACAATAGAAGGTTACGGCTTAGGAATCTGAATTTGGGATATTTTTTTGCCTATGACGGAATAAATGAGTATTGGTATTGTGAAAGAAAGGAAAATATAAAATATTATTCAATAAATAAAAGCGATACTGGTGATGCACAGGGGCCTGCTGCACATGGTTATGAACCAGTAATGATAAGTACCTTTGATTATTCAAGCAAATGGTTAGAGAATTCAAATTCTCTATTTAACGACGATGTTTTAATAGGTGAGTTAGGGAAATTGGAAGATAGATATTTGTTTCCTATTCAAGCTTTAACAAAAAATCCTGATCAAAGTGACTTCTTTTTTGGATCTTGCTTCGGTCATTTTGAAGAAGGAGAAATAAAAACTAATGATAATGAGTTGGTTTCTAGAATGATAGTAGGATCAGATGAAGAATCTGATGATGAAAGGTTTGGGAAACTCCATTTGTTTCTAATACTGGTTGATAATTTGAAAAAAGGTAACATTCCTGATGCCCTTTCTTACTTGAAAGAGAATCATACATTTACTGTAGATGATGATTTCCCTGATAATGGAAGTATGGTATATAATCTTAAACCATTTGAAGATATTGAAATTAGATATCCAGAGTGCTTAGTGGTCATAACCAATGAAAAAAGAGAAAACAAAATAGAAAAGATTGTTTCAAAGTTATCAGCAAAATTAAGTAAGCGACTTAGGAATCAAATAATTGTGTACTATGAACCACTTGGGAAACAAGGTTATATTTTTTACGATAAACATTTAAATGAAAGTGAAATTCAGAATCCTAACTTTACTAAAAATTTGGCAGATATACGAAATACTAAATAACTGGAGGGAGAAAGTTGAATATAGATAAATTAATAAAAGAGCATGGCTATTCTTTATTGAAAAATGATTGTATTTACTTTAAAGATAATCCTTATAATTATATACATTTCAAAAGGTCTGCAGAAGTTCAGTTTAGAGATTTTTCTGACTATTTTATATTAGAGGTTACGGAAAGTGTATCAGAAGTATTATTCAACAATAATATAGACATTTTTAAAGAATTTCAAAGAGAGCTTATCTCTGATGTTTTTTTTAATTACAAAAATGATATTAGGTGGAATATTTATTTAATACTTCTAGTTAAAGAGAAAGAAACACTTAAAAATATACCAATCAGGGAGATTGAGAAAGATACGAACTTTGCAAGAAAGTTAATCTATAACGAGGCTGAGCTACAAGGTTTTCTTAATGGTAATATTTATAAAGAAACAAGCGATAATACTTCAAAAGTCAATTATAATATTAGCCCAGAGAATATTTGGTTTGAGGAGCTTAATAAAAGTAATTTGTCAGGTTGTTTGACACAAAATTATCAAGAAAAAAATATAGACATATTCTTAGAAACTCAAAAATTTAATGATGAAAACTGGGTAGTCCTAGAAGAAGTTCAAAATCAAAATGAAATGAATACTCCCATTGTTAATAGCATTTCATTAGTGGACATTGCTCAGCTAAATAGACCATGTTTTAGTGGGGAAAAAATACTTAAACCAGTTCAGGTGAATTTGTTACATGGAGCAAATGGAACAGGTAAAACCTCACTCCTAGAAACAATCGAATTAGCCTTAACTGGTGAAAACAGCCGTTCAAAATTATTCAAAGAAGAAATTAATAGTGATGTAAAAGTGTTTTGTCTCACAAATTATGGTGATTTGGAATTTAGATCTCAAAGACCCACAATAGAAAATAAGAAGCTAGATAGTATGTGGTATGGCACACCAATTGGAAGAGGAAAAGCAACATTAAATAAAAACTTTTCTTTATTTAACTATTTTGATGCTGATAAACCATATAGATTTGCATTAGAAGAGACAGAAGAGGATACAGAAAATCCTTATTTAAATAGGTTTTCTCAACTTATTTTTGGTGACCATATTGTAAAAATGCAAAAGAATTGGCTTAGATATATGAAAGGATTTGAGACAAGAAATAAAAAATTAATAAACGAAGATATTGAAATTGAAAATAAAATTAATAACCTTAATTCTCAAATTGAAAACTTTAAAAACTCTAATCCCATAAATGATAATTATTTTATTAATAGTTTTAGAAAAGCTTTACTTAGAGAGAATTTATATGAAGTAAAAAATAAAATTAACGAGGAAACTCTAAGGAAAGTCAATGAGATACTAGGTTATTTAGAATACCCAATAAAATATATTGAAGAATTTAGTACTCAGTTTAATAAACTGACCGTATCGTCAATAAATTATCAATTAAGTAATCTCATTGAGCAGAGAGAAATACTGGACCAAAAAATTATAGATAGTGAAAGTGAATTTAAAAATATAGAAAAAAAGATAATAAATATTCAAGATGAGATCCAAAACACAAATGATGACAATACAAATTTACATAGATTGTTAGACGAAATAGAAAGTAGTAGACAAAATTGGTTGGAAAATAGGAAAATCATATATAATCAAGGAACCGTACAAAAAAGAGAATCACTAATTGATGATTTAAATAAAGTGGAAGAACAATTAAGTAAAATTAACATGATTAGTAAGAACTGGCCTGAAATTAAAGAAATAAATGACATATCTAATTATATCATTGAGGATAATGTCGATCTTTTAGAAGAAAAAAAATCAGAAACTGAGGAAAATATCAATTATATTAATTCAAAAATACATGACTATAAAAAATATATTGGAGAAGTACAAGAGTTACAAATAAAAATTAAGAACCTTGGTCTTGAATACCTTGAACAAGAAGGAGAAACTGATAACTGCCCACTATGTGGGATTCAACATAATGATCATGATGAATTGGTAAAAAACATTAATAAATTGAATCACTTCACAAAAAAAGAAAATATAGTAGCCAACTGGGTAAAAGATAGAAATAAATTAAATCAAACGTTAATCAATTATAATAAGCAATTAGAAAATGCATACAAAAAAGAAAGAGTAAAAAATGCCATCATTGAATGTTTCAACACTATTTTTAGAGTTGATAATGAAGACATTAGTATTGAAGGTTCTTTCTACGCTGTATTAGATTTTCTTAATCAAAAAAGTGAATTACAGACTAAAAGAAATAGATTGATTGAAATGGTAGAAAATATTGAGGATGAGGGATTCAATAATATAGCCATAAAAAACAGTAGGTATTTCTTAAATAGAGATAAGTTTTATAATAACTTTAAAGAAAAAAATATACCAGAAAATTATGAAGTATTTCTATTAGAGTTAGAGGAAACCTATAATAATAAATTAAGAATAAATAAGGCTAATTTAGATATCTTAAATGAAAGCTTGATGGGATCTAATGCTGAGCTAATTAAAGTGAAGAATGTTATCGATAACTATGTTAACGATAAAAAGAAAAAACATGAGAGAATTAAGATAATTAAGGATGCCATAAATAGTATAAATAATATAGCTAACTACTTTCAAATAAATGATAATACAGAATTATTTATTTGGCTAGATGATGTTAAATTGCTAAGAGATAATCTAAAAAAGGCTATAAATTATTTAAATCACTCACATAGTGTAGAAGGATATTTGGAGCAACTAAAAAAATTAAGATCTAAACAAAGTATTATAGGTAAAAATATTATAGATTGTCAGAATGCGATTGGTGTTTTGAGTGGTTTACCAAAACATGAGGAGTTTGTACAAACTTTTATAAAAAACAATTTAACAAAAATTGAGTATCTATTTAAATCCATACACGCCCCAAAAGAGTTCGCATCTCTCGAATTTGACGAAACGGGAATTATAGCAATAAGGGAGAAAGGTAAAAGTAAATCAAAGGCACATCAAATGAGTACAGGTCAGAGGGTTTCTTTAGCACTTGCCGTTATGTTTACACACTTTCTTGCTGCTCAGAATGCTCCTAAAGTCCTTTTGTTAGATGAACCAGTTGCAAATATGGATGATTTACATTTATTAAATTTATTAGATATTATTAGAGAATTAGCATTAAGAGGAACTCAAATTATTTTTACAACTGCAAATCCAGATGTTGCGGGCTTGTTTAGAAGGAAATTCAGTTTTTTTGGAAATGAATTTAAGCAGTTTGAATTTATAAGAGAAGACAGCGGCTTAACAACAATTAAAGAGTTAATATTCTCCCCCTACTTAGAAGAGGAAGTTTTAAATAATCAAATATAAAAATCATTTTTTAATACGATAGGGTATTAGACGTTTTGAGCATTTATTGGAATTGGAGATAAAATGCGGATCTAAACGTATTTGAATGCTAACATTTTGCTAACGCAATCCCATAAAAAACGGTAAATCACCGTTAAAGATGTTTCAGTAAATAATATCCAAAACGTTGATTTACCGCGCTTTTCGCACCTCTCGTTAACGATATTACACACTCAAAGCTTACGGGCGGCATGATGTAATCTGCCCCTTAAACCCTTTGTAAATAAGGGGTTATACCCCGCTTGCTAACAAAATGCTAACATAGGTAAAGAAGTAGAGGCTTCTCATAGTTGAACAAACTAATGAGAAGCCTCTTTGTTTATGGCATTATAAATATGTAGGGTATGGCAGCCCTTTTGTGTAGGTGCCCGAAGGGCACCTACACAAAAAAAGCCACTTGCTAACATCTCAAAAATTCAATACACTTCCTGTTGGACCCAATACTGGCAGGAGGTAGTTTTAGGAGATGTTAGAAGTGACCGAAATTAATTATATCAGACAAGAAGTAAACACGAAAGGTTATTCCTATTCGGATGTTGCTAGAAGAACGAATAAGGATGTTAGAACAGTTAAGAAGTATGCCGACCTAGAGGAATTTCAACCGGAAACGAAGAGGGTAAAGCCACAACCGGCACCAGTAATGGACCCCGTTAAGGATATCATCGATCAATGGTTGAAAGAAGATATGAAGAAGAAAAAGAAATACCGAAGGACTGCCAAACGTATATGGCAAATGCTTGTAGACGATGTAGACATAAATTTTAAAGGCTCCGACCGAACTGTAAGGGCGTATGTGTCTAAACGTAAAAAGGAATTATTAGACGAAAGCGAAGGTGCTGCGATTCCGTTAGAGGCAAGACCTGGTGATGCTCAAGTAGACTTTGGGGAGGCGCCGTTTAAAAGGAATGGTAAGGTGATTGACCTTCCGTATCTCGTTCTTTCCTTTCCGTACAGTAATGCATTCTTAGTTCAAGTTTTTGAATCTCAAAATCAGGATTGTTTCCTAGAAGGACTAAAACGATTCTTTACCCACTTAGAAGGTGTACCAAAGAGAATACGTTTTGATAACTTATCTCCAGCAGTTAAAAAAATCCTTCCTCAAGGTAAGCGAGAACTAACAGAAGGCTTTGAAAGGTTCGCCTTACATTACGGTTTTCAGTACGAGTTTTGTAATCCTGGCGCTGGAAATGAAAAAGGTCATGTAGAGGCAATGGTTAAGTATGTACGAAATAACTTCTTTTTACCAGAACGACCTGTTTATCAAATTGAAAAGTTAAACAAAGAATTATGGCTTGAAGTAGAGAATGATAGATTTCGTTCACACTACGAAAAGAAGAATGAGATTGCTAGATTGTTTGAGGAAGATAGGGAAGCATTACTCTACCTACCAGCTAAAGAATACTCAGGAATGCGTATTGAGACTTTGAAGGCGGATAAGTATGGTTATGTACTTGTAGATTCGAAAAGGTATTCCACTTCCCCGCGTTATGCAAATCAACGAGTATTAGTGGGTGTTACCTACAACCGCATTGATATCCTTGCGGATAATTATGAAGTAATCGTAAGTCATGAACGGCTATATGGAGAAGAAACTAAATCAATGATTTGGCAACCTTATCTATCTCTCATGGCCAAGAGACCAACAGCTTTAAAGTACACGACATTTTATAGTCAGCTTCCAGAAGCATGGCAAAAATATTTGGATGAATGTACGGTTGAAGAAAAGAAAAAAGCATTACTTTTATTATCGACAATATTAAAAAGTAACCGTTTAGAAATAGCTACAGAGGCTTTAGAGATCGCTTCTGAGAGTTGTCACCCATCTTCAGAAACTATCAAGCAAGTCTTTCATCAACTGGTTCATGGCCGTGGTCATAGACCAACTCTTAAGCTGAAAAGTAGTGTTCCGGCAATGCCATTAGCGGAACGCGGAATGAACCAATATGATGCCTTCTTTACCTTGAAAAGGAGGCAGGGATGATGCAAGAAAAGATTCAGGAATATGCCAAACGTTTAAAGCTCAGTTGGATACGAGAAAATTTTCACAAACTAGATCCGAAGGATCCTCAAGACTATTTATTAACTCTATTTGAGAAAGAAATAGAACAACGTGAGGAAAGGAAGATTAATCTTTTACTAAAGGCGGCAACGTTGCCAAACGCATCTGGCAAACCTTTCAATTGGCAAGATATCCAGTTAGGACAAGGGTTGAGCCAACAGTACCTTTTAGATGGCGAGTTTATTGATACAAAGGAGAATATGGTTTTTTACGGTGGCGTTGGTGCCGGGAAAACATATCTATCCACACTCATTGGAATCAATGCCATACATAAGTATGGCAAGCGAGTGAAGTTCTATACCATTGCCTCACTTGCAAATGAACTACTGGATGCCAATGAAAAAGGGACACTAACTAAATTGTTTAAGAGGATTGAGAAGCTAGACTTATTGATACTCGATGAACTCGGATATATACCTTTACATAAGCAGGGAGCTGAGCTGCTTTTCCAAGTAATCTCACTGTGTTATGAGAAAAGAAGTATTATTATCACCACAAACCTTCAATTTGGACAGTGGAATCATGTATTTGGCGATCCTATCCTAACCGAAGCGGTAGTAGACCGCTTAATCCATCACTCCCACTTAGTATTATTTGGGGGTGATAGTAACCGAATGAAGGAGTCACTAGCATTAAGAGAGTTGTAATAGTTTAACAAAGTTATGTTGGTAAGTGGCCTTACAAAAAGGTTTGCCGTTTTATACATTTTTCTCTTGCCAAATACAGCCTCTTTTGTATTTTAGGTTCAGTTGCTGATACTTATGTCTGATTTTGTAGCTTTGATAAAGAGTTGTACACACCAAAGATAATGAAACACTTGTATCAGAAATACAAAATTTTGATTTGAGTAAGAAGATAACCAACAAACTAAATCAATATCGAATGGAATGTAGGCTTGAAAAGGTAGAACGATCTAATAACTAAAAGAAAGCTGGAATGGATTTAAAGGCTTACCTATTGTTAACAATTGTTGAATATCGCTGTTGCTCCTTGTATATATAGGTGAGAGTATTCGAAAGAGCAGCACTTTAACCAAAGTGCTGCTCTTTCGGCGTTCTAAAATATTTTCTATATATGATGTGCCATGCTAGACGGTTTTAAGGTTCGCTTGACGGGGCTAATCTTTTTGTAAGTGAAGACTATTTAACGCTTACTTTGAAGCTAACTGTCCAACTTTTTTAAAGTAATATTTAAACTCTCAATCTCTTCAAAAAGAGTCTTTTCAATTTGTAATATCATCGTATCAGTCAACTCAATATTAACCTCTCGATACTTTACTAAATCGAAAGTTTGAATAACTTCTCTATTTTTATCGATAGTCTGTACAAAAGGAATTTCAGTTACTTTATCTGAAAAGGTAAGTAAATATCTACCTGGTTCTATTTGTTCTCCAACGTAATAAAAACCAGAATTCCTAATTATATATTCTTCATTTCTAGCCGTATCTAATTTATCTAATTTTGCTTTAGTAATCAATACTGATCCATCTTCAATATTTATAAATTCACCTTCTTGAAAAGGAATTGCTTTTGCTAATCCACCTTTATAATATGATTTACCTTGAAGGATTACATCGTCTTTTGCTTCAATATCATAAATACCTTTAGCTAAATCTTTCCCTACTTCATACACCCCTGCCTTTAGTAAAAGCTCTTCTTTTTCTAAAAAAATTGTTCTAATATATGGTGCAGCCATTAAAAAGATAGCAACAGAACAAATAATTAAAAATACTATTTTTTTAGATGACATCTTTAATTAACTCTCCATTTCTCATTGTTAATGAAATATCACAGAGTGGTTCAATATCTTGTTTTAAATGTGACGCAATTATTATAGTAGCACCTCTATCTCTTTCCTCCTGCAAAATTTTATGAATTAGTTCGACACCCTCGTCATCTATTGCATTTGTTGGTTCATCTAAGAGAATCAAGTCAGGCTTTTCAAATATAGCCTGCGCAATATTCAATCTCTGTCTCATACCTAAAGAATATTTTTTAACTTTTAAATTAGATTGAGAATCTAGGCCAACTCTTTCAAGAGCTTTGACAATATCTTCACGGTTTGCTACTTGTTTAATTTTTGCTAAAATAGATAAGTTATCAAATCCAGTATATTGTGGTAGCAATGACATGTTTTCAATAATTATTCCACAACTACCTGGGAAAGACACATGTTCGTGCAGTACTTGATTATCTATTGTAATTTTTCCTTCTGTCGGTACTATTAATCCTGATATCGCTCGTAATAGCATAGTTTTTCCTGAGCCATTCTTTCCAAATAAACCGTATATTTTACCTTTATCAAAGTTTACATTTATATTCTTTAACACATAATTGTTTTTTAAACTTTTATTGAGATTCTCGATTTTAATCATAATATAACCTCTCTGTTTTCAAATAATATCCATTTTTTTCACCTTAAACCAACTCAAAATTTGAATAAAAATAATCATGCTAATAGTTATGAAGATAACTATTAGTGGGTTCAAAAAATTATAACTAGAATTACCCCCAAGGCCATTTCTATAACCCATACTATTAGAAATAATATTAAAGTAATCAAGATATTTGTAACTTTGATTATAGAATTTTGAGACTAACGTACCTGCTAATATAAGTACATTTACTGAAATAAACGAAATCTGACTAGGCATGTATAGATCAAGATAAGATAGTACTGATACCGCACATAGTAAAAAAAGATAATAGATCACTAATGATAATATCAGAGTGTTATACTCAACTTTCTCGATTGGATAATTAAACAAGTAAATTGTGCTTTGAAAAAGAACTAATAGCAAGGTTAACATTGATACTTTTATTAGACCTTTCATACTTAACTTAAATTTACTCTCATTTCTAACTATAAAAGCAATACCTTGTGAAACAAAATTTTTTTTTGTATATCCTGAGAAGAACATGAGTATAAAAAATATAGGGAAATACCAAGCCATTAAATACATTGCTTCAGTAGAAAATGAGTCAGTGATAGGTACTCCCTTTAAAAACTGAAGTCCATTTAAAATATTGGCATTATAATAAAACAAGTATTGAAAGACAAAAGAAGCAATAACCATTGTACCTAAATTACGTTTCACTTATAAAGTCCCTTCTTCCAGAGGATATTGAACCTAGTAAATAGAAGATAACGATAATAATAATTTGTTTCAGGTAAATCCATCCAATCCCGAGTATGTCTGTCTCACCTTCAAATAATCTTGTCATAATAGTAAGGTCTCTTAAAGGAGTCCAATAATTAGGTATTAACATTTTAGAGACAAAAAAAAGTCCACCGATCATAAGTAATGTAGCTAACATAGACACAGATTCTGATTTAATAAAGTGTTGAATTATACAGAAAATTAATCCAACAAAGAAATAAAACAAAGTTAACCCCAATGCGTTTAAAAATGAATACTCTATCATCTTAGTTCCTATAACTAGTTCCACATTAAAAAAGATAAAACTTCCTGTTATATTTACCAATGTGTGCATTAAGGAGATTATAAGAGCTGCCCAGAATACATATTGAAGTTCTTTTAGATAAACCCTGCCTCTATATTTGAACCGTAGGATCTCGGATATATTTTGCTGTTTAAAAAAATGTTGTAACACCAACAAAAAGGGAAACAACAAGACTAAGGAATAGTTTTGGATTGAGCTATATCCTGACGCGCTACTGTTCATATAATAAAATAATTCTCTTAAACCTTCTACGCTACTGTATCCGTCATTATAATACATTAATATATAACTGTTATTTTGAGTAAACCATGCAACTGATATTATAAACAGTACTAAAATAAATATAAAAGGATTAAATCTGTTCATTCTTTTTTCCTTCATACAGAACAACAGCAGCACTTATTATTAAGTACGAAATCGTAATTGTAAAAAAAGTTGGCAGTAAATCATCTAAACCATATTCAGAAAAGGGTTGAAAGAGATGCATACTTGAATCTCCGAACATCACAAAGATAAACCACAAGAAAAAAGTTGCTGAATAAGTATATTTTCTATCTTTAAAAAATAGGCTACATGCAGATCCAATTAACCCAGCCAATCCAGCAAGTAAACTAGCAACAAGAGAGAAAGTAACAACTCCCCAATAAGGGTTTTGAATAATAAAATTAGTAAAAGCACTATCAAATGACAATTCCTCTAACCCTTTTCTATATGTACCACCATTAAATAGTACTAATACTATAATAAAATTAAGCAATAAAGAAGTTATCATAGCTAGTGAACCAATCAAACATGAGAATAACAATTTCTCTACAAGGTATTTCATTCTACCAACCTTATTTATTAGTATGTTATGATAACCTGTCTGAAAATCTTGTAAAGGATCTTCACTCACTAACACTAGTATAAAAAGTGGTAAAAACCATAAAAGAATATACTGTGGTATATGACCTATACTAGAACCCGATAAAAAAAAAGCCTGTGCAGGGTGATATTTATCCCCACCTATTTTTAGAAAGTCTATATAAATTTGAATAGCGTCCCAAATGGGTAGTACAATTATTACGGCTAGAGCAAGTAGAGATAATTTATTTTTTGTTAATCGTAAGACATGACTCTTGAACATGCGTATCACTCTTTCATTTATCTTATAAATAGACAAGTTCTAAATGAACTTGTCTATTTCATCTGTTTTAATTAGTTAGTTTCTTCATCCCAATAGCCAGTAGCTGTATATCCTTTAGTACTATAATTATTATTTTCTGCTCCAAGTCTTACATAACTTTGGTTAGCAGCTGAGAATGCTTCTCTATAGTAAGCACCTGCTCCTTGTTTAGCATCAACTGTATTAGATACTCTCCCAGTGTCTGCTTTGTCTAACCAAAATGTTGTAATTGTTCCTTTTCCTTCTCCTGAAGTTTCTAACGCAACTTTCCATTTATTGTTAGTGTTTTGAGTTTGACGATACCGTTCTCCTGAGTAGTTGTTTTCATGCTTTGGCTTGATAGTAAAACTATAGCCATGTTTGTCATCACTTGCAAAAGTGGCGTTTGCTGCCCCAATTAATGTTACACCTAAAACTAATGCAGCTGTTAATTTCATTGAGCTTTTTAACTTACTGATGTAAAAACCTCTTCCCAAATTTTATTTTTAAGTGATTCTAACATCACTGTAAATATATAATCATAAAGAGTAATTAAAGTAAACATTTTTTTACTTTTATAAAATATTTAACTAAATAATTCAAATTAATACCAAAAGTGAGCTTGATAGATTTTATAAAACATATTTGCCTTTAAGATTATCCTTGAGCAGACCAAGGAACTAAAAAAGATACGTGAAGAATTAAAGGAGAACAATAATAAGTAAAGTTTACTATCAAAGTAAAGGGTGCGGTCCTGCAAAAAAATGAGCGCTTTTTGTGTATCAACATAAAGGAAATTAGTATAGTGGTAGAAGAGGTTGGCTTTACCTTATTGAAGACTTGTAACAGAATGTTTATTAATTTCGGAAGAATAGGGGAAGATCGAAATGGTGAAAAAATTTGAAACAGAGAGGCTATATCTAAGGGAGTTGGTCTTAGATGGCTTCTAAGGTTCTTTGCAATCAAGGATCAATGTTATATTATCCTGAGCCGTTTAGTAATGAGAGGTGTAAATTAGCTTACTAAACGGGCATTCGTAATGGTTAAAATATCTGATAATCAGAATAAAATGAAGATTACACTGTAAAGGAGTAAGACAACCTTGAAAAAAACAATACTTTTTATGCTCATTTCCCTTTTTATTTTATCAGGCTGCACTAAAGAAAATATGGTAGAACCTAGTCCTTTACTGACTACTAGTATGTTAACAATGCACGCATCCACAGATAATTATGAGGAGTTTCAACAATTATTCGTTAACGGTATGAATGAAAAATTAATTAAAGAGTATTTTGATACACTAAAA
Organism: Alkalihalobacillus sp. LMS39; assembly: GCF_022812285.1. Classification (NCBI taxonomy): domain Bacteria; kingdom Bacillati; phylum Bacillota; class Bacilli; order Caryophanales; family Bacillaceae; genus Alkalihalobacillus; species Alkalihalobacillus sp. LMS39. Next base: position 314,066 of record NZ_CP093300.1, read on the forward strand.
AATAAAGAAAAGCAACACATAGAAGCAAGCATTCCTAATATGTCCTTAATAAAATATGCAGATGATAGTGCACTACTGGTACAAATTTCGCAAAATACAGATACTGGACATTACGAGGTTTTTAACGTAATAGAAGTACCGCAAGAAATTCTAAATTATTTTAATGAGTCATTAATCCATACATTAGACATTTCCAACTAAACTAACTAGTTGAAGAAAAAGGGATTATTTACAGCCGTTTTTTTTGCGCAAAGTAAATAAAGATAGGGCCAGATGATTACGATAAATGCTAACATTTTGACATCATAATCCTGTGAAAAGTGGTAAATTACCGTTAAAGATATTACAGTAGGGATTTAACATAAACATGATATATCACACTTGGTGCACATAGAAATTTTACACACTCCGACCATAGGGGCGTAATTATGTGTTCTGCTCCTTAAACCCTTGCTATTTAAGGTTTTCAAAGTGATTTGCTAACAAAATACTAAACATATAAATTGAGGCTTTTCATTAGTTTAACAAACTTTTGGAGAGCCTTTTTTATCTCTTAAGATAAGAAAAATTTTGGTATAGCAGTGAAGCTTTGAAAGCTTATTCTAGAAGAGCGAAGGCTCCGCACTTCGCTTATAAGAAAAGACGCTCCCGTGTTTTTCTTATAAGTCCACATATTTTATTGTTTTTAGCTGTGTAATTCTTAGTAAAAGTCTGTTTTGAAAATAAATTCTACATAACGACTTTAACTCCTACGAGAAGAAATGTTGTAATTCATACTGTTGCTCTTTCCTGACGCGAGGTTTTTACTCAAAAATTACCTGTATAAACTAGTATTATCAATAATCAAACAAACCGTAAGGGCTTTTTTTGTAAAAATTAATTGTTGCTGCAACTATTTTTATAAATGGTATTGACAATCATTATCATTGAGAGTAAGATAACACATGTGGATAACGATAATCATTATCAATTAAATGAAAGTGATTGAAAAACACCTTTGCTTTTTCTATTTCAGTAGAGAATAATACTTACTTTGATTAGTTAAGTAAAAATTGTAATTACTAATCAAAATGTTTGTTTTAATTCAGGGTCAAATTGAAAATGATAATTATTATTTTTGTTTTATGTTGTAGCCTGTGCACTATGCTAAATAAATAGTATTTAAAACGGTATAAAAATAAAACATAGGTAATTAGTTTATCAGTTCAATAGGCTCTTAATTTATAAAAATTTATAATACATAAGGAAAGAGGTAGGAGTAATGGGGAAGTTTAAATTAACTATCATAATGGCAATTTTTGTTTTAATATTGGCGGCTTGCGGAAGTTCAAATGGTGCATCAAGTGAACCTGAAGCTAATGAACCAGAAGCAGCTGAAACTGAAACAACTGAAACTAGTGGGGAAACAGAGGAATCTACTGAACCTACAACAGTTGAAATCACTGATGCTCATGGAACGGTTACAGTTCCTGTAAATCCTAAGAATGTAGTTGCTTTGGATAATCGTACGTTTGAAACATTAGCTGATTGGGGTATTGAGTTAGCTGCTGTTCCAAAGGCGGTCATGTTAGCAGATTCACCATATGTAACAGATGAAAGTGTTCAAGATGTTGGGAATCATCGTGAACCAAACCTTGAAATATTAGCAGCTGCAGACCCTGAACTTGTTATTGTTGGTCAAAGGTTTTCGGGATATTATGAAGACATCAAAAAATTAGTACCAAATGCTGCTGTTATTGATTTAGATATTGATGTATCAGAGGAAGCTAGTGAACCAGGAGAAAACTTAGTAAATGGATTTAAAGAAACTACAATTACTTTGGGACAAATTTTTGATAAAAATGAAGAAGCTGAACAATTGGTAACGGAATTAGAACAAGCGATTGAAACAGCTAAGTCTGCCTATAATGGAACGGATACAATTATGAGTGTTATCGTTTCTGGTGGAGATATTGGTTTTTCAGCTCCGCAGACTGGACGTGTATGGGGACCACTGTATGACATCTTTGGATGGACTCCGGCATTAGAAGTTGACGGTACTTCTACAGACCATCAAGGTGATGAAATTTCAGTTGAAGCTATTGCACAAAGTAACCCGGATTGGATTTTCGTTCTAGATCGTGATGCGCCAATCTCTGGTCTAGAAGAAGAGGAAAAAGTTCCTGCTCAGGATGTTATTGATAATTCACCTGCTCTTCAAAATACAACGGCTGTTTCTGAAGGACAGATCGTTTATGCGCCAATGGACATTTACTTAAATGAATCAGTACAAACGTTTATCAAGTTATTTGAAAACATTGCTAATTCTTTAGCTGAGTAATGTAAAGGAGTTTAGCATAGTGCAGAAAAATAGTATAACCGGGGTTGAGAAAAATTCTCAACCCCGGTTTTATAACCACAATAAAATATGGACAAAACCTTTTATACTAGCGATTATAGTTGTCATTAGTTTAAGTATTCTCTCGCTATTTACTGGAGTTTACGATATACGTGGACAAGAAGATGGAATGGAAATGTTTTTTATCACTCGTGTTCCCAGAACGATTGCACTCATGCTTACTGGGGCTGCTTTGGCAATGACCGGGCTCGTCATGCAGCTTATTACACAAAATCGTTTAGTAGAACCTACCACAACAGGTACGACTGAATGGGCAGGTTTGGGACTTCTTGTTGTTTATTTATTATTTCCTGCACCGACTTTAGTGCTTAGAATGACTGGAGCAATCATTTTTTCTTTTGTAGGAACGATGGTTTTCTTTTTATTTATAAGAAGGGTGAGACTCCGTTCCTCTTTAATTGTCCCGATCATTGGTTTGATGCTTGGTGCCGTCATTTCGGCAGTTTCTACCTTTACGGGGCTCTTTTTTCAAATGTCACAAGTGATTGAAGGCTGGTTTGTAGGTTCTTTTACGTCTGTTCAGGCTGGAAGGTATGAATATTTATGGCTCATTGTGATCGTTACGATTCTTATTTTTATTTATGCGAATAGATTGACGTTAGCTGGACTAGGGGAAGAGATTTCAACAAGTCTTGGCGTAAATTATAACACGCTCATTCTTTTGGCTAATGGTCTTATTGCTATTGCTGTTGGGGTTGTTGCTGCTGTTATTGGAAACTTGCCTTTTCTAGGATTAATTGTCCCAAATATTGTGTCAATGTTTAGAGGCGATGATCTTAGAAGTAATTTGCCTTGGGTATGTTTACTCGGAATGGGAACGATTATTCTTTGTGACCTTATTTCTCGAACCATTATTATGCCTTTTGAAGTTCCTGTCTCTTTAATACTTGGCTCAGTAGGTTCAGTCGTATTTATTATGATCTTATTGAGACAAAGAAAACCAAGGAGGCTAGGATGAACGCTTTAGAATATAGAAAAAAAGACAATGTGAAAATTGATTTTAGCCTTCATCATGAAAAGAGATCAGCTAGTGCATTTCGCACAAAGAAAGAGGAAAGACGGTATTGGATTTTGCTCATAACATTGACCGTTTTGGGACTTCTTTTTGCATACGGCCTTTTAGTTTATAACAATCCCGTACCCGTTGATTCACCTTCTTTTATCCCAGTTGTTCAAAGAAGGATCGTAGCTGTTGTTGCGATGCTTATTGCAGCGATTTGCCACAGTTTGGCAACTGTTGCTTTTCAATCGATTACGAATAATAGGATTATCACTCCTTCTCTTTTAGGCTTCGAATCACTTTACACAACGATTCAAACGAGTACAATGTTTTTATTTGGTGCTACTGCATTGGTGAGTTTTAGTGGGATTGGACCATTCTTTCTGCAAGTTAGTCTTATGGTCTTAATGAGTTTAATCCTTTATGGATGGCTGCTTTCCGGAAAATATGGAAATATACAACTTGTGCTTTTGATTGGAATTATTATTGGTACGGGGCTAAGTACTCTATCAGCATTTATGAGAAAGCTTCTCTCGCCATCTGAATTTGACCTTTTACAGACAAGATTAATTGGTTCTGTCAATAATGCGGATGCTGAATATTTTCCAGTTGTCATTCCAATGGTTATCATTATTGCATTATTACTTTATTTTTTTTCTAAGAAATTAAATATATTGTCACTTGGAAAGGATGTCTCTACTACGTTTGGCGTTAATTACAAACGCAGTATCATTTATACACTTGTATTAGTTGCTGTATTGATGTCGATTTCTACGGCATTAGTTGGACCTCTTACTTTTTTTGGATTCTTAGTGGCCATTTTGAGTTATCAAGCGGCGCCAACGTATGACCACAGATATATTTTTCCAATGGCTCTTGCTACAGGCTTTTTTGTACTAACAAGTGCATACTTTTTAATGTATCACGTTTTTAATGCTCAAGCTGTTTCCGTTTTTATTGAACTATTTGGCGGAATTGTATTTCTAATTGTAATTTTAAGGAAGAGGTCTCTATGATAAAAATCAGTAATACTAGAAAGATGTATACGGATAATGTAAAAATTGGACCTTTGGATATTGAAATACCCAAAGCTGGTTTTACTTCTTTAATTGGACCCAATGGAGCGGGAAAGTCTACGACACTTTTGATGATTGGAAGACTTCTAGATATGGATGAAGGGCAAATTATGGTAGCGAATATGGATGTTTCTTCTTCCAAATCAAATGACTTAGCAAAAATAGTGACCATTTTGCGTCAAGAAAATCATTTTGTCACGAGGCTTACCGTTCGACAACTAGCTGGATTTGGACGTTTTCCTTATTCAAAGGGAAGATTAACAAAAGAAGATGAGGAGATTATTTCTAAATATATCGATTTCCTAGATTTGACTGCTCTAGAGAATCGATATTTAGATGAGCTTTCAGGAGGGCAAAGACAACGAGCCTATGTTGCAATGGTTTTGTGCCAGGAGACTGAATATGTGCTGTTGGATGAGCCACTGAACAATCTTGATGTCGCTCGTTCTGTCCAAATGATGGAGTATTTGAGACATGTTGCTAATGAGTTTGGAAGAACCATTCTGACTGTTATGCATGATATAAATTTTGCAGCTAAATATTCTGATCGAATCTGTGCGATGAAAGATGGACAAATTGCTGCGTTTGGAACAGTAAAAGAGATTATGGACCCAAAACTTTTGACAGATATTTTTGAAACGAAAATAGAAATTATCAAAGGTCCTTATGGGCCAATAGCTGTTTATTAGTTACTTTTTTTAGAAAGCAGAAGTATCTCAACAATAAATCTACTTAAGTAGTCGATAATTCGTTTATATCTTGTAGCTTACACTAATCATAATAGTATTTAGCTTTTCCGTTTGAAATGTAGAGTCAAATATCAATAGTGCGGCTACAAAGAATTGAGGGGGATTATAAATGCAAGTATATTGGATTAAAATAAATAAGATTATTCAAGAATCGTCTGAGGTTAGAACGTACCTGCTTGATTGTCCGCAAGACTTTACATGGGAAGAAGGTTCCCACACCCACTTCGCACTGGAGGGTTTTAATACCGGAGATAAACCAAACCGCAGTTTGATTCGTCATATGTCAATCTCCACCTTACCTGATGAAGGTATGATTGGAATCACCACACGTATTAGAGAGCAATGCTCTGAGTTCAAAGCAATATTAAAAAATCTTAAAGTTGGCAATGAAGTTGCCATATTTAAAACGCATTCAAATGTACCGTTGAAAAGAGAAGGGAAAAATGTTTATCTGTTGTCATCAGGGGTTGGCTTGGCAACTTTCAGACCGCTTGTACTTGATTATCTTAAACGAGCTGACAACGTGAATCGACTTCATTCTTTAAACATCGATTCATCAAAAGAGTTCTTATTTTCCAGTGTTTTTCAATCAACACCTGATAAGAATTTCACATCTCAGTTTGTTGATAACCGTAAAGACTACTATGAAAAAGTGAAAAAACTAGCTACAGACAACGACGGTCTTTACTATGTTGTCGGCAGTGACGAATTCCTCGTACAGAATATTGAAATACTGCGTGAGCAAGGCATCAAGGCGGATCAGATTGTGCTCGATAAGCATGAAGAACAAAGGGCTGAGTTTTTATCATTCGATTTGTCAAATAAAGGTCTAGGATAAGAATGTATTGATTTTTAATTTCATATCCAGTGATTCTCATTTTTTAATAAGCTGAAATTAGCAGTCCTTTACGTTGCTAGCATTGATGGTATTAACGGAGGCTTCTCATAAGTTTTGCGTACTTATGAGAGGCTTCTTTTTTTCATTTATTCTTGATGTGAAGATAGACCATTGTTGTTGTATTATAATACTTCATCCAATTCCTCCTTTTTTTCTATATTAAATTCCAGTTGTTGAGATTTCTCAAATTATTTAAAATTGATACTTGCATACCAAATATGGAATATAGTTACTGAATAAAACATAATATGTTAGAGTTTTGCAATACCGAAGAAATATAAGTAACTCAAAGGAGGAATTAGATGCGACTCGATGTAATAGGAAGTAGTCTCTTAATAGTTTCAGCCATACTTTATTCTTCTACCTACATAGTGTCTGGTCTAGCTAACATTGTAACAAATTCACTACCAAACGAATTTCAAAATCATACATATTCACAACCACTTTTCATCTGGAGTCTGGTTTCGTTGGTCCTAGGAATATTATTTGTGGGAGTTCATATCATGAAAAAAAAATAAAAAGAGCAGTACCCAAGATTCAGGGTGCTGCTCTTTTTATGTTGCAACATCTATGAAGTTATTATGCTACACGATGTCGCACTCTTGATGTGGAGGTCAAGATAGTTAATTAATTTTTAATAAATCGCCATATTAAGCCAAATAAAAGACATATCATTTACTTCTCCTTTTGTTGGAGGCTGTAGCACTTTTATGAATAGAGAACTACAACTTAGATGATCTTTTGAACAATTGACATTTGAGTATGGAGACGAAGACACCGCTCAATATGTGACAATGCTATGGTCAGAGAAAATCTAACGGACATCTGTTCCTTTATTTATATAATAAATAACGTTTTTCAGATCCTATCGGACATACGTTCCGCTAATATGGAAAAAAGTAAGAATTTACATGATGAATTGGGTAAATAGCGGAATACATGTCCGATGAGATTTGAAAAGGCTTGATTTCTCATACTTTAACGGAACAGATGTCCGAACGGCATACTAGAGTCATCTTAGTTTGTCCATTATCTCTTTTACAGAATATTATTATTAGCTTTATCCCTACTTTACATTTCATTGGTATATTATAAATAGTTTAAAAATAAGAATTTTCTTCGGGTGGAGAATATACTGAGTAACCCACGGAAAGTGACGAAATACTAATTTGCATACGTCGTATCATTATATGATGAAAGTGTAGGTGAGAAGTGTTCATTTTATTGGAATGAATATTCTCTATCTTCTTTTACATATTTTGTGACGAGTTGCGGGTAGTACGTATCACTTGATGTTGAGGTTATTTTTTTATGCTTTAATTATTTGCTTTTTGTTTAGTATCGGGAGGTAACTCAGTGAAAGATTATAAGACTTACATATTTGATATTGATGGGACCATCGTAAAACAAGATGAAGAAGTTCCCGGTGCCATCGAGCTCGTAGCTTATTTAAAAAAGCAGGGGAAGGAGGTATTATATGCAACGAATAACCCAGTCACAACGAAGGAACGCATCGCAACAAGGTTAAACTTGCTTGGGTTTTTGGTGAATGCGAATCAAATTATTACTCCGTTAGATGCGTTAGAGCTTTATTTTCAAGAGAGTGCCATTCAACCGCTCTTTTATGGGCTAGTATCACAAGAAGTAATGACAGAGTTACAGCAGCGTGGTTTTTTGTTTAGCTCATCCGATAACGAGAAAGTGACCCATGTATTGCTCGGGATGAATAAACAACTAACCTACCAGCATTTTTGTGAAGCACTTTTTTTACTAGACCAAGGAGCTGAGCTATTGTTGTTAAATGGAGATTTATATTGTCCCGTACCTAAGGGGCGAGTACCTGATAGCGGGGCGCTTAGTTTTGTACTCACAGCTTATATGGATGAACGACCCGATTCAGTTGGGAAGCCTACGAAATGGATGCAACGAACTATTCTCAATCGCATTACTACAGAAAATCGGGACTGTTTATTTATTGGAGACTCTCTTCAATCAGATATTCAAATTGGACATGCGATGGGGATGGATACTTGTTTAGTGGAGTCTGGGATTTCTGACTTTAGAAGAAAAGTCTCTCATTCTACGATTACTCCAACCTTTATTATGAAGAATTGTGAGCAATTACAGTGTTTTATTCAAAAAACAAAGGAGAGTAGCGATGTTTAATAAACGAGAGGTTATTGCGAGTGTCCATAATGAAATAGCGTTACAAAGAGCGCTTGAATTAGATGAAGTAAAAACAATTTTTCTCATTAATGGTGACATTCTAACACTGCAAGAAAATATCAAGCATATTCGTGAATTCGATAAGAGACTATTTCTTCACTTTGATACTATACAAGGTTTGTCCACCGATGTGAAAGGGGTGAATTATGCTGCAGAAATTCTAAAGCCGGATGGAATTTTAAGTACAAGAGGACATGTTATTCAGCATGCAAAAAAGCTAGGGTTATTGACCATTCAACGGTTGTTTCTAATCGATACAACAGCATTACATTCAGGAGTGAGAAGTATTAAGCAAAGTAATCCTGATGCAGTTGAGGCCATGCCAGGTTTAATGCCGCGTGTCATAAGTGAGCTTTGTTCACATATTGGCCAACCTGTTGTTGCAGGTGGCTTAGTAAAGGAAGATTATGAAGTTGAACAAGCATTAGATGCTGGGGCAGTAGCTGTTTCACTAAGTGACATATCATATTGGAAGAAAAAAGGAGTGTAAGTGTAATGAAAAAAATTTTATCGTTATTATCTATTCTCTCTCTCGTCCTTATTTTATTTGCGTGTTCACAAGGAGGAACAACCAATACTACGCAAGCAGAGCCTTCAAGTGAAAACAAAGATAATCCAGCATCAACAGATGAAGTCATTGAAATCGATTGGTATTATCCAATCGCTGTAGGTGGACCTCTTACAGAAGTGGTTGAAAAAATGGCTTCTGATTTCTCATTAGAATATCCGAATATCAAAGTGAATCCTATTTATACAGGGAGTTACGCTGATACGATGACTCGCGTACAGACTGACGTACAAGGCAATAATGCACCTGATTTAGCCGTATTATTATCAACTGAACTATATACATTGTTAGATATGGATGCGATTGTTCCGATTGATGAATTTGCTGGTGCTAACGATGAATTCATTAACGACTTTTTCCCTGCATTTCTAGAAAATTCACAAACGAATGGGAAAACATGGAGTGTTCCATTCCAAAGAAGTACGATTGTTCTTTATTATAATAAAGATGCATTTGAAGAGGCTGGTCTAGACCCAGAAAAAGGTCCTGAGACATGGGAAGAACTTACGGAGTATGCGAAAAAGCTAACGAAAAAGGATGCAAGTGGAAATGTAGAGCGTTGGGGTGTTGAAATTCCAACGTCTGGATTCCCTTATTGGTTATTTCAAGGTTTTGCTTTGCAAAATGGGAAGAATTTAATGAGTGATGATGGGAAAGAAGTATACTTTGATACACCTGAAAATGTAGAAGCTCTTCATTTTTGGTTAGAGCTAGCTCACGACCATAAAGTTATGCCAAAGGATGTTATTGATTGGGCAACTGTTCCATCAAACTTTATTGAAGGTAAATCTGCGATGATGTATCACACGACTGGAAACTTAACTAATGTCCGCACCAATGCAAGTTTTGATTTTGGAGTTGCCTATATGCCAGCGAATAAACAATTTGGTAGTCCAACAGGAGGCGGTAACTTTTATATCTTTAAAGATACTCCAAAAGAAAAGCAAGAAGCCGCTTGGACTTTTGCTAAATGGGCAAGCCAACCTGAAAATGCAGTACAATGGAGTATCGATACAGGTTATGTAGCAACAGTACAATCTGCGTACGAAACAGAGCTTATGAAAAACTATATAGCGGAATTCCCTCAAGCAGCTGTTGCGCGTGATCAATTAGAATTTGCCTCTGCTGAATTATCGACACACCAAAATGGTCGTATTTATAAAGCGATAAACGATAATTTACAAGCGGCTATCGTTGGAGAAAAATCACCAGAACAAGCATTAAAGGATGCTCAAGAGGAATCTGACCTTATTTTAGCTCCATTTAACCGTTAAGTATTTTACAAAAAAGAAGGAATGAAACGTATGAATAATCTTTGGAGAAGCAAAAAGGTTCGTAATAACATATATGCTTGGTTGCTTCTCCTTCCTTCCTTTATCTTCTTATATATGTTTACGTTTTTGCCAATAGGTCAAACGTTTGTGCTTAGTTTATTTAGAGCGGACTTAAGTACACCGGATCCTTTTTTTATTGGGTTAGAAAACTTTCGTCTCTTAGCAGAAGATAAAGTGTTTTGGAAGGTGATAAGAAATAATGCTGTATTTGCAATAGGAACAGTCCCCTTAAGCTTAGGAATCGGGTTAGTGATGGCCATTTTAGTGAATCGTGCTATAAGAGGGATTAGTTGGATTCGAACGTTTTTCTTTTATCCAACCGTGATACCAATGATAGCAATCGCTAATATTTGGTTATTTATGTACACCCCAAACTACGGCTTAATTAACCAAGTGCTTTCCATCGTTAGTATTCCAGGTATTAACTGGCTTGGTAGTCCATCAACCGTAATGATTGCGATGATTATTATGGTGATATGGAAGGAAGCAGGCTTTTTTATGATTTTTTATTTAGCTGGTTTGCAAAATATTTCAAAAGAATTATATGAATCAGCTAAAATTGACGGAGCCTCTACATGGACGGTGTTCTGGAAAATTACGTTCCCATTGCTAATGCCGACGACACTTTTTGTTTTCATCATTGCTGTTACCAACTCTTTCAAACTCGTCGATCATCTAGTTATTATGACACAAGGCGGTCCAAATAATGCTAGCAATCTCCTTTTGTATTACATCTATGAAACAGCATTTTCCTACTGGGACCAAGGGCGAGCAGCTGCTTTGACTGTGGTAATGCTAGTGATGATGGTGGCAATAGCGGCTTGGCAATTCTTCGGAATCGACCGAAAAATTCATTATAGTTAAGGATGAATAAACATTGAAGAAATTAGTTGATGCATCTGCTTACATATTGGCACTTTTGTGGGTCATCCCCTTAGTTTGGCTAGTTGTTACAGCTTTTCAACCGAAAGAGTTAGCAACGACGTTGACACCACAGTTTGTATTTACATTTGAGAATTTCAAAGATGCATGGAATGCTGCACCCTTTGTACAATACTATATAAATACGTTTATTATTGTGTTTGGAATACTCACTGTCCAACTCGTGACAGCAACCTTAGCTGCCTACGCATTTGCAAGATTGAACTTTTGGGGGAAAGATATTATTTTCCTAATCTTTCTCATTCAATTGATGATTCCAGCTGATATTCTCATCTTCCCCAATTATAATGTTCTAGTTGATTTGGGACTTCTAGATAGTAAGCTCGGGATTATGATCCCCTATTTTGCAACAGCATTTGGTATTTTTCTCTTAAGGCAAACGTTTAAGACTATTCCTTATGAGCTAGAAGAGGCTGCTAAACTCGATGGTTGTAATATGCTTCAAATCATATGGAATATTTATGTTCCTCTGGCAAAACCAACATTTATTGCATTTGGACTCGTATCTGTTAGTCATCATTGGAGCAACTTCTTATGGCCTTTAATCGTGACAAATTCTGTAGAAAATCGCCCGTTAACAGTTGGTTTATCGATATTTGCAAAATCATTTGAGACCGGAGCTCAATGGGGGCAAGTAACAGCCGCAACATTTATGGTTATTTTCCCACTATTACTTGCCTTTTTCATTTTTCAAAAGCAGTTTATTAGTAGTTTTATGCAATCGGGAATTAAGTAAAGATTAGCTAAGCGTATTAGAAATATAGGTTATAGTTCATAACCAAAGAAGAGTGAACTAAAATAAATGTGGATAATATCAAGTAATGCTGTTTTCCTTTCGCCGTAAGGATTTTAAGGAGTAAATATAGAGTTCTTTTGTCTTTGGAAGCATAGTATTTATACTTTAATGGAGAAAAGGCTAAATTCGACTAGAAGTAACTTCCTAATGAAATCATATAGAAACCCTACTCTTTTCAACCCAATCATTATTGCATTTTTAGTTGGTGACTATTCCTTGTTACATGGTTTAGAATTTCTAGCAACCTACTCTTTTATATAAACATCAATAGGGAAAAAAACCTGTGTATAGCCAGCCTCCTCTGTTATTTTTTTTAGCTTTATGGAACCGTTTCTTTAATTGTGAAACATAATACCTAAATAATGAAATTGTTTCCCTTTATGTTGATTTTTGGAAAACGATACATTAATATTAAAACTATGTTTAATAGGGTTATTATAGCTTCTAACACGAACAGTCAATTCAAGTTTTCGTCTTGTAAGAAAAATAACTTTATAATCTTATTATTAAAGAGTGTTTCCGTAAAACGGAGCACTCTTTTTCAGAAAGATGTTTACAATAAAAATAAAGCAATAATGTGTTTTGTACTATAAATTAAACTCTTCGTAAATGGAGGTAACCTAATTTGGAAACGCTAGTCAGAAAGCTTATAACCCTTCTAATCTCAATTATTGTTATTTTACTATTTACAAGCTGGGTGGTTAGGGGTATTTATTTTATAATTTTTCAATCTCACAGTTACATCACCTTTGTTTCACCTATGCTGTATTTAACGAAGTATTTTGTTTTAGCCGTAGTTCTTCTGTACTTGTTTATAAAATATGTTACTCTAACTCGTGCTGGTAAAATCATTATTCCTATTTGGCTTGTTCTTAGCATTATTATGGTGACCACCACCTCCTTATGGTTTCATGGAGCAAATGAGGATCATATAATGAAGCATCGTATTATTTTTCACCAAGTCAAGTCATGGGATGAAGTGGAATATGTTTCGACAGAAATCCGACAAAAGCAAAAATCCATTAATGAACGGAGAAAGGCATCAAGCCGTAACAAGGTAATCCCAATATACAAAATCCATTTCACAGATAATTCTACTCTTAATATATGGAGTGATATTTCTTCTATATATAAAATTCATAGATTTGTAGTTGACAGTGGAATAGAAGTTAAATATCTTCATGACCCTACATCTTTCGACCAAAAATATAGTTATTATTTCAAAGGTTCTCTTTCCCAAGCTCATGAGATATTTGGGATACATAAAGAGGAGTAAGAATCTTAGAAGTAGTTTACCTCTAGGGCTACGGTGGTTAGGGGAAAAACTTTTTCCATTGTATAATATAGTAGTGGTGAAAAGTGAAAAGATACTTCTTAGATTTAAGGCTTCTCAAAGTTTGGAGCGAAGAAAGTAGAGAGCTATTTTTCTTCTGTTGAACAGAAGATTAAAGAGGGTCCATTTTAAATGAGATGCCTCTTTTTTTAAGATAAGAAAGCATTCCTGTATAAAAGCAAAAATGAAGATTGTACAAAAAAAACCTCCTTGGTATGATCGAGGTGTCCGGAGCTGCGCAGCACAAGGACCCTTAAATTACACAAGGAGGACTTAATGTGAATTATAAACAAAACCAAAAGATATTACAACTGACGGAAAAAACATTAATTATAGGAGTAGACATAGCTAAATACAAGCATGTAGCACGAGCTCAAGACTTTCGAGGAGTACAATTCGGGAAAGCACTTACTTTTGAAAATAATGAACTAGGTTTTGCAAGCTTCTTGAATTGGATTGAAATCCTTAAAGAGAAACATGAAAAAACAGAAGTGTATGTAGGCATGGAACCAACAGGACACTATTGGCTGCCACTGGCTTATTCGTTAAGAGATAAAGCCATTAAGGTCGTGGTAGTCAATCCGGCACATGTAAAAAAGGCAAAAGAGTTAGATGATAATTCACCTACGAAAAATGATGTAAAAGACGCAAGAGTGATAGCGCGTTTGGTAGAAGAAGGCCGTTATTCAGAACCGAATTTGCCTGAAGGCATTTATGCAGATTTACGGGAAGGGATGAACCATTATCATCAATTAGTTAAGGACCTTCAAACGATTCAAGGACGTGTCCATCAATGGATTGATAAATACTTTCCAGAGTATATGAAAGTATTTGGAAAGTGGGAAGGGAAAGCATCTTTGCAAGTACTGAATATGGGTCTGTTCCCGGATGAGATTGTGAGATGTTCTGAAATGGATATTCTTATGGAAATTCGCAAGGGAGTAAAAAAGGGAGTTGGACTTAAAAAGGTCCAACAGCTCCAAAAGGTCGCAAGAGAGTCTATAGGGATAAAAGAAGGTAGAGACCTGGCCAGATTTAAAATAACTTCTTTATTAGCTCAATATCGTCTGATAAAAGAACAAATTGAACAAGCGTGGGAATGCATTCAAAAACGCTTAGAACTCATACCAGGTGTTAAAGAAATGGTGAAAATGAAAGGGGTAGCTGAGGTAACGATTGCAGGTTTTTTCGCTGAGGTAGGAGACCTTCAAGGCTATGATGATCCCAATCAAATCATTAAACTAGCAGGTCTAAATTTAAAATTAGCAACATCAGGGAAATGGAAAGGGCGGACAGTGATTACCAAACGCGGAAGGCCAAAACTGCGAAGTTTATTGTTTAAAGTAATCCTTCCATTGGTAGCTAACAACCCTGCCTTTTCAGCTCTGCACAAGTATTTTACAACGAGAAATGAAAATCCTTTAAAAAAGAAACAGTCACTAATTGCCCTATGTTGTAAGTTAATTAAAGTTTTATTTACGATTGCCAAGAAAGAAGTAGTTTTTAGTGCAGAAAGAATGTTAAGAGACATCCCTCACTTTCAACAGAAAGTAGCAGCTTAAAGTAAGAGTATATCATTTTCGTGATTAATTTAGGATTGTAAGTTTTTGAGTGACCAATGACAAACGAAGTACGGAGCAGTCAGCTATTTTTATACAATCGGGCTTTGACCCTGGAAGAAAGCATCGCTGACCCCACTTCATGGATAGGCTGAACGAAGGAATGTATGCGCATAGACGCTGTGAGATGTGGGAGGGTTTGCCGCCATGAATATTGTGGGATAATGTACGACCATAATATTCTTATCTCCTTTTATTGGAAAAAACCAGAGAAGGGCTATTAAGTATACCCTCCTCCGTCTAAAAACCTTTAACAATAGCTGTATTATCCTTTATTAGTCATTCGTAATGAATAACTAAGGTAGAAATTCTAAGTAAATCGAAGAAAACAAGAGAATCTGTTACTTTAATGAGGGAGTATAAAAATTTTGGTGTAGCAGTGAAGCTTTGAAAGCTTATTCTAGAAGAGCGAAGGCTCCGCACCTGCGCGTTCACCCCAATAAGAGCACTTGGGGTTCACTTTCAAAAGCGGGCAGGGCTGCGCACTTCGCTTGAAAGAAAAGACGCTCCGCGTTTTTCTTTAGCCTTTTAAAATAAAATCATTGTATACCTGTTGAAAGAAGTTGAAAGTGACGTAACGTCATCCCTTATACTATATTTATAGACAATTTCTTAAGGGGGATTTCGATGGGTAATGATTTAATAGGTAAACCAATCAAATGGTGTTGGAAAGATGTTTTTAAGTTGCTGTTAATTACCTTCCTATTTGTTCCGTTTTTTTTAGAATTTTTGATGCATGATTTTTTGTATAGTCTTTTTCAGAATAGCTTATATTCAGGCACTTTAACTGGATTCGTTATGGCAATCGTATTTATGACATCTCTTTACTACATTATTCTAAAACCTTATCACCTTTCATGGAAATCAGTTGGAGTAAGGCGATTTTCAAATCAGTATTGGAAGTGGATTATTGTATGGCTGTGTCTCTTAATTATTATGAGTGTTGTCATTTTAATAATAATGGAGTTATTACACATTAGTTGGGAAAATGGAAAAACTGAATCATTACAAAAAAATATAACTTGGTTTACTCTGCTGATTGGGTTTGTGTCTGCTGTAATCATTTCACCTATTTATGAGGAAATTTTTTATCGAGGTTTTTTATATAAATGGTTTCGTGGAAAATGGGGAATAGCTGCAGGTATGGTAATTAGTTCTTTTATTTTTATGCTCGTTCATATCCCGACTTACAATACTTTACCTGTAAACTTTATTTCTGGCTTAGTTTTTGCATGGACATATGAAAAAACAGGATCAATTCTCCCTGCTATCATTATCCATAGCACATTTAATGGGTTGGCTCTTATTTTAACAGTAACAGCTTAACAATGGAGGGAAATGTTTTGTTCAATGGTTTAAACCTAGTATCCTAGTTGTATAAGCTGAATATTATCTAATTATTCTTCAGTCAATTTGCAGTAACGTCTTTGGATGATTACACTAATATAGATAACTATATCTTTTAAGCTGAACATTAGTTTATCGAACTTTTGTGCGGCTTTTTTGAAGTGGATAATCCACATCGTTTAAAATCGATTATAGCTTTAAATTTGATTACTCCGGTATGGGACAATAGTGGTATAATGTACGAATCAAACTGTGAATAGATTGTTAGAGGTGGTCGACAATGAAGGTAACGATTAAAGATATTGCTACTATTTGTGGAGTTTCAGCTGGAACTGTGGACAGGGCACTCAATAACAGAAAAGGCATTAGTGAGAAAACGAAAAAAAAGATTTTAAAAGTAGCTAAAGAGATGCAATATCAACCTGATTATACAGCAAGAAGTTTAGTCATGGGAAAAACTATGACAATTGGAGTTGTCTTATTCGATTTATATAACCGCTCCTTTGCACAATTACTAAATGCGATTGAGTTAAAAGCGAGAGAGTTAGGTTATTTTGTTTATATTACATTGTCGGATAAGAAACCAGAAAGTGAAATGAATTGTATTGATTACTTAGCTAATCGAAAAGTGGATGGAATTATTTTGTTTACAGTAAATAAGGGTGAGCAATTTGAATCATATTTAAGTAAGTTGGATATTCCTATCATTACAATTTTTAATTATATTTCAAAAGAATGGGAATACATAGGGATTCGAGAGCGACAGGCAATGACGGAAGCCGTAGACTATATCGTAGAAAAGGGCTATAAAAAATTTATTTATATTAGTCCACCTCTTGCTTTCTTAGGAAAAACGAATATTTATACGCAAGAAGAACGACTTAATGGGTTTTATGAAGGATTAAAAAGGAACGACATTATTTCTAAACCGCTTATTGTAAAAAATAATGATTATATTCAGGAGTTAGAGAATATAACTTTTAGTAACGAGGAGAAAACGGCCATTGTCTGTTCGACTGATCTTTATGCTTTAGAAGTAATGAATTATCTAAAAAAAGAAGGTATCAATATACCAGAACAGGTAGGGATTATGGGTTTTGATGATATTGATATGTTAAAATACATTACACCAAGACTAACGACAGTTAAATACCCAATTGATGACATAGGTAAAAGTGCTGTAGAAAGTATAATTAACAAAATAAATCATGGGGAATATGTCTCAACTCCTTTGCTTGATTATGAAATTATTAAAGGGGAGTCCATTTAGGATTTCTCTGAAAATTTTAAAAAATAAGTTGACGGTCCTTGACAACGGTGATAATATGGATTTGTATTCAGGACATAAAATGTAAAAATTAGTTCATTTGGAAGTTAAATGAAATTGGGTTGGTTTATCTTAATTGGTTGTTAACATATATTAAAATTCACAAGAGATATGTAAGCGTTTTCTTTTGTGTTGATGTTCCTCATGGATAACTTGGAAGTTTACAAATAAAGGGGTGAGATGCAACGATTGAATTGAAAAATTAGATGGACATTTATTTTTTACATTTTTTCGTGTACGTACACGAAAATCGGTTTTAATCAAAAACTAATAGGAACAAGTTGTATTCCTTTTACTGTTTTCGTGTACGTACACGGTTTTGTCGGAGGTAAAGTTTGTTTCCCTGTTATAAGTAAAAACATAGTTTTTCCACAAGATAATTTATGGAGGGGGTTCCTATGATTGAAACTAGAAAGAATTCCAAGCAAGAAGTCGTTCAAGTGAGTAACAAGAAATTTCAAGGTGTTTTTAATCTCTTAAACTCCCAAAAAGTAGTGCCATATGTCTTTATCTCACCGTTTGTTCTGTCTTTTCTACTGTTGTCCCTATACCCAGCAATCCAAGCCATCATTATGAGTTTTCAAAGAGTTTTACCTGGTGAAATCACATTCATTGGGTTGCGAAATTATCAAAGAATTTTAAATCCAACGTTTTATACAGCATTACAAAATACTACAGTTTATATGGTTTTAACCGTTGTGATTTTAGTTTCAATACCAATGTTGTTAGCTGTCTTATTAAATTCCAAGGTTGTAAAATTTAGAATTCTATTTAGAACATCCTTATTTCTACCAGCATTGACCTCGGTTATTGTAGCGGGAATGGTTTTCCGTTTAATGTTCGCTGAAAGTGATACGGCTGTAGCAAACCAAATCATTAATTGGGTTGGCCTTGATTCGGTTGATTGGAGATACAATGCTTGGTCAGGGATGTTCTTAATGGTTGTTCTCGCGTCTTGGCGATGGATGGGTATTAACATTTTGTACTTCCTAGCCGCGTTACAAAATGTACCGAAAGAATTGTATGAAGCTGCAGAGATTGATGGGGCAAATACATTACAAAAATTCCTTTATGTCACGTTGCCATTCTTAAAGCCGGTCACGATTTTCGTGGCTACCATCTCCATTATCGGTGGTTTTAGAATGTTTGAAGAAAGCTTTGTATTCTGGACTTCCGGTTCACCAGGTAATATTGGTTTAACAATCGTTGGCTATTTATATCAAGAAGGTATTCAACAAAACGATATGGGATTTGGGGCAGCGATAGGTGTTGTATTAATGGCGATAATCTTTGTAATTAGCTTGACTCAACTGTATCTAACTGGAGCATTTAAAAGGGGGGATGAGTAATGAAGCAAAAGAATAACCCTGTACTTACTTGGTTTCTAACAATTGGGTTTGTAGTTATAGCATTTGTAGCCTTATTTCCACTATTCACTTTAATCCTTTCTTCATTTCGACCCGCTACTGATTTGATGAGAAACGGGATAAGTTTAGTATTTGACCCTAACACATTAACGTTAAATAATTACATCTATATTTTTAATGAGGCCGGAGTTTATTGGAAGTGGTTCGGAAATAGCGTTTGGATTTCTATGGTCATCGTAGTCTTATCTTTACTATTTTCCTCTATGGTAGGTTATGCGTTAGCGGTATATGATTTCAAAGGAAAGAACTTTTTCTTTTTACTAGTTTTAGTTATTTTAATGATTCCGTTTGAAATATTAATGCTACCTCTTTTTCAGTTGATGATTAAGCTCAAATTGGTAGATACCTATTCAGCGGTTATCCTACCCGCAATTGTTGCACCTATTGCTGTTTTCTTCTTTAGGCAGTATGCATTAGGGCTTCCTAAAGAATTAATGGACGCGGCAAGAATTGATGGTTGTACCGAATATGGGATATTTTTTAGGATTATGCTTCCGCTAATGGGACCTTCATTAGCTGCAATGGCGATTTTACAAGGGTTAAACAGTTGGAATAACTTCTTGTGGCCATTAGTTGTATTACGGTCAAATGATATGTTTACACTCCCAATCGGGTTGGCGACATTGTTAACTCCATATGGAAATAATTATGATATTTTACTTGCTGGTTCCGTAATGACGATTGTTCCGATTGTTATTTTGTTTATTTTCTTCCAGCGCTATTTTGTTGCAGGCTTAACAGTTGGCGGAGTAAAAGGGTAATAGATGACGACCCTAAAGGAAAATTCTAATTGTAAAGAGGTGGATAGGAAATGGACGGATCCCAAATCGTATTATCGCTCGATCGAATCCTCCGCTGGATTGTACAACTAGTTGCAATAAATTTATTGTGGTTTTACTACACAATGTTGGGTGTATTTATTGGAGGAGTATTTCCAGCAACAGTAGCAGCATTGGGGTTGTCCAGGAAAATAATAATGGGGGAAGCCGATGTAGAAAAAAAGAAATTATTTAAGCAGATTTACAAAGAAGAGTTCTTGCGAGCGAATTTGATGGGATGGCTCCTAACAATAATAGCAGGAATACTCTACATAAATTACTATGCAATAGTGAATTCAAGTGAAGAATTACTATTTGTGTTTCCATTTACCTTTTATTTTATCTTGTTTTTCTACCTCATTGTAGTTATATGGGTGTTTCCACTATTGGCTCACTATCAAACAACGTTCTTCGGGTATATTCGTAATGCAGTCATAATTGGATTGACAAAAATACACTATACTCTAGCTAGTGGAATCGTTATCTTCCTAGTTGTTTATTTTTCGTTAGATTTTCCAGGAATCATCCCTTTTTTTTCAATTAGTGTAATAGCAATCAGTTGTATGTGGATTGCTATGCTAATTTTTGAAAATTTAGATCAAACAACTTCTTAATATTAGCAAATGACAAGTGAAAATGATTTTGGGAGGTGATGGTAGAACTAAAATTTATTGGTAGCAAATTTTTAACTTTAATAAAAAATGGGGGGATTGTAATGGTAAGGAAAAGTATATTTTGTGTCATGATTGCTATTTTGTCAGTTTTATTAGTAGCTTGTGGTGGTAGTTCTTCCTCTTCAAGTGATGCAGAAGAAACAACTGTCGTCGGTGATGATATTGAAGGGGCTACAGAATTAACGTTTTGGACATTTGCTGGTCAACATGTTGATTTATTTGAGGATGCAGCGATAGCGTGGAATGAGGAATTCCCTGATCGACCAATTAAACTCGTTGCAGAAACTTATCCGTTTGATCAAATGCACAATAACTTATTACTTGCGTTGCAATCAGGTTCAGGAGCACCAGATTTAGCTGATATTGAAGTATCGCGATTTCCTAATTACTTACAGGGGGTACCACAACTATTACCTATGAATGAACATGTGGACCCCGTTATTGATAAATTTGTTGAAGCCCGTTTTACTCTCTATTCTAAAGATGGTTCGTTTTACGGGATGCCTACTCACGTAGGGGCATCTGTGATGTACTACAACACGGAAATTTTAGATGAGGCAGGGGTCGATGTAGAATCGATAAATACGTGGGATGACTTTGTGGAAGCTGGCAAACAAGTAGTTGAAAACACGGGGAAACAAATGATTACAGTGGATACAGATGATCACCTTCCTCTACAACAATTGATAAGTCAAAATGGTTCAGATTTCTTTGACAGTAATGGTAATTTAATATTGGACGATGAAAAAAATATTGAAGTATTACAATTTCTTCATGATTTAGTTCATGTCCATGAAATTGCTGAACTGACACCAGGTGGGCATCCACATGCAGAGGAATACTATGCCTATATGAATGATGGAAATGTAGCTGCTCTTGCCATGCCAATCTGGTATATGGGGCGCTTTATCGATAATATGCCTGACTTGGATGGAAAAATTACGATTCAACCACTACCAGCATGGGAAGAAGGTGGATTCCGCTCAGCGGGAATGGGAGGTACAGGTACAGTTGTTACAAACCAAACAGAGCATGAAGAACTTGCTAAAGATTTCTTAGCCTATGCAAAACTAACGGAAAGAGCAAATGAGAAGCTTTGGACTATACTTGGATTCGACCCTCCACGTTGGGACGTATGGGATAATGACGTATTCCAAGAAGACAATCCATTCTATCAATACTTTGGTGATAATATCTTTGAAGTATTATTAGATGTTCGAGATGAGATTAATTCCATTAATATTACTCCACACACACCTACTGTAGCTAATGAAATAACAACAAATGTGTTGAATGAAGTACTACGACAAAAATCTGATACTGCAGAAGAAGCGTTAAAGAAGGCACAGGAGGCCGTAGAATCTAACATGCAAGAATAAATATTACGATTACTTTGAAGTTCACTACTCCTCGTAAATCAACGATTAATTGAGGAGTAGTGAAACACGTTTAACTAAAAATACATAATTATGAAAAGATGATCTCTATGGTCCCGGTACATATGCTCTATGTTTGGGGAGGATAATTCAAAAAATGAGGTGGATAGGTATGAAACAACAGGCAATTTTAAATGTAGATATCGAACAAGGAATAATAAATAAAAATATATATGGCCATTTTACCGAGCATTTAGGTAGGTGTATTTATGAAGGGATATGGGTAGGGGAAGATTCACCAATCCCAAATACTAAGGGAATTCGTAATGATGTGATTGAAGCTTTAAAAAAACTTAATATCCCTGTTCTTCGTTGGCCAGGTGGTTGTTTTGCTGATGAATATCACTGGAAGGATGGAGTTGGACCAAGAGAAAAGCGAAAACGCATGGTAAACACTCACTGGGGTGGAGTGATTGAAAACAACCATTTTGGTACCCATGAATTCATGTTGCTTTGTGAAATCCTTGAATGTGAGCCTTATATTTGTGGAAACGTTGGAAGTGGAACTGTTCAAGAGATGGCAGAATGGGTAGAGTATATGACATTTGATGGTGAATCACCAATGGCAAATTGGCGAAAAGAGAATGGTCAAGAAAAGCCATGGAAATTACCGTATTTTGGTGTTGGGAATGAGAATTGGGGCTGTGGGGGGAATATGCGTCCAGAATACTATTCAGATCTCTATCGCAACTATCAAACTTATGTTCGTAACTATAATGGGAACAAGATTTATAAGATTGCAGGTGGCGCTAGTGGTGATGATTATAATTGGACAGAAGTGTTAATGCGAGAGTCTGCTCATCATATGGATGGTTTAAGTCTACACCATTATACAATACCAGGTGAATGGAATGAAAAAGGTGCTGCTACAGGCTTTCCAGAACATGAGTGGTTTGTAACGATGAAAAAAGCGTTATTTATGGAAACGTTAATACGAAATCACGGAACAATTATGGATAAATATGACCCAAAAAAGCGAGTTGGAATGATTATCGATGAGTGGGGAACGTGGTTAGACCCAGAGCCAGGCACGAATCCAGGTTTCTTGTATCAGCAAAATAGCATTAGAGATGCTGTTGTTGCCGCTCTTCATTTTCATATATTCCATGAACATTGTGACCGTGTTCAAATGGCAAATATAGCTCAAACGGTGAATGTTCTTCAAGCCATGATATTAACTGAGGGTGCAAATATGGTTATGACTCCAACGTACCACGTATTTGAAATGTACAAGGTTCACCAAGGTGCACAAAAGATTGCGAGTGTGATTAATACACATAATTATGAATTTAAAGGAGAAAGTTTGCCGCAAATTAGCCTCACCGCATCAAAAAATGAAGATGGAACTGTGCATGTAGGCATTTGTAATATTGACCACAATAATGAAGCAGAACTGAACATGGATATAAGAGGTTTGGCAGTAGAGAATGCAAAGATTGAAGGTAGAATTTTAACTGCAACTACGATCGATGCTCATAATTCATTTGAAGAGAGTCATAAGGTGAGCCCTAAAGAATTTACTGAATTTTCTATTGGGGAAAAAGGGTTAGACGTAATATTACCTCCAATGTCAGTAGTCGTTTTGTCAATAAAATAATTAGATCAATTGAAGAACAGTGTTTAATCTAAGCATTATCAATGGAGACCTAGGGTAGTATGAACGTACGCGATTAAATAATATTGAGGGTGAACAGTAAAATGAAAAAACAAGGCCTAAATCCTTACCTTCCATCTTGGGAGTATATACCAGATGGTGAGCCGTATGTGTTCAATAATAGAGTCTACGTTTATGGTTCTCATGATCGTTTTAATGGTCATGCATATTGCTTAAATGATTATGTGTGTTGGTCTGCTCCAGAAGATGATTTGGCTGACTGGAAGTATGAAGGTGTAATTTATAGAAAAACAGATGACCCAATAAACAAAAACGGAACTATGTGTTTGTATGCTCCTGATGTCACAGTTGGACCAGATGGTAGATATTATTTGTATTATGTTCTAGACAAAGTTCCGATTGTATCGGTAGCTGTCTGTGACACACCAGCAGGGAAGTATGAATTCTATGGCTATGTAATATATCCCGACGGTACTCGACTAGGAGAAAGAGAAGGAGACCAACCACAGTTTGATCCTGGTGTCTTGACTGAAGGAGAAAAAACTTATCTTTATACTGGTTTCTGTCCTAAAGGTGACAAGTCGAGAAAAGGGGCTATGGCAACGATTCTTGGACCTGATATGCTTACGGTTTTAGAAGAACCAGTATTCATTGCTCCTAGTGAACCGTATAGTGAGGGGAGCAGTTTCAAAAACCATGAATTTTTTGAAGCCCCTTCTATGAGGAAGGTAGGGGATACCTATTATTTTATTTATTCGTCTATCGTATTCCATGAATTATGTTATGCTACCAGTACAAATCCGACAAAAGGTTTTGAATATAAGGGTGTGATTGTAAGCAATAATGACCTCCATATTGATTCTTATAAACCCGCAGATAAACCTATGTTTTATGGTGGGAACAACCATGGTAGTATCGTCGAAGTGAATAAAAAGTGGTTTGTATTTTACCATAGACATACTAATGGATCTAATTTCAGCCGACAAGGGTGTATGGAAGAAATTGAAATCGATAATGATGGTACTATTCCGCAAGTAGAGATGACTTCATGTGGTCCAAATAGAGGGGCGTTAGTTGGTCGTGGAGAGTATCCAGCCTATTTGGCTTGTAATCTGTTTTACCGTGAAGAGGAAAAATATACAGGTGATTTATGGATGGATAGCCAATTCCCGAAGATAACGCAGGATGGCAAAGATGGAGATATGGAAGTTGGTTATATTACAAACATGCTAGATTCTGCTACTGCTGGATTTAAGTATTTTGACTGTAATGGTGTAAAAAGTATAAATATTAAAGTTAGAGGGTATTGTAGGGGAGCATTTGAAGTGAAAACATCGTGGGATGGTGAAGCGCTGGCTACAATACCAGTAGACTTTACTAATGTTTGGACAGAATATGTAGCAGACATTAGTATACCAGATGGGGTTCAGTCATTGTACTTTACATACACAGGAAGTGGTAGAGCTAGTCTAGCTTCCTTTACTCTCAATCGAGAACTTCAATAGTAGATTTCCACCTTGGTCGATAATAAGGTTAGTTATATTTACGTAAAAAAGCAATTCGATCTTTTCCTCACTAGGGCCAAAAAGGGCTTGCCAGTTCTAAGAAACATGTGCAAGTCCTTTTTTTGGTTTACTGGTTTTCTAAATACTTTTATGTCCCATTTTATTTTAGTGTGTTGGCCAAACGATTATACCAAAGCTTCGTATAATCCACCCATCCTAATGCATTTAACTGAACATTCTCCAAGTGTTCTTCATGAATCGCGAATTGCTGTAATCGATATAAGTAAATAAGGTGATGTGACCGACTTAACTCCTCTTCTATTTGTTCTAACGCCTGTAGGCATTCCCATTCCTTTTGTTTTTCAATAAACACACTATCGATTTGTTGAAGGACCCGCTTTGATAAGTGGTACGATGCAAGGCTGTGACTCCCAATTAAGGAAGAAAGATAAGTGTAAATCAAACTTTCATCTGCTAATTGTTCACCAAGCAGTAAATCGGCTTCGTCCTGAAGCGGGAGTTTTTGCAATTCTTCATATGGATAGACATAGAGGCTACAATGAATACCTATTTTCGCCAATGTTTTCTGTATCCATTTTCCGTCTAATTCATTACCGGCTCCTGTATACGTATACAAAGTTAGAACCTCACCGTTATATCCACTCTGTTTTACATAATAGGAGGCAGCGTCTGTTTCGCTCCTAGTATCGTGGTGTCCCTCTAACTGTGAATCCATCCTTGAAGCGGGTGTAAACCGGTTTCCTTGTAAGTCATTAATTAACTTTTTCGGGTGCAAAGCAAGAAAGATGGCTTTTCTTAAGCAAGGGTCAGACGTTAGGTTTTTATTCATATTAAGTGTTAACAGCTTACTACCTTTATCAATAACAGTATCTTGACTAAGTTCAGCCGTTTTTTGATTGGAGTAAGGGTAGTGATGAAAGTTCACTGATTCAGTAAATGAATCCTGTAGTTGATTATCATAAAGAGCAGGAAAAAAATACATCGTTACCTCGTCAAGTAATGGACGAAGACCAAAGTAACTTGGGAACGTAACTAACGTTAGTTTATGATTCGACTGTTCTTGCACTTGAAAAGGACCGCTTCCAACGAATTGATTCATAAAGCCATCGGGTACGATGCTTCCACCTAATGATGCAACGAGATGGAGAAAGAAAGGAGCTTGTTGTTTTAACGTAAATCTTACGGTGTACCGGTCTAAAATCGTAATCGATCTTATGCATCGAGTAATCCAGTAATACGCTGATTGAGGATGCCTATGTCGTTCAAAGCTGTAACAGACATCCGCTGCTGTCAGTTCTTGTCCATTATGAAAATGAACGTCCTTTCGTAAATAAAACGTCCACTCTGTAAAATGTTGATGACTCCAATGGTGAGCGAGATGCGGCTTGTGAGATTTTCTGTTTTCATCATAAGTAACTAATGAGCTGTATATGTGACGCATCACATGGTTTTCTGAGCGACGATTCACAAAGTAAGGATCGAGCAAGAGCAATGGTCGATAAGACGGGAAAAGAAGTCGGTCTTTGTTTATTTGTTTGCTTGTTTCTTCTCCTTGGCGTAAGTCAGAAAATAACGAATAGATGTAGTTCCGTTGTACATCATCTTGTAGTTGGTATTGTTGAATAAAGGCAATAGAATCATCGATGGATGAGTATTTTTTTGCCTCTGAAAGTACTAAGGGAGCAAAATCGACTTCTAACGATATCGTAGAATAATCGCCACGCCCTCGTCCCGGAATCCAAGTAATCCAACCTAATTTTTGCAATTTAGCTATAATCAATTTTGTGTTTCGATTCGAACAGTGAAGGATTGAGGATAACTGCTCAATCGTAACTTGTTTCGGTTGTCTTGTTTCCTGCAAATATTGAAGTAATCCGTAATAATGGTCAATTGCTTTCATAAAAATCACCGACCTAAAAAGGGGAAATATTATCTTGTTAATTGTACCCTTTTTTTCCTCCTTTAGAAAACTACAATAATGATAGGAGGGATGTTCATGAACATTGTTGTAGCAACATGGAACAAATCAAAACTAAAGAGGATAACAAGAGGGTTACAACAAACAGGTTTAACAATAAATGGGATATTAAGCAATATAGAGGACATAGAAGAAACAGAATCGACGTTTAGTGGAAATGCTCGCTTAAAGGTGGATGCGGTCCGTCGTACGAATTTGACATCCATTATTGTTGGAGAAGATTCTGGGTTATCTGTTGAAGCATTACAAGGATTTCCTGGTGTCAAGACAGCGCGCTTTTTAGAAGGAACAGATGATGACCGTGCGGAAAAATTACTAGAGTTATTACAGGGAGTACCTCCTAGTCAACGGAAGGCTACTTTTCACAGTGCGATTGTTGTCTCATTCCCTGATGGAACATATACGATTTGTGAGGGATATATGAATGGTTGGATATCTACTACTAGGATACAAGGGAAGGGTTATGCTGGAATTTTCCTACTCAGTAACCATTTAGTATTAGCTGAACAACCAAATAACGAATATATGATATGTAATCACCATAGACAGGCGTTGTTTCAAGCTGTTCTAGCCATTCAAGATTGGTTGGAGCGTCAATGAAAGTATCAGCAAAAAAACGAGTGATAGGGATTGCGTTACTGACAGCCATAGCGGTTATGGGAGATGCCATGCTCTTTATTGTTCTTCCTTTATATTGGGAAGAATTTGGTCTTACTGCCTTATGGCAAATAGGTGTGCTTCTTTCGGTAAATCGCTTTGTTCGTCTCCCGTTAAACCCACTTGTCGGGCTCTTTTATAAACATTTTCAGTTACGGACAGGTGTTTTCCTTGCCGTCTTGTTGGCCACTTTGACTACGATGTCATATGGAATGCTCCAAGATTTTTGGCTTTTGTTTCTCATGCGAGCGTTATGGGGTGTAGCATGGTCATTCCTTCGTCTTGGTGGCTATTTAACGGTTATTGAAACAACGAATGATAGCAACAGGGGAAATTTCGTTGGTCTTTATAATGGTCTGTGGGGAATTGGTGGTTTAGTTGGAATGTTAGCAGGTGGCATTCTTGTAGACTATACGTCCATTTCATTTGTGACAAGTTTGTTTGCTTGGCTTGCATTTTTTGCGTTACCACTAGTTTGGTTATTCGTTCCAGTAAAAGCAGCAGAACAAACGAAAAAGCAAAAAAAAGAGGAGAACACAAGATGGCTTACAAGACACGTAACCCTTGTGCTAACAACGAGTCTAACCATGGGGTTTATTGTATTTGGTATATTCGCATCGACATTAAGTCCTTTGATTGAAAGAAGCTATCAAGACCAGTGGTCTGTCGCGCAATTAACGATAGGGGCCGCTACTTTAGCGGGTGTCATGCAAGCGATTCGTTGGGGCTGGGATCCTTTTGTAGCCCCATGGATTGGGAAATGTTTAGATCGTTCGACGTCCAAAATACAACTGTTACTCCTTCCTTTATTTTCTGGAAGTGTGTTACTGTGTTTTCTTGGGTATGTTCAATCAATGATTCTATTACTAATCCTTTTGCTTCTTTTTCAATTTACATCGACATTTTTTGTAACGACAACAGATACTTTAGCAACGGGTGTAGCCTCTAAATCGGACAGAGTGAAGGTCATTACTGCACATACGATGGTTGTTGATCTAGGTGCGGCCTTTGGTCCGTTAGTTGCATTTTATTTGATAGACAATTTTTCTTTAACTGTTGTTTATATTCTGGCTGCTAGTTTACTTTTTTTGCTAGGAGTGATTTGGTTGTTTGAGCAGTGGAGAGAACTTATGAAAGCTCACAAATGAGGTTTCATAAATTTTTTTTTACTGCTTCTTAAAAGAAACATAGAATAGAAACAAGGGAGAAATGGTGATGGGAATTTGAAGTGCAGAAGCATTGACTTTTGATGTTTCAGTTATAAAGGCAAGAGAAAAAGCAATCCATAAAGCATTACAGGGAATTTTGTAAGCAGGATAGAAAAAACAAACTCAGTTGATTAAGAGCTCTTCTTAATCAACTGAGTTTGTTTTCACAAAAATAACATAAAAAAAGAACAAATGCACATATTGTAGTAAAATCTACCATCTGTTAAAATGAAAGTGTAACAATGAAATAGACTACTATAAAAGGAGGTGCATTTATATGGCGACAGTATTATGTGAAGTTTCAAATTGCGTTTTCAACGAAGAAAGTAAGAAGTGTACGGCTTCAGAAATCTTTGTTGTAGCACATGCTGAAGTTGCTTCTTCTAAAGAAGAAACAGACTGTAGAACATTTGAACCAAAGAATGTTTAATCTATTCTTATTTCTATTCTCTTTTTGGTAACCATTTATGGTTGCCTTTTTTTATTTCTATATGAAAAAGATTATCACTTTCATTTGAAATTGTCAACGGATAATAACAGTTTTTTGAAGAAAACGGATACTTTTTATGATTAAATTAAAAAACTAATTGAAAACAGTTTTTAATGTTGTTATAGTTAATAATGAGAATGATTATCATTATTATCGGAGGGTCCATATGACAAAAATCGTTATTGCTTATGCAAGCATGTCTGGGAATACGGAGGAAATTGCAGAATTTTTAAAAGTAAGTATTGAACCTTTTGGACATGAAACGGAAATGGTGGAAATGGAACATATGGATGTACATGACCTTCTTAAGTATGATGGGATATTACTCGGTTCTTATACGTGGGGCGACGGAGACTTACCATACGAAACAGAAGAGTTTTATGAGAATCTCCTGACAGTAGATTTAACTGGGAAGAATGCAGCGGTTTTTGGGTCGGGCGACCATGCCTATCCAAAATTTTGTGCTGCGGTAGATTTATTTGAAGATAGATTAAAAGAGTGTGGAACAAACATCATACAGGCAGGACTCAAGGTTGAGTTCACCCCAGACACACAAGAAGAAATAGATAGATGTGTTGACTTTGCTGTTCAATTTGCTAATCAAGTAGGAGCGTAGAAAAATATGATGAAACTAATGAGCGCTACAGCGGTAACAATGTCTAAGCAAGGGAGTCGTGTACTTGCAACAAAGGAAGGCTTGTTTATAAAGAAAGATGGTACGTGGAAGCGTTCATTACAAAATACGGGAAGAACAATTCGTGATTTAGTTTGTAATCATAGTCATATATATGGTGTAGGTGATAATGGTCTTTTTTTGAGTAGTTATGATGAAGGGGACAGTTGGTCAATTCAACAATTTCCTACAAAGGCTTCGATTTGGAGTATAGTGACCGATTCATTAGATTTACTTATTACACATGGTGATAAAGTGATTTATCTTTCAACAAATGCCGGAAAGTCATGGACACCGTATTATCCGTTTCAATTTTCTAACGCACCTTCTATCCGTTCTCTATGCTTATTCAAAAATAAACTTCTCATTGGAACAAAAATACATCCAATTTACGGGGGGATTTGGTGCTTTGACCTACAGGATCAATGCACCACGTTTATAAAAAAAGAACAAAAGCAAATGATATCTTCAATGATTACGATGAATAATGAACTCATAGCAGCAACTGGGTCGTGTCGAAATAAAGCTGGGAAAATCTTAGTTTGCCATTTGTCACGGCTAATGGATCTTGATTCATGGGAAGAATGCAATGGATACGAGGATCAATGTTTCTTAGATTTAAATGAGAGTAAAGGGATTATTTATTCTACTTCTACGCAAAATCATCAAGGAATTAGCCTCATTTCCCAAGTTTGTATAAATCGTAAGGAAATTGTCCCATGCAATTATATTAGGGGACACGGCTGGAGAATTTGTAATGATAAAGAAGATTATATCGTAGCGGGATTGTATGAGTCGATGGAATTTACAAGAGACCAAATGCAAAATTATGTAATGTAAAGAAAGGAGTGTGTAAGCATTGATATTACGAAAAGTGTTAGCAGAGGATTCAAAACGTATTCTCAAGTTATTGACGAAACCAAGAAATGAACTAACGGTCCATGAACGTCTAGAGTTGCAGCGATATATGGAAGATGATGAAGGTACTGAAAGAAATGAAAAAAGCTAAAACAGTAGTTTTAGCCTTAGCGTAATGATTTTTTATCGGACATCTGTTCCGTTAATCTAGTAAAAAATGATGGTTGTGAAATATTATCGGACACTGGTTCCGTTACATTAGGATAATAAGTTATTTTCGTTGTTAAATTAGTATAATAGCGGAACGTATGTCCGTTAAGGTTAAGAAAAACGTGTAGTTCATTGAAATAGCGGAACACATGTCCGATACAAAAAAAGGAGCCCCTTTTTAAAGAGGCTCCTTGTGACGGTTTAATTCACCGTACTCAATTTTCGCCCAATTCAAATCGTCGTTGAACAATTTGAAGTCGGATATAAAATCCGATGGCTGCACATGTCAAACCGAGTGTTATGCCTATCCATAAGCCAAATGGTCCTAATGGTGTAAAGGCCGCTAATGAATAGCCGGCAGGAATACCGACACCCCAATAAGAGGTAAGTGCAATTAAAAACGGTGCTTTTACATCTTTGTAACCCCTAAGCACTCCTTGCAAGCCTGATTGCGCGGCATCTGAAAGCTGATAGACAATGGCAATAATGAAAAATTGGCCAGCCATGAAAATAACATCAATGTCTGTTGTATAGAGCCCAGCGATCGATTCGCGGAAAAAGAACAAAAAGACGGCTCCGCAGGCAAGAAAGCCAATGCCGCCCCATACTCCTAAGCGTCCATATTGCTTTGCTGCTTCCAATTTTCCTCCGCCAACAGAATAACCGACAACAATGGTGAGTGCCATTGAAATGCTTAACGGAATCATAAACATTAATGTAGTGAAACTAAGTGCAACTTGGTTTGCGGCAATGGCTACAGTAGAAAACATAATTCCAACTAATAAGGTTACAACGGAAAAAATACTAGATTCAAAGAAAATCGATAAGCCGATAGGAATTCCAATCGACAGTTGTTCTTTCCACGCTTTCCATGAAGGGATAACCCATTTGACAAATAGACGATAATGCTTAATGACAGCTAAACGGAAGGTCATCCAAATGCTAACAAGCAAAATAATCCAAAATGTAATCGCGGTTGCATAACCTGCGCCAATCCCACCTAAAGCTGGTAAACCGAAATTGCCAAAAATAAATCCATAGTTTAATAGGACATTAAATGGAACAGCTAAAATCGTAATAAACATCGTAATTCTAGTAAAGCCTTGCCCATCAAAAAAATTTCGCAAAACATTAGATAAAAATAATGGAATAATCCCAATAGATAAACCAACTAAATAATGAAAAGCAATATGGTGAACACCAGGGTCGAGATTCATAATGTGTAACACGGGATCAAGGACAAAGCTTCCGGCTACGAATACGAAAATTCCTAGTGCAACGGCTAAATACAGTGCTTGTGTTACAGCACCTGCTATTTTATCTTTATGTCCGCTTCCAATAAAATGAGCGACAATCGGTGTCACAGCGAGCAAGATGCCGTTCACTCCTGTAAAGATGGGTAGCCATAAGCTCGAACCGATAGCAACACCTGCTAAATCATCTGTCCCGACTCGGCCTGACATCATTGTATCGACTAAATTCATCGCAAATAAACTTAATTGTGTGACCATGATTGGCCACAAGATAGAGAGGAATAATCCTACTTTATTGTTCCAAGTCTCTGCATGATACATCTGATTTCCTCCACAACTTTCTTTTCAGTTAAGTAATACCATTCCAATATACAGTCCAAACTGCTTGTAATTTTGTCTCAGCTTTTTCTTTTCCTCCGTATACGAGCTCGACACAAATGGAATCGATTAACGCCGAAAAAGCAATTGTTGCTGTTTGTGCATTTTTTTCTTTCATCTCCTTATTAGCAACAGCCTGTTTAAATCGTTGTAAATAAAGAGCATCCACTTGCTGTATATGCTCATAGAGGGATTGCATCACCTGGTCATGTAAATGATAAGGTGGAAAAAAAGAAAGGCGAAGCCAAAATTTAAGTCGGCTATCTGTTTGATATCGCTCTGTATAGTTTCGTAGTGATTTCCATAAATAATCAAATAATGGGTCAGCAAAGTGAGTTTGCAAAAACTCCTTTTCTCTCTCGTATTCGATTGCAAATGTTTCGGTTAATAATTGGATAAATAAATCGTCTTTGCTTTTGAAGTGAGAATATAACGACTGTTTTTTTAATCCGACCTCATCAGCAATTTCTGCAAGTGAAGTTCCATCATACCCTTTCTCTGCAAATAAAACGAGAGCAGCTTCTTTTATCAATAGAGCACTCATCATATCCCTCCTTTACCTGACGAACGTTCGTAAAACATTGTAACAAACGTTTCTTGCTTTTTCAATCGACCATTTCCTTATCTTCGTCGAATAAGTTTTTTATTTACTGAATTTAAATAATTACTTCCTAAACCATACAATCTATTCACAGGAGATTCATGCATAATTAACAATTCAGAATTAAAATTCACTTTGTAAGATTAATTAATAAAGAGAGGAAGAGGATGGGCTTGGCTAAAATGAGGTATGAAGATAGGAAAGGAATGAAACAGAAGAAGTTATTATCCATTTTTTTGTTAACGACCATTTTTTGTTTTCAAAGTACTGTTTCGACTTTAGCAGCAACCAACTTAGATGATTCAGCAATAGAACCAAAAAGAGCATCTTATGGATACTACGTAGATACTTATCAAAATAATACAAACACAAACATGACACCCGAATCAAATCCTTCCATTGGTGTACTTTCGAAATTTCTTGATATTTGGACACCAGGGGATTCATGGGATAATGGAACAGTGGTAGATCAAAACGTTCATAAGCAAAATATTGATCTGTCAGTTTCCATTGCAAACAATCGTACGGAAAAAGAAGCAAAATTGGCTTATTTAATTGACCGACGTGACGGAAACTTATTCTTCCATTAGAGGGCTTGGGCCCTATGCTGACCATTTTATTAAAGGTGCAAACGCAGGGACCACGATTCTTGATGAAATTCCAGAAGATGCTACATCTGTAGCGTATAGTGATGGAGGAAATAATAACGGTGTTTGGGCTGATGAGGATTCTAGTCTTGGTGACATGGTGAAATTAATTAGAACGTTACGCTGGTCTGCAGCGACAACGAATAATGCGAAAGCTTATTATAGCTACCAACGTCCATTTCGATGGTATGATGAGTCAATTGTTGTCCCAACTTTAGTTCCAAGAATAAGTCAGAATCCGAGTACAGATGGAGGATTCCCTAGTGGACATACGAATGCAAGTTATCTTGCTTCATATGGGTTTGCTTATGCGGTACCAGAACGTTATGAAGAAATTATGACAAGTGCTTCCGAGAGTGGTCATGCTCGAATCCTTGCAGGGATGCATTCACCACTAGATGTAATCGGTGGACGAGTGATGTCAACTGCAGTTGCAGCATCTGCTTTTAATGACCCAAATAACAATAGTATTAAAGAAGCGGCTTATAAACAAGCCCATGAAGTTTTGCTATCACAAGAAGGAACAGCGCATGATGAATTTAGTGATTATGCAACAAACAAAAAGAACTATACGGAACGTTTAACATATGGATTTGAACAAACTGGTGATACAACAAAACCAATGGTTGTACCTAAAGGAGCCGAGGCACTTATTGAAACTCGTTTCCCATATCTAGATAAGGATCAACGTCGTTGGATTCTTTTTACGACAGGGTTACCATCTGGATATCCTGTTTTAGATGATACGGAAGGTTGGGGACGTTTAAATCTTTTTGCAGCTGCTGGTGGTTATGAAGCATTCGAAACAGATGTAGCTGTAACAATGGATGCATCGCTAGGTGGATTTCATGAGTTAGATACTTGGAAAAATGATATAGCTGGACCTGGAAAGCTTACTAAATCAGGTAGTGGTACTCTAGTACTTTCTGGAAACAATTCGTACTCAGGTGGCACGGTTCTTGAGCAAGGTACACTAGAAGCAAAATCGAGCACAGCATTTGGACAAGGCTATGTTGTTAATCACGGTGGTACGTTGACAGAGAACATTTCGAGTAGCATCGTGATTAACGACGACTTTACTCAAGGTGAAGAGGGTACGCTTGAATTGACAGTTGGAAGTAGTGAGGATGTTTTGGTCATTCATGGTGAAGCTCAATTTGGTGGAACATTAATAGTAAGCTTCAAAAATGGCTATATTCCTAGTGAGGCAATGCCAATTATTGTTTATGACAAGCTGGTAACAAATCATGAATTTACATCTGTAGAATTATTAGGTCTTCCAGAATCTTATGATGTTGTTTATAGTGATGGCAACCTACGAGTTGTGGATATGGATGCTGATATCGTCGAACCGAAACCAGGAGACGATGGGAATGACGATGGGAACGAAGAGAATCCAACACCAGGAGACGGTGGAAACGAAGACGAAAATCCAAACATTCCGATTCCAGGAGAAGATGGAAACGATGATGAGGATTCAGGTAACCCAACACCAGAAGACGGTGTAGAAGAAGACGAGGAAACAAAGAAGCCTTCCCCTGGAAAAGGAGAAGATAATAACAAAAAGCAAGAAGGTAAAAGCAAAGGAAATGATACAGTTAAAAATCCGCAAACCGGAGACGACACGAACATATTCCTTTATATAGTGTTGCTAGGAGCGTCATTGCTTACAGCCGGTATTGTTATCTATCAAAAGAAATTTAAAAGAATGGCATAAAAAGCATGTACTCCCCTTATAGGACAAGCTATCAATTAGACCTATAAGGGGGATATTTTTGGATGACAAAAAAAGTAAGCATATATGAATAAAGGTGGATTGAAGATTGAGTACGGTAGAGCGTAAAAGGAAAAATTGGTTTCAACGAATTATTCTTATTATTTGCTTAGCAGTGTTTTTATTCTCTTTAGTAAAAGTTGGAACGATTTATTTAGAGTATGCAGACAATGAAAGTGTTTTAAGAGAGATTCAAGATACGTATTATGGAAATATCGAACAATCAGACTTTCAGCATAAGTTAAAATATGAAAGGTTATTTGCTATAAATCCAGATATCGTTGGTTGGATTTCAATGGACGGTACGAAAATTGATTACCCCGTTTTACAAAGTACAGATAATGAGTTTTATTTAAACCATAATTATAAAAAAGAACATTCAAAAGCGGGTAGTATTTTTATGGACTATCGAAATCAATCTGGATCTCTTGATAGACATACGATTATTTATGGACATCAGATGAAAGACGATTCTATGTTTGGCCAACTAGAGTCTTTTTTAGAGAAAGACTTTTTTATGAAAAACAAGCATTTCCAATTTGAAACGATTGAAGAAGGCTTTGGTGTAGAAATATTCTCTGTATATGTAACAACAACAGATTTTAATTATATTGAAACAGAATTTATAAGCGATGAAGACTACATAACATTTGTAAACACGATTCAAGGAAAATCAGAAATTAAAACAAATGTGACTGTTGAGAATGAGGATAAAATTATCACTTTATCAACATGTAATAAACTGATTGATGAGAAAGATGGAAGATTAGTTTTGCATGGCAAATTCACAAGAAATGATTAGTATTTTTTGAGGTAGAGTCTGTATTGTTGTTGTCAAAAATCTTCCATTCAATTATAGTAAAGCTACAATACTAATATTGGATAATAACCAATAATCATGGTGTCTAATAGACATAATAGGGAATCTGGTGTGAATCCAGAACTGTCCCCGCAACTGTAAGTGCAGACGAAATAATCAAGTCCACTGTCAAAAGACGGGAAGGGATTAAAGTAGGATGATGCATAAGTCAGGAGACCTGCCTTGATTATCCGTATTATCTTCTTCGGGAGTTGGGAAGATATAGCGAGGTGTACCGCTACGGACAGTTTATTAAACTGTTTATTAGAGCTGCCACGTTATTTAAAAGCCCATCCAAAGTGATGGGCTTTTTATTGGGTTGTTTTTGTAAAGGGTGTGGCTATAGTATTGTTTCCCACTTGTAGTGACGTAGAGTAACGACTACACAAGACGAAAACAGCTTTTTATTTTCCTATTTCTCTCGCTTGTACTATTACATCGAATCAAAGAAAAGAGGAATGAGTATGGAAGAAAAGTTATCTTCAACGATTTCAAGGACGATTCAAACAAAGCTAGTACTCCCTCCAGACACGAATCATTTAGGGACAATTTTCGGGGGGACAATATTATCGTACATTGATGAGATTGCTGCCATTACAGCGATGAAACATAGTAAGGAAGTAGTTGTGACAGCGTCAATTGATACGGTGAATTTCGTTTCTTCAGCAAAAGTCGGAGATATTTTACATTTAGAAGGGGTAGTTATATCAACAGGAAGAACTTCGATGGAAGTCTATGTAAAAGTTGAGACTGAAAATTTGACATCCAGAACAAAAACGACGACTACAACAGCGATATTAACGATGGTTGCTGTCGACCAACATGGAAAACCAACCCCAGTCAAAGGTGTTATACCCGAGTCGGAAGAAGAAAAGAAATTATCCTTCCATGCGCAAGCTCGAAAAGAAAGAAGGCTACGTATGAATGAGCTTTCTAGTGAGTATAAGTAGGATGATACAATAGAGACAGAAGAAATTTGAGAGAGAATAGTATGCAAGAGGAAAGGAGGGTTAAAGTGAGAGAGGAACTGTTGATTACAGTAGTTGGAAGTATCAACATGGACATGGTCACTGTAACTGATAAAATTCCTGTTCAAGGAGAAACGCCGATCGGAGAACGATTTGAAACAAATCCAGGGGGAAAGGGATTAAATCAAGCTGTTGCTGCTGCGAGGTTAGGGGGCAATGTCCAGTTTATCGGCCGTGTTGGGGACGATGCTTTTGGTCAGGAACTTTTGCGGTTTTTACAACAGGAAGGGGTTTCTGTAACCGGTGTGGAACCGGTTACACATTCGAGTTCTGGTGTAGCTACGATTATTTTATCGGAAAGAGACAACCGAATCATTGTTATTCCGGGTGCTAATAATGAGGTAACGCCTCACTATGTTGAACGTCATAAAGAGCAAATCCTAAATAGTGACCTCGTCTTGTTGCAGTTTGAAATACCAATGGAGACGATTCGTTATTGCCTACAACTTTATGAAGAGGAAGGAATCCCGGTTATTTTAAATCCAGCTCCAGCAAGGATGCTAGAGAATGAATATTGGGATAAGGCCCTTTATATTACTCCAAATGAGAGAGAAGAAAAAGAGCTAATCTTAGATACAAATCAAGAAATTGCAGATAAGTTAATTGTCACGTTAGGGGAAAGGGGAGCAAAATTTACCGATGGTGGAAATGTGGAAATTAGTCCCGCTATAAAAGTAGAACCGATAGATACGACAGGAGCAGGTGATACATTTAATGGTGCATTAGCAGTCGCTATTAGTGAAAAAATGTCATTGGCAAAGGCAATCGAGTTTGCGAATGGTGCAGCGGCACTATCCGTTCAGCGGTTTGGTGCAACAGGTGGAATGCCCACAAGAGATGAATTAGAGAAGTTTATAGCAAAGGGCTAGTCGCATTTAGAGGGAAAACTAGTTTGTTTTTAAAAGGCTACCATTCGGGTAGTTTTTTTGAAAGATAAGTATAAAAGTTTTGTCAAGCAGTGTAGTTTTGAAAGCTTATTCAAGAAGAGCGAAGGCTGCGCACCTGCGCGTTTCACCCCAGAAGAGCACTTGTGGTTCACTGTCAAAAGCGGGCAGGGCTTCGCACTTCACTTGAAACGAAAAGACGATCCGCGTTTTTCTTATAATGCAAGTAGAATGATAATGAAATTTAATATCTTTTAATAATCATTATTATTTAATATTGACTTTTGTTTTAGGGGTGGTATTATATTGTTATAAGGATTAGTTTCAAATTAATTCTCATTCTACTCTCATGTAAGTAGGTATTCATTAATTGAATACCTACGATATATCAATCAACTAAAGAATAATAAACTTATCATAGGAGAACGAGTGTATGAAAAACAAAAATCAACAGTGCCCAATTTGTCAGTCACAAATTAAAACGTTAAAGCATAGTCGTATATGCGGTTGCGGGACGAAGATAAACCATAAAAATTAGTGATAGATGAATGATAGCTTTCTCATTACAGAGGAGGTTTTTTCTTTTTTTGTAGAATGTCTCTAAAAAGGAGAATGTAGATGATGAAGAAATTATGTAAATATGGTCTCCTGTTTGTTTGGGTTGTAGTATTTTTACATTATTATGGTCAGTTTATGCCAAAAAATATATTATTTCCTATCGTAGGAATTCCAGTATTATTCATTAGTTGGAATGCTATCTCTCGCTTTTTGGATAAAGTACTAGAATAAAGGGTACAAAACAAAGCACTCAATTAGAGTGTTTTTTTGATTTTAAGGGTGGTATAATTTGTAAAAAGAGGTGAGGCGATGACGTTTCTTTTTCCCGCATGGGTAGAGTCTATTGTGAGATTTGGTATTATTTATTTACTATTATTGTTTTATGGTTATATCGTGATTTACATATATAAAATGTTAAAGAAAAAAGAGAACGTCTGGGTAGCTGCTTTGATTATTATTCCTGCTGTAGTTGGAACGATACTCTTTCTCGAAAATCAATATAAAGTCATTTATCCAATCGATTACGATATCGTAATTAATGGGAAAGGTGAAATAGTAGGAAACACATTAAACAAACGTTTGGCTACAACTGATAACGATTTGTTTGTTTACAAAAATTCCCCTATACCGCAGGATACAGTTGTATATACTTTTGATACGAAGGATGGTCAAGAACAAGAGGTGGAAATCTTACTTACATACCCCGAGGCTGATGTTGAAACAATCATCAAGTTTTTTCATAAATACAAAGAAGTTGCTGAAGCGACTGAAAATAATGAAAGTATAGATTACTTTGCAAACCTATACTATTACCAAGAGATAGTAGAAGATGAGTTTGAAAGATATGTAAGTCAACAAATCGGTGGATGGAATAAAGAAGATGTAACGAATGATGTCTTAGCTGAAGTCATAGAAACCTTTATGACTGAAAAAGTGCAAGAGCATGAAAAAGAATTCTTTACAATAGAGTGGAATGAGGAAGGATAGTTGTTTCTCTCAAATCTTACGGACATGTATTCCGCTATTTTTAAAAAAAGTAACGTTTATCAGATGCTATCGGACATTTGTTCCGTTACATTAGGAAAACGAGCAGATTTGGCGCTCATTTTAAGTATATAGCGGAACAAATGTCCGATAGAAATGTAAATAGGTTTGTTTTCTATGGGATAGCGGAATGAATGTCCGTAACGAAAAGTATTTATTTTCTGGAAGAGATGATATTGGCAAAAATATAATCATCTATTGGGGAGACTCAACGGTATCTGAGCTGCCTTTTTCGGTATTCTTACCTCTTATTGTAGTTTTCAATCTTGGA
Organism: Alkalihalobacillus sp. LMS39; assembly: GCF_022812285.1. Taxonomy (NCBI): domain Bacteria; kingdom Bacillati; phylum Bacillota; class Bacilli; order Caryophanales; family Bacillaceae; genus Alkalihalobacillus; species Alkalihalobacillus sp. LMS39. The sequence goes on from NZ_CP093300.1 coordinate 354,546, forward strand.
TTCTTATTATTAGCACGAAGTACAGGATGACTAGCCTTTTTAGAAAATTGAACACAAGAGGTAGGGATTGGTTGAAGACAGTAAAAAAATATCTATCTCTCGTTTGGAAAAGATGGTAGGATAAGGTTGTGAAATGTTAAAAACTGTATAAAGAGTTTAGGTGGTTGTGATGATACGAGCTGTACTAATTGACGACGAGCCATTGGCGATTCAGTTACTTCAGAGTAAATTAAAAGCAATGAATGGCTATCAGATTGTTGGCACATATACTTCGGAACTAAAGATAAAAGATCAAGTTGAAAGCATAGACTTTGACGTTGCTTTTATAGATATTAATTTAAAGTCAATGAGTGGGATAGATCTCGCCGAATATTTACTCTCAAAAAAAGGAACCCTACAAATTGTTTTTGTTACAGCCTATGATGAGTATGCCATTAAAGCTTTCGAACTGCATGCTGTTGATTATTTATTGAAACCTGTTTCTAATGAAAGGTTAAAGAAAACAACTGAGCGTTTAAGAGAAACGTTAAGTTTGTTTAAGAACCAGGAAGTTGCATTAACACAAACGGTTACGATTACATGTTTCTTAGAGTTAATGGTTTATTTTAATGGGGAGCTTGTCAACTGGAAGACTAATAAAGTAAAAGAGTTATTTGCTTATCTCTTAACGCACCATCGAAAGTATGTTGATCGGGATGTAATCATTGAAGCATTATGGCCAGATTATGATTTTAAGAAATCGAAAATTCATTTGCACACTTGTATTTATCATTTGCGTAAACTCTTGCAAGCGCTAGGATTTGAAAAAGCAATATCTTTTTCGAATAAGTGTTATTCATTAACACTTAAGGGGATAAAAACGGATGTTGAAGAATGGCATGACTTGTTGCATGGTTTTGAGCTTGATAAAAACGGGTTTACTGAAGCTAATTTTGACCGGGTGCTGACTATCTATATAGGGAAATATTTTGAACGTAATGACTATGAATGGGCGAAGGAACAAGCTTTAACCTATCATTATAGGATGAATAGCTTTTTGAAAGAAATAGAAATAATTTATAGTGAGAGACACAAATATGATAAGTCACTACAATGCTTGTTGTTGTTAATGCAAGATGATCCGTACTCTGAAGACTTGATAAAGAAGGCATTTCATCTACTTATCAATACCGATCAAAAAAGTCGCATCCATTCATTGTATCGTAGCTTTGTTCTTCGCCTTGAGCAAGACTTAGCATTAGAACCAACGGGAGAATTACAAGACTATTATCGTGAACTGGTTAGTCAATAGTGTTTAATAATGAAAAGTCACTGAAAGTTTCTATCTTTCAGTGACTTTTTTTAATTTAAGTAAAGTTTAAGCACTTGTTGATATTCTAGTGGGTGGTAAAGATTAACTAGGCAATGAGTATTGTAAAGCTAGAACGAAAGGAGAAATACTTAATATGGTAAAACGTAAATTAATGATGATTATGCTATCGTTATTATTAGTTTTTAGTTCACTACAATCTGCTGGATTGGTCGTTGCAGAGAGTATAGAACATGAGCAGCAAGAGGTAGAGATAACAAAAATAGAAGAGGAAAACGACTCCGAGGATGCTCTAGAGGAACATCAATTAGGAGAGGAAGATCTTGAGCAAGAACGACTTGGAAAGGACGAAAATGAACTTAGACAAGTGGAAGAAGAACATCATATTAAAGAAGTAGAAGAAAATGCTGACGAATCTTTACCGGTAAGTGCATTAAATAATGTGGATGAAGAGATTACAGAGAATATTTTATCATCTGTCGTTCTCAAGTACATCGATCAAAAAGGTGAGCGTAATGATGTACCCCAACCTATGCCTCATCCATCTAAAGAAGTATTAGATTTAGAGATTCAATATTCTTGGGAACTTCGCGACAACCTTCCTGATAACCATGGTTACCGAGCGGGGGCAACTTACCATTTCCAACTTCCTGATATTTTTGTAGTGTTTAACGAAGTATCTGGTGATTTATTTGATGGTAATGGAGGAAGTGTAGGAACTTATGTATTAGATATGAATCGAAATGTAACCATCACATTTAATGAGAATATTGAAAACCGCTTTAATGTGAAAGGGATGCTCCAATTTCGGACAGAAATACGCGAAGATATAACCGGTGATTTAGAGCAAACGGTTCGAATTGAAATAAAAGATGGAGAAGTTGTTGAAATTCCAATCTCCTTTGAGTCAAATGTTAGCTCGACGATTAATAAGCGAGGAATACCAAACCGTAGTTATAATGCGGAGTCGATTACATGGGAAATTGATTTCAATAAAAAATACGAAACGGTGACAAACGCGGTAGTAAGTGACCCTATTCAAGCAGGACAAAAGGTTGATAGGGATTCTATAAAGTTATATCATCTCCATCTCGACTTGGAAGGTAATGTAACAAGAGGCGATATGGTAGACTCAAGCCAGTATAAGGTTGTTACTGAAAACGGAGAGTTTGATATTGTATTTGAAAATCAAATTCATTCAGCATATCGTCTTGAGTTTGAAACAATAATTACAAATGAAGAAGGAACAAATTATAGAAATGAGGCAGTATTTAAAGGTGATGAAATAAACGATTTATCTGCTACTGCTTCAGTAACAGTAGGGCGCGGGAAAGCCCTTGATAAAAACACGACTGGCTATCATGGGCCATCTCAAACTATCATGTGGGAGATTAAACTCAATTATAACGAGAAAACACTAGCAGAAGCAGAAGCTGTTGTTCGTGACTGGTTTACGGATACTCACCAGTTAGTACCTGATAGCTTTGAAGTTTATGAGGTTACTATTGATGAGAATGGCAATGAGGCAAGTACAACAAAGGTTACGGAAGGCTATACTTTCGCTGATATTTTTAGTGAAGGGTTCAACGGTTTTGAACTTCAGTTTGAGGGAGGAATTACTAAAGCGTTTAAAATCCAGTACAAAACGGTTTCAAACGATAGAGTGTTCCATAATCAAACGATTGCAAATACAGTTGAATTTAATGGGGAAACCAAAAAAGCAGAAAGACATACAGTGCAACAAATTTTATCAAAAACACATCGTAACGTTAAATATAATGACAAAACGGTAGATTGGGAAATCGTTATTAATGCGGATGAATATGAAATGAATTCCCTTGAATTAATAGACACCTTTGAAAATAGGGGATTATTGTTAGAGGAAGAAACAATAACAATTGACGGGCTCAATAAGTCTGAATATGAGGTTAAGAACTTTGATGAACAAGGCTTTATTATTGAATTTAATCAGCCGGTTAATAAGAAAATTATAGTTCGTTATACAACAATATTCGATTTTGAACAGAGAAAAGATATTACGGATGATAGATTTCAAAATCATGTCAAGTTAGGATGGATAGACGAAGACGGGAATTCAGCTGAAAAAGAAGGTTCTCACTATTTTGTACCGGATGATTTTACGAAGCACAATGGTTTTAAACAGGGGTCATATAATGCTATTTTAAAAGAAATCACATGGACAATTGGTGTAAACTATAACTTGAAAGAAATTGAACAAGCACAAGTTGTAGATTATATTTTAGGGAATCAAAGTCTTCTTAATGGCTCAATTACAGTATACCATGGCCATTTACAAGGTGGTACGAATCAGCTGGTTAAAGGTGAAAGAGTAGATGAAAGCGAATATTCAATTGACTTTGATATTAAGGATGGCGAAGAAAATCCAGGATTTAAGATTGATTTTGGCTTGATTCAAACACCGTATATTATTGAATATCGCACATCGTTAGTGGATAGACTTATTGAACAAACATATGATAACAACGCCTATTTATATAATGCTAATACAGAAATAACACAATTGACTGCGAGAACAAGTGTTAGAGATGGAGGAACGTACACAAAAAAACGTGCTGAGCAAAATGGACGAATGATGAACTGGGAGGTTGAAATAAATTCAGGTCAATCGGCCATTTCTAATGTTGTGGTCACCGACATTCCTAGTCCAAATCAAATTATATTAAGAGATAGTTTTTCTTTATATCCAACTGAAGCTAGTGAAGGTGGCCACCTAACAATAAGTGACGCACCTTTAATTGAGGGTGAAGATTATCAGCTAGTATTTTTAACTAATGAAGATGATGAAGAGTACTTTGAATTACGATTTACACGCTCCATTGACCGTGCCTATATTCTTCGGTATCAAACATATGTAATGGCTAGGGATCGGGATTATGTCACTAATAATGCTCAGTTAATGGCTGCAGAAGAAAATATGCCAACTGATACGAGTTCTTCAGAGAGAGTTCAAGTCCGTATTACATCTGGAGGTGGAACAGGATCTGGTGAGACGGGGATTTTAACAGTTAAAAAAACGGATGCCGAGCACCTTCTATTAGAAGGAGCAAGATTTGCTTTATACGATGAGACAGGTACGATTCGTATTCGGACAGGAGTTACGGATAAAAATGGTGAACTGAGATTTACCAACATTTTGCATGGTAATTATTTGATTAAGGAAATTGAAGCACCTGATGGATATTTAATCCGTAAAGATTCTGTAGAAGTGACAATTGACAAACCAGAAAACGAAATTTCGATTATCAATGATCGACTTATATACGAAGTTGAACTGGTGAAGGTCGATGGCTATGATGGAACGGTCCTTCCGGGCGCTATTTTTGAGTTGCGTGGTGAGAGTGGAAATATACTAGGCACGTTTGAAACGAATGATAACGGTCGTATTATTGTAGTTGATTTAACACCAGGTAAATACCAATTCATTGAAGTAAGCCCTCCACAGCATTACGAGAATAAACAAAAAGCTATTGAATTTGAAATATTTGAGAATCAAACCGAGCGTTTGACATTAGAGGTAGAAAATGAGCTTCAAACAGGATCAGTTCAATTAAATAAAGTCGATGAGTATAACGATGAACCGTTAGAAGGAGCTACTTTCCAACTAATTGATGATAATGGAAATGTGTATAAAGATTCTTTAACTACTAATGAACAAGGACGTATAGTAGTTGAGAACCTTCGACCGGGTAATTATCAATTCATTGAAGTAGAACCACCAGACCATTACAATTTAGATGAAACACCGGTACCGTTTACAATTATCGGTTCCCAGGTTGAAACTTTAGTAGTGGAGGTTAAGAACAGCTTAATCCCCGGTTCAGTGGAATTAATAAAAGTAGATGATGTTACAGGTGAAAGGATAGAAGGATCTACTTTTAAACTTGAAACAACTAGAGGTACATTAGTGTTAGAAGATTTGGTTACAGATGAAAAAGGTTCAATAGTTGTCAGTAATCTTCGCCCTGGAGAATACCGATTTATTGAGGTTGAAGCACCAGACCATTATGTAGTAAATAACGAGCCTCTAGAATTTGTAATTGAAAAATCACAAAAAGAAAGATTAGAAGTTATATTCGAAAATAGTCTAATGCCTGGAGCAGTTCGATTAACCAAAGTGGATGATGTAACAGGTGAGCCTTTAGCCGGGGCGATATTTAAACTTTTAGATGATAAAGACACAGTTGTGAAGGAGAACTTGACTACAAATCAAGATGGTCAAATTGTGGTTGATGGATTGCGACCGGGTAATTACGAATTTGTTGAAGTGAAAGCTCCAGAGCACTATGTGTTAGATGAGGGTTCAATTGCGTTTGAAATCAAACATTCGCAAAAGAACATTGTTGAATTGAAGAAGGAAAATCGTCTAATTTCAGGAGCAGTCGAACTAGTGAAAATGGACGTTGATACAAATGAAACGCTAGCAGGAGCAGTGTTCCGTCTTGAAGATGCAGATGGTGAAATGATTATTGATAATCTCCAAACAGATAAAGATGGTCGAATTGTAGTTGAAAACCTTCGGCCAGGGCTGTACCATTTTGTAGAAGTTAAAGCACCGACGAATTATCAAATAGAGCGTGAACCAATTGTATTCTCCATCGAGAAAAGTCAAGAGGAACGACTTGAGCTTGTCGTTGACAATCAGCTTATATTAGGAAGTGTCGTATTAACGAAGGTTGACCAAGATGAATCAGCTATTACGCTACAAGGGGCTGTATTTAATCTAGAAACAATCGAAGGTACAGTTATAGCCCAAGACTTGGTAACAGATGAAAATGGTCAAATTAGTGTCGATTCGCTTTATCCTGGAGAGTATCGGTTTGTGGAAACAAAAGCACCAGAGCATTATAAACTATTAACAGAAAAAATTGAGTTCAGTATTGAATATTCTCAAGAAGAAGCGTTATTGCTAACGGTTGGAAATGAACTGATTTCAGGTGCTGTACTCCTCCAAAAAATAGATTCGTCCACTGGGGAACCTTTAGCAAATGCATCATTTGATTTAATGGATGATAACGGAACTTACCTAGAAAGAGGTCGAAAAACAAATGAAAATGGCCAAATATATTTTGCAGAGCTCAAACCTGGTAAATATTCATTTGTAGAAGTAGAGGCACCCACCCATTATCATGTAGATTCGACTCCAATTGAATTTGAGATTCTCGCTTCCCAAGAAAAAATGCTAGTTGTTCAGGTAGATAACGAATTAATCCTTGGCTCACTTGAAGTTATCAAGGTGGATAGCGAAGATAGAAAAGCTCTAGAGGGAGCGGTTTTCTCTATTACTGATGTTGAGGGAGATATTATGTATGACCAGCTAGTATCAGATTCACAAGGACGAATATTAGTAGAAGGCTTACGCCCGGGCTCCTATATGTTAAAAGAGACGAAAGCACCGACAGGTTATGCATTAAAAGAAGACCAACTTTTATTTGAAATTGATTATTCTCAAGAGAAGATTCTTCAGCTTGTCATTGAGAATGAAAAACTTGATACGGTTGCTGACTCTGGCTTTGTTGAAGGAGAGAAGAAAGAAGAACAGTCAGATTCCGGTGAGCAATTTTTACCTGTAACAGGTGATCCTTTTATTTGGAGAATGTTAATACTCGGTATTATCTCATTACTTGCCGGTATTCTTCTTGTAGTAAGTAGAAGACCTCGCCAAACAATACGAGATTAGAGAAAAGGACTAACCTTAGATTCAGGTTAGTCCTTTTCGATTTGTTTCATTATAAACGTAATATATGTTCCTTTTCCGGGCTGGCTTGTTATTGTTAGGCCCGAACTGTTCAAATGCTTAAGGCGACGGTTGATGTTATAAAGGCCGATTCCGTTTTTCTTGTTTGACTGTGGTTTTTGAAGTAGTGTAAGTAATTTCTTTTCCGAGATGCCTCGACCATTATCATGAATAGAGACGGTCAAATTGTCCATATGGTTGCTAATTGTAATCGTAATAATTCCTTCTATATCAGTAGATAACCCATGTTCTATAGAGTTTTCAACAAGAGGTTGGATTGAGAAAGGTAGTATATTTACTTCTGTTTCATCGGGAACATGAATATCCCATTGTACTCTAAAATCTACAGAGGATCTTTCTTGCATGATGTGAATATACTCTTTCGTAAATTTTATTTCGCTTTCAAGTGGAACGAAGCCATTTGTATTATTAAATTGGAAACATGTTTGTAAAAAATATGAAAAAGCTTCTGTCAGTTTTTTCATTCGTTCGGTATCGAATTCAGCTAAACTTAATATGGCATTTAGAGTATTAAATAAGAAGTGTGGCTGAATTTGAGCTTGGAGCCAAGCTGCTTCTATTCTTACGTTTTCTTCAGCAGTCTTTTTCAACCGGATTAAAGCTGAAATACGAGCTCTCAATTCTTCGGCGTGAACAGGTTTTGTAATATAGTCATTTGCCCCAGATAGGAAGGCTGTTTGTATGTCTGCTGTTGAATTTTTGGCAGTGATAATAAGAACAGGTAACTCTGTGATTAAATGTGTTTTTCGAATTTCTTGAGTTAATTTATAACCGGACATACTTGGCATCATTACATCGGTGATAACTAAATCCCAATTTTCTTTCCTAAGTTGTAGCAGTGCGTCTTCGCCACTAAAAACTCCAAAAGTTGAATAGGTGGAATCCAATAAATTTTCTAAAACTTTAACATTAACAGGGTCGTCATCAACGAGTAAGATTTTACCTTGGTCAATGAAATCTCCTTTTTTCTTTGGAAAAAAAGGAGTCTCGTATTCGTAAGATGTCAACATTTTCGGGCTGTCTTGTTGGGCAGACTTGTTTGACAGTGGTAGAGAGAATGAAAATGTAGAACCCTTGCCTAACTCAGATTGAACTGAAATAGACCCTCCGTGCAATTCAACTAAATGTTTTGTAATATTTAATCCTAATCCAATACCACCGGAATTTGAGGACATAGGGTTATTACCTTGTTCATAACGGTCGAAAATTCTTTTTTGAGTTTCTTTGTCCATGCCTGTACCTGGATCAGTGATATGGATGTATGCCTTCCCGTCTATTTCTTCTGCGAAGATTGTGATTGCTCCAACTTCAGTGTGCTTTATAGCATTATGAATGAGGTTGAACGAAATTTGAATAAGTCGATTTTCATCTGCTAAAACTGAAGGGAATGATGGAGAAATTTTAATTTTGAAGGTAATTTCTTTTCCATCAACCATAAATTTTACGATATCAATTACTCCAGTAAATATAGCATGAAGATTTACTGGCTGTTTTTCTATCGTAATTCTGTTTTCATTTATATTGTTTACTTCAATAAGGTCATTAGTTAGAATAGACATTCTTTGTCCAACACGAATTAGTAATTCTAAATTGGATTTAAATTCTTTATCTGTTCTATTCGATGTAAGTTCTTTCTCTAACAATGATTGTGCAATATTAATAATCCCATGGAGCGGGTTGCGTAATTCGTGTGATGTATTGACAAGAAAATCATCTTTTGATTGCAATGCGCGCTGGAGTTTTTGCGATAGTGTTACTGTTTGTGCTACAGTTTGAAAATAACGTTTAAACCAAAAGACAGAAAAAAGCATGACGGCAAAAAAGTAATCTAGTGGATAAAATTCCATATTCATTTCTAGATAATATTGAAAAGTATTAGCTGCGATATGAATGGTGACAGCTACAATGCCAAGTAGGATATAAATTCCATTTTCTAAGCCTTTACGAACTGTCATAACAAATAACCAGGTAAGGGTTATCATTGGTATTAATAAAAAGAAGGTAAGAATGATCCTTGTCTGTAAAATGTATTCAAGTGGAGAAACAACCACAAAGAAAATGTAAAGTGAAAGTACGACAGGTATGGGTTGAAAATAAAATCGCTTTGAATAAAAAGAAAGTAAATGCTTGCTAAATAAAAATATAAATAGAATGGTAGCTGGGAATGTTATGAAGTAAACTTTTGATATTTGTTCGTATTGTAACGGGATCACGTTTAACAGTAAACGGTGATCAGTAATGAAAACTGTTATTGATGCAAATAATAATAGGAACCCAAAATAGATTAATTCTTTTTGCTTTGGCCCTATTGTATATAGGATAAAAGCATATAAGCAATGGACTAAAAAGATGACACCAATGGCAATCTCACTAACTACAGCAAGGGTGTCATGTTTCTGCATTAATTCCCCATCTCCAAGCTGTAAAGGGTGGTTAATTCCTCCTAACCGTCCTTTCATAGGAAAATGCGAAACTTGCAAAAGTAATTCAAGTTGGTTATCTTCTGTAAGGAAGGTCACAAATTCTGGTGCGAAAAGTCCTGAGTGTTCTTCTGCTAGGGTAGAGGCTTTCCCTTTTTCTGCAACGAGATTTCCATTTGCATAAAGTTTGTAGGCGGAATGGATATCAGATATTTTAAGACCGAATAGTCTTCGGTAATCTGTTTCTTCGAGAGAAATATCTAGGCGATACGTTCCATATTGAAACTCCTCTGTATATGTCCACCGCTCAAATGCAATTTCATAAATAGCGTCCCTGCTATCGGCTTCAAATGGTTCTACAAATTGATTCGGATAAAACTCCCACTCTCCTTCTAATGAGAAAATACTGTTATCAATAGAATGAATGTTTACATGACCTTTTTTTGCTTCAATTGAGGATGGTTGTTCGTGCAAGTGAATCCATAATACTCTTAAACTTAGTAAAAGGATAATGAAAAGAAGAATATATAAAAAGGCTTTGTGTTTTCCCATTTAATTCACCATTATGTATAAATTCTCTAACTTGAAGAGTTATGTAGTGTTTACAGAAGGAAGTGCTAATTTTAGCACTTCCTTTTTTTAGGTAGATCTATAAGATCTAAACATACCATAGAGTGAATAATATCTCAATATCTATTAACTATTTATTAACAAAATATCCGTAATGCCTTAATAATCGTTTGGTAGGATAACGTTTGTAAGCATAAAGGGTAAGGGGGCTTAGTAATTGGATATCCGCTTAGAAAATGTATCCATGGTATTCAATGGTGTAACCGCAGTGAATCAAGTAACAACTACGATAAAAGAAGGAGAGTTAGTTAGTTTATTAGGACCGAGTGGTTGTGGGAAAAGTACAATGTTAATGCTTTTGTCTGGGTTATATCAACCGAGTTCGGGTTCGATTTATTTTGGAGATAAAAATGTAACAAAAGTGGAAGCGGAAAAAAGAGGCATTGGTATGGTGTTTCAAAATTATGCACTTTACCCACATTTGTCTGTGTTAAAAAATATTATGTTTCCATTAAAAATGCAAAAAGTTCCAAAGCAAGAAGCATTAGAACGGGCGATGGATATGGCGCGTCTCGTGCAAATTGATCATTTAGTTGACCGAAAACCAGGACAGCTTTCAGGTGGGCAGCAACAACGTGTGGCGATTGCTCGGGCTCTAGTGAAGAAACCGAAGCTACTATTGCTAGATGAGCCGTTGTCAAACTTAGATGCGAGATTACGTCTTGAAATGCGAGAGGAAATCCGCAGAATTCAACAGGAAGTCGGGATTACGGCTGTTTTCGTGACACATGATCAAGAAGAAGCCTTGAGTATTTCTGATCGGGTCATGCTGATGAAGGACGGTATTATTCAACAAGATAGCCACCCACAAGAAATGTACAGAAATCCAGTAAATGAGTTTGTTGCAAAGTTTCTAGGAAATCCACCTATTAATGTGCTACAGGCAAGCTTTGTCGCTAATGAGTGGAAAGTGGGAGAGCATAGTATTTCATTTACTGATACTTTACAACAACTCCATATTGGAATCCGGCCAGAAGATTTTTATTTAGAAGAGGAGTCATCCGCTTTCTTGCGTGGTCGTGTAACGCATATTGAGACGATTGGAAGAGATACGTTACTACGTTTGGATTGTGGGAAGGAATCGGTGCGAGCACTTGTTGATCCTGAAGCCAATCTTCATGTGGATGATATCGTTCATCTCGGAGTCAAACAAGATAAGGTCCTTTATTTTAATGGGGAAACGGGAGAGCGAGTACTTTCTGGAAAGGAAAGGAGTTATCATCTTGGAATTGAAACCGACATGGAAAAGCACGCTTAAAGCTTTTTTATATTTACTTCCGGCGTTAATTATCCTTGGGGTTTTTAACATTTATCCAATTGTAAAATCTTTTTTAATGAGTTTATATACAGACTATGACTACTGGAATGATGTCGTGTATGCATATGGATTTGATAATTATATTGCTTTATGGAAGGATGAATCATTTCGACGTGCCCTTTTAAATACATTGCTTTTTGTCCTTGGTGTTGTCCCTATTTCCATTGTTTTATCATTGGCGATTGCGATGTTATTAAATACAAATATTAAAATTCGCGGGTTTTTCCGAACGATTTATTTTTTACCTTTTGTTACATCGGTTGTCGCCGTTGCGATTGTATGGAGTTGGATTTTTCATTCGGATTATGGGATTATAAATTATTTCCTTGGGTTAGTAGGGATTGATGCAATTAAGTGGATTACTGATCCGACTTATGCGATGCCTGCATTAATTATATTAAGTGTCTGGAAAGGTCTTGGCTTTAATATCATTCTTTTTTTAGCGGGTTTGCAAAATATTAATAAACAATATTATTTAGCCGCTAGAGTGGACGGTGCTTCTGCTTGGCAACGTTTAAAAACAATAACGATTCCATTGCTTTCACCAACGACGTTTTTTGTGTCGATTATTTCCATTATTAGTGCATTTAAAGTATTTGATGAAATCTTCGCGTTATTTGGTGGCCGGCCTGGACCGGGAGGAAGTACGTTAACGGTTGTTTATTATGTGTACCAGAAATTTTATGAAGAGTGGGAGTTTGGACTTGCTTCGGCAGCAGCCTACATGCTGTTTATCGTAATTTTTATTTTTACACTTGTTCAGCTTTATATAGGTAAGAAAAAAGTCCATTACAGTTAGGGGGTTCAAGATGGTAAAAAGTATGTTGCTTAAAGTATTGATATATACCTTATTATCCATTGGTGCCATTTTGATGATTTTACCTTTTGCATGGATGATTAGCACAGCGTTGAAAGCACCAAATGAAGTGATGTCAATGCCACCTATATGGATTCCAAGTGAGATTAGATGGGATAACTTTACTAAAGCTTTAGATGTTGCCCCGTTTGGACGTTATTTTATCAATAGCATCATTGTCACGGTCGTTAGTACGATTGGAGAGTTAATTACAGCGATTCTCGCAGCCTTTGCGTTTTCGAAAATGAAATTTTATGGCCGAGATGTTTTGTTTGCAGTTTTATTAGGTACGATGATGGTCCCAGGAGAAGTGTTGTTAATCCCTAATTTTGTTACTTTATCAAATTTAGGTTGGATTGACAGTTATAACGCTTTAATTATTCCGTGGATCGCTAGTATTTTCTCTATCTTTTTATTACGTCAATATTTCTTAGGAATTCCTGAGCAATTGGCGTACGCGGCAAAAGTTGATGGTTGTGGGGACTTTAAGTTTCTATGGTACATTATGGTTCCATTAGCGAAACCAGCGCTTATTACGATCGGGTTGTTAAAAGTAATTGGGAGTTGGAATGCGTTTTTATGGCCGCTTATTGTAACGAACTCTCGAGAGTTGCGAACGTTGCCAGTTGGTTTATCGGCTTTTACAACGGAAGCCGGGACAAGTTATGAGCTGTTAATGGCGGCCTCATGTATGGTTGTGTTGCCGATTGTTATTTTATTTTTCTTTATGCAAAAACAAATTGTAGAAGGTGTCTCAAGATCTGGCGTGAAAGGATAGCGCTTTGACTAAAGTAGGAGGTGATGAACAACCGTTCGTCAGGTGAGTTTTCACTTTATATTTTGGATAAAAAAAGGAGGAATTGTAGATGAAGAAGTTTTTACTTTCATTTGTAACAATGGCAGTTGTATTAACGGGTTGTGGAGGTGGAGGTTCTGAGCCGACTTCAAGTGAACCTGCAAGTGAGCTACAAAATGATACAGAACCGACAACGGAAGCAGAAGTTAAGCTAGATTCACCAGTCGAAATTGATTTTTGGCATGCAATGAGTGGTGGCCATGAAGAATCGCTTCAAGCGATTGTTGAAGAGTTCAATGCGAATTCAGAGTTTATTACTGTTAAGGCCGTAAACCAAGGTTCTTATGATGATTTACAGCAAAAGATTATGGCAGCTGCGAAAGCAAAAGGGTTACCAGCAATTTCTCAAGTGACGACAAATGTTGTTCCGGAATATATTGCAAATGATTTTATTACACCATTGGACTCATATATGAATCATGAAACAAATGGCATGAGCGATGAAGAAGTATCAGATATTGTTGATATTTTTAAAGAATCGTCAACATGGGATGGCACAATGTATAGCATTCCATTTAGTAAAAGTACGAGAATTTTATATTACAATTCAGGTTTGTTAGAAGAACATAGTCTTGATGTTCCGAAAACATGGGAGGATGTTCGTACGATTGCTGAAACAGTGACAAAAGATGGTGTTGTCGGCATGGGTTTTGAAAATTCATTTGAAATGGAATTTGAATCGATTCTTCGTCAAATGGGTGGAGAGTATGTAGATGAAGCGGCATTAGAGGCAAAGTTTGCTTCTGAAAAAGGAATTGCAGCTCTTCAACTGATTAAAGATATGGTCGTTGAAGGAATTGCCCGTACAGCTGGGGAAGATGGATACATGTCAAATCCGTTTGGACGAGGAGATGTAGCGATGTATATCGGTTCATCTGCAGGAATTCCGCATGTTCGCGGTGCGGCGGAAGGAAATATTGAATGGTCTGCAACTGTTTTACCTACGTATGAAGGGGTAGCAGCTACACCATTTGCAGGAAATGATATTGTTATGTACAATCAATCTTCCGAAGAAGAACAACTCGCTGCATGGGAGTTTATGAAATACTTAATTAGCACAGATGTTACAGCACAGTGGGCACAAGATTCTGGGTACTTACCAGTGCGATATTCAGCGATGGAGTTAGATTCTTATCGCGCGTTTATTGAAGAATTCCCAGAGCATGGTGCAGGTGAGCAACAATTTGATGCAGGCTACTTCTCGGCTCGAGTAGCTGGTGGAAATGCTGTTCGTAATATCATTCTTGAAGAACTAGAAAACATTATGCTTGATCGAAAAACAGTAGAAGAAGGCTTACAATCTGCCGAAGACCAAGCAAATGACGTACTTAAAAAATAATAAAAACAGAAACAAGGAGTCTCTTAGATTCCTTGTTTCCTTTTACAAGGGGAGAGTATATGAAAACGACAATTCAATTTTGGGGTGGGCTGAAGACGATTGGTGGGAATATTGCAACCATTGAATATGGAAAAGACAGGGTTGTCTTTGATTTTGGTCTTGTGTATGATCCAGCCACTCATGTGTTAGACCACCATATTAAGCTCCGTGAATACACTCGGATCGTGGACTCGATTAAATTAGGCTTAATTCCCGCTATGCCGGGTATTTATGCAAAAGAAGAACTTGAAAAGGACAAAGTGGGAAACATCCAACATATCCCACCGGCAACTGACGAACAAAACACGGCGGTTTTTTTATCGCATTTACATTTAGACCATATTGGTGCGATGGGATGGATAGCCCCAACGATTCCTGTATATTTATCAGAGCACTCATTGCAGCTTTATCGAACATTAGCAGAAATCGGAGAAGGAGTGGACGGTAATCGTGAGTATGAGCCTTGTTTTTACAAAAAGCCGGTTGAGGTTGGTAATATAACGGTGACGCCGCTTCAAGTAGACCATGATGTGTATGGTGCGACATCTTACCATATTAAAACACCAGATGGCACGCTTTTATATTCAGGAGATATTCGAATGCATGGTCAACATCCTGAATGGAATAAACAGTGGATTGAAGATGCAAGAAAGCTTGGTGTCGATGTATTGCTTATTGAAGGAACGACATTACATCCAACAATGGACGAACAAAAAAATAGCGAGGAACGACTTTCAGAAAGAGAGCTTCCTGCTTATGTGAATCGAATGGGTGTTAAGTGTAAAGGTGTTATGGTGATTAATTTTTATCATCGGAATGTAGACCGAATTCAAAATTTTTATGAGGCAGCAACGGCGTTAGGACGAACACTTGTATTAGAACCGAAAACCGCTTATATTGCAAGTCGACATTTACCAGACATTGAGTTTCAGATTTTTGAACAAGAAAGAGTAGAAGTGAAGAAAGAGAGCTGGGAGATAGGTTTATGCGAGGATTATGAAGTGATAACAGCATGCGAGATAAACAAAGAACCTGACAAATTTATGTTGGAAAATAGTTATCCATACATACTCGATTTACTAGATATTCAACTCGATTCTGCTTATTACATTCATGCAAATGGGATTCCGCTCGGTTCGTTTGACCCGGCGTATTACAATTTGCTTCGTTTTCTTGAACGTTATGGAGTGGAGTTCCATTCATTAAATATATCTGGACATGCGTATCCTGAAGATTTAGTGAGTGTCGTGGAACAGCTGAAGCCTAATTATATGATTCCTTGGCATTCCTATCATCCTGAGTTGTTGAGTGTCAATGAAATTAAAACAATCCTTCCACGGTATGGAGTGTGTTATGAGCTAGACAATCATATGTTGTTCGAGAGAAAATAACAGGGGTTGAAAGGAGCGATAGAATGCTAGCGAATTATAAAGTTGTTGTTTTTGATTTAGATGGAACATTATATGAAGGAACAGACCATTTTGACTATTATGCGGACATGTTGCAACAACAGGTCCCAGTAGAACACAGAGAATCATTTAAGCGGGACTATCAACAAATAAAAGAAGGTACACATATTGTTTCTGTTGGAAAAGTTTATGACGTCGATCGTGACTTCGTATTAACGATTGACCCTATCAACTTTAATGTGACACAAGCTCACACATGGGAAGGTGAAGCTTTAAGCGAGGGAAAGGTAGAAAAACTCTATCATCAGCCTCTTTCTTTTAATTTTGATAAAACCGTCGCGATCGGGGATGGCTGGTGGCTTCCTTTTGTTGTGGCAAAGCATTATGGGGTCGCTGATTGTTATCCAAGTTATGTTGCGACAAAAGAATATATGGTGTCGGACAAATTTTCGTTGACGCCACTTTCTGGGTTGGCTGAGCAGTTGAAAAAACTAAAGGAACAAACACATATCGTCCTTATGACAAATAGTGAAGAAGAGGATGTCCAGCGTTTGCTTTCCCATTTGCAGTTAGAAATGGTTTTTGAACACGTCATTACGTCAGCACAAAAGCCGACAAATGCAATAAAACATTTTCAAGACATAGTAGATTATTATAATGTGAGGACAGAAGAAGTCGTGTCGGTAGGGGATAACTTTATTAATGAAATTTCCCCTGCCCTAGCTCTTGGCATCCGTGGCATATATATTACAAACAACCGTACTCAGTTTTCGCATTCCTCTTATAGCGTTGTGCCTTCAGTGATGGCTTGTTTTACGAGATAAGAGTTGGGAAAATCCGTTCGAGAGTTGTCCAAGATACTAGCGTAATTTGCCAAATACTAGACTACTACCGTTTCTATGAAATCAAAAAAGACATACAGTATCTCATCAAGTGAAAAGGAGTTGATGAGTATTGTATCGTTTTTCAACAGTGAAAACTATGCGAATGTATGCAAATAAAGTAGATAAGTCATGCCGTGACAAGGTCATGGGGATGCTGAAACCATTTCGATGGACACCATGTTTTTTGCATAAGCCGTTAGAAGCGATAATGAGAAAAGTGTCGAAAGTATCAGTGATTGTCCAGTTTGAACATGAGTCATTTAGTAAAGGATGTCATGAATTTGATTCAATTATCAAAAAACATTTGAGGTGTAAGCGGAAATGCGAGTTTCCGAGTATTTCTTGTTGCAGTGCAAATCTTACACCACAAGCGCTAGAAGAGTTACTAGCATCTTGTTCATTAGTAAAGAAAATATATTTAAACCGAGAAGTTCATGCGCTTTTAGACACGGCAGTCGAATCAAGTAATGCAAGGAATATTGTTCGAAACGAAAGTGAAGTGACAGGCGAAGGCGTCAATATTGCGATTATTGATACGGGTGTCCATCCACATGAAGACCTAGGAGATAGGCTAGTCGAGTTTGTTGATTTTATTAACGATAGAACAGAACCTTATGATGATAACGGACATGGAACACATTGTGCCGGTGATGCAGCGGGTGACGGGACAGCTTCAGGTGGTGACATAGCTGGACCAGCACCGAAAGCCAACATTGTTGGTGTAAAAGCTCTTGATAAAAATGGAGCTGGGTCACTAGAAACAATTATTCAAGGTGTTCAATGGTGTATCGATTACAACGAGGAAAACTCAGAAAATCCAATCCACATCATTAGTATGTCACTTGGAAGTTCGGCTCAACAATATGAAGACGAAAGTGATGATCCGATGGTTCAAATCGTAAACGAAGCTTGGGATGCCGGAATTGTAGTCGTTGTTGCAGCAGGAAATTCGGGGCCTGAGCCTTATACAATTGCTAGTCCCGGAATTAGCCGGCAAGTTATTACGGTTGGAGCATTAGACGATAAAAATACAGTCGATCGCTCTGATGATGAAATTGCAAGCTTTTCTAGTAGGGGACCGACTATTTATGGAGTCGATAAACCTGATATCGTGGCACCAGGTGTGAATATCACAGCACTTCGGTCACCAAGGTCAAGTCTTGATAAGTTCCAGAAGAGAGATAGAGTGGGAACTGATTATATCACCTTGTCAGGTACGTCAATGGCAACACCGATTGTTGCAGGGATCATTGCGTTAATGCTAGAAGTCGATCCGGAGCTAACACCAGATGATGTGAAAGAACGGATTCGAAATGGGGCTGACTTATGGACAGATAAAGATCCGAATGTATATGGAGCCGGTTATGTAAATGGAGAGAATGCAGTTCCGACGTTATAGATGATTTTGTTGTGAGGTTCATTCAGGAAGAGAATGAACCTCTTTTTTAGTTCGAGGGTTGACGTTGCGGACATTTATTCCGTTATTTTCCTCGTTTGTAGGCGTTTCTTTTTGTTATCGGACATCTGTTCCGTTATTTTTCGTGAAATGGGGTAATTAGGGCTGTAAACTTGCAAATAGCGGAATAAATGTCCGAACTGGATAAAGAAAAGCGATTTTTAAAGGGGATAGCGGAACAGATGTCCGTTACGGTGTCCACCTGTCCATAGTTAAAAAACCCCAACTCTTTAGAGTTGGGGTTTCCAATTAGCGTTGCTCTAATCGCGCAATACGATCATCTAAGTCAGGGTGGGATGAGAATAGTTTCGATACGCCACCTTTTCCACTAATCTTTAATGTTTGAACCGCTGAATCATCTTGACGGTTGTCCGTCACGCGATTCACATGTTGTTTCAATGAACGTAGGGCATGAGCCATTTTATCTCGGCCTGCTAAATCCGCACCACCTCGGTCTGCATGGTATTCGCGGTAACGCGAGAATGCCATAACGACGATGCTTCCGAGAATAGAAAATAAAATTTGAAAAATAATGATAGCTGCAAAACGAACAATCCATTGTAATTCTGAGCGGACAAAACGAGAAACGATAATCGCAGCAATTCTTGAAAAGAATACAACAAAAGTGTTAACGACACCTTGTAATAATGTCATTGTGACCATATCACCATTCGTAATATGAGCAACTTCATGGGCGATGACACCTTCAACCGCATCATCATCCATATAGTTTAATAGTCCAGATGAAACGGCTACAAGGGAGCGCTTTTTTGATGGACCTGTAGCAAAAGCGTTTACTTCGCCAGATTGATAAATGCCAACCTCAGGCATATGTGTCAGTCCGGCAGCACGAGATAGGCGGTGGACTTTTTCAACGACAGAACGCTCTTGAGCTGATAATGAGCCATTTGGGTCAAGAACTTTCACATTCATCATTTTTTTGGCCATCCACCTTGAAAGTGCTAACGATATGAATGATCCCGAAAAACCAACAAGTAAACTAAATACCATTAAGGAACCAAAGTTAATCGTTCCTCCTGTTTGAACAAAACCCCCACCGTTAATGCCTGTGTATCTTGTAATTAAAGACCATACAATCACAATGGTCGTCATAACAAGAATATTTGTTAATAAGAAAAACAGTACGCGTTTTCCCATTCTCTCTCCTCCATTCTTTTTATCTTTTTATATTCTAACATGTAATACGAGCCGAGTGAGAGAATGGTTGCGCTTTTTTTAGCTACCAGTTTTTAGTGAGGTATAGGTTGGGGTGGAGATGAAGGCATAAAAAAAAGCGCCGGAGTAGGCGCTTTTCCATTCATATTTAGATTAGCAAGGTGTTACTGGTGCTGTAGCTGCTGGCTTAACATATGCAGCTCCTACAATAATTAATAAAATAAACAACACCACAATTAAAGCGAATCCACCGCCGTGACCGACTCCAGCTACTGGTGCTGCGCAACCAGCTACAGGAGCGCCATACCCATATCCGTACATAACATTCCCTCCTTCCGTTAGATAGTACAGTGTATGTAACCACTAGTTACAATGTTTAGGCGAACAGCTTGATTCTTTAAAAAAATCCAAACCTTATGTTTATAAACTGCGCCCTTGTATTCAACGACGATTCTTTGTGTTTTTTTCAAGAAATGGAATAGGTGAAAAGGATTATAAAGAAATTGTATAGAAATTGGTAATGCAAATTTAATCTTGTCCACCTAGGATTAATGATATGATAGATAAGTAACTAGACCTGTTGTTGGAGGGACCAGCCCATGATAAAAGAGCGATTACAAATGGCAATTGAAAACGTAGAAAAGGTAGTTGTCGGAAAAAAAGAAGAAATTATACTTAGTCTTTCTGCGATGTTAGCAGGAGGACATGTTTTACTGGAAGATGTACCTGGTGTCGGAAAAACGATGTTAGTGAAAGCAATTGCAAAGACATTAGGAGCTGACTTTAAACGGATTCAGTTTACACCGGATATGCTTCCATCTGACGTTACAGGTGTTTCGATTTATAATCAAAAAACGCTTAGTTTTGAATTTCGTCCTGGTCCGATTATGGCAAATGTTGTTCTTGCTGATGAAATAAACCGAACTTCTCCGAAAACACAAGCGGCCTTGCTTGAAGCGTTAGAGGAAGGTAGGGTAACGATTGATGGGGAAACAATGGTGTTGGCAAAACCATTTTTTGTGATGGCGACCCAAAATCCAATTGAATATGCCGGGACTTATCCGTTGCCAGAAGCGCAGTTAGATCGATTTTTATTAAAATTAAAAATTGGGTACCCAACAAGAGAAGATGAATTTGAAGTATTAAATCGGGTAGAAAAAAGTCATCCGATTGATAGATTAGAGTCGGTTTTGGATTTAGAGGTTTTAGTGCAAATGCAAGAGGATGTACAGAATGTTTATGTAGATGACCTAGTTAAAACGTATATTATTGATGTTGTGAATGAAACAAGAGAGCATAAAGCAGTACGATTAGGGGTAAGTCCGCGTGGGTCGATCGCGTTAATGAAGGTTGCTCAAGCATATGCTTTCATCGAAGATCGAGATTATGTCATTCCAGATGATGTGAAATATTTAGCGCCTTATGTATTATCACACCGTATTATTGTAAAATCTGATATTAGCTTTTCAAATACGACGCAAGAGTCTGTTGTAAAGGATGTCCTGAAAAGAGTATCGGTTCCTATGGTGAAAAAGGATGGCATTTAAATGAAATCACCTTTTTCAAAGTTAATGCCCTATATTAAACCGCTGTTGTTACTCATTGTAAATGGGCTTGTTTTTGCATATGCAATGTTTCAAGGCGGATTTGTAAGTTGGTTTTTGTTTTATAGTGTGTTCGTTCTTTCATTGCTTTCTTGTAGCGTTATTTTTGTATCGTTTCGTTCCATTGAAATGGAGAGAGAAATCACACCGGATGTCGCGGTAGCTGAGGAAAGTGTTGACGTAACGATTCGGATGAAAAAGCGGTTTTTTCATCCCTTTTACTATGTTCGGGTTCATGATGTTATTCCGAAAACATTAAGCCGAGCGAAAGTTAGTGATAACGGCGGGCTCTTTTTCTTCTCATTTAACAAAACATTAACGTTTGAATATAAACTCTTTTCCTTAATCAGGGGTGAACATGATTTTCAAGAAGTCGAAGTTGTAGTAGGGGATTTGTTTGGTTTTTTTGAACGAAAGAAAAGATTACCTCTGAAAACAACGATGGTCATCTATCCTCGTTATGAAAAATTAAATCGGTGGACAGTTTTTTCAAGTCGAGGAAATGAAGAAGGATCTTCTTTTGAAGAATCGTTTGAAGAAGAATTATCCATTTCTAGCATCCGTAATTATATTCCTGGTGATCGACTTACGAGTATCGACTGGAAGCATTCGGCTCGAAGTAATAAATTAATGACGAAAGAATTTGAATCCTACCAAGGTCAAGCTAGTAATCTAGCGTTTTATCCGGTTAGTCTAGAAGATGAGTTTGAAGCGTTTGAACAGGCGGTTGTTCTTTGTGCGTCCATTGTTAACTTTTATTATAAAAAAGCAATGCCTCTTGGCTTTCTTGATTTTGATGAACAAGGACAGTATACATCCCCGTCCGAGCAACACTCCCAGTATCAAACTATATATCGTCAGCTTGCGACGGTAACACCGAAAAAAGATGAACTCTTTTCGATAACACCTGTTGTTGAGCTCATGCGGGGGACGGCAACAACGATTATTTCCGTTTCACTAACTCCTCATCTTTCGGAAATGATTAACCGAATGTTATCGGTTAATGGAAAAGTAATGGTCTGTTTAATTAAACAAAAACAATCGGACTCAGAAGAAATGAACCGAATTGAAAAATTAAGATCGAATGGTGTTCGAGTTTTTCAATTTATGGCAACAAATACTGATTTCGAAAATGAGCAGGTGAATGAATCATGAGGCATGAACAAGAACCGCAAGGAAAAAGCTTTGGGCTATACGCTCTAGGACTGCTTTTGTTTCTTGAATGGATGTATCCATTGCCATATGTAACCGATACAGGATACATTTCCATTTTTGTTATCTTTACATTCATTTTTTTTATTATCACCTATTGTCAGTTGCGTGTTTGGCTTTCCTTTTTATTAAAATGTTTTTTTATAGGTTATGGATTACACGTTATGTTTTTTGCAGAAACGTTTCTCTCGTTAGGGTGGTTTTCGATATTCCTTGATGAAGTAGCTTATAATTTGTCCCTTATGGCATCAGGGCAGTGGAATGGATTAACGGATATTTTTCGAAGTTTACTGTTTTTTGTTCTTTTAGCCGTTATGAGTTATTTGATTTTTTATTGGACAACGCAATTAAAACGGATTTTACTTTTTTTTGTTGTCACGATTATTTATATTACCGTAATTGATACGTTTACTTTTTATGATGCTGGCTTTGCGATTGTGCGAACGTTTCTATTTGGTTTTCTTCTGTTAGGTTTGTTAACAATGTATCGCGTGATTGAGCGAGAGAAAGTAGGAACGTATTCGAATGTCTTACCAGTAAGGTTAATTGTGTCGCTCATCGTGATTGTATCGATGTCCGCATCGTTAGGATATGCTGCTCCTAAGTTCGATCCTCAGTGGGGTGATCCTGTTCCTTATATGAAATCGGCATTCGGAATAAATCCGAATGCGATTGGTCAAGCACAAACGATTGGGTATGGCACGAATGATGAAAGATTAGGCGGTGGGTTTGAGATGGATGAAACTCCTGTCTTTTATGTAACAGCAGCCAAGCCACATTATTGGCGCGGAGAATCTAAAGATTTTTATACCGGAAGAGGTTGGGAGCAAACAACCCCTGAATTAATGGATGTTCAATCTAATTTTTATGAACCACAAGTTCCAGTTGAAACACTAGAAGCACAAGTGGAGATGACGGGAAATCATGAATTCGACCATTTGTTTTACCCTGGGGACTTGACCAATGTTTTGTCCGAAGAAAACCTTTCTATTTATATAGATCAATTTACTGGAAAGGCATTTTCGTTTGATGTAGAAATGGAATCGCTTGTCCTTCCTTTTTATCAAATTGAATACGGTTATCCGGAATATTCGAGAACTGCTTTACGAGAAGACTCGAACGATGACCCTGAAGAGATAAAACAATATTATTTGCAATTACCTGAAACAGTGCCAGAGCGCGTTACTGCGTTAGCTGAAACAATTGTAGCTAATCAAGATAATCGCTATGACAAGGCACGCACGATTGAACGGTATTTTACAATGGCAGGGTTTCAATATGAAACGCGATTCGTAGCAGTCCCTAGTCCGGGTGAAGACTATGTTGACCAATTCTTATTTGAGACTCAAAGTGGCTATTGTGATAACTTCTCAACTTCCATGGTTGTTTTATTGCGTTCTGTTGGAATCCCTGCAAGGTGGGTAAAAGGTTTTACGCAAGGCGAACGAATGGAATATGTCGGTGAAGATTTTTACCAGTATGAGGTGACGAATGCGAACGCTCACTCATGGGTGGAAGTTTATTTTGCGGATAGTGGCTGGGTTCCGTTTGAACCGACGAGAGGTTTTGAACAACCGATCGACTTTACGAGTGAATGGGAGTCTAGAGATGCTGATGTTGATATTGAGCAGTTGCAAGAACAATATGATGAAGAAGTAGAAGAAGTGATGGCTCCTGTTGAGGAAAACCAAACCCCTATACTAGGTGGAAGAGGAGGAGTGGGTGTTTCGATTAGCCTCATTCCTTTATTAATTACATTAAGCATTCTTTCTCTTATAGCTATCATCGTTTTTTATCATCGAAAAAAAATAATCATTTCCTATATGTTGTTTCGTTATCAGTCCAAACAGGGAGAGGATACGTTTAATGATGCGTATGCTACCTTGTTATGGCTCTTACAGTTTGTTGGAATGAAAAAAAATGAAGGTGAAACAATGAGAGAATATGCAAAACGAGTAGACTCTTTGTATTCAATGGATGAAATGACGGCGTTGACGGCAAACTATGAAAAAGTTAGTTATGGGAATGCCCCTTCCGAAAAATTATGGAGTGAAAGCAAACGACTGTGGAAAACGATTGTTCGACGAATCGGTTCTTGACCAAGTGAAGGCGTTACGTTACAATAAATTTCAGATTTTATGTCGAGAAACGTCAATAAAGATTCCTTCATATATTCTTAGGAATAAGGCCTAAGAGTTTCTACAAACCACCGTAAATGGTTTGGCTATGGAGGCGGAATGTCTAAAAAAGCTAGATTCTGCCTTTATATACCTTTATAGGCTATAAAGTTAAATCTAGCTTTTTCTTTACATACAAAGACGCAGTAAATAAAAAAGGTAAGGGTGGAGTATGACATGGAAAAAGTGAATGAAATGATTGTGGTTTTAGACTTTGGCGGTCAATACAATCAGCTAATTGCCCGAAGAATCCGCGATTTAGGTGTATATAGTGAATTGCATCCAAATACGATTACAGCTGAAAAAATTAAAGAAATGAATCCGACGGGTATTATTTTTTCTGGAGGTCCGAATAGTGCGTATGTTGAAGGGGCTCCTAAATGTGATGAGGAAATTTATGAGCTAGGAATTCCGATTCTAGGCATTTGTTATGGAATGCAACTGATGACTCAGCATTTCGGTGGGAAAGTTGAAGCGGCTGAGCATAGAGAGTATGGGAAAGCAAATATTAAAATTGAAAATCAATCGAAATTATATAAAGGTCTTCCAATTGAACAACCTGTGTGGATGAGTCATGGCGATTTAATTGTCGCGCCACCAGAAGGGTTTGTTGTGGATGCTTTTAATCCGTCTTGTCCTGTTGCGGCAATGAGTAATGAAGCAAAACAAATGTATGGTGTTCAATTCCATCCGGAAGTTCGCCACTCGCAATTCGGAAATGAGTTATTGAAAAACTTTGTTTATGAAGTTTGTCATTGTAAAGGTGATTGGTCAATGGAAAACTTCATTGACATTGAAATGGCGAAAATTAAAGAATTAGTGGGAGATAAAAAAGTCCTTTGTGCGTTAAGTGGTGGTGTTGATTCTTCTGTTGTCGCTGTTCTTATTCATAAAGCGATTGGTGATCAATTAACATGTATGTTTATTGACCATGGCTTATTGCGCAAAGATGAAGCGGAAAGTGTCATGAAAACATTCAGTGAAGGTTTCAATATGAATGTCATTAAAATTGACGCTCAGGAACGCTTTTTATCTAAGTTAGCAGGTGTAGAAGACCCTGAACAAAAGCGAAAAATTATCGGTAATGAATTTATTTATGTGTTTGAAGAGGAATCAGAAAAATTAAAGGATATGGACTTTTTAGCGCAAGGTACACTATATACGGATATCGTTGAAAGTGGTACGGCGACAGCACAAACGATTAAATCGCACCATAATGTTGGTGGATTGCCAGAAGATATGAAGTTTGAGTTGATTGAACCATTAAATACTTTATTTAAAGATGAAGTTCGTAAACTAGGGTCTGAACTGGGTATTCCAGATGAGATTGTATGGAGACAACCTTTCCCGGGTCCTGGACTTGGTATTCGTGTGTTAGGAGAAATAACAGAAGAAAAACTAGAGATTGTTCGTGAATCAGATGCAATCTTAAGAGAGGAAATTAAAAAAGCAGGACTTGATCGTGAAATATGGCAATATTTCACAGCGCTTCCGAATATGCGTAGTGTTGGGGTTATGGGTGATGCGAGAACATATGACTATACAGTTGGAATCCGTGCTGTTACATCAATTGATGGCATGACATCAGACTGGGCTAGAATTCCTTATGATGTATTAGAAATCATTTCAACGCGTATTGTTAATGAAGTAAAACATGTCAATCGTGTTGTGTATGACGTTACATCGAAACCGCCAGCTACGATTGAATGGGAGTAAATTGGATAATCACGAATGTTTTTAAAGTTTTTTTATCAAACGTTCGGTTTTTGTATTGACAGATAAAACGGTGACTGCTACACTTTTCATGTATTCATTATAAACGAATTTCGTATAATCTTGGGAATATGGCCCATGAGTCTCTACCAAGCTACCGTAAATAGCTTAACTACGAAAGATCGGGATGAGTCGTGTTTGATAAAGTGTGCGCACCATTTTTGTCATTCACCTTTCCAGATTTTTTGTTGTCAAAGCTTCAGGTAGAATTTACCTGGAGCTTTTTTGATCTAATTGGAATCTGGTTCTAATCATTGTACAAATTAAAAGTAAGTAGGGGGTATGTTTTCAATGGATCGTTATTTCGGTTTTAAAGAGCAAGGGACAAGTTACCGTCAAGAAACGGTAGCGGGGATTACTACGTTTTTAGCAATGGCTTATATTTTATTTGTAAATCCAGATATTTTAGCGGCAGCGGGTATGGACCAACAAGCGGTGTTTGTTGCGACTGCGTTAGCAGCGGCGATCGGTACAATTATCATGGGATTATTAGCAAACTATCCTATCGCATTGGCACCAGGTATGGGGTTAAACGCATTTTTCGCTTTTTCTGTTGTTATAGGGTTAGGAATTGATTGGCAAATTGCATTATTTGGTGTTTTTGTTTCAGGTATTATCTTTATTATTATTACATTAACTGGTCTTCGCGAGGTTATTATTAATGCTATTCCAGCAGAGTTAAAGTATGCGGCGGCAGCAGGTATTGGATTATTCATCGCATTTATTGGATTAAAAGCTGCGGGAATTGTTGTTCCTTATGAAGCAACTGCTGTTACACTAGGTGACTTAACTCAAGCGCCAACATTGCTTGCTATCTTTGGTGTCATTATAACGGTTATCTTTATGGTTCGTGGTGTAAAGGGCGGTATTTTTTACGGAATGATTATTACTTCCATTGTTGGTGTCATTTTTGGTGTTATTGAGCGACCGACAGCAATTGTAAGCTCAATCCCGAGTTTAAGTCCTACTTTTGGTCAAGCGTTCTTTTATATTGGTGAAGTTGGTTGGTCGGAAGTGTTCACTTTAAAGTTACTAGTTGTTATTTTAACTTTCCTATTTGTTGATTTCTTTGATACGGCAGGAACATTATATGCGGTTTCGAATCAAGCTGGTTTTGTAAAAGACAACAAGTTACCTCGTGCAAATCGTGCATTATTAGCAGATTCTAGTGCTACATCAATTGGTGCGATTTTAGGGACATCAACAACAACAGCATATATCGAGTCTTCAGCTGGGGTTGCGGCTGGTGGTCGTACAGGTTTTGCTTCATTAGTAACGGGAGTACTATTCTTATTCGCATTATTCTTTTCACCATTATTAGCTGTCGTAACAAGTCAAGTTACAGCAGCAGCATTAATCGTTGTCGGAATTTTGATGGCATCGTCACTAGGACTAATTGATTGGAAAAAATTCGAGATTGCTGTGCCGGCATTTGTCACAGTTGTCACAATGCCATTAACATATAGCATTGCAAACGGAATTGCGTTAGGATTTATTTTATATCCAATTACAATGATTGTTAAAGGTAAAGGAAAAGATGTTCACCCAATTATGTATGTATTGTTTGTCATCTTTGCTTTGTACTTGGCTTTCTTAACAAAATAAGATAGTTGAATAAGACTATGAGGGAACCTAATTTAGGGGCCCTCTTTTTCATTTGTTTTCAAGTGGAGATAATTTCCTGAATAAAATGTGTTGCTTTCTTAATGGAATCTTGGTATATTTAGTTTCGTTGTCACAAAGCAAGCCAATAAGCAATCAACGCCAATAATAATGTTTTTTTGAAAAAGGGTTGACGTTGAAGCATAAACTTGTTATGATATTCAAGTCGCTGTTAGACATCAGGTGTCTGACACCGCAATAGCTCTTTGAAAACTGAACAAGAAAAAGCCAAGCGAATTAAAGAGATAGTAATATCTCGTCAATGAATTATTTTTGAGCTATATCAAACACTTTTATGGAGAGTTTGATCCTGGCTCAGGACGAACGCTGGCGGCGTGCCTAATACATGCAAGTCGAGCGGACAATAGGGAGCTTGCTCCCTATTGTTAGCGGCGGACGGGTGAGTAACACGTGGGCAACCTGCCCTGTAGACTGGGATAACATCGAGAAATCGGTGCTAATACCGGATAATAAATGGAATTGCATAATTCCATTATAAAAGATGGCTCCGGCTATCACTACAGGATGGGCCCGCGGCGCATTAGCTAGTTGGTAAGGTAACGGCTTACCAAGGCAACGATGCGTAGCCGACCTGAGAGGGTGATCGGCCACACTGGGACTGAGACACGGCCCAGACTCCTACGGGAGGCAGCAGTAGGGAATCTTCCGCAATGGACGAAAGTCTGACGGAGCAACGCCGCGTGAGCGATGAAGGCCTTCGGGTTGTAAAGCTCTGTTGTTAGGGAAGAACAAGTGCCATTCAAATAGGGTGGCACCTTGACGGTACCTAACCAGAAAGCCACGGCTAACTACGTGCCAGCAGCCGCGGTAATACGTAGGTGGCAAGCGTTGTCCGGAATTATTGGGCGTAAAGCGCGCGCAGGCGGTCTTTTAAGTCTGATGTGAAAGCCCCCGGCTCAACCGGGGAGGGTCATTGGAAACTGGGAGACTTGAGTACAGAAGAGGAGAGTGGAATTCCACGTGTAGCGGTGAAATGCGTAGATATGTGGAGGAACACCAGTGGCGAAGGCGACTCTCTGGTCTGTAACTGACGCTGAGGCGCGAAAGCGTGGGGAGCAAACAGGATTAGATACCCTGGTAGTCCACGCCGTAAACGATGAGTGCTAGGTGTTAGGGGTTTCGATGCCCTTAGTGCCGAAGTTAACACAGTAAGCACTCCGCCTGGGGAGTACGACCGCAAGGTTGAAACTCAAAGGAATTGACGGGGGCCCGCACAAGCGGTGGAGCATGTGGTTTAATTCGAAGCAACGCGAAGAACCTTACCAGGTCTTGACATCCTTTGACAACCCTAGAGATAGGGCGTTCCCCTTCGGGGGACAAAGTGACAGGTGGTGCATGGTTGTCGTCAGCTCGTGTCGTGAGATGTTGGGTTAAGTCCCGCAACGAGCGCAACCCTTGATCTTAGTTGCCAGCATTTAGTTGGGCACTCTAAGGTGACTGCCGGTGACAAACCGGAGGAAGGTGGGGATGACGTCAAATCATCATGCCCCTTATGACCTGGGCTACACACGTGCTACAATGGATGGTACAAAGGGCAGCAAAACCGCGAGGTCGAGCCAATCCCATAAAACCATTCTCAGTTCGGATTGTAGGCTGCAACTCGCCTACATGAAGCCGGAATCGCTAGTAATCGCGGATCAGCATGCCGCGGTGAATACGTTCCCGGGCCTTGTACACACCGCCCGTCACACCACGAGAGTTTGTAACACCCGAAGTCGGTGGGGTAACCTTTTGGAGCCAGCCGCCTAAGGTGGGACAGATGATTGGGGTGAAGTCGTAACAAGGTAGCCGTATCGGAAGGTGCGGCTGGATCACCTCCTTTCTATGGAGTTTAACTCTAGTCGATGCAACGTAACACATTCTGTGTTTACTTTGTACGCTTGTGCTTTGTTTTTGTTCAGTTTTGAGTGAGCTAAAACTGTTGATTAACCTTTCTGCTTCTGCGTCTACAAGCATGAAGGGAAATCGAGAGGAATTTCATGATGTGAATGAAATTAGTAGCTTTGTTCAATCTTAAGGAGTTATTATTACAAATTATCCTTCAAAAAATGGGCCTATAGCTCAGCTGGTTAGAGCGCACGCCTGATAAGCGTGAGGTCGATGGTTCGAGTCCATTTAGGCCCACCATATTATGATTAACCGAATAGAACTTTGTTCGGGATTTAGTTGTCTAATCATATAAAGTGCAGGTTTTTTGTACAACATCACATTACTACGGGGCCTTAGCTCAGCTACGAGCGAAACATCTTGAAATACTACGAGTTGTTTCGACGCATTCTCAGCTTTGAGAAGCTAGTAGAGGAAGAAACAGGGTCTTCATCGAGTAACATCAAATTTAACTACGGGGCCTTAGCTCAGCTGGGAGAGCGCCTGCCTTGCACGCAGGAGGTCAGCGGTTCGATCCCGCTAGGCTCCACCAAAAAAATACCAGAAATTAGTCGTTGAAGTGTTGATTAAATTCTAGTATAGTATAGTAGTTGCTCTTTTAAAGGTAACATACAATGGTTCTTTGAAAACTAGATAGTGTATATGTATTGAATTTTATCGGATCATCATTACGAAGTAATGATGAAAACCGAGAAGTCAAGAATTCTTCATACCGCCTTTTTAGAAATAAAGAGGTGACTGAGAAGCAAGAAGTTCGAGGAAGTGAAGTTCCGAGGAGCGGAGCGTATGTTTAACGGATACGTGAGCACCGCAGGAACGAAACTGACGAAGAAATTCGCCGCTTATCAGGCGCCGATGGTTAAGTTAGAAAGGGCGCACGGTGGATGCCTTGGCACTAGGAGCCGACGAAGGACGGGACGAACACCGATATGCTTCGGGGAGCTGTAAGTAAGCTTTGATCCGGAGATTTCCGAATGGGGGAACCCACCATCCGTAATGGGATGGTATCCATACCTGAATCTATAGGGTATGAGAAGGCAGACCTGGGGAACTGAAACATCTAAGTACCCAGAGGAAGAGAAAGCAAATGCGATTTCCTGAGTAGCGGCGAGCGAAACGGAAACAGCCCAAACCAAGAAGCTTGCTTCTTGGGGTTGTAGGACACTCTATACGGAGTAAGAAAAGAATGAAGTAGATGAATCGATCTGGAAAGATTGGCCACAGAAGGTAACAGCCCTGTAATCAAAACTTCGTTCTCTCCAGAGTGGATCCTGAGTACGGCGGGACACGTGAAACCCCGTCGGAATCCGGGAGGACCATCTCCCAAGGCTAAATACTCCCTAGTGACCGATAGTGAACCAGTACCGTGAGGGAAAGGTGAAAAGCACCCCGGGAGGGGAGTGAAAGAGATCCTGAAACCGTGTGCCTACAAGTAGTCAGAGCCCATTTACGGGTGATGGCGTGCCTTTTGTAGAATGAACCGGCGAGTTACGATTACGTGCAAGGTTAAGCTGATGAGGCGGAGCCGCAGCGAAAGCGAGTCTGAATAGGGCGCTATAGTTCGTAGTCGTAGACCCGAAACCGTGTGATCTACCCATGTCCAGGGTGAAGTTCAGGTAACACTGAATGGAGGCCCGAACCCACGCGTGTTGAAAAACGCGGGGATGAGGTGTGGGTAGGGGTGAAATGCCAATCGAACTCGGAGATAGCTGGTTCTCCCCGAAATAGCTTTAGGGCTAGCCTCGAGGTGAGAGTATTGGAGGTAGAGCACTGATTGGACTAGGGGTCCCCACAGGATTACCGAATTCAGTCAAACTCCGAATGCCAAATACTTATCCTCGGGAGTCAGACTGCGAGTGCTAAGATCCGTAGTCAAGAGGGAAACAGCCCAGACCATCAGCTAAGGTCCCAAAGTATACGTTAAGTGGAAAAGGATGTGGAGTTGCACAGACAACCAGGATGTTGGCTTAGAAGCAGCCACCATTTAAAGAGTGCGTAATAGCTCACTGGTCGAGTGACTCTGCGCCGAAAATGTACCGGGGCTAAACGTATCACCGAAGCTATGGATTGTCCTAACGGACAGTGGTAGGGGAGCGTTCTGCGTGCAGCGAAGTCAGACCGAGAGGACTGGTGGAGCGCGTAGAAGTGAGAATGCCGGTATGAGTAGCGAAAAGAGGGGTGAGAATCCCCTCCGTCGAAAGCCCAAGGTTTCCTGAGGAAGGCTCGTCCGCTCAGGGTAAGTCGGGACCTAAGCCGAGGCCGAAAGGCGTAGGCGATGGACAACAGGTTGAAATTCCTGTACCACCTCCTCACCGTTTGAGCAATGGGGGGACGCAGGAAGGTAGGGTAAGCGCACTGATGGATATGTGCGTCTAAGCAGGTAGGCTGACAAGTAGGCAAATCCGCTTGTCGCGTGTGCTGAGCTGTGATAGCGAGCGAAATGTAGTAGCGAAGTTCCCGATCCTCCACTGCCAAGAAAAGCCTCTAGCGAGGTGAGAGGTGCCCGTACCGTAAACCGACACAGGTAGGCGAGAAGAGAATTCTAAGACGCTCGGGAGAACTCTCGTTAAGGAACTCGGCAAAATGACCCCGTAACTTCGGGAGAAGGGGTGCTCTGTTAGGGTGCAAGCCCGAGAGAGCCGCAGTGAATAGATCCAAGCGACTGTTTAGCAAAAACACAGGTCTCTGCGAAGCCGCAAGGCGAAGTATAGGGGCTGACACCTGCCCGGTGCTGGAAGGTTAAGAGGAGAGGTTAGCCGCAAGGCGAAGCTTTGAATCGAAGCCCCAGTAAACGGCGGCCGTAACTATAACGGTCCTAAGGTAGCGAAATTCCTTGTCGGGTAAGTTCCGACCCGCACGAATGGTGTAACGATTTGGATACTGTCTCAACGAGAGACCCGGTGAAATTATATTACCTGTGAAGATGCAGGTTACCCGCGACAGGACGGAAAGACCCCATGGAGCTTTACTGTAGCTTGATATTGGATTTTGGTACAGTTTGTACAGGATAGGTAGGAGCCTTTGAAGCCGGAGCGCCAGCTTCGGTGGAGGCGTCGGTGGGATACTACCCTGACTGTATTGAAATTCTAACCGCAGACCGTAATCCGGTTTCGGGACAGTGTCAGGTGGGCAGTTTGACTGGGGCGGTCGCCTCCTAAACAGTAACGGAGGCGCCCAAAGGTTCCCTCAGAATGGTTGGAAATCATTCGAAGAGTGCAAAGGCATAAGGGAGCTTGACTGCGAGACCTACAAGTCGAGCAGGGACGAAAGTCGGGCTTAGTGATCCGGTGGTTCCGCATGGAAGGGCCATCGCTCAACGGATAAAAGCTACCCTGGGGATAACAGGCTTATCTCCCCCAAGAGTCCACATCGACGGGGAGGTTTGGCACCTCGATGTCGGCTCATCGCATCCTGGGGCTGAAGTAGGTCCCAAGGGTTGGGCTGTTCGCCCATTAAAGCGGTACGCGAGCTGGGTTCAGAACGTCGTGAGACAGTTCGGTCCCTATCCGTCGCGGGCGCAGGAAATTTGAGAGGAGCTGTCCTTAGTACGAGAGGACCGGGATGGACACACCGCTGGTGTACCAGTTGTTCCGCCAGGAGCATAGCTGGGTAGCTACGTGTGGACGGGATAAGCGCTGAAAGCATCTAAGCGTGAAGCCCCCCTCAAGATGAGATTTCCCATGGAGTTAATCCAGTAAGACCCCTTAGAGATGATGAGGTTGATAGGTCTCGGGTGGAAGCATGGCGACATGTGGAGCTGAGAGATACTAATCGGTCGAGGACTTATCCAAGATTTAAAAAAGGCGAAGTCTTTTTGACACAATTCAATACACACACTATCTAGTTTTGAGGGAATCATTAGATGAACTCAAAATAAATAACAGGATTGCTCCTGCGTCTACAAGCAATGCTTCGAGGTAAGCTTCCTCGTCGCAAATCTGCGCAGAAGTGATTTAAGTTAGATGATTTAGTGACGATAGCGATGAGGTCACACCCGTTCCCATGCCGAACACGGAAGTTAAGCTCATCAGCGCCGATGGTAGTTGGGGGCTTCCCCCTGTGAGAGTAGGACGTTGCTAAGCCAATGAAAAACACATGATGTCAAAAGACATCATGTGTTTTTTTGTTATGGACATCTATTCCGCTATTTTATAGGAAACAAGCCTTTTCCCATTCGTATCGGACATCTGTTCCGTTATATCAGCAAAATGAGGGGTGATTGGTGTCCGTTCAGGGCAATTAACGGAACAGATGTCCGATAGCATCTTGAAAACACTCCTTTTTAGGAAAATAGCGGAACAAATGTCCGATAGGGCATCACATTGAAACAAATGCCTGAACAGCGCTAACAATGGTTCACACATCTTTAGAAGCGACTGACTGACGGAATCCGCCCCCCTTTTTGTAAATTGCTCCATCATAAACATGATATGTGAAGCCTATTTTTGTATATTAATCCCAAAACAGATATAGAAGTCCAACCAATCCTAAGGTTTTTCAATATGCTAGTAGTGAAACGTTGAAATGACCTTTTTGGTCATGAAAAAGAGAGTAAAAGGAGGATTTCCATGTCTGTTGCTCATTACTATGATTTATGTCAGAAAAGCAGAGGGCGAGCTGTTGAAATTAGAGATATCCATGGTCAAGTGCATAGAGGAATTATTGAAAGAGTTGACCATGAAACGGTATATTTACGACCGTTAGATGGAGCGCAAATGCCTCCGCAAGCAGGTCCAGG
The DNA here is from genome assembly GCF_022812285.1 of Alkalihalobacillus sp. LMS39. Taxonomy (NCBI): domain Bacteria; kingdom Bacillati; phylum Bacillota; class Bacilli; order Caryophanales; family Bacillaceae; genus Alkalihalobacillus; species Alkalihalobacillus sp. LMS39. Next base: position 389,109 of record NZ_CP093300.1, read on the forward strand.
TGGCCCTGGAATGTTCTTTTGGGGCTTTGCAGCCGGTGCCTTATTTGGAATTGGGCTTGGTGCTATAGCTTCATTAGCATTTTTACCTTACCCATATGTTTGGTAAGTAATAATTTATGGATGTTCAGAAGGGAAACGCCTTTTGGACATCCACTCTTTTTTTAAAGTCCATTTTTATAAAGGTGTCCTATGAAAGGTGAGTTCGATGAGTAAAAGAGATGAGTTTCTATTTGAAACAGAACGGTTAGCGATGAGAAACATAACGATGAGTGACAAAGAGGTTATTTATCATTTATATACAGATCCAAAAGTTATTCGTTTCGATAATACAAATGGATTAAAGTCAATGGAAGAAGTTGAAACCTTTATAACTCAATTATCTCACCCTTATGTCCAAAATCATACTCTACGATTTGCTGTCATCGAGAAAGAAACAAATCAGATGATTGGTACTTGTGGATATCGAAATTGGGACCGAACTTCTTCCCATGCAGAAATCGGAGGAAACATCGTAAGTTCTTGTTGGAGAAAAGGGTTTGCCACAGAGATTGTGCCCGCATTAGTACGATATGGTTTTTATACTTTAAACTTAAATAAACTTCATGCCTATACCGTAACAAAAAACATAGCAGTTGTGAAATTATTAGAAAAAAACAAATTTAAAAAAGAAGGCGTTTTAAGACAATACTACCGTATCAATGAGAAATATGAACACGTCTATATATATGGGAAATTAAAACAAGAAGAACAAAAGGTCGAGCCCAAAAACGACAAACACTAACAAAAGGAAAGTCTAATTTCTCGAAAGCAGGGGCAAGTTGCTAAACCATTTTCGGTTTTGAGAATATGCTATGGGGAAAGGATAAAAAAGTTGTGGTGATTGTCATGACTGACGGGCAGTTAACAATAACAGGGAGTTGGCTTGATGCCATCGGCCAAACTCTCTCGGCTATCGCATACACTTCGTTACTCAGAGGAGTTCGAGGGCCAGAAGAAGAAATTTATCAACGACTGATCGTTGTAGGTGAAGGTTTACAGGCAGTTGGAAATTCATTAAATGCGGTGGAAGAAGACGAACCAGTTGTAGCATTAGGCGACTGGGTAGAAGCGGCAGGGGCAGCAACAAGTTCATATGCGAATGCTAGACAACTTGACGGAGAAACTTTAGAATACCAACAACTAGAAGTGCTAGGAGATGCGCTTCAGTCATTAGGACCAGCAATTTCTAATCTCGTTGAAGAAGATGGTAGGTTTATTGTTGGAAATAATCTTCAAACGATTGGGGCTGCATTGGAAGCAACAGGAGGCATATTTGAAATCCGGAGTGATGAACAAAAAGGACTTTTTCTATCAACGATCGGGAACTGGCTTCAAGCGGCTGGCACTACACTGCAAGCAATTATCATAACGAGAGAATCAACCAGTTAAAAATTCATAAAGAAGGTGGAAAAAGTATTATTCCATCTTCTTTTTTTGCATGGTTTTGTTTCCTTTGGAAAAAATAACATTAAGATTCCAAAAGAAGGAGGATATTATGCCGAAAATTCTTTCTACTAGTTTATACGACCCTCCATACGAAATGAACCAAGCGGACATTACTGAATTTGCAAGGGAAATCTTTCATGAAGATTTTAAAGATATTGACCGTCTGTTACAAGTATTCTCGAATGGAGAAATCATAAAGAGGAATTTTTCCGTTCCCCTATCGTGGCATAGCGAAGGTCACACATTTGAAGATAAAAATGAAACGTATATTAAGCATGCTACAGAGTTCGGGAAAAAGGCAATTGAAGCCTGTGTAACAAATCATGATTTTTTACAACAATCCATTCCTATCGAAGAAATTGATGCTTTGTTTTTTATTTCTAGTACAGGTATTTCTACACCAAGTATTGAAGCGAGAATTATGAATACGCTGCCGTTTAAATCGACAACAAAACGAATTCCTATTTGGGGATTAGGGTGTGCAGGAGGAGCAGCTGGATTAAGTCGAGCATTTGATTATTGCTTAGCTTATCCAAAAGCAAAAGTACTTGTCTTGTGTGTGGAGTTGTGTAGTCTCACGTTTCAAGCAAATGATCGGTCAAAAAGCAATTTAGTAGGGACATCTTTATTTTCTGATGGTGTTGCTTGTGCGTTAGTTGTTGGTGACAATGTACAATCAGATCAGTATACGGGAAAACGGGCTATGCCACAATTGTTAGGAACAAACTCCCGTTTATTGAAAGACTCAGAGGATGTTATGGGCTGGAATGTGCAAAACTCAGGTTTGCATGTAGTCTTTTCGAGAAGTATTCCGAACTTGATAACAAACTGGTTAGAACCGATTGTTTCTGACTTTTTATTAGAATTTGAATTGACGATCGATGAGATTGAACAATTTATCGCCCATCCAGGCGGTAAAAAAGTGTTGGATGCTTATGAGTCTGCCCTAAAGTTAGCAAAGGAGAAAACAACACCATCACGATATATATTAGAGAACTATGGGAATATGTCGTCTCCAACGGTTTTATATGTACTCGATCATGTTATGAAACAAGGTGGGCAAACGAATCAGTATGGCTTAATTGCTGCGCTTGGTCCTGGATTTAGCTCAGAATTATTATTACTACAATGGAAATAGGAGTGATAAAATGCTCTTTTTTTTATCGGTTATATCAATTGTCGTTTTGCAACGAGTGTTAGAGTTACTCATTGCAAATAGAAATGCTACATGGATAAAAAAACAAGGGGGATATGAAGTTGGACAAAGTCACTATAAATATATGGTATTGCTTCATATCGGCTTTTTTGCTTCATTATTAATCGAGGTTCTTGTCGCGCAGCGGCCACTTCTTCATTTGTGGCCGATTCCCTTCAGTCTATTTGTGTTAGCGCAAGCAGGAAGAGTATGGAGTTTATCGTCACTTGGACGCTTTTGGAATACAAGAATTATGATTTTACCTGGGGCAAAGGTTGTAGCAAAGGGACCTTATCGCTTTATCCGCCATCCTAATTATTGCATTGTCCTACTTGAGCTCATCACACTACCACTCTTATTTCAAGCGTACTTCACATTATGTTGTTTTCTGTTCCTCAAACTAGTGATTTTGTCGATTAGAATTCCGTTAGAAGAAAAGGCGTTAATAGAGGCAACAAATTACCAAGCTGTTTTTTATCCGAAAACAGATGAATCATAGTATAGAAAGGAGCAATGTGCTATTTCTATACTTTTTTACTCTGTTAGAGAATGGTTGCCTCTTTAGAAAACGGGTATAGGGGAAGAAAGGCGAAAGGCAAGAATGAGGGGGAATGAGAGTTGAATTGGTTATTAGAAAATGCGTTTATGATGATTGTCATTATTTTAGCTATCAATATCGTATATGTGACGTTATTTACGGTTCGGATGATTTTTACGTTAAAAGGACAACGCTATTTTGCAGCCACGGTTAGTATTATAGAAGTGATTATTTATATTATTGGGTTAGGTCTCGTGTTAGAGAATTTAGACCGTTTAGAAAACCTAATTGCCTATGCAGTTGGATATGCGATTGGAGTATTAATAGGGATGAAAGTGGAAGAGAAGCTAGCATTAGGTTATATTACAGTTAACGTCATTACGAAGGAGTATGAACCTGATATTCCAAATGCTTTACGGGACAAGGGCTATGGTGTTACAAATTGGGTTGCGTATGGACGTGAAGGGGAACGGCTCATGATGGAAATTTTAACGAGTCGGAAGTCGGAAATGCATTTATATAAAACGATAAAAGAACTAGATGAAAAAGCATTTATTATTTCTCATGAACCAAAAGCATTTTACGGTGGATTTTGGGTGAAAGGAATTAGGAGGTAAATATGAGTAAAAAGAAAAAGTTCTATTTAGAAGAGGATGAAACAATAGATTCATGCTTAAAACGAATGGATGATGAGGGGTATACACCAGTGAGAAGAACTGAAGAACCCGTATTTCAAGAAGTGAAAAACAGTGGTCAAACAGAATACATTCCAATTCGCCAAAAAATAGTATTTGAAGGAGTAATCAAGGAGAATCACTCCTAATAGTAAGTAGAAAACGAACATTATTCTAAATCAGCAATATAACGTTCGATATTTGATTGACAAATCTTCTAACAAACTATAAGATGAACATATCGAAAAAAATTGAACGTTACCTCATATAATATCGGGGATATGGCCCGTAAGTATCTACCTAATGACCTTAAATCATTAGACTATGAGGGAAGGCAGAAGCTCTTATTAACTAAGAGTTTTGTTTTTTGCAATGGTCATGAAGCCTTGCTGATGGAAGCTTTCTCTCGCTTATAGCCATCGCAAGGCTTTTTTATGCCTTCATTTACATACTAAACGTTTGCACTAGGAGGAAAAAAGCAATGAAGCCACTTGTAGGTGTCATAATGGGAAGTATTTCAGATTGGGAAACAATGAAACATGCCTGTGATATGTTGGACGAGCTAGAAATCCCATACGAAAAACAAGTTGTCTCTGCTCACCGTACACCAGATTTAATGTTTGACTATGCTGAAGCGGCAAGAGAAAAAGGACTAAAAGTCATTATTGCAGGAGCTGGAGGTGCCGCACACCTACCAGGTATGGTCGCAGCGAAAACCGTCGTGCCTGTCATTGGGGTACCTGTGCAATCGAAAGCGTTAAATGGACTAGATTCTTTATTATCTATCGTGCAAATGCCTGGTGGAGTACCAGTAGCCACTGTAGCCATTGGTAAAGCAGGTGCTACAAATGCTGGCTTATTGGCTGCACAAATCGTTGGTGCGTTTGATGAGAAAGTCGCCGAAAGTTTGGAGAAAAGAAGAGAACAAACAAAACAACAAGTAATGGAAAGCAGTGACCAACTATGACAGTCATAAAGCCAGGACAAACAATCGGGATATTAGGAGGGGGCCAACTCGGAAGGATGATGGCCCTATCTGCACGTGAAATGGGATATCGCATTGCTGTTTTGGAACCAACTGAACATTCTCCGTGTGGACAAATATCTGATGTTGAAATCATTGCAACTTACGATAGTCGTGAAGGAGCAATGAAACTAGCAGAAACCTGTGATGTCTTGACATATGAATTTGAAAATATAAACAAAGAAACAGCGAAATGGTTAGAAAATCATTTATACTTACCTCAAGGGTATCAGTTATTAGAAATGACTCAACATCGAGCAAGAGAGAAACAAGCCATTACTTCTTTTGGTTTACCTGTTGCACCATATCATGTAGTTGATTCATTGGAAAAGTTAGACAATGCACTTGAACAAATTGGAGTTCCTGCCGTATTAAAAACGTGTACGGGAGGATATGACGGGAAGGGACAAGCTGTCATTAAGCAAAAGTCAGACAGCAACTATGCTTTTGAACAGTTACAAGGAAAAGGAGAACTAATTGTAGAACAGTGGGTTCCCTTTATTAAAGAGCTTTCCGTAATTGTCACGAGAAGCGTTCATGGTGAAGTGACAACATTTCCTGTCGCTGAGAACATTCACCGGAACAATATTTTACATCAAACAATTGTACCAGCAAGAATTCCGGAACATGTTCAAGAACAAGCAAGAAAAATGGCGGTTGATTTAGCAGAAGGGTTAAATATGAAGGGGACACTTGCGGTTGAAATGTTTTTAACAGAATCGTTTGACCTTTATATTAATGAGCTAGCACCGAGGCCTCATAATTCTGGTCACTATACGATGAATGCTTGTGAGACCTCTCAATTTGAACAACATATTCGAGCAATATGTGGATGGCCGTTAGGTGGAACAACCCTTGTGAAACCTGTTGTGATGGTTAACATATTGGGAGAACATCTTCAATCTGTGTTAGATAATCTACCAAAGTATTCAACGATGAAACTCCACTTATATGGAAAAAGTGAAGCAAAAGAAGGAAGAAAAATGGGACATCTTAATGTTCTAGCTGATTCTGTAGAAGACGCACTACTTGAAATTGAAAAATTAGCCATCTGGCCTAATGAATAATAGGAGGACAAAGAAATGATTGAACGTTACACACGCCCGGAAATGGGAGCGATTTGGACAGAGCAAAACCGTTACCAAGCATGGTTAGAGGTAGAAATCGTAGCCTGTGAAGCATGGGCTGAATTAGGAATTATTCCAAAAGAAGATGTTGCGAAAATTCGTGAGCATGCTAGTTTTGATGTGAACCGTATTTTAGAAATTGAACAAGATACACGTCATGACGTAGTTGCATTTACAAGAGCAGTTTCCGAGACATTAGGAGAAGAAAGAAAATGGGTTCACTACGGATTAACATCAACAGATGTTGTTGACACAGCCCTATCTTACTTGCTCCGTCAAGCTAATGAAATTTTACAAAAAGATATAGAAAACTTCATTGATATTTTAAAAGAAAAAGCATTAGAGCATAAAGATACAGTGATGATGGGACGTACTCATGGTGTTCATGCGGAACCGACAACATTCGGTTTGAAATTAGCATTATGGTATGAAGAAATGAAGAGAAACTTAGAACGTTTTAAAAATGCAGCAGAACGTGTTCGTTTTGGGAAAATTTCCGGTGCAGTTGGAACGTATGCGAATATCGACCCGAAAGTCGAACAGTTTGTTTGTGAGAAACTAGGATTACAAGCGGCTCCTATTTCTACGCAAACATTACAGCGTGACCGCCATGCAGAATACATGGGAGCATTAGCTTTAATTGCAACGTCGATTGAAAAATTTGCAGTTGAAATTCGCGGTTTACAAAAAAGTGAAACAAGAGAAGTGGAAGAGTTTTTTGCTAAAGGGCAAAAAGGATCATCGGCGATGCCACATAAACGTAACCCAATTGGTTCAGAAAATATGACGGGTCTTGCTCGTGTTATCCGCGGTCATATGCTAACAGCTTATGAAAATGTTCCATTATGGCATGAACGTGATATTTCTCATTCATCGGCTGAGCGTATCATTATTCCAGATGCAACGATTGCGTTAAATTACATGCTTAACCGTTTTGGAAATATCGTGAAAAACTTAACGGTATTCCCTGAAAACATGAAACGAAACATGACTAGAACATACGGCTTAATCTACTCTCAACGCGTATTGCTTTCTCTTATTGATAAAGGCATGGCACGTGAAGAAGCATATGATTTAGTTCAGCCAAAAACAATGGAAGCATGGGAAAAAGGAATTCAGTTCAGAGAGCTAGTGGAAGCTGAAGAACGTATTACGTCAGTTCTTTCACCAGCTGAAATAGATGATTGCTTTGATTATAACTATCACTTAAAAAATGTCGATACGATTTTTCAACGGGTTGGCTTACTCTAAAGAGAACGAAGAAGTGGAGGCGATTGGGATGGAGAAAAAAGAGCTACTTTATGAAGGTAAAGCAAAACGCATTTATGCAACAGAAGATGAACAAGTGTTATGGGTGCAATACAAAGATGAGGCAACTGCTTTTAATGGAGAAAAGAAAGATACCATTGAAGGGAAAGCTAGATTAAATAACGAGATTACATCGATTATTTTTCAAACATTAACAAAAATGGGCATCGCGAATCACTTTGTAGAACGACTTTCTCCAACAGAACAGCTAGTAAAAAAAGTGACAATTGTTCCACTCGAAGTTGTTGTCCGCAATATCATTGCAGGAAGTCTTTCAAAGCGACTTGGAATGGAAGAAGGCACACAACTAGACCAACCAATCGTAGAGTTTTACTATAAAGACGATGATTTAGGCGACCCAATCGTTACCGAAGACCATATTCAAATTTTGAATATTGCAACACCACAACAATTAGAAGAGATGAGACAAATGGGGCTTGAAGTAAATAAAGCCCTACAGCAATTATTTGCTAACATTAATGTCCGTCTTGTTGACTTTAAATTAGAATTTGGAGTAACAGAAGAAGGGGTCTTACTTCTTGCTGATGAGATTTCACCAGATACATGTAGATTATGGGATAAAGATACAAACCAAAAGTTTGATAAAGATGTTTACCGTCGTAACTTAGGAAATTTACAAGATGGATACCAAGAAATTTTAAATCGCTTAGGAGGCTCATCATGTTAAAAGTAAAAGTATTCGTAACATTAAAAGAAAGTGTACTAGACCCACAAGGAAGTGCCGTAACATCGTCGCTACACGCCCTTTCATATAATGAAGTAAAAGAAGTTCGTATCGGAAAATATATGGAATTGACACTTGAAAAAGGTGACTATGATTTAGATACAAGAGTGAAAGAAATGTGTGAAAAGCTTCTTGCCAACACTGTTATTGAAGTATTTCGTTATGAGGTGGAGGAGGTTCAATCATCATGAAATTTGCCGTCATAGTCTTTCCTGGTTCAAACTGTGATGCAGATATGTACCATGCGATAAAAGATGGTTTAGGTGAAGATGTTGAATACGTATGGCATGCAGAAACGAATTTAGATGAGTTTGATGCGATTTTATTACCTGGTGGTTTCTCTTATGGGGACTATTTACGTTCAGGTGCCATTGCAAGATTTTCAAATATTATGGAGTCTGTGATTCAAGCAGCCGAAGCAGGGAAACCCGTGTTAGGCGTATGTAACGGATTTCAAATTTTATTAGAAGCCGGCTTATTACCAGGTGCGATGAAACGAAATGAAAATTTAAAATTTATTTGTCGCCCCGTTAATTTAGTTGTTGAAAACAACGAGACAATGTTTACGTCTGATTATAGTACAGATCAAGTGATTTCCATTCCTGTTGCTCATGGTGAAGGAAACTACTATTGTGATGAAGAGACATTCGCAAAGTTAAAAGCAAACGGACAAATTGTTTTCACTTATGAAACAAATGTCAATGGGTCACTAGAACAAATCGCTGGAATTACGAATGAAAAAGGGAACGTATTAGGAATGATGCCTCATCCAGAGCGAGCGGTAGAGCAGCTTTTAGGTAGTGAGGACGGATTAAAGTTATTTACATCTATTTTACGAAACTGGAGGGAAACCAATGTCGTTACATCGTGAACCTAACGAACAACAGATCAAAGAACAAAAGATTTATCGTGAGATGGGTCTAACGGATGACGAGTTTCAATTAGTAGAAAATATTCTAGGTCGCCTTCCGAACTATACAGAAACTGGCTTATTTTCAGTAATGTGGTCAGAACACTGTTCTTATAAAAACTCAAAAGTATTATTAAAGAAATTCCCTGTTGATGGAGAAAAAGTACTTCAAGGGCCTGGTGAAGGTGCTGGAATTATCGATATAGGTGATAACCAAGCGGTTGTATTTAAAATTGAAAGCCATAACCATCCGTCAGCGATTGAACCATATCAAGGAGCAGCAACAGGTGTTGGTGGAATCCTTCGTGATGTCTTCTCAATGGGAGCAAGACCGATTTCGATTTTAAATTCATTGCGATTTGGTGAGTTAACCTCTCCGAAAGTTAAATATTTATTTGAAGAAGTTGTAGCTGGGATTGCCGGTTATGGAAACTGTGTCGGCGTTCCAACGGTTGGGGGAGAAGTACAATTTGACCCTTGCTATGAAGGAAATCCGCTTGTAAATGCGATGTGTGTTGGTTTAATTGACCATAAAGACATTCAAAAAGGACAGGCAAAAGGTGTCGGCAATACAGTGATGTATGTTGGTGCTTCCACAGGTCGTGATGGAATCCATGGAGCGACATTTGCTTCAGAAGATTTAAGTGAAACGTCCGAAGAAAAGCGTTCAGCTGTTCAAGTTGGGGATCCTTTTATGGAGAAATTATTACTTGAAGCATGCCTAGAACTTATTCAATCAGATGCCCTTGTTGGTATTCAAGATATGGGGGCTGCTGGATTAACATCATCTTCAGCTGAAATGGCAAGTAAAGCGGGTTCAGGAATTGAAATGAACCTTGATGCTGTTCCACAACGTGAAACAGAAATGACACCGTATGAAATGATGCTATCTGAATCACAAGAAAGAATGTTAATTGTTGTAAAAAAAGGTAGAGAAGATGAAATTCGTGAAATTGTTGAGCGTTGGGGCTTAGCGTGTACAGATATCGGACGTGTAACAGATGATAAAACATTACGCCTTCTGCACCAAGGGAAGATCGTTGCAGAGGTTCCTGTTGATGCATTAGCAGAAGATGCTCCAGTTTATCATAAGCCATCAAGAGAGCCTGAATATTATCGTGAATTCCAACAACAAGAAAATAAAGTACCAACAGTTGAAAACCCGAAAGAAACAATGTTAGCGTTACTATCACAACCTACGATCGCAAGCAAAGAGTGGGTGTATGATCAATATGATTACATGGTGCAAACAAATACGGTAGTAAGTCCAGGTTCAGATGCAGCCGTAGTTCGTATTCGTGATACGAAAAAAGCATTGGCGATGACGACCGATTGTAATTCCCGGTACTTATATCTTGACCCAGAAGTCGGTGGAAAAATCGCGATTGCTGAAGCGGCACGAAATATTGTTTGTTCTGGAGGCGTTCCATTAGGTGTTACAGACTGCTTAAATTACGGAAATCCAGAAAAACCAGAAATTTTCTGGCAGTTAGAAAAGTCAACAGATGGTATGAGTGAAGCATGTCGGACATTAGAAACACCAGTTATCGGTGGAAATGTGTCTTTATATAATGAAACAAATGGAGAAGCGATTTATCCGACCCCTACAATTGGGATGGTTGGCTTAATTGAAGATACGGCTCATATTACAACACAGTCTTTTAAAGAAGCTGGCGATGTTATCTATTTAGTAGGAGAAACAAAGCAAGAGTTTGGTGGAAGTGAACTTCAAAAACTGACGGAAGGCCAAATTTCAGGAAAATCACCAGCGTTAGATTTAGAAGTGGAAAAAGCAAGGCAAGCTCAAGTGTTACAAGCAATCCAAGCTGGATTTGTTCAATCTGCACATGATCTTGCAGAAGGTGGATTTGCAGTTGCTTTAGCTGAAAGTGTGATGGATGGAAATGTCGGCGCAAAAGCAACAATTTCCGGTGATGTTGTAACAGAGTTGTTCTCAGAAACACAATCTCGTTTTCTTATTACAGTAAAGGAAGAAAACAAAGCGGCATTCGAACAAATCGTCAAAGATGCAAAAGTCGTTGGAGCAGTAACAGAAGAAACGGGTGTAATTATTACACATGAAACAGAAGGTGAAGTCCTTTCTGCCTCTCATAAAGAAATTGAAACATCTTGGAAAGGAGCTATTCCATGCTTGCTGAAATCAAAGGCTTAAATGAAGAATGCGGTGTGTTTGCCATTTGGGGGCATAAAGATGCCTCCCAAATTTCTTATTACGGATTACACAGTCTTCAACACCGTGGACAAGAAGGAGCAGGCATTGTTGTTTCAGATGGTGAAAAGCTATCCATTCATAAGGGAAATGGATTAGTAAATGAAGTGTTTAGCCAAAATGATGTAAACCAATTGCATGGGAAAGCTGCTATCGGCCATGTTCGCTATGCAACAGCCGGAGGGGGAGGAATTGCCAATGTGCAACCTCTTCTCTTTCGTTCCCAAACAGGAAGTCTCGCGATTGCCCATAATGGCAATTTAGTAAATGCGAACCAACTGAAACATCAGCTTGAAAGTCAAGGAAGTATCTTTCAGTCAACGTCAGATACAGAAGTACTTGCGCATTTAATTAAACGTAGTGCTTATCCGCGCTTAGTAGATAAGATAAAAAATAGTTTAACGATGTTAAAAGGGGCTTATGCATTTGCGATATTAACGGAAGACCAGATGGTTGTTGCGCTTGACCCGAATGGGTTACGTCCACTTTCCATCGGTCGATTAGGTGATGCTTATGTTGTTGCTTCTGAAACATGTGCGTTTGATGTTGTTGGAGCGACATATGAACGTGAAGTACAGCCAGGAGAACTCGTTGTGTTTTCTGAAGAAGGAGTGTACTCAGAGCAATTTGCAACAAGTGTACCTCGTGCTATCTGTAGTATGGAGTATGTTTATTTTGCAAGACCAGATAGCAATGTAGATGAAATCAATGTTCATACAGCAAGAAAAAATCTAGGCAAGCAACTAGCACTAGAATCTCCAGTAGAAGCAGATGTTGTAACAGGAGTGCCTGATTCTAGTATTTCAGCAGCAATCGGTTATGCCGAGCAAACGGGAATTCCTTATGAATTAGGAATGATAAAAAACCGATATGTCGGAAGAACGTTTATCCAACCTTCACAAGAATTACGTGAGCAAGGGGTAAAAATGAAGCTTTCAGCTGTTCGAGGTGTTGTTGAAGGGAAACGAGTGGTTATGATCGATGATTCTATCGTAAGAGGAACAACAAGTAAACGTATCGTTAACATGTTAAGAGAAGCAGGAGCTACCGAAGTCCATGTTAGAATTAGTTCACCACCAATTAAAAATCCTTGCTTTTACGGAATTGATACGTCTACAAAAGAAGAACTTATTGCGGCAACAAATACAATAGAAGAAATGCGAGAAATGATGGGCGCTGATACGCTGGCATTTTTAAGTGTAGACGGTTTGTATGAAGGGATTGGCCGTTCAAAAGAAGTAACCAACTGTGGTCAATGTGTCGCTTGCTTTACAGGACAGTATCCAACGGAAATTTACCCTGATACACTTCATCCGCATGATAAATGTTAATGAAAAAGATTACACGATAGGGGGACCTATAAATGTCGGAAGCGTATAAACGAGCTGGTGTTGATATTGAAGCCGGTTATGAAGCGGTAGAACGAATGAAAAAGCACGTAGCGAGAACGAAACGTCCTGAAGTTCTTGGTGGATTAGGTTCTTTTGGTGGTATGTTTGATTTGTCTCAATTTAATTTAAAAGAGCCTGTGCTTATTTCAGGTACAGATGGAGTCGGAACTAAGTTGATGCTTGTCTTTATGATGGACAAGCATGACACAATTGGTGTTGATGCAGTAGCGATGTGTGTAAATGATATTATTGCACAAGGAGCAGAACCATTATACTTCCTTGATTATATTGCTTGTGGAAAAGCTGTTCCTGAAAAAATCGAAGCGATCGTAAAAGGGCTAGCAGATGGCTGCCAACAAGCTGGCTGTGCCATTGTAGGTGGAGAAACAGCGGAAATGCCAGGGATGTACAGTGAAGAGGAGTATGATCTCGCTGGTTTTACGGTTGGAATTGTAGAAAAGTCAAAGCTCATCACAGGAGAGCACATTAAAGAGGGCGATGTCATTATCGGATTACAATCCAACGGTGTTCATTCCAATGGATTCTCACTCGTTCGGAAAGTATTGCTTGAAGAAAATCAATTACAGTTACAAGAGACATATGATGGCTTTTCTCAGTCATTAGGAGCAGAATTATTAACGCCAACAAGAATATATGTGAAGCCACTCTTAAAAGTATTAGAAAAATTTGAAGTCAAAGGAATTTCTCATATTACAGGTGGGGGATTTTATGAAAACATCCCACGTATGCTTCCTGAACAAGTAGGAGCAGACATTCAATTTGGGACATGGACAATTCCTCCTATCTTCTCTTTTATTGAAGAAAAAGGTTCTATTTCGAAAAAAGATATGTTCTCAACGTTTAATATGGGAATTGGAATGGCCCTTGTTGTTTCTGAACAAGACGCAAAACAAGTCATAGCAGAATTAGAGTCACACGGAGAAACAGCGTTTGCAATTGGTAGAGTAAAGCAAGGCGAAGGAGTCTCGATCGGAGGCATTTCATGATGAAGCTAGCAGTCTTTGCTTCTGGTTCAGGAACGAATTTTCAAGCGATTATTGATGCGGTTGAAGACGGTCGCCTTCAAGCTGAGCTCGTGTTATTAGTTTGTGATAAACCAGAAGCGAAAGCGATTGAGCGAGCAAATACCCATCAGATTCCAACGTTTGTGTTTCAGCCGAAGCAATATTCGAACAAAGAGGCATTCGAATTAGAAATATTGGCGCAGTTACAAAACTGTAACGTCGATTATATCGCATTAGCAGGTTATATGAGACTCATCGGTCCAACGCTATTGCAAGCTTTTGAAGGACGAATTATTAATATTCATCCTTCTCTTTTACCTGCCTTTCCTGGGAAAGATGCGATTGGACAAGCATTTCAGGCAAAGGTTAGTGAAACAGGAGTCACCATTCATTATGTAGATGAAGGAATGGATACAGGTCCAATTATTGCTCAAGGCAAAATCCAAGTCGATAAAGAAGATACGATTGAAGCAGTGACGAAAAAAATTCAAAAAGTAGAACATGAGTTATATCCTGCAACATTACAGAAACTATTCAGTGAAAAGGTAGGAAGGGAGCTTAATGATGACAATTAAACGAGCACTTGTGAGCGTGTCAGATAAAGAGGGAATTGTCCCATTTGTTCAAGCTTTAGTAGAGCAAGGGGTAGAAGTCATTTCAACTGGTGGAACGAAAAAAGCATTGGAGGAAGCTGGTGTTACCGTCATTGGCATTTCAGAAGTTACAGGTTTTCCTGAAATTATGGATGGTCGTGTAAAAACATTACATCCAAACATCCATGGTGGTCTTTTAGCAATGAGAGAAAGACAAGAACATGTAGACCAGCTACAACAACATAATATTACACCAATTGATTTAGTTGTCGTTAATTTATATCCTTTCCAACAAACGATTGCAAAACCAGATGTAGACTTTGCGGATGCGATTGAAAACATTGACATAGGTGGACCGAGCATGCTTCGTTCTGCAGCGAAAAACCACAAGCATGTTACAGTCGTAGTCGACCCAGCAGACTATGAAACAGTATTAACTGAAGTGAAACAAGTTGGTGCAGTAACTGCGGAAACAAAAAGAAAACTAGCGGCAAAGGTTTTCCGACATACAGCAGCATATGATGCTGTAATCGCACAATACTTAACAGATCAAGTGGGGGAAGAGTTCCCTGAATCATTGACTGTTACATATACAAAAAAACAGTCGTTACGATATGGTGAGAATCCACACCAAAAAGCTGCATTTTATCAAAAACCGTTAGGCGCAACAAGCTCGATTGCGGAAGCCAAACAGCTTCATGGGAAAGAATTATCGTATAACAATATTAACGATGCTGATGCAGCGTTAGCGATTGTGAAAGAATTTTCTGAGCCTGCAATCGTAGCGATTAAACATATGAATCCTTGTGGAGTCGGAAGCGGTCCGTCGATTGAAACGGCTTATGATAAAGCATATGAAGCTGATCCAGTTTCTATTTTTGGTGGAATTATTGCAGCGAACCGTGAAATTGATGCAGCAACAGCTCTGAAAATGAAAGAGATTTTCTTGGAAATTATCATTGCACCATCATTCTCAGAAGAAGCCCTTACGATTTTAACGGGAAAGAAAAACCTTCGTTTGCTTACGCTACCGGTTGGACAGCATGAAAAGCCAGAGTTAAAAGTAACGTCGATTCATAGTGGAGCACTTGTACAGGAAGAAGATACACTAGGATTTGATGATGCAACGATACAAGTTGTAACAAAGCGTGAACCGACGGAAACAGAATGGGAAGACTTAAAGCTAGCTTGGAAAGTTGTAAAGCATGTAAAGTCCAATGCCATTGTGTTAACGAAAGATAATATGACGGTTGGAATTGGCGCTGGCCAAATGAACCGTGTCGGAGCAGCGAAAATTGCGATTGAGCAAGCTGCTGAAAAAGCAACAGGATCTGCTCTTGGATCAGATGCATTTTTCCCAATGGGAGATACAGTGGAAGCAGCTGGAAAAGCTGGGGTAACGGCAATTATTCAACCAGGTGGGTCAATCCGTGATGAAGAATCTATTGCAAAAGCAGATGAGCTAGGAATTGCGATGGTATTTACAGGAGTTCGACACTTTAAACATTAAAACAGGAGGGAATCTCATGAAAGTATTAATCGTTGGAAGTGGCGGCCGCGAGCATACCGTTGCCTGGAAAGTCTCTCGTAGCCCGAAAGTAACGAAAGTATTTGTTGCACCTGGAAACGCGGGAATGACGGATGTAGCCGAAGTTATCAATATTCCTGAAGCTGATCAGGACGCTCTTGTCCAATTTGCGAAACAAGAAGAAATTGCATTAACGATTATCGGTCCGGAAGTTCCGCTACTAGCGGGTATTGTCGATAAATTTGAAAGCAATGGACTTCGTGTATTTGGTCCGAAGCAAAATGCGGCTTTAATTGAAGGAAGTAAATCGTTTGCCAAAGAAATTATGGCAAAATACAAAATTCCAACAGGCTACTACGAGACCTTTACTAATTTTGAACGAGCGAAAGCGTACGTGCAAGAAAAAGGCGCACCTATTGTCATTAAAGCAGATGGTCTTGCAGCAGGAAAAGGTGTGGTTGTAGCCATGACAGAGGAAGAAGCGATTGAAAGCTTGTATGAAATGCTTGAAAACAACCAATTTGGAGCGTCTAGTGCCAAAGTTGTCATTGAGGAATATTTGGATGGAGAAGAGCTTTCGCTTATGGCTTTTGTTCGGGGCACAACAGTTGTACCGATGGTTGGAGCACAAGACCATAAACGTGCCTATGATGAGGACAAAGGACCAAATACAGGAGGAATGGGTGCGTATTCGCCTGTACCACAATTTAAAGAAGCTGATGTTTTAGAAGCGGTTGAAAAAGTACTGCAACCGATGGCTGAAGCAATGGAACAAGAAGGGCGTTCATTTACAGGGATTTTGTATGCGGGTTTGATGATGACAGCAAATGGACCAAAAGTAATCGAGTTTAATGCTCGTTTTGGAGACCCTGAAACACAAGTTGTTTTGCCACGATTAGAATCAGACTTAGTCGATGTCATTTTCTCGTTACTAGACGGTAAAAAACCGGAGTTGCAATGGAAACAAGATGCCGTTGTTGGTGTTGTCATGGCATCTAAAGGATATCCTTTGGAATATGAAAAAGGCGTTCATATTGATGGCTTTTCAGCATTGGAGCATGATACGGTTGTGTTTCACGCTGGAACAAAAAAAGTCAATGAGAAGTTTGTTACGAACGGAGGACGAGTGTTACTAGTGGCGCGTACAGCCCCTACACTAGTCGAGGCTCAACAGCAAGTGTATGAAGAAATAAAGAAAATTAAGTCTGATGGTTTATTTTATCGTTCAGATATAGCGAACAAAGCTATTTCGAGCGTTTCTTCCGAAGGTACACAAAAATAATAGCAACAATACTACCAATTACCATCGCGTAGATAAATAAAGAATCAATTGCAAATTCAGTAAACATTAACATAATAATCAGCTCCTAACCTTATATATAAAGTAAACCTTATAAGAGATTCTCTTATAAGGTTTTTTCATTGTTTCCACATGACTGTTGACATTGTTTTTTAATAGGGATTAAATGCATTAGCAAAGTTCATTTGCGACTCGTCTTGTTGTTTGTTTTCTTTATTTTGCTTTTGTATTTGGGCAGCTTGTTCTTGGATCATATACGTAATGGGGCAAAAACGAGTGAACCCTTCAGCCACTTTCATAGCTCCTGCCACAGCAACAAGCAATGGCATACTATGATTTGGCTTTCGCACAAATTTTGCGGTAGACCAAGATAAAAGGGTAAATCCACAAGTGATTCGTAAAAGCGAGTTTACAATACCGATATTAGGTTTCATTTGGTTTTTGTCACCTTTCCTTACACGATTTTTATAAAGTTTTCACAACTTTAATACTGTGCTCAATGAAATTATGGTAAGATAAAAATTACAACGGTTACATGAAAGTTGGGTGAAGATATTATGGCAGATAGAATTCATCGTTGGACAAAAAAATTACTTAGACAACAATTAGCTGTCATTCGTGGTGAAATGGCTCCAACAATTTTATTAACGAATGCAACATATTTAAATAGTGCAAGACGAAAATGGTTGTCAGCAAATATATGGATTTATGAAGATCGCATTGTTTATGTTGGTGAATTAATGCCAACAAACCTTGTTGGGACAGAAATTGTAGATTGTCATAATGACGTTGTTGTGCCAGGTTATATAGAACATCATGCACATCCGTTTCAATTATATAATCCCCACAGTTTTGCGAAGTATGCATCACAAAAAGGGACGACAACCTTAATCAATGACAATATGATGTTCTTTTTATCTCTTGAGAAAAAGAAAGCGCTTACTTTAATTGAAACTTTAGATCAAACATTACCAACATCTATGTATTGGTGGTGCCGTTATGATGCTCAAACAGAGTTAGAAGAAGAGGAAGAAGTGTTCTCTTATTCAAAAATGAAAGCATGGCTGGAACATCATTTAGTCGTTCAAGGAGGAGAACTCACATCCTGGCCAAAAGTACTTGGTGGCGATGACAGTATTCTTCATTGGATGCAAGAAACAAAAAGGCTTGGAAAGCCAATTGAAGGACATTTACCTGGAGCTTCTGAACGGACATTGGCCCAAATGGCGATATTAGGAGTAAACTGTGACCATGAAGCGATGACGGGGAAAGAAGCCGTTATGCGTTTAGATATGGGGTATACAACCTCACTTCGATATTCATCGATTCGTCCGGATTTACCAAAAATAATAGAAGAAATGTTAGAGCTTGGAATTGACGATTTTAGTCGTTGTCTGTTTACAACCGATGGATCTACACCTGCTTTTTATGAGCAAGGTATCATTGATAAAATGATTGCGATTGCGATTGAAAAAGGAGTACCTACTGTCGAGGCTTATCATATGGCAACCTATAATGTCGCAAAGCATTATAATATTGATTCAAAATTAGGAATGATTGCTCCTGGTCGAATGGCTCATTTAAATATTTTAAGTGACAAAGAAAATCCAGTGCCTCATTCAGTATTAGGAAAAGGGAAATGGGTACGCAAAAATCATGTCGTTATCGATGAAGAAGAAAAGTTTCCATGGCATGAATATGGGATTAAACCGTTACAGCTTGATTTTGATGTAACAATGGACGATTTTCATTTTTCAATGCCACTTGGGATTGAAATGGCGAACGCTGTTATATTAAAGCCGTACCAAATTGGCTTGGAAGATACGATGGACGCCTTAGAAACCTCACATGATGAGTGTTATTTTGTGATGCTAGACAAACAGGGTAAATGGAGAATTAACACAATTATCAAAGGGTTTGCGGATTCATTAGGTGGTTTTGCTAGCTCTTATTCTAACACTGGTGATGTCATTTTAATTGGGAAAAAGAAACAAGATATGATAACAGCTTTTCAGCAACTTAAACAACAAGGTGGGGGAATCGTAATCGTTGAAGACGGGCAAGTATTGTCTAATTTGTCCTTGCCGTTATTAGGTTGCATGTCAAATGAATCGATGGACGTTGTTATTCAAAAACAAAAAGAGATTGTTTCGATATTAAAGGAGAAAGGATATAAGCATGAAGACCCAATTTATAGTATTCTTTTTTTCTCTTCTACCCATCTACCATATATTCGCATAACACAAAAGGGAATTTATGACGTATTTAATAAAAATGTACTCTTTCCTTCGATTATGCGTTAAACTATAAAAGTAAATGCGGGTACAATAAAGAGAAAAGAGTGTGTTATAAGATGAAAAAAGTGAGTCAAGCCATTATTATGATTACGATTTGCTTCTTAGTTATTTCTGGGTGTGGCAAAGAAGAAGTTGCTCCAGAACCCGAAACTGAAGTACCAACAGTAGAAATTGAGCCAGAACCACAAAATATACAGCCACTAACAGGTGTTAAGACGGATGAAGATATATCTACATTCCGACCATTTGCCGTCATTATTAATAATGATCCAGCTGCCAGACCTCAATCAGGGTTATACATGGCAGATGTCGTTTATGAATTGTTAGTGGAAGGGTCAATTACCCGTTTTGTTGCCGTATATCATAGTCAACAACCTGAATGGATCGGACCTGTTCGAAGTGCAAGAGAGTACCATATTGATTTATCAAATGGGTATAATGCCTTGTTTGTTGCACATGGTTGGAGTCCAGAAGCAAAACGGTTATTAGAACAAGAAAGAAAAGCGGAGTTTATTAATGGAATGTATCTTGATGGAACGATTTTCCAAAGGTCGAGTGACAGAAAAGCTCCACATAACTCTTATGTATCGTTTAGCTCGATGCAAAAAGGGTTAGAAGATAAAGGGTATATTCTTGAAGGAGATTTTGAGCCATTATTGTTCCATGAAAGTGTAGAGAAGATGGAAGGGACTAATGCATCGACTGTTTCCATTAACTATAGTTCAAATAATGTGACGTTCCAGTATAATCAAGAAGAACAAATATATCACCGCTTTAACGGAACAACACAAACGATGGATAAAGAAACCGAAACACCTGTTGCAGTGTCTAATGTGTTTATTTTAGAAACAAGACATGAAGTCATTGATGAGCAAGGGAGAAGAGATATTGATTTAACGACTGGGGGTAAAGGACTACTTATTCAGCAAGGTGTAGTGAAAGAAGTTGAATGGGTTAATGACAATGGGCGGTTACTACCTGCAGAAAATGGACAAATTCTCCCATTTCTTCCAGGGCAAACATGGATTAACATAGTTCCTAGCTTACAAGGTGATGTTGTGATTGAATAAAGGAAAGGTGAGTGGCAAACTGTGCAGATTGATAAACTAAGAGGAAAAGAATTAGACCAACTTTTTAAATCGATCTTAACGCTACAAAACTTAGAGGAGTGTTATCAATTTTTTGATGATTTATGCACGATTAATGAAATTCAATCGCTTGCACAAAGGCTAGAAGTAGCAAGAATGCTTCAAAATGGCTATACGTATCATAAAATTGAAACGGAAACAGGAGCAAGTACAGCGACAATCTCGAGAGTGAAGCGGTGCTTAAACTATGGAAATGATGGATATAAAATGACCTTGGATCGAGTAAAAGAAGAGGAAGAACAAGAAAAACAAAAAAATGGGTGAGCTAGGACGCTTATGATAGACCGGGACTAACGCTTTTGAGAAATGATTCTCAAAGGCGTTTTTACGTTTTTCTTTTGAGGTGACATATGAAGTTGCTGAATAAGTGGATTTTATTTTTTTTCTAAAAAACATGCCATTATCCATTTAGCGGGTTCTAAGCGTTGCATTGGGTTATATCTTTAAACAAAAATACATAATTGCCTTTGAAATAGGGGAAATCTAACAAAAATGAGAAAAAGGAGATTCGTTCTGTTGTTAAAACTTTCAAAAATTAAACGAAAACATATACAACAACCGAAAAAACAAGTTGAACGAATAACAAAACCTCAGCTTACTGTTGCAGCAATAAAAGAAAGATTGTCTGAAATGGACGATTTAATTATGAAAGAAATAACAATCCAAGGGGAAATTGTTTATTTAATTTATTTAAGCTCGCTAGTAGAAGTAAAAAACTTGCAACGTTTAATTTATGAACCATTAAATCAAGCGTTTGAACGAGCGCCTGAAGATATCTTTAAAAATAGTGATAAAATCCTCAATGATGATTTAGACCAAGCGGTTTACGATGTTGTTAGTGGTCATTCTCTTTTATTTTTTACAAATCGGCAATTGGTTATTAAGTTTTTTACATTAAGTGACGTAAACCGGTCGGTTGCGGCTCCAGAAAATGAGACGACGGTAATGGGGCCACAAGATTCGTTTGTGGAAAGTTTAAATATGAATATTACGTTAGTAAAAACGAGAATACGGTCTCACCAATTAAAAATGAAAGAGTTTACATTAGGGACAGAAACAAAAAATACAGTCGCTGTTCTATACATGGATAACATCGCAAACAAAGAAAATGTAGACCGAGTTATAAAGAGAATACAACATATTGAATTCCATGGATTTAGTGGTTTCCCAATGTTAAAACAAATGCTTGAAGATAAACCATTATCCCCTTTCCCCCAATTTGGTATTACGGTGAGAACAGACAATACGGTTGCGGGATTATTAGACGGGAAAATTATCATTATGATGAATGGTAGTCCTGAAGCTGCAATTTTACCGGCAACGTTTATGGATTTTTTGATTACTCCAGAAGACCATTATAATCGTTGGACAACAGCAACTTTATTAAGAGGGTTACGTTTTGTTGGTTTTTTTATTTCGATCTTTTTAACATCTACGTATGTATCAGTACTAACCTTTCACCCAGAAATGTTGCCACCGCAATTATTAACGATCTTAGCGGAATCACGAGCCCAGGTGCCTTTTCCACCTTTATTTGAAGTGTTATTAATTGAGCTTGTTATTGAAGTATTACGGGAAGCAGGGGCGAGAATGCCGACGAAAATCGGTCAAACGATCGGTATCGTTGGAGGAATTGTCATTGGAACTGCTGCGGTTGAAGCGGGGCTTGCGAGTAATGTATTAATTGTATTAGTTGCGATTACGGCTTTATTGTCATTTATTCCACCAAACTTCCTAATGAGTAATGCCATTCGGCTTGTTCGCTATTTCTTTATTGTAGGGGCAGGTGTGTTTGGGATGTTTGGCCAAATGATTGTTTTAGCATGGATGATTAACCATATCTCTAATTTAACGTCGTTAGGAACACCTTATATCTCACCAGTGATCCCTAGAAAATGGGGAGACTTATTAAATAGTGTTCTTCGCGCACCATCAAAATACGTAAAAGAACGGTCGGGAATGTCAAGAGCGAAAAAGCGACTTGTCCGACCTGTAGAAGAGGAATAAGATGGATATTGGAAATATAAAAAAGTTAAATAAATACCATGTCATCTTTTTAACGCAAAATGTCCTCATTGGAATTGGCCTGTTTTCTTTACCTCATGACATTAGTGCATTAGGCTATAATTTATGGCTATTGCCTCTTATCTATGGGGTC
Organism: Alkalihalobacillus sp. LMS39; assembly: GCF_022812285.1. Taxonomy (NCBI): domain Bacteria; kingdom Bacillati; phylum Bacillota; class Bacilli; order Caryophanales; family Bacillaceae; genus Alkalihalobacillus; species Alkalihalobacillus sp. LMS39. The sequence goes on from NZ_CP093300.1 coordinate 411,785, forward strand.
ATAGCCAACATAACTTTAATTCCAATTTTAGCATTAAGCAAAAAATACCCGGACCAATCGTTGTATTCAATCAATGAAAAATTAGTAGGCAAATATATCGGAAAAGGGCTTAATGTTCTCCTTATCTTTTTTGCTATTGTCCATACTTCCTCGGTTTGTCATTCGTATGTCCGTGTCTTACAAACGGTATCTTATCCAGACGAGACGATATTGATTAGCAGCTTATCTCTGTATGTTGTTCTCGTCTTAATTGTATTAGGAGGCATAAAATCAGTTGCCCGTTTTTGTATTTTTTCTTTTTTTATAACAGGATGGATGGTTTATTTTGTGAAATGGGCGTTTCAGCAAGGGGAATTAATGCATGCTGTGCCAACATTAGAACATGACTTATCAATATGGCTATCTACTCTTCACAGTGGGGCAGGTGTTATGTTTGGATATGTGTTAGTTTTGTTTTATTTTCCGTATATTCAAGAGCAAAAAAAGGCGTTTCGGCATATGACGATCGGAATCTGGATTGCAGTTACTTTTTATGTCGTCGTTTGTCTTGCAAGTGTCGTTTACTTCTCAACATGGCAACAAGCCAATCTTGTATTGCCGATTTTGAATTTATTTCAATCGGTTCAACTCCCACTAGTGGAGCGGATTGAAAATTTTGGTGTAAGTCTTTGGGTGTTTTTAGTGTTATCAACGGCGTCTGCTTATTTATGGGTCGCAAAAAAAGGTGTTGATGCGCTATTTTCTAATTATAAAGATAAGCCATGGCATGTGTACCCTGTTGCGTTTATCTCGATTATGTTATTTTTAGGTCCGCTGTCGGTGGATATCCAAGAGTTTATTTTTGGAGACATTAATACGTACTCTGAATATGCCGTCATTGTTTTACCTGTTTTTTTACTCTTCATTCATTGGCTAAAGTCAAAATTGAAAAAAGAGGGAAATCATGAAAACACTCATCAAGCTTAATATAATATTCATATTTTTTTTCATTATGTCGGCTTGTAGTCCAGAAATAGATAAACCGGTCATTGAAGATTTAGGTATGGTTGGAGTATTAGGCTTTGATTATGTTGATGATGAAAAAATGAAAGTCACGGTCACTTTCCCTCAACCTCAGAAAGATGCAGAAGAAAAAACGCAACGTTATTCGGCTGAAGTGACCTTACCACATGAAGCCATTCTTGAAGTATCGTCCATGTCAGAAAAAGTATTATCAACTTCTCAATTACGGGTCGTCCTATTTAGTGAGGAATATGCACGTGAAGTCGGGTTATGGAGAGCGTTACATAGCTTGTATCGTGATCCGCAAATCGGAACAAATGTGTTCGTCGCTGTTGTGAAAGGAACGGCAGAAGAGTTTCTAATGAAAGAGTATAAAGATAAACCAGAAATTAACGTTTATTTAAATGAAATGCTAAGGCCAAAAGCAGAAGAAACGTTTAATCCGTATTCGACGATTCACCATTTTATTTTTCGAGCGAAAGATGATGTATCTGACCCTACAGCGCCATATTTAGAAATCGTTGATGATACAATTAAATTAACGAGTGTCGCATTATTTAAAGATGAGAAAATGGTTGATACGATAACTCCTGAAGAAGGAAAACTAGTAGAGGCGTTTAAAAAGCGAAAACGTGTACCGAATATTAAAGTGGAATTAACAGAAGAAGATGGTTCAACGAGTACATTGCTATTAATGTTTGTTGAATCAAGATTTAATGTTAAGGGAAATACAGACATGGCTAATCCTAAAATGTTTCTACATTTATATGTTAGGGGCATGATTGAAGATTATAATGGGGAGCATGATCTAGGAGTGAAAAGTGAACGAAAAAAAGTAGAAAAACAAGTCGAAGAGGCGCTAGAAGCAAACGTGATGAAATTAGTTACTAAGTTTCAAAAACATAAAACTGATTCCGCAGGATTCGGTGAAAGCTTCCGTATTGCCAATGCCAAAGAGTGGGATAAGGAAAAATGGCGAGACGTCTTTGCCCAAACAGAAATGACGACACATGTGGAAGTCACCATTGTTTCAACAGGATCAACAAAATAATAGAAAAAAAGAGAAATTTTGAAAAGCATCGCTTCCTACTTAGAATGCGGTGCTTTTTTTGATATAATCGTCAAGGAAGGAATTTGCATGGTGTATCGGAGGAAATCGAAATGCGAGAATATCGAGAATGGAAACATATATTTAAATTAGACCCGAATAAAGAGATTTCGGATGAAGGTTTAGAGTTAATTTGCGAGTCAGGAACAGATGGGATTATCGTCGGTGGGTCAGATGGTGTAACATTAGATAATACGTTACAATTACTTTCTCGTATTCGCCGGTATTCTGTACCGTGTGTGTTAGAAATATCTAATATTGAATCAATTACTCCTGGTTTTGATTATTATTTTATCCCGCTTGTGTTAAACAGCCAAGATGTCACATGGGTGACGCAATTGCATCATCAAGCAGTAAAGCAGTTTGGACATATGATGAATTGGGATGAAATCGTCATGGAAGGGTATTGTATCGTTAATGGCGATTCAAAAGCAGCAAAGTTAACAAACGCAATGACCGATATCGATGAAGATGACATTGTAGCCTATGCGCAAATGGCAGAGAAAATGTTTTCTTTACCTGTCTTTTATTTAGAATATAGTGGCACTTATGGCTCGCCTTCTGTAGTAAAACGAGTGAAAGAAGTGTTACAGCAAACAAAGCTTTTTTACGGTGGCGGCATAACGACAGTAGAGCAAGCAAAAGAAATGGCTCAATATGCGGACACAGTTATAGTAGGCAATATTATTTATGATCACATACAAGCGGCATTACAAACCGTTCATGCAGTGAAGCGATAGATTGTGATTAGAGGTAAGATAAGGTACAATTAATACAAGAACAAACGTTTGGTGGTGGGGAATATGCAAAGTAAAATCATTGAAAAAATGCTAGCAGGATTAAATCCAGAGCAACGAGAAGCTGTGAAAACAACAGAAGGTCCCCTTTTGATTATGGCCGGAGCAGGTAGTGGAAAGACAAGAGTGTTAACTCATCGTATTGCCTATTTATTACGAGAAAAAGGAGTCGCCCCTTGGAACGTATTGGCGATTACATTTACAAATAAAGCGGCACGTGAGATGAAGGACCGTGTCGCTAAACTTGTTGGTCCAATAGCGGAAGACATTTGGATTTCAACTTTCCATTCCATGTGTGTCCGAATTTTAAGAAGAGATAGTAATCGAATCGGAATAAATAGTAATTTTACGATTTTAGATGGGTCTGACCAGCTTTCGGTTATAAAGCAAATCTTAAAAACAAAGAACATCGACCCGAAGAAATTTGACCCGAGAAGCTTGTTAGCAACGATAAGCTCGGCGAAAAACGAATTGAAACGAGCCGAAGACTTCATGAAGTCGACGAGCAATCAAGATTTATTCCGTTCTACAGCGGCAGAAGTATATGTTGAATATGAAAAGCAGTTAAAGAAAAACCAGTCCTTAGACTTTGATGATTTAATTATGACAACGATTCGATTATTTAAGCTCGTTCCAGAAGTGCTTGAGTATTATCAAAATAAATTTCAATATATTCATGTGGATGAGTATCAAGATACAAATAAAGCACAATATGAGTTAGTTAATTTATTAAGTGAAAAATTTAAAAACATTTGTGTCGTTGGGGATTCTGATCAATCTATTTACCGATGGCGTGGAGCTGATATTGCTAATATCCTATCTTTTGAAGAAGATTACCCCAATGCCACTGTCATTATGCTTGAGCAAAACTACCGTTCAACGAAAACCATTTTACAAGCGGCAAATGAGGTTATCGGCAATAATAGTAATCGTAAACCGAAAAATTTATGGACAGAAAATGAAGAAGGCCAGAAAATCTTCTATTACGAGGCAGATACAGAACAAGATGAGTCTTTCTTTGTGACTGATAAGATAAAAGAAGCAACAAGACTAGGAACGTATAAAAACGCTGATATTGCAATTTTATACCGAACAAATGCGCAATCCCGTGTGATTGAGGAAATGCTTCTTAAATCAAATATTGAATATAATATCGTTGGCGGCACAAAGTTCTATGACCGAAAAGAAATTAAAGACATTCTTGCTTATTTACGTCTTGTGGCCAATCCTGATGACGATATTAGTTTACAACGAATTATTAATGTTCCGAAACGGGGGATTGGTGCAGCGACCGTTGATAAAATTGGAGCATTTGCGGTTGACCAAGACATCTCGATGTTTCAAGCGCTTCAAGAAGTTGAAGAGCTTGGCTTAGGTGCAAGAGTTGTGTCCAAACTACGAGAATTTGTGAATCAAATGAATAACTGGATTTCTATGCAAGATTATTTATCGGTAACCGAGCTAGTTGAAGAGTTACTAGACCGGACAGGCTATCGTGAAATGTTAAAAGTAGAAAATACGCTGGAGTCGCAAAGTCGTCTTGAAAACATTGATGAGTTTTTATCAGTTACACAAGACTTCGAAAAGAAAAATGATGATAAATCACTAGTCGCATTTCTTACTGATTTGGCTCTTGTTGCAGATATTGATAAACTAGATGAAAATGAAGAAAAACCAGCAGATGCCGTTGTGCTTATGACATTACATTCTGCAAAAGGGTTAGAGTTTCCGATTGTCTTTCTAATTGGAATGGAAGAAGGGATTTTCCCTCACAGCCGTTCGTTATTTGAAAATGATGAAATGGAAGAAGAACGCAGACTTGCGTATGTTGGAATTACACGAGCCGAACAAACACTATATTTAACAAGTGCTAGACTTAGAACTTTATACGGACGGACAAATACAAATCCGCCATCAAGATTTATTAACGAAATTCCAAGTGAGTTACTCGAATCAATGCAAGAAGAAAAGCCAGAACCGCTTTGGATGAAATCTTCTCGACCGCAAGCGGCACCAATGACAAAAAAACAAATTCCACGTCCACAAATTCAGACGACAGGTGGAGAACAGTTCGGCTGGAGTGTTGGTGATAAAGCAGAACATAAAAAGTGGGGAGTTGGCACAATCGTTAGCATAAAAGGGGAAGGAGAGCATATAGAATTAGATATTGCATTCCCACAACCTACTGGTATTAAACGGCTTTTTGCTAAATTTGCCCCAATTACAAAGGTGTAAGGAAAGGATACGACGATCATGGAGAAAACGGCAGCACAACAACAAATCACAAAATTACGAGCATTACTTGAGGACTATGGTTATCATTATTATGTCTTAGATCAACCTAAAGTGTCAGACGCAGAATATGATTCACTCATGCAAGAGCTTGTAGAACTTGAACAACAGTTTCCAGAGCTACAAACGGAAGATTCTCCGTCTGTTCGCATAGGGGGGGAACCTCTGCCTCATTTTGTAAAAGTAGAGCATGAAGTTCCGATGCTTAGCTTAGGAAATGCTTTTAATGAGCAAGATTTACGTGACTTTGATCGTCGTGTTCGTCAAGGAATTGACGGTGAGCCAACGTATAGCTGTGAATTAAAAATTGATGGTTTGGCTGTTTCTTTACTTTATCGAGAAGGTCGACTTGTTCGTGGAGCAACTCGTGGAGACGGTACTGTCGGTGAAGATATAACGCAAAACCTTCGTACGATCGGATCAATTCCGCTTCGTTTAAAGGAAGCCGTTGATATCGAAATACGAGGAGAAGCCTTTATGCCAAAACGCTCGTTTGAAGCTTTAAACAAGGCAAAAGAGGAAGCGGGTGAAGAAAAGTTTGCCAATCCTCGAAATGCAGCTGCGGGCTCACTCCGACAACTGGATCCGAAAATTGCAGCAAAACGAAATTTAGACATTTTTTTATATGGAATTGGCCTACTTCAAGGCAAAGAGCTTGTCTCCCATCATGAAGGATTAGCGTATTTAAAAGCGCTTGGTTTTAAAGTAAATGAACAAAACCGTTATTGTAAATCGATCGATGAAGTAATTGCCTATATTAGTGAATGGGTAGAAAAAAGGGCATCATTGCCATATGAAATTGATGGCATTGTCATTAAAGTCGATGAGTTAGCTCATCAAAAAGAGTTAGGATTTACTGCGAAAAGTCCTAGATGGGCGGTAGCTTATAAGTTTCCAGCAGAAGAAGTCATGACAAAGCTGATTGGAATTGAACTGACTGTTGGACGAACAGGAGCAATTACACCAACCGCATTACTTGAGCCTGTTACTGTAGCGGGAACAACGGTCAAACGTGCTTCTTTGCATAATGAAGATTTAATTCGTGAAAAAGATATTAAAATTGGCGACTCTGTTATTGTAAAAAAAGCAGGAGATATTATTCCAGAAGTCGTCAATGTTTTACCAGAGCTACGGACTGGAGAAGAAGTAGATTTTCAAATGCCAACACATTGTCCAGAATGTGGAAGTGAACTTGTTCGGTTAGAAGGAGAAGTCGCTCTTCGGTGTATCAATCCAAAATGCCCAGCGCAAATCCGGGAAGGGTTGATTCACTTTGTTTCGAGAAATGCGATGAATATTGACGGTTTAGGTGAACGAGTCATCGCGCAATTGTTCGCTCATGAATTAGTGAAAGATGTCGCTGATTTATATAAATTAAATCGAGATGAGCTTCTTCAATTAGAACGAATGGGTGAAAAGTCAGTTGATAATTTATTACAAGCGATAGAAGCGACAAAACAAAATTCTCTCGAACGATTATTGTTTGGACTAGGCATTCGGTTTGTTGGTGCGAAAGCGGCAAAAACTTTAGCAATGCATTTTGAATCGATGGAAAAACTTCAGCAAGCATCATTTGAAGAATTAGTTGCGGTTCATGAAATTGGCGATAAAATGGCGGCGTCAGTTGTCCGCTATTTTGAAAATGAAGAAGTAGTAGAATTACTTGCAGAGCTTCGCAGGCTTGGTGTCAATATGGCATATAACGGTCCGAAACTTGTCGTACAAGAACAAAGTGAAAACAATCCGTTTTCAGGAAAAACTATTGTACTGACAGGCAAGCTAGAACAGTTATCGCGAAATGAAGCAAAAGAAAAAATCGAGTTATTAGGTGGGAAAGTGACGGGAAGTGTCAGTAAAAAGACAGACTTTCTCATTGCCGGTGAAGATGCAGGGTCAAAGTTAGAAAAAGCGGAGCAGTTAGACATTCCGGTTTGGGACGAAAACCGCCTTGTTGATGAGTTAGCAGCGTTAGAAAAGTAAAAAACGAGAGAACAGTGTGGAAGAGGAGGGACAATGGTGGTTAAACGAATATGGCTTGCTTTAGTAGGAAGTATCGTTGTTATTTCAGGATGTACACCGTTCTTACAGCCTGAGGAAGAAATTCTAGAAGAAGGTCCAATCGAAGAAGAACAAGTTGTGGAGTTAAGTCCTGATGTGTATACACCGGAAAATTATTATCGGAGTGTATTATATGAAGGGAAATATCAACACGGGGAAGCAAGAGGGTTTAGTACTGCTGTTGTTCACAACCGTCTTGATTTAGAACAGCTAGAGTTAGGATTAACAGTTATTGCACAAGAACAATTTGACCCTGAACAATATTTTTTTAGAGAAGGTAAATATATTAAACGTGATGAGTTGAATAGCTGGTTAATGCGCGAGTCTGAAGATAACCCGAACGGTCTTAACCCGCCGTTAGGGGAAGGGGAAGATGATAAAGCAAGAGAAGAAAACCAACCTCGGTATTTGTCTCATATTCTCGAGCATAATTATTTAGTTGAAAATTCCAACGGACAGCTTGAGCTAGGTGGAATTGTCGTTGGCCTTTCGATGAACAGTATCTATCATTTCCGAATCATCGATGAAAACGGTGGCTATTATTTTTATGAACAAGAAGTTGACCGAGATGAGATGATTAAAGCGGGACAAAAGATGGCAGATCAAGTGGTCGAGAGACTCCGTTCAGAAACGAGAGAAGAAGGAATCTTAAGTGAAATTCCAATAGTTGTTGCGCTGTTTGAAGAGCAACAACGTGAAGCTGTTATTCCTGGAACTTTCATTTATAAAGCGGTGGCTGAACCAAATCGTGAAGTAGGAAACTGGCAGAAAATAAATGAACGTTATTATTTGTTCCCATCGACTGAAGCGAATAACGACCAACGAAATGATGCTGAGCGAGTAAGTAAATTTAATGAAGAAGTTAATGACTTTTTTGATAATTATATTGGGGTAGTCGGAAAAGGGTATTATAAAAATGAACAGCTGCAAGAATTAAGCATTGAAGTTCCGATTCGCTTTTACGGGAAAACAGAAGTGGTCGCATTAAGCCAATATGTAGCTGATAAAATCACACAAATTTTTCCGTCTGGATATAAAGTGCAAGTGTATATTACATCCATTAGTGGGCAAGAAAGTTTAATCGTACGAAACCCTGATGAAGAACCGTTTATTCATATTTATCGCTAAACTCCTAAAGCTGTCGATTTTATTCTCGACAGCTTTCTTTGCTCTTTTTTAAGGACATAGGTTCCGTTATTTAAAATTAAAACACTGTTTCTCAAAAGCTTACGGACACAGGATCTGTTAATATCGTAAAATGAGATGTTTTTGTCGATCGTTTCGTCAAATTACGGAACGTATGTCCGAAAAGGAAGAGAAAAACGAATATTTTTATAAAATAGCGGAATAGATGTCCGTAACGGGACTAGTGGTATTATGCGAAAATAACTTTTGTAAAGTGATTGAAATTGAGAAACCTTGCATGGTGCTTGGGGTTTGTTGCCTAATAGTACGGAATTTGGTATTATCAATTTATTGTCAATGGAACGACTAATGGAGGTGGAGGAAATGTCTCGAATTTCAGAAGAACAAGTGAAACACGTCGCTCATCTTGCTAGACTTTCAATTACAGATGAGGAAGCGGTCAAGTTTACACAACAATTAGATGCGATTATCTCATTTGCAGAACAATTAAATGAGCTTGATACGGAAAACGTAAAACCAACCTCTCACGTATTGGATCTGAAAAATGTATTACGTGAGGACAAGCCTGACAAAGGATTGCCAGTTGAGGAAGTATTAAAAAATGCCCCTGACAAAGAAGAAGGACAATTTAGTGTGCCTTCGATTTTAGAATAAGAGAGGAGGAATTACGTTCATGTCATTATTTGAATTTACGATAGCTGAGCTGCATAATAAATTACATAAAAAAGAAATATCCGTTTCTGATTTAGTCAGTGAATCATATAAACGCATTCATGAGGTGGATGACAAAGTAAAGGCGTTCATTACCCTTGATGAAGAACGAGCAACAGCATATGCAAAGCAATTAGACGAGGCGGTAGGGACAAAAGATCAATATGGCCTTTTGTTTGGTATGCCGATTGGTATTAAAGATAATATCGTGACAAAAAACTTACGTACAACATGTGCAAGCCGAATTTTAGAAAACTTCAACCCCATTTATGATGCAACAGTTGTGCAAAAGTTAACAAGCGCCGAAGCTGTAACGATTGGAAAACTCAATATGGATGAATTTGCGATGGGTTCCTCCACTGAAAATTCAGCATTTGCTGATACGAGAAACCCTTGGAATTTAAATACTGTACCAGGAGGATCAAGTGGTGGTTCGGCTGCTGCCGTTGCTGCGGGGGAAGTACCATTTTCACTCGGATCAGATACAGGTGGCTCGATTCGCCAACCAGCGTCCTATTGTGGTGTTGTTGGCTTAAAACCAACCTATGGTCGTGTTTCTCGCTTTGGATTAGTGGCCTTTGCTTCATCATTAGATCAAATTGGTCCAATCACAAATACAGTCGAAGACAATGCGTATTTATTACAAGCGATTTCTGGGGTCGACAAAATGGACGGAACTTCAGCTAATGTTGATGTCCCAGACTTTTTATCATCTTTAACAGGAGATGTAAAAGGCTTAAAAATTGCAGTGCCTAAAGAGTACCTAATGGAAGGTGTGCAAGCAGAGGTAAAGCAATCTGTACTTGATGCACTTAAAGTGTTAGAAGGGCTTGGAGCAACATGGGAAGAAGTATCTCTTCCGCACTCTAAATATGCCCTTGCGACTTATTATTTACTATCTTCTTCTGAAGCATCAGCTAATCTTTCACGCTTTGATGGTGTTCGCTATGGATATCGTTCAGACAATGCAGATAATCTCATTGATATGTATAAAAATACAAGAGCAGAAGGCTTTGGTGAAGAGGTTAAACGTCGAATTATGCTTGGAACGTTTGCATTAAGTTCAGGCTATTATGATGCGTATTATAAAAAAGCACAAAAAGTACGGACGTTAATTAAAGAAGATTTTGAAAATGTGTTTGAAAAATATGATGTTATCATCGGACCGACGGCGCCAACCCCAGCGTTTAAAGTGGGAGAAAACATGCGTGACCCGCTTACAATGTACGCAAATGATATTTTAACAATCCCAGTAAATCTTGCTGGTGTCCCAGGCATTTCAGTACCATGCGGGTTTTCAGATGGTCTACCATTAGGATTACAAATCATCGGAAAACATTTTGATGAAAGCACAGTCTATCGTGTTGCTCACGCGTATGAACAAGCAACAGATTATCATAAACAAAAACCACAATTGTAAAGGGGTGAAACGAATATGAAATTTGAAACGGTCATTGGTCTTGAAGTCCATGTCGAGTTAAAAACAGAATCAAAAATTTTCTCTGCAAGTCCGAACCATTTCGGTGACTCACCAAATTCAAATACGTCTGTCATAGATTTAGGTTATCCAGGTGTGTTACCCGTTTTAAATAAGGCTGCAGTTGAATTTGCGATGAAAGCCGCAATGGCCTTAAATTGTGAAGTCGCTACAGAAACGAAGTTCGACAGGAAAAATTATTTTTACCCGGATAATCCTAAGGCATATCAAATCTCACAATTTGATAAACCGATTGGTGAGCATGGGTGGATTGATATTGAAGTCAATGGAGAGAAAAAGCGAATCGGTATCACTCGCTTGCATTTAGAAGAAGATGCAGGGAAACTAACGCATACGAGTAACGGATACTCATTAGTCGATTTTAACCGCCAAGGCACACCATTAATTGAAATTGTATCCGAACCAGATATTCGAACACCTGAAGAAGCTTATGCTTACCTTGAGAAATTAAAGTCGATCATCCAATATACAGGTGTGTCTGATTGTAAGATGGAAGAAGGATCGTTACGTTGTGACGCTAATATTTCCTTACGTCCAGTCGGACAAAAAGAATTTGGAACGAAAACTGAATTGAAAAATTTAAACTCGTTTAACTTTGTAAGAAAAGGGTTAGAGTTTGAAGAAATTCGCCAAGAAAAAGTTTTACTAGCTGGTGGTGTGATTGATCAAGAAACACGTCGTTTTGATGAAGCGAAAAACGAAACGATTTTAATGCGTGTTAAAGAAGGATCGGATGATTATCGTTATTTTCCAGAGCCAGATTTAGTGGAATTATATATTGATGATGAATGGAAAGAACGGATTCGTGCCGAAATACCAGAGCTACCAGATAAACGAAAAGCGCGTTATGTGGAACAGCTAGGGTTGCCAGCATATGATGCTAACGTCTTAACATTAACGAAGGAAATGTCTGATTTCTTTGAAGCAACTGTAGGGGCTGGTGCTGATGCCAAACAAGCTTCAAACTGGTTAATGGGTGAAGTTTCTGCTTATTTAAATGCAAATGGGCAAGAGATTGGAGATGTCCCACTTACCCCAGAGAGCTTAGCTTCGTTAATTGGACTAATTGAAAAAGGAACGATCTCTTCAAAAATAGCTAAGCAAGTTTTCAAAGATTTAATTGAAAAAGGCGGAAATCCTGAAGACATCGTAAAAGAAAAAGGACTTGTTCAAATATCAGATGAAGGGGAATTATTGAAAATAGTAACGGAAATTATCGATAACAACCAACAGTCTGTTGAAGACTTCAAAGCTGGAAAAGAAAAGGCGATTGGATTCCTCGTCGGACAAGTTATGAAGGCGACTAAAGGAAAAGCAAATCCACCAATGGTGAATAAATTGTTAATAGAAGAACTAAAGAAAAGATAAAGAATAGAAGTAGCCAAACAGGTCTGCTTCATAAGCTGTCGAGACAATCTCGACAGCTTCCTTATTTATTACGGACATAGGTTCCGCTATTTTAAGGTTTTCTACTGATTGCAGAAAGCTAACGGACATTGGTTCCGTTATTGTAAGAAATGGAGAGCACTAGAGTACTATTATAGTGAAATAGCGGAACATATGTCCGATAAGAAACGAAAAGAACGTGATTTTGCTTGAATAGCGGAACACATGTCCGTTATGAAATTTAAAAGCCCCCTGGTGAAATTGTTCAAGGGGCTCTATTTCTTACTCTATTGCACTACAAATTTCAATATAATGGCCATCAGGGTCTGACACATAAGCAACAATTTGGCCCCATGGCTTTTCAATAGGTTCGACTAACACAGGTACGCCTTTTTCACGAAGAAATTCAATAGTGGCAGGTACATCATCTACAACAAATCCTAATTCAAATGTGTTAGAGGACGTTCTTTCTTGAAAAGTAAAACCCGTCATTTCAGTAATGTCTTCTTTTGTATTAATCGCAAGTATCGTATTTCCTGTGGAAAATTCAATGTAGGTCCCGTGTTCGCCACGAATCGGTAATTGGAGAAAATGATGATAAAACTGAACAGAACGTGCTGTATCGTCTACATATAAAATAATGTAATTCATTTTAATTTCCATCGAATACCTCCTTTTTTAAATGTAAATATTCGGGTTTGTTGGAAGAAAACCCTTTAAAATAGGTCGGGTTATTCACGTCACTAGAAAACCTACAAAAAAAAGGGTACAATGGACATGTTAAATGATGGAATAATTTTTTAAAAAAGTAGGAGATAGTATGAGAGCTCGAGTAATATATAATCCTTCCTCAGGAAGAGAACAGATGCGCAAACATTTGCCATATATATTAGAACGATTAGAGAAGGTTGGGTATGAAGCTTCTGCTCACGCGACAACTGGAGATGGTTGTGCAACAAGAGCAGCAAAGCTAGCAAGTGAGCGCCGTTATGATCTTGTAATTGCGGCTGGTGGTGACGGAACAATTAATGAAGTGGTCAATGGGTTGGCTGAACAACCATATCGTCCTAAATTAGGGTTGCTTCCAGCAGGGACAACAAATGACTTTGCCAGAGCGTTATCGATCCCAAGAGATATAATCGAAGCGTGTGACATTTTATGTGAAGGTCATACGATCCCTGTTGATATTGGAAGAGCGGAAAATCATTATTTCGTTAATATTGCAGCGGGCGGGACGTTAACAGAACTAACATATGAAGTGCCGAGCAAACATAAAACATTAATGGGGCAACTAGCTTATTATATGAAAGGCTTTGAAAAACTGCCAACCATTGCGCCAACCGCTGTTCGGATCGAGTATGATGGGAAACTGTTTGAAGGCGAAATCATGATGTTTTTAATTTGCAATACAAATTCAGTTGGAGGCTTTGAGCGTTTAGCTCCTAAAGCGCTGTTGAATGACGGGATGTTTGATTTATTGCTAGTCAAAAAAACATCGTTCCCAGAATTTATTCGAATTGCAAGCCGGGCATTACGTGGCGAGCATATTAACGATGAAAAAGTGATGTATATTCAAGCAAGTCGAGTGAAAGTTGAAGTGGCGGGCGATATGCAGCTCAATCTTGACGGCGAATATGGTGGTATGCTTCCAGGAGAGTTTGTAAATTTATATCACCATTTTGACATGCTTGCACCAAAACCGAAAGACAAATAAAGCCTAGTCGCTATTTAAAGTGGGGTGTCCAAACAATAAGTTTTTGGACACCCTTTTTTGTGTAATGGAAGCAAAATCGAACGGACATATAATCCTTTATCGTGGGAAAAAACAGCAGAATTAAAAGCGTAATGGACACCTATTCCGCTATTAGTGAAAATATGAAGACGACCCCCGAAAAACATGGCAATAACGGAACGAATGTCCGCTAAAATTCAAAAAGGCCTGATTTTACAATAAATAGCGGAACAGATGTCCGAACGAAAAAAAGTTTTTCAAAAAAAGTGTAGGGTTTTCGCTACGGACGATCGTCTATTACTATAGCAAGACAGAAAGGAGGGAGAGCTTATTTTAGATGAAAGAATAATAGAGAAAGCGAAGGCAGGCAATAAGCAAGCGTTTCGACTCATCGTCACGACGTATCGAGATCATATTTTTAAAACGGTCTACAGTGTGTTGCGCAACGAAAAAGATGCAGAAGATGCGGCTCAAGAAGTGTTTCTAAAAGTCTATCATGCTCTCCCTCAGTATCAAGGGAATGGCTTTAAAACATGGATGACAACGATTGCCGTTCGGTATGCGATTGATGTAAAGAGGAAACTAGCCAAAGTTGAGCACGAGGAAATCAACCAACAGGAAGTGGATGACAAAACATTGGTGGAAGAAGAAGTGCTGACAAAAGAAAAAGTGGAGCTAATAAGACGGAGATTGCAAGATGTTCCTGTGAATTACAGAGATGTCCTTATTGATTTTTACATACATGATAAAAGCTATAAGCAAATGGCGATCGAACACGATGTAGAAGTAAAAACGATTGAAACAAAATTATACCGGGCAAGGCATTGGGTTAAACGAAATTGGAGAGAGGAGGAATTTAAATGAGTCATTACGAGAAAAACATGTGGAACTTATACATTGAAAATAAACTGGATCGTAAACAACAAGAAGAACTCGAACATCATTTATATTCATGCCCTCAATGTGTAGATGATTATATGGACATGTTAGAGCATGTAACGCTGCCGACAATTGAAGCTCCTGAGCAATGGACAGATGAAGTAATGGCACAACTTCCTCCAAAACAACAAATAAAGCAATCAACTAAAAAGAACCAATTATTACTTCATTATACGATAGCAGCTGCGGCAACAATAGTGTTAATGGTCTCTGGCATTTTTCAAGGAGTTGTCGATACAGAAATTCAAGGACCAAATGATATGTTAGCAAAACAAGAACAACCAATTTCGGAAAAGCTATTAGAAAAAATTTCGATTGTAAGTTTAAAGGAGGGTAAAGAATGACGAATAAAAGTAAAACACTTGCGTTTTTCCTTTCGTTTTTACCAGGGCTCGGCTTCTTATATTTGAATAAAGTCGGTAGAGGGATTTTTTATGGGTTAACAACGATTTTTGCAGGAATGGGTGTTGTATTTATAACGATTATAATGGGTACCAATTTATACGGGTTTCTCCTCCTCATGTTTATTCCCGGATTTTTCTATGGGGTAAGTTTTATTGATATGTTATTATTGCTCCTCAAACCTGACCGTTCATCTGAAATGGAACATACGGTAGTAGAATTTAAGGAAAGTGATGAGCGTTTCAAAACATTGTTACTATCGTTTATCCCTGGCCTAGGACATTTTCATATTGGCTTAATGAATCGCGGCTTGCCATTTCTTGTTGGCTTCTTTGGATTAATAACGATGATTTTATTTGTTGCATTTTTAACGAGACAAGATGGATTCATTATATTCCTCGGGCTCGTACCGATTATTTGGATATTTAATGTATTTGATGTCATGTCACTATTAAAACGAAAAGAACAAGGTATAGAATTGAAGGACGTGACGATTTTCGAAGACTTTGAGAAAAATAGAGTTGAAGGGAAAAAGAGTAAAACTGTGGCGACATTATTAGCGGTGTTTCCTGGGTTGGGTCATTTATATTTAGGACTTCAACGCAGAGGGCTTCAACTTATGGCAGCATTTTTGTTTGCGATTTATATTATTGATGTGTTGCGGATTTCGTTTTTCCTGTTTATTATTCCGCTCATCTGGTTTTATAGTATTTTTGATGCGATGCAAAAAAGTGCTGCTTATGATGAGGGACCATTAGAAGATAAACCAATCGTTTCTTATTTTGTAAACCACCAACGTTGGATTGGTATCGGTCTATTATTACTAGGGTTGTATTACTTTTTTGACCAAGTTTTATTACCAGGAGTTGTTCCAATGCTAGATCAATATTTAAATACAAATATGATTTACATGTATCGCAATTATTTGCAAACGACAGTTGTATGCCTCTTATTAATTGGTGGAGGAATTAAACTAGTTGCTGGAAGTAAGAAAAAGAAAGGTGTGGAGCAAGGATGAGAACGTGGCGTGTCGGAACAATCTCAATGGGAGCTTCCCTTATCCTATTAGGAGTCTTATTGTTTTTAGGTCAATGGCTTGATGTGTATTCATTGTTTTTATCATGGTGGCCATTGCTTTGTGTTGTGCTAGGATTAGAAATATTGGTGTATTTGGCATTAGCAAAGCAAGAAACGGCGTATATTAAATATGATTTGTTTAGTATATTCTTTGTTGGCGTTTTAGGGACGGTGGCGTTATCGTTTATGCTCTTAAATGTATCTGGTATTTTACCTGAAGTTCAACGTGTTCTTGCAACAGAAGAACGAACATTTGATTTGCCTGTTGTAAATGAACAAATTCCTGAACATATTGAAAGAATTGTCTTAGATGCGAACAATCAATATATTATTGTAGAAGGTACGGATGATGATGAACTATCGATGTTTGGGACATATCGAGCTCTACTTATCAAAGAAGACCCTGAGCCGTTAGCCAAACGTTCGGATTATGTTTCCTTTCATGAAAGTGGAGATACATTGTATATCACAGTAAAGCAACCCCCAAGAACATCAGCAATTATGGATACGTATGTGAGTATGTCTTCTTATCTCATCGTACCCCGAGAAATTGAAATTGATATTCGTAACGGTGAACATAGTGTTGAAGTGGAAGAAGAGTTGGTTTCGTAAATAACAAAGACTGTGAGTCAGTAGACTCGCAGTCTTTGTTTCATATTCAATAGTAGTTTACTATATAACAGATTTAATTGTGGAGATTTATACTACAATAAAACTTAAGTTTTATCTGTTAATATCTTCTTTAGTTGGCATATATGTCTGTTTTACTTTATCAAAGTGAAATGAGTAATACAGATTGCTTAAAATGTGAAAATTCAACGAACAATGACTAAATTAACCGTTTTTGGGCCTCTAAGTGTGATAAAGATCACACTTGCAAAAACAGGAACATGTTACGTTTAATTCATAGAAAAAAGTCCTTTGTTCATCATTGAGCAAACAATACTTTATAAATATTTGTTTCAAAATAAGGAGGCAAATTCAAATGAATCAATGGAATGGTTTTAAAGAAGGTAGTTGGAAAAAAGGTGTCGATGTTCGTGACTTTATTATCCAAAATTACACTCCGTATACTGGGGATGCAGCATTTTTACAAGGACCAACGGAAAATACAAATGAATTGTGGAAGCAAGTCATGGAGTTATCGAAAGAAGAGAGAAACCGTGGTGGCATGTATGATATGGATACAAAAATCGTATCTACGATTATTTCACACGGAGCAGGATATCTCAATCAAGAGTTAGAGCAAATCGTAGGTGTGCAAACAGATGAACCATTTAAACGATCACTGCAACCATTTGGTGGAGTTCGAATGGCGAAAGCAGCGTGTGAGTCATATGGATATGAATTAGATGAAGAAGTGGAACACATCTTTACAGCTTATCGTAAAACGCATAATGAAGGCGTATTTGATGCTTATACACCTGAAATGAAATTAGCGAGAAAAGCAGGAATTATTACAGGGCTTCCAGATGCATATGGACGCGGTAGAATTATTGGAGACTATCGCCGAGTTGCTTTGTATGGTGTCGACTTCTTAATTAATGAAAAGAAAAAAGATTATGAGTTAACTGGAAACGGCATGATGTCAGAAGAAATTATCCGTGAACGTGAAGAAATGGCAGAACAAATCAAAGCGCTCAAAGAATTAAAGCAGCTTGCTAAGACATATGGCTTTGATATTTCTGAGCCGGCCCAAACGGCAAAAGAAGCATTTCAATGGCTCTATTTTGCTTATTTAGCAGCAATTAAAGAGCAAAATGGGGCAGCGATGAGTTTAGGAAGAGTTTCAACATTTTTAGATATTTACATTGAACGTGACATAGCAGAAGGCAGATTAACAGAACAGGAAGCACAAGAACTTGTTGACCATTTTGTGATGAAGCTCCGTATTGTAAAATTTGCAAGAACACCAGATTATAATGAATTATTCAGTGGTGACCCAACATGGGTAACCGAGTCCATTGGTGGTGTTTCACTTGACGGACGTCCGCTTGTAACAAAAAACTCGTTCCGCTTCTTGCATACGTTAGATAATCTAGGTCCGTCACCAGAGCCGAACTTAACGGTGTTATGGTCAAAACAGCTACCAGATAATTTTAAAAACTATTGCTCTTATATGTCGATTAAAACAAGTTCGATTCAATATGAAAATGATGATATTATGCGGAAAGAATACGGTGACGACTATGGTATTGCGTGTTGCGTATCGGCAATGGCCATCGGAAAACAAATGCAATTCTTTGGCGCAAGAGCCAACTTAGCAAAAGCTTTGCTTTATGCGATTAATGGTGGGGTTGATGAAAAACAAAAATTCCAAGTAGGTCCAGCATTTGCACCGATTACAGCAGAGTATTTAGACTATGATGAAGTGGTGGAGAAGTTCGACCACGTGATGGAATGGTTAGCAGGATTGTATATTAATACGTTAAATGTTATCCACTATATGCATGATAAATACAGCTATGAGCGTATTGAAATGGCGCTACATGATCGTGAAGTCCTGCGAACAATGGCTACAGGGATTGCGGGCTTGTCTGTTGTTGCAGATTCACTTAGTGCAATCAAACATGCAAAGGTGAAAACAATCCGCGATGAAAATGGGTTAGTTGTCGATTATGAAATTGAAGGCGAGTATCCTGCATACGGTAATAACGATGATCGAGTGGACCAAATTGCGGTTGACCTAGTCACCACGTTTATGAATAAGCTGAAAAAACATCCAACGTATCGTAATTCAAAAACGACGATGTCGATTTTAACGATTACATCGAATGTCGTATACGGGAAGAAAACAGGGAATACGCCAGATGGGAGAAGAGCGGGTGAACCGTTTGGACCAGGAGCGAACCCACTTCATGGACGCGACAAAAAAGGTGCATTAGCCTCATTAAGCTCAGTGTCTAAGCTTCCGTATGAATCAGCATTAGATGGAATTTCTAACACATTCTCGATTGTTCCAAAAGCGTTAGGGCGAGAAGAAGAAACAAGAATTACGAATTTAACAGGAATTCTAGATGGGTATGCGGAGAAAAAAGGACATCATTTAAACATTAACGTCTTTAACAGAGAAACATTACTTGATGCGATGGAGCGCCCTGAAGAATACCCGCAATTAACGATTCGTGTTTCTGGATATGCAGTGAACTTTATTAAACTAACACGAGAACAGCAGATTGATGTAATCAATCGAACATTCCACGAATCACTATAAAAGCAATGAGGAATCTCTCCATCCCTCCGGGGAGATTTCTCTCTTTCTTTCAATAGTGTTTTCAAACAAAAAGGATTTGATCGCGATGAAAATTCAAACAAAAATTCATTCAGTTGAATCATGTGGCACAGTAGACGGACCAGGATTACGCTATGTAATTTTTACACAAGGCTGTCTATTGCGATGTCAATATTGCCATAATCCAGATACGTGGGAAATTGGAACGGGCAATTCGATGACTGTCGAAGAATTAATGGCTGATATAAAAGACTATCTTCCGTTTATGAAAGCTTCATCGGGTGGAGTAACAGTCAGTGGTGGAGAACCATTATTGCATGTAGATTTTTTAATTGAATTGTTTACACAATGTAAAAAGCTTGGTATTCATACGACCATTGATTCGTCAGGTGGCTGTTTTTCAAGAAAGCCAAATTTCATCCAATCATTTGAAAAGTTACTAGAAGTGACCGACTTAATTTTAGTAGATATTAAACATATTGATGATGAAAAACATCGCAAATTAACAGGACTATCTAATGCACATATTCTTGACTTTGCAACGTATTTAGCAGAAAAACAAATACCAGTCTGGGTTCGTCATGTTCTAGTGCCAGGAATATCTGATGATAAACATGATTTATTTCGGTTACGAGACTTTATTTCTACGTTAACGAACGTGGAAAAGGTAGAAGTACTTCCTTATCATAAGTTAGGAATGTACAAATGGGAGTCATTAGGATTAGAGTATCAATTAAAAGATGTCGAACCACCAACAGATGAGGTAGTGGAAGAAGCAACAAATATTTTAAGAGGGATAATGGAAAGGCAAACGTAAGCACAATCTAACGTTTGTCTTTTTCTTTTTTGTTCAAAACTATGCTAAGATAAAAAAAAGAAATGAGCAGAAAAGGACGTTAAATAATGAGTAATAAACCAAACGCACCAGTCAAAAAAAACGATATTGTAGAAGTAATGATAGAAGACTTAACCCATGAAGGCGCGGGTGTTGCCAAAATCGAAGGGTATGCTCTTTTCATTCCGAAAGCCTTACCGGGCGAAAGGGCAAAAGTGAAAGTATTGAAAGTAAATAAAGGCTATGGCTTTGGGAAAGTCATGGAAACGATAGATCAAAGTGATGAGCGAGTGGACCCCATTTGCCCAATATACGACCAATGTGGTGGTTGTCAATTGCAGCACTTGAGCTATGAAGCTCAGCTAAGTCAAAAGCAAAAACAAGTAAAAGACGTGTTAGAACGGATCGGAAAACTAACAGATGTAAAGGTCCACCCTACAATAGGGATGGAAAACCCATGGCGTTATCGAAATAAAGCACAAGTTCCTGTTGCTGACCGTGAAGGAGGTCTTGTTGCTGGGTTTTATCAACAACGCAGCCATGAAATTATTAATATGGACGAATGTTTCATCCAACATGAAGCAAACGATGAAGTCGTACAAACGGTTAAATCAATTTGCGAACAATATGGCGTACGTGGATATAATGAACAAACCCATCGTGGAACTCTCCGCCATGTAGTAGCACGTTATGGGCTGATGACAGGTGAGACAATGGTTGTCCTTATCACAAGAACAGCTGAACTCCCACATAAAGATGAAATCATCGAGCAAATTAGAACAAAGCTACCGAAAGTAAAATCGATTGTCCAAAATATAAACGGTAAAAAAACAAATGTTATTTTTGGAGACAAAACGGTTGTTTTATGGGGGGAACCCTACATTTATGACTTTATCGGCGATATTAAATTTGCGATCTCCGCGCGTTCCTTTTATCAAGTGAACCCAGAACAAACAAAAGCGCTTTATGACAAAGCGCTCGAATACGCAAACTTATCAGGACATGAAACCGTCATCGATGCTTACTGTGGAATTGGAACGATTTCGCTTTTCCTTGCGCAAAAAGCGAAACATGTATACGGTGTAGAAATCGTCCCACAAGCGATTGATGATGCGAAACGAAATGCGAAACTAAACCATATTGAAAATGCAGATTTTGCTGTAGGGGAAGCAGAAAATGTCATCCCATGGTGGTATGCACAAGGGATCCGAGCAGACGTTATTGTTGTGGATCCGCCTAGAAAAGGCTGTGATGAAAAGCTTCTGCAGACGATTATTCAAATGAAACCAAAGCGGGTCGTGTATGTATCCTGTAATCCTGCGACATTAGCAAGGGATTTACGGATATTAGAAGATGGTGGGTATGGGACAAAAGAAGTGCAGCCAGTGGATATGTTTCCGCATACGAATCATATAGAAAATGTTGCAGTACTTGAAATGGAAAAGTGATCAAATGAGCCCGAATAGGGCTCGTTTTTAATATGTATCTTTTTTTATTGTAAGATATTATTTAAATAGGGAGTAGACCAGTACTGTGCATCATATAAAGTTTGATATATGTACTCTGATAACTGACTGAGGGAGTTTTTAAGTGAATAAATGTTAGTAGACTAGTAGAAGTTTTTTATATGAATGGAGATTATACAGGATAGTTAATGAAAAATATAGAATTATGAACCTATTAACAAATATTAATTGGGAGTTACTATAGATATGAAAAGAGGAATAGGGAATGACAACTCCAATTCTACATACTAAGCTTAATATCCCACATAATCAAACAATGTTGGTACTACGTCCTAGATTGTTTGAATTGATGGATGAAGGTTTAAACAGAAAACTTTCCCTCATATCTTCACCTGCTGGTTTTGGGAAAACAACTCTCGTGACAGAGTGGACCACGAATAATAAAGTTTCTGTAGCATGGTTTTCTTTAGATGAAAAGGATAATGACATAACACAATTTATGACTTATTTAGTGGCATCATTAAGAACACTTAAGGTGGGCTTATTTGAAGAATTTTCAGAAGCGCTTCAAAACATGAAAACGGTGGGAATAGAATTAGTTTTAACATTATTAATTAATGAAATAGCAACCATTCCTGAAGAATTCATGCTTATCCTTGACGATTATCATGTCATCGAAAATACATTGGTGAATGATTCTATTATTTATATACTCAACCATATGCCAGCGAATATGCATTTAGTTATGACAACCCGTGAGGAACCACCTTTGCCCATTGCGAGTCTTAGGGCTCAAAATCAATTAATAGAAATACGTGCAAAGGATTTACGATTTACATATTCAGAAGCATCAGAGTTTCTGAATGGGGTAATGGGTTTAAACTTGGCTGAAAAGTATATTTCTATATTGGATGCTCGTACTGAAGGATGGATTGCAGGGTTACAGTTGGCTGCTATATCAATAAAAGGTCAAAAGGATATTGGAGAGTTCATTGAATCCTTTAGTGGTAACCACTATTTTATAACCGATTATCTTTTAGAAGAAGTTCTGAAACAGCTTAATCCGAAGATACAATTATTCTTATTGCAAACCTCCATACTAGAGCGTTTATGTGGACCCTTGTGTGACGCGATTCTTCTAGACTCTAGTACTTCTGGACAGGAAAATCTAGAATATCTTCAAAAGTTAAATTTATTTGTTGTTCCTTTGGACGATGAGCAGAGCTGGTATCGCTATCATCATCTCTTCTCAGGTTTTCTTAGAAAAAAGCTATTAAAAGATCATTCTAATAATGCTTCTATAAAAGGTGGAGATGTTGCTGCACTACACATTCGTGCCAGTCAGTGGTTTGAAGGCAATGGCCTGACGAGTGAAGCTGTTCACCATGCATTGGCTGCGAAGGATTATGAAAGAGCTTCTACCTTAATAGAGTTATCTTGGTCAAGTATGGACAAGAACCTACAGGCAGCGACTTGGCTTAGTTGGGCGAAAATGCTGCCTGATGAAATAATTAAAAACAGGCCAGTTCTTAGTGTAGGATACGCATGGGCCCTTCTTGATACAGGTGAAATGGAGGAAGTTGAACAAAGGCTTCTCGATGCGGAAACGTGTTTGGAAAAAATATCACCTGAACAAATAAAGGATGAGGAACGAAAGGGTATTGTTGTTTTTGATTATCATGAATACAGTATTCTACCTGCTACAATTGCCTCTGCACGTACATACTATGCGTTAGTTCAGGGGGAGATGGAAGCAGCAATAAAGTATGCACAAGAAGGATTAGACTTGATTCCCGAAAATAATGCAAGGGAAGGCATTATTCAAGTATTGTTAGGCTTAGCAAGATGGGCGAAGGGGGAACTTGAGGCTGCATATACTACGATAACAAATAGCACTATGTCTCGTTCGCTGTTGGCAGTTGTTTTAGCAGATATTAAGGTAGAACAAGGTAAGCTTTACGAGGCAATGAGGTTATATGAGAATGGGTTGCAGACTTCCATTAAGAGCACGGGAATAATTAAACTTACTACAGCAAGCCATTACTTAGGATTAAGTAAATTGAAGCTTATGATGGGTAATATAGATGAAGCTGAACATTATCTTCAACAGAGCCTCGAGGAGGGGGAAAAACGAGCCTTACCAAATTGGCGGTATCATTGGCATGTTCAACAGGGGAGGTTATGGGAGAGTCGTGGTGAATTGGACAAAGCGCTTGATTCTTTTGACGAAGCAAAAAAGCACTATATAATGAGTCCTTTATCCGACATACAGCCACTATATGCATTAAAGGCTAAGACGTTAGTAAGAAAAGGTAGCGTATATCAGGCAGAGGAATGCATAAGGGAGAATAGCCAAGGTTTAGAAAAAGGACCTTGTTATCTTCAAGACTTTAAATACATTACCTTGGCTAGAATTAAAATTGCGTCCTTTAGACAATATAGCCAAAGAAAACTCTTAATGGAAGCAGTTGAATTGTTAGAGTCCTTATTAATAGAAGCTAAGAGAGGTAAAAGAGTAGGAAGTATAGTGGAGATTTTTATGTTACAGGCGCTTGCTTATGAGGCTAATGATGATGTCGAGTCAGCAAAGGTATGCCTTAAAAAGGCAATTGAAATAGCAGAGCCTGAGGGCTTTTTTCAAGTTTTTGTGGATGAAGGACTGCTTCTTTATCGATTATTATCTGAACGAATAGTATATGAATCAAAGCCAGATTTTGTGTGCAGATTGCAAAGAGCAAAAGAAGCATCAATGTCTAATCTACCCCATGGATTGACGGAACCATTAAGTGACCGTGAACTAGAAGTATTAAAGCTAATTGCTGCAGGCCTCTCTAATCATGAAATTGGTGAAAGGCTATTTTTAGCAGTAAGTACAGTAAAGGGATATAATCAAAATATTTTCGGGAAACTCCAAGTGAAAAGAAGAACGGAAGCGGTTGGGAAAGCACGTGAGTTGGGTTTATTATAAATGTAGTATGTTTATATCGGTACCTTGTTTGATTTACAAATAAGAATTTTCTCTATTTATATTTAGTGAAATTTTGAATAGTACTTTTATTAATACTTAAGTATGTAGTGATATGTGACGTAACTTGATAAATTATTATACAAAGAGTAGCTGTTTGTCTTGGATGGTTACTTATTAAAAGTCGTCTAATGTACGTCGCTAGTTAAAATTGAAATACTTATTATTAATTAAAACAAATTTGAAAGAGACTTTGAGCACGTCGGTTTTATCGTATAATTTCTTATTTAATCAGGGAGTGAATATCAAAATTAGGCTTATCCCAGAAGGTTATCGGTATGGGTATGTTAGGTTCTATAATCACATGCATATTAACTTTTGGTGAGTTATTTCTTGCTACACTTCTAATAGTAAGAGGTTGCAATCCGCCGGATAATTAAATCTTATGGAAACGAGGTAGAATATGAGAGTATTAGTTCTTGGAGCAAGCGGTGCTACCGGCACACTAGTCGTCAAACAATTAATGAAAAGACAAATTAATACTCGGATTCTCATTAGAAATAGTGCAGTTCTCTCCAAAGAGATACAAGAATGTCCATCAGTAGAAATCGTAAAGGGGAATATCAACGAACTAGATGATTATGAGATATATGACCTTATAAGTGAATGCAATGTCATTATCTCGTGTCTTGGTCATAATATGACGCTTAAAGGGATATTTGGTAAACCTCGTTATTTAGTATTTGATGCAATAAAAAGAATAAGTGAGACAGTTAAAAACAAGGCAAACAGAAAAGTAAAGCTCATACTTATGGGGACAACAGCTTATACAAATTTTTTATCGGGAGAGGTAAATTCTACTGGAGAAAAAATAATCTTTACTTTATTGGATTTTTTGCTCCCACCTCATCGAGATAACGTCAAGGCTGCAAATTATTTGATTACCGAAATTGATAAAAAGGCAAAAAATTTAGAATGGGTAATAGTACGACCTGATACATTAATCAATCAACAAGAAGAAAGCTCATACGAAGTTTGCAAGTCTCCTGTAAGAAGCCCAATATTCAATGCGGGTAAAACTAGCAGAAGTAATGTAAGTCATTTTATGGCTGAACTAGTGACAAAAGATAAAACATGGAATGAATGGCTGTTTAGGACTCCTGTGGTGTATAATCAAATGGTAAAAAGAAGCGACTCGTAAAATTCAACAATGGAATAAAATCATTTGCTTTGCAGTACAACGATATGTAATAAAAAATAATTATTATGCGACCACTTTAGTGTGGTCTTTTTTCGTATTAGATTAAATACTGGGCAAGCAAGTGTATTTTTTGTTAATATCCACTAATGATATAATGAATTATTAAATTAGAATTATTTGGAGGAACTATGCTTACATTTGATCAAAAACTTGCCATTATCGAGTCCTTCCCAGAATTAGAACGCCGTGATGTATCGCTAAATCGTGTTAATTTTCATTATGTGGGAGGCGACAGTGATAAAAAAAATGTCGTATACCATTTGCATCCAAACGGAAATGGGTTTGTTTATGCGGCAACACTTAAAGTGCCGAAAAAAGACGCTAAAGGGATGGTTAATATCCGTGATTTTTCAGAAGAAGAATTACGTTCGATCATTGAACGCTCAATTGACTCTCTGCAATCAAACGGAGTTAGTGAAGTAGGGGAAACGCTTCAAAATATTGATGAAATATGGATGGACAAAGAAGGGCATAAGCTTACCATTATTCTTGAAGATGACATGTGGAACGTCTATGCAAGTGAACAACTAGACGGAACGTTTCCATCGTATAATGAAGCGAAGCAATATTTACTTGAAGAAGGATTTAAGCCGAAGCGAAAATTTGATAAACAAACGAATTAAGATTATTGAGTAAGGTTTTTTAATTTGTAAATCACTACATTAATAGTTCGAATTATTTATAATGCTAGAAGAAAAGTAGGTGAACAAAGTGGGCAAATATCAATTGGATACGAAAGGTAAGCAAGCTGTAACAAAGTATCATGAAAAACAGAAGCCTGCCAAATCTGATAAAAAGCAGCAACTTGAAAAATTACGTGCGGAGTATTTGAAAAAGAAGCAAAAACAAACAGATAAATAAAGTTGTTTCTTCACAATTTGGAACTTTTCTTGAATAGAGAGAAGTTCCTGCGAAAAAACGAATGATTACACGAAGCAGTACCAATACTCTATCAAACCATACGTGGAGTACTGTTTTCTAATGAATATGTAGAAAAATAATGATGTCAGTAATGAACGGTAGTCCGTCAACTTTGACGAACTACCGTGTTCTTCTGCTATTTACGGTTGAATGACAACATTATTACTTACAAAAACGAGCTAACCCTTTTCCTTTTCCAGGAAAACTATCTTTCCCTTTCATCTTCCCTTTCCCAGGGAAGCAAGCTTGCCTTTCTTCCTCAAACAATCCTTTATTTCCTGTAAACACAATATTATCAATTCGGTTTGTTCCACCTGAACCGACTGTTCCACCGTTAATGGAAACAGTAGAAGTATTTATCCATCTCACGAACACTTTTTCTTGATTCTCTACTTCTTTTGGTAAAGCTATATTCGTAAGAACACCACCATTCCAGTTGTTTGCGACAGTCAAATCACTTCCAGGAATCACTGACCAGTCTACACCGTCAATACTGTATTCAGCTCGGAAGTCTCTTGGACCGGTATTTGACCCGTATTGCCTGGAAGAAAGTGTTATGTTTTTATAGTCTAGTGTTGTTAGTTCTACTAACCAATAGCTTTCTCCATCTTGCCATCCGTTTGCATTCACAGCTCTAGAGTTACTGCCAAAACCAGCAACATAGCCTGTTATTGTGGAACCAACCGTTGTAATTTCACTGTTTTTATTATCGGTGATACCACCAGTAGCTATCGTTGATTCCTGGTCAAAGTTCCAGCTAACAAGCTCAACAATTGCGGGTAGCACAACGAGGTGAAACTCTTTTGTTACGGTAAGGTTCCCTTTAACAAGTGTAGCTGTTAATGTAACTTCAGTGGATTCATATTTTGGATTTGTTACTTTTCCGCTCGTGGATATAACATCTTCGTTGCTTGATTTCCATGTAATCGTCGATCCGTATGAACCTGTTGTTTCTAAGGTTACATCAGAAACAACCGTGCTAGCGGTTTCTGTTCCTTGAAAACCAACGCCTAATGCATTTTTGTCCATATCTATTGCTTCTTGATCAGACATTTCAAACGGACTATAGCCCAATGCTTCAGCTTGTTGTTTTGAGAAAAATACACGGTACTCAGGTTCAACTAGAGCATAATGGTCTGGTGCGACATATTCTTTTGTTTTGAAATTTCCAACATAACGGGATAAGCCGTTATCGCCACGCTCTCTAGCACGGAACACGAACGGCATTTCTAATAACGGGTCTTCTGGGTTATAAATTCCTTTTTGATTTTCTCTTGCATATTTTGCAGCTACTGAATATTTTTCTACTTTCTCATCTTCAAAAGGGTAAATAAAATACGTAGAAGCATAGCCTGCTCTTACCATTTCTAAATTCGTGTTCACGCCATCCTCTGTATATACTTCAGCTAACAACCGCCCGTAACTATCTAACGGCTCTTCTCCTAATTTTAAGATGACAGTGTCGCCGTCTTGCAACATCGTTTGCATATAAGCTGTTGCATTTTTGCCATGACGCATTTGATTCTCGTCTAGCTCATTTTGAACGGTATGATATGTTTCAGGTGTATCCATATTTAAAAAACGGACGTTTGTTGCTCCAAGAATCGGTGTAGCTAGCCGAATCGTATCTCCATCTGTCACGTGAGCAACTTTTGCTTTGTATTCGCGATTTAATGTAGTAGGAGCTGGTTTTTGCTCAGCTAATTTTACAAAATCATCATTGTTTCTCGGTAATACTTGATATGTGGAGTTGAACTGACTTGAAATCGCTGTTACTTCATACCAAGTATTTTCTTCTAACTGTGATAAATCAATGCCTGTACTTTCCCACACTCGAATATCAACAGCATCAAAATCATCATTAATAATGGAAATGGAGACGCCACCATTAAAATAATCGTTAATATTTCGTATAAACCCTTCAAACCGTACAAGCTGTCCTTCATAGGATTCTGCTAAAGAACTATCCATATAAGTAGATAAGGGAATATTTTTCACAGGAATTTCTTGATTATGGTTCACGACTTCAACGGATGACACTTGTAATTGTGTTACACCAGAATGTTCACCAACGATACCAGTCGCTTTCACTAGGTCTCCTTCTTTTACTTCAGGAAAAGGAGAGGTATTGAAGTTAAATAGTTGAATACCCGCTTCTTCATCTTGGATGTATAATGAAAATCTGCCATTTTGTAATAACCCTTGGGCAATATTGGCCACGCCAAGGACAGTCACTTCTTGTCCTGACATAGTACGAGCTTCGGCAATCGTTTGAATTTCCTCACCCGGATCAACGTCTTCGGCAAGAGGTGTACCTGAAATGACTACATCATCGATTCGATTTGTTCCTGTGTTCCCAATCGTACCACCTTGAACCGACACATTCGACGTATTGAGCCACCTTACATAAATAGTGTCTTCATCATTTAAAGCTAGTGGAAGAGAAACGTTAGATAAGACACCATTTGTCCAGTTGTTTCCTACTTCAATAGTTGTATGGGGAACATCAGTCCAACTTTGCCCATCTAGACTATACTCTAGCGTAAAATCTTTTGGGCCAGTATTAGAACCGTATTGTTTAGAAGATAGTTTTATATTTTCAAAGCCTTCTGTTGATAAAGTAGCTAACCAATAATTTTCATTAGTAGAATGCCAACTATTTGAGTTTATCGCTCTTGATCCTAAACCAAACCCAGCGACATAACCAGTAACGTTGGCACCGACTAAAGTAAATTCTTCGTTAGCATTTTTATTTATCCCACCTGTTGCAACTGGACTTTCTGAATTAAAATCCCATTCTACAAGTGTAACCGTTTGATTTTCCTCGTTTACTGAAAATGCAGAAACAGGTAAATTGAATCCAGTAAAAAGCTGTGAGAAAAATAGAATACTGGCTAAAAAGATAGATAACCCACTGACTCTCTTTTTTCTTCTCGTAAACATTTTTGCCCTCCTAGTATGAAGTTTTATGAAACACACATTTTCCATTATAAATGACTTTTAAATGTAAACACGAATAGAATGACGTTAAGTTTTTGTAAAGTGACTTTACATTACATTCATTTTTAATAAACAGAAGGAATATACGGATTGTCTCTAATACTATATGAAAATTAGCGAGTATGGAGAAAGATTAGGAAAAAAATGGTCTGATGTTAGATAAAGAGGAAATGAGATGAAATGCATGCAAAAAATGGCTCCACAGGTAGGACTCGAACCTACGACCGATCGGTTAACAGCCGATAGCTCTACCACTGAGCTACTGTGGAACATTTATTATTACTATGACCGAAAAGAAAGCAACTATACATTAAACGGTTTTTCTTTATAGTATGTTTTTGGAAATTAAAGAAAAAATAATAACAACACTTGTTAGTCAAACATATAAGGAGATTAAGATGAGCACAAAAGAATATATTAAAAACTTTATAAAAGATCCTAACATCGCATCAGTCACACCAACTTCTAAACAAGGTGTAAAAGAAGTATGTAGTAAAATGTCATTTGAAAACAGGGTTGTTATTATTGAGTATGGACCAGCAACAGGGGTATTTACAGATTATTTACTAAATCAAATATCTCACGATTCGGTTATTATCACAATTGAGCTAAATGAAAACTTTGTCCACTATTTAAAAAACAATGTTCAAGATGGGAGGGTTCATATTCATCATGCAAGTGCTGAACGTGTCCAAGATATTATGGACGAGTTTGGAGAGCAAGCTGATTATATTTTGTCCGGTATCCCATTCACCTTAATGAATAATGAGGTAAGAAGGAACATAGTGAAGCAAACCCATTCTGTTTTAAAACCAGGAGGAAAATTTCTCCCTTATCAAACATTCTTTCAAAGGGATAGGCATTTAAAAGACCACTTACATGAACACTTTTCCTCTGTTCAAGATCGCTATGTATTTCGAAATATCCCACCTATGAGAGTATATGAAGCGATAAAATAACGTAACGTAATGACAACGATTAAAAGCACTGGGCAATTCATGGCCTCAGTGCTTTTTAGTTTCGTTATTTTTTAAGTTCAACACCATTGAGCTTCAAATGCGCATGAAACATTTCTGTACTAGAAGGTAATTCAGATTTATCACGCCATGAGCTACTATCCCAAACTTTTGAAGATTTGAGCGCTCTAGGGCAATGGATAAAGCACTCTTCTACGTCAACACCGATTCCTAGTTTTGGTGCTTGTCCTTGTCCCCAAATGTCATTCAACATCGTTTCATTTTTAATAATTGCGGCTTTTCCATTTATACGAAGAACTTCCTCCATCCCAGGAATGATGAACAATAATCCTACATGAGGATTAGATAACATATTGTGAATCGAATCTAGTCGTTTGTTCCCAGGACGATCCGGGATGATGAGCTGTTTTTCATTTAGGATTTTAATTGAACTAGGAAAGTCTCCGCGGGGTGAGACATCACATTTTCCATCAGCACTACAAGTGGAGAGGAAAAGGAGAGGAGATAATGAAATGAACCTTTTGCAATTCTCGTCTAAGATAGAAACTGTTTTCTTGATAACGAGTTCGTGAGGAGTGCCAATTAACGCTGTAAGTTCTTCTTTTGTCCTCACAGCTGCTTGTGAAAAATCAAGTAGTTTCATATGTATAATCCTCGCTTTCTATTAAATTCATTTTAAGGCGTATGGCGTTTGTTTTCAATAAAGAATAGCTTAGAGGGTTGAATATCATTTCCCTTTATTATGGAAATTGTTGAATTTACCACATTTAGGTAAAAAATTATGATAGAGTAATAGTAAAGTTTTTTAGTGATGATTTAAAAAACATAACAATTTTAATTCGGGAGGAAATAATGGAACTAAATAAAATAAGAAATGAACTTTCAATTAAAGGAAAAAATGGAATCGGTTTTTTACTAGCTGCTGTTGTAATTTGGTCTATCATAACTATTATTTTTTTTCAGCAAATAGAAATAAAGCAGAAAAATATATTTATGTTATTTTCAACAGGTTTAATGTTCCCGTTAGCGCTTGCCATTTCAACGCTAATTAAAGCGGATTGGAAGCTGGAAAATAATCCACTTGGTAGCTTAGGGTCCTATTTAAACCTCGCTCAAATTATATATTTTCCTATTCTTTTCTGGGCTATAATTAAAAGCCCACATGATGCGATTATATTTTTTGCAATTATTACGGGTGCTCACTTTTTTCCATATGGCTGGTTTTATAATGCTAGACCTTTTTATATTATGGCACCAATTATGTCAGTTGTAATCATGTTTTTAGGGTTATATTTAAATGGAGAGAATCTATGGTTAATCCCATTGACATTGGTAATTCTTCTTGTAGTAGCAATCCTTTGGCTTAGGTTTGATTATAAGAATAAATCAAATTTAAAATAACGAGACTTTTGCGGTGTTCATCATAGATGGACACTTTTTTAATATATAAGAAAGCATATTCAAATTAAGGATAGAAAATGAAGTAACACTAAAAAAATTTAAAATACAAGAAAAATGTGAGAGATATTTTCATTTGCTTCGTTATATAAAGTGTAAAAGCTTTTACGAAAAAAAATTAGGAGATAAAAAATGAAAATTGATAAGAGCAATTTCATTTACCAATTACAATGTCATAATGAAGATGCTTTGGCTTATATTGTCGAACATTATTTCCCATTGATAAAAGGAGTTACGTATAAAATATTATCACCTTTTTCCAACAAAGGATTGATGGAGGAATGTATGAATGATATTTTCTTATCGATTTGGAATCATGCGACAAAGTTTAAAGGACAGGATGAACTTAGTTTTAAAAAATGGGTTTACGCGATTGCTAAATTTAAAGCGATTGATTACTACCGAACTGTACAAAAACAAAAGGTAATAAGCTCTGATAAGGTTACGGGTGAGGTAGGAAAATCAGCGGAAGAGGAGCTTATACTGATGGAAAGTAAAACGGAGCTAGAGACTTTGCTTAACCACTTATCTCCTGTTGACCGGAATATTTTTATCATGAAATATATACTCGGAATGAAAACAACCGATATTGCGGAACAGCTTTGTCTCACGAAATCGGCCATAACAAATCGGCTTCATCGTGGAAAAAAAGAGCTTAACGCTATTGGGAAAAAGCTAACGTTAGGAGAGAAGATGGGATGAAAGACATTTATGAATTATTAAATGAGATTAATATAAATGAAAGTGAATTTGAAGAAATGTATGTAAGTGAAAATGAAAAACGGAAAATGAAAAAAACATTAAAACGTAATATCCAAAAGAAACGCCCATCTCGTTTGAAAAGAGCATTCGTCACTGCAGCTATTATCGGAGGACTTTCATTGGTAACGCTAAGTCTAACTTTTCCAACCTACGCTTCAAATATTCCGTTGATTCATGATATTTTCACTTTGTTTAGTAAAAATTATGACGGCCTTTATGAAAATTACAAAGAACATGCAAGCGAATTAAATATGACTAAGGAAAGTAACGGTATCAAAATGACGATAAAGGATGCCATTTATGATGGGAAAACAGTAACGGCTACATTTTTACTAGAATCGGAAACCGACTTAGGAGAGCATGTTGAATTATCAGAGTGGATGGAGATTAAGAAACTGACAGAGACAAATTTATCTATTTACATGGAAAACTCGAAAATTGGAGAGCACCAATATGCTGGATTGATAGAAATGACAATATTGGACCAAGAAGAAATTAGGAAACCGACTGTGACTTGGAATATAAGGTCCATTAGGAATAGTGAA
The DNA here is from genome assembly GCF_022812285.1 of Alkalihalobacillus sp. LMS39. Classification (NCBI taxonomy): domain Bacteria; kingdom Bacillati; phylum Bacillota; class Bacilli; order Caryophanales; family Bacillaceae; genus Alkalihalobacillus; species Alkalihalobacillus sp. LMS39. Next base: position 445,355 of record NZ_CP093300.1, read on the forward strand.
ACGATGGAAGAAATAAAGGGAAGGTGGGATTTTACTTTTTCTGTTGAAGAAACAAACCATACGGTCCTTAATGTATACGAGAATTCGAGAAAAGGAGGAGTCCAAGTTCAAGTGGAAAGAATAAAGCATACTCCAATGTCAACGGTTATTTATTATCATCACGAGTCTGAAAAAGAGTTAATGTCTACATGGGAGATGCTTGATATTGAACTTGAAGTAAAAGATGATCTAGGACATGTGTACACTGTGCAACCAAATGGCGGAATAGGAACAGATTACCACAATATGAATTGGACTATTACCTTTGGAAAGATTGACCCTGCTGCATCAAAACTTATCATTACTCCTAGAGGTAGGTTAAGTAATTTTAATTTTGAACAACCTGAACAAGTAGAATCACGTTATGAACAGGATGGAGTAGAATATTCTGAAGTAGAAGCAACGGTTACAGAGACAGAGGCTAGTAATTATGAGTATGAAGAAATGCTTTTTGACGAGATTGTTATTGAATTGGAAAAGTAATAAAGAATTAAAAACCGTTAAGCTATTAGGCTATAACGGTCTTTTTTTTTGTTTTTTTAGTAGTTGGGGTTATGTTGCAATTGCATCCATAAAACATTCACAAAAAAACTTTGTACGTTCGATAGACAAACTAAGTGAGTGGTGATATAATCAAGACATGAAAACGGTTTCTACCATACATTATGAACTGGGGGATTGAACAATGAGTTATTTTAATAATGTTAATCAAATTAAGTTTGAAGGTTCTAGCTCGACAAACCCATTTGCTTTTAAATATTACAATCCAGAAGAAAAAATAAATGGGCAATCAATGGAGGAATTTCTTCGTTTTGCTGTTTCATATTGGCACACGTTTACAGGCGAAGGAAATGATCCATTTGGTGCAGGAACAGCAGTACGTCCATACAATCACTTGTCAGGAATGGATTTAGCGAAAGCTCGTGTTGAAGCATCATTCGAATTTTTTGAAAAATTAAATGTTCCATATTTCTGTTTCCATGATATCGATGTAGCTCCTGAAGCAGAATCATTAAGTGAAACATTGAATAACATTGATGTCATTGTTGCAATGATTAAAGAATACATGAAAACAAGCAAAGTGAAATTATTATGGAACACGGCGAATATGTTTACACATCCTCGTTGGATGCATGGGGCAGCAACGGCACCAAACGCAGACGTATTTGCATATGCAGCAGCAAAAGTGAAAAAAGGGTTAGAAGTAGGTAAAGAACTAGGCTCAGAGAACTATGTATTCTGGGGTGGTCGTGAAGGATATGATACTCTTTTAAATACGGATATGGGCTTAGAATTAGATAACCTTGCTCGTTTCTTCCATATGGCAAAAGACTATGCAAAAGAAATTGGTTTTGATGCACAATTTTTAATTGAACCAAAACCAAAAGAGCCAACAAAACATCAATATGACTTTGATGTAGCAACTGGACTAGCCTTTTTACAAAAATATGATTTACAAGATGTCTTCAAGTTCAACATTGAAGCCAACCATGCTACACTAGCTGGACACACTTTTGAGCACGAACTTCGTACAGCACGGATCAATGGTATGTTAGGATCAGTGGATGCTAACCAAGGAGACACACTACTTGGATGGGATACAGATGAATTCCCAACTGACCTTTATTCTACGACACTTGCAATGTATGAAATTATTAAAAACGATGGTTTAGGTACAGGTGGCTTAAACTTTGATGCGAAAGTAAGACGTGGTTCGTTCGATACAGATGATTTATTCCACGCACATATTGCTGGTATGGATGCATTTGCTATTGGAACAAAAGTAGCACAACGTTTAATTGAAGATAAAGTATTAGAGGACTTCATTGCGGACCGATATAGCAGTTATACATCTGGAATTGGTCTTGATATTGTGGAAGGAAAAACAGACTTCCACAAACTAGAGAAACATGCCCTGAGCTTAACTGAAGTTACAAATAAATCTGGTAGACAAGAGCTTCTAAAAGCAACAATTAACAAGTACCTTTTAGAAACTTTTGCAGGAAAATAGTTCACTCGAAAAAGCACTGAATTCGCAATCGTCTTCAGTGCTTTTTTCCAAGGTAAATTTATTCGTATAAATCATACATAGGAATTATTAAAGGAGTGGTTTTTTATGTCAACGACACAAGCAGTAAACAAACAGTTAGCGATTAATACGATTCGTACACTATCAATTGATAGTATTGAAAAAGCGAATTCAGGTCACCCAGGACTTCCAATGGGAGCGGCACCAATGGCATTTTCTCTTTATGCGGAACAAATGAAACATAACCCAGCAAATCCAAACTGGTTTAACCGTGACCGTTTTGTTTTATCGGCGGGACACGGTTCAATGCTACTGTATAGCATTCTTCATTTATCAGGGTATGATGTGACACTTGATGACCTGAAACAGTTCCGTCAATGGGGCAGCAATACACCAGGTCACCCAGAATTTGGTCATACCCCAGGTGTAGATGCAACGACAGGACCACTCGGACAAGGGTTTGCGATGGCTGTCGGGATGGCTATGACTGAACGACATTTAGCAGCGACATTTAATCGCGATAATTATCCGGTAGTGGACCATTATACATATAGTATTTGTGGCGACGGGGACTTAATGGAAGGCGTTTCGGCTGAAGCAGCTTCTCTTGCAGGTCACTTACAGCTCGGTCGATTAATTGTACTTTATGATTCGAATGATATTTCCCTTGATGGAGACTTACATCTTTCATTTTCAGAAAGTGTAGAAGAGCGATTTAAAGCGTATGGTTGGCATTATATTCGTGTAGAAGCTGGAAATGATCTTGAGGAAATAAATAAAGCGATTGAGCTTGCTAAAAACGATGAGCGTCCGACTTTAATCGAAGTGAAAACGACGATTGGGTATGGCTCACCGAACAAAAGTGGGAAATCTGCTTCACACGGTGCGCCACTTGGGGCAGATGAAATTAAACTAACGAAAGAAACATATGGATGGGAGTATGAAGATTTTCATGTTCCCACAGAGGTGAAAGAACTGTTTAACGAAGTGAAGGAAACTGGAGGAAAGCTAGAAGAGCAATGGAACGAACTGTTGGCAGCATACAAAACCGAGTTCCCTGAACTTGGCGATCAACTACAGAAGGCCATAAGCGGAGAATTGCCAGTAGGTTGGGATGCAAATCTTCCAAACTATGAAAAGGATGTCGACAAAGTGGCGACTCGTTCTGCTGGGGGAGATGCTCTTAATGCGTTTGCCAAAAACATTCCAACTCTTTTTGGAGGATCAGCCGATTTAGCTTCATCTAATAAAACATTGTTAAAGGGAGAAGCGAATTTCAGTCGAGTCGATTACTCTGGTCGAAACGTTTGGTTTGGCGTTCGAGAATTTGCGATGGGTGCGATGGTCAATGGAATGGCTTTACACGGTGGTGTTAAACCATTTGGAGCAACATTCTTTGTCTTTTCCGATTATTTACGTCCAGCCGTTCGATTATCGGCTTTAATGAAATTACCAGTAACCTTCGTGTTTACACATGATAGTGTCGCAGTGGGAGAAGACGGTCCAACTCATGAACCAGTAGAACAGCTTGCATCATTTCGAGCTATGCCTGGATTAAATGTCATTCGTCCAGCCGATGGTAATGAAACAGTGGCAGCATGGAAAGTGGCGGTCGAGAGTTCTGACCGACCAACATTACTTGTATTAAGTCGTCAAGATTTAATGACGAATTCAGCATCCGTTGATGTAGCATATGAAGGTGTTAACAAAGGAGCATATGTCATTTCAGAAGCAACAGGTGAACTAGAAGGTTTATTACTGGCATCAGGTTCAGAAGTTCAATTAGCGGTTGAAGCACAGACGGCATTAGAGAAAGAAGGAATTCGTGTTTCTGTAGTAAGTATGCCGAGTTGGGAGCGTTTTGAACAACAATCACAAGAATATAAGCAAAGTGTGATTCCTCCACAAGTCAAAGCTCGTTTAGCATTAGAAATGGGATCGTCTCTTGGTTGGGAGAAATACGTAGGTGATCATGGGGATATGATTACGATTGATACGTTCGGTGCATCAGCGCCTGCAAACAAAATTTTACACGAGTACGGCTTCACTGTTGAAAATGTTGTGTCGAAAATGAAACAATTGTTAGGGAAGTAAGAAGTTTGAATGACTTAATCTAACGGACATCCATTCCGCTATATTAATAAAAAGTTTGATTTTTGAAATGCTAACGGACATTTGTTCCGTTACATTGAAAAATAACATGGTTTTCTCGCTCTTTCTACTCAAATAGCGGAACGTATGTCCGTAAGAACTGAGAAAAGGCGTCTATTTCGTAAAATAGCGGAATGGATGTCCGTAACGAAGGAGCACATTAGAGGCTGGGACATAACTAGCCAGAAATAATTGAAAAAGGTTCCGAACATCCAAAGATGATGTTCGGAACCTTTTTAGTTGGAGCGTTAGATGGATTATTATCATATTAGCCGCTCCTGGCAATGTACTTTCTCAAGTTCACCGCCAGGAAGGCAAACCCTAATTCATTTTTCACCTTCTCTTTGCCTCTCACTGACAGACGAGTGAAATGCAAATTAGCCTTCAAAAATCCGAAAACTGGTTCCACATCGGTTTTACGCCTACCGTAGATTTCACCCGTTTTCTCTTCTGAAAGCTGTTGTCTTACGTATTCTTTTTGCTGTTCCCATTTTTCGTTGTACTGTATTTTCCGATGATAGCCTTCTTTAGCCTTGGTGCATTGGGAACGGAATGGACAACTTGAACAGTCTTCACACTCATAGACCTTAAACGTTCGTGTAAATCCATCTTTGTCTTTTCGATTTGAGATGTATCGGAACACCAAGTTTTTTCCATTTGGGCATGTGTAAGAATCCGTTTTCTCGTTATAGTCCCAATTGGTGGTGTAGAAAGCGTTATTCTTATATTTCTTCTTTTTCTCTTTACGATACATGTTATAGGTAATTAATGGGATACGCTCTCGATGTTCGATTACATCTACGTAGTTTTGTTCACTACCATAGCCTGCGTCAGCGACAATATATGGGGGCAGCTTAAAGAAACTTTCCTCGATTTTGTCCAGAAAAGGGATTAGTGTGCGTGTATCGGTCGGGTTAGAGAATACATCAAAAGCGAGCGTGTATTGTCCTTCTGTCGCAATTTGCACATTATAACCGGCTTTTAGTTGGCCGTTCTTCATATAATCATCTTTCATTCGCATAAAAGTCGCATCATGATCCGATTTTGAGTAACTGTTTCGCTCTCCGAATATGGCCATGTCGTTTTGATATTTTTGTTTGCGAGCTACATAATTCTTGAACTGTTTCCGATACTGCTTTGGAATTTTGCGTTCCGAACGAAGTTGTTTTCGTTCACTTACATCTTTACTCGCTTCTATTTGGTTATCATATTCCTCTACCTTGTCATCAAGCTTTTTCACTACTTTTACGAGTTCTTCCGTAGATAGTTCATCCAGGTTTTCCCGTTCGATTTCTGGAATAATTTCTTTTTCCAACAACTCATCATACATTTGGTTGGACTTCTCCACCAAATTGGCACTGTATTTTTCGACCGCTTTTCGCCAAACAAACGTAAACTTATTGGCATTCGCTTCAATTTTCGTTCCATCAATAAAAATCGCTTCCTCCTCAATCAATTTTTCTTGTACGAGCTGACAACGAAATTGTACGAAGCACTGGCGTAGTAATTCCTTTACTTCTTGATGGACACGGAAACGATTGATGGTACGATAACTCGGTTCATACCCTTGAGCTAGCCACATCATACGAACACTATCTTTGAGTAATGCCTCGATCTTTCTACCAGAGAAAACAGATTGCGTGTAAGCACACAAAATCACTTTCATCATCATCCGTGGATGATAAGCAGGGTTACCCGTTTCACGTAAAAAGCTAGCGAATGCTTCATCGGGAATCTGTTCTACGAGATCATTGACGGCGTAGGCAATATCATTTTCTTGAAGTTTTACTTCTAAATCTAGCGGTAAAATGATTTGATTCATGGTATAATGTTTAAACATAAGGATACCTCCGTTAAGTTATTGTGTGGTTACTTTAATTTTATCAGATGGTATCCTTATTTAAATCCTAAAAATTACTAAAATCTAAAAATGTAAAATAAAGAGTGGCACTCACCCCAACTCATCAGGGTGAGTGCCACTCATTTTTTATTTACTGTTTTGTCCCAGCCTCTTTTTTAAAAAAGATAAGAAAGCGTATAAAATAGTCGACCTGTGGATAACATTGCGCTTATATATTCTTAGAATGAGTTAGGGGTTGTTGATTATCGTAATTAAGCGGCCATGAAAGCCGTTATCTGTGAACATTGCTAGCGTTTTGGAATGTTGGTGGACACAGGAGCAGTTAATCATAATTTTTCGCTAGGAATAGAATTGCTTTTGCGTGAATAAGAGCTCCAGTGGCCGCTAAAAAACGGAAACCCGTATCATGTTCACAAATAACGGCTGCTCTGACCGCAAAAATGATATGACACCTTCTACACGATGTAGCCACTAGTAATCATTTCATAGAACAATCCTCCCGCTTTTTTTAAAACACTTTACTAGGACTTTAGACAAATGACTAGGAAAACCTTTTCCAGTTGTTGGTTCTATATAATTAATACCTAGTATTCATTTTCAGAAAAGTTTGTTTGTTTACTAGATAAACTAAGTTAAGGTTGTTATAATGAAAGCGAATTCAAATCTAGCTTACTTACATATGAAAGCCTTTACATCAAGAAGCTAGAGCATAACCCATTGGAAAGGAGGTTTGTCAGATATTCTCGTAGTTTTACAAAAATTCTACTAAAAAAGGAGATTATCACATGCTAAAAACGTTAAGAAAACCCTTCATTGCAGGACTAGCTTTATCATTATTACTCACTGGTGGAGCGAGCAGTGTATTTGCTCAAGGAAACGGTCAAGCTGGCCCACCAAAGGGAGGCATTTTTAAAGAAGGAGAAAAAGGAAATGGCAATGTCCAACCTTTTGCTTGGCAAGTAGCTTCTCTTGCAGACAGATATGAAGAATCTTTTGATATTGGGGCAGCGGTTGAGCCGCACCAACTGAATGGAAGACAGGGGAAAGTATTAAAACATCATTACAATAGTATCGTTGCTGAAAATGCAATGAAGCCCATTTCGTTACAACCTGAAGAAGGTGTGTTTACTTGGGACGGGGCAGATGCGATTGTTGAGTTTGCTAGAAAAAATAATATGAACTTACGTTTCCATACACTCGTTTGGCATAACCAAGTACCTGAGTGGTTTTTCTTAGATGAAGAAGGCAATCCAATGGTAGAAGAAACGAATGAAGCTAAAAAACAGGCGAATAAAGAACTTTTATTAGATCGCCTTGAAACACATATTAAAACAGTAGTAGAACGCTATAAAGACGATGTGACTGCTTGGGATGTTGTCAATGAAGTTGTTGACGATGGAACACCAAATGAAAGAGGATTGCGCGAATCAGTTTGGTACCAAATCACAGGGGACGAATACATTCGAGTTGCGTTTGAAACAGCCCGAAAGTATGCAGGTGAAGACGCGAAATTATTTATTAACGACTACAATACGGAAGTGACACCGAAGCGTGATCACTTATATAATCTAGTTCAAGACTTACTCGCTGATGGAGTACCAATCGATGGAGTCGGACACCAAGCACATATTCAAATCGATTGGCCAACAATTGTTGAAATTCGAACATCAATGGAAATGTTTGCTGGCTTAGGACTTGATAATCAAGTGACAGAGTTAGATGTTAGTTTGTATGGATGGCCGCCTCGTCCAGCTTTCCCAACATATGATGCAATTCCGCAAGAAAGATTTCAAGCTCAAGCCGACCGTTATAACCAGTTGTTTGAATTATATGAAGAGCTTGATGCAGATTTAAGCAGTGTGACATTCTGGGGAATCGCGGATAATCATACATGGTTAGATGACCGTGCAAGAGAATATAATGATGGCGTTGGTAAAGATGCACCGTTTGTATTTGACCCGAACTATCGCGTCAAGCCAGCTTTTTGGAGAATTATCGATTAATAGAAGAAGCTTCGCTCATTTGAGCGAAGCTTTTCTGATTGTGCACCAACGTATACCGTAACGGACATGTATTCCGCTAGTTACTTATAAAAGAGGAGTTTTCTATTTTTATCGGACATGTATTCCGTTAAGTCACCATAACAGCGACAAAACCAACTTGTTTTTCTAATTTAACGGAACAGACGTCCGGTAGCATTCACAAATCAGAGTTTTTCAATAAAGTAGCGGAATAGATGTCCGTAAGAAAACGCCTTGCTTCATTAAAAAAGGCTGTCGAGACATTTTAACCTCGACAGCCTACAAATTCTGGCTTTATTTTTCCTTATAAACGAAATAATCAAAATCTGCTGGTAAGCTTGCACCAGATGTATCTTGACAGTGCATGCCAACGAATGCACCTGTGAAGAATCCGCCACCTTGAATATAGTCATCAGATAGCTTGTATGAATAAAAATCAATTGGAATTTCAGTCCAGTTTGTACCATCAAATGAATAAGAATAACGGTATGTGTGTACGTTTACATCAACACGAAGGAACACATACTCTACATCATCAGGAATGATAATCTCGTTGCCTTTAATTGGTTGGTCAAACGTAAAATTATCATTTGTAGTAATATCAAGAACTCTTCCTTTTTCTTCATTCCATGTAATTTGAAGAGCCGTCCAGTTTTGTGTGTTGTAATAGTTTACAAGACCTGCAGCTTGTTGGAATGTATCAGGCGAAAAGGCCACTTTCGTTTCTGCAGTGAATGAAAAATGCTGCCAACGTCTTGCTACATAGGCTTGGGTAAACTTAGATGTTAAAGATTCTCTTCCATGTATTCGCAAATGTCCTGGTCGTTCTTTTAACGAAACGATATTTTCTCCAAGCGGAATACGTAACGTTTGAAAATGAAGATTTAATGTTTCTGAATCAAAATCATCTTTTTCAGGATAGTCTGCTTCCCACTTTACTTCGTCAATCGCTGGACCTTCAATTTCTAGAGCCGGTTGGTTTCCACCAACAACATAAGGCCAATCATTTTTCCATTCGAGTCGTTGGATGGCTGTTTCTCTTCCTAGTGGACAAAAGCCACGAGGGTCTAATAAAGCTTGACCATCTCGAGGGAGTGGACGTCCTGTTAAATGAACTAGGAACCATTCATCGGTATGTGTTTGGACAATGGATGCATGCCCCGCTTTTTGCAGTGGATTTCTTGGATATGGGAACGATGTAATTAACGGATTTTCCGGATGTACTTCATAAGGTCCCCATAAATTTTTTGAACGAGCAATCGTTGCTTGGTGGTCGTATTTTGTTCCACCTTCAGCGGTTAATAAATAATAGTAGTCATTAATTTTATATAAATGAGGAGCTTCAGTTAGTTTGATATCTGTTCCTTTAAAAATAATTTCCTTTTTTCCAACCAGTTTCTTTTCTTCTACGCTGTACTCTTGAAGAACAATTCCATAAAAATTATGGTGAGTATGGCGGTGATCCCAAACCATGTTCACAAAGTATTTCTTTCCGTCTTCATGATGGAAAAGAGAAGGGTCAAATCCAGAACTGTTCATATATATTGGTTCAGACCATTCACCGTCAATTGTGTCGCAAGTGACTAGATAATTATGGCTATCTTTCCACTGCCCTTCTGTTACTTTGACATCTGTATAAATGAGCCAAAATTTCCCGTCGCTATATGAAAGAGCAGGAGCCCAAATTCCACCTGAATCAGGATTTCCCATCATATTTAATTGACTAAGACGATTGAGTGGTCTTGAGACAAGACGCCAATTTTTTAAATCTTTAGAATGATAGATTCCAACACCAGGGAACCACTCAAATGTAGAAACGGCAATATAATAATCTTCTCCAGCTCGACAAATACTTGGATCTGGGTTAAAGCCCGGTAGGATAGGGTTTTGAATTTTTACCAATTTTCTTCACCTCAACATGAATATTTTTTGATAACACTTTTGATAATGAACAGTTTTGTTTGGATTAAAGCATCACCCCTTTTAAATTTCTTCTAAGTTCGTTTTTAGAAATTTTTCTGTTGAAAATGCAGCTACACCAAGGGCAGAAGAGCGCTTTTCTAACTTTGAAAAATGCAATTGAAAATCTTTTTGATGGGCAGCTAGAACATTTTTTGCTAGTTTTTCTTTTAATGCACTTTCTATCCACGGTTGCAGTGCAACGAGACGATTTCCAATAATAATTTGTTCAGGATTAAAGGTATTAATAATATTGTTCATTCCAATGGCTAAAAATTCACTTAACGATTCAATTAATGAAATCGTTTTCTCATCTCCTTCTTCAGCGAGCTTAACGAGCTTTTCGAGAGATAGTTCTTCATCATTTTCTGTGAAAATTTCTTGTGTCAGCGCCATTTTAATTAATGCATTTTCTGAGGCGTAAAGCTCCCAACATCCTTTGTTGCCGCAGTTGCATAGAGGTCCATTCATATTAATCGTCATATGGCCAAGCTCACCAGAAAGTCCGTTATGTCCCTTGTATAACTTCCCATTTAAAATGAGACCGACCCCGATTCCAATCCCTCCACTAATATAAACGATATTATTGAAAGGTTGACCTGCACCAAATCTTTTTTCACCATGAGCCCCTGCGTTTGCTTCATTAACTATTTTTACAGGAATGTTATATTTCGATTCAATCACTTCTTTTAAATCAATGTCTTTCCAATTTAAATTAGGAGCTAACAATATTTTTCCAGAGCGTGATACCGTACCAGGAACGCCGACCCCAATTCCGACAACACCATACGGACTGGACGGTACATGAAGGATTAATTCATCAATGACACTAAATAAAATATCAATCGTTTGAGAGAGAGTTAGGTCCTTGACTTTAATTAATCTTTCATCACAAATGCCTCCTTGTAAATCTGTGAGAATCGCTAGGATATAATTAACACCGATGTCAATTCCGATTGAGTAACCAGCAGATTGATTAAAGAGCAGCATAACTGGTCTTCTTCCCCCGCTAGATATTCCTGGGCCTGATTCAAGAATTAATTGTTCCTCTAATAGTTCATTTACTAATGATGAAACTGTACCTTTATTAAGTCCTGTTGTATTGGCAAGGTCTGCTCGTGATACGGGGTATGTTTCTTTAATTGTATGAAGCACTAATGATTTGTTTTTTTGCTTCACAACATGTTGATTAAATGTTTGTGTTAGTTTCATTTTCCTCACGCTTCCTTTTAGTTTTTATATCAAGTCAATTATAGTGATTAAATAGAAAAACCTTCCATAACAGCATCATAACATAACATAAGATGTTGGAAACGCTTCCTCATAAATCTATTATAGCATTTAAAAAAATATATTGCACTTAGTTTATCCACTAGACAAACGATGTTTTTAATGATACCATTTATATTAAGTTAGCAAAACAAACAGCTAACATGTTTAATCATACTAAGGGGGTATCGTAATGAAGAAAAGGAAAGCGATTACATCATTGTTTGCATTAGTAGCAGGTGCTTTAATTGCTACAGGATGTTCTGGTTCTGGTGATGATACAGGAGGAGAGCAAGCTACTGAAAATAATGGTACTAGCTCAGGAGAAACGGCTACAGTTGAATTTATGCACTTATGGCCACAAGGAAGTTCAGCAGAGCATCACAGAATTGTAAATGAAATTATTGCTGACTTTGAAGCAGACAACGAGAACATCAAAATTGATATGCAAGTATTAAGTAACGAGCAGTATAAAGATCAAATTACCGTACTAGCATCTTCCAATCAACTTCCAGATGTAGGGATGACTTGGGCTGCAGGTTACCTTGATCCATTCGTTTCTGGTAATATGTTTGCACCGTTAGATGATGTATTAGACAATGGTTTACGAGAAGAGTTTGTAGCTGGAACTCTAGAAGCTTATGAAAAAGATGGAAAGAGTTACGGATTACCATTAGAGTTAAATACAGTGTATGTTTACTATAATAAAGCTATTTTTGACGAGTATGGACTTGAAGCTCCACAAACGTATGATGAGTTCGAGCAAGTCATTGCAACATTAAATGAAAATAACGTAACACCAATTGCATTAGGAAACAGAGATAGCTGGACTGGTTCAATGTGGTATATGTACTTTGCTGATCGAATTGGTGGCTCTGATGTATTAACAAATGCGATTAATCGTACAGGTTCATTCGAAGATCCAGCATTAGTAGAAGCAGCAGCGAAGATTCAAGAAATGGTAGAAAATGATGCATTTGCAAGCGGATTCAATGGTCTTGCTGATGAAGAAGCAAAAAGCATGTTTATGAATGAACAGTCTGCAATGTATATGATTGCAACTTGGGACTTACCTAACTACACAACAAATGAAAGCGTTCCACAGGAGTTCAGAGATAGTGTTGGCTACTTTAAGTTTCCAACAGTTGATGGTTCAGGAGACCACAATAGCTTTGTAGGTGGACCTGGAGTTGGCTTGTTTGTTGCTGAAAATTCTGATGTGAAAGAAGAAGCAAAGCAATTTGCAGCTTATTTCGTTGAAGAGTGGGGTACAAGAGCAGTTTCTGAGGCAGGTGTTCTTCCTGCAACAACGGTAGATGGAGAAAACTTAGATTTACCAGATATGTATGTTGAAGTATTACAAGATTTAAATGATGCAACAAACTTAACGTTGTATGCAGACGTTCAAATGAGTTCTGCGGCAGCACAAGTTCATTTAGATTTAATCCAATCTTTATTCGGATTGCAAATTACACCTGAAGATTTTGCTAAGCAACAAGAAGAAGCTCTTTCAAATGAGTAATCTTTACAGAGGTATCTGCTAGTTTACAAGAGAATACAACATAAAGAAGAGCTCCTGTAATAAATGAAAAGGACGATTCCCGCGTTGGATAGTCCTTTTCAAATTCAGATCAAGGGGGTTAACAGTATGGATAAGGTAATGTCGAATAAATGGTTTATCGCTTTATATATTCTTCCTGCATTAATATTAGTAAGTATCCTCATCTTCATCCCTTTACTATTAACAGGGTACTATGGCCTTATGAAATGGGATGGAATTGGAGCAATGCAGTTTATTGGATTAGATAATTATGTTCGAGTCGTACAAGACGCTAAATTTTGGCAAAGTGCATGGCACTCTTCTTTATTAGCAGTTTTTTCAACATTAAGTCTTATTATCTACTTATCTGTTTCGATGATTCTTGCTTCTAAAATTAAAGGGTCCGATCTTTTAAGGAAGATTTACTTAATTCCTATGCTTTTGTCTTCAGTGGCGATTGCACAGCTTTGGATTAAGATTTACAACCCTTCAAATGGGATGTTAAATACTGTTCTTGGTTGGTTTGGTGTAACGAATCCACCGTTATGGCTTGCTGACCCAAATATCGTTCTTTTCTCGATTTTTATTCCAATTTTATGGCAATATGCAGGATTTTACATTTTGATTTACTATGCTGCACTAAAAGGAATTCCGGAATCAATTATGGAAGCGGCTAGAATTGATGGAGCTTCGCCGGTTCAAATTGCTTACAGAATTAAATTGCCACTTATTATGGGTGTTGTAAAAGTAACCGTTGTTCTTGCTATTGTTGGTTCACTTAAATATTTTGATTTAATTTATGTTATGACTGGTGGGGGACCAAACGGAGCAAGTGAAGTTATGGCTTCATACATGTATAAGCTAGCATTTGGAGCAAATAACTTTGGATACGGAAGTGCTGTTGGTTTCATGTTACTTATTATTACATTAGTAGTAACAGTGGTAATTCGTAAAGTTACAGCAGAAAAAGAAGAGATTCAATATTAAGGGAGGTTTTTGTAATGGGGCGTATAGGTTACTTTTTTCTTTATTTAGCTTTGGGCGTTGTTGCGGTATTTCAAATTTTCCCTATTGTCTGGCTGTTTCTTTTCTCCTTAAAAGACAATCGTGAAATTTTTGCAGGTTCCCCGTTTGCATTGCCCGAACAAATTAAATGGGAAAACTATTTAGCAGTTTGGGAAGGCGGCATTGGTGGATACTTTTTTAATAGTGTTTGGATTACAGGTGTTTCTATTTTACTTACATTATTAATCGGTAGTATGGCAGTGTTTGTTATTACGAGAATGAAATGGAAGCTTAGTAAACTAGTATTAGGATTATTTATGGTCGGTCTTATGATCCCGATTCATTCATCATTAATTCCGCTTTTTAGTATGTTTTTAAATGTCAACATGATTAATAATCCATGGTCGATTGTTATCACATATACAGCGTATAATCTACCAATTACGATGATGATTTTACTAGGGTTTTACACAACGCTTCCAAGAGAAATTGAAGAAGCAGCCATTATTGATGGTGCATCACTACATCGCTTATTTTTCCGAATTATTTTACCAATTTCTGCACCGATTTTATCAACGACAGCGATTATTAATATGATTTATAATTGGAATGAGTTTGTTTTTGTTAATACGTTCATTAGCTCTGACAAATATAAAACATTAACAGTAGGAATTCAAAATTTCGTTGGTCAGTATATGACGGATTGGGGCGCGATTGGAGCAACACTTATTATTAGTGTATTACCGATTTTACTTGCATTCTTGTTCTTTAGTAATAAGATTGTTGAAGGGATTTCTTCTAGTGCCGTAAAAGGATAAAAAACACCTGCCTTTAAAAAAAGACAGGTGAGTCATTATCTAGTTTTCTTTTCGGCAATTTTTTTAAAAACATCTAGTGAAAACCAAACTGTAATAAAACAATAAAAGCTTGCACCAAATACGAAACCTAAAGCTGGAATAAGATAAACAATGAAATAAAATGCCACTAGACTAACTAAGATAAACACGGTATGAATCGGACTTACGAACATCATGAGAATGGCATTTTTAAAGGTTTGGGCAATCGATAAATCAAAATGGACATAAGTTGGAAAAAGGTAAAAGAGCAACATGATAAATAGCAACATTCCAGCTAATAAAGGTGCAGTCGTCCAAGTGAGCAGTTCTCCAATGTTAGTGTACAGAAAGAAAATGTTGAAAATAAATATAAAGGAAATAACGTAAATAAATAAACCTAAAAAGTTACTTTTGAAAAATTCACTTTTATAGTACTGCCAGAAGGATTTTAAAACAGGCGAATCTGAATTGCCTCTTAGCCATTGTCTTACTAAAGAAAACATGGCGATTGTAGCAGGGAATAACCCAAAAAGTATTCCACCAGCTAATGTGAATAAAACCCATAAGACGTTTATATAAGCGAAGCGTGTGATCCATTCTAAAATTTGATAAAGCGCGCGACTCATAGTGTACCTCCTGATTTAGACATTCATTTACTATTATAAAGGATCATAACGTAATTATTATAGTAAATTAAAACTTTGTTTGTCTAATGAATGAACTATCGAAGTGAACTGCTTACATGATTTAAATGTTCAGGCAGTACTAGTAAAAGCGAAGATCGGAGAGGATAAAATGAAATATGTCATCGGTGTAGATTTGGGTACAAGTGCTGTGAAAATATTACTAGTAAATCAAGAAGGCGATGTAGTGAAGGAAGTATCAAAAGATTATCCACTCATCCAAGAAAAAACGGGGTACAGTGAACAAAATCCAGACGATTGGGTTACACAAACGGTGCAGGGTTTACAGGAGATTACTGCAGCTTTTGATGGAGACATAAATGATATTGAAGGAATGAGTTTCTCAGGGCAAATGCATGGGCTTGTGTTGTTAGATGAGCATCATAATCCTTTACGTCATGCGATTTTATGGAATGATACAAGGACAACAGCGGAATGTAGAGACATTTATGAAAAAGTTGGGGAAGAGCGTTTACTTGAATTAACAAAAAATCCAGCACTAGAAGGATTTACGTTACCAAAAATTTTGTGGGTGCAAAAACATGAACCAACGATTTTTTCTAAAGCGAAAACTTTTGTGTTGCCAAAAGATTATGTTCGTCTTAAATTAACAGGAAAGCTCCATATGGACTATTCAGATGCGGCTGGAACTTTATTATTGAATGTTTCTAAAAAAGAATGGAGCAAAGAAATTTGTGAGCAATTCCAACTTGATGTAAATTTTTGCCCGCCTTTAGTTGGTTCTCATGATGAAGTGGGTACGATTCTTCCAGCAGTAGCAGAACAAACGGGGTTATCTAGTGCAACTAAAGTATTTGCTGGTGGAGCTGATAATGCATGCGGAGCGATAGGTTCTGGTATTTTAGAAGAAGGAAAAACATTAGCTAGCATTGGTACATCAGGCGTCATTTTATCATACGAATCTAGTGAAGATAAAGATTTTAAAGGAACTGTACATTATTTTAATCATGGTGCACCAAATGCTTTTTATACAATGGGTGTGACGTTAGCGGCGGGGTATAGTTTAAGTTGGTTTAAAGATGTTTTTGCTAAAGGTGAAGAATTTACAGAGCTTTTAGCTAATGTCAGTAATATTCCACCAGGTGCAAATGGGCTGTTGTTCACACCTTATATCGTAGGAGAACGAACACCACATGTGGATTCAACAATTCGAGGAAGCTTTATAGGGATGGATAGTTCACATACACGTGATGATTTTGTTCGTGCAGTACTTGAAGGGATCACATTCTCTTTACATGAATCCATTGAAATTTTCCGTAACCATGGAAAGCAAATTGATACCGTTGTTTCGATCGGTGGCGGGGCAAAAAATGAAGCATGGCTTCAAATGCAAGCCGATATTTTCAACGCGAAAATTGTAAAGTTATCGAGTGAACAAGGTCCAGGAATGGGAGCAGCTATGCTAGCAGCATATGGTTCTGGCTGGTTTGGATCTTTACCAGAATGCGCAAACACATTCTTAAAAGTAGATAAAGAGTTTATTCCAAACGAAGAAAATGTCTCTCGATATAATGAAATATACAAATTGTACAAAGAAGTGTATGTACAAACAAAAGAGTTGAACGAAAAGCTAGTTCCATTACGAAAATAGATGTCATCCAAGAGGGTTATCACGAAAGGCACTGCGCCTTTGTGATAACCCTTTAGTTCGTTATGCGTACGAATGGAAAAAACAATATTCTTGTAAAAACGTCTTCAAAAAAACTGAGAAGTGCTCTATAGTCACCTCCAAACGTTGTTAATGTTTCGAACAAATAATATTTCAAACCCCTGTAGTCTAATTAGTCGGATAGGCAATACCAATTTGTAGCAATATATAAAATGATGATACTACTTTACTTTTGACAAATTACAAAAACATTGAAAATAAAGAAGTGAAAGGATATAAGAAACGGAGTGAATTCTATGATTTTAGCTATTGTAAGTGGAGTCGTGTTGTACATGATAAGTGGGATGATTTACTATTCTGTGTTAGGGAATCGTTGGGTAGATTTATTGAACATTAAACCGGAACAACCAAATTATGGGTTGCTTACGTTGGTTACAATCTTAACTTCAACGCTGTTGTATGGAGTACTTAAACTATCACAAGCAGTAACATTGCTAGATGGAGCATTAATCGGCGGTGCTGTTGGGGTAATTGTAGCTTTAGCATATGCAAAAGACTTTATATTTGGTTTAGGAACAAATAGTAAGAAACCTGTCACTATTTATTTCATCGCTATAGGATATCATGTAATCGCTTTAGCAATTATTGGAACAGTAATGATATTTTTTTTATAGTGGGTACCTGTGCAAGTTAATTTCATAATAAAATGTAAGGAAAAAAAACATCGCATTTTGCGATGCTTTTTTTCCTTACATTCATGTGATTCAGTTTTTACGCTTCGTTATGATTTATCACATGTACCCTAAAATATTCAACTATTTGATTCGCTGTCGTGCCATCTCCGTACGGGTTAACAGAATGAGCCATTCTTTTATACTCGTTTCTATCTTGTAATAAGTTCGTTACCGCTTCTGTTACAGCTGTTTCATCAGTACCAACAATTTTTAACGTTCCAGCTTCGACTCCTTCTGGACGCTCGGTGCTTTCTCTTGCTACTAAAACAGGAATATTTAAAGCGGGAGCTTCTTCTTGAATACCGCCTGAGTCTGTTACGACTAAATATGCTTTTTTCATGACATGGCAAAAACTTTCATAAGCAAGAGGAGCAATCAAGTGAATTCGCTCATTCGTGAGTAAATGTTCAGATACTTGTTTTCTAACATTTGGGTTTGGATGAACAGGGAAGAGAATGTCGATATCAGGATGTTTATTCATTAGATGGTTAATAGCTGCATAGATTCCTTTTAATTGAGCAAAATTTTCACGACGATGTGTGGTTAATAAAATAATTTTTTGTTTTTTATCAAAAATGGATTGCAAGGTTTCTGGGAATTGGTATGGTCTAGACGTGACGTTCATCAAAGCATCAATCACTGAATTTCCGACAACGACAATTTTTTCTTCCGGTACTCCTTCAACAAGTAAATTTTGCTTGTTTTTCTCTGTTGGAGCAAAATGATAAGTGGAGAGCTTTGTAACGACTTGCCGGTACATTTCTTCTGGAAACGGTGAATAAATGGTATTCGTTCTAAGTCCTGCTTCGATATGCCCAATGGGAATATGGTTGAGGAAGGCTGTATAAGCTCCCACAAACGTTGTTAACGTATCGCCTAATACAAGTACCACATCTGGTTTTTCTTTATTCAGCACTTCTGTAACTTGAATAATCATATTAGCAGTTAATTGGTCAAGTGGTTGATTTGGCTTCATCAATGCCAAATGATAATGAGGTTTAATAGAAAATAACTCGAGCACTTCATCTAATATTTCACGGTGTTGACCAGTATTTACAATGACACATTCAAATTCGTCCGTTTGTTGAAGAGCTTGAATAACTGGAGCGAATTTGATACCTTCTGGTCGTGTACCGAATATCGTCATGATTTTCAATATATCACCTTCTTGTAAAGTTAAACTTTTCTAACACAATATAGCTTTTTCAATAGCTATTATTTTTTTATTAAATTCACTTTGGAAATGGCACCGTCAGACTCTTCAAATTGAGGTGCAAATTCATTTCCCCAGCGCTCTAACATTTCAAATACAATAAGTTGAAATTGATGTTTTAACTGGTCTTTTTTTTCAATAGTCAAGTTTGTTTGATGTCTTCTTTGGTGATATAATGCTGCATTGATCCAATGAAGTTTAAAATTTTCAGCCATTTTGAGAAACATTAAATAATCATCAACATCCAGTGTTTCACCTCGAATGACTGTCTCCCAGCCATTAACAGCTTCTAAAGCACTTTTTCTAAATAGTCGTGGACAATGAGTCTGCATTGTTGATAAGACTTCATATTTATTTTCATAAGGAAGTCCTGAAACAACAGGACCCTCTTGTAACTCTTTATCTGATTCAAACCATAGTTTGCGATTTGCGTAAGCTAACCCTACATCTTCAGGTTGGTTGGCCATTTCATTTACCATTGTTTCCAGTGTTTGAGGGTCAAGCCAATCGTCCCCATCAAGCTCAAGCACATATTCTCCAAGCGCATATTGTAAGCCTACATTTAATGCTTCAGGTTTCGTTCTTTTTCCAATGCGAAGAGGAATAATGCGATTGTCATGCCAATGATGAAGTTTATGCGCTGTTTCATCCGTGGAGCCAACGTCAATTAATACAATATTGAAGTGGGGGAATGTTTGAGATAGGACACTTTCGACACATTGCTCAATATAGTTTTCATGGTTATGAGCAGTAATAATGACGGTAACGACTGGAATCATATTGTTTTTCTTACGGTAGTCAATACTCGCCTTCATGCTTTGTAAATATAATTCTTCTTTCGGTGTTAACGTTGTTAACGAATGCTTACCATTTAAACGGTATTCCATTAATGGCATCGCTAAATATTTAAACTCTCCATAATCTTTAAGGCGGACCCAAAACTCATAATCCGAAACAACACCATATTTCGGGTCATAGCCACCAGCTTGTTCATAAGCTGTTCGAGTAAATAAAAAAGACGCACCAACAAAACAGGTTGATAATATTTGCTCTTTACCTCTATTCATTAACTTTTTCATTGAAGCAAACCAACCATCTAATGGTTCCATCCGTTTTCCATGCTCATTAATTGGCCAATATAGAGAATAAACTAAAGCTGTATTTGGAGGGGCATTTTTCATGGCTTTGACTAAACGATTTAAAAACTGTGGATGCTGGCGGTTATCACTAGAAATCCAAGTTAAATAAGGGCAATCCTTTAAATGGTGAAAGCCTTGATTTAATGAATGGGCTATTCCTTTATTTTCCTTGCGGTGAATGATTTTATGAGAGCAGCGCAATTGTTTTGCGGCTGCATATGTTGCATTGACAGTTTGTTGATTCGCTCCATCAATAACAATGATCAGTTTGAAGTTTTTATACGTTTGTTTATCCATTGCTTGTAAACATTCAAATACATAAGCGGGCTTTTGGTGGTAGACAGGTAGAACAACCCCAACTTTCATGTCTCTCATCCTTTCTTAAGTTAGACCATAGTAGAAGGCAGATAATACAATATATTGCGTTTGTTCTATCTGGTCACGTCAAACACCCGGTGATCATTGGTAATTTTAAACTCGTATGCTTGATTTTAAAAGTTGAGTGTGATAATTGTTTGTTAATCGAAAAAAAGTAGGGGATAAGATGGCAAATATCATTGATTATTTAGATTGGCGCGGAGATTTATCATTGAAACAGTCACCATTTAATGAGGTAGATAATCTTGTGTTGTCACAAATGGCTTATATAAACTTTGAAGAAATCGTTTCACCTGTGGAAAGTAACGAAAGCATTACGATTAAAGAAGCCGCAGAGCGTTATTTTGCTTTACATTCAGATGAAAAAATCAAGGACTTTGGATATTTAGTTCGAATTTCTGTTCCGTTACTGAAAAAAATGAGTCAATCTCATCGTTTTGGAAATGCGAAGTTAGCAAAGTACGTAAATGTTGTTGATATTTATGAGCAAAAACAGTTTTCTGCCATTCACATTATGTTAGAAGACGGAACAATCTATGTTGCATATAGAGGGACAGACAATACAATTATCGGATGGAAAGAGAACTTTACAATGACGTTTATGACACCCATCCCTTCTCAAATTGAGGCGGTTCATTATCTAGAAGAAACCGTAAAAGATACAGAAAATGAACTCAGAATTGGAGGTCATTCCAAAGGCGGAAATCTTGCTGTTTATGCGGCTATTCATTGTTCTCCTTCGATTCAGTCAAGAATTATGCAAGTGTATAATAATGACGGCCCTGGTTTTGAAAGTAAGATAACACAAAGCAAAGAATACCAAAACATGCTCCAACGGATAAAAACGATTCTTCCCCAGTCTTCCATTGTCGGAATGCTTCTTGAACATGAGGAAGAATATAGTGTCGTGAAAAGTAGTCAAGTCGGCTTTTTGCAACATGACGCTTTATCATGGGAAGTAGTAGGCAAGCAGTTTATTATTGTTGAACGGGTTGCAAAAGAAAGTCAACTATTAGATGTGACATTAAAAGCGTGGCTTAATAAAATGGATAAAGAACAACGCGAGCGGTTTGTGGATGCGATGTTTTATGTGTTCCATCAAACAAATGTAAATAGCTTTGATGATTTATCTCACCAAAAGTGGAAAAAGGTGACAGAGATGATTAAAGTGGTCAAACATATGTCACCAGAAAATAAAGAAATATTAACTAGAACCTTTTCGTTACTTTTTGAAGAAGGGAAACGAGTATACAGAGAATCCAAAATGGCAGCGAAAGAAAAAGAAGAAAGGAAACGGTAATAAGGTGAGACTCCTTGTGCTTGTGCACTTCTTGGTCTCACCTTACTCTTTTTTCAGGGCTTACTAGTAAAGAAAAATGTAAAGTTGTTTTTGTACATTTTAAAAGGATATTTATTCCATCCCCTAGAATACTATCGTAAGTCAATAAAGAGTGTATTTATTATAGGTTGAAAGGGGTATCTTGTATGTCTGACACTACTGTTGAAAGCGCTTACGGTAAGTTACAAGGAGTAAAGGAGGAAGGAGTCTATGCTTGGAAAGGGATTCCTTATGCCAAACCACCACTTGAGTCACTTCGATTTCAAGCTCCGGAAAAACCAGAACGTTGGAGTGGAATTCGAGATGCAACAACATTTTCACCTGTAGCTGTACAACCTGATTTAGAGGTGATGAACTTTTTAGGGAACGATTCGTCCACTCAAAGCGAAGACTGTCTTTACTTAAATGTATGGTCACCTGGAGCAGATGACAAAAGAAGACCAGTGATGGTATGGATTCATGGCGGTGCTTTTGTTGCTGGTTCAGGTTCCGGTCAGTTTTATGATGGTACAGCATTTGCTAAAAATGGTGACGTTGTCGTCGTTACGTTGAATTACCGTCTCGGTATCCTAGGGTTTCTTCACTTAGGTGAGATTGGTGGCGTTGATTATGCAACGTCTGGAAATTGTGGATTGTTGGACCAAGTTGCTGCCCTTGAATGGGTTCAAGAAAATGTCGCTATGTTTGGGGGTGATCCGAGCAATGTGACTGTATTTGGGGAATCGGCAGGAGCAATGAGTATCGGTGTGTTACTTGCATTTCCTTCTGCAAAAGGATTATTCCATAAAGCCATTTTACAAAGTGGTGCGGCAGCAAATGTTCATTCAGTTGATCATGCTTCAAAAATAGCAAGTCAGCTTGTAACAGCGTTAAATATAGATACATCAGAACTTTCAAAGCTACAACATATCCCAGCCGAACAATTAGTTCAAGCATCAACGCTTGTCCCGTTTATGAGTCTAGGACCAGTCATAGATGGAATTTCTCTTCTAAAACATCCCGAAGAAGCACTTGCTGAAGGTGTAGCAAAAGATATCCCGATCTTAATTGGTACAAATAAAGATGAATACAATCTCTTTAGTGCATTTGATCCAGAATGGAAAGAAGCGGATGAGGAAAAAATTAAGGCGAATTTCGAGAAAGTATTTGGACCATTAGTGCCACTTATTTCTCAATATTTGACTGAGAATGCTCAACTATCTCAAGACCTATTTAATCAACTTTTAACGATGAGTGTTTTTACAACTCCTGCCCAAAAACTAGCTGAAATTCAAGTGAAACAAGAATCTTCTATTTGGATGTACCGATTTGACTGGGAAACCCCAGTCTTTAATGGAATTCTAAAAGCTACCCATGCTTTAGAAATACCGTTCGTATGGAATACGCTCAATAAGCCAACTGTCGAAAACATTACAGGCACTAATCCGAACCGACAAAAGCTAGCAAAAGATATGCATCACAGATGGATTTCCTTTGCTCATGATGGCAATCCAAATTCCGAAGCAATGCCTGAGTGGCCAACATACGACCTTGAACAACGGTCAACGATGATTTTTAATGAAGAAAGCATCGTTGCACATGACCCTAATAAAAAAGAGCGCTTACTATGGGAGCAAGCTTCGAAGTTAATGAAAATGGGATAACGTATTGGTCCTAACGAAAAAAAAGATAAGTGAGGGGGAAAACTCCCTTCGCTTATCTTTTTTCTTTTTGATGACTAGGAAATAACGTATATGACATCGAATATAGAAAATCTATAATAAAAACAAGACTCCATATCATACCGATATAATACATGGTGTCATTTACGTACGGAGATTGTTCAGCTGTTCCTGCTTCAATCCAAGATAGGTCAGTAAGATAAGAGCTTAATTCTTGGAAATTTTCCGTGCCGATTGACCATAAAGTTGCTTGCCCAATGATAAAAACGATGAGATGAATCGTCGCGGATATCCGATACTTTTTCGCAATATAACGAGGATTTTTATTCCGCTCGATGATGTCATAATCTTTGTCTGTTAATAATTCCACATTACGAAACTGGCTAATTTTCTGCCGCATCCAACGATCGAGTCGAATGAAATCAACTATTCCGAATGTACAAGCATAGAGGACAAAGATAATAATGACAAGTAAGAAAGTAGAAAACTCGCCAGTATGCTGATAGACAATGAGCCCTAGTACACTCTCGATGACTAGTAATCCAAGAAAAGCGAAAATAAAAAACAGACTTTGTTTTCGCTTTTCTAAAAAGTAACGGTACACACCAAATAAAAGCAGGCAAGCAAACGAAAGGATTTCAGCTCCAATAAAAATGGCCCATTGATAGTCTAATAGGAAACTCATTCTTTGTTCTCCTTTAAATAAAAATCTGTCGCCGCTTCAATAAACTCAATCACCTCAGGTTCTACCGGATAAAATCCTGCCTTCGCTGAATCTTCCTGTGATTTTCGCACGTCCCAAATTTTCTCAGAAAATTTAGGGTTTTGACCGAATGTCTCTTTTTCTTTTTCTAACATTCGTCGAATAATCGACTGAACTTCAACAGCGGTCACACCTTTACTCATATGTTTTTTAAGTTGCGCATATAAGGAAATCCACTCAATCGTATCCGCATCACCTCGATTGACATTCGGTAAAAGGTCGAGAAGTTCTTGTTCTTTTTCATTAAATCGTTCGTTTAGAAATTGCTGCTTGTGATCGGAATTATCCTCATATAAACGGATAAGCTGTTGAACATGAACAAGATCAGTTTTGCCTTTCATTGTATATTCGTTCATCAATCCGCGTAATATCGATTCCATTTGTTCAAGCTTTTCTTTTTCTTTTAAACAATATTGCAATTGGTTTTGCAGGTCATTGTACCAATCACCTTTATTGTCATCTAACAGTTCCTCAATTTCTTGTAGGCTAAACCGCAATATTTTTAAAAATTGAATGGCTTGCAATCTTTTTAATTCGTTTTCACCATATAAACGGTGGCCGCCTTCTGTTTTACCAGAGGGCTTTAATAAACCAATGTGGTCGTAATGACGCAAAGTTCGAACTGTGACACCGGTTTGTTTGGAAACGTCTTTAATTGAAATCATCGTAGATCCTCCTGTCATCATCAATATGTTTTTATTATACAAAATGACGTAACGTCAGTATCAAGAGGGATATGTAAAATGATATGGAATGAGGAAGGGAATGTATGAGAAGGCGAGAAAATACCTATCGGACATTTGTTCCGCTATTTCATTAAAAACTCGTGGTTTACGATGTGGTTCGGACTTACGTTCCGTTATTTATTCACTGAATCAGTCAAAGTAACGGGACAGATGTCCGTAAGAATGAAAAAACAGTCTGTTTTTAGTTAAATTGCGGATTATATGTCCGTATAGTTTTCATCGAACTAGCTTTCTTCTTTTTCAGCAAGAACTTGATAAAAGTGCGGAAATCCGTCACGTAATAAATATTCTACAATTTTCATGATGTCCTCGATTTCTGTTACTTCAGTTTGCAGGAGGGTTTGTAGCATCATGCCATCAATCGCAGCCATAATCCACGCTGCGGTTGCACGGGTTAACCGGCCTGGTTTTGCTCCGAAATTACTAACAAATATGTCTTCAAGACGACTTACCCAATCATTATATTTCTCTTTGAATTTAGATTGGATTTCATTATTTCCAACCATTGCTTCATGAGCTAAGTAAAACTGTAATCGATTTTCTTCTGTTTTCTGGAGGCGCTCTTTCAAGCTTGTATAGATTTCTATTACGATTTCTTCTAGTTCTTTATTTCCTGTTAGAGATAATGCTGCAATTCTCTGGGTTGCGCTCAACCCTTCGTCCATTACATCATAGAGGATGGCTTCTTTTGAGCCATAATAATGATAAATTGCCCCTGTGCTTAATCCAGCTTCTTCAGCAATGGTGCGGATCGTAGCTCCTTGTATGCCATGTTCACTAATAATATGTCTAGCGGCGTTAATTATTTTCCTTTTTCCATCATTGTGCATCAGATAATGCCTCCTAGAACTCATTCGATACGCTAATGATATCATAAAGTTCGAAAATTTGACTAATCTATCCAACAATCTAGTTCATATTTCCTTAATAGGATTGACGAACGAATATTAGTTTGTTACGATATTCACAAGAACAAACCGAACGTTCGTTATGTTTCTGGCATAATAAAAAAACCGTTTCATTTGCTTTTCATCACTGACCAATCATACGCTTTTTTCCATTCAATAACGAAAATTTAATATTGTTTAGGTGAGCTTTTCTTAATATATAACCTAAAAATTTGCAAGAGAGAGGAGTGTCTGTCATGTTCTTCTTTGAAGCAATCCCTTGGTACAATGTGATAATGTGGTTCGTTGTTTTTGGTATTCTTATTGGTTTAAATGAGCTCGTCCGTGGGAGTAAATGGGCTAGTATTACGATCTTTATTGTTTTACCTATCATCCTTACTCCAATCTGGTTTTTGAAAGGTGCAAGTGATGCATTGTCGTGGTTCCATTGGGTCAAAGTATACTCAGCCCTTGCTGGTAGTATTATCTATATGGTCATTCGATATACAAACTACCACAAGAAGCATAAATGGTATCTCACTTTAGTCCCAGCGATATTGGCCATCAATATTTTAGAAGCTGTCATTCGAGAGTTTCAAGTCGGAATTTTAGGTTTTGAAGGTATGGTTGATGGCATGCAATATATTTCAGGTGGTTGGAACTATGTTAATGGTGTCGCAGGGATTTTAAATCTTCTATTGATTTGTGGCTGGTTTGGAATTTTTGCAACAAGTGGGAAGAAAAAAGATATGCTATGGCCGGACCAAACGCGGTTATGGATCGTTGCCTACGGTGTTTGGAATATTGCATATGTATACGCTTGTGCACCGGGTAATGCCTTTTATTCGGGAGTCGCATTAAATATTGCAGCAACAGTTCCTGCTTTATTATGGGCAAAAGGAACGTGGATGCAAAATCGTGCCCAAACATTATCGTTTTGGATGATGTGGGTCATGACCTTCCCGTATTTCTTTGCCATAGGAAGTACATTTAATGTAAGTGTCAGTTATAATCCGGCCGCGAACTGGACATTGGCTTTACTAAGCTTAGCTTTAAATGTCACTTTAGCAGTATGGCAAGTATATCGAATCGTGAAGAACCGTTTAAATCCGTTAACAGATGAAATATGGACGGATACTAAGGAATATAAACTAGTAAACACGTTCCGTCAGAATGAAGTTGACCATTCATCCATCGAACATAAAGCCCTAGGATACACAGGATCTGAAGGAAAAAGCTAATTTAGTTATATTGTCCTTATGTCATTTATAATTTGACGTAGGGACAATTTTTTTATCAATAAAAAAAGATGGAAAGAAAACTAATGTGAACGGTTTTGTAATGAAAAAGCCCAAAACTTATTACTAATAATTACCTTACTATAGAACTAGTTCAAATATCACTAATTCTATTGATAATAAATTGTTGATTTGTTAATATATTGATGTGGACAAACCGAACAATTGTTATGTTTTGAGGGGCGAAATAATTTTTTCTATGTTGATGCTGATCTGAAAACATCAATGTTTCGGTATGTTATGAAATTTAAATAGGAAAGGGGCCCGCGTATTGTTCTTTTTTGAAGCTATTCCTTGGTATAACGCAATGATATGGTTAGTAGTTTTAAGTCTTCTTATTGGTTTAAATGAACTTGTACGTGCAAGTAAATGGGCGAGTATTGCTTTTTTTATCGTATTACCTGTTATTTTAACCCCGATTTGGATTTTTCATGATGCTAGTGACGTCACATCTTGGTTTCACTGGGTTAAAGTATATTCTGCTCTAGCAGGATGTCTTATTTATATGGTGATTAGGTTTACGAATTACCATATAAAGCATAAGTGGTATCTTATTCTTGTTCCAGCTATTTTAGCTCTTAACATTGTAGAAGCGATTGCTCGAGAACTTCAAGTAGGGATTATTGGTTTTAATGGTATTGTAGACGGTATGCAGTATATATCAGGTGGTTGGAATTATATTAATGGTCTTGCGGGCTTATTAAATCTTCTACTTATATGTGGTTGGGTTGGAATTTATGCAACACGTGGAAAGCGTAAAGATATGATCTGGCCAGACCAAACTCGCCTGTTCATCGTAGCCTATGCGGTTTGGAATATATCGTATGTATATTCATGTGCTCCTGGAAATGCGTTTTATTCTGGTCTTGCATTAAATATGGCAGCGGTCATACCAGCCTTTTTCTGGGCAAAAGGAACGTGGATGCAAAACCGAGCGCAAACGTTGTCGTTTTGGATGATGTGGGTCATGACGTTCCCATATTTCTTTGCAGTAGGAAGTATATTTAATGTAAGTGTCAGTTATAATCCAGCAGCAAACTGGACATTAGCGATTATTAGTTTAGCTTTAAATGTGGCGCTTGCAGTATGGCAAGTTTATCGTATTGTGAAATATCGCTTACATCCATTAAAAGATGAAATTTTTGCAGGCACAAATGAGTATAAACTAGCAAATGCATCTAGAGAAACAACAGAAGCTTCGTAACAGTAGTATAAGCAAATGAAAGGCATAGAGAGATTTCTTCTCTATGCTTAATTTATAAATATTCATCTAAAACTATTCATCATCAGGAGGATAATATGAAAACGAAAGACTATTCATTTGAAGCGAGAAACTGGTTATTAATTAAGCTTTACATTCTTTCGGTAGTGTTAACAGCGATTATCTTATTCGCTGGGGGATTACCGCTTATTACGAATATCATTGGTACAGCATTTGGGGTCGTTACCGTTGTAATCGTATTTACGATGCATAAAGTAAATAAAAATGTGAATTGGATACCGTATATATTAATTATAAGCTTAGCGTTGATGACAGTATTTATGCTAGAAAACCGTCCTGCCATCACTACGTATTTACTAGCTTATTACAGTATTATCATTATTTCTTTATATCATAATTTCCGTTATGTTATCGTATCTGGTGTCTTTGGTTTATTTATAACAAATTACTTTGCCATAAACTTTGGGGAACAAACAATTGTTGGTTATACGAATGTTCATTTGGCATCTTTTAATATTTTATTTATATTAATGACCACATTCCTAATTGCACAATGTAGAATCGGACAAAACATTCAAAAAGATGTCGAAGTGCTCGCAGACGAAGCTGTTACTTCAAATGAACAAATGGAAGGGATTATCGTAAAGGTAAGAGAAACCGTATCAATGTTGGAAGAACTGACTTTACAACTATCGGATCATTCGGAGTCTTCTGCCACATATTCGAAAGAATTAGCAGCTACATTTAATGAAATTGCTGGTGGAGTTGGGAGTCAAGCGCAAAGTGCATCTGAGATGAGTGAATCATTACATTCGGTTGACCAAGAGATCGATGGAATTTCTGTTAAAGCGAAAACAATGAAAGAAAATGCGAGCAGCACGAGTGAAGTTGTTGCCAATGGCTCAGAAAAAGTGAAACAATTACATGATACGATTCAAACCGTAAATGAAACTCTTCAAATATCGGTAGAAGAGATGGGTGAATTAAATAGTTCGACTTCAAAAGTCGGTGAAATTGTAAATACGATTTCAGAAATTGCTGATCAAACGAATTTGCTTGCCTTAAATGCCGCTATTGAAGCCGCTCGTGCTGGTGAGAGTGGAAAAGGATTTGCTGTTGTGGCACAAGAAGTTCGTAAATTAGCAGAACATTCGATTCAATCCACACATGAAATCGGAACAATATTATCGTTAATTCAAGAAAAAGCCAAATCAGCAACAACACGAGTACAAGAAAGTGGAAATACATTTAAGTTTAGTAAGCAGTTAACAGAAGAAACGGATTCGGCCTTTCATAATATTGAACAAAATGTGCTTCAGCTACAAACGCTTTCTACAGAAGTAGACAAACAAGTTGAATCATTAGGCCAGTCGTCTGAAAAAGTTGTTGATGAAGTCAATTCTGTTTCGAGTGTATCCGAACAGTTACACGCATCAGTACAAGAAGTGTTTGCGAGTGTGGAAGATAATAACCATAAAATTAGCACAGTAAATGAGAAGGTTAAAGAAATGAATGAAGTGACAGAACAGTTAAAGCAATTAGTTCAAAGATAGAATAAGATTTTAATGTATGGCATGAGTCTAGTAAAAGTAGATTCATGCCTTTTTTATTATCAAAAAGCACACTATAAAGGGAATTAAGGCAAATGCATTCGTAATCTTGTCTATACAAAATAAAAAGAGAAGACATACAGTGTAGTGTAGAAAGGAGGGAGGAAGAATGACACACAGAAGAAGACATGATGATGTAGATGCCATTAACACGAACGCTGAAAACCAAAATTTAGTATTAAGTGACAGTGATAGTAGAGCAAAAAGTCAAAACGAAAACTTTCTGAAAGACAAGAACTTTAATACGAATAAAGCAAATGCGATTATTGAGGGCAGTGGAAATGCAACTGTTGATGTAGCAGTTGATGCAGAGTCATTTGCGAAAAATCGAAATAAAGCATTTGCTGATGCAGATGCAATCGCGAAAGACCGTTAATATTTTCGGTTCCTATTGAAATATGTTGGAAAGGGCACTTAATAGTGTCCTTTCTTATTATACGAAGAAACGAGGTGAGAATAGTTGTATTCAAGTGAATCGAATGTAAACAAAAGTGGGAACTCTGATGTTGATGTCACTGTAATTGTGGAAACTTCTGCCTTAGCTTATGCATTTCTTTGTTTCATGTATATAGATGGTCGAATAAATAAAGAACAGTATGACGAGATGGTAGCGGAAATGAAAAAAGTAGCAAAAGAACCTAACACTAACCCAGCTGTGGAGAAGAAAAAACCTATAAATCGGTTAAGATTAAGAAATAAAAAATAGAACAGGTTCAAGTAATCATTTATATGAACTGAAAATCTGTTGAGTCTAGTAAAAAAGGGCAGTAGCACGATTAAATAAATTCACTAGTAAAATTGAGGCAAGTGTATTCAGTAACTTGTCTACACAGTATCATTTTTGCTTCATATAGTAAAAGTAAAGAAAGGAGGGGAGAGAATGAGCAAATTTAGAGAACAGTTTGTTGATGATGTGGATACGATTGACACAAATGCAGAGAATGAAAACTTTGTATTAAGTGCTAGCGATAGCAGAGCAAAAAGTCAAAACGAAAACTTCTTAAAAGACCAAAACGTAAATGTGAATAAAGCAAACGCGGTGATAGAAAATAGCGGAAACGCGGTAGTAAACGTAACAGTAGATGCAGAATCATTTGCGAAAAACCGAAATAAAGCATTTGCTGATGCGGATGCCGTTGCTATTGAAGATGATAGAAAAAAATTCCGTTATTAAGTAGAACTTCAAGAAGGGCACATTGTTAAGTGCCCTTCTTTTTAGAATGATGATAGATCCGCTTAGATATAAAAAATGTAGAATATTCGGATTGCCTTAATGATTGTGATGCCGATGTTCGTGATCGTTCCAGTGAAGTTCCGTTTTATCTGGAGTAGTCGTAGTGGAGAGGAAGCCTGAAAGGATAACAAGGATAAGTAAAAAAACGAACTCAATTCGTAGTAGAAACAGTAGCTTTCGTAAATGATTATGCTTATCTGAAAAATTGACTGAGTCTCGTAATAATGGAACCCATACGAATGTGTGAAAACAAGTGATGAGTAATATCATCACGGTTACAATTAGCTTTGCTAACAACCATTTTCCATAGGGAGTTGTAGTAAGCAGATTCACGCTTTCAATATAAGTGAAGCTCATGATTAAGCCGGAGAAGATGACAACAACAAAAAGAATGAAAGAAACAATGAAAAACCGCTGGATGCATTTATGGATCAGTTGCATTCGAACATAAGATGGTTCACGAGTAAAGGAATAAACGAGCAAGGAGAGCAATCCACCTACCCAAACAGAAGCTGCGACTAAATGGACACTATGGGATAGGGTTTGGTTAACAGAAAAGGAATGACTAGTAAGTGAAAATGTGAAGAGTAACAGTATGACCATTATAAGAGCAAATGATTTGTGAAAGTTACGGATAATGAAAAATAAAAATCCAGCAACAAACAATGGTCGAAGCATAGGGACAAAGGTTAACCAAGAATCAATTGTTAAATGAGGAATGAAAACTTGAAAACTTTTGACAAAATAAAGAAAGAAAATAAAGCTGTAAATCGATACCTCGATTTTTTTGCTAAACGGGTGTAGGAGTAGTGGAGATGTATTTTTATCTGCAAGCCAATGTATAAAAAAATATAAACCAATTAGTACTACAAATGCGAACAATTCAACTATTTTAATAACGGAAAGGCTAGTCTGGCTAGGGACTTGCTGTGACACTTGTTCGGTTGTAGATTGAATTGAAAAATGATGCGAACCATTCATAGTATGCTCATTATAAAATGTGACTTCCCATTGAACTTTGTATTTCCCCTCATCTAAATTGGGAACAAAAAGTACAAGCTTGGTCAGCTCTGTACATACCAATTCCCCTAAGACACTATCCCCTTTTTCTGTGAAAAGTTGTATAGAACTGGACTCCAAGCGAATAGGTTCAGAAAAAGTGAGAGAAATATTATCTAATGGTTCCTTGAGGACGGAATTAGGACTAGGAAAGGTCTCCTCAAGTATTGGTTGGGATGAAACATGACTAGGAATGAAAGCCATGAAAAAAAGAAAAAAGAAAACGAGTAAAAACATCCTCTTACCCAAAGCCTCACCTCATAAACGAAAAGTCATTGAAATCGTTACACCTTCATAGAATAACAAAGCATCCCCAACAGTAGAAAGACGAGAGATTGAGTAAAGCCAATAAGAATAAGACTGTGCTGAGCCATATCCCCAATCATTGGAGCCATTATTCCACTCATCACCCCACTAGTTACCCCCATAATCACGGTTTGATATTCAACTAATGAACCGAACAATACACCTATTGCGATTCCGATAATCGTTGTAAGTATTGTCATCTCTGTAAATTGGAAAGGAAAGTGGTAAATCAAAATTAACCCCGATGCAATAGAGATAATGCCAGTAGGAGTCATTGCTACATTCATTCCTAAATGATAACCAATTAATTTACGCTTCTTGAATAAATATTGGTATGTTAGGCCAGCTACGATGAAGTTTACATAAAACAAAACCCATAAGATTGTTCCAACCATGAAAACACCTCCAGTAATAAAATATGAAATAACAAGTCATTTAGAAGAATATTTTTCCAGTTAAAAAATATAGATTATTCCTTTGCCCAAATTTTTCAATTTAATTCCTAAAAAATACAATCGGTCATATGTTTAGTTAGTAAGAAGTGATAGGGAGGGAGATAAATGGATGAAACAATCCGATATCAGATTGGATGAATACGTAGAAAAGTTGTGGGAGCAAAGGAATAAGGAGAAAGTCAATGAAAGTTCGGAAAACTTGGTTCGTTTAAAAAATGGTGAAGGTCTTTCCTCACCCGGTAGTGATTTACCTGCAGAAGAATTAAAGCTTGTTCAACAACATATTCACCGTTCGAATTTATTCCAGTTAAGCAAAGCATTACCGGACAAAAAAAAAGAATTGATTCTTAGAAAATTTTTTAAACATAAGCGTAACCAACAAGTCGAAGTTTTTATTCATTCGGACCGAAACAATCCAATTCATATCGTTGGGAAAGTGAACACGATAGGCAGAGATTTTGTGACCTTAACAACTTTAAAAGACCGAATATGGTTGCCTTACACAAACATTGAATCTGCGAATGTGCCATACGGATTACCAGAAGTGTCATCGACCCATCAGCATTTTGTGTATGATGAGGAGTTACGGAATAAATTGATCACGCGATTTAGTGAGACGGTTATAAGTAAAGACGTATTACTTCAGCAGTTTTTTGAAGAAACGTTAGAAACGAACTTACAAACATGGAAAGGGACAAATGTCAAAGTCATTACACAAGACACGACGTATTCCGGAAAGATTGTTCAGTCAAAAGATGGCATTGTTGAACTAAAACGAAGGGGGCAAATACCACTTTCAGAAATCAAGGTATTAAAATCAATCCGGCTTTCAACGATGTTGATAGGATTTTTGAGAAGTAAGAGCCATATTCGTAAGGAGGATAACAATGGATAGAGAATCAAAGGAACAGCATGAAAAAAAAGTGACGATTACTCCTCTTGAAGAAGAGAAGGGCATAGCGAAGTGTGATCCGCTATTAATACGAGACCTTGTAGATGAAGATGTCCTTATCGTACTTGAAAGTCATCAACTCAATATTTTAGGTCAAACGTTTCGGCCTATTTTTACAGGTAGAATCATTGAAGTGACATTTGGTTTTATCACATTGACAAATGTCATTATTAAAATGCCGAATGCTCCTTTTTACGAATTCCCTACTCCACTCAGTTTTCCAATAGAGAGAATAGTAGGTGTGACAAGGTTTGATCCTAGAACGGTCATTCCGTTAACTTAAATTTTGGAAAGGAGAGTTTTTCATGACAATGCCCAATTTTGGCCAAATTGAACATGACAACCGTACAGAAGCATTAGCGGACCATTTTAGAGAAAATATCGGAAACCGTGTTTTTATTTTAGTGCCACAATTTCCGTTTATGTATATCGGAATCATCATTGATGTCATTGGTGATCAGTTAATTCTTGATGTAGACACAACCCATATCGAACAATTGGAAAATCGTATTTGGGAAATCCATATTGATACGATTCATGTCTTTTACGTTGAAAGAGATGGATGGCCAACCATTCCAACATTCTAATAACAGAAGGAGAAGAATAACGATGCTAAGAAGATACCATGTTGTTGCCATTCCAATTCGGATTGTGTACAACAACTTTGGCGATCATGATCCAGATGGACGAATGTATGTATTAAAAGAAAACGAAGAGTTAGTTAGAGAACTTGTGAAGAAAAATCCATTTACACCAGTTGAGCTAGTCCAACCTTTAGCAATTCGAGCCAATGTTGGCGATGACGTCGAAATATTATTTGAAAATCAATTAAAGACACCTTCTTCGATGCATTTCCAAGAAGCAGATTATGATGTGAAAACTTCAGACGGAGCAAATGTTGGATTTAATCCAGATACAACGGTATTACCTGGTGGAGAAATTGTTTATTGTCTCAAAGTTCATAAAGAAGGGATATACTATTTTTCTGATGTGGCCAACCCGCTTGATGGAGAAAATTTAGGAACGAATATTCATGGACTATTTGGCGCTATCTTTGTCCAATATAAAGGTTCAACATGGACGGACCCAGTGACAGGTGGGCCCATTCATAGTGGTGCCATAGCTGATATTCATCATCCTCTATTACCTTCATTTCGAGAATACGGCTATTTTTTTCACGATGAACCGGAAAACGATGATTTAACCGGAAACGAACGGATAAATCCGATGACAGGACAGCCGGCAGAATCGGTTCACGCAATAAATTATCGTTCAGAGCCTCTTGCGAACCGTTTCCGCTTAATTGATGAAGGTGTAGTTTGTCCTGATTGTGACTCTGAAGAAGTTCATCATGATTCATGGGTGTTTGGTGATCCGGCAACACCTATATATAGAGGATATGTTGGTGATCCGGTAAAAATTCGTCTTGTTCACGGTGGTGTAAAAGAAACACATGTGTTCCATTATCATGTTCACCAATGGTTGTTCGACCCAGAAGATGTCGATTCATTCACAAAAGACTCACAGGCTATTAGTCCGCAAAACCATTATACAATTGAACCGTTTTATGGATTAGGAAGTTTGCACGGTGCAATAGGAGATGTGATCATCCACTGTCATTTATACCCTCACTTTGAAGATGGAATGTGGAGTATTAATCGGATATTTGACACGTTGCAAGATGGAAGTCAATGTTATCCAAATGGTGTACCTATTAAACCGTTACAACCTTTACCTGATAGACCATGTCCGCCTAAGCCAACATTAGAGAGACCAGGTTTTCCAAACTTTATTCCTGGTAAAGTAGGGTGTAAAGCACCAAGACCACCACTAGGAATCATTGGTGGAAGAGAAATGACGGTACTCGAAGAAAATGCGGCTGTTCCTAATGCAAGACCAGGTGCGGTCTTTGTTGATTCTTGTATTGGAAACCCAGTTACTAAAGAATTTAACGTATCTGCGATTGAACTACCAATCATATATAATCGTGAAGGTTGGCATGACCCAAAAGGAAGGATTTACGTCTTAGATGAAGATGTGGAAGCGGTGTTATCAGGAAAAAAAGAGCCAGAACCTCTTGTGTTACAAGCAGAAGCGGGTACGTGTATTCGAATTAATTTTACGAATAAACTTCCGAATGTGTTAGATGGTGATGCTTTTCAATTAGTGACACGAACTTATGAAGCATCAATGCATGTTCATTTTGTGAAATTTGATGTTCTTGTTTCAGATGCAGCGAATGTAGGTTGGAATTATGATAGTAGTGTTCTTCCTGGTGAGACGATTCGTTATGAATGGTTTGCAGATGTTGAGCTTAAAGCAACATTTTTCCACGACCATTTATTTGCCTCTGTTCACCAACAGCACGGGTTGTTCGGATCGATTAACATCCTTCCGAGGTTTTCGTGTGTGTTTGATTCATGCACTGGAGAAGAAGTGGACCATGGTACACAAGTAACAGTAACAAATCCACTTATTCCAGATTATCGAGATTACACGTTGTTCATTCATGACTTTGCGCTTTTGTTTGATAAAGATAAATGTCCAATTGAACCACCACCTTTTCCTGGTTCACAAGATGACCCTGGTATATTTGGGGTGAATTATAAAAATGAACCATTGCAGTTTCGGTTAGGTAAACATTGTAATCCGGCGTATTCATTCAGTTCCACTGTTCATGGTGATCCAATAACACCACTGCTTCAAGCGTATTCCGGTGACCCCATTCGGTTCCGGGTGCTACAAGGTGCACACGAGGAAAGTCATAGCTTTAATGCGCATGGCCTTCGTTGGAATGAGGCACGTCGGGATGTCGATTCTAATGAAAAAAATCAGGAACACCTTGGAATATCAGAGTCTTTTACGTTTGAAACCTTTATCCCTCGTCCAGGAGATTATTTATGGGCATTTGAAGATGTAGAAGATCTTTGGATTGGAACATGGGGCATATTACGAGCGTATGATAAAGAGGTTCCTAATTTAATCCCGTTGCCTGACCGACCATTACCCCCTATTGATGGTGGTGTATTCCCAGAAGTAACGGGTATGCCTCCAGAACTAGCTTGTGATGATGGATGTATATGTCCTGACGGAGCCATTGTGAGGAAATATCATGTTGTGGCACTTCAAACATGCATCGAATACAACAAATATGGGGACCACGATCCTTACGGTATTGTTTTTGCTTTAAAAGAAGATGTCGATGATATTTTATCAGGTAAGGTGAATCCGGAACCGTTAGTTATAAGAGCAAATGTCGACGAATGTGTAGAAATCACGTTGGAAAATAGACTCGATCCAGCCTTATTTCATGTAGAAGACGGTGTACATCGTTACCCGGAAGTGAAAGTACCAGCATTTTATCCCCCGTCTCCTCGGATTTCACTACACCCGCAATTAATTGATTTTGACATTCGAACTTCGAGTGGGGAAACGGTTGGCTTTAATCCAGACCAAACCGTAGGGCCAGGAGAAATCATCACCTATCGTTGGTATGTAGATAAGCCATATGGTGCATGTAATCTTTGGGATATGGCGGATATAAGAAATCACCGTCACCACGGCGCCTTTGGTGCATTCATTGCCGAACCAAAAGGGTCAGTGTATTTAGACCCTATCACATTAAAGCCAGTGAATTCGGGCACAAGTGTTATTATTAAAAACCCGTTACTTCCAGATACTCGTGAGTTTGTGTTGCTTATGCATGATGGTGTAAGGCTATTAGATAAGAAAGGACAGCTCATTGTTGATCCGCCAGACGGACTAATTGAAGAAACAGACCCAGACGAATTTGATACGTACGACCAAGGTTCACGTGGTTTTAACTATCGTACAGAACGATTAATTAATCGCTATACGGAACAGTTCACAATTCAAGATTGGGCAAGTTCATTTACTTTTGGTGATCCGGCCACCCCTGTTTTTGAAGCGTATCCAGGTGAACCGACTACTGTAAGGTTGGTCGTACCTGCCGAACGAAGACGTACGCATACGTTTCATATCCATGGTCATTACTGGCGAAGAGACCGTGAAGATGTCGATTCTAAATTTCGCTCGGTGGAAGGTCAAAATATTATCGGTCACAAATTAGATGCTCGCTTAGTAGGTGGAGCTGGAGGACTTTATAATTTTCCTGGTGATTATATGTATCGTTCGGGTAATATTCGTTGGGATATTGAATTAGGAATGTGGGGGATTATTCGGGTCCATGAGAAACTTCAACCATACCTCCCACCTATTACAGGCTGCTTATGCATGGTAGAGGAGGTGGAGTAGAATGAGTCATGACCATGAATGTGATGAATTTCGTTGTCCCCCTGTCGTACCAGCCGATGCTCCTGATGATTTTTGTATCCCGGAAGAATGTTGTCCAGAAAGAATACGAACACCGAAATTCCCTTCACCGAATACGTGTTTACCACAAGAAGAATTAGAAGAGCTAGAAAGAAAAATTAGTGAGGCAAATGAATTGTTATTAAGTCTTGCTCTAACTAGAGGAAATGAAGAAGAAGGTGTGCTTGAGCAAGAACGGTTGCGTACAGCTTTTGAAGGTTTAAAAGGGAAAGTCATTAAAGTAGAAGTATCAAAAGAAAATCAAAGAAGATCTTTACTTGTTCGTGGGATTGTTTCCCTTGTAGGAAGAGACTTTGTTTTACTAGAGGATGAGAACTACCTCAAAATTATTCGTTTAGAAGATGTATGTTCGATTAAGAGCCCGACTGAACTATGTGATGTCCATGAGAAGCAAGAGTTAATTGGAATAGACCCTTGCTTGCGTAGAGCTATTACGTTAGATTTTGGGGCTACAGTTGCCAAATCACCAGAATTGATTCAAATCTTTTTTGGAATCGATTTAAAAACATTTCTTTGTTTTTTCGAGAAAAGAATAGTGAGGGTCAAAACAAAGAAAAGGGTGTTCATCGGTCGATTCATAAGAATGGAGCCTCACGAGGTAACATTTCGTCAAGGGAGAAGGCAAAAGGCTGTACCGGTCGAGGAGATTACTTTGTTAAAAATAAAAAAACGAAAAAAATAATTAAGAACATGTAGGGAAAGAGTGTGTGCTCCCTGCAAATGTGGCGCACACACTCTATGCTTTTAATAATGATGGAATTTTTTATCATCGTCTACTTTGACGACTTTAATTTCATGAAGTGGTACAATTAGGAAATTATCTTTATGGGATTTGCATTTACATCGGCTCTTACAATGACAATCTTTTTTGCGTTTACGACCATCGTCAATTTTTTCAATTTCAACAAAATCGCGACCGACGTGACAAATAATGCCTTTAAATCGATTGCACTCGTCTCCACATTCCACTTCAAGCTTAACAACACAGCCTACTAGCTGGCGTAATCTAAAGGCTAATCCACCATCTAATCCTCTTAGACGAACATTAAATCTGTCATCACAGATGCGGTCGTGTTTAAAGCTGTGATGCCCATGACATCGATGGGAATCACAACAATGATGGTCTCTGTGGTGGTGACATGGTCGTTTGCAATCACATAAACTTCGACAGTCACGATGGTGATGACGGAAATCAAACCCGCAATGACAACGAGAGAAAAAATCATGACGGAATCTACCACATGAATGGCATTCAAATCCGTGGCTCATATTTTGATTCACCTCTTTCCCTTTGATTTACTTTATCGTATGTAATGGAAATGATTTTGAAAGGTACAGTAAACTACGACAAAATCTATTTTGTGAACTAAAATATCGGGATGAAGAACGTAATTTAGTATAGAAAGGAGAAAATCATGACATCTTCCACGCCGTATGTAGGAAACACTTTTGATGAGAAAACAGGAAATCAAACATTGTATTATTCAGGAAAGAACAAATCCAATCGGAAAAATGGCCCGAATATATTAAAGCATTTCGAACAAGAAGTACAAAAATTAGGGAAAACAAAACGAGAAAAGATGTTATCGGAGATTGAATTCGTTCAATTATTAATAGATGCATATGAAAACCATGAAAAGACAATTGTTGAATTAAAGGGAAAGCTAGAAAAGCAGTCGAGTAAAAAAAGCCCTTTTCATGAATTATTTAAAACATTACCTCCTAATTATCCAGTTCAGGAAGTACTACTAAATGGGGCTCTTGTTCCAGTTACACGATTTTTAAATGTAAATGAAGAAGGTAATATTGCGCATTTCTCTGAAGAAGACAATATTAAATCTTTGAGTATGGATAAAATTGATGGAGTGTATTGGGGGAGTGATGGGATTGAATGTTAAAGAAAGCAGGGAAAATCATGACTTCCCTGCTTTACATAAGAAAAATTAATCGGGTAGTTCTGTTTCACCGAATGCAATCCCAGTGATTTTATCAACTTCTAATACAATAACTTGACCTTCTTCATCTAAAAAGTAGGCAAGACCGTCGCAAACATTTGAAAAGAAAGCTACGATAATTAATTTGCCCTTCACAAAAACGCCACCGATTGGATAGTTAGGAGGAAGCTTTTTTAGAATGTCCTCCACACGACGATCATCCTTTTTGTCTTTTTTATCAAGAAGATCCTTCAATAAGTTTTCAAGCCCTAAATTACTAGACATTTTAACTCTCCTTTCTAACGTCAAAATAGTTTCTCTATACTAAGAGAACTACTATACTATATGTTCAATAGTAAAAAGTGTATGGACGATAGTACATATATTCAGGAATATATTTTTTCTAGTTTATTTGTCTAGTAACAATAGATACTAGCTGAAAATTTTATAGACTAATTATTTATTTATCTAATTACATATAAAACAATCTAGTATATAATAAGGAAAAATTAGGAAGAGGTCATTTGTTGTGAAGGTTTTGGTACAAGGTGCTATCTTTTCTGTTATCGTACATTTTGTCTTTGTTGTCAGCACACTTGCTTATGGGTTTTTAGTAACGATGTTCCATAAGCCTGAAGTGATAAACGAATATAATGAAGTTTCTTATTTACAAAATGAAGTGGCGTTTGGAGTTACTTATCAGCCGATTTATTTTGTTGTTTCTTTTATTGTAATAACATTGATTGGAGCGATTCTTATCAAGTTGATTAAAAAAGCTCGTCTTTTTAAACGCTTTAGAAAAAATTAGAAAGGTGTGACCGATATGGAAAAACGCGGTTGTATTAAGTGTGGTTGTACTAGAGCGGAAACGAAGGAAATTGCAACAACAGGAACAGGGCTTTCAAAAATGTTTGATGTTCAGCATAATAAATTTCTTGTTGTATATTGTACAAATTGTGGATATTCAGAACTTTATAATAAACAATCATCAACAACATCCAACGTTATTGATTTTTTCTTTGGTGGATGATGGAAGAACGGAGTATGTCTTTGAAAAGGCATGCTTTTTTTAATAGATAAGAAAATTTTGGTGTAGCAGTGTAAGCTTGAAACGAAAGACGCTCCGGGTTTTCTTCTATACTTATTTTCTTTTGAAATTTTTAACAAAAAAATAATAAAGGATAGTTTATGTTCGATGTATAATGGTGGTAAATATATCCAAAGGGTGATAACATGCAAAAGCCAATTCAAATACAAGGAAAAGAACGGTCGGTTTCAAAGTTTATGTTACGTATATTGAAATGGAGCGGGTTTGGGTTCGTAATTTTATTGTTAATTGGGTTTGCCTATCAGCAAATTGCAACAGCCATCGAAGTTGATAACTATCCTCCAGTTGGTGAGTTAGTCGATATCGGTGATTATCAATTACACCTTGTCGCTAGAGGAGATGCAGATGGTCTTCCAACCGTGGTGTTTGAGTCAGGGATGGGAACGCCGTCCGCAGCGAAAGATTGGGAAGTACTTCAAGCAGAGCTAGCGAAGTACACAAGAGTCATTTCTTATGATAGAGCAGGGTATGGGTGGAGTGATTTAGCGCATAATGACCGAACGGCTGAACAAATTGCTGATGATTTGCACAAACTTCTTGAAGTAACAGGGGAAGAAGGTCCATTTTTATTAGTTGGTCACTCGTTTGGGGGATTTTCTGCCCAAATATTTGCTGATAAATATAAAGAAGATGTCGCAGGAATCGTATTAGTTGATTCATCGAATGTAAATATGGAAGGTGGCTTTTCAAAAGCAGAATTGTACATTTTCCGATTTTTAAAAGAAGTCGGGGTAGGACGAGTACTAGAAGAAATCGATATGCTTCCTCTGCATGAGCATTTTTTACAAGATAAAGCATCCATTGCCATGTTTTATCAAGATTATTATAATGCTGATCAAATGAGTGAACTTACTTTCATGATGACAACTTCAGTGGAACAAGTAAAAAATGCACAAAAGGATGGTTTTGGTGATCTCCCTCTTTCTGTTTTATACGTTGATTATGAAGACTACCCTGAGTGGAAAAACATGCAAAAAGAGGTGGCATCGTTATCAAATAACGGAAAAGAAATGTTAGTGGAAGACGCAGACCATTTTATTCACCTTGATAAACCTGATGTTGTCATTGACGTGATTATGGAAATGCTTTCGTCTTTTAAAGAGTAAGGATATGGAGTAATGGGACCTATTGAAAAGGGTCCTTTTTCTTTTGTTATGGAAGTAGCTATAATAAAAAGAGTGACAATGGAAGATACATGTTGTTTTCAAGTCGGGAGAAGTATGCTCTAATAAAGACAACACCATTTAAAGAACGAGAAGCGAGGAAAATAGGTTGAAAAAATTCAAGAAATTTTATTTAGAGATTACAAGTGTTTGTAATCTTGCCTGTAGCTTTTGTCCACCAACAGAACGACAAAAGCAATTTTTATCAGTAGCCGATTTCTCAAAACGGTTAGATGAAATTAAACCATACACAGACTATATTTATTTGCATGTAAAAGGAGAGCCACTTCTCCATCCGAAAATTGATCAGCTTCTAGATATAAGCCATGAAAAAGGTTTTAAAGTGAACATTACAACAAATGGCACATTAATAGAAAAAAATAAACATAAATTGCTCAATAAACCGGCCTTACGCCAAATGAATTTTTCTTTGCACAGCTTTGATGGACATGCCGGGTCAAAGGATAAAGAAGGATATGTCAACTCAATTCTTTCCTTTATAAAAGAAATGACAAGTCAATCAAATACTATTTTCTCACTCCGTTTATGGAATTTGACTCCAGACAATACGACAAATGTCATCAAACAACAAAACCGAAAAATATTAGAGATGATTGAAACAGAATTTAATCTTCCATATAAAATAGAAGAAAAAGTAGTACCAGGTAGTGGCGTGAAAATTGCGGAGCGAATTTACATTAATCAAGATATCGAATTTAAATGGCCTGCCTTACATGAAGAGGAGGATGATGGGAAAGGGTTTTGTTATGGCTTACGAAATCAAGCCGGCATTTTAGCAAACGGAACCGTTATTCCTTGCTGCTTAGATGGAGAAGGTGTGATTAATCTAGGCAATATCAATCAATCTTCCTTTTCAGATATTATAGAAGGCGACAGAGCGAAAACAATCGTTGATGGATTTTCACAACGAGTTGCTGTGGAAGAGCTTTGTCGAAAATGTGGGTATCGAAAGCGGTTTGGCAAGTAGTCGTACTTATCGGCCCGTTCGGACACCTGTTCCGTTAAATAGCAGAATATCGGTCTTTTTTTAATCGTATCGGACATACGTTCCTCTATTTCATAATATATGGGTGAAT
Organism: Alkalihalobacillus sp. LMS39; assembly: GCF_022812285.1. Classification (NCBI taxonomy): domain Bacteria; kingdom Bacillati; phylum Bacillota; class Bacilli; order Caryophanales; family Bacillaceae; genus Alkalihalobacillus; species Alkalihalobacillus sp. LMS39. The sequence continues at coordinate 489,029 of NZ_CP093300.1, forward strand.
TCCAACGAAAATTAGTGGAATAGCGGAATAGATGTCCAATAGCTTTTGAAAAATCGAGGATTTGGCCAATTTAGCGGAACAGATGTCCGTTAGAAAAAAGAAACATTAATTTGAGCGATTGAAAATTGCGGATTCGTCCATACTGATTGAAAGTGGGAAAACAAACCTCGTAAAACCTGATTTCACTTGCGCATACGAGGACTTGTGTTACAATATTGACTATTATATAGTGTATAATGGAAATTTCATGCACAAAAGAACAATAGGAAAGGGTGAAAAAAGGTTGGAGCATAATTCTTCAAATTTTATCCGAAATATTATAAAAGAAGATTTAGAATCGGGAAAACGGAACCATGTCATCACACGTTTTCCGCCAGAACCGAACGGATATTTACATATTGGGCATGCGAAGTCAATTGTCATTAATTTTGACTTAGCGGATGAGTTTAATGGAAAAACAAATTTACGTTTTGATGACACAAACCCGCTAAAGGAAGATGTAGAATATGTCAATGCCATTAAAGAAGATGTGGAATGGCTTGGATATAAATGGGACGGTTTATTTTACGCATCAAATTATTTCCAAGAGATGTATGAACGAGCGGTTCTTCTCATTAAAAAAGGAAAAGCATATGTTGATGACCTGTCCCAAGAAGAAATACGTGCACATCGAGGAACATTAACAGAACCAGGGAAAGACAGTCCATATCGAAATCGTACGATTGAAGAAAATCTAGATTTGTTTGAGCGCATGCGTAAAGGTGAGTTTGGAAATGGTGAAAAAGTATTGCGTGCAAAAATTGATATGAATTCCCCAAATATTAATATGCGTGATCCTGTTATTTACCGTATTTCACATGCCACACATCATAACACAGGAGACGAGTGGTGTATTTATCCAATGTACTCTTTTGCACATCCGATTGAGGATGCAATAGAGGATGTCACTCATTCGATTTGTACTACCGAATTTGAAGACCAACGCCCATTATATAATTGGATTGTTGAACAATGTGAGATGTCGAGCACGCCACAACAAATTGAATTTGGCCGTTTAAATATTACAAATGCAGTCATGAGTAAGCGGAAGTTAAAGCAACTTGTAGATGAAGGCTTTGTCGATGGATGGGACGATCCACGAATGCCAACGATTTCAGGGTTGCGTCGCAGAGGATATACTCCAGATGCAATTCGTGCTTTTGTTCGAGAAACAGGAGTATCTAAAGGTTCAGGTACGGTTGACTCTCAAATGTTAGATCATTTTGTGCGTGAAGACTTAAAAATGAGTGCGCCGCGTACAATGGGAGTGTTACGCCCGTTAAAAGTCGTCATTACGAACTATCCGGAAGGTCAAGTAGAAATGCTTGATGCTGAAATTAATCCGGAAAACCCTGAAATGGGAACGAGACAAATTCCGTTTTCTAAAGAAATATATATTGAGCAAGAAGACTTTATGGAAGATCCACCGAAAAAATATTTCCGACTTTTTCCTGGAAATGAAGTGAGGTTAAAGCATGCTTATTTTATTAAGTGTGAAGATGTGATTAAAGATGAAGATGGCAATGTCGTCGAAATCCATTGTACGTATGACCCAGAAACAAAAAGTGGAACAGGTTTTACCGGTCGTAAAGTGAAAGGGACATTGCATTGGGTTGAAGCAACACAAGCGGTTCCGGCAGAGTTTCGTTTATATGAACCACTCATTTTAAGCGAAGACCCGACTGAAGTCGAAGAAGAGACAGAAGCTGAAGAGGAAAAAACATTCTTAGACCAAGTGAATCCAAACTCCCTACAAGTGTTAAAAGGGTTTGTGGAACCAAACATGAAGGATGTTAAACCACAAGAAAAGTTTCAATTTTTTAGACACGGATATTTTAATGTAGACCCAAAAGAAACATCAGCCAATAACACTGTGTTTAATTTAATTGTTTCATTAAAAAGTTCATTTAAACTATAAGAAAAACGCATCAACAACTCTTTTAGAATTGTTGATGTTTTTTTGTGTGTCTCTTTTTCTGCAATTAAGATTGTCCGATACATATTTTTGCCGATCAAATAATACGTTTCCTAATAAAGTGCAAAAAGGTGGTGAAGGGACAGATGACTGGAAGTGTGACGGAAAAAGTATATACGGAAATGACGTTTAAAGCGCTCGTCGACGCCATTCTTCCTATAACAAGACTAGACTCAAAAATAACAGGAGGGCAACCTCAATCATATCGAGCGTCAGATTTACAAATACATCAATATGTTATGTTTGCATTGGATCACTATATTACAGTTCAACAACAACTGTTTCAAACGCGAATTCCTCTTTCATATCCAACGGCGTTAATGTTAGATATCGCCGCTTCATTTTTACCTCATCTGTCTAATGAAACTCAAACTAAGAATCAAGGACTGTTTGCTACCCTTTCGAAAAAAGACCGAATCCGAACATTGTCCTTATTAGAAAATATTGAAATTGATCTGTATCTTTTGCCGAACCCTTACCATAATAATGCGGGCCTTGTTCAGTATATGGCTGATGCATTGAACCGGTTAACGATGTTAGGGTTTTATTCAGAGTGGGCTGCATATGGAAAAACAAGAGATGAACCACCACAAGTAAGACAACTACAATATTTCCCAATCGGTTGGATGGAAGCTCAATATCCTGGTGTTTCATATGGGTACCGTGATTTTCGAGGCTTTTTGTTGAAGATGGGGAGAACGGAGGCAAATGATGAGTCATCATTATGATGTTATTATTATTGGGTCTGGTGGTGGAGGTGCTGTTGCGGCAAAAGAACTAGGAGAGTTGGGTATAAAGACGATTGTTCTTGATGCTGGCCCTTGGTATGGGAATAAAAAATGGCCTTATCCTAATTCAGTCCGCGGGGCAGAAACGAGTTGTGATCCTGATGACTTAGATGTGAATTTATATAGAAGTCATTTAACAAGGCGGGAACAGGATATGAACGATCCGATTACCGGTAAATTACGGTGGGGCCCTGCTGACCGCAGACGATCACCATGGTATCGAAATATTCCAGATCAAGCCTTATTATGGCAAGTAGCTGGAATCGGAGGAACGACACTTCATTATTATGGGAATAGTCCAAGAGCTTATCCTGCTAGTATTAATAATCATTGGCCGATTCGCTATGAGGAGCTTATTCCTTATTATGAAAAAGTAGAAGCAATATTACCAGTGGAATTTGCCCCGACAACATCGAAAGAACAATTGTTTTATTATGGGGCGGAAAAGGCGGGCTTTTCGTTAATTCCTACTTTAGACGTGACAGAAGTTGGTTATCGACCACAACCGAATGCGATTTTGCCCCCAAATGAACGTTTAATGGATGAAAATTATTCACTAGAAGAGATAAGTCATATGGAAGGCTGTACGTTAAGTGGACATTGTGGGCAAGGCTGCCCATACGGTCCTTCTGTAGAAAAAGCTGCGAAACGATCCACAAATGTAAGTTATGTGCCGTTAGCGATGAAAACAGGAAATGTTACGTTCAGACCGAATGCATTTGCGACAAAAGTATTAACAGAAAAGTTGCCTAACGGGGAGGAGCAAGCATTCGGTGTGCAATATCGAGATACATGGACTGGAGAGACCGAAGAAGTTCAAGCAAAAATTGTCATTATGGCTGCTGGCTGTGTGGAAACACCAAGGCTTTGGTTGAATTCTGATTTGCCTTTTAATCATTGGGTTGGCAGAGGGTTAACAAATCATTATATGGATGCAGTTACCGGGACATTTGATGAACAGCAGCTTATGAAAATTCTCGGAACGCCTTCCGTTTATCCTTTTATCGGTCATACTTCAGGAGCGAGGTTAGATTATCCTGGATTAGGTATGATTGAAAATTTAGGGGAAAGTCCAGGATTGTCAGCTCAAATGTTATATGGCTTTAGCCAAGCGGGTTATAATAAATTCCATAGTGAACAAAAAGCAGATGAGCAGGGAAGATTGGTTGGAACTGAATTAAAAGAGGCAATGAATGATTATCGTAATTCCTTATCTTTGCTTATTATTACAGGAGATGAAGTTCAATATAATAACAGGGTGGAGTTAGACCCTCATATAAAAGATGAGCATGGTCAAGTTCCAATTGTGAAGTATACACCAAGTAAACAAGATGAGTGGAAGCGAAATGAACTCGTCAAAATAGGAATGACAATGTTAGAACAAGCGGGGGCAAAATCAATTCATCGAAGTGATTTACCGCCAAATTTATATATCCATTTGGAAAGTACGATGAGAATGGGATATGTCGTTGATTCGACATGTGAAGCATACCAAGTGAAACGCTTATTTATTGCTGATAATAGCGTTCATTATAATTCAATAGGAGGAGTGAATCCAACGCTAACAACACAAGCTTTAACGACACGGACAATAGAACTGATGGTGGAAAAATATTTTTAATGATGAATGGCGCGAGTTAATGAAAATTAACCGCGCCAAAGTTCATTTTCTTGGATTTTGATTGAAGTTTGTTATGATAAACGTAAGGATTAGACAACAGAGAAACACAACAAGGTAGAAGGATAATTCAATAATGGGAGTAAACAATAAAACAAGATTGAAAAATGAATAAAAACTACGGTAAAGAAGGAGTTAAAATGCCAAATAATCAATCAAATCAAGTCGGTTGGAACTTAGACAATAGTTATGCCAAGCTTCCAGGGACGTTTTATTCCAAGTTAGAACCCAATTCGGTTCAATCACCAGCATTAATCAAGCTTAATTCAACTTTGGCTGAATCACTAGGGTTAAGGGAAGAAGAATTACAAAGACAAGAAGCGCTTGAGGTTTTTGCTGGAAACCAAACTCCCGAACAAGCTGAACCATTAGCACAGGCTTATGCTGGGCATCAATTTGGGCATTTTACAATGCTAGGAGATGGACGGGCTATTTTACTAGGTGAACAACTAACACCAGAAGGGGAGCGTTTTGATATCCAATTAAAAGGTTCTGGGCGAACACCCTATTCCCGTGGCGGCGACGGTCGAGCTGCACTTGGACCTATGTTACGTGAATACATTATTAGTGAAGCAATGTATGCTCTCGGAATCCCAACAACCCGAAGTTTAGCGGTTGTGACAACAGGTGAACCTGTATACCGTGAGATTGAGCTGCCCGGTGCAATTTTAACTCGTGTTGCCGCCAGTCATATTAGAGTAGGAACGTTTCAGTATGCAGCGAAATGGGGTACTCATGAAGAATTGCAAACATTAGCTGATTATACGATACAACGCCATTATCCGACTATCGACATTGCGGCTGAAAACCGATATGTGTTATTTCTTCGTGAAGTGATAAAACGACAGGCGGCTTTAATAGCAAAATGGCAGAATGTTGGATTTATTCATGGTGTGATGAATACCGATAATATGACGATATGTGGGGAAACCATTGATTATGGTCCTTGCGCCTTTATGGATACGTATCATCCTGAGACGGTTTTTAGTTCAATCGATAGACAAGGGCGATATGCATACGGTAATCAGCCTTTTATCGGCGGCTGGAATTTAGCCAGGTTTGCAGAAACATTATTGCCGTTGTTCCATGAAAATGAAGAAGAAGCTGTAAAGATTGCACAAGAGGAAATCTCAACATACATGGATATTTATGAAGAGTACTGGCTTGAAGGAATGAGAAAGAAACTTGGCATCATCACTAAGGAAAAAGAGGATAAGGACCTAATTGAGCAGCTGCTAACGATGATGCAACAACACCAAGCTGATTTTACAAATACGTTCCGCACTCTCACATTGGATAAAAAAGAGGACCTTGCGTTTTCAGAATCTGACTCTTTTTTACAATGGTATAAAAAGTGGCAAGACCGATTAGACAGTCAAGGTGAAGCTAAAGAAGTTGTAATTCAAACGATGAAGCAATCAAACCCAGCTGTCATTCCCCGAAATTATCGTGTTGAGGAAGCACTTGAAGCCGCAGTGGAAGAAGATGACTATAGCGTGATGGAGAGGCTATTAGATGTTCTTTTACAACCATACGAATATGAGAAAGTAGAAGATAAATTTTGTACATTACCGCCAAATTCAAGTCAACCATATCGAACATACTGTGGTACGTAGTAACGGAGAGATGAACGTAAACTACTGCAGAAGCATAGGTGAGACCTCATCGTTCATAGCACGAGAAGGCTCACCGGTCATGCTTGGTATGTTTTTGTAGAAGGGAAGAAAGATTCTATAATGGATTGCGTGAATTTTCTTTTTATGTTACCTTTATAAGATGAAATGACTATTTTAGTTTTTTGGTCGGCTGAGGGAGAAAGAATATGGAAAATGAGAAAAAGAAATGGATAGTAGAAGCAGCAACAAAATCGTTTTCGCTTTTTGGTTATAAAGCAACGACGATGGATCAAGTGGCGAAAATAGCGAAAGTTGGAAAAGGAACAATTTATACGTATTTCTCAACAAAAGAAGAGCTGTTAAAAGCGATCATTGAAGATATTGGTAGGCAAATGAGAGACGTGGCAACACAATCCATCGACCCTAAAGCATCATTTATAAGCAACTTTAGTGCAGCATTAGGAGGAGTTGTTGCATTCCGTGAAAAACATGAATTAACGATTAAGCTTTTTCAAGAAGTAAAAGAAATTGGCACGCCAGCCGTTGTCGATGCACTGCAATCGCTAGAAGTAGAAATATGTGATTTTATTGAAGCTAGTATTATTAAAGCGATTGAAAAAGGAGAACTGAAGGAATGCAATCCGAAAATTACGGCTTTCCTTATGTTTAAAATGTATATTAACTTAGTGAATGATTGGAAAGAACGGCATGAACCGCTTCCTAAAGAAGAAGTAGCAAGATTAATAGAAATGTATTTTATGGATGGACTAGCGACATAAAGGGTTAGTCTCTCTTTTTTACTATTATTATGACCAAAAAACTAAATCAGTCATAATTACTCATTTAAACGATATAGTGTAAAAGAGACAAGGTAAAAGAAAGTCATGATTTAAAACTGGAGGGAAAAATGAAAAACATCTGGAGTATTTTCAAGCAAGATCTTCTAAATATTAAACGAGTCCCACTCGTCGGTATATTGCTGATTGGGTTAGCGATTCTACCTTCCTTGTATGCATGGTTTAATTTAGGGGCCGCTTGGGACCCTTATGCCAATACACAAGGGGTTGAGGTTGCGGTAGTGAACGAAGACATCGGAACAGAAATAGATGACACATATATTAATATCGGAGAAGAACTTATTGAAAATCTTTCAGAAAATGAAAACTTAGGCTGGAAATTTGTGTCTAGAGAAGAGGCAGAAAAAGGAGTTCGATATGGAGATTACTATGCAAGTATTTACATCAATGAAACTTTTTCTCATGACTTAGTTCAAGTTTTAGAAGGAACTCCTGTTCAAGCGGAAGTGCTGTATGAAGTTAATGAAAAGGTCAATGCGATTGCGCCGAAAATGACATCGGCTGGAGCATCAACCATTGTGAAAGAAATCAATGACCAATTCAGAGTGGAAACATCAAAAGTGATTTTTCAAGAGTTTGACAAGCTTGGAGTAAAGCTTGAAGAAGAACTGCCTACGTTTCGGAAAATGAAACAAATCGTTTATTCTTTAGAAGAACGACTTCCTGAAGTGAATGAATTTGGCCAATGGGTTATTGCTCTTGATGAGGATTGGGAGCAAGTTGAAAAAAGTGTGGAGCAATTATTAGCACTTGAAGATGTATTTCCTCAAATTTATGATGGAGCCGAACATATATACAAGCTTGAGCAACAGTTTCCACGAATAAATAGAATTGGTGACGGAATCCTTCAATTAGAAGAAGCCATTCCTGAAATTGAGCAAGCTGTTGGAGAGCTAAATCAAATTAATGAACATTTCTCACAAATCTCAGATTCATTGCAAGAGGCTTTAGAGAAAACAAGTCTCGCCCAAGAAACAATTACAGCTATACTAGACAGCTTACCAGACGTTGAACAGCGATCTACACTCATCCAAGATTACATGGAGGCCCTTGATACGTTTGCAAATGAGGTAAGTAGTGTGGCGCCCCCAGTTGTTGACACATTAGCCCAACAACTATTATTTATCAATCAAACTGCATCATCACTTGAACAGACACTTACATTGTTAGAAGACGAAGAAAAAGCAGAAGAGGCTATCGAAGCTTTACGTCGACTAAACGAGGAGTTACAATCCCATATCAGCGCTATGGAAAGCGCCATTGAGATGTATACGAAATTATATGAATTAACAAATGATGAAGGGTTAGTCACAGTCATTGAAGGTTTAACACGAATGAAAGATGTTCTTGTTCGTGCACAACATGACGTCGCATTCATTCTTGCTCGAATGGAATCAGGTGAACCAATAGGAACAGACCGGCTTAAACAAGCTCAAGATAAGGTGAAGCAAATAGAGAAACGTTCGAATGAACTTTATATGACTTTAACAAATGAAGGAGTTCAAACGATAGAAAGGGCGGTTGAACAAGCACAAGCAAATTTATCAAAAGCTCAACTATCAGTTGAAGATGCACATCACCAAATTCAAAATATAGAAACCGTATTATTACATGCAGAAAAAATAACAATAGCTGGAGAAGAAACCATTCGAGAGCTGCTACATGATTTTCCAGAGATTGAGAAGAAAATAACTGAAATGACAGAAAGAATAGAACAGGATATCCCTGTTGTTATTGATGTCATTGAGTCATTAAGTACGTTTGTCAAAAATGATTTGCCTGTTCTTGAAGGCCATATTAAACAAGTGTCAGATTTATTAAAAGAAGATGTTCCTCGTATCGAGAAAAATTATGCTAGATTAGCGAAAATAGTCGAAGAGAATGTCCCTGTTTTTCAAGATTCTATCAAAGAGCTAGCGGATTTTAGTCGAAAACAGTTACCTGAAATGGAAGAAAACATTGGTGATGCTGCCGATAGAATCCGAGAAATTGAAAAAGATGACCGTATTAATCAAATCATTACAGCTCTTCGAAATGATTTGGATGAAGAAAGTGAATTTTTTGCAAGTCCAGTTGATTTAATAGAAGAAGAGTTATTTCCCATTCCGAATTATGGGTCCGCCAATGTTCCTTTTTATACGACACTAAGTCTTTGGGTAGGAGCATTATTGCTATCAAATTTAATTAGTACAAATCTTCATAAAGCAGATATTCGAGAGCATTATACGTTACGTCAAATCTATTTTGGTCGGATGATTTTATTTCTCATCGTCGGTATGTTACAAGGACTTTGTGTAAGTATTGGGAATTTAACAATACTCGGTATTTACGCCGCACACCCGTTTTTATTAATCGTCTTTTCTGTTGTAATCGCCATTGTATTTATGACCATTGTGTACACTCTTGCCTCCATATTAGGGAATATCGGAAAGGCATTGGCGATAGTTCTCCTAGTTCTTCAATTATCGAGTGGGGGAGGAACGTTTCCAATTGAAGTAGCTCCACCGTTTTATCAACTCATTCATCCTTTTATGCCATTCGCATATGCAATTAACTTGTTACGTGAAGCGGTTGGGGGGATTATTCCTGCGCTTGTTTGGAAAAACCTTTTCGCTCTTTCCTGCTTTTGGGTGCTTGCAATAATCGTTGGCTGTTTATTGAAGCCTCTATTAGCAGCAAGGATTCAAGAGACATATGAAAAGTCGAAGTCGAGTCGGTTAGTTGAGTAGAGGTGAGAGCCCTATAGCTGACGTTAACGGACATCTATTCCGCTAATCCCTTGAAATTTGAGCTTTTTACTTTTTGTTCGGACTTATGTTCCGTTATTCGTTCAAAACAGCGACAAAAGTCTTCAGAATTGGTAATGTAACGGAACTAATGTCCGATAGCATAAACAAAATAGGATATATTGTTAAAGTAGCGGAACAGATGTCCGTAAAAATTGAAAATATATAGTCAGGTGCTCAATTCATTCAATTGAGCATCCTTTTTTACCTCAGTGCTTCAGGATTTAATCCTAACAGTTCCTCAACGACAAAGCGTCCATCTTTACTGATGAGTCTATCGTCAAAATAAATCTCGCCACCGCCAAATTCAGGTTTTAATAATAAAACAATATCCCAATGAATACTGGACTTATTCCCATTATCGGCATCTTCATAAGCATCGCCTAAGGCAAAATGAACACTCCCGTTGATTTTCTCATCAAAGCCGATATCGTTCATGATGTTATTAATATGTGGATTTAATCCAATTGCAAATTCCCCTAAATAACGTGAACCTTCATCACTATCTAATAAGTCTATTAACCTTTGATCGTTTGTGCAATCAATTACTTTTCCGTCTTTAAATGTAAGTTGAACATTATCAAACGTTTGGCCACTATACATCGCTTTCGTATTAAAGGATATCGTTCCGTTAACAGAATCTTTAATAGGGGCTGTGAAGACTTCACCATCGGGTAAATTCACTTTTCCATCACACTTTATCGCTGGTATTCCTTTAATGGAAAATTGTAAATCAGTGTTTGGTGCTACTATACGAACGTTGTCTGTCTTCTCCATTAATTCAACAAGCGCATTCATCGCTTTTGATAATTTGCTATAGTCTGCTGTGCATGTTTCATACACAAAATTCGTATATGCCTCTGTACTCATCCCGGCAAGTTGGGCATACGCCTTTGTTGGATAGTTAAAGACGACCCATTTCTTTTTTACTTCTTCATCACTAACTGCTTTGTATGCTTGGCGAAAACGATTTCTTTTTTCAGCAGGAACATCTGCATATTCAGAAACATTATCTTCCCCTAATAAAAAAATAATCGCATCCATTTCTTTTACTTTCTCTAGTTTGAATTTAGCATCAAGCGTAAATTGTTCTTCAGAGCCAAGTAGCATCATTTTTCGATTTAACTGATAGTTTGAGATATCAACAAAAACATGACCACCTGCTTTATAAATTTCTTCGATAAACGGTAGTAACACATCTGTGTCTTTTAAATCGAGTGCGTGAATATACACATTTTCTCCAGGTTGAACGTTAATGGAATAGGTGACAACGGTTTGCGCGAGTTGTTGCAATTGTATGGACATAGTATAGACCTCCAAATATTTTCCCGTAGCTTTCAGCTGAAAACTATGATTATAGTAATGAATATAAGGCATTTTTGAAAAAATAGGAAGCAGGAAAGAAGGAGCATTATTTGTTCTTGATAAAATTCGTTTAAAAAAATGAAAACGCAATGAACTTTTTGAGAGGGTAGAAACTCTTATTAGTAAGAGAGGTGAAACCATGAATGTGACACGACTAGTGAAGAAAGCGAAAAAAGGAAATAAAGAAGCATTACTTCAACTCATAATGGAACAAAAAGATGATTATTATAAACTAGCTTATACGTATATGGGGAATCAGTATGACGCCATGGATGCCATCGAAGAGATGACGGTCATTGTTTTTGAAAAAATCAATCAACTGAAAAAAGAAGAGCGGTTTTACAGCTGGAGTAAGACGATATTAGTAAATAGCTGTCGCTCACTATTACGGAGACGAAAGAAAGTAGTACTTGTAGAAGACTGGCAACAGTATACAGAAGAGCAAGTAGCAAATGCACCGAGTGTAAACCCATATCAATCTACTGACGAACATTTGGATATTTTGCAATTGCTTCAACTCGTGAACGAAGATCAAGCTGAAGCGATTAAATTAAAGTATTTACTCGATTTGGATTATGAGTCGATTGCACAGTTAACAAATGTGTCAGTTGGTACTGTAAAGTCAAGGGTCTTTCAAGGGTTAAAAAAGCTCAGAAGTTTTTATGGAGGTGAGAACGGTGAATAATATTGAAAAGGAACTTGAATATGAGCGGAAAAACATTCAACAACTAAAAGCGCCAGAAAATTTTGAAGCACAAGTAAGAAAAACACTCGAAGGGAAAAAGAAAAAACGAAACCGCTCAATAGTATGGAAAGCTGCTTCCATTATTTTTATTTTCACCATTCTTTTTGGCTATAATTTCAATGCAGTTGCCTACTATAGTAAAAAAATATTAGGGTTTGAAGAAGTTGAAACAACAACATTGAAGCAATTAAATGATGAGGAAATGGGGCAATTGATTGATAAAAAAATAGAACTACAAGACGGCACGACTTTCACAATTGATGGCATTATATCGGATGCAAATCGTCTTGTCATGTACTATACATTAATGAATGAAAATGGCCTTGATGAGATGGGACACCCTCATTTTCACCCTTATAAAATCACAGGTTTTTTAACTGATTCAACAGTAATTAGCGGAACGTCATTATTAAGTGATGACGAAACAGAAGTAAAAGGAGTAATGGATTTTGAAGCGGTGAGTCCGTTTGCGAAAAAATTAACTTTACATTACTCCGATAAAGGTGGTTACATTGAGACAAATGAGGGCACAGTGACATTTCCATATAACCCAAATGAAGCATTACAAACGATATTTAAACGTTCAATTAACAAAAAAGTAAAAGTGGATAAAGGCACAATAACATTTGAGTCTATTGTAGCCACGCCGACAATGACGATTGTGAATGGAAAGATGAATGTTGAAAACTTTGATCGAATTCCGTATGGATTTAATGGAATTCAGCTTGAAGCAGACGGAAAAGAAATCGGTGCTATCGGTGCAGGGATAACCTCTTCCTTATTTGGAAGTGAGATTGAAGTGAAGTTTGATGTCATTCCAAAAGATAGTCAAACACTAGAACTTAAACTTCATGAGTTTGTTGGTTATCACGTTGTCGATAAAACAATAACACTTGCCAATGTTAACGATACTCCGATTGACATAGGGAATAAAAAGCTATGGATTAAAGAGATTACAAAGTTTGATGATAAAGTGGAAATGAGAATTGCCACTGAAGAAAATGTATTGCTTGATGGTGTATATTTGCAAGCAGACGATGTTAGTGTTCCTGTGCTAACGACGAAACAACAAATCGAAACAGAAGATGAAGACGGACAAATTTGGAAAGAACGAACAATTATCTTTGAGACAACGATGACACCGATCTCATTACAAATTGAAGGCCTTCATTATGTGAAAGAATATAAGGAAACCATTCATATCCCAGTGAAATAATAACAACAACTTATACCAAGGATGTTTCATTGAAAAGGTTGTTATAAATTTACATTACTGTTGACAAAAGGGTGAATCTCATGTTATTTTTTCCTTAGGTAAACTTTTTTTACCTAAAACAACTTTGGGAGGTGAGTATACTCCAGTCGTTCATCAATAGACATAAGCAGGTAAAGCATAGGTAACTTTCTTCATTTGAAAACAAAGTAGTAAAACTCCTCCTAAATCCCTCGACGGCCATCGAGGGATTTTTAAACATATAAGAAAGCATAAAAATTTTCGTATAGCAGTGAAGCTTTGAAAGCATATTTTAGATGAGCGAAGGTCTGCACTTCGCTTGAAACGACAAGACCCAAGCGACACTTGGGGCGGGTTTATCGCAAGTAAGCGGCCATGAAAACCGTTATCTGTGAACATGGCTAGCGTTTTGGAACGTTGGCGGCCACAGGAGCAGTTAATCATAATATATCGCTAGGAATAGAGTGGCTTTTGCGTGAATAAGCGCTCCTGTGGCCGCTAACAAACGGAAAATCGTATCATGTTCACAAATAACGGCTGCTCTGACCGCAAAAATGAGACAAATGAGGGAGCAAAAAAATTTTGGTATAGCAGTGAAGCTTTGAAAGCTTATTCTAGAAGAACGAAGGCTGCGCACCTGCACGTTTCACCCTAAGAAGAGCACTTGGGGTTCACTGTCAAAAGCGGGCAGGGCTCCATACTTCGCTTGAAACGAAAAGATGCTCCCTCGTATTTCTTTACGTGCATAAATGTATGGTGTATCGTAATTTTTGATATGATAGAGTGAGAAGCAATAAAGGAGAAGAGAATATGAAAAATTATAAGCTCACCATTCAATACGATGGAAGTCGATATAAAGGTTGGCAGCGATTAGGAAATAATGAAAGTACAATACAAGGTAAAATCGAGCAAGTATTAACGGAAATGACCGGGGAAAAGATTGAGATTATTGGAAGTAGCCGAACAGATGCAGGTGTTCATGCGTTACATCAAGTCGCAAATGTTAAAACAAACTATCAAACGTCTCCGGCAGAAATAAAAGCATATGTAAACCGGTATTTACCTCAAGACATTAGTGTTACCGACGTAGAAGAAGCTTCGGAACGTTTTCATGCACGGTATCATACGAAACAGAAAACGTATGTTTATAAAATTTGGAATAAAGATCATCCCCACCCTTTTATACGAAAGTATAGTATGCATGTGAATGAAAAACTGGATATATCGAAAATGAAAAATGCAGCTAATTTTTTCATAGGGGAACATGATTTCACAGCTTTTTCAAATGCAAAGTCGAAGAAAAAAACGATGGTTCGTGAAGTATATGGGATTGATATTCAAGAAGAAGGTGGCTTTATTCTCATTAGAGTAAGTGGAAATGGTTTCCTTTATAATATGGTTAGAAAAATGGTAGGGACGTTGATTAAAGTAGGGTTAAGTGAGGTTGAGGCAGAAAGCATCCCAGCAATTTTACAATCAAAGGAAAGAAATCAAGCGGGATATATGGCTGAAGCTTGTGGATTGTTGTTAGAAAAAATTGAGTTTATCGATGAATGATAATCATGAAAACTTCTCTTTTAATTAGAGGAGTTTTTTTCTTTTCCGGTTCATATTGAGTTCATATTGAAAAAATATAATAAAGGGGATAAATCGTGGACAGTCTGTTGGAAAGAGGGGTTAGCTTTGATAAAAAAAGGAATCCTAACAAAATCAGAAGAAACGAATCCAAAAACACAAACCCAATCTTTATTGGGAAGAAAAACCGTTACTGATATTATTTCGCAGCTACAACAGCTCGGTGTTCAAGCAGAATGTTGTAGAAGACCACAGCATAGGTAGAGGAGGAAAAATTTCATATGTTCTTTCATCCAATGGACATCCTTATATTTCTTGCGTTAGGTTTAGCCATGTGGGCACAAACAAAAGTGAAAGGCAACTTCCAGCAATGGTCCAATGTTCGAGCTTCATCGAATATGACAGGTGCTGACGTCGCAAGGTATATTCTCGATCAAGAAGGATTAACAAATGTGAAAGTTGAATTTTCAAAAGGTGGAACGCTAAGTGATCACTATGATCCTTCAGCTAAAACCGTCCGTTTATCTGACGGTGTCTATCAAGGAACGTCCATTTCAGCTTTAGCTGTTGCAGCCCATGAAGTAGGACATGCCATTCAAGATGATACAAAATATGGCATGCTCGTATTGCGCCATCGTTTGTTTCCACTCGCAAATTTGGGTTCTCAGCTAGCGCCGATGTTATTTATTGCGGGTTTTCTCTTAGAACTAACAAACTTAATTGGCATCGGAATTTTGCTCTTTTCTGGTGCGGTGCTATTCCAAGTTGTAACGCTTCCAGTAGAATTTGATGCAAGTCGAAGGGCAAGAACAAAATTGCTCCAGCTAGGTTTAATAACAAACCAAGAAGAGAAAGGAATCGGTAAAGTGTTAAATGCTGCTGCACTAACATATGTCGCAAGTACGGCAATGGCAGTGTTTCAGTTAATCAAGTTTATCATGATATTTAGAAATCGAAGATAAGGAAAGGGAGACGTAACGGTTTTTAGTTGCGTCTCCCTTTTTACGTGGATATGATGTATTCATACATTCGGAATGAGGTAAAAAGTACCAGTTAGGAATTTTGATTCGTAGTATTATTTTACTATTAATCATACCTGAGTAATGATATGATTGAACTACAAGTATGGAAAAACACAATTTCACTGAAATGGCAAACTTATTGAAAAATAGGGACGCAAAACTACAGGCCTAAGGGAAGCTATGGTGGCTGAGTTACCAAAGGAATGACTTGAGAAAAAAGGTTATTTCCATTTGGAAATAACCTTTTTGGTATAGCAGTGAAGCTTTGAAAACTTATTCTAGAAGAATTTAGTACCTTCATACTCCACTACGAGATCGGAGTGAGATTATAATGCTACAAAAAAATAAAGCTGCCTTCGTTTATATCATTTCAATGATTGCTATTTATTATGGTTGGCTTATTATTTTTAATGATAATGATTGGTTTAAAGGGGTAGGATCGATTCTATTTCCAATTATTGCAGGTGTCATTAGTTTATTTTGGATATTCCCTGCTTTTTATAAGGATAAAAGCAAAAATCGATATTTTTGGTTGCTTTTATGGATAGGAATTGTCATTTACTTAATTGGAAATATCATATGGCTATTATCCTTTATTGAAACGAACAATTCCCTTTTTCCAGACTCTTCTGCCCTTTGTTGGATGATTACGTATCTTGTGTTTTTAGTTGCATTAGTATACAAAATGATGATCAACTTTACTTTTGCAATAAAAACTTATTTATTTAATGTATGTATTTTTATTACAGTGGCTATTTCGGTTGTTGTTCACTTTTTAATAGCACCTGTTCTTCTTCTTTCTGAGAATTCAATGCTTTTAACTGTGATGGGGTTAGCTTATCCTATATTTAGTTTAAGTATGTTATTTATAATTATTTGCCTTCACTTTTTATCTAAATATAGTAATGAGAGGCAAACCTTATTGTTCATTAATATCGGTTTTCTTTTTCAAATTATTGTAGACTTTATATCTGGATATTTAATTTATATTGAGAATTACCAAATGGGGAGTTGGTTGGACCCATTTTGGACAATTGCCCTCTTATTTTTTGGTTTAGCTGGTTTAGTTGCTCAACAAAATCTCAATTCACCTATTGCTACTAATGAAGATTATATCGAAGGAAAAGAAAGATGGTTTCCTTATGTTATTAGTATTTTACTTGTCATTATCTTTATATTTGAAGCAGAGTGGATGATAACTCCAATGGGGATAGGGTTAGCCATCGTCTTTATTATGATTATTGGCAGGCAACTTGTCATTATGAAGAAAAATGATGTGTTAATGAAGGAATATCGTCATATGGCTTATCATGATGGATTAACTGAACTAAAAAATCGGTCCAGTTTCCAAATCGAAGTGGACTGTTTTGTTGAAAAGGCGAAGACGCTAAATACTAGTGTCGCTGTTTTATTATTAGACTTAGATCGATTTAAACACGTTAATGACACGTTAGGACATGATATTGGTGACCAATTATTAATTAAAGCATCTGAACGTTTAAAACAAACTGCGAGCAAAGAGAGTACTGTTTACCGACTTGGGGGGGATGAGTTTGTTCTCGTTCTCACTGATGCAACAAAAGTACAAAGTATTGCTTTAGCGGAAACAATTATAAACGAATTTAAGCAGCCTTTTTCATTAGGACATCATGAAGTTAAGATTACGCCGAGTATTGGGATTAGTTTGTATCCTGAAAATGGCCAGTCGAGTGAAGCTTTATTAAAAGCAGCAGACACGGCGATGTATTTGGCCAAAAACAAAGGGAGAAACAATTATCAATTTTTTGATTTACAACTAAATGAAAAAATGACGCGTCGAATGGTCTTAGAAAATGAATTGCATAAAGCAATTGAAAAAAAAGAACTGTCTCTGTTTTATCAACCAAAAGTAGAATTAAACAGCCGAGAAATGGTTGGGATGGAAGCATTGTTACGTTGGAATCACCCAGTATTAGGAATGATTTCTCCACTTGAATTCATTCCGATTGCTGAAGAAACAGGACAAATAGTAGCCATCGGTGAATGGGTGTTAAAGACAGCTTGTATGCAAAACAAACAATGGCAAGAAAAAGGATTCCCTCCTCTTTGTGTATCGGTAAATGTGTCCGTTCGGCAATTTCAAACAGGTAATTTTGTCAATACAGTAAAAGTTGTGTTAGAAGAGACAAAACTTCACCCCGCTTTTTTGGAACTAGAGATAACAGAAAGTATATTACAAAATGTCGATGAATCTCTTCAAGTCATAAAAGGGTTAAAAGAAATGGGTGTGAAAACGGCCATTGATGACTTTGGAAAAGGATACTCTTCCTTGCACATTTTGAGAGAACTACCAATTGATACGATTAAAATAGATAAAATATTTATCGATGATCTTATGAGTCAAACGAATGACTCCATGGTGAAGACGATTATAGACCTCGGACTGAATTTAAACCTCAAGGTTGTAGCAGAAGGGGTAGAATCGGAGCAACAAGTAAAAGCATTAGCTCATTATAACTGTGGTTATGGACAAGGCTATTTGTTTTTAAAACCTGTTTCAAGTAAGGAGTTTGAACTTTATTTAGAACAACTGTAGATAAGTCCACTTGTTTTCGTAGTTCGGCATTTTGAAAAAAAGATAGATTGATAGTTTTGTCATAAAACAAAAGGATGAGGACTGTGAATAAACAAATTTTAACTTTTAAATGTCTAATTATTTTCATTTTGACTTTTCTATTATTTCCTTTATCTTATGAATCAGCTGCTACAAAAGAGTGGACAATCGAGGAGATCGAACAACAGCTCGTTAAAGATGAAGAATATAAAGAAATAATAGAGTATTTTAACCTTCATAAAAAACAGATAAAACAAACAAATACCGGGATGTATTACTATCTTAACGGTATTGTGCAAGTTATAAATAATGATTATAACGAAGCTTATATAAGCTTTGAAAAAGCATTAGCGAGGAGTATGGACACAAACCAAATCGACTTAGCCATTGCGGTATTAAAACAATTGGTGTTACTCAATGATGTATATGCTGATAGTGGAAGCCTAGTAGAGTATGGAAATCAATTACTACAATTAGCAAAGCAAAATGAAGATGTTGAAACAGAAATGTTTGCCTATAACACGATTGGACTTGCTTTTTATTATATTGCTAATGACGATAAAGCGGCAGAGCTTTTAGATTATATGTTGCTTTTAGCACATGAACAGGACAATACATTCTATCAAGGAATCTATTATGCGATAATAGGGCATATTTCTTATTCTTATCAGGAATTCGAAACGGCCGAAACGTATTATGAAGAAGCGTTAACATTGTTTGGAGCGGTCGATAGTGGAGAGGTAATAAATGTTAACATCATGACAGAAGCCTCTCTACTATTAACTAAAAGTCAGTTAGTAGAAAATAAGGATAGTGATGAAATCGTTTTAGAAATAGATAAACTCATTAAACAAGCAGACAAACGTTATAACAAAACTGGAATGGTCGCTCTTTTATATATTTTAAAAGGTCAAATCGAACAACAGTTTACAGAACATCAAAATGCTGTTACTAGCTATGAAAAAAGTGAAGCGCTAATTAAAAGTATCAACCATGTACCTAAAGCTTTTGATCCAGAGAGAACGATTCACTTTTTACTAGCTAAGGCGCATTATGATAATGGTGATTATCTTCAAGCTGCAGATTTATTTATGGGGATAGCTGAAATGGATGAGAATCCAGATGTTTTAAAAAATATAGATGAAGTGACATCAAAGATGAGAAGTTTTACAGAAAAGGATTTAACTGACCGTATTTCAACTCTTACGATGTTGCAAGAAGCACAAAAGCAACAAATCTTTTGGCAAAGAACGGTCTTAGTAATATTTGTATTCGGAATTATTATCTTATTACGGGCGTTTATTTTAAAGCGCAAGGAAAATAAAAAAGTGAATCTATTAAAAAATGAACTATACATTCAGTCGATAACAGATGGTTTAACAGGTGTATATAATCGAAAACGAATATTTGAAATCTTAAATTCAGAAAAAGAAAATTGTGGCGTAGCTCTTATTGATATTGATAATTTCAAGTTAATAAATGATTCATTAGGTTATTTAGTTGGCGATGAGGTTCTAAAAAAAGTCGTCGAAACGATTCAGACCTCTATAAGACAAAATGATGAGGTTGGAAGGTATGGTGGAGAGGAATTTCTAATTGTGTTTAAAGAAACAAATCTGCATGAGGCTGTTTCTATTGTGGAAAGAGTTCGAAAAAACGTCGAATCCATTCAATGGGAATATGAAGGATTAAAAACGACGATTAGTGTCGGAGTTTCGACAAAATCAAATAAAGATGCAGAAGAAGTGTTTAAGAAAGTAGATAATCTTGTACACGAAGCAAAAAGAACGGGAAAAAATAAAGTGGTTTTTAATGAAGCGAAATGAACTCAGAAAAACACAGTTGTCCCATTAGAAAACAAGAAACTTTCACTCATCTTAAACGTATAATAGGTGAGTGTCCTTTTTCTTTCGAAATGAAAGAGGTGAGTTTAGTGGGAAACGAAAAAATTCCTTTTAAGGACGAATCGTTTTGGATGAAAACCTTAATCGTAAGCACTATATTGGTGATAGTAACGTTAGCGATTGGTGTAGTGTTTGCTCTATATTATTTTGGTTTATTAGGTTTATTTAACATTTTAGGAGTTCAATATGATTCACTATTTGGCTTGTTTTTGTTTGTTTTGTTTTATTTTTTACTGGGTATTCCAGGGGATGTTGTAGTCAATTCATTTGTATTACTATTGCGTAGGGGAGCAACAAACGAGAGCTTTCTTAGATGGGGAACGTTATTTATAAGGTTTTTAGTTAATTGGTCGATTCTTTCACTCTTGCATTATGCGATGCATTCGATCGCCATTACGACGGTTACACAGGTAGTCGTTGCCTTAGGGGTTGCGGTTGTTGAAACAGTGTTTGATAAAGAAAGTAAGAAAGGTTGACTTAAAGGTCAACCTTTCTCTGCTCAATTGTACAGCTGAACTAGTGAAATTTATTGGAAAGAGTTGAAGGGATAGTGCTAAAGTTTTATAATAAAAGCTATGTATTGACGTGATGTAAATGACATATTTATAAAGAATGGAGCTAACTATGATAAATGATGTTCTACAACGAAATAATGTGAACATTTCAGGAAAAGGAAAGCAAACGATGATGTTTGCGCATGGCTTTGGTTGTGATCAAAACATGTGGAAAGAAGTGGCTCGAGAGTTTGAAAACGATTACCAAGTGGTTTTATTTGATTTTGTTGGTGCAGGAAAATCAGATATTAAAGCATATGACAGTTTGAAATACAATTCTTTATTAGGCTATGCCCAAGATGTTATTGAAATTTGTGAAGCTTTACAAGTCGAAGATGTTATTTTTGTAGGGCATTCCGTTGGAAGTATGATAGGAATTCTTGCTTCCATTAAAGAGCCTAAACGATTTAGTCGAATGGTTCTTGTTGGACCTTCGCCATGTTATTTAGATGACGAACCGTATAAAGGTGGATTTACACGTGAAGACTTATTAGGAATACTGGAGATGATGGACAAAAATTATATCGGTTGGGCTCATTTTTTTGCACCAATTGTAATGGAAAACAATGAACAACCACATTTAACTAATCGCTTAGAAGAAAGCTTTTGTACGACAGACCCGATTGTGGCACGTCAATTTGCAGAGGTCACTTTTTTTTCTGACCATCGAAAAAGTTTAGTGGAAGTGTCCGTTCCGTCCTTAATCCTGCATTGTAAAGAGGATAAAATTGCGCCTTTAGATGTGGCTCATTATATGTGTGATAATCTATATAAAACTAAACTCCAAGTGATTGATGGAGCGGGTCATTGTCCACATTTATCCCACCCAAAAGAGACAACAGCATTTATTCAGCAATATTTAGCGACAGCACAAGAGAATTGACGGGGTGTTGAAATGGAAGAGCAATTAGACTTTGCTCCATGTGGGTATTTGGCGCTTACAGATGAGGGCAAAATTGAAACAATGAATCAAACACTTCTTGACTTAGTCGGTTATGAACGTCAAGAACTATTAGGGGAAAATATAAATGAAATATTAGATAAGCCTGCACAAACCTTTTGTCAGTTATACCTTTTTCCTTTAATGAAACTGGGCAGAAAAGTAGAAGAACTTTATTTGTCATTACGTTCAAAAGCAGGTGATGAGATTCCGGTTTTAATAAACGGAAATCGACGGAAGAATGAGAATGGGAATGAAGTTAATGAATGTGTTCTTATCCCGATGTATAAGCGCAACGAATATGAAAATGAAATATTACAAGCAAAAAAAATCGCAGAACACGCATTATCTGAAAAGGCAAAAGCGAATGAAGAATTAAGAAATGTGCTCGAAATTGTGGAGTCCCAAAAAAATGAGTTATTGCAAGCAAATAAACAAAATGAGAAGTACCAAGAACGGATGACAAGGGAGTTGGATTTGGCTAAACAAATTCAACATATATCATTAACTCCACAAATTAAAACTAACGAAATTGATATCACTACTTTTTATGAGCCTTCTAGCGAGTTATCTGGTGATATTTTTGGATGTTATCAAATTAATGAGCAGCAATATGGGATTATTATTCTTGATGTCATGGGGCATGGTGTTTCGTCGGCATTAATAACGATGTCATTACGTTCTTTATTTGAAGGGTTAATATTAAAAGGCAGTGCACCTGATGTTGTCTTATGTGAATTAGATCGCTATCTACAACGACTTTTTCAGTATGACGTCCAAAGCACACATTATGTTACAGGGATTTATTTATTGATTGATACAAAAAAACAACAAATCGAATATTTAAATGCTGGCCACCCTTCTGCCATTTGGCTAGACGGTGATGGACAACAGACCGAGCTTTCTTCAAGTCTACCTCCTCTTGGTATGTTGGAGGGATTGGTTTTTAAAACTCGTTCTTTTTCTTATACTAATGGAGGAAGATTATTGTTGTATACGGATGGGGTAACAGATATTATCCCGTACAAGAAAGTAGTTGAACTCGTACACAACCATCACTTGTCTCCAACAAGTGATCTAAAGAAAGGCATTGTGACTCAGCTTCAAATGATAGACGCAAATCTTGAACAAGATGACCAATGTTTTATTATTGTAGACTTATAGATGCTTGAAACGATTGTGAAAAAACGGGGAATTTAACAATCGTTCTAGCATCTTTTTGTTTTCTTCCTTTCTAAGCTTGCCTTTGGTCGTTATGATTTAAATGTTTTTTCTTCTATTTTTTTCGATCTTTTCCCTTAATTCTTCGTTTAATTTTTTTAACATATAAGAAATTTTAGTATAGCAGTGAAGATTTGAAAGCTTATTCTAAATATACAAATAAATTAGTGTAACTTTTGGAAACCTATATTTGAAAAAGACAGGGGGTAGAGTTTGGTGACAGAACATCATGTGAAATTAACAGGAGCTGAACTAGGTGCCTTGTGGTCGAGTTATATGGTTGAGAGTGGGAGTAGCCCAATGCTTACATATTTTGTAGAAACAACAGAAGACGAGGAAATAAAAGCGGTCATTAATAAGGCGTTACAGCAATCGAAAAAAAATTTAAGTGAATTAACAAACTTGTTTAAAGAAGAAGGGTTTCCGATCCCTGTTGGATTTTCAGAAGAAGATGTTAACCTAAAAGCACCTAAATTATATTCCGATACATTTGTGTTAAACTTTATTCGTAATTTAGGGAAAGCAGGAATTGAAACGAACGGTGCCGCCTTTTCTTCAGCAGCTAGAGAAGATATTCGTAAATTATACTTATCGTATTTAAATGCTGCTGCAACAATTGAAGATGAAGCCAAGCAGCTTCTCCTCAACAAAGGGATTTATATTCGACCACCTTTTATTGAAATGCCAACAGAAGTCACATTTGTTGAAAAAGAAAGCTTTTTACGTGGATGGTTAGGAGAGAGGCGACCACTTATTGCTGATGAGATTGTTCATATTTCTATGAATTATACGAATAATGTTTATGGAAAAACATTGTTAATGGGTTTTTCTCAAACAACAAAAGATGAAAAGCTACGTAAATATTATATTCGAGGAATGGAGTTAGCCAGAGATATTTTAGATACATTAAGTGGCTTGTTAGAAGGAAGTTCATTACCTGTTCCGATGACGTGGGACTCTGAAATTTCAAGCTCGACAGTTCCACCATTCTCAGATAAACTAATGTTGTTTCAAGCAACTGGATTAAATGCGATTTCACTAGCTCATATTGGTAGTTCTATTGCGATGAGTGTTCGACGTGATATCGCTGCTAAATATGTAAATCAATTAAAAAATGTAGGATTGTATGCAGAAGATGGAATTGAATTAATGATAAGCTATGGATGGTTTGAACGACCACCACAAGCATTAAATCGTTCTGAGTTAGCAATGAAAAAATAAAAGGAGAGCATATGAACGATTGGGAGAAGGAACTTGAGGCAGACAAAGCGTTAAATATTGAAACATGTGGAGACCAAAGAGGATTTTACTCCTCGCTTCATTATCATCGATATGAAGCAACTCCATATGGGGCATTGGAGTATTTGTGGAACGATTATTCAGTCGATAAGACAGATACAATTGTTGATTATGGTTGTGGGAAGGGGCGATTTAGTTTTTCGGCTCACCATAATTTCCAAGCAACGGTGATTGGGATAGAGATGAATAAAAAATTATATGAAACTGCACTAGACAATCGCAGGCTTTATTTAGAAAAGCATCCTGATAAAGGCGGCAATTTATTTTTTCATTGCGGGTTAGCTGAAGAGTATGAAATATCTTCAAACGAAAATCGATTTTATTTCTTTAATCCGTTTTCGGTGCAAATCTTTATGAAAGTAATAAACAATATTTTGCAATCCGTAGAAAAAAAACCTCGTCATGTAGAGCTTATTCTTTATTATAGTTCAGTTGATTTTCTTTATTATTTGGATAACGATACGATGTTTGAATTAAAAAAGGAAATTATCGTTCCGGAATGGATTGAGAAAAACGAACATGAAAAGTTTTCAATTTTTCAATTACGATAAGTTTGTATTTTAAATAAATAGGGAATAGAATAGTACCTCTTCATCAAATCAATCTTGAAAGTGTTTCTTTCAGATTGATTTTTTTTGAGGCGTGTTTTTTTACTTCCTGTTAAAGGAAAGGATAGAATAGCAGTGTTAGAAACACAAACTCCTCTCGCTATATACATGACGTTGATGACTTGTTTTCCCTTCAAAATGCAAACTGTCATGAAATCCTCAATCTTTTGTAACAAAATCGTTTTATTTGTGATATAGATCACATACATTTCAGATGTACAATGATATTGTCAGCAAATAGTATTGCTCGTGAGGAGGTCAACTATGGAATCTGTTGAATTTAGCCGATATTTAACGATGCTTACATTATCGGTTCATGTTGTGTTTGCAACAGTAGGTGTCGGTGTTCCTATATTTATTGCGATTGCCCACTGGTTAGGGTTAAAGCGAGGAGATGAACATTATCTCTTGTTAGCGAAACGTTGGGCAAGAGGGTATGTTATTAGTGTGGCAGTAGGAGTTGTTACAGGGACGGCCATTGCATTACAGCTTGCTTTATTATGGCCAAGGTTTATGGAATTTGCGGGTCAACTTGTCGCCTTACCACTTTTTATGGAAACATTCGCATTTTTCTTTGAAGCGATTTTTCTTGGAATTTATTTATATACGTGGAATCGATTTAAAAACCCAAAACATCATTTTTTACTACTCATCCCGGTTGTCTTAGGGGCTGCGATGTCTGCTTTATTTATTACATCAGTAAATGCCTTCATGAATACACCACAAGGCTTTACATTAGTCGATGGACAATTAACAAATATTCAACCGTTATTGGCAATGTTTAATCCAGCAATGCCAACGAAAGTGGCCCATGTGTTAACGTCAGCTTATATGACAGCCGCTTTTATTCTAGCGTCGATTGCTGCTTTTCATTTATGGAGAGGAAACAACCATGTCTATCATCGTAAGGCTTTATCGTTAACGATGAAAGTAGCATTGATTTTCTCGATAGCAACAGCGCTTGTAGGTGATTTATCTGGAAAGTTTTTAGCCGAGTATCAGCCAGAAAAATTGGCAGCTGCAGAATGGCATTTTGAAACAGAAGGTGAAGCTCCATTAGTGCTTTATGGGATATTAACAGAAACGAATGAAGTGAAATATGCAATTCGAATTCCTTATGCGTTAAGTATTTTAGTTCATAGCCATCCATCAGGGGTTGTAACAGGGTTAAACGATATTCCAGAAGAATATCACCCTCCATATCTCATTCATTACTTTTTCGATATTATGGTGACCATTGGGGTATGGTTAACGGTTCTTTCGTTGTTTTATATGGTTGCGCTATGGAGAAATTGGTCGGTTATCAAATCAAAAATGTTCCGTTTTCTCCTTGTCACCTCGGGCCCACTAGCGATGGTTGCGATTCAAGCAGGCTGGTGGTTTACTGAAGTCGGTCGACAACCATGGATTATGCGTGGATTTATGACGACAGCAGAAGGAGCTACTGACTCACCACATGTACCACTAATGTTAGTTGCCTTTGCGATTTTATACTTTATTTTAGTCGTTGGGACAGGTGTTGTATTAACTCGAATGTTTAAAAATAACCCAGTAGAAAAAGAGTTGGAAAAAATAAATGCAATACAAAGGAGTGAAGCGAAATGACAGTTGAAGTGATTGGAATTTCGGTATTATGGTTATTCCTGTTCGGATATGTCATTGTCGCTTCAATCGATTTTGGAGCAGGATTTTTTAATGCCTCTACGATTGTCACAGGAAAACATCATATTGTGAATTCTGTTATTCAACGGTATTTATCACCAGTTTGGGAGATTACGAATGTGTTCCTTGTGTTCTTCTTTGTTGGAATGATTGGTTTTTTCCCAAGTACGGCCTATTATTTTGGGACAGTTCTATTAATTCCAATTAGTATATCTATTATATTACTAGCCTTACGAGGAAGCTATTATGCGTTTGGAACATATGGGACGAAAGGACATGTTGGCTATACATTAATGTATGGCGTGACAGGTGTGTTAATCCCAGCTTCCCTATCAACGGCGTTAATTGTGTCTCAAGGAGGATTTATCCGAGAAACAGCGACAGGTCGAATTGAATTAGATTACTTGGCTTTATTCACTAGTCCTTTTGCCTGGTCGATTATTTTATTAAGTCTTGTCAGTGTTTTATTTATTTCAGCAAGTTTCCTAGCTTATTATTCTTCCGTTGCAGAAGATAAAGGAGCATTAAAGCTTTTTCGACGATATACGTGGATTTGGAGTTTTCCAACAATCATTACAGCACTTGGTATTATCATTGAAATGAAATGGCATAATATCGAGCATTTTCAAGGACTGCTTTCCTTATGGTGGTTATTTGCGTTATCGTTCGTATGTTTTGTTATGAGTCTATGGTTATTGAAAAAAGGGCAATATGGTTGGTCATTCATTTTTGTCGTCTTGCAATTTGCGATTGCCTTTTATGGTTATGGTGTTTCAAGATACCCATATTTACTTTATCCGAACTTAACAATTTATGATGGATTTACAAATGAAACAATGGCGTACGCGCTCATTACCGTCTTTATTTTAGGACTGTTGCTTTTAATTCCATCTCTTTATTTAGTGTTTAAGTTATTTATTATGAACAAACCATATATAAAAAAAGGTAAGGTATAACAACAAATAAAGGAGGAATACATGATGCACAATTTCCTAATCTTTTACGCACCACTCCTTGTTGTTGGTTTTGCATTAGTTGTTAGTTTCTTCGTTGCTACAAAAAGCACGAAGTATGAGGAGTAAACTATGAAATCACTTCAGAAGCTTGCAAAAGCTCAAAAAAGAAGGTTTTATACACTTTATGGCATTGCGCTTTTCATTAGTGTTGTCATTGTACTTCAAGCTTTTTTCATCGTATCGATTATTGATGATTTATTTTTACACAATGGGACATTGCAGGAAAATATAGGGCTGATTATTTGTTTACTAGCGGTTTTGCTTCTTCGCGTGCTTCTTTCCTATTACCATCGTGATATTGGAACAAAGATGGCAGCGACTGTAAAGCAAGACTTCCGTAAACGCTTGTTACAAGTCTATTCGGAGCAAACATTACTAGCGGCTTATCATGGTCAATCTGGTAAAAAGGTAAGTGTTTTGTTAGATGCAGTAGATGAAATTGGTCCATTTTTTCGACAATATGTACCGCAAAAAATCTTATCATCTATTGTTCCGATTGTGATACTCATTGTTATTTTCACACAAAATGTGTATTCGGGTCTCATTATTGTAGTGACGGCTCCGTTTATTCCGATTTTTATGATTATCATTGGTGGTGCGACACAAAAAAAATCAGAAGAGCAGCTTGACCGTTTAGCTGCTTTTTCTGGTCGCTTTCTTGACACTGTTCAAGGATTAGTTAGCTTGAAGTTATTTGGGCGTGCGAAACAATATCGGAATGTGATTAAACAAAGCAGCCTTGATTTTCGTGATTCGACAATGAATATATTAAAAATTGCTTTTACTTCTTCTTTAATGCTGGAGTTTATTTCAATGTTAAGCATTGGACTTGTGGCATTAGAATTAGGGTTACGCTTAGTTGTTTTTGATTCAATTAGCTTCTTTGCTGCATTTTTTATTTTATTGCTCGTTCCGGAGTTTTACTCTTCGTTAAAAGAGTTAGGGAGTGCTTTTCATGCAGGACGAAGTAGTGTAGGTGCTTCAGAGAAAATAGAGGAGCAATTACAGCAAAGCGAACAACGGAAATCATGGGGGCAGCTTCCATTGAAAGAAGGACCAATTTCGTTGGCACTCCACGACACTTCTTTTTCTTATGGAGACACTGCATTTCAGTTACAATCGGTTTCAGCGAAAATCAAACCGAATAGTCAAGTGGCTATCGTCGGTAAAAGCGGTTCAGGAAAAACGACGTTACTGCACCTCATTGCTGGCTTACTTCAGCCAAACGAGGGGAGTGTCTCAGTAAATGGACAAAATCGCCATGAGGTTCGTGAAAAAGAATGGTTTAAGCAAATTAGTTATATTACCCAGCACCCGTATTTGTTTTCAGGGACGATGGCACAAAACATTGCGTTAGGTGTAGAGGCAACACAAGCAGAAATCGAAGCAGCAGCAAAAAAAGCAGGTATCTCTTCCTTAATTGACTCATTTGAACAAGGGTATGAAACGCAAATTGGTGAAGGTGGAAGAGGTCTATCTGGTGGTGAAAAACAGCGAGTGGCTTTAGCACGGGCGTTTTTAAAAAAGCCTGCTCTTATTTTATTTGATGAGCCGACAACAGGGTTAGATTTATATACAGAGCAAAAGCTACAAGCTGCAATCAATGAATTATCAAAAACATCAACCATCATTACTGTTGCTCATCGATTGCAAAGTATTGTTCAAGCGGATGACGTTTTTTTCTTAGAACATGGTAGGCTAGTCGCAAATGGGACACATCAACAATTAATTGAACAATGTAGTGAATATAAAAAGCTCTTTTCTAATCGTGAAAAGGGGGAACAGAAATGAAGCAGTTACTAAACATATCGAAAATAATGATGAAAGAAAAAAAAGATGTGTATTTATCGATTATTTTCGGTTTTTTAGCAGGGATGACAGCCGTCGCTTTATTTGCCGCTAATGGTTATTTAATATCAGCGGCTGCCCTACAACCTCCACTATACGTGTTAATTTCGATGGTGGCAGTCGTGAAAATTGGGAGCTTTATAAGGGCAACAAGCCGTTACGGGGAACGTTATTTCTCTCACCGGGCAACGTTTACGATGTTAAGTGAACTGCGCATTGCGTTTTATGAGAAATTAGAAACTATCGCCCCAAAAATAGCGACACGGTTTCGCAGTGGAGATCTTTTAGCGAGAGTTGTTGGTGATGTGGAAACATTGCAAAACTTCTTTTTACGCGTTCTTTATCCACCCATCATCATGGCTCTTGTATTTTTAAGTACTGTTTTGTTTTTGACGTTTTTTTCATTATCTACGGTTGTTTTACTCGTCGTTGGGTTAGTCTTGACCGGTGTTGTCATCCCAATGTGGTTTGCGATAAGACAAAAACAAGTAGGGAGTAAGATTCGAGAAAAACATGCGATTTTATCTACAGAAGTAACAGAGTGGTTCAAAGGGTTTCGTGAACTCAAGGTTCATCAACAACTCCACAAACAGGAACAACAATTAATTGAGGCTTCCGACCAATATATTGACGCTCAAGAGCGAGATAATCGACAATCAAATAGGAATGAGTCGATTTCAATGGGAGTTGCTTTAGGGATGACGTGGCTCATTTTACTTGCAGCAGGGTATGCTGTATCCACAAATCAGTTAGATGGAATTTATTTAGCGATGCTCGTGATGGTTAGTTTAACTGTATTTGATTATGCAAATCCGATGTCGGTCTTTCCGATTTACTATGATGAGAGTCAACAGGCTTCAACACGATTAGCTGAAGTAACAAACGAACGTACAGAACAAGAGCAGCAGCGTTTTTCACCTTCATGGAAAGGCGCTCCCTCCATTGACATGAGGGAGGTATGCTTTACGTTTCCAAATGAGTCTCGACCTACGTTAAGAGGCGTTAACCTTTCGATAAAACAAGGAACAAAAACCGCGATTGTAGGGCCGAGTGGATGTGGAAAGTCGACATTACTCCAAATGATACTTGGGCTACACAAGCCAGACAAAGGATATTTACTACTAGATGGTCAGACAGTCCATGGTATCTTGCAAGAGAAGCTTTGGGAAAAGACTAATGTTGTTTTGCAGGAAAACCATTTTTTCTATGGCACGGTGAAAGAAAATTTATTGTTAGAAGAGAATGCGGTAACAGATGAAGACGTGGAAAAATTGTTACATGAAGTTGAGTTAGGCCATATAAAAGCGAGTGATCAAGTACTCGAAAAAGGTGAGAACTTATCTGGTGGTGAAAAGCAAAGATTGGCAATGGCCCGCGTCTTTGCAAGGGAAAATTCATTGTGGCTATTAGATGAGCCGACATCTTCATTAGATGGATGGACCGAGCAGCGATTATTTGACGCACTTTTTCAATATGCAAACAATGCCACAGTCGTTGTAGTCAGTCACCGTTTACAAGGACTAGAAAAGATGGATGAAATCATTGTGATGGATGAAGGGGAAATTATCGAGCAAGGGACATTTGAACAGCTCATGCAAGAGAAGGGATATTTCTATCAATTAAAGCAAATTGAAAATAGTATGGTTTTTTCATAAAGCTATTTTTGCGAATTATCAGTAGACATGTGGGGAAGGACGGATTTTTTCTTATCGGACATACGTTCCGTTATTTTGAGAAAATCATCGAAATTTCATTTGCTAATGGACATCTATTCCTTTATTTGACGAAACTAGCTATAAAATTGGCTAGTTTCTTTAGGTTAACGGAACCAATGTCCGATAGCATCACAAAACGTGCCGTTTTCGTTATAATAACGGAACTGATGTCCGTTAGAAAGTAACTACAACTAAAGCAATAACGCCGCTTTTTAGCGGGTGACAGGTGAGTCTCCTTGTGCTTCTTCACAGTGGGCTCACCTTTTTCTTTTGCCAGCCGAAGTCCACGTATATGTTCAGATTTAAGGTTAAGAAAATGTTAAGAATGTTTATGAAACTTGATGTGGACAATGAATAAAGAAAGATTCATTTGCAAAAATCCAATATTACCTTCATATAGAGTTAAAAATCAATTGTTATGATCCATATGTGGCAAAGAAACGTGACTTCAACGTGGAGGTGTACAGCATGGATACGATGACACATGTGGCGACTGGAATCGGATTAGCTGGGCTAGCGCAATTAGATTCGACCGTATTTGGCCAGCCAGAAACGGTTATGGCTATTGCAGTAGCAACGGTTATTGGGTCAAATGCACCGGATTTTGATTTCGTATGTAAATATAAAGGTAATGAAGCTTATATGAAGCAACATCGCGGCGCAAGTCATTCACTTCCTGCGTTATTACTTTGGACAATTGTGATTGCTGTTGCAGTTTCGGCATTTTTTCCTCATGTCAGTTTAGGTCTACTTTTTGGTTGGACTTTGCTTGCTGTTATCGTTCATGTGTTATTGGATATTTGTAATATATATGGAACGCAAGCTGGGCGTCCGTTCAGTCAAAAATGGATTGCCTATGATGTTCTCCCCATCTTTGATCCGCTTATTATGAGTCTTCACCTCATTGGATTTGTTTGTTGGTTTAGTGGGGTCCACCCAGGTTTTACTTTCTTAGTTGTTTATAGTCTCGTCTTGATTTATATTACCTTAAGATTTTTTATGTATCACAATGTGCTATCTAACCTAAAAAAAGATAACGACAAACTGTATCACCTTATTCCAACAACCTCTATGTTCACCTGGAAAGTGATAGCGAAGGGTGAAGGTCATTATACACTTGGGATTTATAAAACTGGTAAAATCCAATGGAAAAAATCATTAATACAACCTCACGCGAACATCATCATAAATGCTTCAAAACAACACCCATTTGTAGAATATATGTTAAATCGCTCAAAATACTTATATGCGGATATCGTTGAAAAATTGGATGGATATGAAGTTCACTGGTATGATTTAAGATTTCAATCCCGCGTTGATGAACCGTATATTGCCATCATCCAATTAGACCAAAATTTAAATTTAACTAGAAGTCATGTCAAACATGGATTAATTGCTGCCCCAAAAAGCGTGTAAGATTTGCCTTTCCACTTTTTTAAAAAGATAAGAAAGCATGAAGATGTTGGTCTAGCTGTGAAGCTTTGAAGACTTATTTTAGAAGATCGAAGGCTACGCACCTGCGCATTTCACCCCAAGAAAAGCACTTGGGGTTCACTGTTAAAAGCGGGCAGGGCTCCGCACTTCGCTTGAAATGAAAAGACGCTACGCGTTTTTCTTTCTTTTTTATTTAGATGGAACCGTTGTCATTTTACTTGTACAATGGTTAAATAACGAGATAAACAGAAAAGTTGCAATTTAAGAGGGGGTGTTAGCAATGGGAAGAACAGAGTTTACGTTTGAAAATAAAGACGATATTTTAATTCAAGTGTATAAATGGACGCCTACAACTAGTGTAAAAGGAATTGTATGTATTTCACATGGGATGAGTGAAACGGCTTTGCGTTATGACGCCTTTGCGAATGCTCTTTCAGATGAAGGTTATGTCGTCTATGCCCATGATCATCGTGGACATGGAAAGTCCGCAAAATCTATGGAAGAGTTAGGATATGTTAGTGACAATGATGGTTTTTTTGACATGGTGGAAGATGTAAAAAAGGTGGTCAAACTGGCAAAGGAAGAATATCCTGGCCAAGACGTTGTTTTGTTTAGTCATAGTATGGGCTCTTTTTTAGCTCAACGATATATTCAATTATATGGCGGTGATTTAGCCGGTGTCATTTTGTCTGGTACAAATGGAAAACCGCCATGGTTAGTGAATGTAGGTATTGTAGTTGCGAAAACCTTAATGACACTAAAGGGTAGAAAAGCAGATGGTAAATTACTCGACAAGCTGACATTTGGTAGTTATAATCGTCCATTTGAACCGGCAGACACGCCATTTGATTGGTTAAGTCGAGATAAAGAACAAGTTAAAAAATACATCGACGACCCGTACTGTGGAAATGTTTTTCCCGTTTCGTTTTATCATGACTTATTTATGGGGACAAAGGAAATTCATAAGCAAGAATACATTCACGAAGTGCCTAAAGAATTGCCAATTTATATTTTTGCAGGAGACAAAGACCCAGTAGGAGATTTTGGTCAAGGCATTATTCGATTATATGATGCATATAAAAAAGCGGGCATAAAAAACGTCTCGTATAAATTGTATGAAGGCGGTAGACATGAATCATTAAATGAGATAAACCGTGATGAAGTCATTAAAGATACAATAACATGGCTAAATAAGGTTTTTTCATAAATATATGTGGTATGGTGTTCGATGAAGGACAAAACGAGTGGAAAAACGGGAAGAAGTGTCCTTCATAAGGGAGATGAAGGACAAAACAAGCAAAAAAACCGGAAGAAGTGTCCTTCATAAGGGAGATGAAGGACAAAACGAGTAAAAAAACCGGAAGAAGTGTCCTTCATAAGGGAGATGAAGGACAAAACAAGCGAAAAAACCGGAAGAAGTGTCCTTCATAAGGGAGATGAAGGACAAAACGAGTAAAAAAACCGGAAGAAGTGTCCTTCATCGAATATCAACCATGATTACCCCTACTGCCACACCCAGTTGCAGAAAGCAACTTACTTTTAGTCGTACACTTCAACGGTCTCAACAAATGCAATTTCATTATCACGATAGGCGAACACCCCATGGTTATTTGCATGTAATGTCACTCTAATTTCGTGCACACCCGGTTGTAAATTACCAAGATTGTAATAAGGGCCATAAAGACGATTTATTCGCTCCCCATTAATATACAAGTGGGCATGGCCTTCATGAAAAGAGTTTGTAACAAGGCCGGTCTTTTCTGGAGTAAACGTAAATTGGCTTGTTTCTATTTTTAATAACCAACTATTTGATGCGTCTTGTTTCACTTCCCCTGTTATTGTTGGTGGCGTTATATCATTAGGAATATGAATGATAATTTCCTCATGGCCAGTGTGATGACCCGAAGAGTGGTGATGTCTACTTTCGTTGTAAAAATAAAGAACAGATGAAACAAATGTCGTAATCACTAAAAAGCTAATAAACCGATACATCGCGTCCTCCTAATCAAACGTTTAATGAATGCCTATTTTCTTTGCCACTGTTACGAACAATAATCCCGATTATAAGCAGGATAAGCCCGGAAACTAAAAAAGCGAGATCATACATGAGAGGATTATCAGCATCCGGACGTACACGGTGAATAACGAGAATATGATGATTGATAATACCTTCAATTAAATTAAAAGTACCACCACCAATGAGAAACCCACCGACCAATAATCGAACACCTTTATTTAAATCGTTGGGATTCCCTGCTAGCCATAATAAAATTCCGCCGACAACAAGAGTTACGGTTGTGGCTAAGTGAAAAATGCCATCACTGATAATTTGGCTTGTTCGATCCGTATCCATAATTACACTATGCCATTGTAAAATTTGGTGGAATACAATTCCGTCTAATGCTCCGAGAAATCCAAAACCTAAAACAAAACTACCAATTGTAATGAAACGTTTTTTCATGAATAGACTCATTATTTTCTCCTTTGGACGAATAGATTAGTAGAAATATAGACAAAAGTAGAGGCGATTATACATGGAAAAACCGAAAGTGTGAAAAAAATATGAAAAAATTTGGTTGACAAGTTTTTTAGTCTTCATATACTATTGTAATGTAACGAGTGTGAATCAGTGAGGTGTTGCTATGGCAGGAAAACGAGAACAGTAGGTTTAAGGTCGTAACATGCGTTCGAACATTATAGAGAAGAAACAACTTCTTTTTTTATCGCTTTAATTGAGAATGATTATTGTTGTCGCTAAGGGCGGCAACATGCAAAAAGGAAACAGTTTCTTTTTTTTTACTCTATAATGAGAATGATTCTTATTATCGTGTATCGCATGTTCCGTACATATCAATTTGTCACAAGGTTCTTTTTTTTATTACCAATTGAGAATGATAATTATTTTCGGAAGTGAGGCAGAAGAAAAAGATGAAAAAAAGTCTAATGATAGCATTGTTGGTCGTTTCATTTGTGTGTATCCAAATGTTTGCACCGCTCGCCTATGCAGCAGATTTAGCTGATGGAACATATACGATTAACTACACGGTATTAAAAGCTGAAAATGATTCAGTCTCAATGGCGAATGACTATTGGGAAAAACCAGCGAAAATATTTGTTGAAAATGGGCAAATGACAATACAAATGAAAATCAACCATAGCGATTGGGTCACTGAATTTAAAGTGAAATCTGGCAGTGGTTTTGCTAATACGAGTGTCATAAGTGAAGATGCTGCGGCCAATACGAGAGTTGTTCAATTTAAAGTGAATGATCTTTCTACACCGTTAGAATCAAAAATTCATGTAACAGTGGATTCTATTGATTATGACCACGACTATACCGTGCGTTTTCGATTTGATACAAATTCATTGAAAACTATTAGTCTAGCAGAATCAAATGGAAATACCGATAACAACACTTCTGGTAATAATTCTGCTAACGAGAATTCATCGAACAAAAACAATGAATCATCAAACACAAACAACAGTGGACAACAAGTTGCGAACCCACAAACAGGAGAAGAAACGATTTGGATTTATGTCGTATTACTTGTTAGTTCAGTCGTCTTCTTTTCAGTGAGAAAATTGAAAAAAGGAGAAATGGCAGAGTGAAAATGAAGTATAAAAAAGCGTTATCGAGTCTATTAATCTTTTTCATCGTCTTTGCAACACTTGCTCCTTCAACTGTAGGTGCATCATCTGAGACATTGGCAGATGGGGAATACACAG
Organism: Alkalihalobacillus sp. LMS39; assembly: GCF_022812285.1. Taxonomy (NCBI): domain Bacteria; kingdom Bacillati; phylum Bacillota; class Bacilli; order Caryophanales; family Bacillaceae; genus Alkalihalobacillus; species Alkalihalobacillus sp. LMS39. The sequence continues at coordinate 525,229 of NZ_CP093300.1, forward strand.
TAGGATTTACGGTTTTGAAAGATAAAACAGATGATAAATCCATGATGGATAGTTACACTGAAAAACCAGCAACTCTTTTTGTTGAAGAAGGTCACTATTTTATTCATCTGACATTAAAAAATAGTGATTGGATTAAAGAGTTTAAAACAGATCGAAATGGTCAATTTGTCGATGCTGAAGTTGTAAGTGTAGATGAAGCAGCGGATAAGCGTGTTGTTCGGTTTAAAATACCAAACCTCAGCGATAAGCTAGATGCCTTCACACATGTTGTTATACCTTTTTTAAATTATGACAGTAAATACACAGTTCAAATAAAGTTTGACCCAGCGTCATTAACAGAAATTAATGTACCAACACCACAAGAGCCAGAACAACCAGATCCAACACCTGAGGAGCCGGAGCAACCAACTGAACCAGAGCCAACACCTGAGGAACCAGAACAACCGAGTGAACCAGAACAACCAGATCCAACACCACAAGAGCCAGAACAACCAACTGAACCAGAGCATCCTCAAAATCCAATTGAATTAGAAGATGGTTTATATTCTTTAGGGTTTAAAGCGATACATTCAGAAACAGATGCGATTTCTGCAACCGACCGATATTTTACAAAACCAGCTACGTTAAATGTTGAAAAAGGGAAACACATCGTTTCATTTGAAATTAACGATAGTTCAACGATTACAGCACTACAAGTCGAACACCAAGGTGAATTTAAAGATGCTCAAGTTGTGAGCCGAAATGAAGAAAAAAATACACGAGTCGTTCAGTTTGAAGTCGATGATGTAACGGAAAAAGCTAGAGGAAAAGTTTCAATGGTTGTCGGAAGCTATAGTGCAACACGTGATTTCCGTTTTGAATTTTATCCGGAAGATGCTGAAAAACTTCCTAATCCACAACCAGAACAACCAAGCGAACCGGAGCCACAGCCGCAAAAACCAGAAGTAGAATTAGAGGATGGCTACTATTCATTAGATTTTAACGCAATTCATGCAGAAACAGATGCAATATCTGGAACAGATAGTTACTTTACAAAGCCTGCTACTGTGAGAGTAGAAAACGGGAAACACATTGTTTCATTTGAAATTAACCGTAGTGCAACGATTACAGCTCTACAAGTTGAACATCATGGTGAATTTAAGGATGTGACTGTTGTCAGTCAAAATAAGGAAACGAACACAAGAGTTGTTCAATTTGAAGTAGAGGATTTAACAGAAAAAGTAAGAGGGAAAGTATCAATGGTTGTTGGAAATTATAGTGCAACACGTGATTTCCGCTTTGCGTTTTATCCAGAAGATGTTGAATCCATTGTTATTCCGCAACCAGAAACAACAGTAATTGATGGGAAAGAAACAGCAATTGTGGACAGTACAGACCATTTTCAATTTAAAAATGATGTCTACACAGTAAATAATAGCCATGAGAACAAGACATTCCAATTTTCAAAAGAAGTATTAGCACAATTACATTCTGCTGCCACTATTGCTGTTCCAGTAGGAAATGAAATTAAAGCAGAAATCCCACTTTCATTACTAAAAGATTCTGGTGAAGATGTGCTGTTTGATATTGTAGATGTTACGGATGTCCACCAATTTGATGAGGCGAGAAGCTCATTATATGATTTCACTTTAAAAGTCGGAGATACGATTATTTCTTCTTTTGAAGCAACACCTATTACTTTAGAGTTTGCAGTAAATAAAGAAAAAGTGAGTAATTGGGATGCACTTTCAGTCGTGTATGTAAACGCACAAGGTGAAAAAACTGAGTTTATTGAGCCGGCTTCTATTCATGAACAAGCTGGAAAAGTTCGCGCAGAAGTGACTCATTTTAGTATGTATGGTGTGTTTGAAGAACTTGAGCAAGAGAACGAAAATCCACCAGTCGTTGAAGAGCCTATTGAAGATGATGTGCTTCAAGATGGACAATATACGATTGACTTCAAAGTGTTAAAAGACGGGACAAGTGAGCGTTCTGTGATGGATCAATATACTGCAAAACCAGCTTTACTAGTTGTTGAAAATGGCAACAAGCATATTGATTTAACATTAACACAAAGTGATTGGATTAAAGTGTTTAAAGTAGATGTTGATGGTACGCTACAAGATGCTGAAGTTGTCAGTCAAAATATAGATGAGAATACTAGAGTTGTTCGTTTTGGGATTCGTGATATCGAATCAAAACTTAGTGCCTATACGGAAGTTTCTGTGACATCCCCAATTCAATATGAAGGAAAATATGATGTTCAATTTGAATTTGACGCTTCTAGTGTAGAGCTTGTGAATGGTGGAGAAGACAATGAAAGACCAACACCAAATCCACCACCACCACCACCACCTACTCTACCTACTCCTAATCCAGGGCCAGGGGAAGAAGGGTTAGCAGACGGTCGCTATACGATCGATTTTACTGTGTTAAAAAATAACACAAGTGATGTTTCTGTTATGGATGAATATACGCTAAAACCAGCGATTTTAACAGTAGAAGATGGTAAACAAACGATTGATTTAACATTATTAAGAAGTGAATGGGTTAAAGTATTCCAAGTATTAGATAATAACAATTATGTCAATGCACAAGTCATTTCAACAGATGCAACAACAAATACGCGTGTTGTCCGGTTTGCAGTTGAAGATTTGTCAGCATTGTTCTATGCGTATACGGAAGTACTCGTACCTGAAATCAATTATGATGGAAAATATTATGTTCAGTTCCAATTTGATGAGGATAGTATTACACAATTAGACGGAAACGGACCTGTTGTGGAACAGCCCAATACACCGCCAGGAACTCAACCTACGAATCCAGATTCCAATGATGGAACAAACCCAGGAACGCCAAATGATGATAAAATTGATTTTGACCGAGATGGAGATGACAATAAAAACGAGACAACAAAAGAAAGCTCAAAATCAAAGAATCCCAAAACATCAGACCATATTTTAACACAGGTCATATTGTACTTGTTGTTGCTTACTGGCTCTGCCGTGTTTTTAATTCGAAAATATCGTCTAGGTCAACTATAAAAACAATAGAGTCTAGATGCGCGTTGCATCTAGACTTGCTCTATTATTCTAGTGAAGAGATAGAAGAATTCTTAGGGGGACCATCATGAAAAAGTATTTTCTAATTGTTATTGCCTTTTTTGTCATTCTCACAGGCTGTTCTAATGAAGAGGAGACCATAGTTGAGGCAAAAGAACAGCAACAGACAACAGAAGACTTTCGTATTGTTGCGACAACGGTTGCTGTTGCTGAAATTATGGATGCTTTAGAGCTTGATTTAGTTGGGATTCCCACAAGTTATAAAGAAATGCCAAAAAGATATGAAGGCCTAACAGAAGTGGGAAATCCAATGAGTCCAGATATGGAACGTGTGAAATCATTACAACCTACCGATGTTTTATCTGTGACGACATTACAGTATGATTTAGAACCGGTTTTTTCAGGTGTAGGGATGGATGCAACCTTTTTGAACCTTGAAAGTGTTGATGATATGCAACAATCAATTTTATTATTAGGTGAGAAATATGACCGGTTAGAGCAAGCGGAAGCCATCAATGCAGAGTTTGATAATAAAGTGGAACAAATTCAACAAGAGATTGAAGGTAAAGAAAAGCCGTCTGTTCTTATTTTGCTAGGGGTGCCTGGTAGTTATTTAGTTGCAACTGAACATTCCTATATTGGAGACTTAGTGAAATTATGTGGTGGTGAAAATATTGTAACAGGTGAAGAGGTTGAATACTTAGCTTCAAATACCGAATATTTACAACAGGCCAATCCGGATATTATTTTACGAGCGGCCCATGGAATGCCCGAAGAAGTTGTAGAAATGTTTGATGAGGAATTTAAAAAAAATGATATTTGGAAACATTTTGACGCTGTGAAACATAATCGGGTGTATGACCTAGATGAGCTTTATTTTCCTACGACAGGTAATTTAGCTGCTGTTGAAGCATTAGAACAATTGTATACGATGTTATATCCAGAACAATGAAAGTAGAAAAGGACGTTTATGATGAATAAAACTGTGCTTAGTTTTTTTGGGGTTACCATCCTTCTTATTGCTGTAACGATTTTTTCTATCACAACTGGTAGTATTGAGATAAAGGTATTTGAGTTTTTTCAAGGAATGATGACAGGAACGAATGATAAAGTAGAAGTGATAAAAGACTTGCGATTACCGCGGGTAATTATTGCTCTGTTTACAGGGGCTGCTCTAGCTGTTTCTGGTGTTTTATTGCAGGCAGTCATGAAAAATCCGCTCGCTGATGCGGGTGTCATTGGGATTTCATCTGGTGCTGGATTTGTCTCGATCTTAATCGTTAGTATTTTCCCGACACTCTTCTTTTGGATGCCGCTTTTTGCATTTTTAGGTGGAGCGTTAGCCTGCTTTTTAGTGTATTCCCTCTCGTGGAAATCAGGGCTGAGTCCGCTTCGGCTTATTCTTGTTGGAATTGCTATTAATGCAACATTTTCAGGTTTAAGTGAAACATTTAATTTCCGCGGGAGTTATTCGGTTACAAGTATTAGTCAAACAACAACATCGACATTAACAATGAAAACATGGAGTGATGTTGAAATTATCGTTTTATATGTTTCGATTGGACTTGTGTTAGCTTTTTTTCTAGCGTCTGCATGCAATGTGTTAGCGTTACAAGAGAAAACCGCAAAAAACTTAGGATTACATGTAACAAGAGCCCGCCTCTTTATTTCTGCTGTTGCGGTCTTGTTAGCAGCAGTGGCTACGGCTATCGCAGGAGTTATTGCATTTGTAGGTTTGTTAGTTCCTCATACATCACGGCAGTTTGTTGGTACCGACCATAAACGGCTTATTCCTTTCTCGGCTTTACTTGGAGCGTTGTTAATTTTATCAGCAGATACGTTAGGGAGGACAATTGTTGCCCCAAATGAAATACCTGCATCTATTATTATGGCAATTATCGGGGGACCATTTTTAATTTTTATGCTTAGAAAGAAGGATAACATCCATGGAAGTTAAACAAGTGAGCTTCTCATATAAACAAAAGATGAACCAACTGGAAAATATAAATTGTCAAATTGAGAAAGGCAAAATCACAACCATTATTGGTCCAAATGGTTCTGGTAAATCAACGTTATTAGGTGTGATGTCAAAAAACCATAGACCAAAAAAAGGAGAAGTTATTCTTGACGGGCGTGCCATCAGTCAATATAAACCAAAAGAGTTTGCCCAAAAATTAGCCGTTGTCCACCAGCAAAATGAAGCACCTGAAGATATGACTGTTGAAAAATTGACCGCCTATGGACGTCTTCCTTATAAATCTATCTTCTCCCAAGAAACAGAAGAAGATAAAATGGCAATGGAGTGGGCATTAACATGTACGAAGCTTCAATCAAAGCGCCATGTTAAAATTACCGAACTATCTGGTGGTGAGCGCCAGCGGGTATGGATTGCCATGTCCTTAGCGCAGCAAACGCCTATTTTATTTTTAGATGAACCAACGACGTATTTAGATTTATACTATCAATATGAAATTTTACAATTAGTGAAAAGTTTAAATCAAGAGTATCAAATCACAATCGTTATGGTACTTCATGATATTAACCAAGCGATTAAATATAGTGACCATATTATCGCAATGAAGCAAGGACAAATCCTTCTTCAAGGTGAGCCAAATGATGTGATTACAACCGTTTCAATGAAAGATATTTATAATGTTGACGTTGTCGTAAAAAAAGAACCGGAAACAGGGTTATACATTGTTCCAATTGGGATTTAAACAGAGAATAAAGAAGGGGAGGTGACATGGATGGATGAGAAAAAGAAGAAATCGAGTGCGTTGAACCGAATTGGTACAATATTATTTTTATCGATTTTTGTATTTTCTTCGTATAAGCTTGGCATGACATTTTGGGATTATTATAATAACAGACAAGTCATGGCGGAAGCTCAAGATGTTTATTATGAAGCAGACATGGTCGAAGAAGATGCAGATGGCATCCGTTCACAGTTTGCTTCCCTTCTTGAAATAAATAAAGACATTGTGGGCTGGATTACGGTAGATGGTACAGTCATTGACTATCCGATTGTTCAAGCGGTTGACAATGAGTATTATTTAAATCGGAGCTATAAACACGAGGAAACGAGAGCGGGAAGTATTTTTATGGATTATCGAAATAACGTAGAAAACAATAACCGTCATTTTATATTATACGGGCACCGCATGCGAGATGGTTCGATGTTTACTCAACTTAATCAGTATACAGATGAAGAATTTTTTCATTCTCATCCCATTTTTTATTTTGATACATTATATGAAGGGTATGATGTCGAAGTATTTTCAGCTTATATAACGACAACCGATTTTTACTATATTGAAACAGACTTTCCAAGTGATTCCGAATATCAGTCTTTTATTGAAAGAATAAAAGAAAAGTCACTGTATGAAAGTGATGTTACAATCGAAGCAACTGACCAAATTATTACTTTATCTACTTGTGATTATACATTAGACCGTGATACAGGTAGATTAGTCGTACATGGAAAATTAAAAGAAAGAAGTTCAATTCAATAATGGAATTGAACTTTTTCCTTTTTAGCTTTGAAAGGTTATTCTAGAAAAGCGGGCAGGGCTACGCACTTCGCTTGAAAGAAAAGACGCTCCGCGTTTTTCTTAATGTTAGGAAACTATAAAATAGTCGTGTGTATAACATTGCTCTAATAAATTCTTAGAATGAATTAGGGATATGGAGTACTATGAGACAAGAAAGAAAAGACCCAAGTGAATCATTCAACACTTGGGTCGGGTTTTGCGAGTTAGCGGCCATGAAAACCGTTATCTGTGAACATTGCTAGCGTTTTGGAACGTTGGTGGACACACGTGCAGTTATTCATAATATATCGCTAGGAAGAGAGTTACTTTTGCGTGAATAAGCGCTCCTGTGGCCGCTAAAAAACGGAAACCCGTATCATGTTCACAAATAACGGCTGCTCTGACCGCAAAAATGAGATAAATGAGGGAGTATAAAAATTTTGGTTTAGCAGCGAAGCTTAGAAAGCTTATTCTAGAAGAGCGAAGGCTTTTGAACCTGCGCGTTTCACCCCAAGAAGAGAGCACTTGGGGTTCACTGTCAAAAGCGGAAGGGCTGCGCACTTCGCTTGAAACGAAAAGCCACTCCGCCGTTTTTCTTATGGTAGTTTTGGAAATTATGATAAACTAACTAAGCTAGTTGAAATGTAATCTAGTAAAAAATAAATAAATGAGGTTAGATTATGCAAAAAAAGATGAGAGTTTTTACGACAATATTGATTGGAGTTTCTACAGTATTATGTGCTTGTAACAGTTCTGATGATGTATCTACTAACATGAATACTCAGGTTGCAAATAGTAATTTGGAGCAAGATGAAACAGAAATAGAAGTAGAAGAGGCTCCGCAAGAGCAGGATAACACGAAAGAGGTTGAACAAGAGCTTTCTTCTCATTCTGACAAAGAATCTCAAGAAGACAAGAAAGGTGACTATCTTAAGAAGTTGAATGAAATGGAAGAAGCCGATCGACAATTAGAATCTGGCGTAACAATGGCAGAGTTGGAAGAACAAGAGGAAGAGAGATATCGAAAGTGGGATGAAGAATTAAATAAAATTTACGGTGTATTGAAAGAACAACTAAAGCCTGAAGAAATGGATAAGGTAAGGGAAGAGCAACGAGAGTGGATCATTTACCGAGATAATACGGCAAAAGAATCATCGTTAAAATACGAAGGTGGTTCAACGGAAACATTAGAGTATATTGCTACACAAGCAACGTTAACAAGAGAAAGGTGCTATGAATTAGTGGCGAAATATATGGTATAATGTTGACGTTCCTTCTTGATAGGTCCAAAAGGTACCGTTATATGTGTAACGGCACCTTTTGGCACGTAGAAGTATCGTGTTATTGTGCAGCTTTTAACGGTTGACGTACAACCATGACATCATAAAATGTCGTTTTGTTTTCAATGATGAATTCAGGTTGACCACCACGGTGAGCATGAGCTTCTTTAAAAGCATCGCTTCGAGTCCAACCGTGAAATGCCTCCTTATTTTCCCAACGCGTACTAATAGTGACCTCATCATAATCTTTTGTGTTTTCTGTTAATAATACTTCTAGACCTAAAAAGCCTTCCATTCCTTCTACTTTTCCAACCTTATTGAAACGTTCAATTAATTTTTCAGCAAATCCCGGTTGAATTTTTACAGTGTTTGTTACAATTACCATTATGAATTCCTCCCTTTTTTTAATGTTTTTATAGGTATTACAATTGGATAACCATCTTCAAATTGAACTTTCGCTTCGATGCCATAGACATCTTGTAAAAATTGAGCGGTAATAATTTCTTGCGGATGACCTGTTGCCACAACTGATCCTCTTTTCATTGTAATGAGATGATGACAATATTTTGCGGCTTGTTGTAAGTCATGAAGGACCATAATAATCGTCATATGATAGTTTTCATTAATCGTTTCAAGCGTTTCCATCACATCAAGCTGATGAGAAATGTCTAAGTATGTTGTTGGTTCATCCAATAGCAATAAATTTGTTTGTTGAGCAAGAGCCATTGCAATTCTGGCTTTTTGTTGTTCACCTCCTGATAAAGTATGAAACATGCGGTTTGCATGTTTTGAAGTTCCGGTTACTTCCATTGCCCACTCAATGGCGATTTTATCGTCTGTTGAAAGACGATAAGTAAAAAACTGTTGATGTGGAGACCGACCGTATGTAATGAGTTCTTTTACGGTTAGGTTTGGAAGAACCCCTTTCGATTGTGGAAGCATCGCTAATGCAGTCGCAAACTCTCTTGCTTTGAACTCATGTAAATTCTTTTCATTGAGCCAAACTTCCCCTTTATCAGCAGAAAGCAAACGGGTAAGCACTTTAAGTAATGTTGATTTTCCTGAACCATTTGGCCCAATAATACCTGTGATTTTTCCTTCTTCAAATGAAACTGAAATGTCACGGAGAGAAAACGCTCCAACATGGGTAGCAACTTCTTTTGTATATATGGCAGACATTACATGACCCTCCGTTTTCGTAATAAATATAAGAAAAATGGTGCGCCTAAACATGCTAATAATATCCCGACAGGAAGTTCGGTTGGATCAAACCATGAGCGGGCGATCGTGTCGGCAAATACAACAATCGTTGCTCCTGCTAATATCGATAAAGGTAATAAAAAACGATAATCTTCTCCGATTAATAGCCGAATAACATGTGGTATAACGAGACCGACAAACCCGATTAAACCAGCGACACTGACGGCTGTACCAGCAAGAAAAGCAGCGAGAATAATAATGAAAAACCGGTGTAACTCTACTCGTTGACCTAATAGCTTGGCAGAATCATCTCCTAATAATAAAAGGTTGACCGATTTTATCGTAAACAAGCTTAATCCTAATCCGATGATGGCGTATGGAGCCATAAATTCAAGGTGATACCAACTTCTTCCGTTTAATCCCCCAGCTAACCAAGGCAGTACAGCTTGAACACGGTCACTATAAATGACCATAACACCACTTGTGACAGCTCCTATAAGTGAATTCATTGCGACTCCAGCAAGAATGATTTTTAACGGAGACGCCCCATTATCCCAAGCGAGGCCGTAAATAACGGCGGCGGTTAGGAAAGCACCTAAAAAAGCAGTAATAGGTAACAGTAAACTGAATTGTGGGAATAAAATCATCGTAATAATCGCGGCTAATCCCCCGCCAGCTGAAACGCCTATAATGCCTGGGTCGGCTAACGGGTTATTCATGACGCCTTGTAATAAAGCGCCGGAAGCCGCTAAACACGCTCCTACTAATAACCCGATTAATACTCGTGGAAGCCGTAAGTCCATGATGATAGTTTGATAGATTTGGTCGCTTTCACCAAAAAATACGAACCAAATGTCCCGTAATGAAATCGAAATAGAGCCATATGTTAATCCATAAAAGCAGACGAGAAGGAGAAGCACAGGGGTTATAATAACAACCCACCTTCTTCGTTTGTTTCTTGTTTCAATATTCATTAAGGTGACTCCACTTCTAGTAGGATTTCATAAAGATGGTCAAGAGCTTCAGTTATTTGAGTTCCAGGATTTGTTCCGAATAAATGTGTTGGTAAAATTTCAATTTGGTTGTTAATAACAGCATCAATATTATTCCAAGCTGCATTTTGCTCCATTTCTTTAATAAAACCTTCTTTAACGGATTCAGGGTTTCCGTGAACCATAAGCAACACAACTTGCGGATTAGCTTCGATGATTCGTTCGGTATTTAATTGGGCATATTGAGGGTAGTGTTCTAGCTGTGGAAAATCAGCTGCGATATTTTTAACACCGATAGTATCTAGCATGTTGCCACTTAAGGAATTAGGTAGGGCAACCATATACGTTCCTGGCGCTCCGTAGACTAATAACACCCGAACTTCTTCGGGAAGTGGTTTGTTTTGGATAGATGTTACCTTATGTTCAATGGTTTCCTTTAATTGTTCTGCTTTTTCTTGTTTTTGTAGCAGGTCCCCGTATAAAGTAATTTGTTTTGTAATATCATCAATAGAATTAGCATTGGTTAGAACAAGTTGTGAGTCAATACTAGCAATCGTTTCTATATCTTTTTGATTCATTGGGTAATTGCCTAGTACAACATCCGGACGTAAATATGTCACTTTTTCTAAGTCGAATTCATGAGTAGAGCCGATTTGTTCGACAGATTCTGCTTCAGGAACAGATAAAACTCCACGTGTAGTTGGTCGACCAACAAGCTCAGATTCTAATGCATAAATGATATCCATATCCCCATTACTTAAGGCAATAATCCGTTCCGGTGGAGAGGGAAAGGATAGGGTTCTATCAGCAAAATCAGTAATAGTTATTTGGTCAGAACCATGATGTGAATCATGTTTATCCGGTTTATCTGAAACATTAGCAGCTGTTCCGCTACAAGCAGTTAATAAGACAGTTATGATAAGAAGTAGATACTTTTTCATGAAAATCTCCTTTTCTAAATGATAATGAGTATCAATGTCATTTTAATGATAATGAATCTCATTCTTAATGTCAATAATAAAATTCACAGTTTCTTCATAAACATACATACAAAAGTCATAATCGGCACATACTACCAAGTATGGGTATTAAAGTCCGTTTTTGTCAGAAAGCTTAAAAAGAATGTAAAAATAACGACGAAGAGTGAAAAGGAGTTTACAAAGACTCCATATAGCATTTGAGGCGTATTTATCTTTATTTTTATAAAGGAATGTATTGAACTGAAATCGTTGTCAAAAAAAGAAAATAACATAGTACTAGAGTAGAGAGGAGAAGGTGTGGATGACAGATTGATTAGGTAAAAAGATATATTTGAATAATTGAAGAGATTTTAACATTAAACCTAAATAACATTCATATTCTCCCGTTAAAGTAGAGTTTGTACAAAAAAAAAGGAGATGAAGAAAATGAAAAAATGGATGAAAAGAACGGCTGTTGCCCTTTTAAGTATTGGTTTACTGACTCAATTTGCAGCCCCAGGTGTTATGGCAAACCCGAGTAAGCCAGCTCCAGATGCAAAAATTTTAAATGTCGCTCATCGTGGAGCATCTGGGCATGCACCAGAGCATACGATTGTCGCTTATGAAAAAGGAATTGAAATGAAAGCAGATTATATTGAAATTGACTTGCAAATGACAAAAGACGGCGTTCTTATTGCTATGCACGATACAACAGTTAATCGAACAACAAATGGGACAGGCCGTGTAGCAGATAAAACAGTAGCAGAAATTAAACAGTTGGACGCTGGAACGTGGTTTAACGAAAGGAATCCAGGAAAAGCAAAGGAAGAATATGTTGGACTTGAAGTACCGACTTTAGAGGAAATTTTTCAACACTTCGGAAAAAGCACGAAATATTACATTGAAACAAAGTCACCAACGCTATACCCTGGAATGGAAGATGAATTATTACGACTTATGGATGAATATAAACTAACAGGTGTGAATGGCCGCTCAAGCCATGTCATCATTCAATCGTTTCACCCAGAAAGCTTACTCATCATTCATGAAAAGAACCCAAATATTCCGTTAGTACAATTGCTAAGCTTTCCGACTACTGGAATTGGAGCAGATAGAGAATTAGAACAAATTAAAAAATATGCAATCGGAGTCGGACCAAACTTTTCAAGAATAAATGAAAGTTATATTCAAAAAGTAAGAAGTCATGGTTTATCGATTCACCCGTACACATTAAACTCCGAAGAGCAAATGAGAAGAGCGCTTGAGTGGGGAGTAACAGGGGTATTTACTGATTATCCAGATGTATTCCGTCAAGTGATTAAAGAATATAAAAGCAAAAAATAAGCAAAAAGCATGTCCACCATTGTTGTGGACATGTTTTTTGCTTTGTTTACAAAACCTAACGGATATCTGATCCGCTATTATACATAAAAAGATTGATTCTGAAATGCTATCGGACATATGTTCCGTTAAATCAGGAAAATGTAGTGTTTTTTCTGTGATTTTGGATGCAATAACGGAACGTATGTCCGTAAAGGTTAAAAAAAGCATAAATATGAAAGGAATAGCGGAACAGATGTCCGTTACGAAAGACAATCCGTTCCGCTTCATCTTAAGCACTTACAAATAGGGGCTTTCATGTTTCGCTTTTAACATGTTCCAACGGCGGTCTACTTCTTTATTGAAGACTTCTAATAACTCTTCATTTTCCTCTGTTAGCATATGTTTTGTTTTCCCCATTAAACGTAACCATTCTTTCATGTCCACACGTTTCTTTTTTGCCTCTGGGTCATACGTAATTGTTGTGATTCCGTGTTCAACTTCATAAAGAGGAAAGAAACAAGTGTTCACGGCAGCTTCAACAATCGTTTGTCCGAGTTCATCTTTTGATTTCCAGTTTAACGGACAAGTAATTAAAATTTTTCCATACACTAATCCTTCATTTTGAGCATACCATTGGGCTTTGGCTGCTTTCTTTAATAAATCTCGGTCAAATGCTTCTGTTCCTGTAAAAACATAAGGAATATGGGTTGCCGCCATGATTTGCGCAGTATCTTTATGGTGGAACGGTTTTCCCTGCTGAAAGTTACCGACACTTGATGTACTCGTCATATGTCCCATAGGTGTAGAGTAGGAAAGTTGGCTTCCTGTATTCATATAACCTTCATTATCATATTCAAGAATAATCATTTTATGGTTACGGAGGGCAGTTCCAATCGCAGGTCCCATCCCAATATCCATCCCACCATCACCTGTGACCATGACGAACGTGAAATCATCGCTTAACCCAAGCTCTACAAATTCACCCCGGCGTTTCCGTTCATGGAACATTTCAACAAGACCAGATAATGTGGCAGAACCATTTTGAAATAAATTATGAATGTATGTTGCTTTATGGGCGCTGTAAGGATAGCCAGTTGTAACAACCATTGCACAGCCTGTATGGAATAAAGCAACAATATCGCCCTCGATTCCTTTAAAGAACAATTCTAATCCAGAGAAAATCCCACAGCCAGGACAGGCTCCGTGACCAGACGCAATTCGCTTTGGCTTTTTGGTTAAATTTCGCAATGGAGGAATTTTAACTTTTAATTCACCAGTTGCTTCATCTTTTGTCACATTAATTAAACCTGACTTTAAGTCTTCTTTTTTCATAGGTTGTAAAACTCGTTGTGGTGCATGTTCTGGTTTACCAGGTGAATGACCGAAATAATCAAATGGCTTATCGACTTGGTCTTGTTTAACCGCATCTAATGCGAGTTGGAAAAAATGTTCTGCATCATCTGCAAAAAAGTCTTTTCCTCCTAACCCGTAGATGCGATTAATCACTTTTGTTGTTGAGTTTCCAGCTGTTTGTAATGCAGCTCTTATTTCAAGTGCCATATTTCCACCGTGTGCACCATAAGAGTCACCTCTGTCCCCCACAGTAATTGCTTTTACATTTTCAAGTGCTTTCACAATTTGCTTTTGTGGAAATGGGCGAATCATATTCGGTGAAATGACACCAGCTTTTATTCCTTTTTGTCGGAGTTTGTCAGCGACATCTTTACAAACTTCAGCAGCGGAATTTAACATAAACACACAAATTTCCGCATCTTCCATCCGATATAAATCGACAACGGGATATTCACGGCCTGTTAAAGCAGTGTATTCAGCGGAAAGCCGTTCAAAGACTGTTTCTGCATTATACATTGCTTCAGATTGCTGATAACAGTTGTTAATATAATCAGGTTCATTCATATATGGACCAATTGTCACTGGATTTTCCCGATCTAATGCGTGAGGAAAATGGGTAGGTGGTTTCCCGATATAATCTTGAACATCTTGATTGTTTTTAATAACTTGAACTCGTCTTTTTTGGTGTGATGTAAAATAACCGTCGAAAGAAACGATAACAGGAAGTCGTACATCAGGATCTTCTGCAAGCTTGATCGCGATAATATTCATATCATAAACCATTTGTGGGTCACGAGCCATTAATATTGGCCAGCCTGTATTTAAGGCAAAATATAAATCAGAATGGTCACCATGAATGTTTAATGGACCTGAAACAGAACGGTTTACTAAGTTTAATACCATTGGAAAGCGTGTACCGGATTGAACTGGCAATTGTTCAAGCATATATAGAAAGCCATTCGCACTTGTTGCATTAAACACTCGGCCTCCACCAGTGGATGCACCGTAACAAATTCCTGCAGAACCATGTTCACCATCAGCGGGAATCAGGACAATATCGTGTTTTCCTTTTGCTTTCATTCCATCTAAAAATTGGGCAACTTCAGTAGAAGGGGAGATCGGATAATAACCCATGACATGATAGTTGATTTGATGGGCAGCATATGCAGCCATTTCATTTCCGGATTCAAAGACAATGCTTTGTTCTGCCGTACCTTTTGGAATTTCGATTGCTTCTTTATTTATTTCAATGGACATGTTATTTCCACCTTTCCTTATTTACTCACGAGGTCAAACAAATGAGGGACACGATTTGTTTCCGCAAACCCGTCATCATATTCTCTTTCACTTGATAACGCCTCCACAGGACAGGCGTGGACACACTTCAAACAGCCTTTGCAATATTGATAATCGATGCCTTTTAAAAACATTTGTGGTCGGCCTCGTTTATCTTCTTTTTCTTCCCAAACAAAACAAAAATCAGGACAAACGGTATCACAGGCAGCGCAGTTTATACACTTATCATCATGAAAATGGGGAAGCATACCAGCACGCGAAATGCTTAGATCCTTTAAGATGCTATTACCAGGGTTAATGACGGTTCCACCAATAGGTTGAGTTTGGTATCCTAGCTTTGGTTCTTCTCGTGTAAACGGAATGGATTGAACTGCTTCTTGTGGTGTGAATGTTTTGAATTGAACTTCGTGGTAGCCTCGGTCAAAGGTGCGGATATTTGGTTCTACAAGGTGTGGGTATTTATGTTCGAATGTGCGACGGATTGTATTTCTCATGGAGTCAGCATCTAAAAAATCTAATATGCGATATAGGGAGCCTAACATAGCAGTGTTTACTTTTGTTCCTTCTTCAAGTGCAATTCCAGTAGCATCAATGACAGCGATCGTTCCGCTCTCTATTGACATAATGTTTTTTAGAATGTCCGGGGATTTTTGTGTATTAACAAGAACAGTGCTGTCAGGATAAATTCCACTCGTACAATGTAATGTTTTAAATAAGGCATCGTGAAAAATGCCAACGACATGAGGTCGCTCAATCGGGGTATTGTCTCTAATGTTAATATGTGGTTCACAAAAGCGGATATGGGCTTTGACGGGGGAACCTTTTTTCTCAGAGCCATAAGATGAAAAGCCAACACCATTTAAGCCATTGCCAACGACTCCGTCTTCCGATAGCATTTTACCGGCTAAGTTTGCACCTAACCCACCGATGGACTCAAGCCGGATTTCAAAAAAACCTAGTTCATTTACTTTAGGTAAACTTGACATAAAAGCCTCCTTAATTTTGAATTTTCAATAAATTTTGTGTTTTCATTGTAACAGGGTAATTTATTGAATACAACAGTTTTTTATTAAATGTTATTATAGCAAATAAATAAAGTGTGTAAATGGTATTTTTAAAGATGTAATTATGAATTTAATGTTCACAAAATATCTGGATGTTTGATATAGTACAGTTTGTATTTGTTTTGTAACAGTGTGAAGTTATGTAACGATACTATTGTTTATATGGTTGAAAAAACTTGATTAAAATAAAAAAAGTGTTCAAATCGGAATGACCCTTTTTGAACACTAAAATTATTGTTATTTTAATATGATATTTTTAATGAGAATTCTTTTCGTAAATCAATATATTCTTCATTTTCTAATTTAAGTAATGGCTGGTGTGGTTCGTTATCATGGATGAAAATGATTTCAGCTTTTTGTCCATTTGATAATGTCACTTCTTCAAATAAATGCTGACGCATAATATATTGTACGAATGGAATGACGACAGCAGGATTTAGTTTATTTGTTTGAGCCATAGATACAAGCTCATATACACTTTCAAAAGGTGTTTTCTTTTGTCCGTATTGCTTCATACTCATTGCATTGAAGCAATCTGCAACAGCAACAATTTGAATGAAATAGGATGGGTTCTTATCATGTTGACCTAATGGGTAACCGCTACCATCAACTCTTTCATGATGTGATTTTGCCGCTTTAATAACGAGTTCATCAAGCCCTTTTACCATTCCAAGCAAATCTGGGCCGTATTGTGTATGCTTTTTTACCTCAGCATATTCATCATCTAATAATGGCTCATTTTTTTCTATAATAGATTGATTAACTTGAAGCATTCCGATGTCGTGGAAAAGTCCCATTGTGGCTAATAGCATACATTCTTTTTTTGTATAGCCAAGCTTTTTTCCAATAATCGCAGCAAAAATACCAACATTCATACTATGTTGATATAAGTAATCTTGTTTTTGGATTTCAGTTTGAATTAAAGCTAAAATTGAAACATCATTCATGGACATGTCAACAAGATGATTGAATTCTTTGATTAACTGGGGAACTTTCGAATCATCCATTTGTACCATTTGTGAAAATGTGTCTTTAACGAGAGAAAGGCAAGTTTCATATGGTTCTTTTGTTGGAGACTTCACCTTTGGTTTACTTGACGAATCATTTTTCTCTACAATAATTTGCTGACCATAGCGATAGTTTTGTAATAGTAGAATATGTGTTTCATTTAGGGTAATCCCCTTTTTTAATAATAGAATTCCTTGATCTGAAAAAATATCTTCTCCTAAAGAGCTTCCCACTAATTCAAATGATATTTCACTATGCTCCATCTAAATTCCCCCTTACAATATGTGTATAATTATCTATATAATATTACTATATTTCGACAAAAATTGTTAAATCCCTCTTTTTAACTAGGATGATAGAATGATAAAATTCGACTTGAATAGTCATATAAAAATCGAGTACGATGAAAGAAAAGAATGAGGATTGAGGACGAGTATGGACTATCGTAATTATAAATTAGAAAAATCTATCGGTCACCAAATTGCAAGAACGGGGAGACTGGTAACGAATCGGTTAAATACAAACTTTAAGAATGGAAATTACCCAGTTACGCATGAACAATGGTCAATTATGATTCGCTTATGGGAAGAAGACGGTTTAACGCAAAATCGACTTGCCGAACTGACACATAAAGATAATCCTTGTGTTTCTAGATTGATAAATAATCTTGAAAAAAGGGAATTAGTGAAACGAACAACACACCCTGTTGATGGAAGAACGAAACTAATTTACTTAACTGAAAAAGGGAGAGAGATGCAAATTGGTTTAATTCAACAAGCGCAAAAAACTGTTGAACAAATATCAGATGGAATCGAGCCTGAAGAGTTGGCTATTTTTTTGCGAGTGTTGAATAAAATCCAAGAGAATTTAACATAACAACAACTAGCGTATTTAGCGTGGATGTTGTTTTTTTCTTTTTGTATATCTTATACGGGGAAGTGGGCATGAGGCATTATTTTGGTTATGCTTTGAAATCCTGCTCAATGTAACGAACACTTTTAAAAGGAATTCCTAAAGTTAGCATAATGGCTCAGTTATTATAAATAGATAACTGTGGTATTTAGGGTCTATAAAAAAATGGTTGTTTAAACAATTATTCTCTCCGAGTCTACTGAAAATGATTTTCAATTAGGATTATAATGTAAAATGATAACGATGATCATTATCATTGTTTATAGGGGTAACTAGTTTATCCCCAATGGATATGTTTCGATTAACAGAGCAACAGTTGCAAATTTTAACTACGAGTAGAATTCCTCGTTTGTTCAGTATAATCATTGCAGGGGTTAGTATGAGTATATGTGGTCTCATTATGCAGCAGCTGACAAGAAATAAATTTGTTTCTCCTACTACTGCTGGGACGATGGATTCTGCAAGATTGGAATCCTAGTTTCCTTAATGGTCTTTACCGCAGCAAGTCCATTGCAAAAAATGGTTGTTGCGTTTGACTTTGCATTAGCTGGAACACTCATTTTTATGAAAATACTAGAGAAAATAAAATATAAAGATACAATTTTTATTCCTCTAGTCGGTCTTATGTTCGGAAGTATTGTTGGCTCCATTACAACCTTTTTTGCATATAAAGAGGACCTTATCCAAAACATGTCATCAGGGCTTCAAGGGAATTTTGCTCTTATTATCACAGGGCGCTATGAATGTTATACATAAGTGTACATCTTATCATTATTGCATATTTATATAGAAAAGTTATGTTAAGTGATATGGCATATATCAAAGGAAGTTTAGGTGTAGATGCAACTGGAAAGGAGTTATTCAATCACTTAATATTTATTTTACGATGAGGCATTAATTATTAAGGAATGAACGTTTCCATAATGCGAATTTATATTACGAAGATATGTTTGGTGTTTATATTTATTAGAAAAACAGAATATAAAGTTAAAGTTGATTGAAGAGGAACTTGTAATTGAAAGAGAAAGGAAATGCTTGGTTTTCAAATAAAGAAAATGGAAGTCATCAAAGAATACTTTTAGCTTTGATGACTTCATTAAAGTTGTTATTAACTGAATTTGATTACTCTATAACTACTTTCACTAAGGGTTTTAAAATCTTTATCAAAGTAATCTGAAGTATTTGACGAAATATAAATTGTCCCATTTCTTTTTCCAGTCACTATCACAGAGTGAAACCATCTACCACTAGAGTTTTTAAGTTGAATAACATCCCCAACCCGAGAATTATTAATTATTGTAGTTTTACTTCCAGAACTGACCGTAGAATGTCCTTGGTTGTTTCTCCAGTAAGAATAGAAATCAACAACATTAATCCAAGAGGATGACTCTTTACTTCGCATAGTGCAGTTATTATTTACCGTACAACCCCAATATGAATCGTTGTACCAGTGAGTAGTTGTGCTGTTTATACCATCCGGAACTGGGCTTGGTTTTTTTTCACTTTTTCCACCAGCATGAATCGCTTGTGAAACAAAGTTTGTGCAGTTTTTTGAGTGTGATTTATAATTTGGATTTCTTTTATTATAATATTCTTTAGCATAATTTACTGCTGCTGTTGGATTGTAAGATGATGACATAGCTGTAAATTCAGTGGATGATTTTTTATTGAATTGAATAAAGCTATCTTGAGCTTTTTCTTCAATTTCAATCTCTACTTCGATTTCTTTTATTGTTCTATCATAAATATGTTCTAAATTAAATTCTTCTGTAAAGTTCTCACCCGATTGATGTAACTCCAATTGATATAAGTACTCACTTGCATAAAATAAAATATTTGAATATTCAATATGTTCAGATAATTTTTTGTCTTTATCTTCTAGTAGCTGTAGTAACAGGTATTCTACATACTCTTCTGTTCCGGGCTTGATATCTATTTGATTTTCTATAAGATAATCAAACAAAATATCTTCAACTTCCCTTATTGTGTAGGAGTTACCTTTACCTTCTGCAACATTACTAAACCCAAATAAAACAAATAATGAAATTAAAGCGATCATATAAATAAATACTTTTTTCATATTCTATCTCCTTTTTTTTTTTTTTTTTTTGGATATCCAATATTAGTATAATCTACTTTTTTTTAAAAAAAAAGAAATTTTTTCAATATTTTCAAAAAATAATAAACTAGTAAAATGTAGTTTAAAAAATGTTTTTGTTGTGAGTATTCATAAATTATTAAGTTGTTACAAGAAAAAATAGCAAACCTCATGATAGCAAAGAGAATAAAATTTATATATATATGACTAACGAAAAGATAAGATTAACTAATTACAATATAATTCATTTTAGAATTAATAAATAAATTGAGTGTGAAATAGTATAAATACTTATGGTGTATTTAGTTTTCTATACAAACTAACAGAAGATGAGAATAAGAAGGAAACAATTCTAGTAATTATTTAATGTGTTAGTTATTAGTTTTTTCGTGTGGAGTCAAGGAAGGAAAATGGGGAAAGATAGAATTAAAAAGGTCTATTATTTTTTCGACTTATTCCACATTTAAGTAATATTCTCTCAGAGCATTCCGAGCTTCAGTATCATCTAGTCATTTTAGGCGATACAAAAACCAATAACTAGATTTTATTACCTCCCATTGATTTGATATTATTTGAAGCTTGTCCTAAAGTAATTTTTGGCATGTAACTTGGTGTCTATTAATAAAGCCATGCTGTAGAAGTTTCAAATATGAAGAAGTTTTCATGAGCTCACTTGATTACGTTCATGAAAGTATATAGGTTTGTTTAGGATATCATTCATTCCTGTTTGGGTAGACGTTTTAAGTGTCCGTCAAACTTTCGACGAGTGTGAGTACAACAGCCAACGTTTGAATTCGGTGTAGTGTATCTATTATCTAAATGTAGGATCCATTAAATGGAGATAGACACGTTCTTCTATGTTTGATAAAGACATACTTACCTAGTTGCGGTAGATGCTCTTCCAGGGTAAAGTGGCACTTGCGACTTGGTCTCTTCGGCATAATAACTTTATGTTTATTAAATTGCTGTACTTCTGGTTGAAGAAGAGTATTAGCCATTAGACCTTTATAAAGAAACCTAGTGTGGTCTGTTGCTATTTCCTAAATTGGTTCATGAAAACATAATCAACAAACTCACTGCTATGCAATGTATTTAATCAATAGTGAATATTTTTTGGTTTCTTAGTTTGAGTTCAACCCAAAGTTGATTTTTCCCGTTGAAACCTTTAAACTGCAGGTTTTAAGACCTCAAATCATCAGAGATTTTAACTTTATTGAAAAATGGGAAGCTCTAGTTGAAAGGTAATTTATTTTTCGAACGAAGAAAAATTGAAGTATGAAAAAGAATGGACAAAACATTTGAAAAATAGGATATAAGTCCTTGTATCGTTGATGTATCAATGGATTTATATGTGGCTTAGCTGAATAGCCGCCAATTCCAAAGAAAGGACAGTAAAAAGTACATCTTGTAGTAATCTACATTTTCAAATATAATGCTATTTGAATATATAATAAATTCTAAAAATTTAAAAAAGGGGGAAAGTTGTATGTTGGAACTTGCAAATTGGCTCAACGATATACTGTGGAGCGATGTCATGATTTATTTTTGTTTAGGTGTAGGACTTTTATTTTCTATTCTAACGCGTTTTCTTCAACTTAGACACTTCAAAGAAATGATAAAGCTTATTTTCAAAGGAAAAAGCTCATCAGCAGGTATTTCATCATTTCAAGCGTTATCACTAGCTTTATCAGGGCGTGTAGGAACTGGTAACATCGCTGGGGTAGCGACAGCGATTGCACTAGGGGGACCAGGTGCTGTCTTCTGGATGTGGGTCATTGCCTTTATCGGTTCAGCAAGTGCGTTTGTTGAGTCGGCCCTTGGTCAAGTATATAAAGAAAAACAAGATGGGCAATATCGTGGGGGACCAGCTTATTATATTGAAAAAGGAATTGGCTGGAAATGGTTTGCCGTTATTTTTGCGGTAGCGACAGTATTAGCATTAAGCTTACTAATGCCTGGTATACAGTCGAATGCGATTGCAACATCAGTAGGTGAGGCGTTTAACGCTCCAACGTGGGTAACAGGTCTTATTATTATTTCCATTGTTGGTGTTATTATTTTTGGTGGTATTAAATGGATTGCCAATGTAGCTCAAGTTGTTGTTCCATTTATGGCGATTGCGTACATGATTTTCGCGTTAATCATTATTGCTGTGAATATCGGGCAAATTCCAGCTGTATTTTCCTTAATTGTCTCGAGTGCTTTTGGAGTTCATGCTGCATTAGGTGGTATTATTGGTATGGCAATTAAGTGGGGTGTCATGCGTGGGGTATTCTCGAACGAGGCTGGTCAAGGAACAGGTCCACATGCCGCAGCCGCAGCAGAAGTGTCTCACCCAGCAAAACAAGGGTTAGTTCAATCATTTTCTGTTTATGTGGATACATTACTTGTTTGTACAGCAACAGCATTTATGATTTTACTAACAGGGATGTACAATGTTGTTGACCCTTCTGGAGAAGGAACATTTATTTATCAATATTTAGCAAATGTTGAAGCGGGTCCACTTTATACACAAGCAGCGATTGATACAGTATTCCCTGGATTCGGTCCAGCGTTTATCGCAATTGCTTTATTCTTCTTTGCTTTCACTACGATTATGGCATATTATTATATGGCGGAAACAAACGTCGCTTATTTATTTAAAAACGCAAACTTCAACAAAATAGCAATGTTTGTCTTAAAAATTGTTTTACTTGTGGCGGTATTCCAAGGAGCTGTTAGTAAAGCTGCTTTAGCCTGGGCATTAGGAAATGTCGGTTTAGGATTAATGGTCTGGTTAAACTTAATTGCGATTTTAATCTTAGCGAAGCCAGCATTACGTGTGTTAAAAGATTACGAGCAACAGAAGAAGCAAGGGTTAGACCCTACATTCGATCCAGTTAAACTAGGCATTAAAAATGCAACGTTCTGGGAAGAAGAACAAAAGAAAAAAGATGAATCTGCTTAATCTAAATTAATGACAAGGTTGGTTTGAGAAAGGACGCTTTCTCTACCAACCTTTTTTCATGCAGTTAAGAGATTCAAATTAATTCTAAAGTCGAAAGATTTCATGTAAAATAGAAATGAAAGAATATTCTTACATAATTTGCAAAAATGATGCTGGGGGAACACATGAAAACGGTTTTTTCATTTCTTAAACCATACCGATGGGCAGCTTACGTTGCTTTATTATTAATGCTAATAGAACTTGCGGTTGAGTTGTGGCAGCCATTGCTTATGGCCAAAATTATTGATGACGGCATTTTACAAGAGGATATGACTGTCGTAATAACATGGGGCAGTGTAATGATTGGCATTTCTTTGCTTGCGTTTGCAGCAGGGATAACAAATTCTTTTTTTGCAGCCCATGTGAGTCAAAGCTATAGTTTTGATACGAGACAAAGTATGTTTAAAAAAGTACAGGCTTTTTCTTTTGCAAACTTTAATTCTATTCCAACTTCTTCCCTCATTACACGAATTACAAATGATGTGACACAAGTACAAAATACGGTTTTTATGAGCTTACGAATTATGCTCAGAGCTCCTTTATTAGTTGTTGGCGGTTTAATTATGGCTTTGTTTGTGAATGTGACATTAGCCCTTGTTTTAGCGATTGCAGTACCACTCCTTTTGCTATTTCTTGCTAGTGTTTTGAAAAAAGGGGGAGCATTATTTCGGCGTGTCCAAGAAAAGCTAGACAATGTAAATCGAGTGATGAAAGAAAATTTAGCGGGAATGAAGCTTATCAAAGCGTTTGTAAGAAGGAAGCATGAAAATGAACGATTTCACCATTCAAGCGAACAGTTAATGGATAAAACGATTACGGCACTTCGGACAATTGAGTTTACGATGCCTGTTCTGTTACTTGTCATGAATGTGAGCATTCTCGTTATTTTATGGTATGGGAATATCCAAGTTACTAGTGGTTCCATTCAAGTTGGTGAAGTTGTAGCCATCGTGAACTATGCCACTCGAATCACAGGTGCGTTTACGATGTTTTCGATGATTATTATGATATTTTCTCGTGCAAAAGCGTCAGCAAAAAGAATTGAAGATGTTTTACAAACAGAAGTTGATTTAGTCGATTCTTCCAATGCGATTGACCCTAGTGGAGCAGTTGAAGGAAATATTGAGTTTTCTAATGTTTCTTTTACTTATCCGAATACTGATGCTAAAGTATTGCAAAAAATATCGTTCAAAGCAATTAGTGGCAGTACGATTGCGATATTAGGAGCAACAGGAGCTGGAAAAACATCGTTAGTTCAACTTATCCCGCGCTTATATGATGTTGATACAGGTTTAGTTTTAATTGATGGTCATGATGTTCGAATGTTAAAAGCAGACATGCTACGAAAAGAAATCGGCTATGTTCCGCAAGAATCAATGCTTTTTACTGGAACAATCCGTGAAAACCTATTGTGGGGTAAAGAAGATGCAACAAACGAAGATATTATAAGAGCAGCTCAAGATGCTCAAATCCACGAGACTATAATGAAGTTTCCGATGCAATATGAAACAAAAATTGGACAAAAAGGCGTTAACCTATCTGGAGGGCAAAAGCAAAGATTATCTATTGCAAGAGCTTTGCTTCGTAAACCGAAAATCCTTTTGCTCGATGATAGTACAAGTGCACTTGATTTAAAAACAGAAGCACGACTGCTTGATGCGTTAAAACATTATCAATGCACAACCTTTATTATCACACAAAAAATTATGACTGCGAAAGAAGCAGACCTCCTTTTGCTTTTAGACGATGGAATACTATTAGAACAAGGAAGTCATCATGAATTGTTAGCGACATCAAGTTTGTACCGAAAAATTGTCGCTTCACAATTTGGGGAGGAGAATATGAATGAGCTTTAAACAATTACGAGATCCTTTCCGGTATGAAAAAATTCCACTAGAAACTAAAGAAGTTGAAAAAAAAGAAGTAAAAGTTCGAAATTGGTATGGGACAATTAAGCGGATATGGCGATATTTAGCAACAGATAAAAAAAGACTATTCCTTGTCTTGCTTATGGTAATCGTAAGCTCTGGATTAGGTTTATTAGGTCCGTTTATAATTGGGATGACGATTGATGAATATATTGTTAATGTCAATACAGGAATGGGAAGTTTATTACTAGCTCTTTTGTGTGCGTTTCTATTTCATTCACTGTCGATATTACTTCAAAATTTTTGGATGATTGGTATCGCGCAAAAAACTGTTTTTTCCATGAGACAAGACTTATTTCAACACCTGCATACATTGCCAATTTCCTTTTTTGATAAACGCCAGCATGGAGAATTAATGAGTCGAATCACAAATGATATCGAAAATGTAAGTTCGACATTAAACAGTTCCGTTATTCAAATCTTTTCAAGTATTTTAACACTCGTTGGTATGGTCACGGTAATGGTTATGATAAGTCCATTGCTAACAGTTATTACTTTATCCGTGATTCCGTTTATGTTCTACGGATTAAAGTGGATAACAAAGCGAACGGGAAAATTGTTTAAAGAACAGCAAAAAAATGTTGGTCAATTAAATGGATTTATTGAGGAAACATTATCAGGTCAAAAAATTGTGAAAACATTTTCGCAAGAGAAAAAAGTAATGTCTGTTTTCAAAGAGAAAAGTGCTCAATTAAAGGTATCTGGCTTTTGGGCGCAAACCTTTTCTGGGTTTATCCCAAAATTAATGAACGTTTTAAATAACTTGAATTTTGCGTTAATAGCAGGAGTTGGGGGCTTACTTGCACTGAACGGATTGTTAACGATTGGAGCTATTGTCATTTTTGCTGAGTATTCAAGACAGTTTACAAGACCATTAAATGATTTGGCTAATCAATTTAATACATTATTGTCTGCGGTGGCAGGAGCAGAGCGAGTGTTTGATATTATCGATGAAAAGGAAGAGGAATCGGATGAATCAAAAGCAAAGCCATTGCTGGAAGTGAAAGGAGATGTTCAATTTAAAAACGTTTCTTTCTCGTATGAGACAGAAGAACAAACATTATCAAACGTAAGTTTCTCTGTAAAAAAAGGAGAAACGGTCGCTTTTGTTGGCCCGACTGGAGCAGGGAAAACGACGATTTTAAATATTTTATCGCGATTTTATGATGCGGATAGCGGTGAGATTTATATTGACGGCCATGAAATTAAAATGATTCAACGAGCAAGTGTAAGAGGACATATGGGGTTTGTGTTACAAGATCCATTTTTGTTTGAAGACACAATTTTTGAAAATATTCGCTATGGTCGCTTATCGGCAACAGATGAGGAAGTTATACAAGCGGCAAAATTAGCAAACGCTCATTCCTTTATATCAAGATTACCAAATCAGTATAATACAGTACTTTCGCAAGACGGGACGGGAATTAGTCAAGGTCAACGTCAGCTTCTATCTATAGCGAGAGCGATTCTTGCTAATCCATCGATTTTAATTTTGGATGAAGCGACAAGCAGTATCGATACAGTAACAGAAATTAAAATTCAAGAAGCACTGCAAATTTTAATGGCAGGAAGAACGAGTTTTGTGATTGCACACCGGCTTAATACAATTCAGCAAGCAGACCAAATCATTGTGCTTGATGATGGGCAACTTGTGGAATCGGGGACACATACATCATTAATAGAAAAACAAGGGTACTATTATCATTTGTTTCACGCTCAAATTAAACAAGGAATCAGTTAACGTTCTTTCGGTTTGTTTTTTTGTTTTTTCGATTGTTTGCTCATTTGTATATACGTTATTCCCACGCATACTGTAGCGAAAAAGGAACAGGTATATTGGGCTATTTTCATCCAGTCCATGTAAATCCCTCCTTCAATTAACATCCCACGGGGAATAAAAATCATGCAGAGGAATTATTCTCTGCTTTTTTGTTCGTAGCAATAACAAAGTGGGTTGTTGTGAGGTGTGCTAATGTTCTTTTAATAATTTTATAACTTGTCTCATATCTATAAAAGGAAGATAGTATGGATGGGAGAGACAAGATGAATAAATTTTTGAAAGGGACATTGTTGCTCGTTGTAGCTGCTTTCATTGGAGAATGTTTAGAGTTTCTCATCAATATGATATTAGCTAGAGAACTAGGGGAAGAAGGATTAGGGTTATTTATGTCGATTCTTCCTTCCATTATTCTGCTCGTTGTGTTAACGACATTAGAATTGCCAATTTCAATCTCGAAATTTATCGCAGAGAAAGATAAATCGTATCACCAAAGTATGTTACGCCATACCATCGTTTTTACACTCTTGCTTACAATTGGGTTTGTTATATTAGCAAGCCTTATTTTACCGATGATACCGATGTTTGATAAATTCCACCCCTTTACCCGATGGCTACTCGTCTTACTCATACCGATTGCTACATTTTCAGCAATAGCAAAAGGGTATTTTATGGGTGCGCAACATATGGGGAAAATCGCGTTTGCGAGTTTTTTAAGAAAGGCAGCCCAACTTGCGATTCTTGTTGTGATTTTTCAAATTTTTGAGTTTGAGTTAGAGACCGCGATATTAATAGCAATTTGTTCCTTAATAGGAAGTGAGTTTGTTGTTCTTCTATATGTAGTTACGATGTTTGTTCTACAAATGAAAACAATCAAAACACATTCTAAAGGTTCAATTAGTGGAAAAAAAGTTAGAGAACAGCTTCTTGCGGTATCGATTCCTACAACAGGAGTACGCATATTCCATGCGGTAACTTTTGCGATTAAGCCATTTTTAATTAAAGCCGCCCTATTGCAAGCAGGGTTAACAGAGGCTGTAGCGATGGCACAGTATGGAAAATTAGCTGGAGTTGCATTTACAATTGGATTTTTTCCTGCGTTTATTGCCCATTCCTTACTCATTGTCTTAATTCCGACAGTATCAGAGGCGTATGCGAAAAAAGATTTCTTTCGATTACAAAGCTTACTCAGAAAAGTGATGTTATTTACGTGTGTGTATGGTTTCCCTGCTGTCTTTGTTTTTTATTATTTTGCCGAACCTTTAACTAGTTTATTTTTTGAGAATTCACCTGCGATCGCTTATTTAAAGTTACTTTGTCCATATTTTCTATTTCACTTTTTTGTAATCCCGATGCAAGCTTATTTAATTGGACTAGGGTTAGTAAAAGATGCATTTTTACATTCAGTATGGTCGACGTTAATTTCCTTTACATTAATGTTTGTCTTAGGCTCAATGGAGCAATTGCAAATGGAAGGAATTATTATAGGGATGAATATGGGCGCTGTTTTGTTAACGATGATGCATTATTTAACGATTTGTAAAAAAATCGGATTGTCACCTAAGTTGCTTCCCGTAATTAAACACGAAAAAAGAAACGTCCTATAACAGGACGTTTCTAGTACGTTTATGTTTATGAATTAGTAGATTCTATTTCTCGTTTTGCCTCTTCTAACATCATGTTAATTGTTTCAATATATTCTTGTAAACTCATTCTAGTCTCCTCCTTAAAATGAATTACTATAGTTAAATGATTGCCAGCTTGAAAGTATGATAAACATAAATCTACTAAATTAAGAAAAAAGTCATGGTTACTAGACTTGATCATCAATGTATCAAAGATTGAAATGAGGCGAGTCGTTTTGTTTGCGGTGCATTCTTGTCTATAATGGAGATTGAAAAGCTTTATTTAATGTTTAGGAGTGATAATAGGTGAACTATCGTCAATTAGGAAATACAGAGTTAAAGGTAAGTGAATTAAGTTTTGGGACTTGGGCCATAGGTGGTGCTTGGGGAAATACTAATGATGAAGAATCATTACGTGGGTTAGACCGAGCGATGGATGCAGGAGTGAACTTTTTTGATACAGCTGATGTTTATGGGGATGGCCACAGTGAAGAACTGTTAGCGAAAGCGACAAAAGGAAAAGAAGATTCCATCCATATTGCTACAAAATTTTGTCGGGCTGGTGATATTTTTGACCGACAAACGTATTCAGAACAGTCAGTTAGAGCTTATTGTGAAGCGAGTTTAAAGCGTTTACAACGTGAAAGTATCGATTTATTCCAAATCCACTGCGCTCCTTTTGAAATTTTAAAGCAAGGTGAGGTGTTTGAAGTGTTGGACAAGCTCCAACAAGAAGGGAAAATTCGCTATTACGGTGTTAGTGTAGAAACGGTCGAAGAAGGACTCTTTTGTTTAACAAAGACAAATGTCAAAGCCCTCCAAGTCATTTATAATTTGTTTCGGCAAAAACCAAAACATGAATTATTCCCAAAAGCAAGAGAAAATGGGGTTGGGATTTTAACGCGTGTACCACTTGCAAGTGGATTGTTGACAGGTAAGTTTACGAAAGCAACTCATTTTGAATCAGAT
This sequence comes from Alkalihalobacillus sp. LMS39, assembly GCF_022812285.1. Taxonomy (NCBI): domain Bacteria; kingdom Bacillati; phylum Bacillota; class Bacilli; order Caryophanales; family Bacillaceae; genus Alkalihalobacillus; species Alkalihalobacillus sp. LMS39. The sequence goes on from NZ_CP093300.1 coordinate 554,570, forward strand.
GACCATCGCAATTTTAACCGAGATGGAGAAGCATTTAATGTAGGGGAAACATTTGCAGGGCTGGAATTTAATAAAGGAGTAGAGTTAAGCCAGCAATTACAATGGACCGCTGAAGGTCGAGGCAATATGACGAGAGCAGCTTTACGTTGGATTTTAGATGAAGAAACGATTACATGTGCAATTCCAGGCTTTAAAACAGTGAAACAAGTTGAAGATAATTTAGAAGCATGCTATGTTTCTTCGTTTACAAAAGAAGAACTCGCGAAAATTGAAAGCTTCTATGAAGAAAACGTAAAAGACCAAATTCGTGGACCGTATTAATGACATTAAAGCCAGCGATGAGTTATACTCACAGCTGGCTTTTTCACTATATCGTTTTCTTATTGTGATGGTATAAGTTAGCTAATACATGTGATTTGTACTTTTCAATTTTTTTGCCATCGATGTAGCGGATTCCTCTGTCTTTAAGTTGTTGTACGTACCATCCTTTACTACCGATATGCATCTCATCATCCCCTTTGAATTTTGTTTCGATGCTCATTGTAGCATTTGGACAAATTATGAAAAAAGGGTTTTCTGAAATGATTTCATTATTTTGATAGCCTTGGAATTTACGGACAAAGGTTCCGCTATTCTTATTGAAAGTTATGGTTCTTAGATGCTATCGGACACTGGTTCCGTTATTTGAGGATGATAAGGGGGGGTAGAGTAGTTTTCTAATGAAGTAACGGAACATATGTCCGATAAAGATAGAAAAAGCTTCTTTTTCTTGAAATAGCGGAACGTAAGTCCGTAACGACTTCATTGTGGCAACACTCTAGAAAAAAGTGAGACGCAACGAGATAAAGCCCTCTAAAAAGAGAGGGCTTGTCATAGAGGAGAATTTTAAAGACTTTCATCTTCTTTACCTTTATTGAGGAAAAAATCAATGCAGCTGTATAATGCAAACAAGACAAGAGTAGACATTAAAAAGCCGAGGTAAAATCCGATTTGTGGTGCGCCTTGGAATATAGACATATGCACAAATCCGATAATAGCTGCTAACACAAGCAAGAGATAAGCGATCATATATGATTTCTTGTTTTCATTAAATCGAGCAATAAATTCTTTAATCTCTTTCATTATTATCACTCCTTTATTAACTGTTTCTTTTATTGTACTCAAAAATAATGAATTATGCTTGATATTTTCTTTGTTATCGTTCTTTTCTTGCAAATGAAAGTAGATTTTGTATAATTAAATTGTGTGCAATTTAATTATTAGGAGTGATCAATATGTCGATTTATGAGTATTCGGTCCAAGTAAGCAATGGTGAAGAACAATCAATGGAGCATTATAAAGGAAAGGTATTACTTATTGTGAACACAGCAACGAAATGCGGGTTAGCTCCTCAATTTAATGAATTACAGTCGTTATATGAAACATATAAAGAGGAAGGCTTTACAGTATTAGCTTTTCCGAGTAATCAGTTTATGAATCAAGAACCAGGAACAGATGAAGAAGTGAAAGAAGCATGTTCAGTAAATTTTGGAGTAACGTTTCCTATATTCAAAAAAATAGACGTAAATGGAAAAGATACACACCCTTTGTTTCAATATTTAAAACAGGAAACAAAAGGACTTGTTTCTTCTGCGATAAAATGGAATTTCACGAAATTTCTAGTTGATAAGGAGGGCAAAGTTGTTTCACGTTATTCACCAACAACAACGCCTGAAAAAATTGAAGGAGATATTCAGCGACTTTTGAAGGGGTAACTCAAATGGATCAAACGTTATTATTGCAAAATCAAATTTGTTTTAAACTATATGCATGTACAAGAGAAATGACAAAATTATATGCCCCGTTGTTACAACCATTAGGCGTAACGTATTCTCAATATTTAGTTTTACTTGTGTTATGGGAGCATGAAAAACTAAGTGTAAAAAGCATTGGGGAAAAGCTGTTTCTAGATTCAGGAACGTTAACCCCGATGTTAAAGCGAATGGAAGAAAAAAAGCTTATTTCCCGAGTTCGCTCTGAAAAGGATGAACGAATCGTTGAGGTCATGTTAACGAAACAAGGACAACAATTGCAGCAACAAGCGTGTCATATTCCAGAAAAAATCGTCCAAGAAGCTGGTGAACATGAAAGGTTAGCTTCTTTATTAAATGAGTTACAGGTTGTACTAACAAAGGTAAACATGGAAAACGCGTAGATGGGAAATCTACGCGTTTTTTTGTGAGCCAGGGGGGTGTATTTGGATTAAAGTTGTTGTTGAGCCATACGTACTAGGCGCTTTGTAATTTCTCCTCCTACTGAACCATTAGAGCGAGCTGTTGTTTCTGCACCTAACTGAACACCAAATTCTTGAGCGATCTCATATTTCATTTGGTCTAACGCTTGTTGTACGTTTGGAACTAGTAGTTCGTTGTTGTTGTTTTGTGCCACTCTGTCTCACCTCCTTATGTAATTGGTCTTAGTATATATAGTTTGCAAAAAAATTATACAAGCTGTACACTGGAATTTTTTTCTTTAACTAGCACTTATATAGTGTAGACCCAATTGAAATCAATGCAAGTTATACCCTTTTTGCAGAATTCCTATGATAAAATAAGGGGATTGGAATGATGATATCCTAGTACATAAAGGAGGCGAACGATATGAGTCTTCAATTTCTTATTGGTCGTTCAGGAACAGGGAAGACAACGCATTGCTTAGAAGAAATTAAAACAAAGCTGATTTCAGACCCATTAGGTTCTCCTGTCATATATCTTGTTCCTGACCAAATGACATTCCAGTCTGAATATAAATTGGTCCAGTCACCAGATATTAATGGGATGCTTCGCGCGCAAGTATTTAGCTTTACTCGTTTAGCATGGCGTGTGCTTCAAGAAACAGGTGGATTGTCTCGTTATCATATTGAACAAACGGGTGTTCATATGATGCTTAGAAAAATTGTGGAACATGAAAAGGACCAATTCAAAGTATTCGGTAAAGCTGCAGAAACGAACGGTTTTATTAAGCAACTTGAAGAAATGGTAGCAGAATGGAAACGATATGCGATTACACCTGACATGTTATTAATGAATCGAGAAAGGATTCTTAGTCAAGGAGAACTTAAACCATATGAAAAAGTGTTAGCAGATAAATTATATGATTTTTACATCATTACTAAACAGTTTGAGGAGCAGCTAGAAGGAAAATATGTTGATTCCGAAGATTATTTAACGCTATTAACAGAGAAAATACCTTTTTCTTCTTATATTGAAGAAAGTGAAATTTATATAGATGGTTTTCATAGTTTTACTCCTCAAGAGCTTTATGTTCTTGGTGCGTTAATGAAGAAAGCAAAGAAAGTAACTATCGCTTTGACGATTGACAAAGTATATGAGCATGACATGCCACATGAATTAGATTTGTTTCATATGACTGCAAAAACATATAAACAATTAATATATATTGCAGAGCAAAACAATTGTGAACTAGAAAAGCCGATTCTTTTTTCTGAATCGTTTCGCTATAAAAGCCCAGCTATTGCTCACCTAGAACAGCATTTTGATGCAAGACCAGCTGTTCTGTTTTCCGGTGAAAGTGATGTTTCGGTACTAACAGCTGTTCATCGCAGAGCAGAAGTAGAAGGAGTCGCACGTACCATTCTCAAGCTAGTGCGAGAGGACCACTATCGTTTTCGCGATATCGCTTTACTCATTCGTAATAGTGAGGAGTATCATCATTTAATTGAAACGATTTTCAAAGATTATGAGATTCCCGTGTTCCTAGACCAAAAAAAATCGATGTTAAACCATCCGGTCGTAGAGTTTATGCGGTCCATCCTTGACATTTTCCAAGGGAATTGGCGATATGAGGCTGTCTTTCGTTGTTTGAAAACGGACTTATTATTAAATGGTCCAATTGATAACCAAGTTAGGGAAACGATCGATGTACTTGAAAACTATGTATTGGCATACGGTATCCAAGGTCATCGATGGTATGATGATAACCGCTGGAAATATAGACGCTTTCAAGCTATTGATGAGAATGAAGCAGTAAAAACCGATGACGAAGAGAAAATGGAGTCAAGGTTAAATGAGTTAAGACAAGTCATCGTACAGCCAGTGAGAAAGCTAGAAAAGAAATTGATGAAAAAAAATACGGTGCAAGAAAAATGTGAAGCGTTCTACTTATTTTTAGAAGAAGTGAACCTTCCCGCAAAACTTGAACAACTACGTGAAAAAGCGGTAGAAGAAGGACAAGTAGAGGCTGCTCGTGAGCATGATCAAGTGTGGAATACTGTTGTTGGGTTATTTGATCAAATTGTTGAAATGATCGGAGAAGAAACGATTTCTTTTGATTTATTCAAAACGATGTTAGATACAGGTTTTGAAAGTATGACGTTTGCTATCGTGCCACCAGCGATTGACCAAGTACTCGTTGCTAGTATGGAACGGTCCCGTTTTTCAGATATACAAACGACGTTTATATTAGGAGTAAACGATGGTGTGATTCCTGCTAAGCCGAAGGAAGAAGGCGTGTTATCAGAACAAGAACGAGACTGGTTTGACAAATTAGGAATGCCATTAGCACCTGGCAGTCGGCAACAATTACTTGATGAAGCTTTCTTGATTTATTTAGCCATGACAAGCCCAGCCAAGAAGTTGTATTTATCTTATCCACTTGCAGATGAAGAAGGAAAAACTCTACTTCCTTCAAATGTCATTAAACGAATGGAAGATGTCATACCTTCTGTCACGAAAGAGTTTATTATTAATGAACCAAATGAAGTCGCAGAAGAGCACCAACTTGATTTCGTTTCCAACCCGACAAAAACTCTGTCGTTTTTGTCTTACCAACTTCAAGCTTGGAAAAAAGGATACCCGATTTCGACTGTTTGGTGGGATGTCTATAACTGGTATGTTGAACATGAACAGACATCGAGGGCAAAAGCTGTGTTATCAAGCTTATTTTATAAAAATGAAGCGAAGAAACTGGCAGCAAGTACAAGTCGTGCGCTTTACGGTGATCATATTAAAACAAGTGTATCTCGTATGGAGAAATATGAAAGCTGTGCTTTTTCACAGTTTGCATCACATGGTCTTAAGTTAAGAGAAAGGGAACTATTCCGCCTAGAAGCTCCTGACGTAGGAACGCTTTTTCATGCAGCATTAAAAATGGTAGCAGACCATCTAAGACAAGAAGGGATACATTGGGGACAATTATCAAAAGAGCAATGCGAACAATTGGCGAAAATGATGGTCGGACGATTAGCTCCAAAAATTCAACGGGAAATTCTCTTAAGTACAAATCGTTATCAATATATTACGAGAAAATTAGAGCAGGTCGTTGGACGGGCATCGATAATTCTTCGTGACCATGCAAAGGTGAGTGGATTTTCTCCAGTTGGATTGGAAGTAGGGTTTGGACCGAGAGAACCTTTACCACCGATTCGATTTACATTGCCGAATGGCTGTACGATGGAATTAATCGGACGAATCGATCGTGTTGACCGAGCCGATGTTGAATCAGGTACATTACTTCGAATTATTGATTATAAATCAAGTCAAAAGGCGTTACGACTTGATGAAGTGTATTATGGATTAACGTTACAAATGTTAGTTTATTTAGATGTTGTGCTGACGTTTGCGAAGCAGTGGATCGGAACAGAGGCATTACCAGCGGGCGTGTTGTATTTCCATGTACACAATCCCTTGATTCAGTCTTCTAGTGCCATGTCAATTGAGAAAATTGAAGAAGAGATTTTCAAGTCTTTTAAAATGAAAGGTTTACTTTTAGCGAACGAAACATCGATAAGAGAAATGGACCATACGCTTGAGGCAGGGCACTCTGATATTATCCCTGTAGGATTAAAAAAGGATGGAAGCTTTTATAGCAATTCATCTGTTGTATCTACAGAACAATTTGATGAAGTAAGACAGTATTTACGAAAGAAAATGGTTCATATTGGTGAACGTCTAACAGAAGGTGTCATTGATATCAACCCTTATAAACTAAAAAAACAAACACCATGTACGTTTTGCGAATATCGTTCTCTTTGTCAGTTTGATACGGTTGAAACAAATGATTTTCGTGTATTAATTCCTCAAAAACAAGACGAGATACTAGAAATGATGCGCACTGAAGGAAGTGATCATAGTGAAAATAGCGGATAAACCAGCTGGTAGTCAGTGGACGGACGAACAATGGCAAGCCATTGATGCGTCAGGAAACAATATATTAGTTGCAGCAGCAGCGGGAAGTGGAAAAACAGCCGTATTAGTCGAGAGAATTATTCGCAAGGTTACGAATAAAGATAACCCGATAGATGTCGACAGACTACTTATAGCTACGTTTACGAATGCGGCAGCAAGTGAAATGCGAAAACGAATTGGAGAAGCGATTGAAAAAGAGCTTGTACGCCAACCATCATCTCTTCATTTACGTCGACAGCTTTCTTTAATAAATCGAGCGAATATCTCGACATTGCATTCATTTTGTATGGAAGTTATCCGCCAATATTACTATAGCATTGACATTGATCCAGCGTTTCGAATTGCGGATGATACAGAAGCCGAATTGCTAAGAGAAGAAGTAATGGAGCAATTATTTGAAGAGGAATATGGAAAAGCAGACAATGACGTCTTTTATGATGTCGTTGACCGCTATAGTAGTGATAGAAGTGATCTTGAGCTTCAAGTTCTTATCCGGAAATTATACGATTTTTCAAGGGCACACCCTTCACCTGCAGCATGGTTATTGCAACTGCGGGACAATTATCAGGTACCAACAGAAACAGTAATAGACGAACTTCCTTGGACAAAAGATTTAATGGAAGACCTACAGCTTCAACTTGCTGGGTGTATCGCTATGATAAAACAAGGCTTAGAAATAACGAAACAGCCTGGTGGGCCAGACGCGTATGCGCAAAATTTTGATGATGATCTACAAATGATTGAAAAACTTCAACAAGCAAACTCGTGGAATGCGTTATATGAGCAGTTTGCCGATTTGAAGTTCTCGACCTTAAAGCGAATAAAAAAAGATGATGCTGTTGATAGTTTTTTACAAGAAAAAGCGAAACAGATTCGTGAAAAAGTAAAAAAACGAATCGGAAAACTTCAAAAAGAGTTGTTTCGGCGGTCTCCAGATGCTTTTATAAAAGATATCCAAGAAATGGCGCCGATAGTAACAACATTAGTTGACCTTGTCCTAACGTTTTCCCGACGTTACCAAGAGGTGAAAAAAGAAAAAGGTCTCGTTGACTTTGCAGACCTTGAGCATTTTGCTTTAAATATTCTTGCTAAACCAACGGAAACAGGCAAATATGAGCCAACAGAGGCGGCGTTAGATTATCAGGAGAAATTTACTGAAGTTCTTGTAGATGAGTACCAAGATACAAATTTAGTGCAAGAAACAATTTTACGCCTTGTTACAAAAGAAAATAACATGTTTATGGTTGGGGATGTGAAGCAAAGTATTTACCGGTTCCGTTTAGCTGAACCAGGACTGTTTTTGCATAAATATAAAGAGTTCGTAAAATTTGGTGATGGTTCGGGTTGGAAAATTGATTTAGCGCGAAATTTCAGAAGCCGGGCAGAAGTACTTGATGCAACAAACTTTATTTTTAGACAAACAATGGATGAAGAAGTTGGGGAAATTGCTTATGATGACGATGCGGAATTAAAGCTTGGAGCGGCTTATCCTGATTATGAAAATACGAAAACAGAGCTACTGCTTGTCAACAAAGGAGAACCAGTCACTGAATCTTCAGCTGATGAAGACGATGTTGATATTGATGAGGAAGAAGAACTTGAAACAGCGCAATTAGAATCTCGATTTATTGCGAAGCAAATTAAAGAACTTATCGAATCTTCTCATCAAGTGTACGACCATAAGTTAGGGCAATTTCGAAACATTGCCTATCGAGATATTGTCATTTTAATGAGGTCAATGCCTTGGGCACAAACGATGACAGAGGAATTTAAACAATACGGTATTCCTGTTTATGCCGATTTAGCTTCAGGTTATTTTGAAGCAACTGAAGTGGCTGTTATGATGTCTCTTTTAAAAATCATCGATAACCCGTATCAGGACATTCCATTTGCATCCGTATTACGGTCGCCTATTGTTGGACTAGATGAAGAACAGCTAGCCCAAATTCGCGTGGAAAAACCGAAAGGACTTTACTACGAAGCGTTTTGTGAAGCTCTTCAATCTTTTCCGAATGGGAAAACAAAAGAAACATTGCAACAATTTGCACATCAACTTCAAACGTGGCGGACGCTCGCAAGACAAGGGTCATTATCACAGTTGATCTGGCAGTTGTATCGAGATACAGGCTACTATGACTTCGTTGGGGGAATTGCGGCTGGTAAACAAAGACAAGCCAATCTTCGTGCTTTATATGAACGTGCTAGAAGATATGAAGAAACATCATTTCGTGGTTTATTTCGCTTTTTACGGTTTATTGAGCGAATGCAAGAGCGTGGTGATGATTTAGGTACCGCAAGAGCATTAGGAGAACAAGAAGACGTTGTACGGATGATGACAATTCATAAAAGTAAAGGATTAGAGTTTCCGGTTGTCTTTGTTGCGGGGTTAGCGAAGCCATTTAATATGATGGATATGCGTAGTAAAGTATTATTACACAAAGAACTCGGTTTTGGCTCGAAATACATTCATCCGAAGTTACGGATTTCGTATCCGAGCTTACCTCAACTAGCAATGAAAAAGCGAATGCATCATGAAATGATAGCGGAAGAAATGCGAGTGCTATATGTTGCATTAACACGAGCGAAAGAAAAGCTATACCTAGTAGGGACGGTAAAAGACGCCCAAAAAGCGTTAGCAAAATGGAGTATGTATGGGACACACGAGCAATGGTTGTTACCAGCTTATGACAGAATTGAGGCGACATGTTATTTAGATTGGGTTGGACCAGCCGTTATGAGACATAAGGATGCGGTATCTTTTGTAGAAGAAGAAGGTGGCTATGGCCCTGTTTATGAAGATACCTCAAGGTGGAGTGTTTCAATTATAGAAAAGCAACAGTTAGTTGGAACGATTCAGGATGATATCGAAAAAGATAGATCATTTTTACTAGCAATTTCTGCATGGGAACAAGTAGAATCGAAAGGTGAAGATGAAGGTGAAGTAAAGAAACGTCTGGAATATAAATACCCTCATCATCTTTCTACCATCTCTAGATCAAAGCAATCGGTAACCGAGATTAAACGAGACCGTTCGATTGGAGAGGAGCATCAAGAAATCCCAGGGTTTAAAGCAACGTTAGCAGACCGTCCAAGATTTCTGCAACAACAATCACTCACACCAGCTGAAAAAGGAACAGCGATGCACCTTGTCATGCAGCACGTACCGCTCAATCAAGAGATAACAATAGAGATAGTGAAAAACTTGCTTGACCGTATGGTTCATCATGAGTTGCTGACTGAACAACAAGCTTCTATTATTGAACCAGAAGCGATTGTTGAATTTTTTGAAAGTGAAATCGGCAAACGGTTGTTAACAGCTTCTTTTATCCGTCGTGAAATTCCGTTTAGTTTTTCATTGTCCGCACACGAAGCGTATAAAGAGTGGCCAACAGAACAACAAGAAACGGTTCTTGTCCAAGGGGTTATTGATTGTTTATTTAAAGATGAGTTCGGCGTAGTGTTGCTAGATTATAAGACAGATGCCATTCTAACCCGATTTAAAGGTGGGTTTGCTGAAGCAGAGCCGATTTTAAAAGAACGATATCAAGTTCAAATTGAGCTTTATTCAAAAGCGTTAGAAGGGATTGTCAAAGAGTCGATTACGGAAAAATATTTGTTCTTTTTTGATGGAAGTCATTTGGTTGAAATGAAATAGAAGGAGTGGTTTCATGCGAATTTTGCATACGGCAGATTGGCACTTAGGACGAACGTTAGAAGGAAGAAGTCGTCTTGAGGAACAAGCACAATTTTTAGATGAACTCCATGAGATTGTGATACGGGAACAAGTAGATGTTGTTTTAATGGCAGGTGATGTATTTGATACAGTCAATCCGCCTGCAGCAGCAGAACAACTTTTCTATGAAAGTATGGCTCGAATCTCTAATAAAGGAAAGTGCCCAATCGTAGTTATTGCCGGTAACCATGATAATCCAGACCGTCTTACGGCTTCTTCACCATTAGCTTTAGAACAAAATATTACGATTATTGGCTATCCTTTATCTACCATTGTCAAAGTTCCAATTATCCGGACAAAAGAAGAATTACGGGTAGCCGCTTTAGCTTATCCTTCAGAATCGCGTTTAAATGAAGTATTAGCTGATTCTGTTGATGAGGTGCTTTTACGAGATGAGTATGACAAGCGTGTTCGTTATCTCTTATCTAAAATGGCCGAACAATTTTCAAAAGAAGCGGTAAATGTAGCGATGAGCCATATTTACGTAGCTGGAAGTGATTCAACAGAATCAGAGCGTCCGATTGAAGTAGGTGGAGCGTATACTGTTCGGTCTACGAGTTTACCAGAGTTAGCTCAATACGTTGCGCTTGGTCATCTTCATCGGCCACAAGATGTGAAAAAAGCTCCAACAATAGCGAGGTATTCTGGTTCACCAATAGCTTTTAGTTTTTCAGAAGCAGGTTATGCGAAATCCGTTTCGATTGTTGATGTTGAACCTGGAAAACCGGCTACCGTATCTGAAATCTATTTATCAAGTGGAAAACCGCTTGTTCGCTGGAAAGCACAAAATGGAATTGCGGAAGTATATGAGTGGCTAGATGAAGGAAAAGACAAAAATGCCTGGGTTGACCTTGAAGTTCATGTCGACCATAGTTTATCGATCGAAGAAATTCATCGGCTCAGAAAGCTTCATTCAGGTTTGATTCATATTCGCCCTGTTTATAAAGAAATGGACAAGCAGGTTGAAGTGGTTTCCTCTAAAGTTCCACTAGATGAAATGTTTATGAGGTTTTATAAAAAGCAAACCGGTGGAGCAGAACCTGAACAGGATGTTATTCGATTGTTTTTGGAACTTGTCAATGAACAAGTAGAGGAGGATGTGAAATGAAGCCGATCCAACTCAAAGTAGCAGGCCTTCATAGTTTTCGTGAGGAACAAACCGTTGATTTCACAAAACTATGTGAAGGTGGCGTATTTGGTATATTTGGTCCGACCGGTAGTGGGAAATCGTCATTATTAGATGCGATGACACTTGCTCTTTACGGAAAAGTCGAACGTGCGACAAACAATACACAAGGCATTATGAACCATGCCGAAGATCTTGTGTTTGTTTCATTTACATTTGACTTAAGTAGCCAAGAAGGGACAAAACGATTCCAGGTGGAACGGAGCTTTAAGCGAACCGGAGATAACACGGTGAAAACAACACATTGTCGTTTTGTTGAAAAACAAGAAGAGACGATTGTGTTAGCGGATAAAACAAGTGAAGTAAATCAAGCGATCCAAGATTTATTAGGTCTTTCCATAGATGATTTTACGAGAGCTGTTGTGTTACCACAAGGAAAGTTTGCTGAGTTTTTATCATTAAAAGGAACAGAGCGTCGTCAAATGTTGCAGCGCTTATTTCATCTTGAAAAATATGGGGATGAATTACATCTTAAATTGCGAAGTCGACTGCAGCGTTCTCAAAATGAGCGAAATGAAATTCAAGCAGAACAAGCAGGACTTGGTGATGCTTCAAAAGAAGCGCTAGAGGCGGCAATGAAACGCTCTGAAGATTGCGAGAAAAAAGTTCAGGAAAGTCAAGAAGCATTAAAGGATGCAGAAAAGGCGTTGGAGCACACTAGAAAAATTTGGGAGTGGCAATCTGAAAAACAACAAGCTGTGACACAACGCAAACAGCTTGAACAAGAAAGCTCCTTAATTGAAACATATAAACAAACATTGGCCCTTCATGAAAAAGCGGGTCGTCTATTTCCATATGTAGAAGAGCTGAAAGCAAGTGAACAAAAGAAAGTCGATTGGACACGGAAGTTTGAAAATGCCCAAACGCAAGAACAGCATATTGCAAGAGTGTATGAGGAAAAAGAAGAAGCTTATGCAAAAGCGAAAACAGCACGTGAACAAAATGAGCCTATATGGCTTGTGAAACAAGAGCAATTCACGCGAGCTCTTGAACTTAAACAATGGATAGAGCAAGAACAGAAGCAAGTAAATGAAAGTACAGAAACGGTAGAAGCGGTTAAGCTTAATCTAAAAAATACCGAAGAACAAATCGAGAAAGAAACACAATTAAAATCAAAAGGTGAACAAAGGCAAAAGGAATTACAGCAACAGCTATCAGAACTTACCATTTCGGCAGATGAGCGCAATCAAATGTATGATGCCATCGATGGGAAAAAGACATTGGATCAATTCCTTAAACAACAGACTGACTTCGAAACCGAGTATAAAGAAAAACGAGAACAGTTACGAATCGAAGAAGAAAAAGAAAACCGGTGGAAGAACGAACTAGAAGAGGGAAAAGAAAAAATTATTCAATTGTTTTTCCAAACCGATACTCTTTATCAAATGGCATGTGATGCTGAAAGGAAAATGGAACAGTTTCTTTCTGTCGCAAAACAATGCTTTGAAGATGAAAAAAAGAAGCTAGAAGAACAAAAAGTACAACATTTAGCGTTGCAATTATCAGAGCAATTAGAACCGGGGCAACCATGTCCTGTTTGTGGATCAGAGGAACACCCAAACAAAAGTGGGGAACCTGAGCCGTATGTTGTGAATGAACAAAAGCATCAGCAATTAGACCAATGGCAACGAGACGTTAACGACTGGCAGCATCAAGTGAAACAAGGAAAGTGGCAATTAGAACGCATCTCAGAAGATATCATCAACGATGTTTCTAAAGAGGAAATCGCTCTTCCAGCTGCGACTGTTGATTTAGAGAAAGACGCAATATCACCCTTGACTTATGAAGAATTAGAGGAACAAAGAAAAACGATTGAGTCCGAAGTAAAAAACATGATTAGCCAAGTAGCGGACCTCGATAAAGTGGTAAAAGCAGAAATTGTAAACTATCGACACGCGGTAGAAAAGAGAAAACAACTCCATGTGATTGCAACTGAAAGAAGGCAAGATCTCCAATCAATTGCCGAAAAAGGAAAAGAAAACGCGGAAAAAATAAAGAGAGAACGAACACGCTGGGAAAAGACGTTTCCACTTTTTTCTTTGGCCTCTCTCCAAGAGTCTTTTGAAAAAATGAAAGAAACAGAAAGAAAAGCGGAAGATGTTAAAAAGAGACTGGAAGCTAGTATTCCGTTCCTAGAACAAAAAGAAAAAGACATTCAACAATTGCTTGAAGCAAGAAACGAGCTATCCCGTAAAGAAGCTAGTCTTGTTTCACAAGTCGAACAAATGGAGAAAGCATTGCAGCAAAAGCAAAGCCAACTCGAAAGCATCGTCGGTGACCAAGAGCCAAATGAGCTTATGCTAGAAGTGAAACAGCAACTAAAGCAATTAAAAACTGGCGAAGAAATCGCATATCAGGAATATGAAAACGTAAGGAAACAATGGCAAGAGGCCAAACAACAATTTGCAATTGCAAAAGAAGCAAAAACAGAAGCTGTTACTAGATATGATCAAGCTTTAAAAAAATGGCAAGAACAACAGACAGATAGTTCTTTTGCGACGGCTGAAAAAGTAGAGAATGCAATTTTGCCTACTGAGGAATTAAAGCAAATCAGTGAAAAAATTGAAACGTACACTGATAAAGTGAAACAAGTTCATCATACAATCGAGAGACTTGATGAAGCACTTCAAGGTCGTACGATTACAGAGGAAGATTGGCACAAACAAAATGAACTTGTTCATGAAGGGAAAGAAGCTTTGCATAAAGCAAGAGAAGAAAAAGGTGCGGCGATTGAAGCAGTAAATGAGCTTTCTCAAAAACATGAACGATACACAAAATTAGAAACACGAAGAGAAGAATTAAACAATAAAATTGAAACGTACGGGAAATTACAAACCGTTATGCGAGGAAATACGTTTGTTGAATTTATGGCAGAAGAGCAACTCGTTCAAGTAAGTCGAGAAGCGTCAGAACGATTGCTCGTTTTAACAAGAGGCCGTTATGCGATTGAAGTTGATTCGGCTGGAGGTTTTATCATACGTGATGATGCGAACGGCGGCATTAAACGTCCTGTTACATCATTGTCTGGAGGCGAAACATTCCTCACTTCACTTGCCTTAGCACTTTCATTATCGTCATCCATTCAATTGCGTGGACAATTTCCTTTAGAATTTTTCTTTCTTGATGAAGGTTTTGGAACGCTTGACCAAGATTTATTGGATACGGTTGTCACGTCTTTAGAAAAACTTCACACTTCAAAATTATCAGTCGGCATCATTAGTCATGTCCCAGAACTGCAAGCTAGATTACCTAGAAAACTAATGGTAACACCGGCAGAACCAAGTGGGAAAGGAAGCACCGTTTCAATTGAATCGATGTAAGGGAAAGTGTCACAAAGTTAGGTAGAGACTTTGTGACACTTGTTGTTTGTATAGATGACTGTGAGGTATGGTGTAACGATCACCTTAACGGACATCTGTTCCACTATTTCAAGAAACAATAACATTTCTTAGATTCTTACGGACATGGGTTCCGTTAAATAAGGAAAATACGGGAGATTTACTATGTGTTTTGGTACAATAACGGAACAGATGTCCGTAAAGAATTGGATAAGGGGTTGTTTTTCATAAAATAGCGGAATAAATGTCCGATACGACAGGTGACAAATGGCATTGGTATGAGCTTGGAAAGGCAAGGGTAGGGGGATAAAAATGCGAGATGTTTCGTTTATACCGATAAATGGAAAAGAAGAGCTTGTTATTGCGACGGATTGTGCGGGTGCGATTGGAGAAAAGTTAGAAGATGATGTGAAAGTTCCGTTGGAGGTTGTTGGGTATTACACGACAAGAGTGGCGATGATGGAATGTGTTAGTGTTGGTGCAACTCCATTTGCGATTGTCCTTCAAAACTTCGCTGGAGATGATTATTGGGAGAAGATAAAAGGCGGTATTCTACAAGCTTGTACAGAACTAGGATTACAAAATATCAAAATAACAGGAAGTTCAGAGTCGAATTTTCATGTTAAGCAAACAGCAATAGGCATTAGCATTTTAGGAAAAGTCGATTCGGAGAAAAAACGTATTACGATAACACCTCCGACAGCCTGTTTTGCCGTTATTGGGAAACCGCTTGTAGGGGACGAAGTGATAGAACAAACAAACGATGTTCTATCACTTTCGTTGTTTCAATCTTTGTTAGACTTCATATATGAGGTTATTCCTATCGGTTCAAAAGGGATAGCTTATGAGCTGAACGAACTACTGAAAGATAACGATTTACAAGCTGCCGATATCCAATCCACTGTATCATTAACAAAATCAGCAGGACCAGCTACATGCGTACTCATAAGTTACCACGAAGAGATGGAACCAAAAATAAAAGAGTTAGCAGGGAGTTTATTTTTCAAAATTAGCTTAGTGTAGTTTTACGATTGTTCGACCGGTATGTTTCCCATCTAATAAAAGGGCGAGAGTTTCCGGCAACTGTTCAATTGTAATTTCATGATTGAGCTGTTTATCTAATGAAGCCGGTTTTAAATCGGTGGCTAACCGTTTCCAAATTTTGATCCTCAAATCCATAGGACAATAAGCAGAGTCAATACCAAAAATGGTAACGCCTCTTAAAATAAAGGGGAAGACCGTTGTATGAACAGCGGTTCCGGCTGTCAGCCCACTAACGGCAACTGCCCCATGCTGCTTTAAGGAGCTTACAATGGAGGCGAGAGCTTTTCCGCCAACAGCATCAACAGCAGCTGCCCATTTTTGTTTGCTTAATGGACGATCTGGGTCGGTTAAGATATCGTTTCTAGAAATTACTTCATTTGCACCTATTGATAAAAGAAACTCTTTTTCCGATTCTTTCCCAGAACTTGCTACAACATCGTATCCTCGTTTATGAAGCATGCCAATAGCAAGGCTTCCAACACCACCGGTTGCTCCTGTTACAAGGATGGGTCCACTATCAGGGGTGAGCCCATCTTGTTCAAGGCGTTCAATCGAAAGAGCAGCAGTAAAACCAGCCGTTCCATAAATCATCGCTTCTTTTAAAGATAACCCATCAGGTAAAGGAACAACCCATTCTGACTTTACACGAGCATACTCACTGTAACCTCCGAAATGACCTGTCCCTAAATCATAACCCGTAACGAGCACAGAATCTCCTTTTTTAAATTTACTGTCAGTGGAATCAACGACAATACCGGCTAAGTCAATTCCTGGAACCATCGGAAACTTTGTTACAACTTTACCAGTTGGGGAACAGGCTAAAGCATCCTTATAATTAACACTAGAGTAGGAGACTTTGATGGTCACTTCACCTTCTGGTAAGTCTGACATAGTACATTCTTTTCGTGTAATAGAAAAACATGAATCCGCTTTCATAGCAATGAGTGCTTGAAACGTTTGTTCCACTAAAAGCCCTCCTTCTCATTCATTATATATGAGTATAGTAACAGTATATGTTTCTAGCGGTCAAAAAATATAGAATAATATGTAGGAAGCATAACAGTGACATTGCCACTATCTGTTAATTACATTGTATGGTAACATGGATTTGAAAACAATATATAATTTTTTTGATAAAGTGAATGTTAATAAGCTCATTTCCTGTCTTTTCTTTGTCATTTCCATTATAGTGGTACTATATATAAACGGAAAGAAGATGATAGCATGGAGGCGGAAGTACTGCTTCAAGCAGTAATGGACTATGGCTACATCATTTTATTTCTCTGGCTTTGGTTAGGCATGTTTATTGCACCTGTTCCAAATGAAATTATCGTATCGACAGTTGGATTTTTGTCAGGTCAATACTTGCACCCTATGGCTGCTTTACTAACAGCATATATTGGAATTATCGCGAGTATAACTACGAGTTATTTTGCTGGAAGATTAATAGGATATCCAGTGTTACATTGGTTACAAAGAAAAGGTCCAAGTAAGTCTGTTCAAATTGCATCATCTATCATGGACAAATATCGTGTGTATTCATTAAGTTTTAGCTATTTTATCCCGGGAGTACGGAATATTGTTCCGTTTTTATTTGGAATGAATCGGCTACCGTTTCAAAAATTTGCAATGCTCGCATACAGTAGTGCGTTTGTTTGGTGTAGTATCTTCTTCTTTTCAGGGTTATACTTCGGTCAATTTAGTAAGGATTATCCTTGGGAAGGAATCGTCTTTATTGTATTGCTTTTAGGTTTCGTCAGTTATATAGGAATGGTAACGTTAAAGAAAATTAGCGCGAATAAAAATGTGAAAGAAAACGAAACGCACCATCATTAAGGCATTTTCGCTAACGGACATCTGTTTCCACTATTCTATTAAAAAGTAACCTTTTTCAAAGGCTATCGGACATTGTTTCTGTTAAAGTAGTGAAATTAATGTACTTTTGTTTTATTAGGGGTTAAATAGGGAAAATATGTCCGGTAGAAAAGAAAAAAGGCTTATTTCGCTTGAAATACCGGAACAGATGTCCGCAACGGGTGGAGTTCTCGACATAGATTCCGCTTTCCTCCTTTTTCATCAAAAAAAGCAAGCAACCAACTAAATCGGTCGCTTGCTTTTTTGTCATTAGTTAGAATCGAATAGTATTATTAAAGTATAATACCCCTTTTCTTAAACCGATAATCCTAAAAGTGAATGTTTTTCAAAAGGAGTGTCATATGAAAAAAATAGGTGTTATGATTATAATCCTTATCATCTTAATCGGTGGAGGTATGTTTTTGAGACAATTTCTCGATAAATCGTTAAGTATCGGGTCATGGGTATGGGAAACAAATGAAATAGAAAAAGAGGAAGACCTATTTTCTTTTTTTGAAGCCGAACAGATTGACCGGATTTACCTTCAAATAGACCAAAGTCGCAGTTACTTAGACTATCAGCAGTTTATAAAAGAAGCAACGGAAAAAGAAATCGAAGTGTTTGCGTTAGATGGGGGACCTGAATGGATTTACACAAATGAAGCGAAGCGATTCGTTCAATGGGTACATTCCTTTAATGAAGCAGTAGAAGAAAATGAACGATTTGCTGGAATTCAGCTTGATATAGAACCTTATTTATTACCGGAATGGGAAGAGAATAGAGAAGATATTATTCGAAATTTTCAAGCTATCATTCATGGTGCCAATCAAGAAATAATATTGATTCCCCTTGAATTAGCCGTTCCATTTTGGTTTGTTTCACTAGAATATCATAATGAATTTGGAAAAGGAGATTTAGCGCAGTGGGTGTTGCGAAAATCTGACCAAGTTTCAGTTATGACTTACCGAACAGAGCTTGAAGGTGAAAACGGGATTTTCTCCTTATTTGACCCTTTTGTAGAAAGGGCAAAACGAGAGAATAAACCAATCCGATTAGCTATTGAAACAATGGAAATTGATAATGAATCAATTAGTTTTTACTTCCATTCAAAAGAAACGTTTCAACAAACTTTAGCTACATTACTCTCTCATTATGAAAAAGACAGAACAGTAACCGGAATTGATATACACCATTATAAAAGCCACAAGGAGTTACTTGTGGATAAGTAAAGTTGGTTGTATTTATAAAAAAATTGGTATAGCAGTGAAGCTTTGAAAGCTTGAAACGAAAAGACGCTCTCGCGTTTTTCATAATAGATAAAAGGAAGAGGGACATCATGAGACGAACATATACATATAAAGAAAAGGCTCGTTTGCTCTTAACAGTTCTCATCCCGATACTTGTGACTCAGCTAGGAATGTACGGGATGAATTTTTTTGATACGATTATGTCTGGGCAAGCAGGACCAGATGATTTAGCTGGTGTTGCGATTGGTTCGAGTATTTGGCTTCCGATATTTACGGGATTAAGTGGTATTCTCATCGCATTAACGCCAATGATTTCACAATATATTGGGGCAGAGGAATATGAGAAAGTCCCTTTTACGGTTATGCAAGGCTTGTATTTAGCTGTCATCATATCACTAGTCATATTAACTCTTGGGTCCTTTGTATTAGATCCGTTATTACTAATGATGAGTTTAACTGATGAAGTGAGACATATCGCGAAACACTATCTTATCGGGTTTTCGGTAGGTATGGTTCCGTTGTTTATTTATACGGTTTATCGGGGATTTATTGATTCTTTAGGACAAACAAGAATTACGATGGTGATTACATTGTTAGCTCTTCCTGTTAACGTATTTTTTAATTATCTTTTTATTTTTGGAGCATTGGGTTTCCCACGATTAGGTGGAATTGGTGCAGGGTATGCATCTGCAGTTACATACTGGTTTATTTTAATCGTTACTTTTCTATTTATTTATAAGTATGAGCCTTTTCAAAAATATCAATTGTTAAAAAAATTGTACCGTGTGTCATTAAAGAAGTGGAAGGAAATATTAGTGCTAGGTTTACCGATTGGATTAACGATTTTTTTTGAAACAAGTATATTTGCTGCTGTTACTTTGCTCATGAGTCAATTTAGTACAGCAACGATCGCCGCACACCAAGCAGCCATTAACTTTGCTTCGATGCTGTATATGATTCCAATGAGTATCGCGTTTGCTTTAACGATTGTCGTTGGGTTTGAAATTGGTGCTAAACGAGTTCATGATGCAAAACAGTATAGTTATTTAGGTATTAGTATGGCATTGCTTTTTTCTATCGTCGCTGCGGTCATTTTATATGTCACAAGAGGTCCGATTTCCACCTTATACACAGCCGATCCAAAAGTTGCTGTATTCATCCAATCCTTTTTAATTTATGCGATATTCTTTCAGATGTCCGATGCCCTTGTCACTCCGATTCAAGGTGTGTTACGCGGCTATAAAGATGTAAATATACCTTTCATTATGGCACTTATATCATTTTGGGTTCTTGGTCTACCAACCGGATTTGTTCTCGCGAATTATACAGAACTAGGACCGTATGGTTACTGGATTGGGCTGATAACGGGTTTAGCAGTTTGTGCTTTATTTTTAGCGCTCCGTCTTATCCGAATTCAGAAAAAATACAAAGAAGTAATCCAGCCAAACTAAGGAAAGAAAAGGGGATAATATGAGTAAAAAACAACAAAAATTTTACGTCGTGTGGAATGGAAGACAACGAGGGATATACACGTCTTGGGCTGAGTGTGAAAAACAAGTAAAAGGATTTCAAGGAGCAAAATTCAAATCGTTCCCAACGAAAGCAGAAGCAGAACAAGCTTTTCAAGCGGGTAAGTCTAACTCGGTAAAAGCGATAAAAAAAGATAGGTTTCATACTGATACGGATGAAGTTATTTGGGACAGTGTATCGGTTGATGTTGGCTGTCGAGGTAATCCAGGCATTGTCGAATATAAAGGCGTTCATACAAAAACAGGTGAAGTGTTGTTCTCACATGATGAGATCCATATTGGAACAAACAATATGGGGGAATTTTTAGCTATTGTTCATGCCCTTGCATATTTAAAAAAACAGAACAAAACCATTCCTGTTTATTCCGATTCTGAAACAGCGATGAAATGGGTCAAAGCTAAAAAAGCAAAATCGACATTAAAGCGGGATAGTGAAACAGAATATATTTGGACATTAGTAGAAAGAGCAGAAGCGTGGTTACAAAACAACACGTACCTGAATCCAATATTAAAGTGGAGAACAGAAAAATGGGGCGAAATAAAAGCGGATTACGGGAGAAAATAAAAGTGGACATCTATACAAAGAGGACGGACAGATTATTTTGTCCGTCTTTTTTTTGAAAGATTAAAAAGTAAAAAATTGGTATAGTAATGAAGCTTTGAATGCTTATTCTAGAAGAGCGAAGGCTCCGCACTTCGCTTGAAACGAAAAGACACTGCCGGGGTTTTTCTTGTTGTTTATGTAGTAAGCGGCCATGAAAACCGTTATCTGTGAACATTGCTAGTGTTTTGGAATGTTGGCGGACACAGGAGCAGTTACTCATAATATATCGCTAGGAAAAGAGTGGATTTTGCGTGAATAAGCGCTCCTGTGGCCGCTAAAAAACGGAAACCCGTATCATGTTCACAAATAACGGCTGCTCTGACCGCAAAAATGAGACAAATGGGGGAGTATAAAAATTTTGGTCTAGCAGCGAAGCTTTGGTGGGTTCTTCTAGAAGAACGAAGGCTACGCACTTCGCTTGAAACGAAAAGACGCTCCCGCGTTTTTCTTATTCAGTAAAGAGTATAGCTTCTAATTGTTCAACTGGTTCCATTAGAAATGGCTCAGATTTTAAAATCGAGAACAACCCTTTTAAAATAATCTGTTCAGGCTGTTGTTTATTTACTTCAATGGAAATTCTGTCCACACAATCAATCAGTTCTTGTCTTCGATTTTCTTGTATCGTATTGCATAATTGTATCGTTTCATAAATATTTTTCCAAGCTTGTTCACGCTTTTCAAAAGAAACAAAGGCGCCTTGTTTGTCCATTTTGACTGCAAAAGAAGCCATCTCTTCGTCTTTTAATAATGGTTTACTTTCACCATGCAAATAACTTTCGCCTAAATGTTGTAATTGAGTGACTAGATGTGTAGCCAAGTCTTTAGCTTGAATAGTGATGTGGTCTGAAACAAATAGCTTCATATAGGATGTGTAAATGGATTGAACCATCCAAAATAAATCCCATTTATATGGGGTAATGTCAGGCCCAAATAATTCAATAATATTGGCATCTAGCCAAGTGAAAAAACGGCCACGCATACGGTATTCAAATTGTTTAAGCTTCTCGCTATGCTTCGGACCGTCTCCTCTCATTTGCATTTTCATGAAAAATTTGTATTCAGCAATTCCTTCAAATTGGACTTCAAACTGTTTCATTAACCGCTGTTTAACAGGGATGCTTCGATTTAAAGAAACAACAAATGCGCGTTCAAAAACAAGTTGCTGGTAATGTTCGTATATCGAAATTAAGAGGTCCTCTTTTGACTGAAAATAAGAATAAATCGATCCTTTAGCAATCCCAATTTCATCTGCGATCTCTTGAATGGAGGTGTTCTCATATCCTTTCTCTCCGAAAAGTTCGACAGCTTTTTCTAGTATCTGTTGTTGTTTATCCATGTGATTCACCTCTATTACAATTTCAATTCTTATTTGTTGACGGAAATAATCATACATGAGAAAATGACTTTGAAGTCAAAGTTATAAATGTTGTTTTATTAATATTTTTATTATTAGTTTATTATAAAATGACTATGAAGTCAGTGGGAGCTGGGTGGGAAAAATGCTATCATGGGTTTTGCAACGTTCAAAGGTTTTTTTAGTTTTATTTATTTTGTTTATTATTATTGGTGTTTACACCTTTCTTTCTTTACCACAACGTGAAATCCCTGAAATCACACTAAATATCGGGACTATAACGACAGTATATCCTGGGGCTACAGTTGATGATGTAGAAAGAGATATTACAAATCCAATTGAAGAAAGCGTAATGAATGTTGAAGGGATTGAAGAAATTGTGTCTTCCTCTTCAGCTGGGTTTTCTTCGATTGTGTTAACGCTTGAGGACGGGGCAAACCAAACACAAATTTTATCTGATGTTCGTCAAGCAGTATCCGTAATTGCAACCCAATTTCCTGAAAGTGTGAATGAACCTAAGGTAAGTAATGTTTCAGGAAGCACGCCTATCGTTTCTTATCACATTATAAGTGATGACAGAACAAACTTAAATGGTTTATACGAAGAAATGATGAGATGGCAAAAGGAAGTTGAGTCACTTCGTGGGGTCGACCGTGTTGTAATAAAAGGAATTGCTGAAAATGAAGTTGTGATTTCATTGGATTCAACCCTTTTAGCAGAAGCACGTCTTACGTTACCGGAAGTAATCGAAGCGATTGAAGATGAATTTTCGCCTTCTCCACTTGGAACAGTCGAAACTGATGGGCAGATTCTGCAACTAAAGGTGGATCATTATCGTAATCGTACGAATTTAGAATCGGTTCTTGTTGCAAGGGACGAAGATAATAATTCTGTTTATTTAAGTGATGTAGGAACGGTAAAGATTGAGCCAAAAGAAACGACCGACTTAATTGCTTTTGAAGATGCAGCTTCCATTTCCTTCACTGCTTTTGTTCAGCCTGGTGAGGATATTCCAACGGTCGATAAAAGGGTGGATGAAACCGTTAGTGAGCTCGCAAAGGGGCTCCCTGAAAATGCGGAATTGGTTTCTTATTATTCACAAGCAAGTGTTGTAACCGAAATTTTTGAAGGTTTATTTTTGTCATTAGCCATTGCAGTGGTCGTTGTTATTTTTACAGCTACACTTGGCTTAACATTTTCAGGAGCTGTTGCTGTCGCTTTGGCTGTGCCGATTTCAATGTTAATGGGGTTAATTCCATTACCGTTTACTGGGGTTGATTTAAATCAAATATCGGTGATTGGTGCTATTATCGCGTTAGGGATCTTGGTTGATGATTCTATTGTTGTAAACGATAATATCCAACGACATTATAAAATGGGAAAATCGGCTTTAACTGGGGCTATTACGGGTGTAAAAGAAGTTTGGGTGTCTATCGTCACGTCTTCATTAGCGATAGTATTTACTTTTTTACCTCTTGTATTTTTAAGTGGAGCCAATGGGGCTTTTATCCGTGCGTTACCGATGGTTTTGATTACAACGATATTGGCTTCGACGCTTGTAGCGCTTTTCTTTGTTCCGATGCTTCGTTATCTGATGCAACAAAAAGCGAAAAGAAAAATGTCTGATGCACCAGGATTATTAGGAAAACCGTTAAATCTCGCATCTGATTTTTACGCAAATCGCGTGTTGGCAAAAACAAGTAGGCGTCCATTTCTCGTTTCCTTTGTTGGACTTTTGATGACAACAGCTATTTTGGGTTTAGTTGTTTTTACACCATTCGAGTTTTTCCCTGCTGCTGACAGGGAAGAGGTAACCATTGATGTCGAATTACCAATTGGTACGCCATTAGAAGAAACTTATGAGCTTATGCAAGAAATGGCGGACTTCATCAAATCTGATGATGGAGTAGTAGAAACAAGTGTTTTTAGCGGGACAGGATTACCGAACCTATTTAATAGTTCACTTGATGTGAGTGGTGCATTTACTGGTCAAATTGTAGTTCGAGTTGACCGTGAAAATCAAACGGCACAAGGATTTATTAATGATTGGACAAAGCCGTTACGTGAAGAATTTCCAATGGCGACGATTTTTTTAGAAACAATTGAACAAGGTCCACCTACTGGGGCTCCTGTGACAGTGACTGTGGCAGGTCCAAATATTGATTCTCTTGTAGAGTGGAAAGAGGAGCTCCAACTCGAAATGAAAGCCATCGGAGCAGAATTAGTGTTAGATAATATGGGACCGGCAGAACCTGCTATAGTGTATGTACCAGACCGTGAAAAATTAGAACAATACGGAGTGACAGTCAACCAAATCAGTGAACAAATTCGTATCGTTACAGGCGGCATTCCGTTTCGAACATTTGATGATGGGGTTATGAAATACAACTCAACCTTATTTATAGATAGAGTAGAAAAAGGACAAGAAGTGAATTTAAATGAAATTGACATTGTTGCACAAGAAAACGGTGTTCCAACACTGGTTCCACTTTCAGAACTCGTGACTAAGGAAAGGACAGAACAATTCCAACGAATTGGTCATATTGATGGAGAACGAGCAATTGTACTACGGGCATATCCTGGAGAGACAGAAGGATTTAAAGGAAAAGTAGCTGAACTTGTTGAAACGCATCGTCAAAACCTTCAAGGAAATGAATATTCCATATGGTTAGGTGGAGAAAATCAAGCACAAGATGATTTCTTTGCTGAAATAATCATTTTGTTCATCATTGTTATTTTCCTTGTTTATTTGCTATTAGCCTTTCAGTTTAACTCGCTCACAATGCCGTTTCTAGTGTTAGTCGCTGTTTACTTAGCGATCGTGGGTGCTATATTAGGTTTATTTGTTACTCAAACACCAATAAGCTTTTTAGCAGTTATGGGAATGGTTTCGTTAACAGGAATTGTTGTTCGAAACTCTGTTGTTCTGCTTGATTTCATTGAGCAAGGAAGAAAGAGTGGAATGAGTATTCGGGAAGCTGTTATAGAATCGGGCCGGGCACGATTACGACCGATTTTGTTAACGGCTGTCACTTCGGTTGTAGCGTTACTTCCTATCGCTATTTCAGGAGACATATTATTTACACCATTAGCGGTTACGATTATTTCAGGAATTTTATTTTCAACATTGCTCACGTTAGTGCTTTTACCTATGTTATATATTGTGTTTACTCGTTTTCAAAACAAAGAAAGAACGGAGTAATATGAGGAAGATAGGAAATAAATCATTTCCTATCTTCTTTTTGTACGTTGTCGCTGTCGCGGTCAAATATGTGACACGCCAGAAATTAACAATGATAACGGTATGATAAAGACGTGTTTCGCTCACAATATGGGTAAGAGGTGGCGCAAAGTGAACTGGGAGTTTGCATATATCCATACTAATGGCATTACATTACATACGGTTATGGCAGGGCCAAAAGAAGGACCGCTTGTTATTTTATTGCACGGGTTCCCTGAGTTTTGGTATGGATGGCGTTTTCAAATAGACGTATTAGCCAAAGCAGGGTACCGTGTGGTTGTGCCCGACCAACGAGGATATAACTTAAGTGAAAAACCACAACAAGTGGAAAGCTATACGATAGACTTGTTACGGGATGACATTATTGGATTGCTATCATTTTTAAAAAGAGAAAAAGCAATATTTATTGGTCATGACTGGGGAGGACTGGTTGCATGGCAGTTGGCGACAACGCGCCCTCAATTTGTGGAAAAACTCATTGTGTTAAATAGTCCGCAACCTCATGTAATGGTAAAGGTCGTAAGTTATTTACCGATTCAATGGTATAAGAGCTTTTATTTCCTTTTGTTTCAGCCACCGTTTTTACCAGAATGGGTATTTCGAAATAAACATTTCCAGCTACTTGAAACGATTATGGAAAAGACAAGTCGAAAAGGGACATTTACAACTGAGGATTTTGCGGTGTACAAAATGGCTTGGTCACAAAAGCATGCACTAACAACGATGGTTCATTGGTACCGTGCAATGAGAAAAGGAACACTTAAACAAGTGAAAGAAAGACCCATCACTGTTCCTGTACGATTGATATGGGGGACAGACGATACTTTTTTATCATTAACATTAGCGAAAAAAAGCATAGAGCATTGTGTGGATTGTAAGCTAGTTTTAGTTGATGCGACACATTGGGTTCATCTCGAACAACCACAAGTAGTGAATCAATTTTTATTAGATTTTATGGATGAATAATTAACAGCCGTCCCTCTAAAGAGAGCGGCTGTTTTGGTGAAGATAAGCGGGCGTTTACTTTCCGCACAGCTACGCCAATATGATGGAGGTAACCCCCGTTTTTTTATCTTCCTACAGCCTTAACGGACAAATGTTCCGCTATTTCTAGGAAAAGTACTGTTTTTCAAATGTTATTGGACATGTGTTCCGTTATATTAGAAAAATGAGAAGATTTTCACGCTTATTTGGTTAAATAGCGGACTGGATGTCCAATAGCAAATAAAATAGGCTGAATTTCATGAAATAGCGGAATACATGTCCGTAACGTGAGACGGTTTAGAAAGAAATAGGACTCAGTATACTTACACTGAATGAGGATGAAATTCCATCGGCTCGATACAATGGGTATAGCCATGTTTTTTATAAAATGAAATACTATCATCACTAGGCCAAACCATAATAAATTCATAATTAGATTGTTTTGACCAATCATTAATTGTCGAAAGAAGCTTACTGCCGATCCCTTTATTCCGGTATTCTTTAAGTGTGTAAACGTTCGTCATATATGCGAATGGATATGTAATTCTCCCAGGGCGTGGCACTTTTCGAATAAGCTCGATATATATATGCGACACAATTTTTTCGCTTTCCTCAGCAACCCAAATAAACCACTGATTTCCTTTCATGGCCTCTTCTAAAAATTGCCGACATTCCGTTTCAAATTCCAGAAATGAAGCAGATTTTTTACTCTCATCATGTTCAATCGTAAAATCCCAACGCATTTCGATTAACTGAGGGATGTCCTCTGTTGTTGCAAGTCTTATCTTCATCGAAATCATCTCCACAAATTAGTAGTTTACTAACATTTTAACCTATATAACAGAATTTTTTCATTTTTAATAATACACTGTGATTTTTTTGAAATTTGTTGACTTATATGTAAACAATATAATAAAATGTTTATAAATTAAATCATTTCCTTGAAGAGGTGTCTATGTTTTGGTGAAAGATTGGTTGGCAGAACTTACAGTAGAAGAGTTAACACATGCTTATACGTTTGATACGACAAGTGAGAGATATACATGTATCGCTTGTGGCGAAAAATATCAACAAGGGGTGATGTATAAAGAAGGGGAGCAATATGTGGATGCAAAGCGAGCGGTGATGCTTCATATTAGAAAAGAACATCAATCACCGTTTGACTTTCTTATTCACTTGAATAAAAAGTATACTGGCGTTTCGGATGCACAAAAAGAAATGATGCTCGCATTTTATGAAGGAATGGACGATAAAGAAATTTCCGCAAAGTTCGGTCATTCACTATCGACGATAAGAAACTATCGGTTTAAATTGAGGGAGAAAGAAAAACAAGCAAAAGTATTTTTAGCGATGATGGAACTTTTACAAGATAAAGGAGATGAACCATTTATGAGTATTCATAAAGGAGCAACGATGATTGATGAGCGGTATGCAACAACGGAAACAGAAGAAGAAAAAATACTTTCTTCTTATTTAGATCAAGAGGGGAAAGTAAAGCAATTTCCTAGTAAGGAAAAACGGAAAATCGTAATTTTGAAGTATGTCCTTGCTCATCATTTCGAGCCGAACAAACAATATACAGAAAAAGAAGTGAATGCCATTATTCAATCGGTGTACGATGACTTTGCAACGATGAGAAGATACTTTATAGAGTATGGGTTTTTAGATAGAAGTAAAGATGGTTCTGCTTATTGGGTAAAGCAGTAGTTAATCAAACGTTTAATTAAAAAGGTGAAAAGCCTGAAAAGTGCAAAATTCAGGCCTTTTTTTGAAAGATAAGAAAAATTTTCATGTAGCAGTGAACACCCCAAGAAGAGCACTTGGGGTTCACTGTCAAAAGCGGGCAGGGATCCCACTTCGCCTGAAACGAAAAGACGCTCCCACTTTTTTATTATAATATTTTACTGAGAAACGATTGTAGACGAGGATGCTGTGGATGGTTAAAGATTTGGTCTGGTGTTCCTTCTTCCATAAAGATGCCCTCATCGATAAAGAAAACACGATCCCCTACCTCGCGAGCAAAACCCATTTCATGTGTGACAACAACCATAGTCATTCCTTCTTTTGCAAGGTTTTTCATAACGCCAAGCACTTCACCGACTAATTCAGGGTCGAGTGCAGAAGTAGGTTCATCAAATAACATCACGTTTGGATTCATCGCGAGAGCTCTTGCAATTGCGACTCGTTGTTTTTGACCACCAGATAAGCTAGCTGGATAAACGTGAGCTTTGTCTGAAAGGCCGACTTTTTCTAAAATGGGTAAACAATTTTCTTCCGCTGCCTCTTTTGTTATCCCTTTCACTTGTATAGGGGCAAGCGTTATATTTTCGATGACTGTCATATGAGGAAATAAATTAAAATGTTGAAATACCATGCCGACACGAGAACGGACAGCATTAATATTCGTTTTTGGATCAGTTAAGTCGCTTCCATCAATTTCTACAGCCCCACTACTAATATCTTCTAGTAAATTTAAACACCGTAAAAAAGTACTTTTTCCAGAGCCAGAAGGACCGATGACACAAACGACTTCCTTTTCTTCGATAGTTGTCGTAATCCCCTTTAAGACTTCCGTATCTCCAAAACGTTTTTTTAGATTGGTTACCTTGATCACTATACATCTAACCTCCGTTCAATCTTCCTTAATATAATCATAGAAGGAATAGTAATAATTAAATAGAAGATACAAATCATGACGTAGGTTTCAAAATACGTAAAGGTCGAACTAATATATTGCCTTCCCATATAAAGGATTTCTGTTACAGCAATGACAGAAAAGAGAGAGGTATCTTTTAAACTAATGATAAATTGATTCCCTAATGGGGGAATCATTCGCTTTATCGCTTGAGGCCAAATAATATAACGCATCGTTTGCGTTTTTGATAAACCTAAAGATCGTCCAGCCTCAGTTTGTCCCTTATCAATCGATTGAACAGAACCGCGAACAATTTCAGCAATGTATGCACCGGCATTTAGGGCAATAGCAATAATAGAGGCGAGTACTTTATCTAGATTAATACCGAATAAATCAGAGATGCCCATATACAAAAGTAAAATTTGGGCTAGAATCGGTGTACCTCTAACGACTTCAACATAAATTGTCGCTAACATATAAATGAGTTTGTTTTTCGATAAACGAGCTAACCCTGCACCTGCACCAACAAGAAAACCAAAGAAAACACCAACAAAAGTAATAATGAGTGTATACTTCAAACCATCAACTAAGTAAGGGATTACTTCGATATAATGATGATTAATAAAATCAAACATGTCAGTCACCTCAATTATGATAGAAATAAAAGCGTGACAGCGATCTGTCACGCTTTTTTTCTTCGCTCAGTTACATTCCTTCTGGGCGCTCGTCAAACCATTTTTCGTATATATCTCCATACGTACCATTTTCCATTAACTCTGTTAACGCAGCATCAATTTTGTCACGAAGAGGGGAGCCTTTAGGAAAAGCTATCCCATATTGTTCACCAGTCAAACGGTCACCTACTATTTTAAGTTGTCCGCCACCTTCAGTAGATGCATAGTATTGAACATTTGGTAAATCGTATAATGTTGCATCAGAACGACCAGTTATTACGTTTTGATATGCTTCTGTAATTTGAGGGAAAGCTTCAGGAATGCCTTCTGTTTCATTCGTTATAAATGTTTCGCTTGTAGAACCTACTCGTGTTGTCACTGTTTTCCCGGCTAAATCATCAATCGATTGAATCTCTTCATTGTCAACATGAACGGCAAGAACTAGCCCAGCATCATAATAAGGCTGTGAAAAATCAATATTCTCTTTTCGTTCTTCTGTAATGGTCATCCCTGCAATACCAATATCAAATCGACCTGAGCTAATGCCGGCAACTACACCGTCAAACTCCATTGTTTCAATTTCAATATTTATTCCTGCTTCTTCTGCAAGGGCGTGAATTAAATCAATGTCAAATCCGATAAGTTCCCCTGTGTCAGGATCTAAATATTCAAATGGAACATACCCATTGTCTGTTGCAACGACATAGGTCTCCTTAGAATCACTAGTTGCTTCTCCTTCATCCTGTGCATCTGTGTTTTCCTCTGCTGTTTCAGTCTCAGTTCCTTGACTTGTGTCTCCTTGAGTACTTTCGCTTGTTCCACATGCCGCTAGTAAAAGTAATAAAAGACAGAGTAGTGGAAAAAGCCAAGTTCTTTTCCTCATCAAATACCCCCTTAGTTATTTAGAAAGCTTAATTATATATAAGCGAGGAGGGGAATCAATATTACTGAAAAATGGTGTGATGAATTTAATACGAGTTGAGTAACGGACATGTTTTTCTCTATTTACTTAAAAACAAGGCTTGTTTCAATTCTTACAGACATCTGTTCCGTTATTAGCTCGAAAACATCGACAAAAATATCTTTTTATACAAAGTAACGGAACTGATGTCCGATAGCTTTTGAAAATCGCTACGTTTAGTATAAATAGCGGAACCAAGGTCCGTAAGAAACGGTAAAACCTAAAGAATAAACAAAAGACGCTGTCGAAAACAAATCGACAGCGTCTAAACTACTAACTTAATATCCAACTTCTATAGAAGCGACAACGATATACATTAAATCGTTTTTGTCTCCTTTTTCTTCGAGAATCACACCACTAGTGGTCGCCATACCACCTTTCATCGTTTCGATTGTTACTGTTCCATAAGGTAAAACCGCTTTTATTGCTTTTTCATCGAGTGTTTCCTCATCAAAAGGAACGGCTAATTTTACATTTACTTTCATGCTATGAATGTCATTGTTGGGAAGTGTGGAACGGAGTCCAGGCATGGAATTTGTATGAATCGCATTTTCGACAGCACGGACGGCGGCAGTTGTCACATCTTGACCATGTAAATCGACACCCATTCCAGTTTGAATAAACATAATCTTCTCCATTTCGTAAATCCTCCTCACCATTCTTTATTTATTAACCTATAACCATTTATAAAAGGGATGAAACAAAGATAATTATATCTTATTTCAGGTTTTGTTGTTGTTATTTCCCAGAAAATGAATAAATTCGTCGAGTAACAGAATTTATTGTTTAAGGATATACGGAGAGCGAAATTTATACGAATAAAACTCGAAAAAAACAAGTTGACAAATTTGTATATACAAGTTAAATTAATAATATAAAAACTTGTATATACAAGATAGAATATCACTTTCAAAGTGATTAAGAACATCATTATTAAATTATTGGTAACAATAGGGAGAGAACCGTATGCATAACCGTGAAAACGGATACAGAAGGGGGAAAAAATATGAGTGTGAACTCAAAAGATGTAGTAGCGATAATTGAAGCTATTGGTGGGAAAGAGAATATTGCCTCTGCCACCCATTGTGTAACGCGATTGCGTTTTGCTTTACATGATGAATCAAAAGTTAATAAAGAACAGTTGGATACCATTGATATTGTTAAAGGGGCATTTTCCACTAGTGGGCAATTTCAAGTGATTATTGGTCAAGGACTAGTTGACAAA
This sequence comes from Alkalihalobacillus sp. LMS39, assembly GCF_022812285.1. Taxonomy (NCBI): domain Bacteria; kingdom Bacillati; phylum Bacillota; class Bacilli; order Caryophanales; family Bacillaceae; genus Alkalihalobacillus; species Alkalihalobacillus sp. LMS39. The sequence continues at coordinate 586,364 of NZ_CP093300.1, forward strand.
GTATACAAAGAATTAGTGAAACAAACGGGAATTGGAGAATCGTCGAAAGAAGAAACAAAAGAAGCGGCATCGAAAAAAATGAATCCGCTTCAACGGGCAATTAAAACGTTAGCTGATATTTTTATTCCGATTCTACCGGCCATTGTAACTGCTGGACTATTAATGGGGATTAATAATGTATTGACTGGACCAGGTATTTTCTATGAAGGGCAATCTATTATTGATGTGCATCCACAGTGGGCAGACATTGCTGGAATTATTAATTTAATTGCAAACACAGCCTTTGTTTTTTTACCAGGGTTAATTGGATGGTCTGCAGTTAAGCGATTTGGTGGTAGTCCATTATTAGGAATTGTATTAGGACTTATGCTTGTACATCCAGATTTATTGAATGCATGGGCGTATCCAGGTGCTCTTGAGGCAGGGGAAATTCCATATTGGAATTTATTTGGACTTGATGTAGCAGCGATTGGGTATCAAGGTCAAGTACTGCCAATCTTAGTAGCTTCCTATGTGCTTGCTAGGATCGAACAGTTTTTAAATAAACGAGTGGCAGATGCATTTAAACTACTTGTTGTCGCTCCAGTCGCATTATTAATTACAGGGTTCTTAGCTTTTATTGCGATTGGACCAGTTACATTTGCCATTGGTAATGGAATTACATCATTGTTTGTAGGAATTTTTGATAATTTTGCTTTATTAGGTGGATTGCTTTACGGTGCTATTTATGCCCCACTAGTAATTACAGGAATGCATCATACATTTTTGGCGGTTGACCTTCAGTTAATAGGGACGACAGGTGGAACATTCCTATGGCCAATTTTAGCTTTATCAAATATCGCACAAGGGTCTGCAGCATTAGCGATAATGTTTGCTACAAAAGATGAAAAGATGAAGGGACTATCTTTTACTTCTTCGGTATCGGCTTATTTAGGAATAACAGAGCCGGCAATGTTTGGTGTTAATTTACGTTATCGGTTTCCATTTATTTGTGCTATCATCGGCTCAGCCATTGCTGCGACGTTTATTACAGTGAATAAAGTGTTGGCAACATCCATTGGGGTAGGAGGAATACCAGGAATTTTCTCCATTGTTCCAGAAAGCTGGATTCCGTTTTTAATCGGGATGATCCTTGCGATTGTCATTCCATTTGTATTAACATTTCTATTTGCCAAGTTTAGAAAAGAAACAGTTTAATCTAACATTGAGGAACCATGAGCTTTAACAAAAGCTCGTGGTATCCTTCTTTTTTATTATGTGGGAAAGACACGTGTTTACGAAATGAAACTAAAAAATAGGTAGGTGTACAACGATGAAAAGTGAACCGTGGTGGAGACGTTCTGTCGTGTATCAAATATATCCGAAAAGCTTTAATGATACGACTGGAAATGGTGTTGGAGATTTACAAGGAATTATTGAAAAGCTAGATTATTTAAAGGAGCTTGGAGTCGATGTAATCTGGCTCACACCCATTTATGAGTCACCTCAAAAAGATAATGGTTATGATATAAGTGATTATTATTCCATTCATGATGAATATGGAACAATGAATGACTTTGACCAATTATTGGAGCAAGCACATAAGCGTGGATTGAAAATTATTATGGATATTGTTGTAAACCATACTTCAACTGAGCATGAATGGTTTATAAAATCAAAGCAATCGAAAGATAACCCATATAGGGACTTTTATATATGGAAAGACCCGATCGATGGAAATGATCCAAACAATTGGGAATCAAAATTTGGTGGTTCCGCATGGGAATATAATGAAGAAACAGGTCAATGTTATTTACATTTATTTGATGTGACACAAGCAGATTTAAATTGGGAAAATGAAGAGGTTCGTAATGAAATTTATAAGATGATGCACTTTTGGTTTGAAAAAGGTGTGGATGGGTTCCGTTTGGATGTGATTAATTTAATTTCAAAAGACCAAAGCTTCCCGAATGATGACCGTTCTGTTGCACCAGGAGACGGAAGAAAATATTATACAGATGGGCCTCGAGTACATGAATTTATGAAAGACATGAACAAAAAAGTTTTTTCTAAATATGACATTTTGACTGTTGGAGAGATGTCATCAACAACCATTGAACATTGCATCCAATATACAAATCCAGCTGAAAATGAGTTAAGTATGACGTTTAACTTCCATCATCTTAAAGTTGACTATCCAAAAGGTGAAAAATGGGCGATAGCTGATTTTGATTTTCAAGCTCTAAAACAAATTTTGACGAAATGGCAAGTCGAAATGCACAAAGGTGGAGGCTGGAATGCTTTGTTTTGGTGTAATCATGACCAACCACGTGTTGTAACAAGGTATGGGAATGATTCGACATTTCATAATGAGTCGGCCAAAATGCTTGCTACAACGATTCATATGATGCAAGGAACACCCTATATCTATCAAGGGGAAGAATTTGGAATGACGGATCCAAAGTTTAACTCTATTTCTGAATATCGTGATGTGGAAACACGTAACCACTATAACATCATGAAAGAAAAAGGAATGAGAGAAGAAGAAATTATGACGATTATTAAACGTAAATCTCGCGATAACTCAAGAACACCTGTTCAATGGACAAGTGGACACGAAGCAGGGTTTACAACGGGCACTCCATGGATTGGTATTGCCCCGAATTATAAGGAGATTAACGCAGAAGCGGCTGTCGCTAATGAACATTCAATATTTTATCATTATCAAGCATTAATTCAGCTTCGGAAAAAATATGATGTTATTACTTATGGTAGCTATGAACTGATATTAGAAAATGACGATTCCATCTTTGCTTATCTGAGATCCTTTCAAAACGAAACATTACTTGTCTTAAATAATTTTTATGGGAAAGACGCTCCATGTCAGTTGCCACAGTCGTTGTTTGAAGAGAAAACGGATGTGACAATGCTCTTATCAAACTATGACGAACGAAAACTTGAACAGAACATGATGTTACGGCCATATGAGTCGATTATTTATCATTTAAAGTAAAAATGATACAATAATGCTGGTGGTTAATGATGAGAGAAAATAAGTTCAAGCAAATTTATTCACAACTTGCCTCGGATATTCAAAGAGGAGAGATTCAACCAAACAGCTTTCTTCCTTCTGAACATGAGTTGGTTGAACAATTTCAGACGTCTCGGGAAACGATTCGAAAGGCATTAAAGTTACTGTCAGAACACGGATATATTCAAAAAATGCAAGGGAAAGGTTCACTAGTTCTCGATGTGAAGCGAATGGATTTTCCTGTATCAGGTTTAGTCAGCTTTAAAGAACTTGCTATAAAAATGGGGAAAGAAACAATCACATATGTTGAACATTTTTCAGAAACCGTCCCATCGAAAGAAATCGTAGGACAGTTAAAGTTAAAAGAGGACGAGCTTATATGGGAAATTGTTCGAGTACGGGAGATTGATGGGGAACGAATTATTGTTGATAAAGATTTTATTAACAAAACCTTTATTCCTTCATTAACTAAATCGATTTGCGAACAATCAATTTATGAGTATATCGAAAATGACTTAGGTTTAACAATTAGTTTTGCGAAAAAAGAGTTTACGGTGGAAGAACCGACAGATGAAGATCAACGCTATCTTGATTTAAAAGGTCATTGCAATGTTGTTGTCGTAAAAAATTATGTATATTTAGAAGATGCCAGCTTATTTCAGTTTACAGAATCCAGGCATCGTCCAGACAAGTTTCGTTTTGTCGATTTTGCGAGGCGGAGTCATTAAAAACCTACCATTGAGGGAAATATTTCCTTTATGGTAGGTTTTTTTTTACAAAAAAAATAAAAAAATAGTATTTTTTTCCTCTATAATAAAAAAGGAAGGTTCAATAAAGTGTCGAAATATTAGACTTGAAGTCAAAAAAATGACAATTTTTTAAATTTTTTATAAGTTTTTGTATATATAAAGGAATCCTACAACATTTGATAGAAGGAAACAGCTGGGGAATGGGGGAGGTAAGTATTGGACCAATCGCAATCAAGGTATTCAAGACTTGCAAACATCACGAAACTAATTAATACAAAACTAGAATTAAGGCAAGTACTGGAACATGTTGTTACGGCTATATCCGAGGAAATCGTTCAGTGTGATTCCGTTGGTATCTATTTGCCACAAGAAGATGGAACATTTAGAGGCTATGTAGGAAAACCTGAACTTATTAATGGTATGACATTAGATATGCATATTATTGATATGGATTATGATTTATTAGCCAAAGAAGTAGTGGAAACGCAAACGGCAATTTATATTCCTGATACATCAAAAGATACTCGACCTGATCATAGGGCTGTTAAGGGATTTCAAATTAAATCATTACTTGTGCTTCCTATTTCATACGAGCAGGAATTGTTTGGTCTTGTCTTTTTATTTGACTATGGGATTCCGATGAATCTTTCAGAAGCAGAAATACAAACGGTAGAGTCATACGTTAATATGGCAGCGGTGGCGATACAAAATGCAAATAATTTAACAAGGAAAGAAAATTTAATTAAAGAAAAGCAATTATTGCTTGATGTGACCCGTGATTTATCAATGTGCTCCACTATGCAAGAAAGCTTAGATAAATGTTTTTATTATATTGGAAAAGTCCTACATAATACGAATGTCGGTGTTCATTTGCTCGACCCACTTGCAGGGAAAAAAATAAAGCCTGCTAAATTAAGTAAAGATAGTGATTGGACTGAAGAAGAATGGATGAAAACGCATAATCGTATTAACGTAGACCCAACGAATGACGAGCTATTTCGTGAAGTCATTGACACTAGAAAAGCAATATTAGTTCCCAACGTAACAAAAGACTCTAGGCCAAATCATGAGGCGTGTAAGAAATTCGGTATTAATGGGCTATTTATGATTCCTTTAGTATCAATGGGAGAAGTCCTTGGGTTAATTGCTGTCCCGAATTTTGAGGATAAAGAGTTAATTTACTCTGAAACAGATATGCAGCTAGCACAATCGATTGTTGATGCAACCGCTTCGACATTATCCAACTTGCTTTATATGGAAAAGCAAGAAATATTAATAGAGGAACGGACTTCTGAAATTACGGTCAAAAACCAAGAACTTGAAAACGTAGTAGCAGAACTACAGCGTCTGAGCCGTGAAAAAGAATTAATCTTAAATTCAGCGGGTGAAGGAATTTTCGGTCTTGATCTTGAGGGGAATATTACGTTTTGTAATCCTGCTGGAGAATCTATGTTAGGTTATGAACCCCGAGAAATTATTGGACAATCTTCATCTATTATTTTCAAACGAACCCGTAACAAAAAAGAGATTGAAGGTTCATCTACTCTCCAAGAGTTTAAAATAAATGAACATAACAACGATGATTTATTCTTCAGAAAAGATGGGTCAACGTTTCCAGTGGAGTATGTTATTTCTTCTATAATAGAAGGGGAACACATCGTTGGAGAAGTTGTGACATTTAAAGATATTACGGTCCGCAAACAAATGGAAGAGAAAATTCGTTATCATGCTTACTATGATAGCTTAACAGATTTACCAAATCGTGTCTTATTAAAAGATCGGTTAAACCAAGGAATCAAGTATGCCCAATTAAATGATGGGAAACTAGCAGTTCTCTTTTTAGATTTAGACCGATTTAAACTAATTAATGATACATTAGGTCATAGTTATGGAGACTTTTTATTACGAGAAGTAGCAAACCGCTTGCGTGAATCAGTGCCGAAAAGTGCAACAGTGTCTCGTCAAGGTGGCGATGAATTTACGATATTCTTGCCAAATATAAAAAATAAAGCTGAAGTGTTGACTACGGTTCGAAAGGTAAACGAATCATTTTCAAAGTCATTTAATTTAAAGGGACATGAAGTGTATGTGAAGAGTAGTATAGGAATTAGTTTATTTCCAGATGATGGTTTAACAACGGAAGAGTTAATTAAAAATGCGGATACTGCGATGTATAAATCAAAAGAATTGTCTGGTAATAACTTTCATTTTTATAAATCAGAAATGGACATGCGAACTTTTGATAGCATTAAACTCGAAAATGCCTTATATAAAGCGTTAGATAAAGCTGAATTATTGATTTATTATCAACCACAAATTGATTTCCAAACAAACAGTATTATAGGAGTGGAAGCCCTTTTACGATGGAATCATCCTACTGAAGGAATGATTCCGCCTGATCGGTTTATCCCTATTGCAGAGGAAACAGGGCTTATTGTACCAATCGGAGAATGGATATTGCGTAATGCTTGTAAGCAATTAAAAGATTGGCATGACAAAGGATACCCGAAAATTAGTGTCTCAGTCAATCTGTCAGTTCGCCAATTTGAACAGAATAATTTATATTCGGTAGTTAAAAAGATTCTATATGAAGTGGGCTTACCGCCTGAGTACCTTCATTTAGAGCTTACCGAAAATCAAATTATAAAAAACAAAGAAGTCACTCTGCACACAATGGAGCAATTAAAACGCTTAGGAACTCATATTTCGATTGATGACTTTGGGACAGGTTACTCATCGCTTGGATATTTAAAAAATTTCCCGATTACAACATTAAAAATAGATAAATCTTTTGTCCAAGACATTACGACAGATCAAGATAATGCAGCGATTACAAATACAATTATTATATTAGCGCAAAATTTAAATTTACAAGTAGTCGCTGAAGGTGTTGAGACAAAAGAAGAAGCTGAATTTTTGTTATCTAGAGGTTGTTATTTAATGCAAGGGTATGTGTTCAGTCGTCCGATTATAGCAGAAGACATTGCTGAACATTATCTTTGCAAAAAATAAATTACAAACAAAGGAAAGAGGAGGAATTTGATGAAAGCAGTGCGATCGGTTTTAGAATATTTAAAGGCAAATGGGGTGAAGTATATTTTTGGTATCCCAGCAGGTTCTGTCAATGCTTTCTTTGATGAACTATATGATATGCCAGAAATAACTCCAGTGATTACAAAGCATGAAGGAGCAGCTTCTTATATGGCTTGTGCTTATGCCAAATATTCAAACCAATTAAGTGTAAGTATCGGTTGCAGTGGGCCTGGTGGTACAAATTTAGTAACCGGAGCTGCTAATGCTATGAGAGAACATTTGCCTGTCCTGTTTATTACAGGTGCTGTACCAGTAAATACAGTGGGATTAAACGCTTCTCAAGAGTTAGATGCTGAACCTATTTATCGTTCTGTGACAAAGTATAGTGTGACAGTCACAAAGGCAGAGGATTTATTTTCAGAATTTGTGAAAGCAACTGAAATTGCCGTTTCAGGTGTGCCTGGCCCTGTGCATATTGCCATGCCAATTAATGTTCAACTTGAGGATGTGGCACCTGTCGATATTCCAGCTCCTCCAAAACGTACACCAATTGTGCCAAATGCGGATACAATTGCACAAGTAGCTAAAGCGTTAGTTGAAAAGGAAAGTGGATACGTTTTTGTCGGACAAGGTGTTCGTCATGCCACTGAGCAGGTGATTGAATTAGCTGAAATGTTGAATTGGCCTATAATCACGACGCCACAAGCAAAGGGACTTATCAAAGACGAACATCCACTTTTGGCTGGAATCTTTGGTTTTGCTGGTCATGAAAATGTATCGAAATACATTAATGAGGGTGATGCCGAAGCGTTACTCGTTATTGGGTCTAGCTTAGGAGAAACGGCAACTAATAACTGGAATCCCAATTTAACAAAGGACCGTTTTACTGTTCAGTTTGATTTTGATGAGTCTGTCTTTAATCGAAAATACAATATTGATATCCCAGTTTTAGGAGATATTCATTTATCACTCCTTTTCCTAATTGAAGAATTGAAAAATTTAGGAGTAACGAAAAAGCAGCCAACGCTTGTGGAAAAACCTCAGCCTATTAGTGAGGTCGTTGACTATAATACGAAAAATGTACTTGTGACATTGCAAAAGCAACTCCCGACAAATACAAGATATACGATTGATATTGGTGAATTTATGGCGTATGTCATCCACCATATGAATGTGGTAGATGAAGATTCTTTTGAAATTAATGTACACTTTGGAGCAATGGGAAGTGGGATTGGTTCAGCAATTGGCTCGAAATTAGCAGATCCAAAGCGACCAGTTGTTTGTATTACCGGAGACGGTTGTTTCTTTATGCATGGAATGGAAATATTAACAGCAAAAGAATATAATCTTCCTATTTTGTTCGTTGTCATGAATAATGCTCGACTTGGTATGGTTTATCATGGACATTCTCTTCAATACAAACGAGCACATGCAAGCTTCGAACAAAAACCAATGAGTATTGCTGCAATGGCAGAGGCGATGGATATTCCTAGTTTCCGCGTAGAGAAGATGGAAGATGTATCTGCGGAAATGGTTGACCATCTTGTACATTTAAAAGGACCAACTTTGTTAGAAATCGCACTTGTTGATAACAATGTCCCACCAATGGGAGACCGGGTGAAGTTTTTATCTTCATTTGGAAAGTAAACAAAACATAGGGCTGTCTAAGAGGGGATTAAATCCTTTTAGACAGCCCGTTTTTGTAGTGTCGAATGTTAGAGTAGTTCAGAATAGTTTGCTTGTATGAATGTAATAATCGTACCCATCGTTTGCACTTTATAATTATCGGCAACTGATTCACCTGTAGGATTTGTGTAATAGCATTCTCCTAGCACCTCATCATATTGGAAATCTAATGGAGTAAGTGCCTGCTGTAATTCTACTGGAATGGTCTTTTTTCCATAGTGTTCTATGAAATATTCTGTAGGGATAATTCGAACATCGACATCTTTAAAGCCAGTATGGACGACAAATAAATCTGTTGGATATGTAGAAATCCATTGTCCTTTTGAATATAAGGCAATTCCTGTACCTTCTAATGAAGCAATGCCTTTTAAGTTAATACCAAAAATATAATTGACTAGTTCACGAATATTCAAGGGTAGCTGCTGATCTCTTGCGACTTGAATTTGCCAATCAATAACTGCTTTTGAGTCTTGGGCAATACTTTCATCAGTAACAACCAAGGATGGAACAACGATGGACGTCGTTGCCCGCTGATAAGTCGGTACTTCATCAAGACGGATGTTAAAGATTTCTTTAACGATCATAAAGACATCTGAACTTGTGATTGTAGGGAAAAGAAAAGTTGTGTAATAATCCATTGCGTCTACTTTTGAGAGGGATAGAACTTTTTTTTCTATTTTCTCTGACGAAATCGTTTCTTTTTCAGTGGCTTGTACACTTTGTTTCAAGACCGATAACACTTCTAAACTATATTGAGGAAGAACTGATTGAGGCATTCTTTTCCCACTCCTATCGTGATTTATCATCGTACGTGATAAAAAAATGGTAAAATCTATCATTATTATAACCGATTTACTAGATGCCGGGGTAGAGAATAATAAGTTTTTTTGCAACCGCAAATGCCAGTTACTCGTAAAGGTAGGTAAGAAAAGGCGAGGAGTTGGCATATGACAAAATGTGTTGCAATCATTGGTGGTAATGGAAAAGTGGGAAAGTATTTAGTGGAGCAGGCAATAGAAAAAGGCTACCGTGTGCGTATACTTTCTCGAAATCCGAAACAAAAACATGTGAACGATGAAAGTGTAACAGTCATAAAAGGTGATGCAAGAAATTATGAAGCCATTGCACAACTTCTTCGAGGAAGTGATGTTGTCATTAATACAATAGGTCAACCAAAAGGTGAGAGGTCGATTTTTGCGGAAGTGACAAGCCAGATTCTCATTGCTATGAAACAAGAAAATGTCAATCGGTATATTACCGTAGCAGGCGGATCACTTACGTTAGAAGGCGATAAGAAAACATTGATTAATAGAATTGGTGCAACACTATTTAAACTACTGTTTGCTAAAATGATAAAAGATAAAGAGAAAGAAGTAGAGCTTTTAAAAGAAAGTGATATAGATTGGACTGTCGTTAGGCTTCCATTTATTGTTGACCAACAAGAAGTAAAGGTGATAAAAGAAGATCTTTTTAATATGCCAGGTACAAAAATGACGAGCCGAAATGTTGCTACATTTTTATTAAGGCAAATTGATAACAAGACGTATATTCGTAAGCACCCTTTTGTTTCCAATTAGTAAAGGTGATTAGAACACAATGATTCAATGGAAAGTAAGAGTGTTGTGTGTTAATCTATTACAAAAATGGTAGTTTTATTACCGTGTTGGAGGTTGCTATGGACGTTGGGCGAAAGATTGAAGAAGTAAAGAAAGCGATCGGTACCGTATTAGTTGGAAAAGAAAAGATAACTGAATTACTTTTTATTGCTATGTTATGTCGTGGCCATGTGTTACTTGAGGATGTTCCAGGAACGGGAAAAACGGTACTTGCAAAAACGTTAGCTAAATTATGTGATGCAAAATTTCGTCGAATTCAATTTACACCAGATGTATTACCGAGTGATGTTACGGGAATTCAATTTTTTAATCCGAAAGACCAGGATTTTCAGTTGCGTCCTGGCCCAGTCATGACGAACATATTACTAGCCGATGAAATCAACCGGGCAACACCAAGAACTCAATCCAGTTTATTGGAAGTGATGGAGGAAGGGCAAGTGACGATTGATGGGGAAACATTAAAGATACCATCCCCATTCATTGTGATTGCAACGCAAAATCCAATTGACACACAACAAGGAACGTTCGCTTTACCTGAAGCACAAATGGATCGGTTTTTATTGCAAATGAAAGTCGGGTATCCAAGCATTGAACAAGAACAGCAAATGTTACAAATGTATAAGGAAGAGGACCCGTTTGAATCATTGAATGTTGTTTTTACAATTGAAGAATTGCTCGAGTTGCAACAAGTCATGAAACAAGTACAGTTCACTCAAGATGTTGAGAAATATTTGTTACATATAGTGAGAGAAACAAGGCAATCCCCTCTTGTCGAAGTAGGAGCAAGTCCACGTGGTACACTTGCACTTATGTGTGCCTCTCAAGCGAAAGCTTTTATTACAGGAAGGTCATTTGTTACTCCAAACGATGTAAAAGAAATGGCGCGGTATGTACTACCACACCGCCTCGTATTATCAATTGAAGGGTCTATGCGAAAAACGAAACAGCAAGTATTAGATGATATTTTAGAGAAAGTGGAGGTTCCAGTTGAATCTGGATCGGTGCAATCATGAACTGGACAGAGGAAGTGATTGTTCCAAAGGTTTACCACTATTTAATGTGGTGTATTCCTTTGCTTGGCTTGTTTGTTATCTTTTCGAAATCCCCTTGGCTATTTAGTTTATTCGTGTTATTGTCATTTTTTTTATGGTTAAATTCAACGTATGTAAAGAAGATGCGTCATTTTGTGTCCATTCCAACGAAGAAAACGACGGTTCGGATGTTTCCAGGAGATGAAGATACTCTCTCTATTCCGCTCGGTAATCAGTCATTTCTTCCCGTTTCCTATGCAGAAATGACATTTTTTATTTATGATCCTGATGAATCGATAGAAATGGTTGGACAAACGAAAAACATGCAAAGTGTTTACAAGTATCCGGTTGTCATTCCTAGTAAAAAACATATAATTCATAAAACAAGGATAAAGGCTGTAAAACGAGGAGTTGTCCAGCTTCGCACAATAGAGTTAGAATTATTTGATTTTTGTAAGTTAGGAAAAAATCGTCTCCAATATCGCGGTGGGTTTCGAGGAGAAATGATTGTATATCCTAGCTTAAAACCAGTTTCCGGTTTGGCTAATATAACAGTTCAAACTCGAGGAGAAAGACCTGCAAAACATTCATTACATGAAGATATTATGAGCATTAGGGGTACCCGCAGTTATGTGTCTAGTGATCCTTTTAATCGAATTAACTGGAAAGCTTCGGCAAAAACAACGGAGTTACAAACAAAATTGTATGAAATGACAACAATAACAAAGTGGTGTTTCCTCGTAAACCTGAAAAACCCTCATCATAATAACCAAATGGTGGATAACTTAGAACAAATCATAAGCCATTTAGCATTTGCTTGTCATTATGCAACGAAACAACATATTGCTTATGAAATATACTTGAATATAAGAAGTGTCACAAATCCTGTTGTATATTTGCCATACGGAACGGGAAAAGAACAGTTAGCAAAAGTGTTAGAAATATTAGCGAGAGTTAACACAAATGCAATGGTAACGAGTAGCATCGAAATGATGCATTATGCTAGGAAAAACCAAAATGAGCAAAATATATTTCTCTATGTTGGTCCGATTACAGGGGAGGAAGGTAGTGAATTACGGACATGGATGAAAAAAGGGGCTACGGTTTACCATATCCGATCTGAAGAAGAAGTAGGTCAAGTCGTAACCATTGGGGGTGGCCAAGATGGAGTGGCGGAGTTTAAGTAGTTCTCTCATCCTGTTAATCGAAATAATGTTCCTCTATCTTGTTATTCTTCCCTTTTATATGACAGCAGGTACGGTTCCCCCTATTTTTCCGCTTCTACTTATATTGGTATGTGCTTATTGTTTAAATCATTTTTTATTTGAAAAATGGAATAGTAAGAAGGTTGGTTTCTTCACCATTCCAGTCATAGCCGTACTTGCTTTTATAGTTGGTTTTTATTATCTAGTAGCAATCCTATTAGCTGGATATTTATTTTGGAGAATTCTTGCGGTTATAGAAGGAGAAACAGAAGCATGGCATCTATTTTTCTCGACGCTAATTGTCGGTGTCGTGTTCTATTTACATTTTTTTTCGTTAGAAAATAATTATTTATTTTTATTACTTGTTGTCATTCAATTTTTGCTTGTCATTACTTTGAAATCTATTCAATCGCCAGTAAGTGTAGAGTTTACTCAGAGAGACCGACGTTCTTTTATCGGGTGGAATTTTAGTGTTCTTTTTATTCTCGTCGTTATAACAGCGATAGGCTGGGCCGTTTATGCCTTTTTTGTTCATATTATCTTGTATGTCATGCAAGTCATTGTATTTTTGTATACATTATTATCAATCCCAGTGTTTTACATTATAGAATTATTTGTTAGAGAAAACGAAGTCATGGAAGAAGAGGAAGGAACAGAATCTTTACAAGAAGGGCTAGAAGATGATGCTTCACAATTATTAGAAATTCTCCCACATTTTGATTGGATGGAGATGATTGGATCACTTTTGTTGTGGGGAATCTTTCTTGCCTTTGCTACCTCTTTCGCTTTAAGGATACTTAAAAAGAGACGAGCAGTTCGCTTTCAATCGGAAAATACAATAGTATATGATGGATATAATGATTTAGAAGAACTTAATAACACCCCATCGTTTTGGCGACGAAAAAAACCGAAACATGAAGTGAGAAAGTTATTACTTGGGCTAGAATTAACAGCTAGAAAAAAGGGAATCGGAAGAAAGCAAGGACAAACGCTTGAAGAATGGCTTTTGAATCTACCCTTACACGATGATGAGCATAAGCGGGAAATTATTTACACGTATACGAAAGTGAGATATGGTCATAAACATGTTTCAAAGGAAGAACAAAAACAATATGCACAACATATTCTTGCGGTAAAACAACAGTGGAAAGACATATTGTAATGGAGGAATTATGTATATATTGCTTATATTTGTATTTGCTGTTTGCTTGTTTTCATTGATTTATACGCTATCATTAACAAAAACAGAAGATACAGAATACACGGGAAAAAAGAGTTTGAACAACCAGTTATGGATTTATGTTATTCTACTGCCTATTATTGTTATTGTCCTTTTGCTCGTCTGTTGGCTTTTTATTTTTTGATTCGTCTATTTTCGCATGAGGTATGAAATTATCGGACATCTATTCCGTTAATGACAGGGGATTTCAATGTTTGTTCAACCGAACGGACATCTGTTCCGTTATGTAAGGGAAAAGAGGTTGATTTCTTTATAGAAACAGTGAATAACGGAACACATGTCCGATAGTATTTGGAATATCGCTTTTTTTATAAAATAGCGGAACGTCTGTCCGGTACGGTGTTCTTCTTTTGGGGGTAGGCTTTTTGAAAAAGAAAATTATGATTGTTTGTATTAGCTTGTTCATTTTATTTACAGTTGTATATGCTCTAAATGAAGTAACAAGTCTCCGTCATTATCAACTCCTTGGTGAATTAGTATCGGAAGTAGAAACAACAGAGAAGGTTGTCGCGTTAACGTTTGATGACGGACCAGGTGTAAATACGAAAGAAGTATTAGAAATTCTTGAAAAAGAGGAAATTCTAGCTACCTTCTTTCTAACTGGAGCGGAAATAGAACAGTATCCGAACGAAGCGCTAGCGATTGTTGAAGCTGGCCATGAAATCGGAAATCACTCATATTCACACAATCGGATGGTATTTAAAACACCAAACTTTATACAAACTGAACTTGAAAGCACCAATGAGTTGATACGAAATATTGGTTATGAAGGGGACATTCATTTTCGCCCTCCATATGGAAAAAAACTATTCCTTCTCCCTTATTACTTAGAAAAAATCGGGCAAAAAACGATTATGTGGAATATTGAACCTGAAACGCATCCTGATGTTGCGTTTAGTTCCACCAAAATAGTAGATTATGTAACAGAAGAAATTGAGCCGGGTTCCATCATATTGCTTCATGTGATGTACGAAAGTAGGAGAGAGTCTGTTAATGCCTTAATAACATTAATTCCTGCACTAAAAAATGAGGGATATACGTTTGTAACCGTTTCGGAATTATTAGATTACGAAGAATAACAAGAGCAGCAAAAGAATAACCTTCTTTTGCTGCTCTTATTTAATGGTCTGCTTGCTTTTCAGGCTGTAAATATCGTTTATCTTTCATAAAGAGTCGCCAGAACCACCAAAATGCTGGGACTAAGATGGCAAGACCAATGCCATAACCAATTAACAAGGAGCGGAACATTGTTTCATTTGTGAATGCATCGTAAATCGTTAAGTCAGGATAAAGTAAATATGGCATATGAGCGGAGCCGTATGCAAAACTAGCCAAGCCGAATTGGATGACAATCGCGATTACAGCTACACGAGGTTGTCCAATGGATACTTTTTTGGAAGGCCACCAGAGTGCACTATATCCGACACCGAAGGCGATAAGGGAAAAGGCAAATAGTTCCCACTCACGTGCCATATTTTCGACCATCCAAGTGGCTTCTGGTATTAGCGTAAAGGTGGCAGCAACAGCAAAAGCTAACGTAATAGGCCCAAGGATAATCGCATTTTTGCGATAAACATGGTAAGTAGATTCGGATTTGGCCTCTCTGGCGTAATCACCAAGCAGGAGTGAGGATAAAAATAATTCCGTACTTAAGCCAAATCCTAAATGCATATAAAACGTGGAGGAAGAAAGAGCTTCATTATATAAAATATATTGAGTGGAACCGACATCCTCGACAAAGCCTGCAATAGCAATAGGTAACATACTTACAAGTAAGGCAGGGATAAGAAGTCCGGTTAACCCTGAAATGATTGTTAATGCTTTTGTATATTTTTGAACGGTATAAGAATACACCATAAAGGCACTTCGAATGATTAACAAGATTAATACAAAGCTAACGGGGACAACCATGATCGTTCCTAATGAAAAAGCTGCTCCCGGAAAAAATGTTACAAGGGCCACGACAAGTAAAACGAGAAATACATTTGTGACTTCCCACGAAGGCGACAAATAACGGTTTGCGATACTTGCCGCTTTTGTATCTTTTCGTCCGTAATAAAACATCGACCAAAATCCAGCTCCAAAATCGATAGAGCCCGCAATGGCGTATACAAAAAGGAACAACCAAATAATCGTTATAGCGACATACACATCATTCAAAACCTCAACACCTCACTTCTCAATAGTGGATAACCTTATGCCTGTAATTCTTTTGATACGGGGTTTCGTTTGAAATAGTGCCGAATGACAAGAAAGGTGAGAACAAGTAAAAAAATGTATAAGAATAAAAACAAAACAAGTAATGTTCCAATATTTCCGGCTTGTGTGGCAGCTTCAGCTGTTCGCTGAACACCATATATTGTCCATGGCTGTCGGCCAGTACAACTGAAAATCCAGCCGGTTTCAATTCCGATCATCGCTAATGGTCCTGTTGCGACGATCATGACGAGTAACCAATTCGGAAATGGTCTGCCTTTCTTTCGTACAAAAAAGAAATAATACGCCAAAGCTAAAAAGGAAATGCCAATTAAACCACTGCCGATAAAGACCATAATGTTAAACAAAGTATGGACAAATAAAGGGGGCCATTCATCTTGGGGCCATTCATTTAAACCACGTACTACACCATCTGTTGTACCAGTCGCTAGCCAACTCAGCATTCCTGGTATTTCAATTCCTCCAACAACTCGACCAGCTTCTGGGTCTGGAGTTCCGAATATAGCAAGGGGAGCATTTGATTGTGTTTCAAACAAGCCTTCTGCCGCCGCTAATTTTACAGGAACATGCTCATGTAGCATAATAGCAGTATCATGACCATTCATGGACGTATACAAAGAAAAGACAGCACCGAAAATAAGAGTGAGTATAAGTGCTTTTCGATGATAGGCTCGTTCACGGTCAGTGAGGTGATTTTGTAGTAATCGGAAGGCAGCGATCGCAGCAATTACAAAGGCGCCGGTTAAATAGGCACTACCTAAGACATGTAACGCGGTAACAAACACACTAGGATTAAATACAGCTTCCCAGGGACGAACATTAACAATAGCACCTCCAACGATATCAAATCCTCTCGGTGTATTCATCCAGGCATGAGCATCAGTAATTAAAACAGCGGAGGCAGTTGCACCAAGTGCAACGAAAAATACACTTATAATTCTCATAATACTGGAAAGACGGTCAGCAGCGTATACGTAAATCGACATAAAAACGGCTTCTAGAAAAAACGCAAAAATCTCAACTTGAAATGGTAAAGCTATAACTTGGCCAACGATTTCCATATATCCTGGCCAAAGTAAAGATAACATGACACCCACAATTGTGCCGGATGGAATGGCAACACCAAGTAATATTGCGAACCCTTTTGTCCAACGTTTCGCCATTGTCCCAAAGTCAGCATCTTTTGTAATCGCGCGAACAATTTCTGCAATAAAAATCATTAAAGTAACTCCCACACCAAGTGTGGCAAAAATAATGTGAAAAGCCATCGACGAGCCAAATAATACCCGTGAAAGCATAACAGTATCCATGATGTTCCTTCCCTTCTTCGCTGTTCATTTTATTCGCTGTTACTGTTTGTCATTTTTTAACTTCTTATTCCAATGTTTTCGAATTTAACTAAGAGAGTCGCAAAAGGGTGTGACTGTATGAAAGGGGAAAAGAGAAATTGAATATAACAGAAGCTGTAGAAGAGTTGCAAAAAAGAAAAGATCCAATCAGCTGGAAGGAAACGACAGCCGTTGACGCGGTCCTGAAAACGTATACCCACTACTATAATTTGCCTACAGATGTTGATTATGGATTTGGTACATATGAAACAGGAGACGTTCATATAAAAGCTCAAGTATTTACCCCAAAGGGTACCGTTAAAAAAACGGTGCTTGTCTTACATGGCTATTTAGACCATACAGGCGCAATATCACCTTTGATTCGGTATTTAACCGCGTTATCTTGTCGTGTCGTTAGTTTTGATTTAATTGGCCATGGCTTATCAGAGGGAGAACGATATTCGATTAATCAGTTTGAAGATTATAGTGATTCTGTCATTTCAATCGTTTCCCAGTTAAAACAGTCATATAATATGGATATCGATGTCATTGCTCATAGTACTGGGGCGGCAGCGGTATTAAATGGTATCCTTCATAATGATATTTTTCATAAAACTATTTTTCTTGCACCATTAATTCGACCAGCACATTGGTCATTAGTTAGAGTCGGTCATTTTTGTACAAAACACTATATTACAACTGTAAGACGCACAATCCGTAACAATACTTCTAATAAACGTTTTAAAAGAGAAATGAAACAAGATCCTTTGCAGTACAGGGAATTACCTGTTTCATGGGTCAGTGCATTAATTCGTTGGAATGTAACCATGAAAAGAAACAGAAGTACTACACGACCAATCGTTATTATACAAGGTGAAAAAGACAAGACAGTCGATTGGCGATTTAATTGTACATTTATTTGTGAAAAATTTCCTGGCACGAAAGTATATTTTATCGAAAAAGGTAAACATCAATTAATAAATGAAAAAGCTGAAATTCAGCAAGAAGTATTTCAGTCCATTTATGATGAGCTTTTTAAATTCTAAAAAAATAAGGAAACTCGGTTTGATTTTATAGTATAATGAATGAGAATTCATTCATTATAGGGGGTCATGTAATGTCGGTAAAAGAAACGTTGGCACAACTTAAGGAAAAGATGAACAGTAACCCAGAAGGAATTGCAGGAGTTGAAAAAGTATATCAATTTGACTTATCTGGTGAAGAAGAAGGAACATATCAAATTATATTTTCCAATGACCAAGTTGAATATGTAGAAGGCGTTCACCAAGAACCAAAATGTACACTTGTGATGTCCGATAAAAGTTTTTTAAAACTTGTCGAAGGTAATTTAAACCCTACCGTGGCTTTTATGAGTGGGAAGCTAAAAATAAAAGGGGAGCTTGGCCACGCGCTTAAACTCCAATCAATATTAAATAAATATCAATAAAAGAAAAACACTGAGCTTGCTCAGTGTTTTTCAACATTTAGTATAGTATCACAAGAAGGGAATAACCGGTGGAGGGTTATATCTTATGCATTTTTCTTTAATTTGTCGTTTTCCTTTTTTGCTTGACGGTCTTCAATTCTTTTTTCAATTTTTGATAATGCTTCTGGGTCTTCTAACAATTGTTTCTTATTTTCATTTACGAGCTCTTCAAACGTTAGTGAATGTTTTCGCATATGCATCAGACCTTTTTCAAAGATTTTCTCTTGCACTTCTATTGTAAACCGCTTTTATGTTAATCATATTAAGGAATTGTTACAATTTTTTGAAAAGTATAATTCTTAGTTTTCAACAAAAGTCTAACTGGAAAGTTATCCACAAACTTATTCACATTATTCACATGTTAAAAAAGCTGATACAATCGACTTTCAACAATGCCAGACTACGTTATCCACATATTCACAATATTGTGGGTAATACTATGTGAATAAGTTTAAAGTTTTGTAAAAAAAATTAACAAACTGGAAACGTTTACATTTTAAAAAGTAGTTTACAAACGAATTTTATGTTGCTAGAATATTCTTAACTTATTAAATCATTAAAATATTTTTTGTGCAGTGAAACTGAACAACCGTTCGAAAGGGGATCGAACCTGGTCAACAAGTTTTGCTATTCCTTTTAGGGTTAATTATCAGAATTTTCAAACATAAAAAGAGGAGTTGGAGAGAGATGACGGTAACAGTAGAAGTGAAAGTATTGGAAGAGATGCAAAGAAAGATTGAGCATTTAAACAAAGAGTTAAAAGAATTACGTAAAGAAAAAGATGGTTTTGAACCATTAGATACAGATTCATTTTTGACAGAAGTATACAATTAAAAAAAGAGCGATGCTTAACAACTTTTAGTTAAGCATCTTTTTTCTTTTCCTATTGTAAGATATGATAAAAGAAAAAAGAAAGGAGTAGGAATATGGATAGTAATGTTGGTTTAAAGTCGTCTAATATTATTGAATTTGTTCTTCCTACACCATTTTTAGTCGGGCCTGTTAATGTTTATTTAGTGAAATCAGAGGCTTTGACTTTAGTTGATGCTGGCCCGAAAACAGAAGAGGCCTGGGAGAGTTTTACAATGCAGCTAAAAGAAACAGGATACTCACCTAATGATATTGAACAAATCGTTGTCACACATCATCATCCAGATCATGTAGGATTGTTAGACAGATTTCCGAACAGTCGAATAATTGGCCATAAAAATAATGAAAAATGGCTTATAAGAGACAACGCTTTTTTACAGTATGTGATTCTCTATTTTGAACAATTTTATCAAGAAAATGGTTTGCCACAACGTTTAATAGAAAAAATTAAAAGACAACTGCAGTTGTATATGAATTTTTCTTGTCAACGCGAGCTAGATATTATCGTAAAAGAAGGAGACTGTATAGACGGGTTATATGGTTGGAATGTGGTAGAAGTTCCTGGTCACGCTCAAAGCCAAATTATGTTATTTAATCCAAGTGATAAAAGTGCTATTGCAGGTGATCATCTCATTCAAGCGATTTCTTCTAATGCTTTACTTGAAGCTCCAGATAAAGGAAGTGACAGGCCGAAACCGTTATTGCAATATCGAAAAGCATTACAAAAATTATTGGATTTAGAAACAAACATCGTTTACCCTGGGCACGGTACTCCGATTAAACAAGCACATGAATTAGTGACAACAAGGTTGAAACAACAGGAAAAACGAGCTATGGGGATATATGAACTTCTTGGGGGTAAGGAAAAAACAGCTTTTGAAATTGTTCAAGAACTGTTTCCGCAGAAATATGAAAAACAAGCGGATTTAACTTTTTCAGAAGTAATTGGTCACCTTGATTTGTTAGAGGAAGAAAACAAGGTAATGAAAAGTGTGAAAGACAGTATTGTTTTTTATCGCAAATCTAATGAATGACTATTCATTCAGATTGTCAATCTTTCTTCTTGTCCTAGTTCTTGTTAAAATATAGAAAAGACAAGTAGGGAGTGAGGTGTTTCTAATGGAGGGTAAACAAAAGAAAAATCGTTTATGGCTAGGCATTCTTTTAGGAACCATTATTGGTTTTTTGGCACTTATGGCGAATGGATCTACACGTAAAAAAGTAATCAAAACAGTAAAAGAGACAAAAGATGCCTCTCTTGAATTAGCAACTTATGTGAAGGAAAACCGTGAGTTGATTTATTCACAAGTGAAAGCAACATCTGAGCAGCTTTCTGATACTGCGAAAAAATTAAAAGATGATATTGCAACAATATCAACAAGTGCAAATCAAATTAAAGAAAGTTCTAAAGACCTTGTCGTAACAACTAAGGATGCACTCGACCAAGTAAAAATTTCGACTTCAACAATTCCAAAAAAATCCATCGAAAAATAATGTATAGATTATTTTAAACCGGACATCATAATAACCGAGGACGCAGCAATGCTCCTTACCCAACAAAGCGTATACGAAATTGTTGTTACATTACCAATGAGGTGATAGCGGTGGACAGTTTCATCACGATTTCTAATTGTGAGTGAATAATTCTCTTGAAAGAGGTGTCTCCGAAAAACAAAATTCGATACGGCCCCAGATGAAACACTTTGTATCATTAGGAGTTGGGTTAAGAAGGTGACCACATCAGGTCACCTTCTTTTTTCATGTTTATTTTTGATTAATGAAGGTAATAGACCTCTAACTCTTTCCTAAGGAGGTTGTATTAAATGACATTAACAAAAGAATGGGACAAGCTTAACGGATTTCGCTGTGAAAAAGGTGTATTGTCACTATACTTAAATACGTTTGAATCTCAAGGAGGACAATGGCAAATTCGGTTAAAGAACGGTTTGAAGAAGCTAGACGAATATATTGAATTAGCTGGTGGAGAAAAAGAGCTACGATGTTATAGACGACTTAAGAAAAAAGTATCAAAAGAAATTCATAACCAAAAAGGTAGTTTCGAGCGCGGACTGCTTGTGTTTGCTTCAGTCGATGGAAAGGTATTGATTATAAAGACGCTTCCGTTTGAAGTGGAAAATGAATTTCATTGGGAACCGATACCCGTTACAAATCAATTGAAAGAAATAAAAGCTAAATACCCACGTTCAGGAATTGTTGTTGTCCAACAACGCGACATTTTAACACTAGATGTAACATTAGGTGAAATTAATGAAGAAAAATATTTTTCCTTTTCATTAGATGACATGGTATGGAAAGAAAATGATGGGATAGCAGCAACAGAACGGGAAGCTTCTAGTGCAAGCCATATTGATAAAATGGCCAAGCGTCAAGAAGAAAATCAACGCCGTTGGTTAAAGGAAATGGTTCCTCTTCTCGAGCAGGAAGCTAAGGAAAGGGAATGGAAAGGAATTTATCTCGTTGGTCCACCAGAGCAAGTAAAAGACATGAAAACAAGAATCAATACGAAGGTATTTAAAACGATTACTAAAAATCTATTTTCAAAACCGAATCACGAAATTATAAAAGAAGTGATATAAAAAAACAGGGTGTATGAGAGGGACAAGCCTTTCATACACCCAATTTTATTAAGCTGTTTTTGGAACAGATTGTTCTTGTTCTTTTTCTTTAAAGAAAAGACTTAGGCTAAAGACAATAATTAGAATAGAACCGATTGAAAAATAGATACTTCCCGTTTCGATAAAGTCGATCATAATTCCTCCAATAAGAGGGCCTGTAATACTTCCTAGTCCAAAACTAATGGCTGTCATAACATTGCCTGTAGGAAGTAAATTTTTTGGGAGAAGGTCTGCTAAATACATGACACCTAAAGAATAAAGGGAACCGACAAACGCACCAGCTAAAACAAAGGCAATGAGCAGAAGTGCTGTGTTTTGTTCAAGCCAAATCATACTAAAAAAAGTAGTTCCCCCTAGAAGAGTTACGATTGATAATAATCGTTTTCGACCAATACGGTCACTAAGAAGACCAAGTGGGAATTGCGTAATCAACCCACCTATGACGAAAGCAGGTAGTAAAATAGAAACGAGTTCGATTGTAAGTCCAGAGCGTAATGCATAGACAGGGTAGTTACCGTGGATGGATGCTTCTAAAAAGCCATAACAAAACCCAGGCAACAAAGCAAACCATGCAAGTTTAACAACAGTTTTATAACGATACCATGAACCGGTATTTGTTGCTGTTTCGATTTCGGATTCGGGCCATTCGTTTTTTAATGCTAATACAAAAAGCCATGAAGCGAGACTTGTTAGCGCTGCGATGACAAAGGGTAAATATTCGTTTATCGATAATAATCGAGTCATAGCCGGTCCTGCGCCAAAACCGAGACCAAAGGCAAGTCCGTAAATTGAAATATTACGTCCGCGTTTACTTTCTGGACTAGTGGTTGTAATCCAAACTTGGGTGGAATAATGAATCATATTATCTCCAATTCCAACGATCATTCGTAATACAAACCAAAACCAAAAAGCTTGCCATAGAGGGAATAGTAGAAGGGACCCAATAATTAAAATTAAGCCTATTGTAATAACAGGTTTATATCCATATTTGCGAATCGGTTTTTCTATAAAAGGAGATGCAATTAGTACACCAATATAAAGTGCAGTTGCATTTAACCCATTTAATGAAGAAGACACGCCAATTTGTTCTAACATAATCGCGAGTAATGGTAATAGCATTCCTTGTGAAAAACCAGCAATTAGAACCATTATGATAAGGACGGTTAATCGATATGTAGGGTTATTGGCTTGTTGGATGTGGTCGGTACTCATAAAACGCCTCCGATAAATTTGATGTCATACCTCTTCATATTTTATTACGTCTATTCTATTATGCAAGAAAATAATGATAAGGTTTTGTCGTATTACGTGACTCAGTTGTTGTTTCAAAGTAAACTAAAGGTAAGATAGCTTGAGGAAGGGGGATATAAATGAAATTCAAAATGAGAGAAAATGGATTTGAAACAAATGTGGAGTATGGAAAACTAATTGTTTCTGGAAATGAGGAATATGGTTTTCGCCCATATCAATTATTAGTGTCTTCAATTGCGGTCTGCAGTGGTGGGGTACTTCGGAAGGTATTAACCAAAAAACGAATGGCGTTTTCAGATATTGAAGTAACTGCAGATGTGACAAGAAATGAAAAGGGTGCACAAGAAATACAAAGAATACATCTTCATTTTATTATTACTGGTGAAGACTTAGAAGAAGGTAAAGTTGAAAAGTCATTAGAAGTGACAAGGAAAAATTGCTCAATGGTACAGTCAGTTAAAGGGAGTATTGAGATAACAGAAACGTTTGAAATAAGGAAAACGGAATAGAATATTTATTTTTTCTTCTAAAAGGTTGATTTTTAATTGTTATCGTAATATAATCAAAAACGTCGCTAAAAACGACAAACAATTAAATCAACTTTTTTCTTTCTTTTTTGAGCTTTCTCGGTTATAATTAAATAGCTGTCAGATAGCGAAAAAAGTTTTTTTTGAAAAAAAGACTTGATTTGAACAGTGAGATTTGTTACAATAAATTTTGTCGCTAATAAATGCGGCAAAAGATAGTTCTTTGAAAACTGAACAAGAAAAAGCCAAGCGAATTAAAGAGATAGCAATATCTCGTCAATGAATTATTTTTGAGCTATATCAAACACTTTTATGGAGAGTTTGATCCTGGCTCAGGACGAACGCTGGCGGCGTGCCTAATACATGCAAGTCGAGCGGACAATAGGGAGCTTGCTCCCTATTGTTAGCGGCGGACGGGTGAGTAACACGTGGGCAACCTGCCCTGTAGACTGGGATAACATCGAGAAATCGGTGCTAATACCGGATAATAAATGGAATTGCATAATTCCATTATAAAAGATGGCTCCGGCTATCACTACAGGATGGGCCCGCGGCGCATTAGCTAGTTGGTAAGGTAACGGCTTACCAAGGCAACGATGCGTAGCCGACCTGAGAGGGTGATCGGCCACACTGGGACTGAGACACGGCCCAGACTCCTACGGGAGGCAGCAGTAGGGAATCTTCCGCAATGGACGAAAGTCTGACGGAGCAACGCCGCGTGAGCGATGAAGGCCTTCGGGTTGTAAAGCTCTGTTGTTAGGGAAGAACAAGTGCCATTCAAATAGGGTGGCACCTTGACGGTACCTAACCAGAAAGCCACGGCTAACTACGTGCCAGCAGCCGCGGTAATACGTAGGTGGCAAGCGTTGTCCGGAATTATTGGGCGTAAAGCGCGCGCAGGCGGTCTTTTAAGTCTGATGTGAAAGCCCCCGGCTCAACCGGGGAGGGTCATTGGAAACTGGGAGACTTGAGTACAGAAGAGGAGAGTGGAATTCCACGTGTAGCGGTGAAATGCGTAGATATGTGGAGGAACACCAGTGGCGAAGGCGACTCTCTGGTCTGTAACTGACGCTGAGGCGCGAAAGCGTGGGGAGCAAACAGGATTAGATACCCTGGTAGTCCACGCCGTAAACGATGAGTGCTAGGTGTTAGGGGTTTCGATGCCCTTAGTGCCGAAGTTAACACAGTAAGCACTCCGCCTGGGGAGTACGACCGCAAGGTTGAAACTCAAAGGAATTGACGGGGGCCCGCACAAGCGGTGGAGCATGTGGTTTAATTCGAAGCAACGCGAAGAACCTTACCAGGTCTTGACATCCTTTGACAACCCTAGAGATAGGGCGTTCCCCTTCGGGGGACAAAGTGACAGGTGGTGCATGGTTGTCGTCAGCTCGTGTCGTGAGATGTTGGGTTAAGTCCCGCAACGAGCGCAACCCTTGATCTTAGTTGCCAGCATTTAGTTGGGCACTCTAAGGTGACTGCCGGTGACAAACCGGAGGAAGGTGGGGATGACGTCAAATCATCATGCCCCTTATGACCTGGGCTACACACGTGCTACAATGGATGGTACAAAGGGCAGCAAAACCGCGAGGTCGAGCCAATCCCATAAAACCATTCTCAGTTCGGATTGTAGGCTGCAACTCGCCTACATGAAGCCGGAATCGCTAGTAATCGCGGATCAGCATGCCGCGGTGAATACGTTCCCGGGCCTTGTACACACCGCCCGTCACACCACGAGAGTTTGTAACACCCGAAGTCGGTGGGGTAACCTTTTGGAGCCAGCCGCCTAAGGTGGGACAGATGATTGGGGTGAAGTCGTAACAAGGTAGCCGTATCGGAAGGTGCGGCTGGATCACCTCCTTTCTATGGAGTTTTAACTCTAGTCGATGCATCGTAACACATTCT
Organism: Alkalihalobacillus sp. LMS39; assembly: GCF_022812285.1. Classification (NCBI taxonomy): domain Bacteria; kingdom Bacillati; phylum Bacillota; class Bacilli; order Caryophanales; family Bacillaceae; genus Alkalihalobacillus; species Alkalihalobacillus sp. LMS39. The sequence goes on from NZ_CP093300.1 coordinate 612,151, forward strand.
GTGTTTACTTTGTACGCTTGTGCTTATTTTCCTGTTCAGTTTTGAGCGAGCTAACACTGTTGATTAACCATTGTGCTCCTGCGTCTACGAGTCATGCTTCGAAGTAAGCTTCCTCGTCGCAAAGCAGCATGAAGGGAAATCAAGAGGAATTTCATGATGTAAATGAAATTGGTAGCTTTGTTCAGTTTTGAAGGAGTTATCCTTCAAGTCGAAAGTAATTCTTTCGACGATGGTTCTTTGAAAACTAGATAGTGTATATGTATTGAATTTTATCGGATCGTCATTACGATGTAATGGCGACAACCGAGAAGTCAAGAATTCTTCATACCGCCTTTTAACTAGTCATTTTTCAAATGACGAGAAAAGGCGACTGAGAAGCAAGGAGTATTCCAAGCTTATCAGGCGCCGATGGTTAAGTTAGAAAGGGCGCACGGTGGATGCCTTGGCACTAGGAGCCGACGAAGGACGGGACGAACACCGATATGCTTCGGGGAGCTGTAAGTAAGCTTTGATCCGGAGATTTCCGAATGGGGGAACCCACCATCCGTAATGGGATGGTATCCATACCTGAATCTATAGGGTATGAGAAGGCAGACCTGGGGAACTGAAACATCTAAGTACCCAGAGGAAGAGAAAGCAAATGCGATTTCCTGAGTAGCGGCGAGCGAAACGGAAACAGCCCAAACCAAGAAGCTTGCTTCTTGGGGTTGTAGGACACTCTATACGGAGTAAGAAAAGAACGAAGTAGATGAATCGATCTGGAAAGATTGGCCACAGAAGGTAACAGCCCTGTAATCAAAACTTCGTTCTCTCCAGAGTGGATCCTGAGTACGGCGGGACACGTGAAACCCCGTCGGAATCCGGGAGGACCATCTCCCAAGGCTAAATACTCCCTAGTGACCGATAGTGAACCAGTACCGTGAGGGAAAGGTGAAAAGCACCCCGGGAGGGGAGTGAAAGAGATCCTGAAACCGTGTGCCTACAAGTAGTCAGAGCCCATTTACGGGTGATGGCGTGCCTTTTGTAGAATGAACCGGCGAGTTACGATTACGTGCAAGGTTAAGCTGATGAGGCGGAGCCGCAGCGAAAGCGAGTCTGAATAGGGCGCTATAGTTCGTAGTCGTAGACCCGAAACCGTGTGATCTACCCATGTCCAGGGTGAAGTTCAGGTAACACTGAATGGAGGCCCGAACCCACGCGTGTTGAAAAACGCGGGGATGAGGTGTGGGTAGGGGTGAAATGCCAATCGAACTCGGAGATAGCTGGTTCTCCCCGAAATAGCTTTAGGGCTAGCCTCGAGGTGAGAGTATTGGAGGTAGAGCACTGATTGGACTAGGGGTCCCCACAGGATTACCGAATTCAGTCAAACTCCGAATGCCAAATACTTATCCTCGGGAGTCAGACTGCGAGTGCTAAGATCCGTAGTCAAGAGGGAAACAGCCCAGACCATCAGCTAAGGTCCCAAAGTATACGTTAAGTGGAAAAGGATGTGGAGTTGCACAGACAACCAGGATGTTGGCTTAGAAGCAGCCACCATTTAAAGAGTGCGTAATAGCTCACTGGTCGAGTGACTCTGCGCCGAAAATGTACCGGGGCTAAACGTATCACCGAAGCTATGGATTGTCCTAACGGACAGTGGTAGGGGAGCGTTCTGCGTGCAGCGAAGTCAGACCGAGAGGACTGGTGGAGCGCGTAGAAGTGAGAATGCCGGTATGAGTAGCGAAAAGAGGGGTGAGAATCCCCTCCGTCGAAAGCCCAAGGTTTCCTGAGGAAGGCTCGTCCGCTCAGGGTAAGTCGGGACCTAAGCCGAGGCCGAAAGGCGTAGGCGATGGACAACAGGTTGAAATTCCTGTACCACCTCCTCACCGTTTGAGCAATGGGGGGACGCAGGAAGGTAGGGTAAGCGCACTGATGGATATGTGCGTCTAAGCAGGTAGGCTGACAAGTAGGCAAATCCGCTTGTCGTGTGTGCTGAGCTGTGATAGCGAGCGAAATTTAGTAGCGAAGTTCCCGATCCTCCACTGCCAAGAAAAGCCTCTAGCGAGGTGAGAGGTGCCCGTACCGTAAACCGACACAGGTAGGCGAGAAGAGAATTCTAAGACGCTCGGGAGAACTCTCGTTAAGGAACTCGGCAAAATGACCCCGTAACTTCGGGAGAAGGGGTGCTCTGTTAGGGTGCAAGCCCGAGAGAGCCGCAGTGAATAGATCCAAGCGACTGTTTAGCAAAAACACAGGTCTCTGCGAAGCCGCAAGGCGAAGTATAGGGGCTGACACCTGCCCGGTGCTGGAAGGTTAAGAGGAGAGGTTAGCCGCAAGGCGAAGCTTTGAATCGAAGCCCCAGTAAACGGCGGCCGTAACTATAACGGTCCTAAGGTAGCGAAATTCCTTGTCGGGTAAGTTCCGACCCGCACGAATGGTGTAACGATTTGGATACTGTCTCAACGAGAGACCCGGTGAAATTATATTACCTGTGAAGATGCAGGTTACCCGCGACAGGACGGAAAGACCCCATGGAGCTTTACTGTAGCTTGATATTGGATTTTGGTACAGTTTGTACAGGATAGGTAGGAGCCTTTGAAGCCGGAGCGCCAGCTTCGGTGGAGGCGTCGGTGGGATACTACCCTGACTGTATTGAAATTCTAACCGCAGACCGTAATCCGGTTTCGGGACAGTGTCAGGTGGGCAGTTTGACTGGGGCGGTCGCCTCCTAAACAGTAACGGAGGCGCCCAAAGGTTCCCTCAGAATGGTTGGAAATCATTCGAAGAGTGCAAAGGCATAAGGGAGCTTGACTGCGAGACCTACAAGTCGAGCAGGGACGAAAGTCGGGCTTAGTGATCCGGTGGTTCCGCATGGAAGGGCCATCGCTCAACGGATAAAAGCTACCCTGGGGATAACAGGCTTATCTCCCCCAAGAGTCCACATCGACGGGGAGGTTTGGCACCTCGATGTCGGCTCATCGCATCCTGGGGCTGAAGTAGGTCCCAAGGGTTGGGCTGTTCGCCCATTAAAGCGGTACGCGAGCTGGGTTCAGAACGTCGTGAGACAGTTCGGTCCCTATCCGTCGCGGGCGCAGGAAATTTGAGAGGAGCTGTCCTTAGTACGAGAGGACCGGGATGGACACACCGCTGGTGTACCAGTTGTTCCGCCAGGAGCATAGCTGGGTAGCTACGTGTGGACGGGATAAGCGCTGAAAGCATCTAAGCGTGAAGCCCCCCTCAAGATGAGATTTCCCATGGAGTTAATCCAGTAAGACCCCTTAGAGATGATGAGGTTGATAGGTCTCGGGTGGAAGCATGGCGACATGTGGAGCTGAGAGATACTAATCGGTCGAGGACTTATCCAAGATTTAAAAAAGGCGAAGTCTTTTTGACATAATTCAATACACACACTATCTAGTTTTGAGGGAATCATTAGATGAACTCAATAGGTTTAGTGACGATAGCGATGAGGTCACACCCGTTCCCATGCCGAACACGGAAGTTAAGCTCATCAGCGCCGATGGTAGTTGGGGGCTTCCCCCTGTGAGAGTAGGACGTTGCTAAGCTTTATATGGGGCCTTAGCTCAGCTGGGAGAGCGCCTGCCTTGCACGCAGGAGGTCAGCGGTTCGATCCCGCTAGGCTCCACCATATTTTTAATAATGCGGAGGAATACCCAAGTCCGGCTGAAGGGATCGGTCTTGAAAACCGACAGGCGGGTTAAACCGCGCGGGGGTTCGAATCCCTCTTCCTCCGCCATATTATTATCGAATAACTATATAAAGTCGCGGAGTGGAGCAACGAGCGAAACATCGATGAAAAACCATCGAGTAAACTCGACGCATACACATCGTAGAGAAAGCGAGAAGAGGAAGAGTTCTCTTCAGAGCGAAACAACACCCATTAACTTTATAACGTCGCGGGGTGGAGCAGTCTGGTAGCTCGTCGGGCTCATAACCCGAAGGTCATAGGTTCAAATCCTATCCCCGCAACCAAAAAACCATTGTAGGGTTGCCTAAAAAAGCAAAACTACTTTTTATTTCTAAAAAATGGTCCCGTGGTGTAGTGGTTAACATGCCTGCCTGTCACGCAGGAGATCGCCGGTTCGACCCCGGTCGGGACCGCCATTAACAAAATGATTTAGAATTTGTTCATACATAAGAGTTGGCTCGGTAGCTCAGTCGGTAGAGCAATGGACTGAAAATCCATGTGTCGGCGGTTCGATTCCGTCCCGAGCCACCATTTTTATGGAGGGGTAGCGAAGTGGCTAAACGCGGCGGACTGTAAATCCGCTCCTTAGGGTTCGGCGGTTCGAATCCGTCCCCCTCCACCATTTAGTTTAAACATTCCTTTATTATAGGGGCATAGTTTAAAGGTAGAACTACGGTCTCCAAAACCGTCAGTGTGGGTTCAATTCCTACTGCCCCTGCCAAAAACACAACATGGCGGTTGTGGCGAAGTGGTTAACGCACCGGATTGTGGCTCCGGCATTCGTGGGTTCGATTCCCATCAATCGCCCCATCTATTATATATTTTTTGGGCTATAGCCAAGCGGTAAGGCAACGGACTTTGACTCCGTCATGCGTAGGTTCGAATCCTGCTAGCCCAGCCATTTTTTGCGGGAGTAGTTCAGTGGTAGAACACCACCTTGCCAAGGTGGGGGTCGCGAGTTCGAATCTCGTCTTCCGCTCCAAATAGGTACTGTCCCTACGGACAAGTCATGTAAATAGAATATGACAAAATTTAATAAAGTACCTAGTTCTTTGTACGTGCCGGGGTGGTGGAATTGGCAGACACACAGGACTTAAAATCCTGCGGTAGGTGACTACCGTGCCGGTTCAAGTCCGGCCCTCGGCACCATAATTCTAATAAATAGTATGAATCGCAGTAAAGCTGTTCATAATGAATAAAAGTTGCGCCCTTAGCTCAGCTGGATAGAGTGTTTGACTACGAATCAAAAGGTCGGGAGTTCGAATCTCTCAGGGCGCGCCATTTTTTTGTTCGGGAAGTGGCTCAGCTTGGTAGAGCACCTGGTTTGGGACCAGGGGGTCGCAGGTTCAAATCCTGTCTTCCCGACCATTTTTTACGTTTCATGAAAAAGTTGGGCCTATAGCTCAGCTGGTTAGAGCGCACGCCTGATAAGCGTGAGGTCGATGGTTCGAGTCCATTTAGGCCCACCATATTCCACAGTAGCTCAGTGGTAGAGCTATCGGCTGTTAACCGATCGGTCGTAGGTTCGAGTCCTACCTGTGGAGCCATAATGGCCCGTTGGTCAAGCGGTTAAGACACCGCCCTTTCACGGCGGTAACACGGGTTCGAATCCCGTACGGGTCACCATTATATTTAATTGGTTGTATTATATTGAATTAACATCAAAAAAACTACGGAGGATTAGCTCAGCTACAAGCAGCACTGCTTGAATATGCAACGAGTTGTTTCGACGCATTAGCTTCTTGGGAAAAACGAGAAGAGGAAGAAACAGGGTACTACATTGAATTAACATCAAAAAAACTACGGAGGATTAGCTCAGCTGGGAGAGCACCTGCCTTACAAGCAGGGGGTCGGCGGTTCGATCCCGTCATCCTCCACCATATGCCGGCCTAGCTCAATTGGTAGAGCAACTGACTTGTAATCAGTAGGTTGGGGGTTCAAGTCCTCTGGCCGGCACCAGTTGGTTTTCTGTAATGTTATGCTTCAACAAAGCAAGAGCCATTAGCTCAGTTGGTAGAGACGAGCATATGCATCGTGAAATACTACGAGTTGTCTCGACGCATTTTCTTCAATGAATAGCTTGAAGAGGAAGAGACACAGAAGTGAGTAAGCTTCAATAAAGCAAGAGCCATTAGCTCAGTTGGTAGAGCATCTGACTTTTAATCAGAGGGTCGAAGGTTCGAATCCTTCATGGCTCACCATTTTAAAAAAATTGCGGGTGTGGCGGAATTGGCAGACGCGCTAGACTTAGGATCTAGTGTCTTATGACGTGGGGGTTCGACTCCCTTCACCCGCACCATCTTATACATAGAATTAAACTGCTCACGAGCAGTTTTTTTGTTTTGAAGAGATAATCTATTTTTTTGAAAAATTGAGCATGTTGCCCCATACTGAAGAAGAACTTCAAAATTCTCAATTCTTTCGTAATTAGGGCTATTTATTAATATACTCCTATAGAGATGAAAAAGGGGAATGACATGGGACATTCAAGTAATCAAATGGATTTTACCGAAGGACAGATTTCAAAAAAGATGTTATTGTTTTCATGGCCGATCTTTTTTGCAAACCTGCTTCAAACTTCGTATCAATTTATCGATAGCATTTGGGTTGGAAATTTAATTGGGTCCCATGCGTTAGCTGCGATATCGATTTCTGCGACAGTTGTCTTTACTATTCTTTCGTTTATTATCGGTGTGAACGGAGCCAGTTTGACGGTTTTGTCACAATATAAGGGAGCAAAGGATGAAGAAGGCTTAAAAAAAGCATTAAATACATTTGTATTTGTCCTTGGAACAATGACCATTGTGTTAGGAATCATTGGACTGATGTTTGCTGAAACAATATTAATATGGCTAGGAACACCAGATACGATATTACCAATGGCGGTTTCTTATTTACAACTTAATTTTATCGGAATTGTGTTTTTGTTCGGTTATAATTTTATTGGAACGGTGTTAAGAGCAATGGGTGATAGCAAAACACCGATACGTTTTGTGATTATCGCAGTTATTTTAAACACGATTTTAGACCCGTTGTTTATTTCTGGCTTTAATATGGGAATTGAAGGAGCAGCATTAGCTACGATTGTTTCGCAAGGTATTGCATTTTTATATGGATTGATTTATTCGATTACAAAAGCAGGTGTTCCTTTCACCATGCCGACAATTCCAGAAAAAAGTCAATTTATAGCATTGTTTCGAATGGGATTGCCATCGGGATTGTCGATGATGGTGATATCGGCTGGGGTGATGGCAATTATGTCGGTCGTAACCACTTTTGGAGAAGAAGTTGTCGCTGGTTTTGGTGCGGCTCAACGAATCGACAGTTTAATTATGCTACCAGCGATGACGCTAGGTTCGGCCGTAAATAGTATGGCTGGTCAAAATATTGGCGCACAAAAGTGGGATCGAGTTTCATTAATAACGAAAAGTGGATTATTTTTAATTGGAACTGTGACTGTTATCATAAGTTCTATTGCCTTTATTTTTGCACCAACATTTATCGCGTTATTTGTAAATGATGAGTCAACAATTGAATACGGTGCTCGCTATTTGCGGTTAGTCGCCTTTTTTTATCCTTTTCTCGGTATTAATTTTGTTTTAAATGGGATTGTCCGTGCAGCTGGAGCGTTTGTTCCTATCTTAATTCTCAATATCATATCTTTTTGGGTGTTACGATATCCTCTTACGTATTGGTTTGCTGTATGGTTGGGGGAAGATGGTATTGCGCTTGGCATGGGTGTTAGTTTTATCATTAGCAGTTTGTTTGCTAGTGGGTACTATATGTTTGGAAATTGGCATAAGTATGCAGTTGTTGAGAAAAAGGAATGATTATATCAGACGTTTTATTTGCGAAACTTAGGATGCTATAAAAAAGTCTAAAATAGAATAGGTGATACTGTGAGTCTTACATTAAAACGAGGCTTATGTTATGTCTTCGGTTTATTTATCTTATCTTGTGGTGTGTCATTAACGATTAACGCCAACCTTGGAGTAGGTCCTTGGGATGCTCTGACAGTTGGCTTGTCACAGCGAGTTGGCTTAACAGTGGGAACATGGGTTATTATTGTTAGTCTAACAATGATTGGTGTCAATGCGTTGTTACTTAGAAAACGTCCTGAAGTTACGTCGATCTTAACGACACTCCTGCTCGGATATTTTGTTGATTTTTGGTTACTGATTGCGTTTCGACAACTTGAGGTTGCCGAGCTACTCATGCAAATTGTAACATTTGCTATAGGACTGACCCTTATATCAATCGGAGTTGCAACATATTTACAAGCAAGGTTTGCACCAATCCCTGTCGATGGTTTTATGATTGCTTTACAAACGTTATTTGGCTTTAAACTTATGGTTGCAAAAATGTTAACAGAACTATTAGCTTTACTTTTAGCTTTATTCGTTGCAGGTCCGATTGGATTTGGAACGTTAATTGTCGCATTGTTTATTGGACCATACATTCAGTTTTGGTATCCAAAAATTGAAAAGATTGTGTATCAAGTCAAACCTGCAACATAACACAAACAGACGATTTTTTGTTTGTGTTTTTTTTATTGTTACGGACATTTGTTCCGTTATTATTGCAAATTGTCCAAATTTCCGTAGCGGTCCGGACATGAGTTCCGTTATTTTACATTTGGTGAGAGAAACGAGGCTCAAATGGAGATAATAGCGGAACATATGTCCGATACGAACGGATTTTTCGGTAAATCATGAATATAGCGGAACAAATGTCCGAACAGGATTAGTTTGACCTGCCAGATCATTCATAATATGATCAAAGAAAATTAAAGTGAAGTAACAAGGAGGTAGTTTTGGATCACATTCAGCGAATTAGGAAAGAAGAAAAACGGTATCATGAGGCTTGTTATGAAAACTACCGATTATTTGAAGAAGGTTCTTGGTTACATAAACCAGTAAAAACGGTAATCGATTCATTTTGTATGTTACCTCTGAATGAAAAAATAAAGGTGTTGGATTTAGGTAGCGGTGTTGGTAGAAATAGTATCCCTATCGCGCAAAACATGGTAGACAGAGAAGGGGATGTTGTTTGTGTAGATATTCTCGAATCGGCTTTAGAAAAGTTAAAACAATATAGTAAACAATACGGTGTTGAAAATAAGATTAAAGCTATTCAATCTGACATTGGCACTTATTCAATGGGAACAAATGAATATGACTTTATCGTTGCCGTTTCTTGTCTAGAGCATGTAGATTCTGAACAGACATTAGATAATGTCCTTTCACGAATCGAAGCAGCAACAAAAGGAAATGGGATCAACTGTCTCATTGTCAATTCAGAATTAGAAGAAATCGATATTCAAACAAACGAGAATTTAAATCCTCTCATTGAAGTAAACCTCTCTACAACTGAGATGTTGAATAAACTCCAGCAAGCTTATTACGGCTGGAAACTTCTTCAATCCACAATTAAGCCTTTATCTTTTCAAATTAATCGCGATAATAAAGCAGTATTATTGAAAACAAATGCAGTGACATATGTTGTGCAAAAACAATGAGAAAAGATAGATGGGATGAAAAATTTTAATAAACCAAGAGAATGACTCTTGGTTTATTGATACTTTATTTCTTATCTAGTGGGTTTGTTTCCTCCCAGCTACTTCCTACTTGAAATAAAATTTTTTCAGACAGGTGGTTTCCGATGAACTGCATTCCAACAGGGACACCATTACGAGCGATACCCATAGGAACTGCTAGACTAGGTGTACCAGTTAAGTTAGGTGGTGCTGTAAAAGGCATAGAGCGTTTTGTTATTTCTAGATTTTGTTTTACCATATCTTCAGCAAACGCTGGTGTTATAATCGGAACGGTTGGTCCAAGTAAAAGGTCGACATCGTCAAATACAGATTGAAATGCTTCAGTGAGCGCGCGACGTGCTTGTTGAGCCCTTACATATTGAGGTGTATTTGTGAGTATTCCTGTTTCAAAGAAGATTCGAACATCTGGTGCATAGTCCTCGAAGTTTTGTTGGAGTTTTTCATAGTGATATGTCGCCGCTTCTCCAGTTGTAATAACATAACTAGCAAAGCTAGAAAGTGACAATTCTTCTATGTCCACTTCTATTATTGTTGCCCCAAGTTGTTGAAGTGTTTGTAAAGCATTATGAAATAAGAGTGAAACATCTTCATCCAGACCGTCTAAATAAGCGGTAGGGACACCTATTTTTATTCCGTTTATTCCTTTTTGTAAATATTCCTTGTAATGAGGTACAGGTGCTTTAATGCTAGCAGGGTCTTGAGGATCATAGCCAGCCATCACTTGTAACATAAGGGCTAGGTCAGATACGGAACGCGCCATTGGCCCTGCGTGATCTAATGACCAAGCTAACGGAGTAACTCCTTTTGTACTCACTAAACCATATGTTGGTTTTAAGCCATAGACTCCACACATAGAAGCTGGGACACGAATGGAACCAAATGTATCGGTTCCAGTAGTAAGTGTAGCCAAACCAGCAGCTAATGCGGCAGCACTTCCACCACTAGACCCACCAGGAGTGTGTTGTAAATTCCACGGGTTTCTCGTATGACCGTAATGGATGTTCGTATTTGTTAGCCCACCTCCAAACTCATGCATATTTAGTTTTCCAGTCGTAATTCCGCCCGCACATAGCAATTTTTCAACAGCAGTAGCAGTTTGATCTGGTATATAGTTTTCTTTTATTTTTGATCCAGCTGTCGTCGGAATTCCTTTCGTTTCATAGTTATCTTTAATGCCAAGCGGAATACCGTGTAGTGGACCTTTATATAATCCATTTATTATTTCTGTTTCTGCTAAGGCAGCCTGTCGAAGTGCTACTTCTTCTAATGTTGTAATATAAGCATTGACGGAAGAATCCACTTCCTTTATCCGCTTAAATGTACATTGAATTAGATCAACGGGGGAAATTTGTTTCGTTTTTAGTAACTGAGCAAGTTCTGTCGCAGTGAAAGAGTAAAGTTCAGTCAAATTGAATCACCTCAGGGTCTACAACTGTAATCGGTGCTTTTTCATGGAGCATGGGGAAATCATCAAGCGAGGTTTGAGCCTGATTGATCGTTTGTAATACATTATGGATATACTTTAGGTCAGATTCGATGACAGGAATACAATGTAGGTGAAGTCCTTGTTTTATCATAGTTGAAGCTTGCATAAAGGACACATTCCTCCTTTTTTGTAGGTCATTATCACAGTATGAAAATCAGGATGGAATGTGTCATGGATTATTAGATAAAATCATTTATGGACATTTGTAAAAATACTTGAAGCATGCTTTGTGGCCGATACTACTTTAGTAAGAGGGATTGAAAATAAATCGTTAAAAGGTTGTAAATAACGTTATAATATAAAGAAAAGAATGCTAGGAATGGAGTCGATACATATGACGAAAAAAATAGTCATAGCAGGTGGTACAGGGTTTATTGGTCAGTATTTTGAGAAACAATGGCGGAATAACGGATATGATGTGAAAATTATCTCTAGACAACCACAACATATATCATGGGATGATCATACTGCACTTGTTGAGGCAGTCAATGAGGCAGAATTGCTTATTAATCTAGCAGGTAAGTCAGTTAACTGTAGATATAATGAAAAAAATAAACAGGAAATTATGGGATCACGAGTTAGAACTACGAAACTACTAGGTGAAGTCATTAAGGAATGCGAACAGCCACCGAAACTTTGGGTTAACTCAAGCACAGCTACAATCTATCGCCATGCAGAAGACAGACCGATGACAGAAGAAAAAGGAGAGATAGGATCTGGTTTCTCTGTTGATGTTGCAAAAGCATGGGAAGAAGCGTTCTTTTCCTTTGATTTACCAAAGACACGACAAGTTGCGTTACGAATCGCGATTGTTCTTGGAAAAGATGGCGGGGTTATGACGCCATATCAAAACCTAGTGAAATTTGGTCTTGGAGGAGCACAAGGAAAAGGAAATCAAAGATTTAGCTGGATTCATGTCGAAGATTTATATCAAATCATTTTGTTCTTACAGGAAAGAGAAGATATAAGGGGAGTAATTAATTGCTCAGCTCCTAACCCTGTAACGAATCGGGAACTAATGGAACAGATGTGCACAGTGATGAATAGGTCATTTGGATTACCTGCACCGAAATGGATGCTTGAGTTAGGGGCCGTATTCATTAAAACCGAAACAGAGCTCGTGTTAAAGAGTCGTTGGGTTCTTCCAGAACGATTGCAACAGGAAGGATATCAATTTAAATTTGATACACTAGAAAAAACACTCCATCATATTGTAAGTTAACATGTTACCGGACATGAGAACCGTTATTTCATTAAAAAAAGCTAATTCTCAAGATGTTAAGGACATCTATTCCGTTATTTTAACGGATAATAGAAATTTTCTTTGAATTTTAGTGAAATAGCGGAACGAATGTCCGATAGCAACCGAAATAAGTGAAAAAACACATAAATAGCGGAAAAGATGTCCGTTAGAACTGCAGACGTTTATTCTGAAATCTCGTCCAATGTTTTTTCAAAGCTAGGAGCGAAATGGTGAAGAAAATAGTCTACTTCAGGCATGTTCAGTTGATTAATCTTTTCTTCAATTTGTTTTTTGGCTACGACAAATTCGCGATTTCCTGCTGATAGTTCAATTGTACATTTTAAATAAGCATCAATTAAATCAGCCGCTTTAATATATTTTGACAACTCTTGATTAGAAGGATTGCAAATAGCTTCTTCATAAACATGCTTTAACTCATTAGGTGCTTGCTTCACTAACTTTTCTGCGGCAAGCTTTTCGATATCACGGAAATTATTTAAGATATCCCTGTTATGATGTTTTACCGGTGTGGGGATATCGCCTGTAAACACCTCTGTTACATCGTGAAAAAGGGATAACGTTACAGCCTTCTCCGTGTTGACTTGTTTCCCATAAATTTCAGTAGCAATTGAACATAAGCAATGAGTTAAAAGCGAAACGTGATAGGAATGTTCCGCAACATTTTCTGTCATTACATTTCTCATTAAACTCCAACGTTCAATGTACCGAAGGCGGTATAAATTTGCTAATAGATGACTCTCCAATTATTCCACTTCCCTTGCAATTTCTCCTTGCTCATCGTACAGCAGACAGAGTGAACAAGCAAGCGATTGGACAAAGATTATATGGAAAGGATGACAAAATGAAACTTTATTATAAAGAATACGGCTCAAATACTGACCCACTTCTTGTATTCCTTCATGGTGGTGGGGTTAGTGGATGGATGTGGGATAAACAAGTTTCCTACTTTTCTTCACGGTACCATTGCCTCGTTCCTGATTTACCTGAACAAGGAAAAAGTGAGAAGACAGCTTTGTTTACAATACAAGACAGTGCAAAACAAGTTCTTACATTAATAAATGAAAAAAGAAACGGAAGGCCAGTTATAGTTGTTGGATTTTCTCTCGGAGCTCAAGTCCTAATTTCGATGCTTAGTATAAAACAAAATAACATCGACCACGCGATAATTAACAGTGCGTTAGTTCGCCCGATTCCCTTTGCAAAAATTATGCTAAGGTCAATGATGTTTACCTTTCCGTTAGTAAAGCTAAAATCATTTGCCAAACTTCAAGCGAAATCAATGTATATTCACCAAGATTTGTTTGATGTTTATTTTCAAGAAAGTAAACGAGTGAAAAAAGAGACGTTCATAAGGATAATGGAAGAAAACATGGCATTTACGATTCCTGCTACGTTTTCTGAGGCTCAAGCAAATATCCTTGTTACTGTTGGAGAAAAAGAACGGTCCATTATGAAAAAATCTCTTCAAGACCTTATCAAGAGCCATCCTTCTATTACAGGATTAGTGATTCCTAATATAGGTCATGGTGTCTCCTTAGCAAACCCGATGTTATTTAATGAGATTGTTAAGAGCTGGATAGAACAACAAGCATTACCTCAACATGTAATTCAGATCGAGTCCTAATTACGGATGATAATATAAACCATATAAATGACGTAAAAGCTTGCTAAAATAACGCCTTCAATTTTCCCGACTTTATAATTGGTCCTAGAAAATACCAATAAAAGCAGAGTGAAAACAATCATGATATAAACATCCACAAATATTTTATCCTCAACCCATAGCGGGGAAATGACAGAAGCAGAACCAAGGACAAATAAAATATTAAAAATATTACTACCAACGATATTGCCTAATGCGATATCACTTTCTTTTTTTAATGCTGCGGTTATCGATGTGATGAGTTCTGGCAATGAGGTACCGACAGCAACGATCGTTAACCCGACTAACGTTTCGCTCATGCCAAATGACAACGCAATTGAAGTTGCATGATGGACAACAAGATCACCACCGATAATAATGGCAGCTAATCCTATGATTGTGAAGAAAATGAGTTTCCCCCAAGACAACAACGATTGTTTCGGTGAAGCTGTATCTTCTTTCACGCGATTTTGTCTAGCTACTTCAAATAAATAATATAAAAAAACAGCAAAAAACAATAAGAGAATGATGCCATCACTGCGAGTTAAAACATTATCGGATAGAAATTGTAGCATTCTATCACTAAGTAAAATGAGTAGAGCGATACTTGCTAATAATGTAAAAGGAATTTCTTTACGAATGGTATTACTTTCTACCCTTAATGGATAAAGAAAAGCGGCCACCCCCACAACAAGGGTCATGTTAAAAATATTACTGCCGACTACATTTCCAACTGCAACTCCAGCATTTTGATCCATAGCTGCGACTATACTTACGGTTGCTTCTGGGGAACTTGTTCCAAAGGCGACAATCGTTAACCCAATTAACATCGGAGAGACCTTTAACACAGCAGCAATGCTTGATGCACCTTGAACAAAATATTCTGCTCCTTTAATAAGAAGAGCAAAGCCCAGTAATAACAATAAATAAGACAACACTTTATCCCTCCTTAAGTGAAAATCTGTTTGTTATTATACCCTTGATTCCTTGAAAGAAAAGACGCTTCGCGTTTTTCTTAAAAGATAAGTAAGTATAATGCAGCGAAGCTTTGAAAGCTTATTCAAGAAGAGCGAAGGCTCCGCACCTGCGCGTTTCACCCCAAGAAGAGCACTTGTGGTTCACTTTCAAAAGCGGGCAGGGCTCCGCACTTCGCATGAAACGAAAAGGCGCTCCGCGTTTTTCTTATGAAAAAAACATAAAAGTGCATCTTTTCTGTGAATGAATTCGTTTTACTAATAAGAGAAAGGAGAGGTGAGAGTGAATCATGAAGAATCAAGGTTGTTGTTAAAGACTTGGTATGAAGCATATTGTGATGATCTTTTTCAGTATATATATTTTATGATTTCTGATTATAACGAAGCGAAAGATTTGACACAAGAAACTTTTATTAAAGCTTTTGAAAATATGAACCGCTTTGATGGTCAAAATCCAAAAGCTTGGTTATTTCGAATTGCAAGAAATATGACGATTGATTTGATCCGTCGAAACAAAAAATTAACATTTTTTCAGCATTCCATTCCTAGTAGAGCCAAAAGAGCGGAATCCCCTGAAGAGCAATTTATGCTTACTGAATCTGAACAAGAAATATTACAAGTTTTTCAAAGTTTAAAAAGAAATTATAGGGATGTCATTGTGTTAAGAAAAATAAAAGAATTTTCAACGAAAGAAACAGCAACAATTCTTGGTTGGAGTGAAAGCAAGGTGAAATCGAATTTAATCAGAGGATTGAAAGCTTTTAAAACAACATGGGAAAAGGAGGGCTATTCGAATGGAGTCGTTTCAGAAATTTGAACAACAATTCCAATCCATCCAAAAGAAAGTTTCGTTAACTAGGAAAGAAAAGCAAGATATATTCACTGAAATTAATGAAAGTATTCAATCTAACCCCATTCCACATAAATTTCCATACGTAGCAGCTATCCTTAGTGTAGTCTGTATTTTTATTATTTTAGTGGCGCCGATAATATTACAAGACATCTCCTTATTCTCATCTGAACGACCAGCGGGTTCAATTGAACAAAATCCCATTGATTTAAAAACATCAATCGTTCCTTTAATTTTGCTTCTGCTGTTGAGTGTTCCAGGGTTTATTTGTTTGTATTATGCTTTTAAACCGCGTGAACAGGACGATGACCGTTTTATTGAATTGTTCGGATTTGAAACATTGGTGACAATATTGTTTGCCTTTTTATTATGGATTTGTAAATGGTTATTTCCAAATCATCTTTATATAACGATCTTTCGAGTAATCATGTTTTTCATTGGAAGCACTATTTTTTATTTATTATTTGTGTTTTGGACCCAATCTTTGTAAAGAATATGTTACCCTGTGGATACAAATTTATAAAGGGAGATAAAATAAATGAGTAATCTGAGACAGGTGAATTCTGTTTTTTTACTAGGAGCGTTGTTTTTACTAGGCTCTGCTATTTTTAGTGCCGGTACACAAGTATATTACGCAAACAAAGTCCAAGGGTTAGACCCTTTTGTCTTTTTATTTATTAGTTTTTCCATTACGATTATCGTGTTTAGTGGATTTAATCACTTTTCCAAAAGTAGTAGAACGTTTCAAATAAAAGAAGGAAAAAAGGATCTTCTTTATTTAAATGTTAGTACAGCTGTAGCCATTATTACTTTTTACTATGCGCTTAAATATGTAGAGCCTGCCATTGTCAGTGCGATAGAAATTGGAGTTGGGCCGTTATTTGCTCTACTTCTTGGAAAGGTATTATTTTCACAAAAAGCTCCTCCTGCTAAATGGGGGATTGGGCTTGGAATTTTAATTGGTAGCTGTTTTTTGTTTTGGACATCACTGACAGGTCGTTCGGGAGTTGAACTAGGCTCTTCTTTTCACATGGTAGTAGGTTTATTTGCCTCATTGATTTGTGGATTTGCTGCTGTGTATGCAGCTATATACTCGAAAAAATTAAGTGAGCGAGGCTGGAATTCAACGACAATATTAGCTCATCGTTTTTACATCATAGTTCCAATTACAATGCTAATTGCCTTCGGAAATGGTTCTATGAAGCTTTTTATTTTTAATGACTTGGTTTGGATCGTTGTTGTGACTTTGTTTGGTGTCATTCTTCCTCTATATTTATTACAACTTGGCATTCGTGTTTGTGAGCCGTTTTTTGTCATGATTAGCATTGCCTTTATTCCTGTATTTACATTTTTCTTTCAAATATTTGATACAAGGGTGCAGTGGTCAACAGGTACATTAATCGGGATTTTAGTATTACTCACCTTTGCAATAGTAAGTGTTTTTGTTGAGCATCATTCAAGCGGGAACACAAAAGAACGCAAGCAACGAGGAGTAGGATAATATATTTTATCTTGCATTTATAAAAAAAAGAAAATATAATAAAATTAACAATTAACAAATTGATAATTAATAACCGATAAGAAAGGAGTTTACGTTTTTGACTTATAAAACAGAAGAAGAATTTTTAAAAGAATATGACCCATCTAAGTATCGAACTCCTGATGGTTATACAGCAGACATTGCAGTATTTACGATAACAAAAGATAATTCTATTGATAATGAAGAGCAAACGACAAGTCGTGTATTAAAGTTATTGCTTATTAAGCGGGAAGACAAAGATTCAGAAGGCAATCCGAATATCGAAGGAAATAAATGGGCGCTGCCAGGAGGGTTTATTGAGCCTAGAGAAACAGCGTATGAAGCGGCTATACGAGAGCTTGAGGAAGAAACGAAAGTAACGAATATACATGTTCAACATTTTAATGTGTATGATAAAGAAGGAAGAGACCCAAGAGGTTGGATTATATCCAATGCCCATTATGCGATTGTTCAAGAGCAATTGTTGGAAAGCCGCAAAGGGTCTGATGATGCGAAAGATGTAGCATTGTTTTCACTACAAGAGGTGTGTAAGCTAGATTTAGCCTTTGACCATAAACAAATCATACAAGATGCCCTTACTTATATTACAAGAGATATGCTTGAGACAACAGTTGCTAAAAATTTTTTATCACAAGAATTCATCCTCTCTGATTTACGTGATGTGTTGTTAGCCGTAGCACCAGCATCTGTGCTTGGAACAAAGTCTTCCTTTTTTCGAAAAGCACCAACATTGCCATTCATTGAACTTGTTACAAATAAAAATGGGGAGCCGAAAATGACAGTACCAACTAAAGAGTCCAAACGTCCAACGCGATTATACCGCTTTGTAGATTATCAAGGTGTCCATACGATATATCGGTAAAGAACATTCAAAAGAAAAAGATTGAATAGATTTTTTCTCTATAAATAAATTAACAATTTGTTAATTGAAAATTAATATAAGGAGTGAACACAATGACAAAAGCATTAATTAATATTGATTATACTAGGGATTTTGTAGACGGAGCATTACCTGTTGGGGAACCTGCAATACAGATTGAAAAGGCGATTTTAGAAAGAACCAAAAAAGCGTTTGACCAAAACGATTATATTGTATTTGCCATTGATTTACACGATAAGGAAGACCATTACCATCCAGAAAGTTCACTTTTTCCTGAACATAATATTCGAAATACACAAGGCCGAGAATTATATGGTCAATTACGAGCGTATTTTCAAGAAGTTGAGCAATCGAAGAATGTCATTTGGATCGATAAAACACGATACAGCGCTTTTGCTGGAACGAATTTAGATATGAAACTAAGAGAACGGAATATTCGAGAAATTGAACTTGTTGGTGTATGTACTGATATTTGCATATTACACACAGCGATTGATGCGTATAATCTTGGCTACAGCATCACCGTCTATGAAGCCGCTGCTGCTAGTTTTAATCCAAAAGGACATGAATACGCACTTGAGCATATTCAAAACGTGCTAAATGGTACCGTTGTAAAACGAGGGGAGGCCTAAACGATGGGAAAGGAAATTGAATTAAAACTCGAAGGGAAAATAGAACGATTAACAAATAAAACGTTCAAGTTTGATGAAAGGGTTGGAGAAGGTTGGTATTCTGCTGTGTACTTTTTAAAAACGAGAGAAATTGCGAAAAGGTATAAAAAAGAATCTGTCGTAACGATGCAGTTCTTTCAAAAAGAGCATGCAGTTCTTTGTGGTATAGATGAAGCGATTGCACTTATTCAAACGTTTGCGGATGCACCAGAAACATTGGAAATTTATGCCCTTAAAGATGGGGACAAAATTAAGCCGTTTGAAACGGTGTTAACGGTAAAAGGAGGATACCATCAATTTGGCTTTTTAGAAGGAATTATCGATGGTATTTTGGCTCGGCGTACAAGTGTAGCGACAAATGTATATCGTGTTGTTAAAGCTGCTGGTCTAAAAAAAGTCATTTTTATGGGTGATCGTGATGATCATTTTAGTAATCAGGTTGGAGATGGATATGCCGCTTATATCGGTGGGATGACCGCACAAGCAACACATGCGATGAACGAATGGTGGGGCGAGAAAGGGTTAGGGACGATGCCTCATGCGTTGATTCAATTATTTAATGGTGATATTGTTGAAGCATCACGGGCATATTTTGAAACATTTCCTGATGACGATTTAATCGCATTAACAGATTATAATAATGACGTCATTACGGATTCAATCAAAGTTGGGAAAGCATTCGGAAAAAAATTAAAAGGTGTTCGTATTGATACATCTAGAACAATGATTGATCAATATTTTATCCGTCATGAAGAAGTATTAGGTACGTTTGATCCTCGTGGTGTCAATGTTCCATTAGTAAAAGCACTTCGGCATGCATTAGATGAGGAAGGACTACAGCATGTTCAAATTGTTGTCAGTGGAGGGTTTACCGCCGAACGGATTAAACAATTTGAAGAAGAAGAAGCACCTGTTGATGTGTATGGAATCGGGGGAAGTTTACTAAAAGTAAACATTGGCTTTACTGGTGATAATGTGTTGCTTGATGGTGAACATGAAGCGAAAAAGGGGAGAAGATACAACCCGAATCCACGGCTAGAGAAAGTAAACTTATAAAGGTAGATAAAGAGGTGTCTGGAATGGCAAAGTACGGTGTATTTGGATCGGCATGTGACCCGATTACGATTGGGCATCTAGTCACAATGGAAATGGTCATCGACCGACGGAAACTCGATGGCATCATCCTTGTCCCTTCTTCTCAAAAACGGCGGGACAAAGACCGGGCGTTAACGGCAGACGAACATCGCTTAAAAATGGTGGAGCTTGCAATTGCTGACAATGAGAAAATCCAAGTGAGTCCTATTGAAATGGATGCAGAAGGCTGGGAGACGTATACGTATAACACGATGGAAAAGTTAAAACAACAATACCCAAAGGACGAGTTAGTCTTTGTTATGGGTGCCGATAACCTAGCGTCTATAACAAATTGGCATAAAGGGTTTGAACTGATTGAAAACAATTACTTTATTGTTATGGGAAGAGAAGGATTTGATATGGCCGGTATTATTGCGAAAAACTCCTTTTTAACAAAACATGAACACCGTTTTGATTGTTTAAGTAAAGGAGTCAACATTGAGACGAGTTCAACTTTAATTCGATCACGGATTGCTGATGGGTTAAGTGTCCGTTATTTAGTGCCGCAACGAGCACTGGATTATGCGTTGGCTCATCGGTTATATGAATAAGTGTATTTGATTAAAGTGTTTTTTATATTAGTTTCAAAAATGATTGTTCCTTCCTATTTTAAAAAAACTAGGTCATGATAAAATTTTTTAAAAGGAAAGAATCACTAATTAAACGTTTGTTTAAATATAGTGTTCTTGTTTAAATGGAGGAGAATCATGAAAACGATTGGCTTAATCGGAGGAATGAGTTGGGAGTCGTCAGCTGAATATTATCGTATGATTAACGAAGAAACGAAAAGGAGACGTGGAGGATTACATTCGGCACAATGTATCTTGTTTAGTGTTGATTTTGCTGAAATTGAAATACTCCAGGCAAAAGGAAAATGGGAAGAAGCAGGACAAAGACTAGGTGAAGCTGCACTCGCATTAGAAAAAGCAGGTGCTGACTTTATTGTAATTTGTACAAATACAATGCATAAAGTCGTAAGCCAAATTGAAGCTTATATTAAAATCCCGGTTCTGCATATTGCTGATGCCACAGCGGCTCAAATCAAAATAAGAGGTTTAAGAAAAGTAGGGTTATTAGGCACTTCATATACGATGGAACAAGATTTTTATAAATCAAGAATAATAGACTTTGGCATTGACATTGTTATTCCAAATGAAAATGAGCGTGAAATGATAAACCGAATTATATATGAAGAGCTCTGTTTAGGAAAAATAACAAAAGAATCAAAAGAAGTTTACAAACAAGTGATAGATACGTTACGAATGAATGGGGCAGAAGGAATCATATTAGGTTGTACTGAAATTGAATTGTTAATTAAGGAAGAGGATTCCAGTGTCCCGCTATTTGACACTACATCTATTCACGCTATTGCAGCTGTAAACAAAGCCTTATCGTAAAGAGTGATTCTATGAGAAACATTGGTCCTAACAAGATTCATATTATCGGTTCTGTTGGAAGTGGAAAAACAACGTTAGCAAAGTTGTTATCGAAACAAAGAAATATCCCTTACTGTGAGTTAGATAATGTTGTATGGGATAGAACCGAATCCGAAGATAGAAGAAGAACTGATGAGCAACGCGATAAGTTGTTGAAAACGGTGATAAGTAAACAAACATGGATTATTGAAGGATCTCATCATAAGTGGGTTTCAGCGAGTTTTGCTGCCGCAGACGTCATTATTTTTTTAAATACAAACTACCGAACAAGACAAAGGCGGATAATCAAACGGTTTCTTTTGCAAAAGTTAACAATAGAAAAAGCACATTATAAACCGACATGGCGAATTTTTTATTCAATGTTTAAATGGAACAAGACGTTTGAATATGAGAGTAAACAAGAGATCATAGAGATGTTACATCCATATGGAGAGAAAGTCATCGTATTAAAAGATAATCATCTTTCTTTGTTGCCTAGTTGGGTGATAACTAATAAAGACTAAATGAAATGGAGTATGGTGATAATGCTAGAAAACATTTTGTTTAATGAAATACCGGTGAGAAACTTAAAAAAGGCGATTGATTGGTATAAAGAAGTGTTACGACTAGAGTTCGTTTGGGAAAGTGAAGAAGAGAAATTAGCTCAACTTAATTTGCCTTCTGGTCAAATGCTGTTTTTAGTAGAAACAGCTGATGAGACAAAAGCTAATTTTACTGTTAATGGAAAGCAACACAATGTTATAGGGTTTCAAACAAAAGAAATTGAGAAGTTATACGCCCATTTACAGCAACAACATGTCAAGGTCGAAGCAATTGAAGACGATGGAGTAGGAAATCAATTTCTTCATTTTTATGACCCTGACGGAAACTTATTTAATGTGCAATGTGATAAAGGAATGGCCATATGAAGAACAACGTGTTATTAGGGGTTGTGTTTTTTGGTTTATTCTTTTGTCCATTAGCAACGTTTGCAACATCGTGGGCGTACCCTTTTATTACTTGGGAGGGAAATCTATATGTTGTAACAGATACTAAGATTGAAAAGGTAGAAGAAGAGCTTGGCCAAGTAACTAGCTATTCAGATATGGAGAGTTTACCAGGTGATTTTTCAAATGCTTATCAAAAAGGGACAAAGTTTTATAAAATCAAGGGAGTTTCAACGGAAGAAGCCATCGCGGTAGAAGTTGAAGATGGTACTTTTATCAAGGCAATTCGAGAAGAAAGTTACTTAGGTGAATCGAATAGTGAACCAGTAGTTAAAAGCCATAAATTAAAGTCGAGTGTTGAAGCAGAGGAAAAAGCGGAAGAAAAAAAGAACGGATTGGTCCTCTTGACGATGTACTTGTTATTTTTTATTGCTATATTTTCTAGCTGTCTTGTATTCTTTGTCAGAAAAAGAAAAGAAGGAGAATAAGGATGATGAAGATTTATTTTTCCATATCTGTATTTGAAAATTCACCACATTGTATTCCAGCTGACTTTGACTATTGCTATTGGCTGAAGCTGATGAATCGTTTTATCACTCGGGCTGATACGATAGAAATTCATTGCTGGGAGGAAGAAAAAGAAGTCATAGAAGAGTTGAAACGAAGGTATTCTGAATTCGATGAAATTCCGAATTCACTGTCTCTCGTTTATTTTCGTGGAGAAATGACAGACAAGAAAAAGGAGTATTTAGTAACGGACTTTGTTAATAAACATCGCCAGCTAAAATGGTTTTCTATTTTTTTATATAAGAAGGATACATGTATTTTTAGCTCAGAACATTGGGGAACGGAATTTTACGGTGAAGCGATGACAGCTGCGGATGTGGAGTTCATTAAATCTGTTTTAACTGAGGAGAACACGATTTCTGTCATCGATGAATGAGTAAAGAAGATACCGTTCGGACACCTGTTCCGTTATTCTTTTAGTTTTTGGGGTGTTTTCAATCTTATCGGACATCTGTTCCGCTATTTTACTATAATAACTAAAATGGGATGGGAAAAAGGAAGGATAACGGAACAGATGTCCGATAACATCATAGGAACACATGATTTTTCGTAGAATAGCGGAACAAATGTCCGATACGAATTTTGGTATTTTTTTCAAAGCGAAATGTACTTTCAATTTATCACTGAATCCATTATGATTAATAATAATGTTGAACGAAACATATAACTTTATTATCGTTCTCATTTGAAAAAGGCAAATCCATTGAAAGATGGAGACGCAAAGTTACAGACCTAAAGCGAAACCGCTATGGTGGCTGTGCTGCTGAAGAATGAAGAATACCCTCATGTAAATGAGGACTATCGACTTCTTCCGAACAACTAACTTGGGGAGGATTTTTTTATGCAAAAAATCAAATTACAAGGAAACACTCGTAAACTAGTAGCAACCCTGATTCTGGGTGCCGTAGTTGCGTTTCCTATCGGAGCAGGGCAAGTCTTTGCTGAAAATGATGAGCCTGTTGAAATTGTAGAAGAGGAAGAGGTAATTATTGAGGCACCCGCTCTTCTGCCAGGAGATTTCTTTTATTTTATAAAAAAACTAAAGGAAAATGTTCAACTTGCATTCACATTTAATGAAGATAAAGAAGCGGAATTACTCGCTTCGTTTGTAGAAGAACGGATAAAAGAAGCAGAAGCACTATTCGAACTTGGCGATGTTGAGGGAGCCACTGAGATTTTGCAAAAAGCTCTTGAACAACAAGAAGCTGCGCTAGAAAAGATAAAAGAAGAAAATGAATCAAGCGAAGAGGTAGAAGAAACAGTACAAGAGGAAGTAAGTCTTGTTGACCCGACTCGAGCTGCATTGGAAGAAAAGTTTTCAGCGAATATTGTGGCTTTAACCGCTGCTCTTGAAAAAGTTGAAAATCCAAAGGCAAAAGAAGCACTGCAAAAAAATATCGAAAAAGCTCAAGAAAAATTAGAAGTGAAAGTGAATAAACGTCTTGCTAAAATTGAGAAGAAACAACAAAAGCAGGCGGGCAAAGAAGAAATAGAGGAAACCGAAGAAAAGGAAATAGAACAAGAGGGTCCTTCCGTTGAAGAAGAGGAAAAAATTGAGATAGCTGAAGTTTCTGAGACAACCAATGAAGTAGAGAAACAAGTCGTTGTGAATAAAGGAAAAGAAAAAGTTGCTGAGCAAAACAAACAAAAGAAGCCAGAGAAGCAACAAAAGAATGAAGCAAAGAAAGAAGAAAAGCAAGTAAAGAAAGAACAGCGACAGCAAGAAAAGGGAGCAAAGAAAGAACAGCAAAAAGAGGATAAACAAGCAAAAAAAGCAGAACGAAAAGAACAGAAGAAAGAGCAAGAGAACAAACGAGAAAATAATGGTAAGAAGGAAAAGGAATAGTGAAATGGACGCATGAAGATGTCATGCGTCCATTTTTTTGGAACGGACATCTGTTCCGCTAAATAGAGTAAAATTGCGATATTCAGTAGCATTTCGGACATCTGTTCCGTTATATACCGCTGAACCAGTAAAATTGATACTTATACAAGTGAAATAACGGAACAGATGTCCTTAACAATTGAAAAAGTGCAAGTATTTTCTAAAATAGCGTACTGTCTGTCCGTTAAAAGACGAGTGGCAGACGAAACCTGTTACTTCTACCGAGCGTATAGCTAAATAAAGAAAGGAGGCTGATACAAAATGGCTGTTTTTCAGAGAAGTCGTAAATGGCAGTGGATTGATTTGATTTCTGTCCTTTTATTTGTCTGTCACCTTGGATATGTCGTAATGAATTGGCATTCGCTTCCTACCGCCATTCCAATTCATTTTACGATATCTGGAGACATTAATAATTACGGAAACAAAGGGTTTTTAGCCCTTTTGCCAATAGTAAGTCTGTTTCTTTGGATCCCCTTTTACCTACTTGAGAAACGTCCGCATCTTATGAACTTATTGAATCTGACTGAAGAAAACAAAGCTAGAAAATACCGAGAAGGACAATGGGTTATGAACATTGTGAAAAATGGGTGTCTTATTAGTTTTACTTTTATTAACATGTCTTTGTTTTTCTACGCCTTTGAAGACAAAGCGCCCTTTGGACAAGTATTCTTTTGGAGCGGGATGTTTTTTATTGGTGTTGTTGTCATTGGTCCAATCATTGTATTCATTCAATCACTAAGGTTAGATTTTAAACAATAGCATGTTGTCTTTCGTAAATTTTTACAGTGCAAAAAACTACTAACGATGGCAAGCATAATTGACTGTTGTAATTAGGGAGAGCCCTGATGCCGTTTTTGGTGTGGCACCGACTGTTAACACCGCTTCAAACTAGTCTTTGTAATCTACACCTTCTATTGTCTCTTCACAAAAAACACATACTTTTAAAGTAAAATAATTTTCGAGGTGATAGTATGAAGAAAAAGATGTTTGGTGTCGTCGTTATTTTTATAGTTTTATTAGTAGCGGCCTGTGGAAATACGAATGATGAACCACATGATGCTCATGAAAAAGACGAAGAAACACCAGTAGAAATGGAAGAAACAGCAGAAACAGAAATGAATCATGACGAGCATGCCCATATGGATCATTCTAGTTCAGGTGAAGTCCCTGAGGCGTTAAAAGTAGCGGAAAATCCGTCATACAAAGTCGGAGAAACAGCCTTAATCGTTGATGGTCATATGAGTGGAATGGAAGGGGCCGAAGCAACGATTGTTGGGGCGTATGAAACGTATGTGTATACCGTGTCATATACACCGACAACAGGTGGAGACCCTGAAATAAATCATAAATGGGTCATTCATGAAGAGCTAGAGGATGTTGGAGAAGCGCCAGTGGAAGTCGGTGCAGAAGTGATCCTTGATACGGATCATATGACAGGAATGGAAGGCGCAGTGGCAACGATTGATTCTGTCCAAAAAACAACAGTATATATGGTTGATTTCACCTTAACAACAGGGGGAGATGTTATTACGAATCATAAATGGGTTACAGAAGAAGAACTAGGCCCACATGATAGTCATTAATAAACGCTTTATCCTACTAAGGAAGAGTAAATAGGTTTCTTGCTGGGCGTTTATCGATAATAGAATGACATTACAGCGAAATATATGCATGAGGTTTAAAATAATGAAAAAGCCATATCAATGATATGACTGACACTTTGATTAGCTGAATATCCTTATTTTTTTACCTCATTATCAAGTCTTGCTTTTATTTCTTCTAATAGCTCATTCTGCTTGTTGTGACTTGTTAAAATTTTGTCTGTAAGTTTTTCCAAGGTCTTGGTAATCGACCATAAAGATAAAATGATTACGATTATCAACAATACTTCCAATTGGTTTCACCTCTTTTTTTCTAATTGGTCTTACCGATTGTTCTACTAATCGTTCAGTTGAACAAGTATTTCTTAATAACTATACAATAAAAAGAAAATATTTCCTTCTTTTATTTATTTATTTTTCAAAAATTACAAACTATAAAAAAGCGTAGGCGTATTAAAATAGCCTGCGCTTTTTTCCCTTATTTCATCTTAGCTACTGGTGTTTTTGCCAAGTACAATATAATTAAAATCGTCAACAAACAAGAGCCTAGGAATATATAATGAACAGGAATCACTTCTCCTAATGCCCCAACACTTAAAAAGGAAAAAGGAACGGCTAATTTCATCATCATCGAAGAAGTACCTGCCACTCTGCCAAGTAAATGATTCGGCGTTGTTTCTTGACGAAGGGTAAAGTAATGAATATTGATAATTCCGCCTGTAAATCCATTGAAAAACATTCCTATCGCTAACCAATACCAATCAAAAGAAAGAAAGAGGAGAAGATAGCCGAAACTCTCAAGTCCGAGCGAAAGTAAAAACAAAGGGCCTCTCTTTATCCATTTCGTAATTTTCTTAGCAATTAAAGCTGCGATTAATCCACCTACTGCTGACCCTGATAATATAATACCGAGCTGGCTTTCGATGACCTTCATCGAATCAAGTGCATAAAAGACTAATATCGCTAGTGTGGCTGCTGATGCAATATTGCTTAAAAGAACCATGATTGTTAAATGCCAAAGTTCTTTATTGGCAAGTAGACAGTTCCACCCTTCTTTAATATCGGCGAATATACTTTTCTTCTCTGCATGTAATGTTTGATCTTCTGGCACTTTTAACAAACAAGTGAACAGAAGCAAGCAAAGTAAACCAATGAGTGTAATAGTCAGTCCGAATATATAATTTAGAGCCAATAATGTGACACCAGCTAAGGCTGGACCAACTAAACTAATCGTAGTTTGGGAAAATGATATAACCGAATTGGCAGAAGCTAACTGAGCTTTTCCTACAATTAGTGGTAACACGGTATGATAAGCATTCCCAAATGTATAGCTAGCAGTATATAAAATAAAACCTAAACAATACAAATGCCATAATTGTAAATGGGAAGAAGCGAGAATGACAATGATCATACCGAGAGCTATCGCCTGAACGGAAACTGAACTTAAGAGAATTTTTTTTCGGTTAAATCGGTCGACGATAACACCAATAAAGATTGCTAGTAGTAGATTTGGGAGAAACTCTATCGCTCTCATCGTACCCATCGCTAAGGTGGATGTTGTAAGTTCATAAATAATAATCGGCAAAGCAAGTGTAAAAAGGTAAAATGTCAGATTAGATATAGAACTTCCACTTAATAACAAAAGAAATTGACGGTTCCTCCAAAGGGATAAAGGCTTTTGTGTTTCAGAATATTGAACGGCTTCTTTCATAATAAACACCTCATTAAACTAGAAATTTATGCTACAATTAGTGTAAATTTCAAAAAGGTGTCTAAAAAGTGTTCATATTATAATATTGTGTTCACCTTTTAAGTGGGAGGGAAATTCAAATGAAAATTACAGAGCATTATCTACAGCTACGAAAAGGATTACCGAGCCAAAAAGAAAACGATCCTTTCCACATAACGGTAAAAGAACTCTCTGACCTTTTATGCTGCTCCCCACGATATACAAAAAAAGTGATTAATGAGATGAAGGAAAAGCAGTGGATTGACTGGGAAGTGGAATATGGAAGGGGAAAAAAGCCGACGTTAACGTTATTAAAAAATCAAGATGAGCTTATGTATTCGATGGCAAAAACATATTTTGAAGCAGGTCATTTCAAGGAAGGATTGCAGTTACTCCCTTTATTGTCTCCTTATTATGAGAAGAAGTTAAATGAATGGTTACATGGGTCATTTGGATATTTTGAAGAAACAAAAGAGGATGACTCTGTTCATCTTCTTCGCTATCCGTTTTATCATTCCATTATTCATCTTGATCCACCTCTTACAAAGTCTATTCATGAAAACCACATCGTCAACCACTTGTTTGATACATTGCTAGTTTATAATGAAAAAACAAATCAAGTGGAGCCATCATTAGCCCATTATTGGGAAGTTGATTCTTCTGGATGTACGTGGACCTTTTATTTAAGAAAAGGGGTCTTGTTTCACCATGGCCGTGAGTGTAGCGCTGATGATGTGGTAGAAACCTTTCAACGGCTACACATCGGAAATTTCCCAAATGTTTGGATGGTTGCGAATATAAAAGAGATAAAGAAAATAAAAAAGTGGGTTGTTCAGTTTCAGCTTTATGGGCCGGATTATTTATTTCCGCATGCCTTGTGTCATGAACAGTTGTCGATTGTCCCACTAGATGTCATCAAAAGCGAACCTAAATTCACAAAGTATCCCATTGGAACAGGCCCGTATAAGGTTACGGCTCATGATGATACATTGATGAGACTAGAAGTCCATCCGTACTATTTTAATGGACGTCCTTTTTTAGACAAAGTAGAAATAATTACGATGCCGGATGAAACGGAAGTACCAAATATGATTTCTTATTTTGATGTAAATAAGCAAACAGATGATACCCCGATGGCGTGGCAAGAAGTGGAATTTCCTGAAGAAGGAGCAACATACATTACCTTTAATTTATGGAAGGATGGTTTGCACCAGTCAGAGTTTTTCCGAGAAGCATTAGCATATGCAATAAATAAAGAAGCATTATGTGATGGCATTGAAAAGGAACGATACTTTCCTGCTGAAAGTCAATTAATTAGTGAAACGAATCGTGCCACAGGGCATGAATATAATAAAGAAAAGGCAAAAGCCTTGTTAGCTAAAGCGGGATACAAGGGTGAAACAATCACCCTTTACGGAACGCAACTTAGAAAAAATGCATCGGTATTAAGAGAAATAAGTTGGCTCCAAAAAGAATGGTCCAAAATCGGAGTGAACGTAAAAATCGCTGTTTTTCCAATTGATGAATTGATAAAAAAAGATAGATTACAAGAAGCGGACATCGTAATGGGTGGCTTCGCTTTTGGACATGATTTAGTATATTCGTTTTATCGGTTATTTCATTTAAATGGTGCTTTTGTCAGGCCATTATTAGATGATGAGTTAACAGGTGAACTCCATAAAAGACTAGTAGAGATTCGGCAAGAAAAAGAACGGGCAAACCAGCTCAAAAAATTAATAGAACTTGAAAAAAGTTTGATTGATAAACGTGTGGTCATTAATTTATTTCATCGGCGTCATGCTGTTCATGTTAAGGAAGCGGCGTTAAAAGGAGTTTCATTAGAACGGTACGGACGGGTGAGCTATAAGAAATTATGGTTTAAATAGCTGGGCGTGTGAACTTCTTGCATAGACGAGTCTATCGGACATCTATTCCGTTAATGAAAGAAAAAATGCCTCTTTCCAAATCGTTACGGACATCTGTTCCGTTAATTACAGAAAAAAGCAAGGAAGTAACGTGAAATGACGAAGATAGCGGAACGAATGTCCGAACGAAATGGGAAATGAGTGGTTTTAGATAAATTAACGGAATAGATGTCCGAACGGATATAGAAAATTCTATGAGAACTATGACTTTTATCTCAACGATGAACCGAAACTTGAAATAGAAATCCCACTTGAATAGCAATTACAATCTTGGAAGTATTTAACTAAATAATCTGATATACTATGAAAAATAACTGAAAGCGAAGAGAGGTGGAACAAAATGAAAGGTTATGAACATGACATATAAAACCGTCCAAGAGCTCCTCCGCAAAAGAATACTCTAAGAAAAAATAAAAGAGTAAAGGAGGAAGGAAAAAGGTATGGATCAAAAACAACAATTTTATCAATTACTAAAAAGTATAGAAGAACCTTTTTCGGGGTGGGATTTTTCCTTTATCACCGAAACGGGGAGAATGAATAGTAGTTTGCTTTCATGGTCATATGGAAGTATGGCAATCCCCCTTGTGGAAACAGCATCTTCTTTATTAGATATGGGCACAGGGGGAGGCGAGTTTCTTTCGAAGCTTCGGCCATTTCCACAGGTGTGTGTGGCGACAGAAGGATATAAGCCGAATGTTAGCGTGGCAAAACAAAGACTAACCCCATTAGGTGTAACCGTTGTGGAGATTGAAGAAGATGCACCACTTCCTTTTGAGGACAATCAATTTGCTGTTATCTTAAATCGACATGAAACCTATGACCCACAAGAAGTAAAACGAGTGATGAAACGAGGCGGCTTGTTTTTAACGCAACAAGTGGGTGGATTTGATTGTATCGGAATTAACAAAGCCCTCGGTGTTTCAGAAAAAGGACCATACGCACATTGGAATGTAATATTTTCCAAAGAAGAACTAGAACGACACGGGTTTACTGTATTGCTAGCAAAAGAAGAGTTTCCGCATCTTCGCTTTTATGATGTCGGGGCGTTAATCTATTATTTGAAAGCCGTATCGTGGCAAGTTCCAAATTTCACTGTGGATGCTTTCAAAGACCAACTGTATGACATTTATCTACTCATTGAAGAAAAAGGATTTTTTGAAGTAAAGCAACATCGGTTTATCATAAAGGCAACAATAAACTAATGAAGAAAGGCCTCTGATAGACAGATGGCCTTTTCTTATAAGGATGTGAGGAAGGAACATGAGTGAACAGTTAAGAGAGCAGATTAAAACATTAGAAGAACGTCATACGGCTCTTTCCGTCCGACAATCAAGGAAGGAGATGGATAAGATTTTGGCAGATGGTTTTTATGAAATCGGAAGCTCTGGATTTATGTTTACGAAAGAAGAGTGTTTGGAAACAGGAGTTGTGTTAACCGAGATGACGCTGCATCATTTTGATATGCAAATGTTAGCGGATGATATTGTTTTAACAACTTATTTTGTTGAAGATAAAACAAGAAATCGCAATACATTACGAAGCTCGATATGGAAATATATTGATGGTAGATGGCAGTTGTCTTTTCATCAAGGAACGATAACGAGTTTAAAAGTAAATGAGTTTAAGCGACCTGTGTAATCGATTACTCGTTTCAAGTCTTACAGCTCCCCTTTGTAGTAGTAGAAACACAAGCCGCCAATAGAGGTTCTTGCAAACTGTTAGAAAAATTAGGGATGGAAATGAATAAAAAGGTTGAGCGGTTTGGTGCAGAGCAAATCATTTATCGATTGGATGCAAAAAAATAAGACGAGCATGCAATTATGCGATGCTCGTCTCTTTGTTCTATTCATATTTAAATTTCGCGATATTGTCTTGCAGTTGTTCTGCAAGTTTGGCTAAATTCTCACTTGAATGGGCAATCCCCTCAATCGTTGCAGTTTGTTCTTCGACTGCAGCAGATGCTTCTTCTGTTCCAGCAGCATTTTGTTGGGAAATGGCAGATAAGTTTTCAATGATAGAGATGATTTCATTTTTCTTTTCTTCCATTTCGTTTCCTGAATCGTTAACTGAAAGAAGTAGTTTCTTCATACTTTCAACGGCCGTGTTTATACCAGTAAATTTCTCATTAGTTAATCTTACACTTTCAGCTTGAGAGTCTGAAATTTGTTTTGCCTCTGAAATTTTTTCCACAGCATTTTCAGTTTTTAATGTCAATTCTCCGATAATGTTATTTATTTCTTCAGCAAATTGATTTGATTGTTCAGCAAGCTTTCGAACTTCTTCAGCAACAACAGCGAAACCTTGACCAGCTTCTCCAGCTCTTGCGGCTTCAATAGCTGCGTTTAATGCCAATAGATTCGTTTGTTCGGCAATACCTTTAATCATTTGGCTGGAGTTTTCAATTGTTTTCGCACTTTCATTTGTATTTACAATGACGTCATTAACTTCATTTGACACTTCATTATTTAATTTTGTTTTTTCAACTAAGTCTTGAAGAAGTTGGAGTCCTTCATCTTTTAGCATTGAAACTTGCTCAGTCGATTGATTTAAGTCTTGAACATAGTGCTGATTCTTTTCAATAATCTCACCTAATGTATTCATATGATCTACACCTTGTTCAGTGCTTTGGGCTTGCTCACCAGCGCCATCTGCAATATCCCCAATTGCTTTTGCGACTTCCTCTGCTGATTCAGCGGATTGTTGACTATTCTTTCTGAAATCATCAGAAGAAGAAGCTAACTGTAAAGAAGATTGATGGATGTTTAATAACATAGATTTAAGGGAATCTTGCATATGGATAATCGACGTAATCATTTCCCCAAATTCATCTTTTAAGTTTTGGTGTGTCTTCGCAAAAGTTGTTGTTAATTGACCAGATGCAATGTGGTTTAATTGCTCTTTTACAACACTTACTGTTTTTAACACATAGGATGACATCTTAAGTAAAATTCCACCGACGATAATAAACAGTATGATACCTAATGCTCCAACGAGTAGTGCGTTAGTCCAAATAGCTGATTTGACCCGTTCCATTGATAAATCTAGATTCAACGCACCGATCTGTTCGCCGTCAACATACACAGGCGTTGAAACTGAATATACTTCAGTTCCAAGTGATTGATTATAAGCTTCAGAAGCAAATACTTCTTCTGCTAGGATAGAGGATTGAATGCCAGTATCTGCACTCCAATCACTATCAATTTGACTAACGTCACTATGAGCAATAGCTCTCATGTCATGATCAACAAACATACTAGATACAATTGACTGATCTTGAGCGACAGCCGAGACGATATTTTGATAACTAAATTGCTCCGCTAACTTATAGGCCTCCGTAACAGGTAAGCCAATTTGAATAACCCCGTTACTACCAACATTTAAGTAGCCAAACTTGTAATAGGCTTCATCTTCATCACCTTCCGTTTGACTTTGACGAGGATCTTCCATTAACTCTGGAATGTTTTCATTAATAATTTGGAAGACAACGTGTCCTTCAGGAGCTTGAATCCCACCGCGATTCGTCTCAACGGTTGAATAAAGGATTAAACCTTCCGTGTTAAATACATTAATCGCATATACATCTAAATCGGCGGCTAAGCTTTCAAGAAATTCGTCATCAACATTAGCAAAATTGGATTGAACTAACTGAGCTGTATTCCGAATTCTCTCTTCTACAGCATCATTTAATGCTTCATTAGCAGCATGAGAAATATGGATTTGTCGTTCCACTTGTTCTGCAACGCTTTGAGCGTTATGACGCATGTCATCCATCAATGTATTTCGAATGAGAATAGAAGATGTAACACCAATAACGATAATGGCTAACAGAATCGTAATTAATGGAAGTGTTATGATCTTTGTTTTAATTGAACTCTTATTCTTTCTTGTTACTAAACTCATAGTCTCTCTCCCTTTGATGTGATTTTGAGTAGAGTTATTATAGTTTTTTTGAAAAAAACAGGACTATACTCACTTATGTTCTTGTGAATTTATAAAAGTAAATAATAACTTTGGGCTATTATAGCATTAGATTTTTAGGAACCCGATTTAAAAAATAATTCAGTGTTTACTGGAAATACAGATAGTAGTAAGTATTCAAAACATTCGTAGGTTTCGGTTTATTTCGTTTTAAGGTAAAATCAAAGTGAAATATATTTTAAGGTGGTCATACAAATGAGTTATGAACAAGCATTAAAACAATATATAAATGCAACGAATACGCATAATTTCACCAACGTAAAACAACTCCTGCATGAAGATGCTGTATATTGGTTCACTGACAAAACTTGTGAAACAGAAGAAGAGATTCAACGATACTTTGAAAACGCTTGGAATGTTATAAAAGAAGAGGTATATTCTGCTATCGATGTCCAGTGGATTTCTGTAGATGAGCATTCAGCAACATGTATTTATACATACCATTACGAAGGATATGCCAATGGTCAGTTTGTTTCTGGATTTGGAAGAGCCACAAATCTATTTGTAAAAGACAACGACGGGAATTGGAAAATTAAACATGAACATTTAAGTAGTTTGCAAAAGTAAAAGACACGGATATATTCTAACGGACATTGGTTCCGCTATTTTAATAAAAAGTTACGTTTTCCAAATGCTATCGGACATCTGTTCCGTTAACTAACCATAATGGCGATTGATTCCAAGCTGATATGGTCATATAGCGGAACGTATGTCCGATAAAGATTGAAAAAAGCTAGTTTTCTATGAAATAGCGGAACAAATGTCCGAACGTGAAGTGAGGGTATATCGTGTTTTGTTATTTTAAAGAAAATAGGCATTCCTACACATTCCAATTTCACCGAACCACACCCATAATATGTGATAAATGAATACAGAGGGAGTGTGTCGTTAATGGGAATTATTCAAAATAAAGTTGGCGCTATTTTTATTCCGGTAAGTGATATTGAAAAAGCGCGTGACTGGTATTGTTCGTTGTTACAGATAGAGCCAACTTTTGAAATTATTCATGGCCATCTTTGTTGCATACCTTTAGAAAACAATGGACAAAACATTGTGCTCGATAGCAAAATTTATACACCTGATGTTTATGCAAGAACACCGTTGCTACACTTTAATACCGACAATATCGAGGAAGCCTATCAGTTTATGAAAGACAATGGAATCGAAGTGATAACAGAGATAGAACATGGTCATTGGTTTAACTTTAAAGACCCAGATGGGAACCATTTAATGATTTGTAAAATCGATTAAGAGATTCTGTCTTTTAATGTAGAAGTCTAAATGAAACTATTTAGGCTTTTTCTCATTTTTAGAAGGGAAAATAGAACAAAACGAAACACAGTATTTTTTTGAAATCTCTTTTTTTTGTATACTAGTTTTAATAGGGTATGTGGAGTTTGTGAGGGAAGGGGTTATTTTCATTGGATGAAGCTCATGTAGAAATTAACAAAGCAAATAATATTGAAAGAAAATCATTTTATATTGCAGGAGTCGGGGCTTCAGCGGGTGGGTTAGAAGCATTAGAGGTGATGCTTGATCATTTACCAGCCGAAACGGGGATAGCCTTTGTTGTAATTCAACATTTATCCCCTAACAATAAGAGCTTTATGGCAGAACTCCTGACAAGACATACTGAAATGGATATTGTCGAAATCGAACATAATATGGTTGTCGAACCCAATCATGTTTATTTATTACCACCAAAACAAACGGTAACGGTAAATGACGGCAAACTATTACTAGCAGAAAAAATAGATACAAAACTCCACTTACCTATCGACATATTTTTTCATTCTTTAGCCAATGATCAGGCTTCAAAAGCAATAGGAATTATTTTATCCGGTACAGGAAGTGATGGCTCTAAAGGAATTCGTGCGATAAAAGCACATGGTGGGATTACAATAGTACAAGAAGAGACAGATGCTAAATTTGACGGGATGCCGAAAAGCGCGATTTTAACAGGTGAAGTTGACTATATCCTCAAGGCAGACGAAATTGGCAGGGATATCCAAAGTATTGTTAAAGGGAACTTTAGTTTAGCTTCCTTACCATTGCCGATTTCGGAAGAACAGTTAGATGAGAATAGTGATTTTGCTGACATTCTATTATTAATTAAGAAGATGTTTCATATTGATTTTTCTTATTATAAATTAAAAAGTGTAATGCGTAGGATCGAGAAAAGAATGGGGATCAATCGATTCTCTAATTTACATGACTATTTACAATTTCTTATAAATAATCCAGATGAAATCACAAATCTAAAAAAAGATTTGTTAATTGGAGTGACATCGTTCTTTCGTGACCCAGAAGCATTTAAAGAATTACAAAAGGAAGTCATTCCGAAAATCTTTGAAACGAATAAAGAGAGTAAAGAAATAAGGGTTTGGGTAGCGGCGTGTTCGACAGGGGAAGAAGCGTATACACTAGCTATCTTATGTAAAATGTATATGGATGAAATCAAAGGAAACTATCAAATAAAAATATTTGCTACAGATATTGATGAGGCAGCGATTGAATTTGCAAGTCAAGGGATATACTCAGAGTTGAGCGTGCAATCTTTGTCTGAAGAGATACGGAACCAATTTTTCATGAAGACAAGTGACGGCTATCAAGTAAGTGAAAAAATTAGAAAGATGATTGTATTTGCTCAACATAATCTTTTACGTAATCCGCCATTTATTAATTTAGATTTGATTTCATGCCGTAATTTTCTCATCTA
Organism: Alkalihalobacillus sp. LMS39; assembly: GCF_022812285.1. Classification (NCBI taxonomy): domain Bacteria; kingdom Bacillati; phylum Bacillota; class Bacilli; order Caryophanales; family Bacillaceae; genus Alkalihalobacillus; species Alkalihalobacillus sp. LMS39. Next base: position 648,603 of record NZ_CP093300.1, read on the forward strand.
CTTACAAGCGGAATCACAACAAAAACTGATGTCGCTATTTCATTTTGCGTTACATTCAAAAGGGTATTTATTTTTAGGATCGAGTGAAACGGTTGGTAAATCGAATTTATTTTATCCTTACATACGAAAATGGAGTATTTACCAATATCGACATAGTAAGAGTGCATATACACCAAATATGATAAGTTATGATGATCATATGATTAATCGAGTGAGAGTGTCACGTAAGAAGACGGGAGCTTCTTCTTATGAACCGACAACTTATTCATTTTCAGATGCCATTGATAAGTCGATTTTAAAAGAATATGTTTCGCCCACTGTCATCATTGATGAAGACAATAAAATGATTCATTCCACTGGTCCCGTTCATCAAATTCTTCGATTTCCACAAGGTGAGCTAACGACAAATATTTTAAAACTTGTTCATGAAGATTTGGATTTAACCGTTCGAGCAGCGATTCGTAAAGTCCGTCAAGACCAAGTAGAAGTCTTTTATCATGATGTGAAAGTGAAAATAGAAGGGGAAGTGAAAATAATAAATGTAAAGGCCAAACCTTTTCGTTTGCACGATCACGATAAATTGGTCATTCTCTTTTTTGAAGAAGGTGGACAAAAGGTTTCGCACTTTCGTATTCAAGACCAATTTGACTCAAGTAATGAATTTGTTCGGCGGATTGATGAATTAGAATTAGAACTACAGCATACAAAAGAATATTTACAAATTACAAAAGAAGAGCTTGAAACTTCAAACGAAGAGTTGCAATCAACAAATGAAGAATTAATTGCAGCTAATGAAGAGTTGCAAAGTTCAAATGAGGAGCTACAATCGTTAAACGAAGAGTTAATGACAGTCAATACAGAATACCAAGAAAAAATAATGTTGTTGACTGAATTAACAGATGATATGGATAATCTCTTAGTTAGTACAAAAATCGGTACAATCTTCCTTGACGATAATTTGTGTATTCGACGATTTACGCCTGCGATAGAGAAAGAAATCAATTTAATAGAAGTCGATATTGGGAGACCACTTAGTCACATTTCGCATAATTTTACTTATCATTCTTTTGTAGAGGATGCAAGACAAGTTCTCGAAAGTTCTCAAGCCATTGAAAAAGAAATCTCAACGAAAGATGGGAAATGGTATTTTCTTAGAGTGTTGCCATATCTGTCAAAAAATCAAAAGCTTGAAGGGGTTGTTTTAACATTCCACGACATTACAGATTTGAAAAAATTAAACGAACAGCTCCAGTTGCTTTCTTACGCAATTCAAAATAGCCCTGTAAGTGTATCTATCTTTAATAAAGAAGGTCAAATCGTATATGCCAATGAACAATTTACGAAGCAAACAGGCCTAGAACAAGAAGAAATAAAAGGTAAAACGCTAGGTGAGATATTACCGCATGAAGAAGAGCAGTTATGGAAGAAGCTAGAGTCTGGAGAAATGTGGGATGGAGAAGTTGAACATCGAAATAAGCATGGCGAACAGTTATGGGAGTCTGTCACACTGATGCCACTTATAAATGAAGAAGGAAATACATTTAGCTATCTTCGCATTGCTGAAAATGTGACTGAGAAAAAACACACCGAAACATTATTACTAGAGTCTGAAATGATGTTAGCCATCGGTCAGCTTGCTGCAGGGGTAGCACACGAAATTCGAAATCCTCTAACATCATTAAAAGGCTTCACGAAATTATTAGAAACAAATACGGCAGGCAAAAAATATTTAGAAATTATGGATTCTGAGCTAGACCGGATAAATATGATAGTAAGTGAACTTTTGTTTTTAAGTAAACCACGTTCGATAGAATTTGAAGAGAAAAATCTAATTATGATTATTAAAGATGTATGTAGCCTACTCGAAGCCCAAGCCAATATGAACAATATTGAAATACTAAAAGAGCTAGATACTGAGAAATATCAAATCCGTTGTGTTGAATATCAAATTAAGCAAGTGTTTATTAATCTTATCAAAAATGCGGTCGAAGCGATGCCAAATGGTGGGACATTGACGGTTACAGCCGTATTGCAGGAAGATTCGATTGAAATTAGCATAAAAGACACAGGTAAAGGCATTCCAGAAAATATCCGTAAAAAAATTGGACAACCATTTTTTACAACGAAAGAAAAAGGAACAGGGCTAGGGCTGATGGTAACACAAAAGATTATTCATAATCATGATGGTGTAATGACAATCCAAAGCGAAGTTAATAAAGGGACCAATATAACAATTATATTGTAACAAAGGAAGAAAGCAGACATAGTTAGAGTCGGCTTTCTTCCTTTTGCGTACGTTCTTACTCGTATCGGACATGTGTTCCGTTATTCTTGTCTGGAATAGGCTTTTCAAAATTCTAATGGACACCAGATCCGTTATTTGTTGAAACTCACGATGATTGGGCTGTGAATTTGTACAATAACGGAACAGATGTCCGATAATGTTTGAATTATGACGAATTTTTCAAGAATAAAGGAACACACGTCCGATAAAGCCTACGTAATTAAAAAAAGCGTTCTAATACTTTTGCGACACCATCATAGTCATTTGTATCAGTTACTTCAGTTGCTATTTCTTTTACTTCCATCATCGCATTCCCCATGGCCACAGAGTATCCACAACTTTGAAACAAACCAACGTCATTATAATCATCGCCAAAACAAAGAGTATCTTCTAAGGAGATCTTTTGTTTTGTTAATAAATATTCGACAGCTGTCTCTTTTGAACAATGTCGTGCCATGATTTGCACTAATTGACCGGAATCAGTCACGTGGATCGTGACTAGGTCCCTGTATTTTTCATGGAGCTTATCAGCGTACCGAAAATCTGTTACTAAAATTTTTGTACAATCAAATGAGGTAAAAGTAGAATAATCGATTACTGTTGGGTTCTGTTCTACTTTCATCAATGTACGATAGTCTAGTGGTTTAGGAGAATACCATTTATCTTGCACTTCAATACTGACATTGGCTTGTTCATCTACGGAAAGGATGAACTGGATGATAGCCTTTGCTAATGGATTGGCAATGGAGACAAGCTTTGTTTCCTTTGTGTAAGGACAATGAAATAAAGCTCCATTATAAAAAATCAGCGATCCTAATGATGCAAAATCAATGTCATTAAATACAGTAAATCGCGGTGGCCTGGCAGTTGCGAAAAGAAGAGGAATTTCGTTAGCTTTCATTTTCTCCAAAGCTTGTTTTGTACGTTCTGTGATTGTTTTTTCTGACGTTAATAATGTACCGTCTAAATCAAAGACGATGGCTTTTGGCTGCAAGAATATCGCTCCTTTTTTTAAAAGAAAAGCAAGGATAAAAATTTTGGTATAGCAAAAAAAGACGCTCCTGCATTTTTCTTTATATTGTCACTAACAATACCATCTTATTGAAGGGGATGGGAGGGTAATAAAGAAATTAATATAAACAAGTGTTTAAAAGAGGAAAATTAAGGGGTATGTCATGAAAATTGTTGAAGTTGAAAATGTGAGCAAAAGCTATCAATCTAAAAATAATGAAAAGACATATGAAGCGTTACGACATATAAGTTTTCATATTGAAAAAGGAGAATTTGTTGGCATAATGGGCTCATCTGGTTCTGGGAAGACAACATTGTTAAATGTACTTGGCAGTTTAGATAAACCGACGTCAGGAACGATAAAAATAAACGACAAAGACGTTATCTCATTAAAAAAAGATGAGTTAGCCAAACATCGAGTAGAGAATATTGGCTTTATTTTTCAAGATTATAACTTATTAGAAACAATGACGTTAAAGGAAAATATTATTTTGCCATTAGCCCTTCAAGAGCAAGATTCGGAAGTACTCGAAGAAAAGCTTACACCACTTGTGAAAAAACTTGGGATAGAGGAAGTAATCGATAAATATCCATATGAAGTATCCGGTGGTCAACAACAAAGAGCAGCGGCATGTCGGGCATTAATTACAAATCCAGCGATAATTTTGGCAGATGAGCCGACTGGCAACTTAGATTCAGCATCAAGTGAGGATTTACTTTTGCTTTTACAAGAAATGAATGAACATTTTCAAGTTACCATTTTGATGGTCACACATGATGTCTTTGCAGCAAGCTATTGTGAGAGGATATTGTTTATTAAAGATGGTGTGTTCATTGATGAAGTGAAGAAACAGGATAATAATGAGAATTACATTACGATAATTATGAGCAAGATGAGGGTGCTTGGAGGAAAGTCATCATGAACTTACAACACCTTGCATGGCGTAACATGAAGCAAAACCGAGTGAAATACGGGATGTATTTTTTCGCACTAACATTTTGTATTTTTACAAGCTATACTTTTTTTGCTTTGTTGTTTAACGACGCTGTCGTCGAGGCGTTTTTGCGTAATGAACGCTTTGCTGTTTTGCTCGGAAGTACGAGTATTATCATTATCGTGTTTGTCTTGTTTTTTCTCATTCATTCAAACCATAGTTTTATGAAAGCAAGAAAAAAAGAAATTTCTACTTATGTGTTATTTGGAATGACAGAGAAAAAAATAGCAACATTGCTTTTCTATGAAACAATGATAGTCGGTATACCAGGTTTAATGATCGGTATTGTTATTGGGATATTTTTTTCAAAATTGGTTACATATTTAATCTTTTCACTTTCATTACCTCTTTATTCAAGTAGTCCAGCAGCTTTAATTGAATTAGAAGCAATTATACTAACCGTTCTTTTTTATATTGCTATTTATGTCGTTATTATAATCGCTAATTATTTATCCATTCGAAACGAAGAGTTAGTCGATTTATTTAAAGCAGAAAAAGTAGCTGAGGAGCGGTGGGAAGGTTCCATTTATGTGTTAGTATTTTCGATTCTCATCACTGCGGTTGGGTACGGTTTAGCTTTATTACCGAACTCTGATACGGTCGTTAATTTGATGATTTTGATTGTCCTTTTTGTGATTCAAGGTACGTTTTTCTTTTTTTGGAGTGGGGTAGCAAAAGTTATTTATTTAATTAAACGATGGAAGAAGAAGTATTATCAAGCCCCCAATTTAATAGCCGTATCATCTGCGTCCCACCAAATGAAATCGATGTCTTCTTTACTAGCTACCATTGCAATCTTAACTACTTTAGCGACAACAGCAATGGCAACGGCCTATACACTTTATCAACAAATTGAAATAAATACATACAATAGTGTCGGCTATGATTTATTATATTTTGATAAAGATGAGGAAGTAAAACGAGAAATCGTAGAAACATTGAATCAATATGGACAAAGGGTGACTGAGGAACTTTCATATGAACTTTACGAAGCCTCTGTTGCACTCGCTCATTTTTACGGTGATGTTCATGTATTTCCGTTAACGACATACAATCAAATTGTCGACAACTCCAAAAGTAGCGCTGTTCCAATTGAATTAAAAAAAGGAGAAGTTCTTTTCGTAGATGCGTTATCTTACCAATTTATAAAAAAAGAGGAGATAAATGAAAAGATCCAAATTGAAGATTTTCATTTTACGGTAAAAGAAACAGCCGTCTTCTCTTTTATGTCTGGTGGAGTAGATAGAGCGATCGTTGTCCAGGATGAACAGTTTCAGGATATGTATGAGCAAGAGGTGCTGTCACTAGTCGGTCATGTACAAGCGATGAACTATACAGATGCTTTAAGGTCGGAGGACAGTTATAAAGAGGTGGCTTCGCTATTAACAGCAAAAAATGTCGAGTTTCGCACGACTTTTAAAGAATATCACGACGCAATTAATTTGTTTGGGCTTATATGTTTTATTGGGTTATTCATTAGTGCCATTGTCATTGTAATGACAGCGAGTTTGCTTTATTTTAAACAAATATTAGTAGCAGAAGAAGAAAAACATCAATATAAAATGCTTAGAAAAATAGGGTTGAATGACAAAATGGAAAGGAAAGTTTTAACAAAAAGAATAATACCTATTTATTTAATTCCCCTTGGGGTTGGCCTTATTCATAGCTTATTTGCAATGAAAGCAGCTGATACGATTATATTCTCAGCGATGATACCACAAGAAAATTCGTACTTTGTTGTACTCGCATCGTCAAGTGTAATGTATGCAATGTACATCCTTGTATACGGAATGTTTTACTTTATCACAAAAGTGCATTATACAAAAATTATTAGAGGAGAGGGTTAAATGGACAAACGAAAAGTTGAACAATTGATAAGAGAATGGAATGTTCCAGGTGTAAGCATTGCAACAATAAATCAAAATGAAGTCAAACAAATACACTACGGAGTACTAGAAGCGGACACAAGCTATGATGTTGGGGATACATCAATGTTTCATGCTTGTTCAATGAGTAAGTTAGTAACGGCTATTTTAGTGATGAAGTTAACTGAAGAAGGAGCATTCACTCTTGATGAAAATATAAATGACAAGCTAAAAAGCTGGAAGGTAAAAGACAGTCCTCCTTTGATAGAAGAGCAACCAGTCACATTACGCTTGTTACTAAGTCACCAAGGCGGGATTATCGATCCAGATGGAAGTTTTTCAAATGGGACGATTGGTGAAAACGTGAGGATGCAGGATCTATTAGATGGAAAGACAGCTTTTTGTTCCGAAACAATTGAACCAAATGTTCAGCCAGGAAGTGAATTTCATTATTCAGATGCAGGCTATTGTATTGTTCAACAAGTCATAGAAGATGTATGTGACACTTCTTTTGAAGATGTGATGAGAATGAAAATCTTTGAACCGCTCAATATGAATGAAAGTGCTTATCGTGTGAGCGAGCATAACAAAACGGCTGCATGTGGACATAATAAAAATGGGGTTGTTACAGATAAATATACCCATTATCCATTTCCAGCAGCCTCAGGACTATGGACTACAAGCAGAGACTTAGCTCGTGTTCTTGTGGAGTTGTTTGAGAGCTTGGAAGGGAAAGGCAAGTTAGGTTTGACGAAAGAAGCGGTCGAACAGCTCCTCACAGGACAAGGAGGAAGAGAGTGGGCCGGACTTGGCTTGTTTTTAGAACGAAAAAACACGAAACTTCAAGCTAATTCATTTGGTTGGGGTGTGGGTTTTCAATCGATGATTCGCTTATATCCAAAAAACGCTACAGGGATTGTTATCATGACAAATATCGATTTAGGAGTGCACCAGTATGAGGGATTGATTGGGAGAGTGCTAGAATGTTGGGAGTAGAAGAAAAAAGTGAACACCCCGATAGAAGATTTGTAAATAGGGGTGCTCAGATGTTTATAGACAGACGTTATACTTTTAATCTTTCTGCTACTAGCTTTAATTCATTTACAATATCATGTAATTGAACACTAGATGTTGCGGATCTATCGACGTTAGTGGAAAGCTCCTCAATAGAGGCAGTAATTTCTTCTGTTCCAGCGGCATTTTCTTGGGCAATGGCGGATAGGTTTTGCATAATCTCGATTAATTCATTTTTCTTTGAATCCATTTCAATACCAGAATTGTTCAAGTCTTGAATGCTTTTCTCTATCGTTTCAACGGATAAAGAAATATGACTTAATGTATTATCAACATTTTTCACGTTTGTTGATTGATTAGAGATAATCGTTTCTAGCCCATTCATTGTATTGACAGCTTCTTTAGATTTATGACCTAATTCATGGATATCAGTCGTGATTTCTTCTGAAAATTGTTTCGATTGCTCTGCTAATTTTCTTATTTCATTGGCAACAACAGCAAACCCTTTTCCGTATTCTCCAGCTCTTGCTGCTTCAATGGAAGCATTAAGTGCGAGTAGATTTGTTTGTTCTGTAATGTCTAGTATGCCGACACTTGCCCGCTCAATTTTTTTTGCGCTTTCTGTGGACTGTTTTATCGTAGCCGCAACTTTTTTTACAGTTACCGTACTTTCATCATTTGATTGAATTAATTGTTTTGTTACTTGCTCTGCTTCTCTTTTTTGAGCAATGATTTCAGTAATTAATTGATTGAGGTTCGTTAATTGAATTTGGTCTTTTTCAATAATTTGGCCAAGCATTTCCACTTGTTCGCTACCTCTTTCAGTATCTGTTGCCTGTCCTGAAGCCCCTTCGGCAATATCAGTAATCGCGGATGACACTTCATTGGCTGCCGCTGAAGATTGTTTTGAGATTGTAAGGAATTCTTCTGTTGTTTCAAAGACAGCTTTTGTCGTTTTATCTAAGTATTGTAGCATTTCTTTTTGTTCAACTTGTAATGCGGCAATTGCTTGTCCAATGCGTCGATATAATCCACCTAACGACTGTAATTTTTCGATTTGATCAGAAAGTGTAACATTTGATTGATTTACTGAAAGGGTAAGAAGCTCACGATTAATTGTTTTTGCTGACTTTAACTGAATGTCGACCCCCACAACTCCTATTATTTTTCCTTTTGAAATCATAGGTGCGGCGACGGTCGTCATTAAAACATTTTCACCATTAATATCAAAGAAGAAAGGGTCAATAACTGTAAGTTTTCCTTCTTTCATTGGTGTAGTGTAAAAAGTCTCGGCATGTAAGTCATCTAAAAAGCTTACTTCAATACCATTTCCATTACGTACGAGATAGGGGGACATTTGTCCGATTTGATTTCCGAATTGACCGATAGAATGGGTGTCGTTGTTATCAAAAGAATTTGGTTCCCAAGCAGCCCAAACACCTAAATAGTGGTCATTATCGTTTAAAAATGTTTGAAGATTATTGATGACGGTTTGTCTGCTATTTCCAGATTGAGAATTCATCGATTTAGTCATATTTCTAACTGTTTCAGCGGCATGTTCAATTAATATATAATCACTAAGTGCTGCTTTTTTAATTCCGCTATAAATGGTATTGAGATGTGTCGCTGATTGCTTGTAATGAAAGAAAAGTCCGATAGAGATAATGAGAGATAAAACGGTTAGTGCGACACTAGCAAATGTGTTTGTAAAAAACAAACTCCCGATAATTGATAATATCAAAACTGCTATCATGGTAGTGACAAATATGTTGTTTGCTTTCATGTTGATCCTCCTATAGGTGTAGTGAAATGAATGAGTATTTATACCTATAACAGTGTACATCATTTTTTTAGAAAAGTAACGTATTTATTAAAGGGAATAATCATGGAAACATATGTATAAAGGATGATTTATAGGTTTTGAATTGATTAAGAAAGGGTAACGAGAAAATTCTTTGTTTTTCGATGTATTTATCAATAAATGATACATAAGTACTATTTTTAAGTTTGGTAGTAGAAAAAAATAGATTAGGTGGAGATGCTAGTGTTTCCTATGTTACAAACAGAACGATTAGTATTAAGAGAAATCAAAACAAGTGATAAGAAAGAGATATTCACTTGTTTCTCCAACTCGCAATTACTCCGCTTTTATGGCATGGAACAAATGAAGGCAGTAACAGATGCAGAACAACTGATTAATGCTTTTGCTTTTAACTTTAAAGAGAAAAAAGGAATACGGTGGGGAATAGAATTAAAGGAAACAAATCAGCTTATTGGTACAATTGGTTTTAATCTGTGGATGCCAAAGCATAAACGAGCAGAAGTTGGATATGAAATTCTTCCGCAATATTGGGGACAAGGGTATGCGAAAGAAGCGTTGCGAGAAGTCGTATCTTATGGGTTTGAGACAATGCAACTTTCTCGGATTGGAGCGGTTGTATTTATAGAAAACGACCGGTCGAATCATTTACTAACAAAGTTTGGGTTTCAAAGAGAAGGTGTACTCCGCAATTATATGGTACAAAATGATCAATCTTATGATACGTATGTTTACTCGTTACTTAAGGCAGAATGTAGAGAACCTAAAACAGGGCAATGAACCGAGAGTTGCAATTTGAATCGCTAATGGATAAGATTTGATTGTAGAAAAGGAGTGATGTTTGTGGAAGATATTAAAAAAACAATGACATTACAAGCACCTATTGATAAAGTTTGGCAAACTGTGTCAACGGCAAAAGGAATTGAGTCTTGGTTTATGCCGAATGACTTTGAGGCAAAGGTTGGGCATGAATTTCACCTTCAATCACCATTTGGTCCGTCCCCATGTAAAGTGATTGACCTTTCTGAACCTCATCACCTTACATTTTCATGGGACACAGACGGTTGGATCGTCACCTTTGAACTGCGTGAAGTGTCAGAAGGAAAAACAGAATTTACATTACTTCATAGTGGATGGAAAGACGCTGTTGTCTCAAAAGTAAATGAAGATAGTGCGGTTGTGCGGGAACGTATGAATCATGGTTGGGACGATATTGTTCATAATCGATTGCGTGCAGTGGTCGAAGGAAATTAAAAAAGCACGTACATATGTTCAAATATGTACGTGCTTTATGTTTATAATGAGCGTTGCGGACATTTGTTCCGTTAATGATTAAGTTTTGGCCCTTTTTGAAAATCTAACGGACATCTGTTCCGCTATTGGCGTAAAAATCAGGTTGTATAAGGCTTTGACAAGCGAAATAACGGAACAGATGTCCGAACAAACGCACGAAACTGCGTTTTTTTGTGAAATAGCGGAACGTATGTCCGAAACTTCTTCACCTTCCGTTATACATGGAAACGTCCGACTAGTTTTTGTAATTTATCAGATGTTGCAGCAAGGTTTTTCGAAGAAGACGTGATTTCTTCAATGGATGCTAATTGTTCTTCGGATGAAGCAGCGACATTTTGCGTATCTGCTGCCGTTTCTCTCGATATTTCGGCAACTTCTTGGAAAGAGGTTGTCACTTGTTCGGTACCAGCAGACACTTGTTGAGTAGAACCGGAAATTTCTTGAATTTGGGCGGTAACATCTTGGATTGCTTTTGCAATTGTATCAAATGTTACTCCTGCTTCATGAACAGCTTTAATTCCTGCTTCGACTTCATTTGTACCGTGCTCCATAAACACAACCGTTTCTGATGTATTCTTTTGGATGCGCTGAATCAATTCTGTAATTTGTGCAGCAGAGCTTTTTGATTCCTCTGCTAGTTTCCTCACTTCATCAGCAACAACGGCAAAGCCTTTTCCAGACTCGCCTGCACGTGCCGCTTCAATGGCGGCATTTAAAGCGAGGAGATTCGTTTGATCAGCAATCCCTGTAATCACATTTGAAATTTGTCCAATTTCTTCAGTAAGCTCGTCCAATGCTTTAGTTTGCTGCTCTGCATTTTTTACAGTCTCTTGGATTGTTTTCATTTGTTCAATCGACTGTTGGATCGTTTCCGTTCCTTGTTCAGCAGATTGGGTTGTTGAAATAGCAGATTCTGAGACCGAAGCGGCTGATTCAGCAATTCGCTGGATGCCAACGGATAATTCCCCCATCACAGAAGAGCTTGCTTCTGTCATACTGTTTTGTTTTTCTGTTCCAGCTGAAATACTCTGAACGGATTCGGTAATTTGTTGTGTAGCCGTTGAGCTTTGTTCAGAGCTTGCAGATAACTGCTCAGCAGACGATGCGACTTCATCTGTCGTTGAACGGACTTCTGTAATTAAGCTTTGAATATTTGCTATCATGCCATTAAACGCGGTAGCTAATTGACCAATTTCATCCTTACTTTTAACAGGGAGACGAACAGTTAAATCTCCTTCGTTATTTGACAGCTCATTTAATTTTTCCACAACTTGTCTAAGTGGTTTCGTTGTTTTGATTGAAATGACATAGGCAATCATAATGCCAATGACAATTGCAGCAAGTAAAGAACCAATGCCAATCATCGTTTGTAATTGAATCATCGCTTCATCTTCGGCTACTCGAGTTGCCATAATTTCTTGTTGGATTTGTTTAAACTCTTCTAAACTTGTGCTAAAAACATTTCGTACATTTGCGTAATCCCCGTTAAAAATGGCAAGTGTTTGTTCTGGATTTTGTCCAGCTAAATTCATCATTTGCGTTTCTAATTCCACTAATTCCTGATTATACGAATCCAATCTTTCAAAAATCTCAATAGCACGTGGGTCTTTAATAAGAGTCAAAACCTCATTAATATTTTCTTCAAGCTGGATTGCATAGGTATCATAACGTTGACGTTCTTCTACAGAACTAGGATCAATAATAATTCCTCGAATTGAATTGGTAAGAACAAGGTCTTCGTATTGAATTTCCTGAGCTAATTGCAGTTTTTTTACATCTAGTTCGACCATGTTTTGGTATGAATTTGCTACAGACTGAAGGGCAAAGAAATTAGCGAGAAATGCAATAAGCGCAACTGCTAATACAGTACCAAACCCAACAAACAATTTATTGCGTATACTCATATAGTTGTCTCTCCTTAAAAGGTTTTAATATAAAAATTATAAACATGTTACAGACAGCTATGTAAGTGGGGGTTACTGGAAAACAAGTTGTCGAACGGTTTACGGACACCTATTCCGTTAATTGTTATGTTTTGGCCCTTTTTGAAAATCTAACGGACATCTGTTCCGCTATTGGCGTAAAAAACAGGCTGTCCAAGGATTTGAAAGCGAAATAACGGAACAGATGTCCGAACGAGCTGGAAAAACCACCATTTTTCATCGAATAACGGAATAGATGTCCGTAACGCTTGAGCGCACAATAAGAAAAACCCCGCCGAAGTTTTCCCTTCCTATGGCAGAGGTTCTCATTTCAATTATTTAGTTTTTTCCTTGAGCTAATGCTCTTGCATTTGTTGCTTTGACTGCTTCTTGAATAATGTCTGTATAGCCTTTTTGCTCAAGCACTTCTAATCCAGCAGCTGTGGCTCCACCTGGAGAGGTGACTTGTTCTCGTAAATTGGCTGGGTCATTGCCGGCTTTTACCATTGCGGCACTTCCGTAAACCATTTGTGCGACAAGGGTACGAGCTTTTTCTCTAGAAATGCCATATGTAATCGCTTCTTCTTCTAACGCTTCACAAAATTTATAAAAGAAGGCCGGAGCACTTCCTGTAATCGCAGTGAGTGAGTGGATTTGTTGTTCGGAACATTCTTCATACGCACCGATACCATCTAGCATCATTTCTAATAGTTCACGTTCATGGTTGCTAACTGCTTGACCGTAGCAATAAATGGACATTGATTCGCCAACATCAGCGCTTGTATTTGGCATGACCCAAGCAACCGGTGTTCCTGTCGGCAGTTTATCTTCCAATATCGCTAACCCGATCCCGGCTGCAACGGTTACGATGAATTGACCTTTTATAAATGGACGCATGTCATCCAACACGGCTGCATGTGCCTTTGGTGGACAAGCAAGCACAATAATATCGACGTCTGAAATGACAGTTTTCCAATCTGTTGTAATGGCTACGTTGTATGCCGCTTGCATTTTTTCTAACCTTGTAACATCAGACTGATTAGATAAAATAATTGTTTCAATAAACTCAGCTTTCTCTTTAAGTAAACCAGAAAAAATCGCTTCAGCCATTCTTCCTGCACCAATAAATAAAATCTTTTGTTTATCCATATTTCGCTCCTTTTTAGATGTGCTTAACCGTACTCTAACAAAAAAATGACGGCTAGAAAAGAAATACGTGGATAATTTCCCTCTTGTTCGAAAAAAATAAAAGTACGAAATAAGCTGAAGTATAGTAACGAGGAGGATTACATCAATGAAAAAGTGGACGATCGTTTTTTTACTTGCCTTACTAGTTGTCCTGCCATTACAAACGTTAGCGGAGGAAGACGATAAAAAACCTAAAGAAGAAAAAGGGTTGCAAATCCCCGAGTATGTGTTAAATATTTCAAAGGAAAACACGTATCCTAATCCAACACAAGATTTGCCACAGCTACAACCAAGTGAAATGACGAAGGAATTGTTAGAATCATCAAATGAAAAAATTGAAAATCCCGAATTGATTCGAATGCTAAATGAATCGTCAGTATCATTTTTAAAGTCAGCTTTATTAATGCGTGCTTCGATTTATCTAGGTGAATGGCCGTTATCGTATGAATCCACTGAAACGAACGTAAACTGGGAATATAAACAAGTGAATACGAACTTCCTTGATAATCGTGGTGGGAAAGCGGCAAAACAAGTTTCTTACAGTCAAGAGCAACAAAAGAAAGTAACAGGTGGATTAACGGCAGAGATTCCGAAAAGTGAAGATGTGAAAAAAATGATGATGATAAAAGCAGCAGAAAAAACGGGGTTACCATTATCATTTGAAACGAACATTGGCTACGGTACAAAAAAAGGGCAAGTGTATAATGTCCAGCCGAAAAATGTTGGCTATTTATACGCCTATGTTCCAGCTGCAAATGAAAAAGGACAAGTCACATATGGTGAAGTGTATTTAACGTTAAAGCATGGGAAAAAACAGCTTGAAGTGAAAAACGTAACGCAACAAGGCATAGGAGCTTGGGTTCCTGTTCAAGATTATTTATCATTCCAGTTCCATACTGCTAAACATCCGAAATAATGAATAAAAGAAGGTTGTCTCAGTGGGGACAACCTTGTTTCGTCGTAGTAACGTTAATAAAGGAAATAAAGAAACAGTGCACAAATAAAAATGCCAATAGCAATAACAAGGATTCCTCTCTTTATACTGTCATTTTTCGCAATTATGGCGCCGTGGATAATCGAAGAGCTTCCTGCGATGAATAAACCGAATGTTTTTACCCAATTTAGATTTAAAAATTGTCCAACAACAAACAATACTAATCCGATGGTAGGTAAACTTTCAAATAATAGTGGAAGCGGATGCTTTAATTCTTCTTTGATTTGCTTTTTTTCTTCAATCGTTAACTTTTTAATTTCTCTTCGAATGGTCCAAGCGACAAATAAAGCTACTCCAGTATAAAACAATATATCAACATACCAAGCCAACTTAGTAAACTCCTCTTATTTTGAAATCTTAGCTTTTCTAGTTGTGAAATCAATCTTTTGATAATAAGCGTCCTTTACTAATAAATTTGGACCTAAACATTCTACAGCTGGACAATGGCAACTAATGCTTTTATTTAATGCTGATGTATTCCAGCGTTCATAAGCGGTTTGCAATGTAGTGTCTTTAATATTCCCTAATGCAGGAGCATCACCAAAGTCAGTTACAATGATATTTCCATCAAATATATTGACATTTAACCGGCTTCGACCGTCTGGGTCATTACGAACAGTGACGTTTTTCTCACGATATAAGCGGGTTAATAATGATAAATCATCTTCGTTTGTATTACACGGGTAAAACGGTAAAGTTCCGAATAACATCCAAACATCTTGATGTCGAATATCAAGAAGGTGATGAATCCCTGCTCGAATTTCTGCCAATGAAGCTACTTCAAGGCCACTCGCGAAATCGCTTGGGTACATAGGGTGGATCTCGTGACGCTGACAGCCCATTTCCACAATTTGATTATGAATATGTTCAAGATGTGGTAATGTCTTTTTATTTAGCATCGTTTCCGCTGAGACGATCACACCTGCTGATGTTAACGCTTTGGCATTTTCAATCATACGAGTAAAGTAACGAGCGCGTTGTTCATATGTTGGTTTTTTGTCCATCATAGCAAAGCCAATGTCAACAAAATCATCCACACTTCCATAATTATGTGAAATATGAAGAACATCTAAATAAGGGATGATTTTTTCATATCTTGCTAATTCCAATGTTAAATTTGAATTGATTTGTGTGCGAACACCTCTGTTATGGGCATACTGAAGAAGAGGTACGACATAGTTATCAACCGACTTCATGGAAAGCATTGGTTCGCCGCCTGTGATGCTAAGTGAACGAAGTTTTGGAATTTCATCTAATCGCTGTAAAAGCAGTTCTAATGGAAGCGCATTTGGATCTTTCGGTTGTAAAGTGTATCCAACCGCGCAATGTTCACAGCGCATATTGCAAATGGTCGTCGTCGTAAATTCAATGTTTGTTAATTGTAGGTTTCCGTATTCTTTTACATCTAAGTAAGCTTCCCATGGATCATAAGAAGGGGTAATTTGAATTTGTTGTTTTATCAATGTTGAAACTCCTTTTTCGATAAAAAAGTAACGATTCTTTTTTTACTATCATAACGTACTTTCAGAAATCGAAAAAGGGAAACCTTGATGTTGCTTGTGATTTTCAATGTTTTTTGATACATTAACGAAGAGTACGAAAGGAGCGGTACAACACAATGGGTGGAGCCATTCATGATAAAAAAGACCAAATGGATTATTTAAATAACCGTGTCACAATGGTCCTTAACGTATTAGATGCTATTGACCCTGAAGATGCAGGGGTTGAGGACATTGACCGAATTATTGACATGTTAGATGACATAGAATTTAAGTGTAAGCAGTTCCGTCATTCTTGGACTGAGGAGTGAAATGAATGAAGCTGTACCTTATCCGTCATGGAGAATCAATGGGAAATGTGAATGGAATTATTCAAGGACACTCGGATTTCCCATTGTCTCCGAAAGGACGGATTCAAGCAGAAAATCTAGCAAACTCTGTTGCAACAGTTTTACTAGATTACATATATAGTAGTGATTTAACGAGAGCGTTCGACACAGCACAAGCCATTGCAAACAAGAAATCATTGCCTGTTCAACAATGGGAGACCGTTCGAGAAATTGGACTAGGTCCTCTTGAACAAAAATCAACGGAAGAAATTTATACGATGTATCCTTTTATAAAAGACCGCTCGATTTTAACGTCTGGAGTAGAAGGGACAGAAACAATAGAAGCAATAACTAAACGTTGTCACACTGTCTGGAATCAAATGTTGCTCGAGCATCAAAACGAAAATGTGGCGATTGTTTCCCATGGTGGGTTTATTAGTATTTTTATTATGTTTCTATTAGTAGGTGACAGCTGGCATGAATTTCATCGTCCCTTTCAAATTGGTAACACAAGTGTAAGTTTAATTGAAAAAATAGAAGGCAAAAAGCCAAGCTTTGTTTATATTAATGACACCTCTCATTTGCGCAAACTAGATGAAATCTTATAAACAAGTAAAAGATACCAAATGATACCGCTGTCATAAACTCTTTCGAAAACAAGAAACTAGGCGTATAATAAAAGCTATGGATTGTAACTATAGAGGAGTGGTGAAACATGGAACAATTAGTGAAAAGTATGTATGACTTAATCGTAGAAACATCTACGAATCTACCATATGATGTCCGCAAAGCGGTTGCAGCGGCAAAAGCAAAGGAAAATGCCGGAACTCGTGCGGCTCTATCTTTAGGAACGATTACAGAGAATATTCAAATGGCGGATGAGAACGTTTCTCCGATTTGCCAAGATACTGGGATGCCGACATTTGAAATTAAAGTTCCTGTTGGTGTAAACCAAATTCAAATGAAAAAAGCGATTTACGAAGCGATTGAGCAAGCAACTAAAGACGGAAAGCTACGTCCCAACTCAGTTGATTCATTGACAGGTGAAAATAGTGGAAATAACTTAGGTGGAGGAACACCGGTTATCCACTTTGAACAATGGGAAGAAGATTATATTGATGCTCGTCTCATATTAAAAGGAGGCGGCTGTGAAAATAAAAACATCCAATACAGCTTACCAGCTGAGCTAGAAGGTCTTGGTCGTGCTGGCCGTGATTTAGATGGCATTCGCAAATGTATTATGCATTCTGTGTATCAAGCACAAGGACAAGGCTGTAGTGCTGGTTTTATTGGTGTTGGTATTGGTGGAGACCGTTCTGCAAGTTATTTATTAGCAAAAGAGCAATTATTCCGTACAGTGGATGATACGAATCAAAATCCAGATCTAGCGAAATTAGAAGACTACGTCATGGAAAATGCGAATAAATTAGGAATTGGTACAATGGGCTTTGGTGGAGAAGCGACATTACTTGGCTGTAAAATCGGATCGATGAACCGCTTACCAGCAAGCTTCTTCGTATCCGTTGCGTACAACTGCTGGGCGTTCCGTCGCTTAGGTGTTCATCTTAATGCGGAGACTGGTGAGATTACTAACTGGTTGTATAAAGATGGAGAAAAAGTGGAATTTGCGAATGAAGAAGTAGCAGCAACAACAGAAAAGCAAGATGTGCGTGAAGTTGTGTTGCAAGCTCCGATTACAGAAGAGCAAATTCGTGAATTACGTGTTGGAGATGTAGTTATCATTAACGGCATGCTTCATACGGGACGTGACGCAATTCACCATCATTTAATGGAACATGATGCACCAATTGATTTAAATGGCCAAGTCATTTATCATTGCGGACCAGTTATGTTAAAAGATGAAGAAGGAAACTGGCACGTGAAAGCAGCAGGTCCAACAACAAGTATTCGTGAAGAACCGTACCAAGGCGATATTATGAAGAAATTTGGTATTCGTGCGGTTATCGGAAAAGGCGGTATGGGACCAAAAACGTTAAAAGCATTAGAAGAGCACGGTGGTGTTTACTTAAATGCCATCGGTGGAGCAGCGCAATATTATGCAGATTGTATTAAAGAAGTAAAAGGTGTGGACTTAATGGAATTCGGAATTCCAGAAGCAATGTGGCACCTTGAAGTAGAAGGATTTGCAGCGATTGTTACGATGGACTCTCATGGAAATAGCTTACATGCGGATGTCGATAAATCATCATTGGAAAAACTAGCTCAGTTTGCGGAGCGGGTATATTAAGTCGAATAGTAAAAGCCAGAGGTGTCGTAATCGATACCTCTGGCTTTTTTTGTGCATTAAAAAAAGCCAAGTGGAACAGAGAAAAAGGCAACAATAAATGTGATGCCGAAGTAGAGAAGAGAAATCACAACTAAAATCGTGTTCACTCGGATATGGTTTGCAAAGTTTTCAAACAATCTAGGTAGAGCCGTTTCATCATGTTCATCTATTAGTTTTCGGGCTTGCTGGGCGGAACGGGTTAAGTAAAGACCTAAAAAGACCATGAGCACGCCAGGTATGGCCCCTACAATAAATAGGGTAAAACCAGATAAAGCATGAAGACCACCTACAATGATTAATGTCCAACCAACGATATTTCCCCAACGTGATATCCGCTGAAGAGATAATTGCATCGCTTCGTTCATATAGTTCCCCTCTTTTAAAATGTATTTATGACTTCATTAACCCAAACAAGTAGAAAAGGAAATAAAATATAAGAATAGTTCCGATAATGCCTAAAATAAAGTAAACGACCATCGTTACGCCATATAGACGAATATATTTCCCATAGTAATCAAGAGCCGTAATGGTAGCTTGTTCGTTATTTACATTGGTTAGTAGAATTTGAGCTTGCTTTGCCGACTTTACTAAATATATGCCATAAAAAATAGTTAACACTCCTGGTAATGCTCCAATGATAAAAAGGAACAAGCCGCCAAGAGCAAAAATACTACCGGATACGATTGTCATGTAGCCTAGAATCGAACCCCACTTCGAAATAATTTGTAGCGATTGTTGCATTTCCATCTTAATCACCTACTTAACTTATACTCTCCTAAACTAAAGCTACTCCTAAAGTGCACTGAAATGTTTGGTACACTAAGAAAGAATGAAGATATGATTTTGACACAATCCTGATTTTACCATTAGAGTAAAATGGGCTCAATAGTTCAAAAGTAGATACTCTAGTTTCGGACATACGTTCCGTTACATTGATGAATTCCGTGATATTCACGATCGTAACGGACATATGTTCCGCTACTTCCTGTTTTTTAGTCTCATTTCGCACGTGAATCTTAAAATAGCGGAACATATGTCCAAACTGCTATGAAAAAATAGACAATTTGTGATAATAACGGAATGTATGTCCGATAAACATAAAGACTAAATTTTTTTTATAGATGGAACGAATTTTACTGTCATACAGTCTAACAGGGTGAAAGGAGGCGGAAATAAGATGAAAAGATTAAAAGCTTTGATGAAGAAACAAAAGAAACCTTCGTTTGAAACCCTAGTTCGAGCTGAACAAGAAAAACTATATAAGATCGCTTATTCCTATATGAGAAATGAGCAAGATGCACTTGATGTTGTTCAAGATGCTGTTATGAAAGGCTATCATAATTTTGATAAATTACATCACCTCGACTATTTTTCAACGTGGATAATTCGCATCTTAATGAATACAGCTGTCGATGCAATTAAAAGAAAAAAAGATGTTATTTATATTGAACATGAAAAACATAAAGAGACAACGAACGAGGAACTCGAATCGGTTCATCGAATGGACCTTGAAGATCAGCTAGATAAATTAAAAACAGAACAAAAAACATTAATCATTCTCCGCTTTTATTGTGGTTACTCCCTAAGAGAAATGGCAGAAATGTTAAACAAACCTGAAGGTACGATTAAATCACAACTGCATCGGACATTAGCTGAAATGAAAAAAAATTTAGGTGAAGGAGGAGAACAGTATGGAAAAGCTTGGTCAGACTATTAAACACTCGATCGAAGAGGTGTCGGTGCCTAAAGAAAAGCTCGAATGGACCGTTAATGGAGCGATTACAAAAGCTAAAATGCAGAGGAAAAGACCAAGGAAACAACAGCGGTGGATGATCGGAATTGCCTCTTTGTTAATGATAGGTGTAGTTAGTATTTTATTTTCAAATATCGTCTTGACTGGAAATGATAATGGAATCAAAGGCACTTTTGCAACAATAGGTGATGAGCGATTACAAAAAGTAGCGGAAGAAGGTTTGACAGAAACAGTAAATAAAATCATAGAAAATAAAAATATGACCTTTACGATTAATGAAACTTATTATGACAGCAGTATGTTAGCGATTAGTTTTTCGTTGAGCATAGCGGAAGAAGCGTTTGAACATAACAATGAAATTCCTTTTCATTCTATTGAAACAATGATTGATGGGCAAAGATTTGGTTTTTCGATTCCGTTTTCCTTTACTCGAGGTAGCAATGTTTTTGAGGATGTTCTTGTGATAGAACAGGTTAAAAATTTTCCAGAAGTGGTATCGATTGATGTTGCCATTCCAGAACTTGCGGACGGAGGAGTGAAAAGTAGTGATGAGCTAGTTACAGTTGAAGTAACGAAAAATAAAGAAGAAACAATTAAAGATGTTTATGCGAAAAGCGAACACGCGGAAGATCGATTTATCGTTGAACAAGTGTCGATTACACCGTCTCAAGTTACGGTGACAGCGAAAACTCAACAAATAATAGAAGACCATTTTGATGACTTTAAGTTAAATCAAACCTATGGAGTTGTTGTTGTAGGTCAAGAGGAAGATGGTTTTGTTTATCAATGGCCACAACTGTTTAGTGTTTCAACGTATAAAGATTATTCTGAAGTTACCCATCAATATGCTTCTTATCAATCAGAAATTCGTATGAGTAAAGACAGTGGATCAAACCATTTTTACATTGTCCCTTATTCGCAAAGCGAGGAAAAAATAGTTAAACAAATGCAATTAAAACATGGAGAGAAGATAATGATAAATGATACGTCAATGGAAATTGTAAAGGTTGAGGATACAGAAACTGAAACGGTCATTACAATGGAAGTCACAAACAAGATGAGGCACTTTCCGTTTCAAATGATGCACGCGTATGACAAAAGCAAAGACGAATTATATCAACCACTATATTTTAGTCAACCTGAAGATGGAGTTATGAAACTTGCTTATCCGAAAATTGAAAATAAAGAAGATGCGTTGATATATATGCAAAACATCACCCTTTATGATGAATTAGGTGTGGAAGTTAATTTAGAGTAAGTATTTTAGGGAATTGAATCGCATTCTCTTTCTGTAGGCATATGATAAGTGTGAATACATTGGAAAGGAATGACAAATGTGTATTACGAACGATGGTCAAATGGAAATGATGATTGGACTCAGCCTAGTATGGAAGATCCATTGCTTTACCGCTTGAAGCAAGATTCAGAAGAACTTGAATTATATTATAGGTTAGCACAAATCGCACCGAATCATCATCAAAAAAAGAAGCTTACTGAGACGATGGAAGAGAAAAAACAACAACTTAATGATGCGACTAATCACTATGTCACGGTAACGGGAAGACAACCTGATTTTCAATTTGAGCCGATTGTATTTCATTCATTTCAAGATGGGTTACAAAAATTAAAACAAACGAAGGTGGACTACAGGTCTCGTAGTAATAGAGCCGATTCAACTCGAAAAACAGATTATGGCTCAGAGCCTTTTGTTGTCAATATTGAACAAGCGACAAAACAAAACAACACATTTCGAACAGCCATATGGACAGGTGAGCATTTGCAAGTGACATTAATGAGTATTGATGTGGGTGATGATATTGGCTTGGAATTACATCCAGATGTCGATCAATTTCTCCGGGTTGAGCATGGACTTGGGCTTGTGCAAATGGGCGACAGCGAGCATCATTTAAATTTTCTAGAACGAGTGTCTAATGATGATGTCATTTTAGTTCCAGCAGGCAAATGGCATAACCTTACGAATATAGGCAATGTTCCTTTGAAGCTATACTCTATATATGCACCGCCTGAACATCCGTATGGTACAGTTCATGAAACAAAAGCTGTCGCGATGGCAGCGGAACACCGTGGTTGATTTAGTTACGGACATTTATTCCGCTATGATAGAGATTTTATCGGTTTAGCAAGACTTTACGGACATACAGTACGTTATTCTGGTATTATTGAAAGGAAATACTGCGGGAAATGAACAATAACGGAACAGATGTCCGAACGCTTCATAAAATCGCCTGTTTTCTTGAATTTAGCGGAATTGATGTCCGTTAGCATCAATACGTCAAGCATAAAGAAAGGATAGCTCTTCCTCAGAGCTATCCTTTTCCATTGAAGCATTGAAAAGAAAAGACGATCCTGCGTTTTTCTTAATGGAGGGCATTTGAATTGTGTGTTATAGGGTTCTATTGGACAAAACAAGAGTAAAATCAGAGAGAAGTGTCTAATAGGAAGGTTCTATTAGACAAAACGAGTGCAAAATCGGATAGAAATGTCTAATAGAAGGGTTCTATTGGACAAAACAAGAGCAAAATCGGAGAGAAGTGTCTAATAGAAGCCTTCTATCAGCTATGTTTGTTTAGTGTGCCATGAAAAGGAAAAGATACTTTTGATGTGGTAAGAGATTTTGATTTAACGGACGGTAGCGAACCGATGACACCACCAATGTTTTCCTGTGAAACTTGTGGAGGAGGAGTGTATCCTGAGTATTATAATGGGCTACATGGAGTAGAGTACAGGCTTTCAGAATTGCAGGAAACAAAAAAGGACTGAGTGAGGTGGGTTTCCTCACTCAGTTTTTCTTAAAAGAAAAGACGCTCCCGCGTTTTTCTTACAACTGTTTAATTTGTAGTGTTAATTCGTTAAAGCGCTGATCGAGCTGACTATAGTCTTTATGGTCTGGTGTGAGAAAGCTTAATTTACCTAACACCTCTTGTCTTTCGGTTTCAAGTTGAAGCCGTAGTTGTTCCGTCTCATCTTGTTGCGGCGCACTTTCTTGTAATTTTTTCTGAATAGATTCGTTTGCAATGACGAGTTTTGCTGTCGTTGTCTTTTCAATAAAATATCGGTCATGCGAAACAACTAATAATGTCCCTTGATATTGGGATAATGTGTCTTCTAGTTGCTCGCGCGAGGCTAAATCGAGATGGTTTGTTGGTTCATCTAAAATCAGTACATCTTTCTCTTCTAATATGAACTTCATCAGCTTACATTTCACACGCTCTCCCATACTCATATGAGAAATAGGCTCTGTCCATTGTGTTGCGGAAAATCCTAAATGACGCATGATGTTTTGAACGTGGCCACGTGCAGCAAACGTTTCTTGATAAAATAATTGTGCTGGTGTTTGCTCAAGGGGCAAGTCAAACACTTCTTGTGTTAAATAGCCGATGTTTGCTGATGGCGAAATCCAAATAACACCGTCATCTGCTTTGTCTGCACCCGTGATTAAGTTCAGTAACGTTGTTTTTCCACTTCCATTCGGCCCAATAATGGCTACTTTTTCGCCATGGCCAATCGTAAAGCTAGCGTCTTGAAACAAGAGTCGCTCGTTAATCGATTTCCTAAGTTGTTTCACTTCTAAAAAACGTTTCCCTTGCTTTTGTTTTGCGTTCATTGCAAACGTAACGATATATTCATCTTCAGGTCGTTCGACTTTTGCTTTGTTTAACTCGTTTTCAAGTCGACGTTGCTTCGATTTTACTTGCGTGTCCATCCGCTTTGCTTTAGCACGATAATACTCCTTAAACCCTTCCTGTTTCGTTGATTGTGCATGAGCTTTAGTTGACCATGATGTCAATTCTTTGATTTGACCTTCAATTTGGTCGATTCGTTTTTGTTGTTTCTCATATTCTCGCTGTTGAGTTTGTCTTCGTTCTGTTCGGGCTTCTATATAACTTGAATAATTTCCTTTATGACTGAAAAGTGTTTGATTTTCGAGCGACCATATTTTAGTGGCTATAAGGTCTAAAAAGTAGCGGTCATGGGAGACAAACACTATCGTCCCTTTAAAGTCTTTCATGTACTTTGCCAGAGTCTCAACACTTTGTTCATCAAGATGATTTGTTGGTTCATCTAATAATAGAAGGTCTGTATCGTGAGCGAACCCTTTTGCGAGTCTTGCTTTCAGCTTTTCTCCACCACTCAGGCTAGAAAAATCATGATTGGGGACAGCCCATTTATCTAACAATTTTTCTTCTTGTGGAGTCATATCGTAAAACGTATATGTTTCTGTTTCTTGCTCGACTATTGTAATCATAATGTCGGTTTGAACAAAATTGATTTCTCCATTGGTAGGAGTTAGCTCATTGTGTAAAAGCTGTAGCAATGTTGTTTTCCCAGATCCGTTTTTCCCGATAATCCCAATTCTGTCTCCTTGTTGAACATTAGCTGTTACCTTTTCAAAAAGAACAAAATCGTTTATTTCAACTGATATATTTTGTAATCGTAGTAATTCCTTCATTATAACATCCCCTAATCAAGGGAGAACCAAAATAATCCTCCCAATTCATTTGGAAGGATTAGTCATATTTTATCCATAGTAAATAAACGATAGAAGCATACTATGATAGTAATAGAAAAATAGGCAGACTAATCCCTTATTTAAATCCTTCGAAATTTTCACTTCAAATTCTAAAAATAATGATTAGTTATACATCGGCCACCCATCATTCCTTTCCTCATTCAGTACGTAAATTGTAGCACTTAGGAGGGGGGGAGGCAAGTGGAATTTAGTAAATGTTTACAAATGAAAGGAAATTAATGTTAAAGTAATAGTAACTAAGGTTAGGGGGAGATAACGTGTCTTCAGTGGTCGAATATAATACTCAAAGAACTTGCGGGGTATGGCTTTTCTATATCGGAAGTATTATTATTGTTGCTGCACTTCTTGGACGAGAGCTGTTAATACAGCCATTTATTCTTGGGTTTGGTTTTTTTATTGGTTATATTGGAATATTTAGTTTTCCTTATGTTAATCGCAAACTTGCTTATGGGAAAAGTTCAAAGTTTCAAGACCGAATGGATAACCTTTCTGTTATCGTAAATGTAATTTTATGTACATTATGTGGATGGCTCATTGGTTTTAGTGATTTGCGTTTACTATGGTTATGTATTTTCCTTGCCGTAGGTTTTCACTTTTTTGGCTTTTATTTTTCACAAGGTAAAGTGATGCTATGGTTAGCTGCTTTGACTATGATAAACGCAGCGGCAGGATTACTATTTGCTAGTATCCCTTTTCTTATTTTTGCTTTAATAGATGGTCTAATAAAAATAGTGTTCGGTGTGAAGATGTTACAAATGAAACAACAAGTGAAAAAGAACAAAGCTGATACAGTGTCTATATCGTAGGTTATGAATATATTTCAGAAAAATCTGTACGTTTATAGAATCTGTATGGTATAGTAATAAAAATTACATATCGTGTAAGAGTTGGTGCCAAGCTGCGGTTTGGCTTAAAAGGGAAGAACGGTGAAAATCCGTCGCTGTCCCGCAACTGTAAATCGGAGCGAACCACATAAACCACTGTCCAAGGACGGGAAGGAGTGAGGAGCGTTGATGATAAGCCAGGAGACCTGCCAATCTCTAGTACACACCAAATACCTACGTGGAAATAGGTGGTGCCATTCATTTGTACGACAGACGAGTTAAGATTGCGATGCTTCATTAAGCATGCTTATTTATGCGTCATTTAACTTGAATGTAAAGCCATTTCCTATTGCGGGAGATGGCTTTTTGTATTTGGAATATGTAATAAAAATGAACATGGGGAGGATGAAAGATGAATTTATTAAGCACCACGATTGGGTATCCATATATTGGAGAAAAGCGAGAGTGGAAACGTTGTGTCGAATCGTATTGGAAAGGAAACATGGACGAGGAAACATTTCTTTTGACAATGAAAGAACTTCGGTTGAATCAAATCAAACGTCAGCAAAAACTAGGACTAGATTTAATTACGGTTGGTGATTTTACGTTTTATGATCGGATGCTTGATTTAGCTGTCATGTTTGGGTTAGTTCCGGAGCGGTATAAGTGGGACGGAAAACAAATCGATCTATCATTATATTATGCTATGGCAAGAGGAGCGAATGATGTTGTCGCTTGTGAAATGACGAAATGGTTTAACACGAACTATCATTATATTGTACCTGAATATGAAGACAAACCTTTAACATTACAACGAAACTATATTCTTGATTCTTTTGTAGAGGCAAAAGAAGAGCTAGGAATTCTGACAAAGCCAACTATAATTGGGCCATATACATTTGTCCAGCTTGCAAAAGGGTACACAAAACAATCAAAACCTTCTTTTTATTTAAAGCTATTGCCTCTTTATGCACAAATATTGCAACAGTTAGTTGATGCAGGAGCTACGTGGATTCAAATTGAAGAGCCTGCTTTAGTCTTCACATTACAAGAGGAAGATGTGAAATTAGTACAAGAACTATATAAGCAACTCGTACATGAAGTACCAGCAGCTAACATTATGTTACAAACTTATTTTGAAGCTTTATCAGCGTATGAACAACTTGTTTCATTACCAGTTGCAGGAATCGGTTTAGACTTTACTTGCGGTGGAAAAGAAAACATGGCCTCATTGCGAAAATACGGATTCCCACAAGATAAAGTATTAGGAATTGGAGTTGTTAATGGTCGCGATATTTGGCGAGCGAATTTAGCTGAAAAAGAAATGATTACAAAGGCCGTGCTCTCGTTAAGTCAAGCCACAAATGTTTGGGTTCAGTCGTCTTGTAGCTTACAACATGTTCCAGTCACAACAAAAAGTGAAACAGAACTAGACAACACATTAAAAGAAGCATTATCGTTTGCGGATGAAAAAATCTTGGAACTTACTCAAATAACAAGCTATATTTGTGATGAAAATTGGGTTGGGAAGGAAAAAATATCTGAAAGCATGATAGCGACCGAAGCATTAGCTCAACATGAAGCAAGAAATAATAAGCAAGTTCAAACCCTTGTTTCAGAAGTGCAGCCACATCATTTTACAAGGAAGATGGATTATAAAGAGCGTCGTGCACTACAGCAGAAGAAATTGCAATTACCTGATTTTCCAACAACAACGATCGGAAGTTTTCCACAATCATCTGAAGTGAAAAAAACGCGAGCCGCTTGGCGTAGAAATGAAATTACCGATGATGCGTATGCAGACTTCGTAAGACAGGAAACAGCAAGATGGATTCAAATCCAAGAAGAAATCGGTCTAGATGTATTCGTTCATGGCGAGTTTGAAAGAACGGATATGGTCGAATATTTCGGTGAAAAATTAAGTGGCTTTGCTTTTACAATAAATGGTTGGGTTGTATCCTACGGGTCTCGTTGCGTGAAACCACCTATTATATATGGAGATGTGGAATGGACAACACCGATGACAGTTAAGGAAGTACTAGAAGCACAACAAAGGACAACAAAGCCTGTCAAAGGTATGCTAACGGGACCGGTTACAATTTTGAACTGGTCATTTGTGAGAGATGATTTATCCCGAGAACAAGTAGCCTATCAGCTTGCACTTGCATTAAGAGAAGAGATTCAAGCACTTGAAGATGTAGGCATATCGATTATTCAAGTAGATGAACCAGCATTACGAGAAGGATTACCATTACGGAAAGAAAACGAGGAGAACTATATTAGCTGGAGTGTTCAAGCTTTTAAATTAGCAACTTCTCGTGTGAAAAATGACACGCAAATCCATACACATATGTGCTATTGCGAATTTAATGATTTTATTGAACCTATTCGTAATCTTGATGCAGATGTGATTTCGATCGAAACATCAAGAAGTCACGGTGAATTCATTGAATCGTTAAAAGAAAATCCATATGAACTAGGTATCGGTTTAGGAGTGTATGATATTCATAGTCCACGTGTCCCAAGTGTGGAAGAAATGGACGTCATTTTACAAGAAAGTTTAGCTGTTATCTCGAAAGAGCAATTTTGGGTTAATCCTGATTGCGGATTAAAAACACGGCAAGAAAAAGAAACAATTGCTTCTTTACAAAACATGGTAGCTGCTGCGAAAAGACTACGAACTGAGAAGCACCAGCAAGTGTAATAAAAGCAGAAAAAATCTACTGCGACTAGCAGTAGATTTTTTCTGTTAGAAGTCACTCTTAATTTCCTATTTTTGTAACTTGGTGACTGTGGGATAATCTTTTCATAAATCGATGCCAGAGTGAATGGAGATAGTATGGAGAATGTATTGTTTTTATTGATTATCACACTGATTAGTATTATTTATTATATTTACCTAATTAAAAAAATGTCTCCAAGTGAAAAAGAGCAATTGAAAGCAGAATGGCAAACACCAACCGAAGCTTTGAAATTGAGCGTAGTGATTATTGGGGTTTTCTTATTTTATTCAGGGTTAATTTTAAAAATAAAGCCACTCCTTATCATAGCTTTCTTTCTTTCGCTCCCACATTTCATATTTTTTGTTCACGAAGAGTGGAAAGAAAAGAAGAGCAAGGGAAGGTTTATCTATAAAATTGGATTATTAATCGGGATTGTTTTATTCATTTATTTGTATTAAACTGTTCCGACCGTATACATCCAATACAATATCTGCATACGATTTATCATCGAGACGAACCTCATAACGCCAAATCCCGCCGTAAGGAACTTCAATATAAGCAGTATAACGCTCTAATGAGGAATAACCCGATGGTGGTTCAGAAATTTCTTTAGGGGCTACAGCAATAATAGATTCTCCCGTTTCTTTATTATGTAGATAAATAGCTAGTTCTTTTCCTTTAAAGGTTTCGAACGGTGCGGTGAAGTGGAACAGATATCCGAGTGATTCCCCCGCTACTAACCCTGTGTCTGGATAGACTTGAAGCAGCGTTTCCCCATTTTCTTCATATGAATCGCGAATGTCCCAATTAATATTTTCCTGATCGATAGCTTGATTTGAGCAAGCACTTCCTAAGAAACATAACAGTATAAATAACATCCAACTAAACCTTGTCATCACAATATCCCTCCTTGTTTAGAAATATAGACGAACCTAACTGCATTTTGTTTCAGGCAATTGTCAATAAGCTAGAGAATCGGTTCACGTCGAACTTTATGAAAGATAGTGTGATAAATCATTCAGTCGTTCTTTTCGAAATTGATAAAGGAAATAATCTTGTTTACTTGGACGCATTCTAAGCAAACCAGCTGAACGTAATAAAAGCAAATGGTGGTGGATATTTCCTTTCGTCATTCCCATTACCTCGACTAGTTCGGTAAATGTCTTTTCTTCTGTTTTTATATGTTGAATCATCTGTAACCGCTTTTGTTCAGCTAATGCTTTGGTAATTAGCAATGTTTCTTGTTCGTCATGTAAAGCACAAGGAAATGTGATGAATGCTTTTTTGCCAAAAATGTCATGCAAAGATAAAGGCCGGAAATGCCATGTTGGAATGAGCGTTATGTTTGTAAGTTCATAGTTATCAAAAACAAGCCCTTTAGAGAGCGCTTCAATTTTTCGATAGGTATTTTTAGAAAAATCCATAGTCGTAGCTTGTGTAACATTTTTTTGTATGATAAAACCGATTTCATGTTCGATGGATTGAAAATACTCTTTATACCATTTAGATAAAAGGGAGACGTGTAATCGTCGACGTTTATCTAAATTGGGAGGAATTTTCTTTTTGTTCGTAGCAAAAGGAGCTATTATTTCATAGAGCTCCCCAACAGAAAGCTTCGATAGCCAATTCATGTAGGCGTGAAAGTCAGTTTTGTACGGAGTTTCTTCAATAAGAAAAACGGAAAAGTCTTCGAATTCTAGGTCCTCTAGAGAAATAATCTCATCATGTAATTCGGATGAGATGTTTTTTTTTGTTTGTTCATACCATTCTTTCGAGATAGTAAGATACTTTAAATGTGTTTGACGCTTATATAAAGAAAAGCTTAGTAACACTTCATAATGAAGTGAATGAAGTAATGAGACGTTCATATAATCACCTTCTTTAAAAATATAACAATAGTTTAACAGATGTTGACAAGTAAATATAGTTCAATTAATATTGAACTAAAAAAGGAGGGGTATTATGGAAATCTATGAAACTGAAAAAATAGTTGACCTTGTATACGGTGAGACAAAAGAACGGACCCTGAAGCTTGATATTGTAAAGCCAAAATCAAAGAAAACTTTTCCTGCTATTATTTATGTTCATGGTGGGGGCTGGATGGCAGGTGATAAAAGTAAAGTTGGTGGGGAGTGGAATGCCTCATTTGCAAAATACGGGTTTGTCTGCGTGAACATAAACTTTCGCTTAAGTGGAGAAGCTATTTTTCCTGCTCCGTTATTAGATATTAAAACAGCCATTTCTTGGATAAAAGACCATGCAGATGAATATCGAATTGATAGAGAGAGAATTGGGTTATGGGGACACTCATCAGGTGGGCACTTAGCGACACTAGCGGCTTTTAGTGCAGACCATAACGAATTTACTACTAATTCGAAAACATCTAATGAAGTCCAGGCAGTATGTGCGTTAGCGGGACCAGTAGATTTGTTATCAATGGGAACGTGGCATGATTTACCGAATTCTCCTGAAGCGAAATTTGTTGGAGGAAGCTTATGTGAAAATGTAGAGCGCGCGAAAAAAACAAATCCGATTTTATACATCGAGGAAAATCCAGTTCCTAGTTTGCTCCTTCATGGAGATTATGATGAAATCGTTCCTGTTGAACAATCACGTCTTTTACATAATGCTTTGCCGAATTCTACGTATTTGGAAAT
This sequence comes from Alkalihalobacillus sp. LMS39, assembly GCF_022812285.1. Lineage (NCBI taxonomy): Bacteria > Bacillati > Bacillota > Bacilli > Caryophanales > Bacillaceae > Alkalihalobacillus > Alkalihalobacillus sp. LMS39. The sequence continues at coordinate 679,612 of NZ_CP093300.1, forward strand.
TAAAGGTGCAGACCATGATTTTATCGGTGGAACGTTATCTCTCGATGAAATTTTACCTATCGTACGCTCTTTTTTTGAAAAAACGTTAAAACAAGGGTTACTGAACAAAGAGCAATTAGCGAACCACCGGGCTGAAGTGACAAAGGTTGTTGAGTGGTTTAAAGAGAATAGTAAATAAAAGCAAACGGGACTTTTCGAGAGAGTCCCGTTTGTTTTTTTGAGAGAGATATTTTGCTTAGGACTTTAAAACTAATATAGTATATATTTCCACATTATTCGACACGGAATATGGTAAATTAAGACATGATATTGAACTTGATATGAGCATATGTTACTATTTTGATATTAAGTTTGTTGATAAAACTTTTATAAATAATGTAGATGGAGGAAGAAAATGAAATCGATAAAAACTAGGATGTTAGTTTTTTTTACTGGACTTATATTAATAACGGTAATTGGTTTAGGATCGATCGCTTCGTTTTTTAGTACAATAACAATAAAAGACCAAGCAAATCGAGGGATAGAAGGGGCTACAGTTGAGGCCTCGAAACTAGTAAATGGTTATTTATTACGACAAATGTTTTATATGGAAGCATTGTCTGAAAACCCGTATTTATTAGAGGAAGAATTTTCAGAAGAAAAATATCAGTTCTTTGAAAAAGAAGCGGAAAGAGCTGGATACTCAACGTTTATTTTCGTTGACAGTAATGGAGATGGCCTTTCTTTAAATTCTACAAAAGCTGTACATCAAGGGATGTCAAGTACGAATACTGATATTCAACGTGTCTTAAGTGGAGAAACGCTTGTTTCTGATGTGACAATCATTAATGAAAATGCGTTTTTAATTTATGGTGCACCAGTTGTTCGCAATGGAGAAATCGTTGGTGCGTTAATGGGGACTAGGCATGCAGGGATTTTAACAGATGTAATTGAGAGTATCACTTATTTAGAACATGAATCGGTCCGTTCTTTTATTGCAAAACGTAATGGAACGTTTCAAGCCCATCCTTATAATGTTCTTGCAGAAATGCAAGTGAACTTAATTGAGTTAGGGAAGCCACAATCTACTCCGGAAGTCACAGAAGAACAACAAGAGGCTCCAGATGGTGAACCAGTCGAAGAGGTCAATGTAGAAGAGTTAGCTCGCTTGTTTGAAGAACGTATTAGTACAGGAGAATCAGGCTACGGTGAGCATACAATTTCTGGTGAAAAAATTATGGTCGGGTTTGCTCCAATTGAAAATACGGATTGGGTTATCGTACTTGAAGTGGATGAAAAAGAAATTTTAGCTGGTATGCGAGTTTTAGAAATAGCATTGCTTGTTGTGATTGTTTTCTTTTTAATTGTCGGTGTTGTTACAACATTCTTTATGAGTAACTCAATAAGCAAACCATTAGTTGCTGTATCGAATGAAATTGATAAACTATCGAACTATGATTTAGCGAAAACAACAGATTCTCGTTTTGAAAAGTATGCAAACCGAAAAGATGAAGTGGGCCGTATTACAAATTCTCTTGAAAGGATGCGTCAAAGCTTTGTTGAACTCATCCAATCGACTGGAGATATTTCAAGTCAAGTCTCTGCCTCATCACAACAACTAACGGCGACAAGTCAACAAGCGGTAACTGCAGCTCACGAAGTTGCGAGTACGATTGGAGAGATTGCATCTGGTGCGACAGGTCAAGCAAATGACACGGAAAAAGGTGCCGCACAAGTTCAGGAGCTAGGGCAATTAATTGAAGAAGATCAACGTTATGTAGCAAGTTTGGTTCAGTCTACAGATAATGTAAGGACATTAAAAGATGAAGGGTTGACAAGTTTGAAAGAATTAGTTGAAAAAACAAATGTCAACACTCAATCAATTAAAGAAATTAAAGAAATTATTAAAACAACAAATGCAAGTGCTGAAAAAATTTCTACGGCAAGTCAAATGATAAAAAGCATATCTGAACAAACGAATTTGCTTGCATTAAATGCTGCGATAGAAGCTGCAAGAGCGGGTGAAGCGGGGAAAGGCTTTGCGGTTGTTGCTGACGAAGTTCGAAAGCTTGCAGAACAATCAAACGAATTTACCGAAGATATTGTCACAATTATCCAAGAGTTAACGAATAAAACAGAAAGTGCCGTAACAACAATGAACCTTGTTGATGAAAATACAAGCTCACAAGTGAAAAGCTTAGAGTCAACAAATTTAAAATTCGTTGGTATTGCTGATGCAATTGAAGTCATGAAAGAGGCTATGGAGCAAATTGCTCAATCTGGTGAAGACATGCAAAAGAAAAAAGATAATATTATTGATTTAATCGATAATCTTTCAGCTATCGCAGAAGAAAATGCGGCAAGTTCTGAACAAGCTTCTGCTTCTGTTGAAGAACAGACAGCTTCGATGACAGAGTTAGCAACGTCAAGTGAAGAACTTGCTAAGCTATCAGAAACAATGCAAGAAAGTATTGCAAAGTTTAAGTTGTAAGATTAAAAGGTCCCAAAAGGTCATGAACTAGCGCCTTTTGGGACCTTTTTTAAAAGATAAGAAAGTTAAAAATTTTGGTGTAGCAGTGAAGCTTTGAAAGCTATTTCAAGAAGAGCGAAGGCTGCGCACCTGCGCGTTTCACCCAAAGAAGAGTCTTGTGGTTCACTGTCAAAAGCGGGCAGTAGGTTACATCATTTAATTAGTAATTATAACACCCATCAATGTTGCCAGTTGCATGGCTTGATAAGAAGACACTTTACATCCTTGTAAGGCCTCAATTGAAACCGTTAACGTTTCGAAAGTCGATGTGCTAAGGTCGATTCCTTTTAATGATGTTTGTTCAAAATTAGCTTCATTTAAATTACAATGATTAAATTCGACTTTTTTCAATACACAATCGTAGAAATCAGCGTTGACGAGTGAGTTTTCAGTTAAGATGACCTTTTCTAACTTGGCATTTCCATAGGCAACAAGATTTAGTAAATTATTGTCAAACTTAACGTTTCCGATTCTTGATTTTGTAAAATCACATCCAACTAGTTTACAGTTCTTGAATTCCGTGCGGTGGATGGAAGCTTTTCTGAATATGACATTTGATAAATCGCAGTTTTCAAAAATAACATCCGTAACGTCAATCTCACTAAAATCGGTGTTGTTAAATCGACTGTTACGGATTTTCATTTTTGATAAGTGAGCTCGGCTAACGTTTTCGTTATCAAACGTAGTATCTAGAATGAGACACGTGTCTAATTCAAAGTATTCATCATGGAAAATATCATGAAATCTCTTTTCTGGTAATTCAAGTGGTATTTTTGGTAAGTCTATCTTCATATTAAAACCTCATTTTTAAAAGATAAGAAAAATTTAGTATAGCAATGAAGGAGAGCGGTAGTTACCCTGGTGAGAAACCCTATCGGACATATATTCCGCTATTTTAATAAAAAGTAACATTTCTCGAAGACTATCGGACATCTGTTCCGTTATTTTAGTTGATCAATGTGTTATTGACGCGGTTTTTGCTGGAATAGCGGAATAGATGTCCGTAAGAATTGAAAAGTGGGGTATTTTTCATGAAATAGCGGAACAAATGTCCGAAACAATGGGCAAATTAGATTCAAGGTCATAGACAAGAATGTCCTTGAGAACAAAATGAAAGGACATCCTTTTTCCCTTACATATTACAATGGAAATACGTCATTTTAAAACCAGACTTTTCAACGACAGGAAACCCGCCATTGTCGTAACAGTTATTACTTGCTGTTGTGATTTCAACATAACTCATATAAGACTGTGCTGCTATTAAAAAAGCAATAACGACGAATGCTAATAAAGCGACTAAGATTATTTGTTTTTTATTTTTCGATACGATAGTATTCATAGATTTCCTCCGCAGTTGGTGATTCCCATATTATATAATGAATTGAACAATTTTTCTATCAACGAAACGAGGCTAGTCCTTTATTTGTAAATTGATTAATAAGTTCAGCCATTTCTGTTGTTGATTTATCCATACCATTGTCTAACCAACTTTTTATGACGTGAATACAGCCACTCACAACGAGTAAACTAATATATTGTGAAGCTTTGTCATCTACAACATTAACTTCCATCCAGTTTTTCATTGTAAACTGTTCTGTAATTTCCATAACTTTTTGTTGGAATGCTGTACCGCTTTGACCGCTTAAAAATATATGGCACAGTTCATGTTTTGTCGCAACGTATTCTAATATTTTTACGGTCATTTGTAAGGATTCTTCTTCTTTGTGAAAGTTATATTGACATAATGTTTCGTACATATCTGCAATGAATTCTTCTTCAATTTTATGTAAAAGGTCATATGGATCAGTAAAATGAGCATAAAACGTAGAACGATTCACATCTGCGACCTGACATAATTCTTTTACAGTTATTGCGGAAATTTGTTTTTGTTTTAATAAGGATATAAGACTGTCTTTCAATACCATCCGAGTGTACTTTTTACGGCGATCTAATTTTTCACTCAATGAAAATTCCCCCTTTTTCTTTTGTGAAAATCAACACATTAAGCAAAAGTGTTGGGCACTCAACGTTTTATATTAAACTGTTTGTTGAATATCCAACACTGTGTTTATATAATGATAAAGTGCAAAAGAAGATAATACAAGAGAGGTGAGCAACAATTGGCATAGCAGCAACAATTATTAAACATAAAAAAGCGATTGTAATCGTATTTGCCATCATTGCAGTCCTTGCAACAATTGCGCAATTTTTTGTATCAGTCAATTACAATATGGTTGATTATTTGCCAGATGATGCTCAATCGACTCAAGCGCTTGAAATCATGGAAGAAGAATTCACCGCCTCTGTACCAAATACGAGAGTGATGTTACAAGATGTGAGCGTGCAAGAAGCACTTATTTTTAAAGAAAAATTATCGGCTATTGACGGTGTGTCAGATGTAATGTGGTTAGATAATGTAATGGACTTGAAAATACCATTAGAAATGGCCGATCAAGATACAGTTGAGTCTTATTATAAAGAGGGGAATGCATTATTTTCTTTTAGTGTAAGACAAGGGAATGAAGTTGCTGTCACAGATGAGATTTATGAAATCATAGGTAAAAACGATGCGATGGCAGGAGAAGCGTTAGATACGGCAACTTCGCAAAAAATGGCAGGAACAGAATCTTTGTATGCGGCTGCTTTACTTATACCGATTATTATCATTATCCTCGTCGTTTCTACAACCTCTTGGGTTGAGCCAATTTTCTTTTTAACGGCGATTGGGGTATCTGTTCTTATTAATTTAGGTACGAATATATTTATCGGTGAAGTATCGTTTGTTACACAGTCTGTTGCACCGATATTACAACTAGCGGTATCACTAGATTATGCGATTTTCTTGTTGCATAGTTTCTCGGATTACAGGAAAAAAACGAGCAATCCGGAAGAAGCGATGCAACTTGCTATGAAACGTTCGTTTCCAGCTATTGCAGCAAGTGCGGCTACAACGTTTTTTGGTTTCACTGCATTAATGTTAATGAATTTTGAAATTGGGTCTGATTTAGGGTTGAATCTAGTTAAAGGGATTTTGTTAAGCTTTATTAGTGTCATGGTTTTTCTACCGGCATTAACTTTATGCTTTTATAAATGGATGGATAAAACGGAACATAAGAGCTTCGTTCCAAACTTTCAAGGGTTTGGCCAACGTGTGATGAAGTTTCGAATCCCGAGTTTACTTATCGTTTTGGTGATTTTACTCCCAAGCTTTTTAGCACAAAGCAATACAACGTTTACGTATGGACTTGGTGAACAACCAGAGAATACAAGAGCAGGCGCTGATTTTAAAATCATTGAAGAAGCGTTTGGGGAATTGACCCCGATTGTATTGCTAGTTCCAAATGGAGATTTAGCAAAAGAGATGGAGCTAGTGCAAGGATTAGAGGAACTTAATCATGTTACAAGTGTCATCTCATATGTTTCGATGGTAGGCAGTGCAATTCCACCAGAATATGTTGATGAATCGATTCGAAATGAGTTTTTCTCTGAGAATTATAGCCGAATTATTATTAACACGAATGCGGCTAAAGAAGGAGACATTCCGTTTTCCATTGTCGAAGCAGTTCAAGAGAAAGCCGCCCTTTATTATGGAGAAGAAGCATTAAGTCTTGGAGAAAGTGTGACCCTTTATGATATTAAAAATACGGTTGAAAAAGATAACATTGTAGTAAATGTGATGACGGTTGTCACGATAGCGATTGTTCTTCTTGTAACGTTTAGGTCATTTACGATTCCTGTCGTCCTTTTAGTGACAATACAAGCAGCAGTGTGGGTCAATTTATCAATTCCGTATTTTACGGATACGTCTTTAGTGTTTGTCGGGTATTTAATTATAAGTACGGTACAGCTCGCTGCCACGGTTGACTATGCGATTCTACTGACCGAAGCATACAATGAAAACCGCAAAGAAATGCTGGCAATTGCCGCGATTAAGAAAACACTTGATGAAAAAGTATTTTCAATTTCAATATCAGCAGCAATTTTATCAAGTATCGGGTTTATATTATGGATTACTTCGACGAATCCGATTGTTGGTTCGATTGGGTTATTATTAGGAAGAGGAGCTTTACTTGCTTTTGTGATGGTTGTTTGTTTCTTACCAGCACTGTTGTTACTGTTAGATAAAGTCATTAAGAAAACAACTTATAATGCGAATTATTACGAGGAGAAATGATGATGAGAAAAAAACAGTTATGGCTTATTGTTCTTGCACTTCTATTGCTCTTGCCGTCATTTCTTGTTCAAGCCAATCAAACGGATGAAAGTCAGGATGAGGGAACGAGCACAATGGAACAAACTGATGGCAAGCTTGCGTCAAAGGATGAAGTTGTGTATGCATTGTTACAAGCGACAGGTGAGCTTGAACAAGTGTATGTTGTTAACAACTTAAATATAAGAGAAGCCGGAACAATTATCGATTATGGTCCGTATGATAGTGTGAAAAATTTAACAGACTTAACAGAACTTGAGCATGAAGATGATGTTGTTCGTATAGAAGCTTCAAAAGGTAAATTTTTTTATCAAGGTAATATCGAGCAATCCGTCGAGCTACCATGGAATATTGAGGTTGCTTATAAGTTAGATGGGAAAGAAATCGCTCCAGAGCAACTGATCAATCAAGACGGTCATTTTGAAATGACGATTCAAACAACCGCTAATGAAAACGGAGAACAACTATTTTACGAAAACTATATTTTACAAATCTCTGTGATGCTTGAATCTGATATTTTTAATAATATCGAAGTGACAGATGGCATGATTGCTAATGTCGGGAAAAATCAGCAAGTGACATTCACTGCCATGCCTGAACAAGATGGTGAATATTATCTAGCAGCAGATGTCACCCAGTTTGAGATGCAGGGGATTGAAATTGCGGCTGTTCCTTCTTCCATGGCGATTGATCCGCCAGATATTGATAATATGACAGAGGATATGGATTCTTTAACAGATGCGATTCGTCAGTTAAACGAAGGTGTTGGTGAGTTAAAAGCGGGCGTTGTGGAATTAAATGATGGTGTTGAGCAATTACGAAATGGTTCGCAGCAATATCAGAACGGGATGATTGAATTAAACAAAGGCTCTTCAGAACTCGTCAATGCATCGAAATCCATTGATGAAGCACTTGCCACGATAAGTCAAAGTCTTGCTGATGCTGATGATGTTGATATGAGTGAGCTTGTTGCGGTCGCAGATGGTTTAAATCAAATCGCTGGTGGACTAAATGAAACAGCTGATGGATTAGCTCTTCTGCGAGAAAACTATAATATGGCATATAATGCGTTGGATGGAGCGATATCGGGGATTCCAGATCATAACATCTCGAGAGAAGAAATCGATGCTCTAATTGGAAGCGGTGCAGATACGACTGTTGTTGATAAACTAGTCGAAACATATAATGCAGCTCGATCTGTTAAAAGGACGTATAATCAGTTCAATGAAGCATTTAGAGCTGTTGATGCCACATTACGAGATGTGAGTGGAGCATTAAAAGAAATGGGCACCACGCTTTCTACAATTGCCAACGGTTTATCCGCTTCTGTCGATGAGATGGGAGATACGAATGGATTTGCTGAGTTACAAAATGGTCTGTCACAGTTGTCAGCAAACTATGGAGAATTCCACTCGGGATTAGTGAGCTACACAAACGGTGTTGGTGAGTTATCAAACTCTTATGGTGAGTTACATTCTGGCATTGTGGAACTGGCAAACGGAACGACAGAATTAGAAAGTGGAGTTGGTGAACTCCAAGATGGCACAGGAACATTGTATGAATCAACAAGTGACTTACCAGAACAAATGCAAGAAGAAATTGATAATATGATTGCCGAATATGATAAATCAGATTTCGAAGCCGTGTCATTTGTATCTCCGAAAAATGAAAAAGTAAACTCAGTCCAATTTGTTATCCGAACAGATAGTTTGAAAATAGAAGAACAAGAAACAGAGACAGACGAAGCACCAGAAGAAAAAACATTCTGGGATCGCTTGCGCGAGTTGTTCTCTTAATAAGCGGAAAAACCTTCGTACGTGCGGAGGTTTTTTTGTTTGATTTGGAAATAGCGTGAAAAAAGGACCATTTATTTGAAAATTATATATGGTATAATTTCCAAAAGTAAAAACTTTCCATAACAAGATGGGGAGAGGAGAGCAATTTGATGAAGTTTATTCGGTATACATGGCTGTTACTGTCAGGAGTTTGGGTTCTTTTGTTTTCACTTTGGATGAGCGGGCCAGGAATTGCGGAAACAGATACACCAGAATATAGAGTGCAATTCATGTTGTTATTTGTTTTATGGGTAGTTGGATTTGTCCTCCAAATGAAAGAAAAGAGGCGAGTGTTAGGAATAGTGTTGACGGTTATTGCGGCGGGTTTTTATGTTGCTTTAATGGTGTAACGAGATTTAGATGGAGTGGGAGATATGATTCAAAACGATGTTATCGAATCTTCACAGTGGAGTGGAGGCTATTATGAACTTTCCATAGAGTTCAGCCCAGTTGGTGATGATAAAAAATTAAATGCTGCTCTTGCTGCCGTATCCAATAGCAAGATTGTTGCTGTTCCGATTTCACACCGAGTGAAAATTGAAGGGAATAGCGTGAATCAATGGTACGGTGAGATTCATATTTTAGATGGAAAAGTTTTGCCTTGTATGATGGCGGTGACTAGAATTGATGACGAATCAGATTGGCTCGATATATCCATCCCTCAATCTGCGTTTGAGCAGGCTTACTGTTATCGCTATCCGCTAACAAAGGATCTGAATCCGTGGTTAAACGACGTGAATGTAACACTCATTAAGTTAGCAGAGTGGGTATTTAAAGAGTCTCCTTTTGAGCTAGCAATGATAGGAGAAGAAATTACGGGACACACAAATCATACAGTGGTAACGAGAGAGATAATAGAGAGCGGCAGCGGAATTTTTATTTTACCTTTTTCACTTCACAAGAAGATGAAACCGTTACGAAGAGGGATTGAGCTTTCGAATGGATTACAACTGTACCGTGAATAACAGGGGAAAATGTATAATAGAAGCGATTTGCTTTAATAAAGTGATAAGCTTCTATTTTTAAAATTTCATAATGTCATAATATTAGAAAAATGAAAAGGAGTTATGCAATGAATTTTTTTGTCAGAATTCATTAGGGAGGTTGGATATTCAAATGAAAAACAAAAAAATAATTAATGTTTCTGAATCTATTTTATTGGTCAGTTCATTTTTTATGCTTATGTTTATAAATAAATATTTGGTGTTTATACCTGAATTTAAATATATTTTTGAGAGAGATTCTTTATGGTACATATTACCTTTTATAACTTTAGGTTTAGCTATACATTCATTTTGTAACAGGGAAACTTAATAAATTCGGTTTTGAACTTTCAGGCGACAGACAAAATGTCGTTAAAGAGCTGAATATTAGTAGCAACAATAGTTACTTATAAAGACAGTTCGTATACTGAGGTTACAACGAATATTGTCAACCTTAGTTTCGACGTACAAGAAGGTGTAATCCAAAAAATCGTCGATGTTGATACTTATAATTGATTTTTATTAGCCTTTTGTAAAGGGCAAAAGCGAAGAAGAAGTATCCAATAGAGAGGTTCTATTAGACAAAACAGAAGCAAAACCGACGGAAGTGTCCTTCATCAAAGGAATGAAGGACAAAACAGAGGGAAAACGAGTGAAAAGTGTCCTTCATCAAAGGGATGAAGGACAAAACAAAGGCAAAACCGACGAAAAGTGTCCTTCATCGAAGGGATGAAGGACAAAACAGAAGCAAAACGAGCAAAAAGTGTCCTTCATCGAAGGGATGAAGGACAAAACAAGGACAAATTAGACAAAAAGTGTCCTTCATCGAACCCACGAAGGCCCCAACACAAATACAACTAACCAAAACTGCCATATTAAGTACAAACACACCACAAACTAAACCAGAATCCACCCCCTACCGAATCAAAAAGAGTTCCTTTCTTTCTTCTAGAAGGGAACTTTTTTACTATTTCTGATCCGCCTAACTTACGAACAATAAATATTAAATTTTAATAAATATTTATTGTAAAACAATAAATATCGATGTAAAATAAAGACAAAATTAAAACGAGGTGTGACGCATGGATAGACAACGAACGTTATTTTTGAAAATTGTCATTATTTTGCTTGGGATGACGGTAGTCGCATTATGTGTGTTGTGGTTACCATGGTTAGCGAGGAGCGCAGCGGAACAAGCACCAGAATTTGCGTATTTGCAATATCCGGTTTTGATTGGACTATATGTAACGGCTGTTCCCTTTTTTATGGCATTGCACCAAGCTTGGCAATTACTGAATTATATTGAAAAAAACGCTGCTTTTTCTGAGTTATCGGTGAGTACGTTAAATAAGATTAAATATTGTGGAAATGCAATTGCCTCCTTATATACAGTTGGGACAATTTTACTTCTAACACAAAATGCATTGCACCCAGGAGTTGCCATTATTGGTTTCCTGGTTATGTTTACCTCTATTGTGATTGCTGTTTTTGCGGCTATACTTCAGAAGTTATTGAAAAATGCGCTAAAGATAAAATCAGAAAATGAGTTGACGATCTGAGGTGAAAAACAGTGGCGATTATAATTAATATCGATGTGATGTTAGCGAAAAGAAAAATGAGTGTCACCGAGCTTTCAGAGAAGGTTGGAATAACGATGGCAAACTTATCAATTTTAAAAAATGGGAAAGCAAAAGCGATTCGAATCACAACTCTCGATGCGATTTGTAAAGCGTTAGACTGCCAACCAGGTGATATTCTTGAATATCGAAATGAAGCTGATGAAAATACATAAGCGAGAAAAGAAAGCATTGATAGTTGGAGTCAGTTGCCAAGTGATTTTCTTTCTTTACATCTCAGTTTTTGGTTCCGTAAGACTTTATATGTTGGAGCAATTCACTGTGTATTCAGTCGGTTTTTTTGAGAGTTTTTTAGGAATCGCTAGTCTTTTATGTGGAGTATATGGCCTTGTGAAAAGTGACAAAGTAACGAGCTTCATTATAATTACTGTAATTGGTACTTTTATTTGTTTGTGGGGGGTATTTATATATGTATTGCCCTCTTGCATGTGACAATATTTAGAGTAGGAGTGTATAAATGGAGATACAATTTACTAAATTTTTCACGGATGAATTGACGATTTCAGACCTACAATCTGCAATGGATAAAGAAGAAATCTCCTCTAAACAGCTAGTCATGTATTATTTACATCAAATAGCGAAGTACGACCAAGCAGGTCCCCACCTTCATTCAATTTTGGAAATTAATCCTGATGCTATTTTTATTGCGGAAGCGTTAGATGAGGAGAGAAAAGTTTCACGGGCTAGGGGGCCATTACATGGAATTCCTATTTTGTTAAAAGACAATATTGAAACAAAGGATGCCATGCATACAAGTGCAGGTACGCTAGCTTTACAAAACAATCTTGCTAATGAAGATGCGTTCCTTGTAAAACAATTACGTCAAGCAGGAGCGGTTATATTAGGAAAGACGAATATGACTGAGTTGGCTAATGGAATGGCAAGTGAAATGTGGGCTGGTTATAGCGCAAGAGGCGGCCAAACTGTTAATCCTTATGGTGACCGCGACCTTTTTGTCGGCGGGTCAAGTTCAGGGTCAGCGGTAGCAGTCGCTGCTAATTTTACAGTAGGAGCAATCGGGACAGAAACAGATGCTTCCATACTTAGTCCAGCTATTCAAAACTCAGTAGTAGGGATTAAGCCAACAGTTGGCTTAATCAGCCGAAGTGGCCTTATTCCGTTTACCTATTCTCAAGATACGGCAGGACCAATTGCAAGAACGGTAACAGATGCTGCTTTCATGTTAGAAGTATTAGTTGGAATGGATAAAGACGACCCAGCAACGATGAAAAGCAAATATAAACCTAGACAAAGATATTCCTACTTTTTACAAAAGTTAGGGCTTGCCGGTGCAAGAATTGGTGTTTTTACAAAAGCTTCAGAACGCTATTTGAAATCGGAAGAACATGATGAATTGTTATTCCAAGACGTCATTCACACTTTAAGGCAACAAGGAGCTATTTTAATTGAAGATGTAGATATTCCATCTTTTCTTAGAGAGTGGAGCTGGGACGTGTCCTTTTATGAATTAAAACATAGCTTAGATAACTATTTATTTCAGCTTCCATCTCATATGCCTTTGCATTCAGTAAATGAACTCATTCATTTTAACGAGGAATTCTCAGAACAAACCTTAAAGTATGGTCAAGATAAATTAGAGGCAAGGGCCAAATTACCAACAGCATTAAAAAGCTCGGAGTATTTGAATGCAAAAATTGAAGACCTTTATTTTTCACAAGAATTAGGAATGGACTATGCGCTTCAAAAACATCAGCTTGATGCGATTGTATTCCCGTCCTATATCGGGTCAACGATTTGTGCAAAAGCCGGGTATCCAAGTATTGCGGTACCAGCAGGATATATGAAAAATGGCAGACCTTTTGGTGTAACTTTTGCCGGCACAGCTTTTTCGGAAAGTACGCTAATCAAACTTGCTTATAGCTTTGAACAAGCAACTCGTCATAGGAAACCTCCAACACTAAAATGAGGGGAGGCGTGTTAGCATTGAAAACCTTTATAAAAGATATCGGTCGGTCAATGGAAATATTATTGTTTTTAGTCATCGGCTATTTTCTTACCGTGAATATCGCTAGCAACTTATATGAAATCAAGGGAGCGCATTTGTTGGAAATGTATGGGTGAATTGGTTTGGAATATCTTATTGCCTTTTTGTCATATATACGATTGTGATGGGAGTTTTCCTTTTTAGAGAAGTTTCCACCGGTGTTAACGGACGTATGTTCCGCTATTTTAAGAAAAAATAGCGTCGGCTAAATGTTAACGGACAAACGTTCCGTTAAGTGAGCAGAAACGCAGATTTTCACTGCTGTTTTCTGGTGAATAGCGGAACGTATGTCCGATAAAAGTGAGAAAAGCTTTATTTTTAATGAAATAGCGGAACCTATGTCCGTAACTAAGCTTCCTTCGTTTTGATTCCTTTATTTTTCCCCTTCAACATCATCACGTTTTTTTACTAAAAAATAGGCCGTAATCCAAGACGTGATCGGAATACATAATGCCACGCCAATGCCAGCACAAAGGATTGTCATCATTTCTGCACTAAATATTTTCGAATTAATAATCTGTCCAAAGGAATACGACAAGTCTTTATACCATAAAAGTAAGGCCATATAGCCTCCAAAAAAAGCGAAAAATAAAGTATTCGCACTCGTCCCTAAAATGTCTCGTCCAATCGCTAGCCCCGACAAAAACAAATCTTTTCGCCGGATAGTTGGATTGTGGTAATAGATTTCACGCATCGGAGAAGAGAGAGAAATCGCTATATCGATGATGGCGCCAATTGTACTCATAATTATAACGGCTGCTCCGATTTTCACGAAATCTACACCGACATAAAGAGAAAAGATACTAAGCTCTTCAATTTCTTCTTCACCAAACCCTTGAATCATCGCATGATCTGTGACGACAATAATGAGTACGAGGAGAATAACGGTTGTGATTACTGTAGCGATAAAGGCAGTGACTGTCTTGATGTTGAAGCGATTAATATAAAATAAATTAATGCAGCTAATTACGGTACAAGCGAAAAATGTTAACAACAATGGATTACCATTTGGATTGGACATGAAAAGAATCGTTAGAAACAAGACTGCAAAATTAAGAAACAATGCAACAAAAGAACGGGCGCCTTTTTTTCCTCCGACCCACACCATTAATAAAAATAAGATGATCGCTAAACATGTGACTACACTCATCGTCTCGCCCTCTTCACTTTCACGAAGTATATCGTAATATATAATCCAATTGGAATCGTTAATACAATTCCAATGCCACCAGCTAAAGCCCGTGCCAATTCTAATGAGAGGTTCATCGAAAGGGTAAAGCCAATGGGTGCATAATTATTTAAATATAAAATCATCATCGGAATGGAGCCACTAATATAAGCAAAAAACAAAATATTTGTCATTGTGCCCATAATATCTTTACCGATTTCCATTCCTGATGTTTTCATTGCTTTCACAGAGATGTTGTTATTTTTTTCATACAAACTAAAAATCGAAGAAGACATCGTTATCGCTACATCCATAACAGCTCCAAGCGAACCGACTAACACCCCCGCCATAAATACCATTTGATGTGGACGAGTTAAAAACTGCATTTCTTCATAGCGGAGACCTTGCTCCGCAGTGGCCCACATGACGAGATAGGCAGTGAGCAATAGAAGAAAGGTACAGATGAGTGTCGCAACGATGGCAGCATATGTTTTTTCATTCCTTCCGTTTACAAGTAAAAGAGAAATGATAGTAAATAAAATGACACTTACTCCACATATAAATACTAAACTAATATTTGATGTTTTAATGTAAACATCTAATGCATACGACAAAATCGCAGCGTTCACAAATAAACTAATGATAGAATACAACCCTTGTTTTTTTCCGACAAGCAATAATGTGAAAATAAATATCCAGGTGACGAGCAATAAATATTTATCTCGTTTCACATCTTGAATAGTGCCTGTGATTTCAGCACTTCCGACAGTCGTTTCATCAATCCAAACGAATAGCTCGTTCCCGACTCGGTATTCCTGGTCATACGCTTGAGAAGATGAATACTCATTTGTTAACGAAATCAACTGTCCTTTATACTCTCCGTTTTTTATTTCAGCGATGATGCTTTGGGTATATAATTGGTCCTCATTGTTATACATATCAACCGTCTCTGTCGTTTCTATCAATTGAGTTTCTATGATTTTCGCAATAGGTCGTTCATAAAACGAATAATTATGAAAAACAAAAAAGAGAGACGAAACAACACAAACGGCAAGGAATAGAAACATAAAAATTTGTTTGTTTGTTAATTTCAACTTAAGCCCTCCGTAAGTGGAAAAGATACCTCATCATATTACTAGATTTTTAAAGAAGAGAGAAGGGTTATATATAGAATTGTTAAATATTTCAACCTGTGTGATAATTGTAGGAGTTTCAAAAGATAGAAAGAGAGGAAATGCAGATGAAAACAATTGCCGTTTTTTGTGGGTCAAGTCCAGGAAATGACCCTGTTTATATGGAGCAAGCGCGAAAACTAGGAGAAGTCCTTGTGGAAAACAATATCAATCTCGTATATGGAGGAGCTACTGTTGGTTGTATGGGAGCTGTTGCCGATGCGGTCATGGCTAAAGGAGGCAAAGTCATTGGTGTCATACCTGAAAAACTAAGAAATGTGGAAATTGCACATGAGCAGTTAACAGAGCTTCATGTTGTGAAAACAATGCATGAACGAAAAGCGTTAATTGCCGATTATGCTGATGGCTTTATTGCAATGCCAGGAGGAACAGGAACATTAGAAGAGTGGTTTGAAGTGTTTACATGGGCCCAACTAGGATATCATGAAAAACCGTGTGCTTTTTTAAACGTAAATGAATATTATTCACCAATCTTATCTTTGTTTGACCATATGATTGAACAAGGATTTGTAAAGGCAGACTATAAAAAACTGATTGTAATCGACAAAGAACCAAGTCAATTAGTTTCAAAACTTCAACACTATCAAAGTGCATATATTCATAAATGGTAATAAAGAGGTGATTGGATGTTTTTAAAAAGAATTGAAATGCTTAAAGACACTATTCCTAATCAAGCCGAATATCCATTTTCAATTCCAGCGATTCAAAATTTCCAGCAACTACATTTAGAGAAGAATGTGACCTTTTTTGTTGGTGAAAATGGCTCAGGGAAATCAACATTGCTTGAAGCGATTGCCTATAAATGCCAATTTAACACAGCTGGTGGTGGAAGAAATAATACATATGACCTCGAAGCTTCGGAATCTGCTCTTGGCAACTATATTCGACTATCATGGTTACCGAAAATATCTAATGGCTTTTTTTTAAGAGCAGAGTCTTTTTATCATTTTGCCTCTCATATTGATTCGGTGAGGGCATGGGAAGCGTATGGAGGAAAGTCTTTACATGAACAGTCTCACGGGGAATCGTTTCTTTCTTTGTTTTTGCACCGCTTCAACGGAAAAGCGATTTATTTATTAGATGAGCCTGAGGCCGCCTTATCTCCCCAACGACAACTTGCGTTTTTAAAAATCATCCATGATTTATCATCGACAGGAGAATGTCAATTTATAATCGCGACACATTCACCGATTTTGTTAGGTTATCCTGAAGCTGCGATTCTTAGTTTTGATTCTGGCGAGATAAAGAAGATAGACTACGAAGAAACCGACCATTACCAAATAACAAAATACTTCCTAGACCACCGCGAGCGTTTTTTAGACGAGATTCTTAGGGAAGAAGATGATGAGTAGAAAAGTGGAGGAATGTAGATGGATAGTATTATTTTTGATTTAGACGGAACATTATGGGATTCAAGTTCAACGGTTCTCATGGCATGGAATGAAATTTTAAATCAACATCCTAAAGTACAAAAGAAAATTACCCTTGAAGATTTACATGGCTCAATGGGGCTACAAATCGATGAAATTGGACAAAAGTTATTTCCTTACTTGCAGGAAGATGAGCGAATAGAGCTCCTACAAAAATGTGGGGAAGTGGAAAACGACTATTTACGTAAGCTTGGAGGAAAGTTATACGACCAAGTTGAACACGTACTTCATACGCTTTCTAAAAAATATAAGCTTTTTATCGTCAGTAATTGTCAGGAAGGGTATATTGAAGCGTTTTTCCACTTTCATAATGTCGGTAAGTATTTTTTAGATTACGAGAATCCAGGTAGGACCGGGTTATCTAAAGGAGAAAACATAAAGCTAGTAATGGGAAGAAATCAATTAAACCGTCCGATTTATATTGGAGATACAGAAGGGGATGTAAAAGCAGCCAGATGGGCAAACATTCCATTTGTCTATGCCGCGTACGGATTCGGTGACGTGAGTGAGTCTGATGAAACGATTGAAAATGTTGCTGACTTGTTGGAGTTGTATCGGTAAAGCAGGAGAGGCTTTGGGGCTAACAGACAACTGTAGTCAATCTCCTAGGTTCGCTATCCTATTTTGTTTTTCATTTCTTTAATATTTTGGTCATGCTACCAAGTACTGCCTTGTTGATTCACTCCATGGCTTGTCTTTCTAATTTTTTTATTTGCCATTTCAGATATTATTCCAGCAAGGAATCGTTTAACTTCCATTTGGTCATTTTGGTTATAAACTCGTGATTAGGAACTTTTTACTATTAAATTTATTGTTTAATTTGATAATCAAATTTGTAGATTTTTGTTGAATGTTAGTTAAGTCCTATTTCAATAGTGGAATTGTTCTACTATAATATAAAAATGTAATTTCTGTAAATTATATACACAATCAGGAGGAGTAAGAAATTGAGTAAAAAAATTGTATTTTTTATAACGGCTTTATTTATACTATTTGTAGCATCTGGATGTTCCATCATTCACACGATTACAGGTAATGTTGGTGAAATGGAAGATTATCTTGTCGATACAGCTGAAATTACCAATGAGTATAATCATTTAAAAGATAAAGTGGAGCAACTTATAGAAACAAATGTCCCGGCTGATACTGTGACGGAAACTGTTATTATACCTACTCTTGAGCGGTTAATTTCTCAATCTCAAGAATACGGAGAAAATATCAGTAATGAGGAATTAAAGGAAATTCATCAACTTTACACTCAAACATATGAAGTTGAGTTACATGCTGAAAAGGAATGGCTAATTGACCTAGATGATCATACATATAATGAGAGAATTATAGAAGTAGTGCAAATGGATGAAGATTATAGAAATAAAATCGAAGAGCTTGGAAAAAAGTGGGGCATGGAAATCGATTGGGATTTATTATAATATCACCTTCCAACCAAGAAGTATAATATGTGTACTGAACTCCACCTTAATTGTTTGAGGCTTGTTAACAATTAAGGCGGTTTTTTTATGGGAATATAACATGTCTGCTTGTTCGGCTTTTTTGGTGTAGCAGTGAAGATTCGAAAGCTATATCAAGAAGAGCGAAGGCTCCGCACTTCGCTTGAAAGAAAAGACTCGATTAAAAAAAGCAGAGACTAGTAGTATGAATGAAATATAAAGTTTTCTAAGGAAAAAGGTGCAACTTTTGGTTGCGCCTTTTTTCTGTCTAATCGTTCAAAGGTACCACCAATTCTACAAAAAACAAGAAGAACATAGCTTTTAGCTAAAACAAGACAAATCGACTAGCGTGGAAGTCACATGAGCAATAGTGTAATTGTTTAGTCACAAACTCCCGTTTAGAGTTCATAGAGGAAAGATTGACAGAGTTGAACAATCTGCTATAATTTACCTTTGATAATAATAGTAATCATTACGATTTATAAAAGGTGGAGGAAGTATAGTGGAAAAAAGTTTTGTAACTCTTTTATTTTTGTTTGTATTGTCACTAGGTTTATTGATGGCGTGTACTACAGTAGAAGAAACTGGAACAGATTCAAGTGAAGACGAAAAGTCAGAAATCGTTTATGCCGCTGCAAATGATATTAATGATATGAATCCTCACTTATACACTGGATCAATGCCAGCACAAGGGATGGTCTTTGAGTCATTAGTTGAGAATACAGCAGAAGGAATTCAACCGTTGTTAGCTGAATCATGGAAAATTTCAGATGACGGCAAAGTATATACGTTTTATTTGCGAGAAGACGTGACGTTTCATGACGGAGAACCGTTTAATGCTGATGCAGTAAAACAAAATATAGAAGCTGTCCAAAGCAATGCGGAACGCCATTCGTGGATTCGGTTATCTACTAAACTTGAAGAAGTAAATGTTGTCGATGAGTATACGGTTGAGTTTATTTTAACAGAACCGTATTATCCAACGTTACATGAATTATCGATGACGAGACCGTATGTATTTATTTCACCAAAAGATTTTATCGACGGGGAAACGAAAGAAGGTGTAAATGGCTATCATGGTACAGGCCCTTACATGCTTACAGAACATAAAGTAGACGAATATGCGACATTTGAAGCGAATGAACAGTATTGGGACGGGGAGCCAAGCATTAAGAAAATTACGTCAAAAGTTTTGCCAGCAGGTGAAACGACATTTCTAGCATTGCAAAAAGGAGAAATAAATTTTGTGTTTACGGACGACCGGGGGACAGATAGTTTGAATGTGGAAGCTATGAATCAATTAGTTGAATCTAGTGAATTTCAACTAGTTCGAAGTGAAGCAATGAATACGAAAATGATCGTCGCTAATAGTAGCAAGCATGAGAGTCCAATAGGAGAAACGGCGGTTCGTGAAGCGATTTGGTATGCTATTGACCGACAAACGATTAGTAACACTATTTTTGATGGAACAGAAACAGAGGCACATACTTTATTTTCTCCAAACATTCAATATGCCAACGTAGAGCTTAAAGAGCGAGGTTTTGATTTAGAAAAAGCAAAAGAACGATTAGATGAAGCAGGTTGGACATTAGAAGAAGGGTCTCATGTGAGAGCAAAGGATGGAAAGAGTCTAGCCTTAACCCTTTATTATGACAGTAATTCTTCATCTCAAAAAACACAAGCAGAGTTTATTCAAAGTTCATTAGCTGAAATTGGAATGGAAGTAGAAATATACGGAGAGGAATCAACATCAATCTCGAACCGAAGAGCAACAGGGGAATATGAATTACTTTTTAATCAAACATGGGGTCTTGCTTATGATCCGCAAAGTACGATTTCTGCTTTTATGACAGAATCATCTTATCTCCATACAACAAGCGGAATAGCTCAGGCAGAAGAACTATACGACAAGATTGATGAAGTCATGGTTTCAACTGATGAAGACAAACGTAAAGCTCTTTATGAAGATATTTTAACGATCGTTCATAATGAAGCTGTGTTTATTCCTTTAACAAATGGAAGTTTGACGATTATTGCCCCGAAGGACGTAAAGGGAATTCAATTTAAGCAAACACAATTTGAGCTGCCATTTGAACGAATGTATTTTGAATAAAAGTGAAGGGATGTTTCTATTTTTTTGAAAGAAAAGACGATACGCGTTTTTCTTAAGGGACATCCCAATAGATATGTTCAAGTGATATCTTCCATTACACTTTTATAGAAGGAGTCTGTTGATGCTAGGCTACATCATAAAAAGAATCGTGCTAACAATGCCATTATTGGTTGCGATATCGTTTTTGACATTTGTTTTAATTAATCTGTCTCCGTTAGACCCGGCAGAGGTTGTCCTGCAAGCGCAAGGAGTACCTCAAATTACAGAAGAGCTCATTGTTCAAACGAAAGCTGAATTAGGGATGGATAAACCGTTCTTTATTCAATATTTTCATTGGGTATTAGCTAGCCTTCAGCTAGATTTTGGTTATTCGTTTGTAACCAATGATCCTGTTTGGACACTTATAGGCCCTGCATTTATCAATACGTTGAAACTGACGCTCGTATCGTCGGTTGTCATTATCATAGTATCGATTGTATTAGGGGTTGTTTGTGCAATATATGAAGGAAAACTAGTTGACAAGACAGTAAGAGGTTTTTCTTTTATGTTAACGTCAATGCCGTCTTATTGGTTAGCGACGTTAATGATTTGGTACTTTTCTGTCACACTCGATTTGCTGCCGACGAGTGGAATGCACTCTTATCAAAGTTATATTCTACCGGTTATCGTCATTACGATAAGCTATGCTGGTATTTACTTTCGGGTTGTTCGTAGTTCTGTATTGAGCAATAAAAATAAAGATTTTGTTTTGTATGCAAGAGCTTGTGGGATAACTGAATCGCGAATCATGATTCATATTTTGAAAAATTCAATGCAAGTTGCTGTTTCTGTTTTTTGTATGGCGATTCCGATTATTTTAGGAAGTACTGTTGTCATTGAAAATGTTTTTGCTTGGCCAGGGTTAGGAAGTTTAACGGTGAAGTCAATATTAAGTCGTGATTTTCCAGTTATTCAAGCGTATGTCCTTATTTTAGCTGTCACATTTGTGTTGTTTAATATGATATCAGACATTATTAATGCGGGAATGAACCCCAAACTAAGGAATGACCTATAATGCGATTGATAAAAATAGTAAGCCAAGATAAAGTAACGATGGTATCTTTTATTATCATCATAGCCACCATTGTCATTGGGATGTTTGCCCCTGTTTTTGCCCCTCATGACCCAATTAAAGTTAATATGGCTCTTCGCTATGCCACACCGTCCTGGGAGTTTTTATTAGGAAATGACCATTTAGGTCGTTGTATCTTATCGAGACTCATTTACGGTATTCGACCAAGTGTGTTAGCGGTGCTCGTTGCTCTTCTTATCTCTGTTTTAATAGGGGTAATACTCGGGTTTATCGCCGGTTATTATAAGGGGAAAGTGGACGCTCTTATTATGAGAACTTGTGATACAATGCTTTCTTTTCCAGGATATGTGATGGCCTTAGCTATCGTAGGAATATTAGGTGTCGGCCTTGAAAATATATTATTTGCTTTTATTTTAATAAAATGGGCTTGGTTTGCCCGACTTATTCGAACATCAGTAATGCAATACACAGAGTTAGAATATGTAAAGTTTGCAAAAGCAGCTGGGATGAGCAATACCCACATCATTTACAAACATATTGTTCCTGTAACATTTTCTGATGTTGCGGTTCTCTCGAGTAGTACGATTGGATCGATGATATTACAAATATCGGGTTTTTCTTTTTTAGGATTAGGGATTCAAGCTCCACAAGCCGAATGGGGTATGATGCTCAATGAAGCACGGGAAGTGATGTTTACAAGACCAGAGCTAATGCTAGCACCTGGTTTAGCCATTATTATTGTTGTTTCTGCTTTTAATTTCTTAGCGGATGGTCTTCAAGTTGCAGTTGATCCGACATTGGCGCATTCTAGTAAACAAGAAATAAACACATCTCTTTTTCCTATGAAACGATTGAAAAAAGAGGTGGCGAAATAAATGGAAACTCTTTTAGATGTGAGACATTTAAAGATTGTAGACAGCCGAACACAACAAGTCATTATTAAAGATAGTTCTTTTCAGCTTGAAACAGGCCGATGCCTTGGGATTGTTGGAGAAAGTGGTAGTGGGAAGTCTGTCACTTGTAAAGCGGTGATGAGATTAAATCGGCAATGGCTCCATCAAACAGGAGAAATTGCCTTTCAAGGGTTGGACTTAAATTCGATTTCTGAAAAAGAAATGAGAAAAAAACGTGGCAAGCATATTTGTATGATCGTTCAAAATGGAATGAGTGCTTTTGACCCGTCTAGTAGGATTGGGGTTTATTTACGAGAAACATTACAAACACATTATCGCTGGAATAAAACAGAGTGCGAAGAAAAAATGATAGAAGCAATGGGAAAAGTAAGGTTGCAACATCCGAGTGACATCTTAAAGAAATATCCACATGAGCTTTCAGGAGGAATGTTACAAAGAATAATGATAGCGTTGGCACTTGTATTAGAACCTGACCTCTTAATTGCAGATGAACCGACAACAGCCCTTGATGCAATTTCACAATATGAAGTCGTTGAGCAGTTTATATTACTGCGGGAGAGAATCGGTTGTTCCGTTCTTTTTATTTCACATGACTTAGGTGTTGTACGAAAAATTGCAGATGATGTTATCGTCATGAAAGAAGGAGAAATCGTAGAGTCTGGAGAGACGGAAACTATTTTTAATGCACCGAAACATGAGTATACAAAATATTTAATTTCTACAAGAGCGGCGTTAAGTGATAATTTCAAAAAAATGATGGGGAGAGCATAGCATTGCTAGAAGTTAAAAATGTAGAAAAGTCATATAAAAGTGGAGTGTTATTTTCAAAAAAAAGCCAAATAGTCATAAAGAATGTTAGCTTTTCATGTCAAGAAGGGGAATGTCTTGGCATTATCGGTGAAAGTGGAAGTGGAAAGTCGACGTTAGGACGGCTAATGTTAGGAATTGAAAAACCAGACCGAGGGAGCGTGTTATTTGAGGGGAAAAACGTCATCGATAGGAAAGTCCGTCGGGGCCATTTAAGTGCTGTGTTTCAAGACTATAAATCTTCTATTAATCCTTTTTTTACAGTAGAAGATGCGATGTATGAACCGTTATGTTATTGGAAAAAGACTAAACGAGAACACGACATGAAAATTGATAAATTACTAGAACAGGTTGGTTTAAATCCGTCTTATCGGAAAAAGTATCCGCATGAGTTATCAGGGGGAGAAGTTCAACGAGTTTGTATTGCAAGAGCAATATCAACTGAACCAGCATGTATTGTGTTTGATGAAGCAATTAGTTCATTAGATGTTTCTGTTCAAACGCAAGTTCTTGAGTTATTAAAACAAGTAAAACAAACGTATCACTTAAGTTATATTTTTATCACCCATGACGTCCAAGCCGCTGCTTTTCTATGTGAGCGGGTGATTATTTTTAGAAACGGACAAATTGAAGAAATCGTTCATCTTCAAAGTTTGAAAGATGTTCAATCGGCTTATGCACAATCTTTGTTGCAAGCCATTATTACATTTTAATGGCTTGTATATGACTGTAGGAGGAGACGGATGGGTAGTGGAGCAATGTCTTGGCCATTTTTGCGGCTGTATGTATTAGTATTTCTCTATTTTAGTGCTAACTCCATGCTGAATGTGATTATTCCCCTTCAAGGAGAATCATTAGGAGCAACGAACGCAACGATTGGTATGATTATGGGCGCTTATTTATTTACAACGATGTTTTTTCGTCCTTGGGCAGGACAAATGATTCAAAAGTATGGTCCAATTAAAGTGTTACGAATCATTTTAGTTATTAATGGATTTGCTCTCATCCTTTATACGATGACGGGATTAGGAGGATATCTCATTGCACGGATGCTCCAAGGAGTATCAACGGCTTTTTTTTCGATGGCATTACAAATTGGAATTATTGATGCGTTACCTGAAAAAGACCGTTCTCAAGGGATATCTCTTTATTCCTTATTTTCTTATCTACCTGGAATAATCGGACCACTCCTAGCATTAGGCATATGGCAAGGTGGGATGAGTTATTTTACAGTCATAATGGTTGCCATCGCGATGACGACTGGAATTTTCGGTTATAGTGCGAAAATAGAAAAAGAAGAGACTGAACCAATACCTGCCGCAAATGAGAAGGTTAAAATGTTGAGTTTTTTTGCTCAGTTAATCAAAAATCCATTTTTATTTAAATGCAGTGTCTTGATGTTAGTATCTTCGATGATTTTTGGAGCCGTCACTGTGTTTATTCCGTTATATGCGATGGAAATAAAAGCAGGAAATGCAGGGATATACCTCATGCTTCAAGCAGCGACTGTTGTATTCGCTCGCTTCACGCTACGAAAGAGGATTCCATCAGATGGAAAATGGCATTCCTCTTTTATTATGGGCACGATGTTGTTGTTAACGGTAGCTGCTCAAAGCATCAGCTTTTCCCTTGTTGGTGGAGCTCTTTTCTTTTATGTTGGAGCCGTATTGATGGGGATTGCTCAAGCTCTTCTTTACCCGACACTAACGACGTACTTGTCCTTTGTGTTACCAAAAGCAAACCGAAATGTTCTCTTAGGTTTATTTATTGCGATGGCTGATTTAGGAGTGTCGTTGGGAGGCGTCATTATGGGGCCAATAGCGGATCTTTTTTCTTATTCTGTTATGTATATGATTTGTGCAGGTTTAGGGGTTATTATGTTCTTTTTTGCTTATGAACGGAAAAAAACAAACAAAATGGTTGCCTAAAAAGGAGTATTCCACCTTTTTAGGCATTCTTTTTTTACTACATCATCAACTGGTAAAACATGTTAACATGAAAGAGGAGAGAATGTGTAAAAGGAGCTGAATTAATGACTTTTATGAACTGGACAACAGAGCATATCATTCTTTTTTGTTATTGCCTATTGTTAATGTGGAATTATATAAGTAGCTTACTAGAATACAAAAAAACAAAACAACAATTAAAAGAACTCAAAAATTCAGAACTTCAATCTGAGCTTGAACTGATTCCGAAATGGCGACTTTTCGCGATGAAGGTAATTGGTGCTTTTATTTTCAAATGGATTCTTTTTATCATTGCTTTTGTACTGATCGGTAATGTACCTTTGCTTATTGTCGCTGGTATTCTTATCGTTTTACGGGTGTATATTATGTACCACACGTTAACCGAATTACAAAATACAAAGTTAGATTTATATGTATTATTGGGAGAAGCCATGTTTACAGCCATCTTTATTGTTTATTATTTTGGATTTGTTCTTTAATTGGCTTTTTTAAAATAAACTATAGGCGGGAAGGAAAATGAGAAAAAAGATAATGATCTTAATGGTATTCATGGTTTTGATAACTCCTCCCGTCCAAGCATTAAGCTGGGCATATGCATTTGTAGTGTGGAACGGGAATGTATATCAAGTGACAGGGGAAGAAGTGGGAGAAAGTTTCATCGGTCAACAAATCGGCAAAGTAACAACAAAACCAAACGATATGACAGGGAGGTATTATGGCAATGCTTCAAATTCCTATCCGAAGGGAACGAAATATTATGAGATTGAAGGAATAGAAACAAATGAAGCGATTGCGGTGGAAGAGAAAGCAGGAGTATGGTTCAAAGCTGTTTATGAAAACAGAGCCCCGTTTCATCTAATGAATGTAGTATATAGTCCATATTTTTACGTCTTTTTGTTGGGTATGGCAGTTGTGATTTTATTATCCATCTTTAAAAAAAGGAGAGTGGTAATAAATAAGAGTTAAAAAAAGGAAGTTCTATTATTCTAAAAAATGCAAAAGTTCTCTTTCAATCTGAATGCGCTTACACTATAATAGTAGTAAGGTTGTGAATGGTTGTTCATTCACTCTAAATAAAGGAGGTATTGTTAATGGTAGTGGCAGACAAAGTGTGGAAGACTCAGTATCCGAAAGAAATTCCAACAACGATTCAATATCCTGAAACTTCCCTTGTATCTTTCTTAGAAGAAGCCTACAAGAAAAACCCTAATCAACGAGCCATTTTATTTATGGGTAGTACGTTAACCTATAAAGAGCTTTATGAAAGTACGGTTAAACTAGCAAATGGCTTAAAAGACCTAGGGTTACAGTCAGGTGACCGTGTATCGATTATGCTACCGAACTGTCCTCAAGCGGTAATTAGTTATTATGCTGTGTTAATGGTTGGCGGTATTGTAGTGCAAACAAATCCACTTTATGTAGAGCGGGAACTAGAGCATCAGCTCAACGATTCGGGTGCAACCTTTATGATTGCTCTTGATTGGGTGTATCCAAAGATTGAGAAAGTAAAAAAAGTGTCAAAGTTAAAAAAGATACTCATAACTAGTTTAAAAGATTATTTACCGTTTCCAAAGAACCTTCTTTTTCCATTAGTAGCAAAGAAAAACGGGATGAACACAAAGGTTCCATATTCAGATGAGATTCTTTCGTTTACGAAAGTAATGAAAGCGGGATCCCCAACGGTAATATCTATTGAAACGACGCCGGACGATGTTGCGATATTGCAATATACAGGTGGAACTACTGGACTAGCAAAAGGGGTTATGCTCACTCATCGGAACTTAATTGTAAACGTTGTTCAATGTAATGAGTGGCTATATAAATCTGAATACGGAAAAGAAAGAGTGCTTGGTATTGTGCCGTTTTTCCACGTGTATGGAATGACAGTTGTCATGAATTCAAGTATTTATATGGGCTCGACCATGATTCTTTTACCAAAATTTGATCCGAAAACGGCATTAAAAACGATCGATAAGGAAAAGCCAACTTTATTTCCTGGAGCACCAACAATGTATATTGGCTTATTAAATCACCCTGAAATAAGCAATTATGATTTATCCTCCATTAAAGCTTGTATTAGTGGTTCAGCGCCTTTACCTATCGAAGTGCAGCAGCAGTTTGAAAAGATTACAAAGGGAGTTCTTGTAGAAGGGTATGGCTTAACGGAAACATCTCCAGTTACACATTGTAATTTCGTCTGGGGTGGTGACCGGGTAACAGGAAGCATCGGGGTACCATGGCCAGATACAGATGCCAAAATCATTTCACTTGATACGGGAGAGGAAGTTGAATCAGGTCAAGTTGGGGAACTTATTATTAAAGGGCCACAAGTGATGAAAGGCTACTGGAACCGCCCTGAAGAAACAGCTCATACGATTCAAGATGGATGGCTGTATACGGGTGATATGGGATATATGGATGATAAAGGGTATTTTTATATCGTCGATCGGAAAAAAGATATGATAATTGCAGGTGGGTTTAATATTTATCCACGTGAAATAGAAGAAGTTCTATTCGAACATCCAGCAGTATTGGAATGTGTTGTCATCGGCATTCCGGATCCATATCGAGGTGAAACAGTAAAAGCATTTATTGTTCTAAAAGAAGACGAGAAAGTATCTGAACAAGAGTTTGATAACTATTGCCGTGAAAAACTAGCAGCCTATAAAGTACCGAAGAAATACGAATTCCGTGAAGAGCTACCAAAAACAATGGTAGGGAAAGTATTACGACGAGCACTACGAGAAGAAGAAAATAACAATCAATAAAGGTGAAAGTCTTTGTGAAGTGCGGAGGAATTGAGATGGGCAAGTTATTAAATAAAGTGGCAGTCGTAACAGGTGGCGCCCAAGGCATTGGTGCTGAAATTGTAAAAAGATTAGTCGAAGATGGTGCCAAAGTTGTCGCCCTTGATTTGAATGAAGAAAAGCTAACACAAACGGCATCCCAACTTGATGAAACAGGTGAAACTGTTGTTCCAATGGTTTGTAATGTAGCTAATATAGAAAGTGTAGAAGATGTCTTTGCTACAATCTATGAAAAGTTTGGCAAGATTGATATTTTAGTAAACAATGCTGGGATTACAAGAGATGCGTTTTTTCATAAAATGACAAAAGACCAGTGGGATTCGGTTCTTGATGTGAACTTAACGAGCATGTTTCATACATGCCAAGCCGTTATTCCAAACATGCGCGCACAAGAGTATGGAAAAATCGTTAATGTATCCTCGACATCAAGCTGGGGCAATATGGGCCAGGCAAACTATAGTGCTTCAAAAGCTGGTGTTATCGGATTAACAAGAACATTGGCAAAAGAAAATGGCTTAAAAAACATTACAGTTAATGCCATTGCCCCAGGACAAATCGATACGGAAATGACACAAAACATGCCAGAAAATATTAAAATGATGGCACTCATGTTAACGCCAGCTGGACGTGTAGGTGACCCAGCAGAAGTTGCTTCAGTCGTGTCGTTTCTGTCGTCGGATGATTCTAGTTTTGTGAATGGAGAATGCATTAGTGTCAGTGGTGGATTTTTGATGGCGTAATGAAGTAGGATGCGTGTCATTTAGACCGTATCGGACATATAATCCGCTATTTTCAAAAATAAAGCGGGTTTGGGATTCGTAACGGACATCTGTTCCGCTATTGAACAGAATCTCGCTACTTTTACACCAATTTCACCGAAGTAACGGAATAGATGTCCGAACGGATCTCGAAATCGGCTGTTTTTGCCAAAATAGCGGAATGCATGTCCGATAAAATCAAACGATAACAAAAAATCGTCCCCTCAAAACAGAGGAAGGCGATTTTTTTTATTGAAAGATAAAAAATTTTGATATAGCAGTGAAGCTTTAAAAGCTTATTCTAGAAGAGCGAAGGCTGCGCACCTGCGCGTTTCACCCCAAGAAGAGCACTTGGGGTTCTCTTTCAAAAGAGGGCAGGGCTCCGCACTTCGCATGAAATGAAAAGACGCTCTCGCGTTTTTCTTATGTTTCTCGAATTGTTTCAATAATTTGCTCTAAAGCTTTATCGATTGGGGTAACAGGTCGTCCGAGAACTTTTTCAAAGTCATTGCTTTCCACTGCTAATGAACCGTTACGAATACTTTCTTGAATACCAACGACAATCGGAATGACAAAGTCAGGGATTCCTAGCCCTTTCATAATTTCCGCATATTGATCGTCATTCACATGTTGGACGGGAATGTCTTTGCCAACAACACGACTCAAAGCAGAAGCTAACTGCTCTTGAGTCAGTAGGGGCCCTGATAGTTCATAGATGGTATTTTCATGTCCTTCATCAATAAGAACGGAAGCCGCAGCATCGGCATAATCTTGTTGTAACGCCCAGCCGACTTTACCGTTTCCAGCGGAAGTAACCCACGGAGCACCTGCCAATGCACCTTGAATGCTGCCAATTTCATTTTCTAAATACCAATTGTTCCGTAAAAAAGAATACGGAATCCCTGTTTTCTTAATCGCTGCTTCTGTTGCAATGTGTGGGGGTGCCATTAAGTTTTTACTTTCTGTTGCATTGGCTAGACTTGTATAAGCAATAAAGGATACGCCAGCTCGTTCTGCTGCCGCAACAGCGTTGGCATGCTGTTGAATTCTCGTCTCATTATCCCCATCTGCGGAAATGATAAGTAATCGGTCAATACCTGAAAATGCAGCGTCTAATGTTTCAGGTTTATCAAAGTCAGCTTGGCGAACATCGACACCTTGGGAGCGTAATCTTTCAGCTTTCTCAACATGACGAACACTAACGGAAAGTTGGTTTGCTGGGATTGTTTTTAATAATGATTCAACAATTTTAGAGCCTAATTTCCCTGTAGCTCCGGTAACTAATATTTTCATAGAGAAATCCTCCTTATTATTTAAGTTGTAACTAAAGTGATTACATGTAATTATTTTAGTTACAAGTTATGTAGTTGTCAATAAATTTCTTTGATATAATAGCCTTAACGTTTTCCATAAACACATAAATATAGGATGGTGTAAACATATGTCCATCAGCAGTCGATTTTCTGTTGGAATTCACATACTAACATTAATAGAAATGAATAAAGAAGGGCGAAATTCATCTGAATTTATAGCCTCAAGTATAAATACAAACCCCGTTGTCGTCAGAAAGCTTATCGGAATGTTAAAGAAGGAGGGGCTAGTTGAGGTGCGGCCTGGTATAGCAGGAGCAAAAATCGCCAAAGACGTAGCAGACATCACGCTATTGGATGTGTATAAAGCAGTTAATGTTGTGCAAGAGAACGAATTATTTTCGATTCATGACAAACCAAATCCAAAATGTGTAGTAGGAAAAAACATTCAAGCCACAATTGAACCAATCTTTACAGCGGCCCAACTAGCGATGGAAAAGGTATTAGGAAATGTAACGTTAAAAGATGTCATCGACGATCTTGAGAATAAAGCGGATGAAGAATAAACCGGTTAGAGAAATACTTTCTACTGGTTTATTTTTTATCCGCTTTTTTTGAAAAAACTAATAAAACTTGTGTGGTCATGGCAAGAATCGGCAATTCCAGCAATGGTCCAATGACTAATACTAGTGGGATTAATGGTTGATCCGGAAAAGCAGTCATCGCAATTGCTAATGCGAGTGGGGAATTTCGAGCTAATGTTGTTAACGTTAAACTTTTTTTATCTTGTGTTGTGAACTGTAATTTGTCACCAACCTTTTGGGAAAGAAAAAAATTAATAACAAAAAACAAAGCGAGAGGAAGAATAAGCATCCACATGATTTCTAGGTTTTCTAGTAATACATTTCCTTGTGAAGCAAACATTGCAACAATCGCTAAGCTTAAAAATAGAATAGGTAATCCACTGAATTTAGAGAATAGCTGCTTGTTCTTTTTTAATAGAAATTTCATGATGATAGCTAAAGTTAGCGGTAGGATCAACACAATTAGGACACTTTCAAATAAAAAAGAAAGTTCAATAGCCCCAGTGGCTCCTGCAAAAAATAGTAAGTATAACGGTAGTAATATAACTTGAAGTAGTAGGTTTAAAGGTAGAATCGCTGTTGATAAAGCAACATTTCCTTTTGCCATACTTGTAAAAATCAAATACCAATCCGTACATGGTGTAACTAATAACATGATGAACCCAATATATAAGGCTGGATGTTCGAATAAAAAGATTGAAGCTAGAGCCCAAGCAAAGAGTGGTGTCCATAAAAAATTAATGACAACCGACGTTAGTGTGAACTGTATGTTTTTAACTGATGCGGCAATATCTTCGAGTGGGATTTGTAAAAATGTTATAAAAAGCATGGCGACTAATAAAGGGACTATAAATAATTCAACATGAGCTTGTATCGCTTGAATTTGTCCGATAATCAGACCGATGAGGACGGAGAATAAAATAATAAGAGAATATAATTTTTCAAACAGATTCAATAGGATCCCACCTAAACAATTAGTTATCTTATTTTACCATTAGCAGGGAAATGGAGTACTAGTGAACTTGTTTGCTATCGGACCTCAGTTCCGTTACTTGAGCAAAAAAGCGGCGTTCTTTACACGTTACGGACACCTGTTCCGCTATTCTTCCTTTTGGAGCGTGATTTCTCCTTTTTTTATAGTAATAACGGAATAGATGTCCGAACGGTCTTGAAAAATAGGCACATTTGTAGAAATAGCGGAACGTATGTCCGTAACAATATTATCATCCACACTGTTAATCTGTAATAATACCTGCAAAGGCCGCAAATAAAATAAAAATATACATAAGGACACCGACTGTTATAATTTCGAGAAACTTTTTCAATCTAGGCTTTTCGTTAAACCTATTCCGTAAGCTATAAAAGATGGCGCCTTTAATAAGATAAGAAGTAATCACAATAATAAAGAAAACGAAAAACTTCATATGACCTCCAATATGATTAGATTGCTATAGTTTAACACACAAAATAGCTTTCTTATTGTATAACTAATAGATAAAGAAAAAAGATTTTGGAACGTTTTCCCTTTCTAAACAGTCTTAGAAGGGAGAGGGGGAAGGACATGGATGTTGAAAAGCGAGTGAAAAAAGCAATAAAAGGAAATAAAAGAGAATTTGAATTTTTAATAAACCTAGAAAAGGAGAAATTATATCGCATTGCTTTTTTGTATGTGAAAAACCAAACAGATGCATTAGAAATCGTCCAAGATACGGTATATAAAGCTTTTGTTTCCATTCACAAATTACAAGAACCAGCACAGTTTACAGCATGGATTAAGAAAATATTAATTCACTGTGCGCTTGATTTTTTAAAGAAGAAACAGAAAGTCGTGTTTATTTCAAATGATTTACTAGAATGGATTCCGGATAAAGCAATTGAAATCGATACCCAGCTTGATTTGATGGAAGCAATAGATCAACTGAATGGCAAATACAAAAGTGTCATTATTTTAAAATATTATGAGGATTTGCCTAATAAAGAGATTGCAACCATTATGGATATACCAGAGGGAACAGTGAAATCAACACTACATCGAGCATTGCAGCAATTGCGTGTAGTATTGGAGGGGGAGTGTGCCAATGGATAAATTTACAAAATTTAAACAAGATGCAAACCGCATTGAAATACCTGAGATAGAATTGAATGAAAAAATACAGATAGCGATTGAGGAAGCAAGTCAATCGAATAGGAAAATATCAATATCTAGAACAGCGATAACAGTAGTAGCAGCGGCGATGATGTTTTTATTAGTGGCTACATCAGGTTTTTACTCAACAACGATGGCAAGTATGCTATCAAAAATACCGTACATCGAGGCTGTACTTCCCTTTACAGATGAAGGGTTAAAAGCGGCCGATTCGCAAAATTTAATTACTTATGTAGGTGAGACTGTGTCCGAACGAGGAATCGATATTACACTGACGGATGTGTATTATGATGAAGTTCGCTTTGTAATTGGCTATATGATTCCAGCGCAAAATCAAGAATACGACGGCTCTTTTGCGGTACAAGAAAGCGAGCTCTTCATTGATGGTCAACTTCCTTTTAACGTATCTAGAAATGAACAACAAGTTGGAGACGTTGTCGTTGGCACGATAACAACGTATGCTGATTTGCCAGATGAATTTGAATTCGTCTTTGACGTGACACAAGTATTTCAAGAAAGAGGAAACTGGACATTTTCATTGCCAGCTCAAAAAATAAAAGGCGGAAAAGAGTTTACAGTGGACCAAACAGTTGCATCAGAGGATAAAACTTTTACAGTGAAAAAGATTATGACAACCCCAAGTGCGACCCATGTTCAGCTTGAAATGCGGAGTCAATCAAATGAGTTTGCTATCGATTCGTTTTACGTTTATGATATGAACGGAAAAAGGGTGGAAGCATTTGCGAATGACATAGAACATGGATATGTATCAAGCAGTGAGAGTTGGAAAATAAATGCCTTTGTCACGTTTCCGGTCATAAAAGACAGTCAAACACTTACGATAGTGCCAACGAAATATGAAGAAGGAATGCTTGAAGTGTGGGAGCAGTTATCGGTCACAATTCCAATCTCAGAACTACAGGCAGAACCTATCTCTGAAAATACAATGTATGGTCTTCGCGACAAAACTAAAATGGATAAAAAAACATTTATAGAAGACGAAACGTTTGAAGAAGTTATTGAACACTTTGGACTAGATGAATATCAGTATTCCAAAGCAATGTTTCATGGCTTTGATAGAAAGTTACATGCAGCTTTTTATAAAGACAATCAAATTAGCATACAACATGATGTTCAATCACTTGCTTTATTGAGTGGAGGCGAAGGGTTTCTATTTTATAAAAACATAGAAGGAACAATTTTTGTTTGGGAGATAAAGCAAGAAAAAGAAGAAGAGTGGACCGTCATTGACAAAAAACAGTTTGACGGGAAATCCATTCAACACCTTGAAGAAAGATATTATCGCGAAGTAGAATGAAAATAGCGCAAAGAGAAGTTTTCTCTTTGCGGATGTGTTTTTTTTGAAGTAGCATGTGTAGAGCTGGGTCCACAGTCAAAAGCTATTGGACATCTGTTCCGCTATTTCATGCAAAACTCCCCTTTTTTCATAGCTATCGGACATCTGTTCCGTTATATAACCAAACAGGGGATAATGAGAGCTGTTTTTGCTGATTTAACGGAACCAATGTCCGATAGCATTCGTAAAACACCTGTTTTTCTTAAAATAGCGGAATAAATGTCCGTAACGAAGTGGCCAGCACTGACAAGGAGGAAAACTAAGGCTTATCTCCTGTTAACCAAGCAATTACATAACCAACAAACATCAATAGTAGAAAGACAATGACTTTAATTAGATTAAGCCAATCTCGAAAATCCGCTTTTTTCAGCTTCCAGCTATATGCAAGGGAAAAGAAAAGATAAAACAATGTGATGGAAGTAATCAAAAATATCACCTCTTACCATCGTATTTGATTTATTATATGATTAAAAAGTTTACCAATCCAGTATGTGGTAAAATGAAACACAGCTACTGAATTTCAGCAGAGGAGTGGAAATCAATCAAAAAGCTAACCACTAAAACATTTATTTTATGTGCCATCGTTATGTTTTCGGTATATATACTGTACTTTATAATAGGTTCCTTTTTCCATACGGATGTATTAAATGCGATCACTCCCCACAGTGATGGATTTACGATTAGCTTTCTAGGTGTAATTTTATTGCTGATGACGTCTTCCATCGTTTTTTATGTTATTGAAAAATATAAACAATTTAGAAATGAAGAATCATAAAAGAAGGACAAAATAATAGTGGAACCAAAAGGTTGATTCTTGTTTGAGAGTCGACTTTTTTTAAAAGATAAGAAAGCATAAAAATTTTAGTATAGCAATGAAGCTTTGAAAGCTATTTCAAGAAGAGCGAAGGCTCCGCACCTGCGCGTTTCACCCCAAGAAGAGCACTTGGGGTTCACTTTCAAAAGCGGGCAGGGCTCCGCACTTCGCTTGAAAGAAAAGACGCTACGCGTTTTTCTTAATAAGTCATCAATCCAATGATTTTTATTATAAAGTCATGTATAATATAGGAAGTATTTTGGGGGTGATAACAACTGGCGAAAACTTTTCTTCCGCCAGTGTTTGAAGTTTCCTCATGCAAAGTCTGTTATTAAAGGGCGAAACTTTGGATGAGGTAAATAGAGATTCTACTCGCCTTACTTGGTTTTGCCTTGTTTCGAATAAACTACATGAGGGGCTGACCAGAAATGACGAATAAAAATGAATTAATAATTGAAATGGCACCTTTTCTAAGAAATGACCAATATAATTTTATTAAGTTCCAACTGAATCACCTTGTTCACGCTCAAACGACAGTGAGGGATGAAGATATCCTTTCGGCGTTAAAATTAAATGCGTATGATAAAATGGTGGCATTGTTCCCTGAATTAAAGGACAGCCAAAAAGCATTATTACAAAAACTCATTGAATTTGAAAATGTAGAACAAGTGGAAAGACTTGTATCAGAGCTAAAAGGGTACGTCATTCCGTTTAAATATGTGAGCGAAAAAACGGTGGCAAAACTATTCCCGAAAGCGAAAAAATTAAAAATGCCGGTACTGGAGGACATTGATTTTAGAGAATTATCTTATTTAGGTTGGTATGATGTTCGTTCAGAAAGGAAATTTCTCATTTTCAATGACGACAACAATTTAATAGGCATTCTAGGGACATTTAAAGGGGAAATGAGAGGCATTTGTTCGCTTTGTAATCGACATGAAGACGTTGGCTTGTTTATGGCAACAGTCAAAAGTGGGATGGAAACGTACACGAGCAGAGGCAATTATATTTGCCATGACAGTTTTACGTGTAATCAAAATGTGATTACATTAGAAAGACTTACGAATTTCGTAAAGCTGGTAAAAGAGTAACTGAGGGGACTATCCCTCAGTTTTTTGTTTAAAGATAAGAAGATTTGGTCTGTCAGTGAAGTCATGAAAGCTTATTCTAGAAGAGCACTGGGTTCACTTTCAAAAGCGGGCAGGGCTCTGCACTTCGTTTGAAAGAAAAGATGCTCCGCGTTTTTCTTATCTTTTAATGAAACTAGTTAACTGATAATGCCCATCTTAAATTATACACTAGTGTTCTAATCTAGTAATTATATATGTAGAATCCCTTTACATAAAAAGTTTTATGATAAAAATAGTGCAGAAGACATAAGTGAATTGTAAATAATTAGATATAAAGATAGTTTCCAAATAGTAGTAAAACATTTATATTTTATAAAAAAGGAGTTGATAAATGTGAGAAGAAAATCATTACTATTATTTGTTATTTTCTTATTAATACTAACTGTAATCCCGACAAGTTCATTAGCTGTTGAAAGTCTTAACTTCCAAGAAGAAAAAAACAGCTCAGAAATTAAGAATATAAAGGAAAAGGTTGAGGAAAAAGCAACCGAAAAAATATTGTATAAAGAAGCAGAAGAACTTTTATTATCACACCTAAAAGGACTAGGACAAGACATTGAAGCAGGTTCGGATGAGTATAGCCAGTTTCTATTAAAAATGTTAATTGAGGATCATGATGAAGAGTTAACTAAGCACAAGCACTATAAATCGTTAAGAATATATGCATCTGAATATTTGTATCAAACTGAAACCTTCGGAGATGTTGCTGATGAGGTTACAGAAATGAGTATTGAGCAAATCTCTAAAATAGCCAATGAAGAAGAAATGTTAATGCAATTAAATACGGAGTTAATTATGGACCCAAATGATGAGGGTGTATCAATTCTTTCAAGCTACAGTGGATCTAAAGCTGCACAGTATGCGCTAGATTGGTCTACTCATGGTGGGAAAAAACGTAACCCTTTGTATAATAAACATAAATACGATTGTACAAACTTTGCTTCCCAAGCTGTCCTTGCAGGGGGAAAAAAACAAAATGTACCTAGTCCAGTAAAAACGGGTATTACTCAATCGACAACAAGGTGGTATAGTATTCGTTATGAAAATTGGAGATCGAATCATTTTGTTTATGCGTGGAATGAATCAACATCCTGGGTTAGAGTGGTTGATTTCTACTCGTACTGGAGTCAGAGAGTACCAACTAAAAATTACACAAATCGTTCTAGCGTAATTAGTTATGCCAATACTGGGGACATAGTTCAGTTAAGGGATGATGGTGGTAGAAGATATCATAGTATGGTAGTGACAGCAAAAACTTCAAATAATCTAAGAGTAACATATCATACTGATGGTAATGGGAATGATGTAAGAAATCAGTTGATTACAAATATTTCGGATAAGAATAGATTTACAGTTCTTTCTTTTACTCGGTAAATTTTACAGTTATAAAATAGAGCATATTCTATGGGTATGCTCTATATATTCACATTCAATTATGACAATACAGCAATATAGTTGGAGGAGAACTATGAAAATAAAGGTTGTAAGCTATTCTATTTTGGTCATAGCTATTTTAGTAATAGCATTAACTCTATTCACAGGTAACCGAGAGATTGTAGGGGAAAGCGTTGAAAAGGGGTGGACTGTTGAATTTAAAAAGGGAAATGTTTCTTATGGTGCTAATAGTTGGCATGGACAAGTAATTTGGTTCCCAAAGGACCAGAACATAAAGAGAGTAGAGGTTGAAAGAATTGAATTTATAAGAGGGGATAACCAAGAATCTCATATATGGAACGGTGATGGGGAAAGTTTTGATGCTCAGAAATCATTCCAACTAACATTTATAGAGTTTGATACAAAACCGAAAAGGAATGAAAAAATAATTGCCACTTTATACTGGAAGGAAGATGGCCAAAGTTATAGTGAACGTATTGAGTTGAATTAATAGGGCTCACCTTTGGCCAGAAACAAGAAAAGTAATGTTCATGGTATAATTTCTGATTTATTTTACAGGAACACACAACTCACAAATATCGTCTTTTCCGCTTTCACCAGTATAGCGTTCAATTACAGGTTTACTGTCGACTTCATATCCATTTTGATAAACCGCAGGAAAAATCTCAGTCCAAGCTTTTTGGAGTGCTTCTTTTGTATGTTGGACTTGAAATACTAAATAGAGACCACCAGGGAGTGTAACTTCATAGAAACCTTCTTCACGGGGCATTTGGTAATCGTTTGGGACGACGAGACAAGCATCAAATCGACATTGTTCAGGTTTTGTTGTTTCGGGGTTATCTTGGGCAATTCCGAGGAAAACGGCTGAAGTTAGCCATTGTTTTTCTTTTGCCCAGTTTTTAATTTCTTCCATCGTTTTCCTGTTTCCGTCTCCATATGGTCCAACTTGTCGAGTAAAAACGATTCGGTATGGAGGAAGAGTTTCAAGCTTCATATTCATAGTAACACCCTTTCATATTTTGAATGATTGAACACAGTTTGAATCTAACATGTTATAAAATATATTTCATAATAATTTTTAAAAATTCATACAAAAAAAGCAGGCGTATAGACGAATCAGTCCATACAACTGCTTTTTTCCACTAGTTACAATTCCTTCATTTTATCACTAACAAATTCCACGTCAGTTCCAATAATGACTTGTAAACTCGTTTGATTCATTTTCATCACACCTTTAGCACCGTGTTTCTTTAATAGCTTTTCATCAACTACACTCATATCAACAACCTCTAAACGAAGCCTGGTAGCGCAATGGTCAATTGAAGAAATATTCTCTTTTCCACCTAAGGCAGATGTGATTCCAACTGCCATAGTTGTGTATTTCGTTGACGCCGGTGTTGAGCTTGTTCCTTCATCTTCCTCGTCATCTTCACGGCCAGGAGTTTTTAAGTTAAATGCGCGAATGACAATGTAGAAAATGATAAAGTAAATCGCAAAGTAAATTAGGCCAACGACAAGGAGCAATAATGGTTTTTGGGCAATTCCGAAGTTGAGCATATAATCGATAAACCCAGCAGAGAACCCAAAGCCGTGGCGGATTTCAAGCAGCATCGTAATCGACATCGCTAATCCGGTTAACAACGCATGGATGATATATAACACAGGGGATAAGAACATAAAAGAAAATTCAATTGGTTCTGTAATTCCTGTTAAAAATGATGTTAATGCTAACCCGATAAACATCCCAGTTACTTGTTTTTTCTTTTCTTTTTTCGCTGTCACAATCATCGCTAAACATGCAGCAGGAAGACCAAACATCATAATCGGGAAAAAGCCTGTCATAAAAATACCTGCTGAAGGATCACCAGCAAAAAAACGGTGCAAATCGCCTGTGACCCCGTTGTATTCACCAAAGACAAACCAGACTAAGCTGTTCAATACGTGATGCAATCCAATGGGGATAAGGAGACGATTAAAAAATCCGAAAACACCGACTCCGAGTGCACCTGCATCAATAATCCATTGTCCTAGACCATTAATAAATTCTTGAATAGGAGGCCAGACAAACCCAAAAATTCCGGCAAGGATAACCATAGTCCCTGCTGTAATAATCGGGACGAAACGTCTTCCACCAAAGAACGCTAACCATTGAGGCAGTTTAATGTCATGATAGCGATTATAAAGCAAACCGGCGATAACCCCACTCATAATCCCACCTAATACCGCCATATTAATATCTGGATTAATGGCTTGAGTTCCATTTACTAGAACAAAATAACCAATTGCCCCAGCTAGTGCAGCCGACCCATTGTTATCTCGTGCAAATCCAACGGCTACCCCGATAGCGAAAATAAGCGCTAAATTGTCAAAGATAGCAGCACCGGCTCCAGCCATAAAAGGTAAATCAAAAAAGTCTTCTTGCCCAAGACGTAGCAACAACGCAGCAGCGGGTAACACAGCAATTGGCAACATTAACGATTTCCCAATTCGTTGCAAAAAGCTCAACATATGAACCATCCCCTTTACATGTATAGAATCATTCACTATTGCCCTAATAATATATATGTTTAGTTGTCTATACCTTTTAGTTCGGGCAATAGTGAAAATAAAAGACGAGGTGAAACAAAAGATGTCTTTGTCCTACTATTATTATGGTAGACTCATTTTAAGCACAGACTTCAGACCTGATTTTATAAAAGAAATTACTGAAACTTTTAGCATAATAAATCGTACTTCATACAAGAGAGAAATAGGACAGGAGATGGTTATTTGGAAGTGAAAAAAATAAAACAAAAACATGGATTGACACCGTTAGTATTGGGGAATTTGCTTCTTATTCAAGGGGTTATAAGTCTTTTTATAGGAAATGCACCAGCTCTTTCTTATCTTCTTATTGGGATTGGTATTATCTCTGTATTACTGTCTTTTGCTGTAAAAACAAATAAACCAGAAGCGTTTGAATTAGAGGAAGTAAAGGCTGATAAACAACGGCTAGAATCGGCATCGCGGATGATGATTGTCCCGAGCTTTGATGTATCAAGAACATATACTTTCTATGATTTACAAGGGAACTCACTTGGAGTTGTTCGTGAACAACCACTGACAAAAATGCAAGTAATAACAAGGACATTGTTTTCAATTGCGGCACTACAGTTTATTTTACCTCAGCGTTCGTTTTTTAGGTTAGATAAGGAAAATGTCATCACAATCGATAAACGCGGAGGCTTACGGACAGAATATGAAATTTTCGATGAAAACGGGATGTTAGCTTTAACCTATAAACGCGAAAAAGGGAAGTATGCCCACATTTATAACCGTGTGGGTGAACTCGTTTGTACGATTGATAAGCCAGCGCTTAGCTTGGAAATTAAAATGGTCACACAAGAAGAAAATCAAATGTTCCGTATGCAAATATCAGGAATTCCGACACAAGCGATGCAAATGTTTGGTGAAGTGGATGGTGATATCATTGATATTTCACACGAACACATACAAAAGGATTTATATTACCCTTTTCTTTGCTTACTCGTCATTATGAGTACACAACATCGGAACACCGCATAATTTCTTTGGATATTTTTCATAAACGAAGTAACACTATACGTAAATGAAAAATAAGGGGAGAAGTAGGGATGAAACGATGGTTTATGCTTGTTTGTAGTATACTCTTTGTCTTTACACTTATACCAGTCATGGCTCATGCGTATGACACAACAGAATACCATTGGAGTTTTAAACCTGAAAAAGACAATAAACCAGTAACAACCGAACCGCATTACTTAGAGTTATTAAACAAGTACGGAGGCTTTTTTATTGGCGACACATCGAAAAAAGAATTGTATTTAACTTTTGATAACGGGTATGAAAATGGCTATACAGAAAAAGTATTAGATGTGTTAAAAGAAAAAGAAGTCCCGGCTACGTTTTTCATTACCGGACATTATTTACAAACAGAGCAAGAGCTAGTAAAACGGATGGTGGAGGAAGGCCATATTGTCGGAAACCATTCTTATCATCACCCAAGCTTGCCAAACGTGGACGATGAACGTTTAAAACGAGAATTAAATAAGTTAAAAAAAGAATTCACTGAGTTAACAGGTGTAAAAGACATGAATTATTTACGCCCCCCACGCGGAACATTTAGTGAAAAATCATTAGCATTATCGCAAGAGCTGGGTTATACAAATGTGTTCTGGTCGATGGCTTATAAAGATTGGGAAACTGATAAACAAAAAGGCGCTGATTATGCGTATAATCAAATTATGAAACGAATCCACCCAGGTTCGATAATGTTATTGCACTCTGTCTCAAGTGATAATGCCGGAGCGCTTGGAAGAGTCATTGATGATTGCCGAAAACAAGGCTATGAATTTAAAAGCTTAGACGAATTAATGATGAAGAAAGTAATGGACAATGGCATTAGCAATTAAAAATAAGAGGCATATCACAAGAAAAAACTTGTGATATGCATTTTCGGTTCGTGGTTAGGGTGGCGCCAACTCTAACGGACATCTGTTCCGCTAAACCACGCTAAATCAACGTTTTCACAATCGTATCGGACATTGGTTCCGTTATTTTCACAAAGTCGAGTGATTTTGTCAGCACTTTGGTTAAATAGCGGAACAGATGTCCGTAAGAAATGAAAAAGGCTCACTTTTTGTACAAATAGCGGAACACATGTCCGAAAAAAAATAAGAAACCCCTATCCACATAAGGATAGGGGTTTGGTTCTCATTAATTTGCTAAACTTTCTTGGCCGATAGCTTCAGCGATCGTTTCTAATGTACTAACATCTGTAATGTCAAAAGCGATAGGTTGTTTGCTTTTCACGATTAATAAACCAATTTGAACACCTGCAGAATTTTTGATAGGGAATTTCAAACGTCCATTGGATTCCCATTCTAGATGATCATCAAAGTCTGATGCAGCGACCAATTTACTATGAGCATCCTCAAGTACATAAATGCCAGCCCAATCAATGTAAGGAACATGTTCTACTAGACTTTCTACTGTTTTTTCAAAGATTGATTGTAATCCTGCCTTCTTATACACATGAGCCATGATTTGTAACGATGCTACGTCGGTTGCGATAGACATGAAATCTCTCCTCTACTCCTTTTTACTGTTTCTATTTTAACAAAGATAACCCAAAAAAGTCGCTAGTAAGTTTAGGAAGTTTCGAAACGTACATGATATAATAAAGAACCAATGAAACGACACGGAGGAACGTCATGAAACAAAACAAAGCAAGACCCCAAGCAATAATAGAAAAAGGACAAAATTTCCCACTTACGATAAAGCGACTCGGCATTAATGGTGAAGGTGTCGGTTATTTCAAACGAACTGTTGTCTTTGTTCCAGGTGCTCTGCCAGGAGAAGAAGTTGTCGCTGAAGTCACCAACGTCCACCCTAAATTTGCCGAAGCGAAAATCAAAAAGATACGAAAAAAATCAACTGACCGCGTCGCCCCACCATGTCCGATCTACAAAGAATGTGGCGGCTGTCAACTACAGCATTTATCGTATGAAGCTCAGTTACGAGAAAAAAAAGACATTGTCCGTCAAGCCTTTGAACGGCATACAAAACTAAGCGGAGACAAACTTCCATTACAGGACACAATTGGAATGGAAGACCCATGGAATTACCGTAACAAAAGCCAACTCCAAGTCGGAAAACAAAAAGAGAAAGTACTTGCAGGTCTGTATGGATTGAACTCTCACAATTTAATTGATATCTCAGACTGTATGGTCCAACATAAAGAAACAAATACAGTGACACAAACTGTTAAACGAATATTACAAGATTTAAACATTTCAATTTATAACGAGAGAAAACGAAAAGGTGTTATCCGAACGATCGTGACTCGGGTTGGTTTCAATACCGGTGATGTCCAACTTGTTTTGATTACATCACAAAAAGACATACCCAAAAAAGAGTTACTGCTAGAAGAAATAAAAAAACGACTCCCACAAGTCATTTCGGTATTACAAAACATTAACGGAGAAAAAACGTCTCTTATTTTCGGAAAAGAAACAGTCCACCTTCACGGTGAAGAAGTCATTCAAGAAACGTTAGGCGACTTAAACTTTGAATTATCTGCCCGAGCATTTTTTCAGTTAAATCCAATACAAACCGTAAAACTATATGATGAAGTCAAAAAAGCAGCCGAACTAACAGGAAAAGAAAAAGTGGTTGACGCATATTGTGGTGTTGGTTCAATTGGATTATGGCTAGCCAAGGTTGCTGGGGAAATAAGAGGAATGGATGTTATAAAAGAATCCATTGATGATGCCAACAACAATGCCAATAAGCATGGTTATGACAATGCGACATATGTCGTCGGTAAAGCAGAAGAATGGCTACCAAAATGGGTGAAAGAAGGATGGAGACCAGATGTAATCGTTGTGGATCCACCGAGAACAGGCTGTGATGAGCAATTATTAAAAACAATTATAAAGGTAAAACCAAAACGATTTGTGTATGTATCCTGTAACCCATCCACATTGGCGAAGGATTGTGATAGCCTAATGAAAGCGGGATTTGAGATTAAATCGTTGCAGCCGGTTGATATGTTTCCGCATACGAGTCATATAGAAAATGTTGCCCTTCTTGAATTGAAAATGTAACTGAAGAATGAACATTTCCAATTTGCAGTTCTGATTCAATATCATCCCGGGTTTGTTCGAATGCGAACCCGGGTTTTTAATGGTTTAGAAAACCCCTGGCTATGCCGGGGGTTCAAAAGAGCTTCTAGCGTGGTATTAAAAAAACTCACTTCATGATAGGGCCTTTAAGTCCAAGACCGGTAAGAGTGGCTTTTAGCCGCAGAACAAACCACCAGTTCACACTGGTGGTTTTGATTCTCTTGAAAATCAAAGGTTATGTCTACATGAAATTAGGCTAGGGTGTTTATAAAATGGTATTTTAATATGTAGAATCCTTTTTTTTCTCGCTTATGTAATATTAATAATTTCACCATCACTCATGCAAACTTCTTTTGTGACCAACCCAGAAATGGGGATTTTCACATGTGATGCAACCACAATAATTTTATTCTGTTTTTTTTCTCTAGTCAAAACATCATAAATAATTTTTAAGTTTTTGTCATCAATCCCATTGAAAGGTTCATCAAGTAGCAAGATATCTGGATTTTCCATAAAAGCTTGACACATCGC
The DNA here is from genome assembly GCF_022812285.1 of Alkalihalobacillus sp. LMS39. NCBI lineage: Bacteria > Bacillati > Bacillota > Bacilli > Caryophanales > Bacillaceae > Alkalihalobacillus > Alkalihalobacillus sp. LMS39. Next base: position 724,379 of record NZ_CP093300.1, read on the forward strand.
AAGCCTTTGCCTCATACCGAGGGAGAAAGCCTTAACTTTCTTATCTTTAACATCATATAAATTAAACGTTTTTAGCCATTTGTGAATTTCTTCATTGCCAATGATTTTCTTAATCGAAGCTAAATATTTCAAATTATAGTATGCTGTTTCATTCTGAAAAAAGTTTGGATTTTCAATAATCACACCAAATCGGGGAGTACCTTCATACGTAACAGTCCCGCTAGTTGGTCTTATTAATTGACAAATCAAACGTAACAGCATGGTTTTCCCAGACCCGTTATGACCGTGAAGCATAATAAGGTCCCCACTATTTACATCCAAATTGATATTTTTTAAAATATCCTGATTCTTAATTCTTTTTGAGACATTGTTTATCTTAATCATGGTCATTATCTCCTAAATATTCAAAGTTTCTAAGTCGTAAATACTTTAAAAAAAACAAACCAAAAAGTAAAAATAACTTTGCTGTAATCCAAATAAAAGGGTTTTTAAGTAAATTAATTGTAGCTGGAACAAATAATGTAAGAGTTTCAATTGAATTTCCAAATAAAATACTAATAGTTGTTACAAAAATTAGGGTCAAATATATAATATTTGGTGGATACTGGTATAGATGTAACAAAAAGATCATTTCAGCCCAAATTATACAAGTTACTAAAGTTGAAAAAGTTATTAAAAGGAATAGATTTATATTTTCAAACCCTCTCATTTGTGAAAAAATTAAATCAACAATTAATTTTATACTTAAAATTATTACAATTTTTCTTAGTGTATAAGTTGTTAACTTGAAAATCGATTTTCTAATATTTACTCTGGTTAATATGAAATTAAACATATTAAACTGCTCATTTATACATTTATTTATGTAATTTAATAATACGAAGCATAAGGATAGAGTTAATAAAAATCTTATACCTATTAAATAACCATATTCTAAATGAAAGGGCACAAGTAAAGATACTAGATTATAAAAAGGCTCAATCCCGTCTATAACAGTTAGGTTAAGTAAAATGAAAAATATAAAAAAAAATATATAATTTCTTATGTATAACACTCCTTTTTCTTTACAGTTAGAGCTAAGCTTATTAAGCTTGTTATCAAAATAAATACTATATAAATCATTGATGCGTAATAGTATATTTCATAAAATACATCATCATCGCTTATAAAAAGAAATCCAAAAGCAAAACCGGAAACTGAAAAAGAAAAATTAGTAAATATTATACAAAATAAACCTAACATTGGTTTGAACGTAAGCAAATAAATCGCATGATATAGCAAGAAACAAGCTAATATAAAAATGAATAACTGGATAAAAAGAAGTAGAATTAAGATAGAAACATCAAAATGTAGCCTAAGTATAACCGCTCCACTTATAAAGGAGAAATAAAATACAAATGTTGTCTGTAAACTATTGAATATAGATTTTTTTATAATGTACTTTAACAAAGATGGTTTTATTCTAGATAAATACTCTGCTTTTAAATAATTGACATGATGAAATAAAATGATTGGTATTAAAAGTAGAGTAAAAACATATAAGTATGTTTGGAAATTCCCTAAATAAGCTTCTAAAAAGGAGTTCATACTACTACTTTCAAAAAGTAAGAAATCATAGGCTAAGTAAACTGCTAAAACGAATATAAACAAATAGACAGCCATTAGTCCAAACTTTCTACTCATAAATAGTCCTCCGACCATTTCTTAATGTGAATTGGATAGATTAGTAAAAATAAAACGAATGCAGTTAGCACCATAACAGAAAGCTTAAAAAAGTTCGATAGTGTAATATATGGATTATATATAAACCCTAAAGCTCCAATTAGTCCTTCTATTGAAAAATGCATGAAAAAAGGTGCTGTTATTGGAAAGGTATTCCCAATAATGGTGCCTGCTAACACAGGTAAAATCACAAACAAAGTAAAAGGTAATATCTGCAGTATATATTTCCTTTTAATCCATATATTACATACTGCACAAAAAGCATTAAAGGTTATTACTATTAATGATAACCATATCCATTGTAAGAAGTTGACTAATAATATACTTAGTAAACCAAAGTGTTGATCAGCAATTTCAAATGGAGTCGTTGGAATGCCTCCAAAAACCATTGCAAGAATGAATGTTAAAGTAACAAATATAAAGAGAACGCTCGTAATATATAGAGATTGGGCAATTAAAATATCATTAAATCTTGATTTGTAAGTTGATCTAGTCATGACTAAATCTCCAAATCTACTTTCTCTTTCTACATTCAAACGTGGCGTAAAAGAGATACCAATCCATGATATTAATACAATGATTAGAACGACATCAACTCCGAACGAGTTAAACCATAAATTATATAAAAACATATAACCATTATAATTTTCAACTAACTTTGTAACGGCTTCTGTGTTAACATTTTGATTTGGGTCATTTAGTTGGTTAACAAACTCAAGTTTTTCATTTAAATAAATAGTATATCCAATGCAACTCAAGATAAGTAAGAGCAACAGTATAAATAAGGTCGTTTTAGAAAAAAAGTATCGTTTGTATTCTAGCTTTATCATTTTTTATCCCTCATTCATCCTAATTAGAGAGAGGAATATTAAATTCATTCCTCTCTCCATATAACATCATTACAACCTATTAGATTGACAATAAAGAAAAACTATCTAGCACTAAATTTATAGCGCATTGTTTGACTATTAGTTGCTTGATTAAACGCTGGTCGTACTTGAGAACGGCAAGTTTCTCCAGTCTTGACCGTATTCCCAGTACCGATAGCCGTTCCATTGTTAGAAGGAACAGTTATAGAGTTACTTAATGCACTACCACTACTATTTGATAAACGAACTAATGGTCGTGATGACATCGTTCGAGCAAGAACATTTACATCCCAACTACCAGATTCCGTAGCCTTTTTGTTGCTCGCAGTTGATACACCTGCATTACTCCAACTAGTAGTCCCACCACTATTAACAGTAAACCGAATTTCATTACTCCAAGTCCCACCATTTGAATTTTCTGACGCTGAAACTGAAGTTACTGGAATAAGAATTAAACTAGATAATGTAAGTCCTATCAAAAATTTTTTCATATTCTAATCTCCTCTGAAATAAATAGATAATTTTTATTAAATTATGTCATAAGTATTTACAGTACATTTCCATTACTTAATAACTTCATCAAGTTATTAAGTGTAAAACCATGTGGCTAACGTTAGCTGACAACGGACATCCTTATAACAATATATACCATTTAATTGTATTTTTTGTCAATATATAATAGATTTTTATAAAAAATGTTCAAAATATCCATTGTAAGATAGTGTGTTTGTAAAGAAAGTTAGACTACTAGACAAATGGAGACTAAAGTTGATAGATAAGAAAACAGACTTTATGATATTGTATAGACGACATCCATCTTATTTTTTGACGAGTGTATGAGGTGTAAAAGGTGGATCACAAGGAGCATCAGTGAATTTACAATAAAATTCATTTATTTTTATTATTCCAATGATTACAGCCATTGAAATGTACTACCTCTGACATATTATTTACCACCTAATGACAAAAAGTGTACCATAGAAGACAAACTGTTTACCAATACATAGATTAACCATTGTATTTCATAGCACAACGACACTATGCAAATAATAGCGCAAGGATTGACGATGAAAAATATACAATTTCAGGTAAGCGCTGCTACATCATTCGATCTGCGACCACTACTCAACCCATGTGGAGTGCGTGGTAAGGATAGATTTTGAGGGAGAAAATAAATATGGTTGATTTTCGTAAAGGGATTAAATCGGAACAAAAATGGGAATAAAGTCAACTTTATCCAAACACTGAATCAGAATATTGAGAAGATATTAATGAAGAAAGCGAATGAAAAGGGAGTAGCGATAATTGAAGGAAAGATTGATGAGTTGAAATAGGAGTTAAAGGGATTGTTACAACTTCAACTGAAAGGGCAGATGGATGTCGAAGTGTATCAAGAGGAGCAAACTAGAATTGGGGCAGAATTTGAAGGACTACGTGAACAAAAACGTGAGATGGTAAAGGAGCAAGATACAAAGGAGCAATATAAGAAACGAGTGCAAGAGATTATTGAAGTATTCAAGCAGAAGGAAGGATTATTAGAACAAATTGATGATGGCATATTTAATGCGTTGGTGGAGAAAATCGAAATTCTCTCACCAACGCATTTTGTATGTGTATTGAAGAGTGAGATGAGGATGGAGGAGAATATCTTATACTAATCATGTAAATTCAAAACTAAAAAAATAGGAAGGAGCAGACTACCCTATTTTTATGCTTAAGTATAATAGTAGTTTAAGAATCTCGTTAATCAGTATAATAATATTTTTTAAAATTTAAAATTGATCTGTTACATCGTACTCGTAATTGATAGTCGCACGAACATTAGTCATCGTTGATCTAGCTGTCGCTTTGGCATTATATTTAAAATTCCATTTTTGAGCAACATCTAAATTGTCTTGAATAGATATTGTATAACGTCCACTTGTTGCACTAGTAACCGTAGAGGTATACCAATCATTTATTTTTTGTTCTGACATAACCTTATGAAGGACATTTCCTTGGCTAGGTGTTTGCGTACTAGACGTAGTGATAGAACGGACTTTTGCAAGCTTTGGAATGGAAGTGTTATTTCTTAAATCCATGGAAATGACAGAAGAGTCCACTCCATTTGGATTTAAATTTGTATTTCCAGGATTTGTAGCTGTACCAGAAAAATTGAATGTTCCACTTCCTGTTTTAATGCGATCTAGAATAGATACAGTAAAATACATATCCCCTGTGTAACTTCCTCTACTAACTTTGATATAAAAAGTTTGAGAGTTTGCAGTTGCATCGGCTTTTCCGTAAATAAAGGGCGTAAGAGAGTTTGGGTTAATTACTGTATCCCCTTCACTAATTCTCTGTAGGCTGTTATTAAATATTTCTACTTTCATCCCTTGATATTGATTTTGATACGAACTTCTAACATAAACCTTTTCTCCAGTATTTGCTGTAAACTTAAAATAGGCGGCATCTTCGTTCTCAGGTAAAATGGTGGTCCCCATATTACTGAATTTCCAATACCCTGCTGAATGGGCTGTTTCAAAACTATTATTACCCGTAATGGTGCTAGATGCGGACACTGGTGTAATTAAAGTAAAGACCAAAACTATAAATAAAGCTAATCCTAGTAATTGCTTCATACTTACTTTTAACATATTATTCCTCCTTTTGTAGTTTTATCAACTATATTTACATATAATAACTTTATTGTAAAGTTATTAATTTTCAACAATGATATGTAAAATATAGTTCGTAATCCCTATTATTCTCTTATTTATATATACCGATATAAGTTAAAATATGGAACTATTAGTAAAAGTAAAAGGAGAAGATCGTATGAATATAAGTTCGAACTACACATCATTTACTCCAACGTATTCCACTACTAGATCAACAATACAAACAGAAAAAAGTTCCGATTCATCCAAAAACGAAACCGTCATCCAAAGTAGAAACAACTATGAAAGTGAATCAGATAGAAGAAGAAAGCTATTAGATGATCATTATCGAAAGGTCAATGAACAAAATAAGAGATTTAAATATCCTTACATTCACATTTCTGATAAATATAGCAATCCGAGTTCTCCCTATTTTCGACACGACATGACTGAAGTTGAGAGGAAAAATGCTCTTAGTCACGAGATGTCTTGGTTAAAAAATGGATATGCAACTTCTTATAGCTTTCCAGATGCCATATTTCGTGATGTCCCGCCTATTCATGGTGGGGTAGAAGTAGCAGAACAAAAAGCGTTTAATCGTCAAAAGGTCAATGAACAGTTTAAACAGCTTATGGCTAAGTTTCAAATTACAATTCCTAAAGATACAAAACTAATCTTTACAATAGATCCGAATACTCACAAACTGTCGGTGAGTGGGACAGATGATTCAGAGCTTACTAGATTGATAGAAGAAGCACTAAATTCAGAGAATAATGCGAAGGAGTTGTTTGCCCATATTATCCGAAGTCGTTCGCATGACAATACTCAATTTACGCCTGAAAAATATGATAAATATAATCTCGTTCGGGTAATCAAAAATGTGACGGGTTATAACTTGAAGGATTTAGCTGTTGTAGATGGAAAGTTTGTGACCGAAGATGGAACGGACATTTTCGACATTTATAAAAGCAATCTCCGTAAAAATCCGTATGTATCGGCACAAGATCATGGCATGCTGACAGCCCATTACGGGGAACAGCTATATGCCCTTGCAAAAAACGGATTTGATTCAGTACCTGATCTAGTGTTGTCTATTGGTTATGAAAACGAATCTCTCCATGATATAGGGCAAAGAGAAAGCTATGGAACAGGTAGAACGGATTGGCTTGATGAATGGAAAAAACGGGTTTCACAGTAAATGAGGAAAGGTTTAGACAAGATTTTATATTTCTTTCGCCGACTCAACACATGTTCAGTGCTGTTCACTACTAACTTATGAAGGAAAAGAAATGATGGAATAGTGAGTTAAGAGCCTACCTATTGGTAAGGCTCTTTTTGTATATAATTTTTACACATTCAGTAATTGTTAAATTGAAATTTTCTCTCACTTTTCTATATTAGATAAAGAAACTTTATGAAAATTAATTTATGCTTATTGGATAGATTTTCAATAACCCAAAAACGAACTTGATCTTGAACATTAGAAAAGCTTAAGTGAATAATGATATTCATACCCATGTTACGAATACTATTAAACCGAACTTTTTGTGAGCTATTAATTAGTTGCAAAAAAAATAAAAAAACTTGAGCCAAATAGCAATCAACATTGTCTAATGAGTGAAAGACTAAAAATAGAGAGGAGTGTATGGCGATTATTAGATTAGTTAAAAAAGCTCAAAAAGGTGATGATAAAGCCTTTATAAAACTTTTTCAAAGATACGAAGAAGATATTTACCGTATGGCTTATGTATATGTCAAAAATGAAAGTGATGCTTTAGACGTGGTTCAAGAGGTAGCGTATCGTTCATTCAAAAATATAGAAACATTGAAAAATCCAGAATATTTCAAAACGTGGTTAATTAAAATCACTATCACGTATTCCATTGATTTAGTTAGAAGGAATAATAAAGTAGTACAACTTAAGCCAGAGTATGATGTGTATACTGGCTCGATTGATGAAGATATTCCACTCTCTATTACACTTCAACAATTGATAGAACAGTTAAATGAAGAGGAAAAAAGTATTGTCTTGTTAAAGTTTTATGAGGGCTATTCATTTAAAGAAATAGCAGAATTAATAGATATTCCTTTAGGAACAGCAAAATCAATATTATATCGAGCGTTAAGTAAACTTAGAAAACAATTTAAAGGGGTTGATGTTGGTGAGTGATATTAAACGTGAATTAGAAAAAATAGAAATACCTAAAAAATTAGCAGAAAGAACAAAGATGGGTGTAAGAAAAGCAAAGTATGAACGAAAAAGCAAAATAAAGCGTCCCGTACTCGCAGCTGCCATCATTGCCACGTTAAGTGTAAGTATCTTTGTCACCCCGCCTGGTCAAGCGATGATTGATGGATTATTTCAGGTAACGAAATTTGAAAAAAGAAAAAACATAGAAGAGATGTCTATTGGTTATGGTTTTGAAAACAATGGTGTTTTTGAGGAAATAAGTTTTAATTCCTTAAAAGAGGCAGAAAATATGTTTAATGTTAAAGTACCTTTCCCAAGCCTTTTCCTAACAGAAGAAAAGAATAAAGAGTTTGTGGAATATACTGTAGGTACAAATGAGCAAGGAGAGTTCACGAATCTATATTATGTTTCTGGAACACCTGAAAGGAATTATTCAGTATTAGCTACTAATAATATTGAGGCTAACCCACATTTTTCAGGAGAAACAACGGATGGTACTGGAATCGAGAAGGACTTGATCATTAACGGGGATTCAGTAAAGCTATTCGGGATTAACGAGATCGATGGTTACATCATTTATATAGAAAAAGACAGTTGGAAGCTGGTTGTAACTTGTTTTGATAGAGGTAGTAGCTTAGAAGGATTGTCAGATGTAAAAGAAGAAGAAATCATCAAAATTGCTGAAAGCATTAAATGGTGAAGTTTTTCTCGCCGCTTTTAATTGGAAGTCGTCTTAAAAATAATAAATTATGTTAGTGCGAATAAGATGATAAAATTCTACAATAAAGCTTAGAGAATACATGCTTTCTAAGCTTTATTTATGTTTGAACATATATTTTTTTAAAAGGCTAGTATTTAATAATAGTGAGTTTGATATATTAAATTATACACATTATTGCATCTAATAATGGGAGAGAAGACATTTGTAACTGCTAAACAAGATAAAGTATTTTTTGCTCGGTAATTTGGAACATTTTTTTATTTATAAACGAGCCTTTTACACGGAGAGGCGCATGGTAGTCTAAATCGATTTGGCTAACCCTTGTTTGGTCTGTTTTTTTAGAAAAGCATGCGCACAGAGAATCCGTGTCAAACGACATGAGTTATGAATGTATTTCCAATAATATATAGAATGCCTTTTTTAATCCTCTAATAAGATTACCTCAATTTCTTCTATCTGTTCTGCGTTCGCTTCCACTTCTGTTCCTCCATTTTCCTCTGATTGATAAAAGAGTATCTCCTGCACTTCGTTAAAGGAATGGGTTTGAATGGACATATCCTCTGAATGTAATGGAACGTCCTGTTCTATATGCTCTTGAGTTTCTCTGTCTAAATTTCCTACTGGTATTAATTGGACATCTTGTTGACCATTTGTTTCTGAAACCCTAGGTGTATACTCATGAGCCATAACAGAGCTTACCATTCCAATAAAGGCAATTGAAATGAATAGAGCAGTAGATAGAACAGTAATAGGTTTACTTCCTTCTTTAACGTTTAATATGTTTATTAATCTGTTTTTTAAAATTGATTGCCCAGCTGTAAGAGTCACACCAAGAGAACTTAATTTTGAATCTTGATTCGCTCGATGCATCGTATTTAATATCGTTTCTCCGTATTTTTTTCTCTCCGCATGTGACATCCTTATGACAACATCTTCATCACAAGAAAGTTCACTCCATTTTATCAATTCTTTTTGTAAAACATAGATTAATGGATTATACCAATGTAGAATCATGGCCAGTGACATAGCTTGTTTTACCCATAAATCTTTTTTCTTATAGTGTGTTAGTTCATGTTTGATAATCATCTCTAATTCATCAGTTGGAATCTTATACATGGGTAACACAATAGTCGGTTTAACAATACCAACTAAAATAGGACTTATATTCACCTGACAGAACACTATTCTTATATTTGTTGGAAGTTTCATATCTTTTATATTGTCGTTTAGAAGGGACTTTGCAATATTTTCGCTTGCTATATGTAAATAGTTTGCTTTTAACTTTTTAAAGAATTTTTGGTGTATATAGAAAAATCTTATACTAGCTATAATTGCTCCTAACAACCAAATAGCAAATATAAGTTGAATGAGAAATAGAGGTAACGAAAGACCGCTATTATTAATAGAATATGGACTTAATGAAGAGACGGGCAGCTTTTCTTGCTTAAATAAAGAAAATAGATCAAACACTAAAAAAATAGGTACAAGAAATAAAAAAAGTGATAGCTTTCTATTCCAATATTGCCATTTGGCGCTGAAGTTTCCCTTTGAAAGATAGGTAATTAAAAATGAGAATAACAGAATTCCACTTCCCGAAAAAGTTAAAGCAATAAATATTCCTAGCCACGCATTCATCATTACACCTACTTATCTGAGAACCATTTTTTTAGTTCATCTAATTCATCTGAAGTAACTTTGTCATCATAAAGTGTTGCTAAAAAATTTTTTACTGATCCTTGATACATTGTGTTTAATAGACTTTGCGCTTCTCTTTTCTTATATTCTTTTAAAGATAAGCAAGGGGTGTATGTATTTGAGCGACCGTCCCGTTTTACAGATAACATACCTTTATCAACAAGTCTCGATAAAAAGGTGGCAATCGTCTGACCTTTCCATTCCTTCCCTTCCTTTTCAGAAAACAAATTTAACAACTCACTTGATTTAACTGGATGATTCAACTTCCAAATTTCATGCATTAATTTCATTTCTGTTTCAGATAGGCTTTGAAAATTATCCAAAAAATTCATCTCCTGTAATATTTTAGTTTACAAATTAATCACTACATGTTTATAGTGTAAATAATACTACAGTTGTGTAGTATTAGCAAATGAGAGTTTTGTATTTGATGCTTTTAAAGTTTGAACGAAGATAAAGGAGAAAAAAATCATGTATAAACAATTTCTTTTTAAGCATGGATTTCTGTTATTCTTATGCCTTCTTATTATTACAGGATGTTCTAAAGATAATTCTGTAGAAGAGGACAAAGAGGTACACATTGATTCGAATGATAATCCATTTGTAATGGATGAGGAAGACACTGTTGTTTTAGGTTCAATTTTCCATGGCTATGACAACTTAGTATTTGATGATAATGATGAGATACTTCCATTAACTTACGATGGAGGTGAATTGATATTAGAATACTATGTCCGAGCAGAGGGGAAAGCCACTAATGTTGGTTTTTTAGTGTATGTGGATGGGGTTGCACAACCATACAAGCTAAATACAACAGATTCTAATTATCAGTACATGCACATTCTTGATTTGGAAGAAGAAAATGAAGATACACCGCTTCAATTTATTTTTATACCTGTTACAGGGAAGAAGGGAGAGACTGTTAATGTAACGACTACTAGTATATATAATCCCGCATTTATTCCCGACATGAAAGAAACGACTTCCTATGGTGGTTATCATGATTCACTAGAAGTAACGCGTCCAGTTGTATTCAATGAAAATCCAGAACTTATAGATTCAGCTACTTTGCCGGAAACTAAGATGTTGAATCATATTCGTCTTTCAACTGAACCAGTTACACAAGATTTAATGGAAAGGCTTGGGGGTGGAGTGATAGCGATAGATTCAGAAACGTTAGAGGTAGATGTATTTAGTCTGATAGATATAGAAGCTAAACGAGACGTAGAGACGACCTTCCAAATAAATGAGAGTGGAAATCTACACGTGACATTTAAAATCGTTGGTCATCCAGGAGTTAGCTATCAAAATACTTTTTACTTAAATCATGAAGCACTCTCGAACCAAGAAGGAGAGACCTCATTTGAAACAGAGCTAACTAAAGGGGATGTATCTGTCATTGATGTGGAACTTGATATGGAAAAATTGGATGATTTCAATACTTTTTATGTTGTATCTACACCAGTGAACCCAGAAGATTTTTATGATGACGGAGTATTATCTCTCAAAACACCATCCTTACTATTTTATAAATGAATGGAGAATAAGTAATGAAAGCTAAATATATTTTCTCTGTAACCATCTTACTTCTATTCTTTGTAGTGGGATGCACAAATCAGGAAAAGGAAGTAGATGAAGAGAATAAAGTTGCAACTCCTAATCAAGTGGTAAAAAAGGAAGATTCATCCTCTCTGGTGTCCCCTCCTGCAGATGATCTTAAAGAGTTGAAACATATAAAAGGTGATATTCGAAATGTGCATTATGCCGGACAAGGCCATGTTTTAATATCAGCGGAGAGTTTATATTTATACGATGTAGCGACAGAGAATATTATAGCGGAAGTTGCACAGGAAGAAGCTACTAATGAAAAGATTTGGACAATTGAAGATGGGTATGTTGTGATCAGAGAAGTCTTTAATGACAGTACAACAATGCTAGGAGGGACAGCTCGTTATCTAGGTATGTTTTATAATGATGAACTTGAAGTGATTTCCGAATTTGATTTACAACAATTGACAGATGAAGAGGATTTATTTTTGTCCCTACAAGAGATTTCTTTCAGTCAAGATGGAACAAAGATGAGTTATGCCACACACTTGGGGTTATATCTTTATGATTTTCAATCAGAAAACAAGACAAAGCTCATCGATTTAACATCGGAGGATGTGACAGCACGCGCTAATATTTCAGCATTTGAACAAATTAATTTCATTCGTGATGAAACAAAGATAGCTTTTAAAGCACAAACCTTGCCAACACAGATAAATCAACCTTCTTATGACACTTGTGGAATAGTGGATATAGATGGAGCTAATTTGTCTAATCAGACATTTGGTGACTATACTTGCAAGCAGCTGATAGCTTATAATGAACTGCTTTTATTAGCAGAGGACCCTGTCGTTGCCTCAGGTAGGTTAATGACTAAGGCGATTAAGACTGGAGAAACAACGATACATTCCTTAATAGAAAGAGAAGAAAGCGGCACGATTTCTGGCTCAGAAAAAGGAGTATATTTTGCCACATCCACGGCAAATGACAATGATATTACAATTCGTATTTATCAAACAGAGGATGGAAGATTAGTAGAAGAGCAACAAGTTGCCGTAGACGAGCAAGGGCTCTATCTTGCCAAAATTCCAATTGTGAGAGTGTTAGACGATACGAAGACTGTCATTATTTTACTAGGTTCGAAACGCGATGATATAGAAAGTAAGATGATCATTAGTCATTTTTAATAAGTAATTTACACGAAAGGAGGGTATGAACATGAAGGTTTCTTTCAAAGAGATTTCCAAACAGTATAAGAACAAAAGTGCGTTAAAAAACTTCACTTCTGATTTGGAGACCGGTATCTATGGTTTATTAGGCGAAAATGGTGCTGGAAAAACAACCTTGATTAATATATTTGTTGGGATATTAAAAAGTGATCAAGGTCAGATATTAATTAATGAAGTTGATATCAAAAAGCTTGGTAGTGACTTTTTAACCCATATTGGCTACTTACCACAGTACCCTCAGTTTTATAAGAATTTTAAAGTCATTGAGTTTTTGCGATATATGGCGGCTTTAAAAGGAATTCCAAAAGACCAAGGAGAAAAAAGGGCAATAGAATTGTTGCAAACGGTCAATCTCAGTGATGCAGCTCATACGAAAATTGGTGCATTATCTGGAGGCATGCGACAACGAGTTGGTATTGCTCAAGCGATGCTGAATGACCCTGACATTTTAATATTGGATGAACCAACAGCAGGGCTTGACCCGCAAGAAAGAATTCGTTTTCGTAACTTGATTACCAAATTTTCGAAAAATCGAATTGTTTTGTTAGCCACTCATATTGTTTCTGATATTGAGCATGTAGCGAATCAAGTAATATTACTAAAACAAGGAGAACTTCTTAAACAAGGTACTCCGCAGGAACTTACTAGTGAAATAAAAGGAAAAGTATGGTCGGTTACAGTGACAGATGAATCACTAGAAGAAAAACTAGACCTTAAAATAAGTAGTATGATGAGAGACACCAATGGTATTCATTTAAGAGTTATTTCAGATGGGAAACCAGATGTTCATGCGGTTAATGTGAGACCGAGCTTAGAAGATGTATTTTTATATCATTCAGGTGAGGGCGAAAAATGGTGAAGTTACTTTTTTTTGAATGCCAAAAACATTTTTGGAAAAAGTCTTTATTAATTGTGATTATTTGCTTTAGTTTACTAAATATCACCAAAATATACGCTGAGTATCATGAAAATTCCCTACTATCTCCAAAAGCGAATCCAGGTTGGAATGGGTTGTACTGGGAGATGTATGAAAAATTTGGTGGTTTGATGACAGTTAATAAGATTGAAGAACTGATGTCAATCTATCATCCATTGCAACAACAAACAGCAGAAAAAACCGCCAGTACAGAAACTAATAACCCAAATACATATACAGGTAATATATATAACGACCATTTGTTTTTTCAATGGAATTATGTTCATCCAATGGAATATGCCTACATGTATAAACACTATGCAAATGATGTCGTGCGGACCGCAGAAGATAATTTAGCCTTTTTTGAAACGGTAGGAAATAAATATGAATATAAAAAAAATGAGATCATAATCGACCGGTTTCAGGGAAGAAAAATCGATACATTCTCTTATACGGAAATGTTCCAATCCTATATTCACTATGACTTTTCTGCTTTCCTTGTCTTATTGATTTGTTTATATGCGTTAATGAGTGTTTTTATAACTGAAAGGGAAACAGAGATGGACCTTCTTTTGTTAACAACAAAGGCAGGTGGGGAGAAAACGACTTTTGCAAAACTACTTTCTGCTACCATCTTTGTATGTATCATTTCCTTTTGGTTTGGATTAATGGATTTTGTTGCATTTGCTAGCTTTTTTGGTTCATTAGAAGCTTTTTCTTCCCCTGTTTATACGATTGAAAACTTTGTGAATTCATCGATCAATCTAACGTTAGGGGAGTATGTTTTTTTATCATGGATGGTAAAAACAATCGGAATTTTGGTACTTTCGATATTATTTTTATTTGTTTCTCTATTCTTTAGAAATGCTTTATTCCCCTTTGTTATTCATCTATTTCTTCTTTTTGGGTTGATTTATTTTCAAGAGGCATACATGGGCTCTCAGCGAATTATTCTAAAAGTTATAAACCCCTTTTCTTTAGTTGTCAATCGAGAATTATTTAGTAAAACAGAATTTGTGAATATATTTGGCTTTCCAATACTTAGTTATACGGCAGCAATATGTATAGCACTTCTATGGGGAATCATTTGTTTTTTTTGTATCCTCACATTTCGAAAGAAAAATACAGCATGTCGGATGGGAGGGAAGTAGCTTGTCAATATTGGGTTATGAGATTAAAAAAATGTTTCTTTATCAAAAAGGCTTGTTATGGATTAGTTTATATTTTGTGGTTAGCTTAGCTTGTCTCGTTTTGTTTAACACACCAGAAAATCCAGAAATGGAAATTAACGCTTCATCTTACGAGCATTACTTAGATGTAGTCCGTGGTCCTCAAACAAAAGAAGCAGAGCAACTTTTCGTAAAAGAAGCAGCCAATATTTCAAAAGCCAAGGTAGAGTTGACAAAACTATATGACAGTTATTATGATGGGGAAATTTCAGAAGAAGAGTTGCAGGAAGGGACTAATTCATTAGAAAAGATTGTGGAGAATGAGCGAGGATTTCAGCTTGTTTTTGACCAATATATGTATGTGCGTGAAAATCCTGAAAATCGATATTATTTATCTACAAATGGCTGGGATGGTCTATTGTCTACTGAGCAACTTGATTTAGCTTTATTACTGTTGCTACTCGTATTGATAACACCTGTTTTTTGTATGGAATTTTCAAGTGAAATGAATTCTCTACATTTAACATTAAGAAATGGAACAAGGGTTCATGCTGTTTTTAAAATGTTATTGGTATTCCTCACTGTTATTGTGATTTCTGTCTTATCGGCAATGCTACAATATGGATTCTTTGGTGTCAAATACGGATTAGAGAATGGAAATTATCCTCTTCAAAGCATATCTTACTTTGGCACATCTTCAAAAACTCTATCATTATTTTCAACCTTTCTTTTGATGACTGGTATAAAGATATTCGGTAATCTGATTTTTGCGATGCTGATTATGTTTTTTTCTGTGTGGACAAAGAAATATGCTTTAACCTTATTTTCGTCAACTGTTTTCATTTTGCTTCCATATTATATGTTTACACTGGAATCTTCAAAATATTACTTGCCGGGTCCACTAGGGTTTATGATTTCGACGGGTTTTTTCAGAGGAAATGAATATGAGCGTAACCCAATCACCGATCAGATGGATTTAATTTTTAGAGAGGTTCCGATGGCTACTTTCCTTTTCTTACTAGTGATTACGTTTTGTGCAGGTGTTGTCGCATGGGTTGTCATTCTCAACTGTCATACGAATGCTTGGCAAATAAGGAAACGCCGTTATAGGTTCGAATCGTATTATAGTCTCGTTTTCCTTTGTATACTTGTTGCTAGTCTTGTAGGTTGTAATTCAAATAATGAAGAAGCCAAAAAACATGATGTTTTTAACTCTCTTTCTAGGCAAATCTTTGAAAATGAAACGTATTTTTTTTATATAGATGAAACAGATTTGGAGGACATTCGCCCTGTTTTTAAAAATAAAGAAACAGGAGAAATAAGAAATCTGATGTTAAGTCCTTTATCATCCTTGACTAGTGTGGAAAGCTACATATATGGAAATGGGTTCTTTGTCTATTATATGAAAATGGATTATGATAAGTCAGGTTTTTATAAGGAAACGAATCGGCTTTCCATTATTGAAGTAGATACAAGAACTTTTGAGGAAAAGGTTATTTATGAGGAAAACGCTAATATGATGAGAGATAGTTTTTTAGGATTGCATACGACAGATAATATTGACTTTTTAGGTATCACATCCTTTTTTGTTGATAAAACATATATTTATCTAGTCATAGATGATAATCAAATAAGGCAAATAAATCGTTTAACAGGAAGAGCAAATGAAATTATACAATCTTCTTCTATATTCAGTAATGTTGCTTATGATGGCAAGTTTATTTATTATTCGAATGAAACGTATCAAATTGTAAAATACGATATAGAAACGGGGATAGAAGTGGTTATTCCTGATTTGATTACAACACATTTTATAATAACAGATACTGAAATTCTTTATGTGAATCGTCAAGACAACCATCGTTTGTATGCCATGGATTTAAACAACTCTACAGTTCAAAAATTAACAGATAAACCTGTGTGGAGTTTTACTTATGACAATCAATTCATCTACTATACAAGCAAATTAAATAATGAACGGTATCGAATAGATAGAAATGGACAAAATGAAACACTTTTAAATGAGGGTAGTGAGTAAGATTCTATGTTCTTACTCACTACAAAAAACGTAGACTTTTTGGGTTATGCAAAAAGGCAATAAGATTAAAAAAAAGAAATTGTGCAGCAATTTGGCTCTGATTGTATAGAATCTTATAAATAGGTAAACACCACACATCCTTTATTTGCTATTCAACACACATAGAATAGGTTGCCCTACTTGAAAAGAATAAATGATGAACTGAGAAAAAATGGTTATACAATGGAACATTAATAATAAAATAAAATGTAATATAATAAGAGGTGTTGTATGCAGTTGTTGCTGTCAAATCGCCCCTAAGTGAGAATTAGTTTCTAGCAACCCCTCTTTCAAATGCTGCCAGATGATTTAAAGAGGCATTACGTAGTTGGTTAAAAACAATTCTTACATCATTTGGGATGTTCTGTAATAAAAGTCTTTCGTACATATATATGTTTTCTATTTCCCCTTGTACACCTGCTGCAAAAGCAGCTTTTAGGTTGTCAGGAGTAGTAACAAAAGATTCGGAAATATCTATAGGTAAAGGTACTTGATAACGTTCAAAAAGTGGTAATAAAGCAGTTATATGTCTCATTTCTGCTTCTCTAATTTGTACAAACGTTGGAATGTTACCAAATGTACTGATAATGTTATTATATCTTGCTTGGGCTAAATACTCGTCCTGAAGGGCATAAGTCAACATTTGAGGTAAGGTCAATGAAGGAGTGCTTAAAGCGCCAAAAGCACCATAATCTTCAATTTGTCTATTGATATGGGGAGTGTTTGGTTTTATCAAAAAAAAACAAGAACCAAACAGCATGATTTTGTTCATCGAATGCTGCACGTCGAAATCTATCTTTGATGGTATTATCTTGCGACCTATCTGCAATATCTAAATAAAAATCAACAGCCTCTTGTTCATCTTTAAAAGCAAATTCAATGCCTGCTCGATAATTGTCTGGACATTCCTCAACGATCTGATAAGTTGGATGCCTTCCGGTTAAATTCAAAAAAATCCTACTAAATTCTTCAAGGTGTCTTTTTTCATCTTTTTGTATTTCAAATATTTTGTCCCTAACCTCTTGTGTTGGTGCCATATTGGCTAATTTTTCATAACAAGAAATAGCACTGTACTCAGCATGAATTGCTTTTTGGATATCACTCAAAAGTTGAGTATCAGGGGTTGACTGATAAAATTCATTATTATATGGAACATAATATGGTTGGTTTGAATACATAATTGTCCCTCCTTTTTTACTTTCGATTTATTCTATGCATCTTAAATAGGTAGGTGTGTATATTGTGATATAAATTGGGATTTGGATTACACCCATAAAGGCTTTTGTAACATTTTGAGCAAAGTTAAAGATTCACGGTTCAACAGATTGAAAGTGGAGATATAGAATGTTGGAGTATCGAACCAATGATTATGAATTGCGCTAAATTCTAAGGACATTGCAGTAGGTAATCCTGTTTTTTTATGGAAAATGGACGAAGTAAATGTGTTATTGCTGATAATGAAAAATATGAGAAAAGCAAAGCTACAATTAATCAGCTTTCAAAGCTAATGAAAGCTGAAAAAGCCATAAAAACTGGTGAGGAAAGGCTTACTAGTACCGAACGCAAGCAACATAAACTGAAGGGAAATCATAAGAAATCCAACACTAAATTGAATCGCATTTGCTAGTTCTTGAACACTAGTACTTTATTGAAGAAGCGCTTCTTGACCAAAAAGCGATAAAGCTACTCTTCTCATTCTGCAGAAAATGAATTAATCTATATAAACAGAGCTTTAATAGTAGGAGATGACAAACATGAACCCTATTCTAGTGGTGGATGATGAAAAAGAGATTGCGGATTTAGTGAAGTATTATTTAACAAATGAAGGCTACGATGTACGCGTATTTTATGAAGGAAACTCTGCTTTAAAGTTTATCCAATCCAATCAGATTGAGCTTGCCATATTAGATGTGATGTTACCGGGGGTAGACGGTTTTTCCATTTGCCAGAAAATCCGTGAAACCTATCATTATCCGGTCATTATGCTGACAGCAAAAGTAGAAGATATCGATAAAATTACCGGGCTAACGCTTGGAGCGGATGATTATATTACAAAACCGTTTAATCCATTAGAAATGGTAGCAAGAGTGAAGGCACAACTTCGGCGCTATAAGCGATATAATCTGAGCAGTGGCACAACGATTCAGCCGATTCAACAGGCAAAGGAATTTGATTTTGCGGGTTTAATCATTAATATCGACACCCGTAAATGCACACTTTATGGAAACCCACTATCATTAACGCCGATTGAATTTTCTATCCTCTGGTATTTATGTGAAAACAGAGGGAAGGTTGTGTCTTCAGAAGAGTTATTTGAAGCGGTATGGGGTGAAAAATATATAGATAATAATAATACGGTAATGGCTCATATTGCACGACTTAGAGAAAAAATGAAAGAACCTTCAAGAAAGCCAAAGTTTGTTAAAACAGTATGGGGGGTGGGCTACACCATTGAATAAAAAGTCTAACAATGTAGTGAGGGTAGGATTATTTAGAAGAATTTTAGGGAGATTTTTCATTACGATTTCTATTTTTTCAATTGGATTAATTACTTTCTATATAGCGTTTAGATACATAATAAATCAATTCATTTGGTATCCTACAGACTTCGTATACGTACTATTAAGACCAATTGGACAAAACCCTTTACTGTTTATCGCGCTTATATGGATAGGTGGAGTTTTTCTCATCTTCCTCTATTACTGGTGGAAGACGCTTAGTTATGTTGATAATATTGTTGAAGCAAGTAAAAAGCTTGCTTCCGATAATAATGAAAGTATCCATCTTCCTCTTGAACTTAAACAAGTGGAAGATCGGATGAATTCAATGAAAGAAGAATCAATTCGAAACGCAAGATTAGCAAAAGAAGCAGAACAAAGAAAAAATGATTTACTCGTTTATTTGGCTCATGATTTAAAAACACCATTAACTTCTGTTATTGGTTATATCACATTGTTGCGAGATGAGCAGCAGATTTCTCAAGAGCTTCGTGAAAAGTATTTATCTATTACGTTGGATAAAGCGGAACGGTTGGAAGATTTAATAAATGAATTTTTTGAGATCACTCGATTTAATTTAACCGAGCTAAGTCCTGAAAAGAGTTCCATTCATTTAACAAGAATGCTAGAGCAGATAACGTTTGAGTTTCATCCACTTTTTGTGGAGAAGAATGTAACGTGTCAATTAGACATTGAACCGAATCTTGAAATTTCATGTGATGTAAACAAGATGCAGCGTGTTTTCGATAATTTAATCCGTAATGCCGTTAATTACAGTTATGAGAATGGCACGATTTTCATCCGCTCAAAAAGAGAAAAGGACTTTCTTCATCTTCATTTTATTAACAGTGGTCGTACTATTCCAAAAGATAAGCTAGAGCGGATCTTTGAACAGTTTTATCGGTTGGATACTTCTCGCGCCACACATACAGGTGGTGCTGGTCTAGGTCTAGCTATTGCCAAAGAAATCGTTGAATTACACGGGGGAACCATTACGGCCTATAGCGAAGATGAAACAGTTGAATTTATTGTCGCACTACCATTCACCTCGTAAGGAATTTGTAAGAATTAATTCAGAAAAAAGTATCCATTCCTTGATAATAAACGAAAAAATAACACTTTATGTTCTAGTACGATAGATGTACAGAAACATGAAGTGTTTTTTTATTACACAATATCATGGCGGTTTAATCGACATTGCAGTATAAGTGCAACTAAGGCTCAGTTGGCGCCTAAAGGTTTGGCTTTAGTAAATTTTCTTAATAACAGTAGGGGGAATGAAATAATGGAAAAAATAATTGTAGCTGTGATCTTTGGTGGTTGTTCAAATGAATACGAAGTATCTCTTCAATCCGCTCATTCAGTTATCTCTCATATGGACAAGGAAAAATATGACATAATCTTGATCGGCATCACTAAAGAAGGTAGCTGGTATCGATATGATGGTAGTTTGGAAAAAATCGAACAGGACACTTGGTGGAAAGATGTTTCAAACTGTATACCTGTTGCCTTCTCCCCGAATCGTTATAGTCGTAAAATAGTGCAATATCAGCTGGGTGAAATTATAGAAACGACAATTGATATTGTCTTCCCTGTTTTGCACGGTAAAAACGGGGAGGATGGCACACTTCAAGGGTATGTTGAACTGGCAGGAATTCCTTTTGTTGGCTGCGACACCTTTTCTTCTGCTTTATGCATGGATAAAGATAGAGCGCATAAATTAGTAGCGCATGAAGGTATTCGTACACCTCGGTCAATTGTTTTTTCAAATAATGATACTGAGGAGCATATCTTTGCATTATGCAGTCAGCTTGAGCCGCCACTATTTGTTAAGCCTGTAAAATCTGGCTCCTCGATTGGTATTACACTTGTAAAAGAAAAAGAAGAGTTGATTAAGGCAATAACAGATGCATTTTGTCATGATGATCGAGTCATCATAGAAGAATTTATCGAAGGATTTGAGGTAGGATGTGCCATTCTCGGTCATGATGACCTTACCGTTGGGGAAGTTGATGAAATCGAATTAGCGAATGGATTTTTTGATTTTAATGAAAAATATTCACTTGCAAACTCGCGAATTCATATGCCAGCTCGGGTTGACGCTAATATAGCAAAAAAAATAAAGGAAACGGCTATACAGATTTATCGGACACTTGGTTGTTCTGGATTGGCGAGAGTCGATTTGTTTATTACAAAGAATCAAGATATTGTTTTTAACGAAGTGAATACCTTTCCTGGTTTTACAGACCATAGTCGTTATCCGGCAATGATGAAAGGAATTGGACTTACGTTTCCGACTATTATTGATAAGTTGATCCAATTAGGGTTAGAGCGATGAGAACAATAACTCTACATAAGGACGATGTTTTCAATGGCTATTTAGTCTTAGTTAACCGCACCAACCCAATAAAAGGACCATTGTTTAAAAACATAAGCACACTCGTACCTTTTTCAATAGTTGATGAAAAGATTCTGCTCGAAAAAAGGGCAAGTGCCTTTCTCATACATTTAATCGAAAAAATAAATAGTAAGGAGAAGATTGTTCCCGTTAGTGGGTATCGAAGTAAGGAAGAGCAAGAAACGATATTTGAAGAATCATTACTAGAAAACGGTAGGGATTTTACTGAACGATATGTAGCGTTTCCCAATTGTAGTGAACATCAGACGGGACTTGCCATCGATTTAGCTGAAAATCAACCTGTCATTGATTTTATACGCCCTTCTTTTCCTTATAGTGGAATCTTTGCCGAGTTCCGAGAGCTTGCTGCTGATTATGGGTTTATTGAACGATATGAGAAAAACAAAGAGGAGCTAACAGGAATCTCACACGAACCATGGCATTTCCGATATGTAGGATTTCCCCATGCTAATAGGATTCAAAAGCTTGGTTTCTGCCTTGAGGAATACATTCAATTTCTTAGAGATTTTCCAATAGGTGGGACTCCTTATACATTCATAGAAAAAGAATTGGAATTTAATGTTTTTCATGTGCGAGCTAATGAAGAATGGACGACGATTGAAATACCTGAAGACTGCTTATATCAGATATCTGGAAATAATGTTGATGGATTTATCGTAACGATTTGGAGCAGACCTCTATGAGCTTGAATCATAAATCAGGAGCGATTGATCAGTTCCGATTAATCGCCGCGTTTCTTGTGGTAGCGAACCATACTTCTCCGCTCCTCACTTTTGGTGAGGATGCTGATTTTATTTTAACGCGTATCATTGCTAGAATAGCGGTTCCGTTTTTCCTTATGGTCAGTGGATATTTCTTATATAAACAAATAGAAAGAGGAAATAGGCCCTACATTTGGTCTTTCTGTAAGAAACTTGTTCTTTTGTATATTGGCTCAATCGTCCTGTTTTTACCACTTAATCTTTACGCTGGACATTATAAGAGTGAAGGTTGGGGATTTTCGTTATTGAAAGATTTGTTAATCAACGGTACTTTTTATCATTTATGGTATTTTCCAGGGTTGATTCTAGGCGTTCTGATTGTTGTCTTTTGTATGCGGAAAATTGGTTTGCGCTTAACGTTTTTTTTATCCCTTTTTCTTTATGTGATTGGATTATTTGGAGATAGCTACTATGGTGTTATTAAACAAATACCTTATTTAGAGTCTTTCTATAATACTATTTTTTCTATTTCAGATTATACGAGAAATGGTTTGTTTATGGTCCCGCTCTTTCTTATGATGGGGATGCTTATCTATCAAATTACTAAACGAGGTTCATTTACAAAGAACATCTCATTGCTCTTTCTTTCCCTTGTATTCTTAATTGTTGAGGGACTTTTGCTTTATCATCATTCCCTACAACGTCATGACAGTATGTATATCATGCTTCTTCCAACAATGTATTACTTGTTCCTCTGTTTATTGCAAATAAAGGGAACAAGCAGTAGAAATATACGAACTTTATCGGTCATCATTTATATCATTCACCCTTGGATGATTGTTATCGTTCGCTTTACATCTGATTTCTTAAATTGGAAACACTTGTTTGTTGAAAATAGTCTCCTTCACTTTTGTATGGTAAGTTTTCTTTCATTCGCTGTAGCATTGATGATGGTGTATTGGAGAAAAGAGACAGCTTCTTCTACTAGTAGAGCTTGGGTTGAAATTGATTTACAGGCATTAAGAGAAAATATAAGGGCATTAAAAGAACTGATACCATCCGATGCGAAGTTAATGGCAGTTGTAAAAGCGAATGCATATGGCCATGGCGCTGTTAAAATAGCGAGTGAATTAAATAAGCAAGGAATTAAATCGTTTGCAGTAGCTACGTTAGCAGAAGGAATCGAGCTACGCAAGCATAGAATCAAAGGTGAGGTCCTTATATTAGGTTACACCAATCCAGAAGAAATTCATCGAATTAAGCGATACCGTTTGACTCAATCTGTCGTCGATCTGTCTCACGCAAAGGAATTAAACAAGCATGGGGTAAAAATACCGATTCAGATTAAGTTAGACACAGGTATGCATCGATTAGGCTTTAATCCAGCCAATAGTAAAGATTTAAAAGCGCTGTATAATTGCCACAATTTAAGAGTTACAGGGATTTTCTCACATTTATCCGTATCCGATAGTTTGACAAGTGAAGATATTCACTTCACGAACAAGCAAGTCGAAACATTTAATCAAACAATAAAGTGGTTAGAATCACAGCTACTTCCGACTGGAAAACAACATATCCAAGCAAGTTATGGAATTTTAAATTATCCTACATTACAATACGATTATGTTCGAGCTGGTATCGCACTTTATGGAGTCTTAAGTAAAAACGATAAAGTTTCTAGCAACGTTAAGTTACAACCAGTTTTAGCCCTCAAAGCTAGAATTGCAGTAGTGCAACGAATAAATCCCGGAGAATTTATTAGTTATGGCAGAGCCTATCAAGCAAAACAAAAAATGAAAATTGCGATCGTTACGATTGGCTATGCAGATGGACTTCCAAGAAACATAAATAAAGGTTACGTTCTTATTCAATCACAAAAAGCTCCCATTATCAGTCGAATTTGTATGGATCAACTTATCGTCGATATCTCCCATTTAGAACATGTCCAAATCAGTGACGAAGTAACTCTAATCGGAAAAGATGGGAAAGAACAAATAGCTTCCGAAGATGTTGCAGAAAAGAGTGGGACGATTACGAATGAATTACTAAGTAGACTTGGTTCACGCCTGGAATATGTTTATAAGGGTGGCGCTCAAACGGTTACTGACCGCTGGAGGAAGCTTTTCGATTAGAAGGAATTTCAGAAACGACCTTAATAAGTACAACACGTTCTACGTATTCGCTTCCGTTATTACCTGCAAATACATAGAATATTGGTTTGTGGCTATGCATTAGGATTCACCGTTTTCGTTTAATGGTACAATATCTCCATTAGGAAATTCCTTTACAAGCTTTCCTTCTTTTTCATATACGATATATGTGTTATTTGCTTTTGCGTCAATTCTAGCCCTGTCACCAGTCATTTTAGCCCATTTACTTA
This sequence comes from Alkalihalobacillus sp. LMS39, assembly GCF_022812285.1. Taxonomy (NCBI): domain Bacteria; kingdom Bacillati; phylum Bacillota; class Bacilli; order Caryophanales; family Bacillaceae; genus Alkalihalobacillus; species Alkalihalobacillus sp. LMS39. Next base: position 749,153 of record NZ_CP093300.1, read on the forward strand.
ACCATTCATATTTTCTTTTAGGTCCATTGTTTTGTTCTAACATAAGGAACACCACCTTTATTATAAATGATATCAGATTAATAATTACATTTATAAGCGATTTAAGATGCAGTGGTACTAAAAAATTATGAAGACGTCACTCAAAGTAAAGGAGAGCTTATGTTGAAGAAGAACAACAAAAAACAATCTTTTGCTGAACAGTACATCGGATAGGGTTATTAAAAAATCCTTGTCTATTTCATGATAGGGGTGATATGTTGAATTGATTCACTCTGCCTCATATGTTGAGATGCATATGGATGATATAGAGAGACTCAACAAACCATACTTACTTTCATTGTTTTTATATAGAATATCTGGTAATTTACTGTTATTATAATCCGCATTTTTTTCGGAATAAAATTCATCAAATGTGGCTAATTATTGTGAAATTCTTAATGAATATAGTAATTTTGACTCCGGTTGTAGAAATAAAGGATATTAGATTATTAATGCATTTTTGGAATAAACAAAAGTTATAAAATAACTAAAAGCTAAAATTCTTAAAGATATTTAGGAGAGATAATTATGTACAAATACAAATTTATAAAAGTCAAGTTAGATTCAAATTGGAAAGGAATTAAACCAGAACAGGATTATCGAGAAATTATAGAGGAACAGGCATCAAATGGATGGAGGTTTATACAAATATTTTCACCGGCTACTCAAGTACTCGGTGAGGCAAATTATTATGAGTTGATTTTCGAAAAGAAATCATCTTAATACTTTGTCGCGAAAAAAACAGCGGAATTCTACTTCGTTCTATTGCTTTTAGAAATGAGGTAATGAATCGGAAAAATGGTGAAGAGCCGAAGTGATGAGGAGTTGTTATATCTCATAAAATGTCTGGAAGACGCTATCCGTATTTGGGATTTTTCCATGAAAAATGTTCGAGTTATATAAAGTACCACAACGAAAACATGATTGCTATGACCACTAATTATGTAACTTTGAATCAGTTGCACTCATGGACAGGTTAGTGAAAAGTAAATGTTCCGTCAAACGATTTGTTTGTCGGAATTTTTTTGTGCGTCAACCATTTCCTCAGTATAAATTCATTTATTTTCTTCCTCAATTAATTGGCACGACCAGATGGCTGTGGTTACCCTTTGTCTACGATATGTTTGTATAAAATTATGATTGACAAAGTATTAGGCAGGAATTACTATTGATAATAGTTTTCAATATCATTTAGGAGAGGAACAATTACATATGCCAAACTCAAAACAGTATATACAATTTTTAATGATGGCACTTATTCTATTATTCGCTTTAGTTGGTTGTTCAAATGAAACTGTAGAAACTGATAATTCACCTTCTACACAGGTAAGTGATAACAAGATTACATTTGCTTGGCCAAGAGACATTGGTGAAATGAATCCACATATTTATAATCCATCACAATTATTTGCACAATCTATGGTGTATGAACCTTTAGTTAGCTATCATGACGGAGGAGAATTAAAGCCACATTTAGCAGAGTCATGGGATATTTCTGAAGATGGGAAAGAGTACATCTTTACTTTGCGTAAAGATGTTAAATTTTCTGATGGCACAGATTTCAATGCAGAGGTTGTTAAGAAGAACTTTGATGCCATATTAGCAAATAAAGATACTCATAGTTGGTTAGGAGTAATTTCTAAGATTGATAAAATAGAAATCATTGATGAGTATAATTTTAAATTAGCATTAACTGAAGCCTATTACCCTACTATCCAGGAGTTAGCAGTCGTCCGTCCAGTTCGATTCCTTGGTGAAGCGGGCTTTCCAGAAGATGGTGATACTTCAAAAGGTGTAGTTCATCCAGTTGGAACAGGACCGTGGATTTTGGAAGATTATAAAGTAGATGAATATGCTACTTTTATACGTAATGATAATTATTGGGGTGAACTACCTTCTGTGGAGGAAATTACTGTTAAAGTCATTCCGGATGCTGAAACACGAGTACTTTCTTTTGAAAAAGGAGATTTAGATCTCATTTATGGTGAAGGCGTTATTAATATTGATTCTTTTAACCAATTAGAATCAACAGGAAACTATGAGACTAGCGTTTCTGAGCCTGTTGCTACTAGGCAGTTAGTTATGAATACAAATACTGAACAGCTTTCAGATGAGCGTGTTCGTCAAGCATTACATTTTGGATTTAATAAACAAGCTATGGTCGAAGGCGTTACATCTGGGTTGGAAGAAAAGGCTGACTATCTCTTACCAACAAATTATCCTTACACTTCAAAAGTGAATGTAACTGCGGTTGATTATAATGTTGAAAAAGCTAAAGAATTATTAGATGAAGCAGGATGGAAGTTGCCAGAAGGAAAAAACATTCGAGAAAAAGATGGGAAACCATTAGAAATTGAATTAATGTATAATTCTGCTGAATCCATTCAAAAAACAATGGCTGAAACATTACAATCTGAGTGGGCAGGACTAGGGGTTAGTTTAAATATTGTTGGAGTGGAACTTACAACACAAGTAGAAAGATTCAAAGCAAATGATTTCCATATGAACTTCTTTAGCAACTACGGGTCTCCCTATGATCCACATACCTTCGTAAATATCATTTCTACAGAAGGTTTTGGATTTAGTGAAGCTATTTCAGCTTACCCTAATAAAGAGGATCTATTAAATGACATTACTAAAGTAAAACAAACAACGGATGAAGCTGAACGCCAAGAATTATATACGACAATATTAAGCTCATTACAAGAACAAGGTGCGATTGTACCTATTTCGTATATTAAACAAATAGCTATTTATCAAAGTGATATTTCTAATTTTACATTTCCTGCTAACCGGGATGAACATCCGTTTACAGGAATTAGCGTAAACGAGTAAGAGATTGGAGAGGTATTCATGGGCACTTATGTCTTGAAACGGATTTTTATGATTGTTCCAATTTTTCTTTTGGCGACATTACTAACATTTACAATGATTAATTTATCACCAGTGGATCCTGCTGAAGCATATTTTGCCGCAGCTCATATTCAAGCAACAGAAGAGATGTTGGAACAAAAAAGACATGAGTTTGGTTTAGACCAACCTCTCCTAACCCAATATGTGAATGCTATTATTAAAATATGCCAACTTGATTTTGGTATATCTTATGTTACGAATAAACCAGTATGGGAGGAAATTTCCTCTAGAATGCCAGCGACGATCCAGTTAACAGTAGGGAGTCTTTTCATAGCTATTTTAATAAGTGTTCCCTTGGGGTTTTTAGCAGGAATAAAGAAAAATAGTGGAATTGACCATTTTAGTCGATTCCTCTCTTTTATTGGTGCATCCATTCCGTCATTTTGGCTTGGATATTTATTTATTTTCTTTTTCTCTGTTAAACTAGACCTATTCCCAGTTGAGGGTAAAGGCTCCTGGGAACATTTAGTTTTACCTTCAATTACACTGGCATTCCCTTTAATCGCTTTATATACCCGATTACTACGTGCAAGTGTTCTTGAAAATTTACAAGAGTCGTATGTACTTTTTGCCCGAACGAGAGGACTTTCTGAAAAAATTATCATGGGAAAACATGTACTTCGAATTGCCATTTCTCCGATGATTTCTGGACTTGGAATGAATTTAGGGAACTTAATGACCGGAGCGATTATTGTGGAGGTCGTCTTTTCATGGCCAGGATTTGGACGGTATTTTATAGATGCTGTTTTTAATCGTGATATTCCTGTGATCCAAGGTTATGTGCTGTTAGCGGCGGCCCTATTTTTAATAAGTAACTTAATTGTCGATTTAATCCAAATGTATATTGATCCGCGCATATCTAGAAAAGGAAGACAGTTTCAATGATAGCAACGTTCCGTGAAAAATTAAAAAGTCAAAAAGTGATTGTCATTTGTTCAGTTATTTTGTGTGTATTATTGTTTATTACTATCTTTGCTCCTTGGCTTGCACCGAATGATCCAATTGCAGTCAATTTAGTTCATAAACTACAACAACCTTCTCTAACATATCCATTAGGAACAGATCATTTAGGTCGATGTACATTTTCACGTATCTTACATGGTGCAAGAATTTCGTTAGGGTATGCTTTAATTATTTTTATATCAGCATTAAGCATTGGTTTGATTATCGGAATTCTTGCAGGGTATTTCGGTGGTTGGATAGACCAATTGTTAATGAGATTCGGTGATGCTCTAATGGCAATCCCAAGTCTTTTGTTTGTTCTTGGTTTTGTAGGAATTTGGGGAGCGGGTCTTAAACAAGTTGTATTAGGGCTAATTCTTGTACAATGGGTTTATTACGCTAGGATAATACGTGGAATGGTATTAAGCTTGAAAGAACGAAACTATATTATGGCTGCGAAAATCAGTGGATCTTCTACTTGGACCATTGTAAAGAAACATATTTTTCCTAATGTTCTCCCGCCACTAGCGGTAATGGGCACACTTGAAATGGGATGGGCGATTATGAGTTTATCCTCCATGTCTTTTCTAGGGTTAGGAGTGCAACCACCTACACCGGAATGGGGGGCGATGATTCATGAAGGGAAATCTTATATTCGGACACACCCAGCTTTAATGATTTACCCAGGATTAATGATAATGTTAGTGGTTGTTACTTTCAATTTATTAGGGGAGTCACTATCTGAACGTTTTGGGGTTAAACGTCGCTAATGAAAAGGATTGTTAAATGATGAATTCAAATGAAAGAGTTGTTTTATGTGTGAAAGATTTGCATGTGCAAGTAGCCACAAGCAAAGGTGTGTCCACACTTATACAGGATATTAATTTTGAGGTGAAAAAAGGTCAAATTCTAGGCCTTGTTGGGGAAAGTGGTTGTGGTAAAACCGTTACAAGTATGTCTATCCTACAGTTGCATGATAAAAATAATTTACAAATCAAGGGAAGTATTACTCTAGAAGGAAAGGAATTGAATGGCCTTGAAAACAAAGAAATGCGAAAAATTCGCGGGAAAGATATTGCTTTCGTTATGCAAAACCCGATGAATGCATTTACTCCTGTTTTTACGATTGGTCATCAATTTATTGAAACAATTAAATCTCATACGTCATTAACTAAAAAGCAAGCAAAAGAGCTTGCGATGGATGTCTTGGAAAGTGTGAATTTGGAAAACCCCAATAAGTTATTAAAAAGCTACCCTTTCCAATTAAGTGGCGGAATGCTTCAACGAGTGATGATTGCTATTGCAACATGCTTACAACCTTCTGTGATTATTGCTGATGAACCAACTACAGCCCTTGATCTTCATAGCCAGTTATTAGTACTGCGATTATTAGATAAAATACGTACGGAATATGGAACCGCGATTTTACTTATTTCTCATGATCTAGGTGTTATATCAGAGATGGCTGATGATTGTATTGTAATGCAAAATGGTAGAATTGTTGAATCAGCAAATGTGTTAGAATTATTTGATAACCCAAAACACGAGTATACGAGGCAGTTATTAAGAACAAGGCCGACCTTATATTCTGAGAAACAACCATATACTTATATGTTGTGATTACCGATTACATACTCGGAAGGTGAAACCATTGAGCTTATTACAGGTAAAACAAGTACACCTTAGCTTTAATTCTAAGAAACTATTTAAAGAAAACACCCTATCAAATAAAGTTCTTAATGATGTTTCTTTTACTATTGAAGAGGGAACATGTTTGGGCTTAATAGGTACAAGCGGAGCCGGAAAAAGTACTTTAGGAAAAGTAATTCTCGGAATTCAACCTCCACAACAAGGTCAAGTTTTGTTTCAAGGATATGATATATATAATATTGGGAAAGTAACACAACAAAAACTACGTCGTGATTTACAAGTTGTATTTCAAGACTCATATTCAGCAGTTAACCCGCGGATGACAGCTGAACATATTATTAGTGAACCACTAGAAAACTATGAAAAATTAACAAAAAGAGAACAAAGAATAAGAATTATTGAGCTTTTAGAAAGAGTGGGATTAAGTGAAAAGGATTTAAAAAAATATCCACATCAATTTAGTGGCGGACAACTACAAAGAATAAACATTGCTAGAGCGATCGCTCTTAATCCAAAGTTAATTGTTCTTGATGAATCAGTAAGTAGTTTGGATATGGTAACACAAAGCTTAATTTTACAATTATTAGAGAAATTGAAACAGGACTTCGGTTTAGCGTATCTTTTTATTACCCATGATATTAAAGTGGCTTTTTCCATTTCTGACCGTATAGGTGTACTTGAAAAAGGAGAATTAATTGAACTTTACAATTCAAAAGATGATTTTTTTTCATCGCAACATCCTGTTGTTAAAAGGCTAAGATCTTCTATTCTTGCGGAACACCCACGCTTTCGTAAACTCATCGGGACAACATAAGAACATATCTAAATACATTTTTTTATTAGTATGTTTTGAAATCGCCATTCTATCAAAGCACATATAGAAAATGTTGCTGTGGAAACATAGATTAAATGAGTCCCGAACATGGCGCTCATTTTTTTTTGTATGCACGAAATCGGATAGAAGATGGGAGTATTCATTTATAGTGGGTTTGAGCTATGTTTGCAAGGTGAACAAAGGTAATTTGATGAAAGGGTCTGTTTGACGAACAAACAGACCCTTTGCTGATTCGAACATGAGACAGAGAGAGCAGAGTCAGTGGTGGCAACTGAAGGGTATCAGTTAATTGCAATATGAGGCAGAGGCAGATAAAGCACTAAATGTCATCGTAGTATAGAACAGATCGATGCTTTAACAAGCGTTATGGACAAATTTAAAAACTTGTGAGGTGATACACACAATATGAGTGACATTTTCATACCTGCGAAAAAGGACTAAAAAAAAAGACTAAAAGGCTAAAGCGCTTCCTGTCTCTTTAATCTACCAATCGAAGAAGTAGAGATTCAAGACCAGCGATTCGTTGGTATAGTAAGGAAAGCATAGATTACAACTACTTTTATCCCTTATGTCCATGTTTCCAAATCCCAACGGCAATCCAAATACAACCAATTGCAATGAGCAGACCGTGTGCGATTCGAAGGGGTTGGATAGCAAGATATTGGGGAAGGTATAAAACAAATCCAACGGCAAGTGGTATCCCAGCCCATCTTGTCAGTATTCCCGATTTCCAGATAGCAATCGCAATCAAAATCGTACCGAGCGCAAGCAACATGAGCCCAAGGAAAATCATAAAAAATCCAGGACCAAATCGAATCGTATTTGCTAGTTCTAGAACACTAGCACTTTGTTGAACAAGTGCTTCTTGACCAATGACCGAAAGCGCGAACACCTCAGCACCGTAAAAGGGCAAGGTCAATCCCACGCCCAAATAGCTTAAAAGTACCCCAGTTAACACTGCTTTTCGTGCTTTGTTATTTTCTATTGTGTTATATAACCCTAATAATCCTAAAGGCAATAATAGAAAAGCGATAATCCCTAAAACATGAGAAAGCATCCAAGCATTTGAAGCAAATGCTGCTGCACCTTGCAATGTTGCCTCATCTGAAAATGGTCGAAGTGCCGGATACAAAAAGAATAAAATCCCGGACAAACATAGAGAGAAAACAGCGATAGGACGCAAAAAAGCTTTCAATAGTGCCACTTTGTTCAGCGTTTCTTGTAACGTTGGACGAGCAGTATGATTCATTTTTTCCACTCCTTATATTAATCGACATTAAAACTAATAGCATTAGTTTTAAGTATATTATAACTAATGCCATTAGTTTTGGATATAGATGATTTGTAAATTTTTTGTAATATGTAAAGTGGTAGGTTTATATCGAAGTTTATTCAAACCAGTAAGTAGATATTATGTGCATAAAATAAAGGGGAGAAAAGGTTAAAAAGACATTTGTTTGTACTTCAATGAGCTTAAAAGAATGTAAAAATTTCTTAGCATATCCTACCATAGAAATATGAAAAATGCCTCTTTTGTTTTACCAAATTTTATCCTATTATGGTATAGCGTTGGTAATTGATTGGAAGGGATTGAAAAGTGTGAATGTCGATGAACATACATTAAATGCAATAGAGATTGTCTCAGAAGGAACAAAGTTAACTAGTCAATTACTTTTATACCTTATGAAAAGTGTTGTTAATATTTTTGAAAAAAAAGCAGAAAAAATAGTTATTGATGGTTCTCATAAAGAAGGGAAGCAAAAGATCAATGACCTATTAAAAAAGCATAAAGCTAGAATTGAAACAATTGATGGTAACTTAACTAAAGAAGAACTAAGAGATTATCAAAGGGAATTTAAAAAGCTAGGTGTAGATTTTTCAGTGGTTAAAAATGGAAAAGATAGCTATTCTTTCTTTTTCGCTAGTGAACATGCGAATGTTATTGAAAAAGGACTTAGGAATGTCCTTGAATTAAAAAGTAGAGTTAAAGACAACAAAGAAGTGCAAGAGGCAGAACTTCAATTAAACGCTGAAAAACACAAATTGTCCGAGGGGGAAATCAAAAAAACTAAAAATATCTATGATAGCTCATCCGTGTACATAATCCTATCCACTGAAGACAAAAAAAAGATTTTAGATGATGTTAATAAGTTGGGATTTGGTCAGAAATATGACTCACTAGTAGCTTTTGACGAAGGAAATATAAATGAAATCCATTTAAAAAATAAAAGAAATAATTCATTGGGTAATGGAGACTTAAAGATTGAAGTAGATAAATATACAGGAAAGGTAACTATTTATGAAAAAGTTGGAGAGACTCGTGATAAATCTGAGTATCTAATGAAACAAAAAAACATTGATGTATCTATTAATATCGAAGACAAAAAAAAGGTTTTAGAATACCCAGATATAAGTGAATTATCCGAAAGTGAAAAGGCCCTCTTTAACAAGATGAAAGCTCGTGATGAAATCGCAAAAAAAGTAGAGAGTGAAATCAAAGTTGAATTACAAATATCAATTCCCAATGAGTTATCCCGAACAGATAAAGGTCCAACTACTGAAATGAAGACTACCGAACCTAATAATAGTGAAATAAAGACAAAAGAAGAAGCAAAGTCAATCCTCCACGAAAAATTATCTAAACTAGATGATAAAGAACTCGATTTATTCGTGCAGTATAAAACATATGAAAATGAAGTCGAACCACCAAAGTACAATTTATCCAAAGGATATGCTGAAGCAGATAAAGTAACAGAAATGCAAAAAAGCTTTCCAAATGATTTAGCAAAAGAAATAAAGTTTTTAGACAGCGGAATTAAGACCCCCATCGAAGTTAACAACAGCAAAAAATTGACAACAAAAGAAATTCTTAATGAAGCAAAAAAACACCAAATGGAACGTCAAAAGCAAAAAGAAAGTGTGAATACTAAAGCTTTTTCAATAGAAGCTCTCAAAAATAAAATTGAAGAAATTAAAGGTAAAACAGACAAAAAAGCAGTTATTAAGAAGGAAGAGCAATCACTATAAAAAGGAGCAGGAATGATGAACGATGAAGCACAAGAAAGAACTTTGGAATTGGCCTATAAAACGGTATGTGAATTTGAAAAAGCAAAGTATGAGAGAATTTATGTAGACGAACATAATCAAATCACATATCAGGTAGACAAAGAACAATTCTTAGAGCTAGAGCACCATAACGAAAAAGATATGGATAGTAGTTTTTTCTCTCCTGTGAAATATCCATCATATAAAAATCTATTTAATCAACTATACAGAAGAAACTTTACTCGTAATGTATTTGCAATTCAACCTGAACTTCTAAAAAATGAAATTGGTGAGGATAATTTAATAGGTGTAATTAAACAAGATGAACAATTGAGAAGAAGGTACTTAAAAAACGTTAAAGAGGTCGATTTAGATAATGATGGAGTACCTGACCGAATCGATATTGATGATACAAGAAATAGTGTTCAAATTGTCTCCGATCTTAGTTTGGTAAAATCTTCAACAGATAAAGAAACAGAACGTCACAATAAACGAAAGGATGAATTGGCAAGGGAATAGAAAGCAATATCGTTTTGTATCTTGAATGTATCTAAAAATAGGAGGGATAAAAATGAAGTTTCTTAGAGGACTATGTCTAGTTATAGGCAAATTATTAATTATCTTAGGCAAATTATTAATTTTCACAATTACAGTCACATTCGCTATTTTAAAATTCACAACCTCAATATTTTTAATGATTATGCGTATAGGTGCTTTTGCTTCATATACATCTAGATATTAAATATTAAAAAACACTAGGCTTCCTAGTGTTTTTTTACGTCCATGCCTATGCGCACCAATTCATAACTCAAAGAGAACTTTTGTAAACTAAGTTAAAAATTTTTCCTTGATATTTCTGATTTTATCTAATAAATGAGTTGGGAACTTTATTAAATTCTTTCTGTAATTTTATTACTCCTTTCATATAAAAATACAAGAGTTGAGATATTATTTCCTTCTTATTCAGCCTAGTATTCGCTTTACGTATGTTGAATATTTTGTTGTGTTAATTATTGTTCAAGTGAGGTTATTTTAAATATATATACTCTAGATGAGATTGGAACAGACAAATAGGAATTAAGGATAATTGACTTTCATACCAATTGGTAAAATATAGGTATAAAGTTTTTTTTTATATAAAAGGTGAGAAAATTCCAGTTTTTTCTGGTAATATCTTCTTGTATAGTTGCTAAAAAAGTCGAGAAAGAAGGGAACATGATGAAATATCACAATTTGGCAATTGCGATTTTAAGTATATTGCTTATTACCGCTTGTTCAAATGACAGTAAGACAAATCCTAGTAGTGATGAAGAAGAAACAACGGTTATTAGGAAATATGAGTCAGTTGAATTGCCCGTACAAATTTACAGAGATGAAAATTACGAACCAGGACATGAAGCTACTTTTATTCGGACTATTGAGTCAATAGAAGTAACTAAGTTTACAGAGGGTTCAGCTATTGATTTCTTTGATCGTTATGATCGCCAAACTCAAGACATGAATTTAGATTTAGTTAACGATTACAAACAAGTAATAATCTCTATGTCACACGCTTTAGAAAGTGAAACAGTTTCAGATCATCATGAAGCTTTCATCTTAGATAGAAATAGCCAAATACTTTTTAATAATGAGCCACTCCTTAACGAAGTTGTTAATTATCAGCTGCAACAGGCAACATTAGAACGTCGTATGGGCCGAAATTACGAAACAGAAGGAGATGTGATACTGGCTATTCCAAACGAACTTTTTGAAGGGATTTTACAATTGAAAACAGTAAGCAGAAACAACTCGGATAATGAGGTTATTTATCTTGACTTGAAATAGAAAGTAGGTGATCTTTTTGCCGGGTTGGATACAAAACATGATCGATGCTATAGAAGAATGGTTTCTTGATACCATTACAGCATTTGTTGCATGGAATCTTAGACTAACGCACAATCTTTTTACTCACAGTATTAATACTGTACAAACACAAGTAAGCGAAACCCCTACAGAATTTAGTGCAACGCTCGTAGAAACACTAAGGGAAATATCAGATTTAGCTATAATGCCTGTCGCAGGATTGCTATTAACCTATGTGTTTTGTTACGAGATTTATAATCTTGTTGTGGAGAAAAACAGAGGAAATGATTTTGATACAGGACAAATGTTTTATCTCATTTTCAAGACAGCCATTATCATATTGTTGATTACAAATAGTTTTGATATTACTTTGGCGTTTTTTGATTTAGGAAAATGGATAACAAATCGTGTTCCTGAAGCTACATTGACACTTCCTCCTAATATAACAAGTTCAATTGTTGATTCAATTGACACCGTAGGAACTGCATTCGGTATGGTGGGTTTATCCGTTATCATTTTAATCGTGACGTTTTTCATGACTGGCATTATCTATCTCGTAGCATGGACGAGGATCATTACCATTTTGCTTTATATCTCAATCGCACCACTACCCTTTTCAACTTTAATGAATCGTGATTGGGTGGGTTCGATTGGTCAAACATACTTGAAACATTTGCTAGCACTAATGCTACAAGGTTATTTCATGCTAGTGTGTTTGATTGTATATGCTGGCTTACTAGAAAAAACAGTAGTTATGATTACTGAACAAAGTCAACCGATTTTCGGACTTTTGCTGTTACTAGTATCCATGGCTATCCTAACGCTCACTTTAACCCGAACACACACATTAGCTAAATCAGTTGTGGGGGTAGTCTAAATGAAAAAGTGGTTAATTAAAAATAAAATTCTACTGATTGCATTCGGTATTACAACCGTTGTTTTCATAGTAATAACGTATTTTCAAATAAATCTAATTATGCAACACCTACCTGACTTACATCATTATGCAGAAACTGGTGTCATTAGTGAACCACTTAACAAATTTGGAACGATAGGGATTTTTAATATCTTTATATTTGGGATATGGGTGATTCTATTATTCGTAATTTTGTGGAAGATTATTTTCCCTTCAACTCAATCAGTCAAAAATGCTTTTCATGTGAATGATTTTGAATTTATTTTCGGGTTACCTTCCAATATCAGAAGGGAGCTGAAAAAACGTGAGTAACAATAACAACTACGTTATACCAATCCCAAAAGACTTAAAAAAAATACAAGCTAAACTATTCTTCGGTCTTACACAACGTCAGTTAATTGGGTTTGGTGTAGCTGTAATTTCGGGAACTGCTACCTTTTTAGCATTGAAGCCCATTAGTATAGATGCAGGAATGTACGGATTATTTTTTTCAGGAGCACCCATTTTCTTTGCGACAATCTATCAGAGAGACGGTATGTACACAGAACAATGGATTAAGTTAATTATCGAACACAAATACCTTAATCCATCCAGAAGATACTTTAGAGTATCAAAACGGAACTTACCATTAGCAAAAGAAAGGAAGGTGGTGCAACGTGCAAAAAAACGTAGGAAGTCACAAACTAGAAAGCTCAAACAAACTAAAGCGACGAAACCTGTTTCAAGTTCTACAACTACTGACAGACAAAAAACGGAAAAAACGAACGTCAACACAAGAAACACTTAATTACAACAAGATGTACCAAAACGGAATTTGTAATGTATCAGGTGATATTTACAATCGAATGATTCGCTTTTCTGACATTAGTTACCAACTTTCACAAGACGAAATTAAGCAACGTATTTTTGCTCAATATAGCTCATTGTTAAACTCATTTGACAATACAGTAAAGATTCAATTTTGCTTTATTAATTACCGATTGCCAAGAGAAAACAATCACAAAGAAGTAATTGAAACTATCAAAACCAGAAGTGATGTAGATGTTTCTGAGTTCGAATCATTAAAAGAGGAATATTTTAACTTTCTGGAAGAACAACGTCAAAAAGGGAGTAATGGAATCGTCAGAAATATGTACCTCGTATTTTCAATTGAAGATCCTAGCTATGAAAGTGCTGTGCGTAGATTAAACAATATTGAAGCTAATATACAATCAAACTTTCAGCCGATGGGAGTCAGTACAGAAGAATTAGACGGTATGGAGCGTTTATCGATTATTAACTACTTATTAAACGGAAACAGTAAACATTATATTGATTTAGATTCTGTGCAAACAAACGAATTTAAAAAATACGCTTTCAAAGATTTTATAGCTCCTAAATTTATAGAATTTAAGCCAGAACAATTTACAGTGAACAGTAAACATGGAGCTACCCTGTATTACAGTGTTGAAGCTAACGAACTATCAGATCGAGTATTAGCTGAGTTTTTGGAATTAGATTTAGAAATGTTAGTAAGTATGCACATTTACTCATTAGACCAACAAAAAGCGGTTCGAATGGTTAAAAGAAAATCTTCTGACCTCGATACGATTAAAATTGAAGAACAGAAAAAAGCACTTAAAGCAGGATACGACATTGATATTCTCCCTACAGACTTAGACATGAATGTTGAGGAATCAAAGAAAATATTAAAAGAATTACAACGTGAAAACGAAAAGTACTTTTTCTTAACGTTAACAATTACTGTTTTTGAAAACCAAAAGAAAGACTTAGACAATGCTATTTTTAGAGTTCAAAGCATAGCTGCAAAGCAAAATTGCACTCTAAAGAAAATGAAATATCAGCAAGAAAAAGGGTTCATTAGCGCTTTACCTCTAGGTGTAAATTTGAACGAACCTGAATTAGAAAGAGGTTTAACAACATCATCAACCGCTATCTTTGTGCCTTTCACTACACAAGAGCTATTTCAAGAAGACAATGAACCCATTTATTACGGTCTTAATGCTCTTAGTAATAACATGATTCAAGTATCGAGAAAGAGCTTAAAAAATCCGAATGGATTAATGCTAGGTACACCAGGTTCAGGTAAGTCTTTTTCTGCGAAAAGAGAAATCATCGACACATTCTTACGAACAACCGACGACATTTTAATCTGCGATCCAGAAGGAGAATATTTCCCTTTCGTAAAAAGGCTTGGCGGTGACGAAGTAAAGATAGCCATTAGGTCAGATCACTTTATAAACCCCTTAGATATATCGTTAGAGTACGGTGAAGGTGAAAATCCTGTTGCATTCAAAAGTGATTTTATTTTAACGATGATGCAACTAATAGCTGGCGGTAAAACAGGATTAACAGCTCGCCAAAAAACAATTGTTGATAAATGTGTACAAATTATCTATCGGCCATTTATTGAAAATCCTATTCCCGAAAATATACCGATATTAGAAAATTTGTTTAATGCTTTCAAAAATTCTAATTCAGTTGAAGGGAATGACTTAGCTGACGCTCTAGAATTGTATGTTCATGGCTCACTAAACATTTTTAACAACCGAACAACAATTAATACGAACAACCGTTTGATTTGTTTCAATATCAAAGAGCTTGGTTCAAACTTACGGGAATTAGGAATGTTAGTCCTGCAAGACCACGTTTGGAACAAAGTTACAATGAACCGAAACAAAAAAAGAACATGGTATTACATGGATGAATTTCATAAATTACTTGCTGAAGAACAAACGTCAAATTACAGCGTTGAGTTTTGGAAGAGATTCAGAAAATGGGGTGGAATACCAACTGGAATCACACAGAACGTAAAGGACTTGTTATTAAGTCCTCGTATTGAAACAATCATTGATAATACTGACTTTGTTTATTTACTGAATCAGGCAACAAGTGATCGGGTCATTTTACAACAAAAGTTTGAAATTAGTAATTACCAAGCAGACTACATTACTAATTCAGATGAAGGGTCAGGGTTGATTGTTTATAACGGTATAATCTTACCATTTAAAGACAAGTTTCCTCACGACAATTCTTTATATCCAGTAATGACAACAAAAACCGATGAAATCAAACAGTTTGAAGAAAAAAAGCTAAGGATTATTCTTGATAGTCAGTGAGGTGACCTGTTATGGCTTTAAAAAAACAATATGATAATTCTCAAAAATTACAGCCACAGCTTGACGAAAAAATTAAACCGACTAAGAAAAAAAGTGGTTCCTCAATCCTTGCTAAAGAAACAGTAAAGTCTACTAGCGATAAAATCGTTAAAAGCAGTGTGAATAAATACAGCCAAGAATTACAGCGTGACGATGTAGGTGTTGAAGTTGTTGGGAAAACAACTGAAGTTGTTACTAAAGTAGGTAAAAAAGTAAACACAATCCGTAAAGAGAAAAAACTCAAACAAAAAAACTCTGATATAAAGCTAGTGAAGAAACGAAATTCGAGTGACAACTTTATAAAAAAATTGTCTAAACAACCCACAGCGTTATCGACAAAGGCAATCAAACGAGGGGTCTCCAATTATAAAAAGCAGCTCGAAAAAGACGATGTAGGTGTTGAAGTAGTCGGGAAAGGTGCAACACTTACAAAAGAAGGAGTTAAAACTCTAGAAAGAGCTAACAAAATAAGGAAGCATCGACTCAATCAAGAAAAACTTCAGGGTATGTCAACAAAATTATCTGGTGGCAACCAAAAGCTTTCAACGAAACAAAGTCAAAAAAGCAAACTCACAAAAAATGCTAAATCTCAACTGAAGAAGAAAGTAATGAAAAGAAAATTGTATGCCAATAAGGGCAAACAGAAAGCTATATCTGCCATTTCAGGCGGTATAAAAACATTCTTTAAAAGCATCGGAACGAAAGCTTCACTAACCGCTTTAAAAAGCATGTTGGGTACAAAATTGGCGGTTGGTGCTGGAGCACTTTTTATAAAATTAACACCGATTTTCCTTGTTTGTCTTCTACTCTTTTCTTTAATTGCTTTCTTTATGTTTGGTGGTGGTGGTGTTCAACAACAAATAGAAGCCGAAATAGGAACATCGAGGAATCTATCACCCGAAGTTGAACAATGGAGAGACCTAGTCATGACTGAAGCTGAAGCACAAGGAATGAGTGATTATGTAAATTTAGTTCTCGCTATAATCCAAGTCGAATCGGGAGGGAGAGGTACTAGGGATATTATGCAATCTTCCGAATCCGCAGGATATCCACGTAACTATTATCAAACCGAGGAGGAGTCCGTTCGACAGGGGATTAAATATTTAAAGCACATTGTCCTTATTCTCAAAGGTTATGAAAAAGGCTATGAAAACAATGCTAAATTAATTGCACAAAGCTACAATTTTGGTGCTCCATTTGCACATTATGTAGGTAATTTAGGTGGAGAGTTCGATTTAGAAGTCGCTGAAGCTTATAGCCTTACTGTTGTTGCGCCAAGTTTAGGTAATACAACAGGAGAGACATACCCATATGTGAATGAAATATCAGTCCGTCTCGGAAAACCTTACTTATACCGTAACGGTGGGAATTTCATGTATGGGGAATTGGTCGGTCAATACATTATCAACACTGCTCTTTCAGGAGATTTTGCCATCGTAATGGAAGAGTTGTTGAAATACCAAGGAACTCCATATGTATGGGGTGGAAAAACCCCAGATACAGGATTTGATTGCAGTGGATTAGTTGCATGGGGTCTTAAACAAATCGGTATTAACTTACCTTCCCCTGCAGCTGCTCAATTTCATAACACGATACCAATTGATATAGAAGATGCTCAACCCGGTGACCTTATATTTTTTAGGGGAACATACGGTGGTCCGAACCACATATCACATGTAGGGTTTTATATTGATGAAACAACAATGTATGACTCTAACAGTAATGGTGTAGGTTACACAGATTGGAAATTGCCATACTGGCAACATCACTTTTTAGGAATTAGAAGAGTCGTTAAATAAATTAGGAGTGTTTAACATGAGTAAAGTCAAAAAAATCGAGGAACGAATCGAAAGCTATACCGAAGCTCTTAAAGCAGAAATGCAAAATAGTAGCGATACGACGAGATTCAATAATTACAAAGAGGGGTGAAAACAAATGAAACATAAACTCGTTAAACGATTATTAATTGCTAGTTTATTAGTTTCTGCTCTTATCGTTACTTCCATTACTACAGCCTATGCTAATGAAGATGAGGAATCTGTTGACGTTGGCGATCCACCTAGTGGTGAAAATGTAATCAGAAACGAAAATGAAGTTGAAATTGATATAGACACTCCTGCAAGCGTGACAGGGGAACGAATGGAAGGCAATGGAACAGTCGTTGATTTTACAACAAGTGGTTCAAAAGCGTTTTACACGATTGTAGATAATGACCAACAAACATTCTATTTAATTATTGATATGGACAAGCCACAAAATAATGTGTATTTCCTTTCAGATATTAATCGAGCTGAATTAGGTGTTGCGGCTGCTAACACTCCAGACGATCAAGCTAGAGTTGCTCCCACACCTCCAAATGGAATGGAAGAACCTGAACTAGCATTAGAATCGGAGGACGTAACAGGAACAACATCTGGAACAGATACAGATGATAATAATTTAGGCTTCTTATTAACAGTTGTAGTTATAGGTATAGTCGGAGCGTTTGCCTACTTCTTCTTAGTAGTAAAGAAGAAGCAAACCAAAAATAAATCTGAAGATAATGCAGTAATGTCTGAAGACTATGAGGATGATTTCGAAGGTGATATGTACGAGGAAGATTTTTATGAAGAAGACCATACAGAAACGGAACAACAACAGCAAGAAGATAGATGATTTTAAAAGTCTATATAAAAAGAAATCTGTTTCATCTTCCTCGTAAGCAAAATGATTTAACCGAATTAATTAAAGAAAAGTTTTACAAAAACAAAACATTAGTAAAGACTGCTTTCCAAAAATTATATTCGATAACTGAAATAGAAAATGAAAATATTGTTGTAGAACGAAACACTAACATTTTTCTGTTGAATTTATATTTGCTAGTTCTCCAAGAAAAAGGAGAACTAGCCTTCACAGAAAAAGTGGAATTTAATGATAAAGTACTTCTGCAAAAAATTGAAGAAAAAACAAGGTTGAATGTATTGAACGATTCCATCGAAGACATTGAAGAATTAGTCTTAAACCACTTATATCCTACTGAGCAGAAAGCAACAAAAAAAGAACGTTTATTAGATACAAAAGATACAAGCAGCCGAGCTACTTTCGATCATATCGATTTTAGTATCGAATGGATTAAAAAAGCTCATAACAAATTAAACGAATAAAGGAAGGAGCAAAAAAATTGTTAAGAAGAACGCTAATTTTCCTTATTTGCTTGGTATTGTGTTTTTCGTTACCGTTCAATGTTGGTGCTGTCGATTCGCTTTCAGACCAAAGACAACACTACTTGAAAATAACGTATGACGATAAAGTCATCTTTCACGAACAAATTGCCGAAGGTAAAATCATTCAAGTGAAAAATGCTCATGGTGACATTATAAAAAGCGAAGTATTAAAACGAGAAGAAGTTTATGAATTAAGGGAAGTAGAACCCTCACAGGGCTATGTGTTGAGTTATTGGGATATTCAAGAAGACGAAAAATATTTGGTTGTTACTCCTGTTTTAACAGAAGTGAAAGCAATCAATATCACATTTAACGCTTTGGAAGGAGGTGAATTAATTGAAAATAACGCTCAAACAAGGGTTATTACAAAAAGCGTGGATAAGGGAACACTCTTAAAAGAGGTATTACCTAAAACAAATCCTCGTAAAGATTACAAGTTATCAGGATGGTATTTAAAAACAAACGATAAGAAATTTAAAAAAATTGAAAACCTGACATCATTAGAAGTATCTGGCCCAAATGAATATTACGCAAAATTTTATCCAGACATAAATGACAATAACATCGATGATCGTACAGAAAAAATCAAGGTGAAGTTCAGACCTAATACCGGTAAAAAAATCAAAAATAAGACTATATTTGTTGGAGAATCTTTTGAACTACCAAAGCTGGAACGAAAGAATTATATTTTTCTCGGTTGGTACTATGATGAAGATTTCAAAAACAAATACAGTAACCAAGACCGACTAATGGAAGATACTACGTTATATGCACGATGGGAAAAAGCTGAAAAAGTTTTACAAGAAAGTGAATCAGAACCCATTACAGACAAAGAAATTTCAGACCAAATTGAACATTACTTAAATGAAAGATTACGAGAAATTGAAGAACAACTTTTACAAAGGTCATCTGGTAATAGAAATGAAAGTTCCAATAGCAACAACGACAGTAACAACAACATACTTGACCAAATCGATGGATTTGAATTAGGCGGAACTCAAAACAATCCATATACCTACAACGAAGTTTTGACATACACAGAGACAAAATACGTTTTCAATAATACCAACATTGGTGAACGTTATATGATTAAGTTTAAAGACCAAAATAATCAATTTTTATTCAGTTTAACTTTGCCTTATGGGAGATCCATTCATGTGCTGCATGAAAATGAGAGTATTCAAAAAGAATACGCTGTGAGGCAGGAAACAACGATTAATTTAAACATACCTGATTTTGTTCATAACGAATCCGAATTTATCGGTTTCGATTCCAGAACAAAAAGAGTAAATAGTTCATCCATTACAGAGGTTTATCCCAAAGTGCAACAATATCAACCTACGGATGTACTAGTATCCAATGAGCTAGTCGAAGAATTAGCAAGTGAAGAAATAGAAAGTGCATCACATATAATTGCTCTTATTTCAACAGTGATATTGCTTGTACTTGTTATCGCTATAGTTATTTACTTCATATTTTCACGTCAAAAAAGCAAAAAATCTGACGTTGTAAATGTGAAATAAAATGAAATAAAAAATTTTAAAGTAGAGGAGTTTTGTATTATGTCATTCTTTTTGACAGGTGTAGATGTTCTTCAGAAGTTGGTAATTTTAATCGGTGCTGGATTAGGAGTTTGGGGCGTAGTTAACCTACTAGAAGGTTACGGAAATGATAATCCTGGGGCAAAGTCTCAAGGTATGAAACAATTTATGAGTGGAGCAGGGATTGTAATAATCGCTATGCTTTTAATTCCTCAGTTAAAAACTTTGTTCGCCACATAAATAAAAAGATACAACTGACAAGGGCGAGTTGAAAAACTCGTCCTTATTATTTTATAGAAGGAGTAGATAGCATTGATTGAAAAAATGAAAGCAAACAAAGTCTATCTCACTTTGGGCGTATTTTTATTTGTTTTAGTAAACTATTTGTCTTATTATTTTCGGGTGACATTTGCTCACGACTTTCTTACAGGTTTCAATTATCTTTTTGAGCAACCTAAATACTTATTTTACGCTTTCCCTTTATCTTTTAATATAACTGATTTAAGTATTGCTTCTGTGGTTATTGCGGTCGGTGCGTTACTTCTATATGAGAAAAACCAAAACAAAAAGAAGTATAAAAAAGGTGTTGAACATGGTTCTGCGGAATGGGGAACAGTCGAAAGAGATTTAAAGGGTATGTACGATGAAAATGACCAATATAACAATCTCATTTTTAGCGAAAAAACAAAAATAAGATTAGACGATACAGGCACTCCATTTGATACAAGACGTAATAAAAATGTCATTTATATCGGGGGTTCAGGTAGTGGTAAAACCCGTTTTGGAGTCAAGCCAAATTTACTTCAAATGAACGCTAGTTTCGTTGTTACTGATCCGAAAGGAACAATCGTCAATGAAGTAGGGATGGCACTAAAAAATGTCGGAAAATACAAGATTAAAATTTTTAATACAACCAATTTTAATAAATCAATGAAATACAATCCGTTAAGCTACGTCAAGACTGAACAAGATATTTTAAAACTAGTTGAGACAATTATCTCTAACACAACCAATGAAGATTCACAGTCCGAAAGCTTTTGGGTGAATACCGAAAAACTACTTTATCAAGCTTATTTGAGCCTTATTATTTCTAAATTCCCTAAAGAAGAACAGCATTTAGGAACATTAATCGATTTAATCTCTTACTCTAACGTAAAAGAAGAGGACGAAGAATATAAAAATGCGGTTGATTATTTGTTTGAGGAACTAGAAATGGAAGATAAAGAACATTTTGCAGTAAAACAATATAAAGCGTATAAGTTAGCTGCTGGGAAAACCGCTAAAAGTATTTTAATTTCTTGTGCTACACGTTTAGCTCCTTTAAACATTCCAGCTGTTCGAGACTTACTATCAAAGAATGAAATTAATTTAGAGACATTTGGGGACAAAGGAAGAAAGACCGCCTTATTCGTTATCATACCTGATACCGATCCAACATTTAACTTCCTTGTATCGATGATGTACACTCAATTATTTAATATTTTAGTGACTAGAGCAGATGAAAAATATAAAGGCTCATTACCTACTCACGTTCGCTTTATGCTTGATGAATTTGCCAATATCGGTTTGATACCTAATTTTGATAAATTAATCGCTACAATCCGTTCTCGGAACATGTCAGCAACGATCATAATTCAAACGTTGTCACAATTAAAATCAATTTATAAAGATAATGCTGAAACAATTGTAGGTAACTGTGATACATCAATTTTTCTTGGTGGAAATGAAAAATCTACAATTAAATCCTTGTCTGAGGATTTAGGAAAAGAAACGATAAATGACTATAATGAATCTCGTACAAGATCGAACAATGATAGTTACGGTCAAAATTATTCAAAATTAGGTCGTGCATTAATGACTGAAGATGAAATTAAGAGGATGGATCGTGATACCTGCATTGTCCAAATCCTCGGCAAAAGACCGTTTAAAGATAAAAAATATCCTTTAGAAAAGCATCCACGCTATAAATTTCACAGTGATGGTAATAAATATTGGTTTGATATAGACCAATATTTACAAGCCTTGAGACGTCCTAAAAAACAAAAAATAAAGACAAGTAAGGTAAAGGATACAAATATAACTTCTGTTGAATCACCTCAACCACAATTAAAATTAACAGCTACAACTGATTCAATCAGTATAAATTTAAAAAAATATGGGGAGAAAATATAAAACACAAAGAGCGCAGAATGAATTAATTGCTATCGGATTATGTATCGCTTAGCATAGGTTAGTCCACACCTGTTCAACCAAGTGTGGACTAGCTTAATAGAGTTAATTCTTTTTCTAGCTCATTTATTTAACAATTAAGGCAAGCGTAAACAAAACGTACATGCTCAATACTTTTACTGCAGAAGAAATCACTTTTATTTCTCTTAGCACTTTTGTAATCATCTCTGGTAGAGTGCCATCGCAGCACGAACAAA
Organism: Alkalihalobacillus sp. LMS39; assembly: GCF_022812285.1. Taxonomy (NCBI): domain Bacteria; kingdom Bacillati; phylum Bacillota; class Bacilli; order Caryophanales; family Bacillaceae; genus Alkalihalobacillus; species Alkalihalobacillus sp. LMS39. Next base: position 771,663 of record NZ_CP093300.1, read on the forward strand.
CCTGATCTCTTTAGTTAGGCGGTATTCTACCGTTTCCACAGGCAAGTTTTCTAGTTTTATATCTCGTTGACCTTGACTTACTTCTGCTTCATGGTAGTTCGAGATGGTTAAGATTAATTTTTCGCTCGAAGAGCAGATTTGTCGTTGTTGACAAAGACTGAACTTTTCTTTGCTGTTAGTTCAGTATTCTGCCTTTTAAAGCGAATCACATTTTAAGTGTAACTCATCTATTTGTTGGTTAAGTTTGTCGTTTTCATTTTCATATTTTTATATAATAGTGTGTGCCTGAATTTGGTGAATCATAGGAAATAATGTAATTGACGATAAATTTTAGTGAATTTAGAAGAACTACTATCATTTGGTAGTTCAAAAGTACCGCTTTATTAGTGTCGGTAATAAAAACAAAATCCATTTGCCTCCCAATGTAGTTTTTTAATTTATCTCGCTTTCGGTTACAAAAAACGAAAAGTTAAAAATCCTGAAATTTTTCAGTCTTAACACACAAATTTAATATCCCATATGAATGTGATTTTACAAGTTGTTAAAAACAAAAGACGACTAAACTACTGTTGAAATTTATATAAAGATGGTTAGGGATCAGAAATTAAAAGCTAGTGGTATACATAGGAATTAATGTTCATAATTGTAAATAGTATGGTAAAATACGTAATATAAAAGAATATCTAATAAGTGGTAGGTGTATTTAATGTATACTCGTAAAGAATTAACCGTTTCAAAAAAGTTTTTTTCTAAATATAAAACTATTTCTGATGCCATAAGGGATGCAAAACCTGGTTTTAAAGTTTTTGTTGAGCCTGGTACCTACTATGAAAATATTATTATAGATAAAGATGTGGAAATAATCGGAAAAGGATCGGTGGACGACATCGTTCTGTTTAGTATCAATATATCTGCTATTAAGATGCAGACAGAATGTGCTTCTGTTCGAGGGATAACCATCCGCCAAGGAGGAAAAGTCGAGGAAAAGATAGGTTATAGTGCTGTCAGCTCGTATATGGGTTCATTGACTTTGGAGAATTGTGTTATTAGTTCAGAAATAGGAATAGGCATTATTGTAACTGAAGAAGGAAATCCAATTATTCGAGAATGTAAAATTTATAGTAATAAAGATAGTGGTGTAGTATTTTTAGGAGGCAGTGGAATCATTGAAAATTGTGAAATCTATAATAATGGAAGTGCGAATGTAGAGATATCATCAGAAGCGGATCCAGTACTAAGGGGCTGTAAAATTTATAACAGTAAGCAATGGGGCGTAGTAGTTATGAAAAAAGGCCGGGGAACAATGGAAAACTGTGAAATCTATAGTAACGCATTGGATAATGTAGTGATAATAAGTGAAGGGTATCCAGTGTTAAAGAGCTGTAAGATATACAGCAGTGAGGAAAGTGGTGTATCCGTGGTGTACGAAGGCCGAGGAACACTGGAGAACTGTGAAATCTATAGTAACGCTAAACCCAATGTTGTAATAGATAATAAGGGAGATGCGTTGTTAAAAAGCTGTAAGATATACAGTGGTGAGCAAAGTGGCGTATTGGTGAAGGGAAAAAGTCGTGGGATTATTGAAGACTGTTATATATATGACCATCGTCATGACCACCAGATACATCTCCAAGGTACTATAGGGGTACTAAGAAATACTAGAATTATAGATGGTGGAAATTATGGTATTTATGTCGAGTCTGGCTATCCACTTATCTATTATTGCACCATTAAAAACCATCTAGTGGAAGACATTTATACGGATGAATATAGTATGTCGAGTATTCTGTTGGAAAATGAAAGTTTGGAGAGGGAGACAAAATCACGTGATGATAAGCCAACAAACCAATCCAAGTATGAGCAAATTTTTGGATTTAATCCATATGATTTAGAGCAAGAGGAGTTAAAATTGTGGCTACTAGAGGAACAAAAGAAATGGCTTAAGCGAATTAATGCACCAAGCTTAGAACGAAGACAAGAAGCAGAACAAATGCTTGAAATCATTGGAGAAGCTGAAAAAGAGTTATTGAAATAAAAGAAAATGTTAGTGGGAAAGGGTGGTAAGCTTGCTTATTGGAATTGATTTAGGAACAACAAACTCAGCAGTCTCTTATATTGACGAACATGGAAATCCAGTAATTATTCCTAACCGTGAAGGTGAAAGAACAACTCCTTCCGTTATTTTCTTTGAAGATGATACACCAATTATAGGAAGCTCTGCCAAAGCTATGTCGGTGAGTGACCCGTTTAATACGATTCAATTTGTTAAGAGACATATGGGGAGCAAGAGCTTTAATTTTAAAACAGGGACCGGAACAACATATACAACAGAAGAGCTTTCGGCATTAGTTTTAAAAAGGTTAAAGAAAGATGCTGAAACCTATTTAGGACAAACCATAACAAAGGCTGTTATTACTGTACCGGCATATTTCGATGATGCACAAAGACAGGCAACATTAGATGCCGGTGAAATTGCTGGATTACAAGTTTTAAGAGTAATTAATGAGCCGACAGCCGCAGCTTTAGCATATGGTTTACGTCAAGGAACGGAAGAACAAAATATTCTCGTTTATGACCTTGGTGGTGGGACATTTGACGTTACTATATTAAGTATATCCAAGGATGTTATTAGAGTGAGAGCAACAGGTGGGGATCGGAACCTCGGCGGTTTTGACTTTGATAATAAAGTTATTAATTATGTACAAGAGAAGTTTGAAGAGGAGCATAAAATTGACTTATATGACGATGAAATTGCTCTGCAAGAGTTAAGGGAGAAGGCGGAAGTATGTAAAAAAACGCTAACAAACCGCAAGAAAGCGCTAATCAATATTACGTCACAAGGTAAATCGTTACGAGTAGAAATCACGAAAGAGATATTTGAGGAAATGATTTCCCCGCTTCTCAATCGTACCTCACTCATTATGAATACAGTGTTAAATGATGCTAATTTATCTTGGGAGGAGATTGATAAAGTGCTGCTTGTTGGTGGGTCAACTCGTGTTCCGGCAGTCAGTGACATAATCGAAAAAACGACGGGGAAATCTCCTTCGTTAGATGTAAACCCTGATGAAATTGTTGCATTAGGTGCAGCGATTCAAGCGATGCTCTTGGATCAGAATAGTGAGGTTAGTCCAAGCGATTCAGCTAATGTCATTATCGATGTGAATTCTCATAGTTTAGGAACATTAACAATAGATTCTGATACTGAAAAATTTGTAAACTCTATTATTTTACCAAGAAATACTGAGTTGCCAGCAAGTAAAAGTGAAGTTTACTATACATGTGAAGATAATCAAAAAAGCATTCACCTTCAGCTTACAGAAGGTGAAGATGAGGATCCAGAGTATGTTCGAGTGATCGGGGAAACACTAATTCAACTCGAAGAACATCTTCCTGCTGAATCTCCTTTACGGATTACGATCTCTTACGATGAAAATGGGATAATTCATGCTTATGCCCATGACGAAACATCAAAGAAACAGTTAGGTGAGCTAAAGATTAATCGAACTGCTAACTTAAGTGGAGACAGTGTAGACGAAAAGACAAAAAAGTTTTTACTCATTGATGTTGAATAATAATCAAATGTGTTAGATATCTAGGGTTATAATTCTAGATATCTATATTTATGTTTGCAAATTAATAAAAGAAAGAGGTGTATCTATTCAAAATGAATTACTACGATAGGACTCCTGCTATTCAAGCGTTTTGTCAGCAAATCGAAAACGATACACGATTTGGTATCAACCAAAAATCGATTCAACGGGTTGAGAAAAAATTAGCTGAATATCCTCAACATCCTGATTTATTGTTCTTAATGGGAAAGTTATTTTTTTATTTGAATGAGTGGTTAAAGGCTTCAAAATATTTCTATCAGGCAGTGAAAGCAAAATCAACGGTAGCCGAACATTTTGCCTTCTACGGATGGACATTGTTTAAGCTGAATGATGTGGAAATGGCCAAAACTTACTTAGAAAAGGCCTATAACTTAAATTCCGAAGATGTAACAACATGTCTAGTGCTAGGAATAGTATCTTATAAAGAAAAGGAATTTTCAGTTGCTCTAAATTATTGTAATAAAGGAATTTATTCAGGTTTACATGAGCATGAATTTTTCAGGTTAAAGGCAAATTGCTACTTGAATATGGGAAAACCAATCGATGAAATCATTCCAATTATTGAAAGGGCACAAAAATTAGGAGAGGACCATCAGTTAGATTATGAATATGCTAAGTTACTTTTTATTAATCAACAGATGGAGGATTGTAATAAGTTCTGTAGAAAGTTCATGTTGAAATACCCACAGTCAGTACATAAACATAAGTTTCAACAAATAATGAATAAAATAAAAGAAAATAACAATGCTCATGATAAACAATCAAAGAATCAACAGGGTACAAACGAACAAAAACAAAGAACACCTAAACGTATAAATGAATTGTTAGATGAGTTAAATCAATTCATTGGTTTAGAAAATGTAAAAAACAGTATACAGGAAATGATTAATCTACTAGAGATTAACCGTTTTAAGGAAGAACGAGGATTGAAAGCTACACCACCTGTAGCCCCACATATGGTTTTTTACGGTAATCCGGGAACAGGTAAGACGACAATTGCACGACTCATTGGAGATATTTTTCATTCGCTAGGATTGTTGAAGCAAGGGCATTTGGTTGAAGTAAAACGAGAAGATCTGGTTGGACAGTTTATTGGAGATACCGAAAAAAATACAAAAGAAAAGATTGAGGAAGCACTTGGTGGTGTTCTATTTATTGATGAGGCATATACACTAGCAGAGAAGAGTGGAAAAGGTAGTAATGATTTTGGAGTAAAGGCGATTAATGTACTGTTACCAGCGTTAACTAATCATCGCGGTGAATTTATCGTCATTGCTGCTGGTTATAAAGAGGAGATGGAAATGTTTCTCGCCTCGAATCCAGGATTAAAGGACCGATTTACGAACAAGATTCATTTTGATGATTACACCCCTTCAGAGCTAATGGATATTTTCAATAAATTATGCGAAGACAAAGGTAATATCCTAGATGAAAATGCAAGCCGATTATTAGTAGAAGAGTTCACCCGTTTGTATCGTAAACGAGATAAAACCTTCAGTAATGGTAGACTTGTCCACAACTATTTTGAAAGGATTGTCAAAGTTCAATCAAATCGCATTATCCAAGTACCAAAAGAACAGTGGAATGATGAATTAATGGTTAAATTGACAGAGGATGACGTGAGGAGTGTTCTCCCTAAGGAAGAAGGAAAACTATTTGAAATTCCAATTAATGAAGAACTTTTACAGGAGAAACTAGCACAATTAGATTCAATGATTGGACTTCAATCTGTAAAAGAAGAAATTTATCAATTAGTAAGTCTCGTCCGTTATTATAAACAAGAAAAAAAGAATTTGAAGAAACTGATTAAGCATGTGTTGCTTTTGGGGAATCCTGGAACAGGGAAAACCGAGGTGGCACGGATCCTTGCTGTAATTTACGAAGCATTAGGAATATTAGAGCGTGGGGAGCTTATTGAAATCGACCGAAATGGTTTAGTCGATAAATACCGGGGCGGGACTGAAGAAAAGACAATGAAGGTCATTGCAAAAGCAATGGGAGGTACGTTATTTATTGATGAAGCTTACACGTTAACGAACAAAGATAGACATGATCCTGGACACGCAGCATTAGAAATATTATTGAAAAAAATGTCGGATTTAGAAGGACAGTTTATGGTCATTGCGGCAGGATACAATGCAGAAATGGAACAGTTTTTAGCTAGTAATTCAGGATTACCACGGCGCTTTGGTTTAACACTCCATTTTGAGGATTATACACCATCGGAATTAATGGAAATATCCAAGTATTATTTATCAGGTTATCAGCTTTCTGCATCTGCGGAAACACTTCTAAACCAACACTATGAACATATGTATCAAACAAGAAATAAAACGTTTGGCAATGCAGGGTTTGCAAGAAAGGTTATATCAGAGTCGATTAAAAATCTTGATTACCGGGTTTCTCAACTACCATCAGAGGAGTTAACAGAAGAAATTAAGAAAACCATTGAACCATCTGATATTGCAACTTTAACGAATTAAGAGATAAAAAATGATATTTGAAGATATAATAACATTCTTCGAACAAGAATTACAGGATTTGGTAGAGAAAGTTTTTTCAACGTTCATCAACTAAAAAAGTCGGACCTATAAAAATATAAACACTTATGTTTACGCTTTAAAAAGGTGGGTATTTATATATACAAACAAAGAAAGGCGTGGATATAATGTTAAGATGGTCAATCATATTTTTTATCATTGCAATTATTGCAGCTTTTTTCGGCTTTATCGGAATAGCTGGTGCAGCAATTGAGATTGCTAAATTTATCTTTTATATTTTCATCGTCTTGTTTATTATTTCGCTTATTGCTGGTGTTGTAAGGCGATAGAAACGAATCTGTAATGACGACAATTAGATTTATCAGTATCAAAAGACTCTCAAATCGCACGTGAAGTGCTGTTCACTCTAACATGTTGGTTTAGCATTGAACGGACAATAGTGAAATACATTTTATTAAGCAAAAGCAGTCCCTTTACGGAGAGGGATTGCTTTTTTGCTTATATGTAGGAAAGAAAACTTTTAAAGCCAAAAGTTTGACTTCGTTCAAGTCTAGTGATAAATTTATCTATATTATAGATATTATGAGTCTTTAATATCTTTTTAAAGTGAGGAGGTTATGTATGAAGTATTCAAACGCGACCAATTATGCCCTGCATACGATGATACATCTAATGTTGCAGCCTAGCGGGAGTTCGGTGGGAGTGCAGGAATTAGCTGAAATGCAACATCTTTCCCCGACGTACCTTTCTAAAGTATTAACTAAACTTACGAAAGCTGGTTTAATCGAGTCTACGCCTGGTGCGAAGGGGGGCTACAAAATTTCAAGAACAAAACATGAAATATCTTTTTTAGATGTGATTCATGCGATTGAAGGGGAGACTAGCTTATTCGATTGCACCATCCATCATGAAGGCTGTTTGATTGAGAGCGTCATGAGGCAAGCAGAGGAAAATATGAAAGATGAACTGGGATCAAAGTTGCTGATTGACATTGCAAAAGAAGCAGAATCCCTACAGAAACTAGCAAAAAAATAAAATGATTATTTGAGGAGTGAACAAGATGATAGTAGATTGTGCTGTAATTGGTGGAGGACCGGCTGGGTTGAATGCAGCTTTAGTACTTGGAAGATCAAGACGCCAAACGATCCTGTTCGATGACAACAAACCGAGAAATGCGGTGACTTCTGAATCCCATGGATTTATCACAAGGGACGGTATCCATCCGCAGGAATTCAAAAGGATAGCCCAGGCAGAATTAAGCAAGTACCCGGACGTGACGATTGAAAAACAACGAGTGTATCGCATAAATAAGGAAAATGAATTCTTCCAGGTGGAAACAGAGAAAGGAGAAGTATTTACTGCCAAGAAGGTCATTCTTGCAACAGGATTTAAGGAAGTTCTTCCTGAAATCCCACGGGTAAAAGAGTTCTATGGCAAGAGCCTATTTAGTTGTCCTTTCTGTGATGGCTGGGAATTAAGAGATCGTCCGCTAGCGGTGATTGCAGATGATAAAAAGGCATTTCATATGGCGAAAGTAGTATCCAACTGGACAGATGACGTAATTATTTTTACAAACGGCAGTAATGTACTTTCGCAAGAAGAACAAGAATTGCTAAAAAGTAAAGGCATCCGGATTAATGATAAGAAGATTGTCACTCTCATTGGTGAAGAGGGGATGTTGGAAAAAATTATGCTGGAAGATGAAACAGAAGTACCCCGTGAAGGAGGATTTATAATTGCAGAGTGGATACAGGCTGCTTCTTTTGACTCGCTCGAATACACATTAAACGAGCAGGGCGGAATTGAAACGGACAACTGGCAACGGACGAACATTGAAGGGGTGTATGCTTGTGGAGATACACGAATTGCTGGCCCCACCCAATTAATCTTGGCAGCGGGTGAAGGGTCTATGGCTGCCATTGCTGTGAATGCAGACCTAATAGAAGAAAAGTTTAACGACGAGAAACAGCACAATTAAAAAACCAGCAAAAAAAAGGAGGAGTAATATGGAACATTCACATGGAAAGCACAACAAAGGAAAAGTATCATATTTGGAAAGTCCTGAACGGAGAAAACAATTTTCCCCAGAACAGCTACTTCAAATAGTCACATTTAAAGAAACTGACACTGTATTGGACTTCGGTGCCGGAACTGGTTATTTTTCTATTCCTACAGCAAAAACGATAAAGGGCAACGTATACGCTTTGGATACCGACACAGCCATGCTTGAAATTATAAAGGAAAAAGCCGTAAAGGAACAGCTCACAAACATTGTCCCAGTCCATGGAAGTTTAGAGGCCCTTCCTTTACGTGAAGACTCTATCAATATAATCATTGCATCTTTAGTATTGCATGAAATAAAGCCACTTGCACCGGTATTACAGCAAATGAAACATTTACTGAAAAAAGATGGATATCTCATTTGTCTGGAGCTTGAACCAAAAGGAAGTTCAAAGAAAGCTCCGAGAATTACGTTGGAAGGAATGGAGCGAGAAATGAAGGAAGCAGGATTTAAGGTGAAAGAGAAATTATTTCCGGCAGAAGCTCTTTATATGATTATTGCAAAGAAAGAGGAATAACTGATTATTTTTTGTTTAATTACAGATATTAAGTATCTGTAAAGTATTTAATTAAATATCTTAACAATAGGAAACAGATTATGTTGTAGAAGATGGTAATATTTTTATTGCAGTGTCTTCACTGTAACTATAAAACCTAAAAAAGACCACTTTAATATAAAGTGGTCTTTTCCTGAAGGTAAATTAATAGTTAGACTTGTAACTTCTAAATGTATGTCCTCTCCACAAAATGGATATAGCAATTAATAATCCAACAATAGAAAAGGAAAGGATAACTAATTGGATATCAAATCCTCTAGAAACGAGTAAAGTTACACTTGCATAGGCAAGCGGATCAAACCCGTTCATTGCTAAAAAGACAATACTCATAACCCTTCCCATAATGCGGGGGTCCGTATCTTCTTGTGCTGAAGTGAAAAATGGGATGGATACAAATGTCATCGTAAATCCAATTAAAAACGCTAACACCGTTAAAATATACAAATTAGGAATTTGACTAAAAGCTATAGCTACGATTAATGTTGCAATTAAGCCTACAATCGATGTTAATCCTCTACGGCGTATTTTAATCATACCGATTATTGCTGTACTTACTAGCATTCCAATCCCTAATGCAGCGTCAATATAACTAAGATTAATAGGTGTTCCTCCATAAGTTTCCACTAAAATGGGGATTGCAATGGATATCGCTCCGAAGGCAAAAAAGTTTAACGTTATTAATATAAGGATACCTGTCATTAAAAATCTACTTGCTTTTACATAGGAAAGCCCTTCTATGAGGTCTTTAAATGGTGTTTGTTTTATTGTATTGACTACTGGGCCTTCCTTTATGAAAGGTGGAAACATAAAAAAGGCAGACAACAAAACAATCATAGATGAGACTAAATAACCTGCTGTTACGCCACCGAATTCCATGATACTCCCCGAGAGAATAGGTCCAATCACAAAGCCAATCTGCCCCAACCCCTGAATCATCGCATTTGCTTGTTTTATTTGGTTTTTTTGTACTATTTTCGGAATTAATGATGTTCCAGCTGGTCCGGAAAATGCATCTAATGTTCCGAAAATGGATCCCAAAATGACCAAATACAGAAATGATAATTGATTTGTATGATGCAATAAAAAGATGATAACTAGCAGAACTCCTTGGATGGAACTTGTACTGAACATGATTGTCGTCTTCTTGAATTTATCAGCAAGAACTCCTCCAAATGCCATCATGAGAATACGTGGGACAGTAATGGCAATAAGAATAATCCCCAATGAACTAGCAGAATGTAAATCAGAAATGACATACCACGTTGTTGTCATAAAAAACATACTAAAACCTATTAGCGCCAAAAAGCTCCCAAAAAACAGAAAGATAAAAGTGCGATTCCGAAATAATGATTGTTGTTCCATACTTAAACACCCTCTCAAACTTAGTATAGAACCAATCATAAATTGTGACGTAATGTCGTAAGCAAACACTTTCCACAGAATTTTATATTAGTAAAACGATTAAAGAGTGTATTGATTGTGACCTTACGTAACAGTTTATAATGAAGTAAGGTGGTGTTCACATGGAAATGACAATTGGTCAGTTCGCAAAATTAGTAGGTTCAACGGTAAGAACATTAAGATACTACGATAAAATTGAGTTACTTACCCCAAACAAATTAAATAAAAGTGGTCGAAAAGTCTATACACGATTAGACTGGGAACTATTTCAACAAATAATAATATTAAAACATTTTGGGCTATCATTAAATGAAATTAAAGAACAAATGGCTAATCAGCAGTTTAAAAACCAAGAGTTTTTGCAGGTGCAGAAGCAGTTAATTGAAAAAAAGCAAGCAGAATTAAATGATAAGTTAGAGGTCATTACGAGAATGGAGAGGCTGTACAACATAGAAGGTATTTCTGAGGAAGAATTAGATGATTTTGCTTTTATCATGCTTGATTTATTTAGGAGAGAAAAATCACAAATTCAAATATGGGAAGAACATTTTGCAGATGACAAAGAGATCATGAAACAAATAAACTTGCTTCGTGATCCTGTATACAAGGAGAAAATGGATAGAGAAACCTGGTATTTAATTCAAGCGATTAGAAATGCTATTCACGATAATGATTCTACTAGCAGAAAAAAAGTACAAGCCATTCTTAACGAAATGAACAACCTATTCCCCGCAAGTAAGAACTTTCTAAATCTTGTGGATGATGAACGTTTTTTAGCGAAGTACAATCATGAGTTTACTAATTATTTTCCTGAGAACATAGCTAACTATATTTATAAAGAATTAAAAGCCTATTATGGTGAAAACGATAATAATGAGTAGGGGAAGCTAGGTGACTGAATAGCAAATGACCCTCAAGAGCTTTTGTTCCACTAACTGCAGCTAGTGTTGAGGTAGAAAGAGGAAAAAAAACAGACCCGTTTGCTGCGCAGCAACAAATACTACTGAATAGTAAAGAGGTTAACTCTTTTATTGTATATTAAAGAAGATATGGTATATTGCTAATGTAACCTAGTACATGTGTTTCATAACGTGGTTGATTATTATTTTGTTGGGAGGTAAAGCAAGTGAACAAAGATTGGATTCTATACGAAAACTTTACTAGTGAAAAGTTAAATGACATGCTTGAATGGCGTTGTGAACCAAAGAAATGGTTCTTAGACAAAACATCTAGTCAGCTTGTTTTAGAAACAGATCCAGAGACAGATTATTGGCAAAAAACGCACTATGGTTTTGAGGTTGATAATGGGCATTTTCTTTTTACCAAAACAAACAAGAATTTCAGATTGACAACAAAAGTTGATGCCTTCCCAAAAACAAAATATGACCAAGCAGGACTGATGATTAGATTTTCCGAGGATATGTGGGTGAAAACATCCTTGGAGTATATACCTGATGGTTTAAGTAAGCTAGGAGCAGTTGTGACTAATCGAGGATATTCTGATTGGTCTACCCAATATGTAGATTGTAAAACAGTACAATTATATTATCGTATATCTAAAATTGAGCAAAATTGTTATATTGATGTTTCTTGGGACGGAGAAGAATGGAATCAAATTAGAATCGCACATTTAGATGTGCCAAAAGATGCAACCGTTTTAGCTGGAATTTATGCCTGTAGTCCACAAGGGCAGGAACAAGAAGTTCGATTTGATTATATTAAAATTGAAGAACTTCCTAATGATCCAACCGTTGCTTACTTGTAAAGTAGTTTCTCCCCTAAGCCAGAGCTTAGGGGATTTTTACTACTTAAAAGCGAAATTTGGTGTTTGTGAAAAACGATGACTTCAGTGCAAGCCTCTTTGGTAGATAAAATAATTTTTTATTCTGCAGCCCGAGTCATACAATATACCTTTAGTCCTTCAACTATTTTTGTTTCCTTTAGCTCATATCCAAATCTTGTGTAGTAGGCAATATTTTGCTGATTTTCTGTATCGAGTGAAATAGGATATGGTGGCTGTGAAGAACGAGCTATACTATGAATTTCTCTTAGTACCTTTTTACCGATGCCCTTTCCTTGTGAGGAAGGCACTACTCCAATCATTGTTAAATAATAGTGAGGTCCATTTGGTGCACTTGCAGTAGTTAGTTTTTGGTACTTCGTTAAGAATCTAAGAACATGAAAGGGGAGCTTCAATACTAATAGAAGCATTTCTATATTTAATCTAACCTTAGCTCTTATAGATACAGTGGTAAGGTTCCTTGGTCTTTCCACAACTGCTACGTAACTAGGGTTTTTAAGGTGGTCGGTAAGGATTAGCCCTTCCAATATGTGGTTTCGCTTAACTATAAATCTTATTAGAGTTTTGGATTGTTCATTTCCTTTTTTGTTTGAAAACAAATAAACAAACATCGGGTCTTTTTCGAATGCTTTGGATAACAAGGAGATATGATTTTCATTAATGTTCATTTTGTTTCCCCCTTATGGTGGGAAACTGAAAAGCTGAACAACACTTTAAACACATAAAAACTAAATAAAGTAGAAGCAAAAAAAGGTACTGTTTGACCAATATAAGCAACTATTAACAAACCTAATCCTGTTAAGGTTCCAGCTAAGAGTTTTTGTATAGAATGGTACCTAATTAAATTTAAGAACGCTGCGCTAATTAATGTGTAGGCACAAATTATAACCCCATAATAAAGGGGAATTTCCATTGACCATGAAAGAATAAGAGGTTGAATATGGATAGCTATAAATATCCATCTTTTCCTTGGGTAACGCTCATAATAAAAATCAGTTCCTTTGGTTAAGTTTGCTACAACACCTCCTGAGATATCTAAGAACAAAAACCAGATTACTAGTTGTTTTACTAAAGATACCTTATTCCAGTCATCATAACCTAAAAAACCTATGGCAAAGCCAGAAATGAGCACAAAAAGACCGATGACAACTAAAGATGATTTTGTCTGGAATTCACCTAGAAGTTCATGGAAAAACTTAGGAATATTAACCACAGAACACCTCTTTCTGACCGACCAAACGGTCAATAATATGTTATAGAAATGGCAGGTTTATTTTAATAAAGACTGCCATGCATCTACTTGTAAAGTCCATATTTCTTTAAAGTTATCTAAATCAGTTTCTAGTAAAAAGTGAAGGCCGTAACCATCTAATGTCATGATGATCATTTCTGAAACTTTTAAAAGTCTCTCTCTTTTTTGAGAACTATATCGTGATAATTGTGTAGCAATCGCATCAATTACCTCATTTTTAGTTTTTAATAAATATGCTTTATATTTTTCGTTGTACAAGGAGAAATTATAAAAATTAAGTAAAACAGAGTAGGTTCCCTTTTCTTCTTCACTGAGTGAGTATATACTCTCACCAAGGAAAGAGAGAAATGCTTTTAAGTTTGGACCGTGATGGGATTTAATCGGTTTCACCAAAGAAACAAGAATGGTCTCAAACATCACATTTAAAAGTTCATCTACAGATCCAAAGTGATGGAAGACATTACTTTTACTAATCCCTAAAAAATCAGCTATTTTTTTTGCACTTAATCCTTCAATTCCTTCTTCGGCACAAATCCTTATGGATGCAGCTAGAATACGTTCTTTTGTTTCGTTTCCCTTAGTAATTCTTTGATCTTGAGTCATTTCAAACCTTCCTCTTTGAGCTTCATATATTTTCACTTTAACACTAACCGTTCGGTCAGTCAATTTAATTTTGGGTTATAGAATATAACTCTATAAAGGAGACGTGTTGTATGTCTGTAAAATAAAATAGTAAAACTAATTGCCTTTTATACAGTTCCTAATTAGCCCAAAATCAAATAAACCAATTTAATAACATTTGCTATTCCAATTTTTCATCTGTTATTGTAAAGGAGTTATTTTTGTTCGGTATACAGGCAAGAAAAGCTTTAAACACACGCTTTAGACCATCAATAGTAATAAATCATGGAGTAAATCCTCACAGGAGAAAACAAACATGCAACAACAAGGTACTTTCGTTTAACGCAAAAAAACTATTGGTGAAGGATTTAAATAATATCTTCGTTAAAAGCTTTTTGTGTTGCTTGCATTCTATCTTTTACGTCTAATTTAGAATAAATACTTGAAATATAATTACGAACGGTTCCTTCGGATAAAAACAGCTTCTCTGCAATTTCTCTATTTTTAAGGCCTTTAGATAAACTATATAAAACTTCATATTCACGCGAGCTTAAAGAATAAGTATTTTTCGCTTTTCCTTTACTGTGATGTAAATCAGTAGTCTCATGAACGAGTGAATTAGTATATTCCGAAGGCTTAGAAGTTGAAGGAGCTAATTTTTCTACTAGTGATTTTGCCATTCCTTGCGTAATGAGCGTTCCTCCTCGAAATACCAGTTTGATTCCATCAATTAAGTCTTGAGAATGAATGGCTTTAAGTAGATAGCCTTCTGCACCAGCCTTCATTGCATCGACCATTAAATGGATGTCTTTGAATGTAGTTAATATTATAATCTTAATTTCATTGTCTAGTTCTTTTATTATTCGAGTAGCTTCTATTCCGTTCATGTTGGGCATGTTAATATCCATTAGTATCATGTGAGGAGGATGCTTATGACAAAAGTTCACAGCTTCCTTTCCATCTTTAGCAAGGCCAACAACATTAAGGATGGAGTCTCGTTCTAATAAAATTTGCAAACTTTCACTAAAAAGTTCTTGGTCGTCAACTAGTAATAATTTAATTTCACTCATTTTTTTCCCCTCCAATCGGTATGTTGCAAGTAATTATTGAACCTTCCTTTCGTTTAGATTGAATTTCAAGAGTACCATGCAGCGTTGTTAGTCGATCCTTCATGCTTTGTAAACCAAATCCATAATTCATATTCTCAAATCCTATTCCATTATCGGAAATAGTAAGCGTAATTTGATTCATATCAAAAATTAATTGGACAACTAGCTTGGAAGCCTTCCCGTGACGTTTAGCATTTGTCAAAGCTTCTTGTAGACAACGGATAATTGTGAACTTTATTGTTTTTGAAACATCTAGTTCTTTTCCTTTAATAAGGAAGTAGACTTCTGAGGAAGTTACTTCTTCAAACTTTGTAATGATTTTGTTGAGGTAATCACTTAATGAGATGACATCAATATTATCAAACATTGAATGAATAGTGTACCTCACCACTTCTAAGTCCTTACTCATAATACTCTGGATTTTTAACAATTTATCCTTAGCTTTTTGAGGATTTTTATCTATTAAATAGATACTTGCTTCAATACCAACAATCGACGAAGTGAATGTGTGCCCAATAGTGTCATGTAAGTCACGAGAAAGTCGAATTCTTTCTTCAACAAGAGTTATTTGCTCGATTTGATCTGAATATTGTATAAGTGCATTGTTTTGTTCTTCAATAATGGTATTTCTCTTTCTAATTTCCGATAATAATTTTTTCACTCTTAAGTTGGAAGTATCCACATAATATATGCAAAATCCTATACCAAAAGCTGCGATATAAGTTAGTACATGAATCAAGGAATGTAAAATACTCCCCCTTAAAAATCCTTCTAAAAATGGTATAAATAGCAAAATCACAGGTGCAGACCAACGTAAAGTTTGTTTGTTTTGAAGATATCCAATCATAAAACTGCTAATCATTAAAAAAGTAATGGGTTCAAACTGGTTTAAGTAAATAGTTGCTGTACCACTAAAAATGATTTCAGAAACAGAGTAAAAAGTGATATTTTTGTACCCAGGTCTCCAAAAAATGTGAGGGATTATATATGAAAGGACAAATAAAAGAAATACATAGAAAAAAGTAATTTCAGATGGTCTTTCTATCCAGTAATATGCCAAAGAGGAGGTGTAAAGTAATAACCTTACACTAAATACAAGCCAATCAATGTACCTCCACTGTTGTAAATCAACACTCAAAATTTGTCACCTACCCATTCGTTTCTTTGATTTTAGCATGTAACGTCTTGTTTTCTTCGATGAACAACAATATATTACAAATTTTATGACAAATGTCACTATAGCTATATGACATTACATTTATACACTTAGGCTAGCGGAAAACAACCTTTATCAGCAGACTAGCTTTAAGGAATAGAAGGAGCGAATAAATAATGAAACGATTAGTAAGAATAGTTGTTTTTCTGATTGTTTTAGTTTTACCAGTAACAGTTAGTGGGGGAATAGGCGGCATGTTGAAAATGAATGAAATGATGGGTGACATTGAAAATAGGCCTGAGGGATTTACGTCTGATATGATTTCCTCACCGGAATATGACCCCGATAAGCCAACAGTAGGTGTAGTGCTCGGAAGCGATAACAGTGAAATCCTTGATGTTCTTATACCGTACGAACTTTTTTCTGCGACAGGAAAATATAACGTCTATACTGTTTCACCAACAAATAACTTAACTACATTGAGTGGTGGGTTAGATATCATACCTCACTATTCGTTTGAAGAACTGAATGAATTAGTTGGGGGTGACCTAGATGTATTAGTAGTTCCCGCAATTTTTTACACGGCAAATGTGGAATATGATTCAGTTAGAGAATATATTAAAGGTCACTCCGGATCCCAAACTACTATTCTTTCGATATGTGCAGGAGCAGAAAACCTTGCCGATGCGGGGTTATTAGATTATGTGCCAGCTACGACCCACTTTGGGGACATGGTAAAGCTTAAAATGATGTATCGGGACGTAGATTGGGTTAAAGGTAAAAGATATGTCGTCTATGACAATGTTGTAACGACAGCAGGTATTACGTCAGGTATTGATGGTTCCTTATATGTTATCTCCCAGATGTTTGGTGAGGAAACTGCTAAAAGTGTAGCAGAAGAATTAAATTATCACGACTTACAATATGTAAATGACCCAACGATGGAACATTTCGGACTTGGGTTACCTGATGTTATAGCACTTCTAAATGGTGGCTACCATTGGATTACAAACAAAGATGGTGTTCTCTTATATGAGGGTATGGAAGAAACTGCTTTAGGGACCATTTTTGATGCGCACACTATTTCTGGAACGACGTCAACACGTACAATCGGAGAGACTGTGTCACCAATAAAGACGAAAAATGGGTTATTTATTGTTCCTAGATACACAAAGGACACTTGGCCAAGTATTGAAAGAATGGTTGTTACCGGAACTAACGCTTTACATGATAAAGAAAAATATAGTTCTGTTGTAGAGGCATTACCGGAAGGAGTAGAGCTAGTTTATTTGCATGCTAAAGAGCCAGAAAGATTTATTTTAGAACCCGCACTCGAAGATCTAGCTAAACAAACGAACAATCCTACAGCAACGTTCGCAGCTAAGCGTTTAGAGTATAGAGCAGATGCACTGGAACTTGAAGGACCAAGGTTTGCTTTAGGTGTAACGTTATTGCCTATAGTTCTTCTTTTCCTCTCGTTATTATTGGCAATCATATTAGATAAGCGATTCTTTAGAAAAAGGTGGAACTAATTTACGATATGGGTTTAAGTATTTTTTGTATGAAGGAAACGTGAGGAAATTATACTTCGTAGTGGATTGGAAATGGTTGAAGAAGAATCAACAAGAGGCTATAGAGGGAGACAAGTGAAGGTGAACATTTTAATTATATTTGCTATTCGTATTTATATCTGTTATTGTTAAGGAAGTTATTTTTGTTCGGTATACAGGGAAAGAAAAGTTTTAAACTCTCGCCTTTGATATCTATTTGAACATCAATAGTAATAAATCGTGGAGTAAGTCCACACAGGAGGAAACAAACATGCAACAAGGTACAGTAAAATGGTTTAACGCAGAAAAAGGATTTGGATTTATTGAAATCGAAGGTGGAGACGATGTATTTGTACATTTCTCAGCGATCCAAGGCGAAGGATTCAAAAGTCTAGAAGAAGGTCAACGTGTAACTTTTGATACAGAGCAAGGTCAACGTGGACTTCAAGCAACAAACGTAAACAAAGCATAAGAACGATAAGGACTCTATTATAGAGTCCTTTTTTTATATGCTAAAATCAATAGAGACTGCTAAAAGTCGCGCTTGTCAGCACCGAAGAGAAATAAATGTAAGTAAAAACGCATAACGGAAGATAAAATTAGGACAAAGGAGAAATAGAGAATGACTGGAACAAAAAGAGAACATATAAAGCCAGGTTCAAGAGTAAGAATTGTAGAAAAACAAAACCAGCGCTCTGGAAAGTTAACAGAAGGGATAGTAGCAAATATACTGACAAACTCGGCGACTCATCCACATGGTATAAAAGTAAGGCTTGAAAGTGGAATTGTTGGTAGAGTGAAGGAAATTTTAAATGGATAAATTGTTGTTTTCTACAAAACGAGGAGACCGTGAACACTTACCAGTTTCGTTGAGCTCATGAAAGATGCCTTCCTGTGTCAACGTTAAACTTAATTATCCGCCCCAATGCCTTCCAATCCTGCAGAAGTGTGCACCGATAGTCGGATCCGCTTGTTTCTTTCTTGTTATTCTATTGTTGAAAGGGAGGTCATTTTGATGGATTCACTGGAAAGTATGAATGGAGCAATAAACTATATTGAAGAAAATCTAATTGGTGAAATTGATTTTCAAGAAGTGGCGAGAATGGCTCGATGCTCAGAATACCATTTTAAACGGATGTTTTCATTTTTAGCTGGTGTGTCACTTTCTGAATATATTAGACGACGTCGATTGACCCTCGCTGCTTTTGACTTGAAGCATGGCAATGAAAAGGTGATTGATATAGCCTTGAAATACGGTTACCATTCACCGGATGCTTTTACACGAGCGTTTCAAAGTCTTCATGGAGTTACTCCAACAGAGGCACGTCGCGATTTCCATTCACTCAAGGCGTATCCAAAAATGACCTTCCAATTAACGATTAAGGGAGGAACAGAAATGAATTACAAAATAGTACAAAAAGATGCTTTTCGAGTGGTAGGTTGGAAAAATAGGGTGAATTTAGTGCCTACAGGGACAAACCCTGAAATAGCAGAAATGTGGGAATCGATAAGTGATGAAACCTATGCACAAATTGAAGGGTTATCTGAATTAGAACCTAGAGGAATCATCAATGTATGTACGAATTTTTCTGAGGAACGAAGTCAACATGGTGAACTTGATTATTACATTGCAGCAGCTACGACGAAACCATGTCCTGACAACTTGGATGAGCTTCAGATTCAGGAGTATACTTGGGCGGTGTTTGAGGTTGATGGCGATTGGGATAAAGTGCAAGAGGCTTGGGGAAGAATTTATTCGGAATGGTTCCCTTCTTCAGGGTATGAGCATGTAGAAGGCCCAGAAATACTTGCAAGTAAAGAGAATAAAAGTGAGATCTGGATGACAGTAAGGAAAAAATAGAGCAATAAAATAGATAAGAGAAACCCAATCCCCAACAGCTATGCTGATGGGGATTGGGTTTTCTTATTGTTTTTATCTTTAATTGTGGCTTAGAACAAAAAAGAAAAGCTATCATTTTTGAAAAACTTAGATTCTGTAATGTTCAGAACCAAATTTTTAAAACTCTCCCACGGTATGGAAAAGTGTGGTAATCTGTAAATGGTAAAATAAAAACCATTTTAAATAACAATAACGGAGTGTACTTTGCTTTATGGTTTCCTTTTATAAAAGCAAATACAAACAGTATTTTGCTTGGAGCCATACGTAAATAACCCTTAACATATGGAAAGGATAATTTAAATGAATACTAAATTCGGTTTAACAATACTAAGTGTTATCATTGTTAGTGTTTTAGCTGGATGCCAAAATCAAGTTACTAATAGTTCAGATAGCCTAAAAGATAAGAGTCCTGATATAGAAACTGTTGAAAATGTGGAAGAAACACCAAAAGTGCTGAGTGAGGAAGAAGCTAAAGAGATTGTCAACGGTACGTTACATTCTTTATTTAGTAAACTTGATATGATTGGAATGGAACATTCATGGGGGCAAACTAAAAGTCCAGATTATATTTTAATAGAGAATCAAGTTGAAAACATGGTTACCGATGAATTTTCTTCTATTATTTTGAGCGATTTTGTAAAAGAATACTATTGTAATTGCGGTTCATTTAGACCTCTAGTTAACACAGAAGTTCGATTTGCCTTCGAACAAAATGATGAACAGTTAAAAATAACGGCATTTGAACCAGCAAAGGGTATATTAAGTGGTTATAAGTGGGAGTTTGATTTTATTAAAGATGGGGATATATGGAAATTACATCATTGGGAGAGTACTCAATTAGAAGGGATGGATATTGAGTTTACGGTTGAAGAAGCAAAAGCCTTCCTGTCCAATGATAAAGGAAATCCTGAATATGTAGACCAATATGAAGATGGAGAGGGAAATAGTATTTACATATTTAACATGGTGAATGCCCCTGAATTGAGTCAGGTTGGATTCCATTCGAAAGACACGTCATTACTTGTGGGCACCCGTCTAAAGAATGTAAATCATGAGATAGTGAAGAAAAATGAGGGAATTACATTTACAGATTTGTATTTTGAATCGCCTTTGTTTATTAGGTCTAATACAGATAGATATTATTTAATTGAATGGTATGGTTATCCCATTTCTGAAAACGAAATTACAGACGGAATTCAACTTGAATATGTCGACTCGACATATTACTTGAATAAAGAAGGAACTGAATTATTTAAAGTTGTTATAAATGAAAGTAAAGCAAAGAGCTTTTATTATGATTTCAATGAAGTCATCGATGTCTACGTAAATGACCCAGAAGTGTGGGAATATTCTTCAGAATACACGTATGAAAAAAAGTCGGATAATGAAGGACACCATTTGATTTTAAAAGATGTGTATCAGAAGTCTCATATTATTTTTACTTCCGACCATCAAAGTGGGAATCCGATTAAAAGAATTACATTCACATTTAACTAATATGGACCAAAGGTTACTGTTGATGATACGGCTTCCAACCATGAGAATTTTTCGGAAAGTAGGAGTGGGCGATAGGAACTAACATATAAACCTAATGTATGTAACCTGTTTATTAAGAGTCTTCATCTTGGTGAAAGGCTCTTTTTTGTTGTAAAAAAAACGCACTATACATTTTCGATATAGTAGTGATGATCCTCAATATTATTAGTATAAATATTAATTGAATAATTTTTTGGTTAAAGTTATGATAAGGGTAATATAGTGATTGTTTTATCGTTCAAGACAGATGTACTGGAGTAAAAGTATTATACGTTACCAAAATATATTAATGTTTATGTTAATGTTAATGTTTGAAACAAGGAAGGGGATATTCTTATGTTTAATTCAAAACCATTTGAGGGAATTAACTTTTACGAAATAGACTGGGATTTGAAAGGGCAATTATGGGCACACGACCCGGTCATTTCTAGAGAAGGCGATTGCTGGTATGTGTTCCATACAGGGCGTGGCGTTCAGATAAAATCATCAAAAGATGGTTCGAATTGGAAGGCGGAAGGTTCAATATTTGAAAGTTTACCAGAATGGAGTAAAGAGTATGTTCCTGAAAAAGAAGAGGATAGTCTTTGGGCACCAGATATCTCTTATTATAATGGAATGTATTATTTGTACTATTCAGTTTCTACGTTTGGTAAGAATACATCTGCGATTGGGTTAGTAACGAACAAAACAATTGACCCGAACCATCCTGATTATGAGTGGAAAGATGAAGGGCATGTGATTCATTCTACAGCTGACGATAACTTTAATGCGATTGATCCTAACTTAATAGTGGATCACCAAGGACAGGCTTGGTTAAATTTTGGATCATTCTGGTCAGGAAATAAATTGATTAAGTTGGATTCTGAAACGATGAAGCCGCAAGAAGGGGCAGAACTCCTATCTATCTCGAGTCGACAAGAAGAACCGAATACGATTGAGGCACCTTTCATCGTATATCGTAACGGCTATTATTATCAATTTGTATCCTTTGATTTTTGCTGTCGTGGAGTCGATAGTACATACAATATCGTTGTGGGGCGGTCCAAGGAAATCGTCGGTCCATATGTAGATAAAGACGGTGTGTCTATGATGGAAGGAGGGGGAACGTTACTTGATGCGGGAGATGAGCGTTGGAATGGACCGGGACATTGTGCGGTTTACTTATCAGGTGACTCATCCATTCTCGTCAATCATGCCTATGATGCCCTAGAGGAAGGGAAGCCAACATTACAAATAAGACCTTTGTATTGGGATGATGAGCAATGGCCTTATTTGAAATAAAGGTGTCTTTAGTCATCTCCTCAGTTTATCTAGTAAACTAGTGTTTATGAAAGTAAACAAAAAAGAGTATCAAATTTATAATAATCCCTTTAGGTAGGCTAAACTATAACATAGTCGACTTGAAGGGATTATTTTGTTTGGATGAAAACATTCAAATTATATTTTTTATAGCAGGAAAAATCAACCATCCTTAAAATATTAATAAATATGACAAATATGAACTTAGAGGTGTTTGATATAGAACTTTTAGAATTGTTTTACAAAAAGTATACTCATACAGTTCAAGCTTCCGATTATGTCGAGTGGGCGAAGGAGCATTTACATATGGATATCCTCGAGATAAAGAAGTTAGCGAGTATGAGTGTAGAAGACTCACTTAATATTTTTGAAATTGAAAAAATGTTTGCTGATATTATGGAGGCGTTGCAACAAGCGCCCCCTTCAGAGAAAGAATGCTTTCTCTTTCATGTGAAAAGCCTACATAAACAATTATTGCTGCCAAGTAAAACTGCAATTTCAATTGTAAAAGAATTGTACGATTGTACAATCGAACATGACTTGATGGATGAACAGCTGAATTGGCAAGAAATTAGCGATGCCATCGATGATTTTCAGTATGGAGACAATCAAAATGGTTACACCGAGGAGAAGATTAAGAAGATGATCATTCCCCAGGCCCGTAAGCTATGGCATGGGAAATTGAGTAATGTTGAATGTAAGGAAATCATTGGACAAAAAATAACGGGCATTGATTATGATGTTCATTTCATCATTCAATTGGAAAAAGGTGCTATTATTATCGAGTGTCCTTGGAGAATTCGCAACGTGGATTCAGTTCTGTTAGGAGAAACAGATATCAAATCGAACCAAATAGAGTGGAAAGCGGTAAAGGAATTATTGAAAGGGAAAACAATTGAAGACGTTCATATATTTGAACAATGCCCATTTCTTATTATCCAGTGTGACGATCTTTTTTTAGATGTGTTTCATGCCAGTTCTCATTTTGATGGCTGGACGTTAACGGATGAAGATGGTTTTTATTTGTTTTCGATGTATGGGGGAAGCTTGGCGTGAAACTATGTGTTTGTTGGCAGGTGGAAATGTGGTGAATAGTATTATGAAAAAGCTCGTTGTGTTTATATGTCTTATTATATTAAGTTACATTCCGTTCATAGTGAATTCAACTATAGGCTTTCTTCTTACAGCACTGTTATTTTTTTATTTGACATTGAAACTATTAAAGCTCATTTCTATTAATGGTTTCCATGAATTAGGGCTATATCGTCATCGTAAGTGGGGCTCTTTTTTGATTAGTGGAGTTTTAATTGGTTGTTTTTTTAATGGTGTAGTGTTTGTCATTTTGTCTGTTTTAGATATTGCTTCACTTGAATTCGTTTCTGTACAAAATATCATTCTTATTTTTTTATTTGCTCTATTCACTGCTGGTTTTACAGCATTTGCAGAAGAACTCATCTTTCGAGGATATATAGTAAAAATTCTTAAAGAACATCTATCATGGAGATGGATTGTCTTAATTATATGTTTCTTATTTACGTTGTACCATCTTCCACAATGGGGATTGCCTCTTCCTTATTGGATTCGATATTTTATAATGGCAGTTGTTTTTACATTGCCCTTTATTGTGACGAAATCATTATGGTTGAGCATTGGCATCCATTTTGGAGGTAACTTTACATATTATTTGCTATTAACTGAGTTAGGGTTTTTAGCAACTGAGAAAAATGAAAATATAATAGAGACTATGGGTTGGGTATCATTAGGGGTTGCGTTTGTATTGCTTTGTTTTATTTACGTGTTTTTACAAAAGGTAAAACATCATGTCCATAAATGAATATTGTTCCTTTGTTAGAAATTATTATTAGAAAAATCCATAATAAAATTAACATTAAAAAGATTGAATCAAAAGAAGAAAAAGTTCTTTTGATTCAGTCTTTTTTAGTGTTCAATAATTAGTTCATAGTCAGTTCATATTACTTTATTAAAATAGTGTCACGTATTTTTAGAAGACGTTAAAAATCACAATCGTTAAGGGATAAACATAAAAAATGGTAAGAGGAGTCAATGACTAGTTTGATGCTGAAAACTAGTTGCCAAAAAAGTGAGGTGTAATAATGAAAAGGGGGAAGAGAGTTCTTAAAATACTTAGCATATGTTTTTCTATATATATAATCTATGCGCTCATGGCGGGTGTTGTGTTATTTTCGTTTCTTAATCCAGAACCTAGCCCGCTTCATAAGAGTTACGAGGCAGAACGCTTCTATGGAGAGGGTGTTTCACAAGACGGTGTAGCTCTTATTGAAGGTCGTGTTGAATCAGGAGCGGCGAGAATTAATTTAATGGAAAATGCACAAGAATCCATTGATATTTCTTATTATACAATTCATCAAGGTTTTGCTAGTGAATTGTTCTTTGCTAGTATTATCGACGCTGCTGACAGGGGAGTCGAAGTAAGGGTACTTCTTGATGGGCTTTTTCATAATTTGCGCAACCATTCCAAGGATATTATCTACGCCTTTTCTACTCATCCTAATATTGAGTTAAAGTTCTATGAACCTTTTGATGCTCTTCGTCCATGGACATGGAACAATCGCCTACATGATAAACTGATTTTAGTCGATTATGAGTATGGAATGATTGGTGGTCGGAACATTGGTGATAAATATTTTAGTCATGATGGATATGAAGGGGCATCGAATGACCGTGATGTACTCATCATTAATATGGATAAAGAAAATAAAGAACAAAGTGTCATCAAGCAAATGAAAAACTATTTTAATGACGTTTGGGACCATGAATTTTCAAAGCATGCTGTTGATGAAATCACGGATAGACAATCTAGGCTTGGAAAAGAAAAAGCAATGGAACTTAGAAAGTTTCTTGCTGATATGCAAAAAGACCATTCTTCATTATTCCAACAGGAAATCAATTGGGACAATAAAGTGGTGTCAACAAATCAAATTCTATTCCTTCATAATCCACTTGAACGACTAGTAAAAGAGCCATGGGTGTGGCAAGAGTTGACCCATTTAATAGAAAGTGCGGAGGAATCCGTCATTGTTCAAAGTCCCTACGTGATACCGAATGATAACATGATGAACTTTCTGGATATGGAGAAGAGTTCTGCTTCAGAAATACAAATCGTAACAAACTCGTTAGCAGCAACGCCTAATGTGTTAGCTTTCTCAGGTTATACAAAATATCGTGAAAAGATAGCAAGTAGTAATGCTGAACTGTATGAGTACCAAGGTCCTTCGGAATCCCTACATGCCAAAACGTTCATTATTGATAACAGGCTAACGGCAATTGGTTCTTTTAACGTAGACCCAAGAAGTGCGTTTTTAAATACGGAAGTGATGGTTGTGATTGACAGTGTTGCATTTGCTGAGGAAGTTAGCGAAAATATAAAACAACAGATTGAGACAAATAGCCTCAAGGTTCAGAATGACGGTTCATACGAAAGTAACCCTGATGTTGAAGAACAACAAACGTCGTATCGGAAAAGAGCTGGGGTTCATATTTTATCTTGGTTTAACTTCATATTGGAAGATTTACTTTAGCCGGCTATTTGAGATAGTCGGTTATTCATTTTGAGTCTTGAATCACGAAGATGATAGCCGCACATCGGTAACTAGTTCACTTCAACATTTAATTTAAGGTTGGATTATTGGAGGATTGGGGGGGGGGGAACGGATAGCGGAGGCTAGGAAAGGAGTGCGTATGATAGCTATAACACATCTAGCGGACATACGTTCCGCTATTTAAACAAAAACTAGCGATTTACAAATGGTATCGGACATGTGTTCCGTTAAAGTAGAAAAAACAAGCTCTTTTTGTCTTTGTTTGGGGTAAATAACGGAACGTATGTCCGTAAGAACTGAAAGAAGTGCGTTTTTTCCTCAAATAGCGGAACGAATGTCCGATAGCTCGGACCGCCTAGTAGCTATGACGCAAAGGCTCTCGTGATACTCACTGTTTTTAGATTTAGTCTAATGAACTACAAGTTTAAAACTAAAAATGGATTTGCTAAAATAGGAGTTGATATAAATAGAATTGGTAGATTAAATGTATTGAGTTAAATCATGAGCTCAATTTAATAAGGAGGCGAATACTATGTTTGAAATATTAACAAGAAAAGAAACAGCTGACTTATTTTCAAAAAAAATATATAAGCGTGGTGAACAGTATTTTCGAGAAGGGCGTGTAAAGAAGTTGTACCATGCCACAGACAGTCATGTTTGGATGGCCAAGGTGAGTGGAACTAAGACGTATGATGTTGAAATTGAGTATGATGAAATAGGAATGAAATTTGAATGTAATTGTCCGGCATTTAGTAGTTATGAGCCATGTAAACATGTTGCAGCTGCATTACTTGAGATATTTGAAGGTGATACGACATTATCAGATGAGGATGAGTATTTTGATCGCATAAAGAATAAGCGTGAAGATAGTAAAAAAATAGCAGAAGAAATTCAAAGAAAAAGAGAGGAAGAATATGCGTTATTTTTAAAAGGATTAACTAGTAAATTAATCAGTCTTGTCTCTAACATTCCAAAAGAAAATGATTCAATAGACGAAGTCGTGATGAAAGAACCTTTGCTTGTTGACTGGATGATTAAATTAGAAAAACGGTATTATAATAGAACAAGCTTATTAACGATTGAAATGAATGTAGGACCAAAGCGTACATATGTTGTTAAAAACATTAGAGATTTTTTATCGGCAATAAAGCGAAAGGAACAACGACTGTTTACAAAAAACTTTACTTTTGATCCAACAAAACAAACCTTTTCCAAATTAGACGAAGAGATGATTGCGATACTACAGAAAGCATTAGTTTATGAAGACACATACAAAGATATTCACTCTTCTTATGATAGAAGTGCTTCTGAGCGAACAATTGTTATCCCACCATTCCTTGCCGATGAGTTTTTGTCCATCGTAACGGAAAGACAGGTTCATTTGGAGGTGAATGGAAAAACTTATTATGAGATTCACGTTCATCAATCAGAGCTCCCATTAACAATTCCATTAAAAAAAGAAAATGGAGATGACCTTCAGTTGGATCTATCGGAACTGGTAGAGATCACTCCATTGCATTTATATGGATATATTATGAAGAACAATCACTTCTTTAAAATAACGGATGAACAGAGTTTGGTTATTAGTCATTTGATGGAAATAATTGCTATGGCGCCAAATCAGTCATTGCCTATTGCGAATGAATTTATTGAAACCTTTATGTCCAACACAATCCCAAGAATAGAAAAAATCGGTCAGCTAGAAATCGCACCTGAAGTTTCCAATAAAATTCAAAAAACTCCGTTACAAGCAAAGGCCTATATTGACCGAAATGAGGAAGTAATCACTGTTTCACTAGAATTTATTTATGGAGAAGAAAAAATAAATCCGTTGGAACGGACAAATGTGCCAAAGGATGGGCCGATTGTTATTCGTGACATGGAAAAAGAACAAACACTATTGTGGATTATGGAGTCAGCTTCATTAAGTTCAAGCAATAGATTTTTTTATACACAAGATGAAGAGCAAGCGTACAATCTATTATATAAAATCTTACCGCTGCTTGAGGATAAAGCGGATGTCTATTTGACAAGTGCCGTTAAATCTATGATTTTACCTACAATGCAGACACCTATGACAACGATCGAGGTCGATAGTTCGAACAATTGGCTTGAAGTAAATTTTGATATGGCTGGCATTGAGAATGAAATGGTAAGGAATATATTACAATCTGTTGTAGAAAAAAAGAAGTATTATCGGCTTCCAAACGGAGCGTTTGTTTCGCTAGAATCTGAGGAATTCAAAACGATTCAACACATAGCTGACGAATTCGAACTGAAAAAATCACAGCTCCAAGAGTCCATTCAACTTCCGCTTTATAAAGGAATTCAGATTGATGAAATGATAAATAACCAAAAGGGAAGCGGGACGAAGTTTGGAAAACAGTTTCGTCGACTATTAAACCGATTGAAAAATCCTGAAGAATTAGAGTTTGACCTACCAAAAGGACTTCAAGCTCAATTAAGGGATTATCAATTGTATGGTTTTCAATGGTTCAAAACTCTTAGTTACTACCGATTTGGTGGAATTCTTGCAGACGATATGGGGCTCGGGAAAACTATTCAAAGTATTGCCTATATATTATCTGAGAAAGCGGAAGATAGTCATCCTACTTTAATTGTAGCTCCGGCTTCCCTCGTTTTTAACTGGAAAAATGAATTTCAAAAATTTGCGCCTTCTTTAACAGTAGAAGTGTTGGTTGGTAAGCCTGAGGAACGCTTTGAAAAACTACAAAACAAAGAAATTGATGTTTTAATCACTTCCTATCCAACCTTAAGGCAAGACATTGAGGCGTATAAAGAGTTCGTGTTCAACACACTTATTTTAGATGAAGCGCAGGCGATAAAAAATTATTCAACCAAAACAGCAAAGGCAGTTAGAGAAATAAACGCCAATACCCGTTTTGCGCTTAGCGGAACCCCGATTGAAAATTCAATTGATGAACTATGGTCTATTTTTCAAACAGTAATGCCTCACTTCTTTCCAAACCAGAAAAACTTTCGTCAACTTCAACCAGAGAAGGTGGCGAAAATGATTCGACCATTTTTGCTTCGAAGGGTGAAGAAAGATGTTTTAAAAGAATTGCCTGATAAAATTGAAACGATTCATTATACAGAACTAACGACAGAACAAAAAAGTTTATATTTAGCTTATCTTGAAAAAATTCAACAAGAATCAAAAGAATCACTTGAAGGAGAAGGGTTCCAAAAGAGTAGGATGAAATTGTTAGCTGGTTTAACGAGACTGCGACAATTGTGTTGTCATCCATCTTTATTTCTAGAAGATTACAGTGGACAATCAGGTAAGTTGCAACAATTAGTCGAAATCATCATCAATGCTAAAGAAAATGGGAAAAGGATGTTAATTTTCTCTCAATTTACGAGTATGCTCGTGCTCATTCGAGAACAGTTAAACCGAATAGATGAACCGTATTTTTATTTAGATGGACAAACGAATCCAAAGGACAGAGTGGAAATGGTGACTCGGTATAATGAAGGGGAAGCAGATATCTTTCTCATCTCGTTAAAGGCTGGAAATACAGGGTTAAACTTAACAGGTGCAGATACTGTAATTCTATATGACCTTTGGTGGAATCTGGCAGTTGAAGAACAAGCAGCAGGACGAGCACATCGAATCGGACAAAAAAATGTCGTACAAGTCATTCGCTTAATTACACAAGGCACGATCGAAGAAAAGATTTATAAACTACAACAAAATAAAAAAGAATTGATTGAAACTGTCGTTGAAGCAGGCGACCAAGCGATAACCTCAATTACAGAGGAAGAAATTAGAGAAATATTAAATATATAATTTGTTTTAAGGCAACTGAAAAAAGTCGTATTGCCCTTTTTCAGTTGCTTTTTCAACATATAAGAAAGCATAAAAATCTAGGTGTAGCAGTGAAGCTTTGAAAGTTTATTGTAGAAGAGCGAAGGATCCGCACTTCGCTTGAAACGAAAAGACGCTTCTGCGTTTCTCTTAACGGAGGGCGTTTGAATTGTGAGTTATAGGGATCTATTGGACAAAACGAGTGCAAAATTGGAGAGAAGTGTCTAATAGAAGGTTTCTATTGGACAAAACAAGAGTAAAATCGGAAAGAAGTGTCTAATAGGAGACTTCTGTCAGCTATGTTTGTTTAGTGTGTCATGAAAAGGAAAAGATACCTTTTGATGTGGTAAAAGATTTTGATTTAATGGGTGGTGGCGATCCGGTGACACCACCAATGTTTTCCTGTGAAACTTGTGGAGGGGGAATGTATTCTGAGTATTAGAAAGGGGTACATGGAGTAGAGTACAGGCTTTCAGTTTTGCAGGAAACAATAAAGACTGAGTGAGGTGGGTTTCCTCACTCAGTTTTTATTAAATGTGTTTTTTTTTTTTAGATTAATGTGTTCGTTTTGATTTGCTTCCACGTCTAGAATTGTAATCATTGCCTTTGTTGTTATCGCCAGCATCACCATGTAATTGTCCACCTCGTTCTGGTGCGCTTTGGTTGGCGCTTCCGCCTTGATTATTTCGTTTTGTCATCCAATACACCTCCTCAACATAAAGTATTATTAGCATTCCAATAATCGGAAAAATTAGTATGTGCACTCATGAAAATTGAAATTTACAAGCGATGTAAATATTATAGTGGAAAAATGATCCAAAAATATCTTTATTGTTTCTTTATTACCAAGTATAATATGGAGGTAGTAAGAAAAGACACATGCACTTATATTATTTTTATGTGTTGTAAGGAGTTTAATAAATGATGGATGGGGGTAGTAAAATGTCAGAAGAAAATGAAGTGGTTGTTGAACAAGTAGAGCAAGTTGAAAAGCCTAGACCTAAATTGGAAAGAAGAGAAGGAGAGCCGACGGCTGCTTTTAAAGGAGCAACTTGGGCTGCGTTATTGTTAGGGGTTTCTTCGTATTTAATTGGTTTGTCTAATGCAGGGATGGAGTTGAATGAAAAAGGGTATTATTTTGCAGTTTTAGTTTTCGGTTTATATTCAGCGGTTTCATTACAAAAAGCGGTGAGAGATAGAGATGAAGGGATTCCTGTTACAAATCTTTATTATGGGATAAGTTGGTTAGCATTAGTAATTGCTATCTCTTTAATGGCAATTGGCTTATATAATGCAGGAAGTATTATTTTAAGTGAAAAAGGCTTTTACGGAATGGCTTTTGTTCTTAGTTTGTTTGCTGCTATAACGGTGCAAAAGAATATAAGAGATACGCAAAAAGCGCGTGATAATTGGCATAATCAATAAAGAACATGAAAGGGACACTACAATGTGAATTGTAGTGTTTTGTGATAAGAAAGAAAATTTTTGGTCTAGCAGAGAAGCTTTGAAAGCTTATTCAAGAAGACAAAAAAACTACGTACGGACATCTATTCCTCTATTTATAAGATAAATCAAGTTTTTCAATAGCTATCGGACATGTGTTCCGCTAAATAGGGAAAAAATAAGGATTTTCTGGATGGATTGGTTAAGTAGCGGAACACATGTCCGTTAAGAATCGGAAAAATCCTAATCCTTGTCATATAACGGAATAGATGTCCGATGCGCGATTCTCTACTTATCGCAGTTCTTGGCATTGCGCTACAGTTACACGCTTTTCTCTCTATTTCACTAGAAAGGACACAAATTCAAATAAAAAAACCGTCATCACATTTGATGACGGTTTTCTATTTATTAGTTTCCTGCTAATTCAGCTTTTTTAAGTTTAAGGTCAAAACGGTCTGCGTTCATCACTTTAACCCAAGCTGAGATAAAGTCACTTACAAATTTACCTTTGTTATCATCTTGTGCGTAAACTTCTGCAAGTGCACGTAGGATAGAGTTAGAACCGAATACAAGGTCAATTCTTGTTGCTGTACGAACAACTTCACCAGTGTTACGGTCGCGGCCTTCGTAAAGGTTATGGTCAACTGGCTTCCACTCTACACCGATATCAAGTAGGTTTACGAAGAAGTCGTTAGATAACGTTCCTACACGGTCAGTGAATACACCATGTTGTGTGCCACCGTAGTTCGCACCTAATACACGAAGTCCACCGATAAGAACTGTCATTTCTGGAGCTGTTAAGCCTAAAAGTTGGGCTTTATCAACAAGAAGTTCTTCTGGAGTTACGCTATATTCTTTCTTTTGGTAGTTACGGAATCCGTCAGCTACTGGCTCTAGCACTTCAAAGCCTTCTACATCTGTTTGTTCTTGTGTTGCATCACCACGACCTGCAGCGAATGGAACAGTTACATCAAAGCCTGCTTCTTGAGCTGCTTTTTCTACTGCTGCAGTACCACCAAGTACGATTAAATCAGCAATGCTTACTTTTTTATCTAATTGGCTTTGAATGTTTTCATATACAGAAAGAACTTTTTCAAGTTGTTCTGGTTGGTTTACTTCCCAGTTTCTTTGTGGTTCAAGACGAATGCGAGCACCATTTGCACCACCACGGTTATCTGAACCACGGAACGTGCTAGCTGAAGCCCATGCTGTCGTTACTAACTCACTAGTTGAAAGACCTGAGTTTAAGATTTTTTCTTTAAGTTCCGCTACTTCTGCATCTGTTAAATCATACTCAACTGTTGGTACAGGATCTTGCCAGATTAAATCTTCTTGTGGAACTTCTGGACCAAGATATCTTGCTTTAGGACCCATATCACGGTGAATAAGTTTAAACCATGCACGAGCAAATGCATCAGCAAATTCTTCAGGGTTTTCATGGAAACGACGAGCGATTTTCTCATATGCTGGGTCATGACGTAATGCTAAGTCCGTTGTAAACATTACTGTTGGAACTTTCTTAGATGCGTCTGCAGCATCCGGAGCTAAATCTTTTTCGTCTGGGTCAACAGCTAGCCATTGATATGCGCCTGCAGGACTCTTTGTTAACCACCACTCATATCCAAATAATAAATCGAAATAGCCATTATCCCATTGGATTGGGTTTGCAGTCCAAGCACCTTCAAGACCACTTGTGATCGTGTCGCCACCTTTTCCACTTCCGTGAGAACTTAACCAACCAAAGCCTTGTGCTTCAATTGGAGCTGCTTCTGGGTCTGGACCAACATGAGAAGCATCACCTGCACCATGTGCTTTACCAAACGTGTGTCCACCAGCAATTAAGGCAACTGTTTCTTCATCGTTCATTCCCATACGTCCAAATGTTTCGCGAATGTCGCGAGCACTTGCAATTGGATCTGGTTTGCCGTCTGGACCTTGTGGGTTAACGTAGATAAGACCCATTTGTACCGCAGCAAGAGGATTTTCAAGTTCGCGGTCACCAGAGTAACGATTGTTCCCTAGCATTTCTGTTTCAGAACCCCAATAGATATCTTCCTCTGGATGCCAGATGTCTTCGCGTCCAGCTCCAAAACCAAATGTTTTGAATCCCATTGTTTCTAACGCAACATTACCAGTTAATACAAGTAAGTCTGCCCAAGAAATTTTGTTACCGTACTTTTGCTTAATTGGCCAAAGTAGACGGCGAGCTTTATCAAGGTTTCCGTTATCTTCCCAGCTATTAAGTGGAGCAAAACGTTGGTTACCTGTGCTAGCGCCTCCACGACCATCGCCTTGACGGTATGTACCTGCAGCGTGCCATGACATACGAATGAAGAATGGTCCGTAATGACCGTAGTCAGCAGGCCACCAATCTTGGCTATCTGTCATTAAGTCTCTAAGGTCTTGCTTTAATGCATCGTAATCTAATTTGCTAAATTCTTCTGCATAGTTAAAGTCTTCTCCCATTGGATTTGACTTTTTATCATGCTGATGAAGAATGTTTAAGTTCAACATATTTGGCCACCAGTCTCTGTTTGTTGTACCGCTAGATTTTGGTGTTGTAGTACTTCCGTGACCAAATGGGCATTTACCACCTGTGTTATTTGTATCCATATTTTTCCCCTCTCTTTTGAAAAAAATGTTTTTAAAACTATTCTTATCTATCGTCTAGATGAGAATAATTATTGTTATGTAATCATTATAATAAACTATCGATTAAAAAGAAAGAATAATAACTTAAAAATATAAATTTTTTTTAAGAGTATGATGACATCAAGCTTTATAACGATTTAATTCTCTTTTTCTCTGTGGAATTATGGCATTTTATGGAGAAGTTTTGGGAAAAACTAGAATGGAATATTTCTCATTTGACTCTATCTTATTGAATATGAAGAAACTTGACATACACAAGTACATGACTATGTTTATGACAAGGAGGATGATGGGATGATAAAAATTCTTTTTTTATATACCCGAATTTGAAGAACGTGAAACAAAGATTGGATTTTAATATTAATTTATGTAATTGTACGTATTTAATGTTTATAAATATAAAATAATATAAAGTTGTACGTACATTTTTTATTGTAAATTAGAAAGTTATTTCTTATAATAATGGTATCAACGATATGTAATAGATATTGCTTCTTGTTTTCATAGAATGTTGGACTTCTACTAAACTATGTGTACTGGGGGAAATGATAATGAGTATTGATGTAAAACAAATGATTGAGAGTGGAAAAACAGTACTAGGAATTGAGCTTGGATCAACTCGTATAAAAGCGGTTCTTATCGGGGAAGATAATGTACCGATCGCTTCTGGTAGTCATGAGTGGGAAAATCAATTGGTTAATAATATTTGGACGTATTCTGTAGAAAGTGTTTGGAAGGGTTTACAAGATAGCTATCAACAATTAATTGAAAACGTGAAAGAACAATTTGGTGTGAGCATAAAAACAATTGGAGCTATTGGATTTAGTGCAATGATGCATGGTTATATGGTTTTTGATAAAGAAGGAGAACTGCTCGTTCCATTCCGAACGTGGCGGAACAACATGACTGAGCAAGCTTCCAATCAGTTAACAGAACTATTAAACTATAATATCCCGCAAAGATGGAGTATTGCTCATCTCTATCAAGCGA
This sequence comes from Alkalihalobacillus sp. LMS39, assembly GCF_022812285.1. Classification (NCBI taxonomy): domain Bacteria; kingdom Bacillati; phylum Bacillota; class Bacilli; order Caryophanales; family Bacillaceae; genus Alkalihalobacillus; species Alkalihalobacillus sp. LMS39. The sequence continues at coordinate 806,516 of NZ_CP093300.1, forward strand.
TTTTAAATGGAGAAGAACATGTGAATCAAATTGCGTTCCAAACAACATTGGCTGGATATGTGCATTGGAAATTGACGGGGCAAAAAGTGTTAGGTGTGGGCGAAGCTTCTGGTGTATTCCCTATTGATTTAAGCACGAAACAATATAATGAAGCCATGATTACGCAGTTTAATGACTTAATTGCCTCGAGAAACCTTCCTTGGCAGCTTGAAGATATCTTACCAAGTGTGTTGGTAGCGGGAGAAAATGCGGGTGTCCTTACTGAAGAGGGAGCCAAACTATTAGATGTCAGTGGAGAATTACAAAGTGGAATTCCGCTTTGTCCACCAGAAGGTGATGCAGGAACAGGAATGGTGGCTACAAACAGTATTGCTAAACGAACAGGGAATGTCTCAGCAGGAACGTCAGCGTTTGCGATGGTTGTGTTAGAAAAAGATTTGTCCAAAGTCCATCCAGAAATTGACCTTGTAACAACACCTACTGGGAATCTAGTCGCAATGGCCCATTCAAATAACTGCTCTTCGGATATGAATGCTTGGGTTGGGTTGTTTGATGAATTTACGAAAGCACTTGGAATCGAGGTCGATAAAACAAAATTATATGAAACTCTTTTTAATTCCGCTCTTAGCGGGGACCCTGACGCTGGTGGCTTATTATCCTATGGTTATCTTTCAGGAGAACATATGACCCATTTTGAAGAAGGTCGTCCGTTGTTTGTAAGGTCTACTGGTTCAAATTTTAATTTAGCGAACTTCATGCGAACTCATTTATTTACAGCTTTCGGTGCGATGAAAATTGGAATGGATATTTTGTTTAAAGAAGAAAAAGTCGAACTTGACGAAGTGTTAGGTCACGGTGGATTGTTTAAAACAGAAGGTGTCGGCCAACGCTTTTTAGCAGCAGCTTTTAACGTGCCTGTTTCTGTTATGGAAACTGCGGGAGAAGGCGGAGCATGGGGAATTGCATTGTTAGGATCGTATATGATAAACAAAAAGGAAAACGAAACATTAGAGAGCTTTTTAAATGGCCATGTGTTTGCTGGCCAAACAGTCAAAACGGTGTCACCTGACCCGATTGACGTTGAAGGATTTGAACAATTTATGGAGCGATATAAGCAAGGACTTGAGATTGAAAGAGCGGCAGTGAATACACTTCGATAATAATATATTGAAAAAAAGCGATAAGGAAGAATCCTTATCGCTTTTTTTGTTTAGTATAATATTTAAAGGTTTTATAGTAAAATAGAATTAGTTATAAGTACCTGTTCAGGAGTTGGAAAAATGAATATAGTAAATATGCTTTTTTTAGGTTTAGGATTTCTATTTATCTTACTATCGTTAGTTATCATCATCGTAAAACTTACAAAAGGAAACCATGTTTTTTCTCCGTTATTAGTATCGTGTATTGTATTTGGTTTCCTATCGGTAATTGCAGGTGTTGTGTTCATGGTATTAGATGGAAATGAAAATGTCGTTCAAGTTACAACAAAAGATGTAGAACAGCTATCTTCTGAGATAGAAGTAAAGAAGGTAAATGAAGAAATCGAAATGGAGCCCGGACTAGAGAGTCATGAAAATGATTTGCTCAAAGTAGCGCGTGAATTGGTTACGATGGAGATGGACAAACAAATTGGATTAAAGACATGGGAAATAACAGAAAACTATGTGTATTCCGATTATGAAACGTATAACATCATTGACTATGATAAGCCAGAGGGAGATATGAGAGTTGTATGGATAGTAGGAAATGTTAAAGCGACTTCTGAAGATGAAATAACCGTGAATTTTAGTTATGATTTAGAACTTTATCAAATGGACGGAGATTCTACATGGTATATCGGAACACATTGGGGAATTTTAAGTCATCTTAAAATAACAGAAATTCCAAACAGTGAGTCCATTATTGCACCAACTAGCGAAACAGTCAGTAGTCAAGGCTCTAGAGTAGAGCAAACGGATTTAATAGATAATGAAGTTTTTGGAGCATGGCATTGGAATGATGGTGATGATTTTTATATGATATTAAGGGATGATTATACGTATAGTTATATCGAAAAAAATGTAAGATTTGTGACAGAAGGAACTTTTTCTATAAAGGAGTATGATGACGGTTATGAGATAACCGTACATCATATGCCACTTGATTATTATAGTGTCATGTTTATAAAACTTCTCGACAACGACCGTCATCAAGGATTCGAAGATGGATTTAGCTGGGATGCGATAAGGATTAATGTTGAAGTAGCAGAGGAGATTTTAAATAGTATTAAAGGGATTTAAAGGGAGAGGTATTCGTAGTTAAAGCGAGTACCTTTTTTGTTTGGAGTAAAGAGTGATTTTAGAATTGGATATTTATGTTAATATAGTGATGTAATGATTGTTAAAGTTGAGGGGAGAAGAGGATGTACCTTATCTTAATGCTTGTTATATTCGGTTTAATGCCTATTTATAGTTTCATTCGAATGGTGATGAGCTTTTTAAAAAGAGGAAAGCAAATGAAATTCAAACTTTTCGATAGTATTTTTTCGATATCGGTATATTGTGTGGTAGTCGTTGCGTTGTCCATTGATGGTTCAGGAGAAATAGCAGGAAAACCTTTAAAGATGTTTGAGCAAACAGGGAGTTTTATGAATGGTTATGCTTCATTAGCTATCGAGTACATTCCATCTATATTTATTTTGTTAACATTAGGCTTATTTAGTTTTAAATGCATTACCTTGTTTTATGATTGGCTTTCACCGATTGTATATGTGTTTTGTAGCACTCTGGTGATAACAAATATATTTCTAGGTATCATGTATTTGACTCATACTGTTACAGTAAATAACGGACTAAATTTGGCGGTGTATTTATTACAAATTGGGTTTGGTTCATTATGCTTTCTATATATTGCAAGGTTAAAAAATTCCCTAGATCAATTTTATGAACACGAAGAAATGGATATAAAATATAAAAATATATTTCTCCAATTTTTTGCGAACATAACAAATAACTATAATCGCATGTCGAAAGTATGGATTGTCTCTTTGTTTCCAATCATGGTAATTATACATCTTATATTAATTTTATTTGGTCAACGACCAGATAGTTTTATACGGGTGTTTCTTGATACAAGTTCTTTTAATTACTCCAATATTCCACCTCCTGATCCAGAAATGATAAGTGGTGATGGACATTATTTATGTACCGTATCAGCACTGGGTCACCCTAACATTGTAAAGCCAGTGCGAGCGGGGATAAGGAGGGGGAGGTGTAAATCGTCAATTGTTAGTTGCGAACGCATTTGAGAATATTTTAGAACAATATGTACCGAGAGCACATAAAGTTATTCGTGCGGTTTACGATAAGTATGGATATCCAATTAGTCGGCATATTCATTCGAAATGGTCAGCAGATATCGTATATCTTTTAATGAAGCCATTAGAAATATTGTTTCTTATCGTTCTTTACACGGTAGATAGGAATCCAGAAAATAGAATCCATGTGCAGTATAGTGAGTTAAGGAGAAACAATGGGAAATAACCAATTCTTTAGGAAGGGTTGCTTTGTGTGGTAAGGGGGATAAGTAGAATGACGATAAATCCTAAAGCCCATTATTATCTTACTCTATCATACTTTAACGGACATACATTCCGCTATTCAGTCAAAAAACATAAGATTCAAAAAGCTAACGGACATCTGTTCCGGTATTAGCTGAAAATTAAAGAGGTTTATTGTAGTTTTCTATTGATATAACGGAACATATGTCCGATAGGTTTGAAAAAACAGCCTAAAAGACTAAAATAGCGGAACATATGTCCGATACTGTGAGATAAACAATCAGTTATTTTGAATGGTAAGTTGAAGTCCTAATCTTCAAAAAAGTACTTGTAGCTATGCCTAATGTTACCTGAATTTCCTATTCAAAAACTAATATTACGATACAAACTCCTCGATGACGTCAATTTCTGAGTAGCGAATACAAGTATCATTAATGTGTATAAAATCACCATACTTATAGAAATATTTTGACCCGTTGTTAAACGTAACGAGAGAGCTAAAGTCATCCATAAACGCTTCTAAGGTTGGTGACTGCGTAGGTACGATAATTTCTTTTTTGTTTCTTAATGTGATTTTTATTATCATTTTTCGATCACTCCCTTTTTTTTGCACGATTGGATTTTGTTGTTCTGATACCCACTCTCGTACTTCGTCAGGTGTTATACCTAGACTGATAGCTTGCAAGATGAGTTCTTGCCACCCTTCATCCATGTTGCTCTCCTCCTCCAACGCAATGAGCGTGGTAGCTTCGCATGGCTTCTCATTTCTTAGACGTTTCCATGCATTATCTTATGACTATTTAGCCTCCAAGTACATTGTCGCTGTTCACATATTCAATAACTGCTTATGACCCAAAGAGTGGTCAATGTTTAGTCAGGGAATTTGTTTGTATTTATTTTGATTGTCCAGTAATTGGCTTCTAAATGAAAAATTTAACTACACCCCTTCCTAGTTTTGCGATAGGCGCTCGTATCGATGTGTATATTTAAATAAAAGAATATGACGTTCAGTTGTTCTATGATGTAGTACTCCTTAATGATACAAATAACTCCTTAAAAAACTCTTTAAAAATTACTGTTTTTTTAACATAAATAAGGGTTAATCCATTATGTGTGTAAAAATAATGCAAATTACCTATGCAACAATCTTTTACTATAACTGGGGATGCTTAGCTGATAAATTCCCTCAGATTGATTAAATGTACGCAAAGAGGACTCGCTGTTATGCAAGTCCTCGTTTATGTATATTTCTTTACCGTGTTCAAAGTCACCGACTTTAATGCGTCTATCAAAGCTAATAACAGAATGGGAATAGGCTATGTGTTTTATAATGTTGATGACTTAAACAATGGCAAATTCTGCAAATGTTTCCTTCACTAGTGCAAAGATCGCATAGCTACTTTTTATGGCTATCATGTTTTTTTATTGTTTTGTACGTATGAAAATGATAATTTTTTGGAATCATAATAAAAAGCTCCTTTCGTATTATAGCTCTGATTTGGTTTCCAAATTAATCTACGTCCTTACGAAACGGAGCTTTTTAAATGTGAAAGAGTCTTATCGGACATTTTGGATCTCTGTCAAGAAAGTAGACACCTAAATACCGGATTGTTATAGCAGTCTGTTTCTTCACTTTTTAAAAGCTTAGATGATTCCGTGGAAGGGTCAAGCTAAAACCGCTTGACCCTTCCACTCCACCATCTGGGTGGTTGTTAAGTGAAGAAAAACATACTTCTGCCTGTATTCTTTACACTGTGTGATTTTTGTAATATGCTTCTGCGTATTCGACCGGTGTTACGTACCCAATTGAACTATGAATTCTTTTTCGATTATAGAAAAACTCAATGTATCTATAGATGGCTGTTTGTGCTTGTGCTCTCGTTTTGAACCGTTTTCCTTGAATTAATTCTTTCTTCAATAAGCTGAAAAATGACTCTGCACATGCGTTGTCATAACAGTTCCCTGTGCGACTCATACTGACATCCATCTTGTAGTCTTGTAGTCGCTCCTGATAAGTATGAGAAGCATACTGCGTTCCACGGTCTGAGTGATGAAGTAATCCTTCTTTCGGCTTCTTTGCTTCATAAGCATTGTCTAACGCGGTTAGAACAAGCTTTGTTTCCATATGTCTATCCAGGCACCAACCGACAATTTCACGAGAATATAAATCAAGTACTGTTGCCAAATATAACTTCCCTTCTCGACATGGAATATAGGTAATATCTGTGACCCACACTTTATTTGGATCGGACACTGTAAACTGTTGGTTTAACTTATTTGGCGCAATTGGAAAAAGATGATTTGAGTCTGTAGTACTCACCTTATATTTTTTCGATACACAGGAACGAAGTTCAAGTTCTCTCATATAGTTACTGACGGTTCGTTCTGAAATCCTATATCCATCATCTTTTTGCAATTTCTTTGTTATTTTTGTACTCCCATATATTTTGTGATGGTCATAATAATAGAAGAGAATTTTTTCTTGAATTGCTTTTTTTCGCTCTTCTTGCTTACTTGGCTTGTGATTTCTCCATTTCAGATAACCGCTCCGAGAAACTTCGAGTACTCTACACATCTTCTTCACTGAAAACTCGGAACGATGGTTCTCAATGAATCTAAACCTCATGGTTTTGGTCTGCTGAAGATGTGCACCGCCTTTTTTACAATGACCAATTCTTCTTCTTTTTCTGCTAACTTACGGTTACTGGCTTTTAATTCACGTTCCTGCTCCCGTAATTGTTGTTCTAGCTTCTGAATTCGTGCTTCAGCTGTAACAGGCTCATTCTCAAATTCACGATAAAGACTAATCCACTCATGTAATGTACTTAAAGGAACATTTAAATCCTCTGCAATTTCTGTGACGGTTTTCTTATTTTCTTGAACATATTTTACTGCTTCACGCTTAAATTTCTCATTGTACCTTTGCCGTTGTTCACCCATGGGAACCCCTCCTAATTAGTATTATCATACCCATATTTTTGATTTCCGGTAAAGGGGTGTCCACTTTTTATTCTAGCATCATTTGTTCCGCTATTCAGTCAAAAACATAAGATTCAAAAATCTAACGGACATCTGTTCCGGTATTAGCTTAAAACTCGAGTGGTTTTAACGTTTTTTGCTGAAATAGCGGAACGTATGTCCGATAGGTTTGAGAAAACAGCCTAAAATCATAAAATAGCGGAACAAATGTCCGATACGGTTGTCTCGTGTTATCGGGCTCTCACATTACGCTATCACTTCTTCGGTTTCCCTCACGATCATCCACTGGCCATTGATGAGTTGCCAGTTTTCGATTGTAAACAGTCTTGCAAGTATGTCTTCTTCTTTAACAACGAGTAATTCATAAAAAACAACAGCGTTTTCATTATTTCGCAATCGGATGACTCGATGTTTAAACTGTTTTTGCGCCCCTAAAAAATGCTCAACGGATTGTTTCATACCGTCAAGTGAATCCTGCTTCGTGAAGAACAGTGGTTTATTGTGGCTTCCATTAAAGAAAGCAACATAATAATTTTCGGTCATTCGCTCTAGAGCGGATGTGTTCCCTGTCTTCATAGCGATATTCCAGTCTTTAAGAAAGTCATCGTGCATTTGAGTAAAGTGGTTTAGTATGTCCAAGTTTTTTCCTCCATTTCCACAAAAATTCATATGTATAACTATTCCATGTTGCATCCGTTGTCCCTTCGACAAATATTGGCTAAATAAACAAAAATATTTAAGATATATTAGTGGTGAACGGGGGAAGTTCGCTATATAATAGTACTATTATTCAATTGGAGTGTGATGTTTAGATGGACGATGTTCCGTCGAGTTTGATTGCGTTTTTAGTCATGTTATTAGGTTTATCGGCATTTTTCTCTTCTGCTGAAACAGCATTTTCGAGTGTGAATAAAATTCGCCTCAAAAATTATGAAGATGAAGGAAGGAGAGGAGCGAAAAAGGCGGTCATTATAGCTGAAAACTTTGATAAGACGCTGTCGACTTTGTTGGTGGGCAATAATCTTGTGAACATTGCAGCGGCAACACTTTCTTCACAAATTGCCATCAACGTGTTTGGTCCGAGTTTAGGTGTTTTTATTAGTACTTTTGTGGTGACGATTTTAGTGTTAATTTTTGGTGAGATTATCCCGAAATCATTAGCAAAAGAATTTGCAGAAGGGTACGCACTGAAAACATCGGGAATTTTATTTTATCTAATTATAGTATTGTATCCCGTAACTTGGTTGTTTTTGCATTGTAAAAAGTTAGTCACTTTCTTTATAAAAAATAAAGAAAATACACCATCTGTTACTGAAGAGGAAATCAAAATGATTGTCCAAATTAGTGAAGACGAAGGTGTAATTGGGAAACAGGAAAAAGAAATGGTACATCGGTCTTTAGAGTTTGACGATATTATCGTACATGACATTTTAAAGCCACGTCCAGATATGGTTGCGGTCGAAGTCAATCAACCGATTACAGAAATTATGGATATTTTCCTCACTGAGCATTATTCGAGAATTCCAGTTTATGAAGGGACAATTGATAATGTAATAGGGATATTGTCTGAGCGTGATTTTTTAACAGCTTATATTAAGAAGCGCGAAAGTGTCGATATTAGAAATCTCATAAGAAAGCCATTATTTGTCGTAGAGTCGATGAAAATATCGACGTTATTAAATGAATTACAAAAACAAAAAATTCATATGGCTATTGTCATTGATGAATTCGGTGGAACATCCGGATTAATTACAATGGAAGATTTATTAGAGGAAATTGTAGGAGAAATTTGGGATGAACATGATGTCAGTGTGAATCAATTAAAACAAGTTGACTCAACAAGTTATATGATTGATGCAGATGTATCGATTGATGAGTTTGCAAGGTTCTTAAAGATCGGCACACCAGAAACGAATAATCACACTGTAGGTGGATGGGTGATTGAGGAATTTCAACGGATCCCAAAAGAAGGTGAAGAGTTCATCTACCAAAGTTTCCATATAAAAGTTGTAAGGGCAGAAGAAAGAAGAGTTCGCCAAGTTCTTCTAAAGATAGAAACGAATGAAAAAATAGTTGTGTAATTATGTCCCCCTATATTTAGGGGGATTTTTTCAACAAGAAAAAATTTTGGTCTAGCACCGTAGCTTTGAAAACTTATTCTATTTTAGGCTGTGGGTCTTGTAATGGTGTAAACATAATTAACCCTACTTTCATCATCGCGTAACTCCAAAGGCTGACACCGAAAAATAAAAGGAATATCGGAATAACATTCATGAGTAAAAAGTGTCCATATGTGAGTGCGACTAACAATACCGAATAGTATGGATGTGAAAAAGCGAATAAAAGTGAATTTTTATAATAGGACGATGAAGTATATTCAAAATGTACAAAAATAGGAAAAATATATATAAAGATAAGTCCGTACACTACTGAAACAATAAGCAGAAAGTAAAACAAGAATAAAGGTAATGTATAGTCTGCTAATAAATGCAAACGGAAATTTACGAGTAATAAATACCCGATGCCAACAAAAGGAAAGAAAAGAAGATTTCCTTTCCAAAAGTTCGTTTTATAATAATGCCAAAATGCTTTGCTTGTTGGTGTGGTGTCCTTCATCAGCCATTGTCTTATAACAGCAAACATACTAATCGTAGCGGGAATGATCCCGAAAATAATGAACCCAGCCGCAGAAAATATTATCCATAATAAGTTTAGGTAAGCTAAGGACATCAACCATTCACAAAAGCGGTGAAGTGGTTTGTTCATTTCGTTCATGAAAGCATCCTCTTCTCTTTAGACATGACGCAACGAAAGCCAATATTGCTCGCAGAACTGTCGGCTGTATTAGAACTTCTTGCAGCATTGCGGTACCGATTACAATAAGAAGCGTGACATAAGAAAGAGCCGCCGCGCATTGCTTTTACGTTCAGATAGTCCTCGTGTTGTGAATGAGGATAAAAGGAATTGGCGCACCACTCCCACACATTTCCGACCATATTGTATAATCCAAATCCATTTGGTGGAAAAGTATGAACGGGAGCCGTGCTTATATAGCCATCCTCATTTGTATTTTCATGAGGGAATGTTCCTTGCCAAATGTTACAGCGGTGTTCACCGTTTGGTAAGAGTTCATTGCCCCAAGGATAGCGTGCCGACTGTAAGCCTCCGCGTGCGGCATATTCCCACTCGGTCTCTGTTGGTAAGCGACAATTAGACCATGAACAATAAGCGATAGCATCATTCCAAGAGATATGTACGACAGGGTGGTCAAGCCGGGAGTCGATTGTTGAGTCTGGTCCTTCAGGGCATTGCCAACTAGCCCCCTCCACGACCCACCACCACGGTGTTTGTGGTACGATTTCCTTTACTTTTTTGGCTGTGCTTTCGGACACAAGAAGGTGAAAGACGAAAGACCATCCGTATTTTTCAGCATCCGTTATATAACCTGTTTTTTGAACGAATGTGTGAAACTGTTCGTTTGTTACTGTGTAGGGTGAAATATAAAAAGGTTCCACTGTAACCAGTCGTTTTGGTCCTTCTGCATCAGAAGAGTATCCTTCATTTAGGTCTGCCCCCATGATAAACGTTCCGCCAGATAAGTATTTCATATTTTCATAAGTGTGATAAGAACGGGAGGTAGACTCTTGTTTACATCTTTTTCTTGTTTCTGATTTACTTTGTTGTCTTTGTGGTGTACAACATGATTTTTTTTGGTTTGTTTGCATGGGAACGTTCTCCTTTTTATGTGGAAGACTATAAATAGGTAAGGGCTTCGCTATGAATATATCTGTTTGTTGCCACGATTTCAGCACGGTTTAATAGAGAGTTTGTGTGACCAGAAAAATCACTACATATTCCACCTGCTTCTTGGACAAGAAGAATTCCTGCTGCTTTATCCCAAGGCTTTAATCCTTTATACCACATGCCATCGATTTTTCCTGAAGCTACATAGGCAAAGTCAAGACATGCAGAACCAGAGATACGGAGAGAACGGCATGTGCCAATTTGTTTTTCGATACGAGGAAGAATTGTTTTTTTATCGTTCCAGTCTGTATCGGTAAATCCAAAAGATAGTAAACTATTTTTATAATCAAAGGTAGAAGAACAGCTGATTAAATTATTGTTTAAAAAAGCACCTTGGCCTTTAATAGCCACATAAATATCATTTACTATGATGTCATATATAATGCCTATTAAAATATCTTGTCCATATGTCAGTGCTATTGAAATGGAAAAGTGAGGGAAGCCATGAATAAAATTTGTTGTTCCATCAATAGGGTCAACGATCCATGTGAATTGATTGGAAGAAGGTTCACTGTTTTGTTGAGAAATCGCTTCTTCTGTAATGAACTCGTGCGTTGGAAAATGTTGTTTGAGGCGAGTCGTAATAAACTGATCAATTTCTTTATCGACACTTGTCACTAAATCTGTTTCGCTCGCTTTCTCGAAAACATTAAATTTATTTTCTTGTATGCGATATTGAATTAAGTGACTTGCTTTTAAAATGGTAGACTTCGCAACGGATAAATAATAGTCAAGCTCTAGTAAAGTTTGCATCAAAGTTTCTCTCCTTACGGGTGTTGAAATGTATTTAACCTCTAGACATCTAATAATTACATGCATTTTATCATTGTTAGAAAAATTTCGTAAGGAGAGAGGAATCGATAAAAAGTGAAAAATGGATATAAATATTAATAGAATAAAGGTTATAGAGTTGTGTTAAATTTTTGTAAAAGTAATATTACAGAGTATTCACATTAATAGTTTTCGATAATAATGTAAAAAAAGAATAAAAGATGTCTATACAACAAAAGAGAGTTTAAGGGATATTATTTTCCTAAACTCTCTTTTCGTATGGTGATTTATCGTGTGCGTCTTACTCGGAATTTAAAAATGTCATTTCGTAAATAATCGTAACTAAACATGACGGGACGATTGAGTTCATCATAATGGAGTTGTTTTAATAACATAACGGTCGTTTGAGGGTGAATGAGTAATTTTTGACAATAACGATCGATATGAAGAGGAACTTCTAGCTCAGTATCACTACGCATGAATTTAATATTACATTCCTTTTCAAGAAAAAGAGTTAATGAACCAGTAAGTTCTTTTTGTTCAAATGTGTCACCGACAATACTTTTTGGCATGATATTTAAAGAACAAACGACAGGTTCTCCATTGGCCGTTCGAATCCTTTCATGATGAACAACAAGGTCACCTTCTTGAATGGATAAATACTCAGCCCATTCTTTTGTAGCAGGAACAATATCAAAAAATTCTTTTTGTTCTCCTTCAATGAGTCCAGCTAATTGGATAAGTTGTCCAATTCTAGTTAGCTTTTCTAAACTGTTTTCTATAAAAGGTAGCGGCGATGTAATAAATGTACCAACCCCGTGTTTGACATAAACACGACCTTCACTTTCGAGGAGCTTCACTGCTGAGCGAAATGTCTCGCGGCTAACACTAAATTTCTTTGCCATTTGAATTTCTGAAGGGAATTTCTCCCCTACTTTCACTTCTCCATTATCAATCATTTTCTCTATTTTTTCTTTAACAAGTTGGTAGCTTGGTTTTTCTGTTTGCACTTTCATTTGAACACCTCTAGACTTCTAATGTTGAATTGATTATAGCATTTTACAAGTGTGGAAGAAATATTTTTTTGTGAAATGATATAGTGTAAAAAGTATTAAAAGGCTCTATATTAGTATTTTCGGAAGGTGAATTAACAAACTTGTAATAAAGTTTATCATTTTTTTACATTGGTTCAATATTGTCTTAAAGAATATCTAGTAACATCAGTCACAGTAGATGTCTATACATCATCAAAGGGAGGTCACAGATGCAAAAGGAATCATCACTGAATACGAAACAATCTGTAAACATAAGAGAACAGTCAAAGATGAAGTTAGTAAAAAGAAGTATGCCATTATATTTCATGCTTTTACCAGGGATACTCTACTTCCTCATTTTTAAATACGGTCCGATGTTCGGATTGTCTGTTGCCTTTATGAATTACGACCCGTTTAAAGGTTTTCTTCAAAGTGAATGGGTTGGACTAGCTCATTTTGAAAGACTATTTCAAGAACGAATGTTTTTAAAGTTGTTGTGGAATACGTTTGTTTTAAGTATTTATGATTTACTATTTTATTTTCCGGCTCCGATTATATTAGCACTGCTGTTAAATGAGGTCAGAGTTCGCTATTTTCGGACAACGATCCAAACGATTTTGTACACACCACATTTTGTTTCATGGGTCGTTATCGTAGGCATTACAGTCATGTTGTTCTCCACTCAGTCTGGTGGAATTAACAATCTATTAGCTGATTTAGGTTGGAATAGAATCGAACTTATGACAGACCCAAATTATTTTCGTCCTTTGTGGGTCATACATAATATTTGGAATGGCATGGGATGGGATGCGATTGTGTATTTAGCGGCAATGTCTTCTATTAATCCACAATTATATGAAGCAGCAAAGGTTGATGGGGCTTCAAGAGTTCAAATGATGTGGCATATTACGATACCTTCTATATTATATCTTGTCATCATTATGTTCATTTTAAGGCTGGCCGGATTTATGGATTTAAGTTTTACACATATTTATTTATTGCAAAACCCTTTGAACCTAAGTGTTTCGGATGTGTTTGATACATATGTGTACCGTGCGGGAGTCATTGGTGGTCAGTTTAGTTATACAACGGCTGTTGGACTCTTTAAATCAATGGTTGGATTAACGATGGTGATTATCGCAAACCAAATTACGAAAAAGTTAGGAAAAGAAGGGGTCTACTAATGAAACGATTTAAGCTAACAGAGGACCGCATGTTTGATATCGCCGTATATATCATTTTAACTCTTATTACTTTAGCTGTTTTGCTCCCTATCTTATATGTGTACGGGAGCTCCATTGCCGAAAGAAGTCAGTTTGTGACACGGGGATTTTTCATTATTCCAAGAGAAATAACCTTTGATGCGTACATTTATTTAATAAATAATGAAATTTTTGTGAGGTCTTTTAAAAATGCTGTTATTATAACTGTTTTTGGAACGGTAATTAATATGGTTTTTACGACGTTAATGGCTTATGCCTTATCGAAAAAATGGCTGCCAGGTCGTTCATTTATCAATTTTTTAGTGCTTTTTTCCATGCTTTTTAGTGGCGGAATGATTCCACTGTACTTAATTGTAAATGGTCTTGGTTTGCTCGATAGTTATTGGGCACTTTGGTTAACAAGTGCAATCTCGCCATTTTATTTAATTGTCATGCGCGGGTTGTTTGGAAATATTCCAAGGGAGCTAGAAGAGGCTGCCAGAATGGATGGATGTGGAGAGTGGCGCTTGTTTTTTACGATTGCATTGCCATTAGCAAAACCAGCTTTGGCAACCTTTACGATATTTTACATTGTCGCCCACTGGAACTCTTATTTTGACGCCGTTTTATATTTGCACGACCAAAGTCGAATGCCATTACAAGTTATGCTGCGACGATTAATTATTCAAGATGAAGATTTATTAGGAAGTGAGACAGCTGATATTTTGTTTAGCCCAGCTGTTCCGATGGCTGCTATCGTCATTACGATTACTCCATTGCTCATTATCTTTCCGTTTTTTCAAAAATATTTCAATAAAGGCTTTCTACTAGGATCTGTTAAAGACTAGTATTCCATGGAGGGAGAGGGTAAAAAACAAATGATGTAGTGTAGGGTTGTTGATGTTGTGTGTGGAGGAAAAATAAAAAACGTTGTGGAGGGAATTGAAATGAAAAGGTTTTGTTTTGTAAATATGGTGCTGTTCTTTTTAGTTTTAGCTTTTATAAGTGGCTGTGCTCAACAAGAAGAAGCGAGTAGTGAAAAAACGGAACGAGACACAAAAATAGAAAGTGAAGGCAACAACGATAGTTTCGAGCCTTATAATTTTGAGGAGCATTTAACGATTTCAATGTTAACAACAGGTTCTCCTATTCCATATGAGGGTAATCCTGTCTTTGAATTAATTGAGGAAAAGTTTAATGTGACATTTGATATTCAATATTATGACCGTGGAGATTTTGAAGAGTATTTAAGTACATTAGCAGCAAGCGGAAACTTACCTGATATATGGCGTTTTGGACATAATGATCCACGGATGTTTTCTGATTGGGCAGAAAGAGGCGCTTACTATGATGTAAAACCGTTATTACAGTACCATCCTGATTTAGAAGCAGAATACCCAACATGGGCTTGGGAAATTTTAAATCCGCCTGGTCACTATTACGGTGTACCTGAATACCGTTTGCAAACGAGAAATATGTTAGCCATTCGTCAAGATTGGTTGGATACTCTCGGATTAGATGTTCCTGATACGATTGACGAGTTTTATGAAGTGGCCCATGCATTTACACACCAAGACCCGAATGGAACTGGAAAAAATGATACGATTGGTTTTTCAGCAATGGGTCTTTTTTCAGAAGACGGAACAGCTTGGCGTGGTGGGGCTTTTGGCTTAGCGCGTGAGTGGAAAGATATCGATGGAGAGCTTGTCCCATATCAAGCACAACTAGATGAATTAACAGAATATATTTCTTTTATGAGAAAGGCGTACGAAGAAGGAGTACTTGATAAAGACTTCATGCTACATACAGATTGGCGCGATGCCAATGAAAGATTAAGTAATGGCATTGCAGGAATTGAGTATGTGAATCCAAATAGTGTTCATGAAAAAGAAGCTGTTGATGTAAAAGAACATGATCCAAATGCAGAATTAACATTTTTCCCGCCACCAGCAGGTCCTGAGGGGAGTCGAACAACACCAACCCGTTCTAGTTTCTTCAAAAAGGTCATCAATGCCAATGTGAGTAAAGAAAAGGCTCATCGTATTCTAGCGATATATGAATGGAACATTACAGATGGTTATGAGATTACGCGCCATGGAATAGAAGATATTCATTATACTGTTCATGAAGATGGGACGGTAGAAAAACTAGATGCATGGGATGAGCATGAACCAGCCTCGATTGGGACGAATCTGATTCGTGGATGGAATGAACTTCATAGAGCATATTGGTGGTTAGGGGAAGAATTTGAGCAAAACCTTGCTGCCCATTATGAAATGAATGAAAAATATTTATGGGAAGATGATAACCCAGCTTTAATTTCGGAAACGAATGTCAAAATCGGTGGTCAATTAGATGCTGAATTTGAACAGATGATGACGGAAATCGTAGTCGGACGTAGAGGAATGGAAGATGTCGAGACTGCTGTAAACCGATGGCTGAATGATGGAGGCCAAAAGATTATCGATGAAATGAACGAATTATATGAAGAATATAAAGCAACACGGTCATAAGGGGGACTATAGGAATGAACATAGATTTTCACACACATGGAAAATTAAGCAAAAAAGCAGAGTTTACGTTGGAGGGGTTTCAAGAGCATATTCAGATGGCAAAAGAGAATCGCTTAGATGCTATTGCATTAACTGAACATTTTAACACAACTAATTTTGAAGTTATCTATGACACTCTTGATCAGCATTATCCATATATAGAAGATTATTATTTAGTTGAAGGTGTAAAAGTGTTCCCAGGCATTGAAGTCGATATTTCAGAAGTTGGTCATATATTGCTAATAGGAACGAGAGCTGATATTTTAGATATCAATGAGAAGTTGTCTGTACATCGTTTGAAAGAAAACTTTATTTCTTTTGCTAGTTTACTAGAGCTAGCTGACCAATATGAGCTTTTAAAAATTGGTGCACACCCATTTAGAGAGTCTAAGAAATTAGCTCATCTTCCTAAAGAACAATTGATGCAGTTAGATGCGCTGGATTTAAATGCTACCGATTTATATCATCAAGGTTTAAAAATGAAAGATGAATTGTTTCAATATGCTTATTCACTTGAACTTCCTGTTGTTGGTGGAAGTGATACGCATCAATGTCTTCAATTCGGGAGTATTTATAATGAATTTAAAGAAGAAGCCAATACGATTGCTCAATTAAAGGAAGTGATCGCACGAAAAATATATGACATCGAAATTTCACCTTGTTTACAAGTGAAAGTGCAAGGGGCAAGAATGCTAAAGAAAAAGATGAAAGCGGCAATGGCTGTATAAAATGAAAAAGCAGCAACCAAATATTCTACTTATTATGTTCGATCAATTACGAGCAGACTCAATCGGATGCGCACAGAATTCCTCTGTGCGTACTCCGAACATTGACAAACTAGCAAAACATGGCATTCAGTTTACCCAAGCCATATGCAATAGTCCAACATGTGTACCAAGTCGTGCATCAGTAATGAGTGGGAAGTACCCGCATCGATTAGGAGTGTTAAATAATCATTTCCACTTTCCGAAAGATGAAAACACGTATATGCAAGCATTACGTAGAGCAGGTTATCAGGTGGCAGGGATAGGCAAGCTAGAGCTTCACAAACCAGATCAACAATACGGAAAAAACGGGGATGCCCCGATAAACTATCATTTAGGATATACAATGCCATTTGAAACGGAAGGGAAGATGTCTTCGGCTAAGTCAAGGTCAGGCTCGTTTCCCGTTAATGAACAAGAACTAGTTGGTTCGTATCAACATTATTTAATTAAACGAGGGAAATTAGAAAAGTATATGGTTGACTATCAACATCGAGATAAGCAATCTGTTTGGTATTCAGCCCCGTCAGTTCTTGAGGAAGATGATGTGGCAGATGCGTTTATTGGACAAAAAGCATGTGAATTTATTGATAATGTATCAACGGAATATCCATGGTTTTGTTCCGTCAATTTTTTAAGTCCTCATGACCCGTGGGATGCACCTATGTCCTATTATGAATTGTATGATGAAACGATATTTCCACCTTCGATAAAAGCGAATAAAACAGGAAAACCGGATTGGATAAAAAAAAGACAAGAAAAGCATTTAAAAGGCATCACAGATAATGATGTATTAGAAGTGAAAAAGCATTATGCAGGGATGATCACCCATTTAGATCATTGGGTAGGAAAGCTGTTGCAGTGTTTGAAGAACAGAGGCTTAGATAAAAATACAATTATCATTTTTACATCCGATCATGGGGAAATGTTAGGGGATCATGGGTTGTTTCAAAAGCAAGTCATGTATGAAAGTTCAATTAGAGTACCGCTCATTATTTCAGACCCAACAACGGCAACCTGGAATGGTACCTTTTATGAAGGATTAGTTGAACTTGTTGACCTTTATCCAACGATATTGGACATGGCAGGGGTCTGCTATGAGCAAGATATGCTAGATGGAAAATCGCTCTATCCTTTATTAGTTGAGAAGGAAAGGCACCATAAAGGCTATCAATATTGTGAGTGGGAAAATTGTTGGATGCTTCGAAATGAAAACTTCAAACTCATTTTCAATTATAATGACAGAAATGAATTATACCATTTACTAGACGACCCGAACGAGGAACACAATGTCATCGAAGAGTATCCTCATATCGCAAAGCAATATTATGAAATGGCAAACCGAATAAAAGGACGATAACAAAAAAAGAGAAGCAAGGTTAATCATAAGCAGGGAGATTAAGCTTGTTTTTTTTACATATAAGAAAGATTTTGTTATAGCAGTGAAGTTTTGAAAGCTTATTCTAGAAAAGCAGGCAGGTCTTTGCACATCGCTTGAAAGAAAAGATGCTCACGCATTTTTCTTTATTCAACTAACAGCTTTTCTTCAAAATGCTCCAATGCTTCATTAATAAGGAGAATGTCATACATTTTGTTTTCGATAAAATATTGAACAATTAAATCAAATGTTTCACTTTGTGACAGTGAATACCCAGCCGAATTTAATAAATCTTCTGTTTCATCAATTTGTAATTCTAGTGCTATGGCTAGGTTGAGTATCGTGTTTTTCTTTGGACGATACCGAGGTTCATTTTTTATTTTGGAAAAATGTCTGCGGTCAAGACCAGCTTTTTTATAAATTTCAGCATCAGTTTTTCCTTTTTTATCAATATAGGTAAACAGAACATTTTTTAGTGTAGGTTTTCGTTTTGTTTTTATAAACGACTTTAAGTCTGTCGTATTGAGCATTTCTGAAACGATAAATTCAGATTCGAGCGGTGCAAACGATTTAATTTGAAGATGTAAGTCTAGATACGACTGAATGTCTTCAAGTACTGTGGAATCAAGCATAATAGTCACCTCAAAATGTCGCTTATCAAGCGACCATTTTCATCATCATTCTCGTTATGATTATACCATGAATAACGAAAGGGTGATGAACATGAATCAAACGACAGAAATCATTTTTTTACTTGACCGAAGCGGGTCAATGTCAGGTTTAGAAGAAGATACGATAGGTGGATTTAATACATTAGTGAAAAAACAAAGCGAAGAAGAAGGAAGAACCGTTGTAACAGCCGTTCTTTTTGATAATAATTATGAAATGCTATGGGATGGAGTGGAAGCAGGCACGGTGGTTTTAACAAAAGACAATTACTTTGTTAGAGGTAGTACCGCTTTACTAGATGCCATCGGTAGAACAATTACAACCGTTTCCACAAGAATAAACAATACAGAAAAAGAAAACCGTCCAAATAAAGTTTTATTTGTTATTACAACAGATGGCTATGAAAATGCGAGCCAGGAATATTCCTATAAAAAGGTAAAAAAATTAATCAAAAAACACGAAGACAAACATCACTGGGAGTTTTTATTCATTGGAGCTAATCTTGATGTTGCCAAAGAGGCGACTAGCTTAGGAATAAGCGTAGAGGATGCGATAATTTTCGATGCGACAGGTTCAGGTGTTGAAAAAATGTATAGTCAAGTTAGTGAAGAATTGGTGCGGAGAAGACAGTTTAAGTAAGGTGAAAAAAGAAGAGAGCCACACGTCCTAGACGTGTGGTTTTTGAGTTGGATTGGACGGGGGGGAATATATTGGACATTTTGTTGTTTATATTTAAGGAAATAAATCATTTTTACTGGATTTCCCAAGTTAACCGAACGAATGTCCGACCTGAATAGGTAAAATTTCCTGAATACCACTCAATATAAAGCAGTGTTTTTGTGTGAAAATATTCACTTTTGCCAACAAGAGCGCTATAATGTCAAAGGACTTATTTTCCATTATAGGAATGATTAAAGTTTTAAAAAAATAAAGTAAGCACGTGGATTTGAATGATATTTTAGACATGATAAGGAGATGAAAAAGCAAAAATGAACGAAGGTTATGAAACACCACGAGAGCCATATCGTACGGAATGGCAAGAAGTAGAAGAAAAGAAGCATTCTGTTTTAGGAATCCTTTCGACGAGTCTAGCAGGGTTTATGTTATTCGGTTCATTGATCGCTCTAGGATTACTAACATCAGCAGTTGGAGATTATGTTACATTGTCTGAAGAAACTTCATATTCTTATGAGGAGATAATAAACATGGTTTTATTGGATGGATTTACTCAGGAACAAGAGGAAATGTTTGAAATGGCCGATATGAAATTTGGATTTTCAGTGTTCTTTGCTTTTCTTTTAGGATTCGGATATTTAGCTGGGTTAGTTTTGGGGATTATTGGTGTATGTAAAAGAGAGCATAAAAAAATATATCCGATTATCGGGCTAGTAGTAAATGTAGTCCTTCCTATTTTATTTTTTATCGTAGCATATAATAATTTTTTTGCCCCATTGATGTAAGTTAAAGGGTAGTGTAACTAAGGAAGAAGTATCAGACATTTATCCGATTATTTGCTTGAAGCATTTGAGGATGCTACGGAGACTGGGAGATTACCTATAAATTGTGCATTTTTCAAAATGCATATAGGCATCTCGAAAACACAAGTTTCCAAGTGAAATATGGATAAAATGTATTCATTTTTTACATGAAAATCTAATAAATTGTTGAAATATGTATGTGAATTAATATATTTAAGAGATAATAGAGACCCTGACTGGGCCCGTTATTAGCCATAATTCAAGCGAAACCTTGAAAATGCGTTGATATAACGAACGCATGACTGAACAAGATGAAAATGAATTATTAAAATAGGAAATCTTCCTAAAGTCACTCAATATAAACCAGTGTTTTTGTGGAAAAATATTCACTTTTCCAAACGAGAGCGCTATAATGTCAAAGGACTTATTTCCAAAAAAAAATGATTAATGTTTTCTCTATTTTTTTAATAAAATAGGTATGCAGATGTGAATGAAATTCAGACATGACAAGGAGAGGGAAAAATGAACGAAGATTATCAAACACCAAGAGGACCGTATCATACGGAATGGCAAGAAGTAGCAGAAAAGAAACATTCAGTTTTAGGAATCATTTCTACGATTCTAGCGGGGGTTATGTTTTTAGGTTCAGTGCTCTCTATAATATTGTTGGTGTCAGCTGTTGGCGATTATGTTGCATTGTCTGAAGAAACTCCATATACATATGAACAGTTAACAGACATGCTTGTTATCGACGGAGTCACACAAGAACAAGCTGATACATTTGGAGCGGCCGATTTGAAATTTGGATTATCAGTTATCCTTGCTTTTGTTTTAGGGGTGGGTTACTTAGCTGGATTAATTTTAGGGATAATTGGTGTATGCAATGCGAATTATAAAAGATTATATTCGATTCTTGGGCTAGTTGGGAATGCAGTCCTCCCTGTATTCTTTTTTATCGTAGCATTAATAATATTTTCGGCCCCACTGATGTAAGTTGAAGGATAGTGCAACTAAGGAAGTTCGTATCGGACATCTATTCCGTTATTAGCTTGAATTATGAGCATTTGAGATAGCTATCGGACACTAGTTCCGTTACTAGCCAAAAAATCAGGCGAAACCATGATAGTGTGTTGATATAACGGAATGTATGTCCGATAGCATTGAAAAATCAACGGTTTTGATTAAAATAACGGAACATATGTCCGAACGAGAAAACGAGAAGCTCATTTTACAAGAGCTTCTCGGTTTTTTTTATGGTAACCTTGTAATCTTCACCTTCACACCATTTTTCGGTCGCAATGTAATCGCAGGTTCAATTTGAACTTCTTCATGTGGTAAAAGTGACACATCAAAATGCTGAACGATTGTTCCTAAAATAATTTTTGCTTCGGTTAATGCAAAGTGATTTCCGATACAAATGCGAGGGCCACCACCAAAGGGAAAGTAAACGGTGTTAGGCAATGATTTTTCAAAATCACCTTCCCAACGGTCAGGTTCGAAGGAATGGGGATTGTCAAAATAATCAGGGTGCCGGTGCATCGCCCATTGGCTTAATGCTAAATCAGTTCCTTTTGGAATGTGATACCCATTTAATTCAACATCTTGCATTGGCCCGCGAGAAATCCACCATACTGCTGGATAAAGTCTCATCACTTCTTTTAACACATTATCCATATAGGAAAGTTCACTAATGTTTTCCATTGAAAGTGGCGCATCTCCGACTTTTTCCTTTACTTCTTTACGAAGCTGTTCTAGAATATCTGGATGCTGCCCTAGTAAGTAAAAAGCCCATGTTAATGTGTTAGCCGTAGTTTCATGACCAGCTAGGAAAAACGTCATCATTTCATCCCGTAGCTGTTCGTTTGTCATGCGGTCACCATTCTCTTCTACATTCATCAAAATGGAAAGCAAATCATGGCGTCCATCTAAATTAGTTTGGCGACGATGTTCAATCATTTCATAAATCGTTTGATCAAGACGATTTACAGCTTCTTGTAGTCGTTTGTCCCCAGCTGTTTTTACATGGCTGAGCTTCAGCAGACCTAGGACCATTTTTGTAACACTTGTCATTTGTTTGTTATATTCGTTTTGAACGGTTTCCATCGACTCGCTAATTTCGTTGCTATCATCATGATCATTTGTGTCATAGTCAAACAAAGTTTTGGCGACAATACGCATAGTTACAGCCATTAGTTCTGCATGGATGTCAATTTCACCATTTTCCCACGCCTGCACCATTTGTTGCGCATGGTCACTCATTGTCTCTGTATAGGTTTTAATTTCGTCCATTCTAAACAAAGGTTGAGTCAATCGTCGCTGTTTTTTCCAAAAATCCCCTTCACTTGTCACAAGACCATTTCCTAACACTAAATGTAAGATAGGATCACGATAGTAGCCTTTTGTAAAAAGTTTATTTGTATTTTTTAAAACAAAATCAATGTCTTTTGGGTCGGTTAATAAAAATGTGTCACGGTTTTGCTCAACTTTCAGACGAATGACATTGTCGTATTTCTCCACGCACTCTGTTACAAACTGTAAAGGGTCTTTTCCGAATTGAAGTAAGTTCCCGGCAAACGGAAGTCGCGCTGGACCAGCTGGAAGCTTTGTCATCTCACCATCTCCTCAAACATTGTCTTTTTTATTTATAAGCTTTATTCCCTTAAACGTATGATTTTAAAAGCAAAATAAGAATGAGAGGATTGGCTCGATCTGAAGATTTAACAAAAGAGATAATTATCTATTCATGTAAAGCCATATAGGTAATGTTAGTATAGGGATGATGAGGACATATAAGAATAGTACAGCCCCTATTCCTTTATGATGTTTACGTAACCATAACGAGTACATCACCGTATAGTAACTGGTGAAAATACATATGAGTAGTAAAATCCAATACATTTTTTTGTCCTTTCCTTATCTATTTATTAGAGGACTTAATTGTTTTCCAAAGCCCTTAATATTGACCTCCACCGAGACATTTACCTCTGCACTTGGATATTTACTCATCCAATCATAATTTGAATATTGTTGTATCGTAAAAAAATTCTTTCTAGCAATTAATGACCAGTGGAATGGGTCAGCTTTAAATTGTTCTTGTGTTTTCTTTATAAAATGGTCAGCAGAAATTTTAATTTGATTTTCAATACTGTTTTTGAGTTCCTCTTGTTTTCGTAAATCTTGAATATAATCGATCTCACTTTTTATAGCCAAAACCTCTAAACGAATGGGGAGGATAACTTCAATAATAGGATTATCTTGGTCGGTATTTATAGATATTTCAGGAGATTTTTCATTTAAGATTCGGACAGTAATATGTTTATCCTCTTCATTTGGATCTTGAAAAGTGGCAATCATAGAACCAACTTCAATATAAGGTCTCAGCATAAGAGAAAGTCTCGTTTCTTCTGCGGTAATTGAATCAATCATCTTTCCTTTTTTGATGACGGCTGCTCCGTAGGATTGAACAGGGTTTCCACCTTCTTTATTAATTTCTCCAGCTTTAAAGCGAGCTTCGTTGCCATCAGTCCCCTCTTCTTTTTCTGATGTACTATAAATAGCTAGGAAAAGTCCCTGGTCCTCTTCAAGTCGGTGCAAAAAGTCATGCATCGTTGCTTCTGGTATGAAGCCACTTTCTCTCCATCGGTCTTTCATCATCTCAAAGTATTTATGTGGTCTTGTTTCTAAAGTTGGGTTATTAGCTCGAAGAAATGAAGAAGCTTTTTCTTTAGAAACAATAAAAGTTAATCTTCGGTCAAATTCTCGGTCCCGTATGGAAGGCTTAATAAAATCAACTAGTTGGTCTGAACGTGCTAATTCTTCACTGACAACTAATACTTTCATGTGAGTAAACACTACTTCTCTTGAAATGAAGGAATTCACCATATCACGAGCGACGATAAAGTCAGGTGCAGTAATTGTAATAATTTCTGATGGGGGTTCATCTGTTGCACCTGCTGTTTGAGTCTCGCCAGCTTCAGGGTTTGCAATTTGAAATGTAACATCCATATGCTGATTATCATCGTTTAGGTCAATTCCCATGGCAACAATATACCCGAATTCTTCAAGATCCTGTCGATCCCAACACCCCATTAATATAACACTACTTAATAGTAAGATTAGAACGATTTTTCGCATGAAAATACCCCTTTGCTTTTGAAACAACCCATAATATAATCGGCATCACCATTATAAATTGCCATATAAATTGCAGAAGAATGATGTCTCGTAAAAAGTACGTTGTATCTGTCGGGTTTTCTGGTAGTAGTCCAATCAATAAAGTTAAGGTCGCAAGAGGAAGTAATAAAGGCTTATAATCTTGAATGTTAAACATATAAGCAACAATTTTGACCGAAAACAATAGATAAAGGGCAAAACGAAGAACGCAAGCGATAATCCAAAAACCAAGAAAAAGCCCTTCATAACTAGTAATGATCGTTCCAACCTCTAACATTCTCGTTAGCTGTTGAAAAGGATAAGCAATTTCCCTTACTGATGGATAATCGAACATCATAACAAAGTATGCATAAGTTACGGCCATTTCCATAACGACAAAAGCAAGGCCAAATAAGGAGGCCATCCGAAAATTTTTCTCTGTTCGAGTCGATGTGAAAAATAAAGCCAATAGTATAAATTCAAAGTAAATCGTTTGGTATGTTAAGGATTCTTTTACAATAACATCGAGCCCAGGACCAGCAATTGGAAATAGATGTTCAACTCGAATATCAAGAAAGATAAACAAAAACAGCAGGAACAAAATGACTTTTATATAAGGTAAAATAAGCCAAGAGGTTCTCCCAGTAGCTTCTAAACCTAGCTTTGCAATTGCATAACTTCCCCCAATTAAAAACAAGAAAATAGCAATGATCGGAGTTTTTGGGAAAAACATTGTACTGATAATATTCACGGTAGTTCTTTCATTTAAAGCATTCGAAAAAACGATAGCAACTAGCATAAGAAAACAAAATAGAAACCCAATATATTTTCCCATGATAGTGAACGTTAAATCGACTAAATGTTTATCTTTATATTTTTTTAATAAGGATAGCAAACACAAAAGAGGGATGAAAACAATTAGCCCCGAAAGGATAGGAATCATCCATGTTGCATTCATTCCTGCTTCTATAAGGATCATAGGAGTACCATCGGAAAGCTTAATCCCTACCATAAGGGCTAGCATGGCGAATAGTTCCCGGGTACCCAATTTTCCATCCGTGGGCTGAATCATATTATCCTCCTTTTGTATTACTGTCATTTCTTTGCTGTTGCTCTGGTTTAACATAAAATGGACGAAGCCATTGTTTCCAAACTGGTGGTCGGACAACAATATCCTTTGATGATGAAGAATGCGGGGCCATTGGAGCAAAAAAAGGAACCCCGAAAGAATTCGACTTACTTGCATAGGCTATTGCAAATACGATAAAGATACTTAACCCAACAAATCCTAAAGTTGCAGCAAAAAACAAACAAATAAATCTTGTTAACCGAATGGTGAAATTCAAATTAATATCTGGTATTGCAAAAGAGGCTAACCCGGTAATGGCTACGATAATAACTAAAATAGGACTAATGATCCCTGCTTCTACTGCGGCCTGTCCTAAAATGAGTGCTCCGACAATTCCGATCGTCGGCCCGATCGGTGTTGGAATTCGTATGCCAGCCTCTCGAATAAGTTCAAACGATATTTCCATCATGATCACCTCCACGATGACAGGGAAGGGGACTCGTTCTCTTGTAGCTGCAATTGCGAGAAGTAAATCAGTTGGAAACATCTCGATATGATAATTTGATATCGCTATATACAATGAAGGAATAAATAAAGCAATATAGAAGGACAGAAGGCGAACAATTCGAATGAAATTGCCAAAAGCCCAACGATGATACGTATCTTCTGCTGTATGAAAAAAGCTCCAGAAAGTGATAGGAACAATTAAACAAGCCGGAGAATTGTCCATTATTAATACGACATGTCCTTCATTTAAAAAAGCCGCAGCTCTGTCAGGGCGTTCAGTATATAGGATAGAAGGTAAAATAGAATAAGGTCTTTCTTCAATATGTTGTTCTAGAATAGCAACTCCTTGAACCGTATCAACGTCAATTTGATTAATTCGGTCTCGAACATTTTCAATAATTTCATCATTAGCAATTGACTTAATGTACAGAAGTGAGACAGAAGAAATGGCCTTTTTTCCAATAGGAATCGTTTCAGTAATTAAGTCCTCATATCGTAATTGTTTTCGAATTAAAGAACGGTTTGTTGAAGCTGATTCAGTAAAACCATCCATCGGTCCTTTAATGACTTTTTCTGTTTGAGGCTGCTCGACAGAACGAACTTCAAATGCTGTTGTTTTTAAAAGAAGTGCCACAGGCATACTTTCAACAAGTAACACAGCTTCTCCATTAAGTAGACTATTGACGATTGTTGAATATTGATCGGTTTTTGTTATATGTTTTACGGATAAAACTTTTTCTGCCAAAGTAGTGGAGAGGTCTAACTCGAATTGATAAGAGCCAGAGTATTGCTGTAATGGTTGAATAATATGAAATTCAATTTCACTGTAATCGACCATACCATCAATATAAAATAAAGTTGTTTCCCTGTTTAAAGAATGAATAAACAGTGTTCTACAATTGAAATCTGTATTTTTAGGATATGAGAACGATTTTTTTAATTGTCTAATGGATTGTTGATAGAAAGTTTCATTATGTTCTGGTGTGAATACTTCATGATGTCCTTTTTTTAAATGATTGATTTTATTTAGTCGTCGTCTCAACAATAAGACACCCCCATTCTACCATGACAAACTAATTTTTCCTCATTATGCAAAATTTTATGTAAAAACCCACCAATTCGGTGGGTAGTAGGGAATTTGTTCAGGAATAATGAAGCTAATTACATTTCATTAAGGTTAGGAAAAGAAGGTTTTTGGAGAGAGCAATACATTGCCTCATTTGCGAGTTCTGGAGCATAAGCGCTTAATTTTTTTATAAAATAACATGACTCTGGAAAATGGTGTTCGAGGAATCGTAAAGTTGTGCGGTTTAAGACTTCAGTGTCTTTGTACCGTTGTACGACATCTACAATAAATAAGTTCATATCAATGCTTGCTCTACCAACGTCTCGTGCAAGTCGATCTTGGCGTGGAAGACCATGAGGCATGACTTGTAAAAAGCCTTTTAAATGAAAGTTTTGTAAAATAAACCCTCGAAACAAAGAAATAAATTGGTCTGCTTGACTGGTCACTTCGATTTCAATTGGATCCATAATATTTCGTAAAAGGACGGCATGACCGACTTGATCTTCTAACCATAAATCCAATAAATCCACAAATGGCATTGGTGGATACTCTTGACCTTGAGTGTAATAATGTAAGATTCGTAAATACTCCCGATTTTCACTTAAAGTCCCATTTAAGTATGTAGGAGTAAGGTTTAGATTCACTTTATTTTGTAATCGTAAATGTTGCATGTAGCTTTCAAATTGGTAATATCCTTGCGACACTTCAAGTGATATTCGAGAAAATTCCACCATTTCTGGTGATGAAGGAGGTAATTGAGGGTCTACTTGTTTTAGTTGATGTAATACATTTCCAAACGCATTAACATACTCATCGGCCATTTGGACCCATTGTACTTCTGTAGGTGACAAATGGTCTCTTACAAAATAAGCATGGTCCTGAAGAATTTCTATCCAAAATAAATGCTCTTCCCACGGAGGTATATAAGCTGTACTCATCGATGTTGTCTCCTCTCTCACTTTATATTCATATCTATGAGTGATATGAATATAAAATGAAGAGAAAGTGAAAGGGACAAGCAGAAATAACGAATCAATAATGTTCTAAATATATGTTCTGAAGCTGTGAACGTTTCTCCGGTGTAAGCCCAAGTGCATCTTGAAAGTAAGAGTCAAGACCGCCAAATTGCACATCGATTTCCTTAAGAGCGGCATGTAAATATTCTGCTCTTGCTGAAACGAGAGCATCAATATAGTCTATGTTAATATTCATTTTCTCAAGAAAAGAAAAGTCCTTTGATTTGGTTAATTGACTAAGCGTAAAATGGTCATTTGTGAGAAGATAGTCTTCCATAACGGTTTGTTTCGGTACGTTTAATGCTAACAAGATAAGAGCTGCACCAATACCTGTACGATCTTTTCCGGCCGCACAATGAATGAGTGTTGGTTCTCTTAGTAATAATGTGTCAAACATCTGACCATATTCTTTTGACGATTGAATAAATTGTTTATACGCTTCAGAAAGAAAGTCTCCTGGTTGTTTATTGTCCATAAATTGTTTAATAAACATAAGACCATTTGTTTTTTTTAAGTCTTCCCCAAACTGGCCTTGCATAATAGGAAGGTGATGTTGCGTAATCCCTTGGATGGTGGGATTTGGCTTATGTTCAAGTTCCTCTTCATTACGTAAATCAATAATATGACGAATGCCACTTTTTGAGATATGAACGATATCTTCATTTGTAGCCCCGTTTAGTTCGGCGGAACGAAACAATCTTCTCCATTTGGTTGTGTATCCATTTGTTGTTTTATATCCCCCTAAATCGCGGAAGTTAATAATACCTTGGAAAGAAAGGGCTCTTTCTATGTTTGTCATGAATATTCTCACTCCGTTACAAATAAGTTAAAGCACAATTAATGAAGTAAAAAGCTATCGTGATGAACTTTAGCTTAGCATAAATAAACTCATTAGTTCCCTTCAATATGTTATTCCTCAGTTAAATAAGACGTGTGGTCCAATATAAATGTTTATCAAAGTTATAATCAAATAAAATCTAGTCAAGAGATGAAAATATCTGTTTGATAAATAAGCAGATGTCGAATATAGTAAGTATAGGTGAAAATCGAATAATGATTGAAAATAGGTGCTAGATTACAGACTGTAATCAGCTTAATAGGGAAGTCGGTGAAAATCCGACACGGACCCGCCACTGTATGGGGACTAGTATAACTAGTACTCTTTCATAAATGCCACTGGAAAATGAATTCTGGGAAGGCTTGAAAGAATAACCCTAAGTCAGGAGACCTGCCTATTTTAACATCACTGAGAACCTACGGGAATTAGGGAGGTGGTTAGAATGCACAAAGCATGTTTGTCTATGGTAATCAAAGAGATTCGATGTGAATAAAAGCATTTCTGGCCTCAACTAGTCAGAAATGCTTTTTTATTTACATTTAAGAAGCATAAAAATTTTGATATAGCAGTGAAGCTTTGAAAGTTTATTCTAGAAAGAAAAGACTATGAAATGATGGAGAGGGAAAAATGAAAAAAAATTCAGGTTTATTTTATTTTGTTATGTTACTTATATGTTTAGTAATTTTTGTTTCGGGGTGTAGTGCATCAAATGAAACGGCGAAACAAGAAAGTGAAAAAAATACGCTGACAATGGCTTATACGTGGAACCCAAGTGGAGTCGATGTTCATCGAGGGGATAGCTGGCATGTGATGAGGTCAGGTGCAGCGGAAACATTAATCGGCTTAAATGAAGACTTAGAAGCAATTCCATGGCTAGCAAAATCATGGCATGAAAAAGACGAGACAACTTGGGTCATTGAGTTACAAGAAGGTGTAACGTTTCATAACGGGAATGAAATGGATGCTGAAAGTGTAAAAGCATCACTTCTTCGTTCGCTTGAACTAAATCAACGTGCGGTCGATTTGTTAGATGTACAAGCTATTGATGTTTTGAGTGATTATGAAATCGAAATTAAAACGAACCAACCGAATGGGGCACTTATTGCACATCTAGCAGACCCGACAACAACGATATTGGATGTATCCACGGTGGAGGAGGAGTCGTACCCATCGCTTACTGGTCCATTTAAAATTAAGGAGTTTACGAAAGACGAATCATTAGTAGTTGAAAGATACGAAGATTATTGGGGAGAAAACGCCGTACTAGCAGAAGTTACAATGAAGTTCATAACAGATGGGAATGCACGATTGATGGCGTTGCAATCCGGTGATGTCGATGTTGCGACTGACTTGCCATTAGATAGTGTTGAATTATTAGAACGTGATGACAAGCTTGACGTGTTGACTGCACCATCTGTTCGTACGCATTTAGTTTTATACAATATGAATTCGCCTTTATTTGAAGATTTAAAATTAAGACAAGTTGTTGACCAATCTATCCCAAGAGAGGAAATCATTGAAACAGTCATGAAGGGGATTGGGAATGTAGCCAATGGACCGTTTGCTGATGTTCTTTCTTTTGGACTATCCGAACGCAATGGACCAAACGATTCAATAGAGGAATTGATGGGAAAAGCCGGATGGGAGAAAAACTCAGATGAAATGTGGGAGAAAGATGGAGATATTTTTGAGTTTACGTTTCTGACGTTCCCACAACGTCCAGAGTTATCGGTTATGGCTGAAATTATTCAAGCAGAATTAGCAAAAGAAGGCATTACAGCACATATCAGACAAGTTGAAAATATTGATGATACGTTAGCCAATGAACAGTGGGATGTGGCTATGTATAGTATGTTAACCGCCCATACTGGAGACCCACAATATTTCTTGAATATTTTCTATCAATCCGAAAGTCCATCTAATGTGAGTTTTTATAAATCAAAAGAGTTAGATGAAATGATTCAGACGTTAAATCAAACAACAGAAGAAAACGCACGAGAACAATTGGCCATTTCCATACAAGAAAAAATTAATGGAGATCTTCCTCAGTCTTTTGTTGTTCATCCAATGACAGTGTTTGGAGCAAAACAAAATGTCACGGGATTTATTCCTCATCCAATTGAATATTACTATATTCATGCGAATATTGACTGGGAATAAGATGGTGAACGAATGACGAGGTTTATAGTGGAACGATTGCTACCACTAGCACTAGTTATAGTCATTGTCCCGACATTGACATTTTTACTGTTGCGCTTGGCCCCTGGTGACCCAGCGCAAATCATTTTATACGAAAATGGAGTTCCTGCATCGGAAACGGCTATTGAATCATTGCGAGAAGAGCTAGGGTTAACAGGGACTTTATCGTCTCAATATGTTGAGTGGGTTAGGCAAATGGTGACAGGGCAATGGGGGACATCATTTGTTTCTAAGCAACCCGTTCTAGAAGAGCTTATGCAGAGATTACCAGCTACTTTAGAATTAGCGGTTGCAGGACTGGTTGTTATGTTACTGTTTACATTTACATTAGGAATCACAACGGCTATTTGGTCAAACGGATGGATGGACCGCATAGGGCGCTTTTTTGCCCTGTTTGGTTCATCGATTCCATCTTTTTGGTTAGGTTTTCTATTACTCTACTATTTTTCAGTGAATTACCAATGGTTCCCGTCGATGGGGAGAGGAACGTGGAAACACCTTATGCTACCAGCTTTGACATTAGGGTTTGGACTCGGAACCGTATATGCCCGAGTGCTACGTTCAAACGTACTTGAAATGATGCAACAAAATTTTGTTAAAGCCCAAAAAGCGCGAGGCTTCTCAACGAGGAAAGTGGTATTGTCGAGTGTGTTAAAACATGCATTTTTACCGATTGTGACGATGGTTGGAACAAGCTTTGCTTTTATGCTTGGAGGGAGCATTATTGTTGAGACGATATTTTCTTGGCCAGGATTAGGCCGTTATATTGTCGAGTCGATAAAATATCGCGATTACCCGGTTATCCAAGGATATGTTCTTTTTGTTACGGTTCTTTTTGTTACGATTCATTTAATTGTTGACTTTATTTATGTCATGCTAGATCCGCGCTTACGGGTAAGGTAGGGAGGAGGAGACATGAAGAAGGCTTTGTCAGTTGATAAAGGGTTACTTGTAGGAATTGTCATTTTTGTCCTTTTTATCATAGTAGGATTATTTGCTAAATGGATTGCTCCTCATCCCCCATTAGCCATTCAGTTAGATGTTCGTCTACAGCCTCCTAGTATGGAGTATTGGTTTGGAACCGATCATTTAGGGCGGTGTATTTTTTCGCGAATTATTTATGGGATCCAAACGACGATTACTACAGCTATAGCGATTACATTGATAACATTACTAATTAGTTTGCCAATTGGATTAGTATCTGGTTATTGGCGTGGACGTGCAGATCAATTTTTTATGCGGGTTGTTGATGGAACGTTATCATTACCTGATGTTGTGTTAACGATTGCAATTGTGGGCATATTAGGCCCTGGATTTGTGAATATGGTGATTGCAATTGTCCTCGTTCGTTGGGCTAATTATGTTCGTTTTATACGGAGTTTGGCTATAAAAGCAGGAAAAGAAGAGTTTATATTATCCGCACGTATGTCAGGAAATTCTCACTTTTCAATATTGAGAAAGTATATTTTTCCACAAGTTAAAAAACCAGTGTTTGTCTTTGTCGCCCTTGATTTAGGGCGTGTTGTATTGTTGATGGCTGGGCTTTCTTTTTTAGGACTCGGTGTTCAACCACCAACACCTGAGTGGGGCGTGATGCTTCATGATGCGACTAGCTATTTCCAATTAGCCCCACATATTATGATTTTTCCAGGCTTAGCGATTTTACTTTTTGTATTATGCTGCCAACTGACGAGTGAACGTTTGAAAAAAGAAGCGTAAAAGGAGAGAAATGATGATAGAAAAACCATTATTACAAGTTACTAATCTTCAAATTTCAATTCTCCAACAAAAACAGTGGCGTTCTCTCGTTCAGGATGTGTCATTTTCAATCACTCAAGGTGAAACCGTAGCACTTACAGGACCAAGCGGTTGTGGAAAAAGCATAACCGCGCAAGCTATCGTAGGATTACTTGACTCGAGTTTTAAAGTAACGAGTGGAAAAATCATTTATGAAGATAGAGATGTACTCTCGTTTCAAGAAAAACAGTGGTTGCTCCTGCGTAGGCAAGAAATTAGCTTGTTTATTCAACAGTCATTAAGTGGATTAGATCCAATTCGGACCGTACGAAAACAGATGCTAGAAACAGTCAAACTAAATCAAGCAATATCAAAAAAGGAAAGAGAGTTTTATCTTTCCTCTTTACTAGAGAAAGTGGGCTTTCATGACCCGGAGTTAATTTTATCCTCATATCCATTTGAATTAAGTGGAGGAATGAGACAAAGAGTATTGCTTGCACTCGTTCTCAGCTTACAACCAAAAGTCATCATCGCGGATGAACCAACAACGGCACTTGATGTTGTCAATCGCGAGAAAGTGATTCAATTGTTTAAAAGTTTACAACATGACTTGGGTTTAACCATGTTATTAATTTCACACGATGAGCAAAGTGTAAAAAAAATCGCAGACCGCGTGTTGACGATGGAACGAGGAGGAATCCTTCCATGACATTATTGCAAATCAAAAATGTCTCTAAAGTGTATCCTGTTAGAAAAAGAAAGATCCGTGGTGTAAAACAGCAAAACTACATTGACGTATTAAAAAATATAAACATGACGGTCGAACGTGGTGAGAGTGTAGGCATTGTCGGTGAGAGTGGGAGTGGAAAAAGCACATTAGCAAAAGTGATTATGAACATGGAACGTGCGAAAGTTGGAAATGTATTCTTACATAATCGAGAAGTAAGTTTGATGAAAGACCTCGAAATTTACAAAAGCATGCAGCTCGTATTACAAGACCAGTCACAATCATTATTTCCAAAACGAAAAGTAGAAGACATTTTACGCGAGCCACTTCAAAACTATTTTCCTAGTAAAACCTCAACATGGCATAATGAGAGAATCAAAACATTGCTAGAACTAGTAAACTTAGAACCTTCATATTTACAAAGATTTCCTGGACAATTAAGTGGTGGTCAAAAACAACGAGTATGTATCGCAAAAGCATTAGCGGTTGAGCCAGAACTAATCATCTTTGATGAATCGATCGCAAGCTTAGACCAACAATCTCAACAAGAAATAACGCAGATGCTGCAAGAGATACAACAAAGAGAAAAATGTTCATATTTGTTTATCACCCATGACTTAGATTCTGCACGGCAACTTTGCGATAGAATCGTTGTTATGTATAAAGGTGAAATTGTCGAGATGTTTAAAAAAGGAGAAGAACATAAAATGACCCATCCATATGCACGATTATTGTTTCAAGTCGAAGATACAGAATCTGTCTTTGATGAATTGGTAAATGGGTTATAGATAGAAACTTCCGTTCGGACATTTATTCCGTTATTTTATGCTAAATCGCTGTTTTCCCAGAGTGTTCGGACACTTGTTCCGCTATTTCTTTGAATTTTGGCTATATCGTGGGAAAAAGAATGAAGTAACGGAACAGATGTCCGTTAAAAATATACGTTCCCTCATTGGGCTAAATAGACTAGACAAAAACGATGAATATTAAAAGTAATTAGTTCGTTATGAGTAAATCCCCCTAATTTCATTGTTTTTTACAATAGAAATTACTATAATACTAAACTGTGAAAAGAGTAAAATAATGGGATTGAGGTGGGGTATTGTGAAAAAAAGAATAGGATGGATGTCTAGGAATAAAGTATGTTATACACTTGTCATAGCCTTAATTGGATTCGTTATGGTGGGTTGTAATAATACAGAGTCTTCGGGAGCGGAAGAACAGCCTGTAAATGAACAACCGAGCGAAACGGCTTCACAAAAGAATGATAACCAAAGTGAACCTGTCCAAGATGAGCCTGTAGTAAGTGAACCTGAAGAAGATACGAATGAAGGTAATGAGGGACAAGACACAGAACCAGTTGAAGCTACAGAACAAGAGCAACAGCCAATAGCAAGTAATCTACCTGAACCAATTGAAATCGATGAAACAGTCTATCATGATAATGGAACGATTTTAACATTAGAAAGTATGAGTTTTCATGATGAATACATAACGGTGAATATTAGTGTTATTAATGCGGCTGAATTTGATATTGATCTTGTTAATGGTGGACGTGATGCTGCCGTACTTGAAGATAATACAGGGCTGTCCTATTATTTTATGCCACCACATCGAAACGAAAGAATACAAATTAAAGAAGGAGAAAAGATGTCGGGTTCTTTAATATTTGTCGGTATGCTTCCGGAAGAGGCAACATCAGTAAACTTTATATTAAATGATAAATTTGGTGGTAAAGCCGATTATGAGAGAAGTCCATCTTTCGAATTCTTAGATATTAAAATTCGGTAATGAGGATGAACACAATGAATGTAGTCCAAAAACTCGAACGAAAAGCCCGCAAGTGGATACTGTTAACTATCATAATGTTACTTTGTTTATTAGGAGCTTGTTCACTGTTTGAAGAAGTTAGTCAAGATAGTGAAGAGGGAGCACAGACAGGGGATAGAGAAGATCAAGGAACAGAAGATGAGCTTGTTCAAGATGATGGTATCATGGACGAAGAAGAAATATCTGTTTCTGTTGTATCAGAAGTAAAAATAGAAAAAATGGATATTGGTAACTCGGAAGTGTCCGTTTTTACAGCTGAGCTACCGAAAAGTCGACTTATGATAACAGGAGATGTGGAAGATTCTGACCTTAACATGGCGATATTACAAGCATTAGATGATTTTGAGGCGATTACAACAGACGGTGGTACAACGTTAACATTACCTGATCATATTTTGTTTGATTTTGATTCATATGAACTAAGCTCAGACTCTTCCAAAGCGATTGAACAGTTACTTCAAATTGTTGAAATCTCTGAGGGCGATGTAGTTATTTCCGGTCATACTGATAATAAAGGTACACCAGAATACAATCAAGACTTATCAGAAAAACGTGCTCAAGCGGTAGTGGAAGAATTAGTTGCCAATGGGGCAGACGAAAGTAGATTAATAGCAGAAGGATATGGGGAAACAAAACCCGTGGCGAGAAATGCTTATCCAGATGGAAGTGATGACCCGGAAGGTCGTCAGAAAAACCGAAGAGTCGAGGTTGTTGTGAAAGGTTTTTAATAAATTCAGCTTATCAAAGGGTAGCTATTATTGAAATAGCTGCCCTTCTTGTTTTTAACAAATCGTGTTTTATTGTTTATTATTCAATAGTTTTTTCCAATTAGCATAAACCTTTTGCTATAATTAAACAGGTAACATTTCCTTATTATTGATAATCATCCCAACAAGTAAAAAGCTGAAAATGAAACACAGTGACATTCTTTTTCGTATATAAAAGAAAAGTTCTTGAAAGGGGGCGACATCATGAGCATACTCAAACGGTTTAAAACGATTATGGCGATGAAATTCGGTGAATCTTCATCTGAAAAAATAGTCAATCAACATTTAAAACAATTAGACCAAGACCTTCGCAATGTAAAAGTCGAATTGTCCACACTCATTTCTGACGAACAACGTGCTCAACGTGCAGTAGCGGAATGTCGAGCTGATATGGATAAATTTGAACGGTATGCACGAAAGTCGTTAGAAGAAGGTAGAGAAGATGAGGCTAGAAAGTTTCTCGAGAAAAAAACGACACTGGCAAGAGAAGAAGTACAGCTACAATCCAAATATGAAATGAAGAAACAAGTCGCAGAACAATTGAGGGAAATGCATGATAAGCTAGCTTCGGACCTACAACAATTAGAGACACGTCGGTCATTGTTAACGGGAATGGCAACAGCAGCAGAGACGCAAAAGAAAATCAATGAAATGGGTTCACCTACCCATGCAGTGAGCGCTGAACTTGACCGTATGGAGGAAAATGTCGACCGTGCTAAATATGAAGCCGAGGCAATGGCAGAATTAACTAAGGAATCATTGGATGAAAAACAGGAGCCAGATGAATCACCCTCTTACGAAACAGCAGATGATGCATTACAAAAGCTAAAGGAAGAACTTCAAAATAATAAAGAGTACGAGTGAAAATAAAAAAATAGTAACTAAGTCAAAAGAAAAAGAGGTGACCTTGGGTGATCGTCCATTATAAATGTCCGAATTGTAGTGATGATATGGGCTTTGATAGTCAATCTGGTAAACTATCATGTCCGAGCTGTGGTCGGAATGAAACAATCGAAACATATGATGAAAATTTAATTTCGATGACATTTGAAGAAGAAGAAGCAAAAGAATATCATTGTGAAAACTGTGGTGCGTCCGTTATTACTGAAGCTGATACGACGGCAACATCATGTAGCTTTTGTGGTGCGGGAGTTGTCTTGATCGACCGTTTATCGGGAGAGCTTGCCCCTGCCAAAGTAATTCCATTTACAATTAGCAAAGATGAAGCAATGGCGGCTTTTAAAAAATGGTGTAAAAATGGGAGATTAACTCCAAAAAGGTTTATGTCTGGAAACCGGGTAAAAGAAATCACAGGC
Source organism: Alkalihalobacillus sp. LMS39 (assembly GCF_022812285.1). Lineage (NCBI taxonomy): Bacteria > Bacillati > Bacillota > Bacilli > Caryophanales > Bacillaceae > Alkalihalobacillus > Alkalihalobacillus sp. LMS39. The sequence continues at coordinate 843,909 of NZ_CP093300.1, forward strand.
ATGTATGTTCCTTTTTGGATGTATGATTTAAATAGTAAAGTTAAAGTTCATGCAACAGGGAAAAAAATCCGTACCTATACGAGAGGCAACTACATCTATACAGAAACAAAGTATTATGATGTGTTTCGGGATATTAATCTTGATTATGCAAAAGTTCCTGTTGATGCATCAGAACGGTTAAATGATGAATTAATGGATAAATTAGAGCCATATAATTACTCGGATTTAAAACCGTTTAAAACACCTTATTTAGCTGGTTATTTAGCAGAAAAATATAATTTTACAGATGAGCAATTATTTTCTCGTGTGAAATCAAAGATTCAACGATTTATAGACTCTTATGTAGGCTCAACAATATCCGGATACAGTTCGGTTCATTATAATCGTCAAGATATTAACACTGAGCAAAGAAAAAGCTTTTATGTGTTACTTCCGGTATGGATGGTGTACTACGATCATGATAAGCAGGAGCACACATTTGCGATGAATGGGCAAACTGGTAAAGTCGTAGGAAAACCACCGATAAGCTATGGAAAAGTAGCCGCCTGGTTTTCAAGTGTTGCTGGGGGAACCTTTCTCGTCATGAAACTCATCTCACTCGCCTTTGGGGGTGGGTTACTATGATGAAAAAAAGCGTTGCAATTATTCTCTTTTTTCTTCTTATTCCTTTAACAATGACGTTCGCTGAAACAAAACAATTGATTTATGATTTTGCCGAGTTATTAACCGAAGAAGAAAAGTTGGCACTAGAAGAAATGGCTCATGAATATGCTACTAAACATGAAACCGACTTTATTATTCTAACAACCAATGGTACGGATGGAAAAGGCATCGAGAGGTTTATGGGTGACCTCTATGACGAAAATAAATTAGGAAATAGTCATCCTAATGGTAATGCAGTTATTTTATCGATTGATATGGACGAAAGAGAAATTAATATATCAGGATTTGGAAAAGGAGAAGATTATCTTGATTTTAACAGACTAGAAGTTATTCAAGATGAAATTTTTCCGTATTTAGCTGACGGTCATTATACTCATGCGTTTCAGAAATATATGGAAATGGCAGATGAATATTTGATGAGTGAACCAGCAATATATTCTGAACAAAACATCTTTTTTGAGCTTTGGTTTCAATTGCTTGTCTCTATCGCTGTCGGAGCGAGTGTTGTTGGGGTAATGCTTTACAATACCGGTGGAAAAGTAACGACAAATCAAAGTACATATATGGATACAAGAACATCACGAGTCGTTTCAAGTCGAGATGCCTATGTGAGAAAAACAGTTACAAAGAGGAAAAAACCTTCAAATAACAATAAAAATAGTTCAGGTTTTGGTGGAAGTGGGGGACGAATGACTGGTGGCGGTCGTTCCCATAGTAGCAGTACAAGACGATTCTAACGCAGAAAAATAGAAAGGGATGAAGAACATGAAATCATTTTTTAAAGGTCAATTATCAAGTGTAATAGAATGGAAAGAATTCCGCGATGACATGTTATTTTGGAAATGGAATGAAAGTGAAGTTAAAAAAGGAAGTAGATTAATCCTTCGTCCTAGTCAACATGCAATTTTTTTACAAAGTGGAAAAATTGAAGGGATTTTCACGGAAAGTGGAAATTATGATGTGGAATCTGATATTATACCGTTTTTATCAACATTAAAAGGATTTCGCTTCGGGTTTAATACAGGAATGCGAGCTGAAGTTTTATTTGTAAATACAAAGCTATTTCAAGTAAAATGGGGCACAAAAAGTCCGATTTATCTTAATGTCCCCCAACTCCAATTACCAGGCGGTGTACCAATTCGTGCAAATGGAACATACAGTTTTAAGATTGATGACTATATCGGGTTAATCGAAAACATTGCCGGGATAAAAGAGAGTTATGTGGTAGAAGATGTGAAGTCCATTGTTTCCGCGAACTTAAATGCCCTTCTTATGAAATGGATTCAAAAAGAAGGGAAAGATATGTTTAACCTTCAAGCGAACGCACTTGAAATCTCACGTGGTTTAACAGAGGATTTTGATATGAACGTCATAAGTAAAGGAATCAAAATTACTGAATTTAATATTGCTAGCATTAGTTATCCAGACGAGATTAAAGCAAAGATAACTGAAATGGCATCACAAGGCATGATTGGCAATGAGGACCGCTATGACCGAATAAGGATGACTGATGCGGTGACAGACGCAATTCGTAATGGTGGAGGAAATAGTGGTGGCAGTGGTATGGGAGGAACAGCAAACGAAATCGCCGGTATGATGATGGGCATGAATATGGCTGGGCATATGATGAAAGGAATGAATCAACAGATGAATCCAAATTATCAACAGCCACAACAACCACAACCATATCCGAATCAATATCAACAACCACAGCAGTCACAACCATACCCAAATCAGTATCAACAACCACAGCAGTCACAGCCATACCCGAATCAGCATCAACAACCACAGCAACCACAGGCTCAACCTCATAGTCAACAAGGGGAGGCTTCAGGTAATCAAGGAAGTGCAAGTAGTTCATCGATTCCAAATTTTTGTCCAAATTGTGGAGCGAAAACAAGCGGTATGAACTTCTGTGGGAACTGTGGGCATAAGTTAGCATAAAAGAAAGTTCTAGAAAACGAATACCGAAAAGCTGAATGTCCTTTGCTTTTGATAGCAGAGGACGTTTTATTTATGTTTTTGTTCTTTATTAGGAACAAGAAACGAGTTATAAAATGTGAAAAACTTAGAAAAAAGGAGAAAAATAACGAAATAAAGAATTTAATGTTCTTTATAACGCATAAATGAGTGATTTTAAACATTTTCAATAGCTTGAAAGCGGATTATAATGAAGTTGTTGATACGTTATTGAGAACAAAAAATATTCTATCGTTCTTAATTGGAAACTGATGTAAGGTTGAAATCTTTGCATCGCAAAGATTCACATAAATCATTATATACCCAAAGGGGTCGAAAGGGAGGAATAATAATGAGTATTAAAAAGAAATTAGGTATGGGAATTTTATCAGCAGCACTAGGAATTTCATTAATTGGTGGGGGAACGTTTGCGTATTTCAGTGATACTGCAGTACAAACGAATACATTTGCTTCAGGTACGATTGATTTAGATGTAGCACCAGAAGTGATTGTTGACCTAGAAAATTTAAAACCTGGTGACTGGATGAAGAGATCATTTGAACTTCAAAACAACGGGTCACTACCAATTAAATATGTGACTTTAGGAACTGATTATACGGTAACAGACTTAAATGGAAATGCAGTAGACCCTGAGTTAGCAGCTCAATATGCAGATTCTATTATTGTTCAGTTCTTAAAAAATACAACTGGAAACAAAGATTATAATGTCATTCTTGAGTTATCTCTACATGAATTAAATACAATGACTCCGGAAGATTTAGCTACAAAGTTAAACAAAGAAGTGAAATATGTTGTCCTACCGATCGTAGGCAAGATTCCAGTTGGGTTCCATGATGTGAAATACCAAGGAATTGGTGTTAATGAATCTCATGATTTCGACGTGAAGTTCGTTTTTGAAGAAACAGGTGAAAATCAAAACCATCTACAAGGTTTAGAGTTAGAACTTACTTGGACATTCGAAGGCTTCCAAGAAGATGGACAAAGAAGATAAATATAAGTATCACAATGAAAGGTGAGGTATTCTCACCTTTCTCCCTATTTATTATCATGAGCTTATATACATTGTAATTTCATGATAATAAATAGAAGAGAAATTTAGGAGGGGTAGATAATGAGGAGTCTTCGTAGTGTTAAAAAAAGTAAAAAATATAAGAAGTTAATTGTATTTGCGCAAATCCTTGCGATTTGGTATGCGTCCATTCTATCACTTTCACTCGTTACATCAGATACTGTTGCTTATTTCAATGATTCAAAAAAGACATCATTTTCTATTCAATCTGGGACATGGTGGGACGGTAGCAAACTTACATTTGTAAAACATAACACTGAAAATATTAAATCTTGTGAACCACATTCTATTACGGCTCAAATAAAAAATGAAGGCTTTGATATGATGGATGGAACAGAATATGAAGTTGTCTATTGGCCCACTGACAACCGAAATCCTCAACATAAAGGCGATGTCATCTATGAAGGAGCCATTGATCCGATCGGAAAAAACGAAATCGTTACTCTCCAGTTTGAAGCAGAAAAAGAGGGTTCCTATAAATTTAAAGCATATCAACGTCCAGGCTTTAATGATAATTATGATACGCGAGAAGAAATTTGGAGTCATAAAATTATGATGAACTGTAAAGGTAAACAAGAAAAAGAAGCAAACAGTGATGTGGTAGAAGAAGTCGAGGAAAGTAAAGAAGAGGCAGAAATCATAGAGAAAGAAGAGAATGTTGAAGCCCCTATAATAGAAGAGGAAGAAATAAACAGGAAAGAAGAAAAAGAAGAGTCTGCTAAAAATAGTAAAGAAGAAGCCACTGATAAATCAGTAAATGAGGAAGAGAAAGAAGTAATGGAAACTTCAAGTGATGATAGTTTAGAGGAAATAGTAAATTCTCAATCTGAAAAAGAAGGTGAAGACGAGTGAAAGCCATGATGAAGTGGAGTAGTCGGCTAATCAGTTTTGTATTGTTTATAACATTGATATTTTTAGTTTTTATCGTCATTTCTACTAAAGCATCGGGTGGGGATCCTGAACTATTTGGCTATCAATTAAAAACAGTATTGTCTGGATCGATGGAACCCGAATTTAAAACAGGGTCTGTCATTGCAGTGAAACCTGGTGGTGATATGACAAAATTTACTGAAGGTGACGTTATTACGTTTATGGAAAATGAAACAAAGCTAGTAACCCACCGTGTCATTGGTGTGGTTGAAAGTGGCGAACATGTAATGTATGAAACAAAAGGGGATAACAATAAAGCACCAGATAGTAGTTTAGTTTTATCTGAAAATGTCGTAGCTGAATATACTGGATTTACGATACCTTATTTGGGATATATAGGAAATTTCGCGCAATCAAAAGAAGGAGCTGCATTATTGTTAATTTTACCGGGGTTATTCCTTGTCCTATATTCAGGTGTGACAATGTGGCAAGCGATTAATCAACTTGAAAAAGAGAATAAAAAGAGAGCAAAAGCTGAAAGAGCTGAACAACTAAAAGAGTTAATGTAAAAGGTGATATAGTTTACTACGGATTGTAGGTGATGAGATGGGAAAGAGAAAAAAAGGAATAACTGGCTTTATCATAGGAGTTTCAACATTACTAATTGTTTTGTTCAACATCCAAGCAAACATGCATACCTTTGCGGCAGCTAAGTCTATATTCATTTCCACGTCTCCTGATAATTTATTATTTGCCGTAGACAATATGAAGCCAGGCGACTGGTCAGAACGTTCTTTAACAATTCAGAATCGTGGAGACTCAGATTTTTATTATAATACAGAAGTAACATTACTTAGTGGTTCGGAAAAGCTATATAAAGAGTTTTTATTAGAAATCAAAGACGGAAATGTTCTTTTATATGAGGGGAAAATTAATGAATTTACGGGTATTGTTCCGCGGCATTTAAAAGCGCGACATGAAGAGAAGCTCGACTTTACGATTCGTTTTCCCACTCATTTAGGGAATGAGTTTCAAGGTTTAGAGTTTCAGTCAGAGTTTTTATTTTTTGCGGAAGGTCAAGAGGGACTTCAACCAGAACAACCTAGAAATCCTGAAAGTGACCGACAAAAGCCAATAAGGCCTGGCGAGGAGATAAAAGAAGATACCATTCTCCCTTCCACAGCAACAAACACGTATAATTTCCTTATTATAGGAATAATAGCAGTTATTCTAGGATCAATGATTTATATGTATCGTCGAAAAGAGAAAGAAAAAAAGACTTCACATTTATAAAAAGGGGTTAAATAAAGGAGATATTCAATTGAATATCTCCTTATTCAATTTCTAGAAAAGGGGAAGATTTTCCTATAATTTTAATAGAAAATTGAACAAATTTTATCATTATTCCTATCTTATACCATGTTAAAGTTAAAGGTAATGGTTTCAAATACCCTAATAGTAAAAAAAGGAGGAGTACGATGAAACAATCAATACCTTTAATTAGTACATTATTTATCCTTTTTGCTCTTATCCTTACGGGCTGTAATTCGGGGGAAGAAGTAGAAAAGATTGCTGAGAAGGAGCCACAACAACCTGAAGTAGTAGAAGAACCAGAGGAGACTCAGGATGAAGAAATAGAAGAAGTCATTGAAGAAGAAATAGCACCAGAAGCAAATTTAGGCGATTATGAGGTGGAAATGACGGCTATAGCTAAAGTGGACGGAGATATTATCCGTGTACTAGGGGAAAGTAATTTATTACCTGGCTCAAGAATTCGTGTCCATCTTGAATCGATAACAAGAACGGGTCTTCATGTTCCAATTAGTGATAACACAACCGTTGATGACCAAGGAAACTTTGAAGCTCGGATTAATCCATTAGACTCAAAAGAGTTTCGTCTTATCGTAAGTTTTCGTGCTAATCAACGAGATGAAGTTCTAGCTCATTACGGAGAGGGTAATGCCGAAATAGAAGGTCCCCTTGTTTATCGTGAGGAAAACAATGAAGGCGAAATTCAACAAATAGCAAAACTAGAAAAAGTCATTCAATTACAAGAAGATGTTACAGAGTTTTCTTTTGATATTCCAGAAAGAGTCGAGCGACCGGAAGATTATGGAGAAAATAACGTTTGGATAGAGGCAGAGATTAGAAATGATCATCGCTATATGTATGTTCATGGTCGTTCGAATTTATTGGAGGGAACAGGACTATTTGCTGAGTATTGGTATTCAGAAAATGATCATTTACCGCAAAATAATTCATTTAAACCATTAACCAATATTAATCCAGACGGAACATTTGAAATTATGGTTCGCTATACTTCACTTGGAAAAGAAGGTTTTGTTCATCTGTTTACACATAGTCCAAATAGTAAAGTTCCGACAGAAATGACAGAAGCTTATGGAGAAAATTATGAAAAAATGGACGGTGACATCGTTGTCGAGCGAACGGATGGTTCCAAGCGGATTTCCACACGTGTCTACCTCGATCCACCTGAAATAGAAGTCTCTGATGATATCCTATTAACAACAGATGATGGCGAGACGATGATGAGTGTACTAGATGATATGTTGTTTGACTTTGATGAAAGTAAATTGAAGGCTGATGCAAAAGAAGTGTTAGCAGATATAGTGAAAGTGTTAGAGACATTAGAGGATGGTACGAGCATAGAAATCCGAGGACACACGGATAGTCAAGGAAGTGAAGACTATAATTTAAGGTTATCAGAAGAACGAGCTCAATCTGTGATGGATTTTATTTCTGAAAATGGCTCTATTGACCATTTAGAATTTGAATTAAAAGGATATGGTCAAGCAAAACCTGTGGCCTCAAATAATAATGAAGATGGAAGAAAGAGAAACCGCCGTGTTGAAATCGTCATTAATCCAAACCAATAATTATTTGGTATTGACTATCGTTACGGACACCTATTCCGCTATTTACCAAAAAACAGCAGTGTTAGTTTAGCTAAAGGACATCTGTTCCGTTACTCTCTAAAATTACGCCTTCTTTTGTTGGAAAATGTGAGTATAACGGAACAAATGTCCGATAGCAACCAAGAAACTCTCGATTATACAAGAATAACGAATCGTATGTCCGTTAGGGTAATAAATGCAGATTAGGACTACTGTCACTTGGGATATAGAAAGATGTTTACTATAATTAGGAAAAGAAAATAAAAGTATGGTGATCTGATTGAGGAAATTTTGGTTGTTTAATTTGCTAGTCATGAGTTTATTGCTTTTATCTTTTACGATATTGCATGTCCATGGGTATCGGCAACAAGATTTCTTCTTTTTATTATTTACGATTGTTGTGTTAGCAGGTTTGTGTCATTTTCATTATAAATATTACTATAATAAAAGAAATGAATAGAAGACCAGATATGTTTATGAAGACATATCTGGTCTTTCTTTTAGTTGGTTTTCAATCTCTTTTGCTGTGACTGGCTTTCCGAATAAAAACCCTTGCATTTCATCACATTGCATGTCTTTTAGAAGTTCAGCTTGGCTTTCATTTTCAACACCTTCTGCAATGACGGCAAGCTCCAAATTCTTTGCTAGCATAATAATCGATGTGACAATGGTTTGATTTGAATTGCCTCGTTCTAATTGATTTGTAAATTCACGAGCAATTTTTAAAGTCGATATAGGGAAAGAGGCTAGACTTGATAAAGCTGAATAACCCGTTCCAAAGTCATCGATGGAAATGGTAATGCCATTATTTTTAAAGGTTTGTAATTTAGGAACGACTTGTTCAATATTTTGAATCGCTGTTTCTTCTGTTATTTCAAATTCAATCAAATTTGGGTTCACATGTTTTTCTTGTAAGATGGTTAAGAATCGTTCAACAATGGAATCTTGTTGCAGTTGTACAGGTGATAAATTTACTGCAACTTTTAAAGTGTATCCTTGTTCAGTCCACAACTTTATTTGCTTGCAAGCCTCAATGAACACCCATTCACCAATCGGAATAATCATTCCCGTTTGTTCAGCAATTGGAATAAAGTCAACAGGAGAAACAATGCCCATAATAGGGTGATTCCAGCGTAAAAGGGCTTCCACACCGACTATTTGTCCTGTTATTGATTCTACTTGTGGTTGGTATAGAAGAAAAAGCTCATCTCTTTTTAATGCATTTCGTAAATCTTTTTCCAATTTTCGCATCTTTGAAACCGTCATTTCACTTTCGTCATAAAACTTATAATGACCTCTTCCATTTTGTTTTACATCATACATTGCAGTATCTGCTTTCTTCATTAAACCTTCTGACGTTGTATCGTCGAATGGAAACATTGAAATCCCTATACTAGGAAGGCTTTTAATTTCATGGCCATCGATACGATACGGTTGTTGCAATGTCGTTACAATTTTTTCAGCAAAACGAATGATGTCTTGCTTTTGGGTAATTCCTTTAACTAATAATGTGAATTCGTCTCCACCTTGTCTAGCCACGGTATCGGTTTTTCTTGTCACTTCTTGTAAACGTTTTGAAACGTTAATTAATAATTTATCACCAATATCGTGTCCTAGCTTATCATTTACCGACTTAAAATGGTCTAAATCAAGATATACAATGGCAAACCGTTCTTCTTTTTGCTTTGCTTCTTTAATTGCTTCATCGACTTGTTTCTCAAATAACATCCGATTCGCAACACCTGTTAATGAGTCATGATAGGCAAGATGTTTAATTTTCTCTTCGTGTTTTTGTTGTTCTGTGATATCTTTACCTATCCCAAAAATCCCAACAACTTTGTTTTTTACAACAATTGGGATATTCGTAATTCTCATATAGTAGAGAGTCCCTTCACGATTATGAATTTGTATATCATAACGTTGCGGTAGACCAGCCATTACTTTAACAAGATGGGCTCTAACACGCTCGCGGTCTATGTCATTCATAAAAAGACTATACGATAGACCTATAAGTTCATTTTTTTTATATCCCAATAAATTTGAACAGGCTGCATTCGCACTAGTGAAATCCCCTTGTAAATTAACGGAATAGGCTGAATCTGGATGAAATTCAAAAAGGGACTTATATCGTTGTTCACTGAGGTCAAGTTCATCAGTTTTGTAAAGTAAATTTTGAATGAGACGACGGTTTTCTATAATGACAATAATTTGACGAATGATAAGAAGAAGAATCGCCAATAGTGTCCCGATTTCTAGTGCGTGTAGTCCTCGTTCCAACTTATCGGTAACTAACATGAAAGTAAACAATAAAAGAACTAACAAATATGGAAGTGCGATGCGACTACTTTCAATGAAACGATTAGGCGTTAGTACTTTATCTTCATTTTCATCTCGACATGAAACGATGCCACAATATCCAACAAGAAAAATGCTTCCTGCAAATAATGGATCGATCCAATTCCCTGATGAATAGTTGCTAGTCATAATAATATACAGATACACTAAATCAGCAAAGCTTTGAAGAAGAAATCCTAAAAACATAAAGAATACGACAGAACCATTCAAGTAGTCCTTGCTAATTCCAAAAAACAATAGAATGGCTGCGAAAAGTAAGGCCAGGTCTATTATTGGATAAGCTAATGAAACAAGGACACCTCCATCGATTGTACCATCAGAGGATAAGGTTGGTTCTATAATAAAATGCCAGCTAAAAGTAATGGCAACAATCATAATGATGGATTGATCAAATACAAACGTTAGTAGCTTTGTATTATGTCTTTTACTGAAAATAAGAAAAACGAGTGCGGCAAGAAAAAAGAGAGCTTGTAACATATAAAATAAATCAGGATATCCAGGGAATGGGACGTTCATTTGTAACACATTTTCATAATAAGCCCAAATAAGCTCGGCAATGGTAAAACTACTTGTTCCTAATGCGAGTAATAGCCAAAAAGAACGATGTGAAGGGGTACTACGATGACGAGCTTGTAGTAGCCAAATCGTTGCTATAATTCCCGCAAAAATAGAAAGGGTATTACCACCAATAGTAAGAATCGTTTCGTCGTGTTTCCAGACAATAATCCAAATATAATAGAGAATGATATAGGAAACGAGAAAAATAAAGGACAGAGTGGTTTTCTTTTGTGTTGGCATCATATACAGCTCCTAGCACTTAAATAGACAAGGAATAAAGTTGTGGGTATTTTGTACCTTAATAGTACTAAAAAAATGAAAATAAAGATATAACTTTTAATATAAAAATAGATTGGAATTTTTACACAAATAAGTAAAGATTACTGTCGTTCATAATATTGTTTATGATAAGATAAAAAGCAATGATTTTAATTAGAGGAGATTAAGATGCGGATCTTTCGAATTTTAAATAATAATGCTGTTGTTGTGATTGACGGGGGACAGGAAAAAATAGTAATGGGTAACGGCATTGCCTTTCAAAAGAAGAAAAATGACATCATTGCAAAAGCGAAAATTGAAAAAATATTTGTAGTGCATGACCAATCTTCTGAAAAGTTTCAACAATTATTAGCAACATTGCCTGAAAAACATATTGAGTTAGCCGAACAGATTATTAGTTACGCAGAAGGACATCTAGAAGAACCGTTAAATGACCATATTCATATTGCGCTGACAGACCATTTATCATTTGCCTTAGAACGGCTTGAACAAGGATTTCCAATTAAAAACAAACTAACAAATGAAATAAAATTATTGTACAAAAAAGAATTTGAAATCGGACTTTGGGCAAAGGATTTGATTAAACATGAGGTCGGATTCGATATTCCACTAGATGAAGCAGCTCATATTGCTCTTCATATTCATACAGCTAAAATTGGTGGACATTCGATGAGTGAATCCCTTGAGCGAGCATCAATATTGCGAGATTTTGTTGAGAAAGTAGAGTCCTATATGGGTGTGACGATTGAAGAAACAAGCATTAATTATCAACGGCTAATCACGCATCTTCGTTTTGCGTTACACCGAATGGAACAAGGAACTGATTTTGACCCGATTGATGAGGATATGCTGAGCTTAATTCAAATCAAATATAAAAAAGCGTATGAGTGTTCTACACAAGTGGCAGGCTTTTTACAGCAAGAATATGGGATTGTATTTCCACCTTCTGAAATTGCTTATATTTCACTTCATATCCAAAGATTGTCACAAAAATAATATTGACGATAACGTTTTCATCTTGTAATATAACAATTAGATATTTTAAATTTTATATTGTGGGATTGTTACTGCAGATGCAGGCAAGACCTAAAATGTGTAAGGCGACATAGGTAGATCGTCTAATCTTGACCTACCTATGTGTACTTTATATATTTTAGGTCTTTTTTATTTATATATCTTAAGGGGGAATTGTTATGAATCATCAAGAAATAGCGAAACAGCTAGTTGAACACTTAGGTGGAGCGGACAATGTTGTAAGCGCTACTCATTGTGCGACACGCCTTCGTCTTGTCATTGAAGATGAAAGTCAAATTAACAAAGAGGCGATTGAAGACTTAGACGAAGTGAAAGGCGCGTTTTTAAGTAGCGGTCAGTTTCAAATCATATTTGGCACAGGGACAGTAAACAAAGTGTTTGCTCATTTTGGTCCACTCGTAGGGGCAAATTCAGAAGAAAAGAAGGAAAAGGTATCACATAGTGATGCAGCGAAACGTAAAATGAATCCATTTGCTCGCTTTGCTCGCACGCTTTCAAACATTTTTGTTCCTATCATTCCGGCGATTGTAGCGTCAGGTATGTTAATGGGGCTATTAGGATTAATGAACACATATAATTGGGTAGACCCTGAAAGCGCCCTTTTTATGATGTTAGACATGTTCTCGTCAGCTGCATTTATCATTTTGCCAATATTAATTGGATATAGTGCAGCAAAAGAATTTGGTGGAAACCCATATTTAGGGGCAGTTATCGGCGGAATAATGACTCATCCGGCATTATTAAATCCATGGGGACTAAGTAATGCTCAACCAGAAACCCTTGATTTCTTCGGGTTTGGAGTTGAAATGTTAGGTTATCAAGGAACAGTTATTCCAGTGTTATTAACGGTTTACCTTATGTCAAAAATTGAAAAAGCCTTACGCAAAGTAATCCCGAACGTAGTAGATTTATTGTTAACACCGTTTTTAACAGTCATCATTACCGGATTTATTGCACTTCTAGTTATTGGGCCATTAGGTCGAGGATTAGGAAATGGAATTACAATGGTACTAGATTTTGTTTACGATACAGCCGGACCAATAGCGGGTTTAATTTTCGGAGGATTATATTCAACGATTGTGTTAACTGGTGTTCATCATAGCTTCCATGCGATTGAAGCGGAACTACTCGTGAATGTTGGCGGGAACTATTTATTACCAATTTGGGCGATGGCCAACGTGGCTCAAGGTGGTGCGACATTAGCTGTGTTTGTAAAAACGAAAATTCAAAAAACAAAAAGCATTGCGCTACCAGCTGCAGTTTCAGCCTTTTTAGGAATTACAGAACCGGCCATTTTTGGGGTGAACTTACGATACCGCCGTCCATTTATCGGGGCAATGATTGGTGGAGCTCTTGGTGGAGCTTATGTAGTCTTTACTCAAGTTATGGCAAACGGAATCGGCATAACAGGTATACCGATGTTTGCCATTGCCAAAGACCCTGTTAATTATGGAATTGGATTTTTAATTGCTGTAGCAGGATCATTTATTGCAACATTATTGTTAGGTTGGAAAGAGGATCCTAAAGAATAAATAAATTAATAAAAACATGGGATGTTAGAGATTTTTTTCTAACATCCTTCAACATTTTAGAGCGTTTAGGTTACGATAAGACAAGGATCGTTTACATAGGAGGAATGATTGGGATGAAAAAAGGAATTCTTTCGTTAGGGGAAGTGCTTATTGACTTTATTCCGTTAGATGAAACGAATACTACCTATCAAAAAAGCCCTGGTGGAGCTCCAGCAAATGTAGCCGTTGGGGTTTCTCGATTAGGTCTTCCTTCCACTTTCATAGGAAAAGTGGGAGATGACGTGTTAGGACGTTTTTTAAAGGAGACATTAGAAAGCTACGGTGTTAAAACAGAGCAATTAACTTTAACTAAGGATGTTCGGACTGGTGTTGTGTTTGTAACAAATGCAAAAGATGGTGAACGCAGTTTTGATTTTTATATTAATCCAAGTGCGGACCGTTTTTTACAGGCAAGTGAAATAAACGAAAGTGTGTTTGAAACAAACAAAGTTCTCCACTTTGGATCTATATCTATGATTAGTAGCCCAGCTAAAGAGGCGACAAGATTTGCGGTTGAAAAAGCAAGAGAGCAAGGCTTAATTATTTCTTATGATCCGAACTTACGCTTAGGCTTGTGGGATTCCGAAATGGAAGCAAAAGAAACGATAATCTCAATGTTGAACAAAGCAGATATGGTGAAAATTTCTGAAGAAGAATTAGAATTTATTACAGGTGAAGCAACTATTGAAGCTGGTGTCGAGAAATTGAAAAAGTATAATATACCTTTACTTCTTGTCACATTAGGTGGAAAGGGAAGCTATGTTTATACAAGGACAGGTTCTGCACATGTTCCAGCGCTAAAGGTGGATGCGGTCGATACGACAGGGGCTGGTGATGCGTTTGTATCGGGAATGCTGTATTCGTTACACGAATATGAAGGACATATTGAGACATTGAAAGTACAAGAAGCAGTAAAGATGGCTGCATTTGCTTCCGTATCTGGTGCACTCGCGGCTTCGACAAAAGGGGCGATGACCGCACTTCCGACATTATCTGAAGTAAAACAATTATTAAAGGAGAATGTGGAATGACAAAAGATGAGCAATTGAGAAATGACGTCGTTGAACGGGTAAAAAAAGCTCAAGAAATTGTAGAAAAAGATGACTACCGGCTCCATTATCATATTATGCCACCAGTAGGATTGTTAAATGATCCGAATGGTTGGATTCAAGTTAATGGGATTTATCATTTGTTTTATCAGTGGATGCCATTTAAGACAGGCCATGGAGCTAAGTTTTGGGGGCATTATACGACAAAGAATTTTGTGGAATGGACACATGAGCCGATTGCTTTAACCCCTTCTGAATCGTATGAAAAAGACGGTTGTTATTCAGGAAGTGCGATCGAATATAATGGACAGCTTTATTTATTTTATACAGGAAATGTGAAAAATGAAAAAGGGGAGCGGGAAACATACCAATGTCTTGCGGTCTCAAATGATGGTCTTTCATTTGAGAAAAAAGGACCTGTTATTACTCTACCAAAAGGATATACAGCTCATTTTCGCGATCCAAAAGTGTGGGAACAAGATGGTCGTTTTTTTATGGTGATTGGTGCCCAAACAACGGATAAAAAAGGGGCCGTTGTCTTGTTTTCATCCGATAATTTAATCGATTGGAACGAAGAAGGTATTCTTGCTGGTGGCGGCTCAGGAAAACTCGCCAATTTCGGTTATATGTTTGAATGCCCTGATTTGTTTTCATTGAATGGGCAAGACGTTTTTGTTTTCTCCCCACAAGGGATAGAAGCAGAAGGAATGAAATATCAAAACGTTTATCAAGCGGGGTATGTGCTCGGGATATTTGATGCAAACAATGGGACGTATGACCATGGAGAATTTGAAGAGTTAGATCGTGGCTTTGATTTCTATGCTCCCCAGACGACAGAAGACGATAAAGGAAGACGGATTTTATATGCTTGGATGAGTGTTCCTGACCAAGATGAACAATCGCATCCAACGATAGAGTATGGATGGTTACACAATATGACATTACCTCGTGAATTAACTCTCCGAGACAATAAGCTGTTGCAACTCCCCCTAATTGAATTGCAGCAGTTACGAAAAGGTGAAGCCATTTCTCACCAGGTGACAATAGATAAACAAAGAGTTGAGTTTGAACAAGTTAAAGGGAAATCACTCGAACTAAAGGTAGACGAAATAGCTGTTGAAACCGGAATGTTTGATATCATCTTTGGGTCAGCAGCAAGAGTGATATACTCTAGTGAACAAAAGATATTTACATTAGAGAGACAAAGTTATGTTGATGGTGTAACTGAAAAACGACAATGTGCACTTCCGAAATTGGAATCACTACACATTTTTCTTGATACATCATCAATTGAAATTTTCATTAATGGAGGGGAAGAAACGTTCACTGCTCGTTTTTATCCCGCAACAAATGAAGACTCGGTTCGATTTGGAGCAACAGGTAAGACGTCGTTTAACTTGAGGAAATGGGAGTTAAAGAAGTTGGTCGTAAAACAAAGAGAATAGCAACAAAAAATGTAGAAAAAGGCGTGATGATTCACGTCTTTTTTTTATGAGGGAGTATATTGGTCTAGCAGCAATGCTTTGAAAGCTTATTCAAGAAGAAATAGTGAGCACAGTTAAAGCTACGTTCAAAAATATTGCCTAGGAAACTTGAAATCTGTCAAAATGTTGAAAGGTCTTTCGGCATTATTTCCCGAAAAATAGTAGAATAATATGGAACATAGTCGAAGCAAGGGAGGAAAATGAGAATGCTCACTCTATATGTAACAAGGCATGGTGAAACAGAATGGAACATTGAAAAACGGTTACAAGGATGGAAAAACTCGAACTTAACGGAAAAAGGGCGTCGAAATGCTATTCTGTTAGCGAATCGCTTACAAAACACGAAGTTCGATGCTATCTATTCAAGTCCAAGTGAACGAGCGATTCAAACAGCAGAAATCATAAAACAACAGCGGAGTATATGTATTTTCAAAGATGATAACTTACGAGAAATTCATTTAGGTGAATGGGAAGGGCAAACACAAGAACAGTTAGAACAACAATTTCCTCATGAATACTTTGCGTTTTGGAATACACCACATTTATATACAACGGAAACAGGAGAAACATTTTTTGACATCGAAAAAAGAGTAGATACTTTTTTGCAATCTGTTGCTAAACACCACAAAACAGGTACCGTTTTAGTTGTTAGCCATTCGGTATGGATAAAAGTATTACTAGCGAAGTGTAAAAACGTACCGATTAAGCAACTGTGGCAACCACCATATATTCATGATACAAGTTTAACGATCATGACTATTAGCGGGAACGACTATAACATGATAGTGGAAGGTGATATCTCACATCGTGAATAATATTTATTCGGGGAGGTAAGCATGACAAATATTTTAGTTGTTGGTGCTGCAGGTATTCTAGGGCAAATGATTTGTAATGAAGTGATACAGATGGTGCCTACGTCTCGACTATTGATAGGAGATTATAAAAAAAGTCGCGGTGAAAAAATCGCCAGCACATATGGAGAGGTTGCCGAATTTCATTATGTCGATGTTCATGATGAATTATCTATAGAAAAAGCCCTTTTACATATAGATTTTGTCATTGTTGCCGTTCAACAAGAGGAACCTCTCATTCAGAAAATGTGTATCAAACAACAAATCCCATCAGTTGATGTCACAGTATTTCATGACTTTGTTCAACAAGTGAAAGAACTACATCCAACAGCAATAGAAGAAGAGGTACCCGCAGTTGTTATGGCTGGTTTTTTTCCGGGATTATCAGGTGTAATGGTTAATCATATGATTCAACAGTATTCAGAAATTTCTGAAGTGCATGTAGCACTGTTACAAAATACAAATGCGAAAGCTGGTATAACAGGAATTATCGACATGTTATCGATTATTAGTAAAGTGGTTGAATGTAATCACCGTAAAGTTCAAGGTTTTTCAAAGAAACGGAAAATGGACTTTCAAAATCTATCATCAAATCAAGAAGTGCGGCTAATTCACCATGATGAAAGGAAATGGCTTCAAACTGGTTTAGGGATAGATAATGTTTATTATTGGACTGCGTGGAATAAAAAAGCTTTTACTATATTACTAGCGATTTTAGTGAAGACGGGTTTGATTAAGAAAATAAAAAAACAACATGTAGGATCATTTGTCCGTCATCATCGATTTTTACCGGAACATGTTGCCCTTACTGTTGAAGTCATTGGAAAAATAAGAGGAAAAGTACATACGAAAACATGTACCGTTACAGCAGATTCTGATTATGGCATAACAGCGAGTGTTGCAGTGGCGATTGCGAAACAATTACTCACGAAAAAGGAGAGTGGAGTATTGTTCCCGTATGAACTTGTCACACTTGATGATTTGCTTTTACATATGAAGCATCGCGAAATTAAGGTAGAAGTGAAGTAGGGAATTTGAAACCAAGTGCAGGAGTAAATAGGTAGGAAAGCAACATGCTATAATTGGTACCTAGGAAGTTAGAAAGGATGAATGTTGAAAATGAACAATGAAAAAAAAGCGACAGAATTAGCTCAGGAACAACTTGATGCCTATAACGTAGGAGATATTGAACGATTTTTACATGTCTATGCAGATGATGTTGTTGTTATGGAGTTTCCGTCACAACATGTGATGTATAAAGGAAAAGAAGGAATGCGGGAACGTTACACACAGTTATTTAATGATAACCCAAATAATCATGCAGAGCTTTTAAACCGAGTTGTCAAAGGAAATATTGTTATAGATCATGAATTTGTAACAGGAAGAGAAAATGGCATCGAATTATATGCAGTCGCAATGTACGAAATAATTGATGATAAAATAAAACATGTTTGGTTTGTGAAATAAAATGGTTCAAAACAAGGAAATGAAAAAAGAAATTCAAGTAGTTGGTGCTGTCATTGTTCATGAAGGCACGATATTATGTGCACAGCGAGGACATTCAAAAGTTTTACCGTTAAAATGGGAGTTTCCAGGTGGAAAAATAGAAAAAGGAGAAAGTCCAAAACAAGCTCTACAACGTGAAATAGAAGAGGAACTTCAATGTCAAATTGAAGTCGGTGAACAAATCGACTATACGGTGTATGAATATGATTTCGGCATTGTTCATCTCACGACCTATTATTGTCAACTAGTAGCTGGTTATCCTACTATAACAGAACATATTGAATTTCGCTGGTTACAAAAAGAAGAACTCCATACATTAGACTGGGCACCCGCTGATATACCTGCTATACATAAAATCCAAAAGTCAAAAAACAGAGATTAAATATTCTCTGTTTTTTTGTTGTTTACGGTAATTAAGCGGCCGTGAAAACCGTTATCTGTGAACATGGCTAGCGTTTTGGAACGTTGGTGGCCACAGGAACACTTAATCATAATATAACGCTAGGAATAGAGTTGCTTTTGCGTGAATAAGCGCTCATGTGGCCGGTGAAAAACGGAAACTCGTATCATGTTCACAAATAACGGCTGCTCTGACCGCAAAAATGAGAGATGTGGAATCAATAGTAGACTAGAGGAAAATTGGTTGAGGTTTCAAAAAGTTTACATTGAAAAGTTTCCGACTTATACCGATATATATATAGAAGAATCACAAGAATATAAAGCTTTGTGGGGGGAACATCAGTGATAAAAGAGAAATGGTCAAATATAAGCATTGGGGGAAAATACTTTATTGTATTCGGACTCATGGCAAGTACGTTTCTTATGTCTATTGTTATAACGTATTTGTTCTTAAATAATACAAATAGAGAAATGGGAAAAACGCTAGTGAAAAGTGAAGTTGCTGTGCATGCAAGTGACTTAATTGCTTTGTATCATGAAAAATACACATTAATACCCGAATATTTACTTTTAGCAGAGGAAGAGAAACTACATGAGTATTTAGAATATAGCAAGCAATTCACCCATGTAGCTAAACAGTTACAGCAACATTTGCCTGAAGAGCAAGTGACGACATTTAATCAAATGATTGAAAATAATCATGAACTTGATCAATATTTCTTTAGCATCGTAGTACCAAATGTTCAGCAAATTAATACTGCTGAATTTCAAGAAATTCAAGCGGAAGTGAATGCATTAAAAACCGAGACAGCTCTTCTCGGAGATGAATTACGAATCGCAGCAACAACGTTTAATCAATCTGCCATTCAATCTGCCCAAAATGATTTAAGAACGATTATTATTATATTAATTTTCTCAACTGCAATTTCGATCGTAGTATCCGCTGGCTTTTTAATATGGATTAGTCGTGGTATTAAGAATAACCTTCAATTCATTGTTAATCGAAGTAAAGAGATTGCGTCAGGACAGTTAAATAATGAAGAATTAGCGTATGTTGGAAAAGACGAGATTGGACAACTCTCACATTCTATAAATGTAATGGGGACAAACTTACGAGATATGATATCAGAAGTTTCAACATTATCAAGTGAAGTTGATGTCCAAAGTAAGACTTTGCTTCACTCTGCAGATGAAGTGAAAGTTGGAAGTGAACAGGTTGCGATTACAATTGAAGAGATGGCAAAAGGTTCAACGACTCAAGCAGACGGTGCGGCAAGGATATCAGAAAATACTCAAGACTTTAGTGAAGATATTCGCTCAGTTGGAGAACATAGTGAAAAACTAGTTGTCTTTTCAAAAGAAGTGTTACAAGTGTCTGCTCAAGGTGATAAACAAATGAAAGATTCATTAGGCCAGATTGGGCTTGTGAATGAAGTAATGGAATCATCTGTTTTGAAAGTGAAAAGTTTAGAAGGAAAAACACAGTCAATTACTGAAATCGTACATGTAATTAAATCGATTGCAGAGCAAACAAATTTATTAGCGTTAAATGCATCGATTGAAGCTGCAAGAGCAGGTGAAGCAGGAAAAGGGTTTGCTGTTGTTGCAACAGAAGTTCGCAAGCTTGCTGAAGAAGTAACACATTCTGTTGAGAATATTGCTGGAATTGTTTATTCAATTAAAGAAGAAACGACAACGATGGCAGATGAGCTTCAGCATGGGTATGAAGAGGTTAATAAAGGAACGCTGATGATAAAAGAAACAGGTAAGGAATTCACAAACATTAAAGTGAAAGTAGAAGAGATGTCAGAAAAAATCAATGATGTTTCATCTGTGTTCAAAAAAGTAGAAACGTCAAGTCAGCATATTAATGAATCTGTTGAGAATATTGCTGCTATTTCAGAGGAATCGGCAGCAGGGGCAGAGGAGATTGCAGCTTCTGTAATAGAACAAAGTCAGTCGGTCGATACAATTTCAAAAAGTGCAAAAGCTTTATCTTCTCGAGTAGATCAAATGAATCTATTAATAAAACGATTTCGTTTATAAAAGAATGAAAGGAGGAAATCTCATGGGTACGTCGATGAAATATAAAATGTTATTGATAATTGCTATATTGTTTGTAACTGGGTGTACACCAACCGAACAAGTGTCCAATAGTGAAAATCAGAAAAAATTAATTTCGAACCAAGAAGATATATATATAGGATTTTTACTAGATACACTTCAAGATGAGCGATGGTATAACGATAAGGAATTGTTTGAGGGTGAGGTTGAGAAACTGGGAGGTAGAGTTAAAACTCTTGCAGCAAACGGAAGTAGTGAAGTTCAAATTTCTCAGGCAGAGCTGTTACTTGAAGAAGGGGTGGATGTGTTAGTTGTCGTTCCTCAAGATGCTGAATCGTCAGCAGTGATCGTTGAAATGGCACACGAAAAAAATGTGAAGGTTGTTTCGTATGACCGCTTAATCCGTAATGCCGATTTAGATTATTATATTTCTTTTGATAATGAAAAAGTGGGAGAATTACAAGCGACAGAAATCTTAAATCATGTCTCCTCTGGTGAGTTTGCATATGTAGGTGGAGCTGAATCAGATAATAATGCGGTATTGTTTAGAGCTGGAGCTATGAAAGTGTTACAACCACTAATAGAAAAAGGGGACATTACACTAGTTTCTGATGGGTATACTGATGGTTGGAACCCTGCGGTAGCCGAAGAAAATATGGATGAGACTTTACGAAGGAATGGCAATCAAATTGATGCGGTTATTGCTGCTAATGATGGAACGGCAGGCGGGGTTATTCGAGCGTTAGCAAAAGTAGGCTTAGATGGACAAGTGCCTGTTTCTGGTCAAGATGCGGAATTGGCTGCGGTGCAAAGAGTTGTTAACGGCACACAAACGATGACCGTGTATAAATCCATTAATATGCTTGCTGAACAAGCAGCAAGTGTTGCAATGAGGGTAGCAAAACAAGAAGAAATTGAAACGAACCATACAATTGAAAATGGGAAAGTAAGTGTACCATCTATCCTTTTAGAGCCGATTACAGTGACAAAAGATAATGTAAAAGAAACTGTCATTAAAGAGGGGTATCTTAAGGAAGAGGATATTTATAAATAAAATTTAAATCTTAGACTGCTTAGTTTACTAGGCAGTCATTTTTTTAAATGAGAAAATTTTTGGCTAGCAGTGAAGCTTTGAAAGCCTATTCTTGAAGAGCGAAGGATCCGTACTTCGCTTGAAATGAAAAGACGCTCTCGCTTTTTTCTTAAAGGAGGGGCGTTTTGTATGTTATGGGGTTCTATTAGACAAAACGAGTGCAAAATCGGAGAGAAGTGTCTAATAGGAAGGCTCTTATCAGCTATGTTTGTTGAAAAGGAATAAATACTCTTTGATGTGGTAAGAGATTTTGATTTAATAGAAGGTGGCGATGCGATCACACCACCAATGTTTTCCAGTGAAACTTGTGAAGGAGAAATGTCCTGAGTATTATAAAGGGGTACATGGAGTAGAGTATAGGCTTTGAGATTTGCAGGAAACAAAAAAAAGGACTGAGTGAGATGGGTTTCTTCACTCAGTTTTTCTTATTGTTCGAAAATTAACATCAAATTTACATAATATTTACAATAAGAAGGTATAATTGAATCCGTCGAAAGTCTTAGTGATTTTAGGAGGAAAATATGGACATTCAAAGAGGGCAAGAAAAGGAAACAGGCAATCAAACAGGCTTGACCCGATATTATTTTCGAATTGCTGAAAAGCTAAATGTAGGAACTAGGTTAATTTTACTATTTGTCACATTACTAATTTTATCTGTAGCCACAATAGCTATTAGTTCTTATGTAAAAGCAGAGCATATGGCGATCGAGATGATGGAAAACAGACTCGTACGCGAAGGTGATTTACTTCAGTCTATAGCAGAAAATTTAAAGTTCACCTATGTTAGTGATCATGATTATTTTATGCAACAATTAGAAGGTAATGTACGAAGGCAGAAGCAAAAGCTAGAAGAGGATGGAATCCAAACGAACTTTTTCTATTTAGTTGAGAAGGAGATTAGGCCGTTTCAAGTTAGTCAAGACTCTACCATAGTTATTCCAGATACAGAGTTAACTCGAATAGAAACTGAAAGAAACGGTGTCTATCAAACGACAATAAACAATGAAAAATACACAATGACGTTTCAAGAGGTAAAGGAAATTGAAGGAATTTATCTCATGGTTACATCGACTCGGTCATATTTAAGCCCAGTTTATAACATGGCTTTATTTTTCATTATTATTACTTTTGGCAGTTTAATTATCATTTCATTGTTACTCATTGTATTCGTTCGGTCGATAACAAAACCATTATCTGTGCTCCGAACTAAAATGAAAGATGTGAGAAATGGGAATTTGGACCAAACATCTTTTAGTATGAAGACAACAGTACCAGAACTTGTATCTTTACATAAAAGCTTTTCAGCGATGATGAGTCAAATGCAAGAAATGATTGGAGAAATAAATGATACAACGGTTCAATTAGAAACAACAGGGGATGAATTAATGTCCTCATCTGAAAACGCACTATCTTCGAGTCAGCAATTAGTTTCTGCGATTAACATTGTTACAAAAGGAGCAGAACAAACGGCAACTAGCTCAGAAAATAGTGTTGGAAGTTTTAAAGAAATGAAATATAAGATTGAATCGATGATGAAAAAGATGGAGACGGTGTTTACAAGTGCAAATACGATGAATGATTCGGCCATAGAAGGCGAAGAAAAAATTTCACAACTAATCGCTACGATTTGTACGTTTGAATATGACTTTGAACGATTAACTGAAACAGTCAATCAAGTCCAGAACTATTCAAACCAAATTTCAAAAGTTGTTGTGTTAATACAAGGTGTTGCCGAACAAACGAAACTGCTTGCACTCAATGCCACAATTGAAGCTGCCCGTGCCGGCGATGCAGGAAAGGGATTTGCTGTTGTTGCAAACGAAGTTAGGAAACTCGCAGAACAAAGCTCATCTGCTATGGAAGAAGTTACAAACTCAATTGTAAATATGGAAACGATAACAGCTGAAGCATCTGAAGAATTTGAACAAATACATAGCAAGATGAAGATGAATTTAAACGTAGCAAATGATTCTAAATCTGCATTTGATCAATTAATGGAAGAGATTGAAGCAGTTAGTCATAATCTTCATAGTATGAATAGTAAGCTAAAGGAAATTGAAGTTGTCTTCCCACAATTAGAACAATCAGCGGAAGTGTTATCTTCGGTTTCACAGGAGACGTCAGCTAGCGCAGAAGAAATGCTTGCCATTAGTGAAGGTCAAATTCAACAAATGGAAGGCACAACGGAGATTGGAGCAAAACTATCTAAGCTATCAACTTCCCTTGCATTGATCATAAAAAAATATAAAATATAACAATAAAAAAGAGACAGAAAATAAAATCTGTCTCTTTTGCATGTTCTACAAATACATGAGTTTAATCTACTTCTAGGGCAACTAATATATAACTATTAAAAAAGTTATTAGGTAATAAGACACGTTATTCTACTGGCTTAATAAAATGATAGTATACAAAAAGTAACATACCATCTCTCAACCTACTCCTTTTTTCTTATGATGACAATTCTTTATTAATTTGTAATAATTTCTGCTGGTCAGAGAGTGGGAGAGTAAAGGATAAAATACAACCTCCATAAGGACCATTCATAATTGCAAAATTTCCATGTAATGACTTAATACGTTCATTCATCATCGTTAAACCAAAGCCAAGTTCAATTTTCTTGGGCATATAGCCATTGTCTTGTAAAGTAAAATGCAATTCGTCTTGAACTTGTTCTAATGTAAAATCAAACTCAGTTGCTTCACCATGACGAAGGCCATTTGTTAATCCTTCCTGTAGTGAACGATAGACGGCCAACTCTTGCTGTGGCGTAAGATATGGTAAGTTCTCTTGAATGCTATAGTGAATCGTTATACTTGCTTGCTTTCGTGTTTCTTCCATTAAAGAGATAAGACTTGTTCGTAAATGTAAAAACGAATGGTTGTTATGTAATGTTTTAACGGATTTTCGAACATCAGCCAATCCTTTTTTTACATAGTCCTGTGCATCATTTAGTTTTTGAATGCCTTCTTCAATTTTACCCCGGCTAAGAAGTCGTTTGGCAGCTTCTACTCCAACGATGGAGTTCGTTAATGTATGCCCAACAGTGTCGTGGATTTCCCTTGAAAGTCTAACTCGTTCTTCCATAAGTGTTTTTTCCTCTAACTCTGAAATTGTAAACTTAAGTTGCGAATAAGTTTTTTCTAATTGTTGTTGATTAAGCATGGCATGTTTGGCTATTTTACTTAATGCAAAGAAAAGTGCATATTCTAAAAAGCGTGGTAGCACAAATGCAATTTCAGAAAAATGAGTTGGATTGACATTGAGATAAATGCCAAAAATAAAACAGAAATAAGCAAGAATACTAAAGGGAATACTGAACCGTTTATCTGACCTATATACTACTTCTGTAATAAGAATAAACAAGAACATTTGCGGAATGAACGAACCATCAATAATTTGAATTTGAAATGCAATGATTAATTGATTCAATAATAGTAATTTTGTAGAAAACCTTTTAATTGGAAGTTTAAAAATGCTATAACGAAAAAGATGAATCAAAAAAAACCCAGCACAAAGTATAGAAAGTGTTAGTTGATCATTGGGATTGGACTTGTACACGATAAAAATAGCTATAAGCATTGTGATATACAATATGCAATTAACGGTACGTTCTGTTTTTCTTTGCATTGTTTTTTCCTTTCCAACAAACGAATGGACATTGACGTGTGCTAATATTCCTATTATAACATTTTCCATACAATCCAAAAATAACAAATGATATTGTCGAAAGATTGTTGAAAAAACAAAGGAAAAAAGGTGTAAGTGCTCTTTCTGGAAATGTTTGTAGAGAGGAAGTAATATGAATAATATAGAGGATGATAAAACGGATGAAATACTAAAAGAAAAGACAGGTGATAACATGTTGGAGCAACAGTGGAAGCAACGCTTAGAGCTCTTAAAGACTTGGTTGGTTGAAGCTGGTGAGCGACAAATAGAACGAATGAATGAAGGGTTACAAGTTGAACAAAAGTCAGCAGCGAATGATTTAGTGACTGAAATGGATTTGTGGACTGATGAATTTCTTCAAGCAAAAATTAAAGAAAGCTTCCCTGATGATTCGATTTATTCAGAAGAAATTGGTCAATTACAAGGACAATCAGGGTATGAATGGGTGATTGATCCAATTGATGGTACAACAAATTATGCGCATGGATTTTCTATGTTTTGTATTTCAGTAGCAATTAATTATGAGGGAGAAACAGTCATCGGTGTTGTCTTAGCTCCTCAATTGCAACAGTGCTATGAGGCAGTTCGTGGGCAAGGTGCTTTTCTAAATGGAAAAAAACTGTCGGTATCTTCGATTGATTCCATGCCTAAGGCAATTGTTGCAACAGGGTTCCCATACGATAAAGCAACGCATCCTGAAAATAATGTCAAACAATTTAATGCTGTCATTTTAAAAGTAGGCGACATTCGTCGAACAGGAAGTGCGGCCCTTGATTTATGTCATGTTGCTGGAGGTCATTTCGATGCGTATTGGGAATATAAAATTAACCGCTGGGATTTTGAAGCTGGATTATTAATCGTTGAAGAAGCAGGTGGAAAAGTGGCAAAGAAAAAACTCTCAAGAGGGTATTTAGTCGTGGCTGGTAATGAAGTTATTTTAGATGGATTACTGGAATTAATTAAAGAGTAGCGAAGTATAGCTAGAACTACTTTTGATAACGATTAAAAAGAGAATGGGACCCATTTCACGTTCAAAAAAAGGAAAAAACACCTACTTTCTTGAATCATTGATAAAGTCCTTTTTGAATGGGGAGATTTGATGCTACAGCCAAAAGATAAAATCGTATTTATTGGGGATAGTATTACAGATTGTGGAAGAAGAGAAGATGAAGAAAAAATGGGAGATGGCTATGTTCGTCTCATTCGAGATTACTATTATGCTCGGGGAAAAGAGTATACAATAATGAATAAAGGCATTGGGGGCGACCGTGTCGATGATTTGGCATCAAGATGGGAAAATGATGTTATTTCATTGCAACCAGATTGGGTTTCGATATCGATTGGAATTAATGATGTGTGGAGGCAATTAGATAGACTTGATATCGAACAAATATACCCTGACCGTTTTGAACAAATTTTTTCTGACTTATTAGCCAAAGTTCAAACGAAAACAAAGGCAAACCTCATTTTAATGGAGCCGACGATTATTGAAGAGGATATTCATTCAGAAGGAAATCAGTTATTAGTTCCGTATGTAAAAGCTATACACCTTCTTGCCAAAAAATATGGAGCAACAGTTGTTCCAACACATGAGGCGTTTTTAACGTTTCTCAAACGAAAAAGTGATGTGGCGTTAACGACGGATGGTGTTCATATGACATCTGTTGGAAATATGCTTATGGCACAAACATGGCTAGATACAATAGAAGGATAGAAAGGATGAACAACATGAGCAACCAAGTCATTGTATATTCTACGAAAAATTGTGTGGAATGCACATATGTAAAAGAGTTTCTAACGAAAGAAAATATTTCTTTTGAAGTAAGAGATGTGTTAGAAAAACAAGAATACCAAGAAGAAGTTGAGAAGTTTGGCTTTTTAGGAGTTCCTGTCACGGTGGTAGGAGACAAAGCCGTGAAAGGATTTACACCTGAGTTAGAGCAATTAGTTGAATTGGCAAAACAAGAATAATGGAATGGAGTACGATTTGAGCTTATGGTTGAATCGTACTTTTTACATAGTTGGAAACGATATATGGAAAATCCTGTTTGGTTTACGTATTGACAGGCAAAAATGGATATGGTAAATAAATAGATGATTAGCACTCTAGAACGGAGAGTGCTAATATGAATGTAACTAAAAAAGAAGTAGAAAAGGAGAGAGTAACATGGAAAAAAAGCAATTCAAAGCCGAATCGAAACGATTGCTAGAAATGATGATTAACTCCATTTACACACATCGGGAGATTTTTTTACGAGAGTTAATTTCAAATGCAAGTGATGCGATTGATAAACTGTATTACAAAGCATTAACAGATGAGTCTTTAACATTTGATAAAGATAGCTATTACATAAAAGTAACGCCAAATAAAGAAAATCGGACATTGACGATTACCGATACTGGAATCGGGATGACAAAAGAAGATTTAGAAACACATTTAGGTACGATCGCGAAAAGCGGATCATTAGCGTTTAAAAATGAAAATGAGATAAAAGATGGACATGATATAATCGGTCAGTTTGGTGTAGGTTTTTATTCAGCGTTTATGGTTGCTGATATGGTAACTGTCACAAGTAAGGCGCTAGGGAGTGATGAAGCGTATAAATGGGAATCTGACGGCGCTGAAGGTTATACGATTGTACCAACAACAAAAGAATCAGTAGGAACGGAAATTACGTTAAAAATAAAAGAAAATACAGAAGACGAGAAATACGATGATTATTTAGAAGAGTATCGTTTGCAATCGATTATCAAGAAATATTCGGACTTCATTCGCTATCCAATTAAAATGGATGTTAAAACACAAAAACCAAAAGAGGACGATGAGAAAGAACTAGAAGAAGTTGTAGAAGAGCAAACGATTAACAGTATGGTACCGATTTGGAGAAAAAACAAAAATGAATTAACAACAGAAGATTACGAGAACTTTTATGCGGAAAAGCACTATGGCTTTGATAAACCATTAAAACACATCCATTTAAGTGTAGATGGGACAATCCGTTATAATGCAATCTTATATATTCCAGAAAAAACGCCATATGACTTTTACACGAAGGAATATGAAAAAGGTCTAGAACTATATTCAAACGGTGTTTTAATTATGGAGAAATGTTCGGACTTGCTTCCTGATTATTTTAGCTTTGTGAAAGGGATGGTTGATTCCGAAGATTTATCATTAAATATTTCTCGTGAAATGCTACAGCATGACCGTCAATTAAAATTCATCGCCAAAAATTTAAAAAGCAAAATTAAAAGCCAACTCTTAAGTTTATTAAAAGACGAGCGCGAAAACTATGAGAAATTTTACGAGTCGTTTGGACGTCAGCTAAAGTATAGTGTATATAGTGATTTTGGTGCAAACAAAAATGAACTCCAAGATTTACTTTTATTCTACTCTTCAAAAGAGAAAAAACTTGTGACATTAGCTGAATATGTCGAGCGTATGCCAGAAGAACAAAAATATATATATTATGCAACAGGTGAATCACACGAGCGCATTGAAAAACTACCACAAACAGAAGTAGTTTTAGAAAAAGGGTATGAAATCTTATATTTCACTGATGACATTGATGAGTTTGCAATCCGTATGATCATGCAGTATGAAGAAAAGGAATTTAAATCGGTATCTAGTGGAGATTTAGGCATTGACTCAGAAGAAAAAGAAACAGAAATTGAATCGGAACAACAAGAAAACAAAGAGTTGTTTGATTACATGAAATCGATTCTTTCTGATAAAGTAAAAGCAGTCAAACTATCTAAACGGTTACGTTCACATCCGGTTTGCTTGTCAACAGAAGGAGAAGTTTCCATTGAAATGGAGAAGATCTTAAATGCGATGCCAGACAATCAAAATATAAAAGCCGATAAAGTGCTTGAAATTAACAGCAATCATGAGGTGTTCGCTTCGTTAAAAGAGGCATTTGAAAACGATAAAGATAAATTGAACCTATATACAAATATATTATATAACCAAGCTTTATTAATTGAAGGACTACCAATCCAAGACCCAGTTGAATTTACGAATGATATTTGTAAAGTGATGGTTTAAGACCTTAGGGTGGCAGAAATGTCACTCTTTTTTTGTATGAATCTCGTATTCTATATATGTTTCACTGTTTCCCATTATATTCTACAATCAAATGTTGTGAAAATGATAGCAATATTAGACAAAAACTGATATATTATAAGCAAAAACGTGAAGGAATTACAATATGAAAACAACAAATCAAAAAACGAGGGTTTCAAAAAGAAAAACGAAAAAGAAGCGTAAATTTCTATTCTTTTTAATCCCTTTTCTACTCATAGCGGGAGCAGGCGCTTATTTTATTTATGAGTACCAAGCTGGATTAAAGTTATCACAATCTGTAGCTGCTATCGACGAAGACATAGAATTTAATGGTGTAAGTGATTTAACTGGAAAAGTAAATGTGTTGTTACTCGGTGTCGATGCAAGAGAAAATGAAGAGGTCTCTAGAACCGATACAATTATGATTGCTCAATACGATCCTGAACAGAACACAACGAAACTCGTATCGATTATGAGAGATACGTATATTAATATACCAAATTACGGGCAATATAAAATAAATTCTGCAAATGCCTTAGGTGGTCCAGAGTTATTAAGACAAACGATTAGTGAAAACTTTGGTGTCGATGTTCAGTATTACGCTCTCGTCAATTTTGAAGCATTTTCGCAAGTCATTGATACTGCTTTTCCAGACGGTGTGGAAGTAGAAGTAGAAAAAGCGATGGAAAAAAACATCGGAATCCGATTAGAGCCAGGCTTACAAAAATTAAATGGTGAACAACTTCTTGGGTATGTTCGATTCCGAGCAGATGCTGAAAGTGACTTTGGCCGTGTTCGTCGCCAACAAGAAGTAATGGAAATCTTAACAAATGAACTCGTTAGTGTACAAGGTGTATTAAAGTCACCAAGACTACTTGGAACGATCCAACCATATATTCAAACGAATATTGACAACCCAACTGTTCTCTCAATTGCTTCTTCACTATTGTTATCGGATAATATGGAAGTGGATACGTTAAGAGTTCCAGTTGATGATTCATTTGAAGACCGACGATATCCAAATGCTGGACTAGTCTTAGAAATTGATGTAGAAAAAAACAAGCAAGAAATTCAAAACTTTCTCAGTGGCACTTCAGTAGAAGCAAGTACAGAAGTTGAAGTTAATCCATAAAAGAATGAAGGTAAACGCATTGGGATAAAAGCCAATGCGTTTTTTTGCTTTTCCTTCCAAATAGTATGAATCAATATTCGTATGAGTCAAAAGTGTTCTATGAAGGACAAAAGTGAGAGGGAATCTGTGAGAAGTGTCCTTCATAAGCGCGATGAAGGACAAAAGTGAGCGGAAAACGGTGTAAAGTGTCCTTCATAGGAGTGATGAAGGACAAAAGTGAGCGGAAAACGGTGTAAAGTGTCCTTCATAGGCGGGATGAAGGACAAAAGTGAGAGGGAATCTGTGAGAAGTGTCCTTCATAAGCATGATGAAGGACAAAAGTGAGCGAAAAACGGTGTAAAGTGTCCTTCATAAGCATGATGAAGGACAAAACGAAGCGGAAATCAGAGAGAAGTGTCCTTCATGCCTTTATTGAAACGTGCTTTGGTGGAGACGCCACTTTCTCTTTGGAGTGTGTCTCTTTTTCAAGCTGATTATTTACATAGTGGCCGATCCAGATGCTAGAAACCTTTGTTGCAATTGAAACTGAATAAAACAAGTATGGATTTGAAATAGTGATTAGGTTTAGTCGAATGAATAAGGTCTCAAGACTAAGAAAAGAAAGAATAGTCGTGGTTGTGACGGACCATTTTTTCTTAACGACAGAAAGGACAAAGAAAATAGCACAAAAGGCGCTATAGATAGTTGAGAATAAAACATGAGTACGATAACGATTAGGATAAAGTTGAATATTGAACATGCAAGTTTTTAAAATTGCGACATGAAAAAAGTTCATCGTTGCATAACAAACAAAGATAGAGAAAAATAACGTTAACATTTCATTTAGCTTAGTTTTATCAACAACAATTTTCTGCTTCCAATATTTTGCGATTGCGTAAAACGAACGAATTCCGATAAAAGTATAAGGAGTCGACCACCAATTATGTTTGTAAATCTTTTCTTTCAAGAACAATCGTTCAACCAAAACTAAGAAAGATGTAAGTAACCACGCCCACCTCGCTTTTAAATCCAAAATAGCGTACAACAAACTTGTTGATGGAACGATAAACAATTGGGAAGCACTTGAACCGAATACGTTATCAAAGTATTGGTTTTTGAATACATTGGGCTTATATTCATATGCACGTGTAACGACTAGAACAAAAAACTCAAATATATAATTTAATCCAGTGTAGGCCAAATAAAGGGGAATAAGAAAACGCTTCTTTTCCTGTGGTACTTTTTTATAAATGAAGATGAGAGTTAAGATGGCTAGGAAGTTCAAGCTTAAATAAAACATTCGATTTTTCAAAACTTCATCCCCCTTGGAAAAAATATTTTGAAATGAAAAGCATTCTAATTCTCTTTTGGTTTTCCCGAAAAAAGGATAATTCATTCAAGGCGTACATGTGGAGGAAACAAGGATATAGTAGTAAGATGAAAGAAAAAGAAGTTGGGGGAGAAGTATCATGCAAAAAGCAGTCGAGATCACCCATAATGGCCAAATTTTAAGAGGTATGGAACATATCCCAGATGTTAATAAAAGTCCAGCGGTCATCTTGTTTCATGGATTTACCGGTACAAAACTAGAACCACACCGAATGTTCTTGAAAATTTCGAGGGCACTTGAAAAAGAAGGAATTGCATCGTTTCGTTTTGACTTTTTAGGAAGTGGGGAAAGTGATGGGGATTTTGAAGATATGACGGTCATGTCAGAGTTGAGGCAAGCCCATACGATACTTGATTATGTCAAAACCCACCCAGCTATTGATGGAAATCAAATATATGTACTTGGCTTTAGTATGGGAGGGCTTGTCGCTAGTCTTCTCGCAGGGGAACGAAACAGTGAGATTGCCAAACTAATTCTTCTTGCTGCTGGGGGGACAATTCCACAATTAAGTCAACAATTAAGAGCGCAATCTCCATATTTAAATGAGAAAAAAGTGTATGACATTGGTGGAAATTTAGTGAGTGAACAATTTTTTGACGAACTTAAAGATCTTGTTGTATGGGAAAATGCCGCTCGCTTTAAACAGCATGTACTATTAATTCATGGAACAAACGATGAGGCCATTCCAGCTAATGCCTCAAAGCTGTATAAAGAAAATTGTTATCCAAACGCAACGGTTCAACTTATCGAAGGGGCGGACCATGGCTTTAATTCTTTTGTTTGGGAACAAAAAGTGATTTCCTTCATTATAGAATTTGTAACGAAAGAATAAAGAGTGACTTAAAAGGAGGAAAAAGCTTTGACTGTAATAGCAGAAGAAGTCCCAAATTCTATTCCAGAGAAAAAGATTATTTTCCTTTGGAGTTTTGCCGTTTGGCTTGTTGTCATGAATACAACGATGTTTAATGTTGCCCTACCTACGGTTATGACGGACTTAGCGTTAACGTCAACAACCGCTTCTTGGATTATTTCTAGTTACTCAATCGTGTTTGCGATCGGCACATTAACGTATAGCCGTTTATCAGATTATATCCCAATTGCAAGACTGTTGTTTATCGGGCTAATTATGGTGGGAAGTGCTTCGATAATTGGATTTTTTGCTCACGAGTTTTACTTGTTACTACTGGCACGCATATTTCAAGCTGCAGGAGCAGGGGCTGTATTAGGATTAGGGTTAGTGTTAGCAAGTAAATATATTCCTTTATCAAGGCGAGGCCGAGCGATGGCTTTCATTTCGTCTGCTGCTTCACTTGGCTTTGGTCTAGGCCCAGTAATAGGTGGAGCGATTACAGAATATTTAGGTTGGAACTATTTATTTGCTGTGACCGCTATTGTTTTTTTCTTACTTCCATTTTTTCATCGATTACTGCCTAAAGAACAAGTGACTCGTGGGAAGTTTGATGTTGTTGGGGCTTTGCTAACAGGAGTTTGTGTGACGAGTAGCTTATTATTTTTCACATCATTCTCTTTTTATGTTTTAGCGGTTACGATTGTTGTGGCTATACTATTAATAATACATATTCAAAAAGTAAAGATGCCTTTTTTACGCCCGGAGTTATTTTCGCATCATCAATATGCAAAACTCCTTTATGTTGGATTCATTGTGTTTACTTTACATTTTTCTACGCTATTTATGATGCCGATTATTTTAACGGATGTATATAAAATGGATGCAGCTCGAGTCGGACTCATTATTTTTCCGGGCGCGATTTTATCAGCTGTTGCAGCTCAAGTGATAGGTCGTATTATTGATCGCTTTGGAAATATGCCTTTGTTTTTAACAGGGCATGGATTGCTCTTGATTTCTACAATTTTATTTTCACTTACTGCCCAGGTTTCTCCTTTGTCTATTATGTTTTCGTATATGTTTATGAGTGTGGGCTTTTCCTCTTTAACTGCAAGTATGTCCAACGAAGTTACAAGAATATTGCCAGCTGCTTCTATCGGTTCAGGGATGGGGATGCTACAATTATGTCAACTATTCGGGGGTGCTTTTGGAGTAACACTTTCAGGGGTTTTACTGAAGATGGAGCGGGGGATTTGGCCTGGTTTCCTTTATCAAGAAGTGTTTTTTTACTTTACTATCATTGTCTGCACTTCTTTTCTAACGGCACTGTTTTACAGACAAAAACTAAATGAAAAAAAGTCCTTTACGTTGTAATAAAGGACTTTTTTGGTTTTTGTTGTGCCCATTCACTTAAATCCCATTAACCTTTTTACTTCATCACAGTTTTCTTTCGATGTTAATCGTTCAAGTAGAGTGAAAGCAACATCAAATCCAGTTGCAGGGTTATAAGATGTTATAACATTCTTATCCATCACTACAGGTTCGTCTGGTATTACGATGGCTCCAAAGTCAGCTAATTGTTGTTGACGAAGCGGGTTTAAATTATAAGTCGTCGCCCGTTTTCCTTTTAAGATCCCGCTTTTTCCTAATACAAGAGATCCAACACAAATGGCAGCGATCCATTTTCCTTTAGCATCAAAGTCTCGAATGAATTGAAGCACTTCTTCTTGAAACGCATCCTCATAAAAATGAGCATGTTCAAAACCACCAGGTAAAGCAAGGGCATCAAAGTCATCAACGGTCACTTCAGATAATTGTTTTTCAGGTGTAACCGTAAAGTTCCATGTGCATGTTAATGTTGGTTTAGTGCCCACGGTAATGAGTTGCGTTGTTCCATCGCCTTCTACGGCATTCCAACCGAAAACGTCTGTGAAGACACTCGCTTCTACTGCTTCAAATCCATTAGGCAAAAGCAAACAAATTTTTTTCATCTCAAAACCTCTTTTCAAGAAATTACTATAATCATACTATGTTGTTGTAAATTGGTAAACGTAAATTAGTGCTTGGGGTTTAACAAATAAAAAAGTGTATGGATTCTGTTGCTCCATACACTTTTTTTCGCTTACTTTAACTAAAAAAATGATATTGATTTTTTCCATTATCTTTCGCTTTATACATGGCATGGTCTGCGTGAATAATAAGCTGTTGGGCGTCCTTGCCATCCCGTGGAAAAAAGCTAATGCCAATACTTAATGTCACCGAAACAGGTTCACCTGAAATGGTAAACGGTTTTGCGACTTCTTTTAAGAGTCGTTCTGCAAGAAGGCCTATCGTAAATTCATCCCCATGTTCGACAACGATAATGAACTCATCACCGCCGAGTCTCCCAACATGGCCATCCTTTTTAATGCAGGCTAAAATGCGGCGAGATAAATCAATTAGTAAAGTATCTCCAGCAGCATGACCGAACGTGTCATTCACATTTTTAAATCCATCTAAATCTAAAAATAACACCGCACCAGATTGATTATCTGTTTTCGGATGATCAAGTGTGTTTTGTAAAAATTCGTGAATAAATTTCCGATTAGGTAAGTCGGTCAGAAAATCATAATACGCCATTCTTCTAATTTTTTCTTCTGCCTTTTTTCGTTCTGTTATATCAAAAACAACGCCATTTATTTTTACAAGTTTGTTGTCTTTATCATATATTGGTGTCGCTTTATCTTGAACCCACCGAATGTCCCCATCAGGCCGAATGATGCGGAATTCTGTATTCGTTGGATTTCCTAATAAAGCTTGTCGATTCATTTCATCAACGATATCAACATCTTCAGGATAAACGACTTTATCCCATAAATTTGGATTTTGTTTAAAGTCATCCCCCGAATACCCATATAACAATTCGATTCCAGTTGAGATAATAATGGTGTCTGTTTTTAAATCATGGGACCATATTGTCGCATCGAGTGAATTAAAAATATCTTCAAGGTCTGTATGCTTTTCTTTTAGTTTATCTGCTAAAAACCCTATAGAAAATGCCAGTATAAATTGAAGAAGTGCACTGGAGAGAAAAACAAATAACTCAGATGTCTTGAGGCCGAATTTGAAAAACTCGTTCAGTTCCCATAAAAAGTGGAAAGCAATGGAAACGATTGCAATAGTCAGACCACCTCGTAAGCCCGAGTAATAGGATGTTAACACAACAGCCCCTAAATAAATAAACCAGAGACTTCCGATTGGTGTTTCATAGAGGAACATGTCAACAATGAGAGGTGCGAGTAATATAAGGATAATGGTAATTTTAATCCTGTTCGGAACAAGTCGTAATGAAGCTAACACTTTAAGTAACCTCCTTACCAAATAAAAAGAACACCCATTGGATGTATGTAAACAGACCATTAATGACGTCTTTTTCATTTGGCCTGTGTGTTAGCTATAGTAAACACGGTGATAATATTAAAATACCACTAAAGTTCTAGAAATGGAATTAGAATTAGTAAAAAACGTCCTTTTTCCTTAAGGAAAACATGTGAAAAATTGAATAATGTAGAGAAATAGGTATTTATACCCGTAGTTTTGTGTGATATATTTATCATAAAAGTTTTTATATAAAATAATAAAAAAGAGAGGAGGAAAAACGTGAAGAAGCTGATATTTGTTTTTGCGGCGTTATTAGTAGTAGGAGGCTGTGGAACAAAAGTAGATGTATCACCGTCCGTAGAGGAATTTCGATCAGAGAGAAGTTATTTTGCGGAAGAACAAAAGCAATTAAAAGATGAACTTATTGTTGATTATATTGGTCTAGATTCTTTCGTTAATGAAGTTGAGGAAACGTTTGGAACACCAAGTGATGTTGCTGATTTTTCTCCTTCAAGTTATGAATATCGTTATGATGAAGTCGAATTTGTATTATTTGAAGATAAAGTTAAATGTATTGGGTTAACTTCTCCCGTTTTTTCAACTGAATCTGGTGTCAATGTAGGTCAATCATTTGACGAAGTTTTCCCTCTTTATCTCAATCGAGAATATTATGTCACTGCCGAGTCAGACTTTTTACTCGTTGTAGAAGAAGACTATATGATGTTTTTTGTGTTTTTAGCGAATGATCTGCATGCATTGGGATTAGCAGAAACAGAGTATTATGAACAAGTCGGTGATATGACATTACATGAAATGAAGGAGTATATAGCCAGTACATATGAAAATAATGAAGATGCAGTGTATGATGAAAATGATTATACTTACGAACAAAGTGATAAAGAACAATTTCACCATGACTCCATAATCGGTAATCATGACCAGTTATATGCTGCTATTATAGATGGAAATTCAGAAAAAGCCATTCAACTCGTTAGTGAATATTCCTATGACTATAACGAGTTATTTAGTCCATCTCTGCACCCATCGCCATATTTCCAAACGAATTTCATTCATACAGCTGCGTATTATGGTGACCTTGAACTAGTAAAACAAATGGTTGAGTCTGGTGGGGATATCGAAAGTAAAGACCCTGACGGATATACTGTGTTATTTAAAGCGATTCAAACGAATAAAACAAAGATGGTTGACTATTTGCTTGAATATGGGGCTGATCCTCATTATTTAGTGTATGACCAAACAGAACGATCGATGTCATATAGCTATACTCCGCTAATGATGGCGTCTGTTTATGGTAATCTAGCTGTGATTGAATCATTGCTTTACCGTGGTGTTGATGTAAATGCACAAAATATATTCGGTGAAACAGCATTAATGTTTGCAGTAAGAAACAATCACATTGAAGCTGCCTCAACATTAATTGATTTTGGAGCGGACCTTTGGTTAACAGAAAATACAAATCGATATACAGTTTTTGATATGGTAGAACATGAAGAGGAAATGAATGAACAGATGAAGCAGTGGGTAAGAGCTTTACATTAAAGAAAACACTTGAGCCTTTATGACTCAAGTGTTTTCTTTTAAACATATAGGAATAAAAATTTGTATTCTAACGAAAAGACGCTCGCGTTTTTCATATATGACAAATGTCATATACGAGTATTGACGTTTATGACTTATTAGTTTAGATGGAATTTTCTATAATAAAGGAGGAACAATATGAGAGATAAACGATTTATTTCTAGGAGGAAAACAGGATGTCTTCAAAAAAAATTGCAAAGTTAAAAAAAGAGGTTGCCCCATTTGAAAAAACGGATACGAAAGCAAGTATTATACAACTGTTCAATACGCTAGGTCCATTAGTTGTTCTATGGTATGCTGCCTATTTGTCCTTGTCCATCTCATATTGGATTACGCTTCCCCTACTTATTGTTACTTCAGGATTTGTAATACGGACCTTTATTATATTTCATGATTGTTGTCATCAATCATTTTTTAAAAGTCGATTAGCGAATGATATTATAGGAACGATTACAGGAGTTCTTACTCTTGTACCATATCAACAATGGAAACAGACACATTCGATCCATCATGCTACAAGTTCTAACCTTGACAAACGAGGAACTGGTGACATGTGGATTTTAACAGTCGAAGAATATAAAGAGGCATCAATTTGGAAAAAAATTGCATATCGAGTTTATCGTAACCCACTTGTTATGTTTGGAATTGGTCCAATCGCAGTTTTTTTAATAGAATACCGCTTTAATCGTAAACAAGCGAAACGAAAAGAACGAATCAATACGTATATTACAAATATCAGTATTGTTGCTTTATATAGTTTGTTAATTTGGGCTATCGGTTGGCAAGCGTTCCTTTTAATTCAAGGACCAGTATTTTTCGTGTCAGGTTTACTAGGAATATGGTTATTTTATGTACAACATCAGTTTGAAGATTCATACTTTGAACATGATGAAGAATGGAGTTATGTTCAAGCTGCCGTTGATGGAAGTTCATATTATAAGCTTCCAAAACTTCTTCAATGGATAACCGGTAACATTGGATATCACCATGTTCATCATTTAAGTCCTAGAGTTCCAAATTATAATCTAGAAAAAGCCCATGAAGCGACACCGCCATTGCAAAAAGCAACAACGATTACTCTGATGACAAGTTTAAAATCACTTCGTTACAGATTATGGGATGAAAGTAAAAAAACATTTGTCAGCTATAAAGATGTAAAAGAAATCGTGGATAATAAGTTGATGGAACGAAATCCACAAAAACCTCAACTCAAATAATTTGATATGGTATAATTTAGGTGAATGACAAAGGGGGATAAAAATGAAAAGCTGGAAAGAAAAGTTCCGCAAAAGTACGGGACTGAGTCCATATGTTTGGATTGTTTTCTATATCCTCCCCTTTTATTTTGTCTTCCATGCATCCTCGACCCCACAAATTATTAGTGGAGTTGTTATGATTGTCATTTATTTTGTTTGCTACGTGCTGTCCTTTGTCTCAAAAGGATGGCTTGTCTATTTTTGGACCAGTATACAAATTGCAATTTCAACAGCGATGAATTTATTATTTGGTTATATTTACTTTTTCCTTTTTCTCGCTTTTTTTATCGGGAATTTAAGAAACCGTGTCGCCTTTATTACATTATATATTATTCTATTAATTACGACGTTCGGAACAAGTTATTATGGTTTTATCACCCATCCCGTCTTCATTACGCAACTGCCATTTGTCTTTTTGAGTATTATTGCTGTGATTTTGTTACCGATCAGTACGTATAACAAAAACAAAGAAGAGCGTTTACAAGGGCAACTGGAGATGGCAAATAAGCGAATTTCTGAGCTCGTGAAATTAGAAGAACGACAGCGTATTTCAAGAGACTTACATGATACACTTGGCCAAAAGCTATCATTGATTGGATTGAAAAGTGATTTAGCAGCAAAATTAGTGACAAAAGATCCAATAAAAGCACGGGCTGAAATTAAAGATGTTCAAAAAACAGCAAGAATAGCGTTAAAAGAAGTACGTGAATTAGTAACAAAGATGCGTGGAGCAAAATTAGAAGATGAAATATTCCGTGTCCGACAAATACTGAATGCTGCCTCTATCTCTTTTCAACTTAAAGGTAATTCAAAATTACCAAATACATCTTTAATTGCTGAAAATGTCGTCAGTATGTGTATAAAAGAAGCTGTCACAAATGTAGTAAAGCATAGTAAAGCGACAGAATGTACGTTATCAATTGAACCGACAAGAGAAGATGTGATCGTAAAGGTAACAGACAACGGAATTGGTATACCTGATGGAAATCAACCAGTGTATGGAAGTGGTCTAAAAGGGATGAGAGAACGGCTAGAATTTGTAAATGGAACATTAGAGCTTTTATCTGATGATGGAACTACAGTTATCATCCGTGTACCGAATAACGCGAAACTAGTGGATGAGGAGGTGGAGGTATGATACGGGTCGTCATTGCAGAAGACCAAAAAATGCTACTAGGAGCACTAGCGGCCTTAATTGACTTTGAAGAAGATATGACAGTTGTCGGAAGTGCCAACAATGGTGAGGATGCCATTCGTTTAGTGAAAGAGCATCACCCTGATATATGCATTATGGATATTGAAATGCCAGGGAAAAACGGCTTAGAAGCAGCTGAAGAATTGAAGGAAATGGATTGCAAAGTCATCATTTTAACGACGTTTGCAAGGTCGGGTTATTTTGAACGTGCAGTGAAAGCGAAAGTTCATGGCTATATGTTAAAAGATAGTCCGAGTGAAGAACTCGCAAGTGCGATTCGAAATGTTATGGAAGGAAGAAGAATATATGCTTCCGAATTAGTCGATGAAGTATATGGTGAGGAAAACCCACTAACAGATAGAGAAAGCGAAGTCCTTACGCTAATGGCTGAAGGAAAAAGCACAAAAGAAATTGCTAGTAAACTATTCATTACGAATGGTACGGTCCGTAATTACATCTCATCCATCCTCGACAAATTAGAAGTAAGCAACCGAATCGAAGCAATCACAAGATTTAAAGAAAAAGGATGGTTTAAATAAAAGGCACATTCGAAAGGTCGGGTTTTGACCTTTCGAATGTGCCTTTTGGCTAGGCGGAGCCCTGCCCGGTTTTAAGTCCGGACGAGTGTTTTTCTCGTCAGGACGAGCAGGAGCGAAGCCGTTTGCTTCGAAGGGAAAGGTCGGGTTTTGACCTTTCGAATGTGCCTTTTGGCTAGGCGGAGCCCTGCCGGGTTTTAAGTCCGGACGAGTGTTTTTCTCGTCAGGACGAGCAGGAGCGAAGCCGTTTACTTCGAAGGGAGAGCTATCCTTTGTCATTTTTATATACAGAAAGTTTATCAGGATTGAGAATTATATAGATTTCATGAATTTGTTCTTCAGTAATAAAAAAACTTATGACGCTATATAAGTATCCATCAAGGTGAATGACGATGCCAGGTTGGTTATTGATATTTTTAATTCTTAAGTCAAAAGTTCCAGTTGCTTTTTTTGCGATTCCTGATAAAAAAGCAAGCACATTTTGGTAAGAATGAATCGGACGAACAGCTGCCTTTACTTTGCCCCCTCCGTCAGAATATAACGTAATCCGGTCAGATACGAGTGTTAACAGCGTACCCACATCTTCTCTTTGAAAAGCATCAATAAATTGAGTAATGATTGTTTTGTTTTTGGTATAATCCAAGCTTTCGTTCGTAAAAGTAGATAGTTTTTGTTTAGCGCGACTATTTAATTTCCTACAAGTACTTTCACTTTTGTTAATCATCGTGGCTATATCCGAGTATGCAAATTCAAAAACTTCTTTTAATAAAAGTACAGCTCGTTCGTTAGGAGAGAGTGTTTCCATCATACGTAAGTACGCGATACTAATGTTTTCTTTCGCTAAAGTGGCATATGATGGGTCTGATAACAAAGGCTCTTCCAACAGTAAAGGTTCTGGATGCCAAGGGCCGATATATTGTTCGCGTTTTACCCTGGCTGATTTTAATACATCTAAGCATAGGTTTGTCATCGTCCTACATAAAAATGCTTTTTTATTGTCAATGTTGAATC
Organism: Alkalihalobacillus sp. LMS39; assembly: GCF_022812285.1. Taxonomy (NCBI): domain Bacteria; kingdom Bacillati; phylum Bacillota; class Bacilli; order Caryophanales; family Bacillaceae; genus Alkalihalobacillus; species Alkalihalobacillus sp. LMS39. The sequence continues at coordinate 885,690 of NZ_CP093300.1, forward strand.
GGGGCGAACGGAAAACACGAAGAAACGTTTCTTGTACCAAATCTTCTGTTTCCTGAACCGAGCCTAACATTCGGTAGCCTAATGAAAATAAAAGTGGTTTATACGTTTTATAATCTTCCTGACTGACTTGCATTCATATACATCCTTTCTTTGTCAATAATTTGTAAAGCTGCCTTTTTCCCAGATTCAACTGCCGCTTCTGCTAACATGTATGATGTAGAAAGCCAATCCCCTGCTAAATAAAAATGGTGCATTGGGTTTCTAAGCTCACGAATGACTTTTTCGTCTCCCACTTGTGGTAAACGTTGATTCACGACAAGGTTGGGTATGAACCGTTTTGCGATTAATGCATTTTTCCAGCCCGGTTGTAGTTTAGATAACGTATTTGTTAGTTCAGCATTAATCGTTTGAGGGTCAATGTGCTCATTTGGCTTATGATATTTAAATAAGTGCAATATTACGGTATTGGTGTCATTGGAAAGAGTGGCAAATTTTGAGTGGACCGAGTAATAAATTGGATTGTCAATACCAAGTGCTAGCAATCGTTTAGGGAAAGGGAGGTTCGTTAAAGCCACGTCTAATGTTGAGCCTTTCACTGGAATGATAGACTGAAGAAATGATTTGTACTTTTCTAATTTTAAGATGGTGAGTAAATCACTAGGATTGGCTGTGTAGATGACATATTTTGATTGTAAGTATTCCTGATTATCTACTATTATATCGAAATGCCCTTGTTCCCTAGAAGAGATTTTTCGCACTTTGCACTGGGGTCTTATTGTTACACCAGAGAGAACGGCTTGATTATGAAGCTCATCAATGAGTGATTGCCAACCATAATCTAAATAAAGGACTCCGCCGTTTACCATTTGTAGATGTGAAACGATAACATGAGCGCTAACTGTTTCAGGAGCATGACAATAAGTAGAAAGTCTTGCTAACAAATAAAGTAAAGCTTGAACTTTAGGAGAGGAGACAATCTGTTCAACAAATTGCTTGAATGTTAATGAATGAATAGTAGTGGATTGGATTGAGTTCAACCGTACCATTATGGATACCCATTCTTTTCGCTCATGCCAAGTAAGATATGTGGTTGATAGGATTTCCTTAATACGAAAAGGAGCGGTGTAAATGGAGTCCTTTTCCATTAGTATCCCTTGCAGTGTAGGCTTCTTTCCATGAGGCTGAATAGATAACTCCTTTAGAGTTTTTGCGGCAATTCCATTTTTATAAAGTGCGTGTGGTCCTAAATTAAAATATTGCTTTTTCATCTGTTTTGTTTTTGCACGACCGCCCGTAGATTTTTCTTTTTCTACTAGTAAAATGGATAAATTGTATTTAGCCAAATAATTGGCTGCAATATATCCGGCTAGTCCTCCACCAACAATAACAACATCCCAGTTTTCCTTCATATTCAACCCTCCATTTTCTTTTTCATAACTAAAACGAGGGCCAATGAAAATTTGTGACAAAGATTTTTCTTTTTTTACAAGAAAACAGTAATTGGATTTGCTACATACTCGTACAGTTTAGTACAATAGACTTTGAATGCTAAGTTTGGAAAGAGGGTTAATTATGAATAAGCAGTCCATTTATGGATTAACATTTGAACAGCTAACAGATTGGCTTATGCAATATGGACATAAAAAATTCCGTGCGTCTCAAGTATGGGATTGGGTATATCGCAAAAGAGTAACGGACTTTTCACAAATGACAAATGTCAATAAAGATTGTATCGAATTGTTAGAAGAACATTTTGTTTTTCAAACATCGACTGTGTATACAAAGCAAGAATCAAAGGATGGAACGGTTAAGTTTTTATTTCAATTACAAGATGGGAATTTAATTGAAACGGTGTTAATGAAACATAAATACGGTCTTTCCGTTTGTGTAACGACTCAAGTTGGTTGTAATATTGGCTGTAGTTTTTGCGCCAGTGGTTTATTGAAAAAGAGCCGAGATTTATCAAGTGGTGAAATCGTAGAACAAATTATGAATGTACAACTCCATCTTGATGAGGTTGGAAAAAGTGAACGAGTCAGCCATATCGTCGTTATGGGTATCGGAGAGCCGTTTGACAACTTTGACAATATGGTAGCCTTTTTAGATATTGTAAAAGACCAAAAGGGGCTAGAGATTGGAGCGCGTCATATTACGGTTTCAACGAGTGGGTTAGCGGAAAAAATTTATGAGTTTGCTGATCTACAGTTGCAAGTAAATTTAGCGATTTCCCTTCATGCACCAAATGATGAGTTGCGAACAAAGATTATGAAAATAAATCGTGCCATTCCGATTGCTAAACTAATGAAGGCAGTCGACTATTATATCGAAAAAACAAACCGTCGCGTAACATTTGAATACATTTTATTAAAAGATGTAAATGACCAAAGAGAGCAGGCTGTTGAGTTGGCCAATTTAATTGGTGACCGTAAAAAATTGATTTACGTCAATTTAATTCCTTATAATCCGGTAGATGAACATAGTCAGTATCAAAGAAGTGAAAAAGAAGCGATTCTTGGTTTCTTTGACACGCTAAAAAAGCGTGGAGTTCATTGTGGTGTTCGCTTAGAGCATGGAACAGATATCGATGCAGCGTGTGGTCAGCTTCGAAGTAAACAAATGAAGAAAAAAGTGCAAGTATAAAAAGCAAAAGCTAGAGGCATAACCGAAAGTAGGTATGCTTCTTTTTTAACATAAAAGAAATCATAAAAGTTTTAGTATAGCAGCGAAGCTTTGATAACTTATACTATCTTAATGGACATCTGTTCCGCTATTTTTAAAAAAATAAGCGTTTGTGGCATGCTTACGGACACTGGTTCCGTTACTTTAAGAAAACGAGCGGATATTAGTGCTATTTTGATGAAATAGCGGAACGTATGTCCGATAAAAAATCAAAAAGGCTTGTTTTTACTAAAATAGCGGATCACATGTCCGTTAAGGAATTCGTAGAGCCTTTCTAAATAAAAAAAGGAAAAATAAGATGAAGAAATACAAATATTTATACGCTTGTACCGATGAAGAACGGGCGTTATGTGAGCTTGAAATGAGGTCCTTTTTTGGGTTTCACACAAAAACAAAGGAGCTTGAATCGAGTATTGACATTGATCCTTCACGAAGCCCATTTATGAAAGGAAAAATCGAAGTCATCTTTAAAACGGAAACACTAGAGCATTTACTAGAAAAGCTTCACAATTATACGATACTCGATTCTTTTAAAGTGACATTGATATCTGATTCTAAGCAGTTTACGTTTGACGAACGAAGAGAAGTAGAAAAAAAAGCGGGACTTGCAATAAATGGGATAGCAAATTTACAAAGCCCTGACAAACGTTTAGTGATAATGTATGATCAACATCACTTTGTATTCGGCCCATACGTTGAAAGCGAACCAGTCTGGTTTACTCACCAACAAAAGCCACACCACTATTCTACAGCTTTAAGTACAAGAGTAGCTCGAGCTGTTGTAAATATTGCAGTCCCTAAAATTGAAAACGTCAAGGTAATTGATCCTTGTTGTGGGATTGGAACGGTTTTAATTGAAGCTTTATCGATGGGAATTGACATTACAGGTAGTGATTATAATCCATTAGTGATGAAAGGACTCCGAGAAAATATTCTCCACTTTGGCTATGAACCAAAAGTACAGCTATGTGAGATTGGCGAAATTCGCGCACAAGTGGATGTCGCCATCATTGATATGCCTTATAATCTATGTTCGGTTTTATCAGCAGACGAAAAGGTTCATATCATTTCGAGTGCAAAAAAGATCGCAAAAAAGATTGTTTTTGTTACAATTGAACCGCTAGATGAGGTGTTAGAACAAGTTGGACTAACGATAATTGATAGATGTACGGTCAAAAAAGGAAAAACATTTACACGTGAAGTCATCATTTGTGAACATTCGAAAATTGAGTAGGAGGAAAAAAGATGGTACGACTGATCGCAACAGATTTAGATGGAACATTATTAAATGAGTATGGTGTCATAAGTGAACAAAATAGCGAGGCAATTAAGAAAGCACAGCAACGAGGGATTCCTGTTGTCGTTGCGACAGGACGTTCGTATGTATCGGCTAAGAAACTAGTGGACGCAGTTGGGATTACTTGTCCAATTATTGGATTAAATGGCTCTCAAACATTTACAGAAGAAGGCGTCTTGACGAAGTCGATTCCGATGCATAGAGACATTTATGAAAAAGTCATTGAAATGTGTGAGCAACAGGATATCCATTTTGATATTTATACAAGCAAAGCCAATTATACGAAAAGTGAAGAAAGTGCATTTGAAACTCTTCTTGGGTTTATAAAAAGGTCTCCTCACTACAATGGACAATTGGATGAAGCAAGAAAAATTGCCGAGCGCTACATAGAATTTGAAGAATTCAAACCGGTAGAAAATCGCTTTACTACGATTTCAGAAGATGTGAATGTGTTTAAAGTTATTTGTTTCTCTTCCAATGATGAAACATTAAAACACATTCGAACACAACTTCAACAGATAGATGACCTTATTATTACAGCGTCTATTAAAGAAAATTTAGAATTTAATTCGAAAGATGCCAATAAAGGTGCCGCCCTTGCCAAATTTGCAGCGGAATTACAAATCCCAATGGAAGAAGTGATGGCGATTGGCGATAATTTTAACGACGTCACTATGCTTCAAATGGCAGGTCGAAGTGTGGCGATGGGAAATGCAGAAGAAGAAATTAAAGAAATGTGTCATTTTGTTACAAAAACGAATGTGGAGCATGGTGTTGCAGAGGCGATTGAGGAAATGTTAGCAGAGGTAGAGTAGTCGGGTTAGGTGTAACGGACTTCTGTTCCGCTAAAGACCCCATTTTTCACAATTCGGTAAAATTATCGGACAAGGGTTCCGCTAATTGTCTATATGGGTAAGATTTTTATGTCATTTTTGCAAAGTAGCGGAATAGATGTCCGATAGCTCAATAAAATAGAAGAATTTTATTAGAATAACGGAACAGATGTCCGAACGCCCTACAAATAAAAAAACTCTGAGTGAAGTTCACTCAGAGTTTTTTTATTTGCTATGCAGCTTCTAGTTGCTTTGTTGTATCTTTTAGAAGTTTGGCTTGAATCAATCGTTTGCGAACCGTAATTCCAATCCAACTTGCTAAAAAGGCTTTAATTAATCCGCCAATAATAAATGGTGTTGCTCCAGCACCAATGGCAGCTGTCCATGATAAGTCTAACACAAACTTTAAGTGAATCGTACCAATGACTAATGTTACTACCATTCCGACCGTATTAGCGACCAATGCCCACAATAAATTAAATTTAGTTTTTTCTAAAATAAGTCCGGTTACAAAAGCGGTCACAATAAAACTATAAATATATCCTCCTGTTGGACCAATTAACACTTGGGGTCCACCTTTCGCTTCGGCAAACACAGGTAACCCAAATGCACCTAGTAACATGTAACAAAACATAGCGATCGCACCGTACCGACTTCCGATAATTGTAGCCGTTAACCCGACTGCTAATGTTTGGGCTGTAATAGGCACAAGCGGGAGTGGGATTGTCAATTGTGACATCACAGCCGTGAGTGCAGCGAATAAAGCACAAATAATGATGACTCTTAATTTACTATTATGATTTTGCATAAGTCCACCTCATTGATAAAATGTTAACCTGATCTTTTTATAGGTTAACATAAACACAAAAAAAGATAAACAAAAAAAACAACCGCACTAAAAGTAGGATAATTGAATTAGTGAATGTGACTTTTATAAAATATTATATAAAAAATAGTATGGTATATAAATTCCCATTGTTGTAGATATGCAAAATGTATAAACGTATAATACGGATAAAAACATATTCTATTTATTGAATTGTAAATAGAATCAGTATTATTTAGAAAAATAAATTAATTTATAATCATAAAAAACAATAAAATTTTATACAATTTTATTGATATTTATTAATAATGATGTATAATAATAAATATCAAAAAATTATCTTAAGATATAAACAGGGGGATAACAATGAAAAAAATATTTAAACCGTTTAATCTAGCAGCGGTAGCAATGTCATGTATGCTGTTAGCAGCTTGTGGAACGTCAGAAGGCACTAGTGGAACTGATAAACCAATAGTAGTAGGAACGGAAGCAACTTTCGCACCATTTGAATATATGGATAAAGGAGAAATCGTTGGTTTTGATGTAGATTTACTAGATGCAGTACTAAGTGAGGCGGGGATAGAATACGAGTTAAAGAATGTTGGTTGGGATCCAATTTTCATTATGATAGAAAATGGTGAAATCGATATGGCTGTATCTGGAATTACAATCACAGAAGACCGTCAACAAACATATGATTTCTCTAGTCCATATTTTGAATCTACTCATATGGTTGCGTTTAAAGAAGGTGCAGATATAACAAGTGCTAATGATATAGTCGGTAAAAATATTGGGGTACAAATATCTACAACTGGTCAAATAGCAGCAGAGAAAATTGTTGGTGAAAACCATTCTGATATTTCAAAATTTGATAGTACAGCATTAGCGTTTTTGGCACTAGATCAAGGTAATGTTGATGTTGTAGTTACAGATAATGTAGTTGTAAATGAATATGTAAAAAATAATCCAAATAGTGGAGTGACAGGAATAGAAGATACTGAGAATTTTGAAGCAGAATATTATGGATTCTTATTTAAAAAAGAAAATGATTTACGTGAAGAAGTAAACGCAGCTTTTAAAACGATTTTAGAAAATGGAACGTATAGTGAAATTTATGAAGAGTGGTTTGGTGTACAACCAAATATTGATTTATTACTAGAATTTATGGAATAATGAAAAAAATCAGTGTAACGTAGACACGTTACGCTTTTTTTCTTGAAAGACTAATGAAATAAGAACAAGGAGTACTAAAATGGATATAAGATTTGATATTATTGTAGATTATTTACCGTTCTTTTTAAAAGGTGCAATGTGGACGGTTATTCTTTCGCTATTAGGGATTTTAATCGGAACAGTGATGGGGTTATTTATTGGACTTGGAAAAATGCTAGACAACAAATGGTTAAGAATACCGTTCATTTGGTATATTAACTTCTTCCGAGGTACTCCATTTTTTGTACAAATTATGATATTGCATTTTGGAATCTTGCCATTACTCATTTCCCCTGTTAACCCAATTCTAACGGGTGTCGTTGCGTTATCATTAAATTCAGCTGCTTATATTGCAGAAATTTTCAGAGCGGGTATACAGTCCATTGACAAAGGCCAAATGGAAGCAGCACGCTCATTAGGAATGACACATACACAAGCAATGAAAGAAGTTATATTACCTCAAGCTGTGAAGCGGATGGTTCCACCCCTTGGAAATGAATTTATTGTGTTGTTAAAAGAATCTTCGTTGTTAGCGATTATAGCGGCTCCAGAACTTATGTATTGGGGGAGAGTAGCGGTTGGACAATACCATCGACCTTGGGAACCCTATCTTACAGTTGCATTAATCTACTTAGTGCTTACATTGTCATTAACATATTTATTAAATTATGTAGAAAAGAGGTTGAATACAGAATGATATCGGTGAAAGGGTTAAAAAAGTCATTTGGTGAAAATGAAGTATTAAAAGACATTAATGTTGAAATTAAGCCGCAAGAGGTTGTTGTTGTCATCGGTCCTTCTGGTTCTGGAAAATCTACTTTTCTACGTTGTTTAAATTTACTCGAATCGGTTTCTGGTGGAGATGTTTTTATAAAAGGGACAAACTTAACGAGTAAAGAGACGGATATAAATGAAGTGCGAAAAAATGTAGGGATGGTGTTTCAACAATTTAATTTATTCCCACATAAGACAGTGCTAGAGAATATTACAGTGTCACCGATAATTGTGCGAAAATGGTCCAAAGAAAAGGCAGAAGAAAAGGCAAAAGAGTTATTAAAAAAAGTCGGGCTTGAAGATAAAGCGAATGCTTATCCGAACTCTTTATCAGGCGGACAAAAGCAACGTGTGGCCATTGCGCGTGCTCTTGCGATGGAACCTGAAATCATGTTGTTTGATGAACCAACATCAGCTCTGGATCCGGAAATGGTTGGGGAAGTGTTAGAGGTTATGAAACAGCTAGCTAAAGAAGGTATGACGATGGTTGTTGTCACACATGAGATGGGATTTGCAAAAGAGGTAGGAGACCGTGTCATTTTTATGGATGGGGGCTATATCGTAGAGGAAAATGTTCCAAGCAAATTGTTTGATAACCCGAAACATGAAAGAACGATTGGTTTTTTGAGTAAAGTATTATAGTGTATCAATGATACCGTACAGAGTTAACGGACATCTGTTCCGTTATGATACGGAAAAGTGGCTATTTTGAAATGCTATCGGACATCTATTCCGTTATTAATCTCCTAGAGATGATATACAAGGAGATTTTCCGTAAATAGCGGAACAGATGTCCGAAACGAAGAAAAAACATGCAAAAAATATGAATATAGCGGAACAGATGTCCGTTGCAAATACAAGAACCCTCCGTAACAGCGGAGGGTTTCTTTTATACAGGTTTAACCCGTAATCGCTTTTTGATTTGTGTCGCAATAACTTCCAGAAGAATTGCAACGGCAAGAATAAAGTACGTAATCACTCCGACCTCACGTAAGTCGTAATAGAAGCTACTTGCCATAAATAAATCAAACCCGATACCACCGGCACCAGCTGCAGCACCCATGGCTACGGCTACGCCGAAATTAATTTCAAAACGTAGAAAAGTCCATGAAACAAGGTATGTCATTGTTGATGGAATGACAGCTTGGAACACAATTTGCCACCAATTAGCTCCACTTCCACGTAATGCTTCAATGACACCTTTATCAATTTCTTCAAATGACTCGGAATAAGCTTTGACTAAGTATCCGACAGAGTGGAAGGTCATCCCGACAACGGCAGCGACACTTCCTAATCCGGCAGCTACCGCAAAAATAAGTACCCATAGTACAGTTGGAATCGCACGAACAATCGCGACAAACCCTTTTATTGCATTAGATACTTTTGGATTTGACAAGTTTTGGGCAGCGAGTAAGCCTAGAAATAAAGCTATGATGGCCCCGAATATCGTTGTTAATAACCCCATTGCGAGAGTAACTGTAATGGCATAGAGCGCATCGGTAAACGTAAAGTGGTTAAAATGTGGTTCGGTAAACATGGTTTTAAAGTTAATTAATGTTGACCAAATTCCTTCAAAGATATTTATGTTTTTATAATCAAAACTGTAAAACCCATAAATCGTTAAAATGACTAAAGAATAAAGAGTAGATTGAATAACGATCGATGCTTTTGTAATAGGTTTGACTTTAATGGGTTTGTCAGTTGCTATTTCCAATGGTTCTTGATCTTGATATTTTCTTAGACCCATTACAAAATCACCCTTCTCACATAGTTTGAAATATATTCGATGAGTAAAATAGAAAGCATGATGACAATGACAACTAAACTAGCGGCATTATAGTTCATATTTTTGTAATATAAATCAAAGGCAAATCCGATTCCGGTTCCTGTTAAAATTCCGATTAATGTCGCACTGCGAATATTCGTTTCGATAACGAATAAAAGCCAACTAATCATTTGTGGAATACTTGATGGAATAACAGATTGAAAAATAGTAGAAAAATAAGTGGCGCCTGTTGCTTGTAAAGCTTCCACTGAGTTAATACTAGATTCATCAATAACTTCAATAAAGGCACGAGTTAAAAATCCGAAAGAAACAAAAAATAGGGCAAAAAATCCAGTTAATGAGCTTTGACCAAATGAGAATAATAAAATCATCGACCAGGCAGCAATATCAATATTACGGAATAACGTTGCGAACCCTCGACTAATTGTACTTAAAAATCCATTTACTTTTGTTGTATTCGACCCAGCGATTGCAAAAAAGAGGGCAAATATGCCTGCGATTGTTGTAGCTGCAATAGAAACTAAAAGAGTTTCCAAAAGTTTATCAAGAATATTAGGGAGGCGTTCAAGTGATTTCGCATTAGGGTAAAAATTAGTAAATCCCCATTCGATTGCTTTTGGGAATGACGCCAACCCTTTTACAATACTAAACTCGGTTAAAATGATAGAGCCATATGTGACCCCGAAAATGATGAGTAATATGATAGAAGATCGAAATCTCTTTTTAGCAAAATACTTATCCTGCATTTCTTCCTCCTACATCAACAATGAGGTCTCCTGCTTCTGAACCGTATATATGGTGAATTTCTTCAGTCGTAATATTCGTTGGAGAACCGTTATAAACGATTGAACCTTTGCTTACGCCGATAATACGGTCGGAATAATTTAGAGCAACATCGACTTGGTGAAGATTCACTAACACTGTAATTCCCATCGTTGTAGAAATATCTTTTAAATAATCCATGATAACTTTTGAGGCATTCGGGTCTAAAGATGCGATTGGTTCGTCGCATAGGAGCATTTTTGGGTTTTGGACAAGAGCCCTTGCGATACCAACACGTTGCTTTTGGCCACCGCTAAGTTGGTCACAACGTTTATACACTTGATCTTCTAACCCAAGGCGGTGAAGCATTTCGATCGCTTGTTTTTTTTCGCTTTGGTTATAAAGACCAAGGACACCAGCAAACGTAGATTTATAGCCAAGTCGACCGTGAAGGACATTTTCAATGACGCTTAATCGATTGACTAGATTATAATGTTGAAAAATCATTCCGATTTTTGTTCTTAGCTTACGAAGCTCTTTTTTCTTCAAAGATTGTATAGTAACGCCATCAAAGATAATTTCTCCATCAGTTGCATCAATCATGCGATTAATGCAACGAAGAAGAGTTGACTTCCCCGCTCCAGATGGACCGATTACGGAAATGAACTCTCCTTCATTAACAGAGAAGTTAACATCAGATAACGCTTTAGTATCAGGACCATATTGTTTTGATACATTTTTTAATTCTAGTAACGTTGTCATTGTTAACTCCTTTTTTTACTTATTTTGATAATTCGCGAATTGGGTTGAACCAAGCATCTTCTACTTCTAAGAAACGCTCTGCTTCTGTTTTATAGAATAGACCATTCTCACCAGAATCTTTTGGTACAAACACTTCTTCGTTGTTTGCCATTGCATCAGAAGTGAATAACTCTAGTAATTTCTTTTGAAGGTCTTCGCCGATATTGTCTGTATTCATAACAAATGGTGCATTAAGTACTGGAGTAACAGAGATTAAAACAAACTCTTCACCAGGGAAAGTGTTAAATGGCTCATCTGCACCTTCTTTTACTTTATAAACCGAACCAGCACGGTTTTCTTCACCAGAAGCTAACTCAATATAGTTTTGTACACACGCATCACAAAATGCTGCTACATCAGCTTTGTCTGTAATAAGGTTTACGGCAGATCCTTGGTGTGAACCACCGTATAAAACTTCAGAGAAGAAATCCCCACCTTCTAGTAAATCTTCGTCAGTTAAATCTTTATGTTCATCCATTTGAGTGAAATGAGAAACGATTCCGTTTGCAGGAACTTTAAATCCTGAAGTTGAGCTGTTTGATACGAAAGAGAAACGTTTTCCAGCGATGTTATCGATAGAAAATTCATCACCGTTCTTATACTCGTCTTCGTTTCCGTTTTTCACCGCTAACCAACTGTAATATACAGCATCGTCAATTGTTCCTGATGCACCACTAGTTACAACTAAAGGTAATACATTGCTGTTTTTTGTGTGAGCTTCTACATAACCTTGAGCACCTAAGAAAGCAAGGTCAGCATTTCCATTCGCAATCGCTTCAATAGCAATGATATAATCTGTTGTTGTTTGATGTTCAACTTTCATTCCAGTAGCTTCTTCAATTTCTTTTCCAATCGCATCTCGAGCAGCTTTAATGTCAGCGCCAGATTCATTTGGTAGCCAAGCAATCGTTAATGTACCACCTTCTGTTGTTTCGCTTTTTGTTTCTTTGTTTGTGTCTTCTGTTTGTGTTTCTGCATCTGAGTTGTTATCAGGAGCCGTTGTGCCCTCTGATGAACCGCATGCAGTAAATACAGTTAGGATTAATAAAGCAAATAACGATAATAACGCTTTTTTCATGAATAATACTCCTCTCATTTTTAAACGAATTTGGTTTTGGATAAAAAAAGAATAAAGCTATTTCCGTTTTGAAGCATCAAACCCCCTGTGAATGGATGTTGTCTAACAGGTACTATCATAGAAAATGAATGTTAACTAAGTTTTAATGGAATATAGTCTTTTTGTAAATCAATGTAAATTAGAAAAAACTTTGAAAGTAGCTATTTTCTTAATTGCCGTGTGAAAAACGTATGAGAAAAATCCAATGAATCTTATAATTAAACTATTGAGTAAATCATTATTGCGAAAAAATTGAAAAAATTGTTTGAAAATTATATAACAATATGATAATATTTCGTTGTAATAACGTTATGTGATTTTTACATATAATCATAGTGTTAATAGAGGTTTATTTTTTTAGTTGTTAAATGTAAACGTTTTCTTTTGGGTATAACCTAGCTTTATACAAAAAAGCTATTGTTATAGAGATTTATTTTAATTAGGGGGAGTAGAACATGAAAAAATCATGTGGAAAGCTTTTTGGTATAGGGATACTAGCGGTTAGTTTGCTAGCGGCCTGTGGAAGCAGTGAAAGTGGAGGAAATACAACAGAGCCAACAGAAACTGAATCACAAACAGAAATCGTAGAAAACAGTGGAGAGACCATTACAATTAAAATCGGACATATTGCTCCACCAGGCCATCCATATACGATTGCACTTGAAGAAATGACAGCAGATATTACAGAAGAAACAAATGAACAAGTTAAGTTTGAAATTTTCGGAAATGGTCAACTTGGTGGGGAACGTGATTTAGCAGAACAAGTTCAGCTTGGAAGTTTAGATATGAGTTTGTTAACATCAGGTCCTGTTGCTAATTTTGTACCAGAAGTTGCTGTTCTTGATTTACCGTTTTTATTCCGAGATTTAAATCATGTATACGAAACATTAGACGGTGAAGTTGGGGAAGAGTTATTAACAGCTATTGATAGTAACGGCTTTAAAGGATTAGGATTATGGGAAAACGGCATGAGACATTTTACAAATAATAAAAAAGAAATTAAAACGCCAGAGGATTTAAATGGATTACAGATGAGAACGTTAGAAAGTGATATTTTCCTAGAAACGTATCGCGCTTTAGGAGCAGATCCAACACCTATCGCATTTACAGAATTGTATACTTCGTTCCAGCAAGGTGTTGTTGATGGTACGGATACGTCATACGGTGTAGCAGAAAGTACAAACATTTATGAAGTACAAGCGCATTTAAGTGAAGTTGGAATGTATTATGCGGCAGCATTACTCGTTTTAAATAAAGATAAGTTTGAATCATTACCAACAGATATTCAAGAGCTATTCGTTCAAAAAGGCGAAGAATACAAATCATTTCAACGTAATTTAACGCAAGAAATGGAAGCAGAGCAAAAAGAAACGTTACTTGAAGCAGGGGTTACGATTGTGGAAGCAGATGAAATTGATATTGATGCTTTCCGAAGTGCAGTTGAACCTGTGTATGATAAGTTTAATGACCAATTCGGAAGCTTTATCGAGAAAATAAGAGCAAGCGAATAATAGATTAAAGAGTAAAGTGGAATTTCCACTTTGCTTTTCCGAAAAGGAGGAGACCTCCGTGTACAAAACGATCGTTTCACATCTCAATAAAGTAATCGAACTAATAAGCGCTAGTATGTTAGGGCTTATGGTCGTATTAATTTTTTTTCAAGTAATCTCAAGAGAAATCATGGGTTCTTCATTTCCTTGGACTGAAGAAGCGGCAAGATATTTAATGTTTTGGGTGACATTTCTTGGAGCGAGTTTTGCGTTTCAATATGGGGCGCACATTGGAATCGAGTTTTTTAAGATGAAATGTCCTCCAATGTTACAAAAAGTATTTGAAATAGCGGCCCTGCTTTGTGGAACGACATTTTTCCTCTTTATGATCGTGCAAGGTTATGCGTTTGCTGAACGGTCAATGGTACAAACATCAGCAGCACTTAATCTTCCGATGGGCTATGTGTATATGGTCATTCCGATTAGTGGGTTTCTTATGTTGCTTAATGCCATCGATGTTACGATTCAATCACTTAAAGGAAATGAACTAGAGCAGAAAGGACTATAACGATGGGAACATTACTTCTATTTATTATCTTACTCGTTTTGTTTTTTATTAGTGTCCCTATCGCCATCGCGTTAGGATTAGCCTCCACGTTATTTCTGGTCCTAGTTGCGGATATCCCATTAATTTCATTACCGCAACGACTATTTGCTTCATTAGATTCATTTCCGCTTATGGCTGCACCATTTTTTATTTTAGCTGGAAAGTTAATGGAGCACGGTGGGATATCTGAACGGCTAGTTGACTTTGCCAAAAGCCTAGTTGGACAAATGAAAGGCGGGCTTGCTCATGTAGCGATTATTTCTTGTATGTTTTTTGCTGCGTTATCGGGCTCGGCTGCGGCAACGACTGCAGCAATCGGGGCGATTTTAATTCCGTCTATGGTAAAAGCAGGCTATGACCGTAATTTTGCAACAGCGATTCATTCTGCTGCTGGTACAACGGGAATAATTATCCCTCCAAGTGTACCCCTAGTCCTGTATGGTGTTTCAGCAGGTGTGTCTGTAAGTGGATTGTTTATTGCAGGGATTTTGCCAGGTATATTAATTGGTGTTTCTTTAATGGTTCTTGCTTTTATTATCACGACGATTAAAGGCTACGGAAGTGACTTGGAAAAAGCAAACGTCAAAAACATTTGGAATTCTTTCAAACGAGCATTTCTAGCATTAATTATGCCAGTTATTATATTAGGTGGAATCTATGGGGGGATTTTTACTCCGACTGAAGCATCTGTTGTTGCTGTTGTATACGGATTTATTGTCGGTGCGTTTGTATATAAACAAATTAAAGTAAAACAACTCCGTGAAATATTAGTGTCTTCAGTTGTGACAACATCTGTTATCTTATTTATCATTTCAACAGCCGGGTTATTCGGAATGGTCTTGACGAGAGAAAATGTTCCTCAATCCGTCGCTAGCTTTATTTCATCTTTTGATTTGTCACCGATTATTATTTTATTGATTATTAATCTATTGTTACTCGTTGTTGGTACGTTTATGGAAACGATCGCTTCCATTATTATATTAACGCCAATCTTATTGCCAATCGCTGTTAGTGCTGGTTTAGATCCAATTCATTTTGGCATCATTATGATTGTGAACCTTTCGATTGGTCTCATTACTCCGCCGGTAGGTGTATCTTTATTTATCGGAGCGCAAGTAGGTGGGACAAAATATGAAGCATTAGTAAAAGCTATTATTCCATTTCTACTAATGCTCATCGTGAATGTATTAATTATCACATTTATTCCAAGCATTAGTCTTGGACTATTAAACAAGTAAAAGAAAAACAATACAGAAAAATATAGTCGCGTATAAAAAACGTGATATGAAAAATAAGAGAATAAGAGAGAAAGATGGAGGTCTTTTAAAATGAGTCTACTAGAACGTGATATGAGCGGAGAAGTTTCTGTTTTGCAAGCGATGTCAGAGCATGAGCAAATTGTTTTTTGCAATGATTCCCATACAGGGTTAAAAGCAATCATCGCCATTCACGATACGACACTTGGCCCAGCTTTGGGGGGCTGTCGCATGCATCCGTATTCTACAATGTCTGAAGCTATAAATGATGTATTACGCTTGTCAAAAGGAATGACTTATAAATGTGCAGCAGCAGATGTTGATTTTGGTGGAGGGAAAGCGGTCATTATTGGTGATCCTCGTACACAAAAATCACCAGAAATGTTTCGAGCGTTTGGTCAATATGTTGCTTCTTTAAATGGTCGCTTTTACACAGGAACGGATATGGGGACAACAATGGACGATTTTGTTCATGCTTTAAAAGAAACACAATGCATCGTTGGTGTGCCGGAAATTTATGGAGGTAGTGGTGATTCTTCGATTCCGACTGCTGAAGGTGTAATTAATGGGATCAAAGCAACAAACCAAGTGTTATTTGGACATGATGATGTCGCAGGAAAAGTATATGCCATTCAAGGGTTAGGCAAAGTCGGGTTTAAAGTAGCAGAGCAGCTTCTTTATGCTGGTGGTCGTTTAATCGTGACAGATATTAATGAACAAGTATTAGAACAAATCAAAGAAGTTGGAAAGCACGTTGGGAATGAAGTGACTGTTGTAAAAGGTGATGATATTTATCGCGCAAAAGCAGATGTTTTTGTACCTTGTGCATTAGGTGGCATTATTAACGACGATACGATTGAACAGTTGACAGTAAAAGCCATTGTTGGCTCTGCTAATAATCAACTTCAACAAGAGCATCATGCGAGTGTGTTAGTCGAAAAAGGGATTTTATATGCACCAGATTATATTGTTAATAGCGGTGGGTTAATTCAAGTAGCAGATGAGCTTTATGGTTCGAATAAAGAACGAGTATTAACAAAAACAAAAGCGATTTACTTTTCGTTACTAGAAGTTTTTCAACAAGCGAGTCGTGAACAAATGACAACAGTCAAAGCAGCCAATGAAATGTGTGAAAAGCGAATTCAAGATCGAAAAGAAAGAAATAGTTTCTTCTTACATTCAAAAAGACCAAAATGGGATGTGTGACTATGATAAGCAAATATAAAAGTAGCGATTTAATGAAAGTTGTTCTACGTGAAAATGAACCGCCCCATTGTGATGATACGTTACACATCGAAATTCAAAGTTGTATAGACGGTATTGCAAAAGCAAAATGGTTCGTTGATGAGCGGTTCCTGAATGGTGTGGGTGTTGTAATGGGAGGGTTTGTCACCTCAGCTGCTGATATTACGATGGCCTATGCCATCGCATCAAAGTTAACAGATGAACAATCTTTTGCTTCGATTTCACTACAATCGACTTTTCATCGTCCTGTTTTTCAAGGAGAAGTGGATGTGACAGCAAAAGTAGAAAGGCTAGGAAGGAAAGTTGCCTATTTAGTGGCAGAGCTTAATCAGAACGATAAGCTAGTCGCAAATGTCACTTCATCTGTCATGATTTTAGAGCAATAGTGATAATGAAGCTTGAAAGTAGAATGTTTCAAAAGGTATGATAAAAACAAGAATATCTTTCAATTTGTAAAGGTATGATGAAATTCAACTTAATTAATGAAGGTGATTGCATGGATAACACAGATGTTCGATTGCTTGAAATTCTTCAAAAAGACGGACGAATTACATTAAGTGATTTGTCAAAAGAGTTGTCGCTAAGCAGACCTAGTGTGTCCGAGCGAATGACACGGTTAAGAGAACAAGGGGTAATTGAAGGGATAGCTGCTCGGGTTTCACCTGCAGCAGTGGGGCGAAATGTTTTATTGTTTATTCAAGTGAGTGAGGTCAAGATTCCATACCATGAATTTGAAGCGATAATGGTAGAACATCCTGATATTATCGAATGCCACCGTGTGACGGGAATGGTTAATTATTTTTTGAAGGCCGCTGTAAATGATATGAATCATCTTCGAACATTAATTGATTATTTAATCCCGTTTGGCATTATTAATACATCGATTGTCTTAAAGTCACCAGTCGAAAATAAAAGTGTCCTCCCCACATTCGACTAAAGAATAGAAAATGGGGAGGACGATATTACGATTCAGTGACTGGGACATGGTTCTGATGTCTTCGTGTTACCTCTTTTTTTACGGTTGGTTGTTGACTTGAAGCAATTCGTGTTTTAAAGAAACTAATTACTTTTGCAGTGACCGCAATTGTAATGATCGAATAAAGGCCTTGTAGTAATCCGACAATAAATATACTCGAAAACACAACGAGGAAATCAAGAGCAAACGTTGTTTTGCCAGGATCGATTGAGAATTTCTTTTGTAGAAATAAAGATAGAATATTAAAGCCGCCTAAAGAAGAGCCATTCATAAACAAGAGGGAAAGACCAAACCCAATAATGAGTCCGCCAGTAATGGCACCAAACCAGCTAGGGAGTGCAAATGCAGGTAATAGCTGGTCAACACTAGTCATAACTGACAATAATGTCACAGATATTATCGTTGTAATCGTAAAGTTCCAGCCCATTCGCAACACAGAGAAGATATAAAACGGGATATTAATTAAAAAGAACGTAATCGAAAATGGAATACTTAATAAATATGAGAGACTTAATGAAAGACCAGCCGTTCCGCCTGTCACTATATTAGAGTGAGATAAAATTATCACACCAAAACTTGTAATCATACAACCTAATAAAATATAAAGGATTCGTTTCATGTTAATCACCTTTTTGGATAGAGTGGTGTGTAGAAATCTTCTTATAATAAGCGTATAAGAATTCAAAGTAGGATAAAATACTCTAATGTATCACTTGGTAACGTTTAACCTTCATTTCGAATAAAAAAAGAGCAAAACACATTCATTTTGTAAGTAAACGCTTGCAAAATGAATGTGTTTTGCTTTGTACGAATAAAAGGGAAAATGGGGAAGGGAAAGGTAGAAAAAACAAAGGACAACCTTAAATGTAAGCGCTTTTACAAACTGTAAAAAATAAAGATTTAATTCATACAAACTATAAAAAATATTCCAACAATTCATTCTCTTTGCTATATAGCGGTAAAAGTGGATCTTTTATACTTAAACTACCAACAATTTCATGTTTATTATTCACATTCGCACAGTGTAAAGCTTTTCAAATTGAAGGGAGAGAGAATGTATGGCAATGAAAAGTAGTGAGCTTCCATTTGCAAATTACGAGTTCGATCTATTTCAAGTGTTAACACCAGAAGGGGATTTAACGAATTCCATTAGCGGGAAAATTGATGAAGCATTAATGGTCAATATGTATGAAAATATGGTGATGGTTCGTGCCTTTGATAGAAAGTCGATAAACTTGCAACGACAAGGAAGAATGGGGACATATGCTCCTTTTGAAGGACAAGAAGCTTCTCAAGTCGGAAGTGCCTTAGCTTTATCGTCAAACGATTGGTTATTTCCAACATATCGAGATCATGCTGCTGCACTTGTATTCGGACAAGAAATGTACCGTGTTTTTCTATACTGGATGGGACATATGGACGGTTCAACCTGTACAGACGGGAAACGTATTATGCCACCAAGCGTACCAATTGCTACACAAATGCTTCATGCGGTTGGTACAGCGTGGGCTAGTAAACTCGATAAAGAAAAAAACGTAAGTCTAGCATTTTTCGGAGACGGAGCAACATCTGAAGGAGATTTCCATGAGGCGTTAAATTTTGCTGGTGTGTTAAAAACACCGACAGTCTTTTTATGCCAAAACAATGGGTATGCCATAAGTGTGCCTTTTTCTAGTCAGTCGGCTTCAAGAACAATTGCTCAGCGTGCGATTGCTTATGATATTAAGGGCGTTCGTGTAGACGGAAATGATATTTTTGCTGTTTTTTTAGCTGTGAAAGAGGCGATTAAACGAGCAGAAAATGGAGAAGGACCAACGTTAATTGAAGCGATGACATTCCGTTATGGAGCCCATACGACAGCTGACGACCCGAAAAAGTATCGTGACCAAGAAAAGCTAGCAAAAGAATGGCGTGACGCTCGTGACCCACTAGCAAGATTACAAAAATATCTAGTGAAAAAAGGGCTATGGTCTGAATCGAAGGAAGAACAATTATGGACGGAAATGAACATGAGAATCGATGAAGAATTAAAAAAAGCCGAAATGTATCCGAAAGCCGACCCGATGCAAATGTTTGACCATGTGTATGCAACGACACCATGGCATATCGAAGAACAAAAACAAGAGTTCAAACAAGGACAAAAAGGGAGGAACTAAAAGGTGAGCCGAAAAATAACGATGATTCAAGCGATAACGGAAGGACTTGACCAAAAATTAGCGCAAGATTCACGAGTAATGCTATTAGGGGAAGACATTGGGGTTAATGGCGGTGTTTTCCGTGCTACAGAAGGGTTACTTGATAAATATGGTTCTGAGCGAGTCGTTGATACACCATTGGCTGAATCAGGGATTATCGGTTCATCCATCGGCCTAGCCTTAAATGGGAAACTTCCGATTGTAGAAATTCAATTTTTAGCTTTTATTTACCCTGGTTTTGAACAAATTGTTTCTCATGCGGCGAGAATGCGTTACCGTACTCGTGGACAATTTCACGTTCCGATGGTGATTCGGACTCCTTATGGTGCAGGTATTAGAGGACCTGAGCTCCATTCTGAAAGTGTTGAGTCGTTTTTTGCGCATACACCTGGATTAAAAGTTGTAGCTCCTAGCAATCCATATGATGCTAAAGGGTTATTATTAGCGGCTATTGAAGACCCAGACCCGGTTATTTTCCTTGAACCAACAAGATTGTATCGAGCGTTTAAGGAAGATGTGCCAGAAGAAATGTATACGGTTCCATTAGGGAAAGCAAAAGTTGTAAAAGAAGGAACGGATTTAACGATCTTTGCTTGGGGCGCCATGATGAAAGAAGCGATGCAAGCAGCAAAAAGTATAGAGGAAGAAAAAGGATGGACGTGTGAAGTCATTGATTTACGCACATTGTATCCGTTAGATAAAGAAACAATCATTGAATCTGTGAAAAAGACAGGACGTGCGGTCGTTATTCATGAAGCCCATAAAACAGCAGGATTAGGTGGGGAAATCATCTCACTAATCAATGAAGCAGCACTCATTTATTTAAAAGCACCAATTAAACGGATTGCTGGTTTTGATGTGCCTGTGCCACAGTTTTGTGTAGAAGATGAGTATTTACCTACAGTCGACCGAGTAAAACAAGGAATTGAAGAAACGGTCTTGTTTTAATACGAGGAAATAGGAGGAGGGAGAGTATGGTAGAATTTAAACTTCCTGATGTCGGGGAAGGCATGCATGAAGGTGAAATCATCAGTTGGCTTGTAAAAGAAGGAGATTCGGTTACACAGGACCAACCGGTAGTCGAAGTTCAAACCGATAAAGTAAATGCTGAGCTATCTTCACCCATTACAGGAAAAATCGAAAAGATTTTAGTGGAAGAAGGAGAAGTAGCGGAAGTAGGCACAACATTATTTACGATTGTTCCAGAAGGTACGGTTGTCGAAGAGAAAAACGAGCAGATGAATAACGAAAATTCAGTTGAACAAATGAAACAAGAAAAACGTGCAACACCAACTGAAATAAACCGAGGTCGCGCTTTAGCAACACCGTATGTTCGGCAACTTGCAAGAGAGTGGAAAGTCGACCTAGAACAAGTGAAAGGCACTGGTCCAGCAGGAAGAATTACGGAAGATGATTTACAACGCTTTGTGAACGATGCTAAAGCAGAAGTCCTAGTACAGAAAGAACTGGTGAGTCAAGAAAAACAAAAAGAAGCGCCGCAAGAAAAAACGGTGACCAAGGATCTGAATAAACCAGAAAAAAGAATTCCAATGAAAGGGATTCGTAAAAAAATTGCAGAGCATATGGTGAAGTCCGTTTCCACCATTCCACACGTTACTCATGTGGATGAAATGGAAATGGGACCATTAAAAGAGATTCGTGAACAGCTTAAACCGTATGCGGAAGAGAAAAGTATTAAACTAACATTCCTACCATTTTTTATAAAAGCAATTGTTACGGCATTAAAAGAATTTGAAACGTTAAATGCCTCGATAGACGATGAGACAAACGAAATTATTGTGAAGCAATATTATCATATTGGAATCGCAACAGATACGAAAGATGGATTGGTTGTTCCTGTCATTAAAGATGCGGATCGAAAAAGCATTTTTGAGCTTGCCGCAGAAATTTCACAGCTAGCAACACAAGCGCGAGAAGGAACACTCGCATTACATCAAATCACAGGAAGTACATTTACGATTAGTAATGTTGGTCCGATTGGTGGAATGCAGGCGACCCCAATTATTAATCACCCAGAAGTCGCCATTCTAGCATTGCATAAAATGGAACCGCGTATGGTCGTACGAGATTGGGAAGGGGTCATTCGCCTAATGATGAATATGTCGTTGTCGTTTGATCACCGGATTATTGACGGCGTAACTGCAGTGAAATTTACAAATCGTTTGAAAGAATTACTAGAAAAGCCGAATCTATTATTTATGGAGATGAGTTAAATGGTCGTTGGAGAAGTGGCTGTAGAAACAGACGTCGTTGTCATTGGGGGAGGCCCCGGTGGTTATGCCGCAGCGATTCGTCTAGGACAACTTGGAAAATCAGTCGTGTTAATTGAAAAAGATGCATTAGGCGGCGTATGTTTAAATCGTGGCTGTATCCCATCAAA
The DNA here is from genome assembly GCF_022812285.1 of Alkalihalobacillus sp. LMS39. Lineage (NCBI taxonomy): Bacteria > Bacillati > Bacillota > Bacilli > Caryophanales > Bacillaceae > Alkalihalobacillus > Alkalihalobacillus sp. LMS39. The sequence continues at coordinate 907,947 of NZ_CP093300.1, forward strand.
AGCACTTATTCATACAGCTAATGAATTTCATAAACTGCCAACTCTTCGTAATATGGGGATTGCGATTGGAGACACAAAGGCGACGATCGATTTAGGCCAATGGCAAGGCTGGAAACAACAAATCGTGCATCAACTTAGCTCAGGTGTAGCTCATTTATGTGAAAAGAATGGTGTTACGGTTGTAAAAGGTGAAGCTACATTCTTATCAGATAATCGAATCGGTGTTGAAACTGGTGGTGATTTTGAAACTTACAAATTCGAAAAAGCGATTATTGCTACCGGTTCAAGGCCGCTGATTCCTTCTTTTTTACAAGTAGATGGTTCTTATATATTAGATTCGACTGCCGCACTTGAATTAACAGAAGTGCCTTCAACATTAACGATCGTCGGTGGAGGTTATATTGGAATCGAGATGGGAATGGCATTTGCAAAGCTAGGAACAGATGTGACGATTGTTGAAATGGGCGAACAAATATTGCCGCAACTTGCTAGTCATCAAGCAAAAGAAGTAGCAAGACAAGCGAAAAAGATAGGAATGACGATAAAAACGTCAACTAAAGTAGAGAAAGCAGAAATAGAAAACGGTAAAGTTCAAATCGAAGTCACATCAGAGAAAAAAGGAACGGAACACATCGAGAGTGAAAAAGTATTAGTGACAATTGGACGAAGACCGAATACAGAGAATATTGGTTTAGACCAAGCAGGGGTTTCAATAGATGAACGGGGATTAATCCATGTTGATGAGCAATGTAGGACAAATGTGCCCCATATTTTTGCGATTGGGGACATCACACCAGGTGTCGCATTAGCTCATCGCGCATCAAAACAAGGAATTGTGGCAGCCGAAGTCATTGGTGGAATCGCAAGTGCGGTTGATTCGCCTTATATTCCTTATGTAATTTTTTCTGACCCACAAGTCGCTGGAGTAGGGTTAACGGAAGCTGAAGCAAAGCAACAAGGCCATACGGTTAAGACAGGAAGGTTTCCATTCAAAGCAAACGGACGTGCATTGGCGACAAATGAAACAGATGGATTTGCAGAGGTCATTGTTGATGCAGATACCCATTTATTACTTGGGATGCATGTCGTCAGTAGCGATGCTTCGAATTTAATTGGCGAAGGTGTGTTAGCATTAGAGCTCGCCGCGAGAGTAGAAGATGTGGCGATGAGTATTCATCCACATCCAACATTAACAGAAGGATGGCTAGAAGCAGCAGAAGCCGCACTTGGTCATGCGATTCATATTCTAAACAAATAAGGAGACCTTTTTGGGCTCCTTTTTCTAGTGATAAGAAAGCATAAAAATTTTGGTATAGCAGTGAAGCTTTGAATGCTTATTTTAGAAGAGCGAAGCGTTTTTCTTTATTTAGTGGTCTGGTTAGAGAGCTTACGGACACCTGTTCCGTTATCTATTGGTTTTTTAGGGTATTTTCAATTTGTAAAGGACATCTGTTCCGTTATTTCATCATGTGATGGGAAATTTCTCGTCAGATTAGGTGAATAACGGAACTGATGTCCAAAACGATCGGTAAAAAGAACAATTTCACAGATTTAACGGAACAAATGTCCGTGAGCATAGAACATGGTTATATTACTTTGAAAATGACGTGAATGTTGTGAAATAATATTGTAAAATAAAGATGTAAAATACTTCATACATAGGAGAAAATATGACAACGAAAACTCAATCTCAAGTTCAAATGAAATCAGATATTGAAATTGCATACGAAGCCAAAATGGTAAAAATCGAAGAAATTTGTGCAAATCTCGGATTGAAGGAAGAAGAGTGGGAGCCTTATGGAAGGTATAAGGCGAAATTGTCGTTAGATATTTTAAAAAAGGAAAAAACAAAGGAAGCTAAAATCATCTTAGTCACTTCTATTAATCCAACTCCAGCAGGAGAAGGAAAATCAACAGTTACTGTAGGACTTGGTCAAGCATTAAATAAAGTCGGGAAAAAAGCAATTATTGCACTGCGTGAACCGTCGCTTGGACCAACTATGGGAATTAAAGGTGGCGCTAGTGGTGGTGGGTATTCGCAAGTGATGCCTATGGAAGAAATAAATCTCCACTTCACAGGTGATCTTCATGCGATTACAACTGCAAATAATGCATTAGCCGCTTTACTTGACAATCACATTCACCAAGGAAACGAATGTGGTCTGGATGTTCGAAGAATTGTGTGGAAGCGAGTGGTTGATTTGAATGACCGAGCGCTTCGTCAAGTAACGATTGGGTTAGGTGGTCCAACCCAAGGTGTGCCACGTGAAGATGGGTTTAACATTACCGTTGCTTCTGAAATCATGGCAATTCTATGTTTAGCAACAAGTCTTGAAGATTTAAAAGAAAGATTAGCTCGTATCGTTGTTGGTTATAGACCAGATAAATCACCGGTAACGGTAAAGGATTTAGGTGTTCAAGGTGCCCTTACGTTATTATTAAAAGAAGCGATAAAACCGAATGTAGTGCAAACATTAGAAAATACCCCAGCAATCATTCACGGTGGACCATTTGCTAATATTGCACATGGATGTAATAGTGTGATTGCAACGAAAATGGCAAGTAAGCTTGGAGATTATGTTGTCACAGAAGCTGGATTTGGTGCCGATTTAGGCGCGGAAAAGTTCTTAAATATTAAAGCGAGAACAGCTGATATTCATCCAGATATTGTTGTTATCGTGGCGACTATTCGTGCATTAAAAATGCATGGTGGAGTTCAAAAATCAGAGCTAACAAAGGAAAATGTGGAAGCCTTATCAAAAGGGATTGAGAATTTACAAAAGCATATTGAAACGATTCAAGCTTTTGGATTACCACTTGTTGTAGCGATTAATCGTTTCCATACAGATACTGAACAAGAAGTTAAGCGTTTAACCGAATGGTGTGAAGAGAATGACATTCAAGTCGCCTTAACCGAAGTATGGGAAAAAGGTGGAGAAGGTGGAATAGACCTTGCTCATACTGTACTAGATGTCATGGATAAAAAAGAAAGTCAATACACACCACTGTATGATGTAAAAGATACTGTTCAAGAAAAAATCGAAACGATTGCGAAAAAAGTATATGGGGCAAAAGGGGTAGAATTTACTTCTGCTGCGATAAAGCAAATAAAGCAATGTGAGGATAATGGATGGGGGGACTTGCCAATTTGTATGGCAAAAACGCAATACTCTCTTTCTGATAATCCGACATTACTTGGCAGACCAGAAAACTTTACAATTACGATTCGAGAAATTCGCGCTTCGGTTGGCGCGGGTTTTATCGTAGCATTAACTGGCGATGTGATGACAATGCCTGGATTACCAAAACAACCAGCTGCACTTAAAATGGATGTTTCAAAAGACGGGGTTGTGTCGGGTTTGTTTTAGTGAAGGTGTTGAATACGAGAAAGTATTCAAGCTATAATTAAATGAGGAAAAAAGTGTTAAGAGCTGAAAGTCGTTTTCGGCTCTTTTCTTTATCGTTTAGGAAACTACAAAATAGTCGACCTGTGTATACCATTGCTCTAATGTTTATGGTAATGAAGCGGCCATGAAAACCGTTATCTGTGAACATTACTAGAGTTTTGGAACGTTGGTGGACACAGGAGCAGTTAATCATCATATATCGCTAGGAATAGAGTTGCTTTTGCGTGAATAAGCGCTCCTGTGGCCGCTAAAAAACGGAAACCCGTATCATGTTCACAAATAAAGGCTGCTCTGACCGCAAAAATGATGTGGAGTCAATAGAACCTAATTGTTTGTACAAGCTATTTATTCGCGTGTCTAAACCTTGAATTTGTTCTCGGAAGCTGTTTTTGTAACCTTCATTGCTTTGGTATCGTATAAATCATAGTAGAAAAATTCACATGTAAAGAGGTGAGAACATGGATACAAGCACATTTGGTTCAATCATATATCAATTGCTAGCGTTTTTAATCTTATTTGGAATTATCATAGGAATTTTTTATGCCATTCGATCAATGACTACAAGAAATAAAAAGCTCGATCGAATCGAAGCGTCTATAGAAGAGGTGAGAGAAAAACTAAATAAAGAAGAAAAAGAGTAAAAACGAGGTGAATCAAAATCAAACCGATTATTGAAATTAAGGACTTAACGAAAAACTTTAATAATCATATGGTATTACGAGCGATCGACCTAAAAGTATATGAAGGACAAATTATCGGTTATATCGGACCAAACGGGGCAGGAAAAAGTACAACTGTCAAAATTATGTTAGGTCTCATTGAAGATTATTTTGGTGAAGTAAACATTTTTGGGGAATCGATTAAAGACAATATTATATATAAAAAACGAATTGGGTATGTTCCTGAAACGGCTGAAATATATGATAGTTTAACAGCTTGCGAATATTTAAGCTTCATTGGTGAGTTATATGGGATGGAACAAGATATCGCACGAGAAAAAGCGGAGAAGTTAATCGCAACATTTGATTTAACAGATGTGTTTCACACTCGAATTTCTTCTTACTCAAAAGGGATGAGACAAAAAGTTCTTCTCATTTCTAGCTTATTACATAACCCTGATTTGTTATTTTTAGATGAACCTTTAAGTGGATTAGATGCGAATAGTGTAATGATAGTAAAAGAAATCTTAGCCCAACTAGCAGCACAAGGGAAAACGATTTTCTATTCTTCTCATATTATGGACGTAGTTGAAAAAATAAGTAATCGAATTGTATTACTTGCAGATGGAAGAATTATCGCTGATGGAAGCTTTGATGAACTAAAAGCAAAAAGTACAGAAGGAACACTAGAAGCAATTTTTAATCAACTGACAGGATTTAACGAACATAAGGAAATTGCCGAACAATTTGTTTCAATTGTACAAGAGGTGAGGTAATGGACCAGTTTTTAACATTACGAATCCTCGATAAATTCAAATTTATTTTTGTGAAAATGGGTGTCGACTATCGAGTGATGAGGCAAATTCTAGTCTTGAAACTTCTCATGGACCAACGACGAGTGCCTACGGTATTTTCGCAGTCGGCCTCAAATAAAAAACGCGAAGGAAATCAGTTTGTTAAGTCGCTATGGTTGTATGCTTTGTTAGGGTTATTTTTACTTCCTTTTTTGTTTTTAGGAGATGCTTTTTTATTTCAAATGAGTTTAATCTATACGATAATCATGTTTTTCCTCATGACATCGATGATTTCTGACTTTTCTACAGTGTTGCTTGATATTCGAGACAAAGTCATTCTAGGAACAAAGCCAGTGTCTAAGCGGACAATGAATGCAGCAAAAATCGTTCACATTTTGATTTATATGTTTTTTTTAACAGCGGCCATTATCACGATTCCGCTACTCGTTTCTTTTTTTCAGCATGGGGTTTTGTTTTTTCTTTTATTTATAAGTCATATTGTGTTGATAAATTTGTTTATCGTTGTTTTTACAGGTGTTATTTATATTGTTGTTTTGCACTTCTTTGACGGAGAACGTTTAAAAGATATGATCAATTATGTGCAAATCTCGTTATCGATTGCGATTATTATAGGGTATCAACTTGTTATTCGCTCTTTCGATTTAATTGGGCTAGATATTTCCTTTGAGCCAATGTGGTGGCAACTATTCATTCCACCAATATGGTATGCAGCTATGTTTGAAGTGTTTTTACATGGTGCGTCTGAACCACTATTATATGTATTCGTTGCTCAAGCCATTGTCATTCCGTTTATCAGCATCGCGATTTATATTAAACTTATGCCGAAGTTTGAGCAAAACTTAGAAAAACTAGCGAATCAACCGACAGATCAGAAACAGAAAGGACGATGGGTTGACGTTTGTGCTAAACTGTTTTGTTTGAACCAATCAGAAAAAGCGATATTTCGATTTGCGAGTCGATTAATACAACATGAACGAGAATTTAAATTAAAAGTGTACCCACAAATTGGTCTCACTCTCGTCATTCCATTTCTTTTTATATTTTCAGAACTTAGAATAAGCACATGGGAAGAAATAAAGATGAGCAACTGGTATTTTTCCATTTACTTTTGTGTGATTTTAATCCCAACACTTGTCTTAATGTTAAAGTTTTCTGGGACATACAAAGGCTCTTGGATATATAAAGCGACACCAATTACTAGACTAGAATCGATTTATAAAGGAGCATTAAAAGCCGTTTATATTCGATTGTTTTTCCCTATCTTTCTATTATTAAGTGTGTTTTTTTGCTTTATCTTTTCACTAGCAATTATTCCACACCTTGTTATTGTATTTATCAGTTCCTTCCTATTTATGGTTCTTTCTTATAAAATGTTAAACGGTAAGACATTACCGTTTACGGAATCCTTTTCATCGGCACAACAAGCAGACGGGTTTAAATTCTTTATCCTCTTTATTATTTTTGCGTTGTTTGCTGGAATTCATATAGCGGTCAGCTTGCTTATTCCGTATGGAGTTTATATTTATCTGCCTCTTTTACTGATTATTACATGGTTTGGATGGAAAAGGGCGTTTAATGTGACCACTTGAAACGGAAAGACGCTCCACGTTTTTCTTAAGAAAAATGAAACACTTTTTACCGTTAAGGATTTCTATTTTTATGGAACGTTTGGATGGAGGTCTTACTGATAAAGAAACTGCTGAGTCTTCGTCTTAATGATGCTCACCAAAACGAATAATCATGCATTTTTAACGAAAATGTGGTTGTTACACTAACGGGGAGAAATGTAAAGTTTTCTCGCGAGGGAGGTTACTTTAAGGTTATGTCCAAACTTGTATTAAAAAGAGCTTTGAATTTTTTTATATTGGCAGCTACTTTAACAATCGCTGCATCGATAATTACCTACATAATAAATCCAGATGTAAAAGTAGTAATGGAAGGGATAAATAATAGGTCCTCAGACCAAATAAAAGAATCTACAGGTTTAGATAAAGTATGGGCATACGTTGTTAATAACGGATTTATGGTACCTATGCAAATGTTTATATTAGCCTTTATTCCTATCCAATTTCTATATTTCATAAATGTAATTTCTACTACTATTTTGACTGGAGTTACATTTGGACTTGTTTTACAACTCGACTTTAGAAAAGGTTTTGAACTTATAATTGCTTCTACACCTCACGTTATCTTTGAAGTTTTTGCTTACTGCATACTTGCAGCGGTACTTTTCAAATTAAACCAAGTTGTTAGAGTAAAGTTAAAAAGTTTATATAAGAAAAACAATTTCCAAGAACCATTATCATTAATTAAAAAGTTCTTAGAGGTAATAAGAACTTACGCTGTTTTTGTTTTACCGATAATAGTAGTGGCTGGATTTCTAGAAACTTACATACCCGATATCATAATTAATTTATTTCAATAGCAGATCTAAATGGATAGATTGATAAATGATTTCGATAGCTTTAATATGCATTATTGTTGTAGTTATTAGTTTTGTTTTCTACTATAAAAGAAAATGGAGATTCAATTGACAGGTGTAGTAAAAATATTTAAAGAGGAGAAATCTATAAAATATTGGTTAATGGCAATTGGTTGGGCATTAATATGTTTTTCAGGGGGAAATTTATTTTTGATATTATTAAAGAAAGAAATATGAATTTTCCATTCTTAATCGGTGGATTTATAGGAATAACATTAATGGTCTTAGGTCTTGTTATGAAAAAAAATTCAAAGCAAGTAAATCCGTTATTTAAATAAAATTTGATATGGAGTAAAAGAGAACATTCTTCCACTCACGGGAGCATTCTTTAATGTTAAACTAAAGGACAGAATACATGTAGAAGTATAGAAGTTTTTTGATAAAAAAATACTAAAAAAGGATGTGAATACATGGAAAATACTTTACAGCGTCACAAAGTGAAATCTTTTTTTAAAATACTTTTATTGAGCTTAACAATAATATCAATGAGCTTTATAATATGGGCAGGTTTTACTGGAAAAGAGTCTATATTCCCGTATTTACTAAGTGTAACTTTATTTTTATCAATCAGTAATTTATTTCTGATTGATAAAAATCCAGCGAAATAAAAGTTTTACAGGATTATATTTATCTTGTCTCTGGTTTGTCAGTTGTATTTGCAATAGTGCCTGATTTTCGGGGGATAATTGGTAAACAGAGAGAAGCCTTATTGAGCTAAAGTCAGTAGATTTTCGCTAGGTTTTTTTGTTCAATAACCCTATAAAATGCGAATGATTATTTCCTTTTGACTTAACAAAAGGGGCCTATATGTATGAAGAATATAGGTCCCTTAGTTGCTTCTTATATAAAAAACTACCCGTGTACAATTTCTTCAAGTGCCTTATTTCGTTGTTCTTGCTCTTCCACGGATGCTAGATCATATTTCTTTAACAAATGAAACACGTCATTAAGCTGTAGTTGTGTTGGGTTTGTTTGAAGCCATGCCTCACAACCTTTATGCAACTGTGGTGGCATAAACTCTTTTTGACTTTTGAGTTTCTGTATGACATCTTGTACTGAATGATCAAGCCTGCATTCACCCATATACTTACCCTCCAATTCTAGACATTTCCACTTTGCTTTTTGATTTTTTCGTTTGTCCTCTTTCCTCAGAATACCGGTCTTTTCTGTTGTACCATATGTCTTTAATAACAGAAGCCAGTTCCATATCAGAAAGCGCAGAGCGAGTAGGCGTTCGTAAATCATGGCCAAATGATGAAAATAAACAGGTGTATAATTTCCCATCGGCAGATAGTCGGGCTCGATTACAACTTTGACAAAATGCATCCGTTACAGAAGAGATGACCCCAATTTCTGCTTTTTCGCCTTGATAACGAAACCTTGTGGCGACTTCGCCTTCATAATTTGGATCAATGGCTTCAAGTGGCATGACTTGATGAATAGCTTCTATAATTTGCTTTTTCGAATACACTTCATCCATTTTCCAATTATTTGTATTGCCAACATCCATGTATTCTATAAAGCGGAGAATATGGCCTTTTTCTTTAAAAAATTTGGCCATTGGAATAACCTCGTCCTCATTCATACCGCGCTTAACAACCATGTTTATTTTTACTGAAAGTCCGGCTTTTGAAGCAGCATCAATGCCATCAAGGACGGTTTGAACCGTAACGCCTCGGCCATTAATTTTCCCAAAAACCTCATCTTTTAAGGAATCAAGACTAATGGAAACGCGTTTCAATCCTGCTTCTTTTAAGGCTTGGGCATGTTTTGGCAACAGAGAACCATTTGTCGTCATGGCAATATCGTCTAATCCTGGAATCTCACTAAGCTTTTCAATAAGAAGTGGCAAATCTTTACGCATCAGAGGTTCACCGCCTGTGATGCGGATTTTTTTAACGCCTAAAGATTGGACGAAGATGGTTGAGAGTCTTTCTAATTCTTCAAAACTTAGAAGTTCATTCCGCTGTAAAAAGGGATAATCAGGTCCGAAAATTTCAGCTGGCATACAATAGGAACAGCGGAAATTACATTTATCTGTGACTGATATACGTAAGTCTCGAAGTGGACGTTTCAGTTTATCAAGAACAGTTGCTTCTTTACTCATCTATTTCGCTCCTTTCATTTTGCGTTACAATGTGATCCGACTTGAGTGACTATATATATTAAATGACTCACCACGAATAAATCCTACCGTTGTTATATTTAAGTCTTCTGCTAGTTTTATCGCTAAATCAGTAGGAGCTGACTTTGATAACACAATTCCTACACCGATTTTTGCCGCTTTCGTTAACACCTCAGATGAAAGCCTACCACTGAAAGCTAGGATTTTATCACGGATTGAGATTTTGTGGAGTAGACTATACCCATATAATTTATCAAGTGCATTATGCCTGCCAATATCTGTTCGTGTCACAATGACTTGTTCATTCGTACAAAGGGCTGCATTATGAACACCACCGGTTTCTTTAAATACAATACTGCTCTCTTGCAATGCTTTCATTAATTGAATACATTGATTAGCGGACACCGTTTTTGTACTTAAAGAAGTTTTCGCTGTTTTTACGTCATTATGAAAATAAAACTGTCTGCTTTTCCCACAACAGGAGCCGATAAACCGTTTTGTATATTGGAGCTGGTCAAAAGCACAATCAGTTTCAAGCTGCACATAGGCAAATCCTTTTGAAGCATCAATCGATAAATCAACAATTTCTTTAGTAAAGCGAATAACGCCTTCAGATGCTAAAAAGCCGATGACCATTTCTTCAAGGTCGGTTGGTGTACATACCATTGTAGCAAATTCTTCTTTGTTCAAGTAAATGGTAAGAGGATATTCTGTGACAATGTCGTCATCTCGTTCTTGTAACTTGTTATTGGAAAAAGTAATAATTTTACGTTTGACAATCATGGGCTGGTGATCCATGTTCTCACCTCACCTATATATATTTTATTCGATGATAACGGAAGAAGGATGTGAGATTTTTCATTTGAAAAGATTGAAAATGAATCAAAATCAGGTTATATTTTAAGTATGTTCATAAAATTGTAACATTTTTAAGGTGAGTTAGCGAGCCTGACTTTAGTTGTGCTCCTTTATGTAAGCGCTTTATATTTGTGGGGACTCGTTATCGTATTTTGTACAAATCACGTATCACTATGCGACAACTAGATAGAAGGGATTTATATATATATAAATAAGCACGAAATTTTTCAGTAGAAGAAGGAGTGTATCTGATGGGGAGAACGAAACATACAGGTCCAATGAAATTAAATAAAAAGCCATCACCACAATTATGGGCATCCTTGGCACCAATGGGTTTAGGGAAAGTGAAACCACATCATATTCGTGATACGGCTAAAGTGATTTGGGAAAATAAAGACAGTCTTCCTTATGCTTATCGCATTTTAACCGAAGGGGTTTGTGACGGGTGTGCACTTGGAGTATCTGGCCTTTATGATCAAACATTAGCTGGACCACATTTGTGCACGACAAGGCTAAATGTATTACGGTTAAATACAGCACCTGCCATTGAACCGGTTTGGTTTGAAAATATAGATAAATTAAAAGAATTAAATAGTACACAGCTACGAAAACTAGGACGAATTCCATATCCACTTTCTCGGAAAAAAGGGGAATCGAAGTTTACAAGAATAACATGGGATGAAGCTTTACAACGAATCGCAAGGAAGATTAAAAACATTGATCCAAAGCAACTCGCGTTTTATTTAACGGCAAGAGGCATTACAAATGAAGTCTATTATACAGCAGCCAAAACAGCTAGATTTCTAGGAACGAATAATATTGATAATGCTTCCCGCATCTGCCATTCTCCAAGTAAAACAGCGCTAAAACGTTCTTTAGGAATAGGGGCGGCTAGTTGTAATTATAAAGATTGGATCGGAACAGATGTCCTTGTCTTTTGGGGTTCTGTTGCCGCAAACAATCAGCCTGTCTCAACGAAGTATATGTATGCAGCGAAAAAAGCAGGAACAAAAATTATTATGATTAACCCATATAGAGAGCCAGCAATGGAGAAATATTGGATTCCATCGATTGCAGAAAGTGCCCTATTTGGAACAAAAATTGTAGATGATGTGTTTCAAGTCAACATTGGCGGCGATATCGCATTTATGAATGGTGTCATGAAGCACTGGTTTGAAATGGAAGAGGAAAAACGAGGCTCAGCCATTCATCATGATTTTGTCCAACAACATACAAATGGATTTGTTGAATTAAAAGAACATATTGCACAGCAAAAATGGGTGGAACTTGAACAGTCTTCTGGTTTGACGAAAGCAAGAATGCTTGAATTTGCCCAATTGCTCGCCAAGGCAAGTACAGGAATTTTCATTTGGAGTATGGGATTAACACAACACCGATTTGCGACCGATAATATTTCACAAGTCGCTAATTTAGCTTTATTACGAGGGTTTATTGGCCGTGAACATTGTGGTGTCATGCCAATCCGTGGACATAGCGGTGTTCAAGGATCTGGAGAAATGGGAGCCGATCCGTTTGTATTACCTGGTAGTGATTTTGATGAGCAAAATGCAGTAAGAATGGAAAAGGTTTGGGGTTTTCCGATTCCAAGATGGCAAGGGGACACAGTTGGGCAAATGTTAGAAAATGCGATGCTTGAAGAAGGACATGAGCGAAAATTAAAAGTGTTTTATACAAGCGGTGGAAACTTTCTTGAAACGATGCCTAATCCTGATTTTATTGAAAAAGCACTTGAACAAGTGGAGCTTCGTGTGCATCAAGATATTATTTTAAATACATCCACCCTCGTGGATGCTAAAGAGGAAGTTATCGTATTGCCCGCTATGACAAGGTATGAACAACCAGGTGGTGGAACATCGACAAGTACGGAAAGAATGGTTTACTTTAGTCCTGAAATAAAAGGTCCAAGGATTGAAGAAGCAAGAGCGGAATGGCAAATTTATGTTGAGTTAGCAAAGCGGGTGTATCCGGAGAAAAAAGACTTGATTGATTTTCAAACAGCTCAAGAGATTCGAGACGAAATAGCACTGGCAAACCCTCATTATGATGGCATACAGCATGTAAAGGGAAAAGGCGATGTATTCCAATGGGGCGGGGCTTGGTTATGTGAAGAAGGAGTTTGTCCCACTCCTGATGGAAAAGGAAATTTATTTGCGATTGATATACCTGAAAACCGGAGAACAGAAGGGCAATTCAATGTCACTTCTCGTCGAGGAAAACAATTTAATTCGATGATTTATGATGAGAAAGATCCGTTTACGAATTTTACTCGTTATGATGTGATTATGAATGAACAGGATGCAGTTAAGCTTGGAATAAAAGAAAATGATGCTATTGTTGTGTATAACCCTTACGGAGTGCTTCAAGGTTGGGCAAAGTTTGATGAGGTAAGCTCAGGGAACATTGCGGTATATTGGCCAGAAGGAAATGTGCTTCTCCCAAAAGGAGTGTATGAAGAGCATGCTAAAATACCTGAATATAATACAGGAGCGATTGTAGAAAAAGCCGAAATTTTTCATGCCCATAAAGATCAGAACTATGTTGAAAAACGAATTGATGATTTAGAAATGTCACTTGAATAAAATTGATATGTTGGTAAAAACTTAATAACGAGAAATAAATATCCCAATGACATCCATTGGGATATTTTGTTAGCAAAATTGACGATGCTTGCACGATTTTGCATAAACACGGTAAAAATATATTTGTTTCAATAAAAGTATATTGCCAATCCTATGGAAACTCTGCTATCATGGTAAGTGCAAACGGTTGCGTATTGATAAAGAGAGAAATGAGGAGAAGATATGAAAAAATCTTGGTGGAAAGAATTAGTAGCCTATCAAATCTATCCGAGAAGCTTCATGGATTCAAATGGTGATGGAATTGGGGATATTAAGGGGATTATTTCTAAGTTAGATTATTTAAAATCGCTAGGAATAGACTTGATTTGGATTTGTCCAGTTTATAAATCACCAAATGATGATAACGGATACGACATTAGTGATTATCAAGATATTATGGAAGAGTTCGGAACAATGGAGGATTTTGATTCATTATTAGAAGAAGTTCACAATCGTGGAATGAAATTAATTGTTGATTTAGTTATCAATCATACAAGTGATGAACATCCATGGTTTATTGAGTCAAAATCAAGCAAAGATAACCCGAAACGCGATTGGTATATTTGGCGAGATGGAAAAGGTGGAAAAGAGCCAAACAATTGGGAAAGTATTTTTAGTGGATCTGCTTGGGAATATGACGAACAGTCAGATCAATACTATATGCATATTTTCTCTAGAAAGCAACCTGACTTGAATTGGGAAAAGAAAGAAGTTCGATATGCGATTTACGATATGATTAATTGGTGGCTGGATAAAGGAATTGATGGTTTCCGTGTTGATGCAATTAGTCATATTAAAAAAGAAGAAGGCTTAAAAGATATGCCTAACCCTAAAAAGCTGCAATACGTATCTTCTTTTGACAAGCATATGAATGTAGAAGGTATTAATGAGTTTTTAGAAGAGTTAAAAGAAGAAACATTTTCGAAATATGACATCATGACAGTCGGAGAAGCAAATGGTGTAAATGTTGAAGATGCAGAAGAATGGGTTGGCGAAGAAAAAGGAAAATTCAATATGATTTTCCAATTTGAGCATTTAGGTCTTTGGGACGCAGATAAAGATAAAGGTCTTGATATTCAAGGATTGAAGAAAGTGTTGACAAGATGGCAAAAAGGCTTAGAAAACAATGGCTGGAATGCGCTGTTTATTGAAAACCATGATAAAGCACGTGTTGTTTCTACATGGGGAAATGACAAGGAATTTTGGCGTGAAAGTGCTACTGTGTTTGCAACGATGTATTTCTTAATGCAAGGCACACCATTTATTTACCAAGGCCAAGAAATCGGAATGACAAATGTGAAATTCCCATCGATTGATGACTATAATGATGTTTCTGTTAAAAATATGTATCGCATCAAACGAGCAGAAGGTGTAAGTCATGAAGAAATAATGGAAATTATCTGGGCAACAGGACGTGATAATTCAAGAACACCTATGCAATGGTCAGCAGAGAAAAATGGTGGATTTTCAGATGGAACGCCTTGGCTTGGTGTAAATCCAAACTATAAAACGATCAATGTAGAAAAACAATGGGACGATCCAAAGTCGATTTTAGCATATTACCGAAACATGATTGACTTGAAAAAGAGCGATGATATTTTCACATATGGACAATATGATTTAATCGCTGAAAAACACCCGACGATTTATGCGTATACAAGAACAATGGGTGAAGAAAAAGTAGTTGTCATTTGTAACTTAGCAGAACAAACAGCTCAATTTAAAGAACCGACAATCGAGCTTGAATATAGCAACCTTCTTTTAGCTAATTATGATGTGATAAAACATAATCCACAACATGACATCACATTACAACCATATGAAGCTAGGGTGTATCGATTATCGTAAGAAAGTCATTTAACTTAATAAAAAATGTAAACGGTTGACGGGTGGAAAAATTTTAAAGATTTTTCTAAAATATATGTTGAATTTCTAAATTTTGCATGCTATTATCTAGGTATCCACCCGAACGCAACCGTTTGCGAAAGCGACGTGTCGTTCAACAGGACTAACTCTCATAAGAGTTTTCTCTTTTTCATTATAATGTAAGCGTTTTAATGAGATGGAGAGATTTGTGGGAATCATCTTAGAACGACATTTTTTTTATTGTTTTATGCAAACGTATTCGTAAGGTGAGACTAAAGATTTATATATGGGGGTAACGATATGAAAATGGGGAAACGTTGGTTCGTTGGTTTAGCTCTACTCTTGTTGCTTAGCTTTGCTGTAGTTGGATGCTCAAGTAGTGATAGTTCTACGGAAGATGCGCCAGATGCAACAAATACGAATGAAACAGAAGAAGCTCCATCTGCGACTGAAGGAGAAGAAGTTTCATTAGAAATTTTCCAATTTAAAGTAGAGTTTAAAGACCAATTTGAAGCATTAGCGAAAACATACGAAGAAGAAAATCCTAATGTAAACATAAACATAACTACCGTTGGGGGAGGCCAAGATTATGGCGTAGCATTACGAGCGAAATTTGCCTCTGGTGATGAGCCGGACATTTATAATGTTGGTGGACCACAAGACGTTGAAGACTGGATCGATAGTTTAGCAGATTTATCCGATACACAAAGTGCATCATTAGCCCTTGATGGTACATTAGAAGGGGTTAGCCGTGATGGTCAAATATTAGGCCTTCCATATAATCAAGAAGGATATGGTTTAATTTATAACAAACGTGTTTTTGAAGAAGCTGGTATTGACCCGAGTTCAATTACGACTTTAGCTTCGTTAGAAGAAGCGGTTAAAACATTAGATGAGAGTAAAGAAGAACTAGGATTGGATGCTGTTTTTGCTCTTCCAGCAGCAGAAACATGGGTAACAGGCTTGCATTTATCAAATGCGTTTATTGCTCCTGAATTTAATAATGATGTCATTGCTGCATTTGATGCTAGTCAATTAGAATTCAAATACAGTGATGCAATGAAAAAAGTTTTAGATTTACAAAATGATTATTCTGTTCAACCTGTTGTTAGTCTTGACTATTCTCGTCAAGTTGAAGAATTATTTTCTTTAGAAAGAGTGGCATTAATTCAACAAGGAAACTGGGTTTATAATTCTATCGCTGATATGGACCCTGAACTTGCTCAAGATGGCATTGGAATTTTACCGATTCCTGTAGAAGGATTTAAAGAAGATGCGATTCCAGTTGGAGTACCGATGTATTGGGCTGTAAATAAAAATAGTGATGAAGCGAAGATTGCAGCAGCAAAAGAGTTCCTAGATTGGTTATACACATCTGAAATTGGAAAGCAAACAGTAGTGGAAGACTTTAAGTTTATTCCTGCTTATGAAGGCTATGATTCTTCAAAAATCTCAGACCCGCTAGCAAAAGAAATCTACCAATATGCACAAGAAGGTAGAACGATTGGATGGACATTTATGGGCTATCCTAGCAGTTGGGGGCAAGACGTTCTAGGAGTTGCGATTCAAAAATATTTAAGTGATGGTCAATCATGGGATGAACTAGTTGAAGAAGTAAAAACGGCTTGGGAAGAAGCAAGATAAGAAATCAAAATTGAGGGTGTCTGATTTTCAGGCATCCTTGTTATATCAACATATTTTAGTATAGCAGTGAAGCTTTGAAAGCTTATTCTAGAAAAGACCCAAGTGAATCATTCAACACTTGGGCGGTTGTTTATGGTAAGTAAGCGGCCATGAAAACCGTTATCTGTGAACATTGCTAGCGTTTTGGAACGTTGGGGGACACAGGAGCAGTTAATCATCATATATCGCTAGGAATAGAGTTGCTTTTGAGTGAATAAGCGCTCCTGTGGCCGCTAAAAAACGGAAATCCGTATAAAGTTCACAAATAACGGCTGCTCTGACCGCGAAAATGAGACTTGGGATAGAAAGCAGTGAAGCTTTGAAAGCTTTTTCAAGAAGAGCGAAGGCTCCGCACCTGCGCGTTTCACCCCAAGAAGAGCACTTGGGGTTCACTTTCAAAAGCGGGCAGGGCTCCGCACTTCGCTTGAAAGAAAAGACGCTCCGCGTTTTTCTTATTTCAAAAGAGATTTCAGTGTTAACTGGAGGAGTAAAAGATGCGAAATCGAGGAATGTGGTACTGGTTCTTTTTATCACCAGTTCTATTAGCGTTAACGGTTGTTGTTATATTTCCATTATTGTATGGGTTTTATTATTCGTTTACAAATTGGAATGGGATTACAAGTACAGAATTTGTAGGACTATCCAATTATATAAAGCTGTTTAGTGATAGTAACTTTATTAATTCACTATGGTTTACAACGAAGTTTTCTGTAGTATCTGTGTTATTAATTAATGTGGTTGGGCTGTCATTAGCTTTACTCGTTACTCAAAAGCTTCGTTCAAGTAATGTTTTACGAACGATTTTCTTTATGCCTAACTTAATTGGTGGATTAATTCTTGGATTTATTTGGCAGTTCATTTTTATTCGCGTATTTGATAGTGTCGGATTTGCGCTTGGAATTGTAGGATTACAAGGCTGGCTATCCACCCCAACAACTGGATTTTGGGGACTTGTCATCTTAATGGTTTGGCAAATGTCAGGTTATATTATGATTATTTATATTGCGTATTTGCAAGGCGTTCCTCAAGAATTAATTGAGGCAGCAGAAATTGATGGAGCCAACAGTGTTCAACGCTTTTTCCATGTTACGTTTCCTTTAGTCGCACCTGCTTTTACGATTAGTATGTTTTTAACATTGTCCAATGCATTTAAATTATATGACCAAAACCTATCATTAACAGGTGGAGGACCATATAACTCTACACAAATGGTAGCGATGGAGATTTTTAATACTGCTTTTTCAGCGAACCAAATGGCTTATGCCCAAGCAAAAGCCGTAATCTTCTTTATCATTGTCGCTGCAATTTCATTAACACAAGTGTATTACAATAAAAAGAGGGAGGTTGAGCTATAATGAGTCAATTAGCGACAGAAACAAAGTCGGTTCAAGTGAGTGGGCGAACGAAAAAAAGAAGAAAGAAAAACTTCACTCTAGAAATTTTTGGCGTCCTATTAGCTCTTGTCTGGCTTTCTCCCTTTTATTTAATGATGGTGAACTCTTTTAAATCGAAACGAGAAATTTTCGCTGATACGATTAAGCTGCCAGAAGAGTTTACATTTGAAAACTATGTTACAGCATTTGAACGTTTAGATTTTATGAAAACCTTTTTTAATTCGGCATTTATTACAGTGAGTAGTGTTGCAATTATTATCATCTTTGCATCAATGGCGGCTTATGCTTTAAGTCGACAAAAAAGCAAACTAAGCTCATTTTTCTTATTAATGTTTGTGGCTGCTATGTTAATTCCATTTCAATCGGTTATGCTTCCTTTAGTTTCAATTTTTGGGAGTGCAAATATGCTCAACCAATACGGGTTAATTTTTATGTATTTAGGTTTTGGAAGTAGTTTATCGATTTTCTTGTTCCATGGTGCTTTAAATTCGATTCCAAAATCTTTAGATGAAGCAGCAACCATTGATGGTTGTAATCGACTACAAGTATTTTGGTTTATCATTTTTCCTTTGTTAAAGCCAATCGCTATAACGGTAGGGATTCTAAATACAATTTGGATTTGGAATGACTATTTACTTCCTTCACTTGTTATTAATAATGAGGCAATGTTGACGATTCCGTTGCGATTATTTTACTTCTTTGGAGAATATACGAAACAATGGCATCTTGCACTAGCGGGATTAACAATTTCAATTTTACCAGTTATTATCGGTTATTTCTTTGCGCAAAAGCAAATTATTAAAGGTGTAGCTGATGGAGCGGTTAAATAAATACGATTATTAGTAAAAAGGAACGATGGGAATGACCCTTCGTCCTTTTTAGATTATAATAGAATGATAGCTAATTCCTCGTAAAATATGAAGTTGTTGTATGAAAGGTTGAATGATATGTCAGTAACGATAAAAGACGTTGCAAAAAAGGCACAAGTTGCCCCATCAACGGTCTCCAGAGTTATCGCAAATAGTCCTCAAATTAGCGAAAAAACAAAACGGAAAGTCCGAAAAATCATGGATGAAATGGGTTACCATATTAATGTGAATGCTCGGAATTTAGCGATAAAATCAACAAAAACGATCGGAATTGTAATGCCAAGCTCAACTGTACATTCCCTTTATAATCCTTTCTTCCCAGAAGTCATTCGTGGCATTAGTGCCTATTGCCATTTAAAAGAATATAGTATTACACTCACAACTGGAGAATCGAAAGAAGAAATTTACAATGATGTTGTGCAAATGGTGCAAGGAAGAAAAGTAGATGCCATTATCGTGTTATATTCTAGTAGTGATGATGCGGTTGTACCTTATTTACATGAGAAGAACTTTCCATTTGTGTTAATAGGAAAACCGTTTCATGACCCAGATAATGTGATGTATGTAGACAATGATAATTACAAGGCTTCACGAGAACTTACGGAGTATTTAATACAGTTAGGTCATAAACGGATTGCTTTTATTACGGGTGATATTAAATATGAAGTGACAAAAAACCGGTTAAAAGGGTTTCAGGAAGCATTATTTTTCGCCCAACTTGATATTCGAAAAGAATATATTAAGCATATTAGTTTAAGTAGGGAAGAGGGACGAAAAGCAGTAGATGAAATCATGAAATTATCGGAACCACCGACCGCCTTCATTGTTGCGGACGAGCTCGTTTCTCTAGGTGTTTTAAGTGCGTTACGAGACAAGCAAATCAAGGTTCCGGATGATATTAGTGTAGCAAATTTCAATAATACGTTAATCTCTGAATTAGCAAGTCCGCCACTAACAACCGTTGATGTAAACATTTTTCAACTTGGATATGAAGCCTCCAAAGCTGCGCTTGAAATGCTAGAAAATCCTGATATTATGAAAAAGCATATATTAGTCCCTACAAAAATTATTGTGAGGGAAACTTGTAAAAAAATTAAATAGGTTTGAAGTTATGATAAAAAGGGAACTATTTAGTATTATGATACTAATTATTTCCCTTTTTTTGGTTGTATTAGTTAATTATATAGTCTTGAAGTAGTGGTGTTCATGTTGTATAATGTTTGTATAATGATTTTATATTTATATTGTAGGAGGAAATGAAAATGTGGAATGTGCAAGTTGAAGACAGAACAAAAAAAATAATTGCTATTCAATGGTCTGGAAAGGTGACACCCGAAGATATTGAAGCTGCCAATACGAAACTAGAAAAGGAAATTACTAGTTTACATACAAATGAGTTTGATGTAATCGTAGATATGGTGGATGTTTCTGTCATGATTCCTGAATCGCAAAAGAAACTAGTAGACCACCAACAATGGTTATTACAAAAAGGAATGAAGCGCGCTGCTGTCATTGTAAATGGAACAATTGCAAAACTTCAATTAAAACGAACAGCACGTGAGTCAAGTCATCAAAATGAATTTCATTTTGAAACGTTCGAAGAAGCATTGACGTTTTTAAAAGGGTAAGGGTGCTGGGGAATTCCAAACAATTTGAAGAAGGCTTAATTTTGTCGTGAAATATAAAAAGCTTGCAAATGCAAGCTTTTTATATTTTTAACTGATATGGAAATGTAACAACAATTCTTGTTCCTAAGCCTAATTCGCTAGTCACATGTATGACACCATGGAAATGTTCCACTAGCTTATGAACCATATAAAGGCCGATGCCTTGGCCGGCAATTTCTTGATTTGTTTTTTGATATTTTTCAAACAAACGATTTAACTGATCACCCGACATGCCTACCCCATTATCAACGACCTCAATATAAAGAAACTCTGAGTCTTTATAACTATGTAAATAAATTGATTCTCCTTCATGGCTGTACTTGATGGCGTTGCTTAATAAGTTTGAAATAATTAACTTAAAGCCCATTGCATTCCCATTAATTATAACGTTTTCATCAATCTGTAATGTATAATCAAATTTGATATTTTGAGTCCGAGCTTTTACATCCATGACATGGAGGACATCATGAATCGTTGGAAGCACAGGTATGGCTGTTTTCTTCCAAAAAGTATCAATCGTTAGCATTTGCTCGGTTTGAATAATATGATGAATTTCATGATCAATGGCAATGGAATAGTCTTCGATAACACTTAGTTTCTCTTTAATATCAGGATTATCAATCTCAGACTTTATAATCGTAGCAAAAGACTTTATGACAGTTAGGGGGTTCCGCACTTCATGGGCAACGACATGAATAAAATCGAGTTTTTGCTTATAAAAGTCCATTTCTGATTCGATGCTATTTTGAATGGATAATGATGGATAAATCAAATGTTCAGATTTATGGTATAGTGAGGAAGGTGCCAAATCTGTATCCGTCATAATAAATTCATGGTTACGCATCATTTCCGTTTGGATATAAGCTGGTACTTTCCTCCCGTTATAGGCGCAAACTGTAATATAACCCATTTCATTAATTGTTAAATCACATTCACATTCAAAAGAGTTCAGTTTTTCCTCGATATCAGGCTGCTCTTTCCAATCAATATATCCCCACACTCGAACAGGGATTTGCTTTGATAAAAATGGCTTGACCACATTTTTAAAATTCCGTAACACTTGTTCAAACTGAAAATCCATTTTTGTCCCATAGAAGTGTTCTTGATTTATGAAAGTAACCCATTCTTGAATTTCTGTCTCATCCACATATTGCAAGAGGGCATGTTGAACTGTATTAGTATGATACTCATTATCTATAAATACAACAGCTTGTCCAAGAGACTTTGCTGTAAGAATAAATGACAAAGCATTTTCGATATATTTTTCAGGAGAATTAAAGAAATAAAGAATATGAGAACCATCTTTGATGTTTATATTTTTTGTTAGCGCAATTGTAGCAACCAATCGTGGCACCATCCTTTCATCTTAAGATAAGTATACATGAAATTAACAACGGAAATTATAGGCTATTGTCATGAGTTTTAAAAATGATTGTAAGTAATGCTGACATATTTACTGTAGTTGTTAGAATCTTCTGTAATAATGAACTCAATATAAAATTGAGGTGATGAGATATGAAACTATCTGAATTAAAGAAAAGTGGTCACGCTCCATCTTTGCTTTCGTCTTTTTTATACTTTGATATTAGCTTTATGATTTGGGTTTTACTAGGGGCATTAGGAGTGTATATTACTGCTGATTTTGGACTTACAGCGGGTCAAGTCGGGTTAATTGTCGCTATACCCATATTAGCTGGGTCATTTTTCCGAATTGTGATGGGGGTGTTAACAGATCGTTTTGGACCAAAGAAGACCGCCATTGGTGGAATGCTCGTTACAATGATACCGTTATTATGGGGCTGGTTATTTGGACACACGGTCACCGAATTATTTCTAATCGGAATATTACTAGGGGTAGCAGGCGCGAGTTTTGCAGCGGCTCTTCCTATGGCAAGTCGTTGGTATCCTCCACACTTACAAGGGTTAGCAATGGGGATTGCAGGTGCAGGAAATAGCGGAACATTATTAGCCACTTTATTCGGACCGCGTATTGCAGAGTATGTTGGTTGGAATGGAGTTTTCGGTGTTGCGATTATCCCATTAGGACTAGTGCTACTCTCTTATATATTTCTTGCCAAAGAACCGCCGAATCAACCAGCACCAAAACCTCTAAAGGAATATTTTGCTGTTTTCAAAGAAAAAGATACATTATATTTTTGCTTGCTTTATAGTGTAACATTTGGTGGATTTGTCGGGTTAGCTAGCTTTTTAAGCTACTTTTTTGTAACACAATATAGCGTAAGTGGAGTTCGTGCTGGTGATTTCGTAACTTTAATTGTTGCATCTGGTAGTTTTCTCCGACCTGTAGGAGGCTATATCGCTGATAAAATTGGTGGTGTTCGTTTACTTCAGTTTTTATTCATTGGTGTAGCTGTATGTATGGCAGGTGTTGCATTCCTACCGCCATTAGCGTTAGTTACTGTTATTTTATTTATCGGTATGGGATGTCTTGGTATGGGAAATGGTGCTATTTTCCAACTTGTACCACAACGATTTCAAAAGGAAATTGGAATGGTGACGGGAATTGTTGGTGCTGCTGGTGGAATTGGAGGCTTTTTCTTACCAAATATTTTAGGAACATTAAAAGACATGACAGGGACGTATGCAAGTGGCTTTATTACATTTTCCCTCATTGCTTTAGTTGCATTAGGATTACTCCTCGTTGCACAAGCAGGTTGGAGAAAGCAATGGAAATTATCAGGTGAGTCAGTAAAAATTTAAGACGTGTATACTACCGGGTGAGTCTTCTCGTATTATCATACGAAGAAGTCTCACTTTTTTCTTGTTCCTAAAGATTCTGTAAAAGGTGTCTGATTTTGATTCAGTTTCTTACTATGTGGTACGATAATTATGGAAGAATAAAGTGGAGAGCGGAAAGGAAGGAATTGATAAGATGGCAGAGATTAAATATGAGATAATTGAAACTTTAGGAGTGTTATCAACGTCTGCAAAGGGCTGGCAAAAAGAAGTGAATTTAATTAGCTGGAACGACAGACCACCGAAATATGATATTCGAGAATGGGCACCGAACCATGAAAAAATGGGAAAAGGGATTACATTATCTGAAGAAGAAATTGAACAGCTAAAGAAAATATTAAAGTAGTGAAAAACGTCCCAAAAGGCTCATTCCTTTTGAGACGTTTCTTTTGATGAAGTTATCCTTCTAATAAATCATAGTTTGTTGCATAAGTCCCTTCTCCGTATAGCATAATGATTTCGTCACTATGATAATGGATATAAGCAAGGCCAATATGTTTCCCGAAAATATAAGTTGTATCATTGACTACGACTTCGATTGCTTTAATCTCCTCTTCACTTACATCATCAGCAGGAAGAAGAATTAACGTCGGTTGAGCGGATTCATCAGTACTAAAGTATAACCGTTGTTCATTAGATGGTTGAGATTGAACCCACTCCACCGCTTCTTTCATTTCATTCTTGTTCGTATACGTTTCAATCGTTGCAAATTCATCACTATCTTCATAAAAGCGATGGGTAATAACAATCTTTCGCTCTTGTTCATTTATAGTAAGCAACTGATAATACTCAACCGCATATCCTTGGTGGCCTTTAGCTAACAATGCATCTTTGTTACGATGAATAATTTCCATTCCTTCCCCAAGCCCTGTTCCAGGAGAGTCGGTTTGATAAGAATCGAGTACTTTATACTCTTCGATAACTTCAGAAAATGTTAATTGTTCGGCTTGTTCGTATGTAGTCTGCGCTTCCCCACCAGGAATACCGAGACGTTCTCCATTTTCTGTTGTTTGTTCTCGTTGGGCCGTTGTGTTTGGTTCTGTTTCATTTACTTGACCACAAGCTACGGTAAGTAAAAGAAAAGACGATATCATGATATACATAATAATTTTCAAAGGTGTATTCCTCCTTGTTTCTAACATCGTTCAATATTTCATTATTACCAAATGTAAAAAGAAATAGTCTAACGATATAAACGAAGGAGGGATTAACGCTTTACATTGAAAAGGCTTGAAGTAAATCTTCTTTTTCAGTTTCAGATAACCATTTGTTTTCGAAGAGGTCCGTGTTCTTGTTTTAATAAAGAAAGAGCTTTACATAACGGTCCAGAATAAACAGACATTCCAAATTGAAAATCCATAATACCGCCTCCAATAATCATCATCTCTCTATCATTTAACAGTAAAGAAAATATTCATGCCGTGATACGAATCACAGTCGTTTAAAACGGGTTACAGTATAATAAGAGTATTGCTGGAATGGGGGAATAAAATGGGGTTTTTTATTGAAGAAATCACTTATACTCAATTAATGAAACAAGCTGAGAGACAACATATAGCATTGCAACAATTAGTACTGGAGATAAGCCCGTTCATTACTAAATTACTTCAAGACTATGGCACTATACATTCCGAGCTTCATGAGTTATATTTCAATTTTCACCAATTACAGTTTGAGTTGGAGTACCATATAATAAAAGAAGAAACGGCGGTGTTTACGAAAATCAAATTATATGAACAAACAAAAGATGCAAGCTCACTTTTGATTACTCTACAAACGATTTGTGAGTTAAGGAAAGAGTTTGAACTTATCATTGATTTACTTAAAGAATTAAGAAGAATTACGAATGGTTTCAAACCGCCTTCTGAAGTTTGCCCAACGTACAAGTTAACCTATATGAAACTAGAACATTTTGATAAAAACGTAATTGAACATATTAACCTTGAACATCATTTATTGTTTACACGGTTTGAAGATGAAGTAGCGTAAACTATGAGGGACACTTGCACTGGCAAATAAGAAAAGCTACACTAGGAGAAAAATGAAAAGGATGAGACCTTTGCCAGACATTCACCCATTATTAAAGAAATTACAAGTGAAAAGTGAAACAATGTCATTACTAGTGTTGCAAGCTCCAACTGAGTATGAAACGACAATGAAAGAGTTCGATATGACAGTTGATCAAGAAAGAAAAAATGAGACTTATGGTTTCATTCAAGTTTTTGGAATAAGCAATGAAACGATTAAAGAAGCAGCACAACAAGTGCTACCATTTTTACAAGAGGATGGACTATTGTGGTTATGCTATCCGAAGAAATCCTCAAAAAAGTATAAAGGGTCAAATTGTAGCCGGGATACGGTGGCTGCTTTGCTTGCGGAGGAAGGATTTGAACCTGTTCGTCAAATCGCGATTGATGAAGATTGGTCCGCATTACGATTCCGCCCAGTTGATAAAATAAAAACGATGAAACGCTCATTTGCTGTTACTGAAAAAGGTAAAGCTAGGACAGAAGAGAAGTAATTTTTTAAAAAAATATGACAGAAAATGAAACCCCTTTCTCCTTTGTGGAGGAAGGGGTTTGGTGTTGTTCGAATAAATAAACTATCTGAAATATTTTAAAAAATCAGACAAAAGTGTCGAAAATTTGAAGGTTTTGGGTTAAAATGAAATTACACTACTAATTTCATAGGGATAAAATACTAAATTACACAGAGGTGAATTATGAATTTACTAAGAGGGATAAGAGGGAAAATTATTATCGTTGCTGTATTAGCGCTACTCGTGCCAGGACTTATACAAGGAATAATTATGTATAATGAAATGAAAGTATTAAACTATACTTCAATTACAGGAACTGTAGATGAGTTAAAGGCACTAGATAGTTCAATAGAAAAAGTGTTTAAAGAAGCAGAAGATTTAATGACAATTACGTCACAACAAGAAGAAGTGCAGCACAAAACTTTTGCTTTTCCACAATCAACTAAACAATACACGAATATGCCAGTCGCAAACGACGATAACAAAACTGAATTTTATATCACTTATTTTGGAGAAGGCAGTCAAAATCGTTTTATTAAAAATTTATATATGGGAACAAGCGATGGGGAATTGTATTTATCACCAGAACTTCCACCAGAAGTGAATTTAAATGAATATGACCCTAGAGAACGAGATTGGTATATGAAGGCGATGGAAAATCCAAATGAACTAGTTTGGACAGAGCCTTATATTGATGCTGGAAGTGGAGATTCGACGGTAACATTAGCGAAGACATTAGCTAATAGTCAAGGTGAAACAATAGGCGTCCTTGCTATTGATTTTGAACTAAATGAATTCGCCGTTTTAATGAGAGAAAACATTCAACAAAAAACAATGGTAACGTTGCTTCTAACGTTTCTCGTTGGTATTTGCGTCATCATTTGGCTAGTACGAACGATTTCAAAGCGTATGACTATATTAAATGAAGGGTTAGAAAAAGTCGGACAAGGTGATTTACGTACTCGCATCGAACTGAAAGGAAACGATGAGTTTGCGTATTTAGGGAATAACTTTAATACAGCAATTACTGAGCTTCAAAGCTTAGCGTCAGAAGTATCAACGAATACAACGAATGTTTCTGAGATGACAGAAGAGTTAATGAAAAATATAAACTCATTCACGACTCAATCTACAGAAATCGGACAAGCGATTGAAGAAATTGCAACAGGTGCAAGTACGCAGGCCCTGTCAGCCGAGGAAAATAATCGAATGGTTTTTGAATTAGGAAGTATGGTGAAACAACTATTAGAAGATGTGAATGCCTCAGCAACACTTGCAATAGAAACAAGAAAATTAAGCAAAGATGGCCACGAAAATGTGGAAGTGCTTGAAAAGTTATCGAAAGAAGGAACAATGAAAAACCAAGAAACATTACATGCGATTGAACTGTTACAACAAAAATCAGCCCAAATTGGTGCCATAACAGATATGATTACGGATTTGGCTGCCCAAACAAATTTATTAGCTTTAAACGCTTCAATTGAAGCAGCAAGAGCGGGAGAGCATGGAAAAGGGTTTGCAGTTGTCGCTGATGAAGTTCGAAAACTAGCAGAACAATCAGCAAGTTCCGCAACGAATATTGCCGGGATCGTTGGCGAAATTCAAAGCGAAGTGCAAAAATCGATTTCCTCGATGGGGGAATTAAAAGAAACAATCGAAACTCAAAACGAATCAGTAAACGATACAAAAGCATCGTTTGCCCAAATATCCAAAGCCGTTCAAAATACAACAGAGAAAACAGAGAACATTGCTCAATATATTAAAGAAATTGAACTGAAAAAAGACGGCATGCTTGCCTCCATCGAAGATATGTCAGCCATTAGTGAAGAGACATCAGCAAGCACCGAACAAGTGTCGGCCACCGCAGATGAGCAAATAAAGTCAATCCAACAGCTACTAGACTTAGCCAACAACCTACAACAATCTTCTGAGTTACTACAACAACGAATTAATGAATTTAAGCTGTAACAGATAGAAAGACTCCCTTTTGTGGTGAGTCTTTTTTTGTGGGAATGGGAAGGGACATTTGAATTGTGTGTTATAGGGTTCGATGAAGGACAAAATAGAGTGAAAAAGAGAGAGAAGTGTCCTTCATGAGGGGAATGAAGGACAAAACAAAGTGAAAATGAGAAAGAAGTGTCCTTCATGAGGGGAATGAAGGACAAAACAGAGTGAAAAAGAGAGAGAAGTGTCCTTCATAAAGGCGATGAAGGACAGAACAGAGTGAAAAAGAGAGAGAAGTGTCCTTCATGAGGGGAATGAAGGACAAAACAGAGTGAAAAAGAGAGAGAAGTGTCCTTCATAAGGGCGATGAAGGACAGAACAGAAAGAAAATGAGTAACAAGCAAGAATAGCCATTCTACATGAATAGGTACTAGCATTCTATTTAATAGAAAATTGATTACAAAAAAATAAAAACGTTTTTCAGAAGCGTTTAGTCTAATATATAGATAGATGTTAAGAAAGAGGGAATCATGTATGGAGCAATTAGTCGTCCAAGCGAAAAAAGGGAATTCGGAAGCCTTTTATGAACTCATGATATTGAACAAAGAAAAGCTATACCGGATAGCGCTCTCCTATTTAAGAAATGAACAAGAGGCCTTAGAAGCATTGCAAGAGGTAACATATCGGGCGTTTAAACAAATTAAAAAGCTAAAACAACCTTCATACTTTTCCACGTGGCTTATCCGAATTTTAATTAATTATTGCATTGATGAACAAAAGAAAAAAGGCAAAGTAATCACGTTTGCTGAGGTTGAACAACCAAGTTATCAAGACAACCATGCTTTAACACTAGATGTTCAAATTCAAATTACAAAGCTTAGAAGTGAATATCAACATGTTCTCATTCTTCGTTACTTTCAGGACTTAACGATTCCAGAAATAGCAAGAGTGCTAGAAAAACCTGAAGGAACGATAAAAACATGGATTCACCAAGCCATAAATGAACTAAAAGGACAATGGAAGGAAGGTGACTTACGTGCCTAATGACAAAGAACGTGAAATGCTTGAAATCGCGGCAAAGTTAAATCAACAATCGCTACCAGCCAATATCAATCATTTTATTCAAGCAGGACTATACAAAGCAACGAAAGAAAAAAAGAGAAAAAGACAACAGAAATGGGTATTGCTAACGGCGAGTTTCTTCCTATTAATAATGGTGACGTCAATTCGTGTATCTCCAACATTTGCAGCTTTTGTAAGTGAAGTTCCTGGTGGTAAATGGTTAGTCGAACTTGTTCATTACGACAAAGGCTTGCAAGTCGCCATTGAACATGATTATGCAATTCCTCTTGGTGTGAGTGATGAGCATGATGGAATTAAGGTAACGGTGGAAGGGATGACAATTGATGAGGCGAGGTTAGTGTTGTTTTATTCGATTGAAAATAAAGCGGGATATTCCCATCTATCATTTGGGGAACAATTTTCAATATCACCAGACTCTTTTATCGCTGGACTAAGCTACGGTGGATTTTCTGATATTGAAAAGGAAGAAGTGGTGTATGGAACAATTGATATTAATATTCGCAATGCTGATGAAATCCCAGAGCAATTGGAGATCAAAAGCGGGATGGCAGTAGAACACAAAACGAAAGAGGGAAAAAGTGACTCGATTTGGGAGTTTGTGATTCCGGTTGAGAAAGAAGCATTTTTAGCGAAAAAAGAGACATATAAAATAGATGAAACAGTTTTATTTGCAGAGCAGACGATTGTGATTGAACAAGCCACAATCCATCCTACATTAATGAGTTTAGAGTTAACAATACCAGAATCGAATTCCAAACATTTGTTTTCCTTTGAGGAGATAAGTGTAGTCAATGAAAAAGGAGACCGATGGAAACCTTTAACGAATGGTGTTGTAGGAAAAGAAGATGGTGAGAAGAAAACATTGTACATGGAAAGTAGTTATTTTGCGAAGGCAAAAGAGCTTTATTTAGAAGTAACTCGAATTCGCGCATTAGACAAGAAAGATGCAAAGGTTACCGTGAACTTGAAAGAAGGAAAAATAATAGCCGGACCTGATGCCATTTCTCTCGTTGATGTAGAGAATCATTCTTCATATTCCAATTTAATTTTTCATGTAGAGTATGATGAGTTTTATGATAGAGAAGGTCAGTTTAGTATTTTTGGACATTCAGTTCAAGATAAAAACGGAAAAGAGATAGGAAGTGTTGAAGGCTGGTCAATGGCATACACTGAAAATCCATTAGTCGTAAAACATTCATTTCCTGTTACCCACAATGGTGAAGAAGACATTATTATGATTGAACTTAGTGATTATCCTGAGCGAATTGAGGATACAATGCGAGTCCGTCTTAAATAGTTTAACAATGAATAATCTTTTATAACTTAGTGAAAAGTAACCCTAAGTATATAAGTAATAGGGTGATGTAAATTGAAGAAGATTGTTTTCCTTGTCATACTTATCTTTACCTCCCATTTTTTTGAAGAGGATAGTATGAAAATTTTCGCAATTACAATCAGTGAAGATAAAGCATATGAAGAAATGTACCCTGAAATTGGCTATAAAACAATTGAAGAAGCGGTCAAAGAATTTGAACAACATTTTGACCAAGGCTTCAAATTACCTCTTAGACTTCCACCTATAAGTTTTACTCATCATTTTGGCAGATTTAATGATTTTGAGGGTGAAATGAATGATTCTCTTGAATTGGAGTATATTCACGATAGCTCTCCAGAAAATCATTATTTTATCTTTGTTAAACCAATAAAACATAAACTTAAAATCAAAGATAAACGCATCATAAATCGATATCACTTAAAAAACGGAAACGAGGCTGTATTTCTTACCATTTCTGAATCCATTGTTGGTCTTGCGTTTGAAAGAGATGGCTGGCAATATATGCTTAGTATTCCGAAAGCTCTTTCTAAAAAAGTAACACCAGAACGGTTAGTTGAAATAGCGAATTCAATTGATTATCCGAGTGAAAAAGAGAATTCATTAGAATAGCACATTTTTTAATAAAATACTGCAAAGAAAGCTTGGGTTCCTCCCAAGCTTTTCTCATTTAAAAGAACAGCTCTCTAGTAACGCTTTGACAATACAACAAATGAACTGAATACTGTACTTATTGTTAATGCTGTTAATACACTAACTGTTTGATAACCATTTAAGTTAATGATTTCAAATTGAAAAAGTGCCATCAGAATAATCATATAACCTAAAATGAAAAAATAGCTAATGAACATTCCTCTTTCTCGTATTTTCTTTGAACGTTCATCATTTTATTTAAATTGCGGATAAAGATAAGCTAGGCAAAAAGCCATAACTGTGGAACTTAAGAAAACAAGCTCATATCCAGCAAAGAAAGCTCCTGTTGATATACTCGCAAAACCCATTAACAGACTATAAAACAAGAAAAGAAAACCACATATTAAGAAAAACCTTCTTCCTACTTTACTACTCAGTTGCATTATAATCCCCCCCTATAAAAGTAAACTACTCATCTTCATCTTCTAAAAGAAAAACTTGTTCTACATTTGTGTTAAAACAACGAGCAATTTGAATAGCGAGTGGTAATGAAGGATTGTAACGGCCTTTTTCAATTGAGATGATTGTTTGCCGAGACACCCCTAACATTTCTGCCATTCGTTCCTGAGAAATTCCATTTTCCTGCCTTAATTGTTTCATTCGATTTTTCATATATAAACAATCCTCTCTACTCTCTACACTATTATAACGTAAAGGAAACTTTACTGTAAAGGTTGCTTTACATAAAACAACACGGTGTAAATGTAAAATGTGCACTCTCCCCCTTATAATAGTAACTGTCATAGTGATTAATATTCTCCATCATGTATAATGTGGAAAATAATAGTGTGGTTAAAGTTTAGTAAAAACAAAGGAAAAAAAGTACGTATAACTTCGCCAATATAAGGGGGATTGCAAGGAAGGGATGTTTGTACAAGAGGGTTCTGACTTGAATGATAAAAAGACAAGAAAAGATCCCCTATGTCCATAACTTTTAAATGTGATGGAAAGACTGAATCGTTTCAGTTATTCACTGAAAAATAAAACATCACTATGAAAACACACAAAAAAAGATTGGGCACAAACCCAATCTTTTTAAAATAAATATAATTAGAGATTAATCTTCATCTACAGGATAAACGCCATTTTCATCATGAAC
This sequence comes from Alkalihalobacillus sp. LMS39, assembly GCF_022812285.1. Taxonomy (NCBI): domain Bacteria; kingdom Bacillati; phylum Bacillota; class Bacilli; order Caryophanales; family Bacillaceae; genus Alkalihalobacillus; species Alkalihalobacillus sp. LMS39. The sequence goes on from NZ_CP093300.1 coordinate 939,859, forward strand.
TTCACGACCTGTAATTGGCGGGTTAAATACACATACCATTCTCATATCTGTTTTAGCACGTAATAGGTGCTCATCATGCTCATCAAGCGCATATAATGTATCTTTTGAGATAGGGTGAACTTTATTGTCTTTTAATGTGACAACTTCGCCTTCACCTTCAATGCAGTATACGGCTTCTAAGTGATTTTGGTACCAAATATGAGTTTCAGTCCCAGCACGGATAATCGTATCATGGACAGAGTAACCCATTCCATCTTTCTTTAAAATTAAGCGTCGACTATTCCAATTACCGCCTTCAATATCTTGGTCTGTTCCAATAATATCTGTTAGTTTTACTACTTTCATGATTTGCAGCCTCCATTATGAAATCGTTTATTAGGAAATAACAGGTTCTTTACTATTTACTAATGCTTTTACACTTTCCTCAATGATGGAAAATCCTTTTTCTAACCCTTCGTTATCGATCGTTATCGGAGGGAATAATTTAAAGACTTCATCTTTTGGTCCAGATGTTTCCATGATTAATCCTCGTTCAAATGCTTCTTTTGCGACTTTACTCGCAAAACCATCAACATTCGAAGCGATTCCTTGCATGAAACCACGTCCGCGAACTTCACCTTTAATTTCAGGATATTTTTTTACGATGTTTTCTAAGAAAGCTGTGATTTTTTGTGATTTTTCTTTTACTTCTTTTTCAAATGAAGCATCTTCCCAATACGTAAGAGCTTCTGTTGCTGTAACGAAAGCCATGTTATTTCCACGGAATGTTCCGTTATGCTCACCTGGCTCCCAAATATCATATTTTGGCTTGAATAATGTTAGTGCTAACGGTAAGCCATAGCCACCAATGGATTTTGATAAACAAATGATGTCAGGAGAAATACCAGCTTCTTCAAAAGAAAAGAAAGTCCCTGTACGGCCAACGCCAGCTTGCACATCATCAATGATGAGAAGGATACCCCAACGTTTACAAATGTCTTCTACACGTTTTAGCCACTCGAATCTAGCTGCATTGATGCCGCCCTCACCTTGGACTGTCTCGAGAATCATGGCTGCTGGAATTGCAACTCCGCTACCATTGTCTTCTAAGAAACGTTCGAGATACTCCAGAGTGTCGAGATCTTCATTCACGAAATTATCATATGGCATTGTTACAACATGCTGTAACGGAATACCTGCACCTTTTCGTTTGAATGAATTTCCTGTTACTGACAATGAACCAATTGTCATACCGTGGAATCCATTTGTAAAACTAATCACATCAGTTCTACCTGTTACTTTTCTTGCTAATTTTAACGCACTTTCGACCGTGTTTGTTCCTGTTGGTCCTGGAAACATTACTTTGTATTCCAGATTACGCGGCTTAAGAATGACATCATTAAACTTTGTTAAAAACTCAGCTTTTGCTGTTGTTGCTTTATCTAAAGAATGGGCAATACCATCATTTAAAATATAGTCAACGAGTTTTGCTTTCATTTTCGGGTCATTATGTCCGTAATTTAGGGCTCCAGCTCCAGCAAAAAAGTCAATATATTCTGTTCCTGCTTCGTCCCAGATTTTATACCCTTTTGCTTTGTTAAATACTTTTGGAAAGCTTCGAACATAACTACGTACTTCTGATTCTAATTTTTCAAAAATGCTTAGGTCGTTTGTATTCATCCTTTATTATTCCTCCTTGGTATTTTGATAGGAATCGCGTTCCTATTTCAAATAAAAACGGTAGCGTTATGAGCGCTGTTTATTTTTCGATTGGCCCAACACGGAATGTCAATTCAGCTTCATGGTCATCACCTGGGAATAACTCTTCAGGGAAGCAATCATATACCGAGCAATCTGTGTTAAAATCACGAGCGATTCGACGGAATAATGATTGGGAAGCTTGATTTGTCGGAGTTACAGTAGCTTCTAAATAACGGACATCTTTACACGCTTCTCGAGAAAGCAGTTCATGTAAGAGTTTTGAAGCGACTCCTTTACCACGTTGTGAAGCATCGACACCAACTTGCCATACGAATACGACGTCTTGGCGTTCAGGAGGGATGAAAGCAGTGACAAACCCAACAACTTTGTCATCTTCTTTTGCAACGACACACGTTTCAGCAAAAAATTCACACATCATAATGTATTTATAAGATGAATTTAAGTCTAATGTGGAATTTTTCACGAGTTCCCACATTGCTGCCCCGTCTTCTACAGTTGGTTTTTCAATGGTTAGAGGGGTTACGGTTGTTGTATTTCCATTCATTTCACATCACCTACAGTAGTGGTAATAATAACAATTTCCTCCTTCGATTTTTAATAATTTTTTTAAAGAAGAGTTTGATTAGAAAAACATCATGGCTCCACAAAGTATTCTTGGTGCAAGTGTTTACCCAAGTTTTTCTAATGCTTTTACATTATTTTATGATAAAGGGGTCGTTGCTTTTAATCAAACCAGTTTTGCCGTGATAATTCGGGATGAGCACGACTAATGCGTGTTCAAGTAACATAAGGACCGCGCTCTTACAAATTCCTTATGAATTGTTATGTTTTCTCTCATATTCAAAATAGGGATTATATGTAAAAACAAAGTGGAACCATTGCTATATATAGGGTTTTCAGAGATGTAAATCAGTAGAAAAAGAAAAGGGAATTCGGTAAAAAACAATCTCGACAAAAAAATACGAGGTTCAACAAAGAATGAGAATTGTTGATAATGACTGAGTGGAGAACGAATAAAACGAAATAGAAAAACTACGAATCCTAGTAAAACAGTAGTTTCAGCATGAAGTTTAATGAAGGACAGTTTAGGTGAAATTGGTTGTTGCTTTGTCCTTCAAAAGAGAGATGAAGGACAGTTTTGATGAAATTCGTTGTAGTTATGTCCTTCAAAAGAGAGATGAAGGACAGTTTTGATGAAATTCAGTGTAGTTATGTCCTTCATAAGGATGATGAAAGACACTTTTGGTGAAATTCGTTGTAGTTATGTCCTTCATAAGGATAATGAAAGACACTTTGGGTGAAATTCAGTGTAGTTATGTCCTTCATAAGGGAGATGAAGGACAGTTTGGGTGAAATTCGTTGTAGTTATGTCTTTCATAAGGGAGATGAAAGACAGCCTTCATAATTAAAGGAGTTCAATTCACTAATGAATTAAACTCCTACCATGCAAGTATTAACTGTCTTTACGGTTTTGCGCTCTTCTGTCAGCTGCGGCTGCTCGTTCATTTGCTTCAATATCATCAGCATCGGCTAATTCAGCTGAGTATTCAACTTCATCATAAGCACCTTGGATAGCAGGAGCTTCTTTTTTATTTTTCTTTTTATCCATGTGAATACCTCCTTACTGTTTATTAGTTTGCGATTATATTGTTGTGTGAACTGTGAGATTTTATTCTTATTTTCGTGCTGCGCGATCAGCAGCTTTAAAGTCGGATTGATAAGTTACTTCTTGGGCTTTTTTTAAAGTTGTTTTATTATTGTCTCGGTCACGTTTTTTTCTTTCCATGTCAAAGGCCTCCTATGTAAATAGATTACTGTTAGTATCAACCGTATGGAGAAATGTATTCGATAAACATGAAAAAAAGTGAAAGGAGAATTATGTTCTCACTTTCACTTCGCTATGCTTCTTTTGCCTCGGTTTCATCAAATTGTGTTTGATTTCTCATCATATGAAGATGATATTGGTCTTTTTCAATTTGAAATAAATCATAAATCACTTCATTTTTATTTAATTGTTCATATAAATCATGCCGTAATTCATTCGCCATCGTACAGTACGGTAATTTTAAAGCTGCTTTTTGCGAGCGAATATTTTCTTTTCGTATTCGCATAAAAACAGTTTGAACGTCTAGTTCAAAAAACAACTCTTCAAAGAAGGCATCTTTTGCAACGGAGTTATATCCTTTGCCAAAGTATGGTTTTCCAATCCACGTCCCTAAAAAACCAGATGAATGTTGAATATCAAACAAGTTAATCGTCCCGATTGGATTACCCCACTCATCTAGGATTGTTCTCGAAATTAACTCGCCTCGTTCTTCAGCTTCGATCGTTTGTTTTGTTAAAAAGACAAACTCATCATAAGATGATGCCTTTTGACGAACAAATGGAAAAACAGCTGGGTCAACTAATAAGTCATATAACACATGGCAATCGGCAATGTCCCTTTTTTTCAACATGGTAAAAACTCCCCTCTGAGGGCAGAGCTCTAGTTCTAGTGCCACCCTCGAATTTAATAATTGGTAATATCAAATTCGGGGTGGGAATCGAACCCACTAGGACCAGCCAAGCTGGTGGCGCACCAATTGCCTTCCCATGAAAAAAACTCCATATTTTAGTGAATACTCTTATAATTGTAGGAAATTCTGCTAATTTGATTAATAATAAACAGTATTACTTATATATACGCTCTAATGCTTAAGATTACTACTATATATTATAAGGTTTTTATGGAAAAGGGAAGAATTATTTTTGAAAAATATCAAGAAATTTTTTGAAATAAAAATCTAGGAATAAATACCTTGTAAAGCCGTTGATAACTCTGGATATTCAAACGAAAAACCGTGACTTTTTGCTTTGTCAGGTAATACTTTTTGCCCATCTAATAATAGTGTACTCATTTCACCTAATATTAGCTTAAATGCGACCCCTGGCACAGGTAGCCAATGGGGGCGATGAAGCACATTGGATATGGTTTTTCCGAATTCCTTCATTGTGACAGGATAGGGTGATGTGAAGTTGACAGGTCCATCCATTTCTTTATGTTGTATGACAAATTCAAAAAGACGAACGACATCGTGGAGGTGAATCCATGAAATCCACTGTTTGCCACTTCCAATCGTACCTCCTGCAAGTAAACGATAGGGGAGAACCATTTTAGGTAGTGCTCCTTGTTGTTTATCCAAAACAACTCCGGTTCTAGCAATGACCGTGCGAACGCCTAAAGCTTCAGCGGCTTTTGCTTCTTTTTCCCAAAGGTAAGCAACATCGGTTAAAAAGCCTTGCGAAGAAATCGTTTCTGAAGCTTCTGTAAAAATAGCATCAAAGGAAGCACCATAATAACTAATTCCTGATGAATTAATAAAAACTGATGGCAGTTGTTCTAGTTTACTCATGAGTGAAATCGCCTCTTGTGTTGATTCAACACGACTATTGATGATTTCTTCTTTTTTCTTTTTGGTCCACCTACCAGAGTTTAATGATTCCCCAGCAAGATTGATAAAAGCATCTAGAGGTTTCAGCTCGCGTTCGGGGTGGCTATCATCGGTTAACCATTTTATATATTGAATGTTATGTTCGTTTGGCCTTGGATTTCTCGTTAAAACAAACACGGTATGTCCTTTCTCGATAAAGTATTTTGTTAAAGCACGTCCAATTAGCCCTGTTCCTCCAGCGATTGCAATGTTCATTTTCTTCCCACCTTTTATTAACATGATTGTTCGGACATCAGTTCCGTTATTTCTTTCATAATGGTATAAGAACGAAGAGTTTCGGACATCTATTCCGTTATTCCCTAAAAAAAGTGAGTGAAACCACTGAAAAATGTTTAAATAGCGGAACAAATGTCCGAAGTGATTTGAAAAGTAGCTGTTTTTATTACTATAGCGGAACAGATGTCCGTTACGACCTCAACATTTAAAAAATAATAAAATCTTTTCAATAGTAATGAATCTCAACAAGTGCAATTGATTCGAACTCTTGTTTTTCATACAGTTAAAATAATTGAACTTCTTCCGTTTCATACTAAAGAAATGATACCGCTTTCTTATACTAGGTGAACAGGGGGAAAATTCAAAATGACGAAAGATATACAAGTAGCTGTCATTACTGGGGCAGCTTCTGGAATAGGTCGTGCTTGTGCGATTCGTTTAGCATCAAACGGTCTGTATGTTGGGCTACTGGATTTGAATGAGTCTGAAGCTGTGAAGGTTCAATCTACAATTGAACAACATGGAGGAAAAGCACTCTTTATTCAATGTAATATCGCAAAGGGCGAAGATGTTCAACAAGCCTTTAATAAGGTTATGTCGGAATGGGGAAAAGTAGATGTCGTTTGTGCCAATGCCGGTATTGCTGGAACACTGTCTCCGATTGAATCGATGAGTGAGGAAGAATGGGATACAACGATGTCGGTTAATGTGAAAGGGACATTTTTAACCGTCAAACATGCGATTCCTCATTTGAAAATGCAAGGCGGGTCAATCATCATTACAAGCTCTGTTAGTGGGAACCGAATGTTTTCTCAAGCCGGGTTTGCTGCGTATAGTACTTCAAAAGCGAGTCAAGTCGCGTTTATGAAAATGGCTGCACTAGAGTTAGCGAAGTATAAAATTAGAGTGAATGCGATTTGTCCAGGTGCGATTGAAACGAATATTGGTGAAAGTATTGAAGCATCACCGAGTGTAAAAAACATAGAAATACCAATTTCTTTTCCTGAAGGTGACCAACCATTAGAGCATGGTCCAGGTCAACCTGAACAAGTGGCTGACTTAGTGGAGTTTTTAGCTTCTCCCGAGTCTGCTCATATCACAGGAACTGAAATTTATATTGATGGAGGAGAATCTCTACTCCGCGGGTAAACAAAAATGATGGGGAGAGGAAGAAGTATATATGACAATGAAAAAAGCATCAATGGTCATTGATAAACAATTTATCATATCCGAAGTTGATAAACGAATTTATGGCTCGTTTATTGAGCATTTAGGAAGAGCGGTTTATGGGGGAATATATGAACCGACTCATCCGAAAGCAGATGAGCATGGGTTTAGGCAGGATGTCGTTGAGCTCGTTCAAGGATTACAAGTTCCGATTGTTCGCTATCCCGGTGGAAATATGGTGTCTGCTTATAATTGGGAAGATGGAGTTGGGCCGAAAGAAGAAAGACCGAGAAGACTGGAGTTAGCATGGCGCACAATTGAAACGAATGAAGTTGGTACAAATGAATTTATAGATTGGGCACAGAAAGTAGGAACGGAAGTAATGATGGCCGTGAACCTTGGCACTCGTGGAATTGATGCGGCAAGAAATTTCATTGAATATTGCAATCACCCTGGTGGCACGTACTGGAGTGATTTACGGAAGCAACACGGATATGAACAACCACATGCGATTAAAACATGGTGTTTAGGAAATGAAATGGACGGACCATGGCAAATCGGTCATAAAACAGCAGATGAGTATGGACGGCTTGCGGTAGAAACAGCTAAAGCAATGAGGCTTGTTGATCCAACGATTGAATTAGTGGCGTGCGGGAGCTCCCATTCGAAAATGCCGACATTCCCAGAGTGGGAAGCGATAACCCTAGATCATACATATGAACATGTCGATTATATTTCACTACATCAATACTTTGCGAATCCCGATAATGATTCAGCGAATTATTTAGCGGGGGCCCTACAAATGGATAGTTTTATTAAAACCGTAATTTCTACATGTGATTATATAAAGGCAAAGAAACGAAGTAAAAAGCAAATAAATTTAAGCTTTGATGAGTGGAATGTTTGGTATCATTCACATGGCGATACAAGAAAAATTGAACCGTGGACAATTGCCCCACCCCAACTAGAGGACCATTATAATTTTGAAGATGCATTATTAGTTGGAAGCTTGCTTATCACATTTTTAAAACATGCAGACCGAGTGAAAGTTGCTTGTTTAGCCCAGTTAGTCAATGTTATCGCACCAATAATGACGGAAAATAATGGGGCAGCATGGAAACAAACGATTTATTATCCTTATATGCATGCCTCGCTTTATGGGAGAGGTCTATCACTGCAGCCGGTGATTTCATCGCCTCTGTTTGATACGAAAGATTTTACGGATGTGCCCTATATTGATAGTGCCGTCGTTTATAATGAAGAACTTGAAGAAGTCACTATTTTTATTATCAATCGCCATTTAGAAGAAAGTGTTCACTTGAATTGTGATGTTCGTAGTTTTGAAGACTATAATGTTATCGAACATCTTGTTTTAGAACATGATGACTTAAAAGCAGTGAATACAAAGCATAAACAAACGGTAAAACCACATTCAAACGGAAAAGCAACTATAAAGGACGGAACACTCGAGACGCTTGTTAGCCATCTATCATGGAACGTAATCCGCATGAAAAAATAAGAAAGAATAGAACCGATAACTAAAATCGGTTCTATTGTTCTTTAAACAAATGTTTACAATTGTTCGTTTTTGTTCGATAATAAGGAGAAGAGATGATGAGTGGAGGCTTTCAAATGTTAGCAGTAGAGCGCTATGAAAAAATAATGGCTGAGCTTCAAGAAAATAAAATTATAAAAGTATCAGAATTAAGTGCAAGCCTAGCAGTAACTGAAAAAACAATTCGAGTGGATTTAGAAACGTTAGAAAAACAAGGATTGTTAAAACGAATTCACGGAGGCGCGGTTTTACCCGAAAAGGAAACACGAATTTTTCCAATAGATGAACGCCAATCCATGCGAAGTGATGTGAAGCTTGCCATTGCAAAAGAAGCGATTAAAACCGTGAAACCTAATGAGACGATTTTAATGGATGGAGGCAGTACAACACAAGCGTTAGCTAATCTTTTAGGGGAGATTCCCGTAACCGTTATTACAAATGATATAAAAATCGCCAATACACTTTTAGCGAAAGAAAAAGTCCAATTGCTCGTTCTTGGCGGGACGAGTATTCATCCGACTTCTTCCCTTTATGGAGTAGAAGCGATTGAAAAACTAAAGCGAATTCGTGTAAATCGTCTATTTTTTGGAACGACAGGTGTATCGATTGAACATGGTTTAACGGTCTTACATAGTTTGCATGCAGAATGGAAACGGCAAATTTTATTATGTGCTGATTATATTACGTTATTAACAGACTCATCAAAGTTCGATAAAGTAGGTTTTATTCAATTTGCTAACATTAATGAACTTGATGAAATCATTACAGATGAAAATATCAATCCATTAATTTATAAGGAGTTACAAGCTAAAAACGTAAAAGTTAGTGTTACTTCTTTATAATTTTTTAACAAATTAAATAGAACGATAGATTGATTGCCAGAAACACTCGTGATATAATCGAACTGAAACGAACATAAACGAACATTAAAGGAACAAAACGTGAAGGGGAGGGAAAGGAATGGAAAAGTCCTTTTCATTACAAGGAAAAGTTGCTTTAGTAACAGGAGCAGGACGAGGATTAGGGCAAGGGATGACTGTAGGACTAGCTGAAGCAGGTGCAGATATTATTGGAGTAGGCTATGCACCAATGCCGGAAACACAAGAAATAGTGGAAGCACTTGGTCGTCGTTTTATTCCGATTCAAGCTGACTTATCAAAAGAGGACGCTGTGGCAACAGTTGTGAGTAAATCTCTTACATATGTAGATAAAATTGATATTTTAGTGAATAATGCTGGCATTATTAGAAGAAATGAAGCGGAAAACTTCTCAGACGAAGATTGGAACGACGTGATTGATGTAAATCTTCATGCTGTATTTAAAATGTGTCGAGAAGTTGGCAAGCATATGCTTGAAAGTGGCTCAGGAAAAATTATTAATATTGCTTCCATGTTATCGTTCCAAGGCGGACTTCGAGTTCCTTCCTATACAGCGAGTAAACACGCTGTAGCAGGATTAACGAAATCATTTGCTAATGAATGGTCTGGTCGAGGAATAAATGTAAACGCTATCGCGCCGGGCTATATGGTGACTGACAATACAGCACAATTACGGGCAAATGAAGAAAGAAATGCATATATCACTTCTCGAATTCCACAAGGAGAATGGGGAACACCTGAAGATTTAAAAGGACCAATTGTGTTTTTATCTTCTGACGCTTCTCGTTATGTGAATGGTCATATTTTATGTGTTGACGGTGGATGGATGAGTTCTTAATTACGATTGTAGAAAATTTGAATAAATAAGGAGTCGATAAAAAATGGATATCCGATATGCGACAAACCCAACGGACTTTAAACAATATACAACTGAAAAATTGAGAGATGAGTTTTTAGTAGAGTCTTTGTTTGTAGAAGGCGAAATTAATATGGTATATTCCCACTATGACCGAGTTGTTGTCGGAGGCGCGATTCCAACAGGAGCGGAGTTAAAGCTTGATGCGGGCGACACTTTCAGAACAGAATATTTCCTTGAAAGACGAGAAGTAGGAATTATCAATATTGGACCAAAAGGGAAAGTAATTGTTGATGGGAAAACATACGAGTTAAATAAACGTGATTGCCTTTATGTTGGTTTAGGTCATAAAGAAGTGACATTCCATAGTGATGATAATGCGAGTCCTGCTCGGTTTTATATCGTTTCTGCCCCAGCTCATAAACAATATCCAACAAAAGTGTTATCCATTGAAGATGCGGTACCAGTTCATTTAGGAACTGATGCAGAATCGAATCGTCGTACGATTTATAAATATATTCATTCAGAAGGCCTTCAAAGCTGCCAATTAATGATGGGAATGACGTTGCTCGAACCAAATAATATGTGGAATACGATGCCGGCTCATGTTCATGACCGTCGTATGGAAGTGTATTTATATTTTGATATGGATGAAGAATCAAGAGTGTTCCATTTTATGGGAGAGCCACAAGAAACTCGTCATATGCTCGTGAAAAATGAACAAGTTGTTTTATCACCACCATGGTCGATCCACTCAGGGGTTGGCACGAAGAACTATACATTCATTTGGGCAATGGCTGGAGAAAACTATACATTTAAAGATATGGATTTCATTAAAATGGAGGACTTAAAATAAAATGCTTTAAAAAAATTACCTGATGTTATTGTTGTCAGGTAATTTTTTTACTTAATTTACGGGAAGGTGGAGACGGAAATGTCGGATAATCTAGAACGATTAAAAGATAAAAAAATAGTGGCAATTATAAGAGGCATTGCCTATGAGGATGGAATACAAACAGCAGAAGCTTTATTAGCGGGTGGCGTGACTTTATTAGAAATAACATTAAATAATGATGGTGCATTAAAGCTAATTTCCGAATGTAAAGATCAATATGCTGGGAAACTTTGTGTTGGTGCTGGAACGGTCTTAAATTTGGATATGGCGAAAGAAGCTGTTGCAGCGGGAGCAGAATATATTGTTTCCCCTAATTTAGATGAAAAGGTTATAGATTATGGACTATCTGCAGGTGTTGATGTTTGGCCTGGAACGATGACACCAACTGAAATTGTAAGGGCTTACGAAGCGGGGGCATCGGCAGTAAAGGTTTTTCCAGTCGGCGCTCTTGGTGTGAACTATGTAAAGGATATTCGTGGACCTTTAGGACATATTCCGATGATGGTGACAGGTGGGGTTAACGTTGACAATATAAATGATTTTTTTCATGCAGGTGCTATAGCTGTTGGTCTTGGAGGAAATCTTGTAAACAAGCAACTCATTAAAGAAAAGAAATATAATGACATTACGAATCTAGCAAAACAATTTCTTTCAAAAGTGAAAGGAGGTTAATAACAGATGAGCAAGAAAACGATCGATGTTGTTACGATTGGAGAAAGCATGGTGTTATTTCAACCGTTAATAGAAGGGACTTTGACTTATGCACCGATGTTAAGTAAGTCTGTTGGAGGAGCAGAATCCAATGTCGCATTATCGTTACAGCGGCTTGGGAAAAAAAGTCGTTGGATTAGTCGAGTAGGCCACGATCCATTTGGTGATTTGATTATATCGACTTTATCTGGTGAAGGAGTTGATATATCAAAAGTCATTCGGGATCCAAATGCGCCAACGGCGGTGTTTTTTAAAGAGTCAAAAGGGTATGGTGACCCGAATGTGTATTATTACCGAAAGGGATCAGCGGCAAGTCGACTTATGAAAGAAGAAATTCGACCAGACTGGTTTGCGGATGCAAGGCATTTACATGTGACTGGAATAACGCCAGCATTAGGAGACAATACAACAGAAATGTTAAAAGAAGCGATGATTCAAGCGCGTAAGGAAGGGCTAACGGTTTCGTTCGATCCTAATTTACGAAAAAAGTTATGGGATGAAGAAAAAGCACGTACAACGCTGCTGTCACTAATTCCATATTGTGATATTTTTATGCCTGGTTTAGAAGAAGCAGAATTTTTAGTAGGCGAAAGAAATGAAGAAGACTATTGTACAGTGTTTGAAGAACTAGGTGCCACTCTTGTTGTGTTAAAGCTTGGGACGAGAGGTTCCTTGGCTAAAGTAGGTTCAACAATGATTAAAGCAGACCCGTATAAAGTAGATTATGTTGTCGATACAGTAGGAGCAGGAGATGCTTTTGCAGCAGGATTGTTATCAATTTTATTACGTGAGGATGTACCATTGTCACCTTCCACACTTGAACAAAATATTGAGCTTGCCTTAAAACGCGCCAATATTATGGGGGCATTAGCAACGCAGTTTAAAGGAGATTGGGAAGGGTGTCCGACAAAAACGGAAGTTGAACATCTTGAAGAGGGAAAACAAACAACAACTAGGTAATGTGTAATGAAGGGAGTTGTGACTGTGGTCGGAACTTTCTATCTTTTTTAAAAGTAATAACAACGTTGTTAATGTAAAACGAGGAGGAAGTAGAGTGAACAAAATAATCATATGTGGGCTGAGCAATCGAGCAATGGGAATGTTTATTGAACCGATTGTGAGAAAGTTTTCAAAAGAAAATACAATTGTAGGGTTATTGGATTCTGATGATAGAAGGGTTGAACTTTGTATTGCTAAATTTCCAGAACTTCATTCTGTCCCTAAATATGGGCCCAACTCTTTTTCAAACATGATTGCAGAGACAGGCGCAAATACAATTATCGTCACAAGTCGTGATGATACGCATATCGATTATATTTTACAAGGCTTGGCCCACGATGTAACGGTTATTACAGAAAAACCAATGGTGACAACCGCAAAAGATGCCAAGCGTGTAATGGAAGCAGAGGTAAAAAGTAAAGGAAAGGTCATCGTCGCTTTTAACTATCGCTATAATCCTTATCACCGTAAAATTAAAGAATTAATACTTGATGGAAAGATAGGAAGGGTAACGTCCGTTGATTTAAATTGGTACATTGATACGTATCATGGAGCGAGCTATTTTAAACGCTGGAATCGAAATCGAGAATATTCTGGTGGGTTATCGATTCATAAATCAACGCATCACTTTGATTTAGTCAATTGGTGGATTGACCAATTGCCAGAACAAGTATTTGCCTATGGTGCGTTAAACTATTACGGAAAAGACGGAGAATTAAATCCAAGCCCAACCGATGGGCGTTATTGTGAAACATGTAGTGAAAAATTAAAATGCCAATATTTTATGAGATGGTCGAACCGCTCGAATGAAATTGACGTAAAAGATGACCATTTAAAAAATGAAAGCATTGAAAAATTAAGTTCGAGTTACACAGGCTACAGACCAGATGCCTGTATATTTGACCATGACATTGAAATAGAAGATACGTATGTTGCTACAGTGAAATATAATAAGGGGGCTTTATTAAGTTATTCTATTAATTTTTCGCTTCCTTATGAAGGCTACCGGCTTGCGATAAATGGAACAAAAGGAAGAATTGAAACGACAGAATTTCATGAACCAAGTCGTGTGCCGTTCCCGATTCCCGTTCAAACGATAGACTATTTCCCTTTATTTGGTGCAAAAGAAGTGATTCATGTTGTACAAAATGGAGGAAGTCATGGTGGCGGTGACCCCATTTTACAAGAAGACCTCTTTTTAGGAGTAGATCCATATCGCCCGTATGAAATATTAGCAGGAGCAAAAGCAGGAGCGTATTCCATCGCGACTGGTGAGGCTGTGTGGCGTTCTAGTAAAGATAATAAACCAATTTCTATTCATGAGTTATTGGATTTAGAGGTCGACGTCAATGTAAAAGTGCATAACGAATAGAGGGAGTCTATAACTCTCCGAATGAATTAGGGACTTGGAGTACCATGAGACAAACAAGAAAAGACCCAAGTGAATCATTCAACACGTGGGTCGGTGGGATTCGCGTTAGCGATTTTGGTCTTTATGGTAAGTAAGCGGCCATGAAAACCGTTATCTGTGAACATTGCTAGCGTTTCGGAACGTAGTAGGACACGGAACAGTTAATTATAATATATCGCTAGGAATAGAGTTGCTTTTGCGTTAATAAGCGCTCCTGTGTCCGCTAAAAAACGGAAACCCGTATCATGTTCACAGATAAGGGCTGCTCTGACCGCAAAAATGAGACAACAGTGTCATTGTTGGAACATAAAAGTTTACAAGTGATAAATGTTCATGTAAAAAAGAGTATAAGAGTTTTCGAAATATTTTGTTGTTTTTCAAAAGTTGGCCAAAGGAGGTTAAAAAAACACGAACTAAAATTGTTACTTTTCAATATATATTTAACTTTTGTTATCTACTAACGAAGGAAAAAACAACCTATAATTGGGGTTGTAAGCACTTACAAAAAAAGAAACAAGGGGGAAATGAAATGAATAGTAAAATGGCAAAATGGTTTATGTTAGTCATGCTCGTTTTTGTTCTTGCTTTAGTTGGGTGTAGTTCAGAAACAAACAATGACAAAACAGATGACGCTACTGAAGAAGCTCCATCAACTGATGGCGAAGCTACTGGAAACGATGGCGATGTTACAATCCGTGTTGCATGGTGGGGCGGACAAGAACGTCACGATATGACACTTGAAGCGATTGAATTGTTTGAAGCTGAGTATCCACATATCACTGTTGAACCAGAATATACAGGTTGGGATGGATATTGGGAGCGTTTAAATACGCAAGCTGCTGGTAACAACTTGCCTGATGTAATTAATATGGATAACTCAAAATTAAATGAATATAACAGCCGTGATTTATTAATAGATTTAACACCATTTATTGAAGCAGGCACAATTAACTTATCAGATGTTGATGATGTGTACCAAGAAATTAACCAAGATGGTGACCGTACCCTTGCAGTAGCTCTTGGTGCGAATGCATTATCCGTTGTTTTTAACAAAGATATTCTTTCTGAAAATGGAATTGAATTAGAGCCAGGTTATACGTATGAAGATTTACGTGAAGCAATGGTAGCGGTTGGTGAAGCAACAGATGGAGATTTCTTCGGATTTGACTTTGCAAATGCGGAGTATGAATTATTCTTCTCTTATGCACGCCAAAACGGACAATCAGTGTTTAATGCAGATGGTAATGGCTTAGGGTTCGAAGAAGAGATTTTAGTAGATTTCTTTACAATGGTTCAAGAGATGGTTAAAGAAGGTTCAGGTCCTTCTCATGATATTACAATGAGTTATATCGATGGCGGAAATGCGATGATTGGGGATGGCACTGCAGCAGTTCAAATGGCAGCAAGTAACCAAATTATCGGTCTTTCTCAATCAACGGATTATGAACTAGGATTAGGCTTATTACCTTCATTAGAAGGTGGACAACATGGAAACTGGATTCGTCCGAGTATGTCATTCTCGATTTCCACTCATTCACAACAACAAGAAGCAGCAGCATTATTTATTGACTTCTTTACAAACAATTTAGAAGCACATGAAGTGTTAAAAGCTGACCGTGGTGTACCAATCTCTTCAGCTGTTCGTGAGCATTTAGCTCCAATGGTAGATGGGGCAATTAAAGAAACATTTGATTTCTTAGAATTAGTGGCAGATTACACGAGTCCTGCTGACCCACTATCACCACCAGGAGAATCTGAAGTTCGCGGTTCGTTCTTACGCCTTGTTGAAACGATTAAATATGACAGAATTTCACCAGAAGATGCAGCAGCTCAATTTATGCAAGAAGCAGAAGCAGTATTAAATTAATTGTTTTCATAACAGGCCATTTGCATAAAATGGCCTGTTATAAAATAGGAGGTACACTATCATGGCCAAACCAGAAGAAGTGGTTCGTACTCCTTCTCTATCAATGGAAGCAAAACAACAACAAAAAAAGAAAGCTCTAAAAGAAACTCTTACAGGTTATGCGATAATTTCTCCATGGCTTATCGGATTTATTTTATTAATAGCAGGCCCAATGCTTGTGTCTTTGTACTTATCATTTACAAATTATGATTTACTTTCGAGTCCGAATTGGATTGGGATTCAAAACTATATTAATGTAATAACAAATGACCCTCGTTTTGTTCAATCATTAAAAGTAACGATGATTTTTGTCTTTGTCTCAACACCTTTAAAATTAATCTTTGCACTTTTCTTAGCGATGTTGTTTAACACGGGAAGAAAAGGGACGGGATTATTTACAACGATTTATTATATCCCTTCAATTATTGGGGGAAGTGTTGCGATTGCGGTCGTATGGAAGCAAATGTTTGGACGCTCTGGAGCAGTAAACGAGTTCGTTACTTCTTTAGGGTTTACCGGAGTCAACTGGATTGGGAATCCAGACACAGCATTATCAGTTTTAATTTTGCTTGTTGTTTGGCAGTTTGGATCTCCGATGATTATCTTTTTAGCTGGACTTAGACAAATTCCAAATGAGTTGTATGAGGCAGCGAGTGTGGATGGAGCAAACGCAGTAACAAAGTTTTTCAAAATTACACTGCCAATGTTAACTCCAGTTATTTTCTTTAATTTAATTATGCAAACAATAGGCGCGTTTATGACGTTTACACAGTCATATCTCATTACAGGTGGTGGACCGATGGATGCGACGCTCTTTTATGCGGTCTACTTGTATGAAGTTGCCTTCACATATTTAAGAATGGGTTATGCATCAGCAATGGCTTGGATTTTACTTGCAATTATTGCAGCCATTACCGCGATTTTATTCTGGTCATCGAAGTATTGGGTTTACTATGAATCAGAAGGGGGACGTCCTAAATGAATAAGCATAAAAAGCTCAGAGATGGCATTTATTATGTGTTCGTCCTCGCATTAGGGTTTGTCATGATTTATCCGATTCTTTGGATGTTTGCAAGTTCTTTAAAGCCGTCTCAAGAAATTTTTAATAATGCGTTATCACTTATTCCGAGTGAATTTATGTGGGAAAACTATCCGCAAGGGTGGCAAGGATTTGGTCGGACAGGGTTTGATATCTTTTTTACAAACTCAGCGATTATTACATCACTAGTTGTGATTGGTTCGATTTGTTCTTGTAGTATTGTTGCCTTTGGATTTGCCAGGTTGAACTTTAAATTTAAAGGATTATTGTTTGCTTGTTTGATGGGTACGATTATGTTGCCTGTACAGATTACGTTAATTCCACAATATGTGTTGTTTCATAATATTGGATGGGTCAATACATTTTATCCATTAATTATTCCAGCCTTTTTAGGAGGAACACCGTTTTTCGTCTTTTTACTCATTCAGTTTATTCGAGGAATACCACGGGAATTAGATGAAGCGGCAATTGTCGATGGTTGTTCTACAATAGGAATCTTTTGGAGAATCATTTTACCGTTATTAACACCAGCTCTTGTTACGGTTGCTTTATTCGCGTTCATGTGGACATGGGATGACTTTTTAGCACCGCTTATTTATTTGAATAATGCAAGCTTGCATACAGTTACTCTTGGTTTACGTAACTTTATGGATGCAGATGGAAACACAAACTGGGGACCATTACTTGCGATGTCATCGTTATCGTTAATGCCACAATTTATATTATTTGCTTTTTTCCAAAAGTACCTTGTTCAAGGAATTGCGACAACAGGCTTAAAGTAAGCATACAATTACAGACTACCTGAATAGAAATCAGGTAGTCTCTATTATGCAACTACATTATATAGAAAAAAATAGGAGGGCGTTATCATGCCAAGATTAACATTTGATGAACAAGAAATTAAAACGGTTATTGACCGAATTGTGGAGAGAACATTTAAAATGGATTTTAGCTGGGATTGGCCAGGTGGAGTTGCGTTTTATGGTGTTGCTGAAGCATATGAAGTGACAGGAGAAAAAAAATATATTGATTATTTAAAAGAGTGGATTGACCGCGAATTAGAAGATGGACTTCCTAAATTAACGGTCAATGCTTCATCACTAGGACATATTTTACTAACGTTATATAAAGTAACGGAAGAACAAAGATATATTGAGATTGCCACAGAAATGGCGGAATACTTAGTAAATGAAGCGGAACGATTTGATGATGATGTTCTTCAACATACGGTAAATGGAGATAAATATGATTTCCCAGAACAAGCGTGGGTGGACACGATGTTTATGGCAGGATATTTCTTACTTCGAATTGGTAAATTACTAGACCGAGAAGATTTCTTTGAATTTGGCTTAAAACAATATCATGGCCATGAAAAGTTTTTACAAGATGATGATACTGATTTGTACTATCACGGTTGGGATAATCTTGCGCAAAACAATATGTCTAGTATCTTTTGGGCACGTGGCAATAGTTGGGCAGCCATTACAATGGCTAGAGCATTAGAGTACGTAGAAGTACAACACCCTTCTTATATGATTATTGATGGGTCACTCCGAGATTTACAAAGTGCGTTAGTTCGGTTGCAATTAGATAACGGACTTTGGCCAACTGTTTTAACGGATCCAACTTCATATCCAGAAGTATCAGGGTCAGCTGGAATTGCTGCTTCACTATTAGTGCGAGGAAAACTATATAACTCTTATATCCAAAAATCGATTCAAGGCATGCTAGATCATGTGAAAGAAGATGGTTCTGTCTTAAGTGTATCAGCAGGTACAGCGGTTATGAATGATGAACAAGGATATAAAGATGTCCCATATAAGCGTGTACAAGGGTGGGGGCAAGGATTAGCTCTCGTATTCTTTGCATCGTTGCTAAAAGGGAGAAATATTCAATAAAAGACAGAAAGCAAATTAAGATAGGAGTGTTTGACTTGAAGTCTGTATCTGAAATTCTTCCTTATATGTCATTTGGGGGAGATTATAATCCGGAACAATGGTCTGAGGATGTATGGCTAGAAGATGCTAGATTAATGAAAAAAGCAGGAGTGAATCTCGTATCGGTTGGTATTTTCAGTTGGGGTGTTCTTGAACGAAACGAAGGGGAATTTGATTTTCAATGGCTTGATAAAGTGTTGGATATTCTTCATGCCCATGGTGTTGGTGTGAGCCTAGCAACCGCAACGGCTTCAACACCAGCATGGCTGTCAAAAAAATATCCAGATTCGATTGCGATTGATAAACATGGTGTTCCTTATTCCTTTGGATCAAGGCAACACTATTCACCAACGAGCCCTGATTATATAAGACTTGTAAAAATTCTCGTTCGAAAACTTGCCGAACGTTATAAAAATCACCCTGCATTAAAAATGTGGCATATAAACAATGAATATGCTTGCCATCTATCAGAATGTTATAGCGCCAATACGGAAAAAGCATTCAGACAATGGCTCATAGACCGATATGAAACGATTGAAGTGTTAAATGAAAAATGGGGGACAAATTTTTGGAGTCAGCGCTATAATGATTTCGATGAAATTATGTTATTAAATAACCCTCCAACATTTGCAAATCCAGGGCAAGAGTTAGATTATAAACGCTTTATGGATGAAGCTTATTTGCAATTATATGTAACGGAGAAAGAAATTTTACGTGAAGTGACACCTGAAGTTCCTGTATTTACAAACTTTATGTTCAACTTTAAACCGCTAAATTATTTTAAATGGGCAAAAGAACTAGATGTGGTAACATGGGATTCTTATCCTGATCCAAGAGAAGGGATACCTGTTTCTCATGCGATGAATCATGATATTATGCGAAGTTTAAAGCAAGGTCAACCGTTTTTATTAATGGAGCAAGTGACAAGTCAAGTAAACTGGATGGATATTAATGTCATTAAACCTCCTGGAGTCATGAGAACATTAAGTTATTCCACCGTTGGTCGCGGTGGTGACGGGATTTTATTTTTCCAATGGCGACAAGGGCGAGCAGGTGCAGAAAAGTTTCACGCTGCAATGGTTCCTCATTCCAATGATGAAAATAGCCGTGTATATAAGGAAGTTGTACAGCTTGGTCAAGAGTTGAAACAACTTGAGACTGTTGTTGGGGCAAGAACAGATGCTAAAGTGGCGATTTTATTTGATTGGGAAAACTGGTGGGCCGTTGAACTTGGTTGTAAGCCTCATAATAAACTAAAGTATATTGACCGTGTGAAATTGTATTATCAAGAATTTTTTGAGCAAAACATTGCCGTTGACTTTAGACAAGCAAGCGATGATTTAAGTGGCTACGAGTTTGTCATTGCACCAATGCTTTATATGATCAAAGAAGGCGATAAAGAAAATTTAGAGCAGTTTGTAGCTAATGGTGGTACATTACTTGTGACGTATTTTAGTGGCATTGCTGACGAAAATGACCGGATTTACCTTGGTGGATACCCAGGTCCACTCAGAGAATTGTTAGGGATTTATGTGGAAGAGTTTGATCCGTATCCAGAAGGAAAGTCAAATACATTACGTTATAACGGTCAGTCAGCCCCTTGTTATATATGGAGTGATGTTATTCATCTTGAAGGAGCAGAACAAATTGCTTCATTTGGTGAAAATTGGTACAAAGAAAAGCCAGCCGTAACGAAACATGCTTATGGGAAAGGCCATGCTTATTATATTGGAACAGAGCCAGACCGTGCTTTTTTAACTCCATTTATTGAACAGATTACAACAGAGTTACACATTCAAGCTCCACTTAAAGCACCGCCTCGTGTTGAAGTTTTGCAAAGAAATACAGCCGAGCATAATCATATTTTTATTATTAATCATAATGATGCTGAAGTGACCATCTCTTTACAAGAAAATGTGGAGTATGAAGAGCTGATAACAGGTGAAAGAGTTTCAAAACAAATAAAGGTGAATGCAGTTGATGTTGCGATTTTAAAGTATTAGAAGGAAGAGCGCCTATCTTGTCTAAAGTGCCAGTAGCCTTCAAGTTTCCCTAATAGAGGATATCAAAAAGGAAAAGCGCCTTTTTGCAAGGAAGTAAGGAAGCACCAGGCTACACGCCAAGCCAGGAAGAGCTTCTGTCTTGTCTAAAGTGCCAGTAGCCTTCAAGCTTCCCTAATAGAGGATATCAAAAAGGAAAAGCGCCTTTTTGATATCCTCTTGTTGTTTTTTGATAGTTATTTAACATTTTTTATCTGTTCTTGTTTTGGAGCTCGTTTTATAATTAATGTAAGCACTTACAAATGAGAGGAAGGGTTGCTCGATGAATTTTTCAGGGTTTACAACGGTAGTGAATGAGTGCTGTGAGTGGTTGATGAAACTGGCTTTTTTAAATACACTGTGGGTTGTATTTTCGGTTCTTGGTTTAGGGATTTTTGGCTGGGCTCCAGCTACAGCGGCTGTGTTTGCTGTATTACGAAAGCGGCTTACGTCGAACGATGAATTTAAGATGTTACCGTTTTTTTGGAGTGTGTATAAAAAAGAATTTTTCAAAGCAAATCTCATCGGGGTGTTTCTCGTGTTTGGTAGCTGGTCTTTTTATTTTAGCTTAAGTACCCTCCTTTATTTACCACAGGCTGCCATGATTACGGTTGGGACGGTATTTTTTATAGCTCTCATTTTATATCTTATTGTTTCGTTGTTTATTTTTCCTGTGTTTACACACTATGACACGAATTTGCGAACATGTTTCCGTTATGCGCTTATGATTGGCTTAGCGAACTTGCATTATTGTTTAATTATAGGAGTATGTCTCGGTATTATTGCCGTTTTATTTCACGCCTTTCCTGGTATCCTTTTATTTTATTCGATTAGTTTACCAGTCTGGTGTATCATTGCGATTTCTTTAAAAGTGTTTACGAATATGGAGAGTTTTGAGCAAAATGTCGAAGAAAATAGTTATACGTACAACTGATGAAAAGATGCTAAAATAAGAGAGAGAAATAATACGATTCATTCTTGATTACAAAAAGAGGGATGTAATTCTGGGGGAATAAGAATGAAGTTTTACAAGCAATACCGGATACGCCATCTTTTATTTGGTAGTTTTTTTCTCTTTATGGTCCTTATTTTTGGAGTAGTCATTTATGTTAGTTATCAATATTCTGTTCATGAAATTATTGAAACGACTACAGAATACCAAGAAAAAAACTTGAATTTATTAAGCGAAGATTTAGAAAGTAAATTAAGTACATTTGAAGGATATTCGATCGTGTTATCGAGGCAGCAAATTTATCGAGATGTTATTGGTGGAAGTAATACACAATTTGGACGAACGAGTTCAACACAATCGCTCACATTAGACTTTTCAAATATTGTGTATAGTGTGCCGGCGATTCATTCTATCGAAATCTTTTTAAATGCGCCTCCGATTGATAATATTCAATATCCTGTCCGCTATTATCCGCTAACAGACAGTTATGAAGAAGACTGGTTTTCTACATTAAATGACGAAACTTCAAGCTGGTTAGGATCAAGAATGGTTGATACGATTGCCGGAGAAAAGCCTGTCATTAGCTTCGGCAGACATGTGAATACATCAAGAGGGCTTTTGCAATCTGTGCTTATTATTAATCTTGACCCATATACACTGCAAGGGTGGCTAATGGGGTTTAGTGATGAATCAAATCTAGTTTTGCTCGATAATAACGGCAATGTCATTTCAAGTACAAATTCTTTTTTTGACATCGGCGATACATTATATCAAAAAGTTGTCGAAGCAAAAGAGAAGCAAGGAGAAGCAAAGTCGACCTACCATGTAAGACACCAAGAAGACTTTATTGTAGCAACAGCGATAGATTCTGTAGATTGGACATTAATGGAAATTACACCTTATGATGACCTGATAGCGGGAAGTAGAAGGATGACATGGACATTAATCGCAATTGGAATCTTTTCTATCATGCTTGCGTTAGTCGGAACTTTATTTTTAACGAGAAGTGTAACAAAACCAGTTGTTCATCTAGCAAATGTAATGGAAAACTACCAAATTAACCAACCGAAACCGCAATTGCCAGATGATTATAAAAATGAATTTGGTCAATTGTATCGAGGGTTTGATGATTTAATTAGTCGAGCACAAACATTATACAAGTCATTAAATGAGCAAAATCGCAGACAACGTGAAGCGGAAATCAAAGCATTGCAAGCCAATATTAATCCGCATTTTTTATATAATACGTTAGACCAATTAAATTGGATTGCGATTGAACGTGGCGATAATGATATGAGCAAAATGCTAGAATTATTAGGGAAAATGCTTCGAGTCGGTCTCTCAAAAGGTGAGAGTATTATTACAGTTGAAGATGAAATCAAATATTTACAGTATTACTTACAAATCCAAAAAATTCAACTTGAAGACCGCTTGGAATATATCATTCATGTTCCAAAATTCACTGACCGCTTTTTTATTCCAAAGCTGACATTACAACCGTTTGTTGAAAACGCTATCATTCATGGGTTCCAAGATGGTCGATATGGGAAGGTTGACATTCATATCGTTGAGGAAGAAGAACATTTACTAATCCAAGTGTTAGATAACGGGGTCGGATTCCAAACGATCACTCCACATAAAAACAAATTAAATACGGGGGGATACGGGATTCGCAATGTCAATGAACGTCTAGATGTTTATTTTGGAAAAGAGGCGAGTGTTAATGTCGTGAATCGAGCAGAAGGTGGAGCAGCCGTATTAATTCGCATTCCGAAAGTTCGCGATAGAGATAGTATTCAACATACTTCATTATAGAATTCACAAGGGGTGATCAATGTGTGGAGTGTAGTTATTGTAGACGATGATAATAAGGTATTACGTGGGATGAAAAAAGTAATACCGTGGGAGAAGCTTAATTGTCAGTGGGTAGGAGAAGCCCAAAACGGAAAAGCGGGAATTGAAATCATTGAAAAAACACAACCAGACATTATCATTACAGATATTTATATGCCGGTGATGAATGGATTAGAGATGATCCAAGAACTGAAGCAAACAGAGTTTGATAGTAAAGTGATTATTTTAAGTGGCTACAATGATTTTGAATATGCCCGCCAGGCAATGAGGCTGAGAATCGATGATTATTTATCAAAGCCAGCTTCGATTGATACGATAACAGATGTGTTATATAAAGTGATTGAAAATCTAGAACAAGAACGAAAAGAGAAAGAGAAGGTCGTAGAATTACGACAAAAGGTCAGTATATATGAACCTTTATTAGAAAAACAGTGGGTGAAATCTGTCATTTCAGGAACGGCAGATGTTTGGAATACGCCAACTGAAGTTCAATCATTGGTAAGAAAATGGGAGACGAAAAACCATATTATTCTTGCAATGACATATGATGAATCTGTAGAAACATCTTGTTTGCAATCCGATTGGGACTTATTTCGATTTGCAGCAAGTAATATTA
Source organism: Alkalihalobacillus sp. LMS39 (assembly GCF_022812285.1). Classification (NCBI taxonomy): domain Bacteria; kingdom Bacillati; phylum Bacillota; class Bacilli; order Caryophanales; family Bacillaceae; genus Alkalihalobacillus; species Alkalihalobacillus sp. LMS39. Next base: position 964,082 of record NZ_CP093300.1, read on the forward strand.
TAGAAGAAGTAACAGAACAATTTTTTGATGATTTCGAATATATTGAACACCATGTTTTCCAAAGCTCAATTTGTCTACATCTCGATAAAGAGGAAACAAATATCGAGGCGACCATTGAGGAATATAAAAGAATAATAGAGTCGAAATTCCAGGATTGTTTACAAGTGCAGGCAACAATCAAAGTAGGAACGATGAAAGAAGACTGGAGAGAAATCCCAAGTTCGATGAAAGATGCTCTTTTTCCAGGGGCACGGGAAGAAGCCGAGTCCAAAGAAGTTCCACAACACCTCCTTTGGTCACAATCCATGCAAGTGAGTCAAAAGCTATCAGAAGCGATTCGTTATGCTGATTATGATAAAGCTTGCCAGCTGATTAATGACTATTTTGCGAATGTGGAAAAATATCCTTTTCATAAAAAAGTGGCGGTCCGAATTGGAATTGAAATGTGGACAGTAATGACTTATTCGCTTTATGACATTGGGATAAAAAATGATGAAATGTACGCAAATGATTTTGATTTATATCAAGAGCTTTCTGACAAATCATCATGGGATGAAGTAAGGCATTATTTAAATGAAAATGTAAAACGAATGTGCAGTCATCAGCAATGGGAAGAAAATAGTAAACACCGAAAATTAGTAGAGCAAATGATTGCGTATGTACAAAATCATTTAAGTGAAAATATTACCCTTCAAGACATTGCCAATGAGCTTTATATATCTAGAAATTATTTAGGACAAATTTTTAAAAATATCGTCGGAGAATCATTTAAAAATTATATGACTCGTGCCCGTATGGAAGTGGCTAAAAAGATGATTCAAGAAGGCAATTATTTAATTTACGAAGTTTCTGAAAAAGTTGGGTACGTGAATCCAGCCTATTTCACAACGACATTTAAAAAATATACAGGTTATACACCGACAGACCTCATTCATAAAAAATCGGTGAATCAATAAGGAAGGATGAACAAAATGACAGACAGACAAAAAGGAAGCTGTGTGTGGTATATTCCAGATGGCTATATTCCTCCTTTAAGCTCAGGAACGTTAGAGAGCCATGAATCGATATGTGTATTAAATTGCTATCAACAAAATGCTAATTTAAAGATTACAATTTATTTTGAAGACCGTGACCCAATTGAACAAATTCCCTTTGTCGTAAAAGGAAAAAGAACGAGTCATATCCGAACGAGCAAATTAGAAAAAGAAGGACAACGCATTCCAAAAGAAGTCCCTTATGCAATTGAAGTCGAAAGTGATGTTCCGATTATCGTACAATATAGTCGATTGGATTCAACCCAACAAGAATTAGCATTGATGTCTACAATGGCACACCCGTTAGCGTAATACAGGATAAAATTTTTTTTAAAAGTGGTAAACTGTGAGGACTTTACTTAAAAGAAATATAAAATGAATCATTCTGCTTCAAAGGATGTGCCAAAAGGGGAGAGAAACAACCTTTTGGCACATTCTTTTTCCATCAAGTCAAGCACATATAGATGATGAAGGACAAAAGAGGCGAGGAAAGAGTGAGAAGTGTCCTTCATAAGCTTGATGAAGGACAAAAGAGGCGAGGAAAGCGAGAAAAGTGTCCCTCATAGAACAGATGGAGGGCAAAAGAAATGTACGACAGGGTAGTTTTAAATATTATAGGGTTTTTATTAGAACAGCAATGGCTTAGCGATGCTCTTTTTTTAATGAACTTGCTTGTGTATATAAATAAACAGTGGATACAACGAGTTTGTATAATAGTGAATATGAAAGGCTAGCAATGTTAAGAAAGCTTCCTCACGTTTTAAAGGATATGACTGACTTTATCGCTACGCGTGCAAAAGAACTAAAAAAGATTGCTGAAAGCGCAATTTAGAACGATAACAAACATTTTCATATATTCTCACTAATAAGTGTGACTTAACTCATCCCCCAATCCCCTTCGCTAACAAAAGAAAAAAGACAAAAAGTAATACAGAAGCATTTAAAACTCCTCCTACTATGGCAGGAAGTAATTTCTTTGAAAGTATGGCAAAAACAATCCCGAATATAGATAGTGTTCCAAGAACGATAATACCGATGACCAAGTTTAAGTCAGGTCCTCTTAATAGTAGAAATGAAATAATACTAGCAAAAAACATGAGTAAAGATAACCATCCGAACTTATTCATATTCTCCTCCTACTTCATAATATATCTAGTAACTTACCGAATCGAAAGTTTGTAAATTTGTTCTTGATAACTATTTTCTTCATGTATTCTTATAAAACCTGTCTTTTCATATAAGCGACTGCTCTCCATATCCTTTGCCTTGATGTTTTATATCAATCTGAAATCCGCCTATCCAATAATTATCTTCACTATTTGGTGTATAGGAAAGATAAAAGGCACCAATCATTTTATCTTTCACATATAAAAGATAAGGATCTAATGCTTCATCCCATGGTTTTAGATATGCATATGCTAGGGATTAGGCAATAGTCGGTACAAAAGACTGTTGGCTTTCGTCTACTGATAGCTTAAATGCTTCTTCCCAGTTTGCCTTTGTAATGTCATTGATAGTAATCTTAGTCATTGCGACTCTCTTTTCATAACGAAAATATATGTATATTTTACCATATAAAACCAAAAAAATGAACGACTTTTTATTGCTTTGCTAACATGACAGCGGTGAACGCCATTTAAATACACTCTTGTTTTTTTAGAAAGGCTGTGGCAAGGTTATGACTAGGATAAAGTGAATGGAGGGGTCATGTGAATAATGCTCATGTAACCGGAAGTTTTAAATTAATGAAATCATTAAATCGCACACTTGTGTTAAATATTATTCGTAAAGATGGACCAATTTCAAGAGCTGAAATTGCGAAAAGAACAAATTTAACCCCACCAACGGTTACGAATATTGTAAACGAATTATTTGAAACCGGAATAATAAAAGAAAGTCAGATGGGTCAGTCTAGCGGGGGAAGAAAACCGATTTTACTAACGATAGAACCGACAAGTCATTATGTCATTGGGATTGATGTTGGGGTTCATAAAGTAAAGGTTGTGTTGGCTGATTTAAATGCGTCGATTACGAATGAAACTATAACAAAAATTAAACAAGGTATAACAGAAGCTGAATTTATGCAGTTGTTAATTGAAAACGTCTACACAATGTTAGACCAAGCGAATGTCTCAAAGGAAAAAATTGTAGGGATTGGTGTTGGAATGCATGGGATGGTCGACCATATTCATGGTGTTGCCTTGTATGCTCCGAATTTACAATTGAAAAATATACCGATAAAACAAACGCTAGAAGCAGAATTTTCACTACCTGTCACTGTTGAAAACGATGCGAAAGCATTGGCTTTAGGGGAGAAATGGTTTGGCTATGGTGCCGATATTGAAAATATGGTTTGTATTAATGTCGGAATAGGAATTGGTTCTGGGATTATATTACAAAATAAATTATTCCACGGAAAAGACGGGATTGCTGGTGAAATTGGGCATACTGTTATTGATGAAAATGGACCAATGTGTACTTGTGGAAACAAAGGATGTTTGCAAACGTTTAGTGCGGGTGAAGCCATCCGAACAAGAGCACTGGAAGGTATAAACAAAGGGAAGGCAACAGCGATCGTCGAGATTGTGCAAGGAAACTTGGACAAAGTGGACGGTGAAGTTGTGTTTAAAGCAGCCAAAGCGGGTGATGCTTTTGCTAAAGAGGTGCTGACAGAGTCAGGTAAATATTTAGGGATGAGCATTGCGAATTTAATTAATGTGTTAAATCCAGAGTTAGTCGTATTAAGTGGTGGGGTGTCACGAGCGGGTGATTTTTTATTACAACCTATTCGGTCGATTGTCGAAAAACGAGTATTAACACCATCGGCAAAAGACACGACAATTTGTTTATCAAAACTTGGCCAGCAGGGGACCGTCATCGGAGCGGTAACACTTGTATTGGCGGAAATGTTTGTTCCAGATGTAAACGCATAACACTAGATGAGGTGGGAGAGTATCTCACCTAAAAAATTTCGAAAAGAGCAAGACAAAAAAAAGTGAGTATGATATACTAAAACTAACTTAATTAAATTAATTAATAAAGTATTCTCGATTAAGGAGAGGATTAGATTATGACAATTTTAGTGACAGGTGGAGCAGGGTATATTGGAAGCCACACAGCCCTTTATTTACAACAACAAAATGAAGACGTCATCATTTTAGATAATTTACAAAAAGGACATCAAGAGGCAGTCTTAAACACACCTTTTTATAAAGGAGATTTACGAGACGAAGCTGTGCTTGATGAAATCTTTACAAAACATAACATTACGAGTGTGATTCACTTTGCGGCAAATTCGCTTGTTGGAGAAAGTGTCACTGCGCCTCTTGAGTACTACGAAAATAATGTGATAGGCTCATATACACTTGTGAAAAAAATGGTAGAGCATAATGTGAAACAAATTGTGTTTTCTTCTACAGCAGCAACTTACGGTGAACCAGAATCAGTTCCAATTCAAGAAAGTGACCCGACGATTCCAACGAATCCATACGGAGAAACGAAATTAGCGATTGAAAAATTATTAAAGTGGGCAGATGGCGCTTACGGTTTAAAGTCAGTTTGTCTTCGTTATTTTAACGCAGCAGGGGCAGACCCAGAAGGAAGAATTGGAGAAGATCACACACCAGAAAGCCATTTAATTCCGCTTGTGCTTCAAGTTGCATTAGGACAACGTGAAACCATCAAAATTTTTGGTGATGATTATCCTACAGAAGATGGAAGTTGTGTTCGTGATTATATCCATGTCATGGATTTAGCACAAGCCCATTATTTAGCGTTAAAAAAGCTTGAAACGACAAATGAGAGTGGCATTTATAATTTAGGAAACGGCACAGGCTTTTCGGTAAAAGAAGTCATTGATGTATGCCGTGAAGTAACGAAAAAGGAAATTAAAGCGGAAATCGCTGAGCGACGAGCAGGCGATCCAGCGGTGTTAATTGCGTCATCGGAAAAAGCAAAACAAGAGCTTGGCTGGAAACCGAATTATGCAGACTTAAACCAAATCATAGAACATGCGTGGACATGGCATCAAAACAATCCAACAGGTTATAAAAAATAAAAAGAAAAACGGGGGAGTAACAATGGAAAAGGTTATTGAAACATTTAAAAAAATCTTTGGAAGTAATGAAGATGTTCGGCTCTTTTTTGCACCTGGACGTGTTAATTTAATTGGCGAACATACAGATTATAACGGCGGCCACGTGTTTCCTTGTTCATTAAGCATTGGAACATATGCAGCTGTTAAAAAGCGAGAAGATAAAATTGTTCGTTTTTATTCAATGAACTTTGAACAATTAGGAATTATCGAAACGACGGTAGAGACACTTCACTATGAGGAAGCTCATGATTGGGCGAACTATCCAAAAGGTGTGTTAACTGTTTTACAACAAGTAGGAGCTAAAATCGAGAGCGGATTTGATGTTGTTTATTACGGCACAATTCCAAATGGCGCAGGATTATCTTCATCGGCTTCAATTGAACTCGCAACAGCTGTAATGGCGAACACATTATATGACCTTGCTTTTGACCAAGTTGAGCTTGTAAAAAAATCACAGCAAGCAGAAAACGAATATATCGGTGTGAATTGTGGGATTATGGACCAGTTTGCGATTGGAATGGGGAAAAAAGATCATGCCGTCTTTTTGAATTGCCAAACACTAGACTATACGTACTCGCCAATTAAACTTGATGACATTGCGCTAGTTATCGTAAATACGAATAAGCGTAGAGGATTAGCAGATTCAAAATACAATGAGCGACGTGCTCAATGTGAAGAAGCTTTAGCGATATTACAAACAAAAGTCGATGTTCAATCATTAGGGGATTTAACAATTGAACAATTTGAACAATATAAAGACGAGATTCAAGATGAAGTTGTGCAACAGCGTGCCAAACATGCAGTGTATGAAAATGCACGAACAATTGAAGCGGTGAAAAAATTAAATGAAGGTGACATTGTAGGCTTTGGTAAACTAATGAATGAGTCTCACATCTCATTACGGGATGATTATGAAGTTACTGGAGTTGAACTCGATACACTCGTTGAAATTGCTTGGAATGAAGGGGCAATTGGAGCGAGAATGACTGGCGCAGGTTTTGGTGGTTGTACTGTAAACCTTGTAAAAAAAGCTGATGTTTCTTCTTTCGTTAAAGCGGTGGAACAACAATATGAAGCAAAACTAAACATTAAACCAGATTGCTATGTCGTTGAAATTGGTGATGGAGCTCGTGAATTAAAGTAGGAGGTTAGTATAATGAGTAAAATCAATATTTATGAACAAATTGAACGTCTCATTCAATATGGCATTCAAAAAAAATTACTTCACACTGTTGACGTTGATTATGCTAGAAATCAAATTTTGTCTGTCCTACAACTTTCCGATTATGAAGAAGTCACGATTGTACGAGAAACACTAGCATCACCTGAAGCGATTTTAGAACAAATCTTACAATGGGCGAAAGAGGAAGGCATACTTGAAATTGATTCAGTAACTTTCCGTGATTTATTAGATACAAAAATAATGAATTGCATCATGCCAAGACCATCAGAGGTCGTTGGGACGTTTACAAAGCTTTATGAAACAAACAGCGCAAAAGAAGCTACTGATTATTTTTATGAATTATCCAAAGCTTCTCATTATATTCGCACAGACCGGATTGCAAAAAATGAGCACTGGTATAGTGAAACTGAATACGGAAATTTAGAAATTACGATTAATTTATCAAAGCCGGAAAAAGACCCAAAAGCAATTGCAGCAGCAAAAGGGGCTAAACAATCATCATATCCAAACTGCTTATTATGTAAAGAAAATGTAGGGTATGAAGGTCGCGTGAATCATCCAGCAAGACAAACGCACCGAATCATCCCAGTGACTTTACAAGGAGAGCAATGGTATTTTCAATATTCTCCTTATGTGTATTATAATGAGCATGCGATTATGTTTTCGAATGACCATACACCAATGGAAATTTCAAAGGTAGGCTTTGACCGCCTATTACATTTTGTCGAGCAGTTCCCGCACTATTTTGTTGGAACAAATGCAGACTTACCGATTGTTGGTGGATCGATATTATCGCATGACCATTTCCAAGGTGGAAATCATGAGTTCCCGATGGCACAAGCTGAAATAGAAGAAGCTGTAACCTTTGCGGGCTATGAAAATATCGAAGCGGGAATTGTGAACTGGCCAATGTCGGTCATCCGTCTTCGTGGGGAAGACCGTCATCAATTAACAGAGTTAGCAGATAATATTTATCAATCATGGTGTGAGTATTCGGATGACTCGGTTGAGGTTCTCGCAAAAACGAGAGAAGAACGTCATAATACCGTGACACCGATAGCCCGTTTTGCGAATGGAAAATATGAGTTTGACGTTGTGCTCCGCAATAATCGAACAAATGAAAAGCACCCACTTGGCATTTTTCATCCGCATGATGAAGTGCATCATATTAAAAAAGAAAATATCGGCTTAATTGAAGTGATGGGGCTCGCTGTCTTGCCAGGTCGATTAAAAGAAGAAATGGAAGTGCTCGCAACTTATTTAGTTGATGAGGAATTTGAACAAAAAGCTAAGCAAGACGAACGAACAGAAAAGCATGTAGAATGGGCAATGAAAGTTAAAGCAAATTACTCTAATTTAACAAAAGAAAATGTAACATCGATTTTAAAAGATGAAATCGGCAAAGTATTCTCAATTGTACTCGAGCATGCGGGCGTATTTAAACGAAACACTGAAGGGAAAGCCGCATTTCTGCGCTTTATTGAGCAAGTAAAATAAAAAAACGTGGTGAGTCTTTTCTAGAATAATCTTTCAAAGCTTCACTGCTTTACATTATATGTTAAGAAAGAGCACCCGAAGGCATGGTTATGTGTCAGCTTCGGGTGCTTTGTTTTGTGCGCGGAGTAGCGCAAATAGTTCGGACATATATTCCGCTATTTCGTGTAAATCAAGCTCATTTCGAATCGTAGCGGACATCTGTTCCGTTATTTGACCGTGATAGTGTGGAAGTTCTTTTAAATTAGTGATTTAGCGGAACAGATGTCCGATAGCATATGAAAAACGTACATGATTCCTAAAATAGCGGAACGTATGTCCGGAAGAACTTACACAAACGCAGGTAGTGGGTCAGAAAACTGTGCCCAGTCTAAAGACAACTCTTCTTCTGTTAATAAACAAGTATCAAGTGACGCTTCAATTTGAGCTTGGTCCATATCGATACCAATAAAAACAAGCTCAGTGATGCGGTCCCCATATTGCGGGTGCCATTTTTCTTTTAACTCCGGTTCTTCTGCTAACACTTGCTGTTGTTCTGCTTCAGGGTAAGCAGCAACCCACTCTCCAGCTCCTTGGATGGAGATGGTTGGTCCTGCTTGTGATAGTAATCCCGCCATATTGTTTCTTGAGGCGACCCAGAAAAAGCCTTTCGCACGAACAACATCACTTGGCCATTTTTCAAACCAGTTCATAAGTCGTTCTGGATGGAACGGAAGCTGACGTCGGTATACAAAAGAGGCGATCCCGTATTCTTCTGTTTCGGGAATATGCTCTTCATTAAGCTCTTTTATCCAACCAGCTGACTGACTCGCTTTTTCAAAATCAAATGAACGAGTATGTAAGATAGAAGGTAAATCCACTTTTCCATAAGAAGTTGTAATTATCGTTGCATCGGGATTTAATTTTTTCAATAGTAAGCGTAGTTCTACGATGTCTTCTTCATCTAATAAGTCTGTTTTGTTTAAAAGGATGACATTGGCGAACTCAATTTGGTCAAGTAATAGGTCAGACACTTCTCGAATGTCAGACTCATCTGTTCCTTGTTTGCGGTCTAGCAATGACTCGCCTGATTCATAATCATCCCAAAAACGGGCAGCATCAACAACAGTGACCATCGTATCAAGCTGACACTTTGTTGTTAAATCAATGCCAATCTCTTCATCAATGTATGTAAACGTTTGGGCGACAGGAATCGGTTCACTAATTCCAGACGATTCTATGACAATATAATCAACATTACCTTCATCGACAATTCTTTCTACTTCAACTAGTAAATCTTCACGCAATGTACAGCAAATACAGCCATTTTGCAGTTCAACGACTTTTTCTTCAGTTCTTGAAATATCACCGTTTTTAATTAACGCGCCATCAATATTGATTTCACTCATATCATTGACAATGACGGCAATTTTCAAGCCTTCTTTGTTCGTTAATATATGTTGCAAAAGTGTCGTTTTCCCGGCACCTAAATATCCACTTAATACCGTAACAGGGACTCCCATTCGGTTCACTCCTTTTAAATAGTAATCATTACGAATAATAAGTATAACGAAACAAACCCAGTTTGTAAATAGGAACGATTCTTATTTGGTTCTTAGTAAAGATGACACCCTAAACAGACACAAAATAAACAAACAAAAACAAAAGTAAATAAACTATAATAAAAGAAAACAAAATAAAATAAAAAAATAGGAGTTGAGAATAATGGATATTCATGTGCTTCATCCCGCTGATCAAATTATTATGATAATGGAAAGAGTATACGAATCAGGATTAACAACAACATCGGGAGGGAATATTTCGATTTATGATGAAAACGGAAATATATGGATTACTCCAGCAAGTGTCGATAAAGGCTCGTTAACGAGGCGGGATATTGTGAAAGTAAACGCTGATGGAACAGTGGAAGGAATTCATAAGCCTTCAAGTGAATTTCCGTTTCATCAACTCATTTATAAAGCACGCAGCGATATTAAAGCTGTCATCCATGCTCATCCACCAGCACTTGTTGCATTTAGTATCGTTAGAAAAGTACCGAATACATGGATGGTGCCGAGTGTGCAACATGTATGCGGAGAAGTCGGACTAGCAACATATGCTCTACCGGGAAGTACGGAGTTAGGCGAAAATATTGCTGATGTTTTTAAAGAAGGAATTAATACGGTTATTTTAGAAAATCACGGTGTTGTTGTGGGGTTCCCAGATTTATTTAAAGCATATAAAGCATTTGAAACATTAGATTTTAGTGCGAGAATTGAGCTTGAAGCAAGTCGAATCGGTAAGCCGACCGAAATAAAAAAAGAACTGTTAGAAAAACATAAAGTAGATACGAAGGAATTAGAGGACTTCATTCCAGAATCATATGGAATACGAGAGCGAGACTTACGAACAGAAATGTGTCAATTGATTCACCGTGCTTATAAACAACAGTTGTTTACGAGTACTCAAGGGACGTTTTCACACCGATTATCTGATAATTCCTTTTTAATAACTCCATATGATATCGATAGAAAATATATAGAACCTGGTGATATTGTCCGCATTGAAAATGGCAAAAAAGAAATCGGAAGAACTCCAAGTCGTGCGGCGATGTTTCATCAATCAATATATGAATTACACCCACATATTGAATCAATAATAATTGCTCACCCGCCACACTTTATGGCTTTTGCAGTAACTGATATTCATTTTGATTCAAGAACGATACCAGAAAGTTATTTGCTTTTGAAAAATGTACCGAAATTAGAGTATGAAGCACCTTATGTTGAACCGAAAAAAGCAGCCGAGGTTTTTAATAAACAAACACCTCTTGCCATCGTAAAAAATGATTGTGTTATCGTAACAGGGAAGAATTTATTACATGCTTTTGACCGATTAGAAGTAGCAGAGTATAGCGCGAAAGCCCTTATTTCTTCAGTGGGTATCGGTGACATTGTTCATATTAGCGATAAGGAAATTAGCGATTTAGAAGAAGCTTTTAATCTATAAAAAAATGCATTGCCCTTTAAAACAAACATAAAAAAAGTATTTCAAAAGAAAACAAACGTATGTTATAGTAGTGATACAAACATAAATAAAAGTTTTCGGAGGGGTATTATGGTACAGAACTTATGGAATGAAGAAAAAGCAAAGAGTTTAACTGCAGGTTTAGACGAGCTTGTGTATCGTTCAAACTTAATCGGGTCAGACCGTGCTGTTTGTAACTGGGGTGGCGGAAATACATCGATGAAAACGGTTGAGAAAGACTTTCGTGGACGTGATATTGAAGTTATGTGGGTAAAAGGAAGTGGCTCTGACTTAGCTACAATGGGAGCGAAAAACTTCACAGGATTAAATCTTGAAGATATTAAACCGTTAATTGAGCGTGACGAAATGTCAGACGAAGACATGGTTGCTTATTTATCTCACTGTATGATTGATAGTAAACATCCACGTGCGTCCATAGAAACATTACTTCATGCGTTTTTACCATATAAACATGTAGACCATACACATCCAGACTCGATTATTAGTATTTGTTGCGCTGATAACGGAAAAGACATCGCAAAAGAAATTTTCGGAGACCGTTTTGTATGGGTTCCTTATGTACGACCAGGTTTTACCCTATCAAAAATGATTGCAGAAGGTGTGCAAAACAATCCAAATGCAGAACTCGTCTTAATGGAAAAGCACGGATTAGTTGTTTGGGGAGAAAGCGCACAAGAAAGCTATAATAAAACAATTGATGTTATTAATGAAGCAGAACAATATATCCAAGCTAGATTACAAGATAATAAAATTTTTGGTGGGCAAAAATATGAGTCACTACAAGAAGAAGAAAGAAAAGAAATTTTAGCGCAAGTGATGCCAATTATCCGTGGCGAAGTGTTTGCTGAAAAAGCAATGCTACTGACTTACGATGATAATGCTAGTGTATTAGAATTTGTAAATAGCGAAGAGGCAAAAGAACTTTCACAAGTCGGTGCAGCATGTCCTGATCATCTTGTTCACACAAAACGTGTACCATTATATATTGACTGGGACCCAGCAACAAAAGATGTAGATGCGTTAGTCGCTAGTATTAAAGCCGGAGTTGCTGCGTTTAAAGAAGAATATGAAGCTTATTTTAACCGGAATAAAGTAGATGGCGATGTTATGTTTGAGCCATCACCACGTGTTATTTTAATTCCTGGCCTTGGGATGGTAAACACAGGGAAAAACCTAACAATGGCAAATGTAAGTGGGGCCCTTTATAACCGAGCGATTGCAGTAATGAAAGGAACGACTACACTAGGGCAATTCGTTTCTTTAAATGAAAATGAATCTTATCATATTGAATATTGGCCACTAGAGCTTTACAAACTATCATTAGCTCCAGCAGAAGCAGAGTTTTCTAGAAAAGTAGCATTTGTCACAGGTGGTGCTGGTGGAATCGGAAGTGAAACATGCCGTCTTTTTGTTGAACAAGGCGCTCATGTCGTCATCGCTGATTTAAACCTTGAAGGAGCTGAAAAGCTAGCTTCTGAAATTAATGAGCAATATGGGGAAGGTCGTGCATTTGCTGTTAAAATGGATGTAACAAAAGAAGAAGAAATCCTAGATGCTTTTAAACAAGTTGCATTGGCGTACGGTGGTGTTGATACGATTGTGAACAATGCCGGCTTAGCGACATCAAGTCCATTTGACGAAACAACTCTTCAAGAGTGGAATTTAAATATGAATGTATTAGGAACAGGATATTTTCTAGTAGCTAGAGAAGCATTCTCTTTAATGAAAAAACAAGGAATCGGTGGCAGTATGGTCTTTGTTGGTTCGAAAAACTCTGTGTATGCAGGGAAAAATGCTTCTGCCTATAGCTCAGTGAAAGCGTTAGAAACTCATTTGGCGCGTTGTATTGCAGCAGAAGGTGGAGAGTTCGGTATTCGTGTCAACTCAGTGTTACCGGATGCTGTGTTACAAGGGTCAGCAATTTGGGGTTCAAGATGGCGTGAAGAGCGAGCGGCTGCTTACGGAATTGAGCCAGATCAACTAGAAGAACATTACAGAAAACGTACAACGTTACTGGTCAATATTTATCCACGTGATATTGCAGAATCTATTGCCTTTTTAGCCTCATCAAAAGCAGAAAAAACAACAGGTTGTATGCTAACCGTTGATGGTGGCGTACCAGCCGCATTTACAAGATAAAAAGTATAACAGAAGAGTAGATTATATGGAGAGGAGACACCGACTCCTCTCCTGTTTTAAATCTAAAATAGGAAAAGTAAATATAAATAGGAAGCGCTTACGTTTAGGGGGTGCCGTATGACATATAGTTTAGCTGTCGATATTGGAGCTTCAAGTGGCCGGTTAATGTTAGGGTATATTGAAGATGGAACATTACAATTACAAGAGATTCATCGTTTTGAAAACAAATTAATCGAATTAAACGGGCATTTTTGTTGGGATATTGACAAGTTATTTGAAGAAATTAAAGCGGGAATAAAAAAATGTCATGATGTTGGTTTAACACCAACGAGCATTGGCATTGATACATGGGCAGTTGATTTTGTTCTATTAGATGAAAATAATGATAGAATCACCGATGCTGTAGCTTATCGCGACCCACGGACAGACGGAATCATGGAAGAAGTCTTTGACATCATCATGAAAGAACGACTGTATTTAGAAACAGGAATTCAGTTTCAAAAATTTAATACGATTTATCAGTTATATGCCCTAAAAAAACATCAGCCAGACGTCTTAAAAAAAGCAAAGCGGTTTTTAATGATTCCAGATTATCTTCATTTTTTATTAACAGGAAAAGTAACAAATGAATATACAAATGCGACTTCAACACAGCTCGTAAATGCATTTACGAAAAAGTGGGATAAAGATATTTTAGAGAAATTAGATTTAAATCCAAATATGTTTGGTTCAATGAACATGCCAAAAACAGTTGTTGGTCCATTACGGAAAGAGCTTGAAGAAGAATTTGGCTTTACGATGGATGTTATTTTACCAGCAACACATGACACAGGATCAGCTGTGATTGCTGTACCAGAAATGGATGATACGATTTACATTAGTTCAGGGACATGGTCTTTAATTGGTGTAGAAAATCATTTTCCGATTTGTGTCACGAAAGCATTAGACTATAATTTTACTAATGAAGGTGGTCTCGAACATCGCTTCCGGTTCTTAAAAAATATTATGGGCTTATGGATGATTCAAGAAGTGCGACGCAATTATAACAATTCCTATTCGTTTGCTGAATTAGTAGAGTTATCATTACAAGCTAACGATTTTCATTCTACTGTTAATGTCGATGATGAGCGGTTTTTAAAGCCGGATAATATGATTGAAGAAATCCAAGCATATTGTAAAGATACAAACCAAGCTGTACCAGAGACACCTGGTGAAATCGCCAAATGTGTGTATGATAGCTTAGTGAATAGTTATGTTCAGGCCATTGCTGAAATTGAAGATATTTTTGAAAAATCATTTAGTAAAATTAATGTTATCGGTGGCGGCTCACAAAACGAACAGTTAAATCAATTAATTGCCAATGCAACAAAAAAATCCGTGTTTGCTGGTCCGATAGAGGCGACAGCGATTGGGAACATTGTGACACAATTGATGGCTTTAAACGAAATAAAGTCGATTGAAGAAGCAAGAGCACTCATTAAGCAATCATTTGAAGTGAAACAATACAGTGCAAAAGGTTAAGAAAAGGAGTGGTAGTCATGGATGTGAAACAACAGTTTGAGCTTGCCAAAAAAGAATATGGGCAATGGGGGATTGATGTTGAACAAAGCTTAGAGCTTCTAAAAACGATCCCGATTTCGATCCATTGCTGGCAAGGTGATGATGTGTCTGGATTTGAAGTCGCAAAAAGTGAATTATCCGGGGGAATTGATGTTACGGGAAATTATCCGGGTAAAGCAAAAACACCTGAGCAGTTGCGCCAAGATATTGATAAAGCATTATCATTAATCCCAGGAAAGCATCGTATTAACTTACATGCAATTTACGCAGAAACAGATGGGGAAGTCGTCGAACGCAATCAACTGGAACCGAAGCATTTTCAAAAATGGGTAGAATGGGCAAAAGAACGTCGTTTAGGTCTTGATTTTAACCCGACACTATTTTCACATGAAAAAGCGGCAGATGGCTTAACATTGTCCCATCCAGATGAGGAAATCCGTAATTATTGGATTGAACATTGTATTGCAAGTCGAAAAATCGGGGAGTATTTTGGGAAAGAGCTTGGAACACCTTGTTTAACGAATATTTGGATTCCTGATGGCTATAAAGATACACCAAGTGATCGTCTTACGCCGAGAAAACGTTTAAAAGACTCGTTAGATAAAATTTTTGCAGTGGATATTGATGAGAAATTTAATATTGATGCAGTGGAAAGTAAATTGTTTGGTATTGGGTCAGAGTCCTTTGTAGTCGGTTCACATGAGTTCTATTTAGGATATGCCTTAAAAAATAATAAATTATGTTTATTAGACACAGGACATTATCATCCAACAGAAGCAGTTTCAAACAAAATTTCTGCAATGCTTTTATACAGTGAAAAATTAGCGTTACATGTTTCACGTCCCGTTCGTTGGGATAGTGACCATGTCGTTACATTTGATGATGAATTAAAAGAAATTGCCCTAGAAATTGTCCGCAATGATGCAATTGACGATGTAATGATTGGACTAGATTTCTTTGATGCAAGTATAAACCGGATTGCAGCGTGGACAATCGGAACGAGAAATATGATTAAAGCATTATTATATGCGATGTTATTGCCAAATGAGCATTTAAAACAGTTACAAGAAAAAGGTGATTTTACAGAGAGACTCGCTTTATTAGAAGAATTTAAATCTTATCCATTTGGAGCCGTTTGGAACTATTATTGTGAGATGATGGATGTTCCAGTGAAAGAAACATGGCTTCAAGATGTAAAATCATACGAACAAGAAGTTCTTTCAAAGCGGTAACTAGATTCGTGCAGTCAGAGGCGTTGTAACATCTGACTGCCTTTTGTATATGAACATGGTACACTAAAAGAAAAGGCTGTTAACGTCATGATGAGTAGGGGTGTAACGATGCTTGTTGCAGAAAGACATGAGAAAATCGTAGAGGTTGTTAATGATAAAGGAAGTATCCGTGTATCGGAATTAAGCCAGCTTTTTGGTGTGACTGAAGAGACGATTCGTCGTGATTTAGAACGATTAGAAACAGACGGAAAGCTTAGAAGAAGTCATGGTGGTGCTGTCAGTGTAAAAACGACAGGAGCAGAAGCACCATATACCGAACGAGAAATTACAAATGTGAAAGAGAAAATGGAAGTGGCAACTGAAGCTATTGCTCATGTGAAGGTCAATGACCGTATTATATTAGATGCAAGTACAACAGCTTGGTATATGGCCAAACGACTTCCTGATATGCCATTAACGGTTGTGACAAACTCAATGAAAGTCGCCATGGAGCTCGCATCACGAGAGAAAATAAAAGTCATTTCAGTAGGTGGAACGCTACTATCTAAATCATTGTCGTTTGTTGGACCACAGGCTGAGCAAGCATTAGAAAGTTATTATGTGAATAAAGCGTTTGTGTCTTGCCAAGGAATTCATCCTGAACGTGGATTAAGTGATTCGAATGAAATGCAAGCACTAGTGAAAAAGAAAATGATCGAAATGTCAGAAACAGTTTATTTACTAGTCGATTATTCGAAGTATGGAGTGAAAGCTTTTTCACGCATTGATTCGACCGAAGCCGTTGATTATGTGATAACTGATTCTAAAACAAATACGACACAACTTGAACCGTTTAAAGATAGAGAGATTACATTTATTCGAGCAAACGAAGGCACAGTTTATTTATAAATTTGTAGAAATGAGGGGATAGGTATGAAAGTATCCTTGTTTATTACATGTCTTGGGGATGTTTTCTATCCTGGGGTAGGAAAAGATACGGTTGAAATTTTAGAAAGGCTTAACTGTGAAGTCGTTTTTCCTGCGAATCAAACGTGTTGTGGTCAACCGGCTTACAATAGCGGGTATCATAAAGAAACAAAAGAAGTCGCAAAACATATGATAAACACCTTTGCTGAATCAGAGTATGTAGTGTCTCCTTCTGGTTCGTGTGCAACAATGTTTCATGAATATGTTCATTTATTTGAAGATGAGCCAAAGTGGCAAGAAAAAGCAAAAGAACTCGCCGCAAAAACATATGAGTTAACCGCATTTATCGTTGACGTTTTACAAATAGAAGATGTAGGAGCGACATGTCATAAAAAAGTGACGTACCATACATCTTGTCACATGACCCGTTTACTAGGTGTGAAAGATGCGCCAATGAAACTATTAAAAAACGTCAAAGGGTTAGAGTTTACCGACTTACCGAATAAAGAAATATGCTGTGGCTTTGGTGGAACTTTTTCTGTGAAAATGATGCAAATCTCAGAACAAATGGTCAATGAAAAAATAGACCATATAGAAGAAACAAAAGCAGAAGCACTCATTGGAGCTGATTGTGGCTGTCTAATGAATATTGGTGGCCGTATTGAACGTCAAGGCAAATCAATTGAAGTCATGCATATCGCCCAAATTTTAAACAGCAAAGAATAAGAGAAAGGGGGAACCTAACATGCCGATGAAAATTAGTGAAGAAAAGTTTTTTGGACGAGTCGATAAAGGATTAGAAAATTCGTTTATGCGAAATGCGATGGTGTCTGCGCAAGAACGGTTGAAAAATAAAAAGTTAGACGCGCAAGAAGAACTTGGAAACTGGGAAGAATGGCGTAATCTAGCGGAGGAGATCCGCCAACATACTCTGGAAAATTTAGATTATTATTTAGATGAATTAACAGAAAACGTAGTGAAACAGGGCGGGCATGTGTTTTTTGCGCAAACCGCTGAAGAAGCGAATGAGTATATAACAAACATCGCCAAGCAAAAAAACGCCAAAAAAGTCATTAAATCAAAATCAATGGTCACTGAAGAAATTAGTATGAATGAAGCGCTAGAGCAAATCGGTTGTGAAGTGATTGAATCAGACTTAGGCGAATACATCTTACAAATTGATGACCATGACCCACCATCACATATCGTCGCCCCGGCCTTACACAAAAACAAAGAGCAAATCCGTGATACATTTTCAGTGAAAAAAGGATACACAAAAACAGAAAAACCCGAAGAATTAGCGCTTTTTGCAAGAGAACAGCTCCGCAAAGAATTTCTAGAAGCTGACCTTGGAATTACAGGTTGTAATTTTGCTGTCGCCGAATCTGGAGCAATTTCTCTCGTAACAAATGAAGGGAACGCTCGATTATCGACAACATTACCGAAAACACAAATTACAGTCATGGGAATGGAGCGTATTGTTCCGACATGGGAAGAACTTGATATTTTAGTGAGTATGTTATGCCGGAGTGCTGTCGGGCAAAAATTAACGAGTTATATTACAGGATTAACAGGACCAAAAGAAGAAGGCGATGTCGATGGACCGGAAGAATTTCATCTTGTCATTGTTGATAATGGTCGGTCCAATATTTTAGGAACTGAGTTTCAATCTGTGCTTCAATGTATTCGTTGTGCAGCCTGTATTAATGTTTGTCCAATTTACCGTCATATCGGTGGACATTCGTATGGCTCAATTTACCCTGGCCCAATCGGAGCGGTATTATCACCGCTATTAGGGGGATATGACGATTATAAAGAACTTCCGTATGCCTCAAGCTTATGTGCTGCTTGTACTGAAGCATGTCCTGTCAAAATTCCACTGCACGAACTTTTAATTAAACATCGCAGAAACATTGTGGAAGACCATGGCAAAGCAGCTTTTGGTGAAAAGCTTGCGATGAAAGGATTCTCCTTAGCAGCAAGCAATCCGAAAATTTTTTCCTTTGGCTCAAAAGCAGCCCCAATGATGATGAGTCCACTCGTATCAGAAGGGAAAGTAAAAAAAGGCCCAGGCCCAATTAAACCGTGGACAGATATTCGTGATTTCCCTGAACCTAGCAAACAATCATTCCGCGAATGGTTTAAAAAGCGAGAAAAAGGAGGGGAAACGTCGTGACAAAAGGAACAGTTCAAAACAAAGACAAGTTTTTACAAACAGTTGCCAAAAGCCTTGGTCGAGAACGACGAACTGAAAACGTAACTCGCCCACAATGGACACATCGCCCACAATGGGATGTGTTTAAAGGGAAAACTCAAGATGAATTAGTCGACATCCTTGCTAAACAATGTGAAAACATTCATACCGATATGGTGAAAACAACAGCTGACCAACTGCAACCAGCTCTTGATGCTGTTATCAACGGCTATGAAGCGAATTCAGTGATTAGTTGGGATGACCCACGCTTTGAAGAATATGGGGTAACAAAGTATTTTGAAGAAGCAAAAGCAAAAGGAAAGTCCATTCATACGTGGGATACAGCAATGGGAGAAGAAAACATTACAATCGCTGAAAAAGCGAATGTCGGGATTACGTTTTCAGATATAACATTAGCAGAATCAGGAACAGTTGTATTGTTAAGCAATAGTGGCAAAGGACGCTCAGTCAGCTTATTGCCAACATTTTATGTTGCTATCATTCCAAAAAGTACGATTGTCCCGCGGATGACGCAAGCAACAAGTTATATTCACAAACTTCAACAAGAACAAGGAAAAGTGCCTTCTTGTATTAATTTTATTTCTGGTCCGAGTAATAGTGCCGATATTGAAATGAACCTTGTTGTCGGTGTTCATGGACCGATTCGGGTGACGTATATTGTTGTGATGGATAAATAAAACGGAGAGTGCGAGGGGCGAAAGATGAAGTGCACTTCGTAACGGACATTTGTTCCGTTATTCCCTCTAATACTAGTGAATTCCGAAGCGGAACGGACATCTGTTCCGCTATCTTACCGTTTCCACATTGATTCCTGCAGTTAAACGTCGAATAGCGGAACAAATGTCCGATACGATCAGGAAATAAGGCTATTTCAATAATATAACGGAACAGATGTCCGTTCCGGTTTCATTGCTTCTCTTTTTTTATATCATCAACGACTTTTTCGGCCGCACGTCGAAACAAATTACTCATATGAATAAGAGATGTAATGAGTAGTACTTTTTCTAAATA
The DNA here is from genome assembly GCF_022812285.1 of Alkalihalobacillus sp. LMS39. Lineage (NCBI taxonomy): Bacteria > Bacillati > Bacillota > Bacilli > Caryophanales > Bacillaceae > Alkalihalobacillus > Alkalihalobacillus sp. LMS39. The sequence goes on from NZ_CP093300.1 coordinate 983,979, forward strand.
AACTTTTTCTTCCTCACTGAAAGAATCTACTTCTTTTTCCACTTCTTTTATCCGTTCCTCAAGATCCTGTTTAAATCTTTCCGCATTATTTGATGTCACACTCACATAACTTTGATAAAACGATTCAATGTCGAGAGCATCCTTCTCAATGTTTTCATTTGTTTGTTCGAATGTATCGCGGATGTCATTAATCGATAAGCCCCCTTTTAATTGATAAATTAAACTAATTAAAATAAGGTGTTCTTTTGAATATTTTTTATTTTTTATCGGAAAAAACAATTTCCCTTTTGCATAGTTGTTAATCATCGTTTTTGTTAACACTTTATCATCTTTATATCGTTTTGAATGACCAAACTTGTTCTCGAATAGTTGAATCACTTGGTCCATATATAAATCGATATTCGGCATATCTTCGAGCAGAAGCTTATCATCCATTTGAAATTGTTTGAAAATCTCTTCTAGATTCGTCATCTTCACTTTCCCTCAACTTTATTTTTATAAAATAAGTGTAGCGTGAAAAATTGCAATTGTAAATATTGACTACATCATATTATGAGTGTAATATGATAAGTAGTTATTAAAACCACATAATAAAGTTAAGGGGTAATAAATATGAATAACTATATTCGAGAACCAATTAACGGGATTACGCATTTAGCAGGAGCAGTTTTTGCCTTTTTTGGATTGTTAGCGATGGTCATTAAAGCAGCGAGTTCAGATGGAACGATTCTTGATATTGCGGCTGTCATCGTTTTTGGAATTAGCATGATCTTACTTTATTCAGCATCAGCAACTTATCATATGGTCATCGCCAAAGATAAAGTTATCGCCTTTCTACGCCGTATTGACCACTCAATGATTTTTGTATTAATTGCTGGAACGTACACTCCTTTTTGTTTAATCAGTTTAAATGGAGTGACAGGTTGGGTTATTTTTTCAATCGTTTCATTGATTGGAATAAGTGGAGTGTTATTTAAAATGATTTGGTTCCAATGTCCTCGTTGGATTTCAACTGCTTTATATATTGGTATGGGTTGGATTATTATTTTTGCAGTAACACCTTTGTCAGAAACATTAAGTAGCAAAGGCTTACTATTGCTTATTGGTGGAGGGTTGCTGTATACAATTGGTGGTGTTATTTATGGACTAAAGCCAAAATTTCTACAAATTAAAAGCATGGGATTTCATGAGATTTTCCACATTTTTATTTTGTTAGGCAGCTTTGCTCATTTTTTATGTGTGTATATGTATGTGTTGTAGATGGATGAATACAGTAAAAAAAACGCTTGGATAATAATATTTGTGCAGAAATTATTCCACAAACGGAGTAGATGGAAGCAATAGCAATGAGGTTTGACTGGGAAAATTGTCTGGAATAAGCTTTCAAAGCTTCATTGCTATATCAAAGTTTTTATGCTTTCTTATCTTTTTAAAAGCCTGTTTTCGTAAAAATTGTTGCTATTAACATATAAAATGGGTTTATTATTTCATACTCGTGGGCTCTTGAATTTTATGAGGGTAGGGACAATCCATTTAAAGTTTTTGGAAGATGATGTTAAGAAATTTGTTTAATGCTTCTTAGTTAAAGTACCTGGGAGTTTAGTCAAATATCACCCTTTATCAATCTGGAGCTTCCCTTTAATAAGGAGAGTGTCTTATTTATATTTATATACTACAGGTTGTAAAAAGATTTACTTTAAACTGGATAGGCTGTTCAATATAAAAAACGGAGCATATCTTTAATTTACATAGGAAACTCTAAAGATAAAAAGGAGTTGTTAAAGGTGTCCACGAAAAATCAATGGTTACTTAATATAGGAATGGTTCTATTATCATGGTTGACAATCCCCTTACTAGGGTTACGAAACATAAAAAGATTTCTGCCAGCATCCATCCTTATTTTGCTGATAGAAATGCTTCATCAACGTTATGGGAAAAAGCAAAGGTGGTGGGTTTTCTATAATAAACCCCAATCATCCTTTTTTGGGGAATTTCCCTTTCAAATAGGTCCGTTTCTGACGGTTTCATTATGGACGCTCGGGATGGCATACGGAAACTTTACACGTTTTTTTTTACTCAATACATTGGTTCATGGCTTCTTTGCGTTTCCATTCTCATTTTTAGCAGAAAAATTAAGATATTATTCCTTAGTTCGTATTAACAATCTACAATTCTTTCTTTATTTCGTTTCTAAAGTACCTTTATTATATGTGTTACAAACCCTTCTTTTTGAAAATAAGAAGAAATTAAAAAGCTCTACGAATATCACTTGAGATAATGTGTACATGAGACTACTGTTGAAACAACCAAAAAAGAAAGCCAAATTATGAAGGTCGTCTGTGTTTTGCGACCTTTTTGCTTATTGCACTAAAAGGAACTATTAGTTCAATAACGAGTACTACCGCTTCCTTTTGGGAGTGGTTGTTTTTAGACTTCACACAAATATTTATCTGTAATCAAATTGGATTTCTGGCACGCACTTAAAAGCATTTGGTTTATTCGCTGCTTGGTCGCCATTTTCTTGCTCTGTTGAAGGACGATAACTTTAAAGGTTTGATATCCTAATGAATGAAGGGCGAAAAGTACCTTGTATCTCCAGTAAAATGCAGTAGATAAATGGATACCCAATCTTTCAAAGATTTTTGGCAATATATACCCCTCAACCATTAACTGAAAGAAGGTTGACCACTTCCCAAGATTATGAGTTCCCGGTATAGGCGTGTTTGTTAGGCCATTGAAAGACTTGCGCAATCACGACAAAGATACCTTTGTCTGCTTCTTTATTTTTCATTACGTTTTACCTTTAGACTGCCACAATGAACACAACCTAAACCTTCGTTGAAACGTGTTTCTCTAATAGATGTAAACGCATCTGGCATATCTTCATCCGCCTTATAATGCTTATCTTGGGAGCGAGGTATTTTATCTATGAGTGTATACAAACCATGTAATGCTTGCTGTTAATAATGCTGAGGAAACTAAAGCTGTAAGAACACTATATGTTTGCCAAATAAGTATCGTTGACCAATCGAAAGCAAAGCATAGTGCACCTAGGGCAATCGTAGCGTTCAGGCAAATAACTGTTACGATTATTCTCTTCTTTGTCATTGGCTGCCGGTCATTCGTTTTCCTTCTCTGTAATCCTAAGAGAAATAGCCGGATGGCCAATAGGCAAAAAATAATAGTGATAGACGACAAAATGATATCCAAAAGCTGTGTGCCGCTCATTTCATATGACTGAGGTAGATTGCCGTCTAATATATCTTTAACTTTTAGTACCAGGTTTAGATTGGTATTTGCACCGTTGCTCAGCAGGCAGATGGCAGTTCGTTCATTTAGCAGTATGGCTACTTTGGTTGTAAAATTTGGATTGCCCCCCGTGTGTTCTATAATCGTTTGGTCGGCGTTTACCGACCATCCTGCCGCATAATACATATTGTTGACAGCCGAAACAGACATATCACCCCTATGTGATTTTTCGATAAGCGTGTGAAATATTTCGGGTATGTCCTGCACAATACCCATCTGTATGCCCATCCAACGCGCCATATCTTTTGTATTAGAAATGATGTAGCCTGCGGGTTTATTCCCAGCATAATCAGGAGCATTAAATGGAGTTGTCATAAAAAAGGAAGAACGGTACCCCTGTGCCAACTGTCCAGTGGCATGGGCATCTTCTTTATAAAGATACGTCTGGTGAAGACCTAACGGCTGAAATACCTGTTCCCTCATAAAGTCTTCATAGCTTTGTCGCGACACAACCTCAATAACCAAACCCAATACGTCATAATTAACTGTTCCATAGTTATACTGTTCACCGGGAGCGAACGCCAATTCAGCATCTACAAGCATTTCCACAGTCTTTTGCAACATATCCGGAGTATTGCCTTGTGGAATATATTGAATATGCCTAAAATTTGTTAGACCACTGGTATGGTGAAGAAAGTTATTTAGTGTAAGCTTTTTCATATCGACGGGTTTCCCTTGATACTTTAACGTAAACCAAGGTAAATATTTTTGGACAGGATCAGTCATTGAGAGCAGCCCTTGCTCTTCCAACAGCATAATACCCATTCCGGTAAAAGCTTTACTGACCGAGGCTAACTCATAGAGTGTATGTTCACTTGCAGACAACCCCTTTTCACGGTCAGCATACCCTGAAGAAAAGTAGAACACTTCATCATCAGCAAGTATTGAGAGCGACATCCCCGGCACACCTGATATACGAGTGGCATCATCTAGCAAAGATTGGATTGCCGCAGATTTTGAATCTGACAACGCATAACTTTGTGTTGGGAATCCTGAGAATAATATAAATATCGTTAATACAAAAGCAATAATCTTTTTCATAAACTCTCCTTTTTGAAAAATTTATAAGAGAATTATATAAATAACCTACTTTTACAACTACTAAAGTAAATTTAAATTTATTTCATTTTCGATAAGGGTCTTACACCTAACAACCCATTGACGAAACAATTCATAGGCCACATTACCAAAGAACAATTATCCTCCCTCTATCAAAACTGTTCTTGTATCTTCAAAACTTTAAGAACTTCTATTGCAATTGAGATTGAACGAAAAGCCTCCGTTTGTTAATTCTTCTTTTGAACTTTTTGAAAGTACCCAATTTTAGTTGAAATATAGTTTGAGTAGTTCTTTAAGGGATAAATGATTTTGGTTCGTCATTTCAATAAAATAATCTAATTGCCATTTTTGTGTGGCAATAGCCTCTTTGCTAGTTGGTATTTCCCAACTAGGATAAACCCGAATTGCCATTTTTCCTTTTGTATTGTTTGTTTTTAGGATCTTTTGTTTTAAAAGAACTTCTTTTGGAAAAATGAATTGTCCAATGTTATTTGTACTAGTAAAAGTATTAATAACTAATAAATCAGTAGAGGCTGGGACAAAACAGTAAATAAAAAATGAGTGGCACTCACCCTGATGAGTTGGGGTGAGTGCCACTCTTTATTTTACATTTTTAGATTTTAGTAATTTTTAGGATTTAAATAAGGATACCATCTGATAAAATTAAAGTAACCACACAATAACTTAACGGAGGTATCCTTATGTTTAAACATTATACCATGAATCAAATCATTTTACCGCTAGATTTAGAAGTAAAACTTCAAGAAAATGATATTGCCTACGCCGTCAATGATCTCGTAGAACAGATTCCCGATGAAGCATTCGCTAGCTTTTTACGTGAAACGGGTAACCCTGCTTATCATCCACGGATGATGATGAAAGTGATTTTGTGTGCTTACACGCAATCTGTTTTCTCTGGTAGAAAGATCGAGGCATTACTCAAAGATAGTGTTCGTATGATGTGGCTAGCTCAAGGGTATGAACCGAGTTATCGTACCATCAATCGTTTCCGTGTCCATCAAGAAGTAAAGGAATTACTACGCCAGTGCTTCGTACAATTTCGTTGTCAGCTCGTACAAGAAAAATTGATTGAGGAGGAAGCGATTTTTATTGATGGAACGAAAATTGAAGCGAATGCCAATAAGTTTACGTTTGTTTGGCGAAAAGCGGTCGAAAAATACAGTGCCAATTTGGTGGAGAAGTCCAACCAAATGTATGATGAGTTGTTGGAAAAAGAAATTATTCCAGAAATCGAACGGGAAAACCTGGATGAACTATCTACGGAAGAACTCGTAAAAGTAGTGAAAAAGCTTGATGACAAGGTAGAGGAATATGATAACCAAATAGAAGCGAGTAAAGATGTAAGTGAACGAAAACAACTTCGTTCGGAACGCAAAATTCCAAAGCAGTATCGGAAACAGTTCAAGAATTATGTAGCTCGCAAACAAAAATATCAAAACGACATGGCCATATTCGGAGAGCGAAACAGTTACTCAAAATCGGATCATGATGCGACTTTTATGCGAATGAAAGATGATTATATGAAGAACGGCCAACTAAAAGCCGGTTATAATGTGCAAATTGCGACAGAAGGACAATACACGCTCGCTTTTGATGTATTCTCTAACCCGACCGATACACGCACACTAATCCCTTTTCTGGACAAAATCGAGGAAAGTTTCTTTAAGCTGCCCCCATATATTGTCGCTGACGCAGGCTATGGTAGTGAACAAAACTACGTAGATGTAATCGAACATCGAGAGCGTATCCCATTAATTACCTATAACATGTATCGTAAAGAGAAAAAGAAGAAATATAAGAATAACGCTTTCTACACCACCAATTGGGACTATAACGAGGAAACGGATTCTTACACATGCCCAAATGGAAAAAACTTGGTGTTCCGATACATCTCAAATCGAAAAGACAAAGATGGATTTACACGAACGTTTAAGGTTTATGAGTGTGAAGACTGTTCAAGTTGTCCATTCCGTTCCCAATGCACCAAGGCTAAAGAAGGCTATCATCGGAAAATACAGTACAACGAAAAATGGGAACAGCAAAAAGAATACGTAAGACAACAGCTTTCAGAAGAGAAAACGGGTGAAATCTACGGTAGGCGTAAAACCGATGTGGAACCAGTTTTCGGATTTTTGAAGGCTAATTTGCATTTCACTCGTCTGTCAGTGAGAGGCAAAGAGAAGGTGAAAAATGAATTAGGGTTTGCCTTCTTGGCGGTGAACTTGAGAAAGTACATTGCCAGGAGCGGCTAATATGATAATAATCCATCTAACGCTTCAACTAAAAAGGTTCCGAACATCATCTTTGGATGTTCGGAACCTTTTTCAATTATTTCTGGCTAGTTATGTCCCAGCCTCTTGGTTTTTATTATTCTTATCTTTTTCCCAAAAGGCAACAAACTGTCCTATTTTAGTAGGTGTTTGCTTTGCGACTCTAAATCTAACCGATTTAGAGTTTAGCTTAAAGGTACCCGCTCCATAAGCTGAATTTTGAACTTCCTCATGTATCGATTTTATAATGAACCCACTTGGCTCGTAAAAGTTTTTGTTTACATATGATAACGCCTTAAAAAACTCATTCACTTTTTTAACTCCTTATATTTCTCAAATCAATGGTTGCCTAGTATTAACATAGAATTACGTAAACTCATTGAACTGTACTTCACATGTTCTGCATTTATATTAACATAAAATAACAATTTATCAGTATAAAATGAAATCAACTGATATATAGAAAAACTGGAGCTCTTTTTACATTACAAGTAAAACTAGAAAAAAATAATAAGATAAAATAATGTAATGAAAAAGAGGTGTTACTAATACTACTGTTAGTTTCTATTGGTGTGATATATACTATAAATTGCAATAGGAGGTATAAATGACAAAAGAAAAACGACCACTAACCATTTCGATTGCAGGTGTTTCTGGTGGAGGGAAAACGTCAGTTACACAAGAGTTAAATGCTTTGTTACATAAGTCAAAGATGCTATCTTTTGATGACTATGATTTTGAAGGTCCTAATGACATCATAGATTGGGTGGATAGGGGAGCTTACTATGATGAATGGAACTTAGACCCTTTCATTCAAGATATTGAAGCGTTACATTCTGAGCCACTTAACTATATTTTACTAGATTACCCTTTTGCTTATAAACATACAAAAACAAAGGAATTGATTGATATCACTGTATTTATTGATACGCCCTTAGATATTGCTATGGCAAGACGCATTATGAGAGATTGTAAAAACAGTTCCACTGAATCGATAATAGCTGATATGGAAAATTACCTTTCTAGTGGCCGGCGAGGGTATGTTGAGATGCTACGGACAAGAAAACCAAATTCAGACATCATTGTTGATGGGACCTTATCGATTGCACGTAGTAGCTCTTTTTTAGAATGGAAAAACATGTTAATATAGAAGGGCGGAATCTACTGTTTAAATAGTAGAATATTCATGAATAATCCCGAATGGAGGTTAATGATGAACAGATTAAATATCATCACACTTGGGACAAAGGATATTGTAAAGTCGCATAATTTCTTTAAAAAGCTTGGCTTTGATACTTCGGTCAGTGGACCAGAAACAGAGCCTGATATTATTTTCTTTAAAAATGAAGGAACTAAAATCGCCTTGTATCCAATAGGAGAACTCGCCAAAGATATTAATGAACATCACCCTCCGACAATATCAAAAGGATTTCAAGGCATAACATTAGCTTATAATGCAAAATCACAGGCCGAAGTTGATGAAGTGTTAAAAAAGGCTAAACTGGCTGGAGCGACAATTCAAAAAGAAGCTCAAAAGACGGACTGGGGTGGCTACGGAGGATATTTTACTGACCTTGATGGCTATTACTGGGAGGTCGCGTATGGAGAGATGTGGGAGTTTGATGAGTCGAATATGTTAATTATTCACGATGAGTAAAACTTACCAAGAAATGTTATACGAAAGTAAATAAAAAGAAAAATAAGAGGTGGCACCATGTTTTTACGAATTGTAAATATTATTTTAGCATCAGCGTTTCTTTTAACTATTGCCTATAGATTTATTGTTGATAACACGTTTGAGCCTTTTCAAAACTTTTTCTTATACTTTGTTCCACTTTTATTTTTAATGGTCGGAATCGAGTATGCTAAAGAAAAACGAAAGCTAGGATTCTTCTATATATTTGTAGCTCTTTTTGGTTTTTTTGGAATCTTAATGGGGGCATTACAATAGTAGCTTAAAAGATGTAAAGGAGGAGATTTTTTGACGGATATTCAGTTGATTCAAACAGACAAACGAATGCTCGAAGGGATTGGGAGTTTTTGTCTTCGTAGCAAGAAGAAATCTCCTGGCTACATAAATAAAAATAAATGGCTTCATGACCGATTTGAGGAAGGGTTACGTTATATTCAGTTGATTGATAATAAAAAACAAGTGGGATTTATTGAGTATACAGATGCTGAGTATTCTTCAAGAGTCGTCCATGCTGACAATTATAGTGTCATTCATTGTTTGTGGGTTAGTGAAACAGGGAAAGGCTATGGTTCAGAACTCATTAACAAATGTTTGCAAGATGCAAAACAACAAGGAAAACATGGGGTAGTTGTCGTAACAAACCCTAGTACTTCATGGACTCCAAGTAAAGAGATTTTTCTTAACAATGGCTTTACATTAATTGAGGAAGCGCCATACCAATTTGAATTACTTGTTTATCCGTTTGAAAAATCGCCCGTCCTCCCATATTTCCCGACAAATTGGGAGGAGAGGCTAAAGAAATATAATAACTTAACAGTACTTCGTTCCTTCCAATGCCCATTTGTAGACGTTGCGACTGAAAATATAAAAGAAGGAGCAAAAAAACTAGGACTTGAAGTAACGATAATAAACATAAAGAGCAGAGAAGAGTTAATGGAACTATCCCCTACTCCATATGGTATCTTTTCCGTTATATATAAGGGAAAACTCATTTCATTTCATCGATTGACTGTCCATTCGGTGACCAAAAGGATAAAGGAACTATTGTAGGGTTTGTTTACTCTTCTATTTCAATATGTTTAATGATTTTTGCAGGGTTGCCGCCGACAACGACATTATCAGGTACATCTTTTGTCACGACTGCTCCTGAAGCAATGACGACATTGTCGCCGACGGTAACACCTGGATTAATAACGGCACTACCACCGATCCATACATTGTTCCCAAACGATATCGGTTTCGCATATTCTCTCCCTGAATTCCGTTCTATTGGATGGAGTGGATGTGTGGCTGTATAGATTTGCACGTTTGGTGCAAGCATACAATTATCACCAAATCGGACTTCACAAACATCTAATATGATACAGTCAAAGTTAGCAAAGAAGTTTTCTCCTACATGAGTGTTATAACCATAATCAAACCGGATATTTGGCTCCATATAAACGTGTTCACCAGTGGAACCAAGCAAGTCTTTTAATAGTTGTACACGCTTTTCCCCTTCACTTTCTAATGTTTGATTATAAATCCTCACTTTTCGTCTTGCTTCTTCACGATCCTTAAGTAAAACTGGGTCAGCAGGATTGTACATTTCACCAGCCAACATTTTCTCTTTTTCCGTCTTCATTTTTTTTACCTTCTTTCCGAAAGAAATCTTTCCATCTACTTGTTTATTTTAAATGGATTGAACATGAAAAGCGACTGATAACCAAATCCGAAGTGTTATGTTGTTCCATTGTTTGCAAAAACGATATATTTGCTGATGCGTAGTATTGATATAATAGTAATATCAAGGAAAAGTTAGGTGTGGTTTTCATGACTGTAATTACGCGAATTGTCGTTCAAAAAAACAATAAACAGCGCTATTCTATTTTTATTAATCGAGGACAAGGGGAAGAATACGGATTTAGTGTAGAAGAAGATGTTCTTATTTCTCAAGGCTTACAAAAAGGCCTAGAAATTGATGAGGATAAATTGCAACAAGTATTGTATGAAGACCAAATCCGAAAAGCATACAACATGGCGATTCAATATTTATCTTACCGCTTGCGGACAGTTAAAGAATTAACCGGCTATTTACATAAAAAAGAGTATGAAGCAGACATTATTACTAATGTTGTCGAACGGATAAAACAACATGGTTATGTTAACGATTTAGAGTTTGCTGAAATGTTTGTTCGAACAAGAATGTCAACGAGTGATAAAGGACCTATCGTCATTCGCCAAGAGCTTCTCCAAAAAGGAGTAGCAGAAGAATGGATTGAACAAAGTTTACAACAGTATTCCTTTTTAGACCAAGTCGAAAAAGTGCTGACCATCATACGAAAAAAAGAAAAGCAAACGAGTAAAGAATCAAAACAGCAACAAAAACAAAAAATATTTACTTATATTATTGCAAAAGGATTTTCAAGAGACAGTATAGAAACTGCTTGGAAACAACTAGAACCAGACGAAGAGGAAAAACAGAAAGAAAAAGAAGCGCTACAGTTTCAAGGTGAAAAAGCACTACGCAAATATAAACAATATCAAGGCAGAGAAAAAAATATGAAGATTAAACAATGGTTATATCGAAAAGGATTTTCGGTATATGACATTGACTTGTTTTTAGAAGAAAACAACGAGTAAAGAAATGTGGGGAGATTAAAATGAGCACATTAGTCGCATTAACTCCAATTATCGCTGTGTTATTATTTTTAGTCGTGCTACGCATGCCTGCAATCAAAGCGATGCCGATTAGTTTATTAGCTACGGCAGTATTAGCGTATCTTTATTGGAATGTCCCGTTCATTCAAATCATTGCTGCTTCATTAGAAGGAATCATTATTGGTGTATCGATTTTATATATTGTGTTTGGTGCAATTTTATTATTAAACACATTACAGCTAAGCGGAGCCATTGACACGATTCGAAACAGCTTTATGGGAATCAGCCCTGACCGTCGTGTGCAATTACTGTTAATCGCTTGGCTGTTTGGTGCGTTTATTGAAGGGGCAGCTGGTTTTGGAACGCCAGCTGCGATTGCCGCACCATTGCTTGTTGCCTTAGGATTTCCGCCGTTAGCTGCTGTTGTGCTTGCCTTAGTTGCTGATAGTAGCCCGGTATCGTTTGGAGCGGTTGGAACACCGATAAATGTCGGGGTTGCCCAAGGGTTACAAGAAGGAAGTGCATTAGCTCCTGTTGTTAGTTCTTATGTGGAAGATGGAAATATGTTAGCTTATATTCAAGCGATTGGAGCACAAGTGATGAGTATTGATGTTTTTGTTGGAACATTGATGCCACTCGTTCTCGTTTTACTATTAACAAAATGCTTTGGTGAAAACCGTTCTTTTAAAGAAGGCTTAGAGATTTGGAAATTTGCTTTGTTTGCTGGTCTGTCTTTTACATTGCCCGCGCTTGTCGTAGCTCTCTTTTTAGGGCCTGAATTTCCTTCTATTTTCGGGGGATTATTCGGTTTAGTTGTCGTGACATTTGCAGCAAAAAAAAGGTTTCTTTTACCGAAGACAACTTGGGATTTCCCTGCGAGAGAAAAATGGGAAAAGGATTGGGTCGGTATGATCCGTCCTGGAGGAGAAGGAAAACAGCTAAAGAAAAAACTTCCTTTAATGGTTGCTTGGATTCCGTATTTACTTGTAGGGCTATTCCTTGTTTTAACAAGAATTGAAGTGTTACCACTTAAAGCATGGTTACAATCGGTTCAACTGTCATGGAATGAAATTTTAGGAACGCCAATAAGCACAAGCTTGCAACCATTATATTTACCAGGGATGATTTTTATCGTTGTTTCCATCCTCACGATTTTTGTTCATAAAATGGCTGTGAAAGACTTTTTTGAATCAGTGAAAATCTCAACGTCAACGATTGTAGGAACGGCAATCACATTGTTTACCGCAGTTCCGATGGTACGAATTTTTATTAATTCAGGAGTGAATGATGCAGGCTTAGCAAGCATGCCGATGGAATTAGCAAAAACAGCCGCAGATGTTTTCGGTGGTGCTTGGCCACTTGTTGCTCCTTTTATTGGTGCATTAGGCTCGTTTATATCAGGTAGTGCGACATTTAGTAATATGATGTTTTCATTATTCCAATTTAGTGTCGCTGACCAAACAGGCTTAAACCCTACAATGGTCGTAAGTTTACAAGTATTAGGATCAAATGCAGGCAATATGATTTGTGTTTTAAATGTTGTGGCCGCCGCTTCTGTTGTGGGACTACTCGGAAAAGAAGGGGCGATTATTCGCTTAACTTTATTGCCAATGCTGTATTATGCTTTATTTTCAGGAATCATTGGCATGGTGATGATTTTATTGTCATCGTAGTTCCTTTTTGTCTATAATAGAAAAAAGAGAATTGATTGCCCCATGGAGGCGAAGCACTAGTGGAAAAGCGTTACAGTGAAATGACCGAACATGAACTTAAAGAGGAAATAAGTCGACTTAACGAAAAAGCGAAAAAAGCCGAACAAATGGGAATGGTTTCTGAATTTGCTGTTTATGAAAGAAGAATGGTTATGGCGAAAGCGTATTTACTAAATCCCGATGATTATAAGCCAGGTACCACATACGATTTTATTGATGAAAGTGATACATTCACAATTGAATATATGAATGGTACGTTTGCTTGGGGATATCGTTCAAACAGTAAAGAAATTGAAGGTGTACCTATTTCACTTTTAAAAAATAAGTAATCATTAGGATGTTCCAAGCGGTTATCATTCACAACCGTTAGAACATCCTTTCTTCATAACTTGAGGTTATCTGTTTCTTCTGTCCTCTGTAGATTGTCGCATACGTTCTTGGGGATGGTCGCGAGTAGAACCATCAGGGCGTTTTGAAGAATATTCTTCTTTGGCAAATGGTTCACCATTAAATGACATTCGATTCGGAAAGCCTTTTGCTTTATTTCGCATGAAAACCCCTCCTTCATTAATCGGTACATGATTAGTATTTGAAGGATTACTTTTGTTTATCATTGAAATTATTGTTAGGAGTGGAGAGAATGAATGAACGCTTTGAAAAATTGGCAAATCAATTATTAGAAAAAAATGATCAATTATCATACGGACAAGCGCGCGCCTGGGTAGAAGGAATGTGGGAAGACTTCGAAGCAACCTATGCAAAAGCAGGACGTTCCTACAAAGGACAAGAAGTAACAGAACAAATCGTTCAAAATTGGATTCAACAATACGGCCCAACCTTACACGAATTCGCATCCAAAAACGAAAAATTCGCCCACCTCCTAAAAGACGACCACTTAAAACACTGAAAACAAAAGGGCGCACTTTCCCTTTTGTTTTCAGGAACGGGAGTGGAAGCCACTGCATCTTTTAAGCAGCCGAAGTGTTCTTCTTCGGAAGCGAGCAGTGGAGGGAACGACCAGCAAAAGGGCGCACTTTCCCTTTTGTTTTCAGGTAAAAAGGAAGCTACCCTTTTTATTACTGGGTAGCTAAACTTAATTTTTGCTGAAGTTTTTCTTCACTAAAGACCCAGCCTGTGTACGAGCTCATCACTTGGAGATCTTCGTTTAATTGGACAATAGCAACAAAAGGGTAGTGGCCTTTGCTTCGATAACGTAAATCGATAAAGCGAACTTCAAGGTTGCCATTCTCCAATGTTTCCTTTTCCCATCGATAGGCCGGAGAAAACGATAAAAATGCAGATAAGTTTTTGTCAACACGAGCAGCTGTAATTACAGGGTCATCTGGAATTGGTTCAAAAGGATACGTTTCAAAAAAGTGAATTTCATGGTTTTTAGATTGAGCGACTTGCATCTTTTCAGGAGTCCGAATAACTAAGTGCCATTTATTATAGTTCATTGTCGGCGAAACAAACACATGAGTTGCATTTGGCATTAATGATTTAGCATGGTGGACGACTTTTCGTTTAGCTGAAATACGCCACACATAATAAAAAGCAAGAATGAAATACAATATGAGAAACGTAATTCCTGGCTCAGCCATGCCGTAACCCCAAATAAAAATGGCGACTACATGACTTAAAAAGATAAAAGGGTCAAAAATATTGATGACACCAAGAGCAACCCATCGATGTGAAAAAGGACGGAGCGCTTGTGTGCCATAGGCATTAAATATATCAACAAACACATGTAAAAATACCGCTAAAAATGTCCAAAGCCATAAATGTAAATAGTTCACTTCCGGTGTTAGCATCGCAATCCCACCGACAATAATAAACGGCCATATAAGGAGAGCAGGGATGGAATGTGTAATGCCACGATGGTTTCTTATATAAGTTGCATTGTTTCGTAATTTCAGTACAGTGTCAAAGTCTGGTGCTTGAGAGCCAATGATGGCTGCGACCATAACAGACTGCTTCATAACAGGGTCATTTGCAATAACAGGGTCAAGTGTTGCTAGTCCACCAATTGCAATGCCCATGACGACGTGTGTACCTGTATCCATCTTTCAGTTGCCTCCTTCTAAGACGTCAGATTATATGTATGCTTTTTATTTTTCCTTGTTGTAGGCAAAACCATACTTTAGTTATACCCGATTTTTTAAACTTTAAAAAGGGGGAAATAAAGAAAATGACAGAATCTTTACAAATTTTCATGGAATACAAAGTTTTATCACAAAAAATTGAGGAATATGAACAAGCCATGAAGAATATACTGGAGCTTTTACCTGAGTACGAGGCAACTGATATCGAGTGGTATGTTGCAGCAGACCAAGGAGCACTTTATGTTGAGATGTTTACGTTGCCAACGAAATCACATTACCATGTATTGAAAAAATTACGGCGGTCGGATGAACATCCCGTGTTCAGTCAAATCGCGCCATGTATTGATGGAGGAACCGAAAAAATTCATTGCTGGGCCTTTTATAAAAAAGTTTAAATAAAGAAAGCGGAGGTCATGACGTTGATTGAGGAGATAATGAGAGAGTTTGACAGCAAGAGCTTTACAGATCAACTAATCGCATGGTATGAAGGGGAAAAGCGTGACTTACCATGGCGGGAAAATGGAGATCCTTATCGCGTTTGGGTTTCTGAAATTATGCTACAACAAACAAGAGTAGAAACAGTCATCCCTTATTTTAATAACTTTATTCACCAGTTTCCAACGATTGAAGCATTGGCATCAGCTGACGAAGAAAAGGTATTAAAAGCATGGGAAGGGCTTGGCTATTATTCGCGAGTAAGAAATTTACAATCAGCCGTACGTGAAGTAGCAGCATCGTACGGAGGAAAAGTTCCGAATACGAAAGAAGAAATTTCAAAATTAAAAGGGGTAGGTCCGTATACTGCAGGAGCGATATTAAGTATTGCTTATAATGTGCCCGAGCCTGCTGTCGATGGAAATGTGATGAGAGTGTTGTCACGTGTCCTATTAGTTAAAGAAGATATAGCAAAAGTAAAAACGCGTAAATTGTTCGAGGATGCGGTTAGAGAACTGATTTCAAAAGAAAAACCGTCCGAGTTTAATCAAGGAATTATGGAGTTAGGGGCTTTAATTTGCACGCCGAAATCACCTGGATGTTTACTTTGTCCTGTTCGGGATGTTTGCCGTGCGTATGCCCAAGGAGTTCAAAAAGAACTGCCAATCAAACAAAAGAAAAAGCAACCACGCCATGTTGAAATCGCAGCGGCTGTCATTCGAAATGAAGATGGACAAGTCCTAATTCATCGGCGCGGTGAAGATGGGTTATTGGCTAAGCTATGGGAATTTCCAAATCATGAAACTTTGAATGTGGAAACTCAAACAGAAGAATTACAAGTTTTTTTAAAAGAACAATATAAGATTGATGTTAAAATAAATAAGAATCCGGTACAAACCGTTGTACACACGTTTTCTCATTTAGTTTGGAATATCACCGTGTATGAAGCTACATTACAAAATGATGCGAGAGAACAGGCCGATGTCAAATTTGTTTCGAAAAAAACAATTGAAGCATATCCTTTCCCTGTTTCTCATCAAAAAATAATTGAAGCAAATGTATAAGGAAGTGATGAAGTGGATTTAGGATTAAGAGGAAAAGTTGTAGTCGTAACAGGAGGCTCAAAAGGAATAGGCAAAGGAATCGCTGCTTCATTTTTACAAGAAGGTGCAAAAGTAGCGATAATTGCTCGGAATCAAGCTAGCTTAGAGGAAGCAAAAGCTGAGCTTGGTTCAGTTTCTTTATATCAAGCAGATGTAACAAATCAAGACCAGCGAAAAAAAGTGTTTGATGCGATTATAAAAGATTTTAAACAAATTGATATTCTTATAAATAATGCTGGCGGAAGCAATGGGAGTACAATTGCTGAAACGGATTTGGCTTTATTTGAAGAAGCAATGCAGCTTAATTTCTTTTCCGCTGTTGAATGTAGTAAGCTCGTATTGCCGATAATGAAGGAAAAAAAGTCAGGAGTTATTATTAATATTTCCTCTGTATTTGGACGTGAATCTGGAGGGAAACCTACATACAATAGTGCCAAAGCTGCGATGATTAGTTTCACAAAATCGATGGCAGATGAAGTCATAAAGGATGGCATCCGAGTAAACGGGGTAGCGCCAGGATCAATTTTACATCCAACTGGAAACTGGCAAAGAAGATTAGAAGAAAACCCAGAAAAAATCGAAAAATTTATCAAAGATGAAATTCCTGCCGGGCGATTTGGAACAGTAGAAGAAATCGCAAATGTCGTGTTATTTTTAGCAAGTGAAAAAGCATCATGGGTTGTAGGAGCAACAGTAAATGTCGATGGTGGCCAGTCAAAAGCAAATTTTTAACTAGAGAAAAGTGTGGTGTCGAAAGTGAAGTTAGATGAGACAGACCGCAAGATTTTAGAACTCCTGACAGAGGACGGGAGAATGTCTTATGTTGATATTGGAAAAGCATTAGGGTTATCACGTGTATCAGTACGAGACAGAGTTGAACAAATGAAAAAAAGTGGGATTATCGAGAAATTTAGTGTTGTCATTAACTCGGATATGGCTGGGAAACAAGTGTCGGCTTTTTTCGAAGTCGATTGCAAACCATCGTCATTAGTGGAAGTCGCCCAAGCCTTAGCAGATAACCCTAACGTCGCGAGCTGTTACCAAATGACAGGTCCGAGTACATTACATATGCACGTATTAGTGGAAGATTTCAAAAGTCTAGAAAAATTTATTAATCACGAATTGTACGATTTGGATGGCATTACGAGGGTGGAAAGTCATATTCTATTACGAAGATTTAAAAGCCGAACAGGGTTAAAGCTATAGTAAAGGAGTTTAGCAGCAATGATAATGTTAAAAAGCAAACGAGAAATTGGATTAATGCATGATGCAGGAAAACTCCTTGCAGAATGCCACCGGGAAATAAAAGAAAAAATACGCCCAGGGATTACGACGTTAGAAATTGATGAATTTGTAGAGGACTTTTTAAAAAAGCACGGCGCCACACCTGAACAAAAGGGGTATAAAGGATATGAGTTTGCAACATGCGCATCTTTAAACGATGAAATTTGCCACGGTTTCCCACGAAAAAAACCACTTGAAGAAGGCGATATTGTTACAATTGATATGGTCGTTAATTTAAAAGGTGGATTAGCCGATTCGGCATGGACTTATGGAGTTGGCGAGCTATCAGACAAAGCATCTCGCCTGCTCGATATTACAAAAACGGCGTTATATAAATCAATCGAACAAGCGGTTGTCGGAAATCGTTTAGGTGACATTGGCCATGCAATTCAATCGTATGTGGAAGGAGAAGGTCATTCGGTCGTTCGTGATTTCACCGGACATGGGATTGGAAAAACGATTCATGAAGACCCTGCGATCTTTCATTTTGGATTGCCAGGCAAAGGGCTTCGCCTAAAAGAAGGTATGGTGGTCACAATTGAACCAATGGTTAACATTGGAACATGGCAATGCAAAATGGATGATAACGGCTGGACAGCAAGAACACGGGACGGCGAACTATCAGCACAATATGAACATACGATTGCCATTACTGCAGATGGACCGTTGATTTTAACTGAACAATAGGGAGAAAATGTGTTTTAAGATGAACTTCACGATTCATACAATTAAATACCACCAGGAACGCATAGAAATTTTCACACACATGAAATTCTATGCGTTTTTATTATTGATTAAAAGGGAGTGATGTTACATGAAGAACGTATTGATTACTTTAGTAGTAATTTTTGTGGTCATCATATTATTTACACTATTTAATTGGATTTTTATGACACAGGGTTGAGCCATTTAAAATAAGGAAGATTGGAGAAGTTTTACCCAGTTGAAAGTGCCCAATAGAAGAGTGCTATTGGACACTTTGAGTGAATACTGAGTGAGTTTTGTCCAATAGAAGAATTGCACTTGTCATTAGTTAGAACCGGACCAATTTTTGTTTTCTAACGGATTAGATGTCGGAACAGAAAGAAAATCATATTTTAAACTTCTAACGTAAACAATAGAAATAAACAGTAGTTTACTATATAATGATACATATTCATAGGATTACCCTACGTTTGTTAAGGGTATTAAGAAAAATAAAAACAAAAAGACGGACAAAAACAGATTCAGATGAACAAAAGAAGGAGGAAGTAAGATGGTACAATATAATGCTCACGAATATCCATATGCATCACAACGCATGGTTACATACGGTCAAAAAGGGATGGTGGCCACCTCACAACCATTGGCAGCACAAGCAGGGTTAGACATTATGAAAAAAGGAGGAAATGCAATCGATGCTGCGATTGCTACAGCCGCATGTTTAACTGTCGTTGAGCCGACTTCAAATGGGATTGGTGGAGATGCCTTTGCGCTCGTTTGGACAAAAGGAAAATTATACGGCTTAAATGCAAGCGGACCTTCACCTGCGGGAATTTCCATTGAGGCGTTAAAACAACGGGGAATTGAAGAAATACCGAAATTCGGATTTACCCCTGTAACCGTTCCAGGAGCACCGGCGGCTTGGGTTGAGCTTTCGAAAACATATGGAAAACTTCCTCTTAAAGAGGTACTTGAACCAGCTATTCGATATGCGGAAGAAGGTTATCCGCTATCACCGGTATTAGCTCATTTCTGGAAAGGTGCTTATAAAGCATATAAACAACATTTATCGGGAGACGAGTTTGCGCATTGGTTTGAAACATTTGCACCGGACGGAAGAGCACCAGAAGTCGGAGAAGTCTGGCGCTCACAAGGGCATGCCGATACTTTACGAGCGATTGCTAAAACAGATGGCAAAGCGTTTTATGAAGGTGAAATTGCAGAAAAAATTGATGCTTTTTCAAAAAAATATGATGGATTTATTCGAAAAGAAGATCTTGAAACTTTCAAGCCGGAATGGGTAGACCCGATTTCAGTCAATTATCGTGGGTATGATGTATGGGAAATCCCTCCTAATGGTCAAGGTCTAATCGCATTACTTGGACTTAATATTGCAAAAGGATATGAGTTTTCCAATCGTGATACGGTAAAAGAACTTCATCTTCAAATTGAAGCAATGAAATTAGCGTTTTCTGATGGCTTGGCTTATATTACAGAACAAAGTGCAATGAATGTGTCGGTTGATCAGTTATTATCAGAAGAATATGCTGCTAAACGAAGAGAGAGCATCGGAGAAGAAGCAATCATGCCTACTGTCGGTGAACCTTCACGCGGAGGAACCGTTTATTTAGCAACTGCTGATAGTGATGGTAATATGGTATCGTTTATTCAAAGTAATTACATGGGCTTTGGTTCAGGGCTTGTTGTTCCGGGTACTGGCATTGCATTACAAAATCGAGGACATAACTTTACGTTAGACCCGAAGCATCCGAATTGCTTGGCGCCAAACAAAAAAACATTCCACACGATTATCCCAGGATTTTTAACAAAAGGAGAAGAAGCAGTAGGTCCATTTGGTGTAATGGGTGGGTTTATGCAGCCACAAGGGCATATGCAAGTCGTCATGAATACGATCGATTATCACTTAAACCCACAATCGGCGCTTGATGCTCCGCGTTGGCAGTGGATGAAAGACAAAACGATCCTTGTAGAACAAACGATGCCACAACATCTTGTTCAAGGATTATTAGCAAAAGGACACCAAATCGAAGTCGCGAATCATCCAGGAGCTTTCGGAAGAGGACAAATTATTTGGCGTAATCCGAAAACAGGTATTTTAGCTGGAGGAACGGAATCAAGAACAGATGGGGCAATTGCGGTCTGGTAGAAGGGGATTATTATGAAACAATGGCATATCTTTTTAGCATTTTTTCGCTCGGGCATTTTAGCATATGGGGGCGGTCCTGCCTCCATTCCTTTAATGCAAAAAGAAGTAGTTGAAACGTATAAGTGGATGGATGATGATGAATTTGCGGAAGTACTTGCTATCGGAAATACACTTCCAGGACCAATTAATACGAAAATGTCCGGTTATATCGGCTACCGCGTTGGTGGTGTGATTGGATTATTAAATGCGATAGTAGCATCAATTTTACCTACGATTCTGTTAATGATTGTTTTTTTAACATCTCTATCAGCCTATAAGGATCAAGAATGGGTCCAAGGCATGACAAGAGCGGTTATTCCTGTTGTCGGAGTGTTGATGGTCCAGTTAACATGGCAATTTTTAACGAAGTCCAAGCAAGGATTAGGATGGAAATTAAGTATATTTTTAGTCATTATTAGTTTAATTATTATTGAATTTTTCCATATTCATCCTGGTATTGTCATTGCCGTCTTATTGGCATACGCCCTAACAAAAAGAGGAAAACAAAAGGAGGCGGCTAAAGAATGATTTATGTAGAAATTTTTATTGCCTTCTTTATTCCTGGAATTATTGGATATGGTGGTGGACCATCGTCGATTCCATTAATCGAGCATGAAGTCGTTCATCGTTATGAATGGATGACCGTAGACCAATTTGCGGAAGTACTAGCATTAGGGAATGCCTTACCAGGCCCAATTGCTACGAAAATGGCAGGATACATCGGCTATGAAGTCGGCGGAGTCTTAGGCGCAACCGTTGGTGTTTTTGCTACCGTCGCACCTTCACTTATTTTAATGATTGTACTTTTAAGCATTTTAATGAAATTCAGAGATTCACCAAAAGTAAAAGCAATGAGCAATCTTGTTCGCCCAACGATCGCTGTCCTATTAGGAGCCCTCGCATTCCGCTTTTTCCAAACATCCTACATCGAATCAGGATGGATACAAACAGCGGCAATCGTCGGAATCACATTTTTACTCCTAGAAAAATTCAAAGTCCACCCCGCCCTCATCATCGCCGGAGCCCTAGTCTACGGAGCATTTTTTGGATAGCAGAAAGCCCAAAAGGCGTACTTTGCCTTTTGGGCTTTCTGCGTCAGCGAAGGGAAGCCGGGGCTGGTACTTGAAGCCAATCGGTGCTTTTCCGATTGGCGAGCCCCGAGCGCCCCGAAGCCCTCCAAAAGGCGTACTTTGCCTTTTGGGCTTTCTGCGTCAGCGAAGTCGGGGCCTGCCAATACTTTTCAAATACTCCTTTCGAAAGAGTTCGTATCAAAGGTTAGGAGAGTTAGGAATCGAAGATGAAACAAAAAATGAGACTTAGAAACCATTCAGTTAGATATAATTGTTATAATTTGAGTAAGTAAACTCAATATGGTAAGTGAGGGGAAATCAGTGATAAGCTGGGAAGAGGTAAGTGGTACAAATTTCGAATTATTCATGTTTCATACGTTAGGAAGAAATAATTTCAAAAACAGGGAATGGCATGGAGAACATGGGAGTGATAAAGGGAGAGATGTTGTTGCATTTACATATGAAGAGCTACCATTTAAATTAGGATATGAAAGAAAATGGGTATTCCAGTGTAAGAAAAGAAAAAAAATGCCCCCTTTAACAGAAGTAACGAATGATATGATTAAAGCGGGTGTTCATAGTCCAGATTTTTGGGTACTTGTGTTGTCTTTTAATCCCACTTCGAATCAATTAGACACAATTTATGAAAATGCTCGTAAGTATCTTACTGGAGTGAAATGCCGTATACTTACTTTAACGGAAGTCGAAGAAATTTGTAACGAAAGCCCAGATTTAATTGATATACTGTATTATGGCAAATTTAAAAAGGAGGAGATTTAAATGTTTAATATTCAATTCAATTCCAAAATGGAAACAATTGAATTGGTGTATCCTAACGGAAAAACAGAAGTTCTTACTGAAGATTCTCCTTCAGAACCAGAAGTATCAGAAGACGGAAAAAAAGCAGTATATATTTCTCCATTTGAATGGGAAGAAAGAGGAGATTTATATATTGTGGACTTGCAAACTGGAGATCAAGAGATATTAGTTCCAGCTGAAGGTGATGATATCCCTAAAAATGTGATATGGCATGATAATAGTCGTGTCCTTGTTATTATAGGGTATGGACTTGGAACGGTTGCTGTTGGAGGAAACATATATAGTGTAAACATAGAAACAAAAGAGAAAGTGAAAATAACTAATTATGATGAGAATGTGCAATTATTAGACTTCAAAATTGAAGATGGAATGTTATATTATACGGGAATTAAGTACAAAGATAGACAAATGAATGCTACTGAAGTATATTCGAACCACGTATTGTTGGATTCTTTAATGAGCTATTGATTCGTTCAATAGCCTTTTTGTTGTCTAAATGAAAACCCTAGGACTTTCCTAGGGCTCCAAAAACGTATAATGCGGTATTAAAAAATTGGTTATAAATTTAACCCAAGAGACTCAATTTGGCGTTTTGTCTCAGGTGTTCCTAGCTTATAAATCATACGGTATACATCTTCTAGGCCGCGTTGAAATTCATTTCGGTCACGGTCGATCTCCTTATCGTTATAATGCTTAAATGTAAACAAATCGCCTAATTCCATATCATGTGCTTGTACTTCAAGTAATAAATTTTGCAAATCCTTATATTCAGCCTCAGTTGCTTCAATTTCATATTCGATTAATTCTCCATCATCCACTTTTGTTGGGCTGATGTCTTCCATACTCGTTGGGTTAACGTTCACATAATATGTTTGTCTTTCCATGAAAAAATCCCCCTTTGCATTTTGTATTAGCTTTTGCAAAGAGGGACAATTGTACACAAAAAAATTAAGGTGTTAGCACGATTGTACCATTATATATTTTTTGTTCTAATGCTTCATGCGCCTTCGTGGCTTCCGTAAAAGAGAAAGCTTTTGCGAGGTGAGCGGTAAGCTTTTTTTGTTGAAATAAAGTTGAGATCGCTGTACCCGCTTCTTTCAATTCAGATGGTTTAGCCGTGAATAAAAGCACACCGTGAAGCGAAACATTTTTCATATTTAATTTTCGCCACGGAAGAGAGGGTGTATTGTTTTTCGGTGACCCGACTGTGACAATCCTTCCACCATTTTCAATGAAATCTAAGTTCGACTCTAAATTTTCACTAACCGAAACATCTAAAATTAAGGTGACAGTTGCCTTCAGTGACTCAATGGCATCTGTGACATTTGTTTGTTTATATAAAATAACTTCATCGGCACCAGCTTCCTTTGCTAATTGTGCCTTAGTTTCATCTCCAGCTGTTGTAATAACAAAAGCCCCTGTCTGTTTTGCCAGCTGTATAGCCGCATGACCAACAGCTCCAGCACCACCGTATATAAGAACGGTATCTTCTTTTTGTAGTTGACCTCGGGCAAACAATGATAAATGAGCGGTCATAAATGCCATTGCTAAAGCGGCCCCTTCTTCATAAGTTAGGTGATCGGCTAATGGGAATACTTTAGATTGAGGACATGCAACATATTCAGCAGCTGTACCTGAAATATTTGTACCCCAGACACGGTCCCCGACAGAAACGTTAGTTACATTTTTTCCAGCTTCAACAACAGTGCCAGCTAAATCGAAATGCGGGATATGTGGAAACGATGGAACTTCTCGAATACCAGCGCGGAAATATGTATCCACCGGATTAATGCCTGATGCCCCAACTTTGACTAACACATCATCTTCCCCGACGATCGGTTTTTCTACATGTGCGACAGTTAATACTTCAGGTCCTCCATAAGTTTCATAAACGACAGCTTTCACTCTACATTCCCCCTTAATAATGGTTGTAGTAATGTAACGGCTTTTTGTAAAATTTCTTCTTCTTGTACTAGCGCAATTCTAACATATCCTTCTCCTTCAGAACCAAACGCGTGGCCTGGCGTAACAACGACACCATGGTCAATCGCCGCTTTTGTAAAGTGAGAAGATGTGAAACCAGGAGGGATTTTTGCCCAAACAAACATACCTCCATCTGGTTTTCTCAAGTGCCATCCTACTTCATTCAATTTCTTCATAAATGTATTTCTTCTATTTTCATAAATAGCACGATGTTGTTGTAAAAAAGATCCATCACTAGTTAATGCAGCAATCGCCGCTTTTTGGATAGGAAGAAACATACCGTAATCAACATGCGATTTAACAATCGCTAATGGCTTTAATATTTCTGGGTCTCCTAGTAAATAGCCAACTCTTGCACCGGCCATATTAAAGCTTTTTGAAAGAGAATTAAATTCGATTGCCGTTTTTTTTTGCGTTTGGCAAAGAGAAAATGCTCAGTGGTTTTTGATTATCAAAAATTAACTCAGAATAAGCAAAATCATGCATGATCATAATCTCATGTTGTAGTCCAAACGAAATCACTTGTTCAAAATAAGCTTCTGTTGCTAGAGCGGACGCCGGATTTCCAGGGTAATTAAGAATCATAAGTTTGGCTTTTTCCCGAATTTCTTTTGGAATCGTTGATAAATCAGGCATGAAATTATTTTCTTCATTAACAGGAAGCAAGTATAACTCAGCACCAGCAAGATTAGCAGCAGCAGAATAGATGGGATATCCAGGGTTTGGGACGATCATCACATCACCTTTTTCTAAATAGGCTAATGCAATATGGGCTAATCCATCTTGTGACCCTAAAAGCTGTAACACTTCATTTTCGTTTACATCAACATGATAGCGTTGGTTATAAAATCGGCAAACCGCATCATCAAACTGTTGTAAGCTTTGAATGGCATATCCATAAGATGACGGGTTTAGTGATTCTTCAGCTAGAACTTCACGGACGAATAAAGGGGGTGGCAAATCAGGACTTCCAATACTCAAGTCGATTAATTCTTTTCCTTCTTGAAGCTTGTGTCGCTTTTGTATAGCTAAATCACTAAAAACACTCGTAGCTAATTGATTTAATTTTGAAGCTGGTTGGATCATCACGTTCACTCCTAGTCAGACTCGTTCTTCTTATTGTAAAACAAAAACAGGGTGAACAACATAAAAAAACACTTGGAAGCCCAAGTGTTTAATCATAATGAATTTGCGATCCGTGCTCATAACTAGCTTCTGATTTAAATCCACCACGATTTTCAATTTCTAAAATAATTTCGCGGTGAATCGTTACTCCTTCAGAATTTAAGTACGGTGCGATTTGTTGCAAGTTTTTATGGAAATACGCGAGTTCTTTATCGGTCCAATCTGCTTTGGACATCATGGATAACTCGGTCATGTCACGTCCAACATACATAGTAGCTCCCCCTTAAAAGTGGTGTATGTATATTGTTTCTAGGAAGTGAGAGGAGTATACGATATAATGGGACACGTACATATAGTGTAGAGTGGAAAGGATGGATTTGCATGGAACAAAAGGTAGCTCTTGTTACAGGGAGTAGTCGAGGAATTGGAAAAAGAATCGCGTTACGCTTAGCAGAAAAAGGATATGACATCGTTATAAATTATGCAAGAAGCAAAAAAGCAGCGCTAGAAACCGCAGCTGAAATTGAAGCGTTAGGAAGAAAAACATTAGTGGTGAAAGCAAATGTTGGAAAACAAGAAAAAATTAAAGAAATGTTTGCAGAAATCGATGAAACATTTGGACGACTTGATATATTAGTCAATAATGCAGCGTCTGGTGTATTACGTCCGATTATGGAACTTGAAGAAAGTCATTGGGATTGGACGATGGACATTAATAGTAAAGCGCTTCTCTTTTGTGCTCAAGAAGCAGCAAAGCGAATGGAGAAAACAGGAGGAGGAGCGATCGTCAGCTTAAGCTCACTTGGATCTATTCGATATTTAAAAAACTATACGACTGTTGGCGTATCAAAAGCAGCAGTAGAAGCATTAACACGATATCTGGCAGTAGAACTGGCACCAATGAATATCGTTGTGAACGCCGTATCTGGTGGAGCAGTTGATACAGATGCATTAACGCATTTTCCCAATCGTGACGAATTGCTTCAAGATGCTGCCGACAGAACACCAGCAGGACGTATAGTCGAGCCAGAGGACTTAGCAAATGCGGTTATGTTTTTACTGTCAGAACAAGGAAATATGATTCGTGGCCAAACGATTATTGTAGACGGCGGAATTTCGTTATTAACGTAAAAAAAATGTTTGGATAAAATGAAAACCTCCGGGAGACATTATAGTTGTGGAGGTGATATCAAATGGCTAAACGTTCTAAAACAAACGCTCAACAAGTGCGTCAACAAAACGCTGCTTCTGCACAAGGTCAAAGCACAGAATTTGCTAGCGAAACTGATGCTCAACAAGTGCGTCAACAAAACCAGCAATCTGAATCTAAAAAGCAACAAAACTCAAGCAAGTAATCAATCAAAGCACTTTCTGACCAACGGACAGAAAGTGCTTTTTAAAAAAAGATGTGGAGCTTCTTTTCGGACATAGGATCCGTTATTTTCACATTTTCAGCCAATATTGAAGTTGTTTCGGACATGTGTTCCGTTATTTCATAAAACCGAGTAAGGAAACTCAGTGAACTGCTAAGATAATGGAACAGATGTCCGCAAGAGTTTGAAAACAAGCAACAACAGCAAAAATAACGGAACAGATGTCCGTAACCGTGCTGAATAAAAACAATTATTCGGTTTTTTTGTTGTTCTTCGTATTATTAGCACATATTAAGTAGGATTGATTTCAAAATGAACTGGAAGAATGTATAATAAAAAGGATAGTAATGTGGTTTTTTCTAAAAGTTAGCAGACGGAATGTTTGAAAGGAGTATTGGATGAAGTTTTGGAGTAAAAAAAAGAAGGAGGCTGAACCGTTACCAAAGATTCAATTGTCCATTGACGACGTGAGACAATTAATAACAGACGCTTCTAGAGACTTACCGCTTCATATCTCATTACGTGCGTTAGTAAAAGATGATTATTCCATTGATTTTACGTTATTGCAAAGTAAGCTTAAAGGAATTCCAACTAACGATTTCTTTATGTCAAAAGAAACGTTTGAGGTGTTTGAAACACCAGAAATGGCAAGACTAATAGATGAGGTACAACGTGCGATTGACCAATATGGCAAAGAGAACGGAAAATTACCAGTCATTCCAGGAAGTAATCAAATTAGTTATTTTTTAATTCGAGATTATTTACGGGACGAGCCAACGGTTCCATTGTATGTAACCAAAGGCGATAATTTGGTAACTCATCGGCGTCCAACCCAATAGGAAAGGAGAATCACATGAGTTTCCCCAAGACAGGCAGTATGATTGAAGTCCATAGTTATAAACACAATGGATTGATTCATCGAGTTTGGGAAGAAACGATTGTCTTAAAGGGGACGTCAAAAGTTGTGATCGGTGGAAATGACCGCATTCTTGTAAAAGAATCGGACGGCAGGCAATGGAGAACAAGAGAGCCAGCAATTTGTTATTTTGACTCTGAGCATTGGTTTAACATGATCGGTATGATCCGAGCAGATGGAATATACTATTACTGTAACTTGGGCTCTCCCTTTACATGGGATGAAGAAGCGTTAAAATACATTGATTACGATTTAGACATTAAAGTGTTCCCTGATATGACATTTAAGTTATTAGATGAAGATGAGTATGAGCTTCATCGAAAACAAATGAACTATCCCAAACCAATTGATGATATATTACAACACAGTGTTAATGAATTAATTTCATGGATACATCAACGTAAAGGTCCGTTTGCACCACAATTTATTGAAATGTGGTATGAACGATTTTTACAATATCGATTATAAAGCCTGTCCTTAACAGGCTTTATTGTGTTTTTACAGTATATATAAAAAAGGAGAGGTTTGATGGGGAGTATAAAAAGATACTTACAATTTGTCAAACCGTATTGGAAAGTCATTATTTTTACCGTGGGAATTGGAATTATGAAATTTGGGATTCCGTTATTAACCCCACTTGCTCTTATGTATATTATTGATGATATTATTTTAAATGACTCACTTATTTATGAAGATAAAGTCGAACAATTGTTTTGGATTATGGGTGCGATGTTTATTATATTCGTCGTCATTCGTCCACCAATTGAATACTATCGCCAGTATTTGGCACAGTGGACGGCAAGCAGAGTGTTATATGACTTACGGGATCAATTATTTACTCATATCCAAAAATTAAGTTTACGCTTTTATTCGAATCGAAAAGTAGGAGAAATCATCTCAAGGGTCATTCATGATGTTGAACAAACAAAAACATTTGTTATTACAGGCCTAATGAATATATGGCTTGATACATTAACGATTATTTTCGCGATTATTATTATGTGGAATATGAATGCCTGGCTCACATTAGTCGCGATTTCGATGTTTCCGATTTACGCGTTTTCAATTAAATACTTTTATGGTCGGCTTCGCAAACTGACAAAAGTACGCTCGCAAGCTTTGGCAGAAGTACAAGGTCATTTACATGAACGGGTCCAAGGTATGAATGTCATTCGTAGCTTTGCTCTTGAAGATTATGAACAAGACCAATTTCGCAAGCGCAATTTGAATTTTCTCGATAAAGCGATTGACCAAACACGCTGGAACGCAAAAACATTTGCGGTGGTGAATACGGTCACAGATATTGCACCATTGCTTGTTATTTTAGTGGCAGGCTATTTTGTCTTAAATGGCAATTTACTGCTTGGACAAATGTCGGCTTTCGCTCTTTATATGGACCGTTTGTATAATCCATTACGCCGGTTAATTAATTCATCAACGACATTAACACAATCAATAGCTTCTATGGACCGAGTATTTGAATTTGTGGACGAAAAATATGATATCCAAGATAAACGAAATGCAATACCGTTAAAACAAGCAAAAGGACATATTCAGTTTGACGATGTCACGTTTCATTATGACGAAGAAGAATCACCTGTCATTGAAAATTTTTCTTTAGATGTGAAGCAAGGAGAAACCATTGCGTTTGTTGGGATGAGCGGAGGCGGAAAAAGTACAGTTATTAGTTTAATTCCGCGATTTTACGATGTGACTAACGGTCGTATTTTATTAGATGGCACAGATATTCGTGAATATGAAGTGAGAACATTACGTGACCAAATCGGGATGGTACTCCAAGATAATATATTATTTAGCGATTCGGTAAAAACAAATATCCTGATGGGGAAACCAGAAGCAACAGACGAAGAAGTCATCTTAGCTGCAAAAGCCGCGAATGCACATGAGTTTATTTTAAACTTACCCGACGGCTATGAAACAGAAGTCGGTGAACGCGGAGTGAAATTGTCAGGAGGCCAAAAACAACGGATTGCGATTGCCCGTGTGTTTTTAAAAAATCCAGCTATTCTCATTTTCGATGAAGCAACATCAGCTCTTGATTTAGAAAGTGAGCATTATATCCAAGAAGCGTTAGACATTCTCGCAAAAGACCGAACGACGTTTATTGTCGCTCACCGCTTATCGACCATTACCCATGCAGACCGAATTGTTGTCATTGAAAATGGAAGAATCTCAGAAATCGGAACACATGATGAATTGATGGAGAAGCGGGGCAGTTATTTTCAATTGTATGAAGTGCAACATATTTAAAGAAGAATCACCGGTGAAACATTTGTCTCGCTGGTGATTTTTTTTGTTTAGGAAATTTTAAAATAGTCGACTTGTGTAAAACCATTACTCTAATACATTCTTAAAATGAATAGGGACTTGGAGTACTATGGGACAAGCAAGGAAAGACCCAAGTGAATTATTCAACACTGGGGTCGGGTTTACGCGTTAGCGATTTTGTTGTTTATCGTAAGTAAGCGGCCATGTAAACCGTTATCTGTGAACATGGCTAGCGTTTTGGAACGTTGGCGGACACAGGAGCCGTTAATCATAATATATCGCTAGGAATAGAGTGGCTTTTGCGTGAATAAGCGCTCCTGTGGCCGCTAAAAAACGGAAACCCGTATAAAGTTCACAAATAACGGCTGCTCTGACCGCAAAAATGAGACAAATGAGGATGAATAATAATTTTGGTTTAGCAGTGGTGTTATTAAAGCTTATTCTAGAAGAGCGAAGGCTGCGCACTTCCCTTGAAACGAAAAGACGTTCCCGCGTTTTTCTTATCCACGTGCGACAATAGTCGGTGCCACGATGTCTTTTCTTCGATATACACTTAAAATGAGTCCTAAAATCGTGGAATATGTAATGATAACGCTCCCTCCATAACTAATAAAAGGTAGATAAACACCAACAATTGGAAGGAAACCAAGTGACATTAAAATGTTCCAATATGTTGGAATAATAAACAATGAAGCCCCGCCAACAACGAGCAGTCTTCCATAAAGGTCGTTTGTTTTAAAGGCATGAAAGCAAATGCGTAATATAAAAAACAATAAAAGCAAACATAAGAAAATCCCGAAGGCCCACCCAAATGTGTAAACAAGATATGGAAACACAAAATCAGTATGTGATTCTGGTAGGAGAAGAAAGTTGTCACTATAGCCATTACCAAACCAGCCTGCTTGGGATAGAAATTCTCTTGTAATGATATAAAGATAATCTGGTGATCCAGGCGAAGCATCTGGATTTAAATAAGTGAAAATCGCAAGGAATCGATTAACAAAGAACATGCCTCCACGTGAAGTATCGAAATTTGCATATCCAAAAATATAAACAAAAATTAAAATGAACATTGTTCCAGTCGCTAGGCCTAATCGCCAAATTATTTTTTTGTTTAGCTGGGCAAAAGCGAATAGAGAAGCGACACAAAAAAAATAAATGACTGTTGCAAAAAAATCAGGTAACATGAAGTATAAAAAAATGGGAAAGCATATCAGTCCAAAATAGGACATTTGCTTCTTCCAACTTGTTATGTCATTGACTTTATAACAAAGCCCAGAAAATGCTAAGAAAAATAAAAAGAATGAAATAGGCGTTATTGAAATCTTGAAGCCTCCTATTGTAAGCCACTTTAATGCTCCCATTGTAGTGCTACCAAAGACTAAAGTGACTAAAAGTAAAACGATTCCACTTGTATAAAATAACCCCCACCATTTTTGTAGCCTTCGATAATCGAAAAATAGAAACATTACGATAATTAAAAGACCGATAGTAAACAAACTGAGCTGTTTGATGATTAACGTAGAGGTGGATAATATTATAGTCTCCTCATCAAGATTCAATATTGGGAGAAAACTGATGACAGCGATTATTGTATATAAAAGAATGAGAACCCAATCCATTTTTGGCCGATGTAATTGATTTAAATTATCTCCTATCGTAAATGGATTTCCCATTTCCTCTAGCGCTTTTTCGTCTGCTTCCTCTTTTGTCATGTCCAGCTTTTGAAAAGACTGGCTTAGTTGTACGAGATGAGAAGTGAGTTCTTTTTTTATCATGCCGTGAGCTTCTGACGCTTTCACTCGGGACGTTACATTATTAAGAAACTCTTCGTACGGAGAGGAAGATTTCATCTAGATGATGCCTCCTCTAGTAAATGTGAAAGAGAGACTTGGCTAACAGAGGAATGTTCTTTATACGTAGCTAATAGTTTTTTTCCTTTTTTCGTTAACGCATAATATTTCTTTTCTTCCGTCCATTTTGACGTTAACACTCCTTTATTTTCAAGTAGATGAAGAAGGGTATAAAGCTGACCTTCTCTTTTTTGAAAGCTGAGCTCATTTCTTGAAATAAGATAAGTAGAAATATCATAACCATCCTTTTCATGATGCTGAAGAGAATCTAACAGAGCTACTAGTGTCTCTTCTTTCCAAGATGAAAGCTTTTGTAGCTGTTTGGATCGAATCATTTCTTTTACGGCAGCTTTTCGTTCTTCAGGAAAAGACATGTTGTTAAAAACCGATTGTTTCATCGATTGTTTCAAGTCACGAAATGGATCGCTCATTAGTATGCCTCCTTTTTCATCTCGTTTTTTAATAATTCTTTGGCTCGCTTTAATCGCGTTTTTATTGTATTTAAGTTAACTCCTGACACGTTGCTAATCTCTACTAATGATAGTTCTTCATAATAATGGAGAAAAACGATTTCCCTATATTTGATAGGTAGCCGCATTACCGCCTTTGTTACGTTATCCTCTTCACTTTTTGCAATAACTTCTTCCTCGATATTTTTCGATTTAGAAGGAAGAGCATGAATGATTTTTTCGTTAAGCGTAATTTTTCGATAATGCCAGCTTTTCACATAGTCCTTACAATGATTAATTGCAATACGATATGCCCATGTTTTGAGGGAAGAGTGTTGATGAAACTGATGAGATTTTTCATAACATTTCAGAATGATCTCTTGTGTCAAATCTTCAGCTGTTGTACGATTTTTTACATATGTATATACGAGGTGTAAAAGCCCATCACTATATTCGTTTATGAGGTGGTCTATCATTACTTCTTTATCTATACTTTCCGTCGTTACTGCTACTTGTTCTAGTTCATTCATCTATAGATCACCCCTTTCATAATATTAGACGAAGCAAAGGTCATTTCGGTTTTAATAAATTTATTTACGGAAGGAAGGATGGTCATGAGAAAAGGTCAAATTATTGCATTTGGAGGTGGTGGATTTTCGATGGAGCCTGAAAATCCATTACTTGACGAGTATATTTTAAGGCAATCGAACGTTGATAACCCGAAAATATGTTTTTTACCAACAGCAAGTGGAGATTCGAAAGATTATATTTCAAGATTTTATTCGTTTTTTGAAAAGCAACCATGTCAACCTTCACACTTATCATTGTTTAACCCGCCAACAAGAGATATAGAGAAGTTCCTCTTAGACAAGGATATCATTTATGTAGGAGGTGGAAATACGAAAAATCTACTAGCACTTTGGAAAGAATGGAGCATAGATTCGATCTTAAAGAAAGTATGGGAAGAAGGAGGGGTACTAGCGGGTATTAGTGCGGGTTCGATTTGTTGGTTTGAAGAAGGAGTAACAGACTCTTTTGGGGACGGACTAGAACCGATGAAATGTTTAGGGTTCTTAAAAGGCAGTAATTGTCCTCATTACGATGGTGAGCTGGAAAGAAGGCAGGCATTTCAGAGTTTTGTTCTATCGAGAAAAATGAAAGCAGGAATTGCAACAGATGATGGTGTAGCAGTTCATTTTATAGGAGAAGAAATGAAGAAGATTGTCAGTTCAAGACCTCATGCGAAGGCGTATTGGGTAGAAAACGACAGTAACAAGATAGAAACGATACTTGTGCCGGTGTTTTTAGGAGATAAAGACATATGACTGTACCGATTGTTTGTTAGCTGAGTAGTTTGTTATACATATTTGTCATTCTTTTCAATAATCTATATCATAAATAGTATAATTCGATGAATGGACAAACAATTCGGGAGGCGTTATGTGGATTAAAATTATGGCAACTATTTTTGGTGTTTTAACGATTCTTGCTGCTGGGATAGGTTTATTAGGTTCCACAGATAAATACATGAGTCACATGATGTTTTTTCTGGGAGCATCGATTTTATCGTTGGGGTTAGATGAAGCTTTTAACGAAAAAAAATCTTTAAATGGTGTAGTCTATGGTGTTTTTTCGATTATGATTTTTATAGTTCTAATTTAAAGAAACGGTGTAGAAATCCCTAGCTTGTATGGCTAGGGATTTACATTTGTTCTTGGACGTGTATTTTGCATTTTTAAAAAGACATTAGTAATAAGTTTCGAAAATATTAAGATGACACAATATAAAAGAAAAATATAAACATAATTCATTCCTTTATGTAAAATAAAAAAGCCAAAATGTACGAGTAACGGTTTAAATATAAAGGACAATACAATAGACAGAGCAATCGAATAAACATAATAATTTTTCTTGTGGTTAATCGTCCACTGATATACGAGCATAAATAAAACTGGAATAAGTGTCGCATCTAAAGCTAGGTTTCCAGGAATAAACGGAATT
Organism: Alkalihalobacillus sp. LMS39; assembly: GCF_022812285.1. Lineage (NCBI taxonomy): Bacteria > Bacillati > Bacillota > Bacilli > Caryophanales > Bacillaceae > Alkalihalobacillus > Alkalihalobacillus sp. LMS39. The sequence goes on from NZ_CP093300.1 coordinate 1,018,393, forward strand.
AACTCAAAGGGATAACTAAAAAATCCTTGTCTTACACCACTTACATTTATATAACTAAACCATACATGAATGTTCATACCATAAAAACCAAGGAGCAACATATTTTTTCGATCGATTAAAAAATATAACGCAATGAGAGGGATAATAAACATTAATAAGACAACTTTAAATCCCCATGTGTTCATATGAGAATAAAGCGTCCAGTATTCAACTTGAGATTGAGTCAGTTTCTCTGTCAGTGTCGTTAATTTTTCTAAAGCTTCTACTTGCTTTTCTGATGAGAACATCGATTCGTCCTGCCTTTTTTATTTTTTGTATGAAGGGAACCTCGAAGTTAATATGTGCATAGAAATTCAAAATAATGACAGTTTTCTGTAGGTGTGGGACAGGGAATTTGTGGAAGGGGAAAGTGCTACCATTATGGTGGCTTTTTTTCTTTACAAAATAATATATCGTAGTATACGATATAATTAGGAGGGTTGATGTGAGTGTGAAAGATTCAATTTATCATATAAATGACAATTGGACAGATATTTATCACCTACTTCATTATGTTCACGAAGAAAACCTATCGCACCAAGCGGTAAGGTTAATGCAAAACATAGACAAAAGACAAGAAACAACGGTAGGAGATTTAGCTACATATTTAGGTGTTACTCCTAATACGGCATCTGAACATGTAAAAAGGTTGATAAATAAGGGATTCGTTTCAAAAGTAAGGAGTACAGAAGATGAACGGAAGGTTTATGTCGTATTGACAAAAGTCGGAAGCGAAATGTTGAGAAGACACACGATGTTAGATGAGCAAAAGTTAGGAAAAGTGTTAGAAAACCTAACTGCATCGGATATCGAGATGATAAATAAAGCATTCTCACTTTTAAGTAAGGAGGCGAAGAAGTGTTTTTTCTAACAAAAGTACTAGTTTCGGCAATTATAATCGGGGTTGTTACTGAAGTTGCTAGGATTTTTCCAAAGTATGGAGGAATTATCGCTGCATTACCGTTAGTCAGTCTACTAAGTTTAGTGTGGCTTCATGTCCAAGGGGAACAAGCAAGCAATATGAGTACATTTGCATTCGGGGTTTTATGGGGATTCCCAGCGACAGCATTGTTACTAACGATTGTTGTCATTTGCTTGAAAGCTTCGTTATCCTTATATGTATCCATTGGGTTAGGTGTTGGCGGCTGGTTGATTTGTTTAACAGTGCAAAATTTTTTCGTTAAAAAAATATTAGTTTTGTTTTGAAATGAGCGGTTCTATTATTGAAGCGCTTTTTTGTTTGGAAAATAAGGGGATTATTCATTGATATATAAAGTTAGACTGTATAATATAACATTAAAGTTGAACTATATAGTTTAACTGTATAAAAGTAACGGAGGATGTTATGAATCGAAATAAAAACCTACCATTAACGGAAACGACTTATTATATTCTGTTAGCGTTATTACAGCCTGCTCACGGCTATATTATCATGCAAAAAGTAGAAGAATTAAGTAAAAATCAAGTGAAAATTGCAGCGGGGACTCTTTATGGTGCTATTGAAAATTTGCTGAAGCAGCAACTTATACAATCGGTAAAAAGTGAGGATAAGCGCCGAAAAACATACGTCATTACTGACAAAGGCAAAGAAGTTTTGCAATATGACTGTACTAGAATGGAGCATCTGATTTTCATCACGAAGCAGCTATTAAAAGAGGAGGAGTGATCATGAGAAAATTTAAGTTTTTCTTAAACTTAGAGAAGGAAGAACAGTGGCTAAGTGATATGGAAAAAAAAGGGTATCGAATAGTGGATACTTCTTTCGGATATAAGTTCCGATCTACTGATCCAGAAGAGGTAACAATTAAAAGTGATTATCGAAAGTTTAAGTCGCAAGAAGATTTCATTGATTATTGTACACTATTTGAAGATAGTGGTTGGAAGCATATAGCGGGGAAGAAGAACTCGGGCCATCAATACTTTAAAAAAGTAGGCGAGAGTCATGATGACATTTTCTCTGACGGTTTATCAAAAGCAGGAAAATTTAAACGGATGTCTAATGATTTTCTTCATCTGTCCATAGGGTATTTACCCATACTCCTTGTATTATTGATGACGGGTATAATTGATATAAGAGCATTTGTGAATCCTAAACATTTATATTTAACCCCTAGCTTATGGGAAATGACGGGATCTTCATTTTGGTTTGCTTTTCTATTTGAAACACCTTTTGCATTTTTGAGAGCTGTTCTTTGGTCGTTTTTACCAATTTTAATTATCGGGGCACTAATTTATGCGTTCCGGGCACAGCTTCAATATAAAAAAAGCATGAGCTAAAACCGTAACGGACATCTGTTCCGTTATTCCGCTAAAAAACATAGATTTAAGAATGCTATCGGTCATGTGTTCCGCTATTTACCTAAAAAGCACCGATCCTCAGTGCTGAAAGGGAATATAGCGGAACGTATGTCCGATAAGTTTTATAAAAGGTGGTTTTTTCAATGAATAACGGAACAGATGTCCGTTAGCTTCAAAGACAACACCACCAACACCACACAACCCGACTATTCTTCGGGTTCTTTAATCGTCACTTGGTTTTCTTTTTGGTGATAGGTAAAGAAAGTGTCAACGAGATGGTCGAGGTGTTGAAGTTTTTCCTCATACTCAATAATGTGAGTTAAAATTGGGAGAATATGAAGCCATTGTGCACGGTCGACTTCTTTATATTCATATAATTCAAGAAAGTATTCGGTTAGTTCTTCTTTTCCTTCTTGGATTTCCGTTAGCATTTCATCGTTTGCTTGATGTGTCACTTTGCCTGAGTAGCGCAGCAAAATCCGGTCATGATAGGCTGTTAACCGTTCTAATTGCAAGCGAATGAGCGTAGGAAGTTTTTCAGGCATTTGATAAAGTTCATATTCTCGACGTTCTAAATTTTTTAATAAAAACAATGCCTTTTTCGTTGTCGCAATCATTTGACGGAACAAGACAACTTTACGGGCTTTACTATAGCGGTTTTTCATAAAGTAATTGCGTTCTTCTTTATAAAGCAAGTATAAGTTTTCAAGTTTCACCATGGATTCATTAATGGCGGTGATTTCTTTTTTTAAGGCACTATGGTTTGCATCTTTTCGCATAAACAATGTAATCCACTGATTAATATGTTCACTTTTGTTGACGATTTTTAAATATAACTTTGTTTCATATCGTGGTGGCAAAAAGAACAAATTCACAAGAAACGCCGATAAAACACCAATAATAATTAAGACGAAGCGAAGCGCGGCGAACTCAATAAAGTTTTCCGATGGACTTTCCATAATGACGATGATGGTGACAATGGCAAGTGGGATTGTCGAAGGCTCTAATTTAAGCCGCATAATAATCGCAATCGCAATCACGACAACAACACCGACGACAAATGGCTCGTGACCAAATGTCAGGACAAAAATAACAGCTAATACAGCACCGAGTACATTGGCTTGAACTTGTTCCAAAATGGTTTGCACACTGCGATAAATCGATGGCTGAATCGCAAACATGGCAGCTAATGCCGCAAACATCGGTGGTTCTAAGCCAGCCAAAATTGCAACATATAAGGCAACCATAATGGCAATCCCCGTTTTGAAAATTCGAGCACCAAGTTTCATGAATAAAAATTCCTTTCAATCTGTAGTGGAGGATAGTATACCAACGTCGTAATATACACCTTAATACCCTTTTATGCAAGAGGTAAAAGCAATAAAAGTAAAAAGATGATAAGACAAACCATTATATGTATCGACGACTTTAAAGATGACAGCATCTTCTCATTTATTGTATCAAAAAAGAGCGTTGAAATAACGCCCTATCAAGCTCCATACATGTCAAAAAATGTACGTTTGCTTAACCAATAGCAAAAAAGAAAGATGACAATATAAATAGGAAATGAATAAAAAGATCTCCAATGTATTGGTTCATATAACCCAATGAATTCGAAAAACGGTTCTCCGACAAAAGAACTCAAGGCAGCAAATAAAAATGCTTTTATAAAAGGTGAATATTCAGGTTTAAATTCAAGGAGTCCGATAATAACAACAGGTAGAAGTGCCCAGTCCCAAGGTAAATAGGCAGGGAGCCAAGGAAGAACTTCATAATAATATATCCATAGGCCGAATTGTGTCCCGATTGTATCTAAAAAGGAAGCTAGAATGGTGATGAAAAACGCGACAAACAACATCCGGTGTCTACTGTTTTTATTATGAAATAAAATCCAAACAATCCATGGAATGATCGATAACGTGACTCCGAACCACCACTCTGTTGTAAAAACAACATGTTCTACCCAAGCCTCCATCTTTAATGAATGGATGTCATGTAAAGATTCATAAATGTGATGATTGATTTCTCTATATTTTTCGTAAGTAGTCATGTGTTGGTGTCCTATCTATTTGGAGTAAATATTTATATGGTTTCCCATTTGGAAAAAAGTATGAAATGAAGGATTGTGTTATGGGACGTAAACAGTTAAAATTTAACATGATGGAGATAGAGTGAAAGGGGAAAATGGTTGAAAATGTGGATGAACTTGTAATGATTAGAAATTGGATAAGTTTTTTTAAACTCTCGTTTGCGAGGGTTATTTGACTATCAATTATCATTCAAGGACTGCATGACTAGGCTAAAAAAACCTGTCACTTCGTAAAGAATTGTGCATAGGAATTGTATATCTCCTTTTACCCAAACTTGTGCGTCCTCAATTTGGAGGAATGTTTAATGAACCACATAAAAGACAAAGTGGCGATAATTACTGGAGTAAGCCGTCAAAAAGGGATAGGTGCAGCGATTGCGAAACAATTAGCTAGTTGCGGCTATCATATTTTTTTCACTTATTGGACGGATTATGATAAAGAAATGCCTTGGAGTATTGATGTAAACGAACCAGTACAAATAAAAGAAGAGTTGTTACAACATGGTGTGAATGTTGGATGTATGGAATTGGATTTAACAGAACTTGATGCACCATGCCAGTTGCTGAAAAATGTAACAGAACAATTCGGGGAGCCTGACATATTAATTAATAATGCCGCGTACTCTACGAATAATGATTATTCTTTTATTACTGCTGAAGAATTAGACAAACATTACGTTGTCAATATACGTGCGACAACGATGCTAAGCAGTTTATTTGCTAGAGGATTTACAAAAAAATCAGGTGGAAGAATTGTGAATCTTACTTCAGGACAATTTCAAAGACCGATGCCTGGAGAATTAGCCTATGCGACAACAAAAGGGGCTATCGATGCTCTGACGATGACATTAGCTGCAGAAGTTGCTCCATTAGGGATCACTGTTAATGCAATAAATCCTGGTCCAACCGATACCGGATGGATGACAGAGGAAATCAAACAGCACTTAACACCGATGTTTCCATTTGGGCGAATCGGTGAACCGAGTGATGTGGCAAAATTAATAAAATTTTTGGTCAGTGACGAAGCCGCGTGGATTACAGGACAAATTATCCATTCTGAAGGTGGATTTCAGCGATAATATAGGAAAAAGGCTCTTTTGCTAGAGCCTTTTTTTTTGCGCTAAACAATCCGAACGTTCAAATAGTATTAAACTCAACGTTCGGGTCATTTCCAATTTGTTATACGGTTTTTGAATTCTAATTAATCTTTTTTACCAATGGTTGTAGCCAAAGCTAAAAATATATATGGGTATGTTAACAAGTTTAATTCAAGGAAGCCATAATTAGAAAATATTAACTGGTCAGTTGAGTGACCATCTTGAAAATATCCCCCTCCAACCATATATATACCAACAAGTAAATAAACGATAATTGATATACATTGTAAACCAATCCCTATTATACTTAACTTCACTTTAAAAAAACTTATGGCTAATATGGGTATATATATAAGTCCTAAAAATAACAATAAGATGAAAATGTATATTGGTTCGTAAAAATATATGCTAGAACTACCTAAATCCAAATTAATCAACCTCCTTTAGGTCTATTCAATGGTCATCTAGTCCCATTCCAACCACTCTATTAAATTATTCGTAATATACCATTTGTTTTAATTTTATACAATATTTTTCTAATGCATAAGAGTAATAGAATAATGAATCTCATAGTTATCTATTTTGTAAACGAATTTATTTATTTTTGGTTGTATACAGATAGTAGAGAAATTTTTAATTGGAAAAACAGTCCCCAAGTTGTGAGGGCTGTTATTTATATTTATGCAAACAGTTTGCGGACAAAGATATCATCCACAGTGATGTTACGCCTTTGCTGTAACTCCCGCGCTGCTCGAGCCGTAAGAGGTCCAAGTAGACCGTCGACAGCAACGTCTAAAGAACGATGTACAGCTTTTACATCATCCCCGCTTTTTTATTTGAATTAGGAGCATCGTTGTGTTCATTTTTTTATGGTAAATTTGTATAGTAGAGGGAGGAAGATTTTTCTATTTGAAAATATTGGAGGTAAGACATGAATGATTGGTTCATTTTGCTTTTGCTTTTCGTATGTGGCGGACTAGCTCAACTAATTTCTGCAAAAGTTATTCAGAATCGAAAGAAACAAGCGTATGTATCTGTCGTAATTTGGCTTGCGATCACGCTTAGTTGCGTTATCTTGTGGACAGTTCGATAAAATGAAATTCCGTTCGGACATCTATTCCGCTGATATGAACAAAACTGTCAAGTTCCCCCCACTTTTTTACGTTTTTGGGCAACTTTAATAAAAGAACCTTGTTGCTTCTTTTTTTAGATTAACCAATCTGGTTAGACTATTTCCTTCGACCTTAACAACTCCCACTCAATTGGACGATAGGTTGTCAAGCGCTTTCCTTGACGAGCTATCGTCCAATTGAGATGCTGTAAAGAAGAGAAGGAAGGGTAAGCACACGGCACGAAGGCAAAATATTTTTAACACCGGTTGGCATTCTGATATACGTGGATTCACACAATTTATAATCCGTCTAGAGGCCTTTCACTAACTATTTACGTGCATTCACCTTGTAGAAGGCTAGCACAAGCGGAACTCGTGAATTATCCTCAACGGTTTTTTACTTTGCCTTCGAGCCCTACTCTTATCCTTATTGGGCAAGTTACTTACTATTAGTTTTTATATTTATGAAATCCTAATGTCAATGGGTTCTAACAATGAAAAACCTAGTTACCTCCGGCAACTTATTTTAGGTGTATCTTCTATCTCTTGTGCAATAGCCCAAATAAATCCTGCTAATTCTCTGGCAACAGCTGCGATGGCTGTTTTGCTTGATTTCCCACGTGACAATAAACGGAAGAATTTTTTGTGTAACCTTTGTTGAGCTTTCCAGGATATCGATTGAACAGACCCTGGTTGTCCATCTTGTCTTTTTTTTAATCGATCTCTAACTGCTGGTTGATATCGATAACTCCATGCGGACTCTACTAGTAATCGACGAACATGAGCATTTCCTGTTTTTGTGAGACTTCCTTGCTTGCGAATTCCACCACTAGAGCTTTCACTTGGAATGAGCCCAGTATAGGCCATGAGTTGTTTTGGACTCCTAAAACGTTTGAATGATCCGATTTCTGCCACTAAACTTGTTGCTGTAATTGTCGCTACCCCACGCAAGCATTGAAGCGCTTGAATCATTGGGGCGTGAACGCCTTCTGTTGCCTGTACTTCTATTTCAGCTTCTAATCGTTTTAGTCGCTGTTCTACTTCCTGTAGGTTCTGTAGATATTCTTGAAAAGCTATTCGTAGAGTAGAATATTCGAATTTTAGTGTATGAATCCATTCCCGATATTTAGAAGACCAATTTCTCCCCACTCCTTCCGGAGGGCGAATGTTATAGCGAAGAAGGAGTTTGGTAATGCGATGCTTGACTCGTAATTCATCTTCTTTCGCATCTTCTCGTGCTCGCACTAAATCACGTAAAGCTTCATCTTCTTTAGTCGGTATATAAATAGATGTCAACTCTCCTGCTCGAAATAGCTGTGCCAAACGAATGGCGTCTCTCTTGTCCGTTTTAACACGGTCTCCTGGTCTCTGAGGGATAAGGCCTGGCGCAATCACTTCGCACTCAATTCCTAAGGTTAACAAGAAGCGATAGATTGGATAGCCCGTAGGACCAGCTTCATAACAGACTTTTAAGTCTTCAGGATTTCCTAACGTTTTCATTAATTTTCGAATAGCCTCTGGAGTATTTGGAATCTCCCCACGATACCATGGCTTTTCTCTACCTGGGTATGCAATTGCAACTGCAATATTTTCCTTAGACACGTCTAAACCTACATATTTTGTGTTATCATTCATAGTAATGGCTCCTTTTCGTAATGTAGCTCTGATTTTGGTTTTTTACTTTTCCAGTAAACATTCTAACCAAATTAATCTACGATTTACGAGTAAGGGGCCAGTTTTGTTCATGATAACTATTTTCATAAAAACATAAGGTTTTCAATTTCTATCGGACATCTGTTCCGTTAATTCAGCAAAATTCACTACAAATACTGCTGATAAGGCTAAATAGCGGAACAGATGTCCGTACGGTTTTCAAAAAAGGCGATTTTAGTGAATATAACGGAACAAATGTCCGAACAGGAGTAAGAGGAGGGAAGAGAACATGTTGAAAACAGAACAAAAGAATAAAATCACCGCGATAATTGAAAAATCATTTCGAACCGAAGTACAAAAAAATGAAAACATTAAAAGTGCTTGTTTGCTCGTTCATTCAGACACACATAACATCCACCTCAATGTAAATGAAGGTTTAGAAGGAAACGACCAACCGGTATACATGGCTAGTGTAGGCAAGATCTTCACTTCTGTTATCACAAGTATATTATTTGAAAAAGAACAATTATCCTTTGAGGATCCATTGACCGATTATATTGATGATGCTGTTGTTCACGACCTCCATCTCTACAAAGGCACAAACTACACAAACCAAAACAAAATTAAACATCTACTAAATCACACATCTGGATTGTCTGATAATTTTTGGCCATTGCTAGAAAATTTATTAGAAGACCCCACCTTCAAAATGAGTCCAGAAGACGCGATTACTTGGACAAAACAACATACAACACCACAAGCTCCACCTGGAACGACATTTCACTATACCGATACGAACTACCATCTCTTAGGACTCGTGATTGAAAAGATAACGAAGCTTCCTTTTCACGAAGTACTCAATCAATATATTTTTAAGCCTCTTTCTATGCAAAAGTCCTTCATGCTCCACTACTCTCAACCGTTAGATGAAAACACAAAAAAAGTCGCACCATTTTATTATAAAAACATAAATCTTGCCAATTACGAAGGTTATGGTGGTATCGATTATGCAGGAGGCGGTGTTGTCTCGACTGGTGAAGACTTGTTAATCTTTATGAAAGCTTTAACTTCTCATCAGTTACTAAAAAAAGAAACATTAGAAACAATGATGAATGATAAAGTCAAATATGGGTTTGGCATTGATTATGGGTATGGCATCATGCAATTTAAACCCGTGCCACTCCTTATGCCGAAAAAGTTTTCAGTATGGGGTCATGCTGGTGCAACGGGAGCTTATATGTTTTATCATCCTCAGATGAATGCGTATGTAATCGGTACATTTAATGACTTTTCTTATGAGAGAAAAGGAGTTAGATTTATGTTGATGAAAGTTATAAACGAATTAGCGAAAGCATGAAATGGAGATGAGTAAATGGACAGTAGTTCTTTTGTGTTTTTCGGTTATATTCTAGTGACAGTATCCCTTTGTACAGCAGCTTTTGGTTTAGCAAAGCGCTCATGGATATTGATGCTAGTGAGCTCGGTCACTTCGCTTCCGGCTGTTTTCTATTTTTTAGGCTATAATCGTGAATGGATGAAGTTGGTTTGGTTCATTCCGTTCGTATTACTTTTGGTCAGTTTTATATTTTGGAGACGTTCAACGAAAAAAAGTGCAATCCTGTAATGGAGGATTGTGCTTTTTTTCTAGTCTTAAAGGCTACAGTAATTTTGAAATAGGAAGGCAAAAGAAGCTAAAATAAAAGAAGATTAAATAATCTCTAATAAACTTCAAAAGAATTTCACATTCTCAAGGTAAAATCAATGGAATTCGTCCGAGAAAAGGAGAAAAAAATGAAACGATGTTGCTTACAAGCATTTTTGATAGGGATCATTTTATTTTTGGTTGGATGTCATACAGCCAATTTTGAAACCCCAGATACAAACCAATCACTCGTTATCGTTTCTCACGTTAAAGAAGAAACAATGACATTTCTAGATCCGGAACAAGGTAAAGTTCAGCTAGCAGAAAATAGTCATTTTCCAATAACAGAAATGCATGATATTGGTAACGAGAGGATTGTTGCAACTAGCCAAAGTGAAAGCTCGCTTTTGCTTTATGATATCGGAAAAGGAAAAGTCACTCCATTTTTAAAAATGAATAAAGGTCTAACAGCACTTGAATATGATTTTCTAACTAACTCGTTGTATGTAACTGACATCTTAAACAATCAAGTTCATCTTATAGATATGAATAATGAGAAGCTTGTTCAAAGTATTGAGGTTGCAACTTTTCCAACTGATTTGGAGTTTGGTGACGAGAAGTTATTTGTCCTTAGTGCAGAAGAAAATTCTGTTACTGTTACGGATTTACAGCTACAGTCGGTGTTGAACACATTTCCCGTTTTAGAACGGCCTTCTGGAATGTATTATGATGGGAAAGTGATTTGGGTAGGGGGACATGGTTCTTTTGGACAGTTGAACAAAAAAATATATGGATATGACCCGAAAACAGGGGATGTTGTCGAGGAAATTGAGGTTGGTTTAATGCCGATTGACTTCTTTGGGTTCGGACACGATCCTTATTTTTATGTATTATGTCACGGGAATCACCATGCTTATAAAGTGAATAAAAAAACAAGAGAAGTGCATGCGTCACTTGAGGTTGGACTTAACCCTAACTTTATTACAGGAAATAAAGAAACATTGTTTGTGTCAAATCTTGACGGGGATACGATTTCAATTATCAATAAAGAAGCATTTGAACGGGTAGAGGATGTTCCAGTTTCAGCTGGACCATATGCTATCTTGCTGTTGGAGGAATAAAGAATGAACAAAACGAAACGCATTTTAGTTGTAGATGATGAAGTCGAATTACTAGAGTTAGTCACTTCTTTTTTAGAAAAGGAATATTACGTTGTCACAACCCAAAGTGGTGATGATGCGATTAAGATTGTAGAATCTCTGATCGTCGATGTTGTCGTGTTAGATGTCATGATGGAGATGATGGATGGGTTTGCCGTTTGTGAAAAAATAAGAGAGATTTCGCAAGTACCAATTGTGATGCTTACAGCAAGAAGCGGGGAAGAAGATAAAATAAGAGGGTTAAAGCTTGGTGCAGATGATTATATAGTAAAACCATTTAGTCCGAGGGAGTTATTAGCTCGAATTGAAGCTGTATTGCGACGAGCTCAAGGCATTCAAACGACAAAAAATATAGTGAGATTTCACGAGTTGGAAATCGATAAAAGTGGCAGAATCATTTATGTTCAAAGAGAACCGATTAATGTAACAAGAAAAGAGTATGATTTATTATTATTCTTACTTGAACACCATGGACAAGTGTTTTCAAGAGACCATTTACATGATCGAATATGGGGGATGGATGCTCATATGGGAACATTGCGGACTGTTGATACTCACATCAAAACATTACGGCTAAAACTTCAATCCGCGGAACGCTTTATAAAAACAGTGTGGGGTGTAGGTTATAAATTTGAGGTTGATTCATGAAGCATTGGTCAATCAAGAAAAAAGTCTGGATTGCACTTTCTGGCGTAATCGTGACCGTTGCATTAGGAGCTATTTTTCTTATTTACTTTTTATATGATGCGCTATATGTTGAGAAACAAAAAGAGCTGCTTTTGACAGAAGGAGAAAGCCTAGTTGAATCTTACGAGGAATATGGTGTGGACTCATTATTTTTTACTCGCTTACAATGGACAGAGCAAAACAAAGCGATTCATGTTCTTTTTTCTGATGATCCGATGCAACTTGGAAGTGGTGTACCATTTGAACCTTTTTCAGAAGAAAATATAATTACTTTTGATGAAAGACAATTGTTATTAGAAGGAGAGACCGTTGTCATGGTCCGTTCCCATCCTTTATTTCAACAAGACATTCTTGGTGTAGCGATTCCATTATTTCAAAATGAACAATTATCTGGAGCCATTTTACTTTCTATGCCTTTAGAAGATGTTTATGAACCGTTTGCGGAAATACAGGTTATGTTACTAGTTGTACTAGCTCTGATTTTAGTCATTATCTTTTTTCTAGGAAATAAAATCGTTAATGATGTCGTTAATCCTCTATTGAATATGAAAGAAATATCGACGTATATGTCCGATGGGGATTTCTCAAAACGAATGATTATGGAGCGAAGAGATGAATTAGGACAGTTGGCTCAGTCATTTAACACCTTATCGATGTCACTCGAAAAGGTGGAGGACAATCGTCGGGAGTTTCTCGCCAATGTCTCTCATGAATTGCGCACACCGTTAAGTTATATGAAAGGGTATGCTGAAGCAATGGAAGAAGGAATGATAGACTCGAAGAAAGGACTGGCAATTATTCAAAAAGAATCAAATCGGCTTGAGCGATTAGTTAATGATCTTCTCGATTTAGCTCAATTAGAAGGAGATTCATATCCATTACGGTGTGAGCCGATTGTATTATCTCAAGTTGTGAACGATGTGTTAGAATCGTTTGAGATCGTTGCTACTCAAAAAAATATTCAAATGGTCCAAAAGGTTGATGAGGAGACAATTGTTTATGGTGACAGTGATCGCTTAGAGCAAGCGATGCGAAATATATTGGATAATGCCATTCGCTATAGTCCCCCTCATACAGAAATTAAAATAGAATTGACGAGAAAAAACGGCTGGAGTGAACTTCTTATTGTTGACCATGGGATAGGAATTCCGAGCAATGACTTATTAGCCGTGAAGGAACGGTTTTACCGGGTGAATAAAGCAAGAACACGTAATGCAGGAGGCACAGGTTTAGGGTTAGCAATTGTAACAGAGATTATAAAAAAACACGAAGGCGAATTTGAGCTTTTCTCTGAAGTTGGTAAAGGGACAACGGCGAAAATTAAAATGAGAACAATTGAATCAGATAGAGAAAATATTGGATTTCAAGATTGAAGGAGTAATAGCCTTTAATCTTTTTTTTCTTTCTAAAGAGTTCACCATCATTTCACAATCTCTTTTTATACTTAGAAAAGTAATTTTCATTTACGTTAAGAAAAGGAGAAAATACGATGGAATTGTCGAAAATGCAACAGCCAGATAAAACTACGAAACAACAGAACAAAAAAGACATGTCTCTGTACCGAGCGGTTTGGAGATGGCATTTTTACGCTGGTATTATTTTTGCCCCATTTCTCATCATTTTAGCGATTAGTGGAGGGGTATACCTTTTTAAACCACAAATTGAAAATATGCTTTACCAAGATTTATTTTACGTAACAGAAGCAGAAACAACAGCATCTCCTTCTCATCAATTGCAAAATATGAAACGGGAATATCCTGAATCCATCATCCGGTCGATTCGGTATTATGAACAACCACGAACGACAGAGTTTTCTATCATAAATCATGGAGAAGCAATGTCTGTTTATGTAAATCCTTACACGGGAGAAATAACGGGAAGCCTCATGACAGAAAAAAAGTTCACCGAAATCTTTAAGAAGATTCATAGTGAACTTTTCATTGGGGGGACATGGGCGAACCGTGTCGTAGAGTTAGCAGCATGCTGGGCGATTATTCTTTTAGTGACCGGACTTTATATTTGGTGGCCAAGAGAAAAGAAATCAATATGGGGAACGATTTTACCGCGATTAAATAAAAGAGGGCGTACATTATGGCGTGACCTACACGTCGTTCCTGCATTTTGGCTTTCAGCTTTTATTTTAATCTTAATTCTTACTGGGCTCCCGTGGTCAGGGGTCATGGGCGAACAAATTAATAAGGTGGCAACTGCTACAAATACAGGTTATCCTCCTTTTGCCTTAAGCTTTCGAGAGAAACCTGAATCTGTTGTTAAAACAAAAGACGTAGCGGATGATGTGCCATGGGCAACAGAAAACTTAGCAGTGCCTGTATCTACTTCTGGCACATATGTTTCATTGTCATTGGAAGATGTGAATTATATTGCAAAAACACAAAACGTACAAAAACCTTATACGATTTCACTACCACAAGGAGAAACAGGAGTCTACACAATCGCAACATCCCACTCAAGACCTGGAGATAATGCGACATTGCATGTCGACCAATATAGTGGAGCTGTAATAACAGATGTGCGTTTTCAAGATTATGGCATTATGGCTAAAGCGATTACGTTGGGAATTGCGTTACATGAAGGAAGATTATTTGGCTTACCGAATCAAATTCTAGGCTTAATTACGTGTATAGGATTAGTAGGATTGATTGTTAGTTCATTTGTGATGTGGAGAAATCGCAAGCCAAGCGGGAAACTAGGCGCGCCTCCTAAACCGAAATCTAAAAAGCAATCAAGAGTCGTTCTTGTTATCATGATAGGATTTGGGCTACTCATGCCTTTAGTCGGAATTTCAATTATCGTTGTTCTTATTCTTGACCGCTTCCTATTTTCAAAAATAAATCGGTTAAGAGAATGGTATGAATAAGTGAAAAGAAAAGGAGAGAAAAACATGAGACAGAAGCAAATCATAGCTGCAATACTAGGGATGTTGTTACTAGCCGGATGTGCGATGAATGAGGGGGAGCCAAAAGCACATGATGTACTAGAAGTCGTTAATGTCGATATTCTTACTCATGAAGAAATCGCAGTAAATGAAGAAGCTATCCTACAAGTAAGAGTCACCCAAGGCGAAGAATATGTGGAGGATGCACAAGAAGTAGAATTTGAAATTTGGAAACACCAGCACCGTGACGAAGGAGAAATGATAACAGGGATTCATCAAGGAGAGGGAATATATCAAATATCCCATCTCTTTGCACATGACGGAATTTACTTTGTTCAAACTCATGTCACCGCCCGGGGTATGCATGTGATGCCTACTAAACAACTTCTTATTGGTGAAGTATACGAAGAAGAATTAGCATCATTGGAAGAAGATAATGGCGAAATAGAATCAAGTAGTAACGGACACCATTAAAAGGAGTAGATAACACCAAAAGAATTGTAATATAAACCGTAACGGACATACGTTCCGCTACTTATACAAAAAACTATGTTTTTCCAATGCTAACGGACGTCTATTCCGCTACTGGCCAAATTCTAGCTTTAGAACTAGCTGAAAAGGCGAAATAGCGGAATAGATGTCCGAAAAAATTGAAATCGGGGTGTTTTTTGCGGGAATAACGGAACAGATGTCCGAACGGATTTTAATGTCTGTCGATAAAAATCAAATCTTCATTCGGGGTGATGTATTCTTTTTCTCCTAGTGAAAAGCTATTTTGTTGACGATTGATTTCAACATAATGAACAACGTTATTTTCATGCAGAAACACTAATAAATAAATATCTTCTCTCATTTCAATATTACTAGGATCTTTAAAATCAACCCCTAATGTTTTAATTATGACATCATTTGATGTATAAGGTTCAAACAAAAAAGCCTTGTCCCATTCAAAATCAGTAAGTGATTGAACCTGGATTTCCTCATTATTTTGATCTTCCACAATGGAATAAATCGAATTTTCCAAAGCTTTATTCTGTTGGCTACACCCTGTAATTACCAACAAGATTAAAAACATGAACAAATAAAATTTCTTCAAGTAAGTCTCCCCCACTACCCTTATAAAAGGAATATTTTCACAAATACTTTAACACTAATTTCCAAATAAAAAAAGATAAATCAAGCACATTCACTCAATTTATCTTATAAGGTTTTAGTTTTTTTATTTTTCAGCGATACTCTTTGCTGCTCGTCTTCTTGGTAAAGATTCCTTTCTCTTTCCTTTCGTATATTAGTTTAGTAAAATGAGTATAAAACATCATTATTTATTAATGTATTAATAAAAATATTAACTAATGAAACGAAAAAAGGAAAACACTGTAAGAGTGTCAACAAGTTTGAACATACCCAAGAGCGAAGGAGTCTTTATGTCAACATCACAAGTAAAAAAACTATCGCTTATTGCCGTGACATGGCCGATTTTTATTGAATCGCTGTTGCATATGTC
Source organism: Alkalihalobacillus sp. LMS39 (assembly GCF_022812285.1). Classification (NCBI taxonomy): domain Bacteria; kingdom Bacillati; phylum Bacillota; class Bacilli; order Caryophanales; family Bacillaceae; genus Alkalihalobacillus; species Alkalihalobacillus sp. LMS39. The sequence goes on from NZ_CP093300.1 coordinate 1,034,569, forward strand.
GTTAAGAACGGCAGATACGTTTATGTTAAGTCAAGTTTCAGATGAAGCGGTGGCCTCCGTCGGTGTCGCAAACCAAGTCATTATGTTCATGTTTTTTTTATTCCAATTTGTAGCTACAGGTACATCTGTTATTGTGGCTCAATATTTAGGGGCGAAGAAATATGATGAGATTAATAAATATGTTGGAAACGGCATTTTACTTAATTTCTTTTTTGGTTTATTTGTTGCGACGATATTAATTGTATTTAGCAAACAGTTTTTAAGTATATTTCAATTAGAACCACACCTTTTAGCAGAGGCACGAATCTTTCTCATTATTGTTGGGGGAGCTTTAGTTTTTCAAGCAATGAGCATTACAATGTCTGTTATTATCCAGACGTACGGGTTTACGAAGGAAACGATGTTTGTTAGTGGTGGGATGAACATTATTAACATTATCGGTAATTACCTTTTTATCTATGGTGCACTTGGATTCCCACAATGGGGAGTGACAGGTGTAGCGATTTCCACAGCAGTTAGTCAAGGGATCGCGTTTATTACGTTTGCATTAGTGCTTTACTACCGAGTGAAATTAAAAATTACTTGGAATGACATGATTGAAATTCAAAAAGAACGTTTGAAAAAAGTACTAGGCATTGGCATCCCATCATCGATGACAATTATCTCGTATTCTTTAAGTCAAATTGTTACAACTTCATTTATTACTTTATTAGGAACGCAAATGTTAGCGACTAGAATCTATACGTTAAACCTACTCTTCTTTATTATGATCCTAGGTATCTCGCTAGGAAGAGGTTCACAAATTATTACCGGGCATTTAATTGGGGCCGGCAAGATGGACGAAGCGTTCAAAGTCGGCAGGCGCAATGTTCGTTTGAGTATCGTCTTAGCGTTACTGATGACTCTAGTCATTGTCTTGATAAGAGAGCCATTGCTCGGTATCTTCACAGATGATCCAGCCATTATTCAAATGGGGGCCATCCTTTTAATCTTAGGGTTTCTATTAGAACCTGGAAGATGTTTAAATCTCGTATACGGAGCAACATTGCAGGCCGCTGGTGATGCCCGCTTTATGATGATGGTTTCTGTTCTCGTCATTTGGCTCTTTAGTGTTCCATTATATTATTTATTAGGGATTCATTTTGGCTGGGGTCTAATAGGAATATGGGCCGCTTTTATTGCAGATGAATGGGTTCGTGGTATTTTGTTATGGGCTAGATGGAGAGGAAGGAAATGGGAGGAGAAAGCTCTCGTGAAGCAGAAAAAGCCGAATGAAGAAGCGACGGCGTAACTACGCAAAACCCCTTTGTTCATATGAACAAAGGGGTTATTACTATCTAGTAGAGAGTCTTTGGAATTGTAGCTACGTAACGTTAATAAGATGTAAGCTTCACAGGGAAATGCAACAAAAAATCTGCCACTCTTCGTTCTAAAGGAGAGTGTATTTTTGAATACAATTCAAACCCATAAGTCCCTACCTGTTCATATTCTGATTCATGAATCCATTTATATAATTCATCATAAGCTTCACCAGCTTTATCGATGTCTCCTTGATATTCTAAAACAGCATAAGTTGCTTTAGGGAGATCATATGAAATCATACCGGCTGGTGGTTCAACATCAGTACTAGTTTCTACACCAGCGATCCATATAAATGGGTCTGTGTCAGGGTTGTAGTTGGGAGGGTCAATGAAAATGCCATAAGTGATAGGAAGGCCAATTGCACCATGAACCTCATTTACTCTTTTATTAAAGGATTGTTGGAGTTGTGGAATAATCTGTTGTTCTCTCGTATCTTGTAATAAAGTTTCTAGCTGCATTCCTATGATATGCGAAGCTTCTCTTTCAATGATTTTAATCGTCATTACTTTCATCTCCTATTCACACTTTTTATTGGGTTGCTAGAAATGTAATATAAATAAGTGGTCAAGTTGGATAAATTATTTAATGTATTGTAGGTTGTTACCATATTTTTCATATGCGAATTTTTCGATTCATAAGCATTATAACAGAATGTAAATAAAACCAAATCTAACATTCTACCTAGAAGATTTTAAAGAATATGCTATAATTTCTATTGGATAAAAAAACAGTTAAGGTCGGATTTTAGTGGATGGACATATGAAAATTCAAAATAGAACGCCATTTCGTTTTCCAGTCACTTTAACGAATAAGGCGAAAGACAAGATGCGGGAGCTCCGTCTTGATGAGCGCTCGCTTTTTTCGTTGCAAAAATCATTTTATATATATATCGAGAAATATCCTCAAGAAGCAGAGCGTCTGCCTTCGATTGCTTTATACTTAGATGGCGAGAAGAATAAGAAATTTGCTGAGGTGTACAAAGACATTGTCGTTGTTTTGCACTGTTTAGTGGAAAAAGACAAGTTCCTAGTCGTAAATGTAACGACTAGGTCAGCTCAAACACCCGTGGCGACAAATTGGCGTCGGGCGGCAAATCTCACATTTCAATTACATGATAATAGCGGTGAGCGGATTTCTTATGATTTGCTAGACTTAATTCATACCATGCCAGTAGCCCAGGAAAGTTCAATGTATGTGAAAAAGCGCATCACCAGCTGGGAAGGCTATTTGAGAATTCAAGAGCGGTCTGCAGATATTCCAGACATGACGACCCGCTATTCAAAGCTTGTTTTTAATGGGAATTTTAGTCGCGTGAAGATAACAGGGATAGAGCTAGGAACAAAAGAGTGGAAATCTCTTAAAGATTTAAGTGTGAAGCTGAAAGGGATCGACCAAGATATCGGAAAAGTAATTAAGGCGAATCGATCTGAGAAGACAGTTGAAGTGGAATTACACGGATATATGGAAGAGCGGGCCCGAAAACAACAGCTACATGTTCATCCAAAAGAAGTCGTCTTTAGTAATTTTGCGACACTAAGTCAAGTGAAGCGACTACGCCAAGGCTTTAAGCATTTAGAAAGCGGGCGAGCAGTGAATCCGAATCTTGAGCGCCTGTTGTTTGAAAACAAGCCACCAGTTGAACCGATAAAGAAACAGGTACAAGTTAAATTCCATAATCGCCTGAACGAATTTCAACAAAAAGCAGTGATAGGCGCGATGTCGGCAAAAGACTTATACGTCATTCAAGGCCCACCTGGAACAGGAAAAACAACGGTGATTTCCGAAATATGCTTGCAAAATGCGAGAGCAGGACTTAAGACATTAGTAGCATCACAATCGAATTTAGCTGTCGATAATGCGCTTGGTCGATTACTTGCCAATAAAGACATTCGCATTCTTCGTGTTGGACGGACTGAAAGTATTGAAGAAGAAGGGCAGAAGTTTATTGAAGAAAACGTTGGCCAGTATTGGAAAGACCATACGCTCCATGAAGTTTCCTCTCAATATCAAGTACGTGAAAAACGAGAATCCGTTATTGAAACAGAACTTGTTAACATAACGGAAGAACAAAGCAAGCTTGAAATCGAAAGAGAAAAAGTTGAAGCAGAGATAAAAGCAAAACAGGATGCAAAAGCCAAATGGAGCGAAATCCAAGCTGTAATCGATGAACTGAAACAACAAGTTCATGTTATAAAAAAGGAAGAAGAATCCTCGAAGAAACAACTAATAGAGCATAGACAACAATTACAGCGATTAAATGTTGAGATTGAAGAAGACACTGCTTTTCTTAAAAATCAGCCAGACGAAGAGGCACTAGAACAAAAAGTGGATACAAACATGCAATTGCTAGAACAATTGCGACAGAGTATGGCTTGTAATCAACTTGAATTTGAACTAGAAGAAAAAAACAAAGAAATCAAAACAACAACAGCTGAGTGTGAAAACTGGTTAAGAGAGCTTGATACTATCAATGCTTTAACGGCGAAAGTTAAGGACATAAAGCAAGTCGATGGATTGAAATGGATGCTGCTTGAACAAGGGTTCACCCAATCGGAAAAGATAGAAGAGTTACTCGAAAAAATAGAGGACATTCGCTACAACATGCAACAACTTGAAAAATTACGCTCGTATTATGAAAAGCTAAACCGAGCCATTGCATATATGGAAGAACGAGCGAAACAAAAGGGAGTCGCTTTAAAAGAACTTCACCGACAGGCGACGATGAAACAAGCGCAATATACAGCGACTGATATTGATGACTTTTTAGAGCGTTTGCGCGATAAAATTAGAAATCAAGAAAATCTGTACAGAACCGATCTAGAAGGGCTTTATAGCAGAAGTGATTTTATTAAACAAAAAGCTAAACGATTTCAGCGAAAAGAAACTTATGTACACCAAGCACAACAAGCTTTTCGCTTGCTAAAGCAAGAAATTATAGAAGAGTTTGAGCGAAAACAGCTTGAAGCAAAACCGATAATTGAAAAGTCAAAACAAATGATAGAGACAGTGAAAAGCGAGAGAATGGCACTTCAAGAGAAACTAAAGCAAAGGAAGGCTTCAATAGAAGTAATACCAAATGCGAATGAACTTCTCCCACAAAAAGAAGCACAAGCGCTTGAACTAAAAGAACAATTACAACAAATTATCACTGTTCGAAACCGTTTGAAAGAAAATGAAACAAAGCGCACAAGCGATGCTGCGATTATTCTTGAAGAGAAACAAACACTTACACAAATCGAGACTCGATTACGTGAGCAAGCTATCTTAATCGCTGAAAAAGAACAAGAGCAGGAAACATTCAATGCATTGCTATCAACAGAACCAGAACAAAAACATGAACATGTGTTAACACAAGTGGCGAGCTTGTCTTTGAAACAAACATCATTAGAAGAGGAAAAACGCAGACTCCCACTTTTTCAGTCTGTTCAAGGAAAATGGTTAGCCTTGTTAAAAGAAGCAAATGAACATGACTTGGATGAAATCCGTAAGCTTTATGTGAAGCATGCGAATGTCATTGGAACCACTTGTGTGGCTTCAGCAAGGAAAGATTTTATTGACACATATCCAGCATTTGATGTTGTTATCATTGATGAAGTATCGAAAGCAACTCCACCAGAGCTACTATTGCCGATGCTAAAAGGGAAAAAAATCATCCTAGTCGGTGATCATCATCAGCTACCTCCTTTACTTGGAGATGATACGCTTGAAGAAACTCTTCAAGAAATGGCAGATGGAAATGGCGACTTTGAAGGAAAAGAAGAATTAAACAAGCTCCTTAAAGAATCGTTATTCGAACGGTTATTTAAAAACTTGCCGAAAAGCCATAAAACGATGCTTGCGATTCAGTATCGCATGCACGAAAATATTATGGAAACGATCGCACCATTTTATGAGCAAGAAAACGAGCGACTTCAATGTGGCTTAACTGATTCTAATTTTGATCGTGACCATAAGCTAGAATCAATTCACATCAAGCGTGACAATCACTTAATTTGGATGGACATGCCGAATGAATCTGCTTTTTTCGAAGAACGAATGAAAGGTGGAAAAAGCTTATATAATCCGGCGGAATTAAGCAAAATCGCCGACATGTTAAAAGAAATTGATGAAGCTGTCTTTGAAGCGAAACAGGCTGGAAGAATGAAGGAAGATGAACAAAAAAGCGTCGGTGTTATTAGCTTTTATGGAGAACAAGTAAAACGAATTGACCGCCTCCTCCAGCAAGAGCTCCGCTTACAACATGTCACACTCCGAACAGGAACCGTTGACCGCTTTCAAGGGATGGAGATGGATGTCATTATCGTAAGTATGGTCCGAAATCACGAGAACAAACATGATGATATCGGCTTTGCTAAAGACTATCGCCGTTTGAATGTCGCGTTATCAAGAGCAAGAGAATTACTTGTCCTCATTGGAAGTACAACGATGTTTACCGAGCGACCGAAACAGGCAACAACAAGAAACATGTATAAGCATGTATTCGACGTGGCCAAACAGCAAAACGGATTGCGCTTACTAGAAGAGGTGAAGTAGTTGGATAAATTAATGAAACGGCTAAGGACAAGTGTACTTGAACAATCATCTGTTGAAATCAAAAATGAGGCGGTTTGGTATTTGCCAGTTACAACATATGAAATCCAATTCCAAAAAGTGAAACGCACAAAAATGGACATTTTGATTAAAATGATGCTGCTTACATTCGAGGAAACGGATATCCGTCGCGCCGCAAATCTATCAGAACTACTGTTAGTCGAGGAATTGTTCATTGACGATCTGATTGAAAAGTTACAACGAACCGGCTTAATTCGAGTCGAGAAAGGCGTATACAAGCTAACAGTGAAAGGACATAACCAGCTAAGAAACGGCATTGTCGAGGAAGAACTAGATGACGAGTGGACAGAACTTATTTATAGTACAAATCATCTTGAATGTTGGCCAGAGACAGTGGAGGTTGTCACAAGTATTGAGGAAAAATTATCGCTATATCGTTATGCGAAGGAAGACGATGAAGCTACACTTAAAGCCGATGACATTCTCCCTGTCTTAGCCGAGCGAGAAAATGGCTTTGATGAAGAAGGATTACAATTAGTTGTATCTGAAATTAAAAGCATCGACAAGCAACAAGTAGAGCTCATTCCATGTATTGAGTTTCAACTTTACAACGGTGAACAAGACATTTATTTTGCGCGAGTTTGGAATTTAGCGCTAGAGAGTTGGGATGACACGCTTGAGAAACAAATCGAAGAGAACGAGCTAGGAAAGTGGCGGGAGCAGTGGGGGACAGGCTTGCGATAACGACGATTTTGTTGTGAGTACGTTGTTCAGGTGGGTATGTGATTCTATCGGACATTTGTTCCGTTATATGTTGAAAAGAAGAGGTATTGACCACCGATCTTTAATAACTAACGGAACAGATGTCCGTTAGTAATTGAAAAAGGCTTGTTTTGGATGAAATAGCGGAATAAATGTCCGAACGAGCCATACATAACAGGACGTTTTTTTCTATTGTGAAAAACAAGAATCTTTTATAAACTCATTTGTAATAAGGGGGGATGTATATGATTTTTGATTTAAAGGGAGAACCAACGATGTCACCAATAGTCGGGATGTTATTTTCAGCGGTAAAAGAAAATAACGAACGTCTCCAATTAATCACGAGTGGGATGTCGCAAGAGGAAGTTGATTATCAAGGTCCACAGCAGAACGATAATAGTACGGCTCAGCTAATCAGACATTTAACATATGTTGATTTAAATTGGCTTTATCGAATCAAAGGAGAAACACTTCCAATCTCGTTAATAGAAAAATATGGACCGATGATTGATGCAAATAATAAGCTTCCGCTGGTGAAAGGAAAATCGCAAAATACACTTATAGCAGACTATGAAATGGTAATGAAAAAGTTAGAAGAAACATGTACACAGCTAACGGATGCTGATTTAAATCGAGTCGTTTTATTTGGGCATGAAAATGAAAAGCAAGCGACGATCCGCTGGGGATTATGGCATATTGCCGACCATAGTCGTTATCATCAAGCCCATATTAATCAGCTTCGTAAATGGTATAATGAACATTCAGTAAATCGATAGAAAGTGGAGAAACTTATATTGGAATTAAAGGACTATTTACATAAAACATTCCCAGGGCTTAGCTTGAAACCAAGCTTGTATGTGCAATGGGACACCGGAGTTCATATTGAATTTGCAAAAGGGTTATATCAGTTAAATATTGATGACAAGCTTAATCCTATTTATTTTGAAAAAGTGTACAATCAGGCACTGTCATTGTTTCATCTTTTATTTGGAGAAGAGGATGAGATATTTCTTGTCACTAACGTATACCATCATAAGGACTGGAAATGGAAACAAAGTAAGGTCTATCGTAGGTATGTAAAAAACAAACACTTAACATATGATGTTAAGAAACAGATGTTACCGTATCTTTTTATTGATGAGGATGAAGGAGACGGGTATGTTACTTCTCAATTCAACGTACGATGTAGAAAATCAGATATAAACTATTCCTTACTCCTGAAAGCGACATGCCACGAAGACTTTCCGATACAACCAAAGCTTGGGAAAGCAAAGGACACATATTATCCAGATGTTTTCTTCGTAAACGCTACACAGGACCTCATCTTTTTTATTTATGATGATAGGGGTTGTGAAGTGGTTGCCAGTCACAAAGACACGCTTCAGTCCATTACTAAGTGGGGTGCTGAGGAAGGAATTGAGGTTGACTATAAGGAATAAATGGAGGATAGAAATGATGTGTTTGATTCGATTTTAGTTAGTCGTAATTGCAATTCTCTCCTTTATTTTTGGGGAAAAGAAGACAGTTGAACAATGAAATGAAACCACTCCGCAAGTAAAATCGTAGAGTAATCATATTGAGTGTTTTTAAGTATACAAATAGTAATAATGAATTTATTCGTTTATGGAGGTTTTTTTATGAATTTTGTTGATACGTTGTGGGCTTATGTCCTTGTGTTTTTATTAGCAGCTGCTCCTTTTTTTGAAGCATATGGAGTTATTCCGCTTGCGCTTATTGCCGGTTTATCGCCAATACCCGTTATTATACTTGGGCTTGCTGGAAACATCTTTACCGTCTATCTCGTCATTCTTTTTATTAATAAAATTAAAGAATGGCGGAAAAAGAAGAAAGGCGATGATGAAGAGAAGGCACCAACAAAACGAACAATCCGAGCACAAAAGCTATGGAACAAATATGGCTTACCTGGGTTGGCCATGATTGGCCCGTTAGTCGTTGGTAGTCACCTTACTGCTTTCATGAGCCTGACATTTGGAGGGACAAAAAGAAAAACGGCATATTGGATGACCGCGAGCATCGTCATTTGGAGTATAACATTTGCGATACTCATTCACTTTGGAATCGACTTATTGGGCTTTGAAAATCGAAATTATTTTGATTGATTGGAAGGGGATAGTGTAAGCTATCTCCTTTTCTTTCAGAGCGGACATATATTCCGCTATTTTAGTAAAAATGCTTGTTTTTCAAATGCTATCGGACATCTGTTCCGTTAATTCGTTAAAACAAGCAAAGATTACTAGTGAAATTGGGAAAATAGCGGAACGGATGTCCGTAATGTTTTCAAAATCGGTTGTTTTGGTGTAAATAGCGGAATAGATGTCCGAACCGTTAGTTAAATAAATTAGCGAATTTCAAAGGAGACAACGAAATGGCCCTTCATATTACAAGAGAGTTTACGAAAGAGGATAAACAATATATTGATGACGAATTGTACTTTTATAATGTAAAACACTTCCCAAAAAATCTTGGTGGGAGATATGAAGAAATCGGCTTATTCGTAAAAGATGATAACGGAAGCGTTCGTGGCGGTATGTTAAGTGCAGTGTGCTGGAATTGGATGGAGATTTATTCTCTTATCATTGATGAAGATATTCGAAACGCTGGCTATGGTACGAAACTGTTAAAAGAAACGGAGAAAATAGCAATAGAAAAACAATGTGACTTTATCAAAGTAGATACGTTAAGTTTTCAAGCATTAGAGTTTTATGAAAAAAATGGATATCAAGTATTTGGCATGATTGATAAAGTCGGGAGAGAGTTTAAACATTATTATTTAAAAAAGGATTTACAAAAAGCTGAAAATAGCAAGGTCTTGTAAACTTTTTGGAACGGTAAGGAAAACAAGAACATAAGAAAGCATAATTTTGGTCTAGCAGTGAAGCTTTGAAAGCTTATTCTAGAATGAAAAAAGGAAAAATATCACTTTTTGTAGAATGCTTATGATAATCGTTATGTCGTCCAAATAAAAAGCCCTCCTAAAGTAATTTAATAATGTAGAATGGGGTGTTGAAATGGTAAAGTGTACTAAATGTCATCATTCATTACGATGGATTGATGTTTTTAAGGCAAATTGGTTTTATAGTGGAGTCGAATGCGAAAAATGCGGAACAAAATCTAAGATAACTAATTTATCGAGGTTAACTGTAGTCGCTTTAACTGTAGTGCCGCTTTTAGTATTTGGCTTGTTTTTATCCCCATTCGAAAATGTTTTTGTTACCATGATTGTGGCTGTCTTCATTGCACTGGCAGGCTCTTTGTTAACACCTTATTTGGTAAAATATAAGCCCGTCGAAAAAAGCACTTCAGTGCGCTAATTCAATAAAACAAAACAAAGTCATATTGAATTGATATGGCTTTTTTTGTTCCTACTAAACCACATGTATGTAAAGAGAGGACTTTTGTAGCTAAATTACAATTTCATTTCAACAGAGTAAAAATGCATTTGTGACTCCTAAATTGGAATAATACTAAATATAACCAATAAAAAACATTGATGAACGTACAAATGTAGGAGGAGTTTTCATTTTGAACGAAATTGTAATTACACTACTACGAACATTTATCGTGTTTCTAGTGCTGTTAACGATGTTTCGTTTTATGGGGAAGAAAGAGTTAGGTGAAATTAGTTTACTTGATGTCGTTGTCTCCTTAATGATTGCAGAGTTAGCCGTCATATCGATTGAAGACCATAATATATCATTGATTCGTGGGCTTGCCCCGATTTTCTTATTGATTTTGCTCCAAGTCATTCTTGGCTCGATTGGAATGAGAAATCAATCGTTCCGCAAGCTTGTAGAAGGAAGTCCGGTCATGATAATTGAAGATGGCAAGCTCATTCAAGAAAATCTTCAAAAGCATCGCTACACATTAGACGATATCTTGTTTCAACTTAGACAAGCAAAAATCGCGGATATAAGAGAAGTCGAATATGCTGTGTTAGAACGATCTGGTACATTATCGATTTTTAGAAAAGGAGAAGAGAACAGTCAATTCACATTACCTTTAGTTTTGGATGGTGTCATTCAAGAAAACAATCTGCGCATCATCAAAAGAACGAAAGACTGGTTGCTCACTGAATTGGAAAAAGAGGGCTACTACACCGTTGACCATATTTTTTATTGTAGCTATATGGATGATTCGTTTTTTATTGAAATGAAAGACCATGGAGCATAATAGGTGGCTGGATTTTATGCCTGGTAAAATCGTAACGGACACCTGTTCCGCTATTCACAAGAAAACATCGATTTTTAAAATGCTATCGGACATCTGTTCCGTTACTCTCTTAAAAAGAGGCACGAAACTAAGCAGAAAGTAGAAATAGCGGAACAAATGTCCGATAGCTTTGGAAAATCGCCCAATTTGCTAAATATAACGGAACAGATGTCCGATAGGCCGAGGCAACCGGCAATCAACGCCACTATCCCCATACTAACAAAAAAAGCGCTTGGATTCCTAAAATCCAAGCGCTTCTTCTATATTATTCTGTAGATACAGACGGATCAGCTTGTTGTTTAACTGGGATGACTTGAAGGAAGTTGTCTTCGACGTTTTCAAGTAATCCAGCAATGACTGAAGCTTCTTCTGTGTGACCGAACGCCGTTAAACGCTCTTGATATGCTGTCAGCAATTCAGTGACATCGGCAATGCCTTTATCAGAAAGGGATTCAATTTCTACTTTTGCCCCTTTCGCAATTCGGGCTTGAATTGCTTCTTCTGTTAAGCCCATTTCTGGCTGGTGACGGAGGTAGACAACTCCACCTGTCATTCCTGCACAAATCCATGGACCTGGGTCACCGAGGACAAGGCCGCGGCCGTTTGTCATATATTCAAAGGCAAAGCCTTTAATATTGGCATCAACACCGAGGTTTGCTCCGCTCGTTTTAACAGGTTTTGTGAGCCGACCACCGAAAATCATATCGGCACCAGATAAACGGATTCCAGCACGTACGTCAGCATTTCCTTGAATCATAAAGATTCCTTGCTGTGCACCGTATCCAGTTCCTTTTCCGACAGAACCGTTATAATACTGGCCGTCTTTGCCTTTTGCTTTGAAAATCATAAATGAGCCGCCAAAGGCTGTTTTTCCGACACCGTCTTGTGCTCCTCCATCAACATGAATCGCGATACCGTCACTGTTATAAGCACCGAGACCATTACCAGGAATCGAACCATCTTTAAAGCTTAAGCTAATTTCTGGTAAGTCACGGTATGAACCGTCAAGTTTTCCACGAACACGGTGACAAGACACACGGCTTCCTAAAATACGTTGTTCTGCTGTGACATTAGAGAATTCACGTGATTTCCCTAAATCTTCAACACGATAGTCTAAATATTCAGCGCCAGCAGCAACCGCAAGTTTTTGCTCTTCAGAAGAAGCTGCTGTTTCAAACTGTGGCAATACAGCAACATCTTGGGCAGAGAGAACATCAAGCATGTTTTGTAAGTCCATTGCTTCTGTTCCGCGTGCTTGCACAAGAAGGTCAGAGCGACCAACTAAGTCTTGTACGCGAGCAACACCAAGTGATGCCGCTAATGCTTGAACTTCTTTTCCGAATGCATTAAACATATTCATTAAGCCTTCAACAGCTAAGTCAAATTGACGAGGAACGAAACGGCGTAAGCCATGTTCTTTCGCTTGTGCTTCTGACTCAATTTGTGTCGCGATTCCAACGTGACACGTATCAAGGTGACAACCACGGCATGTTGTACAACCGACAGCGATCATCGAAAGTGTTCCAAATCCAATCCGGTTGGCGCCAAGAAGCATTACTTTGACAACATCAAGTGCACTCTTAATTCCGCCGTCAGCCCAAAGCTCGACTTTATGACGTAATCCTGACTCGATTAAGGCATTATGAGCGGCTTTAACACCAATTTCAACTGGTAATCCAACGTGTTGAAGAGCATGAACACGAGCTGCCCCTGTTCCGCCGTCAAAACCACTTAATGTAATATAATCAGCACCTGCTTTTGCAACACCGACTGCAATGGTTCCGATGTTTGGAACGATTGGTACTTTCACACACACTTTTGCTTGGTCATTGGCTGTTTTAATTTCCGTAACCATTTGCGCTAAGTCTTCAATCGAATAAATATCATGGTTATTAGAAGGAGAAATTAAGTCAGAACCAGTTGTCGCATTACGAGCAGCGGCAACTTTATCTGTCACTTTTGAGCCTGGAAGATGACCACCTTCACCTGGCTTTGCTCCTTGACCAATTTTAATTTCAATTAAATTTGTTGAATTAATGAGCTCGGCATTCACACCAAAACGTCCGGACGCCACTTGCTGTCCACGAGTATTTGGATATTTGCCAAGCATATCTTTAATTTCTCCACCTTCACCGTTGAAGCTAATCATATTTAAACGATCAGCGGCTTCGGCATACGCGCGGAACGCAATTTCATTTTGCGAACCAAACGACATCGAGCTAATAATGAATGGCAAGCTATGGTTTTGAACAGCAAGGTCAACAGATTCCGGATTAACTGAAGAAGAGACTTCTTTTAAATCAGTTAAATGACGAATGGAAATCGGATTGTTTTCTTCTTGTTCTTTTAATTTATCTGCATAAGCGCTATATTCACCATTACCAGAGGCGATGTCACCGATCGCTTTCCAAATGCGAGGGAAGAAGTGGAACGTTTTTCCTGGTCTCGCTTTTTCATCAGAAAAGTCTTCACGACGGCCAACGGCATCAGCTTTCATTTTATCAAAATTAAAGCTTAATGAATCAGAGCCTAAGAAGTTAACGATGTTTAATACATCTGACACTTCATTGTTTAACCCGATAGCTGAGAACAATCGTCCATATCCACGAAGTTCATGAATTCCAATTGTGGAAATGACTTTTTCAAGGCCTTTATTTAATGCTTCAAATAATTTCACACCTGGTGCTGCATCTTCACCTGTTACAGTCGCAAACATTAAATATGGACTGACAATGTCTGCACCTAAACCGAAAATAACAGCGATGTCATGAAGCGAACGAATAGAACCTGAACGGATTGCAATCGAACAGTCACGACGGATTTGTTTTTCTGTTAACCCTTGGTCAATAGCAGAAACAACAAGATGTGGGTCAAGCCATAAATGATTGTCACTATGTGCTTGTTCATCATCTAATACGATTAATTGTGCACCGTTTGCAATCGCTTCAGCGGCATCGTCAACAAGACGTTGTAAAGCTTCAGCGACCGTTTCATTTTCACCAAATGTTGCAGATAAAATATGAGAAGCTTGTAGCTCTTTATAATACGAAACAACTTGGTTATAAGACGGCTGTTCACCAGCTTCTGCTAGTTTTGCGCCGGTTGCTCCTTCAAGTACGATTGGAGACACTAATTCTAAGTTTGTATGGTCCGTTTCATGATCAAATAATGATGGACGCTTACCTAAAATGACACGAGTGGAAAAATGCTCCATTTCACGGTCACGGTCGATCGCCGGGTTAGTAACAACAGCAACACTTTCTTTAATAAAATCTGCAATGTTTTTGCGACCTTGGTGAAGAGTAGCGAGTGGTGCATCGTGTCCTAGGGAACGAATCGGCTCTACGCCTTTATCTGCCATTTGCTCAACCATTTGAATATGCTCACGATCCCAGCCAAAAGCAGAATAATGACCATTCGTTATTTTTAATGGTAACGAAGTAACGGTATTTTTTTCGTCTTTCATTTGTGGTGTACTTAAACGCTTACGACTTCCTTCGACATTCACACGCTCACTCATGCGATTAAACACAAGCTCTTGGTAGTCGTCATGGAAAATAACTTGTAAATTATCTTCTTTCCATTGCAAACCGACTTTTTCTCCTGGTGCAAGCGGTTTTGGCTCAGCAACAAACTCGCTAGACGATACAATTCCTTGCTCAGATGCAAAGTAAAATGAAGATTCTGTTTCTGTCATCCACACAGGACGTAAACCTAATGCGTCAACACTAAAGGCTGCTTCATCTCCGAAACGAGAAATGATTCCAGCAGGTCCTTGGGCAAAATGCCCCCAAGCTTCACGTACATATGCATATAAATCTTGAAGATGATCTGGCATTCCCTTAATTTCGTTCACGATAGGAGGGAAAAGAACATCTAACGCTTCGAATAAGCTGAAATTGTGACGGTATATTAATGTTTCAATAACACGGTTTAAATCTTGAGAGTCACTCGCGCCATCTACAAGTGGAATATCTAGCATTCTTGCTTCATCACGTAATTTTGCAATCGTATTAATTTCCCCGTTATGTCCGATGATGCTAAACGGTTGCACGCGGAAGAAATTTGATAATGTGTTTGTAGAATAACGATTATGACCAAGTGTCATTGTTGATGCGACAAGTGGGTTCGCTAAATCATGGTAATAGCGAGGTAACACATCGCCTGCACCCATTACTTTATAAATTGCATAGTAATTGCTTAATGAAGCAACATGAACTAATTTATTTTCTTCAATGTCAATAACAAGTTTAAAGAGTGTTTCATTTAATTGAGAAAGTTCAAAGGCTGGCAATAGTGCCACTTGCCAGAAAACAGGCTCTTCTTTTCTTCCTAATGGACCAAGTGCATCGGTATTTGTTACGTTATCTGTTTCATACACAA
The DNA here is from genome assembly GCF_022812285.1 of Alkalihalobacillus sp. LMS39. NCBI lineage: Bacteria > Bacillati > Bacillota > Bacilli > Caryophanales > Bacillaceae > Alkalihalobacillus > Alkalihalobacillus sp. LMS39. The sequence continues at coordinate 1,049,857 of NZ_CP093300.1, forward strand.
GGTCGAATCCACAGGACACCATTTTTGCTTTTATTTCTGTTTTTGTCGCTTGAGCATTGGCTGTTTGGTCAATAAAGAAATGACCAACGACAAAATCAGAACGGTCAGCAATGGAAGCATCTTGATTTGCTTCTGTTAATTTTTCTTTCCACACTGCTTTTGGAATATCAATGTGAATACCAACACCGTCGCCTTCTTCATTAATAAAACCAGCGCGGTGATTCATCGTAATTAAGGCGTTAATACAGTCATCGATGTTTTTCTTTGTTGGGATCCGTTTTTTCTCCATGACGGAGACAATACCACAGCTATCATGTTCAACATGCTTTTGAAAATCTCTAAATGTACTTGGACTCCAGTTTCTCATCTGTTTGGTCATTGGTATGACCGTCACCTCCCGATTAATAAAAGTCTGTTCGAAAAGTCGGCAAAGCAGAATCATTGTGAAAAAATCTGACACTATTAAGCTGCAAATAGCCAGGGTCGCTCTAGGTTACGTCTGTTTGTTAACTTTTCGAACACCCTTTGTTAGTAACGCAGCGTATGCATAGATAAAAAGAATCTGACAACTATTTGAAATTGTCAGAACTTTATAACATAATAACATGTTCACTGAATAAAATCAATTATTTTTATTCACATGAATGGATGAATCATCCAGATTTTACGGGGGAAATATAATGGAGAAAGACTATGGTAATGCAGATATTGTAAGCGTTTTCATATTGAGCGAACAAAAAAAGCGCAAGAAAGTCATTTCTTTCTTGCACTAAAATCATGCATAAATATACATTATTTTAATTGGTTAAAGGCATGTTTAACAGCTTGTAATGCTTCTTCAATATCTTGTTCTGTATGTGCGATCGTAATAAACCACGCTTCATATTTAGATGGTGCTAAGTTAATGCCTTGAGCAAGCATAAGTTTAAAAAAGCGAGCAAACATCTCGCTATCACTATTTTCTGCTTGTTCATAGTTCGTTACTTTTTCAGTATGAAAATAAATCGTTAACGCACCCTTAAGTCGATTAACTGTAATCGGAACATCATATGCTTTTGCATGAGCAAGTATGCCTTGTTCAAGTTGAGCGCCGAGTTTGTCTAATTTTTCATAGACACCAGGCTCTTGCAGTACTTCTAAGCAAGCAATCCCCGCGCTAATCGATGCAGGATTTCCCGCCATTGTGCCTGCTTGATAAGCAGGGCCAAGCGGAGCGACTTGTTCCATAATCGCTTGTTTCCCACCGTAAGCTCCAATCGGTAATCCGCCCCCGATAATTTTTCCCAATGCTGTTAAGTCAGGTTCCACTTGAAGGTAATTTTGGGCACCACCATACATAAAGCGGAAAGCTGTAATCACTTCATCATAAATGACAAGTGCCCCTGCTTGATGGGTTACTTCATTCACTTCTTCAAGAAAGCCTGGGAACGGCTCTACAATCCCGAAGTTTCCAACAATCGGTTCAACTAACACCGCAGCAATTTCTTCTCCCCATTTTTCCATCGCTTCTTTAAAAGCAGCAATATCATTAAAAGGAACGGTAATCACTTCTTTTGCAATGTTTTGCGTTACCCCAGCAGAGTCCGGCGTCCCAAGCGTAGATGGACCAGACCCAGCCGCAACTAATACAAGATCAGAATGACCATGATAACACCCAGCAAACTTAATGATTTTATCACGTTTCGTATAAGCACGAGCAACGCGTATAGTCGTCATAACCGCTTCAGTCCCAGAATTGACAAAGCGGACTTTTTCTAATGAAGGAATTGCTTGCTTTAACATTTTTGCAAACTGATTTTCAAGTCTTGTTGGTGTACCGTATAATGTTCCGTTTTCCGCAGCTTTCGTAATGGCTTTTGTAATATGTGGGTGAGCATGTCCGGTAATAATCGGTCCATATGCCGCTAGAAAGTCAATATAACGATTGCCATCTACATCCCAAAAGTACGCCCCATTTGCTTTTTCCATAAAAATTGGTGCCCCACCACCAACTGCTTTAAACGAGCGTGACGGACTGTTGACCCCACCAAGAATGTGCTCGGTCGCTTCTTCGTATAATAATTCAGATTGTTTTACATTCATTCGTTTTGAAGGCCTCCCTTTTATGTACCCTGTTTCTTCCTATTTATTTTAGCATGTCATTCCAATTAGGAAAAATCGGAGGCGTTCGTCTTGTAGAAATCGTGTTTTTCCGATAAACTATCAAAGTCAAAATACCGAGGTGACGAGAATGAATATGATAGAAGTAAAAACATTACGAAAAGAATTTAAACAATACTCAAGCCGGTCTGGATTATCAGGGGCGTTTCGTGATTTATTTACACGAAATTATAAAATTTTTTCTGCCGTCAACGATATTTCGTTTTCTATTCCAAAAGGGGAAATGGTCGGCTATATCGGGGAAAATGGGGCAGGAAAATCAACAACCATTAAAATGCTAACAGGCATTTTAACACCGACATCAGGAGAAGTTATTGTAAATGGAATGAACCCACATAAACAACGAGAGCAATTCGTGCGTACGATAGGTGTTGTGTTCGGACAACGTTCCCAGCTATGGTGGGATATTGCCGTGCAAGAATCATTCCGTCTCTTAAAAAAAGTTTACAATGTACCTGATGAACAGTATGAAAGCCATGTAAAAGAAATCATTGAAACATTAGAGTTAGGACCGCTTCTAGATAAACCGGTCCGCAAACTGTCACTAGGACAACGAATGCGATGTGAACTAGCCGCAGCTCTCATTCACAATCCACCATTATTGTTTTTAGATGAGCCAACGATTGGGTTAGACGTATTAGTCAAACTGAAAATCCGTGAATTTTTAAAAGAAATCAATCGAAAATATCAAACTACAATTCTATTAACAACACATGATTTAGCTGATATCGAAGCATTATGTGAACGCGTCATTATGTTAGACGAAGGAAAAATCATTTATGACGGTGGCTTAAAACAGCTTCAGCAAAATTGGGGTGCAGGAAAAGAAATTCAATTTAATTTTCAAGCTGAAATTTCAAAAGAAACTTTAGAACAACAATCAACAGGACTCACAGTTGAGTGGAAAAAAGGCGAAAATAGCAATCAGTGGATTGCGGTTACAGAAAATGACAAAGATGTCTCCCTTATCATTAGTCGAATCGCAGCCGAGTGGACGATTCTCGACATGAAAATCGACCAAGTCTCAACAGAGGAAATCATTCGTAACATATATGAAGAAGGTGTCTTTCATGTCAGGTAAATACCTTGAAATGATTCGGATTCGCTTCTTAATGATGTTAGCGTATCGAACAAATTATTACAGCGGAATATTGATTTATTCGATTAATATCGCAGCGTATTATTTCCTTTGGACCGCCATTTACGGAAGCCAAGAAGAAATTCAAGGATTATCGGTCGTGCAAATGACGACTTATGTCGCTGTCGCATGGATGGCGCGGGCGTTTTATTTTAACAATATCGACAGAGAAATTGCCCAAGAAATAACCGAAGGAAAAGTGGCAATCGAAATGATCCGCCCGTATAGCTACTTAGGCATGAAAACGATGCAAGGGCTTGGGGAAGGTATTTTTCGACTGTTGTTTTTCTCAGCTCCGGGATTATTCATCGTATGGCTCATTTTCCCAATCGAATTTTCAGCAAGTTTGTCGGTGTGGGGTTTGTTTTTCGTGTCGATTTTATTTAGTTTTATGATTAACACACAAATCAACTTAATTACCGGAATCCTTACGTTTTTCTTATTTAATAATAATGGCTTAATTCGCGGGAAACGTGTTGTCATTGACTTGTTCTCAGGGTTATTGTTACCAATTAGCTTTTACCCGTTATGGGCCCAAAACGTCATGACGTTCTTACCGTTCCAGGCGATTAGCTATATTCCAAGTATGATTTTCACTGAAGGCTTTGTCGGAGCCGAAGTATGGCAGGCATTAGCGACTCAACTCGTGTGGACGCTCATTTTATTTATTCCGATTCAAATCTTATGGATAGTTGCGAAAAAGCAACTTATCGTGCAAGGAGGCTGAGCACATGTATTATTTTTCACTGTTCTTTCAATACGCCTCACAATATTTAAAAACGAGATTAACGTATCGCGTTGATGCTGTTGTTGAAATTTTATCCGACTTATTATTTCAAGCCGTGAACCTCGTCTTTATTCTTGTCGTTTTCGGCCATACCCAATTTTTAAGCGGCTGGAACCGCGAGGAAATCATTTTTATTTACGGATTCTTTTTAGTTCCATTTGCGATTTTTCAAGCGTTTTTTAATATATGGGACTTTAACGAACGGTATATCGTAAAAGGGGAAATGGACCGAATATTAACACGACCGATTCACAGTTTGTTTCAAATTATACTAGAACGAATGGAGCTTGAATCATTATTCGGTGTCATTACTGGTATCGCAATTATGGTGTACGCCGCTATGCATTTAGATTTAACCTTCACATGGTATGACCCGTTTGTTTTTATCGTCTTTGTATTAGGCGGAGCATTTATTTACGCAAGTATTTTCATCATGATTGCAAGCATCTCCTTTTGGTCAGATAGCCGTACTGACATCATGCCGATGATGTACAATATCGGAAACTACGGCCGATATCCGGTTGATATTTACAATCAAGTCATCCGCTTTGTTCTCACATGGATATTGCCGTTCGCCTTTGTTGGTGTGTATCCTGCTGCTTACTTTCTAGGGCGAGAAGAATGGTATGTATTTGCCTTCTTAACGCCAGTTGTAGCCGTTGTGTTTTTCCTTCTATCGATTATGTTGTGGAATAAAGGCGTGACAAAATATCGCGGCGCAGGGAATTAGAGGAGAAAGCTGAACCTTAAAGGTTCGGCTTTTTTTTTCGAGGTCACAGAAGCCGTTATTTGTGAACTTTACTAGCGATTCAGAAAATAAGCGGCCACCAGCGCTGTAATTTAATAAAAGTTTCCTCCTGGCAAAAATATAGTCTATGTTCAGGTTAGTTTACCCTCGTTATATTAGTTGTTTTCGCTTAAAAACGTTGCTCTAGACCCACACGATAGTCATTTGCTAGGATTAAAAAGCAGAATACTTATTGGTGGTGTCGATGATGGAAAACAATCGTTTCAAGCAAGCGGAGACAGCAACTTGGATCGGAATTATAGCAAATGGAATGTTAGCGATTATGAAAGGAATCATTGGATGGATAGCAGGAAGTCGAGCATTAATAGCCGATGCTGCTCATTCGGCGTCCGATGTAGCCGGTTCATTTGCCGTTTTAGCTGGGTTGAAAACCGCGAAAAAGCCACCGGATAAAGACCATCCATATGGTCATGGCAAAGCCGAAAATATAGCGACGATCGTTGTGGCGATTTTATTAATTGTTGTTGGGCTGGAAATTGCGTTATCTTCACTTAAACTATTTTTCGAAGATGCACCCGTGGCTCCAAAAGGCATTGCCTTACTTGCCATTCTCATATCGATTCTCGTAAAAGAAATCTTGTTTCAATATAAATATCGGTTAGCGAAAAAAATCAACAGCCAGGCTTTACTAGCTGAAGCATGGCATCATCGTTCAGATGTCCTTTCTTCTGTTGCAGCTTTTGTTGGAGTGTTTGGAGCGATGCTCGGTCAGCAATATCAAATCCCAGTTCTCTTATATTTTGACCCTCTTGCTGGACTAATTGTAGCTGTCATCGTCATCAAAATTGGCTTTTCTCTAGCCAAGCAATCAAGCTCAGTAATGATGGAACAAGTGTTAGAACAAGAGGAAGTCCAACCGTTTTACGAAACTGTCTCAATGATAGAAGGCGTCAAAAACATAGATGAGATTTTAGCAAGAACACACGGGCATTACGTCGTTGTTGATATTAAAGTCGCTGTTGATGCAAACTTAAGTGTTGCAGAAGGCCATATGATTTCAAAGCAAGTCAAAGAGAAGCTACTAACCGATCATGATAAAATTAAGAAAGTGTTTGTTCATATTAACCCGTATCAAAGCGATTATGATAAAAGTAAAGTTGTGTTGTAGTGTCGATGAAGAAAGAGTCCGAATCGTGTGAAGTGATTCGGGCTCTCTTTTTTGTTTAAACGATATGAAAAATTTAGGTGTAGCAGTGAAGTTTTGAAAGCTTATTCTAGAAGAGCGAAGGCTGCGAACATGCTCGTTTCACCCCAAGAAGAGCACTTGGGGTTCACTGTCAAAGGCGGGAAGGGCTCCGAACTTAGTTTGCAAAGAATAGACGTTCAATGTTGGTCAATTTTTATAGTAGGATTATGCTTTAACAGTTGCTCAATGAATTGCTGTTGATCTATTGGGGAAATCTGAACCGTTCGATAGGGCGCATACTGGATTTCGATTTTATCCATAGATAAAGCCGGGGCCGTAAATGGATTTTTTGTTAATCGAATCTGTTCAATATCCGCTATCTTAACGAGTAATTTAATCGGGCCACATTTAATGAATAGCGTTTCCGATTCAATCATGTAACCGGTCTGAAACCAGACCCATCCTAGGAAAATCGCACATATAACCGGAATGATCATCCCCAAAATCGTAATTTCAGCAACGAATATAGGCGGGAAAACAAACGCAAAAATACATACCCATATGAGAATCGTCATCCAGACATCTTTTTTCGATGGAAAGTACATAGCCGAAATCACCCCTTTTATATGTTGTACGGAAAAGGGAGGGGAAACGTTTCAATCGGTGTTGATCGGTTTTGCAAGCGGACATTAGTTCCGTTATTTATAGAAAAAACACCGATTCACTCGTGCTATCGGACATGTGTTCCGTTATTACTAGAAAAATCGCTGTCTTCGTCACCGTATCTAGACGATTAACGGAACAGATGTCCGAACGGTGGCTGAAAACTCAAGTTTCTAATGAATTAGCGGAATAGATGTCCGTTACAAATAACAACTTCCATTTTTTAAATAAAAAAACAATTCCCTTTTCCTATATTTGGTATAAAATGAAAATATCGATAGAGAAGGAGGGAAAACGCTTGAAGACTAGAAATCTTGTTCTTCTAATACTAGGGGTACTCACTGGTCTTTTTATTATTATTACAACAACGGTTTTTGGCATTTATTATGTCATTAAAGAAAAAGGATTTGAAATGGTGGTCTCTATTTCGACTGAAGAAAAAGTAGAAAGGGATTCATATTCAATTCATCATTCTGTCAGCAAGGACCGTGTGAAGGAAATAGAAGAAGCGTTATCAAGTGTGTTTGAATTAGGAGAAACGTGGTTTGGACAAGTAGACATGAATGAAAAACTAATTATTAAAATGGTAAGCAATGATGAAAAGTTGTTAACCGCGAGTCGGACTGGTGAATACGACATCATACAAAATGCCATTAGGGTTAATCAAAACTTAAATAAGGAATCTTTTTATGGGACACTAGCACATGAAGTTGCACATGCTTATACACAAGGGTACATATATAACAAAGAAAAAGTAATGATGACCGATGTCCTCCCGTTATGGTTTATTGAGGGAATCGCGGATACATTTTCTTATCAACTGTATGATCGTTATTACAGTGATTCACCATACGAAGAATGGAATGAGATTGAACCATTTCATAACATTCCGAATGAGGCGGTCGGATTTAGCCATTATGAGTTGTCACGTTTTGCTGTGGAACACCTAGTCTCTGAATATGGATTATCAATCATTACCGATATTATCGACGAGACGCTCGAAACAAATGATTTTGAAGGTGTGTTTAATAAAAAGACAGATTATTTGCTATCAGATTATCATAAACTATTTGAATTTGAAGAAGATGAATATGAAACTATTTTAAAGTTACTTGAACAGAAAGAGGAAGACAAAGCAGAAAAGGCAATCGTAAAAGTATTGGAAGAAAAACCAGAGTATTTTATGGGTGCTTCCTTTTTCTATTCTCAGTATATTTATATACTGGAAGAACAAAATCGACATGAGGAGGCATTAGAATTAGTAGAAAAGTTTTTAAAACTTGATTATTCTCCAATATCTTTATTAAGAGCTTCAAAAATTGCCGTTAATTCAGACAAGGAACTTGCGTTAGAATACGGAAAACAAGCTTTACATCGAGCTGAAGTAAGTGGGTATGAGTTGGGGCTGTATCAAAAGTGGTTGAAGGATTTGAGTGAGGAGTAGGGGATTTCGTAACGGACACCAGTTCCGCTAATCACGCAAAATCAATGATTTTTACAACCCGTTCGGACATCAGTTCCGTTACTTGGCGAGAATCAAACTGAAAAGTTGAGAATTTCGTAAAGTAGCGGAACGAATGTCCGATAGATTCGAGAAAACTAGTGTTTTTGGCAATTTAACGGAACAGATGTCCGATACGAATTCCTAACTATATAAACTTGGTAAAACCACAAGCAGTACCAATAAAAGAACAGCAACAAACAAACCTATTCCTACTAAAAGAATCCACCAATGATATTTGTTCTTTATTTGAAAAATGTAATTCCCCACCCAAAACAGATATAAGAAACCAAGTAGACTAAACACTTTTGGATTAAATGGTGAAATTGAACTAGCAGAAGGGTTGGAGAAGAAAGCGACTGTTACAATCCCTAGTACAACAAAGAAAATAATATTCACAATATGTATCAAAATTGACCAAGATGTTTTCAAAATAAAACCTCCAGTTATACCTTTATATATTTGGACTATATTCTAATTCGGTATTAATGTAAATAAGATATTTACTTGCAAATCATATCATCACTAATAAGTATTCAATGATACAACTAAGAGTACGAGTATAAAATTTTTTAGATAAAATTTAGTACTAGTTACTAGTACTAAATGATAATATATATATGAATTAACAATAGAGTTAACTTATAGACTTTGGAGGAGGAAGAGAATTGTATCGAATTGTAACTTATATTTTAAAAATGATTTTACGAGTGCTTCATAAAGTGAATATAAAAAATGGCCATGTAATCCCTCAAAAAGGTCCTTTTATCATAGCTTGTACACATACTGGATGGGTAGATGTTCTGCAGTTAGGAACAAGTTTGTTACCGCTAGAAATTCATTATATGGCGAAAAAGGAATTGTTTAATAGAAAACTAACTTCGATTCTTTTGAAAAAACTAAATGCATTTCCTGTGGATAGAGATAATCCTGGACCAAGTACACTGAAAATACCTAATCGGTTGTTGGCAGATGGAAAAATTGTTGGGATTTTTCCAAGTGGAACAAGAACAGATGAACTATCATCCTTAAAGCAAGGGGCGATCGCCATTGCACAACGCAATGGTGTCCCGGTCATTCCAGTCATTTATAAAGGACCTAATAATGTAAAAGAACTACTATTTAAAAGGGAAGCTACTTTAATATTTCAAGAACCTATTGTTATTACTACAAAGGATAAAAAAGCTAGGGAAAATTTCACCAATGTATTGGAGGAACGGTTAACAAAAGTTCAATACTAAAACTAATTGACGTAACTGATATTTGCTAGGATGCTAACAAACGGTATTACTTTCAATAAGATAAGTGGCCTAATAATGATGATTGTTTGCTTGGTAAGTGTCATCATAATGGACACCAGTTCCGCTAATCTCGCAAAAACAACAATATTTACAACCCGTTCGGACATCAGTTCCGTTACTTGCCGAAAATCAAACTGAGAAATAGAGATTTTAGCATAGTAGCGGAACGTATGTCCGATAGGTTCGAGAAAACTAGTGTTTTGGGCAATTTAGCGGAACAGATGTCCGAACACATGATTTCACGCCGCTTCCCCAGAAAGATACTTGTTCACCTTTGACCCTACATACAAAAAACTAGCAATAATCAAGCCGGTAAACACCCACCCACTAATTTGCAAATACATAAGCATATAATGATAGCCATCAACACCATAAACGGACAAAAGCCATGCTTTTCCGCCATTTTGGACGACTCCTCGTAACACAAATAATAAGGTAATGCCTTGATATAGCCGATAAAATGTTTTTTGCGAAAATAGTTGAATGCTTTCTTTTTTCGATATACCTTGCAATGCTGCGACATCCGCGGCAAAGTATAGGGCCAATGGTCGCCTAAAGAAAATTGATAGTAGAAACAAACTCGCAAAGACGAAGCCAACATAAACTTGATTCCATAACATCGTTTCGGCGGTGCTAGATATAAGGTTGATAGTTGTAGTAACTAGAAGGGAACTGATAATAAAGAAACCTAGTAAATTAAATTGTCGATATTTTACAAAACGATATCCGGTGTACACAATGCCTGGGACGGTTGATAAGAGCAGTGCATAATAATCACCAAGTGGTTGGCGTCCATATGTCCAGATGAAATATGGAATGACAAAATAACAAAGAATGTCGAGTAACATCGTTGCTTTTGATTGTTTCATGCTTGTTCACCTTGATAATAATGAATTATCGCCCTTTCAATTAACTTAACAATGTCTTTCTGGAATGGATAGAATCCAAATCAATTAAACTATCTCTTCAAGTATTGAATCATATGTAATTGTGCTAATGCCTGTTCCTCATACAGTCGATGACCTCCTTCACTTTTGGCAGAAGGCGTTAATAAGCCAATTTCATCATAATAACGCAATGTGCGCACAGTTACTCCGCTCAACTCTGCTAATTTACCAATCGTATACATAAGCATCCCCATCTTTTTTTGACGTCTCTCTATTATATAATCCTACCGTAACGGAAGATTCAACAAAAGTTAATTAATAAAACTAATTGACGAAACTGACATTTTCTAGGATAATAGACCTATACAATAAAATAAAACATATAGGTGGCGAACGAAAGTGGACAAGGAACTTATTCTTCATAAGAAAAATGTACTAGTAGTGAGGTTATTTTGGTTCTCGGTATTGTTAGGAGCCCTAGCTTCGGTTTTAGCGGGTAGTTATCAAGAGACATTTACGATTGCTGTTGTCGGTGGTGGGATTTCCGTTATTGTAACAGTCTTAGTACTAAAGAAGTGGGCGACGGAATATGTTCAGTATATTTCTGCTGTTGGCTTAGCAATTTTAGTTTATTTCTTTGCGGTTACAACACCAAATTTAAATTCAATGATTCTTATTTTTTATACGATTGCGATTATTTCTTTGTATCATAATTATAAATCAATTATTTTTAGTGGCTTATTAGGAATGAGCTTAAGCTTCTTTTTATACACAAACTTTCAAGTTGAAGTATTCAGTGGAATGGGGACAGTTGGCTATATCTTTTTAAATATTTTATTCATTCTTATTATTACAATTTTAGCGTTCCAAACAAAAATGGGTGAAAAGTTGCAGCGAGAAACTGAAGAAAAAGGGATAGCGGCTGTAGCGGTTCAAGAAAATCTTCAAAATGTTGTCGATGAAATTCACCGCTCAGTCGATTCTTTAACGAATGTTGGTGACTCGCTTGACCGCAACATTGCGGAGTCACGTGAAATTTCAAATGAGCTTTCCCAAACATTCCAAGAAGTTTCAAGTGGCATTTCCTCACAAACAAACAGTGTGAATGATATAAGTGCCTCTATTCAGGAAATTGATTCAAAAGTAACAACGTCGAATGAAAGTTCCAAACATGTCATTGATTTGGCGAAACAAACGACAGAGCTGACAAGTGAAGGAAATGAAGAAATTAACCGATTAAATGTGAAAATCAATCAAGTGAGTGAAACGATTGAACATGTCGGCGATTTAATGAAAGGCTTGCAAGAGCAAAGCAAAAACATCGGGAGTATTCTATTGCAAATCGGTGAAATCTCAGACCAAACAAATTTACTAGCTTTAAATGCATCGATAGAAGCAGCGAGAGCAGGAGAGCATGGAAAAGGCTTTGCCGTTGTTGCAAGTGAGGTACGAAAGTTAGCGGAAATGACGAGAAGCTCAGCGGACGAAGTGGAACAAATGATTACAGGTATGGTAGAAAAAACAAATCAAGTTTCTTCGTTTGTCGCTGATGGGCAAGCAGAAATGAAGGAAGGCTTGCAGTCTACTGAACGTGCGAACGAAGTATTTGCAGGGATTTTACAACAATCAAAAGATGTAGAAATGCAATCAAAACACTTAACTGATTTATTGCAATCTCTTCAAAAAGATACGAATGTCATTGTCAATGAGTCCGTATCGATTGCAAATGTAACAGACCAATCAAGTGCTGCAGTTCAGCAAGTATTAGCATCCGTCGAACATCAAAATGAGCGAATGGAAACATTAGCATCAAACTTCACAGAGCTAATGACCGTGACCAAACAATTAGAACAAGTTATGACAAAAAAATAATAGAATTCCCCCAATATCCTACTGTGAAAAAAGCAGTAGGATATTCTCATTTATTTGAAATTGAATCGTTTCTATCATTGTTTTAACAGTGTCTCATGTTATATTATTTACGCAATCACAGAAACGAAAAAATGGAGAAGAATGATGACAAAAAAATTCTTGTACGCGTTGCAAATACCAGAAACAATAGCGCAATCGGAATATGAATGGCTGCTACAACAAGTCTCAGCTGAAAAAAGAGAAAAAGTCGAGCGCTATCGCCATATACAAGATTCCTATCGTAGTTTATTAGGTGAACTCCTTGTTCGCTCATTCATTTCTGAACATTACCAAGTGGATAATAGACAAATTTCATTTATATATAATCAATATGGCAAACCAGAGCTTGCTCTTAATCTCCCGTTTTCTTTTAATCTTTCCCATTCAGGTTGCTGGGTTGTCTGTCTTTGTTCACCACACACAGCATCTCCAGTAGGGGTAGATATTGAAAGGATAAAAAACGTCAATCTCGATATCGCTCGGCGCTTTTTTACAAACAAAGAATATGAGGATTTAATAAGCCGACATGAATCAGAACGAGTTCCTTATTTTTACACGTTATGGGCGTTAAAAGAAAGTTATATTAAATATACAGGAAAAGGTCTTTCCGAGCCGCTAGATTCATTTTCATTCCGCATGTCTCATAATCAGATCGAGTTTGAGAGTCATAAGAAAATGGAGGAGAAGCCTTTGTTTTCCTTATATAATCTTGATCCAAACTATAAGTTAGCCGCTTGTGCGGAAAACGCTCTCCCGAAATATGTAGTGAAGGTAACGTATGATGAATTTAAGTTGAGATACATAATAGAAAGTCGATAGGAGACCATCATGGTAGACTTAGTATTATAAAGTAAATCAATGATAAGTAAAAAAACACCGCTATAGGAAGGGATTAATGTAACAGCATTGTACAGTAAAATGGAGAGGTGTATCATTGGTTAGATATTCTCTTGGTATCCTTTATTGAAAGTAGGAATTCATATGGAGTTAATCTTTATTAGACATGGAGAAGCGGAGCACACACTAAATATACCCAATAGTTTACAAATTTCTGACCCTTTACTTACAGATGAAGGGATTAATCAAGCTAAAATGCTTAGAACTCAATTACCTCTTTCAACAAAGGATATTCTAGTTATTAGTCCTTTGAGACGAGCTTTGCAAACAGCCCATTATTGGAGTGAGGGAATAAATTGCAAAAAACTTGTAAATCCATTAGTATCTCCACGAAAATTTCCTCAAGTTTCTGAGGGGCGGACATTACCTTGTGACGAATTATTAGATAGGAAAAAAATATCTGATGAGTTTCCAAGTATCAAAATTGAAGAAGAATTGCCTGAAGAACTTTGGGTAAATGGAATAAACATTTTACCGCAACAAGACTTTGATTATTTGGCTAAACAATTTCTTGATTGGTGCAGACAGCAAGAAACACAAAAGGTTTATATTATTTCTCACGATGGAACAATCACATCTTATAGACAATTTATTTCAGGGGATAAGCTCACAAGAGATGATTTTCCAAAAGAAACGGGATGGTTTAATATCAAGTTCTAATCATTAAAGTAGTAAATTAGGTATTCAACTAACATGATAATACAAACGAGCAGGATTGTGTAGAAGTACGTTACATAAAGCAAAGGGGGATAAATATGGATACTAATGGGCTTTTATACGCTGCAAAAATGACTAACGTATTAGCAAAAGAAATTCCAGAAAGTAAATGGGATATCAAACTAGTACAAGAATTAGGGACGTTAAGAAAGTTCTTTAAACATATGGTTCGTGTAAGGGATGTTTATCGTGATGGGTTGAAAACTGGAAATATTCAATTTCCTGGTGTTTTGACATCAGATGAAAAAAGTTTAATAGATGAATTAGAACGAAGTATGGAAGAATTAGTTTTTGAATTTAAACAAACAAAATTTGATTCTATACAAATGGGAACAGAGTACCTATCTATAATGGAATTATTGGCTACGGTAATACAACACGAGGGGATTCATCAAGGGCAATACTATGTTGCACTTAAACAGGCAGGATTTGAATTACCTAAACAGTGGACTCAGGATTGGAGTTTGTAATCTATCAAAATAAAAGCTTATGAAAGATAACATAATGGGGCGTAACCGTTATAAGGAGAGCGATTTATTTTATTATTATCCCAAACAAAAGGGGATGTGTATGTGGTATTAACGGGGAGTTTCGTAATAAACATTGTATAATAGACATTGTTCTTTGATAGAGGAGATGTGTTTATGAGTGAAGAGGTATTATTAAAAAAAGTAACAAAGTATCTAAAGCAAAAATACAATTCTCATACAGTAATATTATATGGTTCATACTGTAGCGGTGATTTTACTGCAGAAAGTGATTTAGATATTGTTTGTTTTTCCGATATGACTGTGAATAAAAATGACATTTCTGTTTTTGAAGATAAACAATTAGATGTTTGGATATACAATACAGAAAAGATGGATAATCCGGAACAATTTTTGCGTGTTAATCAAGGTCAAATATTGCTGGATGATAAGGGGTTAGCCGTTGAATTGTTGACAGAAATTAAAAATATATTTAATAACGGTCCCGAAAAGCTATCCAATGAAGAAAAAGAGTTTTTAAAAGGGTGGCTAAGAAAAATGTATCTAAGGTCTAACAAGAATGATATTGAGGGTGATTATAGGTTTCATTGGATGCTTAAAGACAGCTTGGAAATCTACTTTGAATTAAAAGATTTATGGTATTTAGGACCGAAAAAAGCAATCAGTTGGTTAAGTGAAAATGATGAGATTGCTTATAATCTCTTTCGAAATGCATTAGCAAAAGATGCAAAGAAGAAGAACATTGAACAACTACTTGAATACTTGAGCGGAATTTAGAGAATGTTGCCCCAATGGGGGGATGATTCATTATAATTACAATTTAATGCGGCAATGAAATCTATTAATTTTAAGATGGAAATAAGATATTATGCGAGTTAGAGCCTGTTGATATAAAAGAAGCAAACTGATATTAACGGGTTCAGTTACCTATCGCAAAAATTGAAACTCACACAATAAAATGTACGCCAACTTGTATTTACTTTCAATGCTTCTTCAACTAAAGTTCTCCGTTGAATTACAATATTTCACAAGCATTATTTTGAGGCTGATTTCCATACCGAAAAGAATTCTTCTACTGTTGAATATCTTTCTAATCTATCTTTATTTACCGCCTTCATGGTTACCTCATAAAGTTCTGTTCCTGCATCCCACTTTGATATTGAATGGTCAAGCTCTCCACCAAACAGACCAAACGCAATTGCTCCCATATTAAATACATTCGTTCTTTCATCAATTGTAGCACCTAACTCAAATTCTTCGGGTGACATAAATCTTGAAGACCCCCAAAGCCTGCCCATCGTATTGATAAATGGTTTTTCTTTATATACATCAATGTCACAAATCTTTGTGATATTATTTTTAAAGTCGTATAAGATACTTCCATCGTAAAAATCAACGGCTACATAATTATTCTTTTCTACATTCACATGGAATTCTAATATACTCTTAAATGATTTTAAACGTTGTTCAATAGATAATTGCTTAAATCGATAAAAAGGAGACTCAGGATGAGTATATTTAAGTGGTGGAGGAAATGACCAATGAGGGTGTAAGCACTCCCCGTCAAACCATTCAAAAACTAACACATACCCATTTTCTTCTTCAAAATGGTCAAGCAAATTAACCAAGTGCTTATGTTGTAAATCTTCGTAGATTGGAACTGAATTCTTTAACCTTGTTATCGCATCTTCTGGTATTCCAGTATACTCTCTCGTCTTTGCACCAGCATACTTTACAAACTTTTTTATCCCGTCTTTTTTGATTCCGAAACATAGATTTCCTGAGTCTTGTTGATCAAATACGCTGAATACTTCACCCATATTTGTAAGCCATTCGAAGTTATGCTTTTCTTTCAGGTGAAATGATACCTTATCTAAATTTATGACTTGCAATTCGCCCATTTAAAACCTCCGTTTGTTTAAGTTAAATGTTTCACATCCGAATTCAATTACTCATTTATTAATTTTACTGAATCATCAATATTAAAAGCAACTTGAACAATTTGTTCTTCTCCATTTTTCTCAAATTTCTTATATTCTTGCATCCCTATTTTTTTTGCTACCTTTTGTGATGGAATATTTTTGACAGTGGTGTATGAAAATACTTTTGGATAATTTAATATCTTAAATGCATAATCTTTACAAGCATTAGCGGCTTCTGTTGCATAGCCTTTATTCCAATAGTCTTTTATAATGTGAAATCCTATCTCAGGTACTGTTTCTTTCTCAATAATTTGCATTGTGATTCCACAATCTCCTATGAACTTATCTTCATTTTTTAAAATTACAGCCCATAAACCATGGTTATATCTTTTATAATTATCAATATTCCATTTAATCCACTTTTCCACCTTGTCTTTACTAAATGGTTCAGGATAGAACTGCATAGATTCTGGTTCAGAAAGAACCTTAGATAACGATGTATTTGGCAAGAGAAAAATGTATAAAACGGCAAACCTTTTTGTAAGGCCACTTACCAACATAACTTTGTTAAACTATTACAACTCTCTTAATGCTAGTGACTCCTTCATTCGGTTACTATCACCCCCAAATAATACTAAGTGGGAGTGATGGATTAAGCGGTCTACTACCGCTTCGGTTAGGATAGGATCGCCAAATACATGATTCCACTGTCCAAATTGAAGGTTTGTGGTGATAATAATACTTCTTTTCTCATAACACAGTGAGATTACTTGGAAAAGCAGCTCAGCTCCCTGCTTATGTAAAGGTATATATCCGAGTTCATCGAGTATCAATAAGTCTAGCTTCTCAATCCTCTTAAACAATTTAGTTAGTGTCCCTTTTTCATTGGCATCCAGTAGTTCATTTGCAAGTGAGGCAATGGTATAGAACTTCACTCGCTTGCCATACTTATGTATGGCATTGATTCCAATGAGTGTGGATAGATATGTTTTCCCGGCACCAACGCCACCGTAAAAAACCATATTCTCCTTTGTATCAATAAACTCGCCATCTAAAAGGTACTGTTGGCTCAACCCTTGTCCTAACTGGATATCTTGCCAATTGAAAGGTTTGCCAGATGCGTTTGGCAACGTTGCCGCCTTTAGTAAAAGATTAATCTTCCTTTCCTCACGTTGTTCTATTTCTTTCTCAAATAGAGTTAATAAATAGTCTTGAGGATCCTTCGGATCTAGTTTGTGAAAATTTTCTCGTATCCAACTGAGCTTTAAACGTTTGGCATATTCCTGAATCTTTTCTTGCATCATCCCTGCCTCCTTTTCAAGGTAAAGAAGGCATCATATTGGTTCATTCCGCGTTCCGCTAATGGCATTGCCGGAACACTACTTTTCAGCTTAAGAGTTGGTCTATGACCACGGCCATGAACCAGTTGATGAAAGACTTGCTTGATAGTTTCTGAAGATGGGTGACAACTCTCAGAAGCGATCTCTAAAGCCTCTGTAGCTATTTCTAAACGGTTACTTTTTAATATTGTCGATAATAAAAGTAATGCTTTTTTCTTTTCTTCAACCGTACATTCATCCAAATATTTTTGCCATGCTTCTGGAAGCTGACTATAAAATGTCGTGTACTTTAAAGCTGTTGGTCTCTTGGCCATGAGAGATAGATAAGGTTGCCAAATCATTGATTTAGTTTCTTCTCCATATAGCCGTTCATGACTTACGATTACTTCATAATTATCCGCAAGGATATCAATGCGGTTGTAGGTAACACCCACTAATACTCGTTGATTTGCATAACGCGGGGAAGTGGAATACCTTTTCGAATCTACAAGTACATAACCATACTTATCCGCCTTCAAAGTCTCAATACGCATTCCTGAGTATTCTTTAGCTGGTAGGTAGAGTAATGCTTCCCTATCTTCCTCAAACAATCTAGCAATCTCATTCTTCTTTTCGTAGTGTGAACGAAATCTATCATTCTCTACTTCAAGCCATAATTCTTTGTTTAACTTTTCAATTTGATAAACAGGTCGTTCTGGTAAAAAGAAGTTATTTCGTACATACTTAACCATTGCCTCTACATGACCTTTTTCATTTCCAGCGCCAGGATTACAAAACTCGTACTGAAAACCGTAATGTAAGGCGAACCTTTCAAAGCCTTCTGTTAGTTCTCGCTTACCTTGAGGAAGGATTTTTTTAACTGCTGGAGATAAGTTATCAAAACGTATTCTCTTTGGTACACCTTCTAAGTGGGTAAAGAATCGTTTTAGTCCTTCTAGGAAACAATCCTGATTTTGAGATTCAAAAACTTGAACTAAGAATGCATTACTGTACGGAAAGGAAAGAACGAGATACGGAAGGTCAATCACCTTACCATTCCTTTTAAACGGCGCCTCCCCAAAGTCTACTTGAGCATCACCAGGTCTTGCCTCTAACGGAATCGCAGCACCTTCGCTTTCGTCTAATAATTCCTTTTTACGTTTAGACACATACGCCCTTACAGTTCGGTCGGAGCCTTTAAAATTTATGTCTACATCGTCTACAAGCATTTGCCATATACGTTTGGCAGTCCTTCGGTATTTCTTTTTCTTCTTCATATCTTCTTTCAACCATTGATCGATGATATCCTTAACGGGGTCCATTACTGGTGCCGGTTGTGGCTTTACCCTCTTCGTTTCCGGTTGAAATTCCTCTAGGTCGGCATACTTCTTAACTGTTCTAACATCCTTATTCGTTCTTCTAGCAACATCCGAATAGGAATAACCTTTCGTGTTTACTTCTTGTCTGATATAATTAATTTCGGTCACTTCTAACATCTCCTAAAACTACCTCCTGCCAGTATTGGGTCCAACAGGAAGTGTATTGAATTTTTGAGATGTTAGCAAGTGGCTTTTTTTGTGTAGGTGCCCTTCGGGCACCTACACAAAAGGGCTGCCATACCCTACATATTTATAATGCCATAAACAGATAACGATTCTGTATCTTCTAAGACCAGTTCCCTTAAATACAGTCTCTTCGTTTCAATTATTTTCAAGATTATCATTCCTTATCTAATTTCTTAAATTAAATATTTTAACTTTTCTACTTAAAATTAGAAAAAAGGTTTCTTGCATTAAACTACACTATTACTTTAATAACTATAACGGTTTCCAAGTAGGATCTTTCACATCATTTTCATTTGGTTCTCTTACAAACTCAATACATCTTTCTTCACAAGCGCCAAATAAGTTATAGTTTTTCTGTGCTTGCCTTAAAGAAGGGATATTCGCACCACCACCATAATCGGGATTATCATATTGAACTGCATCATCTTCCCAAAAGCAAATGCTACATATGTCATATGTTCCAGGTGGTTCTTCATCTAAGGTTTTATAGCCACAACATGGACAAGTAAATTTCATCTAACCTACACCTCGTAATAACATTTTTCTTCTTTCACTATACTGTTGGTTTTACTTTAACAAGAAAAGTCGATAACCTTTTATTCAGCTATCGTTTCCCGTTAGTGCAATAGTATATTTACTATAAAAAATATTTCTTAATAATTATCTTTGCTCTTTCATCCATTTTTGATGGGGGGTTATTTAATGAAAAATAGTTTAGTGCTAAATTTTCACTATCATTCATAGCTAATTTCCCATTAATTCCTTCGGCAAGATAAATGCTAATCACATTGTAAACCTCATCCCCATTAGGATATTTAAAATAAAGTTCTTTACCCGACATAACATCTACAAACTTTAATGTTTTTGCCTTTAAGCCTGTTTCTTCATACAATTCACGTGCAGCTGTTTGCTCTAAAGTTTCACCAATCTCCATTGATTCACCTGGTAATCCCCATTCTTCTGTATCAGAACGATGTTGGAATAGTATCTCTTTGTTATCGTTAAGAACTACAATAGTAGACCCCACTAAAATAAACGGTCTATTCCCAATAAGTTCTCTAATTTCTTTTATATATTCAGCCATATTTTCACTGACCTATTATAATATCTTCTTGAAGTAAACTACTCAATCGTTTGAATAAACGACAGCACTATTCAGCCACTCGTTTGTTTAATAAAGGGAAACTTGAAGCAGTCGGTATTTTTCTGTCAGCCAATGTGTGATACATGAAAATCCTTCTATATTTAATCAGATAACCAATTTAAGAAATACCCTCAATGTAAAACACTAGGTGTGGTAAGAAATAGAATAGGACAACTAAGCCTAAAACTGTGATTGAAAATACCCATACTTTTTTTAGCTTTAGCTGTACAAAAATCGATATTATGACAAGGGTATTAAAAATGGCAATAGCTGTAAACCAAACTTCAAATGTTCTACTTGGGTCTGGTGGGGCAGGATTATATACTCCTCCCAAACCAATAACAGTTGCCAATAGGAATATTAAAACGTGTATGAAAATAACCACAATTTTAAACATCCAATTCTCTCCTTTCATATGTATTAAACTAGCCTACTGGTGTTAGTTTAACATTAATTTCCTTTTCATTACCAAAGAAAAAGAGTACCCCTCTAACAGAAGAGTTCTAGCATACACTAAAGGGAAACCCACCATCGGAGAGCGATAGTAAAAGAACAGTAACGGTAGGAATTGTTTCAGCAGCTCGTTTATTTTTTAGGTAAGCCAAAGTAACGAGCAAGTTTGGAGAATAAGTCATTATAAATTTTAGGATACTAAAATGAGGTGATGATTTTGAAAAAGTACTTTGCTCTACTTTGTGTTGTTATGGTAATGCTGATTGGTAATACCACAGTGAACGCCCAAACAATTAATGAAGCTGATACAGACTTATGTAATACGCTTAAATATGCACTAATAACGAGTCTTAGAGAACCGGTAGATAAAGCAATATTTGAAATTTATAAAGATGACAAAGTTGCACCAAAAGGACTTACATGGGCATCTTATGATACAGAACTACTTAAAATCAAACAAGTATTTGGTGTAGGTGGACTGTATGAGATAACTTTAAAAGTCCATCCTTATTATGATGCTCATAACAGCTATGGAGTAGATGAGGTCGTTATAAATACACAAGGCGAATTATTAGGTTATAAGCACGTGAAAACACTCCCCTGAGTTTATTATCTTAACTGGTAATTGTATGTTACTCTAGGACAATACAACGGACCTAGAGTAACATTCGTAAGGACAAGGAATAGACAATAGCAAAAGTTTACTTAATCAGCATGTGCGATAGCAGAAATTTCAATAAACTGCTCTGGGAACGCCAAATAGGTCACTCCGATGAGACTCCCGGCCGGACGGTGTTTTTCTAGGTATTCCTTAAATATGTCGATAACTATTTCAGTATGCGCTTGCGGATTTGTTAGATAAATTTCAACATAGGCAAGATTTGACTTCGTAATACGAAACTCCTCTAATAATTGATCTATGTTTTTAAGAGTTTGTCGTGTTTGCGTTTCGATATCCCCCTCACCAATGAAAACACCTTTTTCATCGTGGGAAAATTGCCCCGAAATATAAATCGTACCGTTGACACTATAACCTTGAGAAATACCATGATCCCAAAGGTCATGATTGAAGGTTTTAACATGATTCATCATTATCATTCTCCTTTATTTCAATGTAAAGCAAGTATAAAATGAAAATAAGTAGAAAAATAGTACGCACTTTTTTGATAGGTACTTCCAGAAAGGATAGTGTCAATATGAGCATGAGTGACTTTAAAGAAAAGGGTAATATCCATGAAACCCCTTTTGGTTATACATTGTCAGTCATTGGTGGTAAATGGAAAATGTTAATACTTTACCTACTTGCTGAAAATAAAGTAGTTCGTTTTAATGATATGAAAAGAAGAATTGGATCCATTACCTATAAAACGTTAAGTTCACAACTTAAAGAATTAGAAGCAGCAGGAATGATCACACGAAAAGAGTATCCGCAAATCCCACCTAAAGTGGAGTATAGTCTCACGCAAAAAGCAGAAACTCTAATCCCGATTTTGGAACAATTATGTGAGTGGGGAGAGAAAAATCAACAACATTAATTGTAAATATAGAAACAAATAAGTGATTTACACGCATTATTCAATGAGAGAGGAGGTTTAAGTAATCAAATGGGTATATTTATCATGATTTTATTAGTATTTTCACTGGTTATTAGTTTTTTCTTATTTCTTATTTATAATGATAAGAAATCTGAAACAGAAATGATTGCTTTTTCAATCCTTTTAGTGTTGACTGGCTTTGTGTTTTATTACATTGACTCGCATGGGATGTTTGGATTTTATATTGGTTTAGGATTAGTGTTAGTAGGATTCTTTTTGGGGAGTATTCGTTTTCTGTTTAAAACCTAACTTAGCGGAATAATGGTGGGGAATTTACAGGTGAATGCATTAAATTTTAAAACTAAGTCAGTGTATTAGCAAAACTATCAAATATGAAAAAGGGAAGAAGAACAAGTTCTTCGTCCCTTTTCCTGTAATTTAATCTGTGTTTTACTGTTTCCCCTTCACAACTAACCATGTTAAGAGAAAAATATGGTCAGCAATTATTGATCTCCACTCAAAAACTAAAACTGTTCCGTCTCATTCCTATCGTGAGTAGAAGTCGCAACCGCCTTATCTCTCACTACTAAGCTATAAAACATTGGAATGAGAAGCAATGTTAAAAACATCGAAACAAGTAGCCCTCCGATAATTCCGATAGCCATTGGAGAAAACAGATCACTGCCGAGTAAAGCTAATGGGATTAATCCGATAACGGTTGTTGTTGTACTTAGCATAATCGGACGTAATCGCTTTTGGGCTGCTTGTTTGCATGCGGTTGGAACGGTTGCTCCTTGAAGGCGTTCTTTGTTAATCGCATCAATTAGGACGATCGCATTGTTAACGACTATTCCAAATAAGCTGACGATTCCTAAAAGCCCAGTGAATGATAATGGCTCTTTTGCAATAAATAACCCTGTAATCGCACCAATACTCGCCATTGGAATAACAAGTAAAATAATAAACGGCTGTAAGAAAGAGTTGAATTGGATGACTAATACAAGGAATATCGCAAGAATCGCAAACACTCCCATAGCGAGCACATCACTAAAATTATCGTTCATGCTTTCTTGTTCTCCTGCATACGTCACGACGACTTCACCTAAATCAAGGTCTTTAATTGCGTCTTGTAGTTCAGTTTGAATGTTTACCGAGCTATAACCTGAGCGGACATCACTAGAAACTGTCACATAAAGCTCTTGATTATACTTGTTGATTTCAGGCATTGTTTCAATCATTTTAACAGTCGCCACTTCATGTAATTCCACTTTCTCACCAGTAAATGTTCGAAGCTGTAGCTGTTCTAGGTCTTTTACCGTAGTCACATTTGCATCCATCGTCACGTTGTAATCACTACGATTTAATTGGTCTGATTCGGTAAACGTCGTAATGACGCGTCCACCTAGAGCGAGACCAATTTCATTTTGAATATCAATATTTGTGATTCCTTTTTCTCCGGCTTTGTTAAAGTCGACATCAATATCGAATTGTTCAATCGGATCGACTTGAGTTGAATCAACATTAATCGTTCCTTCGATTGTTAGAAGTTCATCCTCGATCACTTGACTTACCCTAGCAATTTCAGAAAGATCATCACCTGAAACTCGAATCGTAATCGGAGCACCAACTGGGTCCCCTTGCTCTAGTTCCTTAATCGTTGCTGTTCCTTTTGTAAGCCGCTCATCAAATAAGTCTTGCACATAATCAGTAAATTCTGCGTTACCTTTAAATCGATCACTATTATCTAAATTAAGCGTGACTAAAACTTGAGCATAATCCAATGATTTGACACTTGGCCACATTGTATCCCAAAACTTTGGTAATCCGTCACCAATCGATAATGTGTAGGAAAGAACTTCTGGTTGTTCTAACAAAAGTTGTGTGACTTCTTCAGAGAACTCCTCAGTTTTCTCAATATCACCATATTCATTAGACTGGAGGTCAATATAGACGAAATTTTTGTCAGCTTTCGGGAAAAACTGTAATCCTAAATTTGTGGATAGAAACACAGTCCCACCTAATAAGACTAGTAACACAAGCACTGTTGATTTTTTGTAATGCATTGTTATGTTCAATAAAAAATCTAACGCTTTTCTTCCTAAAGATTGCTTTTCTTGCTTTTTCGCTTCGGTTAAAAAAATATACGACAATGTTGGTGTTAAAGTAACAGCAACAATATAAGAGAGTAATAATGAAACGATAATAATAATCGGAATGCTGTAGATATATTCGCCGACGATACTATTAATCATCGCTAATGGAATAAAAGCAACAACGGTTGTTAATGTTGAAGTGAAGACAGGAACGGCCACTTCCCTTGTTCCATCGACACACGCTTTTAAGCGTTCAACTTTGTTTTCTAATTGAGCTTGAATCGCATTCGTAACGACAATCGCATTGTCAACGAACATACCAAGCGCCATAATGAGCGCCACAATCGATACTTGATGAAACGGAATTCCAAGTAGATTCATCGCTAATATTGTTAGTAACACAACAACCGGAATCGTTGTAGAAATGATGATGGAGTTTCGAATCCCTAGACTTAGCGTAGCAAGTAAGATGACGAGTCCCATTCCGATTAATAAGTTACGGATAAAATTATTAATAGAGCTTTCCACATCTTGGTGCTGTAACAACACATTATGGCTTTCTACGGTAGAAGGAAGCTCAGAAATAAACTCATTCATTTCGTCTTCAATTTGTTTTCCAAGACTTACAATATTGCCACTCTCACTAAAGTACAATGCAAAAAGAACTGCATCTTTATTATCATGTTTAATCATATGGTCGATTTGTTGTTCGGTGAATGTGACTTCAGCAATGTCAGAAAGGAGGGTCGCGTCTTCATCAACGATCGAATACTCGATAACGGTATTTTTAATATCGTCTATTGATTTATACGCACTTCCAGCAGTAACACTCAAGATGGAATCATCATTAGAAGTAAGGGTGCCAAGTGGAAGTTCGATGTTTTGCGCTTGGATGAGGCTGGCTAAGTCAGCTAATGTCAGCTGGTAGTCGTTTAATTTTTCAAGGTCAGGTTTAACTTGGACTTCGGTAGGACGATCGCCATGAATGTCGATTTTCGCTACACCTGGAAAATTAGCAAGATGGGATTTTAAATCCTCGGCATAACTGACGAGGTCTTCATGGGACTCTTGTTCACTAGAAAAGCTAACAATAATCCCAGCAGTTCTTGATGTTTCTGTATTAATTTGGTAGATTTCTGCTCCTTCAGGGAAGGTCCTTTCCACTTCATTCATATCATTTCGTAAGCCATTCCATGCTTTATCGACATCAACACCATAGTTCAACTCCAGTGTGACAGTTGCAATTCCAGCGCTTGAAACAGACCTTGAATATTGATAATCTTCCATTTCGATAATCTTGTCTTCAATTTTATTCGTTACTTGTTTTTCCATATCCTCTGGTGAAGCACCAGGGTATATTGCAGTAATCATAGCAATCGGTGCTTCAATTTTCGGTGCTTCTTGCTTAGGAGAAGTATAGTAACTGTATACGCCAAACAATGTTAAGACGAGAATCGTTAGCAATGTAATTTTTTTATAAGCAATCGCCTGGGATATCATGCTTTTAAGCAATGAGATTCACTCCTCTTAATAGTTAGATAGAGATGATATAGAAAATGTCCTACTCAGTTTCTGTGTATTTCCCATCAAAAATAAAGTACATCTGTGATTTAATTCGTTCATAAAGCTCTTCTGTCGTACATTCAGACCGATAAATGTAAAAAATAAATTGAGTTAAAACAATACTGTAAACAGCATAAGCCGCTTCTTTTTCAGCAAAAGAATGGTGGAGGAGCTGTTCTTTTTTTAATTGTTGAAACATCGCTTCTGTTTTATCGATAAATCGATCATCCATTTGAAACATCCCATCTAACAATGTTTTCTCTGATTTAGGATTACTCGTTGCTGCCCCGAGTAGCTCTTGCCACACTTCTTTTTGGACGAGTTTAATGACTTGTAAATAACGTGAGACAAGAGTGAGCACACATTCCATAACAGAGTTTGGTTTCAATTGTCCGACTAATGACATAGGGATGTCTGTTTCATCTAAAACGAGTTCATCTGACATAATCGTGATGAAAATATCGGCTTTAGACTGAAAATAATTGTACACCGTGCCAACTCCGACATTGGCTTTTTCGGCTATTTCGTCAATGGTCGTTTGTGCATAGCCTTTTGTTAGAAAGACGTCTTTAGATGCAGATAAAATTGAATGGCGAGTTTCCTTCTTTTTTCGTTCTCTTAATGTCAATGCTTTCACCTCTTTCTGTACTAGCTTTCCTTTATTTATTGTGGGAGATGTTTTTTATAAGGGATTCAACCTCCTTAATTCTTTACCTAGATAAAGTAAGTGAACGAGTTCATTTACGAGCATGCTCACTTACTATAAATGAGTAACGAAAAAAAGTATAGGTACTTTTTTCCTTTTACAAAAAAATGTTTGTTTATACATTTTCGGTTTACATTCCTAACTAGTAAATTATTCATAATTCAAAAGTTTTAAATACAAAATGTAAATGTTTTTTCAGATGTAAAGGAAATGTTATTTTATTTTATATTTCGTTAAATAAGCTTTTCAACGGTGCTTTAATGTTATAAATTTTGTTTAGCAAAAAAAATGAAAAAACAAATCAAAAGTATAAATTAATGATTTGTTTTTTTTTGTGCCATCATCTTTATTCATTTTTTGTATGAACTATTAAGGTAAAAGTATGAAGAGTTAGTGGAGAAGGAGAATCGACAAATGGAAAAGACAAAACTATTTTGTTTTCCTTTTGCTGGGGGAAGTAGTTTAGCTTATAACCCGTGGCGGAAGGAAGTAACAACCTCAATTGACCTTATTCCAGTAGAGTTGGCCGGTCGAGGTGTTCGCAATCAGGAACAACTTTATTCAAATTTACAAATGGCTGTTGATGATTTGTTTGAGCAAATTGTACCCCAACTTGTCCATGCGCGATATGCGTTTTTTGGTCATAGTATGGGAAGTTGGATTGTGTACGAACTTGTAAAAAAAATTCAAAACGAAAACTTCAACTTGCCAGAACATGTGTTTTTTTCAGGTAAGGAAGCTCCACATGTAAATAAGGACAGAGTGTATAGCGAGAGTTTGAACGACGAACAACTAATCGAGCATATATGTCAATTTGGCGGGATTCCCGATGAGTTGTTACGGTCAGAAGAATTTATGTCAAGCTATTTACGAATATTACGGGCTGATTTACAACTGATTGAACACTATCAACCAAATGGAATTGAAAAGGTCATGTGCCCGATATCCGTGTTAAACGGAATTGATGATGACCTTGATTTAGCTGATTTATTGGCCTGGGAAAAACTCACAACAGAAACTTGTAGAATCTATCATTTTAATGGAGGACACTTTTTTATACGCGAACAAATGAAACAAGTCATTGACACGATAAATGATACGTTAAAAAGACGCACACCACATGTACTGATGTAATCAGATAAAGGAGGAGCGGAATGTATACGAATTTAGTAGAAGTCGTGAGCAATAGAAAGAACGATACGGATAAAGGGATTACATATATTCATCATTCTTCAGAGGAATTATTTGTTTCATATGCCCAATTATACGATGATGCAATTATTATTCTAACGCATCTACAGAAGCAAGGACTTAAAAAAGGAGATGAACTCATCTTCCAAATTGATGAAAAAGACCCGCAATTATTTATCACTTTATTTTGGGCTTGTATTTTAGGTCAGATTATCGCTGTTCCAGTCACACCAGGAAATACAAAGACGAATCAAGAAAAGCTTGAAAAAATTTGGGATACGCTACAACACCCATATATTGCTATAAGTGAAGAGCGATTTGAAAAATTACAGTTACAACAAAAGATTGCTTTAGATTATGTTGTATTCACAGAAGTGCTTTATGAAGGTAATTTACAAAATACGAATGCTGACATAACGATCACAGATACCCCAACGAATCCAGATGACATCGCTTTTATTCAATTTTCTTCAGGTTCAACAGGTGACCCAAAAGGGGTCATCCTTACACATGAAAATCTCCTTACTAATATTTATGACATTATCGAAGGTGCCAATATTACTGAAACAGACTCGATACTAAGCTGGATGCCATTAACCCATGATATGGGATTAATCGGAAACCATTTAACACCAATGACATTGGGCCTCGAAAATTATATTATGCCTACAACTTTATTTATTCGTCAGCCACTTTTATGGCTTTCAAGTGTAAGCAAGCATAAAGTCACTATGATTTCCTCTCCAAACTTTGGTTACAGCTATTATTTAAAACGTTTTTATAAGAAACGCCCTCAACATTTAGATTTATCAAGTGTTCGTTTAATTGTAAATGGAGCAGAACCCATTTCAAAAGAGATATGTGATGAGTTCTTAACCGAATTACAACCGTTTGGCTTAAGGAAGCAAACGATGTTTACCGTATATGGTCTAGCTGAAGCAAGCTTAGCTGTTACGTTTCCTTCTGTTAGTGAACCGTTATCTGCCGTTCACGTAAACCGAAACAACCTTATCGTAAATGAACAAGTCCAATACATAGACCATACCGATGATAATAGCGTTACTTTTGTTCAATTGGGCAAACCATTACACCATGTCAGTGTCCGAATTGTGGATGATGAAAAACAAGAAGTGCCTGAAAATACGGTTGGTCATATTGAAATTAAAGGGAAAAATGTCACAAAAGGATATTATCAAAATGAAGAAGCAACAAAAGCGTGTATTTCTGATGATGGCTGGCTTCATACAGGGGATTTAGGATTTATTCGTGAAGGCAAGTTAGTCGTAACAGGAAGAGCAAAAGATATCATTTTTGTAAACGGACAAAACTACTATGCGCATGATTTAGAAAGACTAGCAGAACAAGTTAAACCGATAGAAATTGGTAAAGTTTGTGCGGTCGGTGTTTTTAGTGAAACACTCGGACGTGATGAAGTCATTTTTTGTGTAGTTGAGAAAAAAAATGACATGAATTCATTTATCTCATTATCCAATAAGCTAAAAGAGCATATCGTTTCGAAAACAGGAGTAATGATTGATTATGTCATTCCTGTTAAACAAATTCCAAAAACATCGAGTGGAAAGCTTCAACGCTTTAAGTTAGCAAAAGCATATAGTTCAGGAGAATATCAAGAAATCATATCCGTCATAAAAGAAAAGCAAGAACAATTATATAAAAAGCAGTCAGTCACAGTAATGTCAGAAGAAACGATTACAACGATTTTGCAACAAAAGCTAGCTGGAATTCTAGGTTTTGTCGTGACAGATGCCAATCGAAGTTTATTAGAAATGGGAGTAGATTCCATTAAAGTACCTGAGCTTCAACGTGAACTAGAAGAAGCATTTGCCATTGATTTGCCTGTCACCCTTGTGTTTGATTACCCAACATTATCGAAAATGACAAATTATATTTATCAGCGATTACATCAAGAAGAAAATATGGGTATTCAACGGTCAGAGACTTTAGAACGTGACCCTATCATGCCAACAGGAAAAGTGGCGATCGTCGGAATCGGTTGTCGCTTTCCAGGCGGAATGAACACGCCAGCGCTCTTTTTTGAAAAACTGTTACAAGGCTATGATGCTATTGAAGAAATACCACAAGAGCGGTGGAATATTAATGATTATTATGATGAGTCGGGACAAGCACAAGGAACGATAAATACGAAATATGGTGGTTTTTTAGACCAAGTAGACTTATTTGACCCGCAATTTTTTGGAGTTACACCAATAGAGGCAAAACAAATTGACCCCCAACATCGATTGCTTTTAGAGGTGACATTTGAAGCGTTACAAGATGCAGGGATGCCAATAGAAAAGCTTGAAGGCAGTCAAACTGGAGTCTTTGTTGGCATTTCAAACAGTGATTATCTTGACCAAGTCAACTCAATCGAGCAAGAGGTTGAACATATTGAAGGCTATACTGTTACTGGCAATATGCATAGTGCAGCTGCCGGACGAATTTCTCATACATTTGGACTTGAAGGACCTGCAGTGGCGGTCGATACAGCTTGTTCCTCTTCTTTAGTTTCAGTTCACCAGGCGATTAATTCATTAAAGCTGAATGAATGTGACAGTGCTGTTGCTGGAGGAGTAAATTTAATCTTCTCACCAAAAGGACATGTTGGTTTAACGAGGTTACAAGCTCTTGCTCCAGATGGACGTTGCAAAACATTTGATGATGCTGCAAATGGATATGTCCGCAGTGAAGGGTGTGGCATCGTAGTGTTAAAGCGCTATGAAGATGCTGTCCGAGATGGTGACAGGATTTATGCCACCATTGTTGGAAGTGCCATTAATCATGACGGGAAAAGCAGTGGGTTAACTGTACCAAATGGCGTAGCTCAACAACGCTTGCTACAGGATGCATTAGGACAAGCAAAGCTTCGCGAAGAGGATATCGACTATATCGAACTACACGGAACAGGGACAAAGCTAGGTGACCCACAAGAAGTGCATGCGCTTAGCGCTGTTTTTGCAAATCGGTCAAAAGAAAACCCAATTCAGATCGGGTCAGTGAAATCAAATATTGGCCATGTTGAAAGTGCAGCAGGAATTGCAGGGTTAATCAAATCAGTGCTTGTCGTCAATACAAAGAAAATTCCAAGGAATCTACATTTTCATACGCCTAATCGATTTATTCAATGGGATACAATTCCGTTTACGGTTGTTTCTGAAAATATTCAGTTAGAAGAAGGAAAGAAACCGAAAAGAGCAGGGGTAAGCTCATTTGGACTAAGCGGAACAAATGCTCATGTCATTGTTGAAGAAGTGGAGCAGTCTCCAGCTACGGTTGAACAAAGTAATGTGGAACCGAAGATTATGACATTATCAGCACAAAAACAGGACACACTTTCTCAAATGGTGGCTCAATTTCGCTCTTTTCTAGAAACAACCGATGAGCGACTTGAAGATATTTGCTATAGCACAACAGAAAGAAGAGACCACTTTGCACATAGAGTCTCCATTGCAGCCAGTACAAAGGAACAAATGCTAGCTGCATTACAAAAATGGGAAAACAAAGAGAGTGCACATCAAACTCAAAAAGATCTCTTTATCTCGTTTTCTGCTGAAAGAAAAGCAGAAACAGAATGTTATACACAATTGTATGAAAGATATGATTCATTTCGGCACTCAGTAGCTGAGTGCGAACGAGTTATGGAACAGGTAATAAAGAAATGTTCAACATACAAAGCAGAAGAGTCGCCACTAGTAGCTGAGCAATTAGCTTTATTTAAATCACAATATGCATTTGCGAATCTATTACGTGCAGTACAGATTAACCCACATTATGTTGGTGGGGAAGGCATTGGTCTTCTTGTAGCTGCTTATATGGCGGAATCGCTCACGTTACATGATGCTCTTGTTCTTGTTCTTACGTTACACCAAACACAATCGGTCACGATAGAAGTAAAGGCACCAAGTGCAACAGTGGATTCACTCATAAACACAATTGGTGTTAACGAGTCAGAACTAAGGCGAAAGCGTCTAAAGGATAATACCGAACAAATAACTGGACAAGTTACGATTCTCGCTCCTTTCGTTGTCGCCTTAAAGGAAAGGAATGTATCGTATGTTGTTGGACAAGAACAGAACAAGCCAGATGGTAATTCTATCTCCCTAGAAAGTTTAGTAGAGGAGCTTAGCGCTCTTAAAGTAATGCCACCTACGATTCCGATTTACAACATTAATAGAAGTCGAGTAGTAACTGAATCGGAATGGGCGCAATTAAACTATTGGTTAACAGAATCAGCTCTACAAGAAAGAACGCTTGACGATAGAAAAATAGTTAAAGAAGCCTTCATGCTTACGTTGCCATTGGTCGAGGCCAATAGCTGGGACGAAATGATTTGTTCCTTATATGAAAATGGCGTTCAAATAAATTGGCATTCTTTCAATCAATATTACAAAGGTCATCTCGTCTCATTACCGTTGTATCCTTTAAACAAAAAACGTTATTGGTTAAAGCGAAACGTTAACAATCAAAAAGAACAGGTATACGAAGGAACCTTAAAGGAGAGTGGAAAAATGGAAGCTTATATAAAAGAGATAAAAGAAATGATTCATGAAGTGTCTGAATTAGATGTAGCGGAAATTGACCATACTGCCAATTTATTTTCATTTGGCCTAGACTCATTAATGTTAGTGCAAATTAAAAAGCTCGTTGATAAAAAATATGATATCGATCTACCGATTAATCGATTAATGGATGATATGGATACGGTTGAAAAAATTTCCGACTATATTGCTAATGAAGCAAATATAGCGGTGAATGTACAAGAAATGAAAGCGAGAGCAGAAAGAGAAGTAGCGACAGCTTATGAAGTGGTAGAACATCCTACGGAACAACCAACGCAATCTGTGGCACCTATACAATTACACACCGAGAAGCCGACGGAGCAAATGATTGAAACACAAACACGTGTATCATCTGAAGCAACAAGCTTAGAAACGATATTTGAAAGTCAGTTGAAGTGGATGGAAACGAGTATGAATAAACTAGCCAACCAACAACTTGAAACGATAAAAATGATCCAAACGCCTCAACAAACAACAGCATGTTTCGTTGATACTAAACAAGAAAAGGTAAAACAAGCACCGATGCCACTAGAAGAAGAAAAGCAAAAGCCACTAAAAAAAGAAGTCCCTAAAATTAATTTTCGCGCGATGAAATTAGACCGTGATATTTTCTCAAACGAACAAAAAGCGTTTATTGAGCAATTTATTTCTAAATATAATAAGAAAACGAACGGCTCAAAACAGTATGCACAAGCAAACCGAAAACTGCTTTCAGATTGGATTGCATCATTAAACTTTCGCATGAGTTACAAAGATTTAATTTACCCGATTGTCTCTGAACGTTCTCAAGGAGCAAGGTTTTGGGATGTCGATGGAAATGAGTACTTGGATATGGCGATTGGATATGGGGTCCATTATTTTGGACACCGGCCACAGTTTGTTATTGATGCGATTCAAGCTCAATTAGCAGAAGGATATGAGACTGGTCCACAAACCGATTTAGCAGGAGAAGTGGCCACACTAGTTACACAATTGACAGGCGCAGAACGAGTGGCATTTTGTAATACCGGGTCAGAGGCAGTAATGGCAGCAATGCGAATATCACGTACTGTAACAAAACGAAAAAAAGTTGTGATTTTCCGAGGTTCCTATCACGGCAATTTTGATAGTGTGTTAGCGGAAATGGACCAAAATCAGTCATTCCCGATTTCACCGGGAACAATGCCAGGAATGGTTGAAGATGTCATCGTCTTAGATTATGGAACAGAGGAAGCTATACAAGTCATTAAAGAGCGCCATGCCGAAATCGCGGCTGTCATGGTTGAACCTGTGCAAAGTCGAAATCCAGGATTACAGCCAAAAGAGTTTTTACATGAAATGCGTCATTTAACAACTGAAATCGGAGCATTGCTTATTTTTGATGAAATGATAACAGGATTCCGTTGCCATGTAGGAGGAGCACAAGCCCACTTTGGGATAGTCGCTGACCTTGCTACGTATGGAAAGATAGTCGGTGGTGGCTTACCAATAGGTATATTAGCTGGAAAGGCGGAGTTTGTTGATACTGTTGACGGGGGTTATTGGGAATATGGGGATGGTTCTTATCCTGAAAAAGAAATGACGTTTTTTGCAGGAACATTTTGTAAGCACCCATTAAGTTTAGCCGCATCAAGAGCCGTTCTTCAATATATGAAGGACAATGGCCCTGCTGTTCAGGATAGAGTAACTGAACTTACTCGGTATTTTGTCGAGGAAGTTAATGACTTATTTGAGCAAGAAGCTGTCCCACTTCGGGTTCGGCACTTTGCGTCACAATTTAAGTTTGAAACCTTTGGGAAATTTAATATTACAATGATGCCAGCGGAAATGGATTTATTCTTCTATATGTTAATGGAAAAAGGCATTTACACATGGGAGAAACGAATTTGCTTTTTCTCTACCGAACATACGATAGAAGATGCGAATTATTTCTTGCGTTGCATTCATGATGCTGTCGTCGAACTACGAGCAGGGGGATTTGAATTTAAAGATAGACAGCAAACCCCTGTTAAAAAAAAACGAAACAATGGGTACATTAACATAACAGAATATTTCCCTGTGTCTGATGCGCAAAAGCGAACATTTATTATAAACCAAATGGGTGAAAATGAGCGTGCCACCCATCTACCAATGGCAATGATCGTAACAGGAAATCTTGATTTAGCAAAGGTCGAACAATGCTTTCAAGACATTATTCAACGTCATGATGTGTTCAGAACGAGTTTCACTGTGAAAGATGGAGAAATTGTTCAGTCAATTGCTAGTCAAGTAGATTTCTCGATTGATTATAAGGATGGGACAACGATGAGTGTCGAACGGCTCATTACACAATTTATGGAGCCGTTTGACTTAGCTAAAGCGCCATTGATAAAGGTAGGCATCGCGAAGTTAGAAGAAGGCAGTCATTTATTCTTTATGGATTTCCATCATATTATTGCAGATGGATATTCAGCTAATATTGTCGCACAAGAGTTTATGAGTTTGTATAACGGCTCTCTTTTGCCTGAAGTGAAAATACAATATCGCGAGTATGTGAATTGGCATCAAGCATATCTCATATCGAAAGCCTATGAAAAACAGCAACAATTTTGGCTTGAACAATGGAAAGATGGTGTGACGCAATTAGCGTTGCCAACTGACTTTCCGCGTCCGCTAATTAAAGAAATAACAGGAAAAACAATACGAGACCGTCTAACAACAGAGCAATTGCAACAAGTTAAAAAAATAGCTAGAGAAAATGGCACATCGCTTTATATGGTGTTATTAAGCTTGTTTAATGTGTTGCTAACGAAGATTACGGGACAAACAAAAATGGCAGTTGGAACACCTGTTGTTGCGAGAGGGCAAGAACAATTCGAAACGATGGTCGGAATGTGCACAAACACAATCGTGCTTCAAAATGAAGTACTTGAAGATGACTTGTTTTCCGAGTTCGTTACGCGAGTGAAAAAAACATGTTCACAGGCGTTTGCAAACATAGACTATTTATATGAGGATTTAATTGAAAATGTAAGGCATAAAACACCACTAAATCGGAATCCATTGTTTGATGTTATGTTTATTTATGAAAATGGAAATGACCGTGTCGTAAAGCTTGATGAGCTTCAATTTACACCCTATCATGTTGAGTTAGATGTGTCGCTTTTTGATTTGACGTTTGAAGTCATTGAAGAGAATGGCATGTTATCGATTAACCTTTATTATAGTAATCAATTATTTAAAGAAGAAACGATGAAAACGTGGCTTGAATATTTTCATTCTATGATTGAACAAGTGATTGAAGATGACTCGATTGCCATTGCTGCCATTCTTCAAGAAAAGCAAGCAGAAATGAAAGAACATCGCGATAAAGCAAGAACTCTACCACAGGTCAGTGAACTCGCAAAAGAGCAATCTCTTGAAGAAACAGCAAATCATGAAAGTCATCCGAAAATCAAGGAAATTGAACAAAAATTAGCACAGACTTTGGCAAAGGAATTAGGAGTTTCTTCTGTCCATGTCAACGCCAATTTCTTTGAGCTTGGTATGCGTTCATTAACTGCATTAAAAATCGTAGAAAAATTGAAAACAGAATTTGAGATGAACATTATGGATGTTTTCCATTATCCATCAGTTGCGAAGCTTGCTCGTCATCTTGCTGGTGAACGAGAAGAAGAACAAAAAAATGAAATGAGCAAACGACGAATCGAGCGAGTAAAAGATACGAATGCCACTGTGAAGACTCGCGACATTGCGATTATCGGGATGGAAGGAAAATTTCCAGGGGCCAATACACTTGAACAATTTTGGGATGTGTTACAAGAAGGACGAGAAACGATTTCCTTTTTTAGTGAAGAAGAGCTCATTGAAGCGGGTTTAACAAAAGATATCATTTCTAAGCCTCATTATGTAAAGGCAAAAGGTGTGTTGGATGATATTGAATATTTTGATTCCCACTTTTTTGATTATTCTCCACATGATGCAGAGCGAATGGACCCACAAATCCGCTTGTTTCATGAATATGCATGGAAGGCTTTAGAAAGCGCAGGTTATGCTTCTGACAAGTATGAAGGATTAATTGGTGTGTTTGGAGGAAGTGCATCAAATTACGAGTGGATATCACATATTTTTAAAACAACGAACAGCATTAGTGAAAAATTAGAACGAGTATCACTCAATGATAAAGATTATATGAGTACACGGATTTCTTATAAGCTGAATTTATTAGGGCCAAGCTACACCGTGCAAACGGCTTGCTCCACGTCATTAACGGCGTTAAACCTTGCGTGCCAATCTATTTTAAACGGAGAGTGTGATATTGCATTAGCGGGTGGAGTATCGATCATGCTTCCAAACAAAACAGGCTATGAATACCAAGAAGGGTTAATGTTATCAAAAGATGGCAAATGTCGACCGTTTGATGAAAACGCAAGTGGGACTGTATTTGGAGATGGGGTCGGAATCGTTGTGTTAAAACACCTCGATGAAGCAATTGCAGATGGCGATTATATTCATGCTGTTATTAAAGGGTCTGCCGTCAATAATGATGGAATCCGAAAAGTAGGGTACACAGCTCCGAGTATAGAAGGACAAAAAGAAGTGATTCAACAAGCATATGAGCTAGCGGATATTGACCCAGAAACAGTGACGTATGTAGAAGCACATGGAACAGGAACAGAATTAGGAGATCCGATTGAAATTCAAGCGTTAACACAAGCATTCCAAACAAAAAAGAAACATTATTGTGCGATTGGTTCTGTGAAGTCCAATATCGGTCATGTCGATGCGGCTGCTGGTGTTGCTGGTTTAATAAAAACTGTGCTTGCGTTACAGCACAAGCAAATTCCAGCTAGTCTTCATTTTACAAAGCCGAACCCAAATATTGACTTTGAAAACAGTCCGTTTTATGTCAATACAACGTTATCAGAGTGGAACCGTCTACCTCATCCGAAACGAAACGGGGAAACATTGCCACTGCGAGCAGGAGTAAGCTCATTTGGATTTGGTGGAACAAATGCGCATGTTATTGTTGAAGAAGCACCTGTTCAAATTCAAACAAAGCAAAAACAAGCCGGTGAAGAAAAAGTGGAACAACTCATTGTTCTCTCTGCGAAATCAACATCTTCTTTACTGAAAATATGTGACAATGTAAAGACCTATTTACAAGACGTTGAGGATGTGCGGTTAAGCGATATTGCCTATTCGTTACAAACAGGACGAAAGCATTTCCGCCATAGAGTAAGTGTAGTCGGTTCAACGCCTGAAGAGATTGGCGAACAATTAACGGCTATCATTGATGGGAAACTCCAAAATAAAGTCGGCTATCAAAAAGAAAGTGTAAGCCAGATTGTTTTCATGTTTCCAGGACAAGGAGCTCAATATGTCAATATGGGACTTCAGTTATATGAAAACGAGCCGTATTTTAAAGAACAAATGGAAAGATGCTTTGCGATTGTTGATAAGCTAGCAACTTTTTCGTTAGAAGAGATCCTGTTCCCTTATGAGGAAACACCAGAAGCAAAACATCTATTAAAACAAACATATGTTACGCAAGTTGCGCTGTTTGTCATTGAATATGCATTAGCGAAGCTTCTAATGAAGTGGGGCATTCGACCAATTGCTATGATTGGACATAGCTTAGGTGAATATGTCGCAGCGACGATAGCGGGCGTGTTTTCTTTACAAGAAGCGTTAGCATTAGTCGTAGAACGAGCAAAGCTGATGCAGGAAATGGAACAAGGTGTAATGGTTAGTGTTCCGCTCGCCGAGGAAGAAGTCTTGTCTTTAATTGAATCAATCGAAGGAATTTCAATTGCGGCAGTAAATGGAGAGAAACATTGTGTTGTATCAGGTTATGAGCAAGCTATCGTTCGATTTGAAAATAAACTCGAACAACTTGATATCACAGCGATTCGTTTACAAACGTCCCATGCATTCCATTCTGCGATGATGGATACTATGCTTCCTGCATTCGAGGAAAAAGTAAAACAGATTACGTTTCACCCACCAGTCATACCATATTTGTCTAACTTAACAGGAACATGGATTACGGTTGAAGATATTTTCGACCCGAGCTACTGGTCAAAACATTTGCGCCATACCGTAAAGTTCCACCAAGGAGCTAGCGAACTGCTCAAACAAAAAGAAGGTGTCTTTATCGAAGTAGGACCAGGGAAAACCCTACAGTCTTTTATGATGAGACATCCTCAAAAAACAGATGAACATGTGATTTCAAATGTAATCAGACATCCAAAAGAAAAACTTACAGACAACGCCTTTTTATATGAAAAAATAGGGTTGCTATGGCGTTCAGGGGTAGAAATAGATTGGCATGCGTTTAATGAAAATAAAAATGCAGTGAAAATTCCGTTACCCACTTATCCTTTTAAAGGCCAGTATTATCCGTTAACAAATATTGGTGTAAATCCAATGCAAGCAAACAACGACATTTCTCGGGAAATAACGACAAAACAAAACTATGAAAAATGGTTTTATCGTCCTTATTGGAGTATGAGAAATAAACGACCTGCCAGTCAGCAAAAAAGAGAAACAGAAAATTGGCTTATTTTTGCTGATGCAAAAGGGATAGGAGAACAATTAGCAACTCGTTTACAGCAAGAAGGCGATAGTGTAGCTGTACTAAAAAGAACGGAACAAGAGTATACAGAGGAAAACGGTTATTATTTAATAAATCCAGCTAATCTAGAACATTATCAGCAGGCGATGAAACAAATCTCAAAACAAAACGGCATCCCACAGAAAATATTACACTTATGGGCCATAGACGACCAACATTCGTATGAACACGGGTTAGATGACTATTTTTATAGTTTCATTTATGCCATGCAATCACTTGAGCAAAAGAGTGAAGATGAACAAGTGGATGTATTCATTGTCTCGAATGAAATGCATACAATAACAGGGTTTGAACATAGTCACCATCTTAAAGGATTATTACGAGGACCAGCAAAAGTCATTCCACAAGAATTTCCTCATGTTCATTGTCGTAGCATTGATTTGTCTTTACAAAGTGCACCTGATCAAAGTGTCATTGTCGCAGCATTATATGATGAAATCGTCTCAGAGGAACAAGACGAAGTTGTCGCTTATCGCGGAAATTATCGCTTTATCGAGAATTTTGAACGATTTGGTATGCCAAAACAAGAACCAACCGCAAATGCCTTGATAAAAGAAGAAGGGGTATACTTCATTACTGGAGGGTTAGGTGGTATTGGACTGACAATCGCAAAGCAACTTGCCAAACAGTATCGCGCAAAACTCATATTAACTGGACGTTCCACTTTTATAGAGCAAGAAAAATGGGAGTCTTGGTTACAAGTAAACGAAGGAGACCCAACAAGTGAGAAAATCAAAGCGATAAATGAAATGCAAGCTGATAATGGTGGACAAGTTCTTATTGTAAAGGCTGATGTGACAAACTCTTCTGATATGAAGGCAGCACTTGAAGTAGCGGAAGAAACTTTTGGTCCGATAAATGGCATCATTCACACAGCCGGTGTCCCAGGACAAGGAATGATAAGAACGAAAACAGTGACAGAGGCAACAAAAGTTTTACAGCCAAAAGTGAAAGGTACACTTGTCCTAGATGAATTATGTAAAGAGAAAGACTTAGACTTCTTCTTTATTTGTTCTTCGTTAGCTTCTGTCACAGGAGAACTCGGTCAAGTTGATTATGTTGCTGCAAATGCTTTTATCGACCATTATGTTGAATCGGTAAAGGCCAACTCAACACGACTTGTGTTTAGTGTCAATTGGGATAACTGGGAAGAGATAGGGATGGCAGCAAATGCATCAAAAACGATGTCAGCGAATTTATCGGAAATGTTAACAGAAGGATTAAAGCCAGAAGAAGGGGCACGAGCTTTTTTTGAAATCGTTGAATCGAAAGAACCGCGTGTCATTGTATCCGTGAAAGATTTAGATGAACAACAACAGGCAATAAAAGATTTGAGCCGTTTCGATACTCTTACATCTACTACAACATACGCGCGTCCGGAATTGTCAACAGATTATGTTGCACCGAGAACGGATGTGGAACAACAACTCGCAGCTATTTGGCAATCGACGTTTAGCATGGACAAAATTGGTATCCATGATGACTTTACCGAACTTGGAGGGGATTCCTTATATGCGCTCACGCTAGCGACAGCGATGAAAAAACATTACAAAGTAGACATTACAGATATTTATAACCACCCAACGATTGCCCAATTAGCGCAAGCGATCTCTGGGGAAAGAGAAGATTTAAAGGAAACGTTCGAGAAAACGAAACTCCAATTCCAAAAGTATATGGATAACACTAAAATTGAAGCCGACATTCAAGCTGATTTAGCGTTGTATCACAAGCGAAATCAACGATATACAGCGTATGATTTAACGAAAACAAAACAGTATGAACATCTTTTGCTAACAGGCAGCACCGGTTATTTAGGTATTTATTTGCTGCTAGAATTATTGACGAAAACAAAGTCAACCATATATACGATCATTCGTGCAAAAGACAAAGCACACGCCAAGCAACGACTATATGAGCAATTCACAACATATTTTAGTAAAGAGCAATTCGAAACATACGAACACCGAATCGTCATTATCGCTGGTCAAGTAACGGACCATCAGTTTGGCCTTGATTCTCAAGATTATGATGCATTAGCGGAAACGGTGGACTGCATTGTGAATGCGACAGGAAAGGTTGACCATTATGGGGACTACCAACAATTTGAAGCGATCAACATTACCGCTGTTCAACGATTAATTGAATTTGCGGATAGTGGAAAGCCGAAAGATATCCATCATATGTCGACAAAAGGGCTAGCAGCAGGGTATGTTGAAGGAAAAGAAAATGTGTTATTTACGGAATATGATGTTCATGTAGGGCAAAAAATTGAGAATTACTATGTAGAAACAAAACTAGAAGCAGAACAACTGCTACTGGCGGCTAGAGAACGAGGGATTACGACGAATATTTACCGAATCGGTGATATCGTGTTTGATTCGAGAACGGGAGTATTCCAAGAAAATATAGCAAAAAATGCGGTGTATTTAATGATTCGTGGCTTATGGAAATTAAAGCTAGTGCCTCAACTTGAGCTGAAATTTATTGATTTTACGTTTGTTGACCAAGTAAGTCAATTTATTGTCGCCTTACTTACAAAAGAAGCATTAGCGAATGAAGTTTTCCATCTGCACAATCCTAAGAAAATTAGTTTTATGCCTTTTGCTGGTGTCGCTGAAAAACTAGGAACAAACATGGAACTAATGTCATTTCATGATTTTCTCGACTACTTATATGAACATTACGAAGATGAAGACAAAGCGGCATTTATTCAAGATTTCCTTGTGCACTCTCATTTTCTTGAGGGCGCGGATAATAGCCATTTCATTCTCGAAAGTGAAAAAACAACACAAATTCTTGAAGCATTACAGTTACGTTGGAATGAGCCGAATGAAGAGCACTTAGTCAAAATGATAGAGTACGGCAAGAAAAAGGAGTTTTTCTAATCAACAGAGGCACTGAAAAGAAATAGCTTTTCAGTGCCTTAGATATAAAGGCTATATAATTGTAAAATAAATAGTAAATGGAAAAAAGGAGACACTGGTGCATGAACGAAAAAAGTATATTAATAGTCGGTGGATACGGTGTAGTTGGTGGACAAATCGCGCAATTACTACGAGAAAAATACCCAACCTTACCAATAGCGATAGCCGGGAGAAATGTTGAGAAAGCAACGGAATTTGCAAATGACCTTCGTAATGCCAAAGCGGTTCAACTAGATGTTGTTTCACGAGAATCGTTTGCACAAATTGAGGAATCGTATTCGTTAGTCATTAGTGTTGTTAATGACCCGAACAATTATTTACTCGATTATGCGATTGAACACGAGATTGCCCTCATTGATATTACAAGATGGCCAGAGAAATTTCATGAAGCCGTCGAGAATATCAAGCAAAAGCAAGTGAAAGCACCGATTATCCTTTCGTCTGGTTGGATGGCGGGGTTATTATCGTTATGTGCGAAGATGTATGCTGAAGAGTTATCGCATGTCGAACAAATTAACATTAATGCTTTGTATTCTTTAAAAGATAAAGCGGGACCGAATTCAGTTGAATATATTGATCAATTAACAAAACCATTTACCGTAGGAGCAAATGAAAAGAAAAAGACAGTCATGCCTTTAACAGACCCTGTAACGGTCCAATTTCCAAGTGGCTATAAAACGAAAACATATCGGATGGACACCCCTGACCATGTGACACTCCCATTAAAGGCGAAAACAGATGATGTCAATTTTCGAATTACATTTGATAATGAGCTTTCGATGAAAGGGTTATTGTTTCTAGTGAAAACGAAAATATGGAAGCTCATGAGTGGGGACCGATTCACTTCGATACGCCGATCTGTTTTATATCATCCTGGCAGTGGCGGACCACATGAGGTTGTTATAGATATTGAAGGAACGGACAAAACGGGAAAGGCCATCAAACGAGAAATCACATTATTAGATCCGAATGGACAAACGCATTTAACAACGGTGGCTGTTGTTTTACAAGCGATTAAAATTATCGAACACCCAAATTGGCCTGGCAATTTATATTTTCCAGAGCAATTCCCAGAAACATTCGAAAACATTAGGCCTTTTGTTGAAACATGGTTAGCGACAAATAAAATTACATT
The DNA here is from genome assembly GCF_022812285.1 of Alkalihalobacillus sp. LMS39. Lineage (NCBI taxonomy): Bacteria > Bacillati > Bacillota > Bacilli > Caryophanales > Bacillaceae > Alkalihalobacillus > Alkalihalobacillus sp. LMS39. The sequence continues at coordinate 1,092,963 of NZ_CP093300.1, forward strand.
AACCGTTAAAGACAATTAAACTGACTTAACCCTCCAAAACTATGCTATTGTAAAAAAATGCGACGTACTATTACTATCATTCGTATACATATATATAGGTAGATAGAGGAGGAGAAGGACATGAATTACACAATTGAAGGGTCAACAATGCAAACATTAACGGTCGATTTATTAGCAGGGGATTCTCTTTATGCGGGTCCAGGAAAAATGCTATGGATGGATGAGCAAATTGAAATGAAGGCGAACTTACGTGGTGGGATTGCAAAAGGGATTCGTCGTGTTCTAAGCGGAGAGTCATTAGCATTAACGACATTCACCGCACCAGACCGACGTGGACGAATTGGATTTGCCCCACTTGCACCAGGCAAAATCATTCCGCTAGAAGTGTCGCCATCGAAAGAATACGTCTGTCAAAAAGATGCATTTATGCTTGCTGAAGATAGTGTGGACTTAGACATACATATCCAGCGCAAAATTATGACCGGCTTATTTGGCGGCGAAGGATTTATTATGCAAAGGCTATCTGGAAGTGGAATGGCATTTGTTGATATTATGGGTGACGTTGTTGAGTTTGAACTAGAAGCAGGCCAACAATTAAAAGTTGATACATCCCATGTTGCTTTAATGGAATCGACAGTAACGATGGACATCGAACGCGTGAAAGGGGTCCGCACGATTTTGTTAGGGGGAGAAGGTCTGTTCTTAACAAAGCTAACAGGTCCAGGAAAAGTGTGGGTACAATCGTTATCGCTAGCCAACTTTGCGAGTATGGTTAGTAATAAAGGCCAGTAATCTTGTCCTAAAACTAAAAAGCTGTTCATACGATAAAATGAGGTGGTTATCGTGGGGCAGCTTTTTTTATTATGTATCATTACAATTGCTGTAGCCGGAATCGTAATGAGTTTGATTTTATTATTAAAAAATGAACCAATTCGTGGAAAGAAAGTATCGCTCCGCAATTTTATCGTACTCTTTCTCGTGTACGGAACGATTATTGTCGCGTTCGGATGTTTGTACATGGCACTTGAACTAAGTGGATTTTCGGTATTAACCGAAGATAAACGAAAAGTCGGCGGCAGTGTATTTCATTTAATTGAAGACACGCTTTATTTTAGTGCCGTTACGATGTTATCTGTCGGGTATGGTGATATTACACCGCTTGGCATCGGGCGTCCGATTGCAATGGTGCAAGCGTTAATTGGGTATGTTCTTCCTGCTGCGTTTGTCGTGACAACGGTTATCTATCATGAAAGAAGGACAGATTAGTTGTAACGATCTGAAAGATTCGCTACTCTATACATAAAGAAAGACGTGGAGCCCTGCCCGCCTTTGACAGTGAACCCAAAGTGCTCTTCTTGGGGTGAAACGCGCAGGTGCGCAGCCTTCGCTCTTCTAGAATAAGCTTTCAAAGCTTCATTGCTCTACCAAAATTTTTCTTATCTTTAAAGGAGGATATCATAATGACAATTGAAATAGGACAAGTTGCACCAGATTTTACATTAGAAGCAAATACAGGAGAAAAGGTGTCGTTAACAGATTTCCGCGGCAAACATGTCGTGCTTTACTTTTACCCAAAAGATATGACACCAGGATGTACAACACAAGCGTGTGATTTCCGCGATAAACATGAAAGATTTGCAGAGTTGGATGCCGTCATTATCGGTGTTAGCCCTGACCCGATTAAACGCCACCAAAAATTCATCGAAAAGCATGATTTGCCGTTTTTATTATTAGCTGATGAAGAACAAGAAGCAGCGAAGTTATATGATGTGTGGAAGCTAAAGAAAAACTTCGGGAAAGAATATATGGGCATCGAGCGTTCCACTTTTATTATCGATAAAGAAGGAAAACTTGTGAAAGAATGGCGAAAAGTAAAAGTGAAAGACCATGTCGAAGAAGCATTACAATTCATTAAAGAGAATCAATAAAAACAGATACCCTCATCATATGTTCATCATATAATGAGGGTATTAGTACAAAAAGAAGGAGCAACCACGGTGAAAATAGTATCTTCAGCAAAAATCAAATCTAACATTAAAGAACGACTCGTCTCTACTTATGACAATGTGTCTTTTTTCTTTCATGCTAATATTGACGAAGCGAAAGAAGACTTACAAGATGCCGAAGTGCTCATCACATACGGAGAGGACTTAACACCAGAGCATATCGATAGTGCGAAAAAATTAAAATGGATTATGGTCATTTCAGCAGGGTTAGAAAAAATGCCGTTTGAGGCGATAGCTAAACGAGACATCGTCGTCACAAATGCACGAGGCATTCACGCGAAACCGATGGCTGAATATACATTTGCAATGATGCTGCAAGTGGCACGTAATACAAAAACAGTCATCGAACATGAAAAACAAGCGAACTGGGACCGCACCGTACCGATGCGCGAAATTAACGGGAAAACAATTGCGATATTAGGAGCGGGTGCAATAGGTGCGGAAATTGCGAGAATCGCAAAAGCATTTAATATGAAGACAATCGGCTTAAACCGGAGTGGCAAGTCTGTCGAGCATGTCGACCGCATCTTTACTTTTTCTGAGCTCAATGTATTATTAAAGGAAGCAGACTATGTCGTCTCTGTTCTTCCGAGTACAAAAGAAACAGATGGGATGCTGACGAAAGCCCATTTTCAATTGATGAAAGCTGAAGCAGTGTTCATCAATATCGGAAGAGGAACGACAGTAGTGGAACAAGAATTAATCGAATGTATGCAACAAGGTGAAATCGCTCATGCCGTACTTGATGTATTTGAGGAAGAGCCTTTACAAAAAGACCATCCGTTTTGGACGATGGACAATGTGACGGTTACCCCGCATTTATCTGGCATATCCGCACAATACCAGCCGCGTGCGTTTGATATTTTCGAGCAAAATTTAAAAGCATATACGAACGAAGAATCTAACTTAATCAATATGATTGATGTCACTCGCGGATATTAATAAAGAAGAAGGGAAGAAGCGCCATGAAGTTAATGGTTTGTATCGTCAATAATTATTATGTTGAGAATGTAGAAAGACAGCTTCGTAAAAAAGAATACCGTATGACAGAGCTTGCGAGCACAGGTGGCTTTTTACGAAAAGGAAATACAACGTTTCTTCTCGGTGTAGAAGAACAACATATTGAGTCATTGAAAACGGTAATGAAAGAAGCATGCTTACAAGTCGAACAAACAAGAGGGAAAAGAAAAGGCAATGAAAGCCGATTCACTTCTTTTATCGTTGATGCGAACCATGGCTTGCCGTTACTTTTCCAATAATCCAAGATAGTTCGTTATGAGTTTCATCCTATATATATAGTAGATATATTGACAACCATTCTCAAAATGTCCTATACTAATTATAATATTTATAAAATAAGAATAGTTTTTCTTATGTTGGAATATTAATAACAATAGACACCGTATAGAGTATACAACTAGTTAGTATAGAAAAGTGAGGTGGATGACGATGGGAAAGCATCGCCTGCAAGACGCCATTGATTCATTAAAAAGTACAAAAATACGCATGACACCTCAACGTCAAGCTATCTTAGAGTTTCTTTTTGAATCAATGACACATCCTACTGCAGATGATATTTATAAAGCACTCGAAGGAAGATTTCCGAATATGAGTGTCGCAACAGTCTACAATAATCTACGTGTATTTAAAGATGTTGGGATTGTAAAAGAATTAACGTATGGAGATTCTTCCAGTCGGTTTGATTGTGTGACTTCTGATCATTATCACGTTATTTGTAAAAGCTGCGGAAAAATAGTTGATTTCCATTATCCAGGATTAGATGAAGTGGAAACATTAGCGGAGAGTGTAACGGGATTTGAAGTCGGAAGCCACCGTATGGAAATCTACGGCATTTGTCCGGATTGTAAAACAAAGCACTAATGAAAAAAAAGCTGAACGTCTTCGGACATTCAGCTTTTTTTGTTATATTTTTCGTCAAAGTCTTTTCCTTCAAGTGCTGGGTCTAATGTGAGTGGGGCGCTACAAAACGAACAAGCGTCGACACGACCAAGCATTTTTGTCGTTTTGTTACATTCTGGACAGGTAACTTGCACGGTTTTTGTAGATAGCATGCCAATCCAAAAATAAACGACAGTGCTTCCGATGACACATAAAAAACCAAGTGCCATTGTTAAGGACATTAAAAGCGGTGAAGGAAAGAAAATACCAATATACATAATGACAATCCCGATAAAAACGAGTAATAATGCAAATGTACGGATTTTATTTATTTTATTTGTTGGTTTACGAGCCATGACATTCCCTCCTAGGACAAAGTATAGCATAAAAGCAGAAGAAAAATCATTAGAACTCCTCTTGAGTTCATAAAAAGGGAAACATTCATTTTCGTCGAAATAATTACATTAGAAGAATTATAAAGTGGATTCAGGTGAGAGGGGACCATTGTCATGGAAGTAAAGTTGCGCGAGTTGTACCAAGACAGAGCAAGTGAACAAGATACGTTAGGAATATTAATTATTGAAAAAGATAAAGGGCATGAAGCCATTACAGATCGAAATGATGTTATCTTACTTGTGATAAAAGAAGAAAATAGCGAGCCGTGGTTTGTGAAGCATTATGAATTTATGGATAAAAAAGTCGCGATGCACCATGTGGATGAGCAATTGTTACATAATTGGATCATTACCGGCAATAATCGTCGCTTTATCGACTGGCTCTTTAATGGAAAGATTATTTTTGATCGAAACGAATATTTAGCAGGCATTAAACATCGCCTTCATGACTTCCCACTTGAAGAACGCCGTAAAAAGATGACGATTGAATTATCAAAACTCGTTCGTCGCTTTGAAGATGGGAAAGCATTATATCAAACGAATAACTATTTAGACGCGTTTAATCATATTTTACATGCGCTTCATCATAAAGCGAGACTTGCGGTGATTGAAAGCGGGTTTTATCCAGAAGTCACTGTATGGAATCAAATTAAAAACATTGACCCGGAAATTTACAAGCTGTACACCGAATTAATTACGGGAGAAGAATCATTAGAAAAACGGATGGAGCTGTTAATGCTTGCGAGTGAATTTGCAATATCGCAAAAGCTTGAAGTTGGAAGTGGTCATTTAATAGAAGTGATGAATCGACGCCATGAACCGTGGACGATTGCTGACTTAATGGCAGTCACTGAAATTGAAGATTATAAAATTGATATTGAGCTGTTAATCGACTATTTAGTTCAAAAAGAAATCATTACTGTTGTAGCTGTCGAAACAAAAGGGGCAGGGATTTATCATCGTTATTACACTGTTAAAAACTAACAGTGTAATTTTTTTGCAAGGGTGTTGACGTTCGAAATCACACATGGTATATTAATATTCGTCGCTGAAAACGACATCGCACTTTTCAAAAAAACAACACTAAAAAGATGTTGACATGAAAAAATGCACATGATATTATATTAAAGTCGCTGTAAGATAACAACCGCTTACAACGGCCGATAGTTCTTTGAAAACTGAACAAGAAAAAGCCAAGCGAATTAAAGAGATAGTAATATCTCGTCAATGAATTATTTTTGAGCTGTATCAAACACTTTTATGGAGAGTTTGATCCTGGCTCAGGACGAACGCTGGCGGCGTGCCTAATACATGCAAGTCGAGCGGACAATAGGGAGCTTGCTCCCTATTGTTAGCGGCGGACGGGTGAGTAACACGTGGGCAACCTGCCCTGTAGACTGGGATAACATCGAGAAATCGGTGCTAATACCGGATAATAAATGGAATTGCATAATTCCATTATAAAAGATGGCTCCGGCTATCACTACAGGATGGGCCCGCGGCGCATTAGCTAGTTGGTAAGGTAACGGCTTACCAAGGCAACGATGCGTAGCCGACCTGAGAGGGTGATCGGCCACACTGGGACTGAGACACGGCCCAGACTCCTACGGGAGGCAGCAGTAGGGAATCTTCCGCAATGGACGAAAGTCTGACGGAGCAACGCCGCGTGAGCGATGAAGGCCTTCGGGTTGTAAAGCTCTGTTGTTAGGGAAGAACAAGTGCCATTCAAATAGGGTGGCACCTTGACGGTACCTAACCAGAAAGCCACGGCTAACTACGTGCCAGCAGCCGCGGTAATACGTAGGTGGCAAGCGTTGTCCGGAATTATTGGGCGTAAAGCGCGCGCAGGCGGTCTTTTAAGTCTGATGTGAAAGCCCCCGGCTCAACCGGGGAGGGTCATTGGAAACTGGGAGACTTGAGTACAGAAGAGGAGAGTGGAATTCCACGTGTAGCGGTGAAATGCGTAGATATGTGGAGGAACACCAGTGGCGAAGGCGACTCTCTGGTCTGTAACTGACGCTGAGGCGCGAAAGCGTGGGGAGCAAACAGGATTAGATACCCTGGTAGTCCACGCCGTAAACGATGAGTGCTAGGTGTTAGGGGTTTCGATGCCCTTAGTGCCGAAGTTAACACAGTAAGCACTCCGCCTGGGGAGTACGACCGCAAGGTTGAAACTCAAAGGAATTGACGGGGGCCCGCACAAGCGGTGGAGCATGTGGTTTAATTCGAAGCAACGCGAAGAACCTTACCAGGTCTTGACATCCTTTGACAACCCTAGAGATAGGGCGTTCCCCTTCGGGGGACAAAGTGACAGGTGGTGCATGGTTGTCGTCAGCTCGTGTCGTGAGATGTTGGGTTAAGTCCCGCAACGAGCGCAACCCTTGATCTTAGTTGCCAGCATTTAGTTGGGCACTCTAAGGTGACTGCCGGTGACAAACCGGAGGAAGGTGGGGATGACGTCAAATCATCATGCCCCTTATGACCTGGGCTACACACGTGCTACAATGGATGGTACAAAGGGCAGCAAAACCGCGAGGTCGAGCCAATCCCATAAAACCATTCTCAGTTCGGATTGTAGGCTGCAACTCGCCTACATGAAGCCGGAATCGCTAGTAATCGCGGATCAGCATGCCGCGGTGAATACGTTCCCGGGCCTTGTACACACCGCCCGTCACACCACGAGAGTTTGTAACACCCGAAGTCGGTGGGGTAACCTTTTGGAGCCAGCCGCCTAAGGTGGGACAGATGATTGGGGTGAAGTCGTAACAAGGTAGCCGTATCGGAAGGTGCGGCTGGATCACCTCCTTTCTATGGAGTTTAACTCTAGTCGATACATTTAAAGACATTCATGTCTTTATTGTACGCTTGTGCTTATTTTCCTGTTCAGTTTTGAGCGAGCTAACACTGTTGATTAACCATTGTGCTCCTGCGTCTACGAGTCATGCTTCGAAGTAAGCTTCCTCGTCGCAAAGCAGCATGAAGGGAAATCAAGAGGAATTTCAAGATGTGAATGAAATTAGTAGCTTTGTTCAGTTTTGAAGGAGTTATCCTTCAAGTCGAAAGTAATTCTTTCGACGATGGTTCTTTGAAAACTAGATAGTGTATATGTATTGAATTTTATCGGATTGCCATTATGAAATAATGGCAACAACCGAGAAGTCAAGAATTCTTCATACCGCCTTTTAACTAGTCATTTTTCAAATGACGAGAAAAGGCGACTGAGAAGCAAGGAGTTCGAGGAAGTGAAGTTCTGAGGAGCGGAGCGTATGTTTAACGGATACGTGAGCACCGCAAGAACAAAACTGACGAAGAAATCCGCCGCTTATCAGCCGCCGATGGTTAAGTTAGAAAGGGCGCACGGTGGATGCCTTGGCACTAGGAGCCGACGAAGGACGGGACGAACACCGATATGCTTCGGGGAGCTGTAAGTAAGCTTTGATCCGGAGATTTCCGAATGGGGGAACCCACCATCCGTAATGGGATGGTATCCATACCTGAATCTATAGGGTATGAGAAGGCAGACCTGGGGAACTGAAACATCTAAGTACCCAGAGGAAGAGAAAGCAAATGCGATTTCCTGAGTAGCGGCGAGCGAAACGGAAACAGCCCAAACCAAGAAGCTTGCTTCTTGGGGTTGTAGGACACTCTATACGGAGTAAGAAAAGAATGAAGTAGATGAATCGATCTGGAAAGATTGGCCACAGAAGGTAACAGCCCTGTAATCAAAACTTCGTTCTCTCCAGAGTGGATCCTGAGTACGGCGGGACACGTGAAACCCCGTCGGAATCCGGGAGGACCATCTCCCAAGGCTAAATACTCCCTAGTGACCGATAGTGAACCAGTACCGTGAGGGAAAGGTGAAAAGCACCCCGGGAGGGGAGTGAAAGAGATCCTGAAACCGTGTGCCTACAAGTAGTCAGAGCCCATTTACGGGTGATGGCGTGCCTTTTGTAGAATGAACCGGCGAGTTACGATTACGTGCAAGGTTAAGCTGATGAGGCGGAGCCGCAGCGAAAGCGAGTCTGAATAGGGCGTGTTGGCAATGAATACATTGCCATAGTACGTGGTCGTAGACCCGAAACCGTGTGATCTACCCATGTCCAGGGTGAAGTTCAGGTAACACTGAATGGAGGCCCGAACCCACGCGTGTTGAAAAACGCGGGGATGAGGTGTGGGTAGGGGTGAAATGCCAATCGAACTCGGAGATAGCTGGTTCTCCCCGAAATAGCTTTAGGGCTAGCCTCGAGGTGAGAGTATTGGAGGTAGAGCACTGATTGGACTAGGGGTCCCCACAGGATTACCGAATTCAGTCAAACTCCGAATGCCAAATACTTATCCTCGGGAGTCAGACTGCGAGTGCTAAGATCCGTAGTCAAGAGGGAAACAGCCCAGACCATCAGCTAAGGTCCCAAAGTATACGTTAAGTGGAAAAGGATGTGGAGTTGCACAGACAACCAGGATGTTGGCTTAGAAGCAGCCACCATTTAAAGAGTGCGTAATAGCTCACTGGTCGAGTGACTCTGCGCCGAAAATGTACCGGGGCTAAACGTATCACCGAAGCTATGGATTGTCCTAACGGACAGTGGTAGGGGAGCGTTCTGCGTGCAGTGAAGTCAGACCGAGAGGACTGGTGGAGCGCGTAGAAGTGAGAATGCCGGTATGAGTAGCGAAAAGAGGGGTGAGAATCCCCTCCGTCGAAAGCCCAAGGTTTCCTGAGGAAGGCTCGTCCGCTCAGGGTAAGTCGGGACCTAAGCCGAGGCCGAAAGGCGTAGGCGATGGACAACAGGTTGAAATTCCTGTACCACCTCCTCACCGTTTGAGCAATGGGGGGACGCAGGAAGGTAGGGTAAGCGCACTGATGGATATGTGCGTCTAAGCAGGTAGGCTGACAAGTAGGCAAATCCGCTTGTCATTAAGGCTGAGCTGTGATAGCGAGCGAAATTTAGTAGCGAAGTTCCCGATCCTCCACTGCCAAGAAAAGCCTCTAGCGAGGTGAGAGGTGCCCGTACCGTAAACCGACACAGGTAGGCGAGAAGAGAATTCTAAGACGCTCGGGAGAACTCTCGTTAAGGAACTCGGCAAAATGACCCCGTAACTTCGGGAGAAGGGGTGCTCTGTTAGGGTGCAAGCCCGAGAGAGCCGCAGTGAATAGATCCAAGCGACTGTTTAGCAAAAACACAGGTCTCTGCGAAGCCGCAAGGCGAAGTATAGGGGCTGACACCTGCCCGGTGCTGGAAGGTTAAGAGGAGAGGTTAGCCGCAAGGCGAAGCTTTGAATCGAAGCCCCAGTAAACGGCGGCCGTAACTATAACGGTCCTAAGGTAGCGAAATTCCTTGTCGGGTAAGTTCCGACCCGCACGAATGGTGTAACGATTTGGATACTGTCTCAACGAGAGACCCGGTGAAATTATATTACCTGTGAAGATGCAGGTTACCCGCGACAGGACGGAAAGACCCCATGGAGCTTTACTGTAGCTTGATATTGGATTTTGGTACAGTTTGTACAGGATAGGTAGGAGCCTTTGAAGCCGGAGCGCCAGCTTCGGTGGAGGCGTCGGTGGGATACTACCCTGACTGTATTGAAATTCTAACCGCAGACCGTAATCCGGTTTCGGGACAGTGTCAGGTGGGCAGTTTGACTGGGGCGGTCGCCTCCTAAACAGTAACGGAGGCGCCCAAAGGTTCCCTCAGAATGGTTGGAAATCATTCGAAGAGTGCAAAGGCATAAGGGAGCTTGACTGCGAGACCTACAAGTCGAGCAGGGACGAAAGTCGGGCTTAGTGATCCGGTGGTTCCGCATGGAAGGGCCATCGCTCAACGGATAAAAGCTACCCTGGGGATAACAGGCTTATCTCCCCCAAGAGTCCACATCGACGGGGAGGTTTGGCACCTCGATGTCGGCTCATCGCATCCTGGGGCTGAAGTAGGTCCCAAGGGTTGGGCTGTTCGCCCATTAAAGCGGTACGCGAGCTGGGTTCAGAACGTCGTGAGACAGTTCGGTCCCTATCCGTCGCGGGCGCAGGAAATTTGAGAGGAGCTGTCCTTAGTACGAGAGGACCGGGATGGACACACCGCTGGTGTACCAGTTGTTCCGCCAGGAGCATAGCTGGGTAGCTACGTGTGGACGGGATAAGCGCTGAAAGCATCTAAGCGTGAAGCCCCCCTCAAGATGAGATTTCCCATGGAGTTAATCCAGTAAGACCCCTTAGAGATGATGAGGTTGATAGGTCTCGGGTGGAAGCATGGCGACATGTGGAGCTGAGAGATACTAATCGGTCGAGGACTTATCCAAGATATAAAAAGGCGAAGTCTTTTTGACATAATTCAATACACACACTATCTAGTTTTGAGGGAATCATATAGATGAACTCTAATAAATAGGTTTAGTGGCGATAGCGATGAGGTCACACCCGTTCCCATGCCGAACACGGAAGTTAAGCTCATCAGCGCCGATGGTAGTTGGGGGCTTCCCCCTGTGAGAGTAGGACGCTGCTAAGCCTTTTTATTTTATTTATCTATTGTTCCACAGTAGCTCAGTGGTAGAGCTATCGGCTGTTAACCGATCGGTCGTAGGTTCGAGTCCTACCTGTGGAGCCAATGGAGAGCTGTCCGAGTGGCCGAAGGAGCACGATTGGAAATCGTGTAGGCGGTGTTAAACCGTCTCGAGGGTTCAAATCCCTCGCTCTCCGCCATAATATCCTATTTATATGGCCCGTTGGTCAAGCGGTTAAGACACCGCCCTTTCACGGCGGTAACACGGGTTCGAATCCCGTACGGGTCACCAATTACCATATAAGTCCTTCGCAGGATAAGCTCTTGAAATTATGTTGTAAGGCGAGAAGAGGAATAGTTCTCTTCGAACAAAATACAACATCTATTACTTTCATAACGTCGCGGGGTGGAGCAGTCTGGTAGCTCGTCGGGCTCATAACCCGAAGGTCATAGGTTCAAATCCTATCCCCGCAACCAAAAAACATTTACCATTTACAAATATAAGACAAATGATATACTAATAAAGATGGTCCCGTGGTGTAGCGGTTAACATGCCTGCCTGTCACGCAGGAGATCGCCGGTTCGATCCCGGTCGGGACCGCCATTAATGGCTCGGTAGCTCAGTCGGTAGAGCAATGGACTGAAAATCCATGTGTCGGCGGTTCGATTCCGTCCCGAGCCACCATTTTTGCCGGCCTAGCTCAATTGGTAGAGCAACTGACTTGTAATCAGTAGGTTGGGGGTTCAAGTCCTCTGGCCGGCACCATTTTAATAATAACTATGCTTTTATATGATTCACGTCTTGAAAACTGTGTTCATATCATGTAGTATAAGAGTCTCGGAGGGGTAGCGAAGTGGCTAAACGCGGCGGACTGTAAATCCGCTCCTTAGGGTTCGGCGGTTCGAATCCGTCCCCCTCCACCACTTTCTATAGGGGCATAGTTTAAAGGTAGAACTACGGTCTCCAAAACCGTCAGTGTGGGTTCAATTCCTACTGCCCCTGCCAATATTAAAATTATTAATGATAATGAAAATAATGGGCTATAGCCAAGCGGTAAGGCAACGGACTTTGACTCCGTCATGCGTAGGTTCGAATCCTGCTAGCCCAGCCATTTTAATGCGGGAGTAGTTCAGTGGTAGAACACCACCTTGCCAAGGTGGGGGTCGCGAGTTCGAATCTCGTCTTCCGCTCCAACAAATACGGCGGCATAGCCAAGTGGTAAGGCACGGGTCTGCAAAACCCTTATCCCCCGGTTCGAATCCGGGTGCCGCCTCCATATAACTTTATATGAGTAGTTCTTTTTGTCCGTGCCGGGGTGGTGGAATTGGCAGACACACAGGACTTAAAATCCTGCGGTAGGTGACTACCGTGCCGGTTCAAGTCCGGCCCTCGGCACCAAACTTACTCTTTCTACTTTGCCAATAAAGTAGACATGCTTACTTATAGAACAACTAGAATATGAAAATATCTTTTTATTATTATACATGCCGGTGTGGCGGAATTGGCAGACGCGCACGACTCAAAATCGTGTTCCTTCTGGAGTGTCGGTTCGACCCCGACCACCGGTATCATTAATTAAAAACATGTTAAATAAAGAAACAATAGAACACCCACAAATGTTGATTTATCAATGTTTATGGGTGTTTTTTGTTCTTGGAGAAAACGGCTGATAAACGTTGGTTTTGAAATCCCTTTACACATTTTTTACACAAGAAAATACTTTTGATTATTATAGATGGTCAAATAAATAACTTAATAGATAATTATCAGTAATTAAAAGAAGACAAATACTGCGCAACGTGTGAAACGTTCTCTTATAAGTGGGAAACCATGAAACAGAGGGATGACTTCGGTCATCACAACTATATGTTTGAAGAGGGGAATGAAAGCCGTCATGTTGAGCTGAAACCCTCACCTTAATACTCCTGCATGCATAAGAACCTCGTAGGGGACTCATGTATGAAGCCAGGTGAAGTCGGCTGAACCAATCCTACGTCCTCAGATACGGAAAGGGATAGGTCGGGGGGCGATAACCCATCTATGATGAGAATGTTCATAAGGACTGACGAACTTCCGAATGTAAGGGTCTAGACAGTAATCATGTTCGAAAGGCATGATTGGATATTATCCAAGTTATCTACCGAAAAGTAAGAGTGTTGCGTATGAAATTCGGGCTATTTAACAAGGAGAATAGAAGGATAACAGGCTCATAGGAAGCATCTACGGCTGGATAGCACAAACATATGGAACGTTGAAAGCAAGGAACGTCTATTCCAAACGTCTACGAACGGGACGGTATCTATAAGATTCTTTCTTCATGGAATCGAAATGATTTTATTCTTGTGAGAGTAGGGGCACAGTACCAATGAAGCGAGTAATGACCGTGGAGGAATAGCCCCAAGTCTTCTTGGAAATGAAAGTAGAACAACGCAAACTGAAACTCAAAGGGTCGAGTAAGAGGATGGGACTTTCCAAATGGAAGGAGAAACAAACCATCAGTGAGTACAACCTTACGATACACGGAATACTACCAAATGCAGGAAACCCTCGATTCTCTATATGAACGTAGTCAAAACGATGCGACCAAAGGAATCAACCTGTATTCACACATTATTTCAAGAGAGAACATTCTATTAGCCTATCGAACGATTAAAAGCAATACAGGTTCTAAGACGGCAGGAACAGATGGATTGACCATAGAGAACTACAAAATGGAGGAAGAAGAAATCTTCATAGCTTCCATTCGTCAAACGCTCAAAAAATATCAATCCAATCCTGTTCGTCGTGTCGAAATTCCAAAATCAAATGGAAAAACCCGACCATTAGGAATTCCCACCATGCGTGACCGATTGATTCAACAGATGTTTAAACAAGTACTAGAGCCTATCTGTGAAGCTAAATTCCATCCCCATTCATACGGGTTTCGACCAAATCGGTCGACACATCATGCGATGGCTCGATGTCAATTCTTGGTCAATCACACACATAATCATACGGTCGTGGATATCGACATTCAAGGTTTCTTTGATAATGTAAATCACACTCGTCTACTCAAACAGCTGTACAATATAGGCGTTGGGGATAAACGAGTTCTGGCAATCATCTCGAAAATGTTAAAAGCACCCATTCAAGGAATCGGTCGACCTACAAAAGGAACACCACAAGGAGGGATTTTATCTCCCCTTCTCTCGAATGTCGTGCTAAATGACATAGATTGGTGGATAAATAACCAATGGGAAGGTATGAAAACAAAAACAGCATATGGGAAGAAAAAGAATAAGATTCTAATGTTGAAAAAGACCTCACGGCTTAAAGAAATGTACATTGTTCGATATGCAGATGACTTTAAGGTTTTTACAAATTCTTTTACCAATGCTAAAAAAGTCTTTCATGCCATACAAGGTTATTTGAAACAACATTTAGCTATTGATATATCAGAGGAAAAATCCAAGATTACCAATCTTCGAAAACGAACATCAGAATTTCTCGGTTTCACCCTTAAAGCCCACAAAAAAGGGAAACGATATGTAGCGTACACGCATATCATGCCCAAAAAAGTAGAAAATATTGTACAACAAGCGAGAAAACTTATCAAAGATATCAGAAAGAACCCAACAGCTAAAACGGCAATGAACTACAATGTCACAATTATGGGGATTCATAACTACTATCGAATCGCTACTCACGTGAACATTGACTGTGCCAAAATTGCCTATCGTCTATCTCGAACCCTGTATAATCGTCTCAGAACAATTGGAAAATATGGCATACCAATAAAACCATCAGATGCATACAAAAGACTGTATAAAAACCAATTCAAGACCTATGAAATCCAAGGAATACATTTAGCACCCATTGCAGATATCAAGCACTTTGTTAATTTAAATTACAAGCAACATATCTGTAACTATACTTCATATGGTCGGGAAACGTTATACAAAGCACTAGACCCTCTCATTTCCTATGAAATAGCTAAATTAACGAAAGCATATCACGAAGGAATGAACGTCGAATATTTTGATAATCGCATCTCTAAATACTCGATGCAAAAAGGAAAATGTGCAATCACCAAACAGTTCTTACGTGCAGATGACATGCATTGTCATCATAAATTACCGAAATTCTTAGGTGGAAATGATGCGTTTGATAATCTCGTCATCATTCATCCTTTCGTTCATAAACTGATACATGCCACCAAAACAGAGACGATAATGAAATATGTACAAATCCTTCATATGGATGGAAAACAAATGAAAAAAGTAAACCAGTTTCGTAAAGTATGTAAGTTAGAACCGATTCTACTGGATTAAAAAGAAGATGGAACGCCGTGTGAGGGGAAACCCTCACGCACGGTGTGGGACGGGGGAAAAGATGGAGATAACATCAAAGTCTTACCTATCGTTATAACTTTTATACTTTAGTAACTATGGAAAAGATATACTTTTAATAAACATACCCACATGTGGTATAGAGCTATTAATCTAATGGTCCAGCCTAATTAATAAATAATGTCCCAAAAGAGTTTGTTAAATAAAGCTTGGAGAGGAAGCTGCAATAGTCACTGTAGTAGTAGGAATTTCTAAACTTAGATCCTAAAAAAAGTAATTTAATAATTATTACGAAACCTTTTATCAGTTTGTCCGTATATGTAAAAAAAGGAGGAGGGTTTTATGTCTGGAGTAGTTGAAGATTTAGAAAAATCATTACCATTTAAAGGCTTTATTGACAGTGTTAATGAAAGTAGTAAAGATGTTTATGTTGCTGCCTACCAATCAATTAAGAATGTTGATTCCCCAGAAAAGTTAGAAGCATTTAAACATTTAATTGATGCTTTTAGTACAACAGAAGAACAGAAATTTAATGCTCTAAATATTCTCTTATTTGCAGCAGTTGGGACTGCTACTGTTTTCAGCGCCAAAAAAATATATGATTATACTACTAAAAATAAAAAAGATGAAAGTAAGGTAATTAATTAATAACAAGCTCTTTATCTTATCAAAAATCTAGATGCAAACTCGATTTGATTTAGCACCTTTTTTTAATGCTTTATTGTGATTTTAACCAAAAGCGGAATCCTAACAAACTCATAATTTTAAAAATGCATTTACCAAACCATGATAGAAGTAGTGCATTTGTTCTACTTCTTCAACTAAATGGTGTGTTTTGAAATAGTTGCAAATTTTTTTATTTTAAACAGGTGGTTAATCAAATGAGTGATTTTACATATATTCTACCTTTTAATAATGAGAAGTTTCCTATTGGAATACGAGGTGAGCTTAAAAGAAAAGGTGAGACAAAGTTATATAATTCTCTAAAAAACTCTAGGCTTTCGGTAGATAAATTAGGAACTTCCTATTATGTTGATCATTCTGGTAGGTGGAATGCAGAGGGTATCAATATTAAATTTTATGTTCACCCAGCCAATATTGACTCTCTTAATAAAAATTCAAACAAGAATAGTCTATTTGCAATATGCAATAACTTGATACCAGGTGAGGTTGGTCTCGATCTAAAAAACATTATTTTTGCCCCTGATCTTAGCATTGATTTGGAGGACGAGGAAGATATTGTTTCAGATTTGGAAAATCAAGTGAGTGAAACAACTAATTCGATAATTAAAGATATACTTCCAGAAGATATCAGAGAAAAGGGTAAATACATGGCAGAAGTTTATACTTACCTTTATTCGGTTGAAAATTCGTTAAGAGTTTTTATTGGAATAGTATCGAAGGAAAAATATGGACAAGATTATTTTAGTAGTTTAAATGTAACTAAATCATTAAGAAATACTATTGCGAATAGAAAAGAAAAAGCAGAAAATAAAAAATGGTTAAGCGTCAGAGGCGATAGTGATTTATTTTATTTGGATTTTAAAGACTTAGGTACATTGATCAATAGTAATTGGGATATATTTGAGGCGTATTTCGACACTCAAGATTTATCCTACCAAAGATTAATGAAATGGCAGAGTGTAGAAATTTAATTGCACATAATAGTTATATTGGTAAAACTGAACGAAACTCCTTAAATCCTACTATAATTCTATATTGAAACAAATAGAAGACAAGAAAGAATGGTGAGTGGTTTTAGGAATAATAAAAATGAGAGGAGATTTAAAGTATGTGGATTGATGAATATATAAAACTACAATTTCCACTTAATCCTGATGATATGCGTATTGGAGGCTATTCACCTTAAACATAAGTATATTCCAAATTCACTTTTTTGTTACCGTAGTTTTAATACATATAGTATAGAAAATCTAATGAATGAACAGGAGCGGTTATCTTATCCCTCAGAATTTAATGATCCATTTGACTCAGGAATGAAAATAGATTATGAACTGGTAAGTAGAGAGTTGTTCCTTCACAGGAATATGGATATTATGATTATTGAACTGAAAAAAGCTGGAGTGACCGTTAGTGAACAACAATACCAAAATATCTGCAATTCGGATAACCCATTTTATGAATTTGCAAAACATGTAGCTCAATTTGACAAAAATTTACAAGGTGAAGAAGAAGAGTTTGCTAAAGCCATATCGAAAATTGCATTAGAACAGATCAAAGAGATGTTCTCTAGTTATAAGGTTTCATTTCAAAATGGTTATTTAGTTATGTGTCTAAGTGAAGCAATTGATGAGGTATTAATGTCAGTCATTATGCTGGGGACCATAGCGGTTTTTGCATTGAATATAATTTTCAAGAACTAGGACCGTATACCCCTCAAAGTAGGCTTCTTTGTCCAGTTATTTATACTGGTGAATTATTTGATGCTTCCCATTACATTATGCAGCCTTTCTTAAGGAAGGATCACTCATTTAATAACCTATTTGGAATATATCCATCGATATCCAAATCTCCGAAATGGGCCTATGAAAAAGAATGGCGTATTGTACATCCGTTAGGGCCGAATGCATCGGAGGATCAACGTTTTATTAAATTTCCTAAACCTAAAGCCTTATATGTAGGCGCTAAAGCTAAAGCAGAAGACATAGAAAAACTAAAAGAAATAGCAATTAAGAAGAACATTCCACTATTTCAAATGGTTCCCTCTGACAATTCACATGATCTAGAATCTATTTTATTGTTTAATCCAACTCAAAATATTCTAGACTAATAATAGTGTAACAATAAGAACTGTCAGCTAAAAGAATTTTATGTTGTATAGTACAACCATACTGTTGAAAAATTACGGAGACGATTACTTAGTAAGTAATCGTCTCTTATTCATATATGACTAAATATCTTTTTCTATAATTTTGGAAAATATAAACAACAATTCGTTATCTTCTGTTATGATTTAGTTAGAAGATATGTGGGATTGTGAAGTTTTTCACTTAAACTAACGGGCAGGTTAATGGAATAAGAAGGCAAATAAATATAAAGGATGTTTATTATGAACGAGCAAAGGTTATTCCCTGAATTAGAGACTAACAGATTAAAATTAAGAAATGTCAACGATAATGATCTCGAGTTTATCTTTAAACTCTTCAGTAATGAAAAGGTATGTGAATTTCTATATGATGAAGAAATATTTACAAAAAAAGAGGAGGCAATCAAATTAATCGAGTGGAATACAAACCCAGAAGAAAAAGGATACAATAGATGGATTATAGAGAAAAAAGACAGCAATGAAAAGATTGGCACCTGCGGATTTCATTTATGGGACACAACAAATAATATTGCTGAAATAGGGTATGATTTGTGGTATGAATTTTGGGGATACGGATATATGAAAGAGGCATTGATTGCAGCAATAGATAGTGGCTTTAGCAATATGAAATTAAATAGAATAAATGCATATGTAGCTTTGGAAAACAAAAAGTCATCAAAAACATTAGAAAGCTTAGGTTTCAAAAATGAAGGGATTTATAGAGACAAACATTTGTTTAGAGGCAAATACTATGACCATTTTTCTTTTTCACTACTAAAGAAAGATTGGAATTAACAAAAATTCTTCAACTATCGGGTGCGGTAATGCAAGAGGGAATTATTAATACGGGAGGTTGAGTATGGATAATAATGTTGGAGAATGCAGATTACACCTTAAAAGAACATCACAATTCATCAACCGTTTAAGGAATTTTAAAATATATATTGATAATGTTCATGTTAAAGACATTGGTGATGGAAAAGAAGTCGTTATCCCTATTGATAAAGGACAACACACATTACATATAGCAATTGATTGGGTTAAAAGTGAAAAGCTTGAAATTGATATTGATAGTGGCGAATTAGAATTGATGTGTGGTTCCCCCTTAACTGGTGTCAAACTTTTCATTCCATTTATAACGATAATAGGTTCATTTGTTCCTAAATGGTATTTATTTATCAAAAAAGCATAGGAGAAAATTAAGCTATATCTTGAACTAACGGGTGCGTTTCTTTAAGAAGGAGATCGCGTTAATTTTAGAAGTATAGGGACAAATTGCTATAGGCTAGAAAGGTTTGAGAGGAGATAATGCTTTGGTTAAAAGAGAAAAAAAACTTACAATTTGGAAAATGGTATGTTGGTAGAACTGAATTTAATTTAAATGGGATACTAAAATTGAACTATAATAATAATGAAGGCGAATTAGAGCTTTATAGTGATGAATTTATTCCACTTCCTTATAATACAGATGTAGTGTATGGGAAAACATATCAAGGAGAATCTATTACCTTATATAAGTGTAGTATTCAAGGAAGTAAATCTACTGTAAGCCCGTATTCAAATAACGCATATAAATACATAACACTTCCTGGTACGATACATGTATCAATTAAAGGAGGTGCTTTTTTCTTATGCCGCAAAAGAAATTAACGATTGTCCCCGTTACACTTCATCCCGAAAGTAAAGCTCTCGTAAGCGTCAAATAACGCCCACATTTCAATTAGTAATAGATTTTGAGATAATCTCTTCAAATCACTTTTTGAGGAGGTTTTTTATGTCCAAAAAACAGAACACAGAATTGTATACTAAATGGAAACAACTAATCACTGAATTACGGACAAGTGGGCAGACCCAGAAGGATTGGTGTAAAGCAAATAATGTCAGTATTCACAACCTGAAATATTGGATTAAAAAAGTGGAAGGTTCTCATAAAAAAGATAGTGGAACAAAACCTAAATGGGTTCCCATTAGAATTGAAGAGCCCCCACCTAAAGTGGTGAATGACACCATACAGGTCAAGGTAGGCCAAGCAACGATTGATGTAAAGCCTGGGTTTGATCCTGATTTACTAAGAGATGTAGTGAAGGCTTTGAACATATAATGCTTCTTGAAAAAAATATAGAGCGAGTTTACCTCGCACGAGGTAATACGGATCTTCGTAAATCGATTGATGGCTTGGCCGTATTAGTACAAGAAGGGTTCGATTTAGATCCCTTCTCCCCGTGCCTTTTTGTTTTTTGTAATCGAAAGCGAGATAAATTAAAGATACTACATTGGGAGACAAATGGATTTTGGTTATATTACCGTCGGTTAGAAAATGGAACATTTGAATGGCCAGATGATAGTGGTTCTTCTGCAATAAGTATTAGTTATCGTCAATTACGGTGGTTACTAGATGGGTTACCGATTCATCAACGCCATGCTCATCAAGAAGTAAAGGCGCGCACCATGATATAAAATATAGAAGTTTTTTTTGGGAACATATAGTATAGTAAATATATGAAAACGACAACGCCAAACCCAACCAATCAAATAGATGAATTACAACAAAAATGTGATTCGCTCGAAAAGAAGAATGCTGAACTAACGGCTAAAATAAAATGGTTCGAAGAACAGTTCCGTCTTAGTAAACAGCGCCAATTCGGCTCTTCGAGCGAAAAAACGAACCCTGACCAGCTAGAACTTCCGCTTTTTAACGAAGCAGAAGTAGAAGCTGATCCTCAAGTAGAGGAGCCTACTGTAGAAACAATTACTTATAAACGGAAAAAGGCTCAGGGTCAACGAGAAATGAAACTAGAAAACTTGCCTACGGAAACGGTAGAATACCGTCTACTGGAAGAAGAGCAGGTTTGTTCATGTTGCGATGGCACTCTACACGAGATGAGTACAGAAGTGCGAAGAGAATTAAAAGTGATTCCGGCTGAAGTAAAGGTTATCGAGCATGTACGTTTTGTTTACGCTTGCCGTAATTGTGAGAAAAATGAGCTGGAAACACCTATCGTTACGGCACCGATGCCAGCTCCTGTTTTCCCGAAAAGTTTGGCTTCACTTTCAGCAATGGCCTATATCATGAACCAAAAATATGTTGAAGCTATGCCGCTCTATCGTCAGGAACAACAGTTTTCTCGTCTAGGTATTCATCTGTCTAGGCAAACGATATCGAACTGGATACTCAATGGAGCCACTACTTGGTTACGTCGTCTTTACGATCGAATGCATCAACTCCTCCTAGAAAACGACATCGCCTATGCAGACGAAACCACTTTACAGGTTCTCAAAGAGCCAGGAAGAGCAGCAACTGCTACTTCGTATCTTTGGTGATATCGGACAGGACAAGATGGTCCACCAATCGTCCTTTATGATTATCAGCAAACACCCTAAAAACTTTTTATCTGGATTTAGTGGTTTTTTACACGTCGACGGATATGCTGGTTATCAAGGGATACCGAAGGTTAAACTAGTTGGTTGTTGTGCACATGCCCGACGTGGCTTTACAGATGCCTTGAAAGCACTACCTGATCAATCAAAGGTAGAAGGTGTTAAAGCGAATGAAGGCCTTACTTTCTGTAACCAACTGTTTGCCATTGAAAGAGCGATTAAAGATCTTTCATATGAAGAAAGATATAAAGTACGACTAGAACGGAGTAAACCAGTTCTAGACGCTTTTTCAGCATGGCTTCGTGAACAAACTCCTAAGACATTGCCAAAAAGTGCAATGGGAAAGCGATCAAATATTGCCGTAATCAATGGGACAAGTTAGTTGCATTTTTAGAGGATGGTCGCTTGGAAATCGATAATAATCGCAGTGAGAGGTCCATAAAACCTTTTGTAATTGGACGCAAAAACTGGATATTTTCTAACACACCATGAGGTGCAAAGGCGAGTGCCGTAACGTATAGTATTGTGGAAACCGCGAAGGAGAATGGACTTAATCCCTTTACTTATCTATTTGAATCACTGCCGAACATTGACATAGAATAGAAGATGTCAACACCTTAGATCAGCTTCTTCCATGGTCAGAAAGTTTACCTGAAATTTGCCATGTGAAAAAGAATTAATTCTATCTTACGATAGTCCACACTTGATTGAACAGGTGTGGACTATTTGACGTTTACCCCCTTTTGAAACATCCAGACCAACGACTGGATTCATTCTAAATCTCCTTCTCCAAAAATAAGATTGCCGGTTACCCCTAATTCCTTCTTGTAGTATCATAGCTTCGCTTGTTATGCGAGATCATAGTCCCAACCATCCTCAAACATGTTTCTACAAGTAGGGGGTGAACTGTTTTGCGGACGGGGTCTAAGCCCCACGGGCGCGAATGTTCTACCCCGGCTACCGTAATCATATATCGATATAAAAAAAGGTCAACCAGAAATAACTGGCTGACCTTATAATACGATCGGGCGCGATTGTTGAACACCATAGGGTAGAAAATGATCAAACTTTTTTTTATAAAACCGAAACTTAATTCTGCAGGATAAGAATCCATTTTGATCAAAAGATTTTTTTCAAAATAGATTCTTTTTATTTATCGTAGAGTGCTGGCTTGTGAGGTATTAATGATCAAACTTTATTTCAAAGCAACACATAGAACGTTCTATTCCATCCATCATCAGTATCAATTTCACTTTTTTCTCGCTTATCATTGTCATTTCTCAAAATTATCCCTCCGATTTATAACTTATTTATATTTATGATTTAATCCAATCTAATGTTTCACTTCTGTAAGAGTTATTTTATTATCCTGTACCATTGAAGAACCTATTTCCACCTAATAATACCACAAAATAAATAATCCCTTTTTATGTCGTTAGCCACAATCTTTACGAAAACAGCCTTTGAAAAAGAATAAAAGTGTTCGGAAGTATAGATAATGTAGGTAGAGATTTTAAGCATTATGATATTAAATATTTTAATAATTCTGTTTATCTAAATAACTATTGATGTTATAATCCGAGCTATGATATATATCATACTAATTCCAAAATTTGATAATTATAAAATAAAGGGGTGAACGTATTGGAAAGTTTAAAAAATATTGAGGTTGAAAAAAATAAAGAAAATCAATCTATTTGGGTTAATAAAAACTTTCTTTTTCTTTGGTCAGGAAATGCAATTTCGATACTTACTTTTAATATCTATACACTCGCACTTCCAATAATTATATATAATTTAACTCAATCAGCATTAGCTATGTCAACAATGAGATCAATTGAAGTTATACCTAACTTATTATTAGGTTTTCTTATAGGGGTAATTGTTGATCGTTATAATAGAAAAAATATATTATTATTTTCTATTATAATTCAAATGTTTATGATAATAACCTTAATTGTTCTTTTAATAAATAATACAATTAATATATGGTTTTTGTATTTAGTTGGTTTTTTTATTTACGCTTTTGGTAATATGTTTAGCAATGCATACCATAGTATTCTTCCACAACTGGTAAGTAAGGAGCAGTTACTATCTGCTAATTCGACAATAAGTTTTGTTAAAAATACTATTAACTTAATAGGCCCAGCTTTTGCAGGTTATATCCTGTTACTAAATTATGAAATAGGATTAATTATAACACTCATTGGAATGTTTATGCTTTTTATTTGTATAACATGTATTAGAGTTCCTAAGAATGAATTTAATGATAAAAACAATAAAAGAAAAGATATCATAATAGATATGAAAGAAGGCTTCAATTTTCTATTAAAAAATACTGAAATCCTATCTTCTACATTAATGATACTTTCCATAAACATAGCTACATCTGCCTCTAGTGCAATTTTAATTTTCTATGCACTAGAAAGTTATTCATTGACAGAGAAACATATTGGATTTATTTTAACTGGTGCCGCAATAGGTGGGTTAGTAGCATCATTAGTTTCTAAGAAGGTACTAATCTTATTTAAGAAAAGGTGGAATGTTTTTAAGCTTGGAATTTTTCTAATAGCAATTGGCAACTTATTGAATTATAGTGCGTACGGATGGTATGTTTTATGTTTTGGAATGTTTTCAATTGGATTTGGGGCATTAATAATTAATATCCACTTTTTAACCTTAAGACAGGTAGAAACACCTAACCATTTATTAGGGCGAGTAACTGGCTTAAGTTCAATGATTATGAAAATGGCAATGCCTATTTCATACTTAATTATTGGTTTTATAGCTGAGTATATACAAGTTAAAAAAATTTTTTTGGGCACAGCCTTTTTCTTAATATTTTTATTCGTAGCTATTTCTATTGTCTCTTATAAGAAGAAATTTTGAGGTATATATTGCCATTAATTGTATCACATGTTAATATATACACACATATATATATATATATATATATATATTAACATGTTGTTATGGAGGTGTAAAATATGGCAATTGTCGTTACGTATAAAAAAAAAACGTAAAAAGTAATAACAGAAATTAATTAAGTAAGATCGTGCGATCAATTTTAAGGAGGTGTAAAATATGGCAATTGTTGTTACGTATAAAAAAAATAAACGTAAAAAGTAATAATTTTTTATATGTTATAGAAATAGGGGGGGGGACCCCCTCTTATTTAATAGGAGGGGATTCTTTGATTAAATTATCATCACTCTTAAACTCAAATGAAACCATTAATAAACTATCAAAGTTACAAATTGACAAATTAAAAGAAAACCTTAATTTTATTTTTGATTGTAATGGAGATTACCAAAACTATAATAATGAAGCTTTATTATTTCTCTGTGAAAATGAGAGTCCTTTTAATGAAATAGAAAACTATATATTTTTATTCCCTTTTAAAAAAACATTAGATATTGATAATTTTTTATGCTTATTTCATAAAAAATCAAGTAAAAATCATAATAAATATAAGAATTTCATGGAGGTATTTCCTCTTAGAAATGAGATCTACCCTTTTACCTTTAAAGCTTCTGGTTATGTACTATTAATGGTTTATATAGAAAAGTACCTAAATGAATATCATACAATACCCGAATTAAAAGGGTACACAGTAAGAATGGCTGAAGAAAAGGATATTATAAATATATTAGAATGCTTAAAAATGGCATATTTAAACGGATTAAAACTTCAAAATGAAGAATATAGTATTAAAAAACTAGAAAATCATATTATTGATAATTTCCAACCTTTATTAACTGAAGAGAGAGTTATTTTTGTTTGTGAGACTAATGAAGGTGTTTTTTGTGGTCATGCCCTATATGAAGTTAATTCCTCCAAGGCTGAACATATTGACACTTATACAGTGAAACAATTTGAAGGTAAAGGACTTGCAAAGTTTCTTTCTTTATATTCAGAGAACGAGTTATTTAATATAGGTGTTAGTGTTGTTAAAGCAACAATAAAAACTGAAGGAAATATTATAAAACTAATAGATTCATTTTCAAAAACTGGATGGAATCCTACTTCATATATTTATAAGAAACAAAAGGGGGGATAATATGGATGTTTTTCAAAAATTATATTATTTAGGAATTAATAAATACAATGATAAAATTATTTTAGATGAAGAATTAGCAGGGAACGCGCGATTCACCGCTTAATTCCTAGTGTGTTAGCTAATACCAAATGTGTTTCAGATGATATTAACGGGTTTACTTTCTCTAGTTATGTAAAATACCGGGAGCAACAACATAAAGAAATAGAAAAAGTAATCGATTTACTAAATGAGAAAAGAATAAATTACCTCTTCCTAAAAGGAATAGTTTTGGAAAATTACTATCCTGAAACAACTTCTAGACAATATCAGGATTATGATTTAATAATAGAAAGTATAAATGAATTTGCAAATATACATACTGAGTTGGAGGATTTAGGTTTTGAACATGATTACATACCTGTTCTAGCTGAAGTAAATGGAAAGGTAGTCGGTTTAATCAAACTATCAAAAAAAATAAACGAAGGCAATTATATAAAATTAGAGATTAACATCGGAGGATTCCCTATAACAGATGTTACTACTTTACCTAGTTCAGAAATATGGGAAGATTCTATGACTATAGTATGGAGGAACAAAGAAATAAAAGTACCTAGCACAGATATAAGCATGTTTATATTATTAATCGAGATGACAGGAAACAAGCAAAAAAGAATTCGCGATTTAGTTTTATCATTTGAAAAAATGTGCCGATATGGATAAGGTAAAAGTTAAAGCAAAAAAGTGGAGAGTTTCTAAGCAATTACAATTATTATCGAAAATGGTAAATGAAGTTGAAAACGGTAATTTTAAAAACACAAAATCAGGGAAAAAAATGATTTCTATTTCAGGTATAAACTTGAAAAAGTAACTATACCGATTTTAATTAAAAATATACAATTCAAAACCTTAGTCTACCATTATATAAATCTTTCGGGACACAAGATACTAAATTATTTAAATAATTATCCTATTTTAGGCTTTTTTAAAAGAATTAAATCATATGAAAGATATCAATCGGGGATATTAACTTCTTTTATTCCTCTAGAGGAGGTAAATATTAAGTCGAATAGCATGGATTTTATTAAAATTAACGGAGCAGTAATTTCTATTAATCCCCTAGGTACATTTTTATTAAGTAGTTATTGCATTGAAACTGAAGAGGACTTAATAAGCCTTGAATCGTACTTGAAATGCGGGGGTTTTGAATATGAAAAGTATAATATTAGATAATGGTATAAAAGTACAATACCTAAATAGACCTGAATTAAGTCTATTCACACTTAATTTATTCTTATTAAAAGGAGCAGTTTATGATCCACCTAATAAAGAAGGGGTAGCTCACTTTGTTGAGCACATTTTAATGAAAGGACCAAAATATTTTAAAAGTAGCATTGAATTCTCGCAGTTTTTAGAAAATAGGGGGATTGAATTCGATGGTCACACTACTCCAGATTACATTTGCTTAAATATTAAATGTCATCAATCTGAAGCGTATAAAGCAACTAAATTAATGATCGATATGTTAACTGAACCATCAATTAGACCTACTGATATTAGTAATGAAAAAAAGTAATTTATAATGAAATAGATTTTTTATCTTCTGATGACGAAATATACACAAAAACTAAATTAAGGTCAAAAATTTGGGAAGATCATCCGTTAGGTACTAATATAATTGGTTATAAAAGTACTATTGATGCCATTAACCAGGAGGATGTAATAAATTATCTTCGATACTTAACAAATGACAGTTTATTTATAACAGTTGCTTTGGTAATTTTGATGTTGATAAATTAATAAGTGAATTTAAAGTACTTGAACAATTTATTAACAGCAATTTAAAAAACCTTCTAAACCCTAGTACCGGAAATGTTAATTTACCTATAAATAATAATAAAAGTAATACAGTTTATTTATTATCAGGTATAGCAATACCTAATTCAAATGTTTACTCTCGATTTCCTTACGATTTGTATAATCTATTATTAGGTGATGGTATAAGTTCTGTTCTTTTTTCAGAAATTCGTGAAAAAAAGGGCTTGTATATGATATATGGTCAAAACCTAGTTTTTATAACTTGGGGATTGAATACCGATTGGGTATGTATCATCCATAGAGCAAAGTAGAGAAATTAATAAATATATATATGAAATACTTAATACATTTAATATTTGAAGAATCATTAGAAATATCTAAAAAAAGATATTTAACAAAATTATCATTTATATTCGGTAATCCAATAAAATGGGCCTATTGGGTAGGAAGAAATTATTCGATAAACCATCAAATTATTAATAAAGAAAAAATTATAAATGATCTAAAAGAAATATCAACTAGAGATCTTAATGAAATAAGTAAACAATTTTCAAGAGGTAATATTATATCCGTTGAAACCTTTCTATAAATTTATTAATATACTAACTTATAAGATATGCCATTTTATTAAGGGTATTATTTTTTATAAAATTTATTTTTCGGCACACACAAATAGAAACTTTTTATAAAAATAAGATTTAGTAGTTTAGTGGAATTAAAGTTGGTGGTCGAATAATTAGAATTTTTAACCATATCAAAACGTTTTAGGTAAGCATTCTTCAGAGGTTTTTTATTTTAAATTTTGATATTATTTAGCAATAGGTGATATAAGCCATTCGTTATTGATTACGGCCAACGAATGTACCACTAGTGACATAGTTCTTACCACCGAATGACAAAGAATGTACCAGTAAGTGCCAAGGTATTTACCACTTTACCTTCTGTATAATTGTAAACGTCAAATAGTCCACACTTGATTGAACAGGTGTGGACTATTTGACGTTTACCTGGTATCCATTTCCTAAAGAACTAAAATCAAAGCTTTTAAGTGTTTATGGACAGGAGAATTTACCTTATAACTGGACTGAACAGGATATTTAGGAAGGTTCGAGGAAAATGATCATGGAGTACTTCGATTGTTTATGGCATTATAAATATGTAGGGTATGGCGCCCTTTTGTGTAGGTGCCCGAAGGGCACCTACACAAAAAAGCCACTTGCTAACATCTCAAAAATTCAATACACTTCCTGTTGGACCCAATACTGGCAGGAGGTAGTTTTAGGAGATGTTAGAAGTGACCGAAATTAATTATATCAGACAAGAAGTAAACACGAAAGGTTATTCCTATTCGGATGTTGCTAGAAGAACGAATAAGGATGTTAGAACAGTTAAGAAGTATGCCGACCTAGAGGAATTTCAACCGGAAACGAAGAGGGTAAAGCCACAACCGGCACCAGTAATGGACCCCGTTAAGGATATCATCGATCAATGGTTGAAAGAAGATATGAAGAAGAAAAAGAAATACCGAAGGACTGCCAAACGTATATGGCAAATGCTTGTAGACGATGTAGACATAAATTTTAAAGGCTCCGACCGAACTGTAAGGGCGTATGTGTCTAAACGTAAAAAGGAATTATTAGACGAAAGCGAAGGTCATGATTCCGTTAGAGGCAAGACCTGGTGATGCTCAAGTAGACTTTGGGGAGGCGCCGTTTAAAAGGAATGGTAAGGTGATTGACCTTCCGTATCTCGTTCTTTCCTTTCCGTACAGTAATGCATTCTTAGTTCAAGTTTTTGAATCTCAAAATCAGGATTGTTTCCTAGAAGGACTAAAACGATTCTTTACCACTTAGAAGGTGTACCAAAGAGAATACGTTTTGATAACTTATCTCCAAGAGTTAAAAAAATCCTTCCTCAAGGTAAGCGAGAACTAACAGAAGGCTTTGAAAGGTTCGCCTTACATTACGGTTTTCAGTACGAGTTTTGTAATCCTGGCGCCGGAAATGAAAAAGGTCATGTAGAGGCAATGGTTAAGTATGTACGAAATAACTTCTTTTTACCAGAACGACCTGTTTATCAAATTGAAAAGTTAAACAAAGAATTATGGCTTGAAGTAGAGAATGATAGATTTCGTTCACACTACGAAAAGAAGAATGAGATTGCTAGATTGTTTGAGGAAGATAGGGAAGCATTACTCTACCTACCGGCTAAAGAATACTCAGGAATGCGTATTGAGACTTTGAAGGCGGATAAGTATGGTTATGTACTTGTAGATTCGAAAAGGTATTCCACTTCCCCGCGTTATGCAAATCAACGAGTATTAGTGGGTGTTACCTACAACCGCATTGATATCCTTGCGGATAATTATGAAGTAATCGTAAGTCATGAACGGCTATATGGAGAAGAAACTAAATCAATGATTTGGCAACCTTATCTATCTCTCATGGCCAAGAGACCAACAGCTTTAAAGTACACGACATTTTATAGTCAGCTTCCAGAAGCATGGCAAAAATATTTGGATGAATGTACGGTTGAAGAAAAGAAAAAAGCATTACTTTTATTATCGACAATATTAAAAAGTAACCGTTTAGAAATAGCTACAGAGGCTTTAGAGATCGCTTCTGAGAGTTGTCACCCATCTTCAGAAACTATCAAGCAAGTCTTTCATCAACTGGTTCATGGCCGTGGTCATAGACCAACTCTTAAGCTGAAAAGTAGTGTTCCGGCAATGCCATTAGCGGAACGCGGAATGAACCAATATGATGCCTTCTTTACCTTGAAAAGGAGGCAGGGATGATGCAAGAAAAGATTCAGGAATATGCCAAACGTTTAAAGCTCAGTTGGATACGAAAATTTTCACAAACTAGATCCGAAGGATCCTCAAGACTATTTATTAACTCTATTTGAGAAAGAAATAGAACAACGTGAGGAAAGGAAGATTAATCTTTTACTAAAGGCGGCAACGTTGCCAAACGCATCTGGCAAACCTTTCAATTGGCAAGATATCCAGTTAGGACAAGGGTTGAGCCAACAGTACCTTTTAGATGGCGAGTTTATTGATACAAAGGAGAATATGGTTTTTTACGGTGGCGTTGGTGCCGGGAAAACATATCTATCCACACTCATTGGAATCAATGCCATACATAAGTATGGCAAGCGAGTGAAGTTCTATACCATTGCCTCACTTGCAAATGAACTACTGGATGCCAATGAAAAAGGGACACTAACTAAATTGTTTAAGAGGATTGAGAAGCTAGACTTATTGATACTCGATGAACTCGGATATATACCTTTACATAAGCAGGGAGCTGAGTCGCTTTTCCAAGTAATCTCACTGTGTTATGAGAAAAGAAGTATTATTATCACCACAAACCTTCAATTTGGACAGTGGAATCATGTATTTGGCGATCCTATCCTAACCGAAGCGGTAGTAGACCGCTTAATCCATCACTCCCACTTAGTATTATTTGGGGGTGATAGTAACCGAATGAAGGAGTCACTAGCATTAAGAGAGTTGTAATAGTTTAACAAAGTTATGTTGGTAAGTGGCCTTACAAAAAGGTTTGCCGTTTTATACATTTTTCTCTTGCCAAATACATACTTCGATAACAAATCTAACTAATTGAACACAAAAGAAAGTCCTAAAAGACTATTAAAATATTAATCTGTAGGGCTTTTTTATTCATTGGTAAATACACTGGCGTAGCGTGGTAAAATCCTTGTCATTCGGTGGTAAAAAACATGGCGTAGGTGGTAAATTCGAGTGGCGGTAATCAGTTATAATTTAACATATAGCACTTTAGCTTTTTTCTATATTGAATTTGACCGTTAAAAATTGTAATAAATAATATTATTTTAAGGTTAATTAAATGAAAGACTTCTAAAATTCTCAATTGTATGATAATATCAAAAAATGTAATATAAATCAAAAAATTAATTTATTATGAATATATGGGAATAGGGTGATTTTATGGTATTATCAGTAAATGACTTAAGTTTTATTAGTGAAACAGTTGAAGAAAATTATGATATATCAATATATAAAATTGAAAGAAACCCCTTAAATGGTTTTCTGGGTGATACCTACATTATTAATAATAAGTATGTTTTAAAAATACCTAAAAGAGGGGGAGATGAAAAAAAACCCCAAGGAAATGTTAAATTTTCAACTTATGTAATGAATGAAGCTCAATTACATGGTATACATGCTCCAATAAATATCAAGACACGAAATGGTGAATTATATGGATTTAATAAAAAACTTAATTATTTTCATCTAATGGAAAAAATCCATACTAATTCAGAAGAAGAAAATAAAATTTCCACTAGGCAACTTTCATTTTTACTAGGTTATCACTCTTCCATAATTTCCCTTTTGACATCTAATATAACAAAGGCTTATAAATTCAAAGAAAAAGACTATTATGATCATTGGTCCCTAGAAGCCTCAATATCCAAACTTAAAAGTTTCTTTGGTGTAGAGGATAATATGAATTATCTAAATTCAACTTTTGTATTGGAAAAAGCAAAAGAAAATTTAGGCTTATTTAAACATGTCCCAGCAACATTAAGAGATCAAATAGAACATAGGGACCCAATAAGAATATTAGAGTTAGCAAAAGAGATTAAAAACAAAAAGAACCGCAATACAAGGAAATTTGTAATTCATAGTGATATAAAACCTGAAAATTTGTTATTTGGTTATAATAATTCAACTAAGATGCCTGAAGTCCAAGGTTCTTTTGATTACACATTTTCATGTTTAGCTAACCCTGCTAAAAACATTGCAAATACGATTGTCGATTCTTTTATTGGAATTACTCGTGATTATAAGATTAATTATGAAGAAATATTAGAAATCGCAAAAGGAGTTTTATTTGTCTTTCAATTAAATAAAGAAGAAATATTTTCAATAGAAGATGAAATATTATCTGCTTGTATAAGAAAATATACTCTAAGGTGGGAATATTGGAAAAATGAATTGAATGGAAGATATCGAGATTATGATGTTCCATTTATAGATCCTAAAGAAATATATAATATCACATATTCCTTTAAAGAGGAATTTTCAAAAAATTCCTTAAACCAGGAACTGTTTGAATTATCCTTAGGTAGTCCCTCGAGTTACATTTACCTAGAATTAAAAGAATTTCTTGATTCTTCACAGTATTGGGACATAAGAATGAGTGATCCAAAAAAGCTAAGAATTATTGTTGACTCTATATTAAAAAGATCTATTAATACAGAAGAGTACAACTTAATCCTTATGTAATGATAAAAAATATTAAAAGAAAGAGTGATTAGGGAATGTTAGAAAATAAAACTGTAGTTATAACTGGTGGTTCAAGTGGAATTGGTAGATCTACTGCAAGGTTATTTGCTGAAAACGGAGCTGATGTAATAATAACTTATAACAAAAATGCTAAAGGTGCAGAAGATGTATGTAAGGAAATAGAAAAGGTAGGCAGTAAGTCTTTCGCAATACAAGTGGATTTTACAAACCCAATTGAAATTTCAGAAATGTGGAATAAGATCGAAACAAATTATGAGAAAATAGATATTTTAATTAATAATGCAGGTATTTTAGGGGGTGAACCTTTCATTGATTCAAGTATTGAACATTGGCAAAATGTTTTACAAGTTAATTTTATTAGTGCTGTTCAATGTTCACAAAGAGCAGCAAGAATTATGCTTAAAAATAAGTGTGGGAAAATAATTAACACAACATCTATTAGAGGGTTAAATCACTGTGGAAGAGAAGGAGTTATGGCTTACTCATCTGCAAAAGCAGCTTTACACAATTTTACGTTGACACTTGCGAAAGAACTATCACCACATATACAAGTGAATGCAGTAGCACCTGGCTTTGTTCAAACACCTTATTATGACAATATAGAGAAAAGTATTCTTAATAAATTTATAGAAAATTCACTAATAGATAGGTTTGTTTCCGCTGAAGAGATTGCGGATGGTTTCCTGTTTTTATCCAAATCAGATTCAATTACTGGTGAAATTATAACAATTGATGGAGGGTATAATTTAGTAAAAGGTTAAGATGAAAAGGAGTGTGTAGTTTTGGATAATAAAACTCTAAATGTTTTAGAGGTGGATCAACTTACAAGAGTCCCAGCGAAGAAAGAGTGTTTTTTACGTGATCCTTTTTTCCGAGAAAGTAACTACCAATATTCTCAAATTTCAAAAAAAAATAAAGTGATAAGAGGTAATGATATTTTATATAAAACTTCTTTAGTTATAGTTAGACCAGATGCATTAATTCTAGGTAAGGCAATACCTGCATTAGAAATAATTATTAAGTTGGGATTTAAGCCAATATGTTTTAAAGCAAAAAAAATAGACAGATTGATGCTCAGAGAAATATGGCGTCATTCTTATAGCCAAGCAAGCATAGACCGTATACTTATTCATGAAAGAATTTTTAGTTTATCTAATTCAGTTGTAATTTTTTTCTTAGGTCCTAAAAATTCTATAGATTATCCTGCTTCGGTAGATTTAAGCCTTAGAAAAGGATCAGCAAAAAAAGAAAAGCAAAAAAGTACCGATTTAAGATCCTTATTAGGTAGTCCTAGTCGTTATCTTTCTTTAATACATATTAGTGATGAACCAGCAGATGTTATTCGTGAAATGGGTATCTTATTCAATTGGTCTGAAAGGGACAAGCTAATATATTCACTTTTTGAGAATGTAGAAAAGGAAAATACTTATAACGATAAAATTATCTCAACAATAAAAAAATTAGAAAAAGAAGTTATAGAAAGAATAAAGTGTAATAATGCATCCTGTGGTGAGAATCAAATTAATAAATGCGGGATTCCAAAAGGGTGTCCTGTTAAAGGTAATCTAAACAAAACAAACCTTCTTACTGTTGATATGTTAGATCAGGAAATAGCAGAAATGGGTTGCTTTTGTAATTATTCAAGGAAGTGGATAAGTGCAGTTTTGGCAGGTGATAGAATTAAATCTATTGATCCAGTTGCTCCTCCTGCAATCGATAAATTTAATAAATTTTGGTCATAACAAATAATTAGGAACTAAGGAGAATAATGTTGTATGTCGGTTTTTACTAATATAGATGTGCAAAATATAGCTGAAATAAGTGAGCTATCTGGTATTTGTTTTAATCCAGCTACCTTAAATTATATAGAGGAAGGCTCTACTGATTCTTGCTTTTCATTGAAAGATTATGATCATAAGAAATATTTTTTAAAGATTCATGAAAACCAAAAAACAAGTCCTCATAGTGTAAATAGAGACCTAAGGTTAATGGTGGAGTTTGCAGAGTACCTCTCATGTTCAAATGAAAAAAATAGTTATCTTGAAATCTTAGCACCATATAAATGGAAGGATGGAAAAGTTTACGGATATCTTAATGGTCTTTCTAATACTTATACTAAAGGAAAAATAATGTCAATATGGCCTTTTGTTAATCCTAATCATCCAATGCCTATTAGAAATACCCAGAAATATCCTCTTTGTATGATTGAAAGATTTGGGAAAGCAACCGCTGAACTTCATAACCTATCTTTGGGTTACGTACCAAAGAAAATAATTACCTTCCCGAAGGATATTTTTGATACTGCTAGAACAATAAAAAAAATTAAGAAAAATGAAAATGCAATTATTAGAATTGACGAAGCTATAAATAAGAAAGATAATCATATAATTTCCAATTCGGAGGTTTTTTTAAAAATTTTGAATGATAAAGTTGATTATTATTCCAATGAGTGGTGTAAAAGGAAACTTAATGAAATATTAGAAATGGGTTACATACACGGTGAACTTAAGCCTACAAATACACTAATAAGTATAGATAAAAAGGTAATATTTATTGATATTTGTAAAGCTGGGTTGGGACCTCTTACTTTAGAGTTAGGAATGGCAGCTCAACATTTCTCTGATATTGATACAGTAAATATAAAGGGAATTGAATGTTTTATAGAATCTTATCTTAGTGTGAGACGAGATTTTATCATGCGTGAGTTGAAATATATCCCATTAATGATTAAAGTCTCAGCACTAAGGTTAGCGGCATATAGAGCTTTTGCAGTTTCAAAAGGTTTAGAAAATCAAAAATCTATTTTAACACCACTAAATATTTGTTTAGAGATGGAGGAACTCGAAGACGATTTAAAAGCTTCTTTAACTTCTTAAACAGCATTTAACTATTAAAAAGAGGGAGTTTTATGGCTATAATTGATGCAAAATTATATAATCATAGAATGTTTGATGAGTTTGATAGTGCTTATTGGGGGTTTTCATCCGAATGTTTAGATGGAAATATGTATTTTTCCCTTTGCACTCATAAACCAAATAAAAGTGCGGGTATTTTTCAATTCGATATTAATAAGAAGGAGATTAAATATTTATTCTCAATTGATGAAAAAATTAAGAACAATAAGTTAGGAAGTACTCCACATGGAAAAGTCCATACAAATCTATTTTTAGGTATTGATAATAAATACTACTTTGGAACACATTTTGCATATCCTAACTGTATTCCTCAAAGTGTTAATTATGAAGGAGGAAGATTATTAGGTTTTGACCCTTGTTCAGGATTAGTTGAGGATCATGGTGTTTTAATTGAAGGAGAAGGGATTGTAACAATGATAATTGATAAAAACAGAATGCATTGTTATATCTTAACGTCACCCTCAGGTTATTTTGTAGACTATAGTATTAATAATAGAAAAATTTATTATTCTTCTAAATTAAATTTAAATGGAGAAAGCATTTGTAGAAGTCTAGGATTAGATAATAATGGAATTGTTTATGGTTGTAAAGAAGGTTATCAAGTATTTAAATATGATTATAGAGATCAAGTTTTTTCGTTTATAAATACTAATTTTAGTTCTATATCACCAGAAGTTGAAGAGTGGAATAGCGTTAAAAAACAAGGGGCCAATAAAGTTGGCAGAAAGATGTGGCGATGTATAGAATTTGATCATGAAACTAATGTGTTTTATGGTATTAATGCAGCTGATTCTTCATTATTTAAATTTAATAAAGAAACTAATCAATTTGAAAATGTCGCAAAATTAAATAAATTAAATACAAAATCTGTTTATCCCAATCTAACTTTAAGCAAAAATAAAAATAATTTTTATTATTTACCTTCGGATGGGAAGTTTGATTATAAACTTTCCGAAGAAATTGAATCTACTTCAACACTAATCAGCTTTAATAGTAAAACTAAAGATATAAAAGATCACGGTTCTGTATACGGTCTTGATAATTTAGTTATTTTTGGGGCGGCTAGTGCAATGTGTTATAAGGATGGTTCCTTGTACTTAATAGGTGCAGTAAAATGTGAGACAATAAAAGAACAAAATGAATATTTGAAGTTTGATAAGAACTACTTCAAAATTAGACTTATAGAAATAACAAAAGACTCATTATCGAAGTAATATTTGGTTGATGATATATAGATAAAATTTTAAATATTAGGAGTTTTCTTATGAATGCTAAAAAGAGATATGTGATTGTAGGAACAGGAGGAAGAGCTGAATTTTATTACAGAGCTCTTACAACAACTTATATGGACAGTTGTGAATTAGTAGCATTTTGCGATGTAAATCAAACTCGTATGAACTATGCAAATCATCTTTTAATTGAAAAGTATCACTATCAAGAAGTTCCTACATATAAACCGGATAAATTTGAAGAGATGGTAAAAACACATAATCCAGATAGAATAATTATCACTACTATTGATAGAACACACCATACCTATATAATTAAATCAATGCAATTGGGGTGTGATGTAATTACGGAAAAACCTTTAACGGTAGATATAGAAAAATGCCAAGCTATTTTAGATGTTATTAAATCAACAGGGAAGCAGTTAAAAATAACTTTTAATTATAGATATGCTCCTCACAATACAAAAATAAAAGAATTACTTATGAATGAGACAATTGGTAAAATATTTTCAGTAAATTTTGAATGGCTACTTAATAGACAACATGGTGCCGATTATTTCAGGCGTTGGCATAGGGATAAAAAAAATAGTGGAGGACTTTTGGTACATAAGTCTACTCATCATTTCGATCTAATTAATTTCTGGTTAAATACGATCCCAGATACTGTATATGCTATCGGAGGATTAAATTTTTATGGTAAAGAAAATGCAGAAAAACGGGGGATAACTAAGTTTTCCTCACGTTATCATGGATCTAATTATGCCATGTATGATCCTTTTGCTATAAACTTAGAAAAAAATCCGCATTTAAAGGCAATGTATTTAGATGCTGAGCACGAAGATGGTTATATTAGAGATCAAAATGTTTTTAGTGATGGTATTAGTATCGAAGATACATTGAATGCTTTAATTAAGTATAAAAATAACACTATTATGAACTATTCATTAAATGCTTATTCTCCCTGGGAAGGATTTATCGTGTCTTTCATAGGTAGTGAAGGTAGAATCGAGATGAGAGTTGTTGAACGTCCATATATAAATTCTGGAGGTAATAAAGATGAGGAGGGAGCGTTAAAGGAAAAAAGTATAATGGTCTTTCCAACAGATGAACCACCTTATGAAGTTGATATCTTACCAATAAAAGGTGGACACGGGGGAGGTGATCCGCTATTATTAGAAGACCTATTTGGTACTCCTAATGAGGATCCTTATAAGCGGTCAGCTTGTCATAAAGACGGAATATATTCAATATTAACTGGTATTGCAGGTAATATTTCGATTTCTACTGGAAAACCTATTTTAGTCAAGGATCTACTTGATTTAAATTCGCTGTAAAGGAGAATATACAATGACGAAGTTTCATGTTGAACTTAAAAGAGTTGTGGACAATTCTTATTCTATTGAAATTGGTAGGTCGTTATTTAATACATTAATAAAAGATTTGAAAAATGGTTTAATAAAAGGTGTAGAAAAATATGCACTTATTACTGACTCTAACGTAAAAGAAAAATACGGTAATAAACTACTCAATGATTTAAAATTAAATGGATTTACATGTAGCATGTTTTCATTTCCAGCTGGAGAAAAATCAAAAAATAGAGATATTAAAGCACAAATAGAAGATCAACTGCTTGAACAATCTTTTGGAAGAGATAGCTGTATAATTGCTCTGGGCGGAGGAGCAGTTTCAGATTTAGCAGGTTTTATAGCAAGTACGTTTTGTAGAGGGATAGAATATATTAATTATTCTACAACATTACTTTCAGCTGCCGATGCTTCAGTTGGTGGAAAAACTGCAGTAAACACACCAGTGGCCACAAACCTAATTGGTACTTTTTATCAACCTAAAAAGGTTTATATAGACCTTGATACTTGGTTTACACTTCCTATTCGTGAATTTAGAAGTGGGTTAGCTGAAACTATAAAACATGCATGTATTTCAGATCACCAATTCTTCGAATATTTAGAGAAGCACCTTGATAAATTAATAATATCTGATCAGCTTATACTTGACCCCAAAACTTGCGAGTATATAGCACTAAAGAATTGTCAAATTAAATACGAAGTTGTTGAAAGAGATGAAAAAGAAACAAATTTAAGACAAGTTTTAAATCTCGGTCACACTTGTGGTAGAGCTATTGAGGCACTTAGTAATTATGAACTACTTCATGGTGAGGCAATTGCAACTGGATTACTCTTCCAATCAAACGTTTCTAAAAAATTAAATTTAATTACAGAAGATGAACATAATAGAATAAAGGAGTTATTAACAAGAACAGGTTTTAAATTAGAAGTTCCGAATTATATTTCTAATTTGGAACTTCTTCAAAAAATGTATACTGATAAAAAAGTAAGAAACGGAAAAATTCGCTTTGTTCTGCTAGAGAGAATAGGAAAAGTTAAACAATTTGAGGATGGCTGGTTTTCCACATATGTTGATGAACAAATAATTTTAGAAACTATTAACGAGATGAGGTAGGTGAAATTAAACTTAATATCACTAGCGTTGCATAAAAGCAGATAATTAAAATCTAATTAATCTGTCATTTACTCCTTCTGGTAAATGAGCTAAAAAGACAACACCAAGCGAAAGGTAGCATTGTCTATTTGGTAAAATTATACAATTAGACTTAGGTGACAACGACTTTTTCTCTTTTACGGAATCCCGCCAGGAACAATGTAACTAAGCCAAACTATTACCGGGCGCCATAGGGTCCTCTATAACCAGCGTGTAATTTGTAAAAGAGATTGCTTACTTTTAGTTTCGAGTTGAATAAGAACATTGAGACAATGCGTGATGAGCGCTAAAAACAGTTGATTGTGTACCGCTTCTTCGCTATAACCAAAAAAGGTTTTGCTTTTCAGGTGTTTTAACCATTTGAAGAAGAGCTCGAAGGCCCATCTTGAACGGTATATGTCGCCAATTTCCTCAACAGTTAAGTCGAAACGATTGGTAATCAAACATAAAAGCTGTCTTTTCAAATTAACTGTTTCAATGATTCGAAACACATTTTCACATCTCTTTTGAGTTGTACCAATGTAAGCCAATTTTGTCTGGAGTTATCGAGAAACCTTCTGGAAGATCAAAGGTTTCAATCTCACGAATAACTGCATTTTTCTTCAGTCTACACAAAAAAGACTCCATCATCTGTGTAGCGATCAAATCGTTCATAGTCCACATAATATCCACGGTCAAACACGTACATGGCGTCTTGTTCATCAACAAGAATTTCAAGCTGGTTACGATCGTGCTCGGCAGTATTTGTAATAATGGCTTTCTCAGGATAGATAGTTCCTGATCAACGTAAACTAAACGGAGATGAAGTTTAACACCAGCTTTTGACTTTCGAAAATTAGCCCACTGCTAACGAGTAAGGTTAAGTGGCATCGTATTAGAGTCGATGATTTTAATAGGGTTTACCCCTTTTCGTTTTTCTATTTTCAGATGGATGAGACGCACAAGTTCAAGGACGATAAAAACTCTGGATCGATTTATTTTTACGAGATAACTGAGACACACTAATCGATTTAAAACCAAGTTCTTTCTGTAAATCCTTATCAGCTTGTGCTGTATTTAGATCATAAAGGCTTTTCATCTGATTCAAATGGGCATAGAGAAAAAGTTTTGTAAATGAAAGTGTTTTTAGCTTTTTCGTATACTTATCAAGCTGATATTTTTCAACTTGTTCATTAAAAATATATTTATGGGTGCAAACCATTTAAATGAAGAAAGTCGTGTATTCTTGTCCATAGCTGTTATCCCTTACATTGGATTTGGACAGGAACCACCTGTACTTCTATTGTAAATTAAATCTCCAATTAATATTAATACAACACTAGTGACTTAATATCTTAAATAAATTTGGTTAAGCAATAATTAAACTCTATACTTCATATTTTCTTAAAAGTTCATCTAGTGCTTCACGTAATAAAGAAGCTTCAGATCTTTTTGTTGTTCTTGCCAAAATACTTAATCGTGATAGTTGAATAGGTGTATAGTAGTTACTTTTAAGTTTTAACTTTTTAGTGTCTGCAATAGAAATACTATTTCTCCCATCATTTTTCGCCTGATATACTGATTCTTCTAAATTCCTGAGGATTTCCACGATATCCTCTCCATGTTTGGGATACTCAACAATCCCTGCACTAAAAGAGGTTTTAAGGACCTTATAAAAACTATTTTTTAAATCAAGTAGCTTAGACATAACTCCATCTATAGGAATTGCTTCAAAAATAA
The DNA here is from genome assembly GCF_022812285.1 of Alkalihalobacillus sp. LMS39. Classification (NCBI taxonomy): domain Bacteria; kingdom Bacillati; phylum Bacillota; class Bacilli; order Caryophanales; family Bacillaceae; genus Alkalihalobacillus; species Alkalihalobacillus sp. LMS39. Next base: position 1,133,815 of record NZ_CP093300.1, read on the forward strand.
GTGCAAATTCATCTCTACCCAAATATATTAAGTTAAAATCTTGTGGACTATTTAGATAATTATAAATTTTTTCGATTTTATACTCTTTAGTTATTTGGATGTCAGTACTATTAAAAAAGTCAATATCAATTAAAACTATAGTTATGTCTTTAAATATAGATATATTTATTGTGTTTTCTATTAATTTTTTCAATTTATTATAATTTCTATATGATAAATACATTCTATCCCTACTTACTTTTTAATTTAATTTTAATATATATATAAATATATATCAAATGCTCTTTTTTTGTGAAAAACTTTACATCCTAGGTTGAAAACGCTAGCAATGGATGTTTATTTAATGAGGTGATAATATGAAAATTCTAATAACCGGTTGTGTTGGTTTTATAGGGATGCATCTTTCAAAAAGATTACTATTAGAGGGTTATTGTGTTATAGGGATTGATAATTTAAATAATTACTATAGTTGAGTAAATTTCATAATTTCAATCCTAAGCCACACAAGGATTTCAGGACATGAAAAAAGGAGTACCTCCCCAAAAGTCGAATGAGTAAGTGACCAAACAAACTCTCAGACTGGAGGAAGACTCCCTATGACCATTATACGACAAGGAAGCCTATTTGAACTACAAGATTTATACGAATTAGAACCTATCCATCGATTTGAAGCTGTATTATCGACGATTGATATCTATCCGATATTGAATGTTATTTCTAAAAAAGCCCTTTACGGTGCGCCTGTTCAGCTAAATTATACAGCTATGATTTATTCGCTTGTCGTTAGGATACTTGAAAGAATTCCAACGATAAAAGACTTAATTAAGCGCCTGAAACATGATTATATGTTCAGATTGGATTGCGGATTCCTTCTATCAGACGCGATCCCATCAGAAGCTTCTTATTCAAGAATGGTTTCTAAAATTGAGGAATCGACTATCCTTGAACGTGTACAAGAATTGCTACTTATTCAAGCGATTACCGAAGGATTTATCACAGATGACACGGTAGCTATTGATGCGACCCATATCGAGGCTCGTGACCAAGCTCCTTCGAAAGAAGAAAAAAAAGTGAATCTAGCAAAGAAACGTGGACGCAAATCCAACGAAGAGAAGGACAAATGGCTCCAAGAACGAGCTATAAGAGAAGAGAGACTGCCGATTTTTGAGAAAAAGATTGAGGCCCAACTTGACTTACCTTTAACTGAATTACGTTCTGTGGCTCCTCTTGACCCTAAGTGGAGGATTAAGAAAAATAGTAAAGGAAGGACGTATTTTGGTTTGGCTATAAAGGTCATTTTGCCGTCGGCACGAAAAGTCAATACATCCTTCAGTCTTTCTTTTCTTCTGGAAATATGAATGATGGAAAAGCAGCGCTCCCTTTACTAAAAGGCATTCAAGAGCGTATTTCTGGCCTAAAGGTTTTTTATATGACGCTTGATGCAGGGTATGATTATCCAGCTATTTATCAACAGATTCATCGCATGCAGTCTCAATCTGTGATTGCCTATAATAAGAAAAATGAATCGGAGACAGAAGGCTTTGATAAATATTTCGCCCCAACCTGCGTCCGAGAGTTTTCCTATCGATACGATAGTTTCGACAGTAAGTATGAGACCTTGAAATACACACGACCTAAAGAGTGTAAAAACTGTCCTTTGGCAGAAGATACGTTATGCCAGAAGGTTTACAAAGTGAAAATTACAACAGATTTGTGGCGCTATACAGCGCCCGCGCGTGGTTCAAATGCATGGAAAACAATTTATAAACAACGAAGTGCAGTAGAACGTGTCATCGCTTATCTCAAAGAGTTTTTTCAGTTAAACAATGTGCGATACCGTACAGGAAAACGTGCAAAAGTCCAATTTGATTTGACACATTTAGTATATAACGCAGCGAAGCTAGCTTGCGACCGGATTACCAAAACAATGTCTGAAAAACAGAGTCTTAAGACAGCTTAATCAAAATTTTTAAATCAATGAACTAAATTGGGTACTAATAATATTCTAGAGTTAGGCTTTATGAAATTGATTCAATTATTTTTATATTGACAATTTTTTAATAAATATATTGATGCTTGTTACACTAGCATCAGTCTTTAACACTAGAATCTTACTACAACAATATATGAATTCTAAAACGTTACACTTAAATAATCCTAATATTTTTTAGAATGTTGGGATTCCTTTTTTTGTATTGTAATAATAAACAAAATTCAATTTGGCGGTAGCACTACGGACTATAAGAAAATAAAGTACGCTTTCTAACAGTCCCTACGTGTCGCATCGGCATTAAATGGACCGATAACACGGTCTGTAAGGCTCATACTTCGCCGACATTCCGTAAGTTCCTGTTCCATTTGCGGTTCCCGCCATACCGAACGAGTCGAAAAGCATTTGTAGGTATTACAAAGTATGCATTCCTACAAGCCATAATCCTACCTTGTAGGAATGCCTAATACGTTCCCTCTAATATTACGGACACTTACCTTATTAATTATTTAGACAGAGTTTATAATGATAAAGTATTACTGATGATTACTAAAAAGAAATGAAAATTGTTTCAAAATAGTGAAGAAGATACATTTTTATATGTTATATAATCGGCTATAATGTAAGTGATACTCTTTGTACTAGAGTATTGAACATTACCTACTAATAGCTCCGATTATTCATCGGAGTATTTTTTTTTTTATAGTGTTTAAACACTATAAAAATTGGGAGGAATATAAAATGAATGTAAAATTTTTAAACGATGCTCATAAGGATGTTTATATGGATTTTAGAGTGAATAAAATGGCTCAGCATTACAGAAATAACAGAGGATATTATCTGTAGTTTATCTTTTATGCGGTAATAAAGAGTTATATAGCAAGGCAAGTAAGTATTTCAAAGGGGTAGATGGTTCTTTTCGTTCAGAGGATATGCTTGCAGCGGAGGATTTTAGTTCTGGATTGCGTACATTGGCAAAGTTAGCTGTGAATTTGTTTAATAATAATGAGGAAGTATCTGCATTGGATTTAGTTGGTAATTTGGATGATGAGAATTTCACGTTAGCTCTCAGCGCCATTAAATTAAGAAAATACGGAATCGATACAGATTATACTGAAACTGAAGAAAAGTTATACATGTAAAACCTAAATGTAGATAAAAGAAGTTGGGGTTAGGTATGTTAAAACAAACATCTTTTAATTTATTTGAAGACCAGGTCAAACAATATAAAAATCTTGTCGATAAATCCGTACAATCAAAAATTTTGCGTAACTTTATTTTAAATGATTTTATGTTACCTCAAGACTTGTCTGTTGTAATGGAACAAGGTGAAAGAAATATGAAGGTAGAATTATTTGCTTTTGACCAAGATACAAATACGAAATTGAATCAACTAATTAAAGATATAGAAAGTCAAGGTTTTAAAGCCAATCGCTCTTTGCTTATGCGGTATATTTTAGATCAACTAATTAGAAAGTTAGAAACAACTGATATTCCGGTAAGTGAGAGGAAGGTACATTTATCATCTTATTATTTTGAAAAAGGCACAAAAGATTTATTAAATCAGTTTGCGGTATTTCGGGACCGGAATTTACTCATTGAACGGTTTATCATTGAAGAATATAAGCCTAATAAGAATATCACGCTTTTGTTAGAAAAGCCTGAAGATCCTGAAGCGATACGGATTGGAATATCCAATAATGCAATTGGTATATTAGACGAATTTGTAAAAGAGCTTAATGTTAAAGGTGTGACAAGAACAGCTTTAATGCGTGATGTTTGTAATCAACTCATTGGTAAGATAACGAATAGGGATGCAGCTAAAATTATTGTTGATCGTCGCTTAGTTACTGTCATAAAGGAATATACAGAAGTATATGGCCAAGATAATACTATTGCAAAGTTAAAAGAGTATCTAAAAGCAAAGGAGTAGTTAAATTGAGGTTATCTGAAATAAATAATGAGTATGAAACTATAATGGACTCTAATAGTTCTCCAGATAGTAAAGCTCTGAAATTAGTTGAAGTAATGACCCAGATGGAAGGTTTTTATAAGATTCCAATGTTGCGGAATCCAGAATGGGAGAAAGAGAATAAATCTGTTATTGCTATGTATAGAAACATTTCAAGAAGTCGCTTTATGGAATAGGAGATTTCAAGAGTTATTAATCTGGAAATGTAATAAAAAGTAAAAAATCTTCTTTTTATGTTAAGATGTAGTTATTAATTTCAATCCGAAAGGAACGATGGTAATGGATAAATACAGTATTGCTAATACCACAAAAGCAGAAAGAGAAAAGTTAGTCGCTGATGCAGTAGCAATGAATTTATTGGGAGCTGAACTGTTAACCAAGGAAAATCGATCCTTATTGCAAAGATATGTTGATGGTGAAATGGAACTCGATGAACTACGAAAAACAATAATTGATAAATATAAAAAACACTGATAAATATTCCAAACACAATACAAACATTATCTCATAAATGGAATAAAATAATACATATAAGATATCTAAAAAATTTTGAAGATAAGTATTAACCCAAAACCTTAAAATAAAAACTTAGATTATCTATGGGACTAGCAGCGTATCAGATTTGATAAACCATTCTACTTCAAAAAGGTTTAGAATCGTTAACAACTCCTAAAGGCTGCAACGTACGCCTGATATTTCTTATAAACGTAAGCGTCAAATAACGTCAACATTTTAAGTAGATTTTGAGATACAAAAATCTCTTCAAATCAATTTTTGAGGAGATTTTTTATGTCCAAAAATCAAAACACAGAATGGCATACTAAAAGGAAACATTGGAATATATAGATGTGATTGTGAAAAAAATGATACTTTACTTAGAAATGATCTGAAGTATTCCGATAATCAAAGTTATTTGCTTGTTTCTAGTCCCTATTTGTCTTTCTGCACGATGAAATTTCATAAATTTGGAAGGTGAAGTTATGTTTAATATAAATTAAAATAAAATTGTAGAATTGAAAAAATATTACATCTATGGAGGAGCAAAAATGGAAAAGGAATTCAAAAATTTGGAACAGTTTAATTTGAAAGAGTTTATTAAGTTCGTATTAGAATATGAAGAAGAGTTAATGAATCCAAGTGTCTTTAGTTTTAAAAATATATCCAAGGTTGATGACGATGAAATGGTTCACTATGATGTCGAACAAATTATGAACGACTTAATAAAGGGTGGAAAATATGTATATGTAAATTTCTCTTCAAGTAGAATAGATAAAGAAATAGATTGTATAGACGGAGAATCTTATTTATTCTTAGAAGAAGACGAAGTTGAAGATTATTTTTATGATGAAGAGAGTGTTCCGGAATCCTTCCAACCAATTAAAGATTTACCTATTTATGAAGATTCTTCTGCTGGGTACCTTCTAAAATATACTAATGAAGTTCTTATCATTCAATCAGCGATCGTTAATATCGATTCCGTAGAACCCCTGCTAGATATGGAAATACTAGATGGACCAATGGATAAGTTTCTAAGGCAGTTTATAGTTGAAGAATAAAATTGTAATAATTTCAAACTAGATTTTTTAAATATTCCATCTTATTACAGACAACCTATTATATAGAATAAGCAATTACTTTTAAAGGTGGGCAAAAAAATGGCAAAGATGGTTCCTGATATATTGCCGGAAACAATTAGTAATAATGGAGAACGTTTTTTTTATGAAAAATCTCGAGAGCTCCCGGATTCTTACACAGTATTTTATTCTTATAAGTATGCCCTTGAGGATAATCGAGACGACCCTTATGGACTGAGAGAAGCAGACTTTGTCATTGTACACGAGAAACTTGGTTTTGCAGTAATTGAAGTGAAAGAAGGAGACATCCACTATTTTAATGGAGTTTGGCAAGAAGTAAGTGCCGGTGAATATAAGACACTGAGAAAGGACCCAATTAAACAAGCACGGGATGCAATGTTTTCCATATTGAATCGGTATAAGAAATTAAATGATAGAGACTTTCCGCTAAATTTCAGGTATGCATTATGCTTTCCAGATACCGTTCGTAAATCGGGTTATTTGCCAGAGGATTTAAATGAAAACAGCTGTTGGTCTTACGAAGAACTTATGAATTTAGAAGATAGCTTTAAAAGTATGTTTGCTAATGTAGATACACGTTCACCAAGAGAAGCAACTGGAAACCTTATAAAAAAAGTGTTGTCACCTTCGTTCCGTATGTATTCTACTTTGGATGACAGACTAAATTTACTACACAGTCGCTCCGAAATTATACTAACCGAAGAACAGGAAAGAATAATTGAAGAAACAGAGGAAGACGATCGAAAGATATTCTTCGGTGCTGCTGGTACAGGGAAAACCTTTATAGCTATGAAAAAAGCAATGGATTTAGCTATAGAGGGAAAAAAAGTGTTGTTAACCTGTTATAACAAACAATTAGTAAATTTACTTAAAAAGCACTGTGAACATGAGAATATTATTATCAATAATTTTCATGATTTCTTACTTAATGTCCTAAACAACAACAAAATGGTATTAAATACACCAAAGGATAAGCGCCTATTTTATGATGAAACACTTCCAGATACAGTCTTTGATTTATATAGCATAAAAAGCGAAGATGAGAAATTTGATGCAATTCTTGTAGACGAAGGTCAAGATTTTAATGAGAACTGGTTTATATGCTTAGATGAAATGCTAAAAAAAGATGGTCAGTTCTATATCTTTGCTGACCGTCATCAAAACTTGTTTGGAAATGGACTTAATGCTTTAAAAGTTTTTGAAATGTCTAAGCAAAAGCTGACCATCAATTTACGAAATACCCAAAGAATAAATGAGTGGACACAACCACTGATTGAGAACACAAAGCTACGATATCGAATTACTGGCGGGGACCCGGTTGATTATGTTTCATGGAGTGACCCAACAGAAGAAAAACGGTTAATCCAAAAGGAAATAAATAAACTTGTAAGCCAAGGGCTCTCGCCAAACAGAATTACTATCTTATCGCCATACAAAAAGGAAAATAGTTGCTTAAAGGATACAGACCGCCTTGGAGATGGCTCTTGGAAACTTTATTCCCTTGCTGATGGAAGAAGAGATGGAATAGCATTTAGTACCATAAGGGCATTTAAAGGTTTGGAAGCTGATGTAGTTTTTATTATTGGAGTAAAGGAAAACAGCCGAGTTTGTACCTCAACAGATCTATATGTAGGGGGGACAAGGGCTCGTTTCCTTCTTAAAATATTTCATGAGAAGGGATGGACCTTTAACGACTTGTTAAATAGTTAATGAAGAGTACTGTTGCCTATAATTTGCACTTTGTACATTTAAGCCACTGAATATAATCCAGTGGCTTTTTTTGTTCTTGCTATCATTTTTAAATAATTGGATTTTAACACTTCTTTTTTCTGCATCTGCCAAACAATTGATACTCTTGCTTATCCTATCCTCAATCAAGAAACAGGCGTTCTCCAATTTTTTTATCTATATCAGCTGAAGCAAGTTGATTGATTAAAAGGATTTCAAGGGATTTGTAAAGACAATCACTTTGACCGAATCATGCAGATTGTTCATACAAATTTTTAACAAGCAAAGCAAATGGACGGTCCGATATTGGTAGAGAGCTGATAAACTTGAAAAAATCGAGTTAGTGTTAAATAAGTTGAATATGGACCTAATGACGGAATATCCAAAGAAGAGTTCCGTCACTTTTTTATGGAAGAAACTACTTGTCTATTACCTGTAATTATTTTTGGATTTCTACCACGAACTGTCATAAATATAGTAAAATAGACATTGATAGATTCTATTAGATGGAAATTAGAGGTGAATAAATATATGACTTTTATGTTTGATATATTTAAAGGTTTCTTTACATGGATTGAATCCATTGGGCTAGATACCTTCACATCCTTTTATATGCTCTTCCAGGGTGTGTTTTTTTTAGTGGTTTTTGTTATCTGGGGGGTTGTAAAAGTTGGAAGAGAGAAAAAACAATTAAATGGGTTACGCAAGAAGATTGAAGGATTGAACCGAACAAACCAAGATGATGTAGCAAAGGCGGAACGAGAAATTAGCTCGTTCTTTTCAGAAGCGCCTCCTTCTAAATTTAAAGAGTTGTGGGAGCGTTATGAGCGTCGGTCAAAAGATAAGAATGAGGATGAACGAATTCAAGTTGAACCATTTTTCGGTTTTGACATTATGAATCACCAAATGGGTTATCGTTCGCTACTCGATTTGATGTCTGGACTGCATATTAGTATTGGGGTTCTTGGGACATTCGTAGGTCTTTCAGCAGGATTATCCATGTTGAAAATTGATGGCGGTTCTGAAGTGTTGAGTGAGGGAATTACAGGACTTATTAGTGGGATGGAGGTTGCATTCTACACGTCTGTCTTTGGTGTTGCTTTATCTCTTTTATGGACGTTCATTGATAAGTTAAACCAAGGAAAGTTGGAAGAACATATTGATTGGCATGCTGAGAAATTGGATTATTTATTAAATACCGATGATGAAGAGTTGTTTTTAAATCGACTTGATAAAGTAACAAAGAGTCAAGCAGATCACATGAAAACGCTCTTAACAGATGCATTTGAATCAGCGATGAAACCAGTTGTTCAAAGTTTTCAGCAATCAAACCAAGGGATTAAAGAGTCTTTCTCTCAAATGATTGAGCAATTCGTCATTTGAGGGGTTAGTGAAAATTACTCAGGTGTTATCTTTCTAGGATCTGAAAGAACTAGATTTTTGCAAAATAACGGTAACAATGATATGCAGGGAAATTGTCACGTTAATATAGTAAAAACGTAATTGTTTACAAAAATTACAATTTGCTATATGAGAGATGTCTATTGGTAATTATTTTATATAATAGTACTATGTGATATTCCAAAAGTTTATATATTTTTTCAGCAAAGGCGGTAATATTTTGAGTAGTATAGTTGATACGCGTGAGTCAAAAGTAATAAGCATTTTACGCTCTTCTAAGAGGATTGAAGACAGTATTAAAAAAAACTACAAAAAGAAATACGCTAAAGTATCTAGGCATCCTAGTGTTCGAGAGGAGCAGATGCCTATTTTTGTTTCCTTCTTATATGATCTAATTATCGATATGAAAAATTTACCTTCCAATGAAGAGTTCATTAAGGAATATATGGATATATATTATGAGGATGTTTCGCAGCAACAACTTGTATTTTTTGCCTATGTGTACCGAGTAAACCAAGCGTATGAATCTCTAGTAAGAGATTTACACTTTTATTTTAAATTAGTCGAAAGTAAGCAATTCGATCATGTTCTGTTATCTTATGCCTATGATATTGAAGCGAAGCAGGATCTTGTTGTTTCGAAGGGACAAAGTAAATTAGGATTACAGTTGTTTGTTGGCAACGATAATCACATAGCTTTAAAAAGAAAACAAACTGAACGGCGTAGAGTCGATCCTGGATATCCGGATTACTATTTACCCTTATTTGGTTCGAAGACTTATCCTGTAAATATCTGTGACAAAGAAAATCCTTTTTATGCATATAGTTCTCAAGATGTTGTTTTAATTGCGAATCATATGAAATCGCAGTCTCCAACAATAGAGAAATTAGATGAAGAAAAATATATATTACCGGCAGCGATCCAAACAAAACAAATGAAAAGAAAAATATCAAAAAAAACGTCTCAACTAACTAGTACTACTGCAAAGCATTCTTTTGTTTATGTTGGTGCTAAGAGGATAGAAGATTATATCGGTATGATTGAGGAAATGCGTCAAAATGGAGTTCGTATAGAGTGGATTTCACCAAATAATCATGAAGAAATAAGCTCTTTAAGAGTGCATGTGTGGGATAAGGCTAAAAACTATGAATTCGTTGTCGTAGATGGAGAGTGTGGTAAGCCAAACAACAGCGTACTTAAATCAATTGGTAATGCCACTTCGTTTAATTACGAGCAGTATTTGTCGGAGCATGCACCCATAGATAAACATTTAATCGTAGAAGCTGGTGCGGGCAGCGGAAAGACGGAAACTATTATTTCGCGGATAATTTACTTACTACACTTGAATAGAATTGATAATTTGCAAGAAGTAGTAATGATAACGTTCACAAATGAAGCCGCAGACAATATGAAATCTAAGTTGTCTAAACGATTGTTTGCCTTATTTCAAATAACAAATAACACTCGTTATATTACGTGGATGGAACAAGTCACATCGATGTTAATCTTAACTATTCCGTCTTTCTCAAGAAAATTAATTCAAGACTTTAGTTCGGAACTTGGGATGAGTAGGAACTTTGCGGTACGTTCTTTGACCGTTGAACGCAGAGAATTAATAGCAAACATTCTTGATCAATACATTAGTAATAAAAAACTCAGCTATCAAGACTTAGGGCAAGTAAAGGAATATCAGCTAGTCAAACTGATAGATAACTTTTGGACTCAGCTAGAACAAAAAGGAATAGTTCTTGATAATTATGAGGACATTCGTTGGGGAACATCACCATCTGCCGACATGGAAAAAGTCTACTATAACTTGTTTAAGCATGTGCTAAAAGAATCTGAACAACAATTTACAGAAGAAAAACTTAAACAAGATGTGTTTACGGTTAACGATTTAACTCAAAAGCTAGCAACTATAAAGCCATTCCTAAATGCAGAGCAGATGAGTAATCCATTTAAATTTTTATTTGTTGACGAATTTCAAGATACCGATGATGTACAAATTGAAATTGTTAAAACATTAGCTGAAATTACGGAAGCACAGCTGTTCGTGGTAGGGGACATTAAACAGTCCATTTATCGTTTTAGAGGTGCCAATTATACAGCCTTTGATTTGTTATCTAGACAATTAGGAGAAGAAAAGATAAACCGCGAATATAAATTAAAGAAAAATTATCGCACCACATTTAAGATATTAGATCCACTGGAAGATATGTTTGATGTTTGGCGAAATGATAAGCAACAAATTCTTCCTTATGCAGAAGGAAAGGAAGACAATAGATTAATTCCGACAATTAAACAACAAAAGTACAAACAACCTTATAAAGTCACTACCAAGATCTTTGATGTTACAGCTGAAATACAGCAACTTTATACAACGCTTAAACAGGATGAAGAGGATAAAAAGGATAACAAGCCAGTCGAACTTGCCATTTTAGTTAGAACAAACTATCAAGCTAAAGATATTCGAAAAATTTTAGATGTATTAAGAAACTCTGACTCTAGCCTAATTTATGACGTTGTAACGGGAGGAAGCCTATATTCTTCGGATGCGGCAAGAGATTTATTAATATTATTAAACGCTTTAACGTACGAGGAAGATCCTGAAAGCTTTTATGCACTTCGGCAAACACCTTTTTCTAGCAAATCATTTAATCCAGCTGAATGGATAGATAATGATGGTGATAAGAAAAAGTTAGTAGCGGGTATGAATTTATCAGAAGTTAAGGGGTTTGTAGGTGCGAAAGCTAGGTTACGCATGAAGCCAACGCTACATGTTATTTATCACTTTTTGACTGAGAATCCTTATGAGTCTGTGTTGAAGGTACAAAACGTGCAAGCACACGACATTCAAAAATATCGCTTAAACATCTATCGTATGTTGGAGCTAGCTAGCAATGCAGTTGAATCGTCCAAATTAAATATTCACACACTACGTGACTGGCTAGAATTACAAATCATAACTAATAGGGACGAAGATGAGATGGAAGTGGATTTCACAGGTTGCGAGAAGTTAATTAGGGTGATGACAATTCATAAAGCTAAAGGGTTAGAGTTTGACACGGTATTCATTCCTTATACTGATAAGCCATTAATTAAAAAATCAACAGAAAATATGATAGTTGCACGACAAAACGAGAAAATAGATGCTGGTTGGAAGTTAAAGGTAGGCTATCACGACCTTAAGTCTGCGAATTATGGGGACTTAAAAAAGGCAGAGGATGAGGAAAGTATTCGTGAAGAAGCTCGTCTTCTTTATGTCGCACTAACGAGAGCGCAACATCGTTTAGTAGTGAAATGTGTAGAGCCAAAATACCAAAAAAATATGTTATTTAATTGGTCAGAGTTAATTCGATTCGGTAAGGAGGGGAAACGATGAATAGAAATGTTTTAACATATCAAGCACCCGCACAACTACTGCGGTCAGATTCCCTTTTTCAAAAATATTACAATGATTGTTTGCATATTGTCGCAACTAGCAGTCTTAAGACGGGTTTAGGGGAGTCGATTAGAGATAATCGCTGGATCAAAGCCCCAATCATCACATTTTCTGAGCTCTTCTCAGAAATTTCTGGAGAAGCTTGGTCTAGCTCCATAGCGCAATTGAAACAGTTTCTAAAGCTATCTGACGTTATATCAGAACAATGGAACAAAAATGACAATCTATTAATCTTACAGGCGATGGAGCGTAACCAACTTCAAGTATTGAAAACTTTACGGATGTTAACAGAACTAGGAGTCACTCCTTCAAATCTTGAAGCGTTTGAACGGAGAAATCCTAGTGAAGAACTATTTCTTGACGTATGGAAAGAAATGAAGCATATGCTAACGGATGACCTGTATCTATTTTCTGACTTTTTGAATGATGAAGTAAAATTATTTTATTATATATATCGTTGGGCAGATGCTTTAATCAATGAAAATGGCAATGATCAAAGAACGAAAGACTTTCAACGGAGAAATAGTAACCTAGTGAAAGAAAACTGGCAAAATTCGATCACAACTTCTCTAGCGAAAATGAAATTAGTATTACATGGTTTTTACTTTATTACTCCAATTCAGGAAAAAGTTTTTAAGCAATTGGAAGCTGTAGGGTATGAATTAATATTTTTAAATCCTTATGATGACAGGTTTCCTAATACGTTTGAGACAGTAAAAACTTTTCTAAAGGTTAATCATTATCCCACTCTTAAAACAGTAGAGGACGATGTTGCCATTCATCCACTAGCAGCTAGATTAATTGAAAGTCTTGAAGGTGAATCGGCCATTAAAGTTGAGCAGAAAGCTTACGCGTACTCAGATTTGGTCCATTTCGTTGAAGCAGAAAAAGATCGCCTTGCAAGTGATGGGGGAAAAGAAGATGCAGATGAACCTTATCATTTACTTACGCCGAGGGCTGATGAAGTTGAAATCCAGCTTATTGCCAATGAGTTTGTCCCTCCTAGCAAAAAGAAATTAATTGATTATCCTGTTGGGCGTTTCTTATATCGTCTTCACGAAATGAAAAACCGTAAGAATGACCTGCAAAATGGCAAGGTTATTTTTCATGAGCACGTAACAGCTGAAGTCTTGCTTGAATGCTTTTCGTCAGGGTGTTTAATTGTAAAAGGCGAAGACATGAGAAAATACGTAAAGCCATTAGAAAAAGTTTTACCATACTGTAAAAATTGCACGTCATTTTCCGATTGGCAAAAGCAAATAACTAAACTAATCTTAGAGAAAAATAAGTGGGAAAGGCTTGTATTAAAAACTAATCCACATGCTTTAGATAACCGAATTCACAAACTCCACGCTCTGCCAATGAGGCAGCTATCGTACTTTTCTGTAGAAAGTTTTGAGATGGAGAAAATTCTTAATGGAATTGACGCGTTACAGGAATTGCACCAAACATTGTTTGCCAAATGGGATGAGGAAAAGATAAATATTACGGAACATTTAAACAAAATCGAAAAACATCTATTAATGGAGGTTGTTGATTATCTAGATGGTGAGGAGAAGTTAGTTGTAAGCCAACTAATGAAAGATATTTCCGAACTGAAAGACGATGTAATGGAATTTTCTTTAAAAGACATTTCCCAAGGCTTGTTGTATTATTTAGGTGGAACTTTAGATGAAGTCAATAACGCGGAACCAATCACAGGACAGGTGTTTTCGTTTGATCATGCGGACGCTGCCCCATTTCGTGCGCACCGTAAGTTTCACTTAGCATTTGCCGACCATAAAGCATTACCTATTGATCAAGGGTTCACGGTCTGGCCAGTTTCTAGAGAATTAATCAAGTATTTGGAAGTAGACTTTCCGGAATTCAAACTACTAGAAGAGCGAAAAAAGCAAAGTAATTCGATTACGCGTTACTTACTTTATGTTCTATTCCATTCTTCAGAGGATGTTCGTTTTTCTTATGTAAAACAACTAGGGAAGGAATCTAGGTTAGAGCTTGCACTGTATTTAAAATTACTTGGTTGTGAAACAGAATCTGTTCAACGACAAGAAAAAGCTGTACCAGAAGGAATGAAAGAAATTCCTGTTGCTGTTGGTGTAGAGGACTATGATTGGACAGAATCGATGAAGCTTGAGTCGAGAATTTGTGGCAAAAGAGCTACTTTTAGTTTCGTGTTAAATGAACATACGACCTTTAAATCCGATTTCCACCATGGCTTTTTGTATCAAAACTTTATAGATGTACTGGATCGATTAGTCGATAAAGATACTATCCCAGACACTGGTGTACGAACGGTTGTTGATGAATGGTTTCCACAATGGAATATGTTGAAACGAGATTTCTTATATGAAGCCGCGTATAAACGTAGATATATTAAGCCTACAAAAAATAAAACAGCGGAAGGTAGAAACTATAATCAGGCAATCAACTATTTGCAATTACTACCGAATAGCTATGCTAGTAATGATCGAGATTTAGTAGAAAATAGAGGGATAGAATTACATGTACCTAATTCAGGAGAGCACTGTCGCTATTGCCCGTATTTGTCCCTTTGCAAAGAAGGTATGTACCAAATGGATTATGAAGAGGAGGAAATAACTTAATTCTTCTTAAAACAAAAGATTGGAACCAAAACGCACAATATATTCCTAACCTAAGAAATGGCCATGTAGACTATAATGACATGTTATTTGTAAGAGTAAGCACTGACATAGTGGCTAACTTAAAACATCAAGGACTATATTATTGATGTGAATGTCTTATAGCAATTTAACAAAGGCACATATGAGTTTGATATTTCTCATGTGCCAAATTTTAATAAAACTTGTAATAAAAGATAAACTAATTATTAATAAAAATGATTATTTGCAATCAAAAGAAACAAAAATGGATGCCCAAAATTACTACATTCAATCATAAATGAAGGTATGGATGTGGATAAAGCGTTTGAATTAGCGAAGTCTTCAATTAAGGAAGAATTGGGTGAAGAATTTGCAGATTGTTTGCCTATATCACTAAGTTCGCAAATTATTTTGATGTTAACTTAGAGGAAAGTTTTTATACTATAATGGAAGAAGTTAAACATAGAAAAAACAGAGATGTTGGCTAAATAAATATTTGATTTAGTCTACTTACAAATTGTGTTGGTTGCGATATAGTATTACTTGTCAGTCCTAAAACGAATATTAGTTGGTTGCAATTTTGAGACGTATAACTTTCGGGAAGATTTAGTCGAGGTTCAGTTCCCCTGAAATATAGTTGTATCAATATAAAGACTTAAATAATGGAATAACCGGTAAACTAGTACGACTCATCAAAATCTTGTTCCTCTGGAGTGTCGGTTCGACCCCGAGCACCGCTATCATATATAAAGCTCAGTAATATCAAGGGTTTCAGGGGGTTAGGCTGAAGCCCTTTTTGTTTGCTTCCATGTGAAAGACTGTTTTGATAACAATTTGATAACAACTCTATATTTACTTTATGATTGATGAAGAATGTCATCAAAAATTGATATTAAAGATCTCATTCGATGCATTTCTTTTTGAGTCATCTAGAATATTTCCCTAGATATTCTGTTGTGATGTTGTTTGGAATGACTTGGGATCCGAAAAAAAGGAATAAGGCATACAGGAAAGGATATTATAGCTGAAAAAACTATTTCTAATAAGGAAAGAAGACTTTTTATAGTGGCAGTAGGGGGGAACTAGTTCCGATTCTTCTTCAAAGAGATACAGTAAGCCATATGATAGAAGTCAAATAAAGATACAAATATATGAATTGATTTTTTCCACAGCGAAAACACTCTCCATGCCTAAATTAGATGAATATGAATGTAAGGCAGCCATTACAATTCCGGACAATAAAGATTATAGGGAATTTATAATGACAATTCAACCTTTCCTTAATTTTAACCGTAATTTTTGTTAACGGAACAGGGGTCTCTTATATTATTAGTAATTGTGAAGTGTAGTTTCCGCATTAAAGTTGTCATCCATAGCTTACTGAGGGTATATGCTAGTTAGTGTGCAATATTAATAGAATAAACGAAAATGGAGGTCTTAAAGTGTATAACCATTCTTACCCAAAGAAAATAAACACTGCTTTTATAAAAACAGTAGTCGCTAATTACGAAAAAAATTTAGATTTTAGCAGACATGAAGGTTATTCCATCTTTTTAAAAAGCATACCTGACAAACGTTGGATGCAGGTAGATATGAATGATCGTCGAGATGAGCGGACACCACATTTTATCATTGTTATGGATATTAAAAATCGATAGTATAAAAGAGAATGAAATTGAACAGTTAACTAAAATCCCATTAAAACAAGGTAGGAACAGGAAAACCTGTTTTTGGTTAAATAAGAATACGGATGCTATACATATGATGTTTTGTAATGATGACCTAGCATATTATGATTTTAATTATGATAGTTTCCTATCATTCCTAGAGAAAACGTATCTCTCGTTTAAATCAAGATAGGAGAAACAATATAAACTCCCTTATTTATTTCCTTTATACTGAAAAATCGACAAAGTAGGCACCATTTTGTAATAAAGAAATGCTTATATTATCTCTACCATAATGATCAAGGTCAGCTTTAGTAACTGGATCAGTCGATGAAAGGCTTAGTCTTCTTCTTATATAAGCACCTAAAGTGTTCTTACTAGGGAAAGAACTTAATTGTTTAGGATATTGTAAATCACTTACTGTTTGAGTACCTTCAAGAAGAGCATTCATTAGAGTACCGTCATCCCAAATTAGCTCAACTGAATCGTTCTGTCTATGAGGTCTTCCAGCTGCTCTGCTAGTAGGGTGAGTTTGTTTAGGTGGGAAAAGGTTTGGGAACTCCCGGATATGTGAGGTGCGTATAGTAATATAAGCATCACCGGGTACAGTATGACCCGCACTAAACCCCCAATTCAGACCACTGCTAGGTGGCACTTCATTAGTCCTTGGATTGTATAATTCCATAAAGCAAATATTAGTTCCAACATCGTTTCCTAGTGTAGTTGGAGGGGGGACTATAGCAGGTCTTGGTATAGTTGGAGTAATAATTACTGTATTACATTGTACAGAGTTGGAAAGTACCATTGATATATAATTGTTTAATTCCCCAAATGTATCATTAGTAGTTTCTGCAAGTGCTTCTCTTTGGGGGATGTTTAAACCATTTGTGCTGAAATTAGCAGACCCAATCAAAGCATAGGTAATGTTCCCGTTACGTCTCCAAATATAACACTTTGTATGAACTGGTATGTTTGAATAAAGTATTTCAGTATGTGGAGGATTATTTAATCCTATTAATGCATTATGTAATCGATATGAAATCGATTCACTTCCATACATCCCATAAACTACAGTTGTCCTAATAGGTAGTGTGGACAACCTTTGAATTGGACTAGGTCCTACATATCCAGAAATAATGATTAATTCATCACATTCTACATATTGATGTCTATTAAATATAATTTGTTCTAAATTATCGGTGAATAGCAATATAATTCTCTCCTTCATTAGAAATGCAGTTAACCATATTTTACTATATTTTTATAGGTAAATCTATCTATAAATAAACATTTTTTCATATACAGGAGTGAAAGTTTTACTATTGTACTTACATTAAGTAATATTTATATTTGTCGATTAGTGTTATAATATGCATTTAGATTGAACTTTTTTTCTGAAGACGTTAAAATTGAATAGAACTAATGTTCTTATATGGATTGGGGGATAGGTCATCTGTGAGTACTGAAAAATTCAATGTTTTAGATCTGTTTTGTGGTTGCGGTGGTTTATCACAAGGCTTTATTGATGCAGGCTATAATGTTATTCTTGGTGTCGATTTTGATCAGGCGGCATTAAAGACTTATAAAAAAAACCATGCAAATTCAGACACTTTAATGGCTGATCTTTCTGAGGATGTAGCAATTGAGAAAATAGTAGAAAAGCTAGGAGAAAGGCATGTAGATATTATTATTGGAGGGCCACCTTGCCAAGGTTTTTCGTTAACGGGGTCAAGAGATATAAATGATACCCGAAATACATTATATTTAGGCGTAGTTAAAGCTGTAAAAAGAATTAAACCTAAAGGATTTATGATAGAAAATGTACCAGGTATTGCTACATTATATGGTGGGAAAGTTAAACAGCAGATTATAAATACATTTGAGGATATGGGTTATAATGTTTCAATGTCAGAAAAGCCCTTATTAGCGGCTGACTATGGTGTCCCACAAATTAGAAAAAGAATGTTTTTTGTAGGTTTTAAAAAAGAATTGGGATATTTTGAGTTTCCTAAACCTACCCATAGCCCAGATAACTATGTTTCCTGTGGAGATGCAATTAGTGACTTACCAGGAAGAGAAGACGATTTGGGACAAGAAGAGGATGATTATACAATGTCTCCTCAGTCACAGTATCAAAAGTTTATGAGGAAAGATAGTACAAAACTATATAATCATGTTGCAACAAAACATACAGATCATGTTAAGTGGGTTATAAACCAAGTTCCTGAAGGTGGGAACCATAAAGATTTACCTCCAGGGGTTGGAGATAGTAGAAAGTTTAATGAAGCGTGGACTAGATATCATAGTAGAAAACCATCTAAAACAATAGATACGGGGCACAGAAATCATTTTCATTATCGGTATAATCGTGTACCGACTATTAGAGAGAATGCTAGACTACAGTCTTTTAGGGATGATTTTATTTTTTGCGGAACAAGAACACAGCAAAACAGGCAAGTAGGAAATGCTGTGCCTCCTTTACTTTCCTATCACTTAGCAAAAGCAATTTCTCAGCATTTAGAAGAGGTCGAGAGTGGTAAAAAGAAACCTGATAATCAAGGGTTAATATATGAACATATTTAATAAAGGTGATTATTAATGCAAAAGTTAAATACACTAGAGCTGTTTGTAGGTTGTGGAGGGCTACTAGATGGTTTTGAAATGACCGGAATGTATAATACGGTTGCAAGTGTTGAATGGCAGAAGTATGCATGTGAAATTTTAGTTAATCGCTTAAAAACTAAATATAATTATACTGATGCAGAAAACAGAGTGCTACATTTTGACATTCAGAGAACAGATGAACTAGTTAACGGTTGGGAAAATGATGAAAATTTTGGCTCTAATAAAGGTTTAAAAGGGATAATAAAAGGTAAAGACATTGATTTAATTATTGGAGGTCCACCATGCCAGGCATATTCAGTTGCTGGTAGAGTTCAAGATAAGAACAGTATGAAAGATGATTATCGCAATTATCTTTTTGAAAGTTATTTAAAGGTTGTTAAAATTTATAATCCCAAATTAATTGTTTTTGAAAACGTTGAAGGGATGTTATCGGCTGCTCCAGATGGGGAATTAATTGTAGACAAGATTAAAAAAGGTTTTGATGAACATGGTTTTGATATTATTAATGATATTAAGGGACATGCATTACTAGATCTCTCTGAGTTTGGGGTACCTCAAAAAAGAAAAAGAGTAATCTTGGTAGGTCTAAATAGAAGGTACTTTGGTGATAGGCAAAACCAAGAGATTCTTCTTGACTTCTATAATAATGTTTTAGCGTCATATAAATCTGCACGTGTACCTACTGTAAGGGACGCAATTGGAGATCTGCCTAAATTATTACCTTCTGACAATGATTACTATGTTGGGAAAAGGAAATTTTCACATCAAAAAAGTGATATCAATGGGCATATTCCTAGATATCATAATAGACGAGATATTGAAATTTTTAGAATCATTACAAACGATATTGCTACGGGGAAAAATCTTTATCAATCTGCCGAGGCATTAAAGAGGCTTTATACGGAGATGACTGGTAAAACATCTAATATTCATAAATATTATGTACTTCGTTGGGAACAAGCTAGTAACACAATACCTGCGCACTTAAAGAAGGATGGTTTAAGACATATTCACCCAGATCCAGAACAAGCCCGGTCAATAACAGTACGAGAAGCGGCAAGATTGCAAACTTTTGATGATGATTTTGAATTTATAGGTAGTATGGTTCAGAATTATGAGGTGATTGGTAATGCTGTACCTCCTCAATTTGCTAAAAAACTTGCTTTAGCTATTAACGATTTATTAGTGGAAAATGGAATGGCTCAGTAAGCTATTCCATTTTATTTTTTATATTCGAATTATTCGAATAATAATGATAGTATTCTAAATAAATATAGCATCAAATAAATTTTTGGGATAGACATTTAAAAATTTCTCAGGCTAAGAGATATCATGTGGCGTAATCTACATTGTGTGAAGTAAAGTTTTATAACTGGGAGCTAACGCGACAGTGCTTTACGAGTTTGTTACGCTTAAGTATAGGTTGCTTAATTACAAACTTATAGCATTTTTCTAGTAGCATGTATTCAGTTTCAGTTATTAAATGAGAATGGGCGATTTTATTTCTTATTGGAACTGCTTGTCGAAGTAGAATTAATTGTTCTGTTTTAAAGTGGGTTAGGATTTGAGGGTATCTCCCGAAAAATGCGACAAGATCGTGGAAATATGAAGTTTTTTCGTTTCGATTTTCATGTAGAATGGAGACCCATCTGTACCCACATTTTTTTTCCATGTTTGTTTTTACAATTAAACGTAAGTGATTTTCCATTTCGTATAGCATTGAATAAGCTTCTTTCATTAGGGAGGTGCTCATAACTAACGCTCCTTTCAATGTTAGAATAGTTGATGAGATACTTCTACATGAATTAATAAATTCCTTTAATGAAGATAAAAAATATTCACTTAAACAAGCCATGAAAAGCCAAAATAAATCCGTGGGTAATTTGCTTTATGTAGTTCATACTGTAGAAATAGCTATCGTGGTCATTCTCCCAATCCAATTATTTATTACACTGTTGTTATATTGTCAAAAGTGTAATAGTTCCAAAAGCGATAAGTTGCGAGAGAGGCCTTTTCTTCCAAAATATTATTTATAGAAACAATGGTTACATACAAAAAGACCCGACCCGAACATGATGACCATGTGGGAAAATATGCTGTACGTTTACTTAATTAAGAATGGGTATGATATCACTATTAGTTATTGTTTTATTGTTCTCATTTAGGAAAAGAAAGAAAAGAACCAAATTATAGTAATAAGAAGAGAGCAACCGAAAAAAGGTAAATAAAAGAAAAAACAAATTGGATAATAGTAAATTAGCAGTAAACCAAGACAATTATTTGTTTTTGGAAGCGTTAGTCGAAGGGCTGATAACAGAAGCGGAGTATGTATGATAAATGGTTTATTCGAAAAAGCATGAAGAACGAAGGTATTTAGACTGTTGTCAAATAGGCCATATAAGGTCAGGAAGTTATAATTTAAAATTTACTTTGTAAAAAAGAACCGTTTCGGTACTCATAAAAAGGACATTATAGACCGTGGTTTTTTCAAGAAATTTCTTCCTTACTAGTTTTTCAGGAGTCGACGGAACAATACAAAAAGGGTCTACATTGAAGAGTATACTACAGCCGAATTGAAAGCGAAGGATGTAGCGAAGCGGGATTTTGAATGTACACATTTTATTCGTGTCTTTCGTAGATGTCATGGGATAGCACCGAGTGTTTATCGGTAAAACGCTACTGTACAGAGCGATTTTCAACAAACCGTCACCTATTACACACGGGTTGTTTTTTATTATAAAATTCACAAGGTGGCTTAGGTATTGTGAATAATTGTTTCTTATCAACTAGAGTATGTTCTGCTAAAATAATATATAGAATGGGGGGAAGTCCAAGTGTTTTTTTCTATCCAAACTAAAGGACAAAGGGAACAATATATAAAACAATTACAAGCAGTAGGTTCGTTATCAAATCTTTTTAGTGAAAGTAAGACCCCTTACTTATATTACCGTGCAGCCGAAAATATCTTTTGTAAGGCTTTAGAAGCAAATAACCTTTCAAGAGGGGATATCTCTTTTGATGCCTTTAAAGGCAATGTAGGTATTGGTTTGAAAACATTTGTTCATGGAAACGGTAAGAAATATGAGAAGATAGCAGAATTTAATAAAGATATTGATAAATTTAAAGACCTAAATGCGATGGAAACGGTACAAGAAATTGCTAAACTAAGGAATCAACGAATCCGTGCGACACAAAGAGCCCATGATACGAACCGTATGATTTACCACATGGTAACTAGAAAAGAGGCTAAGTTTGAGATACATGAAGAGGAAATGCACTATATTGATTTTGATACTTTAAAACTTGATAAAAAGAAAACGACTGATAAGAACCTTTTCTTTAGCGATAAGAACGGTAATTATAAATTTTATATAGCAAAGAGTACTTTATATAAACAGTTTATTACAGATACTCCATTGGAAACATTTAAAGTAGATATACTTGACGATCCTTTTGATTTTCTTCTTACTGCAGATAGTAAGCAAAATTATATGGTTCAAGTGCAAGAAGAAAAGTTCGAACAGGTTTATTTACCACTTTATTCAGTAAAATCAGGAAATGTGGAAGATAAGAGTGGTTTAAACCAATGGAATGCTGGGGGAAGGAAAAGAGACATAGACGAAGTTTATATCCCTATTCCTGCATGGATTCATCGTCAGTTCGAAGGGTTCTTTCCATACGATAGAAATACAGATAAGAAAGAATCATTTATCTTAGTATTACCTGGTGGTAAAGAAATAGACGCTAAAATTTGTCAGGGTGGAGGAAAAGGGTTTATGTCCAAGCCTAATAAGGCCCTAGGACATTGGATTTTGAGAACTATTTTAGAGGTTCCTGAAGGACAGTTAGTAAAATATGAGGATTTAGACCGTGCAGGGATAGATTCTGTTTTAATTACCAAACTTGGTGATTATAAGTTTAAGATTAACTTTGCCTCTAAAGGATCTTATGCTGATTTTGAAGATGAATATAAAATTTAGGCGATTTAGGGACAGCTAGAATCGAGTAAATATGATAAAATACGATATAACACAGAGAGAACATACATTCGATTCCGATAGGAGGTTTGTAAATGCCATATTCAGTAGCATCATTATTCGCCGGGATTGGTGGAATAGACAAGGGATTTGAACATGCAGGTGCAAATATTATTTGGGCAAATGAAATTGACACTAATGCTTGCATTACTTACAGAGCAAACTTTGACCACGAATTAGTAGAAGATGATATTAGAAATGTACCTGCAAATGGAATGCCGGATGTTAATATTTTGACTGCGGGATGGCCTTGTGTTGCCTTTAGTGTTGCAGGACAAAGACACGGTATGAAATACAAATGTCAAGTTTGCGGACACGAACATAGTGTTACTTATGATGAATATATTAACGGAGCAGTATGCCCGGAATGTGGAGGACATACAGAGGCTATTGATCCTCGTGGGACTTTATTCTTTGATGTTGTTCGGTTTATTCGCGCTAAAGAGCCTAGAGCAATCTTTTTAGAAAATGTAAAGAACCTTAGAGGGCACGATAATGGAAATACATTCAGAGTAATAGAACAAATGTTGCGGGAAAGTGGATATCATATTGATAGTAGAGTTATGAATACGATGGAATACGGTAACATTCCACAAAATAGAGAACGTATTTTCATTGTGGGTTTTAGAAGTGAAGAGGCTTTAAATAATTTTGTTTGGCCAGATAGAATTCCTCTGATAAAAACTATTGATGACATTCTTGACCGGAATGAACGACAAGATCCTGCTTATTATTATACAGCTACTAGTCAGTATTATACTATGATTCAAGAAGCAATGGTTCGAAGAGACACAGTTTACCAATTAAGAAGAGTTTATATAAGAGAAAATCAAAGTAATGTGTGTCCAACACTTACTGCAAATATGGGGACTGGTGGGCATAATGTTCCTCTTATTATTGACGATTGGGGATATAGGAAATTAACTCCTAAAGAGGCTTTAAGATTTCAAGGCTTCCCCGTTGATGATGATTATGTAGTTCCTGAAGGGATGGCAAAAAGCCACCTATATAAGCAAGCGGGGAATGCGGTTTCTGTACCTGTTATAAAAAGATTAGCAACTAATTTGATTGCAGCGCTTAATACGGTTTATGGTGAACCTGAGGAAGAAATAGAAATTAACGAACACGTAACAGCAACGTTTTAAAAGAGACCTTTAGGGGTCTCTTTATTCTTAATAAAACTCCAAAAACTATTGCCTCATGCAAATGTTATTTTATCGCAATAGTTTAGAAAGTAAATAGTCCTCTACATGGATTTCTACAATAGAAAAAGAAATGGGCATGTTATTAATAGGTAAGATTGGCAGTCAAAAACAGACAAAATTTTACGATTTATTCTATCAAATATAGTATAATGGTACTGAGTTATATTTTATTGTCATTTTTAGTAGAAATGTTAGTATTTGTTAATTTATTTATAGGATGTGTTTCCATGCAAAAGTATAATAACCCTAGGTATGATGAGCATCGAGCAATAATTTTAAAGTTACAACAAAAAAAAGGGTGGGAAGGTGCACAATTTCATGGTGGTTACGATATAAGTTATTTACAAAATAAGCTAGACCAGCTTATCGAAGATGACGTGTACCCTGATGATTTTACAGCCGATATGTGGTTAAATATATGGTTTATGTTAAAAAAAGCAGATGAAGATTCGAAGAAGTTAGTTGAAAGAATTAAGAAAAGCACATTGGTCGCTTCAAATGCTGACAATAGTATGCATATTCCACAAGGAGAGAGAGGCTCATGGCAACTTTATAAAAATTCTTTACTGAAAAGTGGTTGGAGTGAAGAATCCATTGTTGAAATTGAACAAACAACAGAGGGAATATTAAAAAAGCTAAACTTTGATACTGCACAGAACGGTCCAATAAAAGGGTTGGTAATTGGGAATGTACAATCCGGTAAGACTGCCAATATGGCTGCCCTAATGGCAATGGCAGCGGATTGGGGCTGGAACGTTTTTATCGTTTTATCTGGTATTATTGAAAACCTACGTAAGCAAACGGAGGATCGATTGATTAAAGATTTAGATAGACCCGGTAACCTTGCTTGGATTAGAGTAAATAAACCATCTCTTCAAAGTGATGCAGCTGAAAGAACGCATCAATTACATTTAGGGGATTCGGATCAAAAACGCTATTTAACCGTTTGCTTGAAAAACAGCACACGTTTGCAGAACCTGAACTCATGGCTACGAGAGGATCCACAGAAACTTAAGCAAATGCGAATACTAGTTATAGATGATGAAGCAGATCAAGCTGGTATAAATACTAAAGACATCTCTAAGGACGAACGTTCAAAGATTAATAAGGAGATTGTGAGGCTTGTGAATATTCATAATGGTGAGCAACCTCAAGCAATGAATTATATTAGTTACACGGCTACACCATATGCTAATTTCCTAAATGAAGCAAAACCTGAATCACTTTATCCAAAAGACTTCATTGGTGTACTTAATCCAGCTAAGGAGTACTTTGGACCTAAGCAAATTTTTGGCATTGATGAATCTGAAGAGTTTAGAGGGCTACGAATTCTGGGAACTATTAGTACCTCTAAAGAAATGAATGAAGAGCAACATATAAAATTAATTCATAAAGGTAGCCGTAAGGACTTACCAAAATCTTTAAAAGATGCGGTCCATTGGTTTTTCTGTGCAACTGCGATAATGCGTTACCGAAAGTATAAAAAACCAATTAGTATGTTAATTCATACTAGCCAAGCACAGAAAGATCATTCTAATATAGCTGATGCAATTCAAACATATATAGGCTCCTTTTCTACTGAAGACTGGATAAATCTTTGTTTAGATACTTATGAACAAGAGAAATCAAGGTTAACTATTGAAGATTTTGAGTTAGATTTTGAAGGGTATCCACTTGAAATTAAAGATTATCCATCTTTTGATCGAATTAAAGATGAATTAAGAAGATTGAAAAATCAATTATCACATATTCAATTAGGAGATGAAGGTACACTAAGTTATCATGATGGAATTCATTTATGTATTGATAACTGTGCAAACAATGGAATAACGGAAGAGGATATGCATGTTCGATTAGCATACCCTAATGTACCAGTCGATAGTCCCAGTTATCCATCTCCAGCTCCAGCATTTATTGTTGTAGGGGGAAGTACATTATCTCGAGGGTTAACAATTGAAGGTTTAGTAAGTACTTATTTTTTAAGAACTTCTAAAGCGGCAGATACATTAATGCAAATGGGACGCTGGTTTGGTTATCGCAAAGGGTATGAAATGTTACCTAGAATCTGGATGACAGAGGATACACAACAAAAGTTTAGGTTTTTAGCAACGTTAGACGAGGAGCTAAGAGAAGAGCTGAAAACATACTCATTACAGGGAGATGAACCTGTACAGTATGGTCCAAAAGTGAAAAATTCTCCTAAAATTTCTTGGATGCAGGTCACTGCTAAAAACCGTAGTCAAAGTGCGATAGAGACAAATTTGGATTTTTCAGGTACAACTAGTCAAACGACTTTATTTAATAATGACCGTGATGAACTATATAAAAATCTTCAAGTAACAGAAGATTTCCTTAAGTTACTAGATCAGCCGAGATTAACTAATAAACAAACTAGTTTATACTGGTCTAATGTAGATTTTAATCTGATTAAAGATGAATTCCTTAAGAAATTTAAATTTAATGATAAGTCACGTACCTTTAATCAAATTGATAAACTTTGTGAGTGGTATGAAAAAAAGGCCGTAGAAGCAGAATTTACAGGATGGAATATTATTGTCTCTGGTAAAGGAAAAATAAATAGTAACTTAGGAGATTATTGGAATGTCAAAGGAAATACAGTCGGAAAAGTATCCCGTACTAGGCTTGGTAAATCTGCAAAAGAGGATCCTAATTTTATTAACATTGGTGTGCTCAGGGCACCGGTTGATTTATACGCGGATATAGATGAAGTGGCATTAAAGTTACTACCTCCTGATTATAGACATTTTTCGGAGTCTTCCATTACTTATGTGCGCGAAGTACGTAAGAAAGCAGGATTAGGTAAAACTCCACAGTTGATAATTTATCGAATTGACCAGTCTTCAGTTCCTGCTTCACAGTCGGACCGCCGTTTTCCGTTAGAAGCTAAGGAAGATATTATAGGTGTAAGTTTATATATACCTGGTCAGGAAAAAGGAAAAAGTTTGGCTACTAGCTTAACTATACAATTGTATGATAACCCAGAGACTGAATACGAAACTATTGAAGGAGGGGAATAACATTGAAGATTGAAGTAGCAGGGTTTAGTAAAATGTCACAAACGGGAAGTTCCTTATTAAAATCTCTACAGAACAATAATTTACCTGTTTTAGATTTGCTATCTCGTGAGTGCATACAGAATAGTTTAGATGCAGCATTAAAGACCGAGGCTCATAATTCGGTAATTGTTGACCTTGGGACAACAGAAGTAGATGTCCCCTCATTAGCTAAACACTTTGAAGGAATTGAAGATACATTAATTGAACGTTTTTCTGGTGAAGTTGCTAAATCACTCTATATTAGTGACACTAATACCACTGGATTAACTGGAAACATAGATTATAGACTTGGTCTACAAGAGGCGGGTAATATTTATAAATTAATCTATGGAATAAATCACGCCCAAACCCAAGAAGGAGCAGGGGGATCTTGGGGTCTTGGGAAAACAGTTTATTTTCGGTTGGGTGTTGGATTAGTAATTTATTATACTAGAATTTTAAATGAAAATATGGAGTATGAAGAACGCCTTGCGGCAACATTAGTAGAAAATGAAGATGCTCCTACTACTATATTACCTAAAGAATCTAGTTGGAATAGAGGTATTGCTTGGTGGGGAAAAGAGCTAGAGCCTGGAAACACAATTCCTACCACTAATACTGACGAAATTTATGACATATTAGATTCATTAAATATAAAGCCTTTTATGCAAAATGAAACTGGTACAAAAGTTATCATTCCATTTGTAGATGAGAATATAGCAAAAGTATCGATTGATAGTTCAGGAGCATGGTGGGAAGAATCGATTGAAGAATACCTGAAAATTGCAGTCCAACGTTGGTACGCTCCGCGTTTAGATAACCCAGATTATCCTTATGGAAAATGGTTGGACTGTCGTATCAATGGTCAAAGAATTAGAAGAGAAAGTATGGAAAAGGTATTTAAAGAAATTCAGTATTTATATAATTATGCCGCTGACTTTAAAACGATTTCTCAAAAACAAAAATTAGAGAAGGAAAATATATATGTCCGTGGATTGACCCTTGGAGGGATTGTAAAACAGACAGACAACAATGAACCCAATGGAGGTGCAATAGCATTTAAGAAATACAATAAGGAAGAGTTAGGTATGGTTAGACCTATAAACGCATTAAGTCCTTATGAGTATATTAACTGTGAAAATATTAGTGACTCAATGAATTCTCCTATTGTCACCTATGTCCGCAGACCGGGAATGTTAATTAACTATGAGTTAAACAGTGAATGGTGCAATAATATTGAAGTTGTACAGGATGAATACTTGTTAGCGGTATATGTACCAAGATCTCAAACCAAATTAACAACTAAATCTATTCCAAATCTCGAAGAATATCTACGGCGAAGTGAAGAGGCTGACCATGCCTCTTGGTGTAATATTCAGGTTGACGGTAGAGGAACACGACTAGTCTCTAGTATTAAAAACGGAGTTAGAAAAGCATTGGGGGATGTCTATCAGCAAAAAGAAAAGAAACAACAGGCTCCAGGAGCAACAATGCTTTCAAAAAAATTCGGTAAGGTTCTATTGCCTCCAAGAGGTTATGGCAATAGATCTAATGGGGTAAAGCCTAATAAGCCGACAAGCCCAAGTGGTATTAGTACGAGAAGACAAGATTATTTTGTAGTTGAGCATCAAGAATATAATAGCTTTGGAGATTTAATTGTCAACTTCAAACTGAAATTGTCTTCCAAGGTAGATACTGCCACTGTTGAATTAATCATATTATCGGAATCTGGCACTCTAAAAGCAGATGATTGGGAAAATGAGAAAAATGGGATAGGGACTCCTTTTCCAGTTGTAATTAAGGATTACTCTATTACTAGTATAGATAACAACTTACCAGTGCCAAATGACTTTCTACAACTGATTTCTTCTAGGCAATATAATATAAATAATAAGCTATTAATTAAAAATAATAAAAAAGTGGTTGATTTAAAGGGCCAAATTACTATTTTTAGCTCTGATCCATTTATTCAATTCTCTTTAGCTCATAAATTTGAGGAGGGACAATAATGAGTACTGGCTTAAGTGTATATTCAACATTCGACAGTAGTATAGAAAATAAAATTTGTCCTTTATACTCATTTAACTATTATTTTATAAATGAGAATGGTGAAAAAGAAGAGCTTGTTCTTAGCGAAGACGGAGCAGGAACAGTACTAGAGAATACACATTCAACTTGGGAGTACAAAACTTACGGATTAATTATAGAAGCAGAAATCATACTAAGCAACCCAGACTTTTTATTTGGTAACAATGGATTGGTAAACGATAACGCAACTATTGGTATTGCTTTACAAATTGCTTCAAAAAAATCTGCCCAACAAATAATTAGGCCCATAGGTGAAATCAAAAAGGGTGAGGGTAGTAATACTATAATCACATTTGAGCAAGAGTTAAGTAATGAAGTGTTCTATGGCAATTTTCAGATCAAGGTTCTCCTTTATGTAAAAGAACCTAGTGCAGAACTGACAATGGGAAAAGCAAATATCCCTGGCATGATGCTAGGTACTATCATTGAACAATTAATAGATATAGATGGCAATATGTCTGCATTTCCAATTATTAAAATAAACGACCCAACAAAACCGTTGTGGTATGTAGAATATAATATTGATGATGCCACAATAGATAGTTTTGATACGGAGCATGTGTGCATTTATTTTAATTCAGCACACCCGGCTTTCAAATATTTAGAAAAACGTGATTCTCAAGTCGGTACGCACCTTCAAAATGAGGTTATGGCTAGTGCGTTAACATTAATTATCACACATGTAAAATCACTCCCTGAGTGGGATTATATAGAGCAAGGAGAAAACTTAGAAGAGGGGTCAATTGGAGCTGCAATCTATTATTTTATTAAAACTTTTGATTGGAATTTTCAATCTGCAGAACTCCTCTCTGAATCGATTCGTGCTTATTTTGAAACATTAGGAGAAGATCAATATGAGTAATATTAACTGGTTAGATCCGTCTGCATGGGATAAATTGAAACTATCTAAATCGGATTCCCTAAAAAGATTTGAGGAATTGGATGTTAATAATATTGAACCAAAAAGACTAAATAAACAGGGTGAGAGTGAATTAAGGGAAGCCTTAATAAATGCTTTTAATCGTGTTCAAAATCCGTTATACATGGATAAAGAGAACCCTAATCTGTATGACATTGATTTGCATACTGGTTTAGCTTTATATGATTTATTAAATAATCAATTTGGCTTTAAAGAACGTTTGGCTGCGCAAGATGATATTTGGCGCTTTATTTCCCTATGTATTATCCCTGACTATGTTTACAAGAGACACGGATTAAAACCTGGCCGTTTTTACGAACACCCTCGTCGTATTTGGTTGAAATCACTATGGTGGTATATCCATTTATCTTGGCAAGGTTCTTACGAAGAAACGTTGAGAATTTTAGAGAGCAACACAACGGATAATGTAGTGCAACTTGTTGAACGTACAGGAACGAACGGTTATCGAGTTTCTTTTGCTCGTAAGCTAATGGCTGAGTTTTATAATTCATACAGTGACCTTCCTGGTACACAAAGAACATCTCTTTTTAGACGAGTGTTAAAATTAAGTACTGCTAGAACTAAATTAATTGAGCCGAGTCTTGTTGAGGGTGGTATAGACTCTTATGTGAAGGGATTGTTTGAATACTTTGTTAAATCAAGTGAATACGCGAAACAATGAAGTAGTAGATTTGTTTTCGGGATGTGGAGGGCTAGGGTTAGGATTTTTACGTGCTGGCTTTCCAATTGCAACTGGGATTGAAATTGATAACTCTGCCCAATTGACTGCATCTTATAATCTACACTGGAAACATGGGAAAGAGAGTGAACATTTAAATTTAGACTTAACTAAAAGTGATTCAGGTATCTTAAAAAAACTTATAAAGGAAAGCCCTATTGTAATTGGGGGACCGCCTTGCCAAGCCTACTCGATGGCTGGAAGAGCGAAATTACGATCCTTGGGTGAAGCTAGAGTAGCTACAATGGATAAAAGAGGCTACCTTTATCAAGATTTTCTTCGATATGTGTTGGAATTAGACGCCAATGCAATAGTCATGGAGAATGTCCCTGAATCCACTAACTTCGACAATAAAAACATACCTGAAATTGTATGTGAACAATTAGATAATGCAGGGTTTACCGTTTATTGGACGTTACTAAATGCTGCTGATTATGGTGTTCCACAGACTAGAGAACGTATTTTTGTGATTGGGGTTAAAAAAGAGATAACAAACGAGTTAGCATTACCCATCCCCACTCATCGGCATAGAGATTCTTTCGTTCGAAAACAACGTAATTTTAAAAATACACGGTTTTATCGTCCAGCAATAGAACCTTCAGGAGATCTTCCTTATTGGGTAACTGTTGAGGAAGCACTCTCTGATTTACCAGTTTTATTTCCTAATCCCAAATCATCATATAAATTAAATAAGTTAAATATGGCACTTCCGTATAAAATGGAACCCCAAAACACATTTCAACGAAGAATGCGTGAGAATATTATTACCAAGCATTTGGTTACAGGTCATGCATATAGAAAAACTCTGCGTGACTTTCCAATATTCGACAAAATGCAACCGGGTGACAACTATATAAAGGCACATGAGGTTGCGATGAAAATATTCGAATGTGAATGTGAACGACGTAAGATAACAAAAGACTCTGATCGTTATGAAGAATTAAAAAAGAAAATGGTACCACCGTATTCTGTGGAGAAATTTATAGCGAAATGGCAAAAGTTAGACTTACATCGACCTTCTCACACGTTAGTAGCACATTTAAGCGTTGATACTTATAGTCATATTCACCCGTGGGAACCACGTGGAATTTCAGTCCGAGAAGCAGCTCGGCTACAATCGTTTCCGGATGACTTTTTATTTAATTGCACAATGGGGGAAGCTTTTAAACAAATTGGAAATGCGGTTCCACCCTTATTATCTCAAGCAATTGCAGAAACAATTAAACCTTACTTTAACTAGGAAGTGTGTTTATGAGCTTACTTGAAATTATACAATCTCATTTTTCGAATTTAAAAGATGGAAAGATAATCGCAATTGAAGATCCTAAAGCAAAAGATAGTTGGGTTATAAAAGAAAGTAATGCTAACGGGGTTGCAATTGAAGTAAGTAATAAAATTGAAATAAACGAGAAATTCTCCAAGATGAACTTCTATACAAAAGACTATACTGTTGAAGGTAAAGACATTCGCCTGTTATTAATTACGTCTGATGTGAATCATTTAAGGAATGAGTTTGCAAGAATATGTAGAAATTTTGTTGAACTTGGTCCAAACAATGAGACACGTAATATGCTTACTACTGAACCTCTTAAATGGTGGATAAACATGAAAGAACTTCTAGGCAATGCTAACCGTAATACCCAAGTATATAGTGTCATAGCCGAAATGTTATGTTTAAATCACCTACTTAACGTATCAAATGAAGTTGAGTGGTATGGACCATTAGGGGGATCTATTGATATTGAAACTGAAGATGGGTTGTTTGAAGTGAAATCAACTGTAAATAGGTACGATTCAATAATTCATGTAAATGGCCAATTTCAATTAGTGAGCAATGCAAAGCAACAATTAATTTTTTGTCGGATGGAAAAAAGTAATCATGGTTACTCAATTAATGATGTGCAGGAGTTACTTATCAAAAAAGGAATAAATATCGATTATATTGAGGATAGATTATTCTTATTGGGTATACCAAAAGGCAGTATAGCGAGGAAAGAAAAATTTAAAGTATTAGAAACTTCTCTATATACAATTGACAAGGAATTTCCGAAGATAACGCCCGCCAGTTTTAAAGGTGAGGTACTTCCAAAACATATAATTGAAGTATCATACACAGTGGATTTAAGTGGTTTACAGAAAGAAAATCTTTTTATCATTTAATAAGTAAGAATAAGCTAATGTTTAATGTGTAAACATTTATATTTTGAAAGTTTGGTTTGCATAATAAAAGTGTAGAGTTTTTATAAGGCAATATTTCGCTACAACTTTACACTTGAGAGATGGATATGTTAACTTCAATGGCATAACCCAGCGTTTTGCTAAATTGCTATATAAGTTATTAAGGATACATTTATAACCATTTTTTTATTTTTCAGAAAGATTCTTTATTTTTCTTTCTTTTTCATTTTTTAGAAGGAACTAAGAATGGTAATAACTAAAAATTTCTTATTAATTCGAATAGCATAATTGTATACTTATAATCAAAACGAAAATCTCTCTTACCATTATGGTATCTATATGTTGAAGTAGGTTGGTCTAAAAGGTATCTAATTCATTGTTTAGTAAGCAAGTTAATTAATAGTGAATATACAGTCAAATTAAGCGTTTCTTATATAGTAGGGACGCTTTTTTTGTGCGCCCAGCATGAGTGCAATCTAGAGGGTGAAAGTCCCGATCTGTGAAGGCAGAAGTAGTAGTTAGCTTAACGCAAGGATGTAAGCGTCAAATAGTCCACAATTAAATGAACAAGTGTGGACTATTTGACATTTATGTACTAAAATAGTGAACTCTTTAATCAATCCATTAAACTACAACTAAATTATTCATAAATAATTTTTTTTTATCTCCCCATAAGACAATCCAACTCTTTATAATAATTCATCTATTTCCAACGGGTATCCATGAAAGTTACCCCTGGATGACTTGCTTAATCATATGATTGACAATTACCTAACGTCCATTTTGTGAACCTTTCAAAAGGTATGTGTACAAGAGTTTATTAATGATCCTTGCGCCACCACCAAAGAAATGGTTTTCGCCAATCTCCCCATCTGAAAAGAAAAGCAAATTTGCTAAATTATGATATAGTAACATTTAATACATAGTTGAAGGATATTGCGCAATAATGAAGCCCTTGAATGGACTCTTCTATGTTGAACTATTGGAAATAGAGGAGGTGTCAAAACTTGCGGACTAGGAGGAAGCCCCAAGTATGATAAAAATCAAACACACTAGGCATCAGGCACCTTCCCCGCTATACAATTCAAACATGTATTTAAAATACAATTAAAGGTAAACTACCTATAAAAACTTTGAGCGAAAATCATAAAGAAGAGAGGCAAATAAATTGGCTAATCAAGAAGAAAAAACAGATTTACCTGCCAACTTTGATGAATTAAAGAAGTCCATCAATAGAATGGCTAATTGGCGGGAACGATTGGATACGGTAGAAGAGTTAGGGAAGTGGAAAGCACGAGAGACCATTGAATTATTAAAGCATAGTATGGCAGGTGATCCTGTCCATAAAGTGCGGGAAGCTGCTTACCGTCAACTTCAGGCGTTAGGAGAGCAGGTTACGATGCCGGAACGGAAGGAAGGCCATGCAGTTAAGGATACGAAAAAAATCCTTGTTCGTATAAAAAAGAGCCTGCCTAAGGACCATTCCTATGAAGATTTTAAAGAGAAATTGAAAAAGATGAGAATTGATGTGTATGATACATATGAAGGAGAGAAAGGTACGGATTTTGATACGTGGCTTGAGCAGTTGTGGTCTGAATTACGGACGAGATAAAGTCAGTTCAATATGATCTGTTATTGAGCTTTTTGAAAGAATGAGTAGAAATAATACAAATGGGGTTATGGTATGAGTGAACGAGGTTTTGATGAGTATCAGTTAAGTGAGGAAATAAATCGCGCACTTTTATTAATGAAATACGAAAAGGCAACAGAGGTTCAACGGGAAGTCATTCCACTAGCTATGAAAAAGAAAGATTTAATCGTTAAATCTCAAACGGGCAGTGGAAAGACGGCAGCCTTTGGAATTCCGATTTGTGAGATGGTGAATTGGGAGGAAAGAAAGCCGCAAGCGTTAATTCTCACACCAACAAGAGAGCTTGCTGTTCAAGTTCGGGAGGATATTGCGAATATTGGTCGATTTAAGCGGATTAAAGCCGTAGCCGTTTATGGAAAAGAACCCTTCTCGAAACAAAAAGACGAATTAAAACAACGGACTCATGTTGTTGTTGGGACACCTGGTCGGGTGCTGGACCATATCGAAAGAGAAACAATAGCATTGGATGAAATTAAATATCTCGTTATTGATGAAGCAGACGAGATGCTGAATATGGGTTTTATTAACGATGTGGAAGCGATTATTAAAGGGCTTCCTGTTGATAGAGTGACGATGGTGTTTTCGGCAACGTTGCCGAAAGATGTGGAAACTCTTTGTCATCATTATATGGAAAGTCCCGAGCATATTGAAATAGCATCTTCTGGCATGACTACGGCTTCGATTGAACATCATGTAATTGAAGTTAATCCAGAAGAAAAGTTATCGCTCCTTAAAGATATAACCGTTGTGGAGAATCCAGACAGTTGTATTGTTTTTTGCAATACGAAAGAGCATGTGGATACGGTGTTTTCCGAACTAGATCGCGCTAATTATTCTTGTGAAAAACTTCATGGTGGATTAGAGCAAGAAGATCGGTTTTCCGTCATGGATGGTTTTAAGCGGGGCAATTTCCGTTATCTTGTGGCGACGGATGTTGCTGCGAGGGGAATTGATGTGGATAATGTAACGTTAGTCATTAACTATGACGTACCGATGGAAAAGGAAAGTTATGTGCACCGAACAGGAAGAACGGGTCGATCGGGTAATAAAGGAAAAGCCATTACGTTAGCAACACAAAGCGATGAGAAGTACCTTAAAGGGATCGAGAGGTACATAGGTTTTACCATAGCTGATATGGAGGCACCTAGTGAGACCGAAGTTTCTAGAGGAAAAGCGGCTTTTGACGAAAAAATTAGTGGCCGTCGAGTCGTTCGAAATAATAAAACGGCACGGATCAATAAAGATATTATGAAGCTCCATTTTAGTGGCGGGAAAAAGAAAAAACTTAGGCCAGTAGATTTTGTTGGAACGCTCACTAATATTCCTGGGGTAAGCGCAGAGGATATTGGGATTATCACAATCCAAGATACGTTAACGTACGTGGATATTCATAATGGAAAAGGGTCGTTAGTGTTAGAAGCAATGGAAAATACAACGATTAAAGGAAAGAAACTGAAGGTTAGTGTAGCGATTAAGTAATGGCTCGCATAAAAAGTTGTGACAGCATACAAGCGTGGGATTTATGGTAAGAGCATAAAAGCTTCTGGATAATGTACCCCAATCATAGAAAACCTTATAAGATTAATACATTATGACCTATGTTGGCCCTGACAACCGACAACTTGTCAACTTGTGAACTAACCACCACTAAATTTCGAAATTTGGGTGAGTTTCTCGAGTAATGATCACTTCTGATAGTCAACTGAGTTTACCTAGCTATACCCATCGTAACTAGGGTTCAAAATACAAAAGTAATTATATAATTAGGCTGCTTTCGGTTCAGAAAGGAGCCTTTTTCCTTCTTGTTTAATTTCTTAGGCGACATTTTCATTGTAGACTATTTTTGGATATTGCTCTATTTACAGAAATGGGATTTAATATACTGAGGGTATTAATTTATGGACAAGGATTTTTCGGATGAATGGTGAAGAAAAGGAACCTTGTGAAAAAGGATTGCTCTTTTAGGATGATTTATTTGATGAATTGTTAAAGTATAATATTGAGGCTGGTTACCGTTTTTAGTAGCGGGTTTGATCTTTAAGGAGGGAGAAAACAGAATATAAATGGAGTATCAAGCGACTCATAATCAACTGTTAGCAGATGCACTTACTGTGAAAGTGTGTCATGGAATTAATCTGGATTCAATAGATGGGTGCATGTTAGCAGCTGGTACATTTTTTCTTACACATGTAATTCGGCTAAGCGTTAGAAAAGGACTGTGAGTAGTACTTCTTCATTTATTCAAGAGGTACAAAACTAATTTTTGAAGAGTAAATATGGTGAAGTATTTTTAATTGAATTTAGCATAAGCAGAGAAAGGGGTGTCTTGAATTGACATCACAAAGAGATATGTTGATGAATGAGATAAAAAAGTTAGAAGTTGCTATCAAAGATTATTATCAAAGTTTAAATAAAGGATTGGATAGGTTGAACGATAGATTTGGTGAACTTGATAAAACGATGAATGATGGGGTTGATAGATTAGAGACTAATATTGAAGAAAAGTAAAATGTTTGATGGCGTTGATACATAGTTGAATAGAGAATATGAAGGTGAAGAAGCGATTCATGGTGCAGGGGTTTATATTTTATGGCAACGATACCAAAGTAGAACACGAGTTTTCAGTTGATGGATACTATCCATTATATATAGGTCAATCAGATTGCCTCCGTCAGAGAATTATTAATCATTTATACAGTAAGAAATATAGGGACTTAGTAAGCATGGTTAAAACTATTATTATTGAAGATAAGACATTGAGAATGAATGAGGAGCAAAGATTAATATCTCTTCTTAAACCAATTGATAATAAGTCCAAAGATTTAGGCTACAAAGTATGTACTTACAAAAGGATTGAAAGAAATGCAAGGAAGCCATTAGAAGCTGATTGGATTAAGTTAATTAAACAAAAAGATATGTCTAGAAAGATATATTTGATTTATATGGAATGGACTAACAACTAAAGATATTACATGAGGAGTGCTTAATTTGAAGAAGATAATCGTTTCACTACTAGCGATTGGCTTATTAACTACTGGATGTTCTAATCCTCCTGATAAGAAGTATATAGGATAGTTAAACAAGGAGCTAAGGAAAACGACAAGTGTTTTAACAACGACAATTATACAATGGTTCGCATTAAACAAGGCGATATCTACTTTGATGCTTTTACCGAATCTTCAAAGAATGGCACTGTCGAAGAGGTTTCACTAATAGAGATGTTAGGTGACTTAAATAGTGCTTTGTTTCAATATTAAAGAGGAAGTATGACAGAGGATAGTTACAAGGAAGTTTATGACTCAATAGTTGAGGCTTTGACAACAGAATGATTTGATATTAATTAAAGATGAGGTGTTTGACATTATGAAAAAGATAGTCTTATTGTTGCTCATTTGTGTTATGGTTGTTGGGTGTTCGCAAGTAGCCGATGGCATTTCAGAAGAGATTTACAAGGGAGTTAATGAACATAAGAAATTGATTGAGGAGTGTTATCAGGGAAAAGATTGTGAGTATGATGATGTATATACTGAATTAGAGGATAGTATATTGGAATTTTCTGACTATATGGAAACCGAAGAAGATAGAAAACTTATATCGTTAATTGGTGTGTTGAATGTAAGGATGTGGGATTACAAAAGGATTATAGAGATCGAAGGGGAAGCTGACTTAGAGAGAGAAGAGTATGAAAAAGCCCATAATAAACTACATGATGCTATGAATAAGAAAAGAGTTTACTAGTGCAGATAAGTGTTGGGTAGTTCAAGTGAATATCCTATTAGATTATTTAAATAAGAAATGTAGAATGAAATAATAATAGATTAATAATTCACGTAATAGAGAAGCACTCTTTGCGCCGTATAGGGCGTAAAGAGTGCTTTTTTGCGTAATTCAAGGAATGGGAGGAGAAAATGCTAGAATCTTGGTAAACGTCAAATAGTCCACACTTGATTGAACAGGTATGGACTATTTGACGTTTACGTATAAAAGGTATGGATTATGGGACGTTGCATATTAAAACAAGAATTAGAATTAAAGCAATGTAGCTTAATTATGGTCACAGCACGTCAATTATGACGTGCCTTTAGATATCTTTTACTATCTTTGTTGAGGTATTAAACCAATTTAAAACTAATAAATTCAGTTGAACGATATGTCATAGTTCCTATTTGCTGAATTTTTATTGGAACAATGTATTTCTTATAGTATATAAAAGTCTTATTATAAAAAGTTCTTTATCATAGATTTTTTTGGAACGCTCGCTAATATTCCTGCGGTAAGCATAGACGATATTGGGATTATCACAATCCAAGATACGTTAACGTACGTTGATATCCATAATGGAAAAGGGTCGTTAGTGTTAGAAGCAATGGAGAATACAACGGTTAAAGGAAAGAAGCTGAAGGTGAGCTTGGCGATTAAGTAGGATATAGGGGGTCAGGCACTTCCCCTTTGTTTTTACGGCCACCAGCGCTCTTATGTGTGAACAAAACCCCTGTTTCAAGTATTAAGCGGACAGGAGAGACGTTATTTGGCAAATATCAGTGGGATAAGCGCTGGTAAATGGCAAATAGGGTCTTCTCTGTCCGCTTATTTTTGCAAACGCCTATAAAGTTCACAAATAACGGCTGTGGTGGCCGCGGATATTCGAAAAAGCCAGCGTCTAGGCAACAAGAGGAGAGGCGTACGCTTTTGTGTCAAGCTAGGAGGCGTATATTTTCTAATGTAATGGTTCATTTCTACTAAAATAAAGGAAACGGCTCTTGAGGAGGAACGACTTTTTATTGCACACGTGTCCTTAGCAGACACTATGTATGGTACTGGGTGTTTATTAAAACCTGCTGTGACTTAGTTTCATTTCATCCTTAAGCTATCTCACAATGATTTGTATACTAACTATATAGATAAACAACTCTTTTTTATAATAAAAATTTAATTTTGTATAATTAAACTTTACTTTTGTTATGAATTAATTTACAATTCTTGTTAAGAGGTGATGGTCTTGAAAAAAGATTTTGGTGATTCGATATCAAATAAGGTGTATGAATATCGCGTACTTGCTAGAATGTCTCAGCAAGAATTAGCTGAGAAAGTCGGGGTTTCCAAACAAACCATCTTCGTCATGGAAAAAGGAAATTATGTTCCCACGTTATTGCTAGCTTTTCGGATTGCAAATTTTTTCAACGTGGATGTGACCGAAATTTTTACTTATGAGGGAGGAAAGGATCAAAATGAAAATTGATGACATAACGAATTCAATGTTCTATCCATTAAAAACATGGGCGGAAGCATCAGCGGGTAATTGGAATATGCTTCTTGGAAGTGGTCTTTTATTGCTTGCCGTCGGAGTGATTATAACGTATGTATTTTATAAAAAAATGGGAAATGCTGATGAAAGAACGTCTCAAATTAGTTTGAAAAGCTGCCTCGTTATATTATCTGTTGTTATTTTATGTGACTTGATTTTTCCGAAAGAATATATGTGGCAAATTTTCTTCTTGTTTAAATATTCGCTTGCATTT
Source organism: Alkalihalobacillus sp. LMS39 (assembly GCF_022812285.1). NCBI lineage: Bacteria > Bacillati > Bacillota > Bacilli > Caryophanales > Bacillaceae > Alkalihalobacillus > Alkalihalobacillus sp. LMS39. The sequence continues at coordinate 1,174,251 of NZ_CP093300.1, forward strand.
TTAGCGTCAGGAATTTATTTAGCGATTCAATATAAGAAAGATTTCTTAAACTAATGAATGAAATAGGAGGATAGCAAAATGCATGTTAATTCAGTTACGAAGAAATATCATCGTACTGTCGTGTTAGAACGGATATCTTTTGAGTTTAAACAAGGTGAGATTGTGGGGTTAGTTGGCAGTAATGGGGCTGGAAAAAGTACACTTATGAAGATTATTGCTCAAACAATTCAGACATTCGAGGGAACCGTCGAGGACAATAACCATGTCGGATACTTAATTGAGGAGCCTAAATTATACACGAATAAAACCGGGTTAGCGCATCTTTCCTATTTCTCTGGAATTTATGGAGCTAGGTTCAATCTTAGTGATTACGAGGGTTTCTTGAAAGGAATTCAATTGTATGATGTATTGAATAAAAAGGTCAAACAATATTCTTTAGGGATGCGGCAGAAATTAGGAATTGTTATTAGTCTTTTGAACAAACCAAATTACGTTGTGTTGGATGAACCTACAAATAGTATGGACATTGAAACTTCTTTAGAAGTATTACAGCAATTAAGAAAAATGGCGAATGAGTGGAATGTTGGTGTCTTGATTTCTAGTCATAAGCTCGAAGATATTGAAACAATCTGTGATCGAGTTTTGTTTTTAGAAAAAGGGAAAATTGTTGGTGAACAACAATTAAGTAAAAAGAGTCAGTTTCTACTCAAACTAGTTTTTGCGACTTCAAATGAAGTAGCAACATTCATTGGGAAGCAACAGTTCGGAACTATCATTCACTCGAGTGAAAACACAGTTGAAATGGAAACTAGTGTGGAAAATACGGAAATTTTTCAATTTTTACATCAGTTAGGGTTAAGATTAATAGATTTTTCTGCGGAGAAAAAGACACTTCGAAATGTTTATATGAATAAATTGAGAGGTGAAGAACATGCAACTAAACATTCATAACTATGTTCGTTACAATGGAATTGATTTGTTGAAAAAAGGTCACTTACTTGTTGGAGTGCTAGCAGCATTTGGACCAGCAATAGTGATGAGTGCCTTAATCTTGACAGAAACTACGCCATTTTATATCAAACACGTCTCTAATTTCTATTGTATGTTAGGGATGTTGGCCGCGGTATTACACCCACTTTATTTTGTCAACAGGGATTACTCATCTAAGGCCATTTCTTTAATTAACAACTCAAAACAAAACAGAAAAAACTATGTCATGGCGAATGTCGTGATTGCATTGTATGTTAGTTTGCTGTATGTCGTATTGGGAATAGGGTTACTTTTAGTTACGAAACAACTCGGCGTGCCTGGTGAGTTGGAGGTTTCCTTTCTACTTGGATTCTCGGCTAATTTCTTTCTGCTAGTGCTGACGTATTTTTTGTTTGGATATCTTTTATTTTTATATGGAATTCGCAGTGGTGCGATTTATTTGATTTTGACAGTAATGCTCCTTTTCATCCCAAATATTTTGTCAAATGTATTGTATAGTACGAATAACTCATTTCTTTCAGGCCTCATAGAAAATTTCCCTGGTTACTTTTATCCTGCGCTCGTTGGCTCAAATCCACTTTCCCTTCTACAATACAGCATTGGTTGTGTCATATTACTTGTACTTTTTTTACTTGTTTTTAATAAGAGCAAGAAGATTGAAATGTAAGCGGACATGAGAGACGTTATCTGTGAACTTTGCTAGCATTTTGGAATTTTGGCGGCCACAGCAGCTCTTAATGGCAAGATATTGCTTTGAGTAGAGTTGTTTATGCTTTGATAAGCGCTCCTGTGGCCGCATATTTTTTTAAACCCTTATAATGTTCACAATTAACGGCTGCTCTGACCGGACAATTACAATTGACTAAGACGATAAGTTCGTGCGCGTGCTTTGCCACTGGCAATAGTGAGAAAATTAGATTCAACAAGGGTATGGAGGACTCGGCGAGTTTGGCGGTCGCTTATTCGGAGGTGCTGCGAGACTTCGTGCGGACTAATTGGACGGAGAATGCGACGAGCAAAGCGAAGGGTTTCTGCTTCGTGCCAGGACAGATGGGAAGGTGTATCAATCGCTAAAAATTGTCCGAGAAAGGCAAGAATAAGTTGTTGGCATTGTCGTGGTTCGTCTGTTATGGATAAATAGGCAATCGGTAATATTGTCCAGCCTTCAAGTGCTAATATAGAGTGACGCCAGCATAAATCTTTAAATCGTTTAACATCGAGGTCTCTAGCGTGTGGACCATAACCTTGGATTTCGATACAACCTTTTCCGTTTTCAGGATAATAAGCTAAATCCAAATACCGATAGCGGTTGTTTAAATCACGGACCTCCCATTCAGGATACAGATGGTCAAAATTGCCGACTGTTGGAAGCCAAATCCTTCGTAAAAATTCAATGGTACCGTGGCCTAACCCTTTTTTTAGTAACTCTTTTCTTCGAATATTTTTCTCGTTGGCAAGATTCTCTTCAAGCCAGACATCATATGCTTGTTGGAATTGTTTCATTTTTGGTTCGCTCCTTTTTTTGTGCGGGTTGATAGTCTTTTTGCGGACGTGAGAGCTCTTATTTGTGAACTTTCATAGCGTTTGAGAAAATTAGCGGACACGAGGGCCTTTATTGGCTAAGGAAGACTAAGAATATAAGTGAGAAAAGCGAAATAAGCGCTCCTGTGGCCGCATATATTTTGAAACCCGTATAAAGTTCACAAATAACGGCTGCTCAGTCCGGAAAAATGGGGTATGGGGTGTGGTTAGGGAGGGGAGATTAGTAGATGACAGTGTTTGCAATCATTGTTCCTTCGATGACAATTTCTACACTATGTAGTCGACGATTTACAGCAAGCACTTCATTTCTATCACGTCTGGTAGCAATCACATCTTTGTGATTGTTTTTTTTTGATTCGCCCTCCCCCCTCTCTTTCCATTGGAAATAATTACTATAGCTATTTTCATTATACAATCGTGATAGACTGCCAGCAATATCAATAGCAGCTTTCATAATGTTGTTATAGTAAAGAGTTTGTTAAATCTAAACGAAATATATAATCTGGTAAATCATATGTTATTCACTAGTTAGTATGTAAATTGTCAATCGGTGTGAAAAAGTATGTCATTATTGTTGTGCGTTTCCTTCTCGTGGCTATTTCCGCTGAGATTTTATGAGAACAACATGCTGTAAGAGCAAGATTACGACTGCGCCTCTTGTTAAAAGGGGGGCAATTTTTAGTGGAGACGATAAGTATAAGGTGTAGGTATGTAAACAAATGTATACGTATACTGTTTACATTTGTTTACATATGTAGTATTCTATAAGAGAGGAGGTGTTCTTAATGCCTGAATATAGAAAAAAGATGTTTCGAGGTGCCAAAATCGAGGATTGCATTTTAGATTTTATTAGCATGGAAAAAGAGCTGAACAAAATGCACCGAAATACAGGAGAAGATGAAAAGCAATTTCTATTAGGAATGAGTCAAGCGTATCGTTTTGTTGTAAACCGGTTAACAAGAGAGTTTGATTATGTAAAAGGAGGAGATGTTGTGAAGTTAAAAGTAGAGGAGTTAATCCGAATATTTAGAAAGAGCGCTACAGCGACACAAGAACAAAGTAAAACAGGCGTTGCCAATCTAGTTGAAGGTAAGTATTATAACGAAATTCCAGAAGAAGCGAAAAAGGAATTACTCGAAATACCAGAGGATTTACAAGTTGGTTTGTATGAGGGAATGTCCCATGGCTATGAAAAAATCATTATTGACTTGGAGCTATTGTTAGAATCCTCTCAAACAGATAAAGTGGCCTCTATTGAAGAAATGATGTTGAAATACAAAAAAACTGCTGCAATACTGAAAGGAAAAATAAACGAAGATGAAACCGATTATCGAAGTGGATATCTTCAAGGGGAAATGTCATCCTATTTATTAGCGGTAGAGGAATTACAAGGGTCATTTGAACTTTGAAATGGATTGATTAACGTTGAGAATCTCTTATATTTAGGGGATTCTTTTTTTGTGCGGCCATGAGAGACGTTATCTGTGAACTTTGCTAACGTTTTGGAACGTTGGCGGACACAGCAGCTCTTAATGGCAAGATATTGCTTTGAGTAGAGTTGTTTTTGCTTTGATAAGTGCTCCTGTGGCCGCATATTTTCTGAAACCCGTATAAAGTTCACAAATAACGGCTGCTCAGTCCGCAAAAATGAGATATTGTCCTCTCCTCATTTAAAGTGGAAAAGCTTTTTTTGTTTATATCAAATCTCACATCTTCTTTTCAAACAATTCACAATCTTAATTCTCCATTTACAAACAACTTACAAAAGCTGAACAGTGTATTTATTTAAAATTAATAATCAAGAGGTATTCTTAAATGAGGAAGAAAAGAGACTTTCAACAGCTAGCTATCTATATGTGCATTTGTCATCATAGATGTTTCTTAGAAGGAGGGGTTCCATGAGTCATATACAGCTTCATCAGCTATGTAAAAGTTATGATCAGAATACTTTTGCTGTAGAGGATGCAACGGTGTCGATTGAAAAAGGTGAATTTTTTATTCTTGTAGGCCCATCAGGCTGTGGGAAGAGTACAATCCTACGAATGATTGCGGGTCTTGAAAGTATTAGTGCTGGCGAGCTATACATAGATAACCAATTAGCCAATCATTTACTGCCGAGCCAACGGAATTTATCGATGGTATTTCAAAATTATGCCCTGTATCCTCATTTAACGGTGGAAGAAAATATATTGTTTGGTTTAAAAGTGAAAAAAGTTAATAAATCAGTAAGAAAAGAGCGGTGCGAGGAAGCAGCTAAACTATTAGGATTAACCGATTACTTAAAGCGCAAGCCAAGGGAGTTGTCTGGTGGACAAAGACAACGTGTGGCATTAGCCCGTGCGGTAGTTAGCGATGCACCAATGTGCTTGATGGATGAGCCACTTTCTAATCTTGATGCTAAATTACGAGGACATATGCGCACGGAAATTCGTCAGCTACAACGGAAGTTAGGGATTACGATGATTTATGTGACTCATGATCAAGTAGAGGCTATGACAATGGGTGATCGAATCATGGTGCTAAAGGATGGAAAGGTGCAGCAAGTAGGAACGCCGTTAGAAATTTATAATAAGCCGACGAATCTATTTGTCGCTACTTTCATTGGAGCGCCACCGATGAATATTTCAAAAGCAACGGTGGATAAAAAGAATAATCAATTACGCTTGAACAATGAACTTATTATCCCTATCAGTCATGATGTTGTTCGGCAGATTAAGAGTGATAATGTTTACATAGGCATTCGTCCGGAGCAAATTAACCGTGGGAATGGTGGCTTTAATGACGTATCTTTTTCTGTGCAGCTAGCCAATGTTGAAGTGCTTGGGAATGAGACATTACTTTCCTTTTATATCGGTGAGGATATTTGGAAGGCGAAATGGTTAGGGCAATGGCCATTAGATATGAATGGACAGGCTGATATCTCCTTTTCTATTGAAAACTTATATTTATTTGATGGAGCTACTGAAGAAACCATCATTACACCAGCGTGGAATGAGCCGGTGTTAAAGGAGGTACGTTCTGTTGAATCTAGCTGAGGCGGAACGCGTTCGAAAAAAACTGTCTGAAAATCAAGTAGTTCAACAACAATCATTTTGGAGAAAAACGGCAAACTTTAGAATAGCTATGCTGTATTTATTACCATCGATTTTGTTATTTTCCATCTTTCTGTTTTATCCAATGATAAAAACCTTATATTTAAGCTTTTTCTTAACGGATGCAAAAGGAACGGCTGCATTGTTTGTTGGCTTGGAAAATTACATCTATCTATTGCAATCTGATAGATTTCAAAAAAGTATGGTGTCTACTGGACTCTTTGTGCTTTATACCGTTCCAACTAGTGTTTTGATTGCCTTATTTTTAGCTTTATTGTCCAATGAAAAGCTAAGAGGAATTGGTTTTTTTCGGACGATATTTTCTTCCACAATGGGAATGTCAGTAGCGGCGTCTGCGGTCATTTGGTTGTTTTTATTTCATCCAACTGTAGGAACGATTAATAGCTTTTTAGGAATGTTTGGCATTCCTGCAGTGAAGTGGCTATTAGATCCTACATGGGCGCTTATCTCGATTGCGATCACAACGATTTGGATGAATATTGGATTTTCCTTTTTGATTATTTTAGGTGGGTTGCAAAACATCGATCAACATCTATATGAGAGTGCGAACATTGATGGAGCAGGGTATTTTTATCAACTCAGGAGAATCACGGTGCCGATGCTGTCGCCAACGTTATTTTTTATTATCACGATTACTTTCATTAATTCGTTTCAATCTTTCGGACAAGTCGATATTTTAACTCGGGGTGGTCCTGCAGAGTCGACGAATTTAATTGTGTACTCGATTTACCAGGATGCCTTTATTAACTATCAATTTGGTACAGCTAGCGCCCAAGCTATTATTTTATTTCTTATTGTTTTTGTTTTAACACTGCTGCAATTTAAGTTTGGGGAAAGGAAGGTGCATTATCAGTGAGAGTGAGAAAAATGCGCTCGATAGTCTTTTACATATTACTGATTGTATCTGCATTGCTTCTTTTTTTTCCGATTTTATATGCTTTTCTCGTAAGCTTTATGAACGGTACAGAAGTGCTTGGACGTGCGTTCCTCCCTTCATCACTTGATTTTGATAATTATGTAAAGGTGTTTGGAACCGTTCCTTTACTGCATTACTTGAAAAATAGTCTTATCGTTTCTAGCATTGTTATGATTGGTCAATTAATTGTTTGTTCCTTTGCGGCTTTTGTGTTTGCCTTTATTCCATTTAAAGGACGGAATTTCATCTTTCTCTTATTTATCTCGACGCTCATGATTCCTTGGGAAGCGGCGATGATTCCTAACTTTTTAACGATTCAAAGTTTAGGCTGGATGAATTCTTATTTAAGCATGACGGTCCCGTTTTTCGCTTTAGCCTTTGGAACATTTTTATTACGTCAGCATTTTAAAACGATTCCTCATGAACTTTATGAGGCTTCACAAATAGAAGGATTATCTCGGTTTCAATTTTTTTATAAAGTTGTCATTCCTTATTCAAAAACTAGCTTGGTCACACTAGGCATTTATGGTTTTTTAACGACATGGAATATGTATTTATGGCCACTGTTAGTAACAACAAATGACATGAAACGAACTGTACAGATTGGCTTGAAACAGCTACAAACAGTAGAGGTTTCTACCGAATGGGGAGTAGTAATGGCTGGTGTTGTCATTGTCATTTTACCAACGCTATTACTTCTATTTATAGGACAAAAACAGCTTCAAAAAGGTTTAACACAGGGTGCAATTAAATAAGAAGGAGAGATGTTGTATGGGAAGAAAGTTAATTTGGATGTTGTTCGTTATCATGTTTGTAGGAGTTTTTGCTGGGTGTTCTACTGAAGAAAGTACTGCTACACCAGAACCGGTAAAGACGGAAACGACGGAAGAGGATAATAATGTAGAGGAAGAAGCACCAAGCGAAGACAAAGTATCTGTAGAGTTTTGGCACGGTATGGGTGGAGAACTAGGTGAAGCATTAGATGCCTTAGTAGACCAATACAATGATTCACAAGATGGGGTAGAAGTCGTATCTGAATACCAAGGTTCGTATGAAGAGTTATTAACGAAATTTAGAAGTGTCGGTGGCACAGCAGATGCTCCAGCGCTTGTTCAAGTCTTTGAAGTAGGAACGAAGTATATGATTGATTCTGGCTACATCACTCCGGTTCAAGAGTGGATTGATAAAGATAATTATGATGCTAGCAAGCTCGAAGGAAATATCTTAAGCTATTATACTGTAGATGGTTCATTATATTCGATGCCGTTTAATTCTTCCACACCAGTACTTCTATACAATAAGGATGCTTTTGAGGAAGTAGGATTAGACCCAGAAAATCCGCCAACAACGTTTAATGAAATTATGGAAGCAGCAGAAAAGTTAACAACAGATGATCGCTATGGATTTTCTATCTTAGGTCATGGATGGTTCTTTGAACAGCTACTTTCTACACAAGGTGCAGATTATGTCAATAACGATAATGGTCGATCAGATATCGCAACAGAAGCGATGTTCAATGGAGAAGAAGGACTTCGTGCATTTGAATGGATTAATGACATGAACAAAGCGGGTACGTTCGGCTATTTCGGTTCAAATTGGGATGACGTTCGTGCCGCGTTCCAAGCTGGACAAGTAGCGATGTATTTAGATTCGTCAGCAGGAACAAGAGCAACGGTTGATAATGCTTCGTTTGAAGTAGGCTCAGGATTTGTACCATTTGCGGATGAAGTAGAAAGAAATGGCGTTATTATCGGTGGTGGCTCGATTTGGATGGCAAATGGAATATCGGAAGAAGAGCAAGCGGCAGCTTTCGATTTCATGAAATTTTTACAAACGCCTGAAATTCAAGCAGAATGGCATCTAGCGACTGGTTATTTTGCAATCAACCCAGCTGCGTATGACGAGGCGATTGTATCTGAAGTGCATGAAGAGTATCCACAATTACGCGTTCCGATTGAACAATTACAAGCGACAAAACCAGGAACGGCGACACAAGGCGCATTAATCTCCGTATTCCCAGAGTCACGTCAACTTGTCGTGACAGCACTTGAAAATATGCTGCAAGGAATGGAACCGAAAGAAGCATTGGACCAAGCAGCAGAAGGAACGAACCGTGCGATTGAAATTGCTAACAGGACGTCTGGGCAGTAATGAGAATATAGAAAGAATCTCTTCCTATGGGAGAGATTTTTTTTTTGTTTTTAGGCCAACATAACAGGTACGTTCCTCTTAGGTAGGGAGAACGTGGAGTCTACATAAAGAATACTCTATTACCTTGGATAAAGTACAATGCATGATTAGCACTATTGGTAGTAGACTCGAAATGAGTATTAAAAGAATTCGAAGTTAAAGTTTGAATTCCAGAAAAACTGTTGAGAGAACCTTCTCTCCCTCCTAGGAAGCCTTATATTGAGGTTTTTTTTCTTTTGATCTAAGGAACCATTGTGTTAGGTAGAAAGTCATGCTACAATCAAATAAACATTTAACTAAAAAAATTAGTTAATATTTAACCGAATAAAAAAGGAGTAGAAGAGGATGGCGACGATAAAAGAGATCGCTGAGCTTGCAAAGGTTTCTACAGCGACTATATCTAGAGTTTTAAATAATGATAAAAGCCTCTCTGTTACAGCTGAAACTAGGGAAAGAATTCTGGAAATTGCCAAAGAATTAAAATATGTTCCTGTCAGGAAGCGTTATACAGATAATAAGGTTTCTGCTGTTGTTGGTGAAACGGAAATAGGTATAGTTATGTTTTGTTCACCTGAATATGAGTGGGAGGATACGTATTTTTTATCAATACGTAAAGGGATTGAGAGTGAATGTTTAGAAAAAGGCTTACTAGTAAAGAAAATTAGTCATTATACTGGTGGTATGACTGATGTGAAGATGAATAATCTTGATGGAGTTATTGTGGTAGGAATGATAAGTGAAGAGGATGAGAAGGAATTAAGCCAGAGGGTTAATGGTAACGTTGTGTATATTAATAATATTTCTAAAAGTGAAGAGTTTGATGCTGTGATTATTGACCATGAAAAAGCGACGAAAGCTGCATTGGAACATCTTTTTTCTTTAGGGCATACTAAAATTGGATTCATAGGTGGTCAAGAAAGGGATCAAAGCAATAATAAAATTATGGATGTTCGCCATAGGACATTTGTGGAAGTTATGAAACAAAGAGCGCTCTATAATCCTGAGTATATTTACATTTCTAGACAATTCCTTATTAGTGATGGCTACGCTTCTATGAAAAAAGCGGGGGAGAAAGAAAGTTTTCCAAGTGCTTTTTTTATTGCAAGTGATGCAATGGCGATAGGTGCGATGAGGGCTTGCCATGAATTAGGGATGAAAATTCCAGAAGATGTTAGCATTGTAAGCTTTAATGATGTTGAGATGGCGAGTTTCACTCAACCTGCACTAACGACGATAAAAGTGTATACAGAAGAGATGGGAAAGGCTGCAGTTAAGCTTCTAATGGATAGGCTAGGGGGAAGGGAAATCCCATTTAAACTTGAGTTGCCAACTAAACTAATTGTACGAGAAAGTAGTTCTTGTTTAAAAAAGTAGTAAAATTTTAAATTAATAAAATACACAATAAAGAGCTTTTTTACTGAAAAAGCTCTTTATTGTGTATAAAAGTCTAAAAATTACAAAAAAAACTATTGAAATAGTAAATGTAACCAGTTATTATTTTACTTAAGAAATAGATTATTTTTACTAAAAAAATTATAAACGCTCATAATTCGTTAGAATGAAAGCGCTTAAATGAATGGAGGGGAATGTAGATAACTAGTAGTTGTATTCAAGGTCTAACAACAAATCAAAAAATCTAGGGGGGATCATTATGAAAAAAATATTTTGGACATTCACTGGTACTTTGATGGCGCTGGTTTTAACAGCTTGTGGAGGGGGAACTATTGAGTCCGATAGTTCTAGTAATCCGCTATCGATTTACACGAGCGTATCTGAAGATGCTGAAAAAGAAGCGATTGAAGAAATAGCGGAAGCCTTTACAGCAGAAACAGGAATTTTAGTTGATGTGAATTTTCCAGGAACAGGTTATGAGGATCAATTACGTGTAAGGATGGCCTCAAACGACCTTCCTGATTTATTTGATACTCATGGTTGGGCTATCAATCGCTATGGAGAGTACACTGCTGACTTAAGTGATATGGATTGGGTGGAGCATTTCGACGAAGCGATGGCCCCGATTTTGAGAGATGAAGATGGCAAAGTCTATGCATTTCCAATCAATCAGGCAAAAGATGGAATTATGTATAATGCAACTTTATTAGAAGAATATGGGATTGATATTCCAAAGACGTTCGACGAGTGGGTTGCTGCAATGGAAACAGTTAAAGAAAAAAGTAATGGTGAAGTAACTCCGCTTTGGATCCCTGGCAGTAATCAATACACAATCGCACAAGTGCTTGATCAACTATCAACTCCGCTCCTAGTAACAGATAAGAATAATAATTTTGAAGAAGAGTTATTAGATGGATCTTTTGATTGGTCGAATTATACGCCGCTTGCTGAATTTTTAAAAGAGTTACAAGAACAGGGACTACTAAATACAGACGTGTTAACTGCTAGTGAAGCTCAGAGAATTGAGTTAATGGCGCAAAACAAAATTGCATTTACATTTGCAGGAGGCGCTTTCGGACCTGCCGTAACTGAACTTAATCCGGATATTCAAGTAGGAACGTTTCCAGTGCCAGCTTACTGGGAAGGTGATGAGCCAAGTTGGATTGGGGGAGAGCGCAATACATTTGCAGTCTTTAAAGATTCACAAAAGCTAGATGAAGCTAAACAATTTATTGAGTTTCTTGCTCAACCAGATAATGCAAAAAAGTTAGCAGAAGCATCGTCATTACCAGCTGGGATAATGAATGTTGTCACAGAAAATTATTATTCTGAATTTTACGAAAAATGGGAACGTATTCAAATTCAACCGTACTTTGACCGTGTTTATTTACCGAGTGGAATGTGGGATGTGTACGCGACTACTGGACAAGAACTGTTAGCAAATACGCTGACTGCAGAACAAGTATCAGATCAAATGGAATCTGAATACCTACGCTTGAGAAATCAGTAAAATTTAAAACGTAGGCAGGGACGTAAAAACGTTCCCTGCTTGCAAAAAAATGGATCGTCCTAGATACCTTCGGATAAGCCGGTATAAAAAGGAGTTGAGTATATGGGGCAAACTGAAGCTGGAAGTGAAATTGCAGTTATAAAGAAAAAAGTAAAACAGAGGAAACAATCGTCACTTATGTGGATGTATATTCCAGCCTTATGTTTTGTTAGCTTGTTTATTATTTATCCGTTCTTCAATGGAATTAAAATAACATTTACAGATTGGAATGGTTTTTCGCAAGGTTATAACTGGGTTGGCTTGGAGCAATATAAAAGGATGTTTTCTGACCCTACAACTTGGCTTGTTGTAAAAAATACATTGCTATACGGAATAGGTAGTACTGTTTTTCAAACGACAATTGGATTGCTTTATGCGTTGCTATTAAATCAAAGTATTAAATTAAAAGCATTCACTCGAACGATTGTGTACTTACCAGTTATTATTAGTCCGTTAATTATGGGGTATATATGGTACTTTTTCTTTGCTTACCAAGGGGGAGCTTTGAATGATTTTTTAATGCTTCTAGGATTTGAGCCAATTAACGCTCTAGGTAATGCGTCGTTGAATCCATGGATTATTGTGTTAGTTAACACATATCAGTTTGTTGGGATTGCAATGATTATCTATTTAGCAGGATTGCAAAGTATTTCCAAAGACTATTATGAAGCGGCTGTTATTGATGGGGCATCAGCTTTCGCTCAGTTTAAAAAGATTACTCTACCTTTGTTAGCGCCGGCAATTACGATTAATGTCGTTTTGAATGTAATAGGCGGATTAAAATTATTTGATGTCATTATTTCATTGACTGGTGGAGGACCGGGTAATGCGTCTCAATCAATGTCGACTTTTATGTATTCTCTTTATTTTAGAAGACAAGACGCTGGATATGCAGCGACACAAGGGGTACTAATGGCAACAATTATTTTAATGATTAGCTTAGTAGCTCTCATTTACTTTAAACGTAAGGAGGTAGAGGCATAAATGGAGCGAATGAGTCTCTTAAAAAAAACGCTTTTAACGATTGTAGCGTTTATGATTTGTATTATTCATATAATCCCATTCTATATTCTCGCTACAACCTCTTTAAAAGTAAGTAATGACTTTAGTTCAAGGTGGTTATTTCCTGATTATTTCACATTAGAAAATTTCGCTCGTGCTTGGGAGCGTGCGAATTTAATGAATGCATTTATGAATTCAATCATAATTACGGTGGGAGCCGCAATCCTACTAATCTTTGTAGGATCAATGGCGAGTTATCCGTTAGCTCGGGTTAAAACGAGGCTAAACAAGGTCGTTTATTATATTTTTATTTCTATCATGGTCATTCCACCTTTGACAGCATTAGTACCACTGTATCAACTCGTAGTAAATATGGGAATGGTCAATACACATGAAATTGCGATATTTAATAATGTGGCTGCTTACCTACCATTAACTATCTTTCTTTATGCAGGATTCATTCGTTCGACGATACCGAAAGAATTAGAAGAAGCAGCCAAAATTGATGGAGCAAGTATTCTTGGAATCTTTTTTAGAATTATCTTTCCATTATTAAAACCCGTAACAGCAACGGTTTTAATTATATCTTGTGTATTCATTTGGAACGATTACCAGTTTGCTATTTTCTTCTTACAAGATAAGAGTGTACACACATTAACCGTAACATTAGCTAGTTTCTTTGGTGAACATCAAAACAATCTTAACTTGGTAGCAGCTGCTGCGCTTATGGCTTCTTTGCCAATGATCGTCTTATTCCTGCTCTTACAAAAATACTTTATTGCAGGGTTGTCATCAGGATCCGTAAAAGGCTAAAACAAACAATAAACTATTATTCTACTATTTTTAAATTAAAGGAGGACATCATATGTCTAAAATTACGTTTATTGGAGCTGGAAGTACGATATTTGCTAAAAATGTATTAGGAGATTGCATGTTTGTACCTGCGTTAAATGGGTTTGAATTTGCTTTACATGATATTGATGAAACGAGATTAAAAGATTCAGAACACATGCTACTGAACTTAGCTCGTAAATATAATCCATCTATTAAGGTTAGGTCATATCTAGACCGGAAAGAAGCTTTAACAGGTGCGAAATATGTGATTAATGCTGTTCAGATTGGAGGGTATGAACCAAGTACAGTAATAGATTTTGAAATTCCTAAGAAATACGGCTTACGTCAAACGATTGCAGATACTATTGGTATTGGAGGCTTATTCCGAAGTTTACGCACCATTCCTGTCCTTTTTGATTTTGCGAAAGATATGGAAGAAGTTTGTCCAGATGCTTGGTTTTTAAACTATACGAACCCAATGTCTACTATAACAGGTGCTATGTTAGGCTATACAAACATTAAAACAATCGGCTTATGTCATAGTGTTCAAATTTGTACGGACCATTTATTAAAATCTCTTGATATGGATGCGACAGGAGTAGAAGAAAAAATTGCTGGAATTAATCATATGGCATGGCTTTTGGAGGTGAAAAAGGATGGGAAAGATCTTTATCCAGAAATAAAAAAACGTGCAAATGAAAAACAAAAAACAAAACATGATGATATGGTACGCTTTGAGTTGATGGATAAGTTTGGTTACTATGTGACTGAATCATCTGAACATAATGCTGAATACCATCCATACTTTATAAAGGATCGTTACCCAGAATTAATTGAACGCTTTAATATTCCGCTCGATGAGTACCCACGTCGTTGTGTAAATCAAATCAAAGAGTGGAAAGAAATGCGTGAGAAAATGGTAAATGACACGCAATTAACTCATGAGAGATCTAATGAATATGGGTCATATATAATTGAAGCTATGGAGACAAATGTGCCCTTTAAGTTTGGGGGGAACGTATTAAATACGGGACGCTTAATTTCTAATTTACCGGAAAATGCGTGTGTCGAAGTGCCTTGTGTAGCAGATCGGAACGGAATCTTGCCTTGCTATATTGGAGAGCTTCCAGAGCAATTAGCTGCATTGAACCGAACAAATATTAATACCCAGTTACTTACGATTGAAGCTGCTACAACATTGAAAAAAGAACATATTTACCAAGCAGCTCTCCTAGATCCACATACGAACTCAGAGTTGTCAATGGACGATATTATTGCTATGTGTGATGACTTGATTGAAGCTCATGGTGATTGGTTACCGAAATATCGTTAATATGTTGGCTATTTCGGTTCAAACTGGGATGACGTTCGTCCGGCGTTCCAAGCCGACAAATAGCGATGTATTTAGGTTCGTAAGCGTGAACAAGAGCAACGGTTGATAATGCTTCATTTGAAGTAGATCAGGATTTGTGCCATATGCGGACGAAGTAGAAAGAAATGGCGTGATTATCGGTGGTGGCTCGATTTGGATTGCAAATGGAATAGTGGCAGAAGAAACTAACTAACCGCGCGATTGAAATTGCTAACAGGACGTCTGGGCAGTAATGAGAATACAGAAAGAATCTCTTCCTATGGGAGAGATTCTTTTCTGTTTATGATAGTTAAGCGGCCATGAAAACCGATATCTGTGAACATTACTAGCGTTTGGAACGTGGGTGGACACAGGAGCAGTTAATCATAATATTTCGCTAGGAATAGATTGGCTTTTGCGTGAATAAGCGCTCCTGTGGCCGCTAAAAAACGGAAACCCGTATCATGTTCACAAATAACGGCTGCTCTGACCGCAAAAATGAGATATGGGTAAACGTCAAATAGTCCACATATGTTCAATCAAGTGTGGACTATTTGACGTTTACGTATATGTGGAGAGTTCCTGACTAAAATCCACCCTAACAATCCAAATAACACAAAACCAAACGCATGCAGTGTTCCGTAAATAGGAATCATATCCATAATCGTTATAGAGAAAAATAGTTTTGCAATTGGATAGCAGATAGAAAGAACTATAATACTGTAAAAAGCAATGGAGGAAAGTGTTAGAAATAAATTACCATAACTTTTCTCCATGTTCTTTCTCATTTTCAACAGCAAATAGGTGCAATAAATGAAAATATTAAAGGCAAAGATACTTACCCCAATCATCTCCAGTGGTTTTGAAACAACAATCCCAATGGCAATCAATATCGGTCCAATAATGTCCACAATAACTAACCAGTGATACCAACTTTTTATAACCAAAATCCGTCCTAGCATTCCAATAAAAATAGGAACAATAGCAGAAGAAAAATGAAAATGAACGGCGCTTAGAGCACTAACTGTAGGGTCAACTTGCAAAAAGGTTAGTTGAAATTGGTAAAGAGTAAACCAAATCCCTCCAATGAAAAAATAAATTAATCCCGCACCGATTGCGATTTCTTCTATCTTTTCTTTTTTCACTATTACTAAAAGCACACCATATAAAGCGAGCAAAAAAGTAAAAAGCAGCCACGCAAGAGACAAAGACCCCGAGAACACACTATTGCCCATTTCCCATGTTTTGTTGCCCATAAGCGAAGCTAAAGAGAGTAGGGCTGCTGGGAAATGAAAAACCTTAATCAAAGTATAAATCTTTTTTTGAAGGTCTGTTTGATCTTTGTTTTCAATTAAGAGAATAATAAGCGGCAAAATCACAAAAATGGCAAACACTAAAAATTTCTCTATCAAACTGAATTGGAAATAATCAATGGTAAAGATGAAAACACAAATGATTGCTCCAATAATAGTCGGAAAAAATCGGATTTTCATAGTGGTAGTTCCTTTCGCTATCAACTTAGCATTAGTCTAGCAGAGTTAGAAGGAAAAGAATAGTTTCTTTCTATATACAGTTCTATGCGTGGTAATTTCATATTAATTAATGATTATCAGGTTTTTTATCGTAAAAAAAATAATATATTAAACCATTTGAAACCTCCTAAATAAAATAAGTTATATCAAAAATTTCCATAAAAAGAATTGTGAAATTTTGAAAGGTGAAATATAATGAAACCAGTGAAACTTATAAGGTTTATGTAGTACCAATAGAGAGGATGACTGCTTGATGCGTGAGAGAATAATAAATGAAACGACCAGATTAATTCAAGAAAAGGGTTTTAGTTTCACAGTGAGTGAGCTAGCTACGAAATTAGGAACAAGCAAACGAACCATCTATCAACATTTCTCCTCAAAAGACGAGATAGTTGATGAAATTATTGAAGTCTTTATTCATGACATTAAACAAAACGAACTTGAGATTGCTGCTAAATCAATAAATGTCATAGAAAAAATCAAGCTCATCCTATGTAGTACACCTGAGGAATATGAAATTATGGACATCCGATTATTGTCGGACTTAAAAAAACATCATTTTCAGCAATGGGAAAAGCTAGACTATTTTTTGAGAGAAGATTGGTCCACTGTTCGTACACTAATGAACCAAGGTATAGAAGAGGGGGTCCTTCGTGATATCAACCTAGACCTTTTTATTGAACTTTATTTAGGTGCAATTAATCAAATTTATCATTCGCCGAAAGCCTCGCAAAGTCCCTTAACAATAAAAGAGAAATTAGAAGCAGTCATGGATATATTGTTGAATGGGGTTGCAACAAGTGAAGATGTAGAATAACAAAACATGGCTTTTCTTTTGAGTTTCTTTTTTTTATTAAAAAATGAATAAGGGTGGATGTTTGTTTATGAAATATTTAAAACCATTTTTTCTTGTTACTGATATCGGCTTTATTATTTATTGGATTGTGACATATTTTAATCTCATTCCTAAAGAGTGGGCTTTTAAAGATTATGATAATCCCATAATTATTGCTTGGAATTGGTCGTTTTTCCCTTTAGATATTATTATTTCAGTGACAGGTCTGTATAGTCTTTATTTATATAAGAAAAGCAATACGAAATGGAGAGCATATGCCTTAATTTCTTTGGTGTTAACGTTTTGTTCTGGTTTACAAGCGATTGCCTTTTGGGGATTTAGCTTGGATTTTGATATCACATGGTGGGCTGTTAATTTATACTTGATGATTTACCCTTTGTTTTTTATTCCTTTCTTTGTAAAGAGTGATGCGACAAGTCTTGCAGAATCGGTTGAAAAAGGAAAGGCTCTCTAATTCTGGTAGTATCATTTATACAAAGAAGATTTAAAGGAAAAAAATAAATGAGTCATTTACATTCAATGGAGAGATTACTAATTAGTGATTCAAAGCCGTAGAAAAGACGTACGTTGGAACGTACGTCAAACAGATCTCTTTAACTTTTAAATGCCAGTAAGGTTACATTTTGAATGAGAAGTCCATATTAACTCACCCGCTTATACTCCTCTTGAAGGTCGCCTTGAGTATAGTTATAAACACTTCCATCAGTTGGATCGATTAAGTATAAGTCAGTCTTTCCTGGTTCTGTAGGTGTTTCAACATAAATTCCATAGTATGGTTTACCATCAAAAAAGATAATATTTGGTTCCAACTCAAATGTAGTAGATTTGGGCCAGTCTTTATCATTTTGAATAGCAGTAAGTGCATCTTCAGGAGTTAGTTTAATTTTGCTTTTATTGGCTTTGTTCTCATTTTCCGTAACTGGCTTTACTACTTTATCTTTTTCTGATTCTAGTTTTATTTCTTGTTCAACCATTTCCTTTACTGGCTCTTCGTAAGTAACAGTTTCTGTCTCTATCTCTATCTTTTCATCTTCTACAGCTTTTTCAACTACTATAGCAACCTCAACTGGTTCGTTATCCAATAACGCTATTTCAATTTTCATTTGTAATTGTTCGGTATCATTTTTTAAAGGGTGAAAAAGTAAATGACTTAAATCTTCATTCAATATTGTATCAACTGTTGCTAGAGCGTCATCATAATTTAGAACTTCAAAATTTTGCATGGCCATATCATATTTTTCTATAAGCTCAGAGTGCTTTGTTTGTAAATCTTCTATAGCTAATATCAGTTCTTCCGCCTTTGTAATCAATGCATCAGAAGCGTCTGTTATGCTCCTAACTTCATTAGCTTTTTTCGAGGCAAGCTCGAACTTAGCTTGGTCATAGGCATCTAAAGCTTCTATGTAATTTCTTATTTGTGTTAAAAGTGCGGTTGCTTTACCGTCCTGCTTTTTTTCTTCCAAAGCCAGTTCAAATGCAACTTCAGCTTTCTCATACTCTCCACTTGCGATATAATCCAAACCCTTTTGAATCGCGTTATAATAAGCATCATGATTACAGCCCACTAAAATAAATATAAATAGAAAACTAGTAAAAATAATTTTCCTCATTCTGTTTCTCCCCACTTCTAGTTATCTTTAATATAAAAGTATATCATATTTTTCGGTTTTGTAATACTAATGACCTATTATTATTTGTGCTAAGCAGACTTAACTATTGATGATATGTTTAATATGATAAAAATGCCCATTCATTGAGTACTATTCGTGATATTATAGTCCTATGACATATTATATGATTTCAGAAGGGAAGAAAATGAATGAAGAAGATGTTTTGTAGTAGTTTGTTTTTACTTATTATTTTAATGGGCTGTAATGATGAGGCCTATAATAATGCCATTGAAAAAGGTCTTGATTATATAGCAAGCGAAGAATTTCAAAAAGCTGAAGGAGCATTTGAACTCGCTTTGGGTGAGAAGAAAGATGATGGGAAAGCAACTGCTTTATTAGAACAAACAAAATTATATCAAGAAGCGCTAGAAGCTTTTGAAGACGCAAACTTTGAAAAAGCTACCGATAAATCTGAGCTAGTTATGATACAAACAGAAGGCTCAAATGCATTAATAAAAAAAGCAGAAGAAATATTATCAGCAATTGAAGGCTTACAAACAACTTTAACTGAGATAACCGAGAAATATGAATTGGCGATGCAATATTATGAAGAAAACGAATATGAAAAGTCAACTATAACATTGGAAGAATTATTAAGTACTAATTTAAGTCATCCGATTTTTCATACCGTTCAAAAGGACGTTGAAGCGTTACAAAATGATATCGAAACAGCTGTGATTGCGAAGGAAAATGAAGAAAGAGAAAAAGCAGAACGGGAGGCTGCTATAGAGGCACAGGAACAAAAAGAACAGCAAACTACTAAAATTAATCTAACGGCTGACCAAGCGTTGAACATAATTAAAAATTTATATGACTGGCCTTCAACAACTACATTTGATTTAAACCCTACTGTAATAGAATGGGGAGAAGAAAGCTACTATGGAATTTACGTGGATACACATGTAGATGAAAGTAATTCTTCAAAAAGTTCTTTACTAGTAGATGCTAATGATGGTTCTGTTTATGATAATAGTCGTGGAGATTTGATACCGGTAAATTAGTGTGCAAGCTATATTGTTATTATATTCCTACTATGTTGAGGAGCTTAATATCGGTTGGCTGCTCCTATAGAGATTGGAGTTAGTCGTAGAAAAAAGAACTGGAGGGGAGAGCGGGCATAAAAAACTCGACGTGTAGGGTTAGTCACAGCTAATCCAAATGATTATGACATTTGAATGCGAAGTTGACTCACCTGGATAATCTCTTACTAAACTGCATGAGTATGGTTTAAATGGGAACATTCAAGGGTCCATGACACTTACAGATGAACTCCGTGACTATAGCATGTCGTTGTGTAAACAGTCTGAGGACAACCTAAGTTGTCCTCGTTACTTTCGGTTGACAATGATAATACCAGTAGCAACAAAAACTAGTCCAGCAAGGACAAAGAGATGAATGGGTTCTTGAAGTAATAGACTAGATAGAAATACGCCAAAGACTGGGATTAAGAAAAGGAAAACCGACACCTTCCCCACCTTGTTGTATTTCATAATATTATTCCATAAGATGAATCCGACGGCTGATAATAAAGCTAAATACAATAGCATCATGAAAGCCTGAATCGTAAACGTAAAAGGAAAGAAGCCAGCTGAAAATATGCCGATAAGTAATAACCCTATTGCTCCTACTAGCATTTGATATGAAGTAAGGTTTGCAACATCCATTTTAGTAGTACCATTTTTCGCCAAAATATTGCCAAAAGCTGCGGAGACCATCGCGAGTAATAATAAGATCTCCCCAATCCCTATATTTAATGTTAATGCACCTTGTGTAATATTAACGAAAATGACCCCTATAAAGCCAATTAATAATCCAAATACTTTTCTCCAATTAATCAGGTCATCTTTATACATAAAGTGGGCAAGAATTATTTGAAAAAAAGATGTTGTTCCTGCAATAATCGATCCTTGAATACCTGTACTTAAGCTTAGTCCTATGTAAAATAATATGTATTGTAAAAAGGTTTGAAAAAAACCTATAGAAGCGATGGTTTGCAATTGTCCTTTTTGAAAATCTAGTTTTCTTTTTGTTATGTATAAAAAAAGCAAGACAAGGAGAGCAGCAAGGAAAAAGCGATAGCCAGCAAATAAAATTTGCTCACCAATTTCATGTGGATGGATGTCTAAAAGCTCATAGCTCAGCTTAAGGACAGGGAAAGCACTGCCCCATAAAAAGGTAGCTCCTCCTGCTGCAATTAAAATTCCCCATTTGCTTGTAAAAAATTTCTCAGCGGTCATGTCGCACTTCCTTCTTGTTCATATTGAAACATAAAACAGAGTATACTACATAACAAACTGAAAGTAATAAAAGAAAGATTGATCCAATTCGGAATATGAAAAAAAGTGCCTGACCTCTGATGCGTGTAATCCTTTACAGCGCTTGGGTCAGGCACTTTTTTTACGAGATTCTTAATATTATAATTTAATAAGCATTCCCTTTGTCATCGATATAAACAGACTTAATTACCGTACGTTGGAACTTATCTCCAGTTGGTGTGACGCCTTCGATGTCGACAGTCATGTTATAAGATCCTTCTTCACTGTATGGGATAACAATTTGATTGTTTTCATTATTCCTTTTGGATTGTCTGTAATCTCTCATGCGATGGCCGATTTTTTTGTTGGTATTTCCTTTCTCAGGGACGAAATGAATGTCATAAAATAATGTAAATGGCGTGTTTCCACGACTGTTTCCTGGTCCGATGTCGGCAACATTTTTCCAATTTTTTTTGTTGCCGTCTTCCTTGAATTTGATTTGCTTGTTTAATTTTGAATCAAAGCTTACGAGCAAGGCATAGGCGGATTTTTCCTCTGTATGAGTACGGATTTTCCATTCCCCTTTTTTAGGATTGTCAATTTCTAAGACATGGTGCCATGCTCCTTGAAAAAATTCTGTATCCTGTACGCTTTTGACGTTATATGTTTTTCTTTCTTTTTTTCCTGGACGGATGAGTTCGACCGAATCAAGCTCAGTGGCACTCATCCAGTTGATTGTAATCTTCTTTACGTCATTTTCTACATAAAATGTCTCTTCTGCAAAACCGTCTTGAGCTCCGCCTCTCACTAGGAAATCGAGTTCTTCTTGATTTGTCCGCTCAGAGAAATCGTGTAGAGCTACAGCTTCCATCGGTTTAGAGATTTGGACTTTATTGTTAAATAGAGGGAAAGAATTGGAGCCATGGCGAACTTCTCCGTGATTCCAGTTCCGAACAGCCAGTTCTTCGGCGTATGGTAGACGTGTACTCGCAACGGAGACAACACCGTCACTAGCTCCAGGGATAATGGTACCTCCAAACCAGTAATTACTAAAGAGTGGTCCAGCACGATTCCCTGCAATACTGTAGTACCTATTTTGTTGTACTTGCCATTTGCTATCTGTCATCGCTCTAAAGTGATTCATTACTCCAGTTTGCAAGCTTTGCGTTCCTTCATTGTCTTGACCGATTAAAGCAGCCAGCCATCCGAGGCTAGAACTGTTAGCTAAGTCGGCAAGCTCACTTCCCCAGTGAGGTGAGGCGATCGTTACAACGTCCGAGACGAGATGATGTTTCCCTTCGTGAATTAAGGCGACCTGTGCGTCGACACCACCTTTACTGTACCCTACAATGACTAATTTCTTGCCACCGAAATATTCGGAAATTTGCTCGAGCTGATCGGCTAATAAGGCTCCATTGTCCCAGTAGCTTTTTGGTGTTCCGGCTGAATCATAAAGCTCTACAAAAGCAGTTTCAAACCCTTGTTGCTGCGCTAAGCTATACATGTTATTTCCTTCGTACCATATTGTGGAGTTATTTGTTAACCCTTGGACAAAGACAAGAACTGGTTTGTTAGGATCGGGTTTTGCTGGTAAGGTACCGATGTGAATAGTACCCGGGTTATTTGTCCCCTCTCCATTGAATGTTTCTTCAAAAAGGGATCTACTAAAACCGACAGTTTGAAACAGTAGTGTCATGAACAAAGTAACAACGACAGTTAAAATAGGAACCTTCTTTTTAAATAACATGTTTTCACCTCTATTATTTAGTTTTTGGAATTGGATAGCGCTCCTTTCTATAGACTCGCACGTTCTTCTTTGTAACGTACTATGGAAGGTTATTCGAACTGGTTTAGGAGAATCCTTCCAGAGGCATTTAAAGAATTTGTAAACTAGTTTTCACGAATGAAAATGATAGTTAGTTGAGGCTTGTCGCCTTGTTCTAAGAAGAGCGACGCCCCCGCGTTTTTCTTTAAAAGATAAGATAAATTTGGTATAGCAGTGAAACTTTGAAAGCTTTTTCAAGAAGAGCGAAGGCTGCGCACCTGCGCGTTACACCCCAAGAAGAGCACTTGGGGTTCACTTTCAAAAGCGGGCAGGGCTCTGCACTTCGCTTTAAAGAAAAGACGCTCCGCGTTTTCTTATATGTTTTATTTCCACTCAAGGAGGTATACAAAGAATAGAGGTGATTAGATGAGTTCTAAAAAAGATGAAGTAAAAAACAATAGTGGCAAAAAGAAACTAGACCACCCAGAGCAGTATCCTACAGAAGCAGAAAGCTTATTTGATAAGTTTGAAAGTCAACAAACGGTTGACCCGATTCCAATGGAAGACTTAAAAATAGAGAAACGGGAAGAGAAGGAAAAGCATAAAACGAAAAGTGATTCTTCAAGTGAACAGAAATACAAATAAAGTACAATTCGTTGCTACGCTTCATGGAATGAAATTCGTAGAGTTTTGCTAATAAAACTATATGATGTTTAGGCTTCTAATATACAGGGTCAGGAGTATGATAAATCATTTGAGAACTTAATGGAATAGTGGAGATTGACGGTTATGCACTTCGTAACGATTCAGAGATTAATGTCGGGGAGTCTACTAGTGGTGACATCGTGACGCATACTGTTCAGCAAGGTCACATCTTTTGCCGGATTGCCGATGTGTATGATGGGTATCCGTGGCTCGCATAATGGAGCTTAATCTAGGATTGACCCATTTGTAGTAGCGCTCGGCTTTGATGTCTTCGTTGTTGAGTGCACGTTTGAATCGGAAAATGGTGAGACAAGTAATGAATATAGTTACCACACGACGATCCACCCTGGTACTACGTTTACTGCGAAAGCGAGTGTCTATGATGGTGTGAGTGTAGCCGATATTAGAGCAGTGAACCGGTCGTTAAATGAAAGAGAGCACGATTGGCGCAACTGTTTAGATAATAGTAAATGAGTAGGTTTTAATAAACACAGAGACTATTTGAGCAGTCTCTGTGTTTTTTTTTAAAAAGATAAGTAAAAAATTTTGGTATAGCAGCGAGGCTTTGAAAGCTTATTCTAGAAGAGCGAAGGCTGCGCACCTGCGCGTCTCACCCCAAGAAGAGCACTTTGGGTTCACTGTCAAAAGCGGGCAGGGCTACGTTCTTCGCTTGAAACGAAATTTGTATGAATTTCAGTAAGGTTCCTGTCTCTCGACACTTTAAAGTACATGGGCTCAGTCACTTTTTCCAAATGGGTGATCAGTTTGGAAAATATCACAGAAATGCTTAAAGGGATACTTGAGGGCTGTATGCTTGAAATCATCGGCCGTGGCGAAAGAGATAAATGGCGTGACCAACTCAACAAGAACATAGCAAGAAAACTAGGAGGACTGAAATGAGTATCAAGAAAAATATCCAAAAAATCATCGAGGAAAAAAAGAGTGGAGAGCCCATGTTTCCCGTGTCTAAATTCTCATCAGCATACTCTATAAAAAATGTGCATCCTTTTTCTCGATTATTCGTCTTTATATATGAGTAAGTTTTCAAGGAGGAAATTCAGATGAAACTAGAAGAAATCTACAAGGAGTTTCATAAACCGTTAATGGTTTTTATTATTAAGCGTGTCTCTAATCCAAATATTGCAGAAGATATTGCCCAGGATGTCTTTATGAAAATTGCTGCATCCATTACTTCATTAAAAGAAGAAGAAAAAATACGAAGTTGGATCTACAACATCACCCGTAATGCAATCATCGATTATTATCGAACAAAAAAGCCAACTACCGTGCTCCCAGGCGAACTAGTTGATGATAACCAGCTGGAGAATCACGATTTATCAAAGGAACTGTCTGCATGTATTCGTCCAATGATCAATCAACTTCCAAATAAATACAAAGAAGCGATTGAACTTACAGAACTACAGGGTATGTCCCAAAAAGATTTAAGTCGTCATTTAGGAATGTCTTTTTCCGGTGCGAAATCGAGAGTTCAACGTGGACGGTTGAAGTTAAAGGAGTTGTTAATTGCATGCTGTCATATTGAAGCAGATTCCTATGGGAATATCATTGATTTTCATAAAGAAATTAATGTATCCGGAGATAGCTGCAAGCAGTCCAATGACTGTGCCTGTAATTAGCATTTGCGTCTTTCTTAGTTAATCTTCGTCTTATAGTATGCACGTAAGAAAGGAGGAGATATTATGGACGAAAGAAAGAAAGACGCAACCTACAGTGCCGGGAAAAACCAATGTGAATGCGAATGTAAATGTGATAACAATGGGGAAAACAATTGTACTTGCGTCTGTGAATGTGATTGTAAGGATGGTTCTGCAGCAGAAAAGCCTGTGGAAACAAAAACATGTTCTTGCTGCTAAAGGAGGAACAGGGGACGGAAATTCCGTTCCCTTCCTTAAAATGAGGCTTGTCTATTCAATAGGGATAGTTTGAAGAACCTGAATCTAATAATAGAATGGTGAGGACTTTAATTATGATCGATTTAAACTATTATTATCAAATTTAATTATTCCGTTGAGAATAAAGAAAGATAAGTTTTTGTAGGGCGATGCTATAAGCGATGGGAGAGACAGTTCTGATGCTTCTTTCGCTTAGTGAGAAGGTGGGACTGTTTTTCTTTATAATAAAAGAAGTAGGAAAATCATGATGAGCAGAAATCAATTACTTGAGAAGATGCGAAGACGAAATGTATGGAAAAATGGGGATGTGAGTGCATCGCATTAGTCGCTACTTATTTTATAAAAATGCCTTTAAAGTCAAAGGCATTTTTTTGTTGTTTATGGTAATTAAGCGGCCATGAAAACCGTTATTTGTGAACATTACTAGTGTTTTGAAACGTTGGCGGACACAGGAGCAGTTAATCATAATATATTGCTAGGAATAGAGTGGCTTTTGTGTGAATAAGCGCTCCTGTGGCGGCTAAAAAACAGAAACCCGTATAATGTTCACAAATAACGGCTGCTCTGACCGCAAAAATGAGATGTGGGATGTTAAGTATAGCAATGACAACTTCGTGGCTGTTTTCTTTTCGATTCGCTCAAGAGTTTCCACGTAAATATCAAAGCGTGTATTTACATTAGTCGAAAATCATTAAATGTGGAATCAATAGAACCTAATTGTTTATCAAATTATTTATTATCGAGTCCAAACCTTGAATTTGTTCTTTTTGTTCTTGTTAATCTTCAAATGGATAATAGGTGTATTCATTAAAAAGTTTTGGAAGCGGAAAACCTTAACGAATACAGAGAATATGGAGAAGTGGAACGAGATAAGCGGTTAACTAATTCAGAACTTACATGGTTAATAGAGCATGTGGAATGATGAGGTTTCGTCTGAAATAAGTATTAGTTTTTCTAAATACGGAAGGTTATTCTCTACGTTTTTAGTCATACTGTTTCTATGGACAAAATAAGGAAAACGATAAAAAACAACTCAGAAGATTGGTGATAATGATGAACAAACACTTTTTAGATAACCTTCATGAAAGAGAATTGCACCCATTTTTAAATTATTATTTAAATCATACATTAGGCATTGCTGCGAAGACGATTTATCAGGAGAGGTCAATAAATTCAACAAAGGGAGAGAATGAGTGGATTCACCCTGATATGGTTGGATATAGTTTAACGACTTCTGATTGGAGTGAAAAAGTTGTCTCGTTAGCGGAACAATACAATGTGCCAAAAGTCATTTTATATTCATTTGAATTAAAAAAGGAAATTACGATGTCTAATTTACGAGAAGTATTTTTCCAAGCTGTTTCAAATTCAAGTTGGGCAAATGAAGGGTATTTAGTGGCTGTGGAAATAGATACGTCAAACACAAAATTAGTACAAAAGATGAATCGACTGTCCAATTCATTTGGAATTGGAATCATAAAGCTTAATTTGGATGACCCGACAACTTCTAAATTAGTTACTGCTGGGAAAAGAAAAGAAGAAATTGATGGAGATACAGTAAACAACCTGTTTGAAATTAATAAGGACTTTAAAGACTTTTTAGCTGATGTAGAGCGTGCGGTAAAAATAAATCGTCCAGTTAATTATAATCTAGATGAAGTGAAAACATTAGAAGAATTAAAAGAGGTTTTGACTAGTGTGGAAGGTGTGGATGTACAAACGGTTCAACCGACCTCTAAACCTGATGCAAGAACATCACTGGGAAATGAGCAAGTGATGGATTGGAGTATAAATGTTACTGGTAAGAAACCGAAAAGAATGATTATTTACAATGAAGAATATGAAGCACAGAGTTGGAAGCAAGTCTATATTACCTTCTGTAAATACTTAGCTGAAAAAGATTTAACACAATTAAAGCAAACGAAATTAACGGGGCGAAATAGAGACTTCTTTTCAACCTCTGATAAAAATTTGCGCGTGGCTTATTTACTGGAAGAAGTTAATTTGTTCATTGAAGTAAACTTAAGTGCACAACAAATTATTAATAATGTAAAAGCTCTGATTAAGGAATTTAATTTGGATATTACTCATATTAAAATTATCCTGGATATGAACAACTAACAGAATGAAGGCGACTATTTCTATAAGCGTAGCATCATCAAGACGGAAACCGAGCAATCATTGCTGGTTTTCGTCTTTTCTACTAAGGACCTTAGCAGATAGGTAAGACAAAATAGAACTGGTTTAAAAAAAACTACCTTATTTTCGAACATTGGCCATTGTGCTATAAAGTTAGTTTCCATTCCTTATTGCATGTGTTATACCCCAAAATATAAATCGATATACAGCTGCAACAAGAAAGAAAACCCAGATATATTCAATAATTGTATACGACATACCACCGAGTAAAAGTGAGTTTAAGAAAACTAAGAATAAACACAAATACTCAAATAAAGAATCTTTCCATGTATATCTTTCAATAAGTTCTTTCGTATTTCTGAAATTAAAGACATCTCTTAATTCTTTAGTACGCCATCCTTTGACTAAAGCTAGACCTATTGTATAGATTCCGAGCGCAAATCCAAAGTCTATTTTCATTACGTGTGTTATTACACAATACATGATGGTGAATATGAGTAAATACATATCACGATTCTCCTTCTTTTTATTAACCTTGGAAACAATACTTTAAAAAAATTGCAATATGGTTTGAAATTACTGATGAACAACCTTTGAAATCTATTATACAATGAAGCTACCCATTGAATTAGATTAACAATTAGTTAGATAAAAAATCATTCACTACTTGATTGATGTATTTCCGCCTTTCCGCTGATGTGAAGTATAAATGACCACAATTTTTCAGAAGGTGTCCTTCAACATTTGGAATTATATTTTTGGCTCGTTTAATCACCTTTTCACCTGGAAACAAAACATCTTTTTCTCCAGCAAATAGTAATGTAGGTGAGTTGTATTTTTTCATTTCAGTGGCCTTTACATTTGAAGGCATATTTGGATTTACTTTGACATGATGAAAGGTGGTCCTAATCATTTCTAACGTTTCATTATCGATAGATTCATTTAAAGAGGCCATGGGTAAAAATGCTTTTCTAAACCACTTTTCTTTTTTAGTTAATAAATACATAAGCATTGGTATACCCATACTCACGATCAGTTTATATTTTGAAGCGTTGTATATCCCTGCAGGCACAAGTAGAATTGCTTTAGATATTCTATCTGGTGAAGTACACATAAGTTTTGCTAAAATTCCCCCACCAAAGGACTCCCCAATGCAAATGATTTCTGTATATCCTAACGAACCGATCACATCAGAAGCCCAAAATCCGTAATCAAGTGTATTTGATGATAAAACGTTTTGAACACTTTTTCCAGGGTGTCCGATTGTATCTGGAGCATAAACTAAATAGTCTTTAAATAAGTGTAAGTTTTTGCTTAATGAAAAAGCAGAAGTACTATTTCCCCCGTGAAAAAGAATTACAGGCTTAGCATTAGGGTTTCCTATTTTTAAAACATGAGTTTCTCCATACCGTGTGTTCACATATAAATCTTCATAGTCTATCCCTAAGCCTCTAACCTGGGAGTCATATAGTTCCAACATCATCTTCTCACTATCAGTTGATTTGTATATACTCATACTATTTCCCCTCGTTTCATAATCATCGAGTTGTCTATCGTCTCCTATTATCCTGCCTCTTACTACAATAAGCGATAGCAGTTCTTCGCTACTCATCAACATTTTCATATATACAGATTATTCCAAATTTAATTATACACATAAATAGTTGTAGACGGCTATCAAATATGAATTGCTTGTTACAAAATCATTATTTTAGTAGACAAACTGTCGTTAAGAACTATGTTTGGCACATATCGTCATGATAACCTCAAGCATTTGCTAGATTGCTGTATAAATAATTTCAGTTAAAAAAAATGTCTGATATAATACTAATGTGGTGAAAGATGGAATAAAATAACTAATTTTACAAGCTTCTATGGTTATGGAAGTCATCTGTATAATAGATGACTTTGTTAAATAACAGGGTCATAACATCTGTAATTTCTAAGTACTCATCAGTAACGTATTAATATATGAAAGAGGTAGAAGCATGAAAGAACAGTTAGTACATATGAGGGATAAGCTTAACAATATAAACAAGCGTAATCGGTCGATTCGGTTGTTAAAGCTTTATAATAAGTGGAGTTTTGACCTAACTGAGTTGGATAAGCTTGCAGAAGAAATCAATGTTTCGGAAATTGTTGAAAAAATTGTGAAGCAAACAAAATCAAATATTACGATACTAAAGCCTTCCATTGATAATGATGACTCGCTCGCACTCGCTAAGAAACTAACGAATCTTTCTCGGAATATAAAGAGCATTGAAGAAGAGAAAGGAATTCACGATTTTTATCTTGGCTATCCGTTCTTGTCTGGAACACTTCAAGACGGGACTTTTTTTCAAGCTCCACTTTTCTTATATCCTTTGAGACTTGAGCGGATTAAAGTGAATAGCCAAAGGTGGGTGTTGAGTTTAGATGAAGGGGAACCCCAGTTAAATAGGACATTGTTTCTTGCGTTTAAAAAGTACAATGATTTACGGTTTACTGAAGAATTCTTTGAAAAGGGCGCGAGTTTAGCGACGTCTTTGGACTTTGAAACTTGGCTAAGCTTCTTACGTGAGTATGAAATATCAGTCCAATATAATCAAGAAGGAATGTTGAAATTAAAGCAATATACGGCAGATGACATACCCGAGAACGCGAACATAACGTTAGTAGAAAATGCAGTCATTGGGCATTTTCCTCAAGGGAATACGTCTTTAGTAAGAGATTATGAATTACTAATCGAAAAAAATGAGAATGGTGATAATCTTTCACTTGCTGGTGAGTTAATCGATTCGACTTCAACGGACGTAGACACAGAAACAGATGAGGAAGAATTACTGGAAGTAAAGGAAGAGAACATTGAGCTATTAAATTTATTACCTGCAGATGGATCTCAAGAAGAGATTTTGAAAGAAGCGTATTATAGAAAAGGACTTGTTGTGCATGGACCACCGGGAACAGGGAAATCGCAAGTTATCGTTAATTTAATTACCGATGGGGTAAAACAAGGGAAAAAAATCTTAGTCGTTTGTGAGAAACGTGCTGCGTTAGACGTTGTTTATCAGCGGTTAGATAGCTTAGGGTTGAGTAATCATGTTGCACTTGTTCATGATGAAAAGTTTGACCGGAAAGTACTTTATGCAAAATTAGCGTCTGTAATTGAGCAAAGTGAAATCACCCATCAAGAATCGGTAGAGATTTTAACAACGACATCGAAAAAGCTACAAAATCATGAGGAGCTCTTAAATAGTATTGCTAAGGCTCTTTATGAAAAACAACCGTTTGGGCTCAGACTATATGATTTATATGGCTTAGCTAATTCTGTTGAAAATACGACGCAAATTATTGAGTTATCTTCTGTCTTATCCGACTTAGATAAAGATGGGTTAGATGAAATCTCTGAACGTGTTTATACATATGGCGAGTGGTTTGCTCGCTTTGGGCATGAGGATTACCCTTTGAAAAAGCGGAAAAGCTTTTCAGATTTCGTGATGAAAGATAAATTACAAGCGATAGAATTGTTAAATGGGGTCATTGCTCGAGCGGAAAAAGCTGTCGACTATCTCGAATCATTAGACCAAGAAAAGATAACGCCCGCTTATACATGGTTGGTCGAGAATAAGTTGGATAAAGTGTATCCAGACTTAGATGATACGAATCAACGGACACTTCAAGGATTACGGTTATGGTGGTGGACCACGTTTTCTGGGAAACCGATACTCAATGAGCTGTTGGATGGGGAGAACTTTAAAGGTGTAAATTCTACAGAGTGGTTAAAAGTGAAGCAGTCTCTGATTATCATGCACAACTTAGGGAAAGAAACGAAGGCCATGTCTGAGGAAGTGGAAAAGCTATCAAAATATTTGGCAAATGAACAAATCTCCTATTTCAAAACAAGAATATCAGAAGGGGATATTCCGGTTAAAGAATTAAATCAAATTCTTGAGTCGATCCACAGTGATTTTGAAGAATTGCAACAGATGGATGGATATTTTTCTCGAACAACAGAGCAAGTGCGTGATGTTATCGGCAAGTTACAAGAAAAAGAAAACAACACGGACATGTCATTGCCGGACTTTTGGGTGGATTTATTTCGAAATTCTGCTTATGTTCAGTGGATTGACGAAACCGAAAAAAAATATCCTCAAGTTCAAAAAGTATCGACAAATGAATTTCAGCGGATTCGAGCTACCTTTGCGTTATTGATTGAGGAAAAAAGAAAAGTGGCTACCCAATATATTATCCATAAGTTAACGGAAAGTGTGGAAAAAGCTCATGCTACCCATACAAAGAGAATAAGAGATTTAAAGCACCAAGTAGGAAAGAAGCGAATGATTTGGTCATTAAGAAAACTTGTTAATGAGTTCGCTAGTTATGGTTTGGTCGATATCCTTCCTGTTTGGCTTGCTTCACCAGAAATAGTGTCAGCTATTTTTCCGCTTGAAGAAGGGTTATTTGATTTAGTCATTTTTGATGAGGCATCCCAATGTACAGTGGAGAGTGGAATTCCTTCTGTGTATCGAGCAAGACAAGTCATTGTTGCTGGTGATGAGAAACAATTGCCACCTTCTACAACATTTATGGGGAGTATTTCGAGCAATGATGATGACGACGATGAACCGGAATTTGAAACAGACGATTCAGTTAGCTTATTAAATCTGGCGAAAAGAAGATTTCCGGAGAAAATTTTACAATGGCATTATCGCTCAAAATATGAGGAGTTAATTAACTTCTCAAATCATGCGTTTTATAATGGACATATTCAAATTGCGCCGAACGTCAATAAATACAGAACCCCACCAGCAATACAGTGGAAGAAAGTAGACGGGTATTGGATAAATCAATCTAACGAGGTAGAAGCACTTGAAGTCGTAGGGCAACTTAAAGACATTTTAATTAATCAACCGAAAAAAACAGTCGGAATTATTACCTTTAATGCGAAACAACAAGGGAAGATACTCGATATGATTGAGAAAGTCACAGAGGAAGATGAAGAATTTAATGTCATCTACCAACAAGTCATGTCCCAAGATTTAGATGAGCGAGTATTTGTTAAAAACATTGAAAATGTTCAAGGGGACGAACGAGATATTATTCTCTTTTCGATCGGCTATGCGAAAAACGAAGAAGGAAAGGTGTATAATCGCTTTGGCTCTCTTAATCAAAAAGGGGGAGAAAGCAGGTTGAATGTCGCCGTCACTCGAGCAAAAGAGGGAATTGTTGTTGTATCAAGTATTGACCCAGAACAACTCAATGTGACGAACACAGCAGAAGTCGGCCCGAAAATCTTCAAGTCATACTTGAAGTATGCTAAAGCCGTAGCCCAATCAAACATCGAGGTGATTGAGTCGGTCATCCAAGAACTGAATGAAACAGTGACTACTCATGTAAAAAAACAAGAGTTGCAATTTGATTCTAATTTTGAAGAGCAAGTATACAATCAACTAAGAAATTTAGGCTATGAAGTCACAACTCAAGTCGGAATGTCCGGATATCGAATCGATATGGCAATCGTGCACCCAGAAGATTCCTCGAGATATATTCTAGGAATAGAATGTGATGGTGCTATGTATCATAGTTCTCAAAATGCCAAAGAAAGAGACGTCTACCGGCAAAAATTCCTTGAAAGTCGGGGCTGGACAATTGAACGGATATGGAGCCGCAACTGGTGGCGAAACCAAAATGCAGAAATAGAAAGAATTGACCAAAGAGTGAAAGAGTTGGTGAAAAAGAAATAGAAATTAGAGCCTTCGTTGAAAAACGAAGGTTTTTTAAACTGTAAAAAGCATAAAATTTTTGGTCTAGCAGCGAAGCTTTGAAAGCTTATTCTAGAAGAGTGAAGGCTGCGCACCTGCTTGTTTCCCCCCAAGAAGAGCACTTGGGGTTCACTGTCATAAACGGGCAGGGCTCCGCACTTCGCTTGAAACGAAAAGACGTCTTATTGTTTATGGGAAGTAAGCGGTCATGAAAACCGTTATCTGTGAACATTGCTAGCGATTTGGAACGTTGGAGGACACAGGAGCAGTTAATCATCATATATCGCTAGGAATAGCGTTGCTTTTGCGTGAATAAGCGCTCCTGTGGCCGCTAAAAAACGGAAACCCGTATCATGTTCACAAATAACGGCTGCTCTGACCGCAAAACTATACATTTTCTTTAACTTTTTGAAAAAGGGATTGGGGTTAATAAAAGCGAATATGAACTCTATTACAAATTTTCCATGTTATTACAGTGAGTATAGGAGGAAAAGGGTTGAATAAAAGATTATACTATTTAGATTATTTACGTGTAGTGATCACAATACTTGTTATTGTTCATCATACCGCTATTGCTTATGGAGCGGGAGGAGATTGGATTTATAAAGATGTTGATGAGTCTGAGCTGACAATCTCGATGATTGTATTAACGATTTTTACAGCGGTAAATCAGTCATTTTTTATGGGTTTGTTTTTCTTTCTTTCCGGTTATTTTACACCAGGGTCTTATGATCGCAAAGGGGGAAAATCTTTTTTAAAGGACCGCTTGCTTCGTTTAGGAATTCCGCTACTAGTTTACCTTTCTATTTTAGGTCCTATTATAACGTATATCGCTCATTTTAAAGAGCAAATGTCACTTGTTGAGTATTATTTACAGCATGTCATTACGTTGAATATTCTTCATATTGGACCAATGTGGTTTGTAGAGACATTGATTTATTTTTCTCTCCTATATGCTGTTTATAGAGTACTGAATAAACGTTCCATGTCAAAAAACATAGCGTTACCGACTTCGAAACAGTTAGTTATAATCGCCTTGGCATTGGGACTAGTTGCTTTTCTAGTAAGACTAGTAATTCCTGTTGGTTATAGTTGGTTAGGATTACAATTCGGCTATTTTCCGGCTTATATTCTATTATTCATTAGCGGGATTATCGCTTATCGACAAAAGTGGTTAGAACAAATTAGTCGACCACTCGTGAAGACGTGGGTGAGAATATCGGTATTGTCGATACCGCTCCTTCCATTGGCATTCCTTGCTGGTGGGGCATTAGAAGGAAACATGGAATATGAAGGTGGAGTGAATCTTCAAGCGTTTGTTTATGCCATGTGGGAACCCTTTGTCGCCTTTGGCATAATATTATGGTTACTAAAAACCTTCGAACAAAAAATGAACACACCAAGTAATAGGAAGACAATACTGGCAAATGCAGCATATACCGTTTATATAATTCACCCGGTTGTTATTGTCGGGCTTAGTATTTTGCTGACTGGTAGTGCCCTCTTTCCAATCGTTAAATTTGTAATCGTCAGTCTCCTTGGTACGATTGTTTGTTTTGTTGTTAGTTCATTTATTATTAAAATTCCGTATGCGAGACGGATATTATAATTTGGTATTATGTGAGTTTACAGGTAAACGCGTAGAATGAAAGGATGATGACGTTGGAAATATGGGATATCTATGATAAAAACAGAAACCTCACAGGGAAAACAATGAAAAGAGGAGAACCTTTTGAAAAAGACGAGTACCATCTAGTGATCCATGTTTGTCTTTTTAATGAAAAGGGAGAAATGCTCATACAGCACCGTCAACCTTTCAAAAGTGGTTGGTCAAATATGTGGGATATTACAGTAGGAGGCAGTGCCCTTTCTGGAGAGACAAGTCAACAAGCCGCAGAGCGGGAAGTACTGGAGGAAATTGGGTATGCCATTGACTTACATGGAGTGAGACCTTCGTTAACAGCAAACTTCGAAGTCGGGTTTGATGACTATTATCTTGTTGAAGTTGATCTTGATTTTGATTTAAATCAATTGAAGCTTCAACGAGAAGAAGTACAGAACGTAAAGTGGGCGAATAGGGGAGAGATATTGAGGATGATTGGAGAAGAAACATTCATTCCCTATCATACTAGCTTGATTGAGCTGTTGTTTGATATGAGAAAACAAATGGGGGCACATAACATGAAAGTGTGAGGAAGTGTACCGAGAATTCTAACGGACATCCATTCCGCTATTACACAAAAAAATGACGTTTTCGCAAAGCTATCGGACATCTGTTCCGTTAAACTAGCAAAATGCGGGGGCTCGGTGCCATTTACGGGCTAATAACGGAACAGATGTCCGATAAGAATTGAAAAAGGCGTATTTTTGATGAAATAGCGGAATGTATGTCCGATACGGTTGGGCGTCCCCCGTCATCGCACCAAACTCACCAATCCCGCATGATTCCTTCCCGATAAGGAGTCATGCGGGATTCTTTTTAATTCATTTCCTCGAATGGGAGTTACTAGTTATTACATACTTCATCTTGATCATGTATAATTAATAGAATTATGAAAAATACGTTATTCGTTTTAGACTCCTAGTTTACTAGTTTCAATTTATCGTTCATTTTAGCAAAGGGGTACGTCATGACATGGGGAAGATTCTTACATTTGTAATCGTTATCATATCAGGGTTTTTATTTTATTTTACGATTAACTCCGCCGTTAGTGTGTTTTTTTCGGATTCGAAGTTGCCCGAAACGACAGCCGAGCAATCGATTGATAATCGGATTGTGTTGATTACGAGAGAGCTCGATACGCCTTTTTGGGAAAAGGTGAGTGAAGGTGCGAAAGAGCAAGCTCAAAATGATGGAGCGAGTTTAGAGGTGTGGGGGAGTTACGCTGGGAATCAAGAGGATTTCCTAAGACAAATTGACATTGCGATTTATGCAAAAGTGGATGGGATTATTGTCCAAGGCTTAGATACACCTGAGTTTAAAGAGTTAACGAAGGTGAAAGCCGCGTCTCATGGCATTCCTATTATTACCGTGGCCAATGATGTTCCAATGGAAGAAAGTCTTCGGAAAACGTTTGTTGGTTCAGACCACTTTTTAGCAGGAAAATTAATCGCAAACCAACTCGTTCAAGATATGGGGGAAACCGGTCAAGTTATTTTGATGCTAGATAGTAATGAACAGTATTATCAGAAGCAACGCCTGTTAGGAATACAAGATGTACTAGGCCAGTATTCTTCTATTGAAATGATTGAAGCCAAAGCTAGTGAATCTAGAGAAGCTGGGGTAGACGCAGCAAAGGATTTATTAAATAAATATCCTAATGTTGATGCTTTCATCGCCGTTCATGCCCCGTTTGCTTCGCATATTGTGGAGGAGATTGAGAGAAGGACAAAGCTAGAGTATTATCATGTTTATTCTTTTGATGAGGATAGCGCGTCTAGTTTACTGTTGGAGCAAGGAAAGTTAGATGCGGTCGTAGAACAATCTCCAAGAAGTATGGGCGTCATTAGTGTTAGCTTGATGATGGAATGGTTGAGGGATGGGGCCGTGCCACTGGAATTACAAGGCTATCATACAGATATTCGACTCGTGAAGGCAATGGATGCGCCATGAATAAATTACAAAAGAAAATTTGGGTGCTTGCTCTCGTTGTCCTACTAATTATGACTGTCATTTGGGTTTCATTAACGTCCTATAATCAAAAAATGCAAGAGCAATATAATTTTGTTCTTGAGCGATATATTATTTTGAATGAATTAACGGGTGCAAGTCAAACGATTGTAACAGAATTAAATAATTATTTAGTTGCTCCTACAAGTGAAAATTTAGACCATATTACGACTAGTAAGATGGAGATTGAGTTATTAAAAGAGCAGGTCTTGGATCTTAAAAATGTCTCGAATGAACTAGCGTTAACGAACTATATTCATTTAATTGATAGTCTTATCGAAACGACAGATCGTTCAGTTCGCTTACATGAAGAGTTAAACTCAGAAAATTCGATGGCCATCATGAAAGAAGCAACGTTTATTTCGAATTATATTTCAGAGATGACATTAACGTTAATTGATATAGAGTTAAAAACTTTTGATCCATATTACCGAGGAATCATCACACAAGCAGAAGGTGTAAGTAAATTAGGTTTTTGGGTTCTTTCGTTAATTATCTTTTTGTTATTGCTATTCACGTATTGGTTTTCTATTAGAATAACGAAACCTGTAAAAAAATTGACCGAAGCAGCAAGTGAATTATCAAAGGGGAGATTTGACGTAAAAATCGAGGTCGACTCTAGAGATGAGATTGCTTTTTTAGGACAAATGTTTGAACAGATGAGAGTAAATATAAATAATCTCATTTCGGAAATCCGCGAAAAAGCAAAGCTTGAGAAAGAGCTGCAACAAAATAAATTACTGTTAAAAGAAAGTCAGCTGCAACAATTGCAAAGTCAAATTAACCCTCATTTTTTATTTAATACGTTAAATACGTTGTCCAAGAAGGCGTATATGGAGGGTGCTGAAGAAACAAGTGATTTGATTACGAGTGTTGCGGATTTATTACGCTATAATTTAAAACACCTCGACAAGACGATTACGCTCTTTGATGAAGTCAATGTGTTACAAGCTTATATTGAAATTCAAAATGCGAGATTTACAGACCGACTGACCTTTCATACAGATATTGATAAAAGTTGTTTGCAAGCAGAAATACCTGGGTTAACGATCCAGCCTATCGTAGAAAATGCGGTTATATATGCGGTTGAGCCTTTTGAACAAGGCGGACAAATTTGGTTCCGTGTGAAAGATGGGGGAGACAAGGTTATTGTCGAAGTGGAGGACGATGGACCAGGGATGTCAGACGAAATAATGACACAAATTATGGAGGAGCGTCGTGATTCTCAAAAAGGCCATTCATCGGGAATTGGCTTAAGTAATGTCGTGAAACGATTGCGGCTCTTTAATGGGTATCATGATGTCATGAACATTGAAAGCAAGAGTGAAGGTGGAACAAAAGTCACCATTTTCTTGTTTAAAGAGAGAGGAGGTAACCGAACTGATGAAAGTTTTAATCGTTGATGATGAACAAATTGAACGAGAGACGATGCAACAAATATTAGTCACGAAATTTTCTGGACTTGAAGTGAAGCAAGCCCCTAACGGAAGAGTAGCTTTGGAAATGGCAGAAGCGTTTCTACCAGATGTCGTGTTAATGGATATACAAATGCCAGGAATGGATGGGTTTGAAGCCATTGAAAAGATGAACAAAAATCATCCACATATTAAATTTATTATGGTAACGGCATATGCGACTTTTGATTACGCCCATTCAGCCATGAAATTAGGCGTTGTCGATTACATCGTTAAGCCAAGTAAAATAAAGAACATCGTGGAAACCGTTGGGAAAGTGTTAAAGCTCGTTGAGGAAGAAAAGATGGAGATGTCAGAAAAGAAATCAAATGAAGATAAGTTAATGTCCTTATTTGAAGCAGATATTGTTACCCAGCTATTATTTGATCATGTCCATGAAGTTCATATCGATCAGCTCGTTCATTTATTAGATTTAAAGATGACTCAAGAATCTTTTGTCATGACCTTATTGTTACCACAAGGAGCAGTGGTCGATTATTCTGCGATTCGAGAAAAAGTAAGGCAAACAGGAGATATCCTGATAGGTCCTTTATCTGGGCGACAAATTCCGATTATTGTGTTCCGGAAGCAGGAGCAAAAGTTTCAAAGTCAAGCTAGTTTATTAGTGAAGCAAATTTTATCATTAGCGCCATCATTGAATTCAGGATGGTTCATTGGGATTGGGAATGTATATCGTTCATTAGATCAAATTAGACAGTCTTATCAGGAATCGTTAATGGCGACGAAAGATACAATGCTTCCTCAAAGACATTGTTATTATTTTGAAGTTCAAGGACAACTTCCTAGCCTTGATGGAAAGAAATTGAAAGAACGAGAAGAACAAGTATTCAAGCTCGTTCGAAATGGAGAGTGGGAAGCCCTTCATTCTGAGCTGTCAGACTTTTTAAGCGGAGCAGAAAAAGAGGGAAGCCGCTTTCTCCAAACACAACAACGCTTATCGGAATTTGTCTGGGTTATCTCTCAAATCTTACATGAAATGGGTGTCGAGTTAGATTCCTATCTTTATACGTTAACAGCAACGGATTTCAGACAATTACGAGTAGAAATGAATACGATAGTAGAACGAATGGAACAGGCGTATAAAGCTCATGCTTCGACTTTAGAAGGAGACACAATTCAGCGAATAAAGCAATATGTGCTAAAACATGCGGACGAAGATATATCTCTTGAAACGATTAGTAAAGAAGTAGGATTAAGCCCTATTTATATTAGCAAAATGTTTAAAGAACAACTTGGCATTAATTATATTCATTTTTTAACGGAATGTCGGATTGAGAAAGCAAAGAAATTAATGAGGGATCCGGATAAAAGCTTGAAAGAAATTACGTTTGAGGTCGGTTACCATGACCCAAATTATTTTAGTAAGGTGTTTAAAAAGATGTGTCAGCTTTCACCGACAGAATATCGAAAACAGCTTCATGCCAAATAGGTCACTTGAAAGGAAGCTACAATTATGAAACAACCGTTCAATCAAGTAAAAATCGCTTTATTTTTGCTCGGCATCACTTTATTGCTTTTCGCCTGTGACCGGAATGAAAAAGTGATGACGGAAACACCGGTATACACACCGAAGGAAGAAGTATCACAGGATAAAATTAAAATTGGATTTTCGATGGATACATTGGTGGAAGAGCGTTGGGTAAAGGACAAAAAGCTCTTTAAAGAGGCAGTCGAAAATCTTGGGGCAGAAGTGGAAATTACGGTAGCTCATGGCAATGATGTGTTGCAAATTTGGCAGGCAGAAAAAATGATAAGCAGTGGCATTGACTTGCTTGTTATCGTTCCGCACAATGCAGAATCGACCGCTGCTATCGTCAATAAAGCCCATGCTGCTGGGATAAAAGTTCTTTCCTATGACCGGTTAGTAAAAAATGCGGATGTAGATTTGTATGTGTCCTATGACAATGAAAAAATCGGTGAATTGCAAGCGGAGGCCATAACGAATTTAGTTCCTAAAGGAAAATATGTTTATATCGGAGGCGCGGAAACCGATTATAATGCTCATTTAATTAAAAAAGGAGTGTTCAATGTTCTCCAGCCGTATATAAACAATGGTGATATTACAATCGTCTTTGACCAGTGGACAAAAGATTGGCTCCCTGAAAATGCGAAAGCTAATATCGAACTGGCATTACAAGCAAATAATAACGAAATCGATGCGATTATTGCGACGAATGATGCAACAGCGGGTGCCGTCATTGAAGTTCTCCAGGAGCGAGGACTTGCAGGCAAAATTCCTGTAGCTGGTCAAGATGCAGATATAGCAGCCGTTCAAAGAATTGTTGAAGGTGCCCAAACCATGACGGTGTATAAACCGATTAACGAACTATCACAAAAAGCAGCTGAGTTAGCTGTAATGCTAGCGAGGGGAGAAGATGTGTCAAAAGAGCAAAAAGTAAACAATGAACTCGTCGATGTCCCTTCGTTTCTGCTATCACCGATTGCTGTTGACCGAGCAAATATAGATGAGACGATTATTGCGGATGGGTTTCATAAGAAAGAAGAAGTGTATCGTTCTTTCGGTGAGTAGAGTTTTTATACTTTGGACAAATTGTAAGAAAACAAGTAGGTAGTATAGAATTCAGTTGATAAATACTGTCTAGAAAAAGCACACATTTATAGCATCATTTCATAGAAAAACATAAAAATAGTTTGCAGCAAAGAGAAGTTACCCAAAACGTAACTTCTCTTTTAGTTTTGTATTAAATTATGGATGGATAAAAGTTATTTCAAAAACAGTTGACTCTCCTCTATAGGGGATACTTTACACTCGAATTGTAAGCAACACCAATTTAAAGGAGGCAGTCAACATGAACGTAGAAATTAGAGACATTAGAAAAGAGGATCTAGAACCGATTAAAGCCATTACGGCAGATACATTTGCAAAGGGCTTTATAGAGGATAAGAACACACTAAATGCAGCGATTACAATGATGTTCATGAGTCCTATATTAAACAAAAGTACATTTGGGAGGGTTGCGACATTAGACGGAGAAGTGATTGGTGTCATTTTTGGTTCGAGAGTTGGTGAAATACCAACGTATCGATTGTTACAAGAAGATTATTCAAATGAATTGTTACAGCTTTTGAATCTAAATGATGTAGAACGAAACCTATTTATTGATTTAATGTCCAAGACAAATGAGGCCTATAGCGAGTTAATTAGTGGGAAAGAAGATGAATTTCAGGGATGTTTAGAATTCTTTGCTGTTTCTGAAAAGGCTAGAGGAAAAAAGATAGGAAAGAAGTTATTGGATGAACTCATTTCCTACTTTACTGATACAGAAGCGAAGAAAATTTACGTTTATACAGACACAATAAGTAATTATGGCTTTTACGATTATAATGGCTTTACTCGCTTTAATGAAGAAGTAACTGTATTCGAACTTCCTAATGGAAAGTTTGAAAATAAAAACTTTATTTATGAATATAAACTTTAGGCTAGAGCTAGCCCACCTCATATTATGGGGTGGGCTTTAGTCGAAATTGGTATTGGGAAAAGTGATTATCTTGATTAAATATTTCAGTAACTAAATAAAAAAGATAAATTTTATCACACGTTAATTGGTTTTTCTCCAGGTACTCTAGAATTAATTGAAAAGTCTCTAATTCAGTATCTCTCGTACAATTAATCGTTACATATTCTCCCTTTGGGAATACAAATACATTTGTGTTTTCTTTAAATAATGAATAAGCGTTTGAAGTGATTACACGAAATACGTCACTAACCTGCCATTGATTGGTTTGATGGGAATATATCAATCCGTACTGAAAGGTTTGACTTACATCCTCCCCTAATTTTTCATCTAATTTCTCGAATGCCATTATCTCAT
The DNA here is from genome assembly GCF_022812285.1 of Alkalihalobacillus sp. LMS39. Classification (NCBI taxonomy): domain Bacteria; kingdom Bacillati; phylum Bacillota; class Bacilli; order Caryophanales; family Bacillaceae; genus Alkalihalobacillus; species Alkalihalobacillus sp. LMS39. The sequence continues at coordinate 1,216,684 of NZ_CP093300.1, forward strand.
TAAGTTCTCCACCTATTGCAGGTGAACGAAAAAAGTACCTTTCATCTAATGTTCGAAAAGTAAATCCAGTCTGCTTGAGTTCATCTTCTGTTGTTTGTATAGCGTTCTTTAATGTTTTTATTCGTTTAGTCAGTTGTTCTAACTCTTTTATTTTCTTATGAATTTCTTCATTTTTTTGTTCTAAGTACAATTTAAGGTAATTAGTATCAGCTTTTGCAAATAAGTCTTTAATTTCTTTAATACTTACATTACTTTGTTTACAGACTTTTATAATATCCAGGTAGATGAATTGCTCAATTGTGTAATAACGATAACCGTTATCTGGATTAATATAGGCAGGTACTAACAGACCTATATTATGATAATATCGTAAAGCTTTTATCGTAACTTTCTTTAATTTGGAAACTTCTCCAATTGAGAAATACCTCTTATTATGCATAGGTTCCTCCATTAAGACTATAATAAAAATATTCTATCACCAAAGAATTTCTATTATCTATCTCATTCTTGATTATAGATTAGTTTTCTCCCTATTTTCTCCATCATTGAACTATTTAATATCCTCAATTTTCCTTAATTTTAGACTCGTAGATATGCCTAACTCATCTCTTTTTTTTACAAAATTATCTTCATCAAAAGGTCCATATACCTTTTCGGATTTAAATTCTAGTATCCAAAAATTCACATCGTTATTATTAAGTATTTCATAACCACTGCTACTATTTGGGTCTTCTTTTAAGCCAAGTTGCTTTGCAAGAATATAGTTATCATCCCAAGCTAGTTCGGTTAATTTTGTTGGAATGGTGTCATCCCCCAATGTGAATCATCAATTTTAGGTGCTATCGTTACTTGGTGGGCTGAAGTTCTCACAACGGAGTATTCTCCTGGCAGGTCAACATTGTAATCAGCCATTCCTGAACAACTTGTTAATATTAGTAAAGACATTAAGACGAAAATCAAAACATGAAAAATTTGATTCTTAAGCATTAATCTGCCCGCATTTTTACAAGAAAGTTACTTGCTCATTAAATAAAAGATTCATTACACTTATTTTAACATTTAATCCCAAAATTCCTATGGAAATAACTGTACTCTTCATTAACAATCTAGATAGTACTTTAAAGATTACTTCGCAAGAAATATCAAAAAACGAATGATGAACATTGATATCCTACTATTAAAAGGAGGTGACTTCGCTGATTACCCATGAAAGTACAATTAAAAAAGTGATTTTGTATGTGGAAGAGAACTTAGATAAGCCATTAACCTTGGAAAATATTGCATCACAATCACATTTTTCAAAGTATCATTTTCATCGAATATTTCAATCCTCGATTGGTATGACAGTAACGGAATATATTCGTCTAAGAAGGTTGGCAAATGCTTCTTCAGCCTTGCTTTATACAAATGAACGCATCCTTGATATCGCGTTATATTATCAATTTGAATCACAAGAATCATTTACAAGAGCGTTTAAAGAAGTTTACAAACTTCCCCCTGGAAAATATCGCAAAATCATGTCAGATGTAATTAAAAATAAGGAGGAACCAAATATGGAGTCAAAAGTAAAGGGATGGTTTTTAAGTGGATCAAATCCATTTAATTATGAAATGGGAGTTGACTATGAAGTTGTTCATCAAGGGAAAGCATCGGGGTATTTAAAATCGAAAACAGTATCAGATTCAAGTGAATTTGCTACAATGATGCAAACCTTTAAGGCTAACCAGTTTGTTGGAAAGCGCATTAAACTTTCTTGTTTCATGTGTACAGAAGATGTAGAGACGGACGCGGGGATGTGGATGAGAGTAGACGACACAATGGGAGAAGTTCTTCAATTTGATAATATGAGTAATCGTCCTATTAAAGGAACAACAAACTGGAGTCATTATTCGATTATTTTAGATGTTCCTGACCAAAGTGCTGTTATTTCATTTGGTATTATTTTGTCTGGACAAGGAACAGTCTGGGCGGATCAATTCACATTTGAAGAAGTGGATGAAAGTGTTCCAACAACTAATTTAGAAGTGTATGGTGAACTGTTGGAAGAGCCAGTGAATCTATCATTTGAAGAAGACATAGGATGTAAGGAAGTATGAGCATATGCGAAAATCTGGTGAAAAAGCTGGGGTATTAGTAAGTATTATAATTATACTAGCAATCATGGCTGTAAAGTTTATAGGAATTAACACAATTGTTCAAGGAATAAGGGAGTTACTACCGTCTCGCGGGTGGGATTAATTGGCTTTTTAAGCCCAAAATATATATAAAGGTCTTTTGATTTTGTTCTAGAATATATATATTGAAAATTACCATATATTTGGAGAGATATTTGTTGAATATTACAAAAATCAAAGATGCGTTATTTAAACAAGCTACAATTTTTCAAACAGGTGGATTCCGACCAACAGAGGAATTAGGAGAAAGCTGGATTGGGAAGGTTTTATGGGGAAAAGAAAGAGGAGCAGAGACCTATTCATCTAATTATGATCCAATCTTTACTATATTTTTAAATCAACTCCCCTATGTACCCAGGGAGTTAAAGAGATACCAATTAATAACAGTTTATATGGATTTTAACGTTTTTAATAATCTAAATAAGGATAATTTAGTTTCTTATTTTAAGATAAATTGTTATACACATTTAGATGGATTACAAAAAATCAATAAACAATCTTCGAAGATAAAGCCATTTCCTTTAACCCCGTTAATTATCAATAATGATGCACCTTCTTGGGAAGATTCTGATAGCATTGCTCCCGACATTGAAAATGCAATAACACGGCTTGAATCAGATGAAGGTATGGAATATTACGAAGATATTGTTGAAAAGATATATTCCACTCATAAAGTTGGGGGATATCCTTCATTCACTCAAAGTGGAGTCTCTTTTGGAGAAGATTACTCATTTGTGTTTCAAATAAGTTCAGATGAAAAGGCACAATTCAACATAGTTGATAGTGGGAGTTTCTATTTTTTCTTCAATCAAGAAAAACAGGATTGGATTGTATACTGTGACTTTTATTAACTAACGATTTTGAATTAACCGATTGTTAGGATGAAATATGAATAAGGGGTGGAATAGAAAAATGAAAAGAGGGATAGTTTTACTTTTTATAGGATTATTCATGTTATTGTTAGGTATTTACTTATCCGTTCACTGGGTCTTAATCGGAACATTGCTTGGTGTTAGTGGAGGGATATTAATGGGGAGTAGCTCATATTTTTTAGCTAAGAAGAAAATTTAATAAAAGAGTCTTATTAATGTGAACCTAGTTGCTTAGTAAACTAGGTTTTTTTCCTTTTTATAAAAGGTAGATAGTGGTAAAATTTACTTATTCAAGTGATTTTGAGCATAGATCAATAGAATAGAAATAAAGGAGAAAAAGAATGTGGGAGAAGATGCTTATTGATACGGATAGAGGGAAATTTGAATTGTTTGTATCAGGGAACGGTGAACCTTTGTGCATAACTCATTTATATAGTGCCTTTGACGAGCGTGGTCACACTTTTGCCAATCCATTTACATCATTCTACCGAGTATACTTAATCAATCTTCGTGGCTGTGGCAATTCTGTCGAGGCAGAAACAGCAGAACAGTTTAGTATGTATAATTCGGTGAAGGATTTAGAGGCTATTAGAATAGCCTTAGGTTATGAAAAATGGGGTTTTGCAGGGCATTCAACAGGGGGAATGCTTGCTTTAAAATATTCTATATTAGCACCAACTTCCCTAACAAAAATGGTTGCAGGAGGAGCCGCAGCAAGTAAAGAATATAGTTCAGATGAAGATTGCATATATTGTAATAAAAACTCAAATTACCCTCGTGTAATGGAGATTATTCAACAATTAAATGATGTAACAACTCCAATTGAAACTCGTAAACGATTAAGTTATGAATGGAGTAAAATGTCATTTTATTCAGAAGGAAAACTTAAAAAGGCGTTACAAATTCCGAGTAGTGGTAAAACAGTTGGTGCCCGTCTTGAATATTTTATAAAAAAAGAAATTCCAACTTTTGATTTAAGAGAATCATTAGTTAACATAACGATTCCAAGTTATATTTATTCGGGCAAATACGATGCGCAATGCCCATATAAATATGGAGTAGAAATTGCCAACCTAATACCAGGTGCAAAATTTACAACATTTGAAAGAAGTAACCATAATCCTTTTGTTGAGGAGGTAGGGAAATTCAAACAATTTGTTCAGTCAACTTTATAGTTTATTGTCCAGATGTAGCAGTATTCCTAGAGAAAGGAGGTAATGAAATGAAACAACTGAATAACCAACTGTTAGCATTTAGTCTAATAGTTTGTGGTGTATTAATTTTATTAATCCCGAGTCGTTTTATTAGTGATGGAATGGGACGATATACGTATGGCTACCCTTTTACTACTATAACATTTTATCAAACAGAGCCTAGAAGCCCATGGTTTGCAACGAATTTTTTCTCTGGAAATGCTGGCTTATTAATTAACCCTCTCAGTTTTGTATTGAATGTAGCCGTCATTTACTTCATAACGAAATTTATCGTTAATAAATATAAGAGCAGAAAAGAAGTTCAGCAATGAAATTAAATATCTTTTAAGTGCTTTTGCTCTACTAATGTCAACGTTATTCGCAATAGAACGTAAATGAATTAAGGCGAATGAACAAAATGGTGAAAAATAGGACCTTATCAACAGTAAAATTATGTTTACATTCCTATTTTTTTGAATTATTATTACACTATACGATATATCGCAGAGCGTAATAAAAAGGAGGAGACAATGGCGAAACAACAAATGGACCCTACTTTGCTAATACTAACAAGTTTGGCGGAAAGCTCTAAACATGGTTACCTCATTATGGAGGATATTGAGGTCAATTATCAGTACTCAATGGGAGCTGGAACATTATATGGGGCTTTAAAAAGATTAGAAGATAAAGGATACATAAAAGCACTTGAAGGGGATAAAAAACGAAGACCTTACGAACTGACTATGCAAGGAAAACAATTTCTTCAAGATCAATTAAATATGATGGAGAGAATTATAACAATAGGAAACAGGAGGTTAGGATTATTATGAAGTGGCTAAAATTATATCCGAAAAGCTGGCGTGAACGATATGAGGAAGAATTTTCATATACACACTCTAAATCAAACGTTAGAGGAGTTCGAATGGTTTTAGATTTATTGAAACATTTTGCTTTAGTTTGGTTAGATGAGTTCACTTTTAAAAATGGAAAGAAGGTCGGTTTCGTGGGTACTATCCTATATTCAGTTCTCATTTATGCAATTGTCCTATGTTTAACGTTATTAATACCTGCATCAGAAGGATATAACGAAATCTATTGGAAACTGTTAGTTGGTCAAGTTTATGCGATTCCTGCATTTATACTCGTATTTTTCCTGCTTTCTCTGCGAAACAAGATCTTGAAACTAAAATGAAAAACGAAAGGCGAAGCGATTGTTGTTCATATATATCTCTTCTCAATTATAAAATGTGTGACATTAGAAGTCTTAGAGAGTAAGCTTATTCTACCATAAGCACTGCCAGTTACCAGCTGCGTCACGTGAACCGGTATTACCGAGACGAAACCTATCAAGAATAGTTCTCCATCATTTGATATAAATAATTTCGAAAGTCTTCAACATACGTTTTGGGCTCTACCACTTTAAGATGAGTGCCGAAGCTTGCTAAAAATTGAAATCCTACATGGTTTTGAGGGACAGAAATGGTTGCTAATAAAGAGCCAGAACTATGGTCTTCAATACTTCTTCGACCATATCTTTCGACGATTTGATCTCTTATGTTAGGCGATATACATGCCTTAATCGTGACGAGTTGCGGTAGATAACCTCCTCCGTGCTCTTGCTCTGACCAATCTTCTCTAGGATGAAACGCACGTTCTTCCATAGCAATCTGATCGATCCGAGATAATTTGAATGTACGATATCCTTGTCGATGTAAACAGAACCCTTTCAAGTACCAACTCGATTCGCTAAAATGCAGCTCATAGGGCTCAACCGTCCTACTCGTGACAGCCCCGTCTTTATCTGTATATTCAAACGAGACGACCCTTTTCTTTAAGATGGATTCTTGACATGCCTTTAAGGTTTCAAGAATCTCCGACCGCCCTTCCCAATCATAAAACGACATTTGAATGGAACGATTCAACGACAATGGACTGACCATTGCCTCTATTTTTTTTATCGTTCTTTCAACTTCTTCTGTAAGCAGGATTTGTTCCAATCCGCTGAGCGCAGTTATTATATTCTCTAAATCAGAGCTACTTAAAAGACGTTTATCAACTTTGTATTCATCCATAATGCGATAGCCGCCTTTGACCCCATTGACAGAGTAAATCGGGATGTTCGATATGCTCAATGTTTCCATGTCGCGAAGGATTGTCCTCTTGGAAACATTAAATAGTTGTGAGAATTCGCTTGCAGAAACAACCTCTTTTTTCAGCAATATCATGATAATCGAAATGAGTCTCTCTATTTTGTCCATAATTCCCCTCTTTTTCTACATGATTTCAGAAAGGTGACAATCAGATGTCACCTTTCTTCTATTATACTACATGTATTACAAGAAGGAGGTTATGCTTAATGTCTGCTATTGCATATTTAAATTTTGATGGGGTTGCCGAACAAGCGATTGAATTTTATTCAGAGGCTCTTCAGGCAATTGAAGTAAAAAAGGTTAATTATAAGGACATTCCTCAAGACCCAAGTTACCCACTACCCGAAAATGAATTGAATATGATTATGGAGTCTTCGGTTGAATTCGCAGATGGGAAAATCATGATGTCGGATTTACTGCCTTCCATGAAGAACGTAACAGGTGAGTTGGTGAAAGGAAACAACGTATGGATTAGTATAGTCAATGCGGATAAACAAAAATTAGAGAGATACTTTAATAAACTTTCGGTCGACGGCCATGTAATCATGCCGTTATCCAATACACCATGGTCATCTTGTTTTGGAATGCTGGTGGATAGGTTTGGTGTTTGTTGGAAGTTAAACGGTGATGCCGATGTGTTTCTAAATCAAGTCATTTCCAACCGGCATGGAAATTGAAAATTTGCTGCCGGTAAAAACAAGAAAAGATATTAGGGTTTGGCTGCAGGAAAATGCTAACACTGAAAAGTCATTCTGGGTCTTGGTTTCTATGAAGCCAAGTCCCGAGAGAGTGTTATATTTGGACGCAGTTGAGGAAGCGTTATGCTTTGGATGGATCGATGGCATCAAAAAGAAAATCTCCGAAACAGAGTTGGCTCAGAGGTTTTCTCCTAGGAGCAAAAAAAGTTCATGGACGGAATTGAACAAAGAACGTGTCCGCCGCCTTGACAAGCTAGGGTTGATGACAGACGAAGGAAGAAGGGTTTTGCCAGATTTGGATCGTCAATCATTTAGAATTGATGAAGTAATCGAGCAGCGGATAAAAGAGGATCAGCAAGTACATGGTCATTTCAGGGCATTTCCGAATCTTTATAAAATGGTCCGGATCGACACGATACAAAGCGCAAAGAATCAACCGGAATTGTATAGGAGCAGATTAGACAAATTCATAACGAACACGAGAGAAAATAAAATGTACGGTCAATGGAATGACTTTGGACGTCTGCTCGATTATTAAAATGTTCTTTGACACGAATAAGCATTTGGCGGCCATAGGGCTGCCATTTGTTTTTACGGCCAGTCTTATGCAATAACACATATGATGCTTCTATTAAAATTACCAGTAATAGAGTTGGATCTCTATCGCTTAGGTTAATGAAAGTGATTGACTAACAAGTATGATAAAAAATCAACAACAGTTGAAATAGATGTTTATCAACAATAGCAATAAGAAGGAAAAGGTAGTTAAAACTTAAAAATGTCCCATAAATATAATGCCCTTACTGTGAGAACTTTTTGTATATACCATACAGGTAGTCATGCAATCCCCAAGAATTGAATGTTCATACACATATTTCAATCCTGTTCTCTCCTAGTTATCTGAATAACTGAAAAACTTTTAAAATAACCCAAAACATAATAATGCTCCATAACAAAATGATAAGTGACCCTACAATCCAATTTTTGGGTTTCCTTCTATTAATCATTTCTTTTGCTTTAACTTCACATTCTAATATGACTTCATTTGGTATCATTTTTAATGCAAGTAGTATCCCCATTGGAACTAAAATAACATCATCTACATAACCAAGGATTGGTATGAAATCAGGTATTAAATCAATGGGACTGAACGCGTACGCTACGACACAAATTGTAAACACCTTAGCATACCAAGGTACTCTTTCATCTTTATATGCGAAGTAAAGGACAAAGAGTTGTTGTTTTATTTTTTTTGCCCAAGCCTTTATTTTCCCCATACAAACCCTCTTCCTTTATCACTATCTCATCGTTTAAGAACAACGGTCCACTACCAATACATTCATATTAGCATAAAATTACAATTCCCTCCTTTTTTTATTTAATAGACTGAAGACATTAAAAAAGTACAGATGAAAGCAAAAAAAGTACCATAAGCAAGCGTTTTCAGTAAACGTATACATTGATATATTTGAAATGTAAGCTATTACATTGAAAAGTTGAAAGGGGATACAAAAAAATGAATAAGAAAATTAAATTCATTTCCGTATTGTTCATCGGACTACTAATGATGTTTATGACAGCATGTGGTAGTTCAAATGAAACAGGTGGGGGAAGTAATGACAGTGGCGAAAGTAGTGCAAGTAAAGGAAACAGCGGCGGAGTAGAAGTTGGGATTGTTTTACCAACAAGAGATGAGCCGAGATGGGTACAAGATGAAGAAAGATTCAAAGCAGCACTTTCTGAATCAGAATACAATACAGAAATCTTATTCAGTCAAGGTTCTTCAGCTAATGAAAGAGAAAACGTGGAAACTTTAATTAATAGAGGAGTAGATGTATTAATCATTGCTCCACATGATGGTGCAGCAGCTGCTTCATCTGTAGCCGCAGCAAAAGCAGAAGGAATTACAGTTATCTCATACGATCGCCTCGTTACAGATACAGATGCAGTTGATTACTATGTAACATTTGACAGTATTGCGGTAGGAGAAGCGCAAGGACAATATTTAATTGATAATGCAAATGGAACAGGAATTCCGTTATATCTATATGCTGGTGCCTCTTCTGATAACAACGCGTTTTTATTCTTTGAAGGAGCATGGAAAGTACTTCAACCGAAAATTGCAGATGGAACGTTTGTTATTGCTAACTCTAGTGAAGCAGAAGCATTACAAGCAAAAGCTGACCTAACTCGTGAGGAATATGGTCGTATCCTTGGACAGGTTACAACAAACTGGGATCCTAGTGAAGCGATTAATAAAGCACAAACACAATTAACAGCTGCTAGTGATGACCTAAAAGGTGATGTTGCTATCCTAGCACCGAATGATGGTACGTCTCGTGCGATTGCAGATGTATTTGGTGCAGACAATGAAATCACAAGTTATTTTATTACTGGTCAAGATGCTGAAATCGCTTCAATTCAGTACATTATCGATGGAAAACAATCGATGACTGTGTTTAAAGATGTTCGTACATTAGTACAAGATGCAATCGGAATGGCGATTGATGTTCTAGATGGTAAAACGCCAGAAACAACAGGTAGCTATAACAACGGAAATGTTGATGTAAGTGCAAAACAAACGAATGTTATTGTAGTAGACCAAGAGAACGTGAAAAGCGAGCTTATCGACTCTGGATACTATGAAGCTAGTCAGTTTACTGGATTAGAATAATTTAAATTAATAGTGTTAGACATCGGTCTAACACTATTAATTCATTGTAGTCTAGTAAGGGAGGCCTAATAATGAGTGATTATATTTTAGAGATGAACAATATTTCAAAAGAGTTTACGGGAGTAAAGGCTCTTTCTAACGTTAATTTTAAAGTTGAAAGAGGAGAAATCCACTTTTTAGTTGGGGAAAATGGTGCCGGCAAATCAACACTTATGAAAGTATTAAGTGGCGTGTATCCTTATGGCAATTATGATGGCGATATAGTTTTTAATGGCAAGGTGCAACAGTTTAATAAAATTAGTGATAGTGTTGACTCCGGCATTGTTATTATTTATCAGGAGCTTGCATTATTCCCTGATCTGACAGTGTATGAAAATATATTTATCGGTAATGAAATTGCAAGTCGTGGTGTTCTTAATTGGAACGAAGTGGTCGTTAAGTCGAAAGAAATGCTTGAAAAAGTAAACTTAAAAGTGAATCCAGAACTATTAATTAAAGATTTAGGTGTTGGGAAACAACAGCTTGTTGAAATTGCAAAAGCGTTGAGTAAAGAAGTGAAGCTTCTCATTCTAGATGAGCCAACAGCAGCGCTTAATGAAGATGATAGTGAAAATCTATTAGAGTTATTACGAGAATTGAAGAAACAAGGAATTACTTCCATCATGATTTCCCACAAGTTAAAAGAAGTAATTGCTATTGCAGATAAAGCAACAGTTCTTAGGGATGGCGAAACGATTTGTACGTTGGATGCCTCCAAAGGAGAAATAACAGAGGAAGCCATTATTAAAAACATGGTTGGGCGTGAAATTAAAGAAATCTATCCAAAGCGAGAGAAGCAGGAATTTGGCGATAAAATCCTTGAACTAGTAAACTGGAACGCCTATGACCCACAATTAGGACGGAATGTTGCAAAGGATGTCAACATTAACGTCAAACAAGGGGAAATCGTTGGGATTGCTGGTTTAATGGGGGCTGGAAGAACAGAGTTAGCACTCAGTATTTTCGGAAATGCCGCCAAATATGACCTTAAAGGAAACATGCTATTAGACGGAAAGCCTGTTCACTTGAAACATACGAGTGAAGCCATTAAAGCTGGCATTGCTTATGTGACAGAAGATAGAAAAGGGGATGGATTATTCTTATTACAAGATATTAAAAAGAATATTTCCACCGCCAATTTAAATCAAATAACTTCACTTGGTGTTGTTAACGAAAACGAAGAAATTAAAGTAGCAGAGTCTTACAAAACATCACTTGGCATCAAAACACCATCAATTCAACAGCTTGTTGGGAATCTAAGTGGCGGAAATCAGCAAAAAGTGTCATTAGGAAAATGGCTATTCGTTGGTCCAAAGCTATTAATTTTAGATGAACCGACACGTGGAATTGATGTTGGAGCTAAGTTTGAAATTTATACGGTCATGAATGAACTCATAAAAAATGGGATGAGTATTATTATGATTTCCTCAGAGTTAGGTGAAATCCTTGGAATGAGCGATAGAGTGTATGTCATGGCAGAAGGACGCATCACAGGAGAATTGTTAGCGAAAGACGCGGACCAAGAAAAGATTATGGAGCTTGCAACGCAATAGGAGGTTAGTCAAATGAAATTGCTCATTGAAGCGAAAGATTTAATTAAACACAATATTCGTGATTATGGTATGTACATTGCCTTAATTGTTATTATGATTACTTTTACAATTTTAACGGACGGATTATTTTTAACATCTCGGAATATTAGTAACTTATTAGACTCTGCAGGATATATTGCTGTATTAGCGGTTGGGGTTATGCTAGTTATTGTCATACGCCATATCGACTTATCCATTGGGTTTTTAGCTGGATTTCTCGGTGCAGTAGCGGCTATCTTATTAATGCATTACGGCGTACCAGTATATATTGTTATTCCAATCATTCTTATTTTAGGTATTTGTGCTGGTTCGATTACAGGATTCCTTGTAGCAAAAGTTGGGATTCCAGCCTTTGTTGCGACACTAGCAGGTTGGTTAATTTATCGAGGAGCAATCCTGTTAGTGACAGAAGATACAGGAACAATCATCATCAATGACCCAGTATTTAATGCTATTGGGAATGGGTATATTCCTTCGGTAATGGAGGTTGGAGGATTACATCTTCTATCCTTGTTAATTGGAGCAGCCTCGATTCTATTTTACATTTATAGCTCAATTTCGAATCGAAGAAAAAAATTAAAGTATAATTTTGATGTCGTATCAAAACCACTGTTTGTGATTCAATTAGCTTTTGTGTCAGCAATTATTGGATACATCACATGGCTCTTAGCCGGTTATAATGGATTTTCATGGACTGTTATTATTATTATGGTCGTTGTTCTTGTCTATCATTTCATTACAACGAAAACAGTTATCGGAAGACATATTTATGCTGTAGGAAGTAACCCTGAAGCCGCTCATCTTAGTGGTATCAACGTTAGTAAAATTACGTTTATGGTGTTTGGTTCAATGGGGATGCTTGCGGCACTTTCTGGGATTTTATTTACATCACGCTTACAATCAGCAACAACAACAGCAGGTACATTATTTGAACTTGATGCGATTGCAGCTGCTTTCGTAGGTGGGGCATCCGCTGCTGGTGGAGTTGGTAAAGTCACAGGTGCTGTCATCGGTGCCCTTGTTATGGCAACATTAACAAACGGAATGAATTTAATGGGTGTAGGAATTGCCTCGCAATATATGATTCGAGGCGGAGTACTCGCATTAGCTGTTATCTTTGATGTTATGACGCGAAGACAAAGAGCGTAAGTGTCGGGATATAGGTGGAGAGGAGAAAGCCTTTGTGGCTTTCTTCTTTTTTTAGTTAGTGGAACTCTTGTGGTGTGGTGGGGAGAGGGTTAGGGATGGGGTTGTATAGCTGGAATTGTATGAGGTGTTGTAACGGACAGAGGATCCGCTATTTTGAGAAAAAGTAATGTTTTTTGAAAGCTATCGGACATGTGTTCCGCTAAATCAGCTAAATGAGTGGTGGGAGGTGCGGTTACAGGTCCAATAGCGGAACAGGTGTCCGATAAAAACTGAAAAAGGCTAGTTTTCTATGAGATAGCGGAACGTATGTCCGATAGGGGGAAGTAAGCCCAGGGTTCCCTGTGCTAGCGGACAGAGGATCCGCTATTTTGAGAAAAAGGGGTGTTTTTTGAAAGCTATCGGACATGTGTTCCGCTAAATCAGCTAAATGAGTGGTGGGCGGTACCATTTCAGGTGCAATAACGGAACAGATGACCGATAAGAATTGAAAAAGGCTAGTTTTCTATGAGATAGCGGAACGTATGTCCGATAGGGGAAGGTATATGAGAGTTCCCTGTGCTAGCGGACAGAGGATCCGCTATTTTGAGAAAAAGTAACGTTTTTTGAAAGCTATCGGACATGTGTTCCGCTATGTTAGCAAAACGAGGGGTGGGCGGTGCCATTTTAGGTGCAATAACGGAACAGATGTCCGATAAGAATTGAAAAGGCTATTTTTCAATAAAGTAGCGGAACGTATGTCCGATACGGTCAACCGCAGCAACCATCCTCAGTTAGAATTTTACAGAAAGTTTCACATTTTCTAGTCTGTGGAAATGATATTATAAAAGAACAAAAGCAACAATCAATCCATCTCTTCAAAAGAAGTACGTAACGATAAATACATCGTTACATGAAGGAGTGCAGCTAGACTAATCGAAGGATTGCTAATACAAAAGTTTATAAAGGGAAGTTATCTCGGTACACAAGGGGAGATGCTGACAAATCAATGCTGTGTCAGGCAATATCTTTTTGAAGAAGATGAGAAAGAGATTACAACGATTTTTTTTACAGAAGAACAAGCCATTCATTTCAATAATTACAAGAGGTTACACAAGCTTTTCAAGAATATACGGTTTGACTTTCTCGTGGGAAAGTGGGTATTACGATGTAGTTATTTTAACAAAAGAATGGTAGGCGAAATAGGATGAAAAAAGCAGTAGTATTGATTCTCTTAATTTTTACTTTAGTCGGATGCTCAAACGAAAGTAAAAGTGATAATCAAAAAGTAGCTGAAGAGTATCTTAGTGAAAAAGGATATAACATAACATCATATAATGGGGCTGGTCAATCATATCAACTAACAAAAGAAAAATTAGTTGAAATGCCATCAGTGACTCATTGGACTGTCCAATCCGTTGACCCAGACTTATATTTAGATAAACAAGTGGAGACAGAAGGATTCACTGTGGATAACCATCCTTTAACAAATGCAGATTCCACTCATGTGAATGTCGACGTTTTTCTCGTTGAGGGAAAACCTATTGGGGGAATTTCCTACCCTCAATATTCTGATGAAAAAGAATTAGCTCTTGGAGACAAGCCTTTTTCATTAGACGGAAAAACAGTAGAAGAAGTTCACCAATTAGAAAACTGGAGAGAGTGGATGGATGCTTGGTATGCCAAATACGAATAGATTATTGGTCGTAGTGAAATGAACAAAAGAGCCAGGCGATGCTAAAATGCGTTCCCTGGCTTTTTATTTTAGTACTATCGTGAACGAGATGTCCTCTTTTTATAAAATCCACTTAACATAATGGATAACGGAATAATTAATAAAACTAACCCTACATTAAAGTTAATACCAATTGCAAGAAGTGAACCACCTAACAGGTTAATCCCTGATAATGCAAGAGTTGACCAAAAATATCTTTTTCTGGGCACCACTTTATAAACATAAATGCTAATGAAAATAGAGCAGATAGTAATAATAAATGGTGCTAAATTCCAGAACACTAGACACCACCTCCAAAACGGAACAGCTTTATCATGTTTAGATTGTACGGTTCCCTTAAAAATATACATAAATTGTAATTGCAACAAAGTAAGCAATATTATGAGGTGATATAATAAAACTTTAAAAGGATAGGAAAAAGACTGGGATAAATATAGAAATGATATAAGAAATAGAATGTTTTAGAAAAGAGTGATTTATGAGGAGATGTAATACATTTTACCTTAATAGAAACTTTTTATTTGTTTTTCAGTAATCCCATTAATAAGTTCTAGCTCACTAATCAAAAATTCATGTGCATTTTCTAGCATTTTTTTTTCGCTTGTATTAAGTGCTTTTTCATTCTTCATTCGCCTTAAATCACGGACAACTTCAGCACAATCTTGAAGTTTTCCTGTTTTTATTTTGTCAGAGTTCACTTTATACCTTTGTTTCCACGGGAGTAAACTTTCTGATTCTCCATGCTGAAAAATGTGCATGATGTGTTTTAGTGCAATTATGTCAGTAACAGGGCGTATGCAACTCAATACTTTACCAGTAGGAATCATGACTTGCATATTACCAATTATCATGTTTATGACATAATACAATTGTTTTTCACCTGAGATTTCCTTTTCTTCAATGGCTTTAATTATACCTGCTCCGTGCAATGGATAAACGATATTATCGCCAATTTGAAACAAATAATCCACCTCCATAATTTTGTAACCTTTTTAAGCTTAACATAGGAAGTGGAATTTATCAAATTTTTAATAATATCATAAAAATAAGTGTACTGTCAATTTTTATTTTCAAAAAAACGATATTGTTTATCGTTACTAATCATCTAACACTTCTATTAAGCTTTATTGTATCTTCATGACGAATATTGATGTTTGATAAGCTGACACCAAGTAATGTGAAAGCTCCACCGATTAAGGCGAGCACTGTTGGAATTTCACCTAACAACAACCATGAAATCAAAAGAGCAACAGCTGGTGTTAAATATAGCGAACTCGTTGCTTCTGTTGCACCTACATGTGAAGTGACATAAGCTAAGAAAAAAGCGGCCAGGATGTGCTATTCAATTGAATGCATTTCCTGGCTCTTAAGCTTTCAGATAAGTATTAATGGTGTTACTTTCATGTGCTTTTATCCTTAGCGGTGTTCATACTGAACGATTCTCCTCTTGTTTATTCGCTTTTCTTAACATTATACTGTTTGTGATTATTCCAATTAAGCCTGTGATTGCAAAAATATAAGCAACGAATAATGGTGGTGACGTAAAGGATTCACTCAATATCCTAAGCATGCCTACAAGGGAAATAAGAAAGCTACCTACAAGGGCTATAATGGTTCGCGTTGTATTTTGCAATGAAGAAAACCTCCAAAAAGTAAATAATCTCCAGTTTGATGGTAACATAGATTGATATTGTTGTTAACGAGAAACAGACTGTTTTTCTTTCTTTTTAAGTTATGTTTTATAAACAGACTTATGATATTTGTAAACCTGGAAATAGAAGTGGAACATTCAAGGAATAGTAACTCTACAGCATTTTAGCTGAAGATAAAAATCATATGTAATATTTATTTTTAATAGTCCGTATTACGAAGAAAAACGTGAATTGTACCCATCCTATATACTTTTCAATTTATTACTTTCATATGGTGTTGACTTTACATCTTTAGGGTATATCTTGTAAAACATAAAGATAATTATAGGCGTTAGAATAATAAAAAGAACTGCACCAACACTAACCATTAACTGTAACTCTTGCAATAATTGTTCCATATCAAATTCTGTTGGTTGATTAAAAATCGAGTCCATAACTGTAGGACCATAGGCTATTAAGTTATTCAGACCATGCATCATAATAGGCAAAAGCAGCTTTTGTGTTTTTACATAAATGATACATGCGAAAATACCTAATAAAAAATGTCCAATAAAACCTTGATTAAAGTGAAGTAATGAAAAGATAAAGGAGCTAAGAAACATTGCTTTTCCTAGACCAATTGTTTCTCCCAATCGATTAAACAAGAAGCCTCTAAAAAGTAATTCTTCTGCGATTGGCGCCAAAATAACGAAGCTAAACAGAGTTAACAAAGCACCTGTAACTGGAACGTCTTGGACTTCGGTTGATGAAGTTATTATTAAGTCCTCATACATTCCTGTAAACAAATATAGCAAAGCAAAAATTGATACCAACGAAAAAAAACTGAGAAACAATTGGATAGCTATGTACTTTATCCATTTTTCATTACGAAAAGAAATCTGTCCAATAACAAATTTCTGCTTTATTCCCTTTGTTTTAAAGGTATTGAGTACAATGTAAATCATTCCGAGATATGTGATTATAGTGAAAATGTTTCCAGCTATTGTCTTATCAAAATCGAATACAAAGTATGTTGAGAACATCGCTACAATAATTAACGCCACCAATAATAATATCTTAAACGTGACTGCCCAAATACTTATTTGTTTAAAGTTAGATGAATTTGACATATTCCCTCTCCCGTCGGCTCTTACAACCATTCAGCGATACTCTTAATTTTTATGACATGATTTGAATTACGTTTTATTGCGAATAACTTCGACATGGGCGACCAATTACTATTTTTACTCTCTCCTTTACTATTATTAGCAACCCCCGTAGAAGCTTCATCTGTATTATATACATATATTAACATATTTGTTAGGTTTTTTTTGATGTGTTTAAATTAATAACTAATTGTGATAGGGTAAGGATCCGTTAAGCTTCCTCATTTCCTTTCAACTTTCCATAAAAAAAACTTTCAAAAGAGAAAAGTCTCTTTTGAAAGCTATCTATCATTAACTCTCGTTTGCAAGCATCTGTGCAGCGGCCTCTTGCATCTCTTTCAAACCAGATGCTTGAGCATATTCGGCAACAGTGATACCGCTTGTTGTTAAAAGTTCAGTAATATGTTCATCCATTTTTGACCACGTTTTCCCTCCTGCGTTATCATAGGCATCGATTAAGTTTACGAGGCCGGTTTTTCCAAAGAGAAGTAGATGTGACATGAAATCGACAGAAATATCACCTATTGCCACTTCTGTCCAGTCAATGATACCTGTGACATGATGAAGTTTATCAGTAAGGATATGTCCTGGGTGCAGGTCACCATGTGTGACACCTACATGAGATGGCCAGAGCGTATCTTCGGCTAGCCAAACGTCCCAACGCTCCCATAAATCTTGATTAATATCATAGTGTTCTTTCGCTCGTTCCATTCGCTGTTTCATGGTGGTTCTCAACTCACTAGATTTTATCATCTCAATGCCGCTATTTATAAATTCTTGTTGATGCAATGAGTGTAATTCGGCTAGCGCTTTTCCTAATGAGCAATAATATTCGGCTGGTACGTTTGATTTATCAAACGTCCATATATAGTCTTGTTGATTCATGTCTATTGTAGCAGCAGGAGCGCCATCAAGTTGCTTATAAGCTATGAGGTCATTTGAGTAGATAGACCATTGAGGAACTTGAAAGCTCGCATAGTGATTGATGATATCTAACGCGGTTTTCTCTTTTCTTGCATGTCTCATTGACTCTGGTCTTCGCGGAATTCTAAGAATCCATTTATCACCCGTTTGATCTTTGGCATAGGCAACTTGAAAGTCAACACCAGATTCATTGAATGAAATTGTGTTTTCTAAAATGTCTAACCCTTTAGTTTGCGCTAGTTGTTTAAGTTTACGTGTATTCATTATTGTAACCTCCGCCACTTCTTTTTTTTGTATTCTTTGCTCATTTTCAAAAAAACACAGACGTGCTCTTATCTGCGGGGGAGAGTAAACGAGAATATTCTTTGTTCGCATACAAAAAAAGACAGATTCCTCTGCCTGTCCTCTAGTAAAAAAGTGTATAATTTCCCGTAGAAGATGATTAAAAATGTGCAGACTACTCCCGTTTACTCTGTTTGATGAAAACAGAGCCTTTGAACATATGAAATTACTGATTGTTCAAAGTAAGCTGGCGTAATCTTCCTGCGTGCATCATTTTTAATAATCCTCCTTTCAATACTATAACAACACTATACGTTTGTTTTTTCGTTATTGTCAATGAAAATAAAGTGGAAACACACTACATTAAATATTCTATCAACTTAGCGATGCCTAGAAAGAGAAGGGGTACAGCAAAGGAAATAGTAATAATTCCAATTACCACCAATTGAAAAATGTTCCCTATCTTTTTCCCAATGACATCATTGGCGAAATAAAACGTTTCATCTCCCTTCATGATGTATAGGCATGAGTGATCGAAAACAATGCGATTGTTCTTCTCTTGTAAAAAGCGTAGGAAGGTCGTTTGGTTTGATGCTGTACCAAATAATGATACAGGAATTTTGATGAGTTCCTTTGAGTAGCCATCGTAAAATACAAAAAAATAATTAGATGTGCGATTCCTTCCTGAGCCAACTTTGCGTTTTTCTCTTGTTATTTGCGAAAAGTCGGTATATGAGAGTTTTTTCTTTATTATCACGTCAGTAAAAGTCATATAGGAATCATATAGGAGAACTTTTGTGTTATATCCTTTTAATAAAATTAAAAAAATGACAAAAGCTCCGAACAAAACGATAGAAATGGTAGTGTTATTTCCACCGTTATTAAAAAGAGACACAAGAATGAAAATCATAAAAATAAGAGATAACCCAATGGCTTGTCGCCATGTCGATTTTTTATCAACCATAAACTTATGGATAGAATTCACATTAACGTTCCTTTCTTTTTTTTCTATGAATCTGTTTATATTTTACAATAAAAAGGGATGTTTTGGTAAAATGATTTTGTTAAATGTTAAGTAGAGGAAATGGCGAGTGGTTTCCCTCAGTTCTAACGGACATCTGTTCCGCAATTCACATAAAAACGTAGGTTTCCTTAATGCTATCGGACATCTGTTCCGTTAAATCATCAAAATGAGGAGTTCTCGGTGCTGTTTATGGGGGTATAGCGGAACAGATGTCCGAAAAGAAATCAAAGTGGCTTGTTTTTAGTGAAATAGCGGAATAAATGTCCGAACGGCTGTCTGAGCACAAACTAGCAGCAAGATAGGAGAAAAATATGAGAATTGAAACGAAAATTACGGATATCACCTATGATTCAATAACTGAAATGACGCATTTTGGTGATGCCTTGTTGTTAAGTGATAAAAAGGCCGTCGATGCAGCTAGGCAAAATATAGCAAGTCAAGCAGACAGTGATTATATGGATGGGGAAGTTCATTTCATCATTGACGGAGACGTGTTTTTTGAAGGAGAAACAACAGCATTAACTTGGTTATGGCTAGACCTCATCTCATTTCAAGAACGGTTTATTCACGATGTTGCTGAAATCACCTTTCTTGATAGTCAAGTCAGCTTTTTTATTGTAGAAAAAGAAGAAGGATATCAACTACAGTATGGAAAGACACACTTTACGTTTAATGAAGAAAATATAGCCATACATTCAGAAGAGAGGAGAATGGAAAGTCAGCTAATTAATAAAGAAACATTTATCAGAGCGATTGAAGAAGGATTTATAAAGTATCGTGAGTTTATTGTGAAAAACCAACTGCCAATTTCTAAATGGCAATGGCAAGATTTATTAACGATAAAAATAACTGAGAGATAAAAGATAAAGGAGAAAGTTAATTGATAGATGAAGTGAGAAGAATCATCAAACATTCTACTGAAGATGAAGTAAAAAGCCTATTGCTCCAGACAATGTTGCGAATGGATATGCTTGAAGAAACTGACGAGTATTCGGAGAGACAGTTTGTTGCTGACTTGAAAGCGGCATATCGTGATTTTCTAGATGGTAAAAGGAATCAAGCCAAAATAAATAATAAGAAAAGTTATAATATGGTCCATATTCTCTTTGGAGATTCACAATCGGGTAGTTTGAAAATCGCTTTAAAAGAGATGGAACGGGAAGATGAAGAAAGGGTAATTTCATTTTCAGATATGTTTTCTATTGGCCCAATTTGGAATCTCCATAGTAAAGTAGGACAAAACAAAAGAAATGCATGGATAAAAAACAATATACTCGTTGAGGAAAATGATGTAGATGAGTACGAACATAATTTTAATGAAACTATTTCAATGATTAACGGGATTCCTAGTCATATACCGATTATGATTTGGGTGGGAGAAAACGCTCACGAACAGACTGCGTTAAGATTTGTTCTATATTTAATAAAACATAAAATCAATGAGATTTTCCTTATCGATACAACAAAACAGTATAAAAAGCTATTTGACGTTCTAGATATTGATTGTTATCCATTGCATACCGGAGAAATTGCACCTGAAAAATTAAGGTTGATTTATGAAACTAGTAGAAATATTGCTCCATTGAGTCAAGAACATAGAAAAAAAATGGAGGCGGAATGGCAAGCATTATCTTCTACAAAAGAAGTTCTTAGGGTATGGGAAAAGAACGAAATCAACAGTGTTCATGAATCTTATTATGACGACTATATCATTCAGAAAGCGGATAAGTTACAAAAAGAGCGAAATAACAATGAGTTTATGAAGTCAGCACGTCTCATTGGTGAAGTGATTGGCCATTTATGCCAATACATCGGTGACGAGTATCTTGAATATAGAGTCAGACATTTAATCATGAATGGTGTTTTTGAAATAGAAGGTGTCCCAAAAGCCATGAGGTTTTATAGTGTGAGACTTAAAAGTTCGATTTCGGGTGAGCAAACGTGAATTCGTAAATTTAATAATAATAATGCGTTAGCATACTGAACGAAACAACAATAAACAGTTGAATTATTGTGTGAAACGCATAGATTTGTCTATGCGTTTGTTTTATGTTTTCTTCTTAAACAAGAAATAGTGTATTGTTAAATGCACATTATAGTTGAATTGCGCAGCAAGAGAAATCCACATAAAACACAGGCGCTTCTTCAACATGGGGTCCCGCCAACATTTTAGCTGAAATTTACGCTAAGCCTTCGCAAGCGACCGACTTAGCGTTTTTTCTTACTCTAAGGAAAAGCAATCCTGACAATTTTTGATGACCCAATAGTTGGTGATAAGTACAAACGCCTAAAAATACCACCAGTACAATTCTCTTCGTTGTTCTCCACGAAGCTGAACATAAATCTGTGAAGTATTCTCTAGATAAACTCCAGCGGTGCACCGTTATCTAGCAACTGGCAGGTGTAAGTGTGACGAAAACGATATGGATAGGCGTTAACAGCAACATTACTCTGACTTGCTAGCTTTTTTAATGAGTGACGAATTGTAGGTATCGAGATACGGTGAGTAGGCTAAGTTTTATGAACAGCTTTCAAAGTTGATGTCTTCAATATCTAGTTTTTGCACTTCGCCAACACGGCAACCCGTGATATAAAGATCGGAACGCAGTCTTAATGTTGTAATATCACCTGGCTCCCTGGGACAGAGGAAGTCATCTATTATTAAGATTGATACATTTTCTTATTAGGCTTTACTGTGAAGGGTAATTAGGTAACCGTCTGGGTCGGCAAATGTAAAGGTTCGCCCGAATGGTCCATCTATTGGTGCGGATGTAATCTTTACGCCTGCTGCAATAAGCTTGTCGTGAATTTCTTGCGTATCAGGGGCATGAAGCCACAGAGCGACACCAAGCCCAGGCTGAGTACCTGAACCGAGTTCTATTCCTTGCATTCGCTCACGAATAGCAAATGCAATAGGCTTTGTTTCAAAGACCACAGCATGAGGTGGTCCCGCCTGTGAGCGGACCAGTCCGAGATAGTTTTGATAGAATTCCGCAGAGCCTTCAAGATTGCTCACTTGAAGTGAAATGAAGTCGGGTCCAATTGCTGACATTTAATGTCCTCCTTTGTATATGGGGTTGTTTATCTTATTAATTTAAGTCATAATACTGACCTGGGTCAAAAACAATCGCAGATAGATTTGGATACCTCTCTTTGGTACCTTTTCAAGGAACCGCAAATACACTACGCATGTCATATAAGCTGTTTTGCGACCACACGGCAGTCTAGTTACTCCTGCTGCTTATAAAGGGTGGTGTGCTGTTTAGGAGATCCCTTGTACAAGTTGACTTAGAGCTTCGTTCGTTGGCGTTAATGGCCGGCCAATCAGCTTATCGAAATCGTTGCTTTCCACCTCAAAAGCTCTTACCCGAATACCTTGCTGAATCCCTACAAGAATCGGAATAACGAAGTCCGGTACGCCAGCCTTTTTCATGATCTCGGCATAAGTGGCATCATCTACTTGCTGGATGAGAACCTCCTTGCCCAAAACGGTTCCGAGTGCGGACGCCATTTCTTCCTGCGCCTTTAGTTTTCCGGACAACTCATAGATAGTATTCTCATGTCCGTCGTTGGCAACTACGGCCGCCGCCGCTTCTGCATATTCTTGCTGAAGGGCCCCGCCTACCTTGCCGGATCCCGCAGATGTAACCCAAGGCGCTCCAGCCAGCACAGCTTGAATGGTTGCCGTCTCGTTCTCCAAATACCAGTTATTACGCAGGAACGAGTAAGGAATGCCGGTTTCCAGAATCGCCTTCTCCGTCGCTTGATGCGCTGCTGCAAGGAATAGCTTGCTTTCCATTGCATTCGGTGCACTTGTATAAGCGATGAATCCAACTTTCGCCCGTGCAGCGGCTTCAACCGCATTCGTATGTTGACGAGTTCTCGTTTCATTGTCCCCGTCCGTTGAAATGATCAATAACCGGTCAATCCCTGCAAAAGCCGCATCCAGCGTCTCAGGGCGGTCAAAGTCCCCATAACGAACATCTACGCCGCGAGCGCGAAGGCTTTTCGCTTTCTCAGGTTTGCGGACACTTACAGCGAGTTGACTCGAAGGAACGGTTTTCAACAGTGCATCCAATACTTTTGAACCTAGTTTGCCAGTAGCGCCAGTAACTAAAATTTTCATTCTTGATTCCTCCATAATAATTGTAATGTTTCTTGTTATAACACAAACAGTTATAACAAGAGATATAATAAAAGCTCAAATTCGAGCTTTTACTTATTTGAAGTATACAAAAACGCTACTGACACCATTATGTCAGTAGCGTTTTAATGTTTTTTTTAGTTCGTTTCTAACCCGATGTCGGAAGGATTCCGGCTCCAGCACAACCACTCCACTTCCCCAGCCGAGTACACATTGCAGCAATTCCTCAGGTTGCCGAACACGTAAGGTCACCAGCAACCCTTCCTTATAATCCTCTATGGTTTCTATATAGAAGTTGTTCGATTCCCTTACCTTATCGGCAATGTCAGGTTGGACCCAGATGCGAACAAGGACGTCACGATCGTCTGGAGGCTGGTATACATCTAAAAGGAAATCTGCTGGTAACATAAATCTATCTTCCAGCTCGAAAAGCTCCGACATACGGGACAACCGGAAATGACGGATGTTTTGACGCAATTCACACCGTGCAACGAGTACCCATGACCCTTGATGTAGCACAAGTCCATAAGGAGCAACCGTACGAACACTTTGGCGGTTCCCATCAGCCTCGGCAATTCTTTTAGAATAGCGGAATTTTATTTTTCTTTCCTCCAGTATCGCTCGACGAATCGCTTCCAAGTATGCCTTCTCTTGTATTCGTGTTATATCTTCAACAGAAGTAAACAAACGAAAGCTCTTGCGAATCCGGGATGCCTCACTGCGGATCGGTTCGGGTAGGATGGCTTCAATCTTCCCCCTTGAAGTTCGAGACTTACTGCGGTAGTGAACATCAAACCAATGCTCGATAAAATCTGTCCCGATGAGTAACGTCACTGCTTCTTCCACCGTAAAACTGATTGGTGGCAGGAAATACCCCTCCATTAAGGAGTATCCCTGCCCTGGCGCTCCTATTACAGATACGCCAGCTTCACTCAAAGCCTGAATGTCCCTGTAGATGGTTCTCACGCTTGTTTCAAATGTAGCGGCTAAATCCTCGGCTCGTAACACTTCGTTACGCTGCAGCTCAAGCACTATGGCTAACAAACGATCCGTTTTGTTCATGCACTGCACCCTTTTCTGAGAGATTTTTTATACCAAATTTGTTATTATGAGGATTTTTTTTGCAAAGAAATGAGAAGTCATCATATAACAATACAAGCACGTCCACTGAAAGTATCAAAGTTAAAGTACGTTGTATAGTATATTGAAGAAAGTCAAAAGCTGTTTTCTAATTCGGTTCTTGACATCGTTCAATGAAGTTGTGCAGATCAACTTTACGAATCCATGAGGAATAACTTCATAATGTTGCATATCTTCATACAATAATCATACCAGAAGATAACGAATTACTGTTCGCATTTTCCGTATTTATGTAAATCTTCTTTATTGCGTAGTATGAGTAAAATATGAAAAAGACGATCACTTAAATGAGATCGTCTCTAAAAGTAGGACTAGCTTTGCCGTGGAGCTTGTGGTTTGCCCACGTAATGCACGTGGAATGTAGGGATCTCCAACAGAGCCAGATATATTTTCAAGGTAGTATTCATCTTCCTTTTCAACATTAGCTCTCCGTTGGTTTTAGCCTCCACTTACGGATTCTGTTCGATCCACTTCCTTTTTACAGCAATATCAAAACCATCCTTTGAGTATTTTAAAATCTCGGGTATTAGCTTACTCAAATAAAGTTGAATATCACTTCTCATTGATAATGATAAAGCGTGACCAATTAGGGTTATATCAATTCTATTTAGAGAGGCAAAAAGTTGCATAAGCAAACGTTCAGAAAATGGAGAAGTAGTTGAATTGGTGACAAGCAAAGCTGTCGGAACCGTACCAAGAAGATCTTCTTTTACTAACAGTTCATTAAAAAATTTAATTTGCTTATCAGATATATCTTTACCATTCTCTATGTATTTTTTTATTTCCTTATCTTTGACTACTTGAAGGATTGCCTTACATAACAATGAACCAAAATAATTCCTCTCAATGTTTAAGAAGATTTCTTTCATTTCAGTGGAATTCAGTTTTCTATTTTTACTTATATACCCTGAAATAAAGGAATCCGACTCAATAAATTCTACTTTTGAAGGATAATTAATCATTGGTGGTCGGTCGTAAATTCCTTTTTCTAACATTAAATCTCTGGATTCATTAAATAAATCAGCGCTTTCTTTTAAACAACTTGTAACAAATTTACTAATATCTTCCCTCGCTACACTAGTAGTAATAAATGAATAGTTAATCAACGCCATACGATTCATAGCATAAATAAAACTTAGAGAGAACTCGTCATGAAAGAGTTTTGGTGCAGTTAAATCTACATCTTTCTCTGAAAAAGCATGAGGTATTGGAAACTGTTCTTTTTTAAATATCTGTTCAATTTCTTGAATATGTAATTTAGAAAGATTTAATGCTTTAATAAGTAAGGGTTTTATTTCTGCATTTTTGAGATGTTGTTTTAAATGTTGCATAAAGCAAATAGATATACTATCCAACATATAAGTTTCCCAAAGTACAGCAATCTCTGCACTTGATAAACGCGCATTGTGTTGAGTCATAATAAAACCCTCATTTCATTTAGTTATCCTCACCTAAAAAACATAAAACTTATGAATGGGTAAAGATAGCTCAAGTTGAATTAGTCATTATTATTTGCGATATCGTTAATCTTTATTCATTCTCAACTTGAAAGAGGGCAATAAAAGTATAGAATTGTTAAACATTAAACAAAATCCCCGAAACTTAGACTGTGGAAATTGTTCAGCAAAACAACCGTTTGTGGAGCTAGAGTCAATCACTTTCATAACTAGTTCCTGTTAATATTTCATATAGGACTTCTGAAGAACTTATTGATAACGTGCCATAGCTTGAATGTCCCTCGATTATAACTTCCAATCTATTGTATTCTTTATTATCCCAAACCCCATGGATGTACCTATTCCAAGAAAAGCGATAATCAGGTGGACGAATATCTACTTGAACATTTTCTTCCCACTCTGCATTTTTCAACAATTCAATAATGGTTTCGATATCTTTAACATCATTAATTTCGTTGATATTTGTATAATTTCCATCGTCAGTTTGTCCTTTTACAATTACAGGTTCACCATTCCAACTTTCACTATAAACTTTGTCCTTTGTTGTAGGAATATTAACAGGAGACTCTTCATTAACCTGTTGTTGACAACCTACAAAGAAAAGAATCAATATTATTAATAAGTAGAATTGATTTCTCATAAAAAACCACCTTTTACTAGTTGGAAAAATAACTAATTGCTTTATTAGACGAAGAAACGACAGCTCTGTTTGACTTCGCATCCGCATCTGTTCATTATATTTACTTACAACATTATATGTCATATATCAATCATAGCCACCAGTGGGTTCAGGGAGTGAGGGGTAGTTTTCTTTTGGATAAAGAATTTCTGTATTTATAAAAATCATCGTATCTTCCCATTTATTGAGTGCTTTGGATTCGCATGAATTGTCCCACTTTAAGTGATAATCTTCACCATCTACCGTCATAGTGAGCTCATATCTATTGTGTGGATCTATGCAAGCTGCTAATCTTATAATTTTAACACTTCGAAACTTTTCATAAATGACTTCCATTTCATCACCTGATAGGACCATATTAGTTGTCGAAGTTCCATCATCAACTAAATCTTTTGTGTAAGTGTTGTCATAGGTATTTATTTCATTTGCAGCTGTTACTCCGTATTTAAAAGAAAATGCAAAATCATATTTTCCCCCTTAATAGTTCTTTTTAATTTTGACGATTTTGGAGGAATAAAGTTTCTTTTTAACTGGTCTATTATGGTAATTTTCTTTTTATTGGCATACAAAAAAGCATCCCTTGCTTAAGGAATGCACCTGTTAGCTCAATACATCGTTCTAAATTCCATAACAAAAACCGCATGGCAATTATTCTTCTATTATAATTTCCTAGACCATTGTAACGATAGGAGAAGGAAATTTAAGTTATTATTATTTTAAGAGCTCAATCGGCTCTATTCTTTTTTCATTAACAACTTCAACAAGTTTTTCAATATTTTCAGGGGCAATAATAGTATAATCATTTGCATTGTAATATAAAATGTAACGTTCTTTTGACAGTGCAATTGACGCTAAAGGGACATAGGTTTGTTCGATTCTTGTAATGGTATTCAGCTCAACTTGGCGTTTAAATGGGCCAATATGGATAATTAAATGTTCGTTTGTTACAACGTAAAATGTTCGATACCATAACCATAAAATGAAGATGGCGAAAATACCAAATATAAAAGAAAAAGTAATACTAGCGGCCAATCCAGCTTCATGGTAAATCGGTATGAACAGTCCAACAGAAAGTCCTAAGAAAAGTAATACCGACCCAAAAATCAAGATTCGAAAAGTCATGTCTTTTTTCGCATGAAACTTCATAATAACCTCCTTTAATATTCAAAGTTAAGTATGCATATTCAGAACAAGAAAGAAGCAACATGGTATTCTGCTGTACACCCTTAACTTTACTACGTTTGAATTTATTAAAGGGTTCAGAGTTAAGGTGTATTATATTTTACCAAAAGTATAAATGGAGAAAGTTGTCTTTGATTCTCTTACTTAAAGGCTCTTTTCTCACAGATGGTTATTTTTTTAAAAATACAATATAAAAATTTTCTGATAATATTATATTAAAGGGGGATTGGAAAATATGGACGTTTATATGGCATTTCCAGTTTTAATTGTTATTCTTACTTTTGTAGCAGTTTTGATTTATAGATATAGCAAGACTCGCTCCAATAAACTTATGAAATATATACCTTCTATCGTAACTGCATTATGTATTGCTTTGGTTTATTTAAAAATGATTTTTATTTCTCAAGGATACGAACCGATTACGGATATAGTTATTATCATTCTTCTATCATTTGTATTGGGATTTTCTTTATTGGTAGCAGTTGTAATAGATATTATGAATCGAAGAAAAAGAACTTCTTAAGCGGAATTCTTTAATTAGTATCAGTTTTTTTAACGGACATCTGTTCCTCTATTTTCATAAAAACGTCCGTCTCCTTAATGCTATCGGACATCTGTTCCGTTAAATATTAGAAATGAGTGTTATTGTTGCCTTTCTAGGGCAGATAGCGGAACGTATGTCCGATACGATTGAGTTACATCACTTGCTGAACGAGATTGTATAGATGTATGTTATCTTTAATTACGAAAAGAGGTGAAACGAATGACAAAACAAAATAAAATTCCCCCTATTGAAGCTGCCCACCAATTTATTAAGGATCATTTCTTTTATTGCCAGGGGGCGTTGTTAGCTGGAAGTGTTGTTCGGAAAGAAGCTACCGAAACTTCTGATTTAGATATTGTTATTTTTGATAAGAGTGTTAGCTCAGCATACAGAGAGTCAGTAGTTGAGTATGGTTGGGCGATAGAGGTGTTTGTCTATAACTTAACTTCATATAAGGAATTTTTTGAAATCGATTATAAAAGAGCAAGGCCTTCCTTGCCGAGGATGATAGCTGAAGGACGTATACTAAAAGATGAAGGTGTCATTAATTTGATAAAAAAAGAGGCTAATGCTCTATTACAAAAAGGTCCAGAAGAATGGTCAGAAGAAACGATACATACGAAGCGTTATTTTATCACGGATACACTCGACGATTTTATCGGTAGTTCTTCAAGAGCCGAAGATTTATTTATTGCGAATGCTCTTTTTGAGTTGGTATGTGAATTTGTGTTGAGAACAAACTGCCACTGGCTAGGTCATTCCAAATGGCTCATTCGTTCACTCCGGAATTATGATGAAGTGTTTGCAAATCATTTTGTAGAGTCTTTTGAGTTGTTTTACAAGACGGGAAGTAAAGAGGAAGTTATACAAGTAGTTGATGAAGTTTTGCATCCTTTTGGAGGACGGCTGTTCGATGGATTTTCTTTAGGGAAAAGCTAGATTTGCCACCAACATAAACAGATTCGATTGGCGACAACACTTTGGGCCCATAGAAGTGTTGGTGAAACTAATGTGGAAAGAATAGAGAATTAGAATACAGGTGTTGCTTGAATATGGAATCGATGTCACATTGTTAAAGGACATCTGTTCCGCTATTTTCATAAAAACGTCCGTTTCCTTAATGCTATCGGACACCTGTTCCGTTAATCAGCAAAATGAGGAGTTCTCGGTGCTGTATAAGGGTAAATAGCGGAACAAATGTCCGAACGGATCAGAAAAGTCGCTATTTTGTCATGAATAACGGAACGTATGTCCGATATGATTGACCCTGCTGTTCAGAGGGGCTAACTCCGTCCCCCTCTGCTATGTTCCTATATCCGTTTGTCTCGTATATTCATACACTCTATCCCATTGGATTTGTTGTTGAGTGATTTTTACATATTTGCTTCTTTTCATTATGATCTCGTGGTACATGAATGTCCGCACATAAGGAGACCCTATTGAAAAAAAGCGAGTGATTCGAATGGATACAGCTATTTATTTCTCATTGTCTTTTGTTTATGCCGGTTTAGTAGTGTATGGAATTTATGCAGCGGTCAAGGAGCGCTGGAGGCTTTTTTCTATATTTTTGTTAATCGTTACGGCTGCTTTATTGTATGACAATAGTGTTTTGGCGGTCGGACGATATGTTGGTGAAGGTAGACGATTAGAATTGTTCAATGCTTTACGTTATTGGATGCATGCTTTTTTCACGCCGTTGCTCATTTTGTTTGCTTGGCAAACTGTAAGAGCGGCAGGGATAAGTTTGGCGAAGAAATGGGTGCCAACCTTCCTTGTGGTCGTGTTGACAGCGGTTATTATTGTCATGGATGCCATACCTTTATTTCATTTATCACTTAACCCTGTTTGGCAACATGGTGTACTAAGTTATAAACGGGTGAGTGACTCAGCAGGGCCATTCATGATTATGGCTGTTACTTTCTTTATTTTTGTTGCTTCTATCATCATATGGCGTAAGCAAAGATGGATATGGTTATTTGTTGGATTAATAGGAATGGGTGTGGTTGGGCTGTTGTCTATGCCTTTTGATAGCAAAGCTGTCGGTAATGTGTCCGAGTTGATGTTGATTATATCTTTATTTGCAACGCAAGTTTTTCAAAGTAATTCTGACAAGTACAGCTTAACTGGTGAAAGAAAAGCAAGAGGACGGTACTTATAATGGGTACTGTCTTTTTTAAAAAGATAAGAATATAAAAGTTTTGGTATAGCAATGAAGTTTTGAAAACTTATTCTAGAAGAGCGAAGGCTACGCACCTGCGCGTTTCACCCCAAGAAGAGCACTTGGGGTTCGCTGTCAAAGGCGGGCAGTGCTCCGCGCTTCGCTTGAAAAGAAAAAATGCTCCGCGTTTTTCTTACGTATATGTATCTAAGCTTCCGATATAAAAGTGGTATAATATGGCATGATACGCTTGCATTTCAATAAGAGAATTGTAAGTAAAAAGGATGTTGCTAGGAGTAGTTGAAATGGAAAAAATTATGATTGTAGAAGATGATATGAAGATTGCAGAGCATTTGCGTTCGCATATGGAGAAGTATGGATTCGAGGCAATTATTGTTCATGATTTTGAGATGATTATCGATATTTTTCGTGAGGAGCAGCCGAATCTTGTGTTATTAGATATTAATTTGCCGCGGTATGATGGTTATTATTGGTGTCGACAAATTCGGAAAGAGTCGATTTGTCCGGTCATTTTTATTTCGGCGCGGACAGGGGAGATGGACCAAGTTCGGGCCATTGAACATGGTGGCGATGATTTTATTACAAAGCCGTTTCATCCTGATATTGTGATGGCGAAGATTCGAAGCCAACTCCGGCGTGCATATGGAGAGTATGCGGCTAAGCATGGCGAGCGGGTGTTAGTGCAGGAAGGTTTGAGTTTATATCCGGAGCGGTTAGAGCTTCATTTTCAACATCATGTTTCAGCATTAGCGAAAAAAGAAACAGACATTATTGAAAGCTTGATGGAGCGTTATCCACGTGTAGCTGGTCGCCAAGATTTATTGGAGAAACTATGGGATGACCAAGCGTATGTGGATGAAAATACATTGAATGTGAATATCGCTCGTGTGAGGAAAAGGTTTCAAGAAGTTGGAATTGAAGATGCGGTAGAAACGGTGAGGGGCGCGGGTTATCGCCTCCGCATCACATGGAAAGAGGGGCAAAAATGAAATTATTTCTCCGCGACCATGTATCATTGATTGTGATGATAGTGTTACAATCGGTTTTTATTCCAGCATTATTTTGGTTAGATGGGTATCGGGAGCTTGGCTTAAGTATGTATGCGATATTTTTATCGTTGACATTATTTACAGCTTTTCTAATATATCGCTTTATAAGTAGAAAAAGCTTTTACGAAAAGCTACAGCAACCAATGGAAACCTTAGATGAATCACTTGAGACAACAGAAGGGACTCCAATATCAGAAGCACTTGACCGATTGCTATTGTCACAATATCGGTTATACCAAGAACAATTGCAAAACGCTCAAGACCAGCAAGAAGAGCATCTATTGTTTATGGATCGCTGGGTTCATCATATGAAAACACCATTATCAGTAATAGAACTAACAGCCCAGTCGTTGGACGAGCCTGAATCATCGAGCATTCGTGAAGAAACTGACCGTGTGCAAACGGGGTTAAATACCGTTCTTTATATGGCAAGACTTCGGACAATTACAGAGGATTTTCATATTAAGCCTGTCCGTCTAGCGGAACTCATTCATGAAGTGAATCGTGAAAATAAGCGTTTTTACATTCGACATGAAGTATATCCTCAATTAAAAGAAGAAACAGAAGGAATAACAGTGGAAACGGATGAAAAATGGTTATTCTTTATCGTAACGCAGCTTGTTCATAATGCGGTTAAATATTCGACGGGGAAATCAAAACAGCTTGTTCTATCTTTATATGCAAGGTCAGGGAAAGCGGTACTTGAAGTGAAGGATTTTGGTATTGGGATTCCTGCTGCAGATAGAAAGCGTGTGTTTACGAAATTTTATACAGGTGAGAATGGGCGCAAATATCGGGAATCAACTGGTATGGGTCTGTATTTAGTGAAAGAAGTTGCAGAGAGATTAGAGCATCGGCTTGAACTTGAATCGACAGTTGGCGAAGGGACGAGCGTTCGCATTATTTTTTCTAATACACAAAACCTTACATCAATGTAAGGTTTATGAAAGCATAATCGATAGTGGAAGGAGTGCCGCACAAGCTATACTTTTTCTAGAATCGCGAGGAGGAGAATGATTATGCTAAAACTTACAAGAGTAAGTAAGGTTTACGAAGGAAAAGTTGCGTTTCGTGCCCTTACCGATATTAATTTTGACATTGACAAAGGGGAGTTTGTGGCGATAATGGGCCCGTCTGGAAGCGGGAAGACGACATTGCTGAATATTATTTCTACAAATGATGCTCCAACAACAGGGGAAGTAAATATTGAAGGTCATGACCCACATAAGCTAAACAAAAATGCATTAGCCAAGTTTCGCAGAAATAAACTCGGCTTTATTTTCCAAGATTTTAACTTACTGCATACGTTGACTGTCGAGGAAAATATTGTATTGCCGCTGACATTAGATGGGGCTCGAGTTAAAGAAATGAGGGACAAAGCGCAACACATCGCCAAAAAGCTTGGGATTGAAGAGATTATGCAAAAGCGGACATATGAAATCTCAGGAGGGCAAGCGCAGCGGGTTGCGATAGCAAGAGCGATGATTCATAAGCCGAAGCTTTTATTAGCGGATGAACCAACAGGGAATCTTGATTCAAAAGCGTCAAAAGATGTAATGAACATGCTTGAAGCGATTAACAAAAAAGAGAAAACGAGCTTGCTTATGGTTACACATGACCCACAAGCAGCAAGTTATTCTGACCGCGTAATCTTTATCCGTGATGGGAAGCTTCATTCTGAAATTCATCGTGGAGACAGTCGACAAGCCTTCTTCCAGAAAATCATTGATATGCTATCGCTGATGGGAGGGGATGGTCATGACTTTTCGTCAGTTCGCGTTTAAAAATGTGTTGCGAAACAAGCGCGTCTATATTGCCTATTTTCTTAGCAGTATGTTTACAGTCATGGTGTTTTTCACGTTTGCGATTTTTGCTTTTCATCCGGCGTTTGCAGATGAAGGGTTTAATGCGAATGCCCTTTTTGGAATGGCGGTCGCAGGTGGAATCATTTATGTGTTTTCGTTCTTTTTTGTCTTGTATTCGATGAGCTCGTTTTTACAATCACGTAAAAAAGAATTTGGGTTGCTCATGATGCTTGGCGCCTCAACGAAACAAATCCGACTGATGGTGTTTTTAGAAAATATATTGATTGGCTTTTTTGCAACAGTTGGAGGAATTTTGACAGGGTTATTGTTTGCGAAAGTGATTTTATTGCTTGCTGAAAATGTGTTAATTATTAGTGAATCACTCGATTTTTATTTTCCAACGCTTGCGATCGTTGTGACATTTATTAGTTTTCTCATTTTATTTTTTTGTATCTCAATGTTTCTTTCGCTCATTCTTCGTACAAATAAGCTGACCGATTTAATAAAAGGCGATAAAAAGTCAAAAGGAGAACCGAAAGCTTCTGTTATCCTTTCTATCATCGCAGCGTTACTTTTACTCGTTGGCTATGGTACCGCTCTTTATGCGAAAGGTGTTCAAGTAATGTATGCGATGATTCCGGTCATCATTGTTGTGAGTATTGGAACCTATTTTTTATTTACGCAATTGAGTGTGTATTTTATTCGACGGATGAAAAGAAACAAAGCGATCCTTTGGCGAAAAACAAATATGTTATTGTTTTCTGACCTATCCTTTCGCATGAAGGATAATGCACGAACTTTTTTTATGGTCGCAATTATTTCAACTGTTGCGTTTAGTGCGATTGGGACTTTATATGGACTGCAATCATTTCTTACAAAAGGAATAAAGGAGAGCAACCCTTATTCGGTTACGTATAGTCCATGGGGAGAAGAAGACGAAGAAATTATTAAGGAAAGTATAAATGATATTAATTTGATTTTGCAGGAAGAAAATATTGAGGCGACAATGGAACAGTTGGAATTAAACTATTTTGAGATAGCCGAGAGTGAGCGACGTGTGTTAATTGCACGTGCTTCACAATACAATCGTTTGGCGGCAATCCTTGAAGAAGAGGAGCTCCATCCGAAAGAACATGAAGCCATTATAGTGGAACAAAGCCGTGCCGTCATTATGGAAGGACCTAAAGCAAGTGAAGTATTGAAAGATTTTGTACTTCCATTAGAAAATGGCCAGGAAATCAAACCGAACAGAGTCATTGAAACGGAAGTTATCCCAGAATTCCATGGCTATTTTGTTGTGAATGACGACGTGTTTGAACAGCTCGGCTCCCCGGCGTATGTAGATAAATTTGTGATATGGCAAGCGGAAGAGGGCCAATCAGACCAATTAATCGAAGTAGGAAAACGATTTAGAGAAGAAATTGGATTTAATGCCTTTTCCATTGATTACACTCTTTATGAAATCGATAGTGCATTTGGCCCGATACTTTTCATTGGTTTGTTTATTGGAATTGTGTTTTTCGTATCCGCCGGAAGTTTCCTTTATTTCAGGTTATTTACCGACTTAGATGAAGAAAAGCGGAAATTCCGTGCCATTGCGAAAATTGGATTGAAAGAATCAGAGTTGAAGAAAGTGATGAACAGACAAATTGCCATTCTCTTCTTCTCTCCGATTATCGTCGCTCTCTTCCACGGTGCCGTAGCATTAACAGCATTGTCGAGATTTTTCGATTATAATTTACTCGCAGAATCTACACTAGTATTAGGAAGTTTTGCGGGCATTCAAATTTTGTATTTCTTAATTGTCCGATATATTTATGTGAAACAAGTGAAAAGAGCAGTTTTATAAGGAGTTTGGCACTGAAGAAGGTGAAGTTCACTTTTTCAGTGCTTTTTTTGAAGAGTTGTGGTGTAGGAAGGTGGTGTTCGATTTGTAAAGGACATCTATTCCGTTAAAGTTAGAAAATAAGGCGCGGTCAGTACTCTATCGGACATTTGTTCCGCTATTCCGTGAAAATCCGCTTCTTATGAGTAGAAAAATATAAACTAACGGAATAGATGTCCGAACGGATTAGAAAAGTCGCTGTTTTTGGAGGAATAACGGAACAGATGTCCGATAGAGTTCAAAAGCCTATCCAAATTAGTGCTTCAACTAAAATATGGAAGTTTGTGATACACTTAAATCAACTGAAGTTGTGTCACAAACTAAGAGAGAGATTGCGAGATAATGAGAGGTGGTGTGTGTTATCAAATCAAGCTTGTATAAACGGTATATTTGGATTTATTTCATGTTGTTTTTGGCTATATGGTGTATGAGGGAATTTTGGTTCATACAATATTTAGATTTACTAGATGGTGTCCCAAGAGCAATCGTATCTGCAGTAATGAAGATTAGCATCTGGGTCATACCTGTTTTCATTGTAGTTAAAATGGTGGAACAAAAGAATCCGTTATCCTATTTAGGACTTCGTGATAATATAGGAAATGGATTGAAATGGGCAGCTGGAGGTTCCTTCATACTGATTCTTTATTTTTTGGTTATAAATTTGCTTGTCTTTAAAAACAATATGGACTTTCAAATCGGATTTAATGAATTACTTAACACGATTCTCTTAGTTGGATTAATAGAGGAAATTGTATTCAGAGGATTTATATTACGAAAACTACTCGATTCATTCCGCTTTTGGGTAGCAAATGTAGTGACGGCATTCCTTTTTGTTTCTATCCATTTTCCTATATGGATTTATAAAGGACTATTTGTTTTTCCTTCTGTTTTAGGGTTCATAGTAACAGCTTTTGTACTGGGAATCCTATTTGGGATTATTTATAAGAAAAGCGGGTCTCTTTGGTCGGTTGTTATCATTCATTCGATGTACAATTTTTTAGTATCGATTTTCTATTAAGTGTAACGAAACGAGCAATAGGAGCTGA
Source organism: Alkalihalobacillus sp. LMS39 (assembly GCF_022812285.1). Lineage (NCBI taxonomy): Bacteria > Bacillati > Bacillota > Bacilli > Caryophanales > Bacillaceae > Alkalihalobacillus > Alkalihalobacillus sp. LMS39. The sequence continues at coordinate 1,253,073 of NZ_CP093300.1, forward strand.
AAGAAATGAAAAAAAAATTAGATAAAGCACTTGATTTGCGTAAAAATGGAAGCCATAAAGAATCCAATGAATGGTTGATGAGATTGGTGGAGGAGTTTCCTGAAGATGCTTACATTAACTATCAATGTGCTTGGAGTTTTGACTTGTTAGGAGAAGAAGCGAATGCAGTCCCTTATTATGAAAAAGCCATTCAGATAGGGTTACCTCCAAAGGATTTAGAAGGAGCTTTGCTAGGATTAGGGAGTACATACAGAACATTAGGAGAGTATGAAAAGTCAAAAAAGACTTTTCTAAAAGGAATCGAACAATTTCCACATAATCGTGCGGTACAAACATTTTATGCTATGACTTTATATAATTTGAATGAGCATCATAAAGCAATGGAATTATTATTAAAATGTTTAATCGAAACGACAAATGATCCTGAGATTAAAAGTTACAAAAGAGCGATTGAATTTTATTCTGATAAATTAGATCAAATTTGGAAGTAGCTTTTTATGCAAGAAGAAGCAGGTCATGGCGCCCTGCTTCTTGTTCCTTAATCAACTTTAATAATATTCCATTGTTGATTCAATCCGTTATTTAAGTCCCATTGCACAATATTCCCACCGTTAAGTAATGAGCGGTTGTGAGCATCTAAGGATTTTCCGCTAAAACGGTTGACTAGCGTATAGTATCCATGACTTGTGCGCTGAATAGACCATTGTTGATTATGCCCACCTAACCGAGTCCATTGCACAATATTTCCACCATTTGATGTTGACCAATCAAATATTTCTAGTGCCTGATTACTATTGCGATTCACAATTTCATAATACCCTTCCCGATTTTGAATGATCGCCCAGCGTTGGCAAGGATGAAAATTCCGTTCCCATTGCTGAACATTATTGCCTGGTGCGGTGCCGGCATTGGCAACTTCTAATAGTTTGCCACTATTTCGGTTTACAATTTCATAACTTGCTTGATTATTGAATTGAACAGGGTTTGTTACTTTCGTATTGTTTGTGTTTGTATTTCCACTGCCACCTTCAATACTAACAGCGGTCCCAGTTGTATCAATTTGATTTCCTCTAATTGTATTTTGATTGGATGACCCTGTAAGTCGAATTCCTGGATTACTAAAGCTTGAAAATGTCTCAATTTTATTATTTAAGATTTGGTTGTTGCTGCCAGGAGCTAACCGAATAACAGACTCCACATTTAAGCTTGGGTCTAATTGCTGTATCACATTTTCACTAAAAATATTATGATTTGCCTCAATTAACACCCCATGAATGCGCGAATTGATAATGGTATTCTTTGAAATGGTATTATGCTGAGCACCAGTTAATACAAAAATACCTCTTGGGTAGTTTTGAATGACATTATGTTGAACGGTATTGTATGCCCCATCATTTGGAATTCGGATACCACCATAACTATCCCCTTGTTGTACTTCATTAATGACTTGATTATACGTAACGGTTGTATACGTAGATCTTGATAAATTTATGCCACTACCACCTGTGGAATTGGTGATTTTATTGTGCGTAACAAGATTACTATGAACATCACCAACAGGGTGGCTTTCACTACCGAAGGCAATCCCATGTCCACTTGAACGGTCAATTACACTATCTCGAATTGTAGAATTTTTTAAACGGCGTAATAGTAAGCCGATAGTCACGTCTCGAACTTCAGTGTTCTCTATCGTAAGATGACTAACATCGGCATCGATATTCATACCACCGATTTGACTTAAGCCTCGATTCGCACGGTTTTGACGGTCGCCATCAAATGTGAGATGAGAAACTTTGACATTAAGATTAGTTCCTCTTCTCATAATCGGATTGCCTACAACATAATTATTTCTACTACCAACTTTCTTTAACACCGTTTGTCCCATGCCATCCCCAATTATATTTACGCCTTGGTGAAAACGAACGGCTTCGTCGATAGAATATGTTCCAGCAGGAATATAAACGGTTCCTTCTACACCTCTGTCATAAAAATAACGCATAGCCGCATGAAGTGCTTCAGTTTGAGAAGCCTCCACGTTCGGCCTCATCCCAAAATCTCTAGCATTGACTACTTCTTCAGCATGACTATCACCTTGTGCTAGAGCAATAAAGAAGAATGTGAATACGAGTGAAGAAAACAATATTTTTTTGATGAGCCGAGCCTGTTTTGAAATCATTCTTTTTCCTCCTTTCATTTTTAAAAGCGCTTACAAACGAATTGTTGCATGTTATAGCCGAGAATTCCTGCATTCCGTTAGTTTATTGTTGAAAGTTTTAATATATCGTTATTTTTGAAAACATCAAAAAAGGTCAAATATGAAGATTATTGATTTGTGATGTGGAAGAATATGTTAAACTAGTCAGGAGTAGTATCTTTGTTTCTATGATTGAAAAAGAGTGTGGGAAAAATCATTGCTTCGATTTATAAATGGTTTTGTTTTCTCCTTGTCGTTATTGTTCTATCATTAGCAGCTTGTCAAGGAGAAGGACGAATACCACCAGCTGTGAGGAGATTATTTTCAATTGAGTTCGAAGGGGCTATGGAATAATACGAGATGAGATGGAGGAGTAGAATGAATATAAGAGTGCATGTAATTTTACTAATTTTTTCTTTGTTTATCGGTGGTTGTTCCATTTTGCAAGGTGAACCTGATATAGAAGGGTATGTTATTGAAGTATACGAAAATGAGTTATTGGTAGTAAGAAATGTATCGTTTGATGTATTTGGCAAGAGAAAAATGTATAAAACGGCAAACCTTTTTGTAAGGCCACTTACCAACATAACTTTGTTAAACTATTACAACTCTCTTAATGCTAGTGACTCCTTCATTCGGTTACTATCACCCCCAAATAATACTAAGTGGGAGTGATGGATTAAGCGGTCTACTACCGCTTCGGTTAGGATAGGATCGCCAAATACATGATTCCACTGTCCAAATTGAAGGTTTGTGGTGATAATAATACTTCTTTTCTCATAACACAGTGAGATTACTTGGAAAAGCAGCTCAGCTCCCTGCTTATGTAAAGGTATATATCCGAGTTCATCGAGTATCAATAAGTCTAGCTTCTCAATCCTCTTAAACAATTTAGTTAGTGTCCCTTTTTCATTGGCATCCAGTAGTTCATTTGCAAGTGAGGCAATGGTATAGAACTTCACTCGCTTGCCATACTTATGTATGGCATTGATTCCAATGAGTGTGGATAGATATGTTTTCCCGGCACCAACGCCACCGTAAAAAACCATATTCTCCTTTGTATCAATAAACTCGCCATCTAAAAGGTACTGTTGGCTCAACCCTTGTCCTAACTGGATATCTTGCCAATTGAAAGGTTTGCCAGATGCGTTTGGCAACGTTGCCGCCTTTAGTAAAAGATTAATCTTCCTTTCCTCACGTTGTTCTATTTCTTTCTCAAATAGAGTTAATAAATAGTCTTGAGGATCCTTCGGATCTAGTTTGTGAAAATTTTCTCGTATCCAACTGAGCTTTAAACGTTTGGCATATTCCTGAATCTTTTCTTGCATCATCCCTGCCTCCTTTTCAAGGTAAAGAAGGCATCATATTGGTTCATTCCGCGTTCCGCTAATGGCATTGCCGGAACACTACTTTTCAGCTTAAGAGTTGGTCTATGACCACGGCCATGAACCAGTTGATGAAAGACTTGCTTGATAGTTTCTGAAGATGGGTGACAACTCTCAGAAGCGATCTCTAAAGCCTCTGTAGCTATTTCTAAACGGTTACTTTTTAATATTGTCGATAATAAAAGTAATGCTTTTTTCTTTTCTTCAACCGTACATTCATCCAAATATTTTTGCCATGCTTCTGGAAGCTGACTATAAAATGTCGTGTACTTTAAAGCTGTTGGTCTCTTGGCCATGAGAGATAGATAAGGTTGCCAAATCATTGATTTAGTTTCTTCTCCATATAGCCGTTCATGACTTACGATTACTTCATAATTATCCGCAAGGATATCAATGCGGTTGTAGGTAACACCCACTAATACTCGTTGATTTGCATAACGCGGGGAAGTGGAATACCTTTTCGAATCTACAAGTACATAACCATACTTATCCGCCTTCAAAGTCTCAATACGCATTCCTGAGTATTCTTTAGCTGGTAGGTAGAGTAATGCTTCCCTATCTTCCTCAAACAATCTAGCAATCTCATTCTTCTTTTCGTAGTGTGAACGAAATCTATCATTCTCTACTTCAAGCCATAATTCTTTGTTTAACTTTTCAATTTGATAAACAGGTCGTTCTGGTAAAAAGAAGTTATTTCGTACATACTTAACCATTGCCTCTACATGACCTTTTTCATTTCCAGCGCCAGGATTACAAAACTCGTACTGAAAACCGTAATGTAAGGCGAACCTTTCAAAGCCTTCTGTTAGTTCTCGCTTACCTTGAGGAAGGATTTTTTTAACTGCTGGAGATAAGTTATCAAAACGTATTCTCTTTGGTACACCTTCTAAGTGGGTAAAGAATCGTTTTAGTCCTTCTAGGAAACAATCCTGATTTTGAGATTCAAAAACTTGAACTAAGAATGCATTACTGTACGGAAAGGAAAGAACGAGATACGGAAGGTCAATCACCTTACCATTCCTTTTAAACGGCGCCTCCCCAAAGTCTACTTGAGCATCACCAGGTCTTGCCTCTAACGGAATCGCAGCACCTTCGCTTTCGTCTAATAATTCCTTTTTACGTTTAGACACATACGCCCTTACAGTTCGGTCGGAGCCTTTAAAATTTATGTCTACATCGTCTACAAGCATTTGCCATATACGTTTGGCAGTCCTTCGGTATTTCTTTTTCTTCTTCATATCTTCTTTCAACCATTGATCGATGATATCCTTAACGGGGTCCATTACTGGTGCCGGTTGTGGCTTTACCCTCTTCGTTTCCGGTTGAAATTCCTCTAGGTCGGCATACTTCTTAACTGTTCTAACATCCTTATTCGTTCTTCTAGCAACATCCGAATAGGAATAACCTTTCGTGTTTACTTCTTGTCTGATATAATTAATTTCGGTCACTTCTAACATCTCCTAAAACTACCTCCTGCCAGTATTGGGTCCAACAGGAAGTGTATTGAATTTTTGAGATGTTAGCAAGTGGCTTTTTTTGTGTAGGTGCCCTTCGGGCACCTACACAAAAGGGCTGCCATACCCTACATATTTATAATGCCATAAACATCGTTTGAAGAATTTGAAGCCATACAAGAAATTCCAAGTGAAGACATTCATAACTATAACCTAAGTTTAATCTATATAAAATATGAAGATGCAATAGACTTTGAATCTGGAAATGAAATTGATATATGGCTAGATGGAGGGATTTTAACTAGTTATCCTGGACAAGCGGTGGCAAAAAAAATAGAAAGTAAAGAGTAATAAATGTGGAAGAGGGAGTTGTGTGACTATCGGACATGTGTTCCGCTATATTAATGAAAACTAGTAGATTTCAAATGCTATCGGACATTGGTTCCGTTAAATGAGGAATACAGAGGAGCTTTCTCGCTCTTTTGGTCTAATAGCGGAACGTATGTCCGATAGCAATCGAAAAAGGTGTGTTTTTTATGAAATAGCGGAATAGATGTCCGCAATAATTCACTTATATCCATCTATGGGCCGATTAACTAGAACTTCTATGAATAATCTCTCCATTATACACCTTTTTGATAGGTGGTTGTTTCATCTTATTACGGTTAATCAGAGCTATAATGTGATTTACTATATCATTAGACATATCTTCAATTTGATTGCAAATTGTGGATATTTGCGGATCGGTAACTAGTGATACTGGATGATTGTCAAAACCTATGATTGATAGTTGTTTAGGGATTTCAATACCATTTTTAACAGCTGAACTTATTAATCCCGCGGAAACGAAGTCGCTTCCCGTGATAATTCCCTCTATTTCTAAATGCTTCGTAAATATCCTTTCTCCTAATGCAATCCCATCTTCTATATTAGATATGTTATTAAAAAGAAAGTCCTTACTGTGTTGTATTCCCTTTTTAGTGTGAGCTTTAATAAAACCTTTTAATCTTGCTTGTTGTAAAGGCGAAGTAATATTGTCTGAGCAGAAGGCTAGTGTTGAAAGTCCTTTATTTAACAGAAATGATGTGGCTTTCATTGTTATCTCTTGTTCATTTAAACAAAATACGTCAAAAAAGTCACCAGAGTAATCTTCATTACAGGCAACGATTATTTTATTCTCAGTATATTTAGTAATTTCATGCTCTGAAAATGAAGAACAAGCTAGAATGATAGCATCAAATTCATTTCTTTGAAGTTGCGTGTAGACATCTCTTTCTGTATCTTTGTTTGAAAAAGTTTGATGTATTACTGTTTTATATCCTCTTTTATAACTCGCAGCGGATAAATATCTAACGAGTTGAGTGAAATATGGGTGATCTAAATCAGGGATGAGAATAGCTATACACTTTGTTTGTTTTTGACGAAATTGTTGTGCAAGAGAATTTGGAACATAATTATATTCTTCCATAACTTTTAATACTTTGTTTCTTGTTGCTGCTGATACATAGGGGTGATTAGAAACGACCCGAGACACTGTGGATTTAGAAACGCCACTTAATCGTGCAATATCATAAATTGTTACCATTTTCACCTCATGAAAAAATATTGACATGGGACCTATCCCATAAATTATATTATAAAAAACAAACAAATGGGGTGGTTTTTATGAATTTTAAATTTAATAAATCCTTTGTAAATACTAATGAGACTAAGTATATTATTTTTTTTGATTTTGATGAAACATATTTTCCTCATGATTGTACAAGTGAATTGCTAAAGAATTTAAAAGCGTTGGAAGAATATCTTCATCATCTTGTTCAAGAGCAATTCGTAAAAGTCGGTTGGGTAACTGGAAGTAGTTTATATCAGGTGGCTCAAAAAATAGAACAAGCGAATATATCATATATACCCCATTTCTTAGCATGTAACTTAGGAACTGAAGTATATAACGTATGTGAGGGGAAATTGCTACCGAATAAGGAATGGGAAAAAAGAGTAAAGAAAACTAATTTCTCAAGCGCCACTGTTAAAGAACTGGTCAGTGAACTGTACAATGTCTATAATATAACGCTCTCAGAGCAGACCCAATTAGGTCAAACAGGCTATAAGTGGAACTACTATTATATTGAAAAGTCAAAGGCGAAAAGTCAGTATGATTTAAAGATTATTAGTCATTTAGCAAAATTAAACGGTTTAGGCATAAATATAAACAAATGCAATCCAAAAGCAGGCGACCCTAAAGACGCATTTGATGTTGACTTTATTCCTGTAAACACCGGAAAGAAGGAAATAGTAAAGTTTATGATTAACTATTATCAAGTTCCTTGGGCTAATACAATTGCCTTTGGAGATAGTGGAAATGATATAGAAATGTTGAAAACTGCTCAACATGGTTATTTGTTAGGAAACGCTACGGAGGAAGCTAGGCGTTTACATGGAAATGTAACAAATTCGGATTATTCCCTCGGAATACTAGAAACTCTAAAAGAGTTGTTTCCTAATCTTTAGTTTTTTGACTCCTGCGGTAAAGAGAGGATAGGCGAGACCTCACAAGCGTTAGCCGCGGAAAGTAAGTGGCTGTAACATAATGGAACGACAAGTTATTTGTTCATACTAAAAGTGCGGTATTAGAGACTAGTCTTTTTCTCTAATACTATTTTTGTTTGCTTAAGAGATGGTTTTTTTGTTGTAAAAAAAAGGAAAAGTGTTAAAATTAAATAGATTTCAAACTTGATTATTACCGTGTGAACACAGGAGGAATTATTATGTATACTGAGTCTAGTTTCTGGATGAACTTACTCTTACTATTGAGCGCTGTATTCGTATTGTGGTTTTTGTTTAATAAACTAATGAGAAAATGGTTATAAGTTGAGAGAAAGAAATTCTTTTCGTATAACCATGTAAACGAGAAACATAAAAAAATCGATTGGACAATTAGAATCATTACATCCGTCGTTTTTATGGTAGGCTTTTTTATAACCTTCACGAGGGAACCAGCGGATATCAGTTGGTTTGTACAACCATGGTTTATCCTAGTTATGTTCGTTATTGTTTCCGAGTTGGTAACAGCCGTGATGGAAAGAAAATATGCAGAAAATCCTAATGATTATAAATTTACTGTTAGTCAGGTCATCTTTTTACTAATCGTGTTATTTACCTTATACATAACTGATTTTTTTGGATTATTAGTAATATAAGTCAACGAGTAGTGTATTCTAAATAAGCAAAGGTAATTTTTTATTATATTGGAGCGGAGGAAATGCTAGATAAACTTATCGTCATTTTTGGCCTTTTGTGGCTGGCCTTAATAATTACACAGACATTTATAAATGAATATTATTTATTTACTTTTGCACAACTATCATTTTGTGCGATGCTCATTGTTATGGGAATTTCTGCTTATAAAAAAGACCCAGATGCCTTTTTGCCATATTGGTACTTCATTTTTTCAGGGATCACATTGGCGATTGCTTTTTTGACATTTTTTATGGTGTTATAGGTTTGAAATCTATTTTGAAGTTTCTTCGAATTATTTGTTAAAATAGTTATTAAAACGAATTGAGATAGGTGGTAAAATGCGAGATAAAATAAAAGGGTATTTAGACTATTTTTTATTTAGGTTAGGTTTCAAAAGAAAGCAAGGGTGGACAACGTTTGAACCAGTTCCGATAACACCTGAATATACAAACGTTGACTTACATAAAAAACAAGTAACCGGTGTTGTCAAATACGATGGCAAAGTATACTTAACGGTTTTTGTTGATGTTGGAAATGATAAAATTGAAGCAAAAGGAAGTCTCCATGAAATTAGGAAAGTAACGAAATCTTTTACAAAAGAGAACTACATTGAATTAATTAAAAATGAGGCTAGCGTTTTAATTGAAAATGGAATTGAGGAACCAAAGCGAGATTAGAAGGGGAGTTAACAGTGTCCTCACTTAAACATGATCGCTTGTAGCGCAACTCTACCGGACATCAGTTCCGCTATTTTAATAAAAACGAATAGATTTCAAATGCTATCGGACATTGGTTCCGTTATATGAGGAAAACAGAGGAGTTTTCTCGCTATTTTGGTCAAGTAGCGGAACGTATGTCCGATAGTAATGGAGAAGGGTGTATTTTTTATGAAATAGCGGAATAGATGTCCGTTATAATTGAGCATATGAAATAATCTAGTCTCTAATCCTCTTTAATAAATATTAATCACGTTTTTTCAATTCTTCTCTTTTTCTATGGTTTAAATCAATCACTAACTCCCCAATTCCCATTGCAATGAAACCATTGAGTAGACCGAATAAAGGAAAGATAATTTCCCCACTGTTTAAGAATGTTATGATCAACGCAATACCACTGAAACTAACAAATATTAACCCTAAAATGTATAAACTACGACCGACAAACAAATGAATTTCCTCCCTATACTACTTCCCGTTAAACATCTAACGATTTAAGTGTACCATAAGTTCTCATTATGAGTATAAAGGTGTCTATTCTAAGGTTTTGCTCATTTTTTACTTGCTACTACTCGAAGCCTTTTATAGTCTGCTATCCATTGCCCGTTTCTATAAAGAACGTTCCGTAAATTCTTTTCGACACTTGAAATAATTTGTACTTTTATATGTTCTGATATACCTGCAAAAATATCTCCGGCGAACATGTCAATCCAGTTGCTTAATCCATTTTCTCCTATTAAAGGTGTTGGTCTATCAAAGTGTTGAATGAAATGGACTGTAAAGCCTGTTTCTTCCAATAAGGTGGAGTATTCGCCGATACTTGGAAAAAACCAAGGCAATTGTTCTGTGGAGTATTCAATTCCAGCGAGTTTTAATTGATTTATTATTTCAGCGGTGATGAAGTCGATGTTCCCTTTTCCACCAAGTTCAGCTATAAATCTCCCATTAGGTTTTAAGCTATTAAAGATACATTGTAATGCTTGCTTAGGCTGTTTTACCCAGTGGAGCATAGCGTTTGAAAAAACAGCATCGAACTCATTTCTGGCTTCCAATTCGATAATATCGTTTACGAAAAAATTAATATGTGGATACTTATTTGCTGCCTCATTTATCATATTTTCTGATTTATCAATACCTATCACAGTGGCACCAGATTCATAGATTTGATTTGCTAAATCTCCTGTTCCACACCCAATATCAAGAATGAGTTCTCCTGTCGAAGGGGCTAGGATATCAACTAAATCATGGCCAAACTTTGAGACGAACGAGTGGCTTCCATCATATAACCTTGCATCCCAAACATTGTTTACAGTTTGTTTCATTTTTTTCATCTCCCTATTGTTAAACATTTTTTAAAGTGTTAATTGAATTATAGTGGAGAGAGTATATAATTAAAATTAACAAAACTGGTTATTTTTGATAACAGATCGTTATAATGATAAAGGAGATGTTCATGGATATTAGATGGTTAAAAACGTTTATAATATGTGCAAAGTATGAAAATTTCAGAAAAGCTTCTGAAGATTTGTTTTTAACTCAACCCGCGATTACAAAACATATAAAGCGGCTTGAAGAACATCTTAATATTCAGTTGTTTGATCGAAAAGGAAAAGCTGTTTCTTTGACACCAGCAGGCTATAAGTTTCTTCCTTATGCAAAGGAATTTGTATCAAAGTATGAAGAAGGGATAGATAGCTTTGAATCTTGGAAACAGGGATACAGTCGTAAATTAACGATTGCAGTAGCCCCTCAAATTGCAGCATCATTTTTACCATCGTTACTACGAACATTTATTGATGAAAACCCTGACATAGAAGTAGTTATAAATATCGTAAAATCCTTTCAAATCGGTGATGAAATAAACAGTGGGAAAGCAGACTTAGGACTATCAAGAGTTAAACCTTTGCAAGATAATTTAAATGTGAAAATGATACATGAAGAACCTGTTATATTAGTTGGAGCAAGTGTAGACTATGAGGGGAGGCAGGATGTCGAAAGTGAAGTTTTGCCAACGTATACGCTCATCACTCATAATCACCCTGAATATTGGGACTCATTATTAAACGATGTGAAAAGACATTACCCAACGGTTAGAACAATGGTCGTGAACCAGGTCGAAGTGACAAAGAAATTTATAGAAAATGGCTTAGGTGTTTCATATTTACCTTTATCGATGGTGAAAGATGAAATCGAGAAGAGTCACTTGTCAGAAATAAAGTCAGAAAAAGTCTCAACACCGATGTCAGCAACATATGTTTTAACAAAAGTAGAAACAACTGAAACGCGTAGTTTTATAGACTTTTTGAAATTGGCTATGCTCGAGCGGTTTTGATTTTTGTTGTCTGTTCTTGTAGAACAATAAGGAGAAAGTTATTAGACTATTCTAATGGACATCTATTCCGCTATATTAAAAAAATGAATAGTTTCTCAAATGCTATCGGACATTAGTTCCGTTACATGAGGAAAAAAGGGGGTATTCTCGCTATTTTGGTCAAGTAGCGGAACGTATGTCCGATAGAAATGAAAAAAGGTGAGTTTTCCATGACATAGCGGAACAGGCGTCCGTTACGGATTGAGTGGACGAAGTAAATTCGTCCGGATTTACAACCTTTCCAAATAATTGAATCTATGCTATACTTTTCTTAACAAATAAGAAAGCGAGGGATGTCTTATGAAAACGATGAACGGATTATACGCAAGCATTGTAAATAATACACAGCCCTCATATGAAGCTTTCTAATTGTTGATTCTTCTTATTGGATAGCATTTATTTCATCATGGGCTGTGGATGAGGCCATGATTTATTTATGTAAAGAAAAGGCCGTCACTTGCGGTCTTTTTTATTTTTTTGTTAGACAATAGGAGGATGTAAAAAGTGAATAAATACGAATTAGGTTGGAATGACCAATTAGAGCAAGCATTTGATTCATATAAAAAGCAAGGCTTTTCAATAGGAAGAGTGGCGCTTGAGCATAAACGAATGTATCGAGTTTTTACAGAAGATGGAGAATTATTAGCCGAGGTGTCGGGGAAGTTTCGATTTGAAGCAAGTGAGCGTGTGGATTATCCGGCTGTAGGAGATTGGGTCGTTATCTCACCAAGGGTTGATGAAGGAAAGGCGACGATTCACGCCGTTTTGCCACGTTTTAGTAAGTTTTCACGGAAAATAGCAGGGGCGACGACGGAAGAACAAATTGTTGCCACAAATGTAGATACCGTGTTTTTGGTAAACGCCTTGAACAATGACTTTAACGTGCGGAGAATTGAACGGTATTTGTTAATGGCCTGGGAGAGTGGCGCGAATCCAGTTATCATCTTATCGAAGGCCGACCTTTGCACAGATACCGAGAGCAAACTGGCGGAAGTAGAAGCAGTCGCAATCGGAGTGCCTGTTCATGTTGTGAGTGTGAAAACAAAAGAAGGCCTTGAGGACATGAAGGACTATGTCACAACTGGTAAAACAATAGCTTTATTAGGATCATCAGGAGCGGGAAAATCTACATTAACGAACTATCTGGCTGGACATGAAAAACAACTCGTTCAAGAAGTTAGAGTAGGCGATGACAGAGGAAAACACACAACGACACATCGAGAGCTAATCATGCTTGCCGCTGGAGGACTGATTATCGATACACCTGGAATGAGGGAGCTCCAGCTTTGGGAATCAGAGGAAGCTTCCGAGCATGTCTTTCGTGATATTTATGAATTAGAAGAAAACTGTCGCTTTCGAGACTGCACTCATATAAATGAACCGCATTGCGCTGTTCAAACCGCGATTGCTAATGGGGAACTAGACCAAAACCGTTATACAAGTTATCTTAAGTTACAAAAAGAATTAGCCTATCTCGAACGCAAAACCGATAAGCGAGCTCAACTAGCCGAGAAAGCAAAGCGGAAGAAGCTGACGAGCGAGGTGAAACGAAAAGGTTACTGATATCTAGTTTGGACCACACATAGTCATCTCGATTATGTGTGGTCCTTTTCATTATGTTTTATGGTTGTTTTATTTTCTTAATTATTTTTATCTTCATCTTTTTTAACAGCTTATGTTTACGTGATTTTTTCGAAAAGCATCATATTTACTAAATAGAAAGCCAGATTATTCATTCTACTAACAAGAAGTTGTATCCACACTTTGAAATCTCCACAAAAATCACGCTTGTTAACCTTTCATGTCTCTCAAGATTGATACTCAATCTTGTTAAAGCCCTTGATAACCAATACAGGTTAAACCAAGGGCCTAAAAATCTATTCAGTCTTAAACGAACCGCCGTATACGGACTGTATGTACGGCGGTATAAAAAATCCGTTTAATTGATTCTTACTAATTGCCACTGTTGATTGTTGCCGCCATGATAGTCAAATTGGATGATATCAGAACCATTTGATGTTCCGAAACCATCTAGTGCTTTACCTGAGTGTCTGTTTACAATTCGATAATAACCATTTCCTAAAGGGACAAGGCTCCATTGTTGATTGTTACCACCTAAATCTGTAAACTGAACGGCATCGCCACCATTAGCGGTACTCCATTCAAAGATCTCTAATGCTTTACGGCTATTTACATTTGTTAATTTATGAAAGCCATTGTTTAAGTCGGTAATGACCCATTGTTGATTTGTTCCACCGTTATCGGCCCATTGAATGACATCTGCTCCATCAGCTGTGCTTCTGTTCATCACTTCAGCTACACGTCCTGATGCACGATTGACAAGTTTATATCTTGAACCTGATAGAATAGAAGCTGCATTTTTATCATAAGTAGGCCAACCATTAATGTCCCAATATAAATCATTAATTAATAGTCTAGGTTCACCGTTCTTTTGTGCATCGTATGCGTGACGAACGAGAACATTGTTGTTATACACATCTTGATGACCAGGTCCGATCCAACGGTCATTGCCTGTGTCTAATATAGTTCCGCCACCATTCATCATATTGACGCCATTTTTATCTAAGTAAGGCCCTGTAATAGAAGTAGAACGACCATAGGCAATTTTATATGTGCTATTCAAACCTTGGCAGCATTTATCAAAGGAAACAAATAAATAATAATATCCATTATGATACGTAATATTTGGTGCTTCAATGGCACGCTCAGGATGATTTGGTCTAGCTGCAATAGAATGAAGTTGTCCTGTTGGTTTCATTGTATTTTTGTCTAGTTGAGTTAATTTGATTCCAGACCAAAATGAACCAAATGATAGCCATGGATTTCCGTTAGCATCTATCACTAAATCACCATCAATGGCATTATAGTTATTAGAAGTGGTCGAGCGTATGACTAGCCCGTCGTCTCGCCAGTTTCCAGAGTTAATACTAGTAGTTGAAATAAGACCGATTAAAGAATTATTGGAGCCAAAAGAGGAAACAGAATAATACAACCAATATCTCCCATTGTAATATTGGATATCCGGGGCCCACTGTGCGCTAGTATGGTTGGGCACATACGTTTTCCACCATGGTAGAGGTTGAGGGAAAATAGTTGGAGCAGCTGACCAGTTTTTACCGTCATTGGACCTTAGTACGCGAATACCATTCTTATCAATTTCACCTGTGCCAAATGCCCACCATGTATTTCCTTCTTTTATAATAGAAGGGTCATGTAACATGAGATCACCAGATAAATCCCAGAAATCAGCAGAAACCGTGTGAGAGAGTGAAAAGATTAATAATATTGTTAATAATAATACTTTTCCTTTGTTTTTTAACTTGTGGACCATACATTCATTCCTCCATTATTTTATTTTTTATAAAGATAAAACTATTCTCCTTCCTTCCGTTACAATAATGTAAACGCTATCATTTATTGTAAACGGAGATTTAAATTGATTATATTTCATTATTATTAAATTAACAATAATAGAAATTAAATAATATATGTATTTATTAAAAATCCTCTATTTTTACTATAAATTAAATCATTTTAAGTGGTACGATTAAAACGACAATGGATGTACAAAAGCAGTCTACATCCGTATTCGAAATGATGGGAACAAATTAAATGGGGAGCAGAATAATGAGGTTGGTGAGGTTATGTGTTTTTTTGAAAAATATCATTAAGAAAGTGATGTGAAGGGCAAATGACTATTAGACAAGCTAAAATGAGCGATTTATCGGAAATATCTAGAATTTGTTTGCAGTTGGGTTACTCAGTAACGGAGGAGGAGCTTGTAGTCCGTCTGGAGAGGTTATTGCCTGATACTGATAATGCGGTGTTTGTTTTTCATAACGATGATGTGGTAGGGAGTCTATCTGGTTGGGTCCATGTATATGGAAAGCATTTAATTGAACTTGAATATGCTGAAATTGGTGGATTAGTAGTTGACCATGAAAGTAGAAGAAAAGGAATTGGAAGACAGTTAATGAGAAAATGTGAAGAGTGGGCAAGAGAAAAAGGGTATAAAGAAATTAGGTTGCGCTCGGGAGGTCAAAGAAAAGAAGCACATGCATTTTATGAAAAAATAGGCTATAAAAATATAAATTGGCAACAGTTATTTTCAAAACAAATGTAACAGAAGAAAAATAAAGGAGGTCCAAGTATGAAAGGGTTTTGGAGAGAAGACGACGATTACGGGAAGTTAGAACCGTTAACAGATGAGGTAATTGCAATCGCTGAAAAGCAATTGAAGGTTAAGTTGCCGGACTCTTACATAAACATTTTATATGAGCAAAATGGGGGATACATCAACTTTAATGCTTATCCTACAACTGTTCCAACGTCGTGGGCAGAGGATTATATTCATGTTGAATCAATATTTGGGATAGGTAAGGAAAAAGGGATATTAGAAAGTGAATATCTTATACAAGAATGGGGTTTACCTAGTAATGTTGTCCTCATTTCTGGAGATGGTCATTCTTGGATCGCATTTGATTATAGGAAACAAAAAACGGAGCCCCCTGTTATTTTACTAGATGTGGATGAGGAAAAGATAATTGAATTGGCCCCGAATTTTGAAACTTTTTTAACTGGATTATATAAACAGTCAGAAGAGTTGAACCAAGACTATTCAGATGATGACATTCAACGCCAATGGACAATTACTGAAATGGACGAGGCATTTGCAGCTCATGATGAATTGGAGATTGGCCACGCTTTAGATTATCTTTTATTGCAGGCTACTAAGGATAAGGAATATATTGAGCAAAGTTTCATTAAACTTCTTCAGCATCCTAAACTAGAAGTGAAGGAAACGGCAGCTAATTACGCAAATCATTTTTTTCAAGAAGGAATCTTATCCGAGAAGTTTGTGAAAAAAATGGTGGCGATTTTACGGAATGATAGTGAAATTGAGTATTATGCTGATATGTTTTTTGAGGGGATGTAAAGGATGACGTGTTGGACGGAGCAATTCAGTTATAAAGTCTAAGACAGTGGTTGTTCAGTATATGTTTTTTCAGCATGAAGTAACGGGTATTGAAAGAGTTCCATCTCTTTAAAGATGGGGCTCTTTTTGGTGCGTTCATAAATTCGTATTTTCTTTTAGTGAACAAAGCGCGTTACTGAAAAACTAAAATTTCCGATTGGAAAAATGATACAATGAAACTACTAAAAGGAAGGTATGATGAAGATGAAAAATAAACAGTTCAATAAGGTGATTGAAAAGTAGAGAATCGTCAATAAAAAATATGAAAAGAGGATTTGTTATGTATCAAGATGATGAACTAGTAATCCGTCCGATTATGGAGCAAGACTTATCAAAACTGTGGGAGCTAATCTATAAAGAAGATAAACCCGAATGGAAGAAATGGGATGCTCCTTACTTTCCTCATAAATCGATTCCATTTGAGACTTTCATGGAAACTGCACCAGCATGGGTTGGTGTGGATGATAGGTGGGTCATTACGGTCGATGAAGTCGTATGTGGCGTTGTGTCTTATTATTATGAGGATGAACAATGTAATTGGTTAGAACTAGGAATTGTCATTCACAAAGCTGAAACTTGGAATAAAGGCATAGGTACTCGCTCCTTGAAACTTTGGCTCAATCATCTATTCGAGTCATTGCCACTTGTAAGAGTTGGTTTAACGACTTGGTCTGGTAATGAAAGAATGATTCGAGTCGGTGAGAAAATCGGAATGCAAATCGAAGGTCGTATACGAAAAGTCCGCTTTCATGAAGAACGTCATTATGATTCCATTCGTATGGGGATTTTAAGGGAATGGGAAACACTAAACGTTTATTAGGGAAATTAAGATGTAAAACAAGAGTTGGTTAAGAATTCTTGTTTTGTTTGATGGAAGTAGGATTATGCAAAGAGAATATATCGATTTTTTGCTAGGGACTTAAGGATGAAACTTTATTAAAAAAGATACCCCCTCCTAATTAATTGTAATTATGGTAAGGTTGAATTATTGAAACCTTTTTGAAAAATGGAGGAGTACATAAAAATGATTGGTTTTTTAATTATTCTAGCATTAGCTGTGTTTGCTTTTATTAGCATAGACGAAAAGCAGCGAAAAACACTGAAGTTAATGAAAGAGTGTAATCAGACAAACCAAGAACTTGTCGATGAGTTAAAGAAACTGAACAGAAAATAGTAGTTTTATAGCTTTGATTCGGGTGAGACTTGTCTTACGGACATCTGTTCCGTTATTTTTGTAAAAACTAATGTTTTTCAGATGCTATCGGACATTGATTCCGTTAACTTAGAAAGTTAAAGAGTTTTTCTCGTTTTTTGGGTCTAGTAGCGGAACAGATGTCCGAACGGGCTCAAGATTTGCCTGTTTTCCATGAAATAGCGGAACCGATGTCCGTTACGGTTGAGCACATGACAAACATACTAGCCCTCTCTTTAAAAGAGGGGGATTTTTCATTGAGGAGGGTAGATAATATGAAACCGGATTGTTTAGGATGTCAGTTAGCTAATAAAATTTCAGCAGTACATGTAGTTTATGAAAACGACTATGTTTGTTGTATTTTGGACCATAACCCATTTAATGAAGGGCATGTTTTGATACTGCCAAAAGAGCATGTTGAAGATGTCGATGAACTTAGAGAAGACACAGCAAATGCTGTAATACAAGCATCTAGGTTAATTTCAAAAGCGGTTAAAGCTCTTTATAAGCCTGATGGGATAACAATATGTCAAAACGGCGGAATATTTAGTGAGCTTCATCATTTTCATATGCATGTTGTACCAAGGTATAGGCATCAATCGTTTGCTGATTTTTATTTAGAGACGCCTTTAAATAATGAAAGCGAAAAGGGAAAATTGATAAAAACAAGGGATGAATTATGTGCATTAATTAAAATTATAAACTAATTGTATTGGTCGACTTGGTAGTTTGAAAAGATACTAAGACTATTACATTTCTAGCGAGTTAAATAATGAAGTCTGATGGTGGGGATAGTATGTCTATATTTCAAAATGGTCATCTTAACGTTCGTAAATTAGAAATTAAGGATAAGTTTCTGTTAGTAAAGTGGCTGTCTGATCCGACAGTACTCGAATTTTATGAAGGAAGAGACAATCCAATGGACATTGAAAAGATTGAAAAAGCTTTTTATCCAGCTGAAGATGATGAGGTTAGATGTATTGTGGAAGTTGATCGTCATGAAGTTGGCTATATTCAATTTTATCCTTTGGAAGAGGAAACAAAAAGAAAGTATGGATATGCTGAAGAAATTGTTTATGGTACAGACCAATTTATTGGCGAAGTAGCATATTGGAATAAAGGAATAGGAACATTACTTGTATCCTCTATGGTTCAGTTCTTAACCGAAGAAAAAAAAGCAATAAGAGTAGTAATGGACCCTCAAACAAGAAATAAAAGGGCAATTCGCTGTTATGAAAAGTGTGGATTTAAAAAAGTGAAATTCCTTCCAAAGAATGAGTGGCACGAAGGTGAATATCAAGATTGTTGGTTAATGGAATACAAAAGATAATATCTTGTTCAGGAAAAGAATGGAGGTAGTTTTATGTACGAATGGCTTACTAGTATCAAAGAACCGGAAAATGAAATGAATTTCGAAAACGGAGAACTTGAAATTGTACCCATAAATTCAACAGGTGTATTAACGGAAATGAGTGAAGTATGTTTGTTTTTTGCTTCGTATGATGTACTTCTAAAAACTGATGCTCTAGCCACCTTCCCTGTACCAAATGAAAAGGCGCTCAAGATGACAATGGAGGAAATAGTACCTCATTATTCAGAT
Organism: Alkalihalobacillus sp. LMS39; assembly: GCF_022812285.1. NCBI lineage: Bacteria > Bacillati > Bacillota > Bacilli > Caryophanales > Bacillaceae > Alkalihalobacillus > Alkalihalobacillus sp. LMS39. Next base: position 1,272,218 of record NZ_CP093300.1, read on the forward strand.
GTAAAGCAAATCTTTATCGATGGGAAGTTAACAGAAATAAATGTAAGGTGTCTAAAAGATGCATCGAAAAAAATGGTACAAGACAAACTTTCAGTTGGGTCCTATCCTGTGATTCCTGATTTATACCGCAGCAAAGAGCGCGACAACTTCCCGATTTCAAGGAAATTGAATTACTTTGAGGTAAACCAAGCACAAATTGAACCACTATATTTAAAAGAAACAGAGAAGTTACAACGATTCATTACCTACTCATTTTTGGCAAAATACGGTTCGTTATCCCTTCAACCAAAGGGCTGGTTTCTAGAGGAGAAATTAAAGGAATCTGCAACAATTCGATTGTTTAGTTCATTTGCCAAGCGGATGGTTTTAGTTGTGGATGACAAGGACGGGAATGTTGTTGGACTTGACATTTATGGATAATAAGAATGAGTAGATGAAAGATGTTATAGAATGGTATAGGTGCACTACATTGAGGGGGGAATCAATGATAGAACAAATTGAAATGATGGTAATTGATAGTTTGGAGCAGTATTCACGTTTGTATATGAATGTTTTTAATGATGAGCCTTGGTATGAAACTTGGAGTTATGAAAGTGCAAAAGAAAGACTATCTGACTTAATGAATACTCCTAAATTCCTTGGTTTTTCACTTTATATGGATGACAGTTTAATAGGATTTATTGCAGGAAACAGCAAGCGCTCTTACCATGGGTTAACATTTTATGTAGCGGAACTTTGTGTAACTAGTGAAACTCAAGGTAAGGGCTACGGGACGAAACTGCTTCATTGCTTGGAAAATGAACTAAAACAAAGATACACTAAAAGCTTGTATCTCTTAACTTCAAGTGGTGGGCTTGCAGAAGCGTTTTATAAAAAGAATGGGTATGAGATTAATGAAAATAGGGTAGTCATAAAGAAGAATTTGTAAATTTATCTATCTGGAAACGTAAGTGCACATAATAGGAAGTAGTAGATTTACTGGGCTGGACCCGGTGACTAGTTTAACGGACAACTGTTCCGCTATTTTAGCCAAAACTAATAATTTCTCAAATGTTATCGGACATCTGTTCCGTTAAATGAGGAAAATAGAGAGAGTTTCACGCTTTTTAGGTCAAATAGCGGAACGTATGTCCGAACGGGATCAAGATTTGCCTGTTTTCCATGGAATAGCGGAACAGATGTCCGAAACGGTTGAGTGCAAAAAAAATTATGTTATAAGCATGCTTTTGTAAAAGGGAGAAACGCTCTAAAGCACTAACGTTTATGCAATAAACGTAAAAGGAGGATGTTCGACTTGATATATGTAATTAGACACGGACAAACAGACTTGAACAAAGAGCGTAGAATGCAGGGAAGAAGGGGGTTGCCATTAAATGAGTATGGGATAGAACAGGCAAACGCTTTAAGAGAAAAATTACAGGATATAGATTTTGATTTTGTATTTACTTCTCCACAAAAGAGAGCCGTACAGACAGCTGAAATTGTAACTGGGAAACGAGCTATTTTGGATGAACGATTGAATGTTTTTGATTTAGGGGAAGCTGATAGATTACATATTAACGAAGTAAAGATGTCAGGTGTGCTCCCTGATTCGTCTGTCTATCAAGGGGTTGAGGAACCGAATAGTTTTGTTGGGAGAGTGTTTAGTTTTATGAAAGAACTTGAAAGTCAGTATAGTAAGGAAGAAGTGAATATTCTTATATCTGGTCATAGATGTACTACTGGTTGTATTGGCGCTTATTTTGAAGGCATACCTAAGGATGGAAATATATTGAGATTCTCCTCGGATACTGGAGACTATAAAACCTTTGTTTTTAAGTGAGATTAAGAGAGCATTATGCCTGCATCACCTTTTTTACGGACATCTATTCCGTTATTTTTGTTAAAATTAATAGTTTTAAAATACTATCGGACATCTGTTCCGTTAAACAATAGAAACAGATAGTTTATTACCCTTTTTTAGGTCAAATAGCGGAACATACGTCCGAACGGGCTCACTCTTTGCCCATTTTTCATGAAATAGCGGAACAGATGTCCGATAGGATTGAGTTCGGGACAGTTACTAGAAAGAGTGCTAAATTTAATTTAGCACTCTATAAAAACTATTCTTCTAAGTAATACATGTAACCATCACGGATGAATCCGATAAAACTGGAATCATTGGTAGGGAAAATTCTCATACTACTATCTGAAAGACCAGCGAGCGTGTAAGAATCGACGATTTCCCCTTTTGTAATATCAGTTTTGACAATATAGTCATAGTTAAAATCACTTGATCTTAGTACCGTGTAGAAGTAATTTCCTAATCTTATATAATCTGTTGTACCAGTTGTTTCATCTGAGTTTTCTATAATCCATTCTATTTTCTTCTCTGAAGGGTTATAATAGTATGCTTTTTGGTCAGTGGTAAAAAGAATTTTGTCTTCAAAATTATAAATTGACGTAACATCTGAATATGAATCCGTACCTTCAATTGTATCGAATTCAGTTTTTTCACCAGTATTCGGATTAATGTGGAAAACAGTTCCTGTTTCACCTGCATTTAAACGGATGAGATAAACGTCTTCTCCGATAGATATTCCACCATGAAAATAGGCACTTTTGCCTTCCTCTTCATACAAAATTTCTCCCGTACCTGCGTTTAGAACAACGGCCTTAAAGGATACTCCTGCATCGATAATTACATAATTGTCCGATACATGAAAAACATCTAACGAACCAACATTCTCAAGCTCAGTTTCCCAGTGTATGTCTAATGTATTAGCGTCGAAAGAAAAAATCTTTGCTCTGTCATCTTCCATTCTATTTTGTGCATAAACTGTACTACCGTCTACATGGAACCTCGATATTAGTGGAATTTCAATTTTCTCGTGGGAATTATTTTCTGGGTTTATATCGATACCTACTCGATACATCTCTCCTTCTTTTCCATAAAAAACATAATCTTCTGCCAGAAATGTAGAGTGGAATGAAGCATCTGGAATGTATTTAACAGTGCTGTCACCTAAATCATATTCCCATAAAAATTGGCCTGTTCTCCACTCATAGGCTTTTAATCCACCTTCAAAGGTGACAAGAATTTCATCTCGAATGAAAACAGGTGAATTTCCCATGAAACTTTTTTTAAAGGTTTCTCCACCGACATCTTCAATAGACTTTGAAGGGGACACACTGTTCACATCAATAATGGCAGTGTCTTTTGAGGAAGAGCTATTAGAAGTAGAAGTCTCTTCTGAATGGTCTCCGCAAGCAGCCATGATAGAAACAAGAAAAGCGAAGAACAAAACAAATGTTATCTTTTTCATATTATTACCTCCTGTACTATAAAAAGACATACTTAACATTATTAAACAATTAAAATGATAAATCAAGTAAAAATTGAAATTATATTCCATATGTTTTTTGATAATATGGTAGAGTGAAAGGGAGAATAAGTGAGATTTCCTAGCAGAATAGTAGAAAAGTCTATTTAATAAATATGGTAACCGGAAGGAGAATGAATAAATGAAGTTAACTTATATTTCTAATGAGGATTATACATTAGAAGATTTATATTTACAGGACATACAAAATCAAAAATATTGTATTTTTGATTTTGAGGCAACAGGAATTAAGTACAAGGATGAATATATTACTCAGATTGGCGCAGTTATGTTTGAGGACGGACAAATTTTAGAAGGGAAAACGTTTAATTCATATGTTCGTTCTCCAAAACCAATACCTGAGAAAGTAGAACAATTTACAGGTGTTAACAACGAAATGATTAAAAATGCTCCAGACATTAGTGAGATTTATCCTGAATTCCTAAAGTTTATTGGAGATGCTGTTTTAGTTACACATGCTGGTTATGAATTTGACTTACCATTACTAAAAAAAGAATGCGATAATAACAATCTAAAGATGTTAAATAATGTAACTTTAGATACTAAGGCTTTATTTTCTTACTTACATCCTGAAATTAATGAGATTATTTGGACTGACTTCTTAATTAAATTCTATGAGATTAATGATGATGACATAAAGAGGCATGATGCATTGGATGATAGTATCGTTATTAGCAGGATTTTTAAGAAGATATTAACTGAATTTGAAAAACGTAATATAAGAGATTTAGACATTAATAAACCTATAAATGTGAAGAGGTTTAAAATTAAACCTTTGTAAAACTTAGCAGATTTGGTAAGAAGAAATAATTGTATTCTTAGCTGTATTATTCGTTCGGTACTGACAGAATAATAGAGATGTCAAATACATGTGAGAAGGGTAATACAAAGTGGATTTAGGGAAGACCGTTATAGAATATGGAAAATACAGACATGGCTATCCGAAACAATTATTAGAACGTTTAAAGACCTTTAATATAGGAATAAAAGGGGAAAAAATAATTGATATAGGAACAGCGAATGGATTATTTGCTCGAGATATAGCTAGAAATGGCAGCGAGGTAGTTGGAATCGACTTATCACCTAGACTAATAGAACAAGCAAAACAAATGAATGTCTCAGATAAGTTACCGATTGAGTACATAGTAGGGAATGTGGAAAAACTACCTTTTAAAAATGATACAGTTGAAGTTGTCACAGCTGTTCACTGTTGGCATTGGTTTAATAAACAAAAGGTAGCAGCCGAAGTGAATAGGGTACTAAACCCAAATGGGAAATTAGCTGTCATTAATTATGATTGGCTACCTCAAACTGATATTTCATGTTATACAGATGAACTAATTCGAGAATTTAATCCGAATTCAACAAGTAAAGATAAGATAGGGTTGTATCCTGAGTGGATAGAAGAGTCCATTTAACTGGATTTACTAATATTGAGACATTTTCAATTGATGTACAAGTTAATTATTCTATTGCCAATTGGATAGGAAGAATTCAAGCAAGTCCTGAAGTCGGTGGCACACTTAGTGATGAAGAAATCAGACGTTTTAATAGTAAGTTAGATATATTTCTAAAGGGTAAAGTTAAACAAGAAAATATAGAAATATCTTATAGAGTTTTTGGAATAATAGGATGTAAAAAATTGGGTGAGTGCAGGCTCACCCGCCTTTCTTTGCACTCATCCTCTTTCTTCACTCCAATACCTCATCTTTCAACCTATTATCTATTTTATATTTTGACCTATTAGGAGCACCTTCTGCTCTCTGGATAGTCAAATTGTTCAAATTAAGAACTAAAGAATACAATGTTCCAAAGTTATACTGATTTAGATGTAAGCATACATGGCCTTTCGTATCTGACATCATTTGTTTTGCTGTTTGTTCTGACAAGGTTTCATGTTCTTGTAAAAATTGAGACATACTCGTTTTTCTTTCACATGTTTTACTCCATGAGGCGATTGGGTTAGAAGTTGCATGTGTAAAATGGTTCGTGCTTACGATAAAAGATTCACCGTGATCCGGTCTAATGACGTGAAAGTGATTTGGCCCTACTTCTACAACGGCCATATTGCCGCTTTGATCTGCGATGAGATAATTATTGCTCAGTGACGAATGAAAATTCTCAAGAACTTTTATCGCTTCATTTACATTTTGACAATGTTCAAGAATATATCGAACTGCAAAATAAAAGTTTATACCTGGTCGAGTCTTTTCTTCTGGTACAAGTGTCATCCCAATGAATAATCCTTTTTCATTTAGCCCGTCAACTTTTCCGATGAATACATCTGAATGGCTGACATAGCGGTATTTATTCTCTATACAAACTAACGAGCTTTCCAAAAACGGTTTAACATTCCGTAACATATCATAGTTTCTTCCAACGATCATTTCATTGTTTTGAAATGAAGCAAAAATACTACATTGAGCAGTTGTATCGAAAACTCCAATGCCTAATAGAAAAGAACTTACTTGTTCATAAGGCGTATGACTAGCTTCGGAAAACCCTTTAATCTCCTCGATAATTTCAGGATAAAAACGTTCTAAGTATGGCAAGCTTTCCATACCAAACTCTATTTTTTCTTTTGAAACCTCTGGGAAAACAAAACCATTTTTATAAAGAATGCTGCCATAATGTTTTCCTACATCATAATATTTCCCTCGTAATCGCGGATGGTACATGAGCTGGCCTCCAGTTATCAAGTTAGGGTAGTATTTTTTCTTATGGGGATATACAAATCGATTTTCGCTTTTCCTTCAGGGTCTTCAAATGGGTTGTTCATACAAAACTCTAAACTATGTTTATCTTCAGGTTCATATTCGCTCGTTGGTAACCATTGTCCGTATACCGTTTGATAGGCGATTGCGAGTTTATCAATTGTATCGTAGAACGGATATAATGCATAAAGGCCACCTTGTAATGTTCGATAGTTGATAGAAGAATCACTATCTTTTTTTAAACTATCGTTAATTGTAACGCACGCATCATACCGGCATGAATATTCATCCGTAACATTGGGGTCATCAAGTGAAATGCCAATAAATGTGTGCTCAGGTGGAAAGAGCTCATGCTTTGCTGCCCATTCACCTAATTTCCCCCATGCTTGACCTGTTTCAAGATAACTTCCAACATGCCTAACATACGCGATGTCTAAGTTTGGTAGTTCCGTAATCGTAATATTCATATTCCAAATCCTCCTCAATAAGTGATTTTGTATCTCACTATTAGCATAACTTGAAGGAGGAATCTTTTCTTGCTGATTGTTGTCATGATGTAATGAAATATTGCTAATTATTTCGGGTTTTTGTCTTACTGTGCTCGGAGTATAGCCATAACACTTTTTGAAAGCACGGTTAAAATTTGACGCTGAATCAAATCCACATAATAGAGAGAGTTCTAGCACGGTTTTATCTGTGTTTACTAGATAATGTAAGGATTTTGTTAATCGGCATTCATTTAAAAAAGCGTATGGTGTTATTCCGACAATAGAAGTAAATACTCGGGAGAAGTGATACTTTGAGAAGTTAGAAATATCGGCAAGTTCTTCAAGGGTAATCTTTTTTGATATATTATTTTCAATATATTTCTTTACATCATTTATTCGGTCATCGTAATGAGTCATAAGTTAATGTCCTTTCTTTACTATCCATTTAATTACATAAGTAGTCACATAATTACCTTCATCAATTTTTTCGCCTTTTGTATCGATAATCCTTTTCCTTTTTAATGGATCTAGCTATATTATAAAAATCACTTCAACAAGTTTATAGACATATATGGTAAAATACAGGAGATTAATCAATGTATAAAATTGACTGAAAATGATTTGATTCTGTACTTAAACATACGACAACTAACAACATTAATAGGAGGACAAATTCATTGGAATGGACTATATTTTTTGTGATTCTATCTTCATTTTTCTTGTTATTATCTTCTTTTAAGTTTTATCAATTATGGAGTGAGTTTAAGAAACTTAACATTGGTGATAAACTTTCCATTGAAATGGCAGAGAGAAACAGAAAAAGAATTAGCGGTACAGTTACTTTTTTAGGGATTGGAATTGTTTTAGGCATAGTAGGAGTTTTACTATAACCTTTAATGTTCAGTGTGAAAATGGAATATTAATATGACTACTTTATAAATAATGAGGTGGCAATAGTATTGAAATTGATTTGTGAGTCTGACAAATTAGAAGATTATTTGCTTGAATTAAATGAAGTTAATTATTCTAATCCTTTAATAAAAGAAAAAATAAAAGAACTTTTTCATTCAAGCCAAACAGAAGTTGAAAAAGTCAAGATAGCTTTTGAATTTGTACGTGATGAAATCGCTCACTCTTGGGATATTCAGGGGACACGTGTGACATGTCATGCATCAGATGTTTTGAAATATAAAGAAGGCATTTGTTATGCGAAATCAAATCTCTTGGCAGCTGTATTACGTTCTCAACAAATTCCAACAGGATTCTGTTATCAGCGATTAATGTTATTTGATACACCTGAAAAAGGATACTCACTTCACGCTTTAAATGCTGTATTTTTAAAGTCACTTGATAAATGGATACGGCTAGATGCTCGTGGAAATAAACCTGGTGTAGATGCCCAGTTTTCAGTAGACAAAGAGAAATTAGCTTTTTCAGTCAATGAGAAATTTGATGAAAGGGACTATCCTGTTATTTATGTAAAGCCGAATCCAAAAACAATGAATGTATTAAAAGAGCATAGTGATATAGTAGAAATGTATAAGCATCATTTGCCAGGAAGTATTTAAATATGAAAAAAAGGGGAGTCATTGGCATTGCACTAATCATTTTATTGAGCGCAATGGTTTATAGCTTCTATGACCAAATGCAATTAAAAACATATGGCGATGTTTTGGAAAACATGTTAAATGAAGATGAATCCATTACAGAGATTAGTATTATCGATTATAAAACAGACCGTTATTTTAGCTCTGATAATAGCGAAATAGTGGAGAAGTTTACTATTGAACTTTTAAATATGGATATGAAAAGGGATAATAACACACCTCTTCGGTATGACTATGTTATTTTTCTTCATACAAATAAAGGAAATAAATATGATATTGCTGTAGGACTAAGCAGTGTAGAATTTGGCTATGATGGTCGCTTTACATTAATTAATGAAAATACACTTTACGCTAATATTGAAAAAGCCAATATTGAGTGGGAACCAGCGAGAAGTCAGTAAATGTGTATCAAAGTTTTGTGAAAACAGATAGTTAACAGAGGCAATTCTTGCATAAGCAGGGATGGCTCTTTTTTCTATGGAAATAAAACAATGGCTAGGTGCTATCCTTTAGGTATTAGATACAAACGGGTAAGAAAATATTAACTAAGGAAAACATTGTAGAATTAGGTTACTATTAATTGTATAGGCTTTATTATCATCGTAATGGAAGGGTAGTGCAGTAGGATGGACAATAGATTAATGCCGTCATATTTATCTGGAGCAGATGGAATTCGTGCTATAGCTTGTTTAGCTGTTGTTTTCCATCACTTAACACAGCGTTTAACAATGGATTTACAGACTCCGTTTGTGCAACAATCTCAAGCTTTTTTTCTATTAGGAAATGCGGGAGTCAGTGTTTTCTTCGTTTTGAGTGGATTTTTACTAGCTTTACCATTTTGGAAAAGTTATCTAGGAAATGGTGGCTTTCCAAATATGAAGCACTATGTGTTTAGACGTGCGGTCCGTATTGTTCCGGGATTTTATGTGGCATTTATTGTTTCAATATTGCTTGCTTATTTTTGGCAGGTTCAAACCGATTATCATTGGCTACGGATTATCACTGGATTCACTTTTACGTCCGGCTTTCATTATACTACTCTCTTTCCATCTGAATTAAATGGTCCGCTATGGTCGATTAGTTTCGAAGTATTTAGCTATTTGTTACTGCCTATATTTATGTTGGGACTCTTCTATTTAGTAAAGATCAGAACGTTTTCGAAAGCGCTTTTGTATTGGTTTGGCGTGATAGTCTTTATTTTAATCATCAACCAAGGTGTCCATTCTTTTTTTACTCCAAATGAAGTTGAACGCGGCTGGGAGTTTGGTTTGATTGGTGGAGCGAAGTACTGGATGCCTAATTATAATCCTGTTGGTTTTTTTGGACAGTTTGCAATAGGAATCATCGCATCTGCGGTTACAGTGAACCTTTTTACAAAAACAGAGCGAGTCCAAAGATTTAAACAAAAAGGTGGATTTGATGTCATAAGCACATTAAGTTTACTCTGCACTTTAGTCTTTATTTTTCAAATGCGACATATAGGGGAATTTACTGTGAGTTTTCAAAGCCAGCCTTATTATTTTCCGATTTTTCCAATTCTCGTAGCCAGTGCATTATGTACGGCACCTCATTCACGTTGGTTTGGTAAAATGCTGGATAATTCATTGTTTCGTTTCACAGCCAAAGTTTCCTTTGGTATTTATATTTGGCACTATCTTGTCATTTTAAGTGTGGAGAGATACTGGCAACCTGATTTTGTTTACATGGGTCTTGCTGATTTCAATACATGGTTGGGTGTATCTTTTGTCGTTCTGATAATATCGTACGGTGTAGCAACCTTATCTTTTTACTTTGTTGAAAAGCCAGTTCTTGATTGGGCGCAGAATAAAGAACGTTCTCTGCCGAAGCAAGAGGAGTCTAAGGTACGGAAAGAAGCGTAGTAAAAATGATTGTGTAAATATTCATAGAATATAACTATAATGTAATACTTTCTGAAGAAGTGCGTTTTAGTAAACTAGACACATACCTATTGAATTGGCATATGGTTCAAATTTAATAAAAAATGATATACCGAAGTAAAACCATATGCCATAATTGTTCTTTTAATCGATTATTACGCTGTTTTCTCCATGGTGAAGTCATGAACTTTTCTCATACGCTGAATAATGATTGTAATGATTACTATGGCGAATGCAATTGCGTCCCAAGTAAGACTAGAGTTGATGAAACATATTGAACCTACAATTAACACGATGCGAACTGGCCAGTTTGCACTCTTTTTTGCAAACCATCCTTGAACTGCTGCAGATAGAAGATATATTCCTACTGAGGCTGTTACAAACGCCCATGCAATGTTTAATCCTCCGCCTACCATTAACAACTCTGGGCTGTAGATGAACATAAATGGGACAACGAAGGCAGCAATACCTAGCTTAAATGCAGTAACCCCAGTTTTCATTGGGTCGGTTCCAGCGACTCCAGCGGCTGCAAATGCTGCTAATGCAACTGGAGGTGTGATTGCAGACATTACTGCATAATAAAAAACAAACATATGAGCAAATAACGGCTCAAGCCCCATTTGAATTAGACCTGGAGCAACTACAGAAGCTGCAACGGCATAAGCAGCTGTTGTTGGCATACCCATACCTAATATAATTGAAATGAACATGGCGAAAAATAAGGCCAAAAGCATGTTGTTATCCGCAATACCTAAAAGCATTGAACTAAAACGTTGACCTACACCTGTAAGTGCAATAACCCCAACAATAATACCCGCACATGCACAAACTGCTAAAAGTTGAATTGTGTTTTTCATACCGAGCTCTAACGCTAATAGGACTTTCTTTATTCCCATTCTAGTGGAAGGGTGGATCCAACTTACAACTAAACAAGATAGGATTGCTACTGTACCTGAACGGATAACAGAGTAGCCCATTAATATTGCACCCATTAAAATAATAATTGGGATGAATAAATAAGCTTGCTTTAAAATTCCTTTTAGTGGTGGGAGTTCACTTCGTTTTAACCCTTTCATGTTGTTTTTAATAGCTTGAAAATCAACCATAAAGTAAACAGAGATAAAGTATAATAACGCTGGAATTGTAGCAGCAATTATTATTTCTGAATAACGAATGCCTGTAACCTCGGCCATGATAAAGGCACCTGCACCCATAATCGGAATCATGATCTGACCACCGGCTGAAGCGGTGGCTTCTGTTGCCGCAGCGAATTGACCTTTATAACCAACCCGTTTCATAAGTGGGATTGTAAGTGAACCAGTCGCAACCGCATTACCTGCAGATGTACCGTTCATCATTCCCATAAGACCACTTGAGAGTACGGATACTTTTGCAGGACCCCCACGCATTCCACCAGCTAATGAAAAAGCAAAGTCGATAAAGTAACGACCTACCCCTGACATTTGAAGAAATGCCCCAAAGACGATGAACAATAAAATATATTTGGAAGAAACATCTAATGTAACTCCAAAAATACCATTATCCTTAAAAATGTAAGTGATAAATCTTTCATAGTTATATCCTCTATGGTTTAAGATACCTGGTAGGTAAGGTCCAAAAAAAGAATATAGTGAGAAAATACCTGCTAGAATCGGTAATGTCCAACCACTAGTACGTCTTGTTAATTCAAGTACAACGATAACTCCTAGTGTGGCTACAACTACGTCATGTGTGTTAGGCACTGTACCAAAACGACTTAATACGGCAGTGAGATTGGAACAAATATAAAATGTAACATATAGAATAGAACCGATGAGCAGCCAGTCTACTATCGAAATTTTATTTGACTTTGTTTTCCAGCCTTTAAAAATAATGAAACCAAGAACTGCACCGAAAGCCAAATGGACACTCCTAAAAATCAAAGGGTCAATTGGATGAAAATTTAAGATATACAGATGGAATAGTGCACCAGAAACTGCAATTATCATAAACGTAAATTTTAATTTGCCAGATAGCACCCTCATTTGCTCGCCACCATCTACTGCTTCTTCAAGCTCTTTTGCTTTCTCATCACTGATAATCGAATTCAAATCTTCTTTTTTAGTGACTTGGTTGTTGATCTTATCGTTGCTCAAAGAAATTACCTCCTCGTCATTGTTCTACTTAAAAAGACTAAACTTTACAAAAAGATTTACTTTTTAAAGATGGTATTCAAAAGGGTACCTACCAAAGTTTAATACCTTTTTGAATACCATTTTTTAATAATCACTCCCCCTAGTGAGGGAGTGATTTGTTCCATCAGTTATTGCATTTCTGGAGGATATACAGAATCAGGAAGATCGATACCAATTTCTTCATAGTATTTAATAGCACCTGGGTGAAGTGGTAATACTTCGTTCTTAAGAATTGCTTCTGCTACAGCTTCTTGAGCTGAAGAGTGTGTAGTTACTAATAAATCATTGTTTTCATGGTAAGCTTTTACTAACTCATAAACGAAATCAATGTTCATCGTTTTGTGAACAATTCCAAAGTTAAATTGGGCGATAGTCTCGATTTCGTCATGATCGATGTTTTCATAAGTTCCTGCAGCAATAGTATAAGGAGTGAAAAATGGGAATGCTTCAATTACTTGATCACGTTGCTCACCATCAATTCCAAATAGGTTAATATCACGAACTGCAGCTAATTCTTGTACAGCAGGAATAGGAAGACCTGCAGCAAAGCCGATAACATCAAGTTGTCCGTCTTGCTGTTGACTAGCCATATCTCCAGCACCCGCATATACAGGTGTTACATTTAAGTCGAGTAAGTCATGGATGAGTGGGAGGTAAGTTCCAGAAGTACCGCCCATTGGTCCTACACCAGTACGAGAAATTCCTTGAGTAGCGATATCATCAAGAGAAGCGACACCACTTGATTCAAGAGCCCACCAGTGGAATGGAGTGTAGTACATTGGAAATACAACCCGAATATCATCATGTGGGTTATCTTCGAATTCAGAACCAACACCATTGATGGCTTCGTAACCAGGACCAGATGTAATCATCCCTAGGTCTTGGTCACCATTTGTAATTAGACGAATGTTGTCAACTGGACCACCAGTAACTTCAACGTTTGCAGTTACTCCTAATTTTTGCTCGAGAAGTTGTCCTAATCCACCACCGTAGATATAGTAAACTCCACCTTGAGAAGCTGTACCAATTACTACTGTAGATGGTGCGTCTTCGTATTGTACCTCATATGATTTGTCATCTCCGGTACCTTCTCCGTCATTAGGCGATGGAGAGGCCGTTTCGTTTCCACTACCACATGCTGTAGCAAGTACAAGACCAAATCCTGTTACTATAGTAAGTAACGAGCGTCTTAAATTTTTCATTCCTTATTCCCCCTTAAATATGATATATTATCTGATAATTCGAATTATAAAACGCTTTCATTTTTAAAAGTTAAAAAGTTTTTATTGCTCTTTTTGTTCTTTTTGGTCTCACTTGATCAAGGACTTTGAGAAAAAACAGTAATGTCTACATTAAATAATGTTGCTATTTGGTGTGACTAGAAAAAATAGGTTTGATTTCAGCGAGTAAAACTGTTGTAATTATCACAATAAGTGATTCTGTTTATTGAATATTCAGTAAAATCTTTTCGGTGTATTTGTAAGGGGGTGTTATGTAAAAGTGATGAAGTATCAAAACAGATTATTAAACTAATAGATATTAGGCACATAATGACGATGCCTGTTCGAATGTGGGAAGGTCTTCAGAGCTTTTGTGCCCTCAAATAAAATAAATCTACATATTTTTTTGTATATAAAAAGGAATGAACTGCTTTTATGAAAATTAGTTTGCGCATGAAGATGCTTACCATGTCGTTTATTGTTGTTACGGTTTCAATTATTGTTAGCGGCTATAACATGGTATATAAAATATCTAATGTCTTTGAGAAAGAATTAAGTGAACGTGCAATTGCTATTGCTAGGACTGTTGCACAAATGCCAGATATTCATAACAATGTTGGTATAAGTGGTGGGGAAAATATGATTCAGACCATTTCTGAACGTACAAGGCTCGCTACAAATGTTGACTATATCGTCATTATTGATATGAATAGTATTCGATACTCACACCCTAATGAAAGCTTAATAGGAAAAAAATTCGTAGGGGGAGATGAAGTATTGGCATTAGCTCATCAAGAGTATATATCTAAAGCAGAAGGAACACTTGGATATGCAGTAAGAGCATTTGTCCCAATCATGAATGAAGATGGAGATGAACAGGTAGGGGTTGCTGTAGTAGGACTATTAATGCCAACCTTTCAATCATTGCTTGCTGAATATAGAAATGATATTTTGTTATCGCTAGGATGGGGATTGATAATTGGATTACTAGGCTCTGTTTTATTAGCAAATAACATAAAAAAACAAACATTTAATTTAGAGCCATATGAGATTGCAAGGCTTGTAAAGGAACGCTCAGCTGTGATGGAAGCTATGGATATAGGGGTAATTGCCTTAAACGAACAAGGCTATATGACTTTTATGAATCAGCTAGCCAAGGAGTATACTCACAGTAAAGAACGTTCTAAAACTCCTCTACATGTAAAGGATATATTTCCTAAATCATGGGATTCAATTTTCTCTCAATTAGATACGAAGGGAGAAAGGGGTTTTAACCAAAATATTGTTTTATATAATCAAACATATCTAATAAATATGCATCACATAGATGTCGATGGTCGGGTTGAAGGTTCGCTCATAACAATGGTAGACCGAACTGAGGCAAACCGATTGGCAGAAGAGTTAACAGGTGTAAAAACATTTGTGGATTCTTTAAGGGCACAAAATCATGAATATATGAATAAGCTTCATAGTATTGCAGGACTTATCCAATTAGACAAAACGGAAAGAGCGCTAGAGGTAATTATTGATGAGACGACCGATGAGGAGGAGACCATTCAATTCCTGAAGGAGAGGATTTCTGACTATTCAGTTTCAGGTTTACTATTAGGAAAGAGAGCGAGAGCACGAGAATTAGGTATTCAGTTTACAATTAACAAAGAAAGTTATTTACACTGTATTTATCACGGTTTAAGTTCAGGGGATATCATAACTATCCTTGGAAATTTAATTGAAAATGCATTTGAAGCTCATTCAGTCCAACAGAAGAATAACAAGCTTGTTGATTGTATGATACAAGGGAATGAAAACTCACTGTGTATAACGGTCAAAGACCAAGGAAGAGGAATTCCTAAGGAGGAACAAGAACGTATTTTCACATATGGTTTTAGTACAAAGAGGGAAGAAGGGCATGGAATTGGATTGGCTCTCGTGCAACAAATCGTCATAGCTCATCAAGGTGAAATTATCGTAGATTCAGAAACTAGTAAAGGTACAAAAATAATAATTAAGATTGAACGGGGTATGAGTATATGATTAATGTATTAATTGTTGAGGATGACCCAATGGTTGTTGAAGTAAATAGCGGGTTTTTAGAAAAACTCCCGAGTTTTAGATTGTGTGGAACCGCTACTACGGCAAAGGAAGCACATGAAAAAATTAATGATTTAAAACCTAATCTTATTTTATTAGATATGTATTTACCAGATGGTTTTGGGTTAGAGGTGATAAAATCAATCCGTGATCAGGAAATGAAGTGCGATGTTATTATGATTACTGCTGCTAGGGATACAGAAACAGTTCATGAGGTTTTTCGGCTTGGAGCTATAGATTATCTAGTGAAACCTTTTCGTTTTGAGCGGTTTAAGTCAGCTATGGAAGTATATCTTAAAATGTGGAAAAAATTAAATCATTCTTCGACTTTGAATCAGGCGGATATTGATGCATTTAAGCTAACTACTCAAGCAGATACATACTTACCGAAAGGGTTAAGTGAAAATACGTTGCGACAAGTTTTACTAAAATTAGTTGAGCAAAATGAACCTGTAACAGCTGAACAGTTAGCTTCTATTTTAGGAATGGCAAGAGTTACAGTAAGGCGTTATTTAGAATACCTTGAAAAAACAGAAAAAGTTCAAGTGGAAATTCAATATGGAAGTGTAGGCCGTCCAAGTCATTATTATCGGACGTAATTGAAATGTGTTGTCAGTTTGTTGAAGAATTTAAAATTAAATTGAGATAGCTAATATATGGGGATTACATGAGGTTCTAGCTCTTTGAGAAGCCTCTTTTTTATTTTTAATAGGGTTTGCAGAAGGGCGAGAAGAAGCAAGGTCAGGAGAAGTTTTTTTGATGGTAGATTTAATGTTTACTGTGATGATAATAGTTTTGTATAATATAATAATCCATATTTAGGCATAAATAGTACAACTGTTATTTATTAGGTAAATGTATTTGATAACATCACAAATAGTGTTATCTGATAGTGTTGGAAAAAAACACAAAAAAGAATGTAATCCAATGGGGAGAGATAGTATGATTTTAGAAGGAGTAGTACTACAAATTAAGCAAGGAATGGAAAAGGAATATGAAGAAGCATTTCGAGAAGCATCAAAGATTATATCTTCAATGAAAGGTTACATATCTCACGAATTACAACGATGTATTGAAGTGAAAGGGAAATATATTCTGCTGGTCAAGTGGCAATCATTAGAAGACCATACAATTGGTTTTAGGGAATCAAAAGAGTATCAAGAATGGAAAAAACAACTACATCATTTCTACGACCCATTTCCGATAGTTGAACATTTTGAAAATGTGCCTCTTTAAAAAGAATTGTAGAAATAGATAGCTAACTTCAATAGTGTATATATCACTTTTATCAACTATAGGACAGTAATGTTGAAGAAATATAATGAGATTATGGAGGATGGGAGGAAATTTACTTGAATTATGGAAAGGAATTAAGGAAAATTTTTGTTTTAACAACGTATAGGAGGTATTACTGTGTTTAACAAAGAGAAAGAAATGAAAAGGTGGGAAAGAACAAGAAAATTAGGAGTATGGAAATATATATTCTTGTATGGACTACTAGTGAGTGGAGCTGCTGCTTACTTCACTAGGTTTTTACTAAATAATATAAGAGGGGGGAATAGTACAATTTCTGACTTTTTAATGTTTGCAATTCCGTTTGGATTATTGTATGGAATTATAAGTTGGTTTTCAAGTGAAAGTAGATATAAAAAATATATAGGAATTAAATAAACTATCATTATAGAAACGGGTAAAAAGCGGATTTGCAATATACTTTAGTTTCATAATAACCAGTGCTTTCAAAGACGATGTATGAATCGAATTACGCAAAAAAATAGTTCACTTGATTAAACAGGGTTGGACTATCTTTTGCGTGTTTTTTTTGTTCATTAAAAGGGAATTAATGTTAAAATGATGGGGAGTGAAAAAACGAAATTTCAACGGGGTCAACAGTTCCTTTAAGAAAGATATTTTTAAGTTTTAAAGGTTTGTTTATAGAATAAGTTATATAGGAGGGGACTAAATGGAGGGTCTCGGGTTATCTATTGTATTATATATTGTTGGTCTAATTATTCTTTATATCATTATTGAAACGGCTGTCAGGAGAGGTATTAACAATTCAATAGTAGGTCAATATCTTGAAAAAAAATATGGGGTTAAGGACATTCGAAAAAATAAAAAATCGTTCCTTGATGACGATTTGGATAAAGATTAACTAAAACATTTTCAAGGGACGCTGCTGAGCCTATCGGTTTGGTTTCTTTGAGATTTCGCTAATCTTGATAAAGTAATTAATGATCTTCCTATGAGGTATTTTATTGGTTTAAACAAACATCGCAATCTGCAATAAGCTCATGATTATGTAAGAAGCTGTTAGGTTAAGAGACTATAAAAATTAGGGGGAAATCATGAAAAGAATTGTGATTGGTGGATTTATAATGTTTGCTGGATTGTTAATTACGTTAACGATTATATTAGCAGGAACTATTTTCGCAACGGATATCACTGGATGGTCAGGCAAGTCGAAATTATGGTATGCAATTTGGGGAGAAAAGCAATATGGTGATGAGGTTGTACAGTCTTTGTTTTTAGGTTTTCCATTTAGTCTAGGATTGGTATTAACTTTAGTAGGGTTAGTCATTTTAGGACATGAATATTATAAAACATTTAAGGATATCGAAGAGAAGTGACTAATCGAATATCTCTATTAGCCAAAACAATGATAAAAACAAAGAGAAGTGTCCAATAGAAGAATTCTATTAGACAAAACAAGAGTAAAAGGAAAGCAAAGTGTCCAATAGAGAGGTTCTATTAGACAAAACAAGAGCAAAAAGGAAGCAAAGTGTCCAATAGAGAGGTTCTATTGGACAAAACAAGAGCAAAAAGGAAGCAAAGTGTCCAATAGAGAGGTTCTATTGGACAAAACAAGAGCAAAAAGGAAGCAAAGTGTCCAATAGAATAGTTCTATTAGACAAAACAAGAGTAAAAAGGAAAGCAAAGTGTCCAATAGAGAGGTTCAAAGGTGAAGTGATATGAGTAATTATAAAATTACATCAGCGGCTGTCGTACTAGATAAGCATAACCATGTTTTATTGAAAAAAGATCCTGTAAGGGGATGGGAATTACCTGGTGGAATGGTAGAAGAAAATGAAGCCATCGACAGCGCCGTCGTTCGAGAGGTTAATGAGGAAACTGGTATTCATATTGAACTCATTAGCTTTTGTGGCGTGTCACAAGAGTTAAGCAAAAATATTTGTAATATGTGGTGGCTTGGCTCACCAGTAAGCGGAAAATTACAAACAAGCGTAGAAAGTGTAGATGTCGGCTTTTTTAGTATCGAAGAGGCAGTAAATATGATAAAAATACCTGATTTTATAGAAGAGCTATTACTGTGCTTAGATAAGGAAAAGCATCCATTTTACATTTCATTTTAGAAAACGAATGCGAAAGATGCTAACCTCTCGCATTCGTTTAGGTTTCGGCCTTTATATTATACTATCGATGTGATTAAGGCACCCACAGACCATTGACAATGGCAACTAAGTCCCAATCCCCTAACTCATTCTCTTCAAATACGAGATGCAAACTTCTCCAGTCCATTCGGTCAAATTGTTCTGTACCAGCATAGTGAAATTCAACGACCATTGCTTCGGGAAAATAGTTTTTAATATTCGTACTTCTTTCACCTTCAGGCACATTCGGATTTACATTCACTTCATCTGGATTCAGGAAACGTTCTGCTTGAATTCGTTTTTCAAAATAAGCTTCAGGGGTTAATTTAATTTCTGTATTGGCTTCTTGTAAGCCCCACACATATTCAGTTTTGTCATCTAATAATGTGGCTATTTGTTCTTTGGTGAATATTAACGAATAAATTTCTATATACGCTTCAGGAGCAAATAATAACCCTTTTTCTTTGTGAACATAACTTGCGAGAGTGTCCATCTGGCGATTGTGGAGAACTTGAACGATTTCCTTTGCTTTTTGCTCGATTATGATTTGTTCTTCACGAGGATCTTTTTCTGTTTCTTCTGGTTGTTCAGTTGGAGATGGATTTTGAATGCTTTCAGGTTGCTCCACATTACCTGTGGATTGATCATTCGTCGAGATGATGTTTACACCAATGATTGAACATAACGCGAGTGCTGCAGCTGTTGAAATAGCAACGATTATTTTTCTCATGTCAAATTTCCTCCTTATTGGTTGTGAATGATCCTCATCCTTGAGGGCATTCATCACATTTTGATGCATTTGGTCTTTTTTAGATGCAGATAAACGATATGAAGGTAGTTTCTTCATTTTGTCCTCAACAGTTTTATGATTATTGTACATCTGCTCGCCTCCCAATTTGTTCTGTACGTAGTGCTTTAATAGCGCGATTATAATTAGTTCTGACCTCTGTTTCATTGCAGCCTAAGATTTGTGCTGTTTCCTTTACAGATAAATCCTGAATGCCACGTAATATGAGTACTTCTCGATACTTCTTTTTTTGTCTGGAAATCGCTACATAAAGTTCGTGGTATTCTTCCTGCTGTAAAAAAATTTGCTCAGGCGTGGCACCTGATTGTTGGTTCCACATGGCTTCATCAAAGGGAGTGGATTGACTGAGTTTCTTTTTCTTCTTTCTCTCTTCATCAATGGCAACATTGCGTGCAATACTGAAAAGCCACGTCTTTGGAGTTGATTGTCCTCGGTAAGACGCAAGACCTTTTCCAGCTTTAATGAACACCTCCTGAACTAAATCTTCTACATCCGTTTTACCGGTGTAATAAACGAGGAAATGGTATACATCATCGCTGTATTGATAAAACCATTCTGAAATTGTTTTCTTTACCGTCATAAAATTTGCTCCCTCGTAGTTTGATTTCACTTATTAGACGAAAGGAATTTTGTTATGTGTCAGATTAGGAGAATTTTGTTTTGAAATTTTTTAATTACATCTTTTGAGGTTAACGGAGTTGTTGATTTCTCAGGGTAATTATATAGTAATGTATCATTTTATGATATACCTGTAGACAGATATATCATAAAGTGATATATTAAAATCAAACAGATATATCATAAAACGATATATCGAAAAAGGATATAGTAGGTGATGGATTGAAAACATCAGAACAAGTAACAGATTCAATGTTTTATATTATGGCAGCTTTAACGAAACCAAGGCATGGGTACGCCATCATGAACTTAATCGAAGAGAGGTCAAAGGGAGCAATAGCGATAGGACCTGCTTCAATGTATACAATAATCAAAAAGCTATTAAATCAAGATTGGATTTATCTTTATGATGGAGCGGACCCAAGAAAGAAAACATATTTGCTTACTGACAAAGGCAAAGAAGTATTAGAAGCAAATGTGAAACTTAGAAAATTAATGGTTAATTTAGCGGAAATAGGCTTAAAGGAGGCAGAAGAATGAGAACTACAAAATATCTTATGTCAGGTGGTTTGGCATTTTCTGAGGAAAAGGACATGGAAAAGTTGCGAAGGTTTTCGTTAAAAGGGTGGCATGTCAGTGACTTTACATTTATGGGGTATAAACTTGAAAAAGGACCGAAATCGGATTACATTTACAGTGTCGATTATCGTTCACTTCAAGATAATGAAGCTGAGGAGTATTTTGACTTTTTTAACTCTACTGGGTGGAGTCATATTACTTCAGAAGGGAATATGCACTTATTTCGTGCATTACCAGGGACTAAGCCGATATACAGTGATCGGGAGACCTTGGTTGAAAAGCATGCAAACTCAGGAGAGGCATTAAAATGGTTTGCCATTTCATTGTTTTTTATAACAGCACTTGTATGGGTAGGAACATTCATAAGCACAGGAACATTACAAACCGTTCTTAACATAACAGCTATTATGTTTAGCATCATTGCTATTCCAACTATTTGGACTGTAGTTACGATATACAATAATAAATGGAAGATAGAAGGTAGAAGTAGTGTAAACAAAATAATAAAAATACTACCATTTCTATTATTAGTTGCTGCTTTGATAATTTTGTTCGTTGTTGATGGCTCAAGTAATCCATTTTTTATTTTTCTCTATATGATAATTGGTGCTATCGCATTTCCAACTGTGATATGGGTCATTATGTTTTTTTACCATATGTTTGTTGGGGAAAAGCAAAATATATAGATTCCTAAACAATGTAGCAAAAAGGGATTTAATGTTAAAATGAAGGTGAATATGAGTGAATAAAAAAAGGGAGTTAACTATGAAATTTTATTTTGCTGTGACTTACGAAGTTTGTGAACACAATGATCTTTATTTAGATATGAATGAATATACTATTGATTCAGCTAAAGATTTAGATACCCAAATAAAAGAATTTGCAAAGATAGATGTTGCCCCAGTGGTAAAGGTTTACGAATCAAATACAAGTGATTGTAAAGACTTTAGTTTGTATAAAGAATATAATTTTAAGGAATTTGAATGCGGTTGTGACGGTCGTGAAGATTATATATGATCTATAGAAAATTCTTCACGAATGTAATTAGCGGCGTTCCTCCCCTACATTTTTATTTCAAAAGGAATGATATTGTGATTTTGTCTAATAACTTATTATTAAAACCGTTTACTTTGCCTGATGCAGATGATTTACTTCATTTTCAAACAAGTAATAAAGAATTCTTTGAAAAGTTCGCAATGGTGCGTCCAGATTCATTTTATACACTTTTGCACCAACAAAGTTTAATAAAAAAATGGGAACAGGGTATTGAAAATGACACGGAGTATCAATATGGCATTTTTCAAAGGGAGACAAATAATCTTATCGGTATAATCAGTTTATTTCAGGTGATGAGAGGCTCTCTTCAGAGTGCGTTTATAGGGTATTTTATTGATAAAGGCTATAACGGTAAGGGATACGGAACTGAAGCTGTAACATTATTAGTAAACTATGCTTTTGAGTCATTAAAATTACACCGAATTGAAGCAGGTGTTATGCCTCATAACATAGGATCAATTCGTGTGTTAGAAAAGTCGGGATTCCACAAAGAAGGATTAGCTATTAAAAATGTAAAGATTAATGGGAAATGGGAAGACCATCAAGTATTGGCTATTATAAATCCTGCTGATCTCTAGTAGTGGAATGTTAAAATGTAGGGAGAGAACCAAATGGAGTTAGGGAAGCCGATTGCTATAGGCAATACCGCGAAAATCTATCATTCTCACAATAAAATCATAAAAGTGTTTAATGATTTTTTGCCAGATACGGAATCTATAAATGAAGCGAACAAGCAACAATATGCTTATACATGTGGACTTCCTGTACCTGAGGTTTTTGATGTTACTCAGATAAACGGAAACCAAGCAATTGTTATGGAGTATGTTGCGGGAGATACTTTAGGAGATTTGTTGTTTAAAGATAAAGAACGTGCAGAATATTACATGGATATTTCAGTCGATATGCAATTGGATATACATCGAATTATTCCTAATCCAGAAGTTATCGAACAAATGTATGATAAATTATCTCGTCAAATAAAATCGGTCAGTCGACTTACTCAACAACAAAAGACAGGATTGTTAAAGAAATTAGATTCTTTTGCTTACGAGAGTAAGCTCTGTCATGGAGACTTTCATTTATATAATGTGATGAAGACTGACGATAATGTGGTCGTGATTGATTGGGTTGATGCGAGTGCCGGAGATGTTCGTGCGGATGTGTGTCGATCTTATCTTTTATATTCGCAAGTTTCAAGGGAACTTGCTGAAATGTACTTGCGGCTTTATTGTAAGAAAAGTGGCATGGGAAGGGATGAGGTGTTTCAATGGGCCCCAGTTCTTGCTGGCGCTAGATTATCTGAACATGTTGCAACAGAGAATAGTGAGCGACTTTTGAAGATGATTAACGACTCTATCTCATAAATCGAGAAGCAGGGAGATGTGTCCAGCCTAATTTAGCATTACAATTAAGCTGGATCCTCCTATCAATATAATGATTAAGAAACAAGCTTAAGCCCAACTGCTGCGCTTAACACCATCGCAATAAAAACAAGCCTTTTCCAATCTTTAGATTCTCCATATAATGTCATGCCTAAAATTGCTCCTCCAGATGCACCAATACCAGTCCAAATCGCGTAGGCTGTCCCCATCGGTAAAGTTTGCATCGCGTAAGCAAGAAAGATAAAACTGAAACCAAATCCGAGAAGTAACAAAATGAATGAGTGCCATTTTCGGTCGTGATGCAATTTATTAATCATGGCAACACCAAACATTTCACAGAGACCTGCAAAAATTAAAGAAATCCATGCCATTAGGCTTCACTACCTTCCTGGATCGTTTGTTTTGTCACTAATTTCAAACCGATAACTCCAGTTAATAAAAGAAGAACCAATAGGATCTTTTCTATTTTAAATGGTTCACCGAAAAATAGAATTTCACTCATCACTGTTCCTGCAGTACCTAACCCAACAAAAATGGCATAGACGGTCCCTACCGGTAGTTTTTTACCAGCCATAATTAGTAAATAAAAGCTAATAATGATTGCAATAATAGTACCGCTCCAAGTCCATACGTTATGAGCATGTTTTAAGCCAATCACCCAAAGAACTTCAAAGAAAGCAGCAACAAATACTTTCATCCAATCTAAATTCATGTACATAACCTCCAAGATAACTAAAAGTAAAAAAACCTAGAAGACCACTGTTAAACAGTATCTCCCAGGCTTTTATCCTTCCGTGACACAGCAATGCTGTGAGTTTTCTCTCGGACCAGACCAACATATAAGTTGCGGAACCCTAGAAAACCTTCTCATATACAATTACTATTCATTATACACACATCTTTATAACAATCAATATTAATTTGCTAGGAGTGAATCTACATGGAGATAGAGAAACCAATGATTACGAGAACAATAGAGGTTGGTGGACTGACGAAACAGCAGTTAAGACAAAGGTTACAAGAGTTCTCTGTCCTGGTAAATGAATATGGAGAGAGATTGTTAGCGGATGAAAACTTTATAACTTCAGAGAAAAAATATAAGGTGGAAACGGTAGAGCTAACGGTGCGTTCGCTTGGGTTTCCAGATGGAGCTACAATGCCTGACATTTATAAACAAGCGGACGAACTTGGCTTGAAATTGTGTCCACTAGAGCTAGGACCTTACTTACGACTGCATTTGTTAGACCAGACAGAAGGGAATCTTGGGATTTCATTACAAAATCAAGCTCCAACAGGTTCAATAACAGTAGCATCAAAGGTCTTATATGAAGACGATGATTTTCCGAAAGGGTTTTACCTTAGACGAATAGACGGTCAATTATGGCTACGTGGGTATATTGCGGATGATTTGCATATGTGGAATGCGAATGACTGTTTTGTTTTTTGTCTAACGTAAAAAAAGAGATTGACAGATTTCTTCACTATATATAATAAGGAAAATTTAAACAATAAAAACACAATGACTGGGAGTAGTAAGGAGACATTTTTTGCAGAGAGAGCTGTCGGTTGGTGAAAGACAGTCAAAAACAATCCCCAACTCGCCCATGAGTGGTAAGGCTGATAGTAGGTCTTAACGGGTGACTTCCGTAATCGGTTAGAAGTGGATTTGGATGTGTTAAACTACAAATCAAAAAGAGTGGTACCACGGGGGTAAAGCCTGTCGTCTCTTATGAGATGATGGGCTTTCTTATTGTTTAACGGAAACTATAACATAGTCGACCTGTGGATCAATTGCGCTTGTATATTCTTAGAATGAATTAGGGGTTTTGGTGCTGTGAGACAAGCGATATTGTTGTTTAGGTACGTAAGCGGCCATGAAAACCGTTATCTGTGAACATGGCTAGCGTTTTGGAACGTTGGTGGCCACAGGAGCCGTTATTCATAATATATCGCTAGAAATAGAGTGGCTTTTGCGTGAATAAGCGCTCCTGTGGCCGCTAAAAAACGGAAACCCGTATCATGTTCACAAATAACGGCTGCTCTGACCGCAAAAATGAGAGAGGTGGAAAAATCCAAAAAGAATATTGGATTTAGGGTGTGGATGGAGCTTGCTGTTTTCGGTGGTGTAAAATAGGAATTACGTTAGTTTTATAGAGTATATGATGGATTGAGGTGAGGATTTCGTTGTTCATTTTTCTAGGTATGATTATCATTTTGGTAGTGTGTGTCTTGGAGTCTTCTAAATTACAAAAACAAAATGACAAACTGATTGAACAAAACTATCAGATTATTACATTGTTAGATGAAATCAAGAAACAAAAAAGTTAAGATTTTCCTTTACATAGTTGGAAATCGTTGGTACTATCTAACCAAGAGATGTAAAGAAAGGGGAATCGATAGGACACATGTGGAATACCTTGAACTGATGATGTAATTGGATAATGACAGCTATGGTCCTTTATAACAGGATGCGTTTCTTTGTCAATCTTAAATCATTCAAGGGATACATGGTGTGGACAATTTCATTCCCATTACCAAGCAGATACCGTTGTGTGTCTGCTTTTTATTTATGGAAAAAATATATCTCTATTGCCACTCTCATAGAGTCCCTATATTGGGGGAATTCGTAATGAAAAGTTATGACGAAAATGAAGAAAAGCTTACAGGTGGGAATGTCTCAACTGTTTATCGAGTCGGAAATACGGTTCGACGTGAGCTAAAGAATGAAAGTGCTAGTATTCATAAATTATTGCAGCATTTAGAAAGTAATGGTTTTAATTTTGCTCCGAAATTTAGAGGGATTGATGAAAAAAATAGAGAAATCCTTTCCTATATTGACGGGGACGCTGGTCATTATCCTTTAAAAACATATATGTGGTCTCCTGATGTTTTAAGAGAGATAGCAAAAATGCTCCGAGAATACCATGATGCTGTTAGTGATTTTCCGCGATTACATGAGTGGAAACCAATGGAGAATACGCCCGGACCAATCGAGGTTGTATGTCACAATGATTTTGCTATATATAACATTATTTTTAAGCATGAAAAGCCAGTCGGCATTATTGATTTTGACCTTGCTGCTCCCGGTCCACGACTATGGGATATTGCCTATACTCTTTACACTTGTGTTCCGTTGAGTAGGCTTTATCATACTGAACAAGGTGAGGCGGTTTTTTATGATCCGTTAAAGGATGCGGCCAGGATAAGACAACGTGTTGCGTTATTTTTTGAAGCTTACGGGATAAAAGGGATGGAAAAAGGTTTTTTACAAATGGTATTGCTACGAGTAGAAGGACTATGCAAATACATGATAAAAAGAGCGAGTGAAGGTGATGTTGCTTTTCAAAAGATGATTGATGACGGACATCTTGAACATTATCAAAAGGAATTGCTATTCATTCGTGAATATGGGAGAGAATGGGTTTAATAGGGTGTAAATGTTCATAATGTAAATATTGAAAAATGGTATATGTAACAAAGGAAGCTTGGGGAATCCAAGCTTTTTTTACGTTTATTGGTTGGAATAACGTAATTCCTTCTGAACCACTCTTCTGTAGATAGAATAGACTTCTATACTTCCATTCCTAACGTCCATTTTATTAAAGGTGGACAAATATAGCATCGGACAGCCTCATATTTAAGATAGAAACCTATCATATGCATAACAATACTATTAGAAAACAGTAGCATTTAACTATAATAATCTTTCTAATTGCCCTTCTTAGAATAAATTATACACTCGTCCAATCATATATCTGAAATATACATAAAATATAGCAACCTCAAGTAAAGGAGGTGTTAAATATGAGTGGATGTACAAAAGGTTCAAGTTTTACACTAATCGTTGTGCTGTTTATCCTTTTAGTTATCGTTGGTGCTTGTTGTTGGTACGGCGGTTATTAATTTAACTAGGTTTTTAAACAAAGCAGGCTACTATAGTAGTCTGCTTTATCTAGGTATTCTTTTTATATAATAAAAAATAAATCCTTGGGATAAATTGGTAAATTGTGCTATATTATAAAGATGTTAATGTGAAAGGTTGTGTTTATTTGGAAAGCAACGAGGCTACGCAAAAGAAGTACGGTTTGATTAGTTATTTCGCCCTTGCTGTTGGGGTTATTTGTTTTTTCATTGTTTTTGTAACACCAACAAGAATAGCGAATATAGGAAATGGATTTGGAGATATTATTACGTTTTTGCTAACAGGGATTGGTATCGTCCTAGCAATCATTGGGTTAGTAAAGAAAACAGAGAAAAATGTCATTCCTGTGATTGCTTTACTCCTTTCCTCGTCCTTCTTTATCTTTTGGATCATCACAATTATTTTATTGTTTACGGGACAAATTGAATTTTGGCCTTAGGGTTTCTTGAAACGTAGAGGATTTTTAGGAGGTTTTAAAGATGACTATTTTATATGATAACATTGGTTTAACCTATGATTCTACTCGTCAAGCTGACACTGAAATAACAAGACGATTACGGAATCATCTGCAAGTTTCTAACCAAAGTAAAGTACTTGATGTAGCATGTGGTACTGGAAATTATACGGTTGCATTAGAAAACACCGGTTTACAGATGAGTGGAATGGATGTATCAAAAGAAATGCTTAATAAAGCAAGACACAAATCAACATCAATCCATTGGCAAGAAGGTGATGTGAAGGAACTTCCTTTTGAAAGTGATCACTTTGATGGTGTAACGTGCACATTAGCCATCCATCACTTTAATGACCTTTTACCGTCATTTCAAGAGATGTTTAGAGTACTGAATAAAGGGAGATTGGTCATTTTCACATCTTCCCCTGAACAGATGAATCAATATTGGCTTAACGAATATTTTCCAAAAGCGATAGCAGATTCGGCTAAACAAATGCCTTCATTATCTTTAGTGAATGACCGATTAGAAAAAGCCGGTTTCAGAATTATTGGCCATGAACATTTTTAATACAACCGGATTTACAAGATTTTTTTCTCTATAGCGGAAAGTATGAGCCAAGAATGTATCTAGATGAAAATGTAAGATCAGGAATATCAACTTTTGCAAATTTAGCTTCAAAGGAAGAAGTTGAGGACGGGTGCAAACAATTAAAAAGGGATCTTGAAACGAATGAGATAGATAACGTTTTGAAGCGGTATAAGAGTGATTTAGGTGACTATGTGTTTGTCATTGCAGAGAAGAAGAAGTAGGTTAAAGTGAAGTGCTATAATTGAAATGATAAAATAAGAAAGATGGTGTTTTAGATGATTCTATTAAATGGGATCAGCGGGTTTAATGTTTCTGATGATAAAACCGTAGATGGTGTCCAATTTAAAAGTCTATGTAAATCCATTGTGTTGAACTTAGGTGGGAGTGTTCTATCATTTAAAGACCCAAAGGTAGCACAAAATTATTATTATGCAGAGATAGAAATTAGTGATGAAAAATTATACATATTAATTAATGGACATTACCCTTTTATTGCATTTGCTTCATCAGGAATACCAGGGGATATTACATTTGTTGATAATGAACAATTGGCAAAATGCTTTGAGCAATATTATAGAATCTTATATTCATATGAGTTAGAAGAGCCATTAAGGGTAAAACAACCAAAAGGAAATATCTTGATTGGAATTGAAAATGAACTGAATGGTGCGGAATTAGTGAATGTGAAACATTGGCAGCCCAAACGAGTTGGAGATATTGTTTTTAATTACTGGGACTAGATGAATTAAAGTATGAGTTGTCGACGAACGATAGAGACGCATCAAAAAATAGCTGTTTCACACTATGGGTGTTGATGAGAAAAACCTATCGGACACCTGTTCCGTTATTTTCATAAAAACTACTATTTTTTAAATGCTATTGGACATTTGTTCCGTTACTTTAAGGAAACAGAGAGTTTTTCTCGCTCTTTTGAACAAATAGCGGAACATACGTCCGATAGCTTTGTAGAAATGCTTCATTTCATGGAATAGCGGAATAGATGTCCGTTACAAAAAAATTTCCTTTAGAAAAAATAGTCACAACAATAAAGGAAATTACATATACTACCATACATCAGTAGGTGTTAACCTAGCTTTAGGAGGGTAGTAAATGCAAGCAATTCAGCAAACCGAACGCACCATACCTGTGCCTTCCACTTGGAGTATTATTGGAGATGTTGCAGGAAGGCGGATAGTAAGAGGTGTACTAGTAATCCAAGCCATTGAAAATAACAATGTACGAGGGACGATTAATTTTCGAGGTACAGATTTGCCGATTAGCGGGATATGGGATGAGAATACTAGAAACCTAATGTTTAACACACCGTTCGCAAGCTTTTCAGGTCAATTGTTGGTCTTTGATCAGTTGGCAATTAATACAAGGCATTTCGTCTTAAATGGCAACTTTTTAATGAACCCTCCATCTTTACAAGCAGGGGAGTTTGGACAATGGGTTGGTCTAACTAGTACGACACGAATTGGTCCCCCGCTATTCTCAGACCCTGTACCAACAAGTGCATTATTTTTGTTATCTGATATGGTTTATGGAGATCCAATGCATTTTAGATAGAAATACATGACTAAATAAGTCTATCAATATCATGTTGAAGGCTTATTTTGTGTTTGATTATATATCAGTTATTAAGCATACTCTTTAATTAAGGGAGTTTTTTTATGTTTTTAAAAAGGAAATTAGTGTTAAAATGAAGGTGGAAGGTGATATTATGATCCGAACATATCGAGCAGAAGATAAAGAGTACATAGTCAATGCTCATTATGATTTATACAACAGTGAATTTGGATACGACTTATCTTTTCGTCATTTTATAGAAGAAAGTGTAAATGGATTTATCGAGCGGACCGATTGTTCTGAAAATATTTTTGTTTTAGAGAAAAGTGAAAAACAAAAAGGATCCATTAGTATTAAAAAAGTGAATGACAAGACTGCCCAATTGGGTTTGTTTCTTGTTGACCCTAGTGTTCGAGGTGCAGGTTATGGCCTTAAATTAGTCGAAGCAGCAATTAATTTCAGTAAAGAAAAAGGATATGAGAAGGTTATTCTTTGGACAAATAGTGAGTTGAAAGCAGCAAGGACAATTTATGAAAAGTTTGGTTTTACATTAATGAAAACACAACCGCAAAAGTTGTCCGGTAAAGAACTAATTGAAGAAAAATGGGAGTTAATGTTGTTAAGTTAAACTAGTGTTTTAAAGTAATTCAATTTTAGGGGAGAAATCCATGAAAATCAGCAAAAATAATGCAGAACATTATAGTTGGGGAGAACATTGTGATGGTTGGCATTTAGTTAAACATAACGATTTAAGTATTATTCATGAACGGATGCCGCCTAATACATTTGAAGTAAGGCATTATCATGAGCGCTCTCGACAATTTTTCTTTGTTTTATCAGGCACTGCGACACTTGAAGTTGACGGTGTTTCAATACAATTACATCCACAAGAAGGATACGAAGTTCCTCCACTTGTTTCACACCAAATGTTTAATAATACTAATCAAGATGTTGAATTTATTGTTACTTCTCAGCCAAATAGTAGAATCGATAGGGTTTTAATGAGTGGATAAAACGGAAAGAGCCAGCCTTACGGACATACATTCCGCTAACTCAATAAAAATTAGCTTTTTTCAAAAGCTATCGGACATACGTTCCGTTATATTAGAAAAATAGAATGGATGTAACACTCGTTTGGTCAAATAGCGGAACAGATGTCCGATAGCAATCAAAAACACCCCGTATTTCATGAAATAGCGGAATATATGTCCGATACGCTCTGAGCACCGACTCCTTTTAAGAATAAAGGAGTTCTTTTTTTATTTTTAAAAGAATTTTAAGCTCATGTTGTGCTATAATCTCCAAAAATAGTAAAAAATCACGTAAAGGAGAGGGTTAGATGAAAGTTACCGTTCGTAAAATGGTTCACGAAGATATAAAGCATGTTCAAGATGTGGCGAAAACGACTTGGCATGATACATACGATGGGTTAATTCCAATAGAAGTACAAAACAATTTCTTGAGCTCAGCTTATAGTGATGAGGGAATGAGACATCGCTTAGAAAGGTCTTTTTTATATGTAGCGGAAGTTGATGAGAAAATTGTTGGTTTTGCAAATTTTTCCCCAGTAAAAGAAGACGGAAAAGTGGAACTTGGCGCGATATATCTTTACCCAGAATTTCAAGGTAATGGGATAGGTTCAGCATTGTTACAACATGCGATCAAAGAATTAGACGGGATAAAAGAGATATATATAAATGTTGAAAAAGATAATAGAATTGGAAAAGCGTTTTATGATGCAAGAGGATTTGAAGTCATTAGTGAGTTTGATGACAATTTCGGTGGATATACCTTTAATACAGTACGGATGGTACTGAAAATATAGTATGTACTTATTAGGGAGTTGAGTTTCAATGAAAATCATTACGCTGTGTGGCTCTACTAAGTTTAAAAAACAATTCGAAAAAGCGAATGCCTATTTGACACTACAAGGAAACATTGTGATAAGTCTTGGTTTCTTTGAACAAAGCGAGGGAATTGAAATTACAAAAGAACAAGCCACTTTATTTGAAAACATCCATTATGAAAAAATTAATATGTCAGATGAAATCTTCGTTATTGATGTGAACGGATATATTGGAAACAGTACAAAAAAAGAAATAGAGCATGCCAAACGGCAAGGAAAAACAATTCGTTACTATTCCGAGAGTGAAATAAAGGAATGAGCGTTTTATAAAGATCTAGAGGACAGGGGAGACCGATGAAGAAAATCAATTATTCTATTGTTGATGTGTTTACAAAGGGGAAGTATACGGGAAATCAACTAGCTGTTTTTAAGAATACCAATAATATTTCAGGTTTTTAAGTGAGAATAGTATTTATACTCCATTAGGAAAATAGTGTTAAAATTAAAAGGCACAAAAGTAGAAAAACATATATAGAGGAGAAATTACTCATGATTGGTTGGTTAAATATTGGTAGCTTAGTACTTGGTTTAATAGCTTGGATATTACCTGTTGTTGTTCTTATGAGAAAGGAAAAGAGTGGTAATAATAAATTAGTCGTTTTCTCCATTTTGAGCTTTAGTTGTTGTGGTGTTGCGTTGTGCTTCCAGATGTACTATAACTATCATCTAGTAATAATTGAGGATTGGTCAGCTCTGATGGATACAATGGGTGGAGTCGCGGTTGCGGCGACAGTTTTGCTTGTTGTTACGATCGCATTGAATACAATGACTTTGGTCGTTAATCGAAAAAAAGCAAACTAGCAAGAGGAATATCATTTAAATAAGGATTGAAAAAAATGAAGTGTTTGTTAGGACGATTATTGAGGTTAATAACATGAGTGATATGATAAGCGCTTCTACTAATAAAATAAATTTCGAATACGAGTTTACAAGTGAAAGAGGAGTAATCTCCAACAAACAAAAAAGAGATGTTCCTTCTATTTTGGCAGTAGATGCCTTGTTAACAATAAAAATAAATAATGTACTATATTTTGAAGCGGAACTAGCGATTTTAGAATTTTACAAGGCTCTTTTTAAGTGGAAAGAAAAAATTAAGAATGATGTTATACCCGAATTTCACTACTATACGATTGAATATGACGACTATGAAGATGGAGCTATTCTTTCATTGCTGCCATTTTCAGATAAAGCAAGAGTGAAAACGATATGGGCAGAAGCAGAGCTTTATAATGTTTTTGGATTAGATTATGTCGTGTCTGAATTTTGTGAGTTAGAGCAAAAGTTAAGAATAGATATAGAACGCTTCTTTCATATCCGTTTGGACTCATTTTTAAAGCATATTCCTTATTGTAACAGTGAAAGTAAGTTAGTGTGGGCTTACTAGATATGGGCACTAAATAAAACAATTTCATATAAAAAGTAGGTAACTGAATGGAGCTTATTACTGAAAAACTATTGTTTATCGCTTTTTTTATTTTTATTATTCATTCAATTGAAACATTAGCATATGCGGTAAGGTTGTCAGGTGCGAGAGTTAAATTGATAGCGTCAGCTTTATCTCTTTTTAACATCATGGTCATCGTTTCAAGACTGGCTAATATGATGCAACAGCCTTTCACGGGGAGTTTAATTGATACGGCACCACAAGTAAATACGCTAGAGTTTGTAGAAGCACAATTTCGGATATTGATTGGTGCCTCAACGATTGGAACACTATTTGGGATTCTTCTACTTCCTACTTTCATCGCTTTATTTTCAAGAGCGATTATCCATTTGTCAGAAGAAAAAGGGTCAGTACCTTCTTTAATGAAAAGAATCTTTTCGTTGCATTACATAAAGCGTGGCATAACTCATTTTAGTTTACCTAAATTTTCTTATTTGCGTGATACAAAGGTTAAAGATATTCCTATCAATTTATTTTGCATAAACATGGTCATTACAGCAATTTATACAATCGGTGTATTATCTGCATTATATGCAGCTTTATTAGCGCCGGAAAGAGCGTCTACTGCGATTATGGCATCTGGATTAATTAATGGAATAGCAACGATCCTTTTAGTTGTTTTCATTGACCCGAAAATTTCTGTCATCGCAGACGATGTAGTGAATAAAAAAGGAAGTTACAATAAATTGAAAAGTATGTCACTAATGATGGTAACGTCAAGATTACTAGGCACAGTGCTTGCGCAATTATTATTCATATGGGGAGCAAAATATATCGCTTGGTTTACAACGTTTATTGTTTAAGATTTTGGAAGAATGAGTTTTTAAATCTATCGGAGAAAGAGGATGCTAAATGAAAAAAGTTGTAGGTGTTTTTCTCATCATTATACTATTCATTGCAGGTTGTAATCATGATCTTGATTTAGTAGATACTCAACAGAATGAAATAAAAGAGCTTAAGGAAAAAATGGCAAATCTTGAAGACACCGTGAAACAGCAACAAGAGATCATTACTGAACTAAAGAGTGATTTTTCTTACTTAAGAGATTTCACAGAAGATGAACTAACTTTGTATGAAGTTTTTTTAGAAGAAAAAGATGTGCAGCAACTTTCAAATTTATCTCCGGAAAAAATCGTCTTGCTTTATTTTCACTCCGTTGTCATTGACGATGTAGAGTCCATTTATTTACTGACCTATAATGATGGAACATTACCTGAACTATCTATATTTAAAGATAAGTACTATAGTGATGGACTCCATACTAAAGACTTGGAAACGACGCTTGACTTTAGAGATTATAATTCACTTGAAATTAAAGATGATAATAGTAATGAAAACGAAGCAGTTGTCGAAATAGGAGTAAGCTATGGACATTTTCACTCTGTAGAAGTGAGAGGGTTAAAACAAGAAGACGGAATTTGGAAAATGGATATCTTACCGTTGTTATAGTATTTGGTAAAAAAAGAGAGAAAAAAGAGGAGAGGAAACATGTATCTAGTATTATCAATAGTTGTAAGTACAATCATTGGATTATTTCTTATATTTTTGATGGGGCCATATTTTGGAGGGGCTATTGCCTTTGGATTAATTTTAGGCTGTTTGTTAAGGGGAGTTTATTTGTTGAATGAGATTCATAAGAAAATGGGACTTCAAAAGGATAAGGCACAAAAGGTGTATGAGGAGTATCTAGAG
Organism: Alkalihalobacillus sp. LMS39; assembly: GCF_022812285.1. NCBI lineage: Bacteria > Bacillati > Bacillota > Bacilli > Caryophanales > Bacillaceae > Alkalihalobacillus > Alkalihalobacillus sp. LMS39. The sequence goes on from NZ_CP093300.1 coordinate 1,307,204, forward strand.
AAAAGGGAGTAGTCCTTTTTTTCTTTATATTGGATAAAAGCGAGTTGCTTTGTTGTAATTCGTTTTTTGCACAAAATGAATAAATTTTAAATAAGACCCACCCTAAGCCAAGTGGAATTGAATTTAAGAACTATTGTATTACGCAGTTGAATAAAAAATGATTTTCAATTTCTTTTGAAAATGCTTGAGGAGAAAAAACTAAAACCATATATAGACAGAGTCTATGAAATGCATGAAGTTGTTGAAGCTCACCGATATGTTGATAAAGGGCATAAACGAGGTAATGTGGTTTTACAAATTAATGCTTAACCATCAACTCTTCAATGCGAATAGTGAAATGTAAAAAATAAAAATGTACAATGCAAGGAACAATCTCGTTATTTGAGAATTGTTCTTTTTTCTTTGTGAAACAAAATGTTGAAAAGTTCGTCTAATGGGATGAAGGAGGTTGTTTTATGAAAATGATGCTAATTTGTTTCGTTGCAATTGGAGTGTTATTAGGATGTTCAAATGAAACGACTCTTGAGGAGAATTGGGAAGAAAGTTCAACGTTTTCGCTCCCAGTTACTTTTGGAGATGGGACAAAAGGAGATTATATATTTATTGGCGAGAAAGAAAAAATTGCTATCCAAATAGGATCCGGTGTGGAAGGAGAAGTGGTAACTCGACCAATTATCGCAGGTGAACCGCATAAATATATGTGGTATTTTTGGGGTGAACAAGATGAGATACGGGGAAAGTTAAAAGTTGTCGGTATTAATGAAAATGGGGAAGAACACAAAGTACTATTGATCGACAGACAAAAAGTATGGGAGTATCCCCCTATTGGGATAAATCCTCTTAATGGAGCGGATACACATACTCCATCAGGCATGGAATTTCCAACACCAGGATTGTGGAAATTAGAAGTTCATATAGGGGATAACTTTTTTGGTGACATCATAGTCAATGTAGAGGAACGCTTTGAAAATTAGAAACAGTCGGAGAGGGAAAGGAGGATACTAGAAATAGTACCGTATGATAACGGTTGGCCTGATAAATTTAAAGTAGAGTTTGAAAAGCTAAAAGAAGTATTTGGTGAAGAACTTTTGAGTATAAATCATATTGGCAGTACTTCTATCCATATTTATCAAGCAGGAGCAAAAGAACTGGCAAAGCATCTAGCATTCAGAGATTATTTAATTGCAACTAACATCGAGTTAGAAAAGTATAGGCTTTAAAGCAATCATTGCTTCAAGAATATGGAGAGGACATAAAAGGATATCAGGAAAGGAAAGCCCCACTCGTGAAGGTTTTGACGGAAAAAGCGCTTAAGTGGGCTAATGAATTGCAAACGAAGAGTATTCGTGGATTGAAAGCAGAGATTTTGGTAAAATTGGTGGAGAGTTGAGAGCTTTCTTACACCGAAATATACTTTTGAGCTATTCTCTTAAACTAGCATGTCTAGAATAAAGGGTGATGTAATGGAAGGAATCAAGCACGGATTAGTGCTTTTATTTGTAATCATGGTTATAGCCCTATTTTTTTCATTAGTAAGATTAATCGTAAAATATTGGTTAGATGATTTTTATCAGAATCTTTACAGGAAGTCTAGTCGCTTACTTAAAAAGATTGTTCGAAAAAACTAGCAATTGTTATGGTGGATGACGTATCGGACATTTATTCCGCTATTTTTTTGGAAATGCGCACTGTAGGACTTTTAACGGACTCCTGTTCCGTTATTTCGCCAATACAAGGTTGATAACAGCTGATTTTTCAATAATAACGGAACCAATGTCCGATAGAACTTCAGAAACGTTGATTTTTAGCAAAATAGCGGAACTGGTGTCCGTATGATTTGTGATATTAGCTGTTGACAAGTTACATTCCTTCGATAAGGAATGTTTTTTTTTGTCCGTCCAAATAAGGAATAAAATGTTAGAATGAACATACATGTTTCACAATGATGATTACATAGAGAGTATAAGACAAAGGCCGGTAGTGGTGAAATGTTTAGGGGGATTGGGAGTGGAAATTAATCGAAAAACCTATGGTGGATTGATTTTAGTAATAGCTTATCTGAATCTTTTAAGAGGAGGATTTGAACATATAGGTGGACTCTTGACCTCGTTACTTTTTTGTATTGTTGCGGTAATGTTCTTGAAAGATAAAGAGCAACGTTGGTATGAAAACAAGTGGTTTAAAGGTTATGTTAGTGTTCAGGTCCTTATTTTTACAATGTTTTTATATGGAGTTGTGTATGATTTAAAGTTAGATTGGCTTGTGCCTGATGGTGCACTGTATGCGCGTTTATACCATTCTAGTGATATAGGATTTGTATCTATGATTTTATACTTCATTACTTGGTTTGTCTTTACCTACTGTTATATTAATCCGAAGAAACACTGGTTTGCACGGTGGCATATGTCGATATGGGTACTGATTATTTTTATTGTCTGGAATATGGCTATGCTGAATCATTACCAATATGTTGATGAAGATTCGATACATAGTAATGGTCTGTTCTCTTCAACAACGATATCATTGGACAAGGTTTGGATGATGAGGATCGAACCAAAAATTAAAACGTCATACCGAAGAACGGGTAATAAAGAGCAATATCTTTATTATGATTTATCTTTTTACAGTCGTGAAGGGAAGACGACCACCTTTAAAGATATGCTTTTAACTGAAAAGGACATCCATGCCGCTGTGATGCTGGCTAATAAGTTAGAAGAAAGCGATCGTGAGGTAGAGGCTAGAGTAGGTCAACTTATTTTGATGTCATCCGAGGTGTCGACGATGTTAGAAAAAAGATTAAACGAGATAGATGAAGAATTGGCAGTGCTATTTAGAGAGACTTTTATGGATGATGGCAGTTAGGGGTTAGAAAGGACGAATCACTTTATCCCAGTTCATATAAATGACGAATCGCATCTATTCCGCCCCACAATAAGCACAAAAAAGGAATAAAGTTAGTATGAACATACATGTTATTCACGTAAGGAGTTGCTTCTAATATTTACGAATGTTTACTTTGTTAGACACGCTCACTCTGTTTATACACCAGATGAACTTGAACGGCCGTTATCGGAAAAAGGGCTTTCAGATGCAAGAAAGGTTACAAAACTATTTAAAAACGAAGAAATCGATATAGTAGTTTCAAGCCCTTATAAGCGAGCAATTCAAACGGTAAAAGGGACAGCGCAAACAATAAATAAAGAAGTTGAAGTGGTAAATAATTTTAAAGAGAGAACGTTAACGATAGTCCCAGCCGAGGATTTTACTCGGGCCATTAAGAAAGTATGGGAGGATGAAAATTTTGCATGGGAAGGTGGAGAGTCCAATGTTGCCGCTCAACAAAGGGGAGTAGAAGCCTTATACCATATACTAGAAAAGTATAAAGGCAAAAATATTGTTATTGGGACTCACGGTAATATCATGGTATTAATCATGAATTTTTTTTCTAAACAATATGATTATACATTTTGGCAAAATCTCGATATGCCCGATAATGAGAAGGAGTTAATAAAAGTGGATCGAGTATGGGGGACATCAGCTAATCCATGCCATAAAGGTGATTCTTTAAATCTTTGTAACTGAGGTGAGTATGCTAATGACAACAAAATATCGTTCAAATACATATATCCCAGAAATTGTTCAAAGAAGTAAGGCCATAGCGAACAGATATAGCTTTGAACATTCTTGTTCTGATGAGGTTGGGAGGTTGTTGTCCGTACTAGTGGACAAATAACAAAGGGGAAAATTCTTGAAGTGGGAACTGGCTTTGGTGTTGGGAGTTCATGGATATTGTCCGCTATAGCTCCAACAGTTCAGTTAATTACAGTCGATCATTCAAAAGAAGTAGTGGACATAACGGCGAATCACCTTAAACATCCTAATGTGGAATTTGTTTGTGGGGATTGGAAAGAAGTGATGGCTAAAGGTCCGTTTCAATTTATCTTTGCTGATGCGGCAGCTGCAAAGACAATGGAAGGAGAGTTAATGTTACAAGTATTAGCTAATGGTGGGATGTTATTGATGGATGATTTTACACCAGAAGAACATTTCCCGGAAGAATGGAAAGTCAAACCTGATAAAGTAAGAGAATTTTGGCTAAACCAAAAAGACCTAGTAGCGACAGAAATCTATGTAACACCGACGTCCTCAGTAATTCTCGCAACGAAAATGAGGAAATAAGATCATAATACAAGGAGGGGAAAAACGTGACACTTAGTTTACAAATAACTCCGCTTGATTCGTATATTGATGAGGAAGTGATGATTAAGATAACTGGATGTCCAACCGATAAAGAAGTGATGCTCGTAGCCAAAGCATATGATGATACAAATAAGGAATTTTGTTCATTTGCTTCCTTTCGTGCGGATCAAAATGGGGTAGTGGACTTATCTATACAACACCCAGTTGAAGGTACTTATGAAGAAGCAGATAGTGCAGGGTTATTTTGGTCTATGAAGCATCTACAATCTAAATGGGATGATTACTTTGAAAAAGTGAAAGCTGATGAGGTAAAGATAAATATAGACTTGCTAGTAGAAGGAGAAAAGCATGAGTCAGTAACGGTAACAAGGCATTTTTACAAAGAAGGGGTTACTAGAGAAGCAATTCAATTTGATGAAGTAAGGGGGACTCTGTTTTATCCCGAGTCGGAAGGAAGATTCCCGGCTGTAATCGTGTTAAGCGGATCAGATGGAGGAATGCAGGAACATGCGGCGGCATTGTTAGCTACAAAAGGATATGTCACATTGGCTCTTTCATATTTTGCTGGTGAAGGAGTACCGAAGGATCTTGAAAATATTCGATTAGAATATTTTGAAAAAGCGACGATGTGGTTGAAAGAGCATCCTAAAGCAAATGGTGAAGTGAGCTTAATTGGCTACTCTAGAGGGGGCGAACTCGTCTTACTTCTCGGTGCTACATATGATTACTATACTTCAATTATAGCAGGTGCACCGAGTGCCTATGTAACAGCAGGAATGAAAAATGGGATTTTTGCTCCTATCCCCGCATGGTCTTTGAATGAAGAAAATTTTCCATATATAAAATTTAAATACAAGTTCTCTACGATGTCCCATTTATTTAAAAATTGGATAACGAGAAACCCAATTTCTTATCTTTCCATTTGGGATAATTCGTTGAAAAATGAAGAAGCTGTGAAAGAAGCAAGAATTCAAGTTGAAAATATAAAGGCTCCAGTCATGTTTATTGCAGGTGGAGATGACCAATTATGGCCATCCGATCGTTATGTGAAAATAATGGAAAAACAACTAAGGGTAGCATCAGATACTTCTCCTCAACATCGTTTTTTATATTATAAAAACGCTGGCCACTTTCTCTCTTTTCCATATAGTTTCGTTAATTTGCCTGCCAATGTATTTATGAATGCCGGTGGGGGAATGACAATGACATTTGGTGGAACGAAGGCAGCCAATGCCGCAGCAGCAAAAGAAACATGGGGTGAAATCCTTGAATTTTTGCAAGTGAATACAGCGCTTAAAAAAGAAGAGACAATCGCTAAGTAACGAATGGTTTCACTGTGGTTAGTTTGAGTTGTCGGTAACGGACATTCATTCCGCTATTTCATGATAAAGCTACGTTTTTCAAAAGCTATTGGACATCTGTTCCGTTAAATGAACGAAAGTATAAAAGTTTCAATAGTAATTAAGGGATATAGCGGAACAGATGTCCGATAGAAATGTAAAAATAGGTGTTCTTTATAAAATAGCGGAATATATGTCCGATAAGGTAAGCTGGTTACATTCTTTGACCACACAAAAGTTGTTGGAGTAATTGTTATGTGGTAATATTAAAGTAGAATGACAGTCAGTCAGTTGGTGAATATTAGGAGGATTGATAATGAAAGTGGACAATAAATATGAACTAATTGTGGATGCATCAATAAAAATCATGAAAGAAAAGGGGTTCGAAAAAGCTTCAGTTTCTCAAATTGTGAAGGAAGCGGGAGTTGCTCAAGGAACCTTTTATTTATATTTTGATTCAAAAAGTGCTGTAGTGCCAGCTATTGCGAAGAGGATTTTAAATACACTGCTTGCAAAGATAAAGGAAAGTCATCTTCTGTCAGGGTCGATTTTTGAAACGATTGAGATGGTCATTGATGTTACATTTGAAGTGACAAAAGAGTATAACGAATTAATTTTATTTTGTTATGCGGGAATGGCTTATTATCATTCTTTTGACATTTGGGAAGAGATTTATCAACCGTATTATGATTGGCTAGAAGAACAATTAAACTCCGCTAAGGAAAGTGGCATGATTACTCCAAAAGTGGAAATTGCCCCATTGACAAGAATGCTTATTAATCTTATTGAAACTTCAGCTGAAGCCTATTATCTTTCAAATCAAGCAAAGAAAGAATCGGCAATTACAAAAACTCAGGTCATGACATTTATAAAGAGTACACTGACTGACTATCATTCATAATTAAAAAATTATGAGGTGTACTATGTTTACGAAAGCATCTGAGAAAAAGCTGTTAAAACTATCAGTCTTTGGTGCGCTCTTTTTTGCAATACTAGGAATCGTCTGGGGAACATTGATTTCTTCATATTTAATTATTTTTGACGGGTTATATTCATTTGTAAGTGTGATGCTGTCTCTGTTATCTCTTCTTGTTGCGCAATATATAAGTAAAAGTGATTCAAGAAGATTCCCCTTTGGTAAAGAAATGCTCGAACCTGTCGTCATTATCGTGAAATATGCAGCGATATTAATTCTTTGTTTACTTTCCGTTTGGGCAGCTATTGATGCAATGTTATCAGGAGGGCGGGAAATTAATGTAGGCCATGCTCTTATTTTTGCTGTTGTTAATACAGTAGGTTGTGCGGGTGTATATTTTTTACTAAAGAAAAATAAAGCAAAATCTGGCTTTATTCAGGCTGAAGCGAACCAGTGGAGAATGGATACGTTATTAAGTACAGCAGTTTTGGTAGGTTTCTTCTTCGCTGTTCTACTTTCATTTACTCCTTATCAAAGCGTGATTCCTTATGTTGACCCACTTATGGTCCTTCTTGTGGCGGGATATTTCCTTAAAGTTCCGATAACTGAAATGAGTAAAGCATTTAGAGAAGTTCTTGAAATGTCACCAGACCAACCTATTCAAACGAGGTTCAAAGAAGTCACTACTTCCATTGAAGCTCGTTACAACATTCAAGAATCAATTGTCCGTATCGCCAAAGTAGGAAATAAACTATTTATCGAAATTGATTTCATCCTTGATGAACATTCAAAAAATGTAACAATATCTGAACAGGATGAGATCCGGGAAGAAATTTTTCAACATACAAAGGATGTAGGCTATAAAAAATGGCTTACAGTTTCATTTACAAACGAGAAAAAGTGGGCGGAAAAGAGGTTAGTGTAATATTTTTTGTAGCGAGTAGTGACGTTATATCTTCTAGTTTTTTGGAGGATATGAATGTAAGAAGATGAAGCGGATGGAGGGGAAGTGCTGATGTTACAGTCAGGATATGGTCTTGATGAGAATGGATTTATTGTGAGTGATGTTAGCCTTGAAAAAATAGACCAAACTTATATGTCCTGCATACGAGAATGTGTGGATAGTATTAAAAAGTTGTTTCATCAGCAACTGCACAGCATATATGTGTACGGTAGTGTCGCACGAGGGGAAGCCGTTGTGGCTACATCTGATTTGGATATTATTGCTATGTTTAAAAGCGAGTTGTCGTCAAGTGAAGTGGATGACTTAAGGAAGCTAGCTGCGGGTTTATCACAAAAATATGTTGATTTAGTTCGTGAAGTTGGTATCGCGATTGCCTATTATGACTATACAGTAGACCCAGTGAATTACTATGAAAATGCATTTCTAGCAGAACTATGCGTTTGTGTGCATGGTGAGGATCTTGGTGAGAAGTTTGGTCCTTACAAACTCTCACCAGAGATAGCGATCCGTTTTAATGGTGATATTCGTGAAGTGCTTACAAGAACATTAACAAGGATAGAAACAGCTTCTAGTGAAGACTTACCAAAAATTATACAAGGCTTTGCTCGTAAAATCATTCGAACATACTATTCAATGGTGATGGTACGTTCCCGCATATGGACAACGCGCCTACATGAGCAAGCTGACATTTTTCTTTTTTACTTTCCAGAAAAGAAGCCAGTTATCTCTACACTATTCAACTTGATAGAGGAAACAGTGATGGATAGGGAAGCTGTTTATGAATTGTTTAAATTAGAAGGTGAGTGGGCAAGCCTAAATTTTGCGCACGAAGTCTATATTTCTTAGCAAATAACGGAGAGGGAAAGAGTGGAATGCCCTTCATAAAGGCGATGAAGGACAGAAAGAAGAGAAAAAGCGAGAGAAGTGTCCTTCATAAGAGTGATGAAGGACAGAAAGAAGAGAAAAAGAGGGAAAAGTGTCCTTCATAAGAGCGATGAAGGACAGAAAGAGAAGAAAAAGTGAGAGAAGTGTCCTTCATAAGAGCGATGAAGGACAGAAAGAGAAGAAAAAGCGAGAGAAGTGTCCTTCATAAAGGCGATGAAGGACAGAACGTGAGCCAAGGAGAAGAGAAGTGTCCAATAGAACGAGTCTATTGGACAGACCCCAAGCTTAAGGCTTGGGGTTATTTTAAAAGATGGGAGTATAAATTTTTGGTCTAGCAGCGAAGCTTTGAAAGCTTATTCAAGAAGAGCGAAGGCTGTGCACCTGCGGGTTTCACCACAAGAAGAGCACTTGTGGTTCACTGTCAAAAGAGGAGCAGGGCTCCGCACTTCGCTAGAAACGAAAAGACGCTCCGCGTTTTTCTTATAAACCACATGTCGTAGGATACCTAATTAAAGCGCTGTCATAATCTCACATAATGTTGTAATATTATAAATATTACAAAACTTGTACGTACATTGTGATGAGAGGGGTGTTTCCATTTTTACAACATATAAAAAAAATGACGAGTAGTTGGAGTAGTCAATTTTTTCGTAAAAGTTTTATTCTCATTTTATTAATCGCTTTTATTCCAGGTCTTATTTCAGGGATTGGTATTTATTTTATCGGGGTGAGTAAAGTAGAGGATGAGTTAAAAGAATTACACAAAACACAAATTCTCCAAGGGGTCGATAATCTTAATAGTCAGTTTGATTATTTAGAAATGGCGGTTACTCATTGGGCTTTTACACCGAGATTTAACATTCAAATAATTGATTTTAATTATGTACAGCAATTTCAAGAAACACGAGAAATTAGTCAAACACTTTTTACATTACAAGGCAGTCATCCTCTTATTGAAAAGATTGAGTTATTTATAGACTCACCACAACAACCGATTGTATTTCGTCCTAAGTATAACGTCATCACAGATGAGCAGGAATATGACTATTATCAGTCATTTACCACTCATCGAAATATTACGTGGCCTTCTCTTCCACAATCAGCGAATGAAAAAGATATTGAAAACCTCCAGCCACTCATTTTAACCCATAGTATTCTTGCAAACAGTAATGACCCGTTTGGTTCTATGATTGTGACGTTAGATAAAGAGATGGTTTCACAATTATTGTGGACTTTAACTCCTTATAATCAAGGAGTAGCGTTTCTACTAAGTGAGAACCATGAAATACTAGCAGCGGTGAACAGTATGGAAGATGATTCGCTTATTCGTTATTTGCAAGGGCAATTATCGGAAAAGCGAGGAGAAGATACAAATGGGACATTTACTTTAGAGTTTGGAGAGGAAACCTATTCGGTGTCATACGGAAAAATGAATCGAATTAACTCAGAATGGACGTATATTTCTGCCTCACCGATGTCTTCAATTACATCACCGATTGTCTTAATTTCACAGATTATTATAGTTGTCAGTTTAGTTGGTCTCATTATCGCCTTATTCATGTCATGGTTTGCGTCAAAACGAATATATTATCCAATTGCAAAGCTAATGAAGCAATTAGAGACGGATGAAAAGTGGAGTAACAACAAAGACGAAGATGAGTTTACATTAATTGAGCGAAAATATAAACAGCTGTCTAAAGAAAGTTTGTCATTGCAAAGTCGTTTGTCAACGCATCTACCACAACTGAAAAATAGCTTTTTGCTGCAATTGATTCAAGGATATCTTTATCATTATTCTGAAGAAGAACTACATGAAAGAATGGAAAATTTCGGTTGGGATATTGATAATCATATGTTTGTCGTAATGGATATTCAAGTATTAGGATTACATGAAGCAAACGTTAATATGTTAAACCAGGATGAAAGTATTGCAACTTCTGCTGTAACGAAAATCATTGAGGATGTTGCCGAACATCGGTTTCATCAATTTAATGTTTTAAATTTTTATGATTTATCGACTGGGTTACTCATTCTTTATCCGAGAGAACAAGAGAATAGGAAATCATTGCACGAGTTTGCTGAAAAGGCAATGGAAGTTTTGAATAAGGTGTTACAGATGCAAGTTACCATTACGATTTCAAAGCCTGACGATAAAGTCAAACGAATTCCTTCCTTGTTTGAAGAAGTGAGGCAAGGAAAACAGTATCGAAACTTTGAAAATGAAAATCAGATCATTGATTTACAACAAATCAATCCATTTTCTTCATCTCACCAAATGCATTATCCTTTTGAAATGGAAAGAGAGATTTTACAAGCGATTCGAATTGGACATATCAAGGAAACGGAAAATCTCATTAAACAATTTATTGAGGAATTGATGAGCAAAGAGACGAAGGAAATTAATATTCAACCAGCGATTACTCAATTATTTGGCAGTATTCAACATGAAATTATCTATTCAGGCATACATCCATATGAACTATTTAATGGAAAAAATATGTTTGAAGAAGTGGCAAAAATTCGTGAACCAGACCAAATGACGAAGTGGCTAACAAAAGAAGTGATCACACCGTTTATCCAGTCGTTAGAAGCGAAAGTTAATATGAAAATGAAACAACTTGTTGAGGAAGTATGTTCATATTTACATTCTCATTATATGGAGGACATTTCATTAGACCAATGTGCAGAGGATGCAGGGACAAACCCATATACATTAAGTAAAGCATTCAAAAAAATAATAGGGTTCAATTTCATTGATTACTTAACTACTATTCGAATTAAAAAAGCGAAAAGTCTGCTCCTCCAAACAAATATGAAAATTAGTGATATCGCAGAACAAGTCGGCTACCGTCACAGTTATTTTAATCGGATATTCAAAAAGCATACAGGTGTACCACCGAGTCAGTTTAGAAAGCAGCATGTTGCAAATCAGTCGAAAACAAATCGTCCGATGTAGACGATGAGGGGGGATACGATGTCAGGATTTATGAGCACATTTTTTCGGTTTGGTGAATACTTTGTTTTGCTTTTATACCTTAACTTATTGTGGATTTGCTTTACATTACTAGGAGGAATTATTTTTGGATGGGCTCCAAGTACAGTAGCAATGTTTGCTGTGATTCGAAAGTCGATAAGAGGTGAGGATGCCCCGGTCTTTACAATGTTTTGGAGTGTGTATCGTCAAGAGTTTATACGTGTTAATGGATTAGGGCTTCTTTTCATGGTCATCGCGTTGATTGGATATGTCAACATTCAATTTTTTCAAGTAGAAACAAAATGGCTGTCTGTATCGGTTCGTTATATGATGATTGGGATTATGCTGTTGTCAGGCGCTGCATTCCTTTATCTTTTTCCATTACTTGTTCATTATGAGGCCTCTTTAGGTCAACATGTAAAAAATGCCTTTTTATTACTTCTTTCCAGGCCGTTTGGAACATTATTTACGATGATAGGGTGTTTAGTTGTTACTATGATACTCGGATTTTTCCCAATTTTAATCCCTTTTTTGGGAGTTAGTTTATATGCTTTAGTTATTATGGCAACGACGTATTTCACTTTTTCTCGAATTGAACAAAAACAAAGAACAGAACAAGAACAACAAGCATCGTAATAGAGGATGGAATTGAATAATAAAAGGATAGGTATCACATGTCTTAAACGATGTGATACTTTTTTGTTTAAAAAGCTTTTCAGGCAAGTGCAAAAAAGTGTTAAAGATCAAAAAAGTACAATAGAAAACGCTTACACTGCTGTGCTTTAAGCAATTTTAAATAAGAGTACTTGCCAATTTTCAAAAAATGAATATTGCCGGAAAAATGTAAGCGTTTTATATTTTTGTTAACCCAAAGGGGAGATGTAAATGCAAGAAGGAGGGATGGAGGCAGGTAGTTGTGAACGAAGTAAAAACACACAAAAATGAATAAGGGGGAAATGGATGATTATGAAGAAAAGCTCATTTCGTATTTTGCTAACATTCGGTATTGTACTACTTTTTACTGTTCTTATTGGTTGTAGTAATGAGGCAACGACAGATGAAAATCAACCTGCAGATACAGATGAAGGAACATCAGATGAGAGAATGGCAGTCACCATTATGACGACAGCTTTTGCTCCAGAGCCTGTTGACAGTTCAAGCCCGGCTTTACAAGCTATTGAAGAGTATACAAATATGGACATTGATTTTCAGTTTGTTGTCAATGCCAATTATGATGAACGGTTTAATGTTACGTTAGGATCTGGCAATCTTCCACATATTATGTTGGCAAATAAGACACCGAGTTTCATAAACGCTGCTCGAGATGGGGCATTTTGGGACATCACCGATTATATTGATGACTATGAAAATTTAAGCCAAGCGAATGAAATAGTTTCAAATAATGTTTCTATTGATGGACGAATTTACGGTGTATATCGAGGGAGACCTCTTGGTAGACATGCTGTAACGATTAACAAAGAATGGTTAGAAAATGTAGGATTACAAACACCAAAAACAATTGATGACTTTTATGAAGTCTTACGAGCATTTACCTATGATGATCCAAATCAATCTGGTCAAGATGATACGTATGGAATGGTTGTTTCTGAATATGAAGGACCGTGGGATATTATGCAAGTTTGGTTCGGGGTTCCGAATGGCTGGGGCTATGATGACAGTGGAGATCTTTTACCAGACTTTATGTTCGATGAATATCGAGATGCATTACAATTCTTTAAGAAATTATATGATGAAGGGTTAGTGAATGAAGATTTTGCCGTAATGGATTCAGCTACATGGTTTGACCCTATTGTAAATGGCTCTGCAGGAGTTGTTATCGACGTTGCGGACCAAGCGAATCGTCTGCAAAATCAAATAACAGAAGGCTATACAAATGACGAGATTACATTAGATGTATTCGGAGCTGTTGAAGGACCACAAGGATTACGTACGATGCCAACAGCAGGTTATTCAGGGATTCTTGCGATTTCAACCACAGCGGTAAAAACGGAAGAAGAGCTTCGGCGTGTCCTACAATTCTTAAATGATTTAAATGATGAAGAAGTGCAAAACCTTGCATACAACGGGGTAGAAGGGGTTCATCATGAAATCGTAGATGGAGAGCTAGTGATTACATCTCAGCAAGACGGGGGAGAACTGTTTGACCGTGAAGTTCGGGATTTAAACCAAATCGTAGCCCATATTCCTAGTGAAAAATTTATGAGAATGCCACAAACTGATCTACAGCAAAAAGCGACGAAAGTGATGGAAGAAAACTTGGATATTGTCATTGGAAACCCTGCTGAGCCATTAATATCCCCTACGTATGCGGAAAGAGGTCAGCAATTAGACAATATTATTAATGATGCCCGAATTAAATTTATTGTTGGTCAAATCGATGAATCTGGTTTAGATGAAGCTGTAGAATTATGGAAACGTTCTGGCGGTGATGATTATATCGCAGAAATAAATGAAGCATACAGCGCAATTCAATAACCGTATTCTACCTGAGCAGGTGGTGAGTGCCACCTGCTTTTCATCTCAAATGAAAGGAGAGATTATGTGGCAAAGTTAGAGCTAAAAGTTAATGCAACATTACAGCCAGTTAATAAAGTAACAAGATGGCAAAAGATAAAAAGAGACAAATGGCTTTATTTTTTATTATTACCAGGGCTTATTTGGTTTATTGTTTTTCGATATGTTCCGATGTGGGGAACTCTTATTGCTTTCCAAAATTATTCTCCTTTTCTTGGATTTTGGGGAAGTGAGTGGGTCGGTTTTGCTCATTTTGAACGATTATTTCAAAACCCTGATTTTTATCGAGTCTTACGCAATACGTTGATTTTAGCTTTATATGAAACGATTTTTGTATTCCCAGCGCCGATTATTTTAGCGCTCATGTTAAATGAGATTCGATTTACTTTATACAAAAGAACAATCCAAACGCTTATTTATATTCCTAATTTCTTGTCATGGGTTATTGTAGCTAGTTTAACCTATATTTTTTTCACAACAAGTGGAGGAATTATAAATGTCATCATTCAAAATCTAACAGGTCAAACGATTAATTTCCTAGCCAGTCCAGAGTGGTTCCGCACGATGATTGTTGGACAACAAATTTGGAAAGAAGCCGGTTTTGGGACAATTATCTTTTTAGCTGCTTTAGCGAGTGTAAATAAAGAGCAATATGAAGCAGCGATTGTTGATGGGGCTGGTCGTTTTCGCAGAATGTGGCATGTCACATTACCTGCTATTCGACATGTCATTATCATCTTATTAATTTTACGAATGGGGAATTTTCTTGACCAAGGCTTCCAACAAATCTATTTAATGACGAACTCGTTGAATCGAAGTGTTGCTGATGTATTTGATGTTTATATTTATTTTGTCGGGATTACGCAAGGTTCATTTAGTCACAGTACAGCTGTTGGACTTTTCAAAGGGGTAGTTGGGATTATTCTTATTTTGACCGCTCGTTATTTTGCTAAAAAGATGAAACAGGAAACACTATTTTAATTGGAGGGAAAATGGTTATGAAATCTCACAATACACCTTTAGGAAGAGTCTTTGATGTGTTTAACTATATCTTTCTAGCCATTGTCGCGCTGGCGATGATCGTTCCCTTTTTATATGTCATTGCCGGATCATTTGCAACAGAAAGTGAGTTAGCCCGTCGAGCATTTTTTATATTTCCAGAGACATTTACGTTAACAGCCTATGAATATATTTTTTCAACACCTACTTTTGTTAGGGCCATTGGTGTGTCAGTGTTTATTACGGTAGCAGGCACACTACTCAGTTTATCGTTAACATTGACCATGGGCTATGCGTTATCAAAAACACGTCTTGTTGGCCATTCTTTTTTCATATATTTTGTTATATTCACAATTATATTCCAAGGAGGAATGATCCCAACTTATTTATTAGTGAGGGATTTAGGATTATTAGATTCATTTCTAGCTTTAATTCTTCCAATTGCCATGAATCCGATGTGGTTAATTATCGTCATCTCATTTTTCCGTACACTACCTAAAGAACTTGAAGAATCCGCAAAAATGGATGGTTGTACGGATGTCGGTGTGTTTTGGAAAATCGCCTTGCCTTTATCAAAGCCCATCATCGCCACTTTTGCTTTATTTTACGCAGTAGGATATTGGGGAGATTACTTTAACGCCCTCTTATACATCAATGATAGTACCCGATATCCGGTCATGTTATTGTTGCAAAACATTATGACGATGGCGGATGTAAGATTTGGTGAAATCGATTCGTTAGTGGAGCAACCTGACCAGTCCTTAAAATTTGCTGTCATTGTTGTTGCCACATTACCCATTATGTTTGTTTATCCATTTTTACAAAAGCATTTTGCAAAAGGAATGTTATTAGGGTCGGTTAAAGGCTAATAGAGAGAAGGGGTACTGGAATGAATAAACTGAAATATGTGTTAGTTGGAACAGGTGGAAGAGCTGAGTTTTTTTACGGAGCATTAGCGAAAGATTTTAAAGAAACAGCAGAGCTTGTCGCGTTTTGTGATGTAAACGAAACGAGAATGAATTATGCGAATCAATTATTAATAGAAAAATATAAGCACTCTAAAGTTCCCACGTATCGAGCATCTGAATTTGAAAATATGATTGCAACGGAAAAACCAGATGTGGTCATTGTAACGACTGTTGATCGTACCCATCATACGTACATTATAAAAGCATTGGAATTAGGGTGTAATGTCATTACTGAAAAACCAATGACCGTGGACACTGAGAAATGTCAAGCGATACTTGATGCGGTGAATCGAACAGGAAAAGAAGTGAGGGTAACTTTTAATTATCGGTATGCCCCTCATAATACGAAAATTCGTGAGTTAATTCGTGATGGTGTGATTGGTGAAGTGTTTTCTGTTCATTTTGAGTGGGCATTGGATACACAGCATGGTGCTGATTATTTCCGACGATGGCATCGAAACAAACGAAATAGTGGTGGGCTATTAGTTCATAAGTCGACACATCATTTTGATTTAGTCAACTTTTGGCTTGGAACAGAGCCTGATACGGTGTATGCGAATGGGGGACTGCGCTTTTATGGGAAAGAAAATGCAGAGTCCCGTGGGGTTACGCAGTTTTATCAGCGCGCACATGGAAGTGAGTATGCAAAAGACGACACATTTGCACTTCACTTAGAGAAAAATGAACATTTAAAAGCGATGTATTTAGATGCAGAGCATGAAGATGGCTATTACCGTGACCAAAGTGTGTTTGGAGATGGAATTGATATCGAAGACACACTAGCGGTCATCGTTCAATATAAAAACAAGGCGATTTTAACGTATTCTTTAAATGCTTATTTACCGTGGGAAGGCTTTATCATTTCTTTTAACGGGAGTAAAGGAAGAATTGAAGTGAAAGTAAGAGAACAATCGTACGTTAACTCTGGAGGAGAAAAGTCGGAAGAAGGTGCGATTGAAGAAAAGTCAATTCAAGTCATACCGATGTTCGATCCTTCTTATGAAGTAGAAGTAGAAGAAAAAGAAGGTGGGCACGGCGGAGGTGATCCGCTATTACTCCAAGATTTATTTGGAGTACCACGTGCAGACGCGCTTCACCGAGCGGCGTCACATGTAGATGGAGCAAGGTCTATCTTAACAGGAATCGCCGGAAATCTATCATTGCGCACAGGGCAGGCGGTAAAAGTAGATCAGTTAGTCAAGTTTTAAAATAAGGAGTGAGTGAAGTTGGAACCTTATTTTCATAGTAATGAGAGTATTTACACGAAATGTAAAGATAATGTGGAGCACATCTTAGCAACGATTTCGAATCGATATATTGGTAGTCATCCCCCTCATCCAATTACGTACCGGGCATTTTGTTCGAGTGGATTAACGAGATTAAAAGATTACCGTTATCATTTTGATTTTGAAACGAAATTTCCGCAGTGTAAAAACGGTGAATCGATTTATGCATGGGGAAAGTTATGGTCTGACGAGGCAGAGGAGTATATGTTTGCTTTACATTGTTATGGCCCTGTTCACTTATATGTGAATGGAGAATTGAAATATCGCTCGACGATTGTGGAAGAGCTAGATCCAAAGAAAAAGGTAGGATTTCGGTTAAAGCTCTGTAAGGGATGGAATGAATTCATTTTAAAATTCGTAAAGACGGCATCCGGAATTGGTGGAATTTTTGGAACCGGGTCATTTAAACGTCATCCTATGCACTTTTTATCTCCTACAGCGGAGAGAGAAGGGCAAGAAGGTTGGATTTTTACTGAACCACTACTAGAACCTTTTGAACAATTACCTTCGGAGTTAAATGGATTTGATGAAAAAGTTCAATGGTATCCTGAAAAAAAGTGGCCACAACTAACTTCTGAATGGCAGATGACAAGGATGTTTGGGAACCGTCAACATACATTTGCTGTCGCTTGGTCGAAAATTAACATTCCTTTTTTAGAAAATAAGGGAGTGGAGTTATTCGGTCAGTCAAATGGACGAATTGATATTTTTATCGAGAATGAACTAGTATTTCAAACAAAAGGGTCTTCATGCTTTCAAATTCAAGTAGAGTTACCATATGGTGAGCATGATGTTGTGATAAAAAGTTACTGTGAGCATGATGATTGGGGATTTGAAATCAAAGCACGCCAAGACGAAGTACAATTTCAATTACCTGTTCCAGTGAATGGAGCAAACGGCCAATGGTTGTATGCAGGTCTTTTTGAAGACGGATCTGACATTGATATGAATGAAATTAGGCAAATAACATCGATTATGGATGCGATTGATGGGCCAACGTTTTGGAGACTTGACGAACCACATCTTTATGTGAGGCCTTATTTAGAAAATCGATTGTTTGGAAAATGGGATTACCCATTAGGGGTTACGTTGTATGGCTTGCTTCAAACGGGAAAAGAGTTGAATCGACAAGATATTATTTCCTACGCAATAAATCATATTGAAACGAGCACAGGATTATATGAGTATTCTTTATGGGATAAAGAACAATACGGTGCAGCGGGCGTAAATAATCAGTTATCAGCGATTGATAGTTTAGATGATTGTGGTTCTTTTGGGGCTACGATGTTACTCGCATCAGAAGAAAATACGGTTAAAGATGCCGACCGAGTTGCCCATGATATTGCCCATCATATTTCAATGATTCAAGACCGGTTGCCAGATGGGACATTATATCGCAAGTTTGGAAGTGTTGACTTTATGAAAGACACAATTTGGTGTGATGATTTGTATATGAGTACTCCATTTCTTTGTCGCTACTATCAAAAAACAGGAGACGAAGCGTATTTACATGATGCTGTATATCAGTTTTTGCGTTATAAAGAGTTTCTCTATTTGCCACACCAAAAAATCATGTCTCATGTCTATGACTTTAAATTTAGTACAGCTACAGGTGTACCTTGGGGACGTGGAAATGGCTGGGTGTTGTTTTCGCTATCAGAATTATTAGCTGTCTTACCAGAAAATCATAGTGATAGAAATGAGTTAATAGCCTTTTTTCAGGAGTTATGCGAAGGATATCTTTCACTTCAAGGACCAAATGGCATGTGGCATCAAGTTCTCACTGACCATGACTCCTACGAGGAAACTTCTTGTACTTCCATGTTCATATATGGTTTTTCAAGAGGTATTCGTTACGGCTGGTTGAAAGATAAGGAGCGGTATAGTGAGTCTGTTTTTAAAGGTTGGGAGGCGATGTCTCGTCTTGCAATTGATCAGCACGGAAATGTATACGGTGTTTGTCAAGGTTCCGGTTATTCTTTTACAGAGGATTACTATAAAAATGATCTTACATGGATTCTCAATGATACTCATGGTACCGGAATTGTGTTACTAGCTGGAATTGAAACGCTTAAGTTGAAAAAATCAATAAAGAATAGGAGTGTGAACTGGGCAAAGGGTGGTGTGAAAGCGTGAAGGACTTAAGGGACCAATTTTTACATCCAGCAGAGGAATTCACACCAATTCCTTTCTGGTTTTGGAATGATTATTTAACAATAGAAGAAATAAAACGGCAAATCCATGATTTTTATGAGAAAGGGGTGACTGGCTTTGTTCTTCATCCTCGGATAGGGATTCCAGAGGACATTGGCTATTTGTCAGATGATTTTATGGAGTTGGTTTATGGAGCCGTTCGTGAAGCATGCAAGTTGGGAATGCGCGTGGTTTTGTATGACGAAGGCATGTATCCTTCTGGCTCTGCAAATGGTCAAGTTGTAAAAGAAGATTCTCGCTATGCAAGTCGAGGGTTAAAGATGGTCGAACATTCAATAAAGCAAGGAAGAAATGAGATCTCACTTGAACTAGATGAAGGTGATCAGCTTGTTTCTATTCAAGCTGTAGAAAAACTTTCAAATTCGTCCTTACATCATGAAAAGACGATAATCTTAAAGCCAACTGAAGATAAGGTTGTTTTTACGCCTCCTAGTGAAGGTCAATGGTCAATTTTATTTTTTATTGAAACAGATACAAAAGGAACGATTCGGGGCATTCATTTTGGCGAGGATGACGGAGAAAAAAATGCCCCTCCATCAGCTGATTTATTAAATCCTGATGCTGTTAGAACGTATATTCGTCTTACTCATGAAAGATACTATGCAGTACTTAAAGAGTATTTTTGTGAAACGGTAATCGGGATGTTTACGGATGAACCAGATATGCTAGGACGAAATGCTCTTCCTGGTTTAAAGCCGTGGACGCGCAACTTTTTAGATGTTTTTATACGAGATGGAAATGAAGAATCGGATTTAAGCGCACTTTGGTATGACGTTGGAGCTCATACTAGTGATATAAAAAAACGCTATCGCCAATGTATACATGAAAGATTAAGAGAAACATATTATCGGCCGATTAGTGAGTGGTGTCAAAATCATGGTATTGCGTTAACCGGTCATCCGGAGAAAAGTGGTGATATTGGCTTATTGGATTATTTTCAAATACCAGGTCAAGATGTTGTCTGGCGCTGGGTTGCACCTGAAGAAGGGAAATCACTAGAAGGAGAGCATTCTACTGCTGGAAAATGTTCTTCGGATGCAGCAAGACACCGTGGCCGAAGAAGAAATTTAAATGAAGTACTAGGCGTATGTGGCAAGGAGAGCAGTTGGGCCTTAAGTCCAGGAGATATGAAATGGTATTTTGACTGGCTGTTTGTAAGAGGAGTGAATTTGATATGTCCGCATGCCTTTTATTATTCGATTAACGGAAAAAAAAGAAGTCATGAGCGGCCTCCAGATGTTGGGCCAAATAACAGTTGGTGGCCTTATTATCACTTGTTTTCACAATATATTAAACGGATGAGTTGGGTCATGACAGATAGTGTGAATCAAACGGAAATTGCTGTTTTATGTGAAGAAGACCATTTACCATGGCGAATCGTTAAGCGTCTTTATCAAAACCAAATCGAGTTTAATTATTTGGAAGACTCTTTACTAAAGGATTGTTTTATTGGGAATGGTAAAATTCAAATTGAAAAACAAATGTATAAAGTTATTCTAGTAGAAAATACACTCTCATTACATGCTGAAGTAGTGGAAAGACTGCAAGCTTTTATAAAAACAGGTGGTCGAGTCATTGTTCTTTCACATTTGTATGGAAAATTTTTAGAGGGAGCGACTGTAATTGAGAATGAAGCTAACCTCATAGAGGAAATAGATAAAAATAGTGTGCGACAAGTTAGCCTATCACCAGGAAACACAGACATTCGAATAAGTAAATTAGAAAAGCAAGGCTGTCTGTTCTATGTTGTAGTGAACGAAGGGGAAGAGATGTATAATGGTAAACTCTTGATAGCGGAAAAAGGAAAAGTAGAATGCTGGGACCCATGGATTGGTGTAGTTAACGAAGTGCAAGTTCATTGTTATGAGGAGAAAGTCGCCATACCACTTGAAATAAATAGACGGGAATCGATTGTTTACTATGTAAAGCCGGGGGAAGAGTACTCATTACTATCTGATGATATGAGCTCGCAATGTAAAACAAAGGATGTAGTTGTATTGCAGGGCGAATGGGTGATTAAAAAAGGAAGTTTGTTGTGGCGTGAAAACCAACTGGCATCATGGTCAAATTGGAACGGGTTGGAATACTATTCAGGCACACTTGTGTATGAAACACAGTTTGAAATGAAGGAAATTCAAGAGTCCGCTTCGTATACACTTGACCTTGGAGAAGTGTATGAAATCGCTAGCGTTCATATGAATGAAGAGCCCATAGGGGTGAAAATGTGGGCCCCCTACCGTTTTGAATTGGATCAACAGCATTTACAAATAGGAACAAATAAACTAACCGTGGAAGTAACAAATAGTAAAGCAAACGAAATGGATAATGTTAGCTTACAATCAGGATTAGTAGGGCCAGTGGTGATTGAAGTAGAAGTACCTCTGTTAGAGTCATGATAGGAACTGTCAGTAAAATAAAGCTGAGTAAGAAAAAAGAGGAGTCAATTCGTGTGTGGATTGACTCCTCTTTTTTTATGGCTGAAGGACAGAAAGAGAAGAAAAAGTGAGAGAAGTGTCCTTCATAAAGGCGATGAAGGACAGAAAGAGAAGAAAAAGCGAAAGAAGTGTCCTTCATAAAGGCGATGAAGGACAGAAAGAGAAGAAAAAGTGAGAGAAGTGTCCTTCATAAGAGCGATGAAGGACAGAAAGAGAAGAAAAAGTGAGAGAAGTGTCCTTCATAAGAGCGATGAAGGACAGAAAGAGAAGAAAAAGTGAGAGAAGTGTCCTTCATAAAGGCGATGAAGGACAGAAAGAGAAGAAAAAGAGAAAGAAGTGTCCTTCATAAGAGCGATGAAGGACAGAAAGAGAAGAAAAAGTGAGAGAAGTGTCCTTCATAAAGGCGATGAAGGACAGAAAGAGGAGAAAAAGAGAAAGAAGTGTCCTTCATAAAGGCGATGAAGGACAGAAAGAGAAGAAAAAGAGAAAGAAGTGTCCTTCATAAGAGCGATGAAGGACAGAAAGAGAAGAAAAAGTGAGAGAAGTGTCCTTCATAAAGGCGATGAAGGACAGAAAGAGGAGAAAAAGAGAAAGAAGTGTCCTTCATGAAGGTGGTGAAGCCAATAGAGCAAGTCTAATGGACACACTCCACTCAAATAACTCCATCACACTACAATATCCCCTGCAAAAAAGCTCTCATCCTCAACGCTACCTTTTTAAATCCGGCCAACACCGAAACTCCAAAAAAATGAAAATTCCCTTTAAAGTAAAAAAAACTCCCATCCAACACCATTTCAAACTCCCACCTATCCAACTCAACACAACTCCTTCAACAATTCCAAAAGAAAAAGCAAATGGAACATAATCTTACAAAAATAAATATAAAAAAAGAAAGTGGTAACTAGTATGTGAAATATTATGACACAACGCTTGTCATTTTGATTTCGTATGATTAAATAATTTTGAAGTAAACCTTTGTAAAATTATTAAAAAATATTTTTATTTTCAGAAAAATGAGGAATGATTGGTCAAGCTTTTGAGTATGTTTGAAGTATAGTTTTCTAAAAGATTTTCCGATTGCATTTGCTATTTGGTGTCATGAAGGGGGGCTAATTCATGTCGGATGTTGTGTTAGAAATAAAAGAGTTGCACACTCACTTTTTTACAGATAGTGGAGAAATTCCAGCGGTGGATGGGATTAGCTTAAGTGTACATAAAGGAGAAGTCGTAGGTATCGTCGGTGAGTCGGGCTGTGGGAAAAGTGTAACGTCACTTTCTATTATGCAGCTTGTACCGAAACCGCCTGGGAAGATCGTTTCGGGTGAAATTAATTTTAAAGGAACAAATCTAGCAAAGGTAACAGAGAAACGAATGAAAAAAATTCGTGGGAACGAAATCTCAATGATCTTCCAAGAACCGATGACCTCGTTAAATCCGTTGTTTACGATTGGGAATCAAATGAGAGAAGCAATTTTGATTCATCAAAAAATGAGCAAAAAAGAAGCGCACAGAAAAGCGATAGACATGTTAAAACTCGTTGGAATCCCGAGAGCGGAAGCGGTTATTGATGAGTATCCGCACCAGTTGTCAGGGGGGATGAGGCAGCGGGTAATGATTGCGATTGCGATGTCTTGTGACCCAGAACTTCTGATTGCCGATGAACCAACGACAGCACTAGATGTCACGATTCAAGCACAGATTCTAGATATTATGAAAAATTTAAATAAACAAAACGAAACGGCGATTCTATTAATCACGCATGACCTTGGCGTTGTTGCGGAAATATGTGACCGGGTTATCGTGATGTATGCTGGTCAAGTGGTAGAGGAAGGGACAACTCGTGAAATTTTAAAAAGTCCAAAGCATCCATATTCCAAAGGTCTTATCCGTTCTTTGCCAAAGCTTCACGAAAGAGAGCAAACACTGTATTCGATCCCTGGGACAGTGCCGAAGCCGAAAATGGGGAGAGTGGGCTGTCGATTTGCTGACAGGTGTGAGTCGGCGTTTGCCCGTTGTTTCAATGAGAACCCCGCTTTACTTTCTTTAGAAAATCATCGAAAAAGTCGTTGTTTTTTATACGAGAAGAAGGAGGAGGACGTTGCTAATGCCTGAGCCAATATTGGAAGTAAAAGGGCTGAAAAAGTACTTTGATATCCGAGGCGGACTTTTCGGTCGCAAAGTTGGTGAAGTCAAAGCGGTTGATGACGTTTCCTTTTCCGTTATGGAAGGTGAAATTCTTGGAATTGTTGGGGAGTCGGGCTGTGGGAAGTCCACAACTGGAAAATCAATTTTGCGATTAATTGAACCGACAGAAGGTGAAGTTAACTTTCTTGGGCGGGATGTGACAAAGCTGAAGGCGGAAGAAATGAGGCAACTGCGAAAAGATATGCAAATCATTTTTCAGGACCCATATGCTTCCTTAAATCCAAGGCATACCGTTGAAAAAATTATAAGTGAACCATTGTTAATACACGGGATGACTTCAAAAGAAGACCGAAAAAAACGTGTGCATGAATTATTAGAAGTTGTTGGATTGAGTAGTTATCATGCGGCAAGATACCCACACCAGTTTAGTGGCGGGCAAAGACAAAGAATTGGTATTGCGAGAGCGTTAGCGAATAACCCGAGACTCATCATTTGTGATGAGCCTGTATCCGCGTTAGATGTCTCCGTACAATCGCAAATCTTGAATTTAATGGAAAAACTCCGCGATGAATTTCAACTAACCTATCTTTTTATTGCTCATGATTTAAGTGTCATTAAACATATTAGTGATCGAATCGGCGTAATGTATTTAGGTCAAATGGTAGAGCTTACAGATAGAGACCGTCTTTATGAGAATCCGAAGCATCCTTATACAAAAGCACTTCTTTCTGCCGTTCCACTCCCAGATCCGGATATAAAAAAAGAACGGATCATCTTAAAAGGGGATGTTCCAAGTCCTGCTGATCCGCCATCTGGCTGTCCGTTTCATACACGATGTCCAGAGGTGATTGATAGTTGTAAAGAGGTAAAACCTAAGTTTCAACAAGTAGATGATAATCATTTTGTTGCCTGTCATTTATATGAATAAATAGGCAACAGATATATCTATATCTTTTAAAAAAATTAAGGGGGAAAAATGAATGAAATGGAAATGGTCATGTTTATTTGCCATGATGCTTGCTTTTCTTTTCGTGTTTGCAGCTTGCAGCAATAGCGAGGAGACCGATAATGAACCGGCAGAAGAGCCAGCAGAAGAAGCCGTAGATTCCGAGGATGAAGGTGAAGGGACACAAGAAGCGTCTGGTGAACAAGTGTTAGTGTTTGCTAGAGGTGGAGATTCTGAAAGTTTAGACCCAGGTAGTACAACAGACGGGGAATCATCTCGTGTAACAGTCCAAGTATTAGAAGGGTTACTGCAATTTGATAAAGAGTCCTTTGAGCTTACTCCCGGCTTAGCTCATGATTGGGAAGTGTCTGAGGACGGCTTAAACTATACATTCTATCTTGAAGAAGGTGTGACCTTCCATGATGGATCCGATTTTAATGCAGAAGCTGTAAAAACAAACTTTGAGCGCTGGTCTGACCCAGAACATGAATATGCATTTACTGATGAAGGGTATGTGTATTCGATGTATGGCACGATGTTTGGTGGGTTCAAAGGGGATGAAGGGCATGTCATTGATGAAATTAATGTCATCAACGACCATGAAATTGAATTTGTTTTGAATCAGCCATTAGGTTTCTTTTTACAAAACTTAGGGATGAGTTATTTTGGAATTACGTCACCAGCAGCACTTGAAGAGTATGGTTCAAAAATTAACGAAAACCCTGTTGGTACAGGTCCATTTAAGTTTGTAAGCTGGAGCAAAGATGATTCCATTATTTTAGATAAAAATGAGAACTATCGTATAGAAGGGTATCCAAAGCTAGAACGCGTTATTTTTGAAGTCATTCCTGATAACGCTGCTCGATTAATTGCACTTCGTTCAGGTGAGATTGACATTATGGATGGACTAAATCCTGATGATGCAGCGGGAATTGAAGCAGAAGACGGCTTGGAGCTTTTAACTCGTGCGGAAAATAACTTCGCCTATTTAGGATTAAATACGCAGAAAGAACCACTTGACCAAGTGGAAGTACGTCAAGCGATTAACTATGCGATCGATAAGGAAGCCATTGGTGAAGCGTTATATGCGGGGTATGCAAATGTGGCGAAAAATCCACTACCTCCTGGATATTTAGGATATAACGACAATGTAGAAGGGTATGGCTTCAATCCAGAAAAAGCAAAAGAATTACTTGCTGAAGCTGGTTATGAAGGTGGATTAGATATTGAGCTTTGGACAATGCCTGTAGCAAGACCTTACATGCCAGACCCAGAGACGGTGTCACAAATCATTCAAAACAATCTAGAACAAGTCGGTATCAATGCAACGATCGTACGTGAAGAATGGGCGCCATATTTAGAGAAAACAATGAACGGGGAGCAACAGCTTTACATGCTTGGCTGGTCTGGAACAAATGGAGACCCAGACTATTTCTTAAGTAGCTTACTTCATGGCTCGAACGTTGGAAGTAGTAACCGTTCTTTCTATCAAAATGATGAAGTTGACAAACTATTAGATGCAGCAAAAAGAGCGGTGGACCAAGATGAAAGAGCAGACCTCTATAAACAAGCACAGGCAATTATCTCTGAAGATTCACCAATGGTAACATTAGTCCACTCTACACCAGTGATGGCGACTTCAAGCAACGTACTAAATTACGTCCCACATCCATCAACAAGTGAACCATTAACAGAAGTAGAATTAGCGAACTAATACAAGAAAATAGGTAGTAGTTTTCAAGCTACTACCTTCTATTTTCAATCATAACGGACATGTATTCCGCTATTTCGTAAAAAACACGCCTTTTTCAAATGTAACGGACATCTGTTCCGTTACTTCGTGATAGTAGTGGGAAAACGACTTCGTTTTTCTATTGTTAACGGAACGAATGTCCGTTAACATTGGACAAACGTCAATCTCAGCTCAAATAGCGGATCCAATGTCCGTAAGAATTGAATTATAAAGCTATCGAAACGTTCTCGACAGCATGAGGTAGTAGTGTCGAGCTACTACCTTTTCTTTACAAAAAAAGCATTGGAACTGGGGTGAAGTTTTTGTTTACTTATATATTGCGACGTCTCGCGTTATTAGTGCCAGTTCTTATTGGGATGACACTCATTACATTTTCCATTGTTCATTTAATCCCCGGAAATCCAGCTCAAGTGATACTTGGTGAAACCGCGACAGAACAAGCGATTGCTGATTTAGAAGAAAGTATGGGATTAAATAAACCATATTTCGTTCAATATGGACTTTATCTTTCTGGACTTCTTCAAGGTGATTTAGGGACATCCCTTCGTTCGAAAGCAGAAATCTCGAGTGAAATTTGGCCGTATATCGCAGCTACCTTTGAACTATCGTTGTTTGCGATGTTGTTTGCGGTCATTATTGGAGTAAACGCCGGAATAATTAGCGCATGGAAACAAAATTCGTGGTTTGATTTTTTAGCGATGTTCATTGCTTTAGTTGGTGTATCTATCCCTGTATTCTGGTTAGCTTTAATGGAACAATGGATTTTCGCACAAGAACTAGGATGGCTACCGGCATATGGAAGACAAAACAGTCGCGACCCGATCGAGGCCATTACACATTTTTATGTACTCGACTCTCTCCTTCATATGGATTTTGAACGTGTGATGACGTCATTAAAACATTTAGTGCTCCCAAGTATCGCACTAGGAACGATACCGATGGCGATTATTGCGCGGATGACTCGTTCGAGTATGCTTGAAGTCATGAAATCGGACTACATTCGTACGGTTCGTGCCAAAGGGGCAGGGCAATTCCTAGTTATTTATAAGCATGCATTAAAAAATGCCGTTATCCCTGTTTTAACAGTAATCGGTTTACAAACAGGTGTTCTCTTAGGTGGAGCTATTTTAACAGAGACGATCTTCAGTTGGCCAGGTATTGGTCGATATGTATATGAAGCAATTAATTACCGGGACTATCCTGTCATTCAATCTGGGATTTTAGTCATTGCTTTTATCTTTGTCATGATTAATCTCATTGTTGATATTCAATATAAATTCATTGATCCAAGGATTAAATACTAAGGGGGGATACGATGTCAATGTTAAAAAAACGTGAACAATCAACGAATCTAGCTCAGGGTGATGCAATGACAAAAAGAATGACCACCCCTGAGGAAATGGAAGCGGTCTCCCCTTGGAAAGATGCATTTAGACAATTAAGAAAAAATCGATTCGCCATCATAGGATTTTCCATCATCGTCTTTTTTGTCTTAGTGGCCATCATTGCACCACTCTTAACTTCTTATACGTATGCAGAGCAAAATGTCGTGAATCGATTGCAACCACCATCAGCCGAGCATTGGCTTGGGACAGACCATCTTGGCCGAGATATTTTTACTCGAATTGCCTACGGTGCGAGAGTATCCTTAATGGTTGGTTTCTTTGCGGTAACAGGGGCATTAGTTTTCGGGACATTGCTAGGAATTATAGCGGGTTACTATGGGCGTTGGGTCGATATGCTCATCTCTCGAATCTTTGATATATTACTAGCTTTCCCAAGTATTTTACTCGCGATTGCGATTGTAGCGATTCTTGGCGCATCTTTACAAAATGCATTAATTGCCATCGCCATTATAAACATTCCGATATTCGGGAGGTTAGTTCGTTCAAAGGTTATCAGTTTACGAGAAGAAGAATATATTATGGCGGCAAAAGCACAAGGGATGAAAAACGGAAGAATCATATTGCATCATATTTTACCGAATAGCATCGCGCCGATTATTGTTCAATCAACGTTAGGCTTTGGTACAGCCATTCTAGAAGCAGCAGCACTCGGTTTTCTTGGCTTAGGTGCTCAGCCACCAAGACCAGAGTGGGGCCAAATGCTTGCTGATTCTCGTGACTTCTTAACGTTAGCACCATGGACATTAGTTGTGCCAGGAGTGTGTATTATGCTTGTTGTTCTTGGCTTTAACTTAATGGGAGATGGGCTAAGGGATGCATTAGACCCGAAGATGAAGAGTTAAAGTGTGGAAGAACGCTTAGATTAAATTCTAAGCGTTCTTTTTAGTAAGATGGTCATTCTTTGTCAAACCAAGCCTTTGTAGGTCGTGTCTCTGGAAAGCCATATTTTTCGCGATACATCTTTCTTTCTTCTGTAAAATCAAACCACTGCTTGTTAGAGTTCTGATTCTTGGCATAGTGTATCACACACCGGATTTGGTCTTCGACACAACTATCAGTCCATACACCAAGTTGTTGTTCCAATTGGTCAAAAAGGTGAGCAGCATCTTTATCCTTGATTTCAGTTAGAGAATAGAGCTTCAACTGAAATACTAGTTTTTCAGCTAACTTATAGCCAATCGAAGGAATAGTTTGAAACTCTGCTAGCCCTTTTAAAGTCTTGGCTTTTTCAAGTGGTATGTCTAAGAGTTCGCTAATATGATCGACAGTAAAAGTATGTAATTCGCTTATCTTTATTTTTGCTTTTCGTAGTTTGGATTTTTCTTCATGATTGAGTGGTAATTTGATTATAGAGCTCAATAGCTTTCCTCCTATCTTAAATGTTGTTAGGAACCGTTTCTTTATTAAGTTGTAATTCCTTTATTAGATGTAGTTTTTTTGACTTTACTAGGATGAAAAATAGTATAATTTACTAAAAACAGTATATTCAATAATTGCTTCAAAGGAGATTAATATGAAACTCTACTTCATCTGGCTAGCCATTCATTTCTTAGTATGGTCTTTGGCCATCCTTCAATTATCAACTATAAATGAAGCGCAAATATCCAGCCTAAGCCTCTTTTTTCTTATTTTGTTCATTTTACCACTGTTTTCTGAAAAAAAATGGATACAAACTGGACTGTTTTGCGTACAGTTAGTATCGCTATTCATTATTTTTTATCCAACAGAACAATGGCTAAGTCCATTTGTGTTATTACTTCATGCTCTACTTTTTGCTGAGGCTGTGTATTATTTGGACCGTGTTAAAAGTCAGATTGTCTTAGGTGTTCAAATGATTAGCGTTGTTTTCTTAGTTTCAGAAGCAATGGTAACAACTGCACAATATGGGTTTGGTAGTTTGTTTTATTTGTTCGTAATTCTTGCTTGTTTTTATTATCAAACGGGTCATATCCGTTTAATAGAAATCCAAAAACAGCATAATGCCTTACTTGATGAATATCGAAAAATGAAACGGCAGCTTGTTATAGAGGAGGAGCAAGCGAGACTAGATGAGCGTGTCCGAATTGGGCATGAAATCCACGATTCGGTTGGGCATAAATTGACCGCCCTGCTCATGCAGCTAGAGGCCCTCCGTTTGTCAGCGGAAGAAAAGGACAAAGAGAAAATTGGGACTCTGAAAAACTTGGCTGGTGAAAGCTTGGATGAAACGAGACGAGCGGTGAAATCATTTAAGCAACGTGATATTGGTGGGTTACAAGGGGTTATCCGATTAATTCGGAAGTTAGAAATGGAAAGCTTTATGAAAATTCATTTCTCTGTAAAACATGGGGCTTTTGCCGCGCCATTATCAGGAGAACAGTCATTTGCCATTTATCGTGCTGTCCAAGAAGCGCTAACGAATATTATGAAGCATAGTTCGACTCGTGAAGCAGAGGTTATGTTTGAGTCACCGGGTGGCAGTGTGTTCCGTTTCGAAGTTTCGAATCAAGCTCCGCCTAATCCTTTTTTTCATGAAGGATATGGGTTGAAAGCGATGCGAGAGCGTATCGAGCAAGTCGGTGGAACATTAGAAATTGAATATGACCGGAATGAATTTATCGTCAGAGGTATCATTCGATTAACGGAACGGAGGGGATGACATGATTAAAGTTTTATTAGCAGAAGACCAAGTGATGGTGCGTCAAGGCTTAAAAATGATGATTGAAACTGATGAAGAAATTACGGTAACAGGGGAAGCGAATAATGGGAAGGAAGCGGTAAGTTTATGTGAGAAGCAACAGTTTGATATTGCGATATTAGATATCCGAATGCCTGAAATGGACGGACTTGCAGCAGCGAAAGTGTTACGTTCGCGCTTTCCACATATGAAGATTGTCATGCTTACAACCTTTGATGATAATGAGTATGTACTCGATGCGTTAAAGCTTGGTGCGAGCGGGTATATGCTGAAAAATGGGGATACGGAGTCTTTAATTCGCTCGATTAAAAGCGCACTAAATGGGGGGCTTTCTTTAGAAGACCATGTCGCTGCTAAAGTTATGCCTGTGTTATTAAATCATGAAAAAGAAGAAACCGTTGATCCAACATTAACACCAAGAGAACGTGCGATTTTAACTTGTATTGGAGAAGGGTTAAATAATAAAGAAGTCGCTGAACGATTAGGGTTGTCCGTTGGTACAGTAAAAAATCAAACAAGTCACATTTTAGAGAAATTGCAACTGAGGGATCGGACACAACTCGCGATTTATGCGATTCGACATCGTCTCGTGTAAAGAAAAGTGACAAAAGTAATATAAGACTAACGAATGAGTGACCAGAGTCAATAGTGACTTTGGTTTTTTTGATTTATGATGGCATTACAAAGAGTTACGATGAA
Organism: Alkalihalobacillus sp. LMS39; assembly: GCF_022812285.1. Taxonomy (NCBI): domain Bacteria; kingdom Bacillati; phylum Bacillota; class Bacilli; order Caryophanales; family Bacillaceae; genus Alkalihalobacillus; species Alkalihalobacillus sp. LMS39. Next base: position 1,338,546 of record NZ_CP093300.1, read on the forward strand.
CAAAAGGAGGCATATCAAATGCTTGAGACGATACATGTGAGCAAGTCTTTTAAAGGGAAAAAAGCGGTGCAAGATGTAAGCTTATATTTAAATCAAGGGGAGTCTGTCGGTTTAATCGGACCAAATGGTGCAGGAAAATCAACAACGATATCGATGATTTCGACATTAATAAAGCCGACAACGGGTGAAATTAAATTGAATGGTGTGAACACGATTAATAATCCGAGTGAGCTTCGAAAAATTTTAGGGGTTGTCCCCCAGGAAATAGCTTTGTATGAGGAGTTATCTGCTTATGAAAATTTGCAGTTTTTTGGTTCGATTTATAATTTAACTGGAAAGGAGTTAGAAAAAAATATTCAAGAAGCGTTAGACATTGTCGGCTTAAAAGACCGTCAAAAAGATGTGGTCAAAACATTTTCTGGTGGAATGAAGCGGAGAATCAACATTGCCGCTGCATTACTTCATCAACCAAAAATTTTAATTTTAGATGAACCGACAGTTGGAATTGACCCACAATCTCGAAATCATATTTTAGAAACAGTGCGCATGTTAAACGAAAAAGATAACACAACGATTTTATATACAAGTCATTATATGGAGGAAGTGGAACAGCTTTGTGACCGGTTGTACATTATGGACAACGGTGAAATCATTGCCGCTGGAACAAAAGAGGAATTGCTGAGCATATTATCCACAGAAGATACGATTAAAGTCGAGGTCAGTAAGCTAGATGAAGCGTTTGTAGAACAAGTGAAATCCATTGACGGGGTTCGTAAAATTGAAGCTAGTCAAGGACAATTGAAAATCATTGCGAAAAAAGGAAGCCATTTCATTCGAGAGCTTGTCCATGTGGCTGACAGTCATCAAGTACAAATTGTTCAATATCAAGCAGAGACGCCAAGTTTGGAAGATGTATTCCTTCACTTAACTGGCCGAACATTACGAGATTAGGAGGAGGGACGATGAGAAGTTTTATAAAAAAAGATTTGTTGCTATGTTGGCGTGACCGAAAAGAAATGTTAGTTGTCCTTCTCCTTCCGATCATTTTGGTTGTCGTTTTAAATTTTGCATTTTCCGGTTTATTTAGTGGAGAAGAAGAGGAGATGGATTTACAATTAGCTGTTGTTCATCTTGATGATGAAGAGAGCGGATGGAATCAAGTTAAGGAAAAAATAGTAGACAATGATGCAATAGGAGAAGAGCAAAAAGCAGCCATTATCGCACAAGAAAAGGCATTTCGTCCTGTTTCGATGTTGCTAGATTACCTCCAAAGTGACGAAGTAGGAAAGTGGGCAACGGTCCATATGCTTTCTGAAGATGAAGCGGTTAGAAAAGTAGAAGAAGGAGAAATGGATGGGATGCTTCTCATTCCCGAAGGCTATACAGCGGATAGCTTGTATGCTGCTTTTACAAGGGAATCCTCAACCATATCATTAATTTATAAGCTTGAAAAAGAAAACATTCAAACAAGTGTGCTTTATCAAATGATTGAAGGGTTTATGGATCAGATGAATGTTGGAGTAGCCATTCAACAGATAGGAATCAATGAGAATTTAGACATGAGAGTACCAGTTGGTGGAATCGAGGAAACAGAAGGGGGCAACAACTTTACGATTGCACAATATTTCACGATTACGATGGCAGTGTTGTTTGCTTTATTTTTATCTGGAACAGTAGCAACGAAAACAGGTGAAGAAATTAGACAAAAAGTGTTTCATCGGATTTTGTTAACGGATAGTCGTCCTGTTTTATTTCTCACTGGAAAAGTTGTCTCGTCCTTTCTTTTAGTATGGCTGCAAATCATGTTTGTTTTTTTAGTGTCACATTTTCTGTTAGGCGTTTTCCCTGAGCGGTCAGCAAGCTTTTGGCTTGGAACAGTTGCGATTGTAACTTTATTTTCGATCGTTGTTTCTGGTATGACCGCAGTATATACCATTATTGCGTTAAAGGTGAAGAACACTGATATATTAAATGGAATCGTCATGTTTGTCATTTTAATATTAGGGGTGTTAGGTGGAAACTTTGTGCCGATTTATATATTACCTGATTGGCTCAAGCAAATTGGAGAATGGACACCAAACGGTCAAATACTAGTCATGTTTACACAATGGGTTCAGTTTGAAGATGTTACTTCGTTGCTATTCCAAAGTATCGTTTTATTAGCGTTCTTCTTCCTTTGTATAGTTTGGAGTGTCGCATATTATCCAAATAGGGGGGAAGCGAAATGAAATCAGTTATATGGGCACAGTTTTCAAAAGATAAACGCAATCCTTTTGTCCTCTTATTGTTTATTGCCGGTAGTATTTTAGCGACGCTTTTATTTGCAGGTGGTGCTTACATCCCAACTACGATTGCCATTTTTAGCGAGGAACCGAATGCAGCTGAAATTGAAGCGAAATGGGAAGAGTTATTAAATGTGGATGATTCGTTTCATTTTGTTGTAGTAGATGCAAAACAAGCTCGGGAGGATGTAAAAGATGGAAAAGCAGATATTGCCGTAAAGCTATTCGAACATGATTATCGATTAGTCACAACAAGTGAATTATCAAGTGTTGCTTATGTTCAGCATCATGTTCATAAAGTCTTTCATCAAGAAGCACAAATTCGTGCGATTGTAGATGCAGAAGGAGACGAACAAGTTCGCTCCGAGATTGAAGCTTATTTTACAGAAGGTCCGTTTCAGGTAGAAGTACAGGGACTGCATACAGAAGAAATCCCTAAGTATAATATTAGTGTTCAATTAATGTTTGCGTTCTCGTTGTTAATCTCTATGTTTATTTTAGGGTTTAAAGTAAACAATGTCACAAATGACAAAGTGTCTGGTGTATGGAACCGTATGATTTTATCACCACTAAGTAAAACGAAAATGTATAGTGGGTATATATGTTACAGTTTCTTTATTACGTTAGCACAGCTTGTTGTCGTATTGCTCATATTTAAATATGTATTGAACTATGAGGTTGGCGATAATTTTCCTTTAGTTATCCTTATAGTAGCATGCTTCATTTTCAGCATGATTAGTTTAGCGATGTTAATTACCGGGATTGTGCGGACTCCAGAGCAATTTTATTCAATTTACCCGTCGTTCATCCCAGTCATCCCGCTCATCAGTGGAGCGTATATGATGCCAGGCACTATTACAAATCCAGTGTTGGTGTTTATCGCTGATTTATTTCCGATGGCTCATGCAATGGAAGCCCTTATGTCTGTTGTTTTCTATCAAGCGAGTTTACAAGATGTGTTGATGCAGCTTTTGATTATGCTGTTAATTGGCGTAATTGCGATGGGCGTTGGGATTAATTTAATTGAGCGGAGAGGAAGTTAAGGGTTCAAAAGCCTTGGAATCAGTATGTTCCGAGGCTTTTTCTGTTGTCAGTGGATAGGGGCAGGTGGTGATGCAGAAAAACAACCCAGTCAGAGGACATACGATCCGCTATTTCATCAAAAAGTAACGTTCTCCAAAAGTTATCGGACATATGTTCCGTTACTTTTAAGAAAAGAGGGTTACAGAAGGATGCTCTTGGCAAGTAGCGGAACGTATGTCCGTTAAAAATTGAAAAGTGGTGTTTTTTCTTTAAATAGCGGAATATATGTCCGAACGGGAATGTGCGAGAAAGAACACGTTGCTGTAGGTTGGTTATAAATACAATTTGCCGAAAGTATCATTCATGTAATTCAAGTCCGATAATTTTGGCAAGTGCTTCTTGAGCAGCTGCCTTTTCAATTAGGTCATCCGTTTTTGCTTCAACCTCAATTAAAATAGATTGTCCTTTTTGGTTTACTTTTTTACTATCAATCATCGCCAATGCCCAGCAAGCCCAAAATTGTTCATTTAAATTGCTAGAGTTTTGGAGTGAATCCTTTAAAGGTTGGATACTCGCTTTTCCAAGACGTACAAAAAATAAAGCGGCAGCCATACGGATTTGTGAATTTGGGTGAGCAAGTTTAACATGTACTTCTGGAATTGCTGGTTTTGCTATACGTCCTATTTCTCCGAGGGTAACGAGCGCCATTGTGACAAGATCTTCATCTTCACTTGATTGCAAAGTATGTCGCAGAGTTGGTAGCGCATTTTCTTTTTTGGAGCTTATTGATTTGATAGCTTTTAGTGCAACTTCTTTTTGAGGGTTTTTTAAGTTGTTCATTGTGGTGTCCAAATCTTCTTTACTCATTGTCTTCACCTCTATTTATCATTTGTTCGATAACAATGTAAGTTCGCTGATTATGAAGCACTTCCTGTTGATATTACAGCTTTACATAATTTAACATAAAAAAGCAGCTAACCCTTGTTAACTGCTTTATCCTCTATCTTTACGTCAACTGTTGCTCCGCAAACTCACGGTAAAGCTCATGGGTTTCAATCAGTTCTTGATGTGTCCCCATTCCTGTGATTTCACCTTTTTCAATGAATATGATGTTATCCGCATTTACAATTGTGGAGAGTCGATGGGCAATGACAAAGGTTGTTCTCCCTTCCATTAGCCGCACTAATGCTTGCTGTACGATTCCTTCTGATTGACTATCTAAGCTCGCGGTAGCTTCATCCATCATTAAGATTTTCGGGTCTCGTAAAAAAGCTCTTGCAATGGCAATTCGTTGTCTTTGGCCACCTGATAGCTTAACGCCACGCTCCCCCACTTCAGTATCAAGTCCTTTAGGGAATTCTTTTATAAATTGGTCGGCATACGCCATCTTTGCCACTTCCCATAAGCGATTATCTGTAATGTCTTTACGGTTTTCCAAGCCGTAGCATAAGTTTTCCCGAATCGTGCCTGCCATCATTGGACTATCTTGTGACACATAGCCAATTTGAGTGCGCCAACAGTGCATCGATAGTTCAGTTATCGGAGTGTTCCCAATAAAAATTTCTCCTGAGGTTGGTTCATAAAAGCGCTCTAGTAAACCGAACATCGTCGACTTCCCACCACCACTTGGCCCGGCAAAAGCGACCATTGTTCCTGGTTGCACATCAAAAGATACATTGTGAATGACAGGCTCGTCATCGCTATACGAAAAAGATACATTTCTGACATGAACAGATCGATTGGAAATATCGATGTCTTTTCCTGCTTGACTCGCTTCAACATCGAGGTTGAGGATATCAATGATGCGCTCAGTGGCTCCTTTCGCTTTTTGAAGTTGCGTGAAAAACATCGTAAACGACGTAATCGGAAAAATAATTTGGAACAAATAAAGCAGAAAGGCAACAAGTGAGCCGGTTGACATTGTGCCTTCAGCAACACGGATTCCACCATAACCAATGATGATGACGATAACGACCATCACGACAAGATACATAAGGGGTGCAATCAGAGCAAAAATACGGCCTTCTTTTAATCCATAGGAAAACAGTTTATCAATGGCGACTAGCCCTCTTTTTTCCTCTGTTTGTTCCGCATTCGATGCTTTCATTAAGCGAATTTCACTTAAGGTTTGCTGGACATTCCCTGTAAAAGTAGCCGTTTCATCTTGGAGTCCTCGTGAGATTTTTGTCATTTTCATTCCGAGCGGAACCATAAAAAGAACAGTGATTGGAACTGCAATAAACATTAACAATGTCATTTTCCAATCCATAATAAACAGAATAATGACAGCCCCAATAATCGTAATAATCCCACCGATAAACTGCGGGAAATGCTGAGAAATTAAGTCTTTGACAATCCCAGTATCATTCACGACCCGACTTACCGTTTCACCACTCGTATTTTTATCATAGTAATTCACCGGCAACCGTAACAATTTGAACCACATTTTCTCCCGCAGTCTTGCCACAATTTTTTGCCCAACGTAAGCAAGAGCATACATTGAAATCCCATCCGTCACTGCTTGAAGAATAAAAACAAGCACAATTACGACAATGAGCATGGCATTTAATGATTCCATCGAAAACCCATCAACCATCTCTCTTGTTAACAAAGGAATTGTAAGCCCAACGAGTGTAGTAAAGAGACTTCCAATTAAACCGATCGATAAAGCTAACTTAGGTATGTTTGTAGAAAGAATAAGTGAGAAAAAAGCTTTCAAGGAATGAGTTTGTTGTTTTTCCATTTGACATCTCCTCATATTAGTATCTTAAAAGAACTACGCTATAGCCGTCTAAAAGTTTCAAGTAAATCTGTGAGTTGAAAGAGCGGCTAAATAAAATCATACAGTCTTCCCTAAGGTCAACGTCAATAATTTTTTTCGAAGTTTGGTAGGGATGAAGGGCAAAACTCGGTTAAAAACGAGCAGAAGTGTCCTTCATAAAGCTAATGAAGGACAAAACTAGGTTAAAAACGAGCCGAAGTGTCCTTCATAAAGGTGATGAAGGACAAAACTAGGTTAGAACAGAGCCGAAGTGTCCTTCATAAAGCTAATGAAGGACAAAACTCGGTTAGAAACGAGTGGAAATGTCCTTCATAAAGGTGATGAAGGACAAAACACGGTTAGAACAGAGCCGAAGTGTCTTTCATAAAGGTGATGAAGGACAAAACTCGGTTAGAACAGAGCCAAAGTGTCTTTCATAAAGGTGATGAAGGACAAAACTCGGTTAGAACAGAGCCAAAGTGTCCTTCATAAAGCTAATGAAGGACAAAACTTGATTGAAAAAGAGCCAAAGTGTCCTTCATAAGGGTAATGAATGAAAAAATGTTCAAAGACAACCAATATATTGTTCCTTTATTAATACTAAAAACCATCTAAACAATTGCTTGCTAATAGTTTGATTTAAAGTATAGAATTTATTAACCTCATTACAATGTAGTTTAAAAAATGGTATCCAAATATACGAGGTCGTCAGGCTTTGAAACTTTTCCCTGCTAATGTTGCTCTAATAGGCGAAAGGAGTTTTTGAAATGGAAAAGTACAATTTAGTTTTAAATGCGATAAAGGGTGATGAGTATGCCTTTGAATTACTCATAAAGCAAGAGAGTGGTAAATTATATAGAACTGCGTTTTTATATGTGCGAAATAAAGAAGATGCACTAGATGTTGTTCAAGATACGGTATATAAGGCGTATCAGTCGATTACGCGGTTGAGGAATCCTGAGTATTTCAGTACGTGGCTTATAAAAATATTAATTCGAACAGCATTCCGCTCCCTTGAAGAAAAGAAAAAGTGGAAACTTTTTGATAGTGAAACGGTAGCTGTTTTACTTGAACAACGACTTCCTGACCGAAGTGAGCGCTAGATTTAGCAGATGCACTTTCGCTTTTAAATGAAAAATATCAAACTGCCATTATTTTATTTTATTACCATGATTTATCAATCCATACGATTGCCGAAATGATGGACAAGCCAGAAGGCACGATTAAGACGTACCTTCGTAGAGCGAAAATGGAGTTGAAAAAGATATTAGAAGGAGAGTATCATTATGAACAAAAAATGGTTTGAGGATAAGACAAACGATATAGATGTACCAATAGATGAAGTTTATGCGGTAATCGATAGAGCCATTGATAGAGGGAGGAAACAAAAAAATAAGCGGAACCGTACAAGATTTTCGCTCTCTATTTTATCAGCAGCAGCAACTATGGTTTTAGCGTTAGGCTTCGTTTTTTCACCGGTTACAAATGTTTTAGCCAATGTCCCGATAATTGGTGAGTTTTATGAAAGTTTTAACAAAAGCATGGGGCAAGTTGTTGAAAACGAACACTTAGTGACGGAGATTAATCACACAGTGACTAACAATGGTGTAGCTCTTACTTTAACAAGTGTATTTTTCGATGGAATTTATATTGGCATAACGTTTCGAGCGAGTGGGGAAGAGTTAATTAGTAAAAGCGAACTAGGTGACGACAATTCTACTTTTGAGTATGATTTTTACTTATATGAGGAAGGACCAGTCAGAGTAGGATGGGGTGGAGGACATCATGGCCTGCAACAGATTGGTAACGATTATATAGGAGCGATTGAATTGGAATATCCAGAAAAGGAACTCCCAAAAGACTTTACTCTTCCCATTACGTTTACCTCTATTGGCGGAGTCGAAGGCAACTGGACATTTAATGTTCCAGTTGTCTCCATTCCTCCTATGACAATTTCAATTGATGAAACAGCCAAAAATGATTCATATACATTTAATTTGCAATCAATGACGATCGGGCATTCTAACATGGCGTTATACTATGAGACAAATATTTCACAGGATATACTTAAGTTTGACATTGTTGATGATAAAGGGAATGAGATAGCTAATAATTCTCTTTACAGTATAGGGAGCGAGAAGGCTGTTTTTAAAACAGGCATAAAAAGTGAAACGAAGTATTTACTGATTTATCCTACAGATTATCGTGATGGTCAAGTTGTTTCATTAGAACCAATAAAAGTAATGATTCCAAATCAATAGAATGAACCAGTGGCTGACGATAAAATCGTCAGCTTTTTTTATAATATAAGAAAGTATAAAAATTTTGGTGTAGCAGTGAAGCTTTGAAAGCTTATTCTAGAAGAGCGAAGGCTCCGCACCTGCGCGTTCACCCCAAAAAGAGCACTTGGGGTTCACTTTCAAAAGCGGGCAGGGCTGTGCACTTCGCTTGAAAGAAAAGACGCTCCGCGTTTTTCTTTATGAAAGATAAGAAAAATTATGGTCCAGCAATGAAGCATTGAAAAGCTTATTCTAGAAGAGAGAGGCTGCGCACCTGCTCGTTTCACCCCAAGAAGAGCACTTTGGGTTCACTGTCAAAAGTGGGTAGGGCTCCGCACTTTGCTTGAAACGAAAAGACGCTCCCGCGTTTTTAATATGTCATGAAGTATTATAAAATAACACTCAAGTAGGAAAAATGACATAGTTCAGTGTGGAAAGTATATTTACTATCTAGTAAAAATGAACTATAATAAAAGTAACTTAAAAAGGCAAACTATGCGAAAGCATAGGACGCAAAGCCACGGGTCTAAACACAGTATGACAGCCGGGTTGCTCGATATTGTTGAGTGGAAAACTGCTGTGATGCAGTTTTTTTTGTTTTTACATTTAAACTCATTCGCGTAATTTCCGACATTCCTGTTTACCGAGGTAATGTCGATTTTTATTGTGAAGGGTCTTTATTTAATTTATTTTACCGAGTAGGTGAGCTAGTTGAAGCTTATATTATATACAATTTTATACCTAGTTCCAGCGATTATTTTTATCTTTTTGGCTGGCATGGTTTATAGTAATAATTCAAACAGTAGAAAGCATATTACGTGTAGTTTATTGTTTCTATTTTCCGCGCTGTGGTTCATAGGAACTTTTACCTACATACTCGTTTATCCGAGATTTTTTGAATATATATTGATTTATTGGATCAATGGTGCGGTAATGCTCGCCGCTTTATTGTCTTTACATCTCTGGTTATTAAACACAAATATGTATGATAAAAAAAATGGACATCGGTTTAAGCTGTTATTTCTACCAGGTATTTTGAGCTTACTAACCCTTCCTATTCATTCTTGGATGATTAATTGGAATGGAACGTTAACGTTCACCCCTGGCCCAGGTTTACTTATCATGTGGGGACTTGACTTTTCTTATCTTGTTATTAATATCGTTTTAACTATAAAAGAAATGAAAAAGGGAAATAAATCTGCAAAATTATGGTTTGTGGGGATATTGTCGTTTTTTGTTTGGTCACTTGTGTTTCTTATAGGGAGCATCCTTTTGCAAAATACAAGTTTTAATTTCTTAAGTTATATTGTTCCACACGGTTCTTTATTTTGGGCATTTGCGATTTTTTTGAGTATGTCAAAATATGATTATTTATCATCTTATGAAACACGCTATAATATTTTATTTGAACGTTCACCACTCGGAATTATTATTATGGATAAAGAAGCGGTCATTCTTGAGGCGAGCCCACTGGTCTCGAAATATTTCGGTGTTGAAAAAGAAGAGCTTCTGCATTCGCCAATCTTATCGTTTCTCGGTGGGGTGGATAAGGAAAAGTTTATGAGGGAGCATGAAAACGGATTTGATAAACAAATTAAACTTGTTGATTTTGAAATCAACTTTACTAATCCTGTTGGTGAGAAGTTAACGGTCTTAATTGATTCGGATTTTATCATGGTAGAAGGAAAGCCACTTCAGTTCGTTATCGTAAAGGATATTACTGAAGCAAAAGTAAAAGAACAAAAGGTTCAATATCTGGCTTACCATGATTTATTAACAGGGTTACCAAATCGGGCAGCGTTTGAGAACCACATTTTCAAACTATTAAACGATAATTTGAAATTTAATCTAGTCCTTATTGATTTGAATAAATTAAAGCTAATTAACGATAGTTATGGACACCAAGCAGGGGACAAAGCGATTCAGCATATTGCAACGATTTTAAAAGAAATCACAACAGGTCACAATCATGCTGCTAGATTAGGTGGAGATGAGTTTGTTCTTTTGCTTTGTCCGAATGAGACAGATCAGTTAATTAGAAAAATTCGTGAGAAACTAACCATTCCCTTATCACTTTCAAAAGAGCAACAAATTAATCTTTCGGCCAGTATGGGGGTTGCTGAGTTTCCTCATGATGGCACAACAATGGATCAATTGTATAGTGTTGCGGATAAGCGGATGTACAATGATAAACAAAAATCAAACAAGGAAAAGTAAGGAATCCACATAGTTGGGTTCCTTTTTTACATCTACCATTGAAAAAAATATTTAAGTCCTAATGTTATTGAAGTATACGAAACAATCGCAACTGCGAAGGTTGGAAAATGGGCATCACGTTCTTTCGGTAGTTCATTTTTCAAAACATTTAGTAGCATAGCTCCAGAAATAAACGCAAAAATAATCGATTGTGTAACAGCGGAAAACTTAGTCAACATCGCAATTAGCCAACCAGTAAAAATCCCTGAAGCGAGAACATATCGCCCGACTTTATTATAGCGTTCCGGACTTTTTCTCCATAAATCATGAGCAACTGCAATAAAGTGTAATCCAATGGCGACACTATAAAACAACGCTTGAATGCCCTCCACAAAAGAAGCTACGACCGTATAGGCAATTAACGTGTTATACATTGTGAAGAAAATCGTTTGCAACCAAAAATAAGCTTGGCGATCGGCAATTCCTTTCTCATTGGCATCAGAGACTATTTTTTCAACCCCATAAAACAACAATAATCCTAATAGACCGATAAAATAGAGCTCAGATTCCATTGCAAAGGTATGGCGATATTCTTGTAATTGTTGCTGTTCACGATGAAGCGAGGGCAATACGTATACAAAAACGTAAGATACAGCAAAACCACCTGACAAAGATAGCCATCGTAAACGTTTTATTCGGTCTGCTGGGATGAGTTCATTTGATAATAGATGAATAGCGATAAAAAACACACCCATTGCTAAAATATCAATTGACAATATTGCTCTCTCCTTTAAGTCTCTCTTTCTTTCCTATCCCCTTCTTTCGAAAATCAAAACTAGTCATGAGGACGTTTTATTTTGTTTTGAGCAGGAAATAGAAAAGAAAAAGCGGATGGAAAGGGAGAGGTATGAAAAATCTAGCAGAGAAGTTTAACATTGTGTTTTGGACGTCAGCTCTGATTATTTTTGTCTTTATTGTCTTTGGTGTTTCATTTCCCGAGACACTTTCTACATATGCAGAAGCAGCGTTTGACTGGTCTACCACTTATTTCGGTGGATTTTATTTAGTCGTGACCGTTTTCTTTATTGGCTTCTGTCTGTTTTTAGCACTTAGTCGCTTTGGAAAGATAAAGCTTGGAAAAGATGACGATAAACCAGAATATAGTTATTACAATTGGATAGGGATGTTATTTTCAGCGGGGTTTGGGGTGGCTCTCGTTTTCTGGGGAGTTTCAGAGCCAGTCATGCATTATTCTTCCCCACCTCCAGGATATGAAGGTAAAACAGATGAGGCTGTGAATATAGCCATCCAATACTCCATGTTTCATTGGGGGATTCATCAATGGGCGATCTTTGGTGTAATTGGGCTTGTCGTAGCCTATTTTCAATTTCGAAAAGGAAAACAAGGGTTAATAAGTGCCAGTATTGAGCCTTTACTAAGCAATAGTAAATATGAAATCAAAGGATGGCGTCAGACCATTGATATTTTAGCTGTTGTTGCAACGGCAACAGGGGTTGCAACAACATTAGGATTAGGTGTTATGCAAGTGAATGGCGGACTACATTATACATTTGGTATTCCAGATAGTACAACAACGCAAATGATGATTATTATTTGTTTAATGATTGCGTATTTAGTTTCAACAATTACAGGCTTAAATAAAGGAATCCGCTTGTTAAGTGTAGTAAATTTATCAGTCGCGTTTTTACTCATGGCATTTACATTAGTTGTTGGGCCAACATTGCATATGGTCAACACTTTTATTTATGGGATTGGTGGCTATTTGCAAAATTTTATTGATATGAGCTTGAACGTCAATCCTAATGAAGATGGAGAATGGCTTAGTGAATGGACAATTTTCTATTGGGCATGGGCAATGGCTTGGTCTCCATTTGTAGGAACTTTTATTGCGCGCGTTTCAAAAGGAAGAACAATTCGAGAATTTGTTGTCGGTGTTTTGTTTGTCCCTCCATTTGTTGCGATTGCTTGGATGGCTGTTTTCGGTGGGGGAGCGTTATATTTTGAAAAAGAAAAAGAGGTAGCGGTCGTTGAAGCGGTTGAGAATGATGTGACGAACGGGTTGTTTGTAACGTTAGAACAATTTCCACTTGGAATTGTACTAGCTGTCATTGCGATTGCATTAATCTTCTTTTTTCTCATTACATCAGCTGCATCAGCCACATTTGTCTTAGGTATGATGACATCCAAAAATGCGTTACAACCTGGAATCGGTATTCAAATGGTTTGGGGCGTATTAATGACGGGGATTGCTGCGATATTGCTAATTGCAAGTGGTTTAACAGGATTGCAGACGGCTTCATTAATTACAGCATTACCGTTTTCGTTTATTATTGTTCTTATGTGTTTTGGGTTATTGAAAGAGCTTAGAAAGGAAAGGGGCTAAGGGATGATAAGTAAATATGTGAAACGATTAAATGATTATATCGTCTAATATCGTAAAGCGATTAAGGGAGCATGTTATGAAAAATTAAGTTTGGTGTTATTTTTATTACTTCTAATCATTAGTTTAATTGGGTGCAAACAAAATAGTGAAGTGAAGGATGATACTTTACAAAGGAATACTGCAAGATTAGAAGTGGTAACGATTTACCCTATGGATAGTAGTTCTGAAACAATAGTTATTGATAATACTGAAACCATTGACATGCTTAAAGAAGCGGTAAGTATGGGAGAAAAACAGCCCGGTATTGTAAATGTGGCTGACCCTGAATATAAAATAGAAATTGATGGGGAAATCTATCACCTGATAAAAGAAACCCCTTTAGCAGATAGTAACGGACATCTATTCCGCTATATTAACAAAAATTAACCTTTCCCATGTCCGTAATAAATCATAATCACCTTGTTTTTACTTAATTAGCGGAACATATGTCCGAACGGAGGAGTCTGGATGCTTACTATTTTGTGAGAGGCATATTTTTCAATAAAAATTTATTGTTAAACAATAAATTATATGCTACATTCAAAATGGCATATTAAGGAATTTGATAATAATTCTAAATCAGGATGTACCCCAGGAGGAAAGTCGATGAGAGCATTCGAACAGCTTGTTCGCTTTGGTTGGGAGCAGGCTTTATCGTGTTTGTTTCCGGTTGTTATTTTTACTTCTTTGGCTGTAACACAATTTATTACACTCCCATTGTTACCGCGTTATGATTGGCTACTCATCATTTGTCTTTTCATGCAGTGGGCCATGGTTAAGTCTGGTCTTGAAACAAAGGATGAACTTCTCGTTATTACTCTGTTTCACATTATCGGGTTAGCTCTTGAGATTTTCAAGGTACATATGGGCTCGTGGAGTTATCCGGAGGACGGCTATTTCAAAATTTTGGATGTACCTTTGTATAGTGGGTTTATGTATGCAAGTGTTGCAAGCTATCTTTGCCAAGCATGGCGCAGGCTTAAGATTGATTTAGTAAATTGGCCGCTGTTTGGAGTCGTTGTTCCACTTGCAGTTGCTATTTACTTGAATTTTTTTACTCATCATTATTGGATTGATATTCGCTGGTGGTTGTTTGGACTAGTGATTATTGTCTTTTGGAAATCTTGGGTTATTTATGAGGTTGGGGGAACTCGTTATCGGATGCCAATCGTACTATCATTCACTCTTATCGGATTTTTTATTTGGATAGCTGAAAATGTGGCAACCTTCTTTGGGGCTTGGGAATATCCAAATCAAACAGAGGCATGGAGTCTAGTCCATCTTGGTAAAGTAAGTTCATGGTTATTATTAGTCATTGTTAGCTTTTTAATAGTAGCGACATTAAAGCAGGTGAAAGAAAAGAAACAGGGGAAGACAGAGTTGACGCAACCATTGTAAACAACCTTCTTTTCTTTTTGTGAAAAAACTTCAAAAAAACAATCCATATCTCCCTTTCTTTCCTAGTAGTGTCATATGAAATGATATAATTTTACAACAAGAAGGGGGAGCGTTGATGAAGACTAAAAAGACTCCATATGAAGCTTATTTATTTGTTCATTTTATTCATAAAGAAACAAGCAGTCCTGATGCAGAGCAAGTTTATTTTTCAATTAGTTTGGACGGGATTCATTGGGAAACGTTACATGACCAGCAGCCAATTTTAACATCAATAATAGGCGAAAAAGGTGTGAGAGATCCGTTTATTATCCCCTCCCGAAAAGAAGAGAAATTCTATTTAATCGGGACCGATTTATCGATGTATTATCGGAAAGACTGGGAAGAAGTTCAGAAGTCTGGTAGCCAGCATGTTGTTGTGTGGGAATCGGATGATTTAGTTCATTGGTCAGAGCAACGGTTAGTAAAAGTTGGACCAGAAACAGCAGGGTGTGTTTGGGCACCGGAAGCGATTTATGATAAGGAAAACGAGGATTTCTTTGTGTTTTGGGCTTCTCGTGAAAACTATGGGGCTGATAAACAGAAAATCTATTATGCGAAAACAACTAATTTCATATCCTTCACGAAACCAAGAGTTTATATTGAAAGAGAAAATCATGTTATTGATACGACGATTATCGAGGAAGACGGTACATTTTATCGGTTTTCTAAAGATGAAACGGTGAAAAGCATTACTGTAGAAGTTTCAGATTCATTGCGGGGACCGTTTACTGAACTGGATTCGAATTTAAAAGAGGTAATCGGAGTAGAAGGTCCCGCATGTTTTAAAGTAAAAGGGGAAGAAAGATGGTGTTTACTGTTAGACCATTATGAGAACGAGAAAAAATACATCCCATACTTTACAACAGATTTAGCTAGTGCTCAATTCACAAAAAGTAAAACGGATTTACACATTCCGGTTAAGTCGAAGCACGGTGGTGTGATGGAAATTACGTTGGAAGAGTATGATCGACTAGTCAAAGCTTTTGGTTGATAAAAAAGAATAAAGTGAAAATAAGCCTCCAAATTAACAGGGGCTTATTTTTATGTTATGTGAGCTTATGATTAGGTTACCCCCAGCCACCACTTATTGAATGATTTTCGTATTCACGTACTTTTCCATAATGCTGGTCGCGAGTCACAAAAAAGGAAATACCAGAACCGATCAAAAAAAGAATGGAGCCAAGTAACAATAGGGCAGAGGCACCATAATTAAGTCTAGAATTCGTAAGTTCAGAATTGTGGTAAGACATGCTTAGCCCTCCTTACTTGAATACAGTTATATTCGTATCATATGCCCTATACCTTCATTTCGTTTTTCTTATGTCATAATCTAGGCTTTCATTTTCCTATTGACTATCGTGTAACACCACACTTTACGATAATCTTATTGAAACAATAGGAGATGAAATCATAATGGAAATGTCAAAAGGGTTAGGAAAGGAATATTCATTACAATCATTACTTGCTTATGCTGCACCTACAATCGGTTTGATGGTGTTTATGTCGATATATACGATGATTGATGGGATTTTCGTTGCGAGGTATGTGAGTGCGACAGCGTTATCGGCTATCAATATTTTCTTTCCTCTATACGGACTTGTGATGGCTATCGCGTTAATGCTTGGTACAGGGGGAAGTGCAATTATTGCGAGGAAAATGGGAGAGGACAATGATGAGGAAGCAAGACGGAATTTCACGTTTATTGTGAGCTGTGGTACGGCTATTGGATTCGTTATTCTCGTGATTGGTCTCCTATTTATTACCCCTATTTTAGAAATACTTGGTGCGGGTGCGACAGAGGAACTATTTAACGAAACATACATTTACGGAAAAATTATGTTAATGACTAGTCCTTTAATCATACTACAAATGTTGTTCCAACTGTTTTTTGTCACGGCAGGTAAACCTAATTTAGGTTTGACTGTTACGTTTTTAGGTGGGGTGGCAAATATAGTATTGGATTATGTTTTTATTGTAGAAATGCAAATGGGGATTGCAGGTGCTGCTATTGCTACGGCAATTGGGATTGCTATACCGGCTCTCTTTGGACTTGTCTACTTTTCTTTGTGTAAAGAAAGTTCTTTATATTTTGTTCGGCCTCGGTTTGAAGGAAAAGTTTTACTTTCTAGTTGTATCAATGGGTCATCAGAAATGGTCTCCAACTTAGCCTCTTCTGTTGTTACAGTCGCATTTAACCTTCTTCTTCTTAAATATATTGGAGTGGATGGGGTGGCGGCCGTGACAATTATGCTATATGTGATGTTTATTTTAGCGGCTGTTTTTATGGGATACTCAGCAGGAATTGCTCCGATTATTAGCTATAAATTTGGAAGGAAAGATGAAGTGCAGTTACAAAAAATCTTTACATCTAGTTTGCTCATAGTGAGTATAGGTTCAATTATTGTATATGTTCTTGCATTGTTGTTTGGACCATATTTTATTCAATTTATGGCGGCTAAAGGAAGTGATGTGTACAACATTGCAGTGGATGGATTTATCATCTTTGGAGTTTCTTTTTTGTTTATGGGCATGAACATTTTTATTTCCATGTTGTTTACAGCTTTATCGAATGGGAAAGTGTCAGCAACAATTTCACTACTTCGAACGTTCGTTTTTGTCATCGTTGGTCTGTTTGTCTTGCCACTAATCATGGGAGTCAATGGAATATGGCTAGCGGTTCCAGTAGCTGAATTTTTGTCAATTCTCGTTTGTGCATGTTTCTTATTCAGACAAAGGAAGTTCTATCATTATTTTTAAGAAGACTAAGCAGAGGCAAATAGGATGTGGTTGGATTATTGTGACTTTGCCTCTATTTTTGGTTGGGAATAGGACATTGTTCTTTTTCATACTGTAAAAAGAATAAAAAGGGTAGGTGACAGCATTGAAAAAACAAAATCAAGTGGTTTTCTACACGATTCACTCGTCAGCGCTCAAACGATTTTTTGTAATTGATTGTCTAACGGGAACGAGTGTTTATTATGCGGTAACCTATGTGTCAACTAGTGCGATTGCTGGGGTTATTGGAAGTGTTGCAGCAGTCGTTGCTATAAAAAGAATCCGGCTTTTCTTTCCAACATCATAGAACATTAATGCTTTACTTTGACAGACAACTTGATTAAGTACTTTTCATAGCCTTGAACAGATAAGTCATCTAACAAAATATCTTCATAAAAATACCCTTCTAAAATAACGTTGTTGCTTTGTGCATATTCAATTATCTTCTTAAAACTGTCACTAATAGTAGTGTAGCCAGCTGTATGATAGGCAACTAAATAAGTCCCTTTTTCCGCTGTAAAGTTAGAATAGCCAGTTTCGGTGACTCGTGTGAACAGATAATCATAATAATCTAACTTTCCATCGAATATGTTTTTCGTGTCAATCATCCAACCTGCTAAATGAAATGTGTTGATTTTATAATACATTAAACAGTCTATATGTTGAAAAATGGAATCATATATATTTTTTTCATCTGTTATCGCTTTTGCTTCTGTAACAATAAATCTTTCTTTTTGTCGTTCTTCAAATGTTATTACAGAGGTGTTTATTTTCATTGCTTCTTTTGTTAATTTTGATTTTTGTTTAATCATATTTTGAACTTTTTTTAAATGTTGGATTTTCTTATCAAGATTATCTGCTTGTTTGTCTAGTAATGAAATAAACTCTTTAGGTGATTTATGATTTAAATATTCTTTAATTTCTTTTAAAGACATTCCTAATTCTTTTAACGTAGTAATAACATAAAAAACTTCGGATTGATAAATCGAATAATATCTATAGCCGTTTTCTGCTATAAATTCTGGTGAGAAGATTTGAAGTTTATCGTAATGAAATAACGTATCTTTGCTCACACGCATTAACTTTGCGAATTGTCCGGTTGTTAGATGGATTTGTGGGTTGATGTCCATTGGAATTATATCTCCTTGAATTGATGACTTAAGATTCGACTCTTCTATAATATGATTCTTTTCATGTTTTAATATAAATGTTTGTTTAAGTCAAGGCTGCGCACCTGCGCGTTTCACCCCAAGAAGAGCACTTGGGGTTCACTATCAAAAGCGGGCATGGCTCTGCACTCCGCTTGAAAGAAAAGACGTTCCGCGTTTTTCTCCTTGTGTATAACAATGCTCTAATAAATGAGTACTATGAGACAGCAAGAAAAGACCCAAATGAATCATTCAACACTTGGGCGGGGTTATCGCGTTAGCATTTTTGTTGTTTATGGTAAGTAAGCGGCCAAGAAAACCGTTATCTGTGAACATTGCTAGCGTTTTGGAACGTTGGGGGACACAGGAGCCGTTATTCATAATATATCGCTAGGAATAGCGTTGCTTTTGCGTGAATAAGCGCTCCTGTGGCCGCTAAAAAACGGAAACCCGTATCATGTTCACAAATAACGGCTACTCTGACCGCAAAAATGGGACATGGGATGTGTTTGTTGTTTCATCGTACACTTCGCTTGAAACGAAAAGACGCTCCCGCGTTTTTCTTATTTCTAATCTCTAAGATGGATGTAGCTTTATACAGTAGTTAACTGTATAATAATGTCTATCAAAGCCTCATCATTTTTCTGTTTTTTTCGACTTTTTATGATGTGTGAAAAAAGGAAAAAATGAGGTTAATGCAGTAATGGAGGCACTCTTATATGTATAAAAAAATATTGCAAATTGGTTCCATCGTTCTCATGCTGTTTTTAATTATTTACTTGGGAACGTTAATTGACTGGGTATTTAAACCCGTTATCGTATTTTTTCAAACTTTGTTTTTACCCATCCTCTTAGCGGGTATTTTGTTTTATTTATTTCGACCTATTGTCCGGTTATTAAATAAAAAAATGTCAAGAACGCTTGCCATTCTCTTAGTGTATGTCGGCATTCTTGGCCTTGGCAGTGGGCTCATTTCTTTTATTGGCCCAGAACTACAAAGGCAGTTTTCTAACCTAATTGTGAGTATGCCAGTTATTATTAGAGACCTCCAGTTGTTAATTGCAAGTATTCAAGAAAATGAGTTTATTCAACGCTTTGGTTTAGGTGATTTCTTTAATTGGGAAGACCGGATTGAAGAAATTGGAGTAGTTGTGGCTGGACTGGTCGGCGAAATCATTTCAAATACAATGGGCTTTATCGGAACGGTATTTAGTACGTTACTAATTTTAATTATTGTTCCGTTTATTCTATTTTACTTATTAAAAGAAGGCGAAAAGCTCCCAAATTATTTATTAAATTTTATTAATGAAGATAAACAGGATAAAGTGAAGCCGATTTTAACGAATATGGATGAAACATTAAGTAATTATATTCAAGGTGTATTGATTGTTTGTTCTTTTATCGGTGTTCTGTATTATATTGGATTCTCAAGTATTGGCTTGGAATTTGCATTAATCTTAGCAATGGTTGGTATGGTTACAAATATTATTCCTTATGTTGGTCCGTGGATCGGTGCTGTTCCATCTGTTATTGTTGGCTTACTTCATTCGCCAATGCAAGCCCTCTTAGTCCTGATTATTGTTGTTGTCATTCAGCAAATCGAAAGTATTTTTGTACAACCACAAATCATTGGGAGAAAAATGTCCATTCATCCTGTTACTGTTATGGCCTTAGTGCTTGTGGCGGGACGCTTTATTGGAATTGTTGGAATGGTGCTCGTCATTCCAACTTATGCGATTGGGAAGGTAATTGTGACTCATTTGTATCGCTTATGGAAAGTGAGAAAAGAGGAAAAAATCGTTTAATCATAACAAACAGTGTTAAAAAACAAGGGAAGGATGTCAATTCGACGTCCTTCCTTTTTTTATTTTTAGCTATTACGGACATCTGTTCCGCTATATCAAGAGTAAATAACATTTATTACATACTAACGGACATACGTTCCGTTAAAGTAACAAGAACGGGAAATTTTGCTGCTGTTTCTAGTTAAATAGCGGAACATACGTCCGATAAAGGTAAGAAAACCTTTATAATTGATGAAATAGCGGAACAAATGTCCATTAACGTGACACATGGGAAAATATGAACTACATGAGAGCCCACACCATCTAAAAAAACAAAACATACTATGTCATTGTAATGATTAAAAAACAAAGGAGATGTTAGAATGGGTGCAGTAGCAGGTTACGGCGGAGGATTCGCTTTATTAGTCGTTTTATTTATCCTTCTAGTTATCATTGGAGCTAGCTGGGCAAGTCCAGGATACGGTTACGGCTATTAATAAGAATTGATAAAGGAGGGGCCAAACGAGGCTCCTTTTTTCGTTTACACAAAGTTGCCATATCCCCGATTATTTATTTTTGTGCTAAGATAGAATATAATTTCTATTCTATTCTTTATAAAAATAATAAACTTATCATTTGAAAGCGTTACCAAAAAAAGGACAGGGAAAAAGGGGGAAAAGCCATGAAAGGTTCAGAGCTGTGCAGAGTGATGATTGTAGATGATGAAACATTAATAAGACAAGGGATTAAGCATTACTTTAATTGGGAAGAAGAAGGGTTCCTTATTGTTGGAGAAGCTTCAAATGGACAAGAGGCACTTGAACTGTTAGAAGAGGTACAACCGCACATCCTCATTACAGATATTGTCATGCCGATCATGGACGGGGAAGAACTCACGAAAATTGTAAAGGCGAATTATCCTCATATAGAAGTCATTGTCCTTAGTAGTTTTGGTGAATTTGAATATGTTCGTTCGAGCTTTCAAAGTGGGGTTGTCGATTATATTTTAAAGCCGAAATTAGATTCAGAAAATTTATTAGCCGTGTTAAAAACAGCTGTGCAACGAATTCCAGATTTTCAAATTACAAATAAAACGAAAGATACATCCATTTCGATTGAACAAATAATCGACAAGCTTATCACTGGTTTTGATGTTAGTGAAAATATAGAAGAAGTTCAAAAAGTATTTCCAAATGAAATTTTTTATTTATTAGGAGTAGATTTGAGCCAAAATCCAGCTGCACTAGAAGAAGTGAAAGAGTTAGTGCAGTGGCTGTTCTCTGAAAATACGGATGATGCGATTAGTTATTTTATGAAAGTGGAGAAAGAGGCGTGTTTCTATTTACTAAATGTAAAGGATAAGGATTCTGTTCATGTCGTTCCTAAAATAAAGGAGTGCAGTCAGCGTCAGCCTAAAATTGGTTTTATGTTGACAGAGCCGTTTTCAAATTTCATTGAAATCGGAGAGATGTATAAACGGCAGCTGTTACCACTATTCCAATATCGTTTTTACGTACCTGAAAAGCAAGTTGTTCTGCAATCAGATATCGTGAAGGACAAAGAGGAGCCCCCTCATTTTCAATTAGAATGGCTAACAGAAGAATTGAAACGGGAACGGTTTGAATCTGCCTTCCGTTATATTCGTGAGCATGGAAAGACATTGTCTACCCAAGTTACGATGGATGTTGATGAATATAAGACGCTTATTAACAACATTATTTTTAATGTCACAATATTATTAAGAAATATTGGCTTTGACGTGAATGAGTTAGAAAACTCGAAGTATAGTCAAATGAAACAAATTGAAGAAGCCAAGTATGCCAAGGAAGTCTTGGATTTTCTTGATCAATTTATAAACGAGGCAGAAAACTGTGTTTCGAATAAACAATCTTCTGTGGAAAACGAAAACATGAAAAAATTATTAGCTTATATTTCTGAGCATTATATGGAACCTTTAACATTAACAGAGGTAGCAAAACATTTTCATTTTAATCCGTCTTATCTTTCCACTTATTTCACAAGTCATAATAAAGAAGGGTTTAGTGAATATTTAAATAAAATTAGAATTGATGCAGCGATAAAATTGTTACGAACATCAGCACCCATATCAGATATAAGTGCTCAAGTAGGGTATTCTGATCATAGTTATTTTTGCAAAGTATTTAAAAAAGGGACAGGCTATTCTCCGAGTCAATATAGAAGAAAATTAGTAAAGTAGGAATGCGACCATGAACACTTTAATCGAAAGACTTAAATATAACGGTTTATTTTTAAAACTGTTCTTGCTTACGTTTGTCATCACAATCTCAGTTTCTGTTACGATTACGATGTCAACGCTCAGAATGTCGGAACGCCTATTTATTGATACATTTAGCATTACAAATGCAAAAGTGATAAATCAAATTAAAGGAAATTTTGAAGGATATAATTATTCGATCATTCGTTCTGCTAATCATTTACAGCAAAATGGGACAGTGAGAACGATTCTTTCTTCTGAACAAACGAATCGAGACTTAATGAACTCATATTATGTTTTAAATAATCAAATGGAGTTAGTCAAACCGAATTTTGACCGGTATGATACAGGGATAATGATTACGGGAATAAACGGTGTTACATTTTCTTCTGATCGTTCGTATTGGCCATTTTCTGATGAAGTATGGCTTGAACATACGGTCATGAGAAATACATGGACTGAACCGAGGTGGCTTCAATATCAAACATATGAGACAGAAGACCAAGGTCAAATTATCGTCGCCTCTAAAGGTCTTATGGAAAGAATCTCAGGTAATGTATACGGGACAGTTCATTTTGCGATGAATGAAGAGGATTTCCGAAAGTTTTATCTTACTTTTACTAGTCCTGGAAATGATGTGTATGTACTCGATAATAATGGTCACATTGTTTCGAGTAATATCACTGAAATGGTTGGACATGAAAATAAAGAGTTAATGAACGCGGCAAAAGAGGTAGCAAATTCCTCAATAGATTATACGAATATGGAAGTGCTCGGGAAGGAACACATTGTGTTGGCAGAATACCTTCCTTTTTTTGATATGTACCTTGTAAATACGATCAATCGGGATGTCGTAAGTGCGGCTGTTATCGATAAAAGGAGTATCGGCTTATACAGTTTCGGAACGGTCCTCATTGCCTTAGTCATTGTCTTTTTTATTTCAAGGAAATTAACGAATTCATTGTCTTCCCTAGTAAAACAAATTGGAAATGCCTCAAAACATGATTTTGACCAGTATGTCACTGTAACAGGAGCGTATGAGACAAGACAGATCGGCATCGCCTTTAACTCAATGTTGGATGAATTGCATGAATATGTAGAGCAAGTGATGGCGTCACAGAAGAAACAAAGAAATGCTGAGCTAGCTGCATTGCAGCAACAAATCAATCCTCATTTTCTTTATAATACGTTAACATCAATTAAATTTTTAGTTCAACAAGGAAGTAAAGAAGAAGCAGCAGACACGATCCATTCTTTAATTTCTCTGTTGCAAAATACGATTGGAAATGTTGATGAAATTGTCACTGTGGAACAGGAACTTGAGAATTTAAAAAATTATGTGTTCATTAATCAAAAGCGCTATGGAAATCGAATTAAAGTCCATTACTTTGTGGCTCCAGATTGTATCGACTACAACGTACCAAAACTTATCTTACAACCGTTTGTTGAAAATGCCTTTTTCCATGGGTTTAATAAAAAAGAGAGTGGGTCAATTCACATTATGGTGTGGAAAGAAGAAGAGAAATTAGTTTGTGAAGTGATGGATAATGGTGATGGGATTGCATCAGAGTCGAAAGATAAACTCGTTCCGCGGAAAAAAGCAAGAGGCCAACACTTTTCAGGAATTGGGATAAATAATGTACATGAGCGGGTGCAATTATTATATGGAGAGAAGTATGGTGTCGAACTTTCTAGTGGAGATGGGGAAGGAACAAAGGTGAGAATTACACTTCCAGCCACAAAAGAATAATAAGTACAAAAATCTAAATAAAGTACAAATTAGTTTTATTCTACAATGAACAATATATAAAAATAACACAAAAGGATAAAAAGATAGTCATAACTCCCTCAAGTCAGCAGGTGGTAAGATTAATTTGTAAGAGAGAAAACGCTTACAATAAAACAAAAAAGATACGAAAACAAAGGGGGATATGCAAGATGAAGAAAGTATTAGTCACATTGTTTTTACTAAGTATCATGCTACTTGCTGCTTGTTCAGGAGGAGAATCTTCGAATTCTAGTGAACAAGCTGAAGGTGGTAACGAAAGCACTTCTGCGGAAGCGATTACAGTTTGGGCTTGGGACCCTAACTTTAACATCAAGGCAATGGAACTAGCGAAAGAAACGTACGCATCAATCAATCCAGACCTTGAAATTAACGTTATAGAATACGCGCAAGATGATATTATCCAAAAATTAAATACGAGCTTAAGTTCTGGTTCAACAAGTGGTTTACCAAACATCGTATTAATTGAAGATTATAGAGCACAAAGCTTTTTGCAAGCGTATCCAGGATCTTTCCATCCAATAACAGGAGAGTATAACACTGATGATTTCGCACCATACAAAATTGCTCCAACAAGTTTAGATGGTGAGAACTACGGTTTACCATTTGATACTGGAGTTGCTGGTTTATATGTAAGAACTGACTATTTAGATGAAGCAGGTTATGCTATTGAAGATTTACAAGATATTGATTGGAACGAGTTCATTGCAATCGCAAAAGATGTAAAAGAAGCAACAGGAAAACATATGCTAACACTTGATCCTAATGACCTTGGCCTTGTTCGTATGATGATTCAAACAGCAGGTGCGTGGTATGTAGAGGAAGATGGAGCAACACCAAATATTGCTGGGAATGAAGCAATTAAAGCAGGATTTGATGTATTTAAACAATTAATTACTGAAGACGTATCAAAACCGATTTCAGATTGGAGCCAATTCTTAGCTGGCTTTAACAATGGAGAAGTTGCTTCTGTTCCAACTGGAAACTGGATTACACCGTCAATTAAAGCAGAAGAATCTCAAGCTGGTAATTGGGCAGTCGTTCCATTCCCAAGTCTTCCAGGATTCCCTGACTCGGCAAATGCAACAAACTTAGGTGGAAGCTCATGGTATGTACTAGATATTGATGGAAAAGAAGATGCAACAGATTTCTTAACAAAAACTTTCGGTTCAAGCACAGACCTATACCAAAACTTCATTACGGAAATCGGAGCAATGGGAACGTATTTACCAGCGGCTGAAGGAGATGCTTATCAAGTAGAAGACGAGTTCTTCGGTGGTCAAATGATTTATGCTGACTTCTCCCAATGGGCTGAAGAAATTCCACAAGTTAACTTTGGTCTACACACGTATGCTATTGAAGATATTCTTGTAGTAGAAATGCAAAATTACCTAAACGGAAAAGATATTGACCAAGCGTTACAAGATGCACAAACTCAAGCAGAAACACAAATTAAATAATCACATCTTTGTAAGCGTTTGAATGAAAGGGCTTGGAAACTCGCCGGCTTTGCCTACTATCCATTTGGAGTCCGGCTACAAGCGAGTTTCCGAGTTTTTCTTTTTTAGTTGAATAAGTTACGGACATCTGTTCCGCTATTTTAAAGAAAAGAACAGTTTTAGAAAACGTTACGGACATTAGTTCCGTTATTTATGTCAAAACAGAGTGAAACAAAGCAAAAACTCAGAAATAACGGAACAGATGTCCGTTAGATAATAAAATCTAGCATTTTAGCAGAAATAACGGAACGTATGTCCGTTACAGTTGCAGTAAACATAAAAAAGAAAGCTCGAAACGTTCATTGCAACATTTCGGGTTTGCCAAAAAGGAGTGACTTCAAGTGGAAACAGCAAAATCAGTCCCGCAGCAATCTCCCCCAATGAAAGAAAAGAAACCAAACAAACTGGGGAGAAGTCTTCGTTTTAAAAATGGAATTATCGGTTGGTCTTTTATATTACTTTCTGTTGTTTTAATCTCAATTTTTTATTTTTATCCAATGTTTTCAGCGTTACTTTTATCGTTTCAATCCGGAACGGGGAGAAATTTGGAATATGTAGGTTTGGATAATTATTTTCGATTGTTTAGTGACCCTGTTTTTATAACGGCGGTTAAAAATACAGTCATTTATTTAATCGTTCAAGTACCTGTGATGATTTTCCTCGCTCTTTTAGTTTCAGTATTATTAAATGATAAAAAGCTTATGGCAAGAGGTTGGTTCCGGACAGCGATATTTTTACCGTGTGTTACGTCACTCGTTGCTTATTCTGTTATTTTCAAATATTTATTTGGAACAGATGGGCTCATTAATGTCATGCTTATGAACTTATCTTTTCTCGGGCAAC
Source organism: Alkalihalobacillus sp. LMS39 (assembly GCF_022812285.1). Classification (NCBI taxonomy): domain Bacteria; kingdom Bacillati; phylum Bacillota; class Bacilli; order Caryophanales; family Bacillaceae; genus Alkalihalobacillus; species Alkalihalobacillus sp. LMS39. The sequence continues at coordinate 1,365,038 of NZ_CP093300.1, forward strand.
CGGTTCAATGGTTAACCGATCCGTTTTGGGCTAAGGTCACGATTATTATTGCAATTACGTGGAGATGGACAGGATACAATATGATTTTCTATCTATCTTCTTTACAAAATATTGACCCTTCGATTTATGAAGCGGCTAAAATTGATGGGGCATCACCAATGCGACAGTTTTTTACGATTACCATTCCGATGCTAAAACCAATTATTTTATTCACATCGATTACTTCAACTATCGGAACACTTCAGCTCTTTGATGAAGTTATGAATATAACAGGTGGAGGACCTGGTAATTCAACATTAACGATTTCGCAATACATTTATAATTTATCGTTTAAATATACACCAGACTTTGGATATGCAGCGACTGTATCGTATGCCATCGTCGTGTTAATCGTATTCTTCTCAATATTACAGTTCAGAGCGGCGGGTGATAAAAATGCATAAAGTAAAGCGGTTTTTTATCTATTTAATTTTATCTATCATCTCGATTGTTTCGATTTTTCCGTTCTTTTGGATGATTATTAGTGCAACGAATAAATCAGTTGATGTCACACGGGGACGTTTACTACCTGGATCGCATTTATGGGAAAACTTTCAAAATTTATTAGAAACCGTGAATCTTGTTCCGGCATTAATGAATTCAGCAAAAATATCGATTGCTACGACGGTTCTGTCGTTGCTTATCGCGTCACTTGCTGGTTATGGCTTTGAAATTTATCGCAGTAAAGCAAAGGATGTTGTGTTTAACATTTTGCTTTTATCAATGATGATTCCTTTTGCCGCCTTAATGGTTCCGTTATTTAGAATGTTTGGTTCAATGTCACAATACCTTCCGTTTATCGGAGTTGATACGATTCCAGCGGTGATTTTACCAACGATTACGACCGCCTTTCTCATCTTTTTCTTCCGGCAATCTACAAAAATGTTTCCAAAGGAATTGCTTGAAGCAGGTCGAATTGATGGGTTAACAGAACTTGGTGTGTTCATTCGAATTTATATCCCAACAATGAAAACAACGTATGCAGCAGCAGCTATTATTACGTTTATGGCGAGCTGGAACAACTACTTGTGGCCACTCGTTATCCTTCAATCGCCAGAAAATCAAACGATTCCGTTATTAATTTCGAACTTAGGCTCTAGTTATACGCCAGATTACGGGATGATTATGCTTGCCATTGTTATCGCAACATTACCAACAGCCCTAGTATTCTTCTTAATGCAAAAGCATTTTGTTGCAGGAATGATGGGTTCAGTTAAAGGATAATTTGTAAAAAGAGAGGTTGATACATGATGACAGTAACACCAACACTAGATTGGCTTTCGGATACGAGCGTATTTGCTGTGAATCGTCTTCCGGCTCATAGCGATCACTATTACTATGAAACAAAAAAAGAAGCTGGAAAAAGAGGGGACATGGCACTTCGTCACTCTTTAAATGGCAATTGGAAGTTTCATTATGCATTAAATCCAGCTTTGCGTCCTAAAGATTTTTATAAGGTCAATTATGATTGTACAATTTGGGATAATATAACAGTTCCGGGGCATATCCAATTACAAGGATACGGTAAACCGCAATATGCGAATACGATGTATCCTTGGGATGGTCACCACCATCTTCGTCCACCGGAAGTGTCAATGGAAGATAATCCGGTAGGAAGCTATGTGACTTATTTCCACCTTCCTACTAATTTTGAAAAGAAACCAGTGTATATTTCCTTTCAAGGTGTAGAATCAGCTTTTTATCTTTGGTTAAATGGGGAGTTTGTAGGGTATAGCGAAGATAGTTTTACACCGGCGGATTTTGATTTAACGCCGTTTTTACAGGAAGGTGAAAATAAACTATCTGTAGAAGTTTATCAACGTAGTACTGGGAGCTGGTTAGAAGACCAAGATTTCTGGCGGTTCTCTGGGATTTTCCGAGATGTGTATTTATATACAGTCCCCGAGGTGCATGTATTTGATATGAACGTTCAAACAGAACTTGATCATTTATATCAAAATGCGGTTTTACATGGAGAGTTTACGAGTGTAACGACGATTCCAGAAGAAGCACGTCTTGAAGTTGAGCTATATGATGAGCAAGGTGACTTTATCTTACGTTCGGCTGCAGATAGAAAAGATGAGAAGAGTTGGGTTATCGCAGAGGAAGTAGAAAAGCCACAGCTTTGGAGTGCAGAACATCCATATTTGTATCGTCTTTTTATAAACGTCTTTAACCATGCTGGTGAGCTTGTTGAGTGTATACCGCATTATGTAGGGTTCCGTCGATTTGAAATGATCGATAAAGTAATGTGTTTAAATGGAAAACGAATTATGTTCAAAGGTGTGAATCGCCATGAATTTAATTGTCGCCAAGGTCGTGTTGTTACAAAAGAAGATATGCTTTGGGACATTAAAACAATGAAAGAAAATAATATTAATGCCGTTCGTACGTCTCATTATCCGAACCAAAGCTATTGGTATGAGTTATGTGACCTTTATGGCTTATATGTCATTGATGAAATGAATCTTGAAACACATGGTTCATGGCAAAAAATGGGGAAGGTTGAGCCGTCATGGAACATTCCTGGTAATCTCCCAGAATGGCAAGATATAGTGTTAGACCGTGCAGTTTCAATGTATGAGCGTGATAAAAATCATCCATCCATTTTAATTTGGTCTTGTGGAAATGAATCGTATGCAGGGGAAGTTATTCTTCAATGTACGAAATACTTTAAAGAAAAAGACCCTGGTCGACTTGTGCATTATGAAGGTGTGTTTTATGACCGTAATTATGAAGCGACAAGTGATATGGAAAGTCGCATGTATGCAAAACCAAACGATATTATCGAATATCTTGAATCGAATCCACATAAACCGTACATTAGCTGCGAATATATGCATGCGATGGGAAATTCCGTAGGTGGAATGTATAAGTATACTGATTTAGAAGAAAAGTATCCGATGTATCAAGGTGGGTTTATTTGGGATTATATTGACCAATCTTTAATGAAAAAAGATCGTTATGGCGTAGAGCACTTAGCATATGGTGGTGATTTCGAGGACCGTCCAACAGACTATTCTTTCTGTACAAATGGAATTGTAACCGCAGACCGTCAAGTATCACCGAAAATGCAAGAAGTGAAATTTTTATATCAAAACGTGAAACTAGAAGTAGATAAAACGGGTGTTACGATTGTGAATCAAAACTTATTTATCGATACAAGCCGTTATGCACTGGAATATGATTTGCTTTATGAAGGTGAAGTTTGTTATCAAAGTGAGCCGCAAACGGTGCTTGTTGCTCCAAATGAAAAAGCTAGAGTAAAGTTTGATATTGAAGAAGATATAGTTGCAGACTATGGGGCCGGTGAGTATTGCATTCATGTTCGTCTCGTAACAAAATCAGATGAGCGTTGGGCAAAAGCTGGACATGAAGTTGCCTTTGGTCAGTTTATTTTTACAGAACAAAAGGGAACATCGAAAAAAGAAGGTCCAACAGTAAACGGCAAGTTAAAGCTAGTAGAAGGTGACGTCAACATTGGTGTCCACGGGAGAGATTTTAGTATCTTATTTTCTAAACAAGCAGGTACACTAGTGTCCATAAATTATGAAGGCCGGGAAATGATTTCTGTTCCTCCAATGCCACTCTTTTGGAGAGCGACAACAGAAAATGATAAAGGTTTCGGTCAAACATTTCGTTCAGGTGTGTGGTATGTCGCAAGTCTTGCACGCTTATGTACAGAAATTGACCTAGTAGAAAAAGAACATAGTGTGTCTGTTACGTTTACGTATCAATTTTCCATTCATCAAGACGTGTCTGTAAAAACAACATACGAAGTGTTGTTAAACGGCGACATTGCTGTAAAATCAGTGTATCATGGGGCAGAGAATTTGCCACAGCTACCAACTTTTGCATTATCGTTCAAAGTTCCTGCTGAATATGAACAGTTAAAATGGTATGCAATGGGGCCAGATGAGAATTACTCTGACCGAGCAAAAGGAGCACGTCTTGGCATTTTTGAAAATACAGTTACGACAAATGTATCCCCATATGTGATGCCACAAGAATCAGGAAACCATACAGGAGTGAGAAGTTTAGAAGTGACAAATGCAAACGGCCATGGACTTAAGATTTCTGCACAAGGTGAACCGGTCGAATGTAATGCATCACCTTATACTGCTTTTGAGTTAGAAAATGCAAACCATCATTATGAATTACCAAACGTTCATTACACTGTATTAACGATTGCAGGTAAGCAAATGGGCGTTGGTGGAGATGATAGTTGGGGAGCCCCTGTTCATGACGAACATACGATTCAAGCGAATGAGAAATTGACATTAGAATTTAAAATTGGGCGTTTGTAATAAAAGAGTGCCAAAAGGTCTAGTTATGACCTTTTGGCACATTACTTGTTTTTACTATAGGAGGTTATTATGGCTATAACATTTGATCAATCAACAAAAACATTTCATTTAACAGCAAAAGATACTAGTTATATTTTTCAAATTATTCGAGATGGCTACTTGAGTCATTTATACTGGGGGAAAAAAGTAAACGAGTATAATCATTCAAATGAACTTCGATTTGTTAACCGTTCATTTTCTGCTAATCCTGTAGCCGATGATCTCACTTTTTCTTTAGATACGCTTCCTCAGGAATACCCATCTTTCGGTCATTCGGACTATCGCAATCCTGCATTTCAAATTCAATTAGAGAATGGCTCAACAGTTACAGATTTACGGTATGAGTCACATGAAATTTTCAAAGGAAAAAAAGCATTAGAAGGATTACCTGCTACATATGTAGAGGATGAAAATGAGGCAGAAACGATAGAAATTACGTTAAAAGATGAAGTAATAAATGTAAAAGTTGTTTTAAGTTATACAGTATTCGAAAATTTTGATGCGATTACGAGGTCGGTTCGTTTCATCAATGATGGTAACGAGCACTTGAAACTATTAAAAGTTTCAAGTGCTAATGTAGATTTCCGACAGTCAGATTTTGACTTAATCAGTTTGCCGGGAGCATGGGGAAGAGAGCGTTATGTAGCGAGAACAGGATTACGCCCGGGTATGCAATCAATAGAAAGTCGACGTGGGGCTAGTAGTCACCAACAAAATCCGTTTATGGCGCTTGTAGAAAAAAACACAAATGAAGAATATGGTGAAGTGTTTGCGTTTAGTTTTGTTTATAGTGGAAATTTCTTAAGCTCTGTTGAAGTTGACCAGTTTGGCTATTCGCGTGCCACAGTCGGCATTAATCCGTTTGATTTTTCATGGCTACTTGAACCAGGAGCGTCGTTCCAAGCGCCAGAAGTTGTCATGGTTTACTCAGCAAATGGATTAGGTGCGATGTCACATACATTCCACGGGTTATATCGAACACGTTTATGTCGAGGCGAGTTCCGCGACAAAATCAGACCGATTTTAATTAATAACTGGGAAGCGACGTATTTTAATTTTAATGAAGAAAAAATACGAGAAATTGCTCTCTGTGGTAAAAATCTAGGGATGGAATTATTTGTATTAGATGATGGCTGGTTTGGCAAACGTGATAACGATACAACATCATTAGGAGATTGGTTCGTTGATGAAAGAAAACTCCCAAATGGGTTACAGTCATTAGCTGATCAAATTCGAGAGACAGGGATGGAGTTTGGATTATGGTTTGAGCCTGAAATGATATCAGTTGAAAGTGATTTGTATCGGGAGCATCCAGATTGGTGTATCCATGTTCCAAACCGAAGACGTTCTGAAAGCAGACAACAATTAATTTTAGATTTCTCCCGTACCGAAGTGTGTGATGAAATCATTGCTCGCGTTTCCGCTATTCTTGAAGCGGCACCAATTACGTATGTAAAATGGGATATGAACCGTCATATGTCAGAGGTTGGCTCAGCGGGATTACCACCTGAACGTCAAAGAGAAACAGCACATCGTTATATGCTAGGTGTATATCGCGTCATGAATGAAATTACAACAAAGTTTCCTCATATTTTGTTTGAAAGCTGCTCTGGTGGTGGAGGTCGTTTTGACCCAGGCATTCTTTATTATATGCCACAAACATGGACGAGTGATAACACTGATGCGATTTCAAGATTGAAAATCCAGTATGGCACAAGCTTTGTTTATCCAACAAGTTCAATGGGGGCACATGTTTCCGCTGTTCCAAATCATCAAGTGGAACGAATCACATCACTTGAAATTAGAGGACATGTGGCGATGTCAGGCAATTTTGGTTATGAACTAGATGTGACAGAGATGTCTCAAGAAGAACAACAGACCGTTTCGGAACAAGTTGAGTTTTATAAGCAAATTAGACCCGTTATTCAATTTGGACAGTTTTACCGTTTGTTTAATCCATTTGAATCGAATCATACGGCTTGGATGTCAGTGTCTGAAGACCAATCTGAAGCTGTCGTAACCTATGTAAAAGTGTTAGCAGAACCGAGTGATGCATTAATAAAAGTTCGTTTAAAAGGTTTAAACCCTTCAAAAAAATATAAAATTGAGGCAATAGGAAAAAGCTTTTATGGCGATGAATTAATGAATGTCGGCATTAATGTTCCATTAATGAATGGAGACTTCAGAAGCTTCATGTGGCATGTAAAAGCCGAATAGGTGACAATTTGAATAAACTTGAAATTGTAACATAGTTGTTTTCTATGTTGAAATGATTTATGATCAGTTCAACATACGCTCTAACGAAAGAGGAAGAAAAGAACGTTGAATGGTTGCTTGTTGGACCTCTACCATTGGTATTTCACCTCTTGGTAGAGGTCTTTTGATTTAAAGATAAGAAAGCATAAAAATTTTAGTATAGCAGTGAGGCTTTGAAAGCTTATTCTAGAAGAGCGAAGGCTGCGCACCTGCGCGTTTCACCCCAAGAAGAGCACTTGGGGTTCACTGTCAAAAGCGGGCAGGGCTCCGCTCTTCGCTTGAAACGAAAAGACGCTCCGCGTTTTTCTTATCGGAGGGGTATAACATGGCGGAACATAAAGTGTTGCAAATGATTATTCGTCTATTCATTGTTGTTGCGTTATTCATTATTGGATTGGTTGCTTTTTACTATGTTGTTTGGCTTACATATCCTTTCATCATTGCCGGTATGATTGCTTTTTTGCTTAATCCGGTTGCTAATTTTCTTGAGAGAAAAGCGAGGTTTCCAAGAACATTAGCTGTTCTTTCGGGAATTTTATTTTTGTTTGGGTTAGTCGGTAGTGCTATAACTCTTCTTATTATCAAACTCATTGATGGCTTTCATTATTTGTCTCAGCTTGTCCCAAAACATATTGAAACGATTTCAATTCATATCCAAACGTATGTAAATGAACAGGTATTACCACTGTGGGGACGGGCCATTGGGTTAATCGATGAATTAGATGAAACTCAACGTGATGCTGTTGGCAACAGCATTCAACAGTTAGGAGGCCAATTTGCGACTTTATTAGCAAACGCTGGACAAGCGATCGCTAACAGCTTGTCCCATTTTATAGGGGCTTTGCCGATTACATTAACAGTTGTTGTGTTTATTATTCTTGCTTTATATTTTATGAGTAAGGACTGGAATGACTTAACGAAGGCAGTGAAGGACAAACTCCCGACAAAAGCGTTAAAACAAATGAGCGATATTTTTAAAGATTTAAAATCAAAGCTGTTTGGATTTGTTCGTGCTCAGTTTATTCTCATCAGTATGACTGCGGTTGTTAACTTTATCGGTTTGCTTATTTTAAATGTTGAACAGGCTTTGACAATCGCATTAATTCTTGGTGTTGTTGATTTATTACCTTATCTTGGAACAGGTCTTATTCTCGTACCATGGGGCATTTATAGTATTGTGACGGGAAATCTATTCCTTGGTTTTGGCTTGTTGATTTTATATGGATTAACGGTGACGCTAAGGCAAGTAGCTGAACCGAAAGTCCTTTCTTCTAGCTTAGGCTTAAATCCCTTAACGACACTCATTTCATTATTTGTTGGATTACAATTATTCGGATTTATCGGGTTGTTTATAGGACCAGTTCTCTTAATCTTATTCCTTTCTTTATATAAAGCAAAAGTGTTTGATGGAATCTGGATGTTTATTAAAGGAAACAGTCAGGTAAAATGATAAGGGAGCTAGCGAAAAGAGGAGTTTATTTTTTATGGAAATGAGCAGTTTAATTGCGGTTAGTGTTTCAATTATCATTATTATTAATATTTTATTTGCTATCGTTCTTGTTTTTATTGAACGACGAGATATTGGCTCAACTTGGGCATGGTTAATGGTTATTTATTTTCTTCCAGTTTTCGGGTTTTTCATTTACATTTTTTTAGGGCGACGGTTAAAACGAAAAAACTTTTATAATATGTCACAAGAAGAACAAGATTATTTGAAATCAACCGTCGCTAACCAAAGGGAACAATTAGCGAATGGGGAATTTCCTCATGCGATCATTCAAAAGTATAAAAATTCAATAAAAATGAATTTAACATCTGCTAATGCATTAATGACTTTAAATAATGATATTGATATTTTTACAGATGGTAAAGAAAAGTTTAATCAATTGTTTGTGGATATTAGAAATGCAAAAAAAGAAATCAATATAGAGTACTATATTATTCGGCGAGATGGGTTAGGAAGACAATTAAGAGATGAACTAACAAAGAAAGCAAAAGAAGGCGTAAAGGTACGTTTGCTTTATGATGGATTTGGCTCAAGAACGTTGTCTGCACGTTTTTTCAAGGAACTTCAGGCTAATGGAGGGGAAGTAGGCGTGTTTTTCCCTTCGTTTCTCAAGCTTGTCAATTTTCGGATCAATAATCGAAATCACCGGAAACTTTGTATTATTGATGGACAATTAGCTTATATCGGTGGATTTAATGTCGGAGACGAATACTTAGGACTACATAAAAAATATGGATATTGGCGTGATACCCATTTCCGAGTAAAAGGAGATGCGGTTGCCCATATTCAAGGGCGCTTTTTGCTAGATTGGAAACAAGCAACAAAGCAGCAAACAAAAAATACGAGGATATTTTCTTATCCGACCGAACAACATACGGGACATAGTGTCGTCCAAATCGTTGCGGGAGGACCGAGTTCACGTACTCAACACTTGAAAAATATGTATGTAAAGCTAATCATCTCAGCAAAGAAAGAAATCTTTATACAATCTCCTTATTTTATTCCTGATTCTAGCTTTATGGATGCTTGTAAAATGGCATTGCTTTCAGGTGTAAAAGTCCGCATTATGATTCCAAATAAACCAGATCATCCTTTTGTATATTGGGCAACGTGGTCTTATGTTGGTGAGCTTTTAAGTTATGGCGCAGAAATCTACTTATACGAAAAAGGATTTTTGCATGCAAAAACAATGGTTGTCGATAACGAAGTCGCAACAGTAGGAACAACAAATATCGATATGCGTAGTTTTCAACTTAATTTTGAAGTAAATGCCACAGTGTATGATGAAACAGTGGCAACACGTCTAAAGCATATTTTTTGGCAAGATATCGAAGAGTGTAGTGAACTGACTGTTGAGCGATATATGAAAAGGTCAACAGTAATAAAATGTAAAGAATCCATTTCTCGATTGTTGTCTCCGATATTATAAGTTTGTTGAAGAGGACGGTGTATGTATACAATGTGCGGTCGATTTACATTAGCAACACCATTGGAATTAGTTGAGCAAATGCTTCAAATCGAAATAGCGGAATATGAGCCGCGCTATAATATTGCCCCATCTCAACCTGTGTTAAGCATTATTTCCGATGGGGAAAAGAGAAGGGCAGGCTATTTACAGTGGGGGCTTGTTCCGTCTTGGGTAAAAGATCCAAAAATTGGATATAAGATGATAAATGCCAGGGGAGAAACCGTCCACGAAAAGCCAGCATTTAAACGGTTGTTGTCAAGACGCCGTTGTTTAATCGTTGCCGATGGTTTTTATGAGTGGAAACGGATCGGAGAAGAAAAGCGACCATATCGGATAACGGTAAATGATTCGGTTTTTACATTAGCGGGATTATGGGACCGGTGGAGACATGAAGATGAGGAAATCGTTTCATGTACAATTATTACGACAAAACCAAATGAACTAATGAGTGACATTCACGACCGGATGCCTGTGATTGTGGCAGAAGAGGATAGAGAGACGTGGTTAAATCCGACGATTAATGACCCGCAGTCTATTTTATCGATCATTAAACCATACTCGGCAAAATCGATGCATGCTTATGAAGTATCACCACTCGTGAATAACCCACGGCATAATGATGTTGAGTGTATACGCTCTTTAGCGTAAGATGTTTGTCTGGAAGTGTGATAGGCGGGGTTCGGACATGGATTCCGCTATTTTATAAAAAGTGAGCCTTTTTTAAATTCTTACGGACATCGTTTCCGTTATTCTACGAAAACAGAAACGGTAAAACACTTTTTTCCGTAGTTAACGGAACAGCTGTCCGGTAGCAGCTGGCAACCATTGATTTTTTAATAAATAGCGGAACGAATGTCCGTATGAATTTATGTATACTGTGTGAGGCACCTGTTTAGGTGCTTTTTTGGACATATATGAATGGAGAATTTTGGTATAGCAGTGAAGCTTTGAAACGAAAAGACGCTCCCGCGTTTTTCTTAAAAGATAAGAAAGTATAGAAATTTTGGTATAGCAGTGAGGCTTTGAAAGCTTACTCTAGAAGAGCGAAGGCTGCGCACCTGCGCGTTTCACCCCAAGAAGAGCACTTGGGGTTCACTGTCAAAAGCGGGCAGGGCTCCGCTCTTCGCTTGAAAGAAATAAATAGGGAAATATTAACAGAGAAATAAAGTAGGAAGGACCCTTGGATAATACAACTATCTCTAATAAAATAGAAAAAGTGTTGTTTTCTATGGAAAAACAAAGAATAGCGTTTATAACGGAGGGTAAGGATGAAAAAAATTAGTTTAAGCAGCATGGTGTTGGCATTATTATTCCTATTATTTGCATGTTCAAATGAAACAGAGCAAAGTGAAATTGAGGACAAGGAACAATCACAACAAGAAGAGGTGGATACTGACGAAGTAGAAGAAGGTGTTGTGGTAGAAGAAGATGAAATAGTTGAAGAAGTGGAAGAAGACAAAGAGGGAAGAACCATGGGGAATTACACCGGAAATATCATGAATGGTGGTACGATATCTCTTACTGAGGAAACAGTATACTTTGCGAATTTATTTGATGATTATCGATTATATGAGTTACAGCTTTCATCTGGAGAAGCAACGAAGCTAGGAGATGTTGAGGTTTCGGATATTCATATTATTGAAGATAGTTTGTATTACATAAAAAGAGAGAATGGTCATCCAGTCGGGATTGAACACTATTCTTTACAGACAAAAGAAACGGAAGAAATCTATAGTGGATATGTCGAAATGTTACATCTGGAAGATGGAATACTTTGGTTTGTTGGTATTATTATGGAGGGACCTACTGTTGTTTATCAATTAGACATTGAAACGGGAATGACAGTAGAAACTGATTTTATCGAAGTGGCGTTTACTCTTGACCATGGCCAAGTTGTCATTCAACAAGAAATAGCGGCTTTCATTGAAGATGTAGAAAATGGGACAAGTGAAAAGCTAGTAGAAGGTGTCCGTCATCCTCTTATCCTTGATGGAAATCATTTGTATTATTTAACCAATGATGGATTATATGTGTATAACCTAGAAACGGAAGAATCAACACAGCTAGTGGACGAAGTAGTTGATTATTATAATGCAAAAAATGGGCATGTCTTTTACTCTTTGATGGTGGAAGCTGAAGCTGCACGCTCACTATATTACGTGAGCGCAGATGGAACTGAGCAAAAAGATTTAGAAGCGGTTTTATATGAACTTCATATGTTTGATGACTTTTTAATTGGGAGCTTTTCACGCCAAGGGGGCGGCGGATATTATAAGGTCGATTTTGAAACTGGGGAAATATCAGAAGTGTATAGTCCAATGAATTAAAGCGAAGACAAAAGATATAGAAACAGTGCCAGTTCGATTGGTGCTGTTTTTTTATATAAAATAGGAATAGAATTATCGTATTTACTGCTCATTCTATTCAACTGCAACCTTTTCCCTAGTCCTTTAGCGTAAAAAAGCTTGAAAGGGCTTTATTTACCTTGTACAATTGTTTCATATAGGAGGGGCGGACGATGAATTATAATCACCAAACACCACGGTATGTACTAGTAATCGAACAAATCAAAGGGAAAATAAGTAGTGGCGAGTGGGAAACGGGAGAGCGCTTACCGTCAGAGACCGATTTAGCGAAAGATTTACGGGTATCTCGTAACACAGTGAGAGAGGCCCTCCGCATATTAGAAGAGGAAAATATCATCATTCGTAGACATGGAGTCGGAACATTTGTTAATCAAAAATCAGTGTTTTCTGGTGGGATTGAAGAGCTATTTAGTATAACTGAAATGATTGAACGAGAAGGGAAAAAACCAGGGACGAAGCTTCTTTTTAGTGGACTTGTTGAACCGCATAGCGATGATATTGAAGAACTTCAGTTACAAGAAGAAGAGAAAGTCCTCCTTGTGAAACGGGTTCGTACGGCAGATGGCGTTCCTTTAGTGTATTGCGTTGATAAACTATCAGCAAATTTATTAAAAGAAGACTACCATTTTAGTGAAGAATCGATGCTTCACTCATTACAAGAAGAAGCGGGCATTACGATTAGTTATGCAAGAGCAGATATAAAAACCTTAGGTTATCATGATGAAATTTCAAAAATTCTTGAATGTGGTCCAGACACACCGCTATTAATTTTGCGACAAGTTCATTATGACTTAGCGGATAGACCGATTTTATACTCATTGAATTTCTTTAAATCAGACCAAATTACGTTTAATGTGTATCGAAAAAGAAGTTTATAAGAAACTGTTGAGTGATGATGCTCAACAGTTTTTTTCTAACCGGTATATAAAGGCTGCCTATTAATTGTAGATATATTAATTCACATCTGTACTCTAAGGTTCTTGTGTAAAAAATGGCCATTTTTTATGATTAATGCCCATAAGTTCATGTTTTAGAGGTACCTTAGTGTATTTTGAAAATATGCAAAATTAATAGCAAGCCTCCAGATGTCCGATAGCTTTCAAAAAACGTTACTTTTTCTAAAAATAGCGGATCGTATGTCCGTTACAATCTGAAGCCATGCTGTAACGGACATGTGTTCCGCTAATACAGAAAAAACAGCCTATTTGCATTTCTTATCGGACACCTGTTCCGTTACTTGCCTTGAAATGGCACATTCCCCCTTGTTTTTGCTGATATAGCGGAACAGATGTCCGATAGCTTTCAAAAAATGTTACTTTTTCTAAAAATAGCGGATCGTATGTCCGTTAGAATGTGAAGCCATGCTGTATCGGACATGTGTTCCGCTAATGCAGAAAAAACAGCCTATTTGCATTTCTTATCGGACACCTGTTCCGTTACTTGCCTTGAAATGGCACATTCCCCCTTGTTTTTGCTGATATAGCGGAACAGATGTCCGATAGCTTTCAAAAAATGTTACTTTTTCTAAAAATAGCGGATCGTATGTCCCGTTAGAATGTGAAGCACACCGTATCGGGCGTGTGTTCCGTTTGTCTGTAAAAAAACATGTCACAAAAATGATGATTTATTTTCCAAAAAAATGATTGACTTGTTGGACGTCTAACCTTTATAGTTAAGGTGAAGTTTTTATCCGAGGCAAATCGACAAATTGTGGTTGTAGGACATCCTACGATTTAAACGTTTTCATATAGATTTACCAATGATAAAAACTTGGTAAAAAGGAAACACGTTTTCTTTTATTTCAAATAAAAGAAAACGGTTTCAGAAAAACAGAAGAGACGAAGGGTGAGTGAAACAAATGAATGTATTATGGGGTATTTTTGGGATGTTTATCGTTTTGTCCATTGCATTTCTTTTATCAAATAAAAAGAAATCTATTAAACTACGAACGATACTAGGTGGATTAGGCATTCAACTGTTTTTTGCTTTTATTGTATTACAATGGGAGACAGGGCGGGAAGCATTGAAATGGTTTACATTGCGAGTGCAAAATGTCATTGATTATGCAGGAGAGGGTATCGGTTTCTTATTTGGTTCACTTGCTGATGGAGAGCAATTTGGAACGATTTTTGCTTTTCATATTTTGCCGGTCATTATCTTTTTCTCCGCACTGATTTCTGTACTTTATTATCTTGGAATTATGCAGTGGTTTATTAAAATTATCGGTGGGGGACTTTCGAAATTACTAGGTACGAGTAAATCAGAATCCATGTCAGCGGCAGCGAATATATTTGTAGGGCAAACAGAGGCACCACTTGTTGTTCGACCGTATTTGTCAAAAATGACGAACTCTGAGTTGTTTGCTGTTATGACAGGGGGATTAGCATCAGTAGCGGGTTCGGTGTTAATCGGGTATTCATTATTAGGAGTTCCGCTTGAGTATTTACTAGCAGCAAGCTTCATGGCTGCTCCTGCTGGATTAATTATGGCGAAAATTATGATGCCGGAAACAGAACAATCAGAAACATCAGATGAAATTAAAATTGTAAAAGATACAGAAACAACAAATGTTATTGATGCAGCGGCTCGTGGCGCATCTGATGGTTTAAAGCTTGCGTTAAATGTAGGGGCAATGTTGTTAGCGTTTATTGCGTTAATTGCGTTACTTAACGGGATGTTAGGTGCTGTTGGTGGTTGGTTTGGATTTGGAGACATTACGATTCAAGGAATACTAGGATATTTATTTGCACCGCTTGCGTTTGCGATTGGGGTTCCGTGGTCAGAGGCTGTGACAGCAGGAAGCTTTATCGGGCAAAAGCTTGTATTAAATGAATTTGTAGCCTATGCCGCGTTTACTCTACAAATGGCTGAGCTTTCAGAAAAAACAATTGTCGTTGTGAGTTTTGCGCTTTGTGGATTTGCAAACTTCAGCTCGATGGCGATTTTACTAGGTGGATTAGGTGGTCTCGCACCAGAGCGTCGTAAGGATATTGCTAGATTAGGCTTACGTGCAGTAGCTGCTGGGATGTTAGCATCATTACTTAGTGCTTCGATTGCAGGGATGTTCTTCTAATAAAGATTTTTCCTCAATATAAATGATATAGTTTTCGAAAATATCAATTCTAAAAAGAGAAAAAAGAGGATGATGAATAATGAGAATGGTTGATATTATTGAAAAGAAACGGGACGGGTTGGAATTAACAAAAGCGGAAATCGAATTTGTTGTGGATGGATATACAAAAGGCGATATTCCTGATTACCAAATGTCTGCATTAGCGATGGCGATATACTTTCAAGACATGACGACCGAAGAACGAGTCCATTTAACGATGGCAATGGTCGAGTCAGGAGATCAAATTGACTTATCTGACATTAACGGAATAAAAGTCGATAAGCATAGTACTGGTGGCGTTGGTGATACAACGACTTTAATTGTAGCTCCACTCGTTGCAGCTGTTGGTGTACCTGTCGCAAAAATGTCAGGACGTGGCTTAGGTCATACAGGTGGGACAGTCGATAAGTTAGAATCGATTAAAGGTTTTCAAGTTGAACTCACAAGTGAAACATTCAACCGCTTAGTAAATGAAAATAAAATTGCGGTTGTAGGACAAAGCGGTAATTTAACACCAGCAGATAAAAAGCTGTATGGTTTACGTGATGTCACAGCAACTGTCAATTCTATTCCGTTGATTGCAAGCTCGATTATGAGTAAAAAAATTGCTTCTGGCGCAGATGCTATTGTACTTGATGTGAAAACAGGTGCTGGTGCGTTTATGAAAGATTTAGAAGGCGCCAAACAATTAGCACAAGCCATGGTGCAAATCGGAAATGGAGCAGGAAGAAATACGATTGCTGTAATATCAGATATGAGTCAACCGCTTGGTTTTGCGATTGGGAATGCACTTGAGGTAAAAGAAGCGATTGATACGTTAAAAGGGGAAGGACCTGCTGATTTATATGAGCTTTGTTTAACGCTCGGAAGTCAAATGGTTTATTTAGCGAAAAAAGCGAACTCAGTTGAAGAGGCAAGAGAAAAGCTTGAAGAAGTGATTCATTCAGGAAAAGCATTAGAGATCTTTAAAACTTTTATTGCAGCACAAGGTGGCGATAGTACTGTTATCGATGAACCGTCTCGATTACCAACGGCAACATATACAGTGGAAGTAGAAGCGACAGATGATGGGTATATAGCAGATATTATTGCCGATGAAATCGGTGTTGCTGCTAGTATATTAGGAGCAGGGAGAGCGACTAAAGAATCAAATATTGATTTAGCGGTAGGACTTGTGTTAAAGAAAAAAGTTGGAGATGCTGTCAAAAAAGGTGAATCACTTGTAACTGTTCATAGTAACCGAAAAGACATTCAAGATGTGATTGAAAAAATTCATCACGCCTATCAAATTACGACAAATAAAGTTGAACCAAAGCCGTTAGTATATGACATTATTCATTAAAACATAAATTGGGGTCCAAACAGGACCCTCCTTTTTCAAAACAAGAGGTTGGACGTCTAACAACAAGACAAGAAAAAAAGAGAAATAAAAGGAGTGGGAAGAACATGAAGGAGATTTTTTTAAGTTTACTAGCAGGGATTATTATTGGAATTGTGTTTAAGTTTTTAAAGCTACCATTACCAGCCCCACCGGTATTAGCTGGTGTCATTGGGATTGTTGGGGTTTATTCTGGAGGATTAATCGCCGATTGGTTATTTAAGACATTTAGTTAGTGGTAAGGGGGAATGAAAATGAGTTTTAAACGAGTATTTCTTATCGTACTTGATTCTGTAGGAATTGGTGAAGCACCAGATGCAGCTGCTTATGATGATATTGGCGCAGATACATTAGGGCATATTGCAGAACATTTAGGTGGTTTAACAATGCCAAATATGGGGGCCTTAGGTTTAAGTAACA
Organism: Alkalihalobacillus sp. LMS39; assembly: GCF_022812285.1. NCBI lineage: Bacteria > Bacillati > Bacillota > Bacilli > Caryophanales > Bacillaceae > Alkalihalobacillus > Alkalihalobacillus sp. LMS39. Next base: position 1,381,930 of record NZ_CP093300.1, read on the forward strand.
TTAAACAGATCAAGGGTATTTCATTGGCAGAAAACCCAAAGGGGTATTTTACAAAAATGCAAGAAGCATCTGTAGGAAAAGATACGATGACTGGTCATTGGGAAATCATGGGCTTACATATTAATACTGCTTTTCGGACGTTTCCCGAAGGTTTTCCAAATGATTTGATAAATGACTTAGAGGAAAAGACAGGTCGAAAAATTATCGGCAATAAACCAGCGTCAGGTACAGATATTATTGATGAATTTGGACAAAGACATGTAGAAACAGGTGAATTAATCGTTTATACATCAGCTGATTCTGTCCTCCAAATTTGTGCTCATGAAGATGTTATTCCATTAGAGGAGTTATATCGTATTTGCGAAATTGCTCGTGAGCTTACGAAAGCACCTCAATATATGGTAGGCCGTGTTATTGCTAGGCCGTTTACTGGTAAAGTGGGTGAATTTAAACGAACACCCAACCGTCATGATTATGCATTAAAGCCTTTTGGAAGGACAGTGATGAATGAATTAAAAGATGCTCAATATGATGTCATTTCCATCGGGAAAATTGCAGATATTTATGATGGAGAAGGGGTAACGACCTCGATTCGAACTGTATCGAATATGGATGGGATGGACCGACTGATTGAAACGATGGATACACCGTTTCGAGGCTTATGCTTTTTAAATTTAGTAGATTTTGATGCGTTATATGGACATCGACGTGATCCAAAAGGATATGGGGAAGCATTAGAACAATTTGACCAAAGGCTTGCGGAAGTAGTAGCAAAACTACAAGAAGAGGACCTTATTATCATTACGGCCGACCACGGAAATGACCCTGTTCATCATGGAACGGATCATACGAGAGAATTTGTACCATTGCTTGTGTATCACAACGGTATTCGTGAAGGAGGAGCATTACCGATTCGAGAGACGTTTGCAGATATTGGTGCAACAATTGCTCATAATTTTCAGGTGGAACTCCCTTTGCATGGGACTAGTTTTTTGAATGAGATAAAAGGAGGAAATACAAATGGATAAAGTGCAAAAAGCAAAGCTAGCAATGGAATGGATTCAATCGAAAGTTACGATTCAACCGAAAGTAGGGTTAATTTTAGGATCTGGTTTAGGCGTATTAGCAGATGAAATTGAACATGCGATCACACTTCCTTATGCTGACATTCCAGGGTTTCCTGTTTCAACAGTAGAAGGGCATGCAGGTCAATTAGTCATTGGCGAATTAGAAGGAATGCCAGTAATGGCGATGCAAGGTCGGTTTCATTATTATGAAGGTTATGATTTGGATGATGTCACATTTCCCATTCGTGTGATGAAAGAAATTGGGATTGAAACAATGATGGTGACAAATGCGGCAGGAAGCTTAAATCAGGAGTTTCAACCAGGAGATTTAATGCTCATTACTGACCATATCAACCAAGCAGGGACAAATCCTTTAATTGGGAGAAATGAAGCGGAGTGGGGTGTTCGATTCCCAGATATGTCAACGGCGTATACACCTGAGCTCCAAACCATTGTCAAAGAAGTTGCGAAAGCATGCAATGTTGACTTGAAAACGGGTGTTTACGTGTGGAATAGTGGTCCAAGTTATGAGACACCAGCTGAAGTTCGAATGCTTCGGGCAATAGGCGGAGATGCGGTTGGGATGTCAACAGTACCAGAGGTAATCGTGGCAAGACATTGTGATATTAACGTAATTGGAATGTCGTGTATCACAAATATGGCAGCTGGTATATTAGACCAACCATTAAGCCATGATGAAGTGATGGAAACAGCTGATAAAGTTAGAGAAACTTTTACTCGTTTAGTTAAAGCAGTAGTCCGTGAATTAAGACAAGCGAATAAATGAGGGAGTGAGAGATAATGGTAGATGAACATTTGATTGAAGAGGCACTAAAAGCAAGGGATAAAGCGTATGTACCTTATTCAAAATTTAAAGTCGGCGCAGTGGTAAAGACAAAATCAGGCCAAATATTCCATGGATGTAATATTGAAAATGCAGCTTATCCAATGTGCAATTGTGCTGAACGAACAGCTTTATTCAGTGCCTATGCCCATGGAGAAACAGAGTTTGATACGCTTGTTGTTGTTGCAGATACCGAAGGGCCAGTTTCTCCATGTGGTGCATGCCGTCAAGTCATCTCAGAACTTTGTCCACCTTCAATGAAAGTCATTTTAACGAATATTCATGGTGATATCGAAGAAACAACCCCTATGTTGTTATTGCCAGGAGCGTTTACGCCAAAAGATTTACAAAAAGAGGAGAGATGAATATGGATAAAACAATAGCAAACATGATTGACCATACGTTGTTAAAAGCAGAAGCGACAAAAGCGCAAGTCATTGAATTATGCGAAGAAGCAAAAAAATATCACTTTTTCTCTGTTTGTGTGAATCCAACATGGATAGAGGAAGCAAAAATGCAACTGCAAAATTCTGATGTGAAAGTATGTACAGTTATTGGCTTTCCGTTAGGAGCGACAACAACAGAAACGAAAATGTTTGAAACAAAAGATGCGATACAAAAAGGCGCAGATGAAGTCGATATGGTTATCAATATTGGAAAATTAAAAGATAAAGAGTATGAAGCTGTTCAAGCTGACATTCAAGCAGTCGTTACAGCCGCAAATGGTCAAGCACTTGTGAAAGTCATTATTGAAACGAGCTTACTTACAGACGAAGAAAAAAGAAAGGCTTGCGAACTTGCAGTAGAAGCAGGTGCTGACTTTGTTAAAACATCTACAGGATTTTCAACAGGTGGAGCGACGGTGGAAGACATTCGTTTAATGAGGAACACCGTTGGACCTGATATTGGTGTAAAAGCTTCTGGTGGTGTACGTGACCAACAAACGGCTAAAGCGGTGATAGATGCTGGTGCAACTCGTATTGGTGCTAGTTCAAGTATAGCGATTGTAAAAGGGCAAGTTGGAAAAGAAGGATATTAAATAATAGATAAGGCCTTGAATCAAAAAGATTCAAGGCCTTTGGTTTTGTTTATGTGAACGAAATAATCTCGTTCACATGTCATTACGTATTAAAATGATAATTTATAACCTAGTTAACTATAGCTTTGTCCAGATAGCCGCGATTTATTCATAACGTCTTCTAACCTAAACAATGTAAGCCCTACCTCTCTTACATCCTAATGGCTCCGAAGCCAATCCAGTGTGAATAAGTATATATAAAATCCATTTATTGAATACCAAAATCTTTACGAAAAAAAACATAGTGAAAGGAACTTTAAAATTTATCAATTAACGTATTTTAATATTATAACACATCTGTAAAAAGATTACAAACGATGCTTTGATAAACAAAGAGAACGACCGAATAGGGAAATTCAAAAACAATGTCGAATTGTATATTATCCAATTTATTATTAAAACAGCGACCTTGTGTAGTGAAGGCAAAAAGGAGGTTCACCAAGTTGACATCATTAAATCGACATATGGAATATTTAATTGAAGAAGGCATTCATATTTTGCAAAAAAATGAAATGATGATTCTTCAAGAGTGGAAGAAGTTTTCAGAACAACAATTGTTCATTAATGATGAATATATGACCTCAAAAGAAGGTGAGTTTAAAGAGCGGTTAGGGCTTGTCATTGAACTGTTACAAAAATATGTCTTTCATTGGCAATACACTAACTATCATGAGTGGATGGATGAACTTCAAGACGAATGGGCAAATTACCGTTCTGATATCGATAGTCACCATTTAGTGATGATTTTCTCTTTATTGGAAAAAGGTGCCCATAAAGTGAGTCAACAAAAATCGAACATAACTTATTATAAATATCAATCGATTCAATATTTCTTTGATCATGTGTTTCAAAAGTTATTAAACTATTCTTCCAATAAAGTCATCGATATTAGTTCCTATGTGAAACATTTATTTTCGTTAGAGCCCATTCCTGTACACTGCGTTATGAGAGTAAGACAAGAAGAAGAGGTATATGGAATTAAAGAAATAATCCAAATGAAAGAACAAGAAAACGATAGTTCATGGATGAATATGTTGAAAACGCTTAAATCAGAGTCGTTAGATTTACTAACGTCGGCAGTCACTAGTTTAGTTAAGACGAAAGAAAGAGAAGAAACACTCTTTGTTTTTTCGATTCACGTAAGAAACGAAACCTTATTGTTTTTTACACCTGAGCGAGAGTGGCAACCTGTGAAAGCTTCCCTTCATCTATCAATTAAAATGTTTGAAAGAAATTTTGAATCGTATTCTAGATTAACGAAACAAAACCAATGGAAAGATAGCTTACTTTTTTTTCAACAATGGATGATTCAAGCGAAAGGGGTTCATGAGTTAATTGAACGAATTGCATCAGGATATGTCCGCTATTTTCCGTTTGAACGATGTGCTTTTTTTTCTTATAAGGATACAGAAAAAACGAGCATCGGTTTAACGGGATATCAACTTAATACGGATGTAATAAAAACGATTAAAGAAAATATAACGACAGTTCATCTGATAAATAAAAACGTAAAAGATTTAAGTTTTTACCGGCCGCTTTATTATGCTTCTGCTCTGACATGTTTACCTGAGCATTATGTAAAGCAATTCAAATTAAAATCCATTGTCATTGCACCTATTTATACACTATCAGAAAACAAATTGCTCGGTTCGGTCATTTTGGACCAAGGAGAGCATCAGCATTTTGAAGTAAGCAATGAAACAATGATCGCTTTACAAAAGGTAGGACATCTCGTTGGTGAAGTGTTAATGAAGTACCAAGATTATAAAGAATTGTATTTACAACACGCTCTTTCCTCTAGATTATCTCGACGAGAAATAGAGGTATTGCAAATGATAAAAAATGGCGATTCAATAGAAGAAGTAGCGGAACAGCTAAACTTAAGTAGATATACAGTAAGGGATTATATTTCAAGTTCAATTAAAAGAATGAATGCAAAAAACCGGATTCATGCCGTATCAATGGCTATTCAGCAAGGTCTTATTTCATAAAATCTTTATCTTGAGAGGAGAAGTTACTCCTTTCAAGATTTTTTTTTTGATATATTATGAAACGAACACGTCAAACTTCGTTAAATGCAAACATAGCCGTTGTTAATAATACAGTGGTGAAGGACAAAATAAGGAGAAAGTGTCCTTCATAAAGCGATGAAGGACAAAACAAGGAGAAAACGAAGCAAAAGTGTCCTTCATAAAGGCGATGAAGGACAAAACAAGGAGAAAACGAAGCAAAAGTGTCCTTCATAAAGGCGATGAAGGACAAAACAAGGAGAAAACGAAGCAAAAGTGTCCTTCATAAAGGCGATGAAGGACAAAACGAGAAGAAAACGAAGCAAAAGTGTCCTTCATACAAATGAGATGGGTCCCCTGGAGAGAAGTTTCCAATAGAAGGCATCTATCAGCTATGTTTGTTTAGTGTGTCATGAAAAGGAAAAGATACCTTTTGATATAGTAAGAGATTTTGATTTAATGGACGGTGGCGATCCGATGACATCACCAATGTTTTTCTGTGAAACCTGTGGAGGATAAATGTATCCTTAGTATTATAAACGGGTACAGGGAGTAGAGTACATGCATATTTGCAGGAAACAAAAAAGGACTGAGTGAGGTAGGTTTCCTCACTCAGTTTTACTTATAAGTTAATGAGGGAGTATAAAAATTTAGTATAGCAATGAAGTATTGAAAGCTTAATCAAGGAGAGCGAAAGCTGCGCACCTGCGCGTTTCACCCCAAGAAAAGCACTTGGGGTTTACTGTTAAAATCGGGCAGGGCTCCGCACTTCGCGTGAAAGAAAAGACGCTCGGCGTTTTTCTTATTGTACATCCCTACAAATGTCGGGTATTTAGAAATAAGAAAAATTGTACGATATTTTGTGGGATTGTTCATTCAGAGGAAGTTACATAAGATGAAAATAAATTCTAAATTTTCTAATAGTTATATACTTGCCTATGTTGAAAAAGGGTAAAAAAATAGAAAACTGAATTCGTTAGTTGTTTTCAAACGGATAACCAAATGGAATATGAGATATTTTACAGACATTGAAAGGGGGAATTTACCAAACCGTATTCCGAATGTAAAACAATTGGCTTTTGTCTGTTTATGAATCTATTTTCCAAAACCTTAAAGAGAAGGGGGTAAGAAAATGAAAGCGTTATCATTATTGATTGCTGATTTTGCTACGATTACGAAACGAAAAGCGGTATTTTTTTCAGTCCTGGGTGCACTATTCATTCCTGTCATCTATACTATCTTGCAACTTTCTGCAACATGGAGCCCGTATGACAATATATCAAATTTACCGGTGGCCATTGTGAACAATGATAAAGGGACAATGGTTGATGATGAACCACTGAATGTAGGAGCGGATTTAATTACTGATTTGCAAGAAAATCCAGCACTTGATTGGAACGTTGTTTCTTCAGAAGAAGCAGAAAAGGGCTTGAAAAACCTTGATTATTTTCTAGTGATTGAAGTCCCAGAAGATTTTTCAGCCAATTTGTCGACTTTGTTAGATGACGAACCGAAAAAGATGGAGTTAAAGTACACACAAAATGAAGGACTAAGTTTCTTTGCCTCACAAGTAACAAGGTCTGCTACTGAAAAAATAAAAGAAGGGCTTTCCAATTCCATTACGCAAAAATATGCAAATAATGTGTTTAATACCATTGGTGACGTTGCCCAAGGATTTGAAGCTGCTTCTGATGGCTCAAAACAAATTCATGATGGCACGATTCAAGTGTATGATGGGACAGATGAAATGTTATCTTCACTAGAAGAAAAAGCACCTGATATCTCAAAACTTGCTGATGGAGCGGTCACTCTTAATGATGGAACAAATCAAGTATTAACTTCATTAAATGAAAAGTCTCCAGATATCTCAAAATTGGCGGACGGTGCTTCGGCTGTGCACGGAGGAACTAGTACACTTTTGAGTTCCTTACAACAAGGTGCTCCAAATATCTCAAAGCTAGCAGATGGAGCATCAGCAGTAGATAGTGGAACAAGCCAAGTGCTTTCTTCACTAAAAGATGGTGCACCAAATATAGCAAAGTTAGCAGACGGTGCTACTGCTGTCGACAATGGAACAAGCCAAGTGCTTTCGTCATTAAAAGCAGGGGCGCCCAATATCTCGCAATTAGCAGATGGAGCCACACAAGTGAATAATGGGGCTAATCAAGTGCTAGTCTCGTTAAAAAGTGGTGCACCTAATATTTCCACACTAGCAAATGGCGCTTCCCAACTAGACGGGGGAACAGCCCAACTGTTAACAACGTTAAAAGCTAAAGAAGATGATGTAGCGACGTTAGCACAAGGGGCTCAATCTTTAGTGGTAGGAAGTCAGGGAGTTCATGATGGGGTTACTCAAGTATTAGCTGGTTTAGAAGAATCTAAAGTAGGAGCTACCCAACTTAAACAAGGAACTTCGAGCTTAGTGACAGGAAGCCAAAATTTATCTCAAGGAGTTCAAGATTGGCAAAATGCTTCGGCTCAAGTTGCTGGTGGAGCAAGTCAATTAGTTACTGCCATTGAGCAGTATATGAACAATCATAATCTCCAGAATGATCCTGAATTCCAACAGCTTTTAGGGATTAGTCAGGTTGTTTCTTCAGGGGCAAGTGATTTATCATCATCAACAACAACAATTAAAGCAGGTGTGGATTCACTAGCAAGTGGTCTTCAAACCGCTGATGCAGGAGCGACCCAATTGACGAATGGCTTAACTCAATTAGTGGCTGGCCAAACACAAGTCCAAACAGGAACAACTCAATTGGTGGATGGGGCTCAGCTTGTTGCAGGAGGAACCGCTACAGTAAATACAGGCTGGAGTGAATTAATTGTAGGTGTAACCGAGTTGAAAGGCGGAACAACTCAGTTAAAAGAAGGAACGGCATCACTTCAAACCGGTTGGACGGATTTAACTACTGGAGTCACTACCCTTCAAGCAGGGACGAACCAGCTTCAAGTAGGGACTTCAAGTGTAAAAACGGGTTGGGGTAGTTTAACGAATGGTGTTAGTGACCTCCAAGCGGGAACATCGCAATTAAAGGCTGGAACACAAAGCGTTCATACAGGCTGGGGTACTTTAACAAGTGGAGTTGGTGAGCTTCAAGCGGGAACGTCACAGTTAAAAGTTGGAACATTCAGTGTTAAAGATGGCTGGGGAACACTAACTAGCGGTGTGACTGACCTTCATGCAGGTACACAACAAATTGAAACTGGGACTTCAAGTGTAAAAACGGGCTGGGGCACGTTAACGACAGGTGTCAGTCAATTAAATGATGGGGCAGGTCAGATTAAAGATGGTACTGCAACTGTGGAAACAGGCTGGGGTACATTAACAGATGGTGTTAAGCTTTTACATGATGGAGCTGACCGATTAAAAGATGGTAGTGAAGAGCTGTTTACAAAACTGGCGGATGGAGCTACACAAACAGGCGGTATCCAAGTTTCTGATTCGAATTTTGATATGTTTGCGTCCCCTGTCAATACTATAGAAGAGAAAGTGAATCCATTTCCACAGTATCGAAATTCTACAGCACCATATCATGTGTCTCTTGCTTTATTTATGGGCATTTTAATTATGTCGTTGTTTGTTAATCTAGCAAAACCTGAAGGACCACCTAGCTCTGGGCTATCATGGTTTGCAAATAAGTTCATGCTTACAGCTATTTTAGCGATTGTGCAAGCGTTGTTAGTTTCTTTTGTAACATTAGTTGTTTTAGGGTTAGATGTTGCGAATGGCTTCCAATTTGTCATGTTCACCATCATAGCAAGTTTAAGTTTTGCAGCTATTGTGCTTTTCTTTGTCACATTAGCTGGCAATGTTGGTAGAATCATTGTCTTTGCTTTTATCGCTTTACAGCTTGGAACAACAGGCGGACAATTACCAATATATCTATTGCCAGAAGGTTTACAAAACATTAGTGTCATTGCACCATTAACATACTCTATTGCCGGCTTAAAGTCAGCGATTTCACTTAATAACTTTGGGTATTTATTTGAAAATGCTATGGTGTTAATTGGATTCTTCGTTTTATTTAGCGCGCTCACTTTTGTTACGATTGTAATAAAGAACAAAAGAACGGGGATGACTGATACTGCAATGAATCGAGAAGTTTTAGAGGGATAAGGTAAAAACAGGAAGCTGAAGCAGTATAGAGGAGAAAAGCTGGACTAAAGAATGTAACTCAACACTTCTTCATGTTCCAGCTTTTTTCTAACTTAACTTTTTCTGCTTTATGATGGCTTGCGGTGCAGCAACTGTTTCTTTTTCTTTAGAAAATGATAAATATAATACCATCGCTAAAATAAACACAGTTCCGATTACTTGGTAGAGGCCGAATGAAATGTTAAGCCACAATACAGAAGTGATGATTGCGGCAAGTGGTTCGACACTCCCTAGTAAACTCGTTTCTTGTGGTTTAAGATATTTCAGACTTTCGAGATAAAACCAAAACGCAAGCATAGTCCCAAAAACGATGACAAACCCTAAATAAAAGATGGTGTCACCACCCCAATGTGTCGCTTCAATTTTCCAAGGGGGGTGAAGAATGGCTAAACTAGTTCCACCAATTATCATGGCCCAGCCAATAATGTTTAAAGACCCCCACTTTGATAAAAGATTTCCAGCATAAAGAGTATAAAAGGCTAAGGCGACACCAGATAATATTCCCCAAATGACAGAGGACAAAGGGACGGACAATGTATGGAATACCCCGTTTGTTAATAATAAAAATGAACCACTTAAGGCTAAACAAACAGCAATGACATCTTTTCCTCGTAACTTACTTACTTTTGTAAGAACTAGATAGAATATAATAAAAAGAGGAGCTTGATACTGTAATAATGTTGCAACAGCAGCATTTCCTAAATTAATCGAAGCCATGTATGTATATTGAACAGCTAACATCCCAAATATTCCAAAAATAAAAAGTTGGAAAACAGCTTGTTTGTCTTTCCAAATTTGAAATACTTTTTCGCGGCTTTTAAAAAGGAGCGCAAGAATAATCATAACGATTCCTGCTAATAATAATCGCACAGAGACAAGCCACTCTACCGGAATATGACTATCTTGGAAAAGTCGCTGGGCTACAGTTCCTCCAACTCCCCAAAATGAAGCCCCTAATAAAACAAGAATAAATCCAATCCATCGATTTTGTTTTTTCATGGTCATCCCACTCTATCGTTTATTTTGTTGTTTCATTTGCATTAAACTATGTTTCCAATTGTTCATAAGCGCCTCTTTTGCTTTTTCCCAATCTTTTTGTTCAAGATGTTTAATAACTAAACGATGTTCCTTATATGATGCTTGAACAGACTCTTCTTTTTGAAAATAGTAGAATTCTGCTCTTCGAATCTTGGCTTTTAAACGATGGAGTATTTTTTGAAGCTCCTCGTTTTTCGATAAAGCTATAATGACATCGTGAAACGCATTATCAAGTTGCACAATATCTAACTGATGTAACGATGGACTGTCCACTAAGATTTGTTCGTTGATGTTAGTTAACTCATCTATTGTTTGCGATGTGAAATGAGGAAACGCCTCTTCTAAAGCGAGAGCTTCTAATGTCCAAACAATTGAATATGTTGAAGTCAGTTGGTCCAAGTCAATGGGTGCGATCGTTGTTGAGCGATTTGGTTTCGTCACAACAAAGCCTTCTTCTTCTAAGCGTAACAAAGCTTCACGAATGGGAGTTCTGCTAATCCCTAATTCCTCAGATAATTCCACATCTCTTACTTTATCTCCAGGGGATAGTTTACCAACAATAATCCATTCCAATAAAATATTGTAAGCTTCTTCTCTTAAAAAGGTACGTTTAATGAGCATCTTGATCCCTCCATATGACAATCAACTAATATGTAATATATCACATATTAGTTGATTGTCAATTGATTCCAATTAATTAACATGATATAAAGCAGATGGCCTACGGGACACTCATATCATTTTCATCACCTGATAAAGGAAGCGGAATATATTGTATTGTATTACGGTTACTTTTTTAGAAAGGAAGGATTCATAGTGACAAAAGAAGAGGATTTGAAGATAGTTGAGTTACTGAAAAGGTTAGGAGTAAAATCAGAAAAAAAATTACAGCAGTATGTTCATTCCCTTTTGGCAGATGAAGATTTTATTTTGCTCATGAGCAAAATATTGAATAAACATTCCCAAACAATAAAACAATTACAAAACAATACTGAAACGTTTGCGACTCAATTAAATATGCCGACAAAAAGAGATGTCGCTCATATTGCAAAACTTGCCCAACAAATTGAAGAGAAAATTGATGATTTAGAAGAGCAAGTAATGCAATTAACTGCTCAAGGAAGTGAAGGTGAAACGTTGAATAAGCAAGGAGAACTAGGAGATGAAAGTATTCATCATGACAGTTTAAATAAAAAAATGGGAAGGCAACATGCCAAGTTAAAAGCTATGATGAAATTATGGCAAAGTCTACCAACTTCTCCTTTAATCACAAACGTAGTGGATCGTGACAGAAAACATGACTGAAAAAAAGCATATGAAAGGATATTCCGAAGAAATATGTTCATCAATGATTGGACAAACACCTAGAGAAGAGATTTGGAAAAAAAATAAAACAACGTTATGGTATTACCCAACCAATACGAAAAAGTATAAAACACCGCTTTTTTTAATTTATTCGTTAGTGAGCAAGCCATATTTACTTGATTTGGCTCCCGGTAGCAGCATGATTGAAGCTTTTCATCAAAAGGGATTTGATGTGTATTTAATAGACTTTGGTGTTCCGGGATATGAAGATTATGATATCAGTTTGGACACTTATATTTGTGGTCATATCCAAAAAGCAGTGAAGCGTACTTTATATCATTCGAAGTCTACTGATGTTTCTATCGTCGGATATTGTCTTGGTGGAACATTATCAATCATCTATGCTGCGATTGCAACAGAACCGATAAAAAATCTTATTTTATTTGCACCTCCTGTTGATTTTAGTCAGATTCCGCTTTTAGAGAAGTGGCGGGAATTATTAAGGGAAAATGAAATGAAAATAGACGAACTTTTATCTTTATACGGGGTTGTTCCTCCTTCAATTGTTAATCTCGGTATGAGAACAATAACCTCACCTATTTCGATTACGCCGCATATTCGTTTAATCGAACGTGGTCACGATAAGCAGTATGTGGAGAAGTGGAATAAATTTAATAGGTGGGCAAAAGATCATATCCCATTTGTAGGGAAAACATTACATCAACTTTTATATGATGTAGTCTTAGAAAATAAACTTATTCAAAACCAACTCAAGATTAACGAACAACAAGTTCTTTTGAGCAATATAAAGTCAAACCTATTAGTCGTTTCAACATCAGGTGATCAAATTGTAAAAGAGGAATATATCATTTCCTTATTAGATAAAGTTTCAAGTGAAGACAGTACCTATAAACGGGTCAAAGGCGGACATGCGAGTTTGGCGATAAAAGGAGAACTTCCATTATTTCTAGAGGAATGGTTAGTACAACGCTCGACATAAAGTTTTACAAGGAGGGATACCTTGAAAAAAAGAAAGAAAAATGTTCCCAATGGTCCTAAAGGAAAGTGGTTCAGTGGCCATTTAAATGAGTTTCAAGCGGACCCTTTAGCTTTTCTAGTTAACTTACAACAACAGTATGGAGATGTTGCTAAGTTTCGGTTTGGTCCTTTTCAACACGTGTATTTACTATCAAAGCCGGAGTATATAAAAGAGGTTCTTGTGACGAAACAACGTTCTTTTGTGAAATCACAAGATTTAACCGTGCTTAAACCGTTAATAGGAGATGGCCTTCTAACAAGTGAAAAAGGGTTGCATTTACAGCAACGCCGAACCATTCAACCCTCTTTTCGACAATCATATTTGGCTCATTATGCTAGAGAGATGATAGAGACTACAAACAACTATATATATTCGTGGTTAGATGAGGATGTACGTGACATTACAGAAGATATGATGAATATAACACTTGGTATTATTTGCAAAACGATGTTTAGCCTTTCATTTGAAGAAGGGGCCAACATGATTGGAGAACCAATTGATGATGTAATGAAATTAAGTATAAAGAGAATGCGTTCTATCTTACCAGTTCCTCTATTCATTCCAACAAAAATAAACCGCCACTATACAAAAGCAATAGCGGAGTTAGATGAAATCATCTACTCTTTTATTGAGCAGAGAAGAGAATTTAAAGAAACTCATCACGATTTGCTTGGAGTATTAATGGAGGCTAAAGATGAACAAGGTATGGGCATGACTGACCAACAGCTTCGTGACGAGGTTATGACGATATTTTTAGCGGGCCATGAAACGACCGCCAATGCTCTTTCATGGACAGTGTATTTACTTTCACAGCATCCGGAAATTGAACAAAAAGTTCATCAGGAGATTGAAGAGAATATTGGGAAAGAAGCTCTTACAATAGAACATTATAACAAACTCCCTTACACGCAAAATGTCATATGGGAATCGCTTCGTCTGTATCCACCTGCATATGTGATTGGAAGAAAAGCTGATGAGAGTGTGTCAATCGGACCGTATGAATTTAAAAAAGGAGATATGATTTTGATGAGTCAATATGTAAACCATCGAAATCCTCATTTTTTTGAGAATCCCAATGAATTCATGCCGGAACGATTTGAAAACAACCTTATAAAAGAGCTTCCTCCCTTTGCATTTTTTCCTTTTGGTGGTGGGCCAAGGGTGTGTATAGGTAATCATTTTGCCATGATGGAAGCAGTATTTGTGTTAACCGCGATTGCACGACAATTTCAGTTCGTTTTACCGAAAGACCATCATCCAGTAAAACCACAACCGTTAATTACATTAAGACCGAAACGCGGATTACGAATGATTGTGAAACGAAGATAACCAAAAGGAATTTCCTTTTGGTTTCTTCTTTTACATAAAAGAAGGAAGGTGTAATTAAATTGATTTTACTTAATCTCTTGGTACAATATCTCTATAGGATATGAATGGAGTGGTAAAGATGAGTTTATTAGGTCGAGTTTTTGAAATTTACGATATCCATGAGATGGCAGATTATATTAGCAATGTCCTAAATAAATCCGTTATTATTGAAAATAAAAACTTTGAATTAATTGCCTATAGTTCTTCAGGTGATTATGAATATGATACAACACAGCAAAAAACAATTCTCTCCAAAAAGTGCCCAAGCTTTATCATTGAACGATTAGAAAAAGAAGGGGTCGTGCAACAATTAGAAAGTAAAAATGATCCAATTCGTGTTCAGCCAATGGAAGAAGTCGGGTTTTACCAGCGAGTTGTCATCCGTGTTAAATACAATGAACGGACAGTGGGTTACATATGGGTTCTTGAATCAAATATATTATTAAAAGAAGCAGAGCTAGAGTTCCTCACTTCTATTACTTCACATGTTGGAACATTGATTTACGACTTTACCACTAGAAACTTACGGAAAGAATCAAGAGAGCATCGTTTGTTTTGGCAATTAATTAACCATGAATATGTCAATGAAAAACAAATACGTCAAGAAGCTAATTTAGCGTCGATTCGACTGCCAGAAAGATTTACTATTTTTGTTGTCTCCATAACAAATCAAGCCCATGTTGAAGTGTTGGAAAAAGTAAAGAAAGTCATAGATAATGTAAAAGCGATTCCATCATCATCATATCTTGAAAAAGATTCGAAAGTTATTTTTATCGTAAGTGGAGCAAGCCATATAAAAGACGATGCCATTTCACAGGCGAAACAACTCGTTCAATTATTAGATGAAAAAATGACAGATGGAGAAAGAAAGCAACTTTTGCTCGGAATCGGACATGAGTATTTGCATTTAGCAGAAATGAGAAAAAGCTTCCTCCAAGCACTTGAAGTGATTGAAACAGTAAGTGCAATTAATGATACGACAACACTACCTGTTGAATACGGAAAGCTAGGTATGTATAGGTATTTATTAACCTTGTATGAAAAAAATAGCTCTGAAGGCTTCATTAACCAAGATTTATTAAAACTGATGAAAAAAGACGATGAAAACAAAACAAAATTACTAGAAACATTGAAAGTGTACTTAACGAATCATTTAAAGCTAAAAAAAACGGCACAAGAGCTTTTTATTCATCCGAATACATTAAATTACCGCATTAAACAAATTTTAGAATCGACGGACATTGATTTAGAAGACTTTAATATGAATAGCCACCTGTATACAGAATTGCTTCTTCTTTATAATGTTCCTGAATACTATTATCGATATCGGGAAGCGTTGCAGTATTATTTTAAATAACCAGACTTCAATTGTGACTTGTTCACAAAATGAAGTCTGTTTTTTTGAGTTGTACATACATTGTAGGGTAATTGGAAAAAAGATATTATAAATGTTAATACTGGAAGGAGTGTTATTTTTTTTATTTTATTAATTTTCTGAATTTTGAAAAAGGAGGAGTTTGATGAACTTTGAAATCTTTTTTGCCTTAATCGGTATTCCAGGTTTTATTCTCATTACAGCTATAGTTTGTTATGTTCACACAGGAGTGAAAGAAGAGATTTCTACATTAAAAAAGGAAATTAGAGATCAGACAGAACAGCATGAACCGCAAAGAAAAGGTGGGATATCGTCATGAATAATGTTGAACCGATAGCCATCATTATCCTTGTTTTATATTTAGTTGGACTTTTACTTATTGGTTTTATCAGCTCACGAAAAAGCTCAGAAGGGGTAACAGATTTCTTTTTAGCAGGACGAAATTTAAGCAAATGGACAGTAGCATTATCTGCAGTAAGCTCTGGTCGAAGTGCATGGCTTGTTCTCGGCGTAACAGGAACTGCTTATGCAACTGGATTAAATGCCGTATGGTCAGTAGCTGGTTATATTATGGTAGAAGTATTTATGTTTTTCTATGTGGCAAGAAGATTTAGAACGTATAGTGAAAAAACTGGAAGCATTACAATCCCAGACATATTAGAGACAAGGTTTAATGACAAAAAATATTTGCTTCGGTCGGTGTCTGCTTGTATTATAATTTTCTTTATGATTGCTTATGTCGGAAGCCAGCTTGTTGCTGGAGGTGGTGCTTTTGCATCGAGTATGGGGGTGTCTACTTCAACTGGGATGTGGTTGACAGCAGCTATCTTGTTAGCGTATACAATGCTTGGAGGGTTTCATGCTGTTAGTAAAACTGATGTCATTCAAGCGGGATTTATGTTCGTCTCTCTCGTTCTTCTTCCTACTATTGCTGTCATTGGTCTAGGCGGATTTGGACCGATTTTAGAGGCAATGCACAATGAAGGTGGAGGATTTGTAAGTCCGTTTGCTTTTGCATTTGGTGCAGTAATCGGATTATTAGGAATAGGTTTTGGTAGTCCTGGTAATCCTCATATCCTTGTTCGGTATATGTCATTAAAGAATGTTAAGGAAATGCGACAAGCGGCTTTAATCAGTTCGTTTTGGAATGTGTTAATGGGTTGGGGTGCCGTTATGATTGGGCTGGCGGGTCGAGCTTATTTTCCAGACATTTCGATGTTGCCAAATGAAGATCGGGAACAAATTTTTCTTACTCTTGGTTCTGAATTGTTGCATCCATTGTTTTTCGGTTTCTTACTTGTAGCCGTACTTGCAGCGATTATGTCGAGTGCAGATAGTCAATTACTAGTAGGTGCTAGTGCGTTTGTTCGCGATATTTATCAAAAGATATTAGGAAAAGATAAGGAAATTCCGCAAAAGAAATTAGTATTTTTGAGTCGGATAACAACAGTCGTTTTTATGGGATTGGCGTTAATATTAGCTTTTACTGCACAAGAATTTGTGTTTTGGATGGTGCTCTTTGCTTTTGGTGGGTTAGGAGCATGTTTTGGTCCGGCTCTTTTACTTTCGTTTTATTGGAAGGGTGTTTCAAAACAAGGTGTTCTTTGGGGCATGATTACGGGTCTAATTACGGTTATTCTTGTAAAACAACAACCGCAATGGACATACGTGTTTCTCCCAGATGTGAAAGAACTATTAAACACGTATTTTTTCGGAATCACATATGAAGCAGTACCAGGATTTATCGTTGCTAGTGTTGTTACGGTAATAATTAGTCTAGTAACTAAAAAACCTGCACATGCTAAGGAAACCGTTGATAGTTTGAATGAAACTGCATAATTTTCTTTCCGTAACGGACATTTATTCCGTTATTTAACGAAAAACACTCTCTTTTCAATCCGTTCGGACACCTGGTCCGTTATTCCATGAATCGAGCGACAAAATGAGTCTAAATCTTAGATATAACGGAACATATGTCCGATAGCTTCTGGCAAACAGGTGTTTTTGAAGAAATAGCGGAATACATGTCCGTTAGAAAAGCTCATTGTGTGTTTTGCACAATAAGAAGGATAAAAAATTGAATTATCGCTACATTGTAAAGCGAGTAAGCGCATTATATACTTTGAGCAACAGGCAATGGTAGGGTTTAGTGTTAAATACACAATAGCATCTATCATAATAAGAAACTACGAAAAATGGAGGCGACCATTTATGTTAACAACGTATAAACATGAACCATTTACAGACTTTTCAGTAGAAAAAAATCGAGTAGAATTTGAAGAAGCATTACAAAAAGTAGAAAAAGAACTTGGAAAAGAATATCCGCTTATCGTTGGCGGGGAGCGTGTAACAACAGAGGAAAAAATCATTTCAACAAATCCATCAAATAAAGAGCAAGTGATTGGAATAGTATCAAAAGCGAATAAAGAAATTGCAGAAAAGGCGATTCAAGCAGCTGATGACGCATTTCAAACGTGGAGAAAGGTAAATCCAGAAGAGCGAGCGAATATCTTAGTCAGAGCAGCTGCAATGATTCGCCGCAGAAAACATGAGTTTTCCGCTTGGCTAGTAAAAGAAGCTGGGAAGCCTTGGAAAGAAGCGGATGCAGATACAGCAGAAGCAATTGATTTCTTAGAATATTATGCGCGTCAAATGATCGTATTAAAAGATGGCAAATCAATTAATAGCCGTGAAGGCGAACACAATCGTTATTTTTATACAGCAACAGGTGTTTGTGTGACGATTTCTCCGTGGAATTTTGCCTTTGCCATTATGGCCGGAACAACAGTAGCACCTATCGTTACGGGGAATACAGTATTATTAAAGCCAGCAAGCACAACCCCAGTAGTAGCTGCTAAGTTTGTAGAAGTGTTAGAAGAAGCTGGTTTACCAAAAGGTGTTGTAAACTTTATTCCAGGTAGTGGTGCTGAGGTAGGAGATTATCTCGTTGACCATCCAAAAACAAGTTTGATTACATTTACAGGTTCGCGTGATGTTGGGGTACGACTGTATGAAAGAGCAGCGGTTGTTCATCCAGGTCAAACTCATTTAAAACGTGTCATCGTGGAAATGGGTGGAAAAGATACCGTTGTTGTTGATAAAGAAGCGGATTTAGACTTAGCGGCACAATCGATTGTCACGTCTGCCTTTGGTTTCTCTGGTCAAAAATGTTCAGCTGGTTCAAGAGCTGTAATTCATGAAGATGTGTATGATATTGTCCTTGAAAAAGCAGTCGCATTGACAAAAGAACTAACAGTAGGGGAACCAACGACAGCAGATATGTACATGGGCCCCGTTGTTGATGAAGCAGCATTTAATAAAATTATGGATTATGTTGCAATTGGACATAACGAAGGACGTCTTGTTGCAGGTGGAGAAGGCGATAAGTCTAAAGGATATTTCATTCAACCTACAATATTCGCAGATGTCGACCCGAACGCAAGACTTATGCAAGAAGAAATATTCGGTCCTGTTGTTGCCTTTTGTAAGGCGAAAGACTTTGACCATGCGATTGAAATCGCAAACAACACAGAGTATGGCTTAACAGGAGCAGTTATTACGAATAATCGCAGTCATATTGAAAAAGCAAAAGAAGATTTTCATGTCGGTAACTTATACTTTAACCGAAATTGTACAGGAGCTATCGTAGGGTATCATCCATTTGGTGGGTTTAAAATGTCGGGTACAGATTCTAAAGCGGGTGGCCCTGATTATTTAGCTCTTCATATGCAAGCAAAAACTGTTTCTGAAATGTATTAACACTCTAGGTGATATTAACTGATGATGAGGAGAGTCGGCGATGGTGCTTGAAAAGATTTCAAAAAATTTCTTTTTGTCATTATCAAAAAATAAACTTTTGAATTCAGGTGCAAAAAGATGGGGCTTGCGTCTGGGCGCATCCCAAGTTGTAGCAGGTGTAACGATCGATAGTGTTATCGACGTTGTACGGCAACTAAATGACAAAGGCTTGGTTTGTACTGTCGACCATTTAGGGGAATTTGTGTTAATAAAAGAAGAAGCGGAACAATCAACAGCCATTTGTATTGAAACATTAGAGGCGATAGCGGAGTCTGGAGTTCAATGTAATCTTTCTGTCAAACTCACTCAACTTGGATTAGACATTGATAAGCAATTTTGTTTAGAAAATATGAAAAAAATCGTGAGTGTTGCAAATCGACTAGGGATATTTGTACGAATTGATATGGAAGATTACGCGAGAAAGCAACTGACTTTAGACATTTTAGAAGAGTTGCGTAACAGTTACGACAATGTTGGAACAGTAATTCAGGCTTATTTATACTGTTCCAATGATGATGTAAAAGCACTAAAAGGAATTCCTTTACGACTTGTCAAAGGGGCATATAAAGAATCAGAAAAAGTGGCGTATCAGGAAAAAGAAAAAGTAGATGAGAACTATTTTGAAATTATTAAAATGCACTTGTTAAGTGGAAGCTATACAGCAATTGCCTCACACGATCATCATATCATTGATAAGGTCAAACGGTTTACAGAAGAAAATAATATTTCAAAAGAACAGTTTGAGTTTCAAATGTTATATGGTTTCCGCACAAACCTACAAGAAGAACTAGCAAAAGAAGGTTATACAATGCGGGTGTATGTACCATACGGCAAAGATTGGTATGGGTATTTTATGAGACGATTAGCAGAGCGACCACAAAATGTATCATTTGCGTTAAAAGGGTTAGTTTCAAAGTAAGAGTATTATACTATTGAAAGAGAGACTTCATGGGATGATGAAGTCTCTTTTTTTTGTTTAAGAATGTTGGTAGCTTTAGTTAGATAGTTCTATCGGACATAGATTCCGCTATTTAAAGAAAAAGTAACGTTTTGCCGATGCTTACGGACAATGGTTCCGTTAAACTAGAAAAACGAAGTGTTTTTGCTAGTCGATTGGTAAAGTAAAGGAACAGATGTCCGTAGGAATTGAAAAAGGAGATGTTTTCAATAAATAGTGGTATACATGTCCGTAAGGGGAGGCACTTATGTAAAAGAAAATAGCTTTTCTAATGATTTTTATTTTTCTATCCCTAATGTTAATACCTAAACAAAGCTATGCATTAGAATGTCCAGAAGATTCTCCACTAGATATGGCCTTTGATGAATATGACGCTGTTATCATTGGTAAAGTCATAAGAATAGATGAAAAGAGCGCTAATAAAACTTTAACAATACAGGTTGAAAAGAGTTATAAAGGTGTTGATAAAGATCTAGTCATTGTAGAGGAAGATTTAACTTGGGGAACAAGTCAACTTAACTCAGAATATGTATATTTCTTAAACAAAAAAGGACAGGAGTGGGTTCACCATCTATGCTCTCCTACAACAAAGAGATCGGGTACAGCGGAAAAGTTCCTAACTGACAAGGAGGAAATTGAATTACAAAATGTTGTGATTTACAAATATAGTAACAAAGCATTCTTTCTCATTATATTTTGCCTAGTAATAGCCCTTTTCTTTAGACACAAAAAAACGAAAGATAACAAGTGAAGTAATTTGATTTATACAAAAAAGGAAGAATGAAGAAGCTCAGAGAAAAACTGAGCTTTTCTTGAAAATTATATTTATTGAAAACATGTTTACATTTGTAAATTGAACCGAACAAGTCATTTTTAAGTAAGGAAAAATACATATGTTGTTTTGCTAGTCGATGTCATTGGTGGAAATATTATCAAACTATAAAGTCATTCATTGTACAAGTATAGAACTAAAAGAACATAAATATTCCATTTTTTTGAATGTTATTAGTGAAAATGAAGGGGTGTCCTGTGATAAAGGTTAATTAGTAAAAAATACCTATTTTATATTTTTGGAATATAATAGAAAAGTAATGTGATGTTTATTCTTTTTACAGAACAATATAGAAGCAATTACCAATGGTCTATATTTTCGACAAAACTCGATTTAATTCCGTTTCTATCTAAAATATCCCGTATTTTTTGACGGTATATCCTAAATCCTATTTTTAGATTTACTAGTTTCTTACAATGAAAAATTATGGTAATCTTATTTCGGTTCGGAGTAACGAACGATATTTAGATTCACTAAATAAATCGTTATCTACCGATTCAAAAATTTAGAGAAAAGGAGAGAGGAATTTTTGATTAAAGGAAAATTTAGTAAGATTTTTACTAGTTTTTTAATCATTACGGTTGTATTTTCATTATTTCAACCAATCTTTGCATCGGCAGAGACAAATTCTAGTAAAAAATTAAAAGATGAAGCGCATGTAAAAGTGTTGGAAGACCTTGTGGAACAGCAAATGTCCATTTTAAGTGCTGAACCTTCCATGGATTCCACATTAGAGAAAGTTGGAGATAATGAAAGTGTTTCTGTTATTGTTCAACTTTCTGAAGAGCCAGTAGCTCTTGAAAAAGGAAAGAGAGCTGTAAGAGGAAGTTCATTAAGCGTAGCAGAAGAACGTTCTGTAGCGAACAAAGTAAGTTCTCAACAAAAATCTTTTGAGCAACAGTTAAAAACGAACAATGTTAATTACTCAAAAGGATTTACATACAACTATGCGATTAATGCTGTTACGATTAATGTTAAAGGATCTGATCTAGAAAAAATCCTTGAACTTCCAGGAGTTGTGAGTGTTACAGCGGATAAAAAAGTTTATTCGCTTGAAACTTCTAATAAGTCAAATACTATTCAGCCTACTATGGATCAAAGTGTAGACTTATTAAAGATTCCAGAGTTATGGAACATGGGATATGAAGGAAAGGGGATTAAAGTAGCTGTAATCGATTCAGGGATTGATTATTACCACCCAGACTTTGATGGGATTTATAAAGGTGGTTACAACTTTGTCCCTCATGATCCAACATTATACAAAATGCCAAGGGACTTTAATGATCCGTTTGAAACGAGTCCAGAGGAACGGGTTGATGGAGCACCACCTAGTCAATCATTCCGACCGTTTGAAACTGACCACGGAACTCATGTTGCTGGGACAATTGCAGCTGTCGGTAATAACAATAAAAATGTAAAAGGGATTGCCCCAAAGGTTGACTTATATGCATACCGAGTTTTAGGAGCATATGGCACGGGTTATGTCTCTAGTATTATTGCTGGTATTGATAAAGCCGTTGAAGAAGAAATGGACATTATTAACCTTTCATTAGGTGGAGGAGACGCTAATCAAAATGCTCC
The DNA here is from genome assembly GCF_022812285.1 of Alkalihalobacillus sp. LMS39. NCBI lineage: Bacteria > Bacillati > Bacillota > Bacilli > Caryophanales > Bacillaceae > Alkalihalobacillus > Alkalihalobacillus sp. LMS39. Next base: position 1,404,381 of record NZ_CP093300.1, read on the forward strand.
AGAATCAATTGCAGTTAATAATGCTACATTAGCTGGAATCGTTGCAGTTGTTGCAACTGGAAACAGTGGTCCAAATCGCGAATCTATCGGTAGTCCTGCAACATCAGCATTAGCAATCTCGGTTGGAAACTCAACTTTAGCAGATACTATTAATGACACAAGTTCTCGTGGACCAGCGAATCCATTTTTTGATATTAAACCAGATGTAGTTGCACCTGGAACAGAAATCCTTTCAACAATTGCTAAGTATAGTTCTGATGCCGACTATACAGATGCATATGCGAGATATACTGGAACAAGTATGGCAACACCACATGTAGCGGGTGTAGCAGCATTACTTCTTTCTGCTAATCCAAATTGGTCGCCATATGATGTGAAAGTTGCGTTATCAAATACAGCTAAAGTATTAGATACGAAGCAGTTTGATGTTTTTGACCAAGGTTCCGGACGTATCCAACCGGTAGAAGCTGTTAAAGCAGGAGCATTAGCCTATGCGTTAGATACTACTGAGTTTAACGGAAAAGTTCATCAATATGAAAAAGGGACAGTAACATTTGGTCATGTATCTCCGAATCCTAATGGAGAAACAACAGTAACAAAACAAATCAAAGTAAAAGACTTAGGAAGTCAATCTAAGAATTTCACTGTTAGTGTTGATGTTATTAAACAAGCAACAGGAAGTTTGTCTGGAGCTACTGTAAATGTAAATAAATCATCATTTACATTAAATGGTGAAGAAGTGTTAGATGTGACTCTAACTGTTCCAAAAGGTGAAGATTCACCAGGAAATGAAATTCAAGGATATATTAAGATTTCAAATGGAACGACTAATCTATCTTTACCGTTCGCAGCTGAATTTGCTAAAGGTGAAGGTCCATCAGGGTTAAATTATTTTAATACTGATGACATTGCGATTTCTCCAAATGGAGATGGAAAGAAAGATTCTACAAATGTAAATGTAGGATTATTTAATGACCACTATTTTACTTATGTTGAACTATGGGACCCTCTAAATCCAAATGGTGGGGAATATGGAACTGGTCATTTAGGTTATTTGACTGATGATTTTAATTTGTCAGCAGGAGACCATACTATTTCATTTGATGGTTACTATAAAGAGTGGGGTACCGATGAAGTGACAATGGCTCCAGAGGGAGTTTATGCAATCACATTTGAAGGTAGACAAAATGGGAATTCAACAGACGCTTATGTAGCACCTTTCTTTATTAAAACAACACCATCTGAAATAGTACTAAATCCAGTAAGTGATGAAATTGTAGAAAAAGAATATAGTCTAACTGGTAAAGTGAACGACAAGTTTGTTGATTTTAAAACTTTGGTTCAAGAAGTATTTTCCCAAAGTTACGATGTTAACGACCATCTATCAGTGAAGTATTCAGTCAAGGATGAATCCGGTAACGTCGTTGATAACAACAATGTTACATTAAAACAAGATGGTTCATTTACTCTTGCTTTATCTAACTTAGCAAACGGTAAAAATACAGTAACATTAACGGTTGATGATATTGCTGGAAATACAGCATCAGAGAAAGTTGAATTAACTGTTAACGTTGAGGAAGAAGAGCCACCTCAAACTGAAATTAACGTTACACTAACTCCTTCAACAACTGAAGAAACAGAAGGACCAGTAACAATTTCTGTGTCAACAGATAGCAAAGCTGACCTTGAAGCTCTTCAATGGTTAGAAGGAGAAAAATCAGTTGAAGACTTTGCAGAAGCTGGTAATAACATTGACCTTTCTTCTAAAGCATTTAGTGTAGAAGAAAACGGAACGTACACAGTTTATGCAAAAAATGTAGAAGGTATCAAAGCAATTCAAACAATTACAATTCAAAATATTGTAAAACCTCAACCTGTCCTTACTCTTGGACTAACACAATCTCCAGTGGCAACAACAGCTGGTCCAGTCACAATTTCACTTGATGTGAATAGCAGCGATGAAATTGAAGAGTTAAAGTGGCTTGAAGGGGAAAAGGAAGTATCAGATTTTGCAGATGCAGGAACGTCTATTGATTTAGATTCAAAGAAATTTGAAGTGAATGCAAATGGAACGTATACTGTTTATGCTAAGAATAGTGCTGATTTAGAAGTAGTAGCAACAATTGCAGTAGTCAATATTGTTGATGAAGAAGCTCCATTTGTAATTTGGTTAGAGCCTTCTACAACAGAACAAACAGAAGGACCTGTAACGATTACAGTTGAATTAGACAACCGAGAAGAAATTGCTGAATTAAAATGGTTAGCTGGTAGTCAATCAGTTACTGATTTTGCAGAAGCTGGACAAGTAATTGACTTAGAAGCTGAAACCCTATCTTTTGAAGTAAGCGAAAACGGTATTTATACTGTTTATGCAAAAGATAGCGAAGAAAATGAAGTTGTTCAACGAATTTCAATTACTAATATTGGTGCAGTTGAACCAGACCCAGGAGACGGTGAGCAACCACCAGGAGACGGTGAGCAACCACCAGGAGATGGTGAGCAACCACCAGGAGATGGTGAGCAACCACCAGGAGATGGTGAGCAACCACCAGGAGATGGTGAGCAACCACCAGGAGATGGTGAGCAACCACCAGGAGATGGTGAGCAACCACCAAGAGATGGTGAGCAACCACCAGGAGATGGTGAGCAACCACCAGGAGACGGTGAGCAACCACCAGGAGACGGTGAGCAACCACCAGGAGATGGTGAGCAACCACCAGGAGATGGTGAGCAACCACCAGGAGACGGTGAGCAACCACCAGGAGATGGTGAGCAACCACCAGGAGACGGTGAGCAACCACCAGGAGATGGCGACCAACCAGGCGACACTGACAAAGAAGAAGATCCAAAAACTGAAGATGAAGAAGAAAAACCTTCAGATGATGACAGTGATAAGTTACCGAAAACTTCAACTTCACTGTATAACTTCATTGCCATTGGTGTTGGATTGTTATTATTAGGAGCTTTAGCGATTTACATTCAATACCGAAGAAGAAACGAAATGGCTTAATAGCCGCAAAATAAACTGGTTCAAGGTGGATATCACTTTGAACCAGTTTTTTACATGATGACATCACTTACATTCATTTCTACTTTTAATTTCAAGATGTTAGCGGTATGATAGAATTTGGTTTTATAAAATAATAGTTAAGGAGAGATGGTTGTGGAAAATCAGCAACTAGAAACAAACGCTCAGCATCCAAGAACAAACGTTGAGCAAAACTCAGTCGTTAGTTTATCTGATTGGATGATTACGATTTTACTAATGGCTATTCCTATTGTGAATATTGTAATGTTATTTGTATGGGGCTTTGGAGGCGGAACAAATCCTAGTAAAGCCAATTATGCAAAAGCGACATTAATATGGATTGGAATCGGAATTGTTCTTTACTTATTTATTATCATACTTACCGTAATATTTGCTTTTTCGTCATATTAATAAAAGGGTAGGTTGAAGCAGTGCTTCTTCCCTACTCTTTTTTTGATGATGTAATGGAAAAATGATAACTCCTGCCTACATAAGTGAAACATCAAACATGGTAACATATATAATGATTTGTGCCAATTTACGGCAATAAAACCAGAAAAAGAAAGTGGCGGTGTTGAAAGGATGGAGCAACAAGTACCAAGTAAAAAGATGTATGGGCTTGCTATTGGAATATTTTTATTAGGAACGATTTTACTGTTTTTCTTCATTATCAATTCGGGTGTGTTTAAACAGGGAGAAAGATTGATTGTACCTGGAGAATCACAATTCACATTAGATTCAAAAGGGAAGTATACGATTTTTAATGAGTATCAAAGTGTTTTTGATGGGAAAGTATATTCAAATGAGCAAAGTATCCCAGGACTGCACGTTGCTCTAACAGACCCCTCTGGTCAAACAGTGGAATTGGAGCCAATCAACATAAATTCCACGTATACTCTTAATGGAAGAGAAGGGGTAGGTGTTTTAACTTTTAGCGTTGATGAAGTGGGTACATATACGATGGCAGGCTGGTATGACAATGACACTCAGGCTACAGAGGTCGTTGTTTTAATTAAGAAGACGTTTTTAAGTGAGGTTTTTATCGGTATTGGAATATTTATAGGTGGATTTATCCTTGCTTTAATTGTATTTCTATGGACGTTTATTAAACGAAGAAAAGCTACAAAAACAATACCAACTGCTCAAGGGTAAGGGTAGTATAGATAACTCTTCATTTTAAAGAATATAATAGTATGATAGACTAAAATTACCAAATTAAATTGAATCTGAGGGTATACGCATGAAAAAGTGGGTAAAAGCAGTCATTATACTATTATGTGTGAGTATCGTTTTTCAACTTTATCAAGTTATGAAAATAAGTCAGTTGTCATATCACAATAAAATGTTAACCGAACAACTAGATTCTAATAGGCAATGGGTTGATAATCGTTTAACTTATATTGAGGAAAAACTACATGAAGTTAACCAAGCAAATCAATGGATTCCTTATGTCGACTTTCAGCCTAATCAAGATCAATCAACAGCTAGCAATATTGTTCTAGATATCGAATGGTCATTTAACGAAATTAATGTAAATGATACTGTAACGGTCTTTTACAAAGATGTGGAAGAAAAAGACTGGAGTGAAGCAGAGGCAACCCTTACTTCTGGAACAACATATACGAGTACGGTGAATTTAAATGCTACAAAAACTTACATATACAAAATCGTATCGGATGGAGAAATAAAAAAAGCTACTGACCAAGATTATATTCCAGAGCATTTATACCGACCATCTCATGTAAACATTAGCTACTCTACTTCTACAGGTAGAGAGGCTGACCCGGTTTTATTTGAAGCGACGATTGAACAATATGATGTGAATTTTGAATTTCAAAAAGTAGAAAGTGCAACAGCAACACTCAATTTTAAAGATGGTGCAACAAAAACAGTTCCATTTACAAATAGAGCATTTGAAGAAGAAGATTACTATAACGACGAATGGGGTCGCGATGGTGAATATTGGTCTGTTCGAGCGGAAGAAAAAGATATTGTATCGGTAGATGTTGAATGGATTTTTCAAGATGGAAACACACAAAAAGAAACATATTATATTGAACACTATTATTTAGATGAATAATGTTTATAGTTAAAAACCTAATAAAAATGTAAGTCTTAATCAAGAAACCTCCTATTCATTCGAATAGGAGGTTTTCTTGAAAAGATAAGAGTATAAAAATTTTGGTGTAGCAGTGAAGCTTTGAAAGCTATTTCAAGAAGAGCGAAGGCTCCGCACCTGCGCGTTTCTCCCCAGGAGAAGCACTTGGGTTCACTTTTAAAATCGGGCAGGGCTCCGCACTTCGCTTGAAAGAAAAGACACTCCGCGTTTTTCTTGATTATTTTTTTTGCTTTGTCATTTTAAGCTTGTACGGAGAAATACTAGAGTTGCCATTGACTTCATGGATTTTAACGTAATATGTTCCTTTTTTTAGTGTGACAAGGAATTTCTCTGCATCGCCTTGCCCATAAACATTTTTCGTGGTGACTTTTTTACCTTTTGAATTGTAAATTGTAACTACTCCATCTAAATCAGTAGGGACGTTTAGCTCAACTTTATATTTGCTCTTTTTGTCTACAACAATGCGGTAATAATCAGTGTCCCCTTTGTTCTTCGTTGGATTTATATAGCCAGTTGCTGAGAATGTCCCAGCTTTAGTCGCTTTTAATTTTACTGGTTTAGTTGGTTTACTATTTTTAATTTTATTTCCTTTGTCTTCATCGACTCTTTTCGAGACATTTGAAATGGTGAAGTCATACCCGAAATAAGAAGCGTCCATTTCGTAATTGTACAATACGATGAAGTATTTCGCGTTTTTCTTTGCGTAAAATGAACCACGTTCTTCCTCGCCAGTCCATCCTTCAAAGAATGTCATAGCACTGCCTTCTTCTTCTGGGTCGAGAACACCGTTTTTGTTTTTGTCTTCAACAATAATGACATCTGGATCAATTTGTTTTAACCCTTGTTCTGGTACATTTTTAAGCGTTGTTTTTGTTCTAGGTTTCACATTAAATCCGTAAATTCCAGCTGTTTTTGCCGAGAAGTAATAAATATCATTATCTGAAGATGTTTCAAAATAACCTCGATATTTTCCCTCTCCAATACGTGTAGCTTCCTCAAACGTATCATTATTTTCATGGATATCTTTTGGAGTAGATCGAACAAATTTTGCTGTAAATTGATATTCATCATATGTCGGACGTTGGTTTACATCCGTTACAAAGAAATAGTAGGTTTGATTGGATTTTAATCCAGCATGTAAAATAGGTTCTGCGTAAAATCTATCATTTTCATAATCATAGTTCACATTTGAGGCAACAGGGTAAAGTTGACCCGTAAACTCATCATATGTGTAAATTTCTAACACAGGGATATTGCCTTGGCTAGATAAATCAATTTGGTAGAACCCTTTTTTCTTTGGTGTTAATGCATACCAATCTTCATCACCTGAATACTGAATATAGCCACGATTCACTTGTCCAGTCTTCGTTGGAATCGAGATATCAGGGATTTGTGAGTAATAGTCGTCTTCTTCATAATTAGAAGTCATTTCGTCTAAACGCACGGCCTGAAGTGATTTATTTTCCCTTTTTGCGATATCATACATATGGTCAGGGAATTCTTGGTCTTCTTCATATTGCCCAATTGGAAAGTTATCTTCATCATCAGGTAAAAACTTCGAATCAATTGAAAGTTCATATGGGATGGTAGAAGAGTATGATTTTGTTATGTCAACTTCATCACCCCACCACCAGAAATCAGGATCTAAATTAGGATCACTTGTGACTTCAATGATATAGGTTTGACCTGGATACCCATTAAACGAAAAGCTTTCAGACTGACCAGTTCCACCTTCATTAATGGAGTCTATCAACCATCTATCCTCGTAATACTCGTCTTCATCTTCAGAATAATAGTTTTCTAGCTCATAAATATTAACAATGATGTTGATACCAGGTACACTAGAAACTTTTACTTTTAATGTCTCAGGTTTGTTATTTGCATTTTCAGGAATCGTGAACATAAAATGATCAGTATCCCATGATGGACCATCTTCTTCTGGGTACTCTTCCCAAGGTTCTTCCTCAATCGGTTCTTCTTCGCTTGGAGAATCCTCAATTGGTTGTTCGTCTAAAACGTTAGCTGCACTTGTCTCTTCAACCTTTTGCATCGACTCACTAGTTGTTTCGCTTACTTCTTGACTTGTTGTTTCACTTGCTTTTTCACTTTGTTCTTGTACAGAAACATCTTCACTAGACTCAATGCTAGTTTCTTCATTTGTGGATTCCACTGTTTGTTCTTCTGTTCCTTCTTGTTCTGATAGATTTTCATCAGTGTCTGTTTCTTCTATGATTTCTTCTTCAACCGGTTCCTCTTCGACCGGCTCAGCAGTAGGTTCCTCTGATTGTTCTTCCTTAATAGATTGCTGTCCAGTTTGTTCTCTCTCAGTTCCAGGTTCCTCTTCAACCTGTTCTTCTTCTGGAAGTTCTACATATGGTGTTGGTGTGAAATATAGGTTTCCAAAATCACGTTTTGATTGAAATGGAAAACTAGTGATTTCATATGGGTTCCATTCGGCAATACCATCGTTTGGAAGCTCTGTAGTTTTTGAAATCGATAGAGTATAAGAATTACTTGCTTTTTCATTATATTTCTTTGTAGCATCTTTTACACCGATGACAATTGTACCATTAGTTGGGGCTTGGAAAAGAGATCCTTCTTTACCGCCATGAGCGATGTCATCCACTTTTGTATGAACAAGAGGTTCTTTTTCTCCTTCAGGGAAAAAGTATAATTCATACATATAGTCATATTTAGATTTAGGTGATAATGTCAGTTGAGTGTATTCACCTTCTGTTACATTTAAACGATACCAATCAGTTTGATAGAGTTTTGTAATTTGGCCTTTTACACTAGTATTTGGATTAGCTGTGACCTTTTTTGATTTCGAAAGTAATTGGCTTTCAGTTAAAAATGTTGTTTTTGGCACTTTTTTCTTATCATATTTTAGCGCAGATACAGGGTTAACAAGACCAAAACCATACTTCGTATCATAGCCTTTCGCGCCTAAATCCTTGGCAGTTTTGTTTAAAATATATTGAATTTCATGTGGTTTTAATTTAGGATCTTTCGATAATAGTAAAGAAACAGTTCCTGTTACGACTGGAGTTGCCATGGAAGTTCCGTCAAGATACATATAGGTTGATTTGTTTGTGTAAGCAGCGTTGTAAATGCCTTGTCCAGGAGCAACAATATCAACAGAGCCGCCAAAAGTAGAAAAATCAGCTAGTTCATTTTTATCATTTGTAGCACCGACACTAATAACCCCTTGGAAAGCAGCAGGATAAAACTTCATATCCATTCCTGAGTTACCGGCAGCTGCAACAACGGTAATATTAGCAGCTAATGCTTGGTTAATCGCATCTTCAATAATTGGTGATGGATAAGAAGATCCAAGACTTAGGTTAATGACTTGGGCTTTTTGTTTAACGGCTTGTAAAATTCCTTCAGCTACTGTGTAGTCGGAAGAAGAAAATGAATTTCCAAAAACATCAATTGATATAATGCTAACGTTTGGATTGATTCCATATCCTCCAACACCGTTATTTTTTTCAGAAGCAATTATTCCAGCCACATGAGTTCCGTGTAAATCTGGAATTCCTTTTTTAATTGGGTTAATCACATTATAATTTGAAACAATTTTATTTTTTAGCTCAGGATGTTTTACGTCAATACCTGAATCAACAACAGCGACTCGAACTTTATTTTTCCCAGCAAGCTTTTGAGCACTGTCAATTTTTAAAGTATCAAGATAATACATTTGGTCACGCTTTTGGTCTGGCACGGAAAGTTTTTGGATACGTGCACTTCGTGAAACAGAAATGACATCGGAACGTTCCGCATACTTTTCAGCAACAGCTTCTAAAGAGTTTCCTTTGTTTACTTTGACAATGTCATAGTTTAAACTACTGACTTTTTTTACTAAAGTCGTCCCCATTTTTTTATGAGTCGATTTTGAAATTTGAGAACTGTATTTAACAACTAAGACATTGTCCTCAAATTCCGGGTTAAGTCCTTCTTTGTCTTTCGACATTGAATGAGCTTTAACTTGATTTTTTTCTAGTCCAAGTCGTTTAAAGACTTCTTGCTGGACTAGGTCCTTCTCCAAATCCTTACTCACTGCTGCGGAAACCGTGGATGGCAACACTAAACTAGCAATAAGCAACAAGCTAAATAAGACATTCAATCCCTTTTTCACTCGGTCATCTCCTCTAGGAATATGAATTCCTGTTAATATGTTCCAAGTTAAAATACGACTTGTTTTAAAAAAAAACCTTTAATTTCGATTTTTTTCTTTCGACAAAACCCACATAAATTTCGACAAAAAACAAGGATGGATTAGAGGGGGGGGAAACTGTTCTGTTAGGAGAGAAATAGCAGAATGTATGTCCATCAATGAGAAAAGTTTTGGTCTAGCATCGAAAAGACCCAAGTGAATCATTCAACACTTGGGTCGAGTTTAGCGAGTTAGCGATTTTGTAGTATATCGTAAGTTAGCGGCCATGAAAACCGTTATCTGTGAACATTGCTAGCGTTTTGGAACGTTGGTGGACACAGGTGCAGTTATTCATAATATATCGCTTGGAAGAGAGTTACTTTTGCGTGAATAAGGGCTCCTGTGGCCGCTAAAAAACGGAAACCCCTATCATGTTCACAAATAACGGCTGCTCTGACCGCAAAAATGAGATATGGGATGTGTTGGTTGTTCATCAAACAGTTATTGCTTATGGAGCGGGAGGAGAATGGATCTATGAGATGCTGATGAGTCTGAACTGACATTTTCGATGATTGTATTAACGATTTTCACAGCAGTAAATCAGTCATTTCTTATATAGATAAGCGGAGCTTTGAAAGCTTATTCAAGAAGAACGAAGGCTGCGCACCTGCACGTTTCACCCCAAAAAGATCACTTGTGGTTCACTTTCAAAAGCGGGCAGGGCTCCGCACTTCGCTTGAAAGAAAAGAGGCTCCGCGATTTTTCTTATCTTTCGCCAATAATGCCATAAAAAAATATTTTAGTGATCTCTTCAGTAAGTGGCAGAACTTTTGTATAAATGTCTTCTCGTTGTAGATAATCCTTTAACATATGGATATAAAATAAGATAGCCTCATTTGATAAAGACGGGTCAACATACCCTTGCTCCATCCCTTCTTTAAATAAATGAGTAAAATAGGGAATCGATTTTTCTTCATAGATTTTTTCAATATAACTGCCATCAAGACTGTATTCCTTCATCATGAATTGGTAAAACTCTTCATGAATTTGTTGAGAAACTTCCTTTTTATTAAAAATAATTTGTTTGATTTTTTCTGGGAAAGGAAGGTCGCTATAAACAACTTGTTCAAATTCAAGAGAAGCTTTATCAATGTAATGAATATATACATCCTTTGTTAGTTGGTGTTTGTTTTCAAAATAGTTATATATCGTCACTTGGGAAACATTGGCTTCCTTCGCAATTTCGGCAATCGATACTTTTTGAATCCCATAGGTTAAATATAATTGTAATGTTGCTTCTAATATATCTTTTTTCTTTTGTTCTCTACGTCGTTGAAACCCATCCATCATGTTCACCTCAATGTCATTTTAATCAAAAAAATGAAGTAAAACAAATAAATCATTTCAAAACCTCTTGTTAAATGGAAAAGTTTTTAATAATATGAACTATATAAGTTAAAATATTTCATAACTAAAAGAGGAAAAGGGGCGTTTATGGTTATGACCGTTGTAAAAACAACGAACCTAACAAAAAAGTTTGGTGCATTTACGGCATTGCAAAGCGTTAATTTAGAGGTGAATCGTGGAGAAGTGTTTGGATTTATCGGTCCTAATGGGGCAGGTAAGTCTACAACGATTCGAATTTTGCTCGGTATAATAAAAGCAACAACAGGAGAGGCCATGGTGTTTGGTCAAGATGTTTGGAAAGATGCTGTTGATATTCATAAACGGATTGCTTATGTGCCAGGTGATGTTAACCTTTGGCCGAATTTAACAGGTGGAGAAGTAATTGATTTATTTATTGCATTACGAGGGAATGGAGAAAAAAAGCGTCGAGAAGAATTTATTGAGAAATTTAATTTAGACCCTTCAAAAAAATGTCGAACCTATTCAAAAGGAAATCGTCAAAAGGTGGCACTTGTTTCTGCCTTTGCTTCGGATGCTGATTTATATATTCTCGATGAGCCAACTTCAGGACTTGACCCTTTAATGGAAAAAGTCTTTCAAGAATGTGTCATGGATGCAAAACGAGAGGGGAAAAGTGTGTTGTTGTCTAGTCACATATTATCAGAAGTAGAAAAGCTTTGTGATCGTGTAGGAATTATTAGACAAGGTGAAATTATTGAGTCTGGTACATTACAAGAATTACGTCATTTAACAAGGATAAATTTATTCGTTGAAACAAGGAAACCAATGATTAACCTAGCGAAACTGCAAGGGATTCATGAACTCGAGCAAAGAGAAAATGGATGGTCTTTTCAAGTGGATAATGATGACCTTGATGCAGTTATAAAATATGTGAGTGAATTTGGAGTACAGCGCTTGGAAAGTACACCGCCAAAGTTAGAAGATTTATTTATGAGGCATTATGAAGGAGAACAGAATACAGGAGATGAGTAAAATATGTTGAAGTCATTGTTTAATCAAACAAGCAGGCTCATAATGTTTGTCGTTCGGCGCGACCGGTTTCGTTTCCTAATCTGGACTTTTTCCATTGCGGTTCTTACAGTTGTAACTGCGTCATCATTTTCAGGGTTATATTCAACAGAACATGAAAGACAAGCGATTGCCGAAACAATGAGGAACCCTGCAATGACCGCAATGTTAGGCCCAGGGTATGGATTGGAAAACTACACGGAGGGTCCAATGATGGCTCACCAAATGCTTTTATTTACAGCTATATTTGTTGGAATCATGAACATTTTGCTTACAACTCGTCATACACGGCAAGATGAAGAAGATGGTCGAATAGAACTCATCCGTTCTTTACCAGTTGGGCGACTTTCCAACAGTAGTGCAACAGTAATAGTACTATTTTTCATTAATGTCCTCCTCGGATTTGTAACGAGTATTGGGTTAGTCGTCTTAAGAATTGAAAGTATCGATATCGCAGGTTCATTGCTCTATGGAGCTAGTTTAGCTACGATAGGCATGCTCTTTACAGCTATCACTGTTTTTTGTGCCCAATTGTCGGAAAGTTCAAGAGGAACGATTGGCTTAGCCTTTAGTTCACTTGGTATTTTTTATGTGATAAGAGCGATAGGAGATGTGAATCATGAATGGTTATCATGGTTTTCACCCCTTGGCTGGGTAATAAGAACCGAAGTCTTTGTGAACAATGAATGGTTTCCTATCGTGTTACTTATGTTTTCTGCTTTTGTGATTGTAACTTTAGCGTTATCGTTAAATGGAATTCGTGATTTAGAGTCTGGCTTTTTAAGAACTCGCCCAGGTAAAAGACATGCCTCAATGTGGTTACAATCTCCATTTGGCTTAGCATGTCGATTGCAACGGACAAGTATAATTGCATGGGCAATTGGAGTATTTGTTCTAGGGGTGTCATATGGTTCAGTGTTCGGTGATTTAGAAAATTTCTTCCTAAGTAATGAGATGTTAAGTGAAATGTTAACACCAGTAGAAGGGGTAACGTTAACCGAACAATTTTTAACGATGCTTATGTCGGTCATATCCATGATTTGTACGATTCCAGCTCTTCTTATGGTCCTAAAACTAAAGGCAGAGGAAAACAAAAATCGGATAGAGCATCTAGTTGTTCGTGCGGTTTCACGCCAAAAAATAATGGGTAGTTATTTACTCTTAGCTATTGTCATTAGTATGATGATGCAAATTCTTGCAGTTATAGGTTTATGGTTGGCCGCGAATGCGGTGATGGAACATCCGATTTCATTTGGCGTAATGTTGGAAGCCGCAATGGCTTATTTACCAGCTTTATGGATTATGATCGGAATGCTTGTCTTCTTAATTGGATACTTACCAAAATTAACAACAATAACATGGTTATATCTAGGTTATTCATTTATCGTTGTATATTTAGGAGGGTTGCTTCAGTTTCCAGAGTGGATGTCATTCCTTTCCCCTTTTGGGCACATTCCACAGTTGCCTGTTGAGGAATTTCAGTTCAGGATATTCCTATTGCTGATCAGTGTTTCTCTTGTATTAATTGTCACAGGAATTATTGGTTATCGAAAACGAGATTTAGTTGGATAATGCATAAAGGGTTCAATCTGTCGGAGTTGACGGATTGAACCCTACTAATGGTTGTTATTTGTCTTCCTCTTTTTTGTTAAACCATAATGCTTCGTTATTGTCGACCTCTCCATTATAGTTAATAAAAATTTCTTCGCCAGCCTTAATGTCTTTATACGCATAATAATCAAATGTATGATTATCGAAATTTATATCATAAGTTGCGTTAGGAGTATAAGAATGATTAAATAACATCCCATAGCCTAGTACAATGGCTGTATGATTAATCCCATATTCGTAAGCATAATCAGCTAAAATGGTTTTTTCAATATGTTCATGTTCTTCATTCGGATATGGAACGACAGGTGCTTCATGAAATAATTGACCTTTTTTTATGTCTACTTTTGCAAACACACCTCGATTAAATTCCTCTTCGTCACAAATTGTTGATTTTTTAACTTCAATCATTGTTGTCACCTTCTATATTTTTTCGTCTATTTGACTGTATCATGGCATACAAAAATAAACAATGCCACTAGAGAAAAAATCACTTTTGATTTTTCGTTCATTCAGAGTATGATAAAGGTAATAAAGTCGATGTAGGAAAAAGGAGAAGATAAATGGCTCGAGATCAAAATCTAACAATCATTGAAAAAGAAAAAATGTACCAGCAAATCGTCGAGTATTCTTTTGAAACAACGATTATCCATTTAAATGAAAAAGTCATTTATATTAATCAATCAGGTGCTGATTTTCTAGGAGCAACAAAAGAAGAAATAATCGGAAAAAATATTGTTGAAGTGTTTCTAGAGGATTCAAAACGAATGATAAGAGAACGCATTCGAAAAGCGACCGAAGAAAATGTGATTGGTGATTTAATTGAAACGACAATCCAAAAGTTTGATGGGTCTTTGGTCGAGGTTGAACTTTACTGTCACCCCGTAAAGTTTGGTGAGTCGAAAGCAATTCAATCTATCATTCGCGACATCACAAGTCGAAAAGAAGCGGAAAAGAAATTGCGAGAAATGGTTCGTGAAATTGCGACGCCAATTGTTCCTGTATTTGAAGGGATTGCCGTTATTCCACTCGTTGGAAATGTTGATTTAGATCGGACAAATCAGCTCGTTACGATCATTCCACAAAAAATCCAGGGACATAACCTTGAACATTTAATTATTGATGTGTCAGGAATTTATAACATTGATGAAACGGTCATCGATTTTATTTATGAAATAAATTCAATAATGAAATTACTCGGTATCTCACTTATTTTTACAGGGTTACGACCTGAACTTGCACATAAGGCAGTAGAAGCACGTATGAATATTACTTCAATTAAAACGAAGTCAACGGTGAAACAAGCGTTAGAACAATTGATACAACAATAACAAAAAAGTGTTATCAGTCTTTGGCTGTAACACTTTTTTTCTTTTCTATTATTTACGAGAGATTAATTGTAAACTAGATTGACATATAAGGTTGACGATTATAAAATTTAATTGTTAACTAAAATAATATTCGGGTTAACATTTGATGCTGTGATGAAAGGAGGTGATAACGATGAAGGAAACTCCGCTATATAGTGTAAGAATGCGAGCCGCTCAAGGCGGTTCTCATGAATTAGGTGGAAAACATATTTCTGGCGGAGAAGTGATTTCATCTTTGGATGAGTTGCGTTCATCTGTTGATTTACTTATAAAAAAAGCGCTTACCCACTCTAGAGGCGTTCCAGATTTTTTGCAAATTCAATGTGATGCGATTACAGAACCGATTCAGTTTGTTCCACCTTTGAAAGTTCATACGAACACTGTTGAAACGATAACAGAGGGACAGTATGTAGCAAAAGAGCTGTTGCAACAAAACGGGATTTCAGCAGCTGTCATTGAAAAAGCCTATGAGCAATTACCGCAGTTCTCGCAAAGTGGCGCATTGCTCATCGATGCTAAAACGGGAAAACGTATCAATGGGGAGCAATCTGTTCGAGTTTCAAAAATGGATTGGAACGAAACAAACTTTATATCATGGGTGAAAAAGAATGAATTCCTGCCTAATGAAAGACTGAAAGAAGCGCTCGTACTTGCGACAAAAGTAAGTTATCATCCTGCAACGGTAGCTGAATTATGTTGGTCTGATGACCCTGATTATGTGACAGGGTATGTCGCGAGTAAAGCATTAGGATATCAGCGTATTACGAAAATGAAAGAATGGGGTGACGACCAAGGTTGTCGAATATTTTTCGTAAATACGGCTTATGACATAGATACATATATCTCGTATTTAAAAACAGAGCCATTATTTGTTTATTGGGAGGAGAACGATGGAACGTAATCTAGAAGAAAAAAGTAAAAAATATTTATGGTTGCCGTTTACGCAAATGAAAGATTATGATGAGCATCCGTTAATTATAGAAAGTGGCAATGGTATTAAAGTGAAAGATATTCACGGGAAAGAATATTATGATGGGTTTTCATCTGTATGGCTAAATGTACATGGTCATCGTAAGAAAGAACTAGATGAGGCGATTACAGCTCAGTTAAGTAAAATTGCTCACTCTACGTTATTAGGGATGACAAATGTGCCAGCAACTGAATTAGCCGAAAAATTAGTGAATATTAGCCCAGAAAACTTGACGCGCGTGTTTTATTCAGATAGTGGTGCAGAGGCAATGGAAATTGCATTAAAGATGGCATTTCAATATTGGAAAAATAAAGGGAATGAAAAGAAACAGAAATTTATCTCGATGCAAAATGGTTATCATGGGGACACGATAGGTGCAGTCAGTGTTGGCTCTATAGAATTATTTCATCAAATGTATGGGCCACTTATGTTTGAAAGTTATAAAGCGCCGTATCCAAACGCTTACCGTTTTGAAGAGGGCGATGCCAATCAGTGCAAAGAAGAATGTTTAGAGATGTTAGAACAATTGTTACAAGAGCAACATGAAACGATTGCAGCTTTATCCATTGAGTCGATGGTTCAAGGGGCAGCAGGAATGGTCGTTATGCCTGAAGGTTTTTTAGCTGGTGTAAGAAGATTATGTACTAAATATAATGTACTCATGATTGTCGATGAGGTTGCGACTGGATTTGGTCGGACTGGAAAAATGTTTGCTTGTGAACATGAACAAGTTCAACCTGATTTAATGGCCGCAGGAAAAGGGATTACAGGAGGATATTTGCCGATAGCGGTCACATTTACAACCGAAGAGATTTACCGAGCATTTTATGATGATTTTCAAAACCAAAAAACGTTCTTTCATGGACATTCGTATACAGGAAATCAACTTGGCTGTGCAGTGGCCATAGCGAACCTTGAACTGTTTGAAAAAGACAAAATCGTCGAGCAAGTTCAGGAAAAATCACAGCAACTTCAAACTCTATTACGAGAGTTGACACATTTGCCTCATGTAGGAGATATTCGGCAATTAGGATTTATGTGTGGGATAGAGCTTGTTAAGAATAAGGAAACAAAAGAAAGTTATCCAAAGGAAGCGAGAATGGGTTATGCTGTTTCGTTAAAAATGAGAGAGTTGGGCATGTTAACCAGACCGATGGGGGATGTCTTAGTGTTGATGCCACCACTCGTAAGTACGATAGAGGAGTTGGGGGACATGATCAACATTATGAAACAAGCAATTATTGAGGTTACTGATGAATGAACTAGACGCCGTACTTAAACAAAAAATGAACAAAACGATAGAAGCGGGATTATATCGTCATTTACAAAATAAAATGAATACCGCACCGAAGCCTAAGATGATAGTAAATCAAAAAGAACTTCTTGTTTTTTCTTCAAATGACTATTTAGGGCTAGCTAATGACAAGCGATTAATCGAAGCGGCTCACAACGTGATGAACCACTTTGGAGTAGGTAGTAGTGGTTCAAGATTAACAACAGGAAATACAGAATGGCATGAAAAACTAGAACAGAAGATTGCGAGCTTTAAACAAACAGAAGCAGCTTTACTTTTTTCTAGTGGATATTTAGCGAATGTCGGAGTCTTAACAACGTTACCACAAAAGGGAGACATTATTTTTAGTGATGAGCTCAACCATGCGAGTATTATTGATGGTTGTCGCCTTTCAAAAGCAGAGACTGTCATTTATCGGCATATTGACATGAACGACCTAGAGGAGAAATTACGACAGACGGAACCGGGTAAGCAGAAATTTATTGTCACTGATGGAGTATTTAGTATGGATGGCACGATTGCTCCCCTTTCTTTAATACTATCATTAGCGAAGAAGTATGGAGCTTTTCTTATTGTAGATGATGCTCACGCTACAGGGGTGCTAGGAGAGAATGGAAGAGGAACGAGTGAATATTTTGGAGTCGAACCACATGTCGTGATTGGAACATTAAGTAAAGCGGTTGGGGGAGAAGGAGGGTTTGTAGCTGGATCTGCAATTCTTATTGACTATTTAATCAATCATGCGAGAACGTTCATTTTTCAAACAGCACTCCCTCCTGCTAGTTGTGCAACTGCGTGTTGTGCACTCGAAATCATTGAGGGTACAAAGGAAAAGCGTGACCGATTATTTGCGAACATAAGGACTGTAAAAGAAGGTTTATCTGCTCTTGGTTTTAATGTGAAGGGAGAAGATACACCTATCATTCCCGTTATCATTGGGGAGGAAATAAAAGCAGTAGTATTTGCAAAAAAGCTCATGCATCAAGGAATTTATGCACCAGCCATTCGTCCTCCTACGGTAAAAAAAGGAGAAAGCCGAATTCGGTTGACGGTTACTAGTGAACATACACGAGAAGATATTAAGAAACTACTTGATGTTTTTCAATCTATTGGAAGAGAGTTGACTCTAATTACATGACCGGAATTTTTATTACTGGGACAGATACAGATGTAGGAAAAACGATTATATCTGCAGGTATTAGTGGTGTATTACAAAAACGACAATATGATGTTGGGGTATTTAAACCGATGTTAAGTGGAGTCCAAAGGGACCATCCTAGCAGTGATACAAGGATGTTAAAAGAATATTCAGGAACGCAGCTAACTTATGAAGAAATTACACCATACTCTTTCAAAGAACCGTTAGCGCCTTTTGTTGCAGCCAAGCTTGAAAACAGGGTTGTTGAACTTTCAGACATCATCCGTCACTGGGAAAACATAAAACAAAAGCATAAGCATTTTATAGTGGAGGGTGCTGGGGGAATTGCGGTGCCAATGGGGGAGCAGTATTTAGTGAGTGACGTAATACAAGCATTACAACTCCCGATTGTCATTGTAGCAAGGCCAAATCTCGGTACATTGAACCATACGTTTTTGACGGTTCAGTATGCGAAAAGTCTAGGCCTAGAAATTCTAGGTATTATCATTAATGGAAAAAGCGAGACGGGCGATGTAGCTGAAAAAACGAACCCTGAGTTGATGGAAGCTTTGTGTGGTGTGCCGTTGCTTGGGGTGACGCCAAAGCTCAAACAAGTTTCAAAGGAAGCTGTTATTTCAATGGTAGAAGCAAATGTTAAGATGTCAAAACTAGAAAACTATTTGGAGGGGAAACGATGAATAGATGGAATGAATATGCGACGAAAGTGTTGCAAGGAGAGCAATTAACAAATGAAGAGGCTTTAAATGTATTAGACTGTCCAGATGATGATGTGATGTTGTTAATGCATGCTGCCTTTCAAGTGAGAAAAAAGCATTTTGGGAAGAAAGTAAAACTTAACATGATTATGAATGCTAAATCAGGTCTTTGTCCTGAAAACTGTGGGTACTGTTCACAGTCTTCGTTATCAAAAGCACCAATTGAAACGTATCGAATGGTAAATAAAGAAACATTAGTGAAAGGCGCAAAACAAGCGTACGAATTAAATGTTGGCACGTATTGTATTGTTGCTAGCGGACGTGGTCCATCCAATAAAGAAGTCGACCACGTTGTTGAGGCAGTAAAGGAAATTAAAGAGCTGTATGGATTGAAAATATGTGCTTGCTTAGGGTTACTAAAACCAGAACAAGCGTTGAAATTAAAAGAAGCAGGAGTGGACCGCTATAACCATAATTTAAATACGTCTGAAAGGAATCACTCCAATATTACAACATCTCATACATATAACGACCGCGTAAATACGGTTGAAGTTGTTAAACAATCCGGGATGTCACCTTGTTCAGGCGTTATTGTTGGAATGAAAGAATCGAAACAAGATGTCGTTGATATTGCAAATAGTTTACGTGTATTAGATGCTGATTCAATTCCAGTTAACTTTCTACATGCGATAGACGGGACACCATTAGAAGGAGTACATGAATTAAACCCGTTATATTGTTTAAAAGTGTTAGCGTTATTCCGGTTCGTTAATCCAACAAAAGAAATTCGGATTTCAGGAGGGAGAGAAGTGAATTTACGTTCACTCCAACCACTTGGCTTATTTGCGGCGAACTCTATTTTCGTCGGAAATTATTTAACAACGAGTGGACAAGAAGAATCTGAAGACTATAAGATGTTACAAGATTTAGGATTTGAGATTGAGAGTGTCGAAGAAATGAGAGAAAGTTTAGCGACGAACTAGGGAGAGGGTAGTTGTGGAACAAACGCTTGCAAAGTTGAAAGATGATGATTTGATAAACCCATATCATTCCTATGAGAAAATGCGTGAACAGTCTCCTATTTTGAAAAAACGATTATTTAAGCAATCGGGATGGTTTGTTACGGGATATAAGGAGGCAAAAGCGATATTAACGGATTCTCGCTTTCAAACACGGATCCCATTACCGATAACAACAAAGAAATACGAAACAACAGCAACGGTCCAAAAAAATATGGTGTTGTATCAAAATCCGCCAGACCATAAAAAGCTACGTGAGATTATGAGTGAGTATTTTACAACAAAAGCACTAGCTAACATAAACGAAATGATGGAAAAAACAACGGAAGCACTATTAAGAGAAGCGAAAAAAAAGAAAACGATGGATGTTGTTGCAGAATATGCCTTTCCGTTGGCAAGTTCTGTTATTGCTTCGATTATTGGTGTTCCTGAAAAAGATAAAGAGCTTTTTCGAAAGTGGGCCTATTCGTTAGTGCAAACCATTGATTTAAACCGCAACCGTAAAGCTTTAATCGAAGGTAATGATACGGTTGACGAGATGGTCACTTATTTTCACGAACGAATGAAAACACAGGATATGTCAGAACATAGTTTGTTACATGGTTTGATGCAAGCGAAAAAACAAGGGAAAGTGTCAGAAGATGAAATCGTTTCGACCTGCATTTTACTTTTAATTGCTGGCCATGAAACAACGGTTAATTTAATTAGTAATCTTGTTTACTGTTTCGCACAATTTCCTGATCAATACGCCGCTTTGCAAGAGCATCCTACTCTTGTGAAGGGTGCGGTAGAAGAATGTTTACGCTTTGAGAGTCCGACTCAATTGACAGCACGAGTCGTGTCAGAAGATTGTGTATGTCATGGAGTAGAAATGAAAAAAGGGGAACAAGTCTACATTATGCTAGGAGCGGCAAATCGAGATCCAGCACAGTTTAAAGACCCGAACCTTTTTGTAATTAAAAGGACACCAAACGCACACCTCACCTTTGGAGCAGGTCAGCATTTCTGTATTGGTTCGATGCTTGCAAGGCTTGAAGCTGAAGTTGCCATTGAAACGTTAAAAAAACATCTTCCTTGCATAAAGCTTGAGCAAGCAGAAATCCAATGGCGTACACTTGCTGGCTTTCGAGCATTAGAAAAGTTAACAATAATATTATAACAACAATCCCAAAAGGTGTAGTTTCATCTTTTGGGGTTAGCTTTTTTAGGGCTACTATATTACACAAGTGGACAAGTTTATATTAAAATAGAGGAGAAGAGAAAATGAGGAATCAAACTATATAGAGAATTCTTCAAAAAGATTGGAGCTTATGACCTATGTACCGAAATTTACAAGAATGCATTATAGATTTAGAAAAGCACGGGCATTTAGTTCGGATTAAAGATGAGGTCGACCCGCACTTAGAAATGGCGGCCATTCATTTAAAAGTATATGATGCAAATGGTCCTGCTTTGTTGTTTGAAAATGTAAAAGGGTCGAAGTATCCAGCAGTGTCGAATTTGTTCGGTTCTGTAGAACGGAGTAAGTTTATTTTTCGAAAAACATGGGACTCTGTTCAAAGTGTTATTGCATTACGAAATGACCCGATGAAAGCATTAAAAAGTCCACACAAACAAGTACGAAATGGTTTGTCGGCTCTAGCGGCATTACCGTTAAAGAAGAACCGACTTCCTGCGACACACCGTGAAATTCAAATTTCAGACTTGCCACTAATCCATCATTGGCCAATGGATGGTGGGGCGTTTATTACGTTACCTCAAGTGTATACAGAAGACCCAGATAATCCTGGCATTATGAATTCAAATTTAGGAATGTATCGTGTGCAGTTAAGTGGAAATGAGTATGAACTGAATAAAGAAGTCGGTATTCATTACCAAATCCATCGAGGGATTGGGATTCACCAAGAAAAAGCAAGACGAAAAGGTGAACCATTAAAGGTGAGTATTTTCATAGGAGGTCCACCTTCACATACACTATCCGCTGTTATGCCATTACCTGAAGGGTTAAGTGAAATGACCTTTGCTGGTTTACTTGCTGGACGAAGATTTCGATACAGCTATGTTGATGGATATTGTGTAAGCCATGATGCAGATTTTGTTATTACCGGTGAAATTCATCCAGGTGAAACAAAACCTGAGGGGCCATTTGGGGATCATTTAGGTTATTATAGTTTAACGCATGAATTTCCGCTTATGAAGGTTCATAAAGTGTATGCGAGAGAAAATGCGATCTGGCCATTTACGGTTGTAGGACGACCACCACAAGAAGATACGTCTTTTGGTGATTTGATTCATGAATTAACAGGGGATGCGGTGAAATCCGAAGTTCCTGGAGTAAAAGAAGTACATGCTGTTGACGCAGCAGGTGTGCACCCGCTTCTTTTTGCAATTGGAAGTGAGCGATATACGCCGTTTCAACAAGTAAAACAACCTGCAGAACTATTAACGATTGCAAATCGAATTTTAGGAACAGGTCAATTAAGTTTAGCGAAATATTTGTTTATTACCGCAGAAGATGAAATTCCGTTAGATACGCATAAAGAAAAGGAATTTCTAATGTATATTTTAGAAAGAATGGATTTCCATCGTGATATACATTTTCAAACAAATACAACGATTGACACTCTAGATTATTCGGGTACAGGTTTAAATACGGGGAGCAAAGTTGTATTTGCTGCTTATGGTGAGAAGAAAAGAGAGTTATGCAAACAAGTTCCAAAAGAGCTTGCGCAATTAGATGGATTTCATAACGCCAAATTAATTATGCCTGGTGTTGTGGCAATCGAAAGTGGACCATTTGTTGATGAGAAAAAGACAGCAGAAGAAATGAAGAAACTTAGTGAATCGATTCAAGCAAAAGGGGCTATTGAACAGTGTCCATTACTCATCGTATGTGATGATAGTGACTTTATTAGTGCGTCAATGAGCAATTTCCTTTGGGCGACATTTACAAGAAGTAATCCTTCTCATGACATCCATGGGGTGAATAGTCGGTATGAGCATAAACATTGGGGTTGCGACAATGTCATTATTGATGCGAGAATTAAACCACATCATGCCCCTCCACTTGTTCCAGATAAAGAAGTTGAAGCGAACATAGAACGCTTTTTTACAAAAGATGCTGTTTTGTATGGAGTTGTAAAATAACGACAAAATTTGGAGTGCCTTGAGAAATCATGGTACTCTTTTTTTTGAAAGATAAGAAGTATAAAAATTTGGGTATAGCAGTGGAGCTTTGAAAGCTATTTCAAGAAGAGCGAAGGCTCCGCACTTCGCTTGAAAGAAAAGACGCTCCGCGTTTTTCTTTAATGAGTAGGCTGTCTGGACATTTGTTCCGTTATTTCTTAAGAAGTGCTCTTTTTTAAAACATTATCGGACATTGTTTCCGCTATTCACAATAAAATGGATGGGAGATAGCGGAGGAATAGTAGAATTGCGGAACAGATGTCCGTTAAAAGGTTAAAAAGCGTATTTTCATTGAAATAACGGATCAAATGTCCGAAACGTGAAGAGAGAGTGCTTTATGTAACGTGGATACCCCTTCTTTAATTTGGGATTCTGTTAAATGACCAAAGCCGATAATTAGTTTTTGGTAATGTTGTCCTTTATTAATAGAATGAGTCTCAACCGGATAAATGCGAACACCAGCAGAATGGATGGCTTTAACGAAGGAAGGTGAAAAATTCACATTATTAAAATGGGTAATGACATGTAAGCCTGTCAGCGAACCAGAGACAGTGACTTTCCCAGAAAAATGTTTCTCTAGTTCATCTAATAAGCAGTCTCTTCTTTTTTTATAGATTTTCTTCATTTTGTAAATATGTCGTTCTAAATAGCCTTCTTCAATAAAATTAGCTAAAACAAGTTGTTCTAAACATGGAGTATGAAGGTCGGTAAACCATTTAATTGTTTTGCATTGTTCAATGAACTGTGGAGGCAAAACGAGATAACCAAGCCTAAGTCCTGGTGACAAAATTTTACTAAATGAGCCAACATAAATGACACGGTTTGGATCAAGGCCTTGGAGTGATGGAACGGGTGTCCCTTCATATCGAAATTCACTGTCATAGTCATCTTCAATAATATAACATGCTTTCATTTTGGCATAGGCTAGCAGTTCGATTCGACGTTGAATCGGTAATGTACTTCCTAGAGGAAATTGGTGTGATGGTGTAACAAAGATACATGCTGGCTTCTCGTTATGAGGAAGGAGATGTGTTTGCATCCCTTCTTTATCAACAGGAATAGGGTATAACGTAGCTCCTGTTGAAGAAAAAATGGTTTGAATATCTTTTGTAATCGGATCTTCAATGAGCATTTTGTCACCTTGAGTGAGCAATAGTTTGGTAAGCATAGACAATGCTTGTGTCGCACCAGAAGTCACGACAATTTGATTTGGATGGCAGCAGACACCACGTGTTTTTTTTAGGTAACGGGATAAAACTTGTCTAAAAACAGGGTGGCCTTCTGGGTTTCCGTAATTAAAAATGTAATCCTCGCTTGTTAAACAAATGGTTTGCAGTAATTTACTCCATGTTTTTCGAGGGAAAAAAGATAAATCTGGAATTCCTGAGCGAAAATCAATAATAGCACTTTTCCCTACTTTTTCTTCTGTAAAAAAGTTTTCAGTTCCTTTTTCAACAGGGAAGTAAGCCCCCTCTGCTACAAATGTGCCTGCTCCCTGTTTGGTAACTAAAAATCCTTCGGCAATCAACTGGTCATAAGCTTCTAATACAACATTTCTTGATATGTGTAACTGATTTGAAAGTAACCGAGTCGAAGGTAAACGTTCGCCTTCATGCAACTCGCCTTTTAATATCTTTTCTCGTAGCTTTGAATACAGTTGTTTCATTAATGGAATGTTTGTGTTTTTCTCAATATGTATCCACATTTTCTTTCCTCCCCTTTTATATTGGTACCTTGAAATTTTAAATTAAGTGGTTCTTTTTTCTACCAGTTTACCATGATAGCTTTATAGATGTTAGGAAAGGGAGGAGAAATATGGGAGTTATAAATGAGAAGTTATGTTTTGAAAGGAAGGACACATGAGCCGCTTATATCAAAGTTATTTGTACATTATCATCGCTATGGTAATTGTAGGTAGTTCTGTAGTTGTTGGGAAAGTGCTAGTGAGTCGAATTCCAGTATTTTTAGC
The DNA here is from genome assembly GCF_022812285.1 of Alkalihalobacillus sp. LMS39. Taxonomy (NCBI): domain Bacteria; kingdom Bacillati; phylum Bacillota; class Bacilli; order Caryophanales; family Bacillaceae; genus Alkalihalobacillus; species Alkalihalobacillus sp. LMS39. The sequence continues at coordinate 1,429,390 of NZ_CP093300.1, forward strand.
ATCAGAGTTTCGCTTTCTTATCGCCTCACTTATTCTTATTCCGATTTGGGTAATAAAGGAAGGGAGGCCTACGATAGACAAGCGGGAAGGAGTTTCTTTGTTTTTACAAGCTTTTTGCGGCGTTTTTTTGTTTAGTATTTTTATGCTCTACGGTTTAAAGGAAACAACCGCTTTAGAAGCAGGGATGTTAACGAGCACACTTCCGGCAATTGTTGCTTGTATTGCTGTGTTCATATTAAAGGAAAAAATATCAAAACGAACGGCGCTTGGTATCTTGTTTGCTGTGGCAGGGACGATTCTTGTAAATATGAGTGGTCATGTATCAGAAGTAGGGAGCGTAAATAATCACGTTGTAGGAAATAGCCTTGTTTTAGGAGCTGTGATTAGTGAAGCGCTTTTTATAATTTTAGGAAAGGCTAGTTCAAAACGTGTTAGCCCATTAACGATAACAACTGTCATGAGTATATGGGGGGTCCTTTTCTTTCTACCATTTTCACTTTATGAGTTGCGGAAATTTAACTTAGCCGATGTATCATTATTTGACTGGGTGTTCCTTTTGTATTACGGAATTTTTGTGACGGTCCTTGCTTTTTTACTCATGTACAAAGGGATAAGTGAAGTTCCAGCAAGTCATGCTGGTGTCGCAACGTCAGTTCTTCCGTTAGCTGCTGTTGTTTTGTCGGTTATTTTTTTACAGGAACCATTTTCTATCCTTCATGGAGTTGGCCTTTTATGTGTATTGCTTGCCATCTATATCATTTCCACAAAAGAAAAACAGAAAAAGGAGAAAGTCCGGGAAGTAGAATCATAATCTCCCCGGACCTTTTCGTCATTATTGAAAATGTTCGTCATGATATTTTTGTAAAGTATCAACGGGATGTAACCAGTCTTGTTTAATCGATTCAACGAGCTTTAGTTGTTCAGCTTTATTATAATCGTAGGTGCTCTCTGGATCGGGAGAACCATTCTCGAGGAGCCAAGAATCATGTAAAGTAAAATGATGATTAATTTTCCATTGGTCTTTATATTTTTGTAAAATAGCTAATGACGAATTATTTTTATTCCAATTATTTGAGGAGTCAAATTCTTGTTCTTGTCGAAATTCATATGTAACATGAACAATAGCAGTAGCACCATTTGAATATAGAGGTTCAATAAATGTAGTGTCTCGTTTTACATTTACTTGTTCTCTTTCCTCCATAAAATCATGATCCACAGGTGTTAAATTAGGATGTCTAGTCGAATTCCATCCGTTCACATCACGACTGTTAAAAGCCTCATCTGCCTGTTCAAATAATTGTTTGATGTCTGCAGCTTCTTCCTCTGTCACAGCCTTTTCTGAGTGAAAGTCATAAAAGGTTTGGAGAGGATTAAGGTTTTCGTTTTTTATTTTTTCGATTAACTCTAGTTGATCCATTTCCTTATAATTATTAGTGGAAAGAGGGTTCTCAGTACCATCTTCGAGTAACCATGCCTCTCGTAATGTCCAACTATCGTACTTTTTCCATTCATTATTATACTCTACAAAAACGACCATCGTTGTGAAGTTTGAATTCCAATTGTCATTAATGTCATATTCCTTATCCTGCCGAAACTCGAACTTGCACAAGACAACAGCAATACCATCTTTCGTCAATAATGTATCAACAAAAACGGTCCGTCTTTGTACTTTTGCCTGTTTAATGGTATCCATAAATTGTTGATCATAAAATCGATAACCGTCAGGATGATTCACGGAATTCCAACCAGCTAAATCATAATCATTGTAATATTCATCTAGGTCATAAATGATTGCTTCGAGTGACCGTTCATCTTCAAGTAAGATGACATGGTCATTTTTTTCGGTGCTTTCTTGTGATATTGCTTGTTTCATAGCGTCTTCTACTCGGTCTGATGGAGATTGCGAGCACCCGATTATCAATAATGATGAGGTTATAGCTAAGAGTGTTTTGTTTCTCATGATAGGCTCCTTTCTAACAGAAATGCATTTATCTTTTCAAATGTACGACCTTTTGCACGAATGTAAATAGAAAATACCCAATGCAGAATCCTATGACATTTAAAATTAAGTCGTCTATATCTAAGCTGCCACGTTTTGTAGCATATTGTAAACTCTCAACGATACTTATGGACAAAATCGAAATACAAAGCAATAGAATCAACCTAGGTGTTTTTGAAATAAAGCGATAATACAATCCAAATGGGATGAATAAGCCAATGTTAGCACTTAAGTTATAAAAGGCAATCAACGATGAAACGTGGCCCGTGAAGTAAAATCGGATCGTTTCAAACGGTATGAGGTTAATTGTTCCGTATTGTTGATTTTCAGGCCGAAAAAATAACAAGATAAAAAGTGATATCGTGTAAAGACTCATCACTACATGGAGCCATGTTGAAGCGAGTGTGACCGTTTGTTTTGTGATAAGAAAAGCAATCATACAAAAAGTAACGGTAAAAACAGTCCAAACAACAACAATAACGACAGGATGTAAATAAGAAATGAGTTTCATCCAAATCGGTAAAAGTAAAAAGAATCCAAGTTGTGAAGCGAAGATAGAATATTGTTTTTTCATTAAAGTTCTCATCTACTTTCTTGTATAAATAGCAGTTTTTGCTACTATTCTATAATGAAAGGTTCAATTAGAATTGTAAAGTATTTTTGGTTGAAAACCCCTTCTTATATCGCTAATTAGTAATATGCGATATTATGAGGTAAATAGAATGATCACTAGGAGGTTACAATGAAAAAATATTTAGACGGAAAAAGAGTGTATTTACGTCCATTTGAGGAAGGGGATGCTATTCATATATACGAAGCATTACTTAATTCTGAATTTAGAAAATTAACAGGGACACAAACTTTTTTTGCGATTGACGATATTAAAGCGGCCTATGAGAAATTTAAAGAAGACCGTACCCGTCTTGATTTTACGATTATGTTAAAAGAAACTGGAGCCGTTATCGGGGACGTGGCATTAAATGAAATCGATTATTTAAATAATAATGGGAATGTAAGAATTGGGATTTACGACCAAGAACACTATGGAAAAGGGTATGGTCCAGAAGCATTGCAGTTATTGTTAGAATATGGGTTTGAAGTATGTAACTTATATCGGATTAGTTTAAATGTATTTGAATATAATAAACGCGCCATCAAAGCTTATGAAAAGCTAGGATTTGTGAAAGAGGGCGTGTTAAGAGGTGAACTCCTTTACGATGGAACCTATTACGATAATATTCTAATGAGTATTCTACGTCCTGAGTTTAAAACAGAAAATTGATAAGAAAAACGCGGAGCGTCTTTTCTTTCAAGCGAAGAGCGGAGCCCTGCCCGCTTTTGACAGTGAACCCCAAGTGCTCTTCTTGGGGTGAAACGCGCAGGTGCGCAGCCTTCGCTCTTCTAGAGTAAGCTTTCAAAGCCTCACTGCTATACCAAAATTTCTATACTTTCTTATCTTTCAAGAAAAGGCCTAAAGAATGAGGGATTCTTTAGGTCTTTTCCTTTACTAGGAAATAGTGTTTACACGGTATACTTATAGATTTTTTTCCTAGATTCATTCACAAGAGAATAATAGTAAGTTGAATTTTTATATTTAAAATCATTGGCATAATATTCAGCAAGCATTTCTGCATAACGAGCCACATAATACCATATTTGTTTTTCTTCAAAATATGGAATAACCTCTTCTTTTAGCATCGCTTCAAATAACAGAGGGTTATCTTTTTGAACTTGATGTTTCATCACTTGAAAATGATGTACAAACTCGATTTTTTTTAATTTTTCAGCGAGGTGATGTCCGTCCTCAATCCATCTCAACGTTTTAGGATAATCCCCACTCATAAAGCAAGTTCTCGCAAGCCGGTAATACGTTCGGACGTTTTGGATAGCATCTTCCTCATGATAGTACTTCATACTCGTTGTATAAAATTGCATCGCTTTTTGATAATTTCCTTGACTGTAAAATAAATAACCAAGATTATGATACGTTACACCAATTTGAATATTATCATGAATGAGATTTGCGACACGAAGACCATCATAAAGGTGCTTTTCGGCTTGAGTATAGTTTTGCACTCGTGTTTCATTGACACCAAGGAGATTTTGGCAGTCAATGCTTCTTGCATAGTTGCATTCTTGTATAAAACTTGATAAAGCCAGTTGTGCATATTTAACAGAATAATAAGTGCGGTGCATGTGCATGTTTACTAATGATAAATGATAATAGATTTCTGGGTCTTGTATTCGAAGGTCGTTATGGATTTTTTCTGCTTGTTGGTAATCTTGTAACGCAGCTAAGTAATCTGCTTTTTTAAACGAAAATAAACCAGAAAACAAATAATAATAATACTGCAAATGAGGGTCTAATTTTCCCTTTACTTTTGTTAATTTGCAAAGCAGTGTACTAGCTTCATCTAAATCTTGCATTAAAAGTTTGTATCGGAAAGTAAAGAGCGTGTGCTTAACGAGAATCGTTGGATTTTGAAATTGTCCGACTTGTTTTTCTAACACTAGATATAATCTAGTAGCTTCTTGTTTATCCCTGTCGCAAAGGCGGTTATACCATAAGTCTAGTTGTTCATTAAAACAACTTTCATTTTCAGTTGAATCAATATCAGACAACGATACACCGAGTCGCTTGCATAAATGTTCTAACATATGATGGCTAGGAGCTTCATGGCCATTTTCAATTTTACTTAAGTGTGAAATAGAACAAATTCCTTGTGCAAGCTGTTCTTGTGTTAAGCCTTTTAGTTTTCTAAAATAATAAATTTTTTGTCCAAACATAAGAACCTCCATCAAATAGATTTTCGAAATGTTTTACAGACAAATCTACAGATCAAAAAGATAGTTTAATCATAAGGATCTCATTATAAACAGTCAATATTTTAGGGAATATTGTGAAAAATCGATAAATTTTACCTAGTATCTCTTGAAATTTGTTCTATATTTCCCAATAACAAAAAAGCTGTTCTACTGATAGAATAAAAGTAGAAACAAAGATGGTAGATTTTGAAAGATATAGAAAAAGTGTAATAGCTGTTTGGAAATCGCCTATACACAAATAAAGAGCTTGTCATTGTTTTTATGAAAAGTTATTTCCAGTTTTCCAATGCGATTTTCATTGGAAAAGATAATATACAAAATAAAAATGAGAGGAGGAATAGGAGGTCAATCAAAAAAAGTGGACTAGGTTGAATAGTCTATGAAAAATGGCGGACATCATTGTATTTGCATAAATCAGAATATTAGAAAAATAGGAGGAATGAAAATGAAAAAATGGTTGGGGATGTCTGCAGTTGTCGTGCTCATGGTTCTCTCTTTGTTCACAGGGTCCGGATTTGCGAATGAATCAAAAGGTAAAAATAATGGTGATTATATTGAGGGGCAACTAGTCATTTCAATCGAAGACCAATCAGAATTTTCCATTCAATCAACAAATAATATCATTAATAAAGACCAGGTGTTAGAAAATAAAGGATTTGAAATTGTTGACTCATTATTAGGACAAAGTGACCCAAATGAAATCCAAGCTTTTAATCATGATTTTACTGCAACAGTTGTAAATGAAATGGGAATGGTTTATTTAGTTGAATATGATGTGAAAAAGTACAAGTCCATTGATAAAGCGAAAAAAGAACTTGAAAAAACAATGAAAGATCTTGGCTTAGAAGTTCGCTATGTGTCTGAAAACTTTGTAATGCATGCAATGGAAGAAGTAACAGCTGAAGATGTTTCAATTGCTATGCATAATAACCAAAGATGGCATTATGAAATGATAAATGCTCCACAAGCATGGAATATAACTACAGGTTCAAGAAATGTACGAATTGCCGTACTTGATACAGGTATTGATGCGAACCATCCCAATCTTCGTAATCTAGTAAATACAAGCTTAGGGCGTAGCTTTGTTGGTGGTGGAACAGGAGATGTTCAAGGCCACGGAACACATGTAGCCGGAACAATTGCAAGTTATGGTTCGGTTTCTGGTGTAATGCAAAACGCGACACTAATTCCTGTGAAAGTATTAGGAGATAATGGTAGTGGTTCAATGTATGGAATTCAACAAGGGATTTTATATGCAGCAAGTGTTAATTCAGATGTAATTAATATGTCTTTAGGTGGCGGCGGCTATAGTCAAGGTATGGATGATGCGATTCGTACAGCTGTATCATCAGGAACAATTGTTGTTGCTGCAACTGGGAATGATTCACGTGGAAGTATTTCTTATCCAGCTGCTTACAGTGGTGCAATTGCTGTTGGTTCAGTTACATCAAACCGAACAAGATCAAGCTTTTCTAACTATGGTCAAGGGTTAGAGTTGATGGCACCTGGTTCTAACATTTATAGCACATATCCAAATGGACAGTTCCGCACTTTATCTGGAACATCAATGGCAACACCTCATGTTGCAGGTGTAGCGGGATTAATTCGAGCAGCAAACCCTAATATCTCAGTATCAGAAGCAAGATCAATTTTACAAAACACAGCACAATATGCTGGAAGTTTCAACCAGTACGGATATGGAATTGTCGATGCTAATGCAGCAGTTCGAGCAGCTCGTGGTCAATCTCAACAACCAAGTTATGAAACGAACACAACAGTTTCAACAAATGCATCAAGTTATAGAAGAGGTCAATCTGTTACTGTGAGAGCTGATGTTGTCGACCAAGATGGTCGAGCACTAGCGAATTCAACCGTTCAATTTACCATTACACGTCCAAATGGAACAACGGTAACAAATACAGCAACAACGAATAACTCTGGGGTAGCCACTTGGACGATTGCGACATCATCGTCTACAGCAAGAGGCACATATGGTGTACAAGCGGCAACGTCTCTTTCAGGTTATGAAGGAAGTACAGCAACAACAAGCTTTAGTGTCAACTAATAGAAATCAATAGGTGAAAAAGCTGCCGGGAATTTGAACGGCAGCTTTTTCATGTTGAGTTTGAATTTTGCATACGGACATGGATTCCGCTATTTTGCTATATTGAATGATTTCACAGATGCTATCGGACACATGTTCCGTTATAGTAGTAAAAATAGACTGTTCTAGCAGAAATTTTAATGAAATAGCGGAACGTATGTCCGATAAAGATGAGGAAAGACGTGCATTTATTAGAATAGCGGAATCAATGTCCGATACAGGAAGCACGGCGATCCTCACACGTCTACTTTTTCTTAAACGACAACCTAAATCTCGTAAGCTTTAATCAAAAATGGTCAAACTACCGTTTCGAAACTTGTCGTTCGTCATATATTGCTATTGTAAGCTAAAAATAACAAAAGAGGTGACGTTCATGACAAAGATTTTTATAGATCCAGGTCATGGTGGAGACGATGCCGGAGCGGAAGCGAATGGCCTTCAAGAAAAAGAAATTGTGCTAGACATTTCTCTTCACATTCGGGACATGCTCCTAAATGAATATGAAGATGTTGAAGTTAAAATGAGTCGTGATAGTGATGTGTTTGTTGAATTATCAGAAAGAGCACAAATGGCGAATGATTGGGGAGCCGACTATTTTATTTCGGTTCATAGCAATGCCGGTGGTGGCACAGGGTTTGAATCGTATATTCATACGAGCCAAGCAGAAAGAACGGTTGAATTACAAAATATCGTTCATGATGCGATTGTTGAAGAAATTGATGTGAATGACCGCGGAAAAATGACTGCGAACTTTGTAGTGTTGCGTGAAACAGCCATGCCTGCGATTTTAACTGAAAATTTATTTGTAGATAATGAAAACGATGCTGAATTATTATCAGATCCAGCTTTTCTAGAAACAATTGCACGAGGTCATGTAAATGGAATAGCAGAAGCTTTTCAACTAGAACAATCAAATGACACACCTCCACAAGAAACAATATATAAAGTACAAGTAGGAGCTTTTCAAGAAGAAGCTAATGCAAGAAGGCTGGCTACGCAATTGGAAGATGATGGGTATACACCGTATGTGTATAGAAATGGTGACCTTTGGAAGGTGCAAGTAGGGGCATTTAGAAATCGGGAGAACGCTGAGAGATTAAAAGAAGAATTAGAAGATAAAGGCTATGATGTTTTCCTTGTCGTACAAAATTAAATGACATTGATACTTTCATAAAACTGGGGCTACCTAATCATTATTTCGGTAGCCTTGATGATTGTTCTTTCCTTTAAAACCAGTTCCTCTTTCTCTGTGAGAGCGCTATCAGGACTGTTATACTAGTAGAGTTCTAGGCATATACTTATCAAAATAAGAAAAAGGAGGGCGTCAATGGAAGTGAATACAGAGGTTAGACAGGCGTTGTTTCAAAGTGTATCTCGGTTGTCGGATGAGGAAATTAACAAAGTTGTTGAAGGGGGAAAGTGGACAATAGCGCAAGTGTTAGAGCATTTGTATTTAATGGAGACGGTCGTGACAAAAACGATTGTAGCCGAACTTGAAAACGAACAAAGTCAACCTGCATCAACAAAACCGATTCATCGCGTTCCCGACCGTTCCTTTAAAGTCGAAGCACCGTCCTATGTTGTCCCTTCGGATCGGTTTATTGGGTTACAAGAGAGCTTAGAAAAGCTCAAAAGATCCCGTGAGGCGCTAGAAAATATCGTTGGTGATGTGGAAGAAGTTGTTCTTGAACAAAAATCATACCGACATCCTGTTTTAGGACCTTTAAATATAAAGCAGTGGGTTTCTTTTGTAGGTCTTCATGAAAAACGTCATTTATATCAAATTGAAGAGATTAAAGAGCAGTTATAACGAATAAAAAAAGAGAGAGCCCTGTTTCCTTGGACTCTCTTTTTTTAAGAAAGAAAATTTTGGTCTACCTGTGAAGTTTTGAAAGCTTATTCTTGAAAGAAAAGACGCCCCCGCGTTTTTCTTAGCTATCATGTAACTTAAGGAAGTGTGGCGATGGATGGCGATTCCATGACTTTATATGTTCCGTCAATGGCTTTAACATGAAAAGCTAACGGTTGAGAGTCTTCAAGAGGAACATAACTCCTTTAATCATTTTTCATTTCGCTTGAATAGACGCTTTTAAAAAAAGAAGGTTACAAGGAGGAATAGAAAAGTGAGCAAACCCAAATTTGTTTTAATCGGTGATAACAAAGATGCTCTTTACCACCCATTATATCATGTGAAGGATAGTATTACTTCGATCCTTTCGCATGTTGAGCTAGATATTTATGAGCGAAATGAATTTGATGATTCGTTTCAAGCATATCAAGGTCTTCTCATGTATGTAGATGCTTGGGAGAAAACGCTCCAACCAAAAAGTATGGCAGCGCTGTTAACTTATATCGCTAACGGTGGGGCAATGATTTGTTTACATAATGGTATTTCTTTTCAAGCTAATGATGAATATGCGCAATTAGTTGGGGCTGTGTTTACAGGACATCCTCCGTACCAAACAGTAAACTATAAAATGGTAAAAGAACATCCAATTACAAACGGGCTTCTTGATTTTCAGATGGAAGAAGAATTATACGAGTTTGAGTTTGACCCGTTTGTGAAGTTAGATATATTAGTTGAGTGTTCAAACGGAGAAAAAACAATGCCTGCGGTTTGGTGGCGGAAATACGGATTAGGTAAGGTCATTTATATTGCCCCTGGTCATGACGATAAATCCTTTCAAAATCCTACATTACAACGATTAATTGTGAATAGTGTAAATTGGTGTATAAGGAAAGAGGATGGACAATAACGAGCGAATGAGAAAAGCAAAAGTGAGCCCTCACAGTGCGTTAGCACAACGAGGGCTCACTAGCTGTCTGCGGAAAGGGAAGGCTTTTTTCATTCAAATCATCGTTATAAACCTATCCTTACCAAGGATACACATTTCCATTCGTTTCAAAATAAATCGGTTCATGTAGTTTCCCCTCATACTGTTCTGCTAACTTTATTATTCGTAAAGCTGCTGTGTTTGGACTGTCTGTAGCTTCAGAACCTCCCATGTCTGTTTGAAGCCACCCTGGATGAATGGAGAGGACTTTTATTCCTTTTGGTTTTACGGAGTTTTGCAGTAATTTGCTTTGCATATTTAATGCTGCCTTTGACATGCAATAATCGAACTCGGCATCTCTCCACGCATTTGTAATGCTTCCCGCTTCTGAAGAAATATTAATGAGAACTTTTTTCTTTCCTAGCTCAAGTAAAGGTAATACATGTTTAGTCACACGTAATGGACCAAGTGAATTAATGTTAAACGTTTCTAGGGCAATGTCAAAATTGACTTGGTCAAGCTTGTTCATGGATTCATCAAAGTGAACTCCAGCATTGTTTATGACAATATCGATTGCTGAACAAGTTCCATTGATTTGTTGGATGGCGTTTTGGACAGATTGCTCGCTTGCTACATCCATTTTGACTTCAGTTATATTCTCGTATTGGTTGACTAAAGATGATAGCTCTTCACTTTGACTGCGGGCACAGGCAAATACGTTCCAACCTTTTTCTCCATATACTTTCACGAATTCCAAACCTAACCCTCGGTTTGCCCCGGTGATAATAATCGCATTCTCCATTTTTCTTCCCTCCATTTTCTTCATTATTTTCCTTTTTCTTATTAATATTTTATTCATTATACCTTTCCTTCTCATAAGTTGAAAGGTTTAGAGGCTCTCCGACTCGAGGAGGAGATCAGATTCGTACCGAAACACGATTAAAGTTTTCTTGGAACATTATATAATTTGATTGCACTAGAAGAAATTGTCATCAATTTATTAAATTGTGGAGGGAACAAAATGTCAGTATTAAAGTTTTTATTAAAAAGAAAATTAATTGTCGGGTTGCTTGTTGTGTTTGTCTTGATTATTGGATTGTACGCTTCAACAAAGCTAGATAAGGAGTTATTTCCTCCTATAACGATGGACGGGGCTTCAGTTTACGTAAGTGCTGGTGATTTAGCAGCTCTTGATGTGGAAGAAAGGATAACGAAACCAATTGAACAAACATTGCAAGGGATAGATGGAGTTGATTATGTAGAATCGACATCTTCGCTCGGTAATAGTTCACTTATGATTGGAATAGAAGAAGGAAGAGGAGATGAAGTTTATAAAGAAATTGATTCTTCATTACAAAGTCTTCGTTCTCAATTACTTGATGTCGAAGATTTGTCGACGTTTCAGTTTTCAACTAATTCAACATATGAGTTTTATATGGATATCTCAGCTGGTGATAAAGAAACAATGACCAATTTTGCATTAGATGTAGTAGAACCTAGGCTTGAAGCGTTACGAGAAGTACGTGATGTCAAATTGATTGGTTTAGATACAAAAGAAGTATTCATCGAGCTGAAAGAAGATAAGTTAGAAGAATATGGGCTTGATATCCACCAAGTTGTTGGTCTTATCCAGCAATCCAACCAAAATGTCGCAATAGGAGAATTATCAGGGGAAACAAATGAACCAACACTTCGTTGGGATACATCCTATCAATCAGTAGATGATCTTAAATCTATTAGTATTCCAACGATGGAGGGCATGAAAAAAATAAGTGATATTGCTACTGTCAAAGAACAATCAAGTGAACAGACTTCTGGACTTTGGAAAAACGGAAGCTCAAACTTTATTTTTGTTCAAATAGGACGTGTAGCCGATGTTACACAAATTGAATTAGCAGAGGCCATTCGTGCAGAAGTAGAGAAAATTGAAAAGGAAGGGCTTGTTCAAGGATTTGAGTTTAATGAAATTGTAGCCCAAGCCGATTATGTAAGTGATGCAATTGACGGTGTGACTCAAAACGTATTGATAGGTGGAGTAATTGCATTACTAGTGTTGCTTCTCTTTTTGCGTAACATTCGTGCAACGATTATTATCGGCTTATCGATTCCGTTATCAATTTTATTAACCTTTTCAGCAATGTGGTATTTTGACTATAGCTTTAATATGTTAAGCTTAGTTGCTTTAGGACTCGGAATTGGAATGATGGTTGATGCCTCAATCGTTATTTTAGAATCTATATTTAAAAAGAAAGAACAAGGGCTTGAAAGCTTGGATGCGGTTCTTCAAGGAACAAAAGAAGTGGCAACCGCAGTGTTTGCTTCAATGTTAACAACAATTGTAGTTTTCTTACCTATTGGAATACTAGGTGGTGACGCAGGGAAATTTGTCATTATTTTATCTGTAGTCGTATGTATTACATTAGTAAGCTCCGTTATCGTTTCGTTTACATTAATTCCTTCATTAGCTGAAAATTTCTTAAAGGTTAGTGATAAGGCAAAAAAACGTCAAGAAGGTTCCGTGACAAAAAAATACGGTCAGCTCATAAGTTGGATGGGAAAAAAGAAACGATACCGTTATAGTGTTATTTTTGCATTCTTCCTTGTTTTTGCAAGTTCGTTATTGGTCGTCACAAAAGTTCCAATGACGATTATGCCAGATGTATTTAATCGTTATTCAGAATTAATGATTCAAATTGAATCTGGACTTACTCCGAAGGAACGAGAAGAGATTGCGATAGAAGTTAGTAAAAAGATGGATTCGATTACAGATGTGACAAATACGATTGTAATGGACGAAGTAAGTGTAATGTACGCCATTATTAATATGAGCCCAGAAGAAGAGGCGACTCTGTCTCAAAAAGAAGTGAATGAACAAATTTTATCCTCTGCTCGTTCATTAGAAGATGACTTTCCGGTTGTGAGTGTACAATCTGCGACAAGTGTTGGTGGAGGTGGTTACCCTGTTGCCATTGAAATCCAAGGGGAAAGCTTTGATGTTTTATCCACGATAACCTCCGACTTACAACAAGAATTAAGCGAGATTGACGGCATTGTGGGGATTACGAGTACAACAGAAAAATTGTCAGAAGAACAGCAAATTAAGTTAAAAGAGAAAAAACTCGAAGATGAAAATATATCACCGCTCGAAATTCAGTCGAAGTTAGATTCACTTTTTACCTCCCAACAAATTGGTGAGTTACATGACGGTAACCGTACAAAAAACGTTTTTATAAAAAGTGGTGAAGGGATTGAAAAGAAAGCAGATGTGTTAAATGTTGAACTTCTTTCACCAGTTACTGGGGAAAAAGAAAAATTATCAACTTTTCTTTCATTAGAACCTATTTTGGCCCCAACGCAAATCGACCGAAAAGATGGCACACGGTATGTGAGAGTGTTAGCAGATATCGAAGGGGTTGACTTAGGCACAGTAAACCGAGAAATATCAAAACTTGTGGCTGATTTTAAAACACCAGCAGGCTATAGTGTTTCGATTAGTGGGGATTTAGAAACACAGCAAGAAGCGATGATGGATTTGTTACTCGTCTTAGTCATTTCATTGTTTTTAGTGTACGTTGTCATGGCGGTTCAGTTTAATAGCTTTAAACATCCGATTATTGTTATGTCGATTATTCCTTTAACAATTACAGGTGTCATTTTCGGACTACTTCTCACCCAGCGTGAATTGAGTATTATGTCTGGTATTGGTGTCATTATGTTGATTGGAATTGTGTTGAATAATGCCATTCTACTCATAGACCGCACAAATCAACTTCGAGAGGAAAAGATGGACATTGCAGAGGCGGTGTCAGAAGCAGGAAAAAACCGCTTAAGACCGATTTTTATGACAACATTAACAACCGTTGGTGGAATGATTCCTTTAGCCATTGCTACTGGAACCGCAAGTAATTATCAAGCTCCGATGGCCACCGTTGTTATCTCTGGATTGTTGTTTGCTACGATGATTACATTAGTGCTTATTCCAGCAGTTTATTTATTATTTGAAGATATGACAAGAGGACTTCGGGCGTTTGCTTCCCTTTTCTCTCGTAAGAAAACAAAAGTAAAACGAGAAGAAAGAGCATTAGCGATTCAAGCACAAAAGGTTCCAATTAAATAACCAGAAAAAAGCAAAGTCAACTGACTTTGCTTTTTGCACATATAGAAAGTATGAAAATTTTGCAATGAAGCTTTGAAAGCAAATTCTAGAAGAGCGAAGGCTGCACACCTGCGCGTTTTACCCCAAGAAGAGCACTTGGGGTCACTGTCAAAAGCGGGCAGGGCTCCGGACTTTTCTTATTGTGTAGAAAACTATAAAATAGTCGACTTGTGTATAACAATGCTCTAATAAATGAGTACTATGAGACAGCAAGAAAAGACCTAAGTGAATCAATCAACACTTGGGCAGGTTTATCGCGTTAGCAATTTGTTGTTTATGGTAAGAAAGCGGCCATGAAAACCGTTATCTGTGAACATGGCTAGCGTTTTGGAACGTTGGAGGACACAGGAGCAGTTAATCATAATATATCGCTAGGAATAGAGTGGCTTTTGCGTGAATAAGCGCTCCTGTGGCCGCTAATAAGCGGAAACTCGTATTATGTTCACAAATAACGGCTGCTCTGACCGCAAAAGTGGGACATGGGATGTGTTTGTTGTTTCATCACACACTTCGCTTGAAAGAAAAGACGCTCCGCGTTTTTCTTATTTAAGAAATGACCGCAGCATCCAGTTATGTTTTTCTAATGATTGATGAATCGCTAAAAGCATATCTGCTGTTGTTTCATCTCCTAATGAGTCAGCTGCTTCCATACCTTCTTTTAATTCTTCGATTAATGTATCAAAATCGTTTACGATGTTCTTCACCATATCATCAGCCGTTTCATTTTGCTGTGCTTCTTGCACGGAAGATATTTCAAGAAATTCTTTCATTGTTGCAACCGGTGAACCTTTAAGCGCAAGAAGACGTTCTGCTAATTCATCGATATGAGCAGCGGCTTCAGTATAAAGCTCCTCAAATTTATCATGAAGGGTAAAAAACTGAGGACCTTTTACAAACCAATGATAATTATGGAGTTTAATAAAAAGGACACTCCAGTTTGCGATTTGTTTGTTTAATATTGTAGAGACTTTTTCCTGTGACATTGATTTCATCCTTTCTATCATTTTGCTCACAGTTATTTATTCCCTACAAACAAAAAACTAAACAGAAAGAAAAAGGAAGGAACGACGACTAGTCAAATCAGTAAAAATATTATATGATTTTTATTTCAGCTGATCCTCCGTGAATGTCTGTAAACATCTTTGCAACTGAGGCTAACAGCTCTCCAGCTGAATCGAACATTGGTGTTAAATATACGACTTGTATTGCATTTTCAGTTTGTTCAGTAACAATGGAACGATTGGAATCGACAATAGGGCTTCCAAAAGGCCCTTTTGAATCAGAAATGACAATTTTATTGTGACAATTATTCTCTCGACCGTTAATTCCAATATAACTTTCATTTTCTGTGCCAAGTCGAATTTGAAAAGGTTGTTCGAGTTGCTGAGTATCATAAATGCCAAAAGGTAATCGATATTGAACAGAAAGTAAATTATTCACATCAACGGCAGAGTTAATGGGATTGAAAAATTGTCCTTTTTTTATTCGTCGTAATAAAGCTTCAGACGAAACACGATATTTCGAACGGTCGACCCCTAATGTCTTTAAGATGTTGCGCCATTCACTTATAGTCTTTATTATAGAGATGTCTTCGTTTTCAAGAGAGATTTCAAGCTCTTCCTGATAAAAACGAAGTCGACCCTTTAACATTTGTGGAGATTCACTTACCGTTATTTCTTTATATTGGATGAGTCCAACTTGAAAAGAAGGTAGGATATTTTTTAATATAGGACAGATAGATATATCGTTCATATTTCACCTCGAGGTTGACAAGATTAGCCTCATTTTACCAAATAACTGAAAAAAAAAGAAGGAAAGGAGGGAAATGATGTCATTTGCCCAGTTAAAACAAGAAGTTATTGCATATAGTGAAAGTATCGGTATTGACAAAATTGGTTTTGCGAGTGCGGACCCGTTTTTGACATTAAAAGAGCGATTGCTCACACAACAACAATTAGGATATCAATCCGGGTTTGAGGAGCCTGACATTGATAAAAGGGTTAATCCAGATAAAATTTTGCCTGAAGCCAAATCTATTATTGCCATAGCGCTTGCTTATCCTTCAAAGATGCGCAATGCCCCTAAAAGCACGCCAGGTGAAAGACGCGGAATCTTTTGCAGAGCATCATGGGGGAAAGATTATCATAGTATCTTAAAGGAAAAATTGCATTTGCTTGAGACGTTCATTATGCAAAAGATACCACAGGCACAATGTAAATCTATGGTCGATACTGGTGAGTTATCTGATAGGGCTGTAGCAGAGCGGGCTGGAATCGGATGGAGTGGTAAAAACTGTGCGATTATTACAAAAGAGTTCGGAAGCTATGTGTATTTAGGGGAGATGATATCCAATATTCCTTTTCCTCCTGATACACCCGCAACTGAGCAATGTGGAACGTGTAACCGCTGTGTCGATGCATGTCCTACCGGTGCTTTAGTCCAAGGTGGACAATTAAATTCAAGTGCATGCATTGCCTTTCTAACACAAACGAAAGGATTTTTGCCAAAGACGTATCGAGAAAAGTTAGGAAACCGGTTATATGGCTGTGATACTTGTCAGCAAGTTTGTCCTGAAAATAAGGGAAAGGATTTTCATCATCATGAGGAAATGGAACCTGACCCTGAAATCGCAAAGCCGAAATTAATTCCATTATTAACGCTAAGTAATCGAGAATTTAAAGAACGCTTTGGTCATATATCTGGTTCGTGGCGAGGGAAAAAGCCTATTCAACGAAATGCCATTATTGCACTAGCTCATTATAAAGACAAATCAGCATTACCCGTTTTAATCCAATTATTAGAGGAAGATCCTCGCCCTGTCATTCGTGGAACAGCAGCTTGGGCAATCGGAAAAATTGGTGGAGAAAAAGAAAGAGAATGTTTAGAATCAGCTAAAGAGAAAGAAAAAGATAGAGATGTGCAAAAAGAAATCGAAATGGGACTAAATTTACTAGAAGAATAGGTCATTTGTTCATGGAAAAGACGATTGAAATTAGGTAAGATGGAAACAAGACTTGAGTTGGAAGGAAGGGATAATATGACGACTCGGTCATGTGTATACTTTGATGAGATGGAAAGCATTCTTGGTCCGATGACGATTTTAGTGACAGAAAAAGGGGTTTGCAACATTCAGTTTGGTACGATGGAGTCCAGTGGACCAACGATGAAAGCTTGGCTAAAAAAACACGGATTAAAAGGAGAGCTAATTAGCGACAAAAAACGGGTATTTCCTACTATCGAACAATTACAACAGTATTTAAGTGGAGAAAGAATCACATTTGATGTACCGCTAGATTTATATGGTACACCGTTTCAAAAATGTGTCTGGAAAGCATTGCAACAAATCGGTTATGGGCAAACACGTTCATATAAACAAATCGCACAAGATATCGGGGCTCCAAAAGCAGTAAGAGCCGTAGGTGGAGCAAATAATCAAAACCCAATACCAATTATTATACCTTGTCATCGAGTGATTGGAAGCAATGGAGCAATGGTTGGATACGGGGGAGGATTAAAGAAAAAAGAAACACTTCTTCAACTCGAAGGAGTAATCGAAAAAATATCATAGTGGATATAAAAAGATAATCCATAACTCGGTGAAAACCGAGTTTTTTTGTGTTACGACTGTAACAATACTGGACTCAGTTCTATTGATGTTGTTTTCTTCATATGGTTAGTAGTGAAGAAATCTGGGCGGGAATAAGGGGGGTCTCACTTGAACTCGTATAGTGAGCAAATTAGAGAGCTAGCAGAAAAGCGAAATCAATGTTTTATAGATGGCAAAGAGCTAGAGACCGTTTTTTTAAATGCAAAGGAACAGGAATGTGTGAAAAGAAAACAGGATGGTTTACAAAAACGAAAAGGAGAAATTGTGAAGTCTACGGTTGATGGTGTGTTTTTAGGTCAAAGAAAATTTGAAGCAGAACATGTCGTCGACTATGTGTTACACTATCAGCATCTCATTAAACAAAAAGGCTCTTTTTTCTTAGAAGAAAATCGGCAGGAACGGAGAGCTACATTTATTGAAGGAAGATTAGAACGAGATATTGAACGGATTCCGCCACCAAATGAAAAGGTAGAAACGGCCATTGATCGGGTTTGGACCAATGACAGAGAAGCTCAGCGTTTTACGTATGATCGGCAAGCAGCAGTTAAATATGCTGAACGTTGGTGGAATGATTATAACCCACAATATAAAAAATTTAATGATAACTGCACGAACTTCATCTCACAATGTTTGCGGGCCGGGGGGATTCCGATGACTGGTTACCCGAATCGCTCCAAGGGCTGGTGGTACCGCGGAGATAACTGGAGCTTTAGTTGGAGTGTTGCTCACTCGTTTCGCTGGCAGTTAAGTGGAGCAACAACTGGATTACGTGGTCAGGAAATGTCAGCACCCGAACAGTTAATTCCTGGGGATGTCATTTGTTATGACTTTGATGGAGATGGAAGATGGCAGCATACAACAATCGTCGTTGCCAAAGATGAGGACGGTATGCCGTTAGTGAATGCTCAAACGACAAATAGTCGGATGCGCTATTGGGCGTACGAAGATTCAACAGCATGGACCCCTAACATTAAATATCGATTTTTTAAAATTATCGATTAATGAATAAACGAAAAAAATTTTCAAGATGTCCCGAAGGCATAACAGCCAACAGGACATCTTTTTCTTGTTTTCCTAACCGTTTATTTATGGAGTATGTACTTCTTGAACGAGGAAATTTTGTCTGTTGAAAATGTCGTAGCAAAAAGCAAGGATAATGAAATTTTGTATGAGTTAACAAATGAAAATAGAGAAATAAAGAAAGGTGCGAAAACTACATTCCACAAGTTCTTTCTGCTATAATGTTTCTTGATAAACATAGAAGAGGTGCAAATCGTGGGATTACATATTGTATTATACCAACCTGAAATACCAGCAAATACAGGAAACATTGCGAGAACTTGTGCAGGAACAAATACGTCCTTACATTTAATTAGACCACTCGGGTTTTCAACTGAAGATAAAATGTTAAAGCGAGCGGGGTGCGATTACTGGCCGAATGTTAAAATTCATTATTATGATTCTGTAAACGAATTATTTGAAACATTCCCAGAAGGACAATTTTATTTCATTGAAACCGTTGGAACGAAAAACTACAGTGAATTTGATTATAGCGATAAAACAAAGGATATATTCTTTGTCTTTGGAAGAGAAACAACAGGTTTACCAAAGGAATTGCTAGAGAATAAAAAAGATGTTTGTTTACGCATACCACAAACAGAGAAAGTTCGCTCGTTAAATGTTTCAAATACAGCCGCGATTGTTATATATGAGGCAATTCGCCAACAACAATTTGAAGGATTGTCATAAAGGCTAGAACCGATAAAAAAAAAGAATGGCCGTCCATTTCGGTGGCCATTCTTTTTTACTCATTAGTTTTTATGAGGTTTGTCTTCATAGCCTGCTGTAAAAATTGAAACAAGAAATACAGCACAGACACCTAAAATTAGAAGTGTTCCCATGTTATGTCCTCCTTAGAAAGCGATAAAGGCCATGCTCTTTTATTATAGTGCATTCATTGGGCGTTGTGAATGTATGAGAAGAGAAATTTGTGAGGAATTTTTCAATTGTGTATAATAAAGATAATCTCGAATAGGAAATGAGGGAAGAGTTATGTATGTCGTAATGAATGAATTACATGTTCCAAAAGAAGCAAAGGACCATTTATCGAAACGTTTTGGAGCAAGTGCCCAGAATATGAAAGAAGTACCAGGGTGTTTGGAATTTATGTTTTTAAACAATGAACAAGAAGACGGCAAGCAAATTGTGTTTACAAAATGGGAGTCAAAAGCAGACTATGAAGCTTGGTTACATAGTGATGCTTTTAAAAATGCCCATAAAGAAAAACGTGAATCAAAAGAAAAAGGGCCAACAACAAGTAACGAACTAAATGCATACGAAGTGCTATATCATACGTAATGAAGAAAGTGTATGAAAAGGAGAGTTCTCCTTCTCATGCACTTTTTATATGTGGAAGAAAAAGGAGAGATATAGGATTGCTTTTTTTGTCATTCGTATGTATGATCAGTTTGCAATGAATTTATGTTCGTGTAGGAGCTTATGATGAAAAACACTTATTTAACGAGTCACTTTCCTTTATTTTCAATCTTTTTATTTAGTACGGCCTTTTCCTTATACGCTGAAAGTTGGATTGTTTCTCAACTCATTTATTTTGGATTATACGAAGGTATGATGGATTTTTTCTCAGAAGGCGGAATTAAGCTAACATTACTTTTTCTCTTGCTTTTGTTATTTTTTATGATATTTTCTGCGTTAAAACTGATCTCTGATACGAATATTCAGTTGTCGTTATTATTTTTCTCAAAAGATGTAGAAGGAAACGATTTACAACGAATTCGATCAGGCTCTTGGATATTTTTAATTGCAAGTGCGGTTTCCTTATTAGTGACACAGCACCTTATCCTTATTGTCGGTTTATTCGTTGGTGCTGTGTTTATATATTTTGTGTTTTTCTTGTACAAAGTTAGTGAGTCTATGACGATTATGGGAATGATCGGTATGGTATTTTTTCATATGTTATTCTGGTTTACCTTTATCTTAACGGTCGCCTATGCGCTAATGAAGCTTTATAATAGTTTTATTGCAAGCTTACCTTTTTAGATAATTTATCGGACATTTGTTCTGCTATTTTGCGACAAATGCAGCTTTATTAATCCCTAATGGACATCTGTTCCGTTATATGTCTAAAACTAACAGTGAAACTCCCGGCTTTATATGAGTTAACGGAATAAATGTCCGCTAGTATTTTATAAACGGTGCTTTTTACTAAAGTAGCGGAACGTATGTCCTTAGCATTACCGTTTCAACAAAAAAAGCTGTCGAGAACATCGACAGCTTTATTTCATAATATCTCGCCATATTGATAAATGTGGTTTGCTATGGCGAACATTTGCCATGCTTTCTTGTTTATCTTTTCCTACCCATACTCCGGTCGTATATTCATTCCGAATACCAACAAACCAAAAGTCATGATAACCATTCGTTGTTCCTGTTTTCCCACCAATATAGGAGCTTGAAAGATGAGCTTGTTTCCCTGTTCCTTCTGTAACGACTTTGTTTAACAGTGTTTTCATTTTGTCATTTGTTTGAGAGGTCCAAACGCGAGTGGGAGAAGAGGACCATTCATATAGTGTATTTCCATTTAAATCTGTGACTTGTCGAATACCATACGCTTTTACAAACTCACCATCATTAGCAAATGTAGTGTACGCATTGGTTAATTCATATGTTGACATCCCATGAGAAAAACCGCCGAGGGCAGAAGGGAGTCCTTTGTCTTTCTCAATGACTTTTTCAAATTGAAACGGTTCTAAGTAGGAAAAAGCTGTTTCAATTCCAACTCGGTCTAAAATCCGAACAGCAGGTGTATTATAAGAGTGCATAAGCGCGGTTGAAATTGAAACATCGCCATATTCTCCACCACCGTAATTATTCGGACAATAATTATTCTTACAATAATTATTAGCGTTAATTTTGCTTTGAAGAGGGACTTCATACTCATTTAAATATGGTGCGTAAATCAATAAAGGTTTAATGGCTGAGCCTGGTTGACGGTAAGATTGATAGCCACGGTGAAAACCAAATTTTTCAAACCCTTTTCCACCGGTAATCGCCACAACTTCATGTGTTGGGTGATGAATGACAGTAGCTGCCCCTTGAATGCTGTTTGGCAAATGTTGATTAAATGCATCGACAGCCTTTTTTTGCATTGCAGGGTCTAATGCCGTTTCAATAATGATACCTTGCTCGAACAGCGTATTGACCCGTTCTTGTAATTGATTTTCAATAGCTGCTTTTTCTTCATCTGATGCGGTTTTCATTCTTTGTGAATAGCCTTCATTTTTAGCAATAAGCTGTTTAAATTCATGATGAATATACGTCACATAATCGGGATACTGATCAATTCGCTTACTTTGATTTAGTGTAATCTTCTCATTAACGGCTTCTTCAAACTCTTCGTCTGATATAGCGTTAACCTCTAGCATCTTTTGGAGTATCCATTGTTGTCGTAGAACAGTGTTATCATAGTTTGTTAATGGATTATAATGAGAAGGGTTGTTTGGAACAGCACTTAAAAAAGCAATTTCACCTAAAGTCAGTTCAGCACTCGGTTTACTAAAGTAAAAATGGCTTGCAGCTTCAAAGCCATAAATATTATTTTGAAAAAAGATAGTGTTAATATATAGCTCAATAATTTGTTCTTTAGTAAATGTTTCTTCTAGCTTAAATGCATATAAAAGTTCACTAATTTTTCGGTCATATGTTTGATTATGGCCTAAATATAAGTTTCTTACAAGCTGTTGAGTAACAGTGCTTGCGCCTTGTTCAATGGAGTTAGCTTGCATATTGACCATAAAGGCGCGTGCTATTGCAGAAGGGTCGTAACCTTTATGCTCAAAAAAACGGCGGTCTTCTGTGGCCAAAAAGGCTTCAATCACATGTGGAGGGATTTCATCATAAGGTAGATAAATTCGGTTTTCTGAATATACCTCTGATATGACCGCTTGATTTCGATCAACGATATAACTATTTGTTGAAAGTGAAATCGTATCGATTTGGATATTTTCATCTAATACTTCATCGATGGATTGCACATATGCCGCTTCTTCTGTTACAAGCACGAATATATAAGCAAACGAAAAGAAAAATAACAGTGTAATGAGTAAACCGGTAGCAATTCTCATATTCAATCATCCTTATTTTTTATCACTATTATTGTATCTTACTCTGAAACAGAAGACTAGATTGAAAGATTGGAAATTAAAAACTTAGATGAAAACATCCCAGTTGAATGCTGTAAAAGCAAACTGAATTTTAAAAAAGCGCGAGCATGTTCATGAGTGTTTGTGCATAGGATGAAATAAACCAGCTAGGTGAGAATAAGGAGGAGGAGCCACATACATGGATATTTTAAATAAGATAAGAGAATATCGTGAAGAAGAACAGAAGATGACGTGGCGTGGAACTTTTGCGGAATATTTGGAGATGGTAAAAGAAAGGCCGCATATCGCTCAGACAGCACATTCTCGTGTTTACAATATGATTAAGGATGCTGGTGTAGAAGAAGTTGATGACAAAAAAGTGTTTAATTTTTTTAGTGAACAGATGTATGGAATTGAAGATTCCATTGAAAAGTTAGTCGAAGAATACTTTCATTCGGCAGCCAAACGACTAGACGTGCGTAAACGTATTTTATTGCTAATGGGTCCTGTAAGTGGAGGGAAATCAACATTAGTTGCCATGTTAAAACGAGGGTTAGAACAATACTCTCGAACCGACAATGGCGCTGTTTATGCCATTGCAGGTTGTCCGATGCATGAAGATCCTCTCCATCTCATTCCCCATCATTTAAGAGATAATTTTTATGAAGAATACGGAATTAAAGTTGAAGGAAATCTTTCTCCATTAAATATGATGAGAGTGGAGAAAGAGTATGGTGGAAGAATTGAAGATGTGATGGTTGAGCGAGTATTTTTCTCTGAAGATAAACGTGTCGGAATAGGAACATTTAGCCCATCAGATCCAAAGTCACAGGATATTGCAGATTTAACAGGAAGTATTGACTTCTCTACGATTGCCGAATATGGATCGGAATCAGATCCACGTGCTTATCGATTTGATGGCGAGTTGAATAAAGCAAATAGAGGATTAATGGAGTTTCAAGAAATGCTAAAGTGTGATGAAAAGTTTTTATGGCATTTATTATCGTTGACACAAGAAGGGAATTTTAAAGCAGGACGTTTTGCCTTAATTTCAGCTGATGAATTGATTGTGGCTCACACAAATGAATCTGAATATAAAGCTTTTATATCAAATAAAAAGAATGAAGCGCTCCATTCACGAATTATCGTTATGAAAGTTCCATATAATTTAAAAGTGACGGAGGAAGAACGAATTTATAAAAAAATGATTAAAGAAAGTGATCTATCACATGTTCATATCGCACCACATGCATTAAAAATTGCCGCAATTTTCACAATATTAACGCGGCTAAGTGTACCGAAAAAAGCAGGTGTTGATTTAATTAAAAAAATGAAATTATATAATGGGGAAATGATTGAAGGGTACAATACTCAGGATGTGGAAGAACTGAAAAAAGAAGACCCAGACGAAGGAATGACAGGGATCGACCCACGTTATGTCATTAATCGAATTTCCTCGGCAATAATTCGCAAACAATTAACATCGATTAGTGCATTAGATGTACTTCGTTCCATTAAAGAAGGATTAGAATCACACGCATCGATTTCAAAAGAAGATAAAGAAAGATATATGGACTTTATTTCAATTGCTCGCAGAGAATATGATGACATTGCAAAAAAAGAAGTGCAAAAGGCTTTTGTATACTCTTATGATGAGTCTGCCAAAACATTAATGGATAACTATCTTGATAATGTGGAAGCGTATTGTAATAAAAATAAACTTCAAGACCCATTAACAGGAGAAGAAATGTCGCCTGATGAAAAATTAATGCGGTCGATTGAAGAACAAATCGGTATATCAGAAAATGCGAAAAAAGCGTTCAGAGAAGAAATTCTTATTCGTATTTCCGCGTATGCGAGGAAAGGGAAGAAGTTTGACTATAATTCACATGAAAGATTACGTGAAGCCATTCAGAAGAAACTATTTGCTGACTTAAAAGATATTGTTAAAATTACAACGTCAACAAAAACACCAGATGAATCACAATTGAAAAAAGTAAATGAAGTCATTGCAAGATTAATTGATGAGCACGGATACAATTCCGTTTCAGCGAATGAACTACTTCGCTATGTTGGAAGTTTGTTAAATCGATAATCAGAAAACCCGACTCTTAGAGTCGGGTTTTCTGATTAAAATAACCAAAATGATTTAATCTTTTTAAATAATGGATTTTCTTCATTACGATTTGGGTTTATTCTCTCTAAAGGATGGTAATCAGTATCAACAATCTTCCAAGGAACGGTTTGTCGATTAGGAGTCAGAGGAAGAGAACGGCGTGTAACGTCTTCATTGATTTGAGTATCTTCAATATCTCTAATTTCACTAGCAGACCAATCAGAAAAATCAATATTCCATCCTTTTATTTCACTTAAAGGAACCGTGGATACATCAATTTCAATGGGTTCTTCATTCATTGATTTTTGTATATTCTTGTCAGTGTCTTCAATCGTAAATGTAAGTTGATAACCTTTTTTTAAATGGACGTTTTCGGTTGACACTATCCCCTCTGTTAAATAAATGCTATATGTTTCTCCTGGTGTGTAGTTTCCTTTAGGGGGTAAAATGGTGATGGTTTGACTTCCATCGTGAATAATAAACGGGTCCATTTTCTTTCCGTTTGAATCAAGTAAATATAAATTGTTATCTGTAATGGAATGGTTGGCAATAGGTGAACTGAATGAAACCGACCAAGATTTATCTGGTTGTACGATATTATTTTTTGTTAACTGTTCAAAAGCAACTTCTTCATTTACTAATGTAATTGATTCAGGTTCTGCGACATCTTTAGGTAAATGTTTTAAAGCTTTTGGATATGTGTCTGTAGTATACGTAACATGATGTTCGTTTGATTGTGTTTGTAACAAGCGATAATAAACAAGGATTCCATCATCGCTTTGACGGATCGTACGAATTTGGATCTCTTCACCGTTTTCACGTTTCTCCTGTAACATGAGCTGAAGCATTCCATTTTCAATCGTATATGATACGCCATCTTCGTTAGGTGGTGATTCATTTGTTTGGGCATAAGCCGCTGCGAAATTAAAGAAAAAGAAAACAACGAAACTTATGGAAAGGGACAGTACGGTTTTCATCTCATCACCTTACTTTTCATTTTTACGTTCCTAATATATATAGCCATTTTTTTAAAATTCATGCTTAATAATCGAACTTCTTACTGTATTAGACGAACAATGTACAAAAAAAGTTTCATGTTTTCTTAATTTTCATAATAAAGTAGTAAGAATCCTATGATTTCTCAATTTACCAAGAGTCTTGAAGGAAGTCAATGAAGGGATTTTGACAAGAAAATACATGACAAGACTAGTCTTACATTGACAAAGGATGACAACTTGTCCTTTAAAAACAATGCAATTTGTCAGAATTTATTAGCAACTCTCTTGTCTCGTTGCATAGGATAGAGTAAGTAATACCTTTTATAAAATAGTCATGATGCCAGATTATACGTCAACAACAGTATATGAAAAAACTGATTCGTTGTGACACAATCGATAAAAACACGAGTATACAACTTGATAAGCTGCAGAGAAAAAGAATTGTCAAGGAGGGGATTCGTATGAAGAAGAATAATGATAATTATAATTTTGTGGTTTCTAAAGAAAATTGGTCCCTTCATCGAAAAGGTCAACAAGATCAAAGAAGGCACCAAGAGAAAGTGCAAGAAGCTATCCAAAAAAACTTACCGGATTTAGTGAGTGAAGAAAACATTGTGATGTCCAACGGGCGGGAAGTTATAAAAATCCCAATTCGTTCTCTTGATGAATACAAAATTCGCTATAATTATGACAAAACAAAACATGTTGGCCAAGGAAAAGGCGATAGCAAAGTTGGTGATGTTGTTGCAAGAGACCCAAATGCATCTAGACAACAAGGACCAGGTAAAGGTGAAGGAGCGGGGGAGCAAGCAGGAGAGGATTATTTCGAAGCTGAAGTATCCATTATGGAACTCCAAGACATGTTATTTCGTGAGTTAGAGTTACCTAATTTACAGCGAAAAGACCAAGATGAAATCATTGTTGAGAATATTGAATTTAATGATATCCGAAAAAAAGGGCTAATGGGAAATATCGATAAGCGCCGAACGATTTTAACAGCAATCAAGCGTAATGCCCTTGAAGGACGCCCAGGAATTTCTCCTATTTATAATGATGATTTACGCTTTAAAACATGGAATGAAACCGTAAGACCTGAATCAAAAGCAGTTGTATTAGCAATGATGGATACAAGTGGTTCAATGGGGCGATGGGAAAAATATATGACGAGAAGCTTTTTCTTTTGGATGACTCGATTTCTCCGAACAAAATATGAGACTGTAGAGATTGAATTTATCGCTCATCATACAGAAGCAAAAGTTGTAACAGAAGATGATTTCTTTTCCAAAGGAGAAAGTGGCGGAACAATTTGCTCTTCCGCTTATCGAAAAGCATTAGAACTTATTGAAAGCAAATATGACCCGAAAAGCTACAATATCTACCCATTTCATTTCTCAGATGGAGATAACTTAACGTCGGACAATGCCCGGTGTTTAAAACTCGTGAACGAGCTCATGGATGTCTCTAGTATGTTTGGGTATGGGGAAGTCAATCAATACAGTCGCCATTCCACATTAATGAGTGCGTATAAAAACATTAAAGATGAAAGGTTTCGCCATTATATTTTAAAAGAAAAAGCAGATGTGTATCATGCAATGAAGACGTTTTTTAAAAAGGATGAAGTTCCGGTGTGAAAAATTTAATATTGGTTACTATCAAGCTGTCGAGGAATGTATCGACAGCTTTTTGTTGATGGTTGGAGATTGCGTATATGCTACTCAAGGAATAAAATAGATTAGAAGGAGTTAACATCCAGAAACAACAGATTCTAAGAAAGAAGGGACTACATGAATAGCGAAAAAGAAATATGGCAATTCATGAAAGCAAAAGGTAAAGCCTATAATTTTATCATTCAACCTCTTTTCTTTTCTGGAATATCAACAATAACAATGATAATTATCAACTTCTTGTTCTTATGGTATGACTTTGGACTAAGTAAGGCAAACGACCTTTTTGTAAATGGGATTTTATCTGGCTGGTTTCTTTTATTATTCTTATTTTTAGGAATGTATATTATACTAGCATTATTGAATGGAATTAGATGGATATATTATAAAAAAAAAATGCAATAAAGATGTTTTTCTTAAAAATTATGTTGGTTACTATCAAGCTGTCGAGGAATGTATCGACAGCTTTTTTGTTGGTGATTGGAGTTGTTTGTACAATTCTTACGGACACCTGTTCCGCTATTCTAAGAAATAATAGTGTTTGGTACATGCTATCGGACATCTTTTCCGTTACATTTGCAAAAATGAAGATTTTTTTATTGTTTCCGCTAAATAGAGGAACGTATGTCCGATAAAAGTGAGAAAGCATTGATTTCGATGGAATAGCGGAATATTTGTCCGAACCGAGAATATTGAACTTGAGCTGCATATTCAACAAACAATATTCTTGAATTTACATTCAGGTAATGGAAACTATATATAATGTTAGGAATAATTTAACGAAAGATTTATACAATTAAAACTTCTTCATTATTCCTCGTTTAGACTAAAGAGGAATCTTATATAGGGGAGGAAAAATTGTGAAAAGAAACGGGAAAAAATCATTAAGTGTGTTTTTGATTTTGGCCATTGTGATGAATTTCTTTAGTGCAGGTGTTAGTGCAGCACAGCCTGTTAGTACAATGTTTACAGAAACGTTTGACGATTCAAATGCGACGAACTCATATTCAGATGGTTCGTTTATAGGTGAACATGGTGTGGAATGGACATATACACATTCCCGTAATGAAGGAGATTTCCCGATTGATGGAAATGGGCTAATGTTACGAGACAAAAACTATAATAGTAAAATTACTTCTTCTCCAATTAAAGAAGGAGTATCGACTGTTTCTGTTCAATATCGAAAAGCATTCACAGGTTCATCGGCTAGAACAATTGAAGTGTACATAAATGGTGAGCATAAGAAAACAAGTGATGTGTTCGGAAATTTCAGTGGTGCTGATGCAACGGTTCATACTCTTGAGCTTTCTGATTTACAAGTATCAAACGATGCCATCCTAGAAATCAGAGCTGGTGGAGCACAAGTTGTAATTGATAACATCACATGGACAAGCTTTAGTGGTGACATCACAAAAGTTGCTAATGTTCAAGCTTCTCCGTCAACTGGACAAGTTGAAGAGAATACAGAAGTTACATTGTCTACTACAACAAAAGATGCCACGATTCACTATACTATCGATGGGCAAACACCGACAATTCACAGTCCTGTATATACGTCTCCTATTTTAATAACTAGTGATACAACGGTTAAAGCATTGGCAACGAAAGAGGGTCTCCAACAAAGTGATGTTTCTACTTTTACTTATACAGTAAAACAATCGTTAGAAAAGATGAGCATTGCAGATGCCCGTGTGTTAGCTGATGGTACAGAAGCAAAAATCGAAGGAATCGTTACACATTCAATTGTGGCTGGTGGAAAAACGAATTATTTTATCCAAGATGATACAGCTGGAATCATTGTGCGTGTTGCAGGATTTACAGCTAAGCCAGGCGATAAAATCCAAGCAAAAGGAAAGTTGCTTGATTATTATGGGATGGCCCAATTAGATTTATCTTCTGGTGATGATGCGCAAATCGTGGAAGCCAATGTAGGGGTTCCTGAACCGAAAAGAATTATAGCAACAGACTTACATGCCAAAAACGGTGAAGCATATGAAGGACAGTTAGTTGAAGTTCATAATGTAACCGTGACATCTGTCGCTTCTAGTAACTACAAAGCAACAGATGGAAAAGGAGAATTCGTTGTTCGATCAGTGGAAGGGTATCCGTCTGTTGGAAAAACATATGATGTTATCATTGGTGTTGTCAACTATGATTGGAATGAATATAAACTGACTCCTCGTTCTTCAGAAGATGTTATTGAAGAAGTATTTTCTGTTATTGCCAACCCTTCATCAGGTGGAGTTGTGAAAGGGTCGTCTGTCATCTTGACTACCCCAACTAAAGGAGGAACAATTTATTACACCGTTGACGGATCAACACCAACTATTAAGAGTCTGCCGTATACAGAGCCAATAGTCATTGATAAAGACGTAACAATTAAAGCGATTGTTCAAGATAATCACGAAGAAGAAAGTGCTGTTTATACGTTCCGTTATCAAGCACTTCTTCCATTAGATTCGTTACGTATTCATGATATTCAAGGGGAAGCACATCGCTCACCTTATGAAAATCAAGATGTACAAAATATTGAAGGAATTGTCACGTTTACAGTAAGTAGTGGATTTTATATGGAAGATCCATCTCCAGATGATAATCCAAATACATCAGAAGGAATTTATGTTTACAAGCCTTCTCATGGTGTGAAAGTCGGAGATGAAGTGAAAGTTTCCGGACTTGTTTCGGAGTTTTATGGAACTGCAAGTGAAGGATATGATGATAGAAGTGAAACGCATTTACCTGTAACGCAAATAAATGCAGCGAGCGGAACGGTCCAAGTTGTTGCTCAAAATCAATTAGACAAACTATCGGCCCCGGTGATTTTAGGTGTAGATGGAAGAGTAATCCCATCAGAATCTATAGATAGTGATGGATTAGAAACATTTAATCCAGAAGTGGATGCGATTGATTTTTATGAGAGTGTAGAAGGAATGCGGGTTCAATTCCATGATGCTTGCGTTGTTGCTCCACAAAAATATGGAGAAGTTGTTGTTACCGTTGATAACGGAGTAGAAAAAATTCGAACGGAAAACGGTGGTGTTCTTTTATCTGAATCAAATCAAAATCCAGACCGCTTGTTTGTCTCAGTAAATGATACGAACTTTAAAGCCAAAACAGGAGATTGTTTTGATGGAACGATAACAGGTGTTGTTGGATATACGTACAATAATTATAAAATTTTTACAAATAAAACAGACTTACCGCCATTAGTTGAAGGCGATGCAAAGCCTGTTGTTACAACGATTCATCCACATGAAGATAAAGTAACAATTGCCAATTATAATGTTGAGAATTTATCTCCTAACACATCCGATGAAAAATTTGCGAAAATCGCTCAATCACTTATTACAAATTTAAAATCTCCTGACATTGTCGGTCTTGTTGAAATTCAAGACAATAATGGGAATACCGATAACGGAGTCACAGAGGCAAATGAAACTTATGAAAAATTAATTCATCATATTCAAAAATTAGGTGGACCAACTTATAAGTATACCGATATTGCACCAGAAAATAATCAAGATGGTGGGGAACCAGGTGGAAATATTCGGGTAGGCTATCTTTATAATTCAGAGCGTGTTCAACTAGCTCCAGGAGAAAAGGGTTCAGCCACAGAAGCAGTCGGATATGAAGGTGAAGCATTAACGTTAAACCCTGGTCGAATTGAACCACAAAATGAAGCGTTTAAAAGTAGTAGAAAGCCATTAGCAGCAGAATTTATTTTTAATGGGGAAAAAGTGATTGTCATTAATAATCACTTTAATTCTAAACGTGGGGACCAACCATTATTTGGTCGAAATCAACCACCTGTATTCGGAAGTGAAGTTCAACGCCACCAAATTGCTGAAATCATCAATGACTTCGTGACGGATGTGAAGGAAAAAAATAACAATGCAAATGTAGTTGTGTTAGGTGATTTAAACGACTACCAGTTCAGTGAAACATTGAACATATTAAAAGGTGAAGAGCTAACAAATATGATTGATACTCTTCCAAAAGAAGAACAGTACACATACGTTTATGAAGGAAACTCTCAAGTTCTCGATCATATTTTAGTGAGCAATCATCTTGTAGAACAAACAAAAGTTGATATTGTTAATATTAATGCTGATTTTATGGAAGCTCATGGTAGAGCAAGTGACCATGACCCTGTTCTAGTTCAAATTGATGTAACTCCTAGAGATTATTCGGGGACAGGTGAACTTCAGCTTAATTTGATCGGTAGATATGATAGTGGTGCAGGATTTAACAAAAGTGGGGCTGAAATTGTTGTTTTTGACAAAAAAACAAAACGAGCCTTTATCGCAAATGGAGCTGATAGTGCGATTGATATTGTTGACTTATCCAATCCGACAAACTTAAATCTTCCGTTGAAAAAACGAATTGATGTCACAGAGCTTGAATTAGGCGAAGGATTTGTCATTGGAGATATTACAAGTATTGCAGTTCATCCTAATGGGAACTTTATCGCCTTTGCTGTTCCAGCAGAACCGAGAACAGACAATGGTCGAGTAGTACTAGCTGATATAAATGGAAAAGTATTTTCGAATGTCGAAGTTGGAGCACTTCCTGATATGGTTACTTTTACACATGATGGACAATATGTCCTTGTTGCGAACGAAGGAGAGCCAAATGATAGTTATACGATAGACCCGGAAGGAACAGTTTCTATCATTGATGTTTCTAAAGGAGCGCGTGTTAATCAAGATGATGTTACAACTGTAGGTTTCGGAAATTTATCAGCAAATCAAATTGATGAAACTGTCCGAGTTTTTGGACCAAATGCAAGCCCAGCACAAGATTTTGAGCCGGAATATATTGTAGTTGCAAAAGATAATAAAACAGCATACGTAGCATTGCAAGAAAATAATGCGATTGCCACGCTGGATTTAACAACAAAAGAATTTACACATGTTCATGGACTTGGTTTTAAAGATCATTCTTTGTTTGAAAATGCAATGGACGTTTCAGATAAAGATGACAAAGTGAATATTCAACCATGGCCGGTATTAGGTATGTATCAACCAGATGGAATAGACTACTTCAAAGCCAATGGAAAAAGTTATATTGTGACTGCTAATGAAGGAGATGCACGAGATTACAAAGGATATTCAGAGGAAACGCGTGCAGGTAGCAACAAAATTAAGAACAATGTTCAATTAAATGCTGATTTTTATGAGGGATATACGCAAGCAGAACTTGACGCACTAGTTGAAAATGGTCTGTTTAATGAAGAACAATTAGGAAGATTACGTGTTTCTTCTGAAATGGGTAAAAACAGTGCAGGAAAATATGAAGCATTATACAGCTTTGGTGGTCGTTCCTTCTCGATTTGGGATGCCAACAGTATGGAGCTAGTATTTGATAGTGGAAGTGATTTTGAACATATTACTCTTCACCACTTAGGAGAAGAACACTTTAACGCAAACCATACAGAAAATACAGGTGAAACAAGAAGTGATGATAAAGGTCCTGAACCGGAAGATATAAAAATTGGTCAAGTTAATGGACAAACCTATGCGTTTATTGGACTTGAGCGTGTTGGTGGAATTATGGTGTACAACATTACAAATCCAAGTGAACCTGTTTTTGTAACGTATTACAATAGTCGTGATTTTTCTAAAGACCCGGCTAGTGGTGAAGCTGGTGATCTTGGAACTGAAGGATTAATGTTTATTCCAAAAGAAGACAGTCCTACAGGAAAAACGATGTTACTTGCTGCCAACGAAGTGTCAGGTACATTATCTGTATATGAAGTGACATACCCTGGAGAAGAGCCAATTGAGACATCAAATGATTTTGAGCTAACTGTGATGCATACAAACGATACTCATGCTCATTTAGATAGTGTGGCTCGTCGTATTACAGTGATTCGTTCGATTCGTGATGAAGTCAATCAGTCCTTGTTATTAGATGCAGGGGACGTGTTCTCAGGTACGCTGTTCTTTAATCAATATTTAGGGCAAGCAGATTTAGAATTTATGAACATGGCTGAATATGATGCAATGGTTCCTGGTAACCATGAATTTGATAAAGGACCAAAAGTATTTGCTGATTTCATTAAGAACGCCGAGTTTCCATTTGTAAGTTCTAACATCGATTACAGCAATGAACCAGAACTAAGTCCGTTATTTAAAGATGAAGTTGGAAACCCAGGAGAAAATGGATATTTATATCCTGCTATCATTAAAGAAATTAATGGAGAACAAGTAGGTATTTTCGGACTAACAACAGAAGACACTGCGTTTATAGCGAATCCAGGTGAAAATATCGTATTTGAAAATTATCTTGAAAAGGCACAGTTAACTGTGGATATGTTAAACGAAGAAGGCATAAACAAAATTATAGCTGTAACACATCTTGGTTATCGGTATGATGTAATATTAGCTGAAACGGTGGAAGGAATTGATATCGTTGTTGGTGGACACAGTCATACGCTTGTTGAAGAACCGGTAGTGATTGAACAATTTGAAGACCCAACATTAGTTGTACAAGCAAAAGAATACGGAGAATATTTGGGACGTCTTGATGTTGTCTTTGATGAAGAAGGAGTTCTCCAATCTTGGAATGGACAACTCATTGAAGTGGACGGTAAAGATGAACAAGGGAACTATATCTATGAAGAGGATCAAGTGGCTGCAGAGCGATTAAAAGAACTGCAAGGCCCGATAGACGAATTGAAGAAAATGGTCGTTGGGAAAACAACAGTTCATTTAGATGGTGAAAGAAGTAATATTCGTTCAAAAGAAACGAATTTAGGAAATTTAATTGCAGATGGAATGTTAGCAAAAGCAAAAGAAAGTGTGAATGCTGAAATTGCCATTCAAAATGCTGGTGGAATTCGCGCTTCCATTCCTGTCGGTGACATTACATTAGGTGATGTGCTGACAGTTATGCCATTTGCGAACAATTTAGTAACAATGGAGTTAACGGGTGCTGAGATTGTAGAATCCCTTGAAAATGGAGTAAGTAGAGTAGAAGAAGGAAATGGTCGTTTCTTACAAGTAGCAGGTGTTCGCTTTAGTTATGATGTTACACAGCCTGCAATGAATCGAGTATTCAATGTTCAAGTAAAAACGGAAGCTGGTTATGTTGATATTGACGAATCCAAGTCTTATATTGTTGCAACAAATGCATTTTTAGCTGACGGTGGAGACGGATTCACAGTATTAAAACAAGCGAAAGATGAAGGAAGAATAACTGAGTTATTTATTCCAGACTATGATGTATTCACTGATTACCTCGACCGGATTGGAACAGTTGGAGATGAATATGCTCAACCAGAAGGAAGAATTATCACTGCGTCAAAGCCTAATGAAGATGACCCAGGTGAAGAAAATCCAGGGACAGACCCTATAGAGGAAAATCCGGGAACAGATCCAGAAAAACCAGGTGATGACAAAGACAAGGACAAAGACAAAGACAAAGACAAGGACAAAGACAAAGACAAAGACAAAGATAAAGGCAAAGATAAAGACAAAGATAAAGATAAAGACAAAGACAAAGATAAAGATAAAGATAAAGATAAAGACAAAAATAAAGTAGTAAAAGCAAAACCAACGATTTCAAATGGTGTTGCAACGGTAACACGTAAAGATATGGATAAACTTGTCGATAATGGAGTATTACTCATCGATATTAGTAACCAAAATGAAACAGAAATGAATATCGTATTTGATAAAGGACAAGTAGAGCAATTAAAGAAGAAAAATGTTGTCATTATCATTCAAAAAGATGATGTACAACTGGATATTCCATCTTCTGTATTTAAGAATGGAAATGATGCAGTTACCATTACGATTACAAAAATGAAGGATATGAAACAAGCACTAAGTTCTGTATATGATTTTAAAATAACTCAAGGAAAGCAAGTCATTTCTACATTTGATGAAGCGATTACGTTAACATTTGCAGTCGATAAGAAGAAAATGAAAGATGAAAAAAAGGTGAATGTTTTTTACTGGAATGAAACAAAGAAGCATTGGGAGAGCAAAGGTGGTAGCTATCACAATGGGAAAGTAAGTGCACCAACGAATCATTTTAGTACATTTACAGTTTTTGACAAAAGTGAAGCGGAACTTAAGAATAAAGAGGATGTAATCCCTACACCAGGTGATACAAACCAAGGAAAGAAAAATCCTCTTCCGAAAACAGCAACAAATGTATACAATTGGATTTTAATCGGAATGGGTATTCTTCTATTAGGAGTGAGTTCATTCTGGTTTCAAAGAAAGAAGAGAGTAATACTTAAATAACGACTAAACCCTATTGTCCTAATGAAGGACAGTAGGGTTTTTGTCGAAAAAGGTAAAAATAACTAAATTTATGCAAACGATACATTTTTATATTGACATTACAATTTAAACCATAATAGTATTAATAGTGAAAACGGTTGCACTAATGACTCAAATAGGAGGTGAGACAAGGAAAAATAATTTGAATTTAATGTTTTTTTAGTAAAAGAAAGAAAGCGTTTACAATGTACTTGTTTTCATTTTGTGTGAAACAGATGGTTAACAATTAAGGAGGGGTATGTTTGAAAAAGAATTTATGGCATCGTTCACTTTTATTTATTATCATCAGTCTTTTAGTATTTTCCCCTAGTTCTTTATCTTTTAGTTTCACTTCAGCAGTCGTACAAGCTGAAGAGAACAATCATAATACACTTAGAATTCATTATCAGAAGCAAGATGGGAACTATGAAAATTGGGGATTATGGACATGGGGAGACGTAAAATCTCCTACAGATGAATGGCCAACTGGAGCTCTTTCATTTGAAGAAACTGAAGATGGCAATGCTTATGTGGATGTTGAATTAGCAGAAGGAGCAGCACAAATCGGATTCCTTGTAGTCAACAAACAAACAGAAGAAAAAGATGGAGGAGATAAGACATTTCTCATTTCCTCACAAAATATAAATGAAATCTGGATTCAAGAAGGCTCAGATCAAGTGTATACATATGAACCAGTTTCTTTAGATGAAAACCAAGTCAGAATTCATTATGTTAATGAAAGTGGAAACTATGAAAATCTAGGTTTGTGGCTTTGGGATGATGTCGTGAATCCTTCAGAAAACTGGCCATCAGGAGCAAAAGCGTTTGATGGAGTTGGACGATATGGGGCCTTTGTCGATGTTGATGTAAAGGATAACGCAAGTAAAATAAGTTTCCTTGTTGTAAATAGAGTGAATGGACAACAAAGTGGGGATATGTCGTTTTCCTTATTAGAAGATTATAATCAGCTTTGGATAAGAGAGGGAGATTCGACGGTTTATATTTCCCCTTATTGGGAAACACCTGTTGCTCTAATTTCAGGAGAAGTATTATCTACTAATAAAATCGTTTTACAGTTTACGAGTGTAAAAGGAATGACAGAAGCAGAATTACTTGAACTACTTTCCATCTCTGATAAGGAAGGTAATCCAATTTCTATTTCAGGGCTCACAATTAAAAATGATAGAACCGTAGAAGTATTTGTCGAGCTTGATTTAGACCAATCCCCGTTTTCTGTTACATTTGATGGAAAAACGATAACGGTTGGGACAGGATGGAGAATGATAGATGAATTATATGCTTATGATGGTGAGTTAGGTGCGACATTACATTCAAATGGGACAGCTACGTTAAAATTATGGTCACCTTCTGCAGATTCGGTTAGTGTGGTTCTTTACGATAAAAACAATCAAAACAATATCGTCCATGAAAACATCGAAATGACGTTAGGTGATCGAGGTGTCTGGCACGTAACATTACAACCTGAAAATACGGGTATTGATAATGTAAATGGCTATTACTATCATTATAAAATTACAAGAGGAGAAGACACAGTTCTTGCTTTAGATCCTTATGCAAAATCGATGGCGACATGGAATAATTTTGGGGATGACCCGATTGGGAAAGCTGCTATTGTGAATCCAGCCGACATTGGTCCAACTCTTCAATATGCGAATATTGATGGATATGAGAAAAGAGAAGACGCGATCATTTACGAAGTGCATGTCCGTGATTTCACATCTGATCCGAGTATAGAAGGAAATTTACAATCTCAGTTTGGTACATTTACCGCTTTTATTGATAAGCTTGATTATATTGAACAATTAGGTGTAACACATGTACAGCTTTTACCTGTAATGAGCTATTTTTGGGCAAATGAATTTGAAAATAATGAAAGAATGCTAGAATATTCTTCGTCCGGTAATAACTATAATTGGGGGTATGATCCCCATAGTTATTTTGCACCAACTGGAATGTATTCAGAAAATCCGGATGACCCAGAACTTCGAATCCAAGAACTCAAAATGTTAATTGATGAAATCCATAAACGAGGAATGGGTGTCATTCTCGATGTCGTGTATAACCATACGGCTCAAGTAGAAATTTTTGAAGATTTAGAACCGAATTACTATCATTTCATGGACGCTGATGGTACTCCACGGACTAGCTTTGGTGGTGGCCGTTTAGGTACAACACATGAAATGGCAAGAAGAATTTTAGTGGATTCTATTTTATATTGGACAGATGTATATAAGGTTGATGGTTTCCGTTTTGACATGATGGGTGACCATGATGCTGAGACGATTCAAATCGCTTATGACAAAGCCAAGCAATTAAACCCGAATATTCTCATGATCGGGGAAGGTTGGCGAACATATGTAGGAGATGAAGGTGAAACAGATGTTATGCCTGCAGACCAAGATTGGATGCAGTATACAGATAGTGTTGGTGTATTTTCAGATGAATTCCGTAATGAATTAAAATCTGGGTTCGGAAGTGAAGGCCAACCCCGTTTCATTACAGGCGGTGCTAGAAATGTGCAACAAATTTTTGATAATATTAAAGCACAGCCACATAATTTTGTTGCGGATGACCCTGGAGATGTCGTTCCTTATATTGAAGCACATGACAATTTAACACTCCATGATGTGATTGCCCAGTCGATAAAAAAAGACCCGGATTATCACCAAGAAGAAATCCAACAACGAATTCGAATTGGAAATGCGATGGTATTGACTTCGCAAGGTACAGCATTTATTCATGCGGGTCAAGAGTTTGGTAGAACAAAACAATATAGAGAAGAAACAACAGAAGCTCCATATAAATCGACATATATGGTAGATGAAAATGGCCAACCATTTGATTATCCATATTTTATTCATGA
Organism: Alkalihalobacillus sp. LMS39; assembly: GCF_022812285.1. NCBI lineage: Bacteria > Bacillati > Bacillota > Bacilli > Caryophanales > Bacillaceae > Alkalihalobacillus > Alkalihalobacillus sp. LMS39. The sequence continues at coordinate 1,467,953 of NZ_CP093300.1, forward strand.
TTCATATGACTCTTCAGATGCGATTAATATGTTTAATTGGGAACAAGCAACAAATGCGTCTAAATACCCTCTTCATAATGAAACGAGAGAATACACAACAGGATTAATTGAGTTGAGACGATCGACTGATGCCTTTCGTTTAGGTTCGAAAGCATTGGTAGATGAGAATGTTACGATAATCGAAGCTCCGGAAATGAAAGAGCGAGATTTAGTTATTGCGTATCGCAATGAGGCGACAAACGGAGATGCGTATTATGTATTTGTGAACGCAGATTCTACTTCTCGCTCGTTAACAATTAGTGAAGATTTAACAAGAGGAGTTGTGTTAGTAGATAGTGATGAAGCGGGTACAGTGGGAGTTTCTGAACAATCAGGTTTTCAACTAACATCAGATTCAATTGAATTAGATCCATTAACAACGGTTATTATAAAATTGTCTGAAGGTGAAGAGCAACCACCAACAACACCAGAGGAGCCAATAGAAGAAGAACCGATTGATGAAGACCCTAAAGAAGAAGAGCCAAAAGAAGAGGAACCAAATGACGAAGATCCAAAAGAGGAAGACCCATCTACTGAGGTTCCAGATGATTCGAAACAACCATCACAACCTACTCCTACTCCGGATGAAGAAGGAGAAGGAATTGATGACGATAAGGTAGAAGAAAATGAAGGAAAAGACAGTGATGATCAAGAGAACAGTTTGCCAAAAACAGCAACCCCATTTTATACGTTTATGTTAATAGGGTTCATCGTAATTGTTGCTGGAGCCATTGTTTATATGTATCAACGAAAACAAAAAGGGACAATAGTAGAATAATTATGGTGACACAAAGGTCTAGTATTTTTGAGACTTTTGTGTCTTTTTCTGTTTTTAACACTCATTCTTTGCTTCTGAATAGGAAAAGAGTAAAATTAGATTCATGAAAAACCACTGAAAAAAAAGGTTTTTTTTCTTTTTGCGAGGATAGAAATAGTATTGAGGTGAACTCGTTGGTTTCAAACAATCAGTTACTAAGTGAAGCAAGTCAATTTATAGAACTTTGTTATAACGAGCGTCAGCTAGAAAAACAAATCCCAGCTCGACTTGACGAAATAAAAGGTGAAATAAATAAGAAGGGGTTTTATACCCATACAATGGAAGAGCTACAATATGGGGCAAAGGTGGCGTGGAGAAATAGTAATAAATGTATTGGTCGTTTATTTTGGAATTCCTTGCATGTCATTGATGCAAGGGATGCAAATACTACTGAAGAAGTGTATAGGGCGTTATGTGAACATATTGAATATGCGACAAATGGGGGCAGGCTCATTCCAACGATTACGATTTTTGCTCCTAAGCAAAATGGAAAAGAAAAGGTTCGGATTTGGAATCATCAGTTGATTCGATATGCTGGATATGAAACAAATGCTGGCATTGTAGGGGATCCTGCTTCGATTGAATTCACGAAAACTTGTAATAAGCTAGGGTGGAAAGGGGAAGAGACAGCTTTTGATATTTTACCTCTCGTTGTTCAACTAGAGGAATGTGATCCTGTATGGTTTGATGTTCCGAAAGACCTCGTATTGGAAGTAGGGATCGAGCACCCTGAATTTGATAAGTTTCGAAAGTTAAACTTGAAGTGGTATGCGGTGCCTATGATTTCGGATATGAAACTAGAGATAGGCGGTATTATCTATCCAGCTGCCCCTTTTAATGGATGGTATATGGGAACTGAAATTGGAGCCAGAAATTTAGCAGATGAAGAGCGTTATAATAAATTAGCTGACGTTGCAAAAATCATTGGTGTGGAAACAACGAAAAATTCTACGCTTTGGAAAGATAAAGCATTAGTTGAATTAAATGTAGCTGTCCTTTATTCATTTAAAAGAGCTGGTGTTAGCATCGTTGACCATCATACAGCAGCGGAACAGTTTAAACATTTTCAAGAGGCAGAACTAGCGAAAGGAAGAAACGTTACGGGGGATTGGACATGGTTAATTCCTCCGGTGTCACCGGCAACAACACATATTTTTCATCAGCAATATAAAAATGATATTGTCACACCAAACTTTTTTTATCAAGAAAATAAATATTAAAAATAATAGTAGGAAGAGAGGTGAACGAAGTGGAGCGTTTCACATTTGGCATGGGATGATTTTGGAGTGTTGATGCTCGGTTCGGGCATTTTCAAGGTATACAAAAAACAGCGGTAGGATATGCAGGTGGAACATTACCGAATCCTACGTATCGCATAATGGGAGACCATACAGAAACGGTTCAAGTGCACTTTAATGAGGAAGAGATTTCTTTAGCTGCTCTTCTTGATGAGTTTTGGGCTAATCATAATCCAAATCGTGAGGGCTATAAAGGAAGACAGTATATTTCCTTATTGCTTTATGAGCATGAGCAACAAAAACATACAATGCTAGAAAAGAAAAAAGAGTGGGAAACAAGAAAGAACATGACCATAGAAACAGAAATTGCACCGCTCACTTTTTTTACTTTTGCTGAGTTGAAACATCAAAAATATCATTTGAAAAAATATAAAAAAGCAACAGAACAATTAAAAGCATTGTATCCAACAGAAGAGCATTTTCGAGATGCGACTGTTGTCGCCCGTTTAAATGGGTTTGTTAAAGGATTCGGAACACTGACTTTGATTAAAAGTGAAATTGAGCGGTGGGCTATCGGCCAAAAAGAAAAAATGAACATTATTGAAATGCTACAAACGTTAAAATGGTAACAATGAAAATAGAGAACTAAATCAACTGTGACAAAAAGGTGAGTCTCCTCGTGCTTAGACACTGTAGGAACTCACCCTTTTTCATATTATTGGCCATCATTTCTCCTGCTGAAGTATTTGTATTCCGCCGTTAAGATATTTTTTACTATCATTTTTAAAGTGCTAAAAAATTAATGGAAGGGTTTTCGTATGATATAATAGCTTTCTCTCCAAGGAGAATGTTTCCAGTGACATATTCTTCTTAGAAAGAACATAACTAATAGATTAAGGCTAGTAGAAAAAAAGAAAAAAGGGGGACAAAACATGGATTATATGTTAACAGGAGCAACGTTATTTTGGCTTTTTGTTCCAATGACACTCATTGTTTTGTTTAGTTTTATTTCAATGATTCGACATAAGGGGGAATAGTCTTGGAACAAACTACGTTAATTACATTTATCGTTTATCTTGTCGGGATGTTAGTCATTGGTTTAGTCTTTTATAAATTAACAAATAACTTATCAGATTATATTCTCGGGGGAAGGAAATTAAATGGTAGTGTTGCTGCATTAAGTGCTGGTGCATCAGACATGAGTAGTTGGTTATTGCTTGGATTACCTGGTTATGCTTATGTAGCTGGGATGGAGGCAATTTGGATTTCAGTTGGTTTAGCCGTAGGTGCTTATATTAATTGGCAATTTGTTGCAAAACGATTACGAACATATACTGAAGTGGCAGGGAATTCTATTACGATTCCCAGTTATTTAGAAAATCGGTTTCGAGACCGTTCGAAAGTGTTAAGAGTAATTTCAGCTATTGTTATTTTAGTATTTTTTGCTTTTTATACTTCGGCAGGTTTAGTTGGCGGTGCGTTATTATTTGAAGCTTCCTTTGGTCTTTCTTATACGAATGCGTTATGGATAGGCGCCATTGTTATTATATCGTATACATTTTTAGGAGGATTTTTAGCTGTAAGTTGGACTGACTTTTTCCAAGGTATCTTAATGTTTTTAGCTTTAATTATTGTTCCGATTGTTGCCATCTCCCACCTAGGTGGCTTTAGTGAAACGATAAATGCAGTCGGAAGTATTAATCCTGATTTTCTCGATGTTTATTCAGGAGTGACATTTATTGGTGTTATTTCTTTAGTCGCTTGGGGTTTAGGTTATTTTGGTCAACCTCATATTTTGACAAGGTTTATGGCTGTAAAATCTGTTCATGAAATCCCGAAAGCTCGTTTTATTGGGATGACTTGGATGGTACTTACTTTGTTAGGGGCTTTATTTGTCGGGTTTGCTGGAATTGCATTTTTTGCAAGTGCGCCTTTAGCAGAAGGGGCTGAAGAAACAGTCTTTATTGCATTTACGCAAATTTTATTTGACCCTTGGGTAGCAGGATTTTTACTAGCAGCGATATTATCGGCTATTATGAGTACGATTGATTCTCAGTTACTCGTATCTTCAAGTGCGTTAGCGGAAGATTTTTATAAGTCTATCTTAAGAAAGTCTGCTAGTGAAGATGAACTAGTGAAAGTTGGAAGAATTGGAGTTCTTGTTATTGCGATTATTGCCATCATCATGGCGTATAACCCCGAAAATACGGTATTAGACTTAGTCGGATATGCATGGGCTGGATTTGGTGCAGCATTTGGTCCAGTTATCATCTTATCATTGTTTTGGAGAAATATGACAAGAAATGGGGCATTGGCAGGGATGATAACAGGTGGTTTGACTGTCATCATTTGGGCAAATATTGAGGGTGGTTTGTTTGAAATGTATGAAATTGTTCCAGGGTTCATTCTTGCTACGCTCGCTGTCATTTTGTTTAGTAAATTAGGCACAAAACCATCAGAAGAAATTCAACAGGAATTTGATGATGTGGTTGCCCAAAAATAAGGATAGAAGATGAATCGATGAGGCGTCCAAAAGGAAACTTTTGTGACGTCTTTTTTTAAAAGATAAGGAAGTATAAAGCAGTGTGAAGCTTTGAAAGCCTATTCTAGAAGAACGAAGACTCCGCACTTCGCTTGAAACGAAAAGACGCTCCCACGTTTTTCTTATTGTTTAGAAAACTACACTAGCGTTGCTGGGGGACCATGTGACAAGCGATTTAGTTGCTTATGGTAATTAAGCGGCCATGAAAACCGTTATCTGTGAACATTGCTAGCGTTTTGGAATGTTGGTGGACACAGGAGCAGTTAATCATAATATATCACTAGGAATAGAGTTGCTTTTGCGTTAATAAGGGCTTCTGTGGCCGCTAAAAATCGGGAACCCGTATTATGTTCACAAATAACGGTTGCTCTGACCGCAAAAATGAGATATGGGAATCAATAGAACCTAATTGTTTGTACAAACTATTTATTCGCGTGTTCAAACCTTGAATTTATTCTTTCTCACTTTTTTATGAGAGATTATCTTTCTAACTTTCTTATCAACTAAAAAAAATCCGCTAAAATTTAAGCAAAGAGGATGAACTGGTAGGAAGGGTGCTATGATGTTAAAACAAAAAAGCCAGATTAATAGCCAACGTATTTCTGAACGAATTATGGAGCTTTCGAATATTGGGAAACATAAAAATGGTGGGGTGACAAGAAAAGCATTAACGGAAGAAGACCGACTAGCTCAAGTATTAATTATGAAATGGATGAAGCAAGCCGGGTTACACGTGAAAATTGATAATTTTGGAAATGTCATAGGGAGAAAGGAATCCATTTACAGCGACAGACCAGCAGTTGCAATCGGTTCTCATCTTGATACGATCCCAAATGGAGGTTTTTTTGATGGAACAATTGGTGTGATTGGTGGAATCGAAGTAGCTCAAGTGATTCATGACGAAGGAATTGAATTGAGTCACCCTCTAGAGGTTATTGTGTTTTCAGATGAAGAGGGGGCAAGGTTTAAGGGGGCATTGTTTGGAAGTCGAGGGATGGTTGGGAAGGTAAAGAAAGAAGAGTTATATACTAAAGATACCCATGGTACAAATCGGTATTCGGCATTAGAGGCATTTGGTTTACAACCAGATTTCCTTCATCAGGATGTTCGTAAAAAAGGTGAACTTAAAGTGTTTTTAGAAATGCACATTGAACAAGGCCCCTATTTAGAATCACAAAATAAGCCGGTTGGGATTGTAGTTGGCTTGGCAGGACCAGTATGGTTAACAGTCGAAGTTCAAGGCGATTCTGGGCATGCTGGAACTGTCCCAATGTCACTCCGAAGAGACCCAATGGCTGGTGCGGCAGAAATGATTTTGAATATCGAAACCCTTTGTTTTGGAGAGGATACCCCGATAGTCGGTACGGTTGGAGCGATAAAAGCAAAACCCGGGGTCGCCAATGTTATTCCCGAGTCGATTGAATTTACAGTAGATATACGTGATATTGATTCGGATTCTCGCGCAGAAAAGATAGAGGAAATTAAAGAAATGGTAATAAAAGTTTGTAAAAAAAGGGGCTTAACTTCAGAAATAAGAGAGCATTTACACGAGGATCCGATTGATTGTGCTGAGCATGTGATCGATACGATGGAAAAGGCGGGAGCGAACTTGAAGTTGTCACCGCCTTTGATGATAAGCGGGGCAGCGCATGATGCGATGGTGATGAGTGAAATAACAGACATCGGGTTATTATTTGTTCGGTGTTATGATGGAGGAGGTCATAATGAACACGAATGGGCTGAGATTGCAGACATTACAAAAGGGGTAGCCTTGTTGTTAGAAACAACATTAGCGTATCTATAAAATAGATTTTAGATGCATAAAAAGCTCGTACATGATATTCTTTATACAATTGTCGTTTTAGGTTCAAAGAGAAAGAAGGGTTAAAAACATGAATGCCAGTGTAATAAAAAGTTTGCCTAAAGTTGATCTTCATTTGCATTTAGATGGGAGTGTTCAACCAAATACACTTATCGAATTGGCGAAACAAAAGGGAGTCACCTTACCGGCAGAAACTGAAACAGAATTACTGCCTTATATGCAAGTCACAAAAACAGGTCAATTAAAAGATTATTTAAAAACGTTTGATTTAGTCCTACCGATGATGCAAACAGAAGAAGCGTTAGAACGAATAGCGTTTGAAGTGGTGGAACAAGCTTCTTTAGACAATTGTATTTATATTGAGGTTCGGTTTGGTCCAATACTTCATACGAGAGAGGGCTTACGCTTAGAACAAGTCATTTCTGCGGTCATCAAAGGTTTACAGCGTGGAGAATCAACATTTGGTGTGAAAGCGAGAGTGATTGCTTCATGTTTGCGACATCATAGTGTTACTGAAAATATCGCCGTGATTAAAGCAGCTTCTTCATTTTTACATAAAGGGTTAGTGGCTGTAGATTTGGCTGGAGATGAAGGGAATTTTCCAACATATCTTCATCAAGAAGTATTTGCCTTAGCGAACGAGAAAGGAATTCCAGTAACGATACACGCTGGAGAAGCCGCTGGGCCCGATAGTATTTATGATGCGGTTACACAACTAGGTGCTGCCCGAATTGGACACGGTGTTCGCGCAAGGGAAAATAAAGACATTGTGGACTTACTTATTGAAAAAAAGATTCCACTAGAGATGTGCCCGATTAGTAATATTCAAACGAAAGCATGCGATAGTTGGGAAAGCTATCCTTTTAAGGAGTATTATGATATGGGGTTCACGCTTACAATTAATACTGACAATTTAACGGTTTCAAATACAACATTGACAAAAGAGTTTTTAACATTAATCGAACATTTTCAGTTAGAAATAGAAGATGTGCTTGCCTTGTTGCGAAACGGGATAGAGGCCGCATTTTTACCTGAAAATGAAAAGCAAGAAGTTCGCGAAAGATTTGAGTCTGACTTAAATAAAGTGTAGACGAAAAGTAATAGGGAGTATAGAAAGGATAATGAAGCCTTTCCGTACTCCCTTTTTTAACATATAAGAGATAAAAATTTGGGTATAGCAGTGAGGCTTTGAAAGCTTATTCTAGAAAAGACGCTCCCGCGTTTTTCTTTAAAAGATATGATAAGTATAAAAATTTTGGTGTAGCAGTGAGGCTTTTAAAGCTTATTCTAGAAGAGCGAAGGCTGCGCACCTGCGCATTTCACCCCAAGAAGGTCACTTGGGGTTCACTGTCAAAAGCGGGCAGGGCTCCGCTCTTCGCTTTAAAGAAAAGACGCTCCCGCGTTTTTCTTTAATTACCAAATGACTTTCCAGTTACCATTTGAACAAGCATGGATTGTTTTGTTTGAGAGAAAATAACTTGCGAGTAATTCCGACATATCGATGGGGATATCTTTTATGACAGGCTTATTTTGAAACATTGTGTAGTCCCCACCACCACTGGCCCGGTAATTATTCATCACAACATCAAAGGACTCTGTTAAATCCAACTCATTATCGTTGTATTGTAATAAAATTACTCGTTCTCCTATAGGTTTTGAAATATCCAACACGTATTCAATTCCTTCCCACATATCATAATTATAATGCTGTGGTTTTGGTGTTGTAAAAGCAGGATTAATTTCTATTCCTCCATCATGATTTAATTGAAAATAAGAGGCAGAACGTTCAAGGGCATCTTTAATATCTTGACCTTTGAGTCGGAGTACTTTTAATGTATTCGGATAAATGTAGTTTGAAACAATATCTCGCATCGTAACATGAGACTGAAATCCGGTGGCATTATTATTAAAAAGAGCTGTATTAGAAATAGTAACACCTGCAGCGTCCATTTGTACTTTGTTAATAAACTCAACAAAAGGATGGTCTTGTAGTCGTGCTTCAAATACATTCGTAATCGTCATATCTCCTTGTATCGTTCCAATAGCTTGATCGAGCCATGTTTGTGTTTTCGATTCATACTCATGAACAATGTCAAGCACTTCTTTATTTGGCGAGACATGTTCAACGGAAAGAAGCTCGGCTTTTTTATTTTCAATTATCCATTTGTCTTGTTCAAAAATTAATTCGAGCGTGACTTTTCCGACAACTTCGCCATTTACACTCGGTTGGATTACAGTAACATCATCAATCGTTGTTGCGATCTTTCGATGTTGATGACCAGTAAGTAAAACATCAATGCCACTAATTTGTTTGCAAATGGCATACCCTTGATTTTCCCCTGTTAGATTTTCAGTAGGTTCGCCTGTTTCTAAATCCCGCTCGAATCCACCGTGATAAGAAACAACCATTACATCTGGTTTTTCATGCTCATGGATATAGTTCACCCACCATTTCGTCGTTTCAAATGCATCAGCAAATTGTAGTCCTTGAATATGTTGGGGGTCTTCCCAATTTGGGATATAGTGAGTGGTTATCCCTAACACAGCCACTTTAATCGCCCCGACATGTTTAATGAAGTACGGGTTGCCGAATGTCGGTTTATTGTTGTTCTCATTAATAATATTTGCACTTAGCCATGGAAATGTCGATGTTTCAAAAGCTTTTTCAAGGGGAGATAATCCGTAATTAAATTCATGATTACCAATGATAAATCCATCATATTGAAGATGATTTAATAATTTTACCATTGGGTTTTCCATCTCATGTAGAAATTTCACATAATGATATGTAAGAGGAGTTCCTTGAATTAAGTCGCCATTATCAATAACAATAACATGTTCATTGTTATTACGTTCAGTTTGAATGACGGTAGCTACTTTGGCTAACCCTAGCTCCGCTTTTTTATTTGTCCCATAGTTAATCGGAAGCACATTCCCATGAATATCACTCGTTTCTAATAGGACAATGTTTACTTTTTTTTGCGTTGGCATGCTTTTACCACCTTTTTCTTTAGTGAATCTCTTGTATAGTATACCAAAACTAAGACACGAATCGTTCAACAATCACGAAATTTGGATGATTAATCCTCATCCGATATAATAAAGAGTAACTTTTAAAGAGAGAGGAAGAAAAGAGATGTTTGGGTTATTAAAGGATTTAACTTCTTTACATGGGCCATGCGGATATGAGCAGCCTGTGTCAAAGTGGATTCGTGATAAAGTGAAAGATAAAGTTGAGCATGTTCAAGTTGATAGTTTAGGCAATGTTATTGCTAAGAAAAAAGGAAAAAAGTCAGGTCCAACTGTAATCGTTACAGCGCATATGGATGAAATCGGTTTTATCGTCAAAAAAATTGAAAATAATGGTCTTCTCCGTTTTGAGAAATTAGGTGGCCATGATGATAGAATACTATTGGCACAAAAGGTTCAAGTTCGCACATCATCAGAGTTGCTCACAGGAGTAATTGGTACGATGTCAGCACACTATGCTAAATTTGATGATGCGAGTAAAGTTCGAAATCACCGCCAATTATATATTGATATTGGTGCGACATCGAAAGAGCATGCAATTGAGTTAGGAATTGAAATTGGTAACCCGATTACATGGGCACCATCTATTGATTATCTTGGTAACTCTTCAACAGGACGCTTTGTAGGAAAGGGATTTGACGACCGTGCGGGGTGTGCCATCATTTTAAGTTTGTTAGAAAACTTACAAGATGGCGATTTTTGTGGAGAGCTGATTGCTATTTTTACCGTTCAAGAAGAAGTAGGGTTACGAGGGGCACAAGTTGCGACAAACGGTATAGAGGCGGATGTTGCAATTGCCATTGACACGACAGCTGTGAGTGATACTCCTGAAGAAACGATGGATCAAACATTAGGTTTAGGGGAGGGAACAGGGATTAAAGTGATTGATTTTAGTTTAATCGCTCATCCAACCGTAAAGGAAAAGCTTGTGAACTTAGCAAAAATACATAAGATTCGCTATCAACAAGAAGTATTTCCTGGTATCGGGACAGATGGTGGTGCTGTCAGTTTAGCGAATAAAGGGATTGCAACTGGAGTCCTCTCTATCCCGTCCCGTTATGCACACTCACCGGTAGAAGTGATAGATAAAAATGATCTAGATGCCACATTACAATTGCTTGAAACATTCATTCGCGTCTTAGACGAAAATAGTTCATTTAACTTTATATAAATAGAACAGCCAAGAAAGGATAGAATCCTTTCTTGGCTGTTTAGACGTTACTGTAAAAAGGAAGGTAAATTATTCTCGGACAAAGCCCCGTGAAATTCATCCCCATTTTTTGTGAAAAAGCGAACGTGGTAAAATCCAGGTACTCCTTCTTCAAAAAGGGTTAACGCTTCTTCAATATCTTGTGTGTTTTGGCTTGTTAACAAGACTTTGTACTCATATTCGTCAGATAATAATTGATAGGCATATAATTCTTCTTCAAATGTTTCCGTTGGTGTAATAATCTCCATTGATTCAATATCGGAAGGGACAATTCGAATGTTTGCTAAAGCTTCTTTTTCTGCTAACCAGGCATCCACATATTGAAAAGATTTACTCCATTCAAGTTGAATATAACGTTTGTTTTCCAATTCTAGAGAGATAGTACCCCAGCTATGCCATGACATCATATCTTTATACGAAAGAGCATTTATATCTTGCTGTAATACTGAAAGAAATTCAGCCATTTCTTCCTCGGATGTAAATACCTTACCTTGCTTTGCAATAGGATGGTAAGAATAAATCCGAATTTTACTCAGTTGTGAGGCTTGAAGACCGCCAATGCCATAATAGTCTTGTTTATACACATCAGATTCAAGAATTTCTTTTAACTGTGAGTCAACATGATGAACGGGAATTAGATATTGTCTTGAAATCTTCCTCCCATTCGTTAATTGATACTGAAGGCTGATGGGCTGGTTTCGCCAAGTTAGTTCTGTTAGTTCAGCTGGTTTAGTGTCAACAATTTCTTGGTGAAGCACTCGTACCATGTCAATAAATTCAGGATCTTCAATAAAGGATACTTCCTTTACAGTGTCTTCATCATAGATGTTCACTAAATATGGATTTTGATTAAAATAAACACTTTCAATTGAGTCAAGGGAAGGAACACGATTTTCAAAACCAAATAAATCAAATTGCACAAAAAGAAGTAATAATAAAACAATACTCGTGTAAATACTAAAGCCTTTTATAATACTTCGATCAAATACGCGCCAGCTTTTTTTCAATACCATGGATGCAATGAGATACCCAATAATCGATCCTGTTCCATATCCAAAAATAACCCAACCTAATTGGTTGTTTTGCACACTAGCAAAATGACTTCCGATGACAAGCATCGAGCAGAACGTAATCCCATATTTAAAGATAGGTTTTAATATTGAAAATGCAATAGGCTCAGAGGCTTTTTCAATATGACGGTACCTATAAAGAGAATAGGATAATACAAATAAAGCTATTGTGACAATGACATAGATAATAATTTCTATCACGGTGTAAGGCATATTAGTATAGGCATATAACCGGGTGATTGGAGATAATCTTTCAATCCATGAAGAAAGTTGAAGATTAGAAAACCCATATAATAAAAGGTCTAATTGATAGACAACGAGTGTAAAAAGTCCTATGGGCAAAAATAGCAGAATATACGTAAGTATCCCTTGTGCAACAGATAACCCTGAAAACATTCCAACTGCCGTTGAAAAAGCAAACATAAATATAGCAAGTAAGGAATAAAGAAGAAGCCATTCAACAAGGTCCCCGATTGTCACGAAATGATAAAGTTGATGGGATTGCGTGACAAGCCAAGCAATACCACCTGTAATCCAAATCGGGATAAGTAATAAAATAATCCCTGAAAATATATGATTAGCCAATAAGTTCAATCGTGTTATAGGTAGGCTATGAATCATATCTGCGGAATCTTTTACATGCATGTATCGGAATAAAAAAATCGCAGTTAATACAGGCATAATAAACAAGAATAGTGATTGCCATTCAGACGTTTCTAAAAATATGTTTGTCACATAGGTATAAGGAAAGTGTTTACTTGACACAACCATTAATAATTGAAGCGGGCTAGAATAGAGTAAACCGATAAGAAAGACAATCCCGATCCAGCCATGTTGTTTTAAATTTTGCAACAATATTCCTTTATTAAAGAAGGATGTTTTTGAACTCATAACCAACACCTCCCATTTCATAAATGAAGATTTCCTCAAGTGTAAGTGGTAATAAATCAAAAACGGTTGGGCCGAATTGTTCGATATACGTGGTTATTGTATCTTCATGGCCTTTTACAACGTATAAAATAACGCTTCCCCGTTTTTCTTTGTGCAGGACATTCAGGTTGTTTTCAATTAGCTCTTCTTGATCTTTCGTTTGTAATACAATTTGAATTTTATGTGTATCTGCTTTTAAATCATCAACATCTTTTTCAATAAGAAGTTTTCCTTCGTGCATAATCCCAACATGGTCACAAATATCTTCTATCTCCCGTAAATTATGAGAAGAGACGAGGATCGTCATTTCACGTTCAGCCACATCTTGAAATAGGAGATTTTTAATTTTTTGTCGCATGACAGAATCTAATCCATCAATTGGCTCATCTAGGATGATAAGATCAGGCATGGTAGACAACGCAAGCCAGAAAGCGACTTGTCGCTTCATTCCTTTTGATAAACGTTGAATCTTTCGTTTTGGATCAATGCCAAACACTTCTTGTAAGCGAATATATCTCGATTCATTCCACTCTGTGTAAAAATGGCGATAATAATGAGCCATTTGGTGAACCGTAGATTGTGGTAAAAAGTAAGGGACGTCAGGGATGAAGATAATATTTTGTTTGATTTTCACATTTTCAAAGTTTGGTTCCCCGTTGATAAGTATCGTTCCATAATCTGGTTTATAAATTCCGGCAATCATTTTTAATAGTGTTGTTTTACCAGCCCCATTGGACCCTAATAAGCCATATATAGATCCTTTTGCTACATGTAGATCCAAATCGTTTACAGCCTTTTCATTTTCAAACGTTTTGGATAACTGGTTAATTTCAATCATGAGGATTCGCCTCCTTCAGTTACCTTTTTTGCTTTAGTATAAAGTTGTAACAGTTCATCTTTTGTTAATCCTAGAAAGACGGCTTCTGTTAAAAGCTTAAATAGTTCTGCTTCAACTTCATTTCGTTTATCTTCATTAGGCATAATATCGATCGAAACGACGAAATATCCTTTACCAATAACAGAATACAAATAGCCTTGGCGTTCTAGTTCGCGATAGGCTTTTTGTATTGTATTGGGATTCACTGTAATTTGATTGGATAGCATTCGAACAGAAGGTAATTTTTCATCTGGTTGTAACACTTGGTTCATAATTAAGTTTTTAATTTTTTCAATAATCTGTTCGTAAATAGGGCTTCGACTTCGGTTATCAAGCTCAAACATGCCCCTCCCCCTTTAGTTCGAACTGTATTACGCTTACTAATACAGTTCGTATTGTATCAATGCTATTCGTATTTGTCTAGCTTTTTGTATAGACAGTTGAAGGATAATGGGTCCTTTTAATTATAGCGGAACATATGTCCGAAAAAAAAAGCCACTAATAAAGCGAACTTTCCTTTTTAAAGTGGCTAATCTGGGAGAATTCTTATTCATCTATAATGGTAATGTAATCGTAAATGTCGTACCAATTCCTTTTGTGGATTGGACGGTAATCGTTCCTTTATGATTTTTAATAATTCGATAACAGACGGAAAGCCCTAACCCAATTCCATCATCTTTTGTTGTGAAAAAAGGTGTGAACAATTGTTGAAGTTCTTCATTTGACATCCCGACGCCATTATCTTCAATATTAATTTTTACTTCTTTGTCTGTCACAGATGTACTAAGGGAAATAATTCCACCGTTTGTCATAACATCCATTGCATTTTGAAATAAATTAATAAACACTTGTTTCAATTGACTTGGGTCGACAAGAAGTAAAATGTCTTCATTTGGGATTTGCGTTAAATCAAATTGAACATTTTTTAAATTGCCTTCACTTTCCATTAAGTTCACGGTTTGTTGTATTAATTCAATGATGTTAATTTGCCGCTTTGAAGGAGCTTCTGATTTTGCTGTTATAACAAAAGTATCCACTAAATGTTTGATTCGATGTAATTCATCATGGATAATATCGTAATACCAGCTTGTTTCGGCATTATGATGTTGCTTTTTTAATATGTCAATAAAACCCATAATAGGCGTAAGCGGGTTTCGGATTTCATGAGCTAGTCCTGCACTTAATTTACCAATAGCAGAAAATTTTTCATTCACGATGACTTGTTGTTCTAATTGATGTCGTTCTGTAAAATCATGAAATTGCCCGAGGGCCCCAATTAACTTGTTATTTAAATCAAAAATCGGAACAATGTCGGCGATAAAATAATATGTCTGCTTATTTGCAGAACATGTGATTTCAATGTTCTCCATTTTTTTTACTTCCTGTAATACGGTTTGGAAATAGCCACCAACTAAATGGATGTCAGAAATGGGCTGGCCGATAAGGTTCTTGTCTACTAAATTAAAGATGAAGGAGGCACTATCATTTATAGATGAAATGACGCCGTTCTCATCGGTAATAATAATTCCATTTCGATTTGAATTAATCATGTTTTGATTAAATTCTAGTAGTTTTTTATGCTGTGTATATAAAGCCAGTTCTCGCTCAATTGAATCAACAGATGAAGCTAACAGTCCAAGATGCAGGGTGTTGCTATGCTCTTTTTTTGTTATCATTGTGATCGTTCCACCTAGATAAGACTCGTTTTGACTCATAATATGAAAAGCGGAGGTAGTGGAACTATAATCAAAGAAATGTGGATAAAAATGCTCTTCCCCTTTAGTTTGAATTGAATGCTTATGTTTTAAGCAAAGACTAATCGAAGTCGTACCTAAATGTTGTTCTGAGAAGCTAGTTCCAACAACAATACCTAGCGATTCTTTCAGTTGCTCGTCACCATAAAGGTCAATAATTATACCATCTTCATTCGATATTAAAATCAAAGTAGGGATACCATCCATATAACTGACTTGTTTTTTTATAAAGTGCTTCGTTACGATAATTACTTCTTCAAATAGTTGTCGTAATGATTTAAGTTCGTCTTCAGAGTAAACAGGGGCTAATGAAGGGAACTGTTCGCGGCTTAGACGATATGTATGTTCACAAGTATGTTTTGAGTATGTAATATACCAAGGTTCATTCTTCATATAAGACAGAATCCCTCCTACCATGTTATTTCGAAGATGTTATACTACTATTCTATACTATAGTGTAAACTATGACTATGGTCTAGTATATTTAGTTGAATTTGTAAGCTTATAAGAATTCTTCAAGTTTTTTTTGAATTCGCCATGGAGTACCTGCTATATTGAATATACATTTTATGATACTATTTTGATAATTGATATACAAAATAGAACAACTCGTCTAATAAGAAAAGATAACGATACATAGATACAAGGGTAAGATTTTATATGTGCAAAAAAATAGGAGGGTTTATGAATCAAACTGATATTTTAATCTGGATTACAAAATGGCAAAATCCGTTTTTGGATTTTATCGCAAGTATCCTCACCTTTTTGGGAAATGAGGAATTTTATTTTTTAATTTTACCGTTGATTTATTGGTGTTTTTCGAAACAAATGGGATTTCGTCTTTTTTATATTTTTTTATTATCTATGTATAGTAATGCATTCCTGAAAGTAAATATTGCTGTAACGAGACCGATCGGTTCAGAAGGAATTTCGTCTATATTTGTAGAATCTGCTCAAGTAGGAAGTCATTATCCTCATGATTCATTTCCAAGTGGACATGCTCAAGGTTCGACGACTTTGTGGGGGTATTTAGCTTATATGGTGAAACAGAGAAATTTCACGATATTTGCTTGTATTCTCATCTTCCTTATTTCATGTTCGCGCTTATATTCTGGTCTACACTGGCCAATAGATGTGATAAGTGGCATCCTTATCGGTTTAGGGATCATTTTATTATCATTTCAATTACAGCAGTGGATGTCAGCTACAACGTCAACAATGAAATGGGGGATCGTGACACTCATTCCGTTAGTTCTGATGTTTGTGTTCCCGCATGATGAGGGGATTAAATACAGTGCGTTTTTATTAGGAGCAGGCATCGGATATTTGCTTGAAAAGTCATTCGTCAATATGGAAATTTCTCCAGTTCTTTGGAGAAAAATAGTCGTTTATGTTATGGGGATTATTGGGATTTTTGCGTTGCAAGGTGGGCTAAAGGTACTTTTACCTCCTCTTTTAATGTGGGACTTTACCCGTTATGTCATCATAGGGTTATGGGGGTTGTTAGGAGCGCCTTATTTGTTTGTTTTGTTTGGACTATATAAAAAGTCACCCGAAGAAAAAGATAACGACTTATAATACTAAATATACGTAAGGAGAGCACCTTATGTTAGTAGAATTACATCGTGAGCGCTTTTTTCAAGTCACTTCGTTTTTTGAAGAAAAGCTGCACTATATTCCAGTGATGACAGTATTGAATGGACAATATCCAGGTCGTGTTTTTGTTGACAATGTTCATAAACCAACAGTTGTTGTTGTCATTGCTATTAATCGATGGATATATATAGAAGGAACGATTCCAACTGAGTTAGAAGGAAGACTTCTTTTTAATATGGAAAGGATCATTTCTTTTGTTGGTGAAGATATCGATAGATTTGAAGTGTATGCAAATAATAAGGGAGTATGGGAAGAGGAGTTTCTCGCTCCCCATCGTCGTTACAATGCAAAAAAGCATTATGAGTCAACATATACATTCAATAAACAGGAATTTTATCAAATGAAATCTAAGTTTGCAGCAAAAGATAATCTTTCTATTCATATTGAGCGTTTCCCTATGCTACCAGAGAAATATGCGGTTTCCGCTTACTCACACTATTTGCAAGAAACAAAAATTGGAGCGAGAATAAAAAAAGGAAAAAATACAGTTACAATTTGTAAAAACAACGGCTTTGAATACGATAATTATTATTTTATTGATGTCGATACTTTTCAAGAAGAAGACAGAGGTAAAGGTTATGCCTTTATTGCAGCAGCACTCGTGATTGAATATGAGTTAGAACGAGGATTAGAGCCTTTATGGGAAACGACCAATCATAATGAAGCTTCACACCGTTTAGCAACGAAATTAGGGTTTAAAAAAGAGGTATCTTATCCTGTCTATACGTTTTACAAAAAAGAATCGAAAGAAAAAGAAAACGAGTAAGTCATAATATTTATGATTTACTCGTTTTTAAGTATAAAAGGGAATTTATACTAAATATACTTTTGCCTCATATGGCTTTAATGTTAATATGGTGCCATTAAGCTGTTCTTCATCATCATTTGTAATAAGAATTTGTCGTTGTTCACTGGCAAAAATGTCGGGGAGGGTAATTGTTGTTGTATCACCATAAAAATTACATGCTACAAACAATGTTTGCTCTTTGAAAGTCCGAGTATAAGCAAACACTTGTGAATGGTCCTCTTGCCATATATCATATGATCCATAAATGATGATGTCATTTGATTTTCGAGTGTGAATAAGCTTTTTATAATAATAAAATACCGAATCTTTATCTTCGAGTGCTTGTTTCACGTTTATCGTAGCATAATTCGGATTGACGTTTATCCAAGGTGTTCCAATTGTAAACCCACTATGTTCACTATCATCCCATTGCATTGGTGTTCTAGCATTATCGCGACCTTTTATATAAATACTATTCATGATGCTGTCTTTGTCTAGACCCGCTTCCAGTTTTTCATTGTACATATTAATAGTTTCAATATCTTTATAATCCGAGATGTCAGGAAACTTTACATTGGTCATCCCGATTTCTTCTCCTTGATAAATATAAGGCGTGCCTTTCATCATATGAAGTAGAGTTCCTAGCATTTTAGCTGATTTGTTTCGGTACTCTTTATCATTTCCAAACCTTGATACAATTCGTGGTTGGTCATGGTTATTCCAATATAAGCTGTTCCAACCTTGATTTTCTAACCCTTTTTGCCAACGTGATAAACTCCATTTTAAGTCTGCTAATTGTAATGGTTTCACATCCCACTTTCCATTACCAGAGTCTAAATCCATATGTTCAAATTGAAAGAGCATATTCACTTCATTTCGGTCTTCTGCTGTATATAGAACAGCATCTTCTGGTGAGACACCAGGTGTTTCTCCGACCGTGAGAATATCGTATTTTGATAACACTTCTTTGTTCATTTCTTGCAAAAATTCATGAATTCGTGGACCGTTCATAAAAAACTCATGGCCAGAGCTATACTGTTCACCAGGGACCGAAGGAGCATCAGGTAACCCTTCTTCCTTTGAAATCATGTTAATGACATCCATGCGGAAGCCGTCAATTCCTTTCTCAAGCCACCATGTCATCATGTCATAAACTTCTTTTCGAAGTTGAGGGTTTTCCCAGTTTAAATCGGGTTGTTTTTTTGAAAACAAGTGGAGAAAATACTGTTCAGTTGCTTCATCAAATTGCCATGCTGAACCACTGAAAAAAGATGACCAATTGTTCGGTTCTTTCCCGTCTTTTCCATCTCGCCAAATATAATAGTCGCGATATTTATTCTCTTTTGATTTTCTAGACTCTACAAACCAAGCATGTTCATCTGAACTATGATTGACTACAAGGTCCATAATTAATTTAATCCCACGGTTATGCATTTCCTCAAGCAAACGCTCCCAATCTTCCATTGTTCCGAATTCATCCATGATGGCTTGGTAATTACTAATGTCGTATCCATTATCATCATTTGGTGATTCATAAACGGGAGATAACCAGACAACGTCTATTCCTAACTCTTGTAGATAATCTAATTTAGAAATGATTCCGTTTAAATCTCCAATTCCATCTCCATTACTATCCATAAAACTTCGTGGATAGATTTGATATACAACACTTTCTTTCCACCAATATCGTTTTTCCATTTTCATTCACTCCTACCATTTTCTTATGAATATTTAATACATGTAAAGCTGTAAGGAAGGGTTTCAATAACGCCTGATGGCGATACCGTTGCATTGTTCCAAATATCTTCTCCTTGTTTTTCCTGATAATCTAAAGGAACGGGAATCTTTTGTTGGTTAGCGCTAGCATTTAAGAAAAATAGAATGTCTCCTTGTTTAACCTGTTGTCGATACACAATGGTATTTGCTTTGTCATTTGTATAGAGGAACATTGGAGATTCGGTAAACCGATAAGTTTTTCTTAATGATATGAGCTTTTTGACAAACTGAAACATATCACCATCTTGGCGGTCTTTCTCCCAAATCATACATTCCCGACAACCTGGATCGGTTTCCCCGCTCATCCCAATTTCATCACCATAGTAAATACAAGGTGTTCCAGGTAAGGAAAATTGAACGACTTTTTGTAATTTTACTTTGTTTTTGTTTCCGCCACTTAATGTTAAGATTCTTGCTGTATCATGGCTTCCGAGAAGGTTAAAGGCAACTTCATTCACATTATTCGGGTATTGATTAATAACCTTTGTAATGTGGTGAGAAAATTGTGTTGCCGTTAAATTTTCCTTGGCGATATATTCTGTAATTGCCGTTGTAAAAGGATAGTTCATGACAGCATCAAATTGGTCTCCTTGTAACCATGGCAAAGCATCATGCCAAATCTCTCCTAATATATATAAGTCCGGTTTAATAGCTTTCACGGCTTTTCGAAATTCTCTCCAAAACGCATGGTCAACTTCATTTGCTACATCTAACCGCCAGCCATCAATATTAAATTCTTCAATCCAATACGCTGCAACGCGTAGTAAATATTCTTTTACTTCCGGATGTTCAGTATTTAATTTTGGCATTTGTGGAACAAAAGCAAATGTATCATAGTTTGCCCTTGGTTTTGTTTGAACTGGAAAGCTATGAATGTGGAACCAATCTCGATATTCAGATTGTTCTCCATTCTCTAAGACATCTTGGAAAGGTTCAAAATAAAAACCACTATGATTAAATACAGCATCTAACATGACTTTTATCCCTTTTTCATGGCAAGCATCTACTAGCTTTTTGAATGTTTCTTTGTCTCCGAACTGAGGGTCAATTTCCATGTAATCAACCGTGTCATATTTGTGATTAGAAGGTGCTAGGAAAATAGGGGTGAAGTAAATCCCGCTAATCCCTAAATCAACTAAATGATCGAGGTGCTCGATAATCCCTTGAAAGTCTCCTCCAAAAAAAGAAGAAGGGGTTGGTTTACTGCTTCCCCATTCAAGTGTGTTGTTTGGATTGATGGAAGCATCTCCATTTGCAAAACGTTCAGGGAATATTTGGTACCAAATAGTATCTTTCACCCATGAAGGGGCTTGAAAAATATCAATTTTGTTGAGGAAAGGAAAAGCAAAATAAAATCCAGAATCTGATGGTGGGTCACTAAAAAATCCTTTTTCAGTAAGGATGAGTGTTTCAGTTTCATCAGTTAATCGAAACCCATAGCGTAAACGTCGAAAAGGAGGGGACACTTCACATAACCAATAGTCATATAGTTCATCTGAACCGTGCTTTTTGATGGGGGTTTCAGCTAACTCCCATTTTTGCTTTTCTACATTAAAATCAAATGGATCAGCAAAAAGTAGATCAACTGTTTTTACATCATTTTTTTTAGTACGTAAACGAATATGTAATGTTTTTTCATTGTAAGCATAGGCGTATTCGTTTTTTGGACGGTGATAGATGGCTTCTTTATTCAAGAAACTCACTCCTTTTTTAATGTAGTGGATAAGTGACTACTTACAGATACGATAGGAGAACTACATAGTTGTTGTCAAGCGTTTGCATAAAATAAAAACCGTAATATCTGTTAAAATAGGTTGATAGGATAAGAGTCTTGTGTTTATAATAAGTAAAAAGAACTACTTCGTTTGCGCAAACGATTTCGTATTCATTTTTGAGGGGGAAACAACATGTGGAAAACGGTAAAAAAGAAAATGGAACAACAAACGAAAAGGTTTGAGGAGAGAAAATTTTCGATAAACTCGCTTAAAAGTAAACGCTTTCCTTTGGTATTCAAACTATTAATTGTTGTCATCGGGATTGTATTGATTAGTTCTATTTCTGGTGTGTTTCTGCTAGCAAGTAATAATACGGTCCAAAAAGAGGTACAAAATTTAAATCAACTAACTTCAACAAAAGACCAGTATACAAATATTAATAACAGTATTAATCAAATTGGATTAATTCAATATGATTTATTGACTGATGGTTATACTGATACAAGAGTTAGGGTTTTAAAAGAAGAAATTGAGAAAGTAGATGCGGAACTTAAAGATATTGAAGAATTTATGACGCAAAGTGATGATATTGCTAGTTACTATAACCATCTTCAATCCGGGTTTGACCAATTTGTATACATATATGAAAACCTATTGGCGGAACCTTTTGTGGGAGAAAGAGCAAATCGAGTTAGAGTCGATGCTTCGCAAAGAATAACAAAAGCGCTACAAACAACAGAAGGGGCTCATTCAAGGATTCAGCCGTACTTCGATAATGCATTTGATGAAAATGTCGGGGTTGTGAATGAAGCGCTCAAAAGAAATCAACAGACGCTGTTTGTAACGGTGATTAGTATTGGGCTTGTATCTCTTATTATCTTAGTTTTATTTGCAAAAAATTTAAACGCAGGAATATCGCTTATCCTTAAAAGAATTGAAGCTTATCGAAATGGTGATTTTACATTTGATGCTAAAATGACAAGACGTGATGAAATTTGGGACATTAATGAAGGTTTAAAAACAATGGCTGACCAATTAACAGATTCATTACACTCTAATATAAAAGCGAGCGAGGAAATGCTTGTTGTTTCCAATGATGTAACGAATCGAGCAAAACTAAACCAAGAAGCAACCGGGAAAATTGAAGAGTTGGCTGGATTATTCCGCCAAGATGCGCAAAAGCAATTAGACCATGCAACATCAATATCAGCTGTTACTGAGCAATCTTCGGTTAGCTCACAAGAAATTGAATATGCGGCAATGTCCATAAATAAGAAAATGGTTGAAATGAACGAAGGAGCAAAAGGTGGCTCATCTCAAATGGTTGAAATGAGTGAAACGATAAAAGCTGCTTCTGAAGAAACGAAAGCACTATCTCAAAATATGAGAGAAGTCGTTTCAAGTATGGATGAGGTTTCTAAATTTATGACCGATATTGAAGGAATAACAGGTCAAACGAATTTGCTTGCTTTAAATGCTTCGATTGAAGCAGCAAGGGCCGGCGAAGCAGGGAAAGGATTTTCTGTAGTCGCAAATGAAATCCGGAATTTATCAAATCAAACAAATTCATTTTCAGAGCAAATTAAAACCATTATTTTACGAACGCAAGGGAATACAGTTCAATTTATGGAACAGTTTGCAACTTTCGAGCAAATCGTGCAATCGGTTGTCTCTACATCTGATGAAGTGCGAGAAATATTTAATGAAATCAGTAAAAAAGGTTCAAACTTATCAGTTGAGAACAAAGAAATAACCGAAGCAATTCAAGCGATTTCAACAGGTTTGCAAGAAGTGGCAGCTTCTACTGAAGATTTAGTAGAATCAGCTTCCGTTCTAGTTGAAAGATCCGAAGAAATAACAGCTTGCACAACAGAGCAAATCACAGTTTCAGGTGATTTAGTTGGGGATATGAACCGTTTGGAAGCTGTTGCAAATAAAGTGAAAGAGAGTACGAAAAAGTTCACAATTAATTAAAAAAAAATTTAAAAAAGCATTGTTATTTATAAATATAGGCGCTATAATGTAAATAAATAGTGCAAGCGATTTCATAGAACATCTATCGAATCGCAATTTTTTTAAAAGACTGTGCAAGCGGTTGCCTAATAGGTAGATAGGTAGAGCTTATAGTATTTTAAAAAAACACTTGGGTATTATACTCAGTGAGATGCATTGTTTAACACAAAAAAATTAGGGGGAAAAGAACATGTTTAAGAAATCTTCATTTTTAACATTGTTGGTAATGTTACTCATCTCCATGGTTTTAGTTGCTTGTGGTGGAGATGATGCAGAAGAAACACCTGCACCAACAGAGCCTGGTGATGACCAAGAGCAAGTAGCTGAAGGGGATGCTCCTGAAAAGCCTGAATCATTAACAATTTGGGTTAATGACAATGAAGGACAATTAGCAGCTACAAATCAAATCATTGAGAATTATACGGAAGAAACAGGAATTAATATTGAAGTCGTTCCAATGAACTTTGATGACCAAGTTGATAATCTTTCATTAGATGGTCCAGCTGGTCAAGGTCCAGATGTATTTATGAATCCTCATGATAGAACTGGTGGAATCACTTTACAAGGGTTAGCAGCAGAGTTAAATATTCCAGAAGAAGTAGCTAATACTTACTTCCAAAATGCTTATGAGTCTTTCCAAATTGATGGGGAGCAATATGGAGTACCTATTAAAGTTGAAACATACGCTTTATACTATAATAAAGAACATTTAGAAGAAGTTCCAGAAACAATGGCTGAGTTAATGGAATTCGCGAAAGACTTCACTCAAGGAGACCAATATGGATTCCTTGCCAATCCTGGAGACCTTTACTTCATGAAACCATTCTTAACTGGTCCTGGTGGATATATTTTCGGTGGAGAAGCTGGTGCGCTTGATGCTTCTGACATTGGTTTAAACAATGATGGTGCTGTTGAAGGTGGACAATTAATTCAATCATGGGTTACTGATGGTTTAATGCCTGCAGATATGAACTTAGATAACGCTGCAGCAATTTTTGAAGATGGTAGAGCAGCAACAATTCTAAATGGACCATGGGCACTTAACGGTTTCCGTGATGCTCTTGGAGATAACTTAGGAGTTGCTCCATTACCGAAGTTTGATAATGGTGAAGTTCCTGATACATTCTCAGGTAATCATGGATGGTTTGTTTCTGCATTCTCTGATAACACATATTGGGCAACTGACTTCATTATCTATTTAACAAATGAAGCAAGCCAACAAATTTGGTTTGAAGTTGCTGGGGAAATTCCTGCTAACCAATCTGTAGCAGAATCAGATTTAGTAGCAAATGATGAGCATATTGCAGGTTTTGTTGAGCAGTTAGCATTTGCTGAGCCAATGCCGAATATCCCAGAAATGTCTCAAGTTTGGGGACCAATGAATGATTCACTTCAATTAATTTTACAAGGTGAAGATGTTCAAGAAATCCTAGACGAGGCAGTAGATCAAATTCACGAAGAAATTGCGTTACAGCAATAATTGATAAATGTGGAAGGGGGTCTCTTCCTTCCACATTTTTTATTTATGTAATAAAGAGGAGGGAGCTTACGTGTCAAATACAAGTGCTGATGATAAAAAAGACAAAAGAAAAAGCGTTCTAATAGCTACCCTATTATCAGTCCTGTTCCCTGGGCTAGGTCAATTTTTTAACCGTAGATTTATAAAAGGTGCAATCTTCTTTTTGTTTGCTGCATCTTTTTTAATTTCACTAAATGGCTTTATTGCTCAAGGATTTTGGGGGATTGTCACATTAGGAACAGATCCAGCAATACATGATTCTCGCTTTTTAATTATTAATGGTATTTTAGCGATTTTCTTAACGATATTTTATCTGTTTATATATGGATGGAATATTAAAGATGCACGTAGCGATGCTGAGCGATTAGCAAAAGGTTGGGTTATCCCATCTATTCGAGAATCTTTCCATAATTCATATGATAAAGCTTTTCCGTACTTTTTAGTTTTACCAGGTTTCTTTATGCTATTGCTCACAGTTGTACTCCCGTTATTATTTTTAGTGTTTGTAGGGTTTACGAACTATAGTAGATATAATGCACCTCCACGGAATTTATTAGATTGGGTTGGATTTGAAAACTTTCTACAATTAGCAACAGTTCCGATTTGGCGTGAAACGTTTATATCCGTGTTATCTTGGACATTGATTTGGACATTTGTTGCTACAACGATTCAAATTGTTTTAGCGTTATTTTTAGCTATAATCGTTAATGACCATAGAGTTCGTTTCAAAAAGCTAATTCGTACTGTTTTTATACTTCCTTGGGCAGTTCCAGGATTTGTGTCGATTTTGATTTTCTCAGCGTTGTTCCACGAAAGTTTTGGAGCGATTAACCGAGACGTCATTCAACCGATTTTTGGATCAAATATCCCTTGGATGTCGGACCCGAACTGGACGAGAACGGCCATTATTATGATTCAAGTTTGGCTCGGATTCCCTTATGTATTTGCTTTGTTCACAGGTGTATTGCAAAGTGTGTCAAAAGATTGGTATGAAGCAGCTGATATTGATGGCGCTAATGCTTGGCAGAAGTTCCGTCAAATTACGTTGCCACACGTCTTATTTGCAACAGCACCACTATTAATCATGCAGTATTCATTTAACTTTAATAACTTTAATATTATTTACTTGTTTAATGAAGGTGGCCCAGCTGTACGAGGTCAAAACGCCGGTGGTACAGATATCTTGATTTCATGGGTTTATAGTTTAACATTTGAAAATCAACAATTCGGAATGGCTGCTGTAGTATCTGTAATTATGGGATTATTCGTTGCAACATTTGCATTCTTCCAATTCAGAAGATCACGTTCGTTTAAAGAGGAGGGACAAATCTAATGAGCAGAAAAACAAAATCAATTATGCAACTCACTGGGATATATATCATTATTGCGATTATGTTCGTTGTGATTTTATATCCAATTGCCTGGACATTAGGTGCGTCATTTAACCCTTCTCCAAGCTTAGTTACAGCTTCATTAATTCCAAACAATGCTTCTTTGATCCATTATGAGTGGTTATTTGGTGAAAATAGTCGGTATTTAACATGGTATTGGAATACGGTAAAAGTCGCGACTGCGAATTCAATCATCGCAACATTCTTGATTGCTCTTGTGGCATATGCTTTTTCTCGCTACCGATTTGTGGGAAGGAAAAATGGTATGTATATGTTTTTACTTTTGCAAATGTTCCCTGCCATCATGGGGATGGTTGCCCTATATATTATGTTAAGTGTTTTTGGATTATTAAATAGTTTGTTAGGCTTAACGTTAATTTACATTGGTACGGCGATTCCGTTAAATGCCTTCTTAGTAAAAGGATATTTTGATACGATTCCACGCGAGTTAGATGAATCTGCAAAATTAGATGGAGCAGGCCATTTCCGAATTTTCTTTACGATAATGCTTCCACTTGCCAAACCGATCATTGCGGTTGTTGCGTTATTTAATTTTATGGGACCATTCATGGATTTCATTTTGCCAAGGATTTTACTACGAACACCTGAAAATTTCACATTAGCTTTAGGATTATACAACTTAGTTAATGATAGCTACGCTTCTGACTTTAGTCGTTTCGCAGCTGGATCTATTTTAGTTGCTATCCCAATTGCAGCAGTATTCTTATTTTTACAACGTTACCTTATTACAGGTCTTTCTTCTGGAGCGACGAAAGGGTAACAAAATAAGTGAGAAAAATAAATTAGTATGGAATGAAGGATTTCTTTTATAAGAAACGACCAACGCGATAGGAGTATGGGATTCGATATGCCATAAAGTGAGTATGGTGAAGGCAATAAAAAAATAAATGCCTTGTTTCTTATAAATCAATATAGTATGTTCAATTTGAACGGAATCAACTACTGAAACTTTCATTCACATTTTTACCCGATACAGTGAGTGTTTTTGATAAATGTAAGGAAAAGAAAGTCGTATAAACGGCTTTCTTTTTACTACTAGGTAAAAAAGTAACAATTGTTTATAATTAGAAGAAACGCTAAAATATAAGAAGAATGTTTGAGAAGGAGAGATACCGATGGCGATCACAATAAAAGATGTTGCAAAACGAGCCAATGTTGCTCCGTCAACGGTATCACGAGTCATTGCAAATAGTTCCAGAATCAGTGAAAAGACAAAAGAGCGCGTGCGAGAGGCAATGCAGGAGCTTGGATATCACCCGAATTTTAATGCTCGAAGTTTGGCAAATAAGTCGACGAGTACATTAGGGATTGTGATGCCAAACTCGGCAAAAATTGCCTTTCAAAATCCGTTTTTCCCAGAAGTTATCCGTGGAATCACAGCAAAAGCACACCAGGAAAACTATGGGTTATATTTATCAACAGGTCAGACTGAGGATGAAATCCTTGATGAAGTAATGGAGATGGTCCATAGTCGCCGTGTTGATGGAATAATGCTTTTGTATTCTAGAGTAGATGACAAAGTGATGCCATTTTTAATAGAACAAAACTTTCCTTTTACATTAATAGGTCGTCCATACCATAATAATGAGTCAGCGGTTACCTTTGTAAATAATGATAATTTCAAGGCGGCCAAAATGGTGACGGAATATTTAATTTTGCTAGGTCATGAAAAGATAGCTTTTGTTGGGGGTAATTTAGACTATGTCGTAACATTAGACCATATGGAAGGCTATAAACAAGCATTAAAAAATGCCAATATTCCTCTAACAACAGATTATGTTGTTCACCATGATGAAGTTGAAGAGGGTGGACAAGATGCCATTATTGAGTTAATGTCACTTGAACAAAGGCCAACAGCCATCGTTGTCGTTGATGATATTATGAGTTTCGGTGTATTACGGATGTTAAATGATATGGGAGTGAATGTGCCAGACGATTTATCTCTCGTTAGCTTCAATAATGTCATGATCTCTGAACTGTCCTCGCCACCGATGACAACTGTTGATATTCATATTTATGATTTAGGCTACCGAGCAACCGATTTGCTAATTGATAAAATTAAACATCCTGAACAAGAAGCGAAAAAACTAATTATTCCTCATAAATTAGTAAAACGACAAACATGTAAAAAGTATACAAAAAGTTAATATTTACTAAGTTAAGCTGTCGAAAAATCGGCAGCTTTTTAATTGTTTAAGAAACTATAAAATAGTCGACATTCGACCTTATATTCTTAGATGTAAGTAAGCGGCCATGAAAACCGTTATCTGTGAACATTGCTAGCGTTTTGGAACGTTGGTGGACACAGGAGCAGCTAATCGTAATATATCGCCAGGACTTGAGTGGCTTTTGCGTGAATAAGCGCTCCTGTGGCCGCTAAAAAACAGAAACCCTTATCATGTTCACAAATAACGGCTGCTCTGGCCGCAAAAATGATAGATGTGGAATCAATGGAACCTTGAATTTGTTCTCACGTTGGGCTATGTACGTGCTCTTCTTGTAAATACTTTTGTAAAAATCATTGCTACGAAAGCGGTTTTATGATAAATTTGAATTAGCGAAAACGATTGCATAAATCGTTGTGCAAACTACATTGTGCACATTGCTTATTTTTTATCACAATAATGCAATCGTTTGCACTATTTTTGTTTTTTTTTATTCTTATAACTGAAAGGGGTTTCAAAATGTTTACAAAACATCGTAAATGGTATTCGTTAGCATTAGCGTTGTTAATGGTCTTTAGTGTATTTACTAGCTATTTGCCTGCAACGGTTTCTGCTCAATCGGAACCAGAATTAAAAAGCCCAGTTGTTGAAACAAATGGGACTGTGACATTTAATTACAGTAACAATGATGCGCAAAGAGTACGTGTTGCTGGAAGCTTTACAGAATGGCAAAGTAATGCGTTAAACATGGAAAAGCAAAATGGAGTGTGGACAAAAACAACCCAGCTCACTCCAGATGTATATGAATATAAGTTTATCGTTGGAGACGATGAGTGGATAAATGACCCTCTTAATCCACAATCGCAAGGTGGTAACAGCAAGTTAGTTGTTCCAGGATTGAAATTAGGACAAGTTCCAACGACAATGCAAGTTGGAAGGTCTTATGAATTAAAAGCAGACCTTGTTAATGAAGCGGGTGAAACTTCAGGAGCAGAAGGAGTAACATGGTCACTAGTATCCGCGCCAAATGGTGTTGAGCTATCAGATTCAACGGTAACGATTGGTAGTGATGTGGCAGCAAATAGAGAAATTAAAGTAAAAGCAACAAAAGATAACTATGAAACTGTGAAAACAGTAACTACTGTTGGGGTAATGTATGAGTACACGATTAATTACCACAGACTAGATAATAATTTAGACAGTTGGAATTTATGGATTTTTAATAGCGGGTCACCAAATGCTGGCTATACATTTACGAATGTCCATGGTGAAGAAAACTATAAGTTTGCTAAAGGAACATTCAGTTTCCCAGAAAATGATATCACAGCTCTTCCTCGTAAGTCAGTAGGAGGAAATGAATGGGCCTCTCAAGATGATCCAGGTCGATTACTTGCAATTCCACATGGTGAAACTTCATCAGAGTTTTGGATTGTAGAAGGAAAAAGCAATGTTTATACGTCTGAAGCTGCAGCAAAAGCTGCAATTGATGAAATCAATGGAAATGTTCGACCACATATTCGCTTTACGTATGAAAGACCTGACCAAGACTATACGAATTGGGATGTTTGGGTATGGGGAACTGGTGCCAGAAATGATAACATCGACTTTACTCGTTTTGAAGATGGAAAAGCGATTGCTGATATTTTTGTCGGACCACAAGCTGAACGAGTGGGATTTATCGTACGAACTGCAGGCTGGGATTCTAGAGAGCCAGGTGGAGACCGCACGATTCAAGTGAGCAAAAGTGATCCTATCACGAAAGTTCATGTAAAAAGTGGAGAAACAGAATTTTTTACAGTCCCTTCAATTAGTAAGCCAACGATTACAAACGGGAATGCGATATTCCATTTTAGAGATAAAGATTTATATTTAGCAGATAAAATGGACCAAATTGAAAAAGTTGAATTAGCGTTTGACTTTGATGGAACTGAAGAAAAGTTTGAAATGACAAATGAAGTAAAAAATGAACGTTTTGTTTATACGTTTACTGATTTTCCTTCAGGTGAGTTTGAATATTACTTTTATGTGACAGTAGATGGCGTAACAACGAAAGTGTCTGACCCTTATAATACGGTTAACGGCAAATCAGTTGTATCGTATTTCAGTTCTGAACTTGATGTTGCTGCTGAAGTAACACCGGCTGCTGTTGATTATAATCAAAATGCAGTAGTAACATTAGATATTACAAGTGAAGAAGAAGTGGAGCTTCGTGAAATTTTTGTTGACCTTCGTGAAGTTGGTGGCAACGAAAAAGTAGCTATTGATACGGAGTTACAAGAGTTAACAATTGCTGTAGACCATAAAACAACAGCAGGTGAAAAAACATTACCAATTACGGTTGTTGATGTTTATGGAAATGAGCATTATGGTGAAGCTGAAGTTACTGTAGAAGCGCGTCACTCCATTGGGGAAGCAGATTTTGATTGGGATGAGGCTCGTATTTACTTCTTATTAACAGACCGCTTTTTTGATGGCGACTCTTCAAATAATGATCCATATGAAGTAGGCTATGACACAAGTATGCCTGGTGCATATAAAGGTGGAGACTTCAAAGGCATTAC
Source organism: Alkalihalobacillus sp. LMS39 (assembly GCF_022812285.1). Lineage (NCBI taxonomy): Bacteria > Bacillati > Bacillota > Bacilli > Caryophanales > Bacillaceae > Alkalihalobacillus > Alkalihalobacillus sp. LMS39. The sequence continues at coordinate 1,498,886 of NZ_CP093300.1, forward strand.
AGAAAGACTTGATTATTTAGATGCATTAGGAATTAATACAATTTGGATTAATCCAATTGTTGAAAATATTGTTTATGATGTTAGACATGATGCGTCACCATATATTACACCTTATTATGGATATCATGGATATTGGGCAAGTAATTTTGAAGAATTAAACCCACATTTCGGAACGATGGAAGACTTCCACGAATTAATTGATGAAGCTCATGCGCGTGGAATGAAATTAATGATCGATGTCGTTTTAAATCATACAGGCTATGGTTTAAAAGAAGCAGATGCTAGGTTAGATGGAACGATTCCTCATTTCCCTACAAATGAAGATCGTGCCCGTTTTGCTGGTATGTTACGTGATGGTGGTTCAGATGAAGTCCGTGGTGAATTAGCGGGACTACCTGATTTTATTACCGAAGACCCAGCTGTACGCGACCAAATCGTCCAATGGCAAGTTGATTGGATTGAAAAGTCCAGAACTCCAAATGGAAATACGATTGACTATTTCCGAGTCGACACAGTAAAACACGTTGAAGATGCAACTTGGATGAAATTTAAAAACGAGCAAACAAAAGTAATGCCTGAATTTAAAATGATAGGTGAGTCATGGGGAGCTCATTACAATGATGACCATGGGTATTTAAATACAGGAATGATGGATTCGTTACTAGACTTTGACTTTAAAAACTATGCCGTGAACTTTGCTAACGGTCAAATCAATAGTGTTGAAAATACGATGAGAGCAAGAAACGAAGTGATTTCTAACGGTGGGACACTTGGTCAATTTCTAGGAAGTCATGATGAAATCGGATTCTTGGACCAACCAAGAATTGCTGGCGATACAGGAAAATTAAAGCTTGGTGCAGCGCTTCAAATTACGGCAAAAGGCCAACCGGTTATTTATTACGGTGAAGAATTAGGATATTCAGGAGAAGCAAATTATCCTCATTACACGAATCGTTATGTTATTGATTGGGATATCGTTGAAGGAAATGACATTCATGAGCATTACACAAAGCTTTTAAATGCTCGTAAAGCATATTCCCAAGTGTTCTCAAAAGGAACTCGACAACAAATAGCTGGTTCTGATGCAGAAGGATTTACTGCATTTGAGAGAAAATATCAAGATGAATCTGTAGTCGTTGCGATTAATGTTGGAACAGAAGCAAAAGAAGCAACGTTCACAGTACCATTTGCGAGTGGAAATACGGTGACTGATGTTTATGGAAATCATACGTATACAGTAGCAGATGACCAAACAGTTACAGTTACAATTCCAGGTCGTGATGCTGGTGGGACAGTAATCTTAGCAAACGGAGTTGTTCAAGACCCTGTTGATGGCACTGACCCAGTAGACCCAACAGATCCAACAAATCCTGACCCAAGTCCGACACAACCGACTCAGCCAGGAGATAAGGATAGTGACAAAGGTTCCGATAAAGATAAAGATAAAGATAAGAACAAGGATAAAGATAAAAACAAAGATAAAGAAAAAGAAAAGTCACCTGTAGTGTCGGTTCCATCTGAAACGACAAAAGGGAAGGTTGATAAGAAAACAGGTACGGTTACAATTGATACAAAGCCTATTCAAAAGCTTCCAACAAACGGTGTACTAGAAATTGATTTGAAAGATGCAAATAAATTAACAGTCATAACGTTAAAGTTAACTTCGGAGCAAGTTAAAGAGTTACGAAGTAAAAACGCTACGATTTATTTAAAGAAAGATGATGTGACAATTGGATTCCCAGCGAACAATTTACCTGGGGACGGTGAAGTTGAGTTTATTATTGAAAAGTATCAAGATTATAAAGGTGCACTTTCTGCAGTGTATGACTTTACTGTAAAACAAGAGGGGAAAAAGATATCTAACTTTGAGTTCCCTGTCACATTAACGTTTAAAGTAGATGCTAGTAAAGTGAAAAATCCGGATAATGTAAAAGTGTATTATTACAATGAAGAAACAGGAAAGTGGGAATTAATCGGTGGTGTTTATAAAGATGGATATGTTACAGCCGAAACAACACACTTTAGTTTATTCACTGTATTTGAAAGAGAGCAAGTAGAATCAGAGTTTAGTGCTCCTGCACCAGAACAAGTAAAAGAGGGAAAAGCATTACCTAAAACAGCAACAAACTTGTTTAATGGGTTGGTACTTGGAACGATTTTACTTCTTGTAGGTGTTGGATTCTACATCTATCGTCGAAAAAATCAAAACGTATAATAGAAAAGACTGGTTCATTGAGCCAGTCTTTTTCAACATATAAGAAGGCATAATTTTGGTATAGCAGTGAAGCTTTGAAAGCTTATTTTAGTTGTTTATGGTAAGTAAGCGGCCATGAAAATCGTTATCTGTGAACATGGCTAGCGATTTGGAACGTTGGAGGACACAGGAGCAGTTAATCATAATATATCGCTTGGAATAGAGTTGCTTTTGCGTGAATAAGTGCTCCTGTGGCCGCTAAAAAACGGAAACCCGTATTATGTTCACAAATAACGGCTGCTCTGACCGCATAAATGAGATATGGGATGTGTTGGTTGTTATTCTTTCGATGACATATTCTACAAGATGTAGCCGGTGATTTGCAACAAGTACTTCATTTTCATTTCGATCGTGTTTGGTGGCCAATTTTTTAAGCATTACACCTGTTAAGGAGGGCAGGGCTCCGCACTTCGCTTGAAATGAAAAGACACTCCCGCGTTTTTTCTGACTGTTACATCAGAATAAAAAGAAAACATATACAAAGACTAGTAGTAGCATATGGTAAAGGAGGAAATCTGATGGATACACAACAAAGTGAAACATTTGTAGCAGTGAGAAAAAATAGTGAAGGTGACATAATTGAGCTAAAAACGTCGGAAGGAAGAGTTCTTGATTATAAGCAAGCCCAACAAGAAGTAACAAATGGTGTTATTATGGGTGCGAATGTTTTTAAAGGAAGAGACGGGGAGCCTCACCTCAGAAGTAATGCAGACGGAAACCCAGACAATAATTTAGATAACCTGCCTCAGTTTTAAATTATTTTTGACGTATTTATTTAACGCTGTGAGGAAGGGGGAGAAGCTTCATCCTCATCCCTCTTTCACTTCAAGATAAGAAAAATAATGTATAGCAAAGACGGTGTCCTTTTTGGCACCGTTTTTATTTATGAAATAATGTATACAATGTTTCTTTATTATGAAGTAAATCTTCGAGTGTGTAAGCATCCAATACTTTTAAATAAGCTTCAAGTGCTTCACTTAACACATGTTTTAATTGACAAACAGGACTTATAAAACATGTGTTTGAATCGTAATCAAAACATTCAACGATTTGAAGATCCTCTGTTTGTCGAACGACAAAGCCTATATTGATTTGACGCGGTTGATGGGCTAGACGCATCCCGCCGTTTCGTCCTCTAATTGTTTCTATCATTCCTAATTTACTTAATTCATGGACGATTTTACTAAGGTGATTTTCTGAAATATTGTACACTTTCGCAATATGTTTAATATTGCCTAATTGATTTGACTGTAATGTTCCTAAATAAAGCAATAGTCGGAGGGAGTAGTCGGTAAAGGTTGTAAGTTGCATATTTTCACCTTCTTCATTCTATCTCCTACAATAGTAACACATTTTAGGAAGAAAGAAAGTGTGAAGAAAATATGAAAGATGTATTTGAAATATTGCTTTTACCAATGATTGGTGTTTAAAATAAACGTGTATTTAAAATATATCTTTTAGGGGGAGACCTATGACAACACTAAGTCCAGAAACGATAAAGGTCATAAAGTCTACGGTGCCAGTATTAGAGCAACACGGAGAAGCGATTACAAAGCATTTCTATGAAACTATGTTTGCAAAACATCCAGAATTACTTAATATTTTTAATCACGCCCATCAAAAACAAGGTAGACAGCCGAAAGCATTAGCCAATTCAATTTATGCTGCTGCAAAACATATTGAAAATTTAGAAGTAATTTTACCAGTCGTAAAGCAAATTGCTCATAAACATAGAAGTTTAGGAGTAAAACGTGAACATTACCCAATTGTTGGGGAAAACTTATTAATTGCTATTAAAGAAGTATTGGGAGATGCAGCAACAGATGAAATTATCGATGCTTGGGCAAAAGCGTATGGTGTCATTGCGAATGTGTTCATTTCTGTTGAAGAGGATATGTATGAGGAAGTAGAAAAGACAACAGGAGGCTGGAAAGAATGGCGTACTTTTGTCATTGAACAGATTGAAAAGGAAAGTAAAGTGATTACATCATTTTATTTAAAGCCAGCAGATGGAAACGAGATTGTTACACATCAGCCAGGACAATATATATCTGTTAAATGTAAAATCGATGGAGAACAATATACTCATATTCGCCAATACAGTTTATCCAATGAACCAGGAGCACCATACTATCGTATTAGTGTGAAACGAGAAGAGGGAACAGAAACGAAGCCAAAAGGTGTTGTATCTTCTTTTTTACATGAAAATGTTAAAGTAGGCGACCAATTAGAAGTGTCTGTTCCAGCAGGTGATTTTATTTTAAATGGAGAAAAGCCAGATTCATTTCTCTTTATTAGTGGAGGCGTAGGGTTAACTCCTTTTGTTAGTATGCTTCATGAAGTAAAGAAAAAATATCCGCTTAAGAAAGTCACATATATTCATGCGGCTATCGATGGAGAGCACCATGCATTCGACAATGAAATAAAGTCACTTCTTACTGAAAATGATCAATATTATGTTGGCTATGAAAAACCGACAGATAAGGATAAAGAACAAAAATTATATGAAAAAGAAGGCTTTATTACGGGAGAATGGCTACAGTCCATCATTCAACAACATAAAGGTGATATTTATTTTTGTGGGCCTATTCCTTTTATGAAAGCGATTTATAAAGATTTAGTGGACTGTAATGTGGAGTTATACCGAATTCACTATGAATTTTTCGGTCCGGCAGCAACGTTATAACACAAAAAGCTTGTGGATGATTCCATAAGCTTTTTTTCATAATTTCTTTTAATTCTCATCATCCTAAAATAAGGAGGTGGATAAGATGAAATATCAAAATAAAAATGTAAGTAACAATAAAACGACGCTTACGAATACCCCAAAGGAAGAGGAAATAACAATTCGATCTGATGTTAGCTCCAAAGCTCCATTTCAAACGACTCCATATTATGCGGGAGATTCTGTCCAAGGGCATAAAGAACTTGAAGAGGCCAATGAAGGAATTGCAAATGAGGAAATAAAGCAACAAAACGAAAATTTGTAAAAATTAAAAAGGAAGGCGAGCTAAACTGTGTATTTTTGCAATAGGATGCTCGCCTTTGCTATTTCTTCTATTGCGAAGGTGTACCTAAGCTTAAAGTGAGCTATTCTTGTCTATACTTTGTAAAAGAGATTATGAAGATAAGGATGATCATCATGTTATTTATCTTTGATATTATGAAGACAGTCGTAAAAGTAAGAAATTTAACGATTATCCTCGTCACAATCCTGTTTATTACTAGCAGTTCATTTATTGTATATTGGATTGAACCTGAAACGTTTCAAACTCCTTTTATTGCTTTTTGGTATGTCATGACAACAATAACGACAACAGGATACGGTGATTATGTGCCAGAGACCGTTCTTGGTAAAGTGTATGCTCTTATTCTTTATATATTTGGCATTTTATTATTAGGGATTGTTATTGGAAAAATGGTGGAGGCGGTAAGTTTATATCGGCGTTTAAAGGAGGAAGGAAGGTTGAGTTATAAAGGAGTTGGACATTATGTCATTATCGGGTGGACAAATAAATCACAACGAACGATAAATGAACTTTTTCTAGCGAAAGAACATGCTACGATTGTGCTAATCGATACATTAAAAAAATCACCAACGGAACGAGATAGAATCGTGTATATTCAAGGAGATGCAACAGAACGGGAAATTTTACACAAAGCAAATATATTACATTGTGACGCAGTATTAGTGTTTGCTCCCGATACGATTGACGACCCTATCTCAATTGATGGACGTTCACTTTTAATCGTATCGACAATAGAAAGATTAGCAACAGAGAAAAATAAAGAGATTTATACGATTGTCGAAATTGTTAGGGAAAAACACACATTAAATTTTAAACATGCCAAAGTAGATGAATTTGTATTATCAAATGAAGCATTCTCTGACTTAATGGCAAAGTCTGCTTTGCATAAAGGTTCAACTAAAATTTTTATGCAATTATTAAGTAGAGAACATGGAGATAATGTTTGGGAGTTGAAAAAAAGTTCAAAATGGAGTACTTATCGAGATGCGTATACAGATTTGCAAAAACGTGGAGCCAATTTGATTTCAAATCGTAAAGACTTTGGTATTATCCGGCGTTTGGATGAAAAAGTACCCGATGATGCTAAGTTGTATGTGATTTGTGATGAAGAAACATATGAAAAAATAAGTGCAGAGATTTAACTCTCTGCACACAGACTGTAATATCTTTTTGATTTAAGAATGTAAATGAACGACCATTGCCTCAATATCAAATTGTACAATAGGGGTTTGATTTTTTACTCGGCTATACAAATCGTCAAGTAACTTTTGTTGTTTTTCATTTAAAGCAGACACATCCCATTTCTTGTGAAGTACACCTAGTAACTCTAAGTCTCGCAAATGAAAAAAGAGTGGCAGTAAACGTAGGTCCTCTGCTAAGAAAGAATGTTCTTCTCGATATCCAGAAATAAAAGCGGGGATAAATTGATGAATCAAGTTTGTATTTTCCTCGTCCGTGTTATCATTGAACCAACATGTGTAATAAATGGCGATGGCAATATCACTTAATAAATAATGATAGCCACAATCATCGAAATCGAACAAATACATTGTTTCCCCGTCATAAAAGAAATTTCCTAAATGAAGATCAGTATGAATTAACCCAAACGTCTTTTCTGTTTTTGGAATGTTATTAAGTTGCGCGATTACGTCTTGAGCATTTTTTTGAATCACCTTATCAGATGGAAGGTACGGTGCAAATTCAGTATCGAATCCAACTATAAGCTCATGCCTTTTTTGAATATGGTCTGGTAACGTATAATGTTCAGTTAAGGTGTGGAGACGCCCAATCGATTTTCCCCATTGGTGAAATAGTTTTTCGTTAAACTGCTCATCGGTTACTTTAACAGGAGAGCCTTGTGCTTTTTCAAATAAACAGGAGAAAAAAGAACTTCCATCCGTTGCTTGAATTTCTTCAACGAAACAGCCAGAGGATGAGCGTAATGGTCCACAAACAGGTGCATTCTTTTCCTTCAAAAAATTAACCCAATCTAATTCAGACTCAATTTGTGCTTTTGAGCGATGGCTACTGTGTGTAAAGCGCAATATGTATGAGTTGTCGTCTTTTATACATTCATACACATAGTTTTCGAATGAACCTAGTTTTTTTAATGAGTCTTTCTTTAGCTGAAAGCGATCAACTGCTTCATTTATGATTTTTTCTGTAAATAAAATCTCAATTTCTTTTTCCATAATTATCCCTCATTTCTTTGTAAAGTATACTTCTGCGCCATTAAGAAAAACCCTTCAACCTCTTTAATGATTAGTAGTGAAAGAGAGAAATTTCATGTACAATGATAGGAAGAGAAATAGAAGGAACAAGGGGATAATGGCATGAATCAAAATATGTTTACATCTTTACAAGATGTGGTTGATTATATAAATGACTATTTAAAATGTCCTGTTACAATTGAAGATGGTGGCCACCGACTGTTAGCCTACAGCAAACATGATATCAAAACAGACCCCGCAAGAATTGAGACGATTGTAACGCGCCAAGTTCCACAAAAAGTCATTCATCGCCTTTGGGGAAATGGAATCATTCAGCAATTAAACGAAAGTCATGAGCCGATTCGAATTGATTCAATTGATGACGTTGGATTAGGAAACCGAATTGCCATTTCGATTAGACACCAGCAAGAAGTGCTAGGGTATATTTGGATTATCGAGTTTGAGAATGTAATTCGTCCAGAGGGGCTTGTGTTTATTAGTGAAGTACGAGAAGCTGTGAAAACATTTCTCTTACAAATACGTGAAAAGCAAAAAGAAAAAGTAAAAGGTTTACAACAGTTTTTTCTTCAACTATTAAATGAACATCTTCCAACAGAAAAAGAAATAGAAAATGTATCTACGATGTTAAATCGAAAATTTCCGACAAAATGGAATGTTGTTGTTTTTCGGTTTCAAGAGGTCATAGGAAAGCAAATTGAAAAACAATTAATTTATTATTTCCAATCGACCCATTCTGTAAATGTCGTTTTTTCTTTTTCACGTCAAGAAGAGCTGATTGTCTTTTTGAATGGGGAAAAATGTGATGATGATGTCATTACCGGCTTCATTGAAGAAACGAGTTCTACCATTTCACAACGATTTTCAATAAACGTAGAAGCGGGGATAGGGCAAACATATCATCGCATTGAACACGTATCAAAAAGTTATGCAGAAGCGGTTGAAGTGATTCGTTTGAAAACGATGTTTCAAACGGAATTACAAGATTGTTATCGATACCAGTCGTTAGGAATATATAAGTATTTAGACGTGATAATTGAAAAGAAAAAACATGAAAGTTCCCCGCCGATGCCCCTTGTGCAATTATTAGAATATGATAAGAAAAACCAAACCGAACTGATTCTTTCTTTAGAAGCTTTTTTAACGAAAGATTGTAATGTAAACGAAGCTGCCAAGCTACTTCATATCCATCCAAACACGCTAACATACAGAATAAAGCGGATTGTCGAAATTACAAAAATAGATTTAAGAAATCCGAATGAAAAATTATCGTTATATTTAGAGTTAAAGCTTCTTCGATATAGTGGTTGATTTGTTGTTTTCAACAAATACAGCCACTTATTTTTTTGGTTTTACACAAAGTCGATTTTTGTTTCAGATCGTATACTAACAATAACAGAAGGCTTTTTCAGACAGTTTGTTGGGTTTGTACTATATGAAGTGTGTATATATTGAAGCAACACTCTTATGAAAGTAGTCTATAAAAAGAAAAATAACAGGAGGGGTTTTTACATGATTATTGGTGTGCCGAAAGAAATAAAAAACAATGAAAACCGTGTTGCAATTACACCAGCAGGAGTGCTTACCTTAAAAAAGGCTGGGCATGATGTGTTAGTAGAAAAGGATGCAGGTGTTGGAAGTGGTTTTTCTAACGAAGCTTATGTGGAAGCGGGAGCATCGATTATAGAAGATGCGAAAACAACGTGGGAAAAGGCCGAAATGGTGATGAAAGTGAAAGAACCTCTTCCTTCTGAATATGGGTTCTTTCGAAAAGGTTTAATTTTATTTACGTATTTACATTTAGCGGCTGAGCCATCATTAGCGAAAGCATTAGTGGATCACGAAGTAACGGCAATTGCTTATGAAACGGTTGAACATAATCGCACATTACCATTATTAACGCCAATGAGTGAAGTGGCTGGACGTATGGCAGCTCAAATTGGAGCGCAATTTTTAGAAAAGCCTAAAGGTGGGAAAGGCATTTTACTTGCTGGAGTTCCTGGTGTGAAAAGAGGAAAAGTAACAATTATCGGTGGTGGAGTTGTCGGAACAAATGCAGCAAAATTAGCGATTGGTTTAGGGGCAAACGTTACGATTATTGATGTAAATCCTGACCGTCTCCGTCAGTTAGACGATATTTTTGGTAAGCAAGTGACAACGTTAATGTCAAACCGATTAAACATTGCTGAAGCAGTTGCTGAAAGTGATTTAGTTATTGGTGCTGTATTAATTCCTGGAGCAAAAGCACCTCAACTAGTAACAGAAGAAATGATTAAAACAATGACGGAAGGATCAGTTGTTGTCGATGTTGCCATTGACCAAGGTGGTAGTATTGCGACGATTGACCGCATTACAACACATGACCAACCGACTTATGTAAAACACGGTGTTGTTCATTATGCCGTGGCAAATATGCCAGGAGCAGTTCCAAGAACATCTACGATCGCATTAACAAACGTAACAGTTCCATATGCATTGCAAATTGCCAATAAAGGTGTTGTTTCAGCTGTATTAGAAAATGAAGGGCTGAAAAAAGGTGTAAATGTTTGTGCAGGAAAAGTAACGTATGCTGCTGTCGCAAGAGATTTAGGTTATGAGTTTGTTCAAACAGAAGAAGCAGTTCAAACATTAACTGTACAATTATAAGTATTGAAAGAAGGCTGTCCATTACGGACAGCCTTTTGTCTGTATAGTTCTAAAAAATTGTGTTTCCACCTAGGAAAATGGAGAGAATATGTGCTGTATTATCTGTCAGTAACACTTCCTCTACTTTTAACAGCTTAAGATGTTATTTACAAATCTATTACATATATTTACGGTAAATTTATTAATTCTTTACATTCATTTGGTAAAGTGGAATTACCAAAGTTCCCACCTTCTAACACGACATCCAGATAAACTTGTAGAAAAATGATAAGGGTAGTCGCCCGTTAATGTACTACACTTGGGAAACATTGTTTGGTACTGGAGGGAAGAGATGAAAGACTACAAATCATTTTTCTTTTTTTTAGAAGGAACATTATTAAAAAATGATCAATTGTTGCCAAATGTAATCGAATTTATTGGAATGCTTCGTAAAAAAAATAAACAAATCTTTTACATTACACACCACCCATATCGCTCAAAAGAACTGTTACAGCTTCATCTACAGCAAATAGGATTAGAAGTGTCTTTGCATCAATTAATTACACCTGTTCAAGCGATTCAAGAATATTTGTTAGAAACAACAGAAAAAATAAGTGTATATATCGCAGGGTCTTCCACACTAGCTGAAGAAATTAGTAAAATTAACGTACAACTGTTAACCTCAGCTACGGAAAAAACATATGGTCAAGTGTATGTTGTATTATGCCTATCAAATCATATAGAGGAACAACAGCTCCAAGATGCTTTTCAATTATTACAAAGAGGAGCGAAACTCATTTTAATTAATCCTGAATTTATGAGTGATGTATTTTATCAAAATATTTTTGATACCGGTGCCATTGGTCGAGTGTTAACAGGCGAAAAAGCAGCAACAAAAAAAGATTTAGAGAATATAGCAAAACCATCTGTATGGTTCCAACAAGTGTTAATTAATATTATTAAAAAACAACATGGTGGTGCGGTGTTAATTGGACATTCCGTGAAAGGATTAATTTCCATCGGCCAAGCAATCGGAATTGATACCGTGTTAATAAGTAGAGATACCTCTTACGTAGAGGAAATTCAAGTGGTGAGACAATCGCCAACATGGATAGTTGAAACACTTCAAGACTTATATGACACCTATCAAAAAATCGAACTAGTATAACCTTTTGACAAGGAGTCACTATTCTTTTACGATAAAGGAAACGATAGTAATAGCATATTCAGGAGGGACGAATTTGACCACAATTTTTGCTCATAGAGGATACTCTAGTGACTACCCAGAAAATACAATGGCAGCATTTAAAGCGGCCGAAACGACAGGCGCAGAGGGGATAGAACTCGATGTACAATTAACAAAAGATGGAGTGCCCGTTATTATTCACGATATTACACTAGAACGAACGACAACGGGAAAAGGAATGGTAAGGGACCATACATATGAAGAATTACACACATTAAGTGCTGGACTATGGTTTGACCCAACATTTGAGGCAGAACGAATCCCTTCACTATCCGAATTTATTGAGTGGTTTCAACAAACCGATTTAATTGTTAACATTGAGTTAAAAGGACCTGCATTTGAAAGAGACCAGTTACTAGAGGCTGTAATGTCTCAAGTGGTGACAGCAGGGATTTTATCAAGGGTAATTTTATCTTCGTTTGACCATCATATCGTTCTTCAGGCGAAACAAAAATATCCTGAGTTACAAACCGCTATTTTAGTTGTTTCCGGATTGGTAAACCCGGTGCAGTATATAAGGTCAATCGGAGTAGACATGGATTTTCACTATTTCTATGCGTTAATGCTTCCACAAGAAATTGGGGCATTAGTTGCGAATGGAATTAAAGTAAGACCTTATACCGTAAATGATGAGCAATTTATTGCTTTATCGTTACAACTAGGCTGTGACAGCATTATTACAGATGATCCAGTGTTAGCATTACAAATTCGTCAATCTGTTGAAAAAGGATAACAAGCATTTTGGATTTAAGAAATTAACTAACTGCTGATATGCGAAAACGCCTTTGAGATAACTTTCTCAAAGGCGTTTCGTTTACTTTAAAAAGATATGAAAGTATAAAAATTTTGGTGTAGCAGTGAAGTTTTGAAAGTTTATTCTAGAAGAGCGAAGGCTGCGCACCTGCGCGTTTCACCCCAAGAAAAGCACTTGGGGTTCACTGTTAAAAGCGGGCAGGGCTCCGCACTTCGCTTGAAAGAAAAGACGCTCCGCGTTTTTCTTAAGCATTTCACATCATGAAATGACAGGTGGTTTTTTAGAAATAAAAAGTGTAAAGCTACCTGAGGAAATGGTCACCTTTACGATACTTGCATCTTGGAACGATTGGATCGTTCCGTTTGCTACAACTTGTTGAGGTTCCATATCTAATTCAGTGCCTTGGTTTGAAAGATTAACGGTCACTAATCCGTTGTGTAAATTTAAAAATTCACTTACAGAAGCTTCTGCTAATTCATCAATCGAAGAAAGAGCTTCTTGAGAATATTTACTTGCGATATCAAGAAAAACCGTTTCTTCTGCGATAATCGCGGTAAAAAGCTCGATATCTCCATGGATTTTTTGATATACGATACGGTCTCCTGAAAGTACATTCGTTGTAGGTAGCGTTTCCATATGTAATTGCTCATCTACAAAGCGAATGATATTTTTGGCAAATAAAGTAATATAGTCTAAAAGAAGTGGCTTATCTGAAGAAGCCTCTAAATGTAACATTTGATTAAGTAACAGTTCAACATCACCTTTTGTGATCGCTTGAAACTGTTCGTCAGATAAACTATGATCCCGCTTATATGACGATAACGCCTCAGATAATTGCTCAAGTGTTAAAATATTTTCGTCTACTAACACTTGTCCTAAAACAAGGTGACTTTCTTTTTGTGCCGCTAATAGCTGTGATAATTGAGGCTCTGTTAAATATCCCAATTGTAGGGCGATTTCCCCAAAACGTTTGTCCATTTGCATCTGCTTTTGATGAGTTTCTTCGACTTGTGTAGCTGACATAAATCCTTCATTAATCGCCAGTACGCCAAGTTTTAGATGTGTCGATTTTTGAAGCTCTAATGCCTTCTGCAATTGTTCGGTTGTTACAATAGTTTTATTTAATAAATAATGACCAAAATATTGACTAAACATGAGACTCCTCACTTTCAGACAATACCTTTTGTAACACGCGGTCAATTGCCTCATTATTTAGTGGTTTTTGTATAAAATCATACGCTCCTAATTGAATTGCCTTTTTTAAATGAGATTGTGTTCCAGCTGATGATGCCATGACAACTTTAGTATCTGGTGAAACCTCTTTAATTTCTGTTAATGCAGTAATTCCATCTTTCTCGGGCATTACGATGTCTAAAAACACAATATCTGGATAATGCTCTTTACATCGGTGTACAGCAACTTGTCCATCTTCGGCTTCAATAATCGTTTCACACCCTAAGTTAGTTAACGCTTCTTTCAACTTCTTTCGAATTAATACAGAATCATCACAAATCAATACTTTTATGTCCTTTAATTCCAAGAAAATACCCTCCTTAGCAACATAGACTGGATGAGAAATGACCTAAAAAGATTGATTTTTAGGTCATCTTACACTCTATTCTATCATTTAATGTTAGTTTTTGGTATAAAAATATGACTTAAATTATAGAAAAATAAAAATTATTTAATTTTTATAGGTCTAATACCCCATATATCTGAAGCGTATTCTGAAATCGTTCGATCACTCGAGAATTTCCCGGAGTGAGCAATGTTTGTAATGCTCTTTTTCAACCAGTCAGATTGGTTTCGATAACATTGTTCCACCATTTGGTGTGTTTCCACATAGCTATCAAAATCTTTTAAAACAAAAAACTCATCATTATTTGATAAAATCGAGTAATAAATATCTTTAAACTCAATGTCATCTTTATAGAAGAAACCATCATGTAACTGGTCTAAAATGAGTTTGATTCTTTCGTCATTTTGATATATGCCATGTGCAGAATAATCACCATATTGATAATGAGATAACACTTCATCAGCCGTTAATCCAAATATAAAAATATTGTCTAGTCCAACCATATCTTTAATTTCAATATTAGCACCATCAAGTGTACCGAGTGTCAAAGCACCATTCATCATGAATTTCATATTTCCTGTCCCTGAAGCTTCTTTACTTGCAGTAGAAATTTGCTCACTAATATCTGTGGCAGGAATTATTTTTTCAGCAAGAGTGACACTGTAATTTTCTAAAAATACAATCTTTATTTTTCCAGCTATAAGAGGATCGTTGTTAATGATATTAGCTGTTGTAACAATGAGTTTAATCACTTGCTTGGCGAAATGGTAACTTGGAGCTGCTTTTGCACCAAAGATAAATGTTCTTGGAACAATATCCATTGTCGGATTTTCACGTAAAGAATGGTATAGGTGGATAATGTGAAAAATGTTTAAAAGCTGACGTTTATAACCATGAAGCCGCTTGATTTGAACATCGAAAATAGAATGTTCGTCAACAGTAATATTAGTATGCTCTTTTATAAACTGAGCGAGCTTCGTTTTGTTTTGAAGCTTTACATTTGCTATTTTCTCTTGAAAAGAAGAATCTGATGCATACTTTAATAAACTAATTAATTCTTTTGGTTGAGTTATCCAGCGTTTTCCTATTGCGTCTGTAATCAATGCAGCAAGGGAAGGGTTTGCATTACAAAGCCAACGCCGATGAGTAATTCCATTTGTTTTATTATTAAATTTCGCTGGAAAAACCGAATAAAAATGTGACATCTCTTTTTTCTTTAGAATATCTGTATGAATTTTAGCGACACCATTTACACTATAACTTCCTACGATGGCCAAATGAGCCATGCGTACTTGGTCATGAGCAATAACAGCCAAATCAGAGATTAGCTCCTGTTTTTCTGGAAAGTCAAACCAAAGCGATTGACAGAATCGTTCATTGATTTCATTAATAATCATAAAAATACGTGGAAGCAATTGCTGGATCATTGTTACAGGCCATTTCTCTAAAGCCTCACTTAATGTTGTATGGTTCGTATATGCGACTGTATTGGCCGTAATTGTCCAAGCTTCCTCCCAACCAAGCCCTTCTTCATCCATTAAAATCCGCATAAGTTCTGGGATAACTAAAGAAGGATGTGTATCGTTAATTTGTATGGAGATTTTTTCAGGCAGTTGTGAAAGTGGACTTTCATATTTTTCCTTATACATGGATAAAATGCTTTGAACTCCAGCAGACACAAGAAAGTATTGTTGTTTGATTCTTAGTAGTTTGCCTTCCCAATGAGAATCATCAGGATAAAGAAATTCTGAAATGGATTCGACAGATCGTTTATATTGTAAATAGTGATGATAGTCGTGTGACGAAGACGGCCGTAAATGCTCATCGTTTGGAATCGCTTCTGCACTCCATAACCGGAGCGTGTTCACTGTTTTATTTTGATAGCCTACAATTGGCACGTCATAAGGTACAGCAAGAACCGTTTCATAATCTTTATGATGAAACAGAAGGGAAGAAGCGGTTTCTTCGACTTCAACTGTTCCTCCAAATCGGACTTCAACGGTCTTATCTGAACGGCGAGCTTCCCATACATAATCTTCTTTTAACCAATAGTCTGGTAGTTCCACTTGATTACTATCAATAATCTTTTGCTCAAATAATCCGTATTTATAACGAATTCCGTATCCATGACCAGCATACTGTAGAGAGGCGAGTGAATCAAGAAAACAAGCGGCTAAGCGGCCAAGTCCACCATTTCCTAAGCCTGCATCATGCTCTTGTTCAAACACTTCGGTAGGGTCTAGCTCTAATTCTTCTAAGCCTTCTTTTACAATGTGGAGAGCCCCCATGTTTAGCAAATTACTTTCAACTAAACGTCCTAATAAAAACTCCATCGAAAAATAATACACTTGTTTTTCTTTGTTTTTAATGTAGGTTTCATTAGTAGAAATCCAATTTTTATTCATTTGCTCTTTTAATAAATCACCTAGAGATTGAAATACTTCAGTTGGAGTTGCCGCTTTAAATGCTCTTCCTAATTTCATTTCCACTTTTTCAATTAATGCTTGTTTAAATGCTTTTTTGTTTTTGAAAACGCTCAAATCGATCTCCACTCCTTTTTTATTTAACGGTTGAGAAGAATGCACTAGCTCTTCGTTTACCGCTCCATTCATAAAGAGAAAAACAATATACTACAGAATATTATGATATAACGTCTGATAGCGCTTGGCAGATTCATCCCAACTGAAGTTTGTGTCATAAATATTTGCAAGAAGTCGATGCCATTTTTCTTTTTCATGAAAGATGGAAACAGCATATTGAACGGTATATAACATATCGTGAGCGTTGTAGTTTTCAAATGTAAAACCATAGCCAGTTTGAGTGTCCGTGTCAAAAGGGATAACGGTGTCGGCTAAGCCTCCTGTTTCTCGTACAATCGGAACGGTTTCATAACGAAGAGCAAGTAATTGCCCAATTCCACAAGGTTCAAAACGCGATGGCATTAAAAAGAAATCTGAACCAGCATAAATTTGTCTTGCAAAAGCTTCATTAAATGTAAGGTGAACTGAAACTTTGTCTTTGTAACGGGATTGAGCTTCGAGAAAGAACTGTTCGAATTCCGCATCACCTGTTCCTAATAAGATAAATTGAATGTCCAGTGACATCAATTCAGCAAACACGTGCTGAATAAGGGGAAGCCCTTTTTGTTCGACTAAGCGAGTCACAACCGAAATAACTGGAATATCGTTTCGAACTGGCAAACCGACTTGTTCTTGCAAGACCGCTTTGTTTTTTTCTTTTCCTTGTTGACAATGCAAATAGTGAAAGTGGAGGTGGCGGTCTGTTTCTGGATTGTATTCACCTGTATTAATCCCGTTTACAATGCCAACTATGGAAGTATTCCGTTCGGTAAGAAGCTGATGTAAGCCTTCCCCGTAATATTCTGTTTGAATTTCTGCTGCATACGTTTCACTTACTGTTGTGACAAGGTGTGCGTGGACAATCGCTCCTTTCATAAAGTTAATGGTATGATTAAATTCCAAGCTATAATAATGTTCAGGTGGAAAATGGAGCATATCTTGAAAAATAGTAGGTGAGGAAATGCCTTGGTATTTTAAATTATGGATCGTAAATACTGTTTTTGTATGTTTATAAACCGGATGATCTTGGTAGGTCGTTCTTACGTAAGCAGGAATAAGAGCTGTTTGCCAGTCATGGCAATGAAGAATATGTGGTTTGATATCAAGCATAGGAAGAGCTTCTAATACAGCATGGCAAAAAAAGATGAACCGTTCTGCATCGTCGTCATAGCCGTATAAATGGTCGCGTTTAAAGTAATATTCATTATCAATAAAATAATAAGTAATTCCATCTTTGGTCAGTGTTTCAATGCCACAATATTGCTTACGCCAACTTACATGGACCGTGAATGATGTCATATGATGCATTTCTTGTTTAAAGGCATCATCGATTACACTGTACTTGGGTAATATGACACGGATGTTTGCCCCTTGTTTTCGTAAAGCAGATGGAAGGGAGCCGATAACATCGGCTAACCCTCCTGTTTTACAAAAAGGGGAACATTCAGAAGCAACAAATACAATATTCATAGTTTCCAGCTCCTTATTTCCAAAAAAGATTAAATCACTTTTCGTTTCGCGACAACGTAAGGTTGTTTAGCGGCCCCGATTAACGTGCGATCAGCCAATAAATGAACATCTTTATCAATAATAACTCGGTCTAACCTAACGTTTTCTTCGATTTCACAACGTTGCATAATAATGGAATTTTTGATGCTAGCTCCTTTTTTTATGTGAACACCACGAAATAACACACAATTTTCTACTTCGCCTTCAATGATACAACCATTGGCTACAAGTGAATTTTTTACTTTTGAGCCCGTTAAATATTTTGCTGGTGGCTCATCTTTTACTTTTGTGAAAATTAGTTGGTCTTGGAAAAATAAACTTTGATACACGTCCGGATTTAGCAAAGACATCGTGTGTTTATAATAGCTTTCAATAGAATTAATGACAGCAAGATGACCATGATACGGAACCCCATACACAATAAGAGAAGATAGATGTTGGATGATTCCATCTTCAAAGAAATTACTCATACCACGAGCAATGCAATGGTCCACAAGTTCGAGCAGGAGACTTTTTTTGAGGATAAACATCCCTAAAAAGACATTATGATTATAATGGTCTTTTGTGATTTCCATGACTCTTCCTAATGGGTTCATGTGAAGCTTAAAGCAATGCTGATGTTCGTCTTCAAGCATATCCATTGATTTATAAAGGACAGTGATATCTGCCCCTGATGAAAGATGGGCTTCTAATGCTTCGTTATAGTTGATGTTACAAATATGCTGACTGCCAGAAATTAAGACATATTGAGAGGTAGAGCGAGAAAAGAAATCTCGATTGTTATGAAAATGTTGAAAATCACCTTTCGAAATATCGGTTGGATCGTTCCAGTCAGGGGGAAGGATAAATAATCCCCCATGTTTTCTATCAAGGTCCCAAGATGAGCCGGTTCCTAGATGGTCCATTAAAGAGCGATATTTTTTTCTAGTAAAAACGGCGATATCCCGGATATTTGCATTTGTCATATTGGAAAGAACAAAATCAATCAATCGGTATCTTCCACCAAAAGGAGTAGCTGCACCACAACGAAAATATGTTAGCTCATTTAAAAAATCATGCTCAGAATCTAAATTGATAACACCTAGCATTGTTTCCATTTCGTGTTCCTCCTTTTGTTATTAGTTTGCAATCGCATAATCTGCAATAATAGAATCTTTGTCTAAGACAATAATGTCATTAGGGTCTGTTGGTTTAATGCAAACATTGTTAGGAATGACGGTTCCTTCATTAATGATGGCTCTTTCAATGACGACATTTTTTCCGATGGACACGTTTGACATAATAACCGAATGTTTGATTGTCGTTTGTTCTTTGATTTCCACACCATAAAAAAGAATGGAGTTTGCTACAGTACCATGGATAATGCAGCCTTCATTGATTAACGAACAACTTACTTTTGCAGTAGGTGAGATGAACTGCGGGGGTTGATTTGGATTAACAGAAAAAATTCTCCAATGAACATCATTTAATTGCAAGGAAGGAGAGTCTTTTAACAAATCCATATTTGCTTCCCAATAACTTCGGACAGTACCGACGTCTTTCCAATACCCATTAAACGGAAAGGCAACCATATTACGATTGTCATCGAGCATAGCAGGAATTATATCTTTACCAAAGTCATGGCTAGAATGGATATTTTTTGCATCTTCAAGTAAGTATGATTTAAGAATGCTCCAATTAAAAATGTAAATTCCCATCGAAGCCATATTATTTTTCGGGTTTTCAGGTTTTTCCTCAAACTCTGTAATTCGATGATGTTTTCCGGTGTTCATAATGCCAAAACGACTTGCTTCTTCCCAAGGTACTTGGATAACAGAAATGGTAGCCTCAGCATTATGTTTCGTATGAAAATCAATCATCGCAGAATAATTCATTTTATAAATGTGGTCACCAGAAATGACAAGCACAAAGTCAGGATTGTATTGTTCGATAAAACTTATATTTTGGTAGATCGCATCAGCAGTTCCTTGGTACCAAGACGCCCCTTTCTTTGCCATGAAAGGGGGCAAAATGGACACGCCACCATCTCGACGGTCTAAATCCCATGGTGAACCAATTCCGAGGTGAGCATTTAATGTTAACGGTTCATATTGGGTTAAAACCCCAACCGTATCAATTCCTGAGTTTGTGCAATTGCTTAGGGTGAAATCAATAATCCGGTATTTCCCTCCAAAGGGAACAGCTGGTTTGGCAATGTTTTTCGTAAGTAATCCAAGACGTTTTCCTTCTCCGCCAGCAAGTAGCATTCCTACACATCTTTTTTTCATGTTTCTATCTCCCCTCATTTCAGTTATTTATGTCTAAAGCTTTTAACTTGAACACAACGGTTGATAAAGGTGGTACTTTAATCGTTATTCGGTATGGCTGGTTGTGCCATGCGGTAGGTTCACTGTGTAAATCTGTGTGATGTATTTGGTTGGAACCACCAAACTTTTCGTCATCACTATTAAAGACTTCGCTATACGTTCCTTTGACTGGAACGCCAATATGATAGTCATAACGAACAATTGGAGTGAAATTGCAAACAAAGAGTAAAAAGTCGTTTTGACCCTTTGCCTTTCGCATAAAGGCAATAATACTTTGTTCATGATTGTGGGGGTCAACCCATTCAAAACCATCAGGATTATGATCAAGCTCCCAAAGAGAAGGTTCTGCTAGATAAAAGTGATGTAACTCTTTCGTGTAACGATGCATTTGTTTATGAGAAGGGTAGTCAAGCAGTTGCCAATCCAATTCAGTCATGTCTTTCCACTCGTCAAATTGACCGAATTCGCCCCCCATAAAAATCAGCTTTTTTCCAGGATGTGCAATGAGATAAGAAAAAAATAAACGAAGGTTTGCAAACTTCTGCCAATAATCACCGGGCATTTTATTTAGTAACGATTTTTTCCCATGAACAACTTCATCATGAGATAAAGGTAAGATGAAATTTTCTGAAAAGGTGTAAATAAAGGAGAACGTGATTAAGTTATGATTCCATTTGCGATAAATTGGGTCTAATTCCATGTAACGAAGCATGTCGTTCATCCAACCCATATTCCATTTATAATTAAATCCTAGACCACCAACATAAGTAGGAGAGGTAACGAGTGGCCATGCTGTTGCTTCTTCTGCCATCATAAAAGTTGAGGGATATGAGGCAAAGATGGTTTTATTTAATTTTTGTATAAATTCAATGGCTTCTAAATTTTCTTCGCCACCAAATTCGTTGACGATTTTCTCTTCAGAGGAATGACCATAATTTAAGTAAAGCATACTAGAAACAGCATCTACTCGCAGTCCATCAATATGATATTTCTCAAGCCAAAATAAAGCATTTGAAATAAGAAAACTAATCACTTCTGGCTTACCAAAGTCGAAAGTTAGAGTACCCCACTCATGTTTTTCAGCTTTTCTTGGGTCATCATATTCGTATAAAGGTTGACCATCAAACATTCTAAGACCATGGTCATCTTTGCAAAAATGACTTGGGACCCAATCAAGAAAAACCCCGATATTGTTTTGATGGCATGTATCGATAAAATACATGAAGTCTTCAGGGGGGCCAAAACGACTTGTGACGGAAAAATACCCTGTTGTTTGATAGCCCCAAGAACGATCGTATGGATGCTCAGTTATTGGCAACAATTCAATGTGAGTATAACCCATTTCTACGACGTAAGGGACAAGATGTTGTGCGAGTTCGCGATACGTTAAATATGTTTCGTGGGCATGAATTTTCCATGAACCTAAATGCACTTCATAAATCAGAACTGGCTTTTGGAAATGCTGTTGTTTTTGTTTTTGCTTTTGCCAACTGTCATCATGCCAAACATAACTGTTAATATCGTATACTTTTGAAGCAGTGTTTGGTCTAAGTTCTGAATAAAAAGCATAAGGGTCAGACTTTAAAAGTATAGAGCCAGACTCAGTATGAATTTCATATTTATATAAGCTTCCAGATGGTAAATCGGGAATAAAGCAAGCCCATACCCCAGACTCATTTATCATATGCATTGGATAACGCTTACCATTCCAATTATTAAAATCTCCGACAACAAATATTTTTTTTGCATGCGGAGCCCAAACTGAAAAGCGAACTCCTTGTTTCCCATGAAGAGAAAAGGGGTGTGAGCCAAGCATATTATAACTCTCAAATAAGTTTCCTTGGTGAAATAAAAATAAATCAAATTCACTAATGAATGTTGTGGATAATATTACCACCACTCCCTTTCGACGAAATTTAGTTCATTAATTTTTAGTTTCTACATCTGTAAATAATCACCTTCATCTTTACAAAATCTATAAAAAATTTACTGTTACAAAACCTTACAAATCTTGATTTACAATCTTCAATTATGGATATGGAGCATTATATAAAAAATTCCATTTATATAAATGAAAGAAGAATATTGTCGAAATATGAAAAAAGGTATATACTAAAGACCTAGATTAAGAAAGTGATAAGAAAAGCACGTTGGATGTAGTCATTATAGTTTAAGTTTTCTAATTCAAAGTTTTAGATTAACAGAAAATACATGTATTATCTAGTTCTATAGTTGTGTTATATTGTAGAGAAATCAGTTGAACAGAAAAATTTTGTGGTAGTATAGAATTAGAGTAACTAAAAGAGACGTAATATTCGGAAAAAACAAAATATTATCAGGAGTGATTTTTTTATGAAAGCAAACCATATAAATGCGATATGTAGAGCAACGAAAACAATTCTTCAATCACATTTTGGTGTTGATGTCCAACAACAAAAGCCAACCGTGAACATTGGCTCGGTATCATCAAATCAAGTTTCAGTACTACTAGGAGTAAAGGGCCAGTTAAGTGGGCAGATTATTTGTTCATTCTCCAAAGATACAGCTCAAAAATTAGTCGGAATTATGATGGGTGGCATGGAAATTACGACTTTAGATGAAATGGGTTGGAGTGCTGTTCAAGAATTTGGAAATTGGGTGGCAGGCACAACCGCGACTGAACTATCGAAAGAAGAGTGCATTATTGATGTAACACCTCCTATCGTGAATGATGGAGAATCCCAATTCCGTTCAAAACAAACTTTTATCTCGATTCCTCATCAAAGTCCGATTGGTGAAATTGATATTCATATTTCTGTTGTAGAATCTGTAGTTGCATAACAAAAAGCCTATTAGAAAATAGAGGTTCGTTCTCCTCTTCTTTTCTAATAGGTTTTTTTATTTAGGATGAGGGAATAAAAAGATAAGAGTATATCGTTTTGCTCGTCCAAAAAAACAAGTATGATGATAGGGAGAGTTAAAAAGTAAGGAGAGAAAAAGGTACGAT
Source organism: Alkalihalobacillus sp. LMS39 (assembly GCF_022812285.1). NCBI lineage: Bacteria > Bacillati > Bacillota > Bacilli > Caryophanales > Bacillaceae > Alkalihalobacillus > Alkalihalobacillus sp. LMS39. Next base: position 1,521,981 of record NZ_CP093300.1, read on the forward strand.
GACAAATAAAATAGACGTTTCTAAATTTGAAAAGAAAATAGAAATTCGAAATATTTTACCGAAAGATTTTCAAGCGATAATTGATTTGCAAAAAATATGTTTTCCGAATATGGAACCATGGAAAGTGGAGCATTTAGAAAGTCATTTATCGATGTTTCCAGAAGGACAGCTTTGTGTTGAATATGATGGCAAGATTATAGGCTCTTGTTCTAGTCTTATTGTTAACTTTGATGAATATGATGACCAGCATACGTATGATGACATTACGGACGATGGCTATATAACGAATCATGATCCTGAAGGTTTTAATTTATATGGTATAGAAGTGATGGTGCATCCAGACTATCGAAGAATGAAAATTGGTCGGCGCTTATATGAAGCAAGAAAGGATTTAGCGAGAAGATTAAATTTAAAAAGTATCATAATCGGTGGACGTATTCCTAATTATTATAAATACGCCACACAATATACCCCGAGAGAATATGTGGAACAAGTGAGTATCCATAATATTTACGACCCTGTTCTTACTTTTCAAATTATAAATGGATTTACATTAAAACGAATTAACAAAAATTATTTAGAAGATGATCAAGCTTCGATGAGATATGCGACTTTAATGGAATGGAACAATATTGATTACAAGGCAACGTCGCGTAGACAATTCAAAACTTCTTTTCCGGTTCGAATTACATCGATTCAATATATGATGAAAAAAATTAATTCATTTGAAGATTTTGCAGTACAGTGTGAATATTACACTGATGTCGCTGCAAGCTATGGTTCAGATTTTGCTGTGTTTCCTGAAATTTTTACAACACAGTTACTTTCGTTTTTACCAGAAAAAAGTCCGAGTCGTGCCATTCGCCGCTTAACGGAATTCACAGAACAATATATTCAAGTGTTTACTGATTTAGCGGTTAAGTACAATATTAATATTATTGGCGGCTCCCATTTTGTGGAGGAAAATAATAAAATTTACAACATCGCCTACCTATTTCGTCGAGATGGAACAATTGAAAAACAGTATAAACTTCATATTACACCAAATGAACGGAAATATTGGGGGATTAGCCAAGGTGATGAAGTGAAAGTGTTTGATACAGATTGTGGCAAGATTTCCATTCAAATTTGTTATGATGTGGAGTTTCCTGAGTTAGCAAGGATTGCAACGGAAAAGGGAGCCAATATTATTTTTACGCCGTTCTGTACAGATGAAAGACAAGGCTATTTACGTGTTAGGTACTGTGCACAAGCACGTGCCATTGAAAACCAAGTGTATACGGTGATTTCGGGAACTGTTGGAAACTTGCCAGATGTTGAAAATATGGATATCCAATATGCCCAGTCTGGGATTTTTACACCGTCTGATTTTTCTTTCCCACGAGATGGCATTGCAGGAGAATGTAACCCGAATATTGATACGGTTGTTGTGGCAGATGTTGACCTTGAAATATTACGTCGACATCGGAAATCAGGAACTGTCAACCAATTACGTGACCGAAGAAATGATATTTATCGAATTCAGTATGAATTAGATAAATAAAATACATGATGTAAGCTGTCGAGAAATACTCGACAGCTTTTTTTAGTTGATTAGCGTACTATAAAATAGTCGACCTGTGTAAAACATAGCTCAGAATGAATAGGGGTTTGGGCTGTTTATGGTAATGAAGCGGTCATGAAAACCGTTATCTGTGAACATGGCTAGCGTTTTGGAATGTTGGTGGACACAGGAGCAGTTAATCATAATATATCGCTAGAAATAGCGTTGTTTTTGCGTTAATAAGCGCTCCTGTGGCCGCTAAAAAACGGAAACCCGTATAATGTTCACAAATAACGATTGCTCTGACCGCAGAAAATGAGATATGGGATGTTTGTGCATAGCAATGACATCTTCGGAAACGCTCTCGTTTTTTCTTATTTTTGACATGTAGGGCAATAAAAGCATTTTTTCGAGGATAACTCTGTGCGAACAATAGGTGTGGAGCAACGGAAGCAAGGTGCACCCTCGTGGTCATATACTGCAGCTTGTTTTACAAAAGACCCTGTTAGTGTGTCGGTTTCATAAAGCGGGTGATCCATGTATCCACCAAATTGAACCGCTTTTTGTAAAACGGTTTTAATACTATGATATAGTGTTAACTTTTCGGACTCCATTAACGTGTTGACAGTTCTGGATGGCAGTAGTTTAGCATCAAATAATATTTCATCAGAATAAAAGTTTCCAATGCCAGATAAAAATTGTTGATTGACGAGTAGCGTTTTTAAAAGACTCCGTTTTTTTTCGAGTTTCGAGTGGAAGTCTGCTTGAGTAAAAGCAGGGTGCAGCGGTTCAGGCCCTAGCTTATTTACGATCTCTTCACATTCCTTTATCGATAAAAGATGCAAATAGCCTAAGCGTAATCCAATAAAATATAACGACGTTGAATTCCCGAATGTAAGAATGATTTGCTTTGTTCGATTTGGACTTTCTCCGTTTTGACTAACGAACATCCAGCCACCGAGCATGAGGTGCAATAATAAAACATGTCCAGATTGAAGATGGAATAATAAATATTTCGCTCTACGTTCAATTGACGTGATATTGTTTCCTACCACGATTTGCTGAAATTGTGCAGGCGCGAGATTCACTGACTTTGCACGATTAATCTCGATGGCTGTGATTGGCGATGTTGTAATAAAAGGAGTAAGTAATTTTTTGTATGTTTCCATTTCCGGTAATTCAGGCATGGTCTCCCTCCTTTTAGGATAGTTTGCGCAAAATATGGATGTGTATGTTTATGTATTGAAATCTATGGCAAGGATGGGAAGGAGGAAAGGGAGGAGAAAGATGTGAATGTAGAAAAAATTATTTTTAAACATCCGATAACATCGTTTTTCTTAGCCATTGCTTTCATTCTAGTTACGACATGGGTAAGTTATACATTAATCATGAAAGAAACATTACAAACAAATTGGAAAATGACAGTTGTAGAACAAGAGCGATATCAGACGGGAGAAGTGACCTCGGTTCAAATTTTTCTTCATGACCAATGGGACGAGGCGCTTACAAATGCGAATGTGTCTCTAACCTTTGATATGCCTGAGATGGTTCACCATTTAACAAAACCGATGCATCATGTCGAAGATGGGTTATACGAGGCAGAAGTTATTTTTTCGATGCCAGGAACTTGGATAGGGCAGGTCGAAGTGTCAGATAATAGCAATCGGTATGTAAATCAATTTCTTGTAAAGGTAGAGGGTGACGTGATGCCAGAAAGTCGCCGTGACCCAAAAGACGAATTTGACTTTAGTCAGCCGATTCCAAATTGGCTCTTGCAAGAAGTGAATCAGTAGCAATAAGAAATCTAAGGTGTTTAAAAAAGGAATGATTTCCTTTTTTAAACACCTTTTTTGAAAAGATAAAAATTTTGGTGTAGCAGTGAAGCTTTGAAAGAAAAGACGCTCCGCGTTTTTCTTAAAAGATAAGAAAGTATAAAAATTTTGGTATAGTAACGAAGCTGTGAAAGCTTATTCTAGAAGAGCGAAGGCTGCGCACCTGCGCGTTTCACCCCAAGAAAAGCACTTGTGGTTCACTGTAAAAAGCGGGCAGGGCTCCGCACTTCGCTTGAAAGAAAAGACGCTCCGCGTTTTTCTTATTAATTAAACTAGTGATTAACACAAAAACTCTATTCTTTTTTTGCTAAAAAACCTTTATTATAGTAAATATAGGTAGAGAGATTTTAAAGGAGGCCACTATGGACTGGAGAAAAGAGTATGATAAGTGGAAATCAAATTATGCATTAGATCAAGAACTAAAAGCAGCTTTACAAAAACTCGAAGGAAATGAAGTTGCGCTTGAAGACTGCTTTTATAAAAACTTAGAGTTTGGAACAGGTGGTATGAGAGGTGAAATCGGACCTGGGCCAAATCGAATGAACACGTATACAATTAGAAAAGCAGCAGAAGGATTAGCTCGCTATATTGAAGGATTTGGAGAAGAAGCAAAGAAAAAAGGCGTTGTCATCGCCTATGATTCTAGACATAAGTCTCCTGAGTTTGCGTTAGAAGCGGCATTAACGTTAGGAAACCATGGGATCCAAACATACATATTCCAAGAGTTGCGACCTACTCCGGAGCTTTCTTTTGCTGTGCGCCATCTACAAGCATATGCAGGTATCGTTATTACAGCAAGCCATAATCCGCCTGAATACAATGGTTTTAAAGTGTATGGTCCAGATGGATGTCAGTTGCCACCAGGACCAGCGGATGCTTTAGTGGAAAAAGTAAATGAAGTAGAAGATGAGTTAGCGATTGAAGTAGGAAATGAAAATGAATTAAAAGCATCACAGCTATTAAAAGTTATCGGTGAAGAAGTGGATTTTGCTTATAATACAGAATTACAAACGATCATTGTCAACCCGGAATTGGTTCAAGAAAATGGAAAAGATGTTTCGATTGTTTTCACACCACTTCATGGAACGGCGAATATCCCAGTCAAGCGGATTTTTGAAACAACAGGGTTCACAAATGTAGAGATTGTGAAAGAACAAGAACTACCGGATCCTAATTTTTCAACGGTATCCTCACCTAATCCAGAAGAACATGCAGCGTTTGCCCTTGCTATTCAACTTGGAAAGCGAACTCAAGCTGATGTTTTAATCGCAACCGATCCTGATGCAGACAGAGTCGGTGTGGCGACGAAAAATCATGACGGTGAATATCAAGTGCTAACAGGGAACCAAACAGGAGCACTCATGCTTGACTATATTCTCTCTCAAAAGAAAGAACAAGGAGTTCTTCCTTCAAATGGAGTCGTCTTAAAGACAATCGTTACATCTGATATTGGCCGTTCGATTGCCCAACATTATGGGATAGAGTGCGTGGATACGTTGACAGGCTTTAAATTTATCGGTGAAAAAATAAATGAGTACAAGGTTGAGAATAGCAAAACTTTCTTATTTGGCTATGAAGAAAGCTATGGTTACCTCATTGGTGATTTTGTTCGTGATAAAGATGCTGTTCAAGCGTGTTTAATGGCAGCTGAAATAACCGCGTATTATAAGCAACGTGGTATGACTTTATATGATGGTTTGCTTGAAGTGTTTGAAAAGTATGGATTTTATCAAGAAGGCTTACAATCGTTAACATTAAAAGGAAAAGCGGGTGTGGAAAAAATTCAGTCGATTTTAGCTCATTTCCGCTCAAATCCGATTACGTCTATTGCCGGACAAAAAGTAACGTTTGCAGAAGACTTTTTAAGCAGTGAGCGATTATATTTGGACACAAATCAAAAGGAAATAATCGATTTACCTGTTTCGAACGTATTAAAATATACATTAGTAGATGGTACATGGGTTTGTATGAGACCATCAGGAACAGAACCGAAAATTAAGTTTTACTTTAGTGTAAAACGAGATACATTAATTGAGAGCCAATCATGGCTTGAAACAGTCAAGCAAGAGTTAATGAAACAAGTCAATGAACTTCTTTAACTTGTAGATGCTTCAAGAATCCCCACAAAGGCGAAACAAAGCCTTTGTGGGGATTCCTTTTTTTTGAAAAAACATAGCTTATAAGTACTGTGAGTATCGCACGGCTGGCGATGATGGATTTTGTAGCCTTTTGTTGACTATATAGAACGTTTGAACCGAGTTGCTGAATATTGTGATAACACTGTTGACACGTTGTCCTATCCATACTAGTCTAAAGGCAAATCATAGAGTAAAGAAAAGTTGAGTTTCTAAAATGAGTTGGACTAGGAGAAAAATATGGAGAGTTTCGAAAGCGCTTTAGTATTAGCATGAAAACAAAATAAGGAGGAATTGGATGAAAAGAAATTTTGTTGGAGTACTCATGTGTTTGTTCTTTGGTTTTATTGCCATTACGATGGGTAGCGGAGCGGTGGCTAATACAAATGAAGTATCGGTAGGAAATGGAAGTTATTCAAGCGTTTTTCCGACAATTGATTACGGTGGAATTTCTGATCCTGGTTTTCAAGCGCAACAAGGAGAACCCCCAGAAACAATTTATCGCTCGGAGCATGTGACTGGGCCAATGCAAACAAATACTTGGTGGGGATCGTTAGCTGTTGAGCAGTATTCGATGAACCAATATCCTCATCCTTTTAGTGTTCGTCACCGAGAAGAAGGCTTCCATGTTTTTTATGATGCTCCTCACAATATGGTTGTCCATCAAAACAAAGAAGCGGGAACTTGGCATATCAACGGAGCAATAGGCACAGACTTTATTATTGGTCATTCAAGCACAAAGCAGTTTCAACATGCCCTAGTTGATGATTATAATGACTGGTATGTGAGAGGGTTACTTGAAGATGACACAAGGAAAATGCGTGTCACGTATGGAGTAGGTTCGCCGTATCTTTTTGTTGAATATGAAGAGGGGACTGCTGAACTTACGTTTGATATTCAACCGACGATTTGGGAAAATCAGGGACATATTATTGGGTTTTCAACTCATGATAATAAGCATTATGCTGCGTTTGCCCTACCAGGGGAAAATTGGACAGGCCTTGATTCGAAAACACTTTCAACTGAAAGTGATTATGTCTCTATTGCAAAATTGCCAGATAATCGTGTTCAAATGTTACAGCGATTTGAAGAATATGCCTATTCAGTTGTTCGTGATGCTATTGCAGATTGGGAGTATAATGAAACGACAGGAAAAGTGAGCACAACGTATAAAGTCACAACAGAAGCGAAGCGACAAGATGCTCCAGATGGAACGATCTTTGCCCTTTATCCACATCAATACCGTCATTTAACACAAGCTTCAGAACAGCGGTTGTTAGATGATTATCGCATTCGAACGATTCGTGGTAACATGCTTATGTTACCAGGGAAAGAGTTTTCAACAGAATTAATGTACACAGGGGTATTGCCATCCTTACCTGATTTAGGGAACTATGACAGAGAACGACTTAAATCATATCTAGATAATGCGAAATCACATTACCCAACAGGTTCTGATACGTATGAGTTAGGAAAATATTTAGGGAAACTTGCAACGCTTGCACCAATTGCTGACCAAATGGGAGAAGCTGAACTGGCTGAACAGTTCCGAAATGAATTAAAGACGATTTTAGAAGATTGGTTTCAAGCAACAGATAGCCATGGGAAATTGAAGGGAAAAAATTTATTTTATTATAATGAGAATTGGGGGACATTGTTAGGCTATCACGCTGCACATAGCTCAGCAACACGAATTAATGACCACCATTTTCATTATGGCTATTTTGTAAAAGCCGCTGCAGAAATTGCTCGTACTGATGCACAATGGGCAGCAGAGGACAATTGGGGCGGAATGGTAGAGTTATTAATACGAGATTTTGCTGGTGGACGAGACGACGAGATGTTCCCTTATATTCGAATGTTTGATCCATACTCAGGGAATTCGTGGGCTGATGGGTTGGCGACATTCGATTCTGGAAATAATCAGGAGTCTTCATCTGAAGCAATGCATGCATGGACAAATGTTATTTTATGGGCAGAAGCGACAGGAAATAAAGAGCTGCGAGACCGTGCCATTTATTTATACACGACTGAAATGAGTGCGATTAACGAGTATTTTTTTGACGTACATGAAGAGATTTTCCCTGAAGAATACGGTCCGGAAATTGTGACGATAAATTGGGGCGGGAAGATGGACCATGCAACATGGTGGCATTCGGGAATGGTTGAAAAATACGCGATTAATTGGCTACCATTCCATGGCGGATCCCTTTATTTAGGTCATCACCCTGATTATGTCGAGCGAGCTTATGAAGCATTACGAACTGAAAATGGGTCTACAGATTGGAATCTATGGTCAAATATGGTGTGGATGTACCGAGCTTTATCCAATCCCGCTGATGCATTGCAACAAATGGAAGCCTCAATCGATGAGTATGGGCTGTTTAATCCTGGTAATGAAAAGTGGATAGAAAGAGGCAGCACGAAAGCACAAACGTATCATTGGATTCACAACTTATACGAGCTTGGTCAAGTGGACCCAACTGTTACAGCTGATCACCCGATTTATGCCGTGTTTACAAAGAATGGGGAACGAACATATATCGCTTATAATTACTCGGACAAACCGATTACCGTTCATTTTTCTGATGGACATACAATAGAGGTTGAACCAAATCGGTTTAACATTGGAAACGGCGAGAGTGAAGCAGAACCAGGTGAACCTACAGAACCTGTTCCGAGCGAACCTGAAGCACCTCGCAATGGATTTGAGCGAATTCAAGCCCAAACATATGATGAGATGAGTGGAATTCAAACAGAACGAACTGAAGATATTGACGGTGAAGAAAATATCGGCTGGATTTCTTCTGGAGATTGGGTTAAATATGAGAATGTGGATTTTAGAAATGGCGCTTCTTCTGTTCAAGCTCGAGTTGCTACAGATACTGAAGGAGGAATTATTGAATTTAGATTAGGGAGTGTGACAGGTGCGCTCATCGGAACGGTGGAAGTAACAAACACAGGCGGTTGGCAGCAATGGGTTACGGTTAATGCTCCGGTCAATGTAAGCGGCATTCACGATTTGTACCTAGTGTTTGTTGGAGATGGGAACACAGATTTAATGAATGTCAATTGGTTTGAGTTCTCGCAACAAGCTGAGAATAATGATGATGTGATAATTGATGATGATTTTATAGCAGGAATTACGAATAAGTCAGAACAAGAGGCAACGATTTTCTTTCAGCCTGTTACAGAAGCCATTTATGTTGATTTGCATATAAAAATTAATAATGGACCTCAACTAAACTATCGCATGAACGAAAGCCATGGAGAATGGAAGCGAGTTGTAGGAAGTTTATCTAGTGGAGATCAATTGGAATATAGCTTTACTTACGAAAAATCAGGGCCTCAGTATACGACCGATTGGTTTACGTATACGCATTAAGGGCAAAATCGAGCTTAGGGAAAAACTAAGCTCGATTTGTTTGTTAGAAAAATAAATCAACTTTTTTTGATTTAATACTTGCACTTTGGGAAAAACAGGTATAATATAACAAGTAAGAAAAACAAATGAGGTGGTTTACTTGTTAAAATCGATTCCGCTTATTGACCTCTCAAAAGAACAACAAGATTTTTCTTTCTATGAAAAGAAATTTAAAGCATTAGCAGATACAAGACGTCTTCAAATTATGAATGTTCTTAGTTTGCAAGGGCAAGTATGTGTTTGTGATTTGAGTGAAATGTTTGATATGCCTCAATCTAAAATATCATACCATCTAAAGCAGCTATTAGATGCAGAACTAATAAAAAAAGAAACAAAAGGAACTTGGAGTTATTATGAGTTAAATGATACCCAAGTGAACCACTTACTATCTGAAGAATTGTGTTGTTTGTTTCGTCAGAAATAACTTTCTGACGTTCATTTATACATAATAAATCAAATTTTATTGATTTATTAATCAAAAATAATTGATTAAAGGAGCGATTATGAATGAATGTACATGTTGGTCTAAACGTAACAAATGTAGAGGAGTCTATTCGGTTTTACTCAATTTTATTTGGAGAGGAGCCAGTGAAAATAAAAGAAGATTATGCAAAATTTCTAATTAATGATTTACACTTGAATTTCACGTTAAATGCCAAAGACAGTGTTTCTGGTAATCAAGTCGGGCACTTTGGAATTCAAGTAGATACCCCAGAAGAAATTGAACAACAAAAAGACAGAATGAAACAAGCGAAACTAGCTATGTTTTCCGAAGAAAACACCGTTTGTTGTTATGCGAGACAAGATAAGTTTTGGATCACCGATCCTGATGGGAATGAATGGGAATTCTTCTATACATGGGAAGATGTTGAGCAATCAAAAGAAAGCACAACAGGTGACTGTTGTCTATAAAAGGAGAATGAAAATGAGAAACGAACTATTTTATCATGCCCAGCGGCAATATAAACAGAATGAAATCTACCAACAATTTAAAGAAGCAAATTACCGTAGTAGGCCTAAAACGAAAAGGTGGAGTATGTGGTTGTTCTTAAAATCTAAGAAAACAAAAGTCCAACCAATGAATCCATGTTGTCAACTAGCATAACACGAAAAAGAGCAACGATTCTAGCGTTGCTCTTTTTCTATTAACCACCTATAATGAAGTGTTAATGGTGAGATTTTTTGGGGTGACTGACACCCCCAGAAAGGAATGGCGGCATGCTGAGACAAGGAAGTTTTCTTTATCAACTTTGTGAGTGGATCGTGAGGCTAGCCTATTTAAATTTGCTATGGGTATTTTTTTCGTTGCTAGGTCTTGTTATATTTGGAGTTATGCCAGCAACAGTAGCCACGTATACAGTCATACGAAAATGGCTTCGTGGTGAGGTGGATATTCCGATTCTTTCAACCTTTTTTCAAACGGTGAAACAAGAGTTTTTAAAAGCGAATGCATTTGGTTTTGTGTTAGGGACCATAGCTTTTATCATCTATTTCGACTTTGTTTTATTGCAACAAGTGCAAGGTGCAATCCAGAGTTTTATTTTTGCTAGTTTACTAATTCTTGTATTACTCGTAAGTATCATGGGTGTTTTTCTTTTTCCCGTCTATGTTCATTATAAGTTTTCCTTTTTTCGATATTTTCAAAAAGCGGTGTTGTTCGGGTTCATTTCTCCTTTATATACGCTCACTATTTTATTTAGCTTAGTCGCGGTTTATTATGTTTTTGCTTATATACCAGGTATCTTTATCTTTTTTGGAGCGAGTTTGCCGGCGTTTATCATTATGTTTCTTACACATCGAGTGTTTCTTAATGTTGAAAATCGAAAATAACAACTAGAACATGATGAGTAACCCTTTGCCAAATCTATCGGACATAGGTTCCGCTATTCTAGAAAAAAGGGCAAAATATCCCCTCCATTCGGACATTTGTTCCGTTATTTTACTCTTGAATTAACTATAGACGCTGGAAATAAGGAAATAGCGGAACAGGTGTCCGAAACAATTGGAAAAACGGCATAAATACGGAGAATAGTGGAACATATGTCCGAAACGAACAAAAAAAGCTTTACTATTTCTATTCTTCAAGGAGTTGGTTAAGTGCAGTTTCAATTATTAGGAGAAGAAACGAAAGTCGAAATCAATGTCTTTTCTCGTGAATACCCAAATAGTTCTGATTATTGGGATGGAAACTGGCTAATTGCGAATGTCAAAATTGATATTCCAGGGTATTCAGTTGATTTCGATGGGAGTGTAAGAACAGACGAAATTCAAGACTTTTATTCTGGCTTAAAGGCGATGGAACAGAATTTGTTGGGAAAAGCAACGTTGAAAACTATAGAAGATTTCATTCACTTTGAATGTGAAATAAATAAGTTAGGGCATATTCATTGGTCTGGAGAGACTTGTTACCCAATCGGAAGCCGTGCTATTCTTCAATTTGAATTTGTCTCAGACCAAACGTATTTGCAACGATTACTTCAAGAATTAAAGCAGATGTTAGATGAATATCCGGTAGTAGGTCATCCGTAAAAAAGCTTAAAGGGAAATTCCTTTAAGCTTTTTTTACTACTATATAGTAAAACGTTTCCTCTTAACATTCTATTAATAATAACCTGCACAGTGTTTTACAATAGGCTAACAATTTCTCTATATTTAAGTGGTAACATTAAGGGTGGAGAAAAAGGAGAGTTCAAACTGAACAGGAGGAAGATTATGACTATTGTTGATTTGCATTGTCATACAAGTATTTCAGATAACTCAATGGCCACACATGAAGTCATTCATTTGGCAAAACAAAAAGGAATTACACATTTAGCAATAACCGATCATGATACAACAAAGGGATTAGAAGAAGCGTCTATCATTGGTAAAGAAGTAGGAATAGAGATTATTCCAGGCATTGAAATTTCAGCTTTTGACTTTAAACGGAACGTAAGGGCACATATATTAGGGTATTATATTCAGCCGAACCAAGCTGCGATTGAAGGACTATGTCATCCATTTATTGAAGCAAGACATGAAAACTCAAAGCAAATGGTCCAAAAAATAATCGAAGCAGGTTACGAGATTACGTGGGAACAAGTGTGTCAATATGCGGATACAGGAACAGGGGTGTACAAGCAACATATTATGCACGCGCTAATTGAGGCAGGGTATACAGATGAGATTTATAGTCCATTATACAAAACCCTTTTTTCAAGAAGAACTCAAGACGGTCATCAAGGCAAAGCATATATACCGCTTCAATATATTGATGTGCTAGATGCAATTCGTGTGATTAAGGAAGCAGGCGGAGTACCTGTGATTGCACATCCTGGCCAGTTTAATAATTATGATGCAATTCCAGAGTGGGTGAATTATGGATTAGAAGGAATAGAAGTCTATCATCCTGACCATACAACCCAAGATGAGGAGCATTGTAAGCAGCTAGCAGCTGCTTACAATCTAGTACAAACGGGCGGTTCAGATTTTCATGGCGAATATGGTCCTACAGAGTTGGGTAGTGAAAATCCTGGTCTAGAAAGTGTTGAAGCGTTAAAAAGAAAACGGGAGAGTGCGCATTCTTATTAATGCTGTCCTATTATACATAAATAAATAATTAACAGGGATGTTATAAAGGTTAACACAGTCTTTATGAACATCCCTTTTTACATTGTATTTACATATCTCTTACAAAAACAAAACCTTTTCTAAGTTGGCGACAAGTTATGATCGAACCAATGAAACAGAAAGGGGTTGAAACTGTGGAACAAACATTACGGACAGAAGTGTTAGCAGAAGCACCATTAGAAGAATTAGTTCAGTGGACGGGGCAAATTGAGGAAATGGCGGAAGTAACGGTCATGAAAAAGCCTGAGCTTGGTCTCGTTATGATGAGAGTAAAAGAATCAGTAGAAGAGCAAATGTTTAATCTCGGGGAACTGCTCATTACCGAATGTACAGTGTCTGTTGATGGGGATTTAGGTTTTAGTGCGATCCTTGGACAACAAGAACAAAAAGGAAAAGCGTTAGCCATTATTGATGCCGTTTTACACTCCCCTTCATTAAAATGGGATGATATAAAAATTGAGATTGAGAAATGGCTTGAAGTAAAGAGACAAAAGCAAGAGTTTGAAAAAAAGAAACAGTTTGTCATGATGAATCGGACAAAGGTGAACTTTGATGTAATGGATGAATAGGAGGAATGAACATTGCTATCAGAAGTACAACAAACCCAACAAGTCTTTCGAACGATCTTAGATTGTATGGCAAGGCCAGGAACTTTAGGTCATGTTACAAAAGCAGTGTGGATGCATACAAACGATTTTAATCCATATGTTATTCAAGTTGTTTCAACATTATTTGATCGTGAAGTTACATTTTATGTACAAGAAAAAGCAAACAGTTGTATTCAAGCAATTCAATTGCTTACCTATGCATCATTTGCCGAAATGGACGAATGTGATTTTTTCCTAGTAAAAGGAAGAGAAGAAATCGAGATTCATTGTTTAAAGCGGGGAACACTTTCTTATCCTGATGAAAGCACAACATTGATTTGTCAGGTGACTCATTTATCGAACGAACCGATGGTAGCAGAAGAACAAGTGATTCGGTTAACTTTATCAGGTCCTGGTATTGAAGGTGAAAATATCGTTTATTTATCAGGTATGGCAACGAAATTATTAGCACAAATTCAAGACTGTAATTCAGATTACCCGCTTGGACTTGACGTCATTGCCGTTGATGAAATGGGAGCGGTCCTTTGTATTCCACGAACGAGTGTATTGTCGTGGGAGGTGTTATAAATGGCGTATGTTGCTGTAAAAGGTGGCCAAGAGGCAATTAAAGAAGCAGAAAAACTATTACACTATTATCGGATAAAAGGCGGCAGCTTACCTTTAGAAATTCAACAAATTAAAGATCAATTTCGGTTAGCTGTAGATAAAGTGATGGGCGAAGGTTCTCTCTACGACCCTGACTTAGCAGCTCTCGCATTAAAACAAGCAGAAGGAGATTCCATTGAAGCATCCTTTATGATGAGAGCATTTCGTTCGACATTACCACGAAATCATCATTCAATTTTGGTAGATACAGAAAATATGCAAGTGATTCGGAGAATTTCAGCTACATTTAAAAATATTCCTGGAGGTCAGTTTCTAGGTCCCACTACAGATTATAGTAAACGAATGTTGCAATTTGACTTAACTGAGGAATCAGAAGCGGACATCCAAGCTTTTTTAGCGGAATGTTTACCTGATACTGACCTTGTCAACCAAACGGAAATACCAACGTTTCCGAGAGTGATTGAAATGTTACGACATCAAGGTTTAGTTGAAAACAGGAAAATAAATAATGCTCATACGATTCAGAAAGAAGATATTACGAGAAGGTCGATTCAGCTTCCTGAAACAAGACCTGTGCGGCTTCAGTCTATGGCACGAGGAGAGACAGGTGCGATGATGGCATTGGCGTATTCAACAGCTAGAGGATATGGAAGTGTACATCCGACATTAGGAGAACTTCGAGTTGGCTATGTACCTGTTTATATTCCGCATCCTATTTTTGAACAAGAAAAAATCTATATTGGAAAAGTCATGCTGACAGAAATTGAAGTTATCGCAAAACTGCGAGCAGGTCGAAAAGAAACAGAGAAAAAAGAAGAAGCGAAATATACGATCGGGTATGGTCTTTGCTTTGGTCAAAATGAACTAAAGGCGATGTCTATGGCGACATTAGATCGAGCGATGGAAGTTGACGAGCCAAGCGCACCGGCAGAAGATGAGGAATTCGTATTGTACCATATTGATGGGATTGAGGCGTCAGGTTTTGTCTCCCACTGGAAACTCCCACATTATGTGACGTTTCAAGCAGGCCTTTCAAGATTACGGTCAATCCAAGAAAGAAGGGCAGACGACGATGAATAACTATAATTACGCTTTTTTAGATGAAAATACGAAAAAGGAAATTCGTCGTGCGATTTTAAAAGCAGTGGCAATTCCAGGGTATCAAGTCCCATTTGGTTCAAGGGAAATGCCGATTGCAAGAGGATGGGGCACAGGTGGACTTCAAGTGACACTATCCATTGTTGGTGAACATGACTGTGTAAAAGTCATCGACCAAGGCTGTGATGATAGTGTGAATGCTTGTAACATTCGTGAATTAATCGAACAAACAACCGGTGTTGAAACAACGACAGATACATTACAAGCAAGCATCATTCAAACAAGGCACCGTATCCCTGAAGAAAAAATGACAGCCGAACAAATTCTTGTTTTTCAAGTTCCACTGCCAGAGCCATTACGGAAAGTAGAACCGAGCGAAAAGAAAACACGAGAAATGCATGGAGAGAAAGATTATAGCAAATTGTGGGTTCTTCTATATGAAAATATTGTGAAATGGGGAGAAATTACGATTGCTGCTAGATATCCTGTTATGGTTCACCATCGATACATTATGGATCCGTCACCGATTCCTAGGTTTGATGTACCTAAACTCCATCAAGCAGAAACGTTATTTTTATTCGGAGCAGGAAGAGAAAAACGCATTTATGCCATTCCTCCCCATACGGATGTGATTCCATTACAGTTTGAAGATTATCGGTTTCAAAAAGAAAAACATAAAGGGATATCTTGTATGTACTGTCATAGCGAAACATCATTTCTCGATGAAGTCTATGATCAAGAAACAGGAAACGTTCAATATTGTTGTTCAGATACTAGCTATTGTTTAAAACGCCGAAACCAACAAGCGGGAAAGCCAGTCATGATAGGAGGGGCATGGGATGAATGAGCCGTCGTATTGGCAAGAACCGATTATGAAAGTAAGAAATGTAACAAAACGATATGGAAAAGGGTGCTCTCAATGTGATGAGCTGACTGGTCCGGCTTTTGGAAGTAATATTTGTTCTGTATGTGGCTCGATTGTAGCCTGTTCCAATATAAATTTTGATTTATATCCTGGGGAAATATTAGGAATTGTTGGCGAAAGCGGGTCAGGGAAAAGTACGTTTGTAAAAATGTTATATTTTGATGAACAAGCAACGTCTGGACAAGTGTTTTTAGATTGCTATGACGGAATGCAGGAAAATATATTGACGCTAAATAACGAGAAAAAACGGTGGATTCGAAATCATTTGATGGGAATGGTTTATCAACATCCACATCTTGGGTTACGACTTGATTTTAGCAGTGGTGGGAATATCGCTGAAAAGCTATTAACGGCTGATTTATATCATGTTGGAAAAATTCGAGAGCGTGCAAAGGAATTGTTAAAGAAAACAGAAATCCCATTAGCACGAATGGACGACTTACCTAAATATTTTAGTGGTGGAATGCAACAACGTGTGCAAATTTCAAAAGCATTAGCGAACGAGCCACCCATTCTATTATTAGATGAAGTAACAACAGGCTTAGATGTTTCTGTTCAAGCAAAAGTACTTGATTTAATTCGTGAAATCCAGCGTGAATTACATGTGGCCATGATCGTCATTTCCCATGACTTTTCCGTTATTAAAATGTTAACGCAACGAACAATTGTAATGAAAAATGGAAGAATTGTAGAAGAAGGGTTAACAGACCAAATTATCGAAGACCCGCAGCATGAATATTCTCAGCTACTAATTCATTCGATGTTGTAACAAAATGAGGAGGAGTATGGATGACTAACTATCGTATTTATGGAGGGAATATTGTTACTCCAACATCCATTATTAAAAATGGAACCGTTGAAATTGAACAAGGACGAATTACGAACATCTCGAATACCCCTATTTACTCGCCGAATTCATCTGATGTTGATGCAACAGGAAAATGGATTATGCCAGGCTTAATTGATACCCATAGTGATACGATTGAACGAGAAATTCAACCGAGGCCAGGAAGTGTTTTTCCTATCGAACTATCTTTTTTTGAATTAGAACGGAAATTAGCTGTTCAAGGAATTACAACGATTTATCATTCATTAAGTATGTTAGGGGAGCGAACTGACAAGTATTTGCGGCAAAACGATCTTGTTCGCTCATTGTTTTATAAACTAAAAGAATTAGCAAAGCAAGAACATTTAGTTCGGCATAAATTACATCTCCGTTTTGAAATTACAAACAGAGAAGCTGTTCATGTCGTTGAAGAGTTTATTGAGCAAGGTGTTATCGATCAACTGTCCTTTATGGACCATACACCAGGTCAAGGACAATGGCGAAATATTGAGTTACAAAAGCAATTAATGATGAGTCAAAATCATTATACCGAGGAAGAAACAATGGAAATATTAGAAGAAAAGAAAAACTTACCGAAAATTGATCCGAGCATTTTACAAAAACTAGCTAGTTTAGCTGCAAAGCATCATATTCCTTTAGCTTCACACGATGATGATTCCATTGAAAAATTGGAAGCGATGGAAGGATGGGACGTTTCGATTAGTGAGTTCCCAATTGAGCTTTCTATAGCAAAAGAAGCGAAAGCAAGAGGTTTACACACTGTTATGGGGGCACCGAATGTCATATTAGGACGTTCACATAGTGAGAATCTTTCCGCATTAGAGGCACTGAAAGAGGGCGTAGTAGATGTCCTTTGTTCAGATTATTATCCACCTTCAATGATCCAATCGGTGTTTCACCTATGGAAAAAGCATCAATATGACCTTCCATTTGCTATGAATCTTGTTAGCTTAAATCCAGCAAAAGCACTAGGTATCTCTCAGCAGTTTGGATCGATTACAGAAGGGAAAGTAGCGGACATATTAGTCGTTAATGAAAAAGAAGAAACTCCAAATATTGAACAAGTGTTTGTTGGAGGAAATCTTGTTTGTGGGCTACATTATATTAAACAAACATCTTCAATACATGTGTAGGTGGGGAAGAACTATGGCGATTGTACTAGAAGTAAACGACTTATGTAAAACATTTACATTGTATCAGCAACAGCAAAAGGAAATGATAGGCTGTTCACATGTTTCTTTTCAATTACACGAAGGAGAATTCATTGGTATTACAGGAAAAAGTGGAGCGGGGAAATCAACGTTACTTAAATGTTTGTTTCGTACTTATTTGCCTTCTTCTGGCGAAATCTATTACAACTCACAAGAGTTTGGAAAGATAGATTTAGTACAAGTAAAGGACCAACAAATTTTACGAGTGCGAATGAAGGAAATCGGCTATGTATCACAATTTTTACAAGTGCTCCCAAGGGTGACTGCTAAAGATGTCATCATGGAAACGTTAATCGAAATGAATGTATCAAAACAAGTAGCAAGGCAGCAAGCTGAAGAGATGTTATGCCACTTTAATATCCCTGAAAAACTATGGGATGCCTACCCGAATACTTTTAGCGGGGGAGAAAAGCTTCGTTTAAATTTGGCAAGAGCAATGGTGAAAAAGCCACGACTGCTTTTGCTCGATGAACCAACCGCTTCACTTGATGTAAACTCAAAACGATATGTAAAGGAAATGATTGAAAATCTTAAGCGAGCGGGTACGAGTATGATTGGGATTTTTCACGATTTAGAATTTATGGAAGCGGTTGTGGACCATACGTATAAGATGAAAGAAGGCTGTTTAACAAAAGAAGTGACAATATAAATAGAAGTGCAAAAAAGTATAAATTGGACTTTTTTGCACTTTTTTGGCTTTACATATAAGAAAAGACGCTCCCGCGTTTTTCTTTACATGAATGTCATTGATTGTTAACGAAAGATATACAAACAAATCTCATTCCTCAAGGTAAAATAAGAAAAAATAGATTGGGGTGAACTTGGTGGCGCAGAGGATTCTTATTCTTAATGAATGTGAAGCTTCGCAGTCTTTTCAATACTTAGTTGGAGAAGGCTATACAGTAATGGAAGTGACATGTTTTGATGAATTAAAGGAAGTTCTCTTTTTCGATGGGGCAGATTTAATCGTATTAGAGCTTGAACTCCAAGGGCTTAGCGGAATAGATATTTGTTCCGATATTCGAGTGATTGATGCTACAGTCCCTATTGTCATAATCAGTTCGGTTACTGATGTGTTTACAAAAGTGTTAGCACTAGAAAAAGGCGCCGATTATTATATGACAAAGCCATATAGCCGTCGAGAGCTGCTTGCCCGTTTTCGAACATTGCTTCGCCGCACTGAACGGGAGCCAAGTGAAGAACCGGTAAATAAATATGCCATTGGAAGCTTAGAAATTTGTGCAAATACAATGAAAGTAACGTATGGAAAAAAAGTAATTGAACTTACACCGATCGAATTTCGTCTTCTTTTCCACCTCGTACAAAATAAAGGAAAAACATTAACACGACAAGAGTTATCTCAAGTCATCTGGAGCACCGCTGTTCACTTGCAGCGTAGAGGAATCGATGTCCACATTTCGAATCTACGGGAAAAAATCAATCGTACATTTATTTCTACCGTTTATGGTCAAGGGTACCGAGTAAATGAACCGCAAACGAATAATAAAAATCGAAAAAATATATCCCATTAATAAAATGGAGAATAGGAGATTAGCATGCCACAAAGTCTTGATACGAGCGTCTTAGAGATTTCAGAGTATTTAATTGAAAAAATCGAGACGAAACAATTTACAATTGGTGAAAAATTACCTTCTGAAATGCAGCTGAGTGAAAAGTTTAATGTCAATCGTTATACGGTTCGTCAAGCGATGCAAAAGCTTGTCAATCTAGAGCTTGTTGCTGCAAAGCAGGGAAAAGGATATTTTGTCATTGCAAGACCACCCAAAATTACAATTCCATTATCGACATCTACCCAATTTTCGAAACAGCTTGAACAAAAAGGTCAAGACCATAAAAATCAACTACTTTACTGGGAAAAAACATCGCCGAACGAAGAAGAAATGGATCATTTGAGATTGGCTTGTAGTGAGCCGATTTATAAGCTCGAAATATTACGGTTTGTTCAACACCGTGCAATTACACTTTCAACAACCGTTCTACTCGAGAGATTTGTTCCCCATTTAGAAGAATATTTATCTTCGTTTCACTCTTTATATTTTCTTTTAGAACGTCGCTTTGGATTTACGCCGAAAAGGGAGTATTCCGTCTTACAAGCGACTTTGCCGTCTTTTCATGATGCAACGTATTTACAAATCTCTGAGCAATTACCAATATTAATGATTGAAAGTGTTGCGAAACACCCGAGTGGTGAGCGGTTCGAATATACGGTCTCACGAATACGAGGTGATATGAATAAATGTATTGTTAAAATGACAGATTCATAATGAAGGAATCTAGGATTTCTCGTGTGAAAGATTATACCGTTTCATTTTTGCTAATAAAGTAGCATGGTGAATACCAAGTTCCTTAGCAGCTTGTCGGATAGATGGAGCTTTTTTTAGGATAGCGGAAATGATTTGTTTTTCAGCTAATTCCATTTGTTCTTTTAAATGTTGTGTGGTTACGGATTTGGTTCTTGGATGAATATCGGCTTGGAAAAATAATACATGGTCTTTTGTAATCACGTCTTCTGAAACTGAAACAAGCAAATTTTCAATTGTATTTTTCACTTGTCGGACATTGCCTGGCCAATGATAAGTCGTAAGGATTTCGATGGCATCGTCTGATATAGTTTTTGTTAAATGATAACGCTGACAAATAGCTTCAAAAAAATACATAATCAGTTCATGTAGTTCATCTTGTCTTTCACATAATGGTGGAATATCAATCGTGACAACAGCTAATCGATAATATAAATCTTCACGGAATTGATTTTCTTGTATTCGATGTTTGATATTCCGATTTGTTGCAGAAATAATGCGAACGTCAATCGGATATTCTTTCGTCCCACCAATTCGTTGAACTTTCTTTTCTTGAATAACACGAAGAAGCTTTACTTGCATGGCTAAGGGCATTTCTCCAATTTCATCAAGTAAAATCGTCCCTTTATTCGCTAGTTCAAGCACACCGATTTTCCCTTCTTTTTTTGCCCCTGTAAAAGCACCCGCTTCATAACCGAAAAGCTCAGATTCCAGTAAATGTTCTGGGATTGCTCCACAATTAATTTTAATAAATGGTTTTGTTTGGCGGTTGCTCGTATGATGAATCAAATTTGCTAATACTTCTTTTCCAGTTCCAGTTGGTCCTTGCAGTAATATACTTGTAGGAAATGGAGCAACGTGTTTGATTTGGTCATATATGGCTCTCATTTTCAACCCTTTGAATAAATATCTTTCATTTTGTTCCTCGTGTAAAAACATATATTGATTGTTTTGCAATCGTGACATTTCTCTTGCACGATGTAACTCATTTTTTAACTGTGCTAATTGGGTAATGTCTCTTACGCTTGTTACAACAAAATCAATTTCTCCATTCTGTTTAAAGACAGGATTTCCTGTTACGATCATATCTTTCTTTTTTGCGATTTGTTGCACAAGAGAAATGGCTTTCTGTTTCTTTAAAACAAGTAACGACACCGATTCATTTATTTTACCTTCCTCCATTAATTCTGACATATGTTTTCCAAGTAAATCTTCCCGCTTGAGACCGGTCATTTTTTCATATGCTTGATTCACAAGAATTGTAATTCCATTATGGTTTACAACATAAATGCCATCACTTGAAAACTCGATTACTTGTCTTAGCTGTTTACTTCCAATCTCTATGTTCCTATCCATGTTAGGTCTCCTTTCCTGGTTGAAAACCACACCGCGGTTATATAACGAACCACTCTTTATTTCTTCAACATAATAGTATAGAAGAAGAATTGCAAGAAAAAAGTGGTTAACAATTCAACCATAGCTTAAAGCTTGTTTTCATTGAAAGAGTAGAGTGTAATAGATTAGAGGAAGTGGCACAAGTCTTGCAATAGAAAAAGAAAAAGTAGAAGGAAGGTGCAATGATGCAAGAAGAGATTCAACCTTTATATATTGGCGGAAAGTGGATGAAAAAAAACGATACATATCCTTTATATTCTCCTGTAGACAATTCATTGCTAACAAATATTAGTGCGGCAGATGAAGCAGATGTTGTTCAAGCTATTGAATCCGCACAAAGAGGATTTTCTGCCTTAAAGCAAAAATCATCACTTGAACGCAGTCAAATTTTAGAACGGGTCAGCTCTTTGCTAGAAGCTGACAAGGAAAAGTGGAGTAATATCATTTGTATTGAGGCAGGAAAACCGATTCGAGATGCAAGAGCAGAGCTAGAAAGGACGATTACAACGTATAAGCTTGCAGCTGAAGAAGCGAAACGAATTCATGGTGACATGATTCCAATGGATGCCGTAGCTGGGGGAGCAAACCGAATTGGATTTACCGCTAAGGAACCGTTAGGCGTTGTGTGTGCGATTACCCCGTTTAATTTTCCTTTTAATTTAGTCGCACACAAAGTTGGTCCAGCGATTGCAGCAGGGAATGCGATAGTTTTGAAACCAGCAGAACAAACACCACTTAGTGCAATTAGATTGACAGAGTTGTTGCTAGAAGCTGGATTGCCCAAAGAGGCGATCCAACTCGTAACAGGGTCAGGTAAACGAGTAAGTAAACCAATGTTGGAGCATTATCTTGTGAAAAAAATTTCATTTACAGGCAGTGTACCAGTTGGAAAAGAAATAAAAGCGAAGGCCGGATTGAAAAAAACAACGCTGGAACTAGGATCAAACTCGGCTGTCATTATTGAACCCGACTCAAATATAGAAAATGTGGCAAACCGATGTGTACGAGCGGCTTTTGCTTATTCAGGGCAAGTTTGTATTTCTCTGCAACGAATCTATGTTCATCACAAGGTATTTGAACAATTTGTAGACATTTTTGCAAAGGAAACGAAAAAATTAAAACAAGGACTTCCACAAAAAGAAACGACTGACATCGGACCGATGATTTCCCCACAGGCTTTTGCCCGGGTTGATGAATGGGTGAATGAGGCAAAAGCAGATGGGGCAGTTGTTGTGACAGGTGGGAAAGGGGAAAACAATATTTATGAGCCAACGGTTTTAATCAAAGTTAACCCGAAAGCTAAAGTAAGCTGTGAAGAAGTATTTGGACCGGTCGTTTCCATTTATCCGTATGAACATCTTCAAGAAGCGATTGCGAATGTCAATGACTCGTCGTTTGGATTGCATACGGGAATTTTTATTAACGATATTACTAAAGCCTTTCAAGCAGCAAAAGCGATTCAGTCAGGTGGAGTCTTAATTAATGAAGTACCCACTTTCCGCCTTGACCATTTCCCGTATGGTGGAGTAAAAGAAAGTGGATATGGTCGAGAAGGTGTGAAATACGCGGTTGAAGAGATGTTAGAAACAAAATTTTATATGATAAATGTAAACGAGGAGGAATAGGATGAATTCTCAATTACGGTTTCCTCTTAAAAGTTATGTTGGCCAAGGGACGAAAGAAAAGCTATTACAGGAAGTGAAACAATGGAAAATTCAATCCATCCTTGTGATTACGGACCAAACGATTGTGTCTATTGGGATTTGTGATCATGTGTTACAGCCTTTATTTGATAATTATCATATTGATATATATACAGATATTATGCCAGAGCCAACTCTTGCATGTGCTGAAAAAGTTGTGGCGTACGCGAAGCAAAAGCAGTATGAACTCGTCATCGGGATCGGTGGAGGAAGTGCTTTAGATATTGCTAAATTAACGGCTGTCTTAATGAAACAAGAAGGAGATGTTCATGAATACTTAAACTTAACCGGAACAAAATCGATTGTCAATCAAGGTGTTCCGAAAATCATGATTCCAACAACAGCCGGAACAGGGTCTGAAGTAACGGATATCGCTGTATTATCGCTAAAAGCGACAAAAGATGTGATTACGCATCCATATTTATTATCTGATGTGGCGATTGTCGACTCAACGTTAACAGAATCCGTCCCCCCGCGAATTACGGCGGCAACAGGAATTGATGCATTAACACATGCGATTGAAGCGTATTTATCGGTTCATGCAAATCCTGTAACAGACAGTATAGCATTAGGCGCGATTAAATTAATCGGAGAGTCAATCGCAACCGCTGTAGAAAATGGATGTGACTCTATAGCAAGAGAAAAAATGAGCACAGCTAGTTATATGGCAGGACTTGCGTTTTATAATGCAGGGGTTGCTGGTGTTCATGCGTTAGCATACCCACTCGGAAATCAGTTTAAAATTCCACATGGAGAATCCAATGCAGTGTTACTTCCGTTTGTGATGAATGAGTTGCAACAGGGGTGTACGGAAAAACTAGCTAATGTTGTTAAAACATTAGCCCCTGATGTAGACGATTCAAAATCAAAGGAAGAACTAGCTACCGATTGTGTGAACACGCTTCATCATCTTGTCCAAGGCTTGCAACTTCCATCCTCTCTTCAATATTATGACATGAAAAAAGAATCACTAGTTTCCTTAACAGAAGAGGCATTGAAGCAAACAAGATTGCTCTCACGTAGTCCAGTCGAGCTCGACGAAGAGACGATCTATCGAATTTATGAGGCGGCGTTTCATGGTGAAATAACATGATGTTTACTAGAGGGAGGCAGAGGGATGTTTGAAAAAAGAATAGAGCCTCGAGTTTCGGAAACGGATGGGGCAGGTCATATTAATAACACGACGATTCCTGTTTGGTTTGAGTCTGGTCGAGATGAAATCTTTAAAATGTTCACGCCTGACTTATCATTTTCAAACTGGAAATGTGTCATTATAAAAATAGCAGTCGAGTATAAACAACAAATCTATTATGGACGACCTGTGACAGTGAAAACATGGATAAAACGAATCGGAAATTCAAGTTTTGATGTGTATGAGGAAATCCATCAAGATAATACATGTTGCGCTACCGGAGAAGCTACCTATGTCAATTTCAATTTTCAAAGTCAAAAATCAGAAACAATTCCAGAGGATATTCGGGCACAATTAAAAGCCCATCTTTATGTGACATAGGGTATTGGTATACCCTATGTCACATTAAAGAGGCTTTGTTAGCCGGGAAGGGTGACGGAGGTGCTAGTGCTACTAATCTATCGGACATCAAATCCGTTATTTATACGAAAAGTAACATTTGTGAAAGGCTAACGGACATCTGTTCCGTTATCTAATGAATAAAAGATGTTATTGTCGCTCTTTTTGGTCAAATAGCGGAACAGATGTCCGGAACGAAATTAAAAGGCATGATTTTGAAAGAAATAGCGGAACAAATGTCCGTAACGAGTGACACTCTGCAAAAGACCGCCCATTTACTGTTATAATGGGAGGGCTTTTTTACCATGGCATGGATTACTTCTTCTTATCTAACAAAGTAAAAGTTTCACAAACAAGCAACATATCAGGAGTGAATGTTTTATCGAGGTTCTTTAATTCATTTGAGAAAAACGATTCATGATCGTTCCACCATGTTTCATATGAGTCTGAGCCTTCAGCTA
Source organism: Alkalihalobacillus sp. LMS39 (assembly GCF_022812285.1). Lineage (NCBI taxonomy): Bacteria > Bacillati > Bacillota > Bacilli > Caryophanales > Bacillaceae > Alkalihalobacillus > Alkalihalobacillus sp. LMS39. The sequence goes on from NZ_CP093300.1 coordinate 1,547,230, forward strand.
ATGCAAATTCTTCTGTTACTTTATTCATTGGTGTGATTTCAACTTTGACGGTTTGAGTAATCGCTAAAGGTAAGTCTTCCTTGCTTAATAAAATACTATATTCTCCTTCTTGTGGTAATGGCTCGTTTTCGATCTCATAAAATAGAAATTCAGAACAAGTTGTCGTTTTTTTTCCGTCGATTACGAGTTGGGCAAGTTCATCTGGGGTAGGACCAAACTGCCATGCACTAACATTAGTTGGCGCAGGTTGTCCAAGTTTTTGCCAATAGCTACTCCAGTATGTTACAGCGGCTTCGTTCATATGGATCAACTCCTTGTTGTTATTGTAATGGAAAGAAAACTATTCGTGAAGAGTGACAGATGAATAAATTGAATTTCATAAATATGCTCATGAATGAGCGGCGTTTTTCATAAATTGTGATAAGGCGATTTAAAAGGGGTGAGCGACATGAATAGTGACGAACAACGAAAACTTCAATACGCGATTGAAGAAATTACAGAAATTGCGACGGGGTTTGGGTTAGACTTTTACCCGATGCGTTATGAAATTTGTCCGGCTGACATCATTTATACATTTGGTGCATATGGAATGCCAACAAGGTTCGCACATTGGAGTTTTGGAAAACAATTCCATAAGATGAAATTGCAATATGATCTTGGGTTAAGCAAAATTTATGAATTAGTCATTAATTCGAATCCTTGTTATGCCTTTTTACTCGATTCAAATAGTTTGATTCAAAACAAACTGATTGTTGCGCATGTATTAGCTCATTGTGATTTCTTTAAAAACAATGTTCGTTTTTCGAATACACGTAGAGATATGGTTGAAAGTATGAGTGCGACCGCGGAACGTGTGGCTCATTATGAAATGGTTCACGGGCGTGAAGAAGTGGAGAAGTTTTTAGATTCGATATTGTCCATTCAAGAACATATTGATCCAAGTCTTGTTCGTCCAAAATTAGCCTGGTCTTTAGAGGATGACGATGAGGAACCAAAACAAAAGAAACGGCTCCCTTATGAAGATTTATGGGATTTAGAGGAGGAGGACAAAAAAGAAGAACCAAAAAAGAAGAAAAAAAAATTCCCCCCTTCACCAGAAAAAGATCTCCTTTTATTCATTGAAGAGTACAGTCGAGAGTTAGAGCCATGGCAACGTGACATCCTAACGATGATGCGCGAAGAAATGTTATACTTTTGGCCACAGCTTGAAACGAAAATTATGAACGAAGGCTGGGCTTCCTATTGGCATATGCGAATTTTACGGGAGTTACCATTAACATCAGAAGAAACGATTGAATATGCAAAGCTTAATGCAGGTGTCGTGCAGCCAACAAAAACGCAAATTAACCCATATTATTTAGGTGTGAAGATTTTTGAAGATATTGAGGAACGATATAATAACCCTACAAAAGAAATGCAAGACATTCAAGGGGTGAAACCTGGTTCTGGACGAGAAAAATTATTTGAAGTTCGAGAAATTGAATCGGATATTTCATTCTTGCGTAATTATTTAACAAAAGAATTAGTGAATCGTGAGGATATGTACTTATTTCAAAAGCAAGGTGCCGATTATAAAATTATTGAAAAAGATTGGAAACAAGTCCGTGACCAATTAATTTCTTCACGAGTGAATGGAGGATTCCCTTATTTAACAGTGACAGATGGTGATTATTTAAAAAATGGGGAGTTGTATATTACACATCATTTTGAAGGAATTGAACTGGATATCGGATATTTAGAGAAAGTGTTGCCAAATATTTATCAATTATGGGGAAGAACTGTTCATATTGAAACAAAAGTAAATGATAAAGATATTGATTTTATTTATGACGGGCGAAAAATTCATCGGAAATATTTATAAACAGAAGGCGTTCTGAAAGTGTCAAAAGGATGATGAGTAGACCTTTTGGCACTTTTTTTGATAGATGTATTAGTGTAACAAACTGTACCGTTCAATATATCCACTAATGAAAAATACAATTCAAACTGCTATGATAAGAAAAAAGGAGCGTGTACAAAATGAACAACAAAATGATACTCGGGTTAATGTTTGTGATGTTAGGCAACTTTATGCTTATTTTAACACTAGCAATATCTTTACCTACTACAGCATGGTTAGTTTTAATTGGACTTAGTATTTTATTTAACCTTACAGGGATGGTTATGTTATTACGTTTTATTAAAAAGGGAAAGAATTCGAGGGGATAACGTTCCCTTTTAAATTGATTATTAAAATCCCATTTCAATACTGCATTCCATTGTGTTTTATCTGTGAAGCTAGTTTCTCACTAAAAGCATATTTTCCATTATTCCCTTATAAGAATAGTAAGGGGATTTTTCTATTGTTTTTGTTATAGTTGTTTCTACTCCTCGTAATATTATACAATATAAGAGAATAATAGGGAAAAATGTAAAAAATGAAAGGGAAATAGAAAGGAGACATTATGCGTAAATTATTTAAGCTATTACCTTTATTAGTAATCTTCTTGCTCATGTCTGCTTGTTCTGAAAAAGAACCTTTGCCAGAAGAAGCGTTACAATCGTATCTTTCTTTTGTAGAACAAGGCGATTATGAAAAGATGTATGAATATCTAACCACTTCTGCAAAAGAAAAAATTTCAAAAGAAGAGTTTGTAGAACGTTATACGAATATTTATGGTGGGATGGAAGTAGAGTCGATAGAAATTGATTATAGTATCCCTGAAGAAGAAGTAGAGCGGGAAGAGGATGTTACCGAAGTAACATTACAGTATGCTCAAAAAATGGACACGATTGCCGGGGAAATTTCATTTAGTCCAGAAGTTGTTGTCGTGCTAGAAGAAAATGAAGAAGAAGAGAAGGAATGGAAAATCGAATGGACTCCAAGCTTACTTGTTGAAGGGTTAGAAGAAAATGAGCGTATTCGCGTCCAAACTTCTCATCCAACTAGAGGAGAGATTCTAGATCGGAACGGAGAACCTCTTGCTGCTAATGGGTCGATTTATGAGATAGGAATTGTCCCTGGTCGTATGGAAGGGCAAGAGGAGACTTCGATTGCAGCGCTTAGTGCAGAATTAAATATGGCTGAAGAAGAAATTGAGAAGAAATTGGACCAATCATGGGTTGGACCAGATACATTTGTGCCCATTGTGTCTGTCCCTATCACAGAACAACCATTAGTCCAACGCTTGTATGATGAAATTCCTGGGGCTACATATCGAGAAGCGAGTGGAAGGGTGTATCCTTTAGGAGAGGCAGCTGCGCATTTAACGGGTTATATTAGTTTAATTACAGCAGAGCAATTAGATGAACTTGAAGGAGAAGGGTATGATGCTCATTCGTATTTAGGTCAAGCTGGCTTAGAGCGCGTATTAGAAGACCGATTAAAGGGTGAACGTGGAGCTGTTATTAATATTGAAGATGAAAATGGGGAGATGAAAAAAGTTATTGCTGATAAAGAAGCGGTTGATGGGGAATCGATTATGTTAGCGATAGATAGCTCTCTCCAACAAACGATATATGAGCAATATGAAGAAAATGGAGATGCTGGGACAGCCGTAGCCATGCATCCAACGACTGGAGAGGTATTATCATTAGTAAGCTCTCCTGCTTATGACCCGAATGAGTTTATCCTAGGGTTATCAAGTTATCAAGATTGGAGCGAGGATGAACGAAAGCCATTATTAAATCGATTTACACAAACGTATGCACCAGGTTCGACGATAAAACCGATTACAGCAGCAATTGCTCTTGATAATGGTTGGAACCCAACGGAGAAAAGAGAAATTGTTGGGGAACGCTGGAAGCCAGATGCCTCTGATTGGGGAGATTATACGGTTCGTCGCGTAAATGGAAATATTGAGCAAGTAGATTTAAAGGATGCCCTTGTATATTCCGATAATATTTACTTTGCCCAAATGGCGCTTGACCTTGGGATTGATTCGTTTAAAGAAGGACTAGAGGCGTTTGGATTTACAGAATCCATTCCATTTGGTTATGGAATGGGAACATCAAGTTGGGCTAATGAGGACATTTCTAGCGGAGTTCAACTTGTCGATACTTCATATGGTCAAGGACAAATGCTTGTTAATCCTCTACATTTAGCAACCATGTATACGACATTTTTAAATAGTGGTACAATGCTCAAACCACAATTATATGAAGGTGAGTCTGAGCCATGGAAGGAAAATATCATTTCCGCTGAACTTGCCAATGAAATTTTAGAATCATTAATTGAAGTTGTAGAAAGTCCAAATGGAACAGGAAGAGAAGCTCAAATTTCAAATCGAGTTTTAGCTGGGAAAACAGGAACGACGGAATATAAAGAATCACAAGGAGACGAAGGCGAAGAATTCGGTTGGTTTATCGGGGTGGATACAACATCGAAAGATTTACTCGTGTTAATGGTTGTAGAAGGCGTTGAAGACCGAGGTGGGAGTAGCTATGTTGTCCCCAAAGTTCGTGACGTTTTCTTATCAAAATAAAAATGAAAACGGATGTTTTTGAAGATGGAAATTACCACTTCAAGAACATCTTTTTTCTGCTTAACTTACTTTGTGAAAAAGTTCACAAATTTGTACGACTGGACACATTGAAACTTCATAAAGTCGCGATATGATAAGGGTGTAGACTATATAAGGTGAGAGAAAGAGGAGTGGAAGGGACATGAGTAATGTGAAAAACCGTTGGCTCATAGCGTTATCAGGTGTAGGCATTCATATTTCGATAGGATCTGTTTATGCGTGGAGTGTGTTTACAAAACCATTGATGGCGGAATTAAATTTAAGTTACACAGAAGTATCCTTAACTTTTAGTATTGCAATATTATTTTTAGGCTTATCAGCGGCTTTTCTTGGACATTTTGTTGAAAAATATGGTCCAAGAGTATCTGGGACGATGGCATCATTATTTTTTGGAATTGGAATCGCAGGTGCTGGTTTAGCTGTTCATCTTCAATCATTGTTACTGCTTTATTTCTTTTATGGTGTTGTTGCTGGAATAGGCCTTGGACTTGGTTATATTACCCCTGTTTCTACATTAGTGAAATGGTTTCCTGACCGTCGCGGATTAGCGACAGGATTAGCTATTATGGGATTTGGATTTGCTTCAATGATTGCAAGTCCGATTATTGCTAGATTAATAGAAGGAGTTGGCATTCCGCTTACATTTGCAATATTAGGGGGTACTTATTTTATTATCATTTTCAGTTCGGCTCAATATTTATCTCCACCACCAAAAGACTGGGTTCCTGCTGACTTTAAAGAAAAAGCACAATCAGCACAGAAACCATTAAAAGCAGATTTATCACAATTAACCGCAAATGAAGCAGTGAAAACAAAACGCTTTTGGATGTTGTGGATAATGTTGTTTATTAATATTACGTGTGGAATTGCGATTTTAGCAGTGGCGTCTCCAATGGCCCAAGAAATAGCTGGCTTATCTACTGTTGCCGCTGCCACGATGGTTGGATTGATTGGAATTTTTAATGGCTTAGGCAGACTAGGGTGGGCAACGTTCTCTGACTACATTGGACGACCAAATACTTATACAGCGTTTTTTGTCATCCAAATGGTTCTCTTTTTCCTCTTGCCAAATATGACACACTTTTTGTTATTTCAAATTGTCGTCTTTTTAATTATTACTTGTTACGGCGGAGGGTTTTCTGCAATCCCAGCTTATATTGGTGATATGTTTGGGACAAAGCAATTAGGAGCAATCCATGGCTATATGTTAACCGCATGGGCTGCCGCAGGGTTAACTGGTCCGATCTTCTCGTCATGGATAAGAGAAACAACAGGGAGTTACCAAGGAACCCTAATGATTTTTGCCGGAATGTTTGCTATAGCTTTAACAGTTTCGTTACTCATTCGCATTGAAATACGAAGTCTAGAACAAAAAAGACTTCAAAAAGAAGCTGTATAAACAAGTAAAGCTGCCTATCGTTTAAGTTGATAGGTGGCTTTTAAAATTTTCAAAACAAGAAAGCGTTTTAGTTCCTTTTCCGACAGTCTTGCATTAAAATGAAGGCATATCGAGATACTATGTTTGATTGTTATAAAGGAGGAAATAAAATGGAATATCGTCGTTTAGGAAAAACGGGTTTAAAGGTAAGTGAAATTTCGCTAGGTAGTTGGCTTACATACGGAAAGTCTGTTGAGGATAACACTGCTGAACGGATTATACATAAAGCATATGAATTAGGAATTAACTTTTTTGACTCTGCCAATGTGTATGAAAGTGGCGAGGGTGAAAGAGTGATGGCAAAAGCATTAAAGCAATACGACAGATCATCTTATGTCATTACGACAAAAGCGTTTTGGCCAATGGGTGAAGGGGTAAATGATAGAGGTTTATCCCGAAAGCATGTGTTTGAACAGCTTCATGCGAGCTTAAAGAGAATGGAACTTGATTATGTCGATATTTTTTATTGTCATCGCTATGACCCTGAAACACCAGTAGAAGAAACATTACGAACGATTGATGATTTATTACGGCAAGGAAAAATTTTATATGCAGGAGTAAGTGAATGGTCTGCAGCACAAATTCAAGAAGCACTAAATATTGCTGATAAATTTTTATTAGACCGTATTGTCGTCAATCAGCCACAGTATAATATGTTATACCGTCACATTGAAAAAGAAATCATTCCCGTTTCCGAAAAAAATGGAATTTCACAAGTGGTGTTTTCTCCATTAGCCCAAGGTGTTTTAACAGGAAAGTACAAAGGAGGCGCTGTACCAGAAAACAGTAGAGCGGCCAACAGTGATATAAATATGTGGGTGACAAACTTCATCAATGAACCGACATTACAAAAGGTCGATGCCTTGGAGAAACTAGCTAAAGAATTGGAATTAACATTACCAGAACTTGCGTTAGCTTGGGTATTACGACAACCAAATGTAGCAAGTGCCATTGTTGGGGCAAGTCGTCCAGAACAAATTGAAGCCAATGTTAAAGCGGCTGGAATTAGATTAACTGCTGAAACAGTTGAAAAAATTGAAGATATATTAGTGTAACGAAAACGAGGACCATGCTGATGGTCCTCGTTTTCTAAAAATTTGAAAGCTTATTCTAGAAGAGCGAAGGCTGCGCACTTCGCTTAAAAAGAAAAGACGCTCCCGCGCTTTTCTTTATCGGACATCAGTTCCGCTATTTTACTGTTTTCACTGTTAAAAATCATCCGTTCGGACATCAGTTCCGTTAATCTAGCAAAAGCGACGTTGAATTAGGGTGGGTGAGGGGAAATAGCGGAATATATGTCCGAACGGAATGAAAAAACACATATTTTTCTTTGATTAACGGAACAGATGTCCGTAAGTAAAAAGTGTAACACAGATTAGACGATAATGGACTCAATCGAACGACGAGGACTTGGTTTTGCCTCAATACTGGGGTAACCATACCGGAAAATGAATTTTGCTTTCTGTCCTTTAGGAATAGTAATTTGATCAAGTAAGCTAGTAAAATGTGGTTGCGATTTTGAGTGTGTTTCAAAGTCAGCCATTTCATTTAATTGATTTAAAGGATGCATTCCAATTCCTTGATTTGTAGCTTGAAGGTGGATGCGTTGCCATACTCTTCCTAACTGGATATTCTCAACAAGATGATTAGAAGTAGAGACAGATAAGACACCATAGCCATACGCGGTATCGGTATGACGATTTTTCGTTGCTTTTAGCCAAAACTGGTCCGAGCTTTCATTGTCTAATGGGGGTAGAATTTTTCCAAAAAAACGGATGAAAAAAGATTCTCCTTGCGCATCTAATGTAATGCCATCCCGATACGATTGAAGGTCATCCCAAGATTGCCTGAACCATTTGTTTGTTTCTTGACTTAACACTTTTGTAGAAATGAAAGCTTGTGTTGCATCTGTGATACTTTGGCTAATGAATTGCTTTTCTTTTTTCGATGTAAATAAGGAGAGGGTAATCGGATCCTCTAATTCTTTCTGCCAAGCTGTTTGATGTTCCTTTGGAATTTCAATTGTAGCATCGTAAGCACCACGGTTCGTATGGCGCTCACGGATAGCAGTATATAACGGAGACACTTCAGAGCTTTGTTTTGTAAAAGAAAATTTCGCTACGTATGTATCATTCAATGGGTCAGGAAAATAGGAAAGGGTCGGGTTATAACCGTAAGCTTTTGAAGCTAGCATCATGTTCTCAATTGCACAACCTAAGCCAATGTACATTTCACGATAAAAGGGATCAATAGGACCTAAATGCCGGCTTTTGTCCGCATATAGGTCAATCGTTGTGTCTGATACATGAAAAAACCATGGTTGACTATTATGTGGGTTTGAAGCTAAAACAGCAGCATGGACAATGGAAGTTAAACCCGTGGCGTTTTCATCTTTCCATAATTCATAAGCAGGGCCTTTTCCAGTGTGAAATACGCCTTGTGCATAGGCCCGAAAGAGAACCCCACCAACAGCAAGGAGAATTACGGTTGAGCCGGCTTTCTTCAGAAATTGACGTCGAGATATTGTGTCTTCTTTATTCATGACGGTCATTTCCATTTTCACTCCTTTTCGCATACGGTTCAACTAACATCATAATTAAATCAACTCCTTCATCTATTTGTTCGTCTGTTATGTTTTCATTTGAAAGCTCAGAAAACGGAATCCAATATTGGCTAAGAACCCAGCTTATAGACAGCAATTTGTTGAGTTTGTTTGGAGCAATACTAAATTGTAAAATGCCAGCTTCTACAAAAGCTTGAATAAACCTAGCTTGTTCTTTTTGTCGTTTCTCTTGAATAACTTCATAACGATGACGGAGGAGAGGGTCAGCTCGGAGTAGGGAGTTAATTTCTCTGGCGAAAAAGGCATAATGTAAATCAAGAAGAAAGCTTTTTTTAATTCTGTTTTTTAAACCTGTCAAAGAGAGTTCGCTTTCGAGTGGCCTACCCCACATACCGTCCCAGTTTTGAACCATTTGTTCGAAAATAACGCGGATAATTTCGTCTTTGTTATTAAAATGATAATATAAATTTCCTGGGCTGATTTTAGCTGCTTCAGCAATATGATTCGTAGAGACTGCCGAGGAGCCTTTTTCGTTAAATAAGGTAACTGCTGTAGCGATAATCTTTTCTCTTGTTTTCATGAAATTCCTCCAACTAGAGTATTTACTCTAGTTTAGAGTTTTTACTCTAATGATAACAGGGGCATAGGACCCATTTTAAAAAGAATGAGTGTGAAAACAAAAAAGCAGACCAAATGGACTGCTAATTTGGTCTGCTTCCAACTAGTGAATAATAATCTCACTCGATTCTCGTAAATCAGTAATGATAGCTGTCAGTTCATTGTTTACTTTTTGCTTGATAAGCTCTTCCTCAAAGTTAATCTCATCTTGTTCAAGCACTTCTTCTCCATGCTGAGCAACTAATTCATCATAAAAGCTTTCGATTTCATCTTCAGTTACCGCAATATCTGCTCGGATAGATTCCGTATAATTATCAAATGTTAGTGTTTGCCTGTATTGTTCTTCTAGCTCAGCTATTGTCACGTTTTGTTGTGCGAGCATCTCGTAGAATTCCTCATCGGATTGAACTTGTGATTGTTCTTTAATAAGGTCAATTTGTTCGGCAATTTCGCTATCATCGGCTTCGAAGCCTTTTTCCTTAGCATCTTGTGTTAATAACATCTGGTCAATTAATTGATCTAGCAACTGGTCTTCCATCATGGTAAGTACTTCTTGTCCTTCTTCACCATGAATATCAATACCAGACTCCATAGCGACGTATGAGAGGATTTCTTGAAATTCTTGTTCTGTAATTTCCTCTCCGTTAACGGTAGCTATGACACTTCCTTCTGTAGTAGCAACCTCAGTGGCATTTTCTCCATTCGAAGCTTCCTCATCAGATGCTCCGCATCCAGCAAGTACAGTAGTTATAGCGAACACGATTCCGATTTGGCGTATCCATTTTTTCAAGTAGAAAACCCCTTTCCTTTATCGTTAGGTGCCATTGTACCATACAACAAAAGAACCTTTATTTCTCGAGCGCTGAATAAGGAAGAACGAGCAAGAAATATGAAAAAAAATCATAGTCTTTACATCTCGTATTTGCGTCACAATAGGAATAAAAAGGCTGGTAAAAAATACTAGACTTGTAATCTATAAAAATATGTAAAAATCGTTAAAAGCGACTTTAGAATTTTTGGGTTTTCTTAATAATTCCTTATATTTGTTGGTACTGCGCGTTTGATAAGAACAGTTCATTGTGAAAGGGAAATTTTTTTTAAAAGAGTTGTTGACATGTTCTTTATTACGAACTAAAATAAACACAAGAAAAAGTTGAAACAAGTTAAAAAGCGTTTCTATATAAGGTTTGTAATTTTAATGGAATTTTCAAGTGACATTATAAAGAACGAAAAATGACGTAAGGTGGCGAATTATGGAAAATCAAGTGGTAAGAAAAGCGACAGAAATTAATATAAAAGCCATTTATCAGCTTCTGAAAAAGAAGTGGTGGATGATTGCCTTGATAACTTTCCTCTTTTCAGCGGCAGGTTGGTATTATACGACATACCACACAACACCGATTTATGAGTCATCTTCACGAATTATAATCAATGATAGTACGAATAATTTTAATACACTACGCGTAGTTATTCGAGAAACAGCTGTTATGGAACGCGTGATTCATGAGCTTGATTTAAATCGAACTGTTGATGGATTACGAGGGCAAATTGCTGTTCAGAGCGTCGATAACTCGCAAATTGTCAATATTACAGTGTATGATACAAATCCAGAGCTTGCTGCATTAATCGCCAATAAAACCGCTCATGTATATAAGGATGAAGTAAAAGACCTTCTTGACTTTACGGGTGTAAGCATTTTAAGTGAAGCTCAAACTTCTGGAAATGCATATCCAATAAATCAAAACCATCGGAAAATTTATTTGGTTGCCTTTATGGTTGGACTAGTAGGAGGAATTGGTTTTGTGTTTTTACTTGATAGCCTTGATAACACGTTACGGTCAGAAAGAGAAATTGAAAAATTGTTAGGAGTACCTGTTATTGGCAGTATTTCGAAAATAACAAAACGGTCGTTAGCAGATGGGAATCAAATCAAACATGAAAAGCAAAATTTAAGAGGTGAGACCATTGGTTCGTAATAATATTTTGAAAAGTCTCATTACATTAAAAAAACCTGACTCTATTATCGCAGAGCAATTTGAAACGATTCGTACCAATCTTGAATTTTCCGCTTTTGAGACAAAGGCGAAAGCGATTTTAATTACATCCCCAGCAAGGAACGAAGGAAAAACATTAGCTGGGACGAATCTGGCGTTTTCATTTGCGAAACAAGGAAAAAGTGTTCTTTTAATTGATACTGATGTTAGAAAAGGTAAACTACATGAAATATTTAAGTTGAAAAATGATGTTGGGTTAACAAATATATTGATTGGGCAAGTGAGCTATGAAGAAGCTATCATTCGTACTCATTCTTCAAAGGTTGATGTCCTCACAAGTGGTCCAGTTCCATCCAATACAGAACGGTTATTTAGTTCAGATGCGATGGTAGAATTTATTGAAGAAGTAAAAGCGATTTATGATTATGTCATTTTTGATTCATTGCCGATTCTTGTAGGCGCCGATACGAAAACAATAGCAAGTCGTTGTGATGGTGTCATAATGGTCGTTCGAAATGGAAAAACAGAACGTGAATTGGCTCTAGAAGCGAAAGCTGTAGTAGATGTTGTAAAAGCGAATATGATTGGTGTCATTTTTAACGGAAAATCAAAGTCACTATTTTCCTAATTTTTTTACCTTGTTTGTTCTTTATTGGAAACGATAATGTTCTTAATATATATTGGTGATGTCTTCTTACCGTTATCAATGAAGGCACTCGGTCAATCTAAGGGTGAAATACCTTGATGCTCGTCGTCGGAGGGTTGATGTGAGGGAGGGTTAGATGCCCTTATTTTAAAAGGTAAGTAGAAGAGCGATGGCTCTGCACCTGCGCGTTTCACCCTAAGAAAAGTACTTGGGGTTCACTGTTAGAAGCGGGCAGGGCTCCGCACTTCGCTTGAAAACGAATATTATTACTTTGAAAGGAGGAGAAGCTTATGTCTTATCGTCAGCGTTTATCGATGTTACTTGGGATTGATACAGGTTTAATTTTTGTGACGGTTTTTATTAGTAGTTTTATTATGTATGATTTTCGCTTTGTTAGTAGTCCTAGCTTTATCGTTGTGCTATGTGGCATGTTATTGAGTCATTATATTTTTTCTTTTTTTCATAAGTTATACAAAAAAGCATGGGAGTACGCAAGCATTGGAGAGTTAATTAGCATCGTTAAAATAGGATTCCTTTCCTTATTCATAGTAAGTATCGTTCAGTTTCTTCTAACTACAGTTGATGTTCGGTTATTAGTGATTATGTTTATGGTTTATTTACTTATGATTGGTAGTTCTCGGTTTTGTTGGAGAATGTATCGAGATACCGTGATAAAAGACAAACAGCAAAAGAAACGAACATTAATTATTGGAGCGGGTGCTGCTGGAACAATGGTTGCGCGTCAGTTACTTTATAATCGCGAGGCTGAATTAGAGCCTGTTGCTTTTATCGATGATAATGAAAACAAACAATTTTTGGACATCTTTGGTCTTCCTGTTGTAGGAGGAATGAACCAGTTACAAATGGTTGTTAATCAAATGGGAATTGAGCATATCATTATAGCGATCCCATCATTACAACGTAGGAAATTGAACGATATTTTTCAAAAATGTCTCCATACATCGGTGAAAACACAAGTAATGCCAATGTTAGAGGATATTATGACTGGAAAGGTGGAAGTAAACCAACTTCGAGATGTTCAAGTAGAAGATTTACTTGGGCGAGAACCGATAGAATTAAATATTGAATCTATTTCAGAAAAAATTACAGGAAAAGTCGTGTTAGTTACCGGAGCTGGAGGGTCAATTGGTTCAGAGATTTGCAGGCAAGTCGCGAGATTTAATCCTTCCACTCTTGTATTACTAGGACATGGTGAAAATAGTATATATTCGATTGAAATGGAAATAAAGCCTTTGTTTTCTTCGACAAAAATACAGTTTGTTACAGAAATTTGTGATGTGCAAGATGAACAGAAAATAAAAGAAGTGATGGGGAAATATCATCCGCATATTGTCTATCATGCCGCAGCACATAAGCATGTTCCTCTAATGGAAAGAAACCCAGAGGAAGCCGTAAAAAACAATGTGATTGGAACGATGAATGTAGCGAAAGCTGCAGACATCAGTTTAGTTGATACCTTCGTTTTAATTTCTACAGATAAGGCCGTAAACCCAACGAGCGTCATGGGGGCAACGAAACGTTTAGCTGAAATGATAATTCAGCATATGAGCCAAACAAGTCAGACTACCTTTATTGCTGTTCGTTTTGGGAATGTATTAGGGAGTCGAGGAAGTGTCATTCCACTATTTAAAAAACAAATCGAAGCGGGTGGACCAGTGACCGTTACTCATCCGGATATGATTCGTTACTTCATGACAATCCCTGAGGCCGCAAAACTCGTCATTCAAGCTAGTAGTTTAGCAAATGGAGGAGAAATCTTTGTTTTGGATATGGGCGAACCTGTAAAAATAGTCGATTTAGCTCAAAATTTAATTAGACTATCCGGATACAGTGTAGAAGAAATTGGGATTCATTATACGGGAATGCGTCCTGGTGAAAAATTATTTGAGGAACTTTTAAACGAAGATGAAATACACGATGAACAAATTTATCCAAAAATCTATGTTGGAAAAACAGCGCAAATTTTTATTGAAGAAATTGAAACTATTCTCCAATCCTTTTCAGTTATGGACAAAGAGACTTTAAAAGCTCAGTTATTAGAGCTCGTAAATCGCAAGCAAGTGAGGGAAAAAATCCCGATACCAAGTTAATAAATATATAAGAAGAGTAGGTGATGGGAATGCCGAGAAAAATATTATTCTGTGCTACCGTTGATTATCATTTTACAAAATTCCATATTCCTTATATGAAATGGTTTAAAGAGCAAGGGTGGGAAGTGCATGTCGCGGCTTCTGGTCAATTAGAGCTTCCGTATACAGATGTGAAATTCAGCATTCCAATCCATCGCTCTCCTTTTCGCTATTCCAACATGTTGGCTTTTCAAAAATTAAAAACCATTATTAATCAAGAAAACTATGACATTATTCATTGTCATACACCACTTGGAGGAGTGCTTGCTCGGTTAGCGGCGGTAGAAGCGAGAGCCCGGGGAACGAAAATCATCTACACTGCACATGGATTCCATTTTTATAAAGGGGCATCGCCTTTTAATTGGATGCTTTATTATCCAATTGAAAAACAACTAGCGAAAATCACGGATTGTTTAATTACAATTAATACGGAAGATTATCTTTTAGCGAAGGAAAAAGAATTTAAAGCGAGTTTAATTGAACATGTTCATGGTGTGGGGGTCAACACAGAACGGTTTACACCGATGGACGAACAAACAAAAAAGGCGACTAGAGAAACTTATCGTTATAAAGACGATGAGTTTTTATTAATTTATGCGGCAGAATTTAACCATAACAAAAATCAAAAATTTCTAATGCAAGCGATTGAACAATTAAAAAAAGAAATCCCAAAAGTTCGATTGCTACTAGCAGGGGAAGGACCAACATTACAACAATGCCAAGTTGAAATGTTTCGGTTAGGCATAGCAAGCTCCGTTGATTTCCTTGGACAACGCGAAGACATTGATACGCTCTTACCGATGTGCGATGTTGCCGTAGCTTCTAGTTTAAGAGAGGGGTTACCAGTAAATGTCATGGAAGCTATGGCGTGCGGGCTCCCAGTTGTTGCGGTAACGAATCGAGGCCACCGCGAATTAGTGGAACATGAAGTGAATGGCTATTTAGTAGAGCGGGATGATGTGAGTGGGTTTGTGGAGAAGATATTAACCCTTTATCAAAATAAAACTTTAAAACAACAGTTAGGAAAAGAAAGTCGAAGTAGGGTTAGTCATTTTTCACTTGTAAAAGTACAAAAAGAACTAGAAAGTGTATATGCCCCTTTTATGTTAGGAGAAGATTATGAAGAAGAAACCAAAGATCAGTATCATCATACCCCTATATAATGTTAAACAATATGTAGGAAGATGTTTAGATAGTCTAATCAATCAAACTATGAGTGAGATTGAATTCATTGTAGTCAATGATGGATCAACGGATGGTAGTGAAAAAGTTGTCATGGACTATGCGAAGAATGATGAACGGATTGTGCTAATTAATAAAGAAAACGCTGGTGTTTCCTCTGCTCGAAATAAAGGGTTAAACTATGTCAAAGGTGAGTTCATTGGTTTCGTTGATCCAGATGATTGGGTGAATTTTGACATGTATGAAACGATGTACGAAATCGCAACAAAAGAAAAAATGGATGTTGTTATGTGTACCTATGTAAGAGAATTTGGTACGCATTCTAAAGAGAAAACGTTTCTGACAGAGGAAAAAAAATATTATTATAATGAGGATGTACAAAGTCAGATCATGAGAAGAATCATCGGTCCGTTGAATGCTGAAATAAGAGAACTAGAACTCTTAGATGCATATGGTACGGTATGGTCTAAACTTTATCGAACATCATTGATTAAAGAGAATAATATAACATTTACAGACTTAACGATAATAGGAACAAATGAAGATTCATTATTTAATATGGAAGTACTTTATTATACGAAAACGTTTGTTTTGCTAAACAAACCATTATATCATTACTGGCGCCAAAATGAACAATCTGTTACTTCTACGTATAAGCCAGACCTCTTGAAGAAGTGGGGGAACCTATATGAACATATAGATTGGTTTATACAAGAAAAGCAGTTAGGTGATGATTATGTTAAAGCTTTAAATAATCGAATTAGTTTAAATACATTAGGGCTTGGATTAAATGAAATAAGTGCATCAGGAGAAACTTCAGTATTACAAAAATATAGAAATATGAAAAATATACTCCAATATAAAACGATTAAGCACGCTGTTTCGATGTTAGATATGAAGCATTTTCCTTTTGTTTGGAAAGTGTTTTATTTTTTTGTGAAACTTAAATTTACATTAGGTTATTATTTTATGATTCAAAGTATTGAGCATTTAAGAAAGATTGTAAGATAGGGGTGATGATTTTGAAGCCATTTCGAATACTGCAAGTAGTGACGATTATGAATCGTGGCGGTTTAGAAACGATGCTCATGAATTATTATAGACAAATGGACCGAACGAAAATTCAGTTTGATTTTATGGTGCATCGAAACGAACAAGGTCATTATGATGAAGAAATTATTAAAATGGGTGGAAGAATTATCACTATGCCTTCTATTCGTCCAGGTCATTATCGAAGGTATTTTCAATTACTAGATGATTTTTTTAAACATAATACAGAGTATAAAGTGGTGCATTCACACATAAATGAAAACAGTAGCTTTGTGTTAAAAGCAGCTAAAGAACATGGTGTTCCGTGTAGAATTGCGCATAGTCATTTAAGTGATTTAGGCATTGATATTAAATTGCCATTTCGTATGTATGCTAGATATATGATGAAAGATAATGCAAACCAATATTTTGCTTGTTCTGAAAAAGCTGGAGAATGGTTGTTTGGAAAGAAAAAAGTTAAAGTGTTAAATAATGCTGTAAATGCAAAAGAATTTCAATATAGTGAGCAAGTTAGAAACAATCTCCGAACAGAACTGAACTTAAAGGATAAGCTAGTAATTGGGCATATCGGTAGATTTAACAAACAAAAAAATCACACCTTTTTAATTGATATCTTTCAACAGGTTAAAAAGCAGAAACCACACTCAGTTTTACTATTAGTGGGTGATGGTCATTTGCGACCGCAAATTGAAAAGAAAGTCCATGACTTAGGTCTAGGAGATTCTGTACGATTTTTAGGTGTGCGTAATGATATTGCCTCATTAATGCAAGCTATGGACTTATTTTTATTTCCATCGTTATTTGAAGGGTTACCTGTTGTATTAGTTGAGGCTCAGGCTGCTGGATTACAGTGTATTGTATCAAATACAATTACAAAAGAAGCAAAAATAACAAAAAATGTACATTTTGTAAAACTTCTAGATTCAGCAACAGATTGGGCAAACAAGGTTCTATCGACCTCAACAGAACATATGAATACATTTCATGTCTTGAGAGAAAAAGGGTATGATACGACAACAATGGCAGATTGGCTGACTGGTTATTATACAGCTTATTGTAAAAGGGAATTTTCAAGTACGAAGTTGGAGGCCGTAACATGAATCCGACTCTAACAGTATTTACTCCGACATTTAATCGAGCCTATTGTTTAAATAAGTGTTATGAAAGTCTTGTAAGACAAACGAGTCAAGATTTTTTATGGCTTATTATTGATGATGGTTCTACAGACAATACACCGCTATTAGTGGAGGAATGGATAAGAGAAGACAAAGTTAAAATTTCTTATTACTACCAGGACAATCAAGGGATGCATGGTGCACATAATACCGCCTACGAGAAGATAGAAACAGAACTTAATGTTTGTATTGATTCGGACGACTTTATGTCAGATGATGCTGTCGAAAAAATTGTTTCTTTTTGGACAAAACATGGGAGTGACTCATTGGCAGGCATTGTTGCACTTGATGCGACACCAACGGGTGAAATAATTGGGACTACACTGCCAACTTCTCTTACAGCAGCAACTCTCACTGAATTATATGGAAAGTACAAGATAAAAGGTGACAAGAAGCTCGTTTATCGAACAAAGTTAATGAAAGAAACGCCACCATATCCTTTATTCGTTGGGGAAAAATATTGTCCTTTAAGTTATAAGTATATTTTAATAGATCAAAAATGCCCGTTATTATTAATGAATGAGATCGTTTGTTATGTCGATTACCAAACAGACGGATCAAGTATGAATATGATTCATCAATATAAGAAAAATCCTCGAGGGTTTTCTTTTTTTCGAAAGGTTGCAATGAAGTATGCACCAACATATAAAGAAAGAGTAAGAGAAACGATTCATTATATTTCAAGCAACTTATTAATAAGGAACTTTCATTATATTGCAGAGTCACCTTGTAAATTTACGACGTTTCTTTTTTCACCAGCAGGTTGGTTATTGTATTTATATATTATTAATACAGAAAGAAACACGATTGGAAATGTTCGAAAAAACACATAAATCTATCTTTCGTTTTTAATAAATGAAAGGAAATGAAGTGTAAAAAATGACAGTTATGTATATGAACCTTTTGACCGTTTATGTAACGGCACTGTTTTCTAGATATTTCGCCAAAGAAAATGAGCTAACACAAACAAAAATAATACCAAATAAATTATTGGCATTGTTTGCTTTACTGTCACTAGTGCTTGTATCAGGTCTTCGAAGTAATATAGGAGATACTTATTATTATGTCCATTCTTACACGATAACCGATTATACTTTTCAAAGTATTGATTTCACAGGTGATTTTGGATTTAATTTACTTCAAATGCTATTACAACAAATTTCAAATGACCCTCAAATCTTACTCTTTGTAACAGCTCTTATTACAAATGCATTAATAGTAGGAGTGTTATATCATTACTCAAGAATGTTTGAGCTTAGTTTATATGTATATATTACATTAGGTTTTTTTTTAGTATCGATGAATGGGATACGACAGTATTTAGCTGCAGCCATCATATTTGCGGCAACAAAATTCTTATTTGAAGGGTCTTTTAAAAAGTATTTACTTGTTGTATTACTCGCAGCAACGATTCATCAGTCTGCACTTGTATTAATTCCGATATATTTTATCGTTCGAAAACCAGCCTGGTCGAAGATGACATTTATATTGTTATTCTGCTCTATTATTATTGTTGCTGGGTTTGAAATGTTTTTATCCGTTTTATTTAACGTTTTAGGTAATACACAATATGCAGGGTATCAAAATTTTGAAGAAGGTGGGGCAAATATATTACGGGTAGTCGTTTATGCTACTCCTGTCATAATTGCTTTTTTTGGTAAAGAAAAGCTGAAAGAGATGTTCAAACATAGTGATGTAGTAGTGAATATGTCGGTTATTGCAATGCTGTTTATGATAGTATCTACACAAAATTGGATTTTTGCAAGATTTGCAATCTATTTTGGGTTATATCAATTACTTTTAATCGGATGGATAGTAAAGTTATTTATTAAAAAAGATCAAAAGTTAATTTACTTGGGGATACTTGTTTGTTATTTTATATATTTTTATTACGAACAAGCATTGTCTTTAAATATTATATATCAAAGCAATTACTTTTCATTTTAATAAAAAAAGAGGAAACAACATATGTCATTATTAAAAAATATCACACAACAAAAACTGTTAGAATTGCTCATAGAAATTCATGAAAAATCAACAAAAGATGAGCACGTAAACACAAAAGATGTTGTTCAAGAAATTGAACAAAGACTAAGACAAATGGTAAAACAAAACGTCATAAATTAAAAAGGGGGATGGACATGAAACGATTGTTTGATATTATCGTTTCTTTTTTTCTAATTTTTTTACTGCTTCCACTCTTTTTAATTGTCACAGTATTAGTAAGAGTAAAATTAGGAACACCGATTTTATTTAAGCAAGTGAGACCTGGGTTAAATGAAAAGCCATTTACATTGTTTAAATACCGAACGATGACAAATGAAAGAGGCAAGGATGGAAATTTACTTTCTGATGAAATGAGATTAACGTCATTTGGTCTATTGTTACGAAAATTTAGTTTAGATGAATTGCCACAGCTATTTAATGTATTAAAAGGGGACATCAGTCTTGTTGGGCCACGTCCGCTCTTAATGGAATATTTGCCATTGTATTCTGGAGAACAACGGAAACGTCATCAAGTGCGTCCAGGTATTACAGGATGGGCACAAGTCAATGGCCGTAACGCAGTGTCATGGGAAGAACGATTTACCTTGGATGTTTGGTATGTAGACAACTATTCTTTTTTACTTGATTTGAAAATCTTGTTTATGACCGTTGTCAAAGTAATAAAATCTGAAGGGATTAATCAGGAAGGTCATGTGACAGTCGAAAAGTTCAGTGGAAATTCATCTGTAAATGAGGGATCGGGATGAGAATCATTGTAATTGGACATGGGGGACATAGCAAAGTCATTCGGGATATTATCGAAGCTAATAAAGGTTATGAAATTGTGGCCTATGTCGATGATAAATTCACTGACATGGACAAACAAGATAGTCTATATTATGGGCCGTTAGCTGCTTTTAAAGACATTCATCACTTATTTTCACCTGCTAAAGTAGTCGTAGCGATTGGAAACAATAAAACTCGTAAAAAAATCGTGCAACAACTTCAACTTACCGATGATCAAGTAGTCACTCTTGTTCATCCTTCTGCTGTAGTGAGTCCAAGTGCAACGATTGGAAGTGGAACAGTTGTCATGGCAAATGTGACGATTAATGCGAGTGTTAAAGTTGGTTCACATGTTATTGTAAATACAAATTCTGTGATTGAACATGATAGTATCATTGAAGATTATGTTCATATTTCACCAAATGCGACAGCGGCAGGTACAGTTGAAATAAAAGAAGGTGTGCAGTTAGGTGTTGGTGCTTCAGTTATCCCGAATGTCACAATAGGGGAGTGGACCATTGTTGGTGCTGGAGCTGCTGTTGTAACGAATCTTCCTTCATATACTACAGCGGTTGGTGTACCGGCAAAAATTATCGGAACACAAAAGTGGGAGGTGTTTAAAGTTGTTGAATGAAGTTGATAAAAAAAGAATCTATTTATCCTCCCCCCATATGAGTGGTCACGAACAGAAGTACATTCAAACAGCATTTGAAACAAATTGGATTGCACCACTAGGACCGAATGTGGATGAATTTGAAAGAGAAATAGCTGATTATGTTGGAGTAAAAGGGGCCGTTGCTCTTACATCTGGCACTGCTGCGATTCATTTAGCACTTTCGTTATTAAACATTACAAAGGGGGATGTCGTTTTTTGTTCTACGCTTACGTTTGTAGCAAGTGCAAACCCCATTTTATATCAAGGAGCAGAGCCTGTTTTTATTGACTCAGAACCAGAAACGTGGAATATGTCACCAAAAGCATTAGAAAAAGCTTTACAGGAAGCAGCAAGTGAAGGGAAGCTTCCAAAAGCCATTATTGTAGTGAATTTATATGGTCAAAGTGCAAAGATGGATGAGATCATGTCGTTGTGTGAAATATATCGAATCCCTTTAATTGAAGATGCGGCTGAATCATTAGGCTCGCAATATAAAGGGAGGGCAAGTGGTTCGTTTGGTTATTATGGGATCTTTTCTTTTAATGGAAACAAAATCATTACAACATCTGGTGGTGGCATGCTTGTATCAAATGATAATGAAGCCATTACTAGAGCAAGATTTTTGGCGACACAGGCAAAAGAAAAAGCGATTCATTATGAGCATGTTGAGCGAGGCTATAATTACCGACTAAGCAATGTGTTGGCTGGCATTGGTAGAGGACAATTTGAAGTGTTAGAACAACGAGTGCAAGCGAAACGAGATGTTTTTCAATATTATTATGAACATTTAGCCCATCTTCCAGGGCTCTTTTTTATGCCTGAACTAGAAGGAACCAAATCTAATCGTTGGTTATCAGCTTTAACGATTGATGAACAGTTAACCGGCTTTTCCGTTTCTGATTTGCTAGTCGTCATGGAAGAAGAAAATATCGAAGCTCGTCCGGTTTGGAAACCGTTGCATTTACAGCCATTGTTTGAAGGGACTCGTTTTTATTCACATGACAAACATGAGGATATTGCGAAACGATTATTTGAAACCGGTATTTGTCTTCCATCAGGGTCAAATTTATGTGAAGAAGATTTAGAGCGGGTCATTCTTTGTGTGAAGTCATTTTATAAACAAAATATAAAAGTTGGGTAAGCAGAGGGGTGTGAGAAGATGTCTATAAACGAGAATCAAATCCCAAAAATCATCCACTATTGTTGGTTTGGCGGAAATGAGAAGCCAGCGTTAGTCAAAAAATGTCTCGAAAGTTGGGAAAAACATCTTCCAGACTATGAAATAAAAGAGTGGAATGAATCGAATGTCAATCTTGATTCAAACCAATATGTGAAAGAGGCGTACAGCCAAAAAAAATATGCCTTTGTTAGTGATTACATCCGTGTTCATGCACTGTATCACAATGGAGGGATTTATTTAGACACAGACGTAGAAGTCTTTCAGTCATTTACCCCGTTTTTACAAGAGTATTCGTTTTGGGGGTTTGAACAAGAAAACTTCATTGCCACAAGTACAATTGGAGCACGAAAACATCATCCTTTTATTAAATCTTTTCTCGACTCCTATGAGAAAAGAGAATTTATAAAGGAAGACCATTCAGTCGATGACATAACGAATGTAGCTGTTGTAACGAAAATGTTGAAAGCAAAAGGTCTCGTCCAAAATGGGCAAAAACAAACAATCGATGGCGTAGGGACTATTTATCCACAAGTATATTTTTCACCTTACGACTATATTAATTGTCAGACGTTTAAGACTGAGGAAACCTATGCTATGCACCACTATTACAAAAGCTGGTTACCGTTAAAAGCTAGAGTGAAAAGTAATATGAAAACAACATTAGCAAAAGTCATCGGAGGTCAAAATATTGCTCGCCTTCGCAAAATAGTATCAAAAGTGTAGGAGGATAAAGATGAAGGACATACTAATCGCCTCTTACGACATGGAAATTGGAGGAGTCGAAAGAAGTTTAATCAGTTTACTAGAAAATTTTGATTATGAAAGATATAAAGTTGACTTGTTCTTACATCGCCACCAAGGCGATTTCTTTCCACTCTTGCCACAGCAAGTCAATCTATTAGAAGAACGTAAACCTTATACGACGTTTCGGAAATCCATTTCTGAAACAGTAAAGGACGGCTATATAGGAATTGGCTGCTCAAGAGTGCTGTCGAAAATCCATGCCGAACTGGATGGAAAGCGGAAAAAGATAAAAGAACCTGGCTATATCCAAATGCAGCTCATGTGGCAGTATACTTTACCGTTCTTACCGAAAGTAAAGAAAGAATATGATGTAGCAATTAGTTATTTATGGCCACATGATTTTGTTGCTGAAAAAGTAGCGGCCAAAAAGAAGATTGCCTGGATTCATACGGATTACTCTACAATTACAACAAATGTGAAACGAGATATCAAAATGTGGAGTCGCTTTGACTATATAATCGCTGTATCAGATGCGTGTAAGGATGCTTTTCTTCAAAAATATCCAATGCTTGAAAAGAAAGTTTCCGTCATGGAAAACCTTACGTCCCCGCTATTTATTAAAAAAATGGCAGATAAAGATGTACCGTTTCCAATGGATTCAGACCCAAGATTTAAAATCGTAACCGTGGCACGATTGTCTCATGCAAAAGGAATTGATAATGCGATATTGGCCATGAAAAAGTTAAAGGAAAAAGGATACAACGATATTGCATGGTATGTCGTTGGATATGGTGGCGATGAGGCTATGTTAAGGAAAATGATTCAAGAAAACGGTGTAGAAGATTGCTTTATCCTTCTCGGAAAAAAAGTCAATCCTTATCCATATATGAAGGCTGCTGATTTGTATGTTCAGCCATCACGGTATGAAGGGAAGGCAGTTACGGTGGATGAAGCCAAGATCTTAGGAAAGGCTATTTTGATAGGAAATTATAGAACTGCTAACAGTCAGATAAATAATATGGTGGATGGTTTAATAACAGAACAATCAATAAAGGGTTTAGTAGAGGGTATATCATTGTTAATATCAGAAAAACTATTAATAAAGCGATTTTCAAATAAATGTTTGGAACTGGAACACAATACTTCTAAACAGATCGCCTCCTTATACCAATTAGTGGACCGTTAAATTGTTAACTAGTTTTTATGATTCAAAAAGATGAAAATAGGAAGGAAAAGGTAAGTAGATGAAAATTCCACCTATAATAAGCATAATTGTACCGATTTTTAATGTTGAAAAGTATATAGCTAATTGTTTGGACTCTTTACTCAATCAATCATTAAAAAATATAGAAATAATACTTGTAAATGATGGTTCATCTGATGAAAGTGGAGTTATAGCTGAAAAGTATGCACGTACTGATGATAGAATTGTAGTTATCCATCAGAAGAATAAAGGGATTAGCTCAGCTAGAAATTCTGGATTAGAAATAGCAACCGGACAATATATCGGTTTTGTTGATCCAGATGACTGGATTGAAGAATCGATGTATGAAAAATTGTATGATGTAGCTAGAAAAACAGACTCATCGATTGTGTTTTGTGGGTTTTATGAATTTTATGAAGATACTAGTCGTAAAGTTGAAATTTTATATCCTTTTTTATCTAATGTAAATGAAGGGAAGAGTGAGGTTGAAAGAGAGATACTTTTACCTGTAATAATTGGAAAAGTACACGCATTTACATGGAATAAAATTTACAAAAGAGAAGAATTAATTGCAAGGGAAATTTATTCCCCAGAAGATTTACCATTAATGCAAGACATCATTTATAATATGAACGTTCTAGCCAATGTATCAAATGTTGCCTATATAAATGAGCCACTGTATTATTTTAGGAGGCATACAACTTCAAATACTATGAAATTTCGACCGGATATTTATGAAACAATAATGTATATATATCAGGAGAAAGTATTGTATTTAGAACGATTTAAACTGATGAATGAAACTTGTTTGCGAGAAGTTAATATATGGTTTGTAAAGCAAGTTTTACAAGTGATTATAGCAGAATTTAATAAAAAAAATGTAACTTCAAATCAAGAAAAAATGGCGAGATTAAAAACAATTTGTTATGACGAGAAGACACAGGAAATCGTATGTAATGTCAAAATTAGGGGCAATTTTTTTCAAAATATAATATTAGTAGGTTTGAGAAAGAGATCTCTACCGCTCATAGGTTTTGGAGCAAGAATTTATAATGGTTGGCTAACTATTAGAAGTAAGTATTCCTATTGAAAGTAGAGGAGAGAAAATGTCAGTAAAGGATGTAAAAAGGGGAATAATTTCTTCCTATGGTATTTTAACAGCTGATATTATTGTTGGTATTTTATTTACCCCTTTTTTGATAAGGTCCCTTGGACAGTCGGAGTATGGAGTTTATGCTTTAATGGGGGCTTTTGTTGCTTCAATTGCCATTATAGATTTTGGCTTTGGAAATGCAATTACAAGGTATATCTCTCAATATAGGGCAGAAGGAAAAAAAGAAAAGGAAGCAAATTTTCTTGGAATATGTTTCACCTTTTACTTTTTAATAGCTATTGTTACATTGATATTGGGCTTTATTTTTTTATATTTATTTGATTATTTCTATCAAAACTCTTTCAGTTTAGAAGAAATAAAAATTGCAAAGTCTATTTTTATTATTATGATATTGAATATTTCAATGTCTTTTTTTATTGGTGCTTTTAATTCATATTTACAAGCCTATGAAAAGTATCCATTATTAAATTTAATCACTTTGTTTAAGCTATTACTTAGAGTTATTATTTTGATTATCCTTCTATCGTTAGGGTATAAAGCAATTGCAGTGGTTATTGTTGATACCATTTTAAACTTTATTATGGGTGTAAGTTTTTTAGTGATTTGTGTTAAGAAGTTAGGTTTTCGTATTAAGTTTAGTACATTTGACTTTACATTTTTCAAGGAATTAACAGGATACTCATCATTTGTTTTCTTATCCAATATTGCAGATATGTTGTTTTGGAGGTTAGGATTACTTTTGTTGGGGGTCATTTCTAATACTAGCTCTATTGCAATTTATGCTGTTGGAATAACATTAATTAGTTACTTTCAATATATCTCTGGAGTAATTAATGGAAAATTATTTCCTATGATTACAAGGATGGTTGTGAATAAATCTACTCCGTACGAATTAACAATTTTTATTAGTAGAGTTGCTAGATTTCAACTTATTATTGTTTCATGTGTATTATTGGGATTTCAGTTATTCGGAAAAGAATTTATTACCTTGTGGGTGGGAATAGAGTATATTGATTCTTGGTCGGTCGCGCAAATATTAATGATTTCAATGATATTACAGATATTACAATATCCTTGTGTTCTTATTCTTCGTGCCAAAAAGATAGATGCATTTCGTACAATAATGCAACTTCTCTTTATGTTAATTGGTGGAGGAATAGGAGTCTTACTTTATTTTAATCATGATATTGTAGGGATGGCGATGGGTTTAGCAATAGCGAATGTCTTATTAAATTGGATTTTGTTAAATATTTACTATATAAAAGTACTAAATTTTCAATTAATTTACTTTCTTAAAGAAATAAGCAAAATGATACCTAGTATTAGTGTAGTAACTATACTAGGTTTTTTAATTTCCTTTTTACCACATTTAAGTTGGTCACTGTTTATAGGAAAGTGTGTTTTATTCGTTCTTGCTTTTACTATGATTATATGGAAACTAGGATTAAATAATAGTGAAAGAAGATTAATTCTTGATCAACTTACTTTATTTTTACCAATAAAAAAGGAAAATATGAAAACAATAAAAAAGCAAATATAAGAATATATTGATTTACGAGGAGGTTCATCATGAACATTCTAGTAACAGGTGGTTCAGGCTATATCGGTTCACATACTTGTATAGAGTTATTAAACGCGGGTCATACCGTTACAGTTATTGATAACTTATCGAATAGTAGTCATGTAGCTCTACAACGTGTTAGGAAAATTACAGGTAAAGAAGTAAAGTTTTATCATGGCGATTTACTTAATCGACAATTACTAGAAACGATTTTTTCTCAAAACCAAATTGATGCGGTGATTCATTTTGCTGGATTAAAAGCAGTTGGAGAATCAGTAGCAAAGCCATTCTTGTATTACCATAATAATATCACGGGGACTTTATTACTTTGTGACGTTATGGAAAAATACGGTGTCCACCAAATTGTGTTTAGTTCATCTGCAACGGTTTATGGTGCACAGAAAACAGTTCCATTATCGGAAGAGTTGCCACTACAAGCGACAAATCCATATGGAAAAACAAAACAAATGATTGAAGAAATATTACAAGACTTGTCCATTGCGAATCCAAAGTGGAGTATTGCTCTTCTTCGCTATTTCAATCCAGTAGGAGCACATGAAAGTGGGTTAATAGGTGAAGACCCGAATGGAATTCCTAATAACTTAGTGCCTTTTATTACTCAAGTTGCATCTGGTAGATTACAAGAATTAAAAGTATTTGGAAATCAATATAAGACTCATGATGGCACTGGAGTAAGAGATTATATTCATGTTGTCGACTTGGCATACGGTCATTTACGCGCACTTGAATCTGTTGTACAAAATAACGGGGTTCATGCTTATAACTTAGGGACAGGAATTGGTTATAGTGTATTGGATGTTGTTTCAGCATTTGAACAAGTCATCGGAAAGCCTATTCCATATAAAATTGTTGATCCAAGACCAGGGGATATTGCAGTAAGTTATGCGGATCCGTCTAAAGCAAAAGAGGAATTAAACTGGAAAGCAACAAAAGGGCTTTATGAAATGTGTGAAGATGCATGGCGCTGGCAAAAAACAAATCCACTAGGCTATGAAAAAGAAATACAATCCGTGTAATAAAAAAAGTTTTAATTTAAAAAGGAATTTTAATGGAAGTGTCGTACTTAATAAAGAACAAGAAAAGTGGTTGGACAAAGGAGTGAGTTTGTGATGAGTGCAATAGCAGGGATATTCTCTAGAAGAAAAAATGACATCAATATAGAGAAGGCTAGTAATATGATGGCTTGCTTTAAAAAGTATCCGGCTAACGCTCACCAAACAATTTACAATAATAAGATTTTTTTCGGCTGTCATGCTCAATGGATTACGCCAGAATCAATTAATGAACGAAATCCATATTACGACAAAGAAAGAAAATTAGCTATTACAGCAGATGCAATTATTGATAATCGGGATGAGTTATTTGATTTACTGCAAGTTGAAAGAAAGAGGAGAAACAGCATAGGAGATTGTGAGTTAATTTTACTAGCTTATGACAAATGGGGAGAGCAGTGTCTGCAACATTTAATTGGTGACTATGCTTTTGTCATTTGGGATGAGCGAAACAATAATTGTTTTGCTGCCCGTGACTTCTCTGGAACTCGAACATTATATTATTTTTACAATGACGATATTATCGTTTTTAGTACAACGATCGAACCGCTGTTTTGTTATTCTGACCAAAGAAAAATTCTAAATGAAAATTGGTTAGCAGAATACTTAGCGATAACAGCTGTCGTTGATACCACAAATGCTTCAATTACACCATATCAAAATATATATCAAGTTCAACCGTCCCATAGTATTTTTTGCAATGAGAATAAGGTAAAGGAAATTAGGTATTGTTCATTTCAACGAACTAAAAAAATTAAATTTAAAACGGATCATGAATATGTTGAAGCCTTTCATGATGTCTTTCAACAAGCGGTCAAATCTAAAGTTCGAACGTTTCGAAAGGTTGGTTCCCATTTAAGTGGCGGTCTTGACTCGGGCTCTGTCGTAAGTTTTGCAGCAAAAGAGTTACAGTCTAAAAAGCGCTCACTAACGACCTTTAGTTATATTCCACCTGGTGATTTTACCGATTTTACTCCAAAACATTTAGTGGCAAATGAAAAGCCGAATGTTCAATCAACTGTTCGTTTTGTTGGGGGAGTTAAAGATTTTTATTTTGATTTTAACCAAAAAGATTCATACTCCATGATCGATGGGTTAGTATCAGACATAGAAATGCCCTATAAATATTTTGAAAATTCTTTCTGGGTCAAAGGGATGTTTGAAGAAGCCCAAAAAAGAGACATTGGAATTCTTTTATCAGGAGGTCGGGGGAATTTCACGATTTCTTGGGGGCATGCTCTTAGTTATTACGCCTTGCTAGTAAGGAGTTTAAGGTGGATTCGACTTGCAAAAGAGTTACATATGTATAGCCAACGTGCTGGTGGCGCTCGATTTAGAAGAATTCCAACAATATTGAAGCTAGCTTTTCCTTCTGTAGAAAGAATGTTCTCAAATAATTCATATTATACATTGCCCACTATAATTGATCCTGCTTTTGCTGAGAGGACAAACGTGTATGAAAAGCTAAAGAAATTCGGAATAGGTGAGACTGGTTGGTTTCAATCGAATGATATGTTTGAACTTCGCATAAGGCATTTTCAAGATGTTTTCCATTGGAATGCAACAAATACATTGGACTGTAAACTGTCATTACAACATGGAGTGTGGAAAAGGGATCCAACAAATGACAAACGTGTGATTCAATTTTGCTTGTCCGTACCAGAAGAACAATATGTTCAAGACGGTATTGATAGAGCATTAATACGGAGAGCGACCGAGCATTACTTACCTAATCGAATTCGTTTAAACCAAAAAAATCGTGGCGTACAAGGGACTGACTGGCTTCATCGAATGAAACCACATTGGGAAAAATTTTTAGTAGAGGTAGATGAGTTGAAAGAGAATGAAGAGTTATTTAAGTACGTCAATGCTAAAGTAATAGAGCAAGCACGCGAGAATATCGCTACTAGAGAATTCGATTCTAATGACGCTGTGAATACACATATAAAATTATTAATGAGAACGATTATATTATCTCGTTTTATTAAAACTTTTTCTTGAAAGGAGGTGATGTTATGAAAAAAGAATGGCAAACACCATCACTTGAAGTGTTAGAAGTACAAATGACGATGGCTAATCCAAATAATGGGGATCATCTTGACCAAACTTATCCAGATGGAACACCGAGAGAAGATTTGACATGGAGTTAAAGAGTAATTTTTTTTCATTAATAAAATATAAGCCTCTTACGGAGGCTTTCTTTTTTAAAAAATATGAAAGCATTAAAATTTGGTCTAGCAGTAAAGCTTTGAAAGCTTATTCTATTCCCGCATTTTTCTTATTTGATTATACCTGTTGACAAGTTCAAAAATTATGTTATTTTATTAATATATAATTCTTTATTAAGAACAACATTGATTTAATTTTACATTTCCCTATTTTTTTATCTGTTAGTTCAATATAAAGAAATCAGATATTATAAAAATACTCTAGGTAATAAAATAATTACCTCCGTTTTTTATACTTTTAACGTTCTTAAAAAAGAACAAAAGAAAGGAAGATAAAACAGACATGAGCGCCATTTCAGGGATTATATCACACCAACATTTAAGAATACCTGAATCATACGGTTCTAATGTAATGGACGTTATGTCATCTTTTCCTTTTGACAGTCTTGATACGTGGGAAGATGAAGGTGTGTTTCTCTCTTGTTTACACCAGTGGATTACACCTGAATCGAAACATGAACCTCAACCTTTTTATGATAGTGAAAGACAGCTTGTAATTTGTGCGGATGCAATTATTGATAATCGTGATGAGTTATTTGACCGATTACAAATTTCGCAGCCTATGAGAAGAACAATGCCAGATAGCCAACTTATTTTATTTGCTTATGCAAAATGGCAAGAAGATGTACCGAAACATCTTCTTGGAGATTTTGCATTTATAATTTGGGATATAAAAGAAAAAAAGTTGTTTGGTGCCAGAGATTTTTCTGGAGCACGAACCCTTTACTTCTTTAATAATAAAAACTTCTTTGCTTTTTGTACGATAATAAATCCGCTATTCACTTTACCTTTTATTAAAAAGAGCATAAATGAACAGTGGTTAGCTGAGTTTTTAGCTATACCAACGATGGTAGAAGCGGTAGATATGAATGTGACACCGTATCAATCGATTTATCAAATTCCCCCTTCTCATTGCTTGTCAGTGAAGGATGGAAGAGTAACTGTTACTAGATATTTCACCTTCCCAGAAACTGAAAGACTAACTTTTAAGAATAATGAAGAGTATGAAGAAGCTTTTCGGGATGTGTTAAATCAGGCTGTAAAAAGTAGGCTAAGAACGCTAGGCCATGTTGGTTCCCATTTAAGCGGTGGACTTGATTCAGGTTCCGTTGTGTATTTTGCAGCAAATGCATTAAAGCAGGAAAATAAGAAATTGAATACGTTTAGCTCTGTTCCAATGGAAGGATTTACGGATTGGACTTCCGATGATTATATTCCAGATGAAAGATCGTGGATAAAAGAAACCGTTAATTTTGTAGGGAATATTGAAGATGAATATTTATCCTTTGAGAATAAAAATCCGCTTGAAGAAGTCGATGAGTTTCTATCTATCTTGGAAATGCCTTATAAATTCTTTGAAAATGCCTATTGGCTACATGGAATCACTTCTAGAGCCCATAAAAAGGGAGTGAAAGTGCTTTTAAATGGTGCACGAGGAAATCACTCGATATCTTGGGGATCTTGGAATTTAACATATGAGTATTATATTAATTTACTAAAAAAGCTGAAGTGGATGCGATTAAATCAACAGTTAAACGAGTTTTGTCACCAGCATCGAACTGGGAAATCAATAGTTCTACCCTATGTAGCAAAAAAAGCATTTCCTTTTCCCTTTGGAGGAGGATATAAACAGCAAACGGACCAAAACTCTTTAGCTATTATTAATGAAGAATTTTCTTTAAAAACAAAAGTTTACGATAAATTAGCTTTTTATCATATGGACCAATATGGAGTAACAGTCAAAGGCTTAAACAATTATCGAAACTGGTATTATCAACAGCTGTTTCCTTGGAATAAAAGTGGGGTAGCGGGAACGAAATTATCTTTACGCTACTCGTTATGGGACAGGGACCCAACAAATGATATAAGAGTTATACGGTTTTGTTTAGCTGTCCCAGAAGAACAATATGTAGCTAAAGGTATTGAAAGATCATTAATTCGAAGAGCGATGAATTGTCGACTACCGAAAAAAATCATAAACAATCAACATCAACGAGGGTTTCAAGGTGCGGATACGATTCAAAGAATGCAACCACATTGGAATGAATTTATACATGAATTAAAGCAAATGTCTAACGATTCTGTTTTAAAAGATATGATAGATATGGATAAACTAAAAAACTCAATATCAGTTCTTGAGAAAAAGCGAGAACCAGAGTTAATAACAAAAGACGAATTTAAAATCGCAACTCGTTGTTTCATAGTTGCTCGCTTTATACAACATCATTTTTGAAGGGAGGTGAAAAAGATGAAAAAAACATGGAACCAACCAAAGCTAGAAACGCTTCAAGTCAGTATGACATTTAATGGTCCTGGAAATGCGAATGCCGATTGTTTTGATGTTTCCGATGGAAGAACTGAAACGCATCCTGGTCGCTCCAATGCTAGTTGTTTAGATAATGGGGGAAATCCTCTTGATAGCTAAAGGAGATAATTAAGCCCTTATACTTAAAAAGTATAAGGGAAGAAATTTCAGAGAGAAGAAGTGAGGGGATTGTATGCTAGAGAAAACGAAAAAAAATTATGGCTATGAAGCTTTTGGACTTCGCATTGTAAGTGAGTTTCCTCTTCCTGAGTTACATAAAATGACAGTTTATGAACTGAGTAATATTGACCTTCATATTACACTGTCAGACTTAACAGCGGTTTGGAATGAAAATGCAAGTCCAGATGATTACTTTTTCGTAAAAGAAACGGAATGTTTATTTCATGTACCCGATGTGGCGATTTACAGTATTCAACAAGGGGAGCGAATCACTATCTCTCCAATGCCGGGCGTTTCAGAAGATCATATCAGAATTTATGTACTCGGCACATGCATGGGAATTTTGTTAATGCAACGAAAAGTTCTCCCTTTACACGGAAGTGCCATTGCCATAAACGGAAATGCATATGCGATTGTTGGTGATTCAGGAGCGGGGAAATCAACACTAGCTGCTGCATTTTTAAGTAAGGGATATAAGCTGCTAACCGATGACGTCATTGCACTTTCACTATCCGCTGAGAAAGCACCTATCGTAACACCTGCGTATCCACAGCAAAAGCTTTGGATTCAAAGCTTAGACCAATTTGGTATGGATGCGGATGCATATCGTCCGATCGTAGAACGAGAAACGAAATTTGCGATTCCTGTTTCAGCACAGTTTGAACGAAAAGCATTACCGTTAAAAGGGATTTTTGAACTTGTAAAGACAGAGACTAATAGAGTGACATTGAAGCCGATTACGAAACTAGAACGATTTCATAAGCTTTTCTATCATACTTATCGAGGCTTTATGGTCCCGCAATTACAGTTAATGGATTGGCATTTTGCGTTCTCAGCCAACATTATTAAAGCTTGTGACCTATATCAACTAGAGCGTCCAAATTCATCAACTGTTTTTACCGCACATGAACTAGTAGAAACGATTATAGAAACGATTGAAATGGGGGATTATTGTGAATCAAATTAAGGGATTATCATTATCAAATACTGTTGAACAAGGACCAGGAAATATTGTCACTGATATGGACGGGGAAAAAGTCATGTTAAGTGTAGCGAAAGGAAAGTATTATAACTTAGGATTGATGGGAGGAGAAATTTGGGAGCTCATTACAACGCCTACCTCCATTACAGATATAGTATCTCGCCTGTTAGTCGTTTATGACGTGGAACAAGAAGTTTGTGAGCAACAAGTTCTATCATTTTTAAGTCAGCTGCATAGTGAAGGGTTAATAGAAACAAACATATAGAGAAGCCTGTATTGTCAGATGGAAAAGGAGGAAGTAGGGTGCAGAAACTAAGGACATTTTTATCATTAGAAAGAAAAATAAAACTAATGATGGTAGAAGCCTACTTTCTATTAGGTTGGGCTCGGATTATAAAGCTTGTCCCATTTTCAAAGGTTGCGCCTACATTAGGTGAACATATGAATGAAACGAGCTACACACATGATAGCAAGGGGAAAGAAGTACAAATGCAAGTGGCTGATACGATTACAATAATGAGTCGTTATACGTTTTGGGAAAGTAAATGCCTAGTTCAAGCGATTGCAGCTATGAAAATGTTAAAACGCCGAAAAATTGAAAGCACCCTTTATTTAGGAACGGGTAAAGACGAGGGTGGAAATATGATCGCACACGCATGGTTACGAAGTGGACCATACGTGATTACAGGCTCTGAGGGGAAAGAGCATTTTACTGTAGTAGCGACATTTGCACAAAAATTTGTTAATCAAAAGATAGAAGGTGTGGGTGTGCAAAATGAATAACGAGGCAAAAGTGAACCTTTCAACACTACCAAAAGAAGTAAAATTATCAATTGAAATCATTAAACAATCGTCAATATCAGAAATCGAAAAACTAGCTTCTGATAAAGAAATAGATTGGAACACTTTTATTGATTACGCTTTACACCACCGCCTATATCCGTCGTTATATCGATTAGTAAAGCAATTGAAATCTACTGTTATACCTTCGTTTGTTATTGAAACACTAGGTTCCTATTATAAAAGAAATACGATTCAAATGCTTCAGTTAAGTGCTGAAATGGAGCGTGTTAGTCGATTATTTATAGAAAATCAGATTGAATTACTATTTCTTAAAGGACCTGTAATTGCACAGTATTTATACGGGGATATTTCTATGCGTACATCAGGAGATTTAGATTTTTTAATCCCCATTCAAAAATTGCCACAAGCGGAAGCACTGCTTATTGAGCAAGGGTATGAAAAAGATGATTATATTGAAACGGTACTTGAAGATTGGCGGTGGCGCCATCATCATGTCACGTATTATCACCCTATTACAGGGATTAAACTTGAAATTCATTGGAGGTTACATCCTGGTCCAGGAAAAGAACCTCATTTTTATAGATTATGGGAACGAAAACAACAAAGCACTCTTACGACTTTTCCTGTTTACTTTTTAGGTCAAGAAGATTTATTTATATTTCTTGTGTCACATGGGGCAAGGCATGGTTGGTCACGTCTGCGCTGGTTAGCGGATATTGACCGTTTTTTGAAAATGAAGGACTCTTTGGTGAAGACAAACCAGGTGTTTGAACAACAAGCCGTTCACCTTGTTGGACAGGCGATGTTATTAAGTAACAGTCTGTTTCACACAAAAATACCGACAGAATTACAATGGTTTTTAGAAAAAGAACGGGTACAAAAGCTTGCAGAAGAGGCGATGTTTTATCTTGAACGAAAGGTTAATCTTCATACCCCACCTCTTCCAAAAGATGTTTCACTTTTTCATAGTCGTCATTTGTTTTCGTTAATGTCAACGGAAAGAAAAGTACTATACGTTGCTAGCTGTTTTTTCCCCTACCCAGAAGATGCAGCCACATTACCATTACCAAAATCATTACACTTTTTATATTTCCCGCTCCGTCCGTTTCTATGGGCTTGGCGTAAAATGAAAAAGCCTAACGCGACAGGGAGGTATGCAAAATGAAATCTCTTTTTTACTTTTATAAACAAATCCAACAGTATGCGGGAAAAACATTATATTGGAATATGGCAGCGATGATTTTTGTTGGTTTACTTGATGGAATTGGGTTATTATTATTAGTCCCTTTACTTGGGATGACAGGACTCGTTCAAGTAGATTTTAGTGGAACGCCTCTTGATGAGGCTTATCGTTATTTTCAAGCATTACCAACAACAGCTGGTCTTGCTATCATATTAAGTTTGTTTATTGTTCTATCCATTAGTCATCAGTGGATTCAACGGGTTGTGAGTATTAAAAATGCAGCGATCCAACATGGGTTTCTCCGTCATCTTAGAGTACAAACGTATGAGCATCTTCTTAATGCAAATTGGCGATATTTTTTAAAGAATAGGAAATCAGACTTAATCAATATTATTACGGCAGAAATTGCGCGAGCGAGTGCTGGCACAAATGCATTTTTACAGCTTATAACCTCCTTCATTTTTACAATCATTCAAATATTGTTAGCGTTTTGGTTATCCCCATCGATTACCGTGTTTGTTTTACTATGTGGGATGTTTCTTTTGTTATTTTCACGGAAATTTTTATCGAAGTCCCTTGCGTTAGGAAACAGAACATATGAGTTAGGGAAAGATTATTTAGGTGGAATTACAGACCAAATGAACGGTATTAAAGATATAAAAAGCAATACATTAGAAGCATCGAGGATGGACTGGTATCGAGACATTACAAAACAATTGCACCAAGAACAAGTGGCGTATACGAAATTAAAAACCGCTTCTCAATTTAATTATAAAGTAGCCTCAACCTTGTTCATTGCTTTATTTATTTTTGTTTCGGTTCAGTTATTTAACAGTCAAGGAGCACAATTAATGGTCATTCTCATCATTTTTTCGAGACTGTGGCCAAGGGTAACAGGTATTCAATCCTCGCTTGAACATATTGCTACTGCAATTCCCGCTTTCGGTCATGTCATTCGACTACAACAAGAAACAAAACAAGCGGCAGAACAGAACAAAATCGAAGGGAAATCCAAGGAAAGAGTAGCACTAACTGAAGGTATTGAATGTCGGCATGTGTATTTCCGTTATCATGAGGAAAGTCCGTCCCATGCGCTAGAAAATATTAATGTGATTTTTCCGTCAATGAAAATGACAGCGGTAGTAGGTCGGTCAGGGGCTGGGAAAAGTACATTGATAGATTTGCTAATGGGGTTAAATCAACCACAAATGGGAGAAGTTCTTATTGATGGTCAACCTTTAACAAAGTCCACATTACCAGCATGGCGTAACTCGATAAGTTACGTTCCTCAGGAGCCATTTTTATTTAATGCAAGTATTCGAGAAAACTTGCAGCTTGTAGATGAAAATGCGACAGAGGAACAGTTATGGGAAGCGTTATCGTTTGCTTCAGCGGCTGATTTTGTAAAGCAACTTCCTCATGGGTTAGATACGAGAATTGGCGACAGAGGCGTTCGTTTGTCTGGTGGAGAAAGACAACGGGTCGTTTTAGCTCGTGCGATTTTGCGTCAACCGAAAGTACTCATCTTAGATGAAGCGACAAGCGCTTTAGATACGGAAAATGAAGTGAAGATTCAAGAAGCATTGCAACGATTAACAGGAAAAATGACCGTTATTGTTATTGCTCACCGTCTATCAACAATCCGACATGCTGACCAAGTTGTTGTTCTTGAAAAAGGTCAAGTAATACAAAGAGGGGAGTTTGAGGCTCTTGCGAAAGAAAAGCATGGCCGATTTAACCATTTACTTTCAAAACAAGCGGAATTAATGTCATAGATATTAGGAGGAAATGGTGAGGAAAGTAACAAAAATATCTTTCACAGTGTTCGTGGGGTTTATCCTTTTCCTAATTAGTTATACGATTTGGGATAATGAACGGATAATCATCGTTCACGAAAAAGTTGAAATCCGTGATTTACCAGAACAGCTAGAAGGCTTTACTTTGTTACAAATATCAGATTTGCATGAAAAAGAGTTTGGAAAACAACAGAAGAGGTTAATCGACCTCATTAACGAACAACATTACCATGCGATTTTATTTACAGGTGATATGCTTGATAATAGTGAAAGTGATCAATATGAGTCGTTTTTCACGTTGCTAGATGGAATAACGAACAAAGAAATAGCATTGTTTGTCCCGGGTAATACAGACCCATTAGGATATACACGACCACACCCTATCCATCCATTTGAAAAAACACCATTTCGTCTTGGCATGGAAGAGAGAGGGGTCCATTGGGTTGATGCTGTCTATTCTGTTAATGTCGGTGAAGCGCGGTTGTCGTTTGTTGAATTTGAATTAGCGATCCAGGAGAAAGATAGTTACTTAGATGCGATTGCCAAAAAAATAGGGTATGAATTTGAAACGTTTCAAGAGTATTATGACTATCATGAAACATTAGCCACCGAGATGAACAGCTTTCATAACCAAGCCAAATCAGATGTGATGATTGGGCTAACCCATTATCCGATTGTGGATAGGCGAATAGATGCGATTGAAGATGATCCGTTGTTAACGATGAGAGAGTTCGACTTGATTCTAGCAGGACATTATCATGGAGGCCAAATTCGCTTTCCGTTTGTTGGAGCACTTTTTGTTCCTGAACCATGGTATGATAATTCAGGATATTTCCCTCCACAAGACCGGGTGAAGGGCTTATGGGAGTACAACGGAATCCAACAATATGTCAGTACTGGCTTAGGAAGTAGTGATGCGATTTCGTTTTTGAAATTTCGGTTTCTTAATCCTCCAGAAATAAATGTCATTACATTAACGAAAAAAGAAGAATGAATTCTGTAGTTGCAATTTTTTTTGAAATGAGTATAATAACAGAAAATGAAAAGAACACATTCTATGAAAAAGAGAGTAGTTATTTAGAAAGACGAAAGCGAGTTAGGGACGGTGGAAGCCTAACGTACACTAAATAATGAAGCGCACTTTGGAGAAGCAGCTTGAACAGTGGAAGTAGAGCTTGCCGGGGACATCCTCGTTATAAAAGAAAGCTGGTAGTTATTAAACTACAAGTAGAGTGGTACCGCGATTAAACTCGTCTCTTCTTTAGGAAGAGGCGAGTTTTTTTTATTTAT
This sequence comes from Alkalihalobacillus sp. LMS39, assembly GCF_022812285.1. Classification (NCBI taxonomy): domain Bacteria; kingdom Bacillati; phylum Bacillota; class Bacilli; order Caryophanales; family Bacillaceae; genus Alkalihalobacillus; species Alkalihalobacillus sp. LMS39. The sequence goes on from NZ_CP093300.1 coordinate 1,585,619, forward strand.
TGATAAGAAAATATAAAAATTTAGGTGTAGCAATGAAGCTTTGAAAGCTTATTCAAGAAGGAGGGAAACAGATGGATTATAAGAAGCTCTTCGCAACATATGTATATGATGCATGTGACAACAAAATCGATGAAGGAGTCATTTTTGAAGCAATCGAACGACCGAAATATGACACGATGGGAGATTTAGCATTTCCATGTTTTAGTCTAGCTAAATCGCTTCGAAAAGCTCCCCAGCAAATTGCTGTGGACATCGCGAATAAAATCACACATCCGTTATTTGAAAAAGTTGAAGCTACAGGCCCTTACGTGAATGTGTTTTTACACAAGAAAAAAGTTGGTGAAACAATCGTTAAGAAAATTATCGAAACAAAAGGAACGTATGGTCAATTATCAATAGGTGAAGGAAAAACAGTGGTAATCGATTTTTCTTCACCTAATATTGCGAAACCCTTTTCCATGGGCCATTTACGTTCTACAGTCATTGGTAATGCATTGGCACAAATTTATGAAAAATGTGGCTTTAACGTTGTGAAAATCAATCATTTAGGTGATTGGGGAACGCAGTTTGGAAAACTCATTGCAGCCTACCGACTATGGGGCGAGGAAACGAAAGTTAAGGAGCGCCCAATTCAAGAGCTTTTATCTTTATATGTGCGATTTCATAAAGAAGCTGAGGCTGATGAAACGTTAGTTGAGGAAGGGAGAAGCTGGTTTAAAAAGTTAGAAGAAGGAAATAAAGAAGCCCAGCATTTGTGGACATGGTTTAAAGAAGAATCTTTAAAAGTGTTTATGGAGATTTATGAGCTGATGGGGATTTCGTTTGATTCCTATCATGGTGAAGCCTTTTACAATGATAAAATGAACCGAGCGTTAACGATTCTTGAAGATAAAAGGTTAGTCACTGAATCTGATGGGGCAAAAGTTGTGGAGCTCATTGACGAAAACCTGCCACCATGTTTATTAAAAAAATCAGATGGAGCAACGCTTTATGCTACAAGGGATGTCGCAGCGGCACTATACCGTCAAGAAGCATATCAATTTGATAAAGCCTTATATGTTGTAGGAAATGAACAAAGCCTGCACTTTAAACAATTATTTTTAGTGTTAGAAAAAGCAGGATATTCGTGGGCACAAGGAATGACTCATGTGCCGTTTGGAATGATGTTAAAAGACGGGAAAAAGATGTCCACACGTAAAGGGAAAGTCGTGTTATTGGAACAAGTAATCGACGATGCCATTGCTCTAGCGAAAAGCCAAATGGATGTGAAAAGCAAAGGATTGGAAAATAAAGAGGAAGTGGCAAAACAAGTTGGTGTTGGAGCGATTATGTTCCATGACTTAAAAAATGAACGAATGAATGATGTCGAGTTTTCCTTAGAAGATATGTTACAGTTCGAAGGTGAAACCGGTCCTTATGTACAATACACACATGCAAGAGCTTGTTCTTTGTTACGGAAAGGAGAATATAAACCTTCAGAAGTAGACCTTAAAGTAGAGGATGACATGTGGCCGATTTTAAAGGAATTAATGAAGTTCTCTCAAGTAATTGAACGATCTTATCTTCATAATGAACCATCAGTCGTTGCCAAATATGTTGTTGATGTCGCGCAAATATTTAACAAATACTATGCGACAACAAAAATTCTAGAAAATACCGAACAGAAATCTACGAGACTTGCTGTTGTTTACGCGGTTACCGTCGTATTAAAAGAAGGCTTACGATTACTAGGCATACAAGCACCAGAGAAAATGTAGGCGACTTTCTTTTGCTAATAATAGAGTTTTTCCCGAAAAAGAATTGACTTTTCTTGTAATTAAGGTAGTATTATTTTAAAATTCGGAAAATTATTAAGGTGGGTGTGTAATGAAATACGCATTTTCAAAACGAGTTCGGCATTTACAGTCATCAGCTGTCCGTGATATTTTAAAAGTCGTGAATCAAGGAAATGTCATTTCGTTTGCTGGAGGATTACCAGATGAGCAGTTGTTTCCGCTCGAAGGGTTGCAAGAAGCATATAATAAAACCTTTGCATCGGGGAAAAAGGCGTTACAATATAATGAAACAGAAGGGTTTATGCCGTTACGAGAAGTTCTTGTTGATCGAATGAAACGAAAAGGAATCAGCAACTTTTCAGCTAATGATGTGTTATTAACAACAGGTTCTCAACAAGCGATTGATTTATTTGCTAAAGTGTTTTTTAACCCTGGCGATGTCATTTTAGCTGAAAACCCGACGTATTTAGCAGCATTGCAAGTATTTGAGTCCTACGAAGCCCATGTCATTGGGGTTGAATCAGATGAGCATGGGATGATTGCAGATGATTTAGAAGAAAAAATGAAGCGATATCGACCGAAATGTGTTTATGTTGTCCCGACATTTTCCAATCCGAGTGGGAAAGTATGGTCAATGGAACGAAGAAAGCAATTACTCGAATTGGCTCATAAATATCATGTTGTCATTTTTGAAGATGATCCGTATGGTGATATTCAATTTCATGACGAGGAAGTGTATCATCCAATTGCTTCTTTAGATGACGGTACACATGTTCTTTACACGAGTACGTTTTCTAAAACTGCGGTTCCTGCTGTACGAACAGGTTGGATTACAGGTCCATATCAGCTAATTCGTATTATGGCTCAAGCAAAACAAGCTAATGACCTCCATTCAAATTCATTAGCACAACAAGCACTCTATCATTTATGTTTAGATTTTGATTTGGACGGTCATATTGAACGGCTAAAAAAAGAGTACTATGCTCGAATGAAAGTGATGTTAGGGGAATTAGAAAAGGCTAATCTTCCAGGGTTATCTTATGTTGTTCCAAAAGGTGGGATGTTCTTCTGGTTAGAGTTAGCTGACCATGTAGATACAACTGAGTTGCTTTCTGTTGCTGTAAAAAAAGGGGTAGCGTATGTTCCAGGAGGACCATTTTATGCAGGGAAAGGAAAAGAAAACACATTACGATTGAATTTTACACATTCCACTCCTGATAAAATAGAAAAAGGCATGTCATTGTTGACAGAAGTATTTGAACAACATTCCGTTGTGAAACAATAATGGTTATCCCACCTTTGTTTGTGAAAATGAAGGTGGGATCTTTTACATATAAGTCGTTATTTCTATTCGTTTTCTTACATTTCGTGTAAACTATTGGATAACAATGGATTCAAACAAAAAAAGAAAATGGGGGAAGAATCCATGAATAAGAATCTAGTTTTCTATATTGTTCTTTCGGTTTGTATTGTCGTTTCTTTTGGCTTTACATGTTTTTATTTTATGAAAGCGCTTAACTATACTGTGACTGTTACAGCCGAACAAGCAAAGCTAAGCCATGACTATCATTTTGTGTTAATCGGTCAGGAGTTTGATAATCCTTATCATAAAAAAGTGCTTGAAGGAGCTCAAACAGCGGCAAAAGAGCATGATGTTCTTCTTGAATTTATTGGACCGAAACAAACGAATATTGATGAACATACGAAATTGATTGAAATGGCGATTGCGGCAAGAGTGGATGGTATATTAACTCAAGGGCTCACAAACCGTGAATTTAAGCCAGTGATTGATAAAGCCATTAGCAAAGGTATTCCGGTTATTACGATTGATACGGATTTAGAAGATAGTCGGAGAGTTGCTTATGTTGGCACAAATAACTATGAAGCAGGAAAACAAATGGGGGAAGCCCTCGCAGAAGCGACAAATGGAGAAGCAAAAGTGGCGATTGTTACTGGGATTTTATATGCCAACAATTTAATGGAACGTGTTCAAGGATTTTTGGATGTTATTGAAAACTATCCGGACATTGAAGTAGTGGCGATGGAAAGCTCAAATATAAGTCAAATTCAAGCGGCAGAAAAAACCTATCAAATGTTGCGAAATCATCCGGAGGTGACCGCTTTTTTTGGGACTAGTGCGCTAGATGGTATTGGGATAGCACAAGCAGTTACAAAAGCGAACCTACAAGAAGACATCCTCATTTTTGCGTTTGACGATTTAGAAGAAACGATGGAATTAGTTGAACAAGAGAAGATATTTGCGACATTAAAACAAGAGCCTTATGAGATGGGTTATCAAGGGGTTTCGTTGTTAGTGCAAACGATGAAAGGTCAACCTATTCCGAAAATAAACTATACATCACTAGAAGTCCTCTATAAGAAGAGAGTAGGTGAGATAGATGAATAAAATTAAGACAAAACTCATGTTATTTTTTGTTCTCCTGTTTCTAACATTAAATAGTCTTTCTCTCTTTTTATTTATTAATCATAAGCAAACAGTAGAGCAATATGATCATATATTAAATCGCTTCTTTTTATTAAACGATATTTCACAGATTTCAAATGAAGCGTATGACTCTATGAATACTTATTTAATTAAAAAAACACCTGAAGACTTGGAACAGTTTTATGAAAGTCGGCAACAGTTGAAACTTGCTCAAGCTCGGTTAGATACGGAATTAATGAATGCGGATAACTATGTTATCGTAAAAAATTATCAACGAATGATTGAAAGTTTAATTGAAGAAAGTGATATGACAATCGGGATGTTTATGAATGAAGAAATTGAACGTTATTCCGTTCGACAAGCCGAATCTTTAAAACTATTAGGATTCATTCAGGAAAATACATTAAATATTGTTAACGATGAATTAACACAATTTCACTCGTATTATGAAGCGATGAATCACCGCAATCACTATATGCAATCGATGGGATTCGCGATGTTTTCGGGAACGTTTTTTATGGGTTTTTTATTTGCACTCTTATTTAGTAATGGGATTACAAGACCGATAAATCGTTTAACCGCAGCCGCAAGAGAGATTGCGAGTGGGAAATTAGATGGAAAAGAACTTGTATCGTATCGGAATGATGAGCTTGGGTTTTTAACGACGACATTCAACAAGATGAGGAAGGACCTTGTGTATTTAGTTAGACAAATTAAAGATAAATCGGAACAGGACAAGTTAGTAAAAGAAATTGAGTTAAAAAGCTTACAAAGCCAAATTAACCCGCACTTTTTATTTAATACATTAAATACAATCGCGAAGCTTGCTTATATCGAAGGCTCAGAAAAGGTGTATCAGCTTATCAATTCGATTTCTAAACTATTACGTTATAATTTAAGCCGAATCGAAGAACCCGTATTGCTAGAAGATGAAATCAAAGTTGTTGAAGAATATTTTTTTATCCAGAAAACTCGCTTTGGAGAACGTGTGAACTTTTCGGTGAATGTTGACTCCTCTTGTCGTAAATTACGCATCCCGATTTTAACGTTACAGCCATTAGTAGAAAATGCGTTTATTCATGGAATTGAACCGTTAGAAAAAGAAGGCCATATTGAAATTGAAGCTTATATTGATAATCAAGATGTGTTAATTAAAATTCGTGATAATGGCATTGGAATGATAGATGAAGTCCGTTTGTCATTTTTAGACCCAGAGAAAAAACAAGTATCAACAGGACATTCTACAGGGCTTGGTCTTGGCAATGTCATCCGAAGATTGCAATTATATTATCAGCGTGAAGATGTGTTTACGATTTATTCTAGAGTACATGAAGGAACAGTCATTGAATTACGGTTACCAAAGTCGAGAATAGAAGGAGATGATGGTGATGTATAAAGTGTTGCTTGTCGATGATGAAGTTATTGAAAGACAAGGGTTACGAAAAATAATAAAAGATCATTTTCCTACTATTGAGATGGAAGAAGCAGAGAATGGACGAAAAGCGATTTTACAAGCTGAACAGTTCAGGCCAGATATTGTATTTATGGATATTAAAATGCCTGGAATAGATGGGATTGAAGCGGCAGAAGAAATTATGAAAATGCATCAGACAACAAAAGTCATTATGGTTTCAGCCTTTGACACTTTTGAATATGCGAGACAAGCTATGAAAATTGGGGTAAAGCAATATTTGTTAAAACCGAGTACAACAGAAGAAATTAAAGAAGCGCTAACGCAAACGATCCGTGAAATCGAACTAGCTCGAGAAAAGCGGAACGAGACATTAGAATTAAAGGATAATTATCGTCGTGCCCTTTCCATCGTGCAATCAAAAGTGATCACGAGTTTATTAGTGGGGGATTCAGAAGCGAAAGATGAATTAGAAGGCGAAGAATGGTTGCAGTTGTATGACCGAAGAAGCTTTGTGATGGTCTTGGAGTGTTTGTATGGGCATTCGGCGGAAAAGTTAAATGCAGTCGATAAAAAACAAATGATGACGTTCATTCAGACACAGCTAAGTCGAGTGTTTCCGAAAGTTTATCTTGGAACATTTCAAATGGACCAAATTCCTGTTCTTGTTCAAATAGGTGAAGATGAAAAAGGAGTCTCGATTAAAAGTCGCACGCTTATTTATGGAAAAGAACTGATGGAGAAAGCGAAGCGACTCATGCCTCATATTCGAGTGACGATCGGAATGGGCACCCCGTATGATGAAATTGAACAGTTTGTACACTCGTATCATGAAGCTTTATTCGCTTTAACGCAAGCCCCACGAGACTTTATGTGTGTATACTATGAACAATCAAATGATGAAGCGACCTATCAAACAGATGTCATATATCAGCTTGAAAAGCAGTTAATTGACCAAGTAGTCACAGGGAAAGTAGACAAAGTGAAAGAGCAATATCGACTGTATATGGATGAGTTGTTGGTTCGTTGTGATGGAAAAATAGAGAAAGTTAAAGAACATTTATTAGAATTAGTTGTGCTAGTAAGCCGTAAAGTCCATGATATGTATCCCGAAATTTTGATTCAGCGTTCGTTCCTTCAATCAAAATCAATGCTGGAGCTTCAAAAAGGGATGTATGATGAAGTAAAGAGAGTTACGCAAGTCATCGATTCCTTGCACTTTTCTAAAAGCCATGATGTCATCTTTCGCGCACAGGAGTATATAAGCAAGCATTATGAACGAGCAATAACATTAGAGGAAGTTGCGGAAAAAGTGGAATTAAGTCCACACTACTTTAGTAAAGTGTTTAAAGAACGGTGCGGCCAATCTTTTATTGATTATGTAACAAAGTTTCGTGTAGAAAAGGCGAAAGACCTGATGAAGTCAAAGAAACGGAATGTAAAAGAAATATGCTTTGACGTCGGCTATAAAGACCCGAACTATTTTAGTCGTGTGTTTAAAAAAGTGACAGGAATTTCACCAAGCGACTATCGTCACCAACAAATATCGAACTAGCGCTTTGCGATCCTTCTAAAATGCGGAAGGGTCGTTTTTTTGATGGCATCTCGGATAATGTATGAAGGACAAAAGAAGTGAGACAAGAAGAAGAAGTGTCCTTCATCGGCGATATGAAGGACAAAAGGAGCGAGAAATCAGGGAGAAGTGTCCTTCATACGCGTTATGAAAGACAAAAGAGGTGCGAAAAGGAGAAAAAGTGTCCTTCATCGGAAGGATAGAGGACAAAAGAAGTGAGACGAATGAGGTTTTCAATAGAAGCGAGCATAAAAGGGGACTGTCCTTTATCTGAAAATCACAATATTTTACTAGTAGACATAAATAAATGCTAATAAAAATGAAACGCTTACAATAGTCAAGGAATTGACGTAAAGATGGTAAGCAAGACGTAATATGTTACAGCATCTTTACAAGTTAGTGATGAGAAAAAGAAGGTACAATCATAATTGTTAACGCTTCCATAAATCGAAAAAGGGGGATGAAATTTATGAAGAACAGATGGTTAGTTTTACTTATGGGTCTAACTTTACTGATGCTTGCGGCGTGTGGAGGAAATGATTCTTCTACAGAACCGACATCGAATGAACCGGCTGGGGATGATACAAAAACAGAAGAACCAGCAGCTGGTGGAACAGAAGGGACGTTAGAAATTTTTAGTTGGTGGACTGGAGCAGGAGAGGAAGATGGATTATTAGCACTCATTGATGTCTTTAATGAGCAATATCCAGAAATCCAGGTTGAAAATGCTGCGGTCGCTGGTGGTGCTGGAACAAATGCAAAAGCTGTACTCGTAAGTCGTATGCAAGGTGGAGATCCACCTTCCACCTTCCAAGTTCATGGAGGAGCAGAGCTAAATGATAGCTGGGTGGCAGCGGAAAAAATGGATAGTTTAACTTCGTTTTTTGAAGAAAATGATTTAGTTGATAAGTTTCCAGCGGATTTAATTGACTTAGTCAGTAAAGACGGAGAAATCTATTCTGTGCCAGTTAATGTCCATCGAGGAAATGTTTTATGGTATAACAAAGAAGTTTTCGATAATTTAGGGTTGGAAGCACCAACAACATTTGATGAGTTTTTTGAAGTAGCTGAAACATTAAAAGAAAATGGAATTACACCATTGGCGCTTGGAGATAGAGAATCATGGACAGCGACACATCTTTTTGAAAGCATTTTATTAGGTGTGCTTGGGGCGGAGGAATATGAGAAGCTTTGGACAGGTGAAGGTGCTTTTGATGATCCGCAGGTTGTTGAATCAGCTGAGATTTTTGTGAAAATGCTTGAGTTTGTTAATGATGATCATAGTGCCCGTAACTGGCAAGATGCTGCTCAATTAGTAGCGGAAGGCGATGCGGCAATGAACGTCATGGGTGATTGGGCAAAAGGTTACTTTGATGGAGTTGGATTAGAAGCTGGTACGGATTATGGATGGGCTCCGACACCGAATTCAGCAGGAACATTTATGGTAGTCACCGATACGTTTGGCTTACCAAAAGGGGTAGACAATCCAGATACAGTGAAACAATTTTTGAAAGTACTTGCTTCAGTTGAAGGGCAAGATGCATTTAATCCGCTAAAAGGTTCTATCCCTGCACGCGTTGATGCAGATGTTTCAAAATATGATAGTTATGGTCAAGAGACAATGGAAGATTTTAAATCAGATAGTCTTGCAGCAAGTTTAGCGCACGGTTCTGCGGCAAATGAAGGATTTTTAACAAGAGTCAATGATGCGATGACGATGTTTGTCACGCAGAAAAACGTTGAGTCGTTTATTAGCCAATTGACGAATGCAGCTGGTGAGCTATAAAAAAGAGGAAAGCGAAGGGAAGATTTGATTCTTCCCTTCATTTAAAAGATAAGAAAAGACGCTCAGCGTTTTTCTTATACAAGGGAGATAAGGAATGCGTGTAAAGGGAGAGGGTTGCTATGAAGGTGAATGAACAATTCAATACAGCGACAGAAATTAAACAAAAACGTAAAATCAACTGGAAGAGTGACCGGTTTCTATCTATCCTATTTGTTGCACCTTCGATAATTTTAATCGGGATTTTTGTTTACGGGTTTATCGGTTGGACGGGGTATGTCTCGGTAAGTAATTGGAATTCGATTGTTCAAGACTTATCATTTGCAGGCTTTAAAAACTATACTTACTTATTTAATGATTTTCGCTTCCAGTCAGATATGAGAAATACTTTATTTTTTACCGTTTTATTTATTGGATCAGTGATTATATTAGGTCAGCTACTTGCCATATTAATTGATCAAAATATTCGTGGCGAATCGTTTTTTAGAAACATCTTTTTCTTTCCAATGGCCTTATCTTTTATCGTAACTGGGGTCGTGTGGCAATGGTTATTAAACCCATCAACAGGGGTGAACTTATTTTTAGAAAATTTCGGTGTAAAACCGATGTGGTATATAGATACGACGATTATCCCTTCCTTACAGTGGGGTCATATAGAATTTGGTATACCAGTGGCCATGATAGCCGTTGTCATTGCAGCAGTATGGCAAATGACTGGATTTGCTGTGGCCATGTATTTAGCTGGGCTTCGGGCGATCCCAGAAGATGTTCGAGAAGCGGCGCGTGTTGATGGGGCATCTGAAATACAAATTTACCGAAAAGTCATTTTTCCGTTATTAGCCCCAATTACAGTAAGTGTCATTATTGTGATGGCACATATTTCACTAAAAATATTTGATTTAGTATTTGCCATGACAGGTTCAGGGGCAAACTTTGTAACAGATGTGCCCGGAATTTATATGTTTGAAACAACGTTCCGTGGAAACTACTATGCGAATGGTTCGGCCATTGCGATTATTATGCTTCTTTCTGTCGCTGTTTTCATCGTACCATACTTAATTAAAAACAGACGAGGTGATGCATAATGATGGCCAAAAAAATAGGAACAAGAACGTTAATGTATACTCTGTTATTCATTTTTAGTTTGTTTTTCATTATGCCCTTGTACGTCATGGTCATTACGAGTTTAAAACCGTTTGATGAAGTGACATTAACTAATATGTGGAATTTGCCATCTGCGCTTGACTTTAGCTCATATGCATATGCGTTTGAACGGTTAGCACCAAACTTATTAAATAGCTTTTATTTAGTCATTCCCGCCACGATTATTTCAGCATTGGTCGGGTCAATGAATGGATATGTTTTATCAAAGTGGAAGTTTAAAGGATCAGAATGGGTCTTTACCGCTTTATTATTCGGAATGTTTATTCCTTATCAAAGTATTCTTATTCCATTAATTGAGTTTTTACGTAATATTGGCCTTTATAATAGTATTCCAGGTTTGGTTTTTGTTCATGTTGTTTATGGAATTCCGATTACAACACTAATGTTCCGTAACTTTTATGCTAATATTCCAAAAGACTTGTTAGAATCCGCGCAAATTGATGGAGCAGGGTTTTTACGAATTTATTGGAAGATCATTATTCCGTTATCGATTACTGGATTTGTCGTTGTCGGGATATGGCAATTCACAAACATCTGGAATGAATTTTTATTTGCAGTTAGTATTACGACGAATACACAACAACCTGTTATGGTTGCTTTGCAAAATTTATCTGGTAGTCAAATTGTAGCGTGGAATGTACAAATGGCAGGGGCGCTGTTAGCTGCTCTTCCGACGTTGTTAGTTTATATTATTTTAGGGAAATATTTTGTAAGGGGACTTCTAGCAGGGTCTGTCAAAGGATAGAACACCCCATTTTACCTAGACAAAAAAATAGGAATTATGTGAAAAGACACATCTTTTGTAAAGATGTGTTTTTTTGCGGAAAATTATAAAGGGAAGTTGCATCTTTTGTCGAACTTTACTTGTACTAAATTTAAGAGAATGCAAGTCTAAAGTAATGAATTAAGAAAAACGCGTAGCGTCTTTTCTTTCAAAGCTTCACTGCTATACCAAAATTTTTCTTTCTTATATGTAAAAAAAGACAGTAAAGGTTTCAAGGGGGATAAAAAGTGAAACATTTTATTATTACTGGTGCTTCAAGAGGACTTGGAGCAGCCTTAACATCCACATTTATTGAAGCAGGGAACCATCTTTATTGTATCGCTCGCTCAAAAAATGAGGAGCTAATTCAGCGTGCTAAAACCGAAAATTGTCGCATAGACTGGTTTCAAGTAGATTTAAACGATTCTTTGGTTGTAGAAAGCACAATGAAGTCGATTTTTGAACAAATTTGGAAGCAAGAAGTAGATGAATTGGTGTTAATCAATAATGCAGGTATGATCCAGCCGATAAAACGAGCAGAGCGATGTACAGCTGAAGAAGTGGAAACACATTTTCACGTGAATTTAGTTGCGCCAATTGTATTAACAGCGAATTTTATTAAAAGTTCACTATCGTTTAATGGGGCAAAGCAAGTGATCAATATATCATCAGGAGCAGGAAAACATCCGATTTCTGGCTGGAGTGCATATTGTAGTGCGAAAGCGGGCCTTGATTTATATTCAAGAACAGTAGCGATGGAACAAACAGAAGCACCATATCCTGTTAAAGTATTGTCATTTTCACCTGGTATTATTGATACGGATATGCAATCGGATATTCGTTCTGCAAATAAGGATGATTTTGCGCAAATTGAAAAATTTATTGATTATAAACAATCTGGGCAATTGCAAACACCTTTTCAAGTGGCTTCAATTATAAAACAAATAGTAAGCGATCCTTCTATTGAACAAGGAGCATTACTTTCTGTTCACGATTTTCGATAACCAAAATTCGCATAATCTAACTCAATCCATAAAGTAGAAAAGCTACATATAAAGCTAAGGGAGTGAGAATGCGTGATGCTTGAACTTGGTGCACGAGAAAAGCTAAATTATTTTTTAGAAACAAATAAAAACGATTTATTAACATTGTGGGAAAATAAAATAACAGAGACGATTGAAGACACCCCTGTGTTTCTTTTTGAAGGTGCAAATGCTATTTATTCACTTGTACTTTCGTTTATTAAACAACCTTCGGATCAACTTATTCAACATTATGCAAAGGAGACTGCCGAAAAAATTGCTCAGGCTGATGATATAAAAGATGAGTGGTTTGTTTATAGTTCAAACATTTGTCGAAGCGTCATCTTAGAGTCATTTGAACAACTAGATGTATCGATTAGCGAATTTCAAAGTATAATGCAATCGGTAAATTCATGTGTAGATGAGTTTATTTTTAAAGTGATGACTTTTTCTTCTCAGATGAGAGTAATGGATATAGGAGAAAGAGAAACGATCGTGGAACAATCACATAAAGACCGACTCTCCCTTTTAGGGAAAATGTCTTCTAGTTTCGTTCATGAATTCAGAAACCCGCTCACGGCTGTTATGGGTTTTGTAAAATTATTAAAGGAAGATCATTATGATCCTCGTTATTTAGATATCATTACACATGAATTGGATCAATTAAACTTTAGGATTACCCAATTTTTACTTGCATCGAAACGAGAAGTGTCTTCTATTCAGAAAAGAGAACTGTTTCAAGTGAAAAAGCTGTTTACTGAAATAATTGAGTTTTTGTATCCGAGTATTGTTGATGGTGATGTCATAGTAGAAACCGACATTGAAAATTCGGTGTATTTACAAGGATATCGAGAGGAAATCCGACAAGTATATATCAATTTAATTATGAACTCCATAGATGCATTGTATTTAATAAAATCAAACCGAACAATAACGATTACAGTTAAATATATAGAAGATAATATTGTGATTTCAGTAAAAAACAATGGCCCTTCGATTTCTTCCTCTGTAATGAACACGATTTTTGAGCCATTTTTCACTACGAAAAAAATGGGGACTGGAATAGGTCTTTATGTAAGTAAACGGATTATAGAAAAGCATTATGGTACGATAATATGTGAATCGAATGAAGAGGAAACGGTGTTTATAACAACATTTCAACAGCAATAAAAAACAGCCTCCTAGCAAAAAAGCTAGGAGGCTGTTTTTTGTTGTTCATTCTTATCCAAACACTCCAATTGAACCTAAGAATACGAAGATGATTCCAATTGGTGCAACGTAACGAAGTAGGAATAACCAAATATTTCCTAGTGTCGTGTTGCCAAAGTCAGAATCTTTAAGCGCATCAGCTTTCTTAAAGCCCCAACCCATAAATAACGCGATAATTAATCCACCAAGTGGTAAGAAAATGTTTGATGCAATAAAGTCAACAGAGTCAATAAAGTCAAGGTCACCAAACCCTACACCAGCAAGAACACCTTGGCTTAGTGCAGATGGGATACCGAATAAGAAAATAATTCCTCCAACGATAAGTGAAGCTTGCTTACGAGACCAGTTGAATTTGCGAATGAAATAAGCAACGGCAACTTCTAAAAGCGATACAGCTGATGTTAATGCTGCAGCAGCTAATAAGAAGAAGAACAAAATTCCGAATACGCCACCTAAAGCAAAGCTATCAAATACATCAGGCATAACAACGAATACTAACCCTGGACCTGCAGCTGGATCAATTCCAAATGCAAATACAGCAGGGAAAATCATTAAACCAGCAATGATTGCAAATAATGTATCTAATGTTGCTACACTAGCAGCAGCTCCCGGTAGGCTTTCTTTGGAAGACAAGTAACTACCATACGTAATTAGAGCTCCCATCCCTAAGCTTAAAGAGAAAAACGCTTGACCTAACGCAGCAAGATAAATACTCGGATTTGCTAAGGCAGACCAGTCAGGAGAGAAAAGGAATGATAAACCTTCACTTGCTCCACCTAATGTTAAACCATAAGCCGAAAGAACAATAATTAAAACACCTAATAAAGGCATTAAAATTTTGTTTGCACGTTCAATTCCTTTTTTAACTCCAACAAAGACGATTCCGATTGTTAAAGCCATAAAAATAAATTGCCAAACAATTGGTTGGAAAGAACCGGAAATAAATTCTCCAAAGAATGCACCATATCCATCAGTTGGAGCTGACCATAAGTTTCCTGTAATATAATTTAAAAGATAGTATAAAATCCATCCAGCAATAACGCCGTAAAATGATAAAATCATGAACGCTGATGCTACACCCATAATACCGGCAATTTTCCATGGTTCCCCTGGAGCTAATCTTTCATTTCCTGGTGAAAGCTTTTCAAAAGAACCTACCGCATCACTTTGACCTTTACGTCCGATCGTGAACTCGGCCATTACAATTGGTAAACCAATAAGTAGAATCATGGCAATGTAAATAACTAAAAATGCTGCACCACCATTTTCTCCAGCTACATAAGAGAAGCGCCAAACGTTTCCTAAACCTACTGCAGATCCCATTGCTGCTAAAATAAATCCGATACGTGAAGCCCACTGCTCTCTAGGTTGATTAGATGATTGACTCACATTTTTTCCCCCTTTAAAAAAAGAATATATAATTGTCTGGTTTAATATACCACAAAAATATAAAGATTTGTATAGTATTTTCTGAAAAAAGAAACAATTATAAAAATATTTTTTATTTGCTTTTGTGGTTTAACGCGGAGAAACGTCATATTTCTTTTATATCGACAGTAAAAACACGTTTGATATTAACAAAAAAATAAGCTGACGGTTCCAGTAATTGAGAATTTAAAACTTGTGTACAATATTAAGATGTTAATATGAAATGCCAACACGAGACTGGATAAATCGTTCATCCTTCAATTGTGAAAAGGCGAATTCAGCTGTATCTGGAACCGATATGTCTTTTCCACCGATAGGCAATACATTTTTTTCAACGCGATATGTTCCCGTGTAAATACCATCTGGTAAATAAGTGGGGCACACAATTGTCCATTGTAAACTTGTCTTTTGTAGGGATTGAAAAGCTTTTAAATGGTCATTAGCGGCTTTTGTACTTTTTCTTTTTGATTCACTTGTTTGAAATCGATACTTTCCTTGTTCAGTGCGACTGTTTAAAATGCCAGCCGTCCCAATGGAAATGAAACGTGAAATCTGATGTTTTTCCATTGCTTTTATTATTGAAGGCATTGATCTGGACAATGTGTCAGACTGATCCGTCCCAAGAGCACTGAAGATGACGTCCATTCCTTTGCAAGCTTCCAACACGTTAGTTTCATGTAATACATTTCCTTGAAAAACATGGAGAGGGGAAGATGTAGACGTATGGAGTTTTGGTTCATTTCGTGAAAATGCGGTGACTTGGTATCCTGCTTGAAGACCTAACATTACGAGCTGTTGCCCAACTCGTCCTGTTGAACCGAAGATTAACATATTCATTGTTGATGTTCCTTTCATTAAAGCGACTGTTTTTTACATTATCATAAAGCCTTTTTTTTTGCCACTTATTTCTAATGATTTATTTGAATAAAAACCTTATTATTTCACAAACTATGCTTACAAAGGGAGGTGATCACATGCCAACAAACAACAGCAACAACTCAAACCAACTTCTAGTACCTGGAGTACAGCAAGCGCTTGACCAAATGAAGTATGAGATCGCTCAAGAATTTGGAGTACAACTTGGACCAGACGCTACTTCTCGTGCGAACGGTTCTGTAGGTGGAGAAATCACGAAGCGCCTAGTTCAAATGGCTGAACAACAAATGGGCGGATATCAACAATAATTAAAATAGATATGGCTGAAGAAGAGGTGGATTTCCACCTCTTCTTTTCATGTTTTCGGATAGAACAGGACATACTGTAATTAAAACGACAGGAGAGAGTCTTCAATGGAGTACGTATGTCCGTTATGTAATGGATTAAAAATGGTTGACATTACATGTCCTCAATGTCAAACGAACATGGAAGACCGAGGGAAAGTCATGGATTTATTTGACGATTATAGTCCCTATATTGAAATTGAAGGGTTAAAACAAATCGATGGGATTCAAAACGACCAACAAAATCATCAGTGTCCGCATATTTTTGTTTGTAGTGAATGTGGGAAAGATGTAATGCATATTGAAAAAGAGTGGAAACAATAAAACGAAAAAAAGAGCAGCTTGGTTTGAACAAGCTGCTCTTTTTTGAAAGAAAAGTATAAAAATTTTGGTATCGCAATGAAGCTTTGGAAGCTTATTCAAGAAGAGCGAAGGCTGCGCACCTGCGCGTTTCACCCCAAGAAGAGCACTTTGGGTTCACTTTCAAAAGCGGGCAGGGCTCCGCACTTCGCTTGAAAGAAAAGACGCTCCGCGTTTTTCTTACTTATATTAACGAATACGCTTTTCAGTTTCAGGGTCAAAGAAATGACATTTGTTCATATCTAATGCAAGGTCGATTGTATCGCCGTTTTTCACATCAGTACGTGAATCAACACGAGCAATAATGTCTTGGCCTTCTAGAGTTGTATATAACATTGTTTCTGCCCCTAAAAGTTCAGCAACGTCAATTTTTGCGCTAAGCTTTGTGTCTGGTGAAGACTCGATGAATACAAGCTCATCATGAATATCTTCTGGACGAATTCCTAAAATAATTTCTTTTCCTACGAAACCTTGTTCACGAAGGATTTTAATTTTACCTTCAGGAATTTTAATGTTACGGTTACTAATTTTAAATGTATCTCCTTCAATTGTTCCTGTTAAGAAGTTCATAGCAGGTGAACCAATGAACCCACCAACAAACACATTTTCAGGGTAGTCATAAACTTCTTTTGGAGAACCAACTTGTTGAATAAAGCCATCTTTCATAATAACGATACGAGTTGCCATCGTCATTGCTTCTGTTTGGTCATGCGTTACATAAATCGTTGTTGATTGAAGACGTTGGTGTAGCTTTGTAATTTCAGCACGCATTTGAACACGAAGCTTTGCATCTAAGTTAGAAAGCGGCTCATCCATTAAGAATACTTGTGGGTCACGTACAATCGCACGCCCTAGGGCAACACGCTGACGCTGACCACCAGACATTGCTTTTGGTTTACGGTCTAACATTTCTTCTAGACCAAGAATTTTTGCTGCTTCACGAACACGTCTGTCAATTTCATCTTTTTTGAACTTACGAAGCTTTAATCCAAACGCCATATTGTCATATACGTTCATATGTGGATAAAGTGCGTAGTTTTGGAATACCATCGCAATGTCACGATCTTTTGGAGCGACATCATTCATACGTTTGTCTCCAATGAATAAGTCACCTTTTGTAATGTCTTCAAGTCCAGCGATCATACGAAGGGTTGTTGATTTTCCACAACCTGATGGACCAACGAAAACGATAAATTCTTTGTCACTGATGTCAAGATTAAAGTCAGATACAGCGGTTACATCCCCATCATAAATTTTATAAATATGGTTTAATTTAATTTCAGCCATTGTAATTGCCTCCTTGTGATTCAATCAATTTATGGTCTTATTGTAACCCTTTTCATTTTAGTAGACTAGTGTCACTGTGCACAAAAAAGCTTATCCAATTTGTGCACGGTAACCATTATTTTTGATAACTTTGATGAACAAGTAGGGCAAGATAAACAATCGTTGCTTCTTGGAATTGTTTTATATCGTAATTTGTCTTTTCGATAAACTTATCAACGCGATATTGTAGACTATTTCGATGCATAAAAAGCTGTTTGGCAGCTAATGTTGTATTTAAATTACAAGTGAAGTATGTTTGAACACTTGTTAATAGTTCTTTATCTTCTTTTACTTCTTTAAGGACGTGAGCAGCAAATTGCTGTAATTGAGTTTCAGGAACATGTTGCAATAGTAAAAATGGTGTAGCTTCAAAATACGTAAATACTGATTGTTTAGGTAAATGCTTTCTCACGGTTTGAAAACATTTGCGTTCCCAAACAAAATTTGCTTGGATAAGACTTGTATCTGATTGAATCTCCCCAATAAAAAAAGATAAATTTAAATAAAAGTCGGAAATTAATGCAGCGCAAAGCTCTGAATAATCAATTTCATCTTCATGCTCTTCAAGCTTTTCAATAATGACACCTTGAGAAGGATCTTCCCATATGATGATTTGATTTGCAGAGTGAATGGTCGTTAATGCCTCCTGGAAGGCTTCTTGGTCTCCTATTCCATCATTCGATTTAAAGTGAATGAACCGAAAAGGCAAGTTCGGATGTGGCGGAGTGTCCGTTGTTGTTTGTTCAAACAAGAAAGAAGTCCATTCTTTTTCGAGCGGAGATAGAAATGATTTTCCAGGAGAGAAAGGAGTCAAAAATAAGCTAAGAAGTTGTAATTCTCCATCTGGAATTTTATTTTTATGAAAACCTATAATGTCATCTTGTTCTGTGGTAAACCATACAATATTCGAATCTTGCTTTGGAGTAGACGCTGTAATAACAGCTTCTCCATATTTCGCTATAAGTTTGTTAATCATACAGCATGTATCCTTTCGACAAACTATTTCTTGTACTAATACTATCAGAAAACAAAGAAGATGTCTCAATTCGTCTAAGAAGACGTTTGAGACATCTTTTTTATCTAGATTAGGCTTTTTCATCATCAACATGATGAGGTGGTTCTTCATCTTCTAAAGGTCTAGCTTCCTCAATTAACCCTGAATCTTCTTCCATGTTCACGGTTCCTCCGCCAAGACCATCGTCAATCATTCGTTCGATATCGACAAACTTACGGTCTCTTCCTTCATTAGGGACGTCTTTTCTTCCTTTTGCCATGTTCATCACTCCTTTATCATTACTGTTTGTTTTTCTCCCTTTTTTATGCAAATTCCGCTCTTTCACACTTTTGTCTTATGAAGAATAGAATAGAACGTCTGAAAGTTGGGTGAGGAGGAATTCAGATGAACAGTTCAAACTTAGCAATCGGAAGCGATTTTCCAGCTATTCATGTGCAAACGACACAAGGAAAAATGATGCTACCGGAGCACTATAAAGGAAAATGGTTTTTATTTTTTAGTCATCCCGCTGATTTCACCCCTGTTTGTACAACTGAATTTGTCTCATATGCGCTCCATCAACAACAATTTGAGCAAATGAATTGTGAATTAATTGGCTTATCGATCGATTCCGTGTTTTCTCATATGAAATGGATAGAGTGGATTCGGGACAAGATGGGGGTCTCGATAACGTTTCCGATTATTGCCGATCCTTTAGGAAACGTAGCAAATCAATTAGGAATATTAGAATCAACAATAACAACTTCCGTAAGAGCGGTTTTTCTTGTCGATCAAAAAGGGAGAGTAAGGTTAAAGCTTCATTACCCACCTGAAGTAGGTCGAAATACAGAGGAAATAATACGTGCGCTTCATGCATTACAAACAGCTGATGAACATAAATTATCGATGCCAGCAAACTGGCCGGATAATGAATTAATCGGCAAAAAAGGTCTCCTTTCTCCACCAAGTTCGGTTGAGAAAGTGCAAAAACGCCTTGAAGATAAAGGCGACTATGAGTGCTTAGACTGGTGGTTTTGTTATCAAAACCTTAAGGAATAAAATGAATGTGGCGTCACCACAAAAAAGTAAACTCCTTTTTGCGGTGACGTTTTTTTACGGACATTGGTTCCGCTATTTAAAGCAAAATTGACGTTTGTCGCATACTATCGGACACATGTTCCGTTAAGTTTTAAAAACGAACAGTATTAGTCGCGTATTTGGCCAACTAGTTGAACGTATGTCCATTAGAAATGAAAAATGGCTTCATATTGAAGGAATAGCGGAATACATGTCCATTACGACAACAGCATGCTTTTTAATGATCTTCATACACATGGTATAACATTAAATCATGAACTTGTAGCTCTAATTTTCTGCGGTCATCATCCGTTTTTGGGAGGGTGTGCCATTCTATTGAGCCGTCTTTAAAGTACGTGCCGCGATAGTATGTCCCTTCAAAAAAAAATGAAATTTCCCATTCTTGACGAACCAGATTATTTCTTAGTTCTTTCCATTGAAAGTGAGAAAGCATAACAGACCTCCATATCGTTTGTTTGTATGTATCATACAATAACAAGAATAGGAATGCTAGAAAACGGCGGTGTTACCCGCCGTTTTCACAGATGAATTCTTCATCATCGACAATATCACTGCTATGCCAGTGTCCACCACCGAACCATAACATGGTCTGCCCTTGTTCTTGAGCGTATCGGAAGGCAACATAGCCAGCATCAATCGCTGCTTTTATAAAGGCAGTCGCATCAGAAGGAATTTTATAATAACAAACACTTAAATCAGATTTCATGTTTTCAAGGAGAATGGAGCCGATTGATGTTTCTTTATAATTCGGTGCAATGAGCAGCACCGATTCCTTTGTACCGTATTCAACTACAGCAAAAACAGCGACTAGTTTCCCGTCCCAAAATGCAAGTTTGATGGAATTCCCACGTTGAACTAAATGGTGCTTTCGCAAGTGATACATCCAACGGTAGCAGTTTGGCTTCTTTGCCTTTCTTTCATAGCGCTTTACAAATTGAAGTAGGACTCGACCGTATTTTTCCCAATTATCCGGAGTTACTGTCACGATTCTCATCTTATTCACTCCTCTTGTAAAAAAAGACTTTGTTCATAAAAAAGTGTGATTAAATTTTGAAGTCCTTTTTGTTGGATCTGTGGTTCATCAAAAATCATCGGTTTGGCGTTAACTTCAAAAATCCAGTAATGCCCCTTTTTATCACGACCAATGTCCATGGAAAATTCACGGATATTATCGTACGCATGTTGGAGGGTAGCCGCGACTTGTTTTCCGATTTGCGCAATGTGTGTTTGATTAAGTTTTGGCTCTATTTGAGACAAAGAGAGAATTTGCCCACCTTGAGGGACATGGGTTGTAATACTAGCTCTCCCGGCACAGCGGATTCCGATTCCTGTAAGATGCCATTGTTTAGAATGGTGTTGCATAAGCACGCGAAAATCATAAGGGCAATTTTGAAAAGTCGGCAATGATATCGCTTGTTGGAAAATAAATTCCTGCTTGCTAAATAAAGGTGATAGTTTATCCCAGGTTTGCTGGATGGACTTGATTTTTGTTTGAAACTGGTTTGCTCGTAATGTAATCGTTTCGTCATCGTTGAATTGAAGTTGCATAATTCCCGAACCTTTATTCCCATAAATCGGTTTGATAAAAAGAGTTTGATGCTTTTGGATAAATTGTTGAAACGTCGCATTGTCTGTTATTTTCATTGTCTTTGGAACATAGCGCTTTAACATTGGTTCCTTTGCAAACAGGCAATAAGTTTCCCATTTATTAAAAAAATGAGGGTTAAACATTGGAATTTGCTGTTCTTTAATCCATTGAAACGTTTTTTTCATTTGTTCATGTTGTTCTTGTTTCACAGTGGCTACCCGGTTATAAATCAAATTTGGAAGAGGAGTGCTTGCTTTTACCCACGTTTCGTCGTCACTGTTGTACACAAACCCATCAATCCGATTTTGTTTAATCCCAAGTGGTGTAAAAACAATAATAAGTCCACCTGTTTGTTGAATTTGGTTATGAATCCGTATAAATGTGTTTCGATTCCCAACAAAGGATTTTGTTTTATGAGCACTCGTTAAAAAACCAATAATAGGTCCTATTTGTCCTTCCTGTTTTTTCATTTCAACAGAAAATAATGCATCTTGCCGATTTGCGGTAGAAAGGGGGAGATGATTCTTCCCCCATGTGAGTTGCTCATTTGAATCTATTCCAAAAGAGTGCTTTGTTTGGTCAAAAAACAATTTCATTGTTGAAACAGACGGTCTGGTTTTGTAATCGATTCGTTTGCAAGGTAAACAGCGTACGATAATGGAAGTTGCCTTGAGAGTAAATCGTCATAACGCATTTTTTTATGATTAAAGATTGTTCGACCTGGCTTAGAGTTTGCTTCAAACATCCAAATGTGACCGTCTTGATCTAACCCTAAGTCAAAACCGATTTCTCCAATAAATCCATCAATTGAAGAATCGAGCTTCTCACTTAATGTGAGTGCGGCGTTTTTTAATTGCTCTAATTGTTTTTTTGTAATATGAGTTTCTTGAAGTGCTTCTGAAATGCTTTTGATTTCCCCACCACTTTTTATATGAGTTGTAACACTGCCGATACCCGCTATTTTGGCGGCAAGTGCACTCACTTGCCACTTTCCATATTGGTCTTTATTTGTATGGATACGGAAGTCAACAGGATTATTTTTATACTTTAATAAATGAATTCCTTGTTGCACGATGAAACGATCAAAGCCATTTGGAAACTGTTTTTTTACAAGCCGCTCTAAACTAGAATAACGACGTAATCGATTCGTATCGCCATCTCTAAAACGACAATAATAGTATGGCTCATCTTCTAGTTTAATAATTTGATGAATACCAAGACCAAGACTTCCGTTTGTTGGCTTGCAATAGACGTGTGAATGATGTTTGAGTAATGCTTCAATTTCAGTTGTTGTAGGATTTAAAATACTTTCAGGCATAAATGGCTTTGTTTCTGGATGAACAACTAGTTTCTGATGGATCTCCCATTTATCAAAAAATCCTGGGTTAAACCACGGAATTAAATAGTTTTTTTGAAAATTATCTTTGATTTCTTTAAATGTTTCTAAGTTTTCTGTTTTTCGGTTTGGCAGTCTATCATAGATAACATTAGGGAATGGGATGGTCACTTGTTTCCAGCCTTCCTCGGTATAGAAGAAGCCATCAATTGTTGCTTGCTCCCAATGAATATGGTGATGACCAAAAACAAAATAATAGGAGCCAACTTGTCGCTCAGCGAGAAGCAATTTCGCAAAAAACATGGAACGTTCTCCTAATGGACGTAGAGGAGAGTTCACAAATCCTGCTGTGAAAATCCCAACTAACGGACCTAAATAAAGCGTGGATTGATTTTCGATAACGTAAACGAGCTGTTCATGGGGAATATGAAACATCTCCCATAGGTCACTTGATAGTAAAAATTCATCTTTTAATTCTGGATGTGGGGCAACACGACAAGGAAATGATTGCGACCCGAAAGAAAGTTCACTTGGAAACTGTTGGGTGGATACCCATTTTCGAAACATTTGCTCGGGAACATAAAATGTCTTTGTTGATTCTTGTTTTTTACGAATATATAATGGCTTCATTTCCATTACGCTTCACTCCTTATGTTGAACAAATTCATTCGAATGAGATAAATACTGGATATAGGATAAGAGAGTTGAAATATAGCTCTCTTTTCTATCATTGTTTTGAAATAATATTTTTCGACCTGGTTTTGAATTAACTTCTAAAATCCAAGTCTTTCCGTCATGGTCGATTCCAACATCGATCCCAAGGTCAAATAAAGGGAGAAAATAAGATTCTAATTGCAATGGAACCGTATTGATGATGTTCGTAAGGGCTGTATGGATGTCATGCCATTTTTCTTTCGACCACATCGTTTTCATATTCTCAAAAGGAACTATCGTTGCCCCTTGAGCTAGATTAGCGACAAAATGCTTTTGTTCGCCTTTTCGAAATGCTTTGGCTGCTTCAATCCATTGACCGTCTTTATTTTTGTGTAAGTAGATTCTTAAATCTAATGGTGAACCATTTTTTACTAAAGGTAAAAACGGTTGAATAATATACTGATTTTTTAAATCTAAACAAAGTTTACATCCGTCTTCTTCACTTATCTTTTGAAGAGCGGCTGGGTTTTCAGCTGTTTTCAGAAAGTATTGGTCGTCTTTTTTTGTAAGAACGATAATTCCTTTTCCTTGTGCTCCTGCGATCGGTTTGATAATAACAGAATGCTCTTTTGTCATGATGTCTTTCATAAAGTTCCAATCATTAACGAGATAAGTGGAAGGCAAATAAGGTACGATAAAAGTTTTTTTTTGTAAAGCTTCATAAACTAGCCACTTATTAGGTAACCCATATCCAATAAAAGGAATTTTTTGTTTTAACGATAACACCCGTCTTGCATATTTTTCATAAAATGTTCGTGTCGGATAAAAGCATCGATCATAGATAAAATCTAAACGGTTAATTTTCACTTTGACCCAGCTATTATTTATCCACTGTTCTCCATATAGTTGATTCTCTTCTACCATATGAAAAGGAGAGAACCGAAAGACATGAATGTCGTAATCAGCGGCCTTTTTTGCTATCGATAAAACAAGCTCTTTTTCTTGATTTAAATGTGTGAGTAGAATGCCAAAATGAATCATTCTTTTCCTTCACCTTTCATCTCGTTTACTTCTGTTGCACGAAGCTTCGGAAAAGAAGCTAATGAATAGGCAAAGCGTACAATAGACTTTGCTGAAGGGCGGATTGTTGCTTCTTCTTGCTCTGTTGCAAATTGTTTCGATGGTTTTGTATTGATTTCAATAATCCATGGAAAGTGATTTTCATCTAGACCAATATCTATGCCAAATTCTCCAAATAATCCCTCGGCTTCATCATTTAAATAATGAGCACATTCTGTAGCCAGTTCATCCATCACCTTTTTTATGTGACTCACTTCTTCTCCAGGAAAAAGCTGTTTGAGTAAGAGATGAACAGGCATCATCTCAGCGCCTTGAGAAAGATTGGCGACAAATTTTTGGTCTGTAGATACTCTTCCAACAGTAGAAATCGATTTCCATACGTTTTCTAAATTTTGAATACATAACACTCTGAAATCAACCGCGTTCCCACCGATCGAGACAAACTGAATGCCTTGCTGGATTAAATAAGGGCGTTTTTTGATTCTTTTTTGAAGCCAAACAAATAATTGTAGCATCGTCTGAAACTCTCGTTTTTCATTTTTTGATGAGTATGTGACAGAAAAAACTTCACCTTCTTTACTAATTTTATAAATGCCTTTACCTTGACTACCATGGATTGGTTTTACAAAGACGACGGGATACGTGAGTAACATTTCTTCTAGTTCTTGAATCGAAAATCGCCTTGTGTCAGGTAAGAAAGGCTGAATCTCTTCAAATGGTAGTAATAATTCATGGCTTTCCCATTTAGAGAGAAATCTCGTATTAAAGTAAGGGATGTGATGATTCGTAAAAAACTGAAATAAGGCTTGAGTGTTCTCGCTGCGTTCCTTTTTTCTTGACCCAATGCGATTATAGACGACATCCGGTATTGGAAGTGCGTGAGATGCCCATTCGCCAGCTTCATACAAAAAACCAGTTTGTAGTCGTTTTTCATTCGGTTGTTGAACATGAAATACGTAAAATAGAAAATGATTTTTTTCTGCAAATTGAGCCATTTCTTCACAAAATTGAGTCATGTTACCAAAGGGGTTCTCTTCATTTGATGATGGTTGCACTAATACAGCCATAACGGGACCTAATAACATGACTTGTTCTTTCGCATGATAAGATATTCGTATGCGACAATGGTTAGGCATCCCGATGTCTTCAAACAAGTACGAAGAAGCCTCTAAAGTTAAATCTTCCTCTTCAAAAGTATGAGGAACACAATCAACTTCGACTTCGTTCATCCCACAAACTATTGTGAGCGTTTGATAATACGGAATATCCCAATGCTTCATTAGCTCAGCAGAAAGAAGAACTTGATTGTTCGAAAGCTCATCATTCATATGACACGTAAGGAGTTGAATTCGAGTCATTATGCTTCCCCGTTTCTTCTGCAAACTGTAATTTCGTCTTTTTCTTTTCAAATGAGGTAAAGTTGTTTAGAATAATCACGTACTTGTTAAATTAGGCAAGTGCTGATAGAGCATACTATGTGAATCAGTTTCAATATGTGAATGGCAGTTTGAGGAGGCCTTTTTATGAATACGTTTCTACTATTAATCATGATGATGACAATAGGTGCTGTGATCGGGGGGGTAACGAACTCGCTAGCAATAAAGATGCTGTTTCGCCCTTACCGTCCGATATATATTGGACGGTTTCGAGTTCCTTTCACACCAGGATTAATTCCAAAGCGGCGTGGTGAGTTAGCAGAACAGTTAGGGAAAATGGTCGTTACCCATTTGTTGACGGCAGAGGGGATTCAGAAAAAACTAACGGATTCCTTGTTTCGAACAGAAATGACAGCTTGGGCTGAAGAAGAAATCAAACGGCTGTTACATGCTGAAGGAACTCTTGAACAATTTGCATCCGATTATTTAGGTGTGGAAGAATTACGGAATTTAGCTGAAGCAAAGACAGAGCGTATGCTAACTGAAAAATGGACAAATTTAAAAGCTCAGCTTGCTGATAAAGAGCTTTCGGAAGTGTTACCGGTACGTTGGCAAGAAAAAATCGAAGGGAAGCTCCCTGTTATCGCGGATATGATTACACAAAAAGGAGCAGAGTATTTTCAAAGTCAAGAGGGAAAAGCGCGACTGAGTATCATGATCGACCGTTTTCTTGTAGGTAAAGGAACATTAGGAAATATGATTTCGATGTTTTTAGGACAAGACCGTCTCGTTGATAAAGTTCAACCTGAAATTATTAAATTTTTGCAAGACAAAGGTGCAAGAGATTTAATTGTGACGTTGTTAGAAAAAGAATGGGCGAAGTTAAAAACAAAGAAAATGAATTCTTTTTACGAGTTTATAACTGACGATGATGTAGTACCATTTGTCCAAAATGTAGTGGTCGCAAACATCCCTGTGTATAACTGGCTCAATACACCAGTGAAAGAGTGGGCACCTGTATATGAGGATACGATCGTTCAAATGATTCCGAAAACAGTTCTAGTTTTTTCTAAATTGATAACGGATCGAATTGAAATGTTACTGAAAAAATTACATTTAGAAGATGTAGTGAAATCACAAGTAGAAACGTTTGCAGTTGCAAGACTAGAAGAGCTAGTGTTATCGATTTCAAGAAGAGAATTTAAAATGATTACGTACTTAGGAGCTTTATTAGGAGGGCTTATTGGAATTGTTCAAGGAATTATTGTTCTTTTTTTAAGTTAATGGTCATATAGCGTGAAATTCAATTGATAACATGGTATAGTCGGGAAGACTAATTTTAAGGAGGCCTTTCGATGGCAAATTTATATGACAAAGCACGTGAATTAGGAAATACACTTCGTGACAGCGAGGAATTCCAACAGTTAAAAGCTCTTTACGACCAAGTAAAACAAGACGAAGTATCAAACCGTATGTTAGAAAACTTCCGTAATTTACAAATGGAGCTTCAACAAAAGCAAATGCAAGGTATTCAAATTACAGAAGAAGAAGCAATTCAAGCACAACAGCAGTTTGAGCTTGTACAGCAACATGAATTGATTTCTCAATTAATGGAAGCAGAACAAAAATTAAGTGTGATTGTTGGTGACGTAAGCCGAATTATTACAGAGCCATTAGAAGATTTGTACGGAAAACCTGAATAAGACAAATTATACTTACTGTTCTAATTGCATCCCCTTCTTCATAGTCTTAATTATAAAACATTCACGTGGTTGGCTTGTTGTTGATTACGTATGACTATGAAAAGGGGGATCATTGTGACTTATCGTATGTTAGCATTATCTATTGATGGAACCCTATTACGATCGAATTCGCGCTTAAGTCGGCAGACAAAAGATGCGATTGAGTATGTGAAAGACAAAGGGGTTTATGTGACATTAGCGACTGAGCGCCCGTTTCCGGCTGCAGCAAAAGTGGCGAAGGCGCTTAAAGTAGACAATTTCTTAATCACTCATGATGGTGCATTTATTGCTTCTGATGTAGAGGAGCCACTTTTTACAAAAAAATTACACGAAGACAAAACATTTCATATTGCTGAGATTTTAGAAAACTACAAATGTCATGTGCGTTTGTTACACGAAAATTTTTCGATTGGAAATAAAGTCCGTCAAAAAGGACAGTTGATTGCCAAAATGACGATCGGTATTCAAGATCCACTTTATTATCCAGTAACATTTGTAGATTCCATTTGCAACTATTTATCCGAAAATCCTGTTGCACCACCGAAAATTCAAGCGCAATTTTTTGAGAGAACAGAAGCGATTTCAGCTCTTGAAGACTTGAAAAAAGAAGTGCCAGGAATTGAAGTGACAATGACACAGGATGGTCGTCTTGATATTGTTTCATCCGGTATTTCGAAAACTCGTGGGATTCAAGTGTTAGGACATCATTTAGGAATTTCTTTAGAAGAGACGGTTATTATTGGTGCAGGGATGAATGACATTGATATGATCACTCAAGCCGGTCTTGGAGTAGCGATGGGAAATGCGCCGCAACAAGTCAAAGATGCTGCAGATTGGATTACACGGTCGAACAATATGCATGGTGTAGCCTATATGGTAAAAGAAGTGTTCCGTAAACAATTAAAAGTCAATATATAATGTAAAGAAGATGGTGCGCAAGCACCATCTTTTTTTTAAAGATAGGAAAGTATAAAAAATGTTGGTATAGCAGCGAAGCTTCGAAAGAAAAGACGCTACGCGTTTTTCTTATTGTTGTTTATGGTAATGAAGCGGTCATGAAAACCGTTATTTGTGAACATTGCTAGCGTTTTGGAACGTTGGCGGACACAGGAGCAGTTAATCATAATATATCGCTCGGAATAGAGTCGCTTTTGCGCTAATAAGTGCTGCTGTGGCCGCTAAAAAACGGAAATCCGTATCATGTTCACAAATAACGGCTACTCTGACCTTAAAAATGAGAGATGTGGAATCAATAGAACCTCATTGTTTGTACAAACTATTTATTCGCGTGTCGTATTTCCATTAACGATGAAACAACAGTAATTTTCCAGCACAAGTGAGCCGATGAGTGTGTGAACTTAAATTTTCTTCTTCTAATCTTTTTTCGCCTTTTGCTTTTGCCTCGTCATCTGAAGCAGCTTCGAATGTTTCTTCTAATAATGTTTCTCCGGTTGGGTCATACGCAGTTAAAAAATATTGCTTCATATTTTATCTCCCCCGTTTGTCAAAAAAATGAATGGCTATTCATATTGTAAGTTGAATAGAAGAGAGAATCAAGAAAAAAATCATCATTTGAAAAATAGACTATCCTTATTTTATATGGTAAACTTCAAATCATACTGATGAAGGGAGGGGATGGATTGCTAACCGAACTAACACTTGATATTCCGATTATGTGGCTATTTATTGGGATGTCTTTTGTTTATGTTATTGCGATATTTCAACGGAATGTGATGTATCATCCGTATTGTTATAAATACGAACGATGGATACACCATGATGTGATACAAGATGTACATGTACAAGAACCTAGGTTATCTCTCCGTTGGCCGACATTTTGCCAACGAAAAATCCCTTCCCTTACGGATAAAAGCCATAGTGATGAGGAAGACCGTTCCCCTTGTGTTTATTAATGTAAAACAAACACACAAGGAGGAAAAAAAGTGGGACAACAGCAAAAATGGATTGGTTTTAGTTTACTCATTTTCATGATTTTTTTATTAGGAGGGTGTGGAGTAACCGCTGAGCCAATTACAGCAGAATCAACTGGGATATGGAACCATTATTTTGTCTTTCCATTATCATGGTTTATTATTTTTATAGCACAGCTATTTGATGGCAATTATGGTGTGTCTATTATTTTTGTCACGATTATTATACGTTTAGCGATCTTACCTTTAACGCTAAAACAAAATAAAAGTAGTAAAGCTATGCAAGCATTAAAGCCTGAAATGGATGATTTACGGCAAAAATACGACATGAAGAAACCAGAAGAACAACAAAAGATGCAGCAAGAAATGATGGCGTTGTATCAAAAACATGGTGTAAATCCATTAGCAGGATGTTTACCGATTTTTATTCAAATGCCAATATTAATGGCGTTTTATTTTGCCATAATGAGGACAGAAGAAATTGCAAAGCATTCGTTCCTTTGGTTCGATTTAGGGTCTCCGGATCCTATCTATTTGTTACCAATTATTGCAGCAGGAACAACATTTCTACAAAGTCGGATGACGATGCATACGTTACCTGAAAATATGAGAATCATGCTTTATATTATGCCCGCGATGATATTATTTGCTGGACTCGCTATGCCATCGGCTCTTACATTGTATTGGGTTATCGGAAATATCTTTATGATTATTCAAACCTATTTCTTATATGGGAAACAACGTCAAGTCGAAGTAAATGCATAAGTAAAAAAGCGGAGGTGACTTTCATTATGTCATCGCCGCTTTTTATTTCACGAGTACGCACCATTTGCCTATTGGCCGAATAGGATGGGAGTGTAAATCGTGGAGGAGGTGCACTTATGCATCAAATGCATAATATGAAATCACTATGTCAGCAATACGTAAACCAATCAGTCGCTATACAAACAAATGACCACCAAGTACATCATGGAATTATTGAGTATGTGGATGACGAAATGGTTTATTTAATGGTACCGGATGAAGGCGATATGAGCCATCATGGAGGGCAATATCGTTCATTTGATGACCAATCAAGATATGGTGTTCCTGCATACGGGTATCCACCATATGGTAGACCACCATATGGATTCCCGCCTTATGGTTATCCAGGGTACGGATTCCCAGGCTACGGATGGTATCGCCCAAGACCGTTTCGCCGTTTAGCATTACCATTAGCGGCTTTAACGGCAGTATCATTATTACCATTTGTCTTTTAAAAAGAAATAGAGCGGGATATATATGTCTAGTGTCAATCGGTACGGCCATATATTCCGCTATTTTTTTTGAATTATTACGGACATCCGTTCACGGGCGGTGCAAAAATATTGACAGGTTTTTGGCACAAAATAACATATCCGTTCCGATTGTGCTACAGCCACTTAAACTCTCTTAGGAGATGCCGAGCCTCCTAATTATTTTTCCTCACATCCATATAAGCATGAAACACGTCAATACTTACGGTTTCCAACACAACTTCTTCGTGGTTGAAAAGCACAACGGTCGGTAAAGAGTCTTTCGTTTTGTGCATAGGAGGGATACGTTCTTTTTCTTTTGCGATGTCAATGATATAAGGTTGCTCGTTTTGGATATCATGAATAAAAGGAAGGGATGTGTTTACATCTTCCATGAGTAAATCTATAAACATCTCATTTTCAAGTTCATCACTATTATAAAAAATATAAAGAGCTAACTCACCTTCATTTTCAGCGGCAAATTTTGAAACAAAATCTTCTTCGTTAAGAGTATTGGTTGAACATGCAACATTACATAGGAAGAAAAAAAGAAAAGATAATCGCTTGACCATCAGGTGACCTCCTTTCTTTGCCTAGGCTGTTACTGTCATTTTATGGCTAGATTTAATCATTTATGAGAGGACAAGTGTTTTTACGCAATTGTAATGATAAAAGAGGAATATTTGTTCGCTTTTTGCTATAATTCAAGGAGAACATTATGAACAGGCAATAGGAGGGAGAATATGGCTTCCATTCGATTTATCCATACAGCAGATTTACATTTAGATAGTCCATTTAAAGGGCTGTCGCATTTACCAGAAAAAATAATAGAAAGAATAAAAGAAAGCACGTTCACTGCGTTTTCTACAGTTATAGCAAAAGCGATCGAACAAAATGTCGACTTCTTACTTATAAGTGGAGATGTATTTGATGAGCAACATCGAAGTGTACGTGCACAATTTTTTCTGAAACAACAGTTTGAGCGCCTGCAAGAAGCCAATATACAAGTGTATATGATTCATGGAAATCATGATCATTTAGCAGGGAAATGGGTGAAACTTCAATACCCATCTAATGTATTCACGTTCGGTAGCCAAGTAGATTGTGTTGTTTTTGAAAAAGAGGAAACAAAAGTTCATTTGTATGGGTTTAGTTACCCGAAACGAGAAGTTGTTGAAAATGTCGCATTAACTTATGGAAAAAAAGGGAAGGCAGATTACCATATCGGGTTATTACACGGACAAGCAGAAGGCATGTCCGGTCATTACGCGTATGCCCCCTTTTCCATTGATGACTTGGAACAAAAAGGCTTTGATTATTGGGCATTAGGACATATTCATCAATTTCAACAACTAAAGCCTACTGTCTTCTATTCTGGAAATATTCAAGGGAGACATCGAAAAGAACAAGGAGAAAAAGGATGTCTTTACATAGAGTTATCTGATAACATCATGAATCATTCGTTTGTTGAAACAGCGGATATTATATGGAATACGATAACTGTTTCAATTAGCTCGATGGAAACTGAACAAGCATTTCTTGATGAATTGCTCCGTGTGAAAGAACAAGTGAGAAGAGACGATGGAAAAGGGGTGCTCCTTCATCTCAATGTAAGTGGAAATGGATCGTTACATTCCCTGCTTCATTCCGATGATTTGCTAGAAGAAATCATGACAGTTGTAAATGAAAATGAAGAAAACGAACAATCTTTTTGCTATGTGACATCCTTTGAAAAAAACACAGCTAATGAATGGAACATGGAAACATTACTGGAAAAAGAAGATTTTATTGGTGATTTTACAAGAGTAAGTGAATCTTTTACCTTTTGCGATGTTGAAAATAGTTTAACGGATTTTCTTGGCCATCCGAAAATAAGAAAACGAATGGAAGGTTGGTCAAAGCAAGAATATGAGGAAATTAGAAGAAAAGCGCAATCCCTCATTTTGGATCAATTAGTAAAGGAGGGGAAAGGATGAATATTCTCTCTATAACGATCTATGGCTTTGGGAAGTTTCAAAATCAAACGTTTGATCATTTTTCAGAAGGATTACACGTTTTTTATGGAAAAAACGAGGCAGGAAAATCAACGATACTTGCTTTTATCCGCAGCATCTTATACGGATTTCCGCAAAAATCAAAGGCAAATCGCTTTGAACCAAAAACAGGGACAACGTATGGCGGGAAAATCACGCTTTTCATTCAACAATACGGAAACGTAACGATTGAACGAGTGAAGGGAAAAGCAGGTGGGGATGTCACAGTTTATTTTGAAAATGGACAAACTGCTGGAGAGGAAAGTTTGACGGTTTTATTAGGTGGAGTGGACCGCACGAGTTTTTATGGCATTTTTACATTTAATCTCTCAGACTTACAAGGGTTAGACCAATTAGATAAAAAAGAATGGTCTCAGTATTTACATGGTGTGAGTGTGGCAGGTCGAGTCTCAATTACAGACTTGGAAAAACAAGTTGAAAAAAAACAACTAGAATTATTTAAGCCAAGTGGAAAAAAGCCGCTCATAAATGAAACATTAGGACAAATTGAAGCCATTGAACGAAAAATCTATGAAAAAGAAAAGGACTTAGATTCCTATCAGTTGTTACAAGTGACAGAAAAACAAATCGAAGAGAACCTCGAATCTGTGAAGGAAAAACGCATTACATGTCTAGCAAAAATAAAGGAATATGAAAAACTATCTATCCTTGCTCCATTGCTTCGAAAACGAGCGTATCTTGAAGCTGAATTAGCCGTACTACCGAAAATTGAGCAGTTCCCAGTACATGGTGTCGAGCAGTTCGAACAACTTGTGTACCAAAGAAGCTTACTTGAAGAAAAGAAAATCGAACTGATACAAAAACGAAAAAGTGTAAACGAAACCATTCAGTTGAACAAACTAAATGAAAAACTTTTGGAAGTAGCGGATAAAGTTGAAGCCGTAAAAGAAGATGTAAAACTTTATGAGGTTTGGAAAAGAGATAAGCAGGCGCTAACGCTAACGCTGGAACAAGAACAACAAAAGTGGGAAGAGATTCAACTAAATCTAGGGCAGCATTGGACAAAAGAAAAAGTAATGGCATGTGACACAAGTATTGAAGTGAAAGATTCATTACGCCAATTGAATAAAGAACAACGCAGGCTTGAAGACCGGAAACACTACCTAGATTCAGAGCTGCAAAAAAGACAGCTTCTCTTAGAAGAACATGAAAAAGAGTACAGTCAATATAAAGAAGAACAGCTTTCGAATGAACAACGTATGGAGTTGGAAAGAAAGCGGAAAAACTGGCTTGAATTTGAAAATTCAAAACAAAAAGAGCGGGAACATGAGGAAACGTACAAAATCGTCCTTGCTCAAATGGAGCAAGCAAGAAAAAGAAAGAAACGTTTATTTTTACCGTTAAGTGTATTTTTCTGCTTAATTTCTGTTTATAGCTTTTTACAAGAGCAATGGTTATTGTTTTTTGTAGCTTTAAGTAGTTCGATTGCTTTTTTTGTTGCAAGTTTCGAAAAGAAAAATACGATTAAAACAAAGGCTAAAAAGGAAGAATTGATTCAAGAGGACTGGGCTGACATTGAAAATGTATTAAATCAAGATGATGCTGTGAAGGAACGACTTTTATATTTGGAGAAAAAACTACAACTCGAACACCAGCATTACACCCATCTTTGTAATCAACTTGATGAATGTGAATATGAGCAATATGTCATTTTAAAAAAAATAGAAACATGGTGCCAGAATAATGGCTATGAGATGCAAAAAAATAGTGAACTTTTGTTGGCAATCGTGTTACTAGTCGAAGAAGGAAAAAAAGTTTTGGCTCAGAAAAAACGCGATGAACATCGACGAACTGACCTTTCGTCCAACATATTATCGTTAGAGAAATCGGTTGAAGCTCTAGCAAGCCAAGTTGGGATTGAGTTTGAAAGTGTAACAAAAACAGTTTTTGTTTTATTTGATCAGCTTGAAAATGAAAAAGACAAAAAAAGAGCTGAACATCAAGCAACAGATGTCATTAATGGGCTAAATGAAGACATTCGCATTGTGGTAGAAAAGGAAACATTGATTCAAAACCAAATCGAAGCTCTTCTTCACAAAGCCCACGTGCAAAAAGAGGATGAGTTTCAGATGAAAGGAGTTCAAATCGAGAAGGCAAAAAAGTATTCTGATGAACTGGATATAATAAAATCACAATTATCGGAGTTAGTGGAAAGTGAAGATGAAATCCAGTATTATGTTCAATTGCTTCAAAAAGAAAAGGCTGTGGATAACGAGAAACAAAGGCTTGAGGAACAAGCGGTAGAGTTAGAAGAAGAAGAAAAAGCAGAGCGAGAACGCTTCATACGTATTACACAACAAATGGAGCAACTTCAGTCGGAAAAAGAGCTTGCATCACTTGTTCAAGAACTTGAAATAAAAAGAGCAACACTACTGGAACAAGCTAAAAACTGGGCGGTGTATCGTTTGGCTCAAGAGATGATGGAAAAAACAAAAGAAATCTATGAAAATGAACGACAACCTGAAGTGATGAAACGAGCATCGGCGTATTTTTCTTCAATGACATCAGGACGGTATGAGCGTATCTTTGCGCCAATGGATAAACAAATGATAGTGGTAGAACGACAAGATGGCCTTCGTTTCTCACCTGAAGAATTAAGCCGTGGCACCGCAGAACAATTATATATATCCATTCGCTTTGCCTTAGCAATGACATATGAGTCGAATGACCCATTTCCGCTCATTCTTGATGACATCTTTGTTAATTTCGATGATGAGCGAAAACAAGCGATTGTAACGATTATTGAAGAGTTGGCGCAAAAAAGACAAGTGTTGTTTTTTACCTGTCATGACAATGTTAAGGAGCTATTTGTGAAAAAGGATGTAATCACTTTGTAATGTCAACAAAATTTCTTTATTATTTTCATAAACTTTGCTAGAATAATCAGAAGAATAAAGGAGAAATACAGAAAAAAGAGTAACCCCAGCGGTTATTATAGGTTTTTTCTGCACCGTTTGTTCGATAAAAAATTGTGTCTCCTGTTTTACCATTGAATAGAAAGTAGGAGGATTTTTCTATGAGTCAATTTATCGTGCATTTAGTAGAAGATGAGCAAAATTTAGTTGAGATTATTAAAGCGTATTTAGAAAAAGAAGGTTGGACGGTTAAAACATTTACAGATGGTTCAAAAGCACAGGAAGCAATTAGTGAAAAACCACATTTGTGGATACTAGATATTATGTTACCTGGTACAGATGGTTATCAATTATTAAAAGAAATTAAAGAGCACGGAGACACACCAGTTATCTTTATTTCAGCTCGAGACCAAGATTTAGATCGAGTATTAGGGTTAGAAATGGGAAGTGATGATTATTTAGCAAAACCATTTTTACCACAAGAGTTAGTCATCCGTGCCAAAAAACTATTAGCTCGTATTTATGGGGCATCACAAACGGAAACAAGAAAGATTGAATTAAATGATTATAGTATTGATCCTGTTGCACGGACAGTCTATGATAAAAGGTCAAATGATACAGAAGCTGTTGATTTAACTACGAAAGAAATGGATTTAATTTTATTATTGACCGGACAAATTGGAAAAGCATTTTCAAGAGAAACGATCATTGAACATGTATGGGGTGAAAACTACTACGGTTCAGAGCGAGCCGTTGATGATGTTGTTCGTCGTGTGCGGAAAAAAATGCCAAGAATTCACTTAGAAACGTTATATGGATACGGGTATAGGGTCCTTTCTTCATGATTCGTGTGAATTTAACGCAACGAATCTGGTTGTCGTTTATCTCTTT
Source organism: Alkalihalobacillus sp. LMS39 (assembly GCF_022812285.1). Classification (NCBI taxonomy): domain Bacteria; kingdom Bacillati; phylum Bacillota; class Bacilli; order Caryophanales; family Bacillaceae; genus Alkalihalobacillus; species Alkalihalobacillus sp. LMS39. Next base: position 1,621,972 of record NZ_CP093300.1, read on the forward strand.
AATTGTCCTTGTTGGTTTATCGATTATTATTATTTATCCTATATCGATTAAAGGAACGTTAACAGATGAAACTTATCGAATTATTGAGTATGAGCAAGCGCGCTATCATATGACAAGAGACTTTACTGAGGACCCACCAGATTCAGATTTAAATTTTGTTGAAAGAAGAGAGGCTATCCGCTCGGTTTTTCACCTTTATATTATTAATAATTTTGGAACGTTACAGGAGAACATTCCCCAGGAAGTGTTAGCAGAGATGACGGCCAACGCTCGTGACCAGGAACAAACGAGTGGGCGGTATGAACTGACGTATGGTGGAGCGACCTTGTTTTATGTTGTGACAAAAGTAAAAGCAACAGATACAGAAATGTTTGCAATTTCGTATATGTGGGATACGTATCGAGACCAAATGGTGAATCGGTTATGGGAAAGGCTTGTTTATATTTTACTTTTAACGAGTGTATTAAGTTTGCTTCCTGCTATTTATTTAAAACATTATTTACGTCATCCATTAATCATATTAGGAAATCACTTTGAACAAATTGCAAAGCGAAATTGGCAGGAACCGTTTAAGTGGGAGGGCGATGAAGACTTCCAAAAACTATCTGACCAATTCGAAAAAATGCGGCAAAATTTAATGAGATATGATCGGGCTCAAAAAACATTTATTCAACATGCTTCACATGAATTAAAAACGCCGATTATGGTCATTAAAAGCTATGCTCAATCTGTAAAAGACGGAATTCTTCCAAAAGAAAATATTGAAAGTACGATGAATGTCATTATGGAAGAGTCGAATCGCATGGAACAACGTGTTAAAGACATGATTTATTATACAAAACTTGATTCATTAAAAGATGAAAAAGCAAATCATGAAAACATAACCTTTGGTGAAATTGCCTTTCATATTGAAGAACGGTTTCGGATGCAACGAGAAGAAATACGCTTCATTATAGAAGGGGCAGATATTCGTTTTAATGGCGATTATGAACAGCTTCAAGTGATGCTAGAAAACTTTGTTGAAAATGCGTTGCGTTATGCAGAAAGCCGAATTTGGATTCGAGCAGAAGTGAAAGAGAAGGATGTTCATATTTCTGTAGAAAATGATGGAGATCATATTGCAGAATCGGAATTGGCAACGATATTTGCACCTTTCCATAAAGGCAATAAAGGTCAATTTGGGTTAGGGCTAGCGATTGTAAAACGAATCGCTGAACTTCATTTTGGCTACACATTTGCACAAAATACAGACGATGGAGTAAAGTTTACCGTTTGTATTCCGAAAGAACAGCAAACAAAGAAAAAACAATCATAATGAAACAATGAATTGGGTGTCTAGTATAGACGCCCTTCTTTTCTCTGTTATACTTAAAAGACAAGGATAGAAGGCAGGTGAGGAAATGAGTAAAGGGATTGCTCATTATCAAGTTGGATCGTCAATTGAACATTATTTTCTAATTAAAAGCGTGACAAAGGGGATGGCCAGTAATGGCAAGCCGTTTTTAACATTAATCTTAAGTGACCATACTGGAGAAATTGAAGCAAAGCTATGGGCATGTTCTCCTGAAGATGAAGCTACATTTGTGAGTAAAACGATCGTGCATATTCATGGGGATATTTCAGACTATCGTGGTAGACATCAATTAAAAATTAATAATATACGCCCGACTTCGCCGATGGATAATGTAAAAATCGCAGACTTTGTGAAATCGGCTCCTCTGCATCCTGAAGATATGTTGAGTAAAATTACACAATATATTTTTGAAATGGAAAATGCAAATATCCAACGACTAACGAGACATTTAGTGAAAAAACATCAAAAACAATTTTTAGAAGTACCCGCAGCAACGAAAAACCATCATGAATTTGTATCAGGACTTGCTTACCATGTTGTTAGTATGCTCGATTTAGCGCAAGCAATTACAAAATTATATCCAAGCCTAGATGCGGATTTATTATATGCAGGTGTGATTTTGCATGATTTAGGGAAAGTAAAAGAATTATCAGGTGCGATTGATACAACATATACACTTGAAGGGAAATTATTAGGACATATTACTATTATGGTCAATGAGATTGCAGAAGCGGCCAAAGAGCTTGAAATCGATAGTGAGGAAATTTTAATTCTTCAGCATATGGTATTAAGTCATCATGGCAAAGGCGAATGGGGGAGCCCAAAACCTCCATTAGTGAAAGAAGCTGAAATCCTCCACATGATTGATAATATTGATGCAAAAATGAATATGATGGATAGAGTCCTTGAGCGTGTCCAGCCAGGAGACTTTACCGAAAGAGTAATGGCGCTTGAGCATCGTTCTTTATATAAACCAACATTCCATGAACAGCCATTACCCTTGCCAAATAAATAAGAAAACAAGCGCCTCCTTTATGAGAAAGGGGGCGTTTGTTTATTCATAGAGCCCATAAAATGCTTCTTAGTCAGATATAGGCTTTTTCCATGATTACATATTTTTCTTCATCAAGAAACACACTAACGGTAAAAGGAGGGATAACAATGGCGAAGGAAAATCAAACGGATAGTGCCAAAGTTGCAACAAACTCATATGACCCAAAAGATTATAATAGTGAAAAGCAAGTGGATAAAGGTCTTGCAATGACGCATGAGCAAGTGAGTGATGCATATGTGGAAGGGACAATTGATGGGAAAATTGATGAGTATCGTGGAAAAGACACGGATCTTCCACGTGGAGGATTTGAAGAAAAAAATCTTACAAAAGAATAAAGAAAACAAAAGTCAAAGGGAAAACCTTTGGCTTTTTATACATATGTCCAAAAGACAAGCATATGCATAGAATAACGGTTATTAATTTATTGGAGAGGGTGTACAGGATGGAAAATGTACTTAAAAAAAGAGGACTAATGATTGGATTACTCGTTCTTGCGGTTGCTATTTATTTTATGAGTGGATCGTCCCTGCCTGTATTGTTTACTAGTGGTCCGCTATGGACGTACCTCGTCATTATAGGGATTATCGGTAGCGGGTATATGGCAGTGAAATATACACTTGAAGATAGAAAAATCGATGAAGAATGGATTGAACAAGAAGGTCAAGTGTATATGGAGCGATTAGAAGAAGCGAAAAAAAAGAAAAACAAATTATCGTAATGAAAAAAGAGGGTGTCGCCCTGTTTGATAAAAACAGAGCTGACATCCTCTTTCTTGTTTCTTAATAGTAGAAAGTTGCCCCAACAATGACAAGAAGAATAAATAAAACAACAATAAGAGTAAAGTCTAAACCAAATCCTGCTCCTGGAGTTGTCATACGTAAAAAACATCCTTTCCTTGTGTAAATATCACGTTCTACTACATACACTATGCAGTGGGAAAAAAGATGTTTGGGCTCTTTGGGCATTTTTTTTAAAAGGAAAAAGCAGTAAAAGGATGTTTCCTTTTACTGCTTATATATTAGTCTAAGATCCCTTTGAATTGTGGGTCTTTAATATCAATCTTTGCATCTTCAAGCAATTGAGCAAAAATTTCATCAGGTGTTTTTGCTAGTTCATACTCAATCGCTTCACGAATATCTTCTAGTGAAGGAGTGATTTTATCTGTTACATTAATAATGTGGAATCCAAATTGTGATTCTACTGGGTCACTAATTTCGCCTGGTTCTAGAGCAAACGCAGCACCTTCGAATTCAGGAACCATAGCACCTTTACCGAATGTCCCTAGATCTCCACCTTGGTCAGCGGATCCTTCGTCATTTGAGTATTCTTTTGCAAGGTCTGCAAAATCTTCACCTTCATTTAGTTTATCTAACACTTCATTTGCTGTTTCCATGTCTTCTACTAAAATATGGCGTGCTTCTACTTCTGTATATTGGTCTTTGTTTTCTTCATAATGAGCTTCAATGCTCTCCTCTGTAACGCCTTCTCTTGAAAGACGGTCCATTGCAACTTGCGGGAAGAGATAATCTTCTTTAAATTGTTCAATGCTATCTACTGGCAGTTGATATTGTGTTTGTAGCATTTCTAATAATTCTTTATCTTCTGCGACACCAAAGCCTTCTTTTAATGTATTGTACTCTTCGTCAACTTCTTCATCCGTTATATTTAAAGATTCTGCTTTTGCTAAAATAACTTGTTGTTGAATTAATTGACGTAAATGTTGCTCACCATAATTATCTTTTAATTCTTGTAGAAAGTCTTCCGTAGTAATTGTATGGCCATCAATGTCAACTAGGGTAGTACCAGATCCAGCTTCGTTGTTGTCTGCACACCCTGCTAACAATAAAGCTCCAGTCAGTGCAAATGTCGTAATCATCTTTTTATTCATTGCTTGTCCACTCCTCAATCAAAATCAAATAAAACCTATATAAAGGTAACAAGGTCTACTATAACATATCTACAGTCGAAATGCATGCTGATTCCTATGTAAAATTAAGTGATTCGCCTAGTACGAAAAAGAATGTGCTGCATAGGATAAAGTAACGAAGCAAAGAGGAGGTGTTAAGATGACTCACGCATACCACGGTGGCTTTGCGTTAATCGTCGTATTGTTCATCTTATTAATCATCGTCGGTGCTTCTTGGTACTAAGGGTTTTTAACCTAAAAAAAATAAGTTAACTTTATTTAAAGGAGGTCCTATCATGAGCCACGGATACACTGGAGGTTTCGCGTTACTAGTTGTATTATTCATTTTGCTTGTTATTATCGGAGCAAGCTGGGGATATGGATACTAATAAATAAGGTGAAAGTAAAAGGAAGAAGTGTCTCCACTTCTTCCTTTTTGTTAAACCTTGAAACGAAAAGACGCTCCCTTCGTTTTTCTTTATGTTTACGTAAATAAAATTTTTACATACGTTGAAGTTAATAAGATGGTCAAAAGCACATTAATGGTACGAAACACTTTTGGTTGTCTTTCTTCAGGAATTTCTTTTTGAAGACAAAGTGCATTTGTCATAGAATTAATGGTAAACAATATAAAAGAAGCAAATAGACCGAAAAAGAAAAGCATACTAGGCCTCCAATTCATCTGCGTAACTAGGACGAGTTTTTATCTAGTGATATTATTTACTTTAACAAAAGTTGAAAAAAAAAGATACTATTTAGGTACTTTTTTATTTTTCAAATTCTTGTAAAATAGAATACTAGAGAGGTGATAGTTTGAAATTTCAAGAAATCAATCGGTGGAAGTTTGCGTTTTTTACGTTATTAGGAATGGTTATTTTGTTGTTTATCATTGCCATCATTGCATTTAATCGATTATTTCCTTCGATTGAAGAAACAGAGTGGTCAATTTCTCAAAATGAGGGAAATGCCGTATTTACGATTCAAACCACTCGCGATGATCTAAACCAATTTTTAGCAACGATGATCGAACAAATGCCGGAAGAAAATGTTCCATACGAAGTGACGATAGAAGAGCAACATATCCAATTTAATTCTTCTCTTTCGCTTTTAGGGAATAATGTACCAATGGAAGTTTATTTGCAACCAGAAGTTCATGACAATGGAGATTTAATCCTGCAAGTCAATTCTTTTTCGTTAGGCATTTTTCAAATACCAAGCCAACAAATTCTCCAGCTTGCGAAAAATTATGTAGAATTACCAGAGTGGGTTCATATCCATCCATCTGACAATCGAGTCCATTTGAATGTTAATGAAATGGACAATCCTTATGGGGCCGTTATTGCATTTACAAAATTTGATTTGCTTCAAGATGAAATTGAATTAGAAGTACGAATAAAATAACGGGACAATAGAGTCTATGCTACTGCATCAGACTCTATTGCTTTTGATTAAAATATGAAAACCTTCTTTATGGTCAGAAATGAACGCTTCCTTTGGGGCGCGAGTGACTTGTTTGGCGTATAAAATATCATACACACTTAATCCAAAATTTACAGATGCTAATATCGAAAAGTAGTGAAGATGAGCTGGTGATAAATAAGCACCAACACAGCAAATGAACGTGATAATAAACACCGGAAATAACGTTGAGATAAGACATACATTTCTCGGTAGCGGTTCAATAATATGACAAAATAATTTAGGGATATGATTTGTTTTTGCCCATTCAATTTTCGCTTTTTTTCCAATCATCCAAATCGGAACACAGTGTAATAATTTATGAAAGATAAATAGAACAGGAATGCCAATGAGCAGCGGCAGAAGCCCATACTCCATATAGGGAGGAGTAGGGATGATGGAACTTAATAGTAAATAAAAAAATAAGAAAAATCCAATTATCGAAGAAAACGAAATTAAGGAAAGGCGAGTCGATCCATAGTCTCGTGATATATTAATTGACTTCCAGCAGTTCATGTTATGGTACCTCCTCATTCTATCCCTTGAATAATTTACGCCTTTTTTTCTAAGAAATCAATAGGCAAAAATATAAAATAACAAAAAAAAGTGACTTAAAAGGATTTTTTTTCTTCAGTCCTTTTAAGACACTTGGTTTTTGGCTTTATAAACTTGGTTATTTCATTTCTGCTGGCGCTTTTAATTTTAATGTTCCTTTATCATCAGTGAAGTCTTGTTCAAACTTTTCCATGGATTGTTCAAAAGTCTGAATGAACTCCGGTCCATAGACATGACGGACGATACTAATAAGCTCAGAAAATTCAGGAAATTTACCATACAAATCTTTAATCGGTAACGCTCCACCGTAAATGGAGTACGTGCTTGGGTTATATTGCTCCAATGTTTTTAATAATAGTTCTTCGCCTTGCTTTGTTAAATACACATATGTGTTCCTTTTATCATCTTCCTTTTTGGAAAAAGATAAATATCCCCGTTCTTCTAACTTTTTCGAGAAATTAAACGCGGTTGACACATGCATCACTCCGAATTGTGCAATATCTGAAATCGAAGCCCCTTCTAAGTTGTAGGAGAGCCATAAAATGTGATGTTCATTGATATTTAAGTCAAATGGCTTGATCCAATTTTGCCAATCCTTCTCCACTGATTTCCATAATGCTTTACTTAACTGGGCTACTTTATGACTGAACATGATGGACTGTACGACGGAATACGTATTGTTTTGGTCCATATCTCTCCCCCACTACTGTTTATTCAATTTCTATTTTCTTTCTATTATGACAAGTTTTATCGCTATAATAAAGACCTAGTTTTACTTTTTCACAAAAATATTTTTTTGATTAGTAAAATGTCAAAGGTTTGTTTTTTCCAATGTCTGTCTTAACTGTTCAATATCGTGCTCAAGTTTTTTTATTGTTGGGTCGACGTCGGTTTTCCATTCTTGTACAGAGTCTTTAATCTCATTTGATACTTGTTTTGCAACGACTGAACCTTCTTGAATTGAAGTTTTAACATTGTCTTTAATAGCGATTGTTTGTGCTTTGGTTGTTTGCCAATTTTTCTTTAATCCATTTATATTGTTTGAGGCCTTTTGTTGGAACTCAGTCCCAGATTGAGGTGTATACAATAGGGTAGCGATACTGGCAAGAACGCCTCCTGTTAAAAATCCAAGTAAAGCTGCTTTTTTATTCATTTGATTTACTCCTTTCTTTATTTGTGCTTATTGATTCAATATGAAAGCTCATCATACTCTTTACCTTTTCACATATATATAAGTAAGGAGGGGGAATGGATGAGCGGTTTAATTTTCGGATTACTGTCAGGAGCTATTCTATTATGTTATGGGTCATACCACACAATAAAAACATCTCGCATGACAACAAACCGTGATGAACAAAAAAAGTGGAAACAATACGCAATGAAATTGGCGGTATTATGCATTCTTTTCCTGCTCTTAGCGATAGGACTTATTTATCTGTATTGGTAATTAATTTTTAACAAAACACCGCCCACAGAAGGAGCGGTGTTTTCATCATTTTCTAATGCGTAACATGTTTCTCAAACGAACCGCTATGAGTTTTGTTATGAATGGATGCGTTTGAACTCAACCATAAACTGTCGTAATGCTTCACAAGCTTCAACAGGGACGGCATTATACGTAGAGGCTCTACAGCCACCAATCGAGCGGTGTCCGTTTAATCCAACAAATCCTTTTTCCTTTGCTTCTTGTAAAAATTTCTTATTTAATTCGTCAGATGGTAAATTAAACGTAATGTTCATGAGCGAGCGACTGCCTTGTTCAGCATGTCCACGATAAAAACCGGAACTTTCATCAATCGCATCATAAATGAGTTTTGCTTTTGCTTCATTTTGCTTAGCAATCGCAGTTGTCCCACCTTTTTCTTTTACCCATGCTAGCACTTGACTAAGCATATAAATCGCAAAAGTAGGAGGTGTATTGTAAAGAGAATTCGATTTAGATTGTGTATCATACCTTAGCATTGTCGGCAAATGATCCGGTGTTCGTTCGTGCAAATCTTTTCTTATTATGACTACTGTCACACCAGAAGGACCTAAGTTCTTTTGTGCACCAGCATAAATGAGACCAAATTCAGATACCGGAATCGGACGGCTTAAAATATCACTAGACATATCTGCAATTAAAGGAATAGAATGTCCAGTTGGGTATGTTTGCCACTGTGTTCCGTAAATTGTATTATTCGATGTGATATGCAAATAAGCATCATCCGATGAATAGGTAATGTCTGCAATTGAAGGAATTGTTGAATAACCAGATTCTTTCGTACTTGCTCCAATTTTCGTTTCCCCAATAAATTTCGCTTCTTTTACTGCTTTTTCAGACCAAGAACCCGTTAACACATAATTTGCGGTTTGTTCTTTACCTAAAAAGTTCATTGGAATCATAGCAAATTGAAGACTTGCGCCTCCTTGCATGAAAAGTACATCATAATTGTCTGGGATCTCAAGTAATTCTCTAAGTAATTGCTGAGCATCTTCATGGACTCGGTCATATTCCTTACTGCGATGACTAAGCTCCATGACTGACATTCCTGTTTCTTTAAAGTTCACTAACTCTTTTTGTGCCAACTGTAACACATCAAGAGGTAATGCAGAAGGACCTGCATTAAAATTATAAGCGCGTTCCAAAGCTCTCCACTCCTTTAGTTCTCTACTACTTTTATTCGTAAAAGTTAATCATAATGTATCATGAGAAGGAAGGATAATCTATTATTTTTTTGATTATTTTCAAAATTGACTAATTTATTGCTTTTGCAATGGAGGAAGCGATACTTTGAAGCTGTTCTGGCTTATATTCACTACTATGGTCTTTCCATACAGCACCGAAGCCATCGCCTTCCCCATAACGAGGAATAAGGTGGAGGTGATAGTGAAATACGCTTTGTCCCGCTGCTTCGCCGTTATTATTGACAATATTTAAGCCAAGCGGTTGAAATTCTTTTTTTATTGCATTTGCTATTTTAGGCACGACAGAAAATAAATGAGCGGCAATATCTTCTGGAAGTTCAAAAATATTTTCTATGTGTGTTTTCGGAATGATAAGCGTGTGCCCTTTCGTTACTTGACTAATATCTAGAAAAGCAAGAACGTACTGATCTTCATAGACTTTTGCAGCAGGTATTTCTCCTTTAACAATTTTACAAAAAATACAGTTTGGGTCAAATGGCATTGGAATCATCCTTTCTTGTTCTAATTTGGTATTATTTACATTTTAGCATATAGACATACATGTTGCGATAGAATGAAAATGGCTCTGAAACATAGAAGGAAAGAAAAGAGAAAAAGGGAATATGTTTAAAGTAAGCATTTATTGAAACTACAAGAAAGAGGAGGAGAAATATTATGCATGTACCGTTACTCGTTACCGATTTTCTTGACCGTGCTGTTCGATTATATGGGGAGAAACTAGCAATTATTGAAGACAGTAGAAGTTTCACTTATGCACAAATGGCAGCTCGAGTGAATCAATTATCGAACGGATTGAAAGCGCTGTCAATTAAAAAAGGAGATAAAGTAGCGTACCTCGCACCAAACACAGTAGAAATGTTTGAAGGGTTTTATGGAGTATATCAAGTCGGCGCAATTATGACACCGTTAAACACAAGGTTAAAACCAGAAGATTATTTATTTATTTTAAATCATAGTGAAAGCAAAATTTTATTTGTAGATGAGGATTTATATTCGTTAATTGAACCTATAAGAAGAAAACTAGAAACGGTGAAAACAATTATTGTTCATGGAAAAACAGTAATAGAAGATTGTATTTCTTATGATGCATGGTTAGGATCTTTTCCTTCTTATCCATTTGAACGTGAAAAAATAGAAGAAACAGCGATTGCAAGTTTGCTTTATACGAGTGGAACGACAGGGAACCCAAAAGGTGTAATGATCTCTCATCGCTCTAATTATTTGCATTCATTAAGTACGATGCACCATTTAAGAATTAGTGATCAAGATACACTCCTACATATTTTGCCGATGTTCCATGCGAATGGATGGGGATCTCCTTTTTATTATACGGCAAATGGTGCGACCCAAGTGATGGTAAAGAAAATTGAACCAGAAACTATTTTTCAAAAACTAGCCGAATATGGTGTGACGATCGCTCATATGGCCCCAACTGTATTAAATATGCTATTAGAATATTATGATAAATACTCACCAAGCATCGAACAAAAGCTGCGTGTAGTCATTGCAGGTTCTGCCCCGCCACCAGCATTTGTGAGGAGAGTGGAAGAAAACTTAGGATGGGAGTTTATTCAAGTATACGGAATGACAGAGCTATCGCCTTTAATTACCGCTTCGTACGTTCGCTCTCATTACGATGATATTTCTAAAGAAGAACAATATCGACTAAAGGCAAAAGCTGGATTTGAAATGATCGGAACAAGAGTGAAAGTGGTAGATGAAAAAGGAGTTGAAATCGAAAAAGATGGGAAAGCGATTGGTGAAATTATAACACGTACAAATGGCGTGATGGAAGGGTATTGGAAAAATGAACAGGCCACAATGGAAACGATTAAAGATGGCTGGCTTTATACAGGCGATATGGCAACTGTGGATGAAAAAGGATATATTGACATTGTAGATCGAAAAAAAGATGTTATCATTAGCGGCGGCGAAAATATTTCTTCGATAGAAGTGGAAAGTATGTTATATGAACATAAAGCTGTGTTAGAGGCAGCTGTGATTGCTATTCCTCATGAAAAATGGGGAGAAGTCCCACACGCTGTTGTTGTGATAAGAGAAGGATATGAGACAACAGAAGAAGAGCTTATCGAATTTACTAGAGCAAGATTAGCTCATTTTAAAGCACCAAAATCGATTTCATTTGTTGAAGAATTACCTAAAACAGCTTCAGGAAAAATTCAAAAAGTCCAAATTCGAAAACAATTTTGGAATGAGAGTGAACGGTTCGTCAATTAAATTTTTTATAGTGAAAGAAAAGACTACTGTGGAGCAGTAGTCTTTTCTTTAGAATAGGAGCAGATACGTCTTGGAGAACATTATCGGACATCTGTTCCGTTATATTTGTAAAAATGCAGGTGTTCGGCATCTGTTCGGACATAGGGTCCGTTAAATAGCTGAGTTCGGGGGGGAATCAGCCCATTTTTGGTGTAATAACGGAACGTATGTCCGAAGTGATCGTAAATAAAGCTAGATTGTTGAAAATAACGGAACAGATGTCCGAAACAAAACGTGGGAAGGTGCAATTTCTACAGATACGTCAATTTAGGAAGAACAGTAAAAATTTGTTACAATGGAATAAACATAGATGAGAGGAAGGAACGATAGGATGGAGAAAATATTGGAAGTTAGTGGATTATCAGGTGGATATCATGCCAAACGAAAAGTGCTTCATGATGTTAACTTTACGGTAAATAAAGCTGAGATTGTTGGCTTAATTGGCCTGAATGGTGCCGGGAAAAGTACGACAATTAAACATATATTAGGATTAATGGAACCACAAGAAGGCGAAATCAAAATAAATGGTCAACAATTTTTAGCGGACAAACATACATATAGACAAACGTTTGCGTTTATTCCTGAAACTCCAATCTTATATGATGAGCTTACGTTATGGGAACATCTTGAGTTAACGGCAATGGCGTATGGGTTAGAAGAAGACGTTTTTAAAAAGAGAGCACAAGTGTTATTAAAAGAATTTAAAATGGAAGGCATGAAAAAATGGTTTCCTAGTCATTTTTCTAAAGGAATGAGACAAAAGGTTATGATCATGTGTGCCTTTTTAGTAGAACCACCTTTATACATAGTCGATGAGCCGATTGTTGGCCTTGATCCACTAGGAATTAAGTCTTTTCTTGATTTGTTATCGAATATGAAAGCAAATGGTGCCGGGGTATTAATGTCAACTCATATTTTAGCGACGGCTGAACGGTATTGTGACCGATTTATCATTTTACACCGAGGAAAAATAGTATTAGAAGGAACACTTAACGAGATGAGACAATCAATTGGTGCACCCCAAGCAACACTTGATGATATTTATATCGAGATGACAAAGGATGAAGCCCAATGAAGAATGTAGAATCATTATGGAGTGTCCGCGTCAAAGACTACTGGAATATGGCGATTCGCTATTTGCGATTAATTGGAAATAGTGGGTTTCTGTTTACGATATATTTATTGCTCATTATCGGCGGATATTATTATAGTGTGTTGCTTGATTGGTTACCGCCTCAATTTCCTGCTGTTTATGTGTTTGTCATTGTCTTTACATTTATGCTCACACGCAGTCCGGTTCGAACCTTTGTAAAGCAAGGAGATATTGTATTTATCACGCCACTTGAAGCTAAGCTTTCATCTTATTTTCGCTCATCGATTGTATATTCGGTTGTGCTTCAAAGCTGTACACTTATTGTGGTTATGATTGTGTTGTCGCCATTGTTTACAGAGAGAGTCAACTCACAGCAAGGTGCCGTGTACAGTATGATTGGTTTGCTCATGGTGGCTAAAGTGTGGAATGTGTTGTGTCGTTGGGAAGAGCAACGATTGCAAAGCAAAAGTGAACGATTCTGGCATCAAATGCTTCGAATTGTTGTAAATGCGGCATTTACTTTCTTGATTTTTTCAGGCGCACAAGTGTTGTACATCGCTGTTATCGTAGCGTTATTGTTTGTTCTCTATTTCTTTTACTATCGCCATTTTGAAAATAAACATAGTATAAAATGGGAGCATTTGCTTGAGGAAGAAGAAAGAATGCTCACTTTATTTTACCGAGTCGCCAATACATTTACAGATGTACCAAAACTAAAAAATAAAGTGCAGCGACGTTCATGGATGCAATGGGTCCTCATGAGCATCCCGTATAAGAAGAAAACCAGTTTTCTTTATTTGTTTACGCGAACATTCCTGCGCGCGAATGATTATTTCGGCCTTTATATTCGATTACTTGTCGTTGGGGGTGTGTTGTTGTTTGTCATTCCTGAAGGGATAGGAAGAGTCCTTCTATTTTTATTGTTTATTTATATGTCTGGCCTACAAATGTCAACGCTCTGGAAGCACTACGATATGAAGCTATGGGTGGATTTATATCCTATCGATGAGTCAGAAAAGAAACAAGCCTTTTCAAAGCTTTTGTTTTCGTTACTTTTCATAAAGACCGTCATTTTTTCCTTCCTTTTATTTGTAATTGGAGATAGTTTTGTGCATCTTCTCATACTTTTTATACTAGGAGCGGTTTTTAGTTATTTTTATAGTTATTCCTTTGTCTTTCGGAAAGTGAAATTGGCAACATAACGGAGGTGGAGCAAATTACGTATGAAGACGTCGTCCAAGAAGAGCTATTGCGTTGGCATCGAAAAATGGTAAAAAACCAATCGATGTCACAAAAAGTCGCGAAAACCATTCAAAAAAAAATGAACTCGTATATTCCAGAGAAAATCCATGAAGTCGTAACGGTGAGTATAAAAAATATGGTTCATGCAACACTTGTGGGCTCTGAATATACGACAAAAACACCAAAGATAATCGATGAAAGCTTACAAGAAAGAGAAAAACGAGTGCGACAAGCGATTGTAACATATAAAAGAACAGCTGCCATTGAAGGAGCAGGTACAGGGGCAGGCGGGATTTTATTAGGAATGGCAGATTTTCCATTACTGCTCGGAATAAAGATGAAGTTTTTATTTGAAGTAGCAAATGATTACGGATATGATGTGAAAGATTATCGGGAACGCCTTTATATTCTTTATTTGTTTCAGCTTGCGTTTTCAAGTGAAGAAAAGAAGAAAGAAGTATACCGCATTATAACAGACTGGGAAAATTACGCTGGCACTCTACCAGATGAAAAGAAATATTTAGAAAATGTAAATTGGAAAGAGTTTCAGCTTGAGTACCGTGATCATATCGATTTAGTTAAAATGTTGCAGCTCATCCCAGGGTTTGGAGCCATTGTTGGGGCTGCAGCAAATTATCATTTTCTTGATGTGTTAGGCGAAACGGCAATGAATGGATATCGGAACCGAAAATTGGAAGTGAAAGCAAGATGAAAAAGAAGAAGGATAAACAACGTACAGGCCATTGCCAGGTGTACGTTGTTTATTATGCTCGTAATTCTTGCTCCACTTTGTATGTATACTCTCTAAGACTAGGGTGCAGAAGGGCGATAACTGATGCTATACAATATAATGTTGCAGCTAAATAATAGACCATCTGTACACCAAGTACATCGGCTAAATATCCCATAATTAAGAAAGTACACCCTGTCCATGGGGCGATAATGGCATTACGAGCTGCCATCACACTCGCTCGTTCGGAATGGTTCATGATGTCTTGTAATACAGTCTCTTGGCATATATCCCTGATGGAATACATTGGACCCATAAGAACACAAACGATCACAGCAAGAATGGCATAAGGAGATAATGCAAAAAGGAACGTAAAAATCCCCATCGATAATCCGCATAACCCGATCATTAATCCAATTCTTCGTTCTAATAGCTTTAAGCCGGAAATAACAAGTAAACTTCCAATCATTGCTCCGACAGTATATCCTGCATTGAGTGCTCCCCACCACTCTGAACCTTTTTCTAAAACAACGGTTGTAAAAGCTAATAATAAAGCAGAAGCCCAAATCGCATTTGCCAACCCTTCAATAAAGTCCATCAAAGTAATCGTTCTAATGGTCGGAATACGAAATATTTTTTTCCAGGCATGTTCTACTTTGGAGTCGACTTTCACGGATTTTGTATCGATAGTAAGGCGGATTGATTTAATTAAAATTCCGGACAGGATAAAGCAAGAAGCTGTGATTCCGATAATGACTGGGAATGGAGCAAATACAGCCATGAGCCCGCCAATTCCCCAGCCAGCTGTTATGAGTAATTGATGGACTAACGTAATTGTTCCGTTTGCTTTCATATATTGTGACTTTGAAACAACTAATGGAAGCAAGGCGAATCTTGCAGGTTGATACCAAGCGCCGACAAAAGAAGAGAAAAACAAAACGATGAGAATAAGGAACAAAGCGCTTTGTCCTTCAGCAAGGAGGAGATAACCTAGTATCACAGTTGAGATTCCTCTTACCCAGCCAATATAATAAAGAAGTCTCGTTAAAGAAAATTGATTAATGAAATATGATGCTAGTAAACCGCTTATAAATGAGGCTCCCGACATTAACGCTAGCACGGCAGCTGCTCCAAACACTGATTCGGTCATGGCATAAATTTGTGTCATAATTAAAACTAGGAGTAATATATGACCGAGTGATTGAAAGGATTGAGAGCCCCACATTTTTAAAAAGTCAGCTTGTTTCCAAAGTGATTGTTTCATAAGCTCCCCTTATAAGGTATTTTTTTACAATATTAAATTCGATAAACACAAAAGTCAATTTCTTATTTATTGTTTGTTTAAAGGGCTAGAAAATAGTGTTACGATAAAAAAGGATGAATATGAAATGATACTTGGATGCTAGAAGGAAAAGGAGATATGGAAGATGCTAGATTCAATTTTACTTGCTGTTGGGTTTGTTATTTCCATTTTAATTGTGATGAAAAATAGAAAGATTATAAAAAGGTTATCAATGTCTCAAATGATTTTTGTCGTTTTTTCTTATATCGTTACAGTTTTTATAGCGTTTATAGGCATTTACTATGGAGGTAATTGGATTGCTGGGCAAACTTCAAATCTATTCTTCAAATATTTCATTTTTTTTATTATTGTTGTAATAACGATTTCTTTTTGCAAAATACTTTTAGGAAAAGTGTTACATAAAATTACAAAAGGTTTGCTACCGAGTAACTGGGAGTAGTGAAGAGACTGATGTGTTGTGTAACGGACATGTGTTCCGCTATTTTAATAAAAACTAGCATTTTTACAAAGCTAACGGACATCTGATCCGCTATCTTTGTGAAAATGACTGTTTTTATGGTTGATTTTGCCCAATAGCGGAACGTATGTCCGATAAAAAGTAAAGAGGGCTGTTTTTTACATAATAGCGGAATAGATGTCCGATACGATGGAGTAATGAAGCATCAACTTAGGAACTTTGCGTTTTTGGGTGAATTTACTAGAACAAAATCTCCCCACTCTGACCGATAATTTATATATAAAGGTTTTATTATAAAATTATAGAAGGAGAGACATTTGAATGAAAAAAATGGGGGGAATAGCCTTTATTTTTATCCTTTTATTTAGTTTCGTATCTACGAGTCTAGTAGTGGATGCTTCGAAAGGGAATAATGGTAGAGGGAACAGCACAGAAGTACGAGGAAACTCCGGAAATGGTAACGGGAATAACAATAATAATCTTACGCCAATCGTTGAAGAGGAAGTACAACCGATTCAAGAAGAGAAGGAAGAACCAGTTGTTGAACCAATTCAAGAACCAACACCAATTAAGGACGAGCCTCCTCTAGAAGAACCGGCTAAGCCGGAGTTTGGTGCGGTGTTCACTTATACTGTAAAATCGGGTGATACATTGTTTTTGTTAGCTCGTGAATTTGGAACTACAGTTGACACAATTAAAGTACTCAATGGCCTAACTTCGGATATGATTTTTGTTGGTCAAACATTACTTATACCAACGCAAGAGGTAGAAGTTAAAGAGGAAGAAAAGAAGAAGCCTTTAATGATTCTCGGGTATTACACAAAGTATTGGGAAACAGACCGTAATTCCTATCAGTCTCTCGTTGACCATCATGATTTAATTAATACGATTGCAACAGCGACGTTTGATATTAATCGAAATGGAACGATTTCTGGGTTTTACCCAAGTGAAGGAGTTCAGTTTGCAAACCAATCGAATGTCACTTCATATGCGACATTCCAAAATCATTTTGACCCTGAGTTAACTCAGCACGTATTACAAAGTGAAGCTTTACGTCAAACAACAATTCAAAATATGTTAACCGTTGTGAAAACGGAAAACTATCAAGGCCTTAACTTAAACTTTGAAAATATGTATGCATCAAATCGTGCTTTATTTAATCAATTCGTGAAAGAAGCTGTTGAGGTGTTCCATGCCAATGGTTATCCTGTAATGGTATCTGTACCTGCAAAAACTTGTGATTGTCCAACATGGGCTTGGTCAGGAACATTTGACTTTCCTACTTTAGGAAATCTAGCAGACTATATTCAAATTATGACATATGACCAGCATGGGTCATGGGGACAACCAGGTCCTGTGGCCGGCGTAGATTGGGTAGAGTCAGTTCTTCGATATGCGACATCAACAATGCCTAATGAAAAACTATTAATTGGTTTGCCAGCTTATGGTTATGATTGGAATGTTACAAAAGGAACAGGTCATAGAGCTCTAACATGGAAACAAATCAAGGCGCTTCAATCTAAGCATAATGCAGATGTGAAATGGCAAGCGAGCTCTCAAAGCCCATCATTTGAATATATCGATGAAGCAGGCGACAAACATATTGTTTGGTTTGAAAACACAGCAAGTATTGCAGCGAAAACAAAGCTAGTGGAACAATATAATCTAGCAGGAGTATCAATGTGGAGAATGGGACAAGAAGACCGAGAGTTTTGGGAAGCTGTACATTCTGTATTAAAATAAGAGTGGTTTGCCCCTAATCCGACAAAACGGACATCAACTGTTTCGTTCCTCGGCGAATATATCTGAAACGCCTCGTGTTAAAAGAATATCGCACGTGTGGTAGCTTAAACGTTAGTTTAAAGTAGATTGCTTTCTAGCAATCTACTTTTTTTGAAGTATATGTGATATTTTTCACATGATTTTTGATTGCATTATGCTAGAGTAAAAAAGATTAGCTTTAGTGCTTTTAAAAATAGGGAGGGAAGAATATGCCAGACATGTTTCAAATCGGTGGCGTGTCTTTAAAAAGTAGATTATTTATTGGAACAGGGAAGTTTGGAGATGAACAAATCATACCTGATGTTGTCGATTCATCAAAATCACAAGTCATCACAGTCGCATTACGGAGAGTGGACCCGACAGCGAAATACGGAAATATTATCGATTACATTCCAAAACATATGCTGTTATTGCCAAATACATCAGGAGCACGGACGGCGGAGGAAGCAGTTCGAATCGCTCGATTAGCAAAAGCGGCTGGGATGGGCAATTGGGTTAAAATTGAAGTGATTTCTGACCAAAAATATTTACTGCCCGACAATGAAGAAACGATTCGAGCGACGAAAATGTTAGTTGAAGAAGGATTTATTGTTTTACCTTATATGAATCCAGATTTAATGGTAGCTAAAAAGTTGGAACAAGCAGGAGCCGCTGCTATTATGCCTCTGGGAGCTCCAATTGGAACAAATCGAGGATTACAAACAAAAGATTTAATCAAAATTATAATCGAAGAGTGTAAGACGCCAATTATTGTGGATGCTGGTATTGGAAGACCATCACAAGCAGCGGAAGCGATGGAGTTAGGGGCGGCCGCTGTTTTAGTTAATACGGCAATTGCTACAGCTAACAATCCAGTCCAAATGGCTGAAGCATTTGCGTTAGCTGTTCAATCAGGAAGAAAAGCGTATTTAGCTGGTATGGCTCCAACAAGAGAAAAAGCGATAGCTTCTTCACCGCTAACTGGCTTTTTAACAAATGGACAGGAGTGATATTGTTTTGACCTTTTATGATTTTTTGCAAAAAAACAATGCAGATTCCGTTCGTAAGAAGATGTATCATCAAACAATATCAGATGTAGACAATGTATTAAAAAAAGAAACGTTACATATGGCTGATTTTTTAACCTTGCTTTCTCCAGCGGCTGAGCAACGGATTGAAGAAATGGCGATTCGTGCACATGAAGAAACGATTCATTCTTTTGGGAAAACGATGCTCCTATATACACCTTTGTATGTTGCTGACTATTGTGTAAATCATTGTACATATTGCAGTTTTAGTATTATACACGATTTTGAACGCAAAAAATTAAGTTTGCCTGAAATCGATAAAGAAGCAAAGCTAATTGCAGATAAAGGATTTAAGCATATTTTATTGTTAACTGGGGAATCAAAACTTCATACTCCTGTTTCTTATATAAAGGAAGCGGTCTTTATTTTAAAACAATATTTTACTTCGATTGCCATTGAGATAAATCCGCTTGAAGAAAAGGAGTATAAGGAATTGGTGGGTGCAGGAGTCGATGGATTAACCGTATATCAAGAAGTATACAATGAAACGGCTTATAAAGATTATCATATTAAAGGGCCGAAACGTCACTTTCAAAATCGATTGCAAGCACCAGAACGAGGCTGCCAAGCCGGGATGCGGTCAGTTACAATTGGAGCTTTGCTTGGTTTAGAAGAATGGAGAAGTGAAGTGTTTTTTACAGGGGCCCATGCGAATTATTTACAAAAAAAGTATCTTGACGTTGATATTAGTGTATCATTCCCACGATTGCGTCCGCATCTTGGTGGACAAAAGCCGAAGTATGATGTAGATGACAAAGCACTTGTTCAAAGTTTGTTAGCTTTACGTTTATTTTTACCTCATACAGGAATTACACTTTCGACGCGTGAGAGGGCTAAGTTACGGTCGGATCTTATTCCTTTAGGTGTCACTAAAATGTCTGCGGACTCGTCAACAATAGTAGGAGAGCATTGTCGTGAAGAGGACGCAACACCACAATTTGAAATTTCAGACAAGAGGTCTGTTGAAGAAATCGTACAAGATTTGCAAAAGAAAGGATACCAACCGGTCTTTCAAGATTGGCTCCCGTTGAAAGTGTAACGACATTGAAACGGCCCCGGAATGGTTCCGGGGCCGTTTTTTAAAAAGATAAGAAAGCATAAAAATTTTGGTGTGCAATGAAGCTTTTTCTAGCCTACTTTTGTCGTGTGATCTATCATAACGGACATTTGTTCCGGTATTTCATGAAAACATGTCTTTTTTGGATTTCTAACGGACAGCTGTTCCGCTAATTGCCCCCAAAAAGCAAGATGAACACATCATTTATCATATATAACGGAACGAATGTCCGTAAGCATTAGCAAAAGGCTAGTTTTAAATCAATTAACGGATCATGTGTCCGTTAAAAGTCCCATTAAACTCCTTGAACTATCCTATTACCCTTTTTCAGTAAATTGAAGCGCAAGCCGCCCTAATGTTTTTGCTGAAATGAGCATGGCTCTTTCATCAAAGTCAAATTTAGGATGATGATGTGGATAAGCAAACTCCCATTTTGGATTTTGCGCGCCTGTAAAGAAAAATGTTCCTTTTACATGTTGTAAATAATAAGCGAAGTCTTCACCACCCATTTGTGGTTCCATTTCTTCAACAAGTTCAACACCAGGAACAGAAGGGGCTAGTTGAGCTAGTGCTTCTGTTTCTTCATGGTGATTGACAACTGCTGGGTATCCTCTTACATAATCGACTTTAGCAGTTGCATCTGCAGCAATACATGTTCCGTCTACAACTCTTTGAATCTCTTTTTCCATTAAAGCCCGGACATCTTCGTCAAATGTACGCACGGTGCCTGTTAATGTAGCTGTATCAGCGATAACATTAAACGCATTTTTTGCTTCAAAAGCACCAATGGATAATACAGCGGACTGTAATGGGTTGACACGGCGGCTGACAAGTTGTTGCAAATTCGTAACGAGCTGTGAACCAATCACAATCGCATCTTTTGTTAAATGTGGCATGGCACCATGACCACCTTGGCCTTGCACTTCAATGTGAAAACGGTCAGCGGCAGCCATAACAGGTCCTGTTCGGTATTGAAGTTTTCCTAGTGGTTCTGTTGCCCATAAATGCGTGCCAAATACATAATCGACTCCATCTAGACAACCGTCATTAATCATTTCAATCGCTCCACCAGGGGCATATTCTTCAGCATGCTGATGAATGAAGACAATGGTACCACTTATTTCTTCTTGTATCTCACGTAATGCTTTTGCTAATCCGAGTAAACTGGAAGTATGACCATCATGACCACAAGCATGCATAACACCATCAATTTTTGATTTATATTCCACTTCTTTTTCATCTTGAATCGGTAGAGCGTCGAAGTCTGCCCGAAGAGCTACTGTTTTTCCAGGTTTTCCACCAACCATCTTCGCTACAACACCACGTCCACCTACACCAATACGGACATCATTTCCTAATTCTTCATGAAACTTAGCGATGTATGCTGGAGTTTCTACTTCCTGGAACGATAATTCTGGATGTTGATGTAGATGACGTCTCATTTCCACCATCGTTGGGTAAAAATCATCAAGCTGTTGGTCTAGTTTTTGTTCAAGCAAAAGCTTCCACCTCTTTTTTAAAAATATTTAGCGGTATGTCATTTAAAGGCCAAAAGGAATAAAACGTGATAAATAAGCTGAAATGACAAAAAATTGACCGGTGAATAACAAAATCCCTAATACAACCATTATATACCCACTCGCCTTTTGAATGGTAGGAAGATGCCGATTGATTTTTTTCATTTTATTTAATGACCGTGACCAAATGAGGGCGACTAATAAAAATGGAAGACCTAACCCCATTGAGTAAATGAATAACAATGACATGCCAAGAAACATCGTTTCAGCAGTGCTAGATAAATAAAGTATTGAGGTAAGCACAAGCCCGATACATGGTGACCAGCCTGTTGCAAATAAAAATCCTAATAACACTGAACCAAGGAAGCTTCCAGACTTTTTCGGTGAATGAGAAATTTTCTTTTCGCGTAGTAATGTTTGAATTGAAATGACCCCAGCCATTTGTAACCCAAACACCGTAATAATAATACCGCCGACTTGTTCGACTAATTTCCGATTTTCAGCAAAGAACTGACCGATAAAAGTCGATGTAGCACCGAGTAATAAAAAGACAATCGTAAACCCGATGATAAACCCGACACTTCTTGAAAGGATAATCCCTCGGTTTGCTTGGATTTGATTATTGGAAACCGTTGAACCTGTTAATTGCGCTAAGTACGCAGGAACAAGCGGGAAAACACAAGGGGATAAAAACGAAACAACGCCTGCTAAAAAGGCTAACCAAATCGTAACTTCTCCCATATGACAACCTCCTTGTCGTAGTGAATTCTCTTGTAGTTACCCTATGCGTATTATACCGAATAACATGTCCGTTTAGCGAATCAAATGAGTATTTTTCAGGAAATAATCACATTTGAGGTCTTAAAACGGATTTTAAATCATCCTCGAGACGGAGACTAAAACCATTCTCATGTTCGTTATCGATTGTTAGCTCGATGTTTACAATAAAGGTAAGTTAAGAAAAAGGAGGCGATAACATGAACTGGACAGGGAAAGTTGTATTTGGAGCAATATTAATCGTAATAGGAGCAAACCTCTTCTTAAGTACATTAGGAATTCATCTAGGTGGAGTAATCGGATTACTCATTGCAGGTTTGTTTATATTATGGGGGTTCTCAAAAAGAAAGCATGCAAAGACGAATGGCTCGAAAATTATGGGCACCATCATTTTAATCTTTGGAATCCTACTTTTAATTGGGAAAGCACATATGATAGGAGGAATTCTTATCGCAGCGGTTATTATCTACTTCGGGTACTCGTTAGTGCGTGAAGATAAAGGGATACAAAATCAGAAAATAGCAAAAGAAGAAGTGATGGAACCGAGTTTTGAGAGCATGGCTACAGATGATGCTTTTGAACATGAGTGGAAAAAATTTATTGAAAAACATAATTAAGGAGGAATTACAATGGTATTTAGAAGAATTCGCGATTTAACGGTGGCTACAATTCATGAAGGACTGGATCAAATAGAAAACCCTATTGTCATGTTAAATCAATATTTAAGAGATAGTGAAGCTGAAATTAAAAAAGCTGAAAAAGCAGTTACGAAACAATTGGTCCTTGGCGAAGGGTTCCGTAAACAATACGAAGAAGCAGTACAGCAAGTTGAAAAACGAACAAAACAAGCAGAATTAGCGATAAAAGCTGGGGAAGAAGAATTAGCGAAAAAAGCGCTAGTATCAAAAAAATACTATCAAGAAAAAAGTGAACAATACAAACAGCTTGAGGAACAAAACGATGAACAACTTGCAGAACTAAAAGAGCAATTAGTCGCGATGAAAGAAAAGTTCGTGGAAATGAGAGATAAAAAGATGGCTTTAGTAGCAAGGGCTAATGCGGTAAAAACAAAAGAAACGCTGCAAACACAAATGACGCAGTTAAGTAATGAAAGAGCTCAACAAGGCTTTGCACGAATGGAAGAAAGAATCCTAGAAATGGAAGTGAGAACAAAAGCAACTCAAAACATGCATGACATGTTTGACAACAACAAAGCAGCTGTCTACTCTGACGATATTGAAAGTGAATATTCGCAATTAAAGGAGAAATTTTCGTCACAGTCGTAATAGAGTAAATAGGAGACAATCTGTTTGTTTCCTATTCTCTTTTTCTCTTAATAATTTTTTTTAAAAAACATATTCGGTTTTAGAAACTTATAGTAAAATGGTGGAAGTGAAAAGATGAGGAGGCAACCTTCATGAGAAGGATACTTGGTGTTATTCTTGTTGTCATTGGGATTATTATTGGAATATCAGCATTAGGTATTTCATTTTCAAGTCAAACGACAACAGCATCAGAAGAAATCTTAGACTATGATGTCTCAAAAATGAATGAAATTAAGGTCGAAAGTACGGTGTCAGACATTACGATTACCCCTGTTGAGGCAGAGGGGCTAACAATCAATGTCCACAGCTCAAATGATGATTATAAAGTGAAGGCGAAAGAAAAAGGTTCTACCTTAATCATTGAATTAACTGAAAAGAAACAGTGGATTACGTTTGGAAGAAGTATGAAAACGGTTGATATTCTCGTGCCAAAAGAATATGAAGATAAATTAAGTGTAACAACAACAGTAGGAAGTATTGTGTTAAAGGAACCAATTGAATTAAAAGAGTTAATTGTAAAAACAACAGCAGGGGATATTGAAAACATTAGCGGAAAAATCGATTATGTTACCGTAGCAAGTACAGCAGGCGATGTAAAAATGAAAGACCTCGAAACAGTGGAAACTACATTACAAGGAAGTGCTGGTGACTTTCGCCTTGATAATTTCGTAGGTTCAATTACAGGCAGAAATACAGCGGGGGACTTAATCGTTAATTTTAAGGATGAAAACCATAACATTGATTTTAAAGGAAGTGCAGGAGATATTAAAATCAACATTCCTTCTCCTTCGTTTGAATTAGATGCTTCTTCATCTGTTGGTGATATTTCAATTGGATTCCCGATAACATCAGATCGTTCGAGCACAAGAAAAGTGCAAGGAACAGTAAATGATGGAAAGTATACAGTTAAAGTTTCAACGTCAGTCGGAGACATTAACATTGAGTAAACGTGAAAAAGGACGAGCGAAAGGAGGGGCGACATGCAACTTTCACGAAAAGGCTTTCTTGGAATTTTAATTATCGGTATTGGTGTCATTGCGTTATTAAATACACTCAATGTTAACATTCATATCGGAAGTTTTATTGGTCCCCTCATTTTTCTTTTTCTTGGACTTTATTTTCATTCAAAAGGACATAAAGTGTTAAGTGTAATTTTCGTTGTTATCGGGATTATCGCCCTTTTTGAAAATGTTTTCAGAATTAATATTGCTGGGATTATGATCGCGTCTGTGTTTATTTATTTTGGCTATCGATTGTTAGTAGGACCACAAAAAGAACAACAGTCGCCATATCATTCGGAAGAAACCGATTTTGAACGAGATCTAGAAATAGAAATTGACGAGCAAATCGAAACAATAAAAGAAAAAACTCGTGTTCAAACAGAAGAAAGCAATCATGACAGAGAAGAAAGCGATAAGAAAAAAACATTTACGTCACCAACATTTCGAAGTACGTTGATTGGTGATTTGCATTTATTAAGTCGGTTTGAACTTCAAGATATGACGATTCGAAACGGCATTGGTGATATCAAAGTAGACTTATCAAAAGCTATTATTCCTGAGGGAGAGACGGTCGTTGTTGTTCAAGGGTGGATTGGAGATATTGATATTTACATTCCCGATGATTTAGATGTCACTGTACAAGCGATGGTGTCAATTGGAGAGTTAGATGTTTTTGAAAACAACCAAAGCGGCTTTAACCGAAACTTATCAGTCACAACAAAAGGATATAAACAAGCACAACGCCGAGTGAAAATCATTCTTTCTCTATTCATTGGTGATATCGACGTGAGGTATGTCTAATATGAGAAAAAGTAAACTAGTTAGTATTCAGTGGCAACTTATTCGTAATTCCATATCAATTAGCATATTAACCGGGATTTTCTTTGTATTTATTCTTACCTTTGGGCAAGAGTTAGGGTTTGCGTTAGTGTTTGATAAGAGAATTGTAGGCATTCCGATGCTAATCATCCTACCAATTATTTGTATACTCGTTGGTGCCATTTATGGATATGTGTTAGGAAATAAATTGAAAAAAAGATTAGATGTTCTCTTACATGGAACAGTGCAGATTGAGAGAGGAAATTTCTCCTATCGTTTTCCGACTTTAGGTGAAGATGAAGTTGGTTTAATTAGTAGTCAATTAAATGGAATGATAAGTAGAGTAGAAGAGCAAATCGGTTCTTTACAGCGATTATCGACAGAACGAGCTGAATGGCAGGAAACGATTAAACAAACGGCAATTGGAGAAGAACGTCAACGTTTAGCCAGAGACTTACATGATGCGGTAAGTCAACAATTATTTGCGATTTCCATGATGACTGCCGCTCTGCCACATACATTAGAGAAAAATAAAGATAAAGTGTTTTCACAAATTGAAGCGATTGAAAAAATGGCGCAAACCGCTCAATCTGAAATGAGAGCGTTATTGCTACACTTACGACCTGCGCATCTTGAAGGGAAAAATTTAAAAACTGGAATAGAAGATTTATTGCAAGAGTTAAAGCATAAACATCGTCAATCAATAGAATGGAAAATAGAACCGTTATCGAACATTCCAAAAGGAATTGAGGACCATATGTTTCGTTTAGTTCAAGAAGCGGTTTCAAATATATTACGACATGCTAAAGCAGAAAGAATTGAATTGCAGTTACGTGAAATGCGTGGGCAGCTACGGTTAAAAATTATCGATAATGGGATTGGATTTGATACGGCAACCCAAAAAAGCTCTTCATACGGCTTGCAAATGATGAAAGAGCGAGTGAACGAAATTGGTGGGGTGCTTGAAATCATCTCTGTTCCTGGTAAAGGAACACAAGTCGAAGCAAAAGTCCCGTTAGTTCATGCGGTCAAGGAGGAGAAAAAACATGATTAAAGTGTTGCTTGTAGATGACCATGAAATGGTTCGGATGGGCTTAAGTACGTATTTATCGACAGAAGAGGATATCGATATCGTCGGTGAAGCTTCTAATGGTTTGGAAGGCGTCCAAATGGCCGTTGATAAAAAGCCAGATGTCATTTTAATGGATTTAGTCATGGAAAAAATGGATGGCATTGAAGCAACAAAACAAGTAACGTCCAAGTTGCCTGATGTGAAAGTCATCGTTTTAACGAGTTTTATTGATGATGAAAAAGTCTATCCTGTCATCGAAGCAGGTGCTTTTAGTTATTTATTAAAAACATCAAGGGCAAATGAAATTGCTGAAGCGATTCGTTCCGCTCACGCAGGCGAGGCGATTGTAGAAGCAAAAGTGACAAACAAAATGATGCAAAGAATGAGACAACAGACCGTAAGAAATCCGCATGAAGAATTAACACCTAGGGAGCTAGAAGTTCTTTGCTTAGTCGGAAATGGGAAAACAAATCAAGAAATTGCCGATGAACTGTTTATCGGTATCAAAACAGTTAAAACACATGTTAGTAACATATTAGCTAAATTATGTGTAGAAGATCGTACACAAATTGCCATATACGCACACCGTCATGGATTGGTGAAATAAAACCTGCTGAGTCGAGTAGGTTTTTTTTTTGTCAAAAACCGTAACGGACATCTGTTCCGCTAATTTGCCGTTTTTGGCTAGTTATAGGTTGTTTTCGGACATGTGTTCCGCTAGTGGGCACAAAATAGGAGGAAATCGCTGAAAAATCGAAAAATAGCGGAACAAATGTCCGATACGATTAGAAATAAGGGAGTTTTTTCGAGAATAGCGGAATAGATGTCCGTAACAATCAAAGTGTTTTTTTTATCATGGTGTAACAGGATTTTTACATCTATTTTTTAAAATAAAAGGATGTTGAAGTAGAGGAGCTCACTCATGATAAAACAAAAAAAGCAGAACATGACAATGCAAAAAAATAAATCGATTGATGTTTGTGCTTTAGTAACAGCGATTTGTTTACTAGCGGATTCGATGTTATATGTGGCATTACCGATTTACTTTCGTGATGTCGGATTGCAATCGATGTGGGAAGTTGGGCTAATTTTATCTCTGAATCGTCTAGTCCGCATTCCACTAAACCCATTCGTTAGTTTTATATATGCTCGTATCCAACTACGAACAGGTTTTTTAATTTCTGTTGTGTTAGCGATTGTAACAACAGTTGGATATGGAGTACTTCAAGGATTATTGTATTGGATTTTGTTACGTATTGTGTGGGGACTTGCTTGGTCATTCTTTCGCCTTGGTGGTTTTTTCTTGATTCTTGACACGGCAACAAACGAAAACCGTGGGGAATTAATGGGGAGATACAATGGTTTATACCGTTTAGGAAGCTTGGGAGGAATGTTAGTCGGAGGAATTTGTGTGAGTTTGACTAGTTTATCTTTTACAGCGCTTTTGTTTGCTAGTGTGATGGTCGTCAGTATACCTCTTACGCTAATATACATTCCTGTAAAACAACGAGAAAACTCGGAGTCGGTTAGAAAAATGAAGCAAAATGAGAATTCAATTGTTACAAAACCTGTTTTATTGGCTATTACGAGTGGAATGCTACTAGCGTTTATCATTCAAGGGCTGTTCGCTTCTACAATCAGTCTTGTTATGTTTGAACATTTTACAGAGGAAGTCCTTTTGTTTGGTGTAAGTATTGGTGTTGCTGCTGTCTCAGGTGTTTTGCAAGGAATACGCTGGGTGTGGGAACCATTTTTAGCTGTGAAAATCGGAAAATGGTCAGACGGAAAATATGGGCGGTTTCCACTGTTTATTAGTTTTCTCGTATTCGGATCCCTTGGTTTTTGTCTCATTCCCCTTCAAACACCATTTTTTGTTTTTGTATTTATTGTGGTGCTGACAATGGTTTGTTCGACCGCACTCACAACATTAGTTGATGCGATAACAACAGATATTGCAAAAACCTATAATCAACACCGGGTTATTACATGGTACACGATTTTTTTAGATACAGGGGCATCACTTGGACCTCTTATCGTCTATATGTTGCTTGGATTTGGAGCAGGAATTTCGAGTATTTACGCCATCGCCTGGGTGATGATGCTTATGATTGCGAGTGGATGGGGATTTTATTTGTATAATAAAAAAGAAAAAAGAATCCAACACGACAGTGCATAAATCGTTGAGATTCTACAAAATTTTCGTGACATTTTGTAGGGGAGAGAAAACTATATTATAATAAAACGAAGACTAAAAAAGAAGGAGTGGTTTCCTTGACAATGAAGAAAAAACTACTAGTAGGGACAACCATTCTTGCTGGGATGTTTTTTAGCTTAACTTTATATTTAACCATTCTTTTTTCTGGCGACTATGTCATTGACGATAAAATGCTTGTGATGAATTCAACGACTAAAATTGTGAGTGAAGATGGGGAAGAGCTTGCGAAACTTTTTATTGAAAATCGTGAGGTTGCTTCCATTCATGATATTCCAGAACATGTGCAAGATGCTTTTGTAGCCATAGAAGATGCAAGATTTTATGAGCATCAAGGCATTGATTTTCGCGCGATTGGTCGAGCGTTGTACCGTGATATTTTAGCAGGAGCTAAAGTGGAAGGGGGAAGTACGATTACTCAACAGTTAGCGAAAAATACATTTTTGACGCATGATAAAACATGGCTACGAAAAACAAAAGAAGTTATCATTGCGATGAATTTAGAACGGCGCTATAGCAAAGATGAATTGCTAGAAATGTATTTAAATCGGATTTACTTTGGACATGGTGCCTATGGTATTCAAGCTGCAGCGACATTGTATTTTAATAAAGATGTTAGTGAGCTTACAGTGGAGGAAGGGGCTTTACTAGCTGGTTTACCTAAGGCTCCAAATAATTTATCTCCGATTAATGATATTGAAAAAAGTCAGCAACGCCGAGATGTTGTATTAAATGTTATGCATAATCGAGGGTATTTAAGCGCTGAAGAAGTTGTAAGACTCCAAGGGAAAACTGTTGCATTAAATGTAAATCGAATAAACGAAAATGAAGCGTTTTTAACGTATATCGATATGGTATTAGACGAAGCAGAGCAACGTTATCATCTGTCAAATGAAGAAGTGTTTTCTGGTGGGTATTCGATTATTGTACCAATGGACAAACAGTTACAAGAAGCCTCGTTTGAGCTGATTCGGCAAAATCAATTCTTTCCAAATGGAAATGAAGATGCACAAAGTGCGGTTGTGATGATGGATGTTGATAGTGGAGGGATTCTTGCTGTACAAGGAGGTCGGGATTATGTAGCGAAAGGGCTGAATCGTGTCCATGCTAAACGACAGCCTGGTTCAGCCTTTAAACCACTTGCTGTATATGGCCCTGCACTTGAAGAGCAATTGAATCCATATTCGATATTAAAAGATGAATTAATAGATTATGATGGATATACACCAAGAAATGCCAACCGTGAATATGAAGGTGAAGTAACGATGTATGATGCTGTCACGCACTCATTAAATGCACCAACCGTATGGTTACTTAATGAACTTGGTGTGAAACATAGCCATTCTTATTTAGAACAATTAGGTGTTGGTATAAAAGATGATGGTTTAGCGGTTGCTTTAGGTGGATTAACAGAGGGGGTCAGCCCTTTACAACTAACAAAAGCATACAGAGCTTTTGCAAAAGAAGGGAAAGTTGTTGACCCTTATTTTATCGAGGAAATTTATGATGCAAATGGTGAATTAGTCGGGAGGGCGGTCCATGAAGAAACCCCTGTCTTTTCAAAACAAACAGCATGGTATATGACAAAAATGCTAGAATCCGTCGTCACATCAGGAACAGGACAAAATGGAAGCACGAGTCAAGCCGTTGCCGGAAAGACGGGAACGACAACATATGATGAAGTTGATGGTGGCATACGTGATGCGTGGTTTGTCGGATATACAGAAAATGTAGTAGGTGCGGTTTGGATGGGGTATGATGCTACAACTCCAACAACGTATTTACGAGGAGGAAGTTCTTATCCGACGGCACTGTTTAAAAATGTTATTGATTCTGTAGATGATACAAGAAAAAGTTATACCTTTTCTATGCCAGATGGATTACAAGACTTAGATGACCCAATCCATTTTGTTTCGATAGATGATCTTGAAGGTGCACTTACATTTAGAGGAAGTGGCTTTGTCGGTGTCCAACTCCAATGGACCCCATCAAGTGATGACAGACTACAGTACCATGTATATGAAGTAACAAAAGAAGAAACAGAGCTTGTCACAACCGTTACCGGCGTTGGAGAAGTAACAATCGGATCAATCAACCCATTCTCCATCCCAGACTATATCGTCGTCCCATACAACCCCCAAACCGAACGAGAAGGTGACCCCTCAAACCAAATCACCATCTCCTGGAGAAAATTCGGGTTTTAGAGAGAAAGAACCAAAAGGTCGCCCTATACCTTTTGGTTCTTTCTCGTAAGAGGGGGAAAGCTGTTGCCAGCTCTTAAAGCCATTCAGTGTTCTTCTAAAATGGCGAGCAACGAGCGGTCCCCCGAACCAAAAGGTTGCCCTATACCTTTTGGTTCTTTCTCGTAAGAGGGGGAAAGCCGTTGCCAGCTCTTAAAGCCATTCAGTGTTCTTCTAAAATGGCGAGCAACGAGCGGTCCCCCGAACCAAAAGGTCGCCCTATACCTTTTGGTTCTTTCTCGATCGACTTGTTTATAACATTGCTCTACTACATTCTTAGAATGAATGAGGGACTTGGAGTAGTATGAGACAAGCAAGAAAAGCCCCAAGTGAATCCTTCAACACTTGGGCGGGTTTATCCGTTAGCGATTGTTTATGGGAAGTAAGCGGCCATGAAAACCGTTATCTGTGAACATGGCTAGCGTTTTGGAACGTTGGAGGACACAGGAGCCGTTAATCATAAGATATCGCTAGGAATAGAGTGGCTTTTGCGTGAATAAGCGCTCCTGTGGCCGTTAAAAAACGGAAACCCGTATCATGTTCACAAATAACGGCTGCTCTGACCGCAAAAATGAGACAAATGAGGGAGAATAAAAATGTTGGTCTAGCACTGAAGCTTTGAAAGCTTATTCTAGAAGAGCGAAGGCTGCGCACCTGCGCGTTTCACCCCAAGAAGATCACTTGGGGTTCACTGTCAAAAGCGAGTAGGGCTCCGCACTTCGCATGAAACGAAAAGACGCTGCCGCGTTTTCCTAGAACCAATCTCTTTTAAAAGATCAAGAAAAAAGCATTCTAGTTCTTAAGATTTTAGCGATTTTATGACAGTTTATTGGCTAAGCTATACATATGTAGTCGAGATATTTATAGTAAGAAAGAGTAGAAAAATGATTTTTTAGTTCGATTCGATTACAATAGTAAACAGATTGCAATGTACGTAGAAGGGGTGTAATAATGAATCAACCATTATTCAATGATAATTTTTTAAAAGCTTGTCGAAAAGAGGAAACAAGTCATGTTCCAGTATGGTATATGAGACAAGCTGGAAGGTCGCAACCAGAGTATAGAGAAATAAAAGAAAAATACTCGTTATTTGAAATTACACATCAACCTGAGCTCTGTGCTTATGTAACAAAATTACCTGTTGACCAATATAACAACGATGCAGCGATTTTATACAAGGACATTATGACGCCATTACCGGCCATTGGAGTCGATGTTGAAATAAAAACAGGCATTGGCCCTGTGATTGACAAACCGATTCGCTCATTAGCGGATGTTGAAAAACTTGGAACGATTAATCCGAAAGAAGATGTTCCTTATGTCCTAGATACAATTAAAATACTGCGCGAACAGTTAACAGTGCCACTGATTAGCTTTAGTGGAGCGCCATTCACTTTAGCAAGTTATATGATTGAAGGGGGACCTTCAAAAAACTATAACAAAACAAAAGCCTTTATGTATGCCGAGCCTACAGCATGGCATCTTTTAATGGACAAACTTGGGGATATGAC
This sequence comes from Alkalihalobacillus sp. LMS39, assembly GCF_022812285.1. Classification (NCBI taxonomy): domain Bacteria; kingdom Bacillati; phylum Bacillota; class Bacilli; order Caryophanales; family Bacillaceae; genus Alkalihalobacillus; species Alkalihalobacillus sp. LMS39. The sequence goes on from NZ_CP093300.1 coordinate 1,654,469, forward strand.
GATTACATATGTAAAAGACCAAATTAAAGCTGGCGCACAAGCGATTCAAATCTTTGATTCTTGGGTAGGGACGTTAAATGTAGCTGACTATCGTTTATTTGTTAAACCGATTATGACACGAATTTTTTCTGAACTTCAAAAAGAAGGTGTCCCATTAATTATGTTTGGTGTCGGTGCAAGTCATCTAGTTCAAGAGTGGCATGAATTAGACCTTAATGTTGTCGGACTTGATTGGAGACTTCCGATTCGAGAGGCACGAGCAAAAGGAGTTCATAAAGCCGTACAAGGAAATTTAGACCCTGCGATTTTATTGGCCCCATGGGAAGTTATCGAAGAAAGAACGAAAGAAATTTTAGATGCTGGTATGGAAACACCTGGATTTATATTTAATTTAGGCCACGGTGTATTCCCAGAAGTCAATCCAGCTACGTTGAAGAAATTGACCGCTTTTGTTCATGAATATACAGCAAAATCATAGGTAGAGGTGATAGCAATGAAGAAAACAGTCGGATTATTAGTTATGGCTTATGGGACGCCAAGAAGTTTAGAAGAAATTGAACCGTATTACACACATATACGGCGTGGCAGAAAACCTTCTCCAGAAGCACTTCAAGATTTAACAGAGCGCTATGAAGCGATTGGTGGAATTAGTCCACTTGCTAAAATTACGGAAGAACAAGCTAACAAGCTCGCAGAAGAACTAAACAATCGCCATAGTGACTTCAACTTTAAAGTATATTTAGGATTAAAGCATATTGATCCTTTTATTGAAGATGCAGTACATCAAATGAAAGAAGATGGAATCGAAGAAGCGATTAGTATCGTTCTTGCTCCGCACTATTCCACTTTTAGTGTGAAGTCATATAACGGGCGAGCCGTTGAAGAATCAGAGAAAATTAACGGGCCGAGAATTTATACGATCGATAGCTGGTATGATGAGCCAAAGTTTATTGATTATTGGACGACACAAGTTAATAAAACAATGGAACAAGTTGCTGACGTTGAAAAAACATGTGTTGTTTTTTCCGCGCATAGCTTACCAGAGCGAATTATTTCAATGGGTGACCCGTACCCAGACCAATTACAAGAGACAGCAGATTTAATTGCTGAGAAAGCGAATATTACACATTACACGATTGGGTGGCAAAGTGCAGGAAATACACCAGACCCTTGGATTGGACCAGATGTTCAAGATTTAACTAGAGATTTGTATAATGAAAAAGGCTATACAGCTTTTGTTTATTGCCCAGTTGGTTTTGTCGCAGACCATTTAGAAGTATTATATGACAATGATTATGAGTGTAAAGTCGTAACTGATGAACTAGGAATCAATTATTTCAGACCTGAGATGCCCAATGCCAAACCTGAGTTTATTGACTGCTTAGCAACTGTTGTGGATAAGCAAGTTGAGAAAGTCCGAGGAAACTAGAGTGAATGGAGAAAAAAAACGGGTTGCCATTATTGGTGGAGGGATTACAGGTTTAACGGTCGCGTTTTATTTACAAAAAGAAATGGAAGCGAAAGGCTTACCGATAGAATATAAGTTATATGAATCATCTGAACGATTAGGTGGAAAAATTCAAACCGATTATACAGATGGATTTGTGATTGAAAAAGGACCTGATTCTTTTTTAGAACGGAAACAAAGTGCAGCTCGACTCGCGAAAGCAGTCGGGCTTGAAAAAGAATTGCTTAACAATGATACGGGGCAGGCTTATATTCTTAAAGAGAAAAAACTTTTCCCTGTTCCTGGTGGCTCTGTCATGGGCATTCCAACTGAACTTACACCATTTGCAACAACAACTCTTTTTAGCCCGATAGGAAAGGTGAGAGCAGCGGCTGATCTGATTTTACCGAGAAGAAGCAATGCAACAGAGGACCAGTCATTAGGGACGTTTTTTCGGCATCGATTAGGAGATGAGGTTGTCGATTATCTCATTGAACCACTCCTTTCCGGAATTTACGCTGGAGATATTGATAAATTAAGCTTAATGGCAACATTTCCACAGTTTCATCAAGTCGAACAAAAGTATCGTAGTTTAATTTTAGGGATGAAAAAGGGCAAAACGAAACAACCGAATACAGGAAAAAAGGCGGGCATGTTTTTGTCTCTTAAAGGTGGCTTGCAATCATTAGTGGATGCGATTGAATACCATTTAAAAACAGATGCGGTCGAAAAAAATACATCGGTCCAACATCTTAAGAAAAATGACAATGACACATACGACTTACAATTAGCAGACGGTAGAACAGAAACATTTGATTATGTTGTACTTACGACACCACATCAAGTTTCGCTTTCCCTGTTGTCCCAATACAATGTGATGGATAGCTTTGAAGATATGCCATCTACATCTGTAGCCACTGTCGCGATGGCGTTCCCAGAATCAGCGATAAAGGAAGATTTGGATGGAACAGGCTTTGTCGTTTCTAAAAAAGGAGACTACGACATTACCGCCTGTACTTGGACCCATAAAAAATGGAGACATACAGCACCAGAAGGGTACGCCTTACTCCGTTGTTATGTGGGTCGATTTGGAGACGAAGCGATCGTATTTGAACAGGACGATGAGATAGTAAAGAAAGTCCTACGAGATTTAACCTCGATTATTAAAGTCGAAGGTGAACCATTGTTTTATCAAATTACGAGATGGGAAAATGCAATGCCACAATATATTGTCGGTCATAAAGAAAGAGTGGAGAAAGCCAAAAAAGCAGTGCAAGAAACATTGCCAGGTGTTGTGATAACAGGAGCCTCTTATGAAGGACTAGGTATTCCTGATTGTATTGATCAAGGAGAAGCCGTAGTCCGCGATCTTGTCGCTCGTTTCACATAAGAAAAAACTGACCTCAAAACTGTTGGAATGATGAACAGTGGGGTCAGTTTTATTGTTATGTATTTCCGTTTCGGACATTTATTCCGCTATTTCATGAAAACTCTGCCTTTTTTTATTGCTATCGGACATATGTTCCGCTATTTCACAAATCTAGTCTGGAAACTAGCCCATTTTCCAAAAGTAACGGAACGGATGTCCGATAGCATTTATAAATACGCTATTTAGATAAAAAAACGGAACAAATGTCCGTTATAGCTGAGAATACGAAAAAAAGCTGTCGACAGAAAAGAACGACAGCTTTTTTAATCTCGTTTTTTATTTGTTTAATAATGCATCTAATCTAGATGTATCAACAAAGCCATCTAAATTCGGATCATCTTTAATGAATTGTAAGTCATATGAAGCATCTGCCCATGCTTGAAGAGCGTCAGCATGTGTTTCTGTTGTCACAGCCATACGTTGCCATGCATTTGTTAACACAGAGTCTGGCAGGCGTTGTTGTGTTAAGTTGTATAAGGCATCATTAATCGTTTGTAACGTATCTTCTTCATTGTTTTGTGCATATTCAACAGACTGGATATGTCCTTTTAATACTGCATCGACAATGTCAGGGTTGTTTTCAACAAATTCTTTTGTTGATACTAATACAACACTCGCTAATCTTTCGCCTAGAAACACATCGTTCCACTCTGTTACGACTTTCGCGCCTAATTCTTCTACTAAATACGTTCCCCATGGTTCTGGAGCCGCAGTAGCGTCAATTTGGCCTTGTTCAAACATGACAACCATATTGGCAGGGGCTACACGTGGTTGGTGCTCTACCGTACCGCCAACACGGTTAGATTCGAGACCTAATTCTTTTAACATTGCTTCTAACTGAACATTGTGAGTACATCCATTTCCAGGTGTACAAAAAGATTTGCCATCAAAGTCTGCTAATTCTTCAATCCCAGAACCGTCACGCGCAACGATAAGAGTGGCACCATTGGCAGCTGCACTTAAGATGACAACATCGCCACCACGTAAATAATAGTTAATCGCAGGGCCAGGACCAACATAACCAATATCTAATGTTCCCGCATCTAATGCTTCAATAAAGTCGTTTCCATTTGGAAAGTCAATATATGTTGCTTCGACTTCACCTAGTTCATCATCAAAAAAGCCTTTTTCTTTTCCTACAATCCCAGCAGCATGGTCAAGATTTGGAAAATAACCGATATTTACAGAGTCTTTCCCAGCCTCTGAACTACCAGTTGAACCAGTGCCACAAGCTGTTAACAATCCGACAAACGCAATCGCTAAAATAAGTAATCCTTTTTTCATGTTTGTTTCCCCCAATTATGATGTTTTTGATAATCCCCAGCGAGTAAGGATTCGTTTTTCAATTTTATTAAACAGTAAATATTCTACAGTTAAACCGATAATGGCGATAATGACCATAATGGCGATAACTAAATCCATATTAAACATATCTTTTGCATTAAGAAGAGTTCGCCCTAAGCCACCTGTACCTAACAGCTCCCCAGCCATTAACGCTCGCCAGCCAAAAGCCCAAGCAAGTCTTGCTCCAGTTAGGGCGGAAGGAATAGAGGCGGGAATCATCACTTTCCAAACGAGTTCGGACCGTTTATAGCCCATCGTTCTCGCCGCTTTAATTAATATCGGCTGAACATTTTTTATGCCCATTCGCATATTTAATGTCATGGCCCATGTTCCGCCAAGCAACACGATAAAAATAATCGCCATATCACTTCCAGCAAAAAACATTAAAGCAATGGGCAACCATACAATACTCGGAACAGATTGCAAGGCGATGACGAGTGAGCCAAGAGTTTCATCAGCTAGTTTCGAGCGGGCGAGCAAAATCCCTAGTGCAGAGCCGATTAAAATGGCGACAGTAAAGCCAATCGCAATTCGTTGAATACTCGTTGTTAAAGCGTGTAATAGAATACCAGTTTCAAAGAATCCACGGTATAATTGAACGACTGTACCAGTTGGAGATGGGAACATCATGACAGAGAAAAACTGGTACGATAAATTTAGTCTATATGTGATCTCCCAAATCGCGATTAGAGCTATAAAGAAGAGCAGCCTTCTTAGTATTGTAGTCATCGCCCATTTCCTCCCTCATTACTTTCTCAATCTCTCCGGCAAGTTGTTCCATGATTTTTTCTTCTAGCTCAAGAAACTCCGGGCTTGATTGTTTTCTTGGTCGAGGCAAGTCAACTGGGAAAATATTAATAATGCCTCCAGGTCTTGTTCCCATTAAGACAATTCTGTCTGATAGAAGAATAGATTCACGAATATTATGTGTAACGAAAAGAATTGTTTTTCCTGTTGTTTCCCAAATGTATTGAACCTCTTTATGAAGCATTGTTCGTGTTTGTTCATCAAGGGCACCAAATGGTTCATCCATTAATAAAATTTCTGGGTCCATGGCGAGTGCTCGGGCAATCGATACACGTTGTTTCATTCCTCCTGATAGTTCATGAGGGTAAGAGTTTATAAATTTACTGAGATGAACAAGTTTTAAGTACTCAATCGCTTTTTCTTTCGCATCTTTCTTATTCATTTTCTTTTTTAAGGAAAACATAACGTTTTCTAATACGCTTAACCAAGGCATTAAAGCTGCTTCTTGGAATACGACACCACGATCTGAACCGGGTTCTTTCACTTCCTTGTCTCCAACTAATACAACACCTTCAGAAGCATCTTCTAACCCAGCGACAATATTAAGTAAAGTTGATTTTCCACAACCTGATGGTCCTAATAGTGAAACAAACTCACCTGGTTTTACATCGAGGGAAATGTTTTCGAAAACGGTATATTCTGTTTTTTCTTCTTTATTTAAAAATGTTTTGCTTACATTTTTTATTTGCACTCCAGCCATCGGTTTCCCCCCTAGCTTTCCAATATATAGTATAAATCTTATCTTTTTAGTCGGTTTTGTCATTTGTTAGTATATGATCGCATCAAAAGTCTGTCAATAAAAAACTCTAGAAAAGAAGTTCCCAAACGCCCAAGTTTTAGCGTTTGGGATGAAACATTATATTTCTTGATTTAAAGTTTGTTCGATTTCATGTTGAAGTTGTGATACTTGTTGGCGTGCAGTTTGAATTTGTTGTTGTTCCATTGTTGACGCTGTCACGTAAGCATTCAATAGCTCGATATCTGCTTGAATTAGCTTTTGTTTGGCTTCCGTTAATTGTTGTGGGTTTTGTTGTGCTTCTAATATGGCTTGGTGTGATACTTGAACCGCTTGTTGGGCGTGTTGAAGCGATTGATTTTTCATTGTCATAAACATACTCCTCCTTAGGATTAGAAATGATTTATTTAGTGTTTCCTATCATTTAGTTATCATGTATCATCCTGTTTAAGATTGGAATATACGGGGACCATTGTATAAGATGAGATTAAAGTGAAATTCAAGGAATGTTTGATTTTTTTTTAATAAGCCATAATTAAAATGACATCTTTTGTTTTGATTGTGTTAAGATAGGACATGTAAATTTTGCTAAATAATCATGTAGGAGTGCTAGTATGACGAAGAAATGGGATGTTGTAGATTTATTGCGCCATTCTCGTCACGATTGGTTGAATGTCATTCAATTAATTAAGGGGAATATCGCATTACATCGACTTGAGCGTGTTGATGAAATTATCGATGAAATTATTCAAAAGGCGCAGAATGAGAGCAAATTAAGTGATCTTAAAATTCCTGCGTTAGCTAGCGAATTATTAACGATAAATTGGGAAAACCATTTATATGAAATAGAGCTTGAAGTAATCGGAGACGTCCAAGATTTATCTGCATATGAACAGTCACTGCAAGTTTGGTGTAAAAATTTTTTTTCCTTATTAGACGACGTATGTAGCAATAGTTGCGAGAATCAATTATTACTGACGTTTTATTTAGTAGAAGATGACTTGAGTGTTTCTTTTGATTTTCAAGGGGAGATTCAAAATCAAGCCATCATAAAAGATTGGATAAGAGCAAACGACAAGACTGGAACGAACATGACCATAAAGGAATTTGTAGTTAATTCGGAAGAAGTATTACTTACGTTAGCTCTTGTGAAGTAAAATAGAGGTGAAGGAATGTTTATTGATAAGGTAAAGGTATTTGTTAAAGGTGGCGATGGAGGCAACGGGATGGTTGCTTATCGCAGAGAGAAATATGTTCCTAAAGGTGGACCAGCTGGCGGAGATGGTGGGAAAGGAGCCGATGTTGTCTTTGAAGTTGACGAAGGTTTAAGAACCTTAATGGATTTTCGGTACCAACGTCATTTTAAAGCTTCTCGAGGTGAACATGGACGTCCGAAAAATCAGCATGGTAAAAATGCAGACCCGATGATTGTTCGCGTTCCTCCAGGGACTACGGTCATTGATGAAGAAACAAAAGGAACGATTGCAGATTTAACTGTCCATGGCCAGCAAGCTGTTATTGCGAAAGGTGGCCGTGGGGGTCGTGGGAATTCCCGCTTTGCTACAGCGACAAATCCAGCACCAGAAATTGCTGAAAATGGAGAACCTGGTATAGAAAGAGAAGTTGTGCTTGAGTTAAAAGTGTTAGCTGATGTTGGGTTAGTCGGATTTCCGAGTGTTGGAAAATCAACATTGCTTTCAGTTGTAACTTCAGCAAAGCCGAAAATTGCGGATTATCATTTTACGACGATTACACCGAATCTAGGTGTTGTTGAAACAGATGATGGACGTAGCTTTGTTATGGCAGACCTCCCTGGTTTAATTGAAGGGGCCCATCAAGGAGTAGGGCTTGGCCATCAATTTCTGCGTCACATTGAAAGAACACGAGTCATCGTTCATGTCATTGATATGTCGGCTTTAGAAGGAAGAGACCCATACGATGATTTTGTTAAAATTAATGATGAGTTAAAGCAGTATAATTTAAGATTATTAGAGCGTCCGCAAATTATTGTCGCAAATAAAATGGACATGCCAGAGGCAGAAGAACACTTAAAGCAATTTAAAGAAAAGCTAACAGAAGACTTACCGATTTTTCCAATCTCAGCAGTAACAAGACAAGGACTTCGTCAATTGCTATTAGCTGTAGCGGATAAAATTGAAGTGACTCCTGAATTTCCGTTATATGAAAAAGAGGAGTTACAAACAAGAGTGGTTTATCGCCATGAAAAACAAGAGGATCCATTTATCATAACAAGAGATGATGACGGTGCTTTTGTTATTTCTGGGGAACAGATTGAAAAGTTATTTAAAATGACCGACATTACACGTGATGAGTCGATTAAACGGTTTTCAAGACAGTTACGCGGAATGGGTGTCGACGATAAACTTCGTGAGCGTGGTGCGAAAGACGGAGATATTGTACGATTATTAGAATTTGAATTCGAATTTATTGAGTAATGAAAGAATAAACTGCCTATTGTAGGTAGTTTATTCTTTTTTCCTTCAAAATGGACTTTCCAAATCGATAAAAAATATTGTCAAAAAGTTCTAACAAATTTATAATGATATAATAGCTTTTTTAGAAACAATGCGGTGGTGAGCGTATGTCAGAGGAATTGGATAAGTTTTATCTTGTTAGAGAAGATATGTTATCAGAAGCAATGGTGAAAACGTTAGAGGCAAAAGCGATGCTTCAGTCTGGAAAGGCGAAAAAAATTAGTGAAGCTGTTCATGCTGTAGGTATCAGTCGAAGTGCTTATTATAAATACAAAGACGGTATTTTTCCTTTTCATAGTATTGTTAAAGAACAAATTATTACGCTTTCCATCCATTTAGAGGACAGGGCGGGTGCTTTGTCGCAATTATTAACAGTTGTAGCTCAAAGTAAAGCGAATGTATTAACAATTAACCAAACGATTCCGCTAAAAGGAAGTGCAAATATTACGTTATCCATCGATATTTCCCCACTAACAGAGACAGTGAGTATTTTTGTACAAAAAATAAATGAGCTTGATGCGGTTGAGAAAGTGGAGATTATTGGTTCAGGAGTTTAAAGAGAAAGGGATGGAGTGAGGATGAGAACGATTGGCTATTTAGGACCAAAAGGAACGTTCACAGAAATGGCTGTGCAAGCTTTGTTTCCGAAAGAGAAGGCCGTCTCTTATACAACAATTCCAAATTGTATGGACGCTGTTTCAAACGATTCGGTTGATATTGCCGTTGTCCCTCTAGAAAATGCGATTGAGGGGTCAGTAAATGTAACGTTGGATTATATTATTCATAAACATACATTGCCGATTGTTGGAGAAATCATTGTTCCCATTGAGCAACAACTGTTAGTAAACAATCAAAATAAAGAAGAGTGGAGTGCTGTAGAAGCGATATACTCCCACCCTCATGCGATTGCTCAATGTCATGATTTTTTACGCAATGTTCTTCCAAATGCGAGAATTCAGTATATGAATTCAACAGGGGCAGCAGCACAATATGTGAATGAACACCCAGAGGAAAAAGCAGCAGCGATTGCGAACGAGTTGGCGGCTAACGTGTATGACCTTTCAATTGTGGAACGAAATATTCATGATTACGGGAATAATCGAACAAGGTTTGTTTTACTAGCAAAAGAAACAGAAAAGCTGTCATCACCATTATATGTAGGAGATAAAACAACGATGATGTTTACGCTCCCTACTGATTTTTCTGGGGCGCTTCATCAAGTATTATCTGCCTTTGCCTGGAGAAAATTAAACTTATCGAAAATAGAATCTCGTCCAATGAAAACAGGCTTAGGAAATTATTATTTCGTTATTGATGTGGAGCATGTTTTGGATGACGTGCTAATCCCAGGTGTAATGGCAGAGTTGGAAGCACTTGGTTGTGGGGTTCGCGTCTTAGGGAGTTATCCTTGTTATTCATTAAACAAAGAAAAAGACCCAGTTCCTAAATAAATGTTCTAGCAAACGCTAGAAAAAACACCTTTAAGAAATGACTCTTAAAGGTGTTTTTTTGTTATAGATCAATGGAGGATGTCTCACTCTCTAAACATTTTGGTTATTCAGTAATGGATAGTAAAAAACCAGCTTGCTTTAATGCGTTTGTTGCATCGTCTAATTGCTCATTTGTTTCTGCTTCGATGGTATGCAAGTGAACGCCATCTGTGAGTTCAGATAAGAGAGAAGCGTTTGTAGATTTCATCTTTGTTAAAAAAAGATGAACATCTCTTCGATTAGATAGCATCAAAGAAGCGGTTAAATCACCGTAGATTGGATGCTCTACCATCACATCTTTAACCGTGACGCCATGATCAACAAGAATCATTAATTCTTGTTCTGTCTCTTCAGGACGGTGCTGACAAGCAATTCTTCTTTTGAGCACTTGTTCTTCTCCTTGATACTTTAAATACATATATCCTTGAGCAGTCGCTAAAATAGAGTGATTTCTCGCTTTTAATATCGAAATGTCTTGAACGATGACTTGTCGGCTCACATTTGTTCTTTCGGCTAGTTCGTTACCCGTTATTGGTGTTGTACTCTGCAAAAGCCACTGTAAAATCAATTCTCGCCGTTCTTCTCCTAACACTTTTTTCCTTTTCTCTGCCATTCATTCCGCTCCTTTAAGAATAAAACTGTTGAATAATATCATGTAAAGCAGCAACGGTCTTTTCTATTTCTGCTTCAGTTGTTGACTGCCCCATTGTAAGTCGAATAAATTCATATGCTTCTTCTTGTGTTTTCCCTGTAGCCACCATTGAATTTGCCGGTGCTGTTTCTCCTACTTTACACGCACTCCCAGTTGAAATCGCAATACCTCTTCGGTTACATTCTAACATGACATATTGACCTTCAATTCCTTTTATACGAAGAGCTAAATGGTGGGGAAGGCGATGTGTAGGATGACCTTCGAGAATAATGTTTTTGGAATCCATTATAGTAAGAAATTTTTGCTGTAGTCCTTTTAAGCGTCTTGCTTCATCTTCCATTATGCTTTTTCGGTCACGGGCTGCTACCGCAAATGCTGAAATTCCAGGTACATTTAAAGTACCTTGACGAAAACCAGATTCATGTGTTCCGTTTGGAACGATGGGTTTCCAATGGAGGGAAGGATCAATATAAACCGCTCCCACTCCTTTTGGCCCGTAGATTTTATGGGCAGACATTGTAATACAAGATAATTTAGCTTGTTTAACGTCAATGTTTATTTTACCAAACGATTGAACACAATCGCTATGAAATAAAATGTTTTTCTCAGAAAGAAAGCGTCCAATTTCCACGATATTTTGAATCGTACCAAGCTCTGCATTGGCATGTCCAATGGAGACAAGTATTGTTTTTTCAGTCACTACATTGTTTAAGGCTGACAATGGAACTTGTCCATATTCGTTAACAGGAACATAGGAAATAGAAAAACCTTGTTTTTTTAACAGTTCAAACGTATTTAAAACAGAGGGATGTTCAATTTCAGTTGTAATAAGATGGTTTTTTCCTTGTTTTGGTTGGGAGAGGAGTGATAGCAAAGATAAATAATTGCTTTCTGACCCTCCACTCGTAAAATAAATACCGTGTGGTTCACCGTTAATGAGACTGGCAATTTCACTTCGACTAGAAGCTAGAAGTTGATTTGATGCGTCACCATAATCATGTAAGCTATTGGCATTTCCAAAATAATTTCTTGCTACTTGTGTATATACTTGTAACGCGTGTTCAGACATCGGTGTCGTTGCAGAATAATCTAAATAGATCATTACGTCCCTCTTTTCTTATAGTGTGGATCAACGATTTTTGTTCATAATCCATCATGGCAGAAAAAAACTCTTGTCACTAGTTTAAATTTATGTAAATATAGGTGTCAAGACAGGTGTAATATAAAGGAGGTCATGAAGATGACCGTGATAAAAGCAGATGTCGTTATTATCGGAAGTGGACTCGCTAGTTTAATGGTTGCGGACATTCTTTCTGTGACAAAGAATGTGATAATAATCACAAAGTCAAATGTGACAGACAGTAATTCATTGTTGGCCCAAGGTGGAATTGCTGCAGCGATATCAGGTGATGATGACTGGAGAGACCATTTTTTTGATACGATTCGCGCCGGTTGCTATCACAATGATGAAACAATGACAGAGTTTCTTGTGAGACAAGGGCCGTCTGTAATTGACTCCTTGATTGAAAAAGGAATTGATTTTGACCGTTGTAAAGACAAGTCTTATGCACTTGGAAAAGAAGGGGCTCATGGCAGAAGAAGAATCCTCCATTCTGGTGGTGATGCAACGGGAAAAGAGTTAGTGATGAAATTACTAGCACGGGTAAAAGAAAATACAACAATTATTGAACATGAATATGCGATAGACTTATTAATTCAAAATGGAACATGTATAGGTGTGTACACAAAAAATAGCGAACAAAGCAAATCAACATATATAGCTCCTTTTATCATTCTTGCAACAGGCGGTATTGGACAATTATATGAGGTGACATCCAATAGTGAACAAGCAACAGGAGATGGCATCGCAATGGCCTTTCGGGCAGGTGCAGCAATAGCAGATATGGAATTTGTTCAATTCCATCCAACAATGTTGGTGAAGTCATCTAAAGGGATTGGGTTAGTTTCTGAAGCTGTCAGGGGTGAGGGAGCTAGAATTGTGACAGAAAAAGGAGATTTTCTTATGGCTGGGAAACATCCATTGGAAGATCTTGCTCCTAGAGATGTTGTTGCAAGAGCGATAAATGAACATTTATGTAAGAACGGATTATTGTATTTAGATATTTCGAACATTGAGCATTTCACAAAGCGATTTCCTTCTATTGCGGCTATTTGTGAAAAAGCAAACATTGATTTACATGATAATCGGATTCCCATTGCTCCTGGTGCCCATTTTATGATGGGTGGAGTGGTCACGAATGAAAAAGGAGAAACAAGTATACCTGGCCTTTATGCTGTTGGAGAAGTGGCAAGGACAGGCGTACATGGCGCCAATCGCTTAGCAAGTAATTCTTTGTTGGAATGTGTAGTATTTGCTACCGAAATAGCTAATGAAATTTTACAAAAGCAACAGTTTTCTTCTATTTTCGTTCCTGTGATGGAAGAAGAAGGAACACGGAAAATTGGTCATTTACCATCAGAGTTGGAAATTAAAGAAGTTATGACAAAGTGTGTTGGTATTGTTCGGACGAGGCAAAGTTTGAAAGAAGCACTTTCATGGTTTACGACGTACCGTTTTGCGATGTTACATTGGAAAAACATTAATATAACAATAGAACAGCAAAAAATTTGCAATATGATTACGGTTGGTTACTTGATTACGCTTGCTGCTTGGGAAAGAACAGAAAGCAGGGGAGGGCACTACCGAACTGACCACCCACATTCTCTAGAACGGAAATGGAAACATAAAACCATTTATTTTAGCGGTGCTTCTGAAAAGCCGTATGTTAGTGCAAAGTGTATAGAAAAGCTTTCAGTATAGGGGTGATTGGATGAATCGATTATTAGTCAAACAACAGTTACAACAATTTTTTATTGAAGACATAGGCCATGGTGACTTAACATCCATGCTTTTTGAGAACAAAAAAGGAACAGGCGATTTTGTTGTTAAACAATCTGGTGTAGTCGCAGGTTTATCAATCATTTCAGATGGATATCAACTCGTGGATTCAAATATTCAAGTGAATACCTATGTAGAGGATGGGCAATGGGTAGAAAAAGGGACCATTATTGCAACGGCTTCTGGTCCCGTTTCGGCGTTATTAAGTGGAGAGCGTGTCATCTTAAACTTAGTTCAACGAATGAGTGGCATTGCCACTTTGACAAATGAAGCCGTTCGGTCACTGTCCAGTGACCATACTCGATTGTGCGACACACGAAAAACAACACCAGGACTCCGAATGTTTGAAAAGTATGCTGTATTATGTGGTGGTGGTTTTAATCATCGGATCGGCTTATATGATGGGGTGATGATAAAAGATAACCATATTACAGCATGTGGAAGTATAAAAAAGGCAGTTGAAAAAGTAAAGCAACAACTCGGTCATATGGTTAAAATTGAAGTAGAAACCGAAACAGAAACACAAGTAAAAGAAGCGATTGAAGCAGGGGCAGATGTCATTATGTTTGATAATCGTCTTCCAGATGAAGTGGAACAGTTCATAAAGCTTGTTCCTCCTCAAATTGTGACCGAGGCTTCGGGAGGAATTACTCTTGAAAATATAAGTGATTACTCTCATTGTGGGGTCGATTATATTTCACTTGGTTTTCTTACACATTCAGTCAAAGCATTAGATATAAGTTTTAATTTAAAAGGGGGAATGAAATAATGAGTATTTTAGAAATACTTGAAACACCATCATTGTTACCAGAGCGTTATAAACAAATGTCAGTGGAAGAAATGGAAACGAGAATTAAGGAAATAAAAGCGAGCTTTGGAAATCGATTATATATTCCTGGACATCATTATCAAAAAGACGAAGTGATCCAGTTTGCCGATGCAACAGGAGATTCATTGCAATTAGCTCAAGAATCAGCGAAAAATGATGATGCTGATTATATTGTCTTTTGTGGTGTACATTTTATGGCGGAAACGGCTGATATTTTAACAGGGGATCATCAAAAAGTTATTCTACCTGATATGCGTGCAGGCTGTTCTATGGCTGACATGGCCGATATTGACCAAACTAATCGGGCGTGGGAGCAGCTACAACAGTATTTTTCAGATACGATATTACCTTTGACATATGTAAATAGCACAGCTGCTATTAAAGCCTTTTGTGGAAAACACGGAGGGGCTACAGTTACATCGTCAAATGCGAAGAAAATGGTTGAGTGGGCATTTACACAAAAAGAAAGAATTTTATTTTTACCTGACCAGCATTTAGGAAGAAATACTGCCTTTGATATAGGGATTGAATTAGCGCAGATGGCTGTGTGGGACCCGCTTGCGTCTGTGTTAGAATATGAGGGGAATCTAGAAGATATTAAAGTGATCTTATGGAAAGGACATTGTTCAGTTCATGAGAAATTTACAGTTGACAATATTGAAGCATTGCGAAAAAGTGACCCAGATATGAATATTATCGTTCACCCAGAATGTTCTCATGAGGTTGTACAAAAAGCTGATTATGCAGGCTCAACACATTATATTATTGAAACATTAAAAAAGGCAGAACCTCACTCGAAATGGGCAGTAGGAACTGAAATGAACTTAGTAAAACGGTTAGGGAAACAACATGATGATAAAACAGTTGTGTCCTTAAATCCAAATATGTGTCCGTGTTTAACGATGAATCGAATTGACTTACCTCATTTATTATGGTCTTTGGAATCGATTGAGAATGGAATTGTCATGAATGAAATTAAAGTCGATAACCAAATAGCAGTAGATGCGAGCTTAGCCTTACAAAGAATGTTGGACCGTGCGTAAACGAGTTAGGAGTGATGTTGGTGAAATATACAGCATCACTCCTTTTTTGGTATAAACTCCTTTTTTTGAGCATAGATTGTGCTGAGTACATCAAAATAAGCACTTTATAATATTGTGTTCCATTTTGCCTACACATGCATAGTATGTAAAGAATTGCTTCAAGGAGGGACTAAGGTGAAGATTCATATTGTTCAGAAAGGTGAAACACTATGGAAGTTAGCTGAAAAGTATAATGTCGATTTTGAACAACTTAAACAAGTCAACAGTCATTTATCGAATCCAGACATGATTATGCCTGGAATGAAGATTAAAGTACCAACAGGGAGTGTTCCTGTCAAAAAAGAAGCACCTAAGAAAGAAGCTCCCATCTCTCCGGCGAAGAAAGAACAGCCGATTGTTAAAGAGCAACCAAAACCACCAGCAGCTCCAAAATTTGAAATGCCAAAAATGCCATCAGTACAACCAATTCAAAAAAAGGAAATTACACAGCAGCAAGAAATGAATATGAACTTTCATATTTATAAACCACAAAAGAAAGAAATGAAAAAGCCGCCTTTACCACCAAAAAAGCCTGTGGTAAAGGAAAAAGTTGAGCATAAGCCAGAAGTGCCAAAAGCTCCAAAGAAACCAATCACCAAGGAGGCACCTGTCATGGAGAAACCAAAAATGCCATCAAAGCCACCGATCGCAGAACCAGTTGCTCAACCAGCACCACCAATGGCGCCTTATCCACAAGCGCAACCATGCCCGCCAATGTATGTATCACCAGTAATGCCAGGTTGTTCAAGTCCAATACAACAACCATATTTTCCACAAGTAAGTCCTTATCAGAGTCAAGCTGACTGCGGTTGTGGACCTCAACCAACAGCACCAATGTATGGCTCTCAACCACAACAACCACATACTTATGCACCCCAATATACACAACAACCATATATGCAACAACAGCAACCGATGTATGGATATGGACAACAACAATTTAACCAGCCTTATGGAATGCAACAAGCACAACCTGGATATGGGCAACAAGCTATGATGCAACAACCTCAACAAATGTTTGGTCAAAGCATGGCTCAGCAAGGGCAACCAAATTTGGGGCAGAATATGAATCAACAAGCACAATTTGGGCAAATGCCTATGCCGCCACAAACTGGCGCATTTCCGCAAACAACAACACCAGCAGGGTTTCCTCCTGTTCCTCCAACAGGGTACGGAGCACCAGCAGTTCCACCAGCCAGCGCTCCTATGAGACCAAACCAATTTGAAGAGTTTGATGATGACCTTGATGGCTAAGTAAAAAGGAAAGAAGTAAAAAAGGCGTAGGGTACTCATACCTTGCGTCTTTTTTTGTTTATAAAGTTAGGTCTCCAGTTTTTCAACAACGTTTCCTACATCTAACAGAGTAATTACTCGACTTAGAACACATCATAATTGGTGAAAGGAGGCTTTAAAAAAATGCGAAAATTTGCGATTACAGTAACAGCAGCAACAATGATTGTAGGTGGCTTAGCAGGTTGTGGTGTAGATAACCAAGCAGGTGATATGGGGGCAAATCAAGTAGGTCAAGGCCATACAGAACGATTTGGTGCTCAAGGAACTCAAGGTATGCATGGAGCGGGAGCAGGTGCACATGGTACTGGCTTAAACCAAGGTACTCAAGGTTATGGTCAAGGTGGCGCTCATGGGTTAGGCCGAGGTGCTGGAACGCAAGGATTAACGCATGATAGAGCACATGGCGTAGGTCATGGAACTGCCGGAACACAGGGGACAACTGGAGCTCGATGGACTGGGGAAGGTCCTATAACAGATATGTTTACTCGTAATGATAGAACTGGTCGCAGAACTGGTCAAGGTGCTGCTGGCTTAAATCAACGCGGTGGCGATACAATTGCTGGAGGTCAATTAGGAGCAAATGATCGTCGTGGTGGATTTGGAACAACTGGTAATATTGGTCATGATACACGTCAAGGAGCTCATCGTTTAGGTGAACGTCATGGTGTTGGTGCTGGTCATGACGGATTTGGTGGCCGTCAAAACATGTTTGGTGCTCGTGAGCAAGGTCAAACAGGTCAAGGAATGGCTGGTCAAGGACGTGGTACAACAGGTGCTACAGGTAACCATACAGGAATTACAGGTGACCGTCCTGGAATGGTAGATGACCGTGGAATCCTTCGTGACCAAAATCGTGATGGCCAACGTGGTATGACAGGCCAACAAGGAACACAAGGCCAACGTGGTATGACAGGTCAACAAGGAACACAAGGCCAACGTGGTATGACAGGCCAACAAGGAAAGCAAGGCCAACGTGGTATGACAGGTCAACAGGGGACACAAGGTCAACGTGGACAAGCTGGTACAACAGCTGCTAATTACCACGAAGACTATGACAGTCGTACAGTTCAACGTATTCAAGAACGTGTCGATGGCATTGATAACATTGATGACAGTCGTGTAGTTGTTCATGACGATGTTGTCGTTGTTGCTGTCAACTCTGATGATAACGATGCTCGTGACAAAGTAAGAAAAACGGTTCAAGATATGGATGAAGACCGTACAGTCCATGTCGTAACAGACAGAGATGCGGTTACTCGTGTACAAGGCATTGATGATCGTTTACGTGGTGGAGCTGCTTGGGACGAAGTTGGAGCCACTTTCACAGAAATGTTAAATGATTTAGGGAATGCCGCTCAACGACCATTTGAACGCTCTCGATAAAATGTAAAGTTAGAGTAGAGATGTTTAATCTCTACTCTTTTTTCCTTTATTTTGCTTTTCTATTATTAATCATCGTAAAAAAAATATTCTCATGCAAAAGCTATCATTCAAAAAAATCTTTTTCTTCAAAATTAATCCTAAAGAAGTGGATAAAACTGTTTTTACATGGAGAAGCTACAAATAGAAAAATCTTATTTTGTATCGGTGGTGATTTTGATGAAGATTCGTCAAATCATAAAAGGAGTAGTAAGTGGACAGGTCACAATTGTTTTGTTTGCGGCAGCGATCGTCATTGCTGTTCTTGTGGCCGTTAATACGGAATCGATTTCGAATACAAGCGAAGACATTCAGGCGATAGAAGAAGCGCAACCCGTTATGGCTCCTAAAACAGTCGATGTCATTTTGCAGCGGGTTTATTTAGATGGCGAAGTAAGCGAAGAAACGGTTCAAGAAACAATTTGGTCCATGGAGGATTTTTGGGCTTTTTACGAAGGCTGGGATTTAGTTGATCAAAACGAAGAAAAAATTTATTTTAAACAAGAAGTAAATGATATTTCTCCATTACTAAAAATTAATGGTTATTTTGGAATTTCAGATGAAGGATATTTAAATATTTATGAAGGTAAACCTGACCATGAAAATATCATTCAGTCTTTTTTTCAAATCAATACGAATAAATTAAAAAGTCACCAGCATTCCCGACTTAAAGAAGGAATACCGGTTATATCGCGAGAAAATTTTGAAGAGCTATTACAAACATTTGAAAAGTATGCAGTTCAAGAAATGTAAAGAACAAAAGGTGTGTCTGTAAAAAAAGACATACCTTTTGTTTTTTTTTTTTGAAGATAAGAGAGTATAAAAATTTTGGTGTAGCAGTGAAGCATTGAAAGAAAAAAGGCTCCGCGTTTTTCTTTATTTTTCACTTCTTAACCTATGGTATGATAACATAGAAATGATGTTCGTACGTAGAAGGAGAGAACTAGCATGATCGAATTTGTAAATGGGAAGTTAGAGGTTATTGACCCACAATATGTTGTCGTTGAAACGGGAGGGATTGGATACCAAATTTTTTGTCCAAATCCGTTTGTTTTTGAATCATACCGAAACAAGCAAGTTAAAATATATACATACCAATACGTGAGAGAAGATGTTATTCGCTTATATGGATTTTTACAACGGGAAGAGCGAAAAATGTTTGAAAAATTATTAAACGTATCAGGGATTGGACCAAAAGGTGCGCTTGCGATTTTAGCCTCTGGCCAACCAGACCATTTAGTTACAGCAATTGAACAGGAAAATGAAAATTTTTTAGTGAAGTTTCCTGGAGTTGGAAAGAAAACGGCAAGGCAAATGATTTTAGACTTAAAAGGAAAGCTTGCTGAATTTACGAGTGATGCACCGCTGTTCGCTGAGCAAGTAGAACAAAAATCAACCGATTTAGAAGAAGCAATTGAAGCATTAAAGGCATTAGGGTACGTAGATAAAGAAATTAAAAAAGTACTACCACAGTTAGAAAAAGAAGCTATGTCAACAGATCAATATATAAAACGAGCATTACAACTTATGCTAATGGGATAAAGGAGGAGAGCAAGTGGAAGAACGAATCGTTTCTGCCACGTCTCAATTTCAAGATGATGTCGTTGAGGAAAGTGGAATTCGACCAGGAGATTTACAACACTATATTGGTCAACAAAAAGTGAAAGATAATTTGCGTGTCTTTATTCAAGCTGCCCTGCTTCGAGAAGAAGCATTAGACCATGTTTTATTATATGGACCTCCTGGACTTGGGAAAACAACGTTATCTGCCATTATTGCCAATGAAATGAATGTACAGTTAAGGACAACTTCAGGCCCCGCTATCGAACGCCCAGGAGATCTAGCCGCTATCTTGACGGCACTAGAGCCTGGGGATGTTCTGTTTATTGATGAAATCCATCGATTAAATCGAATGGTGGAAGAAGTGTTATATCCTGCAATGGAAGATTTTTGTTTGGATATTGTCATTGGTAAAGGTCCAACGGCACGTTCAGTTCGGCTTGATTTACCTCCTTTTACACTCGTTGGGGCAACGACAAGAGCGGGTATGCTTTCTGCTCCCCTTCGTGATCGATTTGGTGTTCTAGCGAGGCTTGAATATTATTCAAAAGAAGAATTAACCGAAATTGTAAAGCGTTCTGCTGATATTTTAGCCATTCCGATTGACGAAGAAGGCGCTGTTGAAATCGCAAGACGTTCAAGGGGGACACCTCGAATTGCCAATCGTTTGTTGAAACGAGTTCGTGATTTTGCTCAAGTTGAAGGAGATGGAAAAATATCGCTACAAGTCGCCCATCAATCACTTGAACGATTACAAGTGGACCGCTTAGGCTTAGACCAAATCGACCATAAATTATTAATGGCTATTATCGAAAAGTTTAAAGGTGGTCCTGTTGGGGTCGATACGATTTCAGCAACGATTGGAGAAGAATCCGATACGATTGAGGAAGTATATGAGCCATATTTACTTCAAATTGGTTTCCTGCAACGAACACCGCGAGGAAGGCTGGTAACACCAGCCGTTTACGAGCATTTTAATTTGGAGGTGCCGAAGCTTTGAGCATGATTCCGAAAATGTTAATAACACTTGGCGTTATTTTAATCATTGTCGGGTTATTATGGCAGGTTGGTGGAAAATATTTATCATTAGGGAAATTACCTGGTGACATTTTGATTAAAAGAGAAAATGCGACGTTTTATTTTCCGATTATGACATCGATTATTATTAGTGTTATTCTTTCCCTGATTTTTTTCTTAATCGGGCGATTCCGTTAACGTTGACTTTGTGAAAATGAATCGATATGCTATTTTAGAAAATATACATCAATGAAAAGGTGACTTAAATTAATGAACGTCAATGAATATGATTTTTATTTACCAGAAGAATTAATCGCGCAAACGCCATTACAAAACCGAACAGCTTCTCGACTATTAGTTGTTCATGGACAAGACGAGTATAAAAATGATGTATTCTCTAATATCATTCAATACTTAGAACCAGGCGATTGCCTTGTCTTAAATGATACAAAAGTATTACCTGCAAGACTGATTGGACAAAAAGTAGATACAGGTGCAAAAATAGAAATTTTACTGTTGAAACAAGAAGAAGGAGATACATGGGAGGCACTTGTTAAACCTGCCAAACGAGTGAAGGTTGGAACAGAATTAACATTTGGCGATGGGCAATTAACAGGAGTGTGTAAAGAAGAACGTAAAGATGGGGGAAGGACAATTCAATTTTCCTATGAAGGTATTTTTCATGAAGTTCTTGACCAACTAGGAGAAATGCCACTCCCTCCTTATATTAAAGAACAGTTAGAAGATAAAGACCGCTATCAAACTGTTTATGCGAAAGAGCGAGGTTCTGCTGCAGCACCGACAGCAGGACTTCATTTTACAGAAGCGTTGCTTGAAGAAGTAAGACAAAAAGGAGTACATATCGCTTTTATTACGTTACATGTAGGGCTGGGAACGTTTCGTCCTGTCAGTGTTGAAAATATCGAGGAGCATGAAATGCATGCGGAATATTATCAAATGACAGATGGAACAGCTGTACTTCTAAATGAAGTGAAACAAAACGGGAAGCGAATTCTTGCTGTTGGAACAACATCGGCAAGAACATTAGAGACGATTGCCACAAAAGGCAATGGGCAGTTTTCTGCAGATTCTGGTTGGACATCGATATTTATTTACCCAGGTTATGAGTATAAAGGAATTGATGCGTTAATTACGAATTTTCACTTGCCCAAATCTACGCTCTTAATGTTAGTTAGTGCGTTAGCGGGGAAAGAAACGATGCTTCATGCGTATGAATATGCGGTGAAACAAAAATACCGCTTTTTTAGTTTTGGTGATGCGATGTTGTTATTTAAAAAGGGGGATAAATAGTGGCTGCTGTAACATATGAACTAATTAAAACATGTAAACAATCCGGAGCACGACTTGGCCGACTTCATACCCCACACGGAGTGATTGAAACACCAATCTTTATGCCTGTCGGTACGTTAGCTACAGTAAAGACAATGAGCCCAGAAGAATTGAAACAAATGGAGGCTCAAATTATATTAAGTAATACGTACCATCTTTGGTTACGTCCAGGTCATGATATTGTAAAAGAAGCTGGAGGTCTTCACCGTTTTATGAATTGGGACAAACCAATTTTAACGGATTCAGGTGGATTTCAGGTCTTTAGTTTGAGTGACTTGCGTAAGATAGAAGAAGAGGGTGTCCATTTTCGTAATCATTTAAGTGGAGAAAAGTTATTTCTAAGTCCAGAAGGCGCAATGGATATTCAAAATGCGCTCGGTTCAGACATTATGATGGCCTTTGATGAATGTCCGCCATATCCAGCAGAATATGATTACATGAAGAGCTCAGTTGAACGGACAAGCCGATGGGCAGAACGTTGTCTTAAAGCACATAAAAGACCGAACGACCAAGCGTTATTTGGAATCATTCAAGGTGGAGAATTTGAAGAACTTCGAGCCCAAAGTGCAAAAGACTTGATATCACTAGACTTCCCGGGCTATGCTATAGGAGGACTGTCTGTAGGTGAGCCAAAACATGTGATGAATGAGGTTCTCGAATTTACTACACCATTGATGCCGACAAATAAACCTCGTTACTTAATGGGAGTTGGGTCTCCTGATTCATTAATAGATGGAGCTATCAGAGGGGTTGATATGTTTGATTGTGTCCTTCCTACTCGTGTAGCAAGAAATGGGACGTGCATGACAAGTTCAGGTCGATTGGTTGTACGCAATGCGAAATATGCTCGTGATTTCAGACCGCTTGATGAGAACTGTGATTGTCATGTGTGCCAAAATTACACAAGAGCCTATATTCGTCACCTTGTAAAATGTGATGAAACATTCGGTTTCCGTCTAACGACTTATCATAATCTTCATTTCTTGTTAAACTTAATGAAAGAGGTAAGACAGGCTATTATGGATGACCGATTACTTGATTTTCGGGAAGAGTTCTTTGAAGCGTATGGGTTTAATAAACCGAATGCTAAAAATTTCTAGTTATGTTTACTAAAAGAGGGGGGTGAGAAGTAATGGAAGCGATAATACCTTTAATTTTGATGTTTGCTATTTTTTGGTTTCTTCTCATAAGACCGCAACAAAAAAGACAGAAACAAATTCGTAATATGCACGCTGCCTTAGAAAAAGGCGATAAGATTATTACGATTGGCGGGCTTCATGGGACGATTGATTCAATAGACGAGGATACAATCGTCATTATTGTCAACGATAACCGCAAATTGACGTTTGACCGAACGTCTGTAAGGGAAGTAGTAAATCCAGATTGATTACATAAAAAAAGCGCACCCACATTGGGTTGCGCTTTTTTTTGTGTGAAAATGAAGGATTGCTAATCACCTGAAATGTTCACGCCAATAATGCCACCAATAGCCGCACATAAAAGGTAACCACCATGATACAAATATTGTTCAGTAGAAAAGCCGATATTATACCCTAAATATTGAACAAGAAAGGTGACTAGTGTAAATAAAAATGCCGTTCCAGCTCCTGTTATCCAACCTTTTTGTTTCGACTTAGCTCCAGAAACAAGGCCACCAATAAATAATGTTAAAAATGATACACCTAAAATAATCCAAGTGAAGGACGATTCTGTTAATGAGCTAAAGGTTAATAGTAACGAAACGATTAAGCTAAAGCTTAATGCTAATATAAAGATAACAACTAAGCCATAGAGCATTGAACTGAACATTCCTCGGTATGCCAACGCACTCACTCCTTTTGTTAGACAAGTTTAGTAAAGCATATTCAAAATTCTTCAAAATAGACTAGCCTTTTGTTTATTGAGAAAAAAAGAAAAAACTTGTACAAGAAAGCTCATGAATGGGACATCCCTGACATAGGATGGTAGAAATGGGTGGGTGAGAGGAGTTCAATGATGGAAGTAACCTTGGCCTTTATCATTTTTATCATTAGCTATGTGTTTATTATTAGTGAGAAAATTAATCGTGCGCTCGTTGCTTGTTTAGGTGGAGCCGCGATGTTGTTTGCTGGAATTTTTTCGATGGATACAGCATTCATGCAATACATTGATTGGCATACGATAGCATTATTATTATCCATGATGATTTTAGTATCGATAACAAGCCAAAGCGGTGTGTTTGAGTATGTAGCTGTTCATGTGGCAAGACAAGTCGACGGGAAACCAATCCCATTACTTGTGTTTATATCTTTGCTGACAGCGATTGGATCTGCTTTATTAAACAATGTCACTACTGTTTTATTAGTCGTTCCGATTGTTTTAACGTTAACGAAGATTTTAAAAGTAAATGCCGTCCCATTTTTATTATCGATTATTTTAGCATCCAACATTGGCGGAACGGCCACGTTAATTGGTGATCCGCCAAACTTAATGATCGGGCAAGCCGTTGAACATTTGACCTTTAATGACTTCTTAATCCATTTAGGTCCTGTAGTTGCGATTATTTTTATCGTGGTTATGGCAGGTTTAGTGTATTACTATCGAAAAGCATTAACTGTATCAGCTGAAAACAGAAGAAAATTAATCGAAGTGGATCCGAAAAGTTATTTAAAGGACAAAGTGTTAATTGTTAAATCGTTATCTGTATTAGCTATAACAACGGTTGGTTTTGTATTGCAACCCCTGTTAAATGTCGACTTAACAAGTATTGCGATGGGGGGCGCTTTATTATTAATGTTGTTAACGTATGAGAAACAAGATGTTGAAGAAGTATTTAAATCAGTTGAGTGGGTTACTTTATTTTTCTTTGTTGGCTTGTTTATGCTTGTTGGTGGGTTAAAAGAAGTTGGATTAATTGATGAAATAGCCAAATCAATTATTTTCTACACGGATGGTGATTTACCAAAAACCGCACTTTTAATTTTATGGGCTTCAGGCATTATTTCTGGGTTTGTTGATAACATTCCTTTTGTCGCTGCGATGATTCCGGTTATTTTAGAATTTCAATCTTACGGAATGACAAATTTAGACCCTCTATGGTGGGCATTAGCATTAGGTGCTTGTCTAGGTGGAAATGCCACATTAATTGGTGCAAGCTCAAATGTTATTGTTGCAGGTCTTGCGGTGAAAGCGAAACATTCGTTTAGTTACATGGAATTTTTAAAAGTAGGCGCTCCTGTCGCGTTAGTTTCGTTTATCATCTCAACGATATACATTTATTTTCGATACTTAATTTTCTTTTATTAAACAACTACCAAAAGCTTCATCTTATGTTCTTCCTAAATTTGTTTACAATAAGATGTGAAGGAATGGACGGCATCTTACATTAAGGGAGGAACATAAGATGGATTATGGTACAATCATACTCCGCACGATCTTCATTTACTTTATTATCCTCTTTGTCCTTCGCTTTATGGGAAAACGAGAAATTGGGCAATTATCTGTGCTTGATTTTGTCGTTTCGATTATGATCGCAGAATTAGCTGTTGTATCCATAGAAAATATTCAAGTTCCGATGCTTCATACAATCGTTCCCATTGTTATGTTATCCCTCATTCAAATCTTCTTTGCTTTCCTCTCTTTAAAAAGTGAAAAATTACGAAAGCTCGTCGATGGTCGACCATCGGTATTAATTAACAAAGGTAAAATTGATGAAGGAGAAATGAGGAAGCAACGATATAATTTTGATGATTTATTAATTCAATTACGACAAAACAATGTCCATAATATTGCTGATGTGGAATTTGCGATTTTAGAGCCGTCTGGTCAATTGTCAGTTATTGAAAAAGATAAAAATAACGATAAAAATCATGTGTCATTGCCTCTCCCATTGATTTTAGATGGAAACGTGCAGAAAGAACATTTGCAGAAACTTAACCAAACCGAATTGTGGCTTCGCCAGGAAATGCGAAAACTAGGTTACCGTGATATTAAAAAAATCTCGTATTGTGCGCTCCAAGGTGATCGATCCTTTTTTGTTGATTTAAAAGATGAAAAATAAAATATTATGCTTGTTTCTTTAGTACAAGTGTGGAGTCAACCTTCCTTTTGTTTTAATACAATAAAATAGACAGAAGGGAGGTTTTGTCATGAATGTGTATGAGCTTTGTTGCCAACATCAAGGGAAATCCGTTATTTTGCATGAAAAATGTGGTCGACAGCACTTTGGCAGAATCGTAAAAGTAGATCGGCAGTATGTCTGGTTAGAGAAGCAACCACAAACACGTGATTTTGGCGGGTTTAGCTATGGTTTTTATGGTGGTGGCTATCCTGGCTATGGTTTTGGTGGACGTAATATTTTTCCAATTGCATTAGGAGCTATCGGTGGGTTTGCATTAGGGACGGCTTTCTTTGGTCCTTGGTGGTAAAATAAATAAATTTTGTTTAAAAGAAATAATGAAGAGAGGCTGGGACTCATATTTGTCCCAGCCTCTAGTTTAATAAGGCAGACTTGTTTTACGGACATACGTTCCGCTATTTTATTAAAAAGACCCCTTTTTCAAATGTTAACGGACATCTGTTCCGTTATTATAGTGAAACAGAGTGTCTTTGCCGCTCTTTTTGCTCTATTAGCGGAACGTATGTCCGATAGAAAATAAAAAAAGGCTCATTTTTCTAAGATTAGCGGAATAGATGTCCGTTAAGATTGAGCATGAAGAGGCAGCTACAAAATTATTGTAGTGGCCTCTCCGTTCAATTAGCGGTGAGCAAACTTAGATAATGTAGAACCGATATAAGGTAATCGATCGACATCTTCTTTTTTGACGAGACCGAATAAAAACAGTAAAATCCCATAAAATCCGGTTGTTAAGAAAATACATAATAAGGTTCTTGGCAATAATGAGAAGGACATAAATCCGTACTCATATAAAGTAAATCCAAATACACCCGATAACGCCATAATGATAACAGCTTTTAACGTTTCTTTCACATGGAGTGTAAAGCTAATCGTTTTTGCGACAGAAGCTAGATGTAATAGTGTAACAAGAACCATGCCGACAGCAACCGCCAGTGCAGCACCCATAATACCTAGTTCAGGCCGACTGGCTAATACAAAAATGGCTCCAATTTTTACGACAGCCCCGATTAAGCTATTCATCATCGCAGCCCTAGCTAAATTCAATGCTTGCAATGTTGCTTGTAGCGGGCTTTGAAAATATAAGAAGAAACTAAAGGGGGCCATGATTTTTAAATAGGTGGCAACAGTTGGTGCATCATACATAAGCTCCATAATCGGAATCGCATAGACATACATAATGACAACAGCAATCCCACCGGAAATCATTGCGAGGCGCAATGCTTGCCCAAGACGATGGTGGATGAGCTGATATTGCTTTTTTGCGGAAGCTTCACTAATGGCCGGAACGAGAGAGACGGATAATGAGTATGTAATAAAGGTCGGTAATAAAAGTAAAGGAATGACGAATCCTGTTAGCTCCCCATATTGCGTTGTCGCTACAGCTGTCGCCACACCGGCAATTGCTAAGCTTTGTGCTACAACAATCGGTTCGAAAAATAGCGACAATGAACCGATTAATCGACTTCCTGTTGTAGGAAGGGCAATACTCATTAATTCTTGGAAAGTCGTTTTCCCTTTTCGTAAATACCCAAAAAATCCTTTGCGAATCCGAATTCGTTTGTTTGATTTAAACATAAAAATCATATACACAAGCGAAGCTAATTCACCAATAACGACAGAAGCCATCGCACCAGCCGCTGCATATTCCACCCCGTAAGGAAGAAAGGTGCTTGTCATAACGGCAACTAATGTAATCCGCACAACTTGTTCAATAACTTGGGAATATGCGGTAGGACGCATATTTTGTCTTCCTTGAAAATAGCCACGCATCACACTTGATAAAGCGACAATCGGAACAATCGGTGCAATGGCAATGAGAGGGTAAAACGCTCTAGAATCTGTTAATAATGTTTGTGAGATAAACGGAGCAAATAACACCATCCCAATTGTAAAAATAATACTTAAGAATCCGGTTGTGCTTAAGGAGACGACTAAAATTCGCTTGATTTTTCGTTTGTCATGCTGTGCTTCTGCTTCGGCCACAAGCTTAGAAATCGCCACGGGAAGTCCAAGTTGTGTAATCGTAATAACAAGAAGCAAAGTTGGAACAGCCATCATATAAAGGCCGACCCCTTCGGCTCCCATAATTCTTGCGACAACGATTTTATTGACGAACCCTAAAAACCGAGTAATAAGACCAGCGATAATTAAAATAAGTGTTCCTTGGAGAAAAGTTTGTTTTGACATGAATTTATGGCCACCTTTTAAGAAATGATGGATATTTTCTTTCAATATTTATATGCTTAGGAGGGGGCCAAGCATGACAAGTTGTTGTGAATTCATGCAATTATGTATAAAAATGAAATTGACAGAAAAGACATCCAATGAGAAGATTTTGGTAATCTATGATTTTCGAGAGAAAAAAATAAAGGAGTTCGTTTACATGGAGTGGAAAAATATTTATCGAGGAATGATGATCGGAACTAGCGATATTGTTCCTGGCGTAAGCGGTGGAACGATCGCTGTATTATTAGGAATTTATGATCGGTTAATTGCTGCGATTAGTGGCTTTTTTAGTCGAGAGTGGAAAAAGCATTTCGGCTTTTTATTTCCTTTAGGGATAGGCGCTGTTCTTGCTGTGTTTTTGTTGAGTCACTTAATTGAATGGTTAATCGAATTTCATTTTCAAGCAACAATGTTTTTTTTCTTAGGTCTAATCGGTGGAATTTTGCCTTATTTACTGCGAGACATTAATTATAAAGAAACGTTTCGAGCACCTCATTATGCAATATTAGTAATCGCAGGTTTGTTCATTGCTTCCACAGCTTTTATCGGAGCAAGAGAAGAGATTATAATTGAGTCTTATACATTATCGTCTGCATTAGTATTGTTTGGATCCGGATTTGTAGCTAGTATGGCGATGATTTTGCCGGGGATTAGCGGGTCGTTTGTATTGTTATTACTAGGGACATATGAACCTGTGTTAGGTGCCGTCACGTCCTTTAATATTCCAATGATAGCAACAGTTGCAATCGGTATACTTTTAGGCCTTGTTATGTGTAGTAAGGCAATTACGTATTTGTTAAAAAAAATGCCTGTATTTACTTATGCATTTATTATCGGAATTGTAGCGGGTTCCATGGTTGTTATTTTTCCGGGAATTGAACCGAATTTTTTCTTGTTATTAACGAGCATTCTAACGTTTATCGTAGGATTTTATGTTGCAGTGACACTTGGAAAAGTTGAACATTCATAGAAAGAGGGGGTTATAAAATGGGAGAAAAACAGCAGTTCGATGTATGGAAAGAAACGGTAATGCCAGCCATTACAAGTAAAGTAGAAGAATTTCATTTACTTGGCTATGAAAGAGCAACCGCAGAAGAAGTGTGGTCCTGTTTGATTCATAAGCTCAGAAAGAAAAAGGAATTTATGCATTTGCATACATTTGTAAATGTCATTTTAACTTTGAAAGTTGGCGAATATATGAATTGGCTGACAATGGAAAGTTATCAGGCAAATGATTGGTTTGCAAATGAAGGAGTTTTAGAAGAGATTGTCAAAGATATTACATAGCTTCCTTTAATGGGAAGAAAATTGACAGTGCGATCCTAAGACCGATATAATAAAAATATTGCACTTTTTATGATTCTACAAGTAATAAAATACTTTTTCGTTGTGAGGTTTAAGGAGGCAGTTTGGACATGGTGAAAAAAGGTCGTATCATCGCTTTCTTTCTCATCGTCGCGTTATTAGGTGGAGTGATCGGAATGACACTTACAGATGTGACGAAAGAAATAAAGCTAGGATTGGACCTTCAAGGTGGGTTTGAAGTGTTATATGAAGTAAAACCAGCCAATGAAGGGGATGTCCTTAACAATGATTTATTACAAGCAACAGTTGCGGCGTTAAACCAACGGGTAAACGTCATTGGAGTATCAGAACCAAATATTTCGATTGAAGGGGATGATCGTGTCCGGGTACAGCTAGCAGGTGTCGAAGACCAGCAAACAGCCCGAGACTTATTAGCAACTGAAGCCCAACTTACATTTCGTGATGTTGATGACAATATTTTGTTTGATGGCACGGAATTACAAGAAAATGGAGCAAGCACGTCGTTTCATCCAGATACTAATTTACCAATTGTCACATTAACATTAAAAGATTCAGAAATGTTTTATGAAGTGACCCGTGAAATTTCACAACGTCCTTTTGGAGAAAATCGTCTCGTCATTTGGCTTGATTATGAAGAAGGCGATACATATTATGAAGAGGCGATGAAAGCGGAGCCAAAATTTATATCTGATGCTTCGGTTCGAGCTCCGATTAATTCAAGAAATGTTATGATTGAAAGCTCTACATTTACTCAACAACAGACCCGATTTTTAGCCGATATCTTAAATGCGGGTGCTCTTCCTACACAGCTTACGGAAATGTATTCTCATTCTGTTGGTGCATCATTAGGTGAGCAAGCGATGCAAAAAACGATTTACGCAGGTTTTATTGGAGTGGGATTAATTTTCTTATACGTTATATTCTATTATCGCTTTATGGGGATAATCGCAATGATTACGTTGAGTGCGTATATTTATCTTGTCTTAGTCATCTTTAATGCCATGAATGCAGTATTAACACTGCCAGGTATTGCAGCCTTAATATTAGGGGTAGGGATGGCTGTTGATGCGAACATTATTACGTATGAACGGATTAAAGAAGAAATTCGGTCGGGCAAATCGATTATGTCTGCATTTAAAGCAGGAAGTCGCCGCTCATTATCAACAATTTTAGACGCCAATATTACAACGATTTTAGCAGCTAGTGTGTTGTTTTACTTTGGGACAAGCTCTGTACAAGGGTTTGCAGTCATGTTAATTGTCAGTATTTTAACGAGTTTTATTACAGCGGTCTATGGTTCAAGGCTATTGTTAGGGTTGTGGATTAATAGTCGAATATTTAATAAAAAACCGCGTTTCTTTGGTGTAAAGGAGAGTGAGATAAGTGAGCTTTAAGTTTTATGACCGAGATATTGACTTTGTCAAGCATCGCAAAAAGTTCTTTATCTTTTCAGCGGCCTTTACGTTAATTGGAATCATTTTACTTTCCACGATTGGACTAAATTTAGGGATTGACTTTGAGAGTGGGTCTCGTGTGGAAGTGGCATCCACACAAACATTAACAGAAGAGCAAGTGTATGAACAATTTGCAACGATTGGGGCTGGATATGTCCCTGATGATATTACCATTGCTGGTGATCAACGAGAACTGGCACATGCTCGGTTTGTTGGGGTGCTAACAGCCGAAGAGATTGCTGAAATTCAGTTGCATTTCCTTGACGAGTATGGTGTAGAGCCGACAGTGAGTACAGTGTCACCTCAAGTTGGGAAAGAATTAGCTCAAAATGCGTTTATTTCTGTGTTAATTGCTTCTGTTGGGATCATCATTTATGTGACGATTCGATTTGAGTTATTATATGGAGTCGCAGCGATTGTTGCGTTACTACATGACGCCTTTTTTATCATCGTCGTCTTTAGCATCTTGCAGTTTGAAGTAAATGTTCCGTTTATTGCGGCAGTCTTAACGATTGTCGGGTATTCGATAAATGATACGATCGTAACATTTGACCGAATTAGGGAAAATGTAAAATTAGCAAAACGGGTAAAAGGCTTTGACGACTTAGCTGCCATTGTCAATAAAAGCTTAGTTCAAACATTAGCCCGCTCGATTAATACCGTGCTTACGGTTGTATTTGCCGCTGCTGCTATCTTTATTTTTGGTGGAGAAGCGATTCGCTCGTTTGCATTTGCTTTATTAGTCGGATTAATTGCTGGAACCTATTCATCAATGTTTTTAGCATCACAGCTATGGTTAATTTGGAAAACAAAACAGCTAGGCAGACAGAAATTCCAGAGCAAGTCTCAACCTGAGCCAGAAGTGTAGAATAGGAAAATGAGGTCATGGTGCATACCATGGCCTTTTTCTTGGTATAATTTAGAGGTAATGATTTTGATGTAGTCGGTGGTGTGTGTATTGAGTGAAGAAGATATTCGTTATAAGCAAGTCCAATTTGGGGCTTGGGTCGGGATTATTGGAAATATAATATTAGCGATTATAAAAGGGGTTATTGGGGTCATCGCAAATAGCCGTGCCCTTGTCGCTGATGCAGTTCACTCGGCATCAGATGTTGTAGGGTCAGTGGCTGTTTTAATTGGAGTAAGAGCGGCAAAACGCCCTCCAGATAGAGATCATCCATATGGTCATGGAAAAGCAGAGTCCATTGCTGCTATTATTGTCGCTGTGCTTTTATTTATCGTTGGGATTGAAATTGCGATTAGTGCGGGGAAATCTTTTTTTGAACCTGTCGTTGTTCCAAAAGTGATTGCCATTTACGCTGTTATCTTTTCAATAGTTGTAAAGGAATTCATGTTTCGATATAAGTACAATTTGGGTAAAAAGTATAATAGTACAGCGCTTATGACAGACGCTTGGCATCATCGCTCAGATGTGTTCTCCTCTTTTGCTGCATTAATCGGGATTGGAGCAGCATTGCTTGGGGCTAGATTTAATATCCCGATTCTAGAGTATGGAGATCCGATAGCAGGTATTTTTGTTGCTTTGCTAATTATTAGAATGGCATGGAAGCTTGGGATGGAATCGATTCATACAACGATGGATCATGTTCTACACGAAGAAGATACCGCTCCATTACGTGAAGTAGCTAGTGCGGTACCAGGAGTATTAAGTGTGGATGAACTTCATGCAAGGGAACATGGGTATTATGTGATTATCGATATAAAGGTAGGTGTCGACCCGAACATTACCGTTGAAGAAGGACATTCCATAAGCAAAGAGGTAAAAAAGAGTTTATTAGAACAAGATCATGTTCATGACGTTCTTGTACATATTAATCCTTATAAGGAGTAAAGGAGGGATTCATCGTGCGAGGACAATGGAGTTTAATTTTTGGATTACTTGCAGCTTTAATCATTGCTGTATTTGCCGTCATTAATGTTGAACCAGTCCGAGTTAACTATTTGTTTGGTACGGCTAACTGGCCCTTGATTTTAGTTATTTTAGGGTCTGTCTTAATGGGTGGAATTATCGTTGGAGCAGTTGGGATGGTCAAAGTGTTTCAGCTCCAACAGCATATTAAACGGTTAAAGGCGGTTACGAAAGAACAGGTAAGTCAGCCTAGTTTGGATAACGAGAAAAAATCACACGAAGAACAACCAAAAAATGGAAAAGAATCAAAATAAACGATTCATTGCTCCCTCTTGATCACTCTAGTATAATAGGATGGTCAAGGGGTGTTATTTATGTTGAAATCAAAAGCTAGATGGAAGCTAGAGTCAATAGATGATAGAAAAGTAGACGAACTCATTAACGATTTACACGTACCTCCACTTGTCGCCTCTCTGTTAGTTAAACGTGGGCTAGATACGGTGGAAGCAGCAGAACAGTTTTTACATATCGACAAAAAGGAGTATTATGATCCATTTTTATTAAGTGGGATGGAAGAAACAGTAGAAAGAATTCATCGCGCAATTAAAAATGAGGAAAAGATCCTTGTGTTTGGTGACTATGATGCTGATGGAGTTAGTAGTACTACTGTAATGGTGTATGCATTACAACAATTAAAGGCCAATTTTGATTATTATATACCGAATCGTTTTACAGAAGGATATGGACCAAATGAAAAAGCGTTTCGCTTGGCAAAGGAACAAGGTTATCAGTTAATCGTAACGGTTGATACAGGAATTTCGGCAGTTCATGAAGCAGAAGTTGCAAAAGAGCTGGAGATTGATTTTATTGTAACTGACCATCATGAGGCACCTCCTATTTTGCCTGATGCTTATGCAATAGTAAATCCGAAAAAGCCAGGGTGTACTTATCCGTTTAAAGGACTAGCTGGGGTCGGTGTCGCGTTCAAAGTGGCTCATGCTCTATTAAAACGCGTTCCTGTTGAACTATTAGATATTGTCGTCATTGGTACTATAGCTGACTTAGTCCCATTAGTTGATGAAAATCGTTTGCTTGCCAAACAAGGTATTCAAGCGTTACAGCATTCGAATCGTCCTGGTATCCGTGCATTAAAAAAAGTATGTAATATTGAAGACCAGGTGTTAAATGCAGAACATGTTGGGTTTGCGATTGGACCGAGAATTAATGCAGCAGGAAGATTAGCTCACGCTGCTCCAGCAGTAGAGTTATTAACAACATCTGATGCAAAAGAGGCATTCGCCATTGCTGAAGAAATTGACCAATTAAATAAAGAACGTCAATCTATTGTAAATGAAATGACAAAAGAAGCCATTGAAATTGTAGAAAACGAGTTTCCGATTTCTGATAATCATGTTCTTTTAATTGGAAAAGAAGGCTGGAATCCAGGCGTGATTGGGATTGTGGCATCAAGACTAGTCGAAAAATATTACCGACCTACAATAATCCTTAGTTATGATAGTGAAACAGGGAAAGCGAAAGGGTCTGCTAGAAGCATTGAAGGTTTCGATATGTTTGAGAACTTATCGGAAAGCCGTGATATATTACCGCACTTTGGCGGGCATCCGATGGCAGCTGGTTTAACGATGCAAATAGAGGATGTCGATCAGCTCCGGCAACGACTACATGCTCAAGCCGAAGCAGTCTTAACGAGTGAAGACTTTATTCCGTCTTCTCATATTGATGTTGTTACAAGTTTGGATCATATCTCGTTAGATGTCATAAAGCAAATGGAACAGCTTGCCCCATATGGTGTGGCAAATCCGACACCAAAAATTATGATTAAAGATGTTGTTGTTGGACAAAGTCGTCGGATCGGAAGTGATGAAAACCATTTGAAACTTGTGTTTGAACAAAACAATGCGAAGTTAGATGGTATTGGGTTTCAACTCGGTCATTTATATGATGAGATGACAACAAATGTGACATTATCAGCGGTAGGAACCTTGTCTGTGAACGAGTGGAATGGACATAGTAAACCACAGTTTATGCTTGAAGATATTGCAATTGAAGAATGGCAGCTATTTGATTGGAGAAACGTGAAAAATGTACATGAAAAAGTCGAACAGATTCCAGAAGATAGGCGCGTCCTAGTCACGTTTTCTGAAACAACACGTGCAAAATTAAAGCTAGAACAAGTATCGGGCACATGGATAAGTCCATCTACAGCGGAGCAAGTTGAGTGTGAACATCCATTTGTTGTTTTTCTTGACTTGCCACTAGTTGAAGAAGAGATGAAGCAGATTTTTGATTATATCAAAAATCCAGAAAGAATCTATACGGTATTTTATCATGAGGAAAGTCATTATTTTACGTCGAGCCCAAGCAGGGAGCAATTTAAATGGTATTATTCCTTTTTAAAGAAAAAAGGTGAATTTGATATCCGCAAATTTGGCGAGCAGCTCGCCAAACATAAAGGCTGGTCAAAAAACACGGTAGAATGGATGACAAAGGTGTTTTTTGAACTGGAATTTGTTACAATAAACAATGGAATTATTTCGCTACACCCAAACCCATCGAAAAAAGACTTACTTGATTCAAAAACATACCGAAGCAAAATCGAACAAGCGAGTATTGAAAATCAATTTGTATATTCGTCTTATTATGAATTAAAACTTTGGTTTGATGATATGTTAAGTAGACAAAGTACAAGCAAGGAGACGGTGAATTAATGGATTTTAAAAAGTATATTACAATTGTTGAAGATTTTCCGAAAGAAGGCATTCGCTTTAAAGACATTACAACATTAATGCAAGATGGAGAAGCTTATAAAGCAGCGATCGATAAAATGGCTGAATACGCGAAAGAAAAAAATGCAGATGTCATTGTTGGACCTGAAGCACGTGGGTTTGTCGTAGGATGCCCTGTTTCTTATGTTTTAGGAAAAGGCTTTGTCCCGGTAAGAAAAGCAGGGAAATTGCCAAGAGAAGTCATTTCTGTTGATTACGGATTAGAATATGGGAAAGACTGTTTAACAATTCATAAAGATTCGATAACAAAAGGACAACGTGTCGTCATTACAGATGATTTATTAGCTACGGGAGGAACCATTGAGGCAACTGTTAAAATGGTAGAAGAGCTTGGTGGCGTAGTTGTGGGGCTTGTATTTATGATTGAATTATCTTACTTAAATGGACGAGACCGTTTACATGGGTATGATATATTCTCACTGACACAATATTAACATTCGGGGTGCTCTGTAAAGGGCGCTCTTTTTTCAATATATATGAAAGTATAAAAATTTTGGTATAGCAGTGAAGCTTTGAAAGCTTATTCTAGAAGAGCGAAGGCTACGCACCTGCGCGTTTCACCCCATGAAAAGCACTTGGGGTTCACTGTTAAAAGCGGGCAGGGCTCCGCACTTCGCTTGAAACGAAAAGACGCTCCGCGTTTTTCTTTCACCTATTGTGAATGAAAAGTTTTCCAATCAACGATTGTATCGACATTTTTCGTTCTTTTCTCTTTACATCGCTGCTAAACTTAACGATAATATAGAGAAACATAAAAACATAACTGTTATTATTTTTTAATATTGATTATAAAAAAGGTGATTCGATGACGGTCGATCAAGTATTAGAAAAAGCAAGTCAATATCTGAATGAAAGAGATATGACATTTATAAAGCAGGCATTTCAATATGCTGAACAAGCTCATAGTAGTCAATATCGCAAATCGGGCGAACCTTATATCCTGCACCCGATTGAAGTGGCTGGTATTCTTGTTGATTTAGGTATGGATGTCGATACAATTGCAGCAGCTTTTCTGCATGATGTTGTAGAAGATACAGCAGTAACGGTTGAAGATATTCAACGTGAGTTTAATGATGAAGTGGCTATGTTAGTTGATGGTGTCACAAAATTAAAAAAAATTAAATACAAGTCAAAAGAAGAACAACAAGCAGAAAACCATCGGAAAATGGTTGTCGCCATGGCAAGAGATATCCGAGTCGTTCTCATAAAGTTAGCAGACCGTCTTCATAATATGAGGACATTAAAACACTTACCTCCAGAAAAACAACGAAGAATTTCCAATGAAACGTTAGAAATTTTTGCACCGTTGGCTCATCGTCTCGGGATATCGACGATTAAATGGGAATTAGAGGATACGGCTTTACGGTATTTAGACCCGCAACAGTATTACCGAATCGTACACCTCATGAAAAAGAAACGGGCAGAACGGGAACAGTACATTACTGAGGTCATAGGAAAAATTAAAGGAAGCTTACAAGATGTTCATATTGTGGCTGATATTTCAGGACGACCAAAGCACATTTATAGTATTTATCGAAAAATGGCTTTACAAAACAAGCAATTTAATGAGATTTATGATTTGCTTGCCGTTCGAATCATTGTTAAAAATATAAAAGACTGTTACGCGGTATTAGGTGTTATCCACACCTGTTGGAAGCCAATGCCTGGTCGGTTTAAAGACTATATAGCAATGCCAAAAGCGAATATGTATCAGTCATTGCATACAACGGTTATTGGTCCAACAGGAGATCCTTTAGAAGTGCAAATCCGCTCTGAGGAAATGCACCGTATTGCAGAATACGGGGTAGCTGCACATTGGGCGTACAAAGAAGGTAAACAAGTGTCAGCTGAAGAAAATTTAGCGACAAAGCTAACATGGTTTAGAGAAATTATTGAGTGGCAAGATGATGCCAATGATGCCCAGGAATTTATGGAATCATTAAAAATCGACTTGTTTTCAGATATGGTGTTTGTATTTACACCAAAAGGGGATGTCATTGAACTTCCACGCGGATCGGTTCCATTAGACTTTGCATACCGTATTCATACTGAAATCGGAAACCGCTGTATTGGGGCGAAAGTGAACGGCAAAATGGTGACATTAGACCATGAATTAAAAACAGGCGATATCGTGGAAATTATGACTTCAAAACATTCATATGGACCAAGTCAAGACTGGATTAAAATTACGCAAAGCTCACACGCGAAAAATAAAATTAGACAATGGTTTAAAAAAGAACGTCGTGAAGAAAATGTGATAAAAGGTCGTGAAGCTGTTGAACGTGAAGTGAGAGCAGTTGACCTTGATCCAAAGGTTGTCATGACGGCGGAAAACTTAAACGAAGTCGCTCATAAATTTAGTTTTGCTGGGGAAGAAGATATGTTTGCCGCAGTTGGTTATAGTGGCATAAGTGCAAAGCAAATTGTAACAAGATTAACGGAAAAGTATAAAAAAGATGCAGGCATTGATCAAGAAAAGCAGACGCTTGCAGATGCAGTTAAAGATTTACCTTCATTTACACCTAAGAAAAAAACCGGTCCTGGCGTGCGTGTAAAAGGAGTCGACAATTTATTAGTACGATTATCAAGATGCTGTAATCCTGTTCCTGGAGATGACATCATTGGGTTCATTACAAAAGGTCGAGGTGTTTCGATTCATCGTACAGACTGTCCGAATATTCATGTTCCAGACGGGGAAGACAGACTGTTACCTGTTGAATGGGAAGCAGATCATCAACAAACAAAAAATTATAATGTCGATATTGAAATAACAGGTTACGACAGAAATGGTTTGCTTAATCTTGTCTTGCAGGCAGTGACAGAATCAAGAACGACAATTAGCGCAGTATCTGGTCGATCAGACCACCGGAATAAAGTAGCGACCATTCACATGACGATTTCGATTCATAACGTAGACCATTTGCATAAAGTCGTAGATAAAATTAAAAAAATCCCTCACATTTACTCAGTGAGAAGAATTATGCATTAGGAGTTTTTTATTATGAAAGTAGTTTTGCAAAGAGTATCAGAAGCATCGGTAACTGTGGAGCAGGAAGTTGTTGGACAAATTCAATCAGGGCTGTTATTACTTGTTGGAATCACTCACGAAGATACAAGTGAAGATGTCAATTACTTGGTTGATAAAGTCATCAATTTGCGTATTTTTGAAGATGAGAATGAGAAAATGAACCTTTCTTTACTTGATGTAAACGGAGAAATATTATCAGTTTCGCAATTTACACTGTATGGAGATTGTCGTAAAGGCCGGCGCCCTAATTTTATGTCAGCGGCAAAACCAGCTAAAGCAGAAGAGTTATACGATTTGTTTAACGAACAATTAAAGCAAAAGGGCATTTCTGTTCAAACCGGAAGATTTGGTGCGATGATGGATGTAGCGTTAGTCAATCATGGACCGGTTACTTTAATTCTAGAGAGTAATGTATAATTAAACTTTACAAGTGAGTCCCTGTGCTATGGTACCGGGGCTCATTTTTGCTGAAAAACTTTAACGGACATCTGTTCCGCTATTTTATTCAAAAGTCACATCTGTCCAATGCTATCGGACATTTGTTCCGTTATCTTATGAAAATAAACAGTTTTTAACGCTTTTTCGGTCCATTAGCGGAACAGATGTCCGTTAGAAAAAAAGAACGGCTAATTTTCATGAAATAACGGAACAGATGTCCAAACGTTACGGAGCTCACGACATAAAAATCGCCCTCTCTTCGGTGGGAGGGCGATTTTGCTTATAAATAATGAAGTAAGGTTGAGGCAATAGAAAAATAGATAAACAAACCGACAATGTCATTGATTGTTGTTATAAAGGGTCCTGATGCAATCGCAGGGTCTATTTTAAATCGGTAGACAATTAACGGAATAATGGTTCCTGTTAATGTTGAGAAAAAGACGGTCGCAAAAAGTGACACACCTATTATGACACCGAAAACAGGACTTCCAAAAGGGAGAAATATAGCGAGCAGTGATACGATGATTCCGCAAACAAAGCCCATCAATAATCCTGTTTGTGCTTCCCGTTTCAGTAGTCTGACAACTAGGGTACGGTTGAATGGATGTAATGCTAGACCGCGTACGACAACAGCCAATGATTGTGTTCCAGTGTTCCCTCCCATATCTGCAATGAGGGGGATAAACATCGCGAGAACGGCAACTTCTGTTAATGTAGCTTCAAATTGAGTAATTAAACCTGCTGTAGCTAAACCAATAAATAAAAGGACAATTAGCCATGGAAGGCGTTTCTTGGTTGTTGTCAATGAGTCAGTTTCTAAATCTAATGCTCCTTTAGACGCCGTCATTTCGCCAATGTCATCCGTTGTTTCTTCTTCTATTACATCAATTACATCGTCAACTGTAACGATTCCGATAATCGTTCCGTCATTTGTAATAACAGGGACCGCCAATAAGTCATAATTTTTAATTAGTTTCGATACTTCTTCTTGGTCGGTATGGGCATAAACGGTAATTACTTGGTCTTTCATAATAGAATGGACAGTTGTATCCACATCAGAAGAAATTAATTCTCGAAGTGAGAGGACTCCTATTAATTTCCTGTTTTTATCGACGACATAAAGATAATAAATCGTTTCTGCCTTTTTTGTTGCGTTCCGTAACTTATCTAATACGAATGACACAGTATCGGTAGGAGAAATCGTGACATATTCGGTTGTCATTAAAGAACCAGCAGTTTCATCCTGATAGGAAAGCAATAATTTAATTGAATTTGACGATTCTTTATCTAATTGCTCTAACAAATATGTTGCAATGTGATCTGGAATTTCTCCTAGAAAATCAGTGATATCGTCAGCCGGTAAAGCAGTTAGCATCGTAAGAGCAAATTCCTCTTCAAGTTCACTATACACCGTTTTTTGTTCTTGGACATGAAGATTTTTGAAAATTTCTGCAAACTCACTTCCAGATAAATATTGGTACACTTTCGCTCGTCTCTCTTGATTCATCGATTTAAAAATGTCGGTTTGATCAGTAGGATGCAATTGTAAAAATTCGGTTCGAAACTTTACGTTATCATTGTTTTTCAAATGCAAAAAAAGATAATACGTATACTCTTCTTTATGTTTTACATTTAGTTTTGTCATTTTCGTTCCTCCTCTCTACAGATGTTCCACATCGACGGAAAGAACATAATCTATTCTTTTAATCAAATAGTAAATTTCCGTTGTATATTTTTTTTCAGGAGCAGACAATGTTAGTTTGATTTGTTGATTCCCATTTTCTAAATCTGTTAATTTAATATTGCGAATCGTAATTTCCTTTTGGCTATCATCCTGAAATCCTTCTCCATTCCGTTCGATGGCTTGTAATAACTCGGTCATTCGATAATTCGGTTCCATGACAATCGTGACCGCTACATCCCGTTGCCGTAATGTAGAAGGTCCGACCCATTTGATGAAGGACGGTAAAATATTGACGGCAAGCATAAGAAGGAGGACAGCAATGAGTGCTTCAACATAAAATCCAGCGCCAACGGCAATTCCAAGACCAGATGCTGCCCAAATCATAGCCGCACTAGTCAGACCAGAAATCACATCATTTTGTCTTCGTAATATGACACCTGCTCCTAAAAAACCAACGCCACTAACAATTTGCGCCGCTAATCGCATCGGATCCATCGCATGATACGTAGGAGTGGCAAACTTATAAAAAGATTCGATTGATACAATGGTAACTAGACAACTAGCAACACAAATGACCATCGCGGTTTTTAGACCGAGTGGTTTGTGTTTTAATTGTCGGTCAATTCCAATTAACATTCCAAATACAAGGGCAATACATAATTTCAGCAGCAGTTCATAATTGACGAACATAGCGATCCTCCTTTTCTTTGTCAGATTGTATTTCGATACGTTTATAAAAAGCACCTTCTACGAAAGAAGATGCTTAATAAGCCAATACCACTTCTGACGTTTTAGTTTTAGCACTGTGTGGCATAGGATATTCCAGCTACATTAAAAACTACCTTACTCGATAGTTTCTGTTGACCCATTGGCGTCTCTCGACATTTCTGGGCAGCAGCATATCTCCAACACAGGAGCCTCACCTAACGAAGCTATTGCGTATACTTATTGAGGTAAATAATCTAAAAGGGCCGTTGCAATTGAAAAATAAATGAGTAATCCAAGGATATCATTGATTGTTGTAATAAAAGGACCTGATGCAACAGCAGGGTCAATTTTCAACTTATTAATAATTAAAGGAATGGTAGCCCCAACCATTGTGGCAATACTTAATGTTAAAAATAATGAGACTCCTACAATACCGGCTAGTAATAATCCACCATCAGAGTATAAAAACGGAACAATGATAAGCAATGTTAACATACAAATAAGTCCTAACATAATTCCCGTACCAAACTCACGTTTTAGCATTTTTCCAATTGAACCCCGCTCCACATTGCCAAGTGCTAAACCGCGGACAACAACAGCTAATGCTTGCGTTCCTGTATTTCCGGCTGAATCCATAATAAGTGGGATAAATACGGCAAGTAAAATAACGGCTTCAAGTGTTTCTTCGAACGTCCCAATGACTTCAGCGGTAATTAAACCGAGAAACATTAACATAATAATCCAAGGTGCCCGTTTTTTAGCTGCAGTAAAAGAAGAAATCGAAGCATCAAGCGACCCTCTTGCCGCCGTAATTTCACCAAAGTCTTCTTCTGTTTCTTCTTCTAAAACATCGATGACATCATCGACAGTGACAATACCAACTAATGTTCCATCTGCTGTTACAACTGGTGCGGCTAAAAAATCATACTTCTTAATGAACTTAGCCACATCTTCTTGATCATCTGTTACGGTAACAGAAAGAACACGATTGCTCATAATTTGCTCAATTGATTCATGCTGTGGTGCTGTAATTAAATCACGTAGCGACACT
Source organism: Alkalihalobacillus sp. LMS39 (assembly GCF_022812285.1). Classification (NCBI taxonomy): domain Bacteria; kingdom Bacillati; phylum Bacillota; class Bacilli; order Caryophanales; family Bacillaceae; genus Alkalihalobacillus; species Alkalihalobacillus sp. LMS39. The sequence continues at coordinate 1,697,027 of NZ_CP093300.1, forward strand.
ACACCAACAAGTTGGTTACTGTCATCGACAACATATAAATAATAAATCGTTTCGGCATTTGGACCCTCTTTACGTAACTGTTCAATGACATGAGCGGCAGAACTAGTGGCAGTGATAGAAATAAATTCTTTCGTCATAATTGCCCCAGCAGTTTCTGGTGGGTATGCTAAAAGTTCTTTTACATCTTCTGCTTCTTCTTTATCCATCGCTTTTAAAATGCTATCCGCTTTACCGCTTTGAATTTCATGAAGGAAGTCTGCTACATCATCTGCATACATATCGTTAAACATTTTTGAAGCATACGTGTCATCCAATTCGAGTAAGGTTGTTTTCTGAAGGTCAACATCAAGACCTTGGAATACTTCCGCGAATTCAGGCGGCGATAAAAACTCATACACCCGTTTTCGTTGGTCCTTACTGAATTCATCAAAAATATCAGCTTGGTCAGTTGGATGTAATTCTAAAAAAAGATTTCGAAACTCTTCAATTTGATTGACGTTAATCGCATGAACAATTTGTTGAGTGTATTGTTCACGAGTATGTCTTGTTAGACGTACCACTGTGATTCCTCCTCTAGGAGAACCATACATACCGTTGGTGGTGTGAATGGTTTTCCGCTTTATATTTTTGTTTTCCCCAATTCTTCAATAAAAAATCATATGAATCTGGTTCAGGGCCGCTATCCATTTCACACCACCTCCAAAATAAACGTAAAAAAACACCTTCAACGAATGAAGGTGTTTTAACTACAACAAAAACAAGATGTCATGTGATCTGATCACAGTACAACAAATAATGTTCTCCTCCATTCGTAGAGCTTTAGCACTGTGCGGCATAGGTCTAAGCCAGCTACATTAAAAACCACCTTATGTCGATGGTTTCTGTTGACCCATTGGCGTCTTTGGACGTTTTTGGGCAGCAGCGTATCTCCTGCACAGGAGCCTCACCTAACGAGGTATATTTAATTCATAGCTGATGCTACAGTATAATTGAGTTTTTGTCAATTATATTTTTTAAAAGGATGTAAGAATTGTTATACATTTGGTTATGCTAGTGAATATTGACAGAAAAAGGAGCGAATATTGATGCGAGCTAGCATGAACCAACAACTTAAGAGCAATGGAAATCAACTTTTCACAGTTGACTTCCACGATTTTATCGAACGAGAACAGCAACAAAGTCATATCGAATTAGCAAGTGAATTTGGAATGTCTGTTCGAGATATTAAATATTTGAAGAAAAAAATCGAGCGAAACTAATTTATTCTGTAAAAAATGTTGACATCACCGGCGTTCATTCGTATGATAGAAATCAAATGTGAACGTACTATATTATATATGCTGAAGACAAGGAAAAGTAGTTAAGAGCGAAATGGTAAGAGAGGGAATAGCGTGGGCTGAAACTATTCCTCCATGAACCTTAATGAACGAACACCTTTGAGGCTTTTCTCTGAACAAAATGAGTAGGAGAAAACGTAAGCAGGCGTTAACTGCTTAAAGTGGAAGTGTTTCAAACTTCAATTAGGGTGGCACCACGGGAATATAACTCTCGTCCCTGATCTCATAAGATCAGGGATGGGAGTTTTTTTATTTCGTTTACATAATAAAGAATCAAGTAAGTGGAGGGAAGTTAACATGAATATCCAAATTCCAAGGGGAACACAGGACATTTTACCCGGACAATCTGAAATTTGGCAGTATGTTGAACAAAAAGCGCATGACATTTGCAGAAGGTATAATTACAAAGAAATTCGAACTCCTATTTTTGAGCATACAGAACTTTTTCTGCGTGGAGTTGGTGATACAACGGATATCGTTCAAAAAGAAATGTACACCTTTACTGACCGCGGTGACCGTAGCTTAACGTTACGTCCAGAAGGAACGGCTTCGGCAGTTCGTGCGTTTGTCGGGAATAAACTGTTCGGAAACCCGTCTCAACCAACAAAACTATATTATATTGGCCAAATGTTTCGTTATGAGCGCCCACAGTCTGGACGAATGCGGCAATTTGTTCAATTTGGAGTAGAAGCGATTGGAAGCAATGACCCTGCTATTGACGCCGAAGTAATCGCCCTAGCTATGGAATTTTATCGTGAGTTAGGATTGAAAAACGTAAAATTAGTGATTAATAGTCTAGGTGATAAAGAAAGTCGAAACGCTCACCGTGAAGCGTTAATTCAACATTTTCAACCGAGAATTGATGAGTTTTGCAGTGATTGTCAATCACGATTAGAAAAAAATCCACTTCGAATTTTAGATTGTAAAAAAGATCGTGACCATGAATTAATGGCGACTGCGCCTTCCATTATAAATTATTTAAATGGGCAATCTGTCGCTTACTTTGAGAAAGTGAAAATGTATTTACAAGATATGAATATTTCCTATGTGTTAGACCCAAACCTTGTTCGCGGACTTGATTACTATACAAATACAGCATTTGAAATTATGGTAGATGGTGATGGATTTGGTGCGATTACAACATTATGTGGTGGTGGGAGATATAACGGGTTAGTTGAGGAGATTGGTGGACCTGAGACAGGCGGAATTGGTTTTGCGTTAAGTATTGAGCGACTTATTATGGCTTTAGAAGCGCAAAAAGTAACGGTCCCTATTGATGAAACGCTTGATTGTTATGTCGTTGCTCTTGGTGAAGAAGCGAAGGATAAGGCAACTTCATTATTATTTGAGCTTCGAAAAGCAGGGGTTCGGGCAGAAAAAGACTATCTTGATCGAAAACTAAAAGCACAATTTAAAGCAGCAGACCGTCACCAAGCAAAATATACGGCCGTTCTTGGTGAAGATGAACTAAAAGCAAACAAAATCAATGTCAAATCAATGGATTCTAAAGAACAAGAAGAAATCTCGTTAGATACATTTATCGAATATATGAAAGCAAGAGTATAAGGAGGAGCAAAAATGATAGGAAGAAGTCATTACTGTGGAGAGATACTTGAAAAAACAATAGGGGACCATGTCCAACTCAAAGGATGGGTTCAAACTCGTCGTGATTTAGGACAAGTTATTTTTATTGATTTACGTGACCGTTCTGGAATTGTGCAAGTTGTATTTAATCCAGAAATCTCAGAAGAAGCACATACCATTGCAGATAAAGTACGTAGTGAATATGTACTGGATGTGGAAGGTGTTGTTGTGAAGCGTGATACTGAAACGATAAACGAAAAGATTCCAACTGGAACAGTGGAAGTTCATGTTTCTAAAGTCACAATTTTAAACGCATCTAAAGCACTTCCTTTTCAAATTGAAGCCGATACAGATGCTTCTGAAGATGTTCGCTTAAAATATCGTTACCTTGATTTACGACGTCCAGATATGCAAGAAACGTTTAAAATGCGTCATCAAACAACGAAATTAATTCGTAACTTTCTTGATGACTTTCATTTTTATGAAATTGAAACACCGATGTTAACAAAAAGCACACCAGAAGGAGCGCGTGATTATTTAGTGCCTAGTCGTGTTCATCATGGTGAATTTTACGCTTTACCACAATCACCACAATTATTTAAACAATTATTAATGGTGTCTGGGTTTGAAAGATATTATCAAATCGTTCGTTGTTTCCGTGATGAAGACTTACGGGCAGACCGCCAGCCAGAATTTACACAAGTCGATATTGAAACATCGTTTATGGCGACTGATGATTTGTTATCGATGACAGAAGAGATGATGGCAAAGGTGATGAAAGAAACAAAAGGGTTAGAGATTCAAGCCCCATTTGAACGAATCACTTATGATGAGGCAATGAATCGATATGGCTCTGATAAACCAGATACAAGATTCGCATTAGAATTGGTTGAGTTAACGGATATCGTAAAAGACTCTCAGTTTAAAGTGTTTACAAACGCGGTGGCTAACGGAGGAATTGTAAAAGGCTTAAACTTAAAAGACGGTTCTTCTAAATTAACACGAAAAGAAATTGATGACCTAGCGAAGTTTGTTGCGATTTATGGTGCAAAAGGATTAGCTTGGTTGAAAGTGGAAGAAAATGAGTTAAAAGGGCCAATCGCGAAATTTCTAAATGAAGAAGAGACACAAAATGTAAAAGCGGCGATGAATGCAGAACCAGGAGACTTGTTGTTCTTTGGTGCTGATAAAAAGCAAGTTGTGTATGATGCGCTTGGAGCGTTACGCTTAAAATTTGGAAAGCAGTTTAATATGATTGATGAAACAAAATATAATTTCTTATGGGTTGTTGACTTCCCATTAGTTGAGTTTGATGAAGATGCAAATCGTTATGTTGCCCTTCATCATCCGTTTACAAGTCCAAAAGAAGAAGACCTTCACTTTTTAGATACAGACCCTGGACAAATTCGTGCTGAAGCTTATGACTTAGTGTTAAATGGCTATGAGCTTGGTGGTGGTTCAAAACGAATTTACCAACGAGACGTCCAAGAGAAAATGTTCAAAGCTTTAGGTTTCAGTGAAGAAGAAGCGAAAGAACAATTCGGATTTTTATTAGATGCATTCGAATATGGAACTCCACCACATGGAGGAATCGCGCTCGGCTTAGATCGACTTGTTATGTTATTAGCGGGTCGTACGAATTTACGCGATACGATTGCTTTCCCGAAAACGGCAAGTGCAAGCTGTTTATTAACGAATGCGCCAAGTGGAGTAAGCGACGCTCAATTAAAGGATTTGCATTTGCAAGTCGTTGAAGAGAAAAAAGAAGAGAAAGCGCAAGTGTAAATTAGTCGTTGACAGTTTCTTGTCTTGACGCGTATAATCAAATTCAACAACAATAAAACAATCAAATAACTTATCGAGAGTGGTAGAGGGACTGACCCTATGACACCCGGCAACCTGTTTGTAGAGCCATACAAACAAAGGTGCTAAATTCAGCAGAGTGAAAACTCTGAGAGATAAGTAAAGGCGAATTTATAAAAAAAATGAAACCTTTCCTTATCGGGAAAGGTTTTTTTATTTGGCTTTATCGTTGAATTAAGCTTAATTTTAGTTAACTAAAGGGGAGAGTACATATGATATCAATTGGTTTAATTGGGTTTGGAACAGTCGGTTCTGGTGTTTATGAACGGATAGAAAAAACAAAGAAATTGCTAGAAAAACGACTAGGCGAAGAAGTGAACATTACAGCCATTTTAGTGAAACATCACCAAAAAGAACGAGTCACAAAAATAAAGGGAGCTCTTTTAACAAATAACCCAGCTGAGTTTTTACAATTAAATTTTGATGTTGTCTTTGAAGCAGCAGGTGGAATGGAACCTACGAAATCATATATCCTTCACTTTTTAGAAAGAGAGGTTCCAGTGATTACAGCAAATAAAGACCTTGTTGCTATGCATGGAAAAGAACTTGAGGAAGTTGCAGCTGCTCATGGTGTTTATTTTGGCTATGAAGCAGCAGTTGGCGGAGGAATTCCAATTATTAATAGTTTGCGAGCGAACTTAGCGACAACAAAGATTAGTAAGGTGTCAGGTATTTTAAATGGGACGACAAATTACATTCTTACTGAAATGAATGAAAAGAAAAAAAGTTTCGTTGAAGCGTTAGCGAATGCACAAACATTAGGGTATGCAGAAGCGGACCCAACAAATGATGTAGAAGGCATTGATGCTTGGTATAAGCTTCGAATTTTAAGTAAATTATGTTTTGGAATTTGGCCGGAAAAAGAAGCGATTTCTTGCTGTGGGTTAACCGCTGTGGAAGATTGGCAAATTGGGCTTGCTGAATCACTAGGTTTAAAATTAAAGTTAATTGCCGAAGCGACGTTCAACAATGGAAAAGTCGAAGGGTATGTTTCGCCATCATTTTTAGCACCGACACATCCACTATCCTTTATCCGCGGAGTGACAAATGCAGTTTGTTTAGAAGGGGATGATATCGGTGAGCTAGTTTTCAGTGGACCAGGAGCAGGAAAAGAGGCAACATCAAACAGTATGGTTGAAGACTTTGTATTACTTCAAAAAGAATCTTTTCATCGAGTGTATGAACAAGGATTACAAAACGAACAAACAGATCTAGAACATACAACGATTCTTGTGTTTCAAGCGAAAGGAAGTCACTATCCATGGCAAGAAGAGTTAAAATCGCTTCATTTCCATATTGAATCGACGTTTGAAAATGAAAAAGGAATGGCGTTTCTTGTAAAAGTATTTCAAGTGCAAGAAAAACAATTAAGCCAACTTCAATTACCGTGGTTTCCTGTTCTCGGATTTACGAGTCAAGAAACAATTCAACAACTTGTTATTTAATCGAAGTTAACCATCAGGGTTATCTTGTTTTAGCTCAAAAAAAGTGTTCATAAATTGCGTCGGTTTTGTTTTGACAAAAAAAGAAATAACCCCAGTGTTTGTATGCAAGTATAAAAATCCAATCGCGCCATTTTGTCCGTAAAAAGAAACGTCAAACACATTTTTTAAAGGATAGCGTTTTTGTTTTGCTATCACTTCGTCTTCATATAATTCAATTGTATAGGATGTTTCAACAGTGCATTTTCCTGTCCAGTGAATTTCTTGTTTCATTTCGACACATGGTTGAGTTGCGAGAGGTTTCAATATCAACATTCCTTTATTGTTATTCTTTCATTTACTGTAACATATCAGTCATCTTGATTCCAAATTTGCGACAAACGTGGCAATTTAAAGAACAGTGAAATTTGCTTGTTGAAGGGCTATTTTCTGTGTTATAATAAGCCCATAGAAACATTGAGTCCTATGGTGTACGTAGGATACTTTCCGTTTTGAGCCAACACTAAATATGCGGGAGCTTCCGTCTTTATTCTAATTGCAAGCCTACATTAGGAAAGTAGGAAGCTTGAATAATAAAGCAAAGCACCCACCTGCGAGAGCAGGTTCAAAACCAAGTTCATTACGGCACTGCTGGGGCTCTCCCATCTACATACTGTTATAAAAAACTCGACTTCCGGTCGGGTTTTTTATATTTTCTCCATTTCGGATTGTTTTTTGCATATGCGCTAATAATAAAGAAAAGAGAAATGCTTTTTGTCTCAGAATAAGATTTGTAATTTTACTAGTCTTTTTCGCCTTTTGTATACCACAAGCAAATTTTGAATTTTGGTGAAAATGTAGCGGAAGTGACTCCACAGGCATTAGTACCGAGGAGGCTCGGCACCTCACCACGGAAAGCGAGTGGCTGTAACGCAATGGAACGGACTTGTTAATTGGCTGATATTAAAAGATCTAAGCGGCGGCAAGACAATAGATCTAGACAGCTTTTCTTTTTATTACAGCTATGATATAGTCTATTCCGAGTATATACATGTAAATTCAAGGTTCTGGAGGAGAGTTAAAATGTTACACCAATTTTCACGAAATGAATTAGCGATTGGAAAAGATGGCTTACATATATTAAAGAACAGCACTGTGGCAGTATTAGGTGTTGGTGGTGTTGGATCTTTTTCAGCGGAAGCTCTAGCTCGTTCCGGTGTTGGTAAAATTGTGTTAGTTGATAAAGACGATGTGGATATAACGAATGTAAACCGTCAAATCCATGCCTTGTTGTCAACAGTCGGACAGCAAAAAGTAGAATTAATGAAAGAACGGATTGCAGACATTAATCCGGAGTGTGAAGTTGTGGCACTTAAAATGTTTTATACGGAAGAAACGTATGAATCATTTTTTGAGCATAACTTAGATTTTGTTATTGACGCAAGTGATACGATTTCATATAAAATCCACTTGATGAAACAATGTTTACAACGTAAAATCCAGATCATTTCGAGTATGGGTGTTGCCAATAAATTAGATCCAACCCGTTTACGTATTGCCGATATTTCAAAAACAAGTTATGACCCTATTGCTAAAGTGATTCGCACGAAACTACGAAAAGAAGGAATTCATAAAGGCATTAATGTTGTGTTTTCAGATGAGCAGCCGATAAAAATTAGAGAAGAAGTTCGTAAAGAAATCGTTCCTGAAGCTGCAGAAACAGGTCCGATCCGTAAAGCGAAAATGCCTCCATCATCTAATGCGTTTGTTCCGTCTGTATCGGGGTTAATTATGGCTGGACATGTCGTAACATCACTGTTAAAAGATATTACGATTAACCGCTAATACAAAAAAAACGTCTCATCAGGTTGACCTGATGAGACGTTTTTTATTTTGCTACTTTTTCTAAATTTCCGTTTTTGTCCATTTTAAATGTCGCTGGAGCAATGGAGTCATCATCTTGTAAAATAGCCATTCGTCTTGCACGATTCATAATTTGAATCAATGATTGATAGTCTTCTTCAATAACATGATGATCATTTTGTAATTTCGAAAGCTCTGCTTCTAACTCTTTGTTTTTCGTAAGAAGATCAAGATTTTCTTTTAATAGCTTTTCATTTTCTCTTTTTAGTGCTTGTGTTCCGTTCGATTCGGTATTTAATGTTTTTAAATACTCGATGACAACAGATAACGAGATCGGTTGATTGACAGACTGTTGCTGTGGCATGTACAGCTCAGGTTGAACCGCTCGTTTGGTTACTGAAGAAAGGTATGAAGCTGCTCGTTTGCGTTCTTTCCTTTCTTTTTTTGCTTCACGAATATCACTGATATATTTTTGACGGACAACAGCGTTCCAGCGGAATCCGCATGCTGCTGATGTACGATGAAGCTCATCGCCGACTTCATCAAAAGCACGTAATTGGGTGCTTCCTTCTTTAATATGTTTTAATACTGTTTCTGCAAGTAGAACGTCATCTTCGTGTGACCATGCATCTTGTCTAACTTTCATAGTTTTCACTCCTAAATTTATTTTTTATCTATACTATTTCCAAGAAATCTACGATGTATACTACAGAATATTAATTTGATAGCTTTCTTTTTTTCGGAGGCATTTCCATGTAAAATAAAAGGCATGCGAATAAAAAGGAACGTTTATAACTAAAGAGGTGTCATTATGTGGAAAGAAGAACCGCTTGCCTATCGGATGAGACCAACAACATTAGCAGATATTGTTGGGCAAAATCATATCGTAGGAGAAGGAAAATTATTAACGAGAATGTTGAAATCAAATCGATTGAGCTCCATTATTTTATTTGGACCACCTGGAACGGGGAAAACGACGATCGCCAATGTTGTAGCTCATATGACGAACATGCCTTTCCATCAAATTAATGCGGTGTCTTCTGGTAAAAAAGATATGGAAGCCATTGTCGGGCAAGCGAAATTTGAAGGGACTAGCATTTTATTTGTCGATGAAGTTCATCGCTTTAATAAGGCACAACAAGATTTTTTGCTTCCATATTTGGAAAATGGTTTGATTATATTAATTGGAGCAACAACAGAAAATCCTTATTTTGAAATTAATAATGCGATTAAATCCAGGTGTACGATTTTGGAATTGCATTACCCAACACCTGATGATATTTATGCGGTGCTCGAACGGGCATTAGCCGATGAGAAGAAAGGATTAGGGGCGGTTCCAATTGAAGTGGAAGAAGAAGGCTTGCGTTTTTTAGCACAAAGCTGTGGTGGAGATATTAGAGCCGCATTAAATGCGTTAGAAATTGCCGTTCGCTCGACAGAAGATAAGGAAGAGGGGAGCCTCTATATTGAAGCGTCAGTTTTACAAGAGTGCTTGCAAAAGAAGTCACTTCATTATGATAAACAAGGGGAGCAATATTATAATATTATTAGTGCATTTCAAAAAAGTTTACGTGGATCGGATGTCGATGCGGCGCTTCATTATTTAGCAAGATTAATAGAAGCTGGAGATTTAGCGGTGATTTGTCGCAGATTACTAGTGACAGCATGGGAAGATGTTGGTTTAGCGAATAGCGAAGTAGCTCAAACCGTCCTTACTGCGATTCAATCAGCCGAACAGCTTGGATTACCAGAAGCTAGAATTCCATTGTCTGTTGCAGTGATTGAAGTATGCTTGTCACCGAAGTCAAATACAGCATATAAGGCATTAGACAAAGCGTTAGCAGATATTAGGGCAATCGAAATTGGAGATGTTCCAGACCATTTAAAAGATGCCCATTATTCAGGTGCAAGTAAGCTTGGTCGAGGAGTAGAGTATAAATATCCCCATGAGCATGGTGGATGGGTCAATCAACAATATTTGCCAGAACCACTAAAAGATCGTAAATATTACATTCCAAAAGAAACAGGAAAAGAGAAGCGATTAGCTGAACTGTATGCAAGAATCGAGAAATTACGAAAACAAAAATAAATACCTAATGCCATTTTTTTCATGCTATAATGGCTTAGACTTTATTTTTAGGTGTGGGAGAGCAGGGATATTTTTGGGTCATACAAACATAAAGAGAAATAAAATAAAGCGACTCGCATTACGGTGGGCGTTTTTTATGGTTGGATTAGTGATTATGTCCTTTGGTATTTCCCTAATGATTAAAGCTGAATTAGGAAGTGCCCCTTGGGATGTGTTTCATATTGGACTTACGATGCAGTTTGGGTTAACGGTTGGCTCTTGGACAATTATATCTGGATTTTGTATTATAGCAGTAGCGACACTGATAACCAAAGAGTGGCCGAAGCTTGGTGCCTTTGTCAATATGGTGTTAGTTGGTGTTTTTATTGATATTTTTTTATACTTTCTTGTGACACCATCGACAATTGTCTTAAAAATCATCATGTTAATAGTAGGTATTATCGTGATGGGCTATGGGATGGCATTATATTTAGCTCCAAAATGTGGAGCTGGTCCAAGAGATAGTTTAATGTTAGCGATAACGGAGAAAACAAAGTGGAAAGTACAATGGGTTCGTGGGGCGATGGAAATCGTCGTGTTAACAATAGGATATTTACTAGGTGGACCTGTTTTTATCGGGACACTTATCTTTTGTTTTGGAATTGGGCCAATTGTAGGAATTACGTTGCCTCAATGTCAAACGCTTGTAGATTATTTATTAGAAAGAGGGGAAATACATGAAGATATCAACAAAGGGGCGGTACGGGCTCACCATCATGATGGCATTAGCTAAAAAAGCTGGAGAAGGTCCTATTTCTTTAAAATCAATTGCAAAAGAACATGACCTTTCAGAACATTACTTAGAACAATTAATTGCACCACTGCGCAATGCAAGCTTAGTAAAAAGTGTTCGCGGTGCTTATGGTGGATATATGTTAGCGAAAGAAGCAAATCAAATTACAGCTGGTGATATTATTCGTGTCCTTGAAGGACCGATTAGCCCAGTAGAAGTGATGGATGATGAAGAGCCAGCAAAGCGGGATTTATGGATTAAAATTCGTGATGCTGTTAAAGATGTATTAGACAGCACAACATTAGAAGATCTTGCAAATTATGAGGATAATGGAAAACAAGAATATTATATGTTCTATATTTAAATGACTGGGTAAGGAAAGAAGGAAGAAAAAGTGAATGAAATTTATGTGGATCATGCGGCAACATCGCCTGTCCATCCGACTGTGGTGGAGGAAATGCTGCCTTTTTTTACAGAGCAGTTTGGGAATCCATCAAGCATTCATCGTTTTGGTCGCCAAAGCAGGCAAGCGCTCGATAAAGCTCGGATGATGCTAGCTAAGACGATAGGGGCTACTCCAGAGGAAATTATATTTACAAGTGGAGGAACAGAAGCCGATAATATTGCTATTATCGGTTATGCAAAAAGAAATCAACATAAAGGGAAACATATTATCACAACAACGATTGAACATCATGCAGTATTGCATTCATGTAAATCGTTAGAAGAGCTTGGTTTTGAAGTAACGTATGTTCCAGTAAATGACCAAGGGGAAGTCAATGTTCAAGACGTTGTGAACGAAATGAAAGAGGACACGATTTTAGTTACAATTATGTATGGAAATAATGAGATTGGTACGGTTCAGCCGATTGCAGAAATTGGAGCAATTTTAAAAGAAAGAAACATTGCTTTCCATACAGACGCTGTCCAAGCATATGGGATTGAACGGCTTAATGTGAACGAGCTAAATGTAGATTTTTTATCTGTTTCTTCTCATAAGATTAATGGCCCAAAAGGGGTCGGGATGTTATTTGCAAGAAAAGGAAGGTCCTTTTTACCATCATTGTTCGGTGGAGAACAAGAGCGTAAACGTCGAGCGGGAACAGAAAATGTTGCTGGTATCGTTGGATTTGCGAAAGCAGCAGAACTTCTCGATGAACAACGGGAAGAGAAGAGAGTGTTGTATAAACAATTTCAAGACAAAATGCTTGATATTTGGACTGCTGAGGGCGTAAAGTATGTAAGAAATGGTTCAGCCTCAACGTCGCTACCTCATATTTTAAATGTCAGTTTTGCAGGAGTTAGTGTTGAATCATTGCTTGTTAATTTGGATTTAGTCGGGATCGCAGCTTCAAGTGGGTCTGCTTGTACGGCGGGAACATTACAAATCTCTCATGTATTAGAAGCGATTAGCCCTGGTCATGAAAAAAATAGTTCTGCGATACGGTTTAGTTTTGGGTATGGCAATACACTAGAGCAAATTGAAACCGTTGCGAATGAAACGATTAAAGCGATTAAACGGATACAAAGATAGATAAGAACGGTGGTGACAAAAATGAATGGACAACGAGAGAAAAAACCGGAGGAAATCAGGGTTGTTGTTGGTATGAGTGGGGGAGTAGACTCTTCTGTTACAGCTTATTTATTAAAACAACAAGGTTATGATGTTATCGGCATTTTTATGAAAAACTGGGATGACACAGATGAAAATGGGTTTTGTACAGCGACAGAAGATTATGAAGATGTCATCAAAGTATGTAACCAAATTGAAATTCCTTATTATGCTGTTAATTTTGAAAAGCAATATTGGGATAAAGTATTCACATATTTTCTAGATGAATATCGTGCAGGACGAACACCAAACCCTGACGTTATGTGTAATAAAGAAATTAAGTTTAAAGCTTTTTTACAACATGCCCTTACATTAGGTGCGGATTATGTTGCTACGGGCCATTATGCACAGCTTGCCTATCAAGATGGGGAAGTCCAACTAATCCGTGGATCTGATCAAAATAAAGACCAAACGTATTTTTTAAATGCGCTAAGTCAAGAGCAATTGGCAAAAGCGATGTTCCCGATTGGTCATCTTCCTAAACAAGACGTACGGAAAATTGCGGAACAGGCTAATTTAGCAACAGCGAAAAAGAAAGATAGTACGGGAATTTGCTTTATTGGGGAGCGAAACTTTAAGGAGTTTTTAAGTTCTTATTTACCAGCTCAACCTGGACCGATGCTTACATTAAATGGAGAAGAAAAAGGGAAACATGATGGGCTTATGTATTATACGCTTGGACAACGACAAGGACTTGGAATTGGTGGAGCTGGTGAACCATGGTTTGTCATTGATAAAGATATAAAAAACAATATTCTTTATGTCGGACAAGGTTACCATCATGAAGGGTTATATTCGGCATCATTAACAGCGGTAAATGTAAATTGGATTAGTGAAGCACCAAAGCCTGAAACGTTCCATTGTACGGCGAAATTTCGTTATCGTCAGCCTGATCAAGGTGTGACGGTGACTCGAAATGAAGATGGTACTGTCCATGTTGTCTTTGATGAACGACAACGAGCCGTAACACCTGGACAAGCGGTTGTTTTTTATGATGGTGATGTTTGTCTTGGTGGGGGAACGATTGATAAAGTAAATAAATGATTGGCCATAAACAAAACGTTTTTGAGTATGAAGCTCAAAGGCGTTTTTTTGACCATATAAGGAAGTATAAAAATTTTGGTATAGCAGTGAAGCTTTGAAAGTTTATTCTAGAAGTAACGATTTTTAGAATAAGGTTTGATATACTTAATGTAACAAGATAAGCGTGAAAGGAAGAGCGAAATGGAATCAAATCTCCAGCTTGGTATTCAAGCGATGGAACAAGGAAACTATGAGGAAGCTTCAAAATGCTTACATGACGCGATTGAAGAAAATCCTCAAGATCCGATAGGGTATGTAAACTTTGGGAATTTATTAGTTATCGTCAACGATATTGAAAAAGCGATGTTGTTTTTTGATAAAGCGATAGAACTAGATGATAAGACGGCAACGGCTTATTATGGGGCAGGGAATGGATTTTATAAATCGGAAAAGTATAATGAAGCAGCTAAAATGTTTAAGCTTGCACTAGAGCATCATTTAGATACAGCAGATACACATTTTATGCTTGGAATGTCATTATATCATCAAAATCATTTTGCTTATGCACTTGCTCATTTACAACGAGCAGTTGAATTGAATGAAGACGATCTGGCAGCCCTCTTTCAATATGGGTTATGCCTTGCTCAATTAAATCAAATCGATGAGGGGATCCATCAGTTTGAACAGGTGATTGCTAAAGATTCTACACATACAGATGCTTATTTTAACCTTGGAGTTGCGTATGCTTATAAAGAGAATTTTGAAAAAGCATTCCAGTTATTTAATAAAGCGATTCAAATTCAACCAGACCACGTCTTAGCAGGTCATGGAAAAAAACAAATGTTGGAACGTTTAAAACAATAAGGGGCGACGAGTTATGTCACAACAAGTTCCTTTGCATGAGGATGAGACTTCTTATATAAAAGGTGAAGTAAGTCATATTATTTTTCATAACCCAGATAATTATTATACGGTCGCTCAAGTGTTTGTTTTGCAGTCCTCTGAAAAGCTAAAAGAAAAGACCGTGCCAGTCGTTGGGATTCTGCCTACAGTAGAGCCGAATGGTGTTTATATTTTTAGTGGGGATTTTGCAGAACATCCACGCTTTGGGCTTCAGTTTAAAGTCAATGCATTTTCAAGAGATGTTCCAAGAACTGCAGCTGGTGTCATTCAATTTTTGTCAAGCGATCGTTTTCCTGGAATCGGGAAAAAAACAGCAGAAACCGTAGTCGAAGCGCTTGGAGAAAAAGCGTTATCGAAAATTTTAGCCGACCGCAATGTGCTTCAAGATGTTCCTAAATTGCCAGCAGACAAGGCGGCTGTTTTATATAATCAACTTGTTGAATTTCAAGGGGTTGAACAATTAATTACCGAATTATCACAGTATGGTTTTGGTTTAGAATTGACGATGAAAATATTTCAAACGTATAAAGAAGAGGCACTTACGATTATTCGCTCAAGTCCATACAAGCTTATTCATGATGTGGAAGGGATTGGATTTAAACGGGCTGATTTATTAGGGGAAGCGATTGGATTAACGGGAAATCATCCTGACCGAATTAAAGCAGGGTGTGTTTATTTTCTTCATGAGTTATGCATGCAAGAAGGTCATGTGTTTCTATACAAACATGATTTATGTAAAGAAGTAAGCTCCATGTTATCGTCTGAGACTGTTGTGATCGAAGAGGCAGAGGTTTCCACACAATTACTTGCCTTACATGAAGAAGATAAAATAGTGATGGAAGAAGAGCGTGTCTACTTATCTTCATTATTTTTTGCGGAAAAAGGTATCGTCACAAACGTTAAACGATTAATAAACAGTGAAAAAGATAATGAATATCCTGAATCAGAGTTTTACAAGGCGTTAGGTGAACTTGAAGAGCTAGAAAAAATGGAGTATGCACCAACGCAAAGAGAAGCGATAAAAACAGCGATTACGTCACCAGCAATGATTTTAACCGGTGGACCAGGAACTGGGAAAACAACAGTCATAAAAGGAATTGTTGAAGTGTTTGCAAAGCTCCATGGTTATTCACTGGAACCAAAGGATTATAAAAAGGACGAGCCTTTCCCCGTGTTACTTGTTGCTCCTACAGGAAGGGCGGCGAAACGAATGGGCGAAGCAACCGGATTACCTTCCCTTACCATTCATCGTTTATTAGGATGGAAAGGTGGCAATGGTGGTTTTGAACGTGATGAAGACAGTCCACTAGAAGGCCGTTTACTCATTGTTGATGAAGTATCGATGGTCGATATTTGGTTAGCGAATCAATTATTTAAATCGATTCCTGATACGATGCAAGTTGTACTCGTAGGTGACCAAGACCAGCTACCTTCTGTTGGTCCAGGACAAGTATTACGGGATTTTATTGATGCAAATGTCATTCCCATTGTTGCTTTAACAGAGATTTATCGCCAGGCAGAAGGGTCGTCGATTATTGATTTAGCGCATGAAATTAAAAGTGGAACTCTTCCTGACAATTTTCATGTGCAACAAAAGGATCGAAGTTTTTTTCCATGTAGTATTCCGCAAGTTCACCAAGTCATTGAAAAAGTGTGTTCAAATGCAATGAAAAAAGGCTATAGTGCTAAAGAGATTCAAGTGTTAGCCCCAATGTACCGGGGAGTGGCAGGAATTGAAGAACTAAACCGTAAGTTGCAGCAATTATTTAACCCGAAAAAAGACGGCAGACGAGAGATTCAATTTGGTGATCTGATTTACAGAACAGGTGATATTGTATTGCAGTTAGTAAACAATCCCGAAGAACAAGTGTATAATGGGGACCGGGGTGAAATTGTCGCGATTTTTTATGCGAAAGAAAACACTGAGAAGCAAGACCAAGTTCTCGTTTCCTTTGATGGAATTGAGATTTTATATACGAGGAAAGATTTAATTCAACTTACCCATGCGTATTGTACATCAATTCATAAAGCGCAAGGAAGTGAATTCCCGATCGTCATCATGCCTGTTGTAAAAGGATATCATCGGATGTTAAGAAGAAACCTTATTTATACAGGAGTAACAAGAGCAAAGCAATTTCTCATTTTGTGTGGTGAAATCGAGGCGTGGGAAATGGCAGCTAAACAACAAGGTGATGGTGAACGCCATTCGATGTTAGTAGATAAGCTAAAACAAACAGTTATGGAAAAAGCAGACTAGCATGAACAATGCGTTAGCATCACATCCTATAAATGTTCGACAAAAGGTGGCGATGCACTTTGCGGACATTTCAAACGATTTGTGGGAAATCTGTATTCGACCAAACCAATGGAGTAGAGCTTGGTAAAATCGAAGATCTGTTTATCAATAAGCAAGGACAAGTGATTGGTTTTGTTTTGGATATTAAAGCATGGCTGCATAAAGACCAATTTGTTCCACTTGATGCAATTACAGGGTTTGGGCCAGATGGGATTATCATCAAAGGGAAAAAACATCTTACACGAGCAGACCATATCCATGAGTATACATTAAAGCAAGGCAAAAAGCGGATTGCTGGAATGCCACTCTTAACAGTTGAGGGAGAAAAATTAGGGTTGGTAGAAGATGTATATTTCATGGAAGAAATGGGCAACATCGTAGGGTATGAAGTTACGGAAGGTTTACTTGCTGATATAAAAGAAGGCAAAAAAGTCGTAAGGACGTCGAAGCCTTTATTATATGGCAAAGATATATTAATGATAAACCTCGAATAAAGGAGGCCCTACACGATGCAATGCCCAAACTGTAATTGCAAAGACATTGGAAAAATTGGTACGAACCAATACTATTGTTGGAATTGCTTTGTTGAGATGACGATTACGAAAGGCAAGCTTTCACTCCATCAAGTCGAAGAAGATGGTTCCCTAAGCTCATTGGATGACTTATTTGAAGATGTCGATATGCAAGTCGAAATGTAGTAAAAAAGGGGTGTTTGACATGCGCGGAATGCTATTAGCTGTTGGTTTAGGTGTAGCGGCTTATACGATGAGAGACAAGAAAAGCCGCAACCGAATGACAGATATGATTAAACCAATCAAAAACATGAATTTCCAAGCGATGATGCCTGAAAAGTCGACAATGAAACGAGTAACGAGAAAAATAACAAAAGCAATTGCATAATCATAAGTTCGTTGTTCTAAGAAAGGATTTCTTTTCTTAGAACAACTTTTTTTGTTTAAAGATAAGAAATAATTTTGTTCTAGCAAAAGCGGGCAATGCCCCGCACTTCGCTTGAAACGAAAAGACGCTCCCGGGTTTTTCTTATTTGCCCAATCCTTGTCCAACAACGATTCGGTCTCCTTATCGACCACTAGCTTCTCCATTCATAAAATTTGGATTGATGAGCAAAATATCGGTATGGAGGGGGTATGATGGAAAAAACAACAAGTACTCAATGGTTAATTCGCTTTTCGGCAATGTTTATTTTACTATTATGTTTGTTTTTAATCATGAAATTATCACCCGTTTGGCTCCCAATATTACAATTGCTTGTTCGGGTTGCGATTCCTTTTTTAATTGCAGGACTAATTACGTATTTATTGCACCCGATAATTGAAAATTTTCATGGCATGGGAATTCCCCGTCCAATTGCTGTTCTTATTATTTATTTTTTGTTTTTTGGTGGGATAACGTATGCCATAGTAAGGGGTACCCCATACATTATTGAGCAATTTCGGATGTTCATTGAACAACTACCTTATTACATTGAAAGCTTTCAAAGATGGATTGATTTATTTACACGACATATTGCTGTTTTACCAGAAGGTGTTCAAGTCCAGTTAGAAGAATGGCTTCAAGGGCTTGAAGGGACAGTGGAAGACCTTGTTGAACGAGGGATAGAGGTTTTAAAAGGACTTGTAAATTCGTTTATTTATTTTATCATTATTCCTTTTCTTGTCTTTTATTTATTGAAGGATTTTAAATTAATTGAAAAAGTAGCTTGGTATTTAACTCCAAAACAATGGAGAAAAGAAGGGGTCGCACTTGTTCGTGATATTGACCAATCTTTTGGCAATTATATTCGTGGACAAATCCTTGTTTCATTAAGTGTTGGTATTTTAGCGACGATTGGGCTATGGTTAATTGGGATGCCATACCCTGTTTTATTAGGGATGTTTATAGGAATGATGGACATCATTCCTTACTTTGGTGCCTTTATGGGAGCTGTTCCTGCTGTCATTGTAGCAGCATTGCAATCTTGGCAAATGCTTTTGTTTACAGTGTTAGTTATTTTTGTCCTCCAACAAATTGAAGGGAATATCCTATCTCCTGTTATTGTTGGAAAGACTCTTCATTTACATCCAGTTCTTATTATGCTTGCTCTTATAGTCGGAATTGAAATTGGGGGTATTCTTGGGCTTGTTTTGGCCGTACCGACTTTAGCAATCCTCAAAGTCATTATTTTGCATGTGCGAACAAATATTAGTGAACCATTCCATGACTAAGACATTGACAAGAGTTCATAGCATTTTTATAATAAGATTGACAAATGAATGAGTGGAAACACGTTGATGGAACAAAGTATGTTACAGCCCGTATGAAAGAGAGACACTTCCTTGGCTGAAAGAAGTGTTATACGAAGAGTAACGGAAAAGCTATTCCGAAGTGCAGGAAAAAAACCTGCCGTTACGCCGCGTTATGGCAATTAAGGTGATAAATGTTTAAAGGCATTTGTAACCAGGGTGGTACCGCGTGATAACTCTCGTCCCTGTTTGTTTGGGGCAAGAGTTTTTTTTGTGTTCTTTCGTTGGTGTAAAATGGTAAAAATGAGGATACGATGTGTAACATTAAAGGAGGAAATGGAATGAAGTATTTATCGTCTGCACAAGTTAGGCAAATGTTTTTAGACTTTTTTAAAGAAAAGGGCCATGATATTGAACCAAGTGCATCCTTAGTCCCGATTGAGGATCCAACATTACTTTGGATTAATAGTGGGGTTGCTACTCTAAAAAAATATTTTGATGGCCGTGTAATACCACAAAACCCACGCATTACAAATGCCCAAAAGTCAATCCGAACAAATGATATTGAAAATGTTGGAAAAACAGCTCGTCACCATACGTTTTTTGAAATGTTAGGGAATTTTTCCATTGGTGACTATTTTAAAGAAGAATCAATAATTTGGGCTTGGGAGTTTTTAACGAGTGAAAAATGGATTGGCTTTGATCCTGAAAAGCTTTCCGTAACTGTTCATCCTGAAGATAGTGAAGCTTATGACATTTGGAGTGAAAAAATTGGTGTTCCAGCAGAAAGAATAATTCGGTTAGAAGGAAACTTTTGGGATATCGGAGAAGGTCCAAGTGGTCCAAATACAGAAATCTTTTATGATCGTGGAGAACAGTATGGCGATGATAAAAATGACCCAGAGCTTTATCCGGGAGGAGAAAATGAGCGTTATTTAGAAGTATGGAATTTAGTATTTTCTCAATTTAATCATAATCCAGATGGTACATACACACCGCTTCCAAAGAAAAATATTGATACAGGCATGGGATTAGAACGTATGGTATCTGTTATTCAAGATGTACCAACGAACTATGATACTGATTTGTTTATGCCTACGATTAAAGCAACGGAACAATTAACATCGGTTTCATACGGGTCAAATGTTGAGACAGATGTTGCTTTTAAAGTCATTGCCGATCATATCCGTACAGTAGCCTTTGCGATTGGAGACGGGGCGTTACCATCGAATGAAGGTCGAGGCTATGTGTTGCGAAGATTATTACGACGTGCTGTACGTTACGCAAAGTTAATTAATATTGATCGTCCATTTATGTATGAACTTGTTCCTGTTGTTGGCGATATTATGGTCGATTTCTATCCAGAAGTGAAAGAAAAAACAGAGTTCATTCAAAAAGTTATAAAAAATGAGGAAGAACGTTTCCATGAAACATTACACGATGGTTTAAACATATTAGCCAAAATCATTTCTGAAACAAAATCAAACGTCATCTCAGGAAAAGATGTGTTCCGTCTTTATGATACGTACGGTTTTCCAGTCGATTTAACAGAGGAATATGTCGAGGAAAAAGGGTTCACGATTAACCGTGAAGAGTTTGAACAAGAAATGGAACAACAACGAGACAGAGCAAGAGCAGCAAGACAAGATACAGGTTCTATGCAAGTTCAAGACCAGCTCCTAGGTGAAATAAAAGTAGAGAGTCAATTTGTCGGCTATGAACAGCTTCAAACAGAATCAGTGATTGAGCTCATGATTAAAGAAAAAGAGAAAACCGACTATGCAGGTGTTGATGATGAAGTAACGATTATATTAAATACAACACCGTTTTATGCTGAAAGTGGTGGACAAATTGCTGATAAAGGGCAGTTGTTTGGAGATGGTGTCATTGCAAAAGTAACAGATGTTCAAAAAGCACCGAATGGACAAAACCTTCACTATGTCACCATCGTAAAAGGTACATTGAAAACAGGGATGACAGTAACAGCGACTGTTGAAGAAACAAATCGTCATGGCATTGTGAAAAACCATACGGCGACACATTTGCTTCACCAAGCATTAAAAGATACGTTAGGGGAACATGTTAACCAAGCAGGTTCTTTAGTTTCAGAAGAACGCTTACGCTTTGACTTTTCTCATTTTGGTCAAATTTCAGAAGAGGAAATTGAAAAAATTGAAAGCATTGTAAATGAAAAAATTTGGGATCGAATTTCGGTCGATATTATGAATAAAAACTTAGAAGAAGCGAAAGCGATGGGAGCAATGGCTCTTTTCGGTGAAAAATATGGTGATGTCGTTCGTGTTGTTCAAGTTGGAGAATACAGCTTAGAATTATGTGGTGGTTGTCATGTTAAAAATACAGCTGAAATTGGTTTGTTCAAAATTATATCAGAATCAGGTATTGGTGCGGGCATTCGCCGAATCGAAGCCGTGACAGGAAAAGGCGCTTATGAATTTATCAGTAGCCAGCTTGAATTGCTTCAAGAAGTTGCCCAAAGTGTAAAAGCGAAAAATGTGAAAGACGTCCCAACTCGTGTGAACGGATTGCAACAACAAATTAAAGAATTACAGCGTGAAAATGAATCTCTTGCTTCAAAATTGGGTAATATGGAGGCAGGGAATTTAATCAATGAGTTCGAAACAGTAAATGGAGTTTCACTACTTGCCAAAAAGGTAGCAGCAAATGATATGGATAATCTCCGTTCGATCGTTGATACATTGAAATCAAAAATAGAGACAGGTATGATTGTTCTTGGAGCAACAAATGGTGATAAAGTCAATATTGTAGCAGCTGTTTCAAAAGATTTAATTGATCAAGGGTACCATGCAGGAAAACTTGTGAAAGAAGTAGCCACACGATGCGGTGGAGGTGGCGGTGGTCGTCCAGATATGGCCCAAGCAGGTGGGAAAAACCCTGAGAAGTTGGATGACGCACTGAATTTTGTTCGACAATATGTAGAATCAATTTCCTAAATAACCATTTATAGTGTACAATGAGGGTAAGTACCATGTATTGGGAACAATACCCATGGTTAATAGGGCAGTTTTAGAAAGAGGTGTTTGTGATGGGCTCAATGGATAATACTATGAAGTTTAATTTTCAAGATGACACAGTCGATGTTGATGTCCAAGAAGTACTGTTTTCTGTATATAAAGCTCTTGAAGAAAAAGGGTATAATCCGATCAACCAAATTGTTGGTTACTTATTATCTGGGGATCCAGCTTATATTCCACGTCATAATGATGCTCGAACATTAATTCGTAAATTAGAACGAGATGAGCTAATTGAAGAATTAGTTAAGTCTTATTTGTCACAGCACCAAAAGGAGAAGTAATGAGAATTTTGGGATTAGATGTAGGGACAAAAACGATAGGAATCGCAATGAGTGATGAGCTTGGATGGACTGCACAAGGTTTGGATACACTAATGCGGAACCCTGAGAATGAGCAAGAGGACTTCGACAAACTTGTGTCTATCGCAGAAGAATATTCGATTTCAAAAATTGTGGTCGGGTTACCGAAAAACATGAATGGAACGATTGGACCGAGTGGAGAAGCTTGTCAACAATTTGCTGAGAAATTAAAAACGTTCTTATCTTGCCCTATCATTTTATGGGATGAACGTCTTACAACAATGGCAGCAGAAAAGATGCTTATTTCAGCAGATGTCAGCCGGAAAAAGAGAAAAAAAGTCATTGATAAAATGGCTGCGGTATTAATTTTGCAAGGGTACTTAGATAATCAGAAATATTAATAATAAGAGGTGCTAAAGATGGGACAAGAAGAAAAAGATCATATTATTATTCCAGATGAAAATGGAGACGAGCATTTATTTGAAGAGTTATTTACTTTTTCAGTTGATGAAACAGGTAAATCATATATTTTACTAGTTCCAGTTGGAGAAAGTGAAGAGGATGACGACGAAGAAGGAACTGAAGTTGTCGCTTTCCGCTATGAAGAAAAAGACGAAGAAGACAGCGATATCGCCCTTTACCCAATCGAAACAGAC
The DNA here is from genome assembly GCF_022812285.1 of Alkalihalobacillus sp. LMS39. Classification (NCBI taxonomy): domain Bacteria; kingdom Bacillati; phylum Bacillota; class Bacilli; order Caryophanales; family Bacillaceae; genus Alkalihalobacillus; species Alkalihalobacillus sp. LMS39. The sequence goes on from NZ_CP093300.1 coordinate 1,720,041, forward strand.
GAAGAATGGGAAATGGTAGAAGAAATGCTTAATACATTTACTGAAAATGAAATGGCAGACGACGAATAAAGAGGAAAAGGGCTCAATTCAAATAAAATGAATTGGGCTTTTTTTTATGCTTTTTTAAGTCTTATGGAGTTGATGTGTAAATGTTACATGGTGATATTACGATATTCATTAATACTAGCGATGAAGGACAAAATAAGGAGTAAATGAAGCGAAAGTGTCCTTCATAAAGGCGATGAAGGACAAAACGAGGAGAAAACGAAGCCAAAGTGTCCTTCATAAAGGTGATGAAGGACAAAACGAGGAGAAAACGAAGCCAAAGTGTCCTTCATAAAGGTGATGAAGGACAAAACGAGGAGAAAACGAAGCCAAAGTGTCCTTCATAAAGGTGATGAAGGACAAAACGAGGAGAAAACGAAGCCGAAGTGTCCTTCATAAAGGCGATGAAGGACAAAACGAGGAGAAAATGAAGCCAAAGTGTCCTTCATAAAGGCGATGAAGGACAAAATAAGGAGAAAATGAAGCCGAAGTGTCCTTCATAAAGGTGATGAAAATCTACAATATCCCCCTGCTACTAACAAAATAACCGATTATTCGATAATAACTGAGAATTTATTGTAAAATTCTACGAAATGGCTATCAATTTATAGTATAATGGACAAGATGGAAGGGGGAGGCCCATGAGTGAAAATAAAGATAATGAGCGCGATAGAATTTATGCGGAGAGGGTCGCGCAAGCAAGGTTAGTACGAAAAATAGTGTTTGTTTGCTTAACGTTGTTTTTAATCGTTGGTGCGGTTGCAGCCACTTCAGCATACTATTACGTGAATTCAGCGATCGGATCATTCGATGAAGAAAGCGAAGAACTGATTCAAGTTGAAATTCCAATCGGTTCGTCAAGTACACAAATTGGTCGAATTTTAGAAGAAGAAGGAATAATTAAAAGCGGGACATTTTTTCGCTATTATGTTAGATATAAAAGTGAGTCAGGTTTCCAGGCCGGACAATATGAATTATCGCCTGCCATGACATTAGAGGAAATTGTAACTGAATTAAAAGAAGGAAAAGTGCTGCAAGAAGCAGAGTTAGTTTTCACTGTACCGGAAGGACTATGGTTAGAAAATGTTATTCAAATCATTGCTAGAGAAACTGACCATGATGTAGAAGAAATTAAAGAAGTTATTTCTGATCCTGATTATATCCAACAACTAATTAGTCAATTTGATGTGTTAACTGAAGACATATTAAAAGAAGGCATACGTCATCCACTAGAAGGGTATTTGTTCCCAGCACGGTATGATTTCCTTGAGGAGGATGTTTCAATTCAAACGATTATTGAAACGATGATAGAACAAACAGATAGCATTATCATGCCGCTTGTTCAAAGTCATCCAGAACAAGAATATTCGATTCATGAACTTTTAACGCTTGCTTCGATTATTGAAAGGGAAGCAAGGGAGGATACAGATCGGTACACGATTTCTGGGGTGCTTTACAACAGACTTGAGCAAAATATGATGCTTCAAGTCGATCCGACAGTCGCGTATGCCATTGGTGAACATCAATACATGACAAGTTATGCTCATCTTGAAGTGGATTCGCCATACAATACGTATAAGCACACAGGAATTCCAATCGGACCGATTGCAAATCCAGGCGAGGCGTCAATTAAAGCTGCCTTTATGCCTGATGACACCGACTATTTATTCTTCTATGCACGATACAACGGTGAAGTCATTTATACGAAAACATATGCTGAACATAACCAAGTCCATCAGCAATATCGAGATGAGTGGATAGAAGCAGCAGAACAAGCCGAAAAAGAGTTAGAAGAAATGATAGAAGGCGAAACTGAGGAAGACTAATAGGGAAGGGGATGTGGCGATGTCTCACATTCCCTTTTCTTCTGATTTAAAGAAAGTAAGGAGATTGCACGATGATTTCAACTGACGTACAGACCTATTTAGAAACTTTAATTCCGAAGCGGAGTTCTTTACTTCATGAAATGGAACAATATGCAAAGGAACACCGAGTACCCATTATGGAGCTTATTGGTATCGAGACGATGTTGCACATGTTAAAGCTAATTCAACCGAAACGTATTATCGAAATCGGGACGGCAATCGGGTATTCTGCTATACGTATGGCAGAGGCTGTGCCACAATGTGACATTGTTACAATTGAAAGGGATCAAACTCGTATCCAAATCGCAAAACAGTTTATTCAACGTGCCAAATTAGAGGAACGGATTTCCATTTTAGAAGGAGATGCACTCGAGATAGCTGAAACACTTGAAAAACACCTTAAATTTGATGTATTATTTATTGATGCTGCAAAAGGACAGTATCAACGTTTCTTTGAATTATATTCTCCACTTCTTACAGATAGTGGTGTTATTATTTCTGATAATGTACTTTTCAAAGGGTTTGTTGCAAATATAGAAAAAACAGAGCAAAAAAGACAAAAAGGAATTGCAACGAAACTCTCACATTATAATGAATGGCTCGTCAAGCATCCGCAATATGATACAACGATCATTCCGATAGGAGACGGAATTGCAATAAGTATGAAAAGAGGAGAAAGTAGGTGACAATATGAAAAAGCCAGAAATTTTAGTTACACCAGTTACTGTGGATTCCATTGAACCGATCATTCAAGCAGGGGCAACGGCAATTCTTATCGGTGAACAACGATATGGCCTTAGATTAGCAGGGGAGTTTCACCGTGAAAATGTGAAAAAAGCGACTGAAATTGCTCATCAACACGGTGTTAAAGTGTATGTTGCGATGAATGCTTTATTTCATAATGAAAAAATTGATGAACTTCCTGGATATTTAACATTTTTAAAAGAAACGAATGTGGATGCTGTTGTATTTGGAGACCCGGCTGTGCTAATGGCAGCTAGAGAAGTAGCGCCAAATATGAAATTACATTGGAATACAGAAACGACGGCAACAAATTGGTACACTGCGAATTATTGGGGAAGAAAAGGAGCAAAACGTGTTGTTCTTGCTCGAGAAATTAATATGGATGCCATTATTGAAACAAAAGAAAATGCAGAAGTGGAAGTGGAAGTGCAAGTCCATGGAATGACATGTATGTTTCAATCGAAGCGAACATTAATTGGAAATTATTTTCAATATCAAGGTAAAAACCTTGAAGTTGAAAAAACAGATAAACAGAGACAAATGTTTTTATTTGATGAAGAGCGCAATGCGAAATATCCGATTTTTGAAGATGAAAATGGGACACATATTATGAGTCCGAATGACATTTGTATTATTGATGAGTTAGAAGAAATGCTTGATGCGGGAATTGATAGCTTTAAAATTGAAGGTTTATTTAAATCGACAGAGTACATTGTTGAAATTGTAGAAATGTACAAAGAAGCGATTGATTTGTACTTTTCTGATGAAGACGAGTATGAAGAGAAAAAAGAAGTGTATTTAGAAAAAATTAAAGCGATTCAACCACCGAATCGTGATATCGATACCGGATTTTTCTTTAAAGAAACGGTTTATTAAGGAGGTGTACTAATGCAAGCTATTTCAGAGAAAACAAAAGATGGGAAACGAATTATTGTGAAAAAACCTGAACTTCTCGCTCCAGCAGGCAGTTTAGAAAAACTAAAAATTGCGATCCAATATGGTGCAGACGCGGTATATATCGGTGGACGAGAGTTTGGATTGCGTTCAAATGCAGACAACTTCTCAAAGGAACAAATGCGGGAAGGTGTAGAATTTGCAAATCAGTATGGTGCAAAAGTATATGTAACAACAAATATTTATGCTCATAATGAAAATATGGATGGACTTGAAGAATATTTACGTGGTTTACAAGAAGTAGGCGTAACTGGGATTATAGTAGCAGACCCGCTCATTATTGAAACCTGTCGCCGTGTTGCCCCGAAAGTAGAAGTTCACTTAAGTACACAACAATCATTGTCTAATTGGTTAGCTGTGAAATACTGGAAAGAAGAAGGGTTACATCGTGTTGTTCTTGCCAGAGAAGTCGGCTTAGAAGAAATGTTAGAAATGAAAAAACATGTAGATATCGAAATTGAAACATTTGTTCATGGTGCGATGTGTATTTCTTATTCAGGCCGCTGTGTATTAAGTAATCATATGACTGCCCGTGACTCCAATCGAGGTGGCTGTTGTCAATCTTGCCGGTGGGAATATGATTTATTTGAAGAACAAGACGATGATGGTCAACATCAAGAAATTCCGTTATTTAATGAAAATGATGCAAAATACACAATGAGTCCAAAAGATTTAAATTTACTTCAATCGATTCCAAAGTTAATTGAAGCTGGGATTGACAGCTTAAAAGTAGAAGGACGAATGAAATCAATTCACTATGTAGCTACAGTCACGTCTGTTTATCGGAAAGTAATCGATGCTTATTGTGAGGATCCAGACAATTTTAAAATTAAAAGAGAATGGGTCGAGGAGCTTGAAAAATGTGCGAATCGTGACTTTGCTCCGCAATTTTTTGAAGCAACACCATCGTATGAAGAACAAATGTATGGCAATCATCCGAAAAGAACAGGGTATGATTTTGCCGGTCTTGTCCTAGACTATGATGAGGAACAAAAAATAGTCACTTTGCAACAGCGTAACCACTTTAAACCAGGTGACGAAGTGGAATTTTTTGGCCCTGAAATAAGCAACTTTATTCAAGTAGTTGGACCGATTTGGGATGAAGACGGAAATGAACTGGATGCAGCTAGACACCCATTACAAATTATAAAGTTTAAAGTTGACCATCCATTGTTTCCGAATAACATGATGCGTAAAGAGGTTAGATAATGCGAGAGAAACCAATTATTATTGGAGTGGCAGGAGGGACAGGCTCCGGTAAAACGACGGTTGCCAAAGAAATATTCAACCAAATTCAAGGCCAATCCATCGCTTTAATCGAGCAAGATGCGTATTATAAAGACCAGAGTCACCTTGCATTTGAACAACGGTTACAAACGAATTACGACCATCCTCTTGCTTTTGATTCTGATTTATTATTCAATCATGTAACAGCATTAAGTGAAGGGTTTTCGGTGGAAATGCCTGTTTACAATTATAAAGAGCATACTCGTTCACATGAAACAGTGATTATTGAACCAAAGGATGTCATTATTTTAGAAGGAATTCTTATATTAGAAGACCAACGTTTGCGAAATGTAATGGATATTAAATTGTTCGTTGATACAGATGCTGATATTCGAATTATGAGAAGAATTGTTAGGGATACCGAAGAAAGAGGCCGAACATTAGCAGACGTCATTCATCAATATACAACCGTCGTACGACCGATGCATCTTCAATTTATAGAACCAACAAAACGGTATGCAGATATCATCGTTCCAGAAGGTGGACAAAATCAAGTGGCTATAGATTTGATGGTGACAAAAATAAGGTCGATAATTGATGGAAAACGTTTGTTGCCTTCTGACCCTAAAAATTGATACACTATTATTGTTGTCCGTATTTTTTTCATGACAGAAAGCAGCATTTTGTTTATAATAGCATAAAGGAAAGCGAGGTTATCTAACCTTGCTTTCTTCTTACATATATGCGGCTTAATGTATAGTTTTATTGATAAGCAGGAAAGAGGAGTGAAAGTCATGGCAGAAGAGAAAAAGCATTATATGACCCTAGAAGGGAAGAAAAAGTTAGAGGATGAATTAGAATATTTAAAATCAGAGCGCCGAAAAGAAGTTGTCGAGCGAATTAAAATCGCTAGAAGTTTTGGTGACTTATCGGAGAACTCTGAATATGATTCTGCAAAAGAAGAGCAAGCATTTGTTGAAGGACGAATTTCTCAAGTAGAAAATATTCTCCGTAATGCGGTTATTATAGAAGATGACGGCAATAACACAAATGTAGTATCCCTAGGGAAAACAGTTCGTTTTGTTGAGTTACCTGATGGCGATGAAGAAGAATATACAATCGTCGGTAGTGCGGAATCAGACCCGTTTGAAGGAAAAATCTCAAATGACTCACCAATGGCACAAAGCCTTTTAGGTCGTTCTATTGGCGAAAAAGTTGTCGTGAACACACCAGGCGGCGAAATGGAAGTTGAAATTTTAGAAGTGAAATAAGAAAAGTAACCTAATGGTCGTTCAGGCTGTTAGGTTATTTTTTGTTTAAAACGGATAAAATCAGATCGGTGAAATCAAAGAATACGAAGCCTTTCATAAAAACTTCTGTTTTCGTAAATTCTAATCGTAAACAAACGAAAAGAGGTTAAAGGATGAAGGCTGTCACTTATCAAGGTATTAAAGATGTAAAAGTGAAAGAAGTTCCAGATGCAAAATTAGAAAAACGAGATGACGTTCTAGTAAAAATCACGAGCACGGCGATTTGTGGTTCTGACTTACATTTAGTTCATGGCATGGTTCCAAACTTTCCAGAAGATTATATTATTGGTCACGAGCCAATGGGCATTGTTGAAGAGGTTGGGCCTGATGTGACAAAGTTAAAAAAAGGGGACCGTGTCATTGTCCCGTTTAATATCGCTTGTGGCGAATGTTTTTTCTGTCAGCATGATTTAGAGAGCCAATGTGATAATTCTAACCCAAATGGGGAAGCAGGAGCGTATTTTGGCTATTCAGGTACATTTGGTGGGTATCCTGGTGGTCAAGCCGAGCTTTTACGAGTTCCATATGGCAACTTCACTCCATTTAAAGTGCCTGACGATTGTGAATTAGAAGATGAAAAGTTACTTTTTCTATCTGATATTATCCCAACAGCGTATTGGGGTGTGAAGCAAGCGGAAGTGAAGGCTGGAGATACGGTTGTCATATTAGGATGTGGACCTGTAGGGTTATTAGCGCAAAAGTTTGCTTGGTTACAAGGGGCAAAACGTGTGATTGCTGTTGATTATGTACAATATCGATTAGAACATGCGAAACGCACAAATAATGTTGAGATTTTTGATTTTTCAAAATATGATGCTCTTGGCTCCCATATTAAAGAAATTACAGGTGGAGGGGCAGATGCCGTCATCGATTGTGTTGGCATGGATGGTAAGAAAACCGCGGTTGAAATGGTCGAAACGGCTTTAAAGCTCCAAGGTGGCTCAATGGGAGCAATACAATTAGCGAGTCAAGCCGTAAGAAAAGGTGGAATTGTTAGTATAGTTGGTGTTTATGGTACACGTTATAATGCGTTTCCTTTAGGTGACTTTTTTGCTCGAAATATTACTTTAAAAATGGGACAAGCACCAGTCATTCATTTTCTTCCTGAATTATACCAGCAAATTAAAAATGAAGTGTTTGACCCAACTGATATAATTACGCATCGTTTGCCTTTAGACAAAGCTGAATATGGATATGATATTTTTGATGAGAAACATGATGATTGTATTAAAGTCATTTTAAAACCTTAATTCTCCTGTTCTTCCATAATTGCGTACGGTAAAAATGCTTTCTAGTGCGCATGATAGTAAAGAAAGAATGAGAAGGAGGTCATTATGGGTGGAGAATGAATGTTTCTACTGTAATTATGAAATTGAGGATAAATTCCATATGGTCGCTTTTTTACAAGCAGACGAACAAGTGGAAAAACCACTTTGCCCAAATTGCTACCAAGACTGGTTAGAAGGTATAAAAGGATAATTGCTAAATCGAGCAACATTGGTGGATGAATACCCAATGTTGTTTTTTTCTTGCCGTCTATTATTTTGTGCGTTACACTGTATATACTCGATATACACAGTAGAGGTGGAGCGGTTGTGGATTAACTTATCAAATCAACGAAAGGAACCTTTGTATGAACAAATCATTCAACAAGTCAAACAACAAATCATACAAGGAGAGCTTGTGGAAGAACAAGAATTGCCTTCCATTCGGATGCTCGCAAAGGAAAGCAACACAAGTGTGATTACTGTAAGACGCGCGTATGCTGAGCTTGAAAGAGAAGGATATATCTGTACAAAACAAGGGAAAGGCTGTTTTGTTACGAGTCGACCAAAAGAAGAACTTCGCCACAATTCAGAAGAAGAGTTTTTGAAAGAAGTTGATGAACTTTTACTGAAAGGACAACGGCTCGGATTTACAATGTGTGAAATGAGCACAATGATCGATGCTACGATAAAGACTAAAGGGGAAGATAAGCAATGACATATTCGATTTGTGTTAGCGGCGGGATCATTAATTACCCTATGTTTCAACTTGGCCCAATCAATGTAAATATACATAAAGGGTTTATTACAGCCATTATTGGTCGGAACGGTGCAGGGAAAACAACATTCCTCAGAGGAATTGTCAATGAACGTCCTTTTGATGCAGGTACTCAACGAATTGAAGGGCTCTCTTATCAAACGGACCGGATCGAATTGAACCGAAAAGTGAGTTATGTATCAGACCATGTTAATATGTATGGTAGCTTTTCATGTCGAGAAGCGATTGAATTTATTTCTGCTTGTCATGAAAATTGGGATACGCAATTAGAAAAAAAACTTGTTGAACGATTTCAATTACCATTAGAAAAAAAAGTAGATGATTTATCAAAAGGAATGAAAGTTAAATTGAATTTTCTACTTGGTGTTTGTTTTCATCCGACTGTGCTTCTTTTAGACGAGCCAACGGCAGGGTTGGACCCACTTTCTCGAAAAGAAATGTTAGCGGTTGTCCAAGATTTTATGTTAGACGAAACTCGAACGGTTCTTTTTTCATCACATATTACGACGGATTTTGAACAAATTGCGGATTATATCATTTATATGAAAGATGGCCAAATTGCATTAACAGGTTCAAAAGAAGAACTGGTAGAACGATACCGCTATTTTTCTACAAGGGAACAGCATTTGAACGCTAAAATAGAAGGATATAAAAGAACAAAAGCGGGTACGGTTGGGATTGTTTGTGCAACGGAACAGGCATATCTTCCACATGCTGATTTTCGATTACCGACACTAGATGAGCTATTAGAATTTGTTGTTGAAACACCCACGGAGGTGAAGGAATGACACCGTTAATCAAACGAGATTTTCGTTCATTACGACCGATTGCCATTATTATGATTCCATTACTAGTGTTATTTGCGATATTTCTATTTTCTTCAGCTCGAAATGCGAATGAGTTTACAGAAGATACACTCATCCTTTTTATTTTTGGATTTGTGCTATTTTTTAGTTACGGAATGCTTACACAAGTTTGCCGAACTGAAGCATGGAATGGTGTTCAACATAGGGTTAGACAATTGCCTCTTTCTTTTACGAAAATTGTATTATCCCGTTATATCACATCTTTTATGCTCATAAGTATATTATCTAGTATTTTGTTCGTTAGTTATGGAATAGGAAGGTGGACAACGGGGGGACTTTTTATTTCAAGTGAAATCTTTCTTATGTCACTTGTCATTTTAAGTGTGATATTTGTAAGTCATGCTATTTATTTGTTTTTTTATTTTGCCCACGGTCCAACTGTAGCATCGTGGTCGATTCGTATGAGTACGGTGTTTCTTTTCGTTTCGTTTCTCTTTTCTACGGTGTATTTTAACCATGAAACTCAGGTTTATCCTGAACGAATATGTGTATTTTTATTTATTGCCTCTCTTTTGTTTTATTGCGGTTCTTTTATAATAGCGAGATTTTGTTATGCACATATTTATGAGATGAAAAGAGTCATAAAGGCTACGTTTTTATTTTTATTTATTTGTGTGATTGGACTTGTCTTTGTTTATTTCTTCTCTCTCGTTCCAGCTAGTCAACAAATTCATTCTGTCGAAGAATACGTTGAGTCAGTATCCGTCGTATCGACTGAGTTAAAATGGAAGCAAGAGCGTGTCATTGAAATTACGATTGAGCTTGAGGCGCCAAGCTGGAGTTTTTATAAAGGCTTCAAACATTTTAATCCAATTACTTTATATATTGGGGATGAAGAGATGCGACAAACGGATGCTGTGGAAAGTGTGAATGATTTTGGCTCAACACTAATACTCACATATGACATTCGAGTACATAATGAAATGGAAATACGAGAAAGTGAATTACCCCCTGACCTGCAATTAACTTTTTATCGTCATGGAGTCGAACCATTACGAATCATACCGATCGATTGAGTCAAAAGACTTAGGCGGGAAAATGTAGATTTAGGAGTTTTTCTGATAGTATAATAGAGAAGACAGGAGGTAATACACACAATGGAATTTCAAACTCGGTCTTTGCAAAGACAGAAGCTAAAACGAAAAAATCGGATTCTTAACGTTTCCATTACGATTCTTCTTCTTCTTATAATAGTATTTTCATATCAACTTTTCTTTAAGGGTGAACGAAACCAAGATGTGATAGCAGACTATGAAGAGAGTGAAGGAGGAGGAAATGAAACGGAAAATCAAGTGCAGGATGATAGGAATGACCAAGACCTTACTGTAGACGAAGAAGCTAGTGAAGATGAGGATAATGAAGAAACAGAAGAACGGACCGATGAAGATTGGGAACCGATAGGAACAGCACAACAAGATAATGGTCAATTTGAAGCGGATTTTTCAAAGGGCAGCGTGAACTGGAATGAAATGACACAGGCCCTGCAGTATGCTACTGGGTTATCAGACGATGAAATGGAAATTTGGTGGCTAGGAAATGGTGGCAATCTTCAAAGTGCTGTTGGGATTGTAAGTACGTTTGAAAATAAAAATACACCTTATGAAGTTCGCCTTGAATGGGTGACAAATGAAGGCTGGCAACCGGTATCTGTTGAACAACTTAGCAGCAATCCACGCCAATAAATAAAGAAGATGACCGCAAATGATGCGGTCATTTTGCTTTGAAATGAACAACAGCACTATACAAGGTGGAGCCTGTTTGTGGATGGATGTGGACGTGGTGGTGAATGGAATGGACGTGAAGCAACAATACTTTATTGTTTTCGATTTGTTCATTAATTTGTTGTTCAAGTTTGGCTATCGACTCAGCTTCAAAAAGTTCAATTTTATCATCAATACGTTCAAGGTTAAGCAATGAAAATCTCTCCTTTCTTCCTTAACATACCAGAAAAAGAAAAGAAGTGAAAACAATACGATATCGATGTATACTATAAGTTGGTATTGACAACCTATAAAGAACAAAAATGGTAGGAAGGGTTGGTCTTGTGAAAATTGGTATCATTGGAGCAATGCAAGAAGAAGTTGAATTATTAAAAAGCAAAATTGACAATCGGGAAGACAACACGATAGCTGGATGTGAATTTCATAGTGGACAAATAGACGGTGTCGAAGTAGTCTTGTTAAAATCAGGTATTGGGAAAGTGAATGCTGCAGTAGGAACGACACTACTCATTCAACTTTATAAACCAGATGTTATTATTAATACAGGCTCTGCTGGTGGATTTAATGAAGAACTGAAAGTAGGGGACTTAGTCATCTCTACTGAGGTTCGCTATAACGACGTAGATGCAACGGTATTTGGTTATGAATTTGGTCAAGTTCCGCAAATGCCAGCTTATTATCAACCAGATGAAAAATTAGTGGCAGTCGCAGAGGAAAGTTCAAAAACGGTCGGTATTCATTCTGCTAAAGGGTTAATTGTTTCTGGAGATTCGTTTATGAGTGATCATGCTGTTGTTGAGTCGTTAAAGCAAAGGTTTCAACAACCTCAATGTGCGGAAATGGAAGCTGGGGCGATTGCGCAAGTTTGTCACCAATTTAGTTGTCCTTTTGTCATTATTCGTTCACTTTCTGATATTGCGGGATCTGATGCGAAAGTATCCTACGATCAATTTTTAGAAACAGCATCTGTGAATTCGGCTAAGCTTGTATTATCCATGGTGGAAAAAGTAGGGTAGCCGTTACCCTTCTTTTCCATTTCTCCCTCTGATTCCATACTTCTAATCTAGTATAGCCATGCTACAATAGGAGATGGATATAGGAGGATGATAGAAATGGATGAAAAACAAATAAAAACATTAAAAGACAAAGTTGAAGATTATCGTCGGTTTGCCTATATTCTTTTATCATTAGGGATTTTCCTTTTTATAGGCATATTAATTCCAAATGACAGTGGAACAGCGATTGAACCAAGTCATTTTATTATTGCGGTCTTTATAATGCTTGGGGCATCAATCTTCTTTCATCGAAAAGCAACATATTATCAAAAACTTGTAAATAATGATGGCGAAATAGAATAAGAAGAAATAAGAAAAACGCGGGAGCGTCTTATCGTTTAAGAGAAGTGCACCCCTGCCCGCTTTTGAAACGTGCAGGTGCGCAGCCTTCGCCTTCTTGGATACAGCTTTCAAAGCTTCACCGCTATACTAAAACTTTCTTACTTTCTAATCTTGAAAAAAAGGAGTTCCCCTTCGAAATGAAAGGGAACTCCTTTTTGCCTGTCCGACAAAGTCTCGTAAAAAAGCGAGGACGTTAACAGGCTTGTATTTTTAGAGGTTTGTACGAACTAGCATTTCGTAGCTGCTAAGATGGGCTGTGATTGTGGTGCAATAAACTGTTTATATTTCCAGAGAGAAAAGAGATTGTCGCTGTTAGGTAAAAAGAAGAACGTTAAAGAGGGGGGAGAACAGTCGATGGAAGTAAAGAAGTGTTTCCGAAGCGAATGAGATGTAAAAATTCTCATTCCTTCGGTTTTTATGTTTGTTATCATTCTTTTGTTTCCGCTTCTTTTATCGTTTGTAGAAAATGATGAAGAATTCGAGCAGTTAGGCCCCATATGACATGCTCGTCATAATAATAGAAAAGTTCAGTAAAGGTATGTGTTCGCTTATTGTACTTTGATTGGTTTGCAATTTTTTCAATAGGAAAATGCTCACCAAGTTCAAAATGAATGTTTGTTTCAAATGTTTCGGGCTCCATTTCTAAAAGTGTTGAAAGTGGAACAGTAAAGACAGAATCGACTTCTGCTGGATTAGGTGAAAGAGTGGCGCTCTTTTTGATTTCACCTAAGTAAGGATATATAATCCCTCGAAATGGGGTGACAAGGATATCTAATGGCGCAATGACTTCTATATCTTGGGATTGTATGCCTAACTCCTCACATAATTCCCTTTTCGCGGTATCGGCATAGGAAAGGTCTCTCTTGTCTACTTTCCCTCCTGGAAAGCAAATTTCACCAGGCTGACTTTGTAATGTAAACGCACGCACTTCAAACAAAATGTGAGCATCACCATGTTGTTCAATAAGAGGAAGCATTACTGCAGACTTCATGACGTCTTTGCTACCTAAAATGGTCGCGGTACGAGAATGGAATTGGCGCTTAAGTTTATCGATCAAAGTCTCATCCCCCTTGTTGTTTTTTTAAAAGATAAGAAAACATAAAAGTATTGGTCTAGCAGTGAAGTTTTGAAAGCTTATTCTAGAAGAGCGAAGGCTCCGCACTTCGCCTGAAACGAAAAGACGCTCTCGCATTTTTCTTTATCATAACAAACCCGGATAAAAAAGAAAAAGCTTTTGCCCAATCGGACAAAAGCTTGATCGTTACATTTTTTTATTAAACCAATTGACAAGATGTTCTAAACGTTCAAGGCGTAAATGTGGAGGGCCACTACGCGATAATTCGTGGTTTGATTCTGGGAATCGAACAAACATCGTATCTTTCTTTTGGTGTTTTAATGCAATATAGAGTTGCTCGGCTTGTTCAATTGGACAGCGATAATCATTTTCTCCATGTAATATAAGGAGTGGTGTTTCAATTTGTTTCACATAACGAAGTGGAGAGTGGTACCAAAGTTTTTCAGGGTCTTCTAAGAAACAAGAACCAATTTCCCATTTTGTGAAGAAATATCCAATATCACTAACCCCATAAAAACTCGTCCAGTTTGAAATCGAACGTAATGTTGCAGCCGCTTTGAAACGGTTTGTATGTCCGACGATCCAGTTTGTCATAAATCCACCGTAACTTCCTCCTGTTACACCTAAGCGACTCTCATCGATAAAATCATATTGTTCAAGAACATAATCCACAGATGCCATTAAATCTTCATAATCCATTCCGCCATAATCCCCACGACAAGCATCAACGAATTTTTGACCATAGCCGTGACTTCCACGAGGGTTCATAAACAAAACGGCATATCCTTGCGCAGCGAGTACTTGAAGCTCATGGAAAAATGAGTTAGCATACATCGCATGAGGCCCACCGTGGATTTCTAATATCATCGGATATTTTTTTCCTTCTTCAAATCCAATGGGTTTCATTAACCACCCATGAATTTCCCAGCCGTCTTTTGAAGGAGCGGTGATTGGTTCAGGCAAGGATAAATCTACTTCTCTTAAAAAATCTTCGTTAACGTTTGTTAGGCGCTTCTTTCCTTTTTCTCCAATTGTTAAAGAGTACAAATCTCCAGGATTAGAAGGGTCACTAATCGCCAATACAGCAAGGTTTGATTGTACATGAACATCAAAGCCAAATACATGACCGACTTCATGATAAATTGCGGTAATCTCATTATTTAATTCAATTTGGTAAAGGCCTGTATTCCCATTTTCACTTGCGGTAAAGAATAGGCGGTCGCCGTCTTTTGACCAAACTGGACCAGGGTTTGGATGTCCTGACCTTGCATCTGATATTGCTGCATCTCCAATGTGAACATCCCATGTTTTTGTAATGCATTCTTTTCGTTTTGTTTCGAGATTAATTAAATAAATTTGGTTAATCGTTGCACCAGAATATTCAAGTTCATGTCCAAAACATGCGATCGTTTTTCCATCAGGTGACCATGTTGGCTTATGGAACATTCCTTTTTCATTCGTTAGGAGTGTAAGTTCACCTGTTGAAACAGTGAGGGTAAAAATATCAGAAATGAGTTGATAATCGGAATCCTCAGTTCGATTGGCAGTAATCGCTAATTGCTCTCCATTTGGTGACCATGAACATGCTTGATGGTCAAAAGGGCCATATGTTAATTGTTTGATTTCCTTAGTTTTTACATCGACAACAGCAAGATGTGTGTAAGTTTCATTTGCAAATCCTGCGGCATCTGATTTATAGCTTAGTCGGTTAACGACCAATGGTTCACTTTTTTTCTTTTCTTGTTTCTTTTCCTCTTTATCTTCAATGCTGTCTTCGATTTTTAATGATGTTTGCACAGCGAGTTGTGACCCGTCAGGAGACCATATTGGATTGGAAGCACCGTTTTTGCAAAATGTTAGTTGTTGTGCTTCCCCTCCAGATGTTTGAATAAGCCAAACTTGAGGCTTCCCTGAACGGTTTGATATAAATGCAATGGAATTTCCATCTGGTGACCAACGAGGAGAATGGTCACGAACTTTTCCATATGTCCATTGTGTTAGTTTACCACTATGGAGGCATTGAATATATAAGTGGGATTGATACTCTTTTTCTTCATCAATCACTTGCTGAATTTGTGCCACCTTGGAACCACAAGGGGAAATTTGAGGTTCGCTTACGACTTTAATTTGACATAAATCATCGATCGCCATTGGACGTTTATTTAACATATGTATACCCTCCTAGGATAAATCAAAAGTATTTTTATTAATTTCAAGTTGAATGATGACATTGGATTTTGTAATTCCTGCTATTCCATTGATTTTTTTTATAAACTCTGTAAGTTCTTCGTATGTTTTCATATTTACTTGTAATAACACTTGGTATTCTCCTGTAATTAAGGAAACATAACGGACTTCTTTATATTGTTTGACTTGGTCAACAATATTCGTAAGTTGATTTGAGGCAGCAGCTAATTGAATAATAGCAGCTACTTTCAGTCCTAATGATATAGGGTTTACAATTCCAACAACATCTATTATGCCAGTTTCCACTAAATTTTTATAGCGAGAACGGACGGTTTTCTCAGTGACGTCAAGACGATTCGCGATTTCTGTAAAGGACATTCTACCGTCTTTTGAAAGAAGTTGGATAATTCCCCTATCAAGACTATCAATATTCCCTTTCAATGACAAACCTCCTATTTTAGGAAAAAATTTTGAAAAAAACAGACTATTTAAGTTACTTATTATAGAAATGGGGTATTAATTCCTGCCGAATACACAAAAAATATGACGGAATTCTGGTAGTAAGTTTAGTATATTGAAAATAGAGAAAAAACTCAATACTGTAAAAAGTTGTGATAAAATCGAATCATGAATAATTAATCATAATAGGAGATTTTTAGTAGATGTGAGAGGAAAGAGGGTTAGCCAATGGATATGATAAGAGTATTAATTGCAGATGACCAAACATTAATGCGAGAAGGGTTACGGACGATAATCGATTTGGAAGATGATATGGAAGTCGTGGCCACCGCACAAGATGGATTAGATGCGATCGAAAAAGTGGAGCAGTTTGAACCGACACTCGTTTTAATGGATATACAAATGCCAAAAATGAATGGCATTGAAAGTTTAATAGAAATTAAAAAGCGTTATTCCCATATATGTGTTCTTATTTTAACGACGTTTGCTGAAGATGACTATATTGTAGAAGGACTTGCCAATGGTGTTGATGGTTTTCTATTAAAAGATATGAATTATGACCAATTAATTGCATCCATCAGAGATGCAGCAAACGGACAATTGATGATTCCTAATATTGTAGCAAGAAAATTAGCAGAACGTTTATCTAATTTCAACTCTATGTGGGAACAAGAAATCAGTGTTGTTAAGTTACAAAAGCACGGTGTTCATTTTTCAGAAAGAGAACGTGAAGTTGCCTCTCTTATTGCAAAAGGATTAAGTAACAAAAAAATCGCGGAAGAGTTATTTATTAGTGAAGGTACGGTGAAAAACTACATAAGTGAGATTTATAGTAAGCTTGGTGTAAAAGACCGTGCGAAGGCAATCATATACTTAAACAAATTAGGAATTAATTCATGACAATCGTATGACTTCCTTCACTAATCGTTATGACTTGTTATTCGTTATAATAAATAAATTAGATATGAACCTATATATCTTATGGGTGTGGGAGTGGTAAAGATGATTTCAGGTTATAAATATATTGAGACCATCCATAAAGGTCCTGATATCGTTTTATATAGAGCAAAATCAGTAACGACAAATGAAAAAGTAATTATTAAATCGTCATTACTAGAACACCCGACGTTTGAACAAGTAGAGGAATTTAAGCGTGAAACAGATTGGGGATTAACATTATCTCAACAGCCAACACTTAAATTTACATACTGTACAGATGATACTGTAGCCAAAACCCCTTTTTTAGTAACGGATGATTGTCCTGTTATCCCATTAGCCGAGTATATGAAACGGACTGCTCCCACTGTCGATGAACTTCTCCTTATTATTTATAATATTATAAAGGTTCTTGGGACGATCCATCAGCAAAGAGTCGTGCATCATCATATTAATCCAACTTCTATTTTTATCATACCGGAGACGAAAGAAGTTCTCCTTTCTGACTTTCGATTTTCTACTTTATTTTCAAATACATTATCACAAACAAAAGCGAAACGATTATTAGAGCAAGCCGCTCCTTATTTATCGCCTGAACAAACAGGGAGAATGGGTAAGGGTGTCGATTATCGAACGGATTTTTATTCACTTGGTGTGACATTATATGAATTGGTTACAGGAACGAATCCATACCAAGGAAGTGATTATCTTGATTGGGTCCATGCTCATATCGGAAAACAACCGGTAGAGCCAGCTCAAATGTCATCGGTAATTCCTAAACCATTATCGATGATTATCTTAAAGCTGCTATCAAAAAGTGCGGATGACCGATACCAAAGTGTTTTTGGTTTACTTGAAGATATAAAAAAATGTATTGCCTCCCTTGAAAAAGGAACGATTGAACTATTTGAACTTGGTGAACAGGACCGTTCAACGGACTTAGCTTTTTCTCGAGTTCATTTTGTTGGCAGAGAGAAAGAAAAAACGTTGATGAAAAAAGCATTGGAACGGATTTCTTACGGGGATGCTGAAGTTGTACTCGTTTCGGGACCTACAGGTGTTGGAAAAACCTCTTTAGTCGATGCCTGTTTTACTGAAACAGGCCATCATGTGATGATTTCCGGAAAGTTTCAACGTGTAGAAGAAAAGATCCCATATGGTCCTTTAATTGAAGGCTTTACGAATTATATTCATAAAATTATCGCTGCAGGGCCGATCGCGATGGAGGAAGCAAAATGGAAATTCACAAAAGCGTTAGGTGGAAATGCGGCTCTTATCGCGGATGTCCTTCCTGATTTACGACTCATAATTGGGCCAACCGAACCTGTTCAACCTCTTCCTACATTAGAAACAGAAAATCGGTTCAGAATCGTATTTCATGACTTTTTCCAATGTATACGAAAAGAAAAAGAACCTCTCGTTCTTTTCTTAGATGATTTGCAATGGATGGATAAAGCAACATTAAACTTGTTAACAGAAGTATTTACATTACAGTTATATTCTCATTTTTTAGTCGTTGGAACGTATCGGGAAGAAGAGCTAGAGAATAGTCCGATATTACAAGAGTTTTTAACCGTATTAACTAATAAAAACATCCACTATCAAAACATAAAACTAGAAGCATTAGACCGTGAGCGAATTGAAGAGTGGTTAAGCAGTTTATTAACTTTGCCAAAAGAAAAAATGAATCTGCTAGTTCACGAGCTAGTAGTGAAAACATTAGGAAATCCTTTGTTTTTACATCGGACGTTACGAGCGATATATGACCGAAGAATCATTTATTTTGACCATTATTTAGGCTTGTGGAAAATGGACAATGAGAAATTAACTGCTTTCCATGTCGCAGATAATGTCATTGACTTGCTTATTGAAAAATTAGGTGGATACTCGGAAAGAAGCAAACTAGTGTTACAAATTGCATCTTGTATCGGAAATATATTTGAATCTTCACTCATCGAAAAGCTCGCTCCTTTTTCAAATGAAGAACTAATGGAATATTTAAGCATAGCTTTAAAAGAAGGGTTAATTGTTGAAAAAGAGCTTGTTAGCCTTTCAATTCTTGATGAAAATCGATTTTATATGTTTGCCCATGATGAAATCTGGAAAGCTGTTTATTCACAAATCCCGAGGGAAGATAAAACAAAGTTACATTGGAAAATTGGGAAAGCAAAACTAGCCTTAACAGAAAAGCATGAAGATGTTTCTTATGACACAGTCCAACAATTAAATTTCGGCATGTCAATCATCCAAAATGAAAAAGAACGGAAAGAAATCGCTTATTATAATTTAAAAGTAGGGGAAAAAGCGTTTTCCGCTATTGCCTACCATTCTGCACTTGATTATTTTCAAAGGGGAATACAATGGTTAGGAAAGGACCCGTGGGTCGAACATCAATTATGTTATGCGCTCACGTATTCTAAAATCGAATGTTTATATTTAGTTTCTCGTATTACTGAAGCTGAAACAGAATTAGAAACGATCATGATGAAAAGTAAGACGAAAGTGGAAAAAGTAAAAGCCTATCAACTAAAAGCACGATTTGTAAATCACTTGAAGTATTCTGAAAAAGCTGTGGAAGCTGCTCATCAAGGATTGGCTTTATTAGATTATAATTTTCCAAAGCGAACAAACAAAGCATTAATCGCTTTAGAATTGCTTAAAGTAAAACGAAAAATGAAAAAAGTAAATATTGCAAATAATTATAGTCCTACAGCGATTGATGAAACAAATGAACTATTGTTTTCTGTTTTACAAAACTTAGGCATGTCGTTATATCAATTTAATAGTGATTTGTATGGTGTTCATATTTTAAAGATGCTCCAGTTGCATATAAAGTGCCCAGGCTCTTCATCTTCAGCCCTTTCTTTTGCAGAATATGCGGTCCTTTTAAGTGAGGGGCTTGGTCAGTATCAAGAAGCTTATGACGTCGGTAAACAAGCGCTTGAATTAACGGAAAAATATAATAACACGTTTATTAAAGGAATTGTATATTTCGTATATGGAGGATTTTTAAATCATTGGGAGCACAATCTCATCGAAAATATTGGATATTTAAAAAAAGCCGTTAAGTTAAACCGTGATGGAGGAAATTTTGTTGTAGCTGGTGGAGGACTAGCTCAGATAACAAAAATTCAACTGATGTGTGGTGTGCATCTCGATGAAGTGTATCAAACATATGTAGCGAACCTTGATAACTTGAAAGCTTTGCGTTTGGAAGAATTCACTGATTATTTCCGAATCGTTGAGAAAGTCATTCAAGCTTTACGGAGTGAAAAAATAACTGAAGAACAGAAAAGTGAAATAAATAAATTATATAATTATTTAATTACAGAGTATAAAGAACAAGGAAGTATCTCATTATATGTTCGTTTTATTATGATTTGTTATTTGTTTTTCCTCAAAGATTATGAACGGGTCGTTCTTGAAGGAGAATTTGTTCATGACTTTTTAATGAAGCACAATAATGTGTATGGTCCTGTTGCTGCAGATTTTTGGTTATACTACAGTATCTCGATTTGTCTCTGTAAATCGTCTGATTATGAAAGCAATACAACGACAGTGAAAAAATACCGAAAGAAATTAAAGAAATGGGCAAAGCAATCGCCAGAAAATTTTAAATACCGTTCACTTCTTCTTGATGGAGTTTGGTTTTACTGGAACAATGAAAGTGAAAAAGGAGTGTTCTTAGTAGAACAAGCATTTGAACTGGCCGAACAGCAACAATGTTTTCATCACCAAGCCCTTATTTCAAGTTTGTTAGGACAGTTTTTCTCACAGCGTGGGAAAGAGAGTATGGCTTTGAAATATAGCAAAGATTCTTATCTCTACTTTCAAAAATGGGGGGCTATGTCACTCGCTAACCAAATTATTCAAGAATATGGCTATCAAGTTTCAACTCCACAATATATGTCAGCACCGATTCCTTCCGTCGATGCGATTAGTTTAATTAAAGCATCACATGTGTTATCAAAGGAAATTGTTATTGAGAATGTATTAACATCTTTAATTGAAATTGTACTTCAAACAGCTGCTGCTCAATATGGGGCGCTTTTATTAATGAAAAATGATGAGTTATTTATTGATGTGGAAGCAAGTGGAAACGGAGACGGTTTTGATATTAAAGTGCTTGAATCAATCCCACTTAATCGGTCTAAAACATTACCACTATCTGTGATACATTATGTTTCCAAACTAAAGCAACCGATTATCCATGAAAATTTAAGTGAAGATACGCGGTTCAGTTATGATTCATACATTGTAAATAAACGGCCAAAATCAGCATTATGTATGCCTATAATGAACAAAGGTGAAATTATTGGTATTTTATATTTAGAAAACAATTTATCGAGTTCAGCCTTTACGAAAGAACATATTACGATTTTAGAATTGCTCACTATTCAAGCGGCTATTTCCATTGAGAATGCTCGATTGTACTCTACGATGCAAGAGTTAAATGAACAATTAGAGGAAAAGGTGGAAAAGCGAACAAGATTCCTGGAACAGTCTCAAAGGGAAACGGCAGAAGCGCTTGCTGAAAAGTCAGTTCTGCAAGAACGGAACCGAATTGCAAGAGAAATTCATGATGTTGTAGGACATACGTTAACGACAACGATCGTCCAAATGGAAGCAAGTAAACGGTTATTTGCTAAAGATAGTGATTTGGCATTTGAAAAGTTAAACTTGGCCCAAGAGCTTATTCGTAAGGGACTTCAAGATATTAGAAAATCGGTTAAGATGCTAAAAGAAGATGAATCGTCTTTTGATTTACTTCAAGAGATGAGTGACTTAGTCACACAAACGAGTTTAAATGCTGGTGTTGAGATAGAAACGAATTTTTCACCGTCGATACCTGAATTAGCTTTACCGATTAAAAAAGTGTTGTATCATGCCTTGCAAGAAGGACTTACTAATGGCATACGCCATGGAAATAGCACACGTTTTATCATTACATTAGAAAAAGTGAACCAACATATTAGACTCATGATAAAGGATAATGGAAGTGGCGTGGATAAAATTAAATTTGGATTTGGTTTAGAGGCGATGAGAGAAAGAGTGGAAGAGCTCCAAGGAAGGCATTGTGTAACAACAGAGAAAGGTAAAGGAGTATTGATTGAAATTTCGATCCCAGTCCTTGAAACGTTGCTAACATAAAGTTCAATTTATTTGTTCATAATAATAGTAAGTAAGGGAATTTAATTGAGGAAAGGTGATACCCTTGAATAAAAAGGAACGCTTACTATCGATGATTGAACAATTTGAAACGGGTGCGAACCAAATTCCAAATGAATTGCAAAGTCAGTTAAATGAGGCAAAGAAGCACTTGAAAAAACTCGGGGATGAACAAGTTGAAACAACAACTAATAATGTTTTTTCGACACCTGCTCATAATCACGAAATGAGAGAAGACGATCCAGAATTTATTCTTTATCGTTGTTATGATGAAATGGAGAAAGTTGCAAGAGAACAAACGAATGCACAGATGGAAGAAGCATTGAAACAAATGCGATATTACTTTTCCATTAATGAAAAAGATGGATATTTCCCATAAAAAATGGAGTTGCAATATCGAGCAGAATGATCCTTGTAAAGGAGCTGCTTATGCCTGAGGGTGTCGTAAGCTTAGTTAAGCTTACGGACACCCTCTTTTTCCCTTTTTATTTTATACAAACGATAACTCCGATTGGATAATGTACACCGTTTCGTTCAGGTTCAATACACATACCACGTTGTGCAAAAAGTTCAGTAGTGGAAAATGCAGAAAACATTGATTGAAACTCTTTTTTTGTTAATTGGTGAACATGAAAGGGTTCTAACGTTGGCATACCTCTTCCTTGCCCGAACGGAGTAGACATAATTAAAGTTCCTCCAGGTGCAAGAATGGAATGTAAATGATGAACAAATGTTTCATCGTCATGAATATGTTCTATCGTTTCAAAGCTTACGACCGTATCAAAAGTTCCAAGTGATTGAAGGAAAGGATAACTTAATCCATCTCCTTGATGAAAGGAAATAAGCGGATGAGCATAGTTGGCCTTTGCATATCGAATCGTTTCATGTGAAAGATCGACTCCAATGATTTCGGAACAAGTTGTTGACGTGGCAAGCATTTTAGTGCCATATCCCGTCCCACAAGCAATATCTAATAAGCGGCCCTTCGCATAATAGCTTGAAAAATAATAACGGGCTACATGTTCGAGTAACATCCCGTTTGTCGTTTTCATCATGTTTGGAATAATCCGCTCTCCGGTGTTTTCTAACAACGTCTTGTCCGTCCTTTTTATGTTTTTTTAAAATTATAACACAGCTTGCTTTTTTTTATGAATTATCTTAAATTTAAGGGATGGTAAAGCACACAACCATTTTAAAGGTGTGCATTGAGGCTATTAAAAGTTCAGTGGCCTTATTTTAAGGTGGTGTTTTTTTTGGAAGAAGAAAAGGAATTATCGTTAAAGTTATTTATTGTTTTATCAAGAGCATATGAATCAATTATAACTCATATTGAGAAAGATATTCGAAGTTACGGGTTAAACTCGACTGAATTCGGAGTACTTGAATTACTGTTTCATAAAGGTGAACAACCACTTCAAAAAATTGGTGAGAAAATATTAATAACAAGTGGAAGTATCACATATGTAGTGGATAAACTTCAAAATAAAGGTTTATTGCAACGAATCAATTGTCCTGAAGATCGCCGAATAACATATGCACACCTAACAAAACAAGGCAAAGAACTAATGGAAACGATTTTTCCAGCCCATTTGGAAAAGATTCATCAAGTGTTGGGTGGACTTGACGCAGAAGAAAAAGAACTGGCGATTACACATTTGAAAAAGCTAGGCTTGTTTGCAAAAAATCAGAAATAACTTCTATGAGAGATTATCTTTCAATCTTACTGTTCTGTTGCCAATTCTGTTGTAAACTTACCTCATAAGTACAAAGTATCATTTTGAACGGAGGTGAGCATAGTGAAAGAAAATGCGTTAGAAATTGCAAAAAAAATTGTAAACCTTGACGCTATTCGAGACCAGTTATTAGAAGATTTAATTTTACTATCTGGTAACGATGCTCACGAAATCGTAAGAAGAGTTCAAAATGGTATGCTTTGACTTCCAACTGTTCTCTCCACTTCCCCTTAAGCTATCCTTTCCCCAGAGGATAGCTCTTTTTTTGTTTTTTACTTCACCTCCTATACCCAAAAAGAAAAATGTAAAGACTTCATTAGATATAAACCCTATAAAAGTTGAATATAGTAGTAAAAATAAAGGGATAAAATGTTCTTTTTTAAGAATGTAATGGAAGAAAAAGTTAGAAAAATGGAGAAAATAGGCGAAAAACGCATAAAAGTTGTTCTTTATAAAGAAAATAAACGACTTTTGCATGTTTACTATAAAGAACAGCGAGGATATAATGTTCTTATTAAAGAACATAGTTGTTGATTATAACGAAAGGAGAGAGCGATGAGTAGCACAATGTCCTTCGATCATCCGATTAAAGCGTTTCTGTCCATTTACCAAGTGCAAGAAGAAATAACGAATACCAAACCAGCCACTATTTATGTACAAGAATTATCATCCACTTCTCTGAAATTTAAAAGTGATTTAAAATTTCCATTATCAGAAGCAGTTGTTTATAAAGTTAGTGTCTCTGTTTTCGATAATAAAATGGAATTATATGGTAATATTTTAACATCCGTTAATATAATTGAAAAAAATATATATGTTTATCAATTTGATTACATTCTCGGAGAAAATAGCACACTTCCTAATCTATACGATTTATCATATAAAAAAAACTGCCTAGAAAATTATGATCAAAATAGGGTTAAGAAGATATATTAAAAGCAAAGGAGATTTACATATGAATGGAGGGAACTTAAGAGATTTAAGAAAAAAACGTGGAATGTCTCTCAATGAACTCGCAGAAAATTCGGGTGTCTCAAAATCTTATATTAGTTATATTGAGAGAGGCGTACAAAAGAATCCAAGCATAACCGTTTTGGAAAAAATCTCAAAGGCACTCGATATTGAATTGATTCAACTCATTCAATATATGAATATATCAAACGAATAACAAACACCCCAACTTATGTTGGGGTGTTTGTTATAATTGGATTAATCATTTGTTTGTTTACTACGCCACTTATTAAATTCTAAATATTCACGAAACTGTTCTTTACTTACACCTGAATCCATAGCTTCTTTTACAATTTCAATCCATGCTGTATCAAGGTCTTCTTGGCCGGTATCTTTGTTGCCATGTAAAAGTGTTTCAACAGAAACGCCTAATACTTTTGAAATTTTTTCAAGAAATTGAATCGAAGGATTGGATTGAATGTTTCGTTCAATAGAACTAAGATAGGATTTGGCAACACCAGCTGTTTCAGCAAGTTCTGAAAGAGACATGCCTTTTTCCTGACGGTATTTTTTAACTTGTTCTCCAATCATTTCTATCGGTTCCTCTCTGTATGAACAATATGATGTAGTTATTATAACAGTTCGTTACACGTTCTGTAAATAGAACTAAACGATCATTTTTGTTCGGTCGAATGAATAGAGAGATATTCCTTAATGTCAGGAATCGTTAATCCTAATTGTTTTGCCTCGTGAATTAATGTAATCCATTCCTGGTCCAATACCTCATACGTTTTCATTTCCATCATATTACTTCCCTCCAAAAATTAGTAAATACGAACATAACCTTTATACATATTGTAAAAAAACAGTGGTGAGAGGATAAACATGTTTAATTTTTATTGAAAGGGGTAAATATAAAATTATGTAAATATCCGGTCCGTTTGTACATTTTCATTCTATATAAAAAACACTTACTCTATTAGTTACTAGAGTCATACTTTTAGTCATATATGTCTTTATTTATGGATGAAAAGGTGAAAAATGGAAGAAAACCTTATGGTATAGGGAAATTAAAGACATAACATATATGACTAAGTTTAAAAGACCAATTAATTTATTTGATAAACTAAGTCTTTCGTTTTCGTTCGACAATATCGTTCAAAATTCTTGTAGGACCATAGTTTTTAATCAGGTTCTAAAGTCCTGTTTATCCAAAAGGTAAGTAATAAAATAATAATAACGTCATCAAAAAGAAGGATTATACAAATAAATGACAAATTGCTTCGGCGATCTAGGACTATAGAAGAGGATTCGTCACTTAGTTGCGTTTTTCGTGGATAAATTGTCTTACTTCTTCTGGTGAAAGGCCTTGCTGAATCGCTATTTTCATTAAAATTACCCATTCTTGGTCCAATTCATCATTATGACTTCCATGACTTTTTAAATTCTCACTCATAACAAATCCCCCTTACGAAGAAATAATACACTATACGTTCATTATAAAGAACTGTTTGGGTATTTCAAACCGCGAATATATGTGTATTTAGAAGAAAAACAAAGAAAAACAGAGAATGTCGTTCGTTATATAAGAATAAAGTCCTTTTATTGGAAATTTCTTTGATGATTTAAAGAAAAAACAAATGCGATTTTATTTTTTTTTCGGTGTACAGACACGACCAAGCCCAAGAAAACATAGACATAAGATAACAGTCTAGTTGGGGGTGAGATTGTGTCCAGTATATTTGCTGCTCTAACGTATTTTGTAAAAGAAATTCTTTTGTTCGTATCTTATGTGAAAAATAACGCATTTCCACAACCATTAAAAAAAGAAGAAGAACAAAAATACTTAAAGCTTATGGAAGAAGGTGACCCAGAAGCGAGAAACCTATTAATCGAACACAACCTCCGTTTGGTTGCACATATTGTAAAGAAATTTGAAAATACAAGGGAAGATACAGAAGATTTAATTTCGATCGGAACAATTGGTTTAATTAAAGCGATTGAAAGTTATTCTGCTGGAAAAGGGACGAAGTTAGCCACCTATGCTGCCAGGTGTATAGAAAACGAAATATTGATGCATCTTAGAGCATTAAAAAAAGTGAAAAAAGATGTTTCGTTGCATGACCCAATTGGGACAGATAAGGAAGGAAATGAAATTACGTTAATTGATGTATTACAAGAAGAATCAGACGACATCGTTGATACGATCCAATTAAAAATGGAGAAAAAACAAATTTATGATTATATTGACGTCCTTGATGGTCGAGAACGGGAAGTCATTGTTGGTCGGTTTGGTCTTGATTTAAAAAAAGAAAGAACACAGCGAGAAATTGCAAAGGAATTAAACATATCACGAAGTTATGTTTCTCGGATCGAAAAGCGGGCGTTAATGAAGTTGTTTCATGAGTTTTATAAGAGAAATCAAGAACAAGGAAAATAAATTAGAAGGTTGTAAAGGGAAGAATTCTTTACAGCCTTTTTTATATTAAAAGTGAAACTTTCAATATATTTACAGTGTGAAGTATCTATGATTCAATATGATTATGTGAAATTTGTACGCAAGGGGACCGTATGTATTTGTAAAAAATGAATAAAGGAGTATGTCCTATATGACAATAGCCGTTTTAATTAGTGTAGTGTTATCTTTGGCCGTTTCGACATGTCTTTGCATATGGATATTCAAAAGGAAAGAGAATAAGCGATTGGCGATATTCTTTGGATTTTTAGTGAATTCACTATTGCTTATTAGTGTAGCTATCTTCTTTTATAAACTAGATAGTCAGTTTTTTCATTATCGAGCAATGGGGTTATTTGAAAGTTTAGGAATTTTAGCATTCCCTTTTTTTATCCCGATTCTGACTTGTGTTAATTTTTACATCCTTCAATCTGTGAGAAAAACTACAATTGGATAAAGAATTAGGTGGAAATAGTGTGTGTGGGGGATTTTATGTTGAAGTGGTTAAATTTTTTTTCTAAAAAACAGTGTTATTTTTGTAAAGCAAAGAGCCATAGCTTTGCTAAGTATAAAGATGATAAGGGAGTCATTGTATATGTCTGTACTTTATGTCTTGAATATGCGGAGAGAAGAGCGTTGAGAAAGTTTTAAGTGCCATTGTGGCACTTTTTTTAGTTGAAGCAGTGCTAACGGACATTCGTTCCGCTATTTCAGAAATAGTTAAGGTTTCTCAGAGGCTATCGGACATCAGTTCCGTTATATGACCGAACTAGGAGGAGAAACGCCTCTTTTTTGCAATGTAACGGAACCAATGTCCGTTAACTGTCAGAAAATAGTGTTTTTCTGTAAATTAGCGGAATAGATGTCCGATACGAGAAAAACGAGTAAGCCGTGGATACCTTATTCGACATCTATGATTTTTTGGGAACGGTGAATCCAGTGTACATATTCAGAGCCGTGAAAGTCTTCATTAACTTCTTTTAAAAATTGCAAAAAATACGTTGTTTGTTCATGGTCTCGCTCCGTGCTTCTTTCTAATTTATCTTCTATATAATTAAAAAGTAAATATGTATCTGAAAACGATTGCCGGTGCAATGCTTCTCCTTTATCGGTAGGTGTTACATAGGTTATTCTACGGTCGGTTTCTTTTTTAGCTGTTTGAACAAACCCTTTTTCAATGAGACGTTTTATAACTTGCATTACCGTTGAAATGTCGAGTAAACCGACTTCAGCGATTTCAGACATTGTAATTTCTTTTTCGACAAAAACAATACATAAGATGTGATGTTCAGATGCTGTTAAACCAATGTTTTCTGCTGCTTTTTCTAAATCATTTTCAAGAATTTTTGTCAATCCACGGATATTGTTTACTAAAACATGTAAGTAGCTTTTATCCATAATTCCTCCTTGCATTCCAATCATATTGGACACATAAAAAAAGGATTTCCCAATGGGTTAAGAAATATACAACATTACTAAGGGAAGGAAAAAAATTCATAATATCTCAATATCTTCTGTAAAAAGAACTTTGTTAAAATGAAAGCAAAGAACAAATAAAATTCCTTGATTATAATAATTATAATTTGATATTAATTATAATTTGTGTTATTATAATGGTAGATATGGTAGATAAGGAAATAGGGGAGTGATTGTAAATGGAAAATCAATTAGTAGAAAAATTAAATCGTCAACTCGCAAACTGGAATGTGTTGTATACAAAACTTCATAATTACCATTGGAATGTAACGGGACCTGACTTTTTTACGTTGCATGCAAAGTTTGAAGAATATTACACAGAAGCCGCTACTCATATTGATGCAATTGCAGAACGAATTTTAACGATTAAAGGAAAACCGCTTGCATCATTAAAAGAATATTTAGAGGTATCTACGATTGAAGAAGCAACAGGAGCAGAGCAAGCGAGAGACATGGTTGCATCAGTAGCTGCAGATTTTGAAGCTTTAATCGAAGAGTCTAATGAGGTAATTGAAAAAAGTACTGAGGAAAACGATGAATCAACTGGAGATATGTTCATTCAAATTAAAACATCATTAGAGCAGCATACGTGGATGCTTAAAGCGTACTTAGGATAATATGAAAAAAGCCGTTTCTCAAATTAAAATGAGACGGCTTTTTCTTTGTAAAATTAAAATAAAGAAATGAATCGACTGGCTCTTTTCTTTACATTTTTATAGAATAGAAGAAATGAACAAAAAATGAGGGAATGAGCATGTCAATTTTTGCAGTAGAAAATTTATATAAAACATATGGGGAAAAAACGTTATTTGATCACATTTCATTTACAATTGCGCCAAATCAACGCATTGGTTTAATCGGTATAAATGGAACAGGAAAATCTACATTACTAAAAGTAATGGCGGGGATAGAAGGCGCTGAAGAGGGAGAGTGTATTCGTTCTAACCAACTAACTCTTGAATATTTGTCACAACAGCCAGAGTTAGATGAACAATTAACAGTGTTAGAACAAATCTATTATGGTCCGACCCAAAAATTGACGGCAATGCGTCAATACGAAAACGCATTACATGAAATAGAAAATGAACCTGATAATGAGCTTAAGCAAAAACAATTATTACAGGCTCAACAAAAGATGGATGAATGTGAAGCTTGGGATGCGATAGCTGAGGCCAAGACAATATTAACGAAGCTTGGAATTACAAATTTCACGGGAGCCATTGCTCATATGTCCGGTGGGCAAAAAAAACGGATTGCGTTAGCAAAAGCGTTGATCCAACCAGCTGACGTTTTATTATTAGATGAGCCGACAAACCATTTAGATAATCATACAATTGAATGGTTAGAAAGTCACCTTGCTCAGTATCGCGGTGCTCTTGTGCTCGTAACACATGACCGTTACTTTCTAAATCGTGTAACAAATCATATTTTTGAGCTAGACAAGGGGCAGTTATATCCGTATGTTGGCAATTATGAAGCTTTTTTGGAGAAAAAGGCAGAGCGCGAACTGATTGCTGAACAAAAAGAATCGAAGCGTCAAAGTTTATTGAAACGTGAGCTAGCGTGGATGAGAAAAGGGGCAAAAGCTCGAACGACAAAGCAAAAAGCAAGAATTCAACGATTTGAAGCACTACAAGATGAAAAAGAGGTAGTGAATACTGAGACATTAGACTTTGCCATCGGTTCAGTACGACTTGGCAAAAAAGTAATTGAAATCAATGATGTATCGAAACATTTTGAACAGAAGTGTGTCATTTCACAGTTGCATTATCTAATTACCCGTGGGGAACGATTAGGGATTATTGGACCAAATGGTAGCGGGAAAACGACATTGTTAAACATACTAGCAGGGCGAGTACAACCAGACTCAGGTACCGTTGATATTGGTGAAACAGTTAAAATTGGATATTATACGCAGGATGACCAAGAAATAAATGAAGACTTGCGGGTGATTGAGTATATTAAAGAAGTAGCAGAAGTGGTGTATACTCCAACAGGTGATGTGATAACAGCAGAACAGATGCTAGAACGGTTTCTTTTTTCTCGAGCGGCTCAGTGGACTTATATTCGCAGATTATCAGGTGGGGAACGGAGACGACTCTATTTATTAAAAGTACTCATGGGCGAACCGAATGTACTTTTTCTAGATGAGCCGACAAATGATTTAGATACAGAAACGTTAACCGTATTGGAAGATTATTTAGACCAGTTTCCAGGAGTTGTGTTAACGGTCTCCCATGATCGTTATTTTTTAGATAAAGTTGTAGACCACCTATTAGTGTTCAAGGGTGAAGGAGAGGTGATTCGGTTTCAAGGAAGCTATTCAGATTATCGTGAAATCGAAAAGATGGAAGAAGAAGAAAAGCTAATGGCCAGACAAATTGAAAAAGAAAAAGTACAAAAAGAACAACCAAAAACGAAAAGGAAAAAGCTCTCCTATAAGGACCAGCAAGAATGGAATACAATTGAAGAAAAAATAGAAAAGCTAGAAGAAAAGAAAGAACAACTAGAGCAATTAATCATTGAAGCGGGTAGCGATTACGGAAAAATACAAGATATGATGAAGGAACAAAAAGAAGTAGAAGAAGAACTTGAGAAGACGATTGAACGATGGACTGAATTGTCGTTATTACTAGAAGAAATTGAAGAAGGAAAAAACTAAAAGAAGCAAGCACGGACAAATGGAGTTGATTTGTCCGTGCTTTTTGTTTAGGTAGTAAAGTTAAACGGCAGAACGTTTTAAGGTCACATAACTTAATAGTGCAAAAACGAAACAAATAGGGATAAAGATAAATAAAGGATACGCGCTACTCTCTACCAATCCTTGTATCCATTTAAATAAGGAATGTTGCACATTAGGAATGAGGAAAATGAGTACGCATAATGAGATAACACAGTATACGGCGATTTTCCCGTAACGATAAAGCAAGGAAGCTAAAAAGAAATTAACAAAGCCAAATAATAGAAAGAGCATCCAGTCAATTATAATATCATTCAATGAATAGGCAGGCATCTCTAAAAAATGCGTTAAATATAAAAATTGAATTTGTTCAGCATGGAAGAAATCGACGATAACATTGATGGAAAAGTTAAAAAGCTGATTTATTAAAGCCAAACCTAGCGTAAATAAGACGAGAAAAATAGAATAGTGAGTGACGTATTGTTTTCTAGTTACCCCTAAATGAATCGTGAAAGGGAACATCCCTTTTACTGAAACAAAGCTAGTAATCGCAATAAATATGATGACAGGCATTGTCGTGACCATAATCATATTGGTAGATTCAAACATAAACGAGATAACGAGTGAAAATATCGAAGTAATGGCTAAAATTGACCAAAAAATTAATATAGATGAACGGGTATCCATAAGTTGAATTCGGTAAAAAGTTAATGGTTGACTCATTTTATTCTCTCCATTCCTTCAGATAATTTTGAAGCATTAATCATGACTTCTTGGATAGGAAGGACTCGTTTTTTTACTGTTGGTGGTAGCGACTGTAATTGACGATGGCGGTCAAGCACAGTAACGGCATAATCGCCCATGAATGTTTTATCGTATAATACCGTAACATTGTGTAACAGCGGGGTGATTTCTTCTTTAGAGCCAGTTAGTGTGAAAACTGATTCTGCAATCGTATCTGTGTCTTCATGTAAAACTAATGATCCTTTATCTAAAATGATAACTTCTTGAAATAGGTTGCTAACTTCATCAATTAAATGAGTTGAAAAAATAATCGTTCGAGGTTGTTGTGTGTATTCCTCAAGTAAAATATTATAAAAAGTTTGTCTTGCTGCAGCATCCATACCAATATAAGGCTCATCAAAAATTGTAATAGGGGCTTTACTGGCTAAACCTACAGTAATTCCAAGTGCAGATCCCATACCTTTTGATAATTGTGAGATGCGTTTTTGAATAGGCAAGGAAAATTCTTTTAATAAATCTAAAGCGAGTTCATTATCCCAATTTGGATAAAAGGAAGGCAAGATTGTGAGTAAATCTTTTATTTTTAATGTATCTTTAAAGTTTCCGCTTTCTTTAATAAAACAAATTTGTTTTTGAATGTTAGCATTATCAAAAGGTTGTTCTCCAAGTACTTCTATTGAGCCAGAAGTAGGAAGGAGTTGACCTGTTATCATTCTCATTAACGTTGTTTTTCCTGCACCATTTCGTCCTAGTAATCCGTAAATTTTATTTTCTTCAAGTGAACATGTCATAGGTGTGATAATTTCTTGTTTTTTCATCGATTTTGAAACAGACTTGAGCGTAATTGCGTTTTTCATCTTTCTTCTCTCCCCTTTTCAATCATTTCTAAAACCATATTACGTGAAAGTTGAAGTTTTTCGGCTTCATGAAGAAGTGGAACAACAAATTCGGTATAAAATTGATCCCGTCTTTGGTCCATAATTTTTTCACGTGCACCGTCACTGACAAACATGCCAACACCTCGTTTTTTAAATAAAATGCCTTCATCGACAAGAAGGTTAATTCCTTTTGCTGCGGTCGCAGGGTTGATATTGTAATGCTTTGCAAATTGATTTGTCGACGGCACTTGTTCACCTTCCTGTATCGTTTCGTTTATGATATCGTCTGCAATGCGACTTGCGATTTGCAAGAAGATAGGACGACTGTCATCAAAAGATTGCATATGTTAACCTCCGTGGTTCGTTACTTATGTAACTAACCATAATACCAATGAAGTTCATTGTCAATTCATTCATTCACAAATGAGAATTTAGTCCTAGAAATGGTGTAAGCTGGAGTGAAAAATTATTATAGGATTAAAATAAGAGAAGTGGAGTTGAAAGAGAGAGGAGCGGGGAAAAAAACTTGTAAAAATGAATAAGAGCAGTAGCGAGAAGCTACTGCTCTAAAACATATTAGTTTACAGAATCTTTTAATTGTTTACCTGGTTTGAAAGCAGGGTTTTTAGTTGCTGGAATTTCGATTTCTTCACCAGTTTGTGGGTTACGTCCTTTGCGTGCAGAGCGCTCGCGAACTTCGAAACTACCAAATCCAACTAATTGTACTTTTCCACCATCTTTTAAAGCACCAGTGATGCTTTCAAATACAGCATCAACTGCTTTAGATGCATCCTTTTTAGAAAGTTCTGCTTGCTCAGCAACGGCATTAATTAAATCTGTCTTGTTCATGAAATTACTCCCTTTCATTGCTTAAATAAATACTTGCATTTCAAATTTAACCGTGAAACCTAGTCGTGTCAATACTTTCGAGAGAAATAAAAGAAAAAACACCAAAATTTCTCTTTTTTTTGCTAAATTTCTTGACAAAACGGAGATTGAACATAGAAAAAACATGTGAAATTCGACGAACTTCGCTAAGTTTTTTCAAAGTTTTACATATTTCTTGACGTTATTTTACATTAAACAAAGGATGATTGATGTAAAATGTTCACTCTTTGTCATTTGGCTTTTTCCATTAAAATCAAGTATAATCATATGATAGTTTTATGAATCAAGCTATACATATCTTAAAAAACAGAGATGAAAGATACAAGGGGTTCCCATAAAATTACATAAAAAACCACAGGAAAAAGGGAATATGGAGGATTATGATGAAAAAAAAGCTTTATCGACTATTTGTAGAATTATCGAACAGTCCTGTTCACTCTCTTATATTAAAGAAATTTACCCAATCGAAATTAAGTAAACCGATAACAAAGTCATTTGTGAAAACGTATAAAATTAATGAAGAGGAAATGGAGTATCCTCTTGAACAATATGAATCATTACAACAATTGTTTATCCGTCGCTTAAAAAGTGGGGCTCGACCTATTGATGTCGATTCTAAGGCGGTTGTAAGCCCGGTAGATGGCATTTTAGCAAAAGTTGGGCAAATTACCTCTGAATCCAGTTTTTTTGTAAAAGGGCAGGACTATAGCCTTGAGGAAATGTTAGGGTCAAAAGAAGATGCTGTCAAATACAAAGGTGGTATGTTTTATTTGTTTTACTTGAGTCCAAGCCATTATCATCGTATACATAGCCCTGTTAACGGTGAGATCGAAAAGCAATGGCAGTTAGGTTCAAGGTCGTACCCAGTTAATCAAAGTGGGCTTAAGTATGGAAAACGGCCATTGTCAAGAAACTATCGTCTTATTTCTGAAGTGAAAGTAGACTCTTCGCATGTTGCTATCGTTAAAGTAGGGGCCTTAAATGTGAACAGTATTCATACAACACATGAAACGAATCACCTTGAAAAAGGAGAGGAAATGGCGTATTTTTCATTTGGTTCCACGGTGATTCTTCTTTTTGAAGAGGGGATGATTGAGTCGGATGTGAAAGAAGTTCCAGCAGAGATGACTGTCGGCTCAAGAATTGCGACATTGCATTCGAATGGACTATAGCTTTGTGACAGGAGGAAACCGGCTTTTGCAGGCGGAAAGGGCAGATTTTAATCCAACCACGTGGCCCCATCCTGAAAGTGAGGTTTCAAAATTGTAAACAAAAAAGCTGTCGATAAAATATCGACAGCCACAAGCTAAAGGGAATTAGCCCTTTAGCTTTTCTACTGTTTCCTGTTCTTTTGGTTGAATACTTTTTTTATGCTTTAAATCATCCTGGATGCTGATATCAGCTAATGGGACACCGGTTCGATAAGCAGACCGTGACATCATTAAACCGGCAACAGGTGCAGTTAAAAACACGAAGAAAATTGTTAATAATATTTTGGCGATAAATTGTCCTTCAATGACAAGAAAATAAATAAACGTGGATGCCATAATCGATATAACACCTAATGTTGCACTTTTTGTGGCGGCATGTAACCTTCCATATACGTCAGGAAAGCGAATCATCCCGACAGCCCCTAGTAAGCTTAATAAACCCCCGATAATGGCGAAAACACTAATGACTATTTCGGTCACGGTCAATGACGACACCTCTTTCTAGAAACTTTGCTAAGGCGATGGAACCAACGAAAGCTAAAATCCCGATGACAAGGATAATCTCTGCATAAGCAGATGTCCGTTGTAAAATCATTAATAAGGCGATAAAGCCAATTAAATTGATACCGAATGTGTCTAAAGCAACAACACGGTCAGGCATCGTCGGACCGATAACGACGCGAATGAAGCAAACGAGCAATGAAATGGACATCATCACTAATACAGTAATCAAAATCGTATCAAGCATTAGTGACTCACCTCCATAATCGCTTTTTCAAACGTCGTTTGGATTTGTTTAATCATCGCTTCTTTATCAGGGACATGGATAGAGTGAATGTACAAAATTTTATTATCATCTGAAAAATCCATTGTTAATGTCCCTGGAGTTAACGTTATAAGAGAAGCTAGCAACGTGAGCTCCCAGTCAGACGTTAACTTTGTTGGTACGGCAACAATCCCTGGCTTGATGTCCATTTTTGGACTAAGCACAATTTTAATTAAATCGATATTTGAAAGAATTAACTCTTTACTAAAAAGTAAAAGTAACTTTATAAAGGCGTAGAGCCTTCGAAAGTAGAAATCAAAAACAAGAAACCGCCGTAAGACAAGTAAAATGCCTAACCCGATTACGTAGCCTACTAGAAAGTCGACAAATGTATAGCTGTTTTGTAAAAATACCCAAATGACGGCTAAGACGACGTTTAATAATATTTGAAAAGCCATAGCACTACTCCTTTAGCACAGAATTAATATAAATTGAAGGGTCTAATATTTCGTTAGCAACGGCTAATGAATATTGAAAGATAGGTTCTGCGAAAAATCCTAAAATAATTGTTAACGCAACTAAAGGAACAATAGGTAAAATGACTTTGCCAATTTTTTGTTTCGCTTGCTCTGTGGTCATCTTTTGCTCACCCCAGAATGCATAGATGAAGATTTTCATCATTGAAAATAAAGTAAGTAGCCCAACTATTAAAGCAACTGTGACAATAACATAACGTCCTTCTTCAAATCCGGCTAAAATCAGCGCAAATTTACTAAAGAATCCACTTAGTGGAGGAATACCAGCTAATGAAATAGCGGATATAAAGAATAGCCACGCGAGCCATGGATGAGTTTTTAATATACCACCCATTTCTTTTAAGTTTGTCGTTCCCGTAAGTTTTTGCGTTGCACCAGCAAATAAAAATAATGCTGCTTTTACGATAATGTGGTGAGCAATATAATAAATCGCACCAGCTATTGCTAATGGTGTAAAAATTCCAAGCCCCATTACCATATAACCAACCTGACTAATGATGTGATATGAAAGGATTCGTTTAAAGTCAAATTGTGAAACGGCTCCTAGAACTCCAAAGAACATCGTTAACCCTGCTAGAGCAAGGATAATATTATGGGTAAAGCCTGGGTCATGGTTGAAAACGAGCGTAAACATTCGGAATATCGCGTATATCCCTACTTTTGTTAATAGTCCACCGAATAGGGCAGCAATGGCTGCAGGTGGGCCATAATAAGAGCGTGGTAACCAAAAATAAAGAGGGAATAACGCTCCTTTCATTGCAAAAACAATTAAGAAAAGAATGGCGATAACATTCAAAACACCTTGTTGCTCAAGCTCTGCTACTTTCACTGCTAAGTCAGCAAAATTCAATGTTCCAGTTGCCGCATAAATATAAGCAACACCAACGATAAACAATATCGAAGCAAAAATATTGATAATGACGTACTTAAGTGATTCACGCAACTGATATTTTGTGCCTCCAATTACAATTAAAATATAGGAAGCAATAAGCATAACTTCGAAAAAGACGAACAAGTTAAACAAGTCACCCGTTAGAAAGGCTCCGTTTACTCCAGCAAGGAGAAAAAAGTAAAACGGGTAGAAGTAAAACTTTTCTCTTTCATTTGATATCGTTTGAAAAGCAAAGAAAAGACAAACGACACCAACGATACTCGATAAAATAAGCATCATGGTCGCAAACATATCGGCTACTAACACAATTCCAAACGGTGGTTGCCAGTTTCCGACTGCTAGCGTTGTAATGCCTTGGTGATAAACAACGACAGCCATATATATAGAAATTCCAAGTAAAGCAACGGCGGTGATTCCGCTAATTACCCGTTGAATTTGATGTTGCTTTGCTAAGAAAATCAAGATTGTGCCGATTAAAAAAGGTATTAATATTGGTAATATCACTAAATTATTCATCAGCAGTTCCCCTTAATTTATCTAAATCATCTGTTTTATGCTCTTTATATGTTCGATAAGCTAATACAAGCAAGAAAGCTGTAACCCCAAAACTGATAACAATGGCCGTTAAAATTAATGCTTGTGGAAGCGGGTCAGCATAAGCTGCTGCTTCTTCACCAAGCAGGGGAGGAGCTCCTCTCATTAATCCTGCCATTGTGAGTAATAGTAAATGTGCACCGTGTGAGAGCAACATAAGACCTAGAACAACTCTGAGCAAACTTTTCGTTAAAATTAAATACGTACCCACCATAAAGAGGATGCCGATAGCTACTGACATTAAGATTTCCATTACGCTTCATCCTCTCCAATCGTTAGTATAATTAATAGCGCAATACCGACAACAACGAGATAAATCCCAAGGTCAAACGGTAAGGCGGTCGTAAGCTCAGTTTCACCTAAAATCGGTAGCTGAAAATAATCGAAATATTGAGTAAGGAATGGGTCGCCCCTAAACATACTCGCAATACCTGTAAGTAATGATATTAGTAATCCCGCCGCTATCATCGTTGTGAAATTTATCGGCAATGCTTTCTTTATGGAACCCATGTCAAACCCTAAATATAGTAACAATAGGGCGGAGGCGGTCATTAAACCGCCGATAAAACCACCGCCAGGGTTGTTATGGCCTGCAAAAAATAAATAAACGGAGAAGATTAGAATGATAAACGTAACGATTCTCGTAATCGTATGAAGCATGACATTATTCGTCTTCACACATCTTCCCTCCCTGTCATTCGTAATTTAATAAGTGTAACGACACCTAGAGCTGCAATCCCTAAAACGAGCACTTCTAATAATGTATCAATGCCACGGAAGTCAACAAGGATGACGTTTACGACATTTTTTCCACCAGCTAATTTATAAGCATTTTCTAAGAAGAAATCAGAGATAGGTTGTAACCCATTTTGGTTACTTAATGCAAATGAACTTAATGCTGTTAACGTAACAAGCACACCGACACCAATCGATATAATTAAATTTACACCATTGAATCTAGGCGTAAACTTTTCTTTACGTAACTCTGGTAAATGATAAAACGCAAGCAACAATAAGACAACCATAACCGTTTCTACAAGAAGCTGTGTTAATACTAAATCAGGTGCACTAAACACGGCGAAAAATAAAGCGATTAAAAAGCCGATGACACCGACAACGATAACAGCTGAAATCCGGTGATGAATAAACGGTACAGATAAAGTAGCTGCAATAAAGATCAACACTAATATCCACATAAATGGTGAAATTGGAGCAACATTGACAGTATCAATGGCAAAGGCTTCATAGCGGATAAATGTATAGCCAATCGCTAAAATAAAGAACGTTAGCATATAAGCGAAATAATCACGCAATAAGCCAGTCATTTGCATTTGCGTTACTTTTGTTGAGCCTTTAATGAGGCCAATTAACCCGTTGTCATACATATAATTTAATGGATCGCGTTCTCTTAAATAAATCGACAATTGCATCCATTTTTTTGCGGTTAAATAAATCACTGTTCCAAAAGCAATAACACCTAACGTCATTAGCAATTCAGTATTAATGCCATGCCAGTGATAAATATCTAAATAGAATCGTTGATCAGGTAATATAGCCGATATCGCTGGTTCAATAATGGAATGAGTTAATAAATTAGGGAAGAACCCAATTAAAATAACGAGGGACCCTAATATAATTGGACTAATTAACATCCCGATTGGAGCTTCGTGAACATGTTTCACATCGAAATTTTCTGGTTTGAATTTTCCGAAGAACGTCTTGAAAAACATAATTAAACAGTAGACGAATGTGAACACACTAGCAACCCAACCGACAATAGGGAAGATGAATCCCCACGTTTGCATATTGAAAATATCTAGTTGTGTAGCATTGACAAGTCCCGTAAAGAACATTTCTTTACTTAAGAAACCATTAAATGGTGGTAAACCTGCCATAGCGGCTAAACCGACCAATGAAATTGTAAATGTGATCGGCATAATGGCCATCAAACCACCGAGTTTACGGATATCTCGTGTTCCTGTTTCATGGTCGATAATTCCGACAGTCATGAAGAGACTTCCTTTAAAGGTAGCATGGTTAATTAGATGGAAAATTGCAGCTAATGTTGCGGTAGTAAATAATATCGTTTCAGTTCCTTCAAACCCGGAATAAAGAGAAGCTGAGCCAAGGCCGAGTAAACACATAATTAACCCAAGTTGACTTATCGTTGAAAAAGCCAAAATTGACTTTAGGTCTTTTTGCCGGACCGCGGAGACAGACCCCCACAATAACGTGAATAAACCTACTGCAGATATAATCCAAAACCATTCAGCTACTCCACCGAAAACTGGCGTTAACCTTGCCACTAAGTATATCCCTGCTTTTACCATCGTTGCGGAGTGTAAATACGCACTAACAGGTGTAGGAGCTTCCATGGCATCTGGTAACCAAATATGAAATGGAAATTGAGCCGATTTCGTAAATGCACCTAATAACACAAGTAACATTGCCGGGATGAATAGTGGGTTTTGAGCAATAACGTCTGCTTGCTCAATAATGCCTCTGATGCTAAACGTATTTGTCATAACGTAAAGCAAAGAAAAGCCCCCTAACATACCGAACCCACCAAACACAGTAATTAACATCGATTTTTGGGCACCGTATGTTGATTTCTCCCTATGGAACCAGTAACTGATTAATAATGACGATGCTAAACTTGTAAGTTCCCAAAATACATAAAGAACAATGAGGTTATCAGAAATAACAACCCCTAACATAGCTCCCATAAACATAAGTAAATAAACGTAAAAATTATTTAAGGACTCGGTTTTATTTGATAAATAGTAAATGGAATAAAGGACGACTAAGGCACCAATTCCTGTTATTAACAATGCAAATAATAAGCTTAGTCCATCAAGATAAACAGTAAAATTAATCCCGAGAGAAGGAACCCATGCAATGGTTTCCATCACAACTAATCCACTTGATGTGGTTGGTAAATACTGTAGGAAAAGAATAAACAAAGTGATAGGTAATAGTAGGACAAACCAACCAGTATGTATCTTTCTTACGTATTTATACAAGAATGGGATTAGGATGGCTAGTAAGAATGGTGATAATGTTGCCCAGTGTAATGCTGTCAAAGTTTATGACCTCCTTTTAATGATTAACTTTTTCTTTTACATGAAATAAAACTTGGCTAACCAAGTTTTTATTTTGGTTTTTTATGGGACGAATTAGACCGGAAAGGGAGAGGTGTTTTAGGCACATTAAAAATTATATACTAAATTTTCACTACATGCACACTAGAAACCTTGACGCAATCACGATTTGTTTACCCCATTATAAATATGAAGAAACGAGTAATTCCTAAAAAAAATTTTTTTTTTTGAAAACGATCTCAAATTGAAGGAGACAAGTCATATTATTTATCCTCATGAAAAAAATATGCTTGTTTTTGAAATTCTACGTATATTTTTCCAAACGGTTTCTCATTCTAATAGTAGAAACGACTTGGAGTGAGTAATCATGAATATACGAAAAGGGATAATAGCTTTCTTAATTTTTCTAGTGATGTTCATTGCGGCTTGGCGTGCTGATGCTGTTAACAACCGTTATGTTCAGCATCCAGAAAGAGAAGACATTGGCATCCTAGAAGTTGCACCGCAACAATTAGTGCCACTCGAACGATTTAATTCGCGTGAATATATCCGACATCGTTAGGATTCCTATAAAAAAAACCACTGCCAATGCAGTGGTTTTTTTAATTTCTTTATTATGAAGAAAGTTTAATTTTATCAGTTAAGGAGCGACGGTCAATTTCTAATTTGACTAAATAAACAAAATCTTCACTAAGCTGTAGCTCGATTGCTTTATAATAAGTTTCGATAAGCAAGTCATCAGATAATTTTTTCATCTTGTCTCTGCCTAGTTACGGCAGTTCACCTCCCTAATATTCTTTATCAAGGTATATCTATTTTCCTAATGAAAAAAGGTTATTGTGTTGGATTTACATTTCTCTTTTTATTGGGTAAAATGCTTGTCTTTTTTTGTTACATTCATCCTACCATGAATTGTAAAAAGGAACAACCGTTCGTTTTATCCACATTTGGTAGTGGATAACCTGTGAGTTACTTGTTTATAAAGGAAAAAACGATTGATTTTACTAGATGTTGAGACGTGTATAACGTTATCCACAACTGTAGATATGAAGGATCTTTTGTCGAAAAGTTTTTGAATTTTTTTTTGTTTTAAGCATAAACTTATAAATTGCAAATAAATCGAGTGGTTTTTTGTCGAAGGGTGACTTTTGCATAAGGATTGAAAAATATGAGATTTAAGGGTATACTTACCGTTTGAATTACTTATGTTATCTTTTGCGTAAATGCATGTACTAGCAATCAAGGATGAAGACAGTGACGATATTACATACTATGAAGAAGAACAAGATAACAAGTTAGATGGAAGGTATCTTCTATTATGTACGTAAACATAGGCAAAATCGTTTCATGATAAATAGAATAGGAAAGGGATGAGTGATGAATATGCTCGAACGAGAGACTATTTGTGCAGGTTGTGGGGTAAAGGTCCAATCCGAAAATAAAGATAAATTAGGATATACTCCAGCATCGGCACTACAAAAAGATATAGTCATATGTCAACGGTGCTTTCGGTTAAGACATTATAATGAAGTGCAAGATGTTTCTTTAACAGATGATGATTTTCTCAAGATTTTAACG
This sequence comes from Alkalihalobacillus sp. LMS39, assembly GCF_022812285.1. Taxonomy (NCBI): domain Bacteria; kingdom Bacillati; phylum Bacillota; class Bacilli; order Caryophanales; family Bacillaceae; genus Alkalihalobacillus; species Alkalihalobacillus sp. LMS39. The sequence goes on from NZ_CP093300.1 coordinate 1,762,522, forward strand.
AGCCTTGGCCATACAAATGCGCTAATCGTTAAAATCATTGATATTTTCGATGTGAATGGAAGTTGGTTGCCTGGATTACACAGATTTGTCGGAAATAATGATGTTTTATTATTAGGAAATAAAACGGATCTATTGCCAAAGTCGCTAAATGTAAACAGGTTAACAAACTGGTTAAAAAAGTCTGCGAAAGAACATGGATTAAAACCAATCGATGTTCACCTTTTAAGTGCGTCGAAAGGGCAAGGAATTATTGAAGTGGCAAATCGAATTGATGAGCTTAGAAAAGGGAAAGACGTTTATATTGTGGGAGCAACGAACGTAGGGAAGTCTACCTTTATAAATAAATTAATTGAAGCTTTTGGTGGAGAAGATGAATTAAAAATAACGACGTCCCATTTTCCAGGGACGACATTAGATATGATTGACATTCCATTAGATGATGGGAAATTTCTTTATGATACCCCAGGAATTATAAATCATCATCAAATTGCTCATTATATTGATAAAAAAGAACTGAAGGTCATTACACCGAAAAAGGAAATCAAACCGAGAGTATTCCAATTAAATGAGGAACAGAGCTTATTTTTTGGAGGGTTAGCTCGATTTGATTTTAAAACAGGTGGTCATGGCTCATTTGTTTGTTATTTCTCAAATGAGTTAATGATTCATCGAACAAAATTAGAAAAAGCAGACGAGTTATATAAAAATCACCTCGGTGAGTTGCTAACTCCTCCTGGCGAAGATACAAAAGCGACATTACCCGAATTCGTTCGTCATGACTTTACTATTAAGGAAGAAAAATGTGATATCGTATTTTCCGGTTTAGGGTGGGTTGCTGTTCACCAACCACATGTTACTGTTAGTGCCTACGTACCAAAAGGTGTGGGAGTGTCAATTAGGAGTTCGTTAGTATAGGGGGAGGAGAAAAGATGGGGAAACTATTTGGCCTTTTAGGGAATCCTGTTGGGCATTCATTATCGCCGGCGATGCATAATGAAATGTTTACTTTTTTACAGTTGCCACATTATTATCACGCTTTTAATGTTGAAGAAACTCAATTGGAAACAGCTGTTGCTGGTATTAAAGCATTAGGCATTGCTGGTTTTAATGTTACGATCCCACACAAAGTGGCCATTATGAAATATTTAGATGAAATAGATGATGAGGCTAAGAAAATTGGTGCCGTTAATACAGTTGTAGTAGAAGAAGGGAAATTGATTGGCTATAACACAGATGGAAGAGGATATTTAGCATCCTTACTTGACGTGACCGGTCTGACGCTACAACAAAAGTCTGTACTTGTTATTGGAGCAGGAGGAGCGGCTAGAGCGATCGTTACAGTCCTAGTTTCTCACGGTGTAGGTGATATGACCATTTGTAATCGGACAAAAGAAAAAGCAAATACCCTTGCTAGTGAGACAATGACAAAGTCAATTAGTATAAAAGACGCAGAACAACAGCTAGCTACTTTTGATTTAATTATAAATACCACTTCGGTTGGGATGAGTCCCAATATAAATGAGATGCCTTTAAGCTTGGAAAAAATGAAAAAAGGCACAGTTGTAAGTGATTTAATTTATAACCCGCTTGAAACAAAACTTCTTAAAGAAGCGAAAAAGAAAAATGCTTTAATTGTTGAAGGAGTCGGGATGTTTGTTGGACAAGGCGCACTTGCCTTTGAAAAGTGGACAGGCATTCAACCTGACCGTAATAAAATGAAAGAGCTTGTATTAAAGGAACTTGGAGGTTCATTATGTTAACTGGAAAACAAAAACGATTTTTGCGAGCGAAGGCTCATCATTTACAACCGATTTTTCAAGTTGGAAAAGGTGGAGTAAATGAAAACATGATTAAACAAATTGAGGAAGCACTAGAAGCAAGAGAATTACTAAAGATAAGTGTGCTACAAAATTGTGATGAAGATAAAGATGAAATAGCAGAAATGTTAAAGGTTGGAGCAAAAGCAGAGCTCGTTCAAGTGATTGGGAATACGATCGTATTATATAAAGAATCAAGAGAAAATAAAGCGATTGAATTACCTTAAGCTCTATAAATTAAGACGAGGGGACCTTGTTTGGAATGAAGAAAATTGGTATTTTAGGGGGGACTTTTGATCCTCCGCATCTAGGTCACTTATTAATTGCAGAAGAAGTAAGGTCACAACTGGCATTGGATGAGATTTGGTTTATGCCGTCTTATATTCCCCCTCACAAAACTCGTGATGATCTTTCTTCGTCTGTTGAAAGAAAAACAATGGTAGAATTAGCGATTAAAGATAATGGATATTTTTCACTCTCGACATTAGAAATTGAAAGAAAAGGGCGTTCATATACGATTGACACAATGAAGCAATTAAAAGCAAAGTATGAAGATGTAGCATTTTATTTTATTATCGGTGGGGATATGATTGAACAGCTTCATACATGGGTGGAGATTGAGTACTTATTAGGGTTAGTCACCTTCGTTGGACTAAAACGCCCACAATTTGATCACAATACGCCATATAAAAATCAAATTATTGAGGTGGATGTACCACAAGTTGATATTTCCTCCTCGTTAATACGACAACGAGTTAGTCGTGGGGAAAGTATTCGCTATTTAGTACCTGATCCGGTTGGTACGTTTATTCGAGAGAGGGGATTATATGGAGAGGGAAAAAGCACTTGAAATTGTAAAAGCTCATCTAACCGAACATAGGTATACCCATACGGTTGGTGTCATGGAAACTGCAATTTTACTTGCAAAAAAATATGGACAAAATAAAGAAAAAGCAGAATTAGCAGCGATTTTTCATGATTATGCTAAATTTCGTCCTAAAGATGAAATGAAGGACCTTCTCCTACAACAGCAAATAGCAGTGGATATGCTTGATTATGGAGATGAATTGTTACATGCTCCTTGTGGTGCTTATCTTGTAAAACAAGAAGTTGGTATCGATGATGAAGAAGTATTGCAAGCCATTGAATCTCATACTACAGGTCGCCCAAATATGACGATGCTAGAGAAAATCATATTTATTTCTGATTATATCGAACCAAATCGGATCTTTCCAGGGGTGGAAGAAGTTCGACAAGTCACATTTCAAGATATAGATGAAGGAATTCTTATGTCGATAAAAAATACAGTGACTTTTCTTATGAAGAAAAACCAACTCGTTTATCCTGGTACATTAGCGACGTATAACGAAATGGTACAAAGTAGGCAAAATAAAAGGAGGGTAAAAAATGACGGAAAATAACGTATTAGAAATAGCGGTAAAAGCGTGTGATGACAAAAAGGCAGAGAATATTGTGGCTATGGATATGAAAGGGATTTCTTTAATGGCGGAATACTTTGTCATTTGTCACGGAAATTCAGAAAAGCAAGTCCAAGCCATTGCGTACGAGGTGAAAAAAGCCGCACAGGAGCAAGGTATGGATTTAAAAAGGCTAGAAGGATATGACCAAGCAAGATGGGTTTTAATCGATTTAGGAGATGTTATTGTCCACGTATTCCATAAAGATGAAAGGTTATTTTACAATCTTGAAAAACTGTGGGGAGATGCACCTGTTGTTCAATTAGAAGGTGTGTTGCGATAATGCTAACACCAGGTCAAATGGAAACGTTAAAAGTAGCACGAAAAGCTAAGTTTGGATATTTCTTAACCGATGGCCAAGTTGACGTGTTGCTGCATGAAAGAGAAGCAACGAAAGAGTTAGAAGAAGAAGAAGAAGTAACCGTCTATTTATACCATGACCATCAAAATCGAATCGCTGCAACGATGACAAGACCACACGTTATTGTTGGTGAAATTGCTTGGTTAGAAGTCGTTACGGTCAAACCACGTGATGGATTATTTTTAAATAATGGGATATCTAGGGATTTATTTGTCTCAATGGACGAACTTCCAACCGACCGAAATTTATGGCCACAAGAAGGAGACAGCCTTCCAGTGACCCCAACGTTTGATAAAAAAGGACGAGTGATGGGGAAACTTGTAAGTGGACAACCGATTGAAAAAGAAGCCAAAAAAGCTGATAAAACAATCATGAACACACAAGTTTCAGGGATTGTGTACCACTTTGGAAGTGAAGGTGTGTTTTTGTTAACAGATGAAAAGTATTTAGCGCTGTTACATGAAAGTGAAATGAAAGAGCACCCAAGATTAGGACAACGATTGGAAGTGCGTGTCACTTTTGTAAGGGAAGACGGGCGAATTAACGTTTCAATGCATGCGTCTAAAATGGAAAGTCAAGTAGAGGACTCTGAAAAGGTGTATCGGCATTTAGTGAATCGTGGGGGATCGATGCCTTATGGGGATAAAACCACTGCTGATGAGGTGAAAGCCCGATTTAACATCAGTAAATCGGCCTTTAAACGGGCATTAGGGAAACTGATGAAAGAAGATAAGGTGTATCAAAAAGATGGTTGGACGTATACGAAGGAGAAAGAATGAGTTATCAACGATTTGCAAATATTTATGACGTCCTTATGGAAGATGCGCCCTATGACGAATGGTTACAATTTACGAAAGAAAAATTAGCATCTCACCAGAAGCCCCAAATCTTAGATGTTGGTTGTGGAACAGGAGAATTTATCCTTTATTTAAAAAAGGCAGGATATGATGTGGCTGGGGTTGACCTGTCTGAAAACATGTTAGCCATCGCACATGACAAAATCACTGCTCAAGGATTGTCTGTCCGACTATTTGAACAAGATATGAGGTCACTCGAAAATATAGGGACATTTGATGTAGTTACCGTGTTTTGTGATTCTTTAAATTACTTACAAACTGAAGCTGATGTCCAAAAAAGCTTGCGTGAATTTTATTCGGTCCTTCAACCAGGAGGGCAGTTACTTTTTGATGTTCATTCTATCTTTAAAATGGAGTCAATTTTTAAAGAACAAACGTTTACTTATGACAGTGAGGAAATAGCTTATATATGGCAAAGTTTTGAAGGGGATCATCCTTTTTCAGTTGAACATGAATTAACTTTTTTTGTGGTAGAAGAAAATGGGTTATATCGAAAATTCCAAGAATGGCATGAGCAACGGACTTTTCCAATAGAAGATTATGAAAGATGGCTCAAAGATGCAGGTTTTACAAACATAACCATTGAAGCGGATTTCTCGAAGAAAGTTACAGAAACTAGTGAACGAATTTTTTTTACCGCAAGAAAATAAGCAAGCAGGATTTCTTGTTTTCATCACGAAATTAAAGGGTGTCACATTGTCGTATGACTAGTGTGACACCCTTATTTTACATTAATGAAATTGCTTTTGAATAATTTCTTTATCCTCTTTGTATTTCGCATGAGTTTGACGGAAAAGCTGGTCAAACATATCCCCAATTTCTGTTTCTAGCACTTTAATGCCTTCTCCCGTAATTCCACCTGGGACACATACTCGTTGTTGAAGAGCGGGTAATGTGAAAATTTCCTTTTCTAACAATTTTCCTAACCCAATCAGCATGTCGGTTGCCAAAATGGTTGCTTCTTCTTCTGTGATTTCTGTTTCGCGCACTGCGCCATCAATAAACCGTTGAGTTAAATAACTAAAAAACGCCGGTCCACAACTGACAATATCAGAAGCAACACGCGTAATGTTTTCTTCTATCACTAATGGAGTCGAGATAGCCCCCATTAAGTGATTAAGCATCTGCTTATCTTCAGCTGTACATCGGGTTCCAAAACTAAGTAATGATGGACCAGAGTGAGCACGGTTTAATATGCTTGGGATGGCTCGGGCGACTTTGCAATGTACAATTTGTTCTAGTTGTTCAACGGAAAACGGACTTGTAATCGATACAAGCAATTGATTTTCTTCGAACTCACAACCGATCGATTGTAATACATCATGAAATTGCAATGGTTTTACGCAAAGAAATACAACATTACACTCATAGACAATGGCCTGAGCGTTGTCTTCTACACGAATACCAGGATGCTTAGCAGCAAGCTCTTTTGCCTTTTCGATTGAACGGTTGGTAATGTGTAGTTGTGTTGGGGCCATAGCGTTAGATTCTATAAATGAATCGACCAAAATTGTTCCCATACTTCCTGTTCCAATAATTCCGATCTTCATTATGCATCCCCTCCTCCTTAAAATCGTTCAAAAAGCCTAAAAAACACGTTTACCCTCATTTGTATGAGAGGCAGGAGAAGTTTATGATTACATTTTACGAACGTTTGCTATATTCTAACACCATTTCACGTGTTACTTGTTTACGCATCGGAAAATGAAATTTTTTAGCGATTTCATTCATTTTATTTGTAATGGCGTTAATGTCAGATGTCGTAAATTCTTTTTGTTGTTTTGCTAAGGTTAAAGCTTCCTCGATAGCCGCCTCCCTAAGTCCATCTAGTTGTTTAAACTGTTGTTGGCCATCAATATGTTTGCTTATTTGGTTTGCGATTTGTAAATGTACACTCATGTTCTCCATTCCTTTCCGTAGCGCTATCTTTAAATAATGAGGTGTTTTGTATGGATTTGTCAAGACGAGAGCAAGTATTTGTCGGAGTAATTTTCATTTTAGTCATGATTTGTGCCAGTAGCTTATATCATTTTGTCACAAAAGAACAAGTAATTGAAAAGGAAGAGTGGTTATTCGAGCCAGAAGCAGTAAAAACAATGGATGAAGGCAAAGGTAACGAAAGTGAACAACAAGAGGCGCGATATGTTGTCGATGTGAAAGGAGCGGTGAAAAGACCAGGGATTTATGAAGCTAACAAAGAAAGTAGAGTATATCATCTTATTGATTTAGCGGGAGGTTTAAGTGAGTCAGCAGATGAAACGAAAATTAATTTAGCGATGAAAATTCAAGATGAAATGATTATTTATGTTCCATTGCTTGGTGAAGAGGTTAATTTGACCCAAGCAATGGCGGCAACAGGATCTCAGCAAAGCGGAAGTGGGAATATTAATATTAACAATGCAACGGCAGAAGAGCTTCAAACACTATCAGGAATAGGGCCAAGTAAAGCAGCAGCTATTATTACTTACCGAGAGGAGCATGGACCGTTTCAAACCCCGGAGGATTTATTAAAAGTTTCTGGGATCGGACCTAAATCGTTAGAAAAGCTAAGGGAACAAATTGAGTTTTAATATAAGTTTTTAGAAAAGATTGAATTATGATGAAATTAGAGATATAATTTCGTAAAAATTACAAAACAAATTGTTGGAGGGGAATAACATGACAGAAAGAAAATGGTCTTTAGAAACAATTGCTGTACATGGAGGACAAGAAGTCGATTCTGCAACACAAGCAAGAGCAGTTCCGATTTATCAAACGACATCATATGGATTTAAGGATACAGAACACGCTGCGAACTTATTTTCATTATCAGAGTTTGGTAATATTTACACACGAATTATGAATCCGACGCAAGATGTGTTTGAAAAGCGTATGGCTGAACTTGAAGGTGGAATTGCTGCACTAGCGACAGCAAGTGGAAGTTCGGCTATTCACCTTGCTATTTTAAATATTTGTGAAGCGGGAGATGAGATTGTAGCGTCTAGCGCGCTTTATGGAGGTACTTACAATTTATTTGTTCATACATTTAAAAAATTGGGAATTACAGTCCGCTTAGTGGATGGGACAAACCCTGAAGCATTTTCACAAGCAATTACACCAAAAACAAAGCTATTGTATGGTGAAGTGATTGGCAACCCTCAAGGGAATATTTTAGATATCGAAGCCATTGCAAATATCGCTCATGCTAATGGTATTCCACTTATGGTAGATGCCACATTAACAACACCAGCCCTATGCCGTCCGATTGAGCACGGTGCTGATATTGTTGTTCATTCGGCGACGAAATTTATTGGTGGACATGGAACGTCTATCGGCGGTGTCATTATTGATGCAGGTAAATTTGATTGGAGTAATGGGAAGTTTCCTGGCTTAACGGAACCAGATCCAAGTTATCACGGGTTAGTGTATACAGAAGCTCTTGGTCCGCTTGCTTACATTATTAAAGCAAGAGTTCAATTGCTTCGTGATTTAGGTCCTGCAATTGCGCCGTTTAATTCATTTTTATTATTGCAAGGATTAGAAACATTACATTTACGTATGGAACGTCATTGTGAAAACACAAAAAAAGTTGTTGACTATTTAAATGGTCATGATCTTGTTGAATGGGTGAGTTATTCAGGGTTACCATCACACCCTTCTTATGATTTAGCACAAAAATATTTACCGCATGGACAAAGTGCCATTTTAACGTTTGGTATTAAAGGTGGAGTGGAGGAAGGGAAACAATTTATTAATCACCTCTCTTTATTTTCACATGTAGCTAATGTTGGAGATGCTAAATCATTAGTCATTCATCCAGCTAGTACAACACACCAACAATTGTCAGTAGAAGATCAAAAAGCAGCTGGTGTTACGCCTGAGCTAATTCGCCTATCCATTGGTATTGAAAATGTGAATGACATTATTGCAGACCTTGACCAAGCATTACAAGCGAGTCAAGCTAAGTAATAAGCAATGTCTACGGTTTTCATCGTCTTATTGAAAAACATGTGGTAAAATGTCGATAGTTTACCAAATAGGAGATGAAAGACATTGACAGGAAGAATATCATGGGATCAATATTTTATGGCTCAAAGTCATTTGCTTGCATTAAGAAGTACATGTACCCGGTTAATGGTAGGAGCGACAATCGTCCGAGATAAGCGAATTATAGCTGGAGGCTATAACGGGTCAGTCTCTGGTGGGGATCATTGTATTGATGAAGGGTGTTATGTCGTTGATAACCATTGTATTCGGACAATACATGCAGAAGTAAATGCATTGCTTCAATGTGCTAAATTTGGTGTGCCATCCGAAGGTGCTGAAATTTATGTAACGCATTACCCTTGTGTTCATTGTACAAAAGCATTGATTCAAGCTGGAATTAAAGCTGTCTATTATGCAAAAGACTACAAAAATCATCCTTATGCTATAGAGCTTTTTGAAAAAGCAGGGGTGACAGTTCAACAAGTTGAATTGGAAGAAATGATATTAGATCGTCACAATAGTGAAAAATTAAAGTTTACTGCATCACTATTAAAAAAATTAAAGCATGCTGGAGTTCAAGATGAAGAGCTCCAATCATTAACACAAGAGGCGAATAAACTTTTTACATCGACTTAAGTTGGAGGTGGCTTGTGGCTGGGAAATGGTACATGCTTTTCTTGGCGGGAATCATAAGTATTTCAATTGCTATGTACGGTTTTAGTGTTTGGTGTTTACTCGTTGGTTCATTTCTTGTGTACCATTCATTAAAAGACAAGACAAAAGGACGAATCCATCTTCTTTTTCTTGTCTTTTCTTTTATCCTCTTTTATTCCGCGACTACCTTCTATGATATCCATAATCAAAGTCGATATCCCCTTTCATTACAAAATCAATCTTTGTTGCTTTCTGGTCAAATCCATTCCATGCCATCCATTGACGGGGACCGCTTGCGGTTTGAATTAAAAACAAACGATAAGGAAAAGGTCCAAGTTCAATATTATCTTCACTCGGTTGAGGAGCAACACCAATTGCGTCAATTAAAAAAAGGCATGAGGTGTACATTGAGAGGAGAATTGCGAAAACCTGCTCCAGCGACAAATTTCAATGGGTTTGATTATGAACAGTATTTATACGAAAAGGGAATTCATTTGGTTTTTACGCCAACCGCATTTGAATCTTGTCATAATGGACGATGGAATGGTATCAACGAGTTAATTGAATTACGCCAAAAAGGGATAGAGTCTGTTCGAACATCAATTCCTGAACCAACCGCTGGCATTGTTGCGGCTTTAGTTTATGGAGACAGAAGTTTCATGGAAGAGGATGTTTTACAAGCTTATCAACGATTAGGAATTATACATTTATTGGCGGTATCAGGATTGCATGTCGGTTTAGTATCCGGTGCTATTTATTTCTTGCTCATACGGATTGGGGTGACACGTGAACGTACGATAGACATTCTTTTACTTATTTTACCTGTGTACATTGTTATTGCAGGAGGAGCTCCTTCTGTCATCCGTGCGGCGACGATGGTCATGATTGCTCTTTTGTTTAAACGGTTAAAAAAGAACATACAGCCACTAGACCTTGTGAGTATAATCGGGATGATCTATTTGCTTGTCCAGCCTTTTTCCTTATTTCATATAGGGTTTCAACTTTCGTTTCTCACGACAATAGCGTTACTTCTTTCTGTGTTTATGCTCAAAGAAAAAAGTTACGTCCAGCTTTTATTTTTTGTTACCGGTATTAGTCAACTTATCTCTCTTCCGTTCATTCTTCACTATTTTTATGAAATTTCCGTATTAAGCGTTCCTTTGAATTTCATTTTTATTCCATTGGTCTCTTTTATTATTTTGCCACTCTCTATTTTACTTACTCTCCTATTGCCGGTGTCAACAGGAGCAAGTCAATTCGTTACTGCTATTCTTACACCGCTTATTCATGTAAGCCATATGTTTTTGCTTTATGTTGATTCTTTTTCTTTCGGGAAATTCTCGGTTGGAAAACTTCCTTCTTCTTTAGTAGTCGCTTTATTTGGGACCATTGCGTTTCTTTTGATGAGAAGTGAGAGAAAAACTATGAAAAATAGGCTAATACTCCCAATCCTATTAGTGACACTCATTTTGGTTGCTGCGAAAATTGCCCCATATGTAAACGAAAATGGTGAAATTACGGTATTAGATGTTGGACAAGGTGATTGTATATTAATTGAATTTCCGTATCGAAAGTCTGTGTATTTGCTTGATGCTGGAGGGCTTGTCGCGTTTAATAATGAAAAGTGGCGGGAAAAGATACGTACCTTCGAAGTAGGCAAGGATGTTGTCTTGCCTTACTTGAAGTCAAAAGGAATTACAAAAATTGATAAACTCATTTTGTCTCATGGACATTATGACCATATCGGTGGTGTCGAATCTTTATTAGGGGAAGTGGAAATTAAAGAGGTTCTTTACAGTCAAGGTGTTGTTGAAGGTGAATTTGAAAAACAGTTGTTACAACAATTATATGAAAGTGGAAGCTCCATTCGATTTATAGGAGAAGGAGAAAGGTGGAAAGAAGGAGAGGCACAATTTATCGTGTTGTCTCCACAAGGGCACGAACAAAGTTTAAATAATCGTTCCATTGTTATTTATGCTTTTATTGGTGGTTATCGCTGGCTGTTTACGGGAGATTTAGAGCAAGAAGGGGAAACAAGAATCATACAGGAATATACAGCGTTACCAGTTGACGTATTAAAAGTTGGTCATCATGGGAGTAAGACATCGTCCACCCCTTTATTTGTAGAGCATATTTCGCCAAGCATCGCCCTTATTCCAGTTGGAAAACAAAATAGATTCGGTCATCCTCATCCTGATGTTATAAAGGGGCTTGAGGAAAAAGGCATCATTATATACCGAACGGACCAACATGGGGCGATTCGATTTCGGTTTACGGATAAAGTCAAACAATTTGAAACAAAAATAAAAAAACAAGGAGGATTGCCATAAGCACTCCTACCTTGTACCCGTTTTTGTATGTAACTTACATGTTACCGAATACGTCAACGAGTGTTGCAATAACAAAAATTAATGCAAAAAAACCAAAAGGAACAATGAAACCGACAGCAGTATCGATAGCGTCGTTACGTCTGCATTGAACTTTCTTTTCGAATTGGCTCATTTAGAATCCCTCCTATTACTGTTATTAGTATAAGGCAAGTCATAAAAAAAATCCATATCACATATTGGAGATATCGTGAATTTCAATTGTAAAAATTTAAATATACATCATTGCTTCTTACCACTGTTGCTAAGAGTTGTCACCTATAGTTTTCGTGTGCATAGGATATTCTAACTAATGTAAAGGAGCGACGGTGATCATCGTCGTCAGAAGAGATTCCTAGGGCTCTTTTGGTGGCGTTTATCATAAATGGAGGGTTAGCTCTTGCGGCTAACTCTCTTTTTCACTTGTCAAACGGCATATGGTTGTCTAGGATAGAGTTAATGGTCTATCTTATAAAGGTTGGGATACAATGTCTTATTTACATACGAAACGAAATATCGAAAAAAATAAAATCTCTCCTGTTTATTTACTAACAGGTACGGAAGCCTTTTTAATTGATGATATTACCCATTCCGTTGTCAATCAAACATTAAAAGAGGCAGAAAGGGATTTTAATTTATCTGTATTTGAGATGAAGGAAACGCCTGTAGACATGGCAATTGAAGATGCACAAACATTACCTTTTCTTGGTGAAAAAAGAGTGGTCATTGTGAAAGAAGCTTACTTTCTTACTGGCCAAAGAGACGAAGCAAAAATTGAACATAATGTAAAAGCACTTGAAGAGTATGTGCAAAACCCCGCAAGTGAAACAGTCCTAATTATTACAGCACCATACGAGAAATTGGATGAACGGAAAAAAATAACAAAGGCACTAAAGTCAAACGCTGAAATTGTCGATTCAAAAGAATTTGATGAAAAAATGACGCTGGAATGGTTAACAGCCCAAGCTCATGAGTTTGGCGCGGATATTACAGAAAAGGGGAAGGAAACGTTAATTCAATTGCAAAGTGGAAATTTACTCATGATCGCCAATGAAGTGAAAAAGCTTGCTTTGTATGTTGGTGAAGGGGGAACGATTGATGAGGATATTGTTCATTTGTTAGTCGCGAGAACGATTGAACAAGATATTTTTTCAATGATTGACCATGTGATTCATCGTCGAATTGAAAAAGGGTTAGATATCTTTTTTGATTTACTTCGCCAAAAAGAAGATCCGTTAAAAGTGGTTGCGTTATTAGCAAGGCAGTTTCGTATTTTATACATGGTCAGTGAGATGAGTAAACAGGGCTATTCTCAAAAGCAAATGGCCTCTCAATTAAAGCTACATCCTTATGTTGTCAAGCTTGTTGGTCAACAAGCGAAAAAGTTTAATGAGCGCCAATTATTATTATGGTTAGATGGGTTAGCGACGGTGGATTTTCAAATTAAAACAGGACAAATGGATAAAAAATTAGCTGTTGAATTATTTTTAATGAAAATGAACCCACAAGAAAATGCAGTTTCCAAAGCATAATAAAAACCGGAGGGGTTACCCGCTCCGGTTTTTATTATGCTGAAATGCTGTTAAGCTGTTTTTGTAAACGAGATTTTTGACGTGAAGCTGCATTTTTATGAATAAGGCCTTTGTTTGCTGCTTTGTCAAGCTTTTTAATCGCAACTAAAAGAGCTTCTTTTGCACTCTCAACGTCGTTGTTAGCTACTTTAGTTTCAAAGCTTTTAATTGCAGTACGTAAAGCTGATTTAACAGCAGCATTTTGTGCACGTTTTTTATCACTTGTTTTTACACGCTTAATCGCTGATTTAATGTTAGGCATATCTTTCACCTCCCTGGTGGACTTTCCAAACTTCTACAACAATCTGCATTCTACCAAAAACAGAACATAATTGCAATAGAGGAATGAAAACGAGTAAGGTTGGGGACGCTATTTTTATCGAGAATGACAAGGAGCGTGAGTGAGATGGCAAATGAAGAAAAAGACCTTGATTTAAGTGCTTATAGCGTTCGTACTGACTTAGCATTAGAAGCTCATGAGATGGTGCAAGAAAGAGAAGCAAAAAAAGTTAAGCAAAGACAAACGGTTGAGGGTGTTATAGTAAAAGAAAGAACGGTAGATGAAGTGAAGGTTACAACCGTTGAAATTACAGAAGATGGTGCAACTCGACTTGGAAAAAAAGCTGGAAGGTATGTAACGTTTGAATCTCAAGGCATTCGAAAAAAAGATTCTGAATTACAACAACAAGTAGAAGAAGTCTTTGCTTCTGAGTTTCATCAATTTATGACAGCTTGTGGAATTAAAGAAAATGATACATGTTTAGTGGTCGGATTAGGAAATTGGAATGTGACACCGGATGCGCTCGGACCTATTGCAGTCGAAAATTTGCTTATTACAAAGCACTTGTTTAGCTTAGCTCCTGAACAAGTCCAAGATGGATTCCGTCAAGTGAGTGCGATATCCCCAGGGGTAATGGGGATAACGGGGATTGAAACAAGCGATATCATCCATGGTGTGATTGAAAAAACAAAGCCTGATTTTGTCATTGCCATTGATGCGTTAGCATCGAGATCGATTGAACGTGTAAATACTACGATTCAAGTTTCAGATACGGGTATTCACCCAGGCAGTGGTGTTGGGAATAAGCGAAAAGAATTAAGTAAAGAAACATTAGGAATTCCGGTTATAGCTGTTGGCATTCCAACTGTTGTTGATGCCGTGTCGATTACAAGTGATACAATTGACTTTGTGTTAAAGCATTTTGGACGTGAAATGAAAGAAGGTAATAAACCGTCACGAAGTCTAGTTCCAGCTGGGATGACATTTGGAGAAAAACGAACGTTAACAGAGGAAGATTTACCTGATTCAGATAAACGTGAAACGATATTAGGGATGATAGGGAATTTAGAAGAACAAGAGAAACGACAATTGATTCAAGAAGTTTTAGCACCGTTAGGACATAATTTAATGGTTACACCAAAAGAAGTGGATGTATTTATTGAGGACATGGCCAATGTCATTGCTTCAGGGTTAAATGCAGCACTTCACGGGGATGTAAATCAAGGAAATGTTAATGCATATACACATTAATACGCTTTAAGATTGTCTCATTTGTTGAGACAATCTTTTTTTGGTCTATTTTTTATAGCCATCACATATACTCTGACAAGAGAGAAAGGGTGGCAGAAATGAGAAGCAACCAATATCGAGGATTTACGTTTTCTGTAAATGGGACAAGTATAAGAAAATTAATCGTACTTACTATTGTTGGTATGATTAGTGTTTTTATTTTAACTGGAATTATAACATCTTTAGATTCTAAACATGGACTAGCTTCTTCTACAATCCATCAATGGGCAGGACAAATTGATGGGGAAAGCTTGGTGCATGTTCTTGGAATGGAGAACTCGTATTTTACACAAGTATTACCTGAAGACAGTACATTACCGAATGTAGGAAGTTTAGCTTTTGAATTGATGACTAGTATTAATCCCGATGATCCGAGAAGTTTACTTGGACGAGAGTTACCGGGTTTTGCATTGTTTGACGGTCATATCGTTGTTGCTGGGGATGGAACGAATTTTACAACAATGCCAATTGAATCAGCTCCTCCGCTTGAAGTGCTAATGGAGGAAAGACAAGCTTCCCTCCGCAGTTTAGAAGAATTAGAAAATTTACAACCGCTCCCGGCTGGAAATGCTGAGCAAACGACAGGGGAAAGAAGGGTTGTTCATGTTATGCATTCTCATAACCGTGAATCATTTTGGCCAGAGCTAGAAGAAGGAGCAAGTAGTGCGTTTCATTCTGAAGTGAATATTACGTTAGTAGGAAAACGATTTGGCCAAGCTCTTGAACGCCATGGAATTGGGGCTGAAGTCGATGATACGGACGTCGGCTCAGTATTGAGTGAACGAGGCTGGCAATACGGAAAATCGTATGATGCCGGAAGAGAAATCGTAAAAGAGGCAACGGCCGCGAATGAACATTTAGAGTTTTTCTTTGAGTTTCACCGTGATACACAGCCTCGTGAGAAAACAACGGTTACGATTAATGGTGAACAATATGCAAGAACACTATTTGTTATCGGAAAAGGCAATAAAAATTATGAACAGAACTTAGCCATTGCTGAAGAGCTTCATGATTTACTTGAAGAACATTATCCAGGACTTAGTCGAGGAATCTTTTTCCCGCCAAGTGCAGGTACGAATGGTGTATACAATCAAGATTTATCACCACAATCGTTATTGTTAGAAGTTGGTGGGGTTGATAATAATTTAGAAGAAGCGTTCAGATCAGCAGACGCGTTTGCAGAAGTGTTTAGTCAATATTATTGGAATGCTGAAAAAGTAAGCGAAGAATAAAAATGGTCTGGAGAGGATGAAGAAAAATGAAAAAAATTACAATTCAAGCTTTCTTGATTGCTAGCATTTTATTATTTGGAGTCCTCTTCGGATTCCATCAAGCAAATGGTACAGAAAGTAAAAAAATAGACGTGACTTCAACTGAACAAAAAGAAGAAACAATAAAAACAGAACCTACGAATGAAAAAAAAGAAGAAAGCGCAAAGCAAAAAGTAAAAAAAGAAGCTTCACAAGATGGGCGAGAAGAGTTAGTGCAAAAACAACAACGAATAGTAGAAGTCGAGCCAATGAACTTTTACTCAGAGCTAGGCTCAACGATAGGAGAATCGTTGGAATCAATATTTTTCCATGTAGTTGCATTTGTATCAACAACCATCCACTCGTTGCTGAATGAATAGGGATGAAACTGGGATTGAGACAAAGCTATAGTGTTTTTTGAGGATTGGATACTAGCGGAGGAAATATACGTAGACTCCTGCGGGATTAAAGGCAAGGGTGAGACCCCGCAGTGCGTTAGCGCGAGGAGGCTCAGCAGCCGCCCGCGGAAAGCGAAGTATATTTCCGTAGCGGGTTATATGTACCAATATCTTTACGTTCATATTTCTCATTAAACCTATTTTGTCTCATTCTCAGTTTTTTTATTTACATCATTCAGAGTCCTTTTCCGAAGAAAGATTGAATGAATGCCTAGTCATTGGTATAATCAAAGTTAGTGTATTTTGAATGTCAGATATGTTACATGATCAAGCATCAAATACCCTACTGATTCGAGATACTAGTGATGTTTGTAGGAGTGATTATGAAAATGAATAAGGAAGAGCGGTTAAAACGTCGATCGAAAATTAGAAATTTCTCGATTATTGCCCATATTGACCACGGAAAATCAACACTTGCTGACCGAATTTTAGAAGCAACAAGTGCACTGACTCAAAGGGAAATGAAGGACCAAATGCTTGATGCGATGGACCTTGAGCGAGAAAGAGGAATTACAATTAAATTAAATGCTGTTCAGCTTGTTTATAAAGCAAAAGACGGGGAAGAGTATATCTTTCACTTAATTGATACACCAGGGCATGTCGATTTTACGTATGAGGTTTCTCGTAGCTTAGCTGCTTGTGAAGGAGCACTGTTAATCGTTGATGCTGCGCAAGGAATTGAAGCGCAAACGCTCGCCAATGTATATTTAGCGTTAGATAATGACCTTGAAATTTTGCCGGTGATTAATAAAATTGATTTACCAAGCGCTGAACCGGAAAGAGTAAGACAAGAAGTGGAAGACGTTATTGGATTAGATGCTTCTGATGCTGTTTTAGCTTCTGCAAAAAACGGAATTGGCATTTCTGATATACTTGAACAAATCGTGGAACGAGTACCGGCTCCATCTGGTGATCCTGAAGGGCCATTAAAAGCTCTTATCTTTGATTCGTTATATGACCCGTATCGAGGAGTAATTGCTTATTTACGAATTACAGAAGGAACGGTAAAGCCTGGCCAAAAAATTAAAATGATGGCAACAGGAAAAGAGTTTGAAGTTTCAGAAGTCGGAGTTTTTACACCGAAGCCAGAAAAACGTGACGAGCTTACAGTCGGGGATGTTGGGTTTTTAACAGCTGCGATAAAAAATGTCAGTGATTGTCGTGTCGGGGATACGGTAACAAGCAGTCAAAATCCAGCTGAAGAGGCACTACCGGGATACCGTAAATTAAACCCAATGGTCTATTGTGGATTATATCCAATTGATACGAACGACTATAATGATTTACGTGAAGCGCTAGAGCGGCTCCAGTTAAATGACGCTTCATTACAGTTTGAACCTGAAACATCGCAAGCACTAGGATTTGGTTTCCGTTGTGGATTTTTAGGGTTGCTTCATATGGAAATTATCCAAGAAAGAATTGAACGTGAATTTAATATTACGTTAATTACAACAGCGCCAAGTGTTATTTACCATGTGTATATGACAAATGGAGAAATGATTGAAATTGATAACCCATCTAATATGCCTGACCCTCAGAAAACCGAGTATGTGGAAGAACCGTATGTAAAGGCGAGCATCATGGTACCAAATGATTATGTAGGAGCCGTTATGGAGCTTTGCCAAGGAAAACGCGGGAACTTTATAGATATGCAGTATTATGATGAAAATCGCGTCTCAATAATTTATGAAATTCCATTAGCTGAAATCGTGTACGACTTTTTCGACCAGTTAAAATCAAGTACAAAAGGGTATGCATCTTTTGATTATGAATTAATCGGCTACAAAGAATCGAAGCTTGTGAAAATGGATATTTTGTTAAATGGGGAAACGGTTGACGCCTTATCGATTATTGTCCATCGTGACTCGGCATATGAGCGCGGAAAGCTCATTGTGGAAAAGTTGAAAGAGCTTATTCCAAGACAACAATTCGAAGTTCCTATTCAAGCAAGTATTGGTCAAAAAATCATTGCCCGTTCGACGATCAAAGCAATGCGGAAAAATGTTCTTGCTAAATGTTATGGTGGAGACATTTCCCGTAAACGAAAACTTCTTGAAAAACAAAAAGAAGGAAAGAAACGGATGAAAGCAGTAGGAAATGTAGAAGTACCACAAGAAGCATTTATGGCTGTATTACGAATGGATGACCCAAAACAATAATAAAAAAACCGCGGCTCCTAAGTCTGCGGTTTTCCTTTTTAAAAAGTATAAGAGCGAGAAAGAGGTGAAATAAATGCCAAATGCGTTGTATGTCCATATCCCTTTTTGTGAGCATATATGTCATTATTGTGACTTTAATAAAGTGTTTCTACATGGACAACCTGTTGAGCAGTATTTGACAGCACTTGAAGATGAAATGGAACGAGCTTTGCAAAATAGAGATGTACCCATCATTGATTCGATTTATATAGGTGGTGGAACTCCTACTGCTTTATCTGTTGAACAATTAAATCGACTGTTAACGAGTGTGAGAAGGTCGTTTCCCCGTATTAGTGAACAAGTGGAATGGACAGTCGAAGTAAATCCGGGTGGAGACCTACGGGATAAATTACAAGTGATGTTTGATAATGGTGTGAACCGGTTAAGTATTGGAGCGCAAACATTTGATGAAACATTATTACACAAAATTGGAAGAACCCATAATCAAACAGATGTAATTGAAACGGTCGAACAAGCCAAACACATCGGGTTTACGAATCTTTCAGTCGATTTAATGTTTGGCTTACCGGGTCAAACGATGGACATGTTCAAGCAAACACTTGAGTCGGCATGGAAATTAAGTGTTGAGCATTTTTCCGCTTATTCGTTAAAGGTTGAGGGAAAAACTGTGTTTTTTAATATGCAACGTAAAGGGAAATTACAGCTTCCTCCAGAAGAAGAAGAAGTGAATATGTATAAATTATTAATCGAACAAATGAACGAACATCAATATTTCCCATATGAGATTAGTAATTTTGCAAAAAAAGGGTTTGAAAGCCGTCATAACTTGACGTACTGGAATAATGATGAATATTTTGGGTTTGGAGCAGGTGCTCATGGCTATGTTGACGGTGTCCGCTATGCGAATGTAGGTCCTGTGACTAAATATATTCAATTGATTCATAACAAGAAACAACCGATTATCGAAAGCCATTCAATTTCGTTGCGAGAAGCAATGGAAGAGTTTATGTTTATGGGGCTACGTAAACGAAAAGGTGTGGAAAAGAACTTATTTTTCAAACGCTATGGCCAATCAATTGCCGATGTGTATGGTGAGAAAATAAAGACGTTAAAAGAAAAAGGCTGGTTAGAGGAAACAGAGGACTGTATTCGTTTAACGGAAACAGGGTTGTTTTTATCAAACGAAGTTTTTGAGCAGTTTTTAATTGAATAACAGTTGACATTTGCTAGGCTTTTTGTTAATTTATCTTTAGATTTAGCACTCGACATCAGAGAGTGCTAACAGAGGTGATTAGGTATGTTATCAGAGCGACAACTTCAGATTTTACAAGCGATTGTTGATGATTATATTCGTTCTGCTGAGCCTGTTGGTTCAAGAAGCATTTCAAAACGAGAAGATGTCACATATAGTGCAGCAACCATTCGAAATGAAATGGCTGATTTAGAAGAATTAGGCTATATTGAGAAACCTCATAGCTCTGCTGGACGTATACCTTCTCATAAAGGCTATCGCTATTATGTAGATAACTTGCTTTTTCCTCATCATTTATCGAGTGATGACGCTGGTACGATTAAAACCTTATTCGAAGAAAGGTTTCAAGAAACAGAGCAGGTTATTCAACAATCTGCAAAAATATTATCGACAGTCACAAGTTATATTTCGGTTGTATTAGGTCCTGAAATGTATGATATGAAAATGAAACATGTACAAATCATACCACTATCAGAACAAAAAGCAGTCATCATCCTTGTCACCGATTCTGGTCATGTAGAAAACTACACGTTTTCGATTCCAGAGGGTATGGATACAGGAGAGCTAGAGAAAGTCGTAAATATTTTAAATGAAAGATTGCAAGGCGTTCCACTCGTTCAATTGCGAACAAAAATTGCTAGAGAAGTGACACACGTATTAAAAGCAAATATTCGCAACTATCGTCAAATCGTGACCGCCCTAAATCAAACGCTACAACCTGATAAAGGGGATAGAGTGTTTTATGGTGGGAAAACAAACTTGTTAAACCAGCCGGAATTTAAGGACATCGAAAAAGTAAGACTTCTTTATAACATCTTGGAAGAAGATCAGTTGGTTCAACAAATTTTCCGAAAAGATTCTCATGGGATACAAGTGAGAATTGGTCATGAAAATGATATGGAAGCCTTTGAGAATTGTAGTATTATTACAGCATCCTATTCGGTTGGTGGAAAAGAGATGGGTACGATTGGTATTTTAGGACCAACAAGAATGGAGTACCGAAGAGTCATTAGCGTATTAGATTATATTTCTAAAGATTTGACGAAAATGCTGACTAATTTGTATCAAAGAGACTAACAATGGTAATATTGACAATTAGTTGTGGGAGGGCTGTCTCCTCCCACACTTATTGATAAATTTTGTTTGAATTTTATAGGGAGGTGAACAGGTTGGAAGAACAACAAAAAGACCAAATGGTAGATGACCAAGCCGAAGAAACAGTGGAACAAACGGAAGAAGCCGTTAGCAAAGCTGATGAAGTAGGAGAAGACACGGTTGAAGTCATTGATGCTGATGAAATTGAAGTAAATAGTGAACAAACGAAACTTGTAGAATTAGAACAGCAAGTGGCAGAGTTAAATCAACGATATCTTCGCGTTAATGCCGATTATGAAAACTTTCGTCGCCGTACGAGAGAAGAAAAAGAAGCGGCTGCTAAATATAGAGCACAAAGTATTGTGGAAGAACTATTACCTGTCTTAGATAATTTTGAAAGAGCTCTTTCAGTTTCTGTAGAAAGCGATGAGGCAAAGTCATTATTACAAGGAATGGAAATGGTGTATCGTCAGCTACAAGATGCTTTAACAAAAGAAGGTGTAGCTGTTATTGAGGCAAAGGGACAAAAGTTTGACCCTCATTTACACCAAGCTGTCATGCAAGAAGCAAGCAGCGAACATGAACCGAACGAGGTTATTGATGAATTACAAAAAGGGTATAAATTAAAAGACCGCATTATACGACCAGCTATGGTAAAGGTAAATGCATAATGAACGCTTACATAAAAGGAACAAAAAAATAGGAGGAAACGACGATGAGTAAAATTATTGGTATTGACCTTGGTACAACAAACTCTTGTGTAGCAGTAATGGAAGGTGGAGAGGCTGTTGTTATCCCGAATGCAGAAGGTAACCGTACGACACCATCTGTTGTAGCATTTAAAGATGGAGAGCGTTTAGTTGGTGAAGTAGCAAAACGTCAAGCAATTACAAACCCAAATACGATTATTTCAATTAAACGTCACATGGGTACGAATCACACAGAGGAAGTGGATGGGAAAAACTATACACCACAAGAAATCTCTGCAATTATTTTACAAAAATTAAAATCTGACGCTGAAGCTTATCTTGGTGAAAAAGTGACAAAAGCAGTTATTACTGTCCCTGCTTATTTTAACGATTCACAACGTCAAGCTACAAAAGATGCTGGAAAAATTGCTGGTCTTGAAGTAGACCGCATTGTTAACGAGCCGACAGCAGCTGCTCTAGCTTATGGCCTTGAAAAAGGAGAAGATCAAACGATCTTAGTATATGACCTTGGTGGTGGTACTTTTGACGTTTCAATTCTTGAGCTAGGCGATGGTTTCTTCGAGGTTAAAGCAACATCTGGTGATAACAAACTTGGTGGAGATGACTTTGACCAAGTGATTATCGATTACCTTGTTGAGCAATTTAAAAAAGACAATGGTATTGATTTAGCCCAAGATAAAATGGCGATGCAACGTTTAAAAGATGCAGCCGAGAAAGCGAAAAAGGATTTATCAGGTGTAACACAAACACAAATTTCACTACCGTTTATTACAGCTGATGCTACAGGACCAAAGCACTTAGAGCTTTCATTAAGCCGTGCTAAATTCGAAGAGTTATCTGCTGACCTTGTTGAACGTACACTTGGACCAACTCGTCAAGCTTTAAAAGATGCTGGTTTAACAGCAAGTGATATTGATAGAGTTGTACTTGTTGGTGGATCTACTCGTATTCCAGCAGTACAAACGGAAATTAAAAAGTTAACGGGCAAAGACCCACATAAAGGGGTAAACCCGGATGAAGTTGTTGCTTTAGGGGCTGCAGTTCAAGCGGGTGTATTAACTGGAGACGTAAAAGATGTTGTTCTTCTTGATGTAACACCACTTTCATTAGGGATTGAAACAATGGGTGGCGTGTTTACAAAATTAATTGACCGAAATACTACGATTCCAACAAGTAAATCACAAGTATTCTCAACAGCGGCTGACAATCAGCCATCTGTAGACATTCACGTATTACAAGGGGAGCGTGAAATGGCGGCTTACAACAAAACATTAGGTCGTTTCCAATTAACAGATCTTCCTCCTGCACCACGTGGAGTACCACAAATCGAAGTATCATTTGATATCGATGCGAACGGAATTGTAAATGTAAAAGCAAAAGATTTAGGAACAAATAAAGAACAATCCATTACGATTACTTCTTCTTCTGGTTTATCTGATGATGAAATCGAAAAAATGGTAAAAGAAGCAGAAGCGAATGCCGAAGCCGATAAAAAGCAACGTGAGGAAGCAGACCTTCGCAATGAAGGGGACCACTTAGTCTTTACGACGGAAAAAACGTTAAAAGATTTAGGTGATAAAGTTGACCAAGCGGAAATCGATAAAGCAAACGAAGCGAAAGATAAATTAAAATCAGCGTTAGAAGGAACAGATATTGAAGCGATTCGTACGGCTAAAGACGAGCTGCAAGAAATTGTTCAACAGTTATCTGTAAAGCTATATGAGCAAGCTGCTCAAGCAGCGCAAGCACAAGAAGGGGCTGCTGAGGGAGCTCAAGCAGAACAAAAGGCTGATGACAATGTCGTTGACGCTGATTATGAAGAAGTAAAAGACGAAGAAAAGAAATAACCGAACAAACGGGAAAAGTCAAAGTCAGGGTATCTTGGCTTTGACTTTTTCGAATGTAATGGCAGCCTTGCAAAAACAAAAGAAAAAGTGGTAAGATTATCGTTATGTAATAGGAATCGGGAGTGGATAGGATGAGTAAGAGAGATTATTATGACGTACTTGGTGTTGATAAAAATGCGTCGGTTGATGAAGTGAAAAAAGCGTACCGTAAACTTGCTCGGCAATACCATCCAGATGTGAATAAAGCAGCGGATGCGACAGAAAAGTTTAAAGAAGTAAAAGAAGCGTATGATACGTTAAGTGACCCACAAAAGAAATCACATTACGACCAATTCGGACATTCCAACCCAAATCAAGGGTTTGGTGGATTTGGTGGTGGTGGTCAAGATTTCGGTGGATTTGGCGATATTTTTGATATGTTTTTTGGTGGTGGCGGCAATCGACGTAATCCGAACGCGCCACGTCAAGGGGCAGACTTGCAATATACAATGACAATTACGTTTAAGGAAGCCGTTTTTGGAAAAGAAACAGAAATTGAAATTCCGCGTGAGGAAGAATGTCAGACCTGTGATGGTTCAGGGGCAAAACCAGGAACGAAACCGGAAACTTGTTCACATTGTGGTGGATCTGGACAGTTAAATGTCGAGCAAAATACGGCTTTTGGGCGAATTGTGAATCGAAGAGTGTGTCACCACTGTAATGGTACGGGGAAATTTATTAAAGAAAAATGCAGAACTTGTGGTGGAGATGGAAAAGTACAAAAACGTAAGAAAATTAAAGTGAAAGTACCAGCAGGAATCGATTACGGTCAACAAATTCGTATTTCTGGTCAAGGGGAGCCAGGTGCAAACGGTGGCCCTCCAGGGGACTTATACGTTGTCTTTAATGTGAAACCACATGAGTTTTTTGAGCGCGAAGGCGATGACGTTTATTGCGAAATGCCATTAACGTTTACACAGGTTGCATTAGGGGATGAAATCGAAGTGCCAACATTAGAAGGAAAAATAAAGCTGAAAATTCCAGCTGGCACACAAACAGGAACAAGCTTTCGCTTACGTGGTAAGGGTGTTCCAAACGTTCATGGGCGCGGTCAAGGTGACCAACATGTGAAAGTGCGTGTCATTACTCCGAGAAACTTAAGTGATAAACAAAAAGAGTTACTTCGTGAATTTGGAGTCGAAAGCGGGAACCAAAAAGTCGATGAACAGCAAGAAAACTTCTTTGCTAAAGTGAAACGCGCTTTTAAAGGGGATTAATAAGAGTATTGAAATGGAGTTGGTAGAATGAAATGGTCTGAATTTAGTATCCATACGACCCAAGAGGCAGTTGAACCGGTTTGTAATATTTTGCATGAAGCAGGTGCAAGCGGTGTTGTCATTGAAGACCCACAGGACTTAGTAAAGGAGTGGGGAGTAAATCTTGGTGAAATCTATCAACTCTCCCCTGATGATTACCCAGAAGAAGGGGTTATCGTAAAAGCGTATTTTCCAGTCAATAGTTTTTTAGCAGAGACAATTGAAGAAACGAAAGAAGCAATTAACGGGTTATTATTATATGATATTGACCTCGGCTTTAATAAAGTTGTATTACATGAAGTTGAAGAAGAAGATTGGGCAACAGCTTGGAAAAAATATTACAAGCCAGTAAAAGTATCAAATTCCATTACGATTATTCCTACATGGGAAGAGTATACCCCAGTTCGAGAAGATGAATGCATCATTGAGTTAGATCCTGGGATGGCATTTGGAACAGGTACACACCCAACGACGGTTTTGTGTATACAAGCATTGGAAAAGTGGATGAAAAAAGAAGATACGGTTATTGACGTTGGAACAGGTTCAGGTGTCTTAAGTATTGCTGCTGCAAAGCTAGGAGCCAAAAGCGTACTAGCACTTGACCTTGATGATGTTGCAGTGAAAAGTGCACAAACAAATATTGAACTCAATCAAGTTCAAGATATCGTCAGTGTGAAACAAAATAACCTGATTGAAGGCATTCACGAAACGAAAGATGTGATTGTCGCCAATATTTTAGCTGAAATTATTGTTAGATTTGTTGAAGACGCAGCAAAAGTGTTGAAGCAAGATGGAATCTTTATTACCTCCGGAATCATTCAACGGAAAAAGCAAGAAGTAAAAGACGCCCTCATTGCCCATCAATTTACGATTGAAGAAATCATTGAAATGGAAGATTGGGTGGCCATTATAGCAAAAAAGGCATAGTGGGTGAACGAGATGCAGCGATACTTTGTAAAACCAGAGCAAATGACAGAAACGAAAGTTGAAATTACAGGTGAGGATGTAAAGCATATTGCCCGAGTGATGAGAATGTCACAAGGGGATGAAATTATTTGTTGCAATAATCAAGGGAGAGTCTGTAAAGTAGAGATTGCAAGTATTTCAGATCAAGCTGTGCATACAAACATTCTAGAGGAGATCACGACAAACACAGAGCTGCCTATCAACGTTACGATTGTCCAAGGCTTACCTAAAGGAGACAAGTTAGATGTTATTGTCCAAAAAGGAACAGAGCTAGGAGCTTCCATGTTTATTCCATTTCAAAGTGAGCGTGCGATTGTAAAATGGGACCGAAAAAAACAAGAGAAGAAAATCGAGCGTCTTGAAAAAATAGCAAAAGAAGCAGCAGAGCAATCATACCGAGCCAAAATCCCCTATATCACACCATCGATGTCAGTAGAGGATATTATTCAAAAGACGGAATCGTATACAACAAAGATGATCGCTTATGAGGAAGTAGCAAAAAAACCAGATGAACCAAGCCAATTGTATAAACTGTTGAATCATACAAATCGAGGAGATTCTTTCGTATGTGTTATCGGACCAGAAGGTGGGTTAACAACGAAAGAAGTAACAAAGCTTACTGATGCAGGATTTATCCCTTGTAGTTTAGGGCCACGAATCGTAAGAACAGAAACCGCAGCAATGTATGTGTTATCAGCAGTCTCTTACCATTTTGAAATTATGTGAGGTGGAAATAATGTCATCAGTAGCATTTCATACATTAGGTTGCAAAGTAAATCATTATGAAACAGAAGCCATTTGGCAATTGTTTAAAAGTGAAGGCTATGAAAAAGTAGAGTTCGAATCGGCTGCCGATGTGTATGTCATTAATACATGTACCGTTACGAATACAGGGGATAAAAAGAGTCGTCAAGTCATTCGACGAGCAATCCGGAAAAATCCGGATGCGGTTATTTGTGTGACGGGTTGTTATGCCCAAACATCTCCAGCTGAAATTATGGCGATACCAGGTGTTGACATCGTAGTAGGAACACAAGATCGAAATAAAATGCTCGGATATATAGAACAATTTAAAGAAGAGCGAAAGCCAATAAACGGCGTAGGAAATATTATGAAATCACGGGTGTATGAAGAACTTGATGTTCCTGCTTTTACGGATCGAACAAGAGCTTCTTTAAAAATTCAAGAAGGCTGCAATAATTTTTGTACGTTTTGTATCATTCCGTGGGCAAGAGGTCTTATGCGTTCTAGAGACCCACAAGAAGTGATCAAGCAAGCAACTCAACTCGTTGAAGCTGGTTATAAGGAAATTGTGTTAACTGGAATTCATACAGGTGGGTATGGGGAAGATTTAAAAGATTATAGTTTAGCTCGTTTACTAGAAGAATTAGAGTTAGTTGAAGGATTGAAACGAATTCGAATATCTTCCATTGAGGCAAGCCAAATTACTGATGAAGTGATTTCAGTTATTGATAAATCAACGAAAATTGTGCGCCATTTGCATATCCCGATTCAATCAGGCTCAGATACAGTATTAAAACGAATGAGACGAAAATATTCGATGGCCTTTTTTGCTGAACGTCTAGAACGATTGAAAGAAGTGTTACCGGGATTAGCGGTGACATCCGATGTCATTGTTGGTTTCCCAGGAGAAACCGCTGAAGAATTTCAAGAAACCTATGATTTTATCGCAAAGCATAAGTTTTCCGAGCTTCATGTGTTCCCGTATTCAAAACGAACAGGCACACCTGCAGCAAGAATGGAAGACCAAGTTGATGAAGATGTGAAAAACGAACGTGTTCATCGTCTCATTGAATTATCGAATCAACTTGCGAAAGAATATGCATCACAGTTTGAAGGAGAAGTATTAGAAATTATTCCAGAAGAACGAGACAAAGACAATCCTGAAGGCGGACTGTATATCGGCTATACCGATAATTATTTAAAAGTAAAAGTACCAGGTACCGATGAGTTCATTGGTGAAATTGTAAAAGTAAAAATTACAAAAGCCGGTTATCCTTATAACGAAGGGGAATTTGTCCGCATCGTGTCTGAACAAAAAGAAGTGGTTCACGGATAAGGTACCCTTATAAAAAAAGCTGTCGAGAACATATCGACAGCTTTTTTTAAAAGGTAAGAAAAGTTTTGGAAGCTCATTCGAGAACAGCGAAGGTTCCGACCTGCGTGTTTTTCTTTACGGACATCTGTTCCGCTAATTCAACAAAAAATGGTGTTGTACAATATTTTGTGTAAGACTTGAAAAACAAAAAAAGGTAGGGTAATCTCCGTATTGAGCGAAAATACATGAAAGGAGATACCTACCTATGGTACAAAGTATAAATGAAAACCCATTTGCAGATCAACTAGATAACATGGTTCGTGAATTTGTAAAACAGAAGCTTGAATTAATTATGAAAGAAGAAATGCAACAGTATTTTGAAGTAGAGCATCCAGAACTTAAAAATCAAAAGAATGGACATTACGAGCGATCGTTAGACACGAAATATGGACATATTACCAGCCTTAAGGTTCCAAGAGACCGTGAAAACCACTTTCAAACTAAAGTATTTAAGCCATACCAGCGGTATGAACAATGGCTTGGAGAATCTATTATACAGATGTATCAAGATGGAATGAGTACAA
Organism: Alkalihalobacillus sp. LMS39; assembly: GCF_022812285.1. NCBI lineage: Bacteria > Bacillati > Bacillota > Bacilli > Caryophanales > Bacillaceae > Alkalihalobacillus > Alkalihalobacillus sp. LMS39. The sequence continues at coordinate 1,790,837 of NZ_CP093300.1, forward strand.
GAGAGATTGGTAAATTTGTAGAGAATGTTCTTGGTGATACCTATTCTCCAACAACAATCAGCAATATCACTGATGTTTTGATTGAAGACGTAGAAGCTTGGCAATCCCGTCAACTTGAAAAACGTTACTCTGTATTATTTCTAGATGGTACTTATATTAACTTACGCAGAGATGACGTCGAAAATGAAGTAGTTTATATTATCTTGGGAATTAACGAAAATGGAGTTAGAGAAATTCTTGGGTTTCATGTCGGTGGGCAAGAAAGTTCCACTGGGTGGGAACAACAATTACAAAAACTTAGAGAACGTGGCGTAGAGGAAGTCTTACTAGGGGTGTTTGATGGCCTTAGTGGACTTGAAGCAGCATTTAAACGCGTATTTCCTAAGGCAGATGTACAGCGATGTATTGTTCATAAAGTAAGAAACTCATTATCAGCAGTACGAAAGAAAGATAGAGAGGAAATTGCCGAAGATTTAAAAGCAATTTACAACTCTAAAAATAAAGAAATGGCGCATGAGGAGTTTAAAAATTTTAGCACGAAGTGGTCAAAACGGTACCCGAAAGTGATTAAGTCATGGAAGGAAGATCTCCCTGTTCTATTAACCTTTTATAAATATCCTACTATCCTCCATCGAAAGATATACTGTACAAATATGATTGAACGTTTTATGGGAGAAATAAAGCGCCGTACTAGAAAAATAGTAACGTTCCCAAATGAGCGTGCAGTAGAGAAAGTAATCTACTTAAGATGTATCAGTTTTAACGAAAACAAACAAAAAGTCGCTCATGGTTTTGGGCAACAAAGAGAAGTTCTTCAAAAAATGTTCGAAGAACGATATGGTACAGCTGAAAATTAATAATAACTGGAATTTTTTTACTACCCCTCCCCCGGGGGAGGGGTAGTAAAAAATAAAATATAGTTCACTACGGAGTAACCTTCGGTTTACACAAAATTATTGACATAACCCAAAAAATAAGGTTTTTCAAAAGCTATCGGACATTTGTTCCGTTATATTAGGCAAAAGAGCAAATTTGAACTCTTTTTTTGGTCCAATAACGGAACAGATGTCCGTAAGAAATAAACAAACCTAGCTTTTAATCGAAATAGCGGAATAGATGTCCGATAGATACTACTTAGAGTATATTGGACAGCATTATTTGATAAATGAGAAATATGGTATGATAGTAAATGGAAATGTAAAAGAGAAAGGATTGGAAATATGAATATCGGACAAATGATCGACCACACATTGTTGAAGGCCGATGCGACAAAAGAACAAATTGAAACATTATGTATTGAAGCAAAAGAATATCAGTTTGCCTCTGTTTGTGTAAATCCAACATGGGTGAAATATTGTGCTCAACTATTAGCTGACACACCAGCTGTAAAAGTGTGTACAGTGATTGGGTTTCCTTTAGGAGCAACAGCAACAGAAGTAAAGGCATTTGAAACAAAAACAGCAATTGCACATGGTGCATCAGAAGTAGATATGGTCATAAATATCGGCGCGTTAAAAGATAAAAATGACGCTCTAGTAGAAGAAGATATACAAGCTGTTGTACAAGAAGCAAAAGGAAAAGCGCTAACTAAAGTAATTATTGAAACAAGCTTATTAAACGAAGAAGAAAAAAGGAGAGCATGTGAACTTGCTGTAAAAGCGGGGGCAGACTTCGTTAAAACATCAACAGGTTTTTCAACAGGCGGAGCAACCGTAGAAGATATCGCTCTCATGAGAAAAGTAGTTGGACCAGAAATCGGAGTCAAAGCCTCTGGCGGAGTAAGAGACGCAGCCGGAGCAAAAGCAATGACAGAAGCCGGAGCAACAAGAATCGGAGCCAGCGCCGGAATCGCCATCATCCAAGGCAAAAAAGGAACAACAGAATACTAAAGCAGAAGGACCAAAAGGCGAACTTCCTTTTGGTCCTTCTGCGTCAGTGAAGAGAAGCCGCAGCCGTTCTTAAGCATCGAGAAGCGGTCTTCTTCTCGAGGCGCAGCGAGTGGAACGAAACAGCCCAAAAGGCGAACTTCCTTTTGGTCCTTCTGCTATAAATGTCGGCCGTGGACTGCAGTGATAAATTTTGCAAATAACGAAATAAACGGGAAAAATAATAATGAGCAGACAATATTAAATATCATGCTAGCATGGGCTAATTGTAAGCTCGGTAAATCAGCCAATGAACTAGCGACAGCACTTAGTAATCCGATGAGAGGTAGAAATAATAAAACACCAATAACATTTAACCAAATATTAGCGTAAGCAACAAGCTTAGCTTCTCTTCCTGCACCGAGACTAGCAAGGTAGGCTGTCACACAAGTTCCTATGTTAGCACCAAGCATAATCGCAACACTTGATGATAAGGATAAGACGTCTTCATTTAAAAATCCCATTGCAATCGCAGTAGTAGCCGTACTCGATTGTATAATAGCGGTTAACACAGTGCCAATCGCTACACCTAAAATATAAACCTCATTTGTGATTTCAAAAAAAGAATGAAAGATTGGAATGGTGGCTAACGGATACGCTAAAGTTTCAAGCCCATCCATGGCAACAAAAATACAAGCAAGTCCAAAACAAACACAGCCTAAAGAATACGTTATCGCTTTTGGAATGAGCAGTAAGATCAATCCTAAAAATAACATGGGGAGTATATAAGAAGACAAATCAATCGCAATGAGCTCTAATGTTAAACACGTCCCGATATTAGCACCTAATATTAGTCCGATCGAGTGGCGAAAGGTGATAAAACGAGCAGCTACAAGTCCAACAACAATCACCATTAAAGCTGAGCTGCTTTGGATGACCGCTGTGATGAGCGTTCCTGCTAGAAGCCCTTTCCACGGGGCACTTGTCATCTTATGTAAAACTTGTCTTACTCGTTCTTCCCCTAAATTTAATAACCCAAACCGCATGATAATCATGCCAAATAGAAATATCGATATAAAAACAGCAAGTAGGGAAAGAATTTCTTTCGTCATTAGTATCACCTCTATATTAAATGTATGGACAAGGAATTCAGACAATGACAGAAAAAAATATAAATATAGTGATTGAAAATTTAGACAATATCAGTTATAGTAAAAAATGTAATAGGAACTGTATTATTTTTTTCAATTAACATACTAGATGGTTAGTTATTTTTTTACATCAAACATACCGACTGGTTAGTTAGTATTTGTGAACAATAATCTTAATCTTAGGTTCTCAAGGTTTATTTTATTTTTATGTTCATTACATACTAACCGGTTAGTATAATATAAGAGAAGGAGGAACATTACTTGTACTTTGAGCATTCCGAAAAAGTTAAGCGCTTACAAGTTGAACTACTGCAGTTTATGGATGAAGTGATATATCCAAACGAAAAAGTGTATGAAGAACAATTGTGTAAAGAAAATCGATTCTCAAAAATCCCTCCTATTATGGAAGAAATGAAAGCAAAAGCAAAAGAACGAAAACTATGGAATTTATTTTTACCCGAAAGCGAATATGGAGCAGGTTTAACAAATGTTGAATATGCACCTCTTTGTGAAATCATGGGGCAGTCCCCGATTGCACCTGAAGTGTTTAATTGTAATGCTCCAGATACAGGCAATATGGAGGTGTTAGCCAGATACGGTACTCAAAACCAAAAAGATAAATGGCTTACTCCACTTTTACAAGGGGACATTCGGTCAGCCTTTGCGATGACAGAACCGTCAGTAGCTTCCTCTGATGCGACAAATATTCAATCAGAAATTCGTCGTTGTGGGGATGACTATATTATTAACGGAAGAAAATGGTGGTCTTCTGGTGCTGGTGATCCAAGATGCAAAATTTTAATTTTTATGGGAAAAACCGACCCTCATGCCCACAAATACGAACAACAATCTATGATTCTAGTGCCACTCGATACTCCTGGCATAACGATTGAACGAATGTTGCCAGTGTTTGGATATGATGATGCACCACATGGTCATGCGGAAATTACGTTTAACAATGTGCGTGTTCCGGCAGAAAACATGTTGTTAGGAGAAGGGATGGGGTTTGCTATTGCTCAAGGCCGATTAGGTCCAGGCCGAATTCATCATTGTATGCGAACGATAGGAGCAGCAGAAAGAGCATTATCAATTCTATGTAACCGTGTAATTCATCGTGAGGCATTTGGAAAACCGTTGGCTGAGCAAGGAGTAATAAGAGAATGGATAGCCAAATCAAGAATTGAAATTGAGCAAGCAAGGCTATTAACGATGAAAGCGGCATATATGATGGACACAGTTGGAAACAAACAAGCGAAAAAAGAGATTGCTATGATAAAAGTTGTTGCTCCGAATATTGCTCTTAATGTGATTGACAGAGCAATTCAAGCATTAGGAGGGGCAGGTGTCAGCAATGATTTCCCACTCGCTTTTCAATATGCAAGTATTCGAACATTACGGTTAGCGGATGGCCCTGATGAAGTCCATCAGGAAGCGGTCGCCAAATTAGAATTAAAGCCTTATTACAGGAAGGATGAGGGATGATGAATAAAAGATGGTTATCACTTTATCATGAATCATTACATGAAACGACAACGGTCCAATCAAAATCTTTATATGAGCTTCTTCTCCAAACGCAAAACAAATCAGGGGATAGTACAGCTCTTACTTTTTATGAGCATAAGTGGACATACAACCAATTGGTACAAATGGCAGAAGCATTTGCTAGTGCCCTTAATCAGGAACAATTTCAAAAAGGGGACCGTCTTGCGATTATGTTACCAAACTGTCCTCATTATGTATTTAGCTTATTTGCGACATTTCGAGTAGGGGGAACGGTTGTTCAAGTGAACCCAATGTATGTCGCTAGAGAGTTAGAGTATATATTAAATGATTCTGGAGCTACACATATTGTCATTTTATCCGACTTATATCCTATACTAGAACAAGTAAGGGATAAGACGAGCGTAAAAAAAGCGATTGTCGTTAGCTTAAAACCGACTTCAAACCTCCAACTTTCAGAAGGTGACGAAAGGTTTGAAGAGTTTGTAAGAATAGGAACAAAGGCAGCGCCAAAGGTTGATATCGTTCCAGAAGAGGATATCGCTGTTCTTCAATATACAGGAGGAACAACAGGTGTATCTAAAGGTGTGATGCTCACTCATTTAAATTTTATTTCAAATATAGAGCAAACCTATGACTTTATGTACCGTGTCCGAGATGACATGCCGGAAAATGCCAAAATCATGAATGTGCTCCCACTGTTTCATATTTTTAGTTTAACTTGTGCCAATTTCTTAACGGTTCGAATTGGTGGAAACCAAATTTTACTTCCGCGTTTTGAAATGCAAGAGGTCCTTGAAACGTTAAAAAGAGAACAGCCATTTTCCTTTTCAGGTGTACCAACAATGTATGTTGGCTTTAATGCTGTTGGTCAACATCAGAAATTTGACCTTGATAAAATAAAAGCCTTTATTAGTGGGGGTTCTTCCTTACCAGTTGAAGCATTAGAAACATTTGAAAAAGCGGTGAACAATCAAATTTGTGAAGGTTATGGCTTATCAGAAACAGCACCAGTGACACATTTTAATCCGTCATTTCGAGAAAGAAAAGCAGGCAGTATCGGAATTCCGATCCCAAGTACGGATGCAAGAGTTGTTCGCGAAACCGATATAGGGATTGAAGAAGTTCCTGTTGGAGAAGTAGGAGAGCTTGTTATTAAAGGTCCTCAAGTAATGAAAGGCTATTGGCGCAAAGAAGAAGTGACTGCGCAAACGATAAAAGATGGCTGGCTATTTACTGGTGATTTAGCAAAGATGGATGAGGATGGATATTTTTATATCGTTGACCGAAAAAAAGATATGATTATCGCAAGCGGTTACAATGTATACCCGCGAGAAATCGAAGAAGTAATTTATCAACATGATGCAGTGCAGGAAGTCATAGTTTTAGGAGTTCCAGATGCATACCGTGGAGAGACTATTAAAGCTTATATCACACCAAAACCGAATACAACATTAACAGAGGAGTCGATCATACAATTTTGTCAAAAATACTTAGCAGCCTACAAAGTTCCTAAACTAGTAGAGTTTCGAGATGAGCTTCCAAAATCAGCAGTTGGAAAATTACTGAAACGAAAACTCCGGGATGAGGAACTTCAAAAACAAAACACGAACCAATTGTCGTAAAGGAGGCCCATGATGAATGCACTCTCATTATTTCAACTAACAGGGAAAACCGCGATCGTAACTGGAGGAGGGAGAGGATTAGGGGCACAAATAGCCCACGCCTTTGCCGATGCGGGAGCAAATGTTGTTATTTGTTCCCGTAAGAAAGAAGCGTGTGATGAAGTGGCAATGGAGTTAGAGGAAAAAGGTGTCCAAACATTATCCCTCGCATGTGATGTTACAAGCGAAACTGATGTCATGAATGTAGTAAAACAAACCGTCGACAGGTTTGGTACTATCGATATTCTTGTCAATAATAGTGGAGCAACATGGGGAACTCCGGTTGTTGATATGACGATCGAAGCATGGAAAAAAGTAATGGACGTGAATGTGACAGGAACGTTTTTAATGGCTAAAGCGGTTGGAAAAGTGATGATCGAGCAAAAAAGGGGAAAAATCATCAATATTGCTTCTGTAGCGGGATTAAGGGGCGCTGATCCTAACTATATGGATACGATTGTGTACAACACGAGTAAAGGGGCGGTGATTACGTTTACGAAAGATTTAGCTGCAAAATGGGGGCAGCATCAAATTAACGTGAATGCCATAGCACCAGGCTTTTTCCCAACGAAAATGTCAAAAGGATTATTAGAACATGGTGGAAGCTTAATTTTAGAACGAACTCCTTTACAAAGATTTGGAAATGAAGATGACTTGAAAGGAGCAGCTTTATTTTTAGCATCACAAGCTTCTGATTATGTGACAGGAGAAGTCGTTGTTGTTGATGGTGGCATGAATGCCATGTAGCGAGCATCAGTCAAATTCGGTGAAAATCGAAGAGAAGTGTCCAATAGAAAAGTTCTAATAGAGAAAACAGAGGAAACCCTAGAAGAAGTACCTTTCATGTTTTAAAAGATTCTTTCAAAAGGAGGGAAGTATGAATGTCAAAACGAGACCCTGTCATTGTCGCTGCAGTTCGGACACCGATTGGAAAGCAAGGAGGAGCAATGGCATCGTTAAAAGCACATGAGTTTGGAGCGATTGTCATAAAGGAAGTTTTAAAGCGAGCAAAGATAAAAGCAGAGGATGTTGATGATGTCATATTTGGAAATGTTTTAAGTGGCGGAGGCAATATTGCTAGATTATCAGCACTACAAACAGGATTGTCTCTTTCTATTCCGGGAGTAACCGTTGATCGTCAGTGTGGCTCAAGTATTAATACTGTCAATTTAGCCGCGCAAGCGATTAAGGCGGGAGATTGTGACATTGTCGTTGCAGGTGGTACAGAAAGCATGAGTCGTGCTCCATTTTTATTAGAAAAAACGACAAAAGCATATGCTACAGCTCCACCAAAAATCTTACCAGCACAACTATCTCCAAAGGAAATTGGAGATCCGCCGATGGGGATAACAGCTGAAAACCTAGCAAACGAATATTCGATTACTAGAGAAGAACAAGATAAGTATGCCCTTTGCAGTCAACAAAAAATGGCTAATGCGATGAAACAAGGCTTTTTTACAGAGCAAATAGTTCCGATTTCCATACCAGTTCGAAAAGGCAAACCGATTGTGTTTCATGAAGATGAACATCCTAGACCAAATACATCGTTAGAAGCATTAGCGAAACTTCCCCCTGCCTTTATCGAAGGAGGCTCAGTAACTGCTGGGAGTAGTTCAGGCTTGAACGATGCAGCTTCTGCACTTGTACTTATGTCAAGAGAAAAAGCAGAAGAACTCGGGGTAAAACCGTTGGCTGCAGTTATTGGGTATACGGTTACCGGTGTCGATCCAAATAAAATGGGGATTGGCCCTGTCCCAGCGATCAGAGCATTAGTTGAAAAAACAAAAGTGTCATTAGAAGAAGTTGATTTTGTTGAATTAAATGAAGCATTCGCCGCTCAAGTATTAGCATGTAATAAAGAGCTAGGCATCCCTGATGAAAAGTTGAATGTCAATGGTGGAGCGATTGCCCATGGACATCCACTTGGAGCGACAGGGGGAATATTAGTAGCAAAAGCAGTGTATGAATTGAAGCGACGCCAAGGGAAATATGCAGTTGTATCAGCATGTATTGGTGGTGGTCAAGGAATTGCGACATTGCTAAAGCGAGAGGAGGACTAAGTTGTGCGTCTCGAAGGAAAGGTCGCGATTATTACAGGGGCTAGTAGTGGAATTGGTCGAGCAACAGCGTTCAGGTTTGCAGAAGAAGGAGCAAAGCTAATGCTAACAGATATTAAGGTAGACGAAGGAGTCGAGTTACAACAAACGCTAACAAGCGCTGGGTATGATGCTATATTTGTGAAAGCAGATGTAACAAATGAAACCGAAATCGAACATGTAGTAAACGAGACGGTTAGTCATTTTGGCAGGATAAATATTCTCTTCAATAATGCTGGGATTGGAAATGAAGAAAAACGACTGATTGACATGAAGAGTGATGAATGGGATAAGGTCATCAATGTGAACTTAAAATCAATCTTTCTCGGAATGAAGCATGTTATCCCAGAAATGCTTAAACATACAGGGGGATCTATCATTAACACGTCTAGTCTTTTAGGAATAAAAGGAAAGAAATATGTAGCCCCATATAATGCATCAAAAGCGGGTGTCATTACGTTGACGAAAAACGCGGCGCTCGAATATGGGCAACAAAATATTCGCGTGAATGCCATTGCACCTGGAGTCATTGACACACCAATTATTGATGAGTGGAAAAAACATCCAGAGAAATGGAACATCATTTCAAAGGCTAATGCGTTAAGGAGACTAGGCACTCCGACAGAAGTTGCTAATGTCGTTGTTTTCTTAGCATCAGAAGAAGCGTCCTTTATTACCGGAACGACAATAATGGTCGATGGTGGAGGCTTGACATTTTGAGTGTATTTTAGGTAAACCTAAAGTGAGGTGTACAACGGTATGGTATACTAAAAATGACGGATGAGAATAGTGAGGAGCTTGCAACATGAAAGAAAAAATCTTTGAAAAGAGCATCGTTTTATTTGGGAAAAATGGGTTTACGGAAACGTCAATCCAACATATAGTTGAAGAACTAGGCGTAACAAAAGGAACCTTTTATTATTATTTTACAAGCAAAGAAGAGTTGCTTATGGAAATCCATTTGCGATTTATTAATGAATTACTTCAATCACAAAAAGCGATTGTGGAAGATGAATTAAAATCCGCAAAAGAAAAATTACACGGGATTGTATATATGCTATTAAAAAACATTGAAGGACAAGGACAAAGTGCAAAAGTCTTTTTCCGTGAAATGCAAAATTTAAATGAAGAGCATTTACAAGATATTTTTAAGAAAAGAGATCAATTCCGCAAACAAACACAACATGTCATTGAAAAAGGAATGGAAATGGGTGAATTTCGGCAAGACATTAATGCTGAAATTATTACGCTGGCGATATTAGGTGCGGCTAACTGGGGCTATCATTGGTATGATCCAAAAGGTCCATTAACAGAATTGCAAATCTCAGATATATATTTAGACTTCATTATAAATGGGATACAAGCTTAATCAATGCCCACTTCTACTCTTGTTAGAGTGGAATTTTCGACGAAACATACTAACCGGTTAGTAAGAAAGGTGGATATGAACATGAATGTTGAGGATATAAAACGAATTTCAGTATTAGGTGCTGGTTCAATGGGACACCAAATTGCGATGTTATGTGCGCTTGGAGGATATGAAACTACGATTCAAGATATAGAAGAAGCGGCATTGCAAAAAGCAAAAGCGAGCTTAGAATATCAAATTGGAAAATGGGTGAAAAAAGGGAAAATATCTGTGGCTGAGAAAGAAGCCGCATTTGAGCGATTAACATTTGTAACAAGTTTAGAAGAAGCAGTTATTCAAACAGATTTTGTTATCGAAGCGATAGTCGAAAAACTAGATGTGAAGCAGCAAGTGTTTCAAGAAGTGGACCGTCTAGCTCCACCACATGCCATTTTAGCTACAAACTCATCAACGATCGTCAATTCAAAAATAGCAGCCGTTACAAATCGACCTGAGAAAATTTGTAATATGCATTTCTTTTTTCCTCCGTTAGTCATGGATTGTGTTGAAGTTGTCAAAAGCGAGCAAACATCAGAAGAAACAGCACAAGTGACAATGGCATTATGTAAGCGCATTAACCGTACAGCTGTTTTACTCCAAAAAGAAATTTCCGGATTTATTGCCAATCGAATGTTATGGGCGTTAACGCGAGAAGCTGTTGCTCTTTATGAGGAAGGATATGCTGAGTTTGAAGATATCGACCTCATTTGTACAAAAGCTTTAAACCATCCAATTGGACCATTTGCGTTAATGGACCTATCAGGAATAGATATCGCTTACTTTGTTGACCAACAACGATATGCAGAAACAGGAGATCCAAATGATAAACCGCCAAAATGTATTGAAGAAAAAGTAAAAGCAGGTACTCTAGGAAGAAAGACGGGGCAAGGCTGGTATAACTATGAACAGGTAGAGGTGAAATAAATGAAAGCACGTGTTGTTGAACTTGTAAAAGAGAATGGAATAGCAACGGTCTTCATAAATAATCCTCCTCTGAATGTGTTAAGTGCTAACGTTATAACTCAATTACGAGATGTTTTCACAGAGCTTGAAACAGACGATGAAGTCATTGTTGTGATTTTAACAGGAGCAGGAAACACCGCATTTATGGCAGGAGCGGATATAAAGGAGTTTCCTCATCTTATGGATGACCCAAATATGAAAGAAAGTGTATTGGCAACTCATGCTGTTTACAATCAAATCGACTTCTTGCACAAACCAACGATAGCGGTATTAAATGGCTTAACGTTTGGAGGGGGATGTGAACTCGCCTTAACTTGTGATATCCGCATCGCAGAAGAACATAGTCAAATTGGGTTACCGGAAGTTAAGCTTGGACTATTTCCAGGAAGCGGTGGAACGCAACGATTACCAAGATTAATAGGAGAAGCAAGGGCAAAAGAAATGATGTTTACAGGGGATCCAGTTTCAGCCGTTGAAGCTGAGAAAATAGGGTTAGTGAATCATGTTGTATCAACAGGAGAAGGAATGGAAAAAGCAAAGCATCTTGCCAAAAAAATCGCCCGTCATTCTCTTCAATCATTATCTCGCATAAAAAAAGCAGTGGATGAAGGTGGAGAAGAACATTTATCTGCGGGAATCGAACTTGAAGCCTCATTATTTGAAGAGGTGTTCCGCACTAAGGATGTTAGAGAAGGTGTTTCAGCTTTTATCGAAAAGCGTAAGCCGAGTTTTCAGCACCGCTAAAGGAGTGAATGCCATTGACCTATAAAGATACGATTTCGGTTCGGCCAGGTGAAGAACTCGATAAAGATAAAGTAGAACGATTTTTACGAAGACAACTCAGTGACCTTCCTGAGGCCCCATTAAAAATTGAACAATTTCCATCAGGTCATTCGAATTTAACGTACGCCCTTCAAATTGGTAATTGGGAAGCAGTACTGCGAAAGCGACCATTAGGACCTGTTGCTGCAAAGGCTCATGATATGAAACGTGAATCATTTATACTACAAGAAATTCATCCGTTTTTTCCACTTGCCCCAAAGCCAATCTTATATTATGAGAACTCTGACTTAATTGGTAGTGAATTTTTTATTATGGAACGAAGAAGAGGGATTGTCATTGATACGCAATTTCCAGAAGAAATCGTTCCTACGAAAGAAATGAATGAGACAATTTCAAATCTTATGGTTGAATCTTTAGTGAAGCTTCATGACATTGATTTTTCAAAAACAAAATTACTAGACATTAGTCGTCCTGAAGGGTTTTTAGAAAGACAAGTGCTTGGGTGGATAAAAAGATATGAAAAGGCGAAAACGGATGAGGTTCCTCATGTTGAACAGTTAACAGCATGGCTTGTCAAACATATTCCGCCGTCTTTACCTCCAACGATTATTCATTACGACTATAAATTAAACAATGCGATGTTTTCACCTTCGTTTACGGAGATGAACGGATTATTCGACTGGGAAATGGCGACGATTGGTGATCCGTTAGCAGACCTCGGTGTGGCGTTGAGTTATTGGATTCAAGAAGATGACCCTTCGTTATTGAAGCAAGGCTTCGGGAAACCACCTGTTACGGTATTACCAGGTTTTTACACGCGACAACAATTTGCCGAACTTTATGCAAAACGAAGTGGGCGAGATCTTCAACATCTCAATTACTATGTCACATTTGCCTATTTTAAATTAGCGGTCATTGCTCAACAAATTTATTATCGTTATAAAATGGGGCAAACAAAAGATCCGCGTTTTGCGCGTTTTAACGAAACTGTCTCTTCGTTAATAACACATGGAAGAGAAACATCACTGCAAGCTTTTCGTTAGGAGGAAATGATGAGGACATTACAAGTCATATTAAAAAAAGAAGACATCATCCCTGAAAAGCTTACAAGTAATATTGTGATTGTGTTAGATGTTCTTTTAGCAACTTCAACGATAGTGTCGCTGTTACAGCATAAAGCGAAGTCTATTCTTCCATTAGAAAAGAAAGAAGATGTTACTACCGTTTCTACTCTATATGAAAAAAAGGACACAATCTTTATTGGTGAGTATGAGGGTCAAACGTTGGATGGTTTTTTATCACCAAACCCTCTTGAGCTACAACATCAAGTGGAAAACAAACACGTTATTTTATCAACAACGAATGGCACAGTTGCGATTGTGAAAGCAAAAGCTGCAAAGCAACTTTATATTGCAAGTCTATTAAATGCAACGGCAATTGTTAAAGAGATTTATCAATCGATAGAAAAGGCCCAGTCGGTCGTTATCGTTTGCTCGGGGTCTTCCAATCAATTTTGCTTAGAAGACTTCTATGGTGCTGGTTACCTAATCTGTGAGTTTTTGGCTCACAAAGAAAGATGGAAGTTAACAGATTCAGCCAAGGCAGCACTTTCTTTTTACAAGACAGGAAAAGCGAACACGATACTGCGGGAATCGCAAGTTGGAATGCTCTTAGCTAAATACGGTTATGAGGAAGCACTCGATTATGTTGCACAAAAAGGAATCTATACGGTCGTGCCGGTGTTTAATGGCCATGAAATTATTAAAAAGGAGGAGTAAGTATGGCAACAAAAATGGAAATAAGAGGTGGACAATTTCTAACGTCTGAAATCGAAGCAGATATGGTTTTTACTCCAGAAGATTTTTCTGATGAGCATCACATGATAAAGCAAACAGGGAAACAGTTTATTGAAAATGAAGTATACCCGAAAAGAGAAACAATAGAAGAACAAGATTTTGATACGGTTGTTTCTCTATTACGTAAAGCAGGGGAATTAGGATTACTAGCCCATAGTATTCCAGAATCTTATGGTGGTTTAGAGTTAGACAAGATGAGTAATGCTGTTGTCGGTGAAATGGTCGGTCGTGCTGGTACTTATGGGGTGGCCCATTCAAATCAAACATGTATTGCAACATTACCGATTACGTATTACGGTACAAAGCAGCAAAAACAAAAGTATTTACCGAAATTAGCATCTGGTGAGTTTATAGGGGCATATTGTTTAACCGAGCCAGGTTCCGGATCGGATGCGCTAGCAGCAAAAACAACCGCCGTATTAAATGAACAGAATACTCATTACGTCTTAAATGGAACAAAACTTTATATTACAAATGCTGGTTTTTCAGATACGTTTATCGTTTATGCAAAAGTAGATGGAACTAAATTTACAGCTTTTATAGTAGAAAAAGACTTTCCGGGTCTTTCGCTTGGTCCAGAAGAAAAAAAGATGGGAATTAAAGGTTCGTCAACTCGTTCTGTCGTGCTTGAAGATTGCCTTGTACCGATAGAGAATGTCCTAGGAGAAATAGGAAAAGGTCATCTCATCGCCTTAAATGTATTGAATTTAGGACGGTTTAATTTAGGCGCGGCTTGTATGGGAGGAGCAAAAGCAGCACTTGGGTTAGCCATTGAGCACACGACACAAAGAAAGCAGTTTAACAGATTAATAGCTGATTTTTCTGCCACAAAAGAAAAAATTGCAAAAATGGCTTGTAAGCTTTATACGACAGAATCTCTTCAATATCGTTCTGCGGGTTTGCTAGAAGGGGTACTACACGATGTTTATGATATTGAGGACCGTTCTCTTGTCACGAAACGATTAATGGAATTTGCGATGGAATGTGCAATTTGTAAAGTCTATGGCTCTGAAGTGCTAGATTATGTCGTCGATGAGTCGTTACAACTTCATGGTGGAGCGGGGTATATAAAAGAATACCCGATAGAGCAGGCTTATCGAGATTCTAGAATTAATCGAATTTTTGAAGGAACGAACGAAATTAACCGTCTCCTTATCCCAGGCACTTTTTTTAAGAAAGGCGCAAAGGGTGAACTACCGATACAACATGCGATAGAGAGTGCAGTAATGGAGCTGAAACAAAACGATGAAAGTCGGGAAGTCAAGCAATTATCTGAAGTGAGAGCAGTTGTATCATCAATTAGACGTGCTTTTTTAACCTTAGCCGGATTTGCTTATGAACAATTGGGTGATCAGCTAACAGAAAATCAAGAGGTGACAATGAAGTTAGCGGATATCGCCATTGAATTATATGCTAGTGAATCAGTATTGTTACGAACTGTTAAAGCGATAGAAAAGCAAGGGGAAGAAAAGGCTGACCTTAAAAAGAAAATGATGATTTCTAGTATTCAAGGTAGTCTACAAAAAGTGGAGGCGTTAACAAAGCAATTGCTTTTTGGTTTTGGTGCTTCACCAAAGCGAGATGGCTTATTGAAGCTTTTAGCAACAGAGTTTTCCTCCTATTCATTTTCATGTGCGACGGAGCGAAATCGGGATATCGCGAACTTCATTATAGAAGCAAGGGAGTATAGATGTGAATGAGGGGGTGGATTTGTGCAGAGATTTCAACATGATATTGCGGTTATCACAGGGGCAGGAAGTGGTATTGGGAAAGAAGTTGCTATTCAGCTAGCATTAGAAGGGTCAAAAGTATGTTTGGTTGGGCGAACGATTCAAAAGCTTGAAGCCGTAACAAGGGAAATTAACGAGAGTTTCGGTGAAAACACCGCCTCTTACTTTCAAACAGATGTAACGAACGAAAAGGAAATCGAAAAATTAGCTGGTCACCTTAAAGACAACTATGGACATATAACGGTATTAGTAAATAATGCCGGAATGTCTTCAGGTAGTTCAATAGTAAAGCTTGAGCAGTCTGACTGGGAAAACGTTCAAACGACAAATGTAACAAGTGTATTTTTAATGTCAAAGCATATGGCATCATTGATAGAGGGGGAAAATAAAGCAATTGTGAATATTGCTTCGTTATCAGGACATAAAGCAGGAGCGAAAATCCCTCATTATAGTACAGCAAAAGCAGCGGTTATTCATTTTACAAAAGCATTGGCAGCAGAGCTTGCCCCAAAGGGAATTCGAGTCAATTCTGTCTCACCAGGATTTGTCGAGACACCAATGACAGCCGGAAATCTTGAAAATGAACAATTTCAAAAGGCGATTCAACGGCATACGGCTCTTAATCGAATCGGACAGCCGCACGAAATCGCGAAGGTCGTTGCATTTGTTGCCTCATCCGATGCTAGTTATATGACAGGAACTGACTTGCTTGTTGATGGTGGTTGGCTTATTACATAAGTCACAATCGAGTCTTAACAAAAGGGATAGTTTCTATGGAAAGACATATAAAAGGGAGTGTTAATATGAAAGCGATTCAACTAAGTCAATATGGCGGTCCAGAAGTACTCAAACTCGTCGAACTTGACAAACCTGCTCCGAAGGAAAATGAAGTGTTACTCGAAATTAAAGCGATTGGTGTAAATTATGCGGATACTGCTAGACGAGAGGGGCAATATGTCATTCCTACCCCTTTACCGTTTGTTCCTGGTGCAGAAGTAGCCGGTATTGTTACGGCTGTTGGTGAACAAGTAACAAAAACAAAGGTAGGGGATAAAGTCGTCACCTTGTTAAGCTCAAAACGAGCAACGGGATATGCTGAATATACGGTGGCACATGAGTCTGGTTTAATCCCCGTCCCAGAAAATGTGAGCTTTGAGCAAGCTTGTGCGCTTCCATTACAAGGTTTAAGTGCCTACCATATTTTAAAAACGATGGGGCGTCTAGAAAAGGACGAAACCGTATTGATTCATGCGGCAGCTGGAGGAGTTGGCTCGTTAGCGGTCCAACTAGCAAAACATTTTGGTGCGGGGAATATTATCGCCACTGCAAGCACGGAAGAAAAGCGAACGGTTGCCAAACAACTTGGGGCAGATGTGACAGTTAATTATACAGAGGAAAACTGGTACGAGAATGTGTTAGAAGCAACGGAAGGCAAGGGAGTCGATGTTGCTCTTGAAATGGCAGGAGGAAGAATTTTCAATGATACACTTTTATGTCTCGCACCGTTTGGAAGAGTTGTTATTTACGGTGTGGCTAGTGGGGAGCAAAGTCGGTTTTATCCTTCTTCTCTAATGGCCAAAAACCAATCTGTTATTGGTTTCTTTCTTCCACAAATGATGAGAAAACCGGCATTATTCCAACAAAGTCTTGTTGAATTGCTTCAGCTTGTAGGTACAGGTAAATTAAAGCTCACAATTGGGGGTACATACCCATTGGAAGAAGCAAGTCAAGTTCATGAAATGCTTCAAGGAAGGAAAACGATAGGGAAATTAATATTGCAACCATAGGGGACTGGGCTTTCCCTTCCCTATAGGTAAAAATTACTGAATATTCTGGATTTAAAAGGAGGGCAAACTTGTGGATTTGTTTCTACAACAACTTGTAAATGGCCTTACAGTAGGAAGTATTTATAGCCTAGTTGCACTTGGGTTGACCCTTGTATTCGGAATATTGCATGTTCCGAACTTTGCTCATGGCGCATTTTACATGATTGGTGCTTATATTACTCTTCTTGTGATGACCGCACTCGGTATGAATTATTGGATAGCGATTATTATTTCTATTGTAAGTGTCGGGTTATTATCGATCGTGTTTGAACGTCTCGTATTTAGTCGGATTGATGCAAAAGACCCGCTTGCGATGATGATTGCGGCTATTGGTATTTTGTTTTTTCTTGAATCAGCGGCCCTTTATTTATGGGGAAGTCAATATCAACGAATGATAACACCGTACGTAGATACAGTTCAATTTCTTGGGATTACCGTCACGTATCAACGAATTCTCGTTATTGTAGCGGCTGTTATATTAATGATTTTATTGCATTTGTTTTTGACGAAAACAATGACAGGAGCGGCAATTGTGGCGATGTCTCAAAATCGAAAAGGAGCATTTCTAGTTGGGATCAATGCAAATAAAGTTGCCATGCTAACGTTTGCGATTGCCGGTGGATTAGCTGCAGCTGCAGCTTCATTGTCGGCCCCTATTAATCTTGTATTTCCAAGCATGGGTAATTTAGTTATTATGAAAGCCTTTGTCATTATTATCATTGGAGGAATGGGGAGTATTCCCGGAGCGATTATTGGAGGGTATATTTTAGGCATAACCGAAAGCTTAGGTGGAACTTATATTTCAGCTGATTATAAAGACGTTATTGCTTTTGCCTTACTCGTGATTATCTTAACGATGAAACCGAACGGCTTATTTGGGAAGGGGGTTCATTAATGCCAATTGCAACTAGACATTATTTGTTGTATGGCGGATTACTTCTGTTCTTTTTACTATTTCCGCTTTTTATTCCAAATCAATATTATATTCAAATTTTAATTTTAGTATTTATTTGGTCTATTGCTGTTTATGGACTAAATACGATAACAGGATTAACCGGACAATTATCACTTGCTCATGCTGGATTCTTTGCAATTGGTGCATATGGATTAGGAATTTTAACCGTATCAGTTGAACTCCCTTTTTGGCTAGCTTTTTTTCTCACCCTTCTCATTTGTGCTGTGATTGGATTGTTAATTGGTCTTGTCGCATTACGAACTAAATCACATTTCTTTGCGATTTACACGTTATCTGTTGGTTTTTTAATTTATCTCGTTCTTTATAAATGGGATGAATTAACAGGTGGTGTTCGAGGGTTAATCGGCATTCCGAATCCAACGCCTATTGGACCACTAACTTTTGAAACGATAACCTCACAATATTATTTAATGTTGACTTTCCTAGTGCTCGTTATTTTCTTTATGTATCGATTAACCCATTCCTTATTAGGGAGAACTTTTGTAGCTATCCGCAATAGTGAAGAATTAGCGCAAACACTCGGAATATCAGTAATGAAAAATAAATTGATTGCTTTTGTTCTTTCTGCTGTCATTGCAGGAATGGCTGGAGCTTTATATGCATCATATATTCGATTTATTGGCCCTGAAATAGCTGACATTCATAAATCATTTGAGCTCCTTCTTTATCTTTTAGTCGGTGGAATTGGAACAATGGCTGGTCCTATATTAGGTACATTGATTGTCGTTGTGCTTACACAAATGCTTCAATTTTTAGAGCAATATCGTATGCTCGTCTTTGGTCCTGTTGTTGTATTACTCATTTTATTTTATCCAAGAGGAATCGCAGGTGGCTATTTAATATGGAAAATGAAGCGAAAGAAAAACAATGAAAGTCAGAGCAAGAACAAGGCAAAGGAGGCTTAATCATTGTTATTACAAATTGAAAAGCTGACAAAAGCATTTGGAGGATTGACAGCAGTAAATGACGTTAATGCTCACATTGAAAAAGGAAAGATTACAGCCGTTATTGGCCCAAATGGAGCGGGGAAATCAACGTTCTTTAATTTAATTAGTGGGTTCCACCAGCCTACATCAGGTCAAATTTCTTTTCAAGGTGAAGATATTACGACATTACCGGTGGAAAAAGTGGCGAGGTTAGGGATCGGCAGAACGTTTCAAACGACCCACTTATTTGAACAGCAGTCGATTATGGAAAATGTAGTAATTGGGCATCGTTTACGAACAAAATCAGGCTTATTTGATGCTATTTTTAAAACGAAACGAGAAAAGAAAGAGCAACAGCAATGCATAGAAAAAGCAGAAGAAGTGTTAAGTTTTGTTGGGCTATTACATGAAGCCTACACCCCTGCTTCTTCTATTACTCAGGAAGAAAAAAAAAGAGTTGCCATTGCGTTAGCGTTGGCGACAGACCCAGAAATTGTGCTATTAGATGAACCAGCAGCAGGAGTGAACCCAGATGAAACAGATGGATTAGTTCAATTAATTCGAAAAATGGTAAGTCACGGAAAAACCGTTTGTTTAATTGAGCATAAAATGCCGATGATTATGTCTTTAGCCGACCATATTATCGTACTAAATCATGGTGAGAAAATAGCAGAAGGAACGCCGGAAGCAATTCAGTCAAATGAAAAAGTCATTGAAGCGTATTTAGGGGGAGATGCCCATGTTAGTGCTTAATCGGATCTCTACTTATTATGGAAATATTCGAGCGTTACACGAGATTTCTTTGTCCGTTGAAAAAGGAGAATTGGTTGTTTTATTAGGCTCAAACGGTGCTGGGAAAAGTACACTTTTTCAAACGATAAGCGGATTAATGAAACCTAGTCAAGGTGAAATTAAATTTGAAGAACGGACTATTCAAGGACTCGCTCCCAATCGCTTGGTCCAAAATGGAGTTGTTCAATGTGCAGAAGGAAGAATGCTGTTTCCACAAATGACGGTGGATGAAAATTTAAAGTTAGGTGGCTATGTTATAAAAAAAGATAAAGCATTACTGAAAAAAACGTTAGATGACGTATATGAGCTTTTCCCTGATTTAGTAGCCAAACGTAAAGCTCAAGCAGGTAGCTTAAGTGGTGGTCAACAACAAATGGTTGCGATAGGAAGAGCGTTAATGGCAAGACCAAAATTATTAATGTTAGATGAACCGTCATTAGGTTTAGCCCCTTTAATAGTTGAACAGATGTTTACGATTATTAAAGAAATAAATAAAACAGGTGTAACGGTATTACTAGCTGAACAAAATGCCCATGCAGCTTTATCTATTTCTTCAAGGGGCTATGTCATTGAAAGCGGAGAAATAGTGACGAGTGGTAGCAAAGATGAATTAATGAAAAATGATGAAATCCGTAAAGCGTACATCGGGGCGTAAGCGGTTTCATATAAAACGATCCATAAGGGGGAAGAAGGAATGAAAAAGAAACTGGGGTTTTGGTTAAGTAGTTTAATGATGGTATTGTTACTCATCGGTTGTGGAGGAGGGGAAAGTAGTGCACCTGCTGATCCAGATGTAAACAATGAAGGAACTGAAACAGCAGAAGAGACGCCATCTAATGAAGAAACACCAGACGTTTCAGGTGAGGAGGAAATTTTAAACATCGGTTATTCAGGTCCTTTAAGTGGTCCTGCAGCGTTTTACGGTGAAAATACAGTAAGTGGGATTCGAATGGCCGTAGAGGAAATTAATGTCGAAGGATTTGAAGTTAATGGAACAACATATAAATTAAATCTCGTTACGTTAGATGATATGTACATGCCAAATGAATCAGGTACAAATGCTAGAAGACTCGTGCAGGAATACAATACACCTGTTGTCTTTATCCCTCATAGTGGAGGAATTTTTGCGACTCAAGTTTTTAATGAGCAAGAAAACTTTATTATTGGTGCCTATACGAGTGAACAATCCGTTCTTGAGCAAGGAAATGAATTAACATTACGAATTCCACCGGCTTATGATATGTACCCTGAACCTTTTGTTCAATATCAGCAAGAGCGCTTTGGAAAAAAACTCGCATTACTTCCAACAGCGACACAATATGGGAAAGATTGGACAGAGGCCCTTGTTCCGGTGTGGGAAGCGTTTGGAGGCGAAGTCGTATATGATGGTGATATAGACTTTGGTAAAGATACAGACTTTTTCCCAATTGTCACAAATGCGTTAAGTCAAAATCCAGATGTGTTATTTGTTGGTGGACCTTCTGAGCCTACTGCCTTGCTTATTAAAGCTGCAAGGGAACTTGGATTTGAGGGTGGATTTATGATTATGGACCAAGCAAAGTTTGAAGAAATGGAACCTGTTTTAGGTGGCTTTGATATGTTAGAGGGAGCGGTTGGAACATTACCGATTGTTGGGAATGGAGCCCCAGGTTCAGAAGCAATTGTTGAAAAATATGAAGCCGAGCACGGCCGAGTACCAACAGCAGAGGCTGCGTTTAATTATCAGGCAATGTATGCGTTTGTGGAAGCGATGAAGCTTGCGGGTACAGTCGAAGATACAAAAGCTATAATGGAACATCTTGATGCCGGTGTCAAAGCAATTCCTGATGAATTAATCGTATGGCATGTAACAGGTGTTGAAAATCAGGGCATGAACTGGAAAGGCGCAGTTGGGGCGATTGAGGATGGGGAAATCATCCCATTAACAGAATAAAAACAAGTGTAAATATCGTCAACAAGTCATATAATTTATAATATGAGTTGACCAATATAATGGGTTGTATAATAATCAAAAAAGACTTGTTTATTATAAGTCGTTAGTTGGTTGTTTCGGAGGGAGGGAAATAAATTGGCAGAAACTCGTGTTCGCAAAAATGAATCGATTGATGCTGCTCTTCGTCGCTTCAAAAGATCACTTTCTAAAGAAGGAACGTTAGCTGAAGTGAAAAAGCGTAAGCACTATGAAAAGCCTAGTGTGAAACGTAAGAAAAAATCAGAGGCGGCTAGAAAGCGTAAGTTCTAATTTAGAGAGGTGTTTCGGTTGACTCTTCTTGAACAGTTAAATCAAGATATGAAGACGGCAATGAAGAATAAGGAAAAACAAAAGCTTTCTGTCATACGTATGGTGAAATCATCATTGCAAAATGAGCAGATTAAGATTGGTCATGAGCTTAGTCAAGATGATGCGCTAACCATACTTAATCGTGAATTAAAGCAACGAAAAGATTCCCTCAATGAGTTTGAAAAAGCCAACCGAGATGATTTAGTATCTAATTTACGTGATGAGATAGCGATTCTTGAACAATACATGCCTGAACAGTTATCAGAAGATGAACTCCTTGACATTGTGAAAGCCACAATTACTGAAGTCGGCGCAACATCAAAAGCTGACATGGGAAAAGTCATGGGAGTCATTATGCCTAAAGTAAAAGGCAAAGCTGATGGTAGTCTAGTCAATCGTTTTGTTCTACAACAATTACAATGAATAACGCTTTGCTCTTATTTAGAGCAAAGCGTTTTTTATTAACATAAACGAAAAAACGCTCCCGCGTTTTTCTTTTTTAGTCAAATCATTCGTTAAAATAGTGAAACCTTTGATATACTAAATACGTAAGTATTTATTGTGAGGCCTCGTTTGTTAATACATCATGAAAGGAGGAAGATGATGGGTTCAAAAAAAAGGGTGGGATTTTTTGCTTTTCTCATGCTCTTAGGCATTGTGCTTATCCCTTTCCAATTGTTTGTACATAGTCAAGAAGAAGCCGATGGAAACCGTCCAATCGTTTATTTTATTCCTGTTGAACAAACGGTTGAACGAGGATTAGAAGCTTTTATGAAGCGCTCATTTACCCAAGCTGTTGAAGAACGAGCTGATCATATCGTGTTAGAAATTGATACCCCAGGTGGTGCAGTAGAAGCAGCAGGAAATATTGCGACGTTATTAAGACAAACGGAAACGCCGATTACCGCGTTTGTCACAGCAAAAGCGATTTCAGCAGGTGCGTATATTTCATTGAATGCTGATGAAATTGTAATGGTACCAGGGACGACAATGGGAGCAGCAGGAATAATCGATGGAGCAGGCAATGCAGGTGATCAAAAAGCGCAATCGTATTGGTTAGCAGAAATGAGAGAATCAGCAGAGTTAAACAATCGTGACCCAAAATATGCCCTTGCAATGGCAGATAATTCAATTGATTTACCTGAACTTGGAGCGCCTACAGGTGAGTTCTTAACGTTAGGAGCCACTCAAGCACTTGAAGTCGGGTATGCAGAAGCGTTAGCGAATAATCGTGAAGAACTTCTAGATTATCTTGGGTTAGAAAATGCTTTAATAAAAGAAACCGATGTCAGTTTTGCTGAACAAATTGCGCGGTTTGTTACTCACCCTGTCGTGATTCCTATTTTACTATCCATTGGAAGTCTTGGATTAGTATTAGAATTGTATTCCCCTGGTTTTGGAATACCAGGAATTATGGGCTTAAGTGCATTACTGTTATTTTTCTTTGGTCATATGTTTGCGGGTTTTGCTGGCTGGGAATCCATAATATTATTTATAGTCGGAATCCTGTTAATCTTAATAGAAATATTTGTGCCTGGTTTCGGAATTTTTGGTGCCCTTGGTATTGGTTCGATTATTGGAAGTATGGTGTTAGCGTCATTCTCTACAATGCATATGCTGATTTATATTTTAATTGCTGTTATCGTATCAGCGGTTGCTTCCGTCATTGTATTTAAATATTTTGGTAATCGGGGACCGATGAAGAAAATTGTATTCAAAGGGGCAACAACAACAGAAGAAGGCTATATTTCTAATGTAACAAGAGAAGAACTTATCGGTCAAACCGGTGAAACACTTACCCCGCTCCGACCAGCAGGTTCAGCTGTCTTTAACCATGAACGACTTGACGTTGTTTCTGAAGGAGGCTATATTGGACAGGGGAAGAAAATCGAAGTGGTATATACTTCAGGTTCAAGAATTGTAGTAAGACAAGTACAAGAATAATTTTGTAGGAGGAGATTTGAATGCCAGATGTTGGGAGTATTATGTTTCTCGTTGTTTTGGGGTTAATTATTATTGCGTTTGCTATTTTATTTACGTTTGTTCCTGTCATGCTATGGATTTCAGCATTAGCAGCAGGGGTAAAAGTAGGAATTTTTGAATTAGTTGGGATGAGACTACGTCGCGTTATCCCAGCGCGTGTTGTAAATCCATTAATTAAAGCAGTTAAAGCAGGATTAGACTTAAATACTGGTAAGCTAGAAGGTCATTATCTTGCAGGTGGTAATGTTGACCGTGTTGTCAATGCGTTAATTGCAGCTCAAAGAGCAAACATCGAGTTAACGTTTGAACGTTGTGCAGCGATTGATTTAGCAGGACGTGACGTATTAGAAGCAGTACAAATGAGTGTTAATCCGAAAGTTATTGAAACACCATTCATTGCCGGTGTGGCAATGGACGGAATTGAAGTGAAAGCAAAAGCACGTATTACTGTTCGCGCAAACATTGACCGCCTTGTTGGGGGTGCTGGTGAAGATACGGTTATTGCCCGTGTAGGGGAAGGGATTGTATCGACAATCGGTTCAGCAAGTAATCATAAAAAAGTATTAGAAAATCCAGATATGATTTCGCAAACGGTGTTAGCAAAAGGATTAGATGCAGGAACAGCATTTGAAATTCTTTCGATTGATATTGCTGATATTGATATCGGTAAAAACATCGGTGCTGAGTTACAAACAGACCAAGCAGAAGCAGATAAGAAGATTGCCCAAGCGAAAGCCGAAGAGCGTCGTGCAATGGCCGTAGCGAAAGAACAAGAAATGAAAGCCCGTGTTGAAGAAATGCGTGCGAAAGTTGTGGAAGCAGAAGCAGATGTCCCTATGGCACTTGCAGAAGCGTTACGTTCAGGCAATATGGGTGTTATGGATTATGTGAACTATCAAAACGTCAATGCTGATACGGATATGAGAGATTCTATCGGAAAAGCAACAGGCGATAACAAAAAGAAAGACTAATGTGGAACGATAAGCTCCTTCGAAAGGAGAGTTCAAAACATGGAATTTAATCCCATATGGTTAATCATTATTTTAGGTGCATTATGGAACTTGTTTAGCCGAAGTGCGGAACAAAAGAAAGAACAGCAACCTAAGAAACCACAGCAACAAGAACAAGAAAAACGGAACATCGACTGGGAAGAGATTTTTACTCAAGCTGAACAACAGCCGCAACAAGAAAACTCTCGACCAGCGCCACTACAACCGACAATTGATACAGAAACGATAACACAGCATGTAGAAGACAAACGAACAGAACTGCAAAAGGAACGCGACATATTAAAGAAAAAACAAGAGTTGCTTCAAAAGAAAGCGGAAGCGGGTTTAACCTTCATGAATGATCCGATTCGGCAAAGTCCAATTGAATCACGAGAAATTGGAAAACCGCCTTCTTTACAGCTACATTTTTCTGAGTTAACGCGAGAAGATGCAATGAAAGCTGTCGTTTGGTCGGAAGTATTAGGAAAACCAAAGGCGAAGCAACCGAGAAGAAGTGTTCGAATATAAAAAAAGGAGCCACAAACGTGATTATCGCGTTTGTGGCTTCTTTTTTTAAAAGATAAGAAAGATAAAAATTTTGGTCTAGCAGCTAAGTTTTGAAAGTTTAATCTAGAATAGCGAAGGCTTTTGCACCTGCGCGTTTCAACCGAAGAAGAGCATTTGGGGGTTCACTGTCAAAAGCGGGCAGGGGTCCGCACTTCTCTTGTAGCGAAAAGACCCAAGTGAATCATTCAACACTTGGGTTGGGTTTATCGCGTTAGCAATTTTGTTGTTTATGGTAAGTATGCGGCCATGAAAACCGTTATCTGTGAACATGGCTAGCGTTTTGGAACGTTGGTGGACACAGGAGCAGTTAATCATAATATATCACTAGGAATAGAGTTGTTTTTGCGTGAATAAGAGCTCCTGTGGCCGCTAAAAAACGGAAACCCGTATAAAGTTCACAAATAACGGCTGCTCTGACCGCAAAAATGAGACAAATGAGGGAGTATAAAAATTTTGGTCTAGCAGCTAAGTTTTGAAAGTTTAATCTAGAAGAACGAAGGCTTTTGCACCTGCGCGTTTCAACCAAGAAGAGAACTTGGGGTTCACTGTCAAAAGCGGGCAGGGTTCCGCACTTCGCCGCTTAAAAAGAAAAAGATGCTCTCGCGTTTTTCTTTATTTTTAGAAACAAAGAATCGGAACTTGTGACAGTTGTTTGCAAGCGAAAAATGAGAATTCAGAAAAGAAACGGACAAAATCGACTTTTTAGTGATAGTGGACCATCTTTCTTCATAAAAATGAGAGGAGAGGAGGTCTTGATGCATGAAAAAATGGCAGCAACGAATGAGGAAATGGATAACAAATCAGATGGACCTTCCAGCTGATGTGCTCATGGACCTACCGCGAATTACGATGATTGGACAATTACATATTTATATTGAAAATCATCGTGGTGTTCTTCAATTTTCAAATGAAGAACTGCGGTTGTTACTATCCCAAGGACAAGGACAGTTAATTATTAAAGGGGAACAATTTGTCATCAAAACGATTCTTCCTGAAGAATTGTTACTGGAAGGGAAAATCGACCAGGTCCTATATATTAACGAATAAATTTATGATTTTGATCTTAGGGGGATAAAGATGAAGAACGGGTGGGTGTCTTATTTAAAAGGTTATGTCAAAATGAGAATCGATGGACCTTATGGTGAACGATTTTTGAATCGTTGTATTCAAAAGAATATCGATTTATGGAATATTAAAAGATTAGGGAATGAACGAATTGTATGTTATATCTCTCTTGAAGATGCCAAAAGAGTAAAAGAAATTGTGAAACAAACAGAATGTAAAGTGACATTTATGGAGAGACGCGGTCTTCCTTTTTTACAAAAAAGTATGATAAAAAGAGGGGGATTCACTGCTGGAGTTGCCGGGTTTTTATTTCTTCTATTTGTCCTATCCAATGTTGTGTGGAACATTTCTATTGAAGGGGCTTCACCAAAGGTGGAGCACCAACTTCAACAAGTTGTAGCTGACCTTGGGATTAAACGTGGGAAATTTATGTTTGTTCTTCCAAGTGTAGAAGAGATTCAAAAAGAAGTGTCAGACCGAATAGAAGATGCCACATGGGTTGGAGTTCGCTTAAATGGGACGACCTTTCACTTTGAAGTCGTTGAGCAAACATTACCTGAAGAAAAAGAATTAATCAGTCCGCGCCACTTAGTAGCTACAAAAAAAGCGATTGTTCATGATTTATTTGTAGAAAAAGGCCAAGCATTAGTAAAGCCAAATGAATTCGTAAATGAAGGGGACATTCTCGTTTCAGGGTTTATTGGAAAAGAAGGGAAGACAGAAATTGTCCCAGCTCAAGCAGAAGTCTATGGCGAAATTTGGTACAAGTCAGACGTGTCCATCCCGTTAGAAGCAACGTATGATACTTTAACAGGTAATTATGAGAAAAAGCATTATTTAAGTTTTTTTGGAACGGACATTCCTTTTTGGGGGTTTTTTGGAGAGAAATATAATGAATATGAGATTTTTGAAAGAAACTATTCATTTCGACTTTTAAATTGGACGCTTCCTGTACAGTATAAGAGTAAGCGATGGCTTGAAAAGCAAACAACAGAAATGACGTACACGGAAGAGGAAGCAAAAGAATTAGCTAAAAAGCGGGCAAAAGAAGAATTGAAAGATAAAATTCAAGAGGATGCCACAATAAAAGGTGAAAAAGTTTTGCACGAGAGTGTTGAGAATGGTAAAGTTAAATTAACGATTCATTACCAAGTAATAGAAGAAATTACATCGGCACAACCGATTATTCAAGGAGACTGAGGTTATTGTCAGAAATGAAACTAATTCAATTAGAGGCAAAAGACCAAACGGAAACACAAACATTATTTGGACCCAATGACGTTCATTTGAAAAGAATCGAAGAAAAATTAGGTATCTCCATTACAACAAGAGGTGAAACGGTTTCGGTCCTAGGAGACGACAAACAAGTTGAAACCGTTGCAAATGTATTGCAAACATTGCTTACATTGCTTCGGAAAGGGGTATCCATTTCTGAACGTGATGTTGTTTACGCGATTCAATTAGCAGAAAAAAATATGTTAGAAGAAATCGTAAACTTATATGGCGAAAAATTGGCTGTGAATACAAAAGGAAAACCGATTGTTGTTAAAACGCTTGGACAGAAGCATTATGTTTCATCGATTCAAAAACGGGATATGGTGTTTGGGATTGGTCCTGCTGGTACAGGAAAAACATTTTTAGCTGTCGTTATGGCTGTTACAGCATTAAAGGATGGACGAGTCAAAAAAATTGTGTTGACCCGCCCTGCTGTGGAAGCCGGAGAAAGCTTAGGTTTTTTACCAGGTGACTTGAAAGAAAAAGTTGACCCTTATTTACGACCGTTGTATGATGCCTTACATGAAGTGTTAGGTACAGAGCATACAACAAGACTAATGGAACGAGGAACCATTGAAGTAGCTCCTCTTGCATATATGAGAGGGCGAACATTGGATGATTCGTTTGTCATATTAGACGAAGCACAAAATACAACACAAGAACAAATGAAAATGTTTTTAACTCGGCTGGGATTTGGATCAAAGATGGTCATTAATGGGGACTTAACACAAGTTGATTTACCTAAAGGGAAAAAGTCAGGATTAAAAGTCGCCATTCAAATATTAGAAAAAGTGAATGAGATAGATTTTATTTACTTACAACCAACAGATGTTGTCCGTCATACACTCGTGCAAAAGGTGTTAAATGCATATGAGCATGCTGAGGAAAAAGAAAAGGGA
Organism: Alkalihalobacillus sp. LMS39; assembly: GCF_022812285.1. Lineage (NCBI taxonomy): Bacteria > Bacillati > Bacillota > Bacilli > Caryophanales > Bacillaceae > Alkalihalobacillus > Alkalihalobacillus sp. LMS39. Next base: position 1,819,432 of record NZ_CP093300.1, read on the forward strand.
AGTCAGCAACAGTAAGACCCTCAAATCTCTTGAGGGTCTTCCGTTTTCATACTGAAGGGAAACAGGTAAAGAAGAACGAAGGTGGTGAAACCGATGAGAAAACGAGCACCGATTGACAATATTAGATGGTGGAATCGAATCAAAGACCACCGATATATACGGATTATACTATTTATGACATTAGGGATTGTTTTATTTTTAGCAATGCTTGACAATGTCACACCAGAACGACTTGATATTCAAATGTCATCGATTGCTGATAGAGATATCCGTTCACCAATAACAGTTGAGAATAAAGTGGCAACAGAACAAAAACGAAAAGAAGCGGTTCAAGAAATTCGCCCAGTTTATTCGCAAAAAACTGAATATGCACAACTGCAAATTGAAAAAATTAATGACATCTTTGAATTAATTAAACAACAAGCCCATGAGGAAGTTGTAGATGAAGATGCTGAGGATGCTGATGAACAAGAAGGGCTACAAGAAGAAGAAAACTTGGAAGAAAAATTAGAATATGTGCAAAACGTCATTTCTACAGGGACGAGTAATGATTTATCAGATGAGACGATTTTAACATTACTTCAAGCGAATGAGACACAATTACAAATGGCTCGTGAAACGACGAAAAACGTCGTATATGAAGTGATGAGTCAACGTATTGCAATTAATGATTTAGCGGATGCAAAGCAATCGGTTCAAGAAAAAATTGCGATCTCTACGGTAAGTAGCCGGTTACATACTGCGATGATTGAGCTTGCTCAATTCGCGATTATTCCAAACTATATTTATGACGATCAAGCAACAGAACGACTGCAGCAAGAAGCTGTTGAACGAGTTGAACCTGTGATTATTCGTGAAGGGCAACTATTAGTGAAAGCTGGAGAAATGGTCAATCATGAAGTATATGAACAATTACGATTAGTTGGGCTTCTAGACGATCAATTTAACGGATATCCATATGCTGGTCTTGCCATACTAATATTATTAATGATTGGGATGCTAGCTTATTATTTAAATGAAGCCCAAACAAGTGTGAAAACAAACAATAGCCATCTACTAATGTTTGTTCTTATCTTTTTTGTGACGCTTGTCGTTATGAAAATCACAAGTTTATTAGAGAATTTAGATTATCCTGGTGTTGGATTGATTGTTCCTGTTGCGGTTGGCTCCATGTTACTAACGATGCTTCTTCATGAGCGAGTGGCGTTGTTTGCGAGTATTTTCTTTGCTGTCGTTGCCAGCATTTTATTTAACAATGAAACCGTAGGAACATTTAATTTTCAATATGGGATTTATGTATTATTTAGCTCGTTTGCAGGTGTGTATTTTTTAGGGAAAACAAATAAAATTTCTCGCATTCTTCAAACGGGGTTATTTATCTCTTTTATAAATATATTAACCGTCATGGCCATTTTATTATTAAAAAGTTTTCAACAAAGTGGTTTGGAAATTGGCATGCATCTTGGGTTTGCTTTTCTGTCGGGTTTTCTTGCTGCTGTATTAACACTTGGATTGTTACCATTTTTTGAAGCTGGGTTTGGAATTTTATCAACAACGAAGTTAATTGAGTTATCCAATCCAAATCATCCGTTATTACGTAAAATCCTTTTGGAAGCTCCAGGAACATATCATCATAGTGTCGTTGTTGGAAACTTGGCCGAAGCCGCTTGTGAATCTGTTGGTGCAAATGGGTTATTAGCCAGAGTAGGATCTTATTATCATGATTTGGGGAAAACGAGAAGACCACATTTTTTCATTGAAAATCAAATGAAGATGGAAAACCCCCATGATAAAATTTCACCACAGTTAAGTAAAACGATTATCATTTCACATCCTTATGATGGAGCAGAGTTGCTTCGTGAGTATAAAATGCCAAAGGAAATTGTTGATATTGCAGAACAACACCATGGAACAACTTTATTGAAATTCTTTTACCATAAGGCAAATAAAGATTGTGATAACCCCATACCAGAATCGCAGTTCCGTTATCCTGGACCGAAAGCCCAAACGAAGGTTGCTGCGATTGTCGGAATTGCTGATTCTGTTGAAGCTGCTGTACGCTCAATTTCAAAGCCTACGCCAGATAAAATCGAAAATTTAGTCCGAAAGATTATTAACGACCGTCTTGAAGATGGGCAATTTGATGAGTGTGACTTAACAATGAAAGAATTAGATAAGATAGCGATCTCCATATGTGAAACATTACAAGGAACATTCCATTCTAGAATTGAATATCCAGAAGACGTAAAAGAAAAAAAGGGTGAGTCGAATGGGAATAGAAATTGATATTAATGATGAAACAGAAAAGGTGGAATCAGAGCATTTTTCACTTATTAAAGAGGTTATTGTCGCAACGTTAGAGCATGAAAACATAGAAGGAGAGATCGAAGTTTCTGTTTCGTTAGTAGATAATGATACAATCCGTGAAATTAACAAGGAATATCGAAATAAAGATGCCGTAACAGATGTTATTTCGTTTGCCTTAAATGACAATGAAGAGGAAGAGATGCAAATCGTTGGTGGAGAAGAGGTAAATATGCTCGGGGACATTATCGTTTCGATTCCCCGAGCCAAAGAACAAGCCGACCAATATGAGCATTCGTTTGAGCGAGAATTAGCTTTTTTAGTTGTTCATGGAACATTACATTTGCTTGGCTATGACCATATGACAGAACAAGAAGAAAAAGAGATGTTTTCTCTTCAAGAGGAAATTCTACAGGCATATGGACTTAAAAGATAAAAACCGGTGGGGTTTAACACGTCTGTTGCGCTCGTTTGTTTATGCTTGGTCTGGGTTGCGTTATGTTTTAGTAAATGAACAAAATATGCGTATTCATCTGTTGATTGGTACTGTTATTATCTTTGTTTCCTTTATGCTAGACGTCTCAAAGCTAGAAAAGGTTATTCTTTTGCTTGTCATTGGTGTTGTATTTTCGTTAGAGGTCATGAATACAGCAATTGAGCGGACGATTGATTTTGTGACGAATGAATATCATCCACTAGCCAAAATTGCAAAAGACATTGCAGCAGCTGCTGTGTTTGTATTTAGTCTTATTGCTGTTATCATTGGACTTATTATTTTACTACCGCCATTATTAGCTGTTTTTATTTAGGGTGAAGCCAAGAGAGGAGTATCGACGTAAATGTGGAAAAGGTTTCAAAAAAACATTATTGCAGGATTAATCTTTTTATTGCCAGCGATAGCAACGATCTATTTAATCCAGTTCCTTTTCTCATTAATTGATGCTTTTTTAGGGTCATTTATAACGAGTATTTTAAAAGCATTAAATATTATTACACTTCATGAAGGGAGTATATATTTTTTAGGTGTGTATACTCCATTTTCAGAGAGACTATTAGGGATTGGTTTTATTTTAACGATTTTCTTAATCACATGGATTGGTTCCATGCGATTAAAGGGACAAGCTAGTCACGTGTTTCAAACGATTGACCGCGCGTTCCGCAGAATCCCCATTGCGAATTCGATTTACACAAGCGTAGAACAAATCATCCACGCATTTGCACAAGAAAGAACGTCGTTTCAACGCGTTGTCCTTCTTGAGTATCCGCGAAAAGGATTGTATACGATTGGTTTTTTAACTGGAGAATCTAAAGGAGAGGTCCAGCGAGTCACATCAAAAGCTTGTATTAATGTATTTTTACCGACGACACCAAACCCTACTTCAGGGTGGTTAGTATTAGTCCCACATGATGACGTAATATTTCTGAACATGACGGTAGAGCAAGGGCTTAAATTTATCATTTCAGGTGGTGTTGTCGTACCACCTGACCGATCAGAAGAAATGGAAAAATGTGAAGCTGTGTATGACGATAATAATGTCACAATACATATACGTGGGAAACGAAAGGATGAGTCATAGTGGATAAACAACTTTTACTTACAGAAGCAAGGAAAGCGATGGAGTTTGCTTACGTACCTTATTCAAACTTTCAAGTTGGAGCTGCGCTTTTAACGGAGTCAGGAAAAATTTATCGAGGTTGTAACATCGAAAATGCTTCTTATGGACTAACGAATTGTGCAGAACGAACAGCCATTTTCAAAGCGGTATCAGAAGGAGATAAAACGTTTACAGCGATTGCAGTTATTGGAGATACATCTGGTCCGATTTCACCGTGTGGAGCTTGTAGACAAGTACTAGTCGAACATTGCGAACCTGATATGCCTGTCTTTTTAACGAACTTGCAAGGACAAACAACAGAAACGACGATTTCTAAATTATTGCCTGGAGCATTTACATCGGAGGATTTACATGAATAATACCAACTATAAATCTGGATTTGCTGCTATTATTGGCAGACCTAATGTAGGAAAATCCACATTATTAAACAAGATTATCGGACAAAAGATTGCAATTATGAGTGATAAGCCACAGACAACTCGAAATAAAGTACAAGGGGTTTACACGACAAACGATTCACAAGTTATTTTTATTGATACTCCTGGTATTCATAAACCAAAACATAAGCTTGGCGATTTTATGATGAAAGTAGCTACTAATACATTAAAAGAAGTGGATTTGATTTTGTTTGTGAGCGATGCAGATCAATCATTTGGTCCCGGAGAACAGTTTATTCTAGAGCGGCTTGAAAATACGAATACGCCTGTTTTTCTAGTATTAAATAAAATTGATAAAGTGCATCCTGAAAAATTATTAGAAATAATCTCGACTTACAAAGACAGATACCCATTTAAAGAAATCGTCCCGGTTTCTGCGTTAGAAGGAAATAATGTAGAGACATTATTAACTCAAATTACGAGTTATATGCCTGAAGGACCGCAATATTACCCAGCTGACCAAATAACAGACCATCCTGAACGATTTATCGTGTCAGAATTAATTCGTGAAAAAGTGTTACATGTCACACGTGAAGAAATTCCTCATTCGATTGCGGTAGTGATTGAACAAATGAAAGAACGTCATAATGAAACAGTATATATTGGGGCAACCATTATTGTTGAACGTTCTTCTCAAAAAGGGATTATTATCGGAAAGCAAGGATCATTATTAAAAGAAATCGGTAAAAGTGCTAGACAAGATATTGAAACATTATTAGGTTCAAAAGTGTTTCTTGAATTATGGGTAAAAGTTCAAAAAGACTGGCGGAATCGTCCGGTCCATTTAAAAGATTTTGGGTTCCGTGAAGACGAATATTAATTTGAAATCAAAAAGTAAAACTGTTAATAAAGATTTAATATTTTCGTCTCTGTTGAACCATTGTTTTTTCGTCTCAATATATTTAAGATAATAATATACAAATGGAAATTTACAAAATTTCCATAACATGATTTTTGTAAACAAGGTCAAGCTATTATTATAGAGCGGTCTATTAATCCTTTTTATGAAAGGTGGAATCTCAACATGCTTGATTTTTCCTGGAAAGTATTTTCGAAGACAGGGAGCATTGACACATACTTGTTAATGAAGGAGCTAGAAAGAGATTTAGATGACTCAGGTGATGAAGAGTTGGAAGAGCCGATGAACCAACTAGACGCTCATTAACGTTCACACCTTGTTTTACATGAAAATAAGTGGTGACATTATGCTACAAAAAGCAGAAGGTATTGTAATTCGAACGATTGATTACGGTGAATCAAATAAAATTATTACTTTACTTACACGTGAGTTTGGCAAAATAGGTGTTATGGCACGTGGGGCGAAAAAACCGAAAAGTCGGTTAACTTCAATTTCTCAATTATTCGGTCACGGATATTTCTTGTTTTATAAAAGTACGGGATTAGCGACGTTACAACAAGGAGAAATTATTGAGTCTTTTCGAGAGGTTCGGAATGATTTATTTCGAGCCTCTTATGCTTCTTACGTTGTTGAATTAACTGACAAACTAACAGAGGAACGTCAGCCCCATCCAGCTTTATTTGATTTATTACAAAAAACATTGCATTATATTGATGAAGGAATAGACAGTGAAATATTAACGAGGATCTTTGAAGTGAAAATGTTCATTGTAGCTGGGATACAACCTGAACTTCATCAATGTGCATCATGTGGGCAAGTGGAAGGTGAATTTAGTTTTTCTATTAAGGAAGCTGGTTTCTTATGTCATCGATGTTATTTTAAAGATCCGCACCTTTTGAGAATATCACCTGCGACAATAAGGCTACTTCGATTATTTTCAACGATTAATTTAGATAAGTTAGGTGCAATATCGGTAAAAAACGAAACAAAAAAAGAACTTGCGACAGTCATTTCATCTTATTATGATACATACTCTGGCATTCAGCTAAAATCTAAACGTTTTTTAGAACAATTAGAACGAATGGATGTAAATCAAGAAGATGAAAGTTGACAGAGTGGTTTGAGATCGAGTATTATTCAATTAATTATATTGTGCAACGAAGGAAAGTAGTACTTATCCTCTTTGTTAAAAAGCGACTCTAGGGTGGTGTGAGCTAGAGAACAAATGATAAGGAAGGCAGTCTGGAGCACAGAGTTTTTGAAAGTGGCTTTTCAAAAGAAAAGCAAATAGGGTGGAACCGCGGGTAATCTCCCGTCCCTATGTCTTAAGACATAGGGACGGGAGTTTTTTATTTGAAAATATGAAACGAAAAGACGCTCCCGCGTTTTTCTTATTCGAGCATCTGTTAGGAAAAAATGAAGGAGGAAAACAAATGAATGTGCAAACGATGATTTTAACGTTGCAAAATTTTTGGGCTGATCAAAATTGTATCATCGCCCAAGCATATGATGTAGAAAAAGGAGCCGGAACGATGAATCCGATGACATATTTGCGAAGTATAGGTCCTGAACCTTGGAATGTCGCATATGTTGAACCATCCAGAAGGCCGGTAGATGGTCGTTATGGCGAGAATCCTAATCGTTTATATCAACATCATCAATTTCAGGTCATTATGAAACCATCTCCAGATAATATTCAAGAGCTTTATTTAGAAAGTTTAAAGCAATTAGGGATAAACCCACTTGAACATGATATCCGGTTTGTAGAAGACAACTGGGAGGCACCGACGTTAGGGGCATGGGGATTAGGTTGGGAAGTTTGGTTAGATGGGATGGAAATCACTCAATTCACGTATTTCCAGCAAGTAGGTGGAATTGATGCTAATCCTGTTGCAGTTGAAATTACATATGGAATTGAACGGTTAGCATCTTATATTCAAGATAAAGAAAATGTATTTGATTTAGAATGGGTAAATGGATTTACATATGGCGATATCTTTTTACAGCCTGAATATGAGCATTCTAAATACACGTTTGAAGTTTCGGATAGTGCGATGTTATTCCAATTGTTTAGTACGTATGAGCAAGAAGCAAAACGTGCATTAGATGAAAAGCTTGTGTTCCCAGCATATGATTATGTTCTGAAATGTTCTCATGTGTTTAACTTATTAGATGCAAGGGGCGCCATTTCAGTCACAGAACGTACTGGGTATATTGGAAGAGTTCGAAATTTAGCCAGAACATGTGCCCGTGTTTATTATGATGAGCGAGAGCGTTTAGGGTTTCCGATGTTGAAACAGAAAGGGGAGTCAACAGATGAATAAACGTGATTTTTTATTAGAAGTCGGATTAGAAGAAATGCCTGCACGATTTGTCACAGATGCGATGAATCAATTGCAAGACAAAGTGACGAAATGGCTGACAGAAGAACAAATTGAATTTGATCGAGTGGAAGCTTTCTCCACGCCGAGACGATTAGCGGTTTTAGTGCACCAATTGGCTGAAAAGCAAGCTGATATTGAAGAGGAAAGCCGGGGGCCTGCTAAAAAGATTGCCATGGATGAACAAGGAAACTGGACAAAAGCAGCACTTGGATTTGCAAGGGGCCAAGGTGTAGAGGAGAGCCAATTATTTTTTAAGGAAGTAAAAGGAACAGAATATGTTTTTGCGAAGAAATTCATTAAAGGACAGGAAACAGTATCTGTTTTACCAAACATTCAAACGTTAATTACAAGCATGAGTTTTCCGAAAAATATGAGATGGAATGAATATGATTTACGGTTTGTCCGTCCGATCCAGTGGTTGGTAGCACTATATGGGCAAGATATTATCCCACTTGAGATTACAAATGTTACTGCAGACCGCTATACATATGGACATCGATTTTTAGGTGGAAAGGTAGAAATTCAACAGCCAGCTGACTATAAATCAACATTATTAGGTGAGCATGTTTTAGTTCAACCAGAAGATCGAAAACAGGCGATTCGCCAGCAGTTAAAAGGAATTGAAGAAGAAAGAAATTGGACGATTCCTGTAAATGAGGCTTTGCTTGAAGAAGTAACGAACTTGGTTGAGTATCCAACGGCATTATTTGGTGGATTTGAGGAAGGCTTTTTAGTATTACCAGAAGAAGTCCTTATTACATCGATGCGAGAGCACCAACGTTACTTCCCTGTTCAATCAAAAGAGGGGCAATTGCTACCTTACTTTATAACGGTTCGAAATGGAGACCATCAACATTTAGAAAATGTGAAAAAAGGAAATGAAAAAGTTCTTCGTGCAAGACTTTCAGATGCTGAGTTTTTCTATAAAGAAGACCAAAAAATGAAAATAGACGATGCACTCGCTCGCCTTGAAACGATTGTATATCATGAAGATTTAGGCACGACTGGAGACAAAGTACGTCGCATTCAAAAAATTGCAAATCAGTTAGCAAAAAGAACCGATGTAGGTCAAATCGAAGAAGTGGAGCGCTCGGCTAAATTATGTAAGTTTGACCTTGTGACTCAAATGGTATATGAATTTCCTGAACTTCAAGGACGAATGGGAGAGGAATATGCGTTAAAAGCTGGAGAAAGCCCGGTTGTTTCCAAAGCGATAAAAGAGCATTATATGCCAAGGTTTTCAGGTGATAAAAGTCCATCAACCTTAGTAGGAACGATGGTAAGTATCGCTGATAAAATCGATACGATTGTCTCTTGTTTTGCGATTGGATTAATTCCGACAGGTTCCCAAGACCCGTACGCTCTTAGAAGACAAGCAGCAGGTATCGTACAAATGGTTGTGGATCATAAGCTATCCATTCCGGTTGAAGAAATCATTGACATCGCCCTAACTGTTGCAAAGAAAAACCAATTGTTAAAAAGAGAAGAAAAAGAAATTGTGCAAGATTTAACCGAATTTTTCACTTTAAGAATGAAAAACTTACTGCAAGAAAAAGGGGTCCGTTATGATATTATAGATGCGATTCTTGTAGGTCAACTAGGAGAACTAACAACGGTTGTAAAAAAAGCAGAAGTGCTTATGGAACAAGTAAACACACCTCGTTTCAAAGAAATTGTGGAAGCATTAAGCAGGGTTACCAATATTGCAGCAAAAGCGGATGACTTAAAATCCATTCACATTGACCCTTCTTTATTTGAAAAAGAAGAAGAAAAGGCATTGTATACGTTTTATGAAAATGTAAATGAAAAAGTGGACCAACTATTGGATGAGGGCAATGCAACAGACGCGTTTCAATTAATAGCTTCAGGTCAACAAGTCATTCATGAATATTTTGATAATATTATGGTTATGGCAAACGATGATTCATTAAAAACAAACCGTTTAAGTCAAATGAAGAAGTTAGCAGAAACAATCGAGTCCTTTGCAAAATTTAATGCTATTGTTTTTTCATAATGAACGTGTACAATAAAAATAGACGTAATTAGGATGCTTACTGTGATAAAGGAACGGAAATAAGTTACGTTATTTTAATAATAGTATAGCACTGTTATGAAGGTGGTGAACACGATCGAACTAACGGTGAGGCAACAATACATCCTTGATTTAGTAAGAGACAATGGGCCAATAACAGGAGAACAGATCGCAGAAAGTTTAAATTTAACAAGAGCAACACTACGGCCAGATTTAGCGATTTTAACGATGGCAGGTTTTTTAGATGCAAGACCAAGAGTCGGTTATTTTTACACGGGGAAAACTGGTTCTCAATTATTAACGGAAAAAGTAAAAAAAATTACTGTGCAACAATATCAATCCATTCCTGTTGTTGTGGATGATTCTTCATCAGTGTACGATGCCATATGCACAATGTTTTTAGAAGATGTTGGAACATTATTTGTTGTGGATAAAAATTCATCATTAACAGGAGTTCTTTCCCGCAAAGATTTGTTACGAGCAAGTTTGGGGAAACAACAGTTAGAATCGATGCCTGTAAGTATTATTATGACGAGAATGCCAAATATTACGATGTGTATGAAAGATGATTTAATTATTGAAGTGGCAAATACATTGATTACAAAGCAAATTGATGCACTTCCAGTCGTTCGAAAAATAGATAAAGGGTCGGGTTATGAAGTCATTGGAAGAGTGACAAAAACAAGTATGACAAAAGTACTTGTTGACTTAGCGAATGATGAATTGCTTTAATCCATTAGAAAGTGGAATCGACTTTTTGTATCAGTAAGGAGGTTTGCATGGTAGAATTTAATCATCGCCCTATCGTTTATGTCGTGTCTGATTCCGTAGGAGAAACAGCAGATTTAGTTGTTCGAGCAGGGGCAAGTCAATTTAGTGGAACAGGTATTGAAGTAAGGAGAATTCCTTATGTCGAGGATAAAGGTACAATTGATGAAGTGATTACGTTGGCAAAGCAGGTGAATGCCGTCATTGCGTTCACACTAGTTATTCCAGAGATTCGACATTATCTATTACGTCAGGCCGAGGAGGCGGGTGTAGAAACCGTTGATATTATCGGACCGGTTCTTGAAAAAATTGGAAATTTAACAAAACAAGAACCGCGATATGAGCCAGGTCTCGTTTATCGATTAGATGAAGATTATTTTAGAAAAGTGGAAGCGATCGAATTTGCAGTAAAATACGATGATGGTCGTGATCCAAGAGGAATTATGAGAGCAGATATTGTTTTAATCGGAGTGTCTAGAACTTCCAAAACCCCGTTATCTCAATATTTAGCACATAAACGACTGAAAGTGGCCAATGTTCCACTTGTACCAGAAGTAGAACCGCCAGAAGAATTATTTAAGGTGTCTGCAAAAAAATGTATTGGTTTAAAAATTAGTCCGGAAAAACTAAATGAAATTCGTTCAGAACGGCTTCGTTCATTAGGGCTAAAACCTGAAGCGAATTATGCGAGTGTTGATCGAATTAAACAAGAGTTAGATTATTCAGAAAGATTAATGAAACGAATTGGTTGTACAGTCATTGATGTTTCGAATAAAGCCGTTGAAGAAACGGCGAATTTAATTTCTAATATGTTTCAAGGGAAATAACTTTTATTGTACCTCGACCGAATAAGAGGTGTCTCAAGGGAAAACAATCCTATTGGGACACCTTTTTTTATTTTTGGAAAATAGACCAATTTTATTTTTGAAAAATCAAGGGGAAATAAGCATAAAAGTAAAAAAGAACAAATAAATTGAAAAAGTCAAGACTTTAATTTGTTTTTTTGGTAATGATAGTTATTGAAAGAAAGTTTGTCGACATTTTTCTAAGGGTATTTAAAAAGAAGGAAGGATTTTGTAAGGGGATGTAGAAATTAACACTCATGCAAACTAAGAAACGGATCGTTTATGTTGATGCAGATTCATGTCCAGTAAAACAAGAAATCATGGTAATTGCTCAAGAGTTAAATTATGAAGTGATTTTTGTAACATCCTATTCTCATCATGGAACAAAGATGGAAGCAAGTCAAACTGTCTTTGTCGATAATGAAAAAGAAGCAGTAGATATGTATATTGTCAATCATGCGAAAAGTCATAATGTTGTTGTGACACAAGACCATGCATTGGCATCGATCCTACTTCCGAAAAAAGCGAGAGTCTTATCACCAAGAGGCATAATCTTTTCTGAAGAAAGAATCGAGAGCATGCTTGAAGAACGGCATTTTTCTCAAAAACAAAGGAGGGCAGGAGCCAAGACGAAAGGTCCGAAGAAGTTCACGGACGAGGACCGAAATCAATTTTGTAATTCTTTTCGAAGAATTTTGTCTCAGGAAGAAGGGAAATGACGAAAAAGGTCGAATGTATATATCTTGGTACGTATATTTTATCAGCAAAGCATGGTGATGATTTCTAATGGGAACTCGTATCCCGGATGAAACAATCGAACAAATTCGCAAATCATCCGATATTGTAGATGTAATTGGCGATTATGTTCAATTAAAAAAACAAGGGAAAAATTTTAGTGGTCTTTGTCCATTTCATGGAGAAAAGACACCTTCTTTTTCAGTTTCGCCGGATAAACAGCTTTATCATTGTTTCGGATGTGGAGCTGGTGGTAATGTTTTTTCTTTTCTACGAGAAATAGAAGGATATACGTTTATTGAAGCTGTTCGACACTTGGCTAAGCGAACAAACATTCATTTACCAGAAACTAGTCGAGAAGACAGCGATAGTTCGAATCATGAACAAAAAGAAATTGCTAAGGGCCATGAGTTAGCAGCAAAGTTTTATCATCATATCTTATTAAACGTTAAAAATGGTGAAGAAGGGTTACACTATTTAAAAGAGCGTGGATTTACGGATGAAATGATTGAAACATTTCAAATTGGCTTTGCACCAGAAAGTTGGGACAGTTTAGTTTCGTTTTTCGATAAAAGAAAACTAAACATTAAACTGTTAGAACAAAGTGGTTTACTTGGCATAAGGGAATTTGACCGAAAATTTTATGATCGGTTTCGAAAACGTGTGATGTTTCCAATCTGGGATGGACAAGGAAATGTGATTGCGTTTGGTGGAAGGACGTTAGGTGAAGATAAGCCGAAATACTTAAATAGTCCTGAAACAATAATCTTTTCAAAAAGTAAAACGATTTACGGTCTACATTTAGCTAGGCCTACGATTCGAAAAGAAAATCAAGCTGTTTTATTTGAAGGTTATGTAGATGTTATTGCAGCCTGGGGAGCAGGAGTGAAAAATGGTGTCGCTACGTTAGGAACCTCATTAACTGAGATGCAGGCAAAAATTATTCGCCGAAATGCGGAGTCGGTTGTCATTTGTTATGACAGTGATGAAGCGGGAATTCAAGCGGCTTTTCGGGCGGCTGGTATACTTGAGGCAACAGGGGCTTATGTGAAGGTTGCGGCTTTGCCAGATAAATTTGATCCTGATGACTACATTCAAAAATTTGGCGGTGAACGCTTTAAAACGGATGTAATAGGGGCAAGCTTAACATTAATGGCATTTAAAATGCAATATTTGCGTAGAGGGAAAAACCTTCAAGATGAAGGAGAACGGATGCGTTATATCGAAGAAGTACTAGGAGAAATTACCCGATTGCAAAATCCGGTTGAAAGAGACCACTACTTACGCCAAATTGCAGAAGAATTCTCCCTTTCATTGGACGCATTAAAACAAGAACAGTATCGCATTTTTCGAGCAAGTCAATCATCGCGGAAAGAGCAAGAACAAAAACCGATGGTGGCATCAGAATTTAAGCGCAAGCCGCTCGAGAAAAAACGATTATTGCCGGCTTTTCATAATGCCGAACGATTGTTATTAGCCCATATGATGCGTGATGCGGATGTTTGTGAAACGGTTCAACAACGAATCGGAGGGGATTTTAATGTCGATGAGTACCAAGCCATTTCGGCATATTTGTATGCCTATTATGCTGAAGGACATCATCCTAATCCGGGAGAGTTTATTCATCGGATTCAAGATGAACGATTAGTAACGATAGCAACCGAAATTGCAATGATGAACATTTCTGAAGAATTATCCAGCCAAGAGCTTGATGACTATATGAAAAAGATTGAAACGTATCCGAAATGGATGGAAATTGAGCAAAAAGAAAAAGAAAAGAGAGAAGCTGAGAAGCGGCAAGATGTATTATTAGCAGCAAAAATTGGAATGGAAATTATTAAAATGACGCAAGACTTAAAACGCTAGGCTACGAAGCTGCATGAAGTGTTGTGAACAATGGAAGGAGGGGATCGAATGGCTGAGAAACCGTTACGCCCTTTGGCTGAAGGAGATTTGTCAATCGATCAAGTGAAAGAACAATTAGTTGAATTAGGGAAAAAGAGAGGGGTTTTAACATACGCCGACATTACAGAAAAGCTGGCGGTGTTTGACCAAGACTCTGATCAAATCGATGAGTTCTTTGATTATCTTGGGGAGCAAGGAATTGAAATCATTAACGAGACAGACGAAGTACCTAATATACAACAACTTGGAAAAGAAGAAGAGGAATTTGATTTAAATGACTTAAGTGTGCCACCTGGTATTAAAATCAATGACCCTGTTCGCATGTACTTAAAAGAAATTGGGCGTGTCCCATTGTTATCTGCTGAAGAAGAAATTAATTTGGCAAAACGAATTGAAGATGGCGATGAAGAAGCAAAGCGAAGATTAGCAGAAGCTAACTTACGACTTGTCGTAAGTATTGCAAAACGCTATGTAGGTCGTGGTATGTTATTTCTTGATTTAATTCAAGAAGGAAACATGGGACTTATTAAAGCTGTCGAGAAATTTGATTACCAAAAAGGATATAAATTTAGTACGTATGCAACATGGTGGATTCGTCAGGCTATTACAAGAGCCATCGCAGACCAAGCTCGTACGATTCGAATTCCGGTTCATATGGTGGAAACCATTAATAAGCTTATCCGTGTCCAACGTCAATTATTGCAAGATTTAGGACGTGAACCAACTCCAGAAGAAGTTTCTGAGGAAATGGATTTAACTCCGGATAAAGTCCGAGAAATTTTAAAAATTGCACAAGAGCCTGTTTCATTAGAAACACCAATTGGTGAAGAAGATGACTCTCACTTAGGTGATTTCATTGAAGACCAAGAAGCGCTCGCGCCTTCCGATGCAGCTGCTTATGAATTACTTAAAGAACAACTTGAAGATGTTCTTGATACATTAACAGACCGTGAAGAAAATGTGCTGCGTTTACGATTTGGTTTAGATGATGGACGTACAAGAACTCTCGAGGAAGTTGGTAAAGTGTTTGGTGTAACTCGAGAACGAATTCGTCAAATTGAAGCAAAAGCGTTACGTAAATTAAGACATCCAAGCCGTAGTAAACGTTTAAAAGACTTTTTAGAATAAATGCATTAAAAGGTTTGCTTCCATGAAGTGAACCTTTTTCTTTTCTCTAAAATGCTTTACATTTTATTTCTCGTAACCGATATAAACCATATCGTTGTTTATTTGGAGGACATGATGAATCCAGAGCGTAAAGAAATAATTATGAATGAAATTAAGCATTGGAAAAAATCGAAATTATTACCAGAACATTATTGTGATTTCCTGTTAACTCTATATTCTGAAGGAGATGAACAATTTGAACCGGAACAAGAAAAAGCGGTTGCAAAGTTTAAATTGCTTTCTGTTGTATTCGTTCAAATATGTTTATTGTTATCTGTTGTTGTCATTTATTTTACTGATTTTTTTGTAGTAATGCAAATCGGCATTTGTGTTCTTTTTATAGGAATTACGATTTTTGCAGCTTATAAAATGGCGTCTTATAGCGTTTTGTTGTCACATTTTTATTATTTAGTCGCAGCAATTATTTTATTTTTGTTAATGGTGTATTGTACGAGTATAATGTTCGTAAATAATCAAATAGCAATGGGTGCTGTTATTTTTTTTACATGTATAGTTTGGCTAACGATTGGTCTAAAATGGAAAATGAGTTATTTTACGATTGCTGGTATCGGTGGGTTTCTCCTATTTGCGTTGTTTTTAACGTTAAATTAAATGAAACAATTGACAAAATCGGCAATTCTCACATTATCTCTTTCCTCTTTTGGTTTTTTCAAGTAAAATATAGAGGGAATTCGATTAAGAGTTCACTATACATAGTTCGTAGTGAATGAAATATTTTAATGTAAAGGGGGATATATACATGAAAGGACAACCACTACTTCCATTTGCAGTAACAGCAATAATAGGAATTCTCCTAATGTTAACTCTTTCTCTTGTTGGGTTAAATCAACAAGCAGGTGAAGGTGAGGAAGAGGCGCAAGAAGAAATCGTGATTGATGACCCGATTGCTGCGGGAGAAGAGCTTGCGGGCCGTTCTTGTATTGGCTGTCATGGCGGTGACTTAGAAGGTCTCGGTGGAAACCCTGCGATCAATCAACTAGCTGGAAAATATTCTGAAGAAGAAATTGTGGATATTATTACAGGTGGTATTGGCACTATGCCAGCTCAAGGGCAATTACAAGAAGCGGAAGCTGAAGCGATTGCAGCTTATTTGCTTTCTATTTCTCAATAAGAACAAAAGTAAGAGGGCGTATGCTCTCTTTTTTTTGTTACTTGATGACTTGCAATTTTTCCTATATGAAGGCTATCATAAATAGGAAGATAATCAATAGGGAGAAAACATAATGAACGAATTACAATTATCGAAACGACTTGAATGTGTGGCAAACTATGTGACAGAAGGGAGTAAAGTAGCAGATATTGGTTCAGACCATGCTTATTTGCCTTCGTTTTTATATCATCAAGGAAAAATTACATTTGCTATTGCGGGAGAAGTGAATCAAGGACCATATGAATCAGCGTTGAATCAAGTAAGGAAATGTCACTATGAAGATGTGATATCAGTTCGTAAAGGAGATGGACTTGCCGTTATAGAAAATGGTGAGGTAGATACGATTACGATTGCTGGAATGGGAGGGGCATTAATCGTTCAAATACTAGAAGCTGGAAAAGCGAAACTAAGTGGTGTGACCCGATTAATTTTGCAACCGAATGTCATGGCAGATAAAATTAGAATTTGGTTAAAAAGCAATGGTTGGGAATTAACAGGGGAAGAAATTCTCGAAGAAGATGGCAAAGTATATGAAGTTCTTATTGCAGAGCAAGGAAACCCTGATGCTCCTTATTCAGAAAATAAAGCTGTACAATTATTGCTTGGTCCTTTCTTAATGAAAGAGAAAAATGCAGCATTTCAAAAAAAATGGCGCAGTGAAATTGAGAGCTGGAAACGTATCGTGGCGCAATTTTCTGAAGCCAAACAAACGGAAGAAGTGAAGCAAAAAAAACAAGAGTTTCAAACGTTAATTCAAAATGTTGAGGAGGTTTTATCAACATGAAGTATAGTCATGGTCAGACAATTATTCAAACTTTTGAACAATGGGCACCAAAATCACTTGCTGTTGAAGGTGATAAAAATGGTGTCATGGTCGGAACATTACAAAAGCAAGTGAAAAAAGTAATGATAGCATTAGATGTATTAGAAGACGTTTTGGATGAAGCGATTTCTGAACAAGTTGATTTGATTATCGCTCATCATCCGCTTATTTTCCGACCATTAAAACAAATTCGGACGGATCATACATATGGAAGAATCATTGAAAAAGCAATCAAACATGATATTACAATTTATGCTGCCCATACGAATCTTGATGTAGCTATCGGTGGTGTCAATGATATGATGGCAGAAGCGTTAGGTATAGAACAAACAGAAGTTCTAGCACCGACGATGGAGAAAAAACTTAAGAAATTTGTGGTTTATGTTCCACGTTCACATGAAGCGGTTGTTCGCGAAGCGATAGGTACGGCAGGAGCAGGACATATTGGCGATTATAGCCATTGCTCTTTTAGTAGTGAGGGAGTTGGTCGTTTTACACCTTTAGAAGGCTCAACCCCTTTTATAGGACAACAAGGAAAGTCAGAGTCCGTTGAAGAAATCAAACTAGAGACGATTATCCCAGCAGAACTCCAACAACAGGTTATTCGAGCCATGATAAATGCTCATCCGTATGAAGAGCCGGCATATGATATTTATCCACTTGATAATAGAGGAGAAAGTCTAGGGCTAGGAAGAATTGGCTATTTACAAGAAGAAATGACATTAGAGCAATTTGCTCACCATGTAAAAAAAGTATTTGATGTTAGTGGAGCTAGAGTGGTTGGAAATTTACAAGATAAAGTGAAAAAGGTTGCAGTCCTCGGTGGGGACGGAAATAAATATATGAACCAAGCGATTTTTAAAGGAGCAGATGTTTTCGTGACAGGTGATGTGTATTACCATGTTGCTCATGATGCTATGATGGATGGTCTTCGTATTGTGGACCCAGGTCATAATGTGGAAAAAATAATGAAAGACGGGGTAAAACGATATTTAGACCGTTATGTAAAGGAAGCAAACTCAAAAACAGAAATCATTGTTTCTAACATACATACTGACCCTTTTTCGTTTATCTAAGGACCAATGTCTTTCGTTTGTCCTGTTCGGACATCTGTACCGCTACTTCATAATAATTGAGTTATTTTCCATGCTTTACGGACACCTGTTCTGTTATTCTTGTAAATTTGCCTTATAGAAGCCTCGATTTCTTAATGTAGCGGAATGAATGTCCATTAGCATTTACAAAACGTTTCTTTTTATTAAAATAGCGGAATAGATGTCCGTAGCCTCAAAAAAGAACCACACATTACAATGTGTGGTTCCTTTTTTAAAAAATTTTGGTGTAGCAGTGAAGCTTTGAAAGCTATTTCACTTTCAAAAGCGGGCAGGGCTCCGCACTTCGCTTGAAAGAAAAGACGCTACGCGTTTTTCTTAATTACTTACTCTTCTGTTTTACCTTTGGCAAAATTTTATTTAACGCAATTTTTCTCTCTCGCACCCATGTTGATTCATCATTAGGGTCAAACTTTTCTAAAAAGTCAATGACCTCTTTTGTGATTGGTGTTGGGGTAGATGCCCCTGAAGTGACTCCAACTACATTTACACCTTCTAGCCATTCTAATTGAAGTTCTGTTACATCTCCAATTCGATATGCTTTTGTTCCAGCGATATCTTCAGAAACTTGGGCAAGGCGATTTGAATTATTACTTTTAGGGTCTCCTACAACAATAACTAAATCGGTTTGCTTTGCTTGTTCTGCTACGGCTTCTTGACGTACTTGAGTTGCAAGGCAAATTTCATTATGAATTTCTGCGTGTGGAAACTTTTTAATAGCATGATTCATAATGTCAGAAACATCCCACTGACTCATTGTCGTCTGGTTTGTAATAATAATTTTATCTACGTTTAAGTCTAGCTGCTCAACTTCGTCAACGTTTTGGACAAGATGAACAATATCGGGAGCTACACCTAACGCGCCTTCAGGTTCTGGGTGTCCTTTTTTACCAACATAAATGACATGATAGCCTTCTGCTTTTTTCTCGCGAATTAAATCATGCGTTTTCGTTACATCTGGACAAGTCGCATCAACAACTGTCAGCCCTTTTTCACGAGCGACTTTACGAACTTCAGGTGATACACCGTGAGCTGTAAAAATAACCGTCCCTTTTTCAACTTGTTTAATAATATCTAATCGATTGGGACCGTCTAATGAAATAATTCCATCTTCCTCAAACGCATCAGTCACATGCTTATTATGAACAATCATTCCTAGTATATAAATAGGTCTAGGTAAATCAAGATTTGCTGCCGCTTGTCTTGCTAGTACCATGGCGTCTACAACACCATAGCAATACCCACGAGGGGAAATTTTGTTGACTTTCATAGTCGTCCTCCTACATTTAGAAAAAGTCTTTCTGTCCAT
This sequence comes from Alkalihalobacillus sp. LMS39, assembly GCF_022812285.1. Taxonomy (NCBI): domain Bacteria; kingdom Bacillati; phylum Bacillota; class Bacilli; order Caryophanales; family Bacillaceae; genus Alkalihalobacillus; species Alkalihalobacillus sp. LMS39. The sequence goes on from NZ_CP093300.1 coordinate 1,838,899, forward strand.
CATTATAAAGGAGGAAGGAGTGTGTGACAAACAAAAACTCGTTAAATGTAAAGTTTTGGAGCTGGAATGCCATTAATAGTTTTTACTTTTTTTTCTATTTCTTCATCGTTATCTTCGTCTTCTTCTAGTTCGTCGATTGATATTTCCTTTGGCTTTTGTTTTTCTTCAACGGATGTTTTTTTCTTTTCCTTGTCCTTTTCTACATTTACTGTAGCTTCTGTTGTTACTTCTTTTTCGTCTTTTTTCTCTTCCATGTCTGACTCTGTTTGCTCTTGTGCGACAGTCTCTGTTGATTCTGTTTCGTCCGCAGTCGTACTTTCATTTGAATTATTTGTCTTTAGCATTTGATAAAGGGCAGGAACACTTTTTAATAGTGGTCCATATTGTTGAACCATAGGAGTAACGGTTTGGACAACACCCATAACACGTTGGGCATTGTTTAACATTGACATTAAGTTTAAGCCACTAAGCGCAGTCCCAGCCCCTGATGCACCAGCAGCACCGGCAGCGGCATTGGACATTGCTCCCATTCCAGCAGATGCAGCATTTGCACCAGCGCTAGCACCGCCACCAAATAATTTAGATAGAAATCCACCTGCTTGTGGCGCCATTGAACCGAGCTGACCAGCTGCTTGTGTTGGCATTTGTTGCATCATTGGTGCACCCATAAATAAGGGATTTTGCATTGGAGGCATTGGCATGTTTTGATGAAGAGGTGGGAACATGTATCGGTCATTCCTTTCACAAAATAATCTTCTCTATGATTAACGTATGCAATGGGGACGAAATGGTGAGGTAACATGGTGAACTTGTATGTATAAGAAGTGGCGTTTTTTGTTTAACCTATGATAGAATGGACAAGCAAGTAAGTAGTGAAAGTAGGAGAAGTAAATGATGGAATCTAATTTTACACGTTTTGAAATTAAAGACTTTATTATTAAGTCGATACAAGAACAAGGGTTTACGATGCCAACAGAAATACAAGAACGTTTAATCCCAGCTATTCGAGGTGGGAAAGATGTTATTGGACAATCGCAAACCGGCTCTGGGAAAACGTTAGCGTTTCTTATTCCGATTATTGATAGGATTGATGAATCGAAAGATGAAGTTCAAGCTGTTATTACAGCACCGACACGAGAATTAGCTTCGCAAATATATGATGAGCTACAGCTATTGCTTAAATATGACGAGGATCGTATAGCGACAAGATTATTAGTAGGTGGAACAGACCGTCTGCGAACGATCGACCGTCTAAAATCAGTTCCCCATATTGTCGTAGGGACACCGGGTAGAATCAATGATATGGTGGATGAACAAGCGTTACAATTGCATACGGCTACAATGCTTGTCGTTGATGAAGCAGACCAAATGTTAGATATGGGCTTTATTAGTGATGTAGATAAAACAGCTTCTAGAATGGCAGAACAGTTACAAATGCTCGTTTTTTCTGCCACAATTCCTGAAAAACTCCAGCCGTTTTTAAAGAAATATATGAATCAGCCGCGCCATGTACATGTTAAGCCAAAAAACGCAACGGCACCAACTATCGAGCATCGCTTAATTCCGCTGCGGCATCGGGACAAAATTGAGCTAACGGTTCAAATTGCAACATTAGTGAACCCTTATTTGGCCTTGCTGTTTACAAACACAAAAGAACAAGCCGATGAATTAACAGGGGCAATGGCTTCCGCTGGATTAAATGTAGAAGCAATACATGGTGGCTTGTTACCTCGACAAAGAAAACAAGTGATGAAACAAGTGAAAGATGGAAAAATTCAATATGTTGTAGCGACAGACTTAGCTGCAAGAGGGTTAGATATCAAAGGGGTTTCGCATGTTATTAATTTTGCTATACCGAAAGACTTAGATTTTTACGTTCATCGTGTCGGTCGAACAGCCCGTGCTGGGGAAGACGGGATTGCGATTACGATTTATGACGAACAAGACCATGCTTCGATCGAAAAATTAATGAAACGTGGCATCGATTTCTCCTTTTCTGATGTGAAAAAAGGGGAATGGGTCGAACTTGAAAAGCCTAGATTAGGGTCGTTAACAAGAACGAAAAAAACAACTTCTTCATCACAAGCTGGGCATGGTGTTGCGAGGGCCAAACCGAAAAAAGTAAAGCCAGGATATAAAAAGAAAGCAAGATGGGAGCAAGAAAAAGTTGCTCGTAGAGAAAGAAGATTAAACCGGAAAAAGAAATAACGGTTGTAAGGGAGAGGGTTTGTTATGATACTAGGATCTCATGTGTCCATGAGCGGAAAAAAAATGCTATTGGCTTCAAGTGAGGAAGCTGTTTCTTACGGGGCAAATACATTTATGATTTATACGGGAGCCCCGCAAAATACAAGAAGAAAGCCAATAGAGGAATTAAACCTTGAAGCGGGCGTAGCTCATATGAAAGAAAATGGCATCACCGATATTATCGTTCATGCGCCATATATTATAAACATTGGGAATACGCAAAAGAAAGAAACGTTTGAATTAGGTGTTAATTTCCTTCGCGCTGAGATTGAACGGACAGATGCAATTGGTGCTAAACAAATTGTCCTTCATCCAGGTGCCCATGTTGGTGCTGGTGCTGAACAAGGGATTGCGAAAATAATTGAAGGTTTAAATGAAGTATTAGAACAAGATCAACATGTTCATATCGCACTAGAAACGATGGCTGGGAAAGGTTCTGAATGCGGAAGAAGTTTTGAGGAACTTGCTCAAATTATTGATGGAGTAACTCATAATGAAAAAATATCAATATGTTTTGATACATGTCACACGCATGATGCAGGTTATAATATCGTCGAAGATTTTGACGGCGTTTTAGAAGAGTTTGATAAAATCATTGGAATTGACCGAATTCAAGTTCTTCACATCAATGACAGTAAAAACGAACGAGGGGCAAGAAAAGACCGGCACGAAAATATCGGCTTTGGCCATATTGGATATAAAGCCCTTCATTATATTGTTCACCATCCACAATTAATGCATGTTCCAAAAATATTAGAAACACCATTTGTTGGAGAAGATAAATCATCGAAAAAAGCGCCATACAAACATGAAATATCAATGTTAAAAGAAGGTGCATTTAACGAGAAGTTTAGAGAAATACTCGTAACGGAATGAGTTCGATATAAAAAAACGGTGTCCCGAAAAAGGGTCACCGTTTTTTTAAAATATGCTTTGTGAGACCCGACAAGCTCGGAGCTCGCAAAAAAGGGAGTAGTTCTATGCTGTTTATGTTAACCTATATTGAATGTAAGTAATGTCCATACTGGGCTAATAGCTGTTTGACGACATTGGATACATGAGGGTCGACTTCAGTTTTTAAGCGCTGAATCATTCGTTCTACTTGTTGCTTATTCGTAATATTGATGGTTTCTGACCGTAACACAGTAAGTACTTTTTCAGCCTGACTATCTGTTATAGGCATATTGTGCTGTTGTGAAAGGGATAATAGCTCTTCTTTTGAAAGAGAATTAACTTTTAAATTAATCATTTGTACAATAACAGGGTTCATACCGTTCACTCCTTGAAATCAGATAAGATACTATATGAAAAAAATGAAGAGGTGTGAACGTATTAGATAAATTAAAAAAAGAAAGGAAATTCTTCATTTTTGTGGAATTACTATCCAACGTGGTTATTTTTGCATCTGTCACGGCTAATGAGGTTTGAGGGGGACAGTATGACAAATTCTAAAGAGAAAGAAGAAGCGATAAGACCAATTTTGGATGGGGACAATAAAACACAAGATGAAGGGCTTTGGAAAGAAATAGAAATTCCGATTGTGAAATTGAACGAGCATAATATTGTAGAAGACGTGAATGATGCATGTTATGGGAAATTTTCAATTAATGAATCCCAACTACCGATTCATCAATTTTTGAAAGATTATCCTTTCCAAGAAAAGATTTGTAACCTCGTTTACCAGGCAAGGCAAGAAAGGCGTTCACTTGAACAAATTTTTGAGGATGAACATTTTTTATTAAAATGTAAAGTCGTTCATATGAATAGAAACGACGTTGTTTTTATCTTTTTATATGATTATTCGTTGCAAAAGCAATATGAACAGTTACAAGCTTTTCATGAGCAAATGAAAGCTGTTTCTCATGTATCTGCAAGTGTGGCACATGAACTAAGAAATCCATTGTCTGTCATTATTGGTTTTTTGCAATTAGCGAAACTAACAGACAAGTTTTCTTTATATTACGACACAATCTTATCAGAACTTAATAGAATGAATAGTATTATCGAAAACTTTTTATCTGTCTCAAGAAAGAAAACAGAAAGAGAAACTCAGTCACCTGAAGAAATTATGAAGTCATTAGTTGAAATTATCAATCCGGAATGTTTACTTCATAATGTTACGTTTACATATCAGTTTTCCAAAACAGAAAAGAAAGTCAATGTTAACGAAGCTAATATTAAGCAAGTGATGTTAAATTTACTCCGAAATTCAATTGAAGCCTATGGCGACAGTGAGGAAAAAAGGTTTCATATGGAGTCGTGGTGCACGGCGAATGAATATGTCATTCAAGTCGAAGATAATGGAATCGGTATTCCAAGCGATGTCATTGATCAGTTAGGGGAACCTTTCTTCACGACGAAAAAACAAGGTACAGGTGTTGGTATTCCACTTTGTAAAAAAATCATCGAAGAGCATGACGGCACATTTTTTATTGAAAGTAAAGTAAATAAAGGAACGAAAATCACGATTACACTTCCATTTCATTCATAAAAAAAGTTCTAAAAGTTGAATCAACTTTTGGAGCTTTTTTGTTTTGTAGAATAAAAACGAACTTACGAAGAAAAAATAGTTTGCAAGTTTTAACCATTACTAATATAATTGGTGATAGGATAAAAAGTTTCCCTAGTACAACTTTTTATCACACATCCATATTTAGTCACATATAATGATCCATATTCGATAAAAAATGATATTAAGTGGTACCACGTATGTTAGGAGGAGATATTGTTGGGAGAGGTAGTTGAGGTTAAAGGACTGTCTGTCTATTATGATCGTTTACAAGCGATTAAAGATGTTACGTTTAGTGCAGAGGCAGGAAAGCTCATTGGGATAATCGGTCCTAATGGTGCAGGGAAATCGACATTAATTAAAGCGATATTAGGTCTAGAACGCTCAAGATACGAATCTGTGCGAATTTTTGACCAGCCAATAAAAAAAGTTCGAAAAAAGATTGCCTATGTTCCACAGCGCAGTCAAATTGATTGGGATTTTCCTGTTCTTGTTGAAGATGTGGTGATGATGGGAAGATACGTTCATTTGCCATGGTATAAAAAACCGTCGAAAACAGATAAAGCTATTGTTACTGAAGCTTTAGAAAAAGTAGGGATGGAAGCTTATCGAAAGCGTCAAATAGGTGAATTATCAGGCGGGCAGCAGCAACGTGTTTTTATCGCAAGAGCACTATCTCAGCAAGCGGATATGTTTTATTTAGATGAGCCGTTTGTCGGAATTGATGTTACTTCTGAAAACATTATTATTCAATTGCTCCGTACTCTACGAAATGAGGGGAAAACCGTGTTTGTCGTTCACCATGACTTAAGCAAGGTTGAACAATATTTTGACCAAATTATGTTAATGAATAAAGAGCTTATCAGTTTTGGTGCTGTAAAAGAAACTTTTACTCCTGAACTATTAAGTGAAACGTATAAAGGGCAAATAAAGCTCTTTAACCATAACGATCAAATGATGGTGGTGAGTAGCTAATGCAATCCATTGTAGCTTTTATTGACCAAGTGATGCGCTATCCATATTTACAACAAGCATTGTTGGCAGCGATTTTAGTTGGGATTATCTGTGGTGTTATCGGATGTTTTATTATTTTAAGAGGGATGGCTTTAATGGGAGATGCGATTTCTCATGCGGTATTACCGGGTGTCGTCATCGCTTATATGATCGGAGCCAGTTTCTTTGTTGGAGCAGTTATTACAGGGATTATTACGGCGTTAGCTATTGGGTATGTATCACAAAACAGTAGGATTAAAGACGATTCCGCGATCGGGATTATGTTTACCGCTGCCTTTGCGTTAGGTATCGTTTTAATTACAGGTCTCCGCGGAACGGGTGTTGACTTATGGCATATTCTCTTTGGTAATGTGTTAGCTGTTTCTCGTACCGATTTATGGATTACATTTGGTATCGGTATTTTCGTGTTAATTATGATATTTATTTTTTATCGACCATTATTAATGAGCACATTTGATCCCACTGTCGCTAAAGGAGTAGGAATCCCTGTTCGATTTATCCATTACTTATTAATGTTACTGTTATCCTTAGTTACAGTTGCTTCATTAAAGACGGTTGGTATCATTCTAGTCGTTGCAATGTTAATTACACCAGGAGCAACTGCATATTTATTAACAGACCGACTACCAACGATGATTTTGTTATCGTCTTTGTTTGGCACGATTTCAGCCGTTGTAGGGATTTACTTCTCTGTCTTTTATGATGTCGCTTCTGGAGCATCCATTGTTCTTGTTGCCTCTGTCATGTTTGGTTTAGCATTTTTCTTTTCTCCTAAACAAGGAGTGGTTACAAAAATGGTACGCGCAAAATTACATCAAGCCGGTTAAAAGAAAGAGAACTAAAGGATAACCCCTTTAGTTCTCTTTTCAGACCGTAGACAAAACGCCTTTGAGAAATGATGCTCAAAGGCGTTTTTGTTTTTCTGTATTGATTTTTCGGCGATGGCACTGTCGGTTTAGTGTTCCTCCAGTGCCATGTGGCCAATTTTTTCAGGTTCATGGCAGCAAAAACAAGCATCGTCTGCATTGAATTTTTTTCGAGACCCTTTAGGTTCGTCCAACGTAACAATCGTAGTATTCATCATAGACAAACTCGTGCTTTCGGAAATAGCCTGGAGGAGTCATGGGTCGTTTGTAATGCATGACCGCTCTTGTCCCTTCTTCTTGAAGCTTCTTCGCAATACTTGGCGTTTTGTATCCAGCATCTACAGCGACGAGCATAGTTCTTTCCGAACGTAGAGAAGTGCGGGATCTTATCATCCAATCCAAAGCCTAAAAACCATCGATAAGCGACGTTTGTTTCTATTTCTTTGATCGTTTGACGCATCGATCGTATGCCAAATATGTATTGAATGAACACCATTTTTACTAACACGACAGGGTCAATACTAGGGCGACCTTTATCAGAAGAATACAGATCTTTCACGAGATCATAAATGAAATCAAACTCAATCGCATGATCGAGTTTACGAACAAGATGGTCTTCTGGAACTAGTGTTTCAATCCAGACCATCTCCATTTGCATTCGCTTATCTTCCAACTTTTTTGACATCATCACCTTTTCACCCCTGTCCTTTTTTCACTTATATTAAGAAAAAAAGGAGCATCTGTCTTTATTTTAGGAGAAGCAACCTTCTTATATCCACTAGAAAAAGCGGACGGGATGGGAGGGCCAACTCCTGCAGGACGTGAAGGGCAAGTTGAAATCGACCGGCACAGCCGGTTAGTTCAACGCCCGCCTGCGGAAAGCGTGCCCCCCATCCCGGTAGCGAGGTCGGAGAGCCGCATTCTGGCTACTAATCAAAAATGCCTATCGACTTTGTCGACAGGCTGAGAGAACTAAAGGAGAATTCCTTTAGTTCTCTTTTTTAAAAGATAAAAAAGCATAAAAATTTTGGTGTACCAAAGAAAAGGCGCTCCGCGTTTTTCTTAATCTTCTTCACTAAATTGAGCTGCCATATCATAAAAGGTAAGTTGACTTTGGACTGGTTGCTCATTTGGTTTTCGCTCGACATAAAGATAACGACCAAATTTGTCTTGAAGACGTGCTTTCATATTATCTTGTAATGTAATGTCTAATATTTGTTTGATTCGCGCTTTGATTCTAGGACTAAACACAGGGAAAAGAATTTCAATGCGTTTTTCCATATTTCTTGTCATCCAGTCTGCAGAAGACAAAAAGATTTTGTCTTGACCACTATGATGAAAGTAAAAGATTCGACTGTGTTCTAAAAACCGATCGACTATGCTGAGAACACGGATATTCTCGCTAACACCTACAATCCCAGAGCGTAAACAACATGTTCCGCGAATAATTAAATCGATAGAAACCCCCGCTTGTGATGCTTCATACAACTTTAAAATAATCGGTTTATCTGTTAAAGAGTTCATTTTTGCAATAATTCGTCCGTCTCCGTTTGCTTTATGATATTCAATTTCTTGCTCAATAAGTTCAATAAACGTGTCACGGATTTGAAATGGAGCGGTTGAGAGATGATTCCATTTTGGTTTTTCGCTGTAGCCACTTAAATGATTAAAGAAGTTCGTGGCGTCAATGCCAAACCCTTCATCAGAAGTTAATAAACCCATATCTGTATAAAGTTTGGCTGTTGAATCATTATAGTTACCTGTTCCGAGATGGACAAATCGTTGAATCTTATCGTTTTCATGCCGGACAACTAATGAAATTTTACTATGTGTTTTTAAACCGGTAATACCATAAATGACATGTACACCAGATTTTTCTAATTTTTTGGCCCATTGAATATTGTTTTCTTCATCAAATCGAGCTTTTAATTCTAACAATACGGTAACTTGCTTTCCGTTGTCTGCAGCTCTTGCTAATGCTCCAACAATCGGAGAATCACCGCTCACTCGGTACAGTGTTTGCTTTATCGCTAACACGTTTGGGTCTTCTGCTGCTTGAAGGATAAAGTCAACTACTGGTTGAAATGATTCATAAGGGTGATGTAAAAATATATCCTTTTTTAATATAGCTTGAAAAATATTCTCTTCGCCAATTAAGTCTTCAGGAGGCTGTGGAACTAATGTTTCATTTGTTAAATGCTCTAAATCAGCGGCTAAATGTCCGTATAATTTAAATAAAAACGTTAAATCTAGGGGACCTTTAAAGGCATAGACATCATTTCGGTGAATTTCAAGTACGTCGAGTAGCAGTTTTAACACTTTTGGCTCCATTAATCCCTCTTGCATTTCAAGCCGAATAGCAGAGCCCCATTTTCGTTTCTTAATTTCTTTCTCAATTTCCACTAATAAATCTCGAGCCCCTTCTTCATGAATCGTTAAATCAGCATTTCTTGTAATGCGGAAAGGAGAAGCGGATTGAACACTGTACCCTGGAAATAATCGATCAATGAAATAGCTAATCACATTTTCCAGTAATATAAATTGCTTTTTCCCCTCGCCAGGCAGGGGAATATATCGATTAAGAACACTAGGAACTTGGACTATCGCCAACTGTTCTCGTGATTCTTCATTTTCTTTTAACACAACGGCTAAATTTAAACTTTTATTTAGTAGCATTGGAAAAGGCCGGTACGCATCAACGGCCATTGGTGTAAGAACAGGAAAAATATAATGATTAAAACGGTCTTTAATAAATTGCATTTGTGTTTTGTTTAATTCATCAATCGCTAAAAATTGCACGCCTTCATTGTATAACATCGGCAGCAGTGTTTCTGTGTAAACATTGTCTTGAAGGCGAACGAGCTGTTGGGTTTGAGCTGAAATTCGTTTTAATTGTTGCTTTGGGGTTAGACCTGCTTTATTTTCTGGGCGGTTAAATCCGGCTTTTACTTGGTCCTTAAGACCAGCAACACGAACCATGAAGAATTCGTCTAAATTAGAACTGAAGATGGCCAAAAATTTTAACCGCTCTAATAAAGGATTGCGTTCATCAATCGCTTCCTCAAGAACTCTTTCGTTAAAAGCAAGCCAACTTAGTTCTCTGTTGTTATAAAAGTTTGGGTCATTTAAATCGAGTTCGTTATAGTAATTTTTCGATTCCATTGAATTCAACCTTCCTGCCATAAATATACATAAATATTTAAAAAAGACTATTTTTCTCCATTGTAACAGTATATTGTAAATTTTATGTAAAATTTATGTAAATTAGAAGACTTAAGAAAGAAAATGTAACGAAATTTTTGCGTTAACGAGCCTTTCAATGTGTTTTTTATATTTATTTGCTAGTTGTTCTTCAAATGGATATTCGTCATTACAATGAAAATACATCATAAAATGATCTTCTGTTTCTTTCATTACAGAAATATTAGTAACGACATTTCGTCTTGTGCGGTTTAAGGCATACGCTAGTTTTAAAATCGCTCCTAAAAATTCATATTGTTTTAATTGTTGCTTAGTTAAAAATGATTCAAATGGGTCCGCAAATTTTTGTAAATACGACTTGGATTTAAACGATGAGATTAAAGCAATGGCCAATCGTTCTTGATGGGTGAGACCATCGATGGACATATTTGTAATGAGATAAAAAGTATGCTGACTGCTTGCTTCATTGCTTATGAATTCACCCATATATAACATTCTCGCACTATATTTTAACAGTGATAAATCATTTTCTTGTTCTGAAGAAGTCTCGTTAACATAGGGAATAAGTTGACGATAAAGAGATTTTGCTAACTTCCATACTTGCTTAACATGATCTAAATTGATTTCATACATGTGTGTAATTTGATAAAAGCTTTCTTCAGCAACATTTGGAAAATGCTCTAATCCTAGTTGTGTTAATATTTCTTCATAAAAAAGACCATCACGTAGCCCTTTATTACTCATTGTAAATGTTTTTGAATCAGTCACATCAAGTAATGTTAATATGGCTTGTACAGCTGGAATAATAATATCTGTGCGGTCTTTTGAAAGGCCATCAATGTTTTGACGTTCTTCAATGTTTACACTTGTAAATAAAGTTTGTGTCGATTCAACATCTTCTTTTGTTAGTTCATACTGATGTAAACCAGCTAATGGATAGTCGACTTGTCTTTGGTGAACGAGCGACAGGTTTCGGGCTGTCCCACCGATACCGATAACAGGTAGTTGACTTTGTACAATCCAATTAAGTGATTCATATTGCTCCGTTAGAAAGGATGTAAGTGCATCAAGATTTTCTTGTAATGGCTCTGAGTCATTCATAAATTGTTGCTTTAGTGTAATTGCACCAAATGGAAAACTAGTATAATGTATCATTTTTCGATTTTTAAATATAGTGATTTCGGTACTTCCACCACCAATATCAATGGTAATTCCATCTTCTATATTTGTTGAATTCACGACGGCTAAATAGCCATAATAAGCTTCTTCATATTCTGATAGCACACGAAAGGAGAAGCCGGTTTCTTTTTTTATCGTTGTAAGGATTTCCTCTTGGTTTTCCGCGCGACGGACTGCTGCAGTAGCGACACCGTTAACTTGGTCAACTTTATGGTATGTAATGATATTTTTAAATTGAAGTAAAGATGAAATAATAATAGAAATTCCTTCTTTTGAAATATGCCCTTTTTGTGTCATATGGCTACTCAAACGAGCAACCACTTTAAAATTATGTAATTGAGTATAGCGTCCATCTTTATCAATTTTATTTATGACTAAACGTATAGAGTTTGAACCCATGTCTATGATGGCTACTTTTTTTTCTTTCATTCTTACATCCACATCCTACCTTTATAAGACTTCAACTTATTATATAATGTTCCTAAATAAATTGCATGGCATACTCGATATAAACAATTGGACAAAAGGAAATTATCCTTTATAATAAAGAAGAAAATAATCGTAATTGTTCTTATTTAATTACGTTTTGGCAAGGAGGAGCGAATGAAAGAGTTGGCGATTGATATCGAACATGTTTCATTCCGATATGGAGCACGTAATGTACTAGAGGATATAACGTTAAAGGTTGAAAAAGGGGCATTCCTAGGACTTGTTGGTCCAAATGGCTCTGGAAAGTCAACATTGTTAAAATGTATGTTGGGACTTTTAACTCCACAGGAAGGTGAAATCCGCCTGTTTGGAGATAATATATCGAAATTTAAGCAAAGGGACAAAATTGGATTTGTTTCACAAAAGGCAAATAGCTTTAATAGTGGCTTTCCAGCAACTGTTTTTGAAGTTGTTTCAATGGGATTATTTGCAAAGGTCGGCCTGTTTCGCTTTTTAACAAAAAAACATAAAGAAAAAGTGAGGGAAGCGATTCATAATGTCGGGATGGAGAAGTTTATTCATCAAAACATAGGAGAGCTATCTGGTGGACAACAACAACGAGTGTTTATAGCTAGAGCACTAGTCAGTGAACCAGAGTTACTCATTTTGGATGAACCGACCGTTGGTGTCGATACAAGCTCAGTTCGCAATTTTTATTATATGTTAAGTAATTTAAATAAAAATCAAGGTATTACATTACTGTTAGTCACTCATGATATTGGAGCAATGACTGAATTTGTTACGGATGTCGCCTGTTTAAATAAGCATTTACATTTTCATGGGAATGCCCAAGAGTTTGAAAATAACCACGATTTATCTTCGTTTTATGGTCATGATGTTCAATTGCTGACACATCATCACGACCATTAGTTGGAGGCTTGGAATGCTTGAAGTTTTTTGGACGTATCCATTTTTGCAAAATGCGTTTTTTACTGGAATATTAGTTGGGTTTATCGCACCTATCCTTGGTGTTTTTTTAGTCGTGAGACGTTTGTCTTTAATTGCTGATGCACTCTCGCACATTACACTAACAGGAATCGCATTAAGCTTATTATTAGGAAAATATCATTCCTTTTTTCAATTAATCAATCCGCTTTATATGGGAATGGTTTTTTCTGTTTTTGGCTCGTTATTAATCGAAAAATTACGTTCTGTTTATAAACATTACCAAGAGCTTGCGATTCCCATTGTATTATCAAGCGGGATCGGGCTTGGTGTTGTGTTTATATCATTAGCGGATGGATTTAATAATGATTTGTTTAATTATTTATTTGGTAGTGTAATTGCAGTAAGTCGCTCTGATTTATGGACAATCTTAATTATTACCATTGTTGTTTTTTTCATTATTGTTTTCTTATATAAGGAATTGTTTTATTTGTCATTTGATGAGGAACAAGCAACCGTGTCTGGTATTCAAAAGAAATGGCTACATTTTATTTTTATCGTTATGGTTGCCCTTGTTATTGCAGCTTCAATGCGAGTTGTTGGGATTTTACTCGTTTCAGCTCTCATGACATTACCAGTTGCTGCTAGTATGCGGTTAGCAAGAGGGTTTAAGCAAATGTTTTTTTATGCGGTACTGTTTGGAGAGATTGCTGTAATTGGTGGGTTAGTTTTAGCGTATCATCTTGACTTAGCTCCTGGTGGAACGATAGTGCTATTATCTGTTTTTATCTTACTTTTTGTAATCTTACTCAAGAAACTGCAAATGGCCATCGCCGGTCGCAAAAAAGTCGTGGCGAAAGAAGAAAGGTCATTTTAGTAAATTTATTTGGTTTTGGAGGATGTTCGTATGCCTGAATGGCTTTTACAGTTAACGTTTATTGAGAGGGGTGTTGTTGCTGCCATATTAATTGGTGTAGTATGTCCGCTACTTGGTGCATTTTTGCTTGTGCGGCGTGTTTCGATTATCTCTGAATCACTCTCTCATATTACGTTAACTGGAATTACAGCTGGATTAGTTCTCATGCAAACGATGACCTTTTTTACAGTTGATCCGCTTTATGTTGGGTTTCTTTTCGCTTTTATCGGGTCGTTACTAATTGAAAAGTTGCGTCAAGAGTTTCCGCATTTTCAAGAATTAGCAGTTCCCATTATTTTATCAACGGGAATCGGTTTAAGTGCGATTTTTATGAGCATGTCAACAGGTGGGTATAATGAATGGTTTAGCTATTTATTTGGCAGTATTGTCAGTGTTACAGCAGAAGACATTGTCTTTATGCTTGTTACGACACTAATTGTTCTTGTTATCATCGGATTGTTCTATAAAGAGTTTGTCGTCATTTCCTTTGATCAAGAGTTCTCAGAAGTGTCGGGCATCCAAAGCAAAAGATTAAATATTATTTTTTCCTTATTAGTGGCATTAGTTATCGCCCTTTCGATGAAGGTTGTTGGAATTTTATTAGTCGGAGCGATGATTGTGTTACCAGCGGCTATGGCTATCCGAATCGCCAAAAGCTTTAAACAAATGATTGTCTATTCCATTTTGTTTGGTCAACTAACTATGGCATGTGGATTGTTTTTTTCATATCATTTAAATATTGCAACTGGCGGTGGAATTGTTTTATTTGCGACAATCTTTTTAGCTCTTGTTATAATAGGTACAACGATGTATGAGAAGCGATAAGGAGGACCTACAATGAATGTCACCGATGCGTTAAATATTTTAAAGGAAAAAGGCTACAAACATACAGGGAAGCGCGAAGATATGATTAAATTATTTGCAGATGAAAAACGATATTTATCTGCAAAAGATGTGTTAGAAAAAATGAACTATGATTACCCTGGATTAAGCTTTGATACAATTTACCGGAACTTATCTTTGTTTGTGGATTTATCGATTTTAGAAATGACAGAGCTTGAAGGAGAAAAACGGTTTCGTTTTAGTTGTACGACTACCCATCACCATCATCATTTAATTTGTATGGATTGTGGGAAAACTGTAGCGGTAAAAGACTGTCCGATGGATGCTCTTAAAATTAACACAAAAGATTTTGAAGTGATTGGCCATAAATTTGAGATTTATGGATATTGTATCGATTGTAAAAATCAGAACGCCGAGAGATCATCGATATAGGTTGTTTTTTTACTCCTCCTCTATCCTACAATATGTGGGATAGAGGAGGAGTTTGTTTAAATTCACTACACGTAAAAAAGAACGCATAAAAGCGTTCATTTTTAAAAGATAAGAAAGCATAAAAATTTTGGTGTAGCAGCGAAGCTTTGAAAGAAAAGACGCTCCGCGTTTTTCTTACGTTGTGGTGAGCCAATGATTGACCCATTCCTTTGCGGTTTTCCAATTTGAAGCACGGATAACATTGGAAGGGGTCGGTTTTCGGTTATAAGGGGTGTCCATGAGAATAACAGGAATATCACAGGCTTCAGCAATGTCACAGGCATTATCATGTTTATCTTCAAAAAAGATATCAATGTCATTTTGTTGAATCGAATTAATTTTGTCATGGCTTCCAATCAACTCAATATGGTTATATGGAATGCGATGTTGGTTGAGCCAACCAGAAGTTATGTCCATTAAATGCTCGCCACGTGCACTAATATAAATAAGGTCATGATTATCTTTCCAATGGTGAAGAGCATCTAAAAAATAATCTGCAATTTTCGCCTGTTTATATATGGCACCTTCATGTTGTTGTAGCCAGGTCCAAAATTGTTTTGAAGAAATTCCTAATAATGATGTTAAATCATAATCAGTAATATCCTCTATGGTAATATTTTTATTGAAATGTTCGTTTAAATAAGGGATAAATGTTGCAGGATCGGTGACAGTCCCGTCAATATCTAAACCGAACGTTTTCTTTTTTGTCATGTTCTTTTTCCAGCTCCTTACAAGTTTGGACTCAGTTTTCCCTGTACAAGTAAAGATTAACACCTATAATGAGCCGTTGTCGAGTCATACTATAAATGCTCCCCCAAAAACAGAAAGCGAGGGATCCAACTTGACACAATATGATAAAGACAGACGATCACTTGAGCTTGAAGGCGGCGAGCGAGATTACAACCGATTCGAAAACAATGAAGAAGAAACAGCTGCTGAAATCGCGCCGTTTAATACTGTAGGCACAGCGCCATACCGCGGTGTTGATGCTGATGATGCAGTAACTGAAACAGATGATGCAGCGGCAGGTAAAGGGGTAGGAACATTTGCTGTTGTTTTATCTATCCTTTCTTTATTTTTCTTGCCAATAATATTAGGGGCAGCTGGCATTATTGTCGGGTTTGTATCCCGTAGAAATGGTGCTACTGCTCTTGGAAACTGGGCAATCGGTATTGGTGCAGTTTCCATTATCTTAACGGTGTTTTTCTCACCTTTCTTTTAACGAATTAACGTAAGAGTAAACGGGGAGAGCGTTCAACTGTTTGAAACTGTTGAATGTAAGAAGCACACTCGCCTATCGCGAAGTGTGCTTCTTTTTTTGTAAAGAAAAGACGCTCCGCGTTTTTCTTTATTTATACTTGTTGTTCTTGTTTAGCAAAATGTTCTTCTGCAATTTTATCGATTTCTTTTTTTAACTCTTCCACCATTGTTGCTTCTGGAACCTTCCGAACGATTTCACCATGACGGAATAATAATCCTTCGCCTCTTGCTCCTGCGATACCTATGTCTGCTTCGCGCGCTTCTCCAGGGCCGTTAACGGCACATCCAAGAACGGCAACTTTGATTGGAGCTTTAATTTTTGAAATGTATTCTTCAATTTCATTGGCAATGCTGATTAAGTCGATTTCAATTCGACCGCATGTTGGACATGAAATTAATGTAGCCGCATTGGCAGCTAAACCAAATGACTTTAATAATTCACGGGCCACTTTTATTTCTTCAACAGGGTCAGCACTTAACGAAATACGGACAGTATTCCCGATTCCCATATTTAAAATCGCTCCCAGACCGGCAGCACTTTTAATTGTTCCTGCAAATAAAGTCCCTGATTCAGTAATTCCGAGATGAAGCGGATATTGAAACGCTTTTGCCGCTTTTTCATACGCTTCGATGGCTAAGTTGACATCAGATGCTTTCATGGATACAACAATGTCATGAAAGTCTAAATCTTCAAGAATTTTAATATGGTGAAGGGCACTTTCGACCATTCCATCTGCTGTTGGATAGCCATATTTATCTAAAATTCTTTTTTCTAAAGATCCTGCATTCACGCCAATTCGGATTGGAATGCCTTTTTCTTTTGCAGCTTTAACAACAGCTTCGACCTTTTCGCGTTTTCCAATATTTCCGGGGTTAATTCGGATTTTATCAGCGCCACCTTCAATGGCTTTTAATGCTAGCTTATAGTCAAAGTGAATATCTACAACAAGTGGTATGTTAATTCGCGCTTTAATGTGAGGAATGGCTTCAGCGGCTCGCATATCTGGACACGCGACACGAACGACTTGGCAACCAGCTTCTTCTAATCGATGGATTTCAGCAACAGTAGCTTCCACATCATGTGTTTTTGTTGTTGTCATGCTTTGCACAACAACTTCATTGTTACCACCAATTGTTAAATTCCCAACTTTAACAGGTCTTGTTTTTGTACGATGCGTAATTTGGGTCATTTTTAAAAATTCGCCCCTTTTAAGTTTCAAATAAATATAATGTGGTAAACACACACCGTCTATTTTAGCAAGAGCTTGTTTTGTTTGGCAAGAACATTCTCTTATTCTTGATAAAGAGGAAACAAATATGTTTGACCAACTTGAATATCTTCCGGCTCAATTCCATCGTTCAACTGTTTAAAATCATAAATAATTTCTTGAATCGAAGCGCGAATCGGACCTTCATGTAAATGTTCGACAATTGAAAGGACGGTATAGCCACTATCTACAACAACTTCTTGTGCTGGAATGGTTGTGGGGCTTTGGCTAGGATTAGCTTGTTCAGATGGTGTTGCAGAAGCTTCAGGTAATGTACCAGTCGATAAATCATAATAAGATGCATATAAAATGAGAACAATAACAAGGGAATAAAATAATTTTTTCATTAGGCTTGTCCCTCCAAATAAAAAATAATGATTACTATTCACTATATGTGTGAAGGAGTGAAATTATTCCATTTTTATTAAATCAGTTCAAAATAATAGTCATATTTAAAAAAAGGATGAAATAAACATGAATCAAACAAGCTCAAAAACAATGTTAGTCCCTATCCTTGGCTTGTTGCCACTAATCATGGTATTGGGGAATTCAATGTTTATCCCTTTACTTCCAGAAGTACAAGCAGAGTTGCAGCTTACTCCTGTACAAGCCGGTTTAGTATTAACGGTATTTTCTATTCCAGCTGCCGTGATGATTCCATTAATCGGATTCATGTCTGACCGTTTTGGTCGTAAAAAAATGGTTCTTTCCTCATTGGCATTGATTATGGTAGGCAGTTTGTGCTCGGGTATCGCTTTGTATTTGCATGAAGCGAGCTTTTCTTTTCTTTTGTTTGGAAGACTACTACAAGGGATAGGTGCGGGTGGTACAGCGCCACTAGCTATGGCATTAGTCGGTGACTTATTTGAAGGTAGGGACCGAAGCCAAGCGTTAGGGGTTCTTGAAGTGTTTAATGGAGTTGGAAAAGTCATCAGCCCGATTTTAGGAGCGTTTATTGCGGTTGTTTTCGCATGGTACGGTTCTTTTTATTTTTACTTTTCGTTGGCGGCTATTACTTTTGTAGCTCTTCTTGTTCACTTGAGGGCTTCTCCTCTTAAAAGCGAACGACGTTTTTCTTTTAAAAAATACGTTTCGATGATAGGAAGTGTCTTAAAGCGAGAAGGAAAGTGGATCATTCCTATTTTTTTTACAAATGGTGTCGCGTTGTTTTTGTTATTTGGAATGCTTTATTTCTTATCCTTTGAGCTTGAAGGAGTGTATGATATTGTAGGAATGATGAGAGGTGTGTATTTAGCGATACCATTACTTGCATTAGGGATTGTTTCTTATTGGACAGGCATTTTTGTTGGTGAAAGTGTTGAAAGAATGAAACAAGCGTTATTTTTTGGCTTTTTTCTCATTGTTATGGCTTTTGCTTGTTTAATTTATTATCATCAGTTGATTGGTTTGCTTCTCTTTCTTTCCTTAGCGGCAGGGGGGATGGGTTTATTTTTACCTGCTGCAAGTACTGCAGTAACATCATCAGTCGGGAAAGAGGAGAGAGGGTTTATTGTATCACTCTATAACATGGTTCGATTTTTAGGTGTAGCATTTGGCCCGGTCATTTTTAGTGTGTGGATGGTAAATCTTACCCAGATGTATTACTGGTCATTTTTCTTAGCGTTAGTCTCAATATTTATATTAACAGCTTTTTGGTCGTGCATTCCATTTGTAAAACAATGTGTTTGATTTGACAATTTCACATAGGGAAAATAGGTCTAAAGTCTCTGTTTATTCTTTCTGAAACATTGTTATCTATAAATTAGGACAATAAAAGTTCTTGCGTTCAAAAAAAGAACTTAAACACAAAGGGGTCGAATAGGATGAATTTGATAAAACGAAAGGTGTTACCACTTTTATTAATCATGACATTGCTTTTACCGAATCTCGCTTTAGCGGATGCGGTTGTTGGAGAAGTTGTTGTTACATTAGGAGCAGATTTATCTGAACAACAACGCACACAAATTTTAAATGAAATGGGTGTTTCCCAAGACATCGATGTGATTCCTGTTACAAATGAGGAAGAGCACCAATATTTAGGGAATTATATTAGTCGTTCTGTCATCGGTAATAAAACGTTCTCGTCTGCTAAAATCACAATTGGTGAAGAAGGCTCCGGCCTTAATGTTGAAACGAACAACATTAATTGGGTTTCAGAAGCGATGTATGCTAATGCTTTAATTACAGCAGGTATAAAAGATGCGGACATTTACGTGACAGCGCCATTTGCTGTATCTGGTACAGGAGCGTTAACGGGATTAATAAAAGCATATGAAATTACAGCTGATATTGAAATTCCAGAAGAACAAAAGCAAATCGCCAATGAAGAATTAGTGAAAACTGGTCAACTTGCTGAGAGTATTGGAATGGAAGAAGCAACTGAATTAATGAATCGAATCAAAGAGGAAATTGCGAAAAACCCTGTAGAATCTGAAGATGACCTTCGTGCCTTAATTCAACGAGTAGCTGCAGAATTAGGAATTACCTTAACAGATGAGGAGTTAAATGGATTAGTGTCCTTGTTTATGCGATTAAAAGATATGAATATCGATTGGGACCAAGTTCAAAATCAAATCGGAAAAGTGCGAGACAATTTAGGTGATTTTTTAAATAGAGAAGATACACAAGGATTTATCGCAAGCATTTTAGATGCAATTAATCGACTCATTGACCAAATTAAAGGATTCTTTAAATAAACAACAAAAGGGATGTCACATAATAAAATGTGACATCCCTTGTTTGCGATTTTCCTATGTAACGTATTAAGATTAGATCGACATGGTTTTGGATGGTACCATTAAGAAAGCAGGCTCGCTTTTTGTGCTTGCGCTCTTTTTGTTGGTTTTCTTTATCGGTTTATCATTTTTTTTCATTGAAATCACCTCAATGATAGTATGAACGGCAAAAAACAATAAAATAAGTGGTAGAAAATGAAACAATGATTAAAGTGAATCGTATGTATAGATGAGGAGGTTAGTGCGATGGAAATGTTAGAAATAGCAACGATTGGTTTTCTAGTTGTGTTCTTAGGAACGTTATTTTTAATTGGTGAATTATTAGTTAAAGCTAAAGGATTATTTGGCCTTTTAGGCATTGGTATTATGACGATTTATTTTTCATATCATCTTACTGGGGAGACAGGGTTATGGGTTGTTTTACTTTATATTCTCGGTTTATTACTGTTCATTGTTGATGGAAAGGTTGTTAATGATGGAACCGTCGCAGCATTAGGTGTCATTCTGATGATACTAGGGCTAGCGATTCCATCCCCCAATATGATTTACGGTATTTTAGTTTCAATGGCTTTTTTAGTCGGAGGATTTAGCTCGCTATTATTTTTAAAAGTATTCCCGCCTCGAAATATGTGGTCAAAAATGACATTAAAAAACAAGCTTTCGAGTGAAGAAGGATATAATTCAATCAATGAAACGTATGTTCAATTGGTTGGCAGAAAAGGAGTAACCGTTAGTCCGTTCCGCCCAACAGGAACAGTGAAAATCGATGATGAACTATACAGTGCAACGAGCGGGAGTCAATGGCTTTCAGAAGGTGAAACGATTGAAGTTATCTCAGTCGATGGTACAAGGATTGTTGTTAGAAGGGTAGAGCAGGATAATAAACAATAGGGATTATAATAAGCCGCCCCAAGAGGAGAACCTTACGGGACGGTTTTATTTTTTTGCGTCGCGGCCATGGGTGCTGGTCTGATTTGGTCTAGTGCGCCGTTCTATTGGACATCTATTCCGTTATATTTCGATAAAGTGGTGTTTGAGGAATGCTTCGGACTTAGGTTCCGTTACATTAGGAAAATCAGCTATATTTTGTCTGACTTTAGGCAAATAGCGGAACGTTTGTCCGATAGCAAGAGAAAACAACCTTATTTTATGTAAAATACCGGATTAAATGTCCGAACGCATAGTGGGGAGGGGACGTAGCTCGGATATTGCAAAGAAAAAACCCAAAGATTATTCTTTGGGTTTTACATCCTCATTTTCCTCTTCTGGACCGGCTTCGACAGGTGTTGCTGGCTTGCGCTTAGGTTTTGGCACTTTCTTTACAACCAATGTCAAAATAGCTATGGCAATAAGCCAATAAAAAACAAAGGGATATGGTACAGTGATTAATAATTTAATGTAAGCGAACAAAATCGTTGGTAATGTGACAGTATAAGCAGACATAATCCAAAGGTGACGATATTTCACATTCGAATGTAATGTTTCTTTGATGATTAAACCAATGACAGCCAATACAGTAACACCAATAAATTTTAAGGCTGTATTGTATAAATACATAATTACAGCAATCACTACTATAATTAAAGGCATCATACCGCCGACACTATTTACAATGCCTTCAATATTTTCTGATGTAAAATTAGACATTCCCATAGCTGCTAGGTCATTGAAATAAAAGGATTCTGCATATCCATCTTGAACAAAAACGATTTCTGTTTCTAGAATAGCTACACCCGTCTCGTATTGGACAACATCATCATAAGTAATGACCCCGGTCGTATCAAAGATAAAAACGCCTTCGTCATCCTCCTCAATAATGGGTTCCTCCATATCAGAGATTAACACGCCGTTATTCATCTCAAAATAAGGAATATCATATTCAAATGCTTCTTGGACGGATTTGACCGCTTGTGTTAAGGTTGTCCCGAATGAAATGATAGAAGGCAAAGTCGCAATGAGCATTAATAAAAATACATATAATATCGTTTTTCCGATCCCTTGAAAGCGAAAGAGGGCAATATCGATTGGTGAATGTAAACTTTTCAAAAACTGCTTAAAAATATTCATGATCCAACTCCTTGAAAATTAGTTCTTTTCTTATTGTATCTCGGACTTCCTTTAAGAACAATGAGAAATGAAATGTATTTTTAGGATGAAATTAATGAGCCTGAGAATACTAATACAGGGAACGGATTTCACGATAGTAAAAATTTACAATTTATTTACAAAGTATCGCAGGGTTTAGAAAAAATATTAACGAAATGTAAAAAGTCAAAAATTGCTGAAAGTTTAAAAACCTTCATATAAAAAGGTTTTATACATTGAAAAACAATTAATAAAATTTACAATGTAAAAAACTTAATAAATTCTTTACAAATCATTAATGTTTACTTAATAATAAACAGGTACGATTGTAAAGGTTTGTCGAATGAACAAATATTTAGGGGAATATTTTTGAAGGGATGAGAATAATTGGATTTACAGACGTTGTTGTTTATGTTCTTCGGAGGGCTCGGTATTTTTCTATTTGGGATTAAGTACATGGGGGATGGCCTTCAAAATGTCGCAGGGGATCGTTTACGAGAAGTGTTAGACCGATTCACCTCGAATCCAGTGATGGGTGTTATTGCTGGACTAGTCGTAACAATTTTACTTCAAACAAGTACAGGAACAACAGTGTTAACGGTAGGACTCGTAAATGCTGGGTTTATGACGTTAAAACAAGCTATTGGTGTCATTATGGGGGCAAATATCGGGACAACGGTAACGGCCTTTATAATCGGGATTAAGATTTCACAATATGCTTTACCGATCATCGCAGCGGGAGCTGTATTGCTATTTTTCTTTAAAAATAAAAAGATTAATTACTATGGACAAGTTGTTTTCGGTTTTGGTGCTCTTTTTTATGGACTTGAAACGATGGGAACAGGTCTTAAACCAATCCGTGAAGTACAAGCATTCGCTGACTTAACCGTGTCAATGA
This sequence comes from Alkalihalobacillus sp. LMS39, assembly GCF_022812285.1. Taxonomy (NCBI): domain Bacteria; kingdom Bacillati; phylum Bacillota; class Bacilli; order Caryophanales; family Bacillaceae; genus Alkalihalobacillus; species Alkalihalobacillus sp. LMS39. Next base: position 1,861,765 of record NZ_CP093300.1, read on the forward strand.
GTGATAATCCATTATTAGGGGTTTTAATTGGAACTTTATTTACTGTGTTAGTTCAAAGTTCCTCAGCGGCTATTGGGATGTTGCAAACATTATTTGCACAAGGGGCCATGTCACTAGATGCGGCATTGCCGGTATTATTTGGGGATAATATCGGAACGACCATTACGGCTGTCTTAGCTTCAATTGGGGCATCCATAGCAGCGAGAAGAGCGGCTTTAACACATGTTATTTTTAATGTTATTGGGACGGTATTAATCTTAATAATAATTCGTCCATTTACAGTATTCATCGCATATATTCAAGAATCACTCGGCTTAAATCCAGAAATGACTATTGCGTTTGCCCACGGGATTTTTAATGTTTCAAATACATTAATTCAATTACCTTTCGTGGCTGTGTTAGCTATCATTGTTACGAAGCTAATTCCTGGTGAAGAATATGAAATTGAATATAAAGCAAAGCATCTTGATGAGCGCTTTATTCGTAGCTCTCCAGCTATTGCTATTGGTCAGTCTAGAGAAGAAGTGCTACGCATGGGTGAATTTGCTGAAAAGGGTTTAACTGAAGCAAAGCAATATTTATTAACAGGTCAAAAACGTCATTCTGAAATGACGGTTCAGTTTGAAGAAGCGATTAATAATTTAGATCGAAAAATTACCGATTATTTAATTAAGATTTCTGCTGGATCATTATCTGAACATGATTCTAAGCTGCACTCGATGCTGATGGATACAGTTCGTGACATTGAACGAATTGGTGACCATATGGAAAATATCGTGGAATTAAAAGATTACCAGCTCGCTAATAAAGTTCCGATGTCAGAAAGTGCGTTAGAAGACTTACATGAAATGTTTGATTTAACGATTGAAACAGTAGGCAAAGCGATTTCCTGTTTAGGAAATGGCGACCGTGATATCGCCTTATCTGTTGTGGATAAAGAAGATTTAATTGATAAGATGGAACGAAAGCTTCGTAAAAAGCATATCCTTCGTGTGAATGAAGGAAAATGCACTGGAGCTGCCGGTATTGTTTTTGTTGATATTGTTAGTAATTTAGAGCGAATTGGCGACCATGCGGTAAATATTGCAGAAGCTGTCATCGGAGAAGAAAATTAATAATTGAGTAAGGTTGAGCCTGTTCATGAATCACATGGACAGGCCAAGCTTTGTCGAAGTTATCGTTCGTGCAAAAAATAACGAAAAAAACTCTAAAAAGAGTTTGCATATTAAAAATCTGTATGGTATAGTAATTCTTGTGCTTATTTTTGAACACATAAAATAAACGAAAAATAATTATTGACTATTGAAGTTGTCTCATGTACAATAATCTATGTCGTTTATGAAATATTCCACAGTAGCTCAGTGGTAGAGCTATCGGCTGTTAACCGATCGGTCGTAGGTTCGAGTCCTACCTGTGGAGCCATATGGCGGTGTAGCTCAGCTGGCTAGAGCGTACGGTTCATACCCGTGAGGTCGGGGGTTCGATCCCCTCCGCCGCTACCAATAATTAAATACTAAAATATGGCGGTTGTGGCGAAGTGGTTAACGCACCGGATTGTGGCTCCGGCATTCGTGGGTTCGATTCCCATCAATCGCCCCATACAAATGGACCCTTAGCTCAGTTGGTCAGAGCGGTCGGCTCATAACCGATTGGTCGTAGGTTCGAGTCCTACAGGGTCCACCATTATAACGAGGGACAAGCCCTCAAACAATTAATGCGGAGGAATACCCAAGTCCGGCTGAAGGGATCGGTCTTGAAAACCGACAGGCGGGTTAAACCGCGCGGGGGTTCGAATCCCTCTTCCTCCGCCATACATAAGAATCAACTCTCTGTGATGTGTCATCACAGGGAGTTTTTTTACTTTCGATTGATTAATAAAACAACAATAGGGTATTGTATAAGAAGTCAGAAGCTAGAAAACAATTGATTGCAAATCAATTGAAAGTTTCATTTGTTTCTGATAATGTAATACTTGAGCGACTTAGTAAACATTTTTGTTGCTTATATTTATTTACTATTTTTGAGGAATTTTCCTCGAAATTAAATTTGAAAAGAAACAAGGAGGAGTTTTAATCATGGCTTATGAATTACCAGCATTACCTTATGCAGCAAACGCATTAGAACCACACATTGATGAAGACACAATGAATATTCACCACGGGAAACATCACAACACGTACATTCAAAAATTAAATGCAGCACTAGAGGGACATGATGAGCTTGCGAGCAAATCTGTTGAAGATTTAATCAAAAACTTAGATGCAGTTCCTGAAAACATCCGTACGGCTGTTCGTAATAATGGTGGTGGACATGCTAACCACACATTGTTCTGGACACTTCTTAGTCCAAATGGTGGCGGTGAGCCAACTGGTGAGCTTGCAGAAGCAATCAACAATACATTTGGTAGCTTAGACAGCTTCAAAGAGCAATTTGCGAACGCTGGTGCTAATCGCTTTGGTTCTGGTTGGGCTTGGTTAGTTGTAAACAATGGTGAACTAGAAGTAACAAGTACACCAAACCAAGACTCTCCAGTAATGGAAGGGAAAACACCAATCCTTGGATTGGATGTTTGGGAGCATGCTTATTACTTAAAGTATCAAAACCGTCGTCCTGATTACATTTCAGCATTCTGGAATGTTGTAAACTGGGATGAAGTTGCAAAGCTTTACAGCGCTGCAAAATAACATAACCTTTAGCCTTATGACTTTCTGTAGTCATAAGGCTTTTTTCTTAAAGATTAATGAGGGAGTATAAAATTTTTGGTGTAGCAGCGAAGCTTTGAAAGCTATTTCAAGAAGTGCAAAGGCTCCGCACCTGCGCGTTTCACCCCAAGAAGAGTACTTGGGGCTCACTGTCAAAAGCGGGCAGGGCTCCGCACTTTGCTTGAAAGAAAAGACGCTCGCGTTTTTCTTATTTATTTTGATTTCTTCCTTTTGATTGTCAGTTTGTTCTGCATAAAGGAGACGGTGTGGAGCAAACTACAATTATGTAAGGTGGTGAGTCGTCAATGAAAGCGATACTGAAAAAGATGATTGGGGAAGTCGAGGTTAATCGCGATTTAACATTGCTGCTTGTCATTGGGGGAATGTATTCGTTAAGTATTGCATTGTCCAATACGTTTGTAAATGTGTACTTATGGAAGCAGTCAGGGGAATTTATGGATATTGCGCTTTACAATTTAGCTTCTGTATTTATGCAACCTATCGCGTTTATCGTTGCGGGGTTATGGGCGAAAAAGATTGACCGGGTAATTGTATTGCGGTTAGGTGTAAGCTTCCTATCCGTATTCTTTTTTACTGTGCTTTTTTTAGGCGGTAATGCAAATGAGTATCTTTTATTATTAGGAGCCTTACTAGGAATTGGTTTTGGCTTTTATTGGCTCGCTTTTAATGTACTCACCTTTGAGATTACTGAACCGGAAACCCGTGTTTTTTTTAATGGCTTTTTAGGTTTAGTCACTTCACTTGCTGGGATGATCGGACCAATTTTCGCAGGGATTTTAATTACGAGAATGGAGAAGTTTACTGGATATACGTTTATTTTCGCCATTTCTTTGATTTTATTTGTCGCTGCAGTTATTACTAGCTTTTTTTTGGAAAGACGTTCAGCAAAAGGCTCATTTCACTTTTTGAAAATTTTAAAAGAACGGAAAAACAACAAAAACTGGAAACATGTGCTACATGCACATTTCTTCCAAGGTTTGCGTGAAGGTACATTTGTCTTTGTCATTTCAGTTTGGGTCTATATAACGACGCAAAGTGAATTGGCATTAGGGACATATGGTTTAGTCGCGTCAGCCGTGTCCTTTGTGAGTTATTACATTGCTACTCGAATGATAAAAGAACAATTTAGGAAAAAAGCGATATTACTAGGTGGGATTATACTTTACCTTGCGATTTTCCTTATTATTTTTGACTTAACATTTACGAAGCTTATCATTTATGCTGTAGTGATTTCAATTGCTTACCCGACCTTACTTGTTCCTTATGTATCATTAACATATGATGTGATCGGAAAAGGTTGGAAAGCAGCAGAAATGAGAGTCGAGTATATTGTTGTGCGTGAGTTGTTCCTTAATGGAGGAAGAATTGTGTCAATTCTTGCTTTTTTAGCTACGATTACATTATTTAATGAAGAACAAGGCATCCCTGGTCTTCTTCTCGTCATTGGAGCTGGACATTTGATTCTTTATTTCTTTATCCGTCATGTCCACCTTCCTGTAAATGAAGGAGGAAAAAGTTATGCGTTTTCTAGGCAAGACAAAGGTGAGGGAGATAGTGGAGGAACGACTGTGTAATTTGTGTGAGAATATGGAAATGCTTTGATCGTCTTTAAATGGATGAGGAGTTATGGTATACTATCAACAATCATATAAACAAGAAGCCTGCCGTGTTTGTTAGCTTCTCTTTGTTTCGAACCGTGAATAAGAAACGGGAGCTCCATATTAACCGGTTGACAACAAGCCTCTCGATGTGGAAGTTGGAGATTGGTTTGAGAGCACCCACCTGCGTTGAGTAGGTTCTTGAAACATCGAGGCAACGGCATTCGCGGGTTTCCGTTCTAAACACCGACAACGTTGTTAGGTGTTTATTGTTATGTTCTATAATGAATAAAACATATAAAGAAGGGAAGAAACGATGGGGAATAATAAAAAGAAGAAACGTAACCATGTACCTGCACGCCTTAATTTCCTTTTTTTAGTTGTGTTTCTTTTGTTTTCTGCACTCATATTACGATTAGGTGTCGTCCAAATTGTACAAGGGGAAGAATACGTAAAAGAATTAGAACGAACAACGAATGTTACAGCTAGAATCGATGCACCACGAGGATTAATGTATGATCGCTTTGGTAATATTGTCGTTGATAATGAATTAGAATTATCGATTACGTACACACCACAAAAAAAGACGACACATGCGGAAAAGCTAGAAATTGCTCAGAAGCTTGAAAAGTTAATTGAAGTGGACGAAGAAATGCTTGATAATATTATTCCACGTGACCGCATTGATTACTGGATTATTACTAGACCAAAAGAAGCGGAAAAAAAGCTAACAGATGAAGAACGCCGAGAGATAAATGACCCGACAGAAGAATATCGTTTAACTGTTGAGAGAATAACAGACGAAGATTTAAGTGACATTTCGAAGCAAGAAGAGCGAGTGCTTGCTATTAAACGCGAAATGGACCGTGGCTATGCATTAGCACCACAACGAATTAAGCAAGGGATTACAGAAGAAGAAGCTCATATAGTAGGAGAGCATTTGTTTGAGCTTCCAGGTGTCGATATTTTACGAGACTCTACGAGAACGTATGTATATGAAGATACATTCCGAAGCTTTTTTGGACGGACAGGTTCAATCCCGCGCGAAAAGCTAGATTATTATTTATCAAGAGGATATGAACGTTCTGACCAAGTCGGTACGAGTTTTATTGAGCTCCAATATGAAGAAGCGCTCCGTGGTCAAAAAGCATTAGTCGAAAGTGTGACAAGTAGAGGGGCTGTTGTTGGAGAGCGTGAGCAATTAGGTCAGCGAGGCAATGACTTAGTGTTAACTGTTGATATGGAGCTTCAACAAATTGTAGAAGGCATCGTAAAAAAAGAAGTAGAAGCAGGTGCAGGCTCATTTATCGATGAAAAAGCGGCCTATATCGTGATGATGAATCCAAAAACAGGTGAAATTTTAGCGATGAACGGGTATGAAGATGACACAGGTGCTTTAAATAAAGCGTATGCGATGGGGTCATCGATAAAAGGAGCGACAATGTTAATGGGGTTTCATGAAGGCTCTGTTAGACCTGATCAATACATTTATGACCGTCCAATTCAAATTGGAGGACAAACAAAAAAGTCAATCTCGAATCTAGGTAGTATTAATGACCTTCAAGCGTTAGAAAAATCCTCCAACGTTTATATGTTTTTTATTGCTATGGATATGGCTGGATTTCGATACGGAACGAATTGTTGTTGGAATGATATTCCTGGTACTTATGATAAAATGCGCTATTATTATAGTCAGTTTGGGTTAGGGTCTGAAACAGCAATTGATTTGCCATCAGTTTCTACTGGTTTAAGTGGTGGTATTGGTCAAGGGGGGAACTTGCTTGACTTTTCGATTGGCCAGTTTGATACGTATACAACATTACAGCTTGCTCAATATATTTCGACAATTGCCAATGACGGATATCGAATGCAACCGCATCTCGTTAAAGAAATTCGGCAGCCGAGTCCCATAAAAGATGAGTTAGGACCGGTTGTGTATCAAAATGACCCAAAAATATTAAACCGCATTGATATGAGTGATGCCCATATTAAAAGGGTACAAAACGGTTTCCAACGTGTCGCAAATTCACGTTATTCTGGAACATGGAGAAATGCTGGATTTTCTTATGATGTCGCAGCGAAAACAGGTACAGCAGAAGTTCGTGTCGCGGTTACAAGAAGTGACGGGACACGATATTTAGTCGATGGAACAAACCAAACATTAGTGGCATATGCACCGTTTGATGATCCTGAAATCGCAGTTGCAGTCGTTGTCCCGCATGTTCGTGGGAAAAACCCGCATCCATTTTCGCGAAATATTTTAAAGCAATCAATGGATGCTTATTTTGAACTAAAAGATAATCGAAATGGTCCTCTTTCAAATGGAGAAGAGCGAGCTGTTCAAAATGAGGAAGAGGAAGAAAATAATTAAATATTTGAAAATGAGGAGGCCCATTCTAGTTTGAATGGTCCTCCTTTTTTATTTAATTTATGGGCACAGCAGATGAAGGACAAAACAGGTGAGAAACAGAGGAGAAGTGTCCTTCATAAAGGGAATGAAGGACAAAATAGGTGAGAAACAGAGGAGAAGTGTCCTTCATAAAGGAGATGAAGGACAAAACTAGTGAGAAACAGAAGAAAAGTGTCCTTCATCAACATAATGAAGGACACTAGCTAAAGTTGTATTTACGTAATGATTTCAATAATCTCTTGAAAGCTCATTTCATTGTGTAACAAATATTCTCCCCGTCTAATTTGTGAAGAGGCATTTTGTTCTTCAACAAAATGAATAAACTCATGATGGTCAGAAATAATTTCAGCTTCTTCTAGAGCGAGTGCGACATCTGTACTACTCATGCCTTGCTCAATCGTTACAGTCGCTTCAATTCTTTCGTCCTCTTCTTCAGTAGCCGTTTTTTCAAGCAAAGAGTTATATTGTTGTTCCTCTAAGATAATAAAACCTTGTTCTTCTAAGATAGCCATCATTTCTTCACTTGAAAGCTGAATTTCAGGCATTGTTTCATCTTGCTTATCTGATTCTGCTTGAGTCGTTTGAAAAAAATACATATATCCTAACACGCTTGTTGCAATAAATAGACCGGTTGCAAGACCACGTAATCCTTTTTTGGACATGATATCCCCTCATTTCATTCTTTTCGAAGGTAGTTAGCTAATAAGCTTTGTACTTCAGTTTCTGTTAAACCAGTTAGTTGAGAAATTCGTTCAATCGAATAGCCATTTTCATAATGCTGGGCAACTTCGTTCATTAAACTTCCAGTTGTTTGTTTTTGTTGTTGGTCGTAATAAGGCTCACTATTAGAAGATAATAATTCTTCTTCTACAATTTTAATTTTCTTTTTAAGTTGATAAATCTCTTGCATCAGTGTAATTGAAAAGTTTTCTATTTGATTTTCTAAATCTTTTGTTCGGTCTTTTTGAACAAAAGAAAGAATAAAGAATAGTATCGACAGTATAAACAAGATGATGATGACAAGTTCCAAGATAAAGGCCCCTTTCCCGTTGAATAAAAAAATCTAGATTGTCCATTTCCTATTATACACGTCGAGTAAGGAAAAGAGAATGGAAAGAACTAGGTCAAAGATTTGTCAAAAGCTCTTGTCCCTCTCTTACAGAGCAAGTAAGATAAAGAAAATAAACAAGCTAAAGGATGTCCCTTATGTTCAAATCGCCTGAGATCAATCGTTGCCTCACCGTCCTCATACAAAATCCAAATGCCCTTTATGTCGCTTGGGACAAGCTATTGCCCAAACAACGCTTTGCTGAACTTGTTTTACATACGGATTGGAATGATTTAGATAAAATGATACGCGTATTAACTATAAAAAACGAAGTCATTTTTGAACAATGTGTGACACAATCAAAATCGCTTTTCTTGTCTTGCTCAGAAATGGAACAAATTGAGGAAGTTCAATTCGGTGTGAAAAGCAAAAACGGGGGCTTTTTATTACTAGAAAAAGTAACGCTATCACATCAAGAACCTAAAGATAACAACAAACAGGTGAAAATTAAAAAAAGGTGGCAAGAAGGATTTTCAGGCTATTCAATTTCGGAGGAGAGAAAAAACATTGGCGACTCATAGTATTTTTCTATTACATGCCCATCTTCCTGATTATCGAACGAGCGGAAATTCACAACTAGAAGAACGAGCGTTATTTCAAGTGATTTTAGAATCGTATCTACCGCTTCTAGAAATATTGTCAAACAGGAATAGTGAAGCCGTAGTAACGATGTCGTTTTCACCAACATTATTACAAATGCTCACAGACGATGAAGTGTTATTACGGTTTGAAACTTATATGGAACAAACGCTTGCTCTCCTCCGTTTTGAAAAGCAAACTGTGCCATCAGAAGTTGAAAGAGCTATTGTAACCATGTATGAAAAAAGATATGAGAAGCTGTTTCAGTTGTTTTATCAAATGAATAAAAACCTTGTGTTCGCTTTTCAAAAGTTAGATAAAAAAGGCGTAATCGAAGCAATAACGACAGCTGCCACACATCCGTTTTTGCCTTATATTCAAACAAAGAAAGGAAAACAAGACGAAATCCGTCATGGACTCGATATTTTTATCGAACACTTTGGTTTTCAGCCTAAAGGATTTTGGTTACCTGAATGTGGATATAGTGCAGAAGTTGGAGATGTGTTAGTTCAAGAAGGACTTGAGTACACCTTTTTATCTGATGCAACGATTCGCGAGCCGAGTCAAACTGAACAAGGGCTTGTTTTGCTTCCTATAAATCAAATCCTTGCAGAAAGAGTATGGTCAAGTGCAACGGGGTATCCTGCACATCCTTTGTACCGGGAATATTATTGGGATATTTCCTATAAACGTGATTGGAACCAACTTTCTCCTTATGTAAATACACCTGTTCCTGTCGATACAGGATTAAAGTACTGGAAAGTAACTGGGTATGAGGAGAAAGATTGGTACAACAGAGAAGAAGCGTTACTTCAAGCGAAAATCGATAGTACAGATTTCACAAAGAAATTATTTGACCTTGATAATGAACTAGCTGTATTCGCATTTGATGCCGAGCTCTTTGGCCATTGGTGGTATGAAGGACCTGATTGGCTAGCTCATGTCATTTCAAAGGAGAAATCGATACCATTTGTTTCACCAGAAAAATGGATTTCGATGCGTTCGAAACCATTACCACTGAAAACACCTCAGCTTTTATCTTCTTGGGGGCGGGGAGGATATGGGGAAGTTTGGTTAAATGAAAGAAATGCTTCTTTTTATAAAGTATTTCATGAGATGGAAGATATCTTATTTTCTAGACTTCCTCCTGAAGGGTTCGTATATGAACAAATGAAAAATGAATGGCGATTAGCGATAAGCTCAGATTGGCTATTTATGATTGACGCCAACCGGAATGCGAACTATGGGTATAAACGAATTCAAGAGCATATCGAGCGTTTTTTTGACCTATATGAGCAACAAAAAAAGGCCCTAAAGAATCAAGCGATGGCAGATGAACAAAAAATAGTGCTTTTTTTATCATTCGAATACCCACCAACGATATTTGGTGGGTTAGGAATTCATGTTCACCATCTAGCTGAAACAATAGCGGGACATGGAGAAATGGTCCATGTCGTCACGTATAGCGACCAAGAAAAAATCGTTGTTGAAAAAAGAAACGGGGTTATCATTCATCGCATCCCTGCTTCAGTTTCTGATGATTTCTATCTCTCTATTGCTGAATGGAACCGAGAGATTATCGACTATGTTCTTTCCTTATCGAATCGAGTTTCATTTTCTATTATTCATGCTCATGATTGGTTAGTGGCCTCATCCGCTTTAGTACTAAAAGAATCTTTACATTGTCCGCTATTAGCGACAATCCATGCGACAGAAGCAGGAAGAAATCAAGGAATTAAAACTTCATTACAGCAAGCGATTCATCATCTGGAGTGGAAATTCGTTCAGCAAGCTAACCGAATTGTTGTTTGTAGTCAGTTTATGAAAACGGAGATCCATACCTTATTTAGGATTTCGCTCGAAAAAATCTCGATTATCCCGAATGGAGTGTTACCGAGTGAAAAAAATAAAGGGATTGCAGAGGAAGGACAGATAGTCATTGCGATAGGTAGGTTTGTCTATGAAAAAGGATTTACTTTTTTCATTGATGCCGCAAAACTTGTCCTTCAGAACTATCCAAACGTACGATTTATTCTAGCGGGTCAAGGAGAAATGAAACAAAACTATGTAGAGCAATTACAGCAATTAAAAATAGCGAAGTCATTTCAAATTCAAGGGTTTCTACATGAAAATGAGAAATGGGAGCTCTATAACAAAGCGTCTGTCGTTTGTATCCCAAGTGTTTATGAGCCTTTTGGGATTGTTGCACTTGAGGCTATGGCTTGTGGGAAACCGATTGTTTCATCGAATACAGGAGGACTAAAAGAAGTGGTTGTCCATAATCAAACAGGAATTATCGTGCCACCATGTAATAGCAAGCGAGTAGCAGAAGGAATTATAAACTTGTTATCAAAGCCTGACTGGGCAGAACAAATAGGTGAAAGAGGGAGACAAGAAGCGAAACGCTATTGTTGGTCGGAAGTTGCAAAACAAACAACGAATGTATATCGGCGACTACTTTCTCCATAAGTAGATGAAAGTTCTACTTGCTCAATCGACATTCTTTTGCTATTATTGAAAAGTATGAGTGAAAATAGAACGTTTGGAGGGATAACACATGCGCGTAAATGTAACATTAGCTTGCACTGAAACTGGTGATCGTAACTACATCACTACTAAAAATAAACGTAATAATCCTGAGCGTATTGAGCTAAAAAAATACAGCCCAAGACTTAAAAAGCACACATTACACCGTGAAACAAAATAATGAATAAAAAAACCGCAACCTTTGAATGGTGCGGTTTTTTTATTCGCCAATGTTTAAAATATCTTCTTGAGAGGTATAGGACAATAAAGCATGTCCATACTTTTTAGGAGGGATTTTACATGTTTGTATACACGACTTCTTCAAATAGTTTACGTCACTTAAGCGAGGAAAATTTGTATAAGGCATATGAAACCGCTATTCAATTAAAACTCGAGCCTGAATTCATATATTTGTTGAAAACAGAAATCAAACGAAGAAGCCGGATTGCGTAATAAATTATTGATATTCATAGCACCTTTCTTGTTCTACTAAAACAGGGAAGGTGCTTTTCGTTCTTTGCAAGAAAGTCTTTTCATAGCGTTTTTTCTTTTGGAAAGGTAGAATAGAAAACGAGAATATGGAAAGGAGTTGCAACAATGCTAGAAAAAAAACAGCTCCGGAAATGGACACAACAAAAGTTACAACAAATGAGCGAAGAAGAACGGGAACAGTATGCAGCCATCATTACAGCGAAAGTACAGAAACTTTCTAGTTGGATAAAAGCGGATACCATTGCTTTAACGATTTCAAGGCAAACAGAGGTTCATACTCATTCCTTACTTGAGTTAGGATGGCAACAAAACAAAGCGATTGTCGTGCCAAAAACTGATCAAAAAAATAAAACGATGATCTTTTATAAAATTGATTCTTTTTCAGATTTGGAAGAAACATATTACAATCTGCTTGAGCCGATGCCAAGCCGGTGTCAACTTATAAATACAATAGATATTGATTTTGTTATTGTTCCAGGGCTTGCTTACGATGAGCAAGGGTATCGTCTCGGTTTTGGTGGCGGGTATTATGACCGATTTCTTTCTACATACTACGGAGAAACGTGTTCGATTGCATTTGAAATACAAATAAGAAATGACATTCCGAAAGAATCTTTTGATATTCCAGTTCAAAAAATCGTGACAGAAAAGCGGGTTATTCAATGCTTGGCTTAATTGTTGTCGTATTTTTGCTTTCTTTCACAGCGTTTCTTCTAAAAAAACTATCTATGTCGGGCTCATTTATGGCATTTATTGTGGGAACGATGATTGTATATGGGTTACAACTAGAAGGGCTTGTAGTACTAGGAATATTTTTTGTGAGTTCAACAGCATTGGGAGCCTTTTTTCAAAAGGAAAAACAAAATGATATAGTAGAAAAAGGCGACAGGCGAGATGGCCTTCAAGTAATAGCAAACGGTGGTGTCGCTGCTGTTTGTGCCAGTATGTTTGGTGTAACGAATGAACCATTATGGGTAATGGCGTTTGTTGGGGCTTTAGCTGCGGCCAATGCAGACACATGGGCTTCTGAGATCGGAACATTAAGTCGGAAAAAGCCGATTTCCATTTTATCGTTTCAACGGGTGGAACGTGGCACATCAGGTGCTGTTTCTTTTCTTGGAACAGGTGCATCGGTATGTGGGTCTGCTGCAATTGCGATACCTGCTGTTTTTTTGTTTGACCCCATTATCTCGCCATCATCCTATTCTATTGTCATTATATTTATACTTGCAGGATGGTTCGGAAGTATAATTGATACGTTGATTGGAGCTTTTATGCAAAATGTCAATGAATGTTCAGTTTGTCAACGTAAAACAGAAAAACGTTACCATTGTCAGCAAAGGACAATACCAACCTTTGGCTTTCGGTGGATAACAAATGACACAGTTAATTTCGGCTGTACAATGGCTGGTGCTGTTGGAGCAGTCGTGTTCATATAAACTAAAGGAGAAATGTAAAGATGGAACAACAAAGAGAGCGGTATTCTAGACAAATGTTATTTTCGCCAATTGGGGAAGAAGGACAAGCTTTATTGCTTGAAAAAAAAGTGCTGATTGTTGGGATGGGAGCACTTGGGACGGTATTAGCTAGTCATCTTGTCCGGGCGGGGGTAGGAACGGTTATATTTGCAGACCGAGATTATGTTGAAAAAAGCAATCTTCAACGCCAAGTGTTATTTGATGAAGATGATGTAGCAGAAGCGTTACCGAAAGCTGTCGCGGCTGAGAGAAAATTAAGAAAAATAAATTCTGACATTACAATCCAAGGTATTGTGACGGATGTAACGAGAGATAATATGGATGAGTTATTAGACAGCGTTGACTTGGTGTTGGATGGGACAGATAATTTTCAAACCCGCTTTTTAATTAACGATGCTTGTTTTAAAAAAGGCATTCCTTTTGTATATGGCGGTGCAGTTAGTTCTAGAGGGATGACGGCGATTTTTATTCCAGGTGAAACACCTTGCTTGCGTTGCTTTATAAAAGAAGGGGATACGGGTGGACAAACGTGTGACATGATTGGTGTTATTTCTCCTGTTGTTGATATCGTAGGATCTTTTCAAGCTGTTGAGGCGATTAAATATTTAGTTCAAGCTGATAAATCACAACGTAAAAGTCTACTTTCTTTTGACATTTGGAACTATCATATGTTTGAATTGAAATTTTCTAAACCTGATCATGATTGTCCGACATGTCAGTTACGTGAATATCCAGCTCTTCAAATCGAAGACGGGGAAATGGTGACATCGCTTTGCGGAAGAGAAACGGTTCAAATCAATGCAAGACCATCTTTTGATTTAAAAGAATGGGCAAAAAAATTGCAAGTCATAGGCAAAGTCAAAGAAACCCCTTTCCTTCTTAGAGTAGAGTTAGATAATGAGTTGAAATTAGTGTTATTTCCGGATGGACGGACACTTGTCCAAGGTACAGAAGATGTAGCAGAGGCAAAAGCAATTTATAGAAAATATATTGGACTTTAAAAAACAGTCTTTCGTCATCTAGTATTTTTTTCTTGTTTACGTCAAGATAAAGACAAACCATTTTTGAAAGGTGGAGGTATAAATGGCAAACGGCTCACGTGTAGTTATTATTGGAACAGGGTTTGTTGGATCGAGTTATGCTTATGCTTTATTAAATCAAGGGTTGGTCGAAGAACTTGTTCTCTTGGATTTAAATAAAGAAAAAGCGGAAGGGGATGCAATGGACTTAAATCATGGCATGCCATTTGGTGCACCGATGAAAATATGGGCAGGTACATATGACGATTGTAAAGAAGCAGATATTGTTGTCATTACAGCCGGAGCAAATCAAGGTCCAGGAGAAACACGGCTTGATTTGATTGAAAAAAATGCAGCTATTTTCAAAAAAATTGTCGGTGATGTAATGGCTTCTGGATTTGATGGTATTTTTATTGTGGCTACAAATCCTGTTGATATTTTATCTTATGCGACATGGAAATTTTCTGGATTGCCAATGGAACGTGTCATTGGGTCTGGCACAATATTAGATACAGCACGCTTCCGATTTTTATTAGGTCAATATTTCAATGTGGATTCACGTAATGTCCATGCTTACATTATGGGAGAACATGGTGACACAGAGTTACCAGTGTGGAGTCACGCGGACATTGGAGGGAAACCAATATTAAGTTTGCTGGATGATAAAGCTAAATCAGAAGCTGACTTAGATGAGATTTTTATCAATGTAAGAGACGCAGCATATCATATTATTGAAAGAAAAGGCGCTACTTACTATGCGATTGCAATGGGGTTAGTGCGACTAACAGAAGCCATATTTCGTAATGAAAACTCCATCCTAACGGTGTCTACATTACTAAATGGACAATACGGCTTAGATGATATTTATATTGGAGTTCCTGCTTTCGTCAATCGTCAAGGAATACGAGAAGTATTAGAATTAAATTTACATGAAAAAGAAAGAGAAAAGCTTCACCATTCCGCTTCCGTTTTAAAAGAAGCAATGGAACCACTTAAAGGAATGTAAGTTAGCCCAATGATAAACGGATAATACAATAAAAACTTGCACAAAGTATGGATAAGGAGGAATGTAATATGATCTCAAGAATATTGTCATTACTATCCATGATTACATCAGGTGTTGTTATCTACAAATACAGATATCGTATTCTAAACGCTGTCCTCGGACAACGAACACTCCGAAAAGCAGCCATCGCCTTATCCATGCAAATCCCATTCGTCCGTCAAAAACTACTGAGCAACTTCGTCTTCACCCAAAGATAGAGAACAAGCACCAAAAGGCGTCTTTCCTTTTGGTGCTTGTTCTATTCTATTCTATTCGTAAACCGAAAGAAAGCTTGGTATAATGAAGTGAGAGGTGATGGCATGAGATGGAAAACCATTTGCTTTGATTTAGATAATACATTGTTTAGCCATGAGGAGGCGTTTGCAAAAGCCATTAAACATTGTTATGAAAAAACAATGGCTTCATGGAAGGACAATCAAATAAAACAAGCACCGGATGCGGATGAATGGTTTCTTCTTTTTAAGAAAAACAGTGATCGATTTTGGCGTCAATTCGAGCAACGAACGATTGATAGGAGAACATACAGGAGATTTCGTTATCAACAAACGATGCAAGAGTTTGATTTGCCTTATTCAGATGAAGAGGCAGACCAATTTCATGAGCACTATAATCAAACCGTTTACAAATTTACTGAACCGTACGAAGGTCTCGGTTCCCTATTTGGACTTTTACACGAAAGCGGTATTACACTAGGGATTATTACGAATGGACCAGCGGATACACAATATGAAAAAATAAAAAGATTGGGGATTTCTCAGTATATCTCCTCAGAACAAATATTTATTTCTGAACAGCTAACCGTAGCTAAGCCGAACCCAGCCATTTTTAACTATGCCCTTACACAACTAAAACATCAGCCACAAGATGGAAAATTATATGTAGGAGATTCGTGGGAGCATGACGTCATCGGTGCCCTTCATGCGGGTTGGGATGCCATTTATATGAATACGAGACATGTTGCGCCACAGTCCAATGAGTCTTTGTTAGCGACTTGTCAAACACTGCCAGAGGTGAAAAACATCATCGAGAGAGAATTGAACTTGAAGGGATGAGGATATGGACGTTTATCGTCATGATTTATTGTATTGGCAATTAATCCAATACTTTATCTTCAATGGAATGAAAGTGCTTGATATTCATTCGAATCATAGAGAAGTATGGTTAGAGCATGAAAACGACAATACGGTCGTTCGTCTTATACGGACAGAGTTAGATTGGGGAAATGCTTTAAAAAAAGATATCGATAATACGTTAACGACAATTGAGCGTGTTAGAAAGAAATTAGGATATCGAACATTGACAGTAGAAAATGTGTATGTTTCTACTTTCCCACCAGTTGATTCCTACGAACATCTACTCGATGAACCGACTCAATTAGGAAGAAATTATGCGACAACCGTCTATACATCTTTGTTAGAAGCAGATGAACAAAAGAAAGAAGTGATACTTAGAAAACTTTGTCAAAGAGTACATATTCCTTTCCCACCACTAGAAGAGTGGGACATGCAAAGCTATGAAAATATACCGCTCATTCGCCATGAAGTTATGATGATTCATGAGCAGCGCATCCAGCAGGAAAAAGCATTGTTTCAGTTTGCAAAGCCTAGACTAACTTATGTTTTGTTATTTCTCATAGGGGTTATGTTTGGGATTGTAGAATATAATGGGGGAAGTCAAAACATATCAGTTTTAATTGAATTTGGAGCCAAATACAATCCTGCGATTGAAGCAGGAGAATGGTGGCGCTTTTTTACCGCAATGTTTTTACATATCGGGTTACTCCACTTGATTATGAATTCGTTAGCATTATATTATTTAGGAACAGCGGTTGAACGAATTTATGGTCGTTTTCGTTTTCTTTTTATTTATGTTATTGCAGGACTAATAGGGTCGGTTGCAAGCTATGCATTTAGCGAACAAATCTCGGCAGGAGCTTCTGGGGCGATTTTTGGCTGTTTTGGAGCTTTATTATATTTTGGCCTCATCCATAAAAAAATCTTCCTTCGAACTATGGGAACAAGCTTGTTTGTTATTTTAGCGATAAATCTAGCTTTAGGGTTTGCGCTTCCTGTTATTGACAATGCAGCACATATTGGTGGATTAGTCGGTGGCTTTTTCGCATCGGGACTCATGCATTTACCGAAACATAAAAAGAGTGGAAAGCAATTTATATACTTACTTTTTGTTTGTATCGCGTTTGTAGGTTTGTTTTTTTATGGTATGCAAAATGATTCAAAAACAGGGGCTGACCTTGCTCATCTTCAATATATTCAAGAGCTTTTAGTTGAGGAAGAAATAGAAGAAGCATATCAATTGGCAAGGGAAATTGTCGATGAGGGGAATGAGCGACCAGAAGCTTTCTTTTTATTAGGCGTTGCTGAAGCTAAGCTTGGCATGTATGAAGAGGGAAAAGTCAGCTTTCAACAAACAGTGCGACTTAACCCTCAATTTCATGAAGCGCATTATAATTTAGCTTTAATTTATATGGAACTTGAGCAATATGACGATGCATTGCAATCTGTAGAAAAGGCGATTGAAATTGAAAAAGATGAACAGTATGAACAAATACGAGACACTCTACTCATCGATACTGGACGTGAATGATAAAGGTTTGAGTAATTGAACTTTTTCACCATCCTTCGTTTCAAAAACAATGACGATATGGTCGGTTTGCTTGGAAAGTAAGAGGAGAGGGACAGTGCTGCCAATGGGGTCCATTCTCTCTCCATTTGTTGCAGGGATACCTAGTAAATAATTTTCATATAAACTTTCCCAAATGACACCAATGGCATACATTGTTTCATCCATCGTTAATCCAGGTAGCGGTTTATCCTGATATTGACCGAGTGTTGTCAATGGAATTTGTTCATAGGAATGGATTGGGATATTATAAAAAATAATGAGGTCTTCCCATTTATATGATAGATTTTGATGGATAATATTGTCTAATATCCGTTTGCTTTCCATTTCTTTTTCAGTGTTTGGTGTTCGGAAGGAAGTTAACGGACTAAGCGGTGAATCAATGACATATAACTCATCTGTACTCATTTTATGTTTGCTTTTCTTTTCGTCATTGGGATAATGGATTTCAGCATGATGAAAACTGATGATTTCATAATGCCCACTGTCTTCCCCGTGTATTTTTTTTTCTAATAGAATCCGATCGCTATTTTGTTTCGCTTCGCTCATCGTATCTTTTAGGACACCATCTTCAAAAAGAAGCGATAAATCATGTCGGAGTTGAACTCTTTCATCTAATGTCGAACGAGACGACCAAGATAATGTATACTCATCTTGGTCATTTAACTTTAACACTTGTAAACTAGATGATGCTTCAACATATTGAACTTTATCATCCGTAGGAAAAAACACTAATGTTTCCTTGCTCGGTTCAGGTCGTAAAAATAAAAATAATGAAAAGCCTAGAGCAAGTACTCCAATTGCTAGATAAATAGTTTTTCGTGGCATAATGGTAACCTCCAATGGATAGCCTTGTCTTACAATATGTACGACCTTTGATAAATATGAAAACTTTAATCTGAAAGGGAGAGT
This sequence comes from Alkalihalobacillus sp. LMS39, assembly GCF_022812285.1. Taxonomy (NCBI): domain Bacteria; kingdom Bacillati; phylum Bacillota; class Bacilli; order Caryophanales; family Bacillaceae; genus Alkalihalobacillus; species Alkalihalobacillus sp. LMS39. Next base: position 1,880,316 of record NZ_CP093300.1, read on the forward strand.
CTAAAATGAATCAACAACCGAATGTAAATAAAATGATTGAAATATTAGAGGAGATCGTTAACATCCCAAGTCCTTCTGGAAATACGGATAATGTTATTACTGCTGTTGAAACATTGTTACAACCGTATGGTGTGACAATGTTTCGAAATCATAAAGGCGGCTTACTCATTTCGATCCGAGGTGAAATTGAAAGCCAGCACCGGATGTTAACCGCTCATGTTGATACATTAGGGGCGATGGTAAAAGAAATTAAAGACGATGGCCGACTACGATTAGCGATGATCGGTGGGTTTAGATGGAATGCTGTAGAAGGAGAGTATTGTGAAATCGAAACAAGTAACGGAACTATCCATACAGGCACGATTCTAATTCACCAATCTTCTGTTCATGTATATAAGGAAGCGGGCAGTGCTAAGCGAGATGAAACGAATATTGAAGTGAGGGTTGACGAACAAGTAAAATCGAAAGAGGACGTAAAAAATCTTGGAATTCAAGTCGGTGATTTTGTTTCGTTTGCCCCAAGATTCGAGACAACAAAAAGTGGATTTATAAAATCAAGACATCTAGATGATAAAGCAAGTGTCGCTATTTTACTTGAGCTGATTATGACGGCTATAGAGGAAAAGTGGACTCTTCCTTATACGACGCATTTCTTAATTTCAAATAATGAAGAAATCGGCTATGGTGGAAATTCTAATATCCCTAGCGAAGTCGTAGAATATTTAGCTGTGGATATGGGGGCAATTGGTGATGGCCAAACAACAACGGAATATTGTGTGTCCATTTGTGCCAAAGATGCAAGTGGTCCGTATCATAAGCAGTTTAAACAAAAGCTTGTTGACCTCGCTGAAGAACATTCATTGAATTATGAAATTGATATTTATCCATATTACGGGTCAGATGCATCGGCTGCGATTCGTTCAGGACACGATATTAAGCACGCATTAATTGGGCCAGGTATTGATGCATCCCATGCCCATGAAAGAACACATCAAAGTTCATTAGAAAATACAAGTAAGCTCCTTTACGCGTATGTAAAAAGTGAGCTGCTTCCATAAAAAAACGCCTTTGAGAAATGGATCTCAAAGGCGTTTTTCTATTGTTTGGAAGTAATGTCGAGTGTCAGGAACTTTAACAGACATCTTTTCCGCTATTTTAAAAAAAAGTAATCTTTTGCAAAAGCTAATGGACACTGTTTCCTTTATTTAAGATAATCAACGGATTTTGTCGTGTTTTTTCGTCCATTAGCGGAATAGATGTCCGATAGAATTGGTGAATCGGTGATTTTTCATAAAATAGAGGAACAGATGTCCGAAAGGCTAGACACTGGCTTATAAATTCAATTTTATCTAAAAATGGTTATATTCATGCATGAAATGGAAAGCAATTGCAAAAAATGAACTTGAATTGGAGGCGAGTACGATTGAAAAAAGAGGCGGTTAAGCATCCAGTAAGTACAAGTTTAGATGAAAATGTGGAATTCTTAAAACGCGAGCTAGGAGTCGATGAGAGCTTTGACGTGATTCAACTTGATTTAGAGCATGTTGGTCGCAAAATGGCACTCTTTCTAGTAGATGGATTTGCCAAAGATTTATCGCTAACTCAAATTCAGCGAGAATTATCCGCAGCGAAACCTGAAGCTTTTCAAACGGATATTTTACAAAAGCTTATTAAAAGCACGATTCCATATGTTGAAATAGAAACGAATGATGATTTAGATGCTGTAGTCGACCAAGTGTTAGCCGGTCCTGCTGCTCTTGTTGTTGATGGTGTGGACCAAATCATTTTACTTGATACGAGGACATATCCAGTCCGTGGTCCTGAAGAGCCAGATACAGAACAAGTAATCCGTGGTGCGAAAGATGGGTATGTCGAAACCCTTGTTGAAAATGCGGCATTAACACGAAGGCGTGTCCGTGACAGAACGTTCAGGGTCCAATACATACAAGTCGGTCGCCGATCAAAAACAGACTTAGCGATTATGTATATAGCAGATATAGCTGATCCAAGTCATGTTGATAAAATAAAAAAAGCGCTAGAAAAAATTTCAACCGACGGGTTACCGATGGGGGACAAATCGATTGAAGAATTTATTTTCGGACATCATTATAATCCTTACCCAATGGTAAGATATACTGAAAGGCCAGATGTAGCAGCGTCCCATTTGTTTGAAGGGCATATTATAATAATGGTAGATGGATCACCAAGTGTGATGTTAACACCGACAACGTTTTGGCACCATCTCCAGCATGCCGAAGAATATCGGCAAAAACCGATTGTTGGGGCAGTCTTACGTGGCGTCCGTTTTTTCGCGGTATGGGCTTCGATTTTTCTTTTACCGTTATGGTACTTTTTTGCGATGAATGAAGCGCTGGTACCAGGACCATTTCATTATATTGGTGTGGCAGATGACGGTGAAGTTTCTCTTTATGTTCAATTTATTTTAGCTGAAATTGGAATTGAAATGTTAAGGATGGCCGCCATTCACACCCCGAATGCCCTTGCTACAGCTCTTGGGTTAGTTGCTGCTATCTTAATTGGGCAAGTCGCAATTGATGTTGGGTTATTTTCACCTGAAGTAATTTTATATTTAGCGATTGCAGCGATTGGTTCGTTTGCTACCCCAAGTTATGAAATCAGCCTAGCGAATCGGATTATTCGCGTATTGCTCCTAACATCAACGGCGATCTTTGGATTAGCAGGATATGTGGGTGGAATTGTCGTATGGGTGCTTTGGTTAGCCTCAATTAAAGTGATGGATGTTCCTTACTTATGGCCATTTCTTCCTTTTTCTCTCCGTGGCTTACGCGATGTTTTGTTTCGCGCTCCAATGCCACTTAAAAACCGAAGACCAGCAGCTCTGCATCCTCTTGACCCAGACCGATAAGAAAAAAGGTGTCTAAACGTTTAGACACCTTTTTCTTGTTGTTTTCTCCGTAGTAGAATGAACGAACACGTTATTTGTCTCGTTATGCAAAAATAATAAAGGGTATAAAAACAATATTTTTTTACATAAAGATTTTGGTGTAGCAGTGAAGTTTTGAAAGCTTATTCGAATATAGAAAAGACGCTTTCGTGTTTTTCTTATCCAAGTGCAAATAAATCGTCTCGCACAAAAATTTCTTCTGTATCAACTGCTGTATTTTCACTTGCTAATACTAATCCCATTGCGTCATTGTTCGATGTCGTGACAATCGTAAAAGGAATATTGTGTTTATTCGCTTCTTTAACATAATTAGCATAAAGTTGATATCCGAGGCTACCATTGATGTATAAATGTTTTTTTTGTTTTTCTGCCATGAGGCGTACAACCTCTGGATACATTCCTTTATGAATGACTTGTTTTTTTGTTAAAGCAATAAAAATACGTTCTACAATCGTCGATAAAAAAATCGCTCGTTCTTCAGGTTTAATTTCAGGAGAACCATAAATTCCTCGTTCAAGCGCATCTTTTATTTTATCATCCATTACGGTCCCTTCTTTCCTATCTGATTTTCTTGTTGTTAAATAGCTTGACTATTCATAGAATATCATAAATACAAGCTTTTGTTTGTAACGGATTTGTGATTATTTACTAAAACAAGGAGGTACACTATGTTGACATGGTTTGGCGTTTTGTTTTTCACAACGTTACTTGGATTAATGATGGGGGGATTGTTAGTATCTAAGCGTAATCTCCCTCAGCATAAGCTCATTCTTGCTGTCGTTATTATGTTTGCAGGCATGACGTATGTTGGCATGTTACTTGGAAGTATTGTCAGTTCTTTTCTATCCATTATTGTCATCAAATTGTTTATGACAATATGTGCAATCTTATTTATTTTTGTTTGTCTTAGTCAATTTCATTCAACACTCGGATTTTTTTACACAAAAGAAAAGTTAGTTTGGGCCCCGCTACTTGTTTTATTTTTGTTATTCGGAATGGAGTGGGCCTTTGCTGATATTTCTCCTTGGGTCATTATTCTGGCATCCCTCTTATTTATGGGGACGATGATGGCTGGTACGTTTGTCCAAGTTATGATTCAAGAAAAAGCATGGAGAATTCCCTATTCAGCTTTTATTCCATTTGTTTGGCTTCTTTTCATCGTCATTATAAAACTGGTATAATAAAATCGGTGATGAACATGAACAGTTTTTATGATGTCCAGCAACTTTTAAAAAGATATGGAACGATCATCTATACAAAAAATAGAGAAACAGATATTATGATGATGGAAGAAGAGCTTCGAGAACTATATAAGTTAAGTATGCTCGATGCAAAAACATATCAGCAAGGAATCCTTATACTTAAGAATGAACTACAGAAAGAAGGGTAAGAGCATGAGTAAATGGTTAGTAGGTGTGGATGTAGGGGGAACTACAATTAAAATGGCGTTTGTGTCAACAACAGGTGACATCGTTGACAAATGGGAAATCCCAACGAACAAGGAAGATGGAGGCCGCTTTATTACAGAAGAAATTGCAGTATCCATCGAACAAAAAGTAACGGCATTAGGAGAAACAAAAGAAAAGCTCCAAGGTATTGGTATTGGTGCACCAGGTTTTATTGATATGGAAACAGGGTTTATTTTCCATGCAGTAAATATTGGTTGGAAGGATTTCCCTCTTAAAGAAAGTTTAGTAGAAAAAACAGGACTTCCTGTTACTGTGGACAATGATGCCAACATTGCGGCAATTGGTGAAATGTGGACGGGCGCTGGTGATGGAGCAAAGGATTTACTATGTGTCACATTAGGAACAGGTGTAGGTGGCGGTATTGTCAGTAACGGGAATATTGTTCACGGAGTAAACGGGATGGCCGGTGAAATTGGTCATATTACTTCCATTGTTGAAGGTGGTGCAAAGTGTAATTGTGGAAAAACAGGTTGTCTTGAAACGATCGCCTCAGCTACAGGAATTGCACGTTTGGCAAAAGAAGGATTACCTAATCATCCGGATAGTTCTTTGCATGGCGTTTATGAAAGAAGTGGACAACTTACATCAAAAGATGTGTTTGACGCATTAGCACAGGAAGATTCGTTAGCGGGAGAAGTTATTGATGAAATGTGCTTTCATTTAGGTTTTGCGATTGCAAATATTGCCAACGCTGTAAATCCTGGTAAAATAGTGATAGGTGGAGGCGTTTCCAAAGCAGGAGATTTACTTCTTACCCCACTAAAACGAGAATTTTCTAGATTTGCTTTGCCACGAGTGAAAGACGGGGCAGATTTTGCTATCGCAACACTTGGAAATGATGCAGGGGTTATTGGTGGAGCTTGGCTAGCGAAAACAAACGCTTCTTAACTTATAAACATACTACACCATAGATTTCGGGTACCATATGATAAAGAGAATCTGATTAAAGAGATTAATAAAAGGGGAATCATTTATGACGGAATACCGAATTGAACGAGATTTATTAGGTGAAAAAGAAGTTCCAAAAGATGCGTATTATGGTATACAAACGATGCGAGCGAAAGAAAATTTCCCGATTACCGGATATCCGCCCCATAAGGAGCTTATTCGTGCATTTGGCTATGTAAAGAAAGCGGCAGCATTAGCCAATGCCGATGTAGGTGGATTAAATAAAAAATTAGCAGATGCGATTGTAAAAGCGAGTGAAGAAGTGATCGCTGGAGATTTTGATGACCAATTTATCGTGGACTCCATTCAAGGAGGAGCAGGAACATCCTTTAATATGAATGCAAATGAAGTCATTGCAAACCGTGCGATTGAACACCTCGGTGGAAATAAAGGCGATTATATGAAATTGAGTCCAAACACTCATGTCAATATGGCACAATCTACAAACGACGCATTTCCAACTGCTATTCATATTGCTTGTTTATCATTAGCCAAAGGCTTAACTCAATCATTGTCTGACTTAATTCAAGAATTCGAAAAGAAAGCAAAAGAGTTTGATTCCGTTATTAAAATGGGACGAACTCATTTACAGGATGCTGTTCCTATTCGACTAGGGCAGGAATTTGGTGCATATTGTCGTGTGTTAACTCGTGATTCACAACGAATTAAAGGCTCAATCAGTCACTTATACGAAATTAACATGGGGGCTACAGCTGTTGGTACGGGATTAAATGCCAAACCAGAGTATATTGAAAAGGTAGCGAAGCATTTAGCAGAAATTACAGATATGCCATTCCAAACAGCTGAAGACCTTGTTGATGCAACTCAAAATACAGATGCGTATACAGAGCTTTCGAGTGCTTTAAAAATTCTTGCGATTAACTTATCAAAAATCGCAAATGACCTACGTTTAATTAGCTCTGGACCGAAAACAGGAATTAACGAAATTAACTTACCGCCACGCCAACCTGGGTCATCTATTATGCCAGGAAAAGTCAATCCGGTCATGTGCGAAGTCATGAACCAAATTTCGTTCCAAGTCATTGGAAATGACCATACAATCAGCCTTGCTTCTGAAGCTGGCCAGCTTGAGTTAAACGTGATGGAACCTGTATTAGTCTTTAACTTACTACAATCACTTTCGATATTACAAAATGGAATGACGGTATTTAGAAAATATGCAATTGAAGGAATTACAGCCAATATCGAGCATTGTAGAGATATGGTAGAGCGAAGTGTTGGAGTCATTACGGCCATTAATCCTCATGTTGGCTATGAAGTAGCAACACGTGTGGCTAAAGAAGCACTTCAAGAAAATCGTTCGGTTCGTGAAATTTGTCTTGAGCGTGGGATTCTTTCAGAAGAAGAATTAAATGAAATCCTCGATCCAATTGAAATGACAAATCCTGGTATAGCGGGAGCAAAGTTTATTTATCGGACGCAATAACAAGTGACGTTCGGACATGTATTCCGTTATTTTATAAAAAGTGAGCAAAACTCTTTCCTTTTCGGACATATATTCCGTTACTTTATGAAATTTTGAGGAATCTACCAAGTATTCATGGAGATAACGGTACTCGTGTCCGATAGCCTTTTGCAAAAGGCATTTTTACTTACAATAACGGAACCAATGTCCGATAATAAGACAGCTTCCCGAATCAATGTAAATAAAGGGTGCCCTCGTGCATCCTTTTTCTTTTTCTGCTTTAAACAAGAAATAGTCATTGTTGTTCTAAAAAAAAAATGAGATAATGTACTATATTTTGAAACGAAAGTCTGTAAATGACGTATGTATATATATTCAAGAATAGAAATAGAGAAAAAAAGGAGGGAGGAATCCAGTGGGACGGGTTATTGTAGGAATTTTAGTTGCTTGTGTAATAGTATTAACGGGCTGTCAAGGAAGCTTTCCCTATGCGAAAGACGCACCGCCCCTCCATTTGGATCCTCAAAGAAAAGCAGCAATTGTTGGCATTTCCATTGAACAATGGTTGCCAATTGAAGTCAATCCATTTAGTTTTGTTCAAGTGAGTGAATGGTTATCAGATCATGAACTGCTGCTCTTGTTTGATGAAAATGAAGTGTCGACTTTGCAAAGGGCCAGTATTGAAACAGGAAATCAAGAAGATTTTTTTTCAGTAGATGAACCTATACTTAAAGTGGAGGCAAATGCAGACCACTCCTTATTTGCGATTCAAACGGCATCCGAGGATTTTAAAGCTCCATTGTATGTAGTTGATCAGTCAGGTACACTTATTTATGAAAATAATAATCTTGGTGAAGATTATAGTTTGTATTGGAATCCATACCAGACCGATGAGATGATTATTGTTTCATATTTACCAGATTGGGAATTTGAAGTGTATCATCTATATGTAAACGAAAATCGTCTTCTCCCCCTTCCAATCGAGCAAACCTTTTTCCAATGGTTAGGGCCAACAAAGGTGGGATATTTAGATTGGCATCCATATGAACCGAGTTTTGAAGCTCCATTGATGACCGTTGATTTAGAGACGCAAGAAAGAAACAAAATGTTTGACGATGTCATTGCAGCTTTTTCTTTTGAGAATGACTACTATATGACGATTACAGTCGATGACCCAACAAATCCGATGTCGGTTTATACGTTTTACCAAGATGGGCATGTCTTATCCACATTGGAAGTCCCGAATTTAAATACATATTCGGAACAATGGTGGATTCCATTCTATGCTTTCGATGCTGAACATTATCAGTTTTATTATTTACGCCCATTTTATAGTGGTGATTTTTATGGATATGATGCAGGGTATCAACTCATGAAGTACGATATTTTAAAAGGGGAAGAAACAGTCATTATCGAAGTAGACCAACATATCCCGATTAAGATCGGTCCAAATGGACAATGGTTGTTACTTGGTCATCAGCTTGACAAAATTGTAAATATTGAGAAAAAAGAAACTCAAGCAGTTACCGAACTCAAATAGTTGTATTCTAATGAGATTATGTCATAATAAAATAAAGACCAATTACATGACTAGGGGTGCCAAGTGGCTGAGAAAAAGGAACATCCTTTTACCCTTGAACCTGATCTGGATCACCCCAGCGTAGGAAAGTCGACTAATGATGTTATTTGTTTAGCCGTAATCCACTCGTTGGGTACGGCTTTTCATATACGAAAAAAGGCAGGGATTAAAAGATGAGAGAATTTACATTATACGCAATTACAGGAGAACAGTTTCATCCTGGTCGAAAGATGATTGATGTGATGGAAGAGGCGATTCTAGGTGGCGCTGATATTATTCAACTGCGTGACAAGAAAAGCAGTAAACGAGAAGTGCTACAAAAAGCAAAAGAGCTTCGTGCTTTAACGAAAAAACATGATGTCCTATTTATTGTGAATGATCATATTGATGTTGCTTTAGCTGTCGATGCAGATGGTATTCATATTGGACAAGATGACTTACCTTTAGAAGAGGCAAGAAAAATAGTAGGGCCTACAAAAATCATTGGGATTTCTACTCATGCGATAGAAGAAGCGCGTGAAGCTGAACAAAATGGAGCAGATTATATAGGGGTAGGTCCTGTATTTGAAACAAAAAGCAAGGAAGATGTCGTCGACCCTGTATCAACACAATATGTGCATCAAGTGGCACAAGAAATTACGATTCCGTTTGTTGCGATTGGCGGAATTAAACTTCACAATGTCGACCAAGTATTACAAGCTGGTGCGACACGGATTTGTGCTATTAGTGAAATTGTTGGAGCAGAGGATGTCAAAGGCGTTTGTGAGACATTTATAGAAAAAATAAAGGGTGAGAAGCAATCATGAAGTTAATCATTAATGGAGAGGACATACAGCTTGATGTGAAAACATTAGATGAAGTCGTGAAACATTATGAGCTGGAACAAAACTTAGTTGTAACAGAAGTAGATGGTACGATAATTGATAGAACAAATTGGTCAGAAACAGAATTGAAAGACGGGATGAGAATTGAACTTGTCCATTTTGTAGGAGGAGGATGATGAACATGAAAAAAGATCCACTTATTATTGGAGGAAAAGAGTTATCCTCTCGCTTTTTTATTGGGACAGGACGATATCCTAATCCATTCGTTCAAAACGAAGCGATTAAAGCGTCAGGTGCAGAAGTGCTAACCTTTGCGATTCGTCGTGTCAACTTAGAATCACCTGATGAAGATGCTATCTTGCAACATTTAGAAGGGCAAACATTCACGTATTTACCGAATACATCAGGTGCGAAAACAGCAGAAGAAGCCATTCGAATTGCTCGATTAGCAAAAGCAAGCGGATTAAGTGATTGGATTAAAGTTGAAATTAGTGTAAATGAAAAAACATTATTGCCTGATCCGATTGAAACGTTAAAGGCAACAGAAGTGTTAGCAAAAGAAGGATTCACTGTTCTTCCATACACATCAGATGACCCTGTATTATGCAAGCGCCTAGAAGAGGCTGGAGCTGCTGCGGTTATGCCTGGTGCTGCACCAATTGGGACAGGATTAGGTATTTTAAATCCATATAACTTATCGCTCATTGTGGAAGAAGCAAATGTGCCGATTATCGTTGATGCGGGGCTAGGTTCAGCAGGGGATGTGGCACAAGCGATGGAACTTGGAGTTGATGGTGTTTTAATGAATACCCCAGTAGCAAAAGCAAAAGATCCTGTCAGAATGGCACAAGCGATGAAACTCGCCATTGAAGCCGGTAGACATTCTTATTTAGCTGGACGAATTCAAAAGAAACGCTATGCAACAGCAAGCAGTGCATTTGAATCATATATTTCAAAATAGGTTGTAAAAGAGGGATCGCAAATGGGAGAGCGTGTCGTCATTTTAGGTGGAGGAATTATCGGACTGGCATCAGCATTTGAATGTCAACGACGCGGACACGAAGTGACAATAGTTGAAAAAGTTCGGTGTGGGGGACAAGCTACCGGCGCAGCAGCTGGGATGTTAGCCCCTTACTCAGAAATCGGGGAAGACCCGGATGATTTTTTCCGATTATGCTTAGAAAGTTTACACTTATATCCACAATGGCAACAAGATATTAAAGACATATCAAATGTTGACTTTGAGTACACGAATTCAGGTAGCTTGCATTGTGTTTATCATGACGCCGATTTATTAGCGTTAGAAAGCCGTCAGCAATGGCAAGGAGAATTTGGGGCTGATGCTAGGATTTTATCAGGAGAAGAACTTTTTCGATTAGAGCCGGAACTATCAAAGGAAATCATTGCGGCGATGTATTATCCAGAAGAAAGTCACGTATATGCTCCTGATTATGCGAAATCATTGGAAGTCGCTTGTCGCAATCTTGGAGTTGCCATCTATGATGAATTAGAAGAAGTTTCGATTACGAGTTGGCAAGAGGAAATTGAAGTCAAAGCAAAAGATGGACGAACCTTTACTGGCGACCGTCTTATCATTAGTAGTGGGGCATGGTCAAAGGAATTGGAAGACACGTTTGACATCTCGATTCCTGTTTATCCGATTCGTGGGCAGATTTGTGCTTATCCTCTCCCCGTAGGAAAAGTGAAGCATATTATTTATACGAGTCAAGGCTACCTCGTACCAAAAGGAAATGGAACGATTGTTAATGGGGCGTCTGAAGACATTGCAGGCTTTCAAACATCTGTTACAGATAAAGGAATTGCACGCTTAACAAATTGGAACAAGCATGTTCTACCTTTTCTAGAGCAAGAAACACCATTTCATACTTGGGCAGGATTACGTCCAGCTACACAAGATGGTTATCCATTGCTAGGACAACTTTCAAGAGCTCCGCATATTATTTTTGCGACTGGACATTATCGAAATGGCATTTTATTAAGTCCTGTTACCGGTCATATTGTCGCTGATATTCTCGAACAAAAAAAAGAAAGAGTTCCACTCGGAATTTTTCATCCAGAACGGTTTAGTTAAAAGGAGGGATATTATGTTTAAAGCATTAACAATAGCAGGATCAGATAGTGGTGGAGGAGCAGGAATCCAAGCAGATTTAAAAACGTTTCAAGAGTTAGGTGTTTTTGGAACAAGTGCGATTACAGCTTTAACCGCTCAAAATACACTTGGAGTTCATGGAGTATATCCACAGTCACTGGAAGCAATCGAAGCGCAAATTGATGCGGTTTTATCAGATATTGGAACAGATGCAGTGAAAACAGGAATGCTGTTTTCTGCTGACATTATTACACTCGTTGCGAAAAAAATGTTGCATTACGATGTGAAAAATATTGTTGTTGACCCTGTGATGATTGCAAAAGGGGGAGCTTCGTTATTGCAGGAAGAAGCGGTAGAAGCTCTTATTTCAGACTTGCTACCGATTGCAACCGCCATTACGCCTAATTTGCCGGAAGCTGCGAAAATTTTAAAGATAGATGAAATTTCTTCCTTAGCAGAAATGGAACAAGCGGCCAAACAGCTTCATCAGTTAGGGCCAAAATATGTTGTACTAAAAGGCGGTCATCTTCACAATGGTGATGCTACAGATGTCGTGTTTGATGGAAATGAAATTACATATTTTAAGCATGAGCGAATCGAAACGAAACATACACACGGAACAGGATGTACGTTTGCCGCTGCTTTAGCCGCTGAATTAGCAAAAGGGGAAGAAATTCGACAAGCTGTTGCAACAGCAAAAGAATTTATAACCGAAGCGATAACACATTCCTTAGCAATTGGCACGGGAATTGGACCAACAAACCATGCAGCATATAAACAAAAGAAGTCAATATAAACATACCGTCGTTCGAAAAAGAGAGGGGATATAAGTTATGTTAAATGGAAATAAAGTTGTCATTATCTTACCTCTTCTTGTTGTAGCTTTCATTTTTTATGGTGGCTATTCTTATTGGCAGTCCATAGGTAGTGTAACAAATGAGGAATTAAGCCAATATGTGAATTTTGATCATAACCTTCAGCCTAGAAATGAGCAGTTTATCTTAACAAGTGAATGGGAATGGACAGAAATGCCGGCCGAAGGGTTAATTGGAACCGATTATATCGGTGTCTCCTTACTTGATGCAAACGGACAACAACTTGAGGATGTCTCATTTGTGAATGGAAAAGTGGAGTTATTTTACGGAAATAAAGTCATTTATGAAGCCGAGGGAACTCCTGTTGAAAACGGGTTTTTGTTTTCATTTCCAAATGAAATGATTGAACATGAAGCCTTTGGAAATCATGGACGGATTACTGTTTCTTTTCAGGGAGCTGAATATATCAATGGTGAGCGGGTAGCTATTAGTTACCTTCACACATGGGGAGAACATGAACCGTTACAATTGGAAGATGCACGTTTTCTAGTGACAACTTTAGATAAATCAACGATACCGCATTGGATTTTGGAACAGACAGTAGAGATTCCGTAACGCTTGAGAGGAGATAAGAACATTGTTAATTCGAGGCATTTCTTTTCAAAAAGGCGTTTTTTTTATTGGGAAAGATTATGTTTCATGCGCATATAGTGATAACGGGAAGTTGATAAAAGAATGGGTCAAGCCATTAGAAGCGAGTACGGCTCTTGTCATGGCAAGATTGGTGTTTTTTTCCATGCCTTTATGGTACAAAATTTTAACGGCTATCCTGATTAGCTTAGTCGTTATCCCAAAAATAGGCCATGCCATTTACCCAGACTTTATCCCGTTTTACGGACTGCCAGATTATGTCTTGCTTTATTATGCTTTTGGTACCCATTTTATTTTTCCAACACAATTAAAGAAATATCATGGTGCCGAGCATAAAGTATTTAGTGATAGAGGAATGAAACGTATGGCTCGCTTGTACCAGATTAGGAAAGCAGCAATCACAAACCGTTTTTGTTCCACGAATTTGGTAGTTGTTTATTTTTCACTTGTTCTTGTTGGAAGTATAGTATTGTCATTCCTATTTCCACCCGCACAGGCGATAATGTGGGCTTCGTATAGTGCTGTGTTTATTAGTCCCCCAGTAAACAAGGCTTTAAAGTATCGAGCGTTAACATGGGTGCGTTCGTATGTTTTAGCGGTATCGTATTTTTTACAAAAAAAAGTGACAACGATGGAACCAGAACGACATCATATGATAACGGCGATTCGTTCTTATCGTGGCTTAGCAAAAGCAGAGTTTCCTGAAGCATTAGTTGTGAAACGAAAACAAAAAGTGGAGGAAAAGAAGATGGCGATTGTCGATGTAACGATTATTCCAATTGGAACGGAAAATGCGAGTGTAAGCGAGTATGTCGCTGACATCCACCATGTGTTAGAAGGGTATGGAGAGAAAATAAAATTTCAGTTAACACCGATGAGTACAATTATAGAAGGAGAATTACCTGTGTTGTTTGAAGTGATTCAAGCGATACATGAAGTTCCATTTAAAGCCGGAATTAACCGAGTAGCGACAAATATTCGCATTGATGACCGTAGAGACAAGCCTTCATCGATGGAAGGAAAAGTAGAAGCAGTTCAAACAAAAATAGCAGCAAAAAAACAAGAGGACGATGGCGCAAGTAAAAACGAGGAATTATAAAAAAACAAGGGTGTCGCAAATGCGACACCCTCTATGTATGGCTGGGCTAGCTGGATTCGAACCAACGCATGACGGAGTCAAAGTCCGTTGCCTTACCGCTTGGCTATAGCCCACTGCCTCGCTGCTACATTTATATTATGGTCGGATCCGCGTTCTTTTATACAAAAAAATGTGCACTTTTTTAAAAGCAGAAAGTGAGGAAAAATTACATGCCTGAGCTTGAAATACACACACTAACGAAAGAAAATGAAGCTATCGCTCGTGCGATTATTTTGGAAGGTTTTTTAGAAAGGTTCGGTTTTATCGATCATTCCTTTAATCCCGACTTAAAAGACCTTGTAAATTCCTACACAAAAGACGGTTGCGTTTTTTTCACAGGTGCACATCATGGCGAAATTGTTTGTACGGGAGCATTGCAAAAAGAAACAAACGAAATCGTTCGGATTGCAAGGATGTCGGTAAAAAAAGAGTGCCGACAAAGAGGATTCGCGAAAATAATGATAAAGCATTTAGAACAAAAAGCAAAGCAGTCTGGTTACAAAAACATTGTGTTAGAAACAAATCGCTCTTGGGAAAGTGCGATACATTTTTATAAAAAGGTTGGGTATCAAATCGAACACATTGATGAAACTCAGTGTCACTTTTATAAAAAAATATAAAAAAACACCGCCCATTTTAATAAAGGCGGTGATTATGATGAAGATTTGAAAAATAACTTATATAAAGCGAAAATGCCCCATGTTAATAACCCAATACCAATTATAGCAGCTAGCACTAATCCACCAAAGAAAATGAAAGCCTCCATGAGTGTGTCACCCCCAAAAGAAAAAGGAATGTAGTGTTACCTTATCATATAATCTTTTCATTTTAAAGGGGCGGACAGTAGGCGGACTTTTTGTCTAGTAATTTTACATGATCTCTCTATTCTATTTTATTGAAAAATAGAATAAACTAGAAAAAAGAAAATAAATTCCATTGCTATCATTTATAAATAGAAAGTATTCATGCTGGAACAGTGGAAATTTGTGATTTAACAATATTTTGATCCGTTAGACTAATGTTTGGATAAGCATAGTATCTCAACACAGCTTTATATTTTACTAGAGTAAAAGATATACATATTAAAGGAGAAACGTTATGGTACAGAAAATTATGTTGGAAATGATCAGTTGGGTAAAAGCGATTGTATTAGGCTTTGTTCTCGCTTTCCTTTTAAGTATTTTCATTATTCAACCATATGAAGTTGATGGAAGCTCAATGGAACCAACGTTAGAGGGAAGAAATGATTTGGATGAAACCTTGAAGGGAGACCGAGTGATTACATATAAAACACCATATATATTGGGGGCTTCCCCTGAGTTTGGTGATGTTGTTGTCATCGATAGTCGTGTGAACGAAGAGCGTACACTCCAGGATCTTTTATTAGACAGTCCAATGATTTCAACATTAACAAGACAGAAACAGAAGCATATGTGGATTAAACGTGTCATCGGGGAGCCAGGTGATATTATTGAAATTAAAGATGGAGTCGTCTATCGCAATGGGAGCATTATTGAAGAAGAGTATATAAAAGAAGAAATCTATGGTGAGTTAGAAGCAACAACGGTCCCAGATGACATGATTTTTGTAATGGGAGATAATCGCAATGGGAGTACAGATAGTAGAAACATCGGACCGGTTCCAATTGATCATGTGATTGGCAAAGTCATTTTACGATATTTTCCGTTTGATAAAATTGGGCAACTGTAACGTTGTTGCGTTCGGACATCAATTCCGTTATTTGAGCAAATTTTAACGAATTTTAAATGTAACGGACATCAGTTCCGCTAATCTCCAAAAAAAGCGAGTGAACCAGCTTGTTTTTAAGAAATAACGGAACAAATGTCCGATAGGGTTTTAAAATGTAAGCAATTCACAATAAAAGCGGAACATATGTCCGAAACGGGGACATGATGGTTCGTTATTTGGTATTGTTTTTACAGTTGCGCTTTTTACATTGTTTTATTACTAAAGCCATGCTTGCTTCAGCCGATTTACCCCATCAATGATTTGATCTTTCGATAATCCCCCGAATCCAAGTTGAATCATTGGCTTTTGATGTGTTGATGGTTCAATCATATGTCGGGATACGGGATACACTGCAACCCGTTTCCGAACAGCCTTTTCTATTAATTCTTCCTCTGTCATTCCGTTTTCGATTGCTAACAAAAGATGAAGGCCTGCCTCTTTTCCTAATAGTTCTACCTGATTTTGAAAGCTCTTTTCAATTTCCGCAATAAGCACAGCTTGTTTTTTCTGATAAATCGTACGCATTTTTCGAATATGGCTATCCCAATGACCTTGTTTCATAAACTCAGTAAGCGTAAGTTGACTAAGCAAAGGAACGGGCTGGTCAAATAACCGGAACATTTGCTTGTACCGTGCAAGCAACGGAAAAGGTAGAATCATATATCCCATTCTAAGCGAGGGAAGAAACGATTTTGATAAACTTCCTAAGTAAACAACTTTGTTATGCTGGTCTAAGCCTTGCAAAGCTGGAATCGGCTTTCCGACATAACGAAACTCTCCATCGTAATCATCCTCAATAATGATGCCATCCTTTTCTTGCGCCCATTCTAATAATTGCAATCTTCTTTTTAATGGCATGACCATCCCACAAGGAAATTGATGAGATGGGGTAATATAGGCGATCGTTGCGTTACTCTTCATTAAGTCATCCACTCTCATCCCCCCATCGTCTAGCGGAATTGGGATAAGAGGAAGATGATGATTGGAAAAAACAGCGCGTACCCCGTCATATCCAGGATCCTCTATTGCGACGGTACTGTCGTTTCGTAAAAGCTGAGCTAAAACCCCAATTACATGTTGAATGCCAGCACCAATGACGATTTGGTCTGGTGAGCAATGAACACCTCTTGCAAAATGTAAATAAGTTGCGAGTTGCTGACGTAAGTCAAATTCTCCTTGTGGGTCTCCATAGGTAAACAATTGCTGTTGGTCGGAATGAAGAAATTGTAACGTTAATTTCCGCCAAACCGAGGAAGGGAAATGTTCTGAATCTACAGTGCCATAGCGGAAATCAATGTCGATGGTTGAAGCCTCCTGTACTTGTTGACTTCTACTCTCATAAGGAGGAGCTTGTGTAAGTGGAATAGTCGATGTTAGATCCACGACAAACAGGCCACTACGAGGTTTGCTTTCAACATAACCCTCGATGAGTAATTGATGATAACCGGCTTCCACTGTATTTCGACTTACATGTAAATATTGATGTAATTGTCTTATTGATGGCAAACGACTGTTTGCTGGGATAGCCCCTGATATGATTTCCTCTTTTATATATTGGTATAACTGAACATAAAGAGGTTCTTTCTTGCTCTTTTGTAAAATGGGAGTAATCTCAAGCATCGTGCATTCTCTCCTTATCTGAAATCTGACCCTAAAAAAATGAAGTGAACTGTCACTATAAATGAGGACAAAACAAGAATACAATCATTATATCAAAATGCAACAAACAAAAGGATCATTTTTAGGAGAGTGAGTTTATTGGAATCTGTAATCGTAAGAAAAGCTAAAAAGGAAGATCAACAACAGCTATTGGCACTTATGAATGAGTATATTGTCGACTTTTATAACTGCCCCAAACCAGCCGGTGAAAAACTAGAACGACTTGTTCTGCAATTACTTGAAAGAGAAATAGGGTTTCAATTTATTGCTGAAGTTAATGGAAACCTTGTTGGCTTTGCGACACTTTATTTCTCATTTAGTACAACAAAAGCAGAGCAAATTGTTGTGATGAATGACTTATATGTTATAGAACCGTTGCGAGGTAAAGGGGTGGCAAAGTTATTATTTGAAGCATGCTTCGCTTATAAAGTAAACAACGGTTTTGCCACAATGATGTGGGAGACGGCGGAAACGAATAAACGAGCACAACGGTTTTATGAGAAAATGGGTGGAAAAAAAGGAGATTGGATTATGTATTCTATTTAAATGAGAAGGTAGAGGTATGAGAATGAGAAAAATACATTATGGCTGGATTATACTTTGTCTTTGTTTCTTGGCACTACTAGCGGTACAAGGAGTACGATTATCGTTTGGCGCTTTTATTCCATCATGGGAGCAAGAATTTTCAACAACAAGAGCAAACATTTCTCTTATTGCAACCGTTAGTTTTATCGTTTATGGAATATCGCAACCTATTTTAGGTAAGCTCATTGATACGTTTGGTGTTCGAAAAATATTAGCTTATAGTGCATTTGTAGTTGGAATGAGTACGGTTCTTACTTTTTTTGTAACTTCTTTTTGGCAAATCATCATTCTTTATGGTATCGTCGCCTCGATTGGTTTTGGTGGGGCTTCGAATGTAGCAGCAGCAGTGGCGGTTACAAATTGGTTTCAGCGCAAAAAAGGGCTTGCTCTTGGCATGATGACAGCAGGGATGAGTGCGGGACAGCTAGTCATAGTCCCGTTATGTTTGTATTTAATTGACTGGTTGGACTGGAAAATGACCGTACTAATATTAGGAAGTTTCTTGGTGCTTGTCATTTTTCCACTTTTACTGCTTTTTTTACGAACATCCCCATTAGAAATGGGGATAGAACCTTATGGGGGAATAAACAACGAGCAAAAGCAAGCTAGAAAAGTAATAGAAAGAACACCGAAGATATCGACTTTTTCTATAGTATTTTCGAAACCTTTTATGTTTCTTGCTCTACCTTTTATGATTTGTGGGTATACAACAACAGGTCTAATTGATACACATTTAATTTCTTTTTCTCATCATCATGGGTTTTCAACAGGGGTAACAGGAGCTGCAGTTGGATTACTAGCCGCATTTAATATTATCGGGACATTATCTTCGGGAATAATTGCCGATAAATTTAGTAACAGAAAATTTTTGGCACTTCTTTATGCTTTACGGTCGGTCACGATTTTACTATTGCTAATAACTGACCAATGGCTATTACTTTTTGTGTTTGCTGTAGCGTTTGGCCTTGTTGATTTCGCAACGGTCACACCAACAACGATGTTAGCGTCTGACCTGTTTTCTACACACTCACTGGGACTCGTGTTAGGGTTATTATCATTATGTCATCAACTTGGATCAGCGCTAGGAGCTTATATTCCGGCGTTGCTATATGACATGACAGGGGGATATGGAATGGCATTGCTATCGGCTATTGGCTTACTCCTTATTGCTTCTTTGATGAATTTAGCCCTACCAAAAGGGACTCATGATGTTAAAAAAACTAGTAATCTTGTGAGTTGACCGAGTATCCAAGTCAATGGTCATGAAAAAGTAACGGTCAAATACAACGAGTCCTCCATATATAGGGGACTCGTTACTATTTTCCTTCGCCATTGTGCGACTTTTTAGCTGTAATGAAAAGATTGTTTTATAACTAAAGGATTTCGCATAAGATAAATCGAAAAAGAGTAAAACCAAATTTTTACTTTTTGAAAAGTAAGAGGTAAATCAAATTCGAAATCGCCGTTTATTCTTAATGATGAGTGTGTTTCTCTTTTTTGTTTTCATGCAAGGCGGTAGTATTTCAGCCTTAAATGAATCTCCATGAAAAAGTTAAAATAATTGAAACTGAAATTACGTTGACGATGGAAGTACATCATATTTCGGGAATGGCTGTGGCCATCGTTGACAAGCATGGTTTCATTTATACTGAAGGGTTTGGATATAGTAATAGTGCAAAGCAAATTCAAAGCAAGACATTTCACTAGAATTTATGTCGTCCTTCCTTTTTTTATCGGAGTTCCGTCACACTTTGAATGAAGTTTTTTTAGTTCTTTACCCTGTTTTTTCGATCGTTTTGTGAAGGTAGACCACAATCATCAATCAAACAAAACTATATAAGGGAGGAAGCTATGATAGTAACGATTATCATCATGTTTATATTTCTAGTCTTAGGAATCATTTTATCGACTGGAAGAGGAGGATTTCTTATCGCAGGATATAACACAATGCCAAAAGAAGAGAAAGAAAACATTGATACAGTCGCTTTATGCAAGTTTATGGGGAAAATGATGTTTGCTTTTTCATTCAGTCTTGTCTTATGGATTATAAGCGATATCTATGAGATAAGGTGGTTGTTTACCTTTGGCCTTCTTATTGTTTTTATACTAGTCATCTTTACACTTGTTTATGTGAATACAGGTCACCGTTTTAAAAAGGAAAATGAGGAGAAATAACATGCTTATCAGAAAGAGGAATTTTCTTACGGACATGTATTCCGCTATTTCGCTTTTTTCATGAAATCTCGTTTGTAAACGGACATTGGTTCCGCTATTGTTAAGAAAAGCCCATGTAATCACTAAAAAAATAAGAAATAACGGAACAGATGTCCGATGGAATTGTAAGATGCGATGTTTTTAGTAAAATAGCGGAATGAATGTCCGAAACGAGCTCACTTACCCAAGCCATAACGAGCAAATTCATGTTCACTGCCAGAAAATACATTAACATCGATGAATTTTTCTTCACCGTTATAACCTTCTAGCTTTTCTCTATCTGTATATTGCCAAAATGTCCACTCTCGATTATCTGGTAGAGATGGTACTTGAAAAACATCTCGTATCCATATATCACATTGTTGAAATTCATCTTTAATGAATAAGTCGTATGCTTTATTCGTTGTATAAAGAATAACTCGCTTCCCATAGTGCTTTTCTAATAAGTCAATCATAACTGTAAGTTCACGCACGACATCTGCACGGTCTGGTAGATTTTTTTCTTTATCACCATAAAACTCAACATCAATAACCGGTGGTAAGGCTCTCTCGTCAATAGGAACCGTTTTTATAAAGTTTTCCGCTTGCGTATCCCCGCCGCTATCATAACTGAAAAAGTGATAAGCACCCACTCGTAATGGCGTGTTGTTTGCGTATTCCCAGTTTTTCTCGAAATATCGGTCGACAAAAGAACTTCCTTCTGTAGCTTTAATAAAAGCAAATGACAACTCTTGTTTTTGAAGGTGGTCCCAATCAATGTCACCTTGATAAGCAGATACATCTACTCCTTTTACAGGGTATTCATTGGCACGGGATGCATTCGGAATGATAATCCCTTCATACCAAAGGAGAACGAGTAGAGCTAGTATTGTAAAGGAAAATAATAAGAAGAATACTGCGCGTTTTTGCCACTTCGATTGTAGTGAAGGAGTCATGTTCTACACCAGCCTTTGTTTACTTTATATAAAAATTGAAGTTGCATAAAAAAACAAAGGACATTCTATCTCCTTGAGAATGTCCTTGGAAATTTTAAGTTTAATACTGCTCTTTTTTTGCCTCACCATAGTTATTACTATCTAATTTACTAGATGAATAATTCCTTTCGAAGTTTTTTATCGTCCAAGTTTCATTCTTATATTCAAAAGTAACATTTTTTGATAGGATATTATCTTTTATGTCTTTATTAATATCTCGACCGTTTATTGTTTTCCAACGCCCTTCGTGTACAATCGTTTCAAATTCAATTTCGACTTCTAAGTTTTCTTGTTGATTTAGTTTCATTGAATTAGTGTAATTCACCATTCTTATTTGCTTTAAAGTACCTTCATAATGTCTTTCATCACCGAAGATAGGTGATAGATTATTTACATCTTTTCGTAAATCGTTCATGATTTCATCACTTACTGCAGCTTTCATATAATCCACAGATTCATTTTCCAACACTTCGATTCTTTGTTTCTCATATGTTTCTAATAAACTGAACAGTTCATTTTTAATTTGTTCATTTTGTAAAACATTAAACACTAGTTCATCGCTATCGATTTCATTGATTTCCGATGTGAACTCACCAACTGGAGTTTGAACAACACCATAAATTTTATCTCCCTCGACAACTGGATTATAAGTTCCTTGATACTCAAATCCAAGATAAGGGTTCTGGACTTGGTTCCATTCTATGTCTACCTTTTCTTCATTAATATAAACTTCAGTATTTTCAATAGGAGTAAATAATTTTAAAGACTGGATGTTAAAATTAACTTGAACATTATTCGTATTCATTTTCCCGAAGAAAGGAACGTCAACTTTTTCAGTTGTTGTGATTTCCTGTCCATTTACGATGGTCTTACCCTCAATCTTATATTCACCAGGGGCAAAAGTTCCAAGGTCTACTTGTTCTTCTTTATTTATTGTGTGGGAATCAGAATCAATGGATATCTCGACATTATCTACATTAGTTGTTAGTACAACTCTTTGTGCCCTCGCGATAATTTTTGGTTTATTCCTTTTACCTTCTACAATTAAAAATGGTATTTCTTCCCTTGATTCTTGAACTAATTCTCGACTTACTAGTTCACCTTCAAAATCTAAACGTTGTGCGTCTAAATAATAAAATAACCCATCTTCGTACCTAGGATTCTTATTTAATGTTTCAAACAAATAAGCGACTGTGTTTTCTGTCCACTCCTGTGTTGCACCTTCTTCACTGTCAATAATAGCTAAGACTCCTTCAGCGTCACGATTTTTGATGGCTTGTTGGAAGTCTTCAATCGAAGCTCCAGAATTTAAAGATAAGAATAATGTTATAATTATACCAATTACTAACAATAAACTTAATAATAATACGATTGTTACCTTTTTGTTTTGAATGAATACACTAGTTTTCTCTGACATTATCTTCTCCTTAACAATTTTTTGTTTTCCTAGTTCTCCATACCCAAGTAATAAAGCACAACCTAGTTTATAATGAAATTATCTACAGGGATTACTTGGAGTAATAACCAAGACATTCCATTTATATTTATAGTATAGTTTTAAAAAACACACAAGGCATTTTATCTAAAATAGTAAAATATTACCTTATGATTCACTGTTAAATCATAATATAAAATCTAACGCTAATTTTGTAGGAAGATACCAAGTATATTAATAGAACTTAAGAAGTTATATATGATAAGAAAGCAGGTGTTCGTTCATGAATTACCTCTCTTTAACAAATAAGAATCTTTCAGAAGAGCATGTTTGTTGCGCGTTTAGTTCAAAGAAATATGAATCAGGTGTAATGGAGAAAAAGAAATGGATCGCAGAACGGATCGAAGAAGGACTTGTTTTTTATCGACTTAATGAAAGGGCGAAAGTGTTTATCGAATATCTCCCTGCCAAAAGGGCATGGGTACCGATTCAAGCACCGAATTATATGTATATAAACTGCTTATGGGTATCCGGTAAATATCAAAATGGGGGACATGGTGCTCAATTGCTAGATTATTGTAAGCAAGATGCGATAAATCGAGGAATGGATGGAATTGTTCATCTTGCAAGTAAGAAGAAAATGCCATTTTTAAGTGACGCCCGTTTTTTTGAGCATCAAGGATTTCAAGTCGTAGACGAAGCGGAGCCTTATTTTCAATTGTTAGCGTTAACGTGGAACGAGGAAAGTGAGATTCCTACGTTTAGTAAACGGAGAGACTGTACAGAAAAAGAAGGCATTATGATTTACTATACAGCTCAATGTCCATTTGCAGTTGGAGTCGTAACAGAATTACAGAGTATTGCCAATAGGAAGGGTATTTCTTTTCAGACGAAAAAATTGACGACTCAAGAAGAAGCACAAAAATCACCTGCAATTTGGACAACATTCTCGCTGTTTTATAATGGTGATTTCATCACTCATGAAATATGGAACGCGACAAAGCTAGAAAAATATTTAGAAAAAATAGAGAAAGAATGTCATTAGAAAGGGTTTTGACCTTGAGTAAATATATCAGTATTTTTTTCTTAACAGTTTTGGTCAGTGTCATTTTATTTATTTGTTTTTTAATGATGGGGCTTGAGGAATTGGCTGTGCCAGTATACATCATTGTTATGTTTGCTTTTATTGTCACTATGCAATTTTACTTAATGGATAAGGTGAAAAAGAACAACTAAAATCGTTTCGTTAGAAGGTGAATAAATGGATTTATCTTTTCTTATTTGGTCCTTTTTGATTGTTTTTATGATTCATAATTTTGAAGAAATCATCATGATAGAAAAGTGGTTTCACACGACATATCCAGATATAAAAGAAAAGCTACCTGCCTTTGTTCGAAATGAACTCGAAAAAAGAAAACAAATTACAACGGTACAATTTACAATGGCCGTTTTCGTGTTATTTCTCATTGCCTCTCTCTTTATTATCTTGACCATTTTGCAAGGTTATTTCTTTCTCTTTGTTGGGCTCAATTTATTTTTCTCTTTAAATATAGTGACACATATAACTCAAGCGATTGTTTTGAAATGTTATGTACCAGGGTTATGGACGACGATTTTTGTTATTTTACCTTATAATCTATATTTCTATTACTATTTAGAGCTGCATCAGTTATATTACACATTCAATTTTTCAGACAGTGTCATCATAGTTTTATGTCTTCTTCCTGCTTTACTATTCGCGCATAAACTGGCAGAAAAATGGTCGTAAAAGAAGAATAAACCCGAATGAGATTCGGGTTTATTCTTCTTTAAAGTAAATGATATGCTGATAACGGATATGGTGATCAACATCATTAATGGTTAATTGGAGATGGTCAACTGCGACACCCGTTAACGTACCGGCTAATGTTTCAGCAACGGTCACAACCGTAATTGGTTTATTCAATTGCATCATCAAATGATCAACAAATACTGGCTCTGTAGGAATCATGTACATTGGTGACAATTGTTGCATCATTTGCGGAAATTGCGGGGAATACATATATTTCCCTGGTGGCAAAGCTTGTTCTTGATAATAACCATATGGACTTCCATTAAAATGAAACATGATAATCCCCTTTCAACATTGCTTATAGACATATACCTATGGATTAGGACGTAAGTTTGGCACGGCACATGCCTATGTTTGAAAAATAAACCGGTCTTCAAAAAGCAGAAAATGACAGGAGACGATGGAAACCGCTTGATAAGATAAGGTTGTAGGAAGGAGGAAACATAGTGGAAATCGTTCAACGTTTATCTGACAGTATTGATTATATTGAGCAACATTTAACTGAGGACATTGATATTGATAAATTAGCGAAAATAACGTGTAGCTCAACCTTTCATTATCAACGTATGTTCCATATGTTAACAGGTGTGCCAGTAGCCGAATATATTCGAAAAAGACGGTTAACAAAAGCAGCGCAAGAATTATCTTCATCTAAAAGCAAAGTAATTGATATTGCGCTGAAATATCGATATGATACGCCCGAATCATTTTCCAAGGCATTTCGTAAATTACATGGCATCACACCGTCTCAAGTCAAAACTCGCGGAATGATGTTAAAGGCATTTCCGAAAATCTCCTTCCAAATTCAAATCAAAGGGGTAGCGGATATGAAGTATAAAATTGTGGAAAAAGAAGCGTTTGATATTATCGGGAAAGGACTTAGGGTTTCGCTTGAAAATGAAGAAAACAAGCAGGCGATTCCAGCATTTTGGGATGAATGTAATTCAAACGGTGTATCAGAAAAACTCAGTAAGCAAATGGGAGAGATGGGCTTTATTGGAGCTTGTCTAAGCAATACAAACGAGTACAAAGACTTCATGTATATGGTTGCAGTAGAAAAAACAAAAGATGACGTGGCGAATGAATTTGATGTTTACACAATCCCAGCTGCAACATGGGCGGTATTTGAAGCTATAGGACCTGTTCCGAACGCGATAAATGAAACATGGGACCGAATATATAGTGAATGGTTTCCTGCGACAGGCTATGAGCAAGCGCCTGGACCGGAATTAGAAGTGTATAAGGATGATGATGTTCAAGCAAAGGACCATTGTTGTGAAATATGGGTGCCTGTTGTGAAAAAGTAGAGTGAGAGGAAAGGGACTGATATACGGTCCCTTTTTTTACAAGATAAGACAGTATAAGAATTTTGGTGTAGTGAAGATTTGAAAGCTATTTCAAGAAGTGCGAAGGCTGCGCACCTGCACGTTTCACCCCAAGAAAAGCACTTGTGGTTCACTGACAAAAAGGGGGCAGGTCTCCGCACTTCGCTTGAAACGAAAAGACGCTCTCGCGTTTTTCTTTATTGGTTCGATTAATAAATTTGTATTTCCCCAACAATCCTCTCATAAACCCGATTCGTTTCATCTTCATCTGGATCAATTCCTTTACGTTTTTTTACATCGAACTCGTGCAAAAGAAAATGATAGGTTGGTTGGACATCATGTTTGGCTAAACAATGGTGGCAACAAGCCAAAGGACAACCGTCGATAGCAATAATGTCGCGTCCTGATGTTGCAGTGTTCACTAAATGTTTTACGTTTCCTCCTACACCTGCGATACAAGACATTTCTGCTAGTTTTTCTCGATCCATTTTTACCGCAATGGCATTGGCCATTTGTGCGGCTGAAGAGCAGCCTGAGCAAGAATACACAAGTGGCATATTCTTTTGTTTCATCGTTATTATCCCCTTTCACCAACTTTATCCTTTTAGCCTAATGAAATGAATGAAGTTTGTCAGTGAGGAAGGTCACGTCCAAAAGCTATTTCTCCGATTTTTAAGGAAATATTTTCATATATATGGTTATTTATTGTAATTTTCAGAAAAGTTCATTGTTTTTTGAAAGGATGTTTACGTTTTTTATATTAAAAAATGAAACGAGCCCTACTATAATGAGGGTATGGAAAATTTATTTACATATAAAACATTTATCATTCGTGTATAGAAACAATAAACAATCTAGTCGTCTTTTTTGTTTATTGTTTTTGTATTATAAAACCCATTTTGATAGGAGGGAGTCGAACCGTTTTTTTATTTTGTAAGCGTTATCTTTTTAGATGCCGAGAGTGAACGACGAATATTAACAACGTTGTCATGTTTACGGTGGAAGAAAAAAGGGGGAATTTGATGATTCGAAAAAGATTTTCTATGTTCGTATTGATGACAGTTGCTTTACTCGTTTCAAGTGGAATGTTTGGGCTGACGGCTTTAGCTGAAGAAAATGAACAACCATTAAAGTTTGATTTTGGAAATGGTCCAACTGCGGATGGATATTTAGAAGTAACAAGCACGACAACTTACTCAGAAGAAAGAGGATATGGGATTAATAAAACCGTTGCTGAAAGAGACCGGGGCGAACCAGACGATCTTAGACGCGATTTTCTTTTAGATGGGAATTATGAATTTAAAGTGGACCTTCCGAATGGCGATTATTACTTAAAATTGATTGCGGGTGATAATATTGCCTTTAACCGCTCTCGCTTTACTATTGAAGGCGAGAACATTGGGAGTTTTACATCAAATGCAGGGCAATTTGCCGAAGTTACGCATACGACAACTGTTTCGGACGGACAGTTAAATATTCAAATAGGGGATAATGGTCGAATCAATGGGTTAGAAATTTATCCAGTTCCTGAAATAACAAGTTTGGATGTGTCAGACGTTTCATTAGCTCCCAACACGTATGTTCAATTAAGCTGGGAGCCTAATGAGTTAGCGCAATCGTATAAGGTGTTCCGTAAAAAAGATGGTGAAAGAAGTTTTTCTTATATAGGGGAGACGTCAGATACTCGTTTTACAGATGAAACAGCTGAGTTAGGGTATACGTATCGTTACGCTGTGTCATTAGTGACAGACGTCGGGATTGAATCTGCTAGAAGTAATGAAGTGACCGTTAAGATGATAGATGACAATGTGTCTGTTCCAAAAAGTCCTGGTGGAGTGAACGTAACAAGTCATTCCTCAGAGGAAGCAACTTTGGCTTGGAACGAAGTAATTGATGCGGTTCGTTATTATGTGTACCGAACTCGTTATAGCCCAGAGCAATTTCCTAATGAGGATGTGTTTGAGAAAATCGGGGTTACTGACGAACTTACATGGTCAGATGAACAAATTTTCTCTCCTAATCCATACTTTTATGTCGTAAAGGCAGTCAATGAAGGAGGTCTCTCAGAAAACTCTACTGTGGTCTCTTTCCAGGACGAGAAAACATATAGTGGAGATTTTAAAGGTTGTGGCCAAGGTAAATTTGATGCTCAAGTGTTACAAACTGGAAAATCGTGGCGAGTCATCAATAAAGGTGTTGTCTATACAGGCAATGATATGCATGCAGCGATGCAAGCGGCAGTCCATAGCTTAACGCCAGACAGAACTAAGCAAGAGAGAGTAATCGTTCGAGGGTCTGGAACCATTCCGGCGGATAAGTCTGTAGAGTTACCGAGTCATACTTCATTTGAAGTGTGTGGAACGATCCATGTTGAAGGGACTGGAGATCCATTTGATTATGGAAATCATAATGCAGCTGTTCGGATCCGACATGCTGAAAATGTTACTGTACCTTATTTACAAGTGACAGGTCGTCCAAACTTTGGTATTTTTGTTCGGACGTCTGAAAATATTCATTTAGGACAAATTGATTTACGATTAGATGGAGGACATGGTATCCGAATTGATAGTCGTGATAATGATGACGTATACGGAGTTCGAAATGTACGTATCGATGATGTGTATGTAACGGGAACTAGTAGTCATGGTGTTGAAACATATGGAGTTGACGGAATTAGCATTGGTCGTGTCACAGCGGTTCATACCGGGTATTCTGGTATTCTATTAAACGATACGATTAATGCGGATATTGATGTCGTTTATGGGTATGGAGCGGGCACTGGCACAGGTTATGCCGCTTTCCGTATGGCCAACCGTAACGGTCATGTTGATGATGAGTATTCAGCAAATATTCATGTAGGGGAAGTCATTGCCCGTGGCGGTGGTCGTGGAATCTTCTGTGTATCACGCAGTGGTGGCGCGGTCATTGAACGAGTCGATATTGCAGGTACTGGTAGTAATTCAATGTTAATTGAAAACTGTTATAATATTACCATTAACGGTGGTGTTGTGGAGGGTCCAAATGATATCCGAATTGCAGCACGTGCTGAATTCCCAAATACAGCAAATATTCTCATGCAAAACATACGATTACGAAATTCTTCGATTCTAGAATCACCATGTGGGGACAATGTGATTATCCGTGATATTACGTTGGAAAATAGTCAAATCAATGCATGCGGTCCAAGTTAAATATTATTTGAAAAAGAAAGTTGGTTTCCAGTATTGGACACCAACTTTCTTTTCGTTTCCTTGTTATAGGTTGGTTCTTATAGGATTTTCCAAAAAATAACCAAAAGAAGATTGTGTAATGATACAATAAAGGTGAAACGGAATATGATAGATTTTCGTATGTAGTTAAGACAGGTTTCAAAGGACTTATAATATACTGTACGGTAATCAGGAGGTTTTCAATTTGAAGAAAGTAGGGACATTCATCTTCATTCTTATTGTTTCCATCGGGTTATTTGGAAGTGGCTATATGACAGGGAAGTTAACAAGTCATGAGCCGACAAGAGAAGTTTTTGTAGGATATGACCACCCAGAGTATGAAGGCCGAATCGATTATGCAACGATAATTACAGATGTCGATGACCAATGGACGATTGATAATTTACAGCAAATCATGATGTTTAGTAGACAAACAGAGGATGATTTGAACTTAGCTGATAAACCAAACGTGCACCTTGTCATTAATAGCCCAAAAGCCAACATCGGACTGGTTCACTCAGAAGTGTGGTTTCACGAAGACGGGGCAGTGATTAAGATGGCAGAAGGAGATTATCGACTCATTAATAGATTAGATGCAGAAATGCTGAAAAAGATGATTGACTATACATAGTAGACAAATTAAAAAGAAAGAAAAATGAGCTGTGAGGAGACAGTAGGATGAAAAAATGGATGATGATAGGGTGTGTCTTTTTAATTTTGTTTGTGAGTGCATGTTCTAGTTCTGAAAAATCGGTGACAACATCGGGTTTAACGTTTGATTATCAAGTTGATTCATCATTTGAAACGGTAAGAGTATGGGTGGAGAAATATGAATTTGGTATGAAGCAGGAAGAACATATTCTCGAAATAAAAGCGGACATTGAGGAAAAAGGAACAATATTACTTACAAAAGAAGCTATGAATGGAAGAAACTCAGATAGTTTGACTGTCAGTGTTTTATCTGAATCAGGGACAACAACAGAAAGTACAGCTGAGGTGTCCATTTTAGAAGATGGGATGATGTCCGTATGGAGTGAAAATGTAAGTGAAATTGACCCAACTACAGGGGTACATGTTTTAGGAAGTGTTTGCTATTTAAACGGTGGTTCATTAGAGAGTTTATCGAGTGATTTTTATGCTGATTTCGAAACTAATAGGAGCGATTTAGAAAAGTATGATGTTGCTTATATTATAAAAAGTGAGTTTGAGAAATAGGCTAGATTTGTTACGGACATTTGTTCCGCTATTTCTTGATTTTTTATATAAAATCCAAATCGTTCGGACATCTGTTCCGTTAATCTAATAGAAAAGAACGGTTATTCTATATAAAAAGGTTAAATAGCGGAACGTATGTCCGAACGGCTTCGAAAAAAGCTAGTTTTTATGAAAATAGCGGAACAGATGTCCGATACGTTTGATACATCTCCACTTTCCACCTTCCAACGTGCCCCCTCCTCTTGAAAAAAAACAATTCCACCTTCGCATCCACTTTGTTAAAATATGGAGTAAGACTAATGAACAAAGCGTTTTGGGAGGAATTTCATTGTACAAGCTCATGGTGATTGAAGACGACGAAGAATTGAGGTCCTTGACAAAGGAATCGCTAGAGCGGTATGGGTTTGATGTCTATGTGCAAACTGATTTTAAAACGATTTTAGAAGATTTTCAATCGTTGCAGCCGGACTTAGTGTTGCTCGATATTAATCTACCATACTATGATGGCTATTTTCTTTGCCGAAGCATTCGGGCGAAATCAACGGTACCGATTATTATGATTTCGGCAAGGAGTGCGGATATGGACCAAATAATGGCGATTGAATTAGGGGCTGATGACTATATTACAAAGCCGTTTACATTGGATATCCTTGTTTCAAAAGTAAAAGCAACGATACGAAGGGTGTATGGTGAATATGCAAAGGATGAGACAACCATTCTTCGGCATGGTGACTTTTACGTTGACAGTGCAAAACTAGTAATGGGCTATCGCGAGCGCTTAATAGAAGTGAGCAAAAATGAATGTAGGCTTATTGTTACATTTATGAAACATCAAAATCAATTCGTTGCGAGAGAGGCATTAATTGAAGAAGTGTGGGACGATGTAACGTTTGTTGATGATAATACATTAACGGTTAATATGAGTCGGATTAAGCAAAAATTAGCCGAGCTTGGGTTGCCCAATCTTATAAAAAGTAAACGAGGGGTAGGCTATATGATGCAGGACGTTGAATCAGTAGGGAAATTTGATGGTTAAATCGATTGCGTTACAATATGTAAAAGACAGGTTGCTCTTTCTTCTTTTTTATTGTGCAAGTATCGTCTGTATTGTGTTATTTTTTTATGTAACAGGTCCGAATGACAATGAAATAGCTTATCCGCTTTGTATGGCTGCTTTCTTTTTGCTTGTCTTTTTATTTGTCGATTGGTCAAAATATTATTCATTTAATAAAAAAATTAAACAGTTGTTTAAAGAACAATATACGGTATTAGAAGGGGCCACAGAAGAGCAGAAACTTGTAGCAGCAGTTATTGAAAAAATGAACAATGATCATGCGAAAGAAATAAGCCAATTAGAAGAACAAAGTAAAGAACGATATTATTTTCTTTCTCACTGGATGCATCATTTGAAAACACCTGTTTCTGTGATTGAACTTATTGTGGATAAAGAGCAACACGATAAATTAAGTGACAGCGACAAGTGGAGTAGGATAAAACGTGAGAACAAACGGCTACATACGAGTATTGAACAAGGATTAACGATGATAAGGATGGACCGCTTTGAAAATGATTTTACCGTAGAAGCGGTTGACCTGCTCTCCTCTATTCGTAAACTCATTAATGAACGCAAAAGTGAATTTATTTACCGTCAAGTGTATCCAGTAATTGAAGCCGATAAAGAGGACTTACGGATTTTATCGGATAAAAAGTGGAATGAAGTTATGATCGAACAGCTTATTTCTAACGCGCTTAAATATTCGAACGCTGACAAAGACAGTAAACATATTTATTTTCGAATTGAACAAAATCAACAATATACAAATTTAATCATCGAAGACGAAGGGATTGGAATACCTACATATGATATGGAAAGGATTTTTGAGCCTTTTTTTACTGGGGAAAATGGCAGAGACTATCGTGGTTCAACCGGAATTGGGTTATATTTATGCAAAAAAATAATAGAAAAGCTAGGGCATGAAATTTCAATTCAATCAGAAAAATCAATCGGAACAAAAGTAATGATTCGATACCTTACAAAAGTGTAAGGTATCTTTAGTTTTCTCGATGGCTGAAATTTTTTCTAACCATTATTGTTAAGGAAAGGAGGAGAGAATATGCGTTTATTACGAGCAGAACAGATAGTGAAAATATATGGAGATAAAAGGGGAGTAGGGACGACGACTGCGTTAAATGGAGTAAGCCTCACGATTACAAAAGGTGAATTTGTTGCGATTATGGGTCCTTCAGGAAGCGGAAAAACGACATTGCTAAATTTGTTAAGCGGGATTGATAAACCGACATCTGGATTTGTTGCGTTATCCGGAGATGAAATTAGTAGAATGACAGGGGACGAACTTGCTTTATTCCGCCGAAAGCAGCTTGGGTTTGTGTTTCAAGACTTTAATTTGCTTGATAGTTTAACAGTGAAAGAAAATATAATCGTGCCAATGGTGTTAGAAGGTAAAAGTTCCAGTGAAATGGATAATAAAGTTGACGAGCTTCTTCATTTGTTTGGGATTTCACATATTGCGAACAAATATCCATATGAAATTTCAGGAGGACAACAGCAACGCGTGGCGGTGAGTCGTGCACTAGTGAATGAACCGGCGATGATTTTTGCCGATGAACCAACAGGAAATTTAGATTCTGCTTCTTCTGAGACGATTATGGAATCATTCGAAAAGATCGTATCAACTTATGAAACAACTATTCTTGTTGTTACCCATGATGTGTTTGCGGCTAGTTATTGCCAGAAAGTTGTTTTTATAAAAGATGGTAACATTCATTCAACACTTGCCAAAAAAGGAGATAGAAAAGAATTTTTACATCAAATTATGGATAACCTCGCTGTTTTAGGAGGAAAAAGCCATGACTTTTGAACAACTCGTATGGAAAATGGCCAAGGTAAATAAACGTAAATACTTGTTTTACTTTTTATGTAATATGTTTGCAGTGATGATTTTCTTTATGTTTTCCACCGTTTTTTTTAATGAAGGAATCAATGAGGCAAAAGAGATGGGAGAAGGTTTCACCGAGATATTAATGATTCCAGCTATTGCTCTTGTCCTGTTTACCATCTTTTTTATTAGCTCGGCGCATTCAATTTTCATTAAAAGAAGGAAAAAAGAGTTTGGATTGTTTATGACACTAGGAATGTCCTTTCGTGATATTGCGAGATTATTGCTTATTGAAAATGGGGTCATTGCTCTCGCTGCGATCGTTTCAGGGCTAGGGACGGGTGCGATTTTTTCACGGTTGTTTTTCCTTTTATTAATGAAAGGGGTGGAGCTAGAGACTATCACCTTTCATTTTAGTCATAATATGTTTATTGTGCCTATAGGAATTTATCTGTTAGTGTTTATGATTGCGATAGGAAAAACATTATGGATAACAAGAAATCGAGACCTTGCTTCGAGTATAAAAGGAGATCGAATGTCTGAAAGAAATACAATGAAAAATCCTTTTATAGGTGGGATTGGACTATCTCTTGCCATTGCTTCTGTATTTGTCCTTTATCATTTTTCTTATCATGAACAATACAAGATAGATGAAGGAAAGCTATTTATTTATTGTACTATCGGTCTTTTAATCGGTTTGTACTTTACCATTTCACAACTTGGTAGTTTTATAATTGGACTTGCTAAGAAAAAACGGGCGTTTTATTATAAACGCTTGTTGTTTTTAACAAATGTTGATTATAAATTTAAACAGTTAAAATCAACCTTAATGCTTATCATTACAATGGCAATGGTAACGATTTTTTATAGTACATTGATGTTATTTTTCTTTTCTTCAGCTGAAGAAACAGCATTACAACAGCCTTTTGACATTGCTTTTGTTCAAACCGAACAAAAAAACCAGATAGATGACGCTGTCCTTTATGACATAGTTGATCAGCCGGAACATCGCTTGCAACAACATGAAACCCTTGATGTATTTGAATTTTACGAGATACTTCCGGGATGGGTTTACGAATATCGGTTTGTGATTATGAAAGTCGATGATTTTAATGAAGTGGCAGAAAATAAGGTAGAGGTGAAAGAAGGAGAATTTGTTTCTCTTATCAATAGTAACTTTGAATATAGTACTCCATTAGAAAATGGACTGACTATCCCGATGGACAACGCTACTGTTTCATTAACATATACGGGTAGCGTAAATCAGCAAGTGTTCAATCATTTACCTTATTTTGACCAAGAATTTATTATTGTGCATGAAAATGATTATACGAATCTTTCATCATCGATAGAAGGCTATCGTTCAACAATTCATTTGTTTACGGTAACCGATTGGAAACAAACTGCACTAGCTGTTGAAACCCTCAATGAAACATTACAAAGATTAAACGAGCTTACTGGGCCACTTGATGAAAAAATGACTGGTGGGAGCGTTTATGAAGAAGAATTGATGACACCAATGACTCGCATTGACCAGTATCAAGAGCAAAAAACAGCAGCTGGGCTTCTCTTTTTTATTTCCACATTTCTGAGTGTTTTGTTTTTCTTTGGAACGTTTATTCTTCTTTATTTAAATATTTTTACAGACATTGAAGTAGAAAAACAAAAATATCAAAAACTTTATAAAATTGGAATTACGAGAAAAGAAATGAAAAAGATGATTTCAAAAGAGTTACGTATGTTATTCTTTGTAGCGCCGATTGTAGGCATTGGCTTAGGATTTGTTTATATCGCTACATTAGCAAAAGATGGCGGAGGGCGAATACTAGAGAATCCGATACTGCTACACAATTTTTTCATTATTGGAAGTATGTATCTACTATTGCAAATCATTTATTATGTTTTAGCACGACAAAAATATATGAACGAAGTGATGCGAAACTAAGGGTTGAGCAGATGATGCTATGAAGAGTGGTGCTTTTTTATTGGACATCAGTTCCGTTATATTAAAGAAAAGTAACGTTTCACAAGTTCTAAAGGACATATGTTCCGCTAAATAACAAAATCAAAGTGATTTAGGGGTGGTTTCTTTAAAGTAGCGGAACAAATGTCCGAATCCGTCGAAGTTTGGCTTGTTTTTCATGTAATAACGGAACTGATGTCCGAACCGTTAAAAGCTGGTAGTGACATACCCGGGTTTTTCGCGTGCGAGAAAATCAATTACTCATGAACTTGATAATAAGTAGGTGGTTGAACTTCACCAAACACGAGTAATCCATCATAAAAACGTTGTGGTTTCATAGGATGAGGACCCATTCCAGGGAATTTCGATTCGAGTAACCACCAATGTTGTTTCATCCAAGATTGTTGTTTTTTCGTTTGGAGAGTAAGCGGGAGAAATACCTCTTCATCAGTTGCTTCTGCTATTAATGATTCTAAATATCGTGGGTTGGATGTTGACAATTCATATTGCTCCTTATAAGCGTTGTAACAAGAACCACTTCGAGCGTAAAGTCCAATTGTATACGTATCATTCGGGTAATGTTTCGTTAATAGATGACCGAGCGTTTCCATGCCAATTATTTTTAATAACAGTGATTTTCGTTTTCGGATATGAAAGTTGTGGGACCAGACGATAATTTTTTTGTCTTTTTCCTGTTGTAATATCCATTCTAAATTCTCAAACATCCATTCATCTCTTAACCGGCTTGAGGCAATTCGTCCTTTGACGTTCAATGTAAACCATTGTTGCCGATTTTTCATTCCTCTTAATAGAATTTCAAGTCTCTTTCTCAATTGTGTGTCCGTTTCTTTTTGTAGTGCAGAGTGTAAGTCACGTATAACTGAATTGTATTTTTCAATTACATCTTTTAAGTTTCCTCTTATTTTTTTACTAATTTTAAATTGATTTTGTATTTGACGGTCGAACTCAAAAAATAATGTTTCGATTTGCTCTAATTTTGTTTTCCACTCTGAGCCGAGATGATCGCCGACCCAATTTACTAATTTTTGTGAAGCGATGCTATCTGTCGGTTGCACATCCATTCCAGTTATCGTTAACGAGGCTAGTGAGGGATCAGTAAAAAGAGAAAGCATTTCTTCGTTATGATAAATACCGAGAAAATCATGTTTAATCCTCTTTTTTATTGGAACATCATCATTTATGATAGAACTCATTGATGCTTCTAGTAGTCCACTCTCAAGGACAACAGTGGAAAAGCCATGATGAATATGCAAGTATTTAATAAGTTCAATTTTTTTCTCATAATAGTCTCCGATAAAATGAGAGTTTTCACCAAGGAGAACAATCTTTTTATTCGCCACATAATCGTCGATCCATTTGTGATAGTGTTCGATAGGCTGTGCGATTTGCCGAACTTCGTTAACACATGTTTGTCTTTTTTGTATTTCACTTTTTTTCAATTGTATTCCCCCGTATTGTTCTAGATACATAGAATGAATTATATTATAATTTTAACATAATTATCCATAAAGTGGTGAGTATGACGCATGTGTATAACATCATGGAGGTTCATTACATGTTGAGTGAGGTAAATTCAACCTTTCGAAACAATGGAAAAAAATGATAAAATATTAATATGAATGAGAGGAGATGAGCTGAGATGAGTATTACATTAGACAGAGTTGTTTTTATTGGAAGGACATTTGAAGAGTATCTGTCAATCTTTCAATTGACAGAAAAAGAATTACAACAAAAGAGAGTGTTAGATTGTCCAGCAGGCGCTTGTTCGTTTACCGCGGTGGCGAATAAAAAAGGAATGGATGTAACCGCCTGTGATATTGCTTATGTTCATCAAGCAAAAGCCTTACTTGAAAAAGGAAAACTAGATATCGAACATGCAATGGAACAAGTTCAAAAAGAAAAAGACCTTTACGTTTGGGATTATTTTAACGATGTGACAGAGCTTGCTGAAACGAGGAAACAAGCTCTAGCGGATTGCTATGAACATATGGTTTCAACACCTGACCGCTATCATGCTGTCACACTCCCTTCGCTTCCATTTCAAGATCATGAATTTGATATTATATTATCGGCGCATTTCTTATTTTTGTATGCAGATCGGTTAGACTTTGCTTTTCATAAAGCAGCATTAACAGAAATGTTACGAGTTGTGAGCGAAGAAGTTCGAATATTCCCTCTTGTTGACTTAAACGGAAATCGTTATGAGCATCTTGATGAGATTATTGAAGACTTAAGAAGTCAAGGGTACTCAGTGGAAGAACGATTATCGGATTATGAGTTTCAGCAAAATGCCAATTCAATGCTAGTGATAAAAAAACGATAGAGGATATGAAAGAAAAATTGTCAGAAAAACTTGTTCTTGTTGTTACTGCAGAAGATGGAGTGATAGAAGCTGTTTAGATGCTTGCAGTACAAAGGCATCCAGAATTATATTATCAAAAGATGATCAGCAATTAAATTTATTTCAACCGTTTGTCCAAGCATGTAAATAAAAAGGTGGGAAAAGCTGATGGAACCGTTTCAAGTCGATATTTTACAACTAAGGAAACGTCCATATGAAACAGGAGTCGCGTTAGGAAAGCATGTAAAACATAAACCGATTTTTAACATATTAAATAGGGTGACAAAACCTGAAGTTGATATTCAAAATGTAGAACAGATTTTCTCTACATATTCCCCACACTTAATTGAAGAACTACATGGGTTAAGTGAGTCACTTGAAATTCCTTATAAAAAAACGGCAGCAATGTTTAGTGGTTATGATGTTCCGAAATTTCAAGCGATGGGTTGTTCAGCTTATATGACAGATTCCTATTATGTACGAAATTATGATTTTTCTCCGGTTTTATATGACCATGTATTTAGTTTACTAGATAATGAACAAAGCTTTGCGTCAGCTGGTTATAATCTCCAAGTAATTGGTAGACATGATGGAGTGAACGAGCGTGGATTAGTCATCGGCTTGCATTTTGTTAGTTTTAATGACTTCCAAATAGGAGTTTCCGCATGGACAGCAGTAAGAATAGTGTTGGATTGCTGTAAGACGATTGAGGATGCAGTCTCCTTGTTAAAGGAAATCCCTCATGCTGCTTGTTATAATTTTTCAATAGCGGATGAAGCAGGACAAAAAGCGGTTGTGGAAGCAAGCCCTAGCAAAGTCGTCGTGAGAGACGGTGAAGGGGAAGTTTCGCTAGCTTGTGTTAATCATTTTTCTAGTAAAGAAATGCGGGATAAAAATCGCACTCAGATAGAAAGGTCTATCAAACGAGAAAAGTATATTAAAACATTACAAGATTTATCAATAGGTCAAAATGAGGTAGTTGAACGATTTAAAGAAAAAGAATCGCCTCTATTTTTTACTGATTACGATGAGTTTTTTGGTACATTGCATACGTTTTCGTATAGTTTTAAAACGAAAAATATAGTTACATGTTTGGCGGGGAGTACTGATGAATTGAGTTTTGACTTTCACCAATGGTGTCTTGGGAAAGATCTAGCTGAACAAAGTTTATATGGAAACATTGAGAGGTAGAAAACCGGACATAGGATCCGTTATTTTGTTAGTTTTAGCCGTTTTCTATTTTTATCGGACATCTGTTCCGTTATCTTATCAAATCAAGCGTAAATTTGCCGCGTTTTCCTTACATAGCGGAACGTATGTCCGTAACGGTTGAAAAATCCTTGTTATTTGCAGCATTAGCGGAATAGATGTCCGAAGCGTGTGAAAACAATTTGTCATTCTCCCAACTCCCGAACCCCTATTTCTACCTCGTGATGAATCTCACATTGCAATTTAGAAAATAAGCTTATAATGAAAGGGAATGAAGGGGAGGGAGTATGATGTTTCAACGAGATTTTAATCAAAATCCATTTATCGTCATATGGGAGCTTACGAGAGCATGTGAATTAAAATGTCTCCATTGTCGGGCAGAGGCACAATATCACCGAAATCCACTTGAACTAACATTAGAAGAAGGAAAAAAACTAATTGATGACATATATGAAATGGACAATCCTATGCTTGTGTTTACAGGTGGGGATCCACTTATGCGTCCTGACGTATATGATATTGCTGAATATGCGATAAAAAAAGGTGTCCGTGTGTCAATGACGCCAAGCGCAACACCAAACGTAACAAAAGAAGCGCTCCAAAAAGCAAAGGATGTTGGTCTTGCACGGTGGGCTTTTAGCTTGGACGGGCCAACAGCTGAGATTCATGACCATTTTAGAGGGACAGAAGGATCATTCCAATTAACAATGGATGCAATTCAGCATTTGCATCAGTTAGAAATTCCGATTCAAATTAATACCGTCATTTCTAGGTACAATGTAGATGCCCTTGAAGAGATGGCCACATTAGTGGAAGAACTAAACTGCGTATTATGGAGTGTTTTTTTTCTCGTCCCAATTGGGCGTGGCAAAGAAACAGACATGATTTCACCAGCTGAACACGAGCGAGCGTTTCGATGGCTTCACAAATTAAGCAAAAAAGTACCGTTTGATATTAAAACAACCGCAGCACAGCATTACCGCCGAGTTGTGATTCAACAAAAAATGAAGGAAAAACAGAAAAACGATAAAACAATTGAGTATGAGGATGCACTGCAAAAAGGAATCACTACACCGTTTGATGGTTTAGGGCGTGCCCCAAAAGGCGTAAATGATGGCAATGGCTTTGTCTTTATTTCTCATATCGGTGATGTGTTCCCTAGTGGATTGCTTCCTGTGAAGGCAGGCAATGTGAGAACAACGCCATTAGCTGATATTTACCGGGAATCTCCTATTTTTAAAGATTTACGTAATCCAGATAAATATAAAGGGAAGTGTGGGGTGTGTGAGTTTCGTTTTGTTTGTGGAGGATCGCGGTCACGAGCGTATGCCATGACAGGTGATTATTTAGAAAGTGAACCGTTCTGTGTTTATATTCCAAGAGCAATGAGAGCAAGAGCGGAACAACGTGAATAATGGAGGAGTATATGTTGAGTGGAAGTAAAGTATTAAAGCAGTTTGGATTCCAAACCGAAGAGGAGCCAAATAGTATTTACCCTTTTTCACCTGTGTATCGGGTGAAAAAACAGGATAAAGAGTATATCGTTAAAAAAACACAAAAACCAATAGAGCGAGCGGAACGATTGATTCACTATACGAAAATGTTAAAAGAGTCGGGGATTGCTGTTGTAACACCTGTTCATTTACAGAATGAGAATCCACAAACGATTGATGAGGACGTTTATATTGTTTATCCTTTTATCGACGGCAAGCCTTATACTGGGACAGAGGATGAAATCTTTCAGGCAGGAAAATTGTTAGGGGAGATTCATCGCGTATCCCCAAAGGAAAACAACTATCAATTGCCGGGTTATGAAGTATTTGATTTTACAAAGGAAGAAGTCGAAGAAAGTGTACAAAAAATTAATACGGTCGCAAACAAAGTGAATGTAACAATTGATCATGAAAAACTCAAAGAAAAATTACTCACGATTGTTGCTCAACAAGAAGAGCTTAAAGAGGGAAATTTATCTTATATTGCTACGCCACATGACTTTAAAGCAAATAATTTAATTTATAATGACACTCCTTATTTGATTGATCCCGATAATGCGAGTTGGGTTCCAAAGATTTTCGATTTAGCTCTTGTCCTATTATTGTTTCATAATGAGCATTCAACTGCTCCAGATGTTATTTTTACCCCAAGACAATGGGGAACCTTCCTTTCTGGCTATGAGGTTTCATCTTCATTAACGGAAACAGATAAAGCCAATTGGACAAAAGCACTTGAGCATGTATTTTTAGATGAGGTCATGTGGCTATTGGCTGAATGTGAAGAAGATTGGTTTAATCCTGCACAAGTGACTTTGTTTTCAAGTTTACTTGAGTTGTTATTTGATACTTCTGCCTATCCACTCACTATATCATCATAACAAAACCCGCTTGGGAAAAATCCAAGCGGGTTTGTTGTCTTTATTCTTATGCGTATTGAGTAATGGCTCTTTTGAACAACACATTGTTTTCTAAGTGAATGTGCTCAAATAAATCTGATTCGAGATTTTCAAGACGTTGATATACGAGTCGATACGTACCGCACGCCCCTTCTGGAGGGGTAAAGTCATTTGTAACAGCACGTAGTTCTTTTAATAAGGTACCAGCATGACTATGCTCAAGTTCGAGCTCGTCTACAATTTTTTTCAATTGACTAACAGCTTCTACTGTAGGCTGTTGTTCTAGTTCTAATAAAAGAGGAAAGTCTTCTGTTTCTTCTTTAATTAAATGCTGTTCTAGCTCAATCCGTAACTCATGATATAAGCGATGAATTTGAGCGAGATGTGGCTGGTCCGCACCATGTACGCGTAACACTTTTGTGACATATGGACTTAATAAGGTTAACTCTTCATGTAAAAATCGATGGTGCTTATTCATAATATAATCAATTAACTCACGGAATGAGGCATGCTCCCATTCAATTCTTGATTCGTTCAACGCCATCGTTTCGTCGTATAGTTTATTTAAAGTTGTGATGACTTCTTCTACGGATAACTTTCTTTCGTTAATTGCTTCTATGAGTGGACGGTTTCCCCCACAACAAAAATCAATTCGATATCGTTTAAAAAGGTCACTCGCCTTTGGAAACTTCGTGACGATTTCACCAACAATTGACGTCTCTGAAAATGTCTGTTCCATCATATTCTGGCCTCCAGTAGTATTGATTTAAATAATGTTTCTACAAAAAGCATATCAATATCTCATGATTAATGATGTGAAATAGATCACAATGTCTACATTTTAATTTTCTTTTTTTAGTGTGATACAGCTCACAAACAAAAAAATGACTTTCTGTTACATTGTTATTGAGAATGAATATCACTGATAGAGGTGGATGCAATGAAAACGATTGATTATAACGAGACTGTTTATGAACTAGCGATACACTATCCTGAAATCATCGCAATTTTGCACGAACTTGGTTTTGATCAAATTACGAAGCCAGGAATGTTACAAACGGCTGGCCGGGTGATGACAATTCCAAAAGGATGTCGGATGAAAGGAATCTCATTTGACCGAGTGAAAGAAACAATGGAAGCCCATGGTTTTATGGAAAGGGAGGGGAAGGACAATGAGTGAAATCATTAATAATCGCGAACAAGAGGTAACGGAACTGAATCGAAAAGACATGTTAAAAAAAATCATAAAGGACCTTCATAATGGGAAAAGTGTCGATGAAGTGAAAGCTCAGTTTG
Organism: Alkalihalobacillus sp. LMS39; assembly: GCF_022812285.1. Lineage (NCBI taxonomy): Bacteria > Bacillati > Bacillota > Bacilli > Caryophanales > Bacillaceae > Alkalihalobacillus > Alkalihalobacillus sp. LMS39. Next base: position 1,922,514 of record NZ_CP093300.1, read on the forward strand.
AGGAAGCTGTAGGAAATATAACGGTTGAAGAAATATCAAAGCTAGAGCAAGCGCTAATGGAAGAAGAAGGAATTCCAGTAAAGGAAATTCAACGTTTATGTTCGGTTCATGCTTCTGTTTTTAAAGGGTCAATTGATGATATTCACAGAACCTCACAGGGCGAAGAACCGCCGGGGCATCCGATCCATACGTTTAAATTAGAAAATAAAGAAATAGATTATCTAGTAAATTTCAAGCTCAAACTCCATTTGAAAAAATTTGAAAAAGAAGCTTCTGATGAAGCTAGGTGGAAACTCATTGAAGATTTAAATTTACTACTTGATGTTGATAAACATTACAGCCGCAAAGAAAATTTACTGTTTCCTTATTTAGAAAAGTACGGAATCTATGGACCAACAAAAGTCATGTGGGGCGTAGATGATATGATTCGAGCTGGTATTAAGGAAGTAAAGAAAAAATTACTACATTTTGATGGCGACAAACAGGCGGTGTTAGATGATTTAGATTATGTGATGAGAGAAACGGTGGAGATGATTTTTAAAGAAGAAAATATATTGTTTCCGATGGCATTAAACACGTTGACAGAAGATGAATGGGTAAAGATTGCCTATGAAAGTAATGAGATTGGGTATTGCTTAACATCTCCTACAGTCGAGTGGAAACCGGAGCGAAAAGAAGTGCAAGAAAGCAAATGGGCAGAAGGCATGATTCAGTTCGAAACGGGAAATGTCTCGGTAAAACAACTAGAGGCGATCATGAACCACTTACCAATTGATATCACTTTCATTGATCAAGATGATGTCGTCCGGTACTTTTCTCATGGGAAAGAACGAATTTTTGCTAGAACGAAAGCCGTAATTGGCAGAACCGTTCAAAATTGTCATCCTCCCAAAAGTGTTCATCTTGTTGAACAACTACTTATTGATTTTAAGTCTGGTGTGAAAGAGAGTGAGGATTTTTGGATTCAATTTAAAGACAAATTTGTGTACATCCGTTATTTTGCGGTCCGTGATGAAAACAGGAAGTATATGGGAACGCTTGAGTTTACACAAAATATAAGTCCGATTCAAAGCATAGAAGGAGAAAAGCGAATTCTTTCTTAAATGATAGGATGCCCTAAATGATCCATGATTTGGGGCTTTTCACGTCTCGTCATGTGACGGGAGGGAGGGGACGTATCGGACATATATTCCGCTATTTTGTGAATGGAGGCCCTTTTTCCATCTCGTTCGGACATCTGTTCCGTTACTTCATGATTTTAGTGATAAAGACGTTCAGATTTTCTACTTTAACGGAACTAATGTCCGATAGCATCTGAAAATCATCAAGTTTGCTTAAAATAGCGGAACAAATGTCCAAAAGAAATTGCTAGTGAGATGGGAGGATGAAAAGTTACAATAAAATTGGAGGGGATTATTTGTGAATGTAGCAATGAAACTTCGGAAAAAAGGAATGATTGTAACTGAATATGAAAATAAAGGGAGAGATTATAGAAAGCTGTGGTTTGAATCCTTCTTTGAAACAATAGATGTAAGTAATCATAATCGCACTAATTTTTTATGGGAGTGGTTTCATACCCAAAATATTCCTTTTCGTAAAGGGAAAGAGGCAAATCAAGCCTTTGAAAAAGTGAATAAACAATATTGTTTTATCTTTTTTCAAGAGTCCAATGATGTGCTAAAAGTAGAATATGCTTCAGAAATGAAAGCAAAAGACTTGTGTAACGAGGTTGGTGAATACAGTGATGTCTATATCGTTGATAAAGGCTTTAATTGGACATATGTTGTTCCACATGAAAAAGAGGAATATGGGCCGTATTTTTACCGGAAATAATAAAGGGAATCTTTCTAGCTAAAGAAGTTCCCTTTGTTAATTTGATTATTGCGCTACAGTTTTATTTTGTAAAATAGTTCAGTCATATCTTTTCTAGTAAATATTTGCGGAACGGGATAAAGTGGGTTGGCTTCCTGTAATGCTCGTTTTACCATTAATGGAATATCGCTTTCTACTATACAATTGACTTGACTCGGAATTTCCATCATTGTATTTAGCTTCTTTATTTCTTCAATAAACGCGGATGCCTTTTCCTCGGTTGTACAATAGGATTGTTTGATGCCAATGAGTTCAGCTAATTCGGCTAACGGCTTGTGAACGGTCTCACCGTATTTTTCTAACACGTGAGGCAAGATGATGGCGTTCGCTAAACCATGAGGATACGAATAAAATCCACCGAGCTGATGTGCAATCGCGTGAACATTGCCGACATAGGCACGAGTAAACGCAAGGCCTGCTAAATAAGAAGCTTTTTGCATATTTTGACGAGCCACAAGATTGGAACCGTTTGAGTATGCCTCATTTAAATTTTCAAAAATGAGCTGCACTGCATCTCGACTATATGCTGTTGTTTCATTTGTATTTCCTTTTCCAATAAAAGCTTCAACCGCATGTGTTAACGCGTCCATACCTGTTGATGCTGTAATATGGGGAGGAAGATTAATCGTAAGAACGGGGTCAAGTACAGCGACATTTGGTATTAAGGCATGATCATTAATTGCATATTTTTCTTGTGTGTCACGGTTCGAAACAACTGCTGCAAGAGTAGCTTCACTTCCTGTCCCTGCTGTTGTAGGAATGGCGACAAGAAAGGGAGTTTCTTTCCGAATCTTCAATTGTCCTTTCATTTGCTGGATCGTTTTCTTTGGCTTTGCAATTCTAGCACCAACCGCTTTCGCACAATCTATCGGAGATCCCCCTCCAAAGGCAATAATCGCTTCGCAATGATGGTCGCGATACATTTTGACAGCGTTTTCAATTGTTTCGATAGTCGGATTAGGAATAACATCGTCATATATAATATAATGAATGTTTTCGTTTTTCATAGATTCGCATAATGGAGCAAGTAATCCAAGTGATGTAATTCCTTTATCAGTAACAATAAAAACACGCTGAACCTGTTTCTCCTGTAAAAGTGGGACAAGTTCATGGAGGCAGTTTTCTCCGTCGATTAATTGTGGTTGTCGCCAAGTTAAACAGGAACTGATAAATTTTAAAATTCTCTGATAGATTCTACAATATAATGTATACATTGAAGTCCCTCTTTCTATCTATTCTCTTTGTTTTATTATATATGAATTTTAGTCATTTAAGTAAAAATTCTCGTTTTCTATTATTAGATGGCAGTAAATGGTCAGTCTTGAAAAATAATTCTGTTAATGAGGACTATTTGACTATATAATATTCTTACTAATAGATTTTGATAAAGAGGAGCATAGCAAATGAAACAAGTGCGATTATGGTTTTTATTCGTTTTATTTATGGTTTATCCGGTTTCAATCGGGTTTGCTGAATTTGGAGAAGATACACAAAATGAACCGGAACTAACGCAAGAAGAAGTATTGGAATATTTTGAAGAAGAGGGCATTTATAAAGAACAAGAACTAATAGTAAAGTTTGTTGATACAACTACAGAACAGCAAAGAGAAGAATTGATAAAGAAAATGGGAGTTAAAGAAATTCTTTTCTTAGAATTAGGGCAATTTTCAACACTTTCTGTGCCAAAACAGCTTAACATAGACGATGTAATTGAATTGTTACTACAAGAAGAGTTAGTTGAGTTTGTAGAACCTAGCATTCAATTAGAGCACCTATTAACACCGAAAGATCCAGGCTATAGTAAGCAATGGTATTTGAAAAAAATCCAAATGCCTAAAGCGTGGGATATAACAAAAGGTTCTTCTAAAATCACAGTTGCTGTCATTGATACTGGGATCCAAACAAGTCATCCAGAATTTAAAGGTAAAATTGTAAAGCCTTATGATGTCGTTTATAATCGTAAGTCATTAATAGCAGAAGACCACGGAACACATGTGGCCGGGATCATTGGAGCAAAGATGGATGGCAAAGGTGTTACAGGTGTAGCACCAAATGTAAAGATTATGCCGATTAATGTGTTTTATGGTAACGGAACAACAGCTGATTTTGTCGCTGCTGGAATTGAGTATGCTGTTGATAATGGGGCAGATATCATCAATTTGAGTTTAGGGAGTCCGTATTATAGCTATATCGTAGATTACTATACAAGTTATGCGTTATCAAAAGGAGTACTTGTTATCGCTGCTTCTGGGAATAGTGATACGAGTCGACCGATGTATCCAGCAGCACATGGAAGTGTTGTCGCTGTTTCCGCAACAAATAAAAATGATGTGATCACCTCTTTTTCTAATTATGGAAATTATATAGATGTTTCCGCTCCTGGACAATCAATCTATTCAACAAAGATAAATGGGAAATATGGGAATTTTGATGGGACATCGATGGCTGCTCCAGTTGTAAGTGGGGTAGCCGCATTAATTAAGTCAAGAAATCCATATTTATCACCTCATGAGGTCTATGACATTATGAGCAAATCAGCGAAGGATTTAGGGGCACCAGGTTGGGATCAATTTTATGGATATGGTCGCGTGGATGCGCAAAAAGCATTAGCGAATACCTGTGTTCCATTAACATCCATTAAAACCCCCAACGCGACATTTACGGCAAAAGGAACAAACAATTTCAATATTTTATTTACAACGAATGGACAAGCAAATATTACTGTCCGAATAAAAGATTCAAATGGAAAAGTCGTAAAAAAATTCATGACGAATCGAGCATCATCTGGTGGAAAGCAATCTTTTTCATGGGATGGAAAACTTGATAATGGAACTTATGCAAATGGAAATTATGTCATTGAAGTAAAAATGTCCAATGGCAAATTTACAAATACAAAAACAAAAAAAGTGAAGGTTGTAGACAAGGCACCGCCAATTCTAACGTTTTCTAAATCATCATATGGATTTTCACCCAAAGTCAAAAATGACGTGAAACTTTCATTTGAGCTTAATCGAAAAGCAACGGTTACAGCAAAAGTATATGATGCAAACGGAAATGTGGTTAGAACTATTCTGAACAACAAATCTCTAAACGGTGGGAAACGCTCTGTTACATGGAACGGCAAAAATTCAAAAGGAAATGTCGTTAAAGATGGAACGTATACGATTAAATTTACCTCGAAATCAACGAACAATTTAAAAAGTACAAAATCAGTTAAAGTTGTCATTGATTCTAAAGTAGATGGTAAGGCAAAACTTAGTTCGACGACATTTAAATCAACCGGAGAAAATAATCATAAAGCAACATTAGAATTCACAGAAAATTTATATGTTAGTACATTTATCATTAACGATAAAGGAACAAAAATCCGTCAGCTAACTAATAATAAACTTTATAAACCAAAAACGCGCACATTTAGTTGGGATGGAAAAAATGATAAAAACAAACGGGTAGCAGAAGGAACGTATCGTTATCTTTTTGAAATTAAAGATAAATACGGCAATACGAAAACCGTCAAAAGCTCTAGTGTAACAGTGCAAGACTGGTCAAAACCGACAATTACTAAAACAACAGACCTTGAATTTGTTAACAAAGGAACATCATTATCCATTCCGTACGAACTTGGAAAAGCAGGGAAAGTAACGATACAAATTCATAACGGTTCTACATTAGTTCGTGAACTTGAAACTAATGTGTCAAAATCAAAAGGAGCACAGCAAGCGGTTTGGAACGGTAAAAATGCTCAAGGCCAAGAGGTTGCAGATGGCGTTTACCGCTATACAATAAAAGTAGTAGATAAATATGGGCAGCAAGTAGAACGAACTAGAAATATCACAGTTGCTTTTACAAATATCACCATTACGGCACCGGATGTAGTTCAATATGATGAATATGAATCCGTTGCAGAAGTGTTCTATGAGCTTTCAGATAAAGCATTAGTCACAATTAAGATTTTTGATAATTATGGTGAGGAAGTCTATACAGTTCACTCAAATGTGCAAGCAAATAAAGGGATTAATCAGTTTATCTGGGATGGAAAGACTCGCTGGTACCACTCATGGGATTTATATGGATACACATATGAAATACAAGCAAAACCACTGCACGGTGGAAAGACAACAAAAGTGACAGGTGCGTTTTCTAATTATACTGACCCTAAATGGTTACTCGAGAATAGCTATCAACTAAAACAACCAAATAGTTGGTATACTCCTAATGAATTGCTGTATAAAGTAAAAACATCAGAGAATGTGACATTAAAACTAACTGCATACAGATATTGGGGAGACTATGAAGTATTTACAAAGACGTACTCAATTGCAAAAAATAAAGTAACAGATATTATATATAAAAAGGATGCGAACGAAGATGAGTATTATTACTACAATCTACTTTTCACTGACCGTTTAGGGAATAAATACTTTTATTCTATTGAGGAATAACTTGTTGGCGGCGGTCGAGAGAATGATGTACTCGACCGCTGCTGTCTTTTCCGGACATTGGATCCGTTATTTCTTTAAAAACAACTAGTTAAGACGTTCGTTCGGACAACTGTTCCGTTAATGGGATGTTTTAAAGTGAAAATTTGCAAATAAACTTTAAATAGCGGAACGTATGTCCATTAGAACTTTAAAACTAGCTATTCATAAGAAAATAGCGGAATAGATGTCCGAAATGAAACCATTAATAGTATAAAAGGGGGGATATTGATGACAGTGTATCATTTTATTGCGACTAGTACCCCGATTCTTTCTGATACTTTCAAAGACTATGGGAATACGAAATATATTGATGATTTATCTGCACTAGGTTTTAAAGTCGAATTATCTAAAAAGAAGAGAAAAAAATATTTACCAAAAGTAAATATTCCCGTACATTATTATGAGAATGAAGAAGATAGAGAAAAACAAATCGTTGCCCATGAAGTTGACGAAGACCATGATATTCGAACACAATTTCAACATCCTTTTGTATATTATTTGTCTTGTGAAGACACGAGGGAAGGTTATAATTCTTTATTTCAAGAGTTAGATAGGTTCTTAAGTCATGGTGAGTGGATTGAAATGTATACTTGTCAAGACGGAGCAGAAGAAAAAAGTAGAAAAGACTCATTAAATATTATTGTTAATTTAAGAACATTAACATATAAAAATGATATAGGGACGTACCGATTGAACGAAAAACGCTTATATAACGAGCTTAGTGAACGCTTTGCGTTCAGAGAACGACAATACGTCATTGTAACTAAGTAAATTTACTTATATTTCCTTGGAAAAGTCATAGTTTCTATAAACTATGGCTTTTTTACATGTTTTTTCAATCTACTTTATAGCAAATAAATGGTAATATAGTAATCGAAACAGTGTATTTTGAGATGGAGCTGAATGAATGAAAAAGGGAAAGAAGAAGTGGATTATATGTTGTTTTGTTATCGTTTGTTTCATCGGTATCTTTTTTTACGTGCAAAATAATGCGATTGAAACGACAGAATATACAATTCAATCAAATAATATCCCAACAACGTTCGAGGAATATAAGATTGTGCAATTATCTGATCTCCATAGCAAATGGTTTGGTCAACAGCAAAAAAAGCTAATTAAAGAAGTGGAAAAAAAGAATCCCGATCGGATTGTTTTTACTGGTGACCTTGTTGACTCAAAAAAATATGATGAACAAGCGAGTCTTTCATTAATGGAGCAATTAGTTGCCATTGCACCTGTCTATTTTGTCACTGGAAATCATGAGTGGTGGTCAGGAAAATATAGTAGTCTAGAAGAGCAATTACGTGCGGTCGGTGTTCATGTGTTACGAAATGAGAGCGAAGTAATAGAACGAAACGGAGAAGAAATTGTTCTTATTGGAATTGATGACCCTGCAGCGTTTTCTAGAGAAGAGGAATCGATTGAAAGACTTCAAGAGGTAATGGATAACAGTAAATCTAATGATACCTATACGATTTTATTAGCTCATCGTCCCGAATGGTTTTCAGCGTATGCCGAATATGAAATTGACCTCATTTTTTCAGGTCACGCTCATGGTGGACAAGTGCGACTTCCATTTATAGGTGGTCTGGTTGCGCCGAATCAAGGTTTTTTACCGACATATGATGCAGGAATGTTTTTGAACAATGATTCCACTATGATTGTAAATCGCGGGTTGGGTAATAGTATTATTCCATTACGAATCTTTAACAGGCCAGAGATTGTTGTTGTCACATTGGTGACAAAACATTAGTAAAAAATGTAAAGTGTGAGGTGTAAAATGGAAGTCATTGTTCAATGGTTTATCATTTTTGGTTATTTGCTTATTTATGTTGGGATACCAGCGTATCTCGTATATTTCCTCTTCCGATATATAAATCGGAATAAAAAACAATAATATCTAAAATAAAAAATGGAAGAAAAAGCAAAAAAGATATACTAGAATAAAGATATGAAAGGATGAGATAAAGTGAAACCGCAAATGAAAAAGTTGGATGTACATAGTGCCAATGAGATTTGGAATGCGGTTATAACGGTAATGACCGAATATAATTATCCATCTGATTCCTCAATTGGCAATGATACATATCTACTATTTCAATATATTAATTGATGTTATCGAGTAAAAGTATGGTAAGGGGAGAGAAAGAGAATGGCCAAAGTGAAACCAAAAAAAAATCCGTTGTTTCCAATAGCTAGTGGTGTATTAGCAATGACCGTTCCTTTCTTCGGATTGATTTTCGGCATCCTTGGGATAAGGAGCTCAAAAAAGGTGATGATGGTTATACAAGAGAGAAAGGAAGGTATCTCTCAGACGGCGGTTATTGGATTAATCTGCAGCTTGATCGGAATGGTATTACAAGGTTTATTACTCCTTGTTGTTGTAGGATATTTTTTATTAGAGAATCCTGAAGTTATGAAAAGGTGGTGGTTTCTATGACATGGTTGATTGGAATTGGAATGGCGATATTGGCTGTTTTATGGTTAGCAGCTGAATTGGCGGTATCAGAAGAAAAAGGCAGCGGAATGAAATCATTTCTTAAAGCCTATAAGAAGTCAATTGTATTTGCGGTTGCTCTATTTGCGATGGCAGGAGTTGTGTATTATTCGTTTTTCAATTGATGAGAATAGTCGGTCAACGTTGGATAAGCGACTATGGGGTGATAAAGCTCATAGTCGCTTTTTTACGGACACTGATTCCGCTATTTTACGAATTTTCAGCTTTTTCAAAGGCTTTCGGACACATGTTCCGCTAATCGCCGAAAAAATGTGAAAATGAGAGGTGAAATCGCAAAATAGCGGAACGAATGTCCGCTAAGTCTCGAACATCTACCTATTTATAAAGAATAAAGGAACAGATGTCCGCATGCTTCATTCTTCTGAAATATTAAATCCACTTTGAAAAGTGATAATACCAACTCGATTTCCATCTTTTTCAAAGGTGTGTAACGCTCCCAGTTGGTCCACTTCTCGCCATCCTTTGACCTTCAATAAGCTTAGATATAGCCTATTAATCCCATAATAGGAGTATGTATATGCAGTATCGTTATGATTGGTTTCGAGTTTAGCTGTAATTGGTACAGGAAAGTTATGGATAGGGGAAGGCTTTAATGTGCCGAGGTGTAGTGCGAGAATTACGATAATAGAGAGAGGAAGCATCCACTTTAATTTCTTTTTCATAGAATCCTCCATGATTTGTAACAAGCCATATTATGATTCGTTAGAGGCAACAACCTCAACTTTTATTCGGTCTGGGTCTTCAAAATAGACGGCATAATGGTCGTTGCCTCCAGCTAAAGGATGCTTATTAGCGTATAATATTGGTACATCACGCTCTATCAATTTTACAGTTAGCTCGTCAATATGCTGGCGTGACTTACCATGGAACGCTAAATGATTGAGACCAACACGACAACGGTGGTACGGAATATCTAAAAATTTGGACTCAGTTTGAACAAAAACAATATATGTATCTTGTAGCTTCCAACTTTGGCCTTGTTCCCATTGTTGATATTTCGAATACCCCAATTCTTCTAGCAACCAGCCCCAGAATGCTGTTGATGTTTCTAAGTTTGATACATACAATTCGATATGGTGTAGCAATCCTTGTTTCATTCGTTTCTCCTCGTTCAGTATTGGAATAAAAGTAATTTGGTGAAATCTTCTTCATTAATCAAAAAGCAATGGTACCAAAAGAGTGTAGAAAAGTTAAAACTTCAATTTTCTTTGCTTCAAAACTAAGAACACAGTTAGAATGAACAAACCAAGGCCAATTAGTAAATACCACCCCATACCCCCATAAGAAATCATGAGGATTAATTCCCAAGAGTTAGCTGGCCCTGAATTGGGACCATCACTAATCGGATAGTTGAATAAAAAGGGTATTATGCCTAAAAATGTTAAAAATCCTGCTGAAAACAATAACAGAACAGTGAATATATTCATAGGAATCCCTCCTTGTCATATAGATTATTTTATCATGTTTTTAATGAAAGAAAACGAGCCTTCTGGTGCATTATTCTTGAAATAACATTTATTTTTCTGGTCATCCTATAAACAGAGAAATAATACCGTAATTATGAATAAAAGGTGATTATAATCAGTAGTTAAAGATTCAGTCCGACTAAATCCTTATTGCCATTTTGGCTATTAAAATCGCATAATAAAGATAGATACATACATGCTAAAAGGAGGAGGACCGGTTGAAAAAGAAAAATATTGTTATTTTGTTAGTCAGTTGCCTTTCCCTCTTTTTGTTTATCTTTGTCTTTTTTAATAATCAAACGTTTGGAAAAACGTATGAGGGTTATATTGTAGAAATAAAGGATAATCGCCTTTTAGTAGTTAATGATGTAAATGTCAATGTAGAAGAATGGTCTATAGGTGACTATGAAGCAAAGATAGAAAAGTTAATATGGTTTTATGTAGAGGAAGATATCACTCAATATGAAGTTGGAGAGAAAGTGAAGATCATTGCAGGAGATGGGATGGAAACATCATTACCCCCTCATGCAGATGCGGTAGACATAAAGAAAATAAGCTAAACAACATGAATGTTCATTATAGGGGTGTTCTTTTTGATAAAAACAATTGTTCAATTTGCTTGTGTAATTTGTGTGCTTGTCGTAGCTACGGTAGCTTCTTGGTATGAAGGCAGTGCCTTGTTAGACAACCCGTGGGAGTGGAAATATTCAGCGCCTATTTCTCAAATCGTCCATGGAGAAATTCAGTCATCAAGCCAAATTTCACAATTTGACTTTTTTGTTTATGCAGCAAAACATCAACCAATATTTCCGTTTCTTATGATGGTAAGTTTTCTTTATTTCTTGATTCTTATTGGGTATTTCACACTAAAAAAGTGGGACCGAGGATTTCCTTCGTTTCTGATTTGTATAGCGACAATGTTGCTTCTTGGAAGTTTTTTGATGAAAGACTCTCCTACTAGTGGAGGACAGTTATTTTTTGTTTTTTCGTTTATTTTAGGAGTGGCCTTTATTTCGACAGGAAGCTTTATATTGAGTAAAAATGGAATGCAACCTAAAGCAATAAATGAATAAAGAGGAAATAAGCGGACTTTGATGGTTCGCTTTTTTGTTATTTTTACTTTAGCTTAAATTCCGCTCCTTTAGTATAATAGGAAAAAAATAGTAGGAGTGAAAAAATGTCTATCATACTTAAAAAGGTGCTAGAATCGGAAAAACAAGTGTTAAAGAATTTATACTCTCTCTACCTTCATGACTTGTCTAGTTTTACGTCACATTTGACTATAAATAACGAAGGCTTATTTGAATATGAGGATATTGACTTGTTTTGGGCCGTAGAAGGGATTACCCCTTATTTTATTATGGAAGAGAACAAAATCATCGGCTTTTTCCTTTTATTACATCGCCCATTTTTAAAAAAGGAGCATGATTTCGGAATCAATGATATGTTTATTTTGAATCAATATAAGAGAAAAGGGTTTGGTCGACAAGCAGTAGAGGAGATTTTTAAAGAAAACAAAGGAAGCTACTTTATTATCGAATTGTGTGAGAATGTTTCGGCAGTATCGTTCTGGAAAAAGCTTTTCCAAGTGTTAGAGATTGAGTATGAGGAAAAAGAAGAAATTGTTGATGGAGAACGCTGTTATATACATACATTTAAAAGTTAGTGTGGAGGACTAGGATGGTTCATATCTTATATGTTGAAGATGAAAATGAAATTGGAACATGGGTAACAAAAGAATTAACAGAAAAAGGGTATGAAGTGACATGGCTTCAATCTGGAGAAGGGATTGAGCGGTATATAATGGAAGCGGATTTAATGATATTAGATATTATGCTTCCTGGCTTAGATGGATTTTCAATTGGAAAACGAATAAAAAAAGAAACGAAAACTCTCCCGGTGTTAATGCTTTCTGCAAGAACGGCAATTGAAGATAAAATTGAAGGATTAAGCTTTGCTGATGATTATTTGACAAAACCATTTCATCCAGATGAGCTTTGTGCAAGAGTAGAAGTATTGTTAAGAAGATTTGAAAAAGATGAGGAGACATTTCAAATCCACCATTTAACGATTCGTCCTAAAGATATGCATATTAGTAATACAGAGACAAAAGAAGAAATTCAGCTTACTGGAAAACAACGAGCTATTTTTCAATTTTTTATTCGGCATTTAAATCAAATTTTAACGAAGGAACAATTGTTTGAAGGGGTTTGGGGCGAACAGTACATAGAAGGAGACAAAACTTTAATGGTCCATATTCGTCATTTGCGTGGAAAAATAGAAAAAGACCCAAGAAATCCTACCGTTATTGAAACGATTCGTGGCATTGGGTATCGGGTGAAAAGATGAATTTTTTGCGCTCCTTACTCGTAAAATACATGCTCATTATTTTATTTGCGATTGGGCTCGTCCAAATCAGCTTTATTTTAACAGCACTTGTTGTTTTTAATACAGAGCCATTGCAACAACAAATCAATCATCTTAATGCAACAGAAATTGAATATACATGGCATGAAGAAGCGAACGCCGTCTTAACCAATCCGACTAAAGAAGTTGAACAGCTTTTTCTCAAGTGGAAAGAAAAGTATCCTGAATCCTCAATGTTTTGGGTTGATGGAGATGGACGATTACAATTAGAAATCGACACAACAGAAAAATTGCCTGCTAATTGGTCGAGTGTAAATACCGCACAATTTTTAAAAAGTCGCTATAATGGTGATCCGTTTACGGTTGTGGCCTTTGTAGGAGAAAAAGACGCCGATGGCTTTGTTGTTCTTGAGTTACCTCGGGATTTGTTAACTTTCCAAAATGTACAAGAATATGGTCATTTTTTTGTCTTCATGTTTATTGGCATTATTCTTTTCTTTATTTTCATTTCTTTTTTATTTTTCCGTTCAATTCGAAAACGACTTCTAACGTTACAGCATGCGATGGATGTTCGCGAAGTCGATGGTTTGCCAGTTTTAATCGATGTGAAGAAAAAAGACGAGATTGGTCAATTAGAACAAACGTTTAATAAAATGGTGCAAGAATTAAAGGAAAGTAGACATCGAGAACAACTAGAAGAGCAATTGCGGAAAGAGCTCATTGCCAATTTATCCCATGATTTAAGAACGCCATTAACGAAAATGCGGGCTCATCTTTATTCGCTTGGAAAAGAAGAATTATCAAAGAACGGGGAGCAATCTGTTGAGATGATGGATCAATCGATTCAACATGTCGATCGATTCATCGAAAACTTAATGTCCTACACCCTTTTGACAGCAAATAAATACCAATATGAACCGAAAAAAATCGATATCGTTCGGTTGTTACGAAAAACAGTAGCGTCTTGGTATCCATTATTTGAAAAAGAATATTTCACAATTGAGGTTGATTTCCTTCCTTTACATGAAAAAGAATGGCAAATTGACCCGCTATGGATGGAACGGATAGTAGACAATGTTCTTCAAAATGTGTTGCGTCATGCAAAAGATGGCCGCTTCATTCAAGTGAATACAGTCGTAACAGAGTATGCGGACGTAATTGTTATTAAAGACCGTGGACCAGGCATTCATCATCAATCAAATGAATCAGGCGTGGGCATTGGGTTATCTATTGTCGATATGATGGTAAAAGAAATGGGATTAGATTGGGAGATATCGTCGGATGAAAGTGGAACAACGGTGAAAATAAGCAGAAAATTTAAGAGTTGAGCCGCTCTGATTCTATTATTAACGGGTTCGGTTTTGGTAAACATAGAAATGGAGCTAGACCGTAAACTGGTAAAAAAGCATCGCAATTAAGGCAATAAAAAGGAGCTTGGGTTATTAAGCTCCTTTTGTTATAAATGTTTATTTGACTAGTAATCCTTTAGTTCCAAAAGGATGTTAGATAGGTTCCAAAGTCATGCCCGACTGAATACAATGAATTACAAAGGGCAACCATCACATCTATATATACAGTCATTCCGAAAATTACCGCGTAAGCTGTTACAATTATTAGTAGGATTCTCATATACTCCTCCATTATCTAATAAGACTATTTGCTATCATTTTAACATAAATTTCCAATTTAGATGTGTTTTATGGAAAATTCACATAAAAATAGGAGAGAGTTTTAGAAACTCGCAGGTTTAGTTCATTCGTGTAAACGGGAAATCGCAAGTCCGTTTGCAACAATATGAGAACGAGGGGGTTAATTAGAGTGCTTCAAAATAGTTTGGGAAGGCAGCTATATTTGCAACTAGGCAACCTTTTTTAGATGCCTATTGCATTCTCTTTTTTATTTTGTTAAAATCGTTTCATAGCTAACGATTATAAAAATATAAAGAAGGAGGGATGACACATTCATAATTATAATGAGGATGGAGAATGGCTTCCTGAAGAAATCGATACGATAAACCGGTTAACAAAACTCCCACTAGACTCGTTGCATCTTGATGCAGTTGCAGTCGTTACTAATATATATCGGGTAGCACAAGGGTTACGAAATCAAATGGAGCAAGAAGTTCTAGTTGAGCATGGATTGTCATGGACCGCCTTCTCGATGTTATATGATTTATGGATTTGGGAGTCATTAGAAACAAAGAGACTAGCTGAGTCTGTTGGGGTTTCTAAAGCAACAATAAGCAATATTACGAAAACGTTGGAACGAAAACAATTATGTTATCGAAAAACGGATAGTAAAGACAGAAGAGTGACTTACGTAGGAATAACCGACACAGGGAAAGAAGTAATGGAAACTCTTTATCCGCCATTTCATAAACGAGAAGTGGATATTGTATCTAGCTTAACAACCGATGAGCAAAAGGAAATGTCTAGGTTACTAAGAAAAGTCATTCGAGACAATCAATTTTAAAATATGAAAAGAAAGAGCAATGAGAGGAAGTCAAGTAGTCATTATCTCCCTGTTTAAAGAGAGTCGATGGATGGTGCAAATCGACACAAAGATATGATGAAATACAATCCTTGAGCTTTCTTTGCTTACTAGCAAAGACGGACGGGCCGTTATCCGATGAGTGGAAGGTGGAGACCTTCAACAAGGGTGGTACCGCGTGAAAACCACGTCCCTTATTTTGGGATGTGGTTTTTTATATTGAATTTTTTAGGAGGAAGAAAAATGATAAATATACTAGAACAGTTAACAGAACAACAACGAGATGAAGTGAAACGTCAACTTGCACTATATAGTCAAGGTGTACAAGAAATTATACCGCTTGAAGAGTTAGAAATGAAAGTGGCGAAGTCGATTTTACAACATAAGCCGTTAAAAGTGAAATTAGGCTTAGACCCTTCAGCCCCGGATGTACACCTTGGTCATACGGTCGTTCTTAATAAGATGAGACAATTCCAAGAAAATGGCCATATTATTCAACTCATTATTGGTGATTTCACTGGGAAGATTGGGGACCCAACCGGGAAATCAGTCGCAAGAAAACAATTAACGGATGAAGAAGTAAAGCATAATGCGAAGACATACTTTGAACAGTTTGCCAAAGTAATTGATATGGAAAAAGTCGAGCTCCATTACAATTCAAAATGGTTGTCACAATTATTGTTTGAGGATGTTATTCAATTAGCGGGAAAAATTACGGTTGCCAGGTTGTTGGAACGAGATGACTTTGAGGAACGAATGGCGTTACATCAGCCAATTTCCTTACATGAATTCTTTTACCCGTTAATGCAAGGCTATGATTCTATTATGTTAGAATGTGATATTGAATTAGGGGGAACAGACCAGCACTTTAATATATTGATGGGTAGACATTTCCAAGAGAAGTTTGGCAAAGAAAAGCAAGTCGCACTGCTAATGCCTTTATTAGAAGGACTTGACGGTGTAGAGAAAATGTCAAAATCAAAGAAAAATTACATTGGAATTGATGAAAGTCCAAATGAAATGTACGGGAAATCGATGTCCATTCCAGATGAGCGAATGATAAAATACTTTGAATTAGTCACAGACTTTTCACCAGAAGACTTGCAGGATTTAAGAGAAAATATGGCGGCTGGTCAAATGCACCCACGTGATGCGAAAATGCTGTTAAGTAGAACAATCGTAAAAATGTATCATGGTGAGGAAGAAGCGGAAAAGGCAGAACAACATTTTATTTCTGTATTCCAAAAGCGGGAACTTCCAGATGAAATTCCAACGGTGGTGTGGGCAGGCGACCTTGAAGTTCCTGTAATTGAACTTTTAGTTGAACTGAACATGTTTACTTCTAAAAGTGAAGCGAGACGGATGATTGAAAATCGTGGTGTTAAACTGAATGGAGTTGTTGTAGAAGATAGCAAACTTCAAGTCAAAGTAGAAGATAAATTAATCGTACAAGTAGGAAAAAGAAAATTTATTGAGATTAAAAAGTAAATCGTTGTAACTGGCCATGAGAAGGATAATCATCTTCTCATGGCTTTTTTAAAAGAAAAGAAAGATAGAAATTTTGGTCTAGCAGTGAAGCTTTGAAAGCTTATTCGAAAAGACGCTCCTGTGTTTTTCTTAAACAAAATTTAACCATTTAAAACCCCTCTGTTTAACCTTGTCTTTTTACACTAGAAATTGAGGTGAAGAGAGATGGAATATATTGTGAAGACAAAACGGTTGTCAAAAACATTTGGGAAAGAAAAAGCAGTGAATGAAGTGAGCATGAACATTAAAAAAGGTGAAATTTACGGATTTTTAGGCCCAAATGGAGCAGGGAAAACAACGACGATTCGAATGTTACTAGGTTTAATGAAACCAACTGCAGGAGAAGTTGAACTTTTTAACCAAAATTTAAAAAGAGACAAAATCGAAATTCTCCGTAAAATTGGTTCACTTGTAGA
Source organism: Alkalihalobacillus sp. LMS39 (assembly GCF_022812285.1). Taxonomy (NCBI): domain Bacteria; kingdom Bacillati; phylum Bacillota; class Bacilli; order Caryophanales; family Bacillaceae; genus Alkalihalobacillus; species Alkalihalobacillus sp. LMS39. The sequence goes on from NZ_CP093300.1 coordinate 1,939,651, forward strand.
AAACCCATCGTATTATCCCCATCTAACCGCTTATGAAAACTTAGAGGCAATTCGAAAAATCGTTAATGTTCCAAAAACAAGAATTATGAAAGTATTAGACATTGTTAGGTTAACAGATGTCGCGACAAAAAAAGTAAAAGGTTTTTCATTAGGAATGAAACAAAGATTAGGAATTGCGGCCGCCTTATTACATGAACCAGAGCTGTTAATTTTAGATGAACCAACAAATGGATTAGATCCATCAGGAATCATTGAAATGAGAAATTTAATTAAAAGACTTCCGGAAGACTATGGCATGACGGTTTTAATTTCCAGTCATTTATTAACTGAAATCGACCAAATGGCTACAACCGTTGGGATTTTATCAAAAGGACATTTAATTTTTGAAGATTCAATTGATAAATTACGGAGTCGTTCCCAGAAAAAACTAGTGTTCACAACGAGTGAAAGCCGAAAAGGATGGCGCTTTTTAAAGACGAAAGGAATTGAAGCTGAATGTCGTGGAAATCAAATTTATATTGAAGATGTATCTAATGATGACATTGCCCAAATCGTGAAGTGGTTTGTAGCGGATAATATTTCGATTTACAGAATAGAAGAAGAAAAACGGTCGCTTGAAGACATTTTCCTTGAGATAACAAAGGAGGGAATGTTAGATGCTCATAAGATTGATGTCGGGTGAATTTATGAAAATAAAACGAAAAGGGTTTTGGGCTTTTGTTTTTTTAGGACCAATCGGTGTTGTTGCATTGCAAATGGTCAATTATGGAGTTCGCAAAGATTATTTGCTTCAACAAAGTGATGATAACTGGATGTATTATATTGTAAACGTGAACGCATTTACACCGCTCGCTCTTGTGTTAGGGATTGTTATTTTAACGTCACTTATGGCGAGTGTGGAAGATGAGACGAAGGTATGGAAACAACTGTTAGCCCTCCCTGTTACAAAGAAAAGTGTTTATATATCGAAGTTTTCTGTGTTGGCAATATTATTAGTTGTTTCTTCCACACTGTTGTTCGTTTTTACATTTGCGTACGGGTCAGTGCTAGAGCTTGGAACAGATATTCCTGTTCGAGCCTTACTTGAATATAGTTATTTCCCCTTACTTGCTGCTCTACCAGTATTGGCGCTTCATTTATGGATTACAACAGTGAGTAAAAAACAAGGTGTTGCCGTTTCATTAGGGATCATCGGGACGCTATTAACGTATATGGCTTATATCTTACCAGACTGGATGATTTGGAAATGGCCGAGCTTAATGAATGAAGCGAATGACCCATTGATGAATGTCTATTTAGGATTAGGAGTCGGTATCGTAATTTATCTCGTCGGTATGCTCGACTTTATGAGAAGGGACGTGAAATGATGTTTCCATCTTTATTTTTAGCGGAGTGGTATAAATTACGAAAAACAAATATCGTTCCTTTTCTTCTCATCGGTCCTGCCGTTGGTTTGTTTATGGGGTTGACAGTTAGCTTTCCAGCTGTAATGGACGTAGATATTAACCAGTGGTATATTTCCTTGTTCGCCATGAATTTAACTTATGCGTTATTGTTTTTACCGTTACTCACAGGGGTGCTCGCAAGTATGATTTGCCGCTATGAACATCTAGCAGGAGGATGGAAACAGCTGTTAAGCTTACCTGTGACAAGAGGGCGAGTGTTTATGGCAAAGTATAGTTTGTTGATGAGTATTGTTTTTGTCATACAGATATTATATCTTGCTGCGATTTATACGGTGGGGTTAATCAAAGGCTTTTCTGACCCGTTTCCAATTGAAATTGTATGGAAAAGCGTTGTTGGTGGCTGGGTGGCAACCTTTCCGCTAGTCGCATTACAATTATGGGTAGCAATGGTATGGAAAAATATGGCCATCCCATTAGCGATTAATGTTATATTTACATTGCCAACGATTCTTGTCGCAAATTCACCGCGTATCGGTCCTTTTTATCCATGGGCCCAACCATTTTTTATGATGTATGTTGATGGAGAAGCACAAGGTGTATTCTTCGTACCTTGGGACCAAGTGTTGACGGTTGTCGGAGGAAGTTTTGTTCTATTTTACGGGGCAGGACTGATGTATTTTATGCGAAAAGCGGTGTGATTAAAACTGAGGAAGAGTTGCCTAGTTGATGGGCAACTCTTTTTAATGGTTGTTGCTTTGTATGGAGCGAAACTTTAATAATCCCACATGAATGAGTCGAACGATTCTTCAAATAACATTTCATCATTTCTGTCTAATGCTTTGATATTGATTTTCACAAGGTCACCCTCTTGGACGTTTTGGCTAGGTTCGTACGATACATACCAAATTTGTGTTCCATCTGGTAGTTGGATGATTTCAGCCGTATGAATGGATTCATCTTCCACAAGTATCGTGGTGACTCGGTCATCCCAAATATAACCAGCAAAAATGCCAACGGACCCGCTCCAGTTAACAAATTCATTATCTTTCGTATCGTAAAGTTCTGAACCATGAGCTTTGTCTCGAGTGACAACAGATATAAAGGTGTTAAATTCATCATTAGCGATGACAACATATTGGGAATCGGTAATCTCTTTATAAAGGATTTCACTTCCAAAAACTACTTCATGTGCCTTATCCGAATCTAGGATGATGGAGCTTAATTTGAACATATTTGAAGATAATGCGCTAATTTCTGCTTTTAATTCTTCAGTAACATTAATGTGCTCAAGTTTTACATCTCTCAGTTCTTTTTCTAACTCTTTTATTTTCGCAAGGTGTTCTTCATTTGTCTTATCATAATCGCGGTTGTCGACTTTTTCAATGTCCATGAAATTGATGACAACAACACCGATTCCAAGCAATATAAATAAAAGAATATATTTCTTTTTCATTTTTAGTAATTCCTCTCGTTCTCAAGTAGGTTTGTCAGAAACTATTATACAAAGGAACGAATCTATATACTAGACTTTTATAAGGAAAATTGGGATGATGTGGTAAAATAGAAAAGGAAAAGAGGATAATGATGGAGCTAAATTCTCAATTTACTAGCGTAATTAATCATATTAAACAAACTTCGCAGAGCGTGGATTGCTCAGGTGCCGCTGCATTTGTTATCCACAACGATAACATTGTCGTCGAGGAATACTGGGGAACGCAATCGAAAGAAGCTAATGCAAGAATAGTTCAAGCTAATACACAATTTCATGTCGCTTCAGTCCGAAAAAGTTATATCGGTTTTGCAGTTGCTTATGCCATTTATTATGGTTACATCGGTTCTATCGATGAGAAAATAAGTTTGTATTTTCCAGAAATTAAGGAAGAATTACTTTCAGATACAACAATTAGGCATCTGTTAACACATACACACGGATTGGTTGAGAAAAATGGTTGTATTATGCGGGAATTCGCAGCCGGGACGAGTTGGGCTTATCGTAGTGTAGGAGTGGATTTATTAACAAAACTAGTGAAAGAGACAACGGGGAAAACAATAGCTGCGATATTGCAAGACACTGTTTTTACCCCGCTTGGCTTGCAGGAAACAGGCTGGTATGCAGATGAAAAAGAGAACTTTGTAGATGTAATAAGAGCCCAAAATGATAGCTTATGGAAAACAAGTCAAAGTGTGAATGGCGATAAAATGAATATGTATGTGTCTGCACGAGATTTGGCAAAATGGGGCTATTTTCATTTGAAACAAGGCAATATCGGTGGGACTCAAATCGTGCCAAAAGAGCTCATTCAACTCGCAACATCTGTTCAAAGCCCAGATGGGATTCATCGTGATTTGCCACAAAACGGGTGTTTGTGGTTCGTCAAAGACAAACAAGCTAAAAAAACAGAAATCGGTGCCACCGTCCCGAAAGGCTCATTTCAAATATTAGGCTACACTACAGTAACGTTATTAGTAATACCAGAAAAAAATCTAGTAGCGGTCCGAGCATTTAATAGCTTCGGCTCACCAGAAGGCTACAACTATTTAGAAGATGTTCGCTCATTTGGAGATACGGTGATGGAGTGTTGTTAGGTTGGGTTTGTTGAAGAGGAGAAGATTTGTCCTTCATAAGTCGATGAAGGACAAAACTGAGTGAAAAAGCGAAAGAAGTGTCCTTCATAAGGGTGATGAAGGACAAAACTAGGTGAAAAAGGGAGAGAAGTGTCCTTCATAAGGGTGATGAAGGACAAAACTAGGTGAAAAAGCGAGAGAAGTGTCCTTCATAAGGGTGATGAAGGACAAAACTAAGTGAAAAAGCGAGAGAAGTGTCCTTCATAAGGGTGATGAAGGACAAAACTCAGTAAAAAGGAGAGAGAAGTGTCCTTCATAAGAGTGAGATTACTCATAATAAGCCCATTGATGAGTTCCCACTTTTTTCATATTCTTTTCTAATATTCTATTAATCCTTTTTTTAGAATTCACCAAATCACACCAATCATGAATGGTATTCGTTGTGATTTTTTCAGTTGGAAATAGAAGCTTAAATTCATTGACGTTTCGTATGACGGCCACTTCAAACGTTTCTTCAAATCCGCATGCACTACATACAGATAGTCTACCTACAGAAGTAGTGGCAAAGGATTTGCATTTAGGACAAGGAATTCCTTTTCGCAGTTGGTCATAGTGATAGGAAGGCAATGAGGAAAATGAAGAGTTGTTAATATGCAAGGAAACGAATTGGTCGGCTAGTATTTTATGCTTTTTGTTTAATTTTGAAGGCATCATACTTAATTTTTTATAAAACGATTGAGTTGTGTTGGGAAAATAAATGGTTTATTAAGTGGAGCTTGATATAACGTGAATTCGGGGTTAATGAAAACGACATATGCATGAAGTAGAATAGTAACTTGCAGACTTTGGAGCTGCTGTCGGAACAGTGATTCGCTTCTCATTAATTGATTTAGCGGGTTGTTCATTTCGGAATTCGGGGTTTTGTAAAATCTTTCTGATTCGTAATAAAAGTCACCTTCAAAATTTTTCACTTCAAACATGTAAATGCAGTCTTGAAAAATGATAAGGGAGTCAATTTGAAAGGTAGTGTTATTATACTTGAGAAGCAAGTCATTTAATATCAAGCAGTCACACATAATCGTTTCAGTCATGGAATCAAATAATTTTTCCCCAGCTAATCCCTTATCAAGATTGTAAAAGTATTGCTGAACTTTTTCTGACAATTGCATTCGAGTGCTTAGTAATCGTAGAATTTGTAATTCGGTAGGGTCAATTCGAGATTTATATGGGCATTACGTTCCACATCCTTTTTATTTATTTTAAACTTCAAGTCTATTATATAAGAAAACATGGGGTGGTCCAATGAACAATGTTAATCTTGTAAAAGTGGAATACGAGGAAAAAAGTATTCTTCGAAATTTACTTAATTTATATGAGTATGATGTGAGCGAGTTTAATGGAAGTGAGCCAAATCGCTTTGGTTTTTTTGAATATTTATACCTTGACCATTATTGGACTCCACATGGGGTGGAAGAAGAAGGGAGAGTTCCATACTTCATTAAAGTGGAGGATAATTTAGTAGGTTTTACATTACTTAACAATGTTTCTTGTTTGAATCGAAAAGACATCACTTCTACAATAGCCGAATTTTTTCTTTTGAAAAATTGGCGACGGAAAGGAATTGGAAAGTCAGTCGCCTTGCAATTGTTCCGTAGCCATCCTGGAAAGTGGGAAGTAGCCCAAGAGAGGGAGAATAAAAGGGCACAACAGTTTTGGAGAACCATCATAAGTGAATATACAAATGGAAATTTTGAAGAAGTTATGACAGAAGAGAAAGTTGTACTAGTGTTTGATTCTTAACTGAGTAACCAAACACATAAATTCAAGGAGGGAAAAAAATGAAGTTAGTCTTTTTATACCATCCAGTTCAAAATATAAAGGAATCTCTCACTTTTTATCGAGAGCATCTTGGATTAGTGGAAGCTTGGCGTGAAGGGGACCATACTGTTGCATTGAAATTACCTCATTCAGACGTACAACTATTAATTGAAGATGATGAACAAGACTTGCGACCAGGCGGAGTTTTTCAAGTTGATAGTGTAGATGAGTTTTATCAGACAAATAAAGAAAGTCTTACATTTAGTAAAGAACCTGTTGATATTCCACCAGGACGTTATGCAATATATGAAGATAATTCTGGAAACCTTATTAGAATTATAGATTTTTCAAAAGAAAAACAAGGATAAAGGAAAGGGAATTTATGATTTTCGAACTAACCATTCAAATACGTGTAAGTGATTTTACAAAAGGACAATTATGGTATGAGACACTGCTAAATCGTAAACCAGATTTTATTCCTCATGACGGATTTGCGGAGTGGGAGGTAATACCTGGTTGTTGGCTCCAGCTAGCAGAGGGTAAGCCCTCTATTCAAAGTGGCCCACTTCGTTTTGGTGTTCCTAATTTGGAATTAGAAAAACAGCGGTTAATAGAAAAGCTAGCAGTCAATGATTTTGAAGTTTTTTCAAGAGAGGAAGTTCCAGTGAAATGGGCTACTTTTTCTGACCCGTGGGGAAACCAAATTGGTTTGTTTGAATATTTTGATAAAAATGAAGAGCAAGAGCGGATGAAGACGATAATCGGTGGATAAACCTGACTACAGTAGCACGGTTAGAAAGGGGAACAATGAAATATAAAATCATATTTTTTGATGTAGACGGTACGATAACAAACGAGAAAGACGGTAGTATTTCCTCAACAATGAAACAAACGATAACTCGATTAAAAAACAAAGGAATAAAAGTCGTTGCGGCAACGGGAAGACCGTTATCAATGTGTGATGAAATAAAGGATTTAGGATTTGATGTGTTTATAACTGCAAATGGAGCTTATGCGAAACATCAAAATGACATCATTCACAAAGTGCCCATACATAAAACAATTGTTCATGATGTGTATCATTTTGCGAAGAAAGAAAATGACGGACTATCCTTATTTACAGAACAATTTACAATGAACGGTATCGAAAGCGAAAAAATAGCAAAAACCTTAAAAGAAACGCTAGGGATGGTTTCTTATCCGCCGGAAAATCTCAAAATTTATGACGAAGAAATTTATCTTATGTGTTTGTATGCCGATGCGGAGAAAGTAAAGAAGTATATCCACGAATTTCCAAATCTAATTTTTCAAAGGTGGCATCCATTCGTTTGTAATGTGTTACAGGATGAGGTGTCAAAATCATTAGCAGTTAGAAAAGTATTGAACTATTTTAACTTGACTTCAGATGCGGCTATTGGCATTGGTGACGGTGAGAATGATATCGACATGCTAGAACTTACAGGTCTAAGTATTGCGATGGAAAACGGCAATGATAATGTAAAAAGAGTAGCTGATTTTATTACAAAAAAAGCTAGTGAAGAAGGAGTCACACATGCCCTTCAACAATTCAGTGTTCTACACTAAGGAGGGAAAGAAGTGCTAAAACCAAAAAAACTAGAAAAAGGGTCCAAAGTGGCGATTATTTCTCCTTCAAGTGGATTGCCATATCTGTATCCAGAAATATATGAGCTTGGCCTAGAAAAAATAAGAGAAGTGCTACAGGTAGAGGTAATCGAAATGCCGACAGCGAGAATGTCGCCAGCACAGTTATATGATAATCCGGCGCTCAGGGCAGAAGATATCAACGAATGTTTTCGCGACCATAGTATTAATGCTATTTTCACTTCGATTGGGGGATATGAGTCAATAAGAATTTTACCATATTTAAATACGGAGCTTATTATGGAAAATCCCAAACTGATTATGGGATTTTCAGACGCGACAACGTTTTTGGCTTATTTAAATTCATTAGGAATGGTCACGTTTTATGGGCCTTCCGTTATGGCTGGGATGGCTCAAATTGGAAATCTACCCCAATCATATACAGAACACCTCCAACAGTTTCTTTTCTCTGAACCCCCTATATATCAATATAAACCATACGCGAAATGGACGAATGGATATAAAGACTGGAGTCACTTAGAAACACTTGGGCAATGTCAGCCGTTTATTGAAAATAGTGAAGGCTGGACATTTATTCAAGGAAATACACTAGTTGAAGGTAAGCTATGGGGTGGCTGTATTGAAGTGTTAGAATTTATGAAGGCCACGCCATATTGGATTCAAGAGGATTTTTGGCAAGGGAAAATCTTATTTTTTGAGACATCAGAAGAAAAGCCGACTCCGATGCAAGTTGGTTATATGCTTCGAAACTATGGAATGCAAGGTGTGTTCTCAAAAGTAAAAGGTATTATTTTTGGTAGACCAAAAGACTATACGGCAAAGGAAAAACAAGAGCTTGATGACATCCTTGTTTCAATCATTGCAAAAGAATTTGGTGCGAGTGACCTGACGATTGTTTCGAGTTTTGATTTTGGTCACACGGATCCAAAGCTTATTTTACCGCTTGGTTGCAAGGTATCATTGGATCCGATTTGTCAGGAAGTCATATTAAAAGAAAGTCCATTTAAAGCGGATGTGGATAGCTTTTAAACTTACGAAAGGACATATAATCCGTTATTTTCATAGTTTTTCCCTTTTTGAATTCGTAACGGACATTTGTTCCGTTAAGGACATGATTTTTGAGAGATTTATTAAAATAGATGCCGATTAGCGGAACAGAAGTCCGATAGATCTTTCAATCCTGCAATTTTTGGTCAAATAACGGAACAAATGTCCGAAACATTTTTTATAAGTCATCGTCTAATCTATAAAAAAGGTGACGATTTGAAAAATAGCGTGTTGTAATTAGGTTAGGAAAGGAAGAGAAGATATCATGAATGAAGTCATTCGAAATTATGACGATGTAATCAAAATGCTAGATAAACTGATTGCCGAAGAGACAAATATTAATTGGGATCATTTTTATACAAACAGAGAACGCAAAGTGCCATTTTTTGTAGATGTTCCTGATGAGAATTTAGTGGAGTATATGGATAAAGGATTGATTACCTCAGGAAAAGTGTTGGAATTAGGCTGTGGTCCAGGGCGGAATGCCATGTATTTAGCAGAAAAGGGTTGTTCCGTTGATGCGGTTGATATGTCAGAGGTTGCTCTGCAATGGGGAAGAGAACGTGCCAAAGAAAAAGGTATCAATGTCAATTACATAAAAAAAGACTTGTTTGAACTTGAATTAGAAAAAGGAGTATACGACCTTGTCTATGTTCCGGCTGCTTTCATCACATTGCACCCCACCGAAGAATGGACTATATCGACTTAGTATTTTCTTCATTAAAAGCGGGTGGCTATTTTGCGCTAACATGCTTTGAAGAAGGGGGAGTATTAGGTGGGGCAACAATATCTGATTTAGACGTCTACATCGAAAGAAGTTTGCAAGGTGGTTTGGGCTTTACACCTAAAAAATTAAAAAAGATATTCTATGATTTTGAAGAAATTGAAATAAGAAAAATGAAAAAAGTAGAAGACAATGCCGCCCTATTTGGTGTTGAAGGATTATGGGTCGCTTTGTTTAAAAAAGCATTGTAGCGTTCTTGTAGTGGGTGTTATAAAAACATTAAAAAAACGCTCAAAACTGAGCGTTTTCGTTCTATCGAAGATCAATGTCCTTTATCAACTCCATATGATAATCTGCATCAATGGATTGAATCTGTAGTACTAAAGGACCGTCTGAAAACTCACTTTTTCGAGGAATACGAAACATATAATACGTTCTTCCTTTTGTTTTACCATCTAATTGATAGTTAAAATGAAAGTCAGATTCCCCCTCAATATAAAAATCAATCATCGGATAATACTCATGAACTTCATCCCATAATACGGTCAGTCGTAACGGATTATCGTAGAGGTCAAGTGGTTTTTTAGAGAGGTTAGCGACATTGGCTTCAATGACAAGGAATGTGAATAATTCTTCATCGATTCGATGACCGAATGCATCAGGGTTATTATTCGGTGGCATCACTTTATCTGCAAAATAATGTTTTATATACTCAATGGAAATGATGTCGTCTACAGTTACTGTATTGTCGGTTGTATGGATATCTGATGCGAGTACTTGTACTCGTTCGCGTTCGTCCATTTCTATCTCAGGGGAGTCAACAGCTACACTTCGATAATGATTGCTAGGTTCACTCTCATCACTAAAGATTTCTCCAATTCCCACAACACCTAAAAAGATAGCGACCGCAACAGCGCCAATGGCAACAAGTCGTTTAAAAGGATTTTTTCGTTTGGGTTTTTGGATGTTTGCTTCTGTCCCGATAAAGTCAACAAACATTTTGTAAAGAAGGTCAGCTTGACTTTCTGTTAATTTTTCAATGATGACGATGCTACCGTCAAGAACATATAAGTCAATACAATGGTACAGATTATTTGGAACGGTATATTTCGCAACATCATAAAAAGCTGAGTATTCGTGATGTACAAAATCAAAGTCCTTCATTGTTTTTGGTCTTGCTAAAAATATAACTTGTTTATTTGTAATGACAAAAAGACCGTCTAGTTCATCCCCATTTGCTCCAAGAAAGGCAGTAATGATTTTCTCGTCGTCTATAATCATATCCTTCAAAAAGATAATTTCCAACTCTGTTAATTGAACATACCCTTTTGATGCTGTGTTTATTTTTTCTTGTAGCTTCTCTACGTTTGCCAAAAGTATCACTTCCTAGTTCAAACATTTTGATTGGATTTTCCTGTAAAAATAGGATATATATATAGTAGCATCAATTATTCTATCTATCTGTGGAAAATTCGGGAATGCATCGAAAGTCATGATTTTTATAGTAAAGGAGACATTTCTAATGAACTTTTCTTTACCGGAAGCGATTGAAGTTTTAGAAAGAACACCGAAGACTTTGGAAGCTTTATTAAGTGGCTTGTCGACAGCATGGCTCACTTGCCGTGAAGGGGAAAAGACGTGGAATGCGAAAGAAGTTGTTGAGCATTTCATTTATGCTGAAAAACAAAATTGGATTCCTCGCTTACAAACGATATTGGAACAAACAGAAAATAAAGCATTCCCACCATTTGACCGATTTGCCCATTTGCAACAGGCATCCGGGAGTAAAATGGAAGAGAGAATCACGGAGTTTCATCAGCTTCGACAACAAAACATAGCAAAGCTAAAACAGCTAGTTACAGTAGACCAACAGCTTGAATTAACGGGAATTCACCCTGAATTTGGGGAAGTGAAAACGAAGGAATTACTAGCGACATGGGTAGTGCATGATTTAACCCATTTAGCTCAAATCGGTAGAGTGATGGCAAAACGCTACAGTGATGATGTAGGACCTTGGAAAGCATATATTAGTATTTTGAACGCTAAAACGTAATTGGAGGTTATTTTTTGATTTTATATGATACGATTTACGGACAATGTGAAGTAACAGGTGTAATGGAGGAATTATTGAATAGCAGCCCTGTTCAACGATTAAAAGGAATTCACCAAGGCGGCGCAAGTTATTTAGTTAATCCGAAATGGAATGTGACTCGGTATGATCATTCTGTTGGTGCGATGATTCTAGTAAAACATCTCGGTGGGTCTGTTGAAGAGCAAGTAGCAGCGTTATTGCATGATGTGTCCCATACTGCGTTTTCACATGTTGTTGATTTTGTTTTTGATAATGAAAAAGAAGATTATCATGAAAAAATCTATGAATCTGTGTTGACAAGTTCGGAAATTCCAGAAATTTTAGTTAAGTATGGATTTGATGAAAAAGCTATTTTATATGATCATTCAAAATGGACATTACTTGAACAACCAGCGCCAGAACTTTGTGTGGACCGAATCGATTACACATTAAGAGATATGTATGAGTACGGTCATATCACAGAGGCAGAAGTCAAACGTTTTTTACAAGACATCGTTATAATCGATGGGAAAATTCATTTACAATCAATTGAAGTGGCAGAATGGTTTGTTGACATCTATTACAAGGAAGTTATCGGTTTCTTCATGGACCCATTAAATATTTACGGTTATGATGTTCTAGCAAACGTCATTCAATATGCGTTACATCATCAATACCTTACATTAGATGATTTATTAGGTGAGGATGAGGAAGTGATGTTAAAACTCCAAAATATTCAAGATTCAGAATTACAGCAAAAACTAAGTCAATTACATCCTCAAATTGTAGTAGAGGAAAATGAGCAGGACTATGATATCTATCGAAAAAACAAAGTGAGATTAATTGATCCATCAATGTTTTATAATGGGAAAATCCAGAAAGCGTCTACATTATCTGAGAAAGTAAAGCAACTAGGCGATGAGGCTTATCATAAAGCGACACGCGGGGCATTTGTTAAGGTTCTTTCTTCATCACGAGTGTAACAGGAAAGTAGGTATTCAATGAAAGTAAAGTCTCGTCTTACATTTAGCATCATCGGTATGGTTGTTATTGTAGTTATGACGATTCTCATTTATTTGTTAATCGTTATGTTACAGCATTTTATTTTTGTGCCAGATGATTATATTTTGTCAGTTTTTAAATCACCTGCTTCCTCGTTTATTTTCATATATGAAGTGTATTTCATTATTGGACTATTTTATTTGTTTTGGGGGCGGAGTTACGGTTCAGTAAGAGGGGGGCGTCACCGGTCATTTTGGAAGAATCATAGAAAAAAACTTGTGCCGATTTTTATTAGTAGTAATGTTGTGTTATTTTACTATATTCTCACTTCAGTAACCGTAATTACGGATACTAAAATTATCGATCATTCCTTTTTCGCTCCAAGTGGGAAAGAGTATGCATATACAGATGTTATCCATATTGAAACAGGAGTATATGGAAAAGGGTATTCTTTTTACTCTAAGAAAAAAGGTGATTTTTATTACATTCTTCATTTTAAAGATCACGTAGCTATCGATATCACAGAAGTCGGACAAACAAAAGATAATGTGCATGAAATTTTTTTAATTGAAGAATTAGATGAAATATTCGTCAAATTAGGGATAGACAAAACAGCTAATCCTGAAAACTTTGTTTATGCAACAGAACATCTTGCCCAAAACTATACGGATTCAATAAAAAGGGTTATTAAAAATTTGAAATAGGAGGCGCGAAATGGAAAAGTCAATTGTAATCGAGCCAATGAAACGAGAGGACTGGAATGCGGTCAAAGAGATTTACAATGAAGGGATCGCAACAGGAAACGCAACGTTTCAAACAGAAGCACCTTCTTGGGAAGAGTGGGATGATAGTCATTTAAGCGAATGCCGCAATATTGCAAAACTTGGAGACGAAGTTGTAGGTTGGGCAGCATTAAGTCCAGTTTCAAGTCGCTGTGTTTATGCTGGTGTCGCTGAAGTAAGTGTGTATGTAAGCCAAACCAATGCCGGAAAAGGAATTGGGAGCCAACTATTAGATTGTTTAATTAAGCAAAGTGAAGAAAATGGGTATTGGACATTACAAGCAGGTATTTTTCCAGAAAATCTTGGAAGCTTACATCTTCACAAAAAGTTAGGGTTTCGAGAAATTGGCCGTCGTGAAAAAGTCGGAAAAATGGCTGGAATATGGAGAGACGTACTATTACTTGAACGAAGGAGTCAAAACGTTGGTGTAAATTAAACAATGGAAAGGGGTAGAACATGACGACAATAGGATTCATTCGGCATGGTGTCACAGAGTGGAATCAATTAGGGAAAGCACAGGGAATGTCTAATATTTCATTAAATGAAGTGGGGAAAGTGCAAGCACTCGCTTTAGGAGAACGACTGAAACAAGAAGAAAAGTGGGATATCATTGCTTCGAGTGATTTAAGTAGAGCAAACGAAACAGCAACGATTATCGGTCAAAAGCTTGAACTTCCTGTAAGTATTCTTGATGAACGTTTCCGTGAAATGAATGGTGGAAAAATTGAAGGGACGACTGAACAAGAACGAATTCAGAAGTGGGGTGAAAACTGGAGAAGTCTTGATTTAGGAATGGAAACCTCTGAACAGGCAACAAAGCGAATGATAGCATGCTTACATGAATTAATAGAAACTAATTATGGAAAGCGGATTTTAGTCGTTAGTCATGGAGCAGTTATCGGAATGACATTGCGTGCCCTTATGCCTGACAAATTCCAAAAAACATTCTTAGACAATACGTCTGTTACTATTCTTAAGTTTGATGAAAATACTTGGGACTGTTTACTTTACAACTGTACAAAACATATTTAGGCGCCTCACTTATTGTGGGAATGAAACCGAGTTCATACTTATCTCGTATATAGAGATAAGTTTTTTTGTTTAGCGTATAAAATAGTCGACTGTTGATAACATTGCTCTACTATATTCTTAGAATGAATTAGGAGTTTGGGGTACGATGAGACAAGCGATTTTGTTGTTTATGTAAGTAAGCGGCCATGAAAACCGTTATCTGTGAACATGGCTAGAGTTTTGGAACGTTGGTGGACACAGGAGCAGTTAATCATAATATATCGCTAGTAATCGAGTTGCTTTTGATTTAATAAGCGCTCCTGTGGCCGCTAAAAAATGGAAACCCGTATAAAGTTCACAAATAACGGCTGCTTTGACCGCAAAAATGAGAAATTTACAGCAAGTACTTTATTTAAATAGGGAGTGAACGAGATGAAGGCTGTTTTGTTAGTCACACTATTTTATTTATCATTAGGTTTGCTGTTTTTCTTCGATGGATTTGGATTACGTTTAGTTACCGAAATAAAGTCGATTGAAAATGTAGGCGATAGGATTCCTTTTGCTATCTGTTTCAGTCTTGCTTTTTTATGGGCACTTGTAGGGGCTGTCCACTTCCTAAATAAAGGTGCGGTTGTTGAAAAAGGAAAGGCAAACCGCATGAGTGAACCATTTGTTGCCGCAAGTAAAGAAAAATAAAACGTAGAGAGAGGAAGGGGCTAAACGATGAATCAAGAAGTTCGTGTCCATACAAAACCCTTTTTATATGTTATTGGTTTATTTATGTTTGGAGGGATGGCGTTAACATCGATGATTGATGCAAGCTTTTATATTGAAAAGTATTCAGTTGAAAAGCTATGGCAATATCGTCTTTTTATTGTTAGTAGTGCGATAGTCTATTATTCTTTAGTAATACTTTATTATAGAAAAGCAGAGGGAGTATGAGCTAATAATTAAAGGAACTAACTACAATGGTTGGAGTACTAGTAAATAACTTAAATTGAGCGTGGACAGCTCGATTTTCAATTGTATAGTTTTCATAAGCTTAGGCGTGTTTTATTTCTGGAATAGAAAAAACGGAAATTGATATTTGGTAATGTTTTGTAATTTCGTTTTGAGCGGTTTACGCTCTTTTTATTTGTCGTTTTTTGTCGTAAAATAGACTATTGTATTATATTTTGTCGACATATATAGTGAGATTATGACAAATGATAGGGAGAAGGATAGTGATGAAAAGTTTACGATTGAAAATATTAATGGGCTTTGCCTGTATTTTGGCCCTTCTTATCGTTTTAACAGTAGTTGTTTCTATAAATCTATTTAAGGTTTCTAAAGATATTGACCGTCTTGATGAGGATATTAAGTTGTTGAATGGGAATGCGAACTTAAGTCAAAATATTACAGAGCGTGTTTCTTTAGCACGCGGGTACTTATTATACGGAGAAGAATCATTTAAGCAATCATTTTTCGAACATACCGAAGAAAGTAAAGAAATAGAAGAAGTTGTTTTGGCGAATGAGCCGTCAGAAGAAGTTCAGCATTTAATTGAATTAAGTGTTGAATTTGGAAATATTGTGGAAGGTGAGTTATTTCCTCTATATGATAGTGGAGATATCGAAGGCGCGATTAGACTTGAGCGCGATAAAATAGCTGAGTTGGCAGAAGAGATTGTTTTAGGTTATGAAGATGTGATGGAATATGAACAGTCTGTTATCGAAAAAAATATGGATGAACTAGTCTCTGCTAGTACGACAACAAACGTCATTACGATATCGTTAGCGGTTGCTGCGATTGTGGTTGGGATTGTTGTATCCTTTGTGTTAGCAAATAAAATTACAACCCCGGTGTTACAAGTTGTTAACCGAATGAACCAAGTGTCAACTGGGGACTTAAGTGGACAATCATTACAAACAAATTCAAAAGATGAAGTAGGCTTACTAACAGAGTCTGTCAATGATACAACTGCAAGTTTGAAAGGGTTAGTCCGAAGTGTAAATGATGCGACATCACAAGTGGCCGCTTCCTCTGAACAATTGTCTGCAAGTGCGATTGAAACGACAAAAGGAACGGAACAAGTCGTCACAACTATAGAAGAACTTACAAATGACGCGACAGCCTCAGTAGAAACAATTAATCAAAGTGTGGAATCGATCAATGAAATGGCACATAAAATTGAGACAATTGCTGAAACATCAAGTTCTGTTTCAAAAGTAGTGTCAGAAACAAAAGATGCGGCTGAAAGCGGGAATGAGAAAGTGCAAGAGGCTGTCCGACAAATGAGCTCGATTGGTGGTTCAGTGCACACAACAGCAAAAACAATTCAAGCGCTCGGTCATAAATCAGAAGAAATTAATAATATCATTTCAGTAATCAGTGATATTTCAGGCCAAACGAACTTATTAGCTTTAAATGCGGCCATTGAAGCTGCTCGTGCGGGTGAACATGGAAAAGGGTTTTCAATTGTTGCCGATGAAGTACGAAAATTAGCGGAGCAAACAGAAAACTCTACAAAGCAAATCGCTGCATTAATTAGTGAAATTCAAGCTGGGACAACAGAGTCGGTTCAATCGATGACTACCGTTACGAATGAAGTGAACTCAGGAACAACCATTGTAAACGAAGCAGGTCAAACGTTTACCGAAATTGTAACGATGGTTAATGAAGTTGTGAAGCATATCAAAAAAGTGTCGAGCATATCTACTGAATTAGCGAATTCGTCTAAGAAAGTGAAATCATCGTTTGCAGATGTGAAAGAAAAAGCGAACAAAACTTCTGAAGGAGCGGAAGTGATTGCTTCTACTTCACAACAGCAGCTCGCTGCCATGGAAGAAATTACAGCTTCTTCTCAAGTATTAAGTGAAATGGCAGAAGCATTACAAAAAGAAATTGAAGTGTTTAAAATTTAAGGAAATTAGGATCCGGTATATATCGGGTCCTTTTTGTTTGGAAGAAATCAGAGTATTAAACGATTTTTGTAGATTGACGAATAAGTCTTCCTTATAAACTAGTAAAAATATGTAAAGCTTTTTTCAAATAGGTTTTATTTTTAGTCACATGCTATAATGTGAAAAAATAGAAAATATAGGAGGATATATGAATAACCGAAAGTATTCATTTTTCATAAGTATCTTATTCATCATCTTAGTTGTATGTGGATGTGCCGCAACTGAAGAAACGGTAGAAGAGCAAGTGAGTAAAACAGAAAATCAAAAGTTCGAATCAAATTCCTATTCTATGATCGGTGTAGAAAATAAAATTGGTTTTATTTACGATGAGCATTCGACTCCTTTTATTGCTGATGAAGGTCAGAAGTACATGTGGCACTTTTGGGGGGATGATGTCGTCGACCAACAATTTACAGTCATCGGGAAAAACATGAAATCAGGAGAAGAAGTTGTCGTAATTGACAATGAGATCATTGCTGGTCCACTAAATGGCGCTGATGCTCATATGCCTAGTTCGATGTCGTTACCTACTCAAGGGAAATGGGCATTAATGGCATATGTAGATGAAGAGTTATTTGGGACGATTGCTGTAGATGTAAGGTAATAATTGAAGGAGTTGTCTTTGGACAACTCCTTTTCATTATTTTATTTGCTGTTTCATTTCCCTTAGTTCATCTTCAAGCTTTCTTACTCTCTTTAGAAGAGTGTATAATACTGGAGCCATGAAAATAATTACGATTAGTGCGTCCATCATGTTCACCTCATAGTTAATATGACTCTATTATACTGTAAATGGAAAAAAAGAGAATGATAAATTTAATTTGTGTGGAAACATATGATGATACATAAATGGATAATTAACAGGGATATATAAAGCGAGTAGCCTTCACTAAGGCCACTCGCACTATCAATATTGTTACGACAATAAACTAAGCTGCCAGTGAACACCAAATTGGTCTGTGACAGTACCATACCACTTGCTCCAAAAGGTTTCTTGAAGCTCCATCCCAACACGACCACCTTGTTTAAGTTTTTCATATGCTGCTGTAATCTCTTCTTGTTTGTTCATGATGACAGCCAATGTAATATTGTTTCCTACAGTATACGGTGTTCCCGGAAAATTATCAGAGAACATGATTTCACTTCCGGAAACATTCAACCGTGCGTGCATGATTAACTCTTTCGCATCCTCTGGTAATGGAAATTCAGGGCTTTGTGGGGATTCTCCAAATGTCATCATTTGTGATGCTTCTGTCTGAAAGGCATCTTTGTAAAATTCAACCGCTTCACGGCAGTTTCCATTAAATACTAAATATGCATGAACAGGCATTATATCAACTCCAATTCGTAACGTTGGTTGTTCATAGTTTATCCAACATTACAAAATACTAATTACACATGTTACAATATACGAAAGAAAGGAGGCTGATTTTTAATGGAATTTATCGTTGGAATCTTAGGTGTCCTCGCTTTAGTCGGTGTATTGTATTATATGGGTAAATCCGGTATGTCTTGGGGAAACGATGACGATAAAAACAAATAGAAATGATGTTTGCTTTCGGACATCTATTCCGTTATTTTACGTGAAACCCATGTTTTTTAAAAGCTAACGGACACCTGTTCCGTTACTACGTGATTATTATGGAGAAAATCTTTATATTTACGTGAATAACGTACCTGATGTCCGAACCGATAAAAACTATTGGTGTTGTACAATATTTTGTGTAAGACTTGAAAAACAAAAAAAGGTAGGGTAATCTCCGTATTGAGCGAAAATACATGAAAGGAGATACCTACCTATGGTACAAAGTATAAATGAAAACCCATTTGCAGATCAACTAGATAACATGGTTCGTGAATTTGTAAAACAGAAGCTTGAATTAATTATGAAAGAAGAAATGCAACAGTATTTTGAAGTAGAGCATCCAGAACTTAAAAATCAAAAGAATGGACATTACGAGCGATCGTTAGACACGAAATATGGACATATTACCAGCCTTAAGGTTCCAAGAGACCGTGAAAACCACTTTCAAACTAAAGTATTTAAGCCATACCAGCGGTATGAACAATGGCTTGGAGAATCTATTATACAGATGTATCAAGATGGAATGAGTACAAGAGAGATTGGTAAATTTGTAGAGAATGTTCTTGGTGATACCTATTCTCCAACAACAATCAGCAATATCACTGATGTTTTGATTGAAGACGTAGAAGCTTGGCAATCCCGTCAACTTGAAAAACGTTACTCTGTATTATTTCTAGATGGTACTTATATTAACTTACGCAGAGATGACGTCGAAAATGAAGTAGTTTATATTATCTTGGGAATTAACGAAAATGGAGTTAGAGAAATTCTTGGGTTTCATGTCGGTGGGCAAGAAAGTTCCACTGGGTGGGAACAACAATTACAAAAACTTAGAGAACGTGGCGTAGAGGAAGTCTTACTAGGGGTGTTTGATGGCCTTAGTGGACTTGAAGCAGCATTTAAACGCGTATTTCCTAAGGCAGATGTACAGCGATGTATTGTTCATAAAGTAAGAAACTCATTATCAGCAGTACGAAAGAAAGATAGAGAGGAAATTGCCGAAGATTTAAAAGCAATTTACAACTCTAAAAATAAAGAAATGGCGCATGAGGAGTTTAAAAATTTTAGCACGAAGTGGTCAAAACGGTACCCGAAAGTGATTAAGTCATGGAAGGAAGATCTCCCTGTTCTATTAACCTTTTATAAATATCCTACTATCCTCCATCGAAAGATATACTGTACAAATATGATTGAACGTTTTATGGGAGAAATAAAGCGCCGTACTAGAAAAATAGTAACGTTCCCAAATGAGCGTGCAGTAGAGAAAGTAATCTACTTAAGATGTATCAGTTTTAACGAAAACAAACAAAAAGTCGCTCATGGTTTTGGGCAACAAAGAGAAGTTCTTCAAAAAATGTTCGAAGAACGATATGGTACAGCTGAAAATTAATAATAACTGGAATTTTTTTACTACCCCTCCCCCGGGGGAGGGGTAGTAAAAAATAAAATATAGTTCACTACGGAGTAACCTTCGGTTTACACAAAATTATTGACATAACCAAACTATTAGGGTTTTTGAAGAAATAGCGGAACAGATGTCCGTTAAGTATTTTCCTCCCACCAGCTTTCAATAACGAGAGCGAAGAGCTCGATAGTTTTCATTAACTCTTCCTCGCTACTCTCCCTGTTTCCAATTTCAATTAACAGTCGTGCATCTTTTTCATTATCAAATGAGATTTCGAGAACCCCTCTTGATAATCCAGGATATAATTTTTCACTTTGTTCATGCAGGGTAAGCGCAATTTCGTAATCATGCTCGAAATTCGTAGAGTCTCCTTGTAATACGAATAAAATGCGACCCATCTCTTCACCTTGAATGGCCGTTGTTGTAATTCTAGCGGAATCCACAGAGCGTTGTAACATAAAATGAACATTTTCATCAGTCATAGACTGAGTACGATCATCGACAAATACAACAGGAATCCCTTTTTCAAGTAATAAGCTAAATAAATGTTGTCTTACGTCTACATCAAAATCGGATGAATGAATGAAAATTGAATCATATTTTGGTATATCAACGGAGTTGTTTTCATTTAGTTGACTAGTCAGCAATAATAAACCGACAACAAAACAAACAAGTGCTGAAGCCACGGGTAAGAGGAACGATGTCTTTTCTTTCGTTGTAAATCGTTGAACTAATGAGTATTCTAGCTCCTTTTTAAAGCTTTCACGAATTGGGATGTTGCTCAAATCCTGTTTTAATTCAGCTATAATTTCTTTATCATCCACTTTCTTCATTTTTACCACTCTCCATTCTTGCTCGAAGTTGTTTTATCCCCCTGTGATAAAGTACTTTTACATTTGACTCTGTACAGCCCATAATTTCGGCTGTTTCTTTTATTGAAAACTCCTGTAACCCTCGAAGAATAACGACCATTTTAAACTTTGGTTTTAATTGATTTAATGCGACATAGACTTCGGAAAGCGACTCTCTTTGTTCTACTATTTCTTCTGTTGTTTTTTGCGGGAATGTAAGAGCTTTGAGGAGATACTCTTGGATACGCGCTCTTCTTTTTCTTTTTCGATAATGGTCGAAAACAACATGCCGCGCGATTGAAAAAACATATGTCTTTAGCTCCGCTTGTCCTTTAAATGTTTTTAATGCCTTACATAGTCTTATGAAAACTTCTTGCGTTAAATCTTCCGCTACTTCTTGGCTTTTTGTAAACGATACAATAAAGCGGTACACGTCATTAACATAAAGGTGATAGACGATTTGGATTTCATGCTCATTTTCAAACTCGTTTTTCAAAATATCCTCCTTACAGTTTTGTTTAATTATTAGTGTAAAAACATGAGGGAAGGTTACAAAATTTTTTAAAAATAGAATACCATATTTTACAATAATTAATCGGTGATGAACAAAAAATGGTAGAATGATAGAAAAAACCTCGGAGGAAAGTATGACTACAACAAAGGTAAAAAAAATACTACTATCTTCTATTTTCTTATTGTTGCTCTGGTTTTGTATCCATACGACTACCATTGTTATTGATGGCTTTAACGATAAAATTGAAAAGGTAGATGTAGCTGTAGTGTTAGGCAATAAAGTCGATGAAGACGGGACACCAGCTAAACGATTGCAAGCGCGTTTAGATAAAGCGGTAGAGCTTTATGACGAAGGTTATTTTCCTTATATTATTGTTAGTGGTGGGACAGGGAAAGAAGGCTTTGATGAAGCAGAAGTAATGAAAGTATACTTAGTGAAACAAGGAATACCGGAAGAAGTGATTATTGAAGATAATCAAGGATATAATTCGTTTATGACAGCGGAAAATTCAAAAACAATCATGGACGAATTAGAATTACACTCGGTTATGGTCATATCACAATACTTTCATATAACAAGAACGAAACTTGCTTTTGAAAAAATCGGGTTCGATAAGGCTGACATTTATTCTGCCCACGCAGATATTGTAGAGGTTCGTGATGCCTATTCAATAGTTAGGGAATTTCCGGCATATTATAAATATTTGCTTTTTAAAAATAAGAATTAGAGTAATTTTTTCAAAAAATTTAATTTCTACAAACACGGTCATAAGCGCGATAGCAAAGGTAGCTTCTAAAAAAAGCGATTCTACATGTTTACTCTTTCCTTCATGAAGGTATGTACTAAATATACAATACTAAAGGAGGAATTAGAGATGAGAAAATTTTCGAAAATTCTAGTACCAACTTTAGCCATTGCAATGGTGCTTGGAGGGACAAGCCTTTCCGTGAAGGCTGAGACAAAGACAATTGAACAAGGAGATACGATGTGGGGGATTGCTGAAAATCATGATGTAAGCGTTGAGGAGTTAAAAGCGATAAATCCTTCATTACATCCATTAGCACTCCCGATTGGTACAGAAGTTCAACTAGGAACGACGACAGAAAATAGTGATAATGTCACTCATGTCGTTCAACCAGGAAATACGTTGTGGTCGATTTCACAATTATATGAGGGTGTCTCCCTAGACCATTTATTGAATGTAAACTCAGGTGTTGATCCGTACTATTTACCAGTTGGATCAGAAGTCACTGTTGTTGAAAGAACGGAGACAAATGAAAATGTCGTGTACCATACCATTCAACCAGGAAATACAATAACCGAAATAGCGAACGTATATGACTATGTCTCGGTAGAAGATGTACTTGAAGCTAATGAAACATTGGACCCATATTCCCTTACCGTTGGGGCAACTGTTGCAATTCCCCTTCGATAATTTTTGCTTATGACGAATGTAAAGAATACAGTGAATAAATGAACACAAAAGCGCTTGGATTGAATATCCAGGCGCTTTAATTAAAAATTACAATGCTAGTATTCGACTATTTCTTCTCCCAAATAAGTTCGCCGCGTTTTAAAATGGAAGGCCATGTTTCTTTCCCACCACTTACGGAGAATGTATCATATTCAACATAATAGACGGCGTCAACTTTTGTAAATTCAGGAATTGGAAAAATATATTCTTGTTTATGATTTTTGTTAAGATTAAAAAGATCTCTTGTTGGTGACTCGGCAAATGATTTTGTGTAATACATAAAACTAATATGTTGAATTTCTCCATTAATTTCTATTGGGAAAGGATGGGTTGTATGTACAGCTGCATAGCTTTCACCAGTATAAATAGAAACCAACTGATTATTATCAAGCTTTTCAATTCGTATTAGTTCATCTGAATACGGAATTACAGTTTCAATATAAACGGCAGCAGCAAACGCACCATAAAGAAGTATGGCAGTAACGAAAACAGATGCAAATGAAACGATGAATTTTTTATTACGCCATTTTCTTTTCATATTTTTTATGGGGGACGTTTGGTTGTCTACGGGAATATAGAGCTCTTGTTTCATGGTCTCATATTCTTTCCTACAGTTTTCACAAGTCTTTAAGTGGATGTCTACCATTTCCTTTGTATCATGGCTAACGACCCCATCGATATAAAGAGGCAACACATCTTGAATAATTGTGCATTTAATCTCTTTCATGATTTATCTCCTCCATATACGCTATAATTTGTTTTCTCGCTCTGTAAAAGGTTACCCTTGCCCATCCATCACTTTTTCCAAATAGTTTTCCGATTTTTCCAAATGGGAGTTCTCCAAACATTCGTAAGGAAAACACTTCTTTGTAAGGCTCATCCATCGAATGAAGAAATTGATGAATAATAAAAGCTTCTTCCTCATTAATGATATGGTTCACGAGTTGAACGCCTGTGCTATGTTCTTCCGTAAAATCGAGGTGCTTTTTGTTTCGTTTGTAGTGCGAAAAATATGTATTTTTTGCAATTGTAAACAGCCAGGCTCGAATATCGGTTGACCCATCAAAGGAATCAATTGCTTTTAATGCTTTGAAAAAAGCTTCTTGTGTAATTTCTTCAGCAATACTTTCATTGTTGCTTAAAGATTTAATATACAAATAAATATCGTGAAAGTATTTCTGATAGATTTGCTCAAAGTCCAATTTAGTTCCTCCTTTCACTTATATAACTCCGCTAGATTTATTTCGTTACAAAAAAATCATTATTTTTTTAAAATATGAAACTAGTAAAAAAGAGGCATATCGAAAAGAATATACCTTATTTTAGATGGGTACAATAGCTTTCTTATATTAAAAAAATCAATAGTACAAAAATCAAAAGTGGGTATAATAACAAGGATATGTGAAAGGAGCTGGTGAATATGGAAAAAAGAGCAATTACGGTTGCTAGGGGAGACGGGATCGGTCCTGAAATCATGGATGCAACATTGAAAATTTTAACTCAGGCTGGGGCAATGATTGAACCAGAATTTATTGATATTGGAGAAAAAGTATATTTAGCTGGACACTCTTCGGGGATTACAGATGATGATTGGGAATCATTGCGACGGACAAAAGTATTCTTCAAAGGTCCAATTACAACGCCACAAGGTGGGGGATACAAAAGCTTAAACGTTACAATTCGAAAAACATTAGGCTTGTATGCCAATGTAAGACCGAATGTGTCATATGCCCCGTTTGTGCAAACGAAACATCCTGATATGGACATGGTTATTATTCGAGAAAATGAAGAAGATTTATACGCAGGCATTGAGCACCAGCATACACCTGAAGTGGTTCAATGTTTAAAATTAATTACTAGACCAGGTAGTGAAAAAATTGTCCGTTATGCGTTTGAGTATGCGAGAAAAAACAATCGCAAAAAAGTGACGTGTTTTACGAAAGACAACATTATGAAGCTTACAGATGGGCTGTTTCATAAAGTATTTAAAGAGGTTGCACAAGAATATCCTGATATTGAAACCGAACATTGGATTATTGATATTGGAATGGCAAAAATTGCAGATTCACCTCAGGACTTTGATGTGATTGTGATGCCGAACTTATATGGAGATATTGCTTCCGATGTGGCCGCTCAAATTACAGGAAGTGTTGGCTTAGCAGGCTCTGCAAACATTGGCGACCATGTGGCAATGTTCGAAGCGATACATGGGAGTGCGCCTGATATTGCGGGAAAAGGAATTGCCAATCCATCTGGACTGATTAATGGGGCGATTATGATGCTTGTACATATCGGCCAAGCTGATGTAGCGACAAAAATTCATAATGCATGGCTAAAGACGTTAGAAGATGGTGTTCATACAGGAGATATCGCCAAAGGTGGAAAGTCCGTTGGTACGATGGAATTTGCAGAGGCAGTTATTGAAAGATTAGGTCAAAAGCCATTGACGTTTTCGCCAGTCGAATATAAAAATGAAGAAACAAAAGGAACCGCATTTAAACTAGCACCACAAGTAAAAGACAGACCGAAACCAGACGTTGTTCAAGAACTAGATGGGGTTGATGTATTTTTACTAAACAATGAATGGACTCCTGATGAAATTGGAAAGAAGCTAGAAGAATTGGCTAGTCCACAGTTTTCGTTAGCGGTCATTACGAATCGTGGTGTAAAAGTTTACCCAGATGGGTTCCCAGAAACGTTTACTGTTGATCATTGGCGTTGTCGCTTCCAAAAAGCAAATCAAGAAGAAACAGTTACAAATCAACATATTATCCAATTACTTGAACGGGTTGAGGAAGCAGGACTTCAATTTATCAAAACGGAAAACTTGTACCGATTTAATGGTGAGCTAGGCTATTCCTTAGGTCAAGGTCAATAATACAAAGACTTCTCTTACATTATGATGTGAGAGAAGTCTTTTACCATTGAAAGAAAAATTTTAATGCCATTGTCACTGTCGTATACGAAATGACGCCAAAAGCAAAGGTAGGAAAATGAGCTTCTTCATCAGGGGGAAGTTCATATTTTAAGACATTGAGCATCATCGCCCCTGCAATAAAAGCAAAAATAATCGATTCAAAAATAGGGGAAAAGGAGACTGTGACCCCGAGGATCCAACCAGCAATAATACCTAAAGCTAGGACATACCGGCCGACTTTGTTATAAATATCGGCGTATTCTCTCCATAAGTCATGGGCAACCGCAATAAAATGAAGGCCAACCGCTAATCCATAAAAAACCGCTTGAACCCCTGATACGTTATGAGAAATGACAGTATAAGCAACTAACATATTATAAAACCCAAAAAAGAGAATTTGCAGCCAAAACAAAAACCGTGCTTTATGTGTATGGTCGTTCACTTGCGCCTTCCTGACGACTTTTTGAATCCCATAAAACATAAGCACACCAATAAGGCCAATAAAATAAAGCTCTGATTCCATCGTTAAATAATCATAGTATTTTTTTACATTGAGTTGTTCTTTATGTAACGTAGGTAAAACATAAACAAATACATAAGAAACAGCAAGTCCTCCAGAAAAGGAAAACCACTTTAGTCGATGAATTCGTTTCGTAGGAATAAGTTCATTCGCTAGTAAATGAATAAGAATAAACGCTAACCCCATGATAAAAGCAGCAATGGTCATGATACAAACTCCTTTTCAACCTAAACATCATGAATAGCGTACCCAACTGCTAGGCTATTCATGTTTTTTGCCGAACATATTGTAACATGAATGATTTGAAAACGTCTATTGTAAGGAAGGAGGAGGTGAATGTGGTGAAGAAGGGGTTTATGTTTCTTTTCATTTTATTATTATTCGTTGGATGTCAAGTTGCCGATAGTGATTCAGATATGCAATCTATAGCTAAGCAACATTTACAACAACAAGGGTATACAATAATTTCACATGAATGGAGTAGTGAGCCATACACATTGGATCGAGACCGATTGGATGAAGAATATTTGGTGCAAGTGTGGCAAGTACAAGCAGCGAACAAGGAAGATTATATTGGAAAACAAATTTATGAGGAGCGCTTTATTGTGAAAAATCATCCACTAGATGATTGGGATGGCAAGGGACTTGGAAAGACGAACGTATATGTCATGTTAGCAGACGGACAAGTGATTGGTGGGACATCATTTCCAATTACCGAGGAAAGTCTAGTAGGAGGACCATTTTCGCTTGACGGAAAAACGGCGGAAGAGGTTAGCCTTAATAAGAATTAAATGAAATAGCGACTTATTTCCCTTTTTATACTATAATTTCAAATTTTGTGGTAAGGTTACAGTGTGCCAAAAATTGATGAGGTATCACAACGGACATATGTTCCGTTATTTCAATAAAAATCCTTGTTTTCTTTGAGTGTTCGGACATGTGTTCCGCTATTTTAATAGTTTTCAAAGGTTTCCGAGTCGTTTTTAAGAGAATAGCGGAACAGATGTCCGTTAAGGTTGAGAAAAGTAAGGATTTTGGCAAAATAACGGATCATATGTCCGTAAAGCTAAGGAGAGAAACATGTTTATAGTAAATGTAGAAGCTGCGATAAGCAAAGACGGAAAATGGCTTATTATTGAAAGAAGTAAACATGAAGAACACGCACCAGGCCAGCTTGCTTTAGTTGGTGGAAAGGTTGAAACTGAAGGCAGCCAAGTAAATATATTAGAACGAACAATTATTCGTGAAGTTGAAGAAGAAGTGGGTGTTATCATTAAATCCGAGATGACGTATGTTCAGAGTACATCATTTGTAACAGATTATGGCGCCAGTGTTGTTGATGTCGTCTTTCTTTGTGAATATGAGTCAGGGGAAGCGCACGAAAAAAATCCGGATGAAGTAGAATCAGTCATGTGGTTAACAACAGAGGAAATCTTGACGAATCCAAACGCACCATCTTATTTAAAAGAAAGCATAAAGCAAGCTGCATCCTTATTATAATTGTATAAAAGGGGCGTGATAAGGTGTTTGATTGGACTTTGTTTCTTATTTTGTTGACTCCCTTTTCGTATTCCGTGTTTGTTGCTGCGATATTAATGTACGCTATTACAATCAAAGAGAAAAACTCGACTAGAGAAAAGATGTTATGGGTCTATGCGGGATTTGGGTTTGTTGTTAATCTGCTATATTTTGTTTTTCAAGTAGACTATCCGTTATTAATTGTGCTGTTTTCGTTCGTAACCTTACTATTTAGTCTTTATGCCATAGTATTTGTTGTAAAAGAAAAACGCCAAAACAAAGTGAAAAACTAAGAAAACACCGTTTCTGTACATGAAAAACAGGAGCGGTGTTTTTTTAATTACAAAGATTCATCAGTTAATGTTGAACTAGTATCCACTTGAGAAAAAATGAAATGTGTCACAGTTTGGGCGTAGGGATTCATTTCATTAATAAATTGCTCTGCTTTAGCAAAGGTTTCAAATTGCATCTTCATCATATAACAAGCATTTCCTGCAACCCGATAACAAAAGTCAATGTTTTGGTACGTTTGAATAAAACGTGTAAATGCTTGGTAATCGCCGTTTTTAACAGTTGCTTCAATGATACATTGAATCGGAAAACCCACCTTTTCATCATCAATCTCAATCGTATACTTTTTGATAACCCCAAAAGATTCCATTTGTCTTACTCGTTCAGTAACAGATGGAGATGACAAATTAATTCTCCGACCAAGTTCACTCATTGACAAGCGACTATTTCTTTTTAATTCATCTAATATTCGCTTATCTGTTTCATCTAATTTCATTTTAAAGAATCCCTTCCATATTTCATTCTTAATTTAAAGTAATAGTTAGTTATTCGTTCGCTATTTAATGTGAATTGAAAAAATCCTTCTATATAATAACATATTAAGGAGGGATAGCAATGACAAGAATTAAAGAATCCATTTATGGGAAAACACCGTTTGAACGTTTATTAGGACATAATGTAGATATTATGAAAAGCTGGTCTCGTTTAGGGGAAGTGTTAGAAAAGGGCGGGTATCTTTCGTGTGATTTAAAAGAACAAGTGAGACGGACATTGGCTCAATCAAATGGGTGTGCCTATTGTAAAGCGAAAGGAAAACCAGCACCAGCAACATTTGATGAAAAAACAGCAGTTGCGGTTGGATTTGCAGAAGTGTTTTTAAAACAAAAAGGTGCAATTCAAGATTCGATTTTTACTCTTCTAAAAGAAAGTTTTCGTGATGAAGAAATTAGTGAGCTTTGCGCCTTTATCGCATTTTCAACAGCTTCACAATATTTTGGTGCGATCATGAATTTACAAGCTGGGGGATTGAATAACGAAAATAAATAGAAATTATCTCTCGTTTTAAGAAAGAAGTTTTGATGGTGGTCAAGGCATTAGTCAGTTGAAAAGAAAAGGCTAGATATAATACTAGCCTGTAAAAAGTGATAAAGTTAATTAAACAATGAAGTGAGTGGATTTCCGAATAAAGGAGTAAGGATAAACAAGGTAATCAGAAGACCAGCGATAAAGATGAGTATATACTTTTTCTTTTTACTCATTATTCCACCTCCATTCACTCCATGTTAACATGAATTGGCAGAAATTAAAGCCGATTGTGATCATTCTTTTAAGGAAAATATGTTAATGATTATCCAAACACAGAATTGTTTCAGTTGAATGAAAAACATCCGTGTTATGAATCATATAAATTTTCCAGCTCAAGAGGGGTAAAGTAGAAAAAGTTTGCCAAACGGCAAACTTTTCTTTAATCGGAAATCATTCGGTATACAGTATGATTGGCTACAACCATTTTGTCGGTGCCTTTAATGGAAAACACTTCTGTTCCAACAGGCTCGTAATTAGAATGGAAATCTTTATTTGGATATTGATCAGCACTAATTTTTTTCTTTACTTTCCCGATGGCTTGATCGATTTCATAATCGGAGGAGAACTCTTGAATTTCTTCAGACTTCATATAAATTTGGCCGTTAACATTAATATATTCCCCTGATGTTACGAAGTGTTCGGATTGACATGCTAACAAAGCAAACGAGAAAAACATAAGTACGAAAATAAAAAGATGATGCTTATTTTTCCGCATTTTGTTTCGCCCTCTCTTTTCTGATAGATTATTAGTATAATTTTTATAATAGTTTTCTTTACTTGGGAATTATAGTATAGTTTTACTTTTATAGGATTCTAGAACTAGGGAAATATATCCTTCTAGTTAGAAAAAATAATTGAGGATGTGTTTGTTGTGCAAATAGTAGTAGGTGTTGGGGCAGTTATCGTTAATGAAAAACATGAAGTTTTACTTGTCTATCGCAAAAAAGAACCAGAGCAATATAAGTGGAGTATTCCTGGTGGAAAGGTAGAGTTGTATGAACAATTAGAAGAAACGGTCATAAGAGAAATCAAAGAAGAAGTGAATGTTGATATTCGTATTAAGCAGCTGTTATGTACGGCGGAAACGATTGACGAAGAACGGGAGGAACATTTTGTTTCTATTATTTATTCGACGGAACTCATTGATGGGGATGTGAAAAATAATGAACCGGATAAGCTAGGGGAAGTAAGGTGGTTTCCGTTGCACGATTTACCAAAGGACATCGCTTGTTTTTCTGTGGAAGCGTTGAAAATAACGAAAAAGAAGTAAGGCTTACGGACATTGAATCCGTTATTTTTGCGATTTAGCTTAGTTATCAAATCCGTTCGGACACCTGTTCCGTTATTTTTAAAAATTCAGTGTCATAATAGTGGAAATGACAAGATTAGCGGAACGTATGTCCGAACCGATTAGAAAACACTTGATTTTGTAAAAATAGCGGAATGGATGTCCGTTAGAATTTTTTTAAGTTCTGACTTGAAAATAACTATATAAAAGCCATAGAAAACTAATGACGACTAATAAAGCACCTAACCATTCATGATAATAGCTTTTTTCCTGACGAAATCGAATCCATCCTTCTATCCCTCTCGTTAAAAATAATAAAAAGAAAAAGAGAAACAAAGGCAAGGCTCTTAATACACTTGAATCAGATGCTAAAAGCGAAAAACTTGTGGAAAGAAAAAGAACGAAAAGAAGAACCTCGATCATTTTAAAAAGACGTGGTCTACCTTTAGTAAAAGGACTAAGCGCTTTTCGTTGAATGTTCCATTTCCGTCTTAAAAAGAATTCAGAAAGAATGTAATAAAAAAGTATAAGGATTGCAAGACGGTGTTGTACAATATTTTGTGTAAGACTTGAAAAACAAAAAAAGGTAGGGTAATCTCCGTATTGAGCGAAAATACATGAAAGGAGATACCTACCTATGGTACAAAGTATAAATGAAAACCCATTTGCAGATCAACTAGATAACATGGTTCGTGAATTTGTAAAACAGAAGCTTGAATTAATTATGAAAGAAGAAATGCAACAGTATTTTGAAGTAGAGCATCCAGAACTTAAAAATCAAAAGAATGGACATTACGAGCGATCGTTAGACACGAAATATGGACATATTACCAGCCTTAAGGTTCCAAGAGACCGTGAAAACCACTTTCAAACTAAAGTATTTAAGCCATACCAGCGGTATGAACAATGGCTTGGAGAATCTATTATACAGATGTATCAAGATGGAATGAGTACAAGAGAGATTGGTAAATTTGTAGAGAATGTTCTTGGTGATACCTATTCTCCAACAACAATCAGCAATATCACTGATGTTTTGATTGAAGACGTAGAAGCTTGGCAATCCCGTCAACTTGAAAAACGTTACTCTGTATTATTTCTAGATGGTACTTATATTAACTTACGCAGAGATGACGTCGAAAATGAAGTAGTTTATATTATCTTGGGAATTAACGAAAATGGAGTTAGAGAAATTCTTGGGTTTCATGTCGGTGGGCAAGAAAGTTCCACTGGGTGGGAACAACAATTACAAAAACTTAGAGAACGTGGCGTAGAGGAAGTCTTACTAGGGGTGTTTGATGGCCTTAGTGGACTTGAAGCAGCATTTAAACGCGTATTTCCTAAGGCAGATGTACAGCGATGTATTGTTCATAAAGTAAGAAACTCATTATCAGCAGTACGAAAGAAAGATAGAGAGGAAATTGCCGAAGATTTAAAAGCAATTTACAACTCTAAAAATAAAGAAATGGCGCATGAGGAGTTTAAAAATTTTAGCACGAAGTGGTCAAAACGGTACCCGAAAGTGATTAAGTCATGGAAGGAAGATCTCCCTGTTCTATTAACCTTTTATAAATATCCTACTATCCTCCATCGAAAGATATACTGTACAAATATGATTGAACGTTTTATGGGAGAAATAAAGCGCCGTACTAGAAAAATAGTAACGTTCCCAAATGAGCGTGCAGTAGAGAAAGTAATCTACTTAAGATGTATCAGTTTTAACGAAAACAAACAAAAAGTCGCTCATGGTTTTGGGCAACAAAGAGAAGTTCTTCAAAAAATGTTCGAAGAACGATATGGTACAGCTGAAAATTAATAATAACTGGAATTTTTTTACTACCCCTCCCCCGGGGGAGGGGTAGTAAAAAATAAAATATAGTTCACTACGGAGTAACCTTCGGTTTACACAAAA
This sequence comes from Alkalihalobacillus sp. LMS39, assembly GCF_022812285.1. NCBI lineage: Bacteria > Bacillati > Bacillota > Bacilli > Caryophanales > Bacillaceae > Alkalihalobacillus > Alkalihalobacillus sp. LMS39. The sequence continues at coordinate 1,972,000 of NZ_CP093300.1, forward strand.
TTATTGACATAACCTGCAAGACCAATAAAAACAGTGATTTGATTCATTATTTTTCCTCCGTGTAGTAAAGTGCCCTTAATGGACACTCTTTTCTGTGTTTTCTCTCTCCATTTTAACATTTATTTCCCATTGCAAGTAAAAACAATATAGCAAAATTTTCTTGACGTTGACCTAACGTCATGATGTATGTTGTAGAAAAGACGAAAGATAGGTGAGAGCATGTATACCGTTAAGAAATTCGCAAACATGACAGGTGTGACAGAACGGACATTGCGTTATTATGACCGGAAAGGAGTGTTAACACCGTCTGTTTATTCAAGTCAAGGGCATCGGTTATATCAAGAAGAAGATTTATTCAAAATGCAACAGATTGTAACGTTAAAATATGTAGGATTTTCATTGGCTGATATAAAAGAATTTTTATCTGAAGACTCTGAGCGTAGTATGCAGCGGTCTCTTCAAATGCAAAAACAATTGCTTGAACAAAAGCGGGCAGAGCTTGACCATGTCATTCAAACCATTTCGAAAGTAGAAACGATGATTAAAGAAGACATCCATAGTGATTTGATTTTAATGATTATCCATTCGATCCAACATGAGAACGCTCAAAAACAATGGCTGGCCAACCATGTTTCAGATGATACGGTCGAACGAGTTTTTATGAAGCATCTACCGGAAGAAGAACGAACGATGATTGAAAATAAGGTTTTAGAGTTAGTAAAGAACATCCAACAGTACTATGAAAAAGATGTTCCACCTGACGATAAGCGAGTGCAAGTGATTATTGAGGAGCTTTTTACTTGTCTACATGAAGTGATCGACCCTAGAGATTTAGAAGAACTAGAAACCGTCGAATTTAGTGAGGACTCGTTATTTTTGTTTTCCTTTATGTCAAAAGAACTTCAAAACTATATTGAACAAGCGGCTGGCTTTTATCAAAATAATAATGATGATGAGAATGGGGGAGATTCTCTATGATTGATTTGCAAACGAATCCATATGTAAAACAAGAACTAAAACATGCTAAAAATGCGAGTATAGCGATCGGTGTTGTGACGAAAGACGAAACATTTATCACAGGCGATCTGTTTGAGCATTTAGGTGAATATGAGATTGGCGATTACTTATTTGAAATCGGGTCGACAACAAAAACGTTTACTAGTTTGCTGTTAGCAAAGCTCGTTCAAGAAAAGATAATCTCGTTAGATGAACCGATAAAATCATACAAACGAGAATATGAGAAGGCTCTTTCCTACAATGGAAAAGATATTACGTTTAAACATCTTTCGACCCATCTCTCAGGGTTACCGAGAGAGGATATGAAAACGATTCGAAAACGCATGAAAAAGAATAAACATGATAAGGATAACCCATATAAATATTATAGTGAAGCTGACTTTCATCAATTTTATTTAGACTTTGATTTAAAAAGAGAAATTGATAAGAAGTGGAAGTATTCGAATATTGGAGTAGGTTTATTAGGAAACTTGTTAGTGGATATTGTAGGGGCAACTTCATATGAGGAAGCGATAAAAACGCATATTCTTACACCGTTACAGTTACACGATACATGTGTAACGCCTTCGAATGAGCAAATGAACAGGTATGTACCCGCATATAACAAAAAAGGAGCACGAATTCCACCACTTGAAATTCCTGCTATGGCTGGGGCAGGTGCTTTGAAAAGCACGATAAAAGACATGCTGATGTATTTACAATATCAACTAGGTTTACGGGAAAGTTCTTTGTCACAAGCGATACAAATGACCCATGAGCTCCATGGAAGGACACCGTGGAAAACTTGCCATATGGGATTAGGTTGGATGCTGGAAACAAAAAAGTGGAGTGACTACCCCGTCATTCATCATGGCGGGACAACGATGGGCTTTCATACGTATTGTGGATTTGTAAAAGAACAACAAATCGGTATCGTCATATTCTCAACGATCCAATTAAAGCTGTTTAGAATGGTGAAAATGCTTTTACAATTAACAGATGGGGTAAATGTAAAAATAGCAGAGTCGATTTTCAAAGATTATATTGAAAAACAAAAAGAAAGGTGAAGGCGAAAAAATGGCTTCACTTTTTTTCTGTATTTTCCATTCTTTAATAATATGAGATAATAAGTTGTAGAGGACCGAGAGGAGTTCTACCAATGAGATTATTAAAAGTTCTGTTATTATCTTTAATTATAGCTATTGTTCTTTCATTTGTATTATCACTTACTAATTTCATACCAGAAGGACTAAGGGAACCGGATGTTTATTATTTTTCTATTATAGAATCAATGATATGGATATCTCTTATAATTGTCCCTTTTAGTTTAATTTCTGGATTCTTTTGCTTCTTAGTTTATCTAGTATTAGAAAAAATAAACCGTCTGAGCAAGGTGGTTAGAATTGTCCTTAGCATCTTTATAGGTACACTAGTTGCTATATTGTCTATTTATTTGTACTATTCCATAATGACTACTGCATCTAATAATATATATTTAATTCCACAAGGGTTTGAGGGAGAAGTATTTGCCTTTCATAGCGTACATGGAGCACCATTAGTTGAAAAAGAGGGGAAATATAATATCATTACTATTAATGAAGAAGGTTATTTTGTGACCTCTTCGGATTTGAATGACGGATTTATACATGAATACTATTACTATGTAGATCAAGAAGGAAATCGAACATCAATAGAAGATGATTGCGTTAAATATAATGCAAATATAGGAGAACTTATAGGCTATGGTAAAGAAGGGGAGAGTATTGTGAGTGTCAATATTTCTTATGTTGGGTTTCATTTAACAAAAGACAATTGTTCCTCAACACACTTATTAGAAGAGGATGACATTAGTTATTACGAAAAAAGGAATGCTTTCGCTGAAAAGATTTTCATGGATTACTACAATATCATTTACTAATACCATTGTCGTGCAAAAAAATAGAGTTGGATTTAATAAAATGGTTTGCTGTAAGGAATAAATCTTTTTAATTTACCATGGAACAATTAACCTAGCTTGTTGAAAAAAATAACAGATTTGATTTTCAAGGGTTATATAGAAAAACAAAAAGAAAGGTGAAGTCGAAAAAATGGGCTTTACCTTTCTTTCTGTTTTATCATTTCCAACCTCGATAATTATCATAGTCTTCACCAGGGTTGATAAAGCTGAATCCTTTCACTTTTACAATAATAAAATGGATAAGTAAACCGATTAGCGGGAAGCCGATAATCCAAAACCAAGTCCATTTTGGCCCTAAGAAAATATGACATAACAGTGTAATACCGATAAAACCAACATAACGCGAAATTTGAATGAACAAAGGATCTTTTCGAACAAATGAATAAAAAATACGACGACCAATCAAAAGAATCAAAAGAGCGATAACGACTTGAAGAAGTAACATATTATCACCGAACTTTCCTATAGTGAAATTTGTTTCCTTAAGGAAACTTTAATTTGATTTTATCGTAAAAACTAGATGCACACAAGGAGGAAAATAAATGATTTAATGACTAATGGAAAATGGAATACAAGGTATGGAAACATATGATACACTTTTGTTAGCTAGTTTTACTGAAGTTTAAACTAAAGGAGAAAAAATAATATGAGTAAAGATAATTTTGAAGAATACGATGACCCAATTTTATATGATAAAGAAAATGAGCCGTATACACCTGAAATTCCGTTCTTAACAAAGTGGGCTGCAAAACAACAAGGAATAATCATTGACATTGCATGTGGGACAGGCAGAATGACGATTCCACTAGCGAAAAGTGGTTATACGTTAGTTGGTGTTGATGTACATAAAGGAATGTTACAGGAAGCTCGAAATAAATCTAGTAAGAAAAACGTAGATATTCAGTGGGTCGAACAAGACTGCACAAATTTCGAATTAGGAATAAAGAGTCGATTGATTTATTCGGTTGGAAACTCGTTTCAACACTTTTTAACGAGTGAGGCTCAAGATGGGCTACTTGTCTCAGTAAACAAACATTTAGAAGAAGACGGTGTGTTCATTTTTGGGACAAGATTTCCGAGCGAAGATGAATTACTACAACCGAGTACCGAAGAATATTGGAAAACGTATACGGATGATGAGACGCAATGCCCTGTCGATGTGTACACAATTAGTCGATATGATGCCCTAGAACAAATCCAGCATTATACGACAATCCGTAAGTATAAAAACGAGTCAGATGAAACCGTTAATGAAAAGAACACAAACATTAGCTTAAGATATGTTTATCCAAAAGAAATGGAGCGTCTTCTGTTTATTCATGGATTTGAAATTGTAGATGTTTATAAAGATTGGAACGAGACACCTATCGATAATGAGAGTCATGAAATGGTTTATGTATGTAAGAAAAAAACACAATCTTTCCTAAGTAAATAACGATCGCAGACCATCAATTTTAATATTGGTGGTTTTTTTGAATTATTTTAAACAATACTTCAAAATAAACACAACTAATGAAAACTTTACCATATTTGAAAAGGTATATGATATTATATAGTAAACTAGTCTGGGGTGATAATATGAAACGATTGTTATTTTTTATGATGCTAGCATTTTTCGTTTTAAATGGTTGTTCGAATGATGAAAGTGATGATTATATTAAAATACCAAAAGATGAAGCGCCACAATTATGGAATAACGCGGATACTCAGCTTTGGGAATATGTGAAAGACGATTCTGCGGCAGAAGAAATGGGTTGGACGAGCGGGGTAACAGAATGGGAAAATGCTGATTTTGATTTTGCAGAAGAATTAGCTGCACCGAATCAAAATTGGGACATGCCAGGATTGTTGTTACAAGCATGGCTACATGATGTGGAATATAGTGAATGGCTTGGTATTGAAGTTTGGGAAATTACGACGAGAATTAATATGGTAAGTGAAGACATGGCAGAAGGGTTTATTTTAAGCTATGGCTTGTATGATGACTCAATATCTGGAACAGATATTAAATTGTCTATGAAACGAGAAAATGAGTATTGGTATATTGAAGATGTCAATGTTCGTCACCGTTGTTCCAGAGGTGTCAGTGAAGATTCACAGTTTTGTAATTAACGTATTTATATAGAACTATTTCACTATTCTTTGTCTATATCGTTTTCATTAGCATGAAAAACGAGTAAAATAGAATAGAACTGGAAAATTGTAGCTAGGGTTCCGTTAGTGTATACACTAGGTCAGTGACCGAGGGCTACATCTTTTACTATATGTAAAAGGCACCTATTGACATAAAAGGTCCGAGGGGAAAGGTTCAGCGTATTTCGCATGCGTTGAAACTTTGCTTCGGGCTTTTTTTTACATATTAGACGAAAAAACGCTCCCGCGTTTTTCTTAATTGAGGAGGGGAAATGATGAAAAGAATTGATGCAGTCAAAGCGGCAGTAGCGGTTATTATTTTCAATGAGCAAAAGCAAGTGTTACTGCAAAAAAGGAAAGATGTTGGATTGTGGGGAATTCCTTCTGGGCACATTGAAATCGGAGAAACCGTTGAACAAGCAGCAATTCGAGAGGTAAAAGAAGAAACGAATGTGGACATTACAATCAAAAAGTTAATTGGCGTATACTCAGACCCAGATTCACAACGGTTTGAATACCCAAGCGGGGAAGTAGTTCATTTTATTACATCGTGTTTCCTTGCTGAAATTTCAGGTGGGCATCTGTGCTGTAACGAAGAGGAATCACTAGAGATTAAATTTTTTGATGTCGATGATTTACCGAACAACTTATTAAAAATGCATCCGCAATGGTTAAAGGATGCACTTGCACAAAGGGAGTTAGCGTTTATCCGTTAATCATTGGAAAAATAGGATGGTACGGGAAATCGAATAGGAAGAAGAGGAAAAGAGTTGACCATATAATCAAATGGTTCAACTCTTTTCCTTCCATTTGTTTACTCGTCGTCATCTTGAAACATATACTGCTTCGTATTGTATTTCACACTTAACACTAATCCAATGGCAAGGCATGAAGCTAGAAGTGCACTCCCACCATAGCTTAAAAAAGGTAATGCAAACCCTGTAACTGGAAGTAATCCAACGTTCATTCCGATGTTTTGAAACACTTGAAAAGCCAACATTCCTGCTACTCCGGCACATAGGTAAGAGCCAAATTTATCATGACAGTGTAACCCAATCATAATCACTCGATAAATAAGGAAAAAATATAAAATTACGATAAGGCTTGTACCAACAAAACCGTGAGTATGTCCGATGACTGCAAAGATAAAATCCGTATGGGCTTCTGGTAAATAAAACAAGGAATCTTCTCTTCCATACATCGTCCCAGACCCAATAGCAGACATCGATAAAATTGTTTGATAGCCAGCATCTGAATGTTCTGTTGGCATGAGCCAACCGTAAAATCGTTTCACTTGGTAAGGCTCGAGGTGATTTAAAAAATATTTTTCTAGGACCTCGTGTTTCGTAAAAAATAAATAAACAAACCCGAAAATAGCAAGTACCGGAGTTAAAATCATCGTAAGTACTAATTTAATATCAATATCGGAAACGAGGATGATAGAAATAAAAATCGATAATGTTACCATAATCACACCCATATCTGGTTGACGCATGAAAATGAGAATGGGAGGGACCATGGTTGCGAGTAGCTTTAGTAAAAGAAGGCTATCATTTTTAAATTTACTCATCGTCTCCTTACGGTTATGGCTATATAGAATCGAGCTCATCGAAATAATTAAAAATACTTTCATGAGTTCAGAAGGTTGAAATGAACCGATAAAAGGTAATCGATACCATCTAACAGCACCTTTAATGTTCGGTGCGAGTACATCAGGAACGATAAAAAGACCAAGCAAGATGAGGATACCTAGGCCATATAAAATCCAATGTATCTTTTTTAAACTATCAAAATCAAAAATAGCGACCGAGATCATGATAATAAAGCCAACTATACAAAAGAGAATTTGTTTCAGCAAATAGCCGTCCCCATATTGCTCAAGGTGTTGGGCTTGGAAGATGTAATAGCAGCTTGCAACGAATAATAGAAAAATAATAAAAAGAATATTGTAATCAAGTTTATCTGTGTTTTTTATGACTGTACCCTCCGCTACATACTTTTTTACTAAATTATACCATTGTGTTACAAACTTATTGTTAAAAAATTTTGTAAAAAGAAGTAAAATATAACTATACAATTTAAGGATAGAGGTGTGTTCCATATTGGCTATGTCTTCTTATTATAAAAATATTCGAGAAAAAATCGGGTCTGATCTTTTGTTTATGCCTAGTGTTGCTGCAATCGTGCGTAATGAAAAAGGAGAAATTTTATTTCAAAATAAAGGGAATGGAGAAAAGTGGAGTTTGCCAGCGGGTGCCATTGAACTAGGGGAAGCACCTGCCCAAGCTGTTATTCGTGAGGTTTGGGAAGAAACAGGCTTAACTGTTATCCCTAAAATCTTACTCGGTGTGTTTGGCGGGAAGGACTTTCGTTACGAATATCCGAATGGACATAAAGTAGAGTACAATATTTTTGTGTTTGAATGTGAAGTGATAGAAGGCACACTCTGCCCAAAGGATGAGGAAACAGCTGAATTACAATATTTTCATCTGGATCACATACCAGACCTTGCGATTCCTTATCCAAAAGTTATTTTTGAACAATCGGATCGCAACGAAGTATATTTTCAATGGGATGAACAATGGCTTAATGCCATATCGCAAAAATAAGAGTTGGAGGAGTGAAACGGTGGATATTACGTTTTATTTAGAGCAAGGTGTTTTTAATTATAGAGCCGCTGCTATTTTAATAAAGGATCACCATGTCCTTTTACATAAACAAAAAGATGATAAATATTGGGCTCTTCCGGGTGGGAGAGTGGAACTGATGGAAGATTCGAGCCATTGTATTAAAAGGGAAATGAAAGAAGAGCTCGGATATGAAGTTGAAATTGAACAGTTGATTTGGTTTACTGAAAATTTCTTTGAATACAAAGGAAAGCCATTCCATGAGATTGGCTTGATTTACAAAGTTTCTACGACTGATAAAGTGAATGTAAAAAGCGATTTTTTTTATGGAAAAGAAGGAGAACATTTGTTGTATAAATGGGTTCCTATTGAGGAGCTTAACAAGATTATTTTATATCCAGAGTTTTTGAAAACAGGCCTTACTGAACTACCAACAGTGACACAACATCTTATTATCGGTAAATAAAAATATCATGACATAGCCTTATTACGGTGGGCGTAATTAACATAATCTGTTAAAATGAAAGATAAGAACAGAGAGGGGATGTTTTGATGATTATTGGCCTACATCATGCGCAAATTACAATCCCAAAAGGTAAGGAAGAAGAGGGAAAACAGTTTTATTGTAATGTATTAGGATTACGGGAAATCGAAAAACCAGCGTCATTACAAGGGAGAGGCGGGTTTTGGTTACAGGTGGGGGGAAAAGAAGTTCATGTCGGAACAGAAGCTGGTTTTGACCGGTTATCAACAAAAGCTCATTTAGCCTATGAAGTAGAAAATCTAGCATTTTGGAAAGAAAAATTAAAGAGTCATTCGATTGAGATTCTAGATTCGGTCCCGATTCCTCATTATGAACGGTTTGAATTTCGAGACCCTTTTGGAAATCGGGTTGAGATGATAAAAGAAATCAGGGACGGAAATGAAGATGAGTAATAAAAGAGAATCTCCTGAAAATACGAGAGAAAGACTGCGACAAGAAGAGTTAAAGCGCAATTCATTAGGTAAGGCAAATGATGCATTTCATCGAGGAAGTAGTGGAAGTTTAGTGGATTTGGTTGGCAGTTTAGGTTGGAAAGGAACCGGGATACTGATTGTTGTGATAATTATAGTCGCTTTGATAGTATCTGTATTATAACGGGGTAATTGTTTAGATGTAGCGGACATTTGTTCCGCTATTTCAACAAAAATGTAGTGTTTCAGATATCGTTCGGACAATTATTCCGTTATTTCACCAAATTTAAACTGAATACAACACACTTTCCTGAAATAGCGGAACGAATGTCCGATAGCATGTGAGAATCAGTCTTTTTTGATAAAGTAGCGGAACAGATGTCCGTTAGAGATTCACATTAAACTACATGCATATCAATTGGGAGGTGAAGTCGGTGGTAAGAAATTTACTTTACGGAATGAGTATTTCTTTTAGTCCTATATAATACTAACGTTGCTTGTTTTAATGTTTACTAGTGGCTTTGACTTAGAACTTATAAAAATGTGGGGATTCGGTTTGTTTTTGCTCTTGTTTTTAAGTTCATTCCCTTTGTATAAAGCTGTTTATCACGGAGGGAAAGTCGCCAATCCAACTTATACAACGTATGTTCCACCAGACGAGCATCACCACCATACCATTCAAAAGAACTATGATTCTAGTAAAAAGCGAAATACAGATCATCTTCAAGGAATATTAATCTGGTCTAGTGTTTTTATGCTACTGATTACGATATTATTAGCGGTCTTGTTTTAACGAGGGATAAGGTCGTTATCATTATATTACTATTAGTCAGTCCATTTTATTTTACGTATAAGGTGGACTTTTTTAATACTTATAAAGCCCGAATGAAAAAGCATATTATTTGCATAATAAAGTCGTACTCTTTAGTATAAACATACGAGAAAAAGGAGGTTGAAAAAATGAATAAAAAATATGAACCGTTATTTACCGAGTTTACGTTTAAACGAGGAGTTAATATAAAAAATCGGATTGTTATGGCGCCGATGACGAATTTTGCATCTGAAGAAAATGGTGCTGTGAGTGAGGAAGAACTCGGCTATTATAAAGAACGTTCCAATGGTGTGGGAGCGGTTATTACTGCTGTTGCTTATGTCACAAGGGATGGCAAAGGGTTTGTGAATGAAATTAGCGCAGACTCGGATGAGATGATCCCAGGTTTAAAGCGATTAGCAAACACGATTAAAGGGCAAGGTGCTAAAGCAATTTTGCAAATTTTTCATGCGGGTAGAATGGCACCACCTGAATTGTTAGAGGATGGTCAATCTGTTAGTGCAAGTGCGGTGGCTGCGCTTCGTCCGGGGTTAGTGACACCACGCGAGTTAACAGAATCAGAAGTGGATTTAATTATTGAAGCATTTGGACAGGCAACAAGGCGAGCGATTGAAGCTGGTTTTGATGGGGTGGAAATTCACGGGGCGAATACGTATTTAATTCAACAATTTTTCTCTCCGCATTCTAACCGACGCACAGATAAGTGGGGCGGTACAATTGAAAAGCGGATGGCGTTTCCGATAGCTGTTATTGATAAAGTGAAAACAGTTGTAGAAGAGTATGCAAAACACCCTTTTCTAATTGGTTATCGAATTTCTCCAGAAGAGGTAGAAAACCCAGGAATTACAATGGAAGATACACTTTTGTTTGTTGACAAGTTAGCAGAGCAAGACCTTGATTATTTACATATCTCCGTCCAAGATTTTTGGCAAGGGTCGATTAGGGATGAAGAGGATAAAACATCGAGAGTTGTCCTCATTCATGAGCGTGTTGGTGACAAGGTTCCGATTATCGGTGTCGGGTCACTCCATACACCAGATGATGTCATGAAAGCTTTTAATACAGGTGTACCTATACTTGCATTAGGACGCGAATTGATTGTCGAACCAAAATGGGTTGAAAAAGTTCAAGCTGGACAAGAAGATGACATCGCAACAACGATGACAAAAGAGGACCAACAACGACTAGTTGTCCCGGATACATTATGGACAACGATTATGAATACACCTGGTTGGTTTCCGGTTGTAGATAAATAAGGATATTAAAAAAAACTGAGTGAAGAAATCCACTTCACTCAGTCTTTTTTTGAAAGATAAGAAAGCATAAAAATTTTGGTCTAGCAGTGAACTTTGAAAACTTATTCAAGAAGATTACTTGGGGTTCACTTTCAAAAGCGGACAGGGCTCCGCACTTCCCTTGAAACGAAAGGACGTTTCCCGCGTTTTTTTAATTTCCTGCACATCTGAAAGTCTGTACTCTCCTCCATGTAACCGTTTATAATACTCAGGGTACTTTGTCTAATAGTAGTATTCTATTGGACACTTCTCTCCGATTTTGCACTCATTTTGTCTAATAGAGCCTTTCTATTGGACAGTTCTATCCGGTTGTGCACTCGTTTTGTCTAATAGAGCCTTTCTATTAGACACTTCTCTCCGGTTTTACTCTTGTTTTGTCCAATAGAATCTTATAACACAGAATTCAAATGCCTCCCGTGCAATTGCCTTGATAGATTCGTTCCCATATACATAGCGTAAAACAATTTGTATTCTTTCTTCAGCTGTAAATTTGGCCATGAAAAAACCCCCGTAAACGTTAGAATGGTGTCTAACATTTACGGGGCAGATCATTCCCACATCATCTACAGGCTTTTTTTGCGTTTACTGAGTTTTTGTTTCTTTAGGCTGTGTTACTCTGCGAACGAGTAAAGACATAATAATCGCAGCAAGAGCCAGATAGAAACCGGTGGAGAAGCTTTGCTGTGACCCGTGAGTGAGGGCAGCAATCATGTCTTCACCAGTCGGATTGCTAATGCCGTTCGTTTGTAAATAACTTTGCTGGCCATTTTCCATAACTGAAATAAATAAGGCTGCACCGATTGCTCCAGACACTTGCGTTAATGTATTCATGATCGCTGTTCCGTGTGGATAAAGATGCTTTGGAATTTGGTTAAGCCCATTTGTTTGCGCAGGCATCATAATCATCGCAACAGCTATCATTAAGATGGCTTGCTGGATAATTACGATCCAAACGGGGATGCCTGGTGTTGTATATCGGTAAGTAAAAACGATAATAGCAAGAATAATCGTCCCCGGAATTAAAAGTGGACGAGGACCAAACTTGTCAAAAAGCCGTCCCATAATTGGTGACATAGCACCGTTTAATAATCCGCCGGGTAACATAATAAGTCCTGCAGTGACAGCTGAAAACAATAATGCTCCTTGCATGTAAATAGGCATAACGAGCATCATCGCAAACATCGTCATCATTACGATCATAACCATCAATAGACCGAGAGTGAACATCGGATATCGGAATACGCGAATGTCTAGTAACGGTATTTCAATTTTTAATTGTCGCCAGCTAAATAAGGCAAGAGATAGGAACCCAACGAGCAAAAAGGAGAACACCATCGGATCGGCAAAGCTTGCATCCCCTTTTCCAGCTGCGCTAAATCCATAAACAATACCACCAAAGCCAAGCATGGACAATAAGAATGAGAGAACATCAAGCTTTGGTTTTGATGTTTCTGAAATATTAATAAGTACTTTCATTCCGAATAAAAGCGATGCTATTGAGATTGGTAAAATAAAGAAAAATAACCAACGCCATGTTAAACTTTCGACAATTAATCCGGAAACAGTTGGTCCAATCGCTGGTGCGAACATAATGACAAGACCGACCATCCCCATCGCTGCCCCGCGTCGTTCAATCGGGATTACAGTTAAAATAATGTTAATTAAAAGCGGGATCATAAGAGCCGTTCCGACCGCCTGTGTTAAACGGCCAACTAATAAAACCGAAAATACGGGACTAACTCCACAAATGATTGTTCCGATTGTAAACAAGGACATCGCCGTAATAAATAATTGTCGAGTCGTAAAGCGTTGCATAAAATAAGCGGATATTGGGATTAGTGTACCAATCACGAGCATATATCCAGTCACAAGCCATTGTACGGTGCTATGAGCAACACCGAAATCAGCTGTAATAACATTTAAGGCCACATTCAAAATCGTTTCACTTAAAATCGCAACGAATGCACCTGATAATAGCACTGCAAGAATAGGAATCGGGTTCACCTCTGGTTTACTCGTTTCCGAAGTTGCAGCATTTTCTTGAGCGATAACTGCCATCGTCTCTCCCTCCAATGTTCTCTATATATGAAACGGAATCGTTTCGCTAAATAATAGTACCACCATTAAATACGAAACGCAATAGTTCCGTAATTGTAAAAGTTTTATTAAGATGTTAAACTGAAGGAAGAAAAGCGAGACTCGAGAAAGAGGGAGGACTTTCGATGTCAAAGCAACTTGAACAACAAGAAAGCAAAAGAGGGAGACCTCTTGATATGTCCCGTAACGAAGTGATTTTGACAACGACATTACAGTTGTTAGCAGAAAACGGGTTCGATGCTTTAACGATTGATGCGGTTGCAGCAAAAGCAAAAGTCGGAAAAGCAACGATATATAGACGTTGGTCTTCTAAAGCTGATCTTGTTATCGATGCCGCCTCCATGATAAGTCCTTTTCAAAAACTAGAGGAGAGTTTAAATCGTGAACAAGACGTGCGAGAACAATTAGTTGATATGTTGTCTTTTCTTTTTCAATGTGACGATGACAAAGCACAAACGATGCTGACGGCGATTTATAATGCAGCTTCGTCAAATGAAAAAGTAGAAAAAGCACTTAGAAACGAATTTTACTGGCGTCATAGAGAAGCAATTAAATCGATTGTTTGTCCTTTTTTAAAGAAGGGGCATTCACTCACTGAAGAGGAGTTCGACTTGCTAGCAGATATTGGGCCAGCGCTAATTACGTATCGTGGTGTATTTATCGGGAAACCTTTTGACCGAGGGTATGTTGAAAGAATGGTTGATACGTTAATGATGCCGATGATTGAAGCTGTCTTGTCTGAGTGTGAGTAGTGTCGGAGGGTCGAGGAGAGGCTAACGGACATGTATTCCGCTATTGTATAGAAAAATGGCTAATTTGAAATCTTATCGGACATCTGTTCCGTTATTAACCGAAATTCATAATTGAGTTTGCTTGTTTTCGCCAAATAGCGGAACGTATGTCCGTTAAGAAGGTGAAACGAGGCAAAATCATTGAAATAACGGAACATATGTCCGAACGATGCTCAAAACCTGTCATTCTCCTTTTTTACTATAAATATAGATGGATAGCAGCCAAGAACAAACATAAAGGAAAGATGCGCTACCTATTATTAATAAAAATACTTGGGCGTCTTCTAACATGAGTAATGTATGCATGAAGTCTCTAACTCTATCATGTAAGTTAGGAATAAACAGAGTGACAGTGATTAAATACAAAGCCAACAATCCAATTCCAGCAAAGGTTAGATACTGTGTTTTAAAACGGTAAGAAAAAGGAAAGTAAAATGAAGTAAATACCATCACTAGAGATAAAATGAGTAACGGTTCTTTCCATGGCAATATTTCTTGATGGAAAATGAGATGGCCGATAAATATGATAAAAATAAAAATCGCTGTAAAAATGAATGTGCCGGCATATTTTGAACTTACAATTTCTTTTCGTGTATAGGGAAGGGAATTTAATAGAACATGTATCGTTGGTTTCTCATCCATGACAAAAACATTCATAATCGTGGCGATACTAAATACGACTCCAAACCAGATGCTTGCTGGTTCAAGAAATAATATCATGAGCAAAATAGGAATCAAGATTAGTAGGGTATATTTTTGTAAAAGTAAATCTTTACGAATGAGCGTGTACATTTAGATTTTCCCCTTTCTTCGTATAATACATAATATCTTCAAGGCTTGGTTTCTCGATTAACGCCATTTCTCCAAACATTAACTGAACCCGTGTTTTGTTTGCAGTTAAGCCCTCAAAACCATGATTTGATTTGCGGACAGCGATAAATTCCTGTTCTGTATCGCGATCTAATAAGTCCATACTACCTTTAACAATCGCGTATTCTTCTTCGATTTGATAGAATTCCTTCGTGAAAATATGCTCACCATTATGGATAAACGTAATATAATCAGCAATTCGATCTAAATCAGTTGTAATATGAGTCGAGAAAAAAATCGTTTTCTCTCCGTCTTGCATGAGTGAATGGAGGATGTCTAACAGTTCTCGTCGGAAAATAGGGTCTAAACCAGAAGTTGGTTCATCCATAATAATTAATTCGGCATGATGCGATAGCGCAATCGTCAAGGAAGCTTTCATCATCATCCCTTTTGAGAACGTTTTTAACCTTTTATTAAGTGGCAATTCAAATGTTTTCACGTATTCATAAAACACATCGTCATCCCAATTTGTATAAGCGGGTTTAATGATTTTTTTCAATTCTGCAAGAGTGATTTGTTCATAAAAAATGTTTTCATCAAAAACAAAGCCTATCCGTTGCTTGATTGCTTTTTCATGCTCTTTATACTTCAAGCCGAAGACAGAAACCGACCCCGAATCTGGTTGCAATAAATTCATAATGAGCTTAATTGTCGTTGATTTTCCAACCCCATTTCCACCGATAAACCCTGTTACAAATCCTTTTTTCACATTAAGGGAAAAATCCTTTAATTGAAATCCAGCAAATGATTTTTGAATATTATTTAATTCAATAATATTTTCCATTAGTCTTCCTCCTTATATAACATCGTAAGTAATTCCTGTAATTCTGTAAGCGAGACGTCAATTTCTTTACTGTTTTGAATGACAGTTAATAATTGTTCTTCAATGACTTGCATCTTTCGTTCTTTCATCATTTCTTTGTTTTGTTCGGCGACAAAAGATCCTTTCCCGACAACCGAATATATGAAGCCGTGTTTTTCGAGTTCTTCATAAGCCCGTTTTGTCGTAATGACACTGATGGCCAACTCCTTAGCGAGTTGACGCATAGAAGGAAGAGGTTCTCCGGCCTTTAACTTGTTTGATAAAATTTGCTTCTTAATTTGTGTAAAAATTTGCTCGTAAATCGGTTCTTTCGAATGATTTGAAATGATGATTTCCATAGGAAAACCTCGCTCGTTGGATTGATATTGTATATGTACAATATATACAATATACTCATTGATTGCAACTTTTTTTATGAAAAAAAGCTGTAAGGAAGAAATCAAATCTTCCTTACAGCTTATTCTTTAGGGTTTTTTGCACATTATTTATTTTTGTGAAACTAGCTTTCTTTCCAGATGATATAACGATTGTTGTTATAGTCCTTATACTCAACCTGTTCAATTTTATTTGATGAAGAATAGTAAAAGGTGAGCTGCTCGTGAATCATTTCGGTTACAAACGTTGTCTTTGTTGACTGGTGTTCAATAGGAATTAGCTTAAATTTATTGCGAACTCCATATCGTTTTGGAACAATGAAGTAAAGTTCATTACGTTCAATGGTAATATGTAATGTTGTTTCTTGATTTTCAAAACGATACGTTCCATTAAACGATGACAGGTTTGTATTAGGAATCGCTTTTGCTAGAGGAGGTACGGCAATTTTATTTTCGAATAATAGATTTGCGATTTCACGAGTGATTTGTGTGACAGGGGTTACATCGATATTACTAAGGAAAATAATCGTTACATTGTCTTCAGGAAAGCGAAGGAAATCATTTGAAAATCCACTTATATCACCGAAGTGGTGCAAACATCTCCGGTTTGAAATGTCAGAAACCACCCAACCACAAGCATAAGAACTTAAATGTGGCGTAAACATCAAATCAGTGAGCTCTTTAGGAAGAAGTTGAGATGATGAGAGTGCCTTATCCCAAAGGTGTAAGTCCTCTGTTGTCGAATAAAGTCCATAAGCCCCTAATGGAAAAGAAAGGTCCGCATAAGCAGAATGGATTGGTGTTTCCCAATAAGAATAACCAGAAGCTAATTGCGGAACGACCTGAATCCCGTCATCACAACCAGTATTAACCATCCCTAATGGTCGACAGATATTTTCTAGAATGTAATCAGAATAAGACATATTGGAGACGTGCTCAATAATGGCAGTCAGGATAGCATAGCCAGAATTTGAGTATTCAAATCGACTTCCAGGATTAAAGTGGAGTTCAAGGTCTTTAAAAGAATCAATCAATTGCGGTAATGTGGAAGGAAGTCTCATTGTTGTCGACCAAAAGTCAGGAAAGCTTGTGTAATTAGGAATACCTGATGTATGGGTTAAACAGTTGTATATCGAGATACGATCGCCATTTGGATAGGCAGGAATATACCTAGTAATATTGTCGTTAACATTTAGCTTTCCTTTTTCGTGCAATTGAAAAATAGCAAGGGCGGTAAATGCCTTTGTTAGGGAACCAATTCGATATTTTGTCGTTGCAGTATTTGAAACATGGTGTTCCCAATTTGCAAAACCAAAGCCTTGATTTAACAATATTTTGTCATGATAACGAATGAAAAGTGAACCATTCAAATACTTATTTTCTTCGAATCTTTCAACCCAATTCTCTAGTTTTTCCTCTAACAACGATAATCCCCTCGATTCTCTTAAAAAAAAGACATGACTTTTTGGAAAAATTTGATATGCTAAGTGTATCATAAGCTAACAAAATAAATAATAGAATTTGAAAGGGGCATGGTTCAAATGAAGAAAATGGGGTTTTCTCTTTTTATTTTGATGTTGCTTTTTATAACAGGATGCAATGAACAACAAGAAACAAAAGCCGGAGCAGACTATAAACCGATGATATCAACCGAAAGTGAGATTTTCGGCGATACTGGAAATGTAGAGAATGAATTGTCAAAGGAGTGGAAGGAACTAGGGGAAGTGAAACAACAGGTTTCCCAAACTGAACCAATGATACTAGGAGCTGCGTATATATCGAACACACTCCCCGTTGGTACTAAAATCTTTGCTGATGAGCAACAAAAAGATTTCATTTATGCGGAATACAATAACAAGTATATAGAATATGAAGCACTAGAGAGTAACAGGTAGATACTCTCTAGTTTTTCCTTGTCAAGATATCCAAGAAAGCTTTTACTTGTGGAAGGTCTGTTGCGTTTTCGGAATAACTAATCCAAGTCGGTCGTGAGATGTGTGTCTCTTGTGAAATTAACGGATGGATATTATAAAGACTAGTGTCTAAATCGGTGATGGCCGACTCAGGTAAGATGGCCATTCCGATTCCATGTAACATTAGTTGTTTACATGTTTCGATTTGATCGACGGTTATTTTTTTAGTTGGCCGCCAATTAGGGTGGTCGGTGAGCCATTCATCGACAACAGAGTGAAAACTAGGATCACTTTTAAATTCAATTAATAGTTTTTCTTTTTTAACATCTTTTCTTTCAATGATATAAAGTTTATCGGAAAAAAGGTGATGGCTTTGCCTATCTTGTATTTTTTCTCCTCGAATAATGGCGATATGATACTGGTTGATGGAATGACGGATATCTTGGCTTAAACCGGTAAACAGTTCAATGTTAACTTGAGGGTACTGTTCGATATAAGATTCAAGAATTTCTGGAAGCAGGTATTGACCGACAACGGAAGAAACACCTAACGATAATCTTCCCATCACTTCGTTTGTTGATTTTGAAATCTCATCTAGTAGTTTTGTTTCGCGCTCAATTAGTTCTTCTCCAAATTCAATAATTTTTTCACCCGCGGGTGTGATGAGAAGTTTTTTTTTTGTTCTTATAAAAAGTTTCTCACCCCAGTGTTCCTCGATTTGTTTCACCCTTTGACTAATCGCAGGTTGCGATAGATGTAATGCTTTAGCAGCGCCTCTAATTGTCCCTACATTTTTAATTGCGATCAACAATCGGTATTCATCTATTTTCATTTTTGTCTCCTTATGTATAAGTTTCTCTTATCAGTTTTGATAAAAAACGAGTATTATTCTTATCGGTTTATTTTTATTATACTTAAAAAGAAGCGATATGGAAGGGGAGAAAAGAGATGACGATTAATTTTCATAGTCATGAACATCAGAAAACGTATACGACACGAAATGCAGATCGATCGTGGATAGAAGCGATACGTAAGCTAGTTGAGATGGAAACTGTAGATCATGCATTAGATATTGGGTGTGGCGGAGGAATTTATGCAAAAGCACTATCTGATACAGGCGTAAGCAAAGTGACAGGTGTAGATTTTTCAGAGAGTATGCTTGAAGGAGCAAAGGAAAATTGTCAAAGCTACGAAAATATATCCTTGAAGTATGGCACTGCATATGAAACAGGCTTGGAAAATACACAATACGATCTCATAATACAAAGAGCGTTGATTCACCATTTAGATGACTTACAACGTTGTTTTCAAGAAGCGTACAGGGTGTTAAAACGTGGTGGTACGTTTATTATTCAAGATCGTACTCCTGAAGACTGTTTCCTAAAAGGAGACAGAAACCATATTAGAGGTTATTTTTTCGAGAGATTTCCGCAATTGATGAATAGCGAGAGAGCACGCAGATATAAAAGTAAAACGGTTGTTACTGCATTACGAAATCAAGGGTTTACAAATATCGAAGAAATGAAATTGTGGGAAACGAGAAAAGTGTATGAGCAAAAAGACGAATTGCTTCAAGATATTAAAAACAGAACAGGTCGAAGTTTATTACATGCACTTGATGACAACGAAGTTAGCGAGCTTACTGATTTTATTCGTCGGTCATTACCACAGGATGGGCCGATTGTTGAAAAAGATCGCTGGACGATATGGAAAGCGATGAAAAACGCGAAGGAGGAATGAAATTATGATAACTTTACAACCAGTTGGAATAGCTTACAATGAGCGAGTTAACATCCAAGACGATAATTGGGGAATAGTGGATTCTAAAATTGTAATCGATAGAACCATTCCAGAAGAAGCGTTAGCTGGGATTGAACACTTTTCCCATCTTGAAATTATTTATTATTTTCACAAAGTTAAAGAAGAAAAAATTGAACTAGGAGCGAGACATCCAAGAAACAATCTTGAATTACCGAAAGTCGGGATTTTTGCTCAACGAGGGAAAAATCGACCGAATCGTTTAGGATTAACGACAGTGCGATTATTAAAAAGAGAAGGAAGAGAATTGTATGTTCAACGATTGGATTGTTTGAACGAAACGCCTATTCTTGATATAAAGCCGGTAATGGAGGAGTTTCTGCCAACAGAATCGATTAAGCAGCCTGCATGGACGCGGGATATTATGGAAAGGTATTGGGAGTGAAGAAGAAAGTTTGAAAAAGAGTACTCTCCGATAAAGAGAGTGCTTTTTGGGATTAGCTCAAACGGTATGGACATCTATTCCTCTATTTCGTGAAATCACGTACCTTTTTCATTTCTTACGGACATACGTTCCGTTAATTAACGAAAAGAGTGATGAAAACAGGCTGATTCTTTAAAATAGCGGAACGTATGTCCGTAAGCTTTTGAAAAATGTTACTTTTTCTGAAAATAGCGGAACAAATGTCCGATAGAGACTATGATGGAACAGGGCGTCAGTTTTTTCAGTTAGCCCCATCTGACCGATATTTTATATCTGCGATTGTTGGCTTTACAATATCTTTGCGTCGATACACACTTAAAATAAGGCCTAATACAACAGAGTTAAAGAGTAGTGCACTTCCTCCATAACTAATAAATGGAAATGATACTCCAATGATTGGGACAATACCAAAAGCCATTAAAATACTCCAACAAGCTGGCACCGCAAATATAGAAGCACCACCGATAACTAATAACTTACCGAATGAATCTTTAGTTTTAAAGGTGTTTTTAATAATTCTCGCAATGAAAGCAAAGAGTAGAAGACAAATGGTTATCCCAAATGCCCAACCAAATGTGTAAACGAGGTAAACAAAGGCAAAATCAGTATGTGTACCAGGCAGTAGCTGTATGAACTCATCATGAAAACCATTTCCAAACCAACCCGATCGAGAAAGTGCTTCTTTAGCTAAAATATATATATATCCGAACGCATCTTCGTACGATTTGGGATTAAAGAAAGCAACTAATTTATGATAAAAGTAGACTCCGCGAGAGGAAGAAAACATACTCATTATGACAACCAAACCTGCTATGATATTAGTTAGAATTAAACTAGTCGCTAGTTTTTTATGGACTCTCGAGAAAGCAAACATTGTCAGAATACAGACAAAATAAATAATAATATATATAAATTGGGGTAGAACCATATAGAAAAGAATAGGTACCCAAAATAAGGAGAATAATAAAGCTTGCTTTAACCAGCTGTTAAACTCATTAATTTTACTTATAATGCCGACCCATGCAATGAAGAATAATAGTAAGCTTAATGTTGTTGAGTTGACTTCAATTCCACCTACAGATATCCACCTCTTTACGCCATTCAGTGTATACCCGAAAATATAAGTGTAAATAAGAAGTGTTAAGCCACCCCCATAAAATATCATCCACATATGTTGTAATTTTCGATAATCAAAAAAAGTAAGACAAACGACAACAATAGCTGCAAGAGTAAGCCAGAGTGCTTGATAACCTAAATAATTGATAGCGAAATCGCTGTGAATTAATGGAAGAAAACCAATCCCCGCAATGATGAAAAACAACACGATAAGTAACCAATCAATTTTTGGCCGATAAAGGCGATTTAAATGTTCTCCGATTGTATAGGGATTTCCCATTTCTTGAACTGCTTTTTCTTCGGCTTCGTCTTTTGAAGTTTCTGTTTTTTGAAATGTTTGACTTAACTGTTGAAGATGATTGGACAGTTCCTTTTTGATTAGTGTGTGAGTCTCTTTTGCTTTCACTTTTGAAGTGACTTTATTTACAAAATCATCAAACTTTTGTGACGTCATATTTAGCCCTCCTCTTTGAAGTGTTTTAAAGAAATGTATTGGTCGCTAGTTTTTTTTGGAGCAAGCATATCTTTGTCGCTCTCGTTCATTTTTTAGTGATACTCTCTTCGTTTATTTTAGACGAAGCAACAGCTCTTTTGGTTTTAATAAATGAAAAAAATATAATTTATGCGTAAAAAAGGAAATGATAAGTTTAAAACTAGGAGAGGAAGTTGATCCTAGTACAAGAACTTGTCTCATAATGTTTGAATACAAAAAGTTACGGTTATTGGACAAGAAAGAAGTATTAGTTAAGGCGGGAGGAATAAAAGATGACGAATAAAAAAGACTTACGTATCCGAAGTGCGGACATTAGTGAAGGGGTCAATCGGTCGCCAAACCGTGCGATGTTGCGGGCGGTAGGATTTACCGATGAAGATTTTAAAAAGCCAATGATTGGAATTGCAAGCACTTGGAGTGAAATCACACCTTGTAATATGCATATTGATGAGTTGGCGATAAGCGCGAAAAAGGGGGCAAAACAACACGGCGGTGCTCCGTTAATTTTTAACACGATTACGGTATCTGATGGAATTTCAATGGGGCACGAAGGAATGAGATATTCTTTACCGAGTCGTGAAGCGATTGCAGATTCAATTGAAATCGTCACAAATGCAGAACGATTTGATGCAATCGTTGCAATTGGAGGTTGTGATAAAAACACCCCTGCCTGTTTAATGTCGATTGGGAGGATGAATATCCCTGCTGTTTACGTATACGGTGGAACGATTCAACCTGGTTTTTTAAACGGAGAAAAAGTCGACATCGTCAGTGCATTTGAAGCTGTTGGACAATATCATGAAGGACAAATTTCAGAAGAAGAATTACATAAAGTAGAATGTACCGCTTGCCCAGGAGCTGGGGCTTGTGGCGGAATGTACACCGCGAATACGATGGCTTCAGCAGCTGAAGCGATGGGGATGAGCCTTCCAGGTTCTTCGTCAACCCCTGCTATTTCACCAAATAAGGCGATTGAATGTGAGGAAGCCGGAAAGAAAGCGATTGGACTGCTTGAAAAAGGTATTTACCCAAGAGACATCATGACAAAAAAAGCATTTGAAAATGCAATTACAGTTGTAATGGCCCTTGGAGGTTCGACAAATGCATTCCTTCACCTTTTAGCGATAGCGCAATCCGTGGAAGTTGAGTTAACTTATGATGATTTTGAACGGATTAGAAAACAAGTACCACATATTGCTGATTTAAAACCAAGTGGAAAATATGCGATGCAAGACTTAAACGACATTGGTGGAGTGCCTGGGGTCATGAAGCTCTTATTAGAAAAAGGCTTACTTCATGGAGACTGTTTGACGGTCACTGGCAAGACGATAGCAGAAAACTTAGCAGAAGTAGATGGTTTGCAAAAAGACCAAGATATTATCCGTCCGTTTGATAACCCGTTAAAGCCGAATGGTCCTTTAGTTGTGTTAAAAGGAAATTTAGCGCCTGAGGGAGCCATTGCGAAAATGTCCGGGATGAAAAAATCTCGTTTTGTCGGAACGGCAAAAGTGTTTGATAGTGAAGAAGAAGCAACTGATGCAATCATGAAAAATGAAATAAAAGCGGGAGATGTTCTCGTCGTCAGATACACTGGTCCAAAAGGAGGACCAGGAATGCCGGAAATGTTATCAGTGACCGCCTTGATTGTTGGAAAAGGCTTAGGTGGAGAAGTCGCACTCCTTACTGATGGGAGATTTTCAGGCGGATCACACGGGTTTGTCATTGGTCATATCGCACCAGAAGCCCAAGTTGGTGGCCCGATCGCGTTATTACAAAATGGGGATACCGTTACAATTGATAGCGAAACCCAGGAAATTATGTTCGATGTTTCAGAAGAAGAGTTACAACGCCGACAAAAAGAGTGGAAACAGCCACCACTAAAAGTTTCAAAAGGTGCATTAGGAAAGTATGCAAGACTCGTTTCTTCAGCGGCAAAAGGGGCTGTAACGGATTTGTTTGAGTAAAGGATTAAAAGGTTATCCAAAACGGATAGCCTTTTTTGAGCTTTCGATGCTCCATTTAGGTCGTTGTTTTTATTCTAATTGAGTAGAATAAGAGTTTCGTTAGACGTAGTATGTTTACAATCTATTTTTTGGTAATATTAGGAGAAAGGATAAAAAAGGGTGTGTTTTACATTAAAGCGTATATTTTTGACTTCGACGGAACTTTGGCTAACACGTTACCGATTTGTTTTGAAGCGTTTCAAGCAGTATTTCACAAATTTGATGGTAAATATGTTACTCCAGATGAAATAAAAGCAATGTTTGGCCCTTCAGAAACAGGAATTATAAAACAGAATCTTCGAAGTATCAAACAAAAAGAGGCGATTGAGTTTTATTATAAAATATACGAGGAAAAGCATGCACAATTCGTACAATCGAATGAAGAAATAATGAACGTACTCCATCGTCTGAAAAAGAAGGGGATGAAACTTGGGATTGTGACTGGAAAAGGAAAGAGAAGTTTGAATCTTTCTTTAGACGCTCTTCAGATGACAACTCTTTTTGATGTCATCATCACTGGGGATGATGTCCTACATCCGAAACCGCATCCAGAAGGTGTAATAAAGGCTTTAACTTTGTTAGGTGTACAAGAGTCCGATGCGGTGTTTATTGGCGATAGTGATGCAGATATTGAAGCGGGGAATCGTGCGAATGTTCATACAGTCGGTGTACACTGGTTACCTGAATATCATTCGGAAAAATTTACCTGTAAGCCAAACTCTTATTTTGCAAATGTGAGTGATTTCATAACGAGTTTAGAAGAAAAGACAAGTTATAAATGGTTGGAGTGGGCGAAAAGGATCCAAGCTTTGTCCCAATCGGGTTTAGCATTTTCGAAAGATGCGTTTGATATTGAACGATATGAAGAATTGCGAAACATAAGTGCGGAGATAATGGCTGAACATACAGGAATAAAAATGGAAAAAATTAAGACCTTGTTTGCAAAAGAACAGGGATATCACACACCAAAAGTTGATGTGCGTGGTGTAGTATGGATGGAAGATAAAATATTAATGGTGAAAGAAAAAATTGATAATAAATGGGCATTGCCAGGAGGATTTTGTGACATCGAGCATTCTCCCTCTGAAAATATTGTAAAGGAAATAAAAGAAGAGTCTGGGTTTGATGTTGTTCCAACAAAACTACTTGCCATCCTAGATATGAATAAGCATCCCCACCCACCGCAACCATACCACTACTATAAAATTTTTATCGAATGTGAAATCATCGGAGGGTTTGCGGAAATCGGAATAGAAACAAACGATATTCGTTTTTTTAGTGAAGAACAACTGCCAGAATTATCTACAGGAAGAAATACAGCATCACAAATCAAAATGGCGTTTCAATTTTTAAAAGACCGAAAAAAAGAAGCAATTTTTGATTAGTGTATGAATGAGCATTATCCATTTGAGTCAATCAAATGTGAGTCTGGGACAATTTTTATTATGAAATGGAATGCAGTGAAGAACAGTTTTAAAATATTCATTTTAATAAAAGGAATATAATGGTAAACTTGAAGAGGTTAGCCCCAGACATTATGGCGACTGTTAGAAGGAGGACTCAAATGTTAGAAATAAGACCATATAAGCCAGAGGATGAAACCGGTTGGGTTCGCTGTCGGGTTCTTTCGTTTTTGGATACGGCTTATTATGATAATGTTTTACCGAAAAAAGAAATCTATCAAAATCCAGCGATTGAATTAGTAGCTGTTTTAAACAATGAAATAGTTGGACTGATAGATATTGAATATGAAACAGAACCGAATACGGTTTGTACAAAGGGCTCTAATATAGGTGGAATGATATGGCATATCGCCGTTCATCCAGATTATCGTCGCAAACGTATTGCAAGTCATCTGTTACACGAAGCTGAAAAGTTGGCAAAAGATATCGGGATTACTTATTTTGAAGCGTGGACAAGAGATGATAAGTGGGTGCACCATTGGTATGAATCTAGGCAGTTTGTGCAAGTAGATTCATATCTTCACGTTTTTTTAGAAGAGCCAAAGGAGCTAAAGGTTTGTAACTGTGATATTCCCCAATTTACTCCAATTTTAGCTTTTGCTCATTATACAGGTGAAGATAAAGCAACGATTAGAGGTCAATTTAAACGTGTCCATGATTGTTTTTGTTTTATCAAACAGTTAGGTCGTTAAGTGGAGATTATAAACGTGGAGGAGAGCTTTTATGTTATGGGTTATGACGCAAAATAAGAAAAATATTATAAATGTTAAGGAAATCAGAGTGAGAGATTATTCAACAAATACCAGAATTGAAGGGATTGTAAATAAAGGATTTTTGTGTACTTGGAGTAGAGTGCTTGGAACGTATCCATCCAAAGAAAGAGCGTTTGAAGTATTGACGGACATGTATAACACGATAGAGGACAATACGAAACATACAGTGACATACTCGATGCCGGATAACTGAGATTAGTAACAGAAAGGAATCATATGATTAAAAGAATCGATATTACGAAGAAAGAACAGGCAGAGAGGGTTTTGCAAGTGCAACTTCCTTCTTATAAAATAGAGTCTAGTCTTATAGGGTCCTCTGATATTCCCCCTTTGCATGATACGGCTTATTCATTACAATATTGCGGTGAAACATTTTACGGATATTGGGAAGCTGAAAAGTTATGTGGTGTGATTTCACTGAAAATAGAGAGTGATGAATTAGATATTCATCGGCTCGTCGTCCATCCCGACCACTTTAAAAAAGGAATTGCGCAAAAGCTGCTATCTTTTATTGAACGGCAATATCCTGTTCCGCTCATAAAAGTAGCAACAGCTTCATTGAATCTTCCGGCTATTCGATTGTATCAGAAAAATGGATTTGAAAAGGTAAGGGAAGAAAAGGTTTTGACAGGCCTTTCTTTAAGTTTTTTTGAAAAACAGCATCAATGCTTTTTTTAGAGGGACGTTTTAAAATATGGAAATAAATAGGTTTGTGAAACTCATCAAGGGAGTGTGTGATACATGAATAAAACGTTACAGCAATTTCAAGTAACAATCGAGGAAGTCATTCAGTTTCAGGATATGAATGAGGAACTATTATGCGAGCCTTTAAGTGTGGGGAAATGGTCGATTAGAGAAATCATTGGTCATTTATATTATTGGGATAAATTTAACCTTGAACTAATGGTTCCTTACATGCAGGATGGAAATGATTTACCTCCTTTTCCAAACCATGATGAATTGAATCATGAAGGAATTAGAATGTTAAAAGATCATTCTGTTAAAGACATCATCACTTTGTTTATATCGACACGGAAAGAATTGATAACACAAATCTCCACTATTGATGAAAATGTTCGATTTACAATTGGTGGAGGAAAACGAAAGCTATCAACAGAGAGCTTTGTGAAAATTTTTTTAAAACATGATAGCCATCACCTGAAACAAATGCGAGAAAAAGTAAAGAGTGGATGATGGAATATAACGTAAAAAAGATACATAATCTCTTACACTATGACTTGACGGAATTAAAAGAGCAGAGTAAGGCTGAAGGTTTTCGTTTTGTTGAAAGAGTAGAAGAAGAGTATAAAACGGGGGAAAATCAATTTAGTAACCGTGGCGAAGCATTATTTGGTGTGTTTAGCGAAGAAGAAGAACTTGTTGCTCTTGCTGGATTGAATAAAGACCCGTATTCAAACGATTCTACTATTGGGAGAGTGAGACGGTTTTATGTGAATCAAGAATTGAGACGTACTGGAATTGGACGGTTGTTAATCAATCGACTTATCATGGAAGCGAAATTATATTTTCATACGTTAATTTTGTACACAGATACTCGAAAAGCAGACTCATTTTATCAATCTGTTGGGTTTAAAAAAGGGTTTGAATATGCCAAGTCCACACATTATATGAATTTAGATAAATAGGGTGGTGGTTAGCATTGAAGAGAATAAAGATTTCTCTAGTGTCACTTGGCTTTCTTATCTTCATCTTCATCAGCATCGTATATGTGTGGAATAATGGGACGCCTTTTGGAAAGGATCTAGCGATTGAGTATGCGCTAGACTTGATTTCAGAAGAGCATGAGATGGAAGAACAAGAGCTCGTTTTGTTTGGGACGAAGTACTTCCGAGGCAAGGGACATTATACGATACTTGATATTCTAGATTAGAGGAGTTTTGTTATGATTCAAGACAAACAATGTAATATGTTTAAAGTAATGAAACAGCATAAAAGCAGTTATCCGAATCCTATTCAACTTTCGAAGAATCAAGCTGTTATAGCTGGAGAAAAGTATTCAGGAAATGAAAGTTGGGAGCGCTGGGTATATTGTTTTACATTAGATAAAAAATTAGAAGGTTGGGTTCCTGAACAAATCATTAAAAAAGTTGGGAAAGAAGCATTAATTATAGAGGATTACATTGCGAAGGAGTTAAATGTCGAAGTCGGTGAACGAATCATAAAAAGGAAAGAGTTAAACGGATGGCTTTGGGTTAAGAATGTGGAAACGGAAGAAGAGGGTTGGGTGCCACAAGAAAATGTGAAGCCAATAGCGGTTGAAGAATAAGGTGGATGAGGCAAGGCTTCTCTAGCTTTGACGTTTCGGACATCTATTCCGCTATTCCATTAAAAATATGCCCTGTTGAATTCTTTACGGACATCTGTTCCGTTATATCGCCAAAACAGGGATGGAAACAAGCTAAATTGGCCAGATAACGGAACCTATGTCCGATAACTTTTGAAAAATGCCCTTTTTTTATAAAATAGCGGAACAGATGTCCGAAAGCATGTTTTCCCCGTACAAAAAAGAAGGCAAGGAAACCTAATGGGTTCCTTTGCCTTCTTTTTTGTGTTGATAAATTCCTAGATTGTGATATCAATCACGTATTTGAGAATGAATTTCAATTAAAATGAAGGAAAAGGAGGGTGAATCACATGTCTATGCCTAAAAAAAATGAAAAAGGCTCCTTACGAGGTACGGCAATCGGCTTAGGGTTTGTTGGTGCAGTCATTTTAGTTACTTATTTTATTTTATACGGTATTTATTTAGCTAGAGTTTGAAAAGGGGGAGTGTAAACATGCATAAATCAGAAAAAATTTGGCTTTCATTAAGTTTTGGTATGATTTTACTTTTTATGATTGCAACGGGGTATCAAGCTTTTGCATTAGGGATGGCACCGCCAGGAGGGATGGAAACAATTGATCCGCAAAAAGTCGATGAAACCGCACCTTTTGATAATCCAGGAATCACGCAAATTGGTGAAAATGAATTTGAAGTCGTCATGGTGTTAGAACTGTATCGCTTTACGCCTGCTGACCTTGAAATTCCGGCTGGCGCTACGGTTCATTTCAAATTAACGTCAAAAGATGTGATTCATGGTTTTCAAATTGTAGGTACAAACGCGAATGGAATGGTTATGCCAGGTTATGTATTAACTATGACACAAACCTTTACTGAGCCAGGAGAATATTTGGTGCTGTGCAATGAATTTTGTGGTGCGGGTCATCAGTTTATGGCAACGACAATTATCGTGAAATAAAGTGTCCTTCATAAGAGTGATGAAGGACAAAACAGCGTGAAAAAGCAAGAGAAGTGTTCTTCATAAGGGTAATGAAGGACAAAACAGCGTGAAAAAGCGAGAGAAGTGTCCTTCATAAGGATAATGAAGGACAAAACAGCGTGAAAAAGCAAGAGAAGTGTCCTTCATAAGGGTAATGAAGAACAAAACAGCGTGAAAAAGCAAGAGAAGTGTCCTTCATAAGGGTAATGAAGGACAAAATAGCGTGAAAAAGCAAGAGAAGTGTCCTTCATAAGGGTAATGAAGGACAAAACAGCGTGAAAAAGCAAGAGAAGTGTCCTTCATAAGAGTAATGAAGGACTAAACAGAGTGAAAAAGCAAGAGAAGTGTCCTTTATAAGAGTAATGAAGGACACAATAGCGTGAAAAAGCAGGGGGGAGTCTTGTGGAAGCAGTTCATACAGAAAGTAGACATAAAATCAATGAAGTGTTAGGTGTCAATGTGGAAGATGCGAAGTTAGCGAAATCCTATTTATTTGTAGCTTTTATTGCGTTGCTTTTGGGTGGTTTTTTTGGCTTGCTTCAAGGATTAAATCGTGCGGGTTTGCTTGATTTGCCACTATGGTTTACTTATTATCAAGCATTAACGGCACATGGCATCTTATTAGTCGTTATCTTTTCGGGATTTTTTATGATTGGTTATTTTTATTCGTGTCTTTCTCACACCCTCGGAGGACTTCTTCCTAAAGTAAGGAAGATGGGGTGGGTCGGTTTTGGCTTAAGTATGTTTGGTACGGTATTAGTCGTAATTATGGTGCTCATGAACGAAGCGTCTGTATTGTACACATTTTATCCACCGATGAGGGCGAATCCGATTTTTTATATAGGATTAGTTTTTGTCGTATTAGGAATATGGATGTGTTGTTTTGGCGCATTTATTCAAGTTGCGAATTGGAGAAAACGCCATAAAGGTCAGCACCTTCCCATCTTAGCTTTCTTTAGTACTGGCGCTTTCGTATTGCTATTAGGGGCAACGGTGTTTGTTGCAGTTGAAGTTCTGTTTCTTATTCTTCCGTGGTCCCTTGGTTGGGTGGATACTATTAATGTGATGCTCGCACGGACATTGTTTTGGGCATTTGGGCATACTGCGGTCAATATTTGGTATTTAACAGCTGTTTCTGCCTGGTATGTCGTTGTTCCGAAAGTGATTGGTGGGACGCTTTGGAATGACACGTTAACCCGTGTCGTCGTGATCGCTTTAGTCATTATGAACATTACAGGTGGATTCCATCATCAAATTGTTGACCCTGGTATTTCAGATTCTATTAAATATATGCATGTATTTATGAGTTTAGCGATCGGTTTTCCTTCGTTAATGACGGCTTATGCTTTATTTGTTGTAATGGAGCGAACGGGTAGAAGAAAAGGAGGAAAAGGGGTATTTGGTTGGCTTAAAAAATTGCCATGGGGTGACGTTCGCTTCTTAGCGCCATTCATTGCCATGCTTGCCTTTATTGCAGGAGGAGCGGGTGGCATCGCTCAAACTACATTTCAATTAAATTCGGTTGTTCACAATACAATGTGGGTAGTCGGGCATTTTCACCTTACTCTTGGTATGTCAGTAGCGATGACATTCTTTGGCATTAGCTATTGGTTAATCCCTTATTTATCAGGTAGAGTCTTAACCCCTACGATGAATAAAGTTGGGATATGGCAAACGATTGTCTGGTCAGTTGCTATGATAATAATGTCATTTGCGATGCATGCAGCAGGATTATTCGGCTCTCCGCGAAGAACATCATTTACAACATATGGCGATCATGCCGCAGCACTTGGCTGGGATCCTTATATGATGGCGATTGGAATTGGTGCCGTGCTGCTATTAATTAGTGTTGTTATCCAAGTGTATGCGGTCATCCATTTGATGTTTTTTGCGCCGATTGGAAAAACAGAATTTCCGATTGCAGAAAAAGAGCCTGGTGACAAATCAGGATATTGGACAGAACGATGGGGTGTTTGGGTTGTCCTTATGATGATTGTTGTTGCGATGGCGTACGTTGTCCCGATCGTGGATATGATCGTGAATGCACCACCTGGATCGCCACCATTTAGAACATGGTAACTGCTAAAAGCAGGGGGCGCTTGTCATCACTAATGTCTTCCCTTGTGGTAGTAGCAACCCTTCAGCTTTAATGATAGGAAGTGACTTACATGAATAACAGTCGGCGTCACATCATTTCAGTTCTCATTGTTTGCTTCTTTGGAAGTTTGTTGTTTTATGTAGGAACAGACGGGTTTACTGCCTTTACAGCAGAAACGGCGAGAGTCAATCAATTAATGAAACAACAACCACAATTTCCGGAAGTGACATTTGAAGATAATTCAGGGCGAATGTATCCTTTTTCCGAGTTTGAAACCAAATATGTATTTATTACATTTATGTATACAACGTGTACGAGTGTATGCTGGCAATTAGAAATGAATATGGCGGAAGTGTACGCTCGAATCCCTAAACAGTTTATTGGCAATGACATTGTGTTTCTCAGTATTAGTTTCGACCCAGAGACAGATGATCCGGCTACATTAAATCAATACAAAAATTATTTTAAGAGCGATGGAGAAACGTGGAGAATGGCGAGAATACCAAATCAAGAGGAGTTAGATCGGTTGTTACAAGCGTTTGGGGTTATTGTAATCCCAGATGAATATGGGAATTTCGCTCATAATTCAGCGTTTTATTTTGTTGATAGAAAAGGTACATTACAACATGTTATGGATTTTACGAAGCCAAAAGAAGCCGCAGCAACCGTTCGGACAATTCTAGAAAATGAAAAGGGGGGATAGTGTGATGGACCAATGTAAACTAGGGTTAGCCCTTTTTCTTTTCTTAGCGCTTCCTCCAGTTGCTCGGTTTATGGAGTCGATAATGGTCATTCATATGCATATGCAAATGCCAATGCTTGTCATCGCGGGTTTGTTAATGGCTCCATTTTTCCAGCGGCAATTCCCTCACTTTTTTGAAAAGTGGAACTACAATGGTGTCCCGGGAATTCTTTTGTTTATCTTCATTATTAGCTATTGGTTGTTGCCGCGAACGATGGACGAGGCATTAATGATACTAAGTGTAGAAGTGTTTAAGTTTATTAGTCTCCCTTTTCTTGCGGGGATCCCATTACGTGATAGTTGGACGAAACTAACGGAATTTGCTAAAAATACAGTCATCCTGCTTTTTACCGTCCTTTTTATCGGTGTCGGGTTTTTATATGTTTTCGCTCCGTTCCAATTGTGCAATAATTATTTAATGATCGAACAATTAACGCTCGGCTGGGGCTTTTTATTAACAGCCTTGGCAATGATGATTTACCTTTGTTACAAAGCGTTCGTTGATCCAACGGAATATGAGTGACTGTATGAAAAGGTAGGAGGCACAAAGTGAAAGCTCGAAAAGATAAATCCAAATCTTTTCGGGCTTTTTTTGCATTGACGCCAATAGAAGGACGGTCATTCATTGTTAAAATGATTAATGACTTGTTCGAGATTCATGACCCCTATGTTTCCTTTTTTCCTTTTCCGTAACGCGACAGTTTGTTCGTTCATCTCATGATCACCAATAACAAGTGTATAAGGGATCTTCTGCTTTTCTGCTTCTCGAATTTTTAATCCAAGTTTCTCTGCTCTATCGTCAACTTCTACACGATACCCGGCCAATTCTAATTGTGATTTCACTTCATTTGCGTAATGAATGTGGGCATCAGAAATTGTAATTATACTCGCTTGAACTGGGGCTAACCATAGCGGGAAATCGCCAGCGAAGTGTTCAATTAATATTGCCATAAACCGCTCGACAGAACCATAAATTGCACGATGAATCATAACGGGACGTTGACGTTCATTTTCTTTGTCGACATAATAGCAATCAAATTGTTGTGGCATTTGAAAATCAAGCTGAATTGTACCACATTGCCAGCTTCTTCCGAGAGAATCCAATATGTGAAAGTCGATTTTCGGACCATAAAAGGCTCCGTCTCCAGCATTGATTTGAAAAGGAATGCCTTTGTTTTTTAAAACAGATTCCAAAGCAAGTTCTGAAAGATCCCAAATGGCTTTATCGCCCATATAGGCTTCAGGTCTTGTTGATAGTTCGACTTTATATTCAAAGCCAAAATGAGAGTAGATTTCATCAATCAATTCAAGCACGTTCCCGATTTCTGATTCGATTTGGTCCATTGTTACAAATAAATGAGCATCATCTTGAGTGAATGAACGAACTCGAAGTAAGCCATTTAAAGACCCTGAAAGCTCGTGCCTATGGACTAATCCTAGTTCAGCAAATCGAATTGGAAGCTCACGATAGCTTCTTCGTTTACTGTTAAAAATTAAAATAGCGCCAGGACAGCTCATTGGTTTTATCGCGTAGTTTTGTTGGTCAACAGTTGAAAAATACATATTGTCTTTGTAATGGTCCCAATGTCCAGACTGCTCCCACAATTGTTGTTTCATCATAATTGGTGTTTTGATTTCTTTGTACCCGGCTTTTTGATGTTTACTCCTCCAAAAGTTTTCTAATTCATTTCGAATAATCATGCCTTTTGGTAAGAAAAAAGGCATCCCTGGTGCTTCTTCCATTGAAGTAAATAGTTCTAACTCTTGCCCTAGTTTACGATGATTGATTTTGTCTGCTTCTTCTTGTTTACACATGTAAATTCCTCCTATTTTTTAATATAAAAAAGACCACACTCATCCCAACTAAAGGGACGAATGTGGTCGTGGTTCCACCCTAATTCCATAAAACAAATTCTAGTTTTATGCTCAAGTAAGATAACGGTTTTCCCGGTTATAGATACTCTATACAAGTATATTTCCCTATAACAGCTCCGAGGTGGTAAATCATTTGCTTTTCTTCAGGGCTCTCAGCCAATGACCCTGTTCTCTGGAAAGAAAACAACAATTGTTTCATGTCCTCATCTACGCCAATCTATTTTTTTGTATAAAAAAACGCACTTATCCCAACTAAAAGGGACGAGTGCGGTCGTGGTTCCACCCTGATTCCATAAAAAGACGAACTTTTTATGCTCAAGAAAAGATAACGGATTACCCGATTATAGATACTCTAAAAAGATATTTCCCTATAATAGCTCAAAGGTGGTAAACCATCCTGTTTTCTTCGGGGCTTGCAGCCAGTGACCCCGTTCTCTGGAAAGAAAAATTGAAATGATTCATGTCCTTATCACAGCTTCGTTTGATGTGTGATTAAATATTGTTTTTTATTGTAATCTATAGAAATGTGAAAAGCAAGTAGTTATTTTTGAAAAATACGAATTGTGGATGTGATTTTATAAAGAGAGTGAAGAATGACGAAGTGTTAATTTATTATATTATTTTAAAGTTATATTAGATAATCGATAACTTATTTTATTGAGGCTATTATAAGATGATATATTCAGTTTAATACCACATATTTTCAATGCATATGTCAAAAAGAACGTGAGGAAAATACTATTTTTTCAAGTGTTATGATTATTATTAATTTGTCATTGAAAGTAATTGAATATTCTGTTATTTTATTAATATCAAAGTTAAGTAAACGATTGCTTTGATTTTGGTGACTTCGTGGACATTAATTTTTTAAAAAGGGGGGAAGACTCTTATTTTTATGTTCATGAATCAAACTATTAAAAAAATGAGGAGTGATTTATTTGAATAATGGTTTTAAAAAGATATTGGCCATAACATTATCATTACTATTCGTTAGCTCTATTTTGTTCGTTTCAGGAACTTCTACAGCTAATGCAAATTCGGGTTTTTATGTAAGCGGTACCAAACTTTACGATGCTAACGGGAACCCATTTGTAATGAGAGGGATTAACCATGGGCACGCATGGTATAAAGACCAGGCAACTACTGCAATTGAAGGGATTGCAAATACTGGTGCTAATACGGTTCGGATTGTGTTATCTGATGGTGGACAATGGACAAAAGATGATATCCACACAGTAAGAAACCTTATCTCTTTAGCGGAAGATAATAATTTGGTTGCTGTTCTTGAAGTTCATGATGCTACCGGTTATGACTCCATTGCTTCACTCAATCGTGCTGTTGATTATTGGATTGAAATGAGAAGTGCTTTAATAGGGAAGGAAGATACTGTCATAATTAATATTGCGAATGAATGGTTTGGTTCGTGGGAAGGGGCTGCTTGGGCTGACGGATATAAACAAGCAATCCCACGATTGCGCAATGCCGGTCTAAACCATACTTTGATGATAGATGCTGCGGGGTGGGGACAATTTCCACAATCGATTCATGATTATGGAAGAGAAGTTTTTAATGCTGACCCTGAACGAAATACAATGTTTTCGATTCATATGTATGAATATGCAGGGGGAAATGCATCGCAAGTTCGTACTAATATTGACCGAGTTCTTAATCAGGACCTTGCATTAGTCATTGGAGAATTTGGGCACCGTCATACAAATGGTGACGTAGATGAATCAACGATTATGAGCTATTCTGAACAAAGAGGAGTTGGGTGGTTGGCGTGGTCATGGAAAGGGAATGGACCAGAATGGGAATATTTAGACCTTTCGAACGATTGGGCGGGTAATAACCTTACAGCTTGGGGAAATACAATAGTAAATGGTCCATATGGTTTAAGAGAAACTTCGAAATTAAGCACCGTTTTTACAGGTGGAGGATCTGATGGACGAACTTCTCCGACAACCCTTTTTGATTTTGAAGGTAGTACTCAAGGATGGACAGGAAGTAGCTTGAGCGGAGGTCCTTGGACTGTGACAGAGTGGTCTTCTAAAGGAAATCATTCTTTAAAAGCAGATATACAAATGTCGTCAAATTCACAACATTACTTACATGTTATTCAAAATACGTCTTTACAGCAGAATAGTAGGATACAAGCTACTGTTAAACACGCAAATTGGGGAAATGTTGGTAATGGAATGACTGCGCGTCTTTATGTGAAAACAGGTCATGGTTTTACTTGGTACTCTGGAAGCTTTGTGCCGATTAACAGTTCATCTGGGACAACATTATCTTTAGATTTATCAAATGTCCAAAATCTTTCCCAAGTGAGGGAAATGGGTGTTCAGTTTCAATCGGCAAGTAATAGCAGTGGACAAACATCGATTTATATTGATAATGTGATAGTGGAATAGGAAGAAAGAGCTGTTCCAAAAGGGGAAATCACCCTTTTGGAACAGCTTTTTTTATCTACTGTTCTTCAGTCCCTAAGTTTGCAATTGCACCTAGAATTCCTTGCAGAACACCTACTAATTGTTGCACTTGGTCTTCTGTTAATTCTTCAGGAGAACTAATTCTTACACATGGTAACTCGACTTGAAGTTCAATCCCTAACAGAACAATATCAATCGGACATGGAATTCCAACACATAAAATTTCATCACCTGTACAACAGCTGTCAGGACAAGTATTCGTATTGTTATTTCCCATCTGAATCCCTCCTTTCTATCAATCTAATTCTATCCGTATGGCAAGAGAGATTTATTGCTTGTATGAAAACCTATTAATCCTTTGGTTTTGAAAAAAGAGGCAAATTGATAGGGTGTCTTGTCCATACTTCTTTTCTTTTTTTAACATAGAATACAACATGAATAACTAGAGAAGGATTGGTGAGGTAGTGGGTGAAGGAATTAGAAGCGATGAAATGCGAGTAACGATAGGCTTACTTGTTTCACGTTCAAATAAGAAACTGAGGCAGCGAATTCCCGACCTTACTGATTTAGCTGAGTGTAGTAAAGGTGGAGAAGTCGTTGCTTTTTCTTTAAAAGGGATAAGAAAAACGACGAATGTCATTAACGGATATATGTATTGCTCAAAAGAGAAGAACTGGAACCGATCTACATTTCCAATGCCTGATGTTATCATAAACCAAATTTCTTTATCTCATAAATGGGAACGATATTTTACAAAAGTAGTCGGTGAGAAGATGATAAATAATTTTACATTTAGTAAATGGGAGCTGTATGAATGGTTTTCTCAACATAATCGCTATCACAATTACCTACCGTACACCGAACGACTTGATGAACCGAATAAAGTTCTTACATTTTTGCAAGAAAAACAAGAAGCATACTTGAAGCCGATTTTCGGAAGCTATGGAAAAGGGATTATGAAAATAACAAAACGAGAAGATGTTTATCAAGTGAAGGTTCGCTCGAAAAAGAAAATAACAACATTTTATTGGAATCAACAAGAGCTTCTCCTCTATATTCAAAAAACATGCAAACCGAAGACGTATATTATTCAACAGGTGATTGATTTATATATTAGAAATCGTCCAATTGATTTTCGATTGATTACTGTAAAAAAACGAATAGGAGAATGGGAAAATATCGGCTTGCTTGCTAGAAAAGGAAGTGAAGGGGAGGTTGTGAGCAATACAGGGTTGGTGAAAGCGGGTAATTCTGGACTTCAAAACCTATTGTCTTTACCGAAATGGAAATCAATTGAACTAAGGAACAAAATGAGTCAACTTGCAATAGGGATGGCTCAGCACATGGAAAAATATAAAAGTGAAGGTGGGAATCTAGGAAACTTAGGTTTTGATTTTGCTGTCGACAAAAATCAAAACCTATGGCTGCTTGAAATGAATCATCGCAACCCTCGTCATCAAATGGCTGTTGATGCAGGAATGCATGCAATGTATGTTCAAGCGAATCAATTGGTGATGGATTACGCGACTTCCCTAGCACAACAATCTAGTTTTGAGTAGTTTGTCTACTCTTGCAAAGAAAAAGACGAAACCCCTACTCTTTCAGTCTATTCAGGCTCAGCCAGTTTTTCATATGGTATTAAGAGGCTGAAAGAAAGAGGAGGGTGAATTTTGAAAGTTAAATGGATTAAAGATAACGAAGAAGATAACATTTATTTTCCGAGGAGCTTCTTGCAAACGATCCAGTCACAAGGAAAAAGAATGTTTTATTTTGGTTTATGGAAAAAAGAACTTACCGTCAATATTCTAACAGATTTATCAGAAGGGATGATCGGGCTTTCTCGTAATTTAAAAGAGGAAGTATTTATCCCAGATCTTGATTACGAGATATCGGTAGATGAAAAACAGGTAAATGTTGGACCGGTCATAGCTTATTTAGTCTCAAATCGGTTTATTCAAAAACTTGATGTCATTAAAGAACGAATCGAAAATGCGGTACCGGTGAAAGGGTTACTCATTTTAAGCACAGTGTCTAGAATCAATGTTGAAGATGAAACGATGGAAGGTTATTATTTTCAACCTGGTTCAAAAAAGGAAGAATCACAATGGAAGGAAGGAAACTTTAAATACCCAGCCTCGATTTTTAAAAGAGTTCCTGTACCTTCTAACATCGATGAACATTTATATGAAAAGACAAATGGTCGTATTTTTAACTCAAACTTCTTTAATAAGTGGGAAATGTGGGAATGGTTACACCCTGACCCAGTAATCAGGAAGCATCTACCTACGACAAAAGAGGTAAATCGTATCGATGATCTGTATAATATGCTCGATATTTACCCAGCCATTTATTTAAAACCGAAAGAGGGATCAGGTGGAAAAGGGATTATTCAAGTAAAATATGATGGTCAGTTCTACCAAATTTCTTCAAAACAAGAGAAGCATGAGAAAGTCGAAAATTTAGAAGGACATCGCAAAATCAAAAAAATAATGAAAAAGAAAAGTAAATATATGATTCAGCAAGGTGTCCCTTTAACACATGATTCAAGAAATGTTGATTTTCGTCTTTACATGCAAAAAGATGAAACCCAACAATGGAAATGTTCCGGCTTCATTGCTAGGTTTGCTGTCCCAGGTAGCGTAACAACAAATATGAGATATCTTGACTATTTAATGGAAGGAAGCGAAGCCCTTCGCAAGCTTTTTCGACTAGACGAAAAGGAAATTACCGAGTTAGAACAAAAAATAGAAACAATTTGTTTGCGAGCATGTCAGCTTCTTGATAAACAAGGCTGCTTTGGTGATATTGCTATTGACTTTATACTCGACCAAAATCAACATTTGTGGATTTTAGAAATGAACAAACGATATGGATACAAAAGCTTATCTTTAATTGGAAATAGCGAATTTCATAATAAAATCATTAGTAACCCATTTCTTTTCGCATATTCATTAGCGGGATTTAAAGCGGAAAATAAGGAAGCTAGTCATTCCGAGAAGGAAAAGGGTAAACGAGACAATATCGGGCTTAAAGAAAAAGTGTTGAAGTCAAATAAGTAGTTTTCGTGTTATATGTGGCTGGGGGTAAACGTTTAGTTGCGAACCCAGCCTTTTTTGGTACAACTCTAAAGGACATCTATTCCGCTATATTAAAGAAAATGCCTTTTTTCACATGCTATCGGACATCTGTTCCGTTAAACTAGAAAAAAGAGTGGCTCTTAAAGATAGTTTACATGAAATAACGGAACGAATGTCCGTATGAAATCAAAAAAGGCATGATTTTCACGAAATAGCGGAATAGATGTCCGTAACTTGAAGACGAAGGAGGATACGGTCTACTTACTGGATATTTATGTTAATATAAAGGGAGTAACAAGTCTTGGAGGGTGGTTATGGAAAAATGGAGAACGATCACATCTGACTATCTACATAAAAGTCCATTTGGGAATATTCGACGGGATTGCTGTGAGCTTCCGAACGGAATTGTCATTGAGGAATACTATGTAAATGAATATTCAGATTGGGTAAATGCGGTTGTCGTTACAAAGGAAAACGAATTGCTATTGGTCGAACAATATCGTCATGCTGGAGAAGATTTCTTCCTGGAAGTCCCAGCTGGAAAAAAGGAACAAGGTGAATCATTTGAAGAAGCGGTCGTTAGAGAAGTAAAGGAAGAAACAGGGTATATCTCTTTAGAAAAACCGATATTCCTTGGTGAATTTATGGTGAATCCAGCGACGCAAACGAACAAAATTAGAACGTACTTAATTGTCGATGCGTTCAAATCCTTTGAACAAGACTTAGATGACACAGAGGAGATAAAGATATCATTGTATGATTTTCATCACTTTGGCAAGCAAATAACAACGGGGGAAATCAAGACACAGCTTTTTACTGTCAGTGCTTATTATTTGGCGAAAAATTACATAGCAGAAAATAAAGATAGATAATTTCCAAAATAGAGAGGTGGGAAAGTATGAATGTAACAATTGGATTAATCTCAATAGGATTGGGTTTAGCTCTTATGGGTTATTTTATCGGGAAAGGCTTGCAGCATTTTAGCCGACCAGAAACGGCGAGCAAAT
Organism: Alkalihalobacillus sp. LMS39; assembly: GCF_022812285.1. Lineage (NCBI taxonomy): Bacteria > Bacillati > Bacillota > Bacilli > Caryophanales > Bacillaceae > Alkalihalobacillus > Alkalihalobacillus sp. LMS39. The sequence goes on from NZ_CP093300.1 coordinate 2,012,261, forward strand.
ACAATCTTTTAATTAAAGAAAGTGATGTACCGTATTACTTAAACTTATCAAAAGGCGAAGTGGAAGACTTACTACATAAATATCCGAATGTACCGAGAATCGAATTAAAAGGGACAACTTATTATCCGTACAACCAATTAATGGAATGGTTGTCATCTAACGAGTTTGCCGATTAATAACAGGAGAGAAAATATATTCTTGCTTTTATACAATAAAAATTGTTTGTTGGAGGGATGATGGTTGAGAAATGAGCAAGACATGATGGACGTAATCTTATCGACCGCTAAAGAGGACGAACGTATTCGAGCTGTATATATGAATGGTTCGAGAACAAATCCGAACGTAAAAAAAGATATATTTCAAGATTATGATATTGTTTTTGTCGTAACGGAAACGATGTCGTTTATAAAAGATAAAACGTGGATCGACCGTTTTGGTGAATTGATTATGATGCAGGAACCTGACAAAAATGATTTCGGGGTTGTACAAGACATCGATTTTCATAAATCATACGGATTTTTAATGCTTTTTACAGATGGGAATCGGATTGACCTTCGCCTCGAAACAATAGAAGTGATGGCAGAAAAGTACAAGAAAGAAAAATTGACTTTGCCGCTATTGGATAAAGATCATCTATTACCGGCGATTAGTCCGCCTACCGATATCGACTATTATGTGAAGCCACCTACAAAAGAGGAGTTTGATAGTTACACGAATAATTTCTGGTGGTGCTTACAAAATGTTGCAAAAGGAATGTGGCGTGATGAACTCCCGTATGCCAAACTCATGTTTGAATATACGACAAGAGATGCGTTAGATAAAATAATCGCTTGGTGGATTGGGATACAATATGAGTTTCAAGTTTCAATAGGAAGTCTAGGAAAGTATGTGAAAAACTATCTTCCAAAGGAATATTGGAACATGTATAAAGGCACGTATTCGAATGCAGAATATGATAATATGTGGGAATCTATTTTTGTTACGTGTGGGTTATTTAGAACATTGGCTCAAGATGTCGCAGCACATTTTAATTTCACGTACCCTATTGAAGATGACAATAATATGATGAGGTATGTTAAACATGTGAGAGATTTGCCTTCTGATGAAAAAGAAATATACTAACTAGAGTGATTTTCAAAAAGAATGGAGGGAAAAAGGATGGAAGTGTTTGCAGAATTTCTAGCGGGGATTCAAAACGAAGAACATCGAAAACGAACGGATGAAGTGTTGACGTGGGTGTCTACGAAATTCCCGCAGTTAAAACCAAAAATAGCGTGGAACCAGCCGATGTTTACCGACCACGACACGTTTATAATCGGTTTTAGTGTAGCGAAACAACATATGGCTGTTGCTCCAGAAAGGGTGGCGATTGAACGCTTTACCGAAAAAATTAAGGAAGCCGGATATGACCACACGAAAGAGATCATTCGAATCAAATGGAAGGATAAGGTTGATTACTCTTTGCTTGAGGAAATCATTGAATTTAATATTTTCGATAAGGCTGATTGTACGACTTTTTGGCGGAAATAAATCATCTAAAATTGCTTTTTTATCTCGTGTTAAACTTGGAATGGAGTTTAGCACGTTTTTTTTGTCATATTAACAGGGGGATGCAGGTATACAATTCAATTCTGTCTACCATGTTAAAATAGGCACTTGAACTTCTATTTCTAATATACTAAAATTACTAGATTATAACATTTTTTTACAACTTTATAAATTCTCCTATTTCCGTAATATTTGAAATTGAAAGAAGGGATAAAGCTTGAACAAAGTGATAGAGGTTCATGAACTGACACGTGATTATATCGTTAAAAAGAAAGGGAAGAAAGAAGTTAAGCAAGCGTTAAAAGGTGTTTCTTTCCATGTTAATGAAGGTGAAATCTTTGGGCTGTTAGGTCCAAACGGTGCTGGGAAAACAACAACGATTAAAGTCCTTACCTCGTTATTAACCCCAACATCTGGGACAGTCACGATTTTAGACCATGATGTAAGGAAGGACGGGGATGAAATTCGAAAACATATTAATTTTATGTTTGGAGGAGATAAAGGGATCTATGGCCGTCTAACAGCGTGGGAGTATTTAAAATACTTTGCATGTTTATATAAAGTGTCTAGAAAAGAACAAAATGAACGAATTGCAAATTTATTGGAGCTTGTGGAGTTAACGCATAAAAAGGATGATAAATTATATACCTTTTCTAAAGGGATGACACAACGGATACATATTGCCCGCTCTCTTATTAATAATCCTAAACTACTATTTTTAGATGAACCAACGATTGGATTGGACCCAGTTGTTGCTGAAAGTATGAGAGAATTAATATTAGGCTTATCCAAAAAGCAGATTTCGATTATTTTAACAACGCATTATATGAAAGAAGCTGATGAGCTTTGCGATCGAATTGGGATTATTAATGAAGGAGAAATCAAAAAGATAGGTAGTCCAAAACAATTGAAAGAATGCTTTTCACACTTGCGCATTTTTGAGACATCTTTGAAGCTCTCCGATAAAAACTCCCTAAATGACCATTCTGTTTTTACTAATATCAAACAAAAACATATTCAAGACAATGTGTATATTCTTCGGTTTGAAGTGCACTCACTTGTTTCATTTGAGCAAGTGCAACAACTGCTATCAGATATAGGTGAGGTTCTCACATTAGATCAAAAGGAAATCACTCTCGAAGATGCGTATATTCATATTATAAAAGGTGAGGAATCATGAATTTTCTTCGTTTAGTATTGGCTGAATGTTTGTATTTTACAAACTTAAAAAACCGGATGTATCAATTTCTATTATTCTTTCAACCTCTTATTTATTTGTTCATTGTCAACTATATGCTTCTTATGCGTGGTGGAGGAAATGAGGAACGATTTGTCTTTGCTGTTGCGATTATGAGTATGTGGGGGTATGTCCTTTATTCATCTGGTTCCGCTCTTGTTAGTTTAAAATGGTCCGGAACATTGGAGATGGTGTTGAATACGAGTTCTTCCATTTTTTCAATTATCTTAAGTAAGGCGATTAACAATGCAATTATTGGTGCAATTTCTTTAGTCATCACATTTATCTATGCCAAATTTATCTTTGGTTTCACCCTTTCACTCTCGAATATATATGGCTTAGTTCTTACACTCTTTCTCTTACTCGTGTCATTAATGAGTATGGGGATGGTGTTGGCCATTATATATAGCCTTGTTGACAATGTGTATGCTTATCAAAATATCATCGTATATCCGATTATGATTGTTAGTGGGATTTTTTATCCTGTTGAGTTGTTACCGTTGCTTGTTCAGTGGATTTCTTATATGATACCGATGAGCTGGGCTATTCAGGCGTTGTATTATTCAATTGACTATCATCAAATTCACTGGCTATATAGTAGTCTTTGTTTATTCGTTTCCCTATTGTACCTGTTTGTTTCATATCGATTATTAGTAAGAATGACGAACAAAATTAAAGAAACAAGTACATTGGGGGTATTTTAAACGATGAAAAATAGTTTTACTTTTATAACGTATAGGGCTGTGTATTCATTGCAAGATATGAAAACGTATTTATTGTTTCGAGCGATTGATCCGCTAATGCTTTATTTGTTTTTTGCTTTATTTGGAGCAGCGATTCTCGGAAGTGATTATATTGAGTTTATTATTATTGGTAATATTGTGTTCATTAGCTCACGTACATTTCTCCTTAATTTAATTGCAATGTTTAAATATGAACGCCAAACGGGGACGCTTGGGCTAAACATAGCTTCGCCAACTTCTACGTTACAGCTTTTATGCCGCAGATTAATGATTCCCTTTATTGATTCGCTTTTTGTTATTGCTGTAAGTTGTGTATATGCTTATTTTCTATTTGGTATTCGAATGGAGCTTTCACTAATTCCTTATCTTTGTATCGTATTACTTGTCCTCTTGTTTTCATCAGGGTCACTCGCATTATTAGTTGCAAGCATTAGTTTGGCTTTCAAAGATGTAAATTTATTATTGAATTCAATAATTGGTGCTATGCAAATCTTTTGTGGTGTGTATTTTTCGATTACATTATTTCCGCATTATGTCGAGGTTGTATGCTCTTGGTTGCCGATGACAAATTCAATTATCGCGATACGAGACATGGTTAATGGTGAAGTGGTATTTCCTTATCCTTTAGTATTGAAAGAATTCTTAATAGGAGTCGTGATACTTGTTATGGCTAGTGTTAGTATTAAAATAATGGAAACGATCGCGAAGAAAACGGGAGCTTTACTTGAGATAGAATAATGATTGAATGGAAGGGAAGGGAGATAAACGAGTGGATGATGGAGCTGAAAGCATAAGCGTAGAGAAGGAAAATCCGGTCTGGGTACAAAAGTATATTGATTCGCCCGAACAACAAAAGAAATTATACAAACGGACATTATTCATTGTTGTTCTTTCACAAATTTTTGGTGGAGCAGGTCTTGCTGCGGGTATTACTGTTGGTGCTCTTCTTGCCCAAGATATGTTAGGGACCGATAGTGTGGCTGGTCTTCCGATGGCTTTGTTTACTTTAGGATCAGCAGGGGCTGCGTTTTTAGTCGGACGACTTTCACAATCGTATGGGAGACGGCCGGGGCTTGCAACTGGGTTTTTAGCTGGTGGAATCGGGGCACTTGGCGTTATTATAGCCGCAGTAACAAGCAATATCTTTCTTCTGTTTGCGTGCTTATTCATTTATGGAGCGGGAACGGCCACGAATTTGCAAGCTCGCTATGCAGGGACTGATTTAGCAACGTCTACACAACGAGCAACTGCTGTTAGTATTGCCTTAGTATCAACAACGTTTGGGGCTGTAGCAGGGCCTAATCTAGTTAGGGTTATGGGCAATGTCGCTGATTCTATCGGTGTTCCGACATTGGCTGGACCATTTATATTAGCAGCGGCAGCATATATACTAGCCGGGTTAGTCATTTTATTTTTTCTCCGTCCAGACCCTTTTCTTGTCGCTAAAGCGATAGCTGCTGCTGAGAAGACGAAAGCTACGATAAGCGCAGAACCGAATTCTCGGGAAGAGATAGAGAAAAAGCGGAAGGTTAAAGCTGGCATAACAATTATGGTCGTTGCCCAGTTCGTGATGATTGCCATTATGACGATGACACCTGTTCATATGGGGCATTATGGACATGGATTACAAGATGTTGGACTTGTAATTGGTTTTCATATTGGTGCGATGTTTTTACCTTCATTAGTTACTGGTGTTCTCGTAGATAAAGTCGGAAGAACGGTTATGGCCATAGCTTCAGCCGTGACATTATGTCTAGCCGGAATGTTAACGGCTTTTGGTCCAGCTGAGTCAATGTTTATGCTTCATACAGCTCTTATTTTGTTAGGGATTGGTTGGAACTTTGGACTGATTAGTGGAACGGCACTTATTGTAGATGCAACAAGCACGGAAACACGTGCGAAAACACAAGGAACATCAGATGTGTTAGTTGCGTTATCAGGAGCAGCCGGTGGAGCGATTTCTGGAATTGTTGTCTCGTATACTAGTTTTTCAACATTATCGATATGGGGAGCTGTTTTCTCGTTGATTATCATTCCGGTTGTGTTTTGGAGTAAACGCGGAAGGGAGAAAAATGAATAGATTACTTGGCTTGCTCATTTATTTTCTTTTTAGCTTGTTGATGTTAGCTAGTTGTGGTGTTGCTGACGGTGGAAAAGTAATGGCAAAAGATGTCCTTCAACAACATGGTGAGGCAGATATTTTTCAATATAATGGCTTTATCTACAGCAATATGACCGAAGTCGATTGGTTTCAAGAGGAAAAAGAAAACTATTTAAAACAGGAGGAAATTGGAGCGATACAAAGTCAATCAACAGATGCTAAGGCTATTCATGACTTTACAGCTACAAAATTGCCTGTTGGAACAACAATATATAGAGCAAGTAAAAATGAGAAGGATACAGGGATTTTGATTGTGGAATATGAAGGGGAACTTTGTTTTATATGGAGTTATTTGAAGGGTAGAGTCTACATTTTAGCAGGAGCAGAAGGGCGTTTCTATTTGGAAATAGAACGCTCTTTTTTGAGTCACTAGCAAAATTCAAAATAAAGAAGAAAAAATTTCGTATTTTGCGACTTTTCATAATAAATTACGTCTTAAGGGAACTGAATTTTTTTGGGGGGATGAAGTTGCACGATTGTCTCATTTAATAGAAAGCTATCGGAAAGGAACAGTTGATGAGTTGTACCAAAAATCGGAAATATATAATGGAAATTAAATTCCATATAGAGGTGGAATGATATGCCTAAAATTGACAATATGTTAGCAATTCTATGGACGCTTCGTTCAGGTGAAAAAATTACTGCAAAACAAATTTCAGAAAAGTTAGAGATGAATATTAGGACTGTGTATCGTTATATTGATACACTTTCAACAAGTGGCGTACCTATAGTTTCAGAACCAGGACATAACGGCGGATACACTTTATTGAACAATTTTATTGAAGCCCCTCTATTTTTTGATATTGAAGAGCAAACTTCACTATATCATGCTGCTGTTTTTGCAGAAGAAGCCGGATATTATGGAGGTGAAGCATTAAATAGGGCCATTTCAAAACTAAGTAAATACTCAAATCATGAGCAGGAAACAAAGGTAAACCAACATGTAACTAGTCTTGAAGTAATAAGTCGAGTAAGTTCACTCTCTATCGAACCTTTTTTGAAGGAGTTGGAGCAGGCTGTAGCTGACGGGTACTCAGTAAAAATTCTTTACCATAAAAGTGGGGAAAAGCAAGTAAATTATAGATTGGTCGATCCGTACAGAATTATCTATTGGAATAATAAGTGGTATGTGATTGGATTTTGTCATCTTAGGAATGATATCCGTAGTTTTAGAGTAGAGCGAATTGAAAGTCTTATGCTAACCGAAAATAAGTTTAACCTGCCAGAAAATTTTTCAGCACGTGACTTTTTTATGAAAAGCCTCCTTCCAACTATAGAAAATAAGGATGGGATTATTTCTTTAGTTATTAAAGGAAATACAAGCGCGTTAGATGATATTTGCCAACATTGGTTTTTAGGACAATATTTACAAGAACGAACTTTAAATCAAGCAGTTTTTCTTCTTGAAGAAGATATGATACATACATATGTACCTTATTTACTTTTACCGTACAATAAATCTATTAAAGTTATTGAGCCAATAAGTCTTAAGAAAAGACTTGTTGAAGTTCTGTCGGAACTAATAAAATTTCATCAAGTATGATAACTTCCCTGACGCTAGCTGTCAGGGAAGTTATTTTATAATAGCTATATCAATTGTGATTGGGGTGTTATAGAATGAAAACAAAAAAAGTTTTTCTTTATGTATTTAATACAATGTCAGACTGGGAATATGGATATTTAATTGCTGAACTACACTCAGGAAGGTATTTCAAAAAAGATTTAGCACCTTTAAAAGTAACTACTGTAGGTGCTAATAAAGAAATGATTACTACCATGGGAGGACTTAGCATTAAACCAGATATTTCCCTTGATGAATGTGTTTTTGAGAGTAAAGATCTTTTAATATTACCAGGAGGGACTACTTGGAATGAAGAAATTCATCAACTTATCTTGGAAAGGATTGGCCAAGCTTTAAAGCTTGGCACCATTGTTGCTGCAATTTGTGGTGCAACTGTGGCCCTCGCGAATATGGGATACCTAGATTCTAGAAAGCACACAAGTAATAGCTTAGAGTATATTAAAATGGTATGTCCTAATTATAAAGGAGAAAAGTTTTATGAGTTAGGACCAGTTGTATCTGATGCGAATTTAGTTACGGCATCAGGAGTAGCTCCTCTGGAATTTGCTATGGAAGTACTGAAAAAAATAGATGCATTTACACCAGATACATTACATTCATGGTATAACCTAAATAAGACTCATCAACCTGAATACTTCTTCGAGTTAATGAATTCAATAAATAAATGAAATAACTGAAAAGCTCAATTTCAAACTCAATAGATTTATCCATGAAGATGATAGGAACGATACAGGGATTTTAATTGTTGAAGATGAAGGGGAAACTTTGTATGATATGGAATTGTTAGAGGGATAGAAAAGAGCGGATTTTCAGTACGCTCTTTTTCCTTTTTAAAGAAATCAAATAGATGTCCTACTCACTAGGCATATACCCAATCACATGATTTGTATCACTGTCAATTAAGATGGAAGGTGTACTAACCACACTGTCCTTATCATCTTCAAAAGAGACGGCTAAAACTTCTTTTCCTTCAAAGGTAGGATCGAATAATTCGTAATTATCATCAACAACAACTTTTGAAACTTCGGCGGTCTGCCAATTTTTCTTTGCTGTTTCATTCCACCCTTGCTCGTTAATAAAATTCCAAGCCGTTTCTTTCACCTCATAATAGCTATCTGAATTACTTTCCATTGTTTCATTATTGAAACAGCCTCCTAGCAAAAGTACGGTGAAGACGGTTATTGTTATAGTTATCATGTTTATTTTCACAATATTTCCCCCTTATCTTATAAAACGTTTAAAATTGTATTTCGTTACAAGTTTATCCTAATTTTATTGGAGAGGGCTTCTAGGTATAATGAAAACTATAAAAATAGTAAGCTAATAAATAAAGGAGGATCGACGATTAAGTTTGACGCTACATGTAATACAATTACGTCTGAAAGATTGTTGTTAAGATTGTTCCAGCCTTCAGATTCATCAGAGGTAACTCGCCTATGTAATAATTATAATATTTTTAAAAATACTTTGTATCTACCATTTCCTTATTCCGAGGAAGATGCTTTAGCTTGGATTGCAAATCACTTCGAGAATTTTAATACAGACAAATCTTACGAGTTTGCGATTACAGACCGTAGAACAGGGAAATTAATGGGTGCCATCGCTTTAACGAATAACCAAAGCTTTAATCATGGTGAAATGGCATTTTGGATTGGGGAACAGTATTGGGGAAATGGGTATGCAACAGAAGCAAGTAAAGCAATGCTTACTTTCGCATTCAACGTTAAGCAGTTTCATAAAGTATTTGCTCGTCACTTTCATACAAATCAAGCTTCAGGTAAAGTGATTCAAAACATGGGGATGAAAAAAGAAGGGGTATTACGAGAGCATGTAAAGAAGGAAAATCAATATATGGACCTCGTATACTATGGCATGCTCCAACACGAATTCGCCAGGAAATTGTAATGGAGGGAGCAATCTATGATTAAAGCAGTCATTTTTGATTTGGACGGGACATTATTGAACCGAGACGCGTCAGTTAAACTGTTTATCGAGAAGCAGTATGAACGACTTTTTCCGTTTGTTGGGCATATCCCAAAAGAACGATATACATCCAGGTTTATTGAGTTAGATAACGGTGGGTATGTATGGAAAGACAAAGTGTATCAGCAACTAGTTTCTGAATTTGACATTACGGGTGTAACATGGGAAGCGTTACTACAAGATTATGAAAATGAGTTTAAATATAGTTGTGTGCCTTTCACAAATCTCAAACCAATGCTAGAAACGTTAAATAAGAGAAACGTGTTGCTTGGGATGATAACAAACGGGTATGGTCAGTTTCAACTAGATAATATCAAAGCACTAGGGATTGAAGAATATTTTGATGTTATCTTAATTTCGGAATGGGAAAAAGTAAAGAAGCCGGACCGAGAAATATTTCAAAGAGCGGTTGAACGACTTCAAGTGTTAGCCCATGAATGTGTATTTGTCGGAGACCATCCTGAAAATGATGTCTTCGCCGCTCAAAAAGTTGGGATGACAGCAATCTGGAAAAAGGACGAACGATGGGATGGTGTAGAAGCAGACTTTAAGGTTGACGATATAGGAGATATTCCTAGTATTGTTGAAGAAATAAATAAAATGGTAGGTAAGGAAGAAAAAATAGTAGAGGAGAATGTTATGAAAAAGATTATTGACTCTTGGTTTACTGTTACCCCAATCGATGAGAAAACATTTGCGATAAGTGAGTTTGGGCACTGGGAAAAAGTTCATTCCTTTTTGTTAATAGGGGAAGAGGAAGCGGCATTAATTGATACAGGTCTTGGAATCGATAATATCAAAAGGATTACCGATCAAGTAACGAAATTGCCGATACGAGTCGTAACAACACATGTCCATTGGGACCATATTGGCAGTCATGGGGAGTTTGATTCCGTTTACGTACATAAAGAGGAAGAGGATTGGTTAGTGAATGGAATAAAAAAACTACCGATTGAGCAAATCAGACATGATGTAAGTCGAGATATTACGAAACCAACACCAGCATCATTTCAACCTGAAACTTATACCCCTTTTCAAGGACAGCCAACAGGATTACTAGAAGACGGTGATGTGATTGAGCTTGGGTCCCGCAAGTTAGTCATCTGTCATACACCTGGACATTCGCCAGGTCATATCTCGATTTTAGATACAAGCAGGGGTTATTTATTTACAGGAGATTTGTTATATGATGAAACACCTGTGTATGCTTTTTTTCCGACAACCGACCCTGTCCAGCTTGTTCTATCATTAGAAAAAATAGCAAACTTAAAAAATGTAACAAAAATTTTTGGGTCCCATAATACAATTGGACTTGAACCAAGTCTTTTAGATGAAGTGAAAAAGGCAGTTCAAGAGCTGAAACGACAAGACGTCATTAAATTTGGAACTGGTATCCATACGTTTAATGGCTTTAGTGTGCAGTTTTAAAATAAAACTTCTTTTTAGAGTGGGTTTATATAAGGAGATACAAAGATGAGCATTGGTTTGATTGTATTTTTAGTGTTTTTGCAATTTTTGAGTATTGGCGTGGGGATTTACGCTTCGAATCAAGGGAAGAAAGGCTGGCAGATGATTCGAATTTGGTCTGTTGTTGCTTTCTTTATTCTGCTAGTTTTTATTGTTTGGCATTTTGCTAGAGCTTGATGACTCTCTTCTGTAACGGACATTTATTCCGCTATATTGTGAAAAAGAGGCGTTTTTCATTTTTTATTGGACACCTGTTCCGTTAATTCCTCAAAATCGTGGTCAAAACCAATAGGTTTCTATGATTTAGCGGAACTGATGTCCGTTAGCATTCTCAAAACGTTACTTTTTCTTGAAATAGCGGAAAATATGTCCGAACGCGTAAAGGATGATACATGATTTTCTCAAGGCGTTGATTTTAAAGGAGGAGAAATCATACTTTTCACGAATTAAGCTTTATCATAAAGGAGGTGATGGGGTGGAGGACATTGAAAAAAAGTCCGCCAATCTGATTATGAAAGCGAGTGAAAGGCATGCGAGCGATATTCATTTTGTTCCGAGACGGAATGATGCTCTAATTCAATATCGCATTAATCAATCACTTGTCGACGGAGAAACGATTAGTCTTAGGGTGTTAGAGCGATTAATTAGTCATTTTAAATTTGTGGCTGGGATGGATATTGGCGAACGACGAAAGCCGCAAAATGGTGCAATGGAATTTCAGCATAACGGGATGACTATCAGTTTACGCTTGTCGACCGTTCCAACCATTTTTCATGAAAGTTTAGTTATTCGGCTTCATCCGCAAACCTCTTTTCTTACCCTCGAACAACTCTCATTATTTGCTTCACCTGTTCAAAAACTTCACAAACTTATTTCAAAAAAATCTGGTTTGCTTTTAGTGACTGGTCCAACTGGTTCAGGGAAAACGACGACATTATATACGATTCTTCAAACGTTAAAACTGAGTAGTGGTCGACAAGTCATAACGTTGGAAGATCCAGTAGAAAAGAAAAATGATTTGTTTTTGCAAATTGAAATGAATGAAAAAGCGGGGATTACATTTGCAGAAGGGCTTCGTGCGATTTTGCGTCATGACCCGGATATTATTATGGTCGGGGAAATTAGGGATGAAGAAACAGCAAGATTGGCCGTTCGGGCGGCGCTTACAGGACATCTTGTTATTTCAACATTACATACACGTAACGCAGCAGGAGCTGTTATTCGGCTGCTTGAGTTTGGGATTCCGTTATTAGATTTAAAAGAAACATTGGAAGGTGTCATTGCACAACGTCTCGTTGTTCGATATTGTCCGTTATGTCATGGGAGATGTCATCGCTTTTGTACCAACTTGGGCAAAAGAAAACAAGTCGCGATTTTTGAAATTTTAATGGGACAACCGTTGGATTATTATTTGCATTATCAAAAACAAGATGAAAAACAAACCTACTCAACACTACATTCAGAATTAAGAAAAGCAATTGCTTTAGGATTGATTTGTGAAACGGAGTGGAAAATATGAGAAAAAAGAAGTGGAAGGATAAGGATAAAGCAGAGTTTTTAAAACGGCTTGGTACTTTACTTGCCCAAGGCTATCCACTAGCAGAAGGTATCGAGCTTTTGACCGTATACAAACCTCAACATGTAAAAGATGCATTGCGTTCGATTGTTTTAAAATTACGGTCGGGAACAACGCTGCACCAAGCATTAGAAGCCGAGAAATTTCCACAAGATGTGCTGCTATATTTATATTTTGCCGAACAAAATGGTGACACGAGTACAGGGTTAATTGAATCAGGTGAGCTATTTTCAAAACGTGTCGATATGATAAAAAAAATAACAGGGTTGCTAAGGTATCCAGTCATTTTATTATGGGTCGTTTCGATGCTTACATTAGTCATGGTTAATTATTTGTTTCCACATTTTCAAAATATATTTTCAGTGATGGCAATGGAACCTCCTCTTATTACAAAGTTGTTTCTTTCCTTTATTGATTTTGTCCCTTTTATTTTTTGGGGCGGGAGTGCTTTCGTTACCCTTTTCCTCTGTTATTACTTCTTCATTTTCAGAAAATATTCCCCTCACGAAAAAGTACGCATACTGCAAAAAATACCTGGTGTGTCGACATTTACCGAATCCTTGATTACCTATTATTTTTCTTCCCAACTAAGCAGTTTGTTAAAAGGTGGTATTTCCATATTACATGCATTATCGATTTTCGAAGGTCAAAATTATATACGTTTTTTTAAAGATGAAGCGAAAAGTGTGAAAGAACAATTGCAAGAAGGATATAGTCTTGATGGTGTCATTGCCCAACGCTCGTATTATCAAGCGGACATGTCGCTAATTATAAAGCAAGGCCAAAGCCGAGGCAGGCTTGCATCCGAATTAAGACATTACAGTGACATGTTGTTTAGCTCAATTGAAGAAAATGTAAAAAAAACAGTGATGACGATTCAGCCGATTTGTTTTCTTCTTATTGGATCCGTCGTTTTGCTTATGTTTTTATCAATCTTACTTCCTATCTTTGGATTGATTAATTCAATGGGGTAGTTCTTAAGGTGAGGGGAGAAATGAATTTACAAGAAAATCCATCTAGTGCTTTGTTCTTTGTAAAGAGAAAGTAAACATAAATGTGTATTATGAATCATTTTGTAGAAGGAAGGAGGGAATTGAAAGATAATGTCAAAATCAGTACATGCGTTTTTAAAAACACACACTGGTGGTGATGTTCCTTTCTGAACAGTCCTCTTCCATTCTTAGTTCCTCAGTTGCTGACCTCTTGTTCCCTTACATTTAGTTCCTCGGCTTACATTCTTCATTTATGAAAAAGGAGTGGAATTATGAAAAAACTGTTGAAAAAGCAAGCTGGGTTTACGCTGATTGAAATGATGATTGTGTTGCTGATTATTTCGATTTTATTATTAATTGCTGTGCCAAACATGACGAAAAACACGGCAGTCGCGGGTGATAAAAGCTGCGATGCTACGATTAAGTTGCTTCAAACCCAAGTAGGTGCGTATGAAGTGGAAAAAGGAAGCTTGCCGGCAAGTTTACAAGCGCTGCTAGACGAAGGGTACGTGGACAATATTACTTGCCCGAATAATGAAACTCTATCATTAAATACTAATGGTGTAGTGGTGAAATCACCATCTAACTAATGGACATGAACAAACATGAAAAAGGCTACACGATGACAGAATTGATTGTAACTTTAAGTATTATCATGATGATGAGCTCACTAGTCACATTAACATTTAGTCCTCTTCAAAAGGCACAGCAAAAAGAGCATTTTCTCCATGAATTCAAAAATGACCTCTATTTAACCCAACAGCTTGCGATCTCAACTGGGAACCCCACGACATTATATATTCGTACAACGAACCACACATATTCCATTAACCAACAAACAAAACCTCTTTATACTCGAACATTTGATTCTACGATTTCTTTTGAAAAAGGGACATTGTCATTTACAGATGTCATGTACCATTATAACGGCAATATTAGCAAATCTGGTACATTGTTAATGACGATTGACGGTACTCGTTATCGAGTCGTGTTTCTCCTTGGGAAAGGGAGGTTTTACATTGAAAAAATGTAGTGGATTTACGTTAATGGAAGTTGTGATGGCATTAAGTGTTGTCATGATGATGACAAGCTTTTTATTACCGGTATTACTGAAAGTGTATCAAGAAAACAGGACGATTCAAGAGCAGACATGGGCAAATGTATATGTTCATAAAACACTACAAGAATGGTTATATGATGAAAAGACACTCCTCGCTTCATTTACCATCCATCAAAAAGGAACAACGTATGAGGCAACTTCCAAAATAGAAGCCAATCATGTTGAATTTTGTTTAGCATGGATAGGAAGCAATAGTCGAAGGTATGTGACGTGCCAATATGCGAAAAAAACATGAATCAGGAATGACGCTACTGGAAGTGTTGATCGCGTTGTTTATTTTCCTTTTAGTTCTCCCCTTATTTCCTCTTGTCATTCATGTAGTCGCCACATCTCTATCCTCGGACCAATTACATGAATATGAAGTCGAGTTGTTCTACACACAACTTGCAATGGAAGTGCGTGAAGCAAAGCAAGTTAATGTCCAAAACAACATGATTCAGTTACGCAAATGGGATGACTCGCTAGTGACGATTGAACCGTATGGGACAAGAATCCGACGGCGTGTTAATCAAACAGGGCATGATGTTTTATTACAAAATGTTGAAATGCTTTCGTTTGAAAAGACAAACAATGGTGTCATCGTGTCTGTTGGATCATCGAAAAAAAGCTATGAAAGAAGGCTGTCGCAAGCAGATGTGCTCGAGTAACAAAGAGGCAGGTTTTATCCTGCCTCTCACTTTAATTATCATGTTCCTCTTGTCCGCTGTTGTGTTATTTGAAGTTCGCGATTATATGCATAAAAGGGCATTTTATGAAAAGCAACAGGAGTTATATACGATCGAATCCTTATTGCAAATGGCAGCAGTTGACCTTGTTGATAGGATGAACGAAGCTGTGGTGGAAACGACAGGAACACTTTCTTATGAACATGGCTCAGCTCACTACTGGATGGAACCAGTAACTCATGATACAGTATATATACAAATGACAATGGAGACGAATGCGAAAAGTAAACGGCTCGTTCGAATCACATATGATGTAGAAAAAAAGAAAATCACTCATTGGTGGGAGGTAACAAAAGGATGATGGTATATTTCACAGGCTTTATGGGGTCTGGCAAAAGTACGATTGGCAGTATTATTGGGAAATGCTTGGATTATCAAGTCATTGATACAGATGACTATTTGCAAAAGAAATATGGAAAATCAATTTCTGACCTTTTTGCAAAATATGGGGAAGAGAAATTTCGAGAACTAGAAACGCTGGCATTAAAAGAAATTCAAGGTGATTTTCTCATTGTTACAACAGGCGGCGGAATGGTGATGAGAAAAGAAAATCGTGATTTTATGAAGGAAAACGGATACGTTATTTTCTTAGATTTAAGTTTGGATCAAATTTTATACAGACTAGAAGGAGATACAACTCGACCATTAATGCAAAAACCGCTTCATGAAATTGAAGCGTTGTACTTGGAACGACAACCACTGTATCGTGAAGCGGATTTAATTGTAGATATCGACTCGTTAAATATACCGCAAATTGTCCAACTGATTACTGATGAAGTGTATAAAGTAAGTGAAGCTAGGGGATACTGTTCGTAAAACGAGTGTGTTCGAATAGGAGTGTTTTGCGATGTCGTTTAACGATATTGTCAAATATATAACCCAGCAGTTTGTCACGTACGTTGATCAGCCAAGTGAGAAAAGAAAAGAAATTCGCCAAGAACGAAAAAGTTCAAAATCTCCGATGCATTATCAAATGTTTGGTATGATCCCTTTGGCGTTATCGATTTTCTTTAAAAATTCACGTTCAAAACGAAACAAATAAAAAAAGGTGGCATCTTGATGCTGCCTTTTTCATTTTCTAAAATGGTAACGGACATCTGTTCCGCTATTGATGGGAATAGGCAAGAATTCATTCGAAAATGTCACCATTAGCGGAACAGGTGTCCCTTAGCTTTTGGAAATCGTGTGTTTTTACTAAAATAACGTACTGTATGTCCGAACGCTTGTTCATCAACGGGAAAAATGGCAAATTACCGAACTTCTTCAAGATAACGGGTAAATTAAAAGAAATCAGGAAAAAAACCATTATTCTTTTTTCCTATTTATATTATAATGATGGTGTAATAGAGGAAAAGGGGTGAGCCTTCCAATGGATCAAACATTAAAAATAACAAATGTATTATCAGACCCTACTCGGTTTTCCATTTATCAGTATGTGTCAAGGATACATCGCGAAGTAACGGTGCAAGAAATTGCGGAGTATTTTAAAATTCACGCAAATGTTGCTCGGCTTCATCTTTCGAAATTAGAAGACGTGAAAATGCTTGTTTCACATACTCAAAAAACAGGGAAAGGTGGCCGACCAAGTCGGACATACCAATTATCCCAAGAAGTTGTAAGTTTGCAATTTCCATACCGTGATTATCAACGTCTTGCTGAAATGTGTTTAGAAACATTAGTTGAATTTGGGGAACAAGGGCAAGTCGTTTTAAATAAAATCGGTTTAAAATATGGGAGAGAGTTGGCTGGAAATTATATGGTTCAGCTTGGAAAAAAAGTTGATGAGCTATCGACAAAGCAAAAACTAAGCTGTGTTGAAACGATTGCTCAAAACCAAGGCTTAAGTCCTGAACTTGCGTTTAATGAAGAAGAGCGAAAAGCCACCTTCTCTATTTACAATTGCACGTTTAAAGAATTAATTCAAGATTATTCAGATGCCCTATGTCCGCTTCATCATGCATTAATTCAAGGAATATTTCAATATTTCTTTGGGGATATTACAATACAGGAAGAGCATTTAATGACAAAACCAGAGTGTGACACTTGTCAATATAAAACGGTATTAACGTATTAAAAAAGAGGATACCAAATTATTGTCATACATTAAATATTTACAAGTGCTTTCATTCTCATATATAATATAACATGTACTATGCTAAAAATGATGCCAACACAAAATTTGTGTTAGTTTTATTGAATTGATAGAGAGAAGGAGGGGACAGTTATGGATCGCATGTTTCGTGTCTTGAGCTTCTGGACGGGTATCTTCGCAGTATTATTCTTTGTTGGAGATATGTACAACATGGCTCTCTTATTCTTCGCGCAAACGGGTGGATTGTTAGCGCTAAGCTATTTAAACCTTTCTGAGCGTGTGTATATTTATATTTTCGGTGCTTATTTAACAGTATTCTTTGTAGGATTTACATATTATTCTACATTCCTGTTACAACCAGGCGTCGGAGGTCACTAAAAACGTGTGTTTACATACAAAAAGCTGAGTTCTCTTTTTGAGAAGCTCAGCTTTTTTGTTTTTGGATATGCGTGTCTAAAGGACAGGCTTGCTTTTTATAAGGGTTCTATTAGATATTTCAGTGAAAAAGAATTAAAGTGTCTAATAGGAGGATTCTAATGGACACTTCACAATAATCTAATAAGAGTTTTGTCCTTTATCAATTGGAAAAAAGAATTTCCACCTTCATCAACGTCACTACATCCCTTTGGTTTGTTTAATGACATAAAAATACGTGCTCATTGTTAAAAGCGACCGGATCGCACGGTTCCTTTTGCTTTCTGCAGAAAAAGGGTCTGGGTTATGGTGGTCTTGCAAATAAGAAAGGATATCTGCATCTATTAGAAATTTATCCTGGGTGTTCGCAAATTGTAGCTGAAAGCCCAGCTCTGTCCCCATTTCAATTAGAGCGTCTAGATGTATATGAGTTGTTAAATCCATCTCACCAGGGTGTAAAAGTGGATTTGTTATCATCTGATGCTCATAATAGCCACGTAAACTGCCATCTTTTCGCTCTGGTTGTTCCCAGTCTTTCTTTGTATAACCATAATCTAAGGTGAAAATAACGGCCTGGTCGACCCACTCAGCTAGTTGTTGAACCCATTTTTTCATGGCGAGTGGGATTTCAATGCGTTGTCCTTCTTGCAGTGGGGGGCCGTATTGGTGTAGCCACTCATGTAGCTCTGCGCGGTCACATTTTGTTTTCACTTCTTGTAATAAACTGTTTTCATCCATTGTGATTTTTATTTCATATAATTGACCATGATCCCACGAAACGACATCAACAGGGAATGCATCAAGCAATTCATTGGAAAACACAATTCCTGAAAACGGCTTTGTTTGAAGCTCATCAATAGAACGATAATAATGAACATTACGATGTTCTTTTAGCCGTTGTTTTTGTTCGTGTAAGTGATATGGACTAGTTTCTACAATACTGTATGTAAGTTCGTTATAAGTTTTAGTGGAAAGCTCTTTTATTTTTGTTAAAACATCAAAGGCAAACCGACCAGTTCCTGCACCAAATTCACATATGTGAAATGGAAGAGGAGTGGATTGCCATATATCAATAAATTGCTGGGCAAACACTTCAGCAAATACGGTACTGACATTACTGCTCGTATAAAAATCACCGGTCTTTCCGACTTTTTGTTTTTCTTTCATGTAATAGCCGAATTGTGGATGGTAAAGGGCTAAGCTCATAAATTCGGAGTACGATATTTGTTTTTGTTCATTTGCCTCGATAGAAGCAATAATGTAGTCCAACAACATAGTTAAATCCCTTTCATCTTTAGCGTCAAATAGGTTAACATCATTGACATAGTGTTAACCAATATTTTATAATTTTGTATGTGGATGCTAAGGAAAAGGGAGTCCCCCTCCCCCTATACATTCATACTTGTTTTACAATTTACTCCCCATTGACCTCCGTTTGAGGTCCTTTTTTTATGCGGTTTAAAATCCAGATAAAAAGGGATTTGAGTCCATTTCATTTCCAATCGTTGTTGTTGGGCCATGACCAGATGCGACAACAGTTTCTTCTGGTAATTCTAATAATTTCGAGTGGATACTTTGTAAAAGTTGTTCATGATTTCCGCCTGGTAAATCGGTACGACCGATGCTTCCTGAAAACAAAGCATCACCTGAGAAAACTATGTTTTCTTTTTCGAAGTAATAAGATATACTTCCAGGCGAGTGCCCCGGTGTGAAGAAGACGGTAAATGTAAATGGTCCGACAGTAATGGGTTCCTCTTTTGCAACTAAATGGGAAGCTTCTTTCATTTTTATTTCCTCATCACCCATAAAGTACATCGAACCATTTTGGGCGGGGTCGCTTAACCAGCCTTTTTCATTTTCGTGAAGATAGACAGGGATGTCCCATTTCTCACGGATGAAATCAACAGCGCCAATATGGTCAAAATGAGCGTGCGTTAATAAAATAGCGACAGGAGTATATTGTTGCTCGGTTAAAAAATTTTGCAATTGCTCTGCGTTGCCACCCGGATCAAAGATGACCGCTTCTCCTTTGTCATTAGATAGGACATAACAGTTCGTTTGTAATGGTCCTAGTGGAATTTGGTGTATATTCATATGAGTTCCTCCATTGCAATCATTTGGTTCTTATTTTACACTTTACGAAAAGGATGTTCAAAGGAAGTGTGACAATGACCGTATTTTATGCGATTGAATGGAAGCAAAGTGGGGAAGATATAGAATGGGAATCCTTTTACGAAGCGTTCTTTCTTGTTGCAGTTCCACTTGATGAAGCAGACGATATGCTTATTTATCAATATAACCAAGAAGCAGATGAAGCCGCTTTGTTTTTAGAAGACTTTGGTTTGCTTGAGGCAAGTCACGCTGTATATCAGCTGCACAATCCACTAGTTGAAGAGCGCTTTTCTGATTATGGGTTTACTTCAAATTTGAATCGTTGTTATTTATATGAAGAATTAGTGCTACCGTTTATCATTACAAGCGGCGAGAAACAACAGATAGATATGGCGTTATTGCAAATTAAAGAAGACTTAATTGCCCTTGACCAAGCAGAGTCGCCTGTTCTTTTTATTGATAAACAAATGAAGGAATTAGTGCAAGGATATGCGGATGCTTATAAGATTACGATTTCATTTTTACTCTCGACAAATAGGATAAATACGAGTAAAATGGAATAGATTCGTCCATTCTATAAACAAATGGTAAGAATGTTCATAAAAAATTCATAGTATCATTTCAAAAGAACGCTTATACTAATGATAGATAGGTGTGTACATAAGGGGGGAACAATCAATGTTTTTAGCCATTAATTTTCTACTTGTCGCTATCCTCTGTGCGATCGGATTAATTCGTGAATTCCGTAAAAAGAATTTCTTTGCGGTAGGATTTGCAGGACTTTCTGTAGCTGTATTCGGATGGTTCGCAGTGATGACGATTTATTCAATCCTTACAACAGGAACAGGTGCACCAGTTGCCCACTAAAAAAAGAAGCTCAATTCAGTTGATGAATTGAGCTTCTTTTTTTGAACATATAAGATATAGCAGTGAAGCTTTGATAGTTTATTCGAAAAGAAGCTCCCGTGTTTTTCTTTATTGACTCTCACGTTGCGTTATCCTTTATTGTCAGTAGTAATGACAGATAGAAAGGTGTGTGTTGCATGAAGATTATCGTGGAAAATACGATGGAACAATATGAAACGATGTTTGCGATGACTGAAGGCAGAGAGGATTATTTCCGGTATACGATGATGAAGCCGTTTGAACCGATGTGGAAGACGATACAAGTCCCACTACAAGCGAAACAACATGGGGGTTATGATGTATTAATGGCCGTTGATATGCTTGGCTATATGCCAGTATTTGAAGAGGAAAAAGGGTGGGAAGCGATAGCAAAGTTAAAAGAAATAAACGCACTTCAAACGGCTGAAGCTACGTTGCGATTATGTGTTGAACGGATGAAGAAAAAAGACATAGAGGTAAAGACAAATGAATTGAGGTTTGGATTATATATTGCTAATCCAGAAAAGCTCAAATTGCAAAAAGGCTATTGTGGGTTTGGGGGGATTCCTGGTTTTATTCACGTGTCTATTTTTCCGAATTCTTATAATATCCCTAGGCTACCTGCAGTGATTGCCCATGAATTTCACCATAATATTCGCTTTTCCTATTTTGATTGGGACCATGGCAATGTTACAGTTGGTGATTATTTAGTGATTGAAGGACTGGCCGAATCGTTTGCAAAAGAATTGTACGGAGAACACTTATTAGGGCCTTGGGTCACATCTATCGATAAAGATGATTTGCTGTATTCGCTTGACGTTATTAAAGAAAATCTCGATGTGAAAGGTTTTGCGGAAGTGAGCAGTTATATGTTCGGTGATGTGTTTGCTAAAGAGCAAGGCTATTCACCAGTAGGTTTGTCACCGTTTGCTGGATATGCGGTGGGCTATGAAGTGGTTCAATCATTTATGAGAGAAAATAGCATTGGTATAGCGGAAGCGACATTATTATCGACAAAGGACATTATTGGGAATTGTAGGTTGTTTGAGTAAGAAAAACAGCGATGTTACATGCTAACGGACACCTGTTCCGCTAAATCAACGAAAATACCCAATTATTCAATGCTATCGGACATACGTTCCGCTAAATGAGTAAAATGAGCGACTTTGCCTCTCTTTTTGGCCTGTTAACGGAACGTATGTCCGTAAGACTTTCAACAAGACTCATTTTACATGAAATAGCGGAATGTATGTCCGTTACGGTTAAGCGTGAAATATCTCAAGAAAAATCTACCAATTTATTCCTCCATATATTATACTTTTAAAAACAAAAGGGGGTAGCAATGGTGGAAGATTGTTTTATCTGTCAAAAACATAGCGGTACGATTCAAACAGCGGGAAACGCGATTTATGAAAATGAGTTTGTTCAAGTTGGTCACATCGATAACGGAGAAAATCCTCATTATTTAGGACATGTCATGATTGATTTAAAAAGACATGCCCCGACGTTAGCGGATATGACAGAAGTGGAATCGGCTGCCTTTGGGAAGATGATGTCTGCGGTTAGTAAAGCGTTAATGGAAACGGAAAAAGCAGAGCATGTTTACTGCTATGTTTTAGGTGATGCTGTACCTCATCTTCATATGCATGTTGTGCCCCGATATCCGAATACGCCAAAACAATATTGGGGGCCTAATGCGGTTTATGACTGGGAAGAAGCTCCAATGGGGAACGAAGAAGATGTACGAGCACTTTGTGAACGATTAGCAGCGTACTTCAAAAACATAACATGAGGAAAGTTGAACAATGGAGTTGGGTAGGAGATCAACGAGATTTTATTGATGCCCCACATGTTTTCAGTCAACAACATATAAGTATCGGACGGTATGGTGGAAATTCAGCAGCAGGACAAATGAAAAATGAAGATGGATGTTTAGTTTGGTCTCATTTGATACAAGGCTGGGAGTTTAGTATTGTAGTAGATGCTCATCATACATCAGAAAGTGCAAATTTGATTATTCAATATATAAAAGAAAACGAAGAGGTTCTTCTACAAATCTTTTCGTACAACAATGTAGAAAAGATGTTTACACAACTAGATGCTAAAATTATCTCATTATTTCAATCTGAATTATTCTTACGTCGTTGTGAAAGGGTAAGAGGAGAAGCGTCATGTTTACTCGTTGCTAGAAAAGAAAACTATGTGTGGTGGTTTTCTGTTGGAGATTGTGTCCTTTTTGTTTTTCATAATGATTTCGCAGCATTACAACAATTTCAAGTGAATCAACGCCAATTTTTTGAATGGATTGGGAAAGAAAATACGTTTGCACAGACGGTTCCTAGTTATAGTCATGGCATTCGTCAGCTTAGAAAAGGGTGGAACACTCTTTTTTTAACGACAGATGGAATCATCGAATGTCCTACTGAACCGTACAACAACCCAGTATTAATTCAAAAGGAGTTGGAGCAGGATTCTCTTGAAGAAGGGGTGCAAACATTGTTTGAAACGATAAGAAAAAACAATGTAAGAGATAATACAACACTAATCACGTGGAAAGTTTATGTGGAAGAAGAAGGCATGAAACCTTCACAATAAAACAGCGTCCATTTGCTTTCAAAAAATACAAAAGAAGCCGTGAGTCCAATCTATCACGGCTTCTTTCTTAGTGAGGGAGTATAAAAAATTGGGTCTAGCAATGAAGCATTGAAAGCTTATTCTGAAACGAAAGTACGCTCCCGTGTTTTTCTTATTGTTGTAAATAAAACATCCCACCATTGATGACTTTTACTTTTACAACCGGTTCATATTGACTTCGTAAAGCTTCTTTTTCAATGTCATAGCTTTCTGGTATTTCTTCTGTATCCTCATAAAATTGGTTTAATAAATGTAAGTCTGCATCCCACCGTTTTTTTGCTTCTTCTGCCCATGTTTTATCTTGCTCGTCAATAAAGGTTCGAATGACTTTTTCTAAGCGTAACATCCCGCTTTTTGGCGTGATAAGCGGTGACAGCTTAAAACAAAAATCAGGTATATTCGGAGTAAGCTCGCGTTTTATCATGTTCTCATAAAAATTCGGTATCATAGCCCCGTTAATTAAATTTAACCCGAGCGACAACAACACATCTTTCTTTCGGTCGCATTGGAAGGAAATCTTCGTATTCATGCAAATCCATGGTTGCAATGGTGTCATTTGCCTTTCTTGTGTTTGCACCTGGACTTGTTCATATAACCGAATAAAGCCACCAAGCTCTTGTGTTGATTGAAAGATTTGATGGAGACGAGGAGAGCCGAAATGAATAAGTTCGCCTTTTATATCGTCTGGTGCTTTTTCTTGATTTGTAATTAACGTCATTTTCATCGGGTTTGGTTCGCCACCGGTTTTTTCTAAGTAATGCCAATAAAATGGCCGGTTCATTAATGCTTTATCTAATTCTATCGATAACTGGACTTGCATATACCCCTCTTGTTTTTCAATAACAGGACTGTGATTAGCAGTGAAATAACGTTCAAGAAAATGATTAATTTGATGCTGTTGCACGTTCATCTCCCTCCTCAAGCTCTTCTTTTGCTACTTCATTGATAATGGCTGTTAAATGGTCCATTTTTACTTTGATCTCACCATCTGAATCAGAGTGATACAGAATTTCTTGAATATGGTCTTCGAGTGAAGGAAGCTCTAGCTTTGATAAAATATCATCTAATTCACCGATCACACTTTCAAACAAATTAATTTTTTCATAGAGAAGAGAAAGGATGTGCTGCTCAATTGTATCTTCCACGGCAAAATTATAAATGCGAACATCTTCTTTTTGACCGAGACGATGAATTCGGCCAATCCGTTGTTCAATCCGCATTGGGTTCCATGGAAGGTCATAATTAATAATGTGACTACAAAATTGTAGATTAATCCCTTCACCACCCGCTTCTGTTGCAATTAATACTTGGGCATGGTTTTGGAACAGCTGCCGCATCCAGTCTTTTTTACCGCGTTTAAAGCCACCTCGGAATGGGACAGAGGAAATGCCGTTTTGTTTTAAATACCATTGTAAATATAATTGAGTTGCTCGATATTCGGTGAAGATAATAACTTTCCCATTAATTTGTTTTATAATCTCTAACGCTTTTTCCGCTTTTGAATTTACGGAAATATTGCCAATCATCTCCATAAAGCTTTCCGCTTGTGGAATCGTTTTATTTTCCTCTTGCGCCTTTTCAATCATATTTTTCAAGGTCATAAAGGCGGCTTCACGACTAGAACATATTTCACGCTGCAATGTTAAGAGTGCAAAATGATTTGTAAGAATGTCTTTATTTTCTTTTAAAGCGGAAATCGCATCATAAAGCTCACGTTCTTCTTTGCTAAATGTAATAGGAACAGTCTCTACAATCCGTTTTGTCCAAGTGATTCCCGTTTCTTCACGGCGATTGCGGACCATTACTTTATTAACCAATTCTCGCAATTGTTCTTCGTTTTTCGGTGAGCGCTTTCCTGAGCGGTATGATTTTTCAAACGAAGATAAATCACCAAGATGACCTGGTTTTAATAAAGATACGAGATTAAAGATTTCTTCGAGTTTGTTTTGCACTGGTGTTGCCGTTAATAGCAAACAAAACTTTTTCTTTAGCTTTTTCACAAATTCATAATTTTTAGTTTTCGGATTTTTTAATTTGTGAGCCTCGTCAATAATGATGAGATCATAGTCTTGTTCCATGACAATGTCATAGTGAGGCTGTCGTTTCGCTGTATCCATCGACGCGACAACAACATCAAACTGTTCCCACACATACGCTTTCTTTTGCGCGACTGCCGGAATATGAAACTTTTGATTTAATTCATAAGCCCATTGTGAAACAAGAGAAGCGGGAACGAGAATGAGTGCTTTCTTTACAAGTCCTCGAATCATATATTCTTTTAAAATAAGGCCAGCTTCGATTGTTTTTCCTAGCCCTACTTCATCCGCTAAAATCGCTTTTCCATTCATTTTTTCAATAACCGTATTGGCAACTTCGATTTGATGTGGGTACGGTTCAAGCTGTGGTAGATGCTTTGGTGCTTGTAAGCCTTGAAACTCTGGAACAGCTAAATGTTGTACTGCTTCATAGGCAAGTTGAAACAACTCCCAATTAGACCATGGCCCGTCCTCATCTAATCTTTTTATAAATTCATCTTGCCACGATTGAGAAAATTCAATTTCTATGTTCATGGCGATCATCCTTTCTAAAAAAAATAGTATTGCCTTCTTAGTCAGCAATTGGTAGGATATTATTATATTTAGTATGGTCAAAATAATAAATTTTATAAAAAAATCGTATATAGGCGAATGAAAGTAAGGGGAGAGACTGCAAAATGTTCGTAAAATGCAGCGCCGAAGGAGCAAGCGAAAGCGAATCTCTCAGGCAAAAGAACTCTTACTCGACGCAACTCTGGAGAGCGTTCAAAATGAACCACCCACGAAGACATTTCTTACGAAAGTAAGAAAGAAACTTTCTGGTAACAGGACAGAGGAATACAAAGAATATTTGTATTTCTCTGTCTTTTTTTCGTTTTTTGAGTGGGATCTAGAGAATTAAGCCGTTTGTTTTCGCTGACAATACATAAAAACGAAGGAGGACAAATGTATGGCAAATGGAAACCAAACTCCGTTGTATCCGTTGTATGAACAATATGGTGGAAAGACGATTGATTTCGGTGGCTGGGATTTACCTGTTCAATTTTCAAGTATAAAAGAAGAACATGAAGCTGTTCGTACCAAAGCGGGACTCTTTGATGTATCTCATATGGGGGAAGTGGAAGTAAAAGGAGAAAAAGCCCTTGAGTTCCTTCAATATGTGATGACAAATGATATTTCTAAACTTCAAGACAATCAAGCTCTTTATACGGTGATGTGTTATGAAAACGGAGGAACCGTTGATGACCTTCTTGTGTACAAAAAGAAAGACAATGAGTATTTACTTGTTGTGAATGCAGCCAATATTGAGAAAGACGTTGCTTGGTTGCTAGAACATAAAGTTGAAGGAGTATCTGTTACGAATAAGTCAGATGAGTTGGCTTTACTTGCTTTGCAAGGACCGGTAGCAGAACAAGTTCTTCAACGGCTAACAGATGTTGATTTATCAGCGATTCGCTTTTTCTGGTTTGCCGATAATGTGACCATCGCAGGAAAACAAGTTCTAGTTTCAAGAACAGGATATACAGGTGAAGATGGATTTGAGCTTTACTGTAAGGCAGAAGACGCAACGAGCTTGTGGAAAGCCATTTTAGAAGAAGGGAAACAAGAAGGTGTTCTCCCATGTGGCTTAGGCGCACGTGATACCCTTCGTTTTGAAGCGAAACTACCTCTTTATGGTCAAGAACTATCAAAAGAGATTTCACCGCTTGAAGCTGGGATTGGCTTTGCCGTGAAGCTGAACAAAGAAGCTAATTTTATCGGGAAAGACGCATTGAAAAAACAAAAAGAAGATGGCTTGACTCGTAAATTAGTAGGAATTGAAATGATGGATAAGGGCATCCCAAGAACAGGTTATGAAGTGTTTGTCCAAGATAACAACATTGGGACGGTGACAACAGGAACACAATCACCAACATTAAAACGCAATGTTGGATTAGCGCTATTACAAAAAGAATTTACAGAACTTGACCAAGAAATCGAAGTCCAAGTAAGAAAAAAACGGTTAAAAGCCAAAGTCGTAAAAACACCATTTTATAAACGATAAGGATGAGGGGGAAAACCAATGTCATTTCGATATTTACCAATGACAGAACAAGATAAAAAAGACATGCTCGACTCAATCGGTGTCCAATCAATTGAGGAGCTATTTTCAGATATACCAGAAGATATTCGATTTAAAGGACAGTTAAACATTAAAGAAGCATTAACAGAGCCAGAGCTTGTTCGATATTTACAAGGATTAGCGAATAAAAATACAAATGTAAAACAAAAGCCGTCTTTTTTAGGGGCAGGTGTGTATGAGCATTATATCCCTTCTGTAGTAGACCATGTCATTTCTCGTTCTGAATTTTATACGGCGTATACACCGTATCAACCAGAAATTTCTCAAGGCGAATTGCAAGCGATTTTTGAATTTCAATCGATGGTTTGTGAATTAACGGGGATGGATCTTGCCAATTCTTCTATGTATGATGGTCCAACAGCATTAGCAGAAGCCGCTATGATGTGTGCAGGTCAAACGCGTAAGAAAAAAGTCCTTGTGTCCAAAGCTGTTCATCCTGAAGCAAGAGATGTATTAAAAACAAATGCAAAGGGTCAAAACGTAACCGTTATTGAAGTGGATATTGCCGATGGGATAACGGATATTGAAGATTTAAAACAAAAATATGATGGAGAAACAGCATGTGTCATTGTTCAATACCCAAACTTCTTTGGTGCCATTGAAAATTTAGCGGAGATTGAAGAAATTACCCATGCCCAAAAAGGAATGTTTGTCGTTTCTAGTAACCCAGTTGCGCTAGGAGCGTTAAAATCACCAGGTGAGTACGGTGCAGATGTTGTTGTTGGAGATGCGCAACCTTTTGGGATTCCAACTCAATTTGGCGGACCGCATTGTGGTTATTTTGCCGTTACAACAAAGCTTATGAGAAAAGTACCTGGTCGTTTAGTTGGTCAAACTGTTGATGATGAAGGTCAACGAGGATTTGTATTAACACTGCAAGCACGTGAACAACATATTCGTCGTGAGAAAGCAACATCAAATATTTGTTCAAACCAAGCATTAAATGCTTTAGCCGCTTCTGTGGCCATGAGCGCAATTGGCAAACAAGGAGTTCGTGATATGGCCGTACAAAATATTCAAAAAGCGGCCTACATGAAAAAGCAATTACAACAACAAGGAGTATCGATTGCCTTTTCCACACCGACTTTTAATGAGTTTGTCGTAAAACTAAATCAAAGTGTGGCTGATGTAAATGCTTCGTTGTTTGCAGAAGGATTTATCGGTGGATATGACTTAGGTCGTGATTATCCTGAATTAGCTGGACATGTGTTATTATGTGTAACGGAAATTCGTACAAAAGAAGAGATTGACCAATTTGTGAATGTACTTGGGAAGGTGAATAACAAATGAAGGATCAGCCGTTAATTTTTGAACTTAGCAAAGAAGGAAGAATTGGACATAGTTTACCCCCTTGTGATGTAGAAGAAATAGCGTTAGAGGATGTAATTCCTGCTGAATATATACGAACTTCTGAACCAGAATTACCGGAGGTTTCTGAGCTTCAATTAATGCGTCACTATACGGCTTTATCAAAGAGAAACCATGGTGTAGACTCTGGGTTTTATCCGCTTGGGTCGTGTACGATGAAATATAATCCGAAAATTAATGAAGATGTTGCTCGTTATGACGGGTTTGCGCATATTCACCCTCATCAAGAGGAGTCTCAAGTCCAAGGAGCATTGGAATTATTATATGAATTACAAACATCTTTAGCTGAAATTACTGGAATGGATGAAGTCACGTTACAACCAGCAGCTGGCGCACATGGGGAATGGACGGGATTAATGTTAATTCGGGCTTTCCACGAAAAAAATGGTGATACGAACCGAACAAAAGTTATCGTACCTGATTCAGCCCATGGTACAAACCCAGCTTCTGCAACAGTGGCAGGCTTTGATTCCATTACCGTTCGTACAAATGAGCATGGATTAGTTGACCTTGACCATTTACGTGAAGTAGCTGGCCCTGATACAGCTGCACTTATGTTAACAAACCCAAATACGCTTGGTTTATTTGAAGAGTATATTGTGGAAATGGCCAAAATCATTCATGATGCAGGTGGAAAACTGTATTATGATGGAGCAAACTCTAACGCAATCTTAGGAATTGCTCGCCCGGGTGACATGGGATTTGATGTTGTTCACTTAAACTTGCATAAAACATTTACTGGCCCACATGGTGGAGGCGGACCTGGTTCAGGCCCTGTCGGAGTGAAAAAAGATTTGATTCCGTTTTTACCAAAGCCAGTTATCGTGAAAAAAGGAGACCACTATGGATTTGATTATGATCGTCCAGAGTCGATTGGTCGAGTGAAACCGTATTACGGAAACTTCGGCATTAACGTTCGTGCATACACATACATCCGCACGATGGGACCTGAAGGATTACGTCTTGTATCTGAATATGCGGTTTTAAATGCGAACTATATGATGAGACGCTTAGAGCCATATTTTGATTTGCCTTATGGTCAGCATTGCAAACATGAATTTGTCTTATCTGGTCGTCGCCAAAAGAAACTAGGTGTTCGTACACTTGATATCGCAAAACGCTTATTAGATTTCGGCTATCATCCACCAACGATTTACTTCCCGCTTAACGTAGAAGAGTGTATGATGATTGAACCAACAGAAACAGAAGCAAAAGAAACATTAGATGAATTTATTGAGGCGATGATTCAAATCGCAAAAGAAACAGAAGAAAATCCTGAAATCGTTCAAGAAGCACCACACCATACTGTAATTGGTCGCCTTGATGAAACGTTAGCCGCGAGAAAACCGGTGTTACGATATCAGAAAGCAGAATAGGGTGAGAAGGTGAGCTCTGATTGTGGCTCGCCTTCTTTTTTTAGAGGAGGGGTGTCGTAACGGACATATGATCCGCTATTTTAGCGAAAATAGAGGTTTTCGATTCGCTATCGGACATGTGTTCCGTTACTTGTTGTTTTGTTGGCTTGAGAAGCTTGATTTTGCTGAAATAGCGGAACAGATGTCCGTAACTTGTTTGAAAAACTCGTATTTGGCAAATATAACGGAACACATGTCCGGTAGCATTTACTAGTCACGCACTTTATAAGTTTTTGTTACCGGGAAACCGAAATATGTGTATTGTATCGTTAATGCCTCAATGAGATGCTCAGGTTGTTCTACTTTTATCCCGTAATGGATTGGTGTCATTTCGTTTTTTTCAATGATTGCTTTAACATCTTCTTCTGGTGATATTTTTGGAAGAATCGGTTCTTGGTCGAATTCCATAAACTTAATATTCGGGTTATCTGTTCCGTATTGTACAAATTGTGCGGTATCGTAGCTAACGCCCAATTGGACAATATTTGAATCGTTCCGCTCGTTAACTTTAACGTTAGTTACTTGCACTTTTGTAAGTCCCTCATTGCGCAAATCGTAAACAACAAGCTGAGTTTGACCATCATCAAAAATTGAATGTCCTTCAATTTTTAGTGGAAGAGTCGTATAAATAAATAAAATACAAGTGCTTTTCTTGGGGTGAAACGCGCAGGTGCGCAGCCTTCGCCCTTCTAGAATAAGCTTTCAAAGTTTCATTGCTATACCAATATCTGTTAAAAAAAAGAATGAACATATCGTTCATCCTCAGCTTGTTATTTCTTTTTGTTAATTCGTCCTGACCATTTTTTAAATCCACCTTTAAGATGGTATATCTCTTCACAACCACGTTTTTTCTTTAGTACAGTTGCAGCTTGTTTACTTCTTGCGCCTGATTGGCAATACAAGTATACAGGTTGGTCGGTACGAATTTCTTTCATTCGTTGTCGTAATTGGGTAAGGGGGATGTTTCTTGCTCCTAAAATATGCCCGCCTTCATATTCTCTTTGTTCTCTTACATCTATTAATTGAGCTTTTCGATACCCTTTAATAAAATCTTCTTGAGAAAGTGGTGTTAAAAACTTTGGTGTTATAAACCGTTTTGTAATAAAAAATACGAGTACTGCTGCTAGAATTGCGGGTAAAATCCATTCCATTGACTCACTAACACTCCTTTGTTTTCATGCTCTCTTTAAATTATATACATGTCTTTGTGTTAAGGCAAAGAAAAAATGAGTGGGAATGAAAGTCAAATTGCTATGAACTTAATTTCTCATTTGGTACACTATTGTGTGCAAGTATATTGAAATGAGGGACAGGCTTATGAAGGAAACATGGCGTTTTATTGATTCAGGGCATTGCTCACCGTCATATAATATGGCGTTAGATGAAATGTTATTGCAATGGCATAGCGAAGGGAAAATCCCCCCAACGATTCGCTTTTATGGATGGAATCCAGCGACATTATCAATAGGGTACTTTCAAAAGGTTGAAAAAGAAATCAATATGGATGCGGTAAATAAATATGATGTGGGATTTGTGCGTAGACCGACAGGCGGAAGAGGGGTTCTTCATGACGAAGAACTTACGTATAGTGTCATCGTGACCGAGGAACACCCTGATATGCCCCAAACGGTCACAGAGGCTTATCGCGTGATCTCTCAAGGTTTATTAGAAGGCTTTCGTGAAGTTGGCCTAGATGCTTATTTTGCGATTCCAAAAACAAAGGAAGAGCAAGAAGCATTAAAAAATCCCCGATCAGCCGTTTGCTTTGATGCCCCTTCTTGGTATGAACTTGTTGTAGAAGGACGTAAGGTTGCTGGAAGTGCACAAACGAGACAAAAAGGCGTGATACTCCAACATGGTTCCATTATTTTAGATTTAGATGAAGACAAATTATTCGATATGTTTTTATATCCTAGCGATCGCGTCCGCGAACGAATGCAACGGAATTTTAAAAACAAAGCGGTGGCGATTAATGAACTCGTCGACCATCCAATCACGTATGATGAGGCGAAAGTCGCATTTAAAAACGGGTTTGAGAAAGGCTTAAATATTAAGCTTGAATTGTATGAGTTAACAAAAGAAGAAGAGGAACAAGTGTTAAAGGTCGCCAAAGAAAGATACGAGCAAGATGATTGGAATTTCAAAAGATAAAAAATGAAGGTCAGCCACTATATATAGAGGCTGACTTTTTTATGAGGGAGTATAAAAAATTTCGTATAGCAATGAAGCTTTGAAAGTTGTATCCAAGAAGGCGAAGGCTCCGCACCTGTGCGTTTCACCCCAAGAAGAGCACTTAGTGTTCACTGTCAAAAGCGGGTAGGGCTACGCACTTCGCTTGAAAAGAGGCTCCCGTGTTTTTCTTTTTGTGTAGGAAACTTTAAAATAGTCGACTTGTGTATAACATTGCTCTAATAAATTCTTAGAATGAATTAGGGATTTGGAGTACTGTGAGACAACAAGAAAAGACCCAAGTGAATCCTTCAACACTTGGGCGGTTTTATCGCGTTAGCAATTTTGTTGTTTCTATGGTACATAAGCGGCCATGAAAACCGTTATCTGTGAACATGGCTAGCGTTTTGGAACGTTGGAGGACACAGGAGCAGTTAATCATAAGATATCGCTAGGAATAGAGTGGCTTTTGTGTGAATAAGCGCTCCTGTGGCCGCTAAAAACGGAAACCCGTATCATGTTCACAAATAACGGCTGCTCTGACCGCAAAAATGAGACATGGGATGTGTTGTTTGTTTCATCATACACTTCGCTTGAAAGAAAAGACGCTCCGCGTTTTTCTTTTTGATTCTTGTTTTCCTTACATTTACATTACAAATGACCTAAGTCTAAAAAAATAGTAATTTCTATTTACTGGTAAAAAACGCGAAATCCTTATACGAAAAGGGGTTGCATTTTCCTATAAAAATGCAATGTAGAAATTTGTCCAAATATCAGGTTTTCTATGATATTTTAGCGCATTTTCTCATTGATTCTCTAGTATTTGACTAGTTTTATAGTTGACAAAAAAATTTTTCTTCTGCAAGATTCACAATATATAGTGTATGTGTGAGAATATTGGACACAATATATTGATTTGTCATTTCGTTTATGGTACGATTAGCCAAGTTAAAAAAACATAGTATTCTATTAGCAAATTCACATCAAGATCGTACGATATGCTAGGTTATGACTTAGTCTTACATACATCACGATGAAAACTGTGTTACTGATTAATTTTGTTTCTGGAGAAGGAGGAAATCTCAATGACGATGATGATGTCAAAAGTAATGAACATTAACATTGAGCGCTTAAACCAAGATATTCAACAATTCCCACAAGTACATGAAATTACAGCAGATATGGGGATTACAAAAAAAGGTGTATCTCGTCTCGTAATGTTAGACAGATATACATTTAAGGATACAGAAAAGAAAACGTTAAAAGAAGGCGACTTCGTTGTTCTAACGGTAAAAGATGACCCGAAATTCCCTGCAAGAGGTTACGGCTATGTTTTAGAAATGTTAAAAGAAGAAAACAAAGCGAAAATCTTAGTGGATGAGGAATTCCAAGGTGTGTTAGATGACCCTGAGGAAATGAAAACAGGTGTAGTCCTTCGTTCTCTAGATTCAATCGAAAAGCCACTTGAAATTTATTATGAGCAAATTGCAAAACGTGTTGCAACAGGATTGGCTTCAGTTGAAGTTGATGAAGCAAAACGAACAGAATCATTTGAAAAGTTTTATCATGAGTTAATGAACATGAATTTTATCCCGGCAGGTCGTGTGTTATACGGAGCGGGTGCAGGTACGGACGTTACGTATTTTAACTGTTATGTTATGCCATATGTTAAAGATTCAAGAAATGGGATTTCAGAACACCGTACACAAGTAATGGAAATTATGAGCCGTGGTGGTGGAGTTGGAACGAATGGTTCGACTCTTCGTCCAAGAAATACATTAGCACGTGGTGTTAACGGGAAATCATCTGGGTCAGTATCATGGTTAGATGATATTGCCAAATTAACACATCTAGTGGAACAAGGCGGAAGTCGTCGTGGAGCACAGATGATTATGCTTATCGATTCACATCCTGATATTTTAGAATTTATTATTTCAAAAATGCAAAATCCTCGTATTTTACGATTTTTGCTTGAAAATACAAAAGATGCGCAAATTAAACAGCTTGTAAAAGAAAAACTAAAATTCACTCCATTATCTGAAGTGGAAACAGCGATGTATCAAGGAATTGTAAACTTCAAAAAAGTGGTCGGCCAAGGTGGATTTGACCAAAAAGTGATTAAAGAAGCAGAAGAAAAATTAGCATTAGGTGGCACATATAGTGTCAATAATCCAGAATTTTTAACAGGGGCTAATATTTCGGTTTGTTTAACAAAAGAGTTCATGGCAGCTGTGGAAGCTGACGAAGAATACGCTCTTCGTTTCCCAGATGTTGAAAATTACAGTCCAGAAGAAATGGAAATTTACAATAACGAGTGGCACGAATGTGGGGATGTGCGCGAGTGGGAACAACGTGGTTTTAAAGTTCGCACATACCGAAAAATTAAAGCAAAAGAGCTTTGGAATTTAATTAATATTTGTGCAACATATAGTGCTGAGCCAGGAATCTTCTTTATTGATAATGCGAATGATATGACAAATGCAAAAGCATACGGTCAAAAAGTTGTGGCGACAAATCCATGTGGAGAACAACCATTAGCCCCATATTCAGTTTGTAATTTAGCTGCGATTAATTTGGCAGAAATGGCGGACCGCACGAATAAAGTGGTGAACTTTGAAAAGCTAAAACAAACCGTGGAAACAGGCGTGCGTATGCAAGACAATGTTATTGATGCCACACCATATTTCTTAGAAGATAATACAAAACAAGCTAAAGGCGAGCGTCGTGTTGGCTTAGGGGTTATGGGATTACACGATTTGCTTATTTATTGTGAAACTGTGTATGGCTCTGAAGAAGGAAATCAAATGGTTGATGAGGTGTTTGAAACGATTGCAACAACTGCATATCGAACAAGCATTGAGCTAGCTAAAGAAAAAGGTAGCTTCCCGTTTTTAGTAGGGGACACATATGAGGAAACATTAGCGTTACGTGAAGCTTTCATTAATACAGGTTATATGAAAAAGATGCCAGAAGATATTCGTGAAGGCGTGATGGCTCACGGTATTCGTAACTCTCATTTATTAACGGTTGCTCCAACTGGAAGTACAGGAACAATGGTTGGTGTTTCAACAGGACTAGAGCCGTACTTCTCGTTCTCTTATTACCGTAGTGGTCGATTAGGGAAATTTATTGAAGTAAAAGCTGAGATTGTACAACATTACTTGAATGAAAATCCGGATGCTGACCCGAATCAACTTCCAGAATGGTTTATTTCTACAATGGAATTAGCACCAGAAGCACATGCTGATGTGCAGTGTATTATCCAACGTTGGGTAGATAGCTCATTATCAAAAACAGTTAATGCACCTAGAGGATATACAGTTGAGCAAGTTCAACAAGTGTATGAGCGTTTATACCGTGGTGGAGCTAAAGGCGGTACGGTTTATGTAGATGGTAGCCGTGATGCGCAAGTTCTTTCGTTAAAAGCAGAAGATAATCAATTTGATGATTATGAAGAAACTGCAGTTACAAAGGAAAAAGGTCCAGTTGTTTTAGTTGATACGATTGCTGATTTACGTTCCACTAAAGTAACGATAGGTTCAGAAGTAGGAGACACATGCCCAGTTTGTCGTGAAGGTACAGTTGAAGACCTTGGTGGATGTAATACATGCACAAGTTGTGGCGCACAGTTAAAATGTGGCTTGTAAACAAATAAAGTTCGAAATAACCTCTTTAGTATTCTTTACTAAAGAGGTTATTTTTCGTCTTTTGTTACTTGGATGAAAGATTTAGTTTAGAATTTCAAAGTGTTTTTCTTACATAAATGCTAAAAACGTGAGTTACATTGACCTTATAGGTAAATAATTTTCTGAAAACTATTGACCTTTTAGATAAATGAAATTATGATAATATTGACCTTAAAGGTAAAAAGTGAAGAAAGGTGGTTATCATGCTAACAAAAATTTCGAATCTGGAATCCAAAAGAAAAGACGTTATTTTAAATGCTGCATTAAAGGAATTTGCCACAAAGGGATTTGCTGATGCCTCGACAAATATCATTGCGAAAGAGTCCGGGATTTCAAAGGGGTTAATGTTCCACTATGTAAATAGCAAAAAAGACCTTTTTTTATACCTTTATGATTATTGCACTGACATGATAAATAAAGAATATCTTGATTTAATGAACTTTAACGAACAAGATATTTTTGAAAAATTACGTCAGTCATATCTTCTCCAGATTGAGTTGCTGCAAAAGCATCCTTGGATTTTCGAATTTATTAAAATTACTGCTACCACGAAGTCTGATGAAATCAACAAGGAGCTAGAAGGTAGAGTAAATGAAAAACAATTCTTATGCCAAAAGACAATGTTTGATAAGATTGATGAATCTAAATTCAGGGAAGGGCTGGACATTGAAATGAGCAAGCAGCTTATTTTTTGGGGGAATATTGGTTTTACCAATCAGATATTAGAGGAAATTAGGAGTTCGGAAAATACTGAATTAGATTATGACAATATTCTTGCAGAACTTGATGGTTACCTTAATGAACTCAAGAAAATCTATTATAAATAGAAAATTAATGAATGGAGGTGTTGATATTAGCGATGAAAGATACAGATAATCACAAAGGTGATCGTTCTATAGACAATGGACTGCAGATTGGACGTTTTTACAATGTGGAAGAACGACAGTTGTTACTCGACTGTGCTGGGGACGGAGGTCCAGCAGTAGTCTTTTTACCAGCAGCCGGCATGGTCGGACTTGATTATCTGAATATACACAATCAAATAAGCCAGCGTACAACATCAGTGATCTATGACCGAGCGGGAACAGGCTGGAGTGATCAGATTAAACTGCCTCGAAGTGCCCTTGAGGTCACTGATGAATTGCGTAGTCTTCTAAGGACCGCTGGTGTACCAGCTCCCTATATTTTCGTTGGCCACTCGTTGGGTGGAATTTACGCACAACGGTACGCACAACGGTTTCCAGATGAGGTAGCTGGAATGCTTCTGTTAGAACCGCCTCACGAGGACTTTATCTCCCATACACCAAAGTTAAAGATACGCTACATCCCTCAGCAAAGTTTTGCAATCATTAGGACATTCTTAACATACAAGCGATCCTTTCGTGGTTTATTCGATCAGATGTTTGCCGAGTGGCTAGATTCAGTTCGTGAACCGCTGATTGACTATCACCTCAGGACATTATCGAAATCGATTACAGAAAAGAAAAACTTGAACAGCGAACTCTATATCGAAATCCGAAAAGGGGGTGACATGCCAGATATCCCGCTGATCGTGTTTACAGCGTTGGGGATCGACCCATTTACGACTCTGTTAATGAGTCGATCATTTCTGCGCGAGACGACTGATCCATTCAATAATGTAAAAAAGACGATTTATACAAAATTAGCCAATTCATTTCCTCGTGGGGAGCATCGTATACTCAAAAATGCTGGGCATGCCACGATTCACACGGATTGTCCATCCGAAGTCGTTGAAGCAATCTGGAATTTACTCGACATGAGTAAAAAGGGAAATAAATCCTCAACAAAAATGCCTGATGTCACTAAATAAAAAAGGTCTGAATGAACGGGAAGGTCAAGGGATAATATGGATCGTCAATCATTAATTAAAAAGTTTGATAAGCAAGCAAAAAAATATAATAATCGACGAAAAAACGGTCAGGCTTATAAGTTTCGTCAACGAATTTTTCAAGAAGCCAATGGACAGGTTTTGGAAGTTGGCATTGGTTCAGGACTGAATTTTCCCTTCTATAGAAGTGATATTCATTTAACAGGATTGGATTTTAGTCCTGCCATGTTGAAAACAGCACAGAATGCAGCTAAAGATTATCCTTTTAAAACAACCTTTATTCAAGCAGATGTGGAATCAGTTGAATTTAACGAAAACAGCTTTGATACTATCCTATCTTCCGGCAGCTTATGTGCCTACCAAGAACCTGTAAGTGTTCTCAATAACTTTAAAAAGTGGTGTAAGCCAGAAGGGAAAATACTGTTGATGGAGCACGGCATTAGTACAAACAAACCGTTTGCATGGTTACAAAATTTTTTGAATCCTTTGGCACTAAAAGTTGTAGGATGCCACCAGAACAGAGATATTTCTGAAATTGTAAAAAAGTCTGAGTTAAAGCCTATTAGGGAGGAGCGTTACTTAGCTGGTTAT
The DNA here is from genome assembly GCF_022812285.1 of Alkalihalobacillus sp. LMS39. Classification (NCBI taxonomy): domain Bacteria; kingdom Bacillati; phylum Bacillota; class Bacilli; order Caryophanales; family Bacillaceae; genus Alkalihalobacillus; species Alkalihalobacillus sp. LMS39. The sequence goes on from NZ_CP093300.1 coordinate 2,050,768, forward strand.
TTATATTTGATATGGGCTAAACCATAAGACTGAGGATGGGATTTATGAGGTGTCTTTATTCAAATTTTAATGTGAGAAGGATTAAGCGAAATGCTTAATCCTTTCTTTATTTCCAACAATCCTTTGTTTGTTCTTGGCTCTTCTCGAACAAGCTAAAGAAAAAAAGGATGAGAACATACATGGAGCCGTTTGTCCCGCAGCTTGTTTATATTGAACCACAAGCGCTTGAATACCCGTTAGGAAGAGAACTACGAGATAAGTTTGAAAAGATGGGTATTGAAATTCGTAATACGACATCACATAACCAAGTACGCAATATCCCAGGAGATAATGAACAACAGCAATATCGGAATGCTAAATCAACCTTAGTTGTAGGAGTACGAAAAACATTAAAATTTGAACCGTCGAAACCGTCTGCAGAATATGCGATCCCTCTTGCAACAGGTTGTATGGGGCATTGCCACTATTGCTATTTACAAACGACAATGGGAGACAAACCATATATTCGGACATATGTGAATCTAGAAGATATTTTTGCACAAGCAACTGCATATATGGAAGAACGAAAACCAGAAATAACACGCTTTGAAGCAGCCTGTACTTCCGATATCGTTGGCATTGACCATTTAACACACTCGTTAAAGAAAACGATTGAGTTTATTGGACAAACAGATTTTGGACGGTTACGATTTGTAACGAAATATCATCATGTCGATCATTTACTTGATGCAGAGCATAACGGAAGAACACGATTTCGCTTTAGTGTGAATTCAAACTATGTGATTAAACACTTTGAGCCTGGAACCTCTCCTTTTGAAAAGCGGATAGAAGCCGCTGGAAAGGTGGCAAAAGCAAATTATCCGCTTGGCTTTATATTAGCTCCATTATACCGACACGAAGATTGGGAACAAGGCTATTTAGAGCTGTTTGAACGACTTTCGGAAACATTACCTGATTATGCAAAAAAAGATTTAACGTTTGAGATGATCCAGCATCGATTTACGAAAACAGCGAAACGTATCATTGAAAAACGTTATCCGAAAACGAAGCTTGTTATGAATGAGGATGAGCGTAAATATAAATGGGGAAAATATGGTCGTGGGAAATATGTTTATAAAAATGAAGAAGCAGATGAGCTAAGAGACACGATTGAATCCTATATTGAGAAGTTTTTTCCGATGGCAAAAATAGAATATTTTACATGATTCGTGTTTTTCCGTTGTTGTTGGCTTTTCATTATAGTAAAATAGATACAATGCAAGAATGGAATGCCTGTTGCATTCATGGTGAAAGATTGGAGGAGACACCATGCCAACACCGAGTATGGAAGATTATTTAGAACGAATATATTTGTTAATTGAGGATAAAGGCTATGCGCGCGTTTCAGATATAGCAGAAGCATTAGAAGTCCACCCTTCTTCAGTTACAAAGATGGTTCAAAAGCTTGATAAAAGTGAATATTTGATTTATGAGAAATACCGAGGACTTGTCTTAACAGCAAAAGGAAAAAAAGTAGGGAAACGTCTTGTGTACCGCCATGATCTTCTTGAGGATTTTATGAAGATTATTGGCGTTTCAAGTGAAAATATTTACGCTGATGTAGAAGGCATTGAACACCATCTTAGTTGGGATGCGATTGACCGCATCGGTGACTTAGTTCAATTTTTTCAAGAGGATGAATCAAGAGTCGATTCGTTGCGAATTGTACAAAAACGAAATGAAGAAGAGCAATCTTAATGGAGATTGTTCTTTTTTTGTTGTTTAAATAGTGGAACTTTGAAAAATAGTATAGATGAACGGATTAAAGACGATAAACGCTCCCATAAATAATAATTTGTTAGGCACAATCCCTTATTTCATTCATACAATTGAGTTAGGGGGTGTTTCCATGTTGATTGACGGTGTGTTTGCAGGCGGAGGGGTGAAATCCTTTGCTTTTATCGGCGCACTTCAAGTGTTAGAAGAAAAGAATTATTCCTTTGAGCGAGTGGCAGGAACAAGTGCTGGTTCGATTGTAGCTTCGTTTATTAAAGCAGGTTATACGAGTGAGGAAATATATAAACTCATTAATGAATTGGACGCACAGTCGTTGATGGATTACCGAAAAACTTGGATCCCAAATAAATTCATGAGATGGTTTTTATTATATTATAAATTAGGGTTATATAAAGGTGAACAATTAGAACAATGGGTGAAAGAGAAATTAGCAGACAAAGGAGTATCGACTTTTGGAGATATACAAGAAGGAAGTTTGAAAATTGTTGTGTCAGACATTACAAGAGGACGGATTGTTGTATTACCTGACGATTTACCTCAATATGGGTTAATTCCTGAGAAATTTTCGATAGCGAAAGCCGTTCGGATGAGTAGCAGTATTCCTTATTTCTTTGAACCTGCGAAACTATGGGACCGACAAGGGAAAAAATCATATATCGTTGATGGTGGAGTGTTAAGTAATTTTCCGATTTGGTTATTTATGGACCCTCAAACTTTACGTTCGCGCCGTCCTGTCATTGGTTTTCGGTTAACCCCAAAACTCGAAGATATTCCGAATCGTAAAATCTCCAACGCGTTAGAAATGTTCCATTCTCTATTTGAAACGATGAGAAAAGCACATGATATTCGATATATAATTAAAGAGCATGCCCAAAACATCGTTTTTATCCCGATTGACGATGTGAAAGCAACCGATTTTGATTTATCTGATGAAATGAAACAGCAGCTTGTACATTTAGGAAGGATGAAAACCGAATTATTTTTAAAAAAATGGCAGTATTAAAAAGAATCGAGCTTAAAACAGAGCCCGATTCTTTTTTTTATTTTTCTTTCCTTCTATCACTTTAAAGTTATGCTCCGTTTTTCGTTTTTGTAATGGTTTGTTTCGTTTGATAGCACTTGGGTTTTTACTACGGTGTGGCACAATGTTGCTCGCTTTATTAATTGGACGATGAGAGCTCTGCTTTGGCATACCATATTGTTTTGCAAGAAAGCGCTTATAAAGGAAGATCAACACAAATGCAATCCCAGCAAAAATGAGCACTTGAGTGATTATTCGCATTGGATCGGTAATGAGGGTGAATATTAACCCAAAGATGGCTAACCCGAGTATAAGCAAAACAAGCGGATGAATTCGAAGACGCGACATACAACTCACCTCCAATAAAAATCTTTACACGTATAAATCTAGTAGCTTTTTATAAAGAAAACTGTATTTATAATTCGACAAGGATGTTATAAAATCCTTTTGATTTAAAACGCATTTTATTTCTCTACTTTTCCCTTGTTTCTTTAAGATTACACGTATTGAATAAAAAAATGAATAAATTTTTTGAAAGAAAAACCGATAACGAATAAAGTTGCGGGACATACTACGTAGTGGAGGTGGTCAATTATGGCAAACAGACAACTTGAACAAAATCGTAGAGAAGAACCGATGACATTTAATGCAAAAGTAGCAACAATTGGATTTTGTGGAGGTATTTTTTGGGGTCTAATAGGGTATCTTGCATTCTTTTTTAATTTTATGAGAGTAGGGCCGGCGTTAGTACTCATGCCATGGGCGTTAGGAGATTGGAAAAACGGCTATATTGGACAAATTGTAGGCATTTTTGTGATTGGCTTATTATCGATTCTCGTCGCATTTCTTTACATGGTACTGCTAAAAAAATTTAATAATATTTGGGCAGGGCTTGGATATGGCTTGGTGTTATGGGGGCTTGTGTTTTATTTGTTAAACCCTGTGTTTCACGGTTTAAAACCTTTAAATCAATTAGATAGCAATACGATAATTACTTCGATTTGTTTATATATATTATATGGAGTATTCATTGGTTACTCGATTTCGTATGAATATGAAGAATTAAATCAAGCTCAACAACGTGCATAACGATTTTTCTAAACGCCTTTCATAGTAAAAATTAAACAGCTATGGTAAAATGACCGTATGATCCAATAGGTTGGGGAGAGTGCGATGAAAAAATTACTTGTTGTGAATGGACCGAATTTAAATCGTTTAGGATTGCGTGAACCAGAAATATATGGACGGGTCACTTTGGCAGAGCTGGAACAGTCGATTATCGATATTGGGAAAGAACATGAGTTTGAAATCACTTGTCGACAATCCAATCATGAAGGAGACATTATCGACTGGATTCATAAAGCACAAGATGAAAACGTAAACGGTATCATTTTGAATCCTGCTGCGTTTACTCATTATAGCTATGCAATTCGAGATGCGATTGCAAGTATCGATGTGCCTGTCATTGAAGTTCATATATCGAATGTTCATAAAAGAGAAGAATTCCGTCATACATCTGTAACAGCACCTGTCACAACAGGACAAATTGTTGGATTTGGATTATCAGGTTATAAATTAGCTGTATTGGCGTTTAAGGAAAGGGGAAAGCAAGATGAGTCGAATTGAGCGTTTACGTGAGTTATTTAAAGAACATGAGGTTGATGGTATTTTAATTGATAGTCCTTATAACAGAAGATATATTGCGAATTTTACAGGGACGGCTGGTGCTGTAGTAATTTCAGAAAAAGAAGCGAAATTCATTACTGATTTTCGTTATACAGACCAAGCGAAAGAACAAGCGGTCGGATTTGAAGTTGTTCAACATTCAGGAGCTATTTACACCGAAATTGCAAAACAAGTGGCTGACATGGGTATAAAAAAATTAGGGTTTGAACAAGAGCATGTTACATACCAATCCTATGATATTTATAAGAAAAATATTTCGTGTGACCTTGTCCCTGTCACAGGGGTAGTGGAAGAGTTACGCTTAATTAAAGATGAATCAGAAATTCAAATTATGACAGAGGCCGCTCAAATTGCTGATGCTGCTTATGACCATATTACATCATTTATTCGAGCAGGGATGTCTGAGCTTGATGTTTCTAATGAGCTTGAGTTCTTTATGAGAAAACAAGGAGCAGCGTCTTCTTCTTTTGATATTATTGTCGCTTCAGGTATTCGGTCGGCGTTTCCGCATGGTGTCGCATCCGATAAGATTATTCAAAAAGGTGAGTTAGTTACTCTTGATTTTGGTGCTTATTATAAAGGGTATTGTTCAGATATTACACGTACGTTAGCGATTGGCCAAGTTAGTGACGAGCTAGTGAAGATTTATAACACAGTAAAGGAAGCTCAGCAACGCGGCATGGACCAAATCAAACCAGGGTTAACAGGGAAACAAGCCGATGCGATTACACGTGATTATATTACAGAGCAAGGATACGGCGAATATTTTGGTCATTCAACAGGACATGGCTTAGGTATGGAAGTTCATGAAGCACCAGGTTTATCGGTGAAATCAGATGTTGTGTTACGGCCTGGAATGGTTGTTACGGTTGAACCAGGTATTTATATTTCTGGTGTTGGCGGAACTCGTATTGAAGATGATACATTGATTACAGAGAATGGAAATCGTTCGTTTACAAAGTCAACAAAAGAATTATTATTTGTCGGTGAATAATTAAAAAACATGTGGTATAGTTTAATTTGAGAGATGTAGTACATACAGATGGAGGAACTATTTTATGATTTCGGTTAATGATTTTAAAACAGGTTTAACGATTGAAGTGGATGGAGGCATCTGGCAAGTGATGGAATTCCAACATGTAAAGCCAGGTAAAGGAGCGGCGTTTGTTCGTTCGAAACTTCGTAATCTTCGTACAGGAGCTGTTCAAGAAAAAACATTCCGTGCAGGTGAAAAGGTAGCGAAAGCACATATCGAAAACCGTCGCATGCAGTATTTATATGCTAGTGGTGATGTGCATACATTTATGGACAACGAATCTTATGAGCAAATTGAACTGACTTCTTCTCAAATTGAGTATGAATTAAAGTTCTTAAAAGAAAATATGGATGTTCAAATTATGCAGTATCAAGGTGAAATGTTAGGGATTGAAGTGCCTAACACGGTTGAACTTGAAGTAACAGAAACGGAACCAGGCATTAAAGGTGATACGGCAAGCGGAGGAACAAAACCTGCCACATTAGAAACAGGCTTAACAGTACAAGTGCCGTTCTTTGTAAACCAAGGAGATGTTCTTATTATTGACACTCGCAATGCCGCTTATGTTTCTAGAGCGTAATAATTGAATGTATGATAAAAGAGTTGGAAATCCAAAGGATTTTCAGCTCTTTTTTTTGTTTATTGTTGTTTATGCTAAATAAGCGGCCACAAAAACCGTTATCTGTGAACATTGCTAGCGTTTTGGAACGTTGGAGGACACAGGAGCCGTTAATCATAATATATCGCTAGGAATAGAGTGGCTTTTGCGTGAATAAGCGCTCCTGTGGCCGCTAAAAAACGGAAACCCGTATCATGTTCACAAATAACGGCTGTTCTGACCGCAAAAATGAGAAATGGCTGACACATTCTACAAAAAACGGCAATGGCCGTTTTTTCTTTTTTGTTTCGAAGCTAGTTCTTGTTCTTAATCTAATCCTGACAACATAGGTTGTACAAAGAGAACATTGTAGAGGGTGGAAAAAAGATGAAATCGATATTTTCAGGATTAGAAGCTGCTGTGTTAGGGATGGTACTTATCCGAATTATTTCCGGATTAATCGAATTATCCGCAGCAGCCCTTATGTTTCGGTTTAATAGTGTGGAAAAAGCGGTAGCGATTAATGCATTATTAGCCGTTGTTGGCCCTGTCGTATTAATCTCTACGATGGCCATTGGACTTGTTGGAATGGCAGATAAGCTTTCAGTTGGGAAGCTATTGTTCATTGGGGCGGGTGTCGCACTAATCTTAGTCGGTTTGCGTAAGTAAATAGTCATATTCTTGTCCATCTCACATACATTTTAGATAGAAGTGTTACGTGAAAGCCGACAATGGGGGAGAGCCATAAATGGAAGAAGTATATGTCGTATTACCTGAATCACTTCGTTCAGTGATTCGTCAATTTCCGTTTTCGTTACATGAACAAATCGAAGAAATACGAGTTCGCATTCATCGACCGTTGGAAATTATAGCGGCGGGTAAGCCTTATTATCCTGAACGAAACGGCACAAGTTATATTGTCACTCGAGAAGATGCAAAGCATTTGTTAAATCAATTAAGTCAATATTCCTTGTATGCGTTTGAGGAAGAATTAAAGCAAGGATATATTACGATCCGTGGTGGTCACCGTGTTGGACTAGCAGGTAAAGTCATTGTTGAAAATGGACAGGTTAAAGCGTTAAAAGAAATTAGCTCCTATAATATCCGAATTGCTAAACAAAAGATTGGTGTAGCCCAAAGGCTTATCCCACACATTTATGATGGAGGCTGGTTAAACACATTGTTAATTGGCCCTCCACAAACTGGAAAAACAACGATGCTTCGGGATATTGCTAGATTGATTAGCTATGGCTCAAAAAAAGCGAATATCCCTCCAAGTAAGGTGGGGATCGTGGATGAACGTTCGGAAATTGCAGCATGCGTTCATGGTATTCCGCAGCATGATTTAGGCAGTCGGGTTGATGTGTTAGATGGATGCCCGAAAGCAGATGGCATGATGATGCTTATTCGTTCGATGAGTCCTGATGTTTTAATTGTTGATGAAATTGGACGAAAAGAAGATGCTGTTGCCATTCATGAAGCGGTAAATGCGGGCGTCCAGTTGATAACTACGATACATGGATTTGATATGGAAGATATTGAACATCGTCCCATCGTTAAGGAATTACTCGAAATGAAAGTGTTTGACCGATGCATTGAATTAGCTAAAGGCGAAAGAGCAGGAACGATAAAGAGAATAAGAAATAGCGGAAAGAAAGATGTGGTGAAGGTCATTTGAAGCTATTAGGGGCTATCATCATTTTGCTCGGTTCGACATGGGTAGGGTTTGAATTTGCCAAACGTCTTAGTGAACGACCAAGACAACTTCGCCACCTAAAAGTGGCGTTACAATCACTAGAAGCGGAGATTATGTATGGGATGACCCCGTTAGCTGAGGCGAGTGCGAATTTAGCGAAGCAATTGCCGAAACCAATGAGATACTTATTTGAACGCTTTTCGCATCATTTACTCAATCAAGAAGAAAGTGTGGCGAAAGCGTGGGAGGAAAGTCTTGTGGAAACATGGCATCTCACCTCTTTAGTTCAATCAGAATTTGAAATTATGAAACAATTCGGATTCACACTTGGCCAGCATGATAGAGCCAATCAACAAAAGCAAATACGCTTAACATTAGCCCATCTTGAACGTGAAGAAGGGGATGCATTAGAAAAGCAAAGACGTTATGAAAAAATGATAAAGAGCCTTGGGTTTTTATCAGGTCTACTCATTATTATTTTAATGCTGTAAGTCCAATGGAACGGATAAATGATGGACAAGAGGAGGAGAGATGAGTGGCTTATGATGTAAATACAATCTTTCAAATTGCTGGAATCGGCATTGTAGTTGCCATGATTCATACAGTTTTAAAGCAAATGGGCAAAGAAGATTGGGCACATTGGGTTACCCTCATTGGGTTTGTTGTCGTGTTATATATGGTGGCCTCAATTGTAGATGACTTATTTCAAAAAATTAAAGGCGTTTTCCTCCTTCAAGGATAATGCAGGGGGGTGATGACCATTGAAATCATTCAAATTGTAGGGTTAGGACTAGTAACCACGTTCCTAGCCCTCGTAGTGAAAGAACAAAAACCTATTTTCGCCTTTTTATTAACGGTCTTTGTCGGTGTACTCATATTTTTATTTTTAATAGATGAAATTTCAAGAGTTTTACAGATGTTAGAGCAAATTGCGGTGACAGCCAATATCAATATGGTGTATTTACAAACCATATTAAAAATTATTGGTATTGCTTATATTTCAGAATTTGGAGCTCAAATTGCGAAAGATGCTGGACAAGCAGCGATTGCATCAAAAATTGAATTAGCTGGAAAAGTGCTCATTATGGTCATGGCGATCCCGATATTAACAGCCATAATTGAAATGCTCATCTCGTTAATTCCAAATTAATGTACAAGCTCTAAAAGGGGGGTGAATGGATGCGAGTCGTTTTTCTAACATTAGCAATCTTTTTTTCAATTCTTCCTGTCGTTGTTGTTGCGGAAACAGTAGACAAGCCTCCTGACCAAGGATTTGTGGAGCAACAGCTTGACCAACTTGGATTAGATGAAATCGGTAAGTATTGGGATGAAATTGCGAATGAATACGGAGGATTTTTACCAGAAAGTCAAAAAGGGTCGTTAATGGATTTTCTTCGTGGGGAGAAAAACTTCTCCATTAAAGAATGGCTCATTGGGTTTTTACGATTTTTACTTCACGAGTTATTAGTCAATGGAAAATTGTTAGGTATGCTTATTTTGTTAACGGTTTTCTCAATGATATTACAAACGTTGCAAAATGCGTTTGAGCAACATTCAATAGGTAAAGTGGCCTACGCGATTACGTATATGGTCCTCATAATTTTAGCACTAAATAGCTTTCATGTAGCGATTACGTACGCTGTGGAAGCGATAGATAATATGATTCATTTTATGATTGCTTTAATCCCGCTATTGTTAGCGTTAATGGCATCCATCGGTAGTATTACGTCTGTTGCGTTTTTTCACCCTCTTATCGTGTTTTTAGTTAATACAAGCGGATTATTAATTCAAAATTTTGTAATGCCATTGTTGTTTTTATCAGCATTATTAAGCATTGTTAGTACACTCACTTCTCATTATAAAGTGACAAAGCTAGCCAATTTTTTAAGAAATATAAGCATCGGTGCTTTAGGTCTTTTTTTAACGGTGTTTCTAGGCGTAATTTCCGTACAAGGGGCGACAAGTGCTGCAGCTGATGGAATTACGATTCGAACAGCGAAGTTCGTCGCAGGTAATTTTGTTCCTGTTGTCGGTCGAATGTTTACCGATGCTGCGGATACAGTCATGAGTGCTAGCGTGTTATTAAAAAATACAGTTGGGATAGCTGGATTAGCGATACTCATCTTGTTATGTGCCTTCCCTGCAATAAAAGTATTGTCTCTTGCTTTAATTTTTAACATCGCAGCTGCTATTTTACAACCGCTTGGTGGTGGACCAATTATTGATTGTTTAACGATTATCGGAAAATCGGTTATTTATATATTTGCCGCACTCGCCACAGTGTGCTTAATGTTTTTCCTAGCGGTGACGATTGTTATAGCAGCAGGTAATGTGTCACTTATGATGAGGTAAAGGAGGGGGATGGTAAATGGGTGTTTTAACCGATTGGCTAACAAATATCATTCTTCTTATCTTGCTGGCAACGATTATCGAGTTATTATTACCGAATTCCAGCATGCAACGATATGTCAAGATGGTCGTCGGATTATTGTTGCTAGTTGTACTACTAAACCCTGTTCTATCAATCTTTTCAAAGGATATAGGTGAGTTTTTACCTATGTTAGAGGACAACCATACTTCAAATTTATCATTAGAAAATTCTATAGAATCAAAGAAAATAGAAATAGAAATGGGACAACGTGCATATATTTTTGAAGAGGTGGCTGTCCAACTGGAAAGACAAGTGGAAGAGGAGTTGATTGAAAGGTTTGATGTAGAGATGAAGGAACTTAAACTTTCTGTGAAGGAAATCCCTGTTCATGCTGATAGTCCAGAAGAAGCAATTGAAGAAGTGAAGGTTCACTTAATAAAACAAGACAATTTAAAAGAAGAAGGGCAACATCAAGAATTAGTGGAAGCTGTCCCTGTTGTCTCCATTAATGTAGATGAACAACCTGAAACAAAAGAAGTTGGCGAGAACCTCGATATAACATCAATTGTTTTGTTTTTATCAGAAGAATGGGACATTCCAAAAGACATGATTTCTGTAACATGGGAAGGGGGCGAGCAGTAGCATGGACTCTGGCGAAAAGGATAAGCAATGGTTGAAGAAACTGTTTGAGAAGGGGGCAGGCAAAAACGGGAAACAGAGAATGCACTATGTTGTCATGATTCTATGTGTTGGTGTAGCTCTAATGATATTAGGAAATTTCTTTTCTAATGATGAGACATCTCCTACAAGTCAACCTGTTTTTAATTCAGACCAATCTTCCACAGACGATCAACCAGTGTTCGGGCAAAGTGACAGTCCAGAACCAAATTCGATGAAAGATTATGAGATTCGCTATGAAAATCAACTTAAAGAAGTACTTGACCAAGTAGTTGGTGTTTCAGAAGTTTCGATTATGATTAACTTAGCTGAAACTGAAAGAAATGTATATGAACGAAATACAAATACGAAAGAACAAGTGACTGATGAAACGGACCGTGAAGGTGGCAAACGGAAAGTGGAGGACACAACAAGAGATGAGCAAGTCGTTATCGTCCGAAATGGAGATAAGGAGGAAGCCATTCTTGTGAAACAGGAAAAGCCAGAAATTAGAGGGGTTCTTGTTGTAGCCGAAGGAGTAGAAAACGCTCAAGTGAAAACATGGGTAGTAGAAGCGGTTAGTAGGGTACTAGATGTCCCTTCCCATCGCGTTTCCGTTCTACCGAAAAAATCAAAGGAGGAATAAGAAAAAATGGTATTAAAAAGACAAACGGTATGGTTATTAACAATGTTAAGTTTAATTATTGTGTTATCTGCTTATTATATGACGTCTCCAGGAGAATCACTTGATTATGCATATACAGATGAGGAAAAAGGACTTGAAGAAAATACGGATGTAACCGTGAGTGTAGATGAAGAGATGGATATGGACATGGAAGTTGTTCTTGAGGAAGCTGGAGAAGGAGATGGTGAGGCTGGAATGATTTCAGCAATCTCAAGTGATGAAACATTTACTTCTCTTCGATTAGACCGTCAAGTATCAAGAGATAAATTACTAGAAAGCTATACAAATGTGATGACCTCAGGCGCATCCGCTGAAGCGATTGCAGAAGCCGTTGACAAGCAAGAAGCATTGTTATCGATGCAACAACAGGAAGAAATGTTAGAAACATTAGTTCGTACGAAAGGATATGAAGATGTTCTCGTCATTACTAAAGATGATAGAGTGAATGTGATTGTAAAAGCAGATGAGCTTTCTCGTGAAGAGGCCGTTGAAATTTTAGCTTTGGCTAGAGAACAATTAGGTGACAAGCACGTTCAAATAAGACACCAAGCTTCTAAATAATAGTGGTTATGTTAGGTCAAACGTAGGGCCCCAATGTCAACAGACTATTGGGGTCATTTCATTCTCCATTCCTCTTTCTTTTGTTAAGAAATAACATGTTTTTGGATAAATTATGAATCCTGATTTGTTACATGCTATACTATACAAAGTGATTATGAGTAATCGCATGAAAAATGTCTACATTGAAAGGGAGAGATTGATAATAATGGAATGGAATGACCTAACTGAAGGAGCAAAAGCAGTACTTGAACAAACACGGAATTTAAAAAATGACAATATTCAAATTGTAGAGTTTGAAGTTGGATTTAAGCAGGAGTTTGAAACAGAAAGTGGAAGTGTATATACAGTCTCAATTCAAGAGGAAGATTATGATAGCTTAAAACAGTTTACAAAAGAAAATGAGTACGGCGAAAAATACCATATGGCCCGAAATAAAAACATTGTAAAAATTATATTGTTGGAAAACGGAAAGATACCGGATAATTTATCAGAGTTTCCAGTGTTTCGCCAATATAAATTAGATGCGATTGCGAAAGAAGAAGAGCAGGTAGTAGAGGGTGAAGAATAAAAACCCTCTAAATAGAGGGTTTTTTATTATTTTTGATATGGTATAATAGGTTGGTACTAAGAGGGAAGTTAGGAGGAAAAATAATGTTAAAAATACAAGAAATCCGTGAGTTAATTAAACTCATAGACAAATCGAACATTGATGAATTTAAGTACGAGCAGTCGGGGTCAAAGATTACATTAAAGAAATATTCTGCACTTCCTCAACAAACAGGTGGACAACCTAGTCAACCATATGTCGTTCAAGAGACAGTGCAACCAGCTCCACAACAACAGCAGGTTGAAGCAACACCGAAAGAAAATATAGTAACAGAAAGTCCAGTACAAGAAGTAGATTCGTCATTACATAAAATCGTCTCGCCGATGGTCGGTACGTTTTACGTGGCTCCAGCACCTGACGCTGATCCGTATGTGGCAGTCGGAGATAAAGTAAGTGGAGAAACAGTTGTCTGTATTGTGGAAGCAATGAAACTCATGAATGAAATTGAGGCTGAAGTGAAAGGACAAGTTGTTGAAGTCCTTGCTGAAAATGGTCAGCTTGTTGAATATGGTCAACCACTATTTTTAGTTAAGCCGGAATAGGAGCGTTGTTCATGATAAAAAAACTACTAATAGCAAACCGAGGAGAAATTGCGGTGCGAATTATCCGCGCTTGTAAAGAGCTTGGAATCGAAACGGTTGCAGTATATTCTGAGGCGGATAAAGATTCATTGCATGTCAGAATGGCCGATGAAGCGTATTGTATCGGGCCAACATTGTCTTCAAAAAGTTATTTAAACTTCACGAACATTATGAGTGTCGCTACGTTAACGGAAGTTGATGCAATTCATCCTGGGTATGGATTTTTAGCCGAAAATGCCGATTTTGCAGAAATTTGTGCGGCGTGTAATATTACATTTGTCGGGCCAAGTCCTGAAGCAATAAATAGAATGGGGACAAAAGATGTTGCAAGAGACACAATGGAATCAGCAGGAGTCCCTATTGTCCCAGGTTCAGACGGTATCATCCCGTCTGTTGAAGATGGTTTAAAGGTAGCAGAAGGAATTGGCTATCCTGTTATCATTAAAGCAACTGCTGGGGGCGGCGGGAAAGGTATTCGTGTGGCTCGTACACCAGAAGAATTAAAAAAAGGAATTTCAATTACGCAACAAGAAGCAGCAACGGCGTTTGGTAACCCAGGTGTCTATATTGAAAAGTATATTGAAGATTTCCGCCATGTTGAAATTCAAGTTATGGCAGATAATTATGGTAACGCTATTCATTTAGGTGAACGAGATTGTAGTATACAACGCAGATTGCAAAAATTAGTTGAGGAAACTCCATCTCCAGCAATTACACCTGAAAAGCGGGCTGAAATGGGTGAAGCTGCGGTTGCTGCAGCGAAAGCTGTTAATTATTCAGGGGCCGGAACGGTTGAGTTTATTTTTGACCATAATACTGGTGACTTTTACTTTATGGAAATGAATACAAGAATACAAGTAGAACATCCAGTTACTGAAATGGTTACAGGGATTGACTTAATTAAAGAGCAGATTAAAGTCGCCTCAGGGCAAAAACTTTCAGTTACACAAGAAGAGGTTACCTTTAACGGCTGGTCGATTGAATGCCGCATTAATGCTGAAAACCCAGAAAAAAACTTTATGCCATCCCCAGGATTAATTAAAACTTATCTTCCACCAGGAGGATTAGGTGTACGTGTTGATTCTGCAGCATACCAAGGGTATATGATTTCACCCTTTTATGATTCAATGATTGCAAAAGTCATCACTTATGGCGCAACTCGTGAAGAAGCGATTTCAAGAATGAAACGGGCATTAACAGAATTTGAAATTGAAGGCATTGATACGACGATTCCGTTTCATCTGAAACTATTAAATCATGAAGTGTTTGTATCAGGAGATTTTAATACGAAATTTTTAGAAACCTATGACTTAACAACAAAAGCAGAGTAAGAAAAGCCTTTGTATGATATACTCGTCATATAGGCTCCAAAATAAAATGGAGGTGTCGTATTATGAGCGAAAATCATATTCTTGAAATGGATGATGAAAAAAACGAACTTGGTAAGGTTGAAATTTCTCCAGAAGTCATTGAAGTAATCTCAGGGATTGCAACTTCTGAAGTTGAAGGCGTTGCAACGATGCGCGGAAACTTTGCTACAGGTGTTGCAGAACGACTTGGTCGCAAAAACCATGGTAAAGGTGTAAAAGTTGACCTTGGAGAAAACGGCATTACTGTCGATGTGACTGTGACGATTACGTATGGGGTATCGATCCCAGATGTAGCGAAAAAGATTCAATCCAACATTAAACAAGCACTTATAACGATGACAGCTATTGATTTAGAAGCGGTCAATGTTCATGTTGTTGGAATCCAGTTTGAACAGGCGAGTGAAGCACCGTTAGAAGAAACGGGGATTTAATCGTAATACGGTTAAAACTGAATGAATTTGGAAATACTATTTCCTAGAGAAGACACAGCCAAAGGACACCTTTGGCTGTTTTTCGATCAATTTCGCACTTTCAACTGTATTCATTTCAATAGTTATGCTATTATCGAACATAGAAAAAGAAGACAAAGGTACCAACAAAAGGAGTAAAAAGCCAATGAACAGAAGATTAGCGAGATTACGTGCAGTGCAAGCCTTGTTTCAAATTGATTTAACAGGCTCACAATGGCAAGAGGCAATTGAGAGCACGCTCGATGAAAATGAGGAAACGAGTCCTTTTTTAGAGAAGATTGTACAAGGGACACTTGAACATAAAGCTGAAATTGACTCGATTTTAAAGAAAAATATTGAAAATTGGTCATTGGAACGCGTTGGGAATGTTGACCGTGCGATTTTACGTATGGCGATTCATGAAATTTTATATATTGAAGACATTCCTAAAAATGTAACGTTTAACGAAGCCATTGAATTAGGAAAAGCATTCGGAGGAGAAGAATCTGGACGCTTTATTAATGGTGTTCTTTCAAATGTTGTAGAACAAATTTAAAAAAAAGAAGTGGGATAGGAGTGGAGCAATTATGACAGCAGAAGTCATTAGCGGGAAAGAATTAGCGGCTCAAAAGAGAGAAGAGATGAAACAAGAAGTAATAAAGTTAAAGCAGGAAGGAACTACACCTGGATTAGCGGTTATTTTAATTGGGAACAATCCGGCTTCACGTTCATATGTAAAAGCAAAACAAAAAGCTTGTGAAGACATTGGGGTTCATTCAGTTCTAATTGAAATGGAAGACACGATTTCTGAGCAACAATTAGTAAAAGAAATTTATGCTTTAAATGAAGACGATTCGATTCATGGTATTTTAGTTCAATTGCCACTGCCAAATCATATTCAAGAACAAGCGGTCATTGAAGCGATTGTCCCAGAAAAAGATGTGGATGGATTCCATCCGATTAACATTGGCAAAATGATGATTGGGGAAGAAACATTTTTACCTTGTACGCCTTTTGGTATTGTTGAAATGATTAAATCAAAAGGAATCAAAATGGCTGGAAAACATGTTGTCGTAATCGGACGTAGTAACATTGTTGGTAAACCAGTAGGACAACTTTTATTAAATGAACATGCGACTGTCACCTATTGTCATTCTCGAACTAATGATATGAAGTCAATTACTCAACAAGCGGATATCCTTGTTGTTGCAGTTGGGAAAGCCAATTTTATTGGAGCTGAATACATAAAGAAAGATGCTGTTGTCATTGATGTTGGGGTAAATCGTCTTGATACAGGGAAGTTATGTGGAGACGTAAAATACGAAGAAGCAAAAGAAGTCGCGTCCTTTATTACACCTGTTCCTGGTGGGGTAGGACCGATGACAATTACGATGCTTCTCCATAATACGATTGAAGCAGCAAAACGTCATGCATAATAAGGTGTTTTTATGAAACAAGAACAATTTTTAACGGTTACAGAAGTAACGAGATATATAAAGAGGACATTTGACTTTGACGAAGTTCTTCAAGATGTATGGATTCGTGGCGAACTGTCGAATTTTAAATTACATAGTCGTGGACATATGTATTTTACTGTAAAAGATTCTGGTTCAAGGATGCAAGCGGTCATGTTTGCTGGGAATAATCGGTCACTTGCTTTTAAACCAGAGGACGGAATGAAAGTATTAATTCGTGGCAATGTATCAGTATATGAACCATATGGTCAATATCAGTTGTATGCTCGTGAAATGCAACCAGATGGAATCGGGAATTTATATTTGGCTTATGAACAATTAAAACAAAAGCTTGAAGCGGAAGGGTTATTTCATCCTGAGCATAAAAAAGCATTGCCACGCTTTGTTCAACATATCGCCATTGTAACGTCACCAACGGGAGCAGCGATTAAAGATATGATTACGACGATAAAACGCCGTTACCCGATTGCTAAAGTCACATTACTTCCGGTATTAGTCCAAGGTGAAGGAGCAGCGCCATCGATTGCGCGTGCGATTGAACAAGCAAACGAAGCTAATTTATTTGATATTGTTATCGTTGGTCGTGGTGGAGGCTCTATTGAAGAATTGTGGGCGTTTAATGAAGAACTTGTTGCTAGAGCGATCTTCGCTTCTGTTTTGCCGATTATTTCGGCGGTTGGACATGAAACGGATTTTACGATTGCTGACTTTGTAGCCGATGTAAGAGCGGCTACCCCAACTGCAGCAGCTGAGCTCGCAGTCCCACACATAGAAGAATTAATACAAAGGGTCGAAGGAATGCAACAACGGATGCTTCGAGCGACAAAAGATCGTTTAGGAAATGAACGGCAACGTTTATCACGCTTACAAAAATCCTATGCTTTTCGATACCCTGAACAACTAATAAAACAAAAAGAACAGCAGCTTGATCGGACAATTGAAAAGCTTGAAAAAGAGTTTTCTCGAATGGTAAAGCAAAAGCAAGAGAAGGTAGAAAAATTAACTCATGCTATGGAGCGAAATCATCCTGCCAGGTTAGTGGATACAGCAAAAAAACAACATGAAAACATAAGGCAAACATTAATTCGTTTAATGAAAGAGAAAACAACAAAATCCGAAAATCAATTTCAACAGCAGCTTGCAAAGCTACAAGTATTAAGCCCACTTTCGATGATGGATAGAGGATATAATTTAGCTTATGGAGAAAATAAACAGTTAATAAAATCGACTCGGCACGTTTCCAAAGGGGACAAGCTTACGATCCGAGTAAAAGATGGCCATATATATAGTGTTGTTGAAGAAATAGAAACGAAAGAAGTAATAGGAGGAACTGAAAATGAGTAAGCCAGAAACTGAAATTACATTTGAACATGCTCTTGAACAACTAGAAGAGGTTGTTGATAAGTTAGAACAAGGGGACGTACCATTAGAGGAAGCCATTGCTATGTTTCAAGAAGGGATGAAACTATCGAAAGTATGCCATGATAAGCTGTCAGTTGTTGAAAAACAAATGGAACAAATTTTACATGCGGACGGTAAAGTGGAAGTCACGAGCTTTCAGGAGGATAATAAAGAGTGAAAAACGAAAGACTACAACAATTTCTAGCGATACATAAACAAAAAATTGATGAAAAACTGCCGCAACATATTCAGAAGCTCAAAGCCCCAGAAATCTTAAAGGAAGCGATGATTTATTCGTTGCAAGCAGGTGGGAAGCGTGTGCGTCCAATGTTATTATTAGCAACTCTTCATGGGTTTAACCAAAAAGAAGAAATTGGTATCGATGTTGCTTGTGCGATTGAAATGATTCACACCTATTCCTTAATTCACGATGATTTACCAGCGATGGATGATGATGATATGCGTCGTGGCAAACCAACGAATCATAAAGTATATGGTGAAGCATTAGCCATTTTAGCTGGTGACGCCTTACTAACGTATAGCTTTCAATTAATTGCAGGCTTACAACATCCAACTATCACAGCGGACATGAAAGTAAAGCTCATCGATTTATTAGCTAAAGCCGCTGGACCTGAAGGAATGGTAGGAGGGCAAGTTTCAGATTTAGATGGTGAAGGGAAAACGTTACAACTCGATGATTTGGAATATATCCATCATCATAAAACAGGGGATTTACTTGCTTATTCGGTTGTAGCCGGGGCCATTTTAGCTAATGCAGTACCAGAAGAGGTGGACAACCTGCATGCTTTTGCGAAAGAGTTGGGACTTGTTTTCCAAATTAAAGATGACATTCTTGATGTAGAAGGTGATGAACAGACGATTGGAAAGCCAATTGGCAGTGACGAGGATAATAATAAAGTAACGTATCCTAGTCTTTTGACAATGGATGGAGCAAAAGCAAAATTAAATGAGCATACTTCAAGAGCCAAAGAATATTTATATAAAGTAAATATGGAAAATTCTTTGTTAGAAGCGATTACAGAGTATATCGCTGAACGAGATCATTAAACAATTCTCATCTCTTCCATACATTTTCATTGAGGATGTGTGAAGCAGGTGTTATAATAACTTGTAAAACTGAGTGGTGCAGTATTCTAGTCAGTTCTCTATACTTGAGGGCGGGCCTAAAAATCCGCCGAAGGGCACATCGATGAAGCTCCTTGTGTCGGCTTGAGGCGCCCAGCCTTGGGTCGGCGCTGGGTGTTAAGGTATTCGGGCGATCCACAATGGCATGTGGGCGTTGACCCTAATACCGCGGAGGCCTTTCTTTTCCATGCTACACATTAAGGTGTAAAGTGGAGAGAAGGGTATGAACCTGCGACAGTGGCTTTGGGAAGCATACTAGCAGCGTAGCCTGCCTTGAGTGGAGTTAGAGGGGATTATGGAAATTGGGGATATTTCGGTTGTCGGCCAACAACCCATATCCTTTGCCATATGAAATCTGCTCTGCAAAAGAGGATAAAAGTATAGCAAGGGCTGTTGAGGAAAACTCCTAGACTGTTCTTCTGACATATAAAGGGGATTGAAGTGTGGACTAAGTGGTAATCCAGTCTAGCGTTTGGTGACAGCGTTAAGATAGGTTTAAAGGGAAACCGTCAGATCGGCGACGATTTGGTACGTATCTGGGAAATCCTACTGGACCTAAGCCACAGCTTTTACTCTTTATATGACCACTCAGTCCGTACATACTCACAAACGTTTACATTTGATTGTAAATAGTTTATCTATATAAAGGTGTCGATTACTTAACGATGAAACATTCCCTTTTGAAAACTATACACTGGAGCTTAGGGATTGCCGTTATCACGCTTGTGTTAGCGGCTATTTTTTCAATTATTTCAACTTTCCTATTAAGTGGAGTTACATGGGGGGTTGGGATGATTATCGTGCTTCTAATTGTATTAATTGGTATTTTTTTTGATACAATTGGTGTAGCTGCCACAGCAGCAGATGAAGCTCCATTTCATGCGATGGCAGCGAAGAAGTTAGCTGGTGCAAAAGAAGCAGTTCAAATTACGAGAAACGCAGATAAATTTGCAAACTTTTGTAATGATGTCATTGGTGATATTTCAGGTATTGTTAGTGGAACCGCCTCAGCTTATGTTGTCCTTCAACTTGCATTGCAGTTAGGGTATGAAGATGGTTCATATTTTCAGTTTTTTATATCGGTCCTTTTTACGAGTGTTGTTGCAGCCCTTACTGTGAGTGGAAAATCCATTGGTAAAACGGTTGCTATACAATTTTCGACGCCAATTATTTATCAAGTTGGTAGATTATTGTATATTATAGAGGTAAAATTAAAAATAAGTCTTTTTTCTAAAAATGGGAAGAGTAAACGAAAAGAGCAGAAAAAGCGAAAGTGAGGGTATTTATGGATATCGAGAGTATTAAAGACCCTAGTGCCATAAAATCTTTATCAAAACAAGAATTAGAACATGTAGCAAGTGATATCCGAAGTTTTTTAATTGAAAAGCTTTCGGTAACAGGAGGACATTTAGGACCGAACTTAGGTGTTGTAGAGCTAACAATGGCACTACATTATTGCTTTGATAGTCCTAAAGATAAATTAATATGGGATGTTGGTCATCAAGCATATGTGCATAAGATTTTAACTGGACGAGCAAATCAATTTGATGCTCTAAGACAGTATAAAGGACTTTGCGGTTTTCCAAAGCGTGATGAAAGTGAACATGATGTCTGGGAAACAGGGCATAGTTCAACCTCTTTATCTGCTGCGATGGGGATGGCGACAGCAAGAGACATCAAAGGAACCGATGATAATGTTATTGCTATTATTGGGGACGGGGCCTTAACGGGTGGAATGGCTTTAGAGGCATTAAACCATATTGGTCATGAACAAAAAGACTTAATTGTTATTTTAAATGATAATGAAATGTCGATCGCACCAAATGTAGGAGCATTACACAATGTGTTAGCGAAGCTTCGAACGGCTGGCAAATACCAGAAAGCAAAAGAAGAGCTTGAAATGCTCATTAAAAAAATCCCGGCATTTGGTGGGAAATTGGCTTCGACAGCTGAACGTGTGAAAGATAGCTTGAAATACTTACTTGTTTCAGGTGTGTTTTTTGAAGAAATGGGCTTTACGTACTTAGGACCTGTTGATGGGCATGATTTAGATGATTTAATGGAAAATATGAAATATGCAAAGAAAACATCTGGACCTGTTCTCGTTCATGTGTTAACGAAAAAAGGAAAAGGATATGCCCCAGCAGAAAATGATGCGAAAGGAACATGGCATGGTCTTGGACCATATAAAATTGAATCTGGTGAAGTAGTAAAAAAACCAGGACCGCCAAGTTATAGTGGTGTATTTAGTGACACACTGAAAAAAATTGCAGCAGATGACAACCGAATCGTCGCTTTAACCGCTGCAATGCCAGGCGGAACGAAACTAGATCAATTTGCAAAAGCTTTTCCTGATCGAATGTTTGATGTTGGAATAGCCGAACAACATGCAACGACAATGGCTGGTGGACTTGCAACACAAGGGCTAAAACCAGTATTTGCTGTCTATTCGACTTTCTTACAACGTGGGTATGATCAAGTAGTACATGATGTGTGTCGTCAAAATTTAAATGTTGTTTTTGCGATTGACCGTGCTGGCCTTGTTGGAGCTGACGGAGAAACACATCAAGGTGTGTTTGATATTGCGTTCCTACGACATTTACCAAATATGGTCATCCTAATGCCAAAAGATGAAAATGAATTACAGCATATGATCTATACGGCGATTCAATATGATGGAGGACCAATCGCTGTCCGTTATCCACGTGGTAATGGATATGGGATAAAAATGGACGAGGAGTTAAAGCAAATTCCAATTGGTAAATGGGATGTGTTAAGAGAAGGCTCTGATGCCTGTATTTTAACATTTGGAACTATGATTCCTGTGGCAGAACAAGCAGCAGAAGAATTAGCTGCCCAAGGCATTTCTGTTAAAGTGGTAAATGCAAGAACGGCAAAACCGTTAGATGATGAGTTGCTTCTTGATATAGCAAAGCAAAATATGCCGATTCTAACATTGGAAGAAGCTTCGATCCAAGGAAGCTTTGGAAGTGCTGTATTAGAATTTTATCATGACGCAAACTACCATGACTTAATAATCCATCGCATGGGTATTCCAGACCGCTTTATTGAACATGGAAGTGTATCTCAATTATTAGAAGAAATCGGATTAACAACACCACATGTTGTCGATAAAGTTAAGCTAATGTTACCTCGTAAAAGACAAAGGGCGTAATGAATGGCAAAAAAAGAACGAATTGATGTTCTACTCGTAGAACAAGGATTATTTGAAACGAGAGAAAAAGCCAAGCGCGCGATTATGGCTGGTCTGGTCTATGCAAAAGAAGAGCGAATGGATAAGCCAGGTGTGAAAATTGATGTTGAATCGGTGTTAACAGTAAAGGGAAGTGTTCTCCCTTATGTTAGCCGTGGTGGATTAAAATTAGAAAAGGCGATTTCAGCTTTTGATTTGGTATTACAAGATAAAATTGTCCTTGATATTGGAGCTTCTACTGGTGGCTTTACGGATTGCTCTTTGCAAAATGGAGCGAAAAAAGTATACGCACTTGATGTAGGTTATAATCAATTAGCATGGAAACTTCGGCAAGATGAACGAGTTTGTGTTATGGAACGGACAAATTTCCGTTATGTTACAAAAGCAGATTTAATGTTTGGATTACCTAATTTTGCGACAATTGATGTGTCATTTATTTCATTGCGACTGATTTTGCCTGTATTGAAAACATTATTATTGCCAAATAGTGATGTAGTTGCTTTAATTAAGCCACAATTTGAAGCAGGGAAAGACGACGTTGGCAAAAAAGGAATTGTGCGTGATAAAAAAATTCACCTTCGCGTTGTCGAAGAGATTATTTCCTTTTCAAGGCAAGAAGGCTACCACATAACTGGAATTGACTTCTCACCGATTAAAGGCGGGGAAGGCAATATCGAATTTTTACTGCACTTACGTTGGGATGACGAGGAAAGTCAATTTCAAAGTCAAGTCACGGCAGAACAAATAGTGAACGAAGCACACCTTCAGTTAATGGAACATAACTAAATACATGTAGTGGTTTGAGTAATGGATATCTCTTAAGTTTAAGGGGTATCCTTTTTTTACATATAAGAAAGTATAGGAATGAAGCTCTGAAAGCTTATTTTATAAAAGCGAAGGCTCCACACTGCTTTTAAAAAAAGCCGTGGGGAAGAATGGTTGGTAACTCTTACGGACATAGGTTCCGCTATTTTAAGAAAAAATAGCGTTTGTTACACCCTAAAGGACATACGTTCCGTTATATGAGCAGAAACGAGGGTTTTCGTTGCGGTTTAAGTTAAATAACGGAACATATGTCCGATAAAGTGTAGAAATGCTTGATTTTTGATGAAATAGCGGAACGTATGTCCGTTATGTGAAGTGTGAAAAGATAAATCCATGAAAAACTTGTTTTTTGTTAAGATATAAGAAAGCATAAAAATTTTCGTATAGCATGAAGCATTGAAAGCTTATTGTTGAAGAGCGAAGGTTCCACACCTGCGCGTTTCACCTCAAGAAGAGCACTTGGGATTCACTGTCAAAGGCGGGCAGGGTTCCGCGCTTCGCTTGAAACGAAAAGACGCTCCCGCTTTTTTATTCACTAAAGTATAAAGTTTGTGTAGTATTATTTATTCATAAAATTTAATATTTATTTGTTTAAATTGAATAAATCATGTATGATAAAAAGTAAGAGTATGATTGAAACCGCGGTGTTATACGATAATGATAGTATATATATAAAGGTGGATGGATGATGAATAAAGGGCAGCGTCATATTAAAATTAGAGAGATTATTACAAACAAAGAAATTGAAACGCAAGACGAATTAGTGGAACAATTAAAAAATGGAGGATATAATGTCACACAAGCTACGGTTTCGCGTGATATTAAAGAATTACATTTAGTAAAAGTTCCTATGATGGATGGTCGTTATAAATATAGCTTACCAGCGGATCAGCGTTTTAATCCATTACAAAAACTAAAGCGTTCTTTAATGGATAGCTTTGTGAGTATTGATCGGTCGGAAAACTTAATTGTCATGAAAACATTACCTGGAAATGCCAATGCGGTCGGTGCATTAATTGATAATTTAGATTGGACCGAAATTATGGGGACCATTTGTGGTGATGATACGATACTTATTATTTGTAAGCAAAAAGAAGCAACGCCTATCGTAACGGAGCGTTTTTTAGAGATGCTATAAAAGGTGTGGGGGAAAAACATGCTTGTTGAATTATCAATCAAAAACTTTGCTATTATTGATAAACTTACGATTCCTTTTGAAAAAGGGTTAACCGTACTAACAGGAGAAACGGGTGCTGGAAAATCAATTATTATTGATGCAATTGGTTTACTTGTTGGGGGAAGAGGATCAACCGAATTTGTTCGTTATGGAACAAAACGAGCTGAAATCGAAGGGTTGTTTTCCATCCATCCAGGTCACTTGTCGATAGAAAAAGCAGAAGAATTTGGAATTGATAGCGATGATGACATGATCATTTTGCGTCGTGATATTACTGCAAATGGAAAAAGTGTTTGTCGTATCAATGGTAAAATGGTTACATTGTCCATTTTGCGTGAAATCGGACAAACACTTGTTGATATTCATGGACAACACGAACACCAAGTTTTAATGCAACCGGAACGACACCTTGAACTCCTTGATTCTATGGCTAAACAAGAATTAATTCAACCGTTCGCACGTTATCAAGAATTGTATTCTAAATATTTATCTTTATCTAAACAAGTAAAGAAAATGACTGAAAATGACCAAGAATTAACTCATCGTTTGGATTTACTGCAATATCAATTAAAAGAAATTGAAAAAGCAAAGTTAGAACCAAATGAAGATGAGCGGTTAGCTGAAGAAAAATACCGATTGGCGAACAGTGAAAAATTATATCATCTACTACAGGACGCTTACAATGGTTTATACGGTGATAGCAAAGGATTGGATTGGTTAACAAAAACACAAGCTTATATGGAAGAGGCTGCTTCTATTGACCCACAGCTTGAAGGTTTACATGAAACGATAAGCAACTGTTTTTATTTATTGGAGGAAGCCACCTATTCACTTCGAGACCGTAAAGACCAAGTTGAATTTGATCCTATCCGTTTAGATGTTATTGAAAGTCGATTAAATGAATTGAATCAATTAAAACGAAAATACGGTTCGACGGTAGAAGAAATTTTGGCTTATGCAGAAAACATAGCGGAAGAAAAAGATGGGCTTCTGCATAAAGATGACAGGATTCAAGAGCTTGAAGTAAAACTATCTAAAACATTAGAGCAATTAAAGTGGGCTTCAGAACAATTAACAATGATTCGGAAAAAAGCAGCTACCGAGTTAATTGAAGCCGTACACCATGAATTAAAAGCTCTTTATATGGACAAAACAAGGTTTGCCGTTTCGTGGAAAGAACATGAAACGAAAGAATCCCGTTTTTTTGAGCACGGTGTAGACCAAGTTGAGTTTCTATTATCGACAAACCCTGGCGAACCTGTCAAACCATTAGCGAAAGTGGCCTCTGGTGGAGAAATCTCCAGAATTATGTTAGCGATGAAAACGATATTTTCATCTTCTCAAGGGATTACTTCACTTATCTTTGATGAAGTGGATACGGGAGTGAGTGGTCGTGTTGCTCAAGCGATTGCTGAGAAAATCCTGCAAATTTCAAGCAATTCTCAAGTGTTTTGTATTACGCACTTGCCTCAAGTCGCAGCAATGGCTGACCAGCATTTATATATTGCTAAAAAAGAAGATAAAGAAAGAACATTTACTACTGTTCATCCGCTTTCCAATGAAAAACGAGTGGAGGAAATTGGTAGAATGATTTCAGGTGTTGAAATGACGGAATTAACGAGGGAACACGCAAAAGAGTTAATAGAACAAGCCCAAAAAATTAAATCCAATTCTTGAAAAGCTGGCCAAAATAGGCGAGCTTTTTTCTTATGAGGGAGTTATAAATAACCTAAAACAAGGCAACATTAGTAGTACAGTGAAATTGGAGGTGTGGGCCAGAGGCGAGGAGAGTGAAATGATTGAATACAGACAAAATGAGAAAAGCGATTGGTGTGATTCTCCTTGTTTTTGTAATCAGCTTAGGCTTTAATAAGCCTGTACAAGAGTGGTTAAGCATTCCAACAAACATCGTTCTTACAGAAGGAGAAGAAATGGTTTTGTTTGAATCATCTCACTCACATGTATCTGCGAAAAGTGAGCAAGAGGATATCGTTGTATTTAATATGACCACTGATGAAGAAAATCATGATGGGCAAATTGCTACAGTGACAGCTGAGAATCAAGGTGATGATACTGTGACAATGGAAGTTGGCAACTTTCCAGTCAAGAAAGTGAATGTCAATGTGTTACCTGAAATTAAAGTTATTCCAGGCGGGCAATCCATCGGTGTGAAATTAAATACAGACGGTGTACTAGTTGTAGGACACCATCTAGTCGAAACCGAAGATGGTGAACAGTCACCAGGTGAAATTGCCGGAATCAAAGTTGGAGATATGATTACAAAAATCAATGGGGAATCAATTGATAAGATGAATCAAGTCTCTAGTTTTGTTCAAGACGCAGGTGAAAAAGGAAAGGCTCTTCAAATTGAAGTAAAAAGAGAAGACAAAGTGTTACAAAAAGAGCTATTACCTTTAAAAGCAAAAGATGAGGATTCGTATCGTTTAGGGTTATACATTCGCGATTCTGCTGCTGGTGTAGGTACTTTAACTTTCTACGATCCGAAATCAAAAAAATATGGTGCGTTAGGACATGTTATTTCAGATGTTGATACTCAAAAACCTATCGTTGTACATGATGGACAAATTATTCGATCATCAGTAACCTCCATTGAAAAAGGAAGTAATGGGGACCCTGGAGAGAAATTGGCGAGTTTTTCAGATGAACGACAAGTTCTAGGGAACATTAGTAAAAATAGTTCTTTTGGGATATTTGGAGAACTGACAACAAATAAATTAAAAAATAATATTATGGATAAAGAGATGCCGATTGCCGTCTCTAGCCAAGTAAAAGAAGGCCCTGCTAAGATTTTGACTGTTGTTGAAGGTGAAGATGTTAAAGAATTTGACATTGAAATCGTCAGTAGTGTACCACAAAAATTCCCAGCGACAAAAGGGCTTGTCATTAAAGTGACCGACCCGAAACTGTTAGAGGCTACAGGTGGGATTGTGCAAGGAATGAGTGGAAGTCCGATTATTCAAGATGGAAAAGTAGTCGGAGCAGTAACACATGTTTTCGTTAATGACCCTACAAGTGGGTATGGTTGTCATATTGAATGGATGCTTGAAGAAGCAGGAATAGATATTTACGGAAAGGCAAAGGCGAGTTAATTACTCGTCTTTTTTTCATATTATAAAAAAAATAAAGAAATATTTCTTAAAAGGTGGTATGATAAAAACAGCTAAAAGAAATTCGACAAACGCTCCAATATCTTCCTTTTAGTGATCGAAGAAAGTCGAAATAAATATTATATCGTATTTACATAATAAAAAACAAGAAAAATTTTATTTTTTTTGAAAAAATTAAAGGAACTGAAAAGTGTTTGTCGAAAATGTAGGACAGACAAAATATAATCAAGGTTGAGGAGGACATCGCGTGCAAAAGGTTAGAGTATGTATAGCAGATGATAACAGAGAATTAGTAAATTTATTAAATGAGTATATTACGGCTCAAGATGATATGGAGGTTGTTGGTATTGCCTTTAACGGTCAAGAGTGCTTACGTCTTGTTGAAGAAAAACAACCAGACGTTTTAATATTAGATATTATTATGCCTCATTTAGACGGATTAGCTGTTCTTGAAAAGGTAAACCAAACAGGATTAAAGCAAAAGACAAATATTATTATGTTAACTGCATTTGGTCAAGAAGATGTAACGAAAAAGGCGGTTGACCTTGGTGCGTCATATTACATCTTAAAGCCGTTTGATATGGAAACATTGATCACAAAAATTAGAGAAGTAAGCGGCCAAAAAACAACGTCTTTCATTCAAAAAACAGTGTCTGTACATTCGTTGAAACCAGAAGTACAAGAGTTTAATCTTGATGCTAGTATTACAAATATTATTCATGAAATTGGCGTGCCCGCTCATATTAAAGGATATATGTATTTAAGAGAAGCGATCACAATGGTATACAATGATATTGAATTATTAGGGTCAATCACGAAGGTGTTATATCCAGACATCGCGAAAAAGTTCAACACAACATCAAGTCGTGTAGAACGTGCGATTCGTCATGCGATTGAAGTAGCCTGGAGTCGTGGGAATATCGATTCGATTTCATCATTATTTGGCTACACAGTCAGCCATTCAAAGGCAAAACCAACAAATTCGGAATTTATTGCGATGGTAGCTGATAAGCTTCGCATTGAACATAAAGTTTCTTGAGAGGAACGAGGTAAGTAAAAAGCACTGAGAAGGACATCATTTTTTACTCGTATGTAGCTTACATAGGGTAAAAGGTGATGTCTTTCTTTTTAACGATACAAATTGAAACAACCGGGGAAACGTTTGGAAAATTGACAAATACAATTTCAAGAGCAGTAACAAAAGTAGATGAAATGACAAATTCATTATTTGATGTATTAGATGATACGCAAAATATGAATAATGCAGTAGATACAATTGCCACTGTGTCTGAGGAGGCCGCAGCGGGAATTGAAGAAGTGTCAGCAACGACAGAACAATCAACAAGCTCAATGGAAGAAGTAGGAAATAGTGCGAAAGCACTTGAAGGAGAAGCAACGAAACTGAATTCATTAATTCAACAATTCAAGTTATAATAGAAAAGAACAGAGTGACAACTCTGTTCTTTTCAAACTGTTGTAAACATAGAGGGAAATGTGTTTAAAAAGTGTAGGAGGAGATGGAGATGAATCAAGAAAGAGAAAAGAAACAATGGAAGCTGATCGCATTAGATATTGATGGAACATTATTAAATGACAACCATGAAGTTTCAGAGGAAAATATAAAGGCGATTAAAGCCGCGAGAGAAAAAGGGGTAATCGTCGTATTAAGTACAGGGCGTTCGATTCGGACTTGTGAGGATATTGCGAAACAACTTGAATTATCATCGTATCTTGTCACTGTCAATGGGAGTGAAATTTGGCATACGGAAGGAACATTGCTTGAACGGAATCCATTACATTATAAGCATATTAAAACGATGTGGGATTTAACAAATACATATAAAACAAAAATGTGGGCTGTAACAAAAGATAAAGTGTGGCGAGATGAATTTCCAGAGACGCCAGATGCCGAACAATGGTTAAAATATGGTTTTGATATTGAAGATGACAAGGCAAGAGAAGAAATCTTCAGTATACTATCAGCAAATGAGGAATTAGAACTTAGTAACTCTAGTCCTACGAATATTGAAGTGAATGCTGTTGGCATCAATAAAGCTGTTGCCTTAGCCAAAGTTTGCGAAAAAGAAGGAATGACGATGGAAGACGTTATTGCAATGGGAGATAGCTTGAATGATTTAGCGATGATTCAGGCGGCAGGCTTAGGGATAGCAATGGGAAATGCTCAAGTTAAAGTTAAAGAAGCGGCAGACTGGGTTACTGACAAAAACAATGAAGACGGAGTGGCAAAAGCGATTCGTCAATGGGTTTTATAAAAAACAATTGACAGATTATTGAACAGGTATATAATAAGTAAAGAAACCATTATTAGGAAACGGAGGGAAACAAAATGAGAATTCATATTAGAACACATCTAACTTCATATGCTCATTTTGTGACCGTTTAAACGAGATCTCGTTTATCGAAGTAGGTCACGCTTTGTGATCTACGCTCATGATACCTTTTTGATAATTAAAGTGGCGACATAGCGTGTTTACGCTCTGTCGTCTTTTTTGTTTCGTTGTTTCCTAAAGGTTGTTGTTTTAGTAAATCGTTTTCCTTTCAATGAAATGTTGGACTGTTATTAATGGGTTTTTTTGAGCCCTTTAATATAAAAAATATAAGGAGGTAATGAAGATGAATGGAAATGAAAGAATTCGTATGATTGGTTTAGGAGAGATTGAAGGCGGTTAATCAGATTGGAGGAGAATATATGTTTTCAGTTTTAGGTAAATTAGCTTGGTTTTTTAAAAAATACTGGCTACGGTATACTGTAGCAATCAGTTTATTAATTATTGTTAGTTTTTTAGATGTGATCCCACCATGGTTAGTTGGGATGGCTATCGATGAAATTCAATTTGGAACATTAACAACAGAAAGTTTACTACAATTGATTTTGTTTTACGGTGCCATTATTGTTGTAAGTTATGTTTTAACTTATTTTTGGATGTTTCAGTTATTTGGTGGTGCGTTTTTATTAGAACGGCTAATGCGGTTTAAATTTATGAAACATTTGTTATCAATGACACCAACGTTTTATGAAAAAAATCGAACTGGCGATTTAATGGCTCGTGCTACAAATGATTTAAAAGCCATTTCAATGACGGCTGGTTTCGGAATTCTGACTTTAATTGACGCCAGTATTTTTATGATGGTTATCATTGGAGTCATGGGGTTTTTTATAAGCTGGAAATTAACACTTGCGGCACTATTACCGATGCCGATTATGGCGATTGCCATTAATTATTATGGAAAAGTCATTCATAAGCAATTTTTAGCTGCACAAGATTCATTTGGTGATATGAATGACAATGTTTTAGAGTCAATTGCTGGAGTCCGTGTGAATCGAGCGTATGTTCAAGAAAAAGCGGATCAACAACGTTTTCAAACGATGACAGATGATGTCTTTGAAAAAAACATGTCAGTAGCTAGAACCGATTCATTGTTTGAGCCAACTATTAAGATTTTAGTTGGGATTAGCTATGTTATTGGTTTAGGATTCGGGGCGTATCTTGTATTTCGAAATGAAATTACACTTGGGCAACTTGTATCCTTTAATGTTTATTTAGGTATGTTAATTTGGCCAATGTTTGCTGTTGGGGAATTAATTAACGTTATGCAACGTGGAAATGCCTCGTTAGACCGGGTTAATACAACATTAAGTTACAAACCGGATGTGTTTGATAAAGAGGATGCCGTTGATGTGCAGGTTCCTACATCAATTCACTATGACAATGTTAGTTTTCAATATCCGATGTCTGCAACAATGAATTTAAAAAATGTATCCTTTACGGTTAAACAGGGTCAAACAATCGGGATTGTTGGGAAAACAGGTAGTGGAAAAACAACGATATTGAAACAACTATTGCGAGAATATCCTTCAGGTTCGGGTTCGATTTCCATTTCAGGAGTACCCATTGAAAATATAACGTTAGATACACTGCACCGTTGGATTGGATATGTTCCACAGGAGCAAATATTATTTTCTCGCTCCATTCGTGAAAATTTGGAGTTTGGAAAACCAAATGTCTCAACAGAAGAAATTAATAATGTCTTAGCTTCAGCAGCTTTTGATACTGATTTAACGTTATTGCCAGAAGGGTTAGACACGTTAGTCGGAGAAAAAGGAGTAGCATTATCAGGCGGTCAGAAGCAAAGAATTTCGATTGCACGAGCGCTATTAAAAGACCCAGAAATCTTAATGTTAGATGATGCGATGTCAGCTGTAGATGGAAAAACTGAAGCAAAAATTATTGAAAATATTCGTCACGAACGAAAAGGGAAGACAACGTTCATTTCTGCTCACCGCATATCGGCAGTTCAACATGCGGATTGGATTATTGTGATGGATAATGGACAGATCATGGAAGAAGGAACACACGAACAATTGCTTACCTTACACGGCTGGTATAAAGAACAATGTGAACGTCAGCAAGCGGATTCGTATGGTGAGGTGGGATAGGATGAAAAATCAAACAACGGGAAAACGATTAGTTGCGTATGCATTAACGTTTAAAAAAACCATTCTGATCGCACTTCTTTTGCTTTCAGTAGCGGTAGCAGCAGAATTAAGCGGCCCATTTATCGCCAAAAAGATTATTGATGATCATATTCTTGGTATTGAAGCAACGTGGTATGCGACAACAGGAGAAAATGAAAATGTCGTATCGTACCGAGGGGAATCATTTGTTCGAGAACAGTATGCAGATGGAATCGCCGTTGATCGTGAAGTGCGGATCTTACAAATTGGTCGTTTCTTTTATTTTGTAGATGAACCTGTATTATTTGACGGTCAACGATCTCTAGATGGCTCCACATTAACGATTACGTTAGGGGAACAAAAAGCTGAGTATGAGGCGGAGCAATTATCTGCTGCTGAAGTTTGGACGTTTTATCAGCCGGAAATTAAACCGATCGTTTTTTTATTAGCTTTATATTTAGGATTGTTGTTGTTTGCCGCTTTGTTTCAATATGGGAAATCGGTCTTGTTACAATCAGCAGCCAATCGGATTATCCAAAAAATGCGTACAGATGTATTTCAACAAATACAACGGTTACCGCTCCGTTATTTTGATAGCCGTCCAGCGGGGAAAATCGTATCGAGAATTACAAATGATACCGAAGCGATTCGCGAATTATATGTGAAAGTATTAGCGACTTTTTTTACGAGTGCCATTTATTTAATTGGGATTTACATCGCTTTATTTTTATTAGATGTGCAACTCGCGTTAATTACATTACTTGTCATTCCGATTTTATTGATTTGGATTGTGTTATATCGTAAATATGCAGCCAAATACAATCATTTAATTCGCTCTAGATTGAGTGATATGAACGGGATGATTAATGAATCGATTCAAGGAATGCCGATTATTCAAGCGTTTCGTCGCAAGGAAAAAACATCTGATGAATTTGAAGCTTTAAATCATGAACATTTCACGTACCAAAATAAATTATTAAGCTTAAACTCGCTTACTTCACATAACCTTGTCTCTGTGCTTCGAAATCTCACGCTTGTGTTATTAATTTGGTATTTTGGTGGAATGTCACTTGATGCAACTACGATGATTTCCATTGGAATGCTTTATGCGTTTGTCGACTATATAGGTCGAATGTTCCAGCCGGTTACTGATGTGGTAAACCAACTTGCTCAACTCGAACAAGCGAGAGTCGCATCGATTCGTGTATTTGAGTTGATGGATGAAATCGGAGAAGATGTAAATGAGCAGCCGATTCCGCGGTATAAAGGGGAAGTATCATTTCAAAATGTTTCATTTTCTTATAATGGGAAAAATGATGTACTAAAGCAATTATCTTTTGAAGCGAAACAAGGCGAAACAATTGCATTAGTTGGTCATACTGGCTCAGGAAAAAGCTCGATTATTAATTTGCTTTTCCGGTTTTATGATTATCAAAAAGGTTCGATTCTCATTGATGGAATGGATATACAAAAAATGCCACGTCAGCAAATTCGTAAGCATATGGCTATCGTCTTGCAAGAGCCGTTTTTATTTTCCGGCACGATCGCTACAAATGTGAGCTTACATGACCCATCGATAACAAGAGAAAAAGTAGAACAGGCCATTCGAGATGTTGGTGCTGAAGAGTTTGTGTTAAACTTACCAAACGGTTATGACGAGACAGTGATTGAAAAAGGAAGCACGTTATCAGCGGGTCAACGTCAATTAATTTCGTTTGCACGTGCGCTTGCATTTGACCCAGCGATTTTAGTATTAGACGAAGCGACAGCAAATATTGATTCAGAAACCGAAGCGATGATCCAACATGCATTAGATGTTGTGAAAGAAGGACGAACAACTTTCATCATTGCCCATCGGTTATCGACGATTAAGCATGCTGACCAAATCCTCGTCCTAGACCACGGTGAAATTATTGAGCGTGGCAATCATGAGGAACTCTTGAAACGAAAAGGAAAGTATTACCAAATGTATCAGCTTCAAGTAGGCAAACAGGCTGTTCATATTAGTTAATTAAAGGGGCCAAATCATAGATTTGGCCTTTTTGTTTAAATTACGCTCTTGCGCGTTTCACGCGTAGAGATTTTGTTGTTTATAGGAAGTAAGTGGCCATGAAAACCGTTATCTGTGAACATGGCTAGCGTTTTGGAACGTTGGAGGACACAGGAGCCGTTAATCATAATATATCGCTAGGAATAGAGTGGCTTTTGCGTGAATAAGCGCTCCTGTGGTCGCTAAAAAACGGAAACCCGTATCATGTTCACAAATAACGGCTGCTCTGACCGCAAAAATGAGACATGGGATGTGTTGGTTGTTCTTGTCAAAAAGCGGTCAGGGCTCTGCACTTCGCTTGAAAGAAAAGAAGCTCCCGCGTTTTTCTTTATGTCATTTCTCATAATTTGCTTTTTCAGGAATCTATTTTGTAGGAATGCTCATACTAACGTAAGAACAATTGGATGAGGGAGTTTGAGGATTTTGGACGTTTTTATTGCTGAAACCGCGTATGAGCATAAGCGAACGAAAGAGCTATTGAAGACACTTCCGAAAAGAAAAGTGGCGGTCTTACATCATCGTGATATTGATTCGGTTGCTGTGGACGGGTTAAAACAAAAGCAAGTAAAAGCGATTTTAAATTTTGAGTCATCCATGAGTGGGGATTATGTTCATCAAGGTGTTATTCAATTACTCCAAGCGAATATTCCTGTTTATGATGTCATGTCAGTGGAAATGGACAATGTAAGTCTACATGAGCAAAAAGTAAAAATTAAGGACGAGAAACTTTATGTTTTGAAAGAAAATCGATGGGTGTTCATGGCATCCTTATTTCGGTATACATTTGAACGATGTGGACAAATCATTGAAAAAGCACAGGCGAATTTCCCGTCAACATTTAAAGATTTTGCAACCAACTCCTTTAAATATGGAGAAAAAGAATTAAAGGAATTTTTAGTAGAACCTTATTTACCCAAATGCTTAAAAAAAATAAACGGACAAGAAGTATTAATCGTTACAAGAGGACAAGAGTATGAAGCTGATTTAAAGGCAGCGAAACGGTGGATTCAACAGAAAAAAATTATTATTATTGCTGTTGATGGTGGTGCAGATGGCTTAGTCAATATCGGGCTTATGCCTGATTTTATTATTGGAGATATGGATTCAGTGAGTGAAGCGGCTTTAAAATCGGGTGCTACTTTGATTGCCCATAGTTATAAAAATGGGCAATCACCTGGAAAGGAAAGAATCGAACAATTAGGATTACAAGCAGAGACGATTGATTTTATTGGGACAAGTGAAGATATTGCGATTATGTATTCTTATTGGGCAAAAGCCAAGCTTATTTTTGTCGTTGGAAGCCATACATCGATGACCGATTATTTAGAGAAAGGTCGTCCTGGAATGGGCTCAAGCTTACTCGTTCGAATGAATGCTGGTCATAAAATTGTTGACCTTAAAGGCATTCATCAATTAATTGACCATTCTTCAGTTTGGTTTACACCTCAAGTGAGTTCCGTCGCAGTAATGGCAAGCGTTCTTGCTATTGCTACACAATCGTCTAAATTTTTTGCGCTGTTATCGATACTTTTTTATTGGATAGGAGGTTAGGTAACATGACCAAACTCCATTTGAAATCTTTTATCCTCATTGCTTTTATTTTTACTGCTGGATTTGTATTTGGGCTTTTATTAGACAAGGAGTGGTTGTCAGAACAAGAAAACGCGTATGTGTCTAAAATAAAAGCGGAAAACCAAATGCTTCATTATGAGCGTGAACATTGGTTGTCCTTTATCGGTGAGCAACTACAAGCGGTACCCGTTTATGTTGCATCAGAACAAAAGGATGACCGTCATCTCCAGCAATTGTTTCAGCAAATTGGGGTAGAGCCTTTGCAGTTGGAACCGTTAGAATCTTTATTTGCTCATGAAGGAATTGTCGTTTCCATTGGGCATGAAATGACCGAATATGAATTTCCACATTTAGTGCTCGATACTGTCCCTGATGAGCATCCGGATATATTTCAATTTTATCTTTCGTTACTAAAATTAAAAGGAGAGACAATCCATGATGAAAATTAGTGTTGTCATACCAGCTTATAACGAAGCGGATATCATTGAAGAGACTTTACTGACATTAAGAAAACAAACGTGGGTTCATGAAATTATTACTGTAAACGATGGAAGTACGGATGCGACTGGAGAATATTGTGCGAAATTAAGCGATATCGCCATTCAACGAGAAGAAAACAAAGGAAAAGGGGAGGCATTACAAACAGGCTGGGAGCATGCAAGTGGTGACATCATTGTTTGTTTAGATGCGGATTTAGGTGAATCAGTAAAAGAGGCACAACCGTTAATCGAACCATTTGAATCGGATTTTATTGATGTCGTCATAGGACGATTACCACAACAAAAGGTGAGCGGATTAGGATTTGTAAAAGAACGAGCAAAACGACTGATTTATAAAAGGACAGGCCATTGGATTAGTGCACCACTTTCTGGTCAGCGTGCTTTTCGGAAAAAGTGGCTAGATACGTTAATGAAAAATCATTATCAAGGATACGGAGTGGAAACAGCGATGCTTCTTGATTTACTAGAAGCGGGTGCAACCGTTATTGAAGTCGATACATTTATTACTCATCGCGCAACTGGAAAAAATATCGCTGGATTTCTTCATCGTGGAAAGCAGTGGTTGGAGTTAGAAAAGTCGGTATGGAGAGGATTAGAATGACAGGCGCGCTAATTTTATTATTGCCGATAATTGCGTATGCAAGTGCCATTCTTTTTTTACAATGTGGTTGGTTTACTTTTAATTATGAACATAAGAAAATTCCGTATAGTTTAGGGGTACTAGTCGTTTTTTGTTTGCTTGGCTTTCTCCTTGCTTTTCAAAGGGAAACAACCGTCCTAACCACGATGAGTGTTATTTATATTATCGGAGTATGGTTTATCGGACTCATTGATGATATATTTGGTGCGAAAAAAACAAAAGGATTAAAAGGACATTTTCTTCATTTTATCCGACATGGGAAAATAAGCACAGGTTTACTCAAAGTGGGGGGAACGGTGGGTTTAGCCTTTGCTTATTTGCTTACATTGCAACCACAAAGTCTAGAGGAATGGGTAAGGACAGGGATTATTCTTATTCTTACGCCGCATATTATGAATTTATTTGATACAAGACCGCTTCGCGTGTGGAAAATTTCCTTCGTGTATAGTTTGTTTTTTGTCAGTGTCTTTGCGGCGATGCCATTTACTTTTTATTTGTATTTATTAACTTACTTTTTCGTCCATTATGTGCTCGAAGGTCATAAAGTTGCGATGTTAGGGGATAATGGAGCAACTGCACTCGGAGCAATTCTAGCTGTATTAACAGCTTCGTATGCACCAATTCAATATCAATGGTATGTGATTTTATTATTTTGTACATTAACGCTGTTAGCGGAAAAAGTATCTTTTTCACGCTGGATTGAACAATCCCCGATCCTCCGAAGGATTGATAGTTGGGGTGTTTACTCGTCAAAATAATGAAATCTTGCACTTGTGCGTGGCGCATCGGTTGAATGGATGTTCTATCGGACATTTGTTCCGTTACATTAGAATAATAGGTGTTTTGCGCTCTCACTTTGGTCAAATAACGGAACAGATGTCCGTAAAAAATGAAAACAGCTTGATTTTCTTGAAATAACGGAACGTATGTCCGTAACATGATTGAGTGGCTGTGTAAACAAAAAAGAAACCCCACTTCGAAGTGGGGTTTCTTTTTTGTTTATATAACACCTTGTGCAAGCATAGCATCGGCTACTTTGACAAAGCCCGCGATGTTAGCTCCTACAACAAGATTATTAGGGGCGTTGTATTCGTTTGCTGCAGTGACGCATTCTTTATAGATTGTTTTCATAATTTCTTCTAATTTTTGATCGACTTCTTCAAATGTCCATGAAAGTCTTGCGCTATTTTGCGCCATTTCGAGTGCGGATACGGAAACTCCTCCTGCATTGGCTGCTTTGGCAGGTCCGAACAAAATATTATTTTGTTGGAACACATCAATCGCTTCTAGGGTAGAAGGCATATTTGCTCCTTCTCCAACGGCTTTCACCCCATTGGCAACAAGGATTTTTGCTGAAATTTCATCAATTTCGTTTTGAGTCGCACAAGGAAGAGCGATGTCACATGGAATCGACCAAATTCCTTGACAGCCTTCGAAAAATTCTGCGCTTGGCTTTCGGTTTGCATATTCTGAGATTCGTTCGTTTTCAACTTCTTTAAGTTGTTTGACTAAAGAAAGGTCAATTCCGTCTTTATCATAAATATAACCACTAGAGTCACTACAAGCAACAACGGTTGCTCCTAATTGTGTCGCTTTCTCAATTGCATAGATAGATACATTGCCAGAACCTGAAACAACGACAGTTTTTCCAGAGAAGGTTAAGTCTTGATCTTTCAACATCTCGTTAACGAAATAAACGGTACCATAACCGGTCGCTTCTTTTCGAGCCAAGCTCCCGCCATAGCCGATTCCTTTACCTGTTAATACACCCGCTTCAAAGCCACCACGAATTTTTTTATATTGACCAAATAAATAGCCAATTTCTTTAGCACCAACACCGATATCACCAGCAGGAACATCAACATCAGGACCAATATATTTGCTAAGCTCACTCATGAAACTTTGGGTGAAACGCATAATTTCTCCGTCTGATTTTCCTTTTGGATCAAAATCTGAACCGCCTTTACCGCCACCAATCGGTTGTCCTGTTAAAGCATTTTTAAAGATTTGCTCAAATCCTAAAAACTTAATAATACTTGCATTTACAGAAGGGTGAAAACGTAAACCACCTTTATACGGTCCTATTGCGCTATTGTATTGGACGCGAAAACCTCGGTTTACTTTTACTTGACCTGAATCATCCACCCACGGTACTCGAAATGAAATCATACGTTCAGGTTCAACAATTCTTTCAAGGACCCCTTGTTTCATGTACGTAGGGTTTTTTTCAATGACCGGTATGAGTGAATGGAGAACCTCTTTTACTGCCTGATGAAATTCTGGCTCATTCGGATTTCTTTTTTGTACCTCCTCGAAAATAAATTGTACGTATTGATTTGCTCCTATTTCTTGCTGATTCTCTTTTTTTATATCTAGCGTTGGCATAGTTTCCTCCTTGAATGTATTTTTATGAATAATCTATGAATATTCTTAAAATTGTTTAAATAATTTGTTATTTTGTATTTTATAGTTTACAGCTAATCTACAACAATACAAAAAATAGATTAAACTAATGCCGAAATGATATTAACGAGACAGAACAAGGTGTTTAATTAAAAAAAGAGAATGTTACTTTTTTGTGTCCTTTTAAAAAAAATGAAAAAAATGGGGAGCTCCCCCATTTTAATGTCTTAATTTTGGATTGTACTTTTTATTAACAGCTGCGATTTTTTTCTCTAATAAGATTTCGGAAAGCTCAGGTTTCACATATTCCTCGTATAATACTTTCCTTTGCCAATTTTTCCATTCTTTTGTTTCTTTTTCTGTCATATTGAATATACTCCTTTCGGTTTTAGAGCAAAGTATTATGAATATTCTGTATTTTGTTTATAAGTTGATGTATGACCGAAACTATGAAAGACACATCGTAGTAGAAATTGCAAAAACAATGATTTAGCTGTATTTTATAATTAGTGATCAATCTAATCAATACAAATAAAAGATAATATTAATATCAAAATTAGATAAGAATAGAGGGAACCGTTTGGAAATTAGACAATTAAAATATTTTATTGAAGTGGCTAAACGTGAGCATATGACAGAAGCTGCAGACGTATTGCATGTCGCTCAATCTGCGGTGAGTAGGCAAATTAGTAATTTAGAAGCTGAGCTTGGTGTAAGTTTATTCATTCGACAGGGGAGAAAGGTGCGCCTTACTCCGATAGGAAGAATGTTCTTAGATAGAACAATCCAAGGGATGAAAATGTTAGATAATGCAACGAGAGAAGTTAAAGAGCAACTTGACCCTAGTCGTGGAACTATCAGAGTATCTTTTCCGATTAGTTTAGCAGCGTACATTATTCCTACAGCTATTTCCGCCTTCCGAGAGCAATATCCTGAAGCGAAATTTCAATTAAAACAAGCTACTTATCATGAATTAATCGACCTCGTATTAAATGGTGAGTATAATATGGCTATTTTAGGACCAGTACCAGAGCAAGATGAACGACTATATGGGCATGTATTATTTACGGAAAAAATGGTTGCTTTAGTTCCTATTAATCATCAGTTAGCGAGAGAACCTGTATTAAAATTGAAACAATTAAAAGGCGAATCTTTTATTCTTTTACCTGAAAATATGAAATTAAGAGAAATGATTACGTCGGCTTGTCGAGAACAAGGGTTTAATCCGAATGTGGCATTCGAAGGGGATGATGTCGACGCTTTAAAAGGGTTAGTTTCTGCAGGACTAGGCATTTCTGTACTCCCTGATAGTACGGTGTTAGAGAATTTTCCTAGAGCAACGGTGAAAATTCCAATTGTTGATCCAATTGTTCCTCGAACAGTGGGTATTATTACTGCAAAAGACCGTAAGCTACTTCCGACAGAAGAGTTATTTTTTGCCTTTTTAAAAACCTTTTTTAGTAAATGGTCTGCTTCCTACTCTTAAGGATAGAAACGAATAGAAAATAAAGAAAAGCGCGCAGAACTTTTGAGTTCTACGCGCTTGAAATTGTTTTTTATGTTCTTTTCTTTAAATATTTTGGTGCTACTTTACCGTTCTTTTTGTCACGGTAAAAGATAAATCCACCAACAAAAGCTACACCACCAATAAGAAGAAGGAAACCGATAATAAATTGTAACCCGAGTGAAGGAAATGGAGAGATAAGTGTTTGGAACACGGTCTCACGCATTAATTTTATACCGTAGCCTGCTAGAATAGCGGGAATCACCATAATTGTTAACGCAATAAATCGTTGCAAGATCAAAACCCTTTCTACACATCGTGATATAGTTATTTTACATGATATCGATACAATCTGTCCAAGACAACAGTTGCAAGTTTGTGACATTTGCGTAATAGTGGAAACAGAAGTTGGGTTCCTAAAAGGGGGAATTTACATGAAGAATATAATCATTATTGGAGCAGGAAAAGGTGGTTCTGCACTTTTAAATTTGTTAGTAGAAGCTGAAGAGCTTCATGTCGTAGGAGTCTCAGATGTTGACGAACAAGCTGAAGGGATGGTTCTTGCTCGGAAACTAGGAATTAACACGACAACAGAATGGAAAAAGCTACTAACTCCGAATATCGATGTTGTGTTAGAAGCTACTGGAGATAAAAGATTATTAAAACAATTAAAAGCTGAAATACATAAACATACAACCATTATGCCAAGCTCGGTTGCGAGTTTGCTGTTTACATTAATGAATGAAAAAGAAAAGCTCATTTCTGATTTAAAAAAGTCTGCATCGATTCAATCTACGATATTAAACTCAACCGAAGATGGCATGATTGCTATTGATACAAAATGTAATGTGACATTATTTAATCAGGCAGCCGAAAAAATATCAGGTGTTAAAGCGACTGATGCATTAGGGGAACAAATAGAAAAAATCCTTCCTTCCAGTCGGCTTCCTTCCATCATTTCTTCTAATAAGGAAGAAAGAAATAAAAATCAAATTCTGGAAAATGGGGCTAATATCATTACAACGAGAGTGCCGTTAAAAAATGAAAATCAAACGGTAGGTGCATTAGCGGTATTTAAAGATGTGACTGAAATAGAAAAAATGGCGGAAGAAGTCACAAACTTAAAAAGCATTCAAACGATGCTAGAGGCTATTATTCAATCAACCGATGATGCGATTTCGGTTGTAGATGAAAATGGAAATGGGCTAATGATAAATCGAGCTTATACAAGATTAACCGGATTGCAGCCAGAAGAAGTGATTGGAAAACCGGCAACAGCAGATATTTCTGAAGGCGAAAGTATGCATATGTACGTATTGCAAACAAGAAAGCCAGTTCGTGGAGTTCGCTTAAAGGTTGGTCCTCATCGTCGAGATGTCGTTGTTAATGTCGCACCAGTGATTGTCGATGGGCAATTAAAAGGGAGTATCGCGATTGTTCATGATATGTCTGAAATGAAAAAACTCGCTGAACAATTAGAAAGAGCAAAGCAACGAATTCGAACGTTAGAAGCGAAATATACGTTTGATGATATCATTGGCCAATCCGAGGAAATGAAATTGGCGATCCAACAAGCAAAGCTAGCTGCGTCAACCCCTGCGACAATCTTACTAAGAGGAGAGTCAGGAACAGGAAAAGAGTTGTTTGCGCATGCTATTCATAATGAAAGCGAACGAAAATATAGCCCATTTATTCGAGTGAATTGTGCAGCTTTGTCGGAAAGTCTTTTAGAAAGTGAGCTTTTTGGATATGAGGAAGGAGCTTTTTCTGGAGCAAAGCGTGGAGGGAAGCGTGGATTGTTTGAGGAAGCCCATAAAGGAAGTATATTCTTAGATGAAATTGGAGAGCTGGCTGTTGGAACACAAGCAAAATTACTTCGTGTTTTACAAGAACATGAAATTGTACGGGTAGGTGGGACAAAAGCAATATCCATCGATGTACGCGTCATTTGTGCGACAAATGTCAACCTTGAAAAAGCGATTAATGAGAAGACTTTTAGAGAAGACTTGTACTATCGAATTAATAAAATGCCAATCTACATATCGCCTTTACGTGAAAGAAAGGGAGATATTGCGATGTTAGCGGATCGTCTGTTGAAAAAATTAAATCAAGATTATGGCCGAAATGTAGAGAAAATTTCAGATGAAGTTATGATGTTATTAAAGAAGCATAATTGGCCAGGGAATGTTCGAGAACTTGAAAATGTTATTGGGCGAGCATTAATTTACATGAATTATAGCGACGATGAAATTTTGACATTGCCAGATTTTCATCGAAATGATAATAAACAAGAACGTACAGTAAGAGTAGAACAACAAACAGCTTCTTTATCTTCATTAGTGGAGCAATTTGAAAAACAAGTCATTCTGGAAACGCTAGATTCATGTCAGGGCAACAAAACAGCAACGGCAAAAAAGTTGCAATTATCGATTCGGAATTTATATTATAAAATGGAAAAATACAACCTATGATAAAATAAGCATGCAATTAATTGCACACCATGCAAGTTTTAGCGCTGTGTCATCATAGGAATTAAGAAGAATTTGTGGATTTTCCCCCTTTTTGAAAAGTTGGCACAATACTTGCATTAAAGAATGTAGTGAGGCAGAAAGAAGGTTTGACATGAGACTTAAGAATTCACTTCACAAAAATGAGGAATCTCCTTCCTTTTCTGTTGCAATTGCTGCAGCTGATAATGACGATATTTTTTCAGTTGTGAAAGATGCGTTACAGTACAACTTAGCTTCCTTTTGTTTGTTTGGAAATGAAGAGAAATTAACAACTTTACAACAGCACTATAAATTGCCTGATGAACAAATTCGATTCTTTCCTACAAAGGATGAAAAAGAAAGTGCTCACGAAGCAGTAAAGCTCATTCATGAAGGTGGCGCTTCAATATTAATGAAAGGACATGTTCCTTCGTCGGTTTTATTAAAAGCGGCATTGCACTCAGAGTATGGATTGCGAACAGGGAAAGTTTTATCTCATGTAGCAGTTTTTGATGTCCCGACATATGAACGCCCGCTGTTTTTAACCGATTCAGCCATGAATGTAACACCTTCACTAGAAGAAAAAGTTGGGATTATTGAAAATGCAGTGTCAGTAGCAAGAACAATGGGATTATCTTTACCGAAAGTTGCACCGATTGCTGCTGTCGAAGTTGTGA
Organism: Alkalihalobacillus sp. LMS39; assembly: GCF_022812285.1. Lineage (NCBI taxonomy): Bacteria > Bacillati > Bacillota > Bacilli > Caryophanales > Bacillaceae > Alkalihalobacillus > Alkalihalobacillus sp. LMS39. The sequence goes on from NZ_CP093300.1 coordinate 2,094,540, forward strand.
ATCCGAAGATGCCTTCAACGGTGGACGCAGCGTTGTTGACGCAAATGAACAGAAGAAATCAAATTAAGCATTGTCTTATTGACGGACCGCTCGCATTAGATAATGCCATTTCTATCGAGGCAGCAGAACGCAAAGGGATTCAAAGTGATGTGGGAGGACGAGCGGATATTTTACTCGTACCAAATGTAGAGATGGGAAACACCCTCTACAAAAGTCTAGTTTATTTTGCCAAAGCAGAAGTCGGGGGTTTTATTACGGGTGGCAAAGTTCCTATTGTGCTCACATCAAGAACAGATACAAAACAAAATAAATTATATTCATTGGCATTAGCCCTACATGTGATGAAAAATCAAACAAGAGGATAATGTCGATAGGAGGAAAAGAAAGAATGGAACTATTTAAGTACATGGAAACATATGATTACGAGCAAGTTGTTGTTTGTCAAGACAAAGCATCAGGATTAAAAGCGATTATTGCGATTCATGACACGACATTAGGTCCTGCTTTAGGTGGAACGAGAATGTGGATGTATGAAAGTGAAGAAGCGGCGTTTGAAGATGCTCTTCGCTTAGCTAAAGGAATGACATACAAAAACGCAGCTGCCGGTTTAAATTTAGGTGGAGGAAAAACGGTTATTATCGGAGATCCTCGAAAAGATAAAAACGAAGCGATGTTCCGCGCTTTTGGACGATATATCCAAGGTCTAAACGGACGTTATATTACAGCTGAAGATGTCGGGACTACAGTGGAAGATATGGACACGATTCATGAGGAAACAAAGTATGTAACAGGAATTTCTCCTGCTTTTGGGTCGTCTGGAAATCCATCACCAGTTACAGCTTACGGTGTATACGTAGGGATGAAAGCAGCGGCTAAAGAAGCGTTTGGAAGTGATATGTTAGAAGGAAAAGTTGTAGCTGTTCAAGGTGTCGGAAATGTGGCATTCAATTTATGTAAACATCTACACGAAGAAGGTGCAAAACTTATCGTAACAGATATTAATAAGGAAGCTGTCCAAAAGGCAGTGGATGCTTTTGGTGCAAAAGCGGTTGATGTAAGTGAAATATATGAACAAGAGTGTGATATTTTTGCTCCTTGTGCCCTAGGTGCCATTATTAATGATGATACGATTCCGAAATTAAAAGCAAAAGTGATTGCTGGTGCTGCAAATAATCAGTTGAAAGAAAATCGTCATGGTGACATGCTGACGGAATTAGGCATTGTATATGCTCCTGATTATGTAATAAATGCTGGTGGAGTTATTAATGTAGCAGATGAGCTTTATGGATATAATCGTGATCGAGCGATGAAAAAAGTAGAAAACATTTATTCTACGATTGAAAAAGTATTTGAAATCTCAAAAAGAGATCATATCCCAACATATGTTGCTGCGGATCGTCTTGCAGAGGAACGAATTGAAACGATGAGAATGTCGCGTAAATCATTTTTACAAAATGGAAATCATGTATTAAACAAAAGGTAATAGACATGAACAGTGATATTCAGTTACTTGTTATCAATCCAGGTTCAACGACGACAAAAGTGGCTTATTTTAATCATGATGTAAGCAAAGCAGTTAAAACGATTACTCATTCGGTCGAGGAACTAGAGAATTCGACCGTGTTGCAACAGCAACAACTTCGTCACGAAGCGATTCTAGCGTTTCTTCGTGAATATAACATCAAACTGTCACAACTTCATGCGATTGTTGCACGGGGTGGGTTAATTCAACCCATTCCTAGTGGAACATATGAAGTGAACGATGAATTATTAAATGATGCAAGAGAAGGTCCTCATGGTTGGCATGCTTCAAATTTTGGGGCATTGCTAGCTTATGAATTAGCAAAGCAAGTTGACATTCCGGCGTTTATCGTTGACCCTGTCGTGGTCGACGAATTGGAACCGGTTTCAAGAGTGTCGGGGTTAAAAGGAATCGAGAGAAAAAGTATTTTTCACGCCTTAAACCAAAAAGCTGTTGCGAAAAAAATCGCAAAATCTTGGAATAGACCGTATGAAAGTTTGCATGTCATTGTCGCTCACCTTGGTGGAGGAATTACGGTGGGAGCCCATAAGTTAGGTAAAGTCATCGATGTGAATAATGGCTTATATGGGGAAGGACCATTTTCTCCAGAGCGAACGGGAACACTCCCAGTAGGAGATTTAGTAGACCTATGCTACAATTACAATAAGGACCAGGTACTAAAGTTATTAGCTGGTGCAGGAGGCCTTGTTAGTTATGTAGAAACAAATAATGGGCTCGAAATCGAAAATAGGATTCAAGCGGGTGACGAAGAAGCACAATTTTACTTAGAAGCAATGGGCTATCAAGTAGCAAAAGAAATTGGAGCTGCTAGTGTCAGTTTAGCTGGTCACGTCGATGCCATTATTATCACGGGTGGATTAGCTCATAGTGAGCGATTAGTTGATACGATAACAGAACGAGTGAAATGGATTAGTAAAGTCGTTGTTTCGCCTGGTGAAGATGAAATGATGGCGTTGGCAGAAGGTGCTAGTCGCGTTTTACTAAAAGAAGAAAAGGCCAAACATTATCCATCTGGAACTCCATTATAAAACGTAAATGGAATGCAATATGAGAGATGAGAGAGAAGGATTTGAAAGAGAACGAAGAAAAAGGAGGGACTCGTATGACTAAAGAATATGATCTGGTCATAGTAGGAGCTGGTACTGGTGGGTATGTTGCTGCCATCCGAGCAAGTCAGTTAGGGTTAAGTGTAGCTGTCGTTGAAAAGGATAAATTAGGTGGTACTTGCTTACATAAAGGGTGTATCCCATCAAAGGCATTACTTAGAAGTGCCGAGGTTTTTTCAACTGCGAAACGGTCTGAAGATTTTGGTGTGAAAACGTCTGAAGTTACACTTGATTTTTTAAAGGTTCAAGAACGCAAACAAGCTATCATTGATCAATTACATAAAGGTGTTCAACACTTGATGAAAAAAGGGAAGATTGATGTCTATGACGGAATTGGTAGGATTTTAGGACCGTCCATTTTTTCTCCTACACCAGGAACCATTTCTGTTGAAATGAGTAATGGGGATGAAAATCAAATGCTTTTACCAAAAAATGTCCTCGTTGCTACAGGCTCTAGACCGCGTCTTTTGCCAGGAATCGAACCAGACGGAAAACAAGTGTTAACGAGTGAAGAAGCTCTTGGGCTCACAGAACTCCCACAATCTATTATCATAGTAGGCGGTGGAGTCATTGGGATGGAATGGGCATCAATGTTTTCAGATTTCGGTGTAGATGTGACTGTGCTAGAGTATGGAGATCGCATTTTACCAACAGAGGATAAAGAAATTTCAAGAGAGCTTACTCGTGTGTTAAAGAAACGAGGTGTTTCTATTGTCACAAGTGCGAAAGTATTGTCTGACACATTGGAGAAAGGCGAACAAGTGACAATTCAAGTGGAACATAAAGAGGAGAAAAAAGCGTTTTCTGCTGAGGCGTTACTGCTTTCTGTTGGAAGAGTTGCCAATGTCGAAGGAATTGGCCTTGAAAATACAGATATTGAAGTGAAAAATGGGGTCGTTGCAACAAATGAGTTTTACCAAACGAAAGAATCTCACATCTATGCCATTGGTGATGTTATTGGGGGAATGCAGCTTGCTCACGTTGCTTCTCATGAAGGGATTATTGCCGTTGAACATATGACAGGTCATAAGCCTGATCCGCTCGATTATATGACCGTTTCTAAATGTGTGTACACTCACCCAGAGGTAGCAAGTATTGGTTTAACAGAAGAAGAAGCGAAAGAAAAAGGATTTGCGGTAAAGACAGGAAAGTTTTCGTTTAAAGGAATTGGGAAAGCTCTTGTATTTGGAGAATCAGATGGATTTGCTAAGTTTGTAGTGGACGAGGCGAATGATGACTTGTTAGGTGTTCATTTAATTGGTCCGCACGTAACAGACATGATATCAGAAGCTGCCATAGCGAAAGTGCTAGATGCTGCGAATTGGGAAGTCGCTCATACGATTCATCCGCATCCAACATTATCAGAAGTTCTTGGGGAAGCTGCGCTTGCCGTAGATGGAAAAGCGATTCATTCATAATTCTTTATTTTAAAAAGGAGGAGTTTTAAATTGACAGAGAACCGTCACGAACGTTTAGGTTTATCAGATGATGCCGTCTTACACATGTATGAAGTTATGTTACTTTCCCGTCGTATTGATGAAAGAATGTGGTTGTTAAACCGTGCGGGGAAAATTCCGTTTGTTATTTCATGCCAAGGCCAAGAAGCAGCGCAAGTAGGGGCAGCGTTTGCTCTTGATAAAACAAAAGACTATGTATTGCCGTATTACCGTGATATGGGTGTTGTCCTCGCATTTGGTATGACTGCCAAAGACCTTATGCTTTCAGGGTTTGCAAAAGCCGAAGACCCCAATTCAGGTGGACGTCAAATGCCAGGTCATTTTGGGCAAAAGAAAAATAGAATTGTGACAGGCTCTTCTCCAGTTACAACTCAAGTTCCTCATGCTGTTGGAATTGCCTTAGCTGGAAAAATGAAAGGTGAAGATTTTATAACGTTTACGACGTTTGGGGAAGGTTCATCAAACCAAGGAGATTTCCATGAAGGAGCAAACTTTGCAGGTGTCCATAAATTACCGGTCATTTTTATGTGTGAAAATAATAAATATGCCATTTCTGTTCCGATCGAAAAACAATTAGCTTGTGAAAATGTATCGGATCGTGCGATTGGCTATGGAATGCCTGGGGTTACTGTTGATGGAAATGATCCACTCGCTGTATATGAGGCAGTTAAAGCAGCGGCAGACCGTGCAAGAAAAGGAGAAGGTCCTTCATTAATTGAAACGATCTCTTATCGACTGACGCCACATTCAAGTGATGATGATGACCGTGCGTATCGTTCGCAAGAAGAAGTAGCGGAAGCGAAAAAGAAAGATTCATTACTAACGTTTGCGGTTTATTTAAAAGAACTTGGTGTATTAACAGAACAAATCGAAAATGATTTAAACGAAAAGATAAAAATATTGGTTGATGAAGCAACGGAATATGCAGAACAAGCGCCATATGCTCCAGCTGACCATTTGTTTAATTATGTGTACGAAGAAGAAGGAGGGAATGCATAATGGCAGTGATTTCATATATAGAAGCTGTTACCCAAGCGCTTCGTGAGGAAATGGAACGGGATGAAAATGTATTTGTGCTTGGAGAAGATGTAGGAGCGCGCGGAGGAGTATTCCGGGCGACAGCAGGGTTATATGAGAAGTTTGGAGAGCAACGTGTTCTTGATACACCTTTAGCGGAATCTGCTATTGTTGGTGTTGGCGTTGGAGCAGCGATGTATGGAATGCGCCCGGTTGCAGAAATCCAGTTTGCTGATTTTATTATGCCAGCTGTAAACCAAATTGTAAGTGAGGCAGCAAGAATTCGTTATCGTTCCAATAATGATTGGTTTTGTCCGATGACCATCCGAGCTCCTTATGGTGGTGGTGTCCATGGTGCTTTATATCATTCACAATCAGTGGAAGCGATGTTTGCTTCTGTTCCAGGATTAAAAATTGTTATGCCTTCTACGCCATACGATGTAAAAGGGTTGCTTAAAGCGGCGATTCGCGACAATGATCCTGTGTTGTTTTTCGAGCATAAACGTGCGTATCGATTGATTAAAGGCGAAGTTCCAGAAGAAGAGTATGTATTACCAATTGGAAAAGCAGATGTGAAGAGAGAAGGAGAAGATATTACGGTTATCACGTATGGTCTTGCTGTGCATTTTGCTCTTCAAGCAGCTGAAAAGTTAGAGAAAGATGGAATTTCTGCCCATGTCCTTGACTTACGGACAATATATCCATTAGATAAAGAGGCGATTGTTGAGGCGGCGAAGAAAACCGGTAAAGTGTTACTTGTCACAGAAGATAATAAAGAAGGAAGCATCATGGGAGAAGTAGCAGCGATTATTGCCGAAGAATGTTTGTTTGATTTAGATGCACCAATTCAACGTTTAGCTGGTCCAGATGTCCCAGCAATGCCGTACGCACCTACAATGGAAAAGCACTTTATGATTAATCCTGATAAAGTTGAACATGCGATGAGAAACTTAGCTGAATTTTAATAGGAGAAAGGAGGTCAAATGATGGCAACTGAAATTACAATGCCACAACTTGGTGAAAGTGTAACGGAAGGAACAATTAGTAAATGGCTTGTTGCGCCTGGTGATAAAGTCAACAAATATGACCCGATTGCTGAAGTGATGACAGATAAAGTAAATGCTGAAATTCCTTCTTCTTATACGGGTGTGATTAAAGAGCTCGTCGTTGGAGAAGATGAAACTGTGGAAGTAGGCAAAGTCATTTGTTTGATGGAGGTAGAAGGTCAAGAAGAACAACAACAAAAAGGACCTGAAAATACAAGTGCTATAGGGCAAGTTCAACAAGAAAAACAACAAGATGACTCTGCTAAAATGAGATATTCACCAGCGGTACTTAAATTATCACAAGAACATAATATCAACCTCGCCGAAGTACAAGGAAGTGGAAAAGGTGGACGAATTACAAGAAAAGACATTTTAGCTATCGTTGAAAAAGGTGGACAACAACCAAGTCCGGCCTCAACACCTGTGAAAGTTGAAGAGCAACAAACAACAACAACGGAAGTAAAGCTGGACCGTAAGCCAACTCCTCGAGCACAACCTGCTTATACTCAACAAGCTGGAGATATCGAAATTCCAGTGTCAGGTGTTCGTAAAGCGATTGCTGAGAACTTAGTAAAAAGTAAACATGAAGCACCACATGCATGGATGATGGTGGAAGTGGATGTCACAAAATTAGTGCAATATCGAAACGAGCAAAAAGCGAAGTTTAAAGCGACGGAAGGGATTAACTTAACATTTTTACCTTTCTTTATAAAAGCTACGGTCGAAGCATTAAAAGAATTTCCACAAATCAACTCAATGTGGGCAGGAAATAAAATTATACAGAAAAAAGATATTAACATCTCGATTGCAGTAGCAACGGATGATGCGTTGTTTGTCCCTGTTATTAAACAAGCTGACCAAAAATCGATTACAGGCTTAGCGACAGACATTCATAATCTTGCTCATAAAGTCCGCACAGGAAAAATGACAAGTGCCGAAATGCAAGGTGGAACATTTACGGTTAATAATACAGGCTCATTTGGATCGGTTTTGTCGACGCCAATTATTAATCATCCTCAAGCGGCTATTTTATCGATTGAGTCTATTGTAAAACGACCAGTCATAGTAGAAGATGATATGATTGCGATTCGTAGTATGGTAAATTTATGTTTATCTCTCGACCATCGTGTATTAGACGGATTAATTTGTGGCCGATTCTTAGCGCGAATTAAAGAAAAGTTAGAAGGGTTTTCATCAGAACATACTTCCCTTTATTAGAGACATGCAAAAGCATGTTTCTTTTTTTTACATATAAGAAAAATTTAAGTATAGCAGTGAAGCTTTGTAAGCTTATTCTAGAAAATCGAAGTCTCATCACTTCACTTGAAAAAAACACGCTCCTGCGTTTTTCTTTTTTGTAATGGGGCATGATAAAAGCAGGAAGGTGATCGAAATGAAAAACGATATAAAAATGCTCATGAGCGTTTTTGTCTTGTTCATGATGTTCATTCCTTCTGTGTCTGCGACAGAAGAAGATGCAAAGGAAGAGAAACAAAAGCATGAAATGATTGAACTGCATATTCACATGTATTATCAGTTATTAACTGAAAAATACGCACCAAATGAAGTCGTTAAATGGGATGAAATTCGAAAAGAGCGACTGTTAATAAAGAAAAAAATATCAGAAGCTCGAAAAAGAGGCGAAGATGTAGAGTGGCAATATGATAATGAGGAATGGAAACATACACATAAGCAATTGCATGAAGCGTTTTATCAAGCTGTAAAAAAATATGATGAAGATGAATTGCGTCGGATTATTCCACTGTTAATTGAACAAGAAAAAATATTGAATGATTGGTATAAAAAACAATTAAAAACACTAGAATAAAGGGAATGAGCCAAAAAGTTTGTTCAACTTTTTGGCCTCTTTTTTGATGCCTGATCAAATCATAGTAATAGATTTTCTTTACAAATCGTAATTGTTACGATAAAATTAATAACCGTAGAAAACGTAATGATTACGAAAGGGGATTATCATGAAGCAAAAATGGATCTTACTCACTGTTTTTCTATTTCTATTAACTAGTTTAGTAGCCTGTGGAAATGCAGCTGAGCAAGAAGAAGCTACGTCAGATGAAGAGACACCTGTAGAAGAGGAAGTTACTGAGAATGTTGTTGAAGAGGACATTGAACGACTAAAGGTTTATACAACACTATACCCATTACAATATTTTGCTGAACAAATTGGCGGTGAGTTCGTAGAAGTTACGAATATCATTCCAATAGGTGCAGATGCCCATACTTATGAACCAACAGCAAAAACAATGATTGATATAGCTGAAGGGGATTTGTTTATTTATAACGGGGCAGGAATGGAAGCATTTGCTGATACGTTAATCGAATCACTGTCTCAAGAAAATACCCAAATTGTAAAAGCCGTTGAAGGCATTGAATTACAAGAATATGACCATGATCATTCACACGACCACGATCATGCGCATGATGACCATGAGCATAGTCATGATGACCACGATCATGGCCATGAAGAAGATGAACATAGCCATGATGGGCACGATCATGCACATGAAGAAGATGAGCATAGTCATGATGATCATGACCATGCACATGAGGAAGAAGACCATCACCATCATCACGGAGACGAAGACCCGCATGTATGGTTAGATCCGATTTTATCAATTCAACTCGCTGAAAATATTAAAACAGCATTGACAGAACAGTTACCTGAAAATGCGGATTTCTTCCAAGAAAACTTTGAAGCCATCCAATCTCAATTAGAGCAATTAGATGAAGAATTTCAACAAATGGTTGAAGAAGTAGAAAACGATACATTTATTGTTTCACATGCAGGCTATGGATATTGGGAGCATCGTTATGGCATTCACCAAATTGGAATTTCTGGTTTGTCTCCAACGAACGAGCCGTCACAAAAACAAATCGAAGAAATTATCCATTTTGCAGAAGACTATGACATTGGCCACATTGCGTTTGAACAAAATATATCAAACCGTGTAGCCGAAGTTGTTCAAAATGAAGTTGGTGCGGAATCTGTTTATATTCATAACCTAGAAGTATTAACGGATAAAGATGAAGGTGAAGACTATTTTAGTTTAATGAGAAAAAACATAGAAGCGCTTCGTACGATTCTTCAGTAACACAAAGAAATAACGGAACGTCTTGTCTATCGGACATACGTTCCGTTAATTTTAAAAAAAGTAACGTTTCTCAAATGCTATCGGACACCTGTTCCGTTATATGAGTGAATAAGTGAAGTTTTGTTGCTTTTTTGTTTGATTAGCGGAACGTATGTCCTTAGCAAGTGAAAATAAGGTGTTTTTCATGAAATAGCGGAATAAATGTCCGTAACGATCAGCGCAAGCAAAAAAAACGACCTATGTAAAAGGCCACTGAAAATCTTACTTTTTCAGTGGCCTTTTACATATATATTACATATCGACTTGTTCATTCATATCAACAGGTTCTTCCATCTCGCCACCGCCATCAATTCCTTCAGCGTCCCCACAAGCACCTAAAATACTCACTGTTAACAATGTTGCAAATATAGTAGCAAAAAACTTTTTCGTCATAGTAACGCCTCCTGTTTTTATTTTGTGTTGCTTACAACATATATACCCGCTTCTTCTCTCAAAAAACAAAATGAACAGAGTTTACAATGTTTCTCATTGTTTTTAACATTTTTTCGATACTTTTGAGACAGTCTAAGACGAAATGGTTGGTAACATGAAAAAGAAAGGTTACAATAGAACTTATAACGAGATTCAAGGAGTGAAGGAAAAATGGATTTTAACTTTTTTATAAACGATGTCGTTCAACAAGCAAGAAAAGATATGGACAATGCCGGCTATGAGCAATTAACGACACCAGAAGATGTTGACCGGATATTAAAGGCAGATGGGACAACATTAGTTATGATTAATTCGGTATGTGGATGTGCGGGTGGTATTGCTCGTCCAGCTGCTGCGTATATGGCCAATTACGATAAAAAGCCAGACCGTTTCGTCACTGTATTTGCTGGACAAGATAAAGAGGCAACGGCTAGAGCACGTGAATATTTTACAGGATATGCACCGTCTTCTCCATCTTTTGCTTTATTGAAAGATGGGGAAATCAAGATGATGGTTGAACGATATGAAATTGAAGGGCATGAGCCGATCCAAGTCGTTCAAAAACTTGAAAAAGCATTTGAAGAATACTGTTAAAATTGAACGTCTCTATTGGGAAATGCCATTAGAGACGTTTTTTTCAAAAGATAAGAAAGCATAAAAATTTGGGTATAGCAGTGAAGCTTTGAAAGCTATTTCAAGAAGAGCGAAGGCTGCGCACCTGCGCGTTTCACCCCAAGAAAAGCACTTGGGGTTCACTGTTAAAAGCGGGCAGGGCTCCTCACTTCGCTGTAACGAAAAGACGCTCCGCGTTTTTCTTTATAGCTTATCCACCAAACTTCTTATAATAGTTTCCTTTCGAGGGAAGATAATGCTATAATATGTCAGGAATAAAAAAAGGAAGGTGTCACAATGGAAGCTTTATACGAAGAACTTCAAGGGTATTTAAATATGGATGAGGAAATTCCCTTTGAAGAGTTTTCAGCATTTTATAAGAAAATATTAGCTGAATTACCCGATAAACATGAAGGCTTTTCTGAAGATGAATTATGGAAAGCGTTATTCATCGTCGAAAATGTCATGTCCAATTCAGATGCACGAGCAAAGGAGACAAAAGGCTCGGAGTCTAAAAAATATGCAAAAATGGCACAACGATTACAACTATGGTCTAAAAATTTTGCCGGTCGCCTTCATGGGTTAGGATATACAGATGAAGAAGTAAATGCCCGTTTTGACGCTATGTTTGAAGAAGGCCCAGTTAATTCAAAGTAATCAGACAATAAGGAGCCCTTTTTAAGGTTCCTTATTGACTTTTGTTTTTTTATGGTGTATTATAATATTTGTCTTAATGAGCGCCTATGGTGAAATGGATATCATACGAGATTTCGGCTCTCGCGTTCTGGGTTCGAATCCTAGTAGGCGCGCCAAATACATAAAAATCAGACTCTTGGTATATTCAAGAGTCTTTTTTTGTGTTTAAATTTACAAAGAAGCAATTTCGTTAAGGGGAAAAGGAAGTGAATCTTTTATGGGTAAAAAAATTCCATTTACGATAGGCTATCGAACAGCAAAAACAGCGATTGGAACAGGTGTTGCGATTGGAATTGCGCAACTATTACAATTAGATTTTTATGTATCAGCCGGTATTCTTACCATTCTTTGTATTTCGGTAACAAGGAAACAATCGTTTGTTGTGTCATGGGAACGATTTAAAGCTTGTATCATCGGAATGGCTTTTGCCATTTTGTTATTTGAAATTATTGGGTACCATCCTATTTCTATAATCATTCTCATGCTTTTATTTATTCCTGTTGCTGTAAAGGCAAAAGCGAAAGAAGGGATTGTGACAAGTTCTGTTATTATCCTTCATTTATATACATTAGAAATGGTAAGTGTTGCGATTATAGTCAATGAGCTTCTTTTGATTATTATCGGGATTGGTGTTGCGTTGCTCATGAATTTATATATGCCAAGTGTGGAAAAAGACTTACGCAATTATCAAAACGTAATTGAAGTTAATTTTAAAATCATTTTAAAAGAAATTGCGAAGCATTTGCAAAACGAACAGCATATATGGGATGGAAAGGAAGTAACCGAAACGTATACAGCCATTCAAACCGGAAAAGACCTTGCATTAAAAAATATTGAGAATCACGTGTTGCGCTATGAGGATCAATATTACCATTACTTTAAAATGCGAGAAAAACAATTTGACATCATTGAACGAATCTTGCCATTTGTCTCTTCATTAGACGAAAAAGTTGTTCAATCGGATAAATTAGCCTTATATTTAGAGCGTTTAAGTAAAGGGGTAACCCCAAACTATAGAGGACCGAAGTTTTTAGAGGACCTTCAGCAAATGAGATCTGAATTTCAAACGATGCCATTGCCTAACACGAGAGAAGAGTTTGAAACGAGGTCTGCCCTTTTATACATTATGCATGAACTAGAGCAGTATTTATTAATTAAACAGTCGTTATTGCAGCAAGCCAAAGGAGAATAAATATAGATGAATAAGAAACAATAAGGGAAAAGAGCTTTCATTAGGAGGGCTTTCCAATGTTTCGGTTATTTCTTATTTCATTATGCTTTGCCGTTGCTTCACCAATTTGGCCGATCGGTCAAAACCCAATAGTTGGTGACCCGTTTATTATCGTGAACAAAATGACCAATGAACTGGCTTATATTCAAGATGGTGAAATTCAAAATGTTTATGATGTAGCTACTGGGAAAACAGAAGAGTTAACTCCAGAAGGAACATTTACTATTGTAGTAAAAGCGGTCAATCCTTATTATCGAAAAAAGAATATTGAAGGGGGCTCTAATGAAAATCCTTTAGGGACTCGTTGGATAGGGTTTGATGCATTAGATACGGATGGAAGGACGTATGGGGTGCATGGGACAAATCGACCTTCCTCGATTGGAAGTTATGTCACAGCAGGTTGTATTCGGCTACAAAATAAAGATGTGGAAACATTGTTTGACGAAGTACCTTTAGGGACTAAAATTACGATTATCAATAGCATGGAAACATTTGAACATGTTGGTAATCAGCATGGAGCACTAAAAAAACGGAAGTGATGGACACTTCCGTTTTCCTCCGCTTTTATAAGATAAACATAGCAGCTCCAGAAAAGATACCACCAACTACTAGCGTCACTATCATAATATAAATAATTAATTTTTGATATTTTTTTGGCATGTATATGACCTCCTAATACAATACTCTCTTTATTTTATCGTTATTTTGCTAGAAGGACAAGAGGGAATAAAAGGTGAAGCACGAATATGTTATAAGAAAGAAGATAGGAGGTCAATAAAATGTCAAAATCAATTCCTAAAAAAATAGACCATATTGGGATAGCTGTGAAATCCATTCATGAAGCGTTAGTATTTTATACAGATTCCTTACAAATGGAATTGCTTGCGATTGAAGAAGTGAAATCTCAAAAGGTAAAGGTCGCCTTTTTGCAAGTTGGGGAGTCGAAAATTGAGTTGCTTGAACCTTTAAGTGAGGACAGTCCAATTGCATCATTTATAAATAAACGTGGTGAAGGAATTCATCATGTGGCGTTTGGGGTTTCTTCTATAGAAGAAAGAATTCAAGAAATTAAAACAAAAGGTGTAGTTATGATTCATAATGAGCCTGTGCCAGGTGCTGGTGGAGCACAAGTGGCATTTTTGCATCCAAAATCAGCTCATGGGGTATTATATGAATTTTGTGAGAAGAAATAGAGCTTTTTGCTTGTAATGTGCTGTATGAAAGGGTATTTTAAATGAAGATAGTATTGAGATGGAGGAAATACATATGATTAATGAACAACGATTAGTGGACGAGTTTATTCAACTTGTCCAAATTGATTCTGAAACAAAACATGAAGGAAAAATTGCGTTACGTTTAAAAGCATTATTTTCTGAACTTGGTGTTGAAGTTATTGAAGATGACACGACAGAGGTTACAGGCCATGGGGCAGGAAATCTAATCTGTACATTACAAGGAACAAAACAGGAAGTTGACACCATTTATTTTACATCCCATATGGATACGGTTGTTCCTGGCAATAATGTAAAACCTTCCATTTCAGACGGTTATATTGTGACAGATGGGACAACAATATTAGGGGCAGATGATAAAGCTGGAATTGCTGCAATGTTAGAAGCGATTAAAGTGTTAAAAGAACAAAATGTCGAGCATGGTACAATTCAGTTTATTATCACAGTTGGTGAGGAATCAGGATTAGTTGGTGCAAAGGTGTTAGACCCTGCGTTATTGAAAGCAAAATATGGCTTTGCTTTAGATAGTGATGGACCAGTTGGGAACATTATTGTTGCTGCACCAACACAAGCTAAAGTGAATACGATTGTGAACGGGAAAACAGCCCATGCCGGTGTAGCTCCTGAAAAAGGAATTTCTGCCATCACGGTAGCTGCGAAAGCGATTTCGAAAATGCCATTAGGGCGTATTGATGAAGAAACAACGGCGAATATTGGTCGCTTTGAAGGGGGAACACAAACAAATATCGTTTGTGATTATGTAGAGATTTTTGCAGAAGCAAGGTCACTCCTTCCAGAAAAAATGAATAAACAAGTGGAAGCAATGAAATCAGCCTTTGAAACAACTGCAAAGGAAATGGGAACAACAGCCGATGTTCATGTTGAAGTGATGTACCCTGGATTTAAATTAGGAGATGGAGATGAAGTTGTTGAGGTTGCCAAAAAAGCAATGGAAGCAATCGGACGAACGCCTAGATTACTAAAAAGTGGTGGTGGAAGTGATGCGAACATCATTTCGGGATTTAATATTCCAACGGTAAACTTAGGAGTCGGATATGAAGAAATTCATACGAAAAATGAAAGAATGCCGATACAAGAATTAGTGAAAGTATCGGAAGCGATTGTGGCGATTGTGAAAGAAGTGGCAAAATAAAAAAATAAAACCGTCATAAGTAAAAAGTATGACGGTTTTATTTCTTTTTTGTTGTATAATAGTATTAAAGTATTGTTATACAAGAAAAAATATCCATAAAAAAGATATTTAGTAAAGAAATGTTTTGAAAAATCTTTCATTTATTATTATAGTAAAAATGTAACGTTATTGGAGAGGGATGAAGCACGTGGATAGTACTGTAACACATTTATTAATTAACCTGTTACGTGGTACGTATAAAGTGTTGGATGAAGATTGGCAAAAGTCAGCGCAAAAGATTGGCTTGACCCAATCTGAACAACATTTATTATGGATTGTCTATTTTGAGAAAAAAGCACCGATGTCAAGAATTGCTGAAGTTGGTTTATGGGACTTATCAACCGTTATGCAAGTAATTAAGCGTTTAAAGCATAAAGGGTTAGTTCAAACGATTAAAGATGAGAACGATCTTCGAGTTTCTTATGTTATGTTAACAGAAGAAGGCGAACAAAAACGTGTGCAATCAACAGAGTTCACGTATAAAATAACGGAGTATGTTATGAATTACTATAGTCAAAGCGAGGAAAACAAACAGTTTATTGAACAAATGGTTACATTCTATAAAGATTTAAATCAGCATTTTCACGGGAAAGAATTTACGAACTGGATAGAAAAAACGAAAAAGTCGGACCAATAGTTGCTTTACATAGGCAGCTTCATCTTTCTAATAGATCAAAAAAGACCAACAGCAATGTTGGTTTTTTTTGTGGATCCAATCAACATATCCCAATTAAGTTTCAGATTACTGTGACCGATATATATAAAAGATGGATAAAGTTCGGGAGTGATGAGAATGGAAATTCGCAATCAGTGGGCTGCTTCACAGCAAAATGGACAAGCTTGGAAGCCACGTGAAGGTGATATTGTAAAAGCAACGATAAAAGAAAAAACTTCAGCTAATGAAGCGACGGTTTCCATTCGTGGACGAGAATTTCAAGCTGTTTTTTCAGATAAAGTACCAGCAAATGGAGAACGTGTTCAATTACAAATAGGTGCCATTCAAAATGACAATCAAATTCGAGTAACTCAAGTACAAGAGGATAACTCAAAATCAGAAGCAACGAAGGAAGAAAAAACAAATGCAAGAGGAAATCAACCGTCAGTTCAACCGGTTTCTTCTGAAGTTAAACAAGCTGTTCAAGTATTGCAAGATAAAGGAATTCCTCTAACAAAAGAAGGGATAAAAGCGTTATCAGAGTTTTTCCAACAAGCAAGTGGAACAAATGCAGAAAAGCTAGATACAGTGACTGCTATTGCGGCTAAACATCTTGATGTGACAAGTGATCACCTTCGTTCAGTTCATGAAACTCTTCACGGTAGGCATGTTCATGAAGTCATGAAAGACTTAGTCAAATCAATTGACCCAGCAGCCATTCAAAGAGAGGCTGGTTCAAGAGGAGCACAGGCAGACCGAATGATTCAAGAGTTTAGCCAAGGTTTAAAAAATGGAGCATTTACTGAGCAAAATCGTGAAAGTGTCGAGAAAGCATTGCAAGATGCTCGTGCACAACAGGATGCAAGTAGGGCTCATATTCAACAAGCAATGAAACAAGTCATGCAATCAGCAAATCGAACGATAAACGACATCATTCAAGCGAATAGTCATAACTTAATGACTGAAGAAGACATGGAATCTCTTATTCAGCAATTGAAGCAGGCAGGAGCCAATGCTTCTCAACTAGCATTGCTTGAAACAGCTAAACAGCAACTAGGTCAAGTCGCTCAATCGACTTCGAATATACTAGTGGAATCGATTATGACAGCACAAGTAGAACAACGAAGTTCTTCGTCCATGGAACAAATGCGACAAATAGTGTTACAAGAGCCGAATTTAGAAACGGCAATCGGGCAATTACAAAAGCAATTGGACGGGAAGGGTCAAGCGGAAATCGAGAAAGCTCAACAGCTCTTATCTTCCGGAAGAGAGCTTTCCGCAAGGCAAGTGTTAGTTGACCTCGTAAATCAATTTGAAAAAGAATCAGTACAAGGACAAGTTTATTCTAATCAAGAAATGTTCCAGACAAGCGCACAATCGGCATCAAAAGCAATTGCAGTTACAACAATTACCGAAAAAGTGGCGATTGCAACCGAGCAGTTTAAGCAAGTACAACGTGAATTGACGCGAAATTTAGATGCCATGGTTCGATTAGTGGATCAATTTAAACACCAAGCACACCATCAAGTAAAACCGATGTTAGAATCGACGATCCACAAACTAGATCAAGCGATTTTAAAAAGTGAAATGATGATGCTAACGGACATGAAAACAGAAAAACAATTGATGCAAGCAAGCGGTCAACTAGCGGAAGCGAAAAAATTACTGCAAAAAGGACAATATCAAGAAGCTAGACAAATTGTAAATGATGTAAAACAAGTAGTTGAGCGGATTCAATTTAAGCCGTCAGATACAAAGGTTATGCACATGTTAACGGCAGAACGCAATTGGCAAACTAATCGCACACCACAGCAACAGCTTGCTCAACAGTTTGTCGATACGATTCGACCGCCCCAAGAACCATCTGCACGGCAAATGTTTGAGATGGTTCGAGGAATGGGACTTAATCGCGAAAGTGAAATTGGACAAATGTTATCTTCTTCAAACTCCAATCGTGACTTTTCGCAAGATAGCGGGAACCAACGAAATGTGAAAGCGATGCTTCTACAGCTTATGCAATCGGAACAAGAAGGAAGCCGGATTGCTCAACAAGCAAATCAAGCTTTATCGAATATTACCGGTCAACAATTACTAAGTAAACCAGACCCAAGTTCAACACAACAAACAATGCTCATGCAGCTACCGTTTTTACTCCAAGAAAACGTAGAAAACTTGCAAGTGTTTGTTAACTCTCGGAATAACGGTGACCAAGTTGATTGGGAAAATTGCAATTTGTACTTTTTACTTGAGACGAGAAAACTTGGTGAAATTGGAATTCTAGTTACAGTGCAAGACCGGAACTTAACGATTACGTTAAAAAATGATAAAGACGAGTTTAAAAATAAGATGGAGCCATTAGTTGAACAACGTGTAGACAACATATCTGAGATTGGTTTCACATTAAATGGGATAAAGTTCACGAAATTAGCAGCAGAAAAAGCGCAAACTGATGGAGCACAATCAATAAATACTGAAACGAAACAAAGACCTCTATTTACAGAGAAAGGGTTTGACTTTAAAATATGATGATTTCAAAGCACTTTAATCATAAACAGAGAAAAATAGTTAATGGACCAACAGCGGCTGTTCTTCGTTATGAAAATGAAGGGGAAGCACCAAAAGTAATTGCGAGTGGAAAAGGTCATGTTGCCAATCAAATTATTGAAGTCGCAAAGAAAAATAATATTCATATGCAAGAGGACCCTTTGCTTATAGAGAACCTTCTAGATATGGATTTAGGGGAAAATATACCGCCACAATTGTTTTCGGTAATGGCAGAAATTTTACTCCTTATTGAGGATATGGAAAAAAACTATTAAACAATTAAACGCAATGTCCGATACAATCAATAGAGATAATAATAGGAGGGATGAAAGTGTTTCAAGTCATTACAAAAGAAGCACTTCATAAGAAATCACCAGAAGAAATAACAGCACTACTTTATGAAGCCCTTTGTGTAAATTTAGAACAGGCCATAACGGCCATTGAACAAAAAGAATTTGTGGAAGCTAATCAAAAATTGCAAAAAGCAAACGATATTGTTTGTCGATTAGGTGCAGGCATTAATTATGAAGCAGGGATTATTGCTGACCAATTAGATAACTTGTACAACTATATTTCCGATAAAATTATCGAAGCCAATTATACAAAAGAAGTACGATATGTGGAAGAAGCTTTAAAGATTGTGACAGAATTACTGTCCTCTTGGAATAAAGCAATGAAAAATAAAGATGATGCACAAACAAAAGCAAATAAACGTACAGCGAATGCGTACGAACGAAATGTTCTAGTAGACCAATAAAACAGTTAGAGGTGTAGTTAATGAAAATTAATAATAATATTCAAGCGCTAAATGCGTATCGTAACTTAAACCAAAACCAAGTTCAAACATCAAAAAACTTAGAAAAATTATCATCTGGCCTTCGAATTAACCGTGCAGCTGATGATGCGGCTGGATTAGCCATTTCAGAAAAGATGCGCTCGCAAATTCGTGGATTAAAAATGGCTGAGCGTAATGCAATGGATGGGATTTCCCTTTTACAAACAGCTGAAGGTGCATTAACGGAAGTTCATGCGATGTTACAGCGTATGCGTGAATTAGCTGTACAAGGAGCAAATGACTCCAATACAGATTATGACCGTGAACAAATTCAAAAAGAAATCGACCAATTAAAAAAGGAAATCGATAGCATCTCGCAAAAAACAGAATTTAACACTCGTAAATTACTTGACGGAACAAGTGCTGTTATTAGTCATTTGCAAGTGAATGAGGCTAATGTAGCAACTGGTTTTCCTAATGTGCAAAATGCAGAATTTCCTTCAGGGGACTATCTGTTAAATGTAACACAAGCACAATTAAATTCTACTTTAAACCAGCCAGGAGCAGGATTTACTGCTGACGCTGTTGCTTTTACTGACGGTACTCAATCAAAGTTAGGTCAATACACGTTTGTCGTTAGTAATGTAACGACGGTTGATGATGTAAGAAGTGCTAAAATAGAAGTGTTTGACCCAGATGGATTTTCGCTAGGAACAAAAACAACTGACCTTGCAGAAAATACAGAGGTTGTAATTGGTGGAGTGAGAATTGATACTGAAAACTTAACAGAAGGAACTGCGAAAATTTCATTAGAAGCAAATGTCCAAGTGCAACTTTCTCGAGTTAGCGATGGTACACCAGATGCAATTTCTACAACGGCTAACATAACAACAACAAAAGGACGTATTATTCATGAAGGTATCGAATACCAATTTGGGAGTAATGTTAGTACAGGTAATGTAGAATTCAGTATTACGAATAATTCATTATCCTTCCAAATCGGGGCAAACACAAACCAAAACGTTATGATTGATATTCCAGCAATGGATTCGCAGAAATTAGGCGTAGACAAAGTAAAAGTGACAACATTATCATCAGCAAATGATGCCATTTATCAACTAGACCAAGCCATTAATGCAGTATCAGATGCGCGTGCAAAGCTTGGAGCTATTCAAAATCGAATGGAACATACGATAAATAATTTACAAGTCACACATGAAAACTTAACGGCAGCAGAATCTCGAATTCGTGACGCTGATATGGCTCTAGAAATGACAATCTTTACTCGAAACAACATTTTAAATCAATCTGCAACAGCGATGTTGGCACAAGCGAATCAATTACCACAAGGAGTATTACAGCTTCTTCAATAATATAAACAAGGGTCTAGCCGAAAGGTTCGGCCTCTTTTTTTAACATTTAAGAAAACATAATAATTTGGTGAAGCTGTGAAGTTTTGAAAGTTTATTCTATTCAAAGACGTTCCCGCGTTTTTCTAGAAAACATAAGAAAAGTTTTGGTCTAGCAGTGAAGTTTTAAAAGCTTATTCTAGAAGGTGGCGAGAATTGTGACAAAAACATATAATGAGAATTTGCAAACATCGAAGTGGTTAGCCATCCAAATTGAATTATTAGTGATGATTGAGGAAAAGTTAAAGGAAATGAAGTTATTAGCTGAACGAGCTGTCCAAGCACAAGAAAATCGAGAAGAAATTGCACAAATACAATCGAAAATGATGATACTTACTGAAGAAATTGCTCTTTTAGAACGGGAACAACAATTTGTTCTGCACTAAATAGGGGACATGGTATAATAGATGGCGTAAAAAGGTGGGATTAACATGGATGTGCAACGAATTAATAAAGCGAATATGACTCGTGTTGAACAGAAAAAACAAGCGCCAACAGGCAGTGTATCATTTGCAGAAGTCATGAACAAGCAACGAGATGAAAAAGCGTATGAACGCTTGCATGGTATGATGCAAAAAATTGATGACCAAGGAAAAGTATTGGCTGATTCTCGTACGGTTGAGGAATTACGGAAATATAAACAGTTAGTTAAAGAATTTATGGAAGATGCTGTTGCTTTTGGTCTTCAACTTGAAGAGCGACGAGGCTTTAATCGTAGAGGTCGAACGAAAGTGTATAAAATTGTTCAAGAAGTCGATCGTAAATTACTTGATTTAACAGATGCAGTGCTTCAAAAGGAAAAGAAGGGTTTAGAAATTCTAGATATGGTTGGAGAAATAAAAGGGTTACTCGTTAATATTTATGCATAAGAAAAAGCGGTTATGAGAGAAAACTCATAACCGCTTTTTTTCAAAAGAGCTAGAAGTGAAGTTTTGAAAGCTTGTTCTAGAAGAACGAAGGTTGCGCTCCTGCGCGTTTCATCCATTCACTGTCAAAAGTGGGCAGGGCTCCGCACTTCGCTTGAAAGAAAAGGCGCTTCCGCGTTTTTCTTATTAAAGGATTGGAAAAATTACTAATAAAAACAAATCAAAAATCACGTGAGATGCAATCGCGAGCAAAAGGTTATTCGTTCTTATGTAAATATATCCCCAAACGAGTCCGCCGACAATTGCAGCTGCGATTAATAGAACACTTCCAGCATAAAGATGGGCGGATGCATACAATAGCGTTGCTCCAATAACAGCAACAAAAGGAGAATACGATTGTTGAAGTCGTTTTTGAACGAACCCACGCCAAAATATTTCTTCCCCAGGGATAATGAAAAGAAATAAAACAAGATAATGCCACCATTCTCGTGGTTTAATGATTGTAGCTAGCTGATCAAGTGCTGTTAGGAACGGAAGAGATAATAGGATAACGAGATATTTCCCGAAAACAATAAGTAAATATAGGGCTACACCAGTAAAAGCACTTAACAAGAGGGATGTAATGGTCGGTCTGGTCCAGTTCATCGTTTCAAACGATAAAGAATAAAGAACCATCACAAATAAGGAAAATGGGAATAACAACCAAAATTCAAACGGTTGCCAATAAAAACTAACGAAAAGAAGGAGATGCGCGAGCGCTATCCCGCTTAATAAACGAAACATGTAATGCCTTCTTTCTTAACGAATTTCTTTCGTTGTACTTTTTAACCTATTACTACTACAATAAATAAACAAGAGGGAGTGATCAAGGTGGGGAAAGGTATATTTTCATATAAAACAATCATTCATGCACAAAAAGATGAAGTTTGGCGCTTTTTTTCAACTGCAGAAAACTTAGCAAAAATTACGTCTTTCCCAAAAGTTAGAATCACATCTGACCCTGAAACGAAAAAAGGGAACCATATCGTAATGGAACTTCAGTTTTTTCTTTTCACTTTTCATTGGACAGCTATTATTACAGCTGTAACAGACGATTATTTTATTGATGAAGCTATTAAAGTGCCTTTTCCTCTCATCGCATGGAAACATAAGCATCATCTGCATGCAGAAAATGGAGTAACCGTCATGACAGATACTGTTGAGTATGAATCTATCATTCCGTCATCTTTATTAAAACCTTTTTTCTATGGGATGTTTCAGAGCCGAAAAAAAGCGATTCAGCATTATTTTAAAAACCAGTAGGGATGAGTTTCCTACTGGTTTATATTGAAAGATAAGAAAAATTTTGGTGTAGCAGTGAAGCCTTGAAAGCTATTTCAAGAAGAGAGAAGGCTCCGCACTTCACTTGAAACGAAAAGACGCTCCGTGTTTTTCTTATTATATTACCAGCCTCGTTCGTATTGTACGGGGCTTTGAATCGACGTATGAAGTTCACTTGCAGCCACTCGTGGCCAATATGGATTTCGTAACAACTCTCTTGCAATAAAAATTAAGTCTGCACGCTTGTTTTGTAAAATTTCCTCTGCTTGTAATCCAGAAGTAATTAAACCAACGGCCCCTGTTGCGATATTCGCTTGTTCTCGAATCGTCTCTGCATGTTTTACTTGATAACCTGGATATGGTTGAATAGGAGCAGATACAACACCGCCAGTGCTACAATCGATTAAATCGACACCTTGATTTTTCATCCAAACGGATAACGTCACGAAGTCTTCCATTGAATTTCCACCCTCTGCATACTCTTCTGCCGATATACGGACCATTAATGGTCCATCCCAAACGGTTTGAACAGAAGTAATAACTTCAGATAAAAAGCGATAGCGATTTTCTAAAGTTCCTCCGTATGAGTCGGTTCGCTTGTTTGTAAGTGGTGAAAGAAATTCGTTAATTAAATAACCGTGTGCTGCGTGTAGTTCAATAACATCAAAACCCGCTTGCTTCGCCCGTAAAACACTGTCGCGAAACGCTTTAATCGTATTTTTGATGTCTTGTTCGTTCATTTCAATAGGGACTTTCATTGTATCGCTATATGGAATCGGAGAAGGGGCATAGACATCACCATCTGCCATCCCTTTGCGGCCAGCATGGGCAATTTGAATAGCTACCTTTGATCCATACTCATGAACCCCATTCACAATTTTTTGTAAGCCTTCAATTTGTTCGTCTTCCCAAATTCCTAAATCAGAATTGGAAATTCGCCCTTCTTTTGTAACCGCGGTTGCTTCCACCATAATTAATCCGACTTGTCCAACGGCTCGACTAACATAATGGGTAATATGGAAATCTGTTACTTTTCCATCTTGGTGAGCTGAATACATACACATAGGAGACATGACGATTCGATTTGGCAATGTTACACTTTTGATTGTGTATGGTGAAAATAATGTTGTCATATGTAAACCACCCCTTATTTTTCGTGTTTCAAAATAAATAGTATCATGTTCAAAAACAAAAATAAAACAAGAGAGCCTGGTATACTCTCTTGTTATTTTTCTTTTTGTAAATACCGATTGATTAAAGCTAAAATCGAACGTCTAGTCAAAATACCAATAAAGGAATTATCTTGGTCTACTATGCAAATAAAAGGGTGGTTAATAGACATCGCTAATGCTTTTGAGAATTTAGCTTCTTTTGGAATCCAAGGTATTTTCGTATCCATTACATCTTCAACTTTACGCTCATGTAAACGATCCATTTCAATTCGTTCAAGCCCTAATATAGAATCTAAGATTAGTGATTTACTAATTTGACCATGGAGTTTGTAATTCGAATCAAGGACAGGAATAGCAGAATAACCTGATTTTATTAGTACAAGCAAAGCGTGGTCAAGAGGATTACCTAGTTGTACGTGAGCAACTTTATCCACAGAAATCATCAGTTTTTGTATTTCATTATCCATGATGTTGCTATCTTTGAGTTCTTGCATCATGTTAGCATCACTCTTCTCTCATTTTTTCCTAACCAACTATTATAGTAGGTTGAAAGAGTATTTTTGTCAACAAGAAAGCGTTTTCATTGTAAAAAAGTTTATGGAAATTCATGAATATATGGCTTATTTTTTTAGGAAAGGTTAACAATAAGAAGTGAATAAATGGAAAGTGGGTGACAAAAGTGCATACAAAACAAACGGTAAAGTATATATGCGAAAAATACCCTTCAGGAAATATATATTATTATAAACAAGAAATTATTACACATAATTGTTGGCAGGACGTTTCTTCTCTTTCTTGGTCTGCTAAACGTCCGATTTCAAAACAAACGTACTCAAAACGAAAAAAAGAAGGGTATTACACGGAAGAACTCGCCATTTCAAAACAACCTGCAGAAGTTATTCCTTTTGTCACAAAAAAGTAATGCATACAAGTATACCATTGTGAATCGATATGCTATTGTTATTCTTTAGGAAGAGAAAAAAGGGGAATTTAAAAATGAAAATTAAACTTTTTTTATTTGTTAGTTTACTATTTATATTGTCAGGTTGTAATATCGTTCAAGTTGAAGAAGAAAAACGTTTTTCTTTAGCTAGTGAAGGGATCGATTCCATACAACTATCACTATCCTATGGTGATGTTCAAGTAATAGGAGAGGCGGATCGCACAGAGATAGAAGTAGTTGCTACTTTTTTTGCGTATGGAGAAGAAATGGATGAAGCAGCTGGTTTTCTTGAAAAGAATTTACAACTAACGTTGGAAAAAAAGGAGAATCAAGCAGTTCTTCAAACGAAAATTGACCGAAGTGAAATGACAACAAATGATGGTCGTTTGCATCTTGTTCTCTATGTTCCTAATTCATTGGCTATCCATCATCGACAAGAATCAGGGATGTTATCGGTGCAACATATTCGTAACGAAATCGACATTGTTCATGGAGCAGGTAATATAGAAATTGCCGATGTTGATGGGAATATTAAAATTGTAGATAGTGTAGGTACGATTACGGCTGATAACGTAACAGGTGATTTAGAAATCAATAATAATTCGGGTCAACTAACGATTAATGAACTTGTTGGCAATGCTAAATTAATTGCGGGTAAGGGAGATTTGGAAGTCCATCATGTGATAGGAAATGTTAGTTTACGAAGTGGTTCGGGATCAGTTGAAATGAATGACATTAAAGGAGATGTTGACATCCTTGAAAATGCTGGTGGTGAGATCAACATAACAAATGTAGAAGGTACGATATTTGAATAACTAATCCGAAGTGCGATACTTGGAATTAAACCTTTCACCACGGTGAAAGGTTTTTTTGTTATATAATGTTGTAATCCTTATGTTATCTAGGTATACAGCGCGAAAGAATCATTGACTTTTTGGTGAATGATGGATATAATTCTATTAAACTTATAATCCTGATAAAAATACAAGGAATTAAATATTGTGTTGGGCCACAATATGAGCGAAGTCCTAAGACTAAAATCTAAGTGGCAATTTTTTGGGATATGTATACAATAACAAAGACTATAGCGGAGGGGGACTACAATGAGCGTTCCAACGTTTACATCGTTAACGGCTGAAGAATATGTTGAATTAAATGATGAAAAGCTTGCCCGAAAAGATGCGATTGACGTCTTGAAATGGGCCTATGAAACGTACGGAGATGATCTTGTGTATGCCTGTAGTTTCGGTGCTGAAGGTATGGTGTTAATTGATTTAATTAGTAAAGTTAAAAAAGATGCAACCATCGTATTTTTAGACACCGATTTTCATTTTAAAGAAACATATCAATTAATTGATGAAGTAAAATCAAAATACCCAACTTTACAAATTCAACTAGTGAAACCTGAGCTGACACCAGAACAGCAAGCTCAAGAATATGGTGAAGAATTATGGAAAACAAGTCCAGATCAATGTTGTAAAATTCGAAAGCTCGTCCCACTTGAAAAAGAGTTAAGCAAGTATAGCGCTTGGATTTCAGGTTTGCGACGTGAGCAATCACCAACAAGGAAAAACACACAATATGTTAATAAAGATAATCGGTTTCAATCAGTTAAAATCTGCCCGTTAATCCACTGGACATGGGAAGAAGTTTGGATGTATATCCGTTTACACAAGCTTTCTTATAATCAGCTTCATGACCAAAATTATCCTAGTATTGGCTGTGAAAACTGTACATTGCCTGTTTCAAATGGTGGAGATTCACGGGAAGGTCGATGGGCAAATAGCCAAAAGACAGAGTGTGGCTTACACCAATAAAAAAATCGAATGACAATGATGAAGGAGTGGAATTTTGTGAGTACAAGTAAACCACATGGAGGAACATTAATTAACCGAATGGATTTGAATTACGATGTAACAACAATTTCGAAGGAAGTTGAACTAGATGATTTTGCATTATCTGATTTAGAACTAATTGCCAATGGGGCATTTAGTCCATTAACTGGCTTTTTAAATGAAGCTGACTATCGTTCAGTTGTTGACTCAATGCGTCTAGCCGATGGGACGGTTTGGAGTATTCCAATTACACTACCCGTTACAGAAGAAAAAGCGAATGAATTGACGATTGGAGATAAAGTGAAATTAGTGAAAGATGGTCAAGTGTATGGTGTGCTTGAACTATCTGAAAAATGGAGACCAGATAAAGAAAAAGAAGCTGAAAATGTGTATCGAACAAAAGATACTGCACATCCAGGCGTAAAGAAATTATTTGAACGTCCAGATGTGTATTTAGCTGGCCCAATCACTCAAGTAAAACGAGTTGAGCGCGATAAGTTTGAAACATACTACTTAGATCCAGTTGAAACAAGAGCAAAATTCAAAGAGCTAGGATGGAAACGTGTCGTAGGGTTCCAAACGAGAAATCCTGTCCATCGTGCTCATGAATATATTCAAAAATCAGCATTGGAAATTGTCGACGGGCTCTTTTTAAATCCACTAGTCGGTGAAACAAAATCGGATGATATTCCAGCAGATGTTCGTATGGAAAGTTACGAAGTGTTACTTGATAGTTATTATCCAAGAAATCGAGTGTTTTTAGCTGTATTTCCTGCCGCTATGAGATATGCAGGACCACGAGAAGCGATTTTCCATGCGATGGTTCGAAAAAATTATGGATGTACTCATTTTATTGTTGGTCGAGATCATGCTGGTGTTGGTGATTATTACGGGACGTATGATGCACAGTTAATTTTCTCTAACTTTACAGAAGATGAACTCGGTATTTTACCGTTGTTTTTTGAACACAGTTTTTATTGCAAAAAGTGTGGAAATATGGCTTCTACTAAAACATGTCCACATCCAAAGGAAGACCATGTTATTTTATCGGGGACGAAGGTGCGAGAAATGTTAAGTAATGGTCAAACGCCACCACCTGAATTTAGCCGTAAAGAAGTAGTTGAAGTGTTAATTAGAGGGATGCGTGCTAAAGTACAATCATAATGAATGGAACAAATAGAGAAAGGTGAGCGTTATGACATTAACAATCGTAGCATTTGCTATCGCCCTATTTTTTGCCATGAACATTGGAGCGAGTGGCACTGCTGCTGCAATGGGACCTGCATATGGTGCAGGAGCAATCAAAACGAAACGAACAGCAATGATTCTTGTTGCCGTGTTTGCCTTATTAGGGGCTTTAGCTGGAGGAGAAGTTGTAAAAACAATTGGCAGTGGTATCATTCCAGCTGAAATAGTTGATGTTCCGGTTGTTATTGTTATTCTTGCTGCAGCTTGCCTGTCATTGTTTATTGCAAACTTATTAGGCATCCCCCTTTCAACGAGTGAAGTTGTAGTAGGCTCAATCGTTGGAGCGGGTATTGCATATCAAGCTTTATATTTTGAGCGACTCATCGTCATTGTTTCATTTTGGGTTATTGTTCCTATCGTTGGTTTTCTTCTTGCTTTTATTGCAGGAAAGTTCATCCAAACTGCAGAAAAAAAATGGCCTCAAATTAAAGGAAGAGGAAAATGGCATAAGTGGCTAGTCTTTTTGCTTATTTTAGCGGGATGTCTTGAAGCTTTTGCTGCCGGAATGAACAATGTCGCTAATGCTGTTGGTCCATTAGTTGGTGCTGGATTGATTGGTGTAAATTCAGCAGTCATTGTTGGGGGTATTTTTGTTGGATTAGGAGCTATTTTTCTTGGAGGAAGAGTACTTGAAACGAACGGTAAAAAAATAACGAGTTTAAGTTTGTTACAAGGAACAGCCGTTTCGACAACAGGTGGAACACTTGTTATTATCGCTTCTATCTTTGGGTTACCGGTTCCATTAACTCAGGTGACAACATCTGCCATTGTTGGAATTGGAACAGCAGAAAATGGCTTTCGACTTTGGCAAAAATCGATTATAAAAAAAATCGTAAAAGTATGGGTTGTATCTCCTGTTTTTTCACTTGTTTTATCGTATGGACTCATTGTCTTGTTTTTACAATCAGATTATTATACGATTTTTGTTATCATAAGTGTGTTTATTGCCACGGTAGGTGCAATAAGTTTAGCACGTGCATCGAAAAAAGAAAATAGTGCCATCCATGATCAAGGTGGCGGGATTTAATGAAAGAGGGATTTGTTGACAAAGTGGGTGATTCCCTCTATCTTAAATACAGAGTAAATCAATATGATTTATGATAAATGGGACGGTGAATAAAGTGTCAACTGAAAATAAAAACATTGTATGGCATGAAACGACAGTATCAAAACAAGAACGTCAGGAAAAATATAATCATAATAGCGCTGTGTTATGGTTTACAGGACTATCAGGAGCAGGGAAATCGACGCTAGCAAATGCTGTTGAGCATAAATTATTTGAACGTAACGTTCATAGTTATGTCCTTGATGGTGATAATATCCGTCATGGTTTAAACAAAGGATTGGGTTTTAGTGATGAAGACCGAAAAGAAAATATTCGCCGCATTGGAGAAGTCGCAAAATTATTTGTTGATGCGGGTGTAATTACATGTACAGCGTTTATTTCGCCGTTTCGTGAAGACCGTGACAATGTGAGAGCGATTTTAGAAGATGGTGAATTTATTGAAGTTTATGTAAAGTGTGCGTTAGAAACGTGTGAGCAACGCGACCCTAAAGGACTATACAAAAAGGCTAGATCAGGTGAAATTCCTGAATTTACAGGAATTAGTTCTCCTTATGAAGAACCACAATCACCTGAATTAATTGTCGAAACAGATAAGGTATCAATTGAGGAAGCTGCCGAACAAGTGTTATTATATTTAGAGAGCAAAGGAATTATATAAGTTTGCTACAATAAGGGGGGAATATAATGGCTTACGAAAAAGTATGGGCTCAAGATACGAGTAAGTTAAATAAAGATGAATTAAAAAAGCTGGAGAAAGATGGCTTAACGATTCTTGATGATATTCAAGTTTATGCAAAACAAGGATTTGATGCGATTCCAAAAGAAGACTGGAGTTTATTCAAGTGGGCTGGTCTTTATTTACAAAAGCCAAAAGAAGACGGCTATTTTATGATGCGTGTTAATATCCCGTCTGGAATTATTACGAATGAGCAAGCAGAAGTTCTAGCTGGAATCGGTCGTGATTATGGACGAGATGTTATCGATATTACAACACGCCAAGCGATTCAATTTCACTGGTTAACGATTGAACAAATGCCAGATATTTTTGACCGCTTAAAAAGTGTTGGTTTATCTTCTGTTGGTGCATGTGGAGACATTCCAAGAACGATTGTTGGAAATCCGTTAGCTGGAATTGACCCAAATGAATTGTTTGATACGAGACAAATTGTCGACGATATTTATTGGTTTTTCCAAAGTAACGAAGAGTTTTCAAACTTACCGCGTAAATATAAAATGTCAATTTCTGCGAATGTTAATAATGCAGGACACGACCGCATTAACTGCTTAGCATTTACACCAGCAGTAAAAGAAATTGATGGAGAAGAAGTGCTTGGGTTCCATATTAAAGTAGGGGGCGGATTATCGTCTAAACCTTACTTAGCCGAAGAACTAGATGTGTTTGTTACTAAAGAGCAGACGAAAGATGTAGCAATTGCGATTACAACGATTTATCGTGATTTTGGCTATCGTGAAAAACGACACCGTGCTCGCTTGAAGTTTTTAATTGCGGATTGGGGTCCTGAAAAATTCAAGGAAAAATTACTTGAGTACATTGAGCTTCCTTCAAAAGGAACTTGTCAAATTAAAGAGTGGAATGCTGGTTATTTCTATGGTGCTCATAAACAAAAGCAAGAAGGGCTAAGCTATGTTGGATTTAATGTCCCAGTTGGACGAATGGATTCTGCAGAATGGTTCGATCTTGCCCGCATAGCAAAGGAATACGGAAATGGTGAGATTCGCACGTGTAACTCACAAAATCTTGTTATTCCAAATGTTCCAGATGAAAAGGTTGAAGCACTCCTACAAGAGAAGTTATTTGAGCGAATTACAACGTCACCAAAAAACTTCATGGCCTATTCTGTTTCCTGTACAGGAATTGAATATTGTAACCTTGCTTTAGTTGAGACAAAAGAACAAATGAGACGTGTGGCAGCATACTTGGATGAAAAAATCGATATTGATGTCCCAGTTCGTATTCATATGGTCGGTTGTCCTAACTCATGTGGTCAACGTCAAATTGCGGATATTGGTTTGCAAGGAATTAAAATGAAGACGAAAGATAAAGGTATGGTCGAAGCATTTGAAATTCATGTTGGGGGAACGTTAGAAAAAGACATCGCCCAATTTAATGAAAAATTAAAAGGGAAAATCAGTGCCGATGATATTTCAGACGTCCTTGTTCAGTTATTACAATATTTCAAAGACAACAAAGAAGCAAAAGAGGATTTTTATCATTTTGTGAAACGTGTTGGCATTGAAACATTACAAACGCAATTAGATGGAATTCTTGGTGAGGCTTCTTAATGTATCTTTTTAAAATGGAAGTTGTACTTGATATTGGAAATGTCGTTGTCATTGTCTGTGCGAAAGACGATGAATCTGCTTTTTCGTTAGCTGAAATCGAGATTGAACAACATTATTTAAAACTTCCAGACATTAAAGAGCTTAGTATTGTCGAAAAGAAGCCGGTTCGAAAAGGCGCTGGATTTGTAATTTAAATAACCCCCCAAAAAGGTGTGGAATAGAAACCTTTGGGGGTTTTTTGTTTTAAAATGATACGTTCGGACATATGCTCCGTTATTTATTGCTTTTTCACATGGTTGGACTTTCATTCGGACATTCATTCCCCTATTAAAAGCAATTCTACAAGAGTCTCCCTTAAAAAGCTATGATAGCGGAACGTACGTCCGTTAAAGTTTCAAAAGTGATATCTTTTAATTGAATAGCGGAACTTATGTCCGAACGAGTCTAACAGTAACTTTCCATTCTTATTATTGCGTTAATCGTGCTTTTTCTAAACCGTATTGCAAAGCATACAATAAATAGGCTTTATAATGGATGTAAATAAAAAACTGAACATAGTTTAACCGATCTAATTGTAGGATTTTTATTGTTTTTAGAAATGGCATAAATACAAATGTGAAAAACGCATTAGTCAAAGCATTAAGTAAAACAAATTTTTTGAAATTCCCATACGATAAAGAAAGCATCCAAATCGAAAGGGGCATGTAAGGGCCGAGGTCAAACGGGAGTTCGTCCTTTAAAAAGGATTTAGGTTTATCATAAAATTTCCACCAGTTTCGTTGATGGCCATAAATATGATTTATAATTTCAAACATGCCAATTATCACACTTGATAAAGCGTATCGTCTAACTTTTGTTTTATCTACAAAGCATAAGGATAACCAAGGGATTAAAATCATAACGATGTTAAATATTGTATGGCGTCTTGCTAACATGAATAGTTCACCTCCTATATAAAATTTCTTCTTTTTTAAACTATCCAAATTAAATAAAACCATTCTTACAAAAGACAACAGAAACAGGACCATTAAAAAAATGGTCCTGCTTTCATTATCTCAATTTTTGAAGGGCATTAGAAACGTTAATTTCACCATGACCATAAAAAGGGTCTCGTCCTCTGCGTCCTAAATCTTCAGATGATTTTTTTATAATGCGGTAAATTTGCTTATTTGTTAATTCGGGGTTTGCGGCTTTTATCAATCCAGCTAGTCCTGCAACGTGAGGGGCGGCCATTGATGTTCCTGACATAACGACGTAATTGTTATTAGGAAAAAGGCTTGGAATATGTTCCCCAGGTGCAGTAACGTCGATATGCCCTCCGTAATTGGAGAAAAAGGCCCGTTCACGGTTTTCTGTTACAGCACCAACTGTCAGTACTTCTTTATATCTAGCAGGGTACATTGGTGTGCTAACATTATCGTTTCCACTAGCAGCAATTAAAATAACATCATGTCTATCTGCATATTTAATCGCATCATGTAAGGCAAATGAACTGTGATAATCACCTAAACTCATGTTTATGACTTGAGCGCCATTGTCAACAGCCCAGCGAATGCCTCTAGCGACTTCAAATGATGTTCCTTCTCCATTTTCATCAAGAACCTTTATCGGTAAAATTAAATTTTCCCATGCGACACCGGCAATTCCTGTCACATTATTTGTTAGAGCGGCAGCAATCCCTGCCACATGAGTACCGTGTCCGTGTTCATCTGTTGTGTCAGAAGAACCGTCGATGGCATTAAACCCTTCTAACACTTTACCCGCTAAATCTTGATGGTCTGGGTCAACCCCTGTGTCAAGAATTGCGATAATAATATCTTCATCACCACCAGAAAAATTCCATCCGCTTTCAGCAGAAATTTGACTTAAGTTCCATTGATAAGGGGCAAAAAATTCATCATTAGGCACAGTCACTTGAGTTGTCGCTTGTTTTGTAATGACATAATTAGGTTCGACAAAATCAATTTCAATCTCATGTGGAAGCATTTGTACTAAATCAACGGTTTCATATTCTGTTGATTCGATTACATAGTAGGGAGAACTATCTTCCATTATTGCTAATGTTTCATTATTGTCTAACCATTGTAATCCTTCTTCTTCATTAGTAAATTTAACAACCGCTTGCCTTGGGTAATATTCCCTTTGTTCTTGTCCTTCTTCGTCAGAGTGTACGACAATTTGCCAACCAAGTTCTGGTACGGTTTGCGCTGTAATATTTTCTGGTAAGTCTTTTGTCGAGGTCCATTTTGCTTTTGTGTTATCACCACCAGAAATAAAAAAGTTTCCATTTCCATCTGCTACTGAAGCGATTTCTTTCACATAAGATGTAACAAATTGTAAATCAATCACACCAATCACATCTTTTGTTTCTGATAATGGTTCTCTCATCACCATATACTGTTTATCATCGTATTGATATGGAGAAGAGTACGTGGCATTTTTTGTTGTTATTTCTTTCACTTTGTCATCTTGAACATGACCAACAGAAACTGTTATATCATCTTCTTCTACAATGGCAAACCCTTCAAAATGAGGATGTTCCCCTAGTTCTTCTTCGAATTTTGTTCGCAAAGTAGTGGTACTTATATCTTGTTCAGCCCAGCGTTGTAATTGAAGAGACAATTGAGACAGAAACATCGAAGTTGTCATCGATAAGTCATCAGCAAGAACTTGATCCATTCCAGTATGTTCAAGCTCCTCTTGTTTATCATTCGAAAGAGGGGAGTAGCCCGTACCTTGTTCTTGTGATTGGTTTACATTGGAAAACACTAATCCAATAATGAGTAGGAATAGTGCTCCAATGACAATCATTGATTTTTTAGTCATGATTGAACCTCCTTATTTCTAGGATGCCAAAATTCAGCTGGGTTTTTCTCGATTTTGCTGTCGAGCAAATGTGACATTGGTACTATGATAATATTATGGTCAGTTAAATAGCCTAACCCATTTTGAATCCCTTTTACCGTTTCTTCTCCTTTAATCCCAACATGGCCAATGCCAATCGCTGTACCTTTATGGCGCGCGATATTTGCTAATTTTTTCATTTGTGTTGTCACATGTCCACGTGATGAATGAGTATCATCTAAGAAAATATCTCGAACAGCCCATGGGATACCTAATTCATCTGCCACTTTAGGGATAAAGGATTTATTGCTTGTCCCACTATCAATGACATATAAATTCCGTTCTTTAGCGACTTCTAGTATTGCTTTCACTATTTCTTCGTCTTCTACAATTTTTGAACCCATATGATTGTTCAACCCAACCGCAAAAGGAACAGAATCAATCGCTAAATGAACACGTTCCTTCACTTCTTCAACTGAAAGATCGCTTGTGATTGGGTTTGGTCCGAGCCATGATTTCTTTCCTTTTTTCGGTTCAAGCGGAAGGTGAACCATCACTTCAAACCCGAGCTCATGTGCTTTTGTTGCTTGTTGTTTAGATTGCTCTAAAAATGGCATAACAGCAACGGTAATCGGAATGTTTGAAGAGAAAAAAGAATCGACGCCTCCCACATCACCACCGAAATCATCAATGATGATGGCTACTCGTTGTTCCTGTTGCTCAGCTGCAAATATCCCGTCTAACGGAAAAAAACAAAGAAGTAATGTTGTGATTAATATAAACTGTCGTTTCATAGTGTATGTTTCCCTCTTTCTTATAACAAACTTTTATGAATCCAAATGGCTGCCTGTGCACCGTCACCCATTGCAATCGAAAGCAATTGTGAATGGGCAATGGCATCTCCGACGGCAAAGACATGAGGAATATTCGTTTCTTTTGTACGTGGGTTGACATTGATATGGTGATTTTCAAGTCGTTCCACACCTATTGATTTCGTCATGGTCGTATTTACTTTAGAACCGGACATCGCAAGGAAGGCATGTTTCACTTCGATTTTTTTCCCGTTCTCGAGCCGTACACCTTGTAAGTGTGATTCATTTTCCACTTGGATATCGTTAACTTTTTCATTATAGATTGGGATATTATGTTTTTTTAATATATGTTTATGTTTATCATCAATTGGGGCCTTATCATGATTAATAAACAAAATATCTTTAGACCAATACGTAAGAACCGCAGCCATGCCCGCTCCTTTATTTCCCGATCCGATGACGACTGTTTTTTTATTTTTAATTTCATAGCCATCACAATCAGGGCAAAGGAAAATGCTTTTCCCTAAACAAGGTTTAATTCGGTCAATCGGAGGAAGACGATCTTCAATTCCTGTTGCGATTAAAATCCGTTTTCCGTAAAAAATAGAACTTTCGGCTATCACTTTGAATCCATCAGGAGATTTCATTACATCTTTTACTTCTTCAAATATAAATTCAACTCCGTATTGTTCTGCTTGTTTTCTACCGACAGTTCGGAAATATTCTCCTGAAACTCCGTCTGGCCATCCTAATAAGTTATGGTACTCTTGACATAACTCTGAACGTCCACCACCTTTATCAATTACAAGGATTTTATGGTCGTATCGTCCTAGCTGAATGGCAGCTTGTAATCCTGCAATTCCACCGCCGATGATGACACAATCAAAGATCATCCCATTCCAATCCTTTCTGTTCTAAAAGTTATTGTTAGCTTTCCATAAAGGAAATGAAGTTATGAAAAAAATAAAACACGACTAACAAAAAATGTTGTTAGTCGTGTTTTATTTTCGGATATTAAAAGCAGCATTAATTTGACCACGAAGCATCCGTTCACGCACTTCTTTTTTACGAATGGCTTTTTGTTCCATTCGACGAATTTCATACGTTTGCATCCCGTCTTCCATTTTATTGGCGATGTCAACTAATCGCTCGACATCTAAAAAAGAATATTTTCGTGTGCCTCCTTTTGAACGTTCGGGAAAAATTAATTTTCGTTCTTCATAATAGCGGATTTTTCGTTCAGATAAGCCTGTTAATTCACTTACGATTCCAATCGTAATTACTTTTTTATCTCTATAGGACACGTATTGCCACTCCTCTCGAAAACAATGATGCTATTGGAATTACATTTACTATATCACATCATTTTCAGAAAAGGAGACGTAGTGTTAGATAATCTAACAAAAATCATAGATGCCGAAAATAGCATGTTATAATAAAATGACATTAGCACAGAATTCCATATAAAAAGTTGTAACGAAATGTGACAACAAGGAGAAAATAAGGGAACAATATATTGAATTATGGTGGGAATTTGGTATACTTTATAAAACATATCTATTAACTCGGAAATAGACCGTGCGTGCGGAAATGATAAGGAACAAGGGAGAGGAGCGGTTCAGATGAGCGGAAAAGTATATTTAGTCGGTGCAGGACCTGGAGATATTGGATTAATTACAGTAAAGGGGAAGGAAAGCTTACAAAAAGCCGATGTTGTTCTATATGATCGACTTATTAATCCAGTATTACTGTCTTTTGTAAAACCAAATACGGAACTTATTTATTGTGGAAAACTTCCTGACAGGCATTTTTTACGACAAGAAGCGATTAATGCACTGTTAGTTGAAAAAGCACTTGAAGGGAAAACCGTTGTGCGATTAAAAGGTGGTGACCCGAGTGTATTCGGGCGTGTAGGTGAAGAAGCAGAAGAGCTTGTCCTTCATAATATCGAGTATGAAATTGTTCCTGGGGTGACATCAAGTATAGCTGCAGCTTCTTATGCGGGAATTCCTGTCACACATCGCGAATATGGTTTTTCCTTTGCGGTTGTAACCGGTCATGATAAATCGAGAACGGGGAAGCCCATTATTGATTGGGCCGCATTAGCTGGAATTGATACAATTGCCTTTTATATGGGAGTCGGCAATATAGAGTATATTACAGAACAATTGATGTCTCATCAAAAATCACCAGATACGCCTGTTATTTTAATACAATGGGGAACGTATGGGAGGCAAAAAACATTAGAAGGAACATTAGCAACGATATCTCAGAAAGTCGCTGATGTGAAGTTTTCTAACCCGGCCATTACGCTAGTCGGAAACATTGTCGCATTACGAGAAAAATTAGCCTGGTTTGAAAACAAAAAACTACATGGAAAGCAAATAATTGTTGCTAGGACAGGTACGGGGGAAAGTGAACTCGGCAAAAAACTCGAAGAATACGGGGCAGAGGTTGTCCATTATCCACAATTTACATCAGTAAAAAAGGAAGAATTAGCAACAAGTTCAATACAAAGCATAGAACAATATGAACAAGTATTATTTTTATCACCGGAAAGTGTTCGCTTCTTTATGGAATCATTGGTTGCTATAAAAAAGGACATTAGAAAGGTTCAAGCAGCCTTTGTTGTCAACTCTGTGAAATCTGAACGGGAATTATTGAAATATGGCTGTTTTTGCGAGCCTTTTAATACATCCAAACGATCGCTTGTTGTAGGAACGAGTGCACAATATAAATCCTGTGATTATCAGACGATGGACTTTTATGAAACGCATCATACCGTTATTAACGAAACGAGTCATATTATTGTTCAGCGACTTTTTGCGGATGATACGGTCAATACGGTTGTTTTTCCAAGTTCAGCTTCTGTTTCAACATTTGTTGACGCAGTATGTAAGGTCGAACCGAATATCGTTGAAACGCTGCAACGAAGTCAAATTATATGTTTTGGACAAAAATCGTATGACGCTGCAGTAGCGCATGGCTTTAAACATGCACAAATGGCAAACGAGCCAACAGTAGATTCTGTTGTGGACATTATATTGAAGGAAACGATACAAACAAAGTAGGTGGGGAATATGCAAGCAGTCTTATATATAGGTCATGGTACGAGGATTAAAGAAGGGGTTACTCAATTTGAGTTATTCATTGAAAAAGTAAAAGCAGCTGTTGATGTGCCAATTCAACACCATAGTTTTATTGAACTAGCCGAACCGAATATTGAAGATGGGATCGCTGCTTGTGTTGAACAAGGGGCAACATCGATTGCGGTTATTCCAGTTTTATTACTAGCAGCTGGACATGCTAAGCTTGATATTCCGGAAGAAATTGATAAAGCAAAAGTGAAATTTCCTACGGTTTCAATTCAATATGGTCGTGTTATTGGAATTGATAAACGAATGACGGATATGGTTGTTGACAGACTTGTTCAACAAGGCTTACCGTTACATGCAGATGAACAAAGCCAGCAGCAAACAGCTGTATTGTTAGTTGGTCGTGGAAGTAGTGATCCAGATGCGAATAGTGATCTTGCTAAACTAGCTCGGTTGATTTGGGAATCGGCTCCTGTTGACCATGTTGAAACTTGTTATTTAGCTGCGACCAAGCCAACCTTTGACCAAGGGCTAGAACGTGTGCAATATCTCCCGCATAATAAAGTTTATGTCATTCCTTATCTTTTGTTTACTGGAATTCTATTAAAGCAAATGGATGCTAAAATCACAAAATTAAATGAAAAATTAACAACGAAAGACATTGTTCTTTGTGATTATTTAGGATATCACCCAGACTTAATCAATGTGATAAAAGACAGAGTGAAAGAAACGATAGCAAATGAAGTACCGGTCAATTGTGATGCCTGTAAGTACCGTATGGCTATTTCGTCGTAAGGAGAATAAAGATGTCATTATATCCAATTATGCTCCAGCTTGAAAATAAAGAGGTCTTCGTTGTTGGTGGAGGAAAAATCGCTTTAAGAAAAGTGATTGGCCTTCTCGATGCTAATGCAACTGTGACTGTTATTTCCCCAACATTACATGAGCAATTAATAGAACTTGTTACAGCTCACAAAATAAACTGGATACAAGATATTTTTAAACGAGAGTATATTCAATCTGCAGTTTTTATTTTTGCTGCGACAAATGACTCCGAAATAAATGAAATGGTGTATAAAAGTGCAAATGAATATCAATTTGTTAATCGTGTTGACGATCAAAAACAAAGTGATTTTTACTTACCTTCCGTATTACAACGTGGCAAGTTAATGATTACTGTATCAACAAATGGAGCAAGTCCCACGTTGGCAAAAAAAATAAAACAGGAACTTGAACACCATTATGATGAAAGCTATTGTGAGTATGTCGATTTTTTAGCTTGGGCAAGAACTGAAATCAAACATAAAATCAATGATGAACGAGATCGAAAGTTTTTATTAAAACGAATTATTGACGATGAAGTATATAAAACAAATGAAAAATATGAGCAAGTGAAAAAATGGATAAGAGAAAACGACCTGAAACTAGATTGACTGAAGGTCGTTTTTTATTGAAATAAAAGCTAGTTACATTCAAGATGTTTTTACAATAGGGATGCGGTTTGGTACTCTATTGGTAGGAATAAAGATGAATGGTGGAGAAGCTAATGACGAGAAATGAAGAGGAGAAGAACGAGCACCTTCCTGATGAGGAAATCGAGGAATCTTATGTGCCGACAGCAGAAGATTTTTTATTCGATGAAGAAGAGGATGAATCGACAATAAAGAAAAAGAAAAGGCGAACGAAGCTTAAAAGATGGATTGCCATCGGTGTTGCTTTTGTTCTTTTTCTTAATGGATTTGCATTTATTTTTCAGCAGTATAGTATGGATACAATAGAGTTTTTAAAAACATCATACCGACTTTCTCAACAAGAGGATATTCAAACATATAAACAAGCGGTCGTCACCATTCAAGGAGAGCGCTTAAAAGGGACGGGTTTTAACATAGCAGAAGATGGCTTAGTTGTGACAAATCACCATGTTATTGAAGGTTTACAAGGCATTGGTGTTTCTTTTCCTAATGGAGAGATGTATGTTGCTACTCTTATAGAATCATACCCTGAGATTGATATTGCCTTTTTGCAAATAGAAGGAGAGCATTTACCCTTTCTCCCATTGCGTGAAAATAGCGGAGAAGTGGACGAACATATTTATGTCATTGGGAATCCGTTATCCTTTGCTTGGATAAGTAATGAAGGGGAAATTTTATCGTATGAAGAAGAAGTTGTGACGATTTCCGCCCCGATATATCGTGGGAATAGCGGTAGCCCTGTTATTGGTGCAGATGGGGAAGTTGTTGCTGTTGTCTATGCAAAAACAGTCCCAGCAATCGGAAGTGGAGATTCCTCTGTTGGCTTGGCGGTTCCAATTGAAGAAGTGAGAAAAAAACTAGCAGACATAAACGAGTAGTTTTCTCGTTTATGTTTATTTTTTCGTATAGGCGGTTATGGAATACTAGAAAGCAATCATAAAAACTTGAAGGAGTGATAGATGATGCTATTCTATTCTAGTTCTTTAGAAAGGTATTCCATTGAAGCAAAAGACGGTTCGATTGGAGTAGTGGAAGATGTGTATTTCGATGAAGACAATTGGACAATTCGTTATTTAGTTGTCAACACGAACCCGTGGTTACCCGGACAAAAAAGGTTAATTAGCCCAATTTCAATCGAAACGGTCGATACGTTAGTCAATATGGTACGTGTAGATTTAGCAAAAGAAGAAATTAAAAATAGCCCCTCTATTGATACTCATTTGCCTATATCAAAGCAATATGAAAAAAAGTTTCATGATTTCTATGGGTATCCTCCTTATTGGGTGGGACCAGGTGTATGGGGCAATGAAACATATGCTAGAGGGTTAATGCTACAACATGCAGAAGTTGCCGGTGGAGTAGTAAAAGAAGACTTTATGAAACGGGAGATTGATA
This sequence comes from Alkalihalobacillus sp. LMS39, assembly GCF_022812285.1. Classification (NCBI taxonomy): domain Bacteria; kingdom Bacillati; phylum Bacillota; class Bacilli; order Caryophanales; family Bacillaceae; genus Alkalihalobacillus; species Alkalihalobacillus sp. LMS39. The sequence continues at coordinate 2,135,011 of NZ_CP093300.1, forward strand.
AATATGAAGAGGAAGGCAAGTCACTTTTGCATAGTGGCAAAGAAATAACTGGCAAAATCAATGGCTATCGGATTAATGCAAAAGGTGAGACATTTGGACAAGTCGTTGATATTCTCATTGAAAAAGATACATGGACGATACGATATTTTCTAGTGGAAACAAAGAAATGGCTTCCTTCAAAAGAAGTCATCGTTTCGACAGACTGGATTCAGTCTGTGAATTGGGAAACTAGAGAAATTCAAATGGATATCACGAAAGAAGCTGTAGAAAATAGTCCACAATTTATAAGAGACAAGCATCCAGACCGAGAATTTGAACATCAATTGTTTACCCATTATCGACGCCGAAAATATTGGGATTAACATTGACAACATTTTCATCTTTCTATAATCTAAAGAAAGGAAAATGAATAGTTTGGGAAAAGGTGAAGATGAACGTTATCATTCTTCTAAATGGGAAGTCGGTGAAAGTCCGACGCGGTCCCGCCACTGTAAGTAGGTTGTTTTTTTAATATCCACTGTTTCAATTCTGAAATGGGAAGGTAAAAAAACGAAAACTACGAGCCAGGAGACCGGCCTTTTCTAACGACACTGATTGACCTACGGGAGATAGGAAGGTGTTAGAGAGCGGCGTCTCATCTAAGATTAGAAGTTAATTTTTCAACTCTTATACGTCCAAGCATCTCTAACCCTATCTTTGGGTAGAGATGCTTTTTTATGTTTTTTTCATAATAAAGCTAAAAGGAGGAGTTCGCGTGATGACAAATAAAAAAGGGAAGCTGTTAATCGTCGGGTTTGGTCCAGGTCATGAACAGCATATGACAGCTCGAGCGAGAGAAGCTATTTTAGAAAGCGATTCGATTATTGGCTATAACACGTATATTGATTTAATTCGACCATTATTGACAAACCAAGAAATTGTTCGAACAGGCATGACAGAAGAAGTGAGCCGTGCGCAAGAAGCCGTTAAACAAGCGGAGGCAGGAAAAGTAGTAGCTGTTATTTCAAGTGGTGATGCTGGTGTTTACGGCATGGCAGGACTTGTATATGAGGTGCTCATTGAAAAAGGATGGAAGGAAGAAACAGGTGTTGCTGTTGAAATTATTCCTGGTATTTCAGCCATTAATTCGTGCGCAGCGCTTCTTGGTGCACCGATTATGCACGATGCCTGTACGATTAGTTTAAGTGACCATTTAACTCCATGGGAATTGATTAAACGTCGAGTCGAAGCGGCAGCACAAGCGGACTTTGTCATTGCATTGTACAATCCAAGAAGCGGGAGAAGAACGAAACAGATTGTAGAAACACAACAAATTCTATTAAAATATCGTTCTCCTAAAACTCCTGTTGGGCTAGTAAAAAGTGCGTTTCGAGAAAGACAAGTTGTTATAATGACAGATTTAGAATCGATGCTAGAACATGAAATTGGGATGTTAACAACAGTCATTATCGGGAATAATTCGACGTTCATGTATGACGGAAAAATCATAACGCCACGAGGATATCAAAGGAAATATACCCTTTCAGCTGAAGAACAACCGTTAAAGCCACATCAACGGTTAAAAGAAGAAGCGGAACCATGGGCGATGCATCAAGGTCAATCCGAACAAGAGATACCAAAAACAACTTCTGTGCTTGAGTTAGCTGAAGAAGCGCTTGAAAAAGTGATAGGGAAATCTGAAGTAGCAGCAACGGAAGTACAAGAAAAATCTGGATCGTTTCAACAAACAGCTGTATTTGAATTTGCGGTGTCACCAGGAATTGTTTCGAAAAAGCTATCACCGAAGCAAATGTTAACGTTAGTAGGAGCGGTTGGAGAAGAGGCAACGATTGAATATACACCAGATCATCAGTTGAAAGTGTCTGTTGAAACAAATGATCCAAGTGGGATAACGGAAAAATTACGAGCAGAAGGGTTACTTCTCTTACCGATAGGGGATGTTGTAACGATTAAAGCTTGTGATTTCTGTGACGGAGAAAAAGCAGATTCAATACCACAAGCAGAAGAACTGCAGCAATTAATTGGGGGAGATAGTGTTCCTAAACAATTGCATATCGGCTTTAATGGCTGTGGCATGGCTTGTTACGGTGCACCTATGAATGATATCGGTTTAATTTACCGGAAAAAAGCGTTTGATTTATTTATTGGCGCGAAAATAACTGGAAGAAATGCACATGTTGGACAACTTGTGGCTGAAGGAGTAGCACCAGATAAAATCGTGGAGCTTGTTGTTTCGATCGTTAATGATTATAAAAAACGTGGCTTGCCGAATGAACGTTTTCATAAATTTTTCAAGAGAGTTCAAAGCGTAGAAGGATTTACATACAAAGAAGTTCCTGATCAAGTTGTTGTAGATGCAGTTTGTGGTGATTAAAAAATAATAAGGGGTTGTTTACATGGATGCCATTTTATTTATTGGACATGGTAGTAAAGTAAAAGAAGGAAATGAACAAGTATTACAATTTGTAGAATCAATGAGACAAGGTATCAAGGTTCCGATTGTAGAAACCTGTTTTTTAGAGTTTGCGAAACCGACAATTCCAGCAGGTATCGATGCAGTTGTTGCTAAAGGTGCGACAAGAGTTGCTTTAGTTCCAATGATGTTCTTTTCAGCAGGACATAGTAAAATACACATTCCTCATGAAATTGATGAAGCAAAAGAAAAATACCCTCATGTCCAATTTACATACGGTCGTCCGATTGGAGTCCACGATAAATTATTTGATATTTTAGTAGGAAGATTACAAGAAGTCGGATTTGCGCCTACTGAATATGATGAGAAAAAGGCCGTACTGCTCGTTGGTCGCGGGAGTAGTGATGCAGATGCAAATAGTGAACTTTATAAAATATCGAGATTATTATCAGAACGTTTGCATATGACAAACGTCGAGTTATCTTTTATTGGGGTGACGAGCCCAACCGTAGAAGAAGGAATCGAACGCTGTTTGAAGTTAGATGCAACATCAGTTTATATTGTTCCATATTTCTTCTTTACGGGAGTGCTAATGGAAAGAATGGAAGAAAAACGGAGACAGTTTGTTGCTGACTATCCAAACTTTGAATTTCATATGACGTCATTTTTTGGTTTTCATCCTGAATTAAAAACGATTTTTATTGACCGGGCATTGGAAGCTTTAGAAGGTGAAGCAAAATTAAATTGTGATGTATGTCAATACCGTCTTCATGCATTAGAACATATGGATGTGCATCACCACCACCACGACCATGATCATGATCATCACCATCATCATGACCATGAACACGAGCCTGTAAAGTAAAGGAAGGGATAACAATGATATTTTTGCTTGCAGGTACGAGTGATGCGAGAGAACTAGGTTTGATGCTTCAGCAAGAAGGATATGATCTTGTAACCTCTGTCGTGACAGAAAACGCAGGAGAAGTGATGAAGCAACATGGCCTTCGTGTTTTAGTAGGACGATTGGATGCCAAACAATTAATAAGTGTCGTTAGCGAGAATGAAGCTTCTATTATTGTTGATGCAACACATCCATTTGCAGAGGAAGCGTCGAAAAATGCGATGGCGGCAGCAAGTCAGCTTGAAATTCCTTATATTCGATTTGAACGAAAATCATTTGAAGGGCAAGATTCTCTTATCACTGAAGTAGCCTCTTATGAGGAAGCTGCCGTTCTTGCGGCAAACCGTGGTGGAGTCGTTATGCTAACAACAGGAAGCAAAACCCTTCAAGTGTTTGCAAAGCATTTATTGCCACTTGAGAATGTTAGAATGATTGCAAGAATGCTACCAAGAAAAGACAATATGGAAAAGTGTGAACAACTAGGAGTCGAACAAAAAAATATTGTTGCGATTCAAGGACCGTTTTCAAAGCAATTAAATCAAGCCCTTTACATGCAGTATAGTGTAACCCAAGTTGTTACAAAAGAAAGCGGGAAAGTCGGCTCAGTTGATGAAAAAGTAGAGGCGGCAAAAGAGCTAGGGATTCCTATTATTATGATTGCTAGACCAAAAATAGAGTATGGGAATGTGTATCATTCTTTTGAAGATATCATAAATACGATTAAAACGATGGAGGTGTCGGTGTAATGGATTTTCAAACAGAATTTAAACCGTTAACAGTACAACCGCAGGAAATAGAAGGAAAGAGTTTTGAGATGATTGATGAGGAAGTGGGAGAGCACTCTTTTACAGAAGAACAATATAAAGTGGTCCAACGAATTATTCATGCTTCAGCAGATTTTGAATTAGGAAAAAGTGTAGTGTTTCATCCAAATGCAGTGCAAGCTGGAATTGAAGCAATTCGTTCAGGAAAAATGGTTGTTGCCGATGTACAAATGATCCAAAGTGGTATCAGTAAGCCACGAATTGAAAAATATGGTGGACATGTTCGTGTGTATATTTCTGATGAAGATGTAATGGAAGAAGCGAAACGCTTAAATACAACAAGAGCGATTATTTCGATGCGCAAAGCAATTAAAGAAGCAGAAGGTGGGATTTTTGCGATTGGAAATGCTCCTACCGCTTTATTGGAACTCATCCGTCTAGTGAAAACAGGGGAAGCTCGTCCAGGATTAATTGTTGGGATGCCGGTTGGATTTGTGTCTGCTGCTGAATCAAAAGAAGAATTAGCGAAATTAGATGTTCCTTTTATAACGAATATGGGTCGAAAAGGTGGAAGTCCTGTAACCGTTGCTGCGGTTAATGCGATTTCTTTATTAGCGCAAAAGCAGGGATAAAATGAAAAAGCAAACAAAAGACCCGAAGGAAATGAGACGCGGCTATACAACAGGTGCAAATGCAACAGCAGCAACGAAAGCGGCATTAATGTCTTTATTGTTACAAACAAAAGTACGGACGGTTGAAATTACGTTACCAATAGGGGAAGACATTTCTTTTTCAATGGAAGAAGTAATGTTTACTCAAAAGGAAGCCTCTGCGAGTGTCATTAAAGATGCTGGTGATGACCCTGATGCAACACATAAAGCAAAAATTGTGTCAACAGTTACATTTACGAGTAAAGAGGGCATCGAAATTGATGGTGGAATTGGAGTGGGCCGGGTGACGAAACCTGGTCTTCCTGTTCCTGTCGGGGAAGCGGCAATTAATCCGGTTCCTCGCAAAATGTTAAAGGAAACGGTTCAAGAATTACTAGAACACTTTGGTGTCTATCAAGGAATCCGTGTTGTCATTTCTGTTCCAGACGGGGAAGAGATTGCAAAAAAAACATTAAATGCAAGGCTTGGCATTATTGGCGGAATTTCGATTTTAGGAACTCGAGGGATTGTTGTACCATTTTCTACTTCTGCTTACCGTGCGAGTGTGGCCCAAGCGATTAATGTTGCTGTGACAAATGGGTGTGAGCGATTGTTTTTAACAACGGGTGGACGAAGTGAAAAATATGCAATTGCATTATACCCTGACCATCCTGAAGAAGCCTTTATTGAAATGGGTGACTTTGTCGGCTTTGCCCTTAAGCAATGTAAAGCAAAAAAAGTGAAGCACGTAACCCTTGTAGGTATGATGGGGAAATTTTCAAAGGTTGCTCAAGGAATTATGAATGTCCATTCTAAAAGCGCACCTGTTGATTTTAATTTTTTAGCAGATGTGGCAAAGGATGCTGGTGTGGAAGAAAGCTTATTAGATGAAATTAAACAAGCCAATACCGCATCACAGGTCGGAACGATGATGTTTGAACATGGTTATTCCTCATTTTTTTCAAAGTTATGTCAATACGGTTCTGAATCAGGATTAAAAGAAGTTCGAGGCGGAATGGAAATCGAAACGATTATTACGTCAATGCAAGGAGATGTATTAGGGAGGGAAACAGTGTCATGGGACAACCTATCAAAATCATCGGAGTAACGGAAAGTGGCATCGCTAGCTTGCCTCAACAGTACCGAGAATGGATTGAAGAAAGTGAACAATTAGTTGGTGGTGAACGTTTGTTAGATTTTTTTCCTTCTTATAAAGGAGAAAAGATTGTTGTGAAATCTGGCCTTTCAAAGATGGTGGAGACACTTCAACAAACATCCAAAAAAACAGTAGTCTTAGCTTCGGGTGATCCGTTGTTTTTTGGGATTGGTGGGTATTTAGCAAAGAAAATTGATGTTGAGATTTATCCTAATATTAGTTCGCTTCAACAAGCGTTTGCCAAAATGAAGGAAAGCTGGCATGATTGTTTCTTTGTCAGTGTCCATGGCCGCAATATTAAAGGACTCGCGCAAAAAATCGATGGCCATGAAAAAGTTTGTCTGTTAACAGATGAAACAAATACCCCGAAAGCAATTGCCTCTTATTTACTTGAATTTGGAATGGATGAATATGAGGCTTTTATTGCAGAAACGGTTGGAGGAGAGTCTGAAAAAACAACGTTTATGACACTATCAGACATGATGTCATATGACGCCCACCCGCTAAATGTAGTCATTTTAAAACGAAAAAAAAATCGGGAAAAATGGGCTTTAGGAATTCCAGATGAAGAATTTTCTCAACGAAAGCCGGATAAAGGGTTAATCACGAAAAAGGAAATTCGTGTATTGAGCTTATCGGAATTACAATTACATAAATCAAGTACTGTTTGGGACATCGGGACGTGTACAGGTTCGATGGCGATTGAAGCAGCAAGAATCGCAAAAGAAGGACAAGTATTTGCGATTGAAAAAAATGAAAGTGACTTGCAAAACTGCTATGAAAATATGAAAAAATTTCAAGCTGATATTACCGCAATTTGTGGGAAAGCCCCTGCTAGATTAAATGAGTTTCCAGACCCGGATGCTATTTTTATCGGGGGAACAGGCGGTGAAATGAAAGAGTTATTATCAGTTTGTGCTAGTCGATTAAAGCCGCATGGGCGGATCGTGTTAAATGCAGCTACGATTGAAACGTTATATGAGGCAACAGAAATTTTAAAGCAATTGAAATTAAAGGTTTCGATAACACTCGCACAAATTTCAAGAAGTAAACCAATTTTACATATGACTCGATTTGAAGGATTGAATCCTGTTTACATTATTACAGCAGCAAAAGAGGAGGAGTAATATGCCACTAGGAACCGTTTATGGTGTAGGAGTTGGTCCAGGAGACCCGGAATTAATTACGGTAAAAGCGTACCGAATGATGAAGGAAGCGGATGTTGTCGCTTATCCGAAAAAACGAAAAGGGGCAAAAAGTTACGCGTATCAAATAATTGAGCAATATGTGAATCCAAATGAAAAAGAAATGTTAGGGTTAGTTTTTCCGATGACAAAGGATAAAGACGTCCTTGCACGAGAATGGAACCGAATTGTTGAGCAAGTATGGATTTATGTAAAAGAAGGGAAGTCGGTTGCATTTGTTACGGAAGGTGACCCGATGTTATATAGCACCTTTATTCATTTGTACCGTTTGCTAAAACAAAAATATCCCGAAGTAGAAGTGAAATCAATTCCAGGCATATCATCTGTAAATGGAGTAGCCTCACAATTAGGAATTCCTCTAGCTGATGGAGATGATTGGACAGCGGTCATTCCTGCAACAGAGAATAGAGAGGCCATGAGAAAAGCATTAAAAGACCATGATGGTATCGTATTTATAAAAGTAGCGAAAGTGCTACCGATGATGATTGAACTACTAGAAGAGCTTGAACTCGTTGACAAAGCTACGGTTGTGACGAAAGTGACTTCCAGTGAAGAAGTCGTATGGAAAGATATAACGGAACTTCGCCATGCGGATTTAGAATATTTAACACTAATGCTCGTAAGAAAGTAAGGTGACTAAAATGGAATTAGAAGCAAAAGTTTATATTGTTGGATCAGGTCCTGGAGACCCAGATTTAATTACAGTAAAAGGATTAAAAATACTCGAGAAAGCCGATGTCATTTTATATACAGACTCTCTTGTAAATCCTGTGTTAATGGAAAGAGCGAAAAAAGATGCTCTTATTTTTAAAAGTGCTGGGATGAATTTAGAAGAATTAGTAGATTGTATGGAAGAACATGTAAAAAGCGGAAAAAGTGTTGCGCGAATGCATACGGGAGACCCGGCAGTGTACGGTGCGATTTATGAACAAATGAAAAAGTTAAAACAACGTGGCATTGCTTATCAAATCATTCCTGGCGTTAGTTCTGTTTTTGCTGCAGCGGCAGCCGCTGAAGTGGAATTAACGATTCCAGAATTAACGCAAACCGTCATTTTAACGCGAGCAGAAGGTCGAACCCCGATGCCAGAAAAAGAACAACTAAAAGATTTAGCTGCTCATCATTGTTCCATCGCCTTATTTTTAAGTGCAACATTAATAAAAAAAATCGTAAAAGAGTTTTTAGAAGCAGGATGGAACGAAGAAGATGCGGTCGTTGTAGTGTATCGCGCTTCATGGCCAGATGAAAAAGTTGTTCGCACAACGTTAGGATCTCTTGATGAAACGATGCGAAAAGAAGGAATTCGTAAACAAGCGATGGTCATTATTAGTAAAGCAGCAGATGAAGCGCTTTTAGAAGAAGGAACGTTTGAGTCAAAGCTATACGATAAGTCCTTTACGCATGGTTATCGTAAAGGAGAAAGTGTGTAATGGAAAATATTGCATTAGTCGCAATTACAAAACACGGTGTTCAAATGGTGCGGAAATTACAAGAAAGCATACAGACGGCGGACGTATATTATATGACAAAGTTCGAACATGGCGATGAAAAGGAAAAAGGCATTTATATGTTTGAAGGTTCTGTTCGGTTAATTTTACCTGATTTATTTAAAAAGTATGATGGTATTGTAATGGTGATTTCACTTGGTGCTGTTGTTCGCATGATTGCACCAATATTAAAAGATAAAAAAACAGACCCTGCCGTTGTTGTTGTCGATGATAAAGGACAGTTTGTCATCAGTGTGCTATCTGGTCATATTGGTGGAGCAAATGAGTTAACGCACGAATTATCAGAGCACTTACAAGCGACACCTGTTATAACAACGGCATCTGATGTCAATAAAACGATTCCTGTTGATATTTTCGGACGAGAATTTGGCTGGATTGTCGAGTATGAGAAAAAAGTCACACCAGTGAGTGCAGCTGTTGTGAATGAAGAACCGATCGTCATCGTTCAAGAATCAGGAGAGCGGAACTGGTGGAAACATAATAAGCCACTTCCGTCACAAATGAAAGTCGTCTCAAGCTGTAAGGAGGCGATGATGCTTGATTTTTCCGCAGCTTTAGTTATTACCCATCGGCTGTTAACAGAAGACGAACAATCGATGCTGTTACAAAATGGTGTCCTATACAGGCCGAAGTCAGTGTATTTAGGAATTGGCTGTAATCGTGGGACGAGTGCCACAGAAATAAATGCTGTCATAGATGAAACATTATATGAATTAGGCATCTCAAAAACTTCTGTAAAAGGAATTGCCACGATTGACTTAAAAAAGGATGAAGAAGGCTTGCTCGACGTGTGTGAGCAAAATAAGTGGACGTTTCAATATTTTACACCGTTAGAGCTAAACGCGGTTCCGATTTCAAACCCATCAGAAACCGTTTTTAAATATACTGGGGCATACGGGGTGAGTGAACCTGCTGTTTTATTAGCATCTGGTGCAAAGCAACTAACATTAGAGAAGAAAAAAAGTGGGAATGTAACGATTTCGATTGCAGTGAAGTAAGAACGGAGGGGTAGTGTATGCAACGAAGAATTGTGATTGCGGGGACAAATAGCGGAGTCGGGAAAACAACGCTGACATTAGGGTTAATGTCAGCACTCCGTCAGCGTGGCTTGGTCGTTCAAGGATTTAAGTGTGGTCCAGATTATATTGACCCTAGCTATCATACTGCTGTAACAGGTCGACATTCCCGTAATGTTGATAGCTGGATGTTAGAGCATGATGTAGTGAAAGAAGTGTTTTCATCTGCTTCCCAAGGCGCGGATATTGCGATAATTGAAGGAGTTATGGGGGTTTATGATGGAAAAAGTCCAGAGAGTAATACAGGAAGTACGGCTGAAATCAGTCAACTTCTGGAGTCTCCCGTTCTTTTAATTGTCAATATTAGTAGTATGGCAAGAAGTGCTGCAGCCATTGTGAAAGGGTTTCAGATGCTTGATGAGTCCATTACAATTGCAGGTGTCATCGTAAACCAAGCGGGAAGTAAAGGTCATTATGAACTTTGTAAAAAAGCGATTGAAAAAGAATGCGGTGTGAAAGTGCTTGGGTACTTATTAAAAGGAGATACACCAAAGATTCCTTCTCGTCATTTAGGGTTAATTCCAGCAATTGAAAGAGGAGAATTAGATGGTCTGTTTACAGAGCTAGGAGAAAAAATCGCTGAACGAATTGACCTTGATGCTGTTGTTCATATTTCAGAACAAGCGCAAGAAATCAAATACGATCCGGTGTTATTTTCTGACGAGTTAGTAAAACCAACAGTGAAAATTGCAGTTGCCCATGATGCTGCCTTTAATTTTTATTATGAAGAAAATTTGCATTTGTTGCGACAAGCAGGAGCAGAGTTAGTTTATTTTAGTCCTCTTGCAGGTGAAACATTACCTAAGCAAGTGGATGGATTGTACATCGGTGGAGGATTCCCTGAAGAGTTTGCTAAAGAACTTTCTGAACATACAGAATTACAAGATGACATTCGAGCCGTTGCGCGTGAGCTCCCTATTTTTGCGGAATGTGGCGGATATATGTATTTAACTGAGCGCATTATTACAACTGATGGTCAATGTTATCCAATGGTCGGGGTTATTCAAGGAGAAGTCACAATGCAATCAAAGCTTGCAGCTTTAGGATATCGGGAAGTCACGTCACTTCAAGACAATATTATTTTGCAGTCTGGCGAAAAAGCAAGAGGACATGAGTTTCATTACTCGACATTTGCTTGTGCAAATGACAACAAGCAAAAGGCGTATCATGTGAAAGCTCTTCGGAAAGATGGAGAAGAAGGGTACTCCTCAGAAAATATTGTTGCAGGATATACTCATCTTCATTTTGGGTCAAACCGAAATATTGCAAAAAGGTTCGTTCGTGCTTGTGAAACATATCAGCAAAAGAGAGGAAGCAAAGGATGAGAAAGCTAGATGAAATCATTCAAGCGATCGAACCGTTAAACAAATCGGTGATGGAAAAAGTCGCTAATCATATTGACAACTTGACGAAGCCAGTCGGTTCATTAGGAAAAATCGAGCAATTAGCAATTCAATTAAGTGGGATAACGGAAGAAGAAAAGCCAAACGTCTCAAATCCTGCTGTTATTGTTGCTGCTGGTGACCATGGCATCGTAGCAGAAGGTGTTTCGGCTTATCCCCAGGAAGTAACACAGCTCATGCTGGCTAACTTTATAAAAGGAAAAGCTGCGATTAATGTTTTTGCCAATCAAATCGGTGCTTCGGTGTATGTTGTTGATGTCGGTGTAAAAGGTCCGGTTGATATCCAAACGGTCATGCAGTGCAAAGTGAAAAATGGAACAAATAATTTTTTACATGAAGCTGCAATGACAGAAGAAGAAGCCCTTGAAGCAATCCAAGTAGGGATAGATGTCGCTGAAACTTTAATTAAAAATGGTCATAAGCTTTTGATTACTGGTGAAATGGGCATTGGAAATACGACTGCGAGTAGTGCTGTTTTTGCAGCGCTTACAAATGAGAAAATAGAAGATGTCGTTGGGGTTGGAACAGGTTTAACAGCTGATGCGTTACATCATAAAGTCAATGTCATCAAACAATCACTCGAAAATCGAAAACCAACTTCATCTAATCCGCTTGATGTGTTACATAAAGTAGGTGGGTTAGAAATTGCAGCATTAACAGGGGTCATATTAGCAGGAGCAAAAAAACGAGTTCCTGTTTTAATCGATGGATTTATCTCTTCAGTTGCCGCTCTTGTTGCGACAAGTTTTTGTCCAGTTATCCATGATTATTTGATAATAAGCCATCAATCTGCTGAACGAGGTCATTATCTGTTACTGCAACAATTAAAACAAGAACCGCTACTTTCATTAGGGTTGCGTTTAGGAGAAGGTACGGGAGCCGCTCTTGCTTATCCACTGTTACTTGCGGCGACAAAGATCGTATCGGAAATGGCAACATTTGAAGAGATGGGAATACAAAAATAAAAACGTTTTGAAAAAAGGGTGACAAGTTTCTACTAAAATTATATAATCTAAATCGTAATAATTACGATTTATTAAAAGGTGAAAAGGTTATGAATCAGACAGGACCAATTAAAAATCGAATCTCGTTTTCATTGTTGCTACTTGTTTTAATGATTTTATTGCTTTTGTCTATGACGTTTGCAGTTATGATTGGCCCGGTGTCTATTCACCCTCTTACGGTTTGGCAAATTCCACTTTCAAAGCTTTCAATTTTTGAAACTGCATTTGCCCAAGACTGGACAAGGGCGCAAGAACAAATCATATGGGAAATTCGATTTCCTCGGGTAATTTTAGGTGTGTTAGTCGGAGCAGGATTAGCTGTTGTGGGAGTTACAATACAAGCTCTTGTCCGCAATCCTTTGGCAGAGCCGTTTATTCTCGGGATCTCTTCAGGTGCATCTGTAGGAGCAACGATGGTCATCGTGTTTGGAGCGTTTTCCATCTTTGGTTCATATGCGGTTTCGTTAGCTGCTTTTTTGGGAGCATTACTATCTGTTTTCTTCGTTTTTTTCTTAGCTCAAGTTCAAGGAAGAATTTCAACGGTTCGCTTACTATTAGCAGGGATTGCGATTTCTATGATGTTAAGTGCATTAACGAATTATATCGTTATCTCGGCACCACGAGCTGAAGGAATTCGAGATGCGATGTTTTGGATGATGGGTAGTCTAGCAGCTGCTAAATGGAGTCAACTGTTCATTCCGACAGTTACGGTGATCGTGGGACTAGCTATCCTTCTTTGTTTATCAAGACCATTAAATTTATTACTTTTAGGAGAAGAAGCTGCATCTCATTTAGGGTTGAACAGTAATGTATTTAAAAAAATTCTTATCGTACTAACCGCATTATTAACAGGTGTATTAGTAGCGTTAAGTGGTGCGATTGGTTTTGTCGGTTTAATGATTCCTCACATTGTCCGGTTATTAGTTGGGTCTGATCATCGTCGTGTACTCCCTGTTAGTGCGTTACTAGGTGCAATTTTTTTACTTTGGGCTGATGTTGTTGCAAGAACGATAGTTGCGCCACAAGAACTACCTATTGGGATTGTTACGGCCATTTGTGGAGGTCCATTTTTTATTTGGCTATTACGAAGAAGCAATTATTCTTTTGGTGGAGGTGGTTCAAAGTGACATTAAAAGCGTCCAATGTAGCAGTGCAAATAGAGAAAACGATGATTATTCAAAATCTATCTCTTCATTTACATGAAGGAGAATTTATCGGATTAATTGGTCCAAATGGAAGTGGAAAATCTACCTTTTTAAAAACATTATATCGGTCATACTTTCCATTGCAAGGGACAGTGACCCTTTATAATAAAGAGTTACCTTCATACTCTTTTCGTGCGTTTGCGAAAGAGGTGGCTGTAGTAACACAGGAAAGTAGTGTCCCGTTTGACTTTAGTGTACTTGAAATCGTGTTAATGGGCCGTCATCCACACCAACGCTTTTTTTCAAAAGAAGAAAAGAAGGATTATGATGCGGCATATGAAGCTCTTGCCTCTGTTGATTTAACTGATTATGCCGAGCGAAGTTTTTCATCTTTATCTGGTGGAGAGAAACAGCGCGTTTTGATTGCAAGAGCGCTAGCGCAACAAACGAATATATTGCTTTTAGACGAACCGACGAATCATCTAGATATCCATCATCAATTGCAATTGTTAAATACAGTGAAAAACAGTGGCTTAACTGTTGTTTGTGCGATGCATGACCTTAATTTAGCGGCAGCGTATTGTGATCGGATCATCGTAATCAACAAAGGGGAAATGGTCTTTGAAGGAACGCCGAATGAAGTCATAACTGAACAGATGTTAAAAGAAGTGTTTGAAGTAGATACCGTTGTTATTCGCCACCCACAAACAGGAAAGAAACAAATTTTATTTACTCCAGAAGATGAACTCCAGTCTTTGGTCGTACCAATGGAACGAAAACGAGAACGGAGTGGGTTGTAAATGAGTGTGTATACTTGTTCTTTTTGCCAATTTACGTATGATGAGTGGCATGGTGATAGTAAAAATGGCATTCCAAAACAAACGCAATTTTCAGCGCTATCTGGTAGCTTATGCTCCCGTTGTGGTATGCAAGGAGAACGTCATCAAAGACAACCGGTAACTTCGTATAAAGGTGAAGAAGCAAAAACATTTGATCTGTTTGCTGGGAAAGCTGGAATTTCATTTTATATGGAATGGCTGCACTCATCTAAAGATCCGGTTACTTTATTAGAGCTTGGATCGGGAACAGGAAGAATGACGGTCCCCTTTTTACAAAAAGGGATTCACGTTCAACCCATCGATGTTAGCCATGAAATGAATGAAATCGCAAAGAAAAAACTTGAACGCCTCGACCTACCAATTACGATTATCGAAGAAGATATTCTTTCACTTCAGCTAGAGGACACGTATTCTCATATTCTACTTGCGGATGGATTTCTTCAACATTTTCTAACGATAGAAGAGCAAAAAAAATTGTTAGCCTTTGTTTATTCTCATGTAAAGCAAGGCGGCCAAATAGCGCTTGATATTATAGTTCCGCCAAATACAAAGTGGAAAACGGTAAAGAAGAAGCGAATGACAAATAAAAAAACAGTTATGCAAACAATAGAAGGAGAAGCCACATTTAGTAAACAACTAATGGTGTGTGCGACTATGATTACGAGTGTAGTCGACGGTTATATTGACACTACTTATCATGTAGAAAGAGAATATAGTCTACTTACGCCAAGAGAAGTCGTTTATTTACTTGAAATCGTCGGCTTTGACATCATAAACATGACGGAAAACTATAAAGCACAACCATGGGAAACTGTTGTACCAGCTTCATTACAAAAACAAAAGCCTGATTTGCCCATAGATCAAACATTAGTAGAACAAGATCAAGATTCGAATCTACATCCTTATGTTGAAAATGTTTGGTCAACTGGCCATTACATATATCAAGAGGAAGAACAAAGAGAATGGACAACGGTCACAATTTTCGCAAAAAAGAAAGAGGAGAGATAAAAGATGAAAAAAATCGTATTTTTATTAAGTTTACTCATATGGATAACGGCTGGTTGTGGGCAAGAGACAACAGGAGAAGAAGGGAACCAAGAAAAACAAGAAGCAAACGAATCATATGGTGTTGTTGAAATTGAAAATAATGGGCGGACTTTACAATTTGATGAAATTCCAAAGCGTGCTGTTACATTAAATCAACATGTAACAGAAATCATGTTAGCATTAGGGTTAGAGGATCATATGGTTGGTACAGCTTTTATCGATGATGAGATTTTAGAAGAGTATAAAACTGCATATGAGAGTATCCCGGTGATTGCAGACCAGTATCCAAGCCAAGAAGTGTTTTTAGAGCAAGAACCAGATTTTGCCTATGCGGGTTGGGCTAGTGCGTTTCGCGAAGATAATATTGGAACAGTGGAGCAATTAGAGGAGTTTGGCATTCATGCGTACCTTCATGAATCATCGACTATCATCGGTCCAACAGTTGAGGATATTTATACAGATATCCGAAACATCGGAAAAATTTTTAAAGTTGAAGATCGTGCTGAAGCATTAATTGAAGAGATGGAAGCGAGAATCGAAAAGAAAAAAGAAGAGATTCCACAAGGCGCTGTTGGAAAGCAAGTGTTCATTTATGATAACGGAGAAGCGGCCCCTTTTACGTCAGCTCGAAACTTTTTAAATGAACTTATTTCTTTAACAGGGGCTGAAAATGCGTTTGCTGATATCGATAAAAACTGGGCGGAAGTTAGTTGGGAAGAAGTAGTTGAGCGAAATCCTGATCTTATTGTCATAATTGATTACGGTGAAACAACAATAGAAGAGAAGAAGAATATTTTACTTAATCATCCTGCTCTTACCGATGTTCCTGCTGTGAAAAATGAACATTTTATTGTCATCCCACTCTCGTCTGCAGCAGAAGGTGTTCGTATTCCAGATGCCTTTGAATTACTAGTGGATGGGCTCATTGAAAATGGATTTTAATGCTGAGGTGCCACATGAAAATTGATGTAAACGACAAAGTTGATTTTGTTCATTTATGGCAAGAGGGGATGAAAGGGTGGAATGGGCAAATGCCAGAACGAATGGTTAATGACGAGTTAGAAGATTCGTTTTGGAAAGAAGTTGTTATGAGAAAATCACTAGACCCGAAAATGGACGAGCATGTCATTCCACTTTTTACAAAATTAAAAACTCATATAAAGTCATCTGATCATGTGTTAGAAATTGGTCCTGGATGGGGAAATTATACTTTTTCATTGTTGCCAGACGTGAATACTTTAACATGCATTGATAGTTCAAGTCATATTGTCGAATATTTACAACAAGTTAAAAATGAAAAAAAAGGGACTCAGTTAGAACTTATCCATCACAAGTGGGAGGAATGGGACAAGACAGAAAAATATGATGTAGTTTTCGGAATAAATTGTTTTTACCGTATGTATCATATTAAAACGGCATTACAAAAGATGAATGAAACAGCCCGTCGCCTAGCGATTATTGGAATGACAACAGGCCCGATGAGACCGCATTATCTTGAATTATTACAAACAACGAATCTTGCTATTAATATACCGAGAAGAGATTATATTCACTTACTAAATATTTTATATGAATTAGGAATATATGCACAATGTGAGACCGTTGAGCTTCAACGTACGTTCACATATCATTCCTATGAAGAGTTAATTAAAGCAAATACGATAAAAATAAGAGAAGAAAAGTATGATCGAAGGCTGGTCGAAAAAGTGATTGAAAAATATTCTTATTATCAAGACGGAAAATATTATTATCCTCATCAATTTCATGGTGTTTTATTGCATTGGCAACCGAAAAATCAATAAGTGTTGTTCATTGATTCCTAATTGAAATCATATTACACTAGCAACATGACCAGTAGAAAGAGGGATATCGTTGAAACCGATTAGGATAGTAATTGGCATTGGTGTTTTTGTACTCCTCCTTAGTAGTTTTCTCATTCAAACGACACCAAAGGCTCCTATGAATACAAGAATGATTGTTGACCATACGTATGGGGTTTACATTGCACCTCCTTGTTTTAATGATGCGGAAGTAACGAATTATTTAGAAGAAACGACATTGGGACGAGCGATTGAAACAGGATATGAACCTGAATCTATTTGTACGGAAAATTCGTTAACCGCCGAAAATCAGCCTTGGATATACAATATGTTTGAAAAAATTGGGTTTATTCAAGGGAAATGGGACCGTGATGGCGAATGGAAATAAGAGAATAGTTGACGAGGTACTCGATTTTGAGTACCTTTTCTTTTTACATCCTCGGTCATGTTATCTTGTTAAGACTTGGACAAACTACTAAGAAATCAAGGAGGGAGTTCATGGGACACTATTTTAGCTATGGTTCTCAACCATTTCCGTTTGACATGTTTTCGATGAGTCATCTCGTTGTATTGCTCCTTTTTCTTACTTTATTAGTAGGGCTTTACTTGGGCCGTCCTAGGATGAAACAAAAGGGAAAGACGCTTATTAGGTATATTCTAATTGTAATTTTAATTAGTTGTGAAGTTTCATTTCATTTATGGTTTATTCTACATGATCAGTGGACAGTTAGAGGAAATTTACCATTGCAATTATGTAGTATTTCCATTTATTTATGTACATTTATGTTACTTACAAGAAACCACTCGTTATCAGAAGTGACGTTTTTTTTCGGTATCGGTGGTGCGATTCAAGCGATGATTACACCAGAATTGTTTTATGGGTTTCCGCATTATCGATTTTTTCATTTTTTTATTGCACATATGGCTATATTGTATGCTTGCTTTTATATGATTTGGTATGAGCGTCTTCATCTCACGTTTCAGTCTGTCATCAAAGCGTGGGTGTCGTTAAACGTTATTGCTATTTTTGTCTTTTTTGTTAATCACTTAACAGGCAGTAATTATATGTTTCTTGCTAGAAAGCCGACAAATCCGACAATCATTGATTGGTTAGGACCGTATCCATGGTATATACTTTCATTAGAATTGTTAGCATTCCTTATTTTTACAATCGTATATTTCATTTTTGGAAAAAATCGTCTAAAGCTGAAACGATAGTGAGAACATGATAAACTATAACAAGGAATTCTGATAAAGGGGGATTAAGTTTTGGGGGAAAAAAAGCAACAACAGCACGTTGATATACAAGGTGTGACATATGGGTTTAACGTTGAGGAAGGAGAAGTTCAGTTCGAAGGTCATGACGTTCTCATTTTTTGGATTGAGTCCGCCATGAAATCTTTTCTTGATACGATAGAAGAAGTGTCGGGTGATGATGCGGCGAATGTCGTCATGCATAGTGCGGGATTTCGAATGGGAGAAATTGTTGGTGAATATTTTGAAAAGTATGAGATAGAAAACATTATGGAACTGTTTCCAAAGATTTATGCTTCCGCAGGTTGGGGAGCGTTTACGGTAGTAGAGTTTTCACCTGAAAAGGCGAGCCTTGTTATTCGAATGAAAAATAGCTGGGAGTATAAAATAAATAAGCTTCAGGGCAAAACACAATCTGGTTCCTTTCTGACAGGCCATTTAGCAGGAATCTTTACAAGATTATTTAAGCAAAACATCGGTTGTGAGCTTGCGAAAAGTCAATTAACTGGAGCGGAGTATGATGAGTTTCATTGTCGTCCCTCTTCCGTTTGTCCGATTGATAACATACATAATTACGCAAGAAAACAAGAACAAAAAGAAATTGAAAAGCTAGAAGAAAAAGTGAGAGAACGGACACAAGACTTAACGAAACTTGTCAAGGACATCTCATCACCGATTATTCCGGTATTAGATCAAATCGTTGTTGTTCCACTTCTTGGAAAATATGATGAGTTACGTTCAGAAGATATGATGATGCAAATTATGGAGAACTTACCGAAGTATACGGCAAACTATTTAATTCTTGATGTTACCGGAATTGATGAAGTCGTGGACGAATATACGATTAATCTTATCCGGAAGTTAACAGATGCTACTAGTTTACTAGGAACAAAAAGTATTTTAGTTGGTGTGTCACCTCAGCTTGGGATAACGTTAACACAAAGTGCATACGATTTACGGTCGATTGAATGTTTTTCGACGTTAAAACACGCCATTCATTATGCATTAGCACAAGAAGGTAAAATGATTACAGATAAATAAAAGGAAAGAGATTCTCTCTAGCCAAGAGAGAATTTTTTTTTTATCGGGAACTTCTTACTACTTTCGTTTATCTAATGAGTAGAAAGATGAAAAGGAGGGTGTTGGACTGAAATGGAGACCGATATGTTACGACTCGTAAAAAAAGCGCAAAAAGGAAATAAAGAAGCATTTGTTTCGTTGATCAAACAAAACGAATCACTATTATACCGTGTGGCAAGGTCCATTTTACAGAATGACAATGATTGCTTAGATGCGATTCAAGAAACAATTTTAAAGGCCTATCAAAATATTGAAACGGTGAGGGAACCTAAGTATTTCAAAACATGGATTGTTCGAATCGTAATGAATGAATGTTATTCAATGCAAACACTGAAGAGGAAAGTTGTTCCTCTTGAAAAAACGGAAGAACCTAGTTTTAAAGATACAACATCTGAAACAATGATTATTCATGAAGCGATTGATTCCTTACATGAAGATTTTAGAAGAGTAATTATGTTATTTTATTTTGAAGACTTGTCAATTAAAGACATCGCAAGTTTATTAGAAATTCCTGAAAGTACTGTTAAAACAAGATTGCACCGAGCAAGAAATCAGTTAGATACGTGGTTAACGAACACGGATAAGGGAGGGTGTTCTAATGGATAAACTGGAACAAATGTTGAAAAAGGCGAAAACAGATGCTTCTGCGCAAGTTCCAACGAGCATAAGTGAGGGCATTGACAGTGTTTTAGAAACATTGCCGAAGAAAAGAAAGAAAAAGCAAATGCTAATGGTTTATACTGCAAGCTCTATTGTTATAGGAATAGGAGTCATATTAGGAGCTTCCCAAGTTTCACCGTCTGTTTCACAAGGAATGCAAAAGCTTCCTATTATAGGATCCGTGTTTGAATTTGTCTCCGATAAAGGATTAAATAAAGCTCAAGAACAGGAGTTAACAAATAAAGTAGATAAACAAATCGTCAGTGGAGATACGACGTTAACGTTTACTGATGTGTTCCATGATGGGACGAGATTATCTGTAGGATATGTGATGGAAGGAGTATCTTCCGAACAAGACGTAAGGAATACATTTTATGATGAAACATTCACATTGAAAATTGACGGGCAAAAAATTTATAATTTGAATTATATGCGAATATCAGTAACAAAAATGGACGATAATCAATTTATTGGTGTGCTAGAATTAACAAATCGAAATTTTCCTGATTCATTTGAGCTTACTCTTGATTTTTATAACATTGATTCGAAAAAAGGGGAATGGTCATTGTCTTTTCCTGTCATAAAAACGAAAGATATTTTCCATTATCAAGTGAACGTACAACAAGAAGTAGGAGATTATGATGTGAAAATAAATGAAGTGACGTTAACTCCAGCAACAACCGAGCTGAAATATACTGTTTTTCAAGAAGTTAAAGGAGAGACGGTAGAAGGGTTGATTCCATCTTTGTTACTATTTGATGATAAAGGAAGACAATATAAACATGGAGCTGGTGGGAGTAAAGGTGGAATGAATGTATTACCGAATGGCACAGGGATTACACAAGCGTTTGAGCAATATGAGCCAATGGAAGAAAAACCAGAGTATATTGTGGTTCAGCCTTATATGATCGGGAATGGCAACTCAAACGTCTCGTCGGGAGAACTCGGAAGTACGATACCGCTTAAGCTTGAGCAAGGGGAGAAAGGCTCCCTTACTGTTTTGGATGTAGCCGGTAATCAAGATGATTTGATCATAACATATCAAGTTGAGGGAACATTGCCATTCTATCAAGCTTGGGTTTGGCTAGAGGATCGGGATGGAAATGAGACGTATTCAACCCAAGCACCACAATTAGTCGACCGTGAATCTTATACGTTTACACAACGTTTTTCTAATATCGATATCGATAACATAAGTCAATATAAAATCCATACTAATGACTTAGAAAATATTACGTTATATCCAGAAACGATAAAAATCACACTAGAATAAAAGCAAAACCGGCTTTGAGAATTTTTACTCAAAGCCGGTTTGTTTAACGAATAGACGCTATCGCGTTTTTCATTATTGATAAATTTTACTTCCTTTTTCACGAAACTCTTTAGCTTTTCCTTCCATTTCTTTTTCGACGAAAGTATTCGCATCAATTCCTTTTTCTTGTGCTTGCTGGCGAATATCTTGCGTAATTTTCATACTGCAAAATTTCGGTCCGCACATAGAACAGAAATGAGCTGTTTTTGCACCTTCAGCTGGTAATGTTTCATCATGGAAACTCATTGCTTTTTCAGGATCTAAAGATAAGTTAAACTGGTCTCTCCAGCGGAATTCAAAACGCGCTTTTGATAAGGCGTCATCCCGTAATTGTGCACTCGGATGTCCTTTCGCTAAGTCCGCGGCATGGGCTGCAAGCTTATACGTAACAACACCTTCACGAACATCTTCTTTGTTTGGTAAGCCAAGATGTTCTTTCGGTGTGACATAACATAACATTGCTGTGCCAAACCAACCTATCATCGCAGCACCAATTGCAGATGTAATATGATCATAACCAGGGGCGATATCTGTTGTAAGTGGACCTAATGTATAAAATGGTGCTTCATCACAAATTTCAAGCTGTTTATCCATGTTTTCTTTAATTTTATGCATTGGGACGTGACCTGGACCTTCAATCATGACTTGGACATCATGTTCCCATGCGATTTTTGTTAATTCCCCTAATGTTTCTAGTTCCGCAAATTGTGCTTCATCATTTGCATCGGCAATGGAACCAGGGCGTAATCCATCTCCTAATGAAAAGGCGATATCGTAAGCTTTCATAATTTCACAAATGTCTTCAAAATGGGTATATAAGAAGCTCTCTTCATGATGAGCTAAACACCAAGCTGCCATGATTGAACCACCGCGAGACACAATTCCAGTAACACGATTAGCCGTCATTGGGATGTAAGGAAGACGTACACCAGCGTGGATTGTAAAATAATCAACGCCTTGTTCTGCTTGTTCAATTAATGTATCTCGATATACTTCCCATGTTAAATCTTCAGCTACACCATTTACTTTTTCTAACGCTTGATAAATCGGAACGGTACCAATCGGAACAGGTGAATTACGAATAATCCATTCTCGCGTTGTATGAATATGTTTTCCAGTCGATAAGTCCATAATATTATCTGCTCCCCAACGAACAGCCCATGTCATTTTTTCAACTTCTTCTTCAATGGAAGAGGTTACGGCACTATTTCCGATATTGGCATTGATTTTGACATGGAAATTACGGCCAATAATCATTGGTTCACTTTCGGGATGATTAATATTAGAAGGCAAGATTGCGCGTCCACGAGCTATTTCATCTCGAACAAATTCAGGTGAAAGCCCTTCACGAATTGCCACGTATTCCATTTCTGGTGTAACGATTCCTTTTCGAGCGTAATGAAGCTGTGTAACGTTGTTTCCCTTTTTGGCACGTAAAATTTGGCGTTTACTTGTATCGAAAATTTCAACTTCGGTCATTTTTTCAGAAGAAGCCACACCATTATCTACTGGCTTAACTTCACGCCCGTCATACACCTCGACGTCGCCACGCTCTAGTATCCATTGTTTTCTTAGTTCTGGTAAGCCTTTACGAACATCAACGGTATAATTCGGATCTGTATAAGGACCGCTCGTATCATAAACTGGGAATGGTGGATTTTGAATGGTTTCTCCTTGTGGAGTTGTTGTTGGTGAAAGTTCAATTTCGCGGAAGGGGACCTTAATATCTGATCGTGTTCCTTGAACATACACTTTTTTACTGTTTGGAAACGGTGTGATTAATGTGGTTTTTTCTTTTACTGACATACGACATTCCTCCTAATTTTGGTCAAAACGATAATTTGGTGTTTGAACTGATTAAGGAGGAGGGATATACATGATAGATGGTCTGAACTCGTATCTATTTGCGTTTGAGTGCACAAAAAAATACAAAAAGACCGCTAGCAAGCGGTCAAATAGACAGACGTGTTTAAGAAAACTTCATCCCTCCGCTAGCATTACCTAGATCAGGTTCACCGGTCGACAGCAGTATCAGCTATCCTCTCAGCTTGTTTCACAAGCTCCCGTTTTTTCTTTCTAGGTAACTATAGCAAACTATGGAAACGAATTCAATGATAAATTTAGATTATTAGGGAAAAAACGGTAAAAACTTTTCTGAATTTACAAAGAATAAACAATAGTCAATTTTCATCTTTTCTTATATAATCAGAATAACTATTTAGTAGGTAACTGTAATTTTGACCATTTGGGAGCCATTTGGATGGATACTGGAGAAATTTATGGCATTTTACTTTTAATTATTCTCAGCGTGATATATCGAGTCAGAGCCATGTAAATCAAAGATAGGCAGCTTTGCGGGATGGAGTTTGCCTATGTTACCTTTATAAATGTTGAAAGTTCGGAAAATAAAAGAAACTAACAGGAGTTGGAGAACAAAAATGAAAGTAGCGAAATTTGGGGGATCATCGGTAGCAAGCGCAGAACAAATTCGAAAAGTAGCAAGTATTATTGAAGAAGACCGAAGTAGAAAGATCGTCGTCGTATCAGCACCAGGAAAACGAAATAGTGAAGATACGAAAGTAACAGATTTATTAATTGCATTAGGGGAAACGATGCTTTCCCAAGGTCATGCTGAGAAAGAGCTTCAAGCGGTTGTAAAACGATATGAAAGTATTGCAAAAGGGCTCGAACTAGCACCTGATATTATTGAAACGATTGAAAATGATTTAAAAGAGCGTGTTTCATTTGATCGTAGTCACCCTGGAAAGTATATGGACCAGATGAAAGCTAGTGGAGAAGATAACAATGCTAAGTTGATTGCAGCTTATTTTGCAAGCAAAGGAATGGAAGCTCACTACGTGAACCCGAAGGAAGCAGGTTTACTTGTTAGTGATGAACCAGGGAATGCGCAAGTATTACCAGAAAGCTATGATTATTTAGCTAAGCTACGTGAACGGTCAGGTGTTTTAGTGTTCCCAGGATTCTTTGGATACTCCAAAGAAGGAACGCTTGTTACTTTCCCGCGTGGTGGGTCTGACATTACCGGTTCTATTTTAGCAGCGGGTATTGATGCGGAATTATATGAAAACTTTACGGATGTTGATTCAGTGTTTTGTGCAAATCCGAATGTTGTAGAAAACCCTTGTGAAATTAAAAAAATGACATATCGAGAAATGCGTGAACTTTCATATGCAGGTTTTTCTGTATTTCATGATGAGGCGTTAATTCCAGCGTTTCGAAAATCAATTCCGGTTTGTGTGAAAAACACCAATAACCCACAAGCGAGTGGAACAATGATTATTGCAGAGCGAGAGTGCTTTGTTAATCCTGTTATTGGAATTGCGGCGGATTCTGGGTTTTGTACCGTATTTGTGCGTAAATACTTAATGAATAGAGAAATTGGATTTGGTCGTAAATTACTTCAAATTATCGAGGATGAAGGAATATCATATGAGCATATGCCTTCAGGGATTGATGATACATCGGTTATCCTTCATCAAGCTCAGCTAGATGATGAAAAAGAACAAAGAATGATTGCTAGAATACAAGAAGAGTTAGATGTAGATGATGTTTATGTGGAGCGAGACTTTGCGATGATTATGATCGTAGGTGAAGGTATGCATAATACAGTGGGGATTGCATCACGTGCCACGTCGGCTTTATCAAAAGCCGGAGTGAATATCGAAATGATTAACCAAGGTTCTTCTGAAGTAAGTTTAGTATTTGGAATTCACCAACAAGATGCTGATGAAGCTGTCCGTTCACTATATGAAGAATTTTTTGGCTCATCGAACGGTTCATTAGAATAAATTAAATGATTAGTTTTAGGTGTTTTAAGCTTATCAAAAGCTTAAAACACCTTTTCATTGTTTAGGGTAATTAAGCGGCCATGAAAACCGTTATCTGTGAACATTGCTAGCGTTTTGGAACGTTGGCGGCCACTGGATCAGTTAATCGTAATTTATCGCCAGGAATTGAATGGATTTTGCGTTAATAAGCGCTCCTGTGTCCGCAAAAAAAAGGAAACCCGTATCATGTTCACAAATAACGGCTGCTCTGACCGCAAAAATGAGAGATGTGGAATCAAGAGAACCTAATTGTTTGTACAAACTATTTATTCGCGTGTCCAAACCTTGAATTTGTTCTTTTACTATAAACAATTTATTTTGTTAGCTTTGTTAGTTATTTTGTTTTTATTTTTGTAGTGTTTGTTTGCTTCTTTTTCAATAATATAATAAAATTATTAAGGGAATAACTAGTGTAAAGGTATTTCGTTATTTAGGAATAAAACTCATTTTATTTTCAAAAGTTTTCCATGTTTACTACATAAGTTTTTTATTCATGGAAAGTTAAGTTGAAGTATAAAAACATGACTTATCCGACAAAGTAGTAAAGAATGCTATCATTACTTTCTATGGAGTTATGAGAGTTGTCGGAATACCTAACGATCATTACATACTAACATAAATGGAGGGAATCATTGTGGCAATTATTCAATTTCCGAAAGAGATGAAGTGGGGAGCAGCAACCGCTTCTTATCAAATAGAAGGTGCTGTTGATAAAGACGGCAGAGGACTTTCCATTTGGGATACTTTTTCAAAAACACCGGGCAAGGTTGTGAATGGCGATAACGGTGATGTTGCTTGTGACAGTTATCATCGTTACAAAGAAGATGTAGCCATTATGAAAGATTTAGGGATTAGCATGTACCGCTTTTCCGTATCGTGGCCACGGATTTTTCCGAATGGTACAGGGGAAGTGAACAAAAAAGGACTGGAGTATTACCACAATTTAGTGGATGAATTACTAGCCAATGGCATTGAACCATTATGTACATTGTATCATTGGGATTTGCCCCAAGCTCTTCAAGATAAAGGTGGTTGGGATAACCGTGAAACAATCGATGCGTTTGTCGAGTATGCTGAGCTAATGTTTAAAGAGTTTAAAGGGAAAATTAAATATTGGATTACATTTAATGAACCATGGTGTGTCTCCTTTTTATCAAACTTTATTGGGGCACACGCACCCGGATACCAAGACTTACAACTAGCTACAAATGTAGCGCATCATCTTCTTGTTGCTCATGGTAAAACGGTAAAATCGTTTAGACAGCTTGGTGTGGAAGGTCAAATCGGTTATGCACCAAATGTAGAATGGAATGAACCGTATAGCAATAAGCAAGAAGATATCGATGCGTGTCGACGAGCAGGTGCTTGGTTTATTGAGTGGTTTTTTGACCCAGTATTTAAAGGTTCCTATCCACAGTTTATGGTGGAATGGTTTGAGAAAAAAGGTGTAAAAGTGAAGATAGAAGATGGTGACATGGAAACGATTCACCAACCAATCGACTTTTTAGGGATTAACTATTACACAGGTAGCGTTGGGAAGTATGCTGAAAATAGTGGATTGTTTGATCATGAGCGTGTCGATGCAGGCTATCAAAAAACAGATATCGGTTGGAATGTTTTTCCTGAAGGATTTTATAAAGTGCTAACTTATATTACTGAGAAATATGGTCAAGTTCCTATCTACATTACTGAAAATGGTTCTTGTTATAATGATGAGCCTGAAAACGGTGTAGTAAATGACCAAGGGAGAATCGATTATTTACAACAACATTTAATTTCCTTAAACCGAAGTATTAAATCAGGTGTAAACATTAAAGGGTACTTAACATGGTCTTTATTAGATAATTTTGAATGGGCAGAAGGATACACGATGAGATTCGGTATTGTTCATGTTAACTATCGTACATTAGAGCGGACAAAGAAAAACAGTTTTTACTGGTATAAACAAACCGTGGCAAATGGCTGGTTTGAAGTTAAATAATGAATCGTAAAAAAAGGGGACTCATATGATAACGGGTTCAGTTTCCTACCGCAAAAATCTAATTACACATTAAAATGTAAGTGAAAATAAATAACTAATTGCACCGTATTTGCGGTGCTTTTTGTTGTGAAAAAAATAAAATCGCCTAGCTGAACTAGACGATTTCCATATTATTTTTATTTGCTTATTCAACTAAAGCTTCCCGTTTGTTTAAGTACGAAGTTTCACAAACGTATTTTTCGGTCAAAGTATTATTTAATATCTAAAGCTTTTATCCAACTTTTTACGTAACCATTGATTATTGCTTGTTTATCCCAATTATCATTAAAAGATGGAAAAATAAAGGTTTGATACACGGTTAGATAGTAGGCTGGTGCAATTAATTTTATTATCTCGTACTCTTTAATCAATTCTTCTTTTGTATCAAATTCACTCCACTTAGTTAAGTAATCATCTAATAAGGATAAAGATGTGGTTTTAGAAAAAAATTGTTCCACTTCTTCTAAGAATACAACGATACTTAAAAATGGATGTGAAAGAGAACAATCAGACCAATCATATATAATGGGTCTTCCACCTTGGATAATAATATTACCTCCAAAAAAATCACCATGCTCTAATGATAGAGGAATATTAGTTGACTCTAAAAAATTCAGCTTATTTATTATATAGTCATTGCTATTAATTAATGTATTGTATACTTCCCTACTAATATCTTTGTTAATAGCTAATTCATTCAGTGAATTCTCTAGATGATGTTGAATAACGCAAGTTACAGGTCTAACAGGACACTTTAACTCTTCCAGTTTTTTTCGATGAATAACTGAATGCTGTTGGATGTCTGCCAATCTGAGAATTGCCTGTTTCCAATACTCCAAATTGTTTGTCCTTCCAAGTAAAGGTCCTTGTAATTCTTTCATGATGTACCACTTTTTTTCGACCTCTATATTTATTATTTCTGGTACATAGGTGGGGTGATTTTGAAATAAAAATGACTTATGAGAGGTTCGTGTGAAAATATATCTGGTACAGCTTTAAAGTAATAATTTTCCCTCGCAGTATTAATTTTATATAAAGCTGACCTCTCCCAACTCCTTATCTGCTCAATGCTAAAAGAATTATCTGATAATATTTTTTTAAGCCATGTTTCCATTTCTTTCTTCCAACCAAACTTAAACCATGGCAGGACGTTTTGAGTAGAAGTATTTAACCACTCTTTCAATATTTCTTTCTCCCAATCACTAAACCCGTCCAATTGATTACTACTGGTAATCTGTAACCACCTAGTATTAGAAGACGTTAATTTATATCCCTTTAAAAGTTCAACTAAATAAACTCGTTGTCCATCTTTTTGAAGATAACATTTTAAAACATTTGTCTTTATATTATACTCACTCTCAAGGTAACGATTAATATGATTAGTTACTGCAACATGTGACGTTATAGGCTTATACGATGGGAGTGAAATACAATTTGAATCGATATTAACTAGTATTTCCTTGTCCTTTTTTGAGTAAATTACAAACTTATATAAAAATAAATCATCCATCCTTAATCATCCCTCTTAATTGGAATCGGTATGTGAACTATTCTCCCCGTTAGTGTAAGTACATTTCTTCACATTCTCTATATCTATTTTAACATAAATATCCAATGACCTTCATTCGTAATGTGCAGTCAATACCTTTTTGGATAGTAATTTGCACTTAAAAATGTAGTTGAATTTGATGATATATACTAGCCAGTATACACTTACAATTTTACATTCATTTTGCTATACAATTTTTAATATAAACGCCATAGAAATCCCAATACATCAACAAAAAATGGCTATCAAATTATTAAACAATTCGATAGCCATTTTAACTTACATTTTCTTTATTTGCGATAGGTAACGGAACCCTTTACTCATATGAGTTCTCTTTTTTTTCGCCACCAATGTAATGTCCCTCCTTAATAAATCTATCGTTATATTATCATATTTTGGTTTTTGAGCATGATAAAAGTTTGCTAAAAAATAAAGAAGGACAAAGAGTTGAAATAAATTTTTACACGATTTTAATTTTTTTAGTAGATATACATGATATAATTTGTTTGAATAGTTGCATTTAGTTGCATTTTCAATGATGTATAGAGGGTGATGGAATATGTTTGCTAAAGAACGACAAGAGACCATAATAGAGCTGTTAAAACGAAATAAATCAGTCAAAGTTTCTCAATTAACAAAGCGATTTCAAGTCTCGCTTGAAACAATTCGGAGAGACTTAGAATTTTTGGAAAAAGAAGGGCTAATAAAGCGAGTCCACGGTGGTGCAGTGCTTGAAGAAACAACAAGTCATGAAACAACTTTTATTGAAAGAGAAACGATTCATATTGAAGAAAAAAAAGAAATCGCAAAAATAGCGACAAGGTTTGTCACGGAAGGACAATCAATTGCCTTAGATGTAAGTACAACAAATACTGAGTTTGCAAAAGTACTAAAAGAATCATTTACAAGATTAACGATTGTGACCAATTCACTTCCGATAGCAAACATATTAGCTGAAATGCCAAACTATACGATTATATTGCCTGGAGGGGTATTACGAAATCAGGAATTATGTATTGTCGGAGAAATGGCAGAAGCGTTTGTTTCGCAATTTCATATTGATACGTTTTTTATGAGCATGAGTGGTATTTCTTTATCGGCTGGTTTAACCGATTATGGTATTGGAGAAGTTCAAATGAAAAGTAAGATGCTACATGCGTCACAAAAAGGAATTGTCCTTGCAGATAGTAGTAAGTTTGACGTTAAATCATTTTTAAAAGTATGCGATTTAGAACGAGTAGAGTGCATTATTACAGATAGTAAGTTGAAACAAAGTATTTTTGAAAAATATGAAAAAGCTGGAATTGAGATTATCAATGACTAAGTCGAAACTCACCCATTATGGATTACCATAATGGTTTTTTTGTGTGTTTTTATTGTGTTGATTTTATTTACATTCATTTAATTGTGTTTTTACATACAGTTAACACTTTTATAACAATTGAGTGGTACGATTCTAGTAATAAATGTGTGATTATGTTGGAAAGTGAGGTTTTGAACGTGTGTTTGCTTGTGGAAACTTGGAGGTGTAGGAGTGGAAGTGTTGTCTACGCGTCTAGAGAGAAGAAATAAGTTCAAATCTATCGGAGTTCCATTACTTTTTATTATCCCAGCTTTACTCCCTTTAGCTGTATTTTGGATATGGCCGATGCTTTATTCATTTTATATTAGTTTTACAGACTGGGATTTTATGTCACCAACCTTCCATTTTGTTGGATTAGAAAATTATATTGGATTGTTTACGAGTGCAGAGTTTTATCGTGTATTAGGAAATACAATTTATTTTTCTGTTGGTACCGTCATTCCTACGATTATTGGTGGATTGGCTTTAGCTCTTTTACTGAAGAATAAATTAGCAGGCATTGGCATTTATCGGACGATTTTGTTTTCGCCATGGGTCACACCAATGGTTGCTGTTTCCATTGTATGGTCATGGATTTTTGAGCCAAGAGTGGGGATGGCCAATTGGGTGTTATCGATATTGTATCTACCGAAGCTTGAATGGGCGAGTAGTACAACATGGGCTATGGTTGTCATTATTATCGTAACGGTGTGGAAAGGAATCGGCTGGGCGATGATTTTTTATTTAGAATCATTGCACCGTGTACCGCAAGAACTTTATGAATCTGCTAGCTTAGATGGTGCATCTTGTTGGAATCGCTTAAAGCACATCACATTACCACTTGTTTCGCCAACCACCTTTTTCTTAATGATTATTTTAACGATTGAAGCTTTGCAAGCATATGACCAAATACAAGTGTTAACACAAGGTGGACCAGCTGGGAGTACAAGGACGATCCTTTATATGTATTATCAAGCAGCGTTTGAACGGTTTAATATGGGACAAGCAACGGCAGTAGCCACTGTAC
Source organism: Alkalihalobacillus sp. LMS39 (assembly GCF_022812285.1). Taxonomy (NCBI): domain Bacteria; kingdom Bacillati; phylum Bacillota; class Bacilli; order Caryophanales; family Bacillaceae; genus Alkalihalobacillus; species Alkalihalobacillus sp. LMS39. The sequence continues at coordinate 2,166,037 of NZ_CP093300.1, forward strand.
TTATTTTTATTACTGCTTTATTGGCACTCGTTCAGTTTTTGTCTTCGAAACGTTGGGTTCATTATGAGTAAGGAGGATTTATGAAATGAATGGAGTTAATGATCCAGTTGTTGTTAAACCGAAAAAAACGTCAATCGAACTACAAACGGTTCATGTGAGCAAAAAATGGAAAAAAGGGAGTATCCAAGTTTTACGTCACCTTGCCTTACTCTTATGTTCGTTATTGATGGCTTTTCCTTTTTTATGGATGTTACTAAGCGCGATTAAAACAAAGGATGAAATGTGGCAATTTCCGCCAACCTTTTGGCCAGCTGTTCCCCAATGGCACCACTTTTTAGAAGCATGGAACGCTGCACCATTTGGATTGTATATATTTAATAGTATTTTTACAGCGGTTGTTATTGTTGTTATTCAAGTTGTGAATTCAGCAATGATTGCGTATGCCTTTACCCAATTAAAATTTAAAGGGAAAAATTTGTTGTTTGTTATGATTTTAGCGACATATATGCTACCGACAGCAGCTACGTATGTTCCTAGTTATATTTTATTAGCGAAATTAGGAGTACTAAACAGCTATGAAGGATTAATTCTATCTAATGCGGTGAGTGTGTTTGGGATTTTTCTTATCAGGCAAGCGTTTCTTCAAGTATCTAAGGAGGTGGTTGAAGCGGCAAAAATAGATGGAGCTGGTCATTGGAGAATGTTATGGCAAGTATTATTTCCGCTTACGAAAACATCGTTTATTACATTTGGTTTGATCAGCTTTGTACAAATGTACAATAACTATTTGTGGCCGTCACTCATTATTAAAGATGAGAAATATTATTTAGTTACTGTAGGTTTAAGGCAGTTTTTTATTCAAGGTGGAGCCTACGGGATTCAATGGCCGCTTGTTATGGCAGCAAGTACATTTGCTGTACTTCCTTTATTGCTATTGTTTTTAGTTGCACAAAAATGGTTTGTGAAAGGCATTAGTGATCGAGGAATTAAAGGATAGTAGATACATAGAACCGAGGAGGAAAAACAAGTGAAAACTTCAAAAATTATAGGGATTCGTTTACTTTCTATCTTAGTACTTATCACTCTTTTTACTGGATGTAGTACAGGAGGAGAACAAAGCAGCACAGAGGCGAAACCGTCAGAAGGAAAAGCGGAAAAAGAGCGAGTAGAAATTGAGTTTTGGTATGGGTTAGGTGGCCAATTAGGAGAAAATGTAGAAGACTTTATTCAACAATTTAATGAATCTCAAGATGAAATCACTGTAAAAGGAGTAGCGCAAGGAAATTATGATGAAACATTCCAAGCGCTACAAGCGGGGATTGCTGCTAATGATGCTCCAGCTGCAGTATTACTTACACATGATACGATGTACGGATTAGCACAAAGAGAATTATTAACGCCATTGTCTTCGTTTATTGCAAGTACAGAAGGTTTTAACCAAGATGATTTTGTCCCGGCGTTTTTAAACCAAGGAAAAATTGGAGATGAGCTTTATTCCCTTCCTCTTTTTGGTACAACACAAGTATTATATTACCGTCATGACTTATTTGAAACAGCGGGTGTAAATCCAGAATCATTACAAACGTGGGAATCTTTATACGAAGCGGCAGCAACGTTAACAGAAAAAGACGGAAGTGAAGTTTCTGTTTATGGTTGGGAACCGATGTGGGGTAGCGGGAATATGATTGATGCTGCGCTTAGTCGTGGTGCCAAATATATAAGTGATGATGGAAAAGAAGTGTTACTTGATGCCACAGAGTGGATTGAGACATGGGAATTTTTTAGAAAAGCAATTCATGATGATAATATTATGCGTATCCATCATGGTGGCCAAGGATGGGAATATTGATATAACACGATTGATGATGTGATGCAAGGTCGGGCTGCTGGATATACAGGTTCGAGCGGTGACCAAGGTGACTTAGACTTCTCTATCATTACCGCTCATCCACAACCAGGTTGGGAGCAGCATCAAGCGGCACCACATGCGTCCGCTCAAACGATTAGCATTCCTTCTATTGTTTCTGATGAAGAAAAAGAAGCAGCATTTAAATGGATGGAATTTTTCACGAGTGCTGAAATGACAGCGGAATGGTCGATGCGTACGGGGTATATCGCGGTTCGTCAATCGGCACGTGATGTAGAAGCTTTTCAAGCATTTGCAAAAGAAAACCCACAAATATTAGTACCTTTACAACAAGCAGAAATAGCGACACCACCATTTATTGACCCTACAGGCGGCCAAATCTATGATGCACTTTCAATCGCGGCAGACCGTGTTCAAATTGAAGGGGTGTCAGCAGAAGTGGCATTAAAAGATGCGAAAGAAGAAGCGCAAAAAGCGTTAGATAAAGTAAATCAATAGGAGCATATTAATGAAAACAGTGATTAATGGGATGATAGGTAGCGAACATACGCTACCTATCAATATTCATACATTTACAGTAGAAGAAAAAGTAGAGTGGATTGGCTTTGTTGTTCATGTAACAAAGAAAAAATGGTTAGGATTTTTATTATGGGATTCTAATGATCGACTTCGTGCGCAATATTTATCAGGAAAAGCTCCAAAAGAAATCTTACTTCATGAAAGTGCGCAACAATCTAGTATTCTTACGATTCCTGGTGAGATTACAAAAGGAGAATGGCGCTTGGAAGTCGTTGTTGCTGACGCTAGCACTCCAACGAAAGTGACTGATATTCCGTATGAAATCATAATAGAAACAGGTTTGGGGTCCTCTCCATTTGATAGCCATATTCACAAACTCGGCCAATGTTGTTGGACAACATTGGAAGAACAACAATTGGCATTTGGAAATTATGATTGGGAGCGTTCGTATTGTGATGAAACACGTTGGTACAAAGGTGATTTTCACACCCATACGATCCAGTCTGATGGAAAAATGACTCCTTCAGCCAATGTTGAACAAGCGCAAAAAAATGGACTTGATTTTTTTGTTGCCACTGACCATCATGTGATGACAACAGGATGGTCATCTGATGAGTTTCTTGTTCTACCGGGGATTGAAATTACGTCAACGAAAGGTCATTTTAATGCACTTGGGCCAAAAGGTTGGATTGACTGGCGTTTTTACGAACATGATGGGGGGATGGAAACAGAAGAAGGCATGAATCGGGTTCTTCAGGATACAAAGCAAGTAGGTGCCCTTCGATCGCTCAATCATCCTTTTCTAAAGCCTTGGCATTGGGCGTTTCAAGAAACGAAACTAGAGGGATTTGATTGTATAGAAATTTGGAATGACCCGACGTATCAGCAAAACACAGCAGCAACGGAAGATGCTCTCCATGTTTGGAGTGTGTTATGGAATGAAGGATATTTACTTCCGGGTATAGGTGGGTCAGATTCTCATTTATTACCGACAGAAAGCTATAAAAAAAATGGCCCTCCTTCTGTCATTGGGGACCCTGCGACATATGTTTTTTCTAACGGACTCTCCGCCAATGAAATCTTGCATGCTGTGAAAAAAGGGCGTGTGTATGTTTCAAGAGGACCTGTTCTTGATATGTATATTAAAGTTGGAAATGAAATAAAACCGCTTGGAACTGATTTATCAACGTATCATGGCAAACAAGTTGAATTTGTTATTAACTATGAGAATGTAAAGTTAGGAAGTCAATTGCAATTCATTTCTAAAGGTGAAGTCGTATCACATCATGTTTTAGAAAAAGAAGGTCAAGTTGAACTACCATTTCAAGTGACAGATGAGTTCGGGTGGTATCGAATTGACATTAGGGATGAACAGGGGGAGCTACTTGCTTTTTCTAATCCTGTCTATTACGGAAAAAGGAAGAGAGACATTATCACATGGTCACAATTACTCGAAAAAGCCGGTTACCAGAAGTAAATATTAAAGGAATTTTGTTTGATAAAGATGGCACTTTATTAGACTTTCATTCTGTTTGGTTAACTCTTGCCAAACAGCTTGTAGAAGCGATTGTAACAAAAACAGGATTCAAAAACCGTTTGTTAGAAGAAAAGCTGTTACGGTCGGTTGGGGTTTGTGGAACTGTCATTGAAAGTAATGGGATATTAGCTGGAGGAACAACAAAAGAGATGGCAAAGGCATTTTGTCAATTTGTTGATATTGATGCTCTCGGTTATTCTACTTTTTCCTCCTTCCATGAATGGTTGTCACAAGAAATGGTTGAACTAACGAAACAGAACATTGATTCAGTTCAACCGACAACGGATTTACAAGCGACATTAAGCCAATTAATAGACAAAAATATCATTTTAGGTATCGCAACTGCTGATGACCTTGCCACGACAATTTTATGTTTAGATAAATTAAACATTGGCCAATTTTTTTCGTTTGTTGGGGCAGCTGATAATGTTCCAAAGCCTAAACCAGATCCGGTTACATTACAGCATTTTTGTCGTAAATTTGGATTAGAATCGAGTGAAGTGATTGTAGTTGGTGACACATTAAAGGATATTTCACTAGCTCGGAATGCCAACGCCGGATTAGCAGTCGGTGTGTTATCGGGTGTAAGTAGTGAAGACGATTTAATGCCAGTTGCAGATATTGTGATTCCTACTATTTCACATTTACTTAATGACGACGGTGAGTTTATTTGGAATACAAAAAGCGAATGAAGATGATAGTCTTAACTAGAGGGGAGGAAATGATTTGGGTTGGTTATTGTTAGTTGTCACGATTGTATTAGAAGTAGCTGGGACAATCGCAATGAAAGAATCGTTTGGATTAACAAAAGTCGTCCCTTCTGTTTTACTCTTTGTCTTTTATGGGCTTTGTTTTAGTTTATTTGCTATTGTTGTGAAAACTATCGACTTAAGTGTGGCGTATGCTATATGGGCTGGTGTTGGGACGTTATGTGTCAGTTTGATTGGGATGTTTTATTATGGAGAAACGGTGTCAGTAGTTAAGCTGCTTTCCATTTCTCTTATTATCATTGGCGTCATTGGGTTGAAAATAGCAGGGTAATCAAAAACACCTTTGAGAAATGGGTACTCAAAGGTGTTTTTATGTTATATCATGCATTGTTGGTTCGGACATGTATTCCGCTATTTCGTAGAATTCAAGCTTTTTTGAAAAGCTAACGGAACATATGTCCGATACCAATTGAACTTTAATGATTAATGAGTAGAATCTTTTTTCGTTTGGTTGGCGTTCATGGCTAATAGGATATCTTTAAGCTCGGATACTTGTTTTTGTAATTCCTTTAACTCTTCTTTTGTTTCATCGATTTCATCTTCTGCATTTGCTTTTTCAACATTACTTACGATAACCCCGATAAATAAGTTAAACACAATAAATGTTCCAACAAGGATAAAGATGACAAAGTAAAGCCATGACCATGGTACTTCTGCAAAGATTGGTCTCATAACACCACTTGCCCATGATTCAAGGGTTACAACTTGGAATAGGGTAAGAAGAGATAATTGTAAGTTGCCAAAATACTCTGGTGCCACCTCTTTAAACAACATCGTTCCAATGACGGCAAAAATGTAAAAAATGATGCTCATTAAAATCATAATGTTTCCTAAGGCAGGAATGGTGAGTAGAAGGGCATCAACTAATTTGCGTAGTGATGGAATCACAGAAATGGCCCGTAATACACGAAGCACACGCAAAATACGAAGGACGGTAACAAAATGCGCTCCAACAAAAATATGGCCAGCTGCAACGATAATAAAGTCAAACCAATTCCAGCTATTTGTAAAGAATCGTTTCGGACCTGCTGCAATAAATCGTAAGGCAATTTCGACAGTGAATATCCAAAGGAGGATATTATCCATAAAATAAAACCAGTTTTTATGTGCAGAATAAAGGTTAGGGTAAGTCTCTAACCCTACGATAATGGCGTTCACAATAATTAAAGCGATAATCGTACTTGTAAATACTTTATGTTCAACAATTTTCTTGCTAACAGATTTTACTGTTGAAAATTTGTTTTTGGTCATTTTCTTCCTCCAGTGAACAGGTGTTTTCGGCACACAACACTTCAATTCTACTAGATTTTTTTTGTAGTGAAAAGAAAAAAGTATTGGAAGGGTGAAAAAGAAGTGGAATAACCAAAATCCTTCAAGATTCTTTTTCTCAAACTGGTATAATTTCTCAAAATGAACAAACGCTAACAGTATTACCTTGAGCACGAGGAGGAAGAGAAATGAAACGACTGATGTTAGTTTTGTTTGTTGCTTTACTTGTCCAGCCCCTAGCAATCGTCGACAGTGCAATGGCTCTAGCGGTTGAGAATGGTACTACTAATACGATGGAGAGCCGCGAAGTTTTATTGAATGAGTATGAATTAACGTATGAAGAATTAGAGCTTCTCCTAGCTCAGTTTGGTGAAACCCCGGAGGATTACGATTCCCTTGAAGAGTTAGAGCAGGCGATTCAATTTTACCAAGGTCATGGCGAAGAACTAGAGTTTATTTCGATGTTATTTGCTATTCTTGGAATTACAGAAGAAGAAATCAAAACATTTCTCCTCCATGTTCAATCATTAGACCGAGAAATGGTTGAAGTATCGATGAATGCTTTGGAAGATCGAATGTTGCAATTTGATCATTTTGAACACCCTGATGATTTAACGGGTGAAATGAAAGCAGAGCTAGTGTCTATATGGATGGAGAGCTTAGAAGCATTCGGGTTAGAATCGAGGCTTTTTCTTGAAGTGAACGAACAAAAGATTGCCGTAACGATCGTAGAATTACTAGAAATGGAACGGTTAAATGAAAATCGTCTTATTGTTGAATTGTTCAATAATCGTGGGGTCTTTTTATTTGATTTGATTTTAACCGATGATTTGGTTGATAGTGGGTTGTTTATTGATATCGCCTCTGTTATGAGCGGGTTACCTGAAATGGCTCATCAATTTCCAACAGAGGTTACGTTACCAGAAACGGCTTCTTCTTATGGCAAAACAGCGTTACTTGGATTGATTTTGCTGCTTTTATCATTGTATGCTTATCACCGCCGCTCTGTTGCTCAACAATGATGGAAAAGGCGATGGATAAAAAAAGGATGATGTTCAAAGTTGTTTTTCTTTTCCTTTTTCATCTAGGGCTATATCTTTTTATTGTGAATGGATATTTTTTTCTGAGCGGTTACTTAAGTGTAAAGCCAATGGATGATGTAAGTATCGTTTCAGTCAGTGAGGCGAAAACAAAAGCAGCTTATCAACAATATAAGAAAATCGATCAAAAAATACCGGTAGTGGGAGAGGAATACGCTACACTTGTTATCCCTAAACTAAATGCTAGTATTCCTGTTTTTTACGGAGTAGAGGAAGAACAGCTTAGAAAAGGTGTTGGCCATATTCCCCAAACCGCAATGCCAGGAGAACAAAATAATACCGTTCTGTCTGGACACCGTGATACTGTATTCAGAAAATTAGGTGAGCTAGATGTTGGGGATGATCTTTCGATTGTGACAGACCATTCTGTGTTTACGTATGTTATCCGGAAAATTCGAGTTGTAGATAAAAATGATACAACTGTTGTTGTCCCTAAGCCAAAAGCGACATTAACGGTAACGACATGTTACCCGTTTCAGTTTATCGGTAATGCTCCAAACCGTTATGTGCTTATTGCGGATTGAATCCAACATAGTTAGAGTGTCCTATTGAGTGAATAGCTTTAGAGGACACTTTTTTCTGTTTGCTAGCGATTGTAGAGGAGACTGAATGGAACATGAAAATATATGAAAAAAGTCACTGGATACTAGACTCTTTATTGTGGAAAGCTAAACATTTTTAAATCTCTTTGTATTTTTTTAGAGGAAATTTCGGTTCTATGGATAAATGAAAGAAGTGGAGTTTTTCTATTCGGAAAAAATGTTTGAATGAAGTTAGGGGTGAAAAATATTTGGAAGTGAAAATAGTAACTCGAAATGCCTGTGCGTTATTTGCGAAGCAAGCTGTGCGAAAAGGTGGCAATGAAGAATTAGGAAAAGAGCTACGCTTAGCATGGAGAGAGCTTCAAAACGAGATCAAACAACACGACATTAACGTGAATAATAAAAATATAGGGTATGTTTTAAGCTCAAATGTAAATGAAACATCCAACCAAGAGGTAGAACTTTGGGTGGGGGTAGAAGTAGAAAAGGGAGAAGTGGAGAAAGGGACCGTTACACGAATTTCGATCCCAAAGCAACAGTATGCTTCAATTACATGTAGAGGAAATGCCAATCAATTGCAACGCACTTATGAATTTCTTTATCATTGGTTAGCCGAGCATCAATTTAAAGTGACATCAGGAGAAGGGGTTTATAAACTTGAAGTAAATCGTCTTCACCCTGTCAATCCTTTTGAATTACCAGTAGGGGAAGCGAATGAATTTGATTTTGATATTTTGTTTCCCATTCAATCTAAAGCGATGTAGTGGGGTATGTTTCTACTATTTCCACTGTGGTAATGTAACAAAAGAGGGGCTCTGTCCGCTAAGAACGTTTTTGTTCTTAGCGGACAGCCCCTTTTATTAAAAGAGAGGAAAAGACGCTCCCGCGTTTTTCTTAAGCTTTATATATTTATTATGAAACGAACACGTCAAACTTCGTTAAATGCAAACATAGCCGTTGTTATTAATACAGTGGTGAAGGTCAAACGAGGAGAAAACGAAGCAAAAATGTCCTTCATAAAGGCGATGAAGGACAAAACGAGGAGAAAATGAAGCAAAAGTGTCCTTCATAAAGGCGATGAAGGACAAAACAAGGAGAAAACGAAGCGAAAGTGTCCTTCATACAAATGAGATGGCTTCCCTGGAGAGAAGTGTCCAATAGAAGGCATCTATCAGCTATGTTTGTTTAGTGTGTCATGAAAAGGAAAAGATACCTTTGATTTAATGGATGGTGGCGATCCGATGACACCACCAATGTTTTCCTGTGAAACTTGTGGAGGAGAAATGTATCCTGAGTATGATAAAGGCGTACATGGAGTAGAGTACAGGCTTTCAGATTTGCAGGAAACAAAAAAGGACTGAGTGAGGTGGATTTCCTCACTCAGTTTTTCTTAAAAGATAAGAAAGTATAAAAATTTTGGTGTAGCAGTGAAGCTTTGAAAGCTATTTCAAGAAGAGCGAAGGCTCCGCACTTGCGCGTTTCACCCCAAGAAGAACACTTGGGGTTCACTGTCAAAAGCGGGCAGGGCTACGCACTTCGCTTGAAAGAAAAGACGCTCCGCGTTTTTCTCATTTTACATTGGACATAATTGTTCCTAATTCTTTAGACCGTTCTGTTGCTCTTGCAATACATTTCACTAATGCTTCTTGAAATTGGTGACTTTCTAATATTTCAAGTCCTGCCTCGGTTGTGCCACCTGGACTCATGACTTCTTTATAAAGCTGTTTTGCCGTTTTAGATGTTTGTTTGTAGCGCTTGGCTGTACCAAATAACGTTTGTGTAATCAAAAGATGGGCTTCTTCTTTCTCAAGACCGATTTCAGCTGCTGCTTGTTCCATCGCTTCAATGACATAATATAAATACGCAGGACCACTGCCAGCAAGTCCGGTAACCGCATCTAATTTATGTTCGGGTACGACCGTCACCGTTCCAATCGCTTCAAAAAGAAGAATCGCATCTGTCATTTCTTTTTCAGTCGCATACAAGCCTGGTGACATGGCAGTGGCGGATTCGCCAACTTTGGCTGACGTATTTGGCATTGTGCGAATGACTCCTGCGTTGTGACCGAGTAACTCACTAATATAAGTTGTTGAAATCCCTGCAGCAACCGAAATAATTAATTGATCTTCTTTAGTAAAAGCTTTTATTTCTTCGATTGCCTCTGTTACATGTTTCGGTTTCATCGCTAATAAAAGGATATCGGCTTCTTTCACGGCAGTGGCTTTATTTATGGTAGGAGATATACCGTATTGTTCAGATAAATAAGCGAGGCGCTCTTTATCTGATTTGTTAATGACACTAATTTGTTTCGGTTTCATAACGTCGTTAACAAGTAATCCGGCAATGATGGACTCGGCCATCGAACCTGCTCCGATAAAAGCAATGTTTTTATGTTTATCCATCGTTGACACCTACCCTTTTATTTGTCCATTTCCACGAATGATGTATTTTGTTGAGGTTAACGCTTGTAATCCCATTGGTCCTCTTGCATGAAGTTTTTGTGTACTAATTCCAATTTCCGCTCCGAATCCAAATTCAAACCCGTCTGTAAAACGTGTTGATGCATTATGATAAACGGCGGCAGCGTCAACATGAGAAAAGAATGTGTCTACACTTTGTTGCTCTTCTGAAATAATCGCTTCAGAATGTTTAGTTCCATAGTGGTGAATATGCTCGATTGCTTCGTGAACGGAGGAAACAATTTTACAAGCCACTTTTAAATCTAAATATTCGGTTTGCCAATCTTCTTCTGTTGCTTGCACTACCTCATTTGTAATGCCAGAAGCTACGTCATCACCGAAAATTTGCACTTTTTTTTCGAGGAGTGCATCAAACAATTCTTTGCCATACTGTTTGGCCCACTCTTCGTGAACGATAATCGTTTCGGCTGCATTGCATACAGAAGGGCGTTGCGTTTTTGCATTCACAGCGATAGAAATCGCCATGTCTTTATCCGCTGTTTTGTCGATATAAATATGGCAATTGCCTTCACCTGTTTCAAGAACTGGGACAGAGGCGTTTTGGACAACGGTTTGAATAAGATTTGCTCCACCGCGCGGAATAAGAACATCTAAATATTCATTTAACTTTAACATTTTCGAAGCTGTTTCGCGGCTCGTATCTTCTAGAAGCTGAATTGTTTCTTTTGGTAATTCACTTTTCTCTAATGCACGGTGAAGAACCGCTACAATAGCTTTGTTTGAATGAATCGCTGATGAACTTCCTCGTAACAAGACAGCATTCCCTGTTTTTAAACAAAGGCTTGAAGCATCTACGGTTACATTCGGACGGGCTTCGTAAATCATCCCGATTACGCCTAAAGGAACTCTTATTTTTTGAATCGCAATGCCATTTGGACGGGTGAAAGTTTCTATTTCTTCTCCGACTGGATCAGGTAATTCGATGACTTGTTTCACGCCTGTAGCCATATCTGTTATCCGTTGTTCTGTTAATGTGAGGCGGTCAAGCAAAGCATTTGTAAAGCCCTTTTCTTTCCCGGCTTCTAAATCTTTTTTGTTTTGCTCGATAATAAAGTCTTTTTCTGCTAGAAGTTGTTCAGCCATAAAATGAAGCGCTGCATTTTTTTGTGCTGTAGTTTTTACAGCAAGTGTAGTAGCAAGACTTTTGGCTTTTTTTCCTTTTTCGATTAATTCACTCATTTAATCATCTTCTCCTTCGTTAATGTTACCCAATTATCTCTATGAATGACCTCTGATCTGTCTCTATTTATTTGTTTATTGGCTTGCTCACTTGATAACCCTTTTATTAAAGAGAGATCTGATGAAGAGATGTCAATTTGTCCTTTGCCGATAAGTTCACCTTTTTCATTGGTGACTTCCACAACTTGACCTGCAGAAAATGTTCCTGTAACAGATTTCACCCCTGCAGGGAGCAGACTTTTTCCATTTTTAATGACAGCTATGACAGCACCATCATCAATCATGATTTGACCTGACACATCTGAATGAAAAGCAAGCCATTGTTTTTTATTTGTAATGGAGGTGTGGACAGCATAACCAATATAAGTTCCATCCCCTTTACCATCAACAATATCAAGTAGTTTTTGTGAACCCTCTCCTGTACCGATAAACACTTTAACACCGAGGGATAGAGCTGTTTTTGCGGCTTCGATTTTTGAACGCATTCCTCCTGTACCCACTTTCGAACCTGAGCCGCCGGCGACTTTCATTAATTCCTCAGACACGGCAGGCAAAAAGGTGAATTTTTTTGCTTGTGGATTTTTGTGAGGATTTGCATCGTACAATCCATTAATATCTGTTAAAATAACGAGGAAGTTTGCGTGAACGAGTCCGCTAACGAGAGCGGATAACATATCATTGTCACCAAATGTTAGTTCTTCGATAGAAACAGAATCATTTTCGTTTATAATCGGCAACACGTTTCGTTTCAGTAATTCAGTTAAAGTAGAGTAGGCATTATGATATTGCTCATTGTTCGCAAAGTTATGGCGTGTTAATAACAGTTGGGCGGTCACTAGGTCATGTTTTTTACATTCTTCAGCATATCCTTGCATGAGTAAGCTTTGACCAACCGCTGCTGCTGCCTGTTTTCCAGCTATCGTTACAGGACGACTCGGATAACCAAGGTCAGAAAATCCAGCAGCCACCGCGCCAGAAGAAATTAAAATGACGTCATGACCTGCTCGTTTTAACGCAGCAATGGCCGCAACATGCTCGGTTACTTTTTCTTTGCTAAGTTTGCCAGTCCCTGTTGTTAAAGAACTACTTCCTATTTTTACAACTATTCGTTGCTTCGTCATCGCTATCCCTCATTTTTCTTGATAAAATGGAAAATAAAAAAACTCCTCTGTCCTTATAAAAGGACGGAAGAGTTTGATTCCGCGGTACCACCTTCGTTGGCAAGAGTCTCTTGCCCGCTCTAATCCTTGTATCGTAAGGAGACGGTTAGGTTTCCCTAACAGCTCAAGGGCAGGTTCGACCGTTCAGTGGTGACGAAACCTTTCAGCCGGTGAGTTTCGCTCTCTGGACACATGAATGATGTACTAATCCCTGTCAACGCTCATATATACTTTGGTGTTTATTATATGTTTTGTTTTATTTATCGTCAAGATTGATTTTTAAATTACGTAGAAGAAAGAAGGATTATTCATGTTAAATAATAAAATTATTGTAATTACTGGTGCATCGAGTGGATTAGGAAAAGAAATTGCGATTGAAGTGGCAAGAAATAATGGGATTCCTGTCCTTGTTGCTAGACGGATCGAGAAGTTAATGGAGTTGCAGCACTTTATCTCAACAGAGTTCCATGTGACAGCACCTGTTTATGAGCTTGATGTATGTTCGATTGACAGTGTTCGCTCGACATTTGCCACGATTTTAGTTGATATGGAACGAGTCGATGTATTAATAAACAATGCTGGAATGGCGGTGTTTGACGATTTCATTGACGCTACATATGAAGATATGAGAAATATGGTTGAAGTCAATGTGATGGGGGTGCTTGCTTGTACAAAAGCAGTTTTACCTCATATGCTTGAGCAAAATCAAGGTCATATCATTATGATTGCCTCTCAAGCAGGAAAAATCGCGACGCCAAAATCGAGTGTATATGCAGCATCAAAACATGCAGTGCTTGGATTTACAAATTCATTACGAATGGAGCTGCACGATAGTGGGGTTGAGGTAAGTGCCGTCAATCCGGGGCCGATTCAAACGCCATTTTTTGATCAAGCTGACCGAAGTGGGACGTATGTAAAAAATGTGGAAAAGCTCATGTTATCCCCAACAAAAGTAGCGACACGGATTGTAAACTTAATTGATAAGCCAAAAAGAGAGTTGAATTTACCTTGGTGGATGAATATTGGTTCGGTGCTATATCAAATGATGCCCCAAGTTGTGGAAAAAATCGGTGGCAAAAAGTTTTATCAAAAATAATTAAGTCGTCGTTAACCATTCATAAATGACATCATGAATTATTTCATATAACTCATCTGCCTCGCTTTGTTCTACTTTTTTATAAATAGCAGTCAGTAGCTGTTGTAATTCAGCTTCTGTTATCAAGATAAACTCGTCTTGAATATATGTTTCTGTAATTTGTTTGACTTTTTTATAAAGAAATCTTTTGTCCATATTATCCTTCTTTCTGTAAGGCTCAGCTCATACAACGGACATCGGTTCTCCTATTAGGAAACCGATGTCCGACTTTTTACCACATCTTCCTGATGAGGTTTTCCACTTTTCTTTTTACTTTTATTTGCACCGGCTCATGTTCTGCCCCAATTGGTGTTACGAGACCAGTTTTCATTCCTAAACGCTTTCCACACCATACATCGGTAAAAATTTGGTCACCTAAAAATAAGCTTGTTTCTTTTGTTGCTCCGACTGTACGCATATGCTTTTGAATTTCTGTAACAGTCGGTTTATTGCAATGACCATAACCGTGGATTTGATACGGGTCACAAAATTTATCCACTCGGCTTTGGTTATTGTTTGATACAATTACAAGCGTTACTTTTTCTTCACGAAGCATTTCGATCCATTGTTCTACTTCTTTATCCCCAAGTTTATTATGAATCGCAAGCGTAGAGTCTAAATCGGAAAAAATCGTTTTTATGTTATAGCGTTCCAACCACTTAGGAGTAATATCTGAGAAGTGATGTAGCGCAAAGTCCGGCTTAAAATACTTCATAAACAATCCCTCTTTTTCTATATGTAGTAACTTGGTCTATTATAAATGACCAAGCTAGGAAGTGGAAGGGTGTTTTTCAGTTTGTTTATGATTGTCCTCTTCACCATAAGCAATTAAGACAACATTTAACTCTTCCTCTAAACCTTTTATTTTTTCGAGCTCATTAGGCTTTAATTGAGCGACATGGTAGTGCTCCATCTTTATCACCTCAATCATTAGCATGTGTTAAACAAGGTCGGTTTATGAACGGTAAATATGTGGAATAGGCCAAGCTCATTTTCGAATAAGGTAAAAAGTAATGAGTTTATTTTATGAGGAGGCCAACTACTTTGTTTTATCATGTGAAGCAACTTCAATATCATGCAAAACCTGAACGTCCAGACGCGGTTTATGCAAAAAAACTGCAAGAAATCTTAGGTGGTCAATTTGGTGAAATTTCAGTTGCGCTCCAGTATTTTTTCCAAGGGTGGAATACTCGTGGAGATGGAAAATATCGCGATTTATTATTTGATACAGGGGCAGAAGAATTTGCTCATGTTGAAATGTTAGCCACGATGATTGCGCGTTTATTAGATGGTGCGCCTGTCGGGGATCAAGAACTAGCTGCCCAAGATCCTGTCATTGGGGCTGTACTAGGCGGAATGAATCCACAACATGCGATTGTTTCTGGCTTAGGGGCAATGCCTGCAGATAGTGTTGGGAATCCATGGACCGCCAAATACATCGATGCTAGCGGGAATTTATTAGCGGATTTCCGTGCGAACTTAACAGCAGAGTCAAAAGGGCGCTTGCAAGCGGTTCGTCTTTATGAAATGACGACAGACCCTGGCGTAAAAGATATGTTGTCTTTTTTAATTGCCCGCGATACAATGCATCAAAACCAATGGTATGCGGCGATTTGTGAGCTTGAAGAAAAAGAAAATATCGTTGTTCCGAGCACATTTCCTCGTGAGTTAGAGAAATCAGAAGTCGCTTATGATTTTTATAATTTATCCAAAGGGGATGAAAGTAGCAAAGGACGTTGGGCTCATGGGCCAAGTATGGACGGATTAGGGCAATTTAATTATGTTGCCACACCACAACCATATGGAAAAATTCCTCGGTTGCGTCCAGCACCACCGTATACTCACAATACATTACTTCCAGCACCACCTCATCACCCACCGAATTTAATATAAAGAACTAGTAGGCTGTCGAGAATGGAGCGGCAGCTTTTTTATTATTTATGGTATTTAAGCGGCCATGAAAACCGTTATCTGTGAACATTACTAGCGTTTTGGAACGTTAGTGGACACAGGAGCAGTTAATCATAATATATCGCTAGGAATAGTGTTGCTTTTACGTAAATAAGCGCTCCTGTGGCCGCTAAAAAACGGAAACCCGTATCATGTTCACAAATAACGGCTACTCTGACCGCAAAAATGAGAGATGTTGAATGAATAGATCCTACGGGTAAAAAAGCATACTACACGTTTTTGGTATTTTTTATAAATTGAAATCGAACGTATATTCCCCTATAATATAAAACAGAATAGAACATGAGTTCTCTATAGGGGGCATTATTTTGGATCCAATGATGATGTATCAGACGATGAAACGGCGAACGATTCTTTGTGTGGATATGAAAAGTTTTTATGCGAGCTGTTCGGCTTTAGCATTAGGGCTTGACCCGATGGAATGTTATTTAGCTGTTGTTGCAGATACAACTCGCTCAGGGAGTGTTGTGTTAGCAGCCACCCCTAAATTAAAAAAAGATTTTAATATTAAAACAGGAAATCGCTTATTTGAAATTCCAAAAGACCCAAGAATTCATCTTGTGAATGCGCAAATGGGATTATATTTAGATATTTCAACACAGTTAACCCGTTTTTTTACAACCTATGTCCCATTTGAGGCCATTCATGTTTATAGCGTGGATGAAAGTTTTCTTCAAGCTGATGGAACAGAGCGACTGTGGGGGAATGGAGTAGAATTAGCGGAAAAAATAAGGGAAGATATGTTACGCGAATTTGGCTTAACTTGTTCAATTGGAGTCGGACCAAATATGTTAATGTCGAAGCTATGCCTTGATTTAGATGCGAAAAAAACAGGTGTGGCCAAGTGGGATTTTGCTGATTTACAAGCTAAATTATGGCCTTTGCCATTACAAGCGATGTGGGGTATTGGTTCGAGAATGGAAAAAAGATTGAATCGCTTAGGAATTCGGACAGTCGGGCATTTAGCGAACTTTAGTTTGCAAAAGCTTGAGAAAGAATTTGGTGTGATGGGAAATCAATTATATTATCATGCGTGGGGAATTGATTTGTCTGAGTTAGGAGCACCGATTATGCAAGGTCAAATTAGTTTTGCAAAAGGTCAGATTTTATTACGTGATTATGAAAAAGAAGAAGATATAAAGTGTGTGTTGTTAGAAATGTGTGAAGAAGTGGGAAGACGGGCAAGAAAAGCAAGAAAAGCAGGGCGGACGATTAGTTTAGGAATGGGATATAGTAAGCAGCAACATGGCGGTGGGTTTCATCGTTCCATGTCCATTGATGAACCAACAAATTTAACGATGGATCTTTATCGAACTTGTTTACAGTTAATGAAAAAGCATTATCGTGGTGAAGTTGTTCGTCAAATTACAATTACATTATCCAATGTCTTTGATGATACAGCTCAGCAACTTAGTTTGTTTGACCAAAATAAACCACGCCAAAAAGATTTAAGTTATGTGATGGATGCGATTCGGGAAAAGCATGGATCGACCGCGCTTCTTCGCGCGGTTTCTTATACACAAGCAGGTACAGCTCGCTATCGTTCCACACTTCTAGGTGGTCACAAAGCTTAATTGTAGGGGGAGAAGAATGAACAAAGATAGAGGAAATATTAAATGGTCGGCGATGATGCTGCCAGAGCATGTTCATTTGCTTAGGCAATTACAGGAAGAGCAAGAACATGAAGTGAAACCTTTGTTAGATGAGCAGAGCTTTAGTGAAATGAACATGTTGATGAACGAGGCACTTCAAAACAAGAGCATGCTGGAAATCTGTTATTTTAACGAATATAATTCACAAACAATTGTAGGAAAGATTGTTCACGTTAATGATGAGCAGAGCATGCTAACATTGTTAGATGAATCCGAACAGAAAAAGCGGATACAACTAAAGCAAATCGTAAATGTTAAAGAAGTGTGACATCGTAAAGAAATAATATTAGAATTGTAACGGAAATTACACATTAGATCAGACAATCACCTTGTATAATAGGAGAGAAAGAAAAACGATAAAATGAATAGGAAGTGAATGAGCGTGATCGTTCATGATTTGGTCGAAACAAAACAATATTTTGTGGAAGAAACAAAGCCAAATTTTTATGTGATTTATGACAAGTATGAAAATCAGTTTGCGATGTTTCAAGGGAAAGACTGCAAAACGGAAGACATCGGTACAGAAGAGGTTGTAAAAATTCTACATGGAGATGATGAATTTTCTCTTCGTCAAGTAGATAGTTATACGGTTGGAAAAGAATATGCTTCTATCCAAGATATTTTATTTGCAGTAAAACAAACACACAAAGAAATATTTATATAACAAGTGTAAAGGTAACGGAGTCATCCTGTTACCTTTTTTATATAGGATTTTTTTCGTTCCAACATTTTTAATCTATAAATCTTCTATAATTTTGTGTAAGATGTAAGTAGTGTAAAAATAATCCAATGACTACATAGTGAGAAGGCGGAAGAGAATGTTGAAAAAGATGCAGCACTACTATATTATGTTGACGGTGTTTCTGTTAGCTGCTTGTTCTATTGTGACAGAAGGAAGTACAGTGACTGAAAGTATAGATGAAGGAAATGAACTATACCCTGGAATAAAAATTAAAAGTGAAATTAAGCGTGATAAAGACTATCATTATGCAGTCCATTATCCGCTAACAGATAGTCAAGAAATCAATGATGAAATCAAAACATATATTGATACCCGAGTGACAAAGTTTATGATCGACATGGCAGAGGACAAGCTAGGAGAGCCTGTAGTTGGTTTACATATTGATTTTGAAATTACGTATTTCACTCCTGACTATTTCTCAGTTGAATTCTCTGAAACTCTTTTTGTTGATGAAGCGATGACAAACATGATTCCATTTAATTTTAATCGAGTGGAAAATAGAAAAATAGAGTTACAAGAATTGTTTGTAGGGGAAGAAGAAATAACCATAGTGGAACCAAATGATGAACATGAAATCGTTGACTTTTTAGTAAAAGAGCCCGTGATAAGGTTTTATGAAAAAAACGGAGAAATTATCGATCTGCCTAAAGCACAATTAGTTGGGCAACTTCAGCCAGAGTTTCTTTCTGGCTACGAAAAAAAAGAAAAAAAGACTAAAGAAAACAAAGGAACAAAGGAAGAAAAGATGGAAAAAGGAAAAGAAGAAAAACAAAAAGCTAATCAAAAACGAATCGCGTTAACTTATGATGATGGTCCACACCATTTGTATACGCTGCAAATTCTAGAGGAATTAGAAAAATACGGAGCTCATGCTACTTTTTTTGTATTAGGAAATCGGGCCGAGTTTCATCCTGATATTGTGTTAGAAACGATGGAAGCTGGTCATGAAATTGGGAACCATTCGTGGAGTCACCCGAAATTTTCGGGGTTATCCAAAAAACAAATTGTAAATCAAATTGAAAAAACACAAGATGTGGTTCATTCCATTACAGGAGAATATCCAACATTTGTTAGAACGCCATATGGGTCAATGAGTGATTCAATTTTAAATGCGATTAATATGCCAGTTGTGTTATGGTCAGTTGATCCAAAAGATTGGAAAGTATCATCGAGTCAGGCTGTAATAGACAATGTGTTGAACAATGTGGAAGATGGCTCAATCATATTACTTCATGATACATACGAACATACTGTCAATGCGACAGCCGCAATTGTTGAAACCTTATCTGAAGAAGGTTATGAATTCGTAACGGTAACGGAATTGTTAGGCTTAGATGAAGAAGAAAGTCAACGAGCGATGGTCATTAACTCAGGTACACCAAAATAGGAAGAGACGGGAATCTAACGGTTCCCTTCTTTTCCTGTCTTAGTCATGTAACACTCCTATTGAATCATTGGGGTATATTGTGCACTACTTTGCCATAATAGTACTGTCTTTTCTGTTCCACTGGCGTGGTTTACAGAAGATTCTTTATTTAGCACAACGGTCTTAAGTGTGGTGGCTGCTGCGTTATTTAGCTTATGGAGTTGTGCTCGTGTGAAAAAGTAGAAAGATTGAAATGTAAGAAGAAATCAACTAAGCTGAATAGAAGAGGTGGAAATAATGATTCGAGTTTTATTTGTTTGTCTTGGAAATATATGTCGGTCACCGATGGCAGAAGCCGTGTTTCGAAAGAAAGTGAAAGAAGCTGGATTACAAAATAAAATCCAAGTAGACTCAGCAGGAACAGGAAATTGGCATACGGGGAAACGACCACATGAAGGAACAGTAATGATTTTAGAGAAGAATAAGGTTGACCATTCAGGGATAACGGCTAGACAAGTAGAAGAAAGTGATTTACAAGCTTTTGACTATATTGTTGCCATGGATGCTGAAAATATCGGAGTGTTGCGGTCGTTAGCGGGTCATGAGCGCACGGGTGACATGTCAAGATTATTAGACTATTTACCTGATAGTGATGTGGCTGATGTACCTGATCCGTATTATACTGGCAATTTTACAGAAGTGTACGCTCTTGTTGAGGATAGCTGTACTCATTTATTAGCATATATAAAAGAACAGCATCAATTATAGAAAAGTGGCTCATCAACATTTGTTGAAAAGCCACTTTTCTTTTGGGCATGATGGTATTATTGTTCGTTAAGTTGATCAACAGGAACGGTCATTTCATCTTCGGGATTTTCTGCCTTAAAAACACGAGCCGTGCCTGCCTCTTTATCGACATGCTGAATCCATACCGGTGTGCCGTTATAATTCACATCAATTTCTTGAGCAGATTCAAGAATTTCTTGAGCGCGTTGTGTATTCATTTGCTTTTTCTCCTTTTTTCGTTTTGATTTTACACCTTCATTATGAGCATTTCTCCATGGAAACATGCACCGTGACACCTTTGATTTTCTAGATAAAAAGAAAGAAGAAAAAGATTCACAAAAAAAATAGTCACATGCCCGCTTTTGGATGAATAGAATGGGTTATGGTTAGGGCCATAACTGATTTCAAATTCCAGAGGGGTTGATATACATGTGTGGATTTACCGGCTGGATCGATTGGAAAAAAGATTTACGCCAACATCAAACAACAGTAGAAAATATGGCAAAGACGTTATCGCTTCGTGGCCCAGATGATAGCAATGTATGGACATCACGCCATGCAGCGTTTGGTCATACACGGCTAGTCGTCGTAGACCCTAAAGGCGGAGTGCAGCCAATGACGAAAGAAGTGAATCAGCGTTCGTATACAATCGCCTATAATGGTGAGTTGTACAATACAGAAGATTTACGAAAAGAATTAGCTATTAGAGGATATACATTTAAAGGGCATTCGGATACGGAAGTATTACTTACGGCATATATTGAATGGGGATTTCATTGTCTAGAAAAACTAAATGGGATTTTCGCCTTTGCAATTTGGAACGAAGAAGACGAAAGCTTATTATTAGCAAGAGATCGACTTGGAGTCAAACCGTTGTTTTATACTGTACACCATGGGCAACTTTTATTTGCTTCTGAAATGAAAGCTTTACTCGCTCATGAATCCGTTCGTCCGGTAGTGGATGAAACAGGTTTAGCAGAAGTGTTAGGATTAGGCCCATCACGTTCACCGGGAAATGGTGTGTTTTCAGATATTGAAGAATTAAGACCGGCGCATATGATGCTTTATGACAGAAACGGCGCAAAGATTAGCCGATATTGGTCATTAAAAAGTGAAAAACATAGAGAAAATGTTGAGGAAACGGCAGAACATGTCCGTTATTTACTAACGGATACAGTGGAAAGACAATTAGTAGCGGATGTCCCCGTCGGAACGTTTTTATCAGGTGGGGTCGATTCAAGTGCCTTAACCGCATTAGCAGCAGATGTGTTTAAGAAAAAAGGCCGTGGCACATTACGAACATATTCAGTTGATTATGCAGACAACGATAAATATTTTAAAGCGAATGACTTTCAACCTAACTCGGACGGCCCATGGATTAGAAAAATGGTCGATGATTTTGGCACGATTCATAACAACCATGTCATTACGATGGATGATCTAGCTGGATATTTGAAAAAAGCGGTGGAAGCTCGTGATTTACCAGGTATGGCAGACATTGATTCCAGCTTACTATGGTTTTGTGAAAAAATAAAAGACGATGTAACTGTAGGATTATCTGGCGAATGTGCGGATGAAATTTTTGGTGGCTATCCATGGTTTCATAAGCCGGAAGGGTAATGAAACAAAAATACGGGTATTCTTACCTTGCTCCTGTTTTATAGGGAAGTGACAATTAAAACAAAAAGCAGGAAAAGGTGCTTTTTGTTTTAATTTTGTAAAGTGATATCACTAATTTTCCAATCATCTGACTTAGTAAGTTCAAATATCCAATTATCTTTGTAGCTGTTATTGTCATTGAAGGTGGATTTAAAAGAGACCGTAATAATTATTATATCATCTTCTAAGTATGAAAAGTCTAGAAATTCAACTAAAGAATTATCCCATGTCCAAGATATTAAACTATCATTAAAATATAAAGTGTTATTATTATATTCAGATTCTTCAATAAGATATTCTTTTCCCTCGGAATAGTCATTGCTATCTAAAAATTTTTTTATTGTATTAAATGCAACTGATATACTTTTTGTTTCGACGGAAACCGTTTTTTGTTTATATTCAAGAGATGAAATGGTTTCTTTTAGCTTCTTATTTTCATCTAGTACCGCTTCAATATCAATATCACTATAATTATAAAATTTTGCTTGGTCATCAATAATAAACAATGCTGCTACAATTAAACATAATGCAAGTATTGAAAATAATAGACTTTGTTTTTTCATCATAACCTCCATCAATCTGTTCTGACAATGTTAACATAAAAGGTTTTATATAAAAAGGTTATAAAAGGACTAACATACATTTGATGATATGTACCTATTTATATAAAAAATGGTAGATGTTAGAGTTATCGTTGTAAAAAAATAAAAAAAATGGAGGTTTTTGGATGAAAAAAATGTTAGGTAGTACATTGTTTATGTTTGTTGTATTTTCGGTTTGTTTTGCGATTAACGCTGGGGCACAAAGTTTAGGCGGTGAGGAAACGGAAATAGAGATTAAGTATTTTGAAGAACTATCAGAGGAAGAGAAGCAAAAAGTATTACAAGACATTAAAAATCTTGAAGATAAAGACGTAACGGATACTCCTATAACAAGTATTACATCTAGCGATGAATTTATTGCGAATAATCAATTTACGCGTCCGATAATCTATAACTTTAATTTTACGGTTAGAGATAGATTGAAAAGCAAAACTTTCAGCAATAGCAACGTGGTAGGGGAGCACATAAGGGTAAATATGAATTTATTAGATTCACCAACTGTTGGTGTGCTTTTTATTTTATATAAAAGTAATGGGACAGCTGTAGGTCTGGAAAGCTTTAAAGGGGGAACTCTCTCAAATAGAACGTTTCGAAATGCGGGAAAAGGTAGTTTCTACTTTGTAGTAACAGGTGATAGTTCTAGTATCGCCGCTCGAGGAAAGGGCACAATCCAATCCACAATTAGTGGATTTTAAGGTGGATTGAAGTAATATTTAATTGACTAAAGCAGGGTACACCTACCTTAGCGAATACTCAAGCTTGATAGGTGTATGCCTGCCTTTTTCATGTCTAAAATAAACAATTTTTTCAAAGATGGTTTCAAGTAATTCTTTTTGTGTTGGGGGATCTGCTTTGTGAAAATGCTCCACAATATCAGTAAGGTTTTTAATTTTTTCATACTTTGTATCTGGAGAGTCCATATCAAAATCCATGTCCGCTAATGTTAAAAGTAATTCTTGTTCGCGTTCGTTTAATTTAACCGTTCGTGAATACAATTCATCTTTATCAAACGGACTGTTTTCGTCCATGTACAAATCCAATAGTTTTTTCTTTTGGGTTGTTACGGTTTCAAGCTCTTCCTTTAATAAGAGCAATTCCTGTTCATCATTTTGTGGGTTTTTCACCATGGATAAGAAATAGTCTTTAGAGGTAATTAGCATATGTAATTCTTTAAGAATGATATCCACCAACTTTGATTCGCTCGCTGTTCGGAAGCATTTAGAACAACGATAATAGACCTTTTGGTCACGCTTATCATAATTTCCATTCATACCATGTTCCTCACAGTGCCCACATTTTAATATACCAGTAAGCATCAATTTCCCCTTTCGAGAATCTGTCACTTGTTTGGATTTCATTTTTTTCTGTACTTGTCGGAATAATATTTCATTCACTATTGGCGGGTGAGTGTTGTATCTAACCTTATCACCATACCGGAATACACCAATATACATATCATTCGTTAGGATTAGCCGAACAGAGGAGAAGCTCCAAGGTTTACCAGAACGTTTCGTTTTTATGCCTTTTTGGTTAAGCTTTTCAGCAATGGCCCGATAACCATAACCATCTGCATATAACTGAAACATCCACCGAACGATTTCTGCTTCCTCTTCTATAATCTCACAATTAAAATCAGTATCAAATTTATAACCAAATAATTCTTGAGCGCCAGGCTTTTTTCCTTCATCAACCATTTGTTCCAATCCGACTTTCACACGTTCGACTAATTGCTCACGTTCCCATTGAGCGAGTGCTGCAACTAAGGTTACAAATAACCGTCCCATTGCCGTACTCGTATCATAAACCTCTGTTGCGGAACGAAAAGCAACATTATGGTCCTCAAACTCTTTTAAAAGAGCGTACAAGTCAATAACTGAACGAGTTAACCTGTCCAACTTATAAACAAGTATAACATCAATTTCACCTTTTTTTATGTCTTTTAACATTTTTTGCATTTGAGGACGATTAATATTTTTTGCGCTCCATCCTTCTTCCACATACTCATGGCTCACATCCCAACCTTGAGAAGTTGCAAACGCACGTAACCGTTCCAATTGAGCGGAGATGGAAAAGCCTTCTTTTACTTGTTCATCCGTAGATACTCGAACATATATTGCACAAGTCAATGTAATCACCTTCCATATTCATAAATATGTGGACTAAGGACAAATATGAGGACTAGCTAGACAGTTTATATACTCGCTCCATATTCATATGGAGAACTTCTTCAAGGTCGCTAATCATAATTAGAAAGTAATCAGCTTGTCCGATTAATTCGCCACAACGCCCTTTTAAGTTTAAGTCATCGACAACAGTAGGGATGTGGATTTTGAATTGAGAAGGTTCAGGACCTTTTAATAATGCTGCTTGTGTGACAGAGACAAAGCTAAGACAATCATGAAAATCCTCTGAAAAGAATCTATCAACCGGGCCTTCGAGTATATATTCCTCATATTCTTTGCTAAATCTTACAGGAACCAATAACCACAAAGGTTGAAGTATTCCATTACTATCGTCGAAGTAAACGCGCAACGTCATGATGTAGGTTCTCCTCTCCAACTTGATTGGCTAATTTTTTCAGAATATCAATAGTAGAGTCATAGACTTTACCAGGTTGTAATGACTTACGACGATTTTTCTCATAATCATTTACGAATTGAACATGTTCATGGTGTCGTTTTCTTTCACGTTTAAATCCGTTGAAGCGTTCCTTGACCATATCCAACGGTAATTGAAACAACTCAGATAATTGAATAGGGGAGGTAGCTTGAGTTAAAGCTGGTTCAAAGATATGACGAGGCATTGCCGCATAGAGAGAAATCCAATAAGCTTGTTCCTCTTGTAACTTCTTAAAGTCCTTATGCATGCCTTTTTGAACTCCTGAATGCTCTAAGAAATGAGCAAGTTCGTGGAAGAAATCAGAGCGGATATGTTCAATGGATTGGTCTTCATTAAGGAAGATGAACGCACAATTGTTATCATAAAGGCAAAAGCTTTTCTTTTTATGAAATGTAACCTTAATATTAAAACAAGCCGCCATATTTTTAATGCTTAAATCTGAAATAGTAAGGATGTCTTTGTTTTTATATATTTTTATGAGTTTTTCTTCTCTAATTGTTGCAAATCTCATGATATTCCTCCTGGTCCTTTTTATTTATTATAAGAACAAATGTTCGTTTTGTAAATAAAAAGAAAAAGCCCAATAATTGGGCCAACTACGTTTCTGATTTTTTCTTTTTTCTATGTTCCAGTAATTTACTTATTTCTTCAGCACGAGTTTGAGATTGTTTATTTTTTTCGATTTCCAAATACTTTTCAAGGTCATGTAGTATTCTGTCAAACCTAGCCTGTTCCTGTTCAACTTTTTGAACGTTATTTAAATAAAAGCCGATATCGCGATTTAAAATTATATAGATTAATAATCCGAATCTTAAAGCACTTAATAACATATAGGTTAATAATAAAAGACTTATAACAGAGAAATACCAACCATAATCAAACATGAAACCTGCAGTCAAGGAAAAAAGTACATATGCAAATGAAGCCAAAAATGCATTTCGTATATACCTTAATAAATTTGTGAATTGTTCTCTCTCTAACCTAGAAAGTGCTGATTTAACAGAGAGAGTAGCTAATAAAGTAAAGGCAGTAAAATAAATACCAATGAAAATGGCAGCTAGGGTTATTAAGGTGCCATCGCTTTCTATAAGTGCTTCTGATAAATCTTTTATTAGAAATCGATTAAGTTCACTAATTAATACTATATTATCGCTATAACCTAATAAACTAATTGTTTTAAGGATTGAAACAAACAAAAATAGAAGAACCATTACGATTAAAATAAAACGATTTTCCAAAAATAAATAAATCTTATCAATAAGTTTCATTTTTTTATCCATGAATGGGACCTCCTATTTTTACATATTATCCTAAAAGGATGATTAAGAAAAGGAAATCACTCTGTTTCATCCCAATTGTTAGGTCTAATAACTGGAAGGTCTGCTGCGATAAGTTCTGTAACTTGGTTTCGCCACTCGCTATTTGCTAAACGATTTGATTGCTCATAATAGTATTTAGAAATTCCTATACCGACCGATTCAAATGCTGTTGAATTATTATTCTCTAAAATTACCTTTTTTAATAAACCATCATTTTTAAGGTCTGCCGTAGTAACTTTTCTGGTATTTGGATTATAATATTTAACCTTTACTGAAGCAAATATATCACTTTGAAGGTCAAGGACCTGTAACAAAGAAATTAAGCTATCAAACTCCATAGGATTAGATCTATGCCTTCCTTGACCTAAAGAAAGTGTTGC
The DNA here is from genome assembly GCF_022812285.1 of Alkalihalobacillus sp. LMS39. Taxonomy (NCBI): domain Bacteria; kingdom Bacillati; phylum Bacillota; class Bacilli; order Caryophanales; family Bacillaceae; genus Alkalihalobacillus; species Alkalihalobacillus sp. LMS39. The sequence goes on from NZ_CP093300.1 coordinate 2,192,691, forward strand.
AACATTTGCTCCTAGTTCTCTGTAAGCTTGATAGGACTCATGTAATATTCTATAGGAGATTGATTGAGGATTCATTTCTTCTCCAGTGAAGAGACCAACATCGGTTGAAAGGAGATCTAATTTTATTTCTATATTACGAATATCTCCAGAGCTTCGAATTTCTCTAAATGATGCTGGTGTTTCAATAGGAATTAGTTCAAACTGCCAAGCCTCACCTTGGACCTTAGGGAGAAAAGAGTTTAAATATTGTTCAATGTGCATAGGTCTGGCTCCGAAATGATTGTATTCAATAATTGCTAAATGGTAAGTTGGTATAAACATACAAGTAGTTAATTCCAAGACATCCCCAGTAATTTCGGCCCTTTCATCTCGCCCTCTAGTACCAACAAAAGGCTTTTTATCTCTATAATTGGCAAAACCAACAATTCGGTCAAGTGAGTTATTATTTGGGTTTTGGTTGGGCATAAACATATCAATCAATGAGTAAGAACCATATTTATTTTCTATAAAACGAACATTTTCTTCTAATGATATTACGCCATCTAAAAAATCTGAAATGGATACATTTGTTCTATCTCCATTTTTGGATAAAAAACAATTAAAAAATTGTACTGTTGTAGGCATTATTAACCCTCCTATTAATTTGCGATATAAGAATTAATGGTATATGGCTATTAGTAAACAACAATTTTAAATAAAATTTTAATCTTCATCCATTAAAATAGACTCCATATGTTTTGACTTTAATATCCTTACTGGGTCCCCTAAGTTGATTATTAAATCGCTACCTTCACTGTATCCACCAGAAACTTGTTTAGTATTAATATTGAGAGCCTTAACATCGTAATTACCGAGCATTTTAGACATTGTAACACCTACATTTGCAATAGGACTAGACAAATACTCAGCAGTTTTACATAATGAAAAATTTTTATAGACGTTTATTATTTTAATTTTCCCTTTTATTAAATCTAAAGTGCCAAGAGGTTCATTAGTATCAGGATCCTTTATTTCTTCCCCTATTTGATAGATTTCAAGTAAGTCCCCAATGTTAGCACCGTCAATGGCTCCAACATTAACTACTACCATGTATTCATCGATAATTTTAATGATTTTATAACTCATTCATCAACACTTCCTTCTATGCTATGTTCTACAGTATATTTCAACTTTTGTAACAACTCCTTTTCTGCTTTGGTTGTTGGATTTGAAGACTCGACTAACATTTTAACAACATGTGTTACTTGCTTATGTTGGTTTAATTCGTTTATATTTTTTGTATATGCTTTTGATGTATTGTCAAAACTTGATTGTAATGTTTTTAAATCGGTGCTAACTTGGTTTTTTTCTTCATTTGCATTAGCTAGTTCTCTTGACAATGTTCGTTTGTCTTTAAATATCCGATAGCAAGTTAATAACAAAAATAATACCATTCCAGATAAAAACACCAAATATGTATTGTTAACAGAATTGGTTTTAAGATATGTATAAATGGTTCCTATCGATACAATGAGTGATAAAGTAGTAGTAAATCTATTAAATATATAACTAGAAAAGTTTTCATTCATAATAAACACCTAATTTATAATTGTTTTAATAGACGAGACACCCATTCAAGTTATGAGTGTCTCGTTGTCATTTATCACCTTGTTGAAATCTCTTCCGCCACTCGCGGAACTGCTTAAGTTGTTCTTCTAAGAACTCTTCTTCCTCATCAGTTAAATTTTCTCCACCATCACGGAATGCGATACTGATTGGCGATTCAAATTCATCTTTATTTGGAACATCTGACAATCCATATAAATAATCTGTTGTACAATCAAGAATTTCAGCGATTTTCTTAATTGTTTTTGCGTCAGGTTCGTTCCTCCCAGTTTCGTAATGACCATACCCTTGCCGAGTAATCCCAAGTTTATAAGCCATTTCTTCTTGGTTTAGTCCCTTAACTTGGCGACGTTGTTTCAAACGTATATTAAACATAAAAATTTCCCCTCAAATCGGAGTATTTCTGAATACTTCAATACGTTAATTATATAGCAACTTTTTGTTGCGAGGAATAAAAGCTACAAAAAATTGCTTTTACTGTAATAAAAGCATTGACAGCTACATTTTGTTGCGTATAATAAAACTTATAGAGCAACGTTTTGTAGCGGTAAGGAGGTGAATGATTTGAAAAAAAGACTCTGGCTTGAAGATTTAAGGAAGAAGAATAAATTAACTCATCAAGAGGTTGCTAACCATATTAAGATTAGTCGACAGTATTACGGAATGATTGAAAGTGGAGAAAGAGCCCCAAGTGTAACGATAGCAAAAAAACTTGGAAAAATATTGGGTTTTAAATGGACTCTTTTTTTTGAAAATGAATGCTACAAAACATTGCGTTGCGCGAGTGAAAAAAGGGAGTTGAGCAAATGACAAATCAACAAGTTAGTTTAGAAACTCTTGAAGGTGAATTTAAGTATCTTTGGCCTGCTGTTTCGAGTGCATTAGAACAAAAAAATATAGTCGATGCTAAAAAAACTCTTTTAGTAGGATTAGGAAGTATCACAAGTACTACTTTGCATTTAGAAGAACCAGAAGAACAACTAGAAAAAATTAAGTGTGTTCATTCTGAGTATAAGAAAGCAGTCGATTGTCTAATCGAACATTTCACCGAGTGTACTAGTTGTAAAAAAGTGCATTTGGACGTACGTGAGAGATTAACTCGAACTCAAATGACAGAAAAGCTACTTTTAATAATATATAACATTCAAGAAGACGAGCTTTACTCACTCGATGATGTCACTAAAGATATTGTCGAAGTTCTCAAGCATTTTGACTTAATCAGTTAACGGTTTTTAGACAATCCACATGCTGCATATAATTTCTCAATAAAGGAGAGGAGTGACTTGCAACCAGTAACCGGGAGAGGAGCACTAAACATGAGTAAAGATATCATTGTTTGTAAAGGGCGACCACAACCAAGTAAGGAAGCATTAGACCGATTTATTCAAGTTTACAATCGGATGGTCAAAGAAAACCAAGAAAGAGAAAAACAAAGCAAACAAGTATCTGATAAAGACTCTTAGGAGTCTTTGTACAAGGGACAAGCTCTACATTTATTTTACTACCTCAATTGTCACAAAAAAATATATCTATAGGTACAAAGGGAAGGAGTTGAGAAAAATGGCAATTGGAAAAGTAATTGCCGAAACAAGAGACCGATTAGAAATATCACAACGAGAGTTTGCAGATAGAGTACCTTCTAGTCGTGAGGCAATCGCAAAGTACGAAACAGGAGAAAGAAAGTTTCCAGATGACTTAGTTCCGGCTTATTGTGAGGGATTAAATGACGCCATTTTTATAAAGCAAGTTCAAAGAGAGTGTACGAATGGCGTATACATACCATATCTTGATGGGCCATTAGTTGACCATCATCCAGCATCGCTCATTTTCCGCGCAAGGAAGGAACTAAAAGAAGCTAAAGAACATTTGGGTCAAATCGATAGTAGTAAACCGTTAGCCTTTATGACTGATGCAGAGATCGACCATATAAAAAGAACAATACACGAGCTATTAGATGCGGCAGCAGCATCAGAAACATTGGTTATCGACATTTGTTCAAGATTCGATTTTAGTTACAACGACACGATTAAGCAGTGGATACATTCATTAACTGCTAGGCAGTTGAAAGCAAGACAAAATGTGTGAGGTGAAAATGATGTTCTATGTACTGGAAGAGGACAAGCCTTTAGCAGATGAATTACATCGTTTTATTATTAGTCAACGTTCTTCATTAGTTCACCAAAATATGCTAGCACTTCAATTCACAACTGACGGTAATTACTACAAAGCAGGGGAGTGTGACAAACAAGTTTCGGCTATTCGTTTAGAAATCGCTAAAGCTTTCCTTGATTTAGACCAACTACAAGCAAAGCGTGTAGCAGCAGAACGAGAAGGGAAAGTTGCAAAAGTACATTTGGAAATTGTGAAAAATCACAATAATTTAGTTATGAAAATGGGAGGAAGAAAATGAAAACTACTGCACTAGCAAACTGTTCTCATATCGAAATGAGTTTAATTATTGAAGCTATGACCATGCACAGCTATTCATTATCCGGTTTTGAAAAGAAACTGTTCGACTTAGATTTAGATAAGGTACGTTCCAGAAAGAAAAAGGTTGAATTGGATGGATGCGGTTTAAAGCAAATTGCGATTGCACTAAGAAGAAAAGGAATTACGATTCATCGGTTATATGGAAATAAGCGATATGTAGAAGAACGAAAGAAATGTTTCAACCTAGCGATTGATATAGATTTAATTCGGATTAAGTTTCAGCAAGAAAACGGACCTAAAGTAAAAGCGCAAACTGCTGCAACAGTTCACGCTTCATAGGAGAGAGGAAAAATGACTGAGGTAAATAAAAAAAGTTCGCCACAGGGCACGTGACGAACAACAACATTAACTGATTACCACTATTATACTCTTTCTCCTTGAATTTTTCAAAGTTATGGGATTTTAAGGACTCGCCAAAATTGGTGAGTGAATTACCACAAATGCGTATTAAAAAGGAGGAGTTAAATTGAATGCTGAGCTAGTAGGCAACAAGTCTATAAACCTAGTTTTTGTGACAAATGGTAAACCAGCAACGGATAGTCGGAGAATTGCCGATACCTTTCAAAAAACTCATGACAAAGTATTACGTGATATTCGCACATTATTAACAAAAGCTCCTGAAGAGTTTGCATTCTCCAATTTTGGAGAGACCTCTTATAAAAATAAACAGGGCAGAGAAATGCCGATGTACATTGTCACGTTTGACGGCTTTGCCATGTTAGCAATGGGGTACACAGGTGAAAAAGCAATTGAGTTTAAAGTGCGCTATATCAATGAATTTAATAGGACTCGCCAACTGGTGGAGAGTCATCAAGAAACACTGAAATCACATGAGCAAAAGCAAATTCAGCAACAAATCAAACAGACCATTTACTCGCAATATCCTGAAATATCAGCACAAGCTAGAATGAAATATTTCACTTGTCTTCATAAGGATTTGAAAGACAGATACAGGGTTACATCTTTTCGGGATATTTTACGCAAGGACTTCTTAGGAGCTATCGAGTTTATTAACAAATGGGATTCGCCAAGATTGGAGAGTCGTAGGAGGCTAACATGAACAAGTATTTACTCGACGAACCGCCGTTAGTCATAATTCCTAGTTTGGCTAAGGTGATTGGACTTAATAAAGCGATTATCCTACAACAATGCCATTACTGGATACAAAAAAGCAGTCATGAGAGAGAGGGGAGAACTTGGTTTTACAAGACTTATAAAGAGTGGGCCATAGACTTTCCCTTCTGGGGTGATAAGACGATCCGAAAAACGATAACGGAATTAGAGAAAGATGGGTTATTGATTTCTGGAAACTTTAACAAGCGACAATTTGACAAAACAAAATGGTACACGATTGATTACGATGCGTTCAAAAAGTTAGGTACCAAACATTGTGGTCAAAATGACCCATCCATGAGGTCAAATGTACCAACTGGAATGGTCAATGTTACCACACCAATACCAGATACTACTACAGATATAACTACTGTTACTGAAACGCGCGAAGAAATATTTTTGAAGCATGATGATGAGGTGGACAAACTTGCTAATGAATTTATGGAGTTACGAGGTAAAGGGCTAATACTTCGGCCGACTGATTACCAAGCAATCGGGAACGTCTTGTCAATTGTTCCGTTTCAAACATCTCTAGAGTTACTTCGAGATTGTTTCAAAGAATACAAGCCTAATAGACCTGGAAACACAATAAACGCATTTACCTATTGCGAGAAATACATACTCGACAAACATCAAGTTCTTCTCGCATACCAGGAAGCAAAATCAAAAGAGAAAGCGAGGCCTGAGGATGAGCAACCTTACCAGCATCGAGGACGTATTGAAAGAACTTCAAAGCAGAGCGGAAAAAGCTATGAACAAGCAATTCGAGAGCTTCACGACGCAAAGCACGCATGGGGAGGTTAATTACAATTGTCCTATCTGTTTCGATAAGGGGATTGTACTTACAAAAGAGCAAGAGTTAAATCCTTTTACGAAGGAACCGAAGTTTAACACTGACGGTACCCCACGAATGATTGATGTTGGTAAAGAGTGTGAATGCCGAGAGCAAATCAAACTACAAAAACGGTTCAAGAGCTCAATGATTCCGTCAGAATTTCAAAATGCCCGTTTTGATAACTATGTCAAAACAAGCCCCATCCAGGTAAAGCTGTTTGAAGCGATGAAGGAATACTTAATACGATTCCTTGAGAATTTCGATAAAGAGGCAAACAAATACAACGGGAATTGCAATTTAGGCTTTATCGCTGAATTTGGGGAACAACGAATTCGCTCACTGGATGTAGGCATACGAGCCACAACGAAAAGAGAAAATAATAGTTTTGGTTTAGGAAAAACTCATTTGCAAGTGGCTGCATCGAAATGGCTGATGAATAAAGGCATAAGAACATTGGTCATCTCAGACATTGATTTCATGAAAGAACTACAACATGCGATGTTCCTTAAAGACCAAAACGAAACATTAAATAAATTGTTACATCAAGTGATAAACGTAAATGTTCTCGTTTGGGATGACATTGGAAAATCAAAGCCATCAGAAGCAAAAGAGGATTTTTACTATCAAATCATCAACGAACGGTACCGTCACAATCGCCCAATTTTGTTTAGTAGCAATGAAGACCGAGGCACATTGTCAGAACGTATCGGATATGCGGGTGCAAGCCGACTTTTCGGGATGTGTGAGAAAGAGTTCCTCATCGAGTGTAAAGGTGAGGATTGGCGATTGAAAAAGAAAGGAGAGAGTCAAATTGTGTAAAGTATGCAACGGAACGGGTGACGCTTCTAGTGTAGGTGGAAGCATTGCACATTTTAAACCATGTCTTTATTGTTCTGATGATGAAAGGCAAGCAAGACTTGACAAATCTTTTAATGCTTATCTAACTTGGTGCGAAATGTTAGGCACTGAGCCAAAGGTGAAAAGACCATGCGCGGCATTGTCATTGAGCAGCTGACGATATTTCGAACGTGGAATACATTTGATGCAACAAAAGCTATAAGGAGAAAGTTACCACGTTCGAAAATGGAATATTGCGAAGTGTTGGGATATGTTCCGCAAGACGCCTTATCACCTTTAGAAAACGGTCATAACAGCAAAGGACGGTCGAAAACAAAAGACTTCCAGTATGAACAATGGGAAAACCATTGTTGTGCAATATGGTTGTTTCGTGGTTGCAGCTGGGATGAAGCAATATCTCTTTTACAACAACATCGAGACAATAAGACACCTGTGGGAATGAAATTTTATAAATCAAATATACAAGCCTATGAATCTACTCAAATAGAAAAGTACTTGGAGCCGAGGTGACTTATGGAAAAGCGAGTGAATATGTTGAGATTTGCGGTGGAAGAGAAGAAAAAAGAATTAATTAAATTACTTAAAGAATGTGGGATTCATCATAATTTTCAAGGGGAAAAGCTAGAGAATCTCACACTTACGGAACTAGAAGAGAAGTTTAGGAAAGTAGCTAAATACTAACATCAAAGGAAGTGGTAATATGGCGTATTTTTTCTTGTTGAGTTTTTTGGGAGCAATTGTTTTGTTGCTCAATGTGTGCGGTGAAAGTCAATGAAGCCGAAAGAAAATTTCTACATCGTCAACGAAGACTTAAAACATGACTGGTTACCATCGGAAATTAAGCAAATCGAGAATGACTGGATAGACGGAGTGCACATTCGGCAAATCGCCAAACGTTTCAGATGCGATCCAGATGAAATATTCCTAGTCCTCTTTGACAGAGTGAGGAGAAGTCCAAACTTCTGGATGGATAAGGAACGATTAGTGCAATTGGTGATGGGAAGAAAGAGGAAACGACCAGAAAGGAAAGGAGTTTTTTCATGAAAACTTATATTTTCCGAACAGAAGATGGCAAGGAACTGAAAGTGGTTAATCCTGGTTTGGTTAAGAAATGATTGCTTAAAAGGAAAGGGTATCGGGTGGTAAGTGTTGTGTAGTAGAGGAAAACAGCGAAACTTATAAAAAGAGCAGAAAATGAAGCATATTCACATTTGAAAAAGACAACTTAACAATAATGGAGGAAAAAAGACTATGAAACTTAAAGGAATAACAAAAATGGCTCAAACGATCGAGAAAATCATTGACACAATTGGAGATGCAAAGGCACTAAAAGAAGGTAACGGTGTTCAACACATAGGAGGGCGCATCATCAAGAAGAAAGCCGGAGGAAAGGTCTTCAAAATGTTGAAATAAAAAAGCCATCCCTCTCGAAATGGCTAGTTGTGTGGTTACAACTATTATAGCATATCGGGAGGGGTTCATATGGTAAAAATGGTAGTGAATCCAGAGAAAATGACAGCTGAAATTGATGTAATGAAAAATTCCTTATACGTAGTAAAAGATGGACAAGTAATAGCAATCGAACCACCAGCAAGTGGTTTTGGTGACCAGGTTGCCGTTTGGATTAACGGAAAAGTGGACCGTGTAGATACTACGGTTAAACAAAAATTATAAAAAGCCTGACCGATATCGGAGGGCACTAATTAGAAGCAGACAAATCTGCTATTAATTAGTGCTCTCTTTTTATTTGTCCAGGCTTCACGAGGTGAAGTGAATGAAAAAGGCAACTACGAACAAAAAATCACCTAAGAACAAGCAAAATAAATCAACTACTTTTAAAAAAAGAGACATCGAGGAGCTAATGGGGATAAAACGACCAATTTATGGCCGTTACAAAGGCGCAATAAGACAAAGGTGAATCTCTTATTAATTTGCTAAGGAGGTATTTTATGTTTAAGTTACCTGAAATCAATACAAAAGAAACAAAAGAAAAGGTTGAAGAAATACTGGAGGAATATAGAATCGCCCTGTTAAGTGAGCCAGTTGAAAATTATCCAAAAATCACACAAACATTTTCGTTGTTACCTCCATCTACGAATAATAAATACAATTCTTCAACGGAGGAAGTCGCGGTGAAAAGAGTAGACCTAGAAATAGCTAGGAAAAAGCTTATAAAAGAGGTTCAACAAGCTACTAATCGATTACCGTTCAGGGAACGATCAATCATCGTTTTACGCTATATGCAACAAGACCAAATGTTTGACTATGAAGTTTACAACGAATTGGGGTTGTCGGAAAGAAGTTACTACAGGTTAAAAGCAAGAGCGTTTTATAATTTGGCGTTTGTTTTGAAAATTGAAGTTTACAAGGAGGCGACAACAGCATGAATGTGGTTCAACCAATAAGAAACGTTGAAAAGTTAAAAGTGATGGCTGATTATTTCAAAATCAGAAACAGAAGAAACTATATTATGTTTATCATAGGGACAGGGGTTGGATTAAGGATATCGGATATCTTACAACTAAAAAAAGAAGACTTGTTAAACACTCATATCGTCTTAAAGGAAAGGAAAACAAGAAAATCAAACAGAGTTAGAATTCCACCACCGCTTAGGAAAGAACTAACGGAATATGCTAAAACATTAAAAGACGGTGAGTACATTATCAAAAGTAGACAAGGAGAAAACCGTCCGATTGATAGATCTACTGCATATCGTATTTTAAGAGAAGCAGCTGAGTTTGTGTCGTTAGATGAGATTGGTACTCATACATTGAGAAAGACATTTGGGTACCATACGTACAAACAAACAAAGGATGTGGCTATGCTGCAACAAATATTTAATCATTCAAGCCCAAGCATTACATTGAATTACATTGGAATCAACCAAGATGCCATGGATGATGCAATGAAGAATTTGAAGATGCCATGGTTACAATAATATTTTTTACTCATGAGAACACCATAAATTAATTAAGAGTGTAGTCAGAAGGAGGTATATAATAAACGTTAATTTATCAAGGGATACATCGTTTAGGTGACTGCATCAGTCTATAAAATATGGTGTAGTAATAAGAGAAAGGTCGTGTAAACAATGCTTATAGAAGAAGCGAAAAAACAAATAGCTCATTTAGAGGAATATATTGCAAAGATTGAAAGTTATTCACCGAAAACCATGGAACAAAAAGCAATCTATAGATACGTACAATTAGAGAGTGTTACAAAGGTGGTGAAAGAACTAAATGAAGAAGGGTATCGAAAAGGGAAAAGAAAACTCAACACTGTTGATATATCTGAAATCATTAAATCTAAGCCGAAAGACGAGATGCACGAATTGGCGAAGAAGATGTATTTAAGAAATAAAAAAAGGTCATATGGGTCTGGGTGGTAGAAATTTTTCACTTTGGCAGACTTTTGGCAGAAAGAAGGCAGAGCGTTTTAGTATAGAGGTGGTATTATGGTAGTGTGAAAGTTTTTTGCAAAGACACCTATTTTCCTGTGGGTGTCTTTTTATGTAATGAATAGAATATACTTTGAAATTATGTTGAAACAAGAGGATTTACCTTCTTTCTTGTCGAATAAATTGGGAAGAAAGGAAGGGTATTATATGCTAGGAGAATATAAATTAAAGCTATTAATTAATAGGTTTTGGAAAATTATCGTTAGCCTTTTTATAATATTTATATTTATATATGCATCTATCCAAGTCGCTAATAAACTTGATTTAAACAATTCCGCTACCGCCGCATGGGTGGGAGTGATTTATGGCTCTTTAATTTCGGGTACATTAACTTATTTAGGGGCTGAAAGAGTCAAAGTGAGAGAAGTTAGTAAAAATGCGATGAAAGAAAGAAAAGAATCAATATACGAACCATTATATGAGGATTTGTTAAAACTGAGAAATGATTTGAAATTCCATCCCTACCCAATACATATTGAAAACGACCGACATTCAAAGGACTATTTAATTAATTTCAAAGAGTGGGATAAAATTAAAAATGATGCAAGGTATCTATCGTTGCCACCCGATCTTATTGTTCATTTCAATAATTTAATAAAAGACTTTGAGCTATATAACGATTACGTTTTAACTTTTGTTTCCGAGGTAAATGATGCGATGGAAGAAAAAATAAAAACAAAAATTGGTTGTAGATTTCGTAGTGTTATGAGGATTGAGGATATAAAGTATGTTCTATTCGATGGAGAGAATTTTATTTATAGATTAAAAAGAACCACCTTGTGGGACCTTGAAACAAACGCTTATGCTTATGAAGATAAAAAGATAAGTAACTCGTTAGCTGAAGAAATCATGTATGATGTATCGGAAATGGGTGTTACTTATGAAATAGAACGTCGATATAATAATATTACGAATAAAGTTGAGGCGTTATTAGGCGTTTTAGAAATGTTCATAAAAGATATAAATAAAAAATTATACGGAACTAGAATTTACTGAAAATGAGACTACGATAATTTGGTTCTTTTTATTTGTTGCAAACAGGACATAGTCTATGTGGTTGAAGGTCCGGAAATAAGGAGGTGTGTTTATTATAATGTACATACGATTTAAACATATAGATTCTGGAGAAACGAAAGACGTAAAGATGGGCTTTTCATGGCCTACGTTGTTTTTTGGTTTCCTCAATCCTTTATTTAAAGGAGATATAAAATGGGCAATTATTATGTTTGTTTTAACGATAGCCACATTTGGAGTAGCATGGCTGTTTTTTCCTTTTGTGTATAATTTATTTTATATGTCTAGTTTGTTGAGGAAAGGTTTTATCGCTTACGATGAAAATGGATATCCCATAGATAGGCTAAATAAGAACAACAAGGTAAATGAGGTAAATAAGGTCACTCAATGAGTGGTCTTTTTTTTTTAGCAAGAAGGAGGTTGATAATTATGATTGAGGGTGGTTGGTTCTTAAGGATGTATGTAACGCTTCCTCTTATTCTTATTCTTAATGCTGTTTTATCGTACTTAGTAAAAAGGAAGAGCAGGAAATGAAGATTAGGCAAGAATTACTAGCTGCTATTAAGATAGGAAACCTGATGAAATTTTATAAGTCTAAGGAATGGTTATCGCTTAGGAAGAAAGCCTTGAAGCGTGACAATTATGAATGTCAAATGTGCAAGTCAAAAGGAAGCTATCATAAAGCAGAGAACGTGCATCACATTAAAGAAGTTAAGACTCATCCAGAACTGGCTCTGTCGTTAAATAATCTCCAATGCTTATGCATTAGTTGTCACAATGAAATACATGATCGGCTAGAAGAAACGAGAAAACCTAAATTCATGAATGAAGAGAGATGGTAATTAGTGATTGATATAATCAGAGAAATTGTAGATAACACCCCCCGGTAAAAAAAATCAGCTTTCTACTGGGGGGTGGCTCAACGGGAGGGGGAGAGCGGTAAAAATATATTTGAGGTTTTCACATAACGGGAGGTGTGCACACAAAGAAACCCAAATTATTTCCCAGTTAGAGGGTGCACACAAGAATAAAATAAAACAAAAAGTGGGGTGGTGTATATGAATGAATATTAATTCAGACACGCGCAAACTCGCTCATATCGACTATTTGAATAAAATGAAATACAAAGAAATTGCCGAAAAATACAAAGTCTCGATTAATACGGTTAAGTCCTGGAAAAAACGTTATAATTGGCAAAGAGATACTGCATCACTGCCTCAATTCGCACCCGAAATTGAGGAAATGCAACCTGATTCTCAATTAGAACAGCAAAATCCACTTAGAGAATTAATAAAAAATGATTTATTAAACCAACTTAAAAATAATGGGACGTTCGGTAGTCACTTTAAGGATTTAGTGTGTGATTACATGTCGATGTGGGACATAAAAAATATGCTAATTGATGATATCTCTCGACGGGGAGTTGTCGTCAAATGGTCAAATGGAAAACAATCAGGGGAAAAAAAGAACGAGAGTATTAATGAATTGAACAAAACAAATGCTCAAATGTTGAAAATTCTAGCAGAACTTGAATTAAGAGCATCTAAGTTTGATAAGGATGATGACGATGCCGAAGATGTATAAGTATCATCCTTACATCGATGAATACATGTACATGGTTGAAAGTGGTAAAATCCAAGCTTGTAAAGAACAAAAATTATTAATGGATTTTCTACGTTGGAAGTTAGATCAACCAGAAGTTGTTATCGATGCAGAAGCAATAGAAAAATCTGTTGAGGTTCCTGCAGACTATTTTCCTTTTGAGTTATTTGTGTGGCAAAAATTTTGTAATGCTTTCATTTTTGGCGTTAGGTATAAAGATGGACGGTTGATGTTCAACCGTTTTTTAATTGAGATTGGTCGTGGAGCTGGTAAGAATGGTTACATTTCTTATAACAGCTTTTTTATGTTGACAGGACATCATGGCATACAGAATTACGACATCGATATTGTTGCTACATCAGAAAAACAGGCCAAAACATCGTTTGAAGATGTGTACAATGTTCTGGACGATCCGAAACACAGTAAAAAAATGAAAAAGGTTTTTTACAAGTCAAAGGTTCTTATTCAGCACAAAAAAACAAAATCAAAAATGGAATACAACACGTCAAACGCCAGAACGAAGGATGGTAAGCGAAGTGGTGTTATCATCTTTGATGAAATACATGAATATGACAACTACGGTGATGTGAAAGTATTTACATCCGGTTTAGGTAAGAAACCAGACCCACGGACATTCTACATCACGACAGATGGTTATATACGCGGTGGAGTCCTGGACGATTTAAAAGCAGAAGCTAAAATGGTCCTTAACAAAGAACTTCCCGAATCAACGCTGTTTCCTTTCATTTGTAAATTGGACGATGAAAAAGAAGTTGATAACATTGATATGTGGGAGAAAGCCAACCCTTCATATCGTTACAATAAACATTTACAGACAGAAATGAAGCTAGAATATCATGACATGCAGCTGAATAGCGCATTGCGAACAGAATTCATGACGAAACGTATGAATTTGCCTGTTGAAGATGCAAGAAAGGAAGTTGCAACCTATGAGGAACGATTAGCAACTGAAAAGCCTTTTCCTGAAGAACTTAAGGGAATAGAAGCAATCGGTGCTGTTGACTTTGCACAAATTAGAGACTTTTGCTCTGTTGGATTGTTATTTAAATTTGATGGAAAGCGTTACTGGATGCAGCATACGTTCATGCACCATACGGCTCCGAAGCTTCAAGATATCAATCAGGAGATTATTGCTTTAGCAATAGAGAAGAAGTTACTAACTGTTGTCTATGATGAATCAATTAATTCTGGGCATGTGTTAAATTGGTTTGTTGAGCAGGCTAAGACATTCAGAATATTGAAGGTCAGCATGGATTTATACCGTTCAACAATCCTAAAAGAAGCCTTCACAACAGCTGGCTTTGATGTGGAAATTGTTCGGAGAGGTGCAGCAACACATGCAATGTTGTCTCCTCTTGTTGAAGAAATGTTTGTACAACGTACAGTTGTGTTTGGAGATGATCCACTGATGCGTTGGTATGTTGGGAATGTTTATAAGGAAGAACATCATAACGGTAATGTTGAATATAAGAAAATCGATAAAGAAAAGCGGAAGACCGATGGGTTTTTCGCTTTTTTACATGCTTTGAACTTTGATTCTGACTTGAAAGAGCAAACCGCAATAACAAAAGATAATGTTAAAAAAATATTTAAATCGTACAACTATTAAGCATGAGGGAGGTGAGAACGTGGGAGCGTTTGATTGGTTTAGAGCATGGTTTGGTTCAAACAATACGATTAAACTAGATGGCTATTTCTTTGAACTAAACGTCAAGGCTTATTACAAGCGGTTAGCGGTTGAGTCGTGTATTGATTTAATTGCTAACACGGTTAGTAGGTGTGAATTTCAAACTTTTGAAAAAGGGAAAGAAAAAAGAGGCGAGACTTATTATCTCTTAAATGTACAACCCAATCAAAACCAAAATGCAACAGAATTTATTCATAGCTTAATAAACAATTTAATCATGAATAATGAGGTGTTGATTATTATGCAAGATGATCAGTTGTATGTGGCAGATGATTATTCAAAGAAAGAATATGCATTTAAAGAAAATGTTTATAGAGATGTCGTTATAGGTGAACTGAAGCTCGATAAAACATTTCTGGAATCTGATGTCCTAAATATTAAGCTTAATAACCGAAATGTGATGAACGTCATAAATAGTCTATATGAAGACTATGGGAAGCTACTGGCCTCAGGGATTAATTACTATAAACGAAAAAACAATAAGCGTTATCTAATTAAAGGGGATTTTATAAGACCACAGGACAAAGAGACTCAAGAAGCTATAGATGAAATGTTCCAAGGTCAGTTAAAGAATTGGTTTGACCCGGACAAAGAAGGATCGGCTTTTCAAATACAGGATGGTTATGCGATGGAAGATATGAGCGATGGTCAAAAGGGTAACGCAGGAAATATTGGTACGAGTCGTGATATCCGCGAAATGATAAACGACATTATTGATTTTGTGGCAATGCCATTGCACATTCCAAGAGGATTAATTAAGGGTGATGTTGCTGATGTTGAAAAACTTGTTGATAGTTTTCTTATGTTTGGTATAAAACCAATTGTTGAGCTAGTCATGGATGAAATCAACCGGAAAATGTACACCAAGGCACAGTTCTTAGAACGTACGTATATGAAGATTGATACAAATCAAATAAAAGTCGTTGATATTACTCAACTTGCTTCCGCAGCTGACAAGCTTTTTGCGATAGGCTTTAGTTTTAATGACATCCTAGCTCTAGTTGGAAGAGATCCAATTCACGAGGAATGGGCTAACAAGCGATATGTTACAAAGAATTATCAAGACATTCAATCTCTGGAGGGAGGTGAAAGTGAATGACAAAAAAGAGATTTAGAAATGAGAAATATAACACTCTGCCAAAGATTGATAAAGTATTTAAAGCAGAGGCCATTGATACTGAAACTTCTAAAATAACAATCTATGGAGACATCGGTGAATCATGGTGGGGAGAATATATCACGGCAACCGATGTGGAAAATGCCCTGAAAAACATCACAACAAGCTCTGTCCATGTACATGTAAATAGTTACGGAGGAGACGTGTTTGATGGTATCGCGATTTATAACCAGTTAAAGAACCATTCAGCAAAAATTATTATGCATATTGATGGTATTGCAGCTTCTGCAGCTTCAATCATAGCAATGGCTGGTGATGAAATTGTAATGGGTCTTGGCTCTATGTTAATGATTCATGAGGGTTCAACATTTGCATGGGGAACAAAAACTGACATAAGGAAAACGTTAAACGCTCTTGAAGGAATTGATAAATCGATTGCAGATATCTACATGGGTAGATATAAGGGTGAACGAAATGAAATAGACACTATGATTGTAAATGAAACGTGGTTTACTTCTAATGAAGCAGTTGAAGTAGGACTTGCTGACCGTGTGGATGAGGAACAAGAAGTGGTTGAAAATTCAGATCCGGAAGACTTTAAGAACAGTGTATTACAGAGATTTCGCCAAAAACACCAAAAGGCTTCAAATCCAGAACAATTTAGTACAAACGAAAATATTTTAATCCGATTGAAACGCCAAGCATAGGCGCTTTTTATTTTGGTTAATAGGAGGAAAAACATGACAAAGAGTAGAGCTTTATTAAAAACTGTACAGCAGAAGAATCTTACAAAAATGAATTTGCAGTATTTTGGAGGAACAGGGGGTATTAAGAACCTCGACACAAAAACTGCAATTGAGAACAAAGAAGAAAGAATTAAAGCGATGCGAGAAGCATTTGAGAGTGGCGATGCTAATGATGTAGCCGAGACTATTATCTCAAACTTTGAAAATAACATGGTTCACATTCAAGATATGATGAACAGCGTTGTAAAAGAAGCAAAGCAAGCAGAAGAAGAAAATTGGGATGCACAAGTATTAGCTTCTCGTGGTGTTCGTGTTCTTACGACAGAAGAAAAGAAATTTTATAATGCAGCTATTGAAGCAGAGTCATTTGATGAAGTCATTAAGCTAATGCCTCCAACCGTATTTGAACGTGTTTTTGAGGACCTTGAAAAGGAACATCCTTTGTTGTCGTTAGTTAACTTCCAACAAACAGGAGCTACAACGGCTTGGGTATTAAGAAAACCAGGCGAACCAGTTGCGTTCTGGGGAGATGTTACTGCAGCTATTCAGGAAATGCTTGATGAAGGGTTCCGTACAATCGAACAAGGAATGTTCAAGCTTAGTGGTTTCTTAGTTGTTTCGAAAGCAATGTTTGAACTTGGACCGACTTGGTTAGATCGCTATGTTCGTACTTTTATGAGTGAAGTTGTTGCTGATGAATTGGAAAACGTAATTGTAAAAGGTGACGGGGATAAAAAGCCTATTGGAATGATGAAGGATTTAGAGGCTGATATTGTTGGAGGAAAGTACCAAGATAAACAAGCAATTCCTTTACCTGACTTCACTCCTGCTACGATTGGAAAAGAAATTTTAGCTCCAACTACAAAGAATGGCACTCGTCGTTATACAGGAGTTACTCTAATTATTAATCCGTTAGATTATGCAATGAGACTTTTCGCAATTGGTGCCAAGCAACGTGATGACGGTACATGGACTTACAACAATTTTGCTGTTCCAGGACTTACAATTGTTCAATCTCCTGCAGTTCCTTTAGGAAAGATGATTTCAGGGAAACCAAAGGATTACTTCATGGGAGTTGCGACAACACAAAAACTTGAAACAACTGATGTTCTTCGAATGATTGAGGACCAGCGACTCTATTTAATTCGACAATTGGCAAACGGGCGTCCACTTGATGCAGATTCATTCCGTGTCTTTGATATTAGTCAAATTGGGGAAACGCCAACACCATAAGGAGGACTTGTAAATGACCTATCAAGTATTAAGTGCATTTGTTGAAAAAGAACATAAAAACATTACGTATAAAGAAGGGGAAATTTATCCGAAATTTGGATTCTCTGCTGACCCTTCGAGAGTTGAATATTTACAATCTGAGGAGAACAAATATAAAAAGGCATTTCTTGGCCCCGAACTACCCGTTCAGGAAAAGGAAACAAAGTCGAAAAAGGAAGAAGAACCTACAAAAGTTGAAGACCCACCTATGGATCCTGACGAAGATGATTCTAATACTACATCTGAAACGACTAGTAAGAAATCAACGAATAAAAAGTAGGGACTGCTCATGAGCGGGAATCAAAACAACTTAGTGGATGAGTTAAAGTCAAAACTTCGTATTACATGGAACGAGGAAGATACAGACCTAGCAGAATTACTTGAAGGAGGAAAGGCGTACCTTTCAGCATTGACAGGTGCGTCTTTTAATTTTGCTCAAGAGAAGTGGCCAAAAGAAATCCTCCTGGAACGGTGTCGTTATGTTTATAACAACGCAGGTGATGAGTTTGAAGAAAACTATGCAGACGAATTAAAAAGGCTGATTTTAGAAGTTGCATTAGGGAGAGTTGGTGTCGTAAATGAAAGCATATCAGGAGACCTTTAATGACGGGTTCCTTTATTTCGGGCATAAGAAAACAAAGCGCTCTGAACGAGGAAAGCGTATAGGTGTCTTTTTTGAAAAAGAGGGGAAACTTGCTTTTCGAGAATTGTCATGTAGGGAAAGTGACTATGAGCTTGCTGGTGCGCTAGGAAGTAGTCTTGATATGAAGGTGAAAACGAGATATCCACCATCTTTTCGTACGATAAACAAAAATCAGTTGAAATGTATGATTGATAATATGGAATTTGATGTTTTAAAGGTGGACAGTGATAGAGAAAAGAAATTCCTCTTTTTCTATTTACAGGAGGTGGGAAGAACAAATGAACGAGAAGACAAAGAAGTATATTCAAGAACAGAATCAAGAGATGCTCCAAACGATACGGAATCACTTTAGCCTTCCCACTTTTCAAGATGATATTGCACAAGATGAAGTGCCGGATGTTCTTAATTACTTTTTGTTAGTGTATGGGGATATAGAAAGTGTAGATGGTTCTAAATCACTCTCACAGGAAATCTTTGTTGTTTATGTTTGTGAAGATAATGATTTTGTTGATGAACAATCCATTGATGTCATTTCCATGATTTCAAATGTAAAAGGAATTAATTTCAAAAGAACAATGAAAAGAAGGTTACAGAAAAAAGACCAAGATGAATACCTAGACCAAGTGACTTTCATATTCAATAGGAAGATGCCTTATGAGTGTAAGATATGAGATTGATTTTTCAGAAGTGGAATTACTGGAAGAAAAGCTAAGGCAATTGCCGGGGAATGTCGAAAAGGTTCTAAATGATGTCCTTCATAAAACAGGTGTGAAAGAGGTAACGGACCACATTACTGCACGTATCCCTGTTTCTAAGGGGAAATATGCCCGTATCAAACGTCATGCTAAAATGAGCAATTGGTCTAAGAGTGACACTGGAAACTTAGAATTTACAGTTAAGTCCAGAGGCGGAGCGGCCAAAAATCGTGGAAGTTTCGGCTATCTCGTCTTTCCTAATGAAGGAAGAGGACCCTTTAATCCAAGGGAACAGAGGTTTATGGAGGATGGATTAGATAATTCAACTTCTCCGGTATTAAAAAGCATTAATGAGACAGTGGATAAATTACTAAAGGAGGCGTTATAGATGCCAACAGTTGTAGAGAATTTTGATGCAATGGCCATCAAAAATAGTTCTGTTCAATTCTTTGATAATGGGACACAAAAAGAAGGAACGAAATTTGGATGTGTCGGGAATCTTGGTGGAGAAACAACGTTAAAGGAAATCATTAAACGTTGTGAAGGAGTTGAAGTGCGGAAAATCACAAAACCTGAAAAAATTGATTTAACAGTTTCAGCTCATATTCCAGTAAAAGTGGTTCGTGATATTTTTGGTATTAATTCAACAGACTTAAAGCCCGGAGTATATAAATATTCACAGAACAGCAAAGGGAAGGAATTTGTATTTACTGCTGATGTGATTGATGAGTTTGAAGATGTTGTGAAGCTGATTGCTTTTCCGAAGTGTTCAAGTGCTACAGGATTCCGTTTTACTATCGAAAACGGAGCGGATGAAGTCGCCGAAATGGAAGTGGAGATAACAGCATATCCGGATGAAAAGAAAAACTTGTACTATGAAGCCTTTGCTTCTGAACTACAAGATACAAACATTCAAGAAAATTGGCACAAGTTATTTACTTATGAACTGGTAGAAAAGATTCCTACACCGTAAAGAGTAGCGTTATATGCTGCTCTTTTTTTCTTGGAAAATAAAATGTTGAGGAGAATGATAGATGAAAATTTTCACTGTAACTCTAAAAGAAAAAGAAATTATTGAAACGAGCGAAGGACAGTTTGAAGAAGTTGTACTAAAAACAAAAAAGTATCCTGCAGCATTAACCAATAAGTCGTTACTTATCGGTAAACAACTAGGTATTTTACAAGGCTCAACCATAACCGATGTTATTGGAATTGTAGATTTTGACACGGATAAAAAAGAAGAGGATATGGCACCAGGTTTTGATTTATTGGCATATGAACAAGTTATCTATCTTGCTGTAGTTGGGATTAATAAAAACTTTACTCTTTCTTTAGAAGATTTCTTAGACCAATACGATGAACCGATGGATGAAAAAACAGAGTTGTTTGGGAAATTGCTAGAAGGCTATTTTTCAGAAGGAAATAAAAATAACTTTGCTAGAGGTTTACAAAATAGCACGAAAAAAAAGTCGGGAAAGGGCAAGCGCAAAAGATAAAACCTCCCACACTTAATATTGAATGTATTGAAGATAAATATGTTCTTTATTGCCTGGTGTATGGGATTGATAGTGATATCTTTTGGCATTACCCAATTGCTAGTGTTGAGCGGATTTTCGAAGGAAAACAAGCGTTTGATGCATGGCAAAACAATCCGATGTAGGGGGTGACTGAATGGCAAAAACCCCGGAAACTAAAGTCAAGTTTAGTATTTTTAATAAAGAATTCAATGATGGCCTTCGTGAAATGGGGCGAGAAAGCTCCAATCTAAGAAAAGAATTCAAGCTCCAAGATGAGCGATTAAAAGCAAACGGAACCGAAACGGACCGTTTAAAAAATAAAGTAAACTACTTATCAAAGGAACATGACCTAGCCAAAGATAAGGTAAAGCTCACAGAAGAACAACTAGCAAAAGCGAAAGATATGTACGGAGAGAACTCCGTTGAAGTTGAAAAACTAAACAGTAAGCTTCTTGATGCTCAGTTAAAAGAACAACGTTTAGCGAATGAACTAGCCGAAGTAAATAAGCAATTAGCTGAAAAGGAAGACAAGGTTAAGCAAGTTTCAAAGTCATTGGATGAAACCGGGAAAAAAATGGTCGATGTTGGCGGAGCCATGACGACAGGTTTAACACTTCCCATCGCAGCAGCAGGAGCAGCAGCTAGTAAGTTCGCCATTGACCAAGAAACAGCTTTTGCAAAGGTGTCTACTCTGTTAGATGGCTCGGCAGATGATATGAATGACTATAAAAATGCCATTCGTGATGCATCTTCCGATATGAGAGTTTCTTTTGATGAATATAGTGAAGCTGTTTATCAATCGATATCAGCTAGTATTGACCAAGCGGATGCGGTTGAGTTTACAGCGAAAGCAGCTAAATTGGCTAAGGGTGGATTTACAAGTACTTCAACAGCCGTTGACATTATGACCACGGCTTTAAATGCGTATGGACTTGAAGCTGAGGAAGCTACGAATGTAAGTGATATGCTTATTAATACTCAGAACCAAGGGAAAACCACGGTTGATGAGTTAGCTTCATCGATGGGGAAAGTCATACCTACAGCTAAAGCACAAAATGTAAATTTAGCTCAGTTGAGTACTGGTTACGCTGTATTAACGAAAAATGGTATTGCTACAGCTGAGGCAGGAACCTACATGAATGCCATGTTTGGTGAACTTGGAAAAGCTGGTTCAAAAACGGATAAGATTCTCCGTGAAAAGACGGGGAAATCCTTTGCGCAATTACAAGAAGATGGACTAAATACGGCTGATATTTTAGGCGTTTTACAAGAAGAGGCTGACAAATCAGGTCTGAAATTATCGGATATGTTTGGTTCCTCTGAAGCTGGACGAGCAGCGATGGTTTTATTGAGCAATGAAGGCGAAGAATTTAATGAGATTCTTGCTTCCATGGGAGATGCAGCAGGAGCAACAGACGAAGCCTTTGAGAAAATGAACAATACCACAGGGGAAAAAATCAAAGGCGCATTAATTAAAGCTCAAAATGCGGCTGCTAAATTTGGAGATGTCATTGCTCCAGTTATCGGTAAAGTTGCTGATATTATCTCAGATGTAACGGACAGAGTTAGCAATATGTCCGACAGGATGAAGTTCATTGTTGTTGTGGTTGCAGGAGTAGTTGCAGCAATAGGGCCATTGCTTATCGTTCTTGGTTATATCCTACAGACCGTTGCAGCCATCTTACCTATAGTTGCAAGGGCAGGACCCATATTTGCAAAAGCGAAAGTGGCCATTGCCGCATTAACAGGACCGATAGGAATTGTTATTGCTGTAATTGCAGGATTAATTGCACTTTTTGTGGTTCTTTATAACAAGAATGAAACCTTCCGTGAAAAAGTTAATCAAGTTTGGGGATTCATCAAAGATCTAGTAATGACCGTGGTAGATACCGTGGTTTCCTTTGTCATGGATGTCTTTGGTAGTATGGTGGAGTTTTGGCATGAAAACCAAGAGCTCATTCAAACCAGCACAGAAAAAGTGTGGAACTTTATTCTGATGATTATTAGTAAGGTAATGGAAGGATTGTTACCGATTATCATTACCGTTTGGACTTCCATTCAAACTACCATCCAAGTCGTATGGGAAACCATTAAAACCGTCATTAAAATTGGTGTAACAGCTGTTCAGGGAATTATTAAAGCGGTCATGCAAATGATTAATGGTGATTGGAAGGGTGCATGGGATACAATCCAAAAGACCCAAGCTAAGATTTGGGATATCATCAAAGAGTATATCGGAAAAGTAATCGGGATTATCAAGAACAATATTTCAAAATGGCAGGATAATATTCGTTCTATTATTTCCGACAAGTTAACCCAAACAAAGGCGATTTTCACAGGTATCTGGGATAATATGAAAGAAAAAGTAAGTACTGTTGTATCCCTCATTTTAGATACTGTTAAACGAAGATTTGAACAAGTAAAGGACGCCATTTTAAATCCAATTGAAACAGCGAAGACATTGGTTAGCAAACTTCTTGATGATATTAAAGGATTCTTTACAAATTTAAAATTAAAAATTCCTACACCATCCTTACCTAAACTTCCTAAATTCACGTTAAATACGGGCACAAGAAACATTCTTGGTAAAGAGATAACGTACCCTACTGGATTCGGAGTGAAGTGGCACAAAACCGGAGGGGTTTTTGTTGATCCTGTAATTGCCGGAAATGCTGGTTTTGGTGACGTTGCAGAAGCTATTGTTCCTTTTGAAGGAAGTCATGCGATGAGAATAGCCAAATTGATTGCACAAGCTCAGAATAAATTATCTGAAAATCTCGCAATTAGACAAGAATCCATGGTCAATAATGTCATAGTCAACATTGATTCTTCTGATGTTATCATGGATGGAAATAAAGTAGGTAGCATTGTATGGAGAAGTGTGAAAGGCAACATTGACCGAGAAAATCATCGGAATCAAAGAAAACCTAAGGTGAGGTGAGGATATGAAAAGCCGATTAAATTTTAAAATTATTTATGAGGATGGAAAGGTATTCGATATGCACAACAAAGGATATTGGGTAAATTCTTTTCATATCCTTTCGCCAAACTTTGAAAGAGAAACAAGGGAAAACAAAGCAAGTGACGGAGAGCGTTTAAAACGGAGCAAGAAAAAGTCGAGGAATGTATATGTGTCTTTTCTTATTGAAGCAGATAACCTTGAAGAATTTGAAGCTAAAAAACATGAGATTTTCAATGTTTTTAGTACGGACAATCCATTTACAATTATCCGTGATATTACGCCAACAAAGAAAATTGAGGTCATTCAAGAAGGAGAATATGACATTGAAAATCTTACGGAAAGCGATGGGGAAGTGACCGTTGTATTAAAAATGTTAGACCCTTATATTCATGGGGATTCCACTAGTTTACAACTTTCAAATTCTTTTCATCCGTATACCATTACAGGGAATGCAAAAACGACATGGAAAAGCAGGACCGTTTTTAACAGTCAAACTTCTAACTATCGTATAGAAAATAATGTAGGTGGCAAAGTGATTTTGAATTATCCCTTTATTTCAGGCGATGTGTTGGAGATTGACTATAAGAAACGAAAAGTATCTCTTAATGGGAATAGTTTGGCGGTCGCAATACTTTTACAAAGTGATTGGCAAAAATTCATATTGAAGCCTGGAACTGTACAATTAAAAGCTAGTCATCCAACAAGCTTGACCTATATCGAAAAGTTTCATTAGTAGTTATGCCGGAATAGAAAGGAGGAAGTATATGGCCGAACTTTATATTTTTAATCCGAATGACAAAATAGTAACGGTTTTAACGGAGGAAACAGGATTAGTAACGGCACCATTTCGAGAAGAACTTAACCGAGGTTCTTCTTTTTCTTTTACCATTGAAGCAGATGTGGAAGATGCTCAATATGTGGTTGAGGAAAATCAAGTGGTTTTCCGGGATAAAGATGGTGATTTACGACTATACGTCATTAAGGAATTAGATGACATTGATAATGAGAACGGTCCAGAAACAACAGCTATCTGTGAACCGGCATTTATGGAAAATAAGGAACGAATCATTGTTGATAAACGATTAGTTGACAAAACAGCCAATGAAGCTCTAACCACTGCACTTGAACCCACACGGTGGGAAGGAGAAGTGGAAGTTGAACTAGGTAAAGGAACCACAAACTTTTATTATTTATCTTCTGTCGATGCGGTGTGGAAGATACTTGAGGTGTGGGGCGGAGAGTTTAAAGATATAGTCGAATTTGATGAGAATCAGATTACTAGGAGAGTTATCAAGATTGTCCAACGTTTAGGGGCAGACCGTGGAAAGCGATATGAAATTGACCATGATATTGAAGAAATCCAACGGACTTTACTTTCTTACCCTGTCACAGCCTTATATGGGCGCGGGGCTTCATTACCCATTGAGGATGATGAAGGGAATGAAACAGGAGGTTTTACTCGTTACATTGATTTTGGAGAAGTGGAATGGAAAGTTTCAAACGGTGATCCAGTTAACAAACCGAAAGGGCAGTTGTGGGTTGGTGATCCGATTGCCTTACAAAAATATGGCCGAGAAAAGAACGGGAAGCTTCTCCACCGCGAAGGGATTTGGGCTGACCATAATATTGAAGACCCAAAAGAATTACTTCATGCCACATGGGAACAGTTACAGAAAGCAAACAAACCAGAAGTCAATTATCAGTTATCTGTTGAATTACTAGAATCAATTGCTGGATATGAACACGAAAAGGCAAGTTTAGGAGATACCACCAGAGCAATCGACCGTCAGTTTGCTAGACCGATTGAAATTCAGTCGCGCATTATTGCAATGGAATATGACGTGCTCAATATTGAAGGAACCGCGATTGTCGAGATGGGACAGTTTTTATCTGTTCACTCTGATGATAAATTAGATCGGGTTATAAATGAAATTAACGACAATCGTGGAAGATGGGATAGTGGTGGTGGTCCCATTACCAATGGGAAGTATCCTAATATTGTCCCCAATGCTCCTACAAACCTATCTGCAGTGGGTGGATATGAAGTCATTCAGTTGTACTGGAACTATGACGTTGAAGTTTATATTAGTCATTACGAAGTGTATGGCTCGCAAGTGAAAGACTTTGTTCCTGATTCACAGCATTTACTGTGGAAGGGGAGAGCAAACGGATTCCAACATAAGGTGCAAACAGATGAATTATGGTATTACCGAGTGAGAGCTGTAAATACTCATGGCCGAGCAAGTGACTTTACACCCCAAATTGAAGCTCAAACCATTCGTATTATCACGGATGATATTTTGTTCGGTGATAAAGTGGCAGAAATGATTCGCCAGGACATGATTCTAGCTGAGATGATTGCCGATGATACAATCACATGGGATATGGTGAGTGAGGAAGCCAAGAACATCTTCAAACAAGAAGCAAAAGAATACACGGATGAAGAAATTGAAGAAGTTCGTAGAGGGTTACAGAATGAAATAGATGGTGTTGTTTCAAGTGTGAATTCTCAGATTAGTTTGTTAAGCGGAGATATTATCGATTTGTATGATAACCTCTCTGGAATCAATCAATCCATGTCTAGTTTGTCCTATGAAGTGAATGAGTTGGCGGGAGAAGTTAGTTTAGCGATTAATCGTGTCGATGTTTTGGATGGGAATGTTCAAAACCAACAAGTTCAAATTAACGCGAACGCGCAAGCTATTCAACTGAAAGCGGAACAAAGTGCACTGGAATTACTTGAAGATGACATAACATCTGTAAGTCAGACCGTGAGTAGTTTAACCGTCGATGTGAATGGTATATCAACAAGCGTTACTAGCTTGAGAGCAGATTTGAATGGGTTAGAGATTGGTG
Organism: Alkalihalobacillus sp. LMS39; assembly: GCF_022812285.1. Classification (NCBI taxonomy): domain Bacteria; kingdom Bacillati; phylum Bacillota; class Bacilli; order Caryophanales; family Bacillaceae; genus Alkalihalobacillus; species Alkalihalobacillus sp. LMS39. The sequence goes on from NZ_CP093300.1 coordinate 2,219,181, forward strand.
GTAGAAATCTGGCTAGTTTGAGCAGAATAATCACATGGAATGGGACAGTAACCCGTGATAGATATGTATATAATTGTGTATCCAATGCCTCAAATCAGGCTGGAATAAGGATAGACAGAACAGCATTTCAACCGCATACAAAGTACGTACTCTCATTTAAGATAAAGAAGTTGACGGGTGATATTTTAACGTTGGCTGGTCATGGTACTCTCGTGGCGAGCGGATCAATTAGTCTTTATAGAAACGGTGTACGTATCACCAATTCGTGGTCAACTGGCGACACAGCATATCCGAATGACAATGGAACACATGAATATGAATTATATTTCACAACAGGAGATATGAATGTAGATAATGCCCACCTCTACATTCAACCGAATAGACCCAGCTATAATCGTGCTTTTTCCTGTAATATATGGGACATTAAATTGGAAAAGGGCAATAAAAAGACTGACTGGACACCAGCCCCTGAAGATGTAGAGGGGGCCATTTTAAATGTAGAGCAGTTTGCGTCATCGATTGACCAAAAAGCGGATTCTATCCAATCAACTGTAAGCAGCTTAACGCAAAAGGTAAATGGAAACACTTCTGCGATTAACAGTGCTCAAACTTCCATTCACCACTTATCTCAATCCATAAACCTGAAAGCGGAACAATCTTATGTGGAATCTATTGCTGGTGAAGTAACGAGTGTATCTAATCAAGTGAGTAGTTTATCAGTCAGTGTGAATGGAATTAATCAAACTGTTAGTAGCTTGCAATCCAATGTGAATTCTCTTGGAACACGAATGACTAGTGCAGAGTCCTCTATTGATCAACAAGCTACACAAATTCAACAGAGGGTCACAACAACCACATTAAATCAAGAATTAGCGAAAAAAGCGACAGAACATAAAGTCGACTTTAGCTTTTCTTCCTCAAATGATTATGTCATTTTATTATGTCGATCCGATGTGAGTGGAGCTAGTAATTACGTTGTTGGGACATTAACCGGGCGAAGAGTTAGTGGCTATTACAGCTCTGGAAAAATAGAGATTGTTTTCAATAATAATCAAAATGGAACCGCACCATCTGGTTATTTTGAAGCAACAGATGTACAGTATACTAATTCATGGACCATGATTACTTGTGTATTTGAAGGAAGAAAGTATATTGCCCTTAGACACAGACCTTCTTCTGAATTTGGTATTTGGAATACAGATTGTCGTTTTTATGGCCAAATTGGCTCAAGTAACCGCATGCTTTTTCCGATTCAAACATCGCAGGTTACAGAGGTCTCTACTTTTAATAGTACTGGCCCGGTTAGTAGTCCTATGATAAGAGCAGAATCAACCATCACTCAGTTGGCCAATGAAATTGAGTTGAAGGTCAATGAAAATGAATTAATTTCATCAATAAATTTATCTGGTGAAGGTGTTCGTATCAGTGGGAACCTGATTGAACTGAACGGGAACACACTCATCCGTAATGGAATTATCGGTACGGCTGCCATTGCAAACGCAGCTATTACCAATGCCAAATTAGGAACAGCGGTTGTCGATACTTTGCAAGTGAAAGATGGAGCTATTACCAATGCGAAAATTGCAAACTTGTCAGCGGATAAGATTAATGCGGGTACTCTACGCGCTATTAAGATAGATGGTGTCACCATTACGGGTACCACATTCACAGGTGGAACGTTAAAAAGCATGAATAATAACACCCATTGGAATCTAAATTCAGGTGATTTGTTTATGCAAGATGCCAATATCACATTTGAAAATGGTGCTTCAATTAATTTTGAGAGTGCAGGAAATAGAATCACTTACAGACGTTATGATGAACAATCAGGATTTAGTCGCTCATCAGGTGTGGGAGTAGGGCTCGCGATCGGTAACCGTTATCCCTTTGCATATCTAGGAGCGAATGGTTCGAGTGAATTAGACACCTTATCAGATTTTTTCAGTGGATTTATTGCTAATACAACTGCTCGTATTAGCGAAGGTGGCGCAAATAGTGTTAGTGGGATGAGATTTCAAATACGGAATCGTGGCAATAATTTTGATAAAGGACTTACGTTTGATTGGACTGGAACAACAAGTACCATTATCCCTATGAATGCTAGTACAAATAATTATGAAATTGGAAGCGAGAATAGTAGATTCAACAGGTTATATATAGACGAACTTAGAAGTGTACAAGCATTCACCATCCGAAATTATTTTAATGGCTTAAGTGGTTGGTTGATGGAAACGAACTATAGTGGTGGTGGTACAGATATTGTTTTCCGAGGACTAAATGGCGGGTCATATAATTACCAAATCGGAGCGAGTGCGACGAATAACAGAATCAGAAACATTTTTCTTACAAACAATCCTAACGTATCTTCGGACAAACGATTAAAAACAGACATCCAAGAAAATGTCTTAGGGTTAGAGTTCATTAAAGATATGAAAACATACACCTTTAGAAATAGTAAGAACCCTGATGAAGTTAACGTGGGTATCATTGCACAAAATCTAAGAGATGCCTTACACACACACGGTTCTTTTCATGACTACGGTATGCTACAGATAGCAAGTGATGGCATGTATGGTGTTCAATACGAGCAATTGATTGCACCGGTAATTAAGTCAATTCAAGAACTGTCATCAAAAACAGACAGTTTTGAGGATGAATTGAACTGGCTTAGAATAGAGAACCAGAATTTACGTGCAAGAGTGAGAGAACTAGAAATGAAAATAGCTTAGGAGGAATTAACATGCAAGTGAAAATTCAAAATGGGAAACTTGGGCAGGCAATCAACCTGCTCTTTAATTTGTCGTTAAAAGGAAAGAAGTCACGACACCGAACAAAGTTTATTAAGCTACTTGATGAAAGGCTTCGGGAGGTCGCAGAACAGGAACAAGAATTGCTAAAAGAACATTGTCATTTAGATGGGAAGGGAGATCCGAAAAAGACAGATGACGGAAAGAGTTGGGATGTGAAGGATAAAGAGGCATTTTTAAAAGACAAAAAGGAATTATATGAAGAAGAAATGGTGATTGAAGGTGGTGATGTCTCAGGAATGTTAAAAACAGTGAAAGAGATTCTTGATGAATGTGAAGAAGAATGGCAAGGAGCCGAAGCCACAACTTATTTTGAACTATGTGAGATATTTGATGAAGGAGTGAATGAATAATGGAAATCCAAATCACATCAACCAATATACGTTATGCAGATGGTGACATATCTGCCGTTCATGTTCAGTTTCAGGGAAGAGATACCGAACGAACGATTAATCTGAACGGATATATTCCTTTAACGCGAGAGGAATATGTGAGTAATCTTGCCTTACCAGAACTTACACAAGTGATTCGTGAAAAGTTAATTGAACGTCTCGAAATACCAAATGAAAACCAAGCCGATTAGGGCTTTTTTATTTTGGATATAAAGGAGGCGCCAATGGAAGGATTTCGTTTTTTCAAAGGGTTGTTCGTAGCCTTGTCATGTAGTGTACCAATATGGATAGGAGCTGCCGTGTTATGGTGGCTCTTGAAATGAGAGGAGAAAAGAAAGTGGAAAATTTATTTAAGTATGGGGCGGCAGCTAGTACAGCGATCGTCTCTTTTTTATGGGGAGAGTGGTCGCTTTTGCTTACGGTGTTGTTGGTATTAGTTTTCTTGGATTATGGTTCTGGTCTTGCAGCAGCGTGGACGGAGGGGAAGAATCACCCAAAGGATAAAGCCAAGGGATTAAGTAGCCGAATTGGAATGAGGGGCATTGTGAAGAAGGTTTTTATTTTTGTCGTTATTGCCATGGGAAATCTGGTCGATTACACGTTAATTGAAACTGGGATGAGAACCGAACCGATTGTCTTTCAGGCAGCGGTTGTTTTTTATATTTTCAACGAATGTATCTCACTACTTGAAAATGTGGGACGAATGGGAATCCCTGTTCCAAACCAATTAAAACAAGCAGTTCAAGTCTTAAAAGATAAAGGAGAGGATAAAGATGAGAAAATTAGCTAGACAAACACTTATTTGCATTGACCCAGGTCATGCTAAAAATACTCCTGGTAAAAGAGCAGGAAATCCGGTGTTTTATGAATATGAAGGGAATAGACGAGTAGCAAGAAAACTTCGAACATTGTTAGAGCGTGCTGGGTTTCGAGTGATGTATTCTTGTGACTTGAATAATCCGAATGATTTAAGTCTAGAAGGGCGAGCGAGAGCTGCAAGAAATGCAGGAGCAGACTTGTTTATCTCAATTCATACCAATGCAGTAAATGATACTTCTGTCCGAGGAACGGAAACATTCATTCATACAAATAGCAAGGCAAGTGAAGACGTTGCTCGTGCGGTGCAAGATTGTCTTGTAAAAGCAATTGGACAGCGTAACCGTGGAGTGAAGCGAGCAAACTTTGGTGTTCTTCGTAATACGTATCAGCATATGCTTTCAATCCTTACTGAAGCCGACTTTTTCACCAATCCAACAGCTAGACAATGGATGTTCCAAGAGTCGTTTGATTATGCTTATGCTCAAGCTGTAGCTCAAGGGGTTTGCGATTATTATAAGGTGGAATATCCATCTGATGTAATAGAGAGCAAACCAGTTCAGGACAAAACACCTGTTCCAGAACCAATCGTTACGGAAGACGTGGGAGCTGCAATCGTTCGAGTGAAAGCAAATGAGTTATGGGTATACAATAAGCCTGATTGGAATGCTCGTTATTTTACTGTGAAAAAAGATGAAGCTTTTACGGTCATGAAAGAGTTAATGGTGAATGACCATAAAATGTACCAGTTAAAAAGCGGTTTGTTCATTACTGCTAACACAAAATATGTTGAACTAGATGGAAGGGTGGAAGCAGTAAGCAAAAACCCTGCAACTGGAACGACAAGCCAATCGATTCGACCTTATCCGGGTTATCCGATTCGTTTAACCTCTCCGCAAATGAGGGACACGAACGGTCGAACAGATATTCAAGCTGTACAACGAGCCGTAAAAGTAAATCCAGATGGATGGTATGGTCCAATCAGTGAAAGAGCGGTACGGAATTATCAAACAAGACAAGGCTTAATTGTGGATGGAATTGTTGGTCCGCAAACATGGAATCACATGTTTTAGTCATTAAGCCCACTCAATGTAGTGGGTTTTTTTATAATTTTAAAGTGAAAAATATAATTATCTATATACAATCGTACATAGGTTTGTTATAATTAAAGTATAGAAAGGAGGGAAAACATTGGATGTGATAAGAGACATAGTGGCAACAATAGCCGCAACGCTTCTAGCTTACAAGACATTGCTTGAAATTAAGAAGCTAAAAAAAGAAAAGCGCTCCTTCAAAAAGAAGAAACGCTAACCACCAAGGGGAGGGAAACCTCCCCAACCATAAATACAGTATACCACATCCAATGAAAAATATGAAAATGTTTAATAGTTCAGACGTTATTTTGTTGTTCCTACTTGTTATTGTATTAATTGGTACCGACTTTGGTAACCTTACTGTTATTCAGTACATTATGTTTGGAGCATTTGCTGTATGGCTCGGGTTAGTTATTTATAAGGCTGTTTTAAAAAGGAAGGGATAAGGTGAAATTTTCATTTGCATCAAGAGAAGAACTAGTAAAATTTTTTGATGAAGAAGTTCTCACAACAGCTCAAGCGATGGAACTACTTAATGTAAATCGCTCTAGAATAAGTTCGCTTATTCGTGATGGTAAGTTAGAACCGATAAAAAAAGAAAAGTCCATCAGTTTGTTTTTACGGATTGATATTGAAAAAAAGAAAAAAGAGCTGGAAGAACTCCGTAAAAAATACCGACCGTATGACAATTAGTCATGCGGTTTTTCCTTTAGAGCTTTACATTGATTAAATAATAAAAGTTTATAAATATTCTTTCATCTTCGTCATCAAATACCCTCAACTCTTTTGTACCTGATACAATATGATGTACCTTTCCAACAATCCTCTTATGCTCACCATCATCCCAAAACTCAAACGATAACGCTTGATTAAACTCCATAGCTTCACAAATGGTCCGTTCAAATTCCTCTGCTTGTTGTTCATCCAGTTCTGGCTTAGGTAGCTTTTTATATTCCTTTTCTAATTCTCTCATCATTGCAACGTGTTCTGGTAACATCATGGCCGTCCACTTCATCGTACCTCTGTCCCTATTCATTAAACCACCTCATAAAAGTGTGTCGATTTTAAGAACGTTTGTTCGTATAATAATTTTAAAAGGAGATTAGTTTAAATGCAAGCCATTTTTAAACTAATTAATTTTTTTATTTAATCTATTTACTTTTTTGAATAGGTGTAGTATAATAAAAATATAGAAAGGAGGTGAAAAAATGTTGGACGAAATAGAAAAAGTCCTTCGAGTCATTTTCTACATTGCATCGATTAGCTGGATCGGAAAGCAATGGTTGAAAAGTGACAAGAAAGACTAATATCCGAGGGGCTTAGCCCCTCACCCTAATTCTATTATACACGTTCAACATGAAAATATGAAGAGACGAACAATGACATTTGGTGCGATTATTGTGACAGGCGCGTTAATTGCTTCTCAGCTGGTTTACACAAGCCCAATAACAACAGTATTGACTATTGTTGCGATGATTGCCACTATCGGTTTAATCGTTAAGAACTGGAAGGCAGGCGAAACAAAATGAAGTATCAGTTCAAGTCAAATGAAGAATTGTTGATGTTCTTAAATGAGCAATTAATTTCAGCAGCAGAAGCAGCGGAAATCTTAGAAGTATCTAAAGCGAGGATCGGACACCTTGTTCGTGATGGAAAATTAACTCCAGCAAAAGAACAACCTAAAATGTTTCTTCGCGATATTGTTGTTGAAAAGAAAAAAGAGCTGGAAGAACTCCGTAAAAAATACCGACCGTATGACAATTAGTCATACGGTTTTTTTATATTTATAGGATAAATTAACTATAACTCATTCCTTTTCGTCCAAAAAAATGGTAAATTAGTATAGGTTGATAACTGGGATTATGTAGTGATATTAATTGGAGGAAATGAAAATGAAAACACTTAGTAAATTTGCTTTAATCATAGGGGTATTGTTAGTTGGGTTAGGGGTTATGTTACCTAATCAAGTTAGTGCAAATACTGCTCAATGTAAAATGACGATTGTTTCTGATCGACATACTGGATTCGATAAACCTGCCAATTCAGATGGGGAATGTAGAGATTTAGTTTATGGATTTTACAATGCGTCGTCAAAACAATTTCAAATTTATGGTTATGTTACTCATGTAGTTTCAAGAAGTGGAGAACAGTTCACAATTTATCCTCCAACTGGTTCAACGGAAGCAGTATTAACTGTAACTACAGTATTAAATGCAGAACCAAAGCCAGAGCCAGAGCCAAAACCAAAACCAAAACCAGAACCAGAACCCAAGCCTGAACCAAAGCCACAACCAGAACCGAAACCAGAACCCAAGACGAATAATAACAACAATAGTAATAATACAACTAAAACAAGTGCATCTAGTAGCTCGAGTATTACAAGCAGCAAAAACAGTAATTCAAACCAAAGTGCTTCTAGTAATTCTGTGGAGCCTAATGAACAATCAAAACCAACTACAACTGTAAAACCAGAAGAAAAGCCAATAGAAGAAGTAAAAGAAGATGTTGAATTTGAGGAAGAAGTTGAAGAAGAAATTGAAAATGAAGTCGAGGAAAAAGAATTAGACGAGGTAATTGAGAAAGACGTGGAGTTGTTAGATTCTAAGACAACAAAAAAATCTTCTCTTTCGTTATTGTTCATTATATTTACACTAGTTGTAGTTAGTAGTGGAATTGGTGGATATGTTTTGTTTAGGAAAAGTAAGAAATTATTATAGTAAAAATTAAAAAGAAATAGAAACTTTAAATCATGATACTAAAAAAAGGAAAGTGGCTCCTTTAACAAGAAGATACGCTAACCTAATTAATAGGGAAATCTAAAAATATGTGTTTAATAAGGGGGAAATATGTTGCAAAGATTATTATTTTTTTTATTAGGAACATTTTTTTTATTAGCTTCTCTGCCAGTAAGTTCGGAAATAATAAGAGAACTGAATAGTAATAAAACAATAAGTGAAAATTATGAAATTACTACACTATATGAGGGGGATGAGTATGCTGATTTAACTACCTATTATTTTAGGGGGCATATCATAGAAATTGAAGAAGTATTAAAAGAGGAAGAGATTTATAGAGACACGCACGATTATAAAATAGGAATAGCGGATTTAAGTTTAAAAATAAACGGTGAGGAAGTAGAGACACTAAAAGATCACCCTATCAGGACAGATTCTTTTGGTTTAAGTAGATACTTTGGAGAAGTGGCTTTTTTAGTTTTGGAAGACAAAAAAAGCTACAAGACTGAGTTCGTTGTGCTATTGAAAAAAACAAAGGTTTTTCTAAAAGCAAAGCCAAACGGTGATTTAGATGGATGGGTTCCTATAGAGGAATTAAACTACTCGATGATTACATTGGATGAAGAAGGTAATATAACTAATACATATTTTAACATGACCGAACGAGATGCATTACAAACGCAGCTTCTTAATCAGGGGACTGTTGTTCCTTACTATATTGGATACCACAATGACTACTTGGCTGGTTATCCATCGTTATTCTTCCCTATAGCTTTCCCATTTGGAACGTTAATCATCGGATTTATCCTAATAATGGTTGGATTTCTAATTAGGAAAAAGAAAAACGTAGTGTCTTGAAGTCAATCAACTTTTTATCCTGGTTAAGTATTATATCCACAAGGGTACTAAAACAAAAAGTTTGATGTACTTCCCTTACTTATATTTCATAAGCCGGAAGTCATGTATACCGATGGATTTCCATGGATGCGTTCAACAAAAGAACGAGAATCTTTATTGCAAGACAAATGGAAGTCAAAGCTAAAGCTCTCCTCATATGTGTACGACCGTTATCGTGAAACAATTGCAGAGACACCGCGATTTGAAGGGGATAACAATGAAGAAGCACGCCGTCGTGAAATATCATATTTGAATATCATATGGTTTATGACGACATTACTCGATAGAAAAGATCGAATGAGTATGGCTGCAAGTCTAGAAGTGAGAGTACCTTTTGCGGACCATCGGTTAGTTGAATATGTATGGAACATCCCATGGGAAATGAAACAACTAGAAGGTCGTGAAAAAGGAATTTTACGAAAGGCGTTAGAAGGAATCTTGCCAGACGAGATTTTGTATCGGAAGAAAAGCCCGTATCCAAAAACACACAATCCTCATTATACGTCACTTGTAAAAGAAGAGATGAATCGCATCCTGCAACAAAAGGATTCGCCGTTATTTGAGATTATTGATAAGAAAAAGATGAAGGAAATTGCCGATACTGGTGGAGATTCATTTAAAACGCCGTGGTTTGGCCAATTGATGACAGGACCACAACTAATCGCGCACTTTATCCAAATGGACCATTGGTTGAAAAAATACAATGTAGAAATTAAAGCGTAACGTTATGAGAAAGACCCTTGCAGAAGGGTCTTTTTCTGGTGTAGGAGCGAAGTTTTGAAAGCTTCTTAGTGTGTAAGGGCAAGAGTGTCCGAACTGTACCGAAATAAGCCCAAAAGCAGAAATAGCGAGACAGATGATAACTAATTTTTCTGAACAGCAAAGCGAGTCATTGGATATTGAACTTTTGAATTATCAAAATCATAATGACTTTATTTTGTTACACAACTGTAAAATTTGTAACAAATAAGTAATTTATCCTATGTTTTTATTGGAAATAAACGATATAATTTTCTCATAATTCAAAATAGAAAGTAGCTGAGTAAATTGAAACTACGAAACCTATATACGCTGTTATTTTTACTTGTTTTAACAACGGGTTGTACTTTTGATAAAGAAAAAGCGATAAAAGACGGAGCCGTTGTCGCCGATCTAAGTAAAGTTCATAATCTCGAGCAATTCAATGACTTTTTAGAAGCTGTTTCTAATTCAGAAGATGCGAATGTACGCGTATTTTCTATGACTGAAGAAGGTGGAGCGGTGAAGATTGACATCAAATATACAAATGAAAGATTTCACACGACATTTGATTATGCTAATGATAAATATGGTCCCAATGGTAAAGAGGATGTTCAATGTCAATCCTTTATAGTGGAAGACAATAATTTTTCTCTTACTGAATGTGACGGCGAAACCGAAACTGTATTTATTTTAGATGCAACGAACTTTGCCGAAGAGAATAAGTAAAGATATTCAGCCTTAACTAATGTGAGCCTATGGATTCCCTCATTTAAAAAAAGATAGGGTGAAAAAATGCAAAGAGTGTAGATGTTCGGACATAGGATCCGCTATTTTTAAATTTTGCAGGTTTTAATGGATTGATTCGGACATATGTTCCGTTATATGCTGAATAAATCGATAAAAATGTTGTAATACGTGATAATAACGGATTCTATGTCCGAAACGAACTGAAAATAAGGCCAAAAAGCAGAAATAGCGGAACAGATGTCCATAACGCCAGAGCTTACGGGGTACTACAAAATTATAGGAAATGGTGGTGGCCAAAACGGCGGAGCAGGTGGCAATCCCCAATAAGGTGGGTAAAACCAAAATGGCGGGGGATACACACGAGGTCTAAACGGTGGCGGGTAACGGTAATATGGGAACATTTAGATTAACCTCCTTACTTACTTTCTACTGTAAAATATGTGGAAGAAAACAAGTTGGTGATAACCAAAATTGGAATAATGGAGAAGGGAAAGCCCAAAAGGAAAAATACCTTATGGGCTTTCATCATGATAAAGGATGGCTTATTAATAACCGACGTATGAAAGGATGCAACATAAATAATAAAATGAAAAATGAAATTACAACTAAAAGGCTATAAAAACCTGTTACTAATTCATACGTATCATGGCCGAAAAAAGATTGAAAAACATACCAGACAAGCCCTCCGATAAGGACTGGAGTGATGAAGAGTGCTACCGAAGTCATTGCTAGAAGAAATGAACTCATAAACTCACACCTCGTTCTTTTGTCTTAGAACATTTAGCATGTCAGAGAGGTGGTGTTGTTATACATGGTGAGAAGAAGGCGGAAAATTTTGAAATGAAAACTCAAGTTGTTTCATCGTGTTCAAGCCGCTGTGCAGCACTGTTGTAATGTTTAGCTACCGATTGAGAACCGACTGCTGTTCCTAATCCGAAAATAGGCATATTAACATAGACGCTTTCATATTTACTAGGAGACACTATATAAGTTTCGTGAAATACCCCAACAGCTGAATTATTTCTGCATTTTTTGTTAAAGTTTTTCCATGCTTTAGTATGCAAGGGCTCTTTCGCATAAGCTTGAAGTTGTTCTACTGAGGACCAATATTGAATTGATACTATCGTTCGCAGGTTCATTGTCGATTCTAAGGATAAAAAGCCATATTTCTTATTCGAGTATAACTCACGAATCATTCCTGGCATAGCTTTGGCAACCGGCAACCATTTATGGATGGCCCACCATTTGTTAATTCTCATTCCGATAATGAATACAACAACCTCTTCGTTTGGATTAGCCATGAAACGGCCAACTCGAATGTCTTTTCCCATTTACACTTCCTCCTTTTTTTCGTGTAACTGAGCAAGAGTTCGTTCACACCATTCAATGCAAGCAGTCGTTACGTGTTTTCCGTAGTCAATCGTCATCAACCAATAATCTAAATCAGGTGAGTTGCAGCCGCGAATCGATTCTTCAATGGCGAGCAGGGCATCCCATTTTTCTTTTTGCATTACCTTATATTGTTCAACTTGAAAAATGACCGTGTCTGTTTTTTGATGACGGCTAAAAAACAGCTTGAGTAATAGTTCATTTTTTTCGATTGGAAGTTGAGCAATCGATTCATGTAACCATTGTTGCAAAAGTTGCTTGCCTTCTTCTGTAATTTGATATTCTTTTTTATCAGGTTTACCTTGTTGTGTTGTAGTTGTGACGGTGGCGAGTTCGTCTTCAACTAATTTCTTTAATGTAGGATAGATTTGTCCATAGCTTATTTTCCAAAAATATGTAAGACTTCTATCGATCATTTGTTTAATGTCGTAACCTGTTTTACATTCTGTTGTTAATAATCCTAATATTGCATACTTAGTATAATTTTCTTGTGCCATACTTACCTCCTTTTATATATCTCAATGATATATATCTATTTGATATAACTATCTTAAATAAATTTGATAAATTTGTAAAGAGGAAATTCATAAAAATGGAAAAATAGTAAATACTAATGAAGAATTGGAAAGAAAGGAGACGACTATATGGACAATACAGCAAATAAATCAGGAAAAACGGGCTCCACTGAAAATTCTAAATACACGAATGCAGATTCAGCTCCAAATGAAGAGCACGTTAGTGTACAAGGAGAACGAGCCAAAACAATCAAGGATAAAAAATAAAGAAAGTGCAATGGGGTGTTACTCTCATTGCACTTTCTACATCATTCTGTTGATATATTGAAGTAGTTATAAATATTTGTGAACAAACAGAAAAAGGACCAAAAAGGTCCTGAATCTTAACAGATATCATTGTATTATGAGTTCTCATTAATAATATGGGCTAGTTTTCTTTCTGCATCTTGATAATTCACTTCAATACTTGTTAAGTAATATAAGACATCGCTATATGAAGCTTCTTTTCGTAAAAGCGAGAATATTGTTGGTTTTTTTCGTTTAATAACGCTCATCACTTCTACTGAAGGTAACGGAATTGAATTTGTTTTCGTTCGTAAAAAACTTTTTAAAAAGGTTTTGTATAACATGACCGCCTCTTTATTATCAGGTGTTTCTTTTAGCATTTTTTCTAGTTTTTTTAATGCTTGGACGAGTTCAATTTCTTTTTTTCTCATCATTATCCCTCCTTTTTAAAATGGCCGTATGAAAATAAAAGGAGTTTTTCATAGGCAGCTGGCTGGCATGGGTTTCCCTGTAGCCCCTTTAGTTTTGCGTCCTTTCTTTTCAGAAAGTTTGCCGTTTCTATTACTATTATACCATAAAAAAACACTAAGCAGGAATAAAGTTTTAGTATTAAAGTTTCTGTTTTTAGATGAAAGCAGCGGTGATTTCTTACGGACATATCATTCAATATGTAAAAGAAAAGGGAGCTTTCCCCATACTAACTGACATCTGCTCCGCTAAAATCAAGAAGATAGTGTTTTCCGGTCCAGTTTTTACGAAATAGAGAAACAGATGTCCGCAACGAAAAAAAGAGCATGAATAAACATACTCTTTCATACTTGTTATTTTATCGGACGAGGTTTTATTGCTCGGCCTGATTGAATTAACCATAAATGTTGTAACACCTCAGTAATGGATAACACTAACGCTGTTAACATGGCTCCACTTAACATGACGTATGAGGTAGGGAAAAGAATAAGGGATAAGAAAAAAGTAAGAATCGTGATGGCGACAAAGTCAGCGACTGTACTTATCCAAAGCGTTCCTTTTTTCAAAATAAAAAGTTCAATTATATGGGCACTAACGGCAAGAAGAAGCCCAACAACTATCGGCTGAAATAAATTCGCATAATACACTTGTGGGAAGATGAAAGAGCTCAAAATAACAAATGTAGGAAATACAAACAATTTTACAACGAGTCCAAGCATAGTCATTCCTCCTATATCTCATTACATATATGTATTGTTTACAAATGAAGGGGGAATTATGCAAGAATTACGTGTGCGTTCACCCTGTAATGTAAGAAAGTGTTTTAACATTCATTCCATTCTGATAAAATGAGAAGGAATAGATGTTATTAATCCAAGAAAGTGAGAGATCCGTATGGGACAACAGGAAGATATAATGAAAGCTATTACTTCGCATATGGTGAATCAACATCAGAAAAATGAAAGTCCAGAACAAGGAGAAGAATATCGACGCAATCAGTCACTTAAACTTAATCTGGAAATCCACTATAATGGAGATGCGAAACCGTTACTACGTTTGAAAAATGAATAGGATAAAATAAAAGCACTGAAAAAGCACTCACTTTATCAGTGCTTTTTTATGTATACGACCATGTGTAAAGGCGATTAAAAAATAGGAGGGAGCCTCCTTTTTGATCGCCTTTTTTGCATTAAAGCTTCGATACAAGCTTGAAAAGATGTTCAGTAAATCTTTATTGTTGCATTTTTGTTATACATGAGGTTAAATGTATTGTATAACTATTGTATAAGTTAAGTATAACATTTTTAGGGGAGTTCAACATGAAAAACAAGTCAGTCATTATTATTGGTTCTGGGCCCGGAGGTTTATCAACAGCAATGTTGCTTGCAAGTCAAGGTTTTGATGTAAATGTTTATGAAAAGCGGTCACAAGTTGGAGGAAGAACGAGTTCAATACAATTGGGAGAGTTTCAATTTGACCGAGGTCCAACGTTTCTAAGCATGCCTCATATTTTAGAAGAATTATTTACAGCGGCTAACAGAAACATGGATGACTATCTTGACTTAATTCAAGTTGAACCGATGTATGATCTCCTATTTGATGATGTTCGTTTTACACCTTCCAGCGATCGCGAACAAACAAAAAGGAAAATAGATGAATTATTTCCTGGTAGCAGTGAAGGGTATGTCCGCTTTATGGAAGATACAGAAAAGAAAATGGAAAAACTTTTACCACTTTTACAAAATCGCTTTGATTCTATATTTGATTATGCTCGTTTACGAACGTTTCGAGCGTTGCCGTATTTATCATTAGGAAAAACACTATATGATGTACTCGGTGACTATTTTGATGACGAAAGATTAAAGCTCTCGTTTACGTTTCAATCCAAATATTTAGGAATGTCACCGTGGGAATGTCCAGGTGCGTTTAGCATTTTATCTTATATGGAACATAAGTACGGAATTTTTCATCCAAGAGGTGGGTTAAATCAAATTCCAAAAGCGCTCGAGAAGGTAACAAAAGAATATGGTGGTCAAGTTCATTTAAATTGTGGTGTTGATAAATTACTAGTTAAAAATAAAAAAGTAGTTGGTGTACTGTTAGAAAATGGGGAACAAGCTTTTGCTGATGAAGTCATTATTAATGCTGATTTTGCCTATGCAATGGAACGGTTACTTTCTCGTGATGATGTTAAACGGTTTAAAAAAGAAAAGCTAGAAAGAAAAGAGTATTCTTGTTCAACATTTATGATTTACCTTGGAATGGATTCAACCTTTGAGCTACCTCACCATACAGTTTTATTTGCAAATGATTATAAAAAAAATGTAGAAGAAATTATTGATAAAAAAGTATTGTCCTTAGATCCTTCCATTTATGTTCAATATGCACAAGCGTCAGATGATACTATGGCTCCAGCGGGAAAGTCTACTTTATATATATTAGCCCCAGTTCCAAATAATTATAGTTTGCTAGATTGGGAGGAAAAAAAAGAAGAGTTTCGTAACTTAGTCTTATCACAAGTGGAATCGAAATTAACTCTTTCATTACGAAATCATATTGAAGAAGAGTTGGTCATCACCCCAATGGAATGGGAATCGTCATTACATGTGTACAAAGGAGCCACGTTTAATTTATCGCATCACCTTCGACAAATGATGTATTTCCGCCCACATAATAAATTTCAAGACCTTGACCATTGTTGGTTAGTTGGTGGTGGCACTCACCCAGGAAGCGGATTACCAACGATATTTGAATCGGCAAAAATCACGTCCTCTATGATTATAAATAAATATAAAGTAAGGAGGGGGATTCAATGAAAACAGCAATTATTGGTGGGGGAATCGGGGGATTAATTAGCGGTTTATATGCGCAGAAACGTGGGGAAGATGTGACGATTTTTGAAAAAGAGTCAAAAGTTGGTGGTAGATTATCGTTTATAGAAAAAGATGGGTACCGAGTGGATAAAGGTCCAACGATCGTCCTGTTACCACAAATGATAAAAGATATTCTTGAAGAAGTTGGCATAACCGAGAATCAAGTGGAGTTTATTCAAATTGACCCATTGTATAAAATCAATTATTCTGACGGGTCCTATTTCTTTAAATGGAGTAACATCAATGAACAAATGAAAGAAATTCAACGAAAGTTTCCTGGAGAAGAAGAAGGTTTTCCGCGTTATTTAAACGAGATGAAAGAACGATTTTCAAAAGGAAAGCAAGCATTTCTTGATAAGTCATTTGAACGTAAATCTCAATTTTGGACAGTGAAAAACATTCAGACATTGTGGCAATTACGGGCATATGAAACCGTACAACAACAAATGAAACGTTATTTCCTATCTCCTAAGCTTCAAGAAGCCTTTTCATTTCAAACTTTATATATTGGTGGGGCACCTTTTCGCTCTCCAGCGATGTATTCTTTAGTACCTTATAGTGAACATGTTCATGGGATCTGGTATGTGAAAGGTGGTTATGCAAGTTTAATTGAAGTTCTGATCGAAAAGATAAAGGAACATCCAACGATTTCGATCCGAACGAACACCGAAATCAAAAAAATCATCGTGGAAAAAAATCGTTGCACAGCAATTCAAACAAAGGGGAATGAGGATATTCGCGTTGATCATGTTATCGTAAATGGTGATTTTCCCCTTATGGAACAACTTGTAGAACAGAAAAGCAAGAAGCCCTATATCCCCTCGTCAGGTTGTCTATTAATTTATTTAGGCCTTAACAAAGTTTATCAAGATGCAAATGTACACCAATATTTTATGAGTGATTCATTTAGTGAAAGTATGGAAGATGTTTTTGTTTATAAACGATTACCAAAGCACCCTTGCATTTATACTTTTCATCCGTCTGTTATAGATTCAAGCCTAGCCCCAGAAGGAAAAGGAGTAATGTATATCCTTGTTCCTGTTCCTTCATCAAGTTCGGTTGATTGGAACAATATTGACTCTTATGTTGACCTTCTGTTAGAAGAAGTGGAAAGTCGTGGCTTTCCTCAGTTACGTGAGGCCATTGAATGGAAAGTGATTCGTACACCAGAACAGGCAAAAAAGGAAGGCTTGTATGAAGGTGGAAGTTTCGGCATTGCTCCGACTCTTTTGCAGTCAGGTGTGTTCCGTCCACAATTAAAGCCTTTTCGCTATGAGAATGTGTATGCTGTTGGGGCTAGTGTTCATCCAGGTGGTGGAATACCGATTGTCATGCAAGGAGCCAAATTGCTAAACGAATACAGGAAAGGAAGTGATTCATTTGATGAGCATCGAGCAAGCGTATGAATACTGTCAGGAAATTATAGAAACTCATTCTAAAACTTTTGCAACCGCTTTTTCCATTTTGCCAACACAAAAAAGAAAAGCAGTTTGGGCGGTTTATGCTTTTTGTAGAACCGTCGATGATATAGTGGATGAAGAAAATGGAACGAGGCAAGGCTTAGATCAATTTGAAAACGAGTGCCAGCGTTTTTTTAAAGGGGAGTTATTAGAACACCCAATATGGATTGCTTTGGATGATGTGCGAAGACACTTTCTTTTAGATGAACAACCTTTTTTAGATATGATTAAAGGTCAGAAAATGGACTATATGAAGCATCGATATGAAACATTAGCTGAGCTTGAACATTATTCCTATCATGTCGCTAGTACAGTAGGGTTAATGCTATTACCAATATTAGCTCCACATGAAGAAGAGAAGTTGAAAGAAGGAGCGGTTGCATTAGGTTTAGCGATGCAGTTGACGAATATATTACGAGATGTTGGTGAAGACCTTCAAAAAGGAAGGGTGTATCTTCCAAAAGAAATACTTGATGAACATCATTATTCGTATATAGATTTAATGAAGCAGAACATTAATCTTGATTTTATTGCGGTTTGGGAGTCCGTAGCATTGCGCGCGGAAAAATGGTATGAAAAAGCATCTTCAACAATATCCCATTATCCTCCTGATGCAAGAATACCTGTATATGCCTCGTTAACATTCTACCGTGAAATTCTGATGGCAGTAAGAAGAAATGGTTATAACGTATTTGAAAAACGAGCAGTATTAACTAAAACAGAACGGGATCGTTTGTTATTTCAATTGCATGAATCATTACATGTAGTAGTATAAATTTTTGATTAGTAGCCAGAATGCGGCTCTCCGACCTCGCTACCGGGATGGGGGGCACGCTTTCCGCAGGCGGGCGTTGAACTAACCGGCTGTGACGGTGGATTTCAACTTGCCCTTCACGTCCTGCAGGAGTCGGCCCTCCCATCCCGTCCGCTTTTTCTAGTGGATATAAGAAGGTGGCTTCTCCTGTAATAAAGACAGATGCTCCGTTTTTTTCTATAATATAAGTGAAAAAAGGACAGGGGTGAATAGGTGATGATTTCAAAAAAAGTTGGAAGATAAGCGAATGCAAATGGAGATGGTCTGGATTGAAACACTAGTTCCAGAAGACCATCTTGTTCATAAACTAAATCATGCGATTGAGTTTGATTTCATTTAGGATCTCGTGAAAGATCTGTATTCTTCTGATAAAGGTCGCCCTAGTATTGCCCCTGTCGTGTTAGTAAAAATGGTGTTCATTCAATACATATTTGGCATAGGAGCGATGCGTCAAACGATCAAAGAAATAGAAACAAACGTCGCTTATCGATGGTTTTTAGGCTTTGGATTGGATGATAAGATCCCGCACTTCTCTACGTTCGGAAAGAACTATGCTCGTCGCTGTAGATGCTGGATACAAAACGCCAAGTATTGCGAAGAAGCTTCAAGAAGAAGGGACAAGAGCGGTCATGCCTTACAAACGACCCATGACTCCTCCAGGCTATTTCCGAAAGCACGAGTTTGTCTATGATGAATACTACGATTGTTACGTTGGACGAACCTAAAGGGTCTCGAAAAAAATTCATTGCAGGCGATGCTTGTTTTTGCTGCCATGAACCTGAAAAAATTGGCCACATGGCACTGGAGGAACACTAAACCGACAGTGCCATCGCCGAAAAATCAATACAGAAAAACAAAAACGCCTTTGAGCATCATTTCTCAAAGGCGTTTTGTCTACGGTCTGAAAGAAGAAGGAGATTTTATCTCTCTTCTTCTTTTTTTATAAGAGAAAATTTTTGGTCAAGCAGCGAAGCTTTGAAAGCTTATTCAAGAAGAGCGAAGGCTGCGCACCTGCGCGTTTCACCCCAAGAAGAGCACTTGTGGTTCACTGTCAAAAGCGGGCAGGGCTCCGCACTTCGCTTGAAACGAAAAGACGCTCCGCGTTTTTCTTAAATAAGTGCTGCAACATTTTGTCCACTTAACACGACAAGTGGTGAGCCCCCACCAGGATGTGTTGTTCCTCCTGTAAAATATAAATTTGCAATTTCCGTTGATTTATTTTGCGGACGAAAAAACGCTCCTTTAAATGAGTTGGAAGAGGGACCATAAAGAGCCCCTTTGTATGAAAGGAAATCATTTGCTATTTGTGTTTGTGATATTGTTTTCTCATATGCAATATGAGGTTTTAAGTCAAATCCATATTTCTTAAGTCTTTTATAGATTTTTTCTTTATACTCATCTTTTGAAAAAGAAGCTTCTTTATTTGATAAAGCGGGAGCATTGACTAAAATAAATAAATTATCTCCATCTGGTGATTGCTTTTTTTCCGTATAAGAAGAATTGCTAATATAAATAGTTGGGTCCAGTGGCAATTGTGCTTGGTTAAATAATTGGTCGAATTCTTCTTTGTAATTCGAACTGAAAAAAACTTGGTGATGAATTAGTCCCTCTAGACGTTTGCGTAATCCAACTAATAGAACGAATGCTGAAATGGAAGGAGAAATTGCTGCAATTTTTTTATTCGAATAGAAACGCCGATTTTCTTCATGAACTAATGAAGGGTATGATTTCAAGATATCACCATTTAAAATGATGATATCACCTTGAATAAATTCATCATATTCTGTCATGACGCCAACGGCTTTTTTATGTTTAATTACAATTTCTTTTATAATGGAATTCGCTCTTAATGTTGCTCCAAGTTCTTGAGCTCTCTTCACAAAACCATTGGCAATTTGGACATTTCCACCTTTTGTGAAATAAACGCCTTCGTTTAATTCGAGATGAGCAATCATTGCAAACGTTGCCGGAGCCAAATAGGGTGATGAGCCGATATAAGTGGCATAACGATTAAAAGATTGTTGTAAAAAAGGATGATGAAAATAAGTTTGATGAAACTTGTCTAGTGATTGAAATGGTTTCACTTTTAAAAAAGCTTGGAGTAAAGAAGGCCGTGAAAAGCTTTTCCAGGATGTCGATGCTTGCCTAAGAAAATGGGTATATGATGTATGGTAAAATTGGCGCACCTTTTGTAAATATTTCGGATAGTGGTTTGCACTATAACGACAAAAGTGTTCCATTTGCTCGATCATGTTTTTTTGATTCGTGGACATTGTAAACGTTGACCCATCATAAAAATGGTTTTTTGTGTGGGAAGTGAGTTTATGAAATTGAAAATAATCGTCTGGATTAACATGTGTTTGCAAAAGGACATCTTGGAAAACATGAGGCATTGTAATCGTATTCGGCCCAAAATCAAACTGATAAGTCTCGAAAGAAAAAGGTTTTAACTTTCCACCGAAATGGCTATTCTTTTCAAATAATGTAACATCATACCCTTTAAAAGCTAATGATATTGCAGCAGAAAGTCCACCTAAGCCACCGCCAATGATGAGGACTGTTTTCATGAGTAATGTCTTCCTTTCCAAGTAAATCCTTTATGAGTAACATAAGCTATCATTGCATGTAAAAGTAACATAATGAGAAAAAGTGATGACAATGGCATGAGAAAACTGAGCCAAAGCGATTGTTTTGTTTTCAAATCAACAAAAGCACGAATCAACACGACGATACATAACGGAAGGAAATAAACATAAGAAGATGTCAACACTCCAAAACTAGCTAACAAGAGTGGGCTAACAAAAAATAGAAAATAGACAACAATAATGAAAGATCCAAGAAGAAACGACCGACCGATCCCGTTGAAAATATTTTTCGAAAAACCTTCCCATACTTCTTTATTTGTTTGATACATATAACAAGACGCCGTTGTTGTTACATTTGCGAGTAACACAGAAAACTGATGTGCTTTCATGTTTCTCGCTAACTGAACATCTTCAACAATCTGTTGTTTTACTTGTACATGACCTCCAATTTCTTCATATGACTTCCTATGAAAAAACATAAAAGCACCATGTGCAGCAGAAAAAAGAGGTGATGTCGTTTTGTTTGCTACCATCAATGGCAAATGCAAAAACACAATAAAATGCTGCATAGGGACGAGAAGTTGACTTAAGAATGATGATGTCGGAAAGTGAGGAAACCCTGTAATTAATCGACATTTTCGTTGTTGCATAGTTGAAATACATCTCTCGATTGCTCGTTGATGAAGCCGAACATCAGCATCAATAAAAAAATAGTAGTCACCAGTCGCCTTTTTGCTTAGTTGATGGCAAGCATAAGATTTCCCGATCCATCCTGAAGGTAAAGGATCCCCAGACATTAGCTGAATAGGTTTCATAAACTTTCGTTTTTCTTCAATGAGCGCAACGGTGTTGTCTGTTGAATGATCATCAAGTAAAATGATTTCTACATTTGAATATGTAAGCTCATCAATTGAATCGAGTAACCCTTCGATATTTCTTTCCTCATTCCGTAATGGAATAAGGAGAGAAACTCGAGGGTAGGGTAGTGGGGTGATTTCTTCCTTAAGGTTAGGGAGAAAAAGGGAGTTAATAATAACCCAGACGAAAAGGAAACATAATACGATAATAAAAACATCAATCATGCTTTTCCTCCTTAAATAAACATTCTTTTAAAGAAGGATACCCCCGAAGCAACATATCATAATTGGACGTTGCTTCATGAATAATAGATTCTCTTTGAATATTTAATTGACTTGTGATAATCTTTTCAAACCATGAGGTCATCTCTTTTACTGACATGTTATGTAAATGACGAGAATGAAGAGGGGACCCGATATAAATATAAACATTTGGTTTTCGTGTATGTCCAAAAGAATAATAGAATGTAATTGGAATGATTTGCACTTCTTGTTTATAAACAAGATGGGCTGCCCCTTTTTTAAACAACAATGGTCTTTTCTCTAAGTGTTGTTCTTCCCCTTGTGGGAAAAGCCATAACGTTTTTCTGTTTTGTAGCAATGTTGTAGCATACGTTAATGATTCTTTTATGTGATGTAACGATTGGAGTGAAATAGAAAAGGCCCCTAGCTTTCTAAAAAAAGAATATCGCTGTAACCCAGCTTCACTCATCATGACATAATGATCCCCATCCAACACGGTTTTTGATAAATGAAAGGAAAGTAAACCATCCCACCAACTGCTATGGTTAACAAGGATTAACGTTCCATTGGTAAGTGAAATCGGTTCCTGTTGAAAAATATAAATGTCTTGAAATGATTTTTTTAATAAATATGAATTATAAATATGAAAGAAAGTAGAAAATATTTGAGACTTTTTCGCTTTTATCATACTCTGCTCATCCTAAGACTATAGAAATATAAAACTAGTAATAATATAGTACAAACAAAAGACAAGCCAATGGCAAACCAAAGCATTGCAAATGCAGCAATTATAATAAACATGGTAATCATAAGAGCGTATAAAAGGACCATTCTATTCGCCCAAGTAGTAGAATGAAGAGGGCGATGAAATACAAGAAAGACAAGAATGAGATGTAAAAACAGGGAGACGATAAACCAGTCAATAAAATTCGTTATGGGAATGCCATAGTATAGACCAGTACCGTCCCATTCCCAATATTGTTTTACCTTGTAAGCGACTGGGTCTAGGATTAAATCCATTACGACAGCAGCTATGGGTGCAATGGTGAGATACATTCCGATTTGTTTCCATTTTTGAATAAACAGATGTTGGCTAATGGTTTTGCCAATTACATGTGTTGTTGCGATTACCATCAACCATGCAAAGCCAATGGTTATAGGAACATCGATGATTTTCGGACCGAAATCAGCATTATAAAAATAATGGCCAAACAAAATGCCATATGTAACTCCAAACCATTCGGCAATTATTGTTCCTATTACAACAACAAAGCTTATAACCAACCCAATGAAATAACCGTATGCTTTAACAAAGAAAATCGCACCTAACAATCCTGTTAACAATAAAAAGACAGTGTTGGCCCATTCTAACCATGGTGGCAGCAGAGCAAACGTTAATAAAATAAGTCCACAACTATACCAAAAGATAAACAAGCGAAAAATCAATTGACTAAACATAGCTCACCACCATTAAATAATTTTTGTATAATGATTGTACAATAAAAATAGAAAGGATGGAACAAATATGTTTGAAAAAATGGTTGTTATGGTCACAGGAGGAGCACAAGGAATCGGAAAAAGTATTGCAGAGCATTATTGTCAACAAGGAGCTCGTGTTGTGATTACAGATATGGATAAAGAAAAAGGGGAGAGCACTGCGACCGAGCTTTCAGTAAATAAAGGGACATGCACATTTTATCCGCTTGATGTTCGAGAGCCTTCTGAGATTGTTACGGTCATGAAAGCAATTGAAGACGAGTTCGGTCAATTGGATATTCTTATTAATAATGCTGCTATAAATAAGTGGAAATCACCGTATGAATTAGATATAGATGAATGGGATAATGTGTTAAAAACAAATGTGACTGGCCCTTTTCTTTGTTCTAGAGAAGCAGCGAAACTAATGAAGAAAAGAAAGAAAGGCTCAATTGTTAATATTGCATCAACACGAGCACTCATGTCAGAACCTCATACTGAAGCATATGCAGCTTCAAAAGGGGGATTATTAGCGTTAACACATGCCTTAAGCGCATCCTTTCAAGAAGATGGGATCCAAGTGAATGCGATAAGCCCTGGCTGGATTGAAACAGGAGATTATGAACAATTAAGAGAAGTGGATCACGTGCAGCATTTTTCTAACCGTGTCGGACTGCCTAAAGATATAGCAAATGCTTGTATATTTTTAACACATCCAGAAAATCGATTTGTCAATGGTGAAAATATTGTGATTGATGGAGGAATGACACGAAAGATGATATACGAGGAATAAAAGAAAAAGAAGGACATTAATTGTCCTCCTTCTCTTCTTTCTTAAAGTGTTTGTTTATAAATTCCTGTTCTTCTTCAGCAGTTAAAAGACCCACTGCTTTTCCAATCGTTCCACCTTGAAGCTCCCAAACACTATTATGGTCTTTATCTGCTTTAGAAAAATCTCCATTTTTCCACCTTACTAAAATATCGTTATATAATTCATAATGGGTATACTTATCTTTATTATGTTCGACAACCTCAAGTAATCTTTCAATTCTTTCTTGCGTTATTTGTAAGTTATTCCACTTATGTTCAGCTCTTACTTTTTGATGTGACATGTGGTGGATTTTCTTTTGTACATCATCTTCTGTCATGGTAAGTGGGAAAAGCTTCTCTACATCATCGGAGGATTCAACATAGACGACAACAGGAATATCGGTGTCCGATTCAGGTTCAGTTTCTTCAACTTGCTCTCCTATTTCTAAATCCTCATTCACCGGTGAGCTTTTGAGAGAGTGAAGAAATTGATAGGAATAATATCCAATAACAGTAACAGAAATAACAGCAACAATTGCAGCGAACAAAATGATTTTATTGGTTTTCACATAAACCTCCTATATTTTTTAAAAATAATAGCAAATCAATTCTACTAATATATTGTAATTTAGGAAAATATGGGTGTAAAGAGGAAATCACTTTATGGTATAGTTTAATAAACTCTCACTTCATTCCCTTCATAAGGCAAACGGAAGTAGATATAATAAAAAGGAGAAATTACATGTTACATATTTTAAAAACACACAAATTTGTCGTTATCATTGCAATGATTGCCCTTATCATAAACATTGGATTGTTCTTCATTCCAGGGGACGGAAAAAATTACTCTTATCCAGAAATGGACAGGGCTGAGGTAAAAGAAATGGTTGATCATTTCTTAGATGAAATGAATGTAAACGGTAGTACTACTTTTATGGTAGAATCATCGAATGCAGATATTCGCTTAAGTAAATATTTAGAAAACGAAGTATCAAAAGAAGAGTTTGAAACAATTAAGGGAAACATTCCTTTATATACGATGGCTGTTCATGTCGGAGAAGCACGTTATGTCCATATTGATCCCGTTGCAAAACAAATAGTAGGAACAAACAGTTTCGCTTATCCGATTTTGGATGGAGAAGTGGAAACTTTTGTTCAAGATTTTTTTAGTGCTGAATATACGTTACTTCAATCTGAACGTTTTGTACCTGACTCATTACAACTAGACGCAGGATTTTTGAGTTTCTTTACTGACCATACACGCTATACTTTTAAAGGTCCATTTGAACTGGGGGAATTACAAGAAATCGTGACTGTTGAAGTGGGTACCGATGCCAACGGAACGATGAACATATTAGGTGTGATGCAATCCGCAGAAGTTTCGTCAGAGTATATGGCGATTGATAAACCTGGAGATTCTTTGATTGACATCTTATTGCAATTAGTTATTGTTGTTTTGATTATTGGAGGAATTGGAATTGCTGCATTAGTTCATTTTATCGTTCGAGCATGCCAGAAAAAGGTTGCCTTCTGGTTGCCACTAGGAATTACGCTCTTTTTAATGGCATTTAGTATGGTGTTCTCGTATGTGTATATGGGGAATTTAGGATGGCTGTCTTTAATTGATTCCCTTATTACTTCTGTTCTTGTCTTGTTTATCTTAATGATCACGATTCCAAACGACACGGTGGATTTGCAGAGACGTCCAATGAAACAAAAAGCTTCTTTAATTTTAGATAAAATGAAAATGCCAATTGTCCTTGGATTATGTTTTGCAGTCATCATGAAGCCAATCGCTGATTTGTTTTTCTGGGTCGGTTCGATGTTTGCAGATACGTGGTTTTCTCCAGTCACGTTTTATGAAATTTACTTAGTAGAAAATATATGGCTTTTGCCTTTCTTTGCTTTATCAATTGGGATTACAGCTGCGATTATGGAAGAAACAGTGTTCCGTCGCTATTTAGCATCAGTCATGGACAAAGTCCATCCGATTTTTGCTGTTCTTGTTTCTTCATTTTTATGGGCCGTTTTGCATCTTGGCTATGATGTATTCCCTTGGTATTTACGGATTATTGAGTTAACACTAATTATTGGTCCATTTTTATATTGGGTTTATAAACGATATGGTTTCTTAACCGCAATTTATTGTCATTATTTTTATAATAGTTTGCTCATATCTATAGGATTACTATATTTTAAAGTTGATGTAGCCATAGTTGCCATTTTACTGACGCTTTCTCCATTGTTACTCGTGTTGCTACGAAAAAATAAAACTGATATTGGAATAACGCACGAAGAAAAACAAGAGGCGATATAAATTCACTGGAAATAATTTAACAATTGAGTTTGAGAATTATACTGGAAATTCCCGTCTTTATGCCGATGAAATAAGTAGAATAAAAATATTGGGGATGACTGAATTGAAACAAGTTCGTTGGGGGATAATCGGTTGTGGTGCTGTCACAGAAAAGAAAAGTGGACCAGGCTTTAAAAAAGCAAACCATTCATCACTTGTTGCCGTCATGCGAAGAAATGGAAAATTAGCAGAAGATTACGCGAAGCGTCATCATGTACCAAAATGGTATGATGACGCCAAACAACTTATAGCTGATGAGGAAGTGGATGCGATCTATATTGCGACTCCACCAGCTCATCACTTAGAGTATGTGGAGGAAGCAGCAAAAGTAGGCAAACCAGTTTATGTGGAAAAACCAATGGCTCGTTCGTTTAAAGAATGTGAAATGATGATTGAAGTTTGTGAAGAGGCGAATATCCCGTTATTTGTCGCATATTATCGGCGAAGTTTACCTCGATTCCTTAAATTAAAGGACATCATTGATAGCGGGGTTATTGGTGATATCAATTTTGTTTCTTCCATTCAATATCGTCCTGCAAATGAAGAGGAAAAAAACAAGGATAACCCGCCATGGCGTGTCATTCCAGAAATAGCTGGGGGAGGATTGTTTTTTGACTTAGCCAGTCATACATTAGATGTTCTTGATTTTTTACTTGGACCAATTGAACAAGCAACTGGCTTTGCTTCAAACCAAAAAAGACTCTATGAAGCTGAGGATATTGTATCTGGAACATATAATTTTGCATCTGGTGCTCACGGTATTGGCACATGGTGTTTTTCTACTTTCGGTCATATGGATAATAATGAAATTGTCGGGACAAAAGGGAAACTTGTTTTCTCCACGTTTGGACATGAGCCGATTAAACTTGTGACAGATCGCTATGAGGAAGAATGGACTTTTGAGCGCCCTGAGCATATTCAACAACCTCATATTCAATCTATCGTTGATGAATTATTAGGTCATGGGAAGTGCCCAAGTCATGGAAACTCTGCAGCTAGAACAAACTGGGTAATGGATCAACTAGTAAAAGAGTACTATAAATAATGAAAAGGCAGTGGTGAATGCTGTCTTTTTTTGTAGAATTATAGTAGAAAATTAAGAAAATGTCTTTAAAAATAAATAAATAAATATATAATGAAAGAAATGACAGTAAACGGAGACGTGAATTTATGGACGGGAACAACGATATGGGACACGAATTAGAAATGAAAAAATTACGTCATCGTATAAATCAATTGGAAAAACAACTTAAAATTGAAAAAAATGTAATGACAAAAATACTGGATGAATTGCCAATTAGTATTTTTTTTGAAGATAAAGAAGGACGAGCACTTTTTACAAATAAGCAAGCTTGTATAGATAATGGTTTATCAAGGGAAGAAATTGTTGGAAAAACAGTGTTTGAATATTTTCCTGAACATGTCGCTCAAAAGATCCGGGAAGAAGATTTGAAAATATGGGAAACGAAAGAGCTTGTCACAAAGCAAGAAATAGCTGGTTATAAAGGGGTACCTACACCTGTATTTACAGGAAAGACCATCATTACGTTTGATGAAGAAGGCCAACAAGAATTGTTGCTAGGATTTGCTTTGAATATCTCGAAAAGAGTCGAGGCTGAACGTTTGCTTCAACAAAAAGAGAAAAAATTTCGCAATATTGTTAACCACGGTTTAGATTGTTTTCTTTTATTTGATGAGCGTGGTCAAATCAAAGAAGTAAATAAAGCGAGTTATACAAAACTTGGCTATTCAGAAGCTCAATTATTACAGTTAACGATTTATGATATTTTTCCAAGTTTACCTGAGCGGCTTACTCACTTTATTGAGCAAGAAACGAGTTATCGGCTTGAACATACAATGAAAAGAAAAAACAAAAAAATATTTCCGGTCGATACAAACTTTGGAATTGTGCAATTAGATGAAACAAAATATTTCTTTGCTCTTTGCCGGGATATTACGGAGCGAAAAGCGGCAGAGCAACAAATTGAACATATGGCTTATCATGATGCTTTGACAAGTCTGCCCAATCGTTGGTTCATTCATGATAAAATAGAAGAAATTGTGACCGGCCGGCAAGAAGTGGAATCGGTTGCGCTTCTTTTATTAGACTTGGATCATTTTAAAGTCATTAATGATAGTTTAGGCCACCATAAAGGTGATATATTACTGCAACAAGTATCAGAACGATTAATGAAGCTTATTCAAAAAGATTATACTTTGGCCCGGTTTGGTGGAGACGAATTTTTATTGTTGATTCCTTCAGGTGAGGAAGAAGCCATTGCATTAAGTGAAAAAATTATCGAAGAAATGGAAAAGCCTTTTTTTATCGGCGGAAAAACCTTTACGATTACCCCGAGTATAGGGATTAGCATTTCACCTGAACATGGAGAGGACTTTACATCTTTAATTCGAAATGCAGACATCGCTATGTATGAATCAAAGGCGCAAGGTCGAAACGGCTACCAAGTTTTTAATCCGCAGTTAAAGAAGTATGCAACTGAACGAATGAACTTAGAAGTTGAGTTACGGCAGGCCTTATTGAATGATGAATTTATTCTTTACTATCAACCGAAAGTAAATTTAAAAACAGGGGAATTTTATGGAATGGAAGCTCTTATTCGCTGGCAACATAAAGAAAAGGGATTAGTGTATCCGGGAGCCTTTATTGAAGTCGCTGAAGAAACGGGCATTATTGTAGATATCGGAGAATGGGTTCTTAAAGAAGCGTGTCGTCAATGTAAAAGTTGGCATGATGAAGGGTTAACCCATTTATCTGTATCCATTAATATATCGGCAGTTCAGTTTCAAAAGCAAGATTTAGAATCGTTAATTTCAGAAGTGTTAGAAGAAACTGGACTCTCTCCCGAAGCGATTCAGCTGGAGTTAACAGAAAGTACGGTAATGAAACAGCCAATTGAAGCTGCCAATACATTACGTAACTTAAAAAAATTAGGGATTTCCATTTCTATTGATGATTTCGGAACTGGATTCTCCTCTTTAAGTTATTTGAAACATTTTCCGATTGATACGTTAAAAATAGACAGGACGTTTATT
Source organism: Alkalihalobacillus sp. LMS39 (assembly GCF_022812285.1). Taxonomy (NCBI): domain Bacteria; kingdom Bacillati; phylum Bacillota; class Bacilli; order Caryophanales; family Bacillaceae; genus Alkalihalobacillus; species Alkalihalobacillus sp. LMS39. The sequence continues at coordinate 2,248,595 of NZ_CP093300.1, forward strand.
ACAAATTCTGACTCCGATGAAGCAAACGCTGCGATTGCTATTGCAGTCATTACACTTGCACACAGTTTAAACTTGAATGTTGTGGCAGAAGGAGTAGAAAATAAAGCACAGCTTGAATTTTTAAAATCAGGAGAGTGTGATTGCGTACAGGGATTCTATATCAGTTATCCTCTTGAAAAGGATGCTGCAACAGCTTTACTCAAAACGACGAAGCGTCTTGAAACAATATAAAAACTGGACGAATGATTGCTTTTTTCTAACGGACATATGTTCCGCTATTTTAATGAAAAGTAACGTTTTACTAAGGCGAATGGACACTGATTCCGTTGTCGTAACAAATGGAATGGCTTTTACTGCTTGAATAGGTAAATAACGGAACATATGTCCGATAGAATTTTAAAAAAGCACACTTTTCAAGAAATAGCGGATTGTATGTCCGTTATGGCTGGTACAAGCTAAAAAACCACCCTCATATTGAGGGCGGTTCTTTTTATTGTAACTATGTTTATTCTACATTAAAGGTTTCTATTGCACTTGCTTCATGATTCGAATCTGTTAAAAATAAATGAATCGTATAGGAGCCAGCATCTAAACCATCAATTACGTATTGATATGTTAGCTCTTCTCCAGCAGCTAACATAACAGTTTCAATGGCCATAGTCGTCATAATATCATCAGAATATTGAACAACTTTTTCTCCGTTTTTATTATAAATAATGTAATCCGCAGTTAGTCCACTCGGAAATGTAAGTTCAAGCTCATTTTCACTTTCATTTTTCACTGTATAATCGACGGTATAGTGATTATTTTGCTCATCAATCAGAACATTTGTTGAAAGGTCCTCATTTCCTTCAAATTCAACATTAGGAACAGGCTCTAACGTTTTATCTGTATGTTCTTTTTCCTGTATGTCACCAGTGCTTTTGTCTGAAGTGCCACATCCTGTTAAAGATAAAGTGACGATACTAATAAGAGTTAACATAAATGTCATTGTTTTTTTCAAGTGAAACCCTCCTTTTATTCTGTTAGTCGCTGTTCGGACAAAAAGGTTTCAGTTATTTTTTAAAACAAGTACAAGAGAGATTATAACACGAGGAGAATGAGATAGCAGCGGTAATATTTAGATGTGTTAGAAGATGTTATGAAAAAATACTATACAGTTAAAGACAAGGTTGTGTATACTTATACTAGCAAGGAATGAATAGTCATTCAGTTCAGGTTGAGGGGGAGAGAATATTGAGTTTTAATGATGTAGTGGTTGTAAGCGCTGTCAGAACAGCGATAGGAAATTTTTCAGGAAGTTTAAAAAATATAAAGGCCACAGAGCTTGGGGCTATAGTAATTAAAGAAGTTATTGAACGAGCAAAAATAAAAAAAGAAGAAGTAGATGAAGTTATTTTTGGTAATGTACTTCAAGCTGGATTAGGCCAAAATCCAGCACGACAAGCAGCAATTCTTGCTGAATTACCGAATGAAATACCGTCTATGACGATAAACAAAGTATGTGGGTCAGGGTTGAAGTCTATTCATTTAGCGGCACAATCGATTCAATTAGGTGAAGCGGATGTCGTAATTGCAGGTGGAATGGAAAGCATGAGTCAAGCACCATATTTGCAAATGAATGCAAGAGAAGGCTTTCGCATGGGAAATCAAACGATTATCGACAGTATGATAACAGATGGGCTATGGTGTGCCTTTAATGATTACCATATGGGAATAACGGCTGAAAATATTAGTGAGAAATTTGCAATTCCGCGGCAAAAGCAAGATGCATTTGCGAGTTGGAGTCAAGAAAAAGCCGTAAAAGCAAAAGAAGAAAATCGGTTTGCTTCAGAAATTGTTCCTGTTTCGATTCCACAACGAAAAGGGGAACCAATCATCTTTGATCAAGATGAATACGTTAAACCAGGAACGAGTGAAGATAAATTAGCGAAACTACGACCAGCCTTTAAAAAAGATGGTACCGTAACGGCTGGAAATGCATCTGGCTTAAACGATGGCGCTGCCGCTGTGTTACTCATGAGCAGAAAAAAAGCAGAACAATTGAACATGACTCCACTTGCCGTTATTAAAGCGAATGCAAGTGCAGGAGTAGACCCAAGTATAATGGGAACAGGTCCAGTCCCAGCAACAAAAAAAGCATTAGAAAAAGCTAATTTAACAATGGATGATATTGATTTAGTGGAAGCCAATGAAGCATTTGCAGCTCAAGCTTTAGCGGTAGGTGCTGAACTAAAGATTGAAAATGATAAATTAAATGTAAATGGTGGTGCGATTGCATTAGGTCATCCGATCGGTGCGAGTGGTACGAGAATTTTTGTTACACTTGTTCACGAAATGAATCGAAGGAATGTAAAATATGGACTTGCTACGCTTTGTATTGGTGGGGGCCAAGGAATTGCTACCATCGTGGAAAAAGAATAATAGTATAAACAAGTATCCGATAAGGTTTGAAACAGCCTTATCGGATTTTTTGTTCTACTTGCAAACGTGGATGAATAGGGTAAGATAGGTTGTCCATTTCGCAAGGAGGGTTACAAATGAAGAAATTAGACGGTCAAGAAATTGTCATTGTTACTTTATTTGTTTGTGTTTTGTTAACAAATGTCCTTGTTGTTCTTCTTTAAACCGTTACTGCGGTAAAAAAAATCTGAATATTTCCTCAAGTGCATAGCCAATATGACAAAGCTATGCTATACTTTTATGCAATATTAGAGAAAAATTTAAAGGTTCACACAATTCAAATAGGAGTTGTCGAAAGTGGGAGGAACGAGAGAAATGGGGCAAGTCTTTTTATATGATACAACGTTGCGAGATGGAACACAGGGGGAAGGTGTTAGTCTCTCAGTCGAAGATAAGCTAAAGCTTGCTAAAAAGCTTGATGAGCTTGGAGTTCATTATATTGAGGGTGGATGGCCAGGCAGTAATCCGAAAGACATGAATTTCTTTACGCTTGCAAAAGAATTACAATTAAAACATGCAAAAGTAACGGCGTTTGGAAGTACGAGACGTATTGGGGTTAAAGCAAGTGAGGATCAGAATTTGCAACGAATCATTGAAAGTGGAGTCGAAGCCGTTGCAATATTCGGGAAAACATGGGAATTTCAAGTCACACATGCATTACAAACGACATTAGAAGAAAATTTACGTATGATTTATGATTCTGTTCGCTTTTTAAAAAATGAAGGTTTAGAAGTTATCTTTGACGCAGAACATTTTTTTGATGGCTATAAAAGTAATCCTGACTATGCGTTAAGTGCGATAAAAACAGCAGAAGAAGCTGGGGCTGATTGTGTTACCCTTTGTGATACAAATGGAGGCTCTCTTCCTCATGAAGTGTATGAAATTGTAAAGCGAGTTGTCCAAGAAGTCACGATTCAAGTTGGGATTCATTGTCATAATGATGGTGAAGTGGCTGTTGCCAATTCAATTGCTGCTGTTCAAGCAGGAGCCTGTCATGTACAAGGGACTATGAATGGCTATGGTGAACGATGTGGGAATGCTAATTTAATTTCAGTTATCCCAAATTTACAATTAAAACTAGGGTATGACTGTATTCAGCCTGACCAAATGAAACAACTTACATCCGTTTCAAAATATTTTCATGAGATTGCTAATCAAACTCCGCAAAGCAATCAACCGTTTGTCGGCAAAAGTGCATTTGCTCACAAAGGGGGCATGCATGTCAGTGCGGTATTAAAACATCCAGAAACATATGAACACTTAAACCCAGTAGAATTAGGGAATCAACGACGAGTACTTGTTTCTGAATTATCTGGACAAAGTAATGTGCTTTTCAAGGCGAAAGAGTGGAATATCGATTTAAATAAAAACAATCCAGCCACAAAACAAATAATAGAAGAAATAAAAGAAAAAGAGCATCAAGGCTATCAGTATGAAGCAGCGGAAGCATCATTTGAATTATTGGTGAAAAAAGGGTTAGGACAGTGGGATGAATTCTTTAAAGTGAATCATTTTAAGTTATTTATTGAAAATAATGGAGGAGACCACTTTAAAACAGAAGCTGTCGTAAAAGTTTGTATAAATGGAGAAGAAGTATTAACGGTTGCAGAAGGTAATGGTCCTGTGAATGCTCTTGATCATGCATTACGAAAAGGTATTATGCAATTTTTCCCAATTATTCAAAAGATGTACTTATCGGATTATAAAGTACGTGTTCTTGATGAGACGAATGCCACAGCTTCTAAAGTGAGGGTGTTGATAGAATCTTCTGATGGTCAAGAGAAATGGAGTACGACTGGTGTGTCTGGAAATGTGATTGAAGCAAGTTGGTTTGCATTAATTGATAGTGTTCGTTATTATTTACAAAAGCAGCAAAACTATAACGACATCGTCATTCAAGAGAAAGAATTATCGAGGACAATCGGAGTGCAAAATCATTAACAATTATCTAAATATTTCGTTAAAAAGAAAAACCAACGCTAGTTCTATAGCGTTGGTTTTTCTTAACGGAGGGTGTTTGAATTGAGTGTTATAGGGTTCTATCAGCTGTGTTTGTTTAGTGTGTCATGAAAAGGTGATGTAGTAAGAGATTTTGATTTAATGGACGGTGGCGATCCGATGACACCACCAATGTTTTCCTGTGAAGCCTGTGGAGGAGAAATGTATCCTGAGTATGATAAACGGGTACATGGAGTAGAGTACAGTACAGGCTTTCAGATTTGCAGGAAACAAAAAAGGACTGAGTGAGGTGGTTTTTCTCACTCAGTTTTTCTTAAAAGATAAGAAAGTATAAAAATTTTGGTATAGCAACGAAGCTGTGAAAGCTTATTCTAGAAGAGCGAAGGCTGCGCACTTCGCTTGAAAGAAAAGACGCTCCGCGTTTTTCTTTATCTAAATGATGGGAATACATAAGGGTTATCTGGTTCGTCAACGACTTCAATTCCTTGTAGATGAATGAGAGGAATGCGAAATTCGCCATATGTGGATTCATCTAATGTTCCACTCACGCGAACCCATGTGTCATTTTCATATTCATTCGCATAGTCCGCTTCGACCATAGTCCCAAACACCGCTGCATCTGCTACACAACATGTCATTGCAAAACGGGCAACTACAAGTTGATTATCTTCAAATTCCTCTTCACGGTAGACAAACCCAAGTATTTCCACTTGCTTCCCTAAAAAGTCTGGTAAATATAAATCAAGCACAGTCATAATATCGAGATAGTTTTCATCTGAAATGATTATTTTTTCTTCTTGTAATAACTCAGAGCGAAGTTCCTCATAAAACTGGTTATATTCTTCTTCTGTAAAATAATCTTCTGCTTCATAATATTCAGGCTCATGGTCTTCACCTAAAATCTTTTCTTCCAAATCTTGCATATATTGGTCACTATCTTCTAAAAACGCTTCCGCTCTCGATAATGAGTTTTGTTCGGTTTGAGCAGGATTATAATCAGTTGGTTTTGATAAAATTCCACTTCCATATTGTATGCCACGATTGGCTGCAACTGAGCTATCTAATGCCCGGTCAGGTACGACAAATCCAGCAACGATAGGAATAACAAAAATAGAATATATTAAAATTTTTGTTATTGGTCTTCCTGTAATGGAATGGTCTTCACCACAATCACAATATTCTTCTTCTTCTTTTTTAGAGCTACGTATAATTTGCAACGCGCCTAAAAATAAAAACACGACTGTTGCAAAATAAATAAATGGCATCATCTTAGGGGCAATATAAAAACGAATATTACCAGTAATGATCATGGCTAACATAAGTAGTGCAAACCCTATGAGAATGATGCCGCGAATGTACGTGTGAAAACTTCGATCCTGGTTTTCCTCGTTCATCCTATTCCCTCCTTATAAAATAAACAGTTGTAATATCATAACGGCAGCAAAAACAGTAACAGTGACAACAGCGATAAAGCCTAATACGAATTTTGCTTTAAAAAAGGCAAAGAGCATAATCGTATTTTTTAAATCAATCATCGGTCCATAAACTAAAAACGCAATTAAAGAACCAGTCGAAAACATCGAACCAAATGAAGAAGCGACAAACGCATCAGCTTCTGAACAAAGCGACAAAAGATAGGCAAAAGCCATCATGACAGCTGTCGAAGACCATTCGTTACTTCCAATGGCCACTAATATGTTTCGGTCTAAAAAAGTTTGAATAAAAGCAGCTAGAAACGCTCCAATGATTAAATATTTACCCATAAGGAAAAATTCATCAGCAGCATGATATAACGTTTGTTTCACCCGGTTTGGTTTTTTATCTAATGGTTTTACTTGTTGAATTAATTCTCTACCCGTTAATTCATTAGTTGTCCATTTTAATTGCTCACTGTTTTTAAATAATAAATACATAAACAAGCCAATAATAATCGCAAGGACAAAAGCTAGTCCCATTCTTGAATATAAAACAACGAGTTGGTTTTGAAAGGCGAAATACGTAGATGCAGCTACAACTGGATTTAATATTGGTGCAGCAACTAAAAATACAACACCAACATGTAATGGCATTCCTTTTTTAATTAATCGTCTTACAATCGGAACAATCGCACATTCGCAAATGGGGAAAATAGCCCCAAGGATAGCTGCTGGCAAAAGTGCTAAGTACGCATTTTTTGGTAAATAACGTTGCAGTGATTCTTCGGAAACATAAACTTGAATCAATGCAGAAAAAAAGACCCCTAACAGGATAAAAGGGATGGCTTCAATAACAATCCCTAGAAAAATCGTATTAACATTGACTAAGCTAGCAGGTAAAGTAAACCAGCCGTTTTCTTGTTTCAATCCTTCAATATTAAAGAAGAGAAATAGAAAAAAGAAGAGTAAGGCAATTCCAACGATATCTTTACCGATCGAACTGATAGTTTTCTTTATTTTCATGTATATGTGATCTCCCTATCTTTAATGTAAGCTATCTAGTATTCTATCACAAAATAATAGTGGATGTGAAAGACAAATGTTACTATTCCAAAACTAAATCGTCTATTTTCTTAACTGAGAACATATAAATAAGAATAATTCTGATTTGTTGTGAAGACAGAAAAATTTAGGTATGATAGAAAAAAAGAATGTAGGAGGCGCAGAATGTCTAGTAAACGAATTCCTGTCTATTTATTAACTGGTTTCTTAGGAAGTGGAAAAACAACAGTATTGCTCCGTATGTTAGAGGAAATGAAACAAAACGGAAAAAAACCAGCTGTCATTTTAAATGAGCTTGGAGAAGTGAATGTTGAAAAAAGTTTGTTTGGTCAACAATCTGTTATGGAACTATTAAATGGATGTATTTGTTGTACGATTCAAGATGATTTAAAAAATGAGCTTTCCGCATTTCTTGAGACCCAGCCTGATATAGATATGATTATTATCGAAGGAACAGGAATTGCAAATCCGAAAGAAGTAGTCGAGGCTTTAACGCATCCTGTTTTATTTGAAAAAGTGGAGCTATACTCGATTATAAGTCTTGTAGATGCGAGTAAATATTTAGAATATCAAAGCTTATTTTCAAGTTCTAAAGAAATACGAACAATATTAAAACAACAAGTATCATCATGCTCGTTACTTGTCTTAAATAAGCTGGATCTCATAAATGAAAAACTAAAAACAAAGGTTCGTAAAAAACTTTCAGAAACAGTAGAAGAGAACAAAATAATTGAAACATCACATGGGGAAGTTCCGCTGGAGGAATTACTAAAAAAAAGAATGGAAAGTGTAACGGTGTCTGCGCGACACGACCATCACCACCATCACCATCATCATGATACACCGTTGTTTCAAGCTTTAAAAATAGAAGATATTCCAGTGGTGAACAAGACTCTTTTTGAAAAGTGGTTAAAATCATTACCTAACGAAGTTATTAGGGCAAAAGGTGTCATCGATATTGAAAAACAAGGACGATTCTCGTTTCAATATTCCTCTGGACAATTTCAACTCCATGGAAATGAAGTACATGACGAAGAAACGTGTATCATTATTATTGGACCATCTTTACATGTAACGGACATTCAACAGTCATTTCAACATCAATTTTCAAAATTACAGTATTAAATTAAACGCCTTTGAGAGTTATATCTCAAAGGCGTTTTGTTTCCAGTTTTATATTAAATATCCATGATAGTATCTGGATTGATAAACAAAGCAACTAAAATTGCGACAACGAAACAATAGATCGCGAAATAAATAAGTTTGCTTTTCTTTAAAAATCCAATTAACCATACAATCCCGATCCAAGAAAAAATAAAAGTGGTAATAAAGGAAACGATAAGAGCTGGAGCACCAATTGCTGAGAACATACCCGAACCTAATTCATCGACGGCTAAAACGACAGAGCCAAGGATAACAGGGATGGATAATAAAAATGAATATCGAACGGCAGTATCACGGTTAAGTCCAGCTAAAAGAGCAGTTACTAATGTTGCTCCTGAACGTGAAATACCAGGGAAAACGGCGAGTGTTTGACCGAGTCCGACGATAATCGAATCAAGGAATGTCATATCTTTTTCAGTTCTCGAACCGTATTTATAAAATCTTTCGATAAAAATTAAAGATAAACCTGTAATCGCTAGAGCTCCTGCGATAAAATAAGGAGTTTTCATTGTTTCGCTAAACACATCTTTTAAGACAATACCAAGTCCTCCTGTGAGAATGGTAGCTACGAGAATATAAAGCCCAAAGAAAAAATGAACTTTGTTTTCTGGTGTTTTTTTTGAGAAAAAGGAGAAAAATCCTTTGATGACATCAAGTAAGTCTTTACGAAAATATAAGATAACCGCTAACACCGAGGCGATATGTAAGTAAACTTCAAACGCTAAGCCGGGAAAGGCATAACCAAATACTAATTGTGTGATAACAATATGGGCAGTGCTCGATATAGGTAAAAATTCAGTAATTCCTTGTACAAGACCAAAAATAAAAGCTTCAAAAATTGACATAATAGACTCCTTTCACGTTTTCAACAGTTGCGTATTCATTCTAGCAAAGAATGGGAATGGAATAAAGAAGTTTTTTAAGTTGAACCTCTTTTTTATTCCATTTATAATGAGATTACAATTAGGAGGGAGTCCTTTTGAATACTCGTAAATTAGTAAGTGGTATTGTTTTAATCATAGCGTTTCTTTTCATTGGTTATTCTGTGTATACAAATGTGATTTCGGATAAAGTTGGTACGGATAAAGGAAATGTCGCCCCTGATTTTACGGCAGAGCGTTGGCCAGCTGAATTAGGTCCCGGTGCCTTGTCCGACTATAAAGGGAATATCGTTGTGTTAAATTTTTGGGCATCATGGTGTGAGCCTTGTCGAGATGAGATGCCAGAGTTAATGGCGTTTCAAGATGATTTTCAAGATGCAGGAATAGAAGTCGTTGGAGTCAATATGACGAGAACAGAAAGAAGAAAAGTAGATGGGGAAGAGTTTTTGGAAGAAATGAACATTACGTTCCCTTCTTTTTTTGATTATGAAGGTGAGATTTTTAAAGCATATCAACCACAATTTTTTCCAACTACTTATATTCTTAATGAAGATTTATTAATCGAAGCGGTTATTCGAGGGGAACTTGACTACGAAATGCTTGAGCATGTTGTTACACCGCTTTTAAGCGAATAGCTTTGATTTCTCTTTCTTTATTAGCCTACTGGTTAGAAACCTCTTATCAGTAGGTTTTTTTTGTTTTTTTGTGACTCATCAATCTAGTTTACTCCGGTTAGGAATTAAAATGGTTTTACTTCCGGAATTTAGGGAATAACAGTGTAATGTAATATAATGGATAAAAACAACGGAGAGGAAGCGAACATGTATAAAGAGGTGTCAACAAAAGTAACAGAAATTATATTTGAAGATGAGAAAATTCAACTCGTCAAAACAACGGATGGCGCGGGGAAGGCGATTTTGTATTTAGACTTTTTACAGAGAGTGTTCGTCAATGATACGATAACAATTAACATTACCGCTACCGCGCTCGGGCTTGGTACTGGTGGTTGGGATATTGTCACAAATGTAGAAGGACAAAAAAATATCGAGATTCAAGGTGAAGGACATATTATGAAAGCAAGGTATATGCCTTCTCAACATACGGTATTATCAGTAGAAGCACAAGAAAGTCCTTACCATTCATTATTTGAACAATCTTTTCAGCTTAAGGGCGATTATATTTTATTAGCTGAGTTACATAGTATGCTCCCAATCATTTATAGTATGGTGAAGATTTTGTCGCAGTCGGTTTCAATGGCTATTATTATTAGTGATGAGGCCGCTATCCCACTTCGGATAAGTGAACATATTCGCATATTGCAACAAGATTCACAAGTGTATACGATTACTTGTGGGCAAGCTTTTGGTGGTGATTATGAAGCCGTTAATATTCAAACTGCTTTACAATTTGCAAAACAACAGCTCCAAACCGATTTCGTTGTTATCTCGTTAGGACCAGGTGTAGTTGGAACTGGTACAAAGTATGGTTTTAGTGGAATGGCATTAGCCGAGTGGGCCAATATTATTGGAGCTTTAAAAGGTACCCCTGTTTGGATTCCAAGAATTTCGTTTGCAGATAAACGGAATCGACATAAAGGGATTAGTCATCATACGCTAACACCGTTATTTGAGTTTACGTATGCAAAAAGTATTGTACCTATCCCTAACTTTCAAAATGAATGGGACACTATACTGGATGAACAAATTCAAACGAATTATGCTGACCATGTGACTTTCGAAAAACATCCAATAACAAAAGTAGAATCACTACTTAAACAAGGGGTAACATCATACCCACTTGAATTGAGTACGATGGGAAGGACAATTGAAACAGATTTTGCGTTTTTCCTCAGTGTTGCCTCTGCGGCGTATTGGCTGTTAGAGAAAAAAAGAATCGTTTAATGTTGCTTTGGTGAAATCGCAGTTTTCCATTGTTCAATCGTTTCATATTGCTTAGCGTATTGTTTTAATATCGTTTGTACTTGCCAAGCTTTACCAACAATCGTAACTCCGTTTGTCGTGACATAAACTTTCACCTTATCGCCTCCTTATTCATGTAATGACAAGCTTGTCGTATGATAGACTTTATGAAGGGAAAAATCTTTTTAGAACTTGGAGGAATGTGAAGATGGATGAACATTTATACGAAAAAACAATAAGCACAACACCGATTTATAAAGGAAGAGTGATTGATTTAGAAATTGATGAGGTGGAGCTTCCCGATGGAAAGACAAGTAAGAGAGAATTAGTCCGCCATCCTGGTGCGGTTGCGATTATTGCTGTGACAACAGAAGGAAAATTAGTCGTCGTTCGGCAATATCGAAAAGCATTAGATCGCGTGATTGTTGAAATTCCAGCAGGGAAATTAGAAATTAATGAAGACCCGTTAGAATGTGCGATGCGTGAACTTGAAGAGGAGACAGGTTATAAGGCGGTATCATTACAATATGTAACGTCTTTTTATACGTCACCTGGCTTTGCTGATGAAATTGTTCATTTATATTTTACAGACAGCTTACGACACGGTACATGCCAAACAGATGATGATGAATTTGTTGAGCAGATCGAAATTACATTAGAAGAAGCGTTAGAACTCATTCAAACAAAAGAGATTTATGATGCAAAAACAGCATACGCTGTCCAATATTTACAGCTTTTACATATAAATAGGTGAGGGAAGTTGCAAAAAGCATTTGTAGATTTACATATTCATATTGGCCGGACGAAAACGGGAAAAGCGGTAAAAATTACGGGTTCAAAAACGTTAACATTACAAAATATTGTTGATTTCGCTTCTTCAATAAAAGGGTTACATATGATTGGTGTGATTGATTGTCATGTACCCGAAGTTATTTCTGAATTAGAAGAGACGATACAAAATGGGGTTGCGACGGAGCATCAAGATGGAGGAATTGTTTTTGCAAATAGCCTTGTCTTACTCCTCGGTTCAGAAATAGAAGTATATGATGAACATTCAAGTGGACCGATTCATGTTCTTGTTTATTTACCTACATTAAAAAAGATGAAACAATTTAGCGAATGGCTCGCACCAAGAATGAAAAACCGAACATTAAGCTCTCAACGGATTTATGAGAGTGGCATTGTGTTACAAGAAAAAGTAAAAGCACTGCAAGGCTTATTTATTCCAGCACATGTGTTTACTCCTTTTAAAAGCGTGTACGGAAAAGGTGTAAAGCAAAAAATGTCTGAAGTATTTCGCTTAGATTTAATTGATGCAGTCGAATTAGGGTTAAGTTCGGATACTTCAATGGCAGAAGAAATTAATGAATTATCTTATTTTCCGTTTTTGACAAATTCAGATGCGCATTCTCTTGAAAAAATTGCAAGAGAATATCAAGTAATGGCAATGAATGATTATTCGTTTAAAGATCTTCACAATGTCTTGCAAGAAAAAGAAGGCTGTCACATTATCGCAAATTACGGGTTAAACCCAAAACTAGGGAAATATTATAAAACGAGCTGTGCGAAATGCTATAAACAAAAAAGCGCGGATGTTTGTCAGTGTGGACATCGTCAATTTATAAAAGGGGTATCTGAGCGAATACAGGAATTAAAAGGAGAAGGGAACAGAAAACAACGTCCTCCGTATATTCATCAAATTCCGTTAGAATTTATTCCGAAGCTAGGGCCAAAAACATTACAAGCACTTCGTGACCATTTTAAAACAGACATGGATATCATTCACCACGTATCGAAACAACAATTACAAACTGTTGTTAAAGATGACATTGCCACTTTAATAGACCAAGCTAGACTTGGAAAGTTACTAGTAGAAGAAGGTGGTGCAGGTCGTTACGGAAAGGTGAAGCGAGAGGAAGCATAGTGAGTCGCTTCCTCTATTATTTTCTTTTCTACTTTTTTATAATTGCTGTCATAGATTATCTTTTCAGATCATAGATTGGAGTATAAGTGTGTTAGGGAGGTAATCCAATTATGAATAGAAATAGAATCGGACAGGCCATAAGTTATCATATTGAAGAAAATCGCTCAATTTACCTTTTTACCATTGTACTTTTTCTTGTTGGAATTGTGTTTGGTGCCATTATTGTTAATAGTTTAAGTTTAACGCAGAAAAATGATTTATATATGTACTTAAATCAATTTTTTGGACAAGTGGAAGAAGGGCAAATTGCTCAAGCTTCTACGATGTTTTCTCATACATTTTCACACTATGCGAAATATTTTGGGCTCATGTGGATTTTAGGTTTATCTATTATTGGGCTACCGGTCATTTTAATTTTATTATTTTTAAAAGGTGTTGTTGTCGGTTTTACGGTAGGCTTTCTCGTTAATCAAATGGGGATGTCCGGATTCTTGCTAGCTTTTGTTTCTGTTATGCCACAAAACTTTATTCTTGTGCCAGCCTTTATTATTGTTTCGGTGGCGTCAGTGTCTTTTTGTTTAAAGATGATTCGTAATCAATTTGTGAAACGAAGCAACATGCCTATTTTCCCACAATTTTTACGATACTCGATGCTTATTTTATGTGTAGGTGCCCTTTTAGTTGTTGCATCAGCGATTGAAGCCTATGTTTCTCCTGTTGTTATGAGAGTTGTAATATCAAGTTTCATTTAATAAATTTATTTTTTAATAATTATTTTGTTTTGATAATCATTATCATAAGATAATCCCTTTGACACCCTTTTTTAAAATGATTATAATAATGAAAGGAAAGTCTGAGGGAGGGGCAATAAAAAATGGAAAACCGCATTGAGCGCATCAAAAAACAGTTGCACTCACAAAGCTATAAGCTTACCCCACAACGAGAAGCGACGGTTCGAGTTCTATTAGAGCATGAAGAAGATCATTTAAGTGCTGAGGACGTATACCTCCTTGTCAAAGAAAAAGCACCAGAAATTGGGTTAGCGACTGTATATCGAACGTTGGAATTATTAACAGAATTAAAAGTTGTTGATAAAATAAATTTTGGTGATGGTGTTGCACGGTATGATTTACGACAAGAAGGGGCGGAACATTTCCATCACCATCTTGTTTGTGTTGAATGTGGAGCTGTTGACGAAATCCAAGAAGATTTACTTGGTGATGTCGAAGTGATTGTTGAGCGGGATTGGAATTTTAAAATAAAAGATCACCGATTAACATTTCATGGGATTTGTTATCGTTGCCACGATAAAGAGAAAGAAGAGGATAAGGAAGAGTAAAGAACTTTTTCATGTAGAAAAGGTTCTTTTTTACATTTAGGCGGAATTGTTTACTAGAGAATTGATTGATCTAGGTATATTTAGGACCATTTTTGGCATATCTTGTACTAAAGATATAATAGTACGGGAAATGTTGATTAGGAGGTCTCTTCATGAAGTCGTGGCTTCAATTAGTTGGAAATACAGTGAAAGTGTTTATTGTATTTATGGGATGCACACTTATATTTTATTATGGTATTCTATGGGTAAGTAAAGAATATGAGAGTTATCACCGATATGATGAACCAAAAGGTCGTGCTGTTAAAGTGGTTCAAATGGACGAGCACCAACCTTTACCTGAATGGGTTGAGCGGTTAATGTTTTTCTATCATTTTGGAGAATAGCTCAAATACTAGGAGCGATGGTTATGAACGATCTGATTTCGGATTTTATCCATTACGTCATTGTAGAACGAGGATTGTCAGACAATACGGTTCAGTCGTATAAACGTGATTTAACACAATATCAGTTGTACGTGAGTGAAGTTGAGCAAATTTCACATGTCAATGATATTGATCGTTCCATTATTTTAAACTACTTATATTTTTTAAAAGATAAAGGACGTGCCGATACAACGATTGCTAGAACGATAGCTTCGATTCGTGCTTTTCATCAATTTTTATTAAGAGAAAAAGCAGCTAACCAAGACCCGTCAGTTCATATTGAAATTCCAAAAACAACAAAGCGTCTACCAAAAGTTCTCTCGCCTAGTGAGGTTGAAGCGCTCTTAGAAGCACCAAATGGTAAGGATGACTTTTCTATTCGAAATAAAGCAATGTTAGAATTGTTATATGCTACGGGAATGCGAGTTTCTGAGCTGTGTCAACTAGAAATGAAGGATGTTCACATATCGATGGGGTTTATTCGTTGTATCGGAAAAGGGAATAAAGAACGGATTATTCCACTTGGTTCACATGCGACGAAAAGTATGAATGAATATTTAGAGCATTCCCGCCCAACTATGCTAAAGAAAAATTCTCATCATAAAGTATTTGTGAATCATACAGGAAAGCCATTATCACGACAAGGGTTTTGGAAAATTTTGAAAATACTTGCGAAAAAAGCAAAAATTGAAAAAGAGTTAACTCCTCATACACTTCGTCATTCTTTTGCGACGCATCTTCTTGAAAATGGAGCTGACTTACGAGCGGTGCAAGAAATGTTAGGCCATGCTGACATCTCTACAACACAAATTTATACCCATGTCACAAAAACTCGTTTAAAAGATGTGTACGCCCAGTTTCATCCACGGGCGTAATTTTTTTAAAAGATAAGAAAGCATAAAAATTTTGGTATAGCAATGAAGCTTTGAAAGCTTATTCTAGAAGAGCGAAGGCTGCGCTCCTGCGCGTTTCACCCCAAGAAGAGCACTTGGGGTTTACTGTTAAAAGCGGGCAGGTCTCCGCACTTCGCTTGAAACGAAAAGACGATCCGCGTTTTTCTTTATGAGCTTCTTGTTTATTATTTCCTTTGTGTTTCGGGTATAGTAAAAGCAAGGATGGAATAAAAGGAGAGATTGGATGGCAACTCAATTTAAGCGGATATTTATTATCGTCATGGATTCGGTAGGAATTGGAGAAGCTCCTGATGCCGAAAAATTTGGCGATAAAGGGGCAGATACGATAGGTCACATTGCCCAGTACCGAAATGGATTACATATGCCAACAATGGCACAACTTGGTTTAAGTCACATACGAGACATACAAGGAATTGAAAAAGTCGCAACACCTCTCGCTCATTATGGAAAAATGGCTGAAGCTTCCCATGGGAAAGATACAATGACTGGTCATTGGGAGATTATGGGACTTTACATAGAAGAGCCTTTTCAAACGTTCCCAAACGGATTTCCTTCCTCTTTAATCAAACAGTTGGAAAAGTACGCTGACAGGCGTATTATTGGAAATAAAGTAGCGAGTGGAACAGAAATTCTTGATGAATTAGGGCAGCGACATGTAGAATCAGGCGACTTGATTGTTTATACATCAGCAGATTCGGTGTTACAAATTGCTGCACATGAAGAGGTGGTCCCGCTAGATGAATTATATGACATATGCAAAAAAGCCCGTGAGCTAACAAGAGATGCGCCTTATATGGTTGGTAGAATTATCGCTCGCCCATTTATAGGTGAACAAAGGAATTGGGAAAGAACACCTAACCGTCATGATTATGCTTTAAAACCATTTGAAAGAACGGTCATGAATGATTTAGTGGATGCAGGGTATGATTCCTTAGCGATCGGTAAAATTAGTGATATTTATGATGGTGAAGGAATTTCTGAATCGATCCGAACGACATCAAATGATGATGGGATGGATAAATTGATTGAAACAATGAAGAAAGACTTTATCGGAATTAGCTTTTTAAATTTAGTTGATTTCGATGCGAAATTTGGTCATCGACGTGACCCAAAAGGTTATGGAGATGCGTTAGAAACATTCGATACCCAACTTCCTAAAGTACTTTCTTGCATGAATAAAGAAGATTTGCTCATCATAACTGCGGATCATGGTAATGACCCTGTTCACCATGGAACAGACCATACGCGTGAATATGTACCGCTTCTTGTTTATCACACTGAGAGTGTACCAGGTAAAAATTTAGGAATTCGTTCCACCTTTGCTGATATCGGGGCAACGATAGCAGATAATTTCAATGTGAAAATGCCAAGCTACGGAAAAAGTTTTTTACAAGAATTATGATATAGGAGTGTTGTTTTATGAATGAAAAATCAATTGCAGAAGCCGTTTCTTTTTTACAAAAAAAGATTGATGTTACACCTCATATTGGGTTTATTTTAGGGTCTGGCTTAGGTGTATTAGCGGATAAAATTGAAAACCCGATTAAAGTCCCATATGAGACGATTCCACAGTTCCCTGTTTCGACTGTTGAAGGTCATGCTGGACAATTGGTGTTTGGTCAATTAGAAGGTCAACACGTAGTCGCCATGCAAGGAAGATTTCATTTTTATGAAGGTTATAGCTTAGATAAAGTGACATTTCCAGTCCGAGTGATGAAATCGTTAGGCGTTGAAACGATCATTGTAACGAATGCTGCTGGAGGAGTGAACGAAGAGTATTCTGCTGGAGATTTAATGCTAATTAAGGACCATATAAATAATATGAGCACAAATCCATTAATCGGACCAAATGATGATTCGTTTGGTGTTCGCTTTCCGGATATGTCGAATGCGTATTCCCCACGATTGCGAACAATTGCAAAACAAGTAGCTGACAAATTACATATTTCATTACAAGAAGGTGTGTATGTCGGCAATACAGGTCCTTCCTATGAAACACCTGCGGAAATTCGAATGCTACGTATATTAGGAGCAGATGCTGTTGGGATGTCGACAGTGCCAGAAGTCGTTGTTGCTAGACATGCTGGTATGGAAGTGTTAGGAATTTCATGTATCTCCAATATGGCAGCGGGAATTTTAGACCAGCCATTAAGTCATGATGAAGTAATGGAAACAACAGAGCAAGTGAAAGAAGATTTCCTTGCCCTTATTCAAGCGATTGTCAAAGAGATGTAAGGGGGACATAACGAATGAAAGAATTGATGACGAAAATTAATGAATCGGCAGGGTTTATAAAAAATAAAATTACTGGAACTCCGAAAATTGGCTTAATCTTAGGATCTGGTCTTGGTGAATTAGCTGATGAAATAGAAAATGCTGTAAAGATACCTTATGAAGAAATTCCAAATTTTCCTGTTTCGACAGTTGAAGGTCATGCTGGACAACTCGTCCTAGGACAACTAAAAGGCAAGCAAGTTGTTGCTATGCAAGGTCGCTTTCATTATTATGAAGGGTATACGATGCAAGAAGTGACATTCCCTGTTCGGGTAATGAAGCAGTTAGGTGTAGAATTGCTTGTCGTTACAAATGCGTGTGGAGGAATGAATAAATCGTTTGCACCAGGAGATTTAATGTTAATCGAAGATCATATTAACATGACAGGAGCAAACCCTTTAATTGGACCAAATCATGAAAAGTTAGGACCCCGTTTTCCTGATATGAGTCAAGCCTATACAGTGTCAATGCGGACATTTGTAGAAAAAACGGCAAAGAAAATGGATATTAAACTACAAAAAGGTGTTTATGCTGGAATCACTGGACCTACGTATATGACAGCAGCCGAGTTAATTATGCTCCGCAATATTGGAGGAGATGTTGTTGGGATGTCAACGGTTCCTGAAGTGATTGTGGCAAGCCATAGTAATATGAAAGTTATCGGATTGTCTTGTATAACTGATATGGCTATAGGTGAAGAGCTTGAAGGGATTACTCACGAAGAGGTTGTTGCTGTTGCAAATAAAACAAAACCAACATTCATCAAACTCGTCAAAGAAATTGTAGCAACAGTGGAATTGTAGAGGGTGTGTGTCTGATGCGGATGGTAGATCTTATTGAAAAGAAGCGGGACGGTTTTTCATTAGAAAAAAGTGAAATTGAATTTGTGATTCGGCAGTATACGAACGGAGAAATTCCTGATTATCAAATGTCTGCTTTTGCAATGGCTGTTTTTTTCAAAAACATGACGAATGAAGAACGCTCTTATCTGACTCTAGCCATGGCTGAGTCAGGAGATCAAATTAACCTAGCAGACATTGAAGGAATAAAAGTAGATAAACATTCAACTGGTGGTGTTGGTGATAAAACAACGATTGCACTTGCTCCGTTAGTGGCGGCAGTAGGAGTTCCTGTTGCCAAAATGTCAGGAAGGGGTTTAGGACACACAGGTGGAACCATTGATAAATTAGAATCGATTCCTGGTTTTCATGTTGAAATTACAAATGAACAGTTTATCCAGCTAGTGAATGAAAATAAACTAGCTATCGTTGGACAAACTGGAAATCTTGCTCCAGCGGATAAAAAACTTTATAGTTTGCGTGATGTCACAGGAACAGTCAATTCAGTTCCTTTAATTGCGAGTTCAATTATGAGTAAAAAAATAGCTTCAGGTGCAGAAGCAATTGTTCTTGATGTGAAAACAGGGACAGGAGCATTTATGAAAGAGTTAGATGAATCAATAGAACTTGCTCAAGCGATGGTTGAAATAGGGAATCAACTTGGAAGACAAACGACTGCGATTATTTCTGATATGAACCAGCCTCTAGGATACACCATTGGAAATGCCCTTGAAGTGAAAGAAGCGATCGACATTCTTCGTGGTCAAGGGCCAGAAGACCTAGAAGAACTATGCATAACATTAGGAAGTCATATGGTCGTCTTAGCAAAAAAAGCAGAAACAGTTGAAAAAGCAAAGCAGTTATTACAAGAAGCGATTTCATCTGGAGCAGCACTAGAAAAATTAAAGCAATTCATTGCTGCTCAAGGTGGAGATGCGACTGTAGTGGATGAACCGGAAAAGCTTGCAACCGCACCATATGAAATTCCGGTTGATGCAGATGAATCAGGATTTGTTTCGGAAATTGTGGCCGATAAAATAGGAAAAGCCGCTATGGTATTAGGGGCAGGCCGAGCAACAAAAGAATCGACGATTGATTTAGGTGTAGGGATTACGCTAAAAAAGAAAATCGGAGATGCTGTGAGCGTTGGAGAAACGATTGCGATTCTGCATGCCAATTCAGAAAATGTTGACCGCGTCGTAGAAATGATACAGGGTTCTTATACGATCGTAAAAGAACCAGTTCAAAGAAATAAATTAATATATGAAATCTTTTCTTCTAAAATAGACAATTCATAAAATGTATAATGTAGTGAAGATAGCGATGAAGTTACATTCGTTCCCATGCCGACATGTAAGTTAAGCTCAGCAGTGCTTATGGTGGTTGGGGTGGCTCCCTTTGAGAGTAGAACGTTGCTAAGCCAATAAAAAGCACATGATGTCTAAAGACGTCATGTGCTTTTTTTCGTTTGGACATCTATTCCGCTATTTTATAAAAAAGCAAGCTTTTCCCATTCTTATTGGACATTTGTTCCGTTATATCAATGAAATGAACGCCAAAAACCCTCGGTTTTTATATTTAACGGAACAGATGTCCGATAGCACTTTGAAAACAGGACTTTTCTTTAAAATAGCGCAACCTATGTCCGTAAGAAACTAGAAAACCATTCAACTTTCTAATCTTTTGTTATTTTGCTCAACTCTATAAAAGATTGTAGGAATATATAAAACAATTTAAAGAATTCTATTAAAAATTAAACTTTGTTATTAAAATCAATTGACTCAATCTCTTTAATTGAACTATAAATATATATGTAATATTTTTGGTGTATTTCCTTTATTATACCAAAAATCTATTTCTCCTCTCTTAAGCTATTAGCATATTTGTAATAGGAGTATCCTTATGGGAAGAGAGGATAACAAAGGAAAGGAGGAACAATGTTTTTACTGAAGTTATAAAAAAATAAAAAAAATTTAAAAGGAGTTTGATAAAATGAAACGAAATAAATGGTTTTCTATTGTATTAAGTTTTGTGATGTTTTTAACAGTTTTTACGGCAGTTCAGCCTTCAAACACAGAAGCAGCAACTAGGAATACACCTGTTGTTTTTGTCCATGGGTTAACGGGTTCTGCTTCTAATTTTGTATTTATTGAAAGATATTTACGTAGTCAAGGGTGGAGCAGTAATGAACTTTATTCTATTGAACTTCCTAGTAAACAAGGTCATCAAGAATTAAATTCAACAGCGATACAGCAGTTTGTTGATGAGGTGTTACGTGAAACTGGCGCTGATAAAGTAAATATAGTTGCACATAGTATGGGTGGAGCAAATAGCTTATACTATATCCGTAATAAAGGTGGAGATTCAAAAGTAGAGAAGCTTGTGACGTTAGGTGGAGCAAATGGATTAACAACAAATATTGCTCCAAGAGGAATTGAAACAACATCGATTTACTCATCAAGTGACTTCATTGTTGCATCTTCTTTATCAAGAATGTATGGTGCAAACAATATTTTAATTCACGGTGTGTCCCATGTTGGTCTTTTAAATAGTTTTCAAGTGAATCGACTAATTAAGTCTGCTCTCGAAGAATAAAGCCGAAAAGAAAATAAGCGAGGAACGAAAAAGGTGATTCTATAATAGAACACCTTTTTCGTTATGAATGTAACTATGAAAAAGCAAGAATCATACTTTTTATCAGCACGGTTATTGCAATGATAAAGACTTGAATAGCTAACACACATTTTATAAAAGGGGCCTCTAACAAAAGTAAAAGTTGAACTCCTAAAATAACAATCGAGAAAAAAATGAAAAGTAATGACAACCATATATACTGTGGGTAAAAAAGAAAGAGACTGATGCTTGCAAAAAGAAATAATATGGCTGTTACAAAACTTATAGGCAAAAACAAAAATGGAGTTTTGTGTTCCATTTAATCCCACCTAACGTTTGGACTTTATAATACTTCTAATAAAATACATACGTCAATTATGATGATATATGCTAATGTAGGGACTTGTATATGTAAAAAGCTACATGCATTAAAGTAGTAAGCGATTACAATATGAATATATTAAATAAAAAAAGAGTTTACTAATAGGTATTTTGGATTATATAATAAAAGCATAGAAAAGCTGTGCACTTAACATTTTTATATTAAAATTGTTAATAGGAATGCATTTGTCATAGAGGACTGATATTAATGGGGAAATCTAGTGAATTTAAGACCGTAATTCAATCGTATTCAGAATTATTAAAAAATAACACAAACCCTAGTTATGCACTGAATAAAGAGGGATGTTTTGTGTTTTTTAATACTGCTTCAACAGAGCTTACTGGTTATACATTTGCTGAAGTTTCTCATTTAAATTTTTATGAATTAGTTAGTGAAAAAGACCAAGAAATAATAAAAAAAGAATTTTTAGATGTTTTAAACGGCCAGCATAAATCGGTTGAATTGACGATAGTTCATAAAGAGGGCTTTGATATTCATATCTCTCTTTCAGGAATGCCCATTTTCATAAATGGGGAAGTTTGTGGAATTTTTGGGATTGCAAATGATTTAACCGAGAAAAAAATAATTGAAAAAGAATTAGTTGCTTCCAAAACACAATTACAAACTATTTTTGATAGCTTGGACATCTGTTTATGGTCTCTGGATATGGTGGCACAAAAAACTATAAATATATCTCCTGCCTGTTTCCACCTTTATGGCTATACACAGCAAGAGTTTTTAGAGAGCCCTTTCCTTTGGAGAAATGTTATTCTTAAAGAAGATTTACAAAAAATTATAGATTGCTATTCTCTGTTTCTTCAGGGAAAAACAGTAGAGATGGAATACCGAATTAAGCATAAATCTGGTGAAGTGAAATGGGTATTTAGTAATGTTGTTCCTGTTCTTGAAAAAGGCGAGTTAGTGAGGCTTGACGGGTTAGAAATTGATATTACACAACGAAAACGAACCGAGGAAGAATTGAACTTTATGGCCTTTCATGACCCTTTAACGAAGCTTCCGAACCGAAGAAAATTTGATGAAGAACTTCATAAAGCGATAATTGAAGCTGAGGAGAAAAATTTAAAAGTGGGTGTGATGTATTTAGATTTAGATCGTTTTAAATCGATTAATGATACGTTAGGCCACAGAATTGGGGACCGTTTGCTAGAAATGGTAGCATGGAGATTGAAACAAGGTTTAGGTGAAAATGCGTTTATTTCGAGACAAGGTGGAGACGAATTCTCTATCATTTTCACGAATTTTACCGATTTAGATTTTTTGGAAAAAACGGCACAGTCCATCCATCACATCTTGATGCAGCCGATTGAATTAAAGGGTTTTGATTATGTTGTAACGACAAGTGTCGGAATAAGTGTATATCCTGATCATACATTAAGTGTAGATGGGTTAATTAAAAAAGCGGACCAAGCGATGTTTGTAGCGAAAGAAAAAGGGCAAAGTCAATCAGAATTTTACAATTCAGGTTTATCTACAAAATTATCAAGAAAGTTAATCATTGAACAAGGGCTACATAAAGCAATTGAAAGACAAGAATTAACGTTATCTTATCAGCCAATTGTGAATATTGAACAAAGAAAAATTCTTGGATTTGAAGCCTTACTAAGGTGGAATCACATGTTACTCGGCCAAATATCTCCACTAGAGTTTATCCCGATAGCAGAGGAAACCGGATTAATCATTCCAATTGGAAAATGGATAATTGAAAAAGCCGTCTCTGATTGTGTAAGCTGGCATGAGTCTGACCCTTCCCTTTATGTTTCAGTTAATATTAGTGCCAAGCAATTTGAGCAACTGGATTTTACGGAGATGGTACAAAATACAATAAATAGATATAATATACAGCCTACTCATTTAAAGCTGGAAATTACTGAATCTACAGCGATGACAAATGCAGAAATTGTAGCATCAAAGCTTGAGTCATTAAACAATGTTGGAGTTGAAACGTTTCTTGATGATTTTGGGACGGGCTACTCTTCCCTTAGTTACTTGAAAAAGTTTCCGATCAAACGATTAAAAATTGACCAGTCCTTTGTAAGAGATATTAATAAAGATAGTAACCAGGAAGCGATAATTAAAGCCATTATTGCGTTAGCAAAAAGTTTAAATATGAAAGTTATTGCAGAAGGTGTTGAATCTCAAGCCCAATTATCTTTTTTATTCGAGCAAGGTTGTTTGAAAATGCAAGGCTATTTATTTGGAAAACCAATACCACATTCTGAAGTTTTAGAAATCATTCATATTTCCCAGTAGGACCAGCCATCTTTCAATGTAAGATGGTCTTTTAAAAGAAAAGACAAATTTTTGGATATAGTAGTGAAGCTTTGAAAGCTTATTCAAGAAGGGCGAAGGCTACGCACCTGCGGGTATCACCCCCAAGAAAAGCACTTGGGCTTTACTGTTAAAAGCGGGTAGTGCTCTGCACTTCGCTTGAAACGAAAAGACGCTCCCGCGTTTTTTTATTTTTAAAGGAAAAATAAGCCAAATGAACTAAATTTAAGTTAAAGGTGTATTATTTTTTGTATATGGAGAATATATAGATAATTTTAAAAAAGGAGGTTTTGATATGGATGTTAATATGAGTCCAGAAGAAGTAATCCAGTCGATTCAACAATTGCATAGAGAAACAGGAGATTTAAATAAAAAGAAAGTGAAGAAATCTCATCCAGAAGTCATGAGACATGCATTGCATTATTTTCCTGACTGGCAAAGTGCCGTTGAAAAAAGTATATCATAGCTCGAAGCCTTCATCTATTGAAGGCTTTTTTCTTTGCTTATTTAAATAATAGTTGACCCTTCCGTAATGTTATAGTTTACACTTTTCTATATGGAAAGGTGGTAGTATTATGCCAATGAAAGTAAAAGAAGTTGCAGATTTAGTTGGGATTAGTGTTCGCACATTACATCATTATGATGAAATCGGGTTGTTATCCCCAAAAGCAACGTCAGAAAAAGGATATCGACTTTATTCCGATAATGAATTAGAAAGACTTCAGCAAATTTTATTTTTTAAAGAGTTAGGATTCTCACTAAAAGAAATTAAAGAAATATTGAATAGCTCATCGTTCAACCGTGAAGAAGCGTTACAAACACAAAGACTGATGCTACTCGAAAAAAGAAAACGAATAAATACGATGATCGAAACAATTGAAAAGACCATTCAAAGTTCAAAAGAAGAAATAAAAATGACGAATGAAGAAAAATTTAAGGGCTTAGATTTTAGGAGAAATCCTTACGAACAAGAGGCGAGGAATCGTTGGGGGGAATTGGTTATCGGAAATTCTCTTACAAAAGAAGGTGAGGAAAAGATAAATCAATTATACAGAAACTTAGCTGCGATACGGCACCTTTCCCCAGCATCAAATCAAGCACAAAATTATATAAACCAGTGGTTTGAATATGTAAATCGCTATTTTGGTACGTATACGTTAGAAGCGTTTAAAGGGTTAGGTGAGCTCTATGTTCTAGATGCTAGATTCACGAAAAATATTGATCAATTTGGTAATGGCCTTGCCCAATTTATGAGCGAGGCAATGGCAATTTATTCAAATTCCCCCCCTCTAAAAGATTCATAACTTTTAGAGGGCATTTTTATGTAGAAATGTAATCTGCGTTATAATTAAATAAAAAACTATGGAATTTTCCGAAAAATTACAGTAATATAGAACTAATAAAATACGACTATTTGTAAATCGCAAAACTAACCGAAAGGTAGTGACGCAAAGCCACGGGCCTACGTCTTGGACACGGTAGCCGGGTTGCCAAAGGGAATGACATGAAACCAATTTGGCATCGGAATGGTTTCTTTTTTTTGAGCCTAGACGGTTAGATTGCAAAAAGCTGGATTGAATACTTTTAAAGGTGGAGAAAAAATGGAAATGCACGTAGAAGCAAAATGGTCTGAAGTGTTATTCTCTTACATCACAGCAGGTTGGTATGATTGGGCGGTTTCAAAAAATTTATTTTATGCCAGTACAAATTGTTGGTCAATAACGTCGGGATATTCTTCTCATTATACATTATCAGCTTCGTTGGTAGCGTTGTATCGAGGCGACGCAATGAGTACGGAAGACATACTTGAACTAGTTCAAGACCATGTTCGATTTCGTGGTTTTTTAAAAAACGAAAACGACCGAACGTTAAGAGAAACATATATTAAAGATATGAGTGGAAAAATGAGAATTACAGAACAAGAGCTAGCGAAGAAATTAATACAATTAGGTGAAATGTTAGACCTTGGAGAAAAAGCCCACATGTATCATAGCCAACAAGTGATGGTTGTTTCACACCAAACGATGGTCAAAAGAAAAAGAACAGATTCATCAATTCAGGCACTCGTTGAAAAGAGGAATCAACAATTAATTGATACTGCAGCGAAAATTAATTCGTTTATTATCGACATGACATTAAATGTAATATTATCATTGGATGAATCAATCAAACATTATCATTTGAAAAATTTCAAAGAAGAAATAGAAGATTTTTATAATTTATTGATATTAGAAAATGTTCCACAAATACCGGGTCGCCTATCCTATACAATTACGAAAATTATTAGACAAATTGAAAGTGAGTGGAATGAAGCGAAATGTCCTAATTACGAACAATTTAAACAATGCTTGACTTCATTTCATCAGGAATGGGCGATATACAAAAAAATGCAAGAGGAAACGGATAGTTTGGAAACAACAATACTAGAAATGGAACTTTAAAAAAACCGCCATTTGGCGGTTTTTTTAAAAGATAAGAAAGATAAAAATTTTGGTGTAGCAGTGAAGCTTTGAAAGAAAAGACGCTCCCACGTTTTTCTTATTATTTTTCTTTTTTAGCAAGTTGAAACGCTTGTTTAAAGCCTTCTTTGAATGAAAACTTCCCGTACATAAGAACGCCACCTTTATATACTTTTGCGGCTAGTATATTTATGAGTATGGCACTTACCATTAAGATGACAATAATGACATACACTTCCCATACTGGTACAGTTCCCATTCCAATTCGTAAAAATAACAGTTGTGGTGTGAAGAATGGAACGTACGACAAGATTTGAATTATAGCAGAATCTGGCGTGTTTAATCCAAATATGGCTAAGAAAAAGGCAATCATAGCAATAACTATTAATGGTTGGATCGCATAGTTTACATCTTCAGCACGGCTCACAAGTGCGCCTAACATCGCTGCAATTCCACCATAAACGAAGTATCCTAAAATAATTAGAATAAACACATAAGAAAGTAGAGTAGGGTCAATGATGTCGGTAAATAAAGTTTCAAAAAATTCATTTCCACTTAACCATGAACCAAAGAAGAAAGCAAGTAATAGTGGTATTAGATTTACAAGCCCCGCAAGACCAATTCCGACTAATTTTCCTAGCATTTGAGTGACTGGATTTACACTTGAGATGATGAGTTCCATTACTCTTGAAGATTTTTCGGTCGCCACTTCAGTCGCAATCATTGTTCCCATAACAATCACTATAAGATAAATCGCAAATACGAGTCCGTATACCATCCAATACGCTTGCATATGTGTTTCTTGTGTTTGTACTTCTCCATTTTCATAGAGTGGGAGTTCATGAAAGGAGATAGGAGAATAAATGATGGCAAGTTCTTCCGTGTTTAAATTTAATTCGTTAGTAGCTACGGTTTCTTTCACTCGTTGAACGTCGTGATGAACGTCTAATGCAATCGTATAATCAGTCCCGCTTCCGTAAAATTCAGCTTTGATATCGATTGGATCTCCTGTTACTACTAATACATAGTCATGCTCTTCATTTCGTGCATCTTCCAGTGCCTTTTTGAGGTCTCCATTTGTATATTCAATATATTGAAACATTCCTTCTTCATTCGACGTTAACAAACTAGCAAACATACCATCTTGTGTCTCATCAATAACGGCAATTTGCTGGCGAATGTCACTTTCGTCAGAGGTGAAAACACCGATAATATTCGATATATTCGTTAGCCCAATAATTAGAATGGAAACAATTATAGTGCTCCAAATAAATGCTTTAGATGCAATTCGTCTTCCTGCAGTATGGCCGACAGTCGTCCAAAAATTATTCATGGTTATTTCCTCCTACTTTATCTATAAAAATATCATGGAGTGATGGTTCTTCAATCTCAAATTTACGAACATATCCTTTAGCTGTAATGTTTTCAAAAATAATTTTTGCAACCGATTCATTATCTACTTGTACATATGTCGTGTCTTTCATCTTGTTAATCGAAGTAACTCCTTGTATGTCTACAAGGAAATCGAGAGGATAGTCAGCCCGAATAGAAAGCTGTTTGACACCATAAGAGCGTTTTATATCTGTTAAGTTACCTTGTAAAATAGAATTGCCGTGTTTAAGCATAATTAAATCTTCACAAAGTTCTTCGACATTGCGCATTTGATGACTGGAAAAGACAATCGTTGTTCCTGCTTCTTGTAAATCAAAGACAGCTTCTTTTAACATATCTGAATTTACAGGATCAAGCCCGCTAAATGGCTCATCTAAAATAAGAAGTTCGGGTTGATGCAACACAGCGGCTAAAAATTGAATTTTTTGTTGGTTTCCTTTAGAAAGGTCTTCGATTTTTTTATTTTCATATTCAGGTACGCCAAAACGGTCGAGCCATTTTCTCATTTCTTTAACGATATCTTGCTTGTTCATTCCTTTTAACTTCATTAAATAAAACAACTGTTGTTTTACTGTAAGTTTTGGAAATAGCCCACGTTCTTCAGGAAGATATCCGATAAGATGCGTGTTTTTATAGGAAAGGGGCTGTCCGTTCCATGTGACTTTTCCTTCTGTAGATTCTAATAATCCTAAAATCATCCGAAATGTCGTTGTTTTTCCAGCGCCATTGGCTCCTAACAATCCAAATGTTGCACCTTTGTCGACGGTAAATGATATCCCATTTACCGCATTATGATTACCGAACCTTTTTGTAATATTATTTAATTGTAATGTCATTGTTTTGTTCTCCTTTCTGTTTACGAAGAATAAAGCTTAAAATTTCAGCAAATCGAAGGCTTTTTTTCGTTAAAATATAACTATTCATAGTGTGAAGAGCTTTTTCTGTTTCCTCTTGATTGGTTGATAACAATTCACACTGATTTCCCGATTCTGTAACGGATATAACACCAGGGACATTTGAGAACATTGTGGAATCCCCCTTTACCCAGAATCTAACATAACTTTGCAGTAGATTGTCTTTTTCATAGTTTCCAATTATGCGCCCATCATCCATGCCAACGATATAGTCCGCAAATTCTTTAATTTCATCAGGTACATGAGATGAGAAAAGAATAGAACGTTCTGGATCTTCTTCTAAATAGTGAACCCATAACTCTCGGATTTTTTCTTGACTTTCAATATCGACTCCAGACAGTGGTTCATCCATTAGTAACATTTTCGTTTGGCGAGCAAGGGCAAGGAACAACAAGGCTTTTTTTTGCATGCCAACGGATAAAGTATCGAGACGTTTATTGTAAGGGATGTGAAACTGCTGCAGTAATTCGAAAAACTTTTTGTTGTCCCACTCTCTAAAACCAATAGAGTGTAGGTCAGCTAATTGTGCTAACGTGAATCTGTCATACCCGATTGATGTTTGAGGGACGTACCCAATCCATTCTTTCCATTCTATTTCGTCATCAGTAAATCCAAATCGGTCAATGACCCCAGTATCAGGGTAAATCATACCTGTGAGTAAACGCAAAAGCGTACTTTTTCCAGCACCATTATTTCCAATTAACGCTGTCACAGTGCCTTTATTAACTTCTAAATGAAGAGGACCAACATCAAAGCTTTTGTCGATCTTTTTTTTCACACCTGAAAGTTTAATCACGTTCATTCGCCTCCTTTAATAATGCTGTAAACCATGTTATTAACGTTTCATCTGTAAATTGATAATTTTTCCCTATGGAAACAGCGTCGTTTAATGCTTTCATAACCGCTGCTTTTTTTTGCTCATCTTGGTTTTCAATGTTTATATGAGCGACAAAAGTTCCTTTTCCTTGAATGGTTTTAATATATCCTTGTTGTTCAAGATTTTGATAGGAACGTCTTGTTGTAATCACACTACATGACAAAGAAGTGGCCAGTTTTCTTATTGAGGGTAAGGCCGTCCCTGGGGGGAGCGTTCCACTTACGATTAACATTTTTAGTTGCGATTCAATTTGGTCATAGATTGGCGTTCGGCTATTTTCATCAATATGAATTGGAAGTAAATTAGACATGAAAATCGACCTTTTTCATACTAAATGTAATCCGCCATTTCCAAATGAAATAACTAAAAGTTAGACTTAGTATGCTAATTATGCCTGCTAGCGGGTACGACGTGTTAACTAGAAAGACAAGTCCTTTTACAATCCCAGTATTGGTGACGTTATAAACAACATTTACAAGAAGTAGCAAAGGTAAAACGGATACACCACCAATGATGCCATGCCACATCGGAGAAAGCTTTGTTCCGGACTCT
The DNA here is from genome assembly GCF_022812285.1 of Alkalihalobacillus sp. LMS39. Lineage (NCBI taxonomy): Bacteria > Bacillati > Bacillota > Bacilli > Caryophanales > Bacillaceae > Alkalihalobacillus > Alkalihalobacillus sp. LMS39. Next base: position 2,278,648 of record NZ_CP093300.1, read on the forward strand.
ATGGATAAATATAAGCTGCTAATGGCTATTCCAACACTAGTCCAAAGTAATGTGAACATAAGAAGAGAAGATAGTTGGAATTCTTGTTTAAAAACGGGTTGAAAAAAATAAACGGTTGCAAGAAACAGTAGATAAAATACAATTTGAAAAGGTAACGCAGTCAAAAAACGGCTCCATATTAAGGTTGTCGCAGAAATTGACATCCTTCGTAGGAGTAAATGAAAAGGCGTAGCATGCATCCTTGTTGGAAAAACAAATGGATGAAACCGACATAGCTGTAGTGCTACTCCAACAATTAAAAATAATGTATCAATTGCAACTAGTTTTCGGCCAGTAAAACTAGAATCTATGATAATACAAGCGAATGTTCCAAATAAAATAGGTAATATAAACAACAATAAAAAGTACCAGTAAGGAGTCGTTTTGTACTCAAATAAAATTAACTGTTTAATGTTCAAAAAGCTCTCTCCTTTACACTGAATAGTCAACAGCATTTAACTGTTTTTTCATACTTAAAACAAAACTGTAAAGAAGTAATACAGCGAGTAAAAACATGATACACGGAAGTAGAATCGGATAGTTCGTAACTCCTGTTAATAGCCATTCAAACACACGTTTCTCTGTTGTAAGGCGAACAATTGTGATTAGTAAAAAAAACAAACTAAACATGGCTATAACAGTAAAAATCATAAATGGTTTACTGAATTTCCCACCGGTTTCTCCAGATGGGTTGATCCCTGACAATCCAAGAACGACAAAGAGCCAAACGAGAAAAAAGGACACACTATTTGGTATTGTATGAGGTGGTAAGATAATAAAAAATGTACTTAAGAAAATGACAGTTGAAAAGAAATTTAAAATTAATGCAGTTGTTATCCGACTAATAATAATTGCCTCCTTAGAAAAAGACATCGTCCGAAATAGTAATTGAATCGGTGCAACGTAGAAATTACTTTTCACATCTTGAACCGTAAAGGAATAAGGTCTGAGCAAAAAGATATTAATCGTTAGAGCAGATAGAAGTAATATATCGACGAGTGGTTTGGCTTCTACTTGAAGGCGCCCTGCTAATAGTTCGGAATAAAGGATCGCCATGGCCACTTGAATAAAGATATTCATGGCATATAAAAAAGGTGGTATGCACTTCAGTTCAAATGTAATCAATGCTTTTATTTGGACGATATTCATATCTAATCCTCCTATCTAAGTGTTAATGTGTTTATATCTATATAAACAGTAGCACACAGTAAAATCAAAAACAACGGAAAAATGAAAAAAAGGAAAAATTTCCTTAAATGAACTTTAATATCCTATATTGGATAAAAGAAAAAAGATTTTTCAGAATTTTTGTTATTTTTGTGGTATTATTATTTTGATATATAAATGCATGTAAACATTAGAGACTATAGTTATAATTTATTGTCTTTTAAAAGATAGGAGGGACGATGTGAAGGAAGTGATGGAAATTGCAAATAGTGGAGTTATTTGGATATTCGCTTTTTTTATTATTGGGATTGTTGTTTTACAAGGAATATTATTTATTCGTCTTGCCATTAAAGCAAGTTCAACTGTAGGAATGAGTTCTTCTGATGTTCGAAGTGCATTAAAAACAGGAGCGATTAGTGCCATTGGTCCATCACTTGGGATTATGGTCATCGCCATTTCGTTGATTACCTTGTTGGGAGACCCGCTGACACTTATGAGGATCGGGATTATTGGGTCAGCGCCAATTGAAGCATTAGGTGCTAGTATAGGCGCAGATGCTTACGGAATAGAACTTGGATCACCTCAATTTACACCACAAGCGTTTACTGCGGTAGTATGGACATTATGTTTAGGCGGTGCAGGCGGATTATTAGTTGTCGCTTTGTTTACTAAATCATTTGGTAAAATTGAAAAAAAAGTAGCCGGAAAAAGTAAAGATGGGAAAGGTATGGTTCTCATAACGACAGTAGCGCTTATTGCAGCTTTTAGTTTTTTTGTCAGTGGAGAGATGGTGAAAAGTCATGTTCATACGCTTGTTGCGATAGGATCATGTTGCGCCATGGTCGCAATTCTCCATCTGGCAAATACACGAGGGTTGAATTGGTTAAAAGAATGGTCATTAGGTTTATCGATTTTAGCTGGTTTACTTGTTGGTTTGATCGTAACTTTCTAAAGATTGGATGAAGGTAAATGGTGAGTAAAGAAGTGATAATACAAAAAGAAAAACAAACAAAAGGAATCGATGCTTATTATACTCAAATTCATTTTTGGGGACGTTTTACGATTTGGATAGTCATTGGTCTTTCTATTTTATTACCGCTTTATCTATCATTTGTTCTAGGGTACCACCCAGGATGGGGGCCGATTATTTCTGCTTATGTTGCTTATGCGGCTTTAATGGCTTTAGCATGGACGATGGAGCCAGTTTTATATTACCCAACTCTCGGTGTGTCAGGAACATATTTGGCGTTTTTAACGGGGAATATTTCCAATATGTGCCTTCCATCTGCAGCGGCAGCACAGCATACGGTTGGGGCAGAACCCGGCACGAAAAAAGGGGAAATTGCGGCAACGCTAGGGATTGGAGCAGCATCACTTGTTAATATCGCCATTTTAATACCGATCATATTTGGAGGCTCCTACCTTTTGTCTGTTTTGCCAGAATCGGCTCAAACGATGCTTCAGTATATTTTGCCTGCTATTTTTGGTGGAATCCTAGGACAGTTTGCGATAAAAAAGCCGACATACGCCTTAGTTGGTTTAATGGTGGCTTTATCCATAACAATTCTGCCAGTAGGTGGATTAAAAAATATATTCGTATCTATCGTAGTCACTGTAATAATTTGTCTACTCATTGAGAAAAAAAGAAAAAGATAGAGAGGTTTTATATAATGACAACAACATTTATTCATGAGCGACCTGACGAAATCCTTCAAAACTTAATTCGGTTTAATACAACAAACCCACCTGGACATGAACGTGCTTGTGTAGAGTATATTCAAAGTCTTTTAACTGAGTATGATATTGATTCTTGTATTTATGCATTAGATGAAAATCGGCCAAACTTAGTTGCTAGAATAAAAGGTGACGGACAAGCTTCTCCGCTTATGTTATATGGACATGTTGATGTTGTCACAACCGAAAACCAACAATGGTCCTATCCTCCCTTTTCCGGTGAGGTCATTGATGGCTATATTTGGGGGCGTGGTGCGCTTGATATGAAAAGTGGTGTAGCTATGATGATAGCCGCATTTTTGCGTGCTAAGTTTGAAAATACACCGTTGCAACAAGATGTTTTATTAGTGATTTTAAGTGATGAAGAAAATGGGGGCAATTATGGAGCAAAGTTTTTAGTTGAACAGCATCCATATTTATTTGAAGGGGTTCAATATGCACTAGGTGAGTTTGGTGGATTTTCGATGGAATTAGAAGGTCATCGATTTTATCCTATTATGGTTGCTGAAAAGCAAATGAGTTGGGTGAAAATAACTGTACAAGGTCAGGGCGGACATGGTTCAATGCCGGTTCGGGATAGCGCGATGAAAAAGCTGTCTGTTCTCCTTCATAAACTTAGTCAGCCGATGCCAGTTCATATAACACCCGTTGTAGAAGAAATGATTAAAGCGATAGCAAACGAATTAACATTCCCAAAAAGCGTTATAGTAAAGCAATTACTTCAGCCTAAACTGGCGAATAAAGTCATTGGTTTACTCGGTCCAAAAGGGAGTTTGTTTGAAAGTTTATTACATCATACGGTATCTCCAACCATTGTAAACGCTAGTGATAAAGTAAATGTCATCCCAAGTGAGATTACAATTGAAGTAGACGGAAGAATTCTACCAGGTTTTTCAGAGGCCGAATTTAGAGAAGAGCTAGTTGCATTAATTGGTGATCATACGATTGATGTGAATATCGTTCGATCTGATATTGTTCAAACGGATGTTGATATGACACACTTTTCTTTATTAAAGGATGTCATAATGGAGTGTGATAATCAGGCTATTCCAATTCCTTTTGTATTGCCAGGTGTAACAGACGGGAGGTTTTTCTCAAGTTTAGGTATTCAAACGTATGGTTTCACACCAATGAATCTACCATCTGATTTTAACTTCATTCAAAGTGTTCACGCAGCAGATGAACGGATTCCAGTAGAATGTGTTCACTTTGGAACAAACGCGATGTTTAAAGCAATCCAGCTGTTTAATCACGTAGAGTAACACTATAGTAATAAAGTGATATAATAGCGGTAATTGCAGAAGTGAACATTAGGAGGATGTAAATTGTCACAGTTTCATACGGATAACCAAACTTTTGTCAGTGTAATTGAATTAAAGGTCGAAGATATAAAGCGGTCTCTCTCTTTTTATGAAAAAATGTTAGGATTACGTATAAAAACACACGATCATAACAAAGTAGTCTTCACAGCAGATGGGAAAACTCCAATTTTATCAATTGAACAGCCTGAACAAGTGTTGCCAAAGCAACAAAGAACAACAGGCCTTTATCATTTTGCGTTGCTTTTTCCTAATCGAAAAGAATTAGGAAAGGTTCTTCGTCGTCTTCTTGATTCTCATTATCCATTACAAGGAGCTTCTCACCATGGCACAAGTGAAGCGATATATCTAGCTGATCCTGATGGGAATGGAATAGAGCTTTATGCAGATACTGATCCGACAACGTGGCTCGGAAGTCATGGTGAAATTCAATTTACGACAGAACGACTAGATGTGGAAGAATTAAGACAAGAAGGTGGAGGGGAGCATTGGGATGGGATTGCGCCTGCTACTATAGTAGGTCATCTTCATTTGCACGGAGCTGAATTAGACAACATGAGAGAGTTTTACCATAAAGCTCTCGGGTTCGATATCATTGTGGAAATCCCGAATCAAGCGATATTTATGTCGACAGGTGGCTATCATCATCATATTGCAGTTAATGTTTGGAATGGTCTTGGTGCTCCTATTCCACCTGACAACAGTGTCGGTTTAAAGATGTTTTATGTTAAATTTCCAACGAAGCAACAATGGGACAAAGCATTGAATCAATTACTCGACTTAGGTTATAAAGTGAAAACAATGGAATCAAGCTTTGAGGTAATCGATCCTTCTGGAAACCGGGTACGGTGTAATAGTGTATAAAGAAAAAGATTGTTTCAGGAACATCCTTTTTTGACTTATAAGATAGTATACAATTTTAGTTATAGCAGTGAAGCTTTTAAAGCTTATTCTAGAAGAGCGAAGGCGCCGCACTTCGCTTGATATGATAAGACGCTCCTGCGTTTTCTTTAACGGAAGGTGTTTTAATTGTGTGTGATAGGGTTCTATTGGACAAAACAAGTGCAAAATCGGAGAGAAGTGTCTAATAGAAGGCATTTATCAGCTATGTTTGTTTAGTGTGCCATGAAAATGTAGTATGGGATTTTGATTTAATGGATGGTAGCGATCTGATGACACCACCAATGTTTTCATGTGAAACTTGTGGAGGAGAAATGGATCTTAGAAGAGAAAGGCTCCGCACTGCGCGTTTCACCCCAAGAGGAGCACTTGGGGTTCACTGTCATAAGCGGGCAGAGCTCCACACTTCGCTTGATACGAAAAGACGCTCCCGCGTTTTTCTTATTGTTTAAACGATATGTTGAAAGGTTAAATCAAACTCCTTACCGTTGACATAAATTGAGATGCTTCCTCAGATTGGTCTTTTGTAATGACATATGTGGAGGCAGTAGGCAAAGATAGAAATGGAGCTTCAACCTCTAACATTCTTCCCTCAGCTAACTCTCGCTTTACTGTTGAACGCGGTAAAATGGAAAACCCAATCCCTTCTTCAATAAAACGTTTCGTTACATGCACTTGTGTGACTTTCATCGTCCGGACATGGCGATACAAATGTTTCAGTTCAAACAAAACAGAATCCCAATATTCCGGATGGTTATACGTTAACAATACTTCTTTGTTTACGATCGTTTCTAAGTCTAGTGGAATACTGCTTTCCCAATCACCCCCGTCATGTGGTGCGACAATTTTGAGTGGTTCTTCATATATCTTTACACATGTTAACCCAAGTGTTTTACTTTCCATCCTTGCTAATCCTAAATGAGCCGTTCCACGTTCAACTTCTTCTGAAATGAGGTGAGACTCCATCACATGGACAACGACTTCTATGTCAGGATAATACCGAATAAATTTTTTTATCCAGTAAGGGAGATAGGTAGAAGCAATTAAGGGAGAAACCGCAATTGATAACGTTTGATGGTAGCCTTGCCTAACATTTTCAATATGATGTAATCCATCAGATAGAGTTTCGATAATTTTCGTTGCATGTGGCAGAAATTCTTTACCATAAGTCGTAAGGACGATGTTGCGTCCTTTTCTTTCAAAGAGCGGGGTTCCTAGCTCTTTTTCAAGTTGTTTAATATGGACGGTTACAGTAGGTTGGGATAAATATAATGTTTCTGCTGTTTTATAAAAGTTTTCAAACTGCGCAGCGGTGACAAATGTATAAAGCCAATTAAGATTCATCGGTTTTCACCTTCACTTTTATTGATTATGTTTTATAATCAATTATACACAAATTATTTAATTTTCATAATTAATTAATTCGCGTATCCTTTACTCATACAATAAAGGAGTGAAAACATATGAACGTACATAGTGGATTAGAAGGTGTTATAGCTTGTCAGTCAGCTATTAGTTTAGTAGATGGTCAAAATGGAAGGCTTGTGTACCGTGGATATTGGGCGAAGGAGCTTGCTCTTCATAAAGAATTTGAAGAAGTTTGCCATTTATTATGGTATGGGGAATTACCAACAGAAGAAGAGTTAAATAGGTTGAAACAAAAGTTTCTTGAGGGGAGAAAAATTCCTGCTCATATGATGGCTGTTATAGTTGCTTTACCAAAAGAAATGGACATGATGAGTGTTATTCGTACGTGTATATCAGCAATCGCAAACGAATCAAATGAATGGCCACCAACAGTAGAACAAGCCATTCAAATTACTGCTCTCATACCAACAATTATTACAGCGAGAATTTCGATTTTAAAAGGAAAGAAACCGATTGAACCACATCACAGATTAGGGCATATTGCGAATTATTTGTATATGCTGCATAACAAAGAGCCAAAGGTTACTCATATTAAGGCGCTTGAGTCGTACTGTATATTAACAATGGAGCATGGGATGAATGCTTCGACTTTTGCTGCTCGAGTCATTTCTTCAACAGAATCTGATATAGTGTCTGCGATTACAGGTGCAATCGGTGCGATGAAGGGACCGTTACACGGAGGAGCCCCGAGTGAAGTAACCGCTATGTTAGAGGCGATTGAAACGAAAGAAAATGCTGAAGAATGGATTCGAACAAAATTAAAAAATGGTGAAAAGTTAATGGGGTTTGGTCATCGTGTATATAAAACAAAAGACCCCAGAGCAGAAGCATTAAAAAAAGTAACCGCTCAATTAACGAAACATGACCCGTGGTTGGCATTAGCGAATGCAGTTGAAGAAACGGCATTACGTTTACTTACGGAATATAAGCCAGGGAGAAAATTATATACGAATATAGAATTTTACGCAGCTGCCGTTTTACGCGCTGTTGAAATGCCTAGTTTGTTATTTACTCCCACGTTTACGGTTAGTCGTGTTGTAGGTTGGACCGCGAATGTAATAGAACAAGCGGAAAATAATCGCATTTATCGGCCACAATCTTTATATACCGGTGTCATTCCTGGAGAATGAATTAAATGACAGTAGACCATACTGGAGAATAATTCACAAAAAGAAGGTGGTTCACTTGGGAATTGTCATATTCGCTGCGGTTATTTTAATCCCGATTATAATGGTTATCGCTCAAAGAAAATGGATGTTAATGCGAATGGTATTTACAGGGGCGGCAATAGTTGCAAGTATGACTTTCGGTTATATAGCAGCCACTTCGGTTTATGCCATACTTGAAAACCAAGAAGTGTTTATGACAAGTATTCATGCGGTGTTTTTAAACTCTTTTTTTCTAGTAAGTGGAGCATATCTCGGCTTGTATGGCATTTATTTACTATGTTTACATTTCGCTTACGACCGAAAGTCATGAAAAAGAAGCTTACCTTAGGTAAACTTCTTTTTCATTATCCCCAGCGTAAATTCATCGTTAATGTACAGCATCGTGGTAACCCTTCAGCATCCTCAAATAAGGTAAATGTGACACCAGATGGAGTGAATGTTGTAGTAACCTCGGTAGGCACACCAATTTCTCTTATGATTCGGTCGACAGTGTCACGGTCTCCTTCTTGAGCAGAGTACATAATTTGGTACATTTGTTCACGAGAAGAAGCTAAACTTGTCACTAAACGGTTCCCGTGTTGGATTAATTGTTGATACTTTGATAATGACGTTTCAAATAATGCAATGTTCACAGGAGGGTAAGGATACTCATTTTGTCTGTAATATCGAGGAACATACGGATAGTAATAATAATAGCTCACAGTATGCCTCCTTAGGAGTATTTTGCTACTATTATAAACTATGTCATTCCATCCTATTGGGTGAATAACCTAAACTTGAATAATGCTATTTAATTTGTTTATCATTATGGTAAAATACGACTTTTCCCGTATATTCTACATCTTTTTCTCCAAACCGATAAGAATGATTAAATTCTGGAATTGGGAAATATTCGTATGTGAAATAATGGTATTCACCTGTGAAATCCCAATCGAATAATCTAGGTTTAACAGCTTTTTCAATTTTCATATAAACTTCATCGTAACCGTACTTTTCCATTGTTTCTTTTGGAAGTACATTGTCATACAAATAAATATACAAAACATCAGGGTCAAATTCATCTTTGCGCATCTTATAGCCATTTAAAGCATGTCCTGGAAGAGAGACCGTAATAATTTGTCCATCTTGAAAAAGTTGTTCAATTTCTTCCAAAACCGTAACACGATTCGCATGAAACTCTGGCCATCTTAATCGTAGGTCATTCGCATGGATCCATTGAGTTTCTAACATCGATACTAATGTGGAGTCAGGCTCCGGTGTTTTATCTGGGTTAACTTTTTCGTTAGGATTGTTTTGCATTTCAATTGTAGTATCGTTTAATTGATAAGCATATAAATGTCCATCTTGCAAAAAAGGATACATATCTTTGTTATTCGTTAAATCATAACCGATATCGTCATAATCCACATTTGGATCAAGTATCTCAATGAGATTAATTAAAAATGATGAAGCAGAAAAATCTAATTTTTCTTCAATGGACACACCGTTATATATTCTTTCGGCAACTCGAGCGAATCCAGCACAGATTCCGCTACTCCCTTTTATAGTACTAATGTTTGAAAAGCTAAAGGCATGGTAATCTATTCGAAAGCCTGAATCGATAACTAGTTGATCAGGATAATGGTCGTTATATTCACTTTCGCTTTCATCCTCATCTTTTATTTCTTCGGTCTCATGTTCAGGAGCGTCATGGATCCATGGAATTGCAGTTTCTAACGCAAGATCATAGTTTCCGTGAACTTGTCCGTAATCAATAAACCCACCTTTTCGTAGAGGATTGTCTTTTGGCATTGTAACAAAGCGGGAGTCAAGTTTAGAAAACAATCCCTGTACGGTGTTAGCTGATATTTGTCCAATTCGTTGAAAAGACAATTCTGCTACTCCCCATTCTTCATTTGGAATTGTTTCCACCTTGTATTCATCAGAATTTTTTCCTTGAACTTCAAATATAAACACTTTATGCCCCCAACCGAGGAACCGTTCTGTTAGCTCAAAGCCAGAGAAACGAAAATAAAGAAATTCTTTTTTGTGTGCTTCATCGTCGGTTAGTAATAAAATCGGATAACGCAAATTATAGGAAAATGAAATTTCATTAAGATCTTGATTATGTTCTTGATTGTCGATTTTTACTAATTTTCGGTCTTCAAAATGAAAGTAATAAGCGGTTATTTTTTCTTTATCTTCTTCAGAATCTGAATATGAGATGGTAACTTTTCCATCATATCCTAAAACACGAACCGGTGTTTGAAGTGGGTTGAACATTTGGTTAAACTTACTGTTATAATACGGTTCAATTGTAGTAAAATACTTGTCATTTAAGTTTGTGGTGTGAAGTGTTACACCTAATCCTTCATCTTCAATAACAAAAGGTTCGATATTTGTTATTGGTTCATGAGGATCAAGTCCCTCCATAATTTTTACTAAGTCACTAATGCCATCATCGGCTGAAGAATAAACAGTAGGATCTAAATTGTATTTATGAATAGCGTCATAATCTGAAACGCCATTACCACTAGAATCCCATTCATAAGGATCTAAGCCTAACTCTACTTTTTCACCATATGTCATTCCATCATCATTGACATCAATGTCCCATAGCTCTTCTTCCATATCCTCGGGCATGAGTGTTCCTGCGTGTTCGGTATAGTCAAAAACCGTTTTTTCAAAATCTTTTTTTAATTTATACTCCTGATATTTTAAGTAACCGAATATGGATAAAAGAATAATGGCTACAATGATAATGAATATCAGAAAAGCTTTCATTGTCCAACGGAAAAAAGCTTTCATTTGATACCTCCTATAAAAGTTGTGCTGTAAACAGACAAAATGTATTTTAATAGAAATATACGGAAAAAAATATAAAATGTTTCATAAATGGTAGAATTGAACTAGAAAAAATAAGAGAATTAGAAAACTATGATTTTTAGAGGAGAATGGAATATGTATAAATTCATATTATTTGATTTAGATGGGACATTAACTGACCCTAAGATTGGAATCACTTCTTCTGTTCATTATGCATTGACGAAGTTGGGGATAAAAGATATCGACTTATCAAGTTTAACGGCTTTTATTGGGCCACCATTGCAAGAGTCGTTTCAGTTGTTCTATTCATTTCAACCACTGCAAGTTCAGGAAGCTATTCATTATTATCGAGAACGATTTGTTCAAAAAGGAATATACGAAAATGAGATGTATAGTGGGATAGAACGATTGTTGGATTATTTAAAAACATCAGGTTACACGTTAATTGTTGCAACGTCAAAACCAACAGAATTCGCGGTGAAAATAGTAGAATATTTTAAAATTGACCATTATTTTGATATGGTCGTAGGAAGTCATTTAGACGGAAGGCGTACATCTAAGGCAGAAATTATACAGTATATTTTAGATTCATATGGAAGAGAGACCAAAACAGAGTTTATTATGGTTGGTGACCGAAAGCATGATATTATTGGTGCTCATCGATGTCGAATTGATTCGTTAGCTGTATTGTACGGCTATGGGTCAGAAGAAGAATTAAGAGAAGTAAAGCCTACTTATATCGCGCGAAATGTTGAAGAAATCAAACATTTATTTACATAGTAACAATGGAAATTACAATTTTGATTCGATTTTCAAAGAATATTATAATGCATGGCAAAAACGAGTATCCTCGATCGAGATACTCGTTTATTTCGTTTTTTTTTTGTAAACTAAGAACTCGTAATTTCCCCACCATTTGGGTGTAAAATTTGGCCTGTCATATATGTCGAATCTTCAGACGCTAAAAACACAAAACTTGGTGCAACTTCAAAAGGTTGACCTGCTCGTTTCATAGGGACTCTAGGAGTGTCCGTTCCAAATGTTTTTACATCCTCTGCCGAAAAAGAAGAAGGAATAAGTGGTGTCCAAATTGGACCAGGTGCAACGCCGTTAACCCGAATATCTTTATCAGCAAGTGATAACGATAATGAGCGGGTAAACGCATTAATCGCCCCTTTAGTTGAAGAATAGTCAATTAAATCAGGTTCGCCTTCATACGCGGTCACTGACGTTGTATTGATAATTGAGCTTCCTGGTGCCATAAAGGGGAGAGCGGCTTTTGTTAAAAAGAAAAATGCATATATATTTGTTCGAAAAGTAATATCTAATTGCTCTGCTGTGATATCTTCTATACTTTTTTGTACATATTGAACGGCATGATTATTCACTAAAATATCAATTTTTCCAAAGTGTTGTACAGTTTGATTGACGACTTCATAGCTCATTGTTTCATCTTGTAAATCACCTGGAATGAGTAAACAATGACGTCCAATTTGTTCTACTCTAGCTTTTGTCTCTTTGGCATCTTCATGTTCACATAAGTAGGGAATTACAATATGAGCGCCTTCTTTCGCAAAGGCATACGCGACCGCACGACCTATTCCACTGTCGCCCCCTGTAATAATTGCAATTTTATCTTTTAATTTATGACTACCGATATAATGAGGGTTTTCTGAAATCGGTCTTGGAATCATTTTATATTCTAGACCAGGATGTTGTTGCTGTTCTTGCGGTGGAAAAGCAACAGGGACTTCTTCGCATTTTTTTTCCTTACCGTAGTAATTGTAGACGGGATACATAGTAGACCTCCTGAATGCAAATGTCATCATGTTTTATGATAGAACGACTGAAAATGACACTGATACGGTACATTATGCAAAATGGGTATTTATCGTGCATAAAGCTAAATAGAAAAAATCGTCTTGTAGAAACAAATTACTCAAGGAAATAGTAGGCACTGAACGTGGGATAACCACCAATGTTCAGTGCCTTTGTATTTTCTTACATCATTTGATTCCAAAATCATCCTTTTTAACTGTTGACATGTGAAATGTTTTAATATTATAATACGTTCAAATAAAACTGAACGTTAAAGGAGAGTAAAACATGTCAGATATTTATAAAATCACAGATATTGAACAATTAAAAGTCATAAGTGACCCAATACGAATAAAAATCGTATGGGAAATTATTGACCATGCAAAAACAGGAAAGATGATTGCCGATATTTTAGAAATGCCAGCTTCAAAAATTCATTATCATTTAAAAGAGTTAGAACGAGTTGGTTTAATTAAAGTAGTCCGAACGGAAGAAAAGAATGGCATAATCCAAAAATTTTATCAATGTATTGCTAGTCAATTCACGTTTGATGATATCTTGCCTCAGTCGCAACAGCATTCAGTGGCCGATAGCTTAAGAGAAAACATTACAATTTCATTAAACAAGACTGTTTCGTTAATTAAAAAAACGGAAGATGATTATTTAGAGGATTACAAAAATCAATTAATTGGGAATTTATTTGCCATTTTAGATTTAACAGAGGACGAATTAAAAGTCATCAAAACGAAGTGGAAAGATTTAGTAGAAACGATTCAGGAGTACGGAAAGGATGAACACAAAGAAAATGCAAAGTCATACCACATTAACATGGTCGGTTTTCCAATTGAAAAAACAGAAGATGAAAGCGAGGGGTAAAGATGGAAGAAGCGGTAACACAAGAACAAAAGCAACCATCTCTTTTTAAAGAAAGAAAGTTTCTTTTATTATGGATGGCAGGCTTGTTTTCTAGTTTAAGTACATCGATTTTTATGTTTTCTCAGTCTTGGTTTGTCGTTGAAACATTGCAATTAGAGGCCTCGCTTGGTTTAATTTTTATCGCATCGACAGTACCGAGGCTGTTATTTATGACTATCGGTGGAGTTGTAGCAGATAGAGTGAGTAAATCACTCATTATGTTTCTATCAGACATTTCTAGAGCCATCCTTGTTGTAGGATTAATTATCATGCTTTTCTTCGATGTTGTTTCTTTATGGACATTTGTAGGGTTTGCTTTGATATTTGGAGTGTTAGATGCATTTTTTTGGCCAGCTAATGGTGCATTTCTTCCTTCTATTGTGAAAAAGGAACAATTAACGAGAGCGAATTCAGTTGTACAAATGACAAATCAAATGGCGATGATTTTTGGCCCGATGGTCGCAGGGTTTATTATTGTTCTTGGTGGGTATTCAGTAGTGTTTGGTAGTACATCCTTGTTGTTATTTGCGGCTGCATTGTTTATTTATTTTATAAAATTAAAAGCAAAATCTCAACAAGGTGGGACAGAACTTCCTTCGTTTTTAAACTCAATTAAAGAAGGATTGGCTTATGTTAAACAAAGTCAATTCCTTACTGCGTTATTATTAACTTCGGTGTTTTTAAACTTTTTTATCGTTGGCCCTTTAACAATGGGTTTGCCACTTTTTGTGAAAAATGTGCTTGGAGGCAGTACGCTTGATTTTAGTTTTCTAGAAGGTGCATTAGGAGTTGGAATGGTTGTTGGCTCTGTTGTTGTTGGGATATTAAATATTCGTAAAAAGCGGGGACTTGTTGCCATTGGAGCGTTAGTATTACTTTCTATTTCGTTTATGTTGTTAAGCACAACAACCGAGTTGTGGCAAAGTATGATGATGATCGTGTTACTTGGGGTCTCATTTTCTATCATTAATATTCCCCTAATTTCGGTTGTTCAAGATGTAGTAGAGGACCATATGATCGGAAGAGTAATGAGCTTATTGCAAATGTCCTCGTTAGGGCTAACACCTGTTTCTTTTGGGGTAACTTCAGTTGTTTTGACGATGGGTGTTCCTATCAACACGATTATGTTAACCGGAGCTTTATGTGTAATATTCATTGCTTTTGTTGTATATTTCCGAGTTCCTGCTTTGAAAACGACAGATTGAGGAACAATGTTGTTCTTCTCAATCCGTGTTCCATGCGGTAAAATGTACTCAAAAATGAGAGAAGGGCTTATAAATGAATGTCATAATAAAAGAAATCACAACGATTGAACCGTATTTGAATGAGCTTAGTACCCTATTAATTGATGTTGTTGACGACGGGGCTTCTGTTGGCTTTTTACCGCCATTACAAGAAAATGAAGCCACTGAATATTGGACTACAGTGCAAAATTCTACGGCTTTATTATTTCTAGCATTTATCGAAAACGAAGTCGTTGGAACAGTTCAACTTCAGTTGGAAACGAAAGAAAATGGAAAACACCGAGCTGAGATCGCCAAACTGATGACACACCCTCGTTTTAGAAGAAGAGGAGTCGGTCGCTTGTTAATGGAAGCCGCTGAACGTAGAGCTCGGAGCGAAAAACGAACATTACTTGTCCTTGATACGAGAAAGGGAGACCCTTCAAATGATTTATATACCGCACTTGCGTTTAAAAAAGTAGGTGAAATTCCCGAGTATTGCTTAACTGCAGACGGACATTATGAAGCCACGGTTTATTACTATAAGCTTATCAATGATAAGTAAATGATTTTATGCACTTTTCTCATGAAGAGTGCTTCTTTGTTTTTGCTGTTGGATCAAAAACAAAAAGACACCGATTAATACAAGAACGCCCCCAATCAGTTGCCAGTAAACAAGTTTTTCACCAAGTAGAAGAACGGCAAGAATAGTCGCTCCGACAGGCTCACCTAGTATACTCATCGAAATCGTTGTCGCATTCATATAACGTAGCAACCAATTGTGAATGAGATGAGCAAGTGTTGGGATAATCGCTAACAAAACAAAAAGACCCCATTCTCGACTTTCATAAGAAAAGAGTGGAATGTGAGCGACTAGATTATACCCAGTTAAAAGGAATGCTGTAAAGAAAAAGACAGAAAAACTATAAATCCAATGGGACATGTGTTGGACGATATTTTGTCCTATCATTAAATATCCAACGACAGCAATAACACTTAAAAAGGATAGAATATCTCCTAAAATAGCTTCGTCACTTAAACCGAAATCACCCCAACCTACCATCATGGCTCCGATAATGGCGACTGTCATCGTGGTAATAGCCGATGTCGTTGTTCTTTCTTTAAATATAAAAAAACCACCGATTAACGCGATAATGGGTTGTAAAGCAAGAATAATGGTTGAGCTTGCCACGGTTGTTAAAGTTAAAGAAGCAAACCATAATCCGAAATGTAAGGCTAGAAAAATGCCAGAGCAAAACAAAAGGCTCCACTGCGTAAAGTGAATTTGTATAATTTCTTTGCGTTTTATCCATAAAACAGGTAGTAAAAAAACGCATGCAAACCACATGCGGTACATCGCTAAAATTGTCGGTGGTGCTTCTGACCATTTTACAAAAATAGCAGAAAAGGAAATGAGAATAATAGATAAAACGAGTGGGACGGTGTATGATTTTTGTTCTGAATTGACAATCATAATATTCTCCCTTCATGTGCGCAAACAAGTGAAAAATAAGGTTAGTATCTAATATATTATACAAATAACAAGTCGAAAAGAAAGAATAATTTTGACGGAGTATTTGGAGTACCGTATAATATTTTTATAGATTCAGTTACATTTCCTTTTTTAAAAGATAAGAAAAACTTTGGTATAGCAAATGAAGCTGTGAAAGCTTATGCTAGAAGAGCGAAGGCTGCGCACCTGCGCGTTTCACCCCAAGAAGAGCATTTGTGGTTCACTGTCAAAAGCGGGCAGGGCTCCGCACTTCGCTTGAAACGAAAAGACGCTTCGCGTTTTTCTTAAAACATGTTTTTCATAGAAACGGGTATGATACAAATAGTATCTATACATAATTGTGGCTAATGTAACGAACAAAAGTCCGGAGTTGAAGGAGAATGGAAACAATGTCTAATTTAAGAATTGATGTGACGTTAACAACAGAAAAAAAGCCAAAACCAAATGCAGATGAACTTGGTTTTGGAAGAATTTATACGGATCATATGTTTATTATGGACTACACGGAAGGAAAAGGATGGCATGATGCGCGTATTGTTCCTTATCAACCCGTTGTACTTGATCCTGCTGCGAAAATCTTGCATTACGGTCAGTCTGTTTTTGAAGGGTTAAAGGCATATTTATCTGAAAATGACGATATTATGTTATTCCGCCCAGAAAAAAATATGGAGCGTTTAAACCGGTCAAGTGAGCGTGTTTGTATTCCAGCAGTGGAAGAGGAATTTGCACTACATGCGTTAACAGAATTATTAAAAATTGAAAAAGAATGGATTCCAAAAGCACAAGACACTTCCTTATATATTCGACCGTTTATTTTTGCAACAGAGCCATTTTTAGGATTAGCACCATCTAAAACATACCAATTTATGATTACGTTGTCTCCTGTTGGCGCTTATTATAAAGAAGGAATGAATCCAGTAAAAATTGCCGTAGAAGAAGAATTTGTTCGCGCTGTCCCTGGTGGTACTGGTGAAGCGAAAACGGGTGGAAACTACGCAGCAAGCATCATTGCCCAAGTGAATGCAGAGAGAAAAGGATTTTCCCAAGTTCTTTGGTTAGATGGAAAAGAAAAAAAATACGTTGAAGAAGTTGGAAGTATGAACGTGTTTTTCAAAATCAATGGTGACATTGTGACACCAGCGTTAAATGGAAGTATTTTAGAAGGAGTAACACGTAGATCAATCATTGATCTTCTTCGTTCATGGGATATGACTGTAACAGAAAGAAGTATTTCATTTGAAGAAGTGTATGAAGCATTTCAAAATGGCCATTTAGAAGAAGCTTTTGGCACGGGAACAGCTGCCGTTATTTCTCCAATTGGTGAATTTGGTTGGAAAAACGAGCGAATGGTGATTAATGAAGGAAAAACAGGAGAAATTTCAAAGAAGTTGTATGACACATTAACAGGCATTCAAAAAGGGGAAATTAAAGACCCATTTGGTTGGACAAAAAAAATATAATACTCACTTTAAATGAAACTGTCGAGAATTTTCGGCAGTTTTTTGTTATGCAAAACAAAAGGTTTAGTAAATATAGGATAAATTTCCCTTGTGAAACATTAAGCATATATGTAAGCTTGGAAATAATGATTGGATAATCTAACGTTTGTTATTATTCGCAAGTTCTTTTTTTGCAACTTTAGTTTGAAATAGAGTAGGCAAAACATATGATATTCGCTTCCTGAAAAATAGGGAGCGAATTGTTTTGTATATAAAAAGAGGGGGAAATTAAGTGAAAGTGAAAAAAGCTTTTTTAATTTGCTGTATGATCGTACTTCCTTATGTCTTAACTGGATGTGGATTTACAGGTGAAATATTTAAAGAAGTAGTGAATGAAGTAAAGGAAGAGATGAATTCCACTGAGGCTCATGAATCAACAGATGGACAAGAACAGGTTTTTGATACACCTCCTTTAAACAAAGAGGAATATGTTGAGTATATAGGCTTATATCAAGAACAATTAAAAGAAGAGTTTTTTGAACTTTCTCGTTTGTTACATGATGAAAGTATGGATGATTACGTTCAAGCAAATCGTAATCAAATTGAAAAAATAACGACAATCATCAATCAATACCGTGCATTACATGCCCCAGATGATTTTTATGATGTTCATTTTGACTATATGGTCGCAATGGATTATTTTGAAAGTGGTTTACAATCATTTGAACAAGGATTAGTGAGCGGAGATGATCGTGCGATTGAAGAAGGTCTATTTGATTTAGAACAAGGTCAAAATTACTGGAATTATGCATTTGCCGTCCTTGGGCTCACTGAGGCGATTCCAATGGGAGATGGAACGATTACTTCGCAAGATTTAAAGGAACTTGATCAATTAGCTGGAATGGACCGCGACAGTGTGTTGTTAAATTTATCAATTACTGGAGAGGAGTTAGTTGGCCATTGGGGATTTGAAAACGAGGATGGGTCGTTTAATACATCTATCATTCTTCATGAAGATGGAAAATATGAAGGATATAGTAACGGTGTGTATCCCGATGACAACAATGTGATGAAAGGTTATTGGTTATATCATCATTTAACACGTACTTTACATGTGTATACGGACTTAATGTTAGAAGATGGTGAATCTATTCCTGTACCAAGACCAGAAATGGTCATGGATGTTCAGTTGTTTAAAGATGACCAAATATTAATGATGGACGTTGAAACATTAAACTCCTTTTTCTACACTAAGGGTGAGTAACAACTGTGTCACAAACTTTACGGACATATGTTGCGCTATTTTGGAAATAAGAACTGTTTTTGAGAAGCTATTGGACATATGTTCTGTTATATGTATCCAAACGTGTACGTTTTATTACTATTTTAATAAAGTAGCGGAACGTATGTCCGTTAAAAATGAAAAAAACATGTTTTTGCAGTAATAACGGAACAAATGTCCGGTACAAATAAAGGATGGCCCCTTCTTTAAATAGAGGGGGCTCAACATGTTAAAATCCTTCATCTAAATAATCCAAAGTATATGGGGTACCACTGGCTGTATTTTCGTTCACCCATTCTTGAGCGGCTTCGGAAAATTCATTCCAATGTGCGATTTGTTCTTTATGTTCTTCTAGCCAATTCATACAATATTGTGGGTCAAGATTGCGACTTTGACATGTGGACAAAAAATGAAGCACGGTTTCTTCTGTACAGTTTTGCCAAGTTCCACAAGTTTCTTTGAAAATCGCTTGAATTTCATTTTTTATATTTCCCATCCTCATAATTCACCTACCTTTCCGTTTTCGAATCCAATACAGTTACATTATGTCCGATTAAAGAAAAACCATGAAATCGAAAGGAACTTTTTCTCCAACCAGCACATTCGTGAATTAGGTGAATATCCTATTATATTGATGGATGGGGGGCTGTGTATGGAGTTTTTGATTCAAGCGTTTGAGTTCCATCATATCATCGTATTAGTGATTGGGTTATTGCTTGGAATTTTAGTCGGAGCACTACCGGGATTAACACCAACAATGGGTGTGGCATTGATGATTCCCTTTACTTTTTCGTTAGGGCCGACAGAAGGGCTAATTTTATTAGGTGGAATATATTGTGGGAGCGTTTTCGGAGGCTCTATTCCAGCGATTTTATTCAATGTACCTGGTGCCCCAGCTAATGTAGCTACGACGTTTGATGGATATGAAATGACAAAGCAAGGGCAATCAAGGAAAGCCCTTGAACTCGCGACGATTTCTTCTGTTATCGGTGGCTTGTTTGGGATGTTTTTACTGTTGTTTTTTGCTCCGGTGTTTGCTGACTTTTCATTGAGATTTGGACCAACCGAAAGTTTTTGGATTGCGATTTTTGGAATTACTGTAATTGCTGCCATTTCAGATGGTTCTGTTTTAAAAAACTTAATCGGTGGTGGTATCGGAATTGCTTTATCCTTTATTGGTATTAGTACTGTAACAGGGACAGCTCGATTTACATTTGGAATGGACAGTCTAGTTGGAGGATTGCATCTTGTTGCAGTCTTAATCGGGTTATTTGCCTTTCCTCAAGCTTTGCGTCTTCTTGAAAACCTTCACGAAAAAAAATCGAAACCAAAAACAAATGAACAAAGGCAAATGTCTTCGGTAAAACAATCTTTTTTTGATATTGTGAAAAAGCCAAAAGCCTTATTTCTTGGAAGTGGACTTGGAGCTTTCATCGGAATGATTCCTGGTGCAGGCGGAAATATCGCGAGTTTATTGGCTTATAATGAGACAAAACGATTTTCAAAAGAAAAAGATAAATTTGGGAAAGGGCATAAAGAAGGTGTTATTGCTTCAGAAAGTGCGAATAATGCGATGGTCGGTGGATCGCTTGTCCCATTGCTTACACTAGGAATTCCCGGCTCACCGACAGCAGCGATTTTTTTAGGTGGGCTATTAATTCATGGAATTTGGCCGGGCAACAATTTATTTGTTGATCATGAGAATGTTGCCTATACGTTTTTATATAGTATGGTTGCGGCCCAAATTTTATTGTTACTATTAGCGTTACCACTTATTAAATACATGACGAAGCTAACAAATATTCCCGCTTACTTTATGGCTCCTATTATTTTATCGTTTTCAATTATCGGTGCGTATACTACGCAAAACAATGTGTTTGATATTTATACGATGATTGTCATAGGGTTTATCATGTTTTTTATGCACAAAAATGGATTTTCTGCAGCGCCGATTGCTTTAGGATTTATATTAGGGTCAATAGCAGAAGAGGGGTTGTTGCAAGGGTTACAAATCGGGGGCGCTCACGGTTCAGCATTTGCTTTTTTCTTTACAGGAACATGGAACATCATTTTATATAGCTTTGTTATCATAACAATCGTGTTTTCCATTGTTCAAAGTACGAAAGCAACGAGAAATAATAAAGTATCCATTCATAAAAAAATGGCGCTTTTTTCGGAGAATGTTACTTCAGGTCGATTCGGTTGGACATGGCTCTTTTTTGCTAGTTTTTTGTTTTGGAGTATTTTTGTAATGAATGGCATGGCTATCGGACAACGTATATTTCCACAACTAACATTTAGTTTGATTCTCTTTTTCGTGATTATTGCATGGACAAAACAACTGGTGACAGAACCAAAACAGACGGTACAAAAAAGTAAGATAAATAAATCGGTATTAACACTTATCATCATTGTCACTTTTATTTGTTCACTCATTACAATTTTCAGTTTTTATGTTCAAGTATTTTTATTGATGATTCTCGTTCCGTTTTATATGTATTGCCAAAATCGAAAGGAAGTTTCCATTAGAAGTGTAGTGTTAACGGCTGTTATATTTCCGACGGTGTTATATGTTGTGTTTAGTTATTTATTGAATGTGCCATTACCTTAACGAGCGAGTCCCTTTTTGAAGGGCAGGGGCTCACTCTCTTAACTTTTTAAATCACTCACGACTTACGTTTTGGATTCTTTTTTATTCGTTTTCCATTGAGTGTACGAATAGAGTGAAAATGCAATCCCAAGTATGTTAAGAAGGAGCATCATACAATAGTAAAGATTGAATTCTCCTTGTAAAAGATATCCTAAATAGCGAATTCCATTGATGAGCAAAACGACAATTAATACAGCATATGTATACTTATTCACCTTTTTCACTCCTTATTTAAAGGGTAACAACGTTATTTTACCATACATTTGATAAACAAAAGCCTCGTATCTTTTTTTGATACGGGGCTCTTAATAATTAATTAATCTAAAACGCCAATAGACTGAAGTAATTGTTTGTATGTTTTTGTTCGGACTTCCATATCTTCAAGTACTGCTTCCCGTTCCATAATGAGCATATCTGCTCCAGCTTGCTCCATTTCAGCTAAGAAATCTTTATCTTCTAAAATTTCCATAAATGCTAATTCTAACTTTTCGATTACATCATCAGGAGTTCCTTGCCTTGCTGCAATCCCACGGTCAGTACTCATCATCACTTCTGGATATCCTAACTCTGCAAAAGTCGGTATATTTGGGGCGAAAGAATGGCGTTCTTGTGTTGCAATCGCCAAAGGTTTTACCTCATCTCCCAGTCGATATATATCAGATAAATTTCCTGACACAACATCTGTATGCCCGCCAAGTAACGAGGCAATTGCATCAGCAGCGCCTTGAGATGGTACGTGTTCTAGTTGGATGTCAGCTGAATCTTCGAGTAAAAGCGTCGCTAAATGTTGGCCAACAAACAATCCTGCATTTCCTACTGTGATAGAACCAGGATTTTCTTGTGCTATTGAAATTAAATCATCCAAGGAATCGATATCGCTATCTTTATGAACAGCAAAAACGGTCGGATCCCCACCCCAATTGACAAGTGGTTCAAATGTATCGATTTCAAAACTTGTTTGACCTACAAGTGGTTGAGTAATAATATGTGGCAAATTATAAGCGACTAAAGTATAGCCATCAGGTTCAACAGAGGAAAAAGAGTTCCAGCCAACTTGACCTCCGCCACCAGGCTTGTTGACGATGACGAGTTCTTGACCTAAATATTCACTCGCATATTTTGAAATAATTCGCGCCTGTGTATCTGTGGCTGCCCCTGGGGAGAAAGCAACAATAAGTTGTATACTTTTGTCAGGAAAGTTTGTTGTATCAGTAGCTGAAGGCTCATGAGAACAACTGGCAACTAACACTAAACAAAAACAAATGAATAAAGGAAAAACATGTCTCATTTTCATTAGTTTCGCATCCTTTCTCATACTATCTTTTATATAGGTATGCACCTATTTTTGTTTTGCATGTTGTACGGCAAAAGAAAGCATGATAATTGAAAGTACAAATGAATTTCCATGTATGTTTTTGCTTCTTTTTTGCATCTTAAAGAAGAAAAGATTTTACAAAAATTGTAGGTGGAAATGACAAAGGGGAGAGTGTAGCATCTTGGCTAAGAAAAGCAAAGGATTGGTCATATTAGCAATTGGGTCAATTCCTCTCATTATGACATTAGGTAATTCGATGTTAATCCCGATACTGCCACAAATGGAAAAGGAATTAGGGATTTCAGCCTTTCAAGCAAGTTTAACGATTACAATATTCTCGATTACAGCCGCCATTTCTATCCCCATACTAGGCTATATGTCAGACCGTTTTTCACGAAAAGCGATTATCATTCCGGCTTTAACGATTTATGGGATTGGAGGGTTATTAGCAGGGATTGCCTCTGCATGGTTTGGAAATCCATATTTATGGATAATGGTAGGACGAGCACTACAAGGAATTGGTGCAGCTGGGACGGCTCCAATTGCCATGGCGTTAACAGGAGATTTATTTAAAGGTGGAGAGCAAAGTAAAGTGCTAGGGATTGTCGAAGCATCGAACGGGTTCGGTAAAGTACTTTCTCCAATTGTTGGATCTTTATTAGCTTTATTAGTATGGTATGGACCATTTTGGGGATTCCCGGTATTTGTTATCATTTCTCTTTTACTCACTGCTTTTTTTGTAAAGGAAAAGAAGAAGAAAAAAGAAGCACCTCCTGTTGGAAAATATGTGAAAGGACTTTTTTCTGTTTTTAAACATGAAGGAAGATGGTTATTTACCGCTTATTTAGCGGGTGCAACTTGCTTATTTACGTTGTTTGGTATTTTATTTTATTTATCTGATACATTGGAGACACAATACAATATTGATGGCGTATTAAAAGGGGCCATCCTTGCAATACCGTTGTTATTTATGATGGTAACTTCGTTTACAACAGGAAGTAAAATTGGAAAAGATATAAGTCGAATGAAAAAAGTAATTATTTTTGGATTTATTTTAATGACCGCTTCTTTTGCGACATTAGTCTTTTTTACGAGATTGGTGCCATTTATTGCCGTTCTTATAGGGAGTAGCATTGGGACTGGTTTAGTTCTTCCGTGTTTAAATAGTTTAATTACAGGTTCAGTTGGAGCGGCCCGGAGAGGATTTGTCACATCTCTTTATGGTTCTGTCCGCTTTTTAGGTGTTGCAGCAGGACCGCCAGTGTTTGAGTGGCTTATGAATTGGTCACGAACAGGAATGTTTTTAGCTACAGCAAGTTTAACCTTTGTTTTAGGGTTATTATGTTTGTTCCTTATTCATATAAAAAAACCAAAAGATGATGAACATGATGGTGATCAACATACATTATTCCGAAAATTACAATTAACTACAGAGTAATGTTCAATTTTTTTCTCTTATGTTTCAACTTCGATTGTAGGTAGTAATGGTGCTTTGGATTATAAGTGCACATAAAAAGAAATGAGGAATGAATGATGGATCGTGAAATGACATATGGTGAAGACTATAAATATATACCAACGACTTCCGTTTCAAGTGGAGAAGGGCTAGAAGTTGTGCGAGACGTCTATTGCCACACTGTACAGATTGTAAATATTTGTTTAGTTGAAAATCCGGAAACGAATGATTTTGTTTTAATTGATGCAGGGATGCCGAAATCAGCAGATGAGATTATCCGAATTACGGAAAAACGATTTGGGGAAGGAAGTAAGCCCAAAGCGATTATTCTCACACATGGACATTTTGACCACGTTGGTGCCATTATTGAACTAGTGAAGCATTGGCAAGTCCCTGTTTATGCGCATGAATTAGAGCTACCATATGTTACAGGGAAGATTAGTTATCCCAATCCCGATACAACGGTTGAGGGTGGAATGGTAGCTAAATTGTCTTCGCTGTTCCCGAATGAACCTATTAATTTAGGAGACCATGTTACAGCCCTTCCACAAGATAATACGGTTCCATATATGCCGGGATTTGCTTGGATTCACACTCCAGGTCATACACCAGGGCATGTGTCTTTTTTTCGAGAAGAAGACAGATGTTTACTTGTAGGTGATGCTTTTGTAACAGTTAAACAAGATTCTTTATATAGCGTGTTAACACAGAAGCAAGAAATAAGTGGTCCTCCACGGTATTTAACAACTGACTGGAAGGCGGCTTGGGAATCAGTGAAAACATTAGCTTCACTTAAACCGAATGTTGCGGTTACAGGTCATGGGCTGCCAATGACTGGAGAAAAGTTGAATACTAATCTGCAAAAACTTGCACGTGAATTTGATAAGATTGCTATACCAGACTATGGCTTATTTGTAGAAAACAATATAAAGCATTAAAAAAGAAGGTTGGGGCCATGTTGTTCCAACCTCCATTTCTGATTTACATCCAGTGAGATAATTGTTTTTCGATTGTGTCTTCACTAATTTTCATTTTTTGTAAAGGAGAAGGACATAACGTATTGTATTTTTTTATCATTTTATTTAAGGTCTCTATTTTTGATTGTATTTCTTTACGTGCTAAAGTTGGACGATTCTTAATAAGTTGCTGAATATCGTCACGAATGGAATGTTGAAGTGCGAGCCATTCAGGCCGATAATTTGCATGCTGAATTGTACGGTCTAACACATCCCCTTTTAAAACATGGTCAGATAAAGGTTTCCCACTTCCTTTTAATGGTCCTTCTTTCTTTTCAAAGTCTTTGATCAAATCACCGAGCCAATCTCTAGACAAAAGAAAAACTCCTTTCATGAATAAGAATTACTTTTATAATAACAAGAAAAAAGTGGAAATATAATGGTAGTTTTGACAAAATGGTGAAGGTAATTTTTATCCAAGTGTAGAACTTTAACGAGTATAGGATTTTTTACAAACAAGGTGGGGTACGGATGACAAGTGAAGACATGAGGAAAATGGTTGGGGTAACATTTACTTCATCAACCGTTGGTATGTTCCTTATATTTTTTAGTGTTCATTTAGGAACAAATTTTTCAAATAAGTGGTTGGCGTATGTAGGGCAATATGATATTTCTTATGAATCTATTGTAATAACAAGTTTTATTTCTATGTTTTTAATATTAGGCGGAGCACTATTATTGTTTGGTCTTTTTTTAGCGGGAATGAGTTATTTCCATTCTATTCGTCAAATGTAAAATACGTATATGACTCATTTCCTGTTATACACTTAGAGTAAATGTCCTAATCGAGTGGAGAAATTAAGGGAATAATGTTGGATTTTAGCTTCTTTTGGTGAATTTAACTATTTTTTTTATTTGAATGGTAGAATAGTTTTATAAAAAAATAGATGCCAAACTTGGAGGTTGAAATGAAAACATTAGTCCCTTTAACGAGTACATTAAAAATTGAGCAAGGTTCCCATATCTTATACTTTTATAATAAAAAGGATGAGTATATCGAGAATGCTGCTTCTTATATATTAGCTGGTATTGACCAAGGTCATCATATTGTTTTTATTGATAGTGAAGAACGCTTTGCTAAAGTGAAAGAAAGGCTAGGTTCTATTGATTTAAGTCGTGTCCATTATGTGAATAATTACGATTTTTATGAAATGTATCAAGATTTCCATTTTGAACGGATTTTAAATAATTTATCTTCCATTGTTGTTCCTTATGTTGAACATAAATTAACGGTACGGATATGGGGACATGTGGATTGGATGAATCAAGATAATATTGCTAGTAAACTACATACATATGAATGCAAATGCGATATTACAATCGCGGGTTTAGGTTATACAACTGTTTGCGCTTATGATGCGGAATCAGTCCCTGCGAATATATTACTAGAAATGATGAGAAGCCATGAATTTCTTATGACTGATAATAATATAACGCGAAGTACTCTTTATAAAACGTCGAATGAATACAATCCTACTGCATTTCCGTCGTTGTCAATTCAAACAAAAATTGATTCTGAAATTGACTTATATAAACAAAAGTTAGACTTTGTCCATGTCGTTTCCCATGAAGTTCGAAATCCTTTAACTGTTATTAAAGCTTATTCTAAACTGTTAAAAGAACAAGAGCATGATAGGGAGAGAGTTTTGCGACTTCAAGCCATTTATGATTCAGCGGTTGTCATCGATAATGAAATTTCACATATTATTACGACAGAACAAATGTTATCGACCGATGCATTTTGGCAAAAAAATTTAATTTTTGTTAAATCGGCTGTCGACGAAGTGGTGGAAATTATGAAAATAAAAGGCCAGACACAAAATATAAAATTAGCGACTGCCATTCTTTTGAGCGGAAAAGAAATGGTCCTAAGTAATTTTATGGGTTTTAAAATGATTGTTTCAAACCTATTAAGTAATGCAATAAAATATAGTGAAGAAGGAAGTACAGTTACGCTTAATGTTTTCCAAAAAGACGAAAAGCTTATTATTGTAGTGGACGACAAAGGGGTCGGTATGACAAAAGAACAATTAAGTAAATTATATATTAAATATGAAAAAACAAATCAAGAACAAAGCGGCCAAGGGATTGGTTTGTTTATGGTTAAGAAACTAGTTGCCCATTTTGATGGTGAAATCGAAGTAGAAAGTGAAGTTGGCAAAGGAACTAAGTTTCAAGTCACATTGCCGATTATTCGGTAAAACATATTACATGAAACAAAGACGTACAACAGGCACAAATGTTATTCTGTTGTGCTGTTGTGCTGTTGTACTTTTTGTGTTTATCTTTTATTACTTTGTCGAATAAAACTTAAATTTGTTTCATAAAAAACAAAAAAGCTTTTTGTTATTTTAAGGTACATGATAATAAAATAAAAATAGTGAGGTGAAAGTATGAGGATAGGGTTAGCGCAAGTTCCATTTTCGGTACGTCCGCAGGAAGGGTTACAAAATGTTATTTCAATGGTAGAAGAGGCCTCCAATAGGGGGTGCGATATTGTTTGTTTCCCAGAATCTATTATACCAGGGCTACGTGGAGTTGGTTATGATGTAGTTCCGTATGATCATCAATTTCAAAAGGAAGCTTTAATGAAAGTACAAAAAACTGCGAAAATAAAAAACACGGCAATCATTTTGCCGATAGAATGGCAAAAGGAAAATAAGTTACATATAATTGCGGTTGTGATTTCAAAAAATGGCGAAATTCTTGGCTACCAAACTAAAAATCAAATTGACCCAGACGAAGATCAATTTGGTTATGTACCTGGAAGTGGCCGACAAATATTTGAGATTCAAGGTGTAAGGTTTGGAATCGTCATTTGTCATGAAGGGTGGAGGTATCCAGAAACCGTTCGTTTTGCTGCAGTAAATGGGGCTTCTATTATATTTCATCCTCAATTTACAAATGATGTTGAGAATCCAAGTTTTTATGAAAATGCAATGGTTTGTCGAAGTTTAGAAAATAATGTTTATTTTGCTAGTGTGAATTATGCACTTCCTAATCAACAAGTAAGCACAACACTGATTTCTCCAACAGGCAAATGCTTAGCTAAAGCACAGCGAGAACAAAATGAATTGATTGTATTTGACATCGATCCTAGGAAAGCAACTAGGTTATTAGCAACTCGATTTAACGAACATTTAATAAAAAAAGAAACAAGTACTGACTTGTAAACGGTACTTGTTTCTTTTTTTGTGTTAGTAATATTGTACTGGATTTATAAGTTTGCCCATACCCTATCTCGTGACTTTTAAACAAAAACAAGAAAATATTTTGGTAAATTACGAGAAATATTGTCTAAAATGTGAAATAAGCTATAGTTTTCCTGTATAATAGTCTTTGTCGATCATTTAAGACAATCTTACCAAAGGAGGTGTTCGAATATGGAAAATCTCCAGCCTTTCCAGTCATTTTTTAAGAGTATTAAAGAAGCAGCTGATCATATTTTAGCTGTTATTAGTCAACAAATTGACGTAAATACATTTTGTGTTGCTAGCAATGATCGGAATACAAGTTTAATATTTAGTGCTTTTCACCGAGAGCATCATTTATTTGATCCTGGGACAAGCCTGGAATTTATGGACGCTTACTGAAGTATTATACTTGATGCAGGGCGTGACCCTGTTATGATTGATGATACATCAAAACATAAAATCGCAAGTAAGTTAGATGTAACCTCACAATTAGGAATTAAAAGTTTCCTAGGAGTACCTATTGTTTTAAAAAATGGTGAAGTGTACGGAACGTTATGCGCGATTTCTACAGCTTACTATTCGTTTAAACAAAAGGATATCGATTTACTGTATTCAATGGCTTCTTTTTTAGCGTATTTTATTGAATTAGAGCATACAGAAAACTTATATCGACAACTCGTTGAAAAATCACCCGATGGTATCATTGTTGAAAAAGAGGGAGAGCTTGTTTACGCAAATCCAGCAACATTTACTCTTCTTAATAAACCTAAAAATAAGGATTTAACTGGTGAAAAACTATCAAATTTAATCATAAATGAAGATACACCACGTTTTACAAGTAAGAGTAAGGATAGAGAAAAAACGAGTTTGTTTGAAGAAAAACGATTAATCCAAGACAGTGGTGGACACTTAAGTGTAGAAACGATTAAAGAGCCCCTTTGTTATAAAGGGGAACCAGCAACCCAAATTATGGTGCGAGATATTTCATATCGTAAATATATTGAAGAAATGATTAACCAATCTGAAAAACTATCATTAGCTGGTCAACTTGCCGCGAGTGTCGCTCATGAAATAAGAAATCCGCTAACAGGGATTAAGGGATTTATACAATTATTAAAGGCGTCTGCAACAGAAAACCATAGTTACTACGATATCATTATGTCAGAAGTTGAAAATATTCGTGAAATCGTTAACGAGTTTCTTTATTTGGCTAAGCCTGAAATTCCTGTTGTGACTCAATATAATCTTGTTACATTGCTACATGAAGTGATTGTATTACTTCAAGCGCAAGCAACCGCTCAGAAAATTACAATTCGTACAACATATAGTCCAAACCTACCTTCAGTCTTATGCGAAAGTAATCAAATCAAACAAGTGTTTATGAATATAATCAAAAATGCAATTGAAGTCATGACAGAAGGTGGTCAAATACACATTCATGTTGAGCAAGAAAATGAGATGGTAAAAGCTACAGTTTCAGATGAAGGTCGAGGCATTCCGAAAGAACGACTCGAACGATTAGGAGAACCTTTTTATACGACAAAAGAAAAAGGCACTGGTCTCGGACTTATGGTAGCAAAAAAAATTATACAAGAGCACCAAGGGAAACTATTATTTGAGAGTGTTATTAATAGAGGAACAAAAGTTACGATGCTCTTGCCGATTAAGTAGGACTAAAGCTGCGTCCAATGGATTGAAATCATTGAATGTAGCTTCTTTTTTGTCATCAAAGAGCAGAACATAAAGAAATGGAGGCGACATTTTTGATGATGAGTGTAAGCGATTTCTTGAAGGCGCAAAACGAACAAATCTCTTTCTTATATCAGTCTGTTTTAACATGCCATTGGATGGCAGCTACGACAGGTGACAAGGAGTGGAGCGATAAACATGAAAGAGAGTTATCGAATTACTATAAATACTTTTCTAACAAACAATCATTCGAACTTGTTCAATATTACTTAAGTCAAAAGGAAATAACTAGTCTAGAACGCCGGCAACTTGAAGATTTGTTTTATAAGATGGTAAAAAACCAAATCTCACTCGAAAAAATCAAACAAGGGTTAGCACTAGAGAAAAAAATATCAGAACGGTTTACAAATTTCCGACCGACATTTCATAATAAGGAAACAACGAATCATGAAATTCTTGATATATTAAAACATAGCCTTAATGAAGAAGAACGGAAAGAAGCTTGGCTTGCAAGTAAACAAATTGGAAAAGTCATTGAGCCATGGATTCATGAACTTATCAAGGTTAGAAATGAGCAGGCTAAGGAACTTGGGTTTGAAAATTATTACGAAATGTGTTTCAATACCCAAGAATTGGATATAGATGAAGTGTTTCATTTATTTGAGCAATTACTTCAGTTATCTGAGGATTCATATCAAAAGGTGAAGTTTGAAATTGATGAAGAAAGAGCAATATTATTTCAACTTCAAAAAGAAAATCTTCGCCCTTGGCATTATGTTGACCCTTTTTTTCAAGAAGCACCTTCAATAGAAAATCAGAACATGGATGCCCCGTATAAAGAAAAAGATATTGTCGCTATCGTAACGAATACCTTTACACAAATGGGATTTCAAATTGAAGACATTGTAAAGCGAAGTGACTTATATCCTCGAAAAAATAAAAACCCATTCGGATTTTGTACTGATGCAGATCGAAATGGAGATATTCGTGTTTTTGCTAATATAGACGAAAGTGCATTTTGGACTTCTGTTCTTCTACATGAAATGGGTCATGCTGTTTATTTTCAGCATATTAATAATGAATTACCCTTCCTTTTACGCTTTCATGCCCACACATTAACAACAGAAGCAAGTGCGATGTTCTTTGGAAGATTAAATAAAACGAGAGAATGGCAACGTTTATTTTTACATGAAAATGAAGAACAAATGAAGTCGAGTGAAAAAATGCTGCAAAGACAAATGCTTGTTTCAGCAAGGTGGATTATTTTGTTTACATTTTTTGAACGGCAATTATATGAAAACCCAACCCAAAATGTAAATAAATTGTGGTGGAAGCTTGTTAAGGATATCCAAGGGATAAACCCGCCAGAAGAAACAGATTATCCGGACTGGGCTGCAAAAATGCATTTTTCGTTAGCACCTGTTTCCTATCAAGATTATTTGTTAGGAGAGCTTACGGCATCACAACTTTCCCATTATATTCAAACCCATATATCTGAAAATATATATCAAAATGAAGTCGGTGCTTTTTTTATTGAGAAATTTTTTAAACCTGGATTATCGATGCACTGGAATGATGTAATCCGATCAGCCACAGGGGAGCGGTTAACTCCACGTTATTTTGTTGATGAGTTTATGAATAATAGTAGGAAAGGGGATTCTTAATTGGTGATTGAAACAGAGCGTCTCATGCTTAAAGAAATTCAACAAAAGATGTTGCCCCAATGTTTTCTCTTTTTTTAGATCGAGAAACGATGTTTTACTATTTTCACCTTTTAGTTGGGAGAAAACGGAACAATGGATTTTCAATAATACTTACGATATTTATTCTATTCTTAGCGAATAGATTTTCAGTTAAAAGAACAGTATCGATAGGAAATAAGGTTATTATTTTCCGGGCAAGCGCAAATTTTGACAAAATAGTCTGAATTCTTCATTTGGTAATAACGAGACTTTTGTAATTTTTACCGTCCATTAGTATAAAGAACGGCTAAAATCACTTCCTTTTAAAAGCAAAACAACTAATTTTCATTGCATAATAAAGTCAAATGGATATGCGGAGGTTTAAGCCGGGAAAAACAGTGTCGAAATTACATGTGACTTCACCCCTTCAGTGTACAAAAGCATAAACGTACAAACGGATTGGAGCGTTAATGGGTGTCATTGCAAAATAAAATGGTAGCTTTTATACTTTTTTCATAGGAAGGGGAAGGTTACCATGTATAATCAAATGAGACAATATGGGGTTATGATTCTAGGAACACTTATGATTGCGTTATGCTTTACCTTGTTTTTAATTCCGAATGAAATTGCATCTGGAGGTTTGCCGGGTGCATCGTTAGTTATAAGTTCAGTCATTGAAGTAGAAACATCCATTGTTCTATGGATTATTTCAATTGGTATTTTACTTGGAAGTCGGTTGTTTTTAAGTTGGGGTGTTGTCGTTAAGTCAGTCATCGGCTCATTGTTGGTTCCATTTTTTGTGAATATTACGTATCACGTGACACCATTAACGTCTGATCCATTGTTAGCTGCCATTTATGGAGGGTTAGGGATTGGAGTTGGGTTAGGAATCATTTTACGGTCTCAAGGAAACATCGGCGGATTCACATTAATTGCGATTATTTTGCATAAATATAAACAAGTTAAACCAAGCACGACAATTTTAGTGCTGGATTCGATCGTTATTGTTTCAGCAGGGCTGATTTATTCACCAGAAAAAGCACTGTATGCTTTACTTGGAATTTTTTTGATGCGAAAAACGATGGATTTTATCTTGCAAACAAAAGCATCAAAAATGGCGTATATTATCTCGTCTGTTGAATATGAAAACACAATTAAAGATGCGGTATTGTATGAATTAGATCGTGGATTGACCAAAATCTCTGGTCAAGGCGGGTATAGTACTAATGAACGGATTATTATGATGACAGTTTTACACCCAACAAAAGCGAATCAATTAAAAGCTATGATCCAATCAATTGACCCATCTGCTTTTATCATTTTTTGTGATGCAACAGAAGTTGTGGGAGAAGGCTTTACAGAAGCAGTACAACGGACACAACAACCTCGAACCCAAAATCAATTAGCTACCCAACAAAGCTAATAAACTTTAAAAACTCATTTAAAGGAAGCGCGTCTGTAACCGTGTTTCTTTTTTTGTTTTGTTTTTATATTTTATGACAATTACCCCATTCAATGGTAATATAATCAATAGAATTATATACTCATAGGGGGCAAATCACATGAACAATCCGTTAAACAGACCTTTAGGATTTGGCCAAATTTTAGACCAAACCTTTTCAATAACGAAACAACATTTTTTAAACTTTTTTTTGATTATCCTTATTTTATCAGGTCCTTTTTATCTTCTCCAAGCGGTCGTGGAACTTTTATATGGAGCCGCTTTTTTTCGCTCGGTTGAACTAGGGACAAATTGGTTAGATGATCTGGTTACGAGCTTTGATGCTACATCGCCATCAGGAAGTGTGGCAGCTGAGCTTTGGAGTGGTGGTATCGAGTTGATCTCATATCTTTTTCTCCCTATTGCACAAGCATCGATTTTATTAGCTATCTTTACATTGCGACAAGGAGAACAATACTCAGTTGGGAGTGTTTTGAAAAAAGCTTTTTCAAGGTTTTGGCCAATTGTTGGTTGTAGTCTTTTATTTTTTCTTATTATGTTGGGACTTTTTATGGTTCCTTTCTTTTTGATTATGATTTTAACGTTGGCGTTTAGTTTTATCCATCCTGCTATAGGAGTCGTAATAGCCATATTTTTATCTATTCCTTGCTTTTTTGGAGTCTTTTATTTTTATATCCGTTGGGGCTTTTATTTTGGTTCAGTCGTAATCGATAGAATTTCGCCAGGCTTAGGCCGAAGTTGGAATTTAACAAAGAAAAGAACGTGGACATTAATGGGAATTTACTTTTTACTCTTTATCATTGTATTACTGACAATGAGTGGGGTTGAACTTGTGTTTGGGGCTTTTCTAGGAAATAGTGTTTTATTTCAGCTTATATTAAATGTCGTTGAAATGATAGCATGGGTTATTTACTCGGTTGCTTTTGCTGTTATGTTCTTTGATTTAAAAGCTCGTTATGATGCCGACGATTTAAAAGAACTAATCGAAAGCTATGACACGCTCAAATCGAATTAGAGAAGTGGTGATGGAATGGAAACAGAGGCAAGAGAAAAACTGGAAGAAATTTTAAGGCAAACCGAGTATACGGCGTACTATGACCAAACAGAATCATTCATTGAATCGATCTGGGCAAGAATAGAAGCTTGGATTGTTGAAATGCTAATCAAACTCTTTCCTTCGCTTGAACCAACAGGAAGTGTTGCCCAACTAGCTGTTATTGTTATTGTCGTTGTATTTGTTGTTATTTTATGTATTTCCTTATTTTTTATTGGACGAAATGTGCAACGACGACGTAAGTTTCGTTCAGCCAAACCATATCAGTCCGCTAATGAATTTAAATGGACATATAGAGAACATAAAGAAGCTGCCAAACAATTTGAAAACGAGTCTAAATATAATGAAGCAACAAGACATTTATTTTTTGCGTTACTGCTATTTTATCATGAGACAAAACGGTTACATGCAAAAATCTGGAAGACAAATTGGGAATATTATGATGAATTGCAAAAAGGAGATTCGAGTGATGCCGTTTTGTTTTTTAATTTGGCATTGTTATTTGAGAAGGTGACATATGGTGAAGGCTCAGTCGAGAAAGAAGAATATGATTCGTATCAATACGAAGTGAACCAAAAAATAGAGATGCATAATAGAAACTTAGCGAAGGAGGAATGAGCCTGTTTTGAACAGTTCTAAATTTACAAAAAAGAGTTGGTTGTGGATCTCTGTTTTGCTTCTTTTGTTTTTGTTGTTTGGTTCCTTGATTAGTTCAAAACAGCAACAGCTTATTGAATATCCACGATATGTTTCTGAATCATCTTCTCCAACAGGTGTGAAAGCATGGTTTACCTATTTACAAAAAGAAGAGATTCAAGTCGAAAGATGGACTCACTTACCGTCTTATCTTCCAAAGAATGACGAACATCAAGTTTTGTTTATGATTGAACCTTTTTTTATACCAACAAGTACTGAGATGCAAGATTACATAAATTTTATGGAGGAAGGAAATACAATCATCTTGTTCCATGAAAATCCTAGAGGAATGTTTGATTTACAAGTTGAGTATGTTGACTCGGGATTTAGATTGGATCAGACGATAACCTCAGTACATGGAAATCAATATGAAGGAAATGTATGGTCTAACGTCCGACTTCTTCCTAAAGAAGAAGACCAAATGTTGTTTCATGATGATTTTGGTGTTGTTGCGCTCAAGCGGTTATATGGTGAAGGATCATTACTTGTATTGAACACACCACAATGGGTTACGAATGAACACATTTTAACTCAACAGCATCTTTCCTTGTTGTTTTCGTTCCTTCAACTTGATGAATATACAGCAGTATTATTTGATGAATATATTCATGGTGCTCATAAAGAAACTATTTGGACCGTGTATCCGACGTGGTTTTTACTATTGCTTGCTCAAGGAGCCGTCATCACGTTAATGTGGCTTTGGTATAAAGGAAAACGTTTCGGTCCGATTGTTACCCGGCGTGAAGAATATGTTCGATTCAGTGATGAAGGAATTCGTGCTTTAGCAGCATGGTATCACCGCGGTCAGCTTTATCGAGAAGCACTAGTCATTTCTGCTGATTATGTAAAAGTAAAAATGCAAGAGCGGTGGGGGCTTCCTTATAGTAAAGCGTGGGTTGACTGTAACAATACGCTTGAAAAAAAGTGGAATGGCTTGTCAAAAGATGAGATTCATTCATTTACGAGTCGAATTCAGGATGTACTACGAAAAGAAAACATAAGCAAACAAGAATTTCTTTTCTGGACGAAAAAGATTGAACAATTGCGAAAAGAGGTGGAAGAAGGATGAGACAAGAGCTTACATCCTTAATTGAACAGTATGAAACACATATTCATGGTCAAAGTCTGAATATAAAACTATTGTTAGCTTCGATTTTAACAGGTGGACATGTGTTATTAGAAGGTGTTCCAGGTACGGGGAAAACAAAAATGGTCCGAACATTAGCGTCTTTATTAGGTGGTACATTCCATCGTATTCAGTTTACTCCAGATTTGCTTCCGAGCGATATTACAGGAAGTATGATTTACAATATGAAAGAAGGTTCATTTCAAACGTTAAAAGGTCCCATTTTTACTAATATTTTGCTTGCGGACGAAATTAACCGAACACCAGCGAAAACACAGGCAGCTCTTTTAGAAGCGATGGAAGAAAAACAAGTGACTATTCAAGGAGAAACATTTGAATTACCTGATGTGTTTTTTGTAGTGGCTACGCAAAATCCAATTGAATTTGAAGGGACATATCCACTTCCAGAAGCCCAACAAGATCGATTTTTATTTAAATTAACAATCGATTTTCCATCTTTAGAGGAAGAAACAAAAGTATTACGAGAAAGAATAGAAAACAAAGTAAATTCTCAACCGATTCCAACTTTTCTTGACATGGATACGTTTGCTATCATTCGAAAAGAAATGGAACAAGTGACAATTCGGGACAGTGTGCTCGAATATATTATGAAAATCGTTAGGCTAACGAGAGAATCAGAGATGTTTCGTTTTGGAGCTAGTACTCGCGCAGCAATAGCCATTGGAAAAGCGAGTCAAGCGTGGGCTTATTTATCAGGAAGGGATTATGTGACTCCTGATGATATAAAAATTGTTGCTCGACCAGCTTTACGCCACAGAGTTCAATTATCTCCTCATACAGAATTGGAGGGAGCGACCGTTGACCAAACTATCGCAGAACTTATTGGATCGATTCCTGTTCCGAGATAAAGGGATTGTACCATCGAAAAAACTAGTAATCTTCCTTAGTATAACGGCAGGGATTCTTTTAATTGGAAGTTTTTTCGGTCTTTCGTTCGTTTTTATTCTTCTTATATTAATCATTGTTTTACTTGGAAGTGTAAGTGACTTAATGTTTTCAGCTAAAAAAGAACAATTAACATTTACTAGAACTATTGAGGAGAAAATCGAGCGTGGTCTTTCTTATCGTGTCTCAATTACAATAGAAACGATATCTTCTCATTGGATGAAGATGGAATTCATTGATGGATTGCCACAATCGTTTGTGCGGCCTTTTCCGATTCATGGAGTATTATCTAGCGAAAAAACAACCGTGATTTATGAAACGACCGCTCCCGTACGAGGGGATTATACGCTCTCTTATTTGTTCGTTCGCTATGAAAGCAAATTCGGATTATGGAAAAAACAAATAAAAGTACCACTTGAGCATAAAGTGAAAGTCATCCCTGATATGACGGAGACAAAACGGTATTTAGAAAGTGCACAACGATATTTATTATATGAAGGTTCAATGACACGAAAACATCGAAGTGGTGCAGGTGAATTTTCAAAAATTAGAAACTATGTCGTTGGGGATGACCCGCGCTTAATTAATTGGCGTCAAACAGCAAAGCTTCAAGAAGTCATGTCGAATGAATATGAGCCTGAACATGGAAAATATATAACGATTTTAGTTGATTGCGGTCGTATGATGGGGGCGGAGTTAAAAAAAGGAAACCGCTTGGAAAAATCGTTAGAAGCGGCATTAACCGTTACAGCAGCAGCGCTAAATAAAGGTGATTATGTTGCTGTCATTGCCTTCTCGAAAGATGTGAAAGTTTTTGTGCCTCCTGGCAAAGGAATGGCGCATTTTCAAACGATTTTGCATGCAATTTATGATGTGCAAGTGGATGCAGCAGAATCAAATTATGGAGAAATTTTACGTTACTTAGAACTTGTTCAAAAAAAGCGCAGTTTCCTTTTGTTATTTAGTGATGTAAGAACGTTTTTACATGAAGAAAGTGCACTTCATTATTTAATGCGATTACGAAAACGCCATTTATTTTTAATGATTGGTGTAGAAGATGAGACATTATTAGAAAGAGTTAGTGACGATCCGACAACGGTTCACGATGCTATGATAAAAACGATAGCACAGCAACAATGGTTAGTAAAAAAACGAGGAAAAGCAAAGTGGGAAAAACAAGGCCTCCACTTAGTGGAGGCAAAAGAAGAAAGGTTGGCAACGATTGCTGTTTCCTCGTATATCAATATTATCAATCGTGGGTTGTTATAAGCTGTTTTTTCGTAAGCAATCTATTCCCAACGATAATATAGGCAAATAATCCAATGACGGTAACAAAAGCAACAGCATATTTAGCTCCTAGCGGAAGGGATGCAGGTGTGATAAATCCTTCAACAAAGGCAGCAATGATGAATAGCGGAATGGTACCAAGTAAAAGTAAAACGGAGCGTTTCCCGTTTTCTTTTAATTGGTAACCTCTAGAATATTCACCTGGCACAAATAACTTATAGCCCATTAATAGTCCTGCACCACCAGCAATAAAGATGGCCGTCAATTCAATCATACCGTGTGGAACGATGTAAGCCCAAAATTGATAGGACATTCCATAATGCCAAAAAAGAGCAGCCAAAGCACCAACGATAATGCCGTTATAAATTAAAACGTACACCGTCAGAATGCCAAATGTCACCCCGCCAGCAAAAGCTAAAATAGCAACTTGGATATTATTTAACATAATGGTGACGGACATATAAGATGCATTTATCATATCGTGATTTTTCCCTAATTGCTCAGGGTCCACTGCTTGAGCAATATCAGCAGGAAGAATCGAATATAAATAAAGAGGATCTTGTAACACCGTAAAAAAACTTCCAAGCATTCCTAACGAGAACAAAAGCATCGCAACAATAATAAATTTCCATTGTTGGAGAAAGAGCCCAACAAAAGTTGTGCCAAAAAATTGTCCGATTTGTTTTAAACTAGAAACTTGGTTACGGTATAGTAAATTATGAGCTTTCGCAACAAGACCGTTTAAGTAAAAGGTAACATCTTCGCCTTTAAAATAAGTTTGGCTATAGGATAAATGTTGTGCTGTTTTTTGATACAGCTTATGAAAGTGTTCGATTTCTGCTCCTGTTACATTACGCTTTTTTTTGTGGAAAATACGAATGAGATGTTCAAGTTGCTTCCAATCTTCGCGGTGCAATTGAACAAATTGTTTCATCTTCATTGTGACACCCTCTTATCATTTACATACGAATTAAGACAAAAGCCTTTATATCTATTATAGTGATACGATAGAAAAATAGAAACAGATAAGTTAAATTTTTACATACATGAGGTGAGAATAAGTGAATGAAATCGAAGTAAAAACACCAGAATATGTGTCACTACAGTTTGAACCTGCAGGATTAGGAAGCCGTTCGGTAGCCTTTATTATTGATCAAGCGATTTTAACAGTCGCTTCAATAATACTTGTAGTAATTTTTATGATTATTTTGCCTGTGCTTGAAGCTGGAGGTGTACCGACGGCTTTTGCAGATATTCTTTTAATCTTGTTTTTTGTGTTATTATTTTTAATGAATTGGGGATATTTTGTTGTATATGAGTTTTTTTCAGCTGGACGCACAGTTGGCAAAATGGCTATTGGTATTAGAGTAATCCAAGAAAACGGACATAGCATTACGTTGTTATCAAGTTTTCTGCGCAATTTACTCC
Source organism: Alkalihalobacillus sp. LMS39 (assembly GCF_022812285.1). Taxonomy (NCBI): domain Bacteria; kingdom Bacillati; phylum Bacillota; class Bacilli; order Caryophanales; family Bacillaceae; genus Alkalihalobacillus; species Alkalihalobacillus sp. LMS39. The sequence goes on from NZ_CP093300.1 coordinate 2,318,360, forward strand.
GAATCATTGATGCTTTACCAACGAGTTACTTACTAGGGATATTGATGATTTTTCTTCATCCGAAACATAAACGAATCGGTGATTTAGTTGCCGGGACCATTGTCGTTCATGAAAAAAGAAAAAAAGCTATAAAAAGAACCTCGATTGATATTGAAATCCAAAAAAGAAAAATACAAAGCTCCGATCAACACGTTTCGATCTCTTCTTTCGGCAAAAAAGAATGGGACCTCCTTAAAATGTATAGTGAGCGATTATTGCATTTACAGCAGGAAGAACGTATACATGTAACAGAACAATTAGCATCAAAACTATTTCCGAAAGCAGGTATCCCTGTCGAAGGAAAAACACATTACGAACGAGAAAATGGCTTGCTTCTTCTTTATGTGAAAATGAAAGAAGAGTGGGAATTCGAGCTTTAAACTGCCGTGAAAGTACGGCAGTTTTTTTTACGCTCGTATGGGCATCGAAAGCCACTCGATACGTTTTTTTGTTTTATGATTATTATGCCGATATATTTGATTGCAAGTAATCATATGTCGGATTTGAATAAAACATAGTTAGTTTTTCATAAAATACCGAAAGAAACGAACTTGGCTATTCATTAGAAAAAATTACGAAGCAGAATTCTAGAAAAATGTTAAAAATAGGAGTAGTCTATACTCAGGAATTTTTAACATGTTGAGAGAAGGTATGATATGAATGCTTCATTAGGAACGATTAATCGAAAAACCGTTGTTGCTTTATTACTTATTGGTTCATTTATTGCTATATTAAACCAAACATTAATGATTACTGCGATACCGCCGATTATGAATGAAATGGGAGTCAGTCCGAATAGTGCACAATGGTTAACGACTGTTTTTATGCTTGTAAATGGGATCATGATTCCTGTTAGTGCTTTTTTATTAGAACGATTTACAACGAGACAATTATTTATTACCGCAATGAGTGTCTTTGCCTTTGGTACTCTTGTTGGTGGGTTTGCGGCTAATTTTGAGATGTTGTTGCTTGCCCGAGTCATTCAATCATTAGGGGCAGGTGTAATGCTGCCATTAATGACAACCGTCTTTTTAATGATTTTTCCAAAAGAAAGGCGAGGCTCTGCCATGGGATTAATCGGGTTAGTGATTTCCTTTGCCCCAGCAATTGGTCCGGCATTATCAGGCTGGGTCACTTCGAATTACTCTTGGCGTGTGTTGTTTTTTATTATTTTTCCGATAGCCATTATCGATATTATTGTTGCGATATTTGTTTTGAAAAACGTTACTGAGGTAACTAAGCCAAATGTCGATATCATCTCCATTCTGTTTTCTTCCTTTGGGTTTGGCGGATTGCTATATGGGTTTACAAATGCAGGGAATAACAGTTGGACACATTTCTTAACGTTACTTTCATTAGGGATTGGGGTATTGGCGTTACTACTATTTATTTTGCGGCAATTAAAGCTTGCACATCCTATGCTTGAATTCCGTGTATTTACATATTCAATCTTTCCATTTGCTGTTATTGTCGGAATGATTGGATTTATGGGATTAATAGGTGTTGAAACATTAGTTCCAATGTACATGCAAAATATGAGAGAGTTCACCGCTTTTGAAGCAGGGTTAGCTTTATTACCTGGGGCATTAGTCATGGGAATGATGTCGCCGATTACAGGGAGGATTTTTGATAAAATTGGGGCGAAATGGTTAGTCATTACTGGGTTGCTCATAATGACAATTTCTTCTTTTGCGTTCGTCATTTTAAGTCCCACTACATCTTTTGTTTATATTACCGTCATGTATACGATAAGAATGTTTGGATTATCAATGGTGATGATGCCTGTTGCAACGGCAGCACTTAATCAGCTACCTAACCGATTGATCCCACATGGAGCTGCGATGGATAATACGATGAGAATGGTTGCAGCTTCAGTAGGGACGGCGATATTAGTGACTGTAATGACGACGACTAAGCAAAGAGCAGAAAGTCAAGGCCACCTTGACTATCCTGATATTTATGGGGTGAATATGGCATTTATCGTATTATCTGTCTTAACTTTGCTTGCTTTAATCGTAGCGTTGTTTATTAAATTTGAACGAAATAAAAACAATGAAACGAAACTAGAAGGGCAACAAGAATAAATAAAAGTTATAAAATGTAAAAACCGTTAGCGATTGGGCTAACGGTTTTTATTCACTATTTAATTTATAAGACGAAACCTTTTTATTTTTCGTTTCGTAAAATATAGAAGTGAAAGGGAGGCATAGTTAATTATGAAACTATTATCCGGAACGATAAATCATGATATTATTATTGAAAGAGATACTGTATTGCTTGGGAAAGTCAAAGGTACTGTAACCGTGTTGAGCGGGGCGAAATTAGAATTGAGAGGGGAGGTAGATGGGACAATTATTATATCTCCATTCTCCCGGTTAGTTGTGGAGCACACCGTTTTCGGCGATATAGTCAATCGAGGTGGACAAATCGAAAAGATTAATGGAGAAATTAAAGGTCAAATTATTAATGAATAATTGACAAATACCAATGATTTCATCTTCTTCCAGAAAGACTTTTTAGTCCTAATCAAAGATAGGCACTAAGTTCCTTTCTTCTATATTTCATCGTGTTCAACATGTCGTTTTTCCACGACTTATGCAGTGTTTTAAAAGATTTCATCGAATTGTTGCTAAGAACATTGTATAATAGGAAAATCCGAAGAATGTACAATCTAGTAAGGGAGGGCCTACCAAATGGTATGGGTATTAACTATTTTGTTTGTTTCAGCGATTGTATTGCTCGCCGTGTCATATGTAAAAATGAAGCAATCAAAAACAGAGGAACAACATCATATTGAACAAGTCTCTATTTCTATGACAGAAGAATTACTAAAAGTTCAGGAGCAACTTAGAAAAATAGAATTAGATGCTGAAATTACGGCACAAGAAGCAGAGGTAAGTACTGGGGAACAAAGACAGTTAATCCGTGACGTATTAGATTTACATAGGCGAGGTTATTCCTTTGATAGTATTGCGAATGAAAAACAACGCAGTGTACAAGAGATTGAACTCATGCTAGCTCCTTATGTTCAGCAAAAGAATGAAAGGAGAAAAGTAGCCAATGACAGCTAATCAAATGCGTAGTTTTGCTATCGGGCTGCTTGTGGCAGCTAGTGTATGTGCTGTTGTTTATTTTTCTACTCCTGGACAAGCAAGTGTAGCAGAAAAAGTAGAACCTATTACAATTGAAGTGCCAAGAGAACCTGAGGAATCCGAGTTGAAAAGTATGTTAGCAGACAAAGGTTATGTCATCTTAACTGAGTCGGAGTTAGAAGCCCAACTTGATGAAGTGGAAACAAAATGGACGGAACAGCTAAAAGAAATAGAAAAACAACAAGAAAAAGAGCAAGAAGAAAAGGAAAAAGAGAAAGAGAAACAAGACGATAAAGAATCTGAGGTTGTTTATCGTACGATGCTTTCTGTCGTTTCTGGAATGACAAGTATTGATGTTGGTGACGCCCTTGTTCGTGCAAACATCATTGAAAGTTCAAGAGAATTTTCTGATGAAGTAGAGAAAAAAGGGTTAGCTCAAAATCTTCGACCAGGCACATATGAAATTGATAGTAGTATGTCAATGAGTGAAGTTATATCTATCATCTTTAAATAAAACAAACGCACCTTTATGGCTGCGTTTGTTTTTCTTTATTTGTTAACTCAAATGATATCGAATCTAGTTCATTCCCGTTAATGATAATTGAAAGGTGATGTGTTCCTGCATAATGTATCCGTGTTGATAAGTTTTTAAAAGAATGACGTCTTGTAAATTGAACAGTGCCATGTTTGTATGTATTTTCAGTGATTTTAAATAGCTTTCGTGAGTGTTTGCCATTTGCTTTTACAAAATCGATGGCATATTCGACCCGTAGTAACGCTGCTTCTTCTAATGGATTCGTTAACCTGAATTGAAATGTGAATGATTCGCCAATATCGATGCTGTTATCAGATATCGTTAATTGGTCGACTATGACTGTTGGATTTTTTGAAAATCCAAATAATTGTAAAACATCTGGATGTGCTTGTCTAAGTAAAGTACGGCATCCATGTTTGATAATCCAGTCTGTATTAGGGTTGGTTCCTTTCCATGATCTACAAATGTTAATAACGATATTTGGATTGTCTTTTGAAATATCATTTAAATGATTAGCAACGCTTTTGCGCACATATTGGCTTTCGTCTTGCTTAAGTTTTGTAAGGAGAGGTAGGATTGGTGTTGGGTCCTTTTTAAATTCATGCAACGGTTTAGCCCAAGGAAGTCTTGGACGACTCCCTTCACTTGCTAACCTCCGAATATGCTCATCAGGGTCGTCCGCCCAAGTTAACATGGTAGCCACCATTTTTTCTGGGTCCTTTTCTATAAAAGGACGAACGGCATATTCAGAAGTACTCCCTGATGTAAATATCGTTAAGGCATGCAATGATAAATCCCAGTCATCTTGACCGTACACTTCAACAAAGTCTGGGAAAAACAAATATTCGAATCCTTGGCAAGTTTCATGCAGTGTTAAAAGGATACGAAGTGAGTCTTCATAAGAGTCAGGAAATGTGTATGCAATGGAATGGGTGATGTGACGAATCCGTTCTTTTAATTCTTTTGTTTCCCAATTTTCATCAAAAAGAAAGTGTAAAAATCTTTTCTCTTGAAATGCAGGGTAAACAGCTTTTACTTTTTGAACAAATTGTGAAAAAAAAACATCATTATACATATTTTTTAACGGTTCAGCCATGTTCGTTAGTCCTTTCTTTTTCATATAATATCGGAAGAGCATTTGAATATTTTACTTCACGTAACGCTAGACTTGTTTGCATTTGTGTAATTCCTAGCTTGTTTAATTTGCGAACAAATCCTTCGAGTGATTTCCTGTCTTTATTTGCTACTTTTAAAAGGTAGTCATATTCACCAGTTATACAATGGCATTCTAATACTTCCTCCATTTCAAACAACGCTTTTTCTAATACGTCTAAGTTTTCAGCTTTATGATTGTTTGAACTAATAAAGACAAAAGAAAGCAAATCAAACCCCAGTTTTTCCGCATCTAGTATCGCAACATGTTTTTGAATATAGCCTTCTTTATGAAGTCGTTTAATTCGGGCATGCGTAGCTGGTGGTGATAAATTGACGATTTTAGCGATTTCGGTATTTGTCAGCTGTGATTCTTTTTGAAGTAAATCTAAGATTTTTAAATCGAGCGGGTCGATTATTTTTTTTGTAATGGTTTCCATAGTAATCGCATCCTTAAAAAAATTCGATGAAATGGGTAAAGAACTACAATTAATTGAATTATTTTTTGTTATTTTAATTATATACTTTATTTTCTTTTGAAATCCTTCTAATTATCAAAAAAATATCTTGAAAACAGCAATATCATTGTAAAATAGAAGAGATAAGATGTTTCATCTAAACATGAGAAAGAATAATAAAATCAAAAAGGATGAAAGCGTTTACTTAATTAATGGAGGAGAATAAAATGGGTCAAGAAAAAAATCGCTTTGAAACAAAAGTCATTCACGAAGGATATAATACGAATGAATTTGCTGGAAGTTTAGCACCGCCAATATTTCAAACCTCTACTTTTACATTTGAAACGGCCGAGCAAGGTGAAAAACGCTTTGCAGGTGAAGAAGCAGGTTATGTTTACTCAAGATTAGGAAATCCAACGGTGACGATGTTTGAGCAAAGAATGGCTCAACTTGAAGGTGGAGAAATGGCACTTGGTTTTGCTTCAGGGATGGCGGCTGTTTCCGCTGTATTAATGAGTCTTACAAAATCAGATGACCATATTTTATGTTCTCAAGGCGTTTATGGTTGTACGTATGGGTTGTTAGAATTATTTAAAGAAAAATACAATATCAATTTTGATTTTTCAGCGATGAGTTCCGAAGAAGAGCTTCGCGCAGCAATTACTGAAAAGACAACATGCATTTATGTTGAAACACCGATTAACCCAACGATGCAAATCATTGATTTAAAAATGGTAGCCAAAGTGGCAAATGAATATAGTATTCCTGTTGTCGTTGATAATACGTTTTGTTCGCCTTATTTGCAAAGGCCATTAGAGCTCGGTTGTGATATTGTTGTTCATAGTGCGACAAAATATTTATGTGGTCACGGTGATGTGATTGCCGGTGTTGCAGTAGGAACAAAAGAAATGATGGAAGAAGTTTCGTTCACGACGAGGAAAGATGTAGGAGGAGTATTGGCTCCATTTAATGCATGGTTATTATTACGAGGACTAAAAACATTACCTGTGCGAATGGATCGCCATTGTGATAATGCTGTTCAAATTGCAACATATTTGCAAAAACATCCATATGTCGAAAAAGTAGTGTACCCAGGGTTTGGCATGCAAGATAATGAGCAAATGAAAAAAGGCGGCGGAATGATTAGCTTTACCATTAAAGGCGATAAGAAAAAAGCCCAGGAATTTATGAATAAACTTGAACTAATAAAAATTGCAGTGAGCTTGGGAGATGCGGAAACATTAATTCAACATCCCGCAACGATGACTCATGCTGTTGTTCCTGAACAAAGACGGGAAGAGATGGGAATCACAAATAATATGCTTCGACTATCTGTAGGTTTAGAAGCTTGGGAAGATATTCAAATGGATTTAGAGCAAGCGCTCGATCAAATGCAGCTTTAAGAAACGATGAAAGCACTAAAAAGTAGATTTTTACTTTTTAGTGTTTTTTTTTGCGAAAAAAGAGGATAACGATCGCTTATATAAGACAAAACAGGAGAGAAAAGAGGAGGAAGTGTCCAATTGAGGACGTCTATTAGACAAAACAGGAGGAAATGTCCAATAGAAGGCGTCTATTAAACAAAAGGAGAAGGAAATGTCCTTTATTCAAAAGATAAGAAAGCATAAAATTTTTGGTGTAGCAGTGAAGCTTTGAAAGCTATTTCAAGAAGAGCGAAGGCTCCGCACTTCGCTTGAAAGAAAAGACCCAAATGAATCATTCAACACTTGGGCGGGTTTATCGCGTTAGCAATTTTGTTGATTAGGGTAAGTAAGCGGCCATGAAAACCGTTATCTGTGAACATGGCTAGCGTTTTGGAACGTTGGAGGACACAGGAGCCGTTAATCATAATATATCGCTAGGAATAGAGTGGCTTTGGCGTGAATAAGCGCTCCTGTGGCCGCTAATAAACGGAACCCCGTATCATGTTCACAAATAACGGCTGCTCTGACCGCAAAAATGGGACATGGGATGTGTTTGTTGTTTCATCATGCACTTCGCTTGAAAGAAAAGACGCTCCGCGTTTTTCTTAATTGACATTTCTCACTCTTTAACGTTACAGCTGTTTTCTCTGATTAGCTACATTCTCAGTGAAGCATTCATTTAGTTTTGTAGTCAGTTGTTCCACATCTATTTCAGATCCGATAAATAGGAATTCTGATAAATAGGGTAAATGTTTTTTTTCTTGTGTGACTATTGTCTCAACCTGGACTGATGAGCCTACTTGGGAAATAAATGTTGTTTCTTTTGTATCAGAATCAACGTATTTTCCTTTCATTCGGAACACTTCTGCAGGAAGAGTAATGAGAAACTGTTCTAATCTTGAAAAGTCAATCGGATCATCTCGTGTAAATAAAAACGTAGATATTCCAAAGTCATATAAAAACCTTACATTGCACCGACTAATTGCTTGTTTCTTCTGCATATCAAACAACATATGGTGAGAACGAGCTCCGGCAAAACCTTTTCGATTTTCCATAAATGTTGGGTCATATGTATGCTCGTCTTTAATGATAGCAAATGGTTGTAATGCGTGTAAAAATGCAAGTAGTTCCCCAATTTGCCGTTCAGATATTTTAGTGTGGTTAAACACAACAATTGTATCGACACACTCGATTTGCTCGGTTATTTTTTCACCTAATGTATAGTCGAGCTCTTCCCCATATTGTTGCTTTATAACATGTTCAGAAAAATAACTAAACCAAAAGTCTTTCGCATCAATGATGTGAAGATGTTTTAGGTTTGTTGAAGGAAGATACTCTACAATTAAATGAATGTCAGAGAGTGGATGAACATCAACAATAATATGATGAATAGAATTACGTGATGATAAGTCATCAAAAATAGAAGATAACGTCTCATAATGATTCACTTCTATATGGTGATTAACTTCGCCAATAAAGCGAGATAAAGGGAAGAAATCACCTTCTTTTTCAACCACTTGAACTGAATTTGGTCTAAATAAAATTGTGAAGCATTGGTCGAAATAACTTTGTTGTAGTATTTCAATGACTTTCCTTTTTTGCTTCGCATTACTTCCCGTTAATAGTGTAAGTGATGTTTGTGTTGTCAACGAGTCCACACCCTTTTTGACGAAATAGGGGAAACAATCGTTTCCTTACCAACTTGATTTTTTAACACCTGGAATTTGACCTTTATGAGCTAATTCTCGAAATGCGATACGTGACAGTTTGAACTTCCGTAGTACACCTCGAGGACGACCGGTTGCTTCGCATCGGCGTGTTAAACGACTTGGTGCAGAATCTCTCGGTAATTTGCTTAAACCTATATAATCTCCTTTTGCTTTTAATTCTCTCCTTTTTTCTGCATATCGAGCAACAAGCTCTTGTCTTTTCTTTTCCTTTGCTACTTTCGATTTTTTCGCCATGTTTATTCACCTTCCATAATTAATCGTAATAGTTACGATTTATACAATATCGAAAAAAACATCAATTGTAAAGGCGACGATAAAAATAATTCGAAATTATTACGATTTATAATTGACGAAATAGACGAGTATTTTGTATAGTAATGAAAGTAAATCTTAATGATAACGATTTTCTGTTAGAGAGGAGTATGAAGGAGTAAAGCTTACATATAAGAAACAATATGATAGCCATTGGACTGTGGCTTTCGTATAGCTAAATAATGTTATAGTGGAAAGGATTTGAAGGACAAATGAAGCACAATGTATTCCTATGTATACTTATTTTATTAGCATTCCTTTTTGTAGGATGTTCAAGTCCGAGCAATGATACGGCAACAAATGAAAAGGATAAAGAAAAAACGGTTTTACAAGACGAAGATAAATCACTAACACTTTTATTTAGTTTTGCATCAAAAACGATTGACCCACACCAAGACGCGATGGGTGTGAGAGCAGGTATAGCAGAAACATTAGTAAAAATTGATGAGAATTTAAATATTCAACCGTGGTTAGCAGAAAAGTGGGAGCAAGAAGATGACATTACGTGGACATTTACAGTAAGAGACGATATTACGTTCCATGATGGTACAGTTGTTGATGCTAATGCTGTGAAAGCATCTTTCGACCGATTACTAGAAGTAAATGATGCAATGGGGTCAGCATTGAAAATCGAGTCAATCGAAGCGAGTGGGCAAGAGATTACGTTTGTGACGACTGAGCCTTATCCAGCGTTTTTATCTGAACTTGTTCATACAAATACATCTGTCGTAAAAGTAGATGAAGAGAATATAAGTGAAAAACCAATCGCAACAGGAGCATTTAAAGTCATTGATTTTATCTCGGAATCTGAAATCAAACTTGAGCGATATGATGGGTATTGGGACGGAGTAGCAAATATTAACAACGTCACGATAAAATTTAATGCTGATGGGAATGTACGTGCTCTTGCATTACAATCAGGTGAAGCTGATATTGCCTATCATTTACCACCAGAAGCATTAGAACCGATTGAAGTTAATGATGATTTGCGAATAGAATCGATTTCTAGCTTAAGGGTTCATTTTCTATTATACAATGCAGCCAAGCCAGCATTACAAGATTTGAATGTCCGAAAAGCTCTTGATTTATTAGTTAACCGAGAAATTGTCGTTAGCGAAATTATGAATCACCATGGGACAGCTGCAAATGGTCCTTTTCATCCAAATTTTCCATTTGCGAATGAAAAAGCTGAAACTGCGTATAATCCAGCTGAAGCCGAAGCTTTGTTGAAAGAAGCAGGATACGAAAAAAATAGTGAAGGAATGCTTGAAAAGGATGGGGAAGTTTTAGCATTAACACTAGCAACCTATCAAGGAAGACCAGAATTACCATTAATCGCTCAATATTTACAAGCAGAAGCAGCTAGTGTTGGGATTGATATTAACATTACGGTTATTGAAGACATAGATAGCTATTTATGGGAAAAACAAAATGAATGGGATATTGTAACTTACTCTAATTTAACGGCTCCAAGAGGGGACGGAGGTTATTTTTTAAATGTAGCTTATCAGCCAGAAGGGTCTTTAAATCCAGCGCAAATCAATATTCCTGAATTAAATGATGTGACGAATCATCTAAATGCAACGGCAGAAACAGAAAATAGAATCGAGTTGACGAAAGAAGCAGTAACCATTATCCAAGAAGAAATACCACAGTCTTTCGTCGTTTTTCCTCATATTATTGTTGGTGTAAACGAACGTATTAAACATTGGACACCAGGTTCAGAGGAATACTATCTCATTACAAATGAAATGGACGTCGAGTAATCATAAGGGATGTTTTAAAAGGTCATTATAGACTTTTTGAGACATCCCTAATCCAGTAAAAAAGGGTTCAAAGTAATAGTCTTGAAGGTGAAAAAATGGGTAATGTAATAAACATGATTAAAAGAAGAGGATTGCAGTTGATTATCATGGTGTTTCTATTATCATTCGTTAGTTTTCTACTAATGAAGATAACACCAGGGGACCCGATACGAGAACTATTAAAGGTAGACGATATTGCTGCTACAACGATAGATGAAGAAAGACTAAGGCAAGAATATGGATTTGACCGACCGATCCTCATTCAATATGGAGAATGGATATGGGGAGTTATGAATCTTGATTTAGGTGAATCCATTATTTCGAAACGACCAGTATTAGATGTGATAATGAGTCGGCTTCCAGCTACATTAGCATTAGCATGTGGAGGACTTCTTGTTTTATTCTTGATTTCGCTTCCTCTTGGTGTCATTGGAGCGCTCTATAAAGACCGTTGGCCGGATTATATTAGTCGGGTCATTGCTTTATTTGGAGCTTCCATGCCAAGTTTTTGGTTAGGCTTAATCCTTATTTATATTTTTTCATTACAGTTAAATCTACTTCCAGTGATGGGAAAAGGCACACTTGCTCATTTTATATTACCTTCCGTAACACTCGGTATGGCGATGGCACCGATGTATATTCGATTGTTAAGAGAAAGGTTAATTTCAATTTTTCAAAGCTCTTATATCGAAGCTGCTATGGCAAGGGGCGTAAGTAAAACGAGAATTTTAATCTTTCATGCGGTAAGAGGAAGTATCATTCCGGTTGTCACTTTATTTGGTTTAAGTATGGGGAGTTTATTAGGTGGCATTACTGTCATCGAAATCCTATTTTCTTGGCCAGGGATGGGTGAATTAATTGTGAATGCAGTCAGTCAACGAGATTATCCTGTAATCCAAGGATATATACTCATAGTTGGGGTGCTTGTTGTTGTCATCAATTTAATCGTGGATATTCTTTATTGGTTTATTGATCCACAGATCAAACATGGAAAGGAAGCCGCTTAAATGGAAGTAGTGTTTAAAAGAAATAGTAAGCGCCGTCTTTCCAATCCAAGTATGATTGGAGGGCTCATATTAGCGAGTTTGATAGTAAGTCTTATTTTTCTTGGCGAGTGGATGTCTCCTCATCATCCATATGATATTAATATGGAAAATCGACTTGAACCAAGTTCGGATGAACATTGGTTTGGTACAGATCAATTAGGTCGGGATGTTTTCTCTCGCATTGCAGCAGGAGCAAAGATTACGATTGGGTTAGGAGTAACCGCGATCTTGTTATCTTTAGTTATTGGTGTACCGATAGGGTTGATTTCAGGGTATGTCGGGGGAAGAATCGATGCGATTTTCATGCGAATGGTGGATGGTATATTGGCGTTTCCCGATTTTATCTTAGCCATTGCCATTGCAGGAATATTAGGACCGAGCTTAACCAATATCATTATTGCGATTGTTCTTGTCCGGTGGATTATGTATGCTAGAGTCGTGCGAGGTTTACTTTTATCTGAAAAAGAAAAAGAGTATATTTATGTATCAAAACTATCGAACTCTAGTTCATTTAAAACAATTCGAATGCATCTCCTTCCTCAAGTACTTCCAGAAATTATAGCGATGGCAGCGATTGATGTTGGAAAGGTCATTTTACTTATTTCTGCTTTATCTTATATAGGATTAGGAGCACAACCTCCTATCGCCGAATGGGGGGCCATGTTAAATGATGGTCGCGGCTATTTTCAAGTCGTTCCTTCGTTAATGGTGTATCCAGGTTTGGCAATCATGATAGCAGTTTTATGTTTTTATCTATTAGGAGATGGAATAAAGCACAAGCTTGATATCCAACGAGGGAGGAATGAATGGTGAGTCCGGTATTATCAATGAAACAGTTGAGTATTGATTCGATATTATGCGGGGTAAACTTGTCTATTGAAAGCGGAGAAATCGTTGGGCTAATTGGGGAGAGTGGTAGTGGGAAAAGCATGACAGCAAGAGCGATTTTGCGCCTTCTTCCACATGGAATGAATGTAACTGGAAATATCTTTGTAGGTGGAGTAGACTTATTGTCACTTCAGAAAAAAGATCATCATAAAAGACTAGGAAAAGACATTGGCATGGTGTTTCAAGATTATCGCGGGAGCTTCACCCCGTTTATTAAAGTTGGCAAGCAAATGGTTGAAACGCTTTGTGCCCATCAATTTTCAAAGGTTGAAGCTAAAACGGTTACGCTGAATGTATTAACCAAAATGGGGTTAAATGCACAACAAATTTATCGAAGCTATCCATTTCAATTAAGTGGTGGGCAAGTTCAACGAGCCGCCATTGCTATGATGCTGGCATTAAAACCGAAGCTGTTAATATGTGATGAAGTAACAACAGCTCTAGATGTAATGAGTGGAGAAAAGGTGCTTCAAGCGATTCATGAAGTGAGAAATGAAACAGGATGTGGTGTTTTATTTATTACTCATGACCTTGTACAAGCGTTTACACATACATCACGACTTTATGTTATGAAAGAAGGAACGATCATCGAAGAGGGCAAGACGGAAAAAATTCAAAATCACCCATCTCACTCTTATACAAAACAGCTGTGCTCGTCAATATTGTCATTGCCTCCTGTTCCAACGACAACGAAAAGAGGAATATTATGAGTTTGTTATCCTTTCAGCAAGTAGCGAAAACATACGGAAAAAGCCACAAGGCATTAAAAGATATTTCATTTTCAGTTGATAAAGGAGAATCTGTTGGTATTGTGGGAGAAAGCGGTAGTGGAAAAAGTTCAATTGCAAAAATCATTGTTGGGTTAGAATCGTTTCAGGAAGGGACAGTCGAATTTAATAAGAAACAACTTCCTATCGCCAAACGAGAAGAATTACGACAATTTCGAAAAGAAACGCAATTCATTTTTCAAGATACGACGAGTACATTAAATCCTAAATTACCAATTTGGAGAAGTATAACAGAGCCATTATGTAATTACCCAGAAGTTCTCCCTTCTTTTATAAATGGAAAGACGATGTCGCCAGAAAACATGGCAAAAGTTTTGTTAGACATTGTTGGTTTAGATGAATCTTTTGTTCATAGGTACCCACATGAATTAAGTGGGGGCCAAAAGCAAAGAGTTAGCATTGCTCGGGCGCTAAGTGTTGAGCCGTCTTTGCTTATTTGTGATGAACCGACAGCAAGTCTTGATATGATGATTCAAGTTCAAATTTTGAAATTGTTACAAACACTAAAGGAAAAACTGCAAACGACGATTTTATTTATTTCACATGATTTACGGGCCGTCTCTTTTTTATGTGAAAAAGTTATCGTTCTTAAACATGGAATCATTGTAGATTCTTTTCCGATTGCTGATCTATATCATATAGAACGGCATCCATATACAAAAGCGTTAATTAAAGCAGCCTCTTCACATGAAAAATAGAATAAGAACAAAGGAGTCATTATGAAAGTCAATCTTTCTTTAAAACAGCAAGAACAATCATTTACCAATCGCCATTATTTATATTTGGCGATTCCGTTAATTATATCTGGGATCTCTACGCCTTTATTAGGAGCTGTTGATACAGCTGTCATTGGACAAATGGGGAATGCCTCCGCTATTGGTGGGGTAGCGATTGGCGCTGTTATTTTTAATACAATGTACTGGCTATTAGGATTTTTACGAGTGAGTACGAGCGGGTTTACTGCTCAAGCGGACGGAGCCAACAACAAAAACGAAACGATTTTAGCTTTACTACGCCCGGCTATTATTGCGATTGTTGTAGGGGTGTTATTTATTATATTACAAAAGCCCATCTTACAAATTGCGTTAGCTGTTATTGGTGGGAATGAAACGGTTTCAACCTATGCAGCTGAGTATTATACAATTCGAATTTGGGGAGCCCCATTTTTACTGTTAAGTTATGTCATCATTGGCTGGCTAATCGGAATGGGAAAAGTACGCTTGTCACTAAGTACACAAATTTTTATGAATTCCTTAAATATTGGATTAGACCTCCTTTTTGTTATACAGTTCGGCATGGGAGTTGTTGGTGTTGCTTATGCAACAGTTATTTCCGAAGTAGTTGCAGTTGGATTAGGAATCTCACTGATTTTATATTCAAAAAAAATAAGCTTTTCCTCAATCACTCGAAAGATGTTATTCGACATCGAACCAGTCAAAAAAATGATTCGAGTGAACCGTGATTTGTTTTTGCGAACGGTATGCTTGTTAACGATGACAGTCATGTTTACTTCAAAAGCAGCAAGTATGGGAGATACAGTGCTGGCAGCAAATGCAATTTTGCTTCAAATTCATTATATTATTGCTTATTTCTTTGGTGGATTTGCGAATGCTTCTAGTATTGTGGTTGGAAGGTCTATAGGTGCAAGAAATTATTCGTTATACCGGAGAGCTTATTTCTTCTCGGCCCAATATGGACTATTAGCCGCTGTCGTGTTATCAACAGGCTTATTTGTTTTTGATGATTTTATTATATCCATGTTTACGACAAGCCCAGAGGTGATGAATACTGTCCATGAATACCTAGTTTGGATGTTAATTTTCCCGTTTGTTGGTTTTTGGGCATTGCAACTGGAAGGGATATATTCAGGCGCAACGGAAGCACGTGCGATTCGGGATGGTATTTTTCTATCGTTGCTTTTGTTTTTCACCGCTCTTTGGTATTTAGCCCCGTATGGTAACGATGGATTATGGATCGCATTTTTATTATTTAGTGTTGGTCGTTCTATGTTTTTATCTTTGTTTATAAAAAGAGTCACCCAGCTTCATTTTAACAGCGTTGCGCCTGTAGTTCCGAAAAAAGGGATTATCTAACATAAATGAAGGAGGAAGTCTTCAATGAAGGAATGGACAATTATAGGTGGTGGCATACAAGGCTGCACATTGGCAAACTATTTACTTAAATCAAAACGAACAACAACTGAAAACTTGGCCATTGTTGATCCAAATGATTCACCATTATCAACATGGAATCGTTGCACGTCAGAAATCGAAATGCCATTTTTGCGTTCTCCTTCTATCCATCATATTGATATCGATCCATTTTCACTTGAAAAATGGGCAAAGTCGAAAGAAGGGAAACAATATGCCGACTTTTATGGTCCTTACGATCGACCGTCTTTAATGCTTTTCAATCACCATTGTGAACATATTTTTGAGGAAATTCAACTCAAAAAAAGCTGGGTTACAGGATTAGTACAACAAGTAATCCGTAAAGGCTCACAATGGGATATTACTTTGTCTAGTGGGCAGCAATTTAAGAGTAAGAATACAGTATTAGCTATGGGGTTGAGTGACCATCCATACTGGCCAGAATGGGCTCAAAAAGTCCAGAAAATGGGTGCGGATGTTCATCACATTTTTGACCGACAAAAAGCAAAACCAATTGACAAAATGGGTGATGTTGTTGTCATTGGTGGTGGTATTAGTGCTGTACATACAGTGATTAAACTATCTAAAAGTCATGAAGGAAAAATAACACTTATTACAAGGCATCCTTTCCGTGTCTTTCCTTTTGATTCAGATCCTGGATGGTTAGGGCCAAAATATATGAGGGAATTTCAAAAAGTAAAAAGCTATGAAACGAGAAGACAAATGATTATAAAAGCCAGACATCGTGGTTCGATGCCAAATGAACTTAAAGTGAAAGTAAACAGACTACAAAAGGAAAATAAAATTGATATTCTCTTCGGAGAAATCAATGACGTTACGTTTAATGAAAATGAACTTAAAGTGGTGCATGAGTCCAAGACGATAAAGGCGCAACAAATCATACTTGCGACTGGATTTCACCCTACCGCTCCAGGGATGTCATGGTTACAGTCAACAATTCAAGATGAGAATTTGCTGTGTGCTACATGTGGGTATCCGATTGTTTCTTCTGACTCTTTACAATGGGCCGAGGGGTTGTACGTCACAGGAGCATTATCAGAACTTGAGATTGGACCAGTTGCTAGAAATCTTTCAGGTGCTAGAAGAGCGGCTCTTAAAATTGTAGCACATTAAAACAAATTTTATTTGATAAAAATGCAAACGTTTTGTGTATCCTTAATGTTTTTATTTACTATTGCCAATAACCTATTCCTGATAGGGTTACATGAATTTACAGAAAAGTATTAAAATAGTGAACATTTAAACTTTAGGGAATCGAAATAATTTTACTTTAAATTTTATTCATATTTTACTATAATACTCACTGAGAGATAATTAGTAAAATAGGGGATGAATAAAATGAAGAAATTTTTAATCATTTTGGGAGCAGGACTTCTTTTAGCTGGCTGTGGAAATACAGAAAGCAATACGGGACAAGAACAACCAGTTGAGGATGCTGAAGCTACAGAAGAAGCTACTGCGGCAGAAACTGAAGAAACAGTAGAAGCTGATTCTACGTATTTAACTGCAGAAGAATTCATTGAAAGAGTAGAGAACGAAGGCACATATGGTTCTTACTCAGCAAATTTATTACTATGGGTATCAGCTCAAGAAGCTCGTTTTATGGAAACAATTTTTACTGACAAAGAAGAGTATGGTGCACATAAAGTAGATATTGTTGTTGTTCAAGATGGTGTTGTTGCCGTTGGTTTTGATGGTGAAGAAATAGTTGGTACTTGGACTTTTGATAGCATAGACGAATTAAAAGAAGCGGTTGCTATCCAAGAAGAAGAATAGAAAATAAAAGTGGGGGATTTATTCTCTCACTTTTTCTTTTTGTCACAAATGACCAAAATTTCACGTACCGTATTGTGTAGTTTAAAAAGAGGGATTCTGGCAGTGAAACTTTTTTTGCAAGTGATTATTCTCCTCCCTACATAGTGGTCTTTACACAATGTTACAATAGTTTTTGATTGAAAGTGTTAGTTTTGAACTATTCCCATAAAATGTTTTAAAACTATTAGTCGATTTACAAATATAACGATTGGTGAGTTAATAGAACTAATCGAAGAAGATTAATAGGGAGTGAGCAAATGGAAATTATCGAAAAAATTGATACGATATGTCTTAAAGTGAGAGATATTAAAAAGGCAAAAGAATGGTATAAAGAAAAGTTAAATTTTAAAGTAAGTTATGATGGTGGACATTATATTGTCTTTCAAATTGGAAATAGCAGCGTACCGTTAACTCTCGAACAGGGTGAAAGCAAAAATAGTACAACTTACCCGATTTTTTATACTAGTCGTATAGAGGAAGCTCATGAACAGTTAAAATCAAAAGGAATTACGGTTGATGAGGTTCAAAAAGACGGAGTAAATACCTTTTTTACTTTTTACGATTTAGACGGAAATCTTCTTCAACTATGTTATTGGCACGATTAAACCATACAACATTCATAACGGACACTTATACCACTATTTCTAGGAAATAGTAGTTTTTTGCCTGCCGTTCGGACATCTGTTCAGTTATTGTCATTGGTTGAGCGCTTAAAACAGCTCGGTTCGAATGAATAGCAATTGTTGTCCGCTACCATATAAAAAACGTAATATTTACTATACATTACAAACCGTATGTCCGTTAGAGCTTTTAAAAGCATCAGTTCCATGCTGATGCTTTTTTGGCGTTGCAAGAAGGGATAAAAGTGTAGAGGTTACATAAGCTATTTTTGAGTGAAAGAAAGTGAGGTCAAAAAAATGACAGTGTTTGAAGTGATTTTACGAACTACGATTGCTTTTATTATTTTATATATATTATGTCGGATATTAAACAAGAAATTAATCTCGCAAATGACATTTTTTGATTTTGTTGCGGGGATCACAATTGGGTCCTTAGTCGCAAGTTCAATTATTATGACAGATGTGCCGATTTTCATTAGTATGGTTGGTTTATTTTTCTTTTGTTTATATGTGTTTATTACAAGTATCATTGCGATAAAAAGTTTATGGGGAAGAAAAGTATTAGAAGATGAACCAACCTATTTGATGAAAGATGGACAAATTTTAGAAGAAGGGTTAAAAAAATCGAGATTTACTGTAGATAGTTTATTAACTAATTTACGAAAAAAAAATGTATTTAACATTGATGAAGTAGATACCGCTTTTCTAGAAACAGATGGAACTGTCACTGTCCTGAAAAAGGCACCATACTTACCAGCTATGCAAAAAGATGTATTTAATGTACAAGTGACAAGAGGGGTAGGGCAAGCTTTTATAATCGATGGGAAAATTTTGAAGAAAAGCTTAGATATATTAGAAAAAGACATTGATTGGGTGAAAACAGTGCTAGCTCAACATAAAATCAGTTCTATTGATGATGTGTTTTTTGCCCAAATAGATAAACAAGGAATGGTTTATATTGATAAAAGAAGTGATATCATTTAAAGGCCGATGAGATAATTTTCTCATCGGCTTTGTGTTGTAAGTCTTTCGAAGGATAAAAGAAGAAATACTCGAAACGTATACTATAAATGGGGTATAATTAGACGTTGTATAAAACTTTGAAAGTGAGTGTTCAACATGGGTCGTAAATGGAACAATATTAAAGAGAAAAAGGCATCCAAAGATGCGAATACAAGTCGAATTTATGCCAAGTTTGGTCGAGAAATATATGTAGCGGCTAAACAAGGAGAACCTGATCCAGAATCAAACAGAGCGCTTAAAGTCGTATTAGAGCGTGCAAAAACATATAGCGTGCCAAAAGCCATTATTGAGCGCGCGATTGAAAAAGCTAAAGGCGGTTCTGAAGAAAGTTATGATGAATTGCGTTATGAAGGGTTTGGTCCTAATGGGTCAATGATTATCGTTGATGCGTTAACAAATAATGTAAATCGAACTGCAGCAGAAGTGCGTTCGGCCTTTAATAAAAATGGAGGAAACATGGGGGTTAGTGGGTCTGTAGCTTACATGTTTGATGCAACGGCAGTATTTGGAGTGGAAGGAAAAAGTGCAGATGACGTATTGGAACTTTTAATGGAAGCAGACATAGATGCACGTGACATATTAGATGAAGATAGTTCCGTTATTGTGTACGCTGAACCCGACCAATTTCATGCTGTGCAAGAAGCATTTAAAAATATAGGGGTCACAGATTTTACTTTAGCCGAATTGACAATGCTAGCCCAAAACGATATCGCGTTATCAGAAGAAGATCAAGTTCAATTTGAGAAATTAATAGACGCATTAGAAGACTTAGAAGATGTACAGCAAGTCTATCATAATGTTGAGCTTAACTAAATTAACGGTGGCGCATGAATTGCAAGCATATAATAAAAGATTACTCATACTTTTTTCATAAAGTATGAGTTTTTTCTAAAAATACTCCAGTTCTTGCATATAATCAAACTGTAAACGAAAAAAAGGAAGTAGTGATAAGATGAAGAACGTGACACGATCTGAAAAGCAAATGATCTTATATGCAAAATGTTATTTTGGTAAGATTGATTATGAAAAAGATTTGCAATATTTTATAGCTAATGATTTACAAATTACAGCTGATAAAGTACATAAAGAAGATATCGTGCAATTTGTCATTACCCTTTATGATAAATTAGTTGCCGATGGATATATTACGTTTAGTGTGAAAAATTTCATTGAACGAACATTTCAACGTAAATGGGTGTATGAAAATCAAATTGAGGTTCGAAAAGAAGATATTATGAAAAATATGTTGTCTGAAATTCAAGCGATGAAAATAAACGGATTGGATTTACCGGAACCAGATTTCACGATATTAGTTCATAAATACACGATTTATGGAATTGAGTTATATGACTCAACAGGTAATCTTAGAAGCAGGAATGAAATTCAAGCAGAAATCCGTGATATTGAAGAATCCTTGGATGCACTGTAACGAATAATGATGTCAATGAGGAGGTGTAGTATTTGCTATAAAAGTAAAAAATAATCAGATTCTATAAAGGAGCGATCGTTTTTGTTAAAAAACTTATTACGTTTATTTTTAGGGATTGTATTTCTAGGTGCTGGACTTAATGGATTTCTCGTTATTTTTTCTATTGATCCTTTGATTGAAACGAGTGAACAAGCGATGGTGTTGTTTCAGTTTGATTATTTGCTTGTTGCTGTTAAGAGTTTAGAAGTTTTATGTGGTGCTTTGTTGTGTTTTAACCGTTATGTTCCACTAGCATTAGCACTGCTTGCCCCGATCTCTGTGAATATACTGTTATTGCATATTTTCGTTGACCATGCCTTGCTTCCACTGGCCTTAATTCTTTTTATAGTACATGGAGTATTAGTTGTTTTTTATAAAGACAATTTTCATTATTTACTTGAAAAGTAGCTGAATAATTTCGAGCACACTTTCTCCCTAATAGCATACGTATATCGTCGGGTTCAAAAAAAAAAGAAAAAAAGTCTAGACAAAAAGAAGGAAATATGAAAAAATAGTAATTGTTGCGCTAGGGAAACAAATTTTGTCCAAGGAACAAAATGTAGATTCCTAGACTATTTTTTTACTTAAAAAGTTGCTCGAAGCCAAATTAGTTAGTATTGGACAAAATTTATAATCAAGGTAAAAAGGAGAGGGGAAACAACATGTCGAAGAAGTTTTTGTTTGTAGTCATGAGTAGTGTAGTCATCTTTTTATTAGCAGGGTGTGGAAGTGATGATGCGTCAACTTCACCTGACTCAGAAGGGTTAGAAATAACAACGAGTTTTTCTATCTTAGGGGATGTCATTAGTGAAGTTATCGGAGACAGAGGGACAGTGAACTATATCGTTCCTATTGGAGAAGAGCCACATGAATATGAGCCAGTTCCAAGTGATTTCCAACGTGTAAGTGATTCTGATGTTTTTTACGTTCATGGTCTAAACTTAGAAGAGTGGTTAGAGAAATTAATTGAAAATGTAGGAGATGTTTCTGTTGTAACCGTCAGCGAAAACATTACTCCAATTATGCTTGAAGGAGATGAAAATGAGCCAGACCCTCATGCATGGATGAACGTTGCGAATATGCAATCTTACATTGAAGTAATCGTCGAAGACTTAATTGAAAGAGACCCTGAAGGTGAAGAGGTTTATCGTGAAAATGCAGAAGCTTACTTAGAAGAATTAGCTCAACTTGATGATTGGATTAAAACAGAAGTTCAAAAGATTCCTGAAGAATACCGTGTTTTAGTCATTAGTGAAGATGCTTTTAAATATTTTGGCGATGCATACGGGTTTCAAACAGAAGGGGTTTGGGAGTTGAACTCTCATGAAGAAGGAACTCCTAGTCAAATCTCTCGTGTCATAGATGTTGTAAAAGATCAAAACTTGCCAGCAGTATTCGTTGAAACAACAGTAGACAAACGATATATGGAATCTGTTTCAAATGATTCTGGAGTACCAATTGCTGGAGAAGTATATACAGATGCGGTTGGCCAAGAAGGTAGTGGCGCGGAAAGTTATATTTTAATGATGAGACACAATGTAGAAACCTTTGTTGAAGGTTTACAATAATAAATAAACGATTTCAACTATTAGGTGGGTCCTTTCGTGCTTATGCACGGGGTCTCACTTTTTTATTTGAAAGATGAATAACAGACTGAACGAATTCATACAATGTCATGTACGAAGAATTATTATCGTATAAAAAATACGAAAAAGTGAACAAAATTCGCAAAAAGTTCACAAAAAAGATTGAAAATATTGTATAATAAACAAGAATTACATAACATGGAGGTATATCATGACAGAATATGGTGAACAATCTGTAGAGCAAGTCGATAGTAACAAACATAGCGGTAAAGCGATCGCATCATTAGTACTAGGGTTAGTTGCAATTATTTTTTGGTTAATTCCTCTTTTTGGTATTCCGATTACAATTGTTGGTTTGGTTCTTGGGATTATTGCTCGTAAATCTAACAAACGTGGAATGGCAATCGCTGGTATTATTTTATCTAGTATTTTCTTACTTTTGTCTTTAATTAATGCTGTTCTTGGTGCCATTTTAGTATTAAGTGGATTTTAATTTTTTGTAAAAAAAGTGAGGGCCTTTTGGTCCTCACTTTTTTTGTTATTTCCGCTATTGACGCCTTGCTTTTTTTTTGAATTTAATTTATAGTACATTACAACAGTAATGCACTATATTAGAGAGGGGGTAATCTATTGATCCTCAATACAGACGGGACAAAACCTATTTATGTTCAAATTGCTGAATGGATTGAAGCGGAAATATTAGCAGGTAACATTGAATCCGACCAAAAGGTGTACTCCCAATACCAATTAGCAGATATGTTTAATATTAACCCAGCTACAGCCGCGAAAGGATTGACGTTATTGGCAGAGGAACACATTCTATATAAGAAAAGAGGGTTAGGGATGTTTGTTACTGATGGAGCAAAAGAAACGATAAGAAATAAGCGAAAAAACCGCATTTTAAAACGTCTAGTTCGTGAGGTTGTTCTAGAATCAAAACGATTACATGTCCCTGAAGAAGAATTATTTTCAATGATTAAAACAACCATTGATGAAAGTGAGGAGAACGAGATATGAGCGTCATTGAATGTTCGAATATAACGAAAATGTATGGACAATCAAAAGCGTTAAATGAAGTTTCGTTTGCAATGGAAGCAAATAAGCTGACTGGAATTATTGGACGCAATGGAGCGGGGAAAACGACTTTATTAAAAATGTTAGCAGGATACATTCAGCCCACTTCAGGGAGGTTAACTGTTTTTTCTAAGCCACCGTTTAACAATTTAGATGTTTCTGCCAATCTGATTTTAGTTGATGATAATATGAATTTTCCTCCTACTTTAACTTTAGTTGAGATATTACAAGTGGCCAAAACATTTTATCCAAACTGGGATTCACAGTTAGCGAACGGTTTATTTCATTATTTTCAGTTAAACCCTAAGCAAAATCATGGGGCATTATCAAAAGGGATGAAAAGTACGTTTAATATGATTATTGGGCTTGCTTCAAGAAGTAGTATAACCATATTTGATGAGCCAACAACAGGAATGGATGCCGCTGTTCGCAGTGACTTTTATCGTGCTCTACTAAAAGATTATCTTTTATTTCCACGAACGGTTTTATTATCGAGTCACCACATTGATGAGATTGAAGATTTATTAGAAGATATTTTATTAATCAATAAAGGTGAGGTTTCACTTTATGATTCCGTTGATGCATTGAAGGAACTAACTGTTGGGGTTAAAGGAGTTCGTGATATTGTTGAAAAGTGGATAATCAATCAAGACGTGTTATGGAAAGAAACAATCGGCACATCTGGTTGTTATGTCGTTGTGAAAGACCGCTACACAATGCAGGAAAAGCAAAAAATGCAGCTATCTGGTCTAGAGTTAAGTTCAGTTGCTATCAGTGATGTTTGCATGTATTTAACTGGTTCTAAAGAAGGAGGTATCGATGATGTCTTTAACAACCGTTAAACAATCAGATATTATTTTCAAACAATATAAATATAAATTAAATGCTTTTTCTAGTATGTTTTTTACCGTTCTCCTCGTACAAATGGTTGGCCTATTCCTGTCATTAAATAGCGTAGGAATGATGGGACAAGGGACGGGTCGAGTTTATCTTAATGTTAGCTATTACTCTGCTGATCTTGTCATTGTGTTTACAATGATAAGTAGTTTTATAACATCAGTGATGTTGACAACGAAGTCTAATCGCAATGCTGATTTTTCATTTATTACAAATCGAGCAACAACTCATTATTCAAATGCGCTTTTTATCGTTACGATGAGTTTAATAAGTGGGATAACCGCGATTTTATCTGGATATTTATTACAGTCGATTATGTATTATCTGGTTGGAGTTGATTTTATTCAGCTTCAAATGGATGCAGGAGTTGAACTTTTATTTGGTCTTGTTGCTACAATATTATATATCGTAATGTTTGGAATGTTTGGTTATTTCATCGGGACACTTGTACAAATGAACAAACTACTTTCAGTTATTCTTCCGATTATTTTTGTTGGGGATGTAATGCTTGCAAGTTTAAATGGAAGAAGTTCAGTCATCATCAAGTTTTTTGAGATGTTGTTTACAGAAGCTTCTTTTCCTCTGTTTTTAATAAAAATTAGCATCATCATTATTTTCTGTTTTGTTATGACCATCATTAGTTCCAATCGATTGGAGGTAAAATAATGAACCTTTTGTTGTTTCTACTCATGCCAATCGTATTAATTTTTGTAATAACGATGGGCATTTATGCTGTTAAACGAGAACATAAACCAAAGCCAGTTTTTTTTACTGGCAAGAAAATCAAATGGCTTTTTTCTTTTTATGTCATTGTGCTAGTCATAGGTTGCATTACCGCTTTTTTTATTCCAGTTAAACAGGTTAATAGTGTTGAAACATATACAGACGAAGAAAACACGAAAGCGACAGAAGAATTTTATGATAATGTCTACTCTGGACAAATTGAAGACATTGAAAATATTCAACAATTACAATATGAACAGTTTTCTTACCAAGGTAGTGAATTGCATATGAAGCTACAAGAAGATGAATTTATAGACGAAGTGATCGTTGTTGAACAAAAACAAACAAACGATGAACTCGTTGAAGTGGCTTATTACTCAACTAGAACACTTGCATCGGATGCTGTTTATTCTCAAACCCCATTTTTTGTTACACAAGAACAGAATACACTTTTGTTTTCCTTTCCTGAACAAGTGGAGATTGAGTTTGCTGCAACTAAACAACCTTTTACAGTAAGTCAATTTTCAGGTGAAGACTGGTTTTCCTATTCGTACCGCCATTTAATCGGTCAAAATGTGATTTATGTTAAAATTCCAAAAGATGTACAACTTATTGTGGGGGAAGATTTCCCTGTTTATTATATGAACGATTAATTCGCTTCACAGGTTGGTGAGTAGTGAAAGTAAAAAGACGTAAAACCCAAATGGTAAGTTTCCACTTTTCCTTACTACTTTTTTAATTGTATAATAGCAATAGTAAAAAATTCGGCTATGGAAAAACAGAAGGTGAAACATGAAAAAATGGGTATTCGTTTTAATACTGACTCTCATAACAGGGTGTGCAACAACAGAAACTACTAATGTTAGTGAATCTCCTGAACCGATTAAAGAAATAAAAGAAAGTCCGATTAAATGGGAATCAGAGCTTTCTAAGATCCATGATAACTATTTACCTGTAGAAAATTACGGAATTCGGACTGGGACTGTGACGCATATTGTCATTCACTATATGAGCAATGTCTTTGATAAACCCCATTCTCCTTATGAAATTGAAGATATTAAAGCGCTCTTTACGCAAAATGGAGTTTCCTCTCATTATGTCATTGATCGTAGCGGTGACGTGTTTCGGTTTGTTCCTGAAAAACGTGTTGCTTTTCATGCTGGAGTTGGAACAGTGCAGGGCTTTCCACAGTATGAAGACAATTTAAATCAATATTCTATTGGAATCGAATTATTGGCAATTGGAACAAGAGAAGAAATGGCTTCTATTATCCCAGAAGATGTGTACGATACAATTGACCGTTCTCATATTGGATATACACCTGCTCAGTATGAAGCATTACAGGTGTTAATTGAAGATATTAGTACTCGCCATCCAACCGTTCAAATGAATCGGACACATATTATTGGTCACGATGAGTATGCGCCTGGAAGGAAAAATGATCCTGGTATTTTATTTGACTGGACTCAATTAGGTTTTTAATTGAAAAATAATAAAGGTAGGGTATATATGATTAAAATGAAAAGTTTGCATCATGTAAGTCTTGCAATAACAGATGTAGAACAATCAAAACAATTTTACAAAGAGAAACTAGGTTTTTTAGAAATAGAACGACCACCTTTCGATTTTCCGGGTCTTTGGTTTCAAATTGGAAATCAACAACTTCATTTAATTGAATATGATTTAGCTAAGACATTACGTCATTCAGGAAAAATTGATACAAGAGATGGTCACCTTGCCATTAGAGTAGCGAGTTATTCTGAAGCCGTTCAACATTTAACCGACAATCAGATTGCATTCCTAGAAAAACCAAACAGCAAAAGTGGATTCAAACAAATTTTTGTTTCTGACCCTGATGGGAATATCATTGAGTTTAATGTTGAACAAAAACAACCATAAAATTATTATGTAAACTAGTTATATAATTAAAGAGCTGAGATGTCATAAATGTTTAATTAAGTGCTGAACAATGAACCATTTGTTCCGTTTCTTCGTTAAAAAAAGTCTCAGGCTCTTTTTTATTTAGCTTATATAGGCTAATTATGATAAAGTTAGCTTATAAAGACTAATCGTGAAGGCGGTAGGGTTGATGGAAAGACCAATTTCAATATTTTTAATGGATGTTTCGAATTCGACGAGTAAAAACAATTGGAATGAAATGACAAATTATTTGAACAAGCTAGAAAAAGTAATAAGAGAGTGGACGAAAGGTTGTATATTTTCATTTGTGAAACATCGAAAAGGTGATGAAATCCTATTCGTTGCTGAAGGCTACACAACGGCATACATCATAGCTTATTATATAAAGTTGTTTTGGAAATATACTGAACAACCGCCTTATTTCGGAGTGACGTTTGGAGATATTGATGAGGACCCTTGTACAATTGATATAGAAACATGGAATCATCCTCTATTTAAAAAAGCAAGAAATGCATTAGAAACTGAAAAAAGTTCAGGTCGCTCTATAGGAATAAGTGTACATCTTCATCCAAATTTTTATTATTCTCCATTAGAAATTGAGAATTTTGAATCTACTTTAAATTTATTTATTGAGTTACAG
This sequence comes from Alkalihalobacillus sp. LMS39, assembly GCF_022812285.1. Taxonomy (NCBI): domain Bacteria; kingdom Bacillati; phylum Bacillota; class Bacilli; order Caryophanales; family Bacillaceae; genus Alkalihalobacillus; species Alkalihalobacillus sp. LMS39. Next base: position 2,345,566 of record NZ_CP093300.1, read on the forward strand.
TGTACATTAGTAGAAGAACAAACAAACGCGCAACGAATGGTATGTTTATTATATTCTTTGTTAAATGAGCAAAAAAAAATAGCCAACTTGTTACAAAAAACCCCTGCTACGATTTCAAACCATTTAAAAAAAGGAAAAGCAAAGCTCATTATTAAAACATATTATCATATTCTTCAACAAATCAATAAGGAAGAAATCAAAACGGCTATGAATATAAAAGAACAAATCGTATTAACTTATCCTTTAATTCGGAAGGAGCTTTTATGATCGTACTTGGTCTTCTTTTAGGTCATCTCATTGCTGATTTTTATTTCCAGACTGAAAAGATGGTATTAGAGAAAAAGAAGTATTTAGGAAAACACGTTCTTCACCACACGGCGATAACAGTATTAGTCGTCACTTGTTTTTATATTTGGAGTGGAGAACACCAACATTTCCTTTTTCATATTGTGTTACCAACAATTGTACTTGTTATATTTCATATTGTCATTGATTTATGTAAAATCTATGCTCCCCGACTATTTCCGATCAATATGAGAACGACATATCGCGATTTACTTTTGTTTATTTCTGACCAACTATTCCATCTGTTATCTATATTTGTCATCGCGATTCTTTTCTTTGATTTTAATATAATTCTTTTTTGGGATAATACATTATCTTTGTTTGAGGGAGAATCTATCGTGTTAGATCCTGGTGAACGTTTTCTATTTCTTCTCATTATGATTATTGTAGCGACTGTTGTAACTGGACATGCCATACGAATATTATTAGGTCCATTTCATCCACACTTAGCCTTATTTGAAGGCAAGTATACGATATCCGGACATATATATAGTGACACATTAAATCAAAACCGAAAACAACAATCAGGAATATCTGAAGAGTATTCTTATTTGCTCTATACCCAACAAAAACTTTCGAGAGGTAAAACGATTGGTTATATCGAAAGATTAGTAGTTATCCTTCTTGTTATTCAAGGGGCATATGGAGCAATTGGATTTGTTATCGCTGCGAAAGCATTAGCGCGTTTCAAACAAATGGATGACCGAGATTGGGCCGAATATTTCTTATTAGGGACATTAACGTCGATGTTTTTAGCGATTGTGTATGGGATGATGATTCGACTAATTGTATAAACGTTAAGTGGGAGTTTAATTATTTGTAGTAACGACATTCATTACTTTCTAACTAACGTACTAAGAGGAGGGCAAAATGAAGAAGGAATATAATATTTATCGGTCGAGAGGAAGGTTATTAGCTTCTACATTATTTTTATTTTTACTATTTTTACTTTTTAGTTGTGTAGGAATTTATCTTTTGTTTAGTAGAGGAATTACGGTTGACACAACTGCGAATATCATAGTAGTAGTTTTTTTATTCGTTTTTTATACATATGTTAGAAAAAAATATAAGGAAAATAAACCTGAAGTTATCTTGAATGAGGAAGGCATCTATTTAGAGAGCTTTTCCATCTTAATTCGGTGGGGAGATATCGATGGGTTCTATATTCAAAAAGTATTGAAATTACCCTTTCTTTACTTTGTAGTAAATAATGAAGAAAAATATATTGATAAATTAAAAAAAATTAATAAAAATAAGGCATTGACAAGTGTAGAATATGAGCTACCAGCATTTAATGTATCCTTAGGAGTTCTAGAAAATAAAGCTGAATTGATTAAGGCATTGGAAGAATACCAGGTTCCTATGGTAAATAAAATTTCTTCTTAAATTCAAGCACGTAGTAATTTTTCCCTAATAAATATTCGTTCTAATGTAGGATGAAAACGACTCATAGTTTCATTAGAATTTTTAAAGATGAGTTGAAGGGAGAACTTCATAATGAAGGAATATCGTATTGAACGATCAAAGAAGAAAATGATTGGAGCAATTGTACTTTTATTACTTTTTGGCTTGCCTTTTAGTTTGTTAGGTGTATATTTACTACTGGATGAAGGATTTTCATTTATTTCACTTTTATTCATTGCGCTAGGAGTCGTTTTATTATCATTTATGATTTACGCGATAAGAAAAGTAAAAGAAAATAGTCCTGACGTCATTATTAGTAAACGAGGAATTTATTTAGATATGTTTACGGTCTGGATTCGATGGGAAGATATCGAAGGAATACTTCCTTATCAATTACAAGGTCAAACTTTCTTTGGTGTCATTGTTAAAGAAGAAGAAAAATATATTTCTCCTTTAAAAGCAAGTAAACGAAACCTCATCAGGATCAATCAAAAAATGGGGTTTCCAGGCTTTAATATTTCGTTAACCTACATTAAACATAAAGAACATTTATTTGAGGCACTGGACGCATACAATGTTCCGATATTAGAAGTGGTTTCATAAAAAAACAGCGTTCGATATGGTGATAATTTACCATATCGAACGCTGTTTTTACTATTGTGGATTCCAAATGATACGACCTGATTTGGTTTCTGCATTGACAGATACTTGAAAATGATGTTTTTCATAAAAAGCTATGAGTCTATTGATATGATTCCAGTCCCGTTGTACAAGATCTCCTGTGAGATATTGAATGTTTTTCTGTTCAGCCATTTGCTGAAGATAGGACATACAAACAGAACCATAGCCTTTGTTAACAGGTCCTTTAATATCATTGATATGAATCGTATTTGTTTCAGTATATGTTGCTTGAATACAAAAATCCCATTGACCTGTATAGGCGGTTTCACACTCATTCAACATAATTTGACATTGGTTGCCATCATTGTATTTGGCAAGAGAAAAATGTATAAAACGGCAAACCTTTTTGTAAGGCCACTTACCAACATAACTTTGTTAAACTATTACAACTCTCTTAATGCTAGTGACTCCTTCATTCGGTTACTATCACCCCCAAATAATACTAAGTGGGAGTGATGGATTAAGCGGTCTACTACCGCTTCGGTTAGGATAGGATCGCCAAATACATGATTCCACTGTCCAAATTGAAGGTTTGTGGTGATAATAATACTTCTTTTCTCATAACACAGTGAGATTACTTGGAAAAGCAGCTCAGCTCCCTGCTTATGTAAAGGTATATATCCGAGTTCATCGAGTATCAATAAGTCTAGCTTCTCAATCCTCTTAAACAATTTAGTTAGTGTCCCTTTTTCATTGGCATCCAGTAGTTCATTTGCAAGTGAGGCAATGGTATAGAACTTCACTCGCTTGCCATACTTATGTATGGCATTGATTCCAATGAGTGTGGATAGATATGTTTTCCCGGCACCAACGCCACCGTAAAAAACCATATTCTCCTTTGTATCAATAAACTCGCCATCTAAAAGGTACTGTTGGCTCAACCCTTGTCCTAACTGGATATCTTGCCAATTGAAAGGTTTGCCAGATGCGTTTGGCAACGTTGCCGCCTTTAGTAAAAGATTAATCTTCCTTTCCTCACGTTGTTCTATTTCTTTCTCAAATAGAGTTAATAAATAGTCTTGAGGATCCTTCGGATCTAGTTTGTGAAAATTTTCTCGTATCCAACTGAGCTTTAAACGTTTGGCATATTCCTGAATCTTTTCTTGCATCATCCCTGCCTCCTTTTCAAGGTAAAGAAGGCATCATATTGGTTCATTCCGCGTTCCGCTAATGGCATTGCCGGAACACTACTTTTCAGCTTAAGAGTTGGTCTATGACCACGGCCATGAACCAGTTGATGAAAGACTTGCTTGATAGTTTCTGAAGATGGGTGACAACTCTCAGAAGCGATCTCTAAAGCCTCTGTAGCTATTTCTAAACGGTTACTTTTTAATATTGTCGATAATAAAAGTAATGCTTTTTTCTTTTCTTCAACCGTACATTCATCCAAATATTTTTGCCATGCTTCTGGAAGCTGACTATAAAATGTCGTGTACTTTAAAGCTGTTGGTCTCTTGGCCATGAGAGATAGATAAGGTTGCCAAATCATTGATTTAGTTTCTTCTCCATATAGCCGTTCATGACTTACGATTACTTCATAATTATCCGCAAGGATATCAATGCGGTTGTAGGTAACACCCACTAATACTCGTTGATTTGCATAACGCGGGGAAGTGGAATACCTTTTCGAATCTACAAGTACATAACCATACTTATCCGCCTTCAAAGTCTCAATACGCATTCCTGAGTATTCTTTAGCTGGTAGGTAGAGTAATGCTTCCCTATCTTCCTCAAACAATCTAGCAATCTCATTCTTCTTTTCGTAGTGTGAACGAAATCTATCATTCTCTACTTCAAGCCATAATTCTTTGTTTAACTTTTCAATTTGATAAACAGGTCGTTCTGGTAAAAAGAAGTTATTTCGTACATACTTAACCATTGCCTCTACATGACCTTTTTCATTTCCAGCGCCAGGATTACAAAACTCGTACTGAAAACCGTAATGTAAGGCGAACCTTTCAAAGCCTTCTGTTAGTTCTCGCTTACCTTGAGGAAGGATTTTTTTAACTGCTGGAGATAAGTTATCAAAACGTATTCTCTTTGGTACACCTTCTAAGTGGGTAAAGAATCGTTTTAGTCCTTCTAGGAAACAATCCTGATTTTGAGATTCAAAAACTTGAACTAAGAATGCATTACTGTACGGAAAGGAAAGAACGAGATACGGAAGGTCAATCACCTTACCATTCCTTTTAAACGGCGCCTCCCCAAAGTCTACTTGAGCATCACCAGGTCTTGCCTCTAACGGAATCGCAGCACCTTCGCTTTCGTCTAATAATTCCTTTTTACGTTTAGACACATACGCCCTTACAGTTCGGTCGGAGCCTTTAAAATTTATGTCTACATCGTCTACAAGCATTTGCCATATACGTTTGGCAGTCCTTCGGTATTTCTTTTTCTTCTTCATATCTTCTTTCAACCATTGATCGATGATATCCTTAACGGGGTCCATTACTGGTGCCGGTTGTGGCTTTACCCTCTTCGTTTCCGGTTGAAATTCCTCTAGGTCGGCATACTTCTTAACTGTTCTAACATCCTTATTCGTTCTTCTAGCAACATCCGAATAGGAATAACCTTTCGTGTTTACTTCTTGTCTGATATAATTAATTTCGGTCACTTCTAACATCTCCTAAAACTACCTCCTGCCAGTATTGGGTCCAACAGGAAGTGTATTGAATTTTTGAGATGTTAGCAAGTGGCTTTTTTTGTGTAGGTGCCCTTCGGGCACCTACACAAAAGGGCTGCCATACCCTACATATTTATAATGCCATAAACAGCCATCATCATATTTATAGAGGATAACCCATTGTTCTTCTTTTGTTTGGTCAATCGCAACAACTTCCCATTTTTTGGCGATTTCAAATAAATTTTCCCTCATTCGAAAAATTTGAAACTCCATTTCTTCCAGTTGTTCAATGTCTCTTTTTTCATCCCTCGTCTCAAGTAAAAGTATGCTTTGTGTCATTGTCCTCTCCTTTTTTTTGTTTCATGTTACACTATGTCTTTTTCATTGAAGTGTCACACCTGTAAAAGTATAACATTGTCAATATGTCATGGAAACAAAAACAAGCTAGATATTTATATATACACTATGTCAGGATCCTTTCAAAAAATGGATTGACAATTATATTGTTTTCTCGATATGATGTAATTGTATTAACTGTATTACGCGTGGTAGTACACATTGAGGGGTGAAATGATAAATAGTTACATATTTTTACACAGAAAATACGTTATAAATAAGAAAAAACAGATATTATTCTTTTCATGATTATGGTACTTTTAGTTTTATATGGGATCTAGTATTCTACTTACTCTTTATTAAGAAAGCAGGGGAAGTTATGTTACAGAAGTTATTAAAAATTGGCTTACTTGCATTTGTCCTATTTTCCTTTATACCTTCACAAGTTCAAGCTGAAGGACAAATTCATGTTGAAACAAATATTGGTTTTGATAATAAAGTTAAGCAATACCAAGGGTTTCCGGTTGAAGTTACATTAACAAACAAAGGGGAAGATATTTCTGGGGAATTGGTGATTCAAGTTTCACCAGGCTATCACTCAAACAATGGCAGTATCATTACACAAGTAGAGCTACCAGCAAACAGTGAGAAAACAATTCAATTAACAGTACCTGGATTAGGAGATTCTTATTATTACAATAATCAAAACTTCGAACATATTAAATTTTATGAAGGTTCTTGGCAAACAGGTAAAGAAGTTTCTTTAACGGGGCAAACAAAGCTTTCACCACGTATTTTAAGTGATGATGAAATCGTATTTGGATTATTAACATCGCATCCAGATGCCTTTAATTTTATTAAATCATTAAAAGGACCATGGGAAAATCAACATTCAACAATGCCAATCGATGACAAACACATTCCAACAAACCCAATGGGTCTCTCTATGTTTTCAGCAATCGTTGTTGACCAATATGCAGTTGCTGACTTGTCAGCTGAACAACAAAGCGCTATTGCATCTTGGGTATCACTTGGTGGACAATTATATGTTACTGCTGACTTGTCTGCAGATCAAAAATTAGGAAATTTATCGCGGTTATTACCAATGGCGAGTGATTTAAAATCAGAGACGATCGATACAGAGTTTTTTGAAACAGTAAGTGAAGAAGAGTATCCGAATAAACAAGTTGAGGTCGTTATCGGAACTCTTCATGAAGACGCAGTTATCATTCAAAAAACTGACGATGAAATCCCACTTATTACATCAAGGTCTTACGGTAGCGGCGAAATTATCCAGTTGAGCTTTTCACCAAGTGCACAAACCTTTGCGAGCTGGGATGGGGCTACTAAGTATTGGACGAATGCATTTATGCAACAACAATCTAACAATCATTACTATTATGAATCAATTTATGACCGTCTTGGTTGGGGATTTGCTTCGATTGCAAACTTGTTCCCATCATCTTTTTTACCATTTTCACTTCTTGTTGGGGTTATGGTTGTTTATATTTTAATTATCTTTCCAGTGCTTTTCTTTATCTTGAAAAAAATGGATAAACGCGAACATTCATGGTGGATTATTCCGGCATTATCATTAATAATATGTCTTTCGATTTTTGGCTTTGGTGGAAAAGATAGAATTGCTCAACCACAATTAAATGAAATAACGTTGCTTCAAATCGATGAGCAAGGAATGGGACAGGGGTACGGTAGCGTTGCTTTTCTAAGTAATAAAAGTGGGAATTATGCAATGACAGTTGGGACTGGAGATTTTTTAGCATTCCCTATAAGCATGTCTCATAATATGGGGTCATCTGTTTCAACTGCCGGAATTCGCAATCAAGGTGACCAAGTAGATTTTTTATTTAAAGACGTGGAATATTGGTCAATTCGTAATGTGACAGGTCCTTTATCAAATATAGAAACAGGACAGTTAGATACTGATTTACAATTATCGAACAAAAAGATTACAGGAACGATTACAAATAACACACAGTTTTCGTTTGATGAACTCCTATTTTTATCTGGACGCCAAGAAGAATCACTGGGAGCGATAGCAGCCGGAGAAACGCTAAACGTTGATATTGAATTAAAAGGTTCTCTTCTATTAGCACCTTCTTATAGAAACGTGAATTACAATTCAAATCAAGATATCGACGATCGGAGGAAAGAAGAATTGCTGAATCAGATGATTGAGTTTAGCCTGTTTGAGCGTGGGAAGCCCTCTATAGTTGGCTTAACAAATGAAGAGGTATTGCAAACAACACTTGAAAACAGTGACCCTCTTGTGGAACGGTTAAATGTGATTACTCAATCTGTTTATGTAGAAAATTTATATGATGGACCATTTGAGCTTGTTACAGATGATTTTGCACCTTATGTGTATGGGACTGATCACATGGGTCATTACTTAGAAAGCGATCTTGAATCAGGTGGAAGAATGGTGATGGCTTCTGCGGGGACGTATGAATTTGGTTATCATGTTCCTGAAGATTTATTAGATGCCGATTTTACACAGTTAGAAATCAAAATAAACAATAGTCCGAATTTCGAATATGAAATTTTTATTAGTGAATCAGATAGTTATGAGCCATTAGATGATAAAGCATCTTTTGATGATCCGAAAAAGTATATTAATGAATATGGTCAAATGTTAATTCGTGTCACAAAGTCAGATATGCCTGAACAGATTCCAGTGCCAGAACTGTCCTTGAAAGGGGATGTCAAAGAATGATTGAAACAGTCAACCTTACAAAAAAATATGGTTCATTTACAGCGTTAGATAATTTAAATCTATCTATTTCTGAGGGGACAGTCTTTGGTTTTGTTGGTCAAAACGGTGCAGGAAAATCAACAACATTTCAAATTTTAGCGACGTTAATGTCTCCAACGTATGGGACAGCGTATATTAATGGGTTAGATGTTACAAAAGAGTCTGTGAAAGTAAGACGTCTCATTGGGTATATGCCTGACTTTTTTGGAGTATATGACCAATTTAAAGCCGTAGAATATTTAGACTTTTACGGTGCTAGTTACGGTCTTAGTGTAGAGGAGCGAGCTGCTGTTATTCCGCAGCTTTTAGAACTAGTGAACCTTACACATAAGAAAGATTCATATGTTGATTTACTTTCCCGTGGGATGAAGCAAAGATTATGCTTAGCTCGCTCTTTAATTCATGATCCTAAAGTATTAATTTTAGATGAACCAGCGTCAGGATTAGACCCAAGAGCACGAGTAGAAATGAGAGAAATATTAAAAGAACTTAAAACGATGGGGAAAACAATCATCATTTCGTCTCATATTCTACCAGAACTAGCGGAAATGTGTGACGAAATCGGAGTTATTGATAATGGTAAACTCGTGGCGACAGGTACTGTGTCAGAAATTCAAGAAAAATTACAACAGCAAAAAATTATTCAAATTACTGTCAATGATGAACATGAAAGAACGGTTCGCTTTTTTGAAGATGACCCAAGTGTGTTTAATATCGTATTGGAAGACTCTGGATTGATTCAATTCGGATATAAGGGCTCTGATAAAGACCAACAAGCACTTCTTAAAAAAGCAGTTTTAGCTGATATTCCAATGATTAGCTTTAAACATCTTGAAAAGAATCTTGAGGATGTCTTTATGGAAATTACAAAAGGAGCGGATGAGAAATGAACATAAAAGTTAATAATCCGGTTTTAAATAAAGAATTTCGCTTACGGTTTCGCTCGATTAAAAGTTATATTGGAATCGCTTGTTATTTAGGGATTCTTGCATTAATATCGCTCGGTTTTATCGGCCTTACTTTAGTAATGGATTACGGCGGGGTGTTTCGGCCTGAAGAAAGCCGAAACATGTTTATTATGATAAGCATGCTACAACTGGCGCTTGTTATTTTTATTACACCAGGATTAACTGCGGGTATTATTAGTAGTGAACGAGAACGTCAAACTTTACCCATTTTATTAACAACAGCACAATCGTCTAGTGCGATTGTACTGAGTAAACTTTTTTCATCTCTTGCGTATTTAGTGTTAATCGTAATAGTTACGGGACCTTTGTATATGATTATTTTCTTATATGGTGGGATTTCACCGTTAAATGTATTAGCTAGTTTTGCGTTGTACTTATTTACGATGCTTGTCATTGGAAGTATAGGTGTACTCGCTTCGACACTCATTCGTAAAACAATTATCGCCATGGTTACAACGTATAGTATTGCCTTTTTTCTTGCAGGAGGGCTTGCCATCATAACGATGATGGTGATGAGTTTTAGCTATGTGTTTTACTCGCAAGGATCAGATTTTATATGGCCGTTTTTAATTGCTTCTTTAAATATTCCGATTATGTTTTTCTCACTCCTTGAGCCTACGGTTATGGAGGAATTTAAAACAATGGCTGGAATCTCATTCTCCCCATGGATTATTTTCTTTAGTTTTTATGGTGTTATTATTTTTGTAAGTTTGTGGTTATCGATTACAAATCTACGTCCGAAAATGAAGACAAGAGTTTTTCCTAAAGATAATCCGGAAATAACTGCTGAACAATAGGAAGTACGAAGAAAAGAGGTGACTTTTTCATGGATGAGAAAGGCCAGTTTCTGATGCTGTTACAAGAAGTGAAAAAAAGATTATGGGTTCACCATATCATTCGCTTTATTCAACTCGGTTTTTTATGCGCGATTGGCACCATCTTTTTCATTTCGATTGTGGCCCGCTATGTACTCGTTTCTCACTTATCGCTGTGGTTTGTAAGCAGTACTACTGTAGTCACGATAATAATTCTCGTTTTAATATTGAAAAAACGACCAAGTACGTTAAAAGCGGCTATGCTTTTTGACAATGAAGTTAAAGAAAACCGTGTTATTACAGCATTTTCCTTTATTCATGATACGAAAGAGCTTACTGTATTCCAACGTCGAGATGCTGTTTTGGCGATGAAAAAAACAAAGCAACAAGTGCTAAATAAACAAAAAGTACCTTTTCAATGGAAGGAACTCACGGTTGCACTCCTTTTATTGGCAGCAACAGTGACCTCTTTTCTATTCCCAAGTGAGCGGATGCTAGCGGCTAGTGAATTAGAAAAGACGATCGAAATAGCCAACGAAGCAAAAGAAGATCTAAAGGAAATAGCAGAAGAGGAACCATTAACAGAAAAAGTAAAAGACCTAATCGAAACGTTAAAAGATGAGGTGAAAGAATCAGAAACAGCCGAAGAGTTACTAGAGACATTGTTAGACAATGAGAAGCTTGTAGATGAAGTTAAATTAGAACTTCAAGAAAAAGAACAAGAATTAAAAGAATTGTCGGATACTTTCCAAGAAAATGAGTTACAAGACATTTCAAATGCCATTGATTCATTGGACAATGAGGCATTACAAGAAGCGTTGAATAAATTAAATGATCTTGCGTTGACGGACGAACAAAAACAAGCATTAGTGAACATGCATGAACAATTAACAGGAAAAGAAATGGGTAATGCAGAGGATTTATCCCCGGAAGAGTTAGCGGAAATGCTTGAGGAGCTTGCCGAAAAATTAACGGAACTATTAGAGGCGGGACTCGATTTAGAAACGATAATTGCGATGCAAAATAATCTTCAAGCTGTCGCTAACAATGTGAATGCGAATTTAGGAAAAGCGGGACTTCCATCTAAACCATCGTTATCATTTGCAGACTCTAACTCTTCAGGCCAATCGAATTCTGATCAAGAAGGAACAGGGGATGGTGAAGGGCAATCAGAAGGGTCTGGTAATGGAAACAGTAATGGAAATGGCAACGGGTCAGGGCAAGGCGGAAATGGAACAGGAGCTGGTTCAGGTAATGGAGCTGGAACGGGTCAAGGGTCAAGAGAGTTAGTAACGATTCCAGAACGAATTGACGGAAAAACAAATCTTGAAACAGATGGAGGAGAACTCGGTACAGGGACGAGTGAAAAACAACAGTCTAATGCACCTGTGTTAAAAGGTTCTACCCGTCCTTATCAAGAAGTGATTGGTCAATATGAAGAAAGTTATCGTGAAAGTATGGACCGAATGCAATTACCACGTCATTTAGAAGGTGTTGTCCGTGATTACTTTACGGAACTAAATCAAGAATAGGAGTGACTTTTATTGAAAGAACAACAATATGAAAACGCACGCGAACAGTTACAAAAGACAAAAGCGACGATACAGTCTTTTATCGTTGGTCAAGAAGAAACAATCAATCAAATTATTTGGTCTATGTTTGCTGGGGGGCATGCTTTGCTTGAAGGCTTACCTGGAGTTGGAAAAACGATGATGATTAAAACGATTTCAGAAGTGATGAATTTATCGTTTTCGCGTGTGCAATTCACTCCTGATTTAATGCCAGCAGATATTACAGGGACGATGATGATTGAACCGAATGAAGAAGGAAAACAGCAATTTGTCTTTCATAAAGGACCAGTGTTCGCCAATATTGTCTTAGCTGATGAAATCAACAGAGCTACACCAAAAACTCAAAGTGCTTTATTAGAAGCAATGGCGGAAAAAACAGTTACAGTGATTGGAGAAACAGCCTCTCTTCCCGCACCATTTTTTGTATTAGCAACACAAAATCCTGTTGATTTAGAAGGGACGTACCCTCTTCCTGAAGCGCAAATGGACCGCTTTTTATGTAAGATTAATGTTCAATACCCAACGAAGGAAGAATTAAAAATGATCGTGGAACGAACCGTTACTTCTAACCCTGAAGCGTTATCAGCAGTCATTGAAGGAGCTGATGTCCTTTCGATTCAAGCATTAGCACAAGGGATTTTAGTTGCAGAGGAGATGCTTGATTTTGCAGTCAATATCGTTATGGCGACGCATGCAGATCATGAGTTAGCACCTGCATCTGTAAAGCAATATGTCCGCTTCGGCTCGGGCCCTCGTGGTTTGCAAAGTTTAATTAAAATCGCGAAAGTCCGTGCATTAATGGAAGGCAGATACCATGTATCTTCTGGTGATATTAAGCATGCCGCTCTACCTGTTTTACGTCATCGTTTGTTTTTAAATTTTGAAGGAGAAGCAACAGGGATAACGACAGATGTAATTATTACAGATGTAATCGAAGCTGTTTCTGTTGCGACAACGGTGTAATGGTGTTGTTACCATCTGATATACGGATGCGTTTAGCTCGTTATAAGTGGAATACTTCTTTGTTGAAACGAGGTTTTCAAAAAGGGAGTCGTAAATCTTCTGTTTTTGGTAGTTCACTAGATTTCTCAGATTTTCGGCCATATCAACCTGGTGACGATGTTAGACAAATTGATTGGAATGTTTATGCGAGAACAAATCGTCATTATATAAAGCGATTTTTAGATGAGCAAGAGCTTTCTATTACAGTGATGTTAGATTGTTCAGCTTCTATGCATTTTGATGAAGCGAAGTGGAAGAAAGCAAAAGCACTTTGTGCGGCTATTAGTTATATTGGACTTGCAAATGATGACCGAATTACATTTGTTCCTGTTGGAGCAGGGAATAAGCCGTTTCGTAATAAAAAGGGAGTAGTGTTTTCATCACAGATGATGACGTATGTTGATTCGGTTAAAGGAACGGAGCAAGAACAATTTTTTTCGATTGTTGAAAACTATAGGCAACCGACAACAGCTCTTACTTTTATTGTGACGGATTGCTTAGAAAACAGCGAAATTGTCATTGATAAATTAAAAAAGCTTCAGACGAATCAACAACTGCGACTCGTTCAGCTTTTATCAGAAGCTGAAATGCAGCCAGAAACAGTTGGAGATTTGAAATTAATCGATGTGGAAACAAATGAAACGGTTCAAGTTAGTTTGAATCGTCAAGTCCTTTCTACATATAAAGAAAGACTTCAAGCACATTGTCATGAAATAGAAAAAGCTTGTCATGAGCGTGGAATCGGGTATGTGCGACTAAGTACAAAGCAATCGCTTGATAATATCATCTTTTCAGAAATGAGAAAAAATGGCTGGTTATCGTAGCGAACTATGAGCTAGAAAGTAGGTGACTACAATGGGTTTTCTGATTCCCGCCTTTTTCGGCTTGTCCATTTTTTTAGTCGGTCTTGTTCTCTTTTATATGTTTCGTAAACAATACGAGGAACATATTGTTTCATCTAATGTGTTATGGACACAAGTGATGAACGAATGGCAGGCGACAAAATGGTGGAAAAAGCTACAACGACAATTATTATTGTTACTTCAGCTCTTAATCTTATTGTTTTTAATGCTAGCTCTTGTTCGACCATTTATTCATACGGACGGTGTTGAAGGAGAACATGTCATTGTGTTACTTGACCAATCCGCTACAATGTCAGTGGCTATGAATGAGGCGAATGAAAATAGATTTGAAGAAGCAAAAAAAGAAATAATAGCGTTGTTGGACAAAAAGAATAACAATCAAGCCGTTAGTGTAATTGGTGTAGGGGACTCCCCATCCTTATATGTTAATCGTGAAACAGACCGAACAATCATTGAGTCAAGAATAAAAGAAATAGACATAAACTATGAGTCTAGTGATTTCACACGGGCTTTATCGTTAGCTCAATCTCTATCAGAAGGACAATCTTCAAGTGTTCATGTTTTTACAGATTCATTAACAAGTGAAGATGTGAACTCTTTTCGTTTTGATGCTCCATTTTATGTTAACAACATGAGTTCTGAGTTAGACGATAATGTTGCCATCGTTACGTTTGGGTTAACAAACAAACAAAATCAAACTTCAGCTATTGTTACATTACAAAATGAGAGTGAAGGAACTCAGACAGTTATGGTTCTCTTCAAAGCGGATGGAAATATTGTCCAAGAACTTGAAGTTTCACTTGAAGCAAAAGAAGTCAAGTATGTAACGGTAGATTCGTTACCGAGTGCGTTATATTATGAAGCGTCTATTGAAAATGAAGATATGTATGTATTAGATAATTCGGCTTTTGCCTTTTCTTCTTCTGAACAAAAACCAGTTGTTTATACAGTCGGTTCTATTTCTTCTTTTTTAAATAAAATTCTACTTCACTTAGGATATGACGTTATGCAAGCAGAGACATTTGAAGATATAAACGACCTTCCAAAGGATTCAATCATTATTTCTTCAATTGGTAGAGATGAAGAGCTATCGAGAACGCATTCAATGTTATTATTAGCTTCTGAAAAGACCGAAAAAGTAAGTCTAGAAGAAGCGATTACAACAAAGGTGAACGAAGAATTATTCGATTATGTTACTGTTCAAGATATTTATATTAGTCAAGCAATTGAAACAGATTCCGTCAGTGCAGAAACAGTTATGTCTAGCGGTAATATTCCACTTATCAACAAAGGAATTAATGATGGACAAGCTTATGTGGAACTTTTCTTTTCCATCCAGGATTCAGATTGGCCAATGCATTCGAGCTTTCCGATTTTCATTTATCATGTAATGGAATTTTTACATGGGGAGACAGGACATATCGGCTATTTCCAGCCAAATGAAGCGCGTGTCATTCAAGTTTCTTCAACTGAACCATATGAGATTGTTGATGATATGGGAAATAAAAAAGGAACACATACGAATACAAGTGAATTGTTTCAAGCGCCTGCAAAACCAGGATTATATGCTTTAAAAAGTGAACAAGAAGAAACTTTATATTTTGCTGTTACTGTAGCTGATAGTGAAAGAAGTGTATGGTCTGCAGATTCCTTTGTGGTCGGAGCCGATGTTGATAAATCAATAACCGATTCAACGAGATTTGAGTGGTGGCCATGGTTAGTCTTAGTTGCTTTTATCCTTTTGTTAGTGGAATGGGAGGTGTATCGACGTGGGATTCGAACTTGATTATCCTCTCGTTTTATTGTTATTGATTCCAGCTATCGTCGTCATGGTCGTTTTTATTCGATCTCAGATTCAGCTTTCTAATTCGGTAAGAAAAGTGATTATTCCATTACGGTTTCTCATTTTATCTCTTCTTATTGTAGCTTTAGCCATACCGAATATTGTGTTTTCAACGACATCGGTTCATACGGTTTTTTTAATCGACCGGTCTGATTCAATCGAAAATGCCAACAATGAAATGACGGCTTTTATTCGTGAAGCCGTAGCTACAAAGAACCCCGATGATTCGTTTGCAATTGTATCAATTGGCCAAGATGCGCGAGTGGAACGAATGTTATCAACGGATAAAAGCTTTAGTAGTGATTGGAATGTCATCCAAACTGACTTTACGAACATCGAAGCAGGGATTCAATTAGGTTCAAGCTTACTTGCAAAAGAACGAGCAGGACGTATCGTTTTATTAAGTGACGGAAATGAAACGATTGGTCATGCGCTAGAACAAGCAAAAATTTTAAAAGAACAAGGAATATCATTAGATGTCGTTCCATTTGCGCCAAACGATGTAAAAGACGTGGCGATTGAAGATTTTTCTCTTCCGCGCCAAGTGTTTAAAGGAGAACAAGCAAATTTATCGATTTCAGTTAAAAGTAGTGAAGAAACGACTGGTATTTTACGAATTTCCCTAAATAATGAAATGATTATACAAGACGAAGTTGATTTAAAAGAAGGGGTTAACGCGTTTCGTTATGCATACCCAATTGAGAAAAGTGGAATGAATCGTCTTCGTGCAGAAATCATAGCAGATGGAGATAGTATTCTAGAAAATAATCAATTATCTGCGATTACAACGATAACAGGTTCTCCAAAAGTTCTGATTGTAGAAGGTCAAGAGAAAACGTCAACGCCATTACAAGAAGCCCTTCAGTCTTCTGGACTTGATGTTGACACAATAACACCACCTAAACTCCCGACAGAGTTAAACGGTTATTTGCAATATGGAACAATTGTTTTTAACAATGTTTCCGGTATGAAAGTTTCTGAAAAACAAATGGAGTTAATCGAAAAAGCGGTAAAAGATTTTGGTGTAGGATTCATCATGACAGGTGGAAATGAAAGTTTTGCATTAGGTGGCTTTAAAAATACACCGATTGAAACGATATTACCGGTTGAGATGGAAATTAAAACAGAGGAGGATATACCTTCTGTCGGGATTGTCTATGTTATCGACCGGTCCGGAAGTATGATGGGGCAACGATTAGAGCTTGCTAAAGAAGCGGCAGCACGTTCCATTGAATTATTGCGTGAAGGAGATACAGTCGGTGTTATTGCCTTTGATGACCGAACATGGCAAATTGTTGATACCGAACCGATGACAAATATAAAAGAGGTAACTGATAATGTATTAGGCATTACAGCAGGTGGAGGAACTGACATTTACCCTGGATTACATGAAGCTTATATGCAAATTCAAGAACTCGACCTTCAACGTAAACATATCATTTTATTAACTGATGGTGAATCGCCTGAAACAGGAAACTATCAGCAGCTCATCGAAACAGGTAGAGATGATCATAATGTGACATTGTCAACGATTGCGGTAGGGGATGGCGCTGACCATTTTTTACTAGATACTCTTGCTGAATATGGAACGGGGCGCTTTTATGCAGTATATGATGAAACGACGATCCCGAGTGTGTTATCGAGAGAAACGATGTTAACAACGAGGACGTATATCGAAGACAATCCTTTTTACCCTATGGTCGTAAGTGGAAGTGATTGGACTACACACTTTGCAAATGGGGTTCCACAAATGAACGCCTATATTGCTACAACAAGCAAGGACCGGGCTTCAGTTGTTCTTTCAAGTGAAAAAGAGGACCCGGTTTTGGTTAGATGGCAATATGGACTTGGAAAAACAGTCGCATGGACGTCTGATGTGAAAGGCGAATGGTCTGGGCAATGGGCAGCTTGGGAACAGTGGGCTCCACTATGGAACGATATTATCACATGGACAATCGGAGCCAATCAACAAGAGCCATTTGACATGACCCAAAAACGAGAAGGAACGAAAAGTGTTGTTACATTCTCAACTGAAGAAGAACAATCTCGTCCTTTAGATGCGAATGTAGTAAATGAATCTGGCCAAGAAGTCGAAACTACAGTTCGAATGATAGCTCCTGGACAATATGAAGTATCCTTTGAAGCAAAGGAAGGAATGCATTATATTCAACTTGTAGAGAAAAACGAGGAAAGTACGCCTGTTTTTCAAACAGGTCTAACTATTCCTTATCCTGATGAATATAAGATGAAGTCTACGAATGATACATTGTTACAGGCGTTAGCAAAAACGAGTGATGGTGCTGTCATTACAAATGGCAAAGACGCGTTCCGAGAGTTAAATACTCGACCTGTGTCAAAACAAAGCATTTCTCACTACTTTATTTTACTTGCCTTTTTCCTATTTTTTATTGAAGTTGCAATACGGCGTTTCGGGTTACCAAATTTTGCAGTTTCAAAAGGAAAAGAGACAAAACCAACTTTAACAGAAGATACTTATGTACCATCTCGTCCAACGACAAAAAAAGTGAAGAGTAACGAAAAACAACAATCAAATAATGGAAAACAAAAAGAGAGTCCAATACCACCAAGGAGGGAAGAAGTAGTAACAAAGAAACAAAGAGTTAATCCTTCTCCTCCGGCATCTTCAGATACGATGAAACGATTGTTAGAAGCTAAAAATCGAAAACGACGCTAATGATTAGTGTCTGATGATTTATACAAAGATGTACCTAATGTTCATTATGAGCTTAGGTACATCTTTTATATTATTTAGAAGGTGAGAAACATCATAAGACAACTTCCACCCTCCATACATATTGTAATAAAGGAGGGGTAAGGATGGTTAAAGGCATTGATATGCAAATGGTCGTGTTTGTAGGAATTTCTCTCATACAAGAATATGTACGATTTCAACACTTTCCGAGAGTTTATTATTGGAACGCTGTAAATCAGAAGTGAAAATATGAAATTTCACATACCGTATTATAGGAATAAATTTAAATGAATACGCCCTATTCATGTAAGGAAAACTCTTTCTTCATATTTACTCTCTTTCTCTCATATAAATAAGCAATATTGCCATGTGGGAGGGACAAAGTTGAAGAAATCAAAAAAGAAAAAGAAGAATCAAATTACTTCAATTAAACAAACTGGGGTAATGAAGGACATCGCTATTGTTTTAGTAATTTCTGCTATTTTTATGTATGGGACGTGGACAGTTGCAGTTGCTCAACAAATAAATAGTTTAGAAGCAAATATAGCTCATGAGCTTGAAATAACAGGTGACATGAGTATCGAACGACTTGATTCATCTGAACAACGCTATGTTTATGAGGTCAGTTATAATGAAAAAAGATATATCGTAACGGTTTATCAAGACCATCGAACTGTTGTTGATTCCCATTCTTTTAGTAGTGAGGGTGAAAAACAAACCATACTGACGAACTATAATGTAACATGATTCATTGCTAAAGATTTGAGTTTGCTCAAATCTTTTTTTTATGAGGGAGTATAAAAATTTTGGTGTAGCAGTGAAGCTTTGAAAGCTATTTCAAGAAGAGCGAAGGCTCCGCGCTTCGCTTGAAACGAAAAGACGCTACGCGTTTTTCTTATTTATTACGAGTTTGCTATAATGAAATGGTGAAAATAGAATGCTATTATATTATGGGCAGATAGTTAACATAAAAATTTGAGGTGAAATATACACGTGAAAGTAGGACTATTACGGCATTTTAAAGTGGAACGTGGGTATCCAAATAAGTTTGTTAGTTCCGAACAATTAATGGAATGGGTAAAGGAATATGACGCTTCTGATGTTATTCCTACTCAGCTTGATTTAGGAAATATTGATTGGAAGAGATGTTATTCAAGTGACTTAGCAAGAGCCCGAAAAACTGCAACAGCAGCATTTAGTGGAGAAATTGTCGAAAACAAAAGTTTACGAGAAATCGAAATTAAACCTTTATTTCACTCGTCTATTAAACTTCCCCTTCTCGTGCATATGATATTCATTCGTATTGCTTGGTTACTCGGGCATTCCTCTCAACCGGAAAGTAAAAAAACGGTGAAACACAAAATAAACCTCCTTCTCGATGAGATTTTACAAAGTGAAGAGGATGTGCTTATCGTTGGCCATGGTGGCATGATGATGTTTATGAGTAAAGAATTGAAAAGACGAGGTTTTACAGGTCCCCCTATTAAACGAGCGAAAAATGGACATTTGTATATTTATGATAAGTAACGAATTGATTAGCCCAAATTGTAAAAATTACTAGGGCTTTTTCTTTTATTTTTAGGAGAGAAACGATTATGATACATATTACCAGTTTAGTCTATGAATTGGTGGGAACTTCGTTTATAATACGGTTATAAGTAATTTATACTAATAATATTGGAGGTTATTCCCTATTATGTATAACGTTCC
Organism: Alkalihalobacillus sp. LMS39; assembly: GCF_022812285.1. Lineage (NCBI taxonomy): Bacteria > Bacillati > Bacillota > Bacilli > Caryophanales > Bacillaceae > Alkalihalobacillus > Alkalihalobacillus sp. LMS39. The sequence goes on from NZ_CP093300.1 coordinate 2,365,213, forward strand.
TCCTATTGTCGCCAATGAGTTAGCTACATCAGAGAAAATTATTCATCAATTGAATGGGACATTTAGTCTGCCGTCAGGGAAATCATTAGTAGGGGAACATAAACTATTTGTTACGAGTCAAGGAAATGTTATTGGCTTTGACTCAGGTGGTTTTTTAGGCTCACCAACGGCTATTAAATTTGGTGTTAGTGCCACGAAAAAAATCACGGTCTTTCCTGTCTATGGGGACATTCGACTTGAATTTAACGATGACCAGTTTAAGTTTACTAGTAGAGTTAATGAAGACTTATTTTTTGATGAGTTAATTACAGTATTTAAGTCTGACAATGTAAAATACATTGTGGATGCAGTCGTTAAGTTTAATGATGTAGAGGACGTGACTGCCTTTATTTCGCTCAACGAACATGAAATAAATATTACGGTTAATCCACTTGAAGATAGTGGAGACGGTCAACCGATATCGATACCTTATAAGCAATGTAAGGCATCTTTAATGGACGAGTATACGATTATATTAGCTGGATCCTTTTATAAAGGAGATGAAAAGCTTCACTCGATTTCGCTTCGTTTTTTTGAGAAACACCGATTAAATGAACTTCATGATAAAATTAAGAATAGTGACAACGTGTTCGATTATGTTTCTTCTGGAGCTAATATCCATGTAGGAAAATTATATGGATTATTTGAAGGTGAAACTTGGGATGGACAATCTGTTGTTATCGCTAAACAGAAGAATACAATTGAACTTATACTAGAGTCACCGTTAACAAAAATAGGGGAGTTTTCGTTATCTAGTTATGATGTGTACTCTCATAATAAATTAATAATATTTAATAATAGGAACGAAATTTTTTCGTTGGAGTTTCAATATGAAGAAGAGATGTCAAAATATAAATTGAACGAAAAGAAGGAAAACATCGATATTATTGCCATTCAAGAAATGACGAAACAGCCATTCTTCGTGTTTCATAAAGGAAGTACGATTCAATTATTACAACGAAAAAATGGACCAGCACACTTTGAGCTTGTCGATGTTGATGATGTCTCAATTCGTCCTCACCATGATAAAGATTCTATGTTCTTGACTGTGGATATAACAACAAAAGACAAGAATGTATGTTTTCTTGTTCAGAAAATGAATATATCGACATTCATTTATCGTACTTATAAATCAACGAAAGAACTGCTACTGCCACATCTTTCGAATGAACAATTGTTTTTTTCTTGGGCAAGACAAGTAAATGACTATGTCCTCTATGAATACTTTAGTCAGCTTTTTGCGATTGAATCAGGTATCTATGAAATTCTAGAACGTCCATTGACAAGTGAAAATGAAAAATATTATCAAATTGCAAACCTTTTATTCCATGGGTTAAAAGCGCAAAGAAAACGATTGGATATTGTCTCGATTTATTTACCTACCGTGTTCCAACGAATGGACGAAACGACACTACAATCGTTTGGACAAGCGATTGAACCAACTACGTATTCGGCACTGCAACAAAAGTTAATGGGAATTACGAATCAAGTGAATCGCTCCATCCATGAAATCGAGCAAAATTTAGCTTATGTATCTTTTGCGATTCATCCTGAATTAGATATTCGCGGGAAACAGAAACATCAACAATATTTATTATCTGGGGCTTTAGGAGTGGGTGCGATTACAGCTTTGCCAGTATTAATTATACCTGCTGGAATTATCGCTCTTAACACTCATTTTCAATCAAAGGTAAACCAAGAAATGGATACTAAAAAGCTAGCATTATATGTAGATGAGGCGATACAATGTTTTGAACATATGATGCGAGTTATGGTCCCGTTTTTTGTTTCTGAAAGCAACCAAACTCTCTTTCAGGTGTTTAAACAAGTTGAAAAATCCTATCAGCCTGTTATTATGCAAGACCAATTAAAAGATGAATTTTTAAAACGGATTAGTACATTTTATACGTATAAGCAAATGCCTATTGATGATTCAACTACAATAACAAGAAGTTTCATTATTGAAAAAATTCATGAAACTCAAAACCAAGCGAATCAGCAACTTAACGAATTAAAATTAAGGATTGGAGAGGAATAAAGATGTCTTTTACAAATCCATTTGCGACAACATATGACCCATTTGAACAAATGAAAAATCCAGCCAAATTAGAACAAGTTGAGGGTGGGGCTAACCCGTTCTTTTCTCAACAAACAGAAGGTGTGTTACCTAAACCAACGATTTCGGACCCATTTCGTGATGTGAATGGAAACGGAATTCCGGATGCGCTTGATCCTTCGATTATTGATATAAATGGGAATGGGATTTCTGATCAAGTAGATCCGTTTTTAACGAAAGATGATATTATCAATACAATTACGGGTTCGTAACCGATAGAGTCTAAGAGGAAGACGATCTCTTAGACTCTTCTTATTTGTTTTATCGCGAGTGGAAAAGATTGATTATTCTTAACATACACTCTATAATTCTTCTATACAAAGATTGGAAAGGCGAGTGTCAAACGAATGTTAATGAGGTTTTTCTCTTATTATTTACCACATAAAAAATTATTTATGCTTGATTTTAGTAGTGCTATTGTTGTCGCAATTTTAGAATTAGGTTTTCCACTTGCGGTAGCTTGGTTCATAGATTCATTACTAGATTCTGGGGATTGGTCGATGATTATACTAGTTAGTACTGGTTTAGCGATACTGTACTTAATTAGTACGTTTTTGCAATACATTGTTAATTATTGGGGCCATAAATTAGGAATAAACATTGAAACAGATATGCGGCAGCAACTGTTTGAACACGTCCATAATCAATCTTTCCGTTTTTTTGATAATACAAAAACGGGACATATTATGAGTCGTATTACAAATGATTTATTTGATATTGGAGAACTTGCTCATCACGGACCAGAAGATGTCTTTATTTCGATTATGACCTTTATCGGTGCGTTTTGGATTATGATGATGATTAATGTAAAACTAGCGTTAGTGACGTTAGTTGTTGTTCCGTTTCTTGTATGGCTTATAGCCTTTTGTAATATTCGAATGAATCGGGCATGGAAAACGATGTTTACTGATATTGCTGATGTCAATGCAAGAGTGGAAGATAGTGTTTCAGGAGCTCGCGTTGTTCAATCGTTTACGAATGAAAATCATGAAATTTCTTTATTTAAAAAGAATAACCGGAAATTCAGAAAAGCAAAAATCCGCTCCTATAAAGTGATGTCTTACAGTACTTCAGGTATTTATATGATGACTCGATTTATTACACTCATCGTTTTAGTGTATGGGGCGTGGTTAAGTTTTACAGGGCAATTGTCTCATGGAAATCTCGTCGCTTTTATTTTATATGTGAATGTATTGTTTAAACCGATTGATAAAATTAGTGCTTTAATGGAATTGTATCCAAAAGGCATGGCAGGTTTTAAACGTTTTATTGATTTACTAGATTCAAAGCCTGATGTCGTAGATGACCCTCAAGCCATTGTCGCTCCACCACTACAAGGCAATATTGAATTTAACAATGTTCATTTTCAATATGATAAAAATAAATCTGTCCTTGAGAACATTGACTTACAATTACATGCAGGTGAAACTGTAGCATTTGTTGGGCCTTCTGGTGCGGGGAAAACAACAATTTGTTCGTTAATCCCACGGTTTTACGATGTGGACAAAGGGAGTATTGCCATTGACGGCATTGATATCCGTAAAATGAAAAAACAATCCTTACGGTCGCAAATTGGTATCGTTCAACAAGATGTCTTCTTATTCACAGGAACATTACGGGAAAATATTGCGTATGGAATGCTTGGTGCTTCAGATGAGCAAATTAAAGACGCTGCTCGCCGTGCTCACTTAGAAAGTTTTATTGCTAGTTTACCTGATGGCTATGAAACGCAAATTGGGGAAAGAGGATTGAAATTATCAGGCGGGCAAAAGCAAAGAATTGCGATTGCTCGAATGTTCTTAAAAAATCCACCTATATTAATATTAGATGAAGCAACATCGGCATTGGATACAGAAACGGAATTGATTATACAACAAGCATTAAATGAACTAGCAAAAAATCGTACAACGTTAGTAATTGCCCATCGGTTAGCAACAATCAGAAATGCAGATCGAATTGTTGTGGTGACAGAAGAGGGGATTGTAGAACAAGGAAAACATGATGAATTGATTGCAAAAGATGGTGTGTTTGCAAAGCTGCATAAAGTTCAATTTCAACGATAATAAAAAGCCAAGCTTCGGATAAGAAGCTTGGCTTTTTAGCATTACTGCATATTTTGAGCAACTTGTAGTGCAGTATTGGAAACTGTTTTGTCCATTTGTAATTGTTTGGACATATCATGCGGCATATAATATCCTTTTGATATCATATACGTTGATATTTTTTCGTGAGCTTGAATGGCATCATTTAAATGCTGTTTTAATGTACTTCGTAATTGTGGTGTTGTTGTTTCTGTGATTGCGACTGAATAGTTCTTTACTTCCGCTTTAGCAGCATTTAAAAGGTCCGTTGCTATAACTTGGTCGGTTAAAGCTGACATCCCTGTAATGTTTTCCATAATTTGATTCATTATTTTTCCTCCATTAGTCTAAATAGTGTTGTAAATCTTGAATGTGTTTCGTTGTCATTTGAATGTCTTGAGCCATCAAGTTTTTTAACTCTTGGTCAGTTACTAATGCTTGCATTGTTGCTGCTTTTGTTAAGCATAGGCTTTTAAACGTAACAAGCTCATGAACTTCTACTGTTTCGTGAATTGCCATCGTTGTCATGAAAATCACCTCACTTTCAACGATGTTAGTATTTGCAAAGAACTGAAAGAAAGCCTTGGGAGTTTTTAGAATATATACAAAACAAATGCAGGGTATTTTATTGTTTAAAAGTTATTTGGTGTTATGATCATTCGTGCAAAATCCAAATTTTTTACTAATAACACAATAAAATTTATAATATGAGTAATTAAAAAAAAGGGGAGAAATCAAATGAATGAAACGATTGAAACGATGCTGAACCATAAATCCATTCGAAAGTTTGAAAAAGGGCATACGATTCCAGAAGCTACGATAACAGCCATTCTTGAGGCAGGTCAAAGTGCTGCAACCTCGCATTTTATTCAAGCATATTCGATTATTCGAGTGAAAGATCGTTCGAAAGTGGAGGGTATCGCGGAATTAAGTCAAAACTTACATATAAAGGATGCTGCTGCTTTTTTTGTATTTTGTGCTGATATGAAAAGATTAGAGTATGCAAGTCGAAAACATCATGTTGCTTTTGACTATGATTCGCTCGAAAATACGATTGCGACAATTGTCGATGTAGCATTAGTTGCACAAAATGTCATGACGGCAGCAGAATCGTTAGGCTATGGGGGCTGTTATATCGGTGGAGTAAGGAATGCACCTTTTGAAATTAGTGAAAAACTTGAACTTCCAGATAAAGTACTTCCTATTTTTGGACTTACCCTTGGTGAGCCTGTAGAAGGTCAAGAAGTAAAGCCAAGGTTACCATTATCGGCCATCGTGCATGAGGATCGTTATGATGAGACTAAATATGATAATTTGCTGCAACAGTATGATGAAGTGTTAAATGAATATTATGCAACAAGAACAAACAATAAAAAAGATGCAACATGGACAAAACCGATCGCGAGTTTTTTTTCTGCAAAAAAACGAGTTCATATGCGCGACTTCTTTGAGAAAAAAGGGTTTACTCTTAAGTAGATCGTTTCATTCCAACATTTAGCCAAATTGGCGTGACTCTCTTGTATAGAAATATCGTGAAAGCAAACGATATGAAATGAAGTAGTTTCATTTAGATACAGGAGGCCTAAATCCATGGTAAACGAAAATGAAGACTTGAAAGATGTTCAATTAGCATTACAAGCGGCACAAGAAGATTTACAACAAGCACAACAAAGTGGCTACCCGCAAGAACTACAACAAGCACAACAAGCTGTTATTAATGCACAGCAAGACTTATTAAATAAAAATCAACAGCTTCTTCAGGCGCAAATGAAGTTATACGAAGCGCAACAACAAGTAAAACAAGAGCAACAAGCAGTCCAAACCGCCCAAGAGCAAGTGCTTCAAGCACAGGCGGTCGCAACTGCACAACGTGATAATTTAATGTAAAAGGCAAAAAAGAGCTAACAGTCATGTTTGCTCTTTTTTTTACATATGAAACATTTAATACGGAAACAATAGAACGGAGGAGGGATCAATTCTATGGAAAATACACATGAGTTTGTTGAGAAAATTCATGAGAAGCAAAGAAAAGATGAGCAAAATCGTAAACGACAAGGTGACGGGAAACCAAGTAAAAAATTACCGAATAAACAGCATTAAGTAAGAAAGGAAGAACGTCATAGCGTTCTTCCTTTTGAATGAATTCACTGACTGAAACGGACATCTGTTCCGTTAATTGATGCAAAATCAGGTTTTCTCCATTTATTACGGACAACTGTTCCGCTATTTTTCTCAAACACTTGCAAAACTCTGCTTTCAGCGGAAAGTAACGGAACCTATGTCCGATAGCGATTCAAAAAGAGTCTTTTTCATGAAATAACGGAACGTATGTCCGAACCGACTATGTTACACTAGTTTTGTTGTCCAGGATTCACAATTCCATACGTCTGTGACGACATCTTGATAAAATTCAGGCTCATGGGAAATGAGAAGAATGCTTCCTTTGTATTCTTTTAATGCACGTTTTAACTCTGCTTTTGCATCCACATCTAAGTGGTTCGTAGGCTCGTCTAATACGAGAATATTCGTTTCGCGGTTGATTAGTTTACACAACCGTACTTTTGCTTTTTCGCCTCCGCTTAATACTACAATTTTACTTTCAATATGTTTTGTTGTTAATCCGCATCGTGCTAATGCGCCACGGACTTCAGCTTGCGATAACGAAGGGAAGGTATTCCATACTTCTTCAATACATGTTAGGTTCGAATCTTTTGCTTCTTGTTCAAAATAGCCAATTTCTTGATATTCTCCGCGTTCGACTGAACCAGAAACAGGAGAAATGAGTCCGAGTATACTTTTGAGTAGAGTTGTTTTTCCGATACCGTTTGCCCCGACAAGAGCTACTTTTTGACCGCGCTCCATGCGGAGGTTTAAAGGTCTTGATAAAGGTTCATCATACCCAATTATAAGGTCTTTTGTCTCGAATATGAGCTTACTTGTCGCACGGGCTTCTTTAAAGTAAAATTCAGGTTTTGGCTTGTCTTTTGATAATTCGATTACATCCATTTTATCTAACTTCTTTTGCCGGGACATCGCCATATTTCTTGTAGAAACACGGGCTTTGTTTCGTGCTACAAAATCTTTTAATTGTGAGATTTCTTGTTGTTGTTTTTTATATGCAGCTTCTAATTGTTGTTTTTTCATTTCGTACACGCTTTGGAAATGTTCATAATCCCCGACATAACGGTTTAATTCTTGATTTTCCATATGATAAATTATGTTGATGACACTATTTAAAAATGGAATATCATGTGAAATTAAAATAAAGGCATTTTCGTATTCTTGTAAATACCGTTTTAACCAGACAATATGTTGTTCATCTAAATAGTTTGTTGGCTCATCTAATAATAAAATATCCGGCTTTTCTAATAAGAGCTTTGCTAGTAAGACTTTAGTGCGCTGACCACCACTTAAATCTTCAACATCTTTATCGAGACCAATGTCATCTAAACCTAAACCTCGCGCAATTTCTTCAACTTTAGCATCGATTGTATAGAAATCATTATTTGTTAATGTATCTTGAATACTCCCGACTTCTTCAAGGAGTTTTTCTAATTCTTCTGGAGTGACATCTCCCATTTTATCGTACATTTCAGTCATTTCTGTTTCAAGGTCAAGCAAATATTGGAAGGCCGTTTTTAATACATCGCGCATCGTCATTCCACGTTCTAATACAGTATGTTGATCGAGATAGCCAACTCGAACCTTTTTGGACCAATCCACTTTTCCTTCATCAGGCATCAGCTTTCCGGTAATAATATTCATAAATGTTGATTTACCTTCACCATTTGCACCAATTAACCCAATGTGCTCACCTTTTAATAATCGAAACGACACATCATGAAAAATCGCTCTATCGCCAAACCCATGGCTTAAATTTTTAACGGTTAATATACTCATTTATTACACCTGACCTTATCGATAATTTCCTCTTGACCATCTTATCATAATTTCCAAAGTTCGTCTGTTGGTAAATAATCTTTGCTTTTAAATAGTTTATGAAGTAAATTAGTTAGTAACTTATTTAATTTTAAAAGGTGATGATTTTTTTGGAGGATAGAAATAAAGAAGTAGTCGAACAATTGTTTTCTGCTTTTGCGAGGTTTCATCGTAAGGATATGGAGACGACCATGTCTATGGATCGGAGACGGAGTGAGGCGAAATTATTGCTGTTATTACACGAAAATAAACAAGGCTTGAAAATCTCAGAATTAAGTCGGTTCATGAGAGTAACGTCACCATTTGTTACACAAATCGTTACGAAACTTGAATCTTCTCATTTATTAGTTCGCCAACATGATTTGAAGGACCGAAGAATTGTTCGTGTTCATCTTACTGAAAAAGGAGAGTGTGCTGCTCAGGAAGTTGGAGAAAGGTTTTATGAAAAATTTAAAAAACTAACAACATATTTAGGAGAAAAGGAAAGTGAACAATTAGCTTTATTATTAAATCAAGCATTTGATTTTTTTGATGAGGAATTTAAAAATGATAAAAGCGAGTGAGTGATTTCATGTTAGAAATGATGAAAGACTTAAAGAAATATAAGTGGTCCATAATGGCTGTTATATTATTTACATTAGCAGGAACATTACTTGAATTATACTTACCTACTTTAATGGCTGATGTTGTGGATGTTGGAATTGTTAATGGTGATGTTCCTTTTATTTTGCAAACGGGTGGATGGATGTTCCTTTGTTCTATTTTGGCAATAGGCTTTGCTATAGCTGTCACTTATTTTGCTTCAAAAATAGCGTTAGGATTTGGTCGTGATGTGCGCCGCAAATTATTTGTTCATGTTGAGAACTTTTCACTACAAGAATTTGAAAAAATGGGTCCCGCTTCTTTAATTACACGAACAACAAACGATGTGAAACAAGTTCAAGATGTCACTAATATGATGCTTCGGATGATGACAAGAGCTCCACTTATGTTAGTGGGAGGTATTATTTTAGCGGTGTCTCGAGATGCGATGTTATCGCTCGTGTTTTTAGCAGCGTTACCGATATTGGCAGGGTTAATTTTTCTAATTTCTAAAAAAGCGATACCTTTGTTTGGTCTTCTTCAAAAACGAACAGACCGTTTAAATTTATTACTTCGGGAAGGGCTAGTTGGCACACGTGTGGTTCGTGCATTTAACAGAGTGGAGTATGAAAAGGGCCGTTTTAATGAAGCTAATGAAGCGTATCGCGATACAGGAATAAAAGTTAATCAGATTATTGCGTTTGTATTTCCGGTAATGATGATCATTATGAACTTCACAAATGTAGCGATCGTCTGGTTTGGTGCCATGAGAATTGATGCAGGAGAAATGGCTGTAGGGAATTTAATGGCGTTTTTACAGTATTCAATGATGATATTAATGTCGCTTATTATGTTATCGATGGCATTTATTATGATTCCACGAGCACAAGCTTCAGCCAAACGAATAAATGAAGTATTAAAAATGCACCCACTTATTCATGATCCCAAATATCCGGTCACGTCCTCTGATAAGAATGGATATGTCGAGTTTGAACAAGTAACCTTCCGTTATGAAGGAGCAGAGAAACCAGCTGTCAAAAAGGTAAGTTTCACAGCTAAACCCGGTGAAATAACTGCTATTATCGGGAGCACAGGGGCTGGAAAAACTTCGCTTTTGCAATTAATACCGAGATTTTATGATGTGGAAAGTGGAATGATAAAAGTTGATGGGGTGAATGTAAAAGAAATGCCCCAACAAGAATTACGACAGAAAATAGGGTATGTTCCTCAAAAAGCATCTTTATTTACAGGAACGATTGCCGACAATGTCCGCTTTGGGAAGTTAGAAGCAACTGATAACGAAGTCATTGAGGCGTTAACAACAGCACAGGCGATCGATTTCGTAAATGAAAAAGATGATGGAATCGAAACGATGATTGAACAAGCGGGTGCAAATTTATCTGGCGGACAAAAACAACGGTTATCGATTGCTAGAGCTCTTGTGAGGAAACCGAATATCTATTTATTTGATGATAGCTTCTCTGCACTAGATTATAAAACAGACGCTCGTTTGCGAAAGGCGTTACAAGCTGAAACGAAAGATGCGACAATGATTGTTGTTGCTCAACGTGTCAATACGGTAAAGGACGCAGAACAAATTATCGTAATGCATGAAGGCGAAGTAGCAGGAAGCGGGTCACATGAGGAACTATTGCAGACGAATAAAATTTACCAAGAAATCGTAGCTTCCCAACAAACGGAGGGAGAAAGTGCATGAGTAAAATAAAAAGAGGGATTGGTAATAAACAGCAGCCTACTCCGCCTAAAGGGATGGGGCATGGTCCAAATATGATGCCCGCAGAAAAGCCAAAAGAATTTAAAAAAACGGTTATTCGTTTATCTCGTTATTTAAAACCAAGAAAATTTTTACTAATAATTGTTGGTATTGCCGCCTTATTTTCGACGTTGTTTAATATTATTAGTCCGAAATTATTAGGTGATGCTACATCATCTTTGTTTGATAGTTTTCTTGGTGGAACAGGAGTAGACTATCCATTTCTAGGAAATTTATTGCTTGTGTTGCTTGGATTATATACGTTATCAGCCTTGTTTGCGTTTCTTCAACAATTTATTATGGCAAGCGTTGCGCAACGAACGATTGCTGAAATGCGACAAGAAGTAAATGAAAAACTAACAAGATTGCCTTTAACATATTTTGACCAACATTCACATGGTGATATTTTAAGTCGTGCTGTAAATGATATTGATAATATTAATAATTCATTTCAACAGGCGTTAACACAATTGATAACAACGATCATAACGGTTCTTGGAATTATTGTCATGATGTTTATTATTAGTCCGTTGCTTACCTTAGTCGTGTTCGTTACGATTCCACTAAGCGGGATTGTGATAAAATATGTTGCTTCATTTTCGCAAAAACACTTTGTTAGTCAACAAGAGGAATTAGGGAGTGTTAACGGGCATATTGAGGAAATGTTTAGTGGGCATAACGTTGTGAAGGCATACGGTCAAGAAAACGAATCAATTAAAACATTTGATGATATTAATGATCGATTATATAAAGCAGGGTGGAAAGCACAATTTATTTCAGGTATCATGATGCCAATGATGATGTTTATAAGTAATATTGGCTATATATTAGTAAGTATAGCCGGGGGGTTACTAGTACTTAATGGCTCAATACGAATTGGGGATGTGCAAGCTTTCATCCAGTACTCTCAACAAATATCACATCCGATGGCACAGATGGCAGGAATCGCTAATATGATTCAAACTGGCGTTGCATCTGCTGAAAGAATTTTTACATTGCTTGATGAAGAAGAGGAATCCCTTGAAAAAGAAGCTTCTGTTTCGCTTGAGCATATAAAAGGTGACGTAAGCTTTGAGCGGGTTCGCTTTGGATATGATGAACAAAAACCAGTTATTCGAGGTTTGTCGTTAGATGTAAAATCAGGTCAAACCGTAGCCATTGTAGGGCCAACAGGAGCAGGGAAAACGACGATTATAAATTTATTACTACGGTTTTATGAAGTAAATGGAGGGTCCATTTCCATTGATGGCATCAATTTACACGAGCTTTCTCGTCCTCAAGCTAGAAGTTTGTTTGCGATGGTTCTCCAGGATACATGGTTGTTTAAAGGGACGATTCGAGATAATATCGCCTATGGTCGAGAAGGAGCAACAGAAGAAGAAGTTATTCAAGCTGCCCGCCATGCGTATGCGGATGATTTCATTAGAACATTACCAGACGGGTATGATACCGTATTGTCAGAAGATGCAACAAATATTTCACAAGGTCAACGCCAACTCCTTACGATTGCGAGAGCATTAATATCAAATCCAACCGTTCTTATATTAGATGAAGCGACAAGTAGTGTGGATACACGAACAGAAATGAATATACAATTAGCGATGAAAGATATTATGAGAGGACGAACGAGTTTTGTCATTGCCCACCGTCTGTCGACAATTCGTGATGCGGATATGATTCTAGTTATGAAAGACGGTGATATCGTTGAAAAAGGGAATCATGAGGAATTGCTAGAACTACGAGGTTTTTATGCTGAACTTTATCAAAGTCAATTTTCAGAAGTGGTGTCATAAAGCGGAATACAAAAAAAGAAAGGAAAAGTCGAAGTGGACTTTTCCTTTATTAATTCCGTTCGGACATCTATTCCGTTATTGTATAAAAAAACTAGCTTTGCTATTTTGTATCGGACATCTATTCCGTTATTTCAATGAAAAAACAATAAAAAGTCCCTGTTTTCTTGAGTTAACGGAATAGATGTCCGTTAGCATCCAAACATCACACCTATTTTGTTAAATAGCGGAATAGATGTCCGAAACGACTATATTAGCTATTTAGCCCCCTAACTCATTTGGACACCCTTTATTAAGCAAAGGGTATTAATATTTCATTAAGTAAGTATTTGTTAGCTTATCATATAATGTCCGTCTTTCTTTACCAAACGACATGAAGTAGGTCGGGAAGAGAACTAATTTTAAACACTCTCTCTTTAAATAATGGCGCTTTGTTAGTGGTTGCCTATTTTCATCTACTAATGTTAAGTCGGCAATCATCATACCAAATGTTTGTTTTTTAAACATTGGATAAATAAATTGGTAAATTAAAAAGATTGAACCTAATATTACATAATTAATAATAAATAGATGTGGTTCATTTTCAAGTATATCTTGTCTGGCTCTTTCGGGATTACCAATAAATAGCGTTTCAGTATTTGTCATAATCCATAAAGTCGTAGCACCTGCAACCATATATAACACCATACCGAGAATGACGGCGTCATAAAATAAAGCAATCGTTCGGATAATGCCACCTGCTCGTAAATCGCGGTGTAGAAAACGGTCTTTTAGTTCTTTTTCTGATTGAGTTTCTTGATTTACTTCCATAATATCCCCCCCGAGTAGTCCAATCATAATATACAATTTATTATATCATTAAAAAAATGTATAAAAAAGGAAAAATTATTTAGTTGAACGAAATAATTAAGAAGAAAAAGAACAAATTCAATGTTTGGACACGTGAATAAATAACAACTCTCATTTTTGCGGTCAGTGCAGCCGTTATTTGTGAACATGATAAGGGTTTCCGTTTTTTAGCGGCCACAGGGGCTCCTATTTGCGCAAATGCAATGCTATTCCTAGCGATATATTATGATTAACTGCTCCTGTGTCCTCTAACGTTCCAAAACACTAACAATGTTCACAGATAACGGTTTTCATGGCCGCTTCATTACCGTGAACAATAAAAAACCTCTCATAAAGGAGAGGGTAAAACGGATTTATTTAGATATTTGGAGTAAGTGTTCTGGTAATTTTTGAATGGATTCATTGACAAGGTCCAATTTTTTCTCCATCCGGTGCAGAAGGTACAATGTTACGACTACAGGAAATCCAAATTCACTTAATAATGGTAACCAAGGTTCCACACATTTTTCCTCCTTTCTTTTAAAAAGAAGGAGACAAGCTCCTTCTTAATTAAAGTAAAACTTCTTCAACCGTTCTATCGACAATGCGAGCAGACTTGATAGCAACAATATTCCCACCTGTTGACGTAAAACAATTTGTCATAATAATCCCTTCCATGGCTGTACGAATGGCGATTGGCTCTGCTGGATAAATAGGATTATCTAATGAAAGTGTCACTGTCGCTCCACTTTCATTTTGAAATAATAATTCTAATCGTTTGTTCATCGAGTTTCTCTCCTTTCATTTAAAATATAAATAAACTTACGCAAGCGAATACACGTTATTTCGTTCAACTTTGTTTGAAATCCAGCCTTGCAATGGTGTTAACGCTTCTGCTGCGGCTAAAAGTTGTGCGTCAGTCGCATCGGTTTTAATGTTGTTAAAGCTTTTTGTTTTAAATGTAGGTTCACCTTTACTATCCACTCCTGTTTCAAACACAATCACTAAACGAGAATTGGTTAACATCTTTTCACCCCCTTTCCACACTGTAAATATGCGAAGACATAGAAATAGGGGAGAACGTTCTAAAATTAAATCGCTTTTTCTTTTCGATGAACAGGTTTTGCAGACAATATATTTTGGATAAGAAACATTCTTTTTTGATTTCGTACATGGCAAAAGCCGATGAGTAGGTGATCATCTAGTTGTTGGATAGTGACTTTTCGTTGTGTGATCGTTCCGTTTTTTGACATATAAATGATTTCAACTGGTGTTTGAGAAATAAAAGATCGCTTTAAAATACCTTGCATATTTTTTTCAACCTCCTATATAATAATTATACGAACGTTTGTTCCTTTTTACAATATGCAACTGGGGGCTATTTCATGCTTAAGGATAGAGGAAATATAAAGTGGACGGCGATGATGATTCCGGAACATGTATCACGATTACGTAAGGTAGCGGAACAACTCAAAACTGTAGAAAAGCCAATTGTTGATATTCAACAATTAGAGGAATTTGAGTATTTCATTTGTGAAGCAATGGAACACAATCATTTGTTGACGTTTGTTTACTGGGATGACGGAAAGTATGGTATTGTACTTGGCAAAGTTCATTATATAGATTCGGTGAACAAACAATTACGTGTTGTGGACCAATTTGATGAAAGGCATTTTATTCCGATTGCTCATCTTGTTGATGTTCGTTAACGAACGAATAAAAACAAGATATAAACACAAAACTACAGGAGAAACTGGAAAAGAAAAGGTGGTTTTTTCATGGTGAATGAAAACTTTGACAAGTTCAAAGAGGAACAAAAGAACCATAAAGCAAAATATCCAGATGGGGAAGAACATCTAGGTGAGATGACGTTAAAAGGTGAAGTGAAACCTCGAAGTATGGGGAAATCTGTTGGTGCCCGTGGTAGAGATGGTAGGTAATAATAGTGACCCTTTCATTTTTTTTTGAGAGGGTTTATTATTTCTTCTTGTAAAAACTAATAGTATTAGTTATAGTTAAACTAATACCATTAGTTTTAGAATTGGAGTGTTCTTGTAATGAAACTAACGAAAGAAAAGTTTTTATATCAAATCGCTTTTATGCCACGTTTTTTTCCTGTAAATTGTTACTTGGTTGATGAGGGAAGTGAATTCACATTAATTGATGCAGGGTTATCAATTCATGCAAAAAAGATTTTGAAAATTGCAGAAGAATTAAAAAAGCCGATTACTCGTATTGTCATTACCCATGTACATGATGATCATATGGGTGCATTGGAAAAGTTAAAAAAAGCATTACCCCATGTTAAAATATATTTATCAAGACGTGATGCGAAAATTTGGGCGGGGGACCACTCTCTTCTACAATCAGAACCGCAATTACCGCTTCGTGGTGGTATACCGAAACAAAGTAAGGTAAAACCTGATATATTAGTAGGTAATGGAGATAGCATTGGCTCTCTTTTAGCTATAGCAACACCAGGACATACTCCAGGTATGATGGCCTTTATGGATATACGAACGAACGCATTAATCGCAGGAGATGCCTTTCAAACAAAAGGTGGGTTAGCCGTTGCAGGGCAAGTAAGATGGTTATTTCCATTTCCTGCATTGGCGACATGGAGTAAAGAGTTAGCGATACAAAGTGCAGAAAATCTCCTTCAATATAATCCGAGTTTGTTAGCTGTTGGCCATGGAGATATGATTAAACAGCCTGTAGAAGCAATGAAAAAAGCGATTAACGATGCAGTGAAAAACGAAGCAAAGACAGGAGCGTAAAAAATGTCACCACGTATGGGACTTGATTTACAAACAATTTTATTAGCAGCAACGAATATTGTAGATGAAGGAGGGATTGAAGCCATTACAATGGCGACATTGGCTAAAACATTAAATGTTCAGTCTCCTTCTTTATACAATCATATTAATGGTTTGCAAGGCTTAAAAAAACACCTAGCCCAATATGGGTTAGTAAAGCTTTATGAGGGGATGAAAGAAGCAGTCAATGATAAACAAGGAGAGGAAGCCATTTTATCAATTGGTCGGTCTTATTTAGAATTTGTAAGAACTCATCCAGGATTATACGAAATGACATTAAAAGCACCTGATGCAAAGGACCTTGAAATTGAAAAGGTGGCAAACGACATGGTTCACTTGATGATAGATGTACTGACGCCATATCATCTTGAAAAGGAACAAACGATTCATATGGTGAGGGGAATTAGAAGCTTGTTACACGGCTTCGCTTCTCTTGAACAAGCTGGTGGCTTTGGTTTTCCACTTGATTTAAATGAAAGCTTTGAAAATATGGTTCGAACATATCTTATAGGTATGGAGCACATTTCAAAATAAAGAGGCGATAACGATGCATGTAAAGTTAGTCGAGAACTACAAGGAGAATGACATTTTACGGGAAAGTTTTTTTCATTTAGCTAGACAAACATTTAACATTGATTTTCAACCGTGGTTTAAAGCAGGATTTTGGAATGACCGATACGAATGTCATTCCTTTGTTTCCGACGAGCAAATAGTAGCAAACGTATCCGTTAATAAACAGCGTCTCTTCATAAATTCTAAAATACATAACGTTATTCAAATTGGTACTGTTATGACACAACCTGAGTTTCAAAACCATGGATTAGCAAAAACACTGATGAATTATGTACTCGATAAGTATCATAGCGAATATGATGGCTTTCTTTTATTCGCTAACCAAACAGTATTAGACTTTTATCCGAAGTTTGGATTTACTACTGCTCTAGAAACAAAATACTCTGTTGTAATGGAACATAACCCAAATCGCAAACCACATCTTAAATTAAATCCATTTATAAAAGAAGATATTACGTTATTATTAGATTTTTATCATAACAGAATACTTTCTCACTTTGACGTATTAGATACGGAATATCTTTTTGCCTTTTATTGTTTAACTGTATTTCCATCCGATATTTACTTTTTCAAAGACTTACATGCTATTGTTATATATAAAGAAGAACAAGAGACGATTCATCTGTATGCTGTGTTAAGTAAACAAAAAATCGAACTTCGAGTTGTCATTGAAGCTATAAGTTCAGCAAAGAAAACAAATATCGTTTTTCATTTTACCCCTTCATTTCCTGACTGTGAAGCTGTAGCTCATACGAGTACGAATGAAAATGACGTGTTTTATATGAAATCATCTTCGATTCACTTACCAGAAGAATGGAAGTTTCCGTTTGTAGGGCATGCGTAAATGGAAAAGTGATAGGTGTAAATGACAAAGTGCATGTACATACTGGTTAATAAAGTTGTTCGGTGTTAGGAGGTAGTTATGCGTTTAATTTGGGTAGGATTGCTATTTCTAGTTTTTATCAGCATCATTTCAACAGATCAAGGTCAATCTGTTTTCACAAATTTTAAAGAAAAAGCGAGCGAAGTGAAACGTTATGTTGATAATATAGCGGGATATGAAAACAATGATGAAATTACAGAAAAACAAGTTGGGTTTGATATTCTAAATGAAGAGGGTAGTGTGAAGGAGCTTGAAGACCCATTTGGAACTAAAGAAACACAGAATGAATTCCAGCTTCCGATTGAACTTCTTGCAAAACTATCAATGGAAGACATGTTTGACTATGTAAACAAACTGCAACAAGAATTACCAGAAGAAGAAATTGAAAAATTACAAGAGCTTATAACAGACTGGTTTTCGAATGAAGACAAATAAAAAACAACGGGTCACTTGTGACTCGTTGTTTTTATTTCTTTCGTTTAATAATAAATCCATTATCTATTTTTTCAAAGCCGATATGTGGATAATAATCCATGGCAGTTGGTGAAGAAAGTAAGAGTAGTGCAACTTCCTCGCTTAACTCGTTTTGTAATAATTCAATTAATTTTTTTCCAATTCCATTACTTTGATAACGTTTATCTACAGCTAGGTCTGATAAATAACAGCAATAGCTATAATCAGTTAAAGCACGAGCTACTCCAATTACCTGATCGTTGTGCCAGGCCGTAATCAAAATATCTGCTTCGTTTAGCATTTTCTCTAAACGAGTTACATCTTCTACAGGTCTGCGAATGCCAGATGCAGAAAACACTGTCGCTAACTCGTTAGCGTTAATAGGCTCATTGATTTTATAGTTTATTTTCATTTTAACCTCTAACCCTCCAACATAATTATTCAATATTTTCTTTATTATCCCAAAAGAAACGAAAGAAAACTAGCAATTAATTACATAGATTTTCAACAAAAGTACATATGCTACTAAAATGATCCAATTTTCTGTTATAATCATAGGAAGATAGTAGATTTCATTACATATTTGGACATGAAAATACGATGAGAAAGGTGACATAATGAAAGTAAAAACAAAATTATACTTAGGGTTTGGCTTTATACTAATCATTTTATTACTTCTCGCAAGTTATATGCTATTCACCCTAAATCAACAACATAAGTTTATGGAAGAGATTGTTCAAGAAAACTATGAACGTGTTAAACTTGTAAATTCTTTAAAAGGTGACACCCTTACAACTGGTAGAGAAATTAGGGAGTTATTACTTCTAGATAATCAAGAGGATACGATTGAAAAGATTAGTCAAATACATACTTTACGTGAGAATACCACCACAACGATTGAATCATTATTGTTAGTTCCTTCTATAAATGCCCAAACAAGGGAAACGCTAATTAGTCTTCGATCACATAATCAAGCCTATAGTGATTTTATTGAAAGTATTATAGATGAAGTATCAAATGGTAGTAAAGACAGTGCAATACAATTACTCATGAATGATACAACGAATATACGACAAGTTATTGTAACTGAAATTGAGAAATTTACTTCTTATGAAGAAGAACTTATGAACCAGTCATTACAAGAATCTGAACAAGCCTATCAAGTAACATTTACTGCTCTCATTATTATTGTAATCGTCTGTGTTGCTTTAGTACTTGGAGTTAGCATCTCTGTAGTAAAAAGTATATCAACAAGCATTAATAAAGTTAGACAAGTAATGACAAATGTTACGAACATCAAAGATGGGAATTTTCCTCGGGTTGAGGTGAATGCAAAAGATGAAATTGGTGAAATAGGGTTGGCCTATAATGAAATGGCCAATTCGCTTGAAACGAGTTTTCAACATGAACAAGAATTGAAGCTTTCATTACAAGAGGAAAACTGGATAAAGACAAAACATACGGAGTTGGCTATCGAGTTTCAAGGGATTCAAGATTTGGAAGAATTCGGACAGTTGTTTCTTTGTAAAGTTTCACCATTAGTTCAAGCCAGTTACAGTGCTTTTTATGTGACAAATGGAAGTGGTGCTATGAACAGGATTGCTGCTTATGCTGGAAATGGGGAAGATATACCGCATGTAAAGTTTGACATTGGAGAAGGACTTGTCGGCCAATGTGCAAAAGATAAACAAACCTTATCGTTTGAAACATTACCTAGTAATTATATTGTAACTAAATCTGGACTTGGCCAAGCAAATCCAACGACATTGCTTTTACTTCCAATTGAATTTGAAGGGGACATTTACGGCGTATTGGAAATTGCAAAGTTTGAACCCTTTACATCAATTGAGAACCGACTACTTCAGCAAGTATGTGAAACTTCTGGATCAAGTATTGACCGAATATTAGACCATATGAGAATTGAAGAACTTCTATCAGAGTCACAAACGTTAACAGAAGAATTACAAACGCAGTCAGAAGAGCTTCAACAACAACAAGAAGAGCTCCGTTTAATTAATGAACAGCTCCATGAACAATATAAGAAATCAGATGACAAGACGAAAGAATTACAGCGTATTAAAGAAGACCTTGAAGAAAAAAATCGAGGCATTAAATTAAGTTCTAAATATAAATCAGAGTTTTTAGCAAACATGTCACATGAATTGCGAACACCTTTAAACAGCATGTTGATTTTATCGCAAATGCTTGCTCAAAATACGGAAGGAAATTTATCAGAAAAGCAAATTGAACATGCGCATACGATTTATTCTTCAGGTACAGATTTATTAGATTTAATTAATGACATTTTAGATTTATCAAAAATTGAATCAGGTAAATTTGAAGTTTATCCGGAAGAAGTCCTTTTAACTGACATCGAAGCCTTTGTGAAACGGCAGTTTTTACCTGTTTCTAGACATAAGGGGGTCTATTTCTCAATCGATGTACATTCTGACGCACCAACTATTTTATTTACTGATGATCAACGTCTAAAACAAATATTAAAGAATTTATTATCAAATGCCTTCAAATTTACAAATGAAGGTGGGGTCACTCTTAGAATTAGTCAAGGCTTAGGCAGTGATTCACGTTCGAAAATTAAATTTACTGTGATTGATACAGGTATTGGCATTGCCAAGGATAAACTAGAAAGTATTTTTGAAGCATTCTATCAAAGTGATGGCACAACGTCGCGAAAATATGGTGGTACGGGCTTAGGTTTATCAATTTGTAGAGATTTAGCAACTCGTTTAGGTGGGTTTATTGAAGTTGAGAGCATCGAAGGACAAGGTAGCTCATTTACTTTACACTTACCTGACTTTGAAGGGTTGCCAGGACTGACAAGTTCAGACATTGAAGTAGCTGCTTCAGAAGAAATAGTGGGAGATGAGAAAGAGGTTGAGGAAGAGAGTGTCGAAGTGGAAGCGCAACAAGAAGAAGTTGAGTCAAAGCACCTTCTCGAAAATAAAGTTGTGTTAGTCGTTGATGATGATATGAGAAATGTGTTTGCTTTAACGACTGCATTAGAGTCTCAAAAGATGGATGTCCTATTTGCGGAAAACGGTAAGGAAGCTATTCATATGTTAGAAGAAAATGATGCGATTGACATTGTATTAATGGATATTATGATGCCAGAAATGAATGGTTTTGATGCGATGAGAGAAATCCGGAAAAAAGAACAATTTGAGCATTTACCGATTATTGCTTTAACGGCAAAAGCAATGAAAACAGATAAAGAAAAATGTATTAATGCTGGTGCATCAGATTATATAAGTAAACCAGTGAATATCGAACAACTCGTGTCATTAATTAAAGTTTGGCTTTATAATGAGGGTGAGAGACATTGATGATAGTAGAAAATTCAACGAAAAGTGAGCTTGAAAAAATCGAAATAGAATTACTACTTGATGGGATTTATCGTTATTATGGTTTTGATTTTCGTGACTATGCGTTTTCGTCCATTCGAAGACGCATCGTCAATAGAAAACAAGTCGAAGGGTTGAATTCCATATCTGAATTACAGGCAAAAGTCCTTCATCAACAAGAATACTTAGATCGATTATTAAATGATCTCTCGATTAATGTAACAGAAATGTTTCGGGACCCTACGTTTTTTAAATCATTTCGCGAAAATGTCGTACCGCATTTACGAAAATTACCTTTTATCCGAATATGGCATGCTGGATGTTCTTCTGGTGAAGAAGCTTATTCCATGGCGATTTTACTAAAAGAAGAAGGTTTGTATGATAAAGCTAAAATTTACGCAACAGATATGAATGAAGATATTTTAGAACGGGCGGCAGAAGGGAAAATTTCTTTTCAGCAAATGCAATTATATACAAAAAACTATCATCAAGCAGGTGGAATGCAAGAGTTCTCAGAGTATTATACGGCATATCAAGATTATGTGAAGCTCCATCCTTCTTTAAGAAAAAATATGGTGTTTGCTCATCATAACTTGGCTACGGATTATTCTTTTAATGAGTTCCATGTCGTAATCTGTAGAAATGTTATGATTTATTTCAATAAACATTTAACTGACCGAGTCTATGATCTTATTTATCGTAGTTTAAGTGAAGGAGGGTTTCTAGGGTTAGGAAGCAAAGAGGCGATGACAGGAAACGAACAGGCAAACTTATATCGTGAGATTGATTCTGCTGAAAAGATTTACCAAAAAGCTTCTACACTTGACTAAAGGGGGTTAATGTAAACATGGCACCAACAGATTCGCTCTGGGTATGGAAAAAGATACAAAAGAAACAGAGGGATAAAGCATGAGTGATAATAATAAAGTGAACATTTTAATGGTAGATGACCGGCCAGAAAATTTAATGGCATTAGAAGCTGTACTTGTATCAGAAAACTATCATTTAATACGCGCGCAATCAGGTGAAGAAGCGTTACGATTTGTGCTTCAATATGACATTGCTGTAATTTTAATGGATGTTCAAATGCCTGGGTTAAATGGGTTTGAAACGGCACAAATCATCAAGCAACGAAAAAGCTCACGACATATTCCGATATTGTTTATTACAGCGTTAAGCAAAGCGAATGAACATGTAAATAAAGGATATTCAAAAGGAGCAATTGACTACATATTTAAACCATTTAACCCAAACATCTTGAAAAGTAAGGTAGAGGCCTTCGTGCAAATCCATTTAAAGCAAAAAGAAATTGAAATACAACGGAACTTATTAAAACAACAAACAATTGATTTAACGACGAAATCAAATAACCTTGAAATGATTATTCATGAAAAAACAAAAGAACTTGTTCGTTCCAACAAAGAATTACAAGTTTCCCAAGAACGTTTTCAAAAAGTATTTCAATTTAGTCCGAACTTAATGGCTATTCGGTCTTTGACAACTCACCATTATATTGATGTAAATCGGACGTGGTCAGAATTTACAGGATATGAGTTGAATGATATTATCGACCGTTCAGATAATTTTTTAAACATTAAATCGACGGATGGAAAAATGAATGATATGGTCGCATTTGACATGCAAGATTCTCTGTTTAATGAACGTGTTTCATTTGAAACTAAATCGGGCGAACTGCGTGAAGGGTTATTATCCACTGAACGAGCTATGATTAATGATGAACCATGTATCATTAGTACGATTACCGATATTACACAAAGAACGCAAATGGAAAAAGAAATCTCTCGTTTAGACAGGTTAAATCTAGTCGGAGAAATGGCAGCTGGAATTGCACATGAAATTAGAAATCCGATGACAACTGTTCTTGGATTTTTGCAGCTGATGAAAATTCAAGAAGAAATAAGACAACCACAAGAATATATTGATTTAATGATTGACGAATTAAATAGGGCGAATGGTATCATAACTGAATTTTTAACATTTGCAAAAGACAAAACGGCCGACAAGAAAATCCAATCATTAAATGATGTCATTATGAAGCTCCATCCTTTATTAAGAGCAGAAGCGTTAATGGGTAACAATACGATTGATTTAAAATTAGAAGAATGTACACCTTTATTTTTAGATGAAAAAGAAATTAGACAACTCATCTTAAATATTTGTTTAAATGGGTTAGAGGCTATGACTGAAGGTGGCACGCTGACAATTCAAACTTATAAAGAAGGACAAAGTGTTATTCTTGCCATTAAAGATCAAGGACCTGGAATTAAAAAAGAAGATTTGGAAAATATCGGGACGCCATTTTTCACTACGAAAGAGGACGGTACAGGCTTAGGGTTGGCGATTTGTTATAGTATTGCTTCAAGACATTCTGCGTGTATCGATATTAAAACAAGTCGTGAAGGAACATCATTTATTATTCGTTTTGAACAAAAAGAAGCTGAAATTGAATTAGAACCATCCCATTAAAGGGAAGGTTCTATTTTGATTATACGAAAAGTGTATGAGTTAGTTTTTCCTTTGAAATTGACTTGTTGTTCTTTTAGCTCTTAGTCGATTTAACTTTTCTTCGACGGTTTTATTTTTTTCAATGGTTATGTCGGTTTGGAGTTGAAAGTTTACAGCTTTATGGTTAGTGAGTTCAAATGTTAGCCAACTGCCTTCTTTACTTCCTTGTGGCAATGATAAGATAGGTACGGTTATTTCCTTTTTCAGTTGTTCAATAACAATAACAGCATTTTGCTGGTCGACAATTCGGTCAATACAGCCGAGTAAACGCATTTATTCGCCTCCGATACATGCTTTGTTTTCTTCAAGGATATCAGCTAACCGAGCGGGTCCTATTCCATTAATTTTTGTTAACTCATCAAGGGACTCAATCGGTCTTAACTCGATCACATTAGCGGCTCTATTTTCTCCGATATGGATGATTTGTTCAATCTCTGTAAGTGAGGCTTGATTTAAGTTAATACAAGCAGTTATGTTGTCTGTTGTATTAGTTTGTTTTTGTTTATGTTCGATTTGACTCGTTCTTTCTGAAGTAATGTCATAGTTCGTTCCATTAGTGCGAACGATAATCGTTCCATGGATGTCTGTTCCGTAAAGTGCGATATCATTGGATAGAACGCGGTCTATCACCTCTTGATGGGGGTGACCATAAGAATTTCCACTACCTGCCGAATAAATCGCTACTTCAGGATTTATGGCTTTGAGGAATTCGGAACTTGTTGATGTGTTTGATCCATGGTGACCCAATTGAAGAAACGTTGATTCTACTTCTAGATTGTTGTTTATGATTTCGTTTTCTGTTTCATGTTCGGCATCTCCGGTAAACATAAATGTCACATCTCCATATACGGCCCGTAGTGAAATTGAGCTTTTATGTACATCTCCAGTTCGTTTTTCAGGATTCACGATTTCAAGAATGAGTGGGCCAATGTCATAATTATCTCCAGCTCTAGGTTCATGATAACTAACCCCTGTAGATTCGAGCGCATCGAGAACACGAGAAAACGTATCAGAAGCTACCATTTCGCCGGACATCCAAACTTCTCCTACATCGAGTGTCATTAAAATTTGGTCAATTTGTCCAATATGGTCAGCATGAGGATGAGTGCCTATTAAAATATCAAGATGGGTAATGTTGTTTTTGTCTAGGTAGTCTAGTACATCTGTCCGATTCCAATTTCCCGCATCAATTAATATTCGATAATCGATGCCGTCAGAGGAGTATTCAAATAATGTTGCATCAGCTTGGCCAACATCGATGTAATGAACGATTAGTTCAGGTTTATCAATCGTATCGGTACTTTCACTTTGAGTACTTTGTTGTTGTGGCTCAGGTGCAATATTTACTTCCTCTTGAAAAGTACAAGCGCTTAAGAGGAAAGTAAGAAAAAGAAATAATGTATTTTTTATCATGTTGTCATTCATTGCCTTTCAGGTTAGTCTACCACTACTAGTTTTATTCCTTCATTAACGCTTGCATTTGAGCAAAAAAATCTTCATTATATGCCGTTATATGATGAACACGCGCTTTGTTTAAGGGTATATCCTGTTTACAACCTCTTGCTATACATGGTACTGTTTCCTGCTCTTTCTTTATTAAATATTGTTTTCTTTTTTTACATGACGGACAAGTCGCACTAATAAGATGAACTTTCGGTTTTTTGGAAAAAGCACCTTTCGTTATATCTTTTGTTTCTTTTGATAGTTCTTGAAACAATACCGCGTTTGTAGCTGCCCGACCTGTTCGCTTTACAAGTGTATCGAGCTTCAATTGTGGTTTAGGATTTCGGACAGGTCGTTTAATGACTTTAATCACATCATATTCGTCGATCTCTAATAATCCGTACCCAATAGGGATTTCTTCTTTTTGAAGTAATCCAACAGGTGTCAGAATATAAGCATAGTTTGCAAGAGCATGATAGCCGTAATTGGCATGGAGAACTTCGTCTCGTTTAAAGTCTTCTTTTGTTACTTTCACTTCAATAATACGTGCTTCTTTCCTTTCTAAATTAATGCCTAGCGCATCCGCTTTCAGCCGCTTTCTTCGTATGAACAGTTTTACTTCGTTCGCACATAAATCTGTCATCTTATCTTTTAGCCAATAAAGAGCTTGCCTTTTTAAATGTTCATGAAGCTGACTTTCCATTGTTGAGTTTCCTTTCTTGTCTTTTGTATTATCATAACAAAAATCATTGTCATTGTGGGATTTCATTGTAATTTCGCATGTATGACAAAAAAAAGAGAGGTTACACTACGAACAGGATTGGTGGAAAGAAGGAGGATAAAATGATGAAAAAAGGTGGAACAACGGTTTTTTATGTGTCGGTAGCTATTTTACTACTCCTTGTCATAGTTGGGATTGCGATTCCTGACCTATTAGAACAAGCTACGGCAAACATACAAGGATTTATTTCCTCAGCGTTTGGCTGGTATTATTTAATTTTAGTTACCCTTATTGTTGTTATTTGTCTATATTTATTAATAAGTCCAGTTGGGAAAATAAAGTTAGGGAAGCAGGAGGAAGAACCTGAATTTACAAGACCAACATGGCTAGCGATGCTATTTAGTGCAGGTATGGGGATTGGACTAGTTTTCTGGGGAACAGCGGAACCGATTAGTCATTTTATCATTAGTTCACCTACAGAAGAAGCCGGAACTGATCAAGGAATTCGTGATGCGATGCGCTACACATATTTCCATTGGGGCATTCATGCTTGGGCTATTTATGGAATTGTTGCGCTAGTATTAGGTTATTTTACATTCAGACATGATGAAAAAGGATTAATTAGTGCTACTTTGAAACCGTTAATTGGTAGAAAAGCAGTGGAAGGAGTCACTGGAAAAGTCATTGATATCTTTGCGGTATTAGCAACGGTCATTGGGATTGCGACTACACTTGGCTTTGGTGCGATTCAAATTAATGGTGGTTTAGCTTTTTTATTTGGTATTCCAACAGATATTATTGTTCAATTTATAATTATTGCAGGCGTTACGGTCCTCTTCTTAATTTCCGCTTGGTCTGGATTAAGTAAAGGTATAAAAATATTAAGTAATGTTAACATGGGCCTGGCGGCTCTATTGTTTTTATTAATGTTTATATTTGGGCCGACAGTTTTCATTTTAAATTTGTTCACCGATACATTAGGACAATATTTGCAAAATCTACCGGCTATGAGTTTTAGGATCGCTCCTCTTAATGAGGTCCGTCGAGCGTGGATTGAAGGTTGGACCATTTTTTATTGGGCTTGGTGGATAGCTTGGGCACCATTTGTCGGCATTTTTATCGCACGTGTATCTCGTGGGCGTTCTATTCGTGAATTTGTATTTGGTGTTTTATTAATTCCATCAATCATTAGTTTCCTATGGTTTTCGACCTTTGGAGGATCAGCCATTATGTTAGAATACAATGGCATTGCCCAAATATCTAGTTTTGCAACGGAAGAGTCGTTATTTGCGGTGTTTGCCAATTATCCACTTGGATTTTTTGCCTCGATAGTTGCGATTATTTTAGTAGGTACCTTTTTTATTACATCAGCAGACTCTGGCACGTATGTACTCGGGATGATGACAACAAATGGGTCACACCATCCGAAAAATGGAGTG
Organism: Alkalihalobacillus sp. LMS39; assembly: GCF_022812285.1. Taxonomy (NCBI): domain Bacteria; kingdom Bacillati; phylum Bacillota; class Bacilli; order Caryophanales; family Bacillaceae; genus Alkalihalobacillus; species Alkalihalobacillus sp. LMS39. Next base: position 2,392,578 of record NZ_CP093300.1, read on the forward strand.
AAAATGACGTGGGGGATTTTACTATCTGCGATTTCGCTCGTTTTATTGTATTCAGGAGGCCTTCAAGCACTCCAAAATACAATGATTGCTGCGGCATTACCATTTTCTATCATTATGGCAATGATGACAATCAGCTTTATTAAAGCGATCCATAAAGAATCAAACGAACTAGGTATTGGTAAAATCAAAAAAACACGTGGATAAAGAAAAAGAGCGGGGACAAGTCCCTGCTCTCTTTTAAAAAGATAATAAGAAAGCATAAAATATTGGGCTAGCAGCGAAGCGTTGAAAGCACATTCAAGAAGAACTCATCGTTTTTCTTAATTGACCCAAATATCTCGAATGATAAAGTAACTTATACATATTGATAGTATGGCAATTAAAAAGCCATACAAGAGTGAAAAGCCAGTAAGTCCAGCAACAAAACCAAACGAAAAAATACTTGGTACCGTAATAAAAAATATAACATCCTTGACGGCTTTGTCAATTTCCTCTTTGTTTTCAGTCCGGTACAATCGATAAAAAGAATGGGATGTGACCTCTTTCCAATAAGATCGTGTTAAATGAATAACACAATAGATTCCGAAAAGTAACACTAGCCACTTTACCCAAAATGGGACAAATACGATGGCTAGAATACAAATAATTGTAATTTGGTATAAATGGGCAAATCGGTTTTTTCCACGTAAAATAAATTTAAGTAATAATTCTCGAAGTAAATTTCGATTATTTCTTCTTTTAAAAAGAGAAGCAGAGTTGTAAAACAATAACGGCCTTTCTCGTTTAAACAAAGGTTTTGTTGATTGATAACCACTCGCTTGAATAAAGATCGAAGTTATCTTTAATCTTTGTTGTCCTTCTCTTACACAATCTTCAAAAAAACACCATGTCCTCTTCATTCTAATCCGATACAGTAACGGCAAAATAATAATGACAATACAAAGGATAAATAATTGAACGAGGGTTGATTCCTGATAAAAAATGCCGTAAACCGTTAATGAGGCAATAAACAAAACAACCTTTATCGCAATGAGTTGCAAACCAGAAAAAGAAACAAAAACGATTTGTTTAGTAAATTGAATGAAAAGTCGGTATAAAAGTAGAAATGAAAGAAACAGTCCAATATGATAAATGGAATAATGGGCATACAAATATAAAATCGGGATGACAATGACGGAAATCACCATCGTAAAGAGTATATTTAAAACAATGGAGTACAGAATCCCGAACCTCATGAGCGCAGTCTGCCATTTTTTGTTTTGGCGCAAAAAAAGTAAATCGCCTTCAGTTAAAAACAGCCGAATACAGCCTGTCCAACAAAGGATAAACAAAAATAAAAATAGAAAAGGAAGAGGTACCCATTCGACCCAACTCGCTGTTCCTTGCCATAATAAATAATATTGATAGAATACAAGTGCAATAATAGGCACAATGATATAAAGCCAAATAATCCAGTCAACGGCTGAGCGAAACACATCGTATTGATAGTGCCATTCTTTTTTTAAGCGGAACCAAAATAATGAAAATGGACTATTCATCATCAGATTCCTCCATTAATGTATAAAAACAGTCCATAAGAGAGCCTTGGGCGACACTTACATCCTGAAGTTGTTGAAGTGTACCTTGAGCAATAATCTGTCCATTATTAATAAGGTAAAACCGGTCACAGATTTTTTCGGCAGTATCGAGGACATGTGTACACATTAAAATAGCTGCTCCACGTTTTCTTTCTTCCTCTAATATTTTCAGGAAGTCTTTTATCGCTTTTGGATCAAGCCCAATAAACGGTTCATCCACAATATATAGCATCGGTTGAATCAATATAGCGATTATAATCATCAGCTTTTGCTGCATTCCTTTTGAGAAAGAAGAGGGAAGCTGGTGTCTTGCCTTTGTTAATCGAAACAACTCGAGGAGTTCTTCCGCTCGAGAGAAATAATCATCCGACTCAATCTGATTAACGGTTTTCGCCAGTTGAATATGTTCCCATAACGATAGTTCTTCATAATAAGTAGGGTGTTCAGGGATATATGCATAACGTTTATTGTCATGTATGGTGACCTCGCCATCCATATAATTCAGTAAGCCAAGAATGGATTTGATAATTGTGCTTTTTCCCGCTCCATTCGGTCCAATCAAACCAACTAATTCACCTTTGTTAATAGAAAGATTAATATTTTCTATTGTATTTTGATTTTCTTGATAACCTGCCTCTTTAAGCTCCAATGTTACTATTTCGATAGGAAATCACTCTCACTTTCGATAAAAATGAATTATAATTATATCATAATTTCACTTGTTTTTGTTTTAATTTTCCAATTTTTCTAGTTTCTCAAAATGTATTTCAACGTAAAAAAGGGGAGAGTTATATGAAAAAAACTTTATTATTTGTTTATGGAACATTACGGAAAGGAGAAGCGAACCATCATTTTGTCCAACATGCCAACATACGAGCGGAACAATGTTGGACAAAAGGGGAACTATACGATACTACATTTGGCTATCCGGTCATGAAAAAGGGGATCGAAAAAATATACGGAGAATTGTATGAGGTGAACGATCAGCAACTCGAGTCGATTAATGGATTAGAAGGGTATAAAGAAGATGGAAAAACGAATTTATATGAGCGCGTAAGTCAAACCGTCTATACCGATAAAGGGGAATTCGAAGCGCTACTATACATAGCAGGTGAGTCACTTAGTCAATGTGAAACGAAAATTAAATTGGGAGATTGGAAAGTATACCAATTTGAAAAGGAACAGAATGATTTTTTATATCTTGCATATGGATCTTGTTTAGATGATGAACGCTTTATAAAAGCAGGCGTTCATGATTATTTTGCGAATGTTGTAGGTGTTGGTAAAGTAAAAGGATACTCACTAAGGTTTAGTTTACCTACTACAGATGGTGGAAAAGCTGATATCGTGGAAGAAGGAGGAGTTGTCGAAGGTAAAGTGTATAAAATACCTTGGCAAGGTCTTCAATACTTATATGAACGAGAAGGTGTGAACATTTCATTATATCGACCAGCAATTATAGAAGTAGACATTGCCAACAAGCAGTATGAAAATGTTTTAACCTTTTTTGTTGTTGAAAAGAAAAAAGAGACACCCCCTTCTCCATTATACGCAACAGAAATTTTACGAGGAGGTAAAAATGTTCTCAGTGATTCTTATATGAAAGGTGTAGAAAATCATATTCGTAATTTATCATAATAATGATTTTTATTTTCCAGGTAAGCGCAAAATCTGACATTTTACGTTTTGCCTTGCTTTAATTTCAACAATATCAAAAAATAATGATGGACCGTTTTAAGTCGAAATGACGTTGAAACGGCTTTTTCATGTTTTAACCGTTACATAATTTTAACTAACAAAGTAAATCTTAAGTTTGAAATCAAATTTTGGAGGAAAATCGTGGTCACATTTGGTTTTTTGCTCTTTACAGTTTCTTTGTTTGGCATATTTGTAATATTTGACATGCTTGTATATGAGATAACAATATTGAGAAGTTTTTATTATTTAATACTATATGATACGGGCCCATACCGAACGGTTCTTAATATTTTAGCATTAGTTGCTTTGTTCATTTGTGTGTTTGAAGACCGAAAACATAGGAAGAAAAATAAGAAATAGAGGATTGGAATGTATAATGAGAGAACAAATTTCGTTGTGGCAGTATTTTGTTTTAATGACGGCGTTTACGATAGGGACAACGATAATCGTTGGAGCGGGACAAGAAGCAAAACAGGACCTGTGGATCGCCGAAATTATTGCAATTTCTACCGGAGTGCTTCTTTTCCTATTTTATTATTTCATTAGTCGAATGGCAGGGGGCAAAGGCTTATACGGCATTATTGATTTTGTTTTTGGTAAAAAGATTGGAAAGCTCATTGCCTACAGTTATCTTTTATACTTTTCTTATCTTGCGTTACGAGTGCTTCGGGATTTTTGTGAACTTATTGTTACGACAATTCTTCCAAAAACGCCGATTGAAATCATTTCAATTTTTATGACGGTTATTATTGCTTATGTGTTATTTCACGGGCTTGAGGTGTTTGCAAGAACGACAGAAATTTTCATTCCGTATTTTTTTATACTAATTATCGGATTGGGAGTTTTACTATTGCTCACTGGAGTACTTGAATTTAAGAAAATGCTACCAATTTTTTCTGAAGGATTTGCACCGATTCTTGAAGCGGTTTATCCAACGATGATTGTATTCCCTTATGGGGAACTAGTGGCATTTTTAGTTTTTATAGGATTGACTACAAATTTTAAGTATGTCGGTAAGGTTAGTGTGGCTGCGATTTTATTAAGTGGATTACTTATTACATATGCGGAAATGCTTCAAATTCTAGCCCTTGGTGTGGATATACGGAATCGTGCGAATTTCCCTCTTCTAGTTGCTGCACGGGAAGTAGAATTACTAGAGTTTATTGAGCGAGTCGACATCTTCATTGTTTTCATTTTGTTAATTGGTATTTTTGTCAAAATTGGTGTGTTTTTTTATGCAGCATTAAAAGGGGCTGAATATGTATTTAATAAACCATACCGAACCTTTTTACTTCCATTTTCGCTAGTATTACCTTTGTTTTCTATTTTAATTGCAGAGAACATTGTAGAGCATTATGAAGAAGGTCTTGAGATCGTTCCATATTTTTTTCATCTTCCTTTTCAGTTTGGTATTCCTCTTTTCCTTTTTCTCGTATTGTTTGTTAAAAATAGGATGAAAAGTCAGAAAGGTAAGGGGTTGAGCGCTTGAGTATTTATCGAAAAATATTATCTTCCATGGTGGCAAAAAAAAATAAAGATAAAACGAAATCAAATTTCACACCGGGCGAACTTATTGCTGAAGGGGAAAGTCAAACCCAAATCAAACCGAATTTACAAGAAAATAAAGACCGGTTTACATCACTTTTTCACCAAAGTTTTGATTTCTATCAGGAGCCCATTCAAATCGGGAAACAAACCGGACTAGCTATCTATATGAAGACGATGGTTGATTTAAGCCGAATTTCACAAGATGTTAAGCAGTCATTAACTCTTTCCTCGTTAAATCAATGTTCTATTGAATCGAAAGAAGAGTTAACAGCATTTCAAAAAGAATATTTTTCAAGTCATTTCTCAACGATTCTACAATATGAACATGAAGTCGTTTGGCATATTTTATCAGGATATATTGTACTTTTCGTGGAAAATGTGAATTTTTGTATAGCCGTACATGTAGCTAATGATGAAAAAAGGGCTATTGAAAAGTCGGATATTCAAACAATTATTCGAGGGCCACAAGATAGCTTTACGGAATCATTGTTAACGAATATGTCACTTGTTCGAAAAAGAATAAAAAATCCAAATCTTGTGTTTGAGCAATTTATTGTTGGACATGAGACAAGAACAGATATTTGTGTTAGTTATATTTCCAATATTGCTAATGAAGAAATTGTGAATGAAGTAAAAAGAAGGATTTCTTCTATTAAAATGAATGCAATCTTAGATTCAGGTCAAATAGAAGATTGGATAACAGATAAAACATTAACGCCCTTTCCACTTACATACCATAGTGAGCGTCCGGATGCAATTGCCTCTAAATTAATAGGTGGAAAAATAGTCATATTTGTTGATGGGAGTCCTTTTGTGACCTCGGTCCCTGTCGTGTTCGCAGATTTTTTTCAAGCGAGTGAAGATTATTATCAACATTTTATGATGAGTTCATTTATTCGGATTTTGCGATACATTGCTTTTTGTATTGCGATAGGTCTCCCTGGTCTTTATATTGGGTTAACGTCTTTTCATCATGAATTAATTCCAACGAATTTATTGATTAGTATGCAAGCGCAACGTGAGGGAGTTCCATTTCCAGCATTTATTGAATTATTATTAATGGAAATAACCTTTGAAATTTTGCGTGAAGCTGGAGTGCGGATGCCGAGAGTCGTTGGACAAACGGTATCGATTGTTGGAGCGCTTGTTATTGGTCAAGCTGCGGTAGAGGCTGGGATTGTATCGAATGTTCTCGTTATTGTCGTTGCATTAACGGCAATGGCGACCTTTGTATCGCCGATTTATTCGTTTGCTAATTCAGCGAGATTATTACGGTTTGGCATTATTCTAGTCTCAGCAGGTTTTGGAATATTTGGAACATTATTTTGTTTATTAATTACCGTCATTCATTTAGTTAGCTTACGTTCGTTTGGTGTCCCATATTTAGCTGCAATCGCACCATTTATCGTAGAAGATAATAAAGATGTGTTCGTGCGGTTCCCGATAAAAACATTAAAGGAAAGACCTAAATATTTAAATACTAAAACATCAATGACCCAATCAAACAAAGGAGAAAAATTACAATAAAATGAAAGCAAACTATTTCGTTATTTCATTAATGGTTCTTTGTTGTTTATGTGGTTGTTGGGACCGCCAAGAATTAAATGAAGTATCCATTGTTGCTGGAATTGCAATTGATAAAGGAGAAAATGGCCATTATCTTGCTACAATAGAAGTGATTAATTCCAGTGAATTATCGATGCAAACGGCACAAGGAGATACAGCTGCTATCTTATTTTCAATTGAAGGAGAAACGTTAGCTGAATTAGCTCATAAAATGAATGTTGGCATTACACGAACACCGATTTATGGGCATATGCAAACATTAGTGGTGAGTGAAGATGTGGCGAGAGAAGGAGTAGCTCCTTTTCTGCAATTTTTAGAACGTAATATTGAGTTCAGAAATGACTTTAATATGCTTGTGGCCAATGGGGTCCAAGCAAAAGACATTATTGGGACAACATACCCAATACAAGAAGTTCCATCTGTTAAATTAAACACTCAAGTGGAAACTATGATTACAGAGTGGGGGGGAGATCCGGATGTACGCTTAACCGATTTTATTTCAGCAGTAAGCTCATCGGGAAGACATCCAATAATGGGAACAGTTACAATTGAAGGTGATGAAAAAAAAGGAAAATCAGTTGAAAATAATAAAAAAGTTGACTTAGATGCCATCGTTGTATTAAATGGGATGGCCCTTTTTGAAGATGATAAATTACAGGGTTTTCTTACGGTGGAGGAGACGCGAAATTATTTATGGACACAAGATTTAACATATACGACATTAAGTGTTCCATGTGAAAACGACAAAGAACGCTATTTAGGAGTACGAGTGAGTCAGTCAACGACAAACATAAAAGTAAATGTGAAAAATAATACTCCAGAAATTTTCATTGACCTTATTGTTGAAACTGAATTAGAATCTAGCCAATGTAATGACGTTGTTGATGATTTAGACACATTCAAATCATATGAAAAACAAATTGGTCAAGAAATAAAAGATAAAGTTGAAGGAACTGTACAAAAAGTACAGGAGCAATATGGAATTGATGTATTTGGTTTTGGTGAAGATTTGTATAGGCAAAAACCGAAAGATTTCAAAAGTATGGAAGATAATTGGGATGAGTTTTTTAAAAAAGCTCATATTCATGTGGAACCGACTGTTTATTTACGAAGGTTCGGTATGAGAACGAAAGACTTTATTAAGGATATTGAGGAATAATATCAAACAATTCCCTTTCAGTTTTTCAAAATGAGTGGAAATACTATTGACGGTAAAGGGGGATGAACATGAGCAGTCAAACGACTCATAAAAATTTATCTGTTCAAGAAGCGATTGAATCAAGGCATAGTGTTAGAAAATTTAAGGAAGAAACATTAATGAAAGATGATATTGAGGAAATTATACAGTTAACCAAATTAGCCCCGAGTGCCTGGAATCTTCAACCATGGCGTTTTCATGCCGTTATGGACAAAAAGATGAAACAAGAGTTACAGGAAGCGGCTTATGGTCAAACTCAAGTTACCTCTGCTCCTTGTGTCATATTAGTTGTTAGTGATATGGAAGATGTGATTTCCCATATTGAAGAAACGATTCATCCTGGAGTACCAGATGACAAGAAAAAGAAGAAATTGCGAATTTATCGGCATTTTTTGGTTCCATGACTGTAGAAGAAAGAGGCCAGTGGGGACTGGCGCAAACTAACATTGCACTTGGGTTTTTATTACTGGCAGCGGAAGGTCTTGGTTATTCCTCAGTACCAATGTTAGGGTTTGACCAACTTAAAATAAAAAGCTTGTTGCAACTAAAAGAACATGAAAAAATTTGTGCGTTGGTCCCGATTGGTCATAAAGCCGAAGAAGGGTATCCGCATCATCGTCATTCACTAGAAAGAATAACTGTATTTCACTAAAAAATTGGGTTATCGCTGGCATGACGCGATAACCTTTTCTATTTTCTAGCATGAAGAAACTGTATTAAAATCAGTCGTTGTTTCGGAGATAGAATACTTGAATGAATTGGATAAAAAACATTGAAAAATAGGCTAATATCAATTGACGTTTCTTTAATTTATGGTACGATACTTTTTAGACTGTTTTACTATAAAGGAGGGGGCGTAATGAAATTACGTGTGTCAGCTGTACAATATCACCTACATTCAATTGCTACTTTTGAAGAGTTTGAAAACCAAGTAACCCACTATGTTAAGACGGCTGCTGAATTTAATTCAGACTTTATCCTTTTCCCGGAATTTATTACGACCCAACTTATGTCCATCCCACATGCGAATCAAGTAGCTCCTGCGATTTCGCAATTACCACAATATACTCAATGGTATTATACTCTGTTTACAAAGTTAGCGATGGAAACGGGTATGCATATTATCGGTGGTACTCATGTCATTGAGGAACAAGGCCGTTTATATAATGTTGCTCATTTATTTTATCCTGATGGTAGAATTGGAAAGCAACCAAAGTTGCATATTACTCCAACAGAAGTAGAGGAATGGAATATTACTCCTGGTGAAGGATTACAAGTGTTTCAAACAGATAAAGGCACAATTGCAGTGTTAACATGTTATGATATCGAATTTCCTGAAATTGTGAGAATGGCGAAAGCGATGGGAGCAGATGTTATTTTTTGTCCTTCTTGCACTGATGATTCTCATGGGTTTTATCGTGTGCGTTATTCTTGCCAAGCTAGAACGATTGAAAACCAAGTATATGTAGTGACAACAGGAACAGTAGGTGCCTTGCCAACGGTAGACTTTATGCGAGCGAATTACGGTCAGGCTGCCATTTTAACTCCTAATGATGTCCCTTTCCCTCAAAAAGGAATTATGATGGAAGGCGATATTAATAATGATATGATTATTACATCCGATTTGGATTTACAGCTATTATATGAAGTTAGGGAAAAAGGGTCTGTTACAACGTGGCGTGACCGTAGAGTCGATTTATATCCTGATTGGGAGAAATTAACGAAAAAAAATGAACTAATTGGTTTATAAGGGAACTGGAGGAGAAGAAGAATGTATAGAAAAGAAGTATTTGTATTTGAAAATGACACTCCTGTTAAAGCGATTGTTCGAAATTATACTTTTGATGATTTTGATGATTTATATACGATACAACAAGAAAGTTTTCCTCCTCCTTTTCCTTCTGATTTGCTATGGAATAAACAACAAATTCTCAACCATGTGTCCCTTTTTCAAGAAGGGGCATTATGTGTTGAAATAAATGGCCAAGTTATCGGGTCAATGACGACCTTACTTGTTTCGTTTGACCCACAACATCCACTTCATACTTGGGATGAAATAACTGATAACGGTTATATTCAAAATCATAACCCACATGGGAACACTCTTTACGTTGTTGATATTGGAGTTAGACCAGCTTATCGTCGACTTCAAATCGGGAAACTGTTAATGCAATCGATGTATGATCTTGTCATATATAAAAACTTAGACCGATTGCTTGGTGGTGGACGAATGCCTGGATTCGAAAAAGTGGCAACAGAAATGTCAGCAGACCAATACGTACAAGCTGTGTTATCAGGAAAAAGTAAAGATCCTGTTCTTTCGTTTTTACTCCGATGTGGACGGACCCCTGTTGCTCTCGTACCCGATTATTTAGAGGATGAAGAATCTTTGAATTATGGCTTATTAATGGAATGGAAAAATCCATTTAAAACGAAATAATAAATGGAACCAAAAGGAGATCATCCTTTTGGTTTTTTTTGAAAGATAAGAAAGCATTCCTGTATAAAAGTATTGGTCTAGCAGTTAAGTTTTGAAAGCTTATTCAAGAAGAGCGAAGGCGTTCCACGTTTTTCTTTATCATGGAAAGTTTGATATGGTAATACTAATAAGTAAAATGAGAACTTGAGGAGTGTGGGACATTGTTTTTTTCATCCAGGGAAGAAATACCAGAACAAGAGAAGTGGAACTTTAGCGATCTTTATGAATCGACTACAGAATGGGAACAAGATTTGCAACAATCATTAAAGTTAGCAGAAACATTAAAATCGTATGATAATCGTATTTCAAACGCACAAACTTTATTTGAATTTTTAAAAACACAAGAAGAGCTTTCGTTTATTTTTAAAAAGGTTTATGTGTACGCCATGTTACATGTAGATGTAGACACAAGAGATACAAGCTCTCAAGCTTTGTTAGACCGTGCAAAGCAAGTCAGTGTGAAAATTAATTCTGCAACTTCTTTTTTTATGCCATTTCTATTGAGTTTAAAAGAAGAAACATTGAAGGGCTACATTGCAGAGGTAGCTGGCTTACAATATTTTGAAGACGATTTATTTGAATCCTATCGTTTTAAAAAACATGTGTTAGCAAAAGAGCAAGAAGAAGTATTATCTCAATTAGGAGAAACTCTTTCTTCCCCTAGTCATACGTTTAGTATGATGAATAATGCGGATATTAAATTTGGAAAGGTCACAAATGATCGTGGAGAAGAAGTTGAATTAACGAGAGGTATGTATGCAAAATTAATAGAAGATGAAAATCGGGTGAAGCGGAAAGAAGCTTATAAAGCTTATTATAAGCCTTATATTCAAATGCAAAATACGATCGCATCTACATTAGCTTCGGCAATAAAGACAAATGTAACATTGTCTAAAATTCGTCATTATCCATCTGCCCTACACAAGGCCCTTTTCAGTGATAATGTTCCGACAGACGTCTACTCTACGTTAATTAAAACAACAAATGACCATCTAAACCCACTTCATCGTTATGTTGACTTACGAAAAAAGTGGTTAGAAGTGGATGAGTTACGGGCATACGATTTAAATGCACCACTTGTTGAAGGGGTAAAATTAGAAATCCCATATGACGAAGCTTATAAAAAAATGTTAGAAAGTTTAACGCCTTTAGGTGAAGAATATGTTGGCATATTAAAGTCTTTTAAAGAAAAGCGATATCTTGATGTATGGGAAACCCCAGGAAAGCGTTCTGGAGCATACAATATCGGCGTGTATGGTGTACACCCATTTATTTTACTGAATCACAGAAATGACATTGACAGTTTGTTTACGTTAACACATGAATGTGGGCATGGAATGCATTCTTATTACAGCTCTACCTATCAACCCAAAATATCAGCGGGTTATTCCATTTTTGTTGCAGAAGTTGCTTCAACAGTCAATGAGGTATTACTAATTCGTCACATGTTACAAACAACTACTGATAAGAAAATGAAAAAGTATTTACTTAATCATTTTATCGATAGCTTTAAAGGAACATTTTTCACCCAAGTGATGTTTTCAGAATTTGAAAAGATTACCCATGAAAAAGCGGAAAATGGTGAACCACTTAATGTTCATGTCTTTAATGAAACGTATGAATCGATATTTAAAAAATACCATGGAGATACACTTGTATTAGATGAAGAAGTAAAGCATGGATGGTCGAGAATTCCTCACTTTTATCGTCCGTTTTATGTGTATAAATATGCGACAGGTTTTGCATCAGCAGTATCGATTGCGGATAAATTATTGGAAGGAGAAGAAAAAACTCGAGAGCAGTATCTTACTTTTTTAAAGGCTGGAAGTTCTGATTATCCGTTAGAATTATTAAAAACTACTGGTGTTGATTTAAAAGAACCGAACACTATTGAGCATGCGCTTTCTCTTTTTGATTCATTAGTTGATGAATTTGCCAAACTGTAATCTGAAAAAAGCCGTTTCTACGCGGCTTTTTTTATTTCTAGCAATTGTCTCATCTATCTTGATTACAACTGTCCTTCTATTGATTGTTGTTCGCTAAGTTAATATGGCCATTGCTCTTATGAACAGCCATATTAAGGCGAATGTTTAAGATGTTTTGTTTCTGTTATTGGAAACAACTACCTACATTTAAATTTGAATAAAATATCGGTATCCCTGTCATACTATAAGTAATCTAATAAAGAGAGGTGATACAAGATGGCACGAAACAGCAATCAACTTCTAGTTTCAGGTGTGGAACAAGCACTAGACCAAATGAAGTATGAGATCGCGCAAGAATTCGGTGTACAACTTGGTCCAGATGCAACTTCTCGTTCAAATGGTTCTGTTGGAGGAGAAATTACAAAACGTTTAGTTTCTCAAGCTCAACAACAATTATTTGTGAAGTAATTCATTTTATTTCGAGACTGCTAGCAACCAAAAAAATTTTGAGAGGGGTTTTTCAAGATGGCACGAAATAGCAATCAACTTCTAGTTTCAGGTGTAGAGCAAGCACTAGATCAAATGAAGTATGAAATCGCACAGGAATTCGGTGTACAACTTGGTGCAGATGCAACTTCTCGCGCTAATGGTTCAGTAGGTGGAGAAATTACAAAGCGCTTAGTTTCCCAAGCTCAGCAACAATTATTCGGAAGATAATTTAATATAATGGCTAGAAACGTACAGTTATCTGTACGTTTCTTTTTTTGAGCAAATTCATCGACTTTTTGTACTGTACCCTTTACTTTAAAAGAAAGACAAGTCTAGTCTTAGAAAAAGAAAAGAGGGAAAATGATGGAAAAAAGAAAAATAAAGCGAGCTTGGAAGGTTTCGATAAAAAAACATACCGATAGCCATTCGTCAGGATTCGTCATTGAGCCTGGTCATTGGGAAGAATTTGATCCCTTTCTTTTAATGGCGGAAGATTATTTTAAACGGGGTACATTTGGACCGCATCCTCATCGTGGAATGGAGACTGTTACATATGTTATAGATGGGGTGTTAGAGCATGAAGACAATAAAGGTGGAGCTGGCACCCTTTATCCCGGTGATGCCCAATGGATGACAGCAGGGAAGGGTGTTATTCACTCGGAAGAACCAGCAATTGGTGAAACGGTTCACTCATTGCAGCTTTGGGTAAATTTGCCGAGTGATAAAAAAATGACAGAACCACGATATCAAAATTTACTTGGAAAAGAAATGCCGATAAGAGTTGAACATGGTGTGAGTGTAAAAGTATTTTCAGGAAGCTCTGGAGATGTTCAATCAAAGACACAAAACCATGTGCCAATTACAATGGTTGAAATCAATTTAGAAAAAGGAGCTACATTCGCACAAGATATTCCTCCACATTATAATGGATTTATAGTTATTCTCGCAGGAGCAGGTACTTTTGGCTCAAATGGAATCGAAGGCACGAAAGGGGATGTTTTGCTTCTTGAGCGAATAGAAGGAGACGGACATACAGAAGTAGATATAGTGGCATCAGAACCATTGCGAATTTTGTTGTATGCTGGACAACCAGTTCACGAACCAGTTGTCGCTAGAGGGCCGTTTGTTATGAATACAGAAGAAGAGATTAAACAAGCATATTCTGATTTCCGAAATGGTAAATTTATATAAACTCTAAGTAATGTTGGAGTCATTGCAAAAAAGAGTTACCTGTCAAGCTCGTTGATAGGTAACTTCATTTTTATCTATACGATTGAACCGTTGTTTGGTAAACTAAAGTAAAGTTCCATTTTTTCGATTTAGAGGTGATTTTTGGTGGTTGAATTGATAGAAAAACAAAATTTTTGTGGTATAGGTTTTCACTGGTCAGGAACTTATCAAGAAGCAGCAAATGGAGAAATCAGAACTGTGATTTCCGAATTGTTAAAACGGAAAGATGAAATTATGGGAAAGATTGATGAAACTATCATCATTGGCTTGTCTATCCATGACCGTCCAGATGGATTCACGCATTTCTGTTTTTTCGAAACGAAGAATATTAATCATATTCCGAATGAAATGGTGTCCGTTCAAAGACCTGCTAGCAAGTATGTACAATTTCAACATAATAAAGAGGATTCCATTGCACGTGCGTATGAAAAAGTTGTAGCGTATGTAAAAAATAACAATATTCAAGTAGTGGAATTGGAGTCCGTACCAAAGTATGATCTTTTGCCGATAAAACAAGAAATTTATAATGTAAGTGAAGTTTTAGCAGATACCCCTTCTTATCTTATAGAAATCCCGGTTCAATCATTTTAAAATAAAAGTTGTCATTCTTTTAAAGGATTTGTATAAACATGTAATTAGGACAACCCATAATGAATGGAGAGGTTTTGATGTCAAAAAAGAATATAACCATTAGTTTATTATTAATTGTTATGGTTGCTTCTGTCCTTTATTATTCACCTGTCCTTTTTCAAGAAGGCAATCCATTATCCATCGCTTTAGGAATTGCGAAGCTAGAGTTAACAGATGACGACATTGTTGCCTTTTCAGAAAACGCAAGAGAAACGAAATATGTGTCCCGTTCATCAGAAACAAGTTATACAGAAGTACCTGCCTTATTATTGCAGGGAGGAGAATGGGAATTTGAAGATCAAATGGGTTCAGCCCTTATTTTTGTTCAAGATGATAAAGAGCAAATCATAACGATGAGTAAATTCACAAAACACTATATTATTTGGACGTTGCATCATACATAAGAGGAACGAGCATGAGTGGAAATGCCGGTATACCATTCATGCTTGTTGTTTATTTATAAAGATAATTATAATGTTAACTTTGTGTAAATAAAAATGCGTAAAGGGGGAGCTACATTGGGTAATCAGCTTTTTTTTAAAGATAATTTCTTTTCAGCTGGATTGACAGATATTTATAATGAAAAAAAAGAAAAAATCGGAAGTCTTGATTTAAAAAGTGCCTTTTCTTCAAAGGTTGATATTGTCAATTTAGAAGGAGAAATGCTAACAAGAGGATTTTTCCCTGTTTTTTCTACGAAATGGAAAGTTGTCGATAATAACGAAAATGAATTAGGCACTTTGCGACAAAGGGTATCTTTTTTCTCAAAAAAGTATGAATATATAACAAAAAATCAAGTTTGCTATACAATTCATTCAGAAGCACTATCAAAGGAATATAAAATAAATAATCAAAAAGGTGAAGTTGTAGCCCAGTTTAAAAGAATAAATGGTTTTTTTGCATCCCCAGCATTTGAACTTATAAATTCATCTGAGATTTTAAAAAATGAAGAGTTAATAACTGTTGTGATGGGAGTCAATATGATAACGAAAAGAAATAACTCCTCAGCACATACAACAACACATGGACACACAATGTAAAAAGGAAGTGGGAGATGAGTATGAGTCATTATTTTTCAAATCAAATTTCAACAATTGAACAGCTTGAAGCGTTAAACATCGGAAAACCAAGTCAAGCTGTACAAAATAAAACAATAACAGAATTAGATGAACATTGTATTAACTTTATTCGTAAATGCCCTTTTGTTGTTCTTTCCACGTCCAATAAAGACGGAAAATGTGATGCTTCTCCGAGGGGGGATCATCGAGGATTTGTATTTGTATTGGATAACAAACATCTTCTTCTACCAGAAAGACCCGGAAATAAGAGGATGGATTCGATACATAATATCCTCTCAAACCCTCATATTGGCTTATTATTTACGATACCTGGAGTTGAAGAAACGTTAAGAATAGCAGGAAAAGCTTATATTACAAGCGACTCAAAATTATTAGAAAAGATGGCTGTTAACGAAAAAATTCCCTCTCTTGCAATAGGAGTAGAAGTTGAAGAATGTTTTATTCATTGTGCAAAAGCGTTTAAGCGGTCAAAACTGTGGGATAGTAGTTCCTGGATTCAGAAAGAAGAGCGACCGAATGCAGCTGCGATACTTGTCGATCATATTAAAATAAAAGAATTAACACTAGAGAAGATAGAGGAGAACTTAAAGGAAAGTTATACAAAAAGATTGTATTAGTGTAGCGAGAGTCACAAGCTTCATGCGAAAACAGTGCAAAAAAAGATTTGACAAAGACTTTATTGTCCTTATATAATTATCTTAAATTCAAGATATTTTTTTGTGGCATTATCTTGAATTTAAGATAATTAAGCAGAAACGCTAAAAGATGTTTGTCTTTTAATTCTTTTGGGTAATTATCTTGAAGTAAAGATAATTTATTATTGTAAAACAAAAAAAGGAGTGGAAAGAAATGTCAAATGTAAAACTAGCTATTATTTATTACAGTTCAACAGGAACAAATTATCAACTTGCAAAGTGGGCCGAGGAAGGCGCGAAAGAAGTAGGAGCAGAAGTTAAAGTAGTCAAAGTCCCTGAGTTAGCTCCTCAAGCAGCTATTGATTCAAATCCAGGTTGGAAAGCTCACGTGGAAGAAACACAAGATGTTCCAGAAGTAACGTTAGACGATTTAGAATGGGCAGATGCGATTATCTTTAGCGTGCCAACGCGATTTGGCAATATGCCAGGTCAAATGAAACAATTTTTAGACACGACAGGTGGATTATGGTTTAATGGAAAATTAGTAAACAAAGCAGTGAGTGCAATGTCATCCGCATCTAATGCACACGGAGGACAAGAGGCAACTATTTTAAGCTTGTATACTACAATGTATCATTGGGGTGCTATTGTTGTCGCACCTGGTTATTCAGACCCAGTTACATTTGCTGCAGGGGGTAATCCTTATGGAACAAGTGTGACAGTGGACCAAGAAGGAAATATGGTAGAAGACGTTCAAGAAGCAGCAAAATATCAAGCAAAACGTACAGTAGAAGTAGCTGCATTACTTAAAAAATAAGATAAATGAGGGTGTCTGAGTAGTAGTGTAGACACCCTCGAATTTATTTCAAATAAACTAGGACGAATGGAAATAGGCATAAGGGAATACTACTATTGAAAATAGACAGAAAAGAGGAAATATCTATGGGTGTAAAAGCTTTGAAAGGAATTCATCACGTTTCTGCCATTACTGGTAGTGCAAAAAAAAATTATGATTTTTATACAAAAGTGCTTGGATTACGGTTAATCAAAAAAACGGTAAACCAAGATGATGTTTCGGTTTACCATCTGTTTTATGCGGATGAAAGAGGAAATCCAGGGACGGATTTAACGTTTTTTGAATTCCCGATCGCAGGGGCAACTTATCATGGAACGAACAGCATTACGCTAACTTCATTACGAGTTCCAAATGATAACGCACTAGCATATTGGAAAACTCGTTTCGTTGAGTTAAAAGTGGACCATGATGAAATATCAACGAGAACTGGTCGAGCAACATTGTCATTTCGTGATCCAGAAGGACAACGACTCGTACTAGTGTCTGATGAGCATAATTCAGGTGTTGCTGGTGGGAAACCATGGGATAAAAGCCCTGTTCCGGTTGAACATGCTATTTACGGTCTCGGTCCTGTTCAACTTACAGTAAGTCGTCCTGAAATAACGGCGAAAGTGTTAACAGACATTCTTGGTTTTAAAGAAACGAGAAGTTTTCCTTCAGCAATTTCAGGTCAATCCGAAATTCGAGTTTTTGAAACAGGTGAAGGAGGCACAGGTGCAGAAATTCATTTAGAAGAAAGAGCGGACCTTAAAAGAGAGCGACAAGGAAAAGGTAGTGTCCATCACGTTGCATTCCGAGTCGAGGACCAAGATGAACTTTTTCAATGGGTGAATCTTTTAAATCAATTATCTATTCCGAATTCTGGTTTTGTGGAACGTTATTATTTCCGCTCTTTATATTTTAGAGAACCAAATGGCATTTTATTTGAATTAGCAACAGATGGTCCAGGTTTTGAAGGAGATGAAGACTTTGAGCATTTAGGTGAGAAATTATCATTGCCTCCATATTTTGAAGAAAAACGTGAAATGATCGAAGCTCAACTGCAACCGTTAGAAACAAAAGAATAGGAGATTACGGTATGGAACATATATTTAAACAAGGAACAAATCCAAATGCACCTGTCCTATTATTATTGCACGGGACAGGAGGAAATGAACGAGATTTACTACCGTTAGCTGATATGATTGCACCTGATGCATCAACATTAGGTGTTCGTGGTAATGTGCTTGAAAATGGGATGCCTCGCTTTTTTAGAAGGTTAGCTGAAGGTGTATTCGACGAACAAGATCTTATATACCGCACAAAAGAATTACGAGATTTCATCGATGACATGGCCATTCAATATGAATTTAATCGTTCTCGTGTTCTTGCTATTGGTTACTCTAATGGCGCTAATATCGCCGCAAGTTTACTTTATCATTTTGAAGATGTGCTTTCTGGCGCTATATTGTTTCATGCTATGGTTCCTTTAAGTAATATAGAGATACCTGACTTAAGTAAAACTCCTGTATTTATTGGCGCTGGGAAATTTGATCCATTAATCCCTGAACAGGAAACGAAAGAATTGGTTCAGCATTTACGACAAGCAAACTCAACAGTATCAGAATTTTGGACGAATGGTGGCCATCAATTAATAAGAGATGAAGTGGAACAAGCGAAACTATGGTATGACGATAATTTTTCGAATAAATAACAAAAAAGTGATTTTCTGCTCAACTACTGTTCGTAGATGAAACTGAAAATCACTTTTTTGTATTTATAGGACTTTATACACTGCTATATGTACAAGCTTTTTCATATAATTTAGTGTTGAAACGTCTTACACTAACAAGGAGAATTACATATGGCAAATCACGAAACACGCTCACTTTGGAGTCGCCTCATAAATCCTGGTAAATGGACAGATTGGATATTGTTGTTTTTCTTTTCTTCTTTAGCTTCACTACTTGTTTATTCTTCGATTTTTAATGATTTTATTTATCGAGTTTTTGTAATTTTGTTTTTGTTTATTTTAACAATTACAATAAATATAAAGCTAAATAAAATTATCAAACTACGAAATAACAGCGTAGTGAATCTTGACTCAGAAGGGGTCGCGGGCGAGGAAGATACGGAAGAAAAAGTAGCTGAGCTGCAACAATTGGATTTAGGAAGAACTCAGTTATTAGAAGAATTGTTTTCTAAAGCAAATTTAAAGGAAGCTGAGAGAGAACAATATCGGGAACAAATTAAAAAAAAGAATGCAGAAATTTCAAAACTACAGCAAACGTTATTGCTGACAAAAAAGTATTTCTCTAAAGAAGACCCTGTTAAAGAGATTGTTCCTTTATTTCAAAAAGACACATTGTTAGAAGGTTCCCTCACAAAAATCAATGAAGAGTTGGCCTATATTAAAGGAAGTTTGTCCGATAAAACGAAAAAAGGACTTCAAAAAGCAAATGTTGTAGATGATGACTTTAATTTAACGAGAGCAGGCTATAAAGCATTACTAAAAGAATTTGAAAAAAAATAATGTGAAAGGGAGTTTCATTCTACAGCGAATGGACCTCCTTTATTCTTTAAGAAGAATGTGTGAAAGCAATTTGTATTGATAGGAATATATTGTGAATTCGCGTAAAACATAGTATGTTTGTATTAATAGTAAAGTAGAAATGAGGGTCAGTATGGAAAAAGGATTATCAGGAAAAACAATTGTGTTAGCAGCCTCAAGAAAAACCGATGAAATGACGACGTTAATTGAAAAACAAGGTGGAACGGCATTAGTAAGGTCGATGCAAGGGACCGTGTTTTTAGCTGAAAAAGAAGTAGAACCTGTGTTAAAACAAATTGTACAAGAAAAACCGGATTTCTTTATATTCACAACTGGGATTGGGACTCAAACATTATTGGATGTTGCCACACAGCTTGGAATTTATGAAGAGTTTTTATCGGTGATCCAAAATGCCAGCGTAGCTTCACGTGGTTATAAAACGTTTGGGGTTTTAAAGAAATTGGGAATTCAACCTGTCGCAGTCGATGAAGATGGAACAACTGCAGGCTTAGTACAATCGTTAAATCATATTGATTTGCAAGGAAAACGAGTAGCTGTTCAGCTTCATGGTGACGCTTCTCCAAAAATGATCGGTTTTCTTGAAGAAAAAGGGGCGTCTGTTCTTCAAGTGTTACCTTATCAACATACTGCTCCTGATGATGAGGTTGTTGAAACTTTGATTCAAGAAATGAAGGAAAAGAAGGTTGATGCTGTTTGTTTTACAACAGCCATACAAGTTCGTTCATTATTTAAGTATGCAAAAAGAAGTGGAGTAGGTAAAGAGCTGCTATCTTTATTTACAAATGAGGTTGTTGCTGTTTCTGTTGGGAAAGTCACTTCAGAAGCATTAAGAGAAGAGGGTGTGGAACGTTATGTCGCTCCTGAACTAGAGAGAATGGGAGCTATGATTATTGAATTATCGAAGTATTACACCCATAAAAGCGAATAAGAGCATGGAGAGAACTCTCCATGCATTTTCTTTCGCTAAAGAAACAACAAGGCAAAAATCGTTGATACTATCAAACCAATAACAACAGGAATAAAGCTTCTACGCACTAATTCCATTACAGAGATTTTGGCAAAACCGGCAATAGCAATGATTGGTGACCAAGCGACAAGTGTACCGCCACCAACCCAAATGGCACCCATTTGCCCAATTGATGCAAGTGTAGCAGCATCTGTTCCAACAGAAGTACTTAATGCCTCAGATAACCCACCAATGAGTGGTAATGCAGAAAAGCCTGAGCCATCTAAACCTGAAATCATCCCTAATAAAAGAACGCCAAACCCTGTGATAAATGTACTTTCAGGTATCGCGTGTTGCCCAGCTTGCACTAAATCAAATAAGAAAGCTGGTGCATGTTCACTATCAACGCCAAAGATTTGTGCAGCGAAGTCTCCACTTCCAATAAAGAAAAACCCAGCAATCGGGATGACGATTCCCATTACTTTAAAAGCAAAGACAAACCCTTTTCGAATATAATCACCAACATTATCAAATGCGGCTTTTGCATTTTGTGCGAATGAAACGGCGATGACAAGGAGTACTGCTGTTCCTCCAATTAATGCCGCACCAGCACCACCTTCCATTGAAGGGATTGCGCTTGTAAATGTGGAAAGGATGACATAAACGACAATCGCTAGAAAAGCGACGGGAACAAGAACCGCAAAAAGAAAACTAAATTTTTTCGATTTCTCCGTTTCTTCTGTGTGAGCAGGGCTAATTAAGTTATCATCATCGTCGTCTTCTTTTTCCCACTTTTCAAGGTTTTCTTTAGATGGAGTAACTATTTCTTTGCGGATGGATAAATATACAAGTGTTAGAGCAACAGCCCCTGTTATTAAGGATAAAATGAGCGCCTTTTCCGTAATAATCGCTGCATCTAATCCTGCTGTTGATGCCGTTAACGCGGGTGCCGCTTGAATGACAAAATCTGATGATAAGGCCATCCCATGACCTGCTATAGAAATTGCTAGTGCTGCACCGATTGGGGACAACCCTGCTCGGATAGCTACGGGGATGAGTAGAGCGCCAATGAGTGGCACGGCAGGTGCTGGCCAAAAGAATAATGACAAAGCATACGTTACAAAGACGAGTATCCAAAACGATGTTGTTCCATTTTTCATTACTTTTTGAAACGGAACAATCATTTGTTCATCTGAACCAATTGATTTAAGAGCATGAAGCAATGCTGTCATAATCGCAATAATTAAGAAAATATGAAACAATTCTCCCGCTGCTGTAACACTCGCGGTAAATATCGTTTGTAACCCTTCTATTACTGAGCCAGAAAAAATCCATCCTATGATAAAAGTCATGAACAATGCAGGAACGACTACATTTCGCCGAAGTAACATCGTACCTATAATAATACAAGTTCCAAGTAAGTACATCCAATGAGCAATTGTTAGTTCCATTTGTAAAGTCCCCTTTCTAAAAAAGGTGATATCACCTACCTAATGCTGAAGGAACACCGATAAAATAATATATGTAGGCATTCTGTAATTGGTGCGAAAATTGATTGGGAAAACGCTTAATCTTTTCTAGGGCTACATTCCTAATTAAATTATTTTTCCAATTTTTATTTGCTTTTTATATATATCGTGCTATAATAAGATTAATTATTGTTGTTCGGATAATTGGATAGAAGAAAGAGCTTAATAAAGTGATTTTCGTCTTGAAAGATTTTGAAGAGCAAAAATAGTAATACAAAGTGGGAAAGTCCACACAGGAGGCACAACAATATGGTACAAGGTACAGTAAAATGGTTTAACGCAGAAAAAGGTTTCGGTTTCATTGAAGTAGAAGGACAAGACGATGTATTCGTTCACTTCTCTGCAATTCAAGGCGAAGGTTTCAAATCACTTGAAGAAGGTCAAACAGTTACTTTCGAAATCGAGCAAGGTCAACGTGGACCACAAGCTGCTAACGTACAAAAATAAGTAACCCTTATAGAAAAAGATTCCATCATTGGAATCTTTTTTATTTTGTTTTCTTGCGAAGATAACAGAAAGTTATGAAAGTGGGTGTTGTGGTATGAATGATTTTGTTACCCTTGGTGTATCAAAGCAATTACGTATTATAATTGGTGAGCAAGGTATAGTCGTACCAACACCGATACAAATTAGTACGATCCCTCACGTGTTAGAAGGAAAAGATATCATTGGACAAGCACAAACGGGGTCCGGAAAAACATTAGCCTTTCTTTTGCCACTTCTTCAAAAAATTCAGGTTTCCGATAGTAATATACAAGCATTAATTCTTTCTCCTACGAGAGAGTTAGCGATTCAAATTACAGAAGAGGCAAATAAAATCGTTCGTAAAATGAACGATATACATGTACTTGCTGTTTATGGTGGACAAGATGTTGTGCAACAAATCCATAAGCTTAATGGCCATATTCATATTGTAATAGCTACTCCAGGTCGTTTGTTAGATCATATAAGAAGAAAAACCATTGATTTATCTCAAATTAACACGCTTGTTCTTGATGAAGCTGATCAAATGTTACATATGGGTTTTTTACAAGAAGTGTTAGCGATTATCGAACAAACGCCTTCTTCAAGACAAACGTTAATGTTTTCAGCTACATTACTTGAAGAATTGAAAGTCATCGCAAAACAATATATGAAAACGCCTTTCGATATACGAGCTAAACGGGAAAAATGGACAGTGGCCGATATTGAACAATATATCGTGGAAACAACCGATCGTGCTAAGCAAGAAACCCTACGTAACATAATCGATGAACAACATCCGTTTTTAGCGATTATCTTTTGTCGAACGAAACGAAGGGTACATCGACTTTATGAAGCGTTACATGGGTTTCGTTATCTTTGTGATGTTCTTCATGGAGACTTGTCCCAAGCAAAAAGAGAAGAAGTAATGACAAGGTTTAGGAAGGCTGAAATTCAATATTTAATTGCTACAGATGTTGCGGCAAGAGGGTTAGATGTCGAAGGTGTGACTCACGTGATTAACTATGACATTCCTCATGATATCGAAAGCTATATTCATCGAATCGGAAGGACAGGTCGGGCGGGAGAAAAAGGAATTGCGATTACATTAGTCGCACAAAAGGATAAAATACATCTTGCACATATTGAAAACGAGTTGAAAGTATCCATTGAAAAGTTAAAGGTAGCACATAAACGTAAATGATTGAGTCTTTAAAAAGATTGTAATATATACCTTCATTTCTTCTTCGTAAACCATGTTATAATGAGTAAGATAATGAGGCGCTTAAGTCACTAATCATAGTGCTTCTTTTTTTTGGTAATATTTTGTATTTAAAAGTAATAGGAGGAAAATACAGGATGTCGATAAAGAAAAAAATTCCTTTTATTTTTTCACTTGTCGTACTAGTCATATTAACTACATTTAGTACGATTCACTATATACGGTGGGAAAACAAAGTGATGGAGCGTTACGAATCTGATATTTCAATGATTACTCGTGAGGTTACGTACCATGTGAATCGTTCAAAAGAAACGACTCAATTCATTGAGGAAATGATGGGTCGTGAGCTAAGAACCGCCTCCATTGCAGTCAAGCATATGATTGATGATGAATATGAAAATGTCACTAATGAGGAACTTGTAGAAATAGCAAAAGAACTAATGTTAGCTCATATTACATTATTTGCAAAATCCGAAGATGATATAATTGGGGTTCGTTCTTCAGACCCTTATCAAATTGATTTGTCTACAAAAGAATGGGGATATTGGTATGAGGCATTTTCACAGTTGTTTGAGCTTCGTCCTGTTACTGTGGATGAAGGGCAAGCCCTACAAAATTATTGGTCAGGACCAATCGAAATAGCTTCATCAAACCCTAAGCACCGTGATAAATGGGGGTATTATTATGATGGGACAACGGATTTTCTTATTAACCCTTATTTTCGTGATGAAGATGTTTTAGATTTTGAACGCCGTTTTGGACCCTATAGCGCGATTCAACATTATGAATCAACACGTGAAGGTTTATTGGAGTTAACCGTGTTTAACCCTAATAATTTTGGGAAGACCGAACAAACAGTGCATTTAAATGGCAATACGTATGTTCGCATTTCAGAACAACCGATTTGGTATGGAAGTTATGATTATGAAAATACGGATAAAGATGCAGAACATATTAAGAAAGCAATGGATACGAAAACGACTACGTATTATAAAGAAATGATAAACGGGAAAGAAGTTCAAAAATCGTTTGTTCCTGTTTTTGCGACAACAGGGGAACCATTTGTCGTTGGTGTTTCCTATGATTATTCCGTGATTGATGACCAAATAAAAGAAGATTTAATGAATCAAATTTGTGTTTCTGCACTTTTTTTTGTTTTAGTTCTTATTATTTCAGTTCTTTTATCAAAGTCATTGACTAGACCGATTTCCTATATTGCTGAAACGGTTAATGAAATTACAAAAGGGAATTTTAATCGGAAAATTGAATTACAACGAAATGACGAACTTGGGCGTTTAGCTACAGACGTTAACCAGTTAAGCCAACACTTAAAAGAGTACATTGATGATTTAGAAGAAAGTAAAGCAATTATCGAACATCAAGCATACCATGACCCTTTAACGAATTTACCAAACAGAAGATATGTTCAAGAAAACCTGCAACAATTAAAACAAAAGGCCGAAGTGACAGGTTCGAACATCGCTTTAGCTTTTATCGATTTAGACCGTTTTAAACAAATAAACGATTCTCTTGGTCATACTCAAGGTGATGAATTGATTTGTAAAATGGCAAAACGTATTAAACAATGTTTTCCTCCTGATATTGGCATTGTAGCTAGGCAAGGTGGAGACGAATTTATTATTCTACTAGATAATATGGACCAGAAAACAATTGAAATGAGAATGAATTCGTTATTAAGTAATCTTGAAATTCCAGTGAATTTATACGGGACTGAAGTGTATATACGTGCCAGTATAGGGATAGCCCAATACCCAACAGATACTACGATGATTTCTGAATTATTAACTTATGCAGATATGGCAATGTATACAGCAAAATCAAAAGGTGGAAATCGATTTGTTATGTACAGCAAACATATGAAAAATCGTTCGGATGAGCAGCTTCATATTGAATCTCGTTTACGAAAAGCGATTGAACACAATGAAATTGAAGCTGTTTACCAACCAATTTTTGATGTTGAATCTAATCAAGTTGTCGGTGCGGAAGCATTAGTTCGTTGGGACGATGCGACACTAGGACCTGTTTCACCAGGAGATTTTATTCCGTTAGCCGAAGATACAGGTCTTATAACAGATGTATGGGAGCAAGTGATGCGAAAAGCATTACAACAAGTAGCAGAATGGAACAAAAAGGAAGATAAATGTTTAACTGTTGCTGTCAATTTTTCTGCCAAGCAATTTCATGAACCAAAGTGTATGGTTCACAAGGTAAAACAACTACTTTCAGAATTTAAAGTAAAACCAGAGTGGTTTGAAATTGAAATTACTGAGTCGATTTTAATGTATGATACAGTCAACACCATTAAAGCGTTACAAGAGCTCCAACAATATGGGGTGAAAATTTCAGTTGATGATTTTGGGACAGGGTATTCCTCATTAAGTTATTTGAATACATTACCGATCGATAAATTAAAGATTGACCAATCTTTTATTCAACATATTGATGAAAATAACAATAATTCCGAAATTGCAGAAGCGATTATTAAATTAGCTCATACGCTAAAATTAGAAATAATAGCAGAAGGTGTGGAAAAAGTTCATCAAAAACAATTTCTCATTTCACACCATTGTAATCGAATGCAAGGGTATTTATTTGCGAAGCCTTTAAAGGCATTTGATTTCACAGCTATTTTATAATGAAGAAAACCTCAGTTCTACTTAGAATTGAGGTTTTTCTTTTTGAAAGATGAGAAAAATTTTGGTTAAGCAGTGAAGTTTTAAAAGCTTATTCTAGAAGAGCGAAGGCTCCGCACTTCGCTTGAAACGAAAAGACGCTCTCGCGTTTTTCTTTGTTACATTGTATATCCGCTGTTATGCTGTTGCATTGTAGTATTTCCCATCATCATTGTGTTCATTGGTTGGAACATCGCTGTCATTTGACTTGTCTGTTGTTGGGTAAAAGTAGGAGGTTGATAATAACCGTTTTGGTTCATCCATGCCCAAATTTCATAAGCCATTTCTTGGCAAAGATTGGCTCCGTTTACATGGTACATGCGAATTTGAGCATCTGCACATTCGTTAGCCCATTGCATCCCCATCATTGAACCTGTTTTATGAACATTTAAAGCTAATGTAGCAATCGTCTGGTCTGATAAAGTCGAAGGATTTGTTGCTGGTGCTGACATTGTCGTTTGGCCTTCTATGCCAATAGAATGTTGCGATTGGAAACTAGGGTGTTGGTGTGTAACTTGAGCTCCTTTTCCAGTTACCAAGTTAATCCCTTGTTGGTAAGCAGAAATCATTTGTTGTTGATGCTTTTTAAGAATAGATTGTAATGTTTGGTCATTACATTGAGCTGCAAACACACCATGTTGTTCGATTTCTGCTGCTTTTGTTCTTAGTGCTTCCGATGTTTCTAGTAATTCATGAGCTGCTAAGTTCATATTTGTCCCTCCAAAAAGTGTTTTAGGATTGCTCCCATTGCTATTGTTAGTTAGTCTAAAAAAACCATACAATAATTCTTTTTATCATTTATTACCAAAAAAGAAGGTGAGACAAATGTGTCTCACCTTCTTTTTGTTACGGTCGTTTCTTAGTTATAAAGATAGTAAAAATCCACCAATAGCTCCGACAAGTACAATCACCCATGGGGGGAGTTTCCAAAACACTAACATGCTAAACAATAGAGCAGCAAAGGCAAAATCAACAGTTGATAGTATAGAACTTGTCCAAATAGGGTCGTATAAAGCAGAAATTAAAATACCGACAACAGCTGCATTGACTCCCATAAAAACACCTTTAACTGTAGTATTTTTTCGAAGAACATTCCAAAAAGGTAATGTCCCTAAAATAAGGAGAAAAGCGGGTAAAAAGATTGCGGCAGTAGCAAGTAAACCACCTTGCCATCCAGAGATAACCGTACCGATGTAGGCGGCAAATGTAAATAAAGGACCTGGTACTGCTTGTGTCGCTCCATACCCAGCTAAAAATTGTTCCTCTGTTAACCAACCTGTAGGGACAAATTCACGTTCTACTAATGGTAAGACAACATGACCTCCGCCAAATACGAGTGATCCTGCACGGTAAAAACTATCAAATAAGGCGATCCACTGAAACGAGGTTACTTCACGCAAAATAGGAAGGAGAATAAGTAAACCGAAAAATAAAGTAAGACACGCGATGCCAAACTGTTTAGAAAGCGGAAACTCAACTGAAGAAGCATCGTTATCTATCGTTTGCTGTTTGAATAAAAGAAAGCCTATCACTCCAGCAAGGATAATGACGCCAACTTGTGTATATGCCGTTTGCCATAATAATGTAGCTATAATCGCAAAAAGGGCTATCGTTTTCCGTTGGATATCAGGAGTTAAGTTTTTGGCCATCCCTAATATCGCATGGGCCACAACGACAACGGCGACTATCTTTAAACCATGAATCCAACCACTTCCATCAAATCCAAAGCTATGTAAGAGTAGAGCAAATACAATTAATGCAATGACAGAAGGTAACGTAAATCCAATAAAGGCAAGGAATCCACCTAATAACCCAGCACGCATCACACCAATTCCAATCCCTACTTGACTACTTGCAGGGCCAGGGAGAAATTGACATAGTGCAACGAGGTCTGCATAACTTTTTTCATCCATCCATTTCTGTCTTCGTATATATTCTTCATGGAAGTAACCTAAATGGGCGACCGGTCCTCCGAATGAAGTGAATCCAAGTCTTGTAGAAACAAGGAGGATTTCAAGTAATGATCCGCGTTCATTTTTTTGTTTTGTTGACACTATTTTTGTACCTCCATTAAAAAGTCTACCGTTACCATAACAATATTTACTCATATGGACAATTGAACGGTCGTAATCTTTACGAACTCTTTACAATCATGTTTTATTTATGAGTCTGGAAAAAGTTCTTTTAAATCTTGTTTAAAAGTTGGGTGGATCTCAATTTGGGGGCGTACCGATTTAACAGCTTTTTCTGCCTCTTCAATTGTGTTTGCTTTTTTTAATGAGAGTAATAATCCTATGGCCACACTACCTGTGCGGCTTTTGCCACCTTGTCAATGCAATACAAAAGGTTCATTTTCTCTTACTTTTGTAGCAACAAAATCAATGGCTTTTTTTAGTTGTTCGGTTTGGTTTGGTTTTCCATCGATTAATGGAAAGTGAACCCAGTTTGTTTTAGAGTTTTCAAGAGGAACTTCGATTTCCCCTCGTAAATCTACAATCCATTGAATGTGGTGGTTTTCAGTGATTTCTTTTACTTGTTTTATGCCACACAAAAAGACACCTTGTAATAACGTATGGTAATCACTCATTTCTATCATCTCCTTTCTTCCTTATTATAAATGGAACAAAATAAAAGTAAAAATCATTTGATAGAAATGGATGTAAAGAATTTATAGAAATCATCATTTTACGGTTATGTTTACAGACAACATCTGTTACACTTAGCAGGGTAATGATGAAAGAAAGGAAGATGCACAATGTGGCAAGCGCTCATTATTTTTATCGCACAACTGTTACTTGTACCCGTTTTGACATTACGAACAGTGCTCATGGTCAAAGGGATGAAGCGACAAGCTTCTGGAATGGGCATGTTAGAAGGGATTATATATGTTGAGGCATTGGGGCTCGTTTTTAGTGACCTTTCCAATTATTTAAATATGATTGCCTATGCTGTCGGATTTGGTTTAGGTGTTTACATTGGTGGCGTATTAGAAGAAAAGCTAGCGATTGGTTATGTTACCATTGAAGCAAATATTCCACATAAAAATGAATGTTTAATATATAAATTAAGAGAAGAAGGGTTTAGTGTATCAACTAGCGAAGTAGAAGGAATGAACTCAATGCGGTATCGACTTGATTGTACAGCGAGAAGGGACCGTGAGAAAGAATTTTACGCTCTAATAAGTTCTTATGAACCGTCAGCGTTTGTAGCATCGTATGAACCTCGTAATTTCAAAGGTGGTTACATTACAAAAGCCATGAAAAAAAGACGGGAATTATTTTTAAAGAAAAAATCGAAAAAACAAAATGAGACAGCGTAATTCATAATTAGTGGTTTGAATATGTATAAGTACCCCGCAAAAAAGGGGGGCACACGGACATGTATTCCGCTATTTCTTTCGGACATATGTTGCACTAAACGAGTAGAAAGACACAGTTTACAGCGAACTGTTGTGAAATAGGGGAAAATTTGTCGTTAAAGACGATGTTTTCTAGTTTTCCTAGAAGCTCAAAATTGAGCTTCTTTTTTCCATCTTTATGAATAGGGTTCAAAAAAAAGGGTAATATAGAAGTTATTTATTCTCATGGTAGAATTTTATTGTTGATCGTAAAAGGGAGTGAGTCAATGAAAGAAGATAAACGGGCTGAGCAAAAAAGAGTTGATTTTGTTATTGAACAAATTAAAGAACGAATTGAGCAATTAGAAGAAAAGCTAGGATCGATAAATATAGACGTGGTCGATATTCGAAAAAAGTTTTGGGAAGACATAACCGTGAACTTAGACAATGCGGAAGAAGCGGCAGAAACCCATGCAAGTATTAAACAGCAAGCGGAATTATTGTCAGAGCGAGAACGGACTCATCGTATTGCCATAAGTGAAGTGAAACATTTATACCGTTTGAAACATTCACCTTATTTCGGTCGCATTGATTTTACCGAGGAAGGCGAAGAAACGGAATCAATATATATTGGAACAGCTTCATTTGTTGATAAAAACGGACTAGACTTTTATGTATATGACTGGAGAGCGCCTATATCAAGCTTATATTATGATTATGGTCCAGGCCCTGCAAATTATGAAACACCTAGTGGTACGATTGAAGGCGAAGTTGAATTAAAACGACAGTTTATTATAAAAAATGGTGTTATCGAGCATCTATTTAATACCGGCATTACTATCGGAGATGAAGTGCTTCAACAAGTCCTTGGTGAGGATGCAAATGCTCAAATGAAAAGTATCGTTGCTACGATACAAAAAGAACAGAATGAGATCATTAGAAATGAAAAGTCAAAACTCGTCTTAGTTCAAGGAGTTGCTGGAAGCGGGAAAACGTCTGCCGCCTTACAGCGAGTAGCCTATTTACTTTATCGCTATCGGAATACACTTGATGCAAATCAAATTGTGTTATTTTCACCCAATCCGATGTTTAATAGCTATATTTCTACTGTTTTACCTGAGCTTGGTGAAGATAACATGGAGCAAACGACGTTTCAACAATATTTATACCACCGATTAGGTGCGCAGTTTACGGTTGAAGATCCTTTTACACAAATGGAGTATATTTTACAGGAACAACAAACAGAAGAATATAAACAACGAATAGACAGTATAAAAATCAAGTCATCCCAAACGTTTATGGCGATGATTGATGACTATGTTTACGCATTATCTAAACACGGGTTGCTATTTTTTGATATCTCATTCCGTGGAGAGGCTCTTTTTACTAAAGAAGAGCTGAGTGAAAAATTTTATTCGCTTGAAAGCAAATTATCCATTCCGAATCGACTCTATCTTTTAACCGAGTGGATAGAGAAAGCGATTCGGAGACGAGAAATTGAGGAGCGGAAAAAGCAGTGGGTTGATGAAGCGATCGAGTTACTTGATAAAGAAACGTATTTAAAAGCTTATCAAAAACTACAAAAATCAAAAAACAATGAAAATAACCCAATCGACAATTATGATCGGGAACATGAAATTTTAGCCGCTCTTGTCGTGAAAAAACAATTTAAGCCACTTCGAAAACTAGTTCATAATTTTGAATTTCTTGATGTCGCGGGAATGTATAAGCAATTATTTAAACAAAACTTGAAACACGCTGAACTGAATACTATAGCCGAAACAACACGACAACATCTAAATGATGATTTTTTACCATATGAAGATGCGACACCTTACTTATACTTAAAAGAACAATTAGAAGGGTTCCAAGTGAATACATCGATTCGCCATGTATTTATTGATGAAGCACAAGATTACACTCCGTTTCAATTTTCATTTATTCGAGGGTTGTTTCCGCGTGCAAAACTGACTGTATTAGGAGACCGTAGTCAAACAATTTATTCTCATTCGAGTGAAGACGGATTTTCTTTATTACAACAAGCCTATCATACTGATGAAACAAGTGTTTATGATTTAAAAAAAAGCTATCGTTCAACAAAGGAAATTGTAGATTTCACGAAACAAATTTTACAAGTCGATGTCGTTCCATTTAACCGTCATGGTGAAAAGCCGGTTGTCATTCAAGCCAATAATGAACAAGAAAGAAATGAACTCGTATATGAACAATTACAGCATTATAAACGCCTTCATATGGGGACAATCGCTGTGATTTGCAAAACAGCACAGGAATGTGAAGAAGCTTTTTCGTATTTAAAACAAAAAGAAAAAGCAATTCGCTTGATTACAAAATCATCTAGCGAGTATGATAAAGGAGTTCTTATTATTCCTTCTTATTTAGCAAAAGGAGTAGAATTCGATGCGGTTATTATCTTTAATGGTTCCAAAGACCGTTATCATGATGAAAGTGTAAGAAAATTATTTTACACGGCGTGTACACGGGCAATGCATGCGTTAACAATTTGTTATGTAAACGAAATAAGCCCTTTTTTACACGACATCGATAAAGAAACGTATATTTCTAAGTAGGTGAAAGTATGGAAAAAAAGAAAGTCGGCATTGTGGGGTTAGGTGTAGTAGGGAAACGATTACTTCACAGTTTTACTGCTGAAGAACAAACAGACATTCAATGTGTCTGCGATATCCATGAAGAAGTTGCCGAAAGGGCAGCATCAGAATTTGGTGTCCCGCAT
Organism: Alkalihalobacillus sp. LMS39; assembly: GCF_022812285.1. Classification (NCBI taxonomy): domain Bacteria; kingdom Bacillati; phylum Bacillota; class Bacilli; order Caryophanales; family Bacillaceae; genus Alkalihalobacillus; species Alkalihalobacillus sp. LMS39. Next base: position 2,424,980 of record NZ_CP093300.1, read on the forward strand.
TATGTTACAGATTATAAAGAACTTGTCAGTCGAAGCGATATTGACCTTGTGTATGTTGCTGTACCACCGGCTTATCATTATGATGTTGTTATGAGTGCATTAGACCATAATAAACATGTATTATGTGAAAAACCATTAGCGAATTCACTGAATGAAGCAAACGAAATGCTAGAAAAAGCAAAAGAGAAAGGGTTAGTACATGCGATGCATTTCCCACTGCCGTATAGCCTTCCTTTTGTATTTGTGAAAGAGCAAATAGAAGAAGGGAAACTTGGTGATATTGTAAGAGTAAATTTAGTTATGCACTTTGACCAATGGCCAAGACCTTGGCAAGTGACGCCTTGGATTGGAACAAGAGAGCAAGGTGGCTTCATTCGGGAAATTATGCCACATTATATCCAAATGATCATGCATATATTTGGTGACATAACCGAAGTACATGCTGAGATAGACTATCCGACTGACCCCGATTTAAGTGAAGTTGGCCTCATTGCGAAATTTCGATTAGCGAATGGTATAAAAGTTATCATCGATGGTTTAGTTGGGCAAGCAGCTAAAGAACGAATTGCACTGACGATTCATGGAACAAAACAATCTCTTTCTTTTGAAAATTGGCGAGAAGTAAAGGTGGCGAACCGTGGAGAGGATTTCTCTTCTATTGAACCAAAACTTCAAACGAAGCAGGTTTTTTCATTAATAGACGAGTTTTGTCGCAAAATGGATGGTCATGATGCCTTCCTTGTTGATTTTGAAGAAGGATTACAAGTTCAGTCTGTCTTGGAAAAAATATTATCGACTCAAAAATAAAGATTAAAAAGGGAATGGTAGCGGTTCTTTTCGAAGAACCCTACCTATTTTTCGTGTGTAAGTTAGGAAGGAGATTCCTTCATGAAATCACTCGTTATAATCATGAAAACGTATAGTGTTGCTTTAATCGGTGGGGTTTTGTTTTTTTATTTTCATTTACCAGTACCGTGGCTACTTGGTCCGTTAACAGCCGTGTTAGCTTTTCGAATATTTTTAAAACAAGAAACAAACTATCCTTTATTTTTAAAAAATCTTTCTTTTATTATATTAGGTACTTATTTTGGGTTGTCATTTACAAGAGAAACCTTTGTTCTCATTGGTCCTTATCTTCTCCCTTTTTTGTTTTTAACACTAGTCCTGATTTTTGTTTGTATTTGTAATGCATTAATGGTCAGTCGATGGATTGAAATGGATAAGAGAACAAGTGTGTTATCAGCTATTCCAGGTGGTCTTTCGGAAATGGCTGCTGTAAGTGAATCAATACGAGCAAATACAAGTATGGTTACTATTTTTCAAACGATTCGATTACTTGCAGTTGTATTCATTGTTCCCTTTTTTGTTGTTCTATTATTTTCAACTTCCAATCCATTACCGGTTGAACCAATAGAACAGAATGTTTATTCTTTTTCCCTTCATTATGTTTGGTTTGTCGTAGCGGGTCTTTTCGCTTGGATATTACGAAAAAAAATTGTCGCAGCTTTTGTGATTGTACCTTTATTTATAATTGCACTCTTGCAAGTTGGTGGACTCCTTCTCCCAGTTTTACCTGATATCGTCATTTTATTTGCGCAAATGATGATCGGTATTTCCATTGGTTCGATGATGAAACCAAGTGATTTAAAGCTAGCTGGAAAGTATAGTATCGTCTTTTTTTTAATAGCCTTGATCACGATTCTTTTATCTTTTCTACTAGGATTCGTATTTAGTCAAATGACAGACATTTCAATGGCGACTGGACTTTTAAGTGTTGCACCAGGTGGATTAGTTGAGATGGTATTGACAGCCAAAGCGGTTGGAGCTGATCCTGCCATCGTAAGTTCTCTTCAATTCGTTAGATTGCTCATCATCTTAATTTTTGTGCCCCCTTTGTTAAAGTGGGCCTTTCATAGTGATCGACAATAGGCTCTATGAGCTTATTGTCCAAAGACAAGCGATTAAGCGGCCATGAAAACCGTTATCTTTGAACATTGCTAGCGTTTTGGAACGTTGGCGGACACAAGAGCAGTTAATCATAATATATCGCTAGGATTAGCGTTGCTTTTGCGTGAATTAGCGCTCCTGTGGCCGCTAAAAAACGGAAACCCGTATCATGTTCACAAATAACGGCTACTCTGACCGCAAAAATGAGAGATGTGGAATCAATTTGTATGTTTTTCTCTATTTTATGGAAACTTACATATAAGTGTAACGAATAGAGGGAGGAAAAGAGAATGTCAGGTTTTCATCAATTACCATCTGAACCGGAACCGTATTGGAGAGAGTCGATTACGCTTGAATCGTTTCCGAAGCTGAATGATCATATTGAAACGGATGTCGCTATTGTGGGTGGGGGAATTGTTGGGATTACAACCGCCTATTTACTTTCTCAACAAGGACTACGTGTAACGATACTTGAAGCGGGAAAGCTTGCAAATGGGACGACAGGACATACGACGGCAAAAATTACAGCGCAACATGGCTTAATCTATAACGAGTTCATTGAACATTTTGGAGTAGAAAAAGCGAAAATGTATTATGAAGCAAACGAACAGGCAAAACATTTTATTGAATCTATAGTCTCTAAACATCATGTTGATTGTCAACTTAAAAAACAAGATGCGTATGTGTATACGAATGCGGATGATTACATGAACAAGTTAGAAAAAGAATGGGATGCATATCAAAAATTAAGAATTCCTTCTGAGTTTGTTCATGATATTCCCGTACCTGTTAAAGTGAAAGCGGCGATTATTATGAAAAATCAAGCTCAGTTTCATCCATTGCAATATTTATCTAAGCTCATTGAAGACGTAAAATCAAATGGACATATTTTTGAACAGACCACGGTGATAGACCTCGAAGAAGGGGAACGGCCTATAGTGATAACAGAGGATGGGTATAAAGTATCGTCTAAATATGTTATTGCTGCTTCACACTTTCCGTTTAAAGACGGTAGAAACTTATTCTTTTCGCGTTTGTATCCGTATCGCTCGTATATTGTAGGAGTGAAAATTAAAGATGATTATCCAGGTGGGATGTATATTAATGCGGAGAAACCATCCCGTTCCTTGCGTTCTGCAGGAAAGGATGACCGACTTGTGTTAGTTAGTGGGGAAGAACATAAAACAGGGCAAGGTATATCAACGTTAAAGCATTATGAAGCGCTAGAAACATATGCGAAAAAAGTGTTTGAGGTGGAAAGTATTCCGTATCGTTGGTCTGCGCAAGATTATACAACATCTGATAAGATGCCATATGTAGGTCAAATCTCTGAACGGCATGAAAATGTTTTTGTTGCAACAGGCTTTCGTAAATGGGGCATGACGAACAGTACAAACGCTGCCTTATTACTAACGGATTTAATTACAAATAAAGCAAATCCATACGTTGACTTATTTAGTCCAAGTCGGTTTGTTGCAAATCCGAGTGTGAAAAAAATAGTGAAAGAAAATGTAGACGTAGCAGCCCAATTTGTAAAAGGGAAACTTGATAATGTAACACGCACACCGGATGATTTAGCATTAGATGAAGGTGCTCCCGTTCATGTTAACGGCAAGCGCTGTGGTGGTTATAAAGATAAAGAAGGAAATGTGACGCTCGTCGATACAACTTGTACTCATATGTATTGTGAGGTCGAATGGAATAGTGGAGACAGAACATGGGATTGTCCATGCCACGGTTCAAGGTTTTCGATTGAAGGAGAAGTCATCGAAGGCCCAGCGAAAAAGCCTTTAGCAAAAATTGAATAATAAAAAGGTCTCCTATTAGGTATTGCTAATGGAGACCTTTTTTCCAAAGATAAGAAGTATAAAAATTTTGGTGTAGCAGTGAAGCTTTGAAAGCTATTTCAAGAAGAGCGAAGGCTCCGCGTTTTTCTTAATTTATAAGATTTGTTCTTTTGCCACTCGGCCCACAATTTTTACAACTTCTGTTCGGCTAAGTTTTTCTCTTCCTTTTTCAATCGCTTCTAACGTACCTTGTGCAAGGGCGTGGGGGATTTTGCAAAAATTATAAATTGGTCCTGGTTTTAAGTTTTCCATATAACGCAAACCTAAAGCGAGGTTTTTGCGTGCATAGTTAAACATTTCTTTTCGGTCCCAACCTTCAGGGAAAAAGTCAACGCCATCCCGTTCTAAATCCTCGTCACGATTACGTATAATATTGACAGCTTGTAGACCTCGTCCGAATGCCACGGCTAATTCTTGGTCTGTTTCAACATTATCATACCAAGCCCATAGTTCGGATAATAATTCTCCAACAAGCCCAGCAACATAATACGTATAGTCGTCCAGGTCTTGTTCGTTTGTCACTTCAAAGCCTTTTTCTACCCAATCTGCCATCCCTTTGGCCATAACTGCTGTATAATGCAACACATTTGGTTGTACTTCTTGTGGGCAAACAACAATCCAGTCATAAAGCTGTAACGTGACTGATGGAAGAATGTGAGTATATGGTTCAAACTGATTTGTTAATTGTTGTTCTAACTCTACTGTTGGATTTTCTAACAGTTCACTAATGTTCCGTAATAATTTAATCTTTTGTTCAGCAGGAAATTGCGGGTGGTCTTCTATTTCATCAATCGCTCTCATGCAAAGATAAGCGGATGTGACTGCTTCTTTTAATTCATTAGGTAATGCACTGATGGGAATATAAAACGTCCGACTTGTTGCTTTTAACATCTCTTTTGCTGTTTTTTGTAATTTTACTTTTTCTTTCATTGAAAAAAAACCACCTTTCGCTTATGTAACGAGTATTGAAGTGAGCCAGGCCATGTCCATATTCATAATTATACACATTTATTAGCGATCCTTCATGCATTTTGCGAAATATCCCATTGTTTTTTCATTTTAGAAAGACTGTTTAATTGTTAATGCATTCGAAAACAGCACTTTTAAAAAAATAGAACATTATATTTCACTTTAAGGGAAACGTAATAAAAAACAAATAGGGATGAGGAAGAATGCATTTATTTATTACAATCATTGTTATATTAGCTGTCTGGAAAAGTCGTACCTATAAAATTTGGGAAAAATACCATGCAACGATGCTTTATTTTGCATGTGGTAATCTTGCTTATAATTTCCTATGTGCGAATTATTTATTATGGAAATTTAATCCTGATTTTTTAATAAACCATACGATTACAGAAATGTTTTATACTTTTATTGTTTTTCCGGGAACAATTTTATTATTTTTAGGTCGTTATCCTAACACATTAAAAAAACAAGTAATACATAATGGTATATGGATTTTTATTTATATTGGTATTGAATACATTTATCTTGTCACTAACCGTATATATTACCAATATGGGTGGACATTTTGGTGGTCTTTGATTTTGGTTGCAGTCATGTTCCCTATGTTTCGTTTACATCATACTAGACCACTGTTAACTTATATTTTATCAGTTCCTATTACAATCATATTAATATGGATTTTTGATGTGCCTGTAAATATTCCAATGGAATTAAGGCTTGAATATATAGGTTTGAAATGAGCTTCTACAATTATCGTTTAATTTAGAAGGAAAAAGGTTAATAAAAGAGAGTAGAAGAATAGGTCTTTAATCGATTGCATAAGATGTCAAAAGAAAAAAAGAGGAGGTTCTTTTGTCATGGGAATAGAAGGAGTACTGATTGTTATTGCTTTCATTCTTTTATTATGGATCGTTATTAAAATGACAAAGGTTGTTTTTCGTTTTATTGCATTCCTTTTACTCATCATTGTAGCGTATTATCTCATCACGTATTTCATTTAACGGTTTGTGCAACTTATGGTATTCTACATAAAAGGAGTTGGCGCAAACATGGATTGGAGTATTAAGCCCTTTGATAAATTATCGACTCTAGAACTTTATCATATTGTGACCGAAAGAATAAATATATTTGTTGTTGAACAAAACTGTCCCTATCCTGAACTAGATGGAAAAGACATGGATGCCTATCATCTAGTGGCTCAAACTAAAGAGGGGACTATTGTAGCCTATGCTCGAATTTTTCAGAGTGATTCTTATTATGAACAAGCCTCGATTGGTAGAGTGATTGTCAATGAAAAGTATCGAGGCCAAGGCTTTGGAAAACAATTGATGGGAAAAGCGATCCAGTTTATTTTGGATGAGTTAAAAGAAACGGAGATAAAAATTCAAGCACAGCATTATTTAGAACATTTTTACCAATCGTTTGGATTTCAACCGGTTTCAGAAGTATACATTCACGATTTAATTCCTCATATTGATATGGTTTATACCTATCATCAGAATAGGGAGGAAAGGTATGAATAGAAAAGTTCAGACTGCACTAGAAAAGGCATTAATAGATTGGGACATGATGCAAAAAACAAATGATGAAGACAGTGAAGAAGTAGCTGAAAGATTCGAAAAACATTTTTATGAATTTATTGACGAAGTGAAAGAATGGTATCAGTCGCTTCAATTGAAACCACAAGACATTATAGAAGCGGAAGAGATGGCTGAAGTGATAATAATCCAAGGGCAATTGCCTGGTCCACTACAATTAAACTTTTTAACTGAATTAGAGTTTATTATAGAAGGGATTGAAAGAACACGCTTTGATTAAGTGAAAGATTGAAAATCGAACGTGTGTTGGCTAAGTTTGTAAGCTTCTGTGTAAAAGAAGGTGGATTAACGAAAAAGCTGTCGAGACAAACGACAGCTGAGCGGCAAGAGTTGCCCATTTATAAAATGTATTTAAATTCCACGGACCATCGTTTCTTGGACTTCGCGAATTTTTTCTTGTGCTTCGATTAATGAGGCGCGTTCTTCGATTGGTGAATCTTCAATTAACGTTTCTAATTCAATGGTTAAATCGTCTAACTGTTTTTGAGCAAGGGCATAGTCAGTAGGGTCATTTTCTCTTACGATTTTCACTTCCATTAGCTCATTTAAAGCAAAATCAATCGTTTCTTGAACTCGGTTCAATGTGTGAGCTATAGAGTTTGTATTCATGAAAACGCTCCTTCCACTGTTTAAATTAAACTCGTTATTACTATGTGTTGTTTTATACATTTTATTCTAGTTTTTTGAAATATTTTCTGGGCCTTGTCTTATGTTTTAGACAAGTTTCTTCTCTTTCTCGCATAAGATGAATTAACAATATTGAAAGAGGAGGAATTTGAATGAGATTATGGGTGATTAATAAAAACTGGGTATTATTAGGGTTAGTTACGTTAGCCGCTCTCAGCAGTCTCTTTTTTTTAAAAACAGAGCCTATGCAAACGGTCGCTAACCCAACTAAGGAATATGTCATTAACATGGTAACGGGAGAATTTAAGACGACAACAGAAGATGGAAGAGAAATAGAGTCTTATCGCTGGGATCCAGGAACAATTACCATTCCTAAAGATGAAAAGGTAAAGTTAAGTATTTTTGGTGTAAACGGAAAAGAACATCCTTTTATTATTGAAGGTACTGACATTCAAGGAACAGTCAAAAAAGGTGAAGAAACTGTCATTGACCTTCACTTTACGGAAGCTGGAGTTTATCGTTTAATCTGTGTTACTCATGCCTCAACCGACGACAATGGTCCTATGATCGCATACATTCATGTTAATTAAAATTTAAATTTACTAAGAAGAACACTTAACAATGTAAGTGCTCTTCTTTTTATATATTAGAAATTTGGGCCAAAGTAGCCTTGCCCAGTCCCGAATTGCTCTTCCGGAAAAGAAAATCCTGTGTCAACACCGTGTGACATCGTATGTGGTGTTGGAGTTCCTGAATGAGATTTAGGTAATTGGTTTCCCATCATTTGAGACTGGTGCATTGGAGCATGATGACCAGCTAACTGTTGATGCATATTTCCAGCAACATGTTGTTGGGGCATTTGGTGTGCCATTTGTGACTGTGGTGCAAAAGGAGTCATTGGTTGTTGTGCTGGCCCCATCTGTTGGTGCATGGGCATCTGCATTTGTTGCTGAGCAAATGGCGCTTGTTGAGGCATCATGGCTCCCATGTGACCGTATGGAATTTGTTGGTGTCCCATGAAAGGGTGCATTGGTTGGGCCATAGGATATCCCATCTGATGCATTTCCATTCCAAGCATATCATGATGATCCATCATTTGTTGGTGACCAAAGTGTTGAGGGGAATTAGTTGAATATGGTTGCTTCATCGGCTGTTTGCCAAGAGGGCCTTGCTTCGTACCAGCCATTCCAACTGGCGCTTGTGTTTGATTTCCACATTTACATTTATTGTTATACATAGCAATCACTCTTTTCTGTTAAGATATACGATATCGTATTATTAGCCTAGCTTTGTGGAGCCTATCCCAATTGGAAATAGGCAAGTATCTATGAGAGTGAAAGCTATGATAATGTCCCAGAGTTAGGAGAAAATAAAAAGGAACGAAATGATGCTTCGTTCCCGTATGATGAGGTATGAAGTTTATTTAGAAAGTTGGTAATTTCCAGAACGAGTTTTGTTCATTTTCCCTAACTCAACGAATTTTTCAAGAATATTTTTAATACTCGTTGTATTTTTAGCGGACTTTTCTAAGAGAGGATTAGACGCCATTAATTGACTTGTAGCATCCTCATAAGAAATTCCTTTCTTTTTTGCCTGTTTCACAATAATAAACAACTGACCTGCGTAACCTTTTGATTTTTTCTCCATACATCTCATCCTTTGTAACTGAATTTGATTCTTACTATTTATAGTATGACAGATTAGGCAGAATATACAAGTGAAGTTATTTACCATGTGAGATTACTTTTTGATACAGGTCTAATTTACCGGTATAAATGATAGGCTGAAAGGGAAACTTTTGGGAGTGTATTTGGTTAATAGGAATGATATTTCAACAAGTTAGAAGTTGTTTTTATGGAATGTTCTCTATTGATTAGCTTATAGATCAAACCGTAAAAAAGAAAATAAACTTGGACGACTACGTGATACTCTCTAGTCGTCCAAGTTTTTTATAAACATATAAGAGAACATGAGATTTTTGGTATAGTAGGGAAGCTTTGAAAGCTTGTTCTAGAAGATCGAAGGCTGCGCACTTCGTTTGAAACGAAAAAACGCTCCGCGTTTTTCTTATAACAATTTATTTTGTTTTACTACGTCACGATACCAAAAGAAACTATCCTTTTTTGTACGCTCTAATGTCTCAAAATTCACGTAGGTTAATCCGAACCGAAGAGAGAATCCATTTGCCCACTCAAGGTTATCCATAAGAGACCATGGAAGATACCCTTTTAATGGAATTCCTGATTGGATTGCTCTATGGAGTTGGATAATATGATGTTTCATAAATCCGATTCTGCGGTTATCGTGTACACGTCCATTTTCAACGACATCATTATAGGCAGCTCCATTTTCTGTAATGTAAATAGGGATGGGTCCGTAATCTTCTGTTACCCATTTTAAAATTTCATATAAACCTTCAGGATAAATGAACCAGTCTCGATCTGTTTTTTCATAGCCAATATCAACAGGCTCATAATCTAATAATCCAAAGTTTGAATGAGCTTTAACTACACCACCACTATAGTAATTAATTCCTAAGAAATCAATGGGTTGGCTTATTGTTTCCATATCCCCAGGTTGAACGTCTACAATAGCGCCTTTATTTTTATACCATTCTGTCATCATTTTTGGATATGACCCTTTAAAAATCGGGTCCGTAAACCAACCGTATCCATAAGTTGCCCGTGTTGCCGCATCTACATCTTCTTGTTTGGTACTATAAGGAGTGTACCAATATAAATCTGGAGCATATCCGATTTCACCTTCAACACCAAGTTCTCTAAATCTTTTCACGGTTTTCCCGTGGGCAAGCATAACATGATGTCCAACCTGTAAGGCTTCTTGTAAATCAGTATTACCAGGTGCATGGCGGCCTACATAGTTTCCAACGATTGCTATACACCATGGTTCGTTAAATGTAATCCATTTTTTTATTAGACCATCAAACTCTGTAAACATCGTTTCAGCATATTGGACAAAAGCGTCGGTTGTGTTCCGATTTCCCCAACCACCTTCGTCTTGAAGAGCTTGAGGTAAATCCCAATGGTACAACGTACACATAGGTTCAATTCCGTTCTCAAGTAATTTTTTCACGAACGTTTTGTAATGATCAATCCCAAGTTTATTCACTTCGCCTTTTCCGTTTGGATATATTCGTGGCCAAGAGATAGAAAAACGATATGAATTCACTCCTAACTCTTTTAATAATTGAATATCTTCTTCATAACGATGGTAGCTATCACAAGCAACATCTCCACTATCTCCATTAAACGATTTTCCTGGGGTATGACAAAATGTATCCCATATTGATAGTCCTCTTCCGTCTTCATTCCAAGCTCCTTCAATTTGATAAGCTGCGGTTGCAGCTCCCCATAAGAAACCGTTTGGGAATTGTAATTCAGTCATCTTCATCCACTTCCTCTCTGAATTGTTGAAAATTGGTTAAGTCATCAAACGTGTGACGTAACGTGACAGACATAGATTGATAAATTAAGAAAAGCTGTTCATATGTTTTATGATTTTTTTTATTCGGGTGAATCGATTGTTCAATGGGGATGCATGATTTTATTTGCTGTAATGATGAAACTTCATCTAAAGCATATAATGCTAGCCAAGCAGCTCCCCATGCCGAGCTTTGATGCGATTTTGGTACGATTACCTCCTTATAAAAAACATCTGCAACAATTTGTAACCATAATGGTGACCTTGCAAATCCACCACTTGCATAAAGGGAAGTTATTGCTTGTTCAGCAGAAGGCAACATGGAATTAGCAACATGATATAAGGCTAAAATAACACCTTCTAAAGCTGACCGAACAAAGTCATTCCGTGTATGTGTTGGATTTATTCCTATAAATGTGCCTTTTGCATTCGCATCCCATAAAGGAGCTCGCTCACCGTGAAGATAAGGTAGGCAAAGTAAGCCATTGGCTCCAATTGTAGATTGACTAGCGCCAACCAAAAGCTGTTCATGAGTATAGTTGTAGTCAAAAAAAGATTTCATCCACTCGAGTACATTTCCACCGTTGTTTGTTGGCCCACCAACGATCCATAAATCCTTTGTAAACGCATAACAAAATGTTTGCTTTTGAGATTCTATTCGTGGGGTTGAAGTGAATCGACGAATGGCACCAATTCCAAGGTTTGCTAATGGGCCATCACTTGCTCCAAGGACAAAGCGAAAACCAGCTGGGAGCATTAAGTTTTTTGAAACTTCTGGACGAATGTTATGTAAAATAAAAGTAGGATCAACAGGAGTAAATAATTGGTGAGATGAAATCCCAGCTAGTTTTAGTGATTCCTCTTCCCAACAAAAATTATGAATGTTGAATAGTCCAGTAGCAGATGCAATCGAATAGTCGACGACTTTTTCACCAAACCACTTATAAATGATATATTCTTTGATAGAAATGAAATAAGCAGCTTGTTGGTAGGCCTCAACCTTTGATTCTTTTAACCATATTAATTTTGCTAAAGGGGACATCGGATGTAGGGGAGTCCCTGTTTTTTCATAAAGGTGGGAATAAGACAATGTCAGTTGCTTTGCTTGTGACAGGCTGCGCTGGTCAGCCCAAATTATCGCAGGGGAGAGGGCTTCGATTTTCTCATTCACACAAATGAGAGAATGCATAGCAGCAGAAATCCCACCACATATCCATTGTGATACTGGAATTTCACTTTTTTCGATTAAGGCGTGAATAACAAGGCGACAAGCTCTTTCGATTTCATCGGGATTTTGTTCTGCCCAGTTCACTTTTTCATGGTAGATTGGATAGTATTGTTCTTGTTCTGCAATAACTTGACCGTTTCGTTGAAATAATACAGCTTTTGCACTTGTTGTCCCAATATCTAAACCAAAAACATATTCTTTGTCCATCTATAGCCCCCACTTTTACTAAACCGGTTTCGTACTTTTTATTTTATCCTAAAACTGACGTAAATTAAAAGGGCTTAATGTCATTACATAGAAAAATACTTACGTGAAAGGAGAAGTGGTGGTGGGGAGGATAAGTCATTTCATATAAAAAAACATGAGGTCATCTGCTAATACAAAACAAAAGACCTCAAAGTTTAAATGTTATTCGTTTAGACGTTAAAAAATTTTTCGATTACTTTGGCGACGCCATCATTCATATTTGAATCCGTAATGTAATTGGCTTTTTCTTTCACTTCAGCTGTTGCATTTCCCATAGCAACGCCTAAGCCGGCGAATTCTATCATCGTTAAATCATTATAGCTATCGCCGAACGACATGACTTCTTCTTGCTCAATGCCTAAAGATTCAATTAACTGTTTGAGGCTAGCCCCTTTTGTTACACCAGATTCAGTAAACTCTAAGAAATAGGGCTTTGAACGGAGAACTGTTAATTCGCCTGCTAATTCTTTTTTTAATGTTGCTTCCACATTAATTAGTTTCTCTGGATTTTCAATCATTAACACTTTAACAACTGGTTGTTGCACTGCATTAATAAAGCTTGGTACTTCAAGTAATGGTAGTCCTGTTAGTTTGCTTTCAATTTCACTATAAGGATTGAGTTGTTCAGTAACAATCGTATCTTCAATATAAGTGTGGATCCAAACATCTTCGCGCTTACTTAATTTATATAAAGAATGTACAGTTTCTGGAGGAAGTGAACTGCTATACAGTTCTTTTTTCGTATTCCAATCAATTATTTTTGCTCCATTAAATGATAAAATATAGCTGTTATAGTCCGCTAATTTTAACTCTTCGGCCATTTCTTTCATCCCATATGTCGGGCGTCCTGAAGCCAAAACGACTTTTACTCCGGCATCTTGCACTTTCATTAAAGCCTTTTTTGTACGTTCTGAAATCGTATGGTCATCTTGTAATAAAGTATCATCCATATCGAGTACTATCATTTTATATTTCATTTGGTTGTTTCGTCCTTCCGTTATAATCTTTCCTTATTTTACTCTAAATCGTTTATAATGAATATAATTTTATGACATTCGAAATGAGGGATATTATTATGCTCAGTATTGGTGTTGGCTCTACAAACCCTACTAAATGTAATGCTGTTGAACAAGCTTTTACTCATTTTCAGCTATCTTGCACCGTAAAAGGGATGGATGTTTCTTCAGGTGTTTCCCCGCAACCATTATCAGATGAAGAGACAATTGCAGGGGCATTAAACCGTGCGAAAAGTGTGATGGAAATGGGTATATTCGACTATGCCATTGGGTTAGAAGGTGGAGTGCAAGAAACAACGTATGGGATGTTTCTTTGTAATTGGGGGGCCGTCGTAAATAAAGCTGGAGAAGAAAGTATTGGAGGCGGCGTTCGAATTTTATTGCCTGAACAAATCGCTATATCGATTAAAGAAGGTTATGAGTTAGGAATAATTATGGATAAATGGACGGGTGGAACAGAAATTTCAAAAAAACAAGGAGCAATTGGAGTATTAACAAAGGGAACGATAAGTCGCACGATAATGTTTCGAGATGTCGTTACTTGTGCTTTTAGCAAGTTCCTATAATTATATTATGTTAACTAATTGAAATAGTAGTTTGAATGACATTCTCTATGATAAAATATAAAGAGAAACTAGAGATAGGAAAAGGAGAAATGATATGGCTTATTTTGCTGCTATTTTAGAAATGAAACAAAAAGAATTAAATGATTTGTATCGACCGCAACACTTAGAATTTTTAAAACAGCTAGAAGAAGAAGGGAAAGTCTATAAAAAGGGACCATTCTTAGATGGTTCAGGCGGTTTAGTTATTTACATAGCTGATAATTTTGATGAAGCAAAGCAAATAGCAGAACAAGACCCGTATATTATTTATGGAGTTCGAACCCTTGATTTGCGCCAATGGGGTATCGGCTAAATCATTGTGAGAGGAGAGGAGAAGGGAGTAAGTGAACGAGAGAACGATTCTTTTAGCAGATATGAACTCTTTTTTTGCTAGCTGTCACCAAAGCAAAGACCCTTCTCTTCTTAATAAACCTGTTATTGTCGGGGGTTCGCCAACGAACAAAAGAAAAGGAATGGTGATTGCTGCTAGTTATGAAGCAAAAAATAAAGGTGTTTATACAACAATGACCGTTTTTGAAGCTGTAAAAAAATGCCCTGACGCCATTATTGTTCAACGTAACCATCCACTATACCACGAATATTCGCAAAAAATAATGGATTTTTTGCGTCTTATTGGCGATACCGAAGTGGCATCCATTGATGAAGCTTATGTTGACATTACACATCATATCCAACAAGGGAAAAGTGCGTTACAAATCGCGATGTATATCCAACAAACGTTATGGAAAAAGTTAAAAATACCGTCCTCTATTGGAGTTGGTGAAAATCGTATTATTGCAAAAATGGCAGCTGATGTGAGAAAACCATTTGGCATTACTATGATGGAACCGTTACAGTTTTGTAGCTATTTTCATCCACAGCCGATTCATGTTTTACATGGGTGTGGTAAAAAAACAGAGGAAAAATTAAAGAAGCACGGCATACAAACTATCGGTGAACTCGCTTTTGGTGACCCGATGCATTTAAAAATGCTTTTAGGTCGTCGGGGTGAACTTATTCAGCGTGCCGCAAATGGAGTTTCGTCGAACAAAGTGAATTCGAAAAGAGAAAAAGGAGAAAAAACGATCGGGAAAGAAAAAACTTTCAGTGAACCAACAGCAGATTATGAGCAAATTATCGGTCTTGCTCAAGCGATGGTTACATCTTTAGTCTCCCGGTTAGAGCAAAAAAAACTCCGTGCTAAAACGATTTCTATTGTTTATAAATTGCACCGAACTGATCGAAGTCATACAAAAAATATTACAATTAGTGAATCTTCTTGCGACCAAGGTACGATTATAAAAATTGTGGAGCAGCTTTACGAACAATTTCTTCTTGAAATTCCTGTCACATTGTTTGGAGTAAGACTAAGTAATTTTGAGGAAAGTAAATACGAACAATTAAAATTATTTTAACAAACGATTTGTCTAGTTTTTGCCATTGTACATTTCACATTATGACATTTCTTATAGGGCATTATAACCTTGTAGGAATATTGTACAAAAGGAGTGAAAGTAAAATGGCGAAAGAAAAGCAATATCAACCAAAGGATATGGGCAAACTAACGAATATGGATTATGGAACAAAAGAAGACAAACGTAAACAAGAAGTTGTAACACCTGAAGGTACTAAAGAAATGAAGCGGCCGTAAAATATGAAGGGGGAGCTTATGTCAGAAGAACAACCAATAATGTCCGAGGTCCAAATTGGGGATATCGTCTCGATTATTAAGGGGACTGAAAAAGGAAAAGATGGAAAAGTAATTGCGGTGTATACGAATTCAGTTGTCGTTGAATTAGAACGAAGAGAAAAAAACGGACTACCAGCGAGAACAGTCATAAATCATAGTAAATACTCTGTTAAATCGTAAAAGAAATAGCGCTGTATGAAAACAGCGCTATTTTTCATGGAGTGGTAATGTTAACCGAAATGTTGTCCCATTTTTTGTCGATTCGATAAGCTCGATTTTTCCATAGTGATTTAGGATAATTCGCTGAATAATCGTTAGTCCTAGCCCTGTCCCATCTTCTTTTGAGCTTATAAATGGTTCAAAGATTTGATCTTGCATATCGGGAGGGATACCAGGACCTGTATCTTTAATATAAATATAAATTTGCTTATGAGGAGCTCTTTCACTATAAATAGAAATATGACCTTGTAAACCTATAGCTTGAATGCTGTTTCGAACTAAATTATAAAATACTTGTTTTAATTGGTCATAATCGATAAAAATTTTATGTGAGTCAATTTTTAAATCGATCGTAATGCCACTAGGACAAGTTCCCTCAATGATAGGGAGAATGTCATCTAAAACCTCTTTAAGTTCAAACGGTCTGAAATTCGGCTTACCTGGCTTAACTAATAATAATAAATTTCCAACGATTTGATTAATCCGTTCTAATTCTTTTAAAAGTAAGGGAAGATGAAATTTGGATCGCTTTTCAACAGAAACACTGTCATTCATCATATTTATAAATCCATGAATAACGGCCAATGGATTCCGTATTTCATGTGCGGCACCGGCGGCAACTTCTCCAAGCAAAGCTAACTTCTCAGAACGGTGAATTCGCTCTTCCAGTTTATCGATTTCTGATATATCAATAAAATAAAATATCCTCCCAATGACATCATCGGTTTCGTTAAGTAGGGCGGTCTGAGAAACGAGGAGCTTTTTTTTCACATGTTGTGTATGAAAAGTTGTTTTTCTCGTTTGGAAATATTCTTTTGAAAAAAACCATTTCCAAAACTCGTGATGGTCAGATTGTTGCTTAGATTTAATTAAACGTTTTATGTCTTCTTTTCGCTTTCCTATCACCGTTGCTGCCATATCATTGATTTGAATATCTTCTTCATTGCCTTCAATTGAAATGATTCCAATAGGTAAGGAAGATAAAATTTGTTCCCGAACGAGCTTCTCTTTAATCAAAGTATTAAAGGATTCTTCGAGGCTCATTGACATTTTATTTATCGAAGTTGTTAACTTATGAAAATCATATTGCTCGACTATATCAACTTCTAAACCGTATTTCCCTTTTGAAATCGCTTCTACTTGGTCTATAAGTTTTTCCATTGGTTTCGTCAAGTCTTGACTAATCCGGCACGCAAGGATAATCGATAAAATGATACCTACACAAGTTGAAACTAATAAGATAATAAGAGAGTCCTTAATCATCATCGAAATATTATTTGAGTTTGTTGTGATAGAGTAAATGGTGTCATTCTCCAATGCACTCAACTCTTTTTCGATAACAAGCAAACGAGGGTGAATCTCTTCTTCAATTACTTGTTTAGCACCAGGTATATTATTATACTTTAGGAGCCCATCTACTTTGTTTAAATATATAAAATTTAACTCTGAAAATTCTGACTCGATAGCTGCTAATGAGGATGGAAGTGCAGTTTCCTCGAGAGCATTGGTTGTTTCATTATGAAAGTAAAACTGTAATAATTCAGTTTCTTCATATAGAAGAAATTGCTCTAGAGCATAACGACGGGTAAATGTCTCTTCTTGCATTTCTTTAATCCAAACAAATTCTGGTATAGCTTCTTGTTCAATTCCATCACTAAGTCCACCAACATTATCAATCGTATGAACGAACAGCAAAGAAACACCACTTAGGAGGCACACTAAAAGCAAAAAGCTGAACAATATTTTGTTTCGAAAAGATAGTGTGAAAAATGGTTGGAACATTGCTTTTACAGCCTCCATATTTCTTACTCTTCAGGAAATTCGATTTTGTAATCTCCTTGATTGTATCGGGTGATTTTGTCATTCACTTGATTTTTTACATCGTCAGGAACCATTTGTCCAAACGGAGCTAAACGATAGATTTCATCTTTAAAATCATAAACAATATTGCCAGAGGGAATTCCGTCTTTTGATAAGAATTGGTTTACGATATTTTCGTATTTTTTTGGTATATCGATAATTATACTTGTAACGACATGGTCTTTTGCCATATACGATTGGTCGTCAATATATCCAATTACATACACATCAGCAGATTTTGCTTCATTGATAACAGCTCGGTTATACGCATTTCCGCTCGTGAAAATAACATCCACTCCAGCTTCAATCACTTCTTTAGCTAGTTTAGCAGCTTCTTTTTCATCATCTCGACTCCCGACAATCTGATTATAAATGATAGCCTTTGGATTATGTTCAGCGACTGACATCTCGAAGCCAACTCCACCTGTCGTTTCGTTAGGTTGAATTATGGCAATTTTATTTGACTTCGTCATATAGGAAGAAACCATTCCAGCCATGTACCCATGAGAAAGAAGATGGGAAGAAACAACTGATTGGTTTGGATAAGTAGACTCACCGTTTAACGTAACAAAGTGAATTTCCGGATGTTTTGATGCAAAATCCGTAAATACATCAGAAAACTCACGCCCATGCCCAATAATTAATGATTTGCCTTCCTCAATAAACTGTTGAATGGACTCTTGCATTTCTTGTTCTGTTTCTCTTTCACTAATTAAGTCAACACTTACTGGAAACTTGTCTTCAATTAGTAATTTTCCTTCATATGCTAGACTGCCCCAGCTTTGGTCATGAATAACATCAGAAGTAATAATTCCAATAGAATGATAGTCGTGTGCAAACACATCATCTTCCGAGATTGTAACAACTGAATAAATGCGAAAACCTAGAAAAGCCATGACAAAGGATGTGATTACAATGCTAATGTAAATTAGCCTCTTAGATAAATTCGCTTGTGACATTGTTTCCCCTTCTTTACGTTAAATTTATAATTTAATTATAGTTTACTATAAAAAAGAAGAAAATTGTCGAAAAATGTGTTGGGTAAAATTGTATTATTCATAAAAAGTTAAAAAATAGTGTGTATTGATGGGAAAATATCGAGTTGTGAACTTTGTAAAATCCATCTAAAAATAGTGTGTATTTTTCAATTAAAATATTTTTATCATAATGACAAAATAGGATAATAAGGCTATAATATTTTTATTTACGAAATAAAAAGGAGGGACTAAAGAAGTGGTGTATTTACCTTTTATATTGATTGGTGGATTAGTTGGTGCATTCATCGGGACTTTTATTGCAGGGAAAAGAAAAAGTGCAATTAAAACAGATGTGAAAAGTATTTTTCCAGAAAAAAATGATTATTGGACTGAAACGATATACCAAGCAGACGACCGAATGGGTGACTTTTATGCGGTTATGCTAAAAGACTTACATAAAGTTGAAAAGCATAGAAGCACATCAACGGATTTTGATGAAGTCGATTATTTTGACCCTTATACAAATCCGGGTACAGATGTTGTCATCGATGAAAGCTACCATGGAATGGACCGGGGCCTTGGAATCAACCAAGAACACGATAACCAAAGTCAAAATAATCAAAATTTTTAATAGGAAGGAGAAAGAACATTGGTTTTAATGATATTTTTACATTTTTTACTAGATAAGCTTGGTGTTGGTGCAAATAGCGTTGCTATTATCTATGTTCTATCAGCATTGTTAGTAAGTTATTATTACTATGTCAATAAACCATATACAGTTAATAAATCGACAGCAGTTTGGTTGAATATTCTTGTCGTTGGGACAGGTCAATTTTACCTTCGTCAATATATTATTGGACTTATATTTCTTATTTTCCATTTAGGCTTCTACTTATCTTTAATGATTTTCGGTACGAATTTAGAAGATGGTGTCGTTATGATGCTCTTTGTAGTTCCTACAGTTATTTCTGCCGTGTATTCGAATATAACAAGTAATCGAGTCCGTGAACGCCTTCACCGAAACTCCATGCAAGAAGTAGCTGTTAGAAAGTATAAATTACTTGTGCCTTATATTGAAAGAGGAATAGGTTTTGCCCCAGATACGAATATATTGATGCACCAAGCGTTAACATTAATTGCTGCTTTTTACGACAGTAATGTCCATTTATTTATTAGTAAACAAGTCTTTAAAGAGTTGGAAGGACTTAAGAAAAATAAATTACCATCTGTACGAAACCATGCTCAGATCGCCTTTGATATTATCGAATTATATCAACAAGAAAATAGGTTAGATTTATTAGATATCCCATCTTCCACTTACCTAATGAAAAACAACTTAACGAATTCTAATTCAGATGATAGAATCATTGGTTCATATTTGTATGCACTAAAAGAACAACGAATTCCGATGTTGTTTTTATCAAATGATAAAGGTGCTAGAATTATAGCTCGTAATATTGGGATTCCACTCCAATCTGTATAGAAAGAGGCCTGAAAATGGAAAACAACAAGGACCTTCAACTTGATGAAGTACAACAACAGAAATTGAAAGTCATACCTGATACGAATTTTTTTATTGATGGTCTAGAATATCTACAAACATTACAGCCTAAAGATATCATCGTTAGTAGTATTGTTGTAAAAGAACTAGATGGATTAAAATCATCAAACGAAAATTCAACTCAAGAAGTTAAAGACAGGGCTTATAAAGTAAGGAAAGCAATACACTTCATTACTGATTCAAATTTACAAGTAGAAAATCCACCACTAAAATCTCGGTTAGAGGAATTACAATTGCAAGATAGCAATGATGATAAAATCATAGCAACAGGATTACATGTACAACAAAAAACAAATGAATTAGTCGTTTTTTTAACGTTTGATCGTGCTGCAAGTTTAATTGCTAGAGCGGTTAATATGACTTGCCCTAAATTATCTTACGATGATATAAAGCCAAAGGTAACTTATAGAAATTCAAACAAAGAACGACCGTCCTATCAGTCAAGTTATTTCCGAAATAAGGAAGAGGAAACAAAATCAACCCCAAGTTATCCAAAACATTATACAAAAGAAAGCACTGGGAAAACAGGTGTTGGCTCTAAAGACAGGCCGAAATTAAAAATGAATGGTAAAACAGGATTAGCGTCTCATGATAAAACAAGACGTTCACCGAAGCTTACAAAACGGAAAAAGAAAAATTTTACACTTTTAATCTCAAGACTCATTGTGCTATTTGTTATCGTTTTTTTTGTTATATCTGCTATCCAACGTTCTGATGAAAGAAGTGTAAAAATAGATGAGCAACAGCAAATCTTTGAAAATCTTCCTATTCCATTTGACAATGTAGAAATAACCCTTACGGAGTTAAAATCTGGCGATAATGGCTTTCAATTATTTTATGACGTAATCAATCGAAATGAGTTTGAGATTGAATTTGGTCATCCTTTAGAAAAGCTTAGCGAGGAAGAACCTTCTGGTGCTCTTGCTCAATATAAAAAACAATTATCTTTACATTCGGAAGTCATTACACTTAGATATGACAATGATACTGTTGAATATACTTCTGGAAGGGCGCTCTTAAAGCCAAATCAAGTTGAGAGGATGTATATTGGAGGAAGACAACCTATAGAGACGTTAACCTCTATTCATGCTTGGGTTCAAGATATAGAATCTGGAGAAGTGCGAGAAATGATTTTTAATGTAAGTGAATAATAGTCCTCATGTTGAAGTTGGTGAATATTCTCTTGATTATTTTTCTAGCTATTTTATTTATTGTTTTCGAGATTTTATTGATTATAAGTGGATCATTTTTGTTTTTTTTGACGACTGGGTATGTAAACTACTTTATCGTTTTTATTGCTATCATCTTATTAAGCTACCCGTTATATGTACACTATTTACCAAGAAGATTACAAATAGGTTTTTTGGAATACTTAGTGTTTTTCCCTGTACTAATTGTTATGTTATGGGCTGGTTCTGAAGAGCAAATGTACAAGAATAATCATGCAAAACTTTCTTTTTTTGATGATGAAATGGCAAAGTATGTTGATGAAGATAAACGATTATTATCTGTAAGTACGTTAAGTACGTTTGGAAAAATAGATGATTTGTATGAGCTAGCAAGTGATTTAGAAGTTATCGAAAACGATGGAACACAATTAACTCTTGTGAGCAAACGTTCTTATCTTTATGCGAAAATCGATTATAGTTATCAAGATATTGTAGCAAGCTTTAAACTCGACCCATTTTCAAAATCAGGTGAAAATCTCATAATGTACTTTGGTGAAGACATTAAAGAGTACCCGTTTTATCAAGACTTTATGGAAAGAGATGCGTATGGTGATAGTGGTGGATTAGCTTTAGCGACAGCGATCATGCAAGAAAGAAATATGATACATGTTTCAAGGGAAATTGCCATTACTGGAGCAGTTGATGAACATGGGTATGTTCATCCTGTCGGTGGTCTAGTACAAAAAATTCCTCAAGCAGCATTTTACGAGGCAGAGATATTTTTATGCCCAGCTGAGAATCTTGAGTTTGCGTTATTTCTAAAAAAACATTTTGATTTATCAATAGAGATTGTTGGAATTTCCCATATCGATGAGTTGTTAGAATTGGATTTTAACAAACTTCATAATGAACAACCTAAATTCATGAAATGAAGGATAGGAAACTATACTAGGTTGTCCTCTGTCCCATACTATAGTAGTAACTTATGTTTAGGAGGGATCAGATTGAAGAAAAGAGGATATTCGACAATGATTCGTAATCTCATAATCACTAATATCTCCCATGGTGCTTCGATTAATTATGGCCCAACCATTCATAAGGGACACCAAGCCAATCAAAAAATTGAGACAGGAGAAATTGTTATTGGGGATGAATTTACTTTTGGATGTCCAAATGAAGAAGATAATGAAGAAAACGACGAAAAAAAAGAATAAACCTTTTATGAAAAGCCAGTCGAAGATCTGCTCGATTGGCTTTTTTTGTATAATCTATCATAGTATTCAAACATCATTAATTGAAAATATCGTTTATTGCATTCCACATCGGTTTCACTTGATGATATATACCGAATGCCCGTTCCATTCCAGGTCCCATTTTAGTAACATCGAATGATCCATTTGTCATCCATGATTGAGGTTTTCTTTGGGTTGAGGTCGGTTTTTGTAGTGGGTTAGCTTGTGTTGGTTGAAAAAAAGATGAAACAAATGGATTCTTTAATTGCATTGTACTTTCATTCATGAAATTTTCTGCAAATGGATTATTCATCTGAAACGAATGATGGGGATGGTGCTTTACAAGCTGTTGTTGTGTTGGGTGTGTTTTAAAAAAGTTAGAAAAGAATGGACTGTGCAGAGGTAGTTGTTGTAAGCCATATTCAAAAGGGTTGTATCCCATCATTTGCGTTGGATTAACGTGTGTTTGGTTTGTGCGGGAAAACATAAAATCTCCTCCAATATAATTCTACCTTACTGTATGTAAATCGTTATGCGTTTGACAGGGTCGATACCTATTAATGGGAATTGGGTTTTTATATCACCGGTCGCAAGGAATGGTCATAAAATACGGTAGATACTATACGATGGAGGGACATAAATGAATAAATATTGGCCAAATAATTGGAAAAAATCGTTGCCTCATTTCTTAGGAGAAGATTTCTTTTCAAGCTTTGAAAATATGGATATTGAAAGCAGTACAAACACAAATGTGAATATGGATATGTATGAATCAGGTCATGAGCTATTATGTATATTTACTTTACCAGGATTAAAATTAGAAGATGTTGATATTTATGTATACGAAAGAACATTGGAAATTAGAGGTACAATGCACATTGATTACAATGGATTTCGATTACTACACCAAGAAATTTACCAAGGGCCTGTGAAAAGAACTGTTGAACTCCCATATCCTGTCCGAGACGATAAGGTAGAAGCATTCTTTAAGCGGGGACAATTGTTTATCCATTTGCATCGACTAATACGACCGGAGCAAATAAAAAATAAAATAAAAGTGAGAGACCTTGATAAGACCAACTCTGATTCTTAAGTTGGTCTTTTTGTGGCAGGATAAAGTCCAATAAAAAAAGGACTAGTCTACATTAAATATGGCTGTAATATGAGTGAAATGTTGGAATATAGATAAGGTGGGATGGTGTGCAAACGAACGAGAATGCGCACCATTTTTACACTATGTTGAAATGAGGTGGGATAGATTGGGTTTTTTCGATGACCACGGGTTAAGCTTCAGAAAAAAGCAAGCTCTGGAAAGTGACAGAGAATACGATTTGTTAGGGCTTGAGCAAGCAAAAAAAGAAGCTAAAATCCCCGAGGTTGAAAACCAAAAGATATTGGAGAGGTCTTTAAAGTATGGACTAGAGGCAGCTCCATCGATTGGTGACAGAACAATTTCAACGTTTACGAGAGAACCACGTCCAGCATATGCTGGAATCCCGACATTTTTACGGACTCCTTTTTTAGAAGATGTTCGTAAAGTGGGGGAGTATGATGTCGCATTCATGGGTGTTCCGTTTGATATTGGAACAACATACCGAGCTGGTGCGAGATTTGGACCAGAAGCGATTCGGAGGATATCGAAGCTCTACACGAGTTACAGTTATGAAAAAGGGGTGGATCTTGTTGAATCATTAAACATGTGTGATGTAGGTGATGTTTTTACGATCGCCAACATTGAAAAAAGCTTTGATCAAATTTTCAAAGCGGTATCTCATGTTTTTTCACAAGGAACATTACCAGTGATGTTAGGCGGTGACCATGCAATTGGCTACCCTTGCCTCCGCGCCATTGCAGAAAATGTTGAAGGTAAAGTAGGTATTATTCATATGGACCGTCATTTAGATTTACAAGAAAAAGATATGGACGAACGAATGCATACGACTCCATGGTTTCACGCAACAAATATTCCGAATGCTCCACCAGAAAATTTAGTGCAAGTCGGTATTGGAGGATGGCAAGTTCCAAGAGAAGCAGTTAAAAATGTGAGAAAATTTAATACAACTGCGATTTCTATAATGGATATTGAAAGATTAGGAATTGAAAAAGTTGCTGAAATAGCATTAGAAAAAGCATGGAAAGGAGCAAGCGCTGTATACTTAAGTGTCGATATCGATAGTTTTGATGCTGGATTTGTTCCTGGTACGGGATGGCCAGAGCCAGGTGGCTTTACACCACGAGAGGGATTAAAGTTTTTAGACTTAGTCGCTCGAGAAGGCATTTGTGGATTAGAGGTTGTTGAAGTTTCGCCGCCATATGACATAAGTGATAAAACCGCTTTATTAGCAACAAGAATTATTGCTGATGTTTTAGCAACAATGGTTGATGCAGGGAAAATAGGCAAAAAGTTCGCATAATCAGTTCAGAATGGTCGGGGTTGTCCGACCATTCTTTCTCAGGGAGGCTGGAATGAAAGCAATTGAGATTGAAAACGTGACGTATAAATACCAAGATGGAACAACTGCACTTAATGAACTATGTTTAATCATACCGATGGGTGCTAAAGTAGCCTTACTTGGTCCAAACGGGGCAGGGAAATCAACATTGTTACATCATTTAAATGGTTTGAAACTACCTCAATCTGGTGATGTGAAGATTATGGACTTACCATTAACGAAAAGAAACCTAAAGGAAATTCGAAAAAAAGTAGGACTAGTATTTCAAGATCCAGACGATCAAGTTTTTTCAAGTACTGTAATTGAGGATGTCCAGTTTGGACCTAGAAATTTAGGGATGACGGAAGAGGAAATAGAAGATGTTAGTCGTGCATCACTCGGGTCAGTTGGGATGTTGGAATTTAAGGAAAAGCCACCATTTCATTTAAGTTATGGGCAAAAAAAGAGAGTTGCTATAGCTGGTATTCTCGCTATGAAACCTGATATTGTTGTATTAGATGAACCTATGTCTTATTTAGATCCTCAAGGAAAAGATGAAATAGCCGCCTTGTTACAAGGATTAAATATCATGGGAAAGACAATTTTATTATCGACTCATGACGTTGATTTTGCTGCTTCTTGGGCAGATATGATTATTTTGATGAAAGATGGAAAGATTTTGGCTACAGGAGGTCCAGAATTATTAGTTAAGGAAGAATGTATTAGAGAAGCAAAATTACACTTACCAACGATTGCAAGACTGTTTCGGATGTTAAATGTCGATCCACTCCCATTAAATGAACAAGAGGCGATACGTGTTCTATATCGAATGATGGAAGACAAAGAAGGAGTTTCGGAATTATGATTCATCCCCAAACTCCATGTTTTCCATCTCTTGGTTAGCATCTTCGGTATCAATATCGTTAAATTTAATATTTTCCTTTTCATGGATTAATTTTTTTAAATCTTCCACTTCTCCTAAAGCTGTCATACCGATCATAAGGTTTCCTGATAGTTCTTCGACAGTGAGCTCTTGAATTTTATAATTTATATTTTCGATTGCAATTGGCTTTATATTTTCAACCTTTTCTTTAAGTTGTTCATTTTCTTTTTCAATTTTTTCAATTTTTTCGTTTAAAGCAACAATTTGTTTTGTTAGTTGTTCTAATAATTCGAGTTCAGCTGGCTTTTTCAAGGGTGCATGAACGGATTCAGTAGTGAGATTCATGTTTCCTTCTTCTTCCCCATATATATGTTGTTTTTTTTCGATCTCATGTTGATTCGAAGGCTGAAAGAATTGGTATTCATTTTGGTAATATTGGTTTGGGTTCTTGGTTGAATTGTAACTAGGATCAGTCGGATAAGAAGATTGGTAATAGGGGTGATTGTAATACATTATTTCCACTCCTTACGTTTTATTATCCGTAGTTACTCAGACGGCAATTCAACCAATGGTGGTTCAAAAGGAAAGACCATATCATTTTCATTTTCTTCTGGCTCATTTTCCTCATAATAAGGTTTAGGGAATTGTGCGGTTGTGGCATGGTTATCAACAAATACGGTTTTTCCTATATTAAGAGATCCTATTGTACTAATTGAGTTGATGCGTATATTTTTAATATTTATTTGCATCCGACATTCCCACCTCTCGTTTATCTATACTTGAGCTTGTGTTTGGTCTTTTACATCTGGATCATTTGTTAAATTCGCATTATTGAATTGCAAAGGTGAGAAATTGGCATCCCCAGCTTGCGCATAACCAACATTCATTTTTACATTGGCTTGATGGCCTTTATGCAACACATTCCCGAAGTTTAACGAGGCATTGTTAGAAGCGTTATTGATGCGTATTCCAAATATATTGTTAACGTGTGTCACGAAAATACCTCCTACTCATTCTACCCTTTACTTTACCCTATGCGATTTAGAATGAGATGACACTCATATAGGACTTATGTATAAAAATAAAGAAACAGGAGTGTGTACATTAAACAGTCCTGCTCCAATATAACGTTCTGCCATTTTATACTTGTGCTTGAGCTTGATCTGCTACATCTGGATCATTTGTTAAATTGGCGTTATTAAACTGTAATGGAGAAAAGTTTGCATCCCCAGCTTGATTATAGCCCCCATTTGATTTTGTATTGGCTTGATGACCTTTATGAAGGGCATTTCCCATATTCATCGACGTATTATTTGATGCTTGATTCACTCTAATTCCAAAAATATTGTTCATATGTGTAAACATGATTTTGCAAGCCTCCAATATCATTACTGTGACCATTCTGAACATATGAGTATCGTATGTCTAAAAAGTAAATAGGTGACTGTTCAATGAAAGAAAGTAAAATTATAATTTTAATGGCAAGAATCCCTTTTCTGAATAGAATTATAGTGAATAACTGACTGTATTAGGAGGAATAAATATGAGACTTTATGTTACGAAAGAGGGCGAATCACTACTTGCCATAGCCAAAAAATATAGTGTACAGGTGGAGGTATTAAAAAAAGTAAATAAACACGTCCACAATGTTTCACACTTACCTGCAGATACACACATCACCATTCCTGCCATTATTGGTCTAGATGATAAGCTAACAGTAGGGGGAATAAAGGAATCGAATACAAAAGGAAATGTTTGTGCTTATGTGGACGACGAAATTGTTTATTATAAGCAACCGAATATTACACACTGGCCTTCTCAAGATTACACACATCCACACCCTAAAATTGGCACACATGCAGCGGAAAAGTTTGGTAGTCATTTTGGAAAAACAGTTCAATAGAGTGAAAGAAAGCTGCATTTTCAAACGCAGCTTTCTTTATTTTTATAATGGTAATACAAAGAATAATGAATTTCTTTCTAATCCAAATAAAACAATAAGAAACAAAATCAAAACCGCTCCTTTTAGGATATCGGTCTTTTTAAGGGTTGCACACGTTCTGACATGTAATTTTCCATTAAAGCTTCGAGAAGCCATCGCCTCGTAAACATGGTCAGACCGGTCTATTGACTTTGTCAGTAAGCTACCTGTAAGCTGCCCATAAGTTTTTAAGCTCTTTAACCGAATCCCTCCAGAGAAAAAGCGAGACCTGGCTGCTAATTGCATTTTTTGAATATCATCGAGAAACAAGAATACGTAACGATAGGAAAGAATGAGTACTGTAATTAATACGGATGGTATTTTTAAGTGAGCGAGACTATTCATAAATTGTTCTAATGTTTGAGTTTCTAAAATCAAAGTAATCATTGTCATGGAAGTAAAAGCCTTCACAATAATAGTGAAAGCAAAAATGATATTATCGTGAGGAGTAATATTTCCAGTAGTAAAAAATAGTGGCACCGTCATTAACAGTAAAAATGGAGTTATAATTAAGTAACGTTTACATAAGGTGACGAAAGGGATTCTTAAAAACAGGGCTAGGAAAAACGAAAATAAGAAGGAGAGGCCTACAATAAATAGTTGTTGTAAGCTTATAACCCCAAAGATAAAAATAAGGCCTGTCACAAGCTTTGTTCTTCCTTCCCAATTCAGGACCCACGGATGGATGTTTTCTAAACTATTTGTCATTACAGATGTCTCCTTTTATCTAACCTTTTACGATTTCCTTGATTCAAACAAAGTGGGCCTCATCGCATGTAAATGTTTCACGGCAAACCCTGTTAATACTCCTTCAAGTAAGGCCAACGGGAAATATGCGATAAAAACAAAGTGTATTACAGAAAACGAACCCGTGCTATATCGCTCGTCAGAAAGTAATAATAACATGATTAATAAAAGCATACCGCTACAAATGGCGAAAAAACCAGCTGTAAATCCTTTAACAAAATAAGGCCATCTTTTTGTCCACGACGTTGTCCAGTAAATTAGTAACGCTGGAATGGACATTAGTAGCATATTTGCTCCTAATGTTGTTACCCCACCATGTTGGAATAAGACAGCTTGTAAGATGAGCCCAATAAAAATACCAATCGGTGCTCGTCTTCCTAAAACTAAACCTAAAAAACCACCTAAAACCGGATGAATGGATGTTGGTCCGATTGGGATATTGATAAGGGACGAGACAAAAAAAGCTCCCGTTAACAAACTAATTTTAGGAATTTCCTCTTCTTTTGTACCTTTTAACGAATAAGCTAATAAACCAATTGCTCCAATTGTTGATGGAATAACAACAAAAATATCTAATACCCCATCGGCGATATGCACTATGTCGTTACACTCCTTTTAACCATTATCAAAAGATTTATATTTATATAACTTTTAAAATATGTCCACTTTCGCTATTAAATTGTTGGGACATAAAAACATTACCAATCAAATTTATGGAGAAAAGGTGGTATAATAAAAGTAATTCATAAAAAAAAGACTATAACACGATGGGTGATATAGTCTTACGGGATATTTTTATGATTCTAAAAGCATGTTTTATTTCTACTTATAGAACACAGTGAGTTTGCAAGGGCAAAGGAACTAGATTTGAATCATTGATATTGTGTTTCTCGCTCTTGTTTAGAAAGGAAATTTCGAATTTCCTGAATGGATAGTCCTAATTCTTTTGCTTGTTTAATAAGCGTAATCCATTCTTTATCCAATGGGATTTCCATTCCATTTCCAAACTTTTTTTCCAGTTTCATATAATCCTCCAATAATTTCGGGAGCTCGGCCGTCATGGTTTCCTGTAGACCCGGAGCTTTGCGTCACTACCTTTCGGATAGCTTTGCCCTTTCTTAGTTATATGTTTAGTCTTATTTTACCATATATTCAAAACGATGCTATCGGAACAATACCAAAAAAACCAACAAATTTCTACATCCATTTACAGGGAAAGATGTCGAATTTCTTAGTTTCATATCTTATTAAAAGATGAGCTTATAAGTAATGGACTAGATCATAATAACTATCTATTAACACTTAAAGTAAGATAAATCTTAAAATTTTGTCGAATGTTCTTGCTAAAAATGAAGTTTTCGTTAAAATAAAGTAAAACACTTTATACGTTTAGAATAAACTAGTAGTAAATGAAAATAGCACTTCGTAGATAAAGGGGAAGGCGAAAATAATGGACGTTCAGTCTAAAGAAAAGCAGATGTTATTACTTCTAAAATCATTAGTAAATATCGATAGTGGCTCTTATGATAAAAACGGAGTCGATAAAGTTGGAAATGTTTTAAAAACAAAGTATGAAGAACTCGGATACAATGTTCAAATTGTCCAACAAACGGAAGTTGGAAATCATTTGATTATTTCTCACCCCGAAGTCGAAAAACCATCTATTTTTATTGCAGGTCATATGGACACTGTATTTGAAAAAGGTACTGTTGCTAAAAGGCCGTTTTCGATAATAGGGGATCGGGCTCATGGTCCGGGTGTAATCGATATGAAAGCAAGTTTAGTTTCTCTTTTGTTTGCACTTGAAGCATTAAAGAAAGCAGGCAGTGATGCTTACAAACATGTAAAAATTATTTTGAACAGTGATGAAGAAATCGGGTCTGGCACTTCAAGGAAATTGATTGAAAAAGAAGCTCAAAATACTTCTTATGCATTAATTATGGAACCTGCCAGAAAAGATGGCTCCCTTGTAACAGCACGACGCGGAAACGGTCGTTATACTATTCAAGTTTTTGGCAAAGCAGCTCATTCAGGAATAGAACCTGAAAAAGGGCGGAGTGCGATTGAAGAGCTTGCCTATAAAATTGTGAAATTACACGAACTCAACGACTATGAACATGGGATTTCAGTAAATGTAGGAATCATTGAAGGTGGCAATGCGGTCAATACGGTTTCCTCCCGTGCTGTCGGTCATATTGATGTTCGAGTATCAACGCCAGAACAAGTTCAAGAGATGGAGCATAAAATTGAAGCTGTTTGTGCATCAACGGACGTAAAAGGAACAAAAATAACGTTGTCAGGTGATATTAGTCGCCCACCAATGTTGAAAACGAAGCAAATTGAAAAATTACTTTCTATTGTGAAAGATGTTGGAAAAGAACTTGGCATTAAAATTAAAGATACAAATACGGGTGGAGGTTCTGATGCTGCTTTTACAGCTGCTCTTGGGATTCCAACGATTGATGGTTTAGGTCCTATTGGTGGGAATACTCATAGCGAAAAAGAATATTTAGAAATCCCATCATTAACAGAAAGAACGTTATTGTTAGCAAAATTAATTGAACGTTTAGCCAAACTTTAAACCCTTTAAGGGTTTTTTTGTTTTATCGCGTATAAAGAAGCGAATATTAATGCTAACTAAAGAAAGGAAAGGGGCTGGTTAACATGAGAAGAGAGGAATTGTTTGAAAAAATTAAATGCGTCCAGACGGGACAAAGTGACATGGAGTCCTTTGTCAAACCTAGACCACCAGAGGAATTTGGAGACGGTGTAAAGTTAACATATGATAAGGAAAGTCAAAGGTTCCAAGCGACAGTTTTTGATCCCGATACTGATACTGTTTTTAGTAAAGAAACGTTCACAAACGAAAATGAAGTCGGAAATTTTATTATGAAAACGATTGACTAAAACGATCAGGTTATCAAATAAAATGAAGCAAATGACACATAATAACAGGAAAAGAATTGGAGGGTTTGAAATGAATACGACAGACAATTTTAATGGAAATATTTTTCTTCCGCTTTTTGGTGTGTTACGAACAGAAGGAACAGATATCGTTAAAGAAGCACATGAAGCATATGATATTTATGTCAATGGGGATTTTGTTGGAAAGAAAGTTTTATTAACCCAAACGGAAAACATCGATGATACACTTGATTTTCTTAAAAAACAAGGAATTTCAGATGTTACTGCTCATTTAAAAGGGGACCATTACATTATTGAAACGAAAGATGAGAATGAGCTAAATCATTTAAAAGATGCTCTAAGTACGTATTTGCATAATCGGTAGTTTGACTCTCTCTTACATTATTGTAAGAGAGAGTTTTGTTAAAAGCTTGAAACGAAAAGACGCTCCGCGTTTTTCTTTTCATAAGCAAATTAATTTTATTTTTACACATTTTCTTGCACAATAGAGGTGAAGGAGGGGATTGAAGTGAATTTACATTTGCAATCAACGACAACATTACATAATGGGGTAAAAATGCCGTGGTTTGGATTAGGTGTGTACAAAGTTAGCAATGGAGATGAAGCTGTATTATCAGTTAAAGAAGCGATTTCTTATGGCTACCGTAGTATCGATACTGCAGCAGTTTATCGGAATGAAGAAGGTGTTGGCGAAGGAATTAAACAATCTGGCATCGAACGCGATCAACTGTTTATTACATCAAAAGTATGGAACGCAGATCAAGGATTTGATACAACATTAGATGCGTTTGACACTTCGTTACAAAAGCTAGGGCTCGAATACTTAGACCTTTATTTAATTCATTGGCCAGTTCCAGGAAAATATAAAGAAACGTGGAAAGCACTTGAAAAATTATATAAGGACGGAAGAGTAAGGGCGATTGGCGTTAGTAATTTTCATGTCCATCATTTACAAGATTTAATACGTGATGCAGAGATTAAACCAATGGTCAATCAAATTGAATATCATCCACATCTAACTCAAAATGAAATTCATCAATTTTGTAAACAGGAACAGATTCAAGTAGAAGCATGGTCACCATTGAAACAAGGAGAGTTACTTAATAATGAGACAATTACAACCATCGGAAACCGATATGGAAAGTCTCCTGCTCAAGTTATTCTCCGATGGGATTTACAAAATGAGGTCGTGACGATCCCGAAATCAGTTAACTTTACTCGTATTCGTGAAAACGCCTCTATTTTTGACTTTACGTTAACAGACGAGGAAATGGAACAGATTTCATCATTAAATAAAAACGAACGAATTGGCCCAGACCCTGAAAATTTTAATTTCTAGTGAAATGAATAGACGGCTTCGGACATAGGATCCGTTATTTTAGCGAAAAGACCTCATTTATGAATATAAACGGACATCCATTCCGTTATTTGCAGAAAAAAAGCGTAAAATGATCTGAAATTCTCTATATTAGCGGAACGAATGTCCGGTAGCACCGAAGAAAAGTCCCTTTTTTTGAAATTAGCGGAACAGCTGTCCGATAACATCATCAGAACAAAAAGAAGCTTCCTCAGACAAGGAAGCTTCTTTTAAATTTAACTATGAATGTTTGATTCTAATGATAAAAGAGCGTCTTTAATTTCCGTTGTTCCTTCTACAAGGTCAAAGGATTGATTGTAAGTTGCTTTTTCTTTAAGTGAAGCGACTACGGTTTTTGCAACATCTTCCCTCGAGATGTCTGCTCGGGTTAAATTACCGCCAACGGATATAAGTCCTGTTCCCGCCTCATTTGTTAAGCGTCCTGGTCGGATAATTGTATATTGTAACGTGCTTTCCATCAGGTGTTTATCTGCATAATGTTTTGCAGCATGATAATGTTTGATAGGATCTAACCATTTTGTTCGGTCATTTGCATGAATAGCACTTATCATAATATAACGAGAAACATTCGCTTGTTCAGCTGCTTCAATCGATTTCACGGCACCGTCTAAATCAATTAAAATTGTTTTGTCTGCTCCTGTTTTTCCACCTGACCCTGCAGTGAAAATGACAATATCGGTGTTTTTCATAATCGCCGAGAGTTCTTCTACCGTTCCTTCTAAGTCACCAATTACGTAATTTACATTTAGGTTAGTAAAAAACGTTGCTTGTTCAGGTTCACGAATCATAGCTGAAACCTTGTACTCATTCATTTGACTTAATTGACGAACAATATGTTTTCCAATTTGTCCG
Organism: Alkalihalobacillus sp. LMS39; assembly: GCF_022812285.1. NCBI lineage: Bacteria > Bacillati > Bacillota > Bacilli > Caryophanales > Bacillaceae > Alkalihalobacillus > Alkalihalobacillus sp. LMS39. The sequence goes on from NZ_CP093300.1 coordinate 2,458,410, forward strand.
TTTGCCCCAATAACGAGAATGTTCATCATAAAAACCCCTTTCATTTTTCTGCTTCTTTTTTCTATGTAAAGTGTACGATTAGATTAAAATAGGATCAATGAAAGAGTCTTTACATCGTGAAATATGGAAAGGATTCCCTATAATTAGAGGGGAATCGATATTTTAATCAAACGTTTAAATAATTTGACGAAACGAATAGAAAAAGTAAAGTTAAAATTTCAAAAAATTACATTTCCAATGTATGGTTTTAAGAAACAAAGACAAAATAAAGGCGAAATCAATTATAGTTGGAGGGAAACACATGAAAAGAATTCCACTTTTTGCTGTTGTTATCGTCTTTATGATAGCCGTTCTTTCAATACAAACACCAGCAAATGCAGAAGAAATGCAAACGGATCCAGAACAACAAGTTCGCATGTTTAAGGAACCGCCATTTTCACATTACAAAGTTTCACCTGGTGATTCATTTTGGTTTATCGCACAACGCTATGGTTTAGATTACCGAGAACTAATGCGATTAAACCCTGATGTTGTTCCGACAAATATGCATGTAGGTGAAGTAATTCGCTTAAAGCCAGATGCTGCTCATCATAGTGCATTTGAAGACCAAGTTGTTGCTCTTGTAAACCAAGAACGAGCGAAACAAGGATTACGTCCATTAACTCATCGAGCAGATGTTAAAAATGTTGCTCATAAAAAAGCAGAAGATTTAATTAATGCAAACTATTTTGCTCATAACAGTCCAAACTACGGTTCTCCTTTTGATATGTTACGTACTTTTGGTATTAGCTACCGATCAGCAGGGGAAAACATTGCAAAAGGTCAAAAAACTCCGCAAGAAGTTATGAACGCATGGATGAACTCACCAGGTCACCGTCAAAATATTTTAAGTCCTAATTTCGATACGATCGGTGTTGGGTTTTACCATGGTGCATGGGTTCAAATGTTTATTCAAGCTAGATAAACTAAAAAACACTTCTCTTCAGTTAGCTTGAAGAGAAGTGTTTTTGTTGTTATAACCAAACATCGAATAAAAAAATGATAATCATAATAAGCTGGATAAAAGCTTTCGATAAAGTACTACTCAAAAAGGCAAAAACTGTGCCGAGAGCAATTTTAAATGACACTTTGGCTAATTGTCCTTGAATAAGCTCTGCGACTAATACAAACAAAAAGGGTACAAGGATAATGCCAAATGGCGGTAAGACGAAACAACCGACAATTAATCCAATCCATGCGGCACGCAATCCCCATGGAGACCCTCCATATCGTTTTACGAAATACATATTTGCTATATAATCAGCTATAAATAAAATGATCGTTAAAAAAAGTAAGCTTCCCCATGTCCACCAAGACAAACCTGAGATGAAAAAATAGTAAAGGCAAACCCCAATCCATATCATGACAACAGAAGGGACTATCGGGTAAACAAGACCTATAAAACTAACGATGAAACAAGCAATAATAAGAATCCACCAAACAATATCCAATATATCACCTCATATGAATAGCCTTATTCAGCTACTGCCTTTTTTAAAGCATTTAAAAAGACTTCGACACTTTGCGCTCCAGATACAGCATATTTACGATTAATTACAAAATAAGGAACACCTCGAATCCCAAATTGACCCGCTTCTTGTTCATCACCACGAACTATATTTTCGAATTGATCACTCTTGATCATCGATTCTACATCTTGTCGGTTTACTCCAACCTCGGTTGCTAAGGCGAGTAATGTTTCTTGTTTCCCGATATGTAAGGATTCGGTGAAATAAGCTTTGAAGAGACGTTCCACCATTTCATTCATTTTATTTTGTTGTTTAGCTAGTTGGACAAGACGATGAGCATTAAATGTATTCGTTAGTTTCATTGTATCAAAATGAAAGTCTAATCCTTCTGCTTTTGCTTGTTGTGCAAGTGAATCGTTGGTTTTCTTTGCTTCTTCACGGCTCATCCCATATTTATTAGATAACATGTCATAAACATCAAGGTCAATATCAATCGGAGCGTTTGGGTCAAGCTCAAAACTACGGTGTATGACTTCAACCGCGTCTGTATCTTCTAGGAGAGCAACAGCTTGTTCAAACCTTCTTTTACCAATATAACAAAAAGGACATGCAAAATCAGACCAAATTTCAACAATCATATTTTTTTCCTCCATACTTTTCTTTTGTCTATCGTACTTAACAATGTACCGGATCACAAGTCGAATGACTTCGTTACTAAAAAAATCACGAATCTACAACTAAAGTATGAGAAGAGTTCAAACAAAAGGCCATTATGTCTTTCCCTTTAAATTGGTTAAATAAGGGTAACAAAGGAAAAAGAGGAGATGGATAAAATGAATCATCTAGTTTTAGTAGGAACTGTTGAAGAAATAAAAACACAAAAAGCGAAAATTGTAAAAGGAGGCAAACATGGAATTGCTGTTTTGTTTCATGATGACCAGTTTTATGCTGTCGATAATCGGTGTCCGCATCTAGGTTTTCCTCTTCATGTAGGGAGTATGTGTGATGGAATTCTTACGTGTCACTGGCACCATGCTCGATTTGATTTAAAAAGCGGGGGTACACTCGATCCATGGGCAGACGATGCGACGACTTATCCGGTTGAAGTCAAAGAAAATAATGTTTTTATTAGCTTGATACCAAAGCAAAAACAAACATTAGCAACACTCCACGAGCGTCTTCGGGCCGGATTAGAACAAAATTTAAGTCTTGTCATTGCCAAAGCCGTTGTTGGTTTAGTGGAAGCAGGTGCTTCACTTACATCGATAGCCCAAATTGGGGTCGAATTCGGTACGACGCATCGAAAGGCTGGCTGGCGCAGTGGATTAACCATTTTGACAGCGATGACAAATGTATTGCCATTTTTAGATAAAAACGGGAAAATCCTTGCTTTATACCAAGGTCTTGTTCATGTTGCAAGAGAGTGTTCTGGAGCGGGGACAAAGTTTCTATTAAAGGAATTACCTGTCCAAGCAAATGAACAACTAGATATAAAACAACTAGCAAAGTGGTATCGCGAAAGTGTAGAAGTACGTGATCCAGATGGTGCTGAACGTGTGTTATTAACAGCGATAAATGGAAATGCTTCAACCGAACAATTATCAGATATGATGATGACAGCGATTACTGACCATTATTATATGAATGTTGGCCACACACTTGATTTTCACAACAAAGCATTTGAAATTCTACACCAAATTGATCATTCGTTACAACCACAGGTGTTAGCTTCATTATTACCTGAGTTACGACAAGCGACAAGAAGTGAAGAATTACAAAGTTGGAAATCACCAATCAATTTAGTGACTCCTTTAGAGAAAGCATTTGAAAAATTACCTGATATTCTTTCAAAGAAGGTAAAAAAAGAGGGGACAAGAGATGAAAATGAATTGGTCGATATTTTGCTTGGTGATGATCCGATTGAAACAATACACGTCATGGTTGAATGTTTACAAGGCGGTCTTTCTCCAACGCGTTTAGCAAAATTAGTGACAGTAGCAGCATCGGAAAGAATTGCCCGTTTTCATGTGCAAAACGAATTTCCCGATTGGATTACCGTTCTTCATACGTTCACACATGCTCATGCTGTCCATGAATCCCTACAACGTTCAGAAACACCTGAACTTACACGTGCTGTCTTTCATAGTGCGATGAGCATTTATTTAGATCGATTTTTAAATGTACCTACTGCGAAAAAACCAAAACCTGTATCAAATCCTAAACCGGAAAAAGTGGAGGCATTACTTCAACTGCTTGACAAACATCAACAAACAGATGCAGCAGGTAAATGGGTGGTGCAATATTTACAAAATGGCGGAGATAAAAAAGTATTGTTTGAAACATTAGGGCATGCACTATTACGTGAAGACGCTGAATTTCATTCATTTCAAATGTTTGAAGCTGCATTGCGAGAACATGAAAATTGGAACGGCGAAAACAGCAGCATAGCGACGAGAGCGCAAGAAACGATGATTTTAGCTATGACAAGATATATTGCAGCACATGCCCCAACAGCAAGAGAGCTCCCTCACACAGCTTCGATTGCTATGCGTCTGCACCGAGGGGAAAAATTGTTTGAAGAGTAAAGCAATAACGCACTCTATCACATAAGAATCGGCACTTACTTAGGGGAAGGAAAGAACAAGCATATTCTTCCTAAAAATAAAAAAACAAAAAGTCGAAATTAAAATAGAGGTAGGATTCTTTCGGATCTCACCTTTATTTTTTTATCCAAAAATGAGTCCCGTATACTCAAAAACAACGTTTTTTTTCTGGAAACTATGATTTTTATTGGCAATTTCCTAAAACGTTGTTAAGATAAGAAAGGCAGAGCAAATGTTGTCGTTTTTTGTTCTGCTTCACTATTGCATGTCCAATGATACACAAACAGAGTAAATAAGGTGTTGAAAGGGAACAATGAATGTATAGTTTAGTGACATTTCAGCCTTTAAGTTCATAGTAAAGAGAGGTTATATAATAAAATGAATACCAAAATTCAACCTAAAACATCGATCGTTATTTTCGGTGCTACTGGAGACCTCGCAAAGCGTAAGCTATACCCGTCTATTTTTAATTTATATAAAAAAGGACAATTAGCGGAAAATTTTGCAGTAGTTGGTGTGGCGAGAAGACCATGGTCAAATGAAACATTACGAGACACAGTAAAAGCGTCACTTGAACATGAGCCAAACCGTGATGTAGTGGAGCAGTTTTGCCAACACTTTTATTATTTATCTTTTGAAGTAACAAATAAAAGTACATATCATGAGTTAAAAACTTTACTTGATGAAGTCGAAACCATTCACAAAATACCAGGCAATCGTATTTTTTATATGTCGATGGCACCTGAGTTTTTTGGTACTATTGCCAAGAACTTAAAAGCGGAAGGTGTAACGGACTCAGGCGGATGGACAAGACTAGTCATTGAAAAACCTTTTGGTCATGACTTAGAATCGGCTCGTGCACTAAACGAAGAAATTAGAGAAGCTTTTTCAGAAGAGGAAATTTATCGTATTGACCATTATTTAGGAAAAGAAATGGTGCAAAATATTGAAGTAATCCGGTTTGCAAATGCGATATTTGAGCCGTTATGGAATAATAAATACATATCCAATATTCAAATCACTTCGAGTGAAACATTAGGTGTAGAGGAACGTGGCGGCTATTATGACACGTCTGGTGCATTACGAGATATGGTGCAAAATCATATGTTACAAATGGTTTCATTATTAGCAATGGATCCACCTATTCGACTTACTCCTGATGAAATTCGGAGTGAAAAGATTAAAGTATTACGAGCCATACGGCCAATTACAGAACAAGATACTAGTCGTTATTTTGTAAGAGGACAATATGGGCCAGGAGTTCTAAATGAAAATGAGGTTCCTGGGTATCGCAGTGAAAACAATGTTGATCCTCATTCAAAAACAGAGACGTTTGTTGCAGGGAAGATATTGATTGATAGTCACCGTTGGGCAGGTGTTCCTTTTTATATTCGAACAGGGAAAAGAATGCTACTAAAATCAACAGAAATCGTCATTGAATTTAAAGGCATGCCTATGAATTTGTATTATAGTGAAAATCAAACGCAATCAAATTTATTAATTATACACGTTCAACCAGATGAAGGGTTAACATTATTCCTTAATGGAAAAAAAGTTGGACCTGTTGGTGGAACAACACCAGTTCAATTAGACTATTGCAATAACTGCATCGATACAACAAATACACCTGAGGCATATGAAAGGCTCATTTATGATTGTATGTTAGGGGATGCGACAAACTTTACTCATTGGGATGAAGTTGAATTATCATGGGGGTTTATTGACTCGATTTCAAAAGCATGGGAGAAAAATGATAAAGACTTACATTTTTATGAGTCTGGTTCAATGGGTCCGGAAGCATCGATGGAATTGTTAGAAAAAGACGGTCATCATTGGTGGCCAATCACAAGTGAAAGTAAAGAAGAAGAGAAAAGGAGTCGAAGTAATGAAAGTTTTCGATATTAGTTCACCGATTTATGAAGGCATGCCTGTTTATAAAAACAAACCTGAAAAACAACCAAAGCTACAAACAGCTACAAATGGATATGTTACGGAGTCTCGTTTAGATTTGGATGTTCATACTGGTACGCATATTGATTCACCGTTACATATGGTAACAGACGGAGATACATTTGAATCCATTGAAATAGAAAAGCTCGTTTGTCCTTGCAAAGTTTTTGATCTAACACATGTTGATGAAAAAATTACTGCTGAAGACTTAAAGCAGTTTGAAATTTCTAAAGACGATTTTGTATTATTTAAAACGAAAAATTCATTTGATGAAGAATTTAATTTTGATTTTATCTTTTTAGCTGAATGTGGGGCTTCATATTTAGCTGAAAAACAAATTAGGGGAGTTGGCATTGATGCTCTAGGAGTCGAAAGAGCGCAAGAAGGTCATCCAACACATAAAACATTATTTGGTCATGACATTATTGTAATCGAAGGGCTACAATTGAAAGAGATTGAAAGTGGAGAATACCTTATGGTTGCCGCACCATTAAAGCTTATCGGAACGGATGCTTCACCTGCACGTGTCCTTTTATTAGACGGTGTAACATTATAAAAAAAGAGGGGATAAACACACGGTATAATGACCGTTGTTTATTCCCTCTTTTAATTGTTTAGAAACTAAAAATAGTCGACCTGTGAGTAGATTAGGGGGTTCTTGGTGCTATGAGACAAACGATTTTGTTGTTTATAGTAATTAAGCGGCCATGAAAATCGTTATCTGTGAACATGGCTAGCGTTTTGGAACGTTGGTGGACACAGGAGCACTTAATCATAATATATAGCTAGGAATAGAGATGTTTTTGCTTTAATAAGTGCTTCTGTGACCGCAAAAAAACGGAAACCCGTATAATGTTCACAAATAACGGCTGCTCTGACCGCAAAAATAATTTGGTTTTATGATAACCAATCTGTATGAAATGTTCCTTCTTTGTCGACACGCTTATACGTGTGTGCTCCAAAATAGTCTCGTTGCGCTTGAAGAAGATTAGCAGGAAGACGATCGGAACGGTAGCTATCATAATAAGATAACGCACTTGAGAAGCATGGCACTGGAATACCAGCTTGAACAGATAATTGAATAACATCTCGAAGTGACTGTTGATATTCGTCTGCAATGTTTTTAAAATAAGGATCAAGTAGTAAATTATCCAATTGTGGATTTTTATCATATGCTTCTTTTATATTTTGCAGGAACCCTGCTCGAATAATGCAACCGCCTCTAAAAATCATCGCAATTTCACCGTATTGTAAATCCCAATTAAAATCATTTGAAGCCGCTCGAAGCTGAGCAAACCCTTGGGCATAAGAAACAATTTTACTAAAATATAATGCTTTACGAATCGTTTCGATTAATTGTGATTTGTCGCCCACAAATGTTGTGTTCGTCGGTCCTGATAAAATCGAACTTGCTTTAACACGCTCATCTTTCATTGCAGATAAAAACCTAGCAAACACAGACTCGGTAATAATGGAAAGAGGAACCCCTAAATCTAGTGAGCTTTGGCTTGTCCATTTCCCAGTACCTTTTTGTCCTGCAGTATCTAATATCACATCGACTAAAGCTTCTCCAGTTTCACTGTCGGTTTTTGTGAAAATATCCGCAGTAATTTCAATTAAATAGCTATCTAACTCACCATTGTTCCAATCGGCAAATATCTTATGAAGCTCTTCATTACTTATGTTTAAGCCATGCTTTAACATTGAATAGGCCTCACAAATAAGTTGCATATCCCCATACTCAATCCCGTTATGGACCATTTTTACATAGTGACCGGCACCATTTGGTCCAATATATGTACAACATGGGTCACCGTTTACTTTAGCTGAGATGTCTTTTAACATAGGCTCTACTAGAGTATATGCTTCTTTTTGCCCGCCTGGCATAATGGAAGGGCCTTTTAATGCACCTTCTTCACCACCAGAAACACCTGCACCAATAAAGTGGATTCCTTTTTCCTCTAAATAGTGGTTTCGACGAATGGTATCTTCAAAATATGTATTTCCACCATCAATTAAAATATCTTTTTCAGATAGATAAGGAAGAAGAGACTCAATAGCAGCATCCGTCACATTTCCTGCTTGTACCATCAACAAAATCTTACGTGGAGTTTCCAATGATTCAACAAACTCTTCAATGCTATATGTACCTGTTAATTTCTTTGTTCGGTTTTGTTCGATTATCGTATCAACGGTTTCTTTTGAGATATCATATATGGAAACTGAATATCCTTTGCTTTCAAAATTTAAAGCTAAGCTTTTCCCCATGACTCCAACACCTAAAACACCAATTTGCTGTTTACCCATGTGTTGCTACACTCCTTCATATGTAAAAATACTTTTTTTTGTCCATGTAATAGTATACTTTATTCTCTTAAAAAAATCTTCAAAATAAAATGCTGTTTTCATAAGTTTGTTATAGGTTTTGTTTAATGTAAAAGCCAAACCTGTTAATTTCCTGTCGCTAAAAACAAGAAAAGCTTTGTGTCGTTTCATACGCGATCAGATTGCCCTTATATGAATATTCTCATTCAATAGGTGAGTGGCTAAAATAAAACCGGTTTATTGTTTTGGGCAGATTGATAAAGACCATGAATGATTTGTTGTAAGATGACTCCTTGTTTAGCAGTGCTTGATGGTTTTTTTCCTGTTTGACAAGCTTGAACAAAGTCAAAAATTAGTTTTTCATGAGCAGAATGATCAGGAAGGAAACGAGGGGTAACATCTAACAACGTATCATATTTTTCTTGATACATTTTTAATGGAAATAAATCTGCTCCACCTTTATTCCCATAGAATGAAACGTTCATTTCTTCTTGTTTTTCTACATTAGCTGCAAAGGCAGATTCAATAATTAAAGAAGCACCATTATTAAACGTAATCATACCACGGGCCATGTCTTCTACAGAAAAGCCTTTCCAATCCCAATCACCAAGTAATCCAACCCCTTGTCGGTTTCCGATTTCTTGATATGTCGAGCCCAAAACAGTTGTTGGTTCTGGGTAACCCATTAAATGAAGGGCCGTATCTAACATATGGACACCGATATCAATAAGAGGGCCGCCGCCTTGCAGTTCTTTATTTGTAAATACACCCCAGCCTGGAATACCTCTTCGTCTCACTGCTGTTGCTTTTGCCGCATATATGTGGCCAAGCTCATCTTTCTCTATAAATCGTTTTAGAGTTTCTACTTCAGAAGTATGTCGATAATGGAAGCCGTACGATAATATTTTTCCTGCTTTTTCAGCTGCTTCCTCCATTGCTTTTGCTTCTTGAATGCTCATGGCAGGGGGCTTTTCACACAACACATGGCAATTTGCTTGTAAGGCAGCTATCGTTTGATCGGCATGGAACTTATTCGGTGTGCAGATACTGATGGCATCTAGCTCTACTTTTTCCAACATTTCTTGAACTTCGCTAAACGTATAACGGATATTAAATTGCTCTGCGCATTGTTTTGCTTTTTCAATATGATGATTAACGACAGCAACAACTTCGACGTTTTCACATTTTTGATAATTAGGAATATGAGCTTCCTTTGCAATAAGTCCTGCACCGATAATTCCGACTTTTAATGGGTTCTTCATCAAAGCACTCTCCTTTTTTATTTTTTCTTTTAAGTTTATCACGATTCTCTAAAAAAAGAAGGAAGAGAAGAAGCGGATCAAGAACTTGTATTGATATATTGTAAGGAGAAAGGAAGAGATAAAAATGGATAAACGGTACCCCATTGGCATGTTTGAGTATGAAGGAGAAATTAGTAAAAAGGATAGGGAACAATGGATTGAAGAGATTGCACAATTACCGGGAAAATTAAGAAATGCGGTCGAACACTTAAGTGATGATGAATTAAATCAGCCTTATCGGGAAGGAGGCTGGACAATTCGGCAAGTCGTTCATCATATTGCTGATAGCCACATGAATGCTTACATTCGCTTTAAACTAGCTCTTACGGAGACAAATCCAACGATTAAACCGTATAAGGAAGCAGAGTGGGCGAACCTACCAGATGTAACAACGACACCGATTGAAGTTTCGTTATCCCTCATCGAAGCCCTCCATACTCGTTGGGTGTTTCTATTACGATCGGATCTTGATTTTTCACGAACGTTTATTCATCCCGAATCAGGAAGTGTGAATCGTTTAGACTATACAATTGGAATGTATGCATGGCACGGAAATCATCATTTGGCCCATATTTTACATCGATAAATATAAAACAAAGTAAAGAATGGTGTCCTAGAAAAAAGGACACCATTTGTTTATTATTATTGAGTAACTTCTTCATTTTCTCTGACTGTTGGCAATGTACAACAACGGAAAGACCCACCGGATTTAATGATTTCCGTTATATCTACTTCAATTACTTCAAATCCTCTTTTTCGTAACTGTTCATTTACATTTTTATTTACAGGAAGACTAATAATTTTTTTATTACCAATGGATAATATGTTTGTACCTAGCGTGAATTGTTCTTCCTTTGATACTTCAATTAAATCATATCGTTTTTCTAATATTTGATATTCCTTTTTCGTAAGAGCCTCTGGGTAAACTAATGCTTCTTTTCGAGAAATAATATTAAAAACACAGTCCAAGTGCAAATATTTCTCTGTAAATGGAACAGTTATGACTTCAAAGTCTTCAAGTAGGTTTTGAATATGATCAATTGCTTTCTGATTTGTACGATTACTTAAACCGATAAAGATAGTACGATGATCGATCATGACGTCGCCACCTTCGATCATATCTCCAACTAAGTTGTAATAAGATATATCAGAATTTTTTAACCATGTTTTCAAAAATTCTTCTTCACCTTGTCTAATTTTATGGGCCATTTCAGCAACAAATATCGTATGTCCTAATGTAAATCCGATATCTCTTGTAAATACTTGTTCAGGAAATTTTTCATTTGGTGGCAATAAAACGACGTCAATCTTTTCTTTTTTTAATGCCTTTACAAAGTCCTTATGTTGTTTGGCAGCTAATTCTAAATCGATACCTTCCTTAAAAAAATGTTTTTGTGTATCATTAATTTGCTCGCGGATCGTCATGTATTTAGGCTCACATAAAATTACTTGCTTTAAAACGTCGTATTCGCTATGACAATAAGTTTTTGGTTTAATTTTAGTTAATATCGACATTAAAAATCCTCCTCTTGCAGATTTATTTATAGTGTGTCCATCCAGTAATATCACTATGAAGTGAAAAGGATGTAATATATCCCACAAACAAATGACAACATGTATAAGAAAAACGGAAAGAAGGGAAAATAAGAGCATAAATAAAGAGCATGAAGATAGAAATTTCTTTCACGCTCTGTTGGTGAGTTATTCTATATATAACGATAAAAATTCACTTACTTTTTGCTCGTATTGGTCCATATCTACAATATAAGCTTCGCCGTGAGTAGCATAAGGGACAAGGAGAATGTCTTTTTCTGAATTAGTTTGTTCATAAAGCTCATAAACCATATCTGTTGGGACAAATGTATCTTCTTCTCCATGAATAAATAAAATAGGAACAGATGTTTTCTTTACTTGTTCAAGGGCAGAAGCTTCTGAAAAACTATACCCAGCCCTTATTTTAGTAAGAAGGCTCGTAGCGGGTACAATTGGAAAACTCGGTAAATTATACATTCTTTCTAGTTGATACGTTAAGACATCTTCTGCTGAAGTATAGCCACAGTCAGCAATAATTGCTTTTACTTGTGGTGGCAAGGTCTCACCACTTGTCATCATCACTGTAGATGCTCCCATGGATACCCCATGTAAAGAAATGACTGAAGTTTCACCATTTGTCTCAAGAATATGGTCAATCCACATCAAGTAATCTTTTCTTTCATGCCATCCAAACCCAATATAATGTCCTTCACTTTCACCATGGCCTCTAGCATCAGGCATTAACACATTGTAACTAAGCGTTTCGTGATAAAACCGAGCATATCGGCCCATATCTTTTGCTTTACCGGAATAACCGTGTGCTATGATGACTGTTTGATCTGTAGGTGTTGGTGCTTCTAGGTAATACGCTTTTAAGGTCAATCCGTCTTCTGAAACTTTTTCAATCTCTTTAAATGGTTGTTCTTTTACCCATTCTGCGGGATCATCAACAACGGTGATGACTTCAGAAGACTGGAGGTCAGGATTATCTGCTAAATAATCTTTTGAAGTTCTTGCAACAGCCATATCATAAAAGTAAAAACTAGCGATAATTATAACAAGGAAGGCTGCGGCTAGTAATCCTATGAAAACTAGAACGATTCGTTTCTTCATATATAATCCCCTTTTTAACTTCTATTTTATCATTTATCTCTATTTATGTACTGAAGCAAGTATTACCCTTGCTTCAATGTCAGTTCACGAATCGGTTGAAACGTATACTCATCCACAATCATTGTTTTAGCAGAATATTGAACATGTTCTAGAAAAGTATGTTGCAACTCATTAGAAAAATCCATAAGCATAGCTACCTTACTACGATTGTCTTTTGAAAATAACCCTGAACGATTCACTACAATATTGCGATATTTTTTTACGAGATGGTTTGTTTGTTTTACGATTTTACTTGCTTCTTTCATTTGATAGATGGTCGTACATTGTCCGAACGTTTTGACCACATCATGTTGAAAGGAGTTTTTAATTTTTTCGTTTAGTTCTTTGCTGTCGGTTGGTACTTCATCAAATAAATAATGCTGTAACATAATAACGTCTGATTTTTTTGGTTCGTTTAAAAAGCGCAAATAAACTCTTAACGTATTATAAGCATCAAACATTGGATGATGGGGCGTACCGATGAACCTCATGTTATATAAGTTTAATGCTCCTTCGACAGACGGGGTTTGTCGTGAAACTCGTTGCGCAAAAATGGCTTGAAAATCGACATAACGTTTTTCAATTTTTTTCATCATTTTTGGTGAAAGAAGGTGGCGCTCACTATCTAATACTAACCGTGTCGCATCACTTTTCGACCAAGAAAAAAATCTAGATTTTTTTATGCCGCCAACCCAAGTTAAAAATTCAGCGAGTACTTCTGGAAAACGATTGGCCTCTTGCAAATGACAATCGTCAATTCCTGTTAACTTTTTACAAAAAGAAGAGAGGGGCGCTTTATTTTCAGGTTGAATGTACCGATCAAAAAAATAAATATTTTCTGTTTCAATATCATATTTTACAGCACCTAATCGAATCGCTTCCATATCTTCAAACGACATTCCTCGATTAGAACAAAGCATTTCAAAATCAAAAAAGACATATTGTTTGACCAATGGTTTTCCTCCTTTCCTAACAGTTTATTATAATTTGATTTTCAAAAAAGAGAAAGGCCCAATGACTTCCACTTTTAAAAAAGAATTTGTGTTAGGGATTCTATATTGTCATAATAGAATAAGAGATAAATTGTAAGACAAGGGGATAACAACATGAAATTAATTTCTTGGAATGTAAATGGGATTCGAGCTTGTGTAAAAAAAGGCTTTCTTGACTATTTTCATGAAATGGATGCAGACATTTTTTGTTTGCAAGAAACAAAACTGCAAGAAGGGCAAATTCAATTAGACCTACCAGGCTATTATCAATATTGGAATTATGCTGAGAAAAAAGGGTATTCAGGAACCGCGATTTTCACAAAACAAAAACCACTGTCTGTTTCATATGGGGTTGGTGACAATGATACCCAAGATGAAGGGAGAATTATCACACTAGAGTATAATGAATTTTATATTGTCAATGTATACACTCCTAACTCTCAGCGAGATTTAGCTAGGCTAGGTTTTCGATTGGAATGGGAAAAAGAACTTTTCCTATATTTAAAAGAATTAGATTTAAAAAAACCTGTCGTTTATTGTGGGGATTTAAATGTGGCCCATCAGGAAGTTGACTTGAAAAATCCAAAGTCAAATGAAGGAAATTCAGGATTCACAGAACAGGAAAGAGCGAAAATGTCTGAGCTGCTGCAAGCAGGGTTTATCGATACGTTTCGCTATTTACATCCTAATAAAACAGATGTGTATTCGTGGTGGAGCTATATGCGAAATGTAAGAGAAAGAAATATTGGCTGGAGAATTGATTACTTTATCATTTCTAATCGAATAAAGGACAAGCTATTACACTCGGATATCCATTGTCATGTATTAGGGAGCGATCATTGTCCGATTGTTCTAGAGTTAGACTTCTAAAATATCATTCGGACATTTATTCAGTTATTTCATGAAAACTTACGATTTTTAGGTTATGTCAATAATTTTGTGTAAACCGAAGGTTACTCCGTAGTGAACTATATTTTATTTTTTACTACCCCTCCCCCGGGGGAGGGGTAGTAAAAAAATTCCAGTTATTATTAATTTTCAGCTGTACCATATCGTTCTTCGAACATTTTTTGAAGAACTTCTCTTTGTTGCCCAAAACCATGAGCGACTTTTTGTTTGTTTTCGTTAAAACTGATACATCTTAAGTAGATTACTTTCTCTACTGCACGCTCATTTGGGAACGTTACTATTTTTCTAGTACGGCGCTTTATTTCTCCCATAAAACGTTCAATCATATTTGTACAGTATATCTTTCGATGGAGGATAGTAGGATATTTATAAAAGGTTAATAGAACAGGGAGATCTTCCTTCCATGACTTAATCACTTTCGGGTACCGTTTTGACCACTTCGTGCTAAAATTTTTAAACTCCTCATGCGCCATTTCTTTATTTTTAGAGTTGTAAATTGCTTTTAAATCTTCGGCAATTTCCTCTCTATCTTTCTTTCGTACTGCTGATAATGAGTTTCTTACTTTATGAACAATACATCGCTGTACATCTGCCTTAGGAAATACGCGTTTAAATGCTGCTTCAAGTCCACTAAGGCCATCAAACACCCCTAGTAAGACTTCCTCTACGCCACGTTCTCTAAGTTTTTGTAATTGTTGTTCCCACCCAGTGGAACTTTCTTGCCCACCGACATGAAACCCAAGAATTTCTCTAACTCCATTTTCGTTAATTCCCAAGATAATATAAACTACTTCATTTTCGACGTCATCTCTGCGTAAGTTAATATAAGTACCATCTAGAAATAATACAGAGTAACGTTTTTCAAGTTGACGGGATTGCCAAGCTTCTACGTCTTCAATCAAAACATCAGTGATATTGCTGATTGTTGTTGGAGAATAGGTATCACCAAGAACATTCTCTACAAATTTACCAATCTCTCTTGTACTCATTCCATCTTGATACATCTGTATAATAGATTCTCCAAGCCATTGTTCATACCGCTGGTATGGCTTAAATACTTTAGTTTGAAAGTGGTTTTCACGGTCTCTTGGAACCTTAAGGCTGGTAATATGTCCATATTTCGTGTCTAACGATCGCTCGTAATGTCCATTCTTTTGATTTTTAAGTTCTGGATGCTCTACTTCAAAATACTGTTGCATTTCTTCTTTCATAATTAATTCAAGCTTCTGTTTTACAAATTCACGAACCATGTTATCTAGTTGATCTGCAAATGGGTTTTCATTTATACTTTGTACCATAGGTAGGTATCTCCTTTCATGTATTTTCGCTCAATACGGAGATTACCCTACCTTTTTTTGTTTTTCAAGTCTTACACAAAATATTGTACAACACCGATTTTTATTTAGGCATCGGACATATAATCCGTTATTTGCTGACTAAATGGTTTATAACATACTGTTTTTAATAGCTACGGAACATATGTCCGATATCCTTTTAAAAACGTAACTTATATTAAATACAGCGGAACATATGTCCGTAAGAAATGTAATTATCAAAGCGAATGATGTATTCATAAAATCATTCGCTTTATTTTTCGCTTCGTATTAAAAATCTTACATCGATCGGACGTTCAAATAGAAATGTTTGTGAGATTATTTCCTAAAACAATAGAAACCGGGTTTGACTCTTTAGTATGATAAGTCCATCAAAAGCTTATCAATCATAAGGAGGTATGAAGCGATGAACTTAACAGTCGACGGACATTTGCGGAGTAAATTAAATCATCAACGTATCCTTCAATTAGTAACTAAAGCCAACCAATTTAATAGTTATATATTAATTCAATTTGATACAAAAACATTAAACGCCAAAAGTTTATTAAGTGCATGTGCTTTACATGGGGTGTCTGGACCCATTCGATTGCATGTTCATGGGGATGACAGTAATCAAGCTTTACATGTATTAACATCCACTTTATTTGAACAATAATAGCCGAAAGCGCATACAGTATAAGTGAAGGATGTCATACAAGGGAGGGCATGGACATGGATTGGAGTAATGTATCGATAGGACAATGGGTTAAATTTTACTGCAAAGAGATGAATGCTTTTAAAAAAGGATTTGTTCTTTCGTTACAGGAAGCCAATGGAATGGTCAACATCATAATACCAGAAAACGGAAAATGTTATTCCAAACCACCTTCATCCATTCATGACTGCAATTCTATTTCTCTTGAACAAGAAGATCTTGATGCGATGGTCGATATCGCACTTGATGTAAGAGATTTCCACTGGCTTCAACAACTGCAATTAATGAAAAAAGAATATGAGACGTTTAAATGATAAAAGCCAGCGGTTACTATTACGCTGGTTTTTTCTTGGATGATAAGAAAAATTTTGGTGTAGCAGTGAAGCTTCGAAAGCTATTTCAAGAAAAGCGAAGGCTGCGCACCTGCGCTTGAAACGAAAAGACGCTCCGCGTTTTTCTTACAAAATAGTTGACTAGCAAAACACAACAATTGATAATGAAAGAACAAACAATATGGATGTGATTGTAATGGTTGACGTTATAAAGGAAAAAGAAGGAATATTTAAGTCAGTATGTTCGTTAGACTGTCCTGACCAATGTGGTCTTCTTGTTCATAAAAAAGATGGAAAAATTATTAAAGTTGAAGGGGATCCTGAACATCCTGTTACACAAGGAAATATTTGTAACAAAGTCCGTCATATGACAGAACGACTTTATGACAAAAATCGGTTACAGTACCCTATGAAACGAACAGGAAAAAAAGGATCAGGGGAATTCACAAAAATTACTTGGGATGAAGCAATTGAAATCATTCATGAGAAATGGTCAAAATTAATGGATGAAGACGGGCCAGAAAGTATATTGCCTTATAGTTTTTACGGTAATATGGGCAATCTTACAGCTGAAGGCATGGACCGTCGCTTTTTTCATCGATTAGGGGCTAGTCAGCTAGAACGTACCATTTGTCAGTCTGCTGGTACCGTCGGATATGGATATACGATGGGAGGCAGTCTCGGAACAGACCCCGAAGAGACCGTTCATAGTAAACTGATTATTCTTTGGGGGATTAATGCAGTAAGTACAAACATGCATCAAATTACGTTAGCCCAAAAAGCAAGGAAGAACGGTGCAAAAATTGTTGTCATTGATGTTCATAAAAACCAAACGGGCCGCTTAGCAGATTGGTTTATTCCTATCCGTCCAGGCACAGATGGAGCTCTTGCCTTAGCTTTAATGCACCTTTTGTTTAACAAAAACTACGTTGATAAAGCATTTTTAAACGATTATACAGTCGGCCATGAGGAACTAAGGCAACATGTTCAACAATACACACCAGAATGGGCTGCTAAAGTTACCGGTATACCGGTCGAAGATATATTAGAATTAGCCAAGCTATACGGTGAAACGACACCTTCATGTATTCGAATTGGAAATGGTCTACAACACCATGATAATGGTGGGATGAGCATACGGACCATTGCTTGTTTACCTGCTTTAACAGGACAATGGCAGTATCAAGGTGGGGGGGCGATAAAAGGAAACTCCCATTTTCTCCGATTTAATGCAAAAGCGCTACAACGACCAGATTTACTAGAAAATAAACAAACGAGAACGATTAATATGAATCAATTAGGTTCTGCTTTGCTACAACAAGAAAAGCCCGTTCGTTCCTTGTTTGTTTATAGTAGTAATCCCGCCATTGTCGCTCCAGAAGGGAATAAAGTTCGGACTGGATTAGAACGTGAAGATTTATTTACGGTTGTACATGATTTATTTTTAACTGAAACGGCCAAATATGCAGACATTGTATTACCAGCGACATCTGCATTTGAAAACTTAGACTTTTATACTTCATATTGGCATCATTATATTCAATTACAACAGCCTGTCATTGAACCGTTTGGTGAAAGTAAGTCAAACACAGACGTATTCAGATTGTTAGCCAAAGCATTTCAATTTGAAGAGCCTTGTTTTCAAGATAGTGACAAAGACATGATCGAACAAGCAATAGAAAATGTCGATAATCCGTCTATGGAAGAGATTTCATTCGACCAATTAGAAAAACAGCATTTTATGAAGGCGAAACGTAAGATTGTAACGAATGAGATTCTTCCTACTCCTAGTGGAAAAATTGAATTATTTTCTAGAAAGATGGAGGAGGACGGTTTTGAACCTTTGCCAAGCTTTACACCTATATATGAAGAACATCATTTCCCTTACTTATTCGTTCCTGCACCAAATCATAATTTTTTAAATTCGACGTTTTCTAATAATGAAAAGCATGTCTCACTTGAAAAAACACCAAAAGTTATTATTCATCGTGATGATGCTTTGAAACATGAAATTGCCGATGGAGACTTTGTACGAATATGGAATAATCGTGGTGAAGTTGTTCTACAAGCCGTTGTTGGAGAAAATGTATTACCAGGTGTTGTTGTAACACAAGGGTTGTGGGCGGACAAAGAGGGGGAAAACCGTTTTGTAAATGCACTCACCCCAGACCGATTATCTGATATGGGTAAAGGAGCAACTTTTTTCTCAGGGCGTGTTTTGATTGAAAAAAAGTGAGGACTTTCCTCACTTTTTTATTTTTAACGTTCAAGTGAGTGGACAGTAAAAGATATGATTCCGTTTAAATCTTTAATGTTTTCTTCATTAATTTTGCGATTAAATGATAATGTTGTTTGACAAAGCTGATTTTTCTCTTTTGCCCCAATGTCATAATAGACTTTTTGCGTAATCAATGGGCGATTGTTCCAAATGGTGTTTATCTTTTGTTTAATGGTATAACATTGTTCTTCATTGGCGATGTAATGGATTAAATGTACTCTAATGTCACACCCTGATCGATGAACATCGTGATCGATTTTTTCTAATGCAAAATCTTCGAGATTCGCTGTCATCACTAATTCTGCGGTTGGATAAAGAGTTTGTTGATCAGTACGCTTCCACTCAATTGAGAATATCCTGGACATAGTAGCCATATCAATTAGGTCTTTTCGATTTACAATTTCAATTGTCCCTTGTAAGTCTAGGTCGTAAAGCTCGCCTTCTAACACAACTTTTAGATTTTCATAAATCGTTGGATCGAACATAGTGACTCCTTTTTGAGTGAAACTGTATTATATTTTTATACAAATAGTCATTAGTAGTATAGCGTAATTTCTTTTTGTATAATAGGAGAAATTAAACAAAAAGGAATGATAAAATGTCCATTCAAAAAATTGAGCACGTTGGAATTATGGTATCCAATTATGATAAATCGGTTCGGTTTTACAACGAAACGGTAGGGTTAGATGTCCTTAATGAACTAAAAATAGAAGGGGGACCACAACTCGCCTTTTTAGGTTCAAAACAAAGCGGACATATTTATCTTGAATTAGTCGAAACTCATGACCAACCTTTTCCTACGGAAGGACGTATACACCATGTAGCGTTTACAGTGTCGGACCTTACTAGTGAGATTCAAATACTAAAAGAAAAAGGAGTTTCTTTTCTAACGGAAACACCTCAAACCTTACCAAATGGAGCACAATATATTTTTTTTGTTGGCCCAGACGAAGAAAGAATTGAACTATTTCAACCGAAAAAATAAAAAATACTGTGAAAGAAGGAGTTGCTTTGTCACTGCATGAAACTCCTTTTAGTTTTGTTCAAAACGCACTAAAAACACTTGTTTTCATAAATCTTTAGTCGTAAAACTGAACATTCGTGAATAGAATGGTACAAGTTCTACGGGTTGTCCGTAAATTATCGGTCTGGAGGAAAGCGGATGAGTGTTTTTTTAGGGTATATTCTTTTAGGGTTATCATTAGCTGCTCCAATTGGCCCTGTTAATGCAGCGCAATTGGACAGGGGAATAAAGAATGGTTTTTTTCATGCTTGGCTCGTTGGGCTAGGCGCAACAGTAGCGGATGGTATTTATATGTTACTTGTTTTTTTAGGGTTAGTTCATTTTATTGAAATACCGTTTATGCAAACTTTTTTATGGCTATTTGGATTTTTTGTTCTTGTGTACACAGGTTATGAAAGTTTATTAGGGGCAAATAAAATCAATCTTTCCGAAATGAGAAGCCAAAAAGAATCACACATAAAGTCATTTATGTCAGGATTTTTCATGTCACTATTTAATCCTTTAACGATTCTGTTTTGGCTCGGTATTTTCGGTTCCATTTTAGCAAAAACTGTCACATCTTACGGTACAGGTCAAGTTATTTTATATGTTGGTGCTATTTTTATAGGTATAACCGTTTGGGATATTACAATGGCCACACTTGCGAGTACGTTGCGGAAGTACTTATCGACTCGATTATTACGCACGATTTCAATTTTATCTGGGATATCGTTAATCGGCTTTGGTGTTTATTTTGGAATTGAAGCAGCTAGCGTTTTATTTTCGTAAAAACGGAAGGGGTTTTGGCCTCTTCCTTTTTTGCTTTTTTCCAAAAGTGGCGCATGATTAACGTAATTACCGCAATAACGATAACAAAAAGCAAACTTACATAGAACCCCGGACGACTTGTCTGGTGAAATACTGTACCGCCAACACCAAGAAAGACGAGCAAAAATCCAAACCAGCGCTTTACATTATCAAATCCTGTTACATCCAATAACCGACCGTATGACCCTAGAATAAAAAACCAATTATATAATAGCATAAGCCCTGCAGCTGTTGTAATATACTCATAAATTCGGTCAGGCATCACGACAGATAATACAATAGAAACAATAATACCACCCATTGTTAACAAAATAGCAGGTACTGCAAATTTATTAGCTACACGCTTTGAAAATACACGGGGAGCATCTTGGTCTTCTGCTAAGGTAACTAATATACGAATGACCGCAAAAAATGAAGCAACCATTGTAGAAAATCCCGCAATGATAAAAACACCATTAAAGATATGTGGGATAAAGTCAATATTATAATTTTCAAGAGCTGTTACAAACGGGCTATTTTCTGTATTAAATGTATTCCATGACACCATAATTAACGCTAACCCAACAGAAGCAACATAAATTAACGTTAAGACAGATAACATGACTTTACCTGACTTATGGACTTCCTCCATTTTATTTAAACGGACGGCAAGGAGGCCCATGATCTCAATTCCAGCATAACCATAAAACCCATAAATAAGGGAAGGAAAAAAACCAGTTATCCCTTGAGGGAAAAGTTGAGAATAGGTTGTCGGAACCGAAACTTGGTCGTTCCCACCACCAAAAACACCAATCAGTGCTAAAATTGCTAAGAGGATAAACATTAAAATAGCTGCAATTTTCAATACAGCCAATAAGTTTTCAACACGGTCAAACCCTTTTGGTCCCATTAAAATGACAATAACAGCAAGGACAGAATAGATACTTGCTAACACCCACAACGGAACATTGGGAAACCAAAATTGAGTGAAAATAGAGAGGGCTGTCATTTGGCTTCCGATAATTAACATTTCAGACAGCCAATATACCCAACCACTACTAAAACCAGCCCAACGACCGTACGCTTTTTTCGCATAAGAACGAAATGAGCCTTTTTGTGGATCAGCCACTGTTAATTTTGCGAGAGCTTCAAAAACAAAATAAGTTCCTAAACCAGCGATGATAAATGCAAAAATAACAGATGGTCCAGCAATACTAATCGCGATACTTGACCCTAGAAAAAACCCTGTACCAATTGTACAGGCTACACCAAGTAATGATAGTTGCCACCACTTTAGCGGCTTTTCTTTTTGTTCACCTGAATTGGTTTTCATAAGCACCCTCCTACGGTGGATATTGTTTGAATTTCAGGAGCTGATTATGTATCACATTTTTTAAAAGATAAGAAAGCATAAAAGTTTTGATCTAACAGTTAAGTTTTGAAAGCTTATTCTAGAAGTGCGAAGGGTCCGCACTTCGCTTGAAACGAAGAGACACTCTCGCCTTAATCTTCACAAAAAAATGTTCGATTTCCTATCATGATATTTTATAAAAAGACGGTTTTTGCTTATAATGGTAGTATCAATATGAAGATAAGGGAGTACGAGATCTGTGAATGGAAAACGAACAAAACAATCACGAGTCGTAAAGACTCATTTAGTGTTACCAAATGACACAAACAATCATGCAAGTTTATTTGGTGGAATATTAATGCGAAATATGGATGAAGTGGCATCCATTTCGGCTAGACGACATTGTCGAACAGAAGTGGTCACAGCCTCAACCGATTCGGTTGATTTCTTACATCCGATTTTGCAAACCGATTCTGTCTGCTTAGAAGCTTTTGTGTCATGGACTGGCAATACATCAATGGAAGTGTTCGTGAAAGTGATAGCGGAAGATTTAAATACAGAAGAAAGAAAAATAGCAGCAACAGCGTTTTTAACTTTTGTTGCGATGGACAAGGACGGAAAACCAGTTCAAGTGCCGGGTATTATTCCTGAAACAGAAGAAGAGAAAAAATTATTTGAAACTGGAGCAGATAGAGCTACAGTAAGAAAAGACAGAAGAAAAAAAAGTCGGGAATTAGCGGAGTTTATGACGACAAAGAAGCCGTGGGAATAACCATTAGTTAAGGTGGAGCAAGCCCTTTTATGTAACGGAACATATGTCCGATAGGATTTGAAAAACTGTGTCTTTTTTACAAAATACCGGAAAATAAACGTCCGCTAAATCTTCATGCAAACTATAATAGCCTAAAAACGACCGGATATTGTATCCGGTCGTCGGTGTTTCTATTAACATTTAACTTCAGCATTTTTTCGTTGATAATAATACCAGTTTAATACGATTGAAATAACATAAAATCCAATAAAGTAGTAAAGGGCTGTAATTGGCGTTCCTGTTGTAGAAACAGACCAACCAAAAAGTTTTGGAATAAAGAATGAACCGTAAGCTGCAAAAGCTGCTGTAAACCCTAAAACAGGAGCGGCTTCTTTAACAGGGAATATAATTGGTATCATTTGGAATGTGGAACCAGAACCCATTCCTGCAGCAATAAATAAAATTAAAAATGAAATTAGGAAGCCTAAGAATGCTTGTTGTCCAATAAAGAAAATAACAGAGAAGGCGCCTAAGCCCATAACGATAAGAACAACGGTCGTTACTAAAGCTCCGCCAAATTTATCTGATAGCCAACCTCCAGCAGGGCGGAAAGCAGCAGCTAGAAAAGCTCCTAAAAATGCGAGAGAAACATACTCAGGAAACTGAGATTTTAGTAATAGTGGAAATGCGGCTGCATACCCAATAAATGAACCGAAAGTTGCTACATATAAAATAGTCATAATCCATGTATGTTTTCTTTTCACAATAACAAATTGATCTTTAACTGACTGTTTTGCTGTTGGTAAGTTATCCATGCCAAAATAAGCAACAATCGTCATAATGATAATTGGTACCACCCATACGAACGCAGCGTTTTGCAACCAAATTTGCGAACCGTCTGGTAATACTTGACCTTCGCCACCGATAAAAGCAAATGTTCCAATTGTAATCACTAATGGAGTAACAAACTGAACAACTGATACCCCCATATTTCCTAAACCACCATTAATACCTAGGGCCGTTCCTTTTTCTTTTTTTGGATAAAAGAAGCTAATATTAGCTAAAGCTGATGAAAAGTTTCCGCCACCTAAACCACAAAGAGCGGCTAATAATAACATGATAGAGTATGGTGTATCTGGATTTTGAACCGCAAACCCAATCCCAATTGCCGGAATTGCAAGTACCCCTGTTGAAAACACGACCCAATTCCGACCTCCAAATTTCCCTACAGCAAATGTGTAAATAAAACGTAAGGATGCACCAACAAGACCTGGCATCGCGGCTAATGTAAATAATTGTTCAGCGGTAAATTGGAAGCCAATATCGTTTAATCGTACGGCTACAACTGACCAAATTTGCCAAACGATGAATGCTAACATTAATGTAGGTACTGAGATCCATAAATTCCTTCTTGCATGACGTTTACCTTCTTTTTCCCAAAACACTTCATCTTCAGGATTCCATTCCTTTATTCGTGCCATTGTAATTCCTCCAGTGTTGTAGTTTTTAAGACTACTAAGTTGTTTACAACCTCATCATACAATCATGAAAAAAAAATGAGTGTGACAATGATCACAACGTAGAAAAAATCTATTTTCCAACTTCACAAAAAGGACACAAACCAGAAAAACCTTGAAATAACAGGACTTATATTTAAAAAGCTGATGTGTAAATAGAAGATTAATTCGACAGAAAAATGTAAAAGGCGCAAAACAAAGGTGAAATTACGGTTGTGTCAAAATTATGACTTTAGAACAAAAAGAAATGCGAACTGTGACAAAAATCACAACGATAGTGTGTAGTCATGACTACAATAAATGTATAGAGACACAAATAAAGCAAAGCTCACATGTGAAATCATGAGCAAGTGGAGGGAACAACGATGAAGAAAAAACTCGTCATGATCGGAAATGGAATGGCAGGAGTTCGAGTGGTAGAAGAAATTTTAAAAATCAATCCAAACCTATATGAAATTGTTATTTTTGGGAAAGAACCACACCCTAACTATAATCGAATACAATTATCGAATGTATTGCAGGGAGAAACTGATTTTGAAGATACAATTATGAACCATTGGTTATGGTATGAGGAAAATAATATTCAATTATTTACAGGTGTCGAAGTGACCGGAATTGAACCGAATACGCAAACGATATCTACCTCTACTGGAGAAACGATTTGTTATGATGAGTTAATCATAGCTACAGGATCTGTTCCATTTATCTTACCGATTCCAGGAGCAGAAAAAAAAGGAGTCATTGGTTTCCGTGATATTGCTGATTGTGAGACGATGATGGAAACGGCCCAACAGTATAAAAGAGCAGTTGTTATTGGTGGTGGATTATTAGGTTTAGAAGCGGCAAAAGGTCTAGCTCATTTAGGAATGGACGTTCATGTTGTTCACCTAATGGAGCACTTGATGGAAAAACAATTAGATCCAGTCGCTAGTTCGATGTTAAAAGAAGAACTTGAGGAGCAAGGACTGCAATTTCTGATGCAAAAACAAACAACAGAAATTACAGGTAATGACAGGGTGACAGGACTTACATTTAGTGATGGCACATCTCTATCTACGGATTTAGTCGTTATGGCCGCTGGAATCGTACCAAATGTAAATGTGGCACTCGGTACACCTATAACTGTCAATCGCGGTATTGTTGTTAATGATTTACTAGAAACGAATGTCCCACATATTTATGCGGTTGGTGAATGCTGCGAGCATCGTGAAATCGTATATGGACTTGTTGCTCCTTTATATGAGCAAGGTAAAGTATTAGCTCAACGTCTTTGTGAGATGGAAACGAATGGTTACGAGGGCTCGATATTAGGAACCCAATTAAAAGTGGCAGGTATTGACTTATTTTCAGCAGGTGAAATATACGAGGATGCCTCTACAAAAGCGATTAAAGTTCATAATGAGTGGGAAGGAATTTATAAAAAAGTACTCATCCGAGATCAACAAATTGTTGGCATTGTTTTATACGGAGATACGAAAGATAGTTCTAGATTATATCGAATGCTTCTTCAAAAAGAAGATATCTCTGATATAACATCGATTTCTTTTTTACAAGCTCAAGGTGGCGATGAGCCTCAAGACATTGCTTCTATGCCAAATGATGAAATCGTGTGTGGCTGTAACGGTATTACAAAAGAAACAATTGTTGAAGCGATTCGTACAAAAGGAGTAACGACAGTAGCTGAAATTGGAGGTTGTACAAATGCCGGACGGTCTTGTGGACGTTGTAAACCGGTAATTGCAGATTTATTAGAATATACATTAGGTGATGAGTTTACCGGTGCAAACGAAAAAGAGACGATGTGTAGTTGTACAACATTAAGTCGTGAAGAACTTTTAGGTGAAATTAAGGAAAAAGGGTTAACGACTCTTAAAGAAGTGATGAATGTACTCGAATGGAAACATGAACAAGGATGTTCAAAATGTCGACCTGCTATTAATTATTATTTAGGAATGTTGTATCCAAATTATATTGATGATAGGAATTCACGTCTTGTGAATGAAAAAATGCACGCCAACATTCAAAAGGATGGAACGTATTCAGTTGTTCCAAGAATGTATGGTGGGGTAACAAGTGCAAAAGACTTACGTAAACTTGCTGACGTCGCCGAGAAATATGAAGTCCCTCTTGTAAAATTAACAGGTGGGCAGCGTATTGGTTTATTTGGTTTAACTAAAGATCAACTTCCTTCAGTATGGGAAGAGTTAAATATGCCTTCGGGTTACGCGTATGGCAAAACATTACGAACAGTAAAAACATGTGTTGGATCAACATTTTGCCGTTTTGGTACACAAGACTCAATGAGTTTAGGGATTGAGTTAGAAAAGAGGTTTGAACGGTTAGATACTCCACATAAAGTTAAAATGGGCGTATCTGCTTGTCCGAGAAATTGTGCCGAGTCGGGAATAAAAGACGTTGGAGTTGTTGGAGTTGAAGGTGGTTGGGAACTTTATATAGGTGGAAACGGTGGTACAGATTTACGTGCGGGAGACATGCTATGCAAGGTGCAGACTGAAACTGAGCTTATGTTTATTGTCAGTGCTTATCTTCAATATTATCGTGAAACGGCACATTATTTAGAAAGAACATCCACTTGGATGGAGCGAGTAGGCTTAGACCATATTAAAGAAGTACTAAGCAATGAAGAAAAGTGCAAAGAATTAAACGAACGTTTAAATGAAACATTACAACGATATGAAGAACCTTGGGAAAAAGCAATTACACAACAAGATATTCGTGAACAATACTATACAAAACGTGAATTTTCATATTAATAGGAGGGGCTTTCATGATGACGAAAACGAAAATTAATATCGGGTCACTTCGTTCTTTTCCAGTCGAAATTGGTCAATCAATAAAAATTGGTGATGAGGAGATTGCTATTTTTCGGCTAGATAATAATCGAGTATATGCTGTTGAAAACAGAAGTCCACATCCAAAAGGTGGTATCATTTCTGAAGGTCTCGTAAGTGGAGAATTTGTATTTTGTCCGCTCTATGATTGGAAAATATCGTTAAAAACAGGTGAAGTGCAAACACCTGATGAAGGAGCAATTCGAACGTTTGAAGTCGAAATTTCAAACGAAAACGTTTATATTACTTTGTAACATTCAATAACAAACAGGATGTCCTTCTAAGCTAAGGACATCCATTTGTTATCACGTTTTTTCATTTTGAAGGGAGTCTTTTGTTATGAGTGTTTTTTTAAGTGACCCTTTAATTCTCATTTTTATCATTTTATTTATTGGCTCCTTTATCGGACAGCTAAAGTTTAAAGGGTTAAACATTGGGGCTTCAGGTGTTTTACTTGTTGGGATGGTTTTTGGTCATTTAGGTTATCAAGTTCCTACCGTTGTTCAAAATTTAGGTTTAAGTCTTTTTATCGTTTCCGTTGGTTTACAAGCAGGTCCTAGATTTTTCCGAATGTTAAAAAGTAGTGGGCTTATCTTCGCTATCATTGGTCTTTTTATTGTGGGTGTTGCCTCTATCACAACGATAATTGTTGCTTATCTTTTTGATTTATCTGCACCATTAAGTATTGGCTTAATGACAGGAGCTTTAACGAGTACTCCTGGTTTAGCAGCGGCGATTGAAGCGACAAACGATCCGCTTGTTTCTGTCGGATATGGTATCGCGTATCCGTTTGGGGTGATCGCGGTTGTTTTGTTTGTTCAACTTCTTCCAAGAATACTAAAAGTAGATGTAAAAGCAGATCTAAAGCGTTCAGAAATAATAATAAAACCAAAAGGTTCACTTCAAACTATGCCTATTGAAATTGCAAATGAACTTGTCCATAAAAAAACGATTAAAGAATTGCAAACAGAAGTAAAAAGTCCAGTCGTTATTAGTCGGGTCATTCGTGGGAACCGAAATTTCTTAGGGAGAAATGATACCGTTCTTCTTAAAGGCGATCAATTAGTGGCAGTTGGTTATCCATCTGAGTTAATTCAATTTAAAGATTATGTTGGATTTCTGGCCAAAGATGGTGTCAACATACGGGAAAATTTAAAATTGCATCGGATTGTTGTCGATTCACATGATTTAATCGGAAAAAGCCTTCGTGACATTCATTTAAGAGAAAATTATGATGTAACGGTTACACGTATGGAACGTGATGGATATGAATTTAGTCAAAGCCCAACATGGCGATTAGAACGAGGTGATGTTCTAACGATTGTCGGTAGTAAAGAAAGAATGGCAGAAGTCAGAAAACTATTTGGCGCCAAACAATTGTCAGAAACAAACGTTCATATTTTTTCTTTAAGTTTGATTTTGTTAATTGGTATATTGATTGGAAAAATTCCGATTTATATTCCTGGTCTAGGAAGCATGACGCTTGGTGTCGCTGGAGGGCCATTGTTTATTGCGATAATTATTGGCCATTTTGGGAAAATCGGACCTATTAAAGCACGTTTTTTTCAACCTTCAAATCGGGTCATTCGTGATGTCGGAATGGTTTTATTTTTAGCCGGTGCGGGTACAACTGCTGGCAGTGGGATAGTAGATGTCATTGCAAATCAAGGAATAGGCCTAATATTAGGAGGTGCAATCATTACTATCGTTCCAATGTTGCTTGCATTTTTCCTTGCTCGGAAATTATTCCGTTTAAGTATCATCCATTCTTTAGGATCCATTTGTGGAGGGTTAACGAGCACTCCAGGGCTAGGAGCATGCAACCAACTTGTTGATACAGAAGATGCTGCCATTGCTTATGCTGCTGCCTATCCAATTGCGCTTATATTTGTGGCCGTTTCTTGTCAAATACTCGCATTAATTTTATCTTAATAAGGTTATTGTTACATCTAATTGAAATAGAACACTCAAGTCTTGACCGTTAAACGTTATTTTCACAGGCCACCATCGTATTAAAAAATGTACATATTTTCCATCCTTACTCAATAAGATGAACTATGCATCATTTTTAATTGTAAGGATGGAGGTCAACGTTGAAAAAAGGAATCGTGATTTTTTTGTGTAGTGTAGCCATTATGACAGCGTGTAGTAAGCAAACGAATTCGCTAGAAGAGAAAAAAGAAGAGAAAGATCCAAGGCTTTCTTACTATACAGAGGAGCAAATCGAGTTAATTGAAGAGATTGAAGAGGCAGCATTAACAGGAGAAACAAAACTTCTCACAAAAGAAGAACGAGATTCTCTTGATAGGACAATTCTTCTTGGTGAAAGCGCAAGCTATTACAGTATTTTAGGTTATGTCGACATGACAATCCACTCTCTAGATGAAATTGATGTACCAATAGAAAGCGAAGAAGAACAGATTTTTTTTCTATTAGACTTTGAATTAACATCTTACTTTATAAAGCAACATACATCTACATCGGACAAGTACTCGCTTGCAAATGTTTTTCACGTAGAGGTTGGCCATCACGGAGAAGAACTAAATTCTACTCTTATTGATGGCGGAAAATTAGAAGACATTCTAGGTGACCAAGAGGAGGACACGACTTTACAGTTGTTACATCTAACAGATGAAGTTGAGGTTGGGAAACCAATTACTGGCTCTTTACTTATCGCTACAGAGCATTCAGAAGAAATAAAATTTATAATTGGAAAGCAAGGTGGCTTAACAAGTAAAGTAACCATATCTCTAGAGCAAGAGTCCTAATGATAGGACTCTTTTTTGAAAGATAAGATAAAAATTTGGTATAGCAGTGAAGCTTTGAAAGCTATTTCAAGAAGAGCGAAGGCTCCGCACTTCGCTTGAAAGAAAAGACGCTACGCGTTTTTCTTATATTTCATATTCTCTCATAATTAAAGATCTATCTTCAAAAACTGTTAATCTATGGTAGAATAGACGAAAGAATTAGAAAAAGAGGGATAATTTTGGTCATTGCAAAAGAAGTATTAAAAACACTATTCGTTTGGTTCCTAGCGATGGTTGTCATCATTTTATTCGCATTACTACCAAGAACAATCGAAGTAGAGTTTAGCGAATATGAGCTAATTACATCTTATTCTATTCCTTATGAATTCTATATAGAAAATATTAAGAATTATTTGAATATGGTGTTTTTTGAACATACGTTAGGAGAAACTAGATTTGGTACGTCTGTTTTTGAAGAAGTCATAATGTATGGTGGTCGGAGTTCGATTGTCATCGCTATTGCTTTTTTATTTGCCATTGTATTAGGGACAGCGAAAGGTTTTTTTGACTTTATCGTCAGGAAAAGTAAAGTGCGTCTGTTAGGGGGTCCGACAACATTTACTCTTCAGTCTTTTCCAGACTTTTTTGTAGTAATTGTTTTTCAGCTTATTATGTTTTGGTTGATTAGTTTAGGATTACCTAACATTAGTTTATTCGGAAATGAAAGTTGGCATCACTTCTTATTAGCTAGCTCTTTACTTTCTATATTTCCAATGATGTATATGGCGAGAATTGTTAGTTCATCTTTAATGTTAGAAGAGGGATTACCTTATCTTACAACGGCTAGAAGTAAAGGGTTGTCCAATTTCTTTGTCTTGTGGAAACATCAATTCACAAACGGGTTAATTCATGTCATACCACATATTCCTACGATATTTTTATATGTTATGTCAAACCTTGTTATCATTGAATATTTAATGTATTTTAGAGGCGGCGCCTATCGACTTTATCAAGCGTTAGGGTTTGCTGAGGCACAAATTACAGGTGGCCGAAATCGGACACCTTTTAATGAAATGATGTTTGAGCCTGAGCTTGTAATTGCATTGTTAGCCGTATTTATTAGTTTTGTTGCCGTCATTCATTTGCTCTGTAAGTTATTTATGCATTTTTCTCCTTTATTGAAAGGAGGACAACATGAATAATCAATTAAAAATTGCCATAGTTTTGCTAGGGTTACTCATTTGTTTTTGTTTATTAAGTTTTGTCGATCCGATCCTTCAACCAGAAGAGGAACGGTTAGAATACATATTAACAGATGACGGTCAAATCCTTATTCCACCATATCCTCCATCTGAACAATTTTGGCTTGGAACAGACCAGAATGGAAGAGACATTTTTACTTATCTAGTAAAAGGTGGGCTTAATACACTTGTTATCGTTTTTGTAATCTCTTTCATTCGTTTCGTTTTTGCTGTTCCTTTAGGAATACTTGCTTATAAACGAAAAGGGATAAGTCATTCCATTATCCATGGGTTTAATAGTTTTTTTTCAATGGTACCGATTTTATTTATTGCCATTTTAGTGTTAAATTTACCGATGGTTTTAGTATCCGATCACAGACTTTTACTTTCAGTCGTCTTGATTGCTTTATTAGAATGTGGAGCCATTGCCGTGGCTGTACAAAATCACGTTCGTCAAATTTATCAATCTAGTTATATGGAAGGTGCCATTGTAAATGGGAGCTCTAAATTGACAGTCGCAAAATATTATTATTGGCGGCATGTTAGGTCTCATGTTATTATTATGTTTTTCTTAGATGCTGCTAAAGTGATGTTATTATTAGGACAACTAGGATTTTTATCGATGTTTTTATCACAAGATTGGATATACGATGAATCGGTAGGAATCGTTGTTCGAAATACTCTTGAAATATGGCCGACAATGCTAGCTGACACGCGTCAATATTTACGTTCGGATATTTGGATTCCATTATTTCCGGCCTTTATGATTGCCTACACAATATTTTCACTGCAGATGCTTGGAGAAGGTTTACGTAAACATTTCGAACGAAAAAAGCAATAACAAAATTAAATAAAGAGGCTGAGACAAGGTGTTTTTAGAAAACTCCTATTGTCTCAGCCTTTTTTTAAAGATAAGAGTATTAAAATATTGGTGTAGCAGTGAAGTTTTGAAAGCTTATTCAAGAAAATCTTTTGTTGAACTCTTTTTTAGAAAAGTTATTTCATAATCGGATTATATATCTTTTTGGATAAGGGCAGAATACAAGAAGTATGTGTTTTCTACACTCTTTATCTCAATAAAAGGAGTTCAATATGAAGCTTTTCTCTTTGTTAGAACCTTTACATATCTTATATAAACCTGACGATCTTGAAGATATACCAATATCAAATATCCAGTTTCACTCCAAAAAAGTGACGAACCAATCTGTGTTTGTTGCAATTTCAGGTCATGAACATGATGGTCATGATTATATAAATGATGTAATAAAAGCAGGAGCGGTCGCCATTATCGGGGAAAAACCATTAAGGAATCTCAACGTACCGTATATTCAAGTTCAAAACAGTCGTCTAGCATTAACACAATTGGCTAAACAATTATACAAAAATGAAAGAAACCCAGTTTTAATTGGGGTTACAGGAACAAATGGAAAAACAACAACGACATATATGTTACGCCATATACTTGAGGAAGCAGGGATACGCTGTTCTTTAATAGGTACTGTATCACACATTATTAATGGCGTAAGTTTTGCTTCAGAGAATACAACTCCAGACACCTTAACGATACAAAGGTTAATTTCTGAAAGTCATGATGACGTCATCATTATTGAAGTGTCCTCTCATGGTCTAGAACAAGGCAGGGTAGAAGGCCTTGAATTTGATTATGCTTTATTTACAAACTTAAGTCATGATCACTTAAATTATCACGGTTCCATTTATCGTTATTTTGAAGCGAAATCTAAACTTTTTGATTTTCTAGCTCCAACTGGTGAAGCGATTATTAGTACATCAAGTGTATGGGGAACAAGATTAATTGATAAATTAATCAATAAAGAAAAGAATGTGTACTCTGTCGGTTATAATGAAATGGATAATATGAATGTTCTAAATGTTAATGTTGAATTTTCTACTGATTTTGAATTACACGATGGTGCTGACTCGTTTAAAGTTAATGTACCGTTAACAGGGGTTCATAATGCTTGGAATGCATCATTATCTTTTGTCACTGCGAAACGAATGGGGGTTAACAGTCAAAAGATTATTCAAAGTTTACGTTCGTTTCCAGGTGTTCCAGGTAGATTCGAAATGTACCCTCAGACTAATGGGGTTACAATGGTTATTGATTATGCTCATACACCAGATGCACTAACGCACTGTTTTCAAACCCTTCATTCAGTAGGAGCAAAAAAAATTACCCATATCTTTGGATTTAGAGGAAATAGCGATCCGTCAAAGCGCGCTGAAATGCTTGAAATATCCTCCAAATGGAGTGGAGAGTATATTTTAACATTCGATGACTTAAATGGTGTGAAACAAAAAGAAATGATTTCTTTATTAGAAATGTACCAAAAACAATATGGAAATAGAAAAGGTCGTATTATTCCGGACCGAACGTTAGCGATCCAGTCCGCGTTAGAAAATGCAAAAGGCGACGACTATATTTTAATTACTGGAAAAGGTCCTGAAAATTACAAAGAGTCTTTTTGTTTACCAACAACATCAGATAAGGAAACGATTTTATTTATAAATAAGCAACCTCGTTTGATACAATAAAACCTTCCTCTTTTATACATATACGTAATAAACAAAACCGAATTCAATTCATAACAAATTGAACTCGGTTTTTGGTTTTTCATATCGTTATATTATTAATATGGTTTTGTTATGATTGATTAGAATAACGAATGAGAAAGCCAATAATAAGGCCAAAGAGAAGGAGTGATATGATTAAACCAAACCATACAGAGCCTGTGACACCAAGAACAATATAACCGACAATTGATAATATAGCAGCAATCAACGCATATGGTAATTGAGTGATAACATGGTCAATATGGTGACAACCAGCCCCAGTTGAAGATAATATCGTCGTATCTGAGATAGGAGAGCAATGATCTCCAAATACTGCACCAGCTAATACCGCTGCTAGTGAAGGAAGTAATAAGCTTGGTTCAACAATAACCATAATTTGTCCGGCGATCGGCAACATTAACCCGAATGTTCCCCAAGAAGTTCCGGTTGAAAAAGCCATTATTCCTGCTAGGATAAATAAAATAACAGGAAGCAAAGAAACAGAAAAGTTAGACTGCTCAATAATTGACGCTAAAAAAGTTCCCGTTTCAAGTTGGTCAATTAAGTCAACGATCATCCAAGCTAATATTAAAATGTATATTGCTGGTAACATCGATTGAATTCCTTGCCAAGAAGCTTTTGATGACACTTGAAAAGGAAGTGTTTTTTTTATAGAGGCTTCATACACAAAGAATAGAAACGTGATAACAACTGTGACAATTCCTCCGTATAAAAGTGCAGCAGCTGGATCCGTATTCGCAAACACATCAAGAATTGTAGCTCCACTGTCAGATTCTTGATAGCCTAAGTAAATCATTGAAGTTACCGTTGATACAATTAACGTCATAATTGGTACGACTAGACCAAGTACAGAACCCGTTTGACTTACTGGCAAATCTTCCTTTAATTCCCCAGGAACCTTTCCACGTTCGGTGGAAAACGTTTGTCCTGTTTGAATCGCTCGCAACTCATGTTTTTTCATTGGACCGATATTAATATTAAATATAGCTGTGACAAAAACAAGCAAAATCGAAAGAATAACATAATAGTTCATTGGAATCATTTGAATAAAAGCGGTAAACGAACTAAACTCGCTGATGTGATGATACGTTAATATCGTACCAATAATTCCAATAATATAAGCACCCCAGCTTGAAATTGGAGAAACAACACAAATAGGAGCTGATGTTGAATCGATAATGTATGCTAGTTTTGCCCGAGAAACATTGTGCCGATCCGTTAAAGGACGACTGACTTGACCTACTGCTAAAGCATTAAAATAATCATCAATAAAAATAATAACCCCTAATATTGCCGTAACAATCTGTGCCCCAACTCTTGTTTTCACACGACGTAGAGCCCATTCTCCAAAGGCGCGGCTTCCACCGATAACGGTAATAAAGGCCGTAATCATCCCTAATAGTAATAAAAACAAGAGAATATACACGTTCCACGTATTGATTTCCCCGTCTGATACGAAAATACTATAAAAAGAAATAACGAGCGTTTGCAATGATTCGATTGGTGAGAACTTACCTATTAATAAGGCTGCAGATATGATTCCGACCCCTAATGAAAGTAGGACCTTTCTTGTTAATAGCACCATAACGATGGCAACAATCGGGGGGATTAATGAATAAATTGTACCTTCCAAAAGTATTTCCTCCTTAGTATCACAACAAAATGACAAAAAAACAGAGCTAAGATAGGATGACTATCATAACTCTGTTTCATTTGTAGACACGATCAGTACGTTCTCCATTACTAATGTAATGACAGTGTTGGCCCTATTAAGGACAACCCCAATAAAAAAGGATGACGTCTTTTTTATTTCGGCAAAAAGCCCTTTCTAAAGTGGTCAAAGGTTGTCAGCCTCACACAATATACTTATGCTTTTCGCTCCTCAAACTAAATCGAGTTGATAGTATTATTTTGTTGTGTATAAAATCCAACTTTATTTATACCGTATTTTTTAGGAAGAGGTCAAGTGTTATTGCTTTGTAATTTATAACATTTTGTTGGACATGATACCATTTGCCATATTTATTGTTATATATTCAAGCTATATCATCATAAACTATTCAAATCGAAGGAAAGGTGTAGGGAATGGGCGTAATTTTTAAATATAATCATATTATCTTTACATATTAGACGGTTTCAGTTAAATATCATTGTTTTTACAAAGTTATTCATTAAAAAGTTGTAGAAATTTATTTCGAAAACCGATATATTATTACTATTCCCTAAAAAAGGTGGGAACTATAAATTAAAGGGGGAGTTGGATGAATACATTTAAAAGGCTTAAAGAGTTTTATTGGCCTTATAAAAAGTATTTTTTTGGATCCATTTTATTTTTGTTACTCGTAACGGCCATTACCGTTATCTATCCAATCATATTGCAAATTACTATTGATTATGCAGTCATTGACGGGCAACACCACATCATTCCTTATATTGCTTTTGGTTTCATTGCATTAATGATAATAAAAGGGTTTGCTACATATTCGCATCAGTTTTTAGGAGATTTATTTGGCGTGCGCGCCGTCTACGAACTAAGGAATGCGTTATATAAAAAACTACAATACTTACCTTTTCGTTATTATGATAACGCAAAAACCGGGGACTTAATGTCTCGGTTAACAGCTGATGTAGAAGGGTTCCGTTTCTTTTTATCATTCGGGTTTGCTCAACTTTTTAATTTAATTTTATTAGTTGGGTTTAGTTTTGGAATTATGATGTTTTACAGTGTCCCTTTAGCACTAGTTACATTAGCTTCTATGCCTTTTCTAATTATTACTGTTTATCGTTTTGACAAAAAAGTCCATCCTGCTTTTACCCAAATTCGAAAATCATTTGGAAGATTAACAACGAAAGTGCAAGAAAACATAAGTGGTATGAATACAGTTAAATCGTTGTCACGAGAAGATTTTGAGATTGATAAGTTTGTTGATAAAAACAAAGATTATAAAGATCGTTTTATTCATACTTCAAATATATGGGCACGATATTTCCCAATTATGGAACTGATAGGGCAAATCTGTGTCGTCGTACTATTAGGGTATGGTGGTTGGTTAGTCATACAAGGTGCACTGCAACCTGGTCAACTCGTCGCCTTTTTCTCTTTAGTATGGTATATCATCGGACCATTAATGAATTTAGGCTTTATCATCAATACCTTTTCCCAGTCAAAAGCATCTGGAGAAAGATTGTTAGAATTACTAGATGAAAAAGAAGACATCAAAGATCGGAAGGATGCTCTTTCTATTCCTCGCATACAAGGTCATGTTACGTTTAAAAATGTAACACATCAATATGATGAAGAAGAGGAACTGGCACTAAATAATATTTCGTTTGATGCGCCTCCAGGTAAGATTATTGGATTAATTGGGGCAACGGGTTCCGGGAAGACGAGTATAACCCAGCTTATTTCACGATTTTATGAACCAAATGCTGGCCAAATATTAATAGATGGTCAAGATATAAAACAATACTCTTTGATATCACTGCGTCAAAATATCGGTGTTGTCCTTCAAGAATCATTCTTATTCTCTTCTTCAATTCGTGATAATATCGCATACGGAAACCCAAATGCTTCTTTAGAAGACATTATCGAAGCCGCTAAGAGGGCACAAGCGCATGAATTTATCATGGAACTAGATGAAGGCTATGATACGATTCTTGGAGAAAGAGGAATGGGGTTATCAGGTGGTCAAAAGCAACGAATTGCGATTGCACGTTCAATTTTAATCAACCCTAGCATTCTTATTTTAGATGATGCAACAAGTGCTGTTGATATGAAAACAGAAGGAAAGATTCAAGCGGCATTTCGCGAAGTGATGAAAGGTCGTACAACGTTTATTATCGCTCATCGGATATCATCTTTAAAACACGCAGACGAAATTATAGTGTTAGATAAAGGTGAGATCACAGAACGAGGCACACATGAACAATTAATTAACAATGATAATGGCGCGTATCGTAGAATTTATGATATTCAATTTCAAGACCAATATGTTGTAGCGGGGGTGAGCCAATGATAAAGAAGGAAAAGCCAAGACATCGGTTCCACTATTCCGTTGATTCAGCAATTGAAAAACCATTTAACTGGCTTCAAATGATGAGGTTGTTTAGTTATTTAAAACCATATCGAACAAATTTATTACCACTGGCGATTTTTGCAATGGTCATTTCAACGGTCGTTCGCTTAATAACACCAATATTAATCGGGGTTTATGCATTAAATAATGTCATATATGAACGAAATCTAGATAGCTTGCGAAATGTTGTATTGCTTATTGCTGGATTGTATATTTTATCTTGGATTGCAAATACCTTTCGAATTCGTTGGATGAATAAATTAGGTCAAAATGTCATATATGATTTACGGCAAAGTTTATTTAAACATATTCAACGGCTATCACACCGCTTTTTTGATCAAAGATCAGCTGGTTCGATTTTAGTTCGAATAACAAATGATGTGAATTCACTGCAAGATTTGTTTACCAATGGAGTTATCAATTTATTAATGGATATTTTATTGCTCGTTGGTATTATTGTCATCTTGTTTTTCTATAGCCCAGAGCTAACATTAGCCATCATGGTCATTCTTCCGATTATGTTTTTTATCTCTACGAAACTACGAAGAAAGATTCGACGCTCATGGCAAAATGTGAGGGTGATACAATCTCATATCAATTCACATTTAAATGAAAGTATCCAAGGGATCCGAGTTACTCAATCTTATACGCAAGAAAAAGAAAACATGAGTTTCTTTAATGATATGAATGAAAAAAACTTCCAAGCTTGGCGAAATGCGACCCAGCAAAATGCTTTGTTTCGACCGTTTGTCGAGATGTCCAATGCATTTGGTACGGTTATATTAATTTGGTATGGCGTCCATTTAATTCAAACAGGTAATATTAATGTAGGAATCTTTGTTACATTCGCATTTTATTTAGGAATGTTTTGGGAGCCGATTTCTCGATTAGGTCAAGTGTACAATCAACTTCTTGTTGGTATGGCATCTTCAGAAAGAATATTTGAATTTCTAGATGAAAAGCCTTCAGTTCCTGAAAAAAAGAATGCTGTAGATTTAAAGAAAATTACCGGTCATATTCAGTTTGAAAATGTTGAGTTTGCTTATGATGAAAATCGAAAAGCATTAAACAATATTAATCTAGAAATGAAAGCCGGAGAGACAGTTGCTTTAGTTGGACATACAGGCTCTGGAAAAACGACGATCGTGAATTTAATTACTAGATTTTATGATCCGACTAGTGGGAAAGTAAAAATCGATGGCCAGGATTT
Organism: Alkalihalobacillus sp. LMS39; assembly: GCF_022812285.1. NCBI lineage: Bacteria > Bacillati > Bacillota > Bacilli > Caryophanales > Bacillaceae > Alkalihalobacillus > Alkalihalobacillus sp. LMS39. The sequence goes on from NZ_CP093300.1 coordinate 2,497,468, forward strand.
AAAGGATATTACTCTAGATAGCATCCGGTCCCAAGTGAGCATCGTTCTTCAAGACACGTTTATTTTCTCAGGAACAATTATGGAAAATATTCGTTTTGGTCGTCCTGATGCGACCGATGAGGAAGTCATTCATGCCGCAGAAATGGTTGGGGCTAGTCAATTTATTACCCGATTAAAAAATGGCTATCAAACTGAAGTAGAAGAGAGAGGGAATATTTTATCGGTCGGAGAAAGACAACTATTGTCGTTTGCTCGTGCGTTGTTGGCTGATCCGCAAATTTTAATATTAGACGAAGCTACAGCAAGCATCGATACTGAGACAGAGCAAATTATTCAAAAAGCATTAAACACTTTATTAAAAGGTCGTACTGCTATTATGATCGCCCACCGTTTATCGACGATCCGTGAGGCTGATAATATTATTGTTTTAGATCACGGAGAAATTATGGAGCAAGGAAACCATAACGAACTTATGAAACAAAAAGGACGTTACTATCATCTTGTTCAAGCACAATTTGACGCCCTTCATGTAGGATAAAGAAAAACGCGAGAGCGTCTTTTCTTTCAAGCGAAGTGCGGAGCCTTCGATCTTTTAGAATAAGCTTTCAAAACTTCACTGCTAGACCAAAACTTTTTTACTTTATTATCTGTTAAAAATGACCATCGTTCAAAAGAAAAAAACGCCTATCAAATTTGATAGGCGTTTTTTTCAGAAAACATAGTACGATAGTTCAGGTGAAAAAGTATAGATTTATAAATTGTAAGCGATTTCTATAGTCGGACTATTCAGAATCATTTACAATAAAATAGGAGTTCCCTATCATTTGGAAGGAGTGAAAATAACATGAGTGGTATTTTACTTGCTGTCATTGGAATTGCCGTATTTACATTAGGATATCGGTATTATTCAAAATTTATCGCAGAAAAAATTTACCGTCTTGATCCAGATTTTGTTACACCTGCCCATCAATATAAGGATGGGAAAGATTTTGTTCCAACGAATAAATTCGTCTTATGGGGTCACCACTTCACTTCTGTTGCTGGAGCTGCTCCTATCGTCGGTCCAGCCATTGCTGTCTATTGGGGCTGGTTACCTGCATTATTATGGGTTTTATTAGGGACTGTTTTTGCTGCTGGTGTTCATGACTTTGGAGCGCTTGTGTTATCTGTTCGAAACAAAGGGCAATCGGTCGGGACTTTGGCACATCGCCTCATTGGCCGAAATGCTAAGCTTTTATTTTTATTCATCATTTTAATTTTAGTACTTATGGTTAACGCTGTATTTGCTTGGGTTATTTCTAATTTATTCATTTTATTCCCGTCTGCTGTATTAGCTGTATTTATACAAATTCCACTCGCTATATGGATTGGTTATCATGTATATAAAAAACAAGGGAATATGTTGTTACCATCAGTTATTGCGTTGGCTGTCATGTATGCGACAGCGATTATCGCTAGCCGCGTTCCTGCACTACAAATTGACCTTGTCAGTTATTTTGGCGGGGAAGGGAATGTTGTTGCTTTTGGATTAGACGGAGTTGCCATGGCATTTTTCGTTTGGATTATGATTTTAATGGTTTATGTGTATATCGCCTCAACCTTACCTGTGTGGAAGTTATTACAACCACGTGACTATATTAACTCTCATCAATTAGTTGTTGGGCTACTCATTTTATACTTAGGATTATTTTTATCCAATCCACAGGTGACAGCACCAATGACAAATGGAACAACAGATACATCCTGGTTTCCGTTATTGTTTATAACGATTGCATGTGGAGCCATCTCTGGATTCCATGGGCTTGTTTCCTCAGGAACGACGTCAAAACAATTGAATAAAGAAACAGATGCTCGTTTCGTCGGATATTTAGGGGCTGTTGGAGAAGGGGCTCTTGCATTAATTGTGATTATTGCTGTTTCCACGTTTTTTGCTACTTCGGGTGATTTTTTAGCAACTTATAATAGCTTCGGAGCAGCAAGCTCAGGCGGTCTCGGAAATTTCATTGCCGCTGCGGGGCAACTTGCAACTGGATTAGCTATTCCAGCTGATATTGCTTCTACAATTGTTGCTGTGATCGTCGTAAGTTTTGCCGCTACGACTTTAGATACTTCTGTTCGCCTAATGCGATATATTATTGCCGAACTTGGAACGGAATATAAAATACCGGCGATTTCTAAAACACATGTCGCAACATCCATTGCTGTTGTTTCCAGTGCTGCTCTTGTACTTTTGCCAGAAGGTCCAAATGGCTTTGGTTCAGGTGGATATTTGTTATGGCCACTATTTGGAACAGCAAATCAACTATTAGCTGGTATAACGCTTCTCCTTATTACGATTTGGTTGAAATTACAAAAACGGAACTTCTTGCCAACACTGTTACCTATGCTATTTATATTAGCAATGACCCTTTGGGCGATGGGGAAACAAGTTATCTTTGATTGGTCAGGATTGTCTGGAGGGGAAGCTAATATTTTACTTTTTGTATTTGGATCAATAATTTTAGTGTTTGCCCTTTGGATTCTTCTCGTTTCGTTTTCTACATTGGCGAAAAACCGGGACTATGACGATATCGATAAAAGTGCATAATTGATTGTAAAGTTTGAAAAGCCATTAAAGAGAAGAGGACTATAATGACGAAATTCACACTCAAACGATTATTTGAACTTTATGATGAAATGATTAAAGTACCACATAAAGCCGAGATTTATCGGGAGTTACAAGATGAAGATGATTTGTTTCTTTTGTTAGTTTATTCAGATATGCTCGGAATTCCTAATCCTGCATTTTATTATACATTAGAGTTATATCCTTATATTATTGAACACTTTCACGAATGGCATTTACGCATGGGAATGGAAAAGTCTCCATTAGCGGGTGTTAGGTGTTGCTAACAAAACAAGAAGGGTGAATGTATATGACTTTCGACAAAGAAAGGAAAATCTATTTTATTGGAGGCAAAGGAGGCGTAGGGAAATCTTCAACAGCCGCTGCGTTTGCGTTATTGTGTGCTGAAAAACAATGTAAAACCTTATTAATCTCTACAGATCCTGCTCATAATATCGGTGATTTATTTCATATTTCACTAGGGAAAGAAAAAAAGAAAATAAAGGAAAATTTATATGTTTTTGAAATCAACCCAGAGTATGAAACAAAAAAATATATAAATTCAGTCAAAGAAAACCTCAGAGGTTTAGTTAAGTCAACGTTACTAGAAGAAGTGTATCGCCAAATTGACACTGCCGCTTCGACACCTGGCGCAGATGAAGCAGCATTATTTGATGCGATGACAGAAATCATTTTGGAGGAACAGCAACATTTTGATAAAATCATTTTTGATACCGCTCCAACCGGACATACGATTCGTTTATTATCTTTACCAGAGCTTATGAGTGTTTGGATCGATGGCATGATAAAAAAGAGAAGAAAAATTAATGAAAACTACACCCATTTATTAAACGACGGTGAACCGATTGAAGACCCTATCTATGATGTATTACAAAAGCGAAAAGAAAAATTTTCAAACGTAAGAACGGTTTTGTTAGATCCAAATAAAACAAGGTATGTTTTTATTTTACTCCCTGAAAGACTTCCAATTGTAGAAACAGAAAAAGCAGTTACTCTTTTAGCAAAGCATAATATTCATATTGATACGATCATTGTAAATAAAGTATTACCAACCAATGCTGATGGTGATTTCTTAAGAAAACGCCAGAAAATTGAAAAAGAATATATAAAGGAAATTGAAAACAAATTTTCTAACCAAAGGATAATAAAAATACCTTTGTTTGAAGAGGATATTTATACTGTAGAAGCATTACAAGCCTTTTCACACCATTTAGAAACATTAGAATCTATACAATTGAAGCAGCCATTATGAGCTGCTTTTTTTTCGTTACGTTTGATTCTAGCAGGGACAAACGGTTTCGTGTAGAATTATAACATTGAATAAAGAAAGGGGATTAAATATGAAAGGGAACGTAATATTTGCATCCTTACTTGTACTGTTTATTTTTGGACTTTCAGGTTGTGGTACAGGTGGAGAAATAGCAGAAGAAAATCAAGGAGCTTTCGAGTTTGAAGGAGAAAATCCAATCGTGACGATAACGATGGAAAATGATGAAGTCATAACGATTGAATTGTACCCTGAAATCGCACCAAATACAGTAAAGAATTTTATTTCATTAATTGAAGAGAACTTTTACGATGGGCTTATTTTTCACCGTGTCATTCCTGGATTTATGATACAAGGTGGAGACCCAATTGGAAACGGTACAGGTGGACCAGGATACGGCATTAAAGGTGAATTTTCTTCTAACGGTTTTGAAAATCCACTTGTCCATGAACGAGGAGTCATCTCGATGGCACGCTCGCGGGCAAACGACTCTGCGGGCTCGCAGTTTTTTATTATGGTAGAACATTCGCCTCACTTAGATGGAGATTATGCTGGGTTTGGACAAGTTATTGATGGTATGGAAACCGTGGACAACATTGTTTCTGTTGAACGTTCACCACAAGATAAACCACTAAAAGACCAACGAATGAAAACGGTAACTGTAGAAACGTTTGGGTTCGATTTCGGCCCACCGGAAAAGGCTAATTAATCATTTGTATAATGTATAAGATTTAAATTACTAGAGGGAGATGTTTTTTATGATTAAATGGGGCGTATTAGGAAATGCAGGGATTGCGAAAAAAGAAATCTTGCCTGCGATATTAAGAGCAGAAAATGCCGAAATCACAGCGATTGCGAGTCGAGGAGACCAAGTAAAAGAAACCGCTGAAAAATTTTCAATCCCAAAAGTATACCGAACATATGATGATTTATTACAAGATGAAGAAATCCAAGTTGTGTATATTCCACTGCCAAATGCATTACATAAAGAATGGGTTATTAAAGCAGCGGAGCATAAAAAGCATGTTTTATGTGAAAAACCAGCCGCGATTACAGTTGAAGATGTAGAAGCGATGATTCAAGCTTGTAATGATAACGGTGTTTTATTTATGGAAGCGTTTATGTATCAGTTTCATCCACAACATGAAAGAGTAAAGGAAATTATCGCTTCAGGTGAAATTGGCACGGTACAACGTTTAACATCGACATTTAGTTTTACAATGGATCTATCCCAAGACAATATTCGGTTAAATCCAGAACTAGGAGGAGGAAGCTTATTTGATGTTGGATGTTATTGCATTCATACATTCAGAAACCTATTAGATGAGGAACCAATTGATGTGTATTGTGATGGCGTTTTTTCTGAACAAAAAGTCGATTTAAGTGCTCACGGTATCATCCGTTTTCCAAACAATGTCATGGCGACTTTCGATAGTAGTTTTCAACAATATCCGATAAATGACTATGCTGTCGTTGGTTCAAATGGAACAATTCACGTTACTGATGCATTTCGACCAGATAAAAACGACCATATCGGAAAAATTATTGTATCTACGAATGATACTAGTCGTACAGAAGAAGTTGCAGGAGACCAATATAAGTTACAAATCGAACATTTTTCTCAAAGTGTCATCAACAATGAACAGCCCGTTTATTCTTCTGAGAAAATAGTAAAAAATATGATTGCCTTAACAAAATGCCAGCAATCGTTAATGGAGCGAACAATCGTAACATTTTGATAAATAAAAGCAACGTTTCAGACGTTGCTTTTCCTATATTTTCTAACGGAAGGTGAGAAAATGAAAGTCTTTCATGTAGATGCATTTACAGACGAAAAGTTCAGTGGAAATCCAGCTGGTGTAGTACCTGAGGCGTTAACATTAACAAAAGCTCAAATGCAACAAATTGCACGTGAACTCAACTTATCAGAAACCGCCTTTTTAATACCTACAACAAATGGAAACGCTGATTTTCGCATTTTATATTTTACTCCGCAAACCGAAGTAGATTTTTGTGGACATGCAACATTAGCCGCAGCTTGGATTATCGCAACAGAAACAGAGTGGAAAAAGGAATCTGTTCATTTCGAAACAAACATAGGAATTGTTCCTGTAGAATTCAAATATGAAGACCAAAACCTACTACGAGCTTATATGACGCAAGCTAAACCGAAAACAAAAGAAATTAATATTGACATCGATGAATTAGCATCGATTCTTGGTCTGCAAAAAACAGACTTTGACCAAACACTACCGATAAAATTAGCTAGCACTGGGAACTGGCATTTGCTTGTACCTGTAAAAACGAGAAAAGGGATTGATAATGCGGTTCCAAATTTTTCGTTACTTAAGAAGCATAATGAAAACCAGAACATTATTACCACGCATTTATTTACGTTTGATTGTGATATTGAAGGATGTTTGTTGTATACTCGAGACTTTGCTCCTGCTGTCGGAGTCGATGAAGATCCATTTACTGGTTCCGCTAATGGCGCATTAGCTGGATATTTGGCACTAGAACAGTTAGGACAAGTAAACACAACTTCGTACAGCATTGCTCAAGGACATATAGTCGGAAGACCTGGATACTGTCATGTTAGAATCGAACACATCGGAAATCAACCAACGGTGAAAATAGGTGGCGTGGCAGTTAAAACGATTTCAGGTTTTGTTCATCTATAGAGTTTAACTACAGTAATAATTTGTCTAAAAAACAAAGACAGAGGCGGAAACCTTACAAATAAGGTTTTCCGCCTCTATGTTTATCAATCAATTAATGTTGTAAACGTCTGACATCAATACGAATGGTATCCCATGTCGCTTCAGGTAAACTAATCGAGTCTTGAAGAGGAGATTCATCATATAAACGATAAGAATAAAGTTGTTCCTCTATACTGTAAACATCAATTTCTGTTATTTCTTCATCGTTTGGTCCTTTTGTTTCCATTTCAATGGTGACATCATCGATCGTTAATTTGTACTGATTAAACGTCAACCCTAATAATGTATGTTGTCGATGTTCACCCATTACATGCATAAGCCAAATCATTTCTCGAACATCTATCTTTTTATCGTGGCGATGTGCAAGAAAATGTTGGATTTCTTCTCCAATATGTTTTGTAAGACTTTTTACTTGTTCGAGCATAGCTATACATTCCTCCTTTTGTTCGTAGCTTCCCCAACTGTAAAAAAATAATGAAACGAGGCCATAAAATATTTCCTAAACTTTTAAATTGTATGTATTTTCAAAATATGGTACACGGGAAGCAATTTTTGTAGTATATTAGTATTAGTTTTTTAAAAAATGAATACGTTTATACACTTTACTGATTTAATGTAAGGGAGGGGAGGGAATTGTTATTTTACAAACATCACAAAAAATATTCGTTGTTGTCGTTTTACTACTAGCTAGTGCAATTGGATTTGCCAACATTCATTTATTCCCTTTTAACTCCTCAAATCTATTCTTACTATGTTTATTTAGTTTTTTTATCTTTTTGTTTTCAAGACTGCAAAATATAATCGTAAAGAAAAACAACACGTCCGTTGTATCATCAGCAAACTATAGTTTTGCCTATGGTGTTTTTGCAGGACCATTAGGTTTATTACTGTTAGAACTTATCACAAAATTATCCATGACGGGCTATAAAAAAATAAAAAAAGAAGAAGACACAAATATTTGGTGGACTGCATTTTACAATATAGGCACAAGTGTTCTTTATAACTCTTTCGCATTGTTTTTATACTATTTATTAGTGCCTACTGTGATTAGCCCCCATTCATGGGTATATTTCATTTTAATCTTTCTTTTAATCTATATCGCAGGTATACTTTCGATGTGTTTTGCTGCTTTTTACTTATTTATAGGAAAAGATATTCAAACATTGCAAGAAGCATTTCAGTTAATCAAAATGGGGAAAATCACTTCAAGAATGATGACATCCATATCCATTATTTTTATTATGCATTTTATTTCACTTGAATATTGGTATATGGTCATATCGATTTTTATTTTAAATTTTTTAATTACATCTTCTTATAATACGAATGTTGAGAATGTCAAAAATAAAGTTGAACGCGATATGTTTGAGAAAATGGCGTATACAGATCAATTGACGGGTTCGTTTAATCGTAACTATTTAGAAAAAGAAATAACGAAACAACATCAGGATAAAGAAAATATTGGCATTGTTGTTACAGACATAGACCGCTTTAAACGTATTAATGATAGTTTTAACCATAGTGTTGGTGACCAAGTCATAAAACATTATGTTCATTTTCTTAATAAATTCATCCAAAAAGATGACGTATTAATTCGTACAGGTGGAGAAGAATTCACTTTATTTTTAAAAAATCGAACCCCTGAACAATGTGAGGAATTAGTAGAGAGAATTCGTTCTCAACTTGAAAAAACGTCAATTGATGTAGAGTATGAGGAAAAGAATGTCCGTCTAACGTACACTGCTTCATTCGGGTTATTTTATTACCGGAAAGCTGATAAAATCTCGATTGAAAAAGCTTGTGTACAAGCCGATAATCTCCTATTTCAATCGAAGGAAGAAGGAAGAAATAGAGTATCGGTTCGTCAATTTGAAGAAGATTAGGGAGAGTACGATGACACTAAACTCATTACAAAAACTTTATACGCTCTCTCTATTAGCTATATCTATTATCATTTCCTTCTATACCATTCCGTTGTTTCCATTTTCGAAAACAATCTGGATTTTACTATTTCTTTATGTGTTTTTTATGTTTTTGTATACAAACTTACATATTATCTTTCAACAAGGGAATATTTCCGTTGTCACTGTCGCAAACTATAGTTTTTCGTTCGGTGTATTTGCTGGGCCTATTGGCTTATTGTTGTTAGAATCATTAAAGGAAATATCCCAAACGATTTATAAACAAAAAAAGAAAATATATGAACCAAATCCATGGTGGGATACGTTTTATAATGTTGGGTCAAGTGTCTTATTTAACTCAATTGCTCTTTATTTTTACTTTTTGCTCGTTCCGACTGTGCTTTCGCCGCATTCTATTTTTTATTTTTTGTTTATGGGTGTCTTATTATATGTAACAGGGGTAATGGCAATGGGATTTATTTCCGTTTACTTACTTTTCGGAAATGAATTCACAACTTTTAAAGAAGCAATTCATTTTACATTAATGGGGAAATGGCTTCCTCGGCTAATGACCGCCATATCTAATGTTTTGTTCATTCATTTTATTATGTATGAACAGTGGTTAATGCTTCTTTGTTTATTTGTATTTAATTTTTTAATAAACTCTTCTTTTAATACGAGTGTTCAAACGATTAAAAATAAAGTCGAACGAGATTTATTTGAAGAAATGGCCTACACAGACAAGTTAACTGGAGTGTTCAACCGCAATTACTTCCAGTCTAACCTCGCGTTGTGGCAACAATCAATGGACGATACCGGAATCGTTGTAACTGATATTGATGATTTTAAAAAAGTGAACGATTCGTTCAATCATAGTGTCGGTGATCAAGTTATTCAGCATTATGTTATGTTTCTTTCTTCGTTTCTTGATGATGATGATATATTAATTCGAACTGGGGGAGAGGAGTTTACCATTTTATTAAAGAAAAAATCTCGTAATGACTGTATAGACATAGTAAATGAGATTCAAAAATCATTAGAAAATACATTTGTGCCTGTTCATTTTGAAGAACAGATTGTAGATATATCGTATTCGGCTTCATTTGGTTTGTATTTCTATACGGTTAGTCGGTCCATTCGTTTTGAAAAAGCTTGTGTTCAAGCAGATAATTTATTGTACTTAGCTAAAAAAGAAGGCAAAAACCGTATCGTCAGTGATTTATCGGTTTCATAATAAAAAATATTCATGAAAAAGGGGATGATAATAATGAAAACGGTACAGAAAGTCTACATCCTTAGCTTATTTGTCATTGGGATTGTTATCGCTATTTCCACGTTTCGCATCTTTCCGTTTGAATTACATATCATTTTACTCCTTTTTTTATATGCCATGTTTATGTTTTTATATAACCGTTTAACGATTATTATTCGAATGCATGACCAAACATCAATGATCAGTACGGCGAACTATGGGTTTTCATTTTCTGTTTTTGCTGGTCCTTTTGGTTTATTTCTACTAGAAACGTTAAATGAGCTTGGTACTGTCTTATACCGAAAGTATAAAAAAATGAGTGAACCACATACGTGGTGGGCCTTTCTGTATAATATATCTACTTCTGTTATTTATAACTCAGGAGCGCTTTTCGTTTTTTTAACATTTGTTCCAGACTCTTTGGATCCCTTATCCATTTGGTATTTTTTATTTATGTTTTGTTTAATGTATGTATCAGGTTTGGTGTCGACTTCATTTATTGTTATCTTATTTGTCTTGGGGGGACAAATAAGAACAAGAGATGAGCTCATTGGAGTAATAAAAGCAGGGAATTGGTCATCGCGATTAATGGCAGCCATTTCAAATATTCTTTTTATCCACTTTATTTTTGTTCAAGATTGGATTATGGTTATTTTTATATTCTTGTTAAACTTCCTCATTAACAACTCCTATAACATGAATATACAAAACATTAAAAACAAAGTGGAACGAGATATTTTTGAACAAAAAGCATATCATGACCAATTAACGTTGGCATATAATCGCAATTTTTTAGAAAAGGAAATTCAACATTTAAATGAAAACCGTCAGAACATTGGTGTTGTAATTACTGATATTGACCATTTTAAAAAGATAAATGATTCATATAACCATAGTGTGGGAGATCAAGTTATTAAACACTATGTCGAATTTTTATCATCGTATTTAACAGAAGCTGATGTGCTATGCCGGACGGGTGGGGAAGAATTTACGATATTCTTAAAACACCGTTCTGATATGACTTGCTTGGAGTTATTAGAAACCATTCGGGAAGATTTAAATATGACAAGGGCGGTTGTGGAATATGAAGAGCAAACGGTAGAAATTGAATATAGTGCATCGTTTGGAATGTATTATTTATCGTATAAAGATGAAACTCCAGTTGAAAAAGCTTGTGTACTTGCTGACAATTTATTAATCCACTCCAAACAACAAGGAAGAAATCGTGTTTCTGTTTAAAATAAGAAAAACACGTAGCGTCTTTTCGTGTCAAGCGAAGTGCGTAGCCCTGCCAGCTTTTGAACGCGCAGGTGCAGAGCCTTCGCTCTTCTAGAATAAACTATCAAAGCCTCACTGATATACTTCTTTCTTATCTTTTTAAGAAAAACGCGTAGCGTCTATATGTTAAAAACCTCTCATTAGTAGAGAGGTTTTTTATATGTAGCCCCACTTTGCCGCTATTCAAGATGTCTTAAAACCTACTCTCGTAGGTGGGTGTCCTTTCTTAGCCTTTCAACGTCCTTCTCTTATACAAAGGCGTGTTGTTGTGCATAGACGAGAAACTCCCTATTCATTCGTATCGGTTTAAGACATAGAGAACATCGTACATCGCAGGAAAAGTTTTTGTAAGAAGATTGTCCCTATGGCAAGAAACAATAGTAAGTAAATCTTTATAACTCATATATTATCATGTTCGTTTAGACGTACGCAATGGAAACTGAAGGTACGAAAACCAAATGCTACTTTTTGTTTCTTTTTTCAATCTCTTCACTAACAACAAACGCCAAGTCTTCGTTTCCAAAAAGACTTAACACATTTAATAATGTATCATCATGAATAGGGCCAGCTTCTTCCTTGGATACAGTGAGTTCCAACACTTGGGTTAAAACTTCATTTTTTCCTTGTGTAGGATATGCTCTTTCATATACGTTCACAGGGTCGAGATTATTGTTGATACACCATTGCGAAAAGATGAGGACCATCATTTGTTCATCTTGTTGATACGAATCAATAACTTGTTGTTCAATCTTTTTTTCATCCATAATAACTCTCCTCAAGAAGGTAATGAATTAATTATAGCGAATGTGTAGAGGAAGGTACAATGAAATCAACACCATACACATCATAAAAAAATACAGAACAGGAAAAACTAATTGATATTAGGGAAAGGGGGGCATCATGGACAAAATTACTGCTCTTTATCCTCAAGTTGTAGAACAAACGAAGAAGAAAATCCATGAAGACCTCGATTCATACTTTGAAACAAAAGCGGAAATGCCATCTTTTGAACAATATATAACCGATAGAAAAATGTATTTGGAACAAATATGGGTGAATGTTTGGCTAAACAAAGCGACAAACAGTATACCTAAATTAATAAAAAAAGACTTCTTAAAAAAGAAGGGTTATGTTGTTGAAGGTGTCGATAAAAAACTAATCAACCGCCTTTTTCGAAATGAAATTCGAGACTATTGTCCGTTTGATGTTTTTTCATGGGTCAATCAACGATTCTCACAAAACGGAGAAGAATGGAAAGAACGTTATGAAAAAGTTCGTTTAAAATATTTAAGTAAACAAGAAGAAGAGCGAGAACGGCAAAGAAAATGGGAAATCCAGTTTGAAATTGAAAAACATGGCGAACTTATTATTCAAGATAATATAGAATTGTTTTATTTGCAGCTGAGATATAAAGTTGCTTGTATACTTGCCACTGATTTAACACAAAACACGAAATATAAATTAATTGATGCTTTTCTAATTGAAGAAAAATTAACGCCGGAAGGAAATTTTAATCCGAGTAACTACACAACACTATCTACTTTTTTTTATGAACTAACTGGTGTTGTTCATAAATTATTCGATTGGGAATATGAAACCTATTACTATAAATATGAACGAATTATCTATGAACTTACAGCGGAAATTGTCATTCATAAAATCAAAGAGGACTTACCTGAATTTCTTTTTCATCAATATGAGAATGTATATGGTAAACAATTAATCAATTCGAAAATCACATCCTTCCTCTCCGATAGGATAAATGACCTTTGTGCTCATTTCTTTACAGAAATTGAAGATGAATATATCTCTGATTTATTATTCATTTCAGCAGTTCCATTTGAAGTCACCGTACATAAATCAATGTACGAAGAACAGTTAGAAACAAGAGAGCAAAGAAAAGTACAAGAAAAAGCGGAAATTGAGAAGACAAAAATCGAAGAAGAAAGAATGATTGAAGATATCTTTGGTCGAGAATACCGTCCAAATGTAGGGAGGAAAATCCAATATATTTTGCATATTGGTGAAACAAATACAGGGAAAACACATCATGCACTGGAGAAAATGAAGGCCGCTGAGACAGGAATATATTTAGCTCCTTTACGATTATTAGCGTTAGAGGTCTACGATAAATTAAAACAAGAAGGCGTTTCTTGTGGATTAAAAACAGGGGAAGAAGAAAAGGAAGTTGAAACAGCCTCCCATTTATCGTGTACGGTGGAAATGTTTTATGAAAAAGACTATTACGAAATAGTTGTTATTGATGAAGCACAAATGATTGCAGATAAGGACCGTGGGTTTTCATGGTATAAAGCCATTACAAAAGCAAATGCAAAGGAAGTACACATCATCGGGAGTCGAAGTTCAGAATCGATGATTTTACAGCTGTTAGGGGATTCTGACATTACGATCCACCATTATTATCGAGACATCCCTTTACAAGTAGAAGGCAAAGAATTTAGTATGAAACATACGAGTAAAGGAGATGCCCTTGTTTGTTTTTCGAGAAGAAAAGTGTTAGAAACGGCCTCAAAGCTCCAACAAAGCGGTTATTCTGTCAGTATGATTTATGGAAGTATGCCTCCTGAAACACGAAAAAAACAAATGCACCGTTTTATATCAGGGGAAACGAATGTTATTGTCGCGACAGATGCCATAGGAATGGGGTTAAATTTACCGATTCACCGTATCGTTTTTTTAGAAAATGAAAAATTTGATGGTGTACGAAAACGCCGTTTAACATCACAAGAAATCAAACAAATTGCAGGTCGAGCAGGAAGAAAAGGGATATATAATGTGGGGAAAGTCGCTTTCACAAAAGAAATTAAATTAATGAAACGATTGCTTGAAAAAGAGGATACATTAATCTCCACATTTGCGATCGCACCAACAACGGCGGTATTTGAACGATTTCAAAAGTATTCACGAAATTTAGGTGTATTCTTTGACTTATGGCAGAAATTTGAAAGCCCGTACGGAACAAAAAAAGCCAGTTTAGCGGAAGAACGGGAACTCTATGCGACAATAAAAGATACCGAAATCGAAGCTCGTCTTTCCATGCTTGACTTGTATGGGTTTTTGCATCTGCCATTTTCAACAAAGGAACCAAAATTAATGAAACAATGGCGTGAAACGATGATGGCTATTATTAAAGGAAAAGAATTACCAGAACCGATAATAAAGAGGAGCAATTTAGAAGAAGCTGAACTCGCCTATAAAGCAGTCGGTCTTCATTTATTGTTTTTATATCGCTTAAATCGAGGGACAGAAGCATTGTATTGGGAAAGAGTCAGAACTGAAATAAGTGATGAAGTACATGAGCGATTAAAAAATGATATTTCTACATTAAAAAAAGAATGTAGGCAGTGTGGCAAAAAATTAAGCTTAGATTTTGAATATGCAATTTGCGACCATTGCCACGGAAAGAAATACCGCCGAAAGTACTACGATTACGACGATGACTATGATTTTTATCCACAATACAAATAAAAGGACATCGGTTTCAATTCCGATGTCCTTCTAAAAAAAAGCAATTTTTAAAAATGTCAATGAAAAAATTGTTGAATCTTGTCTTGATCATTTTCAAAGATTCAGATAATATAAGAGGTAATCTAATCAATATATGGAAACTATTTAAACAACGATCAACTGTATATAGTATTTTAGCTTAAATAAGATGCCATAGTGCTTAATAGGGAATCTGGTGTAAATCCAGAACTGCCCCCGCAACTGTAAATGCAGACGAAATAAGAAATCCACTGTAAAAAGGACATATTCATATAGGTCCTTATACGGGAAGGTCTTAAAGTAGAATGAAGCATAAGTCAGGAGACCTATCTTATTTAAAAATGTTTCACCTTTCTCGGGGATTGGGAAGATGAAACGGTGGCTACTTGAAGAATTGAATTTTTAAAATTCACTTTTAGGTGTTATCGTTTCATCCGCTCAAATCATGAGCGGATTTTTTATTTTAAGGGGGATTCACATGAGTACACAAGTTCAATCTGAACTTCAATTTGTCGTTAACGCAATCGAAGAAGCAGCAGAGATTTACAAGCTTGATGCAACAAAAATGATTGAAAAGGTAAAAGAAATAAATGGTTCAGACAAAGACAAAAATCAACAAGCTTTGTTTTACGCTTTAAATAAAATTGCAATGGATGAACCAAATTGGACGTTTATGGCTGCACGATTATATTTACAAGATTTATATAAAAAAGCTGCAGAAAATAGACAGTATGAATGGACAAAGAAGTATGGCGATTTCTATCCATTGCTTCAACATTTAACCAAAGCCGGGATTTACTCTCCTGAACTAATGGATGCATATTCTAAAGAAGAAATTGTAGAATTAGGATTAGAAATTTGCCCAGAGAGAGATGAGTTATTTAATTACATAGGATTATTTTTGTTAGCAGACCGTTATTTAGCCACCGATCATGATCGTAATGTGTTTGAGTTACCTCAAGAACGCTTTATGATTATAGCGATGACTTTAATGAAACAAGAAGAAAAAACGAAACGATTAGAACTTGTAAAAGAAGCATATTGGGCCTTAAGTCATTTATATATGACTGTCGCTACACCAACGCTCTCAAATGCAGGAAAATCCTTTGGGCAACTATCATCATGTTTCATTGATACAGTTGATGATTCGCTTGATGGCATTTATTTAAACAATTGGGATATTGCTAGATTAAGTAAAGATGGTGGCGGAATTGGTATTTACTATGGAAAGGTCCGCGCGTTAGGATCAGATATTAAAAAGTTTAAAGGAAACTCATCTGGTGTTGTGCCGTGGATTCGCTTAATTAATGATACTGCTGTAAGTGTCGACCAGCTTGGACAACGTCAAGGTGCAATCGCAATTTATCTTGATTTATTCCATAAAGATATTATGAACGGGTTTCTTGACTTAAAAACGAATAATGGGGATGAACGAAGAAAAGCCCATGATATTTTTACTGGGGTTTCTATACCTGACTTGTTCATGCAGAAATTAGAAGAAGTAGATGAGCAAGGGCGAAGTGTCGGCCAATGGCACACATTCTGTCCACATCAAGTGAAGCAAACGATGGGTTGGAAAGATGAAAATGGACAACTATTAGGACTTGAAGATTTTTATGATGAAGAAGATCGTAAATATTTTACAGAAAAATACGAGGAAGCGGTCAATCATCCGCTATTGCCACGTAAAACATATCGAGCTATGGATATTATGGCCCGAATTATGGTTGCTCAACTTGAAACAGGTACACCATATATGTTCTATCGAGATGAAGTAAACCGACAAAATCCTAATAAACATCTTCGCGGTGTTGGGAGAACATCGATTTATTGTAGTAATCTTTGTACAGAAATTGCGCAAAACATGTCTTCAACGATGATTACGAAAGAATATGAGGATGAGGATGGAAACTTAGTTATCGTTCGAAAACCAGGCGATTTTGTTGTTTGTAATTTATCTTCTATCAATTTACCAAAAGCCGTTCGTTCTCATGTACTAGAAAGAGTAATCAAAATTCAAGTTCGTATGTTGGATAATGTCATTGACTTAAATACAATTCCAGTAGGACAAGCACAAGTCACAAACCAAAAATATCGTGCTGTCGGATTGGGAACATTTGGATGGCATCATCTTTTAGCACTCGAAAACATTCATTGGGAATCTGATGAAGCTGTTCAATATGCAGATGAACTTTATGAAAACATTGCATATTATACCATTCAAGCATCTATGACAATAGCAAAAGAAAAAGGGGCTTATCGCGCTTTTGAAGGATCAGAATGGCAAACCGGTGACTACTTTAAAAGAAAAAATTATACATCAGACCGATGGCAACAGCTACAACGGGAAATCCAAACATATGGCATTCGTAACGGCTGGTTAATGGCGGTAGCACCAAATTCATCGACTGCGAAAATCGGGGGCTCAACAGATGGAATTGACCCGTTATACGCGGTTGAATATGCGGAAGAAAAGAAAAACTTTAAGTTTAAAGTAACAGCTCCTGACTTAAACCATATTACGTATAATTATTATCGCAGAGCAAGACATGAACTTGACCAAGTGTGGAGTATTAAGCAAAACGCAGCAAGACAACGTCATATCGACCAAGCGATTAGTTTTAACTTATATGTTCGCCATGATATAAAAGCAAAAGACTTGTTACAGCTTCATTTAGAGTCTTGGAAACATAAACTCAAAACAACATATTACGTCAGAAGCACTTCTCAAACCGAGATTGAAGAGTGTGAAGCATGCCATAGTTAATATAGGGAGGTACTCCATGAATATTCAAGCACCATTATCTAAAATTAAATTACTCAACCCAGAGTTTCCAAATAAATCAACAGGTATCATTAACGGACAATCATCAGGATTGTTAAATTGGAATGATATTGCTTATCCGCAAATGTATGATTTATATCAAACATTACTATCAAATTTTTGGAAAGCCCAGGAGATTAATATGCAAGATGATATTAAGCAATGGGACCATTTATCAGCAAAAGAACAAGATGTATTTTTGCGGATTAATACTCAGCTCGCTTCTTTAGATAGCTTGCAAACACCTACTATGACGCAAGCAATGGATTATGTTACTGATTCTAGTTTTAAAGCCATTTTTGCAGTTATCGCTCAACAAGAAGCAGTGCATAATGAGTCATATTCTTATATTTTAAGTTCTCTTGTTCCATTGCGAGAGCAAAACGACCGCTTTAATCAAGCGAAAGAAGATCCGATTGTTCAAAAAAGAAATCAATTAATTTTAGATGCGTATGAACAATTCAGACAACACCCAACACCACAACATTTGTTTCAACTAGCGATTAACTCGATTAATTTAGAAGGTATTTATTTTTATGCTGGTTTTGCGTTTTTCTATAACTTAGCCCGCCAACAAAAAATGTTAAAAACAAGTACAATGATTAGTTATATTCAACGTGACGAGATGCAGCATGCTTATTTTGTTTGTCAATTTGTTCGTATTCTATTAAGTGAGAACCCTGAGTTAAACAATGAGGACAATATTCAATATGTATATGACTGCATTCATGAAGCGGTTCAATTAGAAAAAGAATGGGCTCACTATATTCTTGCGGATATTGATGGCATTGATTTAGAAGAGTTTGAGCAATATGTAGAATATTTAGCGAACAAACGTTTACGGCAACTAGGTTTAAGTAATTTATTTGAAGAAAAAGACAACCCAATGCCATGGATCCACGTTTTTAGTGATGAAATGATTAATGAAACAAAATCCGATTTCTTTGAACAAAAGTCAAGAACCTATACAAAAGTAACCCAATCAAATGGCTTTGATGAGTTATAGGAGTTTATAATGAAGATTGCCATCGTCTATAGTTCCGTGACAGGGAATACGAAAGAATTGGTCGAAGAGATATCCAAAGAATGCCACAAGAAATTTCAGCATGTTGATATGTTTCCAATTCATCAATTTACTTTTTCTTTCCTTGATTTTTATGATGTTATTGTCATTGGAACATATACATGGGGAAACGGTGACATTCCGAAAGAAATGGTGCCATTATATGAGGCGTTAAACAAAAAGGAAAGAAGAAGGCTAGTGACTGGAGTAGTAGGGACGGGTGACCGCTTTTATCCTCATTTTTGTGGAGCTGTTGATCATTTCAAGGATATGTTACATGCGAAAACAAATTTAGCCGTCACACTAAAAGTAGAATTGTTGCCACAAGAAATTGACAAAGAGAAGTGTAAACAGTTTGTTGAGTTAGTGTGGAAACGTTTGGAAGAACAAGTATTACTAAAAAAATAGGAAAAACGCAGAGCGTCTTTTCGTTTTAAGCGAAGTGTGTGATGAAACAACAAACACATCCCATGTCCCACTTTTGCGGTCAGAGCAGCCGTTATTTGTGAACATCATACGGGTTTCCGTTTTTTAGCGGCCACAGGAGCGCTTATTCACGCAAAAGCCACTCTATTCCTAGCGATATATTATGATTAACGGCTCCTGTGTCCTCCAACGTTCCAAAACGCTAGCCATGTTCACAGATAACGGTTTTCATGGCCGCTTACTTACCATAATCAACAAAATTGCTAACGCGATAAATCCGACCCAAGTGTTGAATGATTCACTTGGGTCTTTTCTTGCTGTCTCATATTACTCATTTATTAGAGCATTGTTATACACAAGTCGACTATCTTATAGTTTTCTACACAATTAAGAAAAACGCGGAGCCCTGCCCGCTTTTGACAGTGAACCACAAGTGTTCTTCTTGAATAAGCTTTCAAAGCTTCGCTGCTATACCAAAAATTTATACTTATTTATCTTTTAAAAAAAGTTTGGGCTTTTGAAAATCTCAAACTACTTTTTACTAATAAAAGGTTAATCCCAAAAATTAAATAAAAACTCTCCATTTGTTTTCGGTAAAAAATGAGAAACATAATACTCCACATCAAATTCCTCAACCCCTGTAACAACATCCTCTATGTTCAAAGGTTGATTTAAAAATTGGACAGATAATACTTCATATGGCAGACCGAAACATTCAGCAAGTTCACTATCGTCAAAGAATACAAACGGATAATTACCAAGGTCCTTTACGAAAGCAACACGATAATGGTTACATAAAAGATAAAGTGGACCTTTGCTAAAGTGAAGTTTGACTGTATTAAAACTTGTATAACCTAATTGTTCAAACGTGAGCACAGTATAGGGTAGTTTATAAGATTGCGCAATGTGCTTGCATTTGTTTTGGAAATCGACAAAGTCATATGGAGAATAATTCTGTGGCTCGTATATTTTTGTAAGCGGCAGTGTTCGATTATACAACCTCATTTCAATTTCTTCCTTCATTCGTTTTATATTTGGTTCATAAAGAAGTAAATCTTCAATTTCAGAAAACGATAGGATTCCAGGCCTCGCTTGATTGTCACGATCAATTGCATCTGTAAACCCCCAGGATTTATCTTCTTTTATCAAGCTATAAGTAATTGTTAGTTTTTCGCCATTTACATAAAGATGCACCTTTAATTCATGGATCAATACGAATTCATCATCTTTTCGTATAGAATAATTTTCATATGAACAATGAATAACCGAATAATGACTAGCCATGTTTTCACTTCCACATTTTTCTTTCATCATACCATATAGGAGTGAGGATTAATTCGTATTACATCAATGTTCGGATTTTAATGTTCTTACAGTGGAATTCTTTACTATTTTACAAAATATCAATGAAAAACACGAATAAATACGATGGAATGATATTGACACTTATAAAATTTCGTTTATAATAAACAATTGTGATAGTTCGTATATCCTCAATAATAAGGTTTGAGGGTCTCTAGAAGGAACCGATAATTCCTAACTACGAACGGGACAGGAATGGCTCCGTTTACGTTAGGTTTTTTTGCTGTCCAAAAGTAGATCAACATTCATGGGGGAATTAGAATGAACAAATATGATGCTATTATTGTTGGAGCTGGTCCAGCGGGGATTTTCGCTAGTTATGAACTATTAGAAAAAAAACCAAATGCAAAAGTGTTACTTATAGATAAAGGACACGATATTTACCGAAGAAATTGTCCGATTTTAGAAGAGAAAATTCAATTTTGTCCACCTGCAGCAGGTAAAAAAGACTTTGCTGGCTGTTTGCCTGCCTGTTCGATTACCAATGGTTTTGGTGGGGCTGGGGCATATAGTGATGGGAAATTTAATATCACTACAGAATTCGGTGGTTGGATGACCGATTATTTACAACCGTCCAAAGTCGTTGAATTAATCCGTTATGTCGATGAGATTAATTTAAAACATGGCGCAACAAACACCATTACAGACCCTACAACAGAAAAAGTAAGAGAAATTGAACAAAAGGGCTATGGAGCGGGGTTAAAATTATTGCGAGCAGAAGTTCGTCACTTAGGAACAGAACAAAACTTAGAAATTTTAAAATCGATTTATGAATATTTAAAAGATAAAATCGACATGATGTACAAAACAGAAGTAAAAGATATCTTAACGGAAAAAATCGACGGAAAGCATAAAATATATGGCATCGCCTTAAAAAATGGCACGGAGTTTACTAGTGATTTTGTCATGATTGCCCCGGGAAGAGATGGGTCGGCATGGCTAACAGATATTCTTAAAAAAAGAAAATTAAAAATGTATAATAACCAAGTGGATGTTGGTGTACGTGTAGAAACATCAGATGTAGTCATGAGAGAAATTAATGAACATTTATATGAAGGAAAATTCATTTTTAACACATCTGTCGGGACTCAAGTCAGAACATTTTGTAGCAATCCGTCTGGCCATGTTGTAGTAGAAAACCATAGTGGCATTATGGCAGCGAATGGACACTCTTATAAAGACCCTGCGTTAGGATCAAAAAATACAAATTTCGCCTTACTTGTTTCTCATAAATTTACAGAACCATTTGATAAACCAAATGAATATGCAAGAGAAATTTGTAAACGTGCCAATGATTTATCAAACGGCGGCGTTATCGTTCAAAAATTTGGTGATATTATGAAAGGAAGACGTTCAACGGAGAAGCGAATTCAAGAGGGTTTCCTAGAGCCGACATTAAAAGAAGCGGTTCCAGGTGATTTAGGCCTTGTGCTTCCTTACAATACGATGAAAAGCCTTGTTGAAATGGTCGAAGCGTTAGATAAAGTGACACCTGGACTAGCTTCAGAACACACTTTATTTTATGGTGTTGAAGCAAAATTTTACTCAGCCAGACCGAAGCTTACAGAGGAATTTGAAACTGAAATTCAAGGATTATATTGTGGTGGTGATGGAGCAGGAATTACAAGAGGTCTTGCTCAAGCAGGAGCGGCCGGAGTTTGGATCGCTCGCAATATGGCCAAAAGACTGTAATAATAAAAAGTGCACAAACACCTATCGTTTTTCATTTGATAGGTGTTTTTATTATAGATTTACCCCAAAAAAATGTAGGGCACCATGTTAATTTTAGAAATTTTGTGGTATTTTAAGGGGATCACTAATTTTTATGACAATATAAGAGAAAAATCAAATTGAAGAAATTGAGAGAAATTGTTTTGAAAAAAGTTAAGACTACATATTATCATCTTGGCATCGTTCGTATACGAAACAACAACTCTTTCTTTAGAGTAACTGCTGGCACAAAAACTGTTATTTAGGTATACTTTAGGTACTAAAAATATAAGGATAGCAGGGAGGAAGAGTGAATTGGCATTTACAATTGCAATTCTGATTGCTTCACTAATCCCGGCAGTCTGTGTTTACTTTGCACTCGGTCATGTCATGAGGCCAGATTACAGGTTATTCGGTGGTCCAAAAGAGCTTGCGACACCAAAACCAAACGCATGTACACATTGTGGGGTCATTGTTGCTCGTGACCCGGATAAATGCTTATGCCCGCATTGCAAGAAAATGATTCATTAAGTTTCAAGTTAAAAAAAGGAGTCCTGACTTTGTATCGTCGGACTCCTTTTTTCTTATTTCCATATTCGTTTTAGTTTAAATACTTCCTGACAATAGCCCCAAACTGATATGGGACTCATTAATATTTGATAAAACAACACAAACGCTATAAAGCCTAATATATTTTTTCTAATATTCAGGTTTAGCTCTTCAAACACATTTTTTTGATAGCGGTACAAAATATAATTAACAAGCATGGCTAAAGGCAAAACGAGAAGGGTATAAGCTCCAACAATCCAATAATAACCAAACATCGCTAATACTAATCCTGGTATCCAAATTAATGTGTACACGATATCTAAGTATGGCATAACTAAATTTGCACCAGTTAAATACTTTGTATAAGGAGAAGATTGCTGCCACGGTTTCACAACTTTTAGTGCTTCAACCATCCCTCTTGCCCAACGACTACGTTGTCTGAAAAAGTGAAGGAATGATTCAGGTACTTCTGTAAAAGCAACGGCCATTGGTTCAAAATATACTTTTCGATTATTTGAGAGCAGGCGCCAAGTTAACACGATATCTTCGCCGATAGCATCTGGCCAGCCGTTCACTAACCGTACGGCATTCGTTTCATAAATCGAGAATGCGCCTTGCGCAACTAGTGTTCCTTGAAATAAACCCTGAAGGCGTTTAATACTGGCAATCCCTAAGAAATAATCCCATTCTTGCATTTTAGCTAAAAATTTCCCTCGACTATTACGGACTAAAACTGTCCCTGCAACAGCACAAACATCTGTAGGGGAGCTAATCATTCTACCTACAATTTTACGTACAGCTGATTTTTGAAGTAGTGTATCAGCATCTAATGTAATAACTAAATCTGTGTCGACATAGTTTAGTGCTGTGTTTAATGCATGATGCTTTCCTGGGTTAGGTTCTTGGATAACTTTTACATTCATTTCAAGTTCAACACCGGCTGCCATTGCAATTTCTGCTGTCTTATCTGAGGAATTATTATCAATGACAATGACTCGAACATCACCAGTGTAATCTTGTTTTTTTATATATTCTAACGTCATTTCAATTCCTTTTTCTTCATTATAACAAGCTATTAAAATCGTTATTGGTTCGGTTGGAAATGATTCTTTAATTACAGGCTGTCTATCAAACAACAAACTTGAAACCATAAACGCATTAAAATATCCGGGGATATAGGCAATTCCTGCGATTATTAATAGGGCAACAGGAACTGTAATATAAGCCCCTAATTGATAAACCCATGGCAATGAAATAACGATGGAAGTAATCATCCAAAGCATCGCAAAAATATGACTATACGTAAATTTTTGACTGACGGGAATATAGCGCTTTGGTCTTGGGGGTTTTTCAACAGGTTTAAATATTGTTGGCATTTTCATACTCATCGGTGTCTTTCTCCTTTTTCAATCAACATTAAGCGACATTTTTTGATAAATAATACTATCATTCTACCATGCGTTAGATATATTGGTTAGTCATTTTTTAAATTCATGACTAGATATGACCAAAATAATGACCAATGACCCGTTATGATATGACTAGCATCGATTACATTCCCTTTAAAACATTTTTTGAATTTTTTATTGTTGAATAATTATATAAATCAAGTATAATAAGAAGTAGGTTAATAATAAGGTCCGGAGCAAATGAGAGACCACAACACTCAAATTGATATTCATTTTGAGATGTTGTGGTCTCTTTTTGTATCCACATGCGACTTTTAATGAGAGAGGATGTTCAACATGAACCAACGATTTTCAAGCAAACGACGTTCAACATATTTGGAAGACATGAAATCAAATGAACTTGACCTATTAGTAATAGGTGGCGGTATTACTGGAGCAGGCATAGCCCTCGATGCACAAGTACGTGGTTTAAAAACAGGAGTCATTGACATGCAAGACTTTGCAGCAGGGACGTCAAGTCGGTCGACAAAATTAGTCCATGGTGGACTTCGATATTTAAAGCAATTTGAAATTAAATTAGTATCAGAAGTCGGAAAAGAACGAGCGATTGTGTATCGAAATGCTCCACATGTTACAACACCAGAGTGGATGTTACTTCCAATGATTAAAGGTGGAACATTTGGAAAGACCGCGACATCGATTGGGTTAAAAGTATATGATGCACTTGCGGGTGTTCATAAACATGAACGAAGAAAGATGCTGTCAAGAGAAGAAACATTACAGAAGGAACCATTAATTCGCGAAGATAAATTAAAGGGTGGCGGTATTTACGTTGAGTATCGGACCGATGATGCGCGGTTAACCTTAGAAGTTATAAAAGAGGCCGTTGCAAGAGGCACATTAGCAGTCAATTATGTAAAAGCCCTTGATTTTATTTACCGAGATAACGAGGTAGTTGGTGTTAAAGTTTTGGATATTTTAACGAATACTGAACACGATATATATGCTAAAAAAATAGTGAATGCGGCAGGACCATGGGTTGATACGTTACGTGAAAAAGATAAGTCAAAGAAACAAAAATACCTCCATTTAACTAAAGGTATACACCTTGTTATCGATGGTAAACGATTCCCATTAAAACAAGCTGTATATTTTGATACTGAACATGACGGTCGTATGGTATTTGCTATTCCAAGACAAGGTAAAACTTATGTAGGAACAACAGATACCTTTTATGAAGGTGACATTGCCCACCCTCGAGTGACAACAGAGGACCGTGATTATATTATTGATGCTGTGAATTATATGTTTCCATCAGTTAACCTCACTAAAACCGATATTGAATCAAGTTGGGTAGGTTTACGTCCGCTTATTCATGAAGAAGGAAAAAGTGCATCAGAGATTTCGAGAAAAGATGAAATCTTCTATTCAAATTCCGGTTTAATTTCGATCGCAGGCGGTAAATTAACAGGCTATAGAAAAATGGCTGAACGGATTGTTGATTATGTAGCGAAAGAATTAGGAAATGAACAACGTTGTACGACAGACCAAATCATTCTTTCTGGTGGAAATGTTGGACCTTCATTTGAGGAATTTACAAATGAGAAGATAAAAGAAGGACTTTCACTTGGATTAACGGAAAACGAAGCAAAGCAATTAGTAACGTTATATGGCTCAAATGTCGATTCGATATTTGAACGAATTCAAAAAGAAAATGAAACAAAACATTCATTAACTCCACAGGTATTTGCTCAATTAACATACGCAATCGAAGAAGAAATGGCATCAAGTCCTATCGATTTCTTCAATCGGCGTACGGCAGCTTTATTCTTTAACATTGATTGGGTACTACAGTGGAAAGATGCTGTAATTGCCTATATGAAAAAAGAGTTTCAATGGGATGATGAACAAACGAAAAAGCACACGGAATATTTGCAATCCGAAATTTATTACGCACAAAATGCCGTTGACGAGTGGGTTGAGAAGGAAAAAAACATTATATAAAGTACAAAAAAGAGGGGCGAATGCCCCTCTTTCACTTGTGACTAAAGAATTGTATTCTACGGACATCTGTTCCGCTATATTAATGATAATTGATGTTATTTTCGTGCTATCGGACATTAGTTCCGTTAAAGTTAAAACAATGGTCTGTTCTTCCATAAGAACTAATGAAATAGCGGAACAAATGTCCAATAGATTTAGGAAAAGTACGTTTTTCAATGAAATAACGGACTCAATGTCCGTAACTTTGTAAAGAGTGGCAATAAGCCACTCTATTTTGTTTTATAAATGTCAACCAACGCATTTGTAAATTCAATTGCTTGAAATAAAAAAATACTAATTGCACTTGTTGATAATAAGCCAATCATAATAATCCGAAGCCACATCATCTTTATTTTCCTCCTTTACCATTTCATGTGTTATATGAGGAAAAGCGCAATGACAACATGTTATTAGATTGGTAAAAGATTGAGAGTAAAAAAGCTTTAAAGAATAAAATGCTAGTTTGAGCTTTTATATATCGATTCCACTTTTCAACAATAAGCAAAGCAAAAAATGAATAGACCACCCAAAAACTAACTATATGTTTTGAACTATATAACTGGTTCCCATCCTCCAGCTCTGGAGATGGAAGAAGCCAATGTTCTTGCATATAGGTTTGGTGGTGTAATCGTTCAAAGCTATGAAAATTGGAAAAGTGAATGAATAATAAAAGCAATAAAAAGCTTAAAATAAGCCGATTTCTTCTCACTTTTCTCACCCTCATTTCAAAGATTACGATAAATATATCACCATATTGTTCTAGAATGAAGTGTAAAACGATGTAAAAAATATTGAAACCATCACTATAGGAAAAACTGAAATAATTCTCACGATGAGGTCATTATGTTAAAATATATAAAGTGTTTTTAAGAAAAAGAGGGAGTTTATTTATGCCAAATCAAACTATCTTACTTGTAACATCTGTTGAAGCTGAAAAGCAAGCGATCCTAAATGGCTTAGGTCATACGAATCAAATTTCCGTTGAAATCGTTGGTGTTGGGCCAATGCAAGCTGCAGTACATACAGCACGATTATTAATGAACAAAAATTATGATTTAGTTATAAATGTAGGAATAGCTGGTGGCTTTGTTAACGAAGTCGAAATAGGGGATATCGTGGTTGGCACATCGACCGTGGCTGCAGAATTAGGCTCAGAAACAAAAGATGGGTTTTTAACATTAGAAGAGCTTGGTTTCGGAGAAAGTATGTTTTCTTCTAATCCTCATCATCGATCCATCATTAAAAATGCACTAGATGATAAGCAATATGCAACTCGTTTAGGTCCGATTTTAACGGTTTCTACAACGACAGGGACGAAAGAAACAAGTGAAAAACTAAAAAGAAGATTTCCCTCTGCGATTGCAGAAGCAATGGAAGGCTTTGGAGTAGCAACGGCAGCAAATGTATTTAATGTGCCCATGCTAGAAATTCGCTCCATTTCAAATCGAGTCGGTCCACGCAATAAAGAGGAATGGAAAATAAAAGAAGCATTACATCAACTGACGACCGTCAGTTCAGTAATAAAGGAGTTGTACACATGACATTAAATATCGCGTTTTCCCCTTGTCCAAACGATACATTTGTTTTTCATGCTTGGGTACACGGATTACTTCCTCAAACGCCTAAAGTGAATGTGACCTATGCAGATATAGACATAACAAATCATTTGGCGACTAAACCAAATGAGTTAGATGTGTTAAAAATATCCTATGCTGCACTACCATGGGTTTTAAAAGAGTATGCTCTTCTTCCTTGTGGGGGAGCATTAGGGAGAGGATGTGGCCCGCTTGTCTTAACAAGAAATGATATGTCATCTTTCGGTGCCAGTGCTCTTACAAAAAAAAGGGTGGCTGTTCCTAGTGAACGTTCAACCGCCTACTTATTGTTTCGGTTATGGGCAGAAGAAAATGTTCCTGGCGGCGTCGGAGAAATTGTGGTTATGCCGTTTCACGAAATTATGCCTGCGGTACGAGACGGATTCATTGACGCTGGTTTAGTCATTCATGAAGCACGATTTACATACGGTCAATATGAGTTAGATATGATATGTGACCTCGGAAAATGGTGGGAGGCAGACACAGGATTACCGATTCCATTAGGGGCCATCATTGCTCGGCGAACACTTGATTTACCAGCATTAACAAATACAATACAGCAATCTGTCGAATATGCTTGGGCCAATCCTGACGTGTCGAAGTCCTATATATTAGAACATGCTCAAGAAATGTCAGAAGATGTAGCAAATAACCACATCCAACTTTACGTAAATTCGTTCACTGCCAGTTTAGGAAAAGAGGGGTATGAAGCGATTTATTCTTTATTAGGACGGGCTGCTGAAAAAGGACTTGTTCCTTCATTTGACATGAACTTATTATAAGAAAAACGCTGGAGCGTCTTTTCTTCCCTTTAAATAAAAACGTTGGGTCAAAGATACACTTTGACCCAACGTTTTTTACATGTCGAGTTCAGACACGTCTTCAATATCAAACACACGAAATCCATTTTTATTTAGATTTTCAATAATTTTTTTGCAAAGGGCTTCATCTACATCTTTAGGTAAAGTAACGACAATTCGACGGGACACTGTTTTTTGATTGTCTAACGTAAGCAAACTTTTAATGTCCGTATATTTATTAATAATTCCTGTCACTTTATTTAAAGCCCCTTTATATTCCATACAAATAATAGATAATGTATAACTTCCTTGTCCAACACCCCAGCTATCCTCTAAAATTTCCATAATCCTACTATGTGTAAAAATGCCAACAAAATGTTCTTTTTCATCTAAAATCGTTAAGTAGGGAAGCCGTTTAACCGTTAAAAAGGCTTCATAAAAAGAGGAATTTTTATGAATAATCGCATCTTGGTCTTTTCCTAATGTAGTAACAGGTAAAGATAAATCTCCGTTTTCCTTAACAATATACTCATATATCTTTGATTTATAAATGTTTCCTAAAAAGCATTCTTTCTTCTGATCTAGAATGGGAATACAGCGGTATCCAGACTGTTCAAGTGTTGTTAGTGCCTCTTGCAATGAATGGTTCTCATTAACGTAGACGATGTTAGAAATATCTTGATATAAATTACTAATTCTCATTAATAAACCTCCTTCGAAAGTATCTCCTCTCATTATACTTCATCCCACAACGTAGAGATAGAAAATAATAAAAACTCTGAAAATTTGCGAAAATCGTAAAATGAAAGTTGTATAGTACTTTACCCAAAAATGGGAAACAGTAAAAATTCATAGTACGGAAAGGGAGGATAACATGAAAAAAATTCTCATTTCGCTTGTTTTTAGTTTACTACTATTATTTGGACCATCTTTACTAACTGCTTCTGCTATTGAAAACAACTGGGTGCTTGAAACGAAAATAAGCGAAATAATTGAAAAAGAAATTATTTCTAACGGTGCTATTGCTAGTATAAGCGTTCGGGATAGCGAAAATGGAAAGCTATTATTTGACTATAACGGGGACACAAGAATGAGACCCGCTTCCAATATGAAATTATTAACTGTCGCTAGTGGTCTTCATCATCTTGGCAAAGACTATACATTTCAAACATTGGTTCAAACAGATGGCAAAATGAAAAAGCATACACTCGATGGTCATATATATGTTAAAGGGAATGGTGACCCAACACTTACAGTTGAAGTGGTAGAAGATATGGCTCGAAAAGTAAAAATGGCAGGGATCGAAAAGGTAAAAGGCGACCTTATTGTCGACGATTCGTCCTATGATTCAATTCGGTATCCCGTAGACCTACCTTGGTCTGATGAAGAAATGAAATACGCACCAAATATATCAGCGTTAACATTCACTCCAAATAGCGAGTTAGATATTGGTACCATTTTTATTGACATATGCCCCAACAAAAAGGTCGGAAAAAAAGCAATCGTGACAAGTCAGCCGAAAGCCTCATATCCTCCGATATTAAACAAAACAAAGACAGTACATTCCGACAAAAATAAAGGGATAACGGTAACAAGGAAACATGGCTCAGATACAATCATAGTTGAGGGAGAAATTGATTTAACGAGTGAAAAGTCACAAACACAAATCGCCATTTGGGACCCAACGTATATGACGGGTTTATTATTTAAAGAACAATTAGAAGAACAAGGTATTACAGTAAAGGGAGAGGTTACAAAAGGAGAAGCCCCCGCTCATTCACTTGTTATTGTGCGTCATTCTTCTCCCCCTTTAACACACATTGTTACTTCTTTAATGAAACATAGTAATAATGGTATTTCTGAAATGCTTATAAAGGAATTAGGGAAGAGCCAAAAAGGGACAGGAAGTTGGGAAAGTGGATTAGATGTTGTTACTGACACAATCAAATCTTTTGGTATCGACCCAAACACGATGATTATACGTGATGGTTCAGGACTTTCTCATGTAAATGGAATTCCCGCAAATGAATTAACCAATTTTCTTTATGTTATTCAAAAAGAGGGATGGTTTGATGATTTTTTTCATACGTTACCTGTAGCAGGAATCGAAGACGAAACGATAGGTGGAACCCTTTCTGACCGAATGAATCACGGGCAAACAAAAGGGAATGTATTTGCAAAAACAGGCACATTATCAACAGTAAGTTCGCTTTCTGGTTATGTAACGACACGGAATGAAAACACGCTTATTTTCTCAATTTTACTTAACCAGCTAAAAGAAACGGATGGAAAAGAAATAGAGGACCACATTGTCTCCATATTAGCAGATTTGTAATTCTCAGATGTCTGACTTGAGTATCATAACAAAATATTGTCTTTTCCTCTCGTTGGTTCATTAGCTGGTGCATTAAGTGATTCGGTTGGAATGAGCCCAATCACATTAACAGCCATTGGACAAATGGGAACCATTTGGGTTGGTGGAGGGACATTAATTGCTTGGTCTTCTCTTGTAGCAGTCGCAGGTTTTGCCAAAATGCCCGTTATGGATTTAGTGAGGAAGAGTTTTTAACCGTCCTCATCGGCCTTATTATATCGACATTGTTTGCCTTATTATTCCTTTAAAAGAAAGGTGACCATTCATGGTCGCCTTTTTTAACGTGCTTATGGACACACGTTCCGCTATATTTATTAAAAGTAACATGTTTTAAAAGGCTATCGGACTTTTGTTCCGTTAAATTATAAAAATAGAATGATTTTATTGATGTTTTGCTGAAATAGGGCAATAGATGTCCGTAAGATTTGAAAAAACCGTGTTTTTTTAGAAATAGCGGAACAAATGTCCGAGCGATTGAGTACTGACAAACTAGTAATGTTCAAACACTTGATGTACAAATCATTAATCATCCATTTGTCCATTTTGTGAAAGACATACGATTTTTTAGTAAAGAGGAGTCATTTTAAGAAAAGATACGATGATATACGCTTACATTCAAATTTTCATATGTGTGAATTCATGCTACAATGCAACATAGTGAAAAACGGTCCCGACTTTCGTGAGAGTCGAAAGTCAAAAACAAAACAGAAAAATTCAAAGGAAGAGGTGCAACATTGAACGTTCAAAAAATTAAACAAGAGTGGTTCAGCAATGTAAGAGGAGATGTACTTGCTGGAATTGTAGTCGCATTAGCGTTAATCCCTGAAGCGATTGCTTTCTCAATTATTGCTGGAGTAGATCCTATGGTAGGATTGTACGCCTCATTTTGTATTGCCGTAGTGATTGCTTTTGTCGGTGGAAGACCAGGGATGATTTCTGCTGCAACAGGAGCGATGGCGTTACTTATGATAACGTTAGTTGCTGATCATGGATTACAATATTTATTGGCGGCTACTGTATTATGTGGAATCTTACAAATTTTATTTGGGGTGTTAAAACTCGCACGATACATGAAATTTATTCCACGGTCTGTTATGGTTGGCTTTGTTAATGCTTTAGCAATTTTAATCTTCACATCACAATTGCAACATTTTGTTGACGAGACTTGGATTATGTACGCTTTAGTTGTGTTAACACTAGCAATCATTTATATTTTACCGCGATTTACAAAAGTCGTACCGTCTACTTTAGTTGCGATTATCGTTGTCACAGCCATTGTGATTTTTGGGAATATTGGCATCCGTACAGTAGGAGATATGGGAACCTTAACTCAAACATTACCTATTTTTATGATTCCTTCTATTCCACTAACTTTTGAAACACTTATGATTATTTTCCCTTATTCATTGGCTCTTGCCATTGTTGGTTTATTAGAATCATTGTTAACAGCAACAATCGTTGATGATATGACAGATACAGAAAGTGACAAAAATAAAGAAAGTCGTGGTCAAGGGATTGCGAACGTTGTAACAGGTTTTTTCGGTGGTATGGCAGGCTGTGCGATGATTGGTCAATCCGTTATAAACGTTAAGTCTGGTGGTCGTGGTCGTTTATCTGCATTAGTGGCAGGCACATTTTTAATGTTTTTAATATTAGTACTTGGAAACATTGTTGTTCAAATTCCAATGGCTGCCTTAGCCGGTGTGATGATTATGGTTTCAATCGGGACATTTGATTGGAATTCACTAAAAAATATTCATAGAATACCAAGAACCGATGCTACTGTTATGGTAGTCACTGTAGGGACGGTTGTTATTACCCATGACTTAGCAAAAGGTGTACTTGCCGGTGTCGTCCTAAGTGCGATTTTCTTTGCTTCAAAAATTTCAAAGGTAAAAGTCGTTAAAACGGTAACTGACCATACACATGTTTATCGAGTAGAAGGACAATTGTTCTTTGCATCCGTTACAGATTTCTTGGAAAAAATTGATTTCAAAGACCCATCTGTTAAGCATGTAAAAATTGATTTAACATTAGCCCATTTATGGGATGACTCTGCAGTCGGTGCAATAAATAAAATTGAGTATAAGTTTGAACGAAACAAAGTAAAAGTTGAATTTATAGGATTAAATAAAGAGAGTTCTCAATTAATGGATAAAATCGGTGGCCTCTCAAAAGCATCGGGCCATTAAAAGCGAAAACGTCACATTGCGTGGCGTTTTTTTTTGAAAGATAAGAAAGCATAAAAATTTTGGTATAGCAGCAAAGGCTCCGCACTTCACTTGAAGCGAAAAGACGCTCCCGCGTTTTTCTTATAAAAAACAGGAACTTTTTTATTGAAACTGGAATATAGTAACATAATAGGATAATCTGATTGGGGGATTATTATGTTCAAACATGTTGTCTTAGCAGCTGACGGATCAATTCACGCTTTTCGGGCGGCTGAAAAAACTGTTGGGTTATTACAACGGTATGAAAATCCAATCGTTGACATTGTTTATGTGATTGATGGATCCACATCAAAAACAGATGTTTTGCATCATAACAATCAACATGATATTGAAACGATAATCCAACTTTTTAAAAAGTCAAATATAGATTATAAAGTGACTATTTTGTATGGTGATCCGTGCCAAAAAATTATCAATCATGTGAATGAAAGCGCTTACGACTGTGTTGTTGTTGGGAGCCGTGGATTAAATCGATTGCAAAGCATCGTATTAGGAAGTGTGAGTCATAAAGTGGCAAAACATGTTCAATGTCCTGTACTAATTGTAAAGTAATACAACCTGCATTGAAATTTTACTCATCTGCCCTCACAATTTTACGCATCGGAGAATAGGATATTACGAAATTATATACCAGGAGGAGAAAAAATGACTGATAAACAGGAACAAGAAGTTCAAAAAGAAGAAAAAGTCGTTATGGACCCTTGGGATGCTATAATGTTCGGAAGACCGATGAAGCCAAAATCCGAACCAGTAGCTGAACAACAAGACGCAAAGGACGAAGATAAAAAATAGGGGAAAGTGTAATAAAGAGATGTTCTAAAAGGGTCAAACTTCCTTTTGAACATCTCTTTTATGAGGGTTATAGTCCGTCTTCTTCAAATCGTTTTAAATCATTTTTATGCCCAATTACTATTAATATATCATTTAACTCAATAATTTCATTTGGGCTTGGTGTAATGTTAATATCTTCTTTTCGTTTAATCGCTAAAATTGTACAGCCGTAGATGGCACGAATATTTAAATCAATAATAGAACGGTTAGCTACTTTTGCCGAGGCGATAAGCTCAACAATGCTATACTCATCGGAAAGTTCAATGTAATCAATAATTTTTTCAGAAACAAGATGTTGAGCAATACGAATACCCATGTCTTTTTCAGGATGAACAATTCGGTCCGCTCCAATTTTTTCAAGGACGCGGTGATGATAATGATTTTGGGCTTTCACCCATACTTGAGAGACTCCCATTTCTTTTAAAAGCAATGTACATAAAATACTAGATTGGATATTATCACCGATCGCTACAACAACATTATCGAAATTCCGGATGCCAAGGGAATTTAAAGCATTTTCATCTGTAGCATTTGCAATAACGGCATGTGTTGCATGTTTCGTTATTGCGTTCACTCTATCATCATTCATATCAATTGCTAAAACTTCATGACCTAACTTATATAGCTCTTTACAAACACTACTTCCAAATCTACCTAAACCAATAACTGCAAATTGTTTTTTCATTGAATGAATTCTCCTTACACCGCTTCTTTTTTCAATCTTGGAAGCTAGCTTAATCTCTTCTCATCTATGATTTTATCATATTCGATTTTAATTCCATGTTCAAATGATATTTCTGATCTTCAATGACTAAAAATCAAGTTAATGTTGTTCGTAACTCCAAGCTATGGTATTCTTTACTAAATTAGAAAAGTCATGGGGAGCTATGAGGTTTGCTGAGAGGATATCCTGTTGAAGATATCGACCCAATAACCTGATCTGGATAATGCCAGCGGAGGGAGGATATACAAATCTATTAAAATGTATGTCTACATGCCGTTGTCATGTAGTCTTTTTTTATGTGCTGAAAGGATGTCAAAGATGAACATGTTAAAAAAAGGGGGGACCGTTGTTTTACCTTCCATTGTTGCCATCTTGCTAAGTCTCATCATTTGGGAACTAGCTGTTAAAATATGGGGAATTGAGATGTGGATTCTTCCTGCCCCAAGCAGCATTATTCAAACGTTTATTCAATCGATGCACACTTATCCTGAACATATATGGATGACAACAATAGAAGCGGTTTTAGGTTTTTTATTAGGCATCACTGTTGCACTCATCTTGGCATTTTTCCTAGATTGGTCTCCACTTTTACGAAAAAGCATTTATCCGATTTTGTTATTTTCCCAAACCATTCCAATCATAGCGATAGCTCCTTTGCTTATTATTTGGTTTGGATATGGCTTATTACCAAAAGTTTTAGTTGTAGCACTCGTAACATTTTTCCCTGTCGTCGTCAACGTCATTGAGGGATTACAGTCTAGTGACAAAGATATGATTCGACTCGTTCGCTCTATGGGCGGGACACAGTGGCAAATTTTTACAAATGTCCGATTTCCATCCGCTTTACCATATTTATTTACTGGATTGCGAATTGGTGTGACATATAGTGTGTTAGCCGCTGTTATATCAGAATGGGTAGGAGCGAGTAAAGGATTAGGAATTTATTTAGTGAAAGCACAAAGCGCATTTGCCACTGACAAAGTGTTCGTCATTATCGCATTAATTTCGTTACTGAGTTGCTTGCTCTTTTTAGTTGTCCTCTTAATCAGTCGACTTGCAATGCCTTGGAAATACAAACAATATAAGAAACGGAGTAGTAGAGATGAATAAAAAGTGGATTGTAGTGATGATGTTAGTCTTTGTTTTAGCCATTAGTACAGCTTGTAATGATGGAGTAAAGGAAGCAGAAGAACTAGTCGATGTTACCTTTATATTAGATTGGGTACCAAACACAAATCATACCGGACTTTATGTTGCACAAGAAAAAGGTTTTTTTGAAGAAGAAGGTTTAAATGTAACAATTATTGAACCTGCGATGGAAAGCGCTTCACAAGTAGTCGCATCCGGAAAAGCAGAGTTTGGGATCAGCTCACAAGATGAGTTGACGGTAGCTCGTTCAACAGGAATTCCTATTGTATCGGTTGCTGCAGTTATTCAAGATCACACTTCTGGGTTTGCTTCCCCAGTAGAAAAAGGGATTATGTCACCGGCTGATTTCGAAGGGAAAACATATGGCGGTTGGGGGTCTCCTTTAGAAGAAGCGATGATTGCAACATTAATGGAAGCAGAAGGCGCCGATCCTTCTACTGTAAATAATATAACGGTAGGAACAGACGATTTTTTTGTTAATACAAAAAGAGAGATTGATTTCCAATGGATTTATTATGGATGGACAGGTGTAGAAGCTGAAATTCGAAACGAAGACATTCATATGATTTATTTAACAGACATTGAACCTGTTTTTAATTATTATGCTCCTGTTATTATGTCTAGTGAAGCTGTAATTGAAAACAAACCAGAGTTAGTTGAGAAGTTTTTACGAGCAGTTAGTCGAGGATATGACTTTGCTATTGCAGAACCAGAAGAAGCGGCATCCATACTAATAGAAGCTACTCCAGATGCTAATGAAGAGCTTATTATTGCATCCCAAAAATGGTTAAGTCCAATGTACAAAGGGGATGCAGAAAAATGGGGGATTCAATCGGAAACAATTTGGAATAATTTCTCTGAGTGGATGTTAGAACATGGTGTAATTGAAGAACAAGTCGATACAAAAGATGCAATGACAACACAATTTCTTCCATAAACGAGGGTGAGACTTATGTATGTATCAATCAATCATCTTCATTATTCGTTTCAAAATGGACCTTATTTTTCTAAAATTATTCATGATTTGTCGTTTGACATTCAAAAAGGAGAATTTGTTAGTTTAATTGGTCCGAGCGGTTGTGGAAAAAGTACGTTATTTAATATTATTGCTGGACTAGAAGCACCTGATAGCGGTGAGGTCTTACTTGATAATAAAAATATTAATGGGGAAAGAAATCATTGTAGCTATATGATGCAAAAAGATTTGTTGTTTCCGTGGAAAACTGTACTTGAAAATGTGTTACTCGGCTCAACTTTAGCAAATGAAAATCGAAAAGAAGCTGAAAAAGAAGCATTGTCGTTATTTTCATTGTTTGGTCTACAAGGGTATGAGCATCATTATCCAGAAGTATTATCTGGGGGAATGAAACAGCGAGCCGCGTTATTGCGAACATTTTTTCATAAAAAAGATTTATTATTACTTGATGAACCCTTTGGAGCACTCGATGCTTTAACAAGAGAAAAAATGCAAGAATGGCTCCTGAATATTTGGATGACTATGAAACGGACAATTTTATTTATAACACATAGTATCGATGAAGCCATTTATTTGTCCGATCGCATCTATGTATTATCCCCTAAACCAACAAATATTTTAGCAGAATTTAAAGTAGATTTGCCACGACCACGAGAGAAGAAGTTATTATTGTCTTCTAACTATTTACGATTAAAAGAACAATTAATGGAGTCTCTTTATCAAGATTACGGAAAGGATGGTTAGCTATGAAATTTTCTGAGCATTTACGAAAAAAAGTCGATTCAATATGGGAGGGTAGTTTTTCCCATCCATTTGTTACGGGTGTAGCCGATGGCACGTTACCAATTGAAAGTTTCCGCTACTATGTGCAACAAGACTCTTATTACCTCTCGAAATTTGCACAAGTCCAATCGATTGGTGCTGCGAAAGCAAACGACTTTTATACTACAAGCAGAATGGCCTATCATGCTACTACCTCATATGAAGCAGAACATATGCTTCATGAAGGGTTTGCAAAAGAATTAGGCATTTCAAAAGATGGTGTCATTGTAGTTGACAACCCTGCACCTACCGCACTCGCTTATACAAATCATCTGTTTTCAGCAGCATACAAAGGTTCGCTAGGAGATGTACTTGCAGCTATCTTGCCATGTTATTGGTTATACTGGGAAATCGGTGAAAAGTTTAAAGGTTCCACTCCAGGCATTCCAATTTATCAAAAATGGATCGATACATACGGAAATGAATGGTTTGGAGCACTTGTGAAAGAGCAAATCGACCGAATTGATGCGTATGCTGAACATGCATCAGAAGCAGAAAAACGCCAAATGGAATCGATTTTTATAACGAGCAGTAAATACGAATATATGTTTTGGGAGATGGCTTATACATTAGAAGAGTGGCCAATATAGTCCCGTTAACTCACTTCACAACCTTGTGAAGTGGTTTTTTTTTGTGTTTTGTAAAATATGTTGCTATTAATTCTCTTGTTGCAAGGAACTCAATGTCTCGAGTCGATAAAAGATCCTTTTCAAAAAAGTTTCATAACTAGTGCAATTGTCCAATCACCGTGTAGATGAAATACATAGGGTAAAGTATCACGGCTAAAGGAGGAATATTAAATGAATAACCAAGTTGAGCAAGATGCCCTTCAAGCAAATAAAGAAATTCAATTATCAGAAGAGTTGATTCATATTATGAACTCTTCTGACGTTACTGTTAGCACAACAGATACGAAAGCTGCTATTTCACTCCAAGCTTCACTCCAAGCTGCGATTGCTGTTGTTATTAGTATTTCTGTAGCAGACAGTTCAAAGGCAGAATCTATCATTCAAGAATTAATGCAATATACAAAAACACGCCAAGAAACTTCACAAAAAATTGTAATCGATAATTCCCAAGGTGTTGAAGTGACAACTACTGATACACAAGTAGCGCTAAACCTTCAACTCCTACTTCAAGTATTACTCGCATTATTAGTAGAATTAGACATTCTATAAAAATAATGCAAAACGGACTAGGTCATATCCTAGTTCGTTTTTTTTTACATACATGAAAGTATAAAAATATAGTAGCACTGAAGTTTTGAAAGTTTAATCTAGAAGAACAAAGGCTGCGCACTTACGCGTAACGAAAAGACACTCCCTCGTTTTCCTATTTTTTATTAACCATATTCATTTACTCTTTTTAAAAATCATGTAATAGTAATATTGTAAAAGACAGAAGGGATGACATGTTTACAATGGATAAAGAACGGATTTTAATTGTAGAAGATGAGGTTAATATTGCTCGGGTTGTTAAACTAGAGCTTGAATATGAAGGCTATGAAACTGACATTGCAGAAAATGGGCTAGAAGCGTGGCAAAAGCTTCAAAAAGAAACTTGGGACTTAGTATTACTAGACGTAATGTTACCGCAATTAAGTGGTATGGAGGTTTTGCGAAGGTTAAGAGGTGCTGGTGATCTTACCCCTGTTATTATGCTAACGGCAAGAAATACAGTTGTTGATAAAGTTACAGGGCTTGATCAAGGGGCAAATGATTATGTTACAAAGCCATTTGAAATTGAAGAATTACTAGCAAGAATTCGTACAAGTATACGGTTTTCTGTTCGAAAAGAACAAGAGAGTAACGAAACTCAACTCCTATCATTTCAAGACTTACAAGTGAATATCGGGTCAAGAGATATTCAACGTAATGGAGTGAACATTGAATTAACACCAAGGGAATTTGACCTTCTGATTTATTTGCTTCAACACCCAAATCAGGTGCTAACGCGAGAACAAATTGTTGATAAAGTATGGGGATTTGACTATGTTGGTGACACAAATGTCGTTGATGTATATATTCGGTATTTACGACAAAAGATCGACAAACCGTTTACATCACCATACATTCAAACGGTGCGAGGGGTAGGATATGTACTAAAGGAGCTTGAATCATGAAGCTTTCGCATCGAATTTCTTTTGTTTCAACCTTTTTCTTACTTTTATTATTAATTATCGTCAACACAAGTATTTATTATATTTTTGAAAGTTATACAACAAAAGCAGAATTGGATCGTACAGTAGCAAGCACACATGCCATTGTCGAATCGATTCAACTTGAGGATGTCGAAAATACAAATCCGAATGAATTTCTACGTGCTTTTGTGCCAAATGATGGGATGCTTCGAATTATTAATGAACAAGACCAAACGGTTGTTTCGTTAACGAAACAAATCCCTTTAAATAATATAGCAACGCAGTATGCCATCAAAGATGAAATAAAAAAAATTGAATTTCAAGGAAATCATTATGCAGTGGCTCGTACTCCCATGATTTGGGTGGACGGTTCAATTGTGACATTAGAAATAAATGAGCCGATGGTTATTTATGAAGAAACAGTTAGTCGATTACAATATATTCTTGTTATTGCTTCATTGTTTATTATCGTTCCTTCGTTTTTCGCTGGGCAAGCGTTAAGTCGATTTATACTACTTCCTATTAAAGCGTTAGTTCAAACGATGAATGACATACAACAGAGTGGTGAATTCAAAAAAATCGAAGTAAATAAAACATCAAAAGATGAGCTAGACGAAATGGGGATTTCATTTAATCATATGATGGATTTATTAAAAGAAAATTTTGAAAAACAACAGCAATTTGTATCGGATGCTTCACATGAGTTGAAAACACCATTAACCGTCATTGAAAGCTATGCCAAGTTATTAAAAAGATGGGGGATGAAAAAAACTGATGTGTTAGAAGAAGCAGTACATGCGATCCATTCTGAAGCACAGCGAATGAAAGATATGACAAATCAAATGCTGGCACTTGCAACAGGCGAAAATGAAACTAATATAAATCTAAAACAGATTAATTTAAATATACTAGCAGAAGAAACTGCCAATCGATTAGCCACTGCATATCAGCGTAACATTTTCGTGTATAAGGAAAAAAATGTACCATCCTTTATAGGAGATGAAGGAAAAATTAAACAACTGCTTTTTATCCTCTTAGAAAATAGTTTAAAGTATAGTGACAAAGAAGTTGAAGTGTATATTAGCGCAATTAAAGATAAAGTAGAACTATCTGTGAGTGATTTCGGTGTTGGAATACCCAAATCAGATGTCCCTCATATTTTTGAACGATTTTTCCGAGTAGATAAAGCGAGGAGTCGGAAAACAGGTGGATCTGGTCTGGGCTTATCCATTGCAAAATCGATTGTTGATGCTCATAAAGGAACGATAACGGTAGAAAGTGAAGAAGGAAAAGGCACTACGTTTATTGTTGTATTCCCCCGAGGAGAAGGTGAGTAGAGATGAAAAAAATGTATGTTATTGCCTTTATCGTAAGTATAAGTGTCCTACTTATATTACTTTTTTCTTTTTTTTCTCGTTCAGAAGACACCGTATTAGCAGAAGAAGAAGTAAAAATAATACTGGAAGACCGCTTTTCTGGACATGTGTCTACGATACATCCTGGTCATGATGAAGAATCCCCTACTTATGAAGTTGAATTACAATCCGCATTTGGTACATATTCAATTGTGTTAGATGCTGTCACTGGTTTTATTCAATCGATGACACAAATATCAGCAATTGACGAAAGAATAGAGCAACCCAGTACCGAGCTTTCTCCGCTAAATGTTGAAGAAGCTAAAGAGATTGTAAGAGAGCTAATCGGGCCAAATTCTGAAATTATTAACCTGATAACAAAGGAAGAAAGCGGACAACAAATATATGTTGTTAAAGTCAATCAACCTGATGGAATAGGTCAATATGAAATTGACGCGATTACAGGGGATGTATTACTTTATTCTGTCAGTACAAAAGAAGACACAATCAAAAATACCGAACCCATTGGACGAGAACAAGCGATTGACATTGCGTTACACCACGTGCAAGGAGAAGTTGATGATGTTGAACTAGAAGAAAAAGAGGGACGACTCGTATATGAAGTTGAAATTGAAAATGATGAGTCAGATATAGAAGCCAATATTTATATTGACGCATTGACAGGGGAAGTTATTGGAATTGACTGGGATTAAGAAATATTTCTTTGTTTTCTCATCAAATTCTCATTTTCCTTTAATGGGGTTTTCATCTTTCTTGTATAAGATATAACTGTAATCAAAAACAAGGAGGAGACAAAAATGAAAAAATCCATTATTGTCATGACAGGACTATTTGTACTAGGCGGGGCAGCTGTCACATTGGCATCTGGGAATCCCATTCAAATTCGTGAACAAATGGTCACAGCTTCAAATGCAAGCGTACCAGAAATGCAAGCACAGATAGAAAATAAAAATGATTCTGAGAGCATTTTGTCAAAGGATGAAGCGATTCAAATTGCATTAGGTGTATTAAATGGAAAAGTAGAAGAAGTAGAATTGGAGAAAGATGATGGACGTCTATATTATGAGATCGAAGTAAATTATCATGATGACGACTTTGATTTTGAAATTGATGCGTACACTGGCGAAATTATAGCCATTGACGATAATCTAATGAAAACACCCGTTCTTAGTAATATGAAAATCTCTCCAGAGAAAGCCATATCATTAGCAAAAGAATTTGTTAGCGGAGGAGAGGTGGATGACATTGAATTAGAGATTAAGCATGGCCGCTATGTGTATGAAATTGAGCTTGAGTTTAAAGACGATGATATTGACGTTCATATTGATGCGATGACAGGTGAAGTGGTTTATACCGATGATGATTTTACTAGTAATAATGAAAAAAACACCTTGAAAATTAATGAACAATCCGGTGAAAATAATAAATCTGTGTCAAATGGATCTCCTCATTCTGAAAAGATCACGGCCAAAAAAGCAGGGGAGCTTGCGTTACAACATATAGGACATGGATATATTGATGATATTGAACTAGAAACGAAACATGGCAAACTCGTATATGAGGTAGAAATTGAGAACAGTAATGATGATGTTGAAATCTATGTGGATGCCAATACAGGAGAAATTATTTATGTTGATTACGATTAATGATAACAAGAGCATGACCTTTTCGGTCAGCTCTTTTTTGAATTTCAACAAAATCCTTTCGTTATTACTAATATATCACTGTTTATATTGACCGTTCCTGTTTTTTCAAACTACACTAAAAACATAAAACCAAGTCATTGATAAAGGTCAGGTGAGCAAATGAATATAGGGATTCGAGCACATGATATTGATAGTCAAAATGTAGAGGAATTAGCTAAAATAATCGAAAAAAAGGGTTTTCAAGTATTCAGCTAGCGTTAGCAAAATCCTTTCCGTCTATCAACACAAACGTTGGAAGTTTAAGCCCAGGTTTAGCTCATTATATCAGCCAAACTTTTTTACAGCATCATATACAAATTGCCGTATTAGGGTGCTATATTAATATAATCCATCCAGATGAAAAGGAACGAAAGGATAGTTTGTTACGGTTTAAAGAGCATCTTAGATTCGCAAGAGACTTTGGTTGTAGTATTGTTGGAACAGAGACAGGTAATGTGTATGCTGACATTCAATACACAGAAAAAAATTTTACGGTTGAGGTGTTCCAAAAGGTTGTGGCAAGTGTTCAAGAACTAGTGATAGAAGCTGAAAATTTTGGAGTTATTGTTGGAATTGAAGGGGGAGTTTATCACCCTATTCATTCACCTCGTGCGATGCGACGGTTATTAGATGCCATTCCTTCTCAAAACCTTCAAGTCATTTACGATCCCGTTAATTACTTAACAGTT
The DNA here is from genome assembly GCF_022812285.1 of Alkalihalobacillus sp. LMS39. Classification (NCBI taxonomy): domain Bacteria; kingdom Bacillati; phylum Bacillota; class Bacilli; order Caryophanales; family Bacillaceae; genus Alkalihalobacillus; species Alkalihalobacillus sp. LMS39. Next base: position 2,540,797 of record NZ_CP093300.1, read on the forward strand.
TCTAACTATAAAAACCAGGAAGAAGTTATTGATGAAGCGTTTGATTTATTTGGCGATCGGATGGTTATCTTACACGCGAAAGATTTTGTTATTGAAAACGATTCAATCAAAGGTGTTCCCGTCGGTAAAGGATTGTTAAATTACGAATATATATTCTCCCGGTTAAACGAAAAAAAGCCATATATCAATATTCTACTTGAAGAGACGAAAGACCCTTTTATTGAAGACGCAAAAAAGCATCTCCAACAGTTTAGGAAAATGTAACAATAAAAAGAACAAATTCAAGGTTGGGACACGCGAACATTTCTCATTTTTACGGTCAGAGCAGCCGTTATTTGTGAACTTTATACGGGTTTCCGTTTTTTAGCGGCCACAGGAGCGCTTATTCACGCAAAAGCCACTCTATTCCTAGTGATATATTATGATTAACTGCTCCTGTGTCCTCCAACGTTCCAAAACGCTAGCCATATTCACAAATAACGGTTTTCATGGCCGCTTATTTACATACACAACAAAAAAACGCTTGTCTCATAGCATAGTACCCCCAAACCCCTAATTCCATTCTAAGAAAATAGTAGAGCAATGTTATCCGCAGCTCGACTATTTTATAGTTTCCTAAAAAATAAAAAAATGGGGGAGCTTCTTTTCGTTTCAAGCGACGTGCGGATCCTTCGCTCTTCTAGAATAAGCTTTGAAAGCTGCATTGCTATATCAAAATTTTTATGCTTTCTTATACAATTAACACACCGCCTTTGAAGAAATGACTTTAAAGGCGGTTTTGTGTTTCAAATCAATAGAGTTATAATTTCGGCTTTTTAATTTCATTGACAGTTTGATTTGCTGTTGTTTGTTTAAATTTTTGCTGTAATGTATGAATTGTTTCTTTTTCTTGTTTTGATAAAAATAATTTCTTTTTTTGTTTTGATAATAAATGAGCTAAATATTGTTTTTCTTTTACGGTTAACCACATTTAAATCACCTAATTTCATTTAATATGGGACGGTGAAAACATGAGATGACGTAAACCCGATATTATACTATTATGTTGATGTAGTATTGTTTGTTCACTCTTTAGTTTACATGATATTTTTTTCGTATGTCTAGAAAAACAGTATACAACCATTTTTTATAAGCATTTGTTATAATCAAGGGAGCTGTAACTGGAGGGAAACAAATGATAAGAAAAGCGAATACAGACGATTTGGTTCATATTTTACAAATAGTAAATGATACGATTATTGTCATGAAAGAAGAAGGGAATGACCAGTGGAATGAACAATACCCAACTTCTCATATATTTCAACATGACCTTGAACAAGGGTCCTTATATGTAAAAGAAGAAGACGGGCAAATTGTTGGTTCGATTACAATTGACCAACATGAAGCCGAAGAATACAATGCGATCTCATGGACATACCCGAACCGAGGTGCCGTTGTTTTTCATCGTTTATGTGTGAACCCTACTTATCGTAAAGGCGGTCTAGCGACTAAGCTTATCCAGTTTGCTGAAAACTACGCGAGGTCAATAGGGGTTCAATATATGAAAATAGATACGTATTCACTAAACAAAAAAGCGCAACAACTTTTTCTTAAAAATGGCTACACTAAAGTAGGAGAGATGTATTATCAAGGGAAAGAAAATCGTTTCTACTGTTATGAAAAATCATTATGATGAAAAGAAAACAACAGGAAAAAGGGGGTTTCATACATATGAAAAGAATATTGCCGCCAGGGCAATTTGAAACAGAGAGCTGGCCAGTCCTTCATCAAGGAGATGTTTATAAATTTAATGAAGAAACTTGGGATTTCAAGTTGTTTGGTGAGGTGGAAGAAGAAAAAACATTATCCTATAGCGAAATAATGACATTACCAAAAACAACATCGACTATTGATATGCATTGTGTAACAACCTGGTCGAAGTTCGGCACAACATTTGAAGGAATTGCTTTAAAAGAGTTGTTCAATCTTGTGAAAATAAAAGATGACGTAAAGTTCATTCAAATATTTGGGTATTACAATGGCGATCGTTTTGGTTATTCAGCAAATTTACCAATCGCTCCACTTTTAGGTGATGATGCACTATTTGTTTATCGGTGGAAAGATGATAACCATCCGTGGCAAGATATTAGTCCAAAACATGGTTACCCACTTCGTTTTATACCACCAGCCTCTTTTTATTTATGGAAAGGAACGAAATGGGTATCCGGTATTCAGTTTATGAAAGAAGATGAAGCCGGCTTTTGGGAAGAGTTAGGGTATTCAATGACGGCAAATCCATTTAAAGAAGAACGGTATCGCTAAGGGATTTCGAGAAGTTCAAAAGAGACATCTCATTTGAACTTCTCGTTTTAAATTTTAGTCTTGTTGTTGCTCCCAATACACCTCACTAAACACTTCCGCAAAAGCTGCTGTCGCACGATAATTTTCCTCTAAAGAATTATCAACACCACCAAATTCAATTAAAATCGATGAATCGGCCAAGTCTTGATTGTATACACCATTACCTGTCGTTTTATCTTTTCCGAACACGCCTCGACTTAGACCAGGATATTTTTTTTCTAGTTTGCTATGGAGTTCTTTCGCAAACTTTTCATTTAACTCATAGTTCTCATGGCTTTGTCCTATGACAAATAATATTCTTGCATATTTCTCTCCATTTATTGTGACCGTTGTTTTATCTTTTCTTAAAGAATCTCGATGTAAGTCAAATATAAACATAATATCATCATTTTCTGTAATGGCTTCTTCTACAATTTCTCGGGATAAACGGTACGATTGAACAGATTTCATGTTTCGACTATGGAGTTTTGACGTCATATCTGTTTTATCTACAATGGTAGGAATTCCACTAGCTTCAAGCTCTTCTCCAAGACGTTCCCCCACTAACGTAATATTCATTTCATTATGTGTTGCACGATCTGGGTTTTTCACCCCTGGAAGATGGGGAAGGAAGGATTCCCAACTATGTGTATGATGAATAAATACTTGTTGATTTCCTTTTTCTTGTACTGTTTCTTTCGGTTTTAATTTCTCTAATTCCTCTAAATCTATCATTGATGCTTCTCGCTCTTCCATTAAAACTTCTAACGCTGGTGGTGATTCTATCGGCATATTCGTAATATCTGTTCCTTCTCCGGCAACAATGATTCGTGTATTAAATGTTGAAAGACCAGGAATTTCATTTCCAATTAATGTTCTTATATCATCAGGCTTTATATTTGTAGCCAGTTCAAATCCAAGAGTTAACGTGGAAGGGGGTTCAAATTGTTCTGGTAGTGCTTGTCCAAAATATGAGTTTTCAAATGCTAACACATACGTTAAAAGCTCACCGGAAATATTCGAAGAAACGTTGTTCATCGAACTAGAGTAAGCATTTGTTGCGATGAACCCAGTTATGATGAAAATAAAAACCATCCCAATAATAAAAGACAAGATCGTATTACGAACGGTTGTAAACGTAAACGTATAGCTTGGTTTATTTTTCACATCATGCCCCTCCAAATAACAAATCTTTTATACACTATATGTGTGAAATACTAGACTATGTCTGAAACGCTATAAAAGAAAACATCAGCTCGTGATGACAGTTTTTTTGAAAGTTGTAAAATAAAAGCTAGTCTTTTATCACTAATTATTTCACTTGTACATTGACACTCACTCTGTTTAAATTAGGAGTTTTTTGTTATTTACTAACTTTCTTTTGTTATTTCTACATCTTTTCTCACAATTTCTTTCTCCTCTGACCATATTCATCTTCTTTATAAGAAAAGGGACCTATGCTATTTTCCAAAATCTGATTTTGTTGTATTGTGGTTTTTTTGATAGAATAAAGAAGATTTCTGTCGTTATGGCTTCATAACGACTATTTTGTGCGTAGGAAAGGAGGTTAATTCTTTTACTAGCGTAGTAAAAGAAAGAATACATTGAATAAGAAAAAGAAACAAAAACAAGCATGGACAATCACTGTAACAGCTGATCCACTAGCACCTGTCAAACAATTTAGTATAACGAAACTACTAGTCTATGTCACAATCGCATGCCCTATCATTCTTATTTTTACGATTATTGGTTTAAGTTCGAGTATAGGGATTATGACACATCAAAAAGCACAATTATCTGGGGAACTTGAATCGAAAGACCAAATGATTCAATCAAAAGACGAAGAAATAGCAATCATACAACAACAATATAATCAGTTGGAAAAAGACGCTTTAGCGGTTCAATCATCAATTGAACAATTTAAGGAGTTTGAAGAACAGCTTAGTGAATTAAATTTAGATATGCCTGGAACTTCAGACACAACACAAGATGGCGGTAGCGGTGGGATAAAGTATGATATCGAACATCAGCCATTAGAAACATCTAGTCGTCTCATTGAAATTAAACAAGAGCTCCCTGATTTGATCGCGAATTTTGAAGATACTTATGACCGTTTATTAGAGTATCAAGAACAATTACGAACCGTCCCGACACTATTTCCAGCAGCAGACGGAAGAATCACATCACAGTTCGGAAATAGAAAAGACCCTTTTACAAGATGGACTGCTTTTCATTCAGGTACAGATATTGCAGCACCTCTAAATACAGCTATATTTGCTGCTGCAGATGGAAAAGTAACGTATGCTGGACGTGATGGTGGTTATGGGCTAGTCGTTCGGATAAAACATGATGATACATATGAAACACTGTATGCACATTTAAACCGAATTGATGTTGAAGTCGGAGATGAAGTAACCAAAGGGGACACGATTGCTGGTATGGGTACGACAGGTCGAAGTACTGGTGTTCACCTTCACTATGAAATTCGCCGCAATGGTGAAGTAATCGATCCTTATGACTATATGACGTTTCATGAAAAAGATAAATAAAAGAAAAGAGGGGACAAGCCAGCATGTTTTCAAAACAACAAAAAGATGAAAAAAAAGTGAATGAATTATCAACTATTATTGGTGCGGATACAATTGTGGAAGGAACTTTACAAATTGAATCTAGTATACGGATTGATGGAAAAGTCCTTGGAGAAATTAAATGTACAGGTGACGTTACAATTGGAAAAGGTGGTTATGTTGAACATTCAATTTCAGCCCGAAACTTATTAATCGCCGGTGAAGTGAAAGGAAATGTGAACATCGAGGAAAAAATTCATATTTTTGAAACGGGTCGATTAAATGGTACGGCAGAGATGAAGACGATTATTATAGAAGAAAACGGTTATTTCCGTGGAGAAAGTTTCATGAAAACGAATCAACCTGACGGGAAAGAAAATGTTGTTTCGATTTCAAAAGAACAAGCTAATGAGTCATAATAATTACCCTCAAACATTTTGTTTGAGGGTTTTCTTTGCAACCTCCTGCAATCTAAGATAGAATGTTGTCGAAACTATAATGAAATGAGGTTCCACAAATGATAAACCGTACAGTTTTAATTAAATTTTCTGAAACAACAACAAAAGAACAATTGCAAGAAGTAATCACTCGTTTTAAAGCTTTACATTCTCTTACTGGCATCGTTGAAATCCATGCAGGTCTTAATTTGCAAGAAAAAAGTAAGGAATACCAAGTTGTATTATCGGTCCGGTTTGAAAATGATGAGGCATTACAACATTACATTTCGAATCCAGAACATCAAGCGGTTGCGTCATTTATAAAAGAAGTAGGACGAATTGACAGTATTGGTGTCGACATCGAGATATAATGTACCTATGTCCTAATTCGTATGAAGTTGTATAGGCTCTTTCACTAATTATGCAAATAAAGGCGTTTGTCTATTACAAAAGTAGTTATATTCCCATAGGCTACAATGTAAACAAAATAAATAACGCCAATATGGCATAATTCGCTATAGGAGGAGATTTACAAATGTATGGATATGACTATCACGTACCGGCCGATCAAGCAAGATTTGCTGGAGCTGGGTTTAGCCCATTAAGTGCAGGATTACTTGGTGCAGGGTTAGGGTTTTTAGGTGGCGGTCTTTTATCAGGTCCAGGCGGATTTGGTCCTGGTTACGGCCCTGGTTTTGGTCCAGGATTCGGCGGATCACCTATGTATGGTCCTGGCTTTGGAGCCGGACATGGTGGGTTTGCAGGTCAACCCGGTGCAGGGTTTGCAGGACATGGCGCATTTCCAGGAGCAGGATATGGTGGATATGGTCACCACGGTTTCGGTCAACCCGGTGTCAGACCACGTCCGTTCTTTTAAATCATATGTTTAAAAAGCTGACTCACTCAATCGAGTCAGCTTTTTTATTAAATTTATATTGAGCTTGCTTGTTCTATTTCATCAAAATACAATGAAACAACTCTGCTTTCCTAACTTTAACGGGACAAATGTCATTAGAATTACATATGAAGAATTGTTTTCCATCTCATCTAAAAAGCTGACTCAATTGAGTCAGCTTTTCGTCATGACAATGACCTCAACAGTTCATTTGCGATGAGTTGATGGCCTTTTCCATTTGGATGTATTCCCCCAAAGGATAATACCTTTGACCCGTATTGTTTAAAAGCATGGTAAATATGGACAACATGAACCGTTTGGGAAGTCATAGATTGTAATTCATAATTAAATTGCTGAACCCAATAATCACTATGGGGTAAATTTGGGTATGGATTGTATAATCCAATAAGTCGAATTTGTGCTTTTGAATGCCGGTGGACAGATTGTACAGCCTCGATATGGTCTTTAATAAAACCAACATTTCTTTTAAATTGTTCTATAGCTTCTACAAAATATTGTGGGTCGCTTGTTTGTGTAAAAGCTTTATTGGCAGCAATTAAATCATTTCCTCCAATTGATATCGTAATTACATCTGAAAAGGGCAATTTATTTGTAATTTCATAGGATTGAATCATAGAGACAAGCTCTTGAGAAGTTAAGCCATTTTTAGCATATTTTTCGGTTAAGACGGGGAATGCCATCGTTCTTTCCAACATTTTTGCAAATCGTTCTACAAACCCCGCTGAAAGGTAAGCTCCTATTCCTACACTTAATGAATCACCTAATGCTGTATAGTTAAATGCTCTCATATTGACTCCCCTCCATAAAAAGTTCCTCATTCTATTCTTATGTAGGAAAATACGATTCGTTAGGGCAATAGGCAATCAACTATAAAAATTATAGTAAAAGCTCCCCTAGTTTTAGGAAAGGTTATATGTGAGAAAAACTTCATAAGCATCTCTTTTGACATTCGTATTTCGGTTTTGTATGATAAAATCCTCATCATACATAATGTTAGGATATGGATGAAAAGAAAGGGTGATTTTCTTATGGGACAAACAATTAGTGGAAAAACAGCTCTTGTCACAGGTGCAGGCAAAGGAATTGGAAAAGCTACAGCAATCGCTTTAGCAAAAGAAGGTGTTCATGTTGCATTACTCGCTCGAACAGAAAGTGATTTACAAGCTGTCGCTGATGAAATTAAAGCGTTAGGCGTTAATGTGGCGTACGCGACAGCTGACGTTTCATCACTAGAACAAGTGGAAGCTGCGATTGAAAAAGTAACAGCGGAGCTAGGAGCTTTTGATATTGTTATTAATAACGCAGGCACTGGTACATTTGGAGGATTTCTCGAATTAACACCAGAGCAGTGGAAGAACATCATTGATATTAATTTAATGGGTGTTTATTATGTCACTCGTACCGTTCTTCCACAGTTGATTGAAAAAAATGGTGGGGATATTATTAATATTTCATCCACGGCAGGGCAAAAAGGCGCACCGGTTACAAGTGCCTATAGTGCCTCTAAATTCGGTTTATTAGGGCTTACAGAATCTCTTGCTCTAGAAGTGCGAAAGCATAATATCCGTGTCACTGCTCTAACACCTAGTACAGTAGCAACAGAACTTGCCTTTAAAGAAAACTTAACAGATGGCAATCCTGAAAAAGTGATGCAGCCTGAAGATTTAGCAGAGTTTATCGTTGCTCAATTAAAACTTCATCCAAGAATCTTCATTAAATCGGCAGGGCTATGGTCCACAAACCCGTAACACGATTGAAAACGTATTGGACATTCCAATACGTTTTTTTTATATCCACTAATGCTAAAAAAACGTCTGTTTCTTTCTTCTGTTTATTATGTTTTATATAAATCCTAAAAAATGTATTTATCTCTGCTTGGTTTTATGTTAAAATTTTTAAGTATAGTTCAATAGTATTAGTGATTAAGTTACAAAAACACGGAGGTAAACGATGTTAAACTTTAGTACATTAAATAAACAATTTATTAATGGTGAATGGAGACAAGGAAACAGCTCAACTATACTTCAAAATATAAATCCCTATAATGATGATGTATTGGCGACAGTGAAAATTGCTACTACGGAAGATGTAGACTTAGCATATAAAGCTGCAGCGCTAGCTAAAACGGAATGGGATAAAGTTAATGCTTACAAAAAACGTGATATTTTAGAAAATGCGGTTCGCTATATTGAAGAAAATGAAGATGCTATTACAACCATTATTATGGAAGAGTTAGGTGGAACTCGAGTCAAAGCAAGCTTTGAAATATGGTTAGTAAAAAACATGATAAAAGAAGCAGCAACATTTCCACTCAGAATGGAAGGCAAGATTTTACCATCGGTTGAAGATAATAAAGAAAATCGTTTGTATCGTTCACCTATAGGTGTTGTCGGTGTCATTAGTCCTTTTAATTTTCCATTCTTCTTATCGATGAAATCTGTTGCACCAGCGCTTGGTGCCGGAAACGGTGTTGTATTAAAACCTCATGAGGATACACCTGTTACAGGTGGAACTTTAATAGGGAAAATTTTTGAAGAGGCTGGTTTACCTAAAGGTTTATTAAATGTAGTCATTACCGATATTAATGAAATTGGCGATGCTTTTGTTGAACATCCAATTCCAAGAATTATATCTTTTACAGGGTCTACAAAAGTCGGTAGTTATATTGGACAAGTTGCAATGAAACATTTTAAAAAACCTTTATTAGAACTAGGCGGAAACAGTGCATTTATCATTATGGATGATGCGGATTTAGATTACGCGGTTAATGCGGCTGCTTTCAGTCGATTTACACACCAAGGACAAATTTGCATGTCAGCCAATCGAATTTTAGTTCAAAAGCCAGTTTATGATAAGTTTGTTGAAAAGTTTATAGCAAAAGTTGCTTCGCTCAAAGTCGGAGACCCGAAAGACCCTGCTACTGTCATTGGTCCTGTTATTAATAACCGACAAGCTGACGCATTGAAACACTTAGTTGAAACAGGAATTAAATCGGATGCAACTGTAGCCTTAAAAGGAAAAATGCAAGGTCGATTAATTGAGCCAACTATTTTTACAGATGTCACACCATCAATGACGATTGCGCAAGAAGAGTTGTTTGGACCAGTCGTTTGTATCATGCCATTTGAAAAGGAAGAGGAAGCAATTGAACTTGCAAATGATACACGCTTTGGTTTAAGTGGTGCCATTCATACAGCTAATATAGAGCGAGGCGTAGAAATGGCGAAAAAAGTTCATACGGGTATGATTCATGTAAATGATATCACGATTAATGATGAGCCTATTATTGCATTTGGTGGAGAAAAACAATCTGGAATCGGTCGTTTAAATGGCGAATGGAGTTTAGATGAGTTTACAACATTAAAATGGATTTCTATCCATTACGGACAACGTCAATTTCCATATTAAAATGAAAGGTTAGGTGTTCAAATGACAAGTACACAAGTAGACACACAAAGCAATATCCTTCAAGCGTTTGTGCAAGTAGCACCTTATTTAAATAAGCTTGTGCAAGATGATATTACAGTAGGAGTTTATGATACAGAAAAATTGCTCATTAATATTCCTGGTAACACATTTTCGTTAAATGTTAAGCCTGGTGATCCACTTGCTGAAGGGGATATTATTACAGAAGCAATTCGGAGAAATACTGATAAAACTGCGCTTGTTCCAAAAGAAATATTTGGATTTCCTTTAATTGCCCACGCTATTCCTATACATGATGAAAAAGGGAAAGTCATTGGCGGAGTTGGGTTAGGGACGAGTCTTGAAAAAGCAAATAAATTATTTGAAATGGCTGAGAGCTTTTCGGCGATTGTTGAACAAACAGCGACTTCAATTGAAGATATTAGTGACTCTGTATCGGTTCTTGCAGAGCAAGTCACTGAAGTTTCCTCACAAATGAAGGATGTCAGTACTAGTGCTGAACAAATTGGGCAAATTTCTTCTGTTGTTAAAGGCATTTCCGACCAAAGTAATTTACTTGGCTTAAATGCAGCGATTGAAGCATCACGAGCTGGGGATGCTGGTAAAGGATTTTCTGTTGTGGCCAATGAAATTCGAAAGCTAGCAACAAACTCTAAAGAAAATGTAAATCAAATAAATGAGATTACAAATACAATTCAGCAATTACTGCAAAAGCTTAATGTATCCTTTACTGATATTAATAAATTAACAGATAATCAAGCAGGTGCCATTCAAGAATTTACAGCAACCATTCAAGAAATGAGTAAAAATGCACAAGATCTAGCTGATATGGCTGAGACCTCTTTAAACCCTGCAAATCAAGACAAATAATTAAGAAAAACGCGGAGCGTCTTTTCTTCCAAGCGAAGCGCGGAGCCCTGCCCGCTTTTAACAGTGAACCCCAAGTGCTTTTCTTGGGGTGAAACGCGCAGGTGCGCAGCCTTCGCTCTCCTTGAATAAACTTTCAAAGCTTCACTGCTACATCAAAATTTTTATATTCCTCATTAACTTTTAAAAAAACACGTCTAGTTTTTATACTAGATGTGTTTTTTTGTTTTCATCCAATCCATTTAACGAATGTAGTTCACTGTTAATTATTTTACAAACTTTGAGGAACAAGAATAAAGAAGGGAAACGAGGGAAAATTAGGAGCAGTTAGAAAAGGGGTTTAAATATGAATGAAACAAAACAAAAACAACATTTATCTAGGGAAATTGGAACGAATATTGCGACTTTTAAAGGGATCTTTTCTAATTGTTCAGATCTTGTTTATCGAAAAGTTCGGTTAGATGACCGGGTAGGCTATCTATTATTTATCGATGGATTAGTAAATACAGAAGATATCCAAGCTCATATCATCGATGAACTTCAACATCAAAATTCTTATGACAATGTCACATGGAAACAAATAAAAGAAAAGATTACAGCCGTAGCTGATGTGACTGAAAATTATGATGTTGAACAGATCTCTATAGATATACTAGAAGGAAATGCAGTATTGCTTATCGATCAATATAATAAAGCAATTATATACCCAGTTTCAGGATTTGAAACGAGAGCGATTTCAGAACCTGAATCAGAAACTGCCATCCGTGGCCCAAGGGAAGGCTTTATCGAAAATATTAGAGTGAACACTTCAATGCTACGTCGAAAAATTAAAACAACAGATTTTAAAATCGAAGCGAGGAAAATCGGAGAACAAACGAAAACAAGTATCAATATTGCATATATTGATGGTCTAGCAGATAAAAAGGTATTAGCTGAATTATATCACCGGTTAGACCGAATTAAAATTGATGCCGTATTAGAGTCAGGCTATATCGAAGAATTAATTGAGGACCAACCTTGGAGTTTATTTCCACAAATTGAAATAACGGAAAGACCCGATACTGTTGCAGGTAATTTGCTAGAAGGTCGAATCGCCATATTATGTGATGGCACCCCGTTCAGTATGATTATTCCGTCAACCTTTTGGCAGCAGTTTCAAGCGAGTGAGGATTATTATGAACGATTTTATATTTCAATTTTTCTAAGATTTATCAGATTTATTTTTTTAGGAGTTGCATTATTGTTACCTGCTTTATATGTAGCTGTAACGACGTATCATCAAGAAATGATTCCGACTAATTTACTATTAAGTATTGCGGCCAGTCGTGAAGCCATTCCTTTTCCAGCCATTGTGGAGGCGTTAATTATGGAAATCTCATTTGAAGCGTTACGAGAAGCCGGTGTACGTTTACCAAAAACGATTGGACAAGCTGTTAGTATTCTTGGTGCCCTTGTTATTGGAACAGCGGCAGTAGAAGCGGGAATTGTCTCTGCGCCAATGGTTATTATCGTATCTTTAACAGGAATTGCATCGTTTACGATTCCTAAATTCAGCTTAGCTATATCGATTCGGTTACTTCGCTTTCCATTGATGATTTTAGGAGCGATGTTTGGGATGTTTGGAATTGTCATAGGGATGATTTTATTGACTACTCATTTATGTAAGTTACGCTCATTCGGTGTCCCTTATTTTGAACCGCTTGCTCCTATGAGGTTTTCTAGACTAAAAGATGTCTTTGTCAGAGTTCCTAAATGGATGTCTGATACAAGGGAAAAAGAATTTGTAAAAGAAAATCAACAGCGACAAAAACATGATTTAAAACCGTCGCCAGAACAACCATCCTAATTCGTAGGAGGAAACTATGAAACAAAAATGGCCTGTTATTGCAAGTCTTTTAATAGTCCTTTTGTCTACAGGTTGTTGGGACCGAAAAGAAATAAATGATATTGCGATCGTAACAGCCACTACGTATGACAAATTAAATGAAGCAGAGTATATAGTGACAACACAAATACCATTACCTGGTGAAATGGGTGGAGTTGGAAGCGAAGGCGGTGGTGGTACTTCCGGCGGAGCGATGTTTCTTTTAGACGCCGGAGTTGGAAGGAATGTTCGCGAAGCGAATGCGGAGCTTCAACAAAGGCTATCAAGACAATTAATTTTTGGACATCGTCGTATCGCAGTATTTGGTGAAGAATTAGCGCGAGAAGGGGTTAGAAAAACACTAGATGTGTTAACTAGAACAAGAGAAGCTCGATTAGCAACTCAACTATTTGTGGCAGAAGGCGATGCAAAAAAAATAATAGCAGCGAAACCCCACCTAGAAAACTTAACGTCAGAGGCCATTCGCGAGCTCGGTGTCAATCATTTTGAAATTACGTTACGAGACTTCCTTATAGAATACCAGCAAAAAGGAAGCGATCCTTTTTTACCCGTGTTATCTCTTGTCGACAACTTAAGCCCTGACCCTGAGTTAGTAGAAGAACAAGTAGGGATAAATAAAGTTGCGATGTTTAAAGGGGATAAAGTCGAATTTTTTACAGATGAAGGTCAAACTTTAGCGGTCAAGTGGATGATAGGGAAGATGGAAGGAAAGTCGTATGCGATTGATTGGACAGAAACCGAATCCATTAATACTCGAATTAAACAACAATCCAGTAACTTTTCGTACAGAATTGAAAATGATAATCCAATTTTTGTCGTGACTATCGATTTGACTGGTTCCATTATTGAAAATGAAACAGAAATTAATTTCGAGGAACCTAATTCATTAGAACGGGTGAATGAAAAAATAGAAGAAGATGTGAAAGCAGAAATAAATTCGATTCTTGAAGAAACATTTGCACGAAACATGGATTCATTTGGTTTTGGCTGGCTGCTTAAACGAAGGGAAAGAGAACGCTGGCATAACGAATGGAAGGAAGGTTGGCGCGAAAATCTACCTAATATGGAATTTGAAGTTCACGTAAACAGCGATATTGAGTGGACAGGTCTCATGACTAAAGGGATTGGTGTAGGAGAGTGATGGCGAATGTTGCAAGTTCTTTTTATTTGGTTCGTTCTTATTGCAACTTATGTACTTCAATTCGACGTGATAAAAAAAGATAGTAAGCTAAAAAAGCTTTATATCGGCTTTTCCATTGTAACAGCGACTGTAGCGGTTTTTCTTGAATTTAAAATCGGCTTGAACTTGTATATAGACTTTATACAGCAAACATTTGGTGCGGTTACGAATTGGGTGATTGGAAGATGAAAGTTCACATTTCACATCGACAACTTGGGTTTTTAGCAGCTAATATGACGATTGCAAGTAGCTTAGTTGTGTTGCCACAATCGTTAACCGATTTATCATTACAAAATACATGGGTTGTACCTCTCTTCCTATTTGCTTATGTAGTAATTCTTGTTAGCATTGGTATGTTTGGCATACAAAAATTACAAGTGCTCGATTTCGATTCGAAAAGCTGGAAAATAAAAGGATTTGCTCTGTTAATGTTTATTTTCATAGCCCATATTTTAATTCGAGATGTTCGTATTTTAACTGGTTTTGTCGATACGACGCTTTTACCGTTAACACCAACATTTGTTGTAACGATGCTATTTATCGGAACTAGTTTATATATAGCATGGGCAGGAATTGAAGTCATCGCTCGGTTCAATGAAATCATGTATGTGTTATTTATTATTGTGATTTTATTTATTCCCATCTCTTTATTTGAAGAGATGAGTTTAGCCAATTTTGAACCAGTCATGGGATTCCATGTAATTCCTTCTTTACTTCAGTCGAGTTTTATTGGCTTTGCTTGGATTGGAGAAATCATTATTGTGTTTTTAATTTTGAATACAACAAAATCATATCAAAAATCAAAACTATCCTTAATATGGGGTGGAGGTTTAGGGTTATTTTTATTGTTTATTTTAATTTTTAGTCAAACAGCAGTAATAGGCTCTGAGATCGTCCGCTTCACAACGTACCCAAGTTACACACTTGTTCAGCAAATACGACTTACAGAATTTTTGGACCGTTTAGATTTTTTTCTTGTTTCTTTATATTTTCCAACTATTTTTTCAAAGTTGGCTCTAATGTTATATGGTTTAAACCGATCTGTGAATATGATAACGAATAGTAAAAATAAAGTAACATTAATTCCACTTACATTATTAATGGGCATGTTATCGTTACTATTATTTGAAGATAAAAATGATATATATGAATTTAAAATTCATTCTTGGGCTAGTTTAGGGTTATTTTTACAACTTGTCATTGCCATTGTGATGTTCCTCATCATTAGAGATAATTTAAAAAATAACAAACAAGCTCAAAATAATTCGACGCAAGATAGTGAACAATAACAGTTGATTTATTCATTCGTTCGAAGAGGTGAAGGCATTGAAAGAAAAAAAGGAAAACAAACCGACAATTGCCCCTGGCATTAATAATGATGAGGAATTAAGTAAAAAAGCAACTGAAGAAGAAATTAGGCAAGATGAAGCAACACGTGTGATTACAATGTCTTGGGATGAGAATCCAGGAGAAACAAAATAGGATTAAATGAAAAAACATAATGAGAAATCAATAAGACCGTAGTTTTCTACGGTCTTTTTAGCGTTCAAATTCTTTCCTTATTGCAGTACTTTTTCTTGGAGCGGGTGAAGTGCGGTTGTTTTATCCACATAAATGAATCCATTATAGCGGTTGGCTACTTGTGAGGGGACATAATTTCCATAATGTTCGTAGTGAGGATTGTATGTGACCCCAATGGCTCGATGGCCTATCGTTTTTGTAAAGAAAGAGCGATTGTTATCTGAAAACTGAATAAATTTGTTATAAGCACCCGCTTCATGTAAATAAGCTTCCCAACTATGCGGAATCGCTTTTGGGACAGACATCACCTTCATAGGTTCACCCCAGCGGTCAGCTGCAATTACAGTTCCTTCATACGTTCCAAACCCAATGGCATAGACGTTTTCCGTTCCATAACGTTCACGAGCGAGTTGCCCCACATTGACCATTCCATCCTCTGCCATATCAGTTGCTCTCGCATCACCAATATGAGTGTTATGTTCCCAAATGATTCCTTTAGCACCATTGCCATAAAATGTTGATATTTCTTCAATGACATTTACCATATGACGATCACGCACATTCCACGATTCATTATCATTTGTCACCATTGCCCGGTAATAACGTTCTGCATTATCGGCTACAATTGCATTTACTTGTACGTTTAATGTAGATTCTTCATCATTCGGAAAATTACGTTTTGCTTTTTGTAGCTCATCTAATAGCTGTAAAAGTTCATCAAGGCAATCTTCTCCATATAGGGATGCGGATACACCATAAAGTTGTGGCTCACGGTGGAATGGTTCAAAACAATCAAATGCTTTTCTCGCAGCGGTGGCAGCAGGAGAACCAATCTTTTCTAAATGCAGTACGACAGCTTCCATTGATTCCCACAAACTATAAATGTCGATTCCGTAAAATCCAACTTTTTCTTTTTGTAAAGTATCATTATACGTTCGAAGCCACGTTAACAACTCAGTAACTTCCTTATTTGCCCACATCCAAGTTGGCCACCGGTTAAACTGTTGTAATGCATCAGCAGCATTATGAATCGAGCTGTACCCTTTTATGTAGCGATTTGCTTCATAGCAGGCAGGCCAGTCTCCCTCAACAGCAATAAATTGAAAGCCTTTCTTTTCAATTAACCATTTTGATATTTCCGTTCGGAGTGTATAAAATTCAGATGTCCCATGGGTTGCCTCTCCTAATAAAATGTATTGGGCATCACTTGCTTGTTCGAGCATCGGTTGTAAATCGTCGATCGAGTCAAAGCGAACAGCATTATCTTTTATATGTTGCACGATTTCATTTTTCAAGTGTCCATCCTCCATACGGTGAAATATGACTCTATAAGGCACATTGCCTTATAGAGCAATCTCTTTTATGATCCATTTTTTAAATTTTTTAAAACGAGTGGCATTTTTTTCTTGTTTCTATTTTGGTGTTTTTTACGTTTACCTGTAATCGGATTCCCCGAACGGAAACGTACAGCATCCATTCCATCCATTATATTTGTCATGTAAAATCCTCCTTTCTCCCGTAGTATCACCTGACTTTACTATTTCAAGACGATTAATTCATACCAAAAAATAGCCTTTTTTAAAGGAATTGCAAACGCTTGCGTTTCCATTCTTTTCAGACTAAGATGAGAGAAAGGAGGAGGAAGTATGCATAATTTCGAATTTCAAAATGGCACAAAAATTATTTTTGGTAAAGATACAGAACAAAAGGTAGGACAAGAAACTGTTCCGTTCGGGAAAAAAATATTACTTCATTACGGTGGAGGAAGTATAAATAAGAGTGGCCTTTATGCTAAAGTTGTCGCTTCATTAACTGAACAAGGCATCGAAATATTTGAATTAGGTGGCGTTGTTCCAAACCCAAGGGTCAGCCTTGTGAGAGAAGGAATTTCGCTTTGTAAAGAACATAATATCCCGTTTATTCTCGCAGTAGGAGGAGGAAGTGTCATCGATTCGGCTAAAGCGATAGCTGCTGGGGTGAAATATGATGGTGACGTATGGGACTTTTTCACAGGAGATGCCCATGTAGGTGATTGTTTACCAATAGGAGTGATTTTAACGATTCCAGCTGCAGGAAGTGAAAGTAGTGCAGGAACCGTCATTACAAATGAAGATGGCTTATATAAACGAGCAACGGGTCATCCTTCGATGCGACCAGCATTTGCCATTTTAAATCCCGAACTTACATATTCATTACCGGCATACCAAACAGCATGTGGGATTACTGATATGATCGCTCATATTTTAGAACGTTATTTTACAAATGAAATGAATGTAGAGTTAACAGACCGTTTATGTGAAGCGACATTACGTACGATTATTTCAAATGCACAAACTGTATTAACAGACCCAACTAACTATCATGCCCGTGCTGAGATTATGTGGTCTGGCACGATTGCCCATAATGATTTATTAAGTACAGGTAGAATTGGGGATTGGGCTAGTCATGATATTGAACATGAAATTAGTGGTATTTATGATATTGCTCATGGAGCAGGCCTTGCGATTATTTTTCCAGCTTGGATGAAATATGTTTATAAGCATGACATTCATCGTTTTGCCCAATTTGCTCATCGTGTTTGGGATGTTGAGATTGATTTATATGATATCGAAAAAACAGCAAAAGAAGGAATAAAACGATTCGAGCAATTTCTACAATCTATCGGTATGCCAATTACATTAACAGAGGTTGAGATTGACGAGACCCATTTTAAGGAAATGGCAAAAAAAGCAACGGAACGATGGGAACTAGGAAACTTTGTGAAATTGAAAGAAGAAGATGTGTTACAAATATTCCATTTAGCAAAATAAATAGGATTTTATAAAGCTAGGACGTAACGAAAGTATGATAAAAGCATACACGGTTCGTATCCTAGCTTTTTTAATTTAAAGGGTTCCTCCGTCTTTCCCTCCAAAAAAAAGCTAGTCGGCATATCCGATTACCATTATAATGAAAAGACTTAAAACTTTTTTACTATGGAGTAGATGGTATGGCTGAGCAATTATTCATATTTACGGTTGTTGGAGTATTTGGAAGTTTACTTTGTTTATTTTTATGTATGTATGCTTTATTTACATTTAAATCTGCGCCAGGTGGAAGATATTATATCTTTGCTACTCTAATGTGTGCTATTTTTTCATTTTCCTATGTTCTAGAATTAAATAGTACAACGCTAGAAGCGATGAAGTTATGGTTAAAAGTTGAGTATTTAGCTTTGCCTTTTATTCCCGTATTTATTTTGCTCATGTGTGTAGAGTATGTCGGTCGAAAACCGCCTCCAATTCTCTTATTTTTTTTATATTTCATACCGCAACTAACTATCTTTTTTCATTTCACAAACGACTTGCACCACTATTACTATACTTCAGTTACCGTTTCAACAGATGGACCTTTTCCGCTTTTAGTGTTAGAAGGAGGGCTTTGGTTTTACGTCCATTCGATTTTCCTTTATGTATGTATAGCCGCAAGCTTATGTATATTGCTTATTCATATGAAAAAAGTTCGATTCCGATTTAAAATGCAAATTTTTCTAATGGTCATCGGTCTTATTGTTCCGATTATCGGAAGTATGTTTTATTTAACTGGCACTAGTCCATATGGGATCGACACAGGTCCCATTTCAATGAGTGTTGCTTTTTTATTTCATGGAGCTGCAATTCTTTCCTTGCAAATGTTTAATGTTGCTCCCATTGCTCGTGAAACCATTTTTGAAAATATGCAAGAAGGGGTTATTGTAGTAAATCAACAAAATAGGATTATCGATTATAATCATGCAATGAAAAGGATTATTCCTTCTTTAGGAAATCATGTACTTGGGCGGTCCATTGCTGAAGTGTTACAACAACAACCTGAATTAAAGAACATCCTTATGTCCTATAAAGACTCTGATTACCATATGGAGAAGATAGAAACAACACGGCATTACGATATCCGATTTACCCCTGTTTATCGTAATCGTAAATCGTTTGTTGGTCGAGTTATTTCATTTGTTGATGTTACTGAACGAGTAAAATTAGAAGAACAATTAACGTTATTAGCAAGTATGGACGGCTTAACACAAATTTTAAACCGGACTTTTTTTATGAAAAAAGCAGAACAAATCATCACATCTATAAAAGAACAAGAGGGGACTATTTCTTTTATTATGTTTGATATCGATCACTTTAAAATGGTCAATGATACGTATGGCCATGAAGCTGGCGATAAAGTGTTAGTGGAAGTTATTCATGCAGCAAAAACTTGCTTACGTGATACTGACATTATTGGAAGATACGGTGGAGAAGAGTTTATTATCTGTTTACCAAATACGTCGGTGCTAGATGCTAGCTTAATCGCCAATGACATTCGTACCCTAGTATATGAAGCAATTATCACAGTAGATAGCGATGACATTCGGGTTACGTCAAGTTTTGGAATTACGACAGAAAGCTTTTCTTTTGACCAACCACCTCTTTTACTAACAACCTTAATCCAACAAGCCGATAAAGCACTTTACGAGGCAAAACATCATGGTCGTAATTGCATCCAATTGTATTCATCTGAACCTGTACAAGAAGAGTTCATAGTAAACGAACGATAAAAGAGAAGGTGTGACAAACACCTTCTCTTTTTCGTCATAAAGTGTCCACTATGTGTTTATCCTAATAATCGTATACCATAAAAAATAAGTGTTCTGAAATCATTTACTATTCTGTGTACTAGATGTATAGGCTTACATCCATTTACTCTTTTCAAGAGTTAAGGTACACTTTATCAGTATATTTGAATAAGGGGATAGAACGTTGGAGATTATAGAACAAATTACTCATTTGCAAGTGTTAAATCAATTTTGGATTTTATTATTTTTCCTCATACCAATGGTGTTAATTTCAAGAACCGTTGTTGCAGGAACAAGGTTCTCACCGATTCTAATCATCGTTATTTTCGGACTTTTACTCGGCTTTATTCTCGTGAATGTTGGTATTGCCTCACCAGGATTAGTTGAGTTTCCGTTTGTTGATTTTATGGCGCGAACTACGATTATTGCGTTAATTGTTTCTTTTTTCGTTGGGGGACAAGAACTTCGCAAAATTTTAGGAAACAAAAAATTAGAAGTTGATGATATTGTTGTTCCTTGCGATGATGAAACAATTTTAGGGACAAGCCGTACACAATTTATTTTTATCATTCGGGCCTTTTTCTTATTATTAGGGATTGAAGCTTTTGTTCGAATGATTTTACATGGGCAAGGAGCAGAAGGGTTGGCTGCTTACAATCCACTGATTGCTTATATTGGAATTGTCTTTGCTGTAATCCTTATTGATAATCGTGCTCAAATCAAAAACAAACATCAATATATACGCAAAGGCCTGCTCGAGCTAGTACTCATAATTGTTGTTTTATATCTTTCTTTTCATATTGCTCAAGCGATTAGTTCGGTAATTGCGCTTCCACAAATCTTTTTTGCGATGATGATTTCAGCTGCACTTGGAGCCATTTTTTATAACTGGACATTTGGCCCAACGATACGTGCTCTATTATTTGCAGGGATACCAGTCGTTTTAGCTGCTAATTTTATGGTTGGTGGCTCCCGCATTGGCGATGCTTTTGCCATTGAAGGAATGAATGCCGTGTTAGCGTACGGGTTTTTCGGTCAATTATTATGGATGTTTGGTGGAATTGCCCTCGTGATGCTCATTGCACGAACGTCACATGCCCGAAACTTAGCTCCAGGAATGGCTGGTTCCTTATCACATTCTGGCTTAACAGGTGCTTGTACGGCAGGTGATTTCGGTAGCATCGCCGCAAAACGTGCGCCGATTATGATTAACATTCCATTTTTTGGACATATATTTGTATTTTCGATTTTAGCGATTAGTGCCGAACGCGGTTCCCTTTGGTTCGGACCAACTGCCGTTATTGTAGCGATCGGTGTTGGATTGACAGCTCTTGCATTATTTAATTTAAGAAAAGCTAATAATGATGATAGAAAAGAAGTAAAAGCTTTAATGCAATTTTCGTTCGGATGGCAAATATGTGCGGTGTTTGGTGGATTGATGTTGCTAAGTGTAAGTACAATGTCATTTGAATACACTACGATGGCCCAAACGTCAGCGATATCTCATTTTGGCTTATTTGCAGCTATACAAGGGGAGATGTTTGGAACAGAAGCCGCCTTGCTCATCCCATTTATCTTTTCTATGCCGTTTTTAGTTCATCCATTAGTCTTTTATATGTTTGGGAAAGCAATGGAACGCAATGGGAATATGCCAAACAAACCAGTCTATATTCTAGCTATACTAGGAGTCATAGGAGTCGCTTTTGCACTCTTTCTTTCCTAATATTTAATGAAAAACCCCATGTAAACGAGTTTCGTTTTACGTGGGGTTTTTCTATTTAGAAAAGCAATGCTTTGACAGAATGAAGAAACCCCGCTACAATACATAAATAAGAATCATTACGATTTATAAAAGGAGGAAATAAAATGAGCATCATTCCAGTTACAGTATTAAGCGGGTATTTAGGATCTGGAAAAACGACTGTACTTAATCATTTGTTAAAAAATCGTGACGGGGTTAGGGTAGCAGTCATCGTCAATGATATGAGTGAAATTAATATTGACGCGGATTTAATTGAACAAGGCGGAGATTTTTCAAGAACGGATGAAAAATTAGTGGAAATGTCAAATGGATGTATTTGCTGCACGCTAAGAGAGGACTTGCTAATCGAAGTGGAAAAATTAGCGAAAGCAGGAAATATTGATTATATCGTGATCGAATCAACCGGGATAAGTGAACCTGTTCCTGTTGCTCAAACGTTTTCTTACATAGATGAAGAACTCAACATTGATTTAACAAAATTCTGTCGTTTAGATACGATGGTTACGGTTGTTGATGCGAATCGGTTTTGGCATGATTTTCAATCGGGAGAATCATTACTTGACAGAAAAGAAGCGCTTGGAGATGAAGACACAAGGGAAATTGCTGATTTATTGATTGACCAAATTGAATTTTGTGATGTGATCGTCATTAATAAATGTGATTTAGTCACTGAAGAAGAAATCACAAAATTAGAACACGTTCTACGAAAGCTACAGCCGACTGCGAAATTTATACGTACTTCACACGGAAAGGTTGAACCGAAAGAAATATTAAATACCCGTTTATTTAATTTTCATGAGGCAAGTCAATCTGCCGGCTGGCTGCGAGAATTAGAAGAGGGCGGTCATAAAGAACATACGCCTGAAACAGAAGAATACGGAATTTCCTCTTTTGTTTATAGTCGAAGAGAGCCGTTTCATTCTGTCAGATTTCAACGGTGGATTCAGTCGATGCCAAAAAACATCGTACGAGCGAAAGGCATTGTTTGGTGTGCAACTCGAAACAATCTTGCTTTACTCTTATCACAAGCGGGGCCATCTGTTTCCCTTGAGCCGATTTCGTATTGGGTAGCTAGTTTACCGGAAAAAGAAAAACAACAAATTTTAAAGCAAAACCCATATATTAAACAACAATGGGATCCACAATACGGTGACCGTCATACAAAGCTAGTTTTTATTGGAACCGAACTCGAAAAAGAAAAAATCATGAAAGAGTTGGATGAGTGTCTACTGACAGATTCAGAAATAATTGAGGATTGGATTTCGTTTGAAGACCCGTTTACATGGGATGTTCAAAGACAACAAGCATAACCTTATACTAGCATAGTAACAGACTAGGAGGGAAAATATGCTCGACAATCTTTATCACAGTGTTGTGTTGGATCATGCAAAATCAAAACGAAACCATCGAAAAATAAATGGAAACAATACACTCGTCAAACATTATAAAAACCCAACATGTGGTGATGTCATGACACTATATGTAAATGTAAGTGAGGAAAATACGATCCGTGATATTTCATTTGTTGGCGAGGGTTGCAGTATTAGTATGGCTTCATGTTCGATGATGACCACTCGACTTAAAGGCGTTACTTTAGAGGAAGCTTTTCAGTTACGTGAAGCAATGGAAACGATGATTCGGAAGGGAATTGAGCCAGAATCGATAGATCTTGGAGATGCGATTGCTTTAAAAGGTGTTCATCAACTAAAAGCTCGTCATAATTGTGCATTAATGCCGTGGCAAGCCTTTGAGCGTATTCTACAATAGATTTTTCCTCCTACCGTTAATAAATACAATAAATATTATTTTATTGTTTGTAAATAGTAAGCGGTAGGAGGTGTGTTATATGACAAACTATAATCAAACTCAATTTTATGGACAACAATCTTCGTTTCAACAAGGGTTTGCAAATACCGATGTAAACCAAGTCAGACAGCAAAATGCCCAAGCTCAATTCGGTGGAATACAACAACAACAATATGGATTCCAGCAACCTACTTCACAATCAAATCAACAGTCAATGGCGGGAACTAACATTCAACAAGTAAGGCAACAAAATGCCCAATCCGCTCAAGGACAATACGGCCAACCGTTTGGACAACAAAGTTTTAACTCTCAGCAAAACTTTTTCGGTCAAGGGCAACCAAACTTTTCTTCAACAAATGTGCAGCAAGTAAGACAACAAAACCCGCAATCAGCTCAGCCAAATTTTGGCTATCAACAACAAAACCAACAAAACAATTTCGGTTCTTACCCTGGTGCGCAAACATCTTTTGCTGGTACAGATATTCAGCATGTAAGACAACAGAATGCTCAATCGGCACAATCACAATATCAACCACAATATCAACAAGCTCAATTTGGTCAGTTCAATCAGCAACCAAACTCCCAACCAGGATTTATTGGGTCAAATGCACAACAAATTAGAAATCAAAACCAATTCGGTCAATTTCGTAATTTCTAATTAGAAAGCCCTCCAATTGAGGGCTTTATTTTTGTAACGGACATTTATTCCTTTATTTCTTAAAAACTAGATGTTTTTCCGATTTTATAGGACATACGTTCCGCTATTTGACCAAATCGACAATAAAAGATATAAATTTTTATACTATAGCGGAACAGATGTCCGATACCTTTTGCAAAACGTCACTTTTTTTAAAAATAGCGGAATGAATGTCCATTACCATCAGACTACAACGAAACGGACTGAATCTGTCGAAGTGAAAGTCGACAGCAATGTTCCCTCTTTTTATTAAAACGATTTAATTGCCTGTTGCAGAGATTGGATACTTTGTTCTAAATCAACAGATTCAGTGTTATCATACGCTCTTTCTAACTCTTCTTTCACTGCTGTAAAATATCTCTCATTCAAAAAAACTCTTTTCATCATATTTTTCACGTTTAGTATGACCAAAGGAAGGAAAGAGGACGGAAAATGTTATTGACAATTATTTATTCTCACAATATTATGAACGTATGAATAATTAATAAAAACGTTCATACGTTCATGATGATGGAGGAGTTAAATGCCACGAGGTTTTGATGAAATGGAACAAAAGCAAATAATTGAAAAAATAAAAAAAGTTGCGAGAGAACTGTTTTCACAAGCAGGAGTTAAAAAAACAAGCATAAAAGAGCTAACAGAAAGGGTTGGAATTGCACAAGGGTCTTTTTACAAGTTTTTCGAATCAAAGGAGCTCTTATATTTTGTTTTATTAGAAGAAGATGAACTTGAAATAAAGCAAGAGGTTATGTCCCAGTTTTCCAATCTTGAAGAAATGGGACCATCCCAATTTGCTAATGTCATCGTATATGCGGTAAAACACATTCAATCATACCCATTGCTATACCGGTTATATTCAACGGATGAATATGAATATGTCGTTCGCAAGCTACCTAAAGAAGTTCTTGACACTCATGGCCAAGAAGATACGATTAGTCTCACACCATTGTTACAACATTTACAACAAGCTGGTAAAGTACAAATGTCTATTAATTTTGATGTTGTTTCTGGTGCATTACGTGCCTTATTCTTGTTACCTTTACACAAAAAAGAAATTGGAGAAGCAGTATATATGGACACACTTTTGTTTATGGCTGAAGCAATTGCATATAACATCTTTAAGGAGGCAAGTGATGATTGATGTTCGGCATTTGAATTTCACCTACCCTAACCAGAAAAAACCGACATTAAAAGATGTAAACTTAACCGTTACAAAAGGGGAGATATTTGGCTTCCTTGGACCGTCTGGTGCTGGGAAAAGCACACTTCAAAAAATTTTAATCGGTGTTTTAAAGGACTATGAAGGAGATGTTCAAGTGCTGAATCAAGCTGTAAAACAAGCTGATTCAGCGTTTTATCAACGACTTGGCGTCGCATTTGAAATGCCAAATTTTTATCAAAAATTTACAGCAGTTGAAAATTTGAAATTTTTTCAATCATTTTATAAGAACAATGAAAACAAAATTTATAGCTTACTTGATAAACTTGACCTTCAACCATTTGCCGATACACGTGTTTCAGCCTTTTCTAAAGGGATGAAAATAAGATTAAATGTGTGTCGTGCATTTTTACATCAACCTGACATCGTTTTTTTAGATGAACCAACGTCGGGATTAGATCCGGCTAATATTAATAAAGTGAAACAATTAATCGTCGAGCAAAAAGAAACAGGGAAGACGATTATCATAACGACTCATAATATGGCTGTAGCAGATAGTCTTTGTGACCGTGTGGCATTTGTAGTCGATGGAGAAATTAAAGTCATTGCTTCCCCAGCAGCATTAAAACAACAATATCCAGCTACACATGTAACAGTGACACATTCGGAACATAATAAAATTGTAGAAGAAGATTTCGAATTACAACTTCTTGGTGAAAACGAGAGATTTATCCAGCTACTCAATCAAAATCAAATCTTAGCGATCCATTCGGAAGAAAAAACATTAGAAGATATCTTTCTTGAATTAACGGGGAGGACATTGAGTTGAACTTCCGGTTGTTAAAACACGATATTCACTTTCAGATTAAACATGGTTTTTATTATATTTATGCTTTTGTCACCGTTATCTATATTGGCATTTTACTGCTCATACCAGTGGAGTATCGAGATTTATGGAGTGCTATTGTCATTTTGACTGACCCTAGTACACTAGGATTCTTTTTCATCGGTACGATTATTATGTTAGAAAGAAATCAACAAATCATTGAATACCTTTTTATTACGCCTATCCGATTATCCATGTATTTATGGAGCAAAATATTGTCACTGACTATCATCGCATGGGTGACGAGTATGTGTATAGCTTATTTCTCTTTGAATCATTCTATCTCTTTCGTTTCTTTAACGATGGCTATCTGTCTAGCAAGCTTTTTCTTTACCTCATGCGGGTTAGCGATATCGATTCATACACAATCTCTTAATTCCTTTTTAGTTCGTGCTATTTTATTTATGGTTGTGATGTTTATCCCACTCTTACAATATGTGAACTGGGTTTCTTTTAAATTATTTGAGGTTTTTCCAAGTTATTCTGCTTTATGGTTAATTGAAGCCTCCATCGGCCAATCGACTTCTTTGTTTAATGCAAGTTATGTTTTCCATATTTGTCTATTAACGATGTGGGGACTACTTTCTTTTTATGTTGCGTATCAGCAGTTTAGCCGATATATTTTACTCCATACTGGGGGAAATAGGAGGATTTCACTATGAAGTTATCTCATCATAAGCAACCGTATAACGTGAAAATATTTTTGTTAGGTGATATCAAAAATGTTTTTCGCGACCCTTTTATGATGATCGTTTTAACCAGTCCTCTTTATATGTTTTTCCTTGTTCATTATGGAATTCCTTTTATTGATAGTCAGCTAGAAAAGATCACTCATTTTTCACTAACTGACCATTTATCTTTTATTATGATTATGTGTATCGCCATGGCACCGATGATGGTTGGGATGCTTACAGGTTTTTTATTATTAGATGAAAAAGATGATGGAATTTTTCAATATATCGAAATTACCCCTTTGAAAAAAATCGGTTATATCGTATATCGAATTTTTTTTCCGCTTTTCCTTTCAAGTATCATAACGGTCATACTATCGTTTTTACTTGTAAATGGGCTGGAACTCCATGTTGGAATCTATCTACTAGCATTATTCTCATTTTCTTGTTATGGGCCGTTACTTACGATGTTCTTAGCGACATTCTGTCAAAATAAAGTGGAGGGGATTGCGTATGCAAAACTAATTAATATTTTATTAGGGGCACCTGTTATCAATTATATGTTTGATGGACCTTGGACCGTTATTACTTATCTTGTTCCTTTTACATGGGGTGCAGAACTAATGTTTGCTTCTATTACTAGTTCTTATTATGGCTTCGTTTCACATTGGTTTTTCTTATTTGTTGGCGGTTTGCTTTCAACCGGAGTATGGTTGTTGTTTTTCTTCCGTAAAATACAAAAGAACATTTGATGGTTTACATAACGAATGAATTCAATTACTATATAAATAATAATGATTACGATTTATAGATTGGACTGAAAGAAATGACGAGGAAACAAACGGCTATTATTATACTAAACGGGTTTTTAGGAAGTGGAAAAACGACACTTCTACAATCTCTTATCGAAAAAGAACATGCACTTGGACATAAAGTTGGAGTCATTATGAATGAATTAGGAGAGACGAGTATTGATTCTTTTGCCATTCCAGAAGGGACTCCTATGAAAGAAATGGCCAATGGCTGTGTTTGCTGTACGCTACAAGGTGAATTGAGCAAGCAGTTAGTAACACTAGCAGAAGAATATCCATTAGACGTTATTTTCATCGAAACAACAGGGGCAGCGCATCCAGTAGACGTAATGGACGCTTGTACACATCCGCTATTAACCTCCAATTTGTGGATTAAAGCTGTCATCACAGTTGTTAATGCAATTCAGTGGCTTGAACAAAAGATGAGTATTAAACTGAAAAAACTGTTAAAAGCTCAAGTTCAATATGCTGATGTTATACTCATCAACAAAACAGACTTAGTTCATGAAGAGCAACACCATAGTGTCTTCGAAAGCTTAAAAGCAACGAATCCAAACGCTGTATTGCTTTCTCGCTCAGAACAAGAGTTATCCACATTAGAAACCCTTCTTTCAAGAACAAGAAGATTGAATAAACCATTGGAAAAAGCTCATGTTCATGACCAGTTGCATATACATACTTTTACGGTTAAGCTTCCTTATCCACTTGAAAAACAATCATTTTTAGATTTTATCCAATCGCTCGGGCCGAAAATATTTAGAGTGAAGGGGTTTGTGCAGCTTGAAGGTCAACATGATGTTTTTTTATTTAACTATTCGTATCAGAGTGCATTGTTTGAAAAATGGCCAAGTTATTGTGACCCCGTACTCGTCTTTATTGGCGAAAACATGGACAAAGACGACATTCTATCATCACTTGAAAAACTGAAGGTGGAAAGGAAGAAGCTTCAATGAGACCGAGTTGGGATGAAACATTTTTAGAAGTAGCAACTGTACTATCCGAAAGATCTACTTGCTGTCGAGCCCAAGTCGGATGTGTGTTAACGAAAGATAATCGAATCGTTGCAACAGGGTATAACGGGTCGATTCATGGTCATGAACATTGTACAAATGACGAGCAATGCTTAAATGAACAAGGCCGGTGCATCCGAACGATTCATGCTGAACAAAATGCGTTGTTACATGCAAGAGAAGATGTGATCGGGGGAACAGCTTATGTTACCCATGAACCTTGTGAAACGTGTACGAAATTACTAGCGCAGGCAGGAATAAAGCGCGTCGTCTTTTCGAAAGCTTATCCTAACCCTTATAATCACCGTTTTATCCAAGATTTAGAGTGGGTTCATTTTAGCCATGTTAAAAAATTAGGAGAGCAGGGACGGAATCATGATTACCATAAGAACTAAAAACAGAGAGAGCCGTTCCATTACGTTCCGCTATTTCATGGTAAACTAGCCTTTTTTCATTTCTATCGGACATCTATTCCGCTAAGTCATTAAAATCATTTTAAATACTACAATTATTGTTACATTAACGGAACAGATGTCCGTACGCAGTCAACAAACGGCAGAAGTTTTAAAAATAGCAGCACCTATGTCCGTAATAACTGTGAATACAAGAATAAACAGCTGATGGAAATCCATCAGCTGTTTTTATCATAGGAAAATGAAGCTATCGCATCATGCATATGAATGGATTCTTCATTTCGACATTCGACTGTAAAGGCTTGGATTGTTTCGTTCTCATATAAATCAGCTGCAACTAAGCGAACAATATCTTCAACAAAACGCGGGTTTTCATAAGCTTTTTCCGTTACAGCTTTTTCATCCGGTCTTTTTAACACTGGAAATAAAATGGAGCTCGCATTGGATTCCGCCGCTTCAAGCAAGATGACTTTCCAATCTTGTTTAAGTTCAGTTGGTTCAAAAAACTTCGCCTTCATTTTGACAAAGCCCCGCTGGTTGTGTGCACTATACTCACTGATTTCTTTTGAACATGGACATAGGGTTGTTATCGCCACAAGCAATTCTACCTCATGAGAAAAACCTTTTCCTTCCTCATATTGAATACTCAATCCAATTTGAGCATAAGACAAACCTACTTTATGTAATGCTGGGCTTTTACGTTCATAAAACCATGGAAATTCGACAGAAATATGAGCTTGCTGTTGTTCCATTTTCAGTGTCATCTCATGACAAAACGAGTAGAGTGTGTCAAAGTCCATCTTAAGCCCTTTTTCATAATAATGATGCAGCAATTCAGGTAATCGACTCATATTAATTCCTTTGCTCATCTTAGGTAAGTTTGTTGTGAGGGAAAAGGAGCCAATCGATGTTTGTTCCATAGGGGAATAGTCCGAACAAACGATAATAGGGTGTTTAATTTTGCTGACACCTACTCGGTCAAGTGCGAAAAGAAAATCGTTTGGTATATTTTGAAGGTCAACCATGTCTTCTTTAATTATTGGTTTTTCTCCTCTGGTAGGGGAGACAGAACCGAACCTCTTATGTCGTTCCACTTTTGATGGTAATTGTTCCATTTTCATTGTTACTCCTTCCGACTGGTGATATAATTAAGAATGATTACGATTTGAAGTTGTCTTTTTTTTTGTTGTTTAAATCGTAATCATTACGATTATAATATAAATGAAATTCGAATACAAAGGAGAATATCTATCATGTCAGAAAATAAAAGAGTCCCTGTTACTGTTCTAACTGGTTTTCTAGGTGCTGGAAAAACCACTTTGTTGAATTATATTTTACGAGAAAACCATGGTCATAAAATTGCGGTAATCGTAAATGAATTTGGAGAAGTGGGGATTGATAATCAACTCGTCGTTGGTGCTGAAGAAGAAATTTTTGAAATGAACAATGGATGTATTTGTTGTAACGTCAGAGGCGACTTAATTCGTATCCTTTATGAATTACTTGAAAAACAATTTGATTTTGAGCGAGTCATCATCGAAACAACAGGACTTGCTGATCCCGGTCCAGTCGCACAAACCTTTTTTGTTGACCCCGATTTGTCCGAAACATATGAATTAGATTCCATTCTAACTGTTGTTGATTCTTACCATGCCCAAAAGCAATTGGATCACTCACATGAAGCTCAAGAACAAGTTGCCTTCGCTGATATCTTATTATTAAATAAAGCCGATTTAGTGGCAGAAAAAGAGTTAAGAGAATTAAGTACTCGTTTAAAAAGAATGAACCCTACTGCCAAAGTCGTAACGACAAATTATGGTGAAATTAACTTAGATGACATATTAAACTTATACTCCTTTGATTTACATACAAAACTTGAAATTGCACCAAACTTTCTTGACGATCACCATCATCACCATGATGACCACGTGAAATCCTTTGTTTTGCGTACGGACAAGCCGTTAAATCTAGAAAAAGTAGAAAGGTGGATGGAGTCAATTTTAAAAGACTTCGGTCCTAATATGTATCGTTATAAAGGGATTCTTCAAATTGAAAATGTAAACAATAGAGTTGTGTTTCAAGGTGTACATATGTTGTTTGCAGGTACACTCGATCGAGAATGGAATTATGATGAGAAACGTCAAAGTGAGATGGTTATTATCGGGAAAGAGTTAGACCAACGTTGGTTTGAACACCAGTTTGAACAATTAATTGCACAATAAATGTTTGAAAGAAGGGAGGAGTTATACATGAGTGTTTGGTATGAAGAACATTTTCAAACAGATTATTTAATGATATATAAACATCGACATGAAAATGCGAGTAGTGAGTTGGAAAAGCTTCTCCCTTTCATTTCTATAAATGAAAATATGACTGTCCTTGATTTATGTTGTGGTTACGGTCGCCATTCTCGATATTTAGCCCAAAGAGGGTGGCGAGTGACAGGAGTTGATTTATCAACTCCTCTTCTTCAAGAAGCTATTACTCTATCATTAAATGAACCTATCCAATATATGAGATGTGACATGCGAAATTTACCCTTTCATACAGAAATGGATTTAGTCGTGAATATGTTTACTAGTTTCGGTTACTTTAAAACGGATGAAGATAACGAAAAGGTCATTCAAGGTGTAAATCGCGCATTAGTCCCAGGAGGATATTTTATATTCGATTATTTAAATTCTGCCTATATACAATCCAATCTTAACCCGTTTTCAAAAGAATCCATTGGAAAAACTGAAATCATCCAACATCGAAAAATCATAAATGGGTTTGTACATAAATCAATTTTGATTTCAGATGAAAACGAAAAAAGAAGATATGAAGAAATGATAAAGCTTTACGATGTTCATGAATTGATGAAGATGTTACAACAAAATGGGTTTGCCATTGAAGCTACCTTTGGAAACTATGATGCAAAACCCTTTGATATACAATCATCTCCTAGATTAATTTTTATTTGTAAAAAAGAAACATCACGATAGTATGTGGTTGAAATGTAAGACATAATCTTTATATAATGGAAAGTATAGGATTTATCAAAGTGGTGATGATTTTGGAGAGACCAGAGTTTTCAAGAAAAATGTCAGTCGAGCAATTCACTCAATATTACTGGTATAAAGAGGAATTGAAAGCAATTTGCAAACATCACGAACTTTCCACCCAAGGAACAAAAGCAGAACTGGAAAGTAGAATTATTGATTTTCTTAACGGAAAGAAACCTACTAATATGAGGAATAAAAATATGAAAGTCCGCAAAAATCAAAACTCATCGACCATTACATTACAGACAAAACTAATTCCAGATGGGTTTAAATTTAACAAGCAAGCACGTGACTTTTTTAAAGATTATTACCAAGTCTCTAAATTCTCCTTTACAAAAGATATGGCCGCCGCCTTAAGAGAAGCAGAAAGAACGGGAGATTACAATATGACTGTTGCCGATTTACTGAAAGTATATGAAGCTGGTTCAAATGTCGCAAACAAAAAACAAACTGCTGAAGACAAAACGTACGAGTGGAACCAGTTTGTGACAGACTTTAACAAAGACAGTCGTACAAAGGTTTATAAAAATAAAATGAAAGTAGCCGCTTTACTATGGAATAAAGTGAAACATCAAGCTGGACCTAGGACATATCGCTCAGAGCTGCTTGAGAAATTTAAAGATGATATTCTACCACACTTTTATTCTAAAAAGGGAGGGTTGAACGATGATGATGTTAGTATGAATCGTATGAACAGGTGACGTCATGAATTAATGTCTTTGCTCTACTATGATTTCTAAAATCGAAAGGAGCAAAGATGATGAGTTATTTGAATGCTGAAGATGTTTTGCCAGAAGAAGTGATTCAACTGATTCAGCAATACGTTGACGGGAAACCACTTTATATACCAAGAAAAGAAACAAACAAAAAAGCGTGGGGAGAAAAAAACGGAACAAAAAGCCAATTACAGAACAGAAATAAAGCCATTTTTCAAGAGTACTCTAATGGACTTTCTGTTTCTGACTTAGCCAAACGTTATTTTCTTTCTGAAAAAAGTATTCAACGAATTATTCGGTTAGGAAAAAAGTAAAAAAACACAAAAAGGCACGAGAACTTCGTGCCTTTTTGTGTACACATCGATATGCTACATAGGTAAAAACAATAGGTGAAAGATTTCAAATTACGTGAAAACACCACACAACAAGAAAAATACTAACTACCCCCCATACTGTAGTTGCCCTAATCCACCTAATAATCGTTGTAGCTTCCTGTTCGTTATGTTCGGGATTTTCTTTGATAAGCTCTAACTTACTCTCCATCCTTTTTTTCATCGACACGAGAGTAACAAATCCGATTATGATAAAGCTAACCGTAATCCAAAGGAATAAATTCACTTTTTGCCCCCCTCAAACCATTTTAACATCTTTTCTAAAGTCGACATAAGTTCCTTCTATTTTAACATAAATCTCCTAATCAAACTCTTACTGCTCGAAAACAAATCACATCTATTTTTGAGCAACAAACACGCCTGTCAACATGGTAAAGTAAAAAAAGAAACCATGAAATAAGGTGAACATAATGACGAAGAAGCTACAACAAATCCAACATATGATAAATGAAAAATATTCTGTTCATATCGAAAAAATCGAACAAGTAACAAATGAGATGTACAAGTGTACAGGAGGAAAGCACGTTTATTTTGCCCGTGTCACGAATTATCGAACATTAGAAGAACAAGAGGAAGAATTACAGTGGACTCAGTATTTGTTAAAAGAAGGGGTAGGTGTTGCTCGTGTAGTCTTATCGAACGACTATCACCAAATTGAACAAGGTTGGATCGATAAAGAAGTAGGTATCGTTTTATTTCAAGCAGCCCCTGGTATTCATCTCCCAAAGTCAAAATGGAATGCCGAAGTTTTTAAAAAAGTAGGAAAAGAAATCGGAAAACTGCACCGAGTCACTTTGAATTACGAGCAACAAAATCCTGTAACACACCTTAAAGACTGGTTTGAACATGAGGAATATCAGTTTTCAAAGTATATACCAAAGGAAGAAACAACTATCCATAAAATCTGTGCCGATGTCGTTCAAGAAATCCAAAACATTTCAAGAAATCAGGATAATTACGGTTTAATCCATGGGGACATTTGGTTGGAAAACACACTTGTTAAACGAGAACTCGGTGTATCATTTATTGATTTTCAAGATTGCGAAAAACACTTTTATATATATGACTTAGTCGTTCCAATATATTCAGCTCTTGAATTCTCATTTTCCGGCAATCAAAATATGAAAGACTATGCCAAGTCTATATGGGAAGCCTTGCTTGAAGGCTATACTCAGGAACATGACATTCCTTCAGATATGTTCTGTTATTTTCCACTGTTTTTTAAATTAAAGGAAGTGTTTGAATATAATCTAATGCATATGTATTGGGACAAAACAGCTATGACAGAAGAACAATACCGGATATTAAATTTGTATCGATTACGATTAGAAAATGAAGAATCAAATAATCCATTTGACTTTATGCCGAGGTGATAAAGATGACAAAGAATATAGAAAAAGATTTCAAAAATACGATGACCAAAGATAAGACATTTTCCGGTTCAGTCATTGTAAAAGAATACAATAAATCACATCAATATAGTAAAGGTTATGCACATCGTTCAGATAAAAGAGAAAACCAAACAAATACTCGGTTTGGCATTGCATCTGGATGTAAATTATTTACCGCGATTGCCATCTGTCAACTCGTACAAAATAAAAAACTTAGCTTTACAACGAAACTGAGCGATTGTCTCCATTTCAATTTTCCCCATTATGATAACGAAATCACCATCCATCATCTGCTCACACATACGTCTGGTATTGCTGATTATTTTGATGAAGAGGAAATGGATGATTTTGAACAATTATGGGTGGACACGCCGATGTATCACTTGCGAAAGCTAACTGATTTTTTACCTCTTTTTCAAAATAAAAAAATGAAGGGGAGAGTCGGGGAGCGATTCCATTATAATAATGCTGGTTTTATTTTACTTGGATTAGTTGTCGAACAAGTGACACAAATATCTTTTACTGAATATGTCACTGAGCATATCTTTAAAAAACTAAACATGAAAGATTCAGGATATTTTGAATTAGATGCTCTCCCAGAAAACACAGCTCTCGGCTATATCGTCAATCCGGATGGAACATGGCGGACAAATATATATTCACTCCCCGTTAAAGGTGGGGCGGATGGAGGAGCGTTTGTCACAACAGAGGATATGGTTACGATATGGGAAGGTTTAATACAGCATAAATTGTTAAACGAGAAACTAACACAACGTTTGCTTACTTGTCATGCGAAAGATAAAGATGGGGAAGAAGACTATTACGGCTATGGCGTATGGATTAAAAAACATCGTGGTGACATCATCAAGTATCATGTAATGGGCTATGATCCTGGAGTGAGCTTTCATTCGGCATTTTATCCAAATTATTCTGTGATTACCGTTGTTTGTTCGAATCAGTCAGAAGGAGCCTATGATATTGCGAAGAAACTTGAAGATTTGATTTTAATTGAGAATGAATGAATTCACATAATGCCCACTACAAGAATAAGATAGCCTAAGTGAAAAAATCGTTGTTTGTCTGGCT
This sequence comes from Alkalihalobacillus sp. LMS39, assembly GCF_022812285.1. NCBI lineage: Bacteria > Bacillati > Bacillota > Bacilli > Caryophanales > Bacillaceae > Alkalihalobacillus > Alkalihalobacillus sp. LMS39. Next base: position 2,576,357 of record NZ_CP093300.1, read on the forward strand.
GGCATCTTGAATGGAGGTTTTAATTCATGGCCGTAAACGTATTATTTAACGGGATAAATGTTGGGCAATTCCAAAGTGGTAGTGGGATATTTTTTGGTACAAATAATGCTACAGGTTGGAACTCTCCCCAAAAACTAAATCAAATTATCGCATCAAATGGTCAAGGGAATATCATTTCTGGAAACCTTGGAATCGTCAACGATCCGGATGGAGTCGATAATCCAAGTGCCGATCCAGATATTCAACCATCTCTACAAAACCAAGTTCTTTAACAAGTAGGAGGATAAAATGAAAGGAAATACAATTATCCTCAATAATGTAAATGTCATGAATCTTTCGAATTGCTCAGGAATTTTTATAGGAAGCAATGTCCAGCATACATTCACTACAACAAGTCAAACGAAAACAGGCTTAGGAACGATATCGGGAAATAATAATTTCATTGTAAATAACAACAGTATCGTTACAGATTAGGTCGTTTTAGCTGCTAAGTCTTTAACCCAACTTGGAATTTCACTTTCAGGAATATTCATTGCTTCCAGTACATCTGAGTCAATCACAACGGCTTTAGCATGGTCCAATTTATTTTGATCGCCACCAATCGTGCCAAATCCTTGCGTGTGCTTTTTTTGACTCCGAAAATTTATCGGAAAATTGTTTCCTATGTTTAAACAAGAAGCACCCTCGATCGTACCTATACGTAAAGTTCCAATTTCGATATTAGGGGATAAAATAGACATCAAATTCCTCCTTAGCTGTTTTCGGTATCAAATGTAAAGCTATATCCTTTTTTTGTTTTATTTATGCTCATCACTTCTTGTTGATTCGTTGACTTATCAGTTTGTTTTTTGGATGTTTGAAATGGAAGGAGAGTTTCTTCTTCTTTTTCTTTTTTATCAACGGTTATTCCAAAATTGTTTCCTATATTTAAAGCACCGCTTAACTCTTCAATATCAAGACTTTCCAGCTTTAATGTTAGTTGCTCTAATGTCGGCTTATCTAGTACGACCTTTTCAATATGAATCGTTTCCACTAATTTACGATTCATAGATTCGGTCATTGCCATTTCAATACTGTCAAGGCGCTCGGATAATTGTTCAATTGCTTGAACTAACAGTAAGTCTTTCTCTCGATTTTTTTTGCGAAAGGGGAACATATATTACTCTTTAAAATTAGTGGATTGATGTAGCGGCCTTACACTGAAATGACTTTTCAAAACAAGATTGGAATCACCTGAAACAGAACCTAAGCCTTCTTTTTCGGTGGACTGATGAGTAAAGTTAATTTGTGTATTGTCATTGCCATAAAAGAACCCCGATGATTTAGAAATATTATTAATGGTAATATCAATTAGCTTTACATTCACCAAATACACCCCTTTAGCGTAAATATCTATTAATAGCTTATTAGGATGAATGATGCTTTATTATCATTTTTTTAAAGGTAGGAGAGGACATACATGGAGAAACAAGAGCCCCTTTTCCATTGGGATCATTTTCGTAAGGAAGTGTTACAACGATTTGGTGTCGATAAAGAAACGGTGACGTTAAATAATATGGATATGTCGTGGATTAATCAATATGTTGAACATATTATTAAAAACTCGGTTCCAAATAACGTAATCCATATTGACGATGAAGAACTGGGAAAGGAAGAGAAAGAAGAGGAGAGGGTACCTACTGCGTACTCGTATCAATCAGAACAGGTAAACAAGAAAAATACCCGTACCAATTCAGTTCGTTCTAAAGAGCAAGCCATCGCAAAAATTGAACCCGAGACATTTGAAACAATTGACCATATCATATTACTTTTTTCCATTGCTAAAAAACAAGCGGAACAATTAAGATTCTTTTTACATGGAAACAGTATCCTTGTCCGTCACATTGAAACGGGGGAAGAACAAAAGATAAAGCTCCCAAGCGGCATTTCCATTTACGAAGCAACAGCATACCATAAAGACAATACATTAGAAATTCGGATAAAAAAAGATGATGACATAAACACCGTGCCAATTCCTATTGAATTTAAATAACAATATATTCGCAGCGGACATCTGTTCCGTTATATAAGGAAAACAGGCGATATCTCAGGTTATTTCGGACATACGTTCCGTTATTAGACGAAAATTCATGCCAAACACTCTGATTTTGATAAGATAACGGAACGTATGTCCGCTATAATTCTGTGAATGTGTAAAGAAATATCATTTTTGCCCAATATCGAGATTAAACTTTAACAGAGCTTAAGAGATAAAACATAGCGCGCTCACCGTTCCTGTTTGATAATAGGTACGTTTTTTATGTGCTTTTTCACTAACAAACGTTAAACTTTTGTTTTTTAACTGAATGATTATATTTAGTTTATTACAAATATAGGAGCGGGTTGTGCCCCCCCATAAATCCCCACAAAAATATACTCCTTTTATAATAAAGCATCATAACAATAGCGATGTAAAGGAGTAGAATCATGGAATTGACTCAGCTATAACAAAATAAAAAATGGTCAAATCGCAAAAGCGGAATTCGGTGGTGAAACGTGGCAAGTTATAGTTATAATGATTACTGGAATATTTCGGTATTTTGTAATCAAGGACCATCAGATTTAGTGACGCTATCGTTTAGTAACCTTTCCTATGAATCTTAAATTGCTGTTTGATAGAGGCTGTGAGATAATTTTCGTAGAGAAGGTTAGGAGTGATGAAATGACTTCCACTAAAACAAATTACCATAGTGCATTGAAAAATGTTGCTGAAATTTTTGACCCGCCGATTGCCCAAATGCGCTTGCACTTCCAACGAGAATCCTCATTGCAAAAATGGCCGGTTCATTTGCTTCTATTGCAATTCAAAGATATTGCAAAACTGACAAAAGTTTTTAAAGATATAAAGAATATAAATTTCTCTGCTATTCCTTTAATTGGTACTGCTTTACCAGCAATCGTGACCTTAATAAATTCCGAATTAAACAATTGGGTTATAGCAGGGGGCAGCATAGGATTATACATATTTTTGTTTCTTTGTGGAATACCATATTACTTTTTGAAGATGATATCTATTGAAGAAAAAGAATATTTTCACATCGGTGCTTATCGGAAGTTCTGTTCAACAGAATACAAAGCCTTCAGTCGATTTCTTAATGAGGATAACCTTAGTTTTGGAGGTTTATATGATTATGTTACAGGGGTATTAACAAAACAGGCAGATGAACTAAAGATCGTTGAGATCGTTACGAAACAATACAATTTAGAGAAAGAAGAGTTAAGACGAGAGAATAAAGAGATTCGAGAAAAAGGCGAAAAGAGCGAACAGTTGATTGTTGATTATTACAACGATTTGATAAATGAACTAAACGAAGAAATAGGTGTAACTGAAACTGGATTAAGATACTTAAATGAGCTTCTTGCAGATATTACTAATGTAATGTATCGAATGGTGAATAATTGTTTTGGAGTCTCTGATTTAAAAATATTATCGGGCATAACCCTATACAAACTAGATGGAGATATGCTCTTTAAATTGGCGGATGAAGGAACAAGTGGGAGTAATCCAAATAGAATTGAAGTTAATGAAGAAAACGCACAGCGATATTCAATGCTTGCCGTACTTGATAAAGATAACCATTCACCGAAGAAAAATCAACCTAGAGATGGGTACTATATCATCTCTCATAAAATGAAAATGCAAAAGGAAAATCACAAGGTAGATACCTGGATTATCAACTTCCATGTAAATAAAGAGTTAAATAATAAAGCATGGCAACTTTTGTTAGATTATGATATTATCAGTAATAAGGAAGTGTATAGAATTTTTCATGCTTTATGTTTATTTTTATACACGAATACTGGTACAAAAAAGGAGGTCGTTGATGATGTCAGCACTAAAGGAACGAGTTGAAACTGTTAAGCTTAAATCCCAACGACAAATAAATGAGGAACGAAGAAAACAAAGAGAAAAAAGGATCGCTCAGGCAAAACTTGATGTTGAAATGCTACGAAAACATAAAAAGTAAGAGGTAAGGTGGAACAAACCCTTATCTCTTTTTTCATGTATAAATTCACCTTCCGATGCCATAAACTGTACTAATCACATGTGGGGAAGGTGAGCGAATGAAAAAAGTAGTGGATTTAATGAAGTGGCCAAGAACTGTGCCTCAACCTACTATGGATGAAGTTTTAAAAAGAAAAAAAGAGGAGCGCGAAAAAAAGATCAATGAAACTATGAGAAAAGTAAATGAAATTAGAAGACGTTCATAGCATATAGTTTGAAAACTAAAAAGGACGCTGTTGAAAAAAATATAATTCAGAAGAAGTGCTTTAAAACAAAGAAACTGAAAGTCCAATTGGTTACCATAATAATAATTGTTCAATTCATTTTCGAAGTTCCTAGATAGGAGCTTTTTTTATTCTATTAGGACATCAGTGATTTTTGTAAAAGGGAAACAGTATGGGAGAGAAGAAGGTATATTATTTTACTTATTTCCGTTTCTAAAAAACAGGCAGAACAATTAAGATTCTTTTTACATGGAAACAGTATCCTTGTTCGCCACATTAAAACGGGAGAAGAACAAAAGCTAAGGCTACCAAGCGGCATTTCCATTTACGAAGCAACAGCATACCATAAAGACAATACATTAGAAATTCGGATAAAAAAAGATGATGACATACACACCGTGCCAATTCCTATTGAATTTAAATAACAATAAATTCGCAGCGGACATATGTTCCGTTAAATAACGAAAACAGGTGTTTTTTCAGGTCATTTCGGACATACGTTCCGTTATTAGGCGAAAATTTAATCCAGACACTATGATTTTAGTAAGATAAAGGAACATATGTCCGATAACATAATAAAAACCGCTTTTTTAATCAAGTAACGGATTTGTTGTCCGCTAAATTTCCGGATGGAAGTAGAGCCTTAATAAAAACATTCAAAAAAACTAACCCTCTTTTCATTTTCGTTAAAGAAGTTAACATAATATATATTATAGGAAGTTGTTAAAAAGCAAAGTTTTTATCTCATAAACAAAAGTTTACTTAGATAGTGAGACAAAATAAAAAAAGGACAACAAAAAATTAATTTGTTGTCCAGCAAGTTCGATTTATGCTTTTAATATGTCATGATCAACATAACGCTCACCATTTAATTCACTGATGATATTAATAGCAACAGCTGCACCATGACCTGCCGTTACAATCGTATGAACACTAACACCAGCGACTGTTCCAGCTGCCCAAATTCCTTCAACATTTGTTTTTCCGTTATTGTCAACCTCAATAATCGTTTTAATTCTTGGTTCGGTACCTGGTACTAATTTAACTCCTGCGCTTTCAGCAATATCAGATAATACACCTGAAGCAAATACTACATGTTTTGCTTCGAATTGTTGATTTTCTGCTTTTACAACAAATCCGTTATCTGTTTTTTTTACTGAAACGACTGCATCAGTCACTAATTCCGCACCAAGACGAGTGGCTTGATTTTTCCCTGTTTCTAGTAAGTCAGGACCACTAATTTCAGTAACGCCATAGTGATTCTCAACCCAAGCACGACTTGTCATACTTTTTCCATGATCAAAAAGAACTGTTTTTTTACCTGCTTTGGCAGCAAAAATAGCGGCACTTGCACCAGCTGGACCAGCACCAATGATTGCAATATCATACATAAACGAAAACCTCCCAGAAAAATTTAAAATATATATCAACAAGAAGTATATACTTCTTGTTGTTTACAAATTAATAGTTGCTATAACAACCATTCTATATAAAAATACTAATCTAAATTATTACTTATTTTTGTAAGTATCCGATCTAATTGTTCTAATTCTTGCTTTGTTAATCCACCACTCACTAGTTCGTTGAATTGTTCAGCGACTGGGACTACTTTTCCACCTAACTCTTCCCCTTTTCCGGTTACAAAAAGCTTGATAGAACGCTTATCATGAGGACAGGATTGTCTTTTAATAAAACCTTTTTGTTCAAGATTAGAAGCCATTCTTGCAATATTTGTTTTATCTTTATTTAGTTTTGCTGCGATTTGAGACTGTGTAAGACCGTCTTGCTCCCATAGCAACATCATAATTAAGTTTTGTTCTGGTGCGATATTAAACGGTTCCAGCTTAGATTTAATGTAACCGGTTAACTTTAAATCGACCTTATGTAATTTTATACTAATATATTCCTGCAAAGACAGCATCTTCATCCCTCACAAATAGTTGCTATACATACCATTTCATTTTCATGTTACTTAGTTTTCATCATTTTGTCAAATATAATCTAAAGCCCCCTCAGAAATGAGGAGGCGGTTTGTTTCAGTTATTTCGGTGTTCCTTCTACGATTCGTCCTGATGATAGGGTGTAAACACCAGTCCCAAATTGATAGTTTCGACCTTGGTTATTATCCCATTGACCACTTCCGTTATTAAAAACAGCCGTGAGACCATTTTGTGAACCTAAATCAATCGTTACAACAGAATAGCCAGAGTGTTCAGAAGAACGTTGCATTCTGACGCCAGGAGACTGTGTCCATTGACCACCATTGATAGCATAATGAATATGTGGATTGGACCATCCTGTATGGTAATAAATTTGAGTGAACTGTTTCGTAGGTTCACCTTCACTAATTTTACCGTTCATTACGGTAAACGTTCCTAAACCAAACGTATAATCCCGTCCTTGATTATTATCCCATTGACCATGACCATTATTAAAGGCAGCGACAATTCCTTCAGCATCACCTACATTAATCGTAATTTTAGAAAAACCAGGCTTATCTGAAGGAGACATGGCTTCCCCAGGAGCTGTCGTCCACGAGCCACCCACTGGTTTATAATGAATATAAGGAGACTCAAACCCATTATAATAGATAGTCACTTCGTTTTCTTCTATGTTTGTTCCTTTTGTAGTGAACGTAATTTTTTCACTTCGATCTGATTCTCCAATCAAATTAAAAGCCGTTACTGTAAAAGAATAGTCTGTTTCTGAAGTGAGATCTTCTAGTGTAATTGATTCGTTTGTTGTTTCTTGTACAATATTGTTTTCTTCATCATACAGTCGGTAACCTTCCACAACACCAGCGACTACATCCCAAGAAATAACCGCTGATGTGTCAGTGACTTGATGAACATCTATATTTTGCGGTGTGTTTGGTTTTGTTGGCTCTTCTGGATTTTGATTATGCCAAGAGCCGTCATACCACCCTTCTTTATCACGGAAATACCCTGGTTGACTTCGGCCTGGAGTTTGATTCCCTTGATTATCTTTAAAAATAACAAAGGCTTCTTCAACACCACTAATGGTATATTGATACCAGTCGCCACCGGAATGTTCCATGTTCGGAGCGTTAGCCCATGTCGGTTCAGTTACAGTTGGATTTGTACCATAGTAATATAATTGAGGTTGTCCCCAAGAAGATGGTTTTTTGAAGTGAATCGTTAACCCTTCAATTTTTGTATACGTATACTGTTCTTCTGTATCACCGTATTCATTTTGACCCCAAAGCCTTAATGTTATCTCATCGCCATGAATGGATTCCTCACCAATAACAATGGTTTCCCCATTCTCATAAGGAATACCGTCATCCTTTGGATTACTCCCATCAATACTATAATAAGCATCCGTTGTATTTTTTGACTTTAATGTGATTTCAACAGACTCTGTTGTAAATGTTCCACCAGGAGGCGTTGCTGAAACGCTTACATATGCTGGTGTTTTTGTAAATGTATATTCTTCTGTTGCAATTCCCAGTTCATTTTCAGCAAATAATTTCAATGTGAGTGATTCATTAACAGCTAAATTTGCACCAATGGAAATCACATCTCCGTCAGTAAAGGCAATCCCTTCTCCGCTTGCCTCAGAACCATCGATCGTATAATAACCTTGTTCCGCTCCAGAAACCGTTAATTCCACATCAATTTCCTCTGTATCAAATTCTCCACCACCTGGATTTGCAGAGAGAATCGGCAGTTCAGATTTAACTTCTTCTATTAGAACAACACCGTTAGCGTGAGCTTCAAATGTAACATGTCCATTCGATACTGTTGCTGTTTGCCCTGTATAGAAATCCCGCAATTCAACTCCGTTATTAAATACAGAAGAGACATCAATTGTAGTAGAACCATTTGCACCTATAGAAACAACAACTCGATCATCATCATGCACACGACTAAATGTATATGGACTGCTTCCGATTTGTTGGTGACTTCCTGCTCCTATCGAAACATGATTATTACGAAATTGCCCCATTTTTTGCCAATGTTCAAGAACTTGTTCATTAATCGAATCCCAATTCATTGAAGAACGGGTACCTTGGTGAGAATCAGAGCCTGTTGGACCAAACGGACGAGCTGTTTCATCTCCATAAAACACTTGAACGGCCCCTGGCAATAACATTAAATATGTTCCACCATCAAGAAGACGATTTCTCGGATACAACATCGTATCATGCTGTGAGATATAACTTAACACATTAAATGTAGGGTCAGAATTAATGTCACGCGCATAACGAGAAAAAGTCGACTCCATTGTTGCTAAATTATAAGCTGGACCATTGCCATGTTCTCCTTGGAATGTAAAGTTGATGACAGAATCAAAGCCATTATCAAAATATGAACTTCTTCCTACACCATGGCCCCATACTTCGGCAACCATCCAAAAGTCATCATCCCAATTTGCACCAGGTTTATCTGGATTATTTTCTCTCCATGTCCAAAGCGCTTCATTTGCTGCTTGTTTCAATTGGTCCCAACGATCCATTTCAACATGCTTTGCCGTATCGACACGAAATCCATCAATACCAAATTCTTCAACCCAAGCGGATAGCCATTTTACAATATAATCTGCCGGAGCAATTCCTAAGTCTTGTCGTAAATCGCTAGCAGCAGGTACAATCCAATTGTCAAATCCGTTTGATTCTTGCTGCCATTTTGTTTGCAATAATGGAGGTAATCCGACGCTATGAGTTAACTCGGTCCGAAAGTCAGGTAAACCAGCTAAACACATTGTAATTTCGCTGTTACCACAGCGCTCGTACCCACCAATATCGGCTCTAATCCAATTTCCCCACCAATTTCTCCATGCGTTCGAATTATTATAATCAATTTGTTCATGGTGGCTATGCCAAGTTTGTCCTTGTCCAGGTGTCCAAGATGAATTTAATTGTTGGGTACCAAATCCGTATTGCTCCATATCTTTTAATGTATTATAACCAGGATGGTTCATTACAACATCAAGGACAACTCGGATTCCATTTTCATGTGCGGTATCAACAAATTCTCGCATTTCTTCTACAGTTCCCATATTTTGGTCAACTGTCGTGTAATCTAGGGCGTAATACCCATGAAAAGCATAATGGGCAAAATCACCATCTGACCCACCGCCAACCCAGCCGTGTATTTGCTCATATGGTGCGGTAATCCAAATCGCATTAATCCCTAAATCAGTAAAGTATCCTTCATTTAATTTGTCCGTTAACCCTTGAAGGTCACCACCATGGAATGTACCTATATTTTGACCCCATGCATCTTTTTGTGGCCTGCCATACGAATTGTTATTTGATGGATTACCATCGTTAAAACGATCCGTCATCGCAAAATAGACTGTAGCATTATCCCAAGTAAAATTGTCTGATTGTTCTGCTGCTTGTACAAAAGAAAGATTACTTGGTTGTACATATGGCATGATTGATGATACAACTAAAACAAATACAAAAAACAAACACATCGACACACGATTTTTTACAACGTTCATTTCTCATCCCCATTTCCTTTTATCTTGCGCAATCGATTGCACGTTTTCACAAAAAAAAATTTCTATGTTTCCCCCCTTTCTTGAACATAAAGTATTTTTTGTAGTGAAAACGCTTTCGCAATTTAATATAACATATTTTTGTGTATATTTTTCAAATATTTTTAAAATTCATTCTATTGAACTGTGTTTTTTCCAATTTCTTAAAGCAACCAGGATGTCTATTGATAAAATAGCATTAGTAGTAAATATAGAACATCTTTCACATATTTCCACAAAGAAAATTCCCAACTCAGCATGAATTGGGAAGAATTTATTATTAGTTTGTACGTTCAGAATGCTCTTCTGATTCAATTTGTTCATACCAGTTATCAAGCACTTTTGCGTCTAACACTTTATCTTCAATATATCCAACTTGTTTCTCTAAAAAGGCAGTTTTCCATTCGATGCCTAATTCATCAGCAAGAGTTATAATCGTTAGCAATTCTTGCCACGCTACATAACGTTTGTACCAGAAAAATTGAGGTTGCTCACTCATATAAGGATACAAATTATCAAACTCTGTATGTTTACAATCAATCGTTCGTTCAAATTGAACTTTTGCCTCTGACACTTTTGTATTAAAAAACTGTTGTAATTTTTCCAGTTCCAACTCTTCTCCCACCTTTTCCGAGATCTTTTTTCTATCTTTCTCTAATAATTTACCATATAGATTCAAAGGATTCAAAGGAAGATTTTCTAATCTATTGCCAATAATATGAACTTTATTAATAACATCATCTAATTATAATTTCTTTTTTATTTTAATTACTCTGCAACCAGTAAACAAAGTAAAAGCGAAAGAGCTGCCGAGAAACCTCGACAGCTAGACTGTTCTTCAAATAACTTTTATTATTCGCTTTTATTTATAATTTTCCGACGTAGCCCTGTAACTTCCCCATCTTTAGCAGCATCTAAAATAAATGAGCCGTTACTGTAACGGTCACTTTTCTTCATCTCAAACGGGACAACAGTTTCCTCAATTTGTGTTTTAGTATCGATGACAAATGTATCTTTTTCATGAACAAGTTCAAATCCAACGATACGATGTGGGTTTGATTTTAATTCGCGCAACATAATTAATCCACGTTTTGCTCTGGTTGATTTATCAAACTCTGTTATTGACATTTTCTTGGCCGCACCACGTTGGGTAAGAACAAATAAATTAACATCATCATCAAGACTAAAGGAATGACCATTAACAACAAAATCTTCAGCCTTTAAGTTAATTCCTTTAACACCAGCTGCTCGCTGACCGACCACATTAATTTCTTCTTCACTAAACCACAATCCATAACCGGTGTGTGTCGCTAAAATAATTTCACTGCTACCAGTTGTTCGAATGACATTGACAACCTCATCTTCTTCTTTCACTTTTACAGCCACTAATGGTTTTGTATACCGTTGTGCTTTATAAAGAGAAAGCTGTGAACGTTTAACCATTCCATATTTTGTGATAAACAGTAAAAATTCATTTTCACTAAACTCCGAAACCGTCATAGCGGACAGAATTTCATCATCACGGTCAATACTAACTAAGTTCGCTACATGTTGGCCATTGTCTTTCCACCGTATATCAGGTAGTTGATGCACAGGCAAATGTAAGTAGTTTCCTTGTTTCGTAAAAACTAATAATGTGTCAGTTGTATTTGTATCAAACTGCCCAAGAAGATAATCTTCTTCTTTCATTCCTGGGTCTTCTCCATTTGAAGCGGTAAATGAGCGAATACTCGTTCTTTTCACATAACCATCTTTTGTGACAGATACTATAACATCCTCAGATGGAACAAGAACTTCTAAATTAATTTTGATTTCTTCAATCTCATCTTCAATGACTGTTCTACGCTCATCAGAAAAGCGCTTTTTAATATCAAGCAATTCTTTTTTAATCACTTTAATTAAGATGGCTTCACTTTGTAAAATTGCTTCTAACTGTTGAATTTTCTTCTTTAATTCATCCGCTTCTTCTTGCAGTGTTGTAATATCGGTATTCGTTAAGCGGTAAAGCTGTAACGTGACAATCGCTTCAGCTTGTGCTTCAGTAAAATCAAATTTATTAATAAGGTTGTTTTTTGCATCCCGCTTATCATTTGAGGCGCGAATGGTTTCAATCACCTCATCTAAAATCGAAATCGCTTTAATTAACCCCTCAACAATATGTTCACGTTCTTTTGCTTTACGGAGTTCATATTGTGTTCGTTTCGTCACAACTTCTTTACGATGACCTACATAAGCCTCTAACAACTTTTTAATGCCGACAAGTTGTGGAGTCCGATTTAAAATCGCAACCATATTAAAGCTGTACGTGACTTGAAGGTCAGTATTTTTATATAAATAATTTAAAATGGCATTTGCATCTGCTTCTTTTTTAAGTTCCACGACAATTCTTAACCCTGTACGATCCGTATCATCACGAACTTCTGCAATTCCATCAACCTTCTTATCAAAGCGTAATTCATCCATCTTTTTCACAAGATTTGCTTTAACAATTTCATATGGAATTTCAGTAATGATAATTTGTTGTCTTCCACCTTTAATGTCTTCAATTTCTGCTTTCGCACGAAGCACAACTTTTCCTTTTCCTGTTTCATACGCTTGGCGGATGCCATCAATCCCTTGCGCAATTCCACCGGTTGGGAAGTCTGGACCTTTTACATATTTCATAATATCTGAAACAGTACAATCTGGCTTCTCCATTTGTAAAATGGCCGCATCAATGACTTCACCTAAATGGTGAGGCGGAATATCTGTCGCATAACCAGCGGAAATCCCTGTTGAACCATTGACAAGTAAATTCGGAAACATCGCAGGGAGAACAACGGGTTCACTTTGTGTATCATCAAAATTCGGTATAAACTCAACCGTTTCTTTATCAATATCTCGAAGTAATTCAGAAGAAATCGCTGATAAACGTGCTTCTGTATAACGCATCGCTGCTGGTGGGTCACCATCAATCGAACCATTGTTCCCATGCATTTCAATTAATACATTCCGAACTTTCCAATCTTGACTCATTCGAATCATTGCTTCATAAACAGAAGAATCACCATGAGGATGGTAATTACCGATAACATTACCGACTGTTTTTGCTGCTTTACGGAATGGCTTGTCCGCGACATTGCCGTCGCTAAACATGGCATATAATATTCTCCGTTGTACAGGTTTTAAACCATCCCGAGCATCCGGAAGGGCTCGGTCTTGGATAATATATTTACTATAGCGACCAAAACGATCACCAATGACTTCTTCTAAAGGAAGATCTAAGTAACGTTCTGACTGTGTCATGTATTATTCCTCCTCCGTTACGATTAGATTTTCGTTTTCAAGAATATTGGAGTCTTCTTCCAACCCAAACGCTACATGTGATTCAATCCATTTACGTCGAGGTTCAACCTTATCTCCCATAAGAGTAGAGACTCGTCTTTCTGCTCTTGCGATATCGTCTATTTTCACACGGATAAGCGTTCTAGTTTCTGGGTCCATTGTCGTTTCCCATAATTGTGTCGCATTCATTTCACCAAGACCTTTGTAGCGTTGCAATGTATATCCTTTTCCAACTTTATCAATCGCTTCTTGCAAGCCACGCTCATCCCATGCATATTCTATAATTTCTTTTTTCCCTGACCCTTTACTAATTTTATAAAGAGGAGGTAAGGCAATATACACTTTCCCCGCTTCAATTAACGGTTTCATATATCGATAAAAGAAGGTTAGCAACAATACTTGAATATGTGCTCCATCTGTATCTGCATCTGTCATGATTACAACTTTATCGTAATTGATATCTTCAATGGTAAAATCAGCGCCTACCCCGGCACCAATCGCATGAATAATCGTACGAATTTCTTCATTTTTCATAATATCATCAATTTTTGCTTTTTCGGTATTGATGACTTTTCCTCGAAGCGGTAAAACTGCTTGGAATTTTCGGTCACGACCTTGCTTCGCTGACCCACCTGCTGAGTCACCCTCCACTAAATAAAGTTCATTTCGACTCGGATTTTTCGATTGAGCAGGTGTTAGTTTTCCACTTAATAACACATCTTTTCGTTTGTTTTTCTTGCCACTTCGCGCTTCTTCCCTAGCTTTTCTTGCCGCTTCTCTCGCTTGTGCCGCTTTAACTGCCTTTTTAATTAGCATCGCACTCATGTCTGGATTTTCTTCAAAAAAGAAGCTCAACTTTTCAGAGACAATCGCATCAACAGCAGATCTTGCTTCTGGTGTCCCAAGTTTCCCTTTTGTTTGACCTTCAAACTGGAGTTTTTCTTCTGGTACACGTACCGAAACAATCGCCGTAAATCCTTCACGAATGTCTGATCCGTCTAAATTTTTATCTTTATCTTTTAAAAGCTTAATTTTCCTCGCATACTCATTCACCGCACGTGTAACTGCAGATTTTGCACCTGATTCATGAGTACCACCATCTTTTGTACGGACATTATTAACAAAAGAAAGTACATTTTCCGTATAACCATCATTCCATTGGAAAGCAAACTCCATCTCAATTCCATTTTGTTCCCCGCTTAAAGAAACTACTGGATGAAGTGTTTCTTTATCTTCATTCAAATAATCAACAAATGCTTCGATTCCCGTTTCAAAACAAAAAGATTCTTGTTGTTCTTTATCTTTGCGTTTATCGATCAACTCAATTTCTAATCCTTTTAATAAAAACGCCGCTTCACGAAGACGTTCTGATAATGTTTCGAAATTATAAGTTGTCACACTAAAAATCGTCGGGTCTGGTTTAAAATGAAGGGTAGTTCCTGTTTTTCGACTGTTTCCGGTTATCTCAAGTGTTGTAACAGGCTTTCCTCCTTTTTCAAAACGTTGCTTATATACTTTTCCATCTCGTTTGATTTCAACGACAAGCCATTCAGACAATGCATTAACAACGGAAGCACCTACACCATGTAATCCTCCACTTGTCGCATATCCCCCTTGACCGAACTTCCCACCAGCATGTAACACAGTTAAAATTACTTCCGGTGTCGGTTTTCCTGTACTATGCATTCCCGTAGGCATACCACGACCTTGGTCAGATACACTAATGCTGTTGTCATTATGTATAGTGACAGTTATATTATTGCCGTGACCTGCTAATGCTTCATCAACGGCATTATCGACAATTTCATAGACGAGGTGATGTAAACCACGACTATCAGTTGAACCAATATACATCCCCGGGCGCTTTCTAACCGCCTCAAGTCCCTCTAATACTTGAATCGCATCATCATTGTAGTCGAATGTTTGTTTTGTAGCCAAAATTGCGACTCCTTTCCCTAACGTTTAATTATCTAATCACGTTTTTCTCTCTACATCGCTTCTTTTACATTTTATCTTTATATTTCGATTTAGCAACCGTTTTTTCACCAAACTTTAAATTTAGACGATTTAAAGTTTGACCTTTTAACCTAATATTTCATAACACAAAGTCATATTTTATCATAAATCATTGACGAAAAAAGTCCTTAACATGGCGAAATGCTAAGGACAAAGTTCATTATTTAGTCATTGCATGTTCAACTTTTATACAACGGTCCATAATTGTTTTAATCCCATGCTCCTGTAAATACGCATATGCTTCTTCATTTTCTAATCCAAGTTGCGCCCAATATACATCCGCTTTAATCGCTACTGTGTCTTTAGCAACTTCTAGTAAATGTTCACTTCTTCTGAATACATTTACAATATCGACATGTCCGTCAATTTCTTGAAGGCTTTTTACAGATTTCACACCTAAAACTTCTTCAACACTTGGATTCACAGGAATAATTTCATATCCGGCGTTTTGCATCGCTTCTGAAACCATATAAGACGTACGGTCAGGATTAGCTGATAATCCGACAACCGCAATTCGCTTTGCTTTTTTTAAAATGTCTTTAATCTCTTCTCTAGATGGATTTTCAATCATCATCTTTTTTCCTCCTATAACAGCAATCGTTCTATTTTACTAACATTCAACAAGAAACTGTGAATTCCCTTCTTTTCCTTTTACCATTTTACACTGAACATCCAGTTTTGTTCTACCTAGTTTTATCCGATGTCCTCAGAAACTAAACATCTCAATTACATTATTCAATATTTGGCGCTTTTAACAAATAAGTAAGAAGCTGTTGACAGTGGCGTCAACAGCTTCCCTGTGATTATTGGTAAGATTGATAATCGCTTGACTGGCTATTCTGGTTCTGACCCATTTGAGACTGTCCCTGTTGTTGGGTTTGTTGCAACTGTTGTAATTGTTGTTGCTGTTGTTGTTGTTGCTGCTGTTGTTGTTGTAACTGTTGCTGAGATTGGTTAATTTGTTGCGTCATTTGATTTAACACGTTGAAAGATTGGAGCGATTGACCAACATTTCCAAGCATTTGTGTAGCTTGTTGGATCGATTGTTGAAGTTGCTGGAAAGTTTTTTGTTGTTGTTGTTGCGCTTGTGAACTAAATTGTTGCATTTGCTGTAAAAGTTGGTTTGCTTGTTGCGGATTTTGCATTTGCATTGAAGAGCTTTGGTTATTGTTCATTTGAGATGATTGTAATTGATTTAAAGTGGATTGCATCGTCTCTAAATGATTTTTCAAAGGATATAACTCTTCACCAATTTCCTCATCAACCTCTTCAGCTGCTTCACGTTCAATTAGTTCTTCATAATCTCTTTCCATAGCAAATTCCTCCTTAAATTGGTCTCCGTAATTTCGTGATAATTCTTCTGCAACAAATACCGGTTCTGGTTCAGAACGAGTTCTAGCCAAGAAACTTACCCCTACAACCACAGCGATAAGCAGAAAGAGTAGGAAGATTAACATCCCATTAATGGTAATGCACCTCCTTTGTCTGCTTGATGCCTTGACCCAAAATGGGAAGACGAAACTTATTATGATCCACAGCGCATGTTTCTATTTTAAAAATACAATTCCAATTTTTCGCAAATGAACAGTTCCAATTACATCACTTATTGATAAGCAATTGAAAAAAAAAACCAAAGCCATCGCCTTGGTTATTTCTCCTTTTCATTTCCAGTAGACAGCAGGGATGCGAGGTGTTCCCACGCTGCGTCATTTGCAAAATTCCGAGCCCAACTTGCCACTCCAGGCAAATCATACTGTTCCATTATGTTTACGCGTTCTTCAATGGAATGAAAGTCCTCAAGCCACAGTTTATACGTAATTCCTTCTTCCTTATCATAATATTCAGCATAATTTTGTTTACTTTCCTCATCATAATTATAAGAAATATCATGCTCTTCTAGCCATGCAGATGTTTGGTCCATGGATAGTGCCCGAGAAGAAACTTCAATATTACCACCATCCGTTTCTTCTTCTTGCCAAAGCCTTGCATAAAATGGAATACCTAATATTAATTTCTCATTTGGAATTTCTTCAAGAATCCTGTTTATGTTACGGTCTACCCAAGGAATACTTGCAACACTTCCTGCTACAGGCGAGCTTCCCCAATGTTCGTCATACGCCATAACAATCATATAATCAACAATTTCCGATAATGCCTCACGATTATAAAACATCGACCACATTTCACTTGTTGATATAAATGTGATGTCCATGGAAACAATAAGTCCAAGTTGATGAAGATACGGGGTAATTTCTCTCATAAATTGTGTAACGAGTTCACCATCTTGTAAATATACATTTTCAAAATCAAAATTAATACCATCTAATTCATACATTTGACTGTATTGAAGCAATTGTCGTATAATCGTCTGTCTCGTTTCAAAATCTTTAAGCGCTTCATGAGTTAAATCAGGGTCAAAATCATTTGAAAATAAAGCCCACACCTGTTTATCATTGTCTTTTGCCCACTTTGTATATTCTAATGTACCAAGGTTTGACACATCGCCTTTTTCATTTTTTAATTTAAACCACGTCGGTGACACAACATTAACTCCTGGTAGCTCAGGCAATTGTTCAGGATTTGGTGTCTTTGTATAAATCGCTTCCCACGTTAAATTAATCGGCTTTTCAATCATAGGTTTTTCCTGTTGTTCACGAGACTCAATCTCAACAACAATTTCTTTTTCCTCTAGAGATTCAATATGCTTTTTTAAGATAAACCCACCATAACCATTCATTTTTCTTGCAAAAACATAGTTATCCTCTTCATGTTCCAGAAATACAGTTTCTCCTGCATTAACTTCCGCTGTATAGGGAGTCCGTGAACTCAAACCTGTTCGAAGTCTAGACTCACTTATAGAAAGCCCGTCTTTAATTTCACCAGATGTCACCGTATCTCCATCAGCAAATAAAAACACAGTTTCAGATTGGTCAACGATTACAGAAAGGGGATAAACCGATTGTAATGGCTCTAGATTTAAATATGATTTTCCATTTTCAGAAACTACCGTCGGAACTTCAAACGTAAATGGTTCTTCATTAATAAATAATTCTAATTCTTCTTCTGGTATTTGAACGACATTTTCTCGTGTTGTAATAATAATCGATTCACTTTTTTCATCAAAAAGAAGCGCTGAATCAATCTCTGCTTTTATAAACTCTACCGAAATATATGGTGTATTCTCTTTCATTAGTATCATATTTTCATAGATTTCACCCTTATAAATCAAACGGTTTTCTGTCTGTGTCAGAAACACTTGCTCTGAAGAAGGAAGTAAAAAATACACAACAGCAACCACTGGTATAAGGAGAATAATAAACCCTCGGAAAATCCAAGTTATTTTGCGTGTTCTTGATGTTTTTTCTGTTTGATTTGACATAATTCGCCCTCCTTTATTTATCATACAGGAGAATGCGAGTCGATTCATGTGAAAAATTATAGAAAAACGTCAAATCAGAATTCTAATCTTTTATATGATTTTCAACGAAGGTCATGATTCTTCTTTTACCACGTTCGCGTCAACCCAAAGTATCAAGTACTTCATCTGGTAATTCTTCTTCATTTTCATTATAATCGTACAAAAGGTTATCCGTCTCATCTAAAGTCTGTGCCTCATCATATTAAAGCTGATTTGTTTTCTCAACTGATGTTTGTTCAGTATAGCTAACTAAAAGTAATACGACAATAATAAGAATAAATAAGGCCATTTTTCTCATGACTCACCCCCTTACCTAAATATAAGTTGTAACAGATGATTCGTTGCACTTTTGCTTTAACAACAAAGCGCTTACGGACATATATTCCGCTATTTATGTTTTATTTGCCGTTTTCCTCATCTGTTCGGACATACGTTCCGCTATTTGACTATTACCTAACCAAACGAGCTCAAATTTTGAGGCATAACGGAACGAATGTCCGTAACACCAGTCAAAGTCATTAAATTTCCAAAAATAGCGGAATATATGTCCGATACAAAACACAAATTTAGTTGTCCCATAAGAAAAACGCGTAGCGTCTTTTCTTTCAAAAAATAGCTTTCAAAGCTTCACTGGTATACTAAAGTATTCATGCTTATCTTTTAAAAAAAGCCCTGGCAAAGTACCGTTGTACTTTGCCAGGGCTTGTTCTTAGACTATCTTAAAATTGATATAATTTGCTATATTTTTCACGAAGATTGTTCACTAAATAGCTTGGATTAATACCTTCTCCTGTAACATCCTTTAATATTTCAACTGGCTGTTTTGTTTTCCCAAATTGGTGAACATGTTTTGTTAACCATTCCGTAATTGGTGTTAAGTTTCCTTCTTCTAAGAGCTCACCAAAGTTCGGGATATCTTTGTCCATTGCATGTTTTAATTGCGCAGAATAGATATACCCTAATGCATAAGAAGGGAAATAACCGAAAGAGCCACCAGACCAGTGAACATCTTGAAGAACACCTTCTCCATCATGTGAAGGTCTAACCCCTAAATACTCTTCCATTTTATCGTTCCAAATTTGTGGTAAGTCTTTTACTTGAATTTCGTTATTGATTAAGCCTTTTTCAATTTCATAACGCAAAATGATATGAAGCGCATACGTCATTTCATCAGCCTCAATTCGAATGAGGGATGGTCCTGCCACATTAATGCCACGATAAAAATCATCAAAGCTAACCTCACCAAATTGTTCTGGTGCATAAGATTGTAACAACTCATAGTTTTTCTTCCAAAACGACGGATGACGTCCAACAATATTTTCAAAGAACAATGATTGTGACTCATGGATTCCCATTGATGTTCCACTACATAAAGGAGTGCCAATCAAGTCTGTAGAGATGTTTTGCTCATATAAAGCATGTCCACATTCGTGAATCGTTCCAAAAATAGCCGTACGGAAATCATTTTCATCATATTTTGTCGTTACCCTTACATCATTTGGATTTAATCCAATGGCAAAAGGATGAACTGTTTCATCAAGACGTCCAGCATCAAAATCGTAATTTAATTGTTTTAAAATATCTAAACTAAATTGCCGCTGTTTGTCTTTTGGAAAATGCTTAAAGAGGAAATTAGTTTCTGGTTTATTAGTAGAGCTTTTTACTGCCTCTACTAAAGGAATTAATTCTTTTCTTAGTTTCCCAAATACATCATCTAAAATTTCAACCGTAATACCAGGCTCATAATCATCTAACAATGTATTGTATTTATTGCCTTCATACCCACGATATTCAACAAATTTGCGTTGGAAGTCAACGATTTTTTCTAAATAAGGTTGAAAGCTCGCAAAGTCAGCATTCTTTTTTGCATCTTCCCAAGCTGATTCCGCATTGGCTCGCAATATAATAAATTCTTTAAATTCGTTTTCAGGTATTTTTTTATCGCGCTCATACACTTTTTTACATTCTGCTAATGTTTGTTTTGTTATTTCTGATATATCGTCTTTTCCAGAAAGAGCATCTATGTAGCTTTTCATTTCGTCAGATGTATTCATCGCAAAAACTTCAGATGATAATGTCCCAATTACTTCTGAACGTTGTTCGACTCCTTTTTTTGGAGCTCCTGTTCTTGAATCCCACGCCATAAGCATAACAGCTTCCGTATAATTCTGAATCTTTTTAACATAATCCATAAATTTTTGTTCCATATTTGTCATTATTCTCATCCCTTCAATATCTGTCCTGTTAATTATTTCGACACTTGAAATAATTAACCTTTTCTATTTTATCATTTTTTCTTCTTTTTTGATAAGATAAAGGTAAGCTTTTTTTCGGAGGTGTTTACAACAAATGAAATTGACATTAACAAAGCGAGCAGCTAATTTTTATATAAAAGAAATTCCTTTACAAAAAGATGATGCCCTCCGCTTATTTGTTCGTGTAGGAGGAGTTGGATCTGGTGGGTTTTCAGTCGGTGTCCAAAAAGATGTTCCTCACCCTACTTCCTATACCATTGTTAAAGAAGGCATTTTATTTTTCGTGAATGAGGATGATTTTTGGTATATCGATGGAATGAAAATTGATTATAACGAAGACTTGAACTTAATGACGTTTGATAATCCAAACTGGACTAATATTGATCATCCAGAAAAAAAAGATTAACATACTTAAAATAGTCCCAATAGAAGCCAATCTAATGGGACTAATTCTTTTATTTTTTTGCTTCTAATAACTGGTGGTCAATTCGGTCAAGTAGTTCCGAAGACATTTCAAAAAAGGCTTCATCCACACCTGTTTGATGTGCGGCTGCATGATGATATTGTTGTTTGGCTTGTTCTAATGCGTCAGTTGCAGCTTGTAATTGATCCTCATCCATACTCATCGTTGCTTGACCAACCATACGTTGTGCAGCTTTTATTGCCATTTCCACTTGCTTAATATCATTATAACCGGATTCATATTGGTTGTTTGACATTCCTGATTCCCTCCATATTTAAAATGAAACAATATTAGTTTGTTCGCTCTTCCTTGTTTATATTCCTCAAATAAGTTTACATAATATCATTATTATCAACAAAAAAGCCCATGGTGGATGTTCCATGGACTTTTTTGTTATTCGGCATTTTTCGGTGGTCTTGGACCGAAAAACTGGTAGTAATCCGTTTTTAAATTACCGTTGTACAATTTTCGCCTTTTTGATGCAGGCTTTCCATATAAAGATTCAAACTTTTCATTCGATGTTAAAATATAAATCGACCATGTTGCAAGCTCTTCTTTAAACAGCTCACCCATCTTTTTATACATTTGTTCAACTTCTTCTCTTTCTCCTAGTCGTTCACCATAAGGAGGGTTTCCAACTAAAACCCCATATTCTTGCTTTGTACGTAGGTCAGTAACTTGCATTTGTTTAAATGTAAGTAAATCCCCAAAACCTGCTTCAGTTGCATTGTTTTTCGCAAGCTCAATCATACGATGATCAATGTCAGTACCAAAAATTGATATGGGCTGGTCATAGTTTGCGACATCCTCAATTTCTTCACGAGCTTTATCCCATTTCGCTTTCCCGATAAATCCCCATTGTTCTGATACGAAATCTCGGTTAAAGCCAGGAGCGATGTTTTGTCCAATCATGGCAGCTTCAATAGGGATTGTTCCAGAACCACAAAACGGATCAATAAATGGCTTGTCCGCATTCCAATTTGTCAGCATTATTAAAGCTGCGGCCAACGTTTCTTTCAGTGGAGCTTCATTATGTAAATACCGATATCCGCGTTTATGTAAGCCCGTTCCACTCGTATCAATCGTTAACGTTGCAACATCTTTATGAAGAGCCACTTCAATTCGATATAGAGGACCATCTTCACTAAACCAATTTGTTTTATATTTCTTTTTCAAGCTTTCCACTACTGCTTTTTTTACGATGGCTTGACAATCTGACACACTAAATAATTTTGATTTAACCGAACGCCCAATAACAGGAAATTCTGCATTTTCTGGTATAAAGTCAGCCCATGGTAATGCTTTTGTTTTTTCAAATAATTCATCAAACGAAAAAGCTTTAAATTCCGCAACTTTTAATTTCACTCTATCCGCCGTCCGAAGCCATAAATTGCTTCGGCATATTGCTGATTCATCCGCTGTAAATTCAACTCTTCCATTTTCAACTTTAACATTCTCATATCCTAAATCTTTTACTTCACGCGCAACAAGTGCTTCTAATCCCATTGTAGCTGTTGCAATTAACGTAACTGCCATAACCCAAACTCCCTTTATTGTAAAAATGTCTAGTTCTCATTATAGACGTTAGCTCACAGAATCACAAACGAAACATAAAGAAAAACGCGGGAGCGTCTTTTCTTTTCAAGCGAAGTGCGGAGCCTTCGCCCTTCTGCTATATCAATATTTTTCTTATATAAAAAAAACCCCAATAATGGGATTTTCATTTTTGCTCAAATTCATTTATCATCGCCAAAACGTTTGATAAGCCATGTTCTGTTCCTTCGTACTTCAAACGGTGATGAGCCTCGTACTCCGGTGGTAATCATCTATCTACAGGACATATGTCCTGTCCTTCTCTCCGTTCAATTCCTTTGAGAAGGTGCCCCTACCATAGTTTGGGTTTCTCGCTCGAGGGGTTTACCTCGTTCCACTCTGTTCGTTTCCAAACAGACTACGTCACTGTGGCACTTTTCAGAAGCATCACACCATATCAAAAGACGTAGGTGCTTACTTCGCCGTTAATCCAGTAAAAAACCAGATTACCCTAGCTTATGACTTCGCTAGGCACGAACACTACGGTCATCGCAGACCGTGCGAGCATGGACTTTCCTCTACATTGCTGTAGCGACTACCTAAACGTTATTGGATGTCATCTGAGACAAATACAATTGTATAACCTTTACGAAAGATAATCAAGTAACAATTCTAGGTTAACTTAGCTGATTTTTCCTAATCGCAAGGCGAGCAAGCTCATCGGCATTTTTATTTTGATTGCTTGGAATCCATTTCATAAAAAATAAATCGAATTGATCAATTAAACTCATCGCATTCTCATGTAAAGCCTTGTATTTTTCCTTTTTGACAAACCGTTTTTCAACAGCATCATCAATAAGTTTCGAGTCTGTCCGAAAAGAAGCTGCGTGAATACCCTGTTCAACACAAAGTGTAAGGGCATGAATCAAAGCCATATATTCAGCTTCATGGTTTGACATTTCCCCGAGATATATAGAATGACGCTCGACTTGACCATTTTTATAGTTCATAAAAATACCAGCCCCGGAAGGACCTGGATTTCCAGCACTTGCTCCATCAATGTAAACTTCAATCAATCATAACGCTCCTATCGGAAAAGATTTCTTAATCAAACAGTTTACTACCAAACACCTTTTTTTCCAAATTGGATAAACGTTGTAAAATATCATAATTTGTACTACCTACCGCAGGGGTTGTTTGTCTTGTTGAAGTTTCAGATAATTTTTTCATTTCCCGGCGGAGTTGTTGATTTTCCTTTTCTAATGTTTCTACTTTACTTTGAAATTGTTCATAGTCTTGTATAATCGCATCTAGAAATTTATCAACATCATCTTGGTTATATCCTTTTATACTAGTTTTAAATTCTTTTTCTAAAATGTCTTTTGCTGTTAATCGTATCATTTGATTTGCCATTATTATTCACCTCGTATATAGCGAAAAAAATTCGTTATTAGTTTATTTTTTCAGAATATCAGGAAATTGTCAATTTCCTTCTTTGCAATTACCATTCAGTTGGGGTATTGTATTGATCTTCTCGAACTAAGTCTTCAATATCTTCCGGTGTAATATAATATATTTCATATGAAGGATTTCTTGCTTGTTTTTTCATTGCTTCTTCAATATAAAAACGGGGAGACCCGGGATTTTCATCGTTATATAAGACTAGAAGAGCTTCTGTTTTTTCAATCATATATTTATTTTTCATTCTTAGCTGATTCGGATTTTCATATTCTTTTTTTGAAATGCTATCAACAAAATCAGCGTTTGCCATAATATAGTTATATAATTGTTGTTTAGATTCATTCCAATTTTTTTCTTGCTGTAAAAAAGGCGTTAATACACCTAGTTTTATAGGATATTGTTCACTTTTTAATTGCAAAACCACTTCGGCTACCCAAAGTTCTACACCAAGTTGTCCACTAATGACAACCCATTCTAGTCCTTCATCAATAAAAGACATAATTCGTTTTTCAAATGCTTTTTTAATGTAAGATATTCCTTTATGTTTATCATCAAATATTCCTAACTCATGTGCTTTATAGCCGGTTACTGCTAACACTTTAGACATCATATTCAACCTTTCCTATGTAAGAGCAAGCTGCAAAAGCAGCTTACCCGTTTCGCGCATTAAAAGAATGGACGACGTGGACGTGGACCAGCAAATCCTGGACCGTAAGCTCCTGCACCTGGTGCTCCTGCTGGACCAAATCCAGCGCCTGCTACTCCTGGTGCGCCAAACCCAGCGCCTGGTGATCCACCCGGGCCAAATCCTGCACCTGCAACTCCTGGTGGTGCAACGATATTTTGGTGTGATACCGTTTGTTGGAATGATTCCGTGTGAGGGAATGTGTGAACATGTTTATAATTGTGATGTGTTACGTTAGTAGTATGACTAGGGTGAATGTTTGGTACAATATACTCGCAACATTTTTGTCTTACGTTACATTTTGTTGGGTGAACAACAGCTGGCATTATTTGAGTACATGGTTTTTGCCACATGTGATAATTCCTCCTTATAAGTTATTCAATATTAACCTATGTTAGAAGGACATTTCATGTACTAGTTGATTCACCTAATTTTCACATCTTTTTTTAAACATACGATTTTAACACAGGCATTTGACTTGAATTTCATCTTTTTATGATATTGAGTTTATGCCAGTCATAATAAAATATGTGAGACCAATCATGATGAAAAATAAATAAAATACGTATTTGGCCATAGTCATCTCCATTTTTAAAGTTATCATATTTCCTATTTGTAATTGTACTTTCATTTTCACGATTCGACAATTCTTTTATTTTCCAACTAGTTTTCGACATATTAGCAGTGCTTTCTGCTAAGAAATTCGAGCTAAACCGCGAAACACCACTAATTTTGCGCTTACCTTGGAAATAATTTAGTGAGGCTTTTAACCTTTATATCTAAAGCGTCTGGCTTAGGACGATTGTTGAAGCTTTCTTGTTAATCTTTCAATCCTTTTCGTCAGTTGTTGTAGCTCTTGTTCCCTTTTCTTATTTTCGCTTTTCTTAACCAATTCCTTTGCCTGTTTTGCAAAAAGCAACGCTTTTTCTACATCTTTCCATTGATGTTCATATAACATCGCCAACTCATGGCACCATGTATACTTAGGAAAGGTTGCTGTTGCTACAGCGTTTTCTAACACATCTAGGGCTTTTTGAAATTCTTGATTTTTTTTATAAAGCTTAGCCAGTGGCAAAATAGCTTCATATTGTACACTAGTTTCTGAATATACAATGGTTTTATATAAAGCAAGCGCAATAGATTGTTCCCCAACAGCCTCATACCAGCGAGCAATTTCATATTGTTCAACAGGTTTGAGGGCAAACGAGTCATATTCCTGCAAACAACGGGAAAGATGAATATATAACGTAATTAATGACAAAACATCCCATTCATTATGTTCTAGTACCCCCTCAATAAAGTCAGGGTCTTGTTCATGTAAAAAATCAAAATACAGCATCGGTGCTAAATAACCAGGTGTATCTTGTATTCGTTCATATTGTAAAATTTCTTTTTCTACCACGGATAATTTACATGATGGTAGTGTATTTTTCCATAACCGGCGTGCTCCATGAAGCAAATCAAAGTGACCAAATAAAGGTAATTTTGGAACTTCATTTCGAACAAACGTATGTCTAGTTTTTACTTGTGGCCAATCAAACGCTTTTCCGTTATAAGTCACAAGATTTGAAAAGTCAGAAACATCCGTTAAAAAATGATGATAAAAAGCAACCTCATGCTCCGGACCAGGTAAAAAAAATTGTTTGACTGTAACGGACTGTTCTTGGACTTGACTATAGCCAAGTAAAAAAATCGAATTTCCTACTCCGCTACTTAACCCTGTTGTTTCTGTATCAAAAAACAATAAATCGCTTTGCTTTCGCCAAGCAGCAGATAAAGGGTGATGCGTTCTAAGTTTATTCCACTTTTCCATTACTGGAATTAATTCCGCAAAGGAATAACGACCATGTTTATGATGAAGTGGGATTTGTTTTTCCCGTATCATACAATACATTGATTCATAAAACGCCGGTTTACTTTCTAGCTTATCCCACTTCTCTTGAAATGGAATAAATGATTCATCGGCAGTTCCTCGTTGGTGTTCATTGCTTTTGTGCTCAGAAATCCCCATATCTTTTTTTAATCGTGATAATTTCCCTTTAAGTGACACAGCACTCACCCTTTATTTACAAATCTCATCAAACGTTTCACTTCAGTTTTTGCATTTTTCCGATAATCAAATAACGTCCCCACACAAGATGGACATCCTTTTTCGCATGGACACCGATCAATAATGGCAAGTGCGCGTTCAAGGATGATATTAAAATGTTTATACACGGTCTCACTTAACCCAATTCCACCAGGATAACGGTCATAAATAAAAATCGTAGGGCATTCAGAATGGACCGCTTTAATTTGTGGCACAACATGGAGATCGCCACTATCACACATAACGAAAACAGGGGCAACATGCTGGATTACATTCGATAATCCCGTTAATGCTTGTTCCAATGATTCTTTTCCCACTTCAGAAACCAAGCTTTGTGGAAACGAAATCCACATCGCATTCGTGTGTAGCTCTTCTTCTGGAAGATGAATCGGTCCGGAACCAATCGTTTCGAAAGTTGATAGTTTAATTTTTTTAAAAATTGTCGCCATCGCATTAACCATAACATCACCATAGCCAAGCGTTGCGTTAGACTGTACAGAAGACATGTCCTCTTCTAACACTTTAAGTTGAACAGCTAAGTTAGCGTCAGTAAAGTAGTCCACTTCGACTTGTCTTACAAACGCTTTTTTTTCGTCCCAATCTAATAACTCAACTTGATGTTGGACTCCCTCGTGTAAATAAATCGCTTCATCATGAAGCAATGTCATCGCACTAAAGCGGTCCATTTCTCCGATTACTTTAATATTAGCAACGTCGGTTTGGTCAATGATAATGACATTCTCTTGTGAAGCTGAACGCAAACTAATGTTATGAGCGGGAAACGAATCATTCATCCAATAAAAAGTAGACCCTTTATGGTGAAGCACTTGTTCGTCTGCTAAAAATTCTAATATTTCATCGACTTCCTCGCCACCAAACAACTCTCCTTGCTTAAAAGGAAGTTCATACGAAGCGCATTTTAAATGATCAACTAATATGATTAAGTTGTTTGGATTAATTCTCGCTGATTCTGGTGACCTTTCAAAAAAGTATTCTGGATGTGATATGACATATTGATCAATCGGTGCTGAATTTGCAACCATAATAATTAAAGATTCATCTTGTCTACGCCCGGCTCGACCAGCTTGTTGCCATGCGCTCGCAATAGAACCTGGGTATCCATTCATAATACAAACTTGAAGTTGACCAATATCGACCCCAAGCTCAAGTGCATTTGTGCTAACAACCCCTATGATTTCACCTTGTCGTAAGCCTCGTTCAATTTCTCGTCTTTGTTTCGGTAAATAGCCGCCTCGATAGCCACGAATGCTTTTTGTCCCTAACTCTTTTTTTACTATTTCTTGAAGATGACGGAGGATGATTTCTACTCGAACTCGACTTTTAGCAAAAACAATTGTTTGGATTTGTTCTTTTAAAAATAATTTAGCTAAGTCATTCACTTCAACAGTTCCACTTTTCCGAATATGAAGTGGTTTATTTACAATAGGAGGGTTATAAAATACAAAATGTTTTTTTCCTCGTGGGGCTCCATTGTTATTAATAAGTTCCATCGGTTCGCCAGTTAACTCTTTTGCTAATTCTTTCGGATTTGCGATTGTCGCCGATGTACAAATAAAAGTAGGATAACTACCATAATACGCCGCAATTCGCTTTAATCTTCTTATGACATTCGCAACATGACTCCCAAATACACCTCGATATGTATGAAGCTCATCAATAACAACGTATTTTAGATTTTCAAAAAAAGCGACCCACTTCGTATGATGCGGTAAAATCGCTGAATGTAACATATCTGGATTTGTAATGACAACATGTCCAGCCTTCCTTACCGCTTGGCGGATTGTCGGGGCAGTATCCCCATCATACGTATAGCATTTTACATCGAGACCTACTTCTTCAATAATTTCATTTAACTCACTTTTTTGGTCTTGTGCTAAGGCTTTCGTTGGAAAAAGGTATAATGCTCTGCTTTCTTCCCGTTCAATAATTTCTTGTAAAACTGGCAAATTATAGCACAATGTTTTACCAGAGGCTGTCGGTGTAACAGCAACGAAGTTCTTTTTTTGATAAGCCGTATCAAAAGCGGTTCGTTGATGGCTATAAAGGGAAGTAATGCCTCTATTTTGCAATGCTTGTTTAATTCTGTTATCTACCTCATCTGGAAACAAGGAATATTTCGCTTCAGTCGGAGGTGTTTGGTACCAATATGAAATATTATCTTTAAATCTATCATCGGACTTTAATTGATTAATAAGTTCTTGTAATGTTTTCTTTCCAAACATCGTTTTCCTCCCGCTACTTACTTGTTTCTATTGTAGCGAATGTTTGTTTGTTTTTCTAGTTTTTGCTTAGTTCCAATCTATTCCTTTTGTTTCATTCAAAATCTAGTTTTTTGCTACAGCTTCCTCATAAGATTTCTTCCGATAAAGTTTGCAGAAACAGGCTTATGTCCCATTTGTCTTGCCCAAACCGATAACTGGCCAATATGGTGTATTTCATGGGCGATCACATGGTGAAGAATTTCATCTTTTGTATACAGATTTTCATCCCATGAAACTTCCACTTTTTTTGCGCCATCGTCTGAAACTAGTAAAGGCATCCATTGTAATATTTCGTGTTTGGTTTGATGAGATAATATTTTTATTTTTTCTAACGTATTGTAATCGGTAAATGTAAAAGCTATATCTGATTTCCCCAAGACGCCACGAAGCCAGCTATACTCTGCGTCGATGATGTGAAAAAAAGTATATATAAAACTATTCACTCCACCTTCACGCTGTATCAAAAGCTCTTCTTCAGATAAAGACTCACACCATTCAAACCACTCTTCTCTTATTTGCCAATTGTAGTGGAAAAACGATTCCAACAACAACACCTCTTTCATTTTATCGATACCCTACATAATTTTACCATTAATAATTTATGTATGTTGATGTGTATTCTATATATATTGAAAAAAACTATGGAGGTTGTTATGAGTAACTCACAACATGTTACACGGTTAACAGGCCCAGAAATTTCAGCATTATGGACACAGTATGTAAATGATAGTATGTCAATTTGTGTTCTGTCCTATTTTCAACAAACATGTAACGATTCAGAAATTGGAGCGATTATTGACTATGCTCTTTCCCTTTCTACTTCCCATGTACGGGATATAAAAAAGAAGCTTCAAGCGGAAGATTATCCGATCCCAACAGGTTTTAATGAAAATGATGTAAACCTTAAAGCACCACCTTTATTCTCAGAAATATTTATGATTTCCTACCTTTACGCAATGACACTTCACGGCTTAAACGCTTATTCCTTATCTTTAGGAACATCTGCTCGTGAAGACCAAAGAAATTACTATAAAGAATGTGGAAAAGAAGCGATGGAACTTTACGATAAAATTATCGATGTTATGTTACAAAAAGGGATTTATAGTCGCCCTCCCACGATACATCGGCCTGATACTGTTGACTTCGTAAAAGACCAACATTATTTATCTGGTTGGTTTCATAGAAGACCTTTAAATGGAATTGAAATTGGAAACTTATATTATAACAACCAAAAAACGATTGTAAAAAGTGTGCTTGAAATTGGCTTTAGTCAAGTTACTAAATCAAAAGAGCTTAGGGAGTATTTTCAGCGTGGCGAAAAGATTTGTACAAAACATATTGGTATCTTTAATGGCTTTTTAGAAAAGGACCATCTTTCCTCTCCTGCCACATTAATTTCTGAAGTAACTAATTCAACGATGGCGCCTTTTTCTGATAAATTAATGTTATTTCATATTGTCTCTTTAGTTTCTGTTACGGTTGGATATTACGGGGCAGCATTATCATCATGTCAACGACGCGATTTAATGGCACAGTATTTAAAAATCATGGCTGAAATCGGTTTATATGCTGAAGACGGGGCGAATTTGTTAATTAAAAATGGGTGGATGGAACAGCCACCTATGGCATCTAATCGAAAAGCTTTAGCCAATAACAAATAATAACTGGACTCGTTAAGAGTCCAGTTATTCGACTTTTCTAACGACTAGGACTTAGTCTAAAGAGGAATAAAAAGCTCATGATTTGGAATCGTACTAACCGAACAAAACGAGTGATTTTGTTCAATAGTTGCGTAAGCATTTTTATCGCCTCCTTATCCGTTAATCTCCCCAATCAATCAAAAATTATGAACTATAAGGTTTTACTGTAAAGGTAAAAAATAAAATTAATAAGCATCATTTATGCGATGTTTTCAAGAACCTGTTATACTACTTTCTATGTTGAGGGCTTACCTTCATAAGGAGGATTTTTCATGAATAAAACATTACAACAAACCAAATATTCTGTTCTTGACCTTGCCCCTATTTTAGAAGGTCATACAGCGGCAGATTCTTTTCAAGACAGTTTGAAATTAGCAAAAGCAGTTGATCAATTGGGTTATCATCGATATTGGCTTGCTGAACACCACAATATGCCTGGTATCGCAAGTTCGGCAACTTCTGTTGTTATCGGTTATATTGCTGGGGGAACATCAAAACTTCGTGTCGGTTCTGGCGGGATTATGTTACCAAATCATGCGCCGTTAGTTATCGCGGAACAGTTTGGAACATTGGAGTCCATGTATCCTGGACGTATTGATTTAGGGTTAGGACGTGCACCAGGCACTGATCAAATTACAGCACATGCATTACGAAGAAACCAACGCAGTGACGGAAGTGATTTTCCAGAACAACTTGAAGAGTTGCGAGATTTTTTCAGTACGGAACCTAAACGGGTTCGTGCCATTCCAGGAGAAGGACTGTCGATCCCCATTTGGTTATTAGGTTCTAGTGGATTTAGTGCAAGATTAGCGGGTCAACTCGGTCTTCCATTTGCGTTTGCGAGTCATTTTGCTCCAGATTATTTACTCCCAGCACTCCAATTATACCGTGATCATTTCAGACCATCAGACGTATTGGACAAACCTTATGTCATGATTGGTGTAAACGTTATAGCTGCAGATACAACAGAGAAAGCAAAATGGTTAGCTTCTTCCCAAGAGCAAGCCTTTTTAAATATCATTCGTGGAAAATCCGGAAAACTCCAGCCGCCTGTAGAGCAGATGGATACAGTATGGAATATACACGAACAAACGTTAGTAGAAAAGATGCTCACTTATTCTGTTTCTGGCGATGCATCTATTGTAAAAACAAAGCTTCAACAGTTTTTGAATGAAACCGAAGCAGACGAAATGATTATCAATACCCATGTGTATGACCAAACTGAACGGATTCGTTCCTACGAAATTGTATCGTCTTTATTTCAGCCTTAAGAAAAAAGTGGCAGCGGAATGTATGTCCTGTGCTTAATCGTAACGGACATTTGTTCCGCTATTTCATTGAAAAACGCGTCTTTTTCAGTTCTTTCGGACATATGTTCCGTTATTTGACGAAAGAGTGAGAAAGTCACTCTATTTGGCAAAGATAACGGAACAGATGTCCGTAAGCATTTACAACTTACTCTCTATTGTTAAATTAGCGGAACAAATGTCCGAACAACAAAGAGAACTCAAAGCCTCCCTTTTCAGTTTACGAAACACTCATTAGCAAGCAATTGAAATGATTGTAATCGGTCCAATGGATTATCTGTATTCGTCACAATCATCACTTCATCTGCTTGAAATTGTTCCACTAGCTTTTGCAGTTTTTCTTTCACAAACACTGGATCACCAATCACCATGTTTTCCTTTTTCGCTTCTAGCTCTTTTTGACTTGTGTCCACTTTTTGCGAGGAAAACTGTAACGACCTCATCGCAATTCCTTCTGCTTCCGCTTTCGTATGAGCACAAATAACGGACACCGTTAAAAGGAGTTGTCGTTTTTCCCCTTCTTTCCTTGGTCGAAATCGATTTTTATAAAGTTCAACGCATTCCTGTACGTCCTTGTCACTCATGAATAATCCGAAATTATACGCGAGGCCTTTTTCAGCTGCTAACATCGCACTCTTTTTACTCGTCCCTAATAACCATGGAACAGGTGAAATTTCAGGAACGGGAGAGGCTGATAAACTTGAAAAATCATGCTCAGCATATGCCTCATTGTCCAAATAAAGAAGCAGTTCAGTTATATGTTTAGGCATGTCCCACACTTGTTGTAAAAACCGGTCCGATAAAGCATTTGTTGCTTCTGCTGAGCCACCGGGAGCACGACCTATTCCAAGGTCGATTCGATTCGGAAAAAGCGTGGCTAACATATTAAATAGCTCAGCGACTTTATAAGGTTTATAATGAGGGAGCAAAATCGCCCCTGCTCCAATTCGAATTTTTGATGTATGGGCTCCTATAAAGGCTAACATGACTTCAGGAGCCGGACAGGCTAATCCAGGTAAATCATGATGTTCCGCAACCCAATACCTTGCATACCCTAATTGTTCTGCCTGTTGTGCTAGCTTCAATGCTTCATACAACGCATCTTTTGCGGTTTGTCGATGAAAAATGGGACATTGATCTAATATACTTAGCTTCACGATTTGTCCTCCACCTCTTTATTTAGTACTTCCTGTAAACATAAAGTAAACTTCCCGATTTTGACAGTGAACTCCCAAGTGCACATCCCATGTCTCATATTTGCGGTCAGAGCAGCCGTTATTTGTGAACATGATACGGGTTTCCGTTTTTTAGCGGCCACAGGAGCGCTTATTCACGCAAAAGCAACGCTATTCCTATCGATATATTATGATTAAGTGCTCCTGTGGCCACCAACGTTCCAAAACGCTAGCAATGTTCACAGATAACGGTTTTCATGGCCGCTTACTTACCATAAACAACAAAATCTCTAACGCGAAAAACCCGACCCAAGTGTTGAATGATTCACTTGGGTCTTTTCATGTTTGTCCCATAGTACTACAAGTCCCTCATTCGTTCTAATAATTTATTAAAGGAATGTTATACATAAATCGACTATTTTATAGTTTCCAGACAATTAAAGAAAAACGCGGGAGCTTCTTTTCATTTCAAGCGAGGTGCAAAGCCCTGCCCGCTTTTGACAGTGAACCCACAAGTGCTCTTCTTGGGGTGAAACACGCAGGTGCAAAAGCTTTCGCTCTTCTAAAATGAGCTTTCTAAACTTCACTGCTATACTATACCAAATTTTTATGCTTCCCTACATATTAAACAAATCTACAACATTCGTATATTATTGCTAAGAAAACACTTGCGAAACACTGAAACTACAATACTCATTTTGAACTCTGAAAGTTGAATACGAACAATAGTCCTATCAACTTGTATTACAAAGAGAACTTCATTGATTCTAATGAAATGTAGTCCGTTAGGTATTTTGAATGGAATTTACTTTAATCAAGAGTATTGATTTATTTATTATAATTATTGTGTATAATCAATATGGTTGAATTTACCAAAAGGTTTAAAGAGCACGAATAAAACCGACAGATAAAGATTGTACTTACTACAAAATAACAATGAATAATAACAATGTTTAGGAGGATGAAATGTTAAATAATCAGACTTGTTTTTGTATGTACCTCGTATTTTTTACTAGCTTTTTAGTTGCTTGCTCAAGTCATAATGAAAACATTGGTGCTACAACTGAACAGGAGCAAACTGTGGAAAAGGTAGTGGAAGAGATTACCGCTGGCGATGAAGGAACAGTTGTAATGGAAGCTCTTGAGAATGAATCTAAAGAATTGATAGATGAAGAGATATCGCTCGAAGGCAAGGTCTTCATTGAAGAAGATCGTATTCGTGTACAAGGTACTACCAATCTTATCGAAGGAACCGTTTTGATGGGGAGGTTGTTTCATAGTCCTTTTTCTGATACAAAAAGAGGGTCTACAAGAACAAATAAACACGAACTCACTACGGTAAATGCTGATGGTACATTTGCGATGAACTTTCTTTTTTCCGAATTTTCTAATCGAGACTTTCTGGAAGTATATGATCAAAGTGATATTGAAGTATTAGTTGAAGTTCATACGCGTAGTAGTAGTCGTCAAGACGATGAAGTATTAGCTGTTTACGGTGAATATGGAGAGAACTTCACAGGTCCTTTTGTACATCAATATCAATATAGGAATGATGTGATGCAAAGAATATATGCGCCAGTACATGTTTTTATTGGGGGCGATGTTACTGAATATGAAATAACAGCTCCAAATTGGGAGCCTTTACCTGATGATTATGGAGAAACGGAAATTTGGATTGACATTGACATTACAAATGACCACCGTTTTTTTTATGTTAAAGGGAAATCAAACTTATTGGAAGGTACAAAACTAGAAGGTGGTTATTATTCTAATCCAACCAGACTTCAACCTCAAGATACTTTTAGAAATCAAACATTCGTTCTTCCTGATGGAACATTTTTACTTCGAGTAGCTTATCGGGATATCACAGAAGAAGGCTTTATTTATATCCACAGTAGAGGGGATTATCAACACAATCCTAGGAACACTGTGCGTGAAGTCTACGGTGAAAATTTTGAACACTTATCAGGAGACTATGTGGTCGCACATGAAGATGGTGCACAAAAAATTGAAATTACTTTTGCACCAGAGTTACCACAAATAAATGTGCCAAATGAAGCTGAAATTACGACGGAAGATGAAGAAGTTAAAGTACAAGTGCCAGATGATGTTCTTTTTGACTTTGATAAAAGTGAATTAAAACAAGAAGCACAGGTTGTTCTAAACGAACTGATTGAACTCCTACAACGACTTGATAAAGGTACAGTAATTGAAATTAACGGTCATACCGATAACCAAGGAGATCCTAATTATAATATGGATTTATCAGAGCAAAGAGCAGCTGCTGTGGAAGCCTATTTAAATGAGTATGGGGACTTTAGCCATCTTTCTATGACGACCAAAGGGTATGGACTAACTAAACCAATTGCTTCGAATGGGGATAAAGAAGGACAAGCACGAAACCGTCGAGTAGAGATTGTCATTAATCCAAAGGAATAAATGGTGTCTTTCCCACTAGGTTTTTCAGTTGAATCGATGTCTTGAAGATTTAAAAGAATTGATTCACATAGGGCATGTTTCAAAAAATTACGATTGAAGCTTTCACTATAGTAAGATTTTCTTAATCTTATATTAAGTTCAATTGATGCCAAGAATAAAGCCCTTCTGAACAGTCGTTAAGAGAATATACAATAACGCCTTTGTAATGTAAAAAACATTCAAAGGCGTTTATTGTAGTCAAAATGAAAATCATAAGGCGTAGAAAGATACACTACATCAAGACCTACCCTGCCCATTTTAGCCATTAACCTTGCTTTGATGCACAAACTGCGCACCGCTCTTGTAGTTCGTGAATCAGCATTTCTTCATGAATATTATTGAGAGGGTCCATTGTTAAAATTTGTTTCCGAATAACAGCATTTTTTTCGACTAAAAACTTAATAACATCCATCGCTTGATACGACCCGATAAGATCTGAGGTTAAAAAGTCATTTTGTTTCAAGTCGATCCACTTATACTTTTGAAGTACACAATTAAGACAAGGAGTTTCTCCGGGAAAAATAGACATTTGCCTGCCTTTCCCATCGATAATTCCTCCAAATACTAACGGAATATTCTTTAGAAAACAAAATTCATTACAAACGGAAATAACTTCTGGATTCGTGTTTCCAACTACAAGTATGGAGACATCATCAGTTTCATGAAGTAAAGTTTCGATGGAAAGCTTTGATTCATTACCTTTAATCCGAATTGTAGAGTTAATCATGTTAAGGCTTTGTTTGGCGGCAACTACTTTTAATCTCCCTTTCTGAACATCTTCTTTGCTAAATAGCAAATTATGTTGTAAATCTATTGTTCGCACGTAATCAGGATCAAAAAGTGTGATTCGACCAACTCCAGCTCTAGCTAAATGATTGGCCACAACAGAACCGACCGCACCTAAACCAATAATCGCAACATGACTATTACAAATCTTTCGTTGTCCCTCTTCGCCAATATGACGATAGAATACTTGCCGGGAGTATCGTTCAGTCATGGGCATTACCCTCCGCTAACAGGAGGGATAAAGGCAACCGTATCATTTTCTTTAACAATGGTAGTTCGTTCTACTAATTCTTCATTTACAGCAATCATTGAATGCGCAAGTTCTGCTTCAATTGAAGGGAATTGTTTCGTAATTTGTTCGATTACTTCATTCACTGTCAGGTCGACACCAGCAATCTCTACTTCATACCGACCTGTTTTTTCCGCTAATCCAGCAAAAAATAATACTTTAATCATCGGTCAACTCCTCTGGCTTTCCACTAGGATAGGCTACCTGTTCTTTTTGATCTCCAATCCACATTTCTCCATCTTCCCAATGTTCTTTTTTCCAGATGGGAACAATTTCTTTGATTCGTTCAATCGCATATCTTGATGCCTCAAAGGAATCCGCACGATGCGGTGTGGAAACAGCAATAACAACAGCAATTTCACTTATGTCTAATCGACCAATTCGATGGGTAATGGCTGTTTTCGCTTCTGGCCATTTTTGCTGAATTTCTTCACCAATTTGAGCTAGTTTTTTTTCTGCCATTGGTACATACGCTTCGTATTGCAAATATAATGTTTTTTTTCCTTTTGTTAATTCTCTAACCGTTCCAATAAACGTATTAATCGCTCCGGCATTTCGGTCTGCCACTTTTTGAACGATATCATCAATGATTATCGGTTGATCCGTAATTAAAAAGTTTTCCATTTAATAAGTCTCCTCTGTTTACTGTGATTATTCAATTGCTCTTTCCACCCCTTGGTCTAACCACAATATTGTCACTTCTTCACCTTTGCTTATAGATTTCGTTCTTGCTGGAATGAATAAAAAGGCGTTTGCTTCGACTAAAGCAGAAATAATATCTGATTTATCTCTTCCAACGGAAGAAACAAAAATATCACTGCCACGAATCTCAGCTTTTGCTCTTGTAAAACGCGCAAATGGGTTACCCATTGTAATGTCATGCTCTAATATTGCTTTTGAGCGAGGCAAATGCACCATTTCCGCTCCTAACGCTGTTTTTAAAACTGGTCTTGCAAAAAGTTCAAAGCCGACATAACAAGCGGCCGGATTTCCCGACAGTCCAAAAATCCATTTCTCTTTCCATGTCGCTACCGTCGTTACACTACCTGGCCGCATCGCTACTTTATTAAATAAAACTGTTGCCTGTAGCTCATGTAAAATATCTTGGACAAAATCAAAGTCACCGACAGATGCGCCTCCCGTTGTCACGAGGTAATCCACTTCTTCAAGAGCTTGAACAACAGACGTATAACATAATTCATAATCATCTGGTAAAATCCCGTAATACTTCGGGATCGCTCCAACACTTGCGATTTGACCAAGCAACATGTACGAATTACTATTTCTTATTTTCCCTGGTACTAACGGCTCATCTACAGACAATAATTCTGTCCCTGTAACGAATACACCGATAATTGGACGTTTATATACTTTCACTTTGGCATAACCAAACGTCGCCAATATCGATAACTCACCTGCAGCTATTTGACGTCCTTTATGAACGATAACTACATCTTTTTGAATATCTTCACCGATAAACGCAACATTTGTCCCTTTTTCAATCGGACGATTCACGGTAATCCATGTTTCATCGTTTATTTGCTCTTCTTTTGCAATCTCTAACGCAACTATGGCATTTGCCCCTTTTGGCATTTGTGCACCTGTCATAATTCGAATCGCTTCGCCTTTTTGAACGATTGTATCTGTCACATCACCCGCACCAATCCTGCCTACAACTTTACATGTGACTGGCTCTTGAAAAGAAGCATTCGTTGTATCTTCTGCAATAATTGCAAAACCATCAAACGAAGAGCGGTCAAAAGATGGGACAGGATGATCAGCGACAACATCTTCAGCTAAATATCGCCCCATTGCCTCATCTATTGAAACCATTTCTGTTTCACCTTGTTTCGTTCGTTCCATAATTTTATGTATCGCTTGTTCTACATCAATTGGTTTTCTCTCTTCCATAACTATATTTCTCTCCTTTTACTCCAAGCATCGATAACATTCTTACCTATACTTTATCTTTTTCTTGGTCTTTTTTAAAGTAAACGGAGAAGAAAGTGATGGCTAACTCGTGAAAAAAAGAAAATTGATTCGATCAAACGATCACATTTAGTGATTTACAATGCTAGAAAACGGTCCGCTCAACTACCCGCTCGTTTCGTAAATAACTTCACCGATATTCTCAAAGCGGTACCCTCCTAATGATTCCAGCTTTTGACGAAATGAATCAGACTTCATTACACGTAGTAAGATTTGTCCTTGTTCACTCTCATAAAAAGCCTGCTTCATAATAAGGTCATAAGATTCATAAGCAACAGGAATAAAATCAAGCTGTAATGCTTTCGCCGCTGAATAAACGCCGAGTCCAGTATCAGCTGAGCCTCCTTTTACTGCAGCTGCAATACTTAGATGAGTATACATTTCTCGGTTATAGCCATGGATGGAATCAGGCTGGATATTCATCGTTTGAAGAAAAAAATCAAACAGCAATCGTGTCCCTGCTCCTCGTTGGCGATTCACATATAACAAATTGTGACGAACAATATCTTCAATGGACTGAATGTGTTTTGGGTTTCCTTTCGGTACTATCCAGCCTTGTTCTCTTTGCAAAAACTTAACGACGACTACATTGTCTTGATTTAAATATTTTTTAATAAAAGGGATATTATACTCGCCCGTTTCGCTATCAAGTAAATGAACACCAGCGACATGTGTTTCTCCTTTTTTTATTGCCATGATGCCTGACATGCTTCCTGTATGAGACGATATAACATCGTTTTGAATATCGTCTTCCTTTATAAAAGATGCGAGCACATCAATGGAAAGGTCATGACTTCCAGAAAATAATATCGCTTTTTTAATTTCCTCTACCGGCTTATATAATTCAACTTCAACTTCGGTTCCTTGTTCAAACCCTAAACTTTGACTAGGAATAACGAGAAGACCATCCGCACGAACGAGTGACATCGTGACACCAGCTCCTCGATTTAATGGATTTGCTATAAAACGTCCATTTACATACCCAATATTCATCCGAATAAAGTCTTCTGACCCCATCGTAGAAACAATCCTTCTTCCTAATTGAACACTCAATGTCTCACGCTTTGGCACTTGTACACCTAAATACTTACAAATGAGCGGTTGTACAAACCATTCTAACGTTAAATACGCTGAAACAGGATAGCCAGGTAACCCGATAACAATCGTATCTTTAACTTTTCCTAACACAACAGGTTTTCCAGGACGGGTAGCTACGCCATGAGTAAAGACTTCTCCGAGCTCCGCTATCATATGAACGGTATAATCTTCAGACCCCGCAGACGAACCCGCGTTTACGATAACAATGTCTGCCATGTCTACAGCTTCCAGTATCGCTTTTTTTAGTAACTCAGGATTATCTTTTATAATCCCTTTATGAAAAGCAGTTCCTCCCCATTGTTCAATATAACTATAAAACACAGTACTGTTAAAATCGATGATATCTCCTTTTTTCACATGCAATGTAGGTTCAACAAGCTCATTTCCAGTTGGAATAATCGCAACGACTGGCTTTTTAACAACCGTAACCGTCGTCATTCCTCCAGCAAGTAGTGCTCCTAAATCAACAGCACGTAATGTATGGCCTTGCGAAAATAACATTTCACCACTTACGACATCTTCACCGACAGGACGAATATGTTGCCATGGCGCAGCAGGTTCAATAATTTCGATTGTCTTGTTTCCACGTTCTTGAACATGCTCAATCATAATGACAGCATTATACTCATCTGGAATCGGATCGCCTGTATCGACATAATGAAAATCGATTGCTTCAATGAGCTGTTTCGGATTTTTTTCATGAGCTCCGTATGTCGTTTCAGCATGAACTGCAATTCCGTCCATCGCAGAAGCATGAAAATGCGGCATGGAAAGTGCAGCGTATATAGGCACCGCAGTCACACGTCCCCTTGCTTCTGTTGTTGAAATCCGTTCCACGGCTCTGTTAAATTGAAATTTATCTAATAATTCTACTAATGCCTGTTCTCTTGGTTTATCCTCTAAGTAAATGATTCTTTTTATTTGTTCTTGCAAAAGAATGACCTCCTAACGAAATAAATAAACAGAAGCTATTTCACCTTCTGTTATACCTTCTTTTTCAGAAGGAATTTCCACAACTC
This sequence comes from Alkalihalobacillus sp. LMS39, assembly GCF_022812285.1. NCBI lineage: Bacteria > Bacillati > Bacillota > Bacilli > Caryophanales > Bacillaceae > Alkalihalobacillus > Alkalihalobacillus sp. LMS39. The sequence goes on from NZ_CP093300.1 coordinate 2,617,501, forward strand.
CATCACTGTCAACCAATGTAGATATGAGTCCTGACTTCCCTAACACAGGGTAAGCGATCCATTTCTCTTCTTGCTTTTCTAATCGCACGCGAATATAATCTGATCGCCCTGGGCTTGATGGGAGGTTTTGCGTTATCGTTGCTTTTATTTCAGTCGGTAATTCTCTTTCTCTTGAACCATTTAATCTTTGTAGAAGTAAATCCCCAAATAATTTGTAAATAATAACGGCTGATGCCGGATGTCCAGGTAATCCAAGTACCGGTTTTTTATGTGCTACTCCAAAAATCGTCGGTTTACCAGGTTTCACCGATACACCATTCACTAACACTCCCGGGCTTCCTAATGCTTGTATAACATCAGTAGTGTAATCCTTTGTTCCCACCGAACTTCCTCCGGATAACACTAGAAGATCTACTTGGTCAAACAATTCTTTTGCTTTCGAAAAAAAAGATTCATAGTTATCAGAGACAATACCCCCGTATATGACATTAGCTCCCCATTCCTTTGTTAAGGCAGTTATCGTTAAGGCATTGATGTCTCTTACTTGTCCAATTTGTAAATGCTTTGTATCATACGGCATAATTTCATCACCAGAAGATAAGTAACCGACTTTCAATTTGCGATACACAGAAACAAAGCGAGTTCCTACAGCCCCTAATATCCCTAATTCTTGTGCGCGAATTCTCGACCCTTTTTTAATAATGATATCTGTTTCTTTCACATCTTCACCAACAGAAATAATATTTTCCCCTGGTGCTACTTGTTTATATGTATTTAATAAACCGTCTATGTTTTCACAATGTTCAACCATGATAATACTATCACAGCCTGAAGGGACCATTCCTCCAGTTGGAATATACATCGCTTCTCCACGATGAAGAGGGATTGTTACTTCTTCTCCCATTTCAATTTCATGTGTAATCGTTAAAAACGAAGGCATAGACTCTGATGAGCCATATGTATCTTTGGCACAAACCGCATAACCATCCACGGTGGAACGAGCAAAACTCGGAACATTTTCTTTTGCCACTATGTCTTCAGCTACTATATATCCAAATGCCTCGTCTAAAGAAACTGAAATAATATCACCGATCGGAAAAACAGTGTCTTTCATGATTTGTTTCGTTTGTTCTACTGTTTTGACATCATAAAATAACATAGAAAGAACCTCCTTGCTCATTTAGTATTATCGTTATTGGGTCAGATGTTTTTATAAAATTTTAAATTATTGAAATATTAATAGAAATTCATTATAGTCATAGTTAATAGAGAAAAAACAGAGGTGAATGCATTGGAAATTAAAGTTTTCGCTAACTTTCGTGAAATATGTGGGGCTAAAATTGTCACTGTGGACGCTACAGATGGAGATTCCATCCTAGCAGTTTTAAAACAATTAATCACCCTATTTCCGAAGATGAAAGATGAACTATTTACGGATCAATATGAATTAAAACCGATGAACCATGTCTTTATTAACGGAAAAAACATTATGTATTTAGAAGGTCTTCAAACAACAGTAAGTAAAAAAGATAAAATTGCTCTTTTTCCACCAGTGGCAGGAGGCTAACGACATATGCCAACGAAACAACTTGAAATAAGAGGCATCCATAGACAAAATATTATCGACTATATTTATCAGCTACATGGAAAAGAAAAAAAGCCTAACCATTATCAAGGTCCAACATGGACATGTACCGTCTCAAAAGAAAAAACAATTCGATTCTTCCAATCTGATATTCCCGTTGTTTTTGTTACATTTTGGTCAGGTGACAAAGATGTTCTTGAAACAATTTTAAAGCAGTTCCGTTTAAAAACCTTTCGAGCAGGAGGCTGACACTCCTTTTACGGACTTTTGTTCCGCTATTTCATTAGAATCCGTCATTTTTCAAAGGCTAACGGACATACGTTCCGTTATATTAAAAAAATAAAGCGAGATTTCCCTCCATTTGGTTCAATAGCGGAACGTATGTCCGTAATAAATGAAAAACATGCTTTATTTATGAAAATAGCGGAATAAATGTCCGTTACGATGGAGCATAACGCCCTCTCTTTAAAAGGAGGGCGTTTGAACGTTGCTCACGATTCTTCTATTACGCACCAATCTCAGCAGGAGGAATATCCAACTCTTTTAATTTTTCAGGAGGAACCGTTCCTTCTTCCCACCCTCTAGCAGCATAGTATTCTTTTAGCATCAAGGCGAGATGACTAACTTCCCCTTCAGAACCGCCTTGAGCAGGCTCTGTTAAAAATCGTTGTGGCAATGTATCTGTTGTGCCATCAAACCCTGCTAAGTTATTAAAATATCGTTCTAGATTATAAACACGCTCGCCAATCTTTAAAATGTCGTCTCCTGTTACATCAATCCCAACGACAGCAGAATACTGTTCTGCATAATGATCTGGATTTTCTGCAAATGCCGAGAATTTACATAAATCTAACGAATCAGAGAAAGCATGTATGTCTTGGAATATTTTTAATAGTTCGCCTTTTCCTTCTGGTTCGAGTCGGTTTGTCGGCTCGGGAATGCCAGCAATTTCACTTGCTACTGTATATCCCCGCAAATGACAGGCTCCACGATTACTCGTCGCAAAACCTAAACCAATTCCTTGAATTCCACGAGGGTCATAAGCTGGTATTGCTTGGTTTTTCACAACCATTGCCATATTCACATCACCGAAGTGTTTTGCTGCATGCCCAGGTCCATCAGCTAAAATATCGCCAATATCTTCACGGTTAACGATTTTTTCAACCCAAGCAATCATCGTATCGACATCACCCCAGACTAACCGGTCTTCAGTTAATCCTTTCTCATAAGCTTCCATTGCAGTTGAAAACGCATTACCGAGTTCTATTGTATCCATTCCGTATTCATTACAAAGATTAATGAGAAACGCAACCGCTTCTTTATTGGAATGACCACAATTTGGACCTAACGCCCAAGCGGATTCATACTCAAAACTTTCAACTCTAGTTTTATATTTACCCTCTTTCACTTCAACCTCAATTTTACAGGCAACAGGACAGGCGTGACAGGTCGGGTCTGCAACTTTCAGTTCCATGTTAACGCTTTCACCACTGATCTGATCAGCCGTATCCCACGTTGTGACTTGTGAGTTCTTTGATGGAAGTGCACCAACTTCATTTACAATATTCATCAGTACATTTGTTCCATATACAGATAATCCACCTTTTTTCGGAGCAGTAAGTGCCCCTTCCATAATCGCTTTTAATCCACTTTTAATGGCGGTTGGATATTTATCTGGTTGAGCGGGTTCTGGCATATTGCCTTTTTGTGCGGCTTTAATGACGATAGCTTTTAAATTTTTTGAACCAGCGACTGTTCCTGTCCCCCCACGTCCAGCAGAGCGGTCGTGCTCATTAATCCAACTTGCGTATTTGACTAAGTTTTCCCCAGCTGGTCCAATCGCCATTACACTTGTATCTTTTCCATATCGTTCTTGCAGGGTTGTTACTGTTGATCTAACACCTTTACCCCAGAGTTCAGATGCATCTCGGATTTGTGCTTCGCCATCTTCCACATACAAATAAACAGGGGTTGTACTTTTACCTGTAAAAATTAAATTATCAAATCCTGCCCATTTTAAACGTGCGGCAGTCCAGCCTCCCATATGAGAATCTGTAATTGTGCCAGTTAACGGAGAGCGTGTTACGGTACATAAACGTCCACTCATATGAATTCTAGTCCCTGTTAAGGGTCCAGTCATGATGCATAGCATATTTTCTGGAGAAAGTGGGTCAACGTTATAGATTTGATGATCCATTAAGTACTTCACACCTAATCCTCTTGCTCCCACATATTTTTTTGCATCTTCTTCGTTGATTTGTTTGTATTCAATTGAACCTTTCGACAAATCTACCCAAGCTTCTTTATTTTTATAACCACCTAGTTTCACAATATCCCTCCTTCACAAATTTTGTTTTGTATTTCTACAAAAACTTATCAATTCCTTCAATATTTAGAATATTGTTATAATAATGGTTATAAAGAAGGAATTATGATATTCTCATACTAATATTACTAGTCGAATTTTCCATTTATTCTAAAAAGGAGTAATTATTTATGGATTGGCTTTTATCCTCCCCATTCGTTGAAAAAACCGTTACGTTAATTGGAGTTGGTGCATTAGGGACGGTCATTGCAAGTCACTTAACAAGAGCTGGAATTGGCACATTACGCCTCGTTGATCGTGATTTTGTAGAAGAAAGTAATTTACAAAGACAGCTGTTATTTGATGAACAAGACGTAATTCATCATATTCCGAAAGTTATCGCAGCGAAAAATAAGTTAGAAAAAATTAACTGTGCCACAACCATTCATCCTTTTATTCAAGACGTAAATGCCAATACGATTGAATCATTAGTGGAGAAAAGTGATATTATTATTGATGCCACAGATAATATGGAAACCCGATTTCTTATTAATGAAGTAAGTATTAAACATAATATCCCTTGGGTCTATGGAGGGGCCATTCAATCAAGAGGAATGTTTTGCTCCATCATTCCAACGAATACTCCATGTCTTGTTTGCTTGTTTCCAGGAAACTATCAAAGTCACGGAGAAACATGTGATACGGTTGGAGTACTTGGACCACTAGTTCATATAATCGGGACTTACCAAGCAACAGAAGCTTTGAAAATAATGACTAAGCAATACGACCTTGTGAACGTCCATTTAACTCAACTTGACATATGGGAGTTTGATTATGACCAATTACCAGTTGAGCGGAATCCAAATTGTCCTTGTTGTGTAGAGAACCAATTTCCTTTTCTCGAAAATAAAGGTGAAAACTATTATTTCGCACAGTTATGTGGCAAAGATAGTATTCAAATCACTCCGACAAACGAATTGAACATCGATTTTCCTTTGTGGGAGCAAAGATGGAGAAAATTAGGTCGTGTCATTCGTACCCCTTTTCTAATAAAGCTTTATTATGAAGACTATCAACTTACTTTGTTTCAAGATGGTAGATTACTAATAAAAGGAACACAAAACAAAGGATTAGCAAAAAAGCTTTATTCTCAATTCATTGGAAATTAAAAAGAATAGAGCTCTTTCCATTTTTCAAGAAAAGGAGTGGATTGTCGGTTTGGTGAATGTAAAACGTCATGAGTACTTCCGAATTGTTTCATCTTTCCATCAACGAGTACACATAGATTTTTTGTAAGGTGTTTAATTTCGATTAAGTCATGACTAACAAAGACAGTGGTCGTCTTTGTTTCCTGTAAAATATCCTTTAGTTCTCTTAGTAAAACTGCCTTAGTTGGAAAGTCTAATGCGGAAAACGGTTCATCTAGAAACAAAACTTCAGGAGATAAAATCAATGCTCTAGCTAAATTCACACGCTGTGCTTCCCCGCCTGATAACGTTTTCGCATTCTTTTTCGCTAAATGCAAAATATTAAATTTTTCCAACCAAAAATATACAGCTTCCTCTATATCCTTTTTCGGGCTCTTGCGAAACCGTAATCCAAGCGAAACATTATCGTATACTGTTTTATTGAACAATAGTGATTGTTGCATCACAATGGCAAATTTTCGTCGTAATTGAAGTGGTACTGTCGAAGCTTGTTTTTGTTTTCCTTTATAAAAAACCGTCCCATGACTTGGTGTTTGTAGAAATGACATGACTTTCACAAGTGTACTTTTTCCAGCTCCATTAGGACCAATAACACCAATGATATCCCCTTGATGTAAAGGAAAATATTCGATATGTAATAAACAATCTTTTTTCGTCTCCACTTTAATTTGATGTAACTCAATAATTTTCAAATTACGCACTCCTTTGCTGTAATGAAGTCAAAATAAATGTGATAAGGAAGGCTAATGCCATCAAGATAAACGAGAGTGCAATCGCAATTTCAAAATTTCCTTTAGACACTTCCATTACCATCGCAGTAGTCAAAATTCTAGTTTCTCCTTTTATATTCCCTCCTACCATCATCGCTGCCCCTACTTCTGCAAGGACACGTCCAAAACCAGCCATAACCGCAGCTAAAATCGCCAGTTTCAACTCTTTTAAAAGGAGAATGACCATTTGCATTTTTGTCGCGCCCATCGCTTTAATTTGTAAGAGCATTTTAGGATCAATTTGTTGAAAAGCTGCAGATGTTAATCCAATGATAATAGGTAAAGAAACAAGCACTTGAGCAGCGATTATCGCCTCAACAGTATATAAAAAACTAAACTGACCTAATGGGCCTGAACGCCATAATAACATCGTGATGTATAACCCAGCGACAACCGGCGGTAATCCCATTCCGATATTAACTAGAACTAATATGATTCTTCTCCCTGGAAAGTTCGTCAAACCTAAAAACACACCTAATGGTAAGCCAATACATGTACTAATAATAATTGCTGTAAAACATACTCTTAATGTAGTTAAGGTGATATGAAGGATTTCTTTATTTCCCTGCCCTATCATTTCAATCGCTTTTTGAAACCCTTCAAAAAACAAGTCCATGTTAAACCATCACAACCTTATTCAGTATACGGGAAAAATAATGATTGACCATATTGTTCAAATCCAAACTGTTTTATTCTTTGTTGTATATCTTCCCTCACAAGAAAGTCTACAAATTTCTTTGCTTCTTCCTCATGTACATACGTATGTTTATTGGCATTCACTTGCATGACATGATAAATATTCATGAGCGCTTCTTCACCTTCAACAAGGACAATCATATGCTCCATCGTCCGTTGATGCGATAAAAAAGTAGCCCGGTCTGTTAACGTATACCCTCCTTTTTCAGCAGCAACCTGTAATGTGCTTCCCATTCCTTGTCCCGTCTCGATATACCAATTTTCAGTATTTGGAACAATAGAAGCCTGTTCCCACAATTCTATTTCTTTTTTATGTGTACCTGAGTCATCTCCCCTTGAGATAAATGGAACTGCGGAATCAGCTATCGATTGTAAAGCAGCTATAGGTGATGATTCGTTACTTTCAGCTGGATCACTTTGAGGACCAACAATGACAAAATCATTGTACATCACCCGTTTTCGATTGATGACATCCTCACTTTTCACCAGTATTTCTTCAGCATCTGGAGCATGAGTCAATAACACATCTGCTTCGCCCCGTTCCGCCATGGCTAACGCTTGACCGGTACCAACTGCAATCGTTTTTACGGTCACTCCCGATTCTTCTTCAAAAAGAGGGATTAGTTCATCTAATAACCCACTGTCTTGAGTGCTTGTTGTTGTTGCTAAAATGATTTCAGATGTTTGTGTAAGCGTATTCAACTCTTTGTGATTGCATCCATATAAACAAAGCATCAAAAAGAAGAGTAGTCCTTTAATAAAAAGTGAAATCAGCTTCATCCGTTTATCCCGGCCCCCTTATTAAATTTGGATAATAATTAACTTTCGGTTTATTTCCATTCGATTCCTGCAAAAATAAAAGACTTATTAAAAAGATAATGCAATCAAATTCACACGATAAATCGCACAACTTTTACAACCAAATTAAAATAACACGAAGAACATCTTCTTCGTGTTACTATTTTCATATTTACTTTTGTAACGGAACACTTTCTTAAGTTAATATTACAATGTTCCAAAAACAATAGCGCTAATTACAAATGATCCACAAGTCACCGCGCTTAAAAGATATGTTTTGTTTTCTTTCTCATACTTCCACTTCATTATAGCTCGATAAGCGAAAAGCATAGCTGGACCAATAAAAATGAATAATCTAAGATGATGAAATTCCATGATTGACAAAACCATTACTATCATTGATGTCCAGTAAAGTATTCTCTCGCCATATTTATGGTGTTTATTTACATATTTACTTTTTACATCAGATACCTCAATGTTCTTCATTTTAATTAATGTATTATTGATAAGATGGTTTAAAATAAGGACACAAAATAGAATGATAAAAATAGATATCATGTATGACACCTCCAGGTAAATCATATAGATTGTAGGCTTTATCTTACTTTAAGTCCCTTACCTTTCTTCCTGCCAAATATTAAAACTAAACTTATCATAGCTAAAATCAAACCATAAAAAAGTTGCCTTCTTTTACATACGAATAGAGAATGCAAAAAGTTTCTTCCCGGACGTTTATGTGCAATACTTCTTCTCTTTCGCACGTGAATTGCGTTTCGTACTCAAGTAAACCTTAAACTGACAGAGCGAACGTTCGATTTGTCAGATTCATACTCGTTACGGACATCTTTTCCGCTATTCCATGTAAAATATGCATATTACGATTTCTTACGGACATATGTTCCGCTACTGTATCAAAAAAACAACAAAATCACCTTGTTTTTCTATAGTAACGGAACCAGTGTCCAATAGCCTTCGAAAAAGCTAACTTTTTATTAAAATAGCGGAATAGATGTCCAATAGCTGAGACTAAACCTCAACCAAAGACACACGAAAGACCCCGCCTTTTATTAGCGGGGTCTTCGAGCTAGCCGATTTGCTTATTCTTCACTTGATAGTGCTTCCTCATGTTTTTTTGCATAGTCTTCTGGACTAATTTGTTGTCCAAATAATGATTGAATTAAATTTAAATGCTCTTGTGCTACTGTTGGACTCATCTGTACGTCAGCATATAATGTAATATTACTCGCATTGCTTAACTCATTTAACACATCAATATACATTTGAGGTAAATCTACTGAAGATGTATCTACTTTCGTCGCAGGAATAACACCAGCATCAGTAACTGAGCGTTCGCCCCATTTTTCAACAAAAAACTGAACAAATGCTTTAGCTTCCTCTTTCACTTTTGAATCTTCTGAAACAAACAACCCAACACCAGGACCACCGACAAAACTATTAATGTCTCCCTTACCGCCTTCTACTGGAGGGAATTTAAAGAATCCAATATTATCTTTAAATTCTTGTGGTACATCTTCATTTGTTGTGTAGTTTGGCAACTCCCACGAGCCCATTAAATACATAGCGGCTTGCTCATTCATAAATGGACCTTTTGCTTCGTCATTTGAAAGACCATTAAACCCTTTAAGGAACCCATCTAATTCTACTAAGTTTTGAATTTCTTCTGCAGCTTGAATTAATGCAGGGTCTTCAAATGTACCTGTTCGGTTAATTGCGTTTGTTAATGTTTCTGGGCCACCGATTCTGTCAGCCAAATACATATACCACATTGAACCGGTCCATCTGTCTTTATTTCCTAATGTAATCGGAGTAACTCCATTTTCAGCAAGTGTTTTGACAACGTTTACAAAATCTTCGTATGTTTCAGGAACTTCTACATTATTATCAGCAAAAATTTGTTTATTATAGTAAATTGGCGCAATATTGAGCTCTAACGGTAAACCGTATGTTGTCCCGTTTAAAGCGTATGCTTCTGTCGTTCCAGCTATAAAGGACTCTCCAAGCTCTCCTGAAATCAAATCATCAAGAGAAGCAAACTTATTTCCATCGACATATGGCTCAAGGAAACCTGCAGCCCATGTCATCCCAACATCTGGTAACTCATTTGAAGCAGCTAATATTTTTAATTTCTCTTTGTATTGTTCATTTGATAGAATTTCAGTTTTAACTTTTACATTAGGATTATTACCTTCATATTCCGCAATGATGTCTTCAACGATCATATGGTGTTGCTTCGAACTTCCCTCTGGCCATAGGTGCATAAAATTAACGACCACTTCCTCTTCAGTTTTCGAAGTCGGCTCTTGATTATTTCCTTCTGAATTCTCTTCGGTCGTATTTCCTTCTGAACTTGAGCAACCAATCACGACCATTGCCATAAATAAGACAAGAATCCCTAATAATGAATGCGCTTTCTTTTTTGTCATTCTAAAAGCCCCCCTAATTGAATGTTTATTATTTTTCCTTACAAGTAAAGTGTATCAATAGTTTGGTTAAGGAGTAAGGTTACAATGATTAGGTAAAATTCCACTTTTTTTAGGTGTTATCATTATTTTCGTTTGTATTTGCTAGGAGTCACACCTTCATATTCACGAAAGATTTTTATCAAATATTTAGCTGAGCTATATCCTACTGCTTCTGCCACCTCTTCTATCGATAAATCCGAAGTTAACAATAGATTTTTGGCTTTTTGTATTCGTATCCTCGTTACATACTCACTAAAGGTTAGATTTGTTTGCTCTTTAAAAAGAGCACTAAAATAACTCGGATTTAAATGAACATGTTGAGCTACATCTTTTAAGTTAAACGGTTTATTCACATTTGCATTTACATAGTGCATAGCCTTGCTAACAGGCTTTTCCGATTGATCATTTAATTTTAAGTGAAGTAATTGTGCATCCATCACTTTTTCAATAATCGTTAATTTTTCATTTTTTTCTTCAACTTGTAATGCCTTCTCTACTTCCTCTACTAATTTTTGTTTTGAAATGGGCTTTAGTAAATAGTTAATAACTCCAAGTTCAATCGCCTCTTGCGCATACGAAAAGTCAGAGTGAGCACAAACGATTAATGTAACAGGAAACAAGCCTTTTTGTTTCAGTAGCTTTAACATATGTAATCCAGTAATTTCTGGCATACATATATCAGTAATTAGTAAGTGGACCTTTTTTTTATCAATCCATTCCATCGCCATTGTTGCGTTCGATGCAGCAATGATTTCATACTTTCCATTAGACCATGACTCTAGTGTTTTTTTTATTCCTTGTAGAGTGAGCGGTTCATCATCAACGATTAAGATTGATTTATTCATCACCAACACCTCCGTTTAGCGGTAATTCAAAACTACAACAAGTCCCTTTATTTTTCTCACTAGAAATGATAAGCGGTTGTATCTCTACGTCTGTATAATAAAGTTTCAAGCGTTTATAAACATTGGAAAGACCAATACCACTTCCACTTGAATCCATAGTAATGCCCGAACTCATATGTTTATTGATTTCCTCTACTTTCGATTGTTCCATTCCTTTACCATCATCTGTAACAATAAATCGTAATGTGTTTGCATCCTTGGATTTCTGGACATTCATTGTGATCTTCCCTTTTCCAACCTTGTTGGCTACCCCATGAATAATCGCATTTTCAATAAGAGGTTGAATTAATAGCTTTGGAATTTTCACAGTTTCATACACATTTGGAATATGAATATCCCATGTAAAGCAATCTAATCTAAAGTTCATAATTTCCATATATTTTTCAATATGAGAGATTTCTTCTTGTAATGTAACCCACTCATTTTCCATATCACTGTCAATTGTATACCGAAATAAATCAGACATTGTGATAATTAATTCTGCTAGTTTTTGATCGCCTTTAGCATCTAAAGACCAATATATTGCGTTTAACGTGTTATAAAGAAAATGAGGGTTAATTTGGGATTGGAGAGCTTTTAATTCTGTACGGCTACGAATAATTTCTTTTTCATAAACAACTTGAATTAAATGATTAATCTCCTCAACCATTTGATTATAAGTCCTATTTAATTCATTAATCTCTAACGTTGAAGAGTGCTCTAAATTTAGTAACAGCTCTCCTTTTCTTCTCTTTTTCATTGCTCTTGTTAGTTTAAAAATGGGACGAGTAATCATGGTAGACAAAAAATAAGAAATAACGAGAAATAAGAAAAAACCAAACACTCCTGATATAAATGTGGCTGTACGCAAATCAGACACCCCTTCTAACAGGGCGTCAATAGGAGTTAATATAACTAACTCCCAACCAGTTTCACTAGACATTTGTCTTACTTTTATATAATCGTTTTCATGTAAAGGGATAATTGAACCTTCATACGAAAAAATAACATCAATATCACCAGGATAACTAGAAGTAATCGGACGTTCATTTTTATCTCGCAAAATCATAAATTCATCTTTATTCGATTTTCTCTCATTATGTATCGCAAAATAATGAGGGTCAATTTGCATTAGTAAATAACCACCATCTTTAAAAGATTCATTAATTAATCGAACCTGCCGGATAGCTAAAAAATGATTAGGTAGATTCGGATCGTTTCCGATCCAAACAAGCCCTCCTTTTGCACGTTCAGCTTCTTCTATCCAATGCTCATCGATTCGGTTTGTTAATTGAACATCATCTAGAGGGATGAGCTTTTTATAATCATTTGTATACACTTCGATTGAAGTAACTCCACTTGTATAAGATTGAATATTATTCACTATATTCATTAGTGATTGCTTTTCATTAAAACTAGGCATTTCTCCTTTAGTATGATTGAAGAGAATTTGTTGAACCTTTGAATCTGTCGCAGCTTGGATGCTTACAGTTTTTAGTTGCTGATATAATGAGTCAATACGACCTGTGGCTTGTAATGCTGTTTGTTGAATTTGTTTTTCGGCTTTATCTTTTATTAGCTCAGACACAATGCTATACGTCGTCAAACTAACAAACATTAAAACGATGACCATGGCTACTAAATATACGACAAGGATTTGATTACGAAGATTGTTGTATTTTCTCCGTATTTTCACACGCGTCAACCCTTTCTACCTTCAATGTCATCGGTTTCACTTCTTCCACAGCTATATTGAAATCGCTTTCAGTAAATAAATTATACCAATAACAATCCTAGTTTGTATAGCCAATATACAAAGTTTTGTTCATAATTAAAAACACTATAAGAAAAACGCGGAGCATCTTTTCGTTTCAAGCGAAGTGCGGATCCCTGCACGCTTTTGACAGTTTCACCCCAAGTGTTCTTCTTGGGGTGAAACGCGCAGGTGCGTACCTTCGCTCTTCTAGAAAAATTTTTTATATTTCAAAAAAGGTTGTCTCAGAAAGAAAAAGATATCTTTCGAGACAACCTTCTATTCATATATTGTATTAATTACTAACAATAAGAACAGGTGTTTCAACGGGTAAATTAGAATATAACCATTGCACATCAGCATTATGCATTCGTATACACCCTAAACTCACATGACCGCCAATTGAGCCCGGTTCATTCGTCCCATGAATCCCGTACGTTGTTCCACTTGTTCCTGGAACATTTAAACCAAGCCAATGACTTCCTAGTGGATTTTGAGGATCACCACCTGGAATGCTTTTTGTACTATACCATGGTTTTTCGATTTTATTAATAATCTTAAATTCGCCTTCAGGGGTAAAAGAAGGGTCTTTTCCCGTTCCTACCGAAAAACTTTTTAATACTTCGTTATTATTGTAAACGACGAGTTGATTACTAGATTTGTTGACTGTCACACTATAGCCTACTTTAACGTTGTTTTCTGTTTGCTTAGCTGTTTGCTGAGGTAACTGTTCATTCTTCTTTAGTTCTGATGGGTGTGGAATTTTTAATTTCATTCCATACTTTAAATCATCAGGATTGTTCATTCCATTGTGGAGTGCCAACGACACGACATAATCGGTGGTTCCATAATATTGGTTTGTTATATTTAATAATGTTTCACCTTTAACTACATCATGCTCCGTACTAAATTGAGGGTCAGGAATATTTAAGTTCATCCCTGCTTGCACTTCTCTTTCTGGATTTTGAATATTATTAAAATTGGCAATTTTCTTTTGTTTATCTGCTGAATTAAAATAAGCTAATGTAATGGATTCTAATGTTTCATTTGCTTTCACTTCATGAACAACAACTTTATTTGCTTGTACAACTTCAACGGTTTTTTGTTTTTCTTTTGGTTTTGTTTTTTCCTTTTTGGCATCTTTAACAGTAGTTTCTTCTTTTTCTTTTACCGATTGTTTTTCTTCTTCACTTTTATTATTTTCAGTAGATGTATTTGTTTCATTAGCCGTAAGTTCATTGCTTTTTTTATTTATTTGTTTTTGGTTGATGATTTGATGATTAGAAGATTGTCTCGTAGGTTTTGAAATAGATTCTTTTATTTCGACTTCCTCTCCTATTTCCTCATCCACGACCTTTGCACTTGATTGTTTGTCAGCTTGTACCGCATCAATGATTGTTGTTGTGGCTAACCCGATACTAAGCGTTGTAACAATGACAACGATAACTGAGAATAGCAGATTTGGTCTTTTTTTCTTTTTTCTTCTTCTGGAACGCGGAACAAAACTTGCTTGTTGTACGTCTACTTCTTTTATTTCGCTCGACATTCTCTTTTCCCCCTACTCTTGCCTAACATTCAAAAGCAAGGTCATTATATCTTAATAATCGAGTTAAATATGCAATTTTTGACAAAAATAGGTCCTCGCAGAACAAAAATATATCATTCTCACTAATAAAATATTCTAAAATTCTCGCAAATTAGCTAACTTATACTAGGTTTTAAGTCTATTTTAGTGATAAATCGACAAAAACCCTTTAATCAAATAAAGGGTTTTGAAGAAATATTGTAATATGAGGATAAAATTCACGTTAAAAATCAACGTTTTAAGTACTAGCTGTTAGTATATGACTATTTTTTTCCATTATCTAGAACGTTACTTGAACTAAATTAATACCAAAAGAATAAATAGACTCATATATACAACATTAAATACCTATCTTTTTACTGTAAAGAAAATTATATTCTAAGTTTTATCACCCTTATGTCCTGCTAATGGTAGGGCAATTGTAAAACTAGTACCTTCGCCTACTGTACTTTTCACTTTAATCTGTCCATCTAATCTTTTTATAATATTAAAAGCAACCATAACACCTAACCCAGTTCCTTCTTCTTTTGTTGAAAAATATGGAGTTCCTAGTTTTCTCACTTGCTCGTCGGTCATCCCATTTCCCATATCCTGTATATTAATTACGACGTCACGCTCGACACAATACATGTCAATTAAAATTTCTCCACCCGTTTGCATAGCCTCAATCCCATTTTTAATAATATTAATTAGACATTGCTGAAATTGCTGCGCGTTGCCGTTGACATAGCATGAATTGACACTTGTCTTCATAACCATTTCTACATTTCTAATTGTGGCAAATGGTTTTAATATATTCATTATATACGTTATTTCTTTACTTACATCGAGCGTGTGATTTTGTAATGAAGAAGGTTTAGCATAAGTTAAATAGTTTGTAATAATCGTAGAAGCGCGGTCAAGTTCTTCAATTGAATGGGCGATATAGTTCTTTTTTTGGTCTTCTGTTAGTGTTGCATCGTTTAATAGTTGCAGAAACCCCCTTGTTACCGTTAATGGGTTTCGAACTTCGTGAGAAATACTTGCTGCAATTTCACTCACCGTGTTATTTTTTTCAATTCGATTAAATTCTTTTTGAATATGTTTGTTCCATCTTTCTCTTTCGATAAAGGAAACAAAAAATAAAATCGATAACGATTGAATGATAAAAAGAATGACTAATGGGATTATAAAACCCGAATGAAAGATAAAATCCTCATTAAGAAAAACAGGATACAAAATAAAAGGATAAACGAGTATGAACGATAAAAACACAAACAACAATCCAAAACTAGAAGCTAAAAATGATAAAAATACTCGTCGGATGACAATTTCAGTATTTTTAAAGTAAGGAATAACAAACCATAGAACCCCTAATAATAGTCCGTTATTTATAAACGATCCATACGCTCCGACACCGCCTATATAAAAACGAAAAACCGTCAAAACAACGAATAACGCAACCGCGTATTTTCTTCCACCGTACAAAGCACCTATAATAAAAGGGACTTGACGCATATCAAAAATATGATCTCCACTTAACGTAATAGGAAAAACCATACACATGATAATAAGAAGGGAAGACACGATAAATAAAATGATATCACTATGTTTTCTATTTTGAATAAAATTTACAAATACAAACAAAAAGGTAAAAATGAAAAAAGCATTTAATATTAAATCTTTTATTTCGTTAACAAATAGTTCCATATCATTCTCCACTCACTTTAGTTTTCTTTATAAACTATTCGTTTAAAACTTCTTTTTTTCCTTTTCTTCCTTCTCTTTGTTTACATCTTGCAATCAGTCATATTAAAAACGTATACTCCCGGTCTTTATACCTCTATTTTTTTTAGTTACTCCGTATACCCTTATTTTAATTGATAAAATTAAATAAAAAAAAAAGAACGACTCTACCTGGAGTCGTTCTTTATCATTAATTAATTTCTGGCAAGGAAATTATAAATGTAGTTCCATTATCGACTTCGCTTTCTACTTGAACTGTCCCCTGATGTTCATCGATAATTTTATAACTGACCATTAAGCCTAAACCATTTCCTTTTTTCTTTGTCGAGAAAAAAGGTTCACTTAATTTTTTTAATTGTTCAGGAGGAATCCCGACTCCTTCATCGCGAATCGTAACAACAGCTTGATTGTTTTCTTTTTTTATGGAAATATATAAATGCCCACCTTTTGGCATTGATTCCATACCATTTTTCATGATATTTAAAAAGACTTGCTTCAAACGATTTTCATCACACTGTATAAATAACGGCTGAGGAAATTCCTCAATAGATATTGATACATTATTATACTTGGCCTCAGATTTTAAAAAGAGTGTAATCTGTTTGACTATTGTGTTGACATTTTTCTTCATAAACTCCGCAGCTTTAGGTTTTGCTAACGCCATGAATTCTCCAACAATAAAGTCAATCCGGTCAATTTCTTCTAACAAAATGTCAAAGTATTCAAGATTTTCTTGTTCTTTTGTTTCATCTTTTAAAAATTCCGTATATCCTTTTAACATAGTTAGCGGATTTCTAATCTCATGTGCAATTCCGGCAGAAAGCTCACCTATAATCGCTAACTCTTTTGAACGCATCACCATTTCTTCTGCTTTTTTTCGATCTGTAATGTCTGTTCGTATTGATACATATTGATAAGGTTTTCCCTTATCATTTAAAAACGGGACGATTGTCGTATGAACCCAATAAAACGAACCATCTTTTGCTTTATTTTGAATTTCACCTTTCCAGACATTACCTGTACCGATTGTACGATAAAGCTGTTTAAAAAAATCTTTATTGTGAAACCCAGAATTAATAACTCTGTGATCTTTTCCAATAAGTTCATCTCTTGTATATTGAGAAATTTCACAAAACTTATCATTTACATAAATGATTTTCCCTCTCGGATCAGTAATCGCAATGATGGAAGATTCATCTAACGCATGTTTAATATCGATTAATTCTTTAAGCGAATTTTTTAACTGCTCTTCAAAAATAGAATCAGTGGACTGATTATGAACAAACAATACAAAATCGTTCACTTCACCAGATTCTGTTTTTAACGGAGTAACTTTTATGTTTAATGGTAACCAATTTCCGTTATGATGTTTACTTTTACAATTTGTTTCAATTGAATTCATTTTCAATTCAGTGTCTTTTATTAATTCACGAAAAGCATCCGCGTTCATCGGGTGTAGCCATTCATAAAAATTTGTATAAGGAAAATTGTCAGACTGATATCCAAAAATACTTTTTAATACAGTCGAACAAAATTTTATCCAACCATTGCGATCGATGATGATAATTAAGTCTGTTGTGTCTAATTCAATTGATATTTCCTTGTTAAGCATTGTACTCAAAGTACCACCATCCATTCACCATACTCTTGCATCTACTATACAACATTTTGTTCAAAAAAAATACACAATTAGATGATTATATAGTAATTAGGAAAAAAGAAAAGTGAATGTTTTATTACAGTTCATAATTATTTTTGGTATGGAATTCCTACTAAGTCGGGAACTGTAACAAACTCAAACCCTTGTTGTTGTAGTGTTGGAATGATTTGATGTAATGCTTCAATTGTACTCGTCCGGTCTGCATCCCAATCTCCACCATCATGCATTAAAATAATCGAACCAGGTTCAACATTACTCAATACGTTATAAGCTGTATCTTGGGGCGATAATTCTCGCCAATCTAAAGAATCTACGGACCAGCCAATAACTGAATAATTCATTTCAGCTAATTTTTCGACTAACTCATCATATAAAAAACCATATGGTGCACGAAACAATTTCGTCCGATAACCAATCATGTTTTCTAGTAAGTCTTCAGTTTGGTTTACTTCTCGTTCAAGAACAGCTACATCGGCTTGTTCCACTAAATTCGGATGCCAATATGTATGGTTCCCGACAATATGGCCTTCATCCACCATTCTTCTTACTATATCAGGGTAAACTTCTGCTCTTGCTCCCATTACAAAGAAAGTTGCTGGAATATCATATTGATTAAGAATATCTAATACCTGCGGGGTAAATCGCGGATCTGGTCCATCGTCAAATGTTAAAGCAACTTGTAATTGCGTTGTATCCCCACGTAATACAACTGTTTCAGGGTATTTTTGCTGAAGTATTATATTTGATACGGGGTTTCTCAGTCTACCTGTATATTCTGACCCTCCTTCTGGTCGTGGTATTTCTTCAATTTGACGATTCGTATTGTTTTTGTCATCTTTCCACCACCACTGTTCTTCTACATCGGTTGTTTCTTGTTCAAGTCCATAAACTGTTGGAATAAAACTAACCATCATAAAAAGCACAACAAGACTAATTTGATAAGCATTCGCTTTCACTTTGTCATCTCCCTTTTTCTGTTTTCCTCGTTATTTTTTATTAACTTGGCCAAATTATTCTTAGTCATCGATATAAAAGCGAATTTCTATATCTTTTTCGTGATATATATCCAACTTCCATCTATTTTCCCTGGACTTCCTTTGTAACTACTTATCATGTTTAGAAAAAATCTTAATACGGTACGTGAAATTTTTATAATTTAAGGGTTAGACTTTCCGGACATATATTCCTTAAAAATGGCCCAGCAAAAAAACAGACTATCGATTTTATCATATCAATCGATAGTCTGTTTTTTTATTTTGTAATAAACATTTGTGTCCAGTAATGCCCGTTTTCTGTATAACCGACACCAATGTGAGTGAAGTTTCCATTCATAATATTAGCTCGATGCCCTTCACTATTCATCCAAGCTTGTACAACTTCTTCGGCTGATCTTTGTCCTTGCGCAATGTTTTCCGCTGCTCCTCGATATTCAATCCCAAAATCTCTCATCATATCAAAAGGAGAACCATATGTCGGACTTGTATGAGAGAAGTAATTATTCGCTTGCATATCCTTTGATTTTTGACGAGCCACATGGCTTAAACTCGTATCCGCTTGTAAATCTGATAATCCATTACGTCTTCTTTCTGCATTTGTTAAATCGATGACTTGCCTTTCAATTCCAGAAATTTCTTGTCCTTCCCCTTGCTGTTGCTCAGGTGCTTGTTCAGTTTCTGTTGGTGTTTGTTCAACCTGTTCTTGTTGTGGTTGCTCTGCTGCTTGTTCGTCTCTTTGTTGCTCTTGTGGTTGTTGCACTGTTTCTTCCGGTTGCGTACGATTTTGACGCAACCTTGTTGTTATTTCTTCTGTAGACAACCTTTCTGGCAGTAGTCTTGCTATATCTTCAGGAGTTAGGTTTTTCCCTCCTTCAGGTATACGTGCGGAAATATTCCCTGGAAGTCTTTGTGCAATTTGTTCTTTTGTTAATTGAATTTGACGATCTGGCAATTGAACAGTAATTTCGTTTGATTCATCATTTGATACAGTAAAATCATATTTGGCATGTTGAATTTGCACTGCTTTTGTGTGAGGGAAATCTTCACTTGATAAATCTGTGACTTCACTGGAAATTTGTCCATAACGAACACGGTCTCCTTCAATAACTCCATCATTATCTGCATCCAAAGCTTGATCACCATTGCATCCGATTAGCAAGAAAAGGAAGCTACAAAAAACTAAACCTAACCATTGTTTTTTCATGTTTTAAATCTCCTTTTTTCTTTTATTATGATGTTTAAACGAAGAACTATAGCAGGGAAAAAAAGTTAAAAAAAGAGGTACAAAAGCTCAATTTGAACTTTTTGTACCTCTTTTTTTATGTTACTTTTTCAAGTTGTTCATGTAATATCAGCAATTTTTCTTTAATTTCTGACACACGTTTTTGGTCGTCTTTTTTCATACAGTCATGCAATTCCGCTAAAAAAAGATCAATTTGTTCATAGACCTCATTTTGTTGTTGCTTTTGATTTTCTTCATGTTCCCGATCTACTTTATATAAAAAACTAATTTGATGATTTAAATGCGATAAAATATCTTGGCAATTTAGTTCAGCATATGTTAATTCTAAATACCCTTTATGACGTAGGAATGATAACTGATTGTTTGATGTTGTGTTATAAATATTTAAAATCATTTTACCACTGTTAAATCCCCAAAAAATACGAAAATCATCGGCTAACACATTTCGAATCAATTGATCTAACTGTTTTTTTTCTACATGTATTGATAAGTGATGATATTTTTTCGTTTGCATGTTTTAACCACCTCTTTACCAGCATATTATTTGCTTACTATTATAATATAAGAAAATTCAGAAAATGTAAGCCTTTTCATAAAATTTATTTATTTTTCTTTTTTTCATGCTTATAAATTGTATTTTTTCATTTATTATATGTAGTTCTGGTGTCCACACGGAAAAAAGAAAAAAAAATATACTGTATTATGTCAAGTAAAAAAGGGGTGGGGAGTATGTATCCTTCAAGAGAAGAAGAGATAAAAGCATTGAAAGTTAGAATTGAAGAAATAAGAAATGATTTAAACTCACTTGAAGCCAGAATCGACTCCAAACCGGATGTCAATGCAGTAAAAGTAATTATTAACGAACAAAATAAATCAGATGACTTTGTGTCAAAAGAAGATGTCGAGTCAATCATCTATTCCACACTACAGTCAAAACGATTTATGACCGAAACAGATGTCAATAATGTTACAAAACAGAATCAAATTACAATGATAAAATGGATGATTGGAACTTGTTTAAGTGTCGGAACAGTCATATTAGGTGTATTACGTGTTATTAATATGTAAGATGGTATACGTGAATATAATACCACCTCTCCATTAATAACACGTAGCATTTTAAAAAATTTACTAAGCTTGCGGCACTTTTTTTTGTTTTAGCTTTTCTAATATAAGTGATAGGCTTTTCACATCAAGTTCAATATCTTGTTCGTAAGCGTATTTAATTCCATATCCAAGGGCAAGTGTTACACTTCCAGCTACACTCGCACCTACAACAGAACCAGCACCTGGAAACAATTTTACAACTTGGCGAAAGAGACTTTGACCAATGTTCCCTGTGACAGACGCAATGGCCATTTCTTTTGCCCGTTTTTTTGTTATTGGTTTATCATATAATGTCGCTAAACGCACCATAAGACCGACTTGAATGCTAGTTATCGGTACAATATCAGAACCGGGTAGTGGCAATGCACCTACAGCAGAGGCCGAGCTTGCAGCAGCTATAATCCATTTATTCGCGGTTTTTCCTTTTTCTTTTAAATGTTTAGCGAATAAAATATCTTTTTTTTCCTCATGGAGAATATCTAAAATGGCGTTTCTGAGCATGTCCATATTTTCATTCGTTCTAGACGAAATCGGAATAACTTTATACTGATAATTCGTATGGTCTTGAACATACTTTACTAGTAAAGGAATATCATCAGCCGCATCAATTTTATTTAATACAATAAGCACTTTCTTGTTCACTTTTGTAATAATATCAAATAATTTTTTTTCACCTTCAGAAAACACTGTTCCTGCAGCGTTTAAGAAAAACAAGACGATGTCCGCTTCTTTATAAAAAGAAAGTGTTTGTTCGGAATGGTTTGTTTCTATATCATCTAACCCTGGTGTATCAACAAAAACGATTTTATCTTTATACTTATATTTTTTCACCTTGACGGTCTCACCAGGTTGTGCCCCCACAGGGGCAACGATTTCTCCAAGTAACTGGTTGACGGTTGACGACTTACCGGCATTCACATCACCAATGAGCGCAAAGACTATTTCTTTATCAAGTTGCGCATTAATTTCATTCATTTCTTCCTCATAAATCTCGTTAAATTGTTGCTCTTCTTTATAATCCATACTTTCTCCCCCATTTTGGACGATGTTACTCTCTATTATAAACATATAAACAAGCGTTAGCCATTTTAAAATGGAAAAGCATCTACGTAGCTATGACGTAAATGCTTTTCACCCCATTAATTTATCACTCGTTTAGCAAACACATAATTGCGGCTCCAATAACGATTCTGCATGACGTTCGTGACAATATGAACACCTCTAGATGAAGAAGCATGAATCATATTCCCATTGCCCATATATATCCCAACATGACCAATACGTCCATCAGAATAGAGTTCTGAATCTGTGAAAAATAATAAATCTCCCGCTTCTAGGTTCGTCACAGGAATTCCTATACTTGCTTGCTGACGGGAATTTCTTGGTATTGTAATTCCATGTTGCGCAAACACAAATTGAGTATAAGAAGAACAGTCAAAAAGTCTTGGTGCTTCCGCTAATGTTGCTCCAAACTTATATCCGGCACCTATATATTTCTGTGCTTCATTGATAATATTAGTTTGTAATTGAGCTCGTGGTGTAGCAGGAGGATTAGGCACCGGATTCCGATCTCTTACAGGTTCCTCTTCCCGTGTTTGAGCACGTCCTGGTAACACTAGTAATTGACCTGGTCTGATAATATCTGTCGTTAAATTATTTGCTTCTCGTAACGCTGCTACCGTTGTATGGTGAGCTTGAGCAATGAACCAGAGAGAATCACCAGGCTGAACTTTATAATGACTTGCTGGCTTTCGAACTTGAATCGAACCATTTTCCGCTCTAAAAGTGATATTTGCGTTGAAAATGGCACTCGCTGCATCTAAAGAAACATATGCCGTTTCATTTATCCAACGTGGAGCTGGAATATTTAAAAACTCATCCCCTCTCCTTGCTCTTGTGCCTCCCATTGTAATTCGAACGGTTGTTGACCCATCTGTTGTCTGGTATGTTTTTGTCGCTGACTCAAATTGAATATGTTTGTAACCTAGGATATTGGCAATATCAACAAAGGGTAGAAAATAAACGCCATCAATTCGAATCGGGTTGATTCCGTTCACCATTGTCCCATTAATCGCTACTCCAGCATTTGGTACCCTTTCTACTGGTGCTGCCTTTACATTTGCCAAATGTAAACCCGAAAAAAGCAACGTAAACATCAACATAGAAATCGCAATTTTTTTCGTTTTTGTAATCATTGTTTTCTCCTTTTCTTCTTCTTTTCAATTGGCTTTTTCCAACTTTGATATTGCCTACACCGGAAAAAGCATGCCAATTCTATCCGTAGGTTTTGTTTCAAACTAAATTTTATTCTTGAAAAAAAACAACAAATGCAAAAAAAAAACGGATTCCATGTTCGACTAAGAACATAAATCCGTTTCTCATATTATTGTTATCTGTCATGAGCCTCATCTTTTATTTCAGCTCTCATCGCTTGAATCGAATCTTCGCGACGAGCGTTTTTCGCCTCGATGTTTTGACGCTCTTGGTCAGAATCAGTGTATTTTAACGTTTCCTCTGATTCCTCAATATTTTCTATCGTGTTTTGAACCATTTCTTGAAGTTTTTCCACATTATCACTTCTGTCATCTGGTTTCGGTTGTTGATTTTGATTCATGATGTCATCCCTCCTTCCGACATTATTTTTTTCTCAAAGGGAAAAAAACATTCGTAAAGAAAGAAGACAACTTTTTTTACCATTCAAATTCCATTATTCATAACGAAGTGAATCAATCGGATCAAGCTTGGACGCTTTACTTGCCGGTAATAGACCAAAGATAATGCCAATGAACATGGAAAATAATAGTCCACCGATGATAACCGGTACAGAAACTAATGATGGCCAGCCAGCAAAAAACGAAACTAATGAGGAAACTCCAATCCCAAGCAATATTCCGATCATCCCACCTATTAAAGTCAAAATGACCGATTCGACGAGAAATTGAAAAAGAATTTGTCCTCTTGTTGCACCTAATGCTTTTCTTATCCCGATTTCTCTCGTTCTTTCTGTGACAGATACAAGCATAATGTTCATCACACCAATTCCACCAACTAACAGAGAGATACCAGCGATACCACCAATAATCATTGTCATAATTCCCGTTATGGAACCGATCATATCAGCTAATTCTTCATAATTCATCACTTGATAAGCATCTTCTTTATTATTTGTTCGGTTTAACATTTCTGCTGCTTTTTCACCGACGACTTGTAAATTTTCATGATGATTTGCTTGTAAAGTAAGCTGACTCACATCACTCTTCATAAATATTGCTCTCCATGTCGACCATGGTAAAAATACTTCATTTGAACCAAAAGCAAACATCCCAGAAGGAGGTTCAAGTACACCTATCACCTCAACTGGTTGCTGACCAATTCGAATAATCTCACCTACCGCACTTTCTTCATCCGGAAATAATTCTTCTTCTACAGTTTTTGAAATGATTGCTGTTCTTCTAGCTCCAAAAAAATCAGCTTGTGTAAAAGAAACACCTTCTGCCAATTCAAAAGAATACACTTGTAAATAGCCTTCATTTACACCAGTGACCCGAGCATCAAATGATTCGGTCCTGTATCGTACAGGGCTTAATTCATAACTTGATGTAACCACATTTTTCACTTCAGGAATATCTTGCAAGTTTTTAATATCTTCTAATGTAAATACAGAACTATAAGAAAAATTAGGATCCATCATATCGTCATCAGTCGGAACATAAAAGACTTCGATCGTATTATCTTCTCCAGCGAGCTCCGCCGTTAACATCGCTTCTCCACCTTGTCCGATAGCCACGACGATAATGACAGCAGCAACACCAATAATAACCCCTAGCATCGTTAATACTGACCGCATTTTATGAGCTTTAATGGACTGTAATGCCATAAAAATATTTTCGAGTATACTCATATCGATAACCCTTGCCCATTTTTTTGTTCAACAATAACACCATCACGAACGACAATCGTTGATTTTGTATAGTCAGCAACTTCCTGTTCATGCGTAACGATTAATATCGTTGTACCTTCCTCATTTAGTTGCGTCAATAAATCCATAATTTGCGCGCTCGTTTTCGTATCTAAAGCCCCTGTTGGTTCATCAGCTAAAATCATACTCGGCTTATTCACTAACGCTCTTGCTATGGCTACTCGTTGTTTTTGTCCACCAGATAAAGCATTTGGAAGATGATGGACTCGGTCTTGCAATCCAACTTTTTCTAAAGCTTCTAACACTCTTTCTTGACGTTCTGCTTTTTTTACACCAGCATAAACCATTGGTAGTTCAACATTTTTGAGTGCGGTTAATCGTGGCAATAATTGAAATTGTTGAAACACAAACCCAATCGATTGATTTCGAATTTTAGATAATTGAAATTCATTATATGATGTTATATTTTCTCCATCTAATTCATAAGTGCCTGATGTTGCTCGATCCAAACACCCAATTATATTCATTAACGTTGATTTCCCCGACCCCGATGGTCCCATAATGGCTAAGAAATCACCATGATTGACTTGTAATGAAATATCCTTCAATACTGGAACATCCTGTACTCCTAATTTATACATTTTCGTAATCGATTGAAGTTTAATCATGAAGACTCACTTCCATTCCATCAACAAGTCGATTTGTTGGATTAACTACAACTTGTTCTTCTTCGGATAAGCCATTTACTTCCATTCGGTTTCCATCGGCAATCCCTAACGTAACAGGTGCTTTTCTAATAATGCCATTCTCATAAACATACACATAATCTTCTCCATCTTCTTGTACAATGGCGGACATATCAATCGTTACTGCTTCCTTTTCTTCCATGACAACTTGCATAATCATTTGCATACCAGGCTTTAATAGTGAAACAGGTCCTTCTTCAATGGCAACTTGAAATGGATATTGAACAGCCGTTCCCCCATCTAGCGGTTCAGAAGACTTCGGAAAATATGAAACTGAATCAATAACACCACTCCAACTCTCCTCAATGATCGCATCAGAAGATATATTGACACGTAATCCTTCTTTGACTTGGACGGAATCGTATTCTGAAAGATGTCCTGTAATCACGACACTATTTTTATTTGCAATATGTACGATCGTTTCATTACCTTCGAAAGCTGAAACAGATGCCGATTCATTAATCGACAACACTGTTCCTTCTCCCGTACTCGTAACAATATGGTCTTCTTCACTCTCTTCAAGCGCTTCTTTTTGAAGAAGAATTTGTCGCAAGTCTAAATTAGCCATTCGTCGTTCTAGTATTAATTGGTCTTCTTCTGCTCGAATTGCTTTTTCTGCTTCTTCTTTTCCAACTTCTTTTTCAAGTTCTTTTTTTCGTTCTTTTACAGCCTCTAACTGTTTCTCCACTTGATTGATACGAAGATAACCAGATTCAACCTGAATATTGATTTGTTCAAGTTCATACCCATATTGAGTATTGGGAAATTCAACTAACGGTGTTCCTTCTTCAACAGTCTCATCCACATCGACTAGCACTTTATAATCGCTTCCTTTTTCAGGTGAAAAAGAGACAATTTGTTGATGCTCCAACTCTACCGTACCTGGGATCATCACTTCAGAAGAAATAGTTTGCAATTTCGGCGATTCGACTTCAACGCTGACAGCTTGGTCTGCTAACGAACGGTACACACCAAAGAATGTCAGCGTTGAAATTAACACAATAACACCAACGATGATCCCGATTTTCTTTTTATTCATATGTTAAAACATACCTCCCCCAACAGTCACAAGTGCAGCACTAAGTAAAAGCGGAATGAGTGTAAATGCAATCGCAATTGACCAAGCAAGAGCACCATTAAAATTAGCTGTACGTTTTAACCCAATCGCCGTTAAAATAATACCCCAAATCGTAAACACTTCTATTCCACTTAATAAAACACCTAAAGCTCCTTCTATTTGGAGAACTGTACTAAGACTTGTCACGATTTGCTCAGGGTTCATACCAAACATAGTGGCAATGATTGAATTAAATAAAACTCCTAACCCAGCTACGAACATAATAAATAGATTCATAGAAACAAAATGAGCAAACCCCGCTTCACTATGAACGATTTTCCCAACAATCCATAATAAAAATGAGACAATTAACGTTCCGACAATAGGCACAGCCAATATTCCAACAAACATAATAGCTCTAATAAAAGGCTCCATTTGCAACAAAAGGTCTAGCTCTTCGGCTGGAGCATCAGGAATTAATAATCTGAAATCCGTACCAATTGCCGCAATGGCACCTGCAATTCCATAAAGGAAAAATACAATAATAAAAGGTACTAGTATTTTCGGTTGATGCTTAATTCTTGTAAACTGTTCCCCAGGGTTTACAATAACACCAAAAATCGATGGTTTCTGACCTTCCTCTACAGGTTGATGAGACTGATGTTCTGACATATAATTTCTCCTCCTAGATTTACCATTTTTCTTCTACTTGATTATATACGATTATGAAATGAATAGGTTTCAAATTACCTCCATTTATGTAATTGTTTTAAAAATAGTTGTACGGCTTTATTTTCAAGCATCACTGGAGAATAAATATAAGAAAACTTCCTTTGAAACTTTGCTTGATTAAAATCAATTTTGACTAAACTACCATTTTCGATTTCTTTGTTTACAACACAATTGGATAAGAAGGTAAGTCCAACCCCATTCATGACAGCCTCTTTCACACCATGATTACTACTAATCGTTAATAACGAGTCAACCTTTACCCCATTTGAACGGATGACATGCTCCATAAATTCTCTTGTTCCCGACCCTTTTTCCCGAAGTACCCATGTTTCTTCTTGTAATTGTTCAATCGTAATATTTTTCTTTTTCGCTAACGGATGAGAAGGATGACAGACAATTCCAAGTTCATCTTCCATAAACGGTTCAATATGAATTTCTTTATCACTTGTTTGTCCTTCAATTAATCCAATATCAACTTGAAACATTCGTACTTGCGCTACTACTTCTTCCGTATTGCCAATTACGATATTGAGCTGAAGTTTAGGAAACTCTTTATGTAATGTAGCTGCAATGGCAGGCAATATATACTCCCCAATTGTAAAGCTTGCGCCGATTTTTAATTCTCCTTGGACTTCATGATGATACTCAGCGATCTCTCGTTTCATTTGTTCATATATACTTATCATTTGTTTTGCTCGTTCATACACAATTTTTCCAGACGGTGTGACACTTACTTTTTTTGGTGTGCGAATAAATAACGTCGTTTGAAATTCTTCTTCTAAATTTTTTATATGTAAACTTACACTAGGTTGTGATATTCGTAATTGTTGTGCGGCTTTTGTAAAATGCTGCAATTCCACAACAGTTACAAAAGTGTTTAACGCATCATAATGCATGTTGTCACCTCTATAATTAGTTTTTTTAATGATAACAATCATTATAATATATTTCACTAATGACTTATAGTTAGATAAAGTAGAATTATTCTAAACTGTAGGATGTGTTCTGCTTATGTTTTCAACGAAAGTATATATGAAGATGACCTTAATCATTATTTCTATCAGTACCATTGCTTTCTTTTTAGCAAAGTTGCCTGTTTTTTCAATTATCGGGATGTTAGTAATAGCACTTTTATTAGGAATGTTCTATCGAAACGTCAATATGATATCGACCGAACGATTTCAAGTCGTTTCAAAGCTAACGAAATGCTTTTTACAAATAGGAATCGTATTTCTAGGAGTCCGAATTAACATAATGGATATTTTTGCCACAGGGAAACTGCTGTTCATCCTAGCCACTTTTTATGTTTTGATAAGCTTAGGGTTCGTTTATATATTGGCTAGACTTTTCCACATTAACAAAGCCTTAAGTATTTTAACCGCTTGCGGGACTGCGATTTGCGGGGCAGCAGCAGTCATGGCTGTTGCCCCACAAATTAAAGCGAAACATGAAGATATCGCCATTAGTGCAGCAACCGTTGCCCTTGTAGGTACTTTTTTCTCAGTTATTTATACTGTTCTTTACTCACTATTCCCCATCCCTTCTTCTTTATTTGCTGTTTTTTCGGGAATCACATTACATGAAGTCGCACATGTACTTGCAGCAGCAGCACCTGCTGGTCCAGAAGCAAGTGATATCGCCATCGTGACAAAACTGACAAGGGTGTTATTTTTAATCCCAGTTACATTTATTATCGCTTTTTTCTATTTTCGTTCGAAAAAAGCAACAACAAACTCAACATTTTACTGGAAGCCTCCATTCCCTTGGTTTATTTTTGGTTTTTTATTCATGAGTATCCTGCACACAGTTGGTGTATTACCATCTGGATTAATTCCAATATTTACGTCGCTTTCCTCGTTATTTATTGCATTTGCAATGGCTGGGTTAGGCTTATCGATTCAAAGTAAAACCGTGCTCCATTCTGGAAAACAAATTATGCTCGTTGCTTTGATTAGTTCCACTTTATTATGTGTAGGAAGCTTTATTTTTCTATTTTTCTTCCATGCTAATTTCTGATGTGTTCTTTATTATTTTTGATATACTATAAAGCAAATCAATGCGTAAGGTGGGGACTACATGTTTGCTAGAAATGACCGAGAAAGGTTTAAATTAGATTCTATGATAAAAATATCTGAACAATTTCTGACACAAAATGATGTGTCAACGACGAAGCTATTCGCATATGACAACATAAAATATTTACAAAAAAATAGATATACTTCTTTAACATTGCCTTCAAAATGGGGTGGTGAAGAAGCTGATCTTTATCAGTTCTTACTCTTACAAGAACAACTGGCACAAGGATGTGGCTCGACTGCACTTTCAATCGGTTGGCATCTTGGCATTATTCTCGATATTCATGAAGAAAATCATTGGAATGAAGAAGTAGTAGATGAAGTGATGTCCGCTGTTAGCAACGGTGCCCTTTTAAATCGTGCCGCGAGTGAAGCGGCTACAGGAAGTCCAACTAGAGGAGGAAAGCCAGAAACAACGGCTGTTGAATTTGATGATTATTGGGTCATTAATGGAAGAAAAACATTTACAACAATGGCTCCTGTCCTTGAGTATTTTCTCGTATCTGCAACTATCGAGGGGTCTGAAGACATTGGAGAGTTTTTAATTCAGCGTGATACTAAAGGAGTGATGATCGAAGAAACATGGGATAGCATTGCGATGCAAGGAACAGGCAGTGAAGATTTAGTGCTCCAAAATGTAAAAATTGAAAAAAAGTATTTCCTAGAATTTGTAACTCCGAAAAGGAGAAAAAAAGCAAACGGGTGGTTACTTCATATTCCCGCTTGTTATCTTGGTATTGCACAAGCCGCTAAAAACTATGCGGTTCAATTTGCGAAATCCTATACACCAAACAGTCTTACACACCCGATTAGTGAACTGCCAAATATAAAACGATTAATCGGAGAAATGGAACTTGAAACAAAACAAGCGAGACATCTTTTATATTCTGTTGCCCGGTTATTCATGGAAAGCGATAAGAAAGAAGTGCTCATTCCTGAGTTAGCTGCTGTTAAACACACGGCAACAAATGCCGCTCTTTCCATTGTTGATAAGGCGATGCGAATTGTCGGGGCAAGAAGTCTCTCACAACAAAATCCTTTGCAACAATATTACCGAGATGTAAGAGCTGGACTTCATAATCCACCAATGGATGATGCAACGATAAACCTTTTAGCTGAAGAAGCCATTAAATAAGAAAAACGCTGAGCGTCTTTTCGTAAAGAAAACGGAGTGAGGAAACCTACCTCACTCCGTCCTTTTTTGTTTCCTGGAAACCTGAAAGCCTGTACTGTCCTCCATGTACCCTTTATACTCAGGATCCATTTCTTCTCCACAAGTTTCACAGGAAAGAATTGGTGGTGTCATCGGGTCGCCACCGTCCATTAATCAGTATCTCTTACAACATCAAAAGGTTTCTTTTCCTTTTCATGACACACTAAACAATCAAAGCTGATAGAATCCTTCTATTAGACACTTCTTCCCGGTTTTGCACTCGTTTTGTCCAATAGAAGCTTTCTATTAGACACTTCTTTCCGATTTTGTACTCGTTTTGTCTAATAGAACCTTCCTATTAGACACTTCTCTCCGATTTTACTATTGTTTTGTCCAATAGAAGCCTATCACACACAATTCAAACGCCCTCCGTTAAAGAAAAACTCGGGAGCATCTTTTCTTTTCAAACGAAGCGCGGAGCCTTCGCTGTTCTAGAATTAGCTTTCAAAACTTCACTGCTAGACCAATTTTTTTCTTTCTTAAATGTCAACAGCAGACCCGTCCATAATAGGTGGTCTGCTGTTGTTTTATAAAAAGTAAGGCTGTAAACAAACTGGTTTCTTCACTGAATAGCGATACCCTGTGTCCTTAAGCAAACCACTTTCTTCTTTTTTAAACACAACAATACAATCACTATCTTGGTTAGCAACAAGGACAAACCTGTTATCTGGTGTAATCGAAAAATGACGAGGAGTTTCACCTTTAGTATTTGTATACCCAATATTCATTAAAGAGCCGTCTTTAGCAATAGAAAAAGAGGCAATGCTATTGTGACCACGATTCGAAGCATATAAAAACTCACCATCTAAATCCACTTTAATTTCTGCCCCCGTATTCTCGACTTCATAATCCTTCGGTAACGTTGAAACCCTGTTTATAAGTTGAAACTGTCCATTTTCATCATATGTAAAAATGGATATCGTTGAGCTTAATTCTTCCATTACATAAACGACAGGGAGGCGTGGATGAAAAGCACAGTGTCTCGGTCCTGCCCCAGGAGCAACGGCAATTGAATGATGATAATAAAGCGCCTCCCCCTTTTCTTCGTACACAACAAGACAATCTGCCCCTAAATCTGGCACTACCACATAGTTTGTGTTCGGTATGGATACAATCGAATGCGGATGAGGCCCTTCTTGTCTATCTGGATTCACACTTTTCCCCGTATGTGTGATAGAGTTTAGGTTTTCTTCAAATTTACCGTTTTGTTCGTTTACTGACACCGTACAAATACTTCCACCATAGTTTGCAATTTGGAGAAAGTTTGGCTTTTTATCATTTTCACTTATAAAACATGGCAACGAACCTTTTGTAGACGTTCGGTCAAGCTCTGTTACCTTCCCTGTGTTTTTTTGCAAATGATAAGACACAATTTCTCCTTTTTCTGTTTCACTAACTGCATAAAGGAAAGATTGCTTTTGATTTACGACGACATAAGATGGATGATCAATACCAGAAATGGATTGTATGAATGACATTTTTCCGGTTGACGGATCAAAACTGTATACAAATATCCCCTCTTCTTCTTTTTTTGCATAAGTCCCAACAATATATTGATAAGACATGTAACCAGCTCTTTTCCTCAGTTTTCTTACATTATCTTGAACAAATGTATGATTTGCAACCATTTTATTGAAATATTGTTGAAAAAAAACTATCCGAATTGATTATCTTGCAGTAAAATATTCTTAACTACTGTCATAAAAGAGAGGGACATCGATGTCAAAACGACCATTAATCCATTTTTTAGATGAGCAACCGTATGATCGATACCGAGATTACGCGTTTGCTGTTCATAAAATTAAAGAAACATTATTGAAAGAAACAGGATTTGAATTTACAATGTATGCGGATGATGAAACATCTAATGAAATGTGGGAAATATTAGAAGAGGATTTACTTGAAGAACAAACTCAAGTCGAGTTAGTGGCACCTGTTTTTGATACGATTGAAACCGCTACAATTTCATCTAACCATACCGATAAAGCATTAGAACTAATTATTAAACCAAGATTAATAAACAGCCTTTATTATTATCCGAACTTTGCCACTGCATTAGTGCGAATCCCTATATTTCAGGCGCATGGTGATGTAACACATGATTTTATTTTTTCAAAAGACAATCATACATTACAACAATATTTACAATATATTTTAAAACGTAAAAGAGACTATATTAAAAACCATGTCACTGTATTTTTAGATACTGAAAATGGTGTTGAAAGCAAAAAAGAAAAAATCACAACGCTAGTGACAAGAGATGATGTGTTTCTTGAAGAACATATGAAACAACAAATATATCGCTCCATTGATGAGTTTTTTCTAAATAGCGGAGAATTTTTTACGAAATTTAACATTCCGTACAAAAGAGGAATTTTACTTTATGGTAAACCTGGAAACGGAAAAACTACATTAGTGAAATCGATCGCAAACAGCATTACAGCACCAGTTGCTTATTGGCAAATTACTGAATTCACATCGAGTTATTCTATCCAGGAAGTGTTTTCGGCTATAGCAAAAATGGCACCGATGGCTTTAATCATTGAAGACATTGATTCAATGCCTCGTGAAGTTCGCTCATTTTTCTTGAATACATTAGACGGGGCCACATCAAAAGAAGGAATCTTTATTATCGGCACTACAAATTATCCTGAAAGAATTGACCCAGCTCTCATCAACCGGGCTGGTCGGTTTGACCGGGCTTATGAAATCAAATTACCAAATGAGCAAATGCGCTTTGAGTATTTGTTGAAAAAGGAATTAAATCAAGTGCTACCTTTAGAACAAATTACAGAAGCATCTTTATTAACTGATGGATTTTCGTTTGCGCAATTGAATGAACTGTATACCGCAGTCGTTCTTGAATGGCATTATGAAAATAAAGTTGACCTCCACCGCATTTGTGAAGAACTAAAATCAGCAAACAAAAAAAGCAAATCACATGAGTGGGAAACAGAAGACGCGAAATTAGGATTTTAATAAGAATCTTTTTAGATTATGCTTTCAAATCTTCAATGCTATACCAAAATCTTTATACTTTTGTATCTTATGAAAAAAACTGCCTTTGCGGCAGTTTTTTTATTTATTAGAGAATTAAAGCTTCACTACGTTTTCAGCTTGTGGACCACGGTTTCCTTCGACAATATCGAATTCAACTTGCTGTCCTTCGTCTAATGATTTAAATCCGTCTCCAGTAATCGCGCTAAAGTGAACGAATACATCGTTTCCACCTTCTACCTCGATAAATCCAAATCCTTTTTCTGCATTAAACCATTTTACTGAACCTTGTGCTTTCACGTGTTATTACCTCCAAAATAAATATTAATATGCAACCCTTTTTTAAAAATGGTATTCACATATTGTAAAGAACATCAATCTTAGGTTGGATAACCTTTATAAAAGGTGAATGTTCTTGTCTTCGACATTTGATAGTATGACCATTCGCGAACAGAATATACCCTATTTTTTTCCTAGTAATAAAATCCTAAATATGTCATCATTCTTTTTTTGAATAGAAACAATAATTTTTTCACTACAAAAAGGCCTATTTCCCTTCAATTTTTATTTCAATCCTTTAATTTTTTCTTTACATCATGACTTCACACCCAAGCTTTTTTCTTAATATCAAATAATTTTTCAAAAATTTATGTAATTTTCCATCTCCCCTCCTTCTATATGCTCATAGATACACACAAAAACTCGCCATTCCAATATATCGAACCTCTATAAACAAAACATTTATCACTTATACAGCACTTCTTTCAATTTGTACAATATTTAAAACACCCAAAATCTAGAACGTTTTACATGTCATCAATCTATCGATACTAACTATAAGAAGTTGAGGTGGTCTTATTAAAACAAAACAGAAAAAAATAATGTTGTTAAGTGGATTCTTACTTTTTCTTTGTTTTTCTGATGCTCTTTTTACAGATATCGGCATTCGTTTCTTTGGCATTCAAGAAGCTAACCCCATCATGGCCATTATTTATGACACGAGTACCCTTATTTTTTACACTGTTAAACTTTCTTTACCATTGCTTTTATTTATTCTCTTACCATATGTTTTTCAAAAGAAAAAAATTCAAATGATGGTAATGGTCGCCATTAGTCTTTACACGGTTATTTTCCTTTATCACCTTTTCTGGTTATCTATCGTTGTGTAACAATTGATTCTCCATTCATTGTTCTGTATTATAGAAACGGTATATGAATGAAATGGAGCTGACCAAATTGAAGGCAAAAGTAATTTTACATAGAAAACGAAAGAAACGAGTAGAACAAGGTCACCCTTGGGTGTTTCAAAGTGAAATCGATGAAGTGATAGGTGACTTTACACCTGGAGACATTGTTGATGTATATAATCATAATCATGTTTTCCTAGCTAGAGGGTTCATTAATCCAAACTCGCAAATGATGGTCCGAATTTTAACTCATCAAGAAAACGAACAGATAGACTCCTCTTTTTTTGTACAACGAATTAAACAAGCGTGGGCTCATCGCCAACGTTTTATCCCTAATGTAACATCTTGCAGGGCGATATACGGTGAAGCCGATTTTCTTCCTGGCTTTGTTGTTGATAAATATGAAGATGTTCTCGTTGTGCAAATTATGGCTCTTGGCATGGAAGTGCAAAAAGAATCGTTATTGAAAGGGCTATTAGAAGTCTTTCAGCCAAAAGCTATTTATTTACGCAACGATGTGTATGTTAGAGAACTTGAAGGTTTAGAACAGGAAAAAGGATTTTGGTATGGTGAATCGCCTACCGAAATTGAAATTGTTGAAAACGGTGTTCGTTACATTGTTGATATTGAAAACGGCCAGAAAACGGGCTTCTTTTTTGACCAACGCCAAAACCGAGCAGCCATTCAACCGCTCATTACTGAGGATACTGAAGTTCTCGATTGTTTCACCCATACCGGCTCATTTATGCTTAATGCATGTAAATACGGGGCAAAGCATGTAACAGCCGTTGACATTTCTGAACACGCTATCGAAACTGCCGAGAAAAATGCGGCTTTAAATCATTTCTCTAATGTTGATTTCATTGTCGCAAATGCTTTTGATTATTTACGGGATTGCGTGCAAGAAGAGAAAAAATGGGATGTCGTTATAGTTGATCCACCTGCGTTTGCCAAGTCGAAACATGCAGTAAAAAAAGCTATCCGCGGCTATAAAGACATCAATCTAAACGGGCTTAAACTTGTAAGAGAAGGCGGCTATTTTGTCACGGCCAGTTGTTCATACCACGTCCACTCACATATGTTTATGGACATGCTAAATGATGCTGCATTTGATGCAAAAAAAAACCTAAGACAAATTCATTGGGACGGAGCAGGTTATGACCATCCAAAATTATTAGGGGCCGATGAAGGTGATTATTTAAAATTTGCCATTTTTGAAGTTACGACGAGGAAATAAAGCAACATCAATAACAACAAGTAAGCTGTCGATATTAACATCGACAGCTTTAGTTTTTTTACGGACATCTGTTCCGTTATTTTAGTTGAAAAGCATGTTTTTCAAAAGCTATCGGACACTCGTTCCGTTACTTTAAGAAAGATAAGCATTCCCACTCCTATTTTCATCAAATAACGGAACAGATGTCCGTTAACAATAATAAAAGCATGTTTTTCAAGAAGATAGCGGAATATATGTCCGTAACGAAAAGTTCAATATGCTTCGTTATCCTTTTTCTGCTAGATACAACGCGATTTTTCTAATCACCTCATCTGTCTCCCTTTCAATAAAGTCTCTTTCTTCGTTCGAAAAAAAAACTGAATCTCCATGAATGAGGTGATCCGAGATTTGAAATAATCCAATTGCTCTCTTGTTAAAGCTAGCCGCAACAGCAAACGTCGTGCCACATTCCATCTCAACACCTAAACAGCCATCTTTAGACCAATTAGTAATGTCTTCTTCTGTTTCAACTAACAAAGAGGAAGTCGAGTGGATTTTGCCAACATGATAGCGAATGTTTTCTTGTTCACAAAACATAACGGCCATCTGGACCAGCTCTGACTTTGTTTTTAGCGTTCGAAAATGTGGAGCATATTGTTTTGACACCCCTTCTCCTAACTCAACTTCAGAAACGATAATAATATCTCCATACTTGATTTCATCAGACAATCCTCCAATATAACCTGATTGAATAAACAAGTCAGTACCCGCTCCACCAAACTGGTGAACAATATTGGCGGCCATTGGTGAACCGTACACATTTGAAAATCCAATCATCCTATCTTTATAGGAGCCAATAACAGTATTCCATTTGGGCAAAATCGCTTTCTCTCCAAAAAAGTGAGTCCAATATTTCAGATTTTCGTGTGGCTCCCACTCTCCATGAATGATCATCGATTTCGGAACTTGATGTACGTGCAAAGAAAGAATGTCCAACCAATCTCCTTTCGCATAATCCCGATATAATTTCATTTGTCACCTCATTACACTCGGTTAAGGTAATGTACAACCTTTTGACCTGTTTTTTTAAAGGACAGTAACGAAACACTTGCTGGTTTCACTTTAAACATAGGGTAATGGTACAAAGGCACTTCAAGCACTTTATGCAAAAATAAATTAATCCACTCTCCATGACTCACTATCGCTATCGTGTCATTTGAACTCGCATCAACGACACGGTCCATCACTTGAGATACTCGTTCATCTAAATGAAATAACGACTCCCCATTAGGTGCCGCTTCGGCTCTATGATTAGAAAAATATAACCATTCTGACGGATATCTTTCTTCGCGCTCTTCATTTGTATATCCATCAAAGATACCACTCGTTCGTTCCATCATTTGAACATCAACTTGAATTGGTGTTCCTGTTGTTTCTCCTATCGCTTGTGCTGTATGCAATGCTCTTGTTAATGGACTCGAATATATGCGGTCAATCGGGTGATGTTTTGCTAAATATTGACTCACTTTTTGCGCTTGTAACACCCCTTTTTCAGACAAAGGGATATCGATTTGTCCCCCACCACTTTTTTCAGACTTTCCATGCCGAATTAATAAAACTTTCATGATGTTCACTCCACGTTTTTTTCCCATTATACATAAGCTTTAAGAAAAACAAAAACAAAGAGCCTTATACCCGCTCCATGTCATAACGAAAATTTTTTTTCATTTTTATAGACTACTCGTCCACTAATTGCAATTTTATGGTATTATTTTGATGTGAATTCAGCTGGCTATCATAAAGTAGTTATAGGGGGAATGTAAATGAATGAACATATGCCTACCAATGGGAAAGCCATCACTGCCCTAATACTAGGGATTTTATCTATATTACTGTCAGGATTTGGACTAATCTTAGGCATCATTGGTATTTTCCTTGCAAATAGAAGTATAAAAGAACTAGAGTTAACAGGAGAAAAAGGTCGTAATTTATCAATAGCAGGACGAGTTTGTAGTATTGTTGGCATCACCCTCTCTATTTTTACTATTATTGTACTCCTTTTCTTTTTCTCAATTTTTATTTTTGCAACGATGTAAAACAAAAAGAATAGGCTATTGGCCTATTCTTTTTAACGTTCACATAATCTCTTTACCCAATCCATCCACTTTATTACCGTTTGTGCACGGCGATACAATGTTGATTCTGCTAAAATCCCAACCTTTTCTTCTTGCATGATTGTCACAATCCGGTCTTTTGTAATGGCCATCGACGGTACCCATTCTAAAAAAACACGTCGGAAGACATTTTTTTTAAACAAACATCGAGTAAGTTCTAAATACTTTTGTTTATATGGCAACCCCATTATTGATTCACCTAATGAACTTAACTTGTATTGAATTTGACCTTGTTTCGTTTCTTTTTCAATTAACCGTAAATACCGACCGATGTTTGTATAATAGTCCGATTGCCTAGCTGTAAAATCATAGTTTTCCGTAATCATATCTTTTGTTAATGATTGTTCATATAATAAACTTAACAAATCAACAACTCGTTCAAAACTATCTGCCTGAGGAAATGGTATTTCATACGTTTCCTCATCGCCCTTTGTTTCTTTTGCTATTTCAATAATGTCTTGCATTGATATTGCTTCGACATCAATCATAAAGTTCATTTGCTTGACGAGACGAATCGAATTAAAAACATTCGCATTTCGAAACTCATACACAAAAAAAGTAAAAATATCATTGGAGTGTGTAAAAAATACTGGTGTAATTTTTTTATTTGTCCGCTTTGACCATACACGGTATGGGTAAAAAAGCTGACGGATATTAAAATCACGAACAGCTTCTTTTTTTGCTTCTACAATGATAAAATCTTTTTCACCCTCATATCCACCATCAATTTCAATTTGTGATCCTACAACTTCAATTGGAAACGTTCCTTCACGAACAGCCACTTCATAATCAAACTGTTTTGAGCCCATTCGTCCTGAAACCGTTTGTAATAAAGGGGCATCTTGAGATAATTCTAATACTTGATGAAACATCCCACTTACAAACGCAGCATGAAGGGTAGCACTTTCTGAGTATAAGTCAGTGGTGTTAACCGTATCGACATAGGGAGGTAGTGTGACCTTTATCGGTGTTTGTGTCTCATAAGATACATCCTGAAATATCGAAAACGGACCAATGATATATTCAGATCGTGAAATCGGCAATATCGATAATCCGTGTTCTTGAAAGAGTTTCGGCAAGTTTGACTCGTGGTCAAATTTACACATTAACCGTGGTTCTCGTTCTTCTCGAATCATATCCGCTGTTATTCGGTAATACCCATTTGTGTGAATATCGTGTAAAATTTGATGCCGTGAAAATAATGTTTCCCATGCACGATCATTTTTTGTCATACGTTAGGATCACCGCCTCGTCAATTTTCCCACGTCCTGCTGCTTTTGAATTAATCGCTCTCGTTGCTTTAACCGCTTTAATTGAAAACTGATCATATAATTCACAAATAAAGTCCGTATAAGAATTAGAAACCATTACATAACAGCCCCGATTTGCGAGTTCGACAACAACATCGCGCAAACGTCGTTGCTCTTCTTTTCCAAAGCCTTCTAACGCATAACTTGTAAAAGAAGATGTTGTAGATACAGGGTCATATGGTGGATCAAAATAAACAAAATCCCCTTCGTTCGCTTCTCGTAGTACAACCGTCGAAAAATCCTCATTTGATATAAAAACATCATTTTGATTTAAATACTGATGGACAGCTCGAAGTACAGGTTCATTTTTTATATTTGGATTTTTATATTTCCCAAATGGAACATTAAATTGACCTTTTGAGTTCACACGGAATAACCCGTTAAAACATGTTTTATTTAAATAAATAATGCGAGAGGCCCGCTCTATTTTGGATAAATTTTGAAATTGATCCTGTCGATCAAGCGAACGAATATGATAAAAATAATCTGAATCATTTTGATGTTTATCTAAGCTTTCAAGCAATTCATCAATATGATCTCTTATCATTTCATAAACGTTAATCAATTCTTCATTCACATCATTAATAAAGGCTACTTCGGGTTTAAAGTGAAAAAGCATGGCGCCTGCACCGACAAATGGTTCAAAATAACGATTAAACTCTTTTGGAGCAAGCTCAGATAAAATCGGAATTAATTGCCGTTTTCCACCAGCCCATTTTAAAAATGGTTGTACGTCTTCTCGTTTGTTCATCTTTTCATCTCCTGTGACATTACACAAAACAAAACATAATACAAAAAAGTATACTATAAAAAAAGGAGAGTTTATAGTATATAAAAATCTTCTCTTAAGATTGCATAACAATGAACATCCCAAAATTTCCCTTTAGTAAACATTTTCTTTTTCATCGTTCCTTCTCGAGTCATACCAATCTTCTCCATTACCTTTGCAGAAGCCGTGTTCTCAACAAAACATCGTGCCTCTATTCGTTCCAAATTCATATTCTCAAAACCAAACGTTAATAAGGCTGTTGCCGCTTCCGGTATCATCCCTTTTCCCCAATACTGTTCGGAGAGTGCATAACCAATTTCGGCATGGTGATGATGTGTTGACCACGAAACAAAATCGATTGTTCCAACCATTTCGTTCGTTTCCTTTACCTCGATTGCCCAAGGTGCTATTTTTTTAGATTGATATTGTTCAAGTACAAACATAATAAAATCAATAGTATTATCAATCGTCTCATGTCGGTCCCATGTCA
The DNA here is from genome assembly GCF_022812285.1 of Alkalihalobacillus sp. LMS39. Classification (NCBI taxonomy): domain Bacteria; kingdom Bacillati; phylum Bacillota; class Bacilli; order Caryophanales; family Bacillaceae; genus Alkalihalobacillus; species Alkalihalobacillus sp. LMS39. The sequence goes on from NZ_CP093300.1 coordinate 2,658,183, forward strand.
CATACTTTGCGACCTCTTCATTTGAACAATAAGAGAACATATTTTCCGCGTCTTTTAAAGTTAATTTTCTTAATCGTAGTCTCGGAGTTTCAATCGTAGGTAAATCATTAAAGATTTCTTCCATTTTCATGAGCGACACTCTCCCTTAATGTGTTGAAAACGATTATAATAGGAGAGGAAATCTTTTGCAACAAGAAAGGATGTTTTTTCCATTACAAAAACAAAAATTCTGTGGATCCTTTCCATTGCCCAATTTTTAGCGATGCAAGTGTGGTTTAACTTTTCAGCCGTTCTCCCTGTCGTTGAACAAGAATGGCAATTAACTCCGACTCAATCTGGTATTATCATTGCTTTTTTTCATGTCGGCTATGTTGTCGCTATTATTGCTTATAGTATGTTAAGTGACAAATACAATCCGAAGTACTCGTTTGTCTTTGGGGCTATCTTAGCGGGACTCTCTGGATTGTGCTTTAGTTTGTTTGCATCAGGGTTTTGGAGTGCGTTGTTATTGCGCACATTATCAGGAATTGGCATTGCCGGTATTTATGTGCCTGGAATGCGCATCTTGTCTAGTATCTTTCCTCCAAAACAACGTGGCAAAGCGATTGGAATTTATGTTGGCGCACTTGTTGTAGGATCTGGCTCCTCATTACTCGTTTCTGGTTTGCTTTTAAATTCGGTCGGGTGGAATGGTGTTATTACTGTTACTTCGCTTCTTTGCTTACTTGGTGCTGTTCTTGTTTCTTTTTTAGCTTTGCCTCAAGAAGCATTTGCATCTCGTGGTGAACCATTACGATTATCGAAAATAAAAAAAGTGTTTCGCAAACCTAATTTGCTCGTTAACGGTGGGTATGCAGGTCATTGTTGGGAACTGTATGCGATGTGGGCGTGGATTGGTCCGTTTCTCGTTTATTATCTCATCACGCAAGGTGTTGAGACTTCAAGTGCCATACGATATGGTAATGTTTTTGGTGCTATCGTTATTATGATAGGAGGGTTTGCCACCTATTATGGAGGCCGTTTATCAGATACTATCGGACGAATTAAAGCCGCAAACCTCTTTTTATTCATTAGTATTTTTTGTTCATTATCGATCGGATGGTTGCTTCAAGCCCCGATTTGGGTCATGGTTCTTATTGCTCTTCTTTACGGATTTACGATTGTTGCAGACTCACCGATTTACAATGTCGCCATTACTGAAGTGTCCGACCCCGATTCTGTTGCGATCGCACTTGGTGTACAATCTGTGTTCGGTTTTACTGTTACCATTTTTTCTCCAATCGTTTTTGGTGTTGTTCTTGACCACTTCCATTGGGGTGCAGCCTTTACCGTTATTGGTCTAGTAACAATCATTGCTCCTATTTGTTTATTTACCTTACAAAAAATCCAGCATACGACAGGACTTTTTTTTACTAAATAAAAGTCCACTATAATTATGGAAAAAAGGAAATCTCAGATGATTTCCTTTTTTTCTGTTTAACTTGATTTTAGTTGTTTTTTCTGGTCTACTTTAACACTTTTTGATGAAGAAAGACTATGTAATATCATCCCAATCATAATAATGAGAATTCCTCCCCAAGCTAACCAATTAGGTAGCGGTGCAGAAAGAAGAAGCATTTCTCCAATAATCACAAAAATCACTTGAGTCGATTGCGTTGCTTCCACTGCAGCTAATTTTTCAGGAGCATTCCTTACTAAATCTGTCGCAAAAAAGAATAAGGTCGTCGCAATAACACCAGAGCATAACCCAACAATGAAGGTTTGTATCACTTGGTCTTGGCTTGGTAAACCGACTGTAGCCACTCCAATTCCGCTTAATATTAACCAAAACGGAAGCGAAGCCAGTAACATACCTAATATTCTTTGAAATACATCTAAACGTCCCCCACATACTTCCATCATTTTACGGTTTCCTAATGGATAAGCAAAAGTTGCTAAAATAACTGGTAGAAACCCTAATAACACCATCGTCAAAGACACACTTTGAACATGATGGAGTTGTATTAAAATAATGCCAAGAAATATTAATAACGAGATTTTCAAAGCTTTCATCGGAATTTTTGCGCGGGTTCCATTTCCTTCTCGAAAAAACAGTGGAACAATTAAAATCCCTGCAATAATCGTAAATTGCCATGTTCCCGCGATTAACCAACCTGGCCCGTATGCTGCCGCAAACGTGATCGGTGTGTAAAATAATACAAAGCCAACAAAACTCCACAAAAGCCATTGAAGTGGGTTGGTTTTAATTTCTTGGTATAAACCCTTAAAGTTTCCCCTCCATAGTACGATAATAAAGAAAAAGGGAACCATAAATAAAAAGCGCAACGATGAACTCCATATCCAGCTTCCACCAGAAAGTTCCATTGAACGATTAAAAATAAAAGTAAATGCAAAAAAAACAGACGCTAAAATACCTAATAAGATCCCTTTCATGTTTCCCTCCAGTCCTTGTATTCAAATTATATTATAAATTTAGTAGAAACAGAATGTTTAAATGAGGAGATTAACATGTCACAATTAGCAAATAACCATGAAAAACATTTAAAAATTACATTAGGTCAACGGTTACGTCGACTAAGACAAAGTAAATATTTAAGTTTAGAAGAATTAGCGAAAATAACAAAGGTCAGTAAACTAACATTAGGAAATATTGAACGCGGAGACGCAAACCCTTCCTTGTCTGTTATCTGGAAAATTTCTAGTGCATTATCTGTTCCTCTCTCTTCTTTATTAACAAGTGAAGATGAAGTTATTTTAGCTAAAATCACCGATAAACAACCGCTAATGAGTGTAGATGATGTGCTTGTAACAGAACAAATGTTTTCAGTAGACGGTTCAGAAATGTTTCGCTATTATATTAAACCTCATTCTGTTTATAAACCTGCTATTCAAGCAAATCCGTCAATTCATTTTGTAACGATTATGGAAGGTGAATTAACTGTACAAATTAATAAAGAGGAACACCATTTAAAGCAATTTGAAGCGATTCGGTTTCATAGTAACTTCGATTACTCCTTTAACAATAAAACATCAAATGAAGTGGTCTTCCAAGTCATAGTCCAAGATATGAACTAATCATAAGAAAAAAACACCATGAGAAAGACTTCCTCATGGCGTTTTTGTTTTGTGAGAATGACACTGTCGTTTATTTTTTAAACTGTTCTACAATGCCAGACAACTCTTCAGACATCTTCGTTAAAGCTTCTGCTGAAGATGTAATTTCCTGCATGGCAGCTAATGTTTCTTCTGAGCTTGCACTTACCGTTAACACACTTTGAGAAGAAGCTTCGGATAACGACCTCATATTATCGACTAATGCATGCGCTTCTTGAGTTTGAGCTGAAATATGTTGTGAAGTCGTTGACATCCCATCAATTTGCTCTTTTATACCTTTTAGAGAATCAATGATTAATGAAAATTTATTTTCTGTTTCTTTCGTAATTGATAACCCTAATTCGACTTCAGCTTTCACTTCACCCATCATATCAACAGTATCTGTTGTTTGCCCTTGAATTTTTTCAATGATTTGGTTAATTTGAACGACTGATTGTCCAGATTGCTCTGCCAATTTTCGGACTTCATCTGCAACAACAGAAAAGCCCTTACCGTGTTCTCCAGCTCTAGCAGCTTCTATCGCTGCATTTAATGCTAGTAGATTAGTTTGTTCTGCAATATCATTGATGACACGAAGAATCGTGCCAATTTGGTTAGACTGGACTAGCAATTCTTTGCTGACCGCATCCATTTTATTCACCGTTTCATTAATCGAAGTCATCCGAGTGACAGTTTGTTCAACAAGATGTCCCCCATCTTTTGCATGTGCAAACGAACCATCTGAATTGGCTGAAATCGCAGCTGCACTACTAGCAATTTCTTGCACACCTGCTGATACTGTTTGAAGTGCTTGTACACTCTTATCAGCAGCTCCCATTTGTTCATCTGAGCCCTTTACTACTTCTTCAATGGATAATGCACTTTCCTCTGACGCTCTTGACGTTTCTTCTGCACTTGCAGACAATTGTTCAGCAGAAGCTGATACTTGTTGTGCATTCATACTGATTGAATTGATAACAAGTTTTAAATTTTCTGTCATTTTTGTAAATGCATCCGTTAATATGCCAATCTCATCTTTTGTTTTACTCTGATCAATTTGAACGGTTAAATCGCCTTTTGATACTTTTTCCGCGGCGGCAGACAATTGTATAATTGGCTTGGAAATTCGATTTGAGATTACAATTCCAAAAGCAATGGCAACGATAATCGCAATAATACTCGTTATACCTATGACAATCATTGCTATTTGTTCACTTTGTTTTGTTGCCGCTTGTTCAGCTATAAGCCATTGTTCAATTTCAACAACAACCTCTTGTGTCACTCTATCCATAGACTGTCCTAATGGAAAAACTCCTGTGACTGCTCGTCGTTGTGCTCCCTCAGGGTCATCCGCTGCAAGCTCAAACACCACTTCACTGCGCTCAATAATTTGCGTATTAATGTCTAGTATCGTTTGAAATTTTTCAATAATATCAGCATCATTTGTCATCGCTATACCAGAGTTTGCCAGTGTTGTTACTTGCTCATTCGCCTGTTCAAATCCTTCTAAGTGATTTCCCATTGTGCCTTCTAACAAAAATCCCCGAATCGAACTAACCTGTAGACTTACATTTCTTCCAATATCTAATGAAGTTGACCGTAGTTCCATAGCTTCTTGAAAGTCTTGATTCGTTTGACTAATCTTCAATACGTTTACATATGTAAGAAGACTACCAATCGTAAAAAGCAAAGAAACAAATATAAAGGCAAATAGCAACTTCCTTTTCAATGTTACATTCATATCGGACCCCCTTATTTTTCTCTTGTATGTTTTATATTAAAATAATATCTTAATAGTATGACTATTGAATCATTTAGTCAAGATGTTACGAAGAAAATGTGACAAAAAACATCGTTTTCCGAAATAGCACTCTTGCTTTTAGGCTTAAAGACTAATATATAAAGAACTATAAACAACAACTATACAAATTTGTCCAATATAGAAGACTACTCACGGGTTATCCACGCATGGCGCTCAAAGAAGGCGTCGAACTCATATAATAAAAAACACCTTTGAGTACCATTTCTCAAAGGTGTTTTTTGTAAACCATTTCGAAGCGGACATTTATTCCGCTATTCAATGAAAAATACGCTTTTTCCGATTGTGTTCGGACATATGTTCCGCTATGTGTTCAAAATGGCGAAAAATCAGTTCTATTTTTCTAAAGTAACGGAACCAGTGTCCGTAAGAATTCCAAATATAGTAGTTTTCACTACAATAACGGAACATATGTCCGATCCATTGCTATTTTACCAACACACCACTTAATAAAATGTCATATGCTGCTTTTCTTTTTTATAGTAAGATAACCGGTCCTCTAATGTACCTGTATGTAGTTCTAATTTATGACCATCTGGGTCAAGAAAATAAAGTGACAGCTTATCTTTTTCATCTCGATCACGACCTGGTAAAATGGTAACGTCATTTTCAACTAATCGTTTTTTCCATTCTGAAAAGTCTGCTTCTGCAATCGTAAAAGCAATATGAGTATAAGATGGATTAGGATTGATGTGACTTCGATCAATTGTTGCTTCTTCATTAAGTGCTAACCAAATCCCGTTCACATCAAAATAAGCTGTTGTATTTCCTTTAACTAACAATTTTCCATTTAATACGTTTTCGTAAAAATGAATCGAGCGCTCAAGATTAGAAACAGAAAAACAAAGATGATTAATCCCCTTAATCTCCATTAGTGTGCTCCTCCAACTAATACAGCTCCAACAAGTGATATTACTCCGATAACCGCAAGCGTAACTGGAACAATGGTTTTCCCTTTCCCTACTTTAAAGAACACAAAAGTTAATATAAAGTAAATAATAAATCCTAACGTTACAAAAATAACACCTTCGATTAACTGGGCTGTCTTATAAAGATTTAGTTGAAACAATAATGCAGCAATACATAACACATATAACCCTAATCCAAAATAGTTGACCATTTTCATCATTCTCATCATCTCCTAGTAGTATTGTTTGTTTATTTTATGTAAAATAAGCCTAGTACTTGTAAGGAGGAGGTTATTTATGATTACATTTGAACAGCAATATAAACAAATTCTAACCCCTCTTTGTTTTCATTGTCCAGAGCCATACTTTGCCCCCGCTCATAACAGAATTCCCCATGTCGGCTGTTGTAGTTACAGTCCAACATTTACACTGTTTGAACTTTATCAAGCAATAAAGGAAGACAAGCTTGAGTCGTTCAAACCTTATTTACAATATGATTTTATCATTGACGATTTTGAATTTAAAGTCCCTGCTATAGTGGATGAGTCTTTTTTCACACTTGATGTCAGTGGTTTATCCGAAAGTGAGCTAGAAGAACAAAAATTACCTTATTCTATTTGTCAATTTTTCAAGAAAAATCAAGGATGTTCTTTACATCCAGCTTTAAAAAACGCAACTTGTCGTTCTTTCATTTGTCCTACAGCAGAAGAAACATTACAGAACGATCAACAACAACAAGTGGAAGCTTGGGTGAAATCAATTCAATATGAAGCAAGAGCATTCAATAAAAAACATAAACCTATTTTATCCGAACGGAATTTGACACTAGCGGAGAACTTAGTTGAAATTATCTCATATTTTAACACTATTGCTTTTTCTGAGCAAAAGAAAGGAGAATTTTAAAATGAAATGGCTATTTATTGGGATATTTCGTTTGTACCAGCGGTTTATATCCCCTTTAACCCCGCCAACATGTCGTTTTTATCCGACTTGTTCTCATTATGGCATCGAAGCTTTTAAAAAGCACGGTGTCATCATTGGCGGTTGGTTAACGATTAAACGGATATTGAAATGTCATCCTTTCCACCCTGGTGGCATTGACCCGGTCCCTGAACCGAAAGAAAAGGAAGGGAAGAAAGTAAAGTCTACATGATTAACGGTAATCTCTTCCTTTACCGGAATCACTAATATCAATTAAGCTTTCGGGATATGGTTCAAAGAACGTTTGGTTTAATAAATATTCATTGTTGAACCGATGCGCCCATAGCTTTAAAATACTCACAACACTACTAATCGGCAATTTCTTTTCACGATACTTCTCAAGAACAGACAAGAAATAATCTCTCTCTTGTGTCGTTAAATGAGCAGAAAAATATCCGAATATATGCTCAAATACATTTAAATTTGATGTGTATTTTGGTGCTTTTTGAAATAATTGAACGAGAGTTTCCTCATATTGCTCTACTACAAACTGTAATGGTAATTTCTTTTGATTCCCAACAATTTGTCCTAGTTTTTTTAATAATTGAGGGTTGTACGCCATAAATAAATATTTGTTTTCCTTATGAAATTCATTTAACGCATCCATTGTCATCGTACGTTTTCGGCTTTTAAACTCAGCTAACGTGAACAACTTTGTTAAGAAATGTTCTCGGATCCGAAAATTTTTTAATCGTCCTTCATCTTCAATCGCCACACCTGAATACTGTTGAAGTATTTCGCTAGTAAATAAACCACTTCCTGTCTTCACCACATGAGCGGATTTATTTTCAGACTGATACACTTTTGCATCCGTAATCCCACAACTTGGCGAACGATTTTTCAAAATAAACCCATCCACATCTGTTTGCTCTTGTAAAAATTCGGTCGAAAATTCCGTCATAGCCGCTGTTAAGTCGACTCCAGTTTTTGGCTGTATTAACTTACTTTCTTCACCATCCGCAATAAGTCGGATCGTCTCCCTCGGTGTTCCTAACCCAATCTCTATTTCAGGACAAACCGGAACAAACGTGACATAAGGCTTCAAGCGGCAAACGGTTTGATCAGACAATTTATCTCCATTATAACGGCATGCTGAAAATTCAAGGCACCTGCTAACGACAACAGTCGGCTTTACAAAATCTCGCATGATTTCCTCCTTCATTAGAACAAACTTACTCCTCTTCACATTATCACCGGATTGTGATGCATTCACTCAATGAAAAATTCACTTTTTGTTCCAACGATTGTTAACATCCTAGGAATAATGAATAAATACCCAAAAATTCATCATACTAACACCAAATGATAAAGCTTGAAAGAGAGGGTATTTATGAAAATTGTACAATTATTGTTTGCTCTCGTCGTAACCTTTATGTTTTTATCTGGATGTGGCCAAGACCAAGGAAGTGACATAGTTCGTAGTATGGAAGATGAACAACAACAAGGAGATCCACTCGATTTCGTAGAACGGCCTTCTATTAAAGAGCAAAATCGAGAACGCCAGCCGGTTGATGGTGAGACGGTTTCTTACGCTGATCAGTTCGGCTATTTTTTAACTACGTTTTATGGACATATTACAAATATGAAACCGTATTTTTATGAGGACCAAGGGGATGAACAACTTCTGCAAAACGTTAAAAATGAACTACAGGCCATTAAGAAAAAAAGTGATGTCATTTATCAGATGCCTGTACCAGAAGTGTTTCAAGGCCTCCATTTAAACCATGAAACGACGAGGATTGAATTAAACCTATTTCAAGAAAAAATGGAACAGCAGGACTTACCAGCAGGTGACGAGTTTGAACAACATCGTCTTTATTATGAAAATGTCGTTATCAATTTAAAACAAATGGAACGGGAATATAATCGAGTTATTGAAGAAGTCGGTATGAAGTAGAAGTTGCTCGAAAACAGTAAGGCGAGTCCTCTGTGCAAAAGTACAAGGACTCACCTACTGCATATTACTCCTCTGTAATTGTATCCATGATTTCAGCAAACATGGCCCCGATTTCTTCAAAAGGTTCTGCTGTACTCATACCTCGCTCTAATGCTTGGATTCGTGACACCGTTCGTCGATCTGTTGCTATATGAACGTGATCAATGTTTTCTTTCTTTAATTCCTCTTTAATATCTCGACGCAATTTTCTGCGGTTTTGTTCTGAAGATTGAACTCCTACAAGTGTTTGCCCATCATGTGTGACAACATGGACATTTTCCACTTCTTTAAATGATAACACAATTGATTCAATCGCATCTTCGTTTGATAACCCTTCTACATTTGGCTCGTACTGTTTTTCTAAATGCGGTTTATTACTAAGCATATACTTATCACGTAACGTCCCAGGGCGATTCGAAAAAATACGAGGTCCAACTCGGTTCGTTCCTTGTTCTTCAAACCCTAAATTGCGCTCTTTTGGAACATATTCATTGTTTCTTGCAATTTGACCTGCTCGGTCTGTACGCCCTTTTGGCGCCCAATCTGGAACCATCATATCAGAAAGCGGTCCTTCTAACTCTCTCGCTTCGTTTGTTCCATATCCACTAAAGCCTTCATCGCGATTATTATTTGTTCCTAAAGGCTGCTGTTGTTCAATAACACAACCACTAGTCATTACGAGAATAAGAAATAGGGCTGAAAAAACCGATAATCTTTTCATTTCTCACGACTCCTTTCTTTTACTTAGCTTGTGTAAATTCTTCTTATCGACACTTGAATATTGCAGACAATGTTGACAGGTTTCATAAAAAATGTCGAACATACACTAGTTTTAGCAACTCCTGACTATTTTAGGGGAACTTGTTTATTATTTTTCAAAATTCGCTATAATATTTTTTGTTGTGCTTTTTCGATTATTAGTAAAGGTGGAGAGTTTTACATGTTAGTTTTAGCGATTGAAACAAAAAGGTATCAAATGATTGGTTTAGCAAAGAAATACGGCTATACTTCTGAGTTAACCGTAAAGTGTTCACAAGAATTGGACAAGTTGCTGAATATTGCCCAACATTCTTTTTTTCGAATGTAATTCTCGCTCAATGTGAGATTCGTATAAAGAAACGGTCAGTTTCGTTACTGACCGTTCTGTTTTTTATATTGCTCTCGATATTCATTAAATTCTTGAAATAATTGTGTCCCTCGAGGTGGATGTTCTTTCGTTGTTCCACCAGTTCGTAATATATGATCCGCTTCCTTGAGTTTGTCGTATGAATCATTGTCGGCAAAAACATAAATATCGACATCATTTACTTCTTCAGCAATTTCATTGTGTATTCGATGAACAAGTTCTTTGTCGGTTTGTTCTTCTTTAAATACAACACCAGTGAGAACAAATTGGTCATACAGTACAATTCGTACATCTTCTACGTTTTCAAATGTTTTTACTTTTTCCGCTATCGTATCAAGTGTGGCAACATCATACGAGGATTCTTCCGTTACTCTTGTATACACATCTTGTTGCGTCGGGACATTAGGAATCATTTGTGTTTGCGGTGAAAACTGATGCTGATCACTTGGATTATAACAAGCCGCGAGAATTCCAATTGACATGATAATCACGAATCCAATTTTCTTCATTCTTATCACCCCTTTTTATTATTAGCTTGAATGGATTGCCCCTTTTTTAAACTGTTAGTTATACCCAAGGAAAAACAGGAGAATTTTTTAAAAGAATTATGAAATACCATTGCAATGTTCAATATTATTTGATAAGGTAGACACAACAAATTGATAATACTTTACTTCAACCATTTGAAGTGAGAGTAGAGGCGCAAAGACCAATAGTATCTAATTTGAGGAGAATGAGCTCTGTTGATGATTGGAAAAAGGGGGATTTGCCGAAGCCAATAGAAACTCATGTTCTAAAGGCTGGTTCTGTTCTGAAAAAGTGCAGAACTGTCATATAGTTACAACTGACTATATGGGGGGCTATCTCACGCAAGGAAGAATCATTCCTGCAACAATGAGACCCTCATTGTTGTTTTTTTGCGTATTCTGCATGTTGCAGAATAGAAGATAAGCTCTATTCAAACAACAGAGTGCAAGATGATCTGTGAAAAAAAATCTTGAATAGAGGGTGAAGAAAATGAATTTTGGAAAAGTGATTACTGCAATGGTCACACCTTTTGACCAAGCCGGACACATCGACTTTCAAGCAACAGAACAATTAGTAAATCATTTACTAGCAAACGGAACAGATGCGATCGTCGTCGGTGGCACAACAGGAGAATCACCGACATTATCAACGGAAGAAAAAGTTCAGCTATTTTACCAAGTTGTTCGTGTTGTACAAGGAAGAGTTCCTGTTATTGCAGGAACAGGGTCAAATAATACACAAGCGTCCATTACACTTACAGAAGCAGCAAAAGAAGCCGGTGTTGACGCCGTCATGCTTGTTGCTCCTTATTACAATAAACCTTCACAAGAAGGCATGTATCAACATTTTAAAGCGATTGCTGAATCAACAGACCTTCCCATTATGATTTATAATATCCCAGGTCGAAGCGTTGTAAACATCGATGTCGATACAACCGTTCGCTTATCAAAAATAAAAAATATTGTTGCGACAAAAGAAGCAAGTGGTGATTTAGATGCGATGGCACGCATTATTGCCGAAACCGATGACAACTTCACTTTGTATAGTGGGGATGACAGTTTAACATTACCAGTTCTTTCTATCGGTGGCGCTGGTGTCGTATCTGTTGCTTCTCACATTATTGGAAACGAAATGCAAGATATGGTAGCAAGCTTTTTACAAGGCCATGTACAGCATGCTGCCTTATTGCACAGACAATTATTACCAACGATGAAAGCATTATTTAACGCACCAAACCCAACACCAGTAAAAGCAGCATTAGAATTAAAAGGGATTCCTGTTGGTTCTGTCCGACTTCCTCTTGTTCCATTAACAGAAGAAGAAGCCCAACAGCTTCAAGCCATTATTCAACCAGCAATGACGTATTATGTTAGTTAGAGTTAAAAAGCATCGGAATAAGTCCCGATGCTTTTTGTTTACCCTGTTTTCTCGAATACTTGTTGTTTTTTCGCAAGTCGTTTTCGCCGCTTTTCATCAACATACCCTGTTCCAAAAAGGACACCGATTATAATAAAAACAAATCCAAATAACTGAATAAAACGAATTTCTTCTCCTAAAAATAAAGCTGAGAATACTAACCCAAAAAACGGAACAAAATTATTAAAAATCGCCGTCTCCCCTGCTCCTAATTTATGAATCGCTTCATTATATAAAATATGACCAATTGCTGTAGCACCGATGGCAGAACAAAGAAAAACTGCGAGTAAGAACCATGTTATTGATTCATACATGACAGACATGCTTTGAGGTTCAAAGAAAAAGCTAACGAGAAACAATCCAACTGAACCTATAAGAAGCATCATCGCAGTCATTTGTTTAGAATCTAATGTATTTGTACCTCTTTTTATATAAATAAAACTTAACGCTTGCACAAACATTGCCATCAAGATGAAAAGATCACCTATCTCAATTTTCCCGAATTGAGATGATCCCATCAGAATGATGAGTGATACACCTATTAATGCAAAAATAATGCCAATGATCCGTAATGGACTAAGCTTATCTTTTAACATCATAGCAGCTAATAATGATGTTGTTAACGGGAGTAGTGCCAAAATCAACACCGCATTGGAAGCGGTTGTTAATGATAACCCTTGGGATAAAAAAGCATGATGTCCGACAACACCAAAAAGAGCCCCTAACCCGATATTTTTCCATTCCGACTTTGTAACTTTCTTAAATTTACTAAAACATAGCACAACTAAGCCTACAACAACGCCCGCCGTCAAAATACGAAAAGCTGTCATTGTCACGGGCGGAAAGGCCTCGACTAATATTTTCAAAAACACTACATTTAATCCCCACGCAATCATGACGACCATCACTAACAAATATGTACTAACATTTGAACTTTTTGTCTCCATAAAATTCCCTTCTTTTCGTTACACAAGATGCAAAACTAAAAATAAATATAAAATAAACGGTAACACAATGACATTCGTAAACACAAACAATATGTTTTGTTTCATAAACAAAAACGGTGAGCGATTCGCCAATCCAGCCGTCATTAATATGGAGCCAGAAAATGGTGATAATTGTGTCGCTAATGTCCATGCAACAAGTAATAACAACGCCATATATTCCGCACTTACACCAAAAACATCAGGGGACAATGAACTCCCGATTCCAATAACAATGACAACAGGATGAATGCCAATCATCGCTAGTGCAATCGCAAATAAAATGACTAAAAACGACATGGCCAATATGGAGCCAATGGAAAGTTCATAAATAAACTGGGAAATTTGTGTCCCTATCGTTGTATAAGATAAAGCTCCTCCAAAAAATCCAGCACTAATAAAAATGACAATCTCATTTTTTAAGCGCGCAAACGACGTTTTCATCGACTGAACGGAATCTTGAACGAACAAACGGAGACGTTTTGTAGTAATTGCCCATAGGAGCGGATACGCTAAAGCAAGAATAGAAACAATCGTTAACATATTCACATCTGACACCGCATCAAATAAAAAAGAACACCCAAATAATCCAATAAAGAAGAAAATGACTGGGCGGATCGATGTAGATTGGTTCCCTTTTAACGTCGTTGGTTCTGCAATGATTCCTTCATCTTGTGGAATTCGTATATGATAAAAGAAAAACGCACTAATAAGAAGGTAAACAAGCCCAAGAGAAAATCCAAGCGCACCAATTGCTTGCCATTCGACATGGAACAATGTTAAGACTAAGCCAACATTTACGAAGTACGGCGACCAAAACATACAGAAGGCAAAAGAACGCAAGACAACGAGTAAAAGTTTCCCCCGATCAAACGAGCGAAAGCTCCCTTCTGCAATGCGATGAACTATGGCCATTGAGCCTAGGTTTAATACCGACCCCATCGTTGCTGTTAATAAAGAACTAAGACGGTACGGATGATTTTCCTTTCTCGTTTCTAACAAATGCTTTATTTGATTTAAATAACCTGCACTTGATAAATAAACCCCAATAAAAGGGACGAATAAAAACAAGGTTAATAGATTAATATTCGCACCAAACCCGATCATGATTTCATTTACGGATACTCCTTCAGTAAAATAAATGAAAAAACCAATTAAAACTAAAAGCGAGGCGATCATTTGATTAATTTTTCCTACTATCGGAATCGCACAAAGGACAAGAAAAAAGGCAAGGAAGCTATAAGTTATCAGAAGCCATTGTTGTTCAATAAAAACAGAAAAAAGATAAAGGAAGGCCGTGACATAACTCCCGATACTGACTAGTAAGATAAATCGTTCCTTATTCACGATGACACCAGCTTTCTTTCGTCACTCAAACTATCTCTATCCTAACATGAAATTCATTCCACCGTTACAAAAAAGAACCGGAGACCGTAGACAAAACACCTATCTTATTTTTGCGGTCAGAGCAGCCGTTATTTGTGAACATGATACGGGTTTCCAATTTTTAGCGGCCACACGAGACCTTATTCACGTAAAAGTAACGCTAATCCTAGCAATATTTTATGATTAACTGCTCCTGTGTCCACCAACGTTCCAAAACGCTAGCAATGTTCACAGATAACGGCTTTCATGGCCGCTTACATAACAATAAGAAAAACGCGGGAGCGTCTTTTCGCTCTTCTTGAATAAGCTTTCAAAAACTTCACTGCTTGACCAAAAGGTTTATGCTTTCTTACCTTTCAAAAAAACCTGTACTTACAAGAGTACAGGCCTGATGTTATTAATGAGCTTCTCCGTAATTAATCGTATAAAATCTGCTCCAGGAATGAGGCACACCTTTCGTCAGCCCTCCCATCCCATCCGCTTTTTTGTCTATGGTCTAATAAAACACAAGTTCAAATTTTCCTTTTTATAATTGAAAACAAACAACTTTAGGTTCTGTCATTTCTTGAATGGAATATTTTACGCCTTCTCTTCCAATTCCTGATTGTTTCACACCACCAAATGGCATCGCATCAATACGATAATCACTACTATCATTGATTAAAATGCCACCAACGTGAAGTTTTGCGACAGCTTTAAATGCCGCTTTTATATTTTCAGTAAAAATCCCCGCTTGTAGGCCATATTTAACCGCATTTGCTTTTTCAATTGCTTCATCTAAAGTTTTGATAGAAAACAAAAGAACAACAGGGCCAAAAATTTCTTCTGTGGCAAGTTCACTTTTTTCATGAACATCTGTCAATACTGTCGGCTGTAAAAATGCACCATTTCTTTCTCCGCCGCAAAGCAATGTAGCTCCTTCTTCAATCCCTTTATCTACTAATGCTTTGACGCGAATCGCTTCTTTTTCAGTAATTAATGGTCCCATATCTGTCGTTTCATTTAATTTTAACCCTGTATGATATTGTTTTGTTTGTTCGACAAATTGAGAAGTGAACGCCTTAAAGCGACTTTCCTCAATAAAAATCCGTTGTACACCTAAGCAGTTTTGCCCAGCAGCCCAAAAGGCACCTGAAACACAAGCTTTCACCGCTTCATCAAGATTTGCATCTTCTAAAACAATCACTGGTGAGTTCGAACCGAGTTCCATACTTATTTTTTTTAATCCAGCTTGTTTTGAAATGGCTAACCCGGCGTCTACCCCACCAGTAAAAGAAATCATTTGTACATCCGGATGACAAACTAATACATCTCCTATTTCATGTCCATAGCCAGTAATGACAGACAAGATTTTTTGCGGAAGACCCGCTTTGCAAAACGCTTCGGCTAGCTTCAATGCACTTAATGGCGTGACACTTGCTGGTTTTACGATAATCGCGTTTCCACTCGCTATCGCTGGCCCAATTTTATGAGCCACTAAGTTCAACGGGTCATTAAATGGAGTAATCGCTCCGATGATTCCGATCGGGAAACGATAAAAATAACCAACTCGATTTTCACTGCCTTTTGCTTGGTCAAACGCAATCGTTTCGCCCCCGATTTGTCGTGCTTCTTCAGCACTAAGCCGAATTGTTTCGATACAACGTTCTACTTCTTTTCTGGCTTCTTTTATCGTTTTACTACCTTCTGTAGCTATCGTTTGCGCAAAATCTTCTTTTTCTTGTTCAATAAGATGAGCGGTTTTACGTAAAATGTCCATACGCTCATGAACCGGTAAATCTGCTGCGATCTTTGCCCCTTCTTTTGCGATTTCGACTGCTTTTTCCATGTCGAACGAGGAGGCTTGTGGCACAGTTGTGATTAATTGATTGTCCTCAGGATTTCTTACTTCAATTGTTCTTTCACGATCAACCCATTTTCCACCAAGTAACATTTTTCTTCCTGACAATTTCGTATACATGGCCATCCTCCTTTCGTTACAGTTGATTTCTCGCTATATTTAAAATGTCGACAAGTAATGAATACCCTGTTTCTAACCGACCTGCTCCAGCCCCTGTTAACGTAATCGGACCTGCTAAGTCACAGTCAAACTGAATCGCATTGACTGCTCCATATACTGAAGCTAGCGGGTCATTTTCACTTATTTTTTCTGGTTTTACTGTTGCTTCAACACCCGATTTGTGTTTGGTGATTTTCCCTAATAGCTTCCAACGATACCCTTCTTTTTTTGCTTGTTGGATATCTTCCATCGTCAGAGTATCAATTCCGATACACTCCACATCATCGACTTGTAATGGAATACCTAATACTGTATTCGCTAAAATGACGACTTTATATTTTGCATCATATCCTTTTATATCACTTGTTGGGTCTGCTTCTGCATAGCCTTTTTCTTGCGCATCTTTTAATGCGTCTTCAAACGGAAAACCTTCCTCCATTTTCGTTAAAATATAATTAGTCGTTCCATTTAAAATGCCACGAATTTCAGTTATATCGTTTCCAATGAGAGAGGTTAACGGCATTCGTAATGCCGGTGTACCACTCATCACTGTTCCTTCAATCCCAAACCGTACATTGTGTTTTTGAGCAAGTTCTGTTAATGGTTGAAACGCTAACGCAACAGGGCCTTTATTACTTAACACCACATGTTTTCCACATTGAAACGCTGTTTTACAATGATCAATAGCAGGCTGACCTGTTTTCACATCGGTATACGTCACTTCCACGATAACATCCGCATTTGTTTCTTGAATGGTCGCAAAGCTATCTTTTCCACGGATGAGATCTTTTTCATCTGGGTAATAAGACAGGTGACCACCTGTTTTTATGGCATCTAGTGTTTTCGTTACATTCAACCCATTGGGATTATAAATAGCGCCTTTCATTACATCGGAGATCGCCACAATATCGAGATTGACACCTGTCTCTTTATGAATCGATTCTCTTTTTCTATCTATTATCTCCGCCAAACCTTGCCCAACAGTTCCAAACCCTAATAAAGCCAATTTCATGTTACTTCTCTCCTTCCTCGTTTAAATAGCGGAATGCCGTTGCCGCTAATATGGAAGTTCCTTGAACTAAACATTGTTCATCGATATCAAATTGTGGTGTGTGTAACTCTCGTTTTTTTTCATTTTCACGCTGACAGCCTAGAAAAAACATGGAGCTCGGAATTCGTCCACTTATATAGCCAAAGTCTTCGCCGCCAAGACCAAATGGCTTATGATGAATATGAGCTTGTGGGAAGAGGTCATGAATGGAGGAAACAATGAGTTGATTTACTCGTGTGTCATTTTGTAAGGCCGGTTCATTTCGAGTGATATGCACATCATACTCTCCCCCTAACGCCGCCACGAGTGCAAACGCCTTTGTGACTTCTTCTGTTAAACATTTGCGAATGTCATGTTCATAACTTCGAATCGTTCCACGAAGCTTGACTTTTGTAGGGATGATATTATCACTTGTGCCAGCTTGAATTTCTCCAACACTAACGACGGCTTTTTCTAACGGTGATATTTTTCTAGATGGAATACTATAAAGATACGATAAAACATATTGGAGCATCCAAATCGGGTCTGACCCTTCATGAGGGTAGGCGCCGTGCCCTCCGCTTCCCCTTATCGTTCCTTCAAACACATCGACATTTGCCATACTACTGCCATCATGAACTTGCATGTGTCCAACAGGAAGCCATGGGCACATATGAAGAGCTATCGCCGCGTCGACATCGTCGAGAACACCATCTTCTAGTAAATAACATGCGCCTGATTTATTTTGTTCATCTGTCGTTTCTTCCGCACTTTGAAAAAGAAACACGATCGTTCCTTGAAAATGGTCCTGTAATTGAGCTATGACTTTCGCAACCCCTAATACAATCGCGGTGTGGGCATCATGGCCACATGCATGCATGATGCCCCGATGTTTAGAAGCGTACACGACGTCGTTTTCTTCTTGAATTGGTAAAGCGTCCATATCAGCACGAATAGCGATCGTCGGACCTGTTCCATTTGCTAATTTCCCAACGACATTTGGAATGATAGCATTCGGTCGAGAAACAGTCATACCCGGAATGCTCTTCAACTGTTCTTCAACAAATAAAGCTGTCTTCCACTCTTTGAAACTAAGTTCCGGGTATTCATGAAAATGTCTGCGCCATTTGATAAGAAGTGATCCTATTTTTTTTGCTTCATCGAAAATGAGATTCTCTATTTCGTTCATGAAAACGCACCAGCTTTCTATTGCTCCATTTTTATCGCTTGAAACGCTTGTTTGAAGTCATCTAAAATATCAGTTGTATCTTCTATCCCACAAGATACGCGAATAAGCCCTTCTGGAATTCCCATTGCTGCCCGTTCTTCTGGCGTACATTCAACATGACTCGTCGTTCTCGCTGGCCCAACCGTTGTCTCCACTGCCCCTAAGTTAGCAGCACGATGACTAAACTGTAGACGAGGTAGTAATTCTCGAACTGTATCTACTCCACCTTTTACTGCAAAACTTAACATCGCACCAAACCCTTTCATTTGCTCTTTTGCGATATCATGGTTTAGATGCGTTTCTAATCCCGGATAATATACATCTTCTACTATTGATACACTTTGTAAATATTGTGCCAGTGCTAGCGCATTTTCTTCTTGCTTTTTCATTCGTAACGATAGCGTTTTCATTCCGCGAACAATCAAATACGCAGCCCATGGGTCCATCGTTGCTCCGTTAATTTCCCGATAATGATAGATTTTTTTAATCAATTGCTCATCTAACCCGCAAACAACGCCTCCTAATGCATCCGCATGACCACCTAGAAATTTCGTCGCACTATGAAGGACTAAATCAACACCTAGTGCAAGTGGATTTTGATTAACTGGCGTTGCAAACGTATTATCAACAACCACGATCGCTCCTGCTTTTTTTCCTGCTTGTGCCATTCGTTTAATGTCTGTAATTTTAACCGTTGGATTTGTAGGGGACTCTAAATATAAAATCGAACAACCTTTCGCGACTTCTTTTTCAATTGCTTCATGGTCACCTGTATCACATAAAACAACATCAATACCCATTTTAGGCAAAAACTCTGTAAAAATTTTATTTGTACCACCATACGTATCTTTTATGGAGACAATTCGGTCCCCTGGCGTTAGAAACGTATAAAGCGTATTGCTTATTGCTGCCATCCCCGTAGAAAAGCTTGTTGCTGCATTCGCTCCTTCTAAAATTTTTACTTTATCTTCAAACGCTTGCACCGTTGGATTTGTATTTCGGCCATAAATATGTCCTTTTTTCCGACCAACGGCAACTTCATACCATTCATCCATGTCATCATAGCCGAATGCGACACTAGGAATAACAGGAATTTGTGTTGCACCATGAACCAAATAGTCTTTTTCTCCTGCCCAAACGGCTTTAGTGCCTGCTTGCGTTTCGTTCCAAGATTTAGTCATCATAATCCCTCCTATTTATCGTTACGCGCCTTTATCATCTTTCCAGCTTGTAAGTCGCCCATCTTTAATAAAAAGCTGGCGAGGAAACTGTCCAAACACTTCACAGCCTTTTTCTGTCACACGAAAGGATTCACTAAGCTCCACACCAAAGTCTTCAAACCATATTCCTGGAATTAAATGAAACGTCATATTTGGCTGTAAGACGGTTTTATCTCCTTGCCGCAAGCTTGCCGTATGCTCTCCCCAATCAGGCGGGTAATTTAAACCGACAGAATATCCAATGCGTGAATCTTTTTTGTACCCTCTTTTTTCAATTGTTTTCCGCCACACTGATTCAACTTCTTCACAAGTCATACCAGGCTTTATGACATCGAGTGTGGCATTCATTCCTTCGATGACGACTTTCGCTAAATCACTCACCTTTTCATCTGGCTTTCCAATACTGATCGTTCTCGCCATTGGGGAATGATACCGCTGATAACAGCCTGCTAACTCAAGAGTTACTGTCGTCCCATCTTTATACGGACACTCACTCCATGTCATATGAGGCGCACCTGTTTTATCTCCAGATGGCATTAGGGGGACGATCGCTGGGTAATCTCCTCCATATTCTTTTGTTCCACTTATTTGTGCTTCATATATTTTTGCAGCTACATCACATTCACGTACACCCGCTGCAATTTCATCAATACCCGCTTCCATTGCTTTTTGTACAATGATAGAAGCTCGCTTCATATATTCAATTTCAGTATCAGACTTTATAATCCGAACCCAGTTCACAAGATTTGTGGCATCTTTAAATGTCGCATTCGGTAGTCCATGTAAAAGCCGCTCATAGCATTTAGCTGTAAAATAATATTGGTCCATCTCGACTCCAATGGTTCGATTACTTTGACCGATTTCTTTTAAAATATTTGCGACAAAATCCATCGGGTGCTTCATTGAAGAATGAACAAAATCATCTGGATACGGAATAATATTGTCGTGGAATAGCCAACTCGTCATTTTTGCTACATTTGCATCCATTTCTCTACCAATCCAAATTGGCTGGTCTTCATCACTAATGACTACTAACATCTGATGGACGTAAAATGACCATCCATCATATCCAGATAAATAATTCATATTTGCCGGGTCTGTAATAAGAAGTACGTCGATTCCTGCCGTGTCCATCCGCTTTTTCGTATTTTCTACCCTTTGCTTAAATTCTTCTGAAGAAAAAGTGACCATGGGCCGCTCACCCCTTTCCTTTCGTTCTCTCTTTCTACTGCTATCGTATTCTTTTTCTAAAAGGAAAAACATTCGCAAAAGTGTATGAAATTTCAGATTGTTTATTAGTCAACTTTTAAAATTTTGTCACATTTTCTCCTAACCTAAAAAATGATCCACAAATTTTATGTGAGACATAAATATTTGTATATAAAAGTGAATAAACATAAGGGGTATCTTTGATACAAGGATATGAAAAACGCGGGAGCGTCTTTTCACCTCAAGCGAAGTGTGGATCCCACTGCTAGCTTTCAAAGCTACACTGTTAGAGCAGAATTTTTCTTATCTTTTAAAAATGGAAAGGTGACATACTGAATGATGGAGGGATGATATGGGAAATGAGAACGGTTCAGGTCAAGTTCAAAATGAGGCTGAGTGCCAATTGACAACGGAGTTATATACAGGTGAAGCGATTACCCGATACCATGTAACAAATCCACGACATCTTTATGCTAAACAAATTGCTACTACAGAAATAACAATGACATGGCATGCTAGTATTGATGATACGGTCGATCGTTATGAAATTGAAGTAGACGGTACACTTGTTGGCGAGACAACAAATCTTGAATACACCATTTCTGAATTACAAACAAATACAACCTATGAAGTAACGGTCAGGTCTGTATCAACAAGTGAAAACAAAAGATCGGTTGGGATTACAAAAGCCATATCAACGTTAGGAAACTATCGGGCTGAGGTGAGTACAACGTCTGACTCTTATATTCAATTACAAAACGTTCGATTTGATGCCCTCCTCGTCATATCAAAAATTAAAACAACCGAAAATAGCTGGGAAAATAATATTTTAACAAATGAAGACAATACAAAAAAAATCAATACCCAATTTGATGGACTTCGGTTCATCCGAGATGACTTTGGCTTTGAAGATGTTCAATTTGATGGCGTTTCTGCCCCTCATAACTTTCCACTCCCCCTCCATCCAAATTTATCTGAAATGTTAATCATTGATAAAGGGACAATAAACAAAGATTTTCAATTATTCCTTAATCAATCAGGAGCGATATTACAACGAATTCGAATGTATACGATCAATAAATATGGAACGAGTATATTGTACTCGGACTATGATTTCACGAGAATTTCAGAACATGTTGTGCAAGATCTTCTACAAAACAACTCTGATTTACTTTTGCATAATGTTTCATTTATTGAGGAGGCGTAATATGAATGGAAAAATCAAAAGAATAATCGATCAAGACGGTGGTGTTCTTCCTGTTACAGTACCAGATGCGATTTTTATTAGGGAAGATTATACATTTGCTGATAAATTATTCGATGAACGAATGGGGACAAATAGTTACGTCATTGATATAGAAAGATATGGGATTACCCAAGGGCTCCCCTCTAAACCATATGAACATCATGATTATGAACAAGCAAACCAAAATATCCTTGGGATCTCAAGAGCGATAGACTATGCCTTTCAACATGACTACAATGAGGTTGTCTTACCGAGGGGACAATATTCGCTCTGCTTTCCGAATCGAATTCAAATGAAAAGTTATATTACGCTTAATTTAAATGGAAGTTTGCTGAAAGTGATGTATGACTCAGAAAGTCGTTCTCCCTTTGATGACAGAGATGACTCAACAGATATTTGGCGATTTGAAGGCATTCCAATTGAGCTTTTTAACTGCAAACACGCTCATATAAAAAATGGAATGATCGAAGGCGACCGCTATGAACGTAGTTTTCAAGAAGAAGGAGAACGAGCGGTTGAAGGAAGCTATGGCATCTTATTTGCGGGTTCAAGCCAATACTGCTCCATTTCCCATTGTGAGATTAGTGGTTTTATGGGGGATAATGTTAGCTTTGTTTCGGCCTCCGTTAAGAGAACTGCATATAATCATGGTTCTATATTAGCCTCTTTAGATCAAGAGACTGGTGTTGAAATCGAAGCAACTGATACGCTTATCACACCGATGCTATCTATCCCAGATGATGTCACCTTTTTCTTATTAGGTGGGCAAGGCTATAACCGTGTAACTGTGCTGAACAATAAATATCCTGATGCTTTTTTCTATGACGATCAAGATCAATTTATCGGTGCTGTTCCAAATCGAAGAGTACACACCCACGTAACAATTCCATTATCTGCTACGAAAATGAGATTATTATTTAAGGACGAAACAAATCCAGATAAAGATATGCAATTATTTATTGAATATGGAGGATATCCTCACCATAATGTTGTTGAGCATTGTGAACTTTACAATGGTCATCGTGGCGGAATCACATTGGCTGGTAATTACAATGTCATTCGTCATAATATCATTCGAGGAAACGGAAAAAACTCGCTTGCTTTTTTAGATGGAAAACCTCCCTTTAATGACCCTACTAGATATGCCATAAACCAAGAGGATGGGTATGGTGATAAAAGTTTAATTGAAAATAATGTGATTTATGATGGGTTTCATGGAATTCTTGTCGGATCACATAGTGTCATTATAAAAGACAATCGAATGTACAATTTAGATTCTCATGCGATTATTCTTTATGGAATGTCCTACGCACAAATAATCGGAAATTATATTGATAGAGTAGCTGTTTGTTTGCTCATGTCCGGAACATCGTACACACCCGCTGTCGTTACCGTAAAGGATAATTATTTTTATGGGGATTTATTAGCGCAGCAAGAAGGCTATCAAATGGTAATAAAAGATAATTTCTTCTTTTCTAGTAATGTAAGAACTCATTCACGCACTGTTTTTGAAGGAAATATCATCAATTACATTGAAAATGGCGAAGGTGAAAAAGACATAAGACTCCAAGGGATCGTAAAGAATTGTCAATTTATAAATATAAGAACTACAAGCCAAACAGTAAGAATCACTTCAAACTATTTTGACAGCTGCCGTTTTACAAACATAGAAGTGTCAACAAACGGTCTCCCTAGTTTTGACTTTAATTATTGTGAATTTGACCATTGTGTCATTCGAGATGTATGGAATCAATCTCAACATAATTCCTTTTCTAATTGCACATTTATTGATAGCCTGCTTCAGCCTGAATCGATAAATCAAGAGGCCCTTCATACGTCAATGACGATTACGAATTCAACGATTGAACTAACATCTAACTCTTCATTAACCCATCTCCTTGAAAACTCGTCCAACGTACAAAATGCGATAACTGTCACTTTTGATAACGTGATATTCACAATACATGAAGAAAGTGATATTGATAAACTCGTCCATAGCCACTATGCTACAAGAAGCTTACAAGCCATTTATAAAAATAGCACGTTCACTTATTTAGGCAGTCAGCCATTACAACTTGAATTTAATAACCAAGAACATGGCACCGTTTTTGACTTTTACAATAACAGTTTAAATAACGTCATCCTATCAGAAAATGACCTTTCAACAATGAGATGGTATAATCCAAACACTCACGCTATAGCAGAGCCTCATTCAGGTTTTTATTTACAATCTGAAAGAATATATGATGCGAACCCGCAGTCTGGTTCCTATATTGGTTGGGTTTGTATAAAGTCCGGTTATGCCACTGAGACTGCTTGGTCTGCTGAAACAGAATTTCAAAACGGAGACAGGATTCATGCCAACGAAAATGTCTATCAATGTGTTGTTACAGGGATAAGTAGTAATACCCCACCAAATCATTCAGTGGGAACAAATACAGATGGAACGGTTGAATGGTTGTATTTAGGGTCAAAAGCGAGCTTTGCTCCCTATGGAATAATCGAATAAAAATGATATAACAAATAATAGGAATTCCATTGATCTCCTCCGTTATTCGCACTATAATCATAGTGTGCGTTCTTAATAACAAACAAGGAGGAGATTATGGAATTAACGAAGGATGATTCAAAGATCCTTAAAGGTATTGCTATTATATTAATGGTCCTATTACATTTGTTTTGTCGGAAGGAAATTGAAGGGTTCTATACTACATATTTTTATATTAATGATAATCCAGTTGTTTATTATATTGGTTTATTTGGAGATGCGTGTAGACCCATTTATTTATTTGTAACCGGGTATGCCTTCTATTTAACATTTATTGATAGAGACATTAAACAGACGATTAACAAAAATATGATTCGAATTTTCAAACTATTTATGAACTTTTGGATTATGTTGCTCCTTTTTTTACTCCTGTCTCTTTTATTAGGAAGGATTGGCGTTTTCGGCAGTATACAGGAATTTCTTTTAAATTTCACTTTACTTGATTATTCTTATAATGGTGCTTGGTGGTTTCTACAAATTTATATCATCATTGTACTTCTTTCCCCGTTACTCATTAAAATTGCAAAAAATACACCGATTGCTCTACTATTACCTATAAGCGGAATCATTTATGTCGCTTGTTACTTACAATTTTATAAATCCGTACTAGATTTTGGTCCATTATCAATAATCGAATCACAACTCTGCCTAATAGGAACATCTCAGTTTT
Source organism: Alkalihalobacillus sp. LMS39 (assembly GCF_022812285.1). Classification (NCBI taxonomy): domain Bacteria; kingdom Bacillati; phylum Bacillota; class Bacilli; order Caryophanales; family Bacillaceae; genus Alkalihalobacillus; species Alkalihalobacillus sp. LMS39. The sequence goes on from NZ_CP093300.1 coordinate 2,683,509, forward strand.
CTTTTTTCATAGGAGCTCTATTTTCGAAATACAAATGGTTAACAAAGATTTATAATACCGTACATCACATCAAATTCAAAAATGCACTATGTATGCTGGGTGTTCTTTCACTAATTATCTTTCATGGTTTTTTTGAAAGTGCCATTATTGCTCCTGTTAACGGAATTTTCTTTATCGTCTTATTTTCTTTAATGACGAAAAAAGGATGGGTAACAGCATTATTACAGTACATAAGTAGTCATTCCACTAACATTTGGTTAACACATATGTTTTTCTACACAATGATGTTCCCAGGATTGGCCTTTCTACCAAATAGTCCTCTTCTTGTATTCATATGGACAATGGCATTATGCATCATTGCTTCCTATATTATCAAATTATTTTTTAATCCATTATCTAGAGGAATTGATAAACGATTAAAGTCAAAAAATGGAGATCCATTGTTAAAAATCAGTTAATCTTCTACACTACTGGTGTAAGTCAGAAATTAATCAAAGCAAAACAATATTACTTCTTTTCGGGAGTATTGCTAGCATGAATACTCCCTCTTTTTGATTCATCAATAATACATAAACGAATGTTGTCCTCGCTTTCCGACTCATTATGTACAATTAATCAAACAAGCTACCCTTTTCATTCGAAAGAGTAGCTTGGACAAGGTAAAAGAATATTATGATGTCACAATTCCCCGGCTATGTTGCATCGATACGGAAATTTCAAAATAACTATGGTCATCTTCAACAATTTTGTCAATAATAATCAAAACATCCTCAAAGGAAACAGAATGGTTTGTTGTATCAAACTTTTTCATATGTTCAATCATCTTTGAAATTTCTTCGTTAATTTTATCTTTTAATTCTTCATCGGTTACTCGTTTTCCCCGTTCACATTCGTGGAAATCTTCTGGATAATGTGGTATGTTCATAGAATTGCCCCCTTATGTATATGTAATGATGTATTACCGTTATTTCACCATACTCTTGCCGTTTTCGCAAGTAGGTGTCGTCAGAAAATTTTTACAGATGAAAGGAGTTTACTACTCATGTCGATTGAACGATTACAATTAGGAACTGACATTCAACAACAAGCGTATTCCGCTATTCAAAAGTTAAATGTGATGAACGACTTCAAAGAATACGACCCGACGTTATGTGGTACATTTCCGATTGATATTTATACGGCTAGTTCTGATTTAGACATCATCATGGAAGTTCACGACCATCATCTTTTTTATCACAAGCTAACTTCCCTCTACAAACATATGGAGTCGTTTTCGATTAAACAAAAAGAAATCAATGGATCTTACGTTACAAAAGCCAACTTCCAATTTCAAAATTTTGCTTTCGAACTATTCGGACAAGCCATCCCCGTAAAAAAACAGCGGGCCTATGAACATATGCTTGTTGAACAATATGTTCTCACAACAGACCCAGCTGTAAAAGAGCAAATTCTATCCTTAAAAGCAAAAGGAATTAAAACAGAACCTGCCTTCGCAAAAATTTTAGGGTTAAACGGTGATCCGTACATCAGTTTGCTTGAGTATGGACAACAGAAAGGCATTATTTAAATAGAAAAGCTACTTTTCTTCTCTTACCTTTTGTAAGCCCCAAATTTTCAAGCTCATATTTAATAAAAATAAATCATTCGGATCGACTAACGATAACCCTGTTAGTGACTCTATTTTACGCAACCGATATAACAGAGATTGCCTGTGCAACGAAAGGGCACGAGCCGTTTTACTAACATTACATTGATGTTCATTAAATACAGTTATTGTATCAATTAAACTCACATCGCGATGGAATTCATACTCTACAAGAGGGGTGACCGTTTCTTTTGCAATCATACATATTTCGGCATTACTAGCTAACGACAAAAGCGCCCGCTCCATTTTCGTATCAGCATAGTGGACCCTAAAGCCCACTCCTTTTTGTGTTCGCCCAATTTTCAAGGCTAAATTGGCATTTTCATAACTTTGTTTAAACATTCCTTCATTCTGATGAAAATCACTAATCCCATATGATAAAATGACTTCGGGTAAAAGATGTGTCATTCGGCGCTCAAGTAAATCTAAGAAATGGTGAACAGACTCATCATGATGGTCTTGCACTTCTAAAAAGATGATAAAATGTTCGGCTTGGTATGTTACCATCGTTTTTTTATGAAGAGATTCTCCCGCGTAAATCATCTCTTCTTTAATATAATGAATCATACTGTTTACCCATTGTTGATACGATTCATAGTCTTTTTTCTGAAAGATTTTCTGAAAATTTTCCGGATAGCCAACAATACAAACATAATCAGGACTAAGGTCATACCCTAATAAAGACGCCCGTTCTTTCATTTGGTCAAGCGATTGCAACGGTGCTTTCGTTAAACTCCAAACAAAATCATCTCTTAATCGCATTTTTGTTTCTTCAATCGCATTTTCTTTTATAAAAGCTAATGCACTTGCTGTCACACCGTGCTCTAAAATATTGACTACCGATGTCGTTAGTATTGGACTTTGATTAACCGCTACAACAAATAAATAGCCTTGAACACGATTATATTCTTGAATAATGGGCAGCTGAATCATCGTCTCCTTCCCATTCATGATTTTCTTAATTTTCGTATGCAATGGATGATGCGCTGTAGAATCTGATAAAGAAGATTCATCAGGTACGACTTCCCTATCCACCTTTTCTTGCCATTTCTCTAAAAATAAACGACTCGTATCACTTCGGCCTCTACAATGGCCTTTTTTATCTGTAATCACAACAGAATAGCCGATTTGTTTGGCGATGTATTTCGCTACTTTCGTTAAAGATTCCCCATGTAAAATCATCGTTAATAATTGTTGTTGAACTTCCTCTGATTTCCGTGACTGTGTTTGCTGGCGCTTTGTTAATTCCTTCATCACATCATGGGTAATATCAGCAAATCGAACTTCCCATGGCACTTCAATAATCGGAAAATCATGTTCCTCTGCTAAACATATAATTTCAGGAGGAAGATCAAAAATATAACGGCCTGTCGCAATCGCCAATGCCGAAGCTTCAGATTCAATGACATCACGGACAAATTGTTCAAATAACATCATATCATTCGAACAACCAATTCCTGTTGTTAATACTAATTCATGCTTGCGCACAAAATTTTCAACAGGTGTTTCTGTAATCGAAACCCATTCAACTGGGCGAGAAGGAAGAACCGAATTTGCCGTCCTCACTTTGGCATCCAGTAACGTATCAAAATCCATGATATCTTTCACTGTCAATTGCATTCGGACCACTCTCTTTCCATAAAAATTCTCTTTATGATAGAAAAAGAAGGCCCACATAAGGTGCCTTCTTTTTTTGTGACCTATAATGAATAATCCTGTCGTAAGTCTTGAAGTTGTTCGATCGATTTTTCGGCCCAACTCGTCTTTTTTTCCTGAAGCTGTTCAATCGCTCGTGTTAACGCAAGGTCTAACGATTGTTTATACTCCATAATTTCATCTGTATACTCTTTCACTGTTGAAAGAGGAACATACACTTTTTCATATTGAGCCAACGCTTTCCGTTGATGAAAAAAAGCAACATCCGCTTGTTTTGGTTGGTGTAAGTCTCCTTGATCAGGATGCTTAAGAACTGAAACGACCTTGACTAATACTTTATCAGGGTGAACATCTAGAACTTCTCCCACATACAAACCGGTTTTATAGCTAGCTCTCACATACCGACCAATCATTTGTTGTAACTGTTGTTCCGTTAACACCGAATCTCTCCTTACATCCTATGATAAAGACTGCCTGTACTAGAATAACGCAAAAAATAAAACGATAAAAATAATAATACAAATAAAGCCAATGGAAAAAAAGACAATTCCTTTTTTTATTTGTTGCTTCATCAAGCAGTAAATCCCTGCCATTCCTAACAACCCTGTGAAAAAAAATAAAGCGATTCCTGCGATTACCAATATCATATCATGATTCATTCCGACTCACCTACACAAATGGCACTAATTTTAAAAACAGTGACCATAAAAATTCTGATACAGGAACAAAATACGTCTCTGCAAATACACCTAACGTATCAGAATGGGTAATCGTATCAATCACAACAAAGGTAAATGTCACAAAAATCGCTAATATCGCAGTTGCTAAAATGAGTACAAGTAACGCAACATAAGCAAGGATCACACGGATGCTATATTTCATCACTGGATTTTGTAAGATGCTACTGTTCATCATATTCCCTCCTGAACCATCAATACTTATATAGTACCAAACCTAAGGGAACGATGCGCATCTAGAATGCGAACATATTTTGAACTGTTACTCCTCTAATCCAACTTTTGTTAAAATTTTATCAATGGGTACTCCATCTTTAGAACTAACATCACTAAAGTCAAAGCGAGATAAATCGATTTTATAGGTTGCTTTCTTTTCGCTTTTACTAGCAATATTCACTTCTTCAGGTAGCGCTTTTTTCTCGTCAACTTTAACAAATTCAACAACTTCAATTTCCGGTTGCAATGCTACTGTTTTTTCATCATTGATTTCATCTTCCGTAAAAACAGTTTCTTCCTCTGCCAGTTCTTGTTGTTGAGTCGTGTTAGAAAAAAAGCTAACCATGACAGCACCCCAAACAAATAATAATAGAACTGAGGCAGCTCCTACCATAACCCAACTTTTCCACATATTTTATTTCCTCCATTTATATAGTGTAAAACTATTATAACATGTCTTTAGACTCATTTTATATTAAAAGTTTTATTTTCTTGTAATATTTTTTGACAATATGATGAAAAAAGACGAAAAAAAAGAAAAATGCCACTCAAAGATGAGCGACTTTTTTCTTATGCTTGCCATAAAGGCGGAGTATTTTTATCCCAATAAATTTTTCCTAACTCATAATGTTCTTCAAAATTATCTTTTGCTAAATGGTAGTGAAAATCAAACCAATATCCTTGTCGAGGTGGATTTTCCCTCCGTACATGAAAACGAACGAAATCACTTCCATCTCTTTCATCATACACATGCAAGATTTTTTCACCCATTCCTGCTGCTGGATCATTGCTTATCCGAAGAAAATCTATTTCAGTAGTATCTACATCCGCTGTCACTTCTTCTAGCACTTCTTTAAATCGAGGTAAAATAAAATCTTCATATTGTTCACCAATTTTATTGGTGATTTTCGGTCCAAACTTCACGATTCCTTGCTCATACGCTTGAAGTAATGTATGTTCGAGAAAAAACTCGGTTTTAAAGAAATCTTTATATGTTAACGCCCCATCAATGGCTGGGTCGCTATATCCATAACCTTGCTCAACTTTTAATATCGTCGGCTTGTCAGGCACTTCACTTACTGGTTTCGTGGCAGACCGCATGTCGAGTTGCTCAGCTTTTGTTACACCTGCTGGTAATGCTAAACCTAATGTAACGACAGCAGTAGTCACTAAAGTGGCCCGTTTTAACCATAACATCATTGATAATTCCCCCTTTCCTCCTATTGATTTCTTTTATTTTCTCATGAAATCTAATAGATTACCATTACAATCTCATAACAAAACATGAAAAACTATGATTTTTTTATGAAAAAGTTAGTTTACTAGTTTCATGCAATAATTTGTTTACGAAGAAAAGAAGGGAATGGTTTCATGATTTCAAAAAAATTTCATTTCATTAAAAATTAATATTTTCAACTACTTCATTGTCACGTTTTTGACTTTTATACGCGTCTACTAAAAGTAAAGTTGCTGTAATCACATGCATCGTCCACCCTAAAAGAGGAATCCAGCCAAGGCATGATGTAACAATTCCTAAAATACTGCCGTGAATATTTCGTTTATCCGAGGCTGAACTAACTAAAGTGACAATATGCATAACGAGCATAAAGGCAAGTGGCAGCCAATATAGCCCAAGAATAATCGCAGCTCCAAAAACAGGAATCGCTAAAAATGCTTCTAATCCACCGGAAATCCATTTTAACACTGTTGATGATTTCATTTCTTTCACTCCTCTCCATATACTAGTTTACTCGATAAAGGACATTCTTCGCTACCGATAAAAGATGAAGTTTTTGTTAATATATGGTTATTATACTATACTCTGTGATGCGATACGTACTAATATTCATACGTTTTATTTTAAATCTGGTTTCATTCAATAATAAGTTGAATCACTTTTGTTAAACTAGCAGTTTCTGGTGCTTTCTGTTCACGAATTTCATTTACTATTTTTTTCACAATCTCAAAACAAAGTTAACAGTTAAACCAAATAACAAGAAGTAAATTGCTGATACAGCGACTATCCAATTGAGTTTTGTTCCTAGTTTTGGTTTTGAAAAGATTATAGTCATTATTAATAAGCTTACTGCCATTGTAATCGTGACGAATAATGCAATTATCATTCCCATTGTGAATATGTATATAATACTTAGAACAGAAAGAAAGAAATAAATCAATTTTTTTGTTTTTTTTCATGATTTTCTTCCTTTCAAAACAAATTCACTGTGCATAGAGGGAAGTAAATATTCCTTTATATACACAGTGAAAACCACAAAAAATAAAAGTTATATTAGTTAACATAATATATTTATTGTATATAAACAAATATTCAATTATTCATTAGTGATATTTTCAGTGAAAGTTTCTTCTAGTTCTTCAATTGTTTTTTGGTAAGCCTCTTCTACTTTTTCTTTAAACATATCATGCACATCTTCTCTAAAACTATCATAGAGTTCTTGTTTTTCTTCTGTTAAGTCCCAAAAATAATCTTGTGCTTCTCGTGTAATATAACCATCTAAACGAAGTCTTAAAGATATGCCCTTCAAAGCACCAGTTCCTCCTCTTTTTGCCTTTATTTTCCATTGTCGCATTAACTCTTCTGCTTGGTTGAATGCGTATTTTATATCAAAGACCAGCTCTTTACTTTGACATTATTGGCTTTTAGTTGCCCTTGACCATAGACACGTTGTGACTGCTAAACTAAATGAAACAATAATTGATAGATAAGATAAGACACTTACAGGTCATCATATTAACACCAAATACTACTGTTTTATGTAGACAAAAAAATACTTTAGAATTAAGCTGTTATTTTTAAGAAGCCATGTTCATTAGGGAGTTGCTTTTTTCAGGTGGCAACATACCCACTTCTGTATATTTATATAAATCAAATTTCTTTTTTCTTCCAATTACAAACAGTTATCATTTGATTTCAACAATTCAATTGGGACTATTCCAATTAGCCAGTTATTATTACGTCAAAACAGTCTTACCTTGTGCTTTTAAATTTTTGTAAGACTTATGACCAACATTAAAACGATAAAAACGTATACTGCTGAAAAGAATACTTTTTTATTTATTGTTGTGGACCCATTGTATTTTTTACTCTCTGATAAAATGCACAAAAATAATAATAAAGCCAGAATACCTGCTAAAAATAAACCTAAGAGTTTATTAGCTTGAAAAAAATCATAATAAACATCCATAATGATAGCAAATGTGAGTCCATATACTCCCGTTATAACCCATAATAGGATATTTTTCTTATCTATTTTTTTTTTCATCTCTTCCTCCTTAATTGAATTTAAGGAATCATGTTGAAGTCTCTAAAGCGAAGAATCAGCCGGTTAAGACCTTTCTTATATCAGCTAAAATGCTCTTAAATTTTTGTAAGACTAATGACCAATATTAAAACGATAAAAAAGTATACTGCTGAAAAGAATACTTTTTTATTTATTTTTGTGGATCCATGTATTCTTTTACTCTCTGATAAAATGCACAAAAATATTAATAGACCCATAATACCCACTACCAAAATAGTCAAAGGCTTTCTAGGTTGAAAGATATCAGGATAAGTCGGGATAATTATAGCAACTGTAAGCCCATATACTACCATTACTACCCACAATAAGAGATTTTTCTTATCTACTTTTTTTTTCATCTCTTCCTCCTTAACTGAATTTAAGGAATCGTGGTGAAGCTCATAAAAACGTGGAATCAGCTGATTATGTAATTCTTATATCAGCTTTAGACACCTTTAATTCATGATAAGATAATGACTATCAAAAGGTCATCATAGTGCAGTGCATCATAATAACACCAAATACTACTACTGTATGTAGACAAAAATAGCCTTTAGAGTTAAGCTGTTATTTTAAAGAGACATGTTCATTAGGGTTTGCTTTTTCAGGTGGCACCCCACCCATTTCTGTATATTAATATAAATAAAATTTCTTTTTTCTTACAAATTAAATTCGAGTAATGAGATTGATTAATATAAGAATGATAAAAAAGTACACTGCTGAAAAGAGTACTTTTTTATTTATTTTTGTGGACCCATGTATTTTTTTACTCTCTGATAAAATGCATAGAAATAATAATAAACCTAGAATACCTATTAATAAACCAAATATCGGCTTATTTGCTTGTAGGAAATCATAATATACACCGTGTATTATTACAAGTGTAAGTGCATATACCCCCATCAGTACCCACAATAAAAGATTTTTCTTATTTACCTTTTTTTTCATCTCTACCTCCTTAATTGAATATAAGGAATCATGTTAAAGCTCATAAAAACGTGGCATCAGCTGGTTAAGTAATCTTATATCATCTAATAAACATCTTTTCATGATAAGGTAATGCCTATCAGAAGGTCATCATAGTACAGTTCATCATATTAACACCAAATACAACTGTTATATGTAGACAAAAAAATATACTTTAGAATTAAGCTGTATTTTAGATCCTTATTTATTAGAATTTCTTCCGGTGGCAACTTACCCTACTTCTGTATATTTATGTAAATAAAAATTTCTTTTTTAAATTTGAAATGGATATCATTGATTTCAACAATTCACTTGGGACTATTCCAATTAGTCAGTTATTATTACGTCAAAACAGTCTTCCCTTGTGCTTTTAAATTTTTGTAAGACTAATGACCAACATTAAAACGATAAAAACGTATAATGCTGAAAAGAATACTTTTTTATTTACTTTTGTGGACCCATTGTATTTTTTACTCTCTGATAAAATGCACAAAAAAATTAGTAGTAATAGAATACCTGCTAAAAATAAACCTAAAAGTTTATTAGCTTGAAAAAAATCAAAATAGACATCGGCAATTATAGCAAGTGTGATTCCATATACTCCCGATAGTACCCACAAAAAGAGATTTTTCTTATCTACTTTTTTTTCATCTCTTCCCCCTTAATTGAATTTAAGGAATCATGTTGAAGTCTCTTAAGCGAAGAATCAGCCGATTAAGGCATTTCTTATATCAGCTAAAATGCTCTTAGATTTTTGTAAGACTAATGACCAACATTAAAACGATAAAAAAGTATACTGCTGAAAAGATACTTTTTTATTTTTTTTGTGGACCCATGTATTTTTTTACTCTCTGATAAAATGCACAGAAATAATAATAAACATGCAATACCTATTAATAAAGCAAATATCTGTTTATTAGCTTGTAAAAAATCATAATAGGCATCGACAATTACAGCGAGTGTGAGTATATATACTCCCATTGATACCCACAATAAGAGATTTTTCTTATCTACTTTTTTTTCATCTCTTCCTCCTTAATTGAATTTAAGGAATCATGTTGAAGTCTCTAAAGCGAAGAATCAGCCGATTAAGGCATTTCTTATATCAGCTAAAATGCTCTTAGATTTTTGTAAGACTAATGACCAACATTAAAACGATAAAAAAATATACTGCTGAAAAGAATACTTTTTTATTTACTGTTGTGGACCCATGTATTTTTTTACTCTCTGATAAAATGCACAGAAATAATAATAAAGCTAGAACACCTACTAAAAACAAACCTAAGAGTTTATTAGCTTGAAAAAAATCAAAATAAACACCATAATGATAGTAAGTGTGATTCCATATACTCCCATTATTACCCACAATAAGAGATTTTTCTTATCTACTTTTCTTTTCATCTCTTCCTCCTTAACTGAATATAAGGAATCATGGTGAAGTTCTCTAAAACGTGGAATCACCTGGTTAAGCAATTTTTATATCAGTTAATAGACACCTTTAATTCATGATAAGATAATGACTATCAAAAGGTCATCATAGTGCAGGTCATCATAATAACACCGAATACTACTGTACGAAGACAAAAAGACCCTTTAGAGTTAAGCTGTTTTTTTAGAAGCTATTTCAATAGGAGTTGCTTTTTCTGGTAGCAACATACAAATTCTGTATTCTTATATAAATAAAACTTTCTTTTTTTCAATTTGAAATGGATATCATTGATTTCAACAATTCAATTGGGACTATTCCAATTAGCCAGTTATTATTATTATTACGTCAAAACAGTCTTCCCTTGTACTTTTAAATTTTTGTAAGACTAATGACCAATATTAAACGATAAAAAAGTATACTGCTGAAAAGAATACTTTTTTATTTATTGTTGTGGACCCATGTATTTTTTTACTCTCTGATAAAATGCACAAAAAAATTAGGAATAATAGAATAACTATAAAAAATAAAAGTAATATTTTATTAGCTTGAAAAAAATCAAAATAGGCATCGACACTTATAGCAAGTGTAAGTGTATATACTCCCGTTAGTACCCACAATAAGAGACTTTCCTTATTTACCTTTTTTTTCATCTCTTCCTCCTTAACTGAATATAAGGAATCATGTTAAAGCTCCCAAAAACGTAGAATCACCTGGTAAAGCAATTCTTATATCAGTTAATAAACACCTTTAATTCATGATAAGGTAATGACTAAGGTCATCATAGTGCGGCTCATCATATTAACACCAAATACTCCCGTTATATGTAGACAAAAAAATATACTTTAGAATTAAACTGTTATTTTTCAGGAGCCATGTTCATTAGGGAGTTGCTTTTTTCAGGTGGCGACTTACCCACTTCTGTATATTTATATAAATCAAATTTCTTTTTTCTTCCAATTGCAAACAGTTATCATTTGATTTCAACAATTCAATTGGGACTATTCCAATTAGTCAGTTATTACTACGTGAAAACAGTCTTCCCTTCCGCTTTTAAATTTTTGTAAGACTAATGACCAACATTAAAACGATAAAAAAATATACTGCTGAAGAGAATACTTTTTTATTTACTTTTGTGGACCCATGTATTTTTTTACTCTCTGATAAAATGCACAGAAATAATAATAGAGCTAGAACACCTGCCGCAAAAAAAATCAAAGGCTTTCTAGGTTGAAAGATATCAGGATAGGTTGGGATAATTATAGCAAGTGTGAGTCCATATACTCCCGATACTACCCACAATAAGAGATTTTTCTTATCTACTTTTTTTTCATCTCTTCCTCCTTAACTGAACATAAGGAATCCTGTTAAAGTTCCCAAAAGCGTATAATCCTCTGGTTAAGCAATTCTTATATCAATTAATTAAAACCTTTAATTCTTGATAAGGTAATGACTATCAAAAGGTCAGCATAGTGCAGTTCATCATAATAACACCGAATACTACTGTACCAAGACAAAAAAGAGCCTTTAGAGTAAAGCTTTTTTTAGAAGCCATTTCAATAGGAGTTGCTTTTTCTGGTAGCAACATACAAATTCTGTATTCTTATATAAATAAAGCTTTCTTTTTTTCAATTTGAAATGGATATCATTGATTTCAACTATTCAATGGGGACTATTCCAATTAGTCAGTTATTATTACGTCAAAATAGTCTTCCCTTGTGCTTTTAAATTTTTGTAAGACTTATGACCAACATTAAAACGATAAAAACGTATAATGCTGAAAAGAATACTTTTTTATTTATTTTTGTGGACCCATGTATTTTTTTTATCTCTGATAAAATGCACAAAAAAATTAGTAATAATAGAATACCTGCTAAAAATAAACCTAAAAGTATATTAGCTTGAAAAAAATCAAAATAGACATCGGCAATTATAGCAAGTGTAAGTGCATATACTCCCATTAGTACCCACAATAAGAGATTTTTCTTATTTACCTTTTTTTTCATCTCTTCCTCCTTAACTGAATTTAAGGAATCATGTTAAAGCTCCCAAAAACGTAGAATCACCTGGTAAAGTAATTCTTATATCAGTTAATAAACACTTTAATTCATGATAAGGTAATGACTATCAAATGCATAGGTAGTTCAAAAAAAATTACTTGAAGTCGAGTTACTAATAAACCTTTATGAATAGACTTTCTAACCATATCTTCATAGTGAATCTTATTGCACCAAATTCTAATACTGTATGAAGACAAAAATAGACTTTAGAATTACGCTGTTTTTTAGGAACCTTGTTTATTAGATTTTCTTCCGGTGGCAACAAACCCACTTCTATATATTTATATAAATCAAATTTCTTTTTTCTTCCAATTCCAAACAGTTATCATTTGATTTCAACAATTCACATTTTTGTAAGAAATGACCAATAATAAAACGATAAAAACGTATAATGCTGAAAAGAATACTTTTTTATTTATTTTTGTGGACCCATGTATTTTTTACTCTCTGATAAAATGCACAAAAATAATAATAGAGCCAGAATACCTGCTAAAAATAAACCTAAGAGTTTATTAGCTTGAAAAAAATCATAATAAACATCCATAATGATAGCAAATGTAAGTCCATATACTCCCATTATTACCCACAATAAGAGATTTTTCTTATTTACTTTTTTTCATCTCTTCCTCCTTAACTGAATTTAAGGAATCATGTTAAAGCTCCCAAAAACGTAGAATCACCTGGTAAAGTAATTCTTATATCAGTTAATAAACATCTTTTCATGATAAGGTAATGCCTATCAAAAGGTCATAGTAGTACAGTTCATCATAGTAACACCCAATTCTAATACTGTATGTAGACAAAAAATAGACTTTAGAATTAAGCTATTTTTTCATAAGCCATTTTCATTAAAATTTCTTCCTCGTGGTAACACACCCACTTATATATTTATATATTAGATTTCTTTTTTCTTCCAATTTCAAATAGTCATCATTTGATTTCAACAATTTAAAGGGATTTCAATACCTAAATATTACTACTTCTAAATTTTCTGCAATTGTTTTTTAAATCCGAGTAATAATATTAATTAGTATAATAACGATAAAGAAGTATATAGCTGAAAAGAGTACCTTTTTATTTATTTTTGTGGACCCATGTATTTTTTTACTATCCGATAAAATGATCAAAAATATTAATAGAAATAAAATACCTGCTAAAAATAAACCTAAGAGTTTATTATCTTGAAAAAAATCAAAATAGACATCGGCAATTATAACAAGTGTGAGTCCATACACTCCCGCTAATACCCACAATAAAATATATTTCTTATCTACTTTTTTTTCATCTCTTCCTCCTTAACTGAACATAAAGAATCATGTTGCGGCTCTCTAAAACGTGAAATCTACTACTATTAGTTAATAAACACCTTTAATTCATTATAAGGTAATGACTATCAAAAGGTCATCATAGTGCGGCTCATCATATTAACACCAAATACTACTGTTTTATGTAGACAAAAAAAAACACTTTAGAATTAAGCTGTTATTTTTAAGGAGCCATGTTCATTAGGGAGTTACTTTTTTCAGGTGGCAACATACCCACTTCTGTATATTTATATAAATCAAATTTCTTTTTTCTTCCAATTCCAAACAGTTATCATTTGATTTCAACAATTCACTTGGGACTATTCCAATTAGCAAGTTATTATTAAGTCAAAACAGTCTTCCCTTGTGCTATTAAATTTTTGTAAGACTAATGACCAACATTAAAACGATAAAAACGTATACTGCTGAAATGAATACTTTTTTATTTACTTTTGTGGACCCATTGTATTTTTTACTCTCTGATAAAATGATCAAAAATATTAATAGAACCAATACCTGCTAAAAATAAACCTAAGAGTTGCTTGAAAAAAATCATAATAAACATCCATAATGATACCAAATGTGAGTCCATATACTCCCGCTAGTACCCACAATAAAATATATTTCTTATCTACTTTTTTTCATCTCTTCCTCCTTAACTGAATTTAAGGAATCATGTTGAAGTCTCTAAAGCGAAGAATCAGCCGATTAAGGCATTTCTTATATCAGCTAAAATGCTCTTAAATTTTTGTAAGACTAATGACCAACATTAAAACGATAAAAAAGTATACTGCTGAAAAGAATACTTTTTTATTTACTTTTGTGGACCCATGTATTTTTCTACTCTCTGATAAAATGCACAGAAATAATAATAAACATGCAATAACTATTAATAAAGCAAATATCGGTTTATTAGCTTGTAAAAAATCATAATAGGCATCGACAATTACAGCGAGTGTGAGTATATATACTCCCATTGATACCCACAATAAGAGATTTTTCTTATCTACTTTTTTTCATCTCTTCCTCCTTAATTGAATATAAGGAATCATGTTGAAACTCATAAAAACATAGAATCGGCTTGTTAAGCACGTCTTTTATCAGCTATTAGACACCTTTAATTCATGAAAAGGTAATGACTATCAAAAGGTCATCATAGTGCAGTGCGTGTGCATCATCATAACACCAAATACTAATACTGTATGAAGACAAAAATAGACTTTAGAATTACACTGTTTTTTTAGAATCCTTGTTTATTAAAATTTCTTCCGGTGACAAATTGACCCTCTTATGTGTTTTTATGTAAATAAAGCTTTTTTTTCATTTGAAATGGATATCATTGATTTCAACAATTCAATTGGGAATATTCCAATTAGTCAGTTATTATTACGTGAAAACAGTCTTCCCTTGTGCTTTTAAATTTTTGTAAGACTAATGACCAATATTAAAACGATAAAAAAGTATACTGCTGAGAAGAATATTTTTTTATTTACTTTTGTGGACCCATGTATTTTTTTCTCTCTGATAAAATGATCAAAAATAATAAAAATAGAATACCTATTAATAAGCCAAATATAGAACTTGCTTGAAAAAAATCATAATAAACATCGTAAATTATAGTAAGTGTGATTGCATATACTCCCGTTAGTACCCACAATAAGAGATTTTTCTTATCTACTTTTTTCATCTCTTCCTCCTTAACTGAATTTAAGGTATCGTGGTGAAGCTCATAAAAACGTGGTATCAGCTGATTATGTAATTCTTATATCAGCTATTAGACACCTTTAATTCATGGTAAGATAATGACTATCAAAAGGTCATCATAGTGCAGTGCATCATATTAACAGTAAATACTAATAATGGATATCATTGATTTCAACAATTCAATGGGGACTATTCCAATTAGTCAGTTATTATTACGTGAAAACAGTCTTCCCTTGTGCTTTTAAATTTTTGTAAGACTAATGACCAACATTAAAACGATAAAAACGTATAATGCTGAAAAGAATACTTTTTTATTTACTTTTGTGGACCCATGAATACCTGCTAAAAATAAACCTAAGAGTTTATTAGCTTGAAAAAAATCAAAATAAACATCGGCAATTATAGCAAGTGTGATTCCATAAACTCCCAATAGTATCCACAAAAAGAGATTTTTCTTATCTACTTTTTTTCATCTCTTCCTCCTTAACTGAACATAAAGAATCATGTTGCGGCTCTCTAAAGCGAAGAATCAGCCGGTTAAGCCATTTCTTATATCAGCTAAAATGCTCTTAAATTTTTGTAAGACTAATGACCAACATTAAAACGATAAAAAAGTATACTGCTGAAAAGAATACTTTTTTATTTATTGTTGTTGACCCATGTATTTTTTTACTCTCTGATAAAATGCACAAAAATATTAATAGACCCATAATACCCACTAGCAAAATAGTCAAAGGCTTTCTAGGTTGAAATATGTCAGGATAAGTCGGGATAATTATAGCAACTGCGCCCGTATACTACCATTACTACCCACAATAAGAGATTTTTCTTATCTATTTTTTTTTCATCTCTTCCTCCTTAAGGTTTAACTGTGCCTAAATTAATTACATCTACCTAGGCACAGTTACATTTAATTATTATCGCCAAAACCTACTATCATTAATTAAGTTATTAATAAAATTGTTAATTCTCATATTGATATTAAATTTTATTTCCTCTATTTTATTTCGAATTGTTTCAAACATTTTTTTAATCTTATTATCTGGATGTTTTTCATCGTTACCCCAATAAATTATATCTTTAAAAAGGTTAGCAACAATATTAGTTATTGCTGTAATATAACTTTCATCTAGAAAGTTACCTATATTTATGGATGGAATATCTAATAATTTCTTTCTATAATTTTTCAAGAGTGGTCCTAACAGTGTTCCTGCAATTGTACCTGCAAAAAAATAAATAAAGAAATCTGTCCAAGTTGCAATTCCTTCATTAAAATATGTCGCTCCAAGACCCGCGAAACCAAAAGTAGTTCCACTAGCAAGCCAAAGTCTCACACCTGATAGTATATTTGACAGCCCAAGAGTTATCACTGCTGCTAATCCATTGAATAAAGCATTCGTTAGCATGTTACGAATATTAAGTTCTCCTCCAAAAAAGGTAAAACTAAATATTTCAACAAACATAGAAGCCAGAGCAGTTACACCAAAAGTTTTACCCATAGTTAAAAACAAAGCATTAGCTGAAGCCACAAATGCTTTTATACCACCTGCAATTGCAGCACCGATCGCTGAAAAGGTCAAAGCACCTAAAAAGCTGAAATTGTCTGTACCGGCATATAAGAGTGCATAAATCGCACCACCAATAACAGCACCAACAGCTGCAACAGCTGCGACAATGAGTCCTGCCATACTAGTTACAACTAAGAGGGCTATTAAAGCGATAACTGCCACTACGATTAAGACAGCTGCAATGGTAAGGATAATATCTTGCACTAATGGCGATAGTGAATTCCAGCCATCTATAATCCATTGGTAAATGGCCGAATTAATCTCTACTATTTGTGTTACAAAGCTCAATAACGGGTCGATAACATTTGTTTGAATATAATCTATTGCAATAGCTGTAAGGATATTGGCGATAAGTTCTCTATGATCCCATAATGTTTGGATCCCTTCAATAAAATCATAGATTGGTTGGAGTTGGCTGTCAATCCATCCTGAGAAAAGATCTCCAATCCCTTCCCATCCACCTACTGCATCCCATAGATCTAGAAAGTCTTTAATCCAATCGCTTATACCTGAATTGTCTAATCCACTCTCTAACCAATCAGAGATGGAATCAAACCCACCTGTTAACCACTCCCAAAAGCTAGGAGTACCTGGCGTATTTGGGTCGTTAATTCCAGGACCATTTCCAAAATTCCCATCCCATCCAACGGGGGTTCCACTATAATAATCACTAGGTTCAAAGTCAGCAGATTCTAATACATTTCCATCATAGTCGTATTCTGATAATTGCCCATATACTTGACCTTGAGGTGTGAATAAGGAAACGACTACCATAAGAAGGATGATTTGAATCCCTATTTTCACATTAAGTTGAAACTTCAATCATACACCTCCCTACTTTACCGCTTTAGTTACAGGAGATTGTCATATTTCTTGGCATTTTAATACTTGCCGATGCTCTTGCTTCTACGTTATTTTCTCCATTTTCAGCCATATCCGGAAAGAAAACGAGATGTGGCTTTTTTTCTACTTCTACATACACATGGAATTGTTCATTATAGGGAAACGCAATGCGCAGTTCTTCTTCAGCACCATTTGTTTCCGCATAATACCTTGCCGCTTCTTGAACCCTGTCTAAATTGTCTGTTATTTCATTACAAACCATCCAGTTCACTTCAGTGTCTGTAAAGAAAAAGCGTAATGCACGATTTGCATTCACTTCGACATCATGACCGCGTATCCATTGTCGCAAATCATTTGGCATGGGACCATTAAACCCTGAAAGTAAAGTAGAAATGACAGAATTAAAGATGGCTTCCACATCAGGTTCCTCTCTATCTTCCTCGTCAAGTTCTTCTTGCTCTGCCTCATGTTCTGCTATTCGATTAGCGACTAATAAGTTTACTAGTGCTCTCAAGTCATCCATTTTTTGTTGGACTTCTGTTCGAAGTCTTGCATCATAAATTTGGTGAGCTTCGTTTGCGGCTGCTAAAGCAGCTGCATCGGCTCCTGTTTGACTTCCTCTTTTTGCTGCAAATGCAGAAAAGAAATCAAAAAAGATAAATGTGACAACAATCGTTGCAAAAAGTAACCCCATAATGACGAGCGTAGTATTTCCTCTTTCATTTGTTACTATTTTTTTCATCATTATGGGGCCTCCTCCAACGGCATCGTTGCGTCAGACGTAATTGTATAGTTTCCCGAACCAATAAATGGGAGTTGCACGACAGGAACACGAGTCGTTACTGAAACCGTCACTTCCGCACCATAACTACCACTGCTTTCCGTTCGAGTGACATTCGTAACATCCAAGCCAAAAGCAGAGTTATTTACCGCTTGATTATAATCATCATGAACGGCGGCGACCCTTGCCCCGTCTCGTGCTGCTCCTTCAGTTACAACTACAGAATACGCAATGAGCGCTACTTGCCAAATAAACAATAATGCAAAAATAATCATAGGGAACACAGCTAGAAATTCTATCATCTGTGAACCCTTTTCATTATGGATGTATTTCTTTAAAATTTTCATCCTCTATCACCTATTATGAGTAGCGTATTAACCTTCTCCTCCACCAGTAGCTCCTAAGCTTTTAATTAAGTTTGATAGTGTTTCCTTCACTGCACTAGCTATAATTTTATCGTCAGTCATAGCTGTTGCAATAGCTCCTAAAACTGCGATGACTACAATTCCTAGAGCAATCCACTCAATCGCTTGAGCACCTCTTTCATTTTTTACATACTGACCAATAAAGATTTTGAACTTCGTTAACATACTCATCTCTCCTTTTAATAATAATTGTTTTATAACTCCCTAAATCATCCGAAGAATACATTTAAACCGAATGCTTCAGGGTTATAAATAATATTTAAAAATAGTAAACCAATAATCAATAAAAACACGGAAGGTGCAACTAGAAACGTCGTAACAAGTGTAATTTGCGGACTTGCTTTTGCTGCTTTTTCTTTTGCTCTAAAGCCACGCATTGACCGCAAATCATCTGCTTGTATTTTAAACGTTGTAGAAACAGGTACACCTAAGGCTGTTCCCTGTATTAAAGAATTAACTAGTATTTCTAATTCACGAGATGTATTTCGGTTTAATAAATTTTGATATGCAATCTTTCGTGTTACACCTAAATCAATCTCACGACTAAACCGTTGGATTTCTTCACTTAATGGCCCTTCCATTTGATTTGATACTTGTCTTAGTGCTGTATCTAAACCAACACCTGCTTGAAGGGTAACACTGACAGTATCTAAAAAGTCAGGCATCGCTTCACTAATTAATTCCTGCCGTTCTCGCGCTTTATACCAAATCCAAAAGTTAGGAAAGAAGAAAGCGAGATACGGAGTTGTAATAAATAACAACAATCCAAATGGCATTCCGATAATCATATACAGCCATGTAAAAATAAAGAAGGTGAAAAAAAGAACGTATCTCAACCCGTAAAATCCATCTAAACTTAGCTGGAATGGGTTCCCTGAGCGATCTAACATAACTTTATCATTTTCTTTTGTGAACAAACGGTATTTCGCTGTAGTTGGTGCAACATATTCTGCTGCTCGTAGAAACGGTTTCCATAAACGTTCTACCATATTTCCTTTTTCTTTTTTTAAAGTTTTATATTTTAATAGCTTTACTAAATTATCTTTTTTAGCAATTGTTAGCCATATATAAATGAACCCTATAAACAGGGACAGCAATACTAAAGCAATGAACAATAACGTTAGAAATACAAATTTCGCCCCCATTTTGTCACACCCTTATTTTCGTTATTTGTCGAATGATTAAAAATGAAGCTACTTGAATTGCAAGGAAAATAGCTAATAATATCATACCGAACAAAGAAAAGAGTGGATTTAAAAACCCTGGAATGATTAAATTCATCATAAGGGCCATTGCTAATGGAAGTACTGGCAAAATAATAGAAACAAACTTTGATTCAGCAGTTACTGTACTCACTTCTTTATTGACCCTTGCACGTTCTTCTAATGTTTCAGCCATAAGAGACAAAATTTCAGCTAAATTTCCGCCCACTTTTCTTTGTATTAAAATTGTACTTACAAAAATCATTAAATCTTTACTATCCACCCGATCCCTAAACCGGGTCATCACCTCTTCAAAGTCATCCCCAAATTGTAGTTGTTGAACCATAGTTTGGAACTCTGGGCCTGCTGGTTCACTAATTTCTCTAGCAACCATTTCCATTCCTTGAGGAATCGTTAAACCCGCTTTAACGGAGTTACTTAACATTCTACAAATTTCAGGTAATTGTTTATTCACTAGTTCAGTTCTTTTATTTTGTCGAGAGTTCAAAAAGAACTTCGAGCCAACCCATACAACCAAATAAGATACGATTAAAGATAAAAGAAAGACGAGCTGCATGAAATGGTAGCCTATAAATACCATTGTTAAAAATAACAATAAACAAGTCCCCGCGTACTCAGAAGGTTTTAATTTCAAATTCGCTCGAGTAAGCTTAATACTTAAATCTTGAGCAAACTCTGATTGGTCAAACTTATCTCCAATACCTAATATAAAACTTTTACGTACTTTCGAATTTTCATTTTCAAACCAGTTTTCTACCCGCTTCGTTGTTTTTTTCATACGAAAGCTTTGGATGAGATAAAAAACAAAAGCGAAAAAACAGACGATTGAACTTGTAAGTGATAATAAAGCCATATTCATAGCACAATACCTTCTTTGAACATATATTCATTTAAACTAAACCCACTAGTACGAATTTTTTCATACACTGTAGGAACATATCCTGTAGCTAAAAAATGACCTTTAATATTCCCTGAGCTATCTGTTCCTTCACGGACAAATTTAAAAATATCTTTAACAAAAACACGACCATCTTCTTCGACGATTTCAGCAATACTCACGAGTTTTCTTTTCCCATCTGGAAGCCGCTCTGATTGAACGATGATATCAAGGGCTCCTACAAAATATCCTTGAATAACATCTGGAGTTAGGGGCAATCCCGACATAATGACCATCGCTTCCAAGCGACCTAACGCATCTCTTGGTGTATTTGCATGGATTGTAGTTAAAGAACCTTCATGACCAGTATTCATCGCTTGTAACATATCAATGGCTTCTGAACCACGAACTTCCCCAACAATAATTCGGTCTGGCCTCATCCGGAGTGCATTTTTCACTAAGTCACGAATTGAAACCTCACCAGAACCTTCCATATTTTTAGGCCTCGCTTCCAAGCGAACGAGATTATCGTATGTGAATCGTAATTCTGCCATATCTTCTATCGTTACAATTCGTTCTCCTGGTGGAATAGCACCCGAGAGCACATTCAATAATGTTGTTTTTCCACTTCCCGTTCCACCAGACACTAAAATATTACATTTCGCTTTTACGATTGCCGTAAGAAACTCAGCCATTTCTTCAGTAAAAGTACCAAATTGTTGTAAATCTGCTATCGTAAATGGAGTTGGATTAAATTTACGAATGGATATAGATGGACCGTCTAGACTAATTGGTGGAATAACAGCATTTACACGACTTCCATCTGGTAATCTCGCATCCACCATTGGCGAACTTTCATCAACACGTCTGCCTAAAGGAGCGATAATTCGATCGATGATATGTCTGACATGCTGATTATCTTTAAACTTTACGTTTGTTCTCTCTAAACGTCCTTTTCTTTCAATGAAAATCTCTTTTGGTCCGTTTACCATAATTTCTGTTACATCATCACGCTGTAATAACGATTCAAGCGGTCCATACCCAACCGATTCATTAATAATCTGTTGAATGATTTGTTCCATATCTTGTCTAGGAATAATAACTCGTTCTTCCTCGATCATTTGCTGAACCATTCTTTCAATTGTCAACCGTCTTTCACTTGCAGGTAAGGCGATAATCGTTTCTAAGTCCGATTCTTTTATGATTCTTCCTTTATAATGACGAACCCAATGGTCATGCTGTTGGTCTCTAATATCCCAATTGTCATCAATCATTCCTGTTGTTTGCTTTGACGCTCGTTCTAACCATGACACATTTCATCACCTCTCTTTTAACACCTTTTCAGCATATCTTTTTACGTCTTTCATCACGTTAGAAGATAGTTTTTCATTTCTTTTCGAAATAAAAGGGACCCCCATATTGATAGCTGGTTGGACTGAAAAAAAGTCAGCGCGAATTTGAGCTTTTATTTTTGTATCTAATAGTTTACTAATATCATTATCTGTTAATTCACTCTTAGAGTGAGTTCGATTTAAAATTAATGACATTTCCCCTTTACTTCCAAGTTGAAAGCGTTGGAATAGTTTTAAAGCCTCTCGATAAGACCGTAATGACAAGCTATCTGGTGTCAAAACATAATGAATACGTGATGCTTCATTTAAACCGGTAAAACTAACAGAATTGACTCCACTAGGAACATCTAACACTACTTCATCAAAATGAGTTTGACATGTTCGAATGACAGCGGAAATTAGTTCTTCATTTATTTCTTCAGCACGCTGTGGGTTGGCAGGACCTAATATAAGCGTCAACCCTGTTTTACTTTCAGTTACGGCAATATTTTCAATATGGTTAATTGATAATTCTGCTAACACTGGTCTTAAATCATAATATGACCGTGCGGGTTCAATACTAAATAGGGCTTCTACTCCCCCAAACTGAGCATTCAAATCAATTAAAGCAACTTTTTTATCGTGCTGAACTTGTAAATATTGAGCAAACATGGATGCTAAAAGTGTTTTTCCAGTTCCCCCTTTGGCACTATAAAAAGCATGTACATTCCCTTTGCCAAACAAATCTTTAGATTTTCGTTGTTTAGCTCGCAGTTCTTCTATTGCAGAAAAAATTTCTTGTTGGAATAATTCTCGTTCATCTGGATAAACAAATACATTCGTCATTCCTTTTCTTAAGAAAAAACGAGCTTTTTCATAAGATTTTTCTGTTAAGAGAACATAGATTATTGCAGGTTGAGGCAAAGCTTCTTTATCAATAGCGTATGCAGCAGATTCATCGAAAATAAATACGCTATATGTATAACCTTTATTAAAAGACGATGTAAATTCAGTCTCTACATCACTTTCGATTTCTTCAATCGCTAAAAGATGCTGTACATCCGTAATTAGTTCATCTTGATTAGATATAATTAAAGCTTTACTATTTTCCACTGTCATTACTTCCCTTCATAAAACTACGAATCAGTCTCATCACTTTCTTCTTCTACATCATCTTCAGTTTCTAATGGTTCTAATGCCTCTGTCTCATCCGGAACTTCCTCTAGTGGAAGTTCTTCACTACTTGATGAAATATGATTTACACGTAACACACGAATTTGTTGTGCTGTGTTTTGAAAATGAATCAATTCCTCAGCATCTTGTAAATCCATAGAAACTTTAATTAAAACTTTACTGTCACGTTCTTCTGCAGTTACAACGTCGACATCTTGAAATCTTCGTTTGGTAAGATGGTCATTTCCATCCTTATAACTAACAATAATATCTACAATGTCTCCACCAGTAACACTTTGGTCAAAAATTACATTACTAGTTGGATTCAACCAAACGATTCTATGATTATTAGGAATATCAATTACAGGTCTTACTATGTTATTCGTTAATAAATCTCCTTTAGCTAAGTTCACTATGACAATAGATTCTTCAATTTCACTTGCATTTAAAATGTAAGAAGATTGTTGTGTTGAACGTGGAACTTCAATCCAATCAATTTTATCTGGTGTTAACACGGAATATGATCTCAAATCTTGTTTCGCTACTGCGACGCGTATTGTTTCTCCAAGTGCTTCTTGCGCCTTTGAAATTTCAGTCAAAACATAAAACGCTGTAAATAGCGCTAAAATAAATGCTAACGATAAAAACAAGAAAGCTTTTCTTTTGGCATTAATCATTCGAATTCACTCCATATAGTTTCAGGTATTAATAACACATGCAAATAAGGGATATTAATAGGAAATGTGCTTGTTTCTATATTTATCCGACGTTCAGTCTGGACATTCACTTGATTGTTAATTCCTTTTTCAACCAATATCACTCTTTTATTTGTTGTTTTCGTTTGAAATTCTTCACTCCAATGAGCAAGTGTTGAATATGTTCGAAGCTTCAGCTTTCTATTTGCTATTGTTGATTCCGTAAAGCGCTGATATTCTCGAGTAGGTGTATATGTAAGCCACTTTTTTTTGGATTTAAATATCAAAGGGTTAGGTGAAATAATATACGATTCCGACATCCTTTTTAATCGTTTTAACTTTCGAGTAATGTCATGAGAAGACAGTTTTTTATTCAAGAAGATAGAATCAAACTTTGTTAAATAAAAAAGCAACTCTGCATTATTTTCAATTGGAATTAAGTTAATCTCGTAATCTGGCAATAACCATGATCGAATTTTTGATAGATGATTAACATTAGTAAAGCGACCATCATAAAAATAAACAACTTCCTTATGCTCATTAACTAGTGATATGAAATAATTCATTTCTTCTTCAAGTTCATATCGTTTTATTGTTATTCTCTTATTAAAGAAATGATAATGTGACTCGTCTAACACTTCTTTAAAGGTCGTTGCCGGTTTGACAAACTGAATTGGTTTGATTACTACGTTATGTGAAAGTTGTACACCTTCTATTTTGTATCCAAGAGACTCATCCACAACAATTACCATGTTTTTTCTCCATTCTTATACAATTTCTATATATCGAAAAAATTACCATGTAATAGTAAATACGTCAATTCCATACTAAACTCTCATTTTTTATGTTTTTATTTTGAATTCAAGATATCATATGTGACCTTTTAACTATTCGTAAATTCTTGTATAACCCTTAATAGTTCAAGGATTTCTTTAATTCTAGTGTTTTTTCGACAAAACGAATTTGACTTTAAGGTACTTAGAGAATACAAGAGAAACATGTAAATATGACATTTGAACTAGAACAAAATACTTTTCTAGTAAGTTTTTATCATTTTACATTTTTACATTTTTTTTCATCAGTGGTTCCCTTTGTGGTAAATAGTTACATATCATTCCATAAAAACCCATTTATTTCACTTCTTTTTTATACCAAACATGACAGAAGCTCCTTTTTTATGTTCGTTTCAACTTCAACGGACATCTATTCCGCTATTTATTGAAAAAACACTGTTTCTAAAACTCTCTCGGACATTCATTCCGTTAAACTACGAAAAAACGTTGATTGCCCCTCTCATTAGTCCTATTAACGGAACAGATGTCCGATAGCATTCAAGCAAACGCGCTATTTATATAAATAGCGGAACACATGTCCGATACAAAATCGATTACAACAAAAACACAAAAACCCCCTTTAATCAAAGGGGGTCCAATCGATCACTATAAAGTCTTTAAGGCAACAAAGTGCTACCCATTAAATACTTATCACATTCTCTAGCCGCTTCTCTTCCTTCATGAATCGCCCATACGATTAAGCTTTGACCACGGCGGTTATCTCCGGCAGCAAATACACCGTCGACACTCGTTTTATAGCTGCCGTATTCTGCTTTAATTGTAGAACGACGATCAGTTTCTAGTTCGAGCTGGCGAATGATTTCTTGCTCAGGACCGGTAAATCCAATCGCTAAAAACACTAATTGAGCAGGCCAAACTTTTTCTGTACCTGGAATTTCGGTTCGGACTTTATTGCCCTTTTCATCAAAGCTTGTTTCTACCGCAATCGTATGAACTTCTTTAACATGACCATTCTCATCCCCGACAAATTTCGTCGTTTGCAGTTGATATGCGCGCGGATCATCGCCATAGACAGCAATTGCTTCTTTATGACCGTCCTCATGGTGATGGACGATCGGGAACAATGGCCATGGGTTTGAGTCCTCTCGATTTTCGGGACGTTCTCGGTTAATATCGAATTGTGTGATACTTTTTGCTCCATGGCGGACAGACGTTGTAATACAATCGACACCCGTATCCCCACCGCCGATAACGAGAACATCTTTTCCTTTTGCAGAAATAAAGTTTCCGTCTTCATGAGCAGAGTCTAAGAGACTTTTCGTGTTTTGATGCAAAAAGTCCATCGCAAAATGAATGCCTTTTAACTGTCTTCCTTCAACTTCAACATCACGAGGTTTTGTTGCACCTGTACATAAAATAACAGCATCAAAATCTTCTTTTAATGAAGAAACAGGAATGTCTTTGCCGATTTCTGTGTTTGTTTTGAACTGTACGCCTTCTTTTTCCAAAATATCTAAACGGCGTTTAATTGTACTATAAGATAGTTTTACATCAGGGATACCGTACGTAAGCAATCCACCAATTCGGTCGTGACGTTCAAATACAGTGACAAGATGTCCCGCTTTATTTAATTGAGCAGCAGCTGCTAATCCAGCAGGACCCGATCCGACGATGGCTACTTTCTTGCCTGTTCTTTTCTTTGGTGGTTGTGGAACGATCCATCCCTCTTTAAAACCTCGTTCTACAATGCTGTATTCAATATTTTTTATCGTAACCGCATCACCGTCAAGAGCGACTGTACAGGAACCTTCACACGGCGCAGGACAAACTCGTCCCGTGAATTCTGGGAAGTTATTCGTTTTGTGAAGACGATGTAACGCTTCTTTCCATTGATTACGATAAATTAAATCATTCCATTCCGGAATTAAATTGTATACAGGACAGCCAATTTCGCCTGAACCATCCATTGATGTTCCCGTTTGACAAAAGGGAACACCACAATCCATACAACGAGCTCCTTGTTGTCGGAGCTTATCTTCTGGTAATAATAATTGAAACTCTTGCCAATTTTTCGTTCGTTCAAACGGATCCTGCTTTGGAGCATTGACACGTTCATACTCCAAAAAGCCAGTCGGTTTCCCCATGTTCCTCACTCCTACATTACTAATCTAGTAGGCAGGGGGCCTTCCCCCGCCTTTTTTCTCTCTATTTGCCGCTTACTCGTGTTTTATCGTTTTTATTTTCATTAAAAGCAATCATAATCGCGTCTTTTTCTGCTCGCCCTTCTGCTTTCACACGTTCGATCGCTTCTTGCATACGTTTGTAATCTCTTGGAATCACTTTTACAAATTGACTTGCTGCCTTTGGCCAATTAGCAAGAATGTCTTTGCCCTTCCCACTATTTGTATGGAAAACATGTTTTTCGATCATTGTTTTTACATAGTGTGTTTCTTCATTTGATTGAATGGATTCAAGTAGAACCATTTCTTGATTACAATTTGCTGCAAACTCATTTTCTTCATCGAAAACATATGCAATTCCACCTGACATTCCTGCTGCAAAGTTCTTCCCTGTTGTACCAAGATTAATGACTCGCCCACCTGTCATATATTCACAACCGTGGTTGCCGACTCCTTCGACAACAACGTGAACACCACTATTCCGGACACAAAAGCGTTCTCCGGCTACACCGGCGATAAAAGCTTCACCAGCCGTTGCTCCGTAAAATGTCGTGTTACCGATAATGACATTTTCTTCTGATTTAAAGGATGAAAGTGCTGGAGGGTAAACAATAATTTTCCCACCTGACAAGCCTTTTCCTAAATAATCATTGGCATCGCCTTCTAATGATAATGTCATTCCTTTTGGTACAAATGCGCCAAAGCTTTGACCAGCAGAACCGGTAAAGTTTAATGTAATTGTATCTTCCGGCAATCCTTTTGCTCCATACTTTTTACTCACTTCACTACCAACAATTGTCCCTGTAACACGGTGAATGTTTTTCAATTCGATAGATGCTTGAACTGGTTTTCCTTCTTCAATCGCTGGTTTGCATAGCTCAAGTAATGTCGTATAGTCCAGTGATTGCTCAAGCTGGTGGTCTTGTTCGATTGTTTTTACATTATTTTGTTGTTTATCTTTATTCGGTTGGAATAATAAACTTTGTAAATCCACTGTTTTTGCTTTCTCATTTTCAATTTCAGCATTTTGCTCTAGCAAATCCGTTCGCCCAACCATTTCATCTATTGTTTTAAATCCAAGCTCAGCCATATATTCGCGAATTTCTTGTGCGATAAACGTCATGAAATTCACAACATGGTCAGGTGATCCCATGAATTTTTTTCGGAGTTCAGGATTTTGTGTCGCAACTCCGACTGGACATGTATCTAAATGACATACACGCATAATGACACAACCTAACACAACAAGTGGCGCTGTCGAAAATGCAAATTCTTCTGCTCCTAATAAAGCAGCAACAACAACATCGCGACCAGTCATTAATTTTCCGTCGGTTTCAACTGAAATCCGATTTCGTAAATTGTTTAACACTAATGTTTGATGTGTTTCGGCTAATCCGATTTCCCATGGAAGACCTGTATGTTTAATACTTGTTCTTGCCGCAGCTCCTGTCCCGCCATCATAGCCACTAATAATGACATGGTCGGCACGCCCTTTCGCTACACCTGCCGCAATTGTTCCAACGCCGGTACCCGCTACAAGCTTGACGCTAATTTTCGCACTCGGGTTCGCATTTTTTAAATCATGGATAAGTTCGGCTAAATCTTCAATCGAATAAATATCATGATGTGGAGGTGGTGAAATTAAACCTACTCCTGGTGTAGAGCCTCGAACTTCTGCAACCCATGGATACACTTTATTTCCAGGAAGCTGTCCGCCTTCACCAGGTTTGGCTCCTTGGGCCACTTTAATTTGAATTTCATCTGAATTCACTAGATAGTGACTTGTCACGCCAAAACGGCCAGATGCTACTTGTTTAATCGAACTTCTGCGGGAATCTCCATTGGCATCTGGAGTAAAGCGTGCTGGATGTTCTCCACCTTCTCCTGTATTGCTTCGCCCACCAATGCGGTTCATTGCAATCGCAAGCGCTTCATGCGCTTCTGCACTAATCGAACCAAAGGACATCGCACCCGTTTTAAAACGAGCGACAATCTCTTCAATTGGTTCCACTTCTTCTAGTGGAATCGGTACGTTTTGTTGTTTAAACTTCAGTAAACCACGTAATGTCGTTTGTTCTTTTGTTTGTTCATCAATCGCTTTTGAATATTTTTTAAACAATGAATAATCATTTTTTCGGCACGCATGTTGCAAAATATGAATCGTATGCGGATTATATTGATGCGGTTCTCCATCACGACGCCATTGCAAATCATCGCCAGAATCTAATGTTTTATCTGCGCCTTCTTGTGTCGTAAATGCACGGTCATGACGGGTTAACGTTTCTTTTGCAATCATCGTTAAGTCAATTCCACCAATTCGGGATGTCGTTCTCGCAAAGTATTTTTCAATGACAGAATCATGAATCCCAACAGCTTCAAAAATTTGAGCACCACGGTAACTTTGAATCGTGGAAATCCCCATTTTTGATAAAACTTTCATCACGCCTTTTGTTGCCGCTTTTATATAAGTAGAAACAGCTTCCACATAAGACTTCTGTTCCAACAACCCATCTTGAATCATCGAGTCAAACGTATCAAACGCTAAATACGGATTAATCGCTTCTGCCCCGTATGCTAACAATAAAGCAAAGTGTTGAACTTCACGTGGCTCACCTGATTCTACTAAAATACTAACTTTCGTTCTCGTTCCTTGACGGATTAAATGATGATGTAAACCCGCTACCGCTAATAAAGCAGGTATAGCCGCATTGTCTTTATCCATTAACCGGTCCGATAAAAGTAAGAGCGTTGTTCCTTTTTCAATCGCACGATCAGCAGATTGAAACAATTGCTCTAATGCTGGTTCTAACCCGTGCTGTTTGTCTCTTGTCGGGAATAACATTGGCAATGTTTTTGCTTTAAAGCCATTTAGTTTGTTTTTCTTTAACTTCGCTAATTCTTCATTCGTTAAAAGTGGATACTTCAAATAGATATGTCGGCAGCTTTCTGGCTGTGGTGAAAGAAGATTGCCTTCTGCTCCAATTGTTGTCCCTAAAGCGGTAACATACTCTTCCCGAATCGCATCAATTGGGGGATTTGTTACTTGAGCAAATTGTTGCTTGAAATAGTTATAGAGCAACTGTGGTTTTTTTGATAAAACAGCCAAAGGTGAGTCATATCCCATTGAACCAACAGGGTCAACACCTTCTGTCACCATTGGCAACAGCATTTTCGTCACTTCTTCATACGTATAACCAAAAGCCAACTGTCGCGGTAGAAGCTGATCAATGCTTGTATTCTCCACATCTGATGTTTCAAGCACTTGATCTAAATCAAGTAAGTGTTCTTCAATCCACTGCTCGTAAGGCTGTTCGTTTGCCACTTGTTGCTTAATCTCTTCATCAGGAACAATTCGGCCTTTTTCCAAGTCCACTAACAACATTTGCCCTGGACGAAGACGGTCTTTATACAACACGTTTTCAGGAGCAACATCAATGACTCCAACTTCAGAAGACATAATGATGTAACCATCTTTTGTGACGTAATAACGTGATGGACGCAACCCATTTCGATCTAAACATGCTCCGATTTGGTCTCCATTCGTAAACACAATCGCAGTTGGGCCATCCCACGGCTCCATTAATGTACTATGATATTGGTAAAACGCTTTTTTATCCTGACTCATGTGGGCATCACTTTGCCAAGGTTCCGGAATCATCATCATTGCAGCATGAGCCATCGTTCGGCCAGAAAGCGTTAAAAACTCGAGTGTATTATCAAACATTGATGAATCGCTGCCACTTTCATCAATGACAGGACGAATTTTATCAATGTCTTCTTGAAATAGTGGCGAAGCAAATTGCGCTTCTCTTGCGCGCATCCAATTGACATTTCCTTTTAACGTATTAATTTCACCATTATGAATCATATATCGATTCGGGTGGGCTCGCTCCCAGCTCGGAAACGTATTTGTACTAAATCTTGAATGGACGAGTGCTAACGCTGTTTCAAACAACGGATCATTTAAATCTAGGTAAAATTGATTCACTTGTTCTGTCGTTAACATCCCTTTGTACACAATCGTTTTACTTGAAAAGGAAGCAAAATAAAACGAATGCTCGGTTGAGAGATGTGAACCAATTTCGTTTTCTGCCCGTTTGCGGATAACATATAATTTTCGTTCAAATGCCAAACCGTTTGTAACTTCAGAGTTTTTTTCCACAAATAATTGGCGCACAAACGGCATCGTTGATACTGCTGCACGGCCTAGCATAGAAGCATCAACAGGAACGGTACGCCACCCAATGACTGATTGGCCCTCTTCTTTTACAATCTTTTCAATTTCGGATTCACATTGGTTTCGTGTCGCTTCATCTTGTGGAAGGAATAGCATCCCAACCCCATACTCCCCTTCGTTTGGAAGATTCAATGACACTTGTTTACAGGCAGACTGAAAAAAACGATGAGGAATTTGCATTAATATCCCTGCACCATCTCCTGTATTCACTTCATCTCCTTGACCGCCACGATGTTCAAGATTTTGTAAAACATGTAACGCATCTTGTACGATTTTGTGTGATTTTTCCCCTTTAATATTGGCTAAAAAACCGATCCCGCAGTTATCATGTTCGAACTGTGGGTCATATAGGCCTTGCTTTGCTGGTAATCCGTGCCTTTTCATCAAGCATCAACCTCTCCCCAAATAAAATAAATAAGTATTAAATGTCTACTTTTTATCTATGTTTAATCTAATATACAAGATAATATCATTTTTCTGACATTTCAGCAAATTAAATTTTTAATAAAAGCTTAATGAAAACGCTTACCTAAGCGCGTTTCGTTATCCGGATCAAACGATATAATATATAGCAATGTTATTTTTATTAATCTTTATGCATTGATATACATTTTGTGTCATTCATAGTTTTTTTAAAATTCATTGCTATGAATGGATTTTTTTTATCAAATTCTAATTACATCTAGATGAACATGTTTATGATTTGTTATGAGTTGGTATTTCTTTTCAATTAAAAAAAGTGATATCGCAAAGACGACATCACTTCTTAAAATTCCGCCAATCAAGATTACTTTCTTCTAGTAATTCTTCAAAGGATTTATTCTTCTCTCGTTCCCTTTTTTCTTGAATCCGTTTTTGCCTTTCGTTCTCTTCTTTTTGCTTTTCTGCTTCTTTAAGTGTCACAGAAGTGTCTTTCAATTTCTTCATTATATCTTCTGAAAGTCTTTCTGAGAGGTCACCAAAGCTATCGTTTTGTTTTTTCTTCTTGTTGTTCATCTTTCGTCACTCTCCTTTAAAATGTCATGTTTCGGTCAGTTGTCTTTCCATTTGAATCATAAGTTCGTTCAATAATTAATCCTTGTCCTTCTTTATTAAGTAACACAACGGTTGAACAACGAGTGCCATACCCAGGACTATGGATAAACAAAGGGGATAACATCCGCTCTGCTTTCATTCCTACCCCTGTTGACGGTAATTGTTCATCAGGCGCAACGGCGTTGTCTGTTAAACGGTCGAGCAAAGTCGTTACTAATTTTTCTCCCTTAAGAGAAATCGTATCTTGTAAAAGCGATTTTCCTTTTATCGTTTTTGGCCATTTCGCATGAAAATGACCATTACTTATACTATATATCCCTTTTTCTACTTGTAATGGACCTGTTCCTCGATTCGTATGGAAAAATAATTTATGATTTTCATAAAGAAGTAAATTATATCCGCCATACTTTGCTTTTTCATGCTCAATATTCTTAATATACTGTAAGGCAGGTTGCTGAAGCTGAACAAAATTAGCAATAAGACTTCCACGTGATTTTGGACTTTCCACCACAACCTGGTCACGAAAATTAGTCAATGCAGCCATTCTTTTCTCTTTTGTCACAGCTAACCAACTTCCCATGGAAACAAGGTCTCGTCCACCAATAACTTGAGGGGTGTCTTCCCAAATGTGAAGTGGTGCTGTGCTTCGTTCAAAAAATTCATCGCGATTCGCAGCTAAAACGAAACAATAATGGTCATGTTGCTCAAAGGATATGTTAACAATACACACAACACTTCTACACCTTTCTTCTTGCTTTATTTTATTTTACCATGAATTAATGAATGATCTAGAAAATGTCCACGTAAGAGTGCTTGTCTACCCTCGTTGAACATTGGTATAATTTCAGAGACAGTAATTGAAACGGAACACCGCTTGAATTCGTAAAGAAAATATAACAGTTGATAACGGAGGAGAATGAAGATGACAAATGAAGTAAATGAAAGAGCCGCAAAAATCATGTCAGAGTTTCAAGATGAAAAAAACATAGATAAAATATTAGAATCCCTCGGTTCACTAGGAGAAGATGCTCAAAAACAAGCTGGTGAATCATTAGAAGCGTTAAAACGCCCAGTAAATGAAATGATGACACAAAATGATAATAAACTTCCTACTCAATTACATGAATTAAGAGAAATCGTGTCTGAGCTAGAACCAAATTATTTAAAAGAAAGCGGCTTCCAAAAAATGATGAACAAAATGTTTGGAAGAAACCCAATTCAACAATACGCAAAAAAGTATCAAACGGTAGAAGTTCAAGTTGAACAAATTATTGAAGCACTATTAAAAGGAAAAGACAAATTACAAGAAGATAATGTCATGTTAGCTGAATTACGTGTTGTTGCTAGGCAGCGAATTGCTGGTTTAGACGAGCAAATTTCCATTGGAAAACAATTAAATGACATGCTCGAACAAGAAATGAAAAATGAAGAGAACCAAGAACATTTTACCGCCTTACAAAAAGGTCAGCAAAAAGTCGTCACTCGGATAAAAAACATGACACAAGCGGTTATGGTTTTGCAACAATCGATTGCCTCTGTTGATATTATTATTGAGAATAATGATAAATTAGAAGAAGCGATTTTTAATGCAATAACTATGACAAAAAATATTATTACAGTGACAGCTTCGATTCAGCTTGCATTAGGCAATCAGCGCAAAGTCATTAATGCCGTGAAAAACGTTAATGAAGCAACAGAGTCGATGTTACTGTCAAACGCACAAATGCTAAAAGAAAATACACAAGAAACATTAAAAACATTAGAAGAACCCGCAATTGCTATTGATACGTTTAAAAAGGCGTATGAAGATGTATATGCTGCGATTCAAATGACCGAGCAATCGAATGAACGAATTATTGCGAGCGGAAAGAAATTCATTACTGAAGTGGACGAATTAAATAAACAAATGAAAACAAAATTACTAGGTTCATAATTTGCTTCCCTTCCTAAAGGAGAGACTAGAGAATGTGGAAAGACCTTTTTGACATGAGCTGGATGGAAAAGTTCCTACCCGACCGCATGCGTACAGTTCGAGACGACATTTTATCTGATCAAGCAACATTAGATTTACTTCAAGAAACAGAAAGAATATTGGGGAAATTAATTGAACAGACGAGTAAATACCAGCAAAATCGCACATTACAAAAGAAAACAATCAATTATAAAATTATCATCAAAATTCGCAAAAAACGGATTAAGCTTCAAATTCAAGACACCTATCAAAGTCGTTCGCCGATAAAAAAACGAATTTACATTGATTGTTATCGAAAACATTTCAAGGCGGTCAATGGGATCGGCAAAGTAAAAGATTCAACTATTCATTATATCGAAAATCGCAAATCCTATGTTCGTAATGTTCGAAAGTCTCCTTATTTACAACCGATTTTTTATAAAATTGATATGCTAGATGATGCACTGCTTGGTCGGTTAATCGATGATACGAAAACACCACCAACATTACCATCGACATCGGCAACAGATGAAATCAATAATAAAACACAATCACCGCAAAAAAATGAAGAAATGAAAATTCTTCTTCATGATACAAAAAGATTGTTACAGCATAAAAACTCGTTTTCTCTTGACCCATTATTAGAAAACCGGCTCGAGCGAATTATTAAACAAACGGATAAACTTGTCCCTCACTTTGAATTGCTTGATATTGAAGACCGTCACACCGTAAAACGAATGTTCCGGGAGGACATCCCTAATTTAATTTATACATTTTTATCACTCTCAAAAGAAAACCAATTAGAACAAAAAGAAAATGTATTTGTTGCTTTATCGAAAATGGAGCTTAATATTATTCGATTAACAGAGGAATTAGAAAGAAATCGCGTGGAACGAATGAACCACCTTTTAAAACTAAATGATGCTAGATATTCAGATAAGTAATCAAAAGGGTACACAGTAAGTGTACTCTTTTTTATGTTTCTTTAATGAAAACGCTTTACAAACCATTCCTTCGCTTTTACACTTTTATTCAAAGCACTTTATTTTAAAGGAGGTAGGAGGTATTTTATGAAATCTAACGTAACTTCACTCGGGAACCGTATTTTTATCATTGATGGGTACGACCTTCACATGCCGGAACGAACAGGGGCTTATGTCATTGTTGATGATGACATTACGATAGTGGAAACCGGTCCTAGTTTATCTGTCCCTCATATTTTACAAGGACTTCAAGAACTTCAAATCCAATTAGAAGATGTTCGAAACATCATTGTTACGCACATTCATTTAGACCATGCTGGTGGAGCAGGTCTCCTCCTCCAACATTGCCCGCAAGCTAAAGTGTATGTTCATCCTAAAGGTGCTCGCCACCT
The DNA here is from genome assembly GCF_022812285.1 of Alkalihalobacillus sp. LMS39. Taxonomy (NCBI): domain Bacteria; kingdom Bacillati; phylum Bacillota; class Bacilli; order Caryophanales; family Bacillaceae; genus Alkalihalobacillus; species Alkalihalobacillus sp. LMS39. The sequence continues at coordinate 2,719,013 of NZ_CP093300.1, forward strand.
CATCAATCCTAGCCGCTTAATTGCAGGGGCAAAAGCCGTATATGGTGACACATTTGATACGTTGTTTGATCCAATTTATGCTATTCCAGAAGAGAACGTCATTAGTAAAGGCGATGGTGATACATTACAAATCGGACAATATTGCGAGCTTTCTTTTCTAGATACACCAGGGCATGCCAATCACCATATGAGTATTTATGACCCAATTAGCAATGGAATTTTCACAGGAGACACATTAGGTGTACGTTATCAATCATTAGAAGAAAATGGTGTTCCATTATTTTTACCTTCTACCTCACCTAATCAATTTAACCCTGATGCGATGCTATCTTCTATTAATCGGGTGAAAAAGTTACAAGTTGATAAAATTTATTTTGGTCATTACAGTGCTTCGACAAATGTTAACGAGGTATATACGCAACTCCAATACTGGCTTCCTCGCTTTGTTGAAGAAGGAGAAAAAGCTATGAGGCACGGGAAAGATCATACTTCATTATCTGAAAGTTTAGTCGAGCAAATTAGCGACCACCTACATAAAAAAGGAGTATCTCCTTCCCACCCGGCATTTACGATGATTCAACTTGATATGAAAATTTGCGCCATGGGTATCCTCGATTATATAGCAGAGCGTGATGAAAGATAGAGGGAAGTAATTGTTTTAGGTGCGCTTAACTGGGTGGACATCATTGTTTTATTAATATAACCATAACCGTTCCATGGCGTTACAACCACGAGATGACCAGGAAGAAATCAGGTAAGTTAATATCAAGTTTTGATTCGGACATGTGTTCCGCTATTCCACAAAAAAACGCCCTTTTTCATTCCTTATCGGACATCTGTTCCGTTACTTGACCTGAAACAGCTCCGCCACTCCTCATTTTTGATGATTTAGCGGAACAGATGTCCGCTAGCTTTTAGAAAACGTTACTTTTTCTTTAAATAACGGATCGTATGGCCGTTACAATGACGAACCCTTAGCTAGCTTTGTGAATCCACACCCTATCGGACATATGTTCCGCTATTTCACAAAAAAACGCCCTTTTTCATTCCTTATCGGACATCTGTTCCGTTACTTGACCTGAAACAGCACCGCTACCCCTCATTTTTGGTGGTTTAGCGGAACAGATGTCCGCTAGCTTTTAGAAAACGTTACTTTTTCTTTAAATAACGGATCGTATGACCGTTACAATGACGAAGCCTTAGCTAGCTTTTTGAATACACGCCCCATCGGACATACGTTCCGCTATTTCACAAAAAACGCCCTTTTTCATTCCTTATCGGACATCTGTTCCGTTACTTGCCCTTAAAACAGCACCGCCACCCCTCGTTTTTGTTGATTTAGCGGAACGTGTGGCCGTTAAAATACAAAAACCTTCGATAATCCCCTATCGAAGGTTCCTTTCTCTCATTTATTTCTGTAACGGCAATGCCCCTGTTAAGTATTTTTCTATTTTATTCGTCACTTCAAAGACGGTGTGGGCAAGCTCATAATTTTCAAATGCATGCTCGCACTCATTTTTATATTCCATTTCCTCGTCATAATGACTCATATGAGCATCAATAACTTCAAGTGAATCACCACGTTCTTGTTGTCGTTTTTGGACAGTTACCCTGTCAGCATATAAAAATAAACGAATGACTTTATCTCCGTACAATTCTTTTAGTATATTTGCCCCTTCTTTGTTAAGGACTAAGTAAATACAGCCATTTTTTTTGAATTTTTCTTCTACTTCTTTTTCCTTTATTCCATATAAATGACCGTTAATTTCTACTTTTTCAATAAACTCATCATTTGCAGCTGCTTTCTCAAAATCTTCTTTCGATAAATAATGATAGTCGATATCTTCATTTTCATATGGTCTTTTTGCTCTTGTTGTTGAAGAAATAACACCTTCCATGTTCAACGTATCTCCAGCTAATCTCGCTACCGTTTTTCTCCCTGAACCATCCGGACCAGTAAAAACAAAAATCATTTCTTTTTCCTTTAAATTATACATAAAGCCGCCTCCCTCATTACCTTGTTCTCACACTACTTTTTCAATATTTCGAATATTATAGAGCGAATGGTTTCAGCTCGACCTCTATATTATTTCTATAGAAATTAGAAATATCCTCTAAAGATTCAAAAATCCCGTGAATTTGAAATAAAAAGGTATTTTTAGACACTTGCAGTAAATTGGCAAACACCGCTATAATTAAATAAGAAAAAAATTAAAACATTACTTTAATAGAGTAAAAGTGAGGGTTTTCATGGATCGAAAAGAAGCACAAACATTGACTGGTAAACAAGTCATGGTTGATGAACAACAAGATGGCATATATTACGGTGAATTACTTGAAGTTGTAACAGAACCACGCAAGCCATGGAGAGGGATTGTCAAAATTAATGGAATTGATTCTCTTCCAAAGCAGCACTACACGAGTGAGCAATTTAAAATTAGAAAGCCATTGTATGATAACGGACAAGTCATAGAAGTTATCGGTTCAAAAATTTCAAAAAGCGAGTGTGCCGATGTTCACTACAACGAGTCATTGCGCCAAGCAATCCAAAAAGAAATCAATGAAGCAACAAATGAACAATCTGACCTTGTGATTGAAATTCTTACAGCCTACTTGAATACGCTATCATCTGAAACAACACATTCATTCAATGGAACTTCAGCAAACGTCGTTCAGTCTTATCAATTTCTTTTACAAGAACTTGAACAACCATCATTTGATGCCCTAGAAAAAAGCATGACTACATATGGTGTCTGCCACGAAAACATCTGGCAATGTCATAATTCGCTTGAAAAGCAAATGCAAAACGGGAATCGTGATGACTTTCGTGGTGTGAACTTTCTTATGTATAAAAGTGAGTCTACCGTTCTTGTTGTTCAACATCATTATGAACGAACGGCTAAGCATGGTGCTCAAGAAATTCGCTTTGACCGATTTGAAATGACAACAGATACCGGTGTACGATCTATTATGTCCTATACAAATGAATTTACGAAAGATCGATAAAAAATTTCACACCATTCAATTTAGGGCACTGAAAATGATTTTTTCAGTGCCCCTTTATTTATAATTCCTCGCGTTTTTCATAAGAATACCATTGTAAAAACTTACCCTTTTCTTCCTCATCCAAATCGACCACGGTAAAGCTTTTCCCAACGATACTAGATAACACACTCGCTTCTAACGATGTTAGTTTTCGATAGCGCTGTATAAGCGACTGATGGGTTTCTACAGATTCAATTCGATTTCGTTTCAATAACACCGTCGTTTGACTTAGCTTCCGAAAGCGAAAACATAATGATTGGTTTTCATAACTAACACCAGTATCTTTAAATTGCGCATAAGCAAGCAACAGTAAAAATGGCAGTAAACAAAAACTATAAGCCCCATATGGAACAAAATAAGCGAGAATTCCCATAATAGCAAGCGGCACTACTGTAACTCTTATAATAAATCGTAGTAATGCTCGTTTTGGTGCCTTTGTTACCGTTGAATGTAATGAATAATCTGGAAGAACATCATGTAAAAAAGCCGGAACATCTTTCATACGAATCAGTGGACACAAAATCGTAGAAAACTGTTCATCGCTTGTACCTCCGCCTTTACTTTCCACATAAACCGCTGTTAGTCCAAACGGTTGGCGTAACAAACTTTTGACAAGTCGTACCGCCGTGACCCGTTGTGGGTTTAACGTCAGCTGGCGGGTTTCCAATAAGCCCCGTTCAATGACAAGGTCCTCTCCTTGTTTCTTGATTGTAAAATTCGCATACTTTAAAACAGACATCAAGACAGAAATGGTCCAAGAAAGAAAAAATAAAAAGACAAAAATAATGATAATGTTAAAAAGTGCGGTTTCGGTAAAAAAGGAAAAAATGATATCATAAATTCTGTCAGGCAAAAACTGTGACACTTGTGGAAAAATCGCTAACAATGCCGAGAAAACTAATCCAAATCCACCTGATGTCATCCCCGCTACAAGAAGCGCTTGCAAAGAAATCTTCCATCGCACTTCTTCTTCTTGTACTATATGATGGTCAATGTCCTCATCTAACACGCTTTCTTCAACCACTACTTCTTTCCCTTTTTTGCCTTGTAGTAACTGGCTTCGTAACATCATCGCCTCTTCTTTTGTAATCGCTTGTAATAAAAGCTCAGGCTCTCCACCACCACCAGCTGTTTCAATTTTAACTTTCACAAGTTTAAACAGACGCTGGATAACACCTGCACTCACATCAATGCTTTGTACTCGTTCTTGCCGTATATATCTTGTCTTTTTTACAAAAAAGCCTTGTTTAATTGTTAATTCACCTTCATGTAAAGAATAACGAAATGTAATCCAATGCAGTAAGCCACTAACGAAAGCAAAAAGCAAAGCGATACTGAGTGATATAACAATGAAAATAACATTACGATTAAAGCCACCTACAAAAAAACTAACGCCAATCGGTAATATCAATTGCCGTATTGATGTTAAAAATGACACAAGAATCATTATGGGATGAAGCCGTTTCATTTCAATCATCTTCATCAGCTACCGTTGCTAATTTTGAGATTGAATCCCGTAACTCATCCGCTTGTTCAAATGGCAATGCCGGTATGCGGTGTACCGTAGCGGCAGTTGAAATGGTGACAGTCGCTAGGCCATATTTTCGTAAAATCGGCCCATGCTCTGTATCAACATGCTGCACTCGTATCATCGGAACTAATGTTCGTTTTACGACAAAAACACCGTGTTGTAAATCAATTTCATCTTCTAGTACATCAAAGCGCCATCTTTTCCATCGTAATATTGGCATAATGAAAATGGACACAACACTATAGGTGAATACCATCGCAATAAGCACCCAAAGTATCCAGAATGGAAAGGAAAAAAAGGATATCGCGATGCCATAACCAATAGGAAATAAAGCAAATATTGCTGAGTCTATGCCTGCTTTTATTCGCCAAACAGGTAAGGCTTTTTTTGATATGCGTTGTGTTGGTTCTCCCCGCAAAATACAGTTCCCCTCTTTTCTTTATTCGTCATCCGTTACATAAATAATCGTAACTCCTAATTCCTTTAGTAAATCTAACACTTGTTTATTTAATTCATCATCATACACAAGTCCGAGTGATTCTACTAGCTCAAGTTCGGTTAAATATCCATCTTGTGCATCTTCAATGATTTCAACAATATCGTCTAGTTTTTTTTCTTTTAACTTCGATATAACTTGTTCTTTATCCAATTTCATCACTCCTACTTTTTTTCATATGTATATTCTTCCAGCTTATCTACCATTTTACCTTTTTCAACAATAAAAAAAAAGAAATGACGCTTTTTGGCGTCAAATCTTTTACTTTTCTTTTACTGCTTCCGTCATTTGTTTCCAAACGGAACCTTTTGCTTCTTCCCCCGTTTCAATTCGTTCGATGGCCATTTTCACTTGCATACTTACTTCAAATTCTGGATCATCTTCTGCTTGCTTTAATGCCTCAAGTGCTGTTTGGTCTCCTACTTCATATAAAAACATAGCCGCACGCCAGCGTACCAATTTGTTTTTGTCTTGTAAAGCTTTCATCATCGCTGGCATTGCCTTTGCATCGCCAATATCTGATAAACAGTCTCCCGCTGTTCGTCTCACTGTTACTGAACTGTCTTCTAATGCTTTATATAAATAAGGGAGAACAACTGGTTTTTCAATCATGCCTAAATACACAGTAGCTAAACGCCGAATCGACGCTTTTTCATCCTCTAATGCTTTTGCTAAAGCAGGAATATCTTCTTCTGTTGGGTCTATTCGGTCAAGTGCGGCATAACGTTTTTTCCAATCCGGATTATCTAACATGTCCACCGTTAATTTCGAGAAGATATTCGTTTGTTTTTCATCTTCTTTTTTTTCTAATCCTAAAGCAGAAGCCACTAACCCCTCAAGTCTTTCTTCACTATAAGCTGCTAGCACTTCTTCTTTTACTTCTTCACCAACTTCTTCTAATTCACCGTATCGAACATTTTGCTCGACCCATTTTCTTTCCATAACAACATTATCTGTTTCTTTCTGTGCTCGAACAGCCGCTTCTTTAAAAGCATCGGGTAAACCCACACGAACTTCTCTTTCTCCATCCGTTACTTTAATTTGCATCGGAATACCTTTAAAGAAATGCAAATACACTTTCACTTCACCAAAACCATCTTGTTCTTGTTGTTGAGAATCACTAGTATTGCTTGAATTTTCTCCAAACGCTTCTCTTACTTTCGGTAAGATTTGTTTCCAATCCACTTTCGCATTTCTCTCAAGCGCTATAAAGTCTGCTACATGATAAACCCCTTTTATTCCTTCAATTAAAAAGAGTTGTTGGATAAATTCAGGAGCATCATTTTTATTTTTTGCTGTATAGTTATTGCTTTTTCCTTGTGGTAAGTTTTCGTTTAAAGTTAATTTCATTGTATTTGGACTTGGGGTTGGTTCTATTGATTTAATTTTCATTCGTTATTCTCCTTTCAACAGACGACACATTTCTTGTATTATCGTAACATAACCGTTTTTAATTAACCAATGTTCTGCTTTTATTAGATGCCATGGATTTGATATACTATGTAAAAAAAGTAGGAGGCACCATATGAAATACGCTTTTATATCTGATATACATGGCAATGCTGTTGCACTTGAAGCCGTCATTCAATCGATTAAGGAACAAAATGTCGATAAAGTTTTTGTATTAGGGGATATTTGCTTTCGTGGGCCAGAACCTAAACGCTCCCTTGAACTTGTGCATTCAATTGCATCAGGAATCATAAAAGGAAATGCTGATGAATGGATCGTCCGTGGGGTCGCAGAAGGAGAAGTGCCTTCACATGTAGTAGACATCATGAACAAAGAGCGTGACTGGACTGTGTCACAATTACAAAATTCTGACATAAAACAGTTAGCTGCGCTTCCGCTTGATGTAACGATTTCACTTTTAAATCACACACAAATCCACGCATTTCATGCGACACCATCTAGTTTATTTGATGTTGTCTTACCAGACACACAACAAAGTGTGTTAAAAGAAAAGATGATGGGCCATAACGAAGCATCGATTTATCTTTATGGACATATTCATCTCCCATACATTCGTTATTTCGAGGGGAAATCCATCGCCAATTTAGGAAGTGTAGGTTTACCTTTTGACGGGTTAACGAAAGCGTCTTATTTACTACTCGAAGAAAACAAACAAGATTATCGTATGAGCATTGAACGGGTTTCGTATGATGTCGATAAAGTGATTGAGCAGTTTAGTAAAAGTGATTACCCAAACAAAGAAGTTTTATTTTCTGTCATTAAAAAAGGGACGAGCCCTTTTTCATAGGACTCCTCCCTTTTTTTATACTAGGTATGATACACCTTTCATGATATCGATAAAAGAGCTTTTATCATTGTACGTAGCGATAATTTCCTGTTTTTCATTTAGTAATACGGTTGTAGGAACGCCCATACATCGATACGCATCATATGTTTTTGTTCCTTCATCAAGAAGTACAGGAAATCGATAGCTCTGCTCTTGAATATAGCGTGGACCATCCTCTGCTTTCCCTTCTCTTCCAGTAACATTAACCGTTAAAAAATGAAGCTTTTCCTTGTCCATCGTTTCGAACAATTGATTTTTCTGATGTAAATCTTTCATTGAATCTGGACACCAAGAGGCCCAAAAAGTTAACATCACAGGTTTCCCTTTATAATCAGCAAGGGAAACAACGTTATTTGTGTGGAGTTCGTGTAACGAAAATGGCGGTGCCACCATAATAAACCCTCCAATTTAACAACCTTTATTTGCAATGAGTGTCATACGCAGTTGTTAAGTTTAATACGATATCCTCAACAGTTCGGTCTTCAATTTGTTCTCTCGGAATAAAATGAACGACTTCTTTTCCTTTTAATACAGCCATAGAAGGAGAAGATGGTTCAATGCCGCCAAAGTATTCACGCATTTTTGCGGTAGCTTCTTTATCTTGTCCTGCAAAAACGGTAACAAGATGGTCTGGTTTTGCATCATGCTGAAGCGAAATAATTGCCGAAGGTCTTGCTAAACCTGCAGCACAACCACAAACAGAATTCACGACGACTAATGTTGTCCCTGCTGCATTCTCCATATATTCTGTAACCTCTTGTCCTGAAACTAATTCTTTAAAACCACCATTTGTTAATTCTAACCTCATTGGTTGAACGACTTGTCTCATATAATCTTCATAGTGCATTGACATATTATGATCCCCTTTCACTTTCAATCCTTAGCATTTTTTAATCAAAAGGTTTCTATTCAATTACTTGTTTTTTTAATGTGTCAAACAAAAATGGGATGGAACGAAACGCGTAAATCTCTTGATGAATATGACCATTTTGAACAATCGCTAAATAAGGAACGCTTTTAATTTTCAAGTCTTGTGCTAACATTGGTATCGTATTAATATTACATTTAGCAATATGTAAACTAGGAAGCATTTTTTCAATTGTCTCCATCATTGTAGTGGCCACTTTACATGTCCCGCATAATGGGGAATAAACGTAAAGTGCTACTTTGCCAACATCACTTGAAACATATTGGTATGCTTCTTTTTTTGTTAATTCTTGCATTTCTTTTCCCTTTCTTTTCCGTGCTTTATTCATTATACAAAACTTTTTATGGAAAGACGAACGATTATGCTTATGACTTTCCTTTCCAACCTTCTGCTACTAACACTTCTTGAAGAGCCGCTAAAAACAAAGTGACATTCCGTTGTTTTGCATTAAAGCCCATTAATCCAATTCTCCAGACCTTCCCCTTTAATTCTCCTAGCCCTCCCCCGATTTCAATACCATACTTCGTCAATAATTGCTTTCTAACGTTGGCATCATCAACACCTTCTGGAATTCGTACAGATGTTAATTGTGGTAGCCGGTGATCTTTGTGGACTAGTAGCTGGAGTCCCATTTCTTCTAAGCCATTATGTAACGCTTCTCCAAACATGCGATGGCGCCAAAAAACCGACTCTACGCCCTCTTCAATAATTAAACGTAATGACTCATGCAGGGCATATACCATTGTAATTGGTGCTGTATGGTGGTATGAGCGTTCATCCCCCCAATAATTTTGGATCATCGATAAATCTAAATACCAACTTTGTACTTTTGACTTTCTCCTTGCCATTTTTTGAACGGCTTGCTCACTAAACGTGACAGGTGCTAAACCTGGAGGAGCACTTAAACATTTTTGTGTTCCGCTATAGGCAGCATCAATTTTTCTTTCATCTATTAAAGTCGGAACGCCTCCTAATGAGGTAACCATGTCACAAACAAACAACGCTCCATAATCATGAACAATTTCACTTAATTGTTCCAATGGTTGCAGAACACCTGTAGATGTTTCAGCATGGACGACTGCAACAAGCGATACATCCGTATGAAGTTGTAACGTTGCCTTGACTTTGTCGATGTCAATAACTTCACCCCAAGGAGCCTCTACTTCAATGACAGTAGCTCCACAGCGGCTCGCTACATCAACCATTCGTTGTCCAAATAAACCGTTTACACAAATAACAACTTTATCACCTGGTTCCACTAAGTTGACAAAAACCGTTTCCATTCCTGCACTACCTGTGCCACTCATCGCTAAAGTAAGTTCATTTTTCGTTTGATATACTTGTCTTAATAAAGACATCGTTTCATTCATGACTGTTAAAAAAGCTGGATCCAAATGACCTAATAAAGGTTTTGCCATTGCTCGTAGTACATTGGGATGAACATCACTCGGACCCGGTCCCATTAATACTCTTTCGTTTGTTTCACTACCCATGTATTATCACTCCTTTTCTGTCTTCTTTGAACATTCGCTGTTTATTTAAAAAACCCTTTTAATAAGAAAGTACGAAAAAAAAATTGAACTTTTTTTAAAATATAGGGTGTATGCCTATACCTTTTTATCTGTCTTACATATGGTAACAGTGTAAGGTCAATGATTAACTTTACAAGGAGGTATGAGTTATGACTCACACTTACGGAAGCGGATTTGCGTTACTTGTTGTATTGTTTATCCTTCTCATTATCATCGGTGCGACTTACACTTGGTAATGAAAAAATAGATGTACGTTAAAATATACAAAAAATCATAAAGGAGGAATGAATCATGGGTCACACTTATGGTAGTGGATTTGCGTTACTCGTTGTATTGTTTATCCTTCTCATCATCATTGGAACTGCGTATACTTGGTAATAAAATTGCAATCAATATTCTCGAACTCGATAAGGAGGGATGAGTTATGACTCACACTTATGGTGGCGGATTTGCGTTAATCGTTGTGCTGTTTATTCTCCTCATCATCATCGGTTCCACTTACGCTTGGTAAATAGTATAAGGCTGTTGAGTAAATGAGCTCAACAGCCTTCTTTGGTTTTACCGTTTTAAAATCATATTATTTTGCATTTGTGACACGCGTTGTTGTGCACGGTGCAATTGGTCACGTTGCTCAGGCGTTGCGCTTCGAATTAAGCTGTTTAGCTCATCATTGATTTCTTCTAGCTTTAACTGAGCCTCACTATAATCCTCAGGATCACCTGCTTCTACTCGTTTTGCTAAATCTAATTGTTGTTGAGCAAGTTCAATTGTTTCATTTGCTTTTTCAACAAATTGATTCACTTGTTCATGAATGGCCATATGTGTTCCTCCTTGTTTGATGAATAGGGAATGGTATTAATTTGTCTGTTTGCTTAGTTTTTTATTCTTTTCATCAAAGGAGAACACATCAAAGTCGTTGGCTACAAAGCACGAGGGAAATATCGCTTGTGCCTCTTGTTCTATTTCTTTCGTTTCATTATGATATCTTGAACTAATATGAGTTAATAAAAGTTGTTTCACATTACAGTCAAGGGCAAGTTCAGTCGCTTGTTTGACAGTAGAATGGCCGAATTGTGCCGCCGTTTCTTCCTCACCTGATCGGAATGTTGCCTCATGTATTAATAAGTCTGCATCACTCGCAAGTTGATAACTTGAGTCACAAATTTTTGTATCCCCAGCCACAGCAATGACCCGCCCACGCTGACTAGGTCCTACAAATTGGGTCCCATCTATTTTCTCTCCATTTTCTAAAGTGATCGTTTGACCTTGTTTGAGCTGTTCATATATGGGTCCAGGTTGGATTCCCTTTTCCATTAATTTATCGATTTGAAGTTTTCCACGTTTTGCTTTTTCAGAAAAACGAAACCCGAAACTTTCAATCGCATGCTCTAATGAAAATACTTCCATTTTACCTTCCTTGTCGTCCCATAATATCCCTTTTTCGATTTCATCTATGTACAAAGGGTATTTCAAATAGGTTTTCGATACCGCTAACGTTGTTTCAATAAAAACCTTTATCCCTTTTGGTCCAAATACCTTTAATGGGGAAGTCGCTCCTTGGAAAGAACGACTTCCTAGTAGTCCGGGCAATCCATATATATGGTCTCCATGAAGATGAGAGATGAATATTTTCTCCACCTTACTTAATGATAACCGAGAATATAATAATTGGTGTTGGGTCGCTTCCCCACAATCAAACAACCACACTTTTCCGTTTTGTTGAAGGAATCGTAATGCAAGTCCACTTACATTCCGTTCTTTCGACGGGATACCTGCACCAGTCCCAAAAAAATGAATTTCCAACCTTGACCCCTCACTCCGTCACTATTTGTTCAATGCATCTACAAATGCTTGTCCATACTGTGGTAAATCAGGTGGTCTTCGACTGGACACAATATGGCCATCAACAACAACAGCTTCATCAATCCAAATCGCTCCTGCATTTTCCATATCATCGCGAATGCCTGGCGTACTCGTCACTTTAACACCTTGTAATATTTTCGCTGAGATTAACACCCAACCAGCATGACAAATTTGTCCGATCGGCTTTTTCCTATCATTCATATGCGTTACCATTTCTAGCACTTCTTTATACCTTCTTAATTTATCTGGTGCCCATCCACCTGGTACGAGAATTCCGTCATATTGACTAGGGTCAATTTGTGAAAACGCATAGTCTGTCGTGACAGGGACTCCATATTTCCCATGATAGACAGTGTTCTCTTCCGGTCCTACGAGATGAACGGTGATTCCTTCTTCTCGTACACGCAATACCGGGTACCATAACTCTAAATCTTCAAATTCTTCATCAACTAAGGCAATTACTTTTTTCTCCACTTTCGTAACCTCCTGATTATGTATATAATGTCCTGCTTTCATTATACTATCTTCCCGTTTTGAAAGAAAACAAACAGAAATTTTGTTCTATCACAGATTCATGCTCAATACAATGTGTGGTAAGGGCTGTCATCGTCAATTGGTCACTTTTCATTGATAAACCACCATGACAATGGGGAATACAGGAGGATAAATGATGGTGATGAAAACAGACACTAAAGGAAAACTGTTAGTCACTTCAATGGTTTTAGGCGCTGCCATGAATGTTTCAGCCCAAGCTGGGGCAACGGAGAAAAATTATGAAGAGCCTGAGAAGTTAATAAAAGATCAAACTCTTCAAATGGACCAGAAGCTAAAATTCGGTGACAAAGGACAGCAAGTTTTACATTTGCAAGGTTTTTTATCTGCTTTTCAATATTACAAAGGTCCACATGATGGCATGTATGGACTCGTCACGATGCAAGCGGTCAAACAATATCAATCTGCCCATGATTTAACTGTTGATGGCATTGTAGGGAAAGAAACGAGACAACATTTATTAACATCAGCTGAAACGAAACTCGCTTCGGGTACACTCGTGAAATCGAATATAAAAGTTGAGACAAACGACCCTTCAAAAGCTCTTATCTCTTCACAATTATCTTCACAGCTTTTACATGAAGAGACATTAAGCACTGAGCACTTATTACAACACGGGGATCGTGGTGAGGTCGTAAAGCAATTGCAAGAAGAATTAAAAGAGCATGGATATTATGAAGGTGTAGATGGAAAGTTTGGACCAAAGACAAAACAAGCAGTCCTTGATTATCAGCGAGCACACCAATTGCAAGTCGACGGTCTTGCTGGACCGGAAACCATTGGTCATTTGCTTGAAGCTGACTCTGTTATAGACTATGCAACATATAAAGAAACGGTGCAAGTGAATGAAACTCAAGTAACAGCAACAACATCACAACAAACTGAACCAACTTCTAGTGAAAGTCAAACAACGAAACAAAAGGAAAAACCTGAGCCTAAAGCAGAAGCAGAGCCGGAACCGCAACCAAAAGCAAATGGGTCTACTATAGCTACTGCCCAAGATTTAATTGGAGTCCCTTATGTATGGGGAGGTACAACAACGAGTGGTTTTGATTGTAGTGGATTTTTGCAATATGTATTTAAACAACATGGCATATCAATTCCAAGAACGGTAAGTGAAATTTGGGGTGCGTCCTCTTCTGTATCTGAACCATCTGTTGGGGATATCGTCTTTTTCACAACGTATAAATCAGGACCATCCCATGCTGGTATTTATATTGGCGACAGAAATTTTATCCATGCAGGGTCTTCTACAGGTGTGACAACGAGTAGCTTAGATGAAAACTATTGGAGTACAAGATACTTAGGTGCAAAAAGGATTCATTAATTATTTGTTTATACAAAATGTAAAAAACCAATCCACGCTATTGTGTGGATTGGTTTTTTTATGTTAAAGGTTTACGATGATTGTGCATACGTTCCTTCTTCTACTTCATCTTCAACCGCCTGCTTAATTGGGGTCTTTTTATAACGTCCAATAATTGTACTCGCAATCATAATAGCAGCTACAGACAGGACCGCATTTGACCACCCTACTAAAAAGCCAGCACATAAAATAATGAAGAGGTCACTTACAAAAATCGAAACTCCTCTGTTAATATTCCACCTTTGGTCTAAATATAAGGCAAGAATATGAATTCCACCTAAAGATGAGCCATTATTCAAAACAAGCGTAACTCCAAATCCAATACTTAAAGCGGCTATGATTGTCGTTAGCCAACTTGGAAATGGGACATGCGTTATAACCATTAAAACTTCACTTATCATAGATATTCCTGTTATGGAAAGTAAGCTGTATACACTAAACCATTTCCCTAGTTTTCGTAATGAAATAATAAAGAAAGGTAAATTGACTAAGAAAAACCAAAATCCCCAAGGCAATCCAGATGAAAAAGTGAAAATGGATGCAATTCCAGCGGTTCCCCCAAAAGTAAAATCAAATACGGCTAATAATCTTAATCCTAATGCTGTTAAAAATAATCCGATCGTAATAAGTATAATTTTCTTGAATGCTGTTGTCATTGCCACACCTGCTTTCTCCTATGCTCCACTTATAAGATTACGTCAAGAAACGGAAATGGTCAATGCATATGGTTGTATTTATATTCATCTGAATTATTAGAAAATTATATCAATAACAAAGAAAAACATTGATTTTAAGAAGTTTTCCGATAATTCATTTGTCAGATAATCGTACAAGATTATTCATTTTTTATAAGTGTTTAAGTTGTGTTTATACAAGTGTGACGTACCGAAATACATTTTTGCGGTCAGAGCAGCCGTTATTTGTGAACAAACGGACACAGGAGCGCTTATTCGCACAAAAGCAACTCTATTCATAGCGATCTATTATGATTAACTGCTCCTGTGGCCACCAACATTCCAAAAAGCTAGCCATGTTCACAGAAAACGGTTTTCATGGCCGCTTAAATGTCATATCCAACAAAATTGTTTGTCCCATAGTACGCTAAACAATAAAGAAAAACGCGGAGCGTCTTTTCTTTCAAGCGAAGTGCGGAGCCCTGCCCGCTTTTGAAAGTGAACCCCAAGTGCTTTTCTTGGGGTGAAACGCGCAGGTGCGCAGCCTTCGCTCTTCTAGAGTAAGCTTTCACAGCTTCGTTGCTATACCAAAATTTTTATACTCCCTCATTAAAGTAACAGATTCTCTTGTTTTCTTCGATTTACTTAGAATTTCTACCTTAGTTATTCATTACGAATGACTAATAAAGGATAATACAGCTATTGTTAAAGGTTTTTAGACGGAGGAGGGTATACTTAATAGCCCTTCTCTGGTTTTTTCCAATAAAAGGAGATAAGAATATTATGGTCGTACATTATCCCACAATATTCATGGCGGCAAACCCTCCCACATCTCACAGCGTCTATGCGCATACATTCCTTCGTTCAGCCTATCCATGAAGTGGGGTCAGCGATGCTTTCTTCCAGGGTCAAAGCCCGATTGTATAAAAATAGCTGACTGCTCCGTACTTCGTTTGTCATTGGTCACTCAAAAACTTACAATCCTAAATTAATCACGAAAATGATATACTCTTACTTTAAGCTGCTACTTTCTGTTGAAAGTGAGGGATGTCTCTTAACATTCTTTCTGCACTAAAAACTACTTCTTTCTTGGCAATCGTAAATAAAACTTTAATTAACTTACAACATAGGGCAATTAGTGACTGTTTCTTTTTTAAAGGATTTTCATTTCTCGTTGTAAAATACTTGTGCAGAGCTGAAAAGGCAGGGTTGTTAGCTACCAATGGAAGGATTACTTTAAACAATAAACTTCGCAGTTTTGGCCTTCCGCGTTTGGTAATCACTGTCCGCCCTTTCCATTTCCCTGATGTTGCTAATTTTAAATTTAGACCTGCTAGTTTAATGATTTGATTGGGATCATCATAGCCTTGAAGGTCTCCTACCTCAGCGAAAAAACCTGCAATCGTTACCTCAGCTACCCCTTTCATTTTCACCATTTCTTTAACACCTGGTATGAGTTCTAAGCGTTTTTGAATGCATTCCCACGCTTGTTCAATTTGTTCTTTTATCAGACGATATTGAGCTAATAAAGAAGTTATTTTAAATCTGGCCAGGTCTCTACCTTCTTTTATCCCTATAGACTCTCTTGCGACCTTTTGGAGCTGTTGGACCTTTTTAAGTCCAACTCCCTTTTTTACTCCCTTGCGAATTTCCATAAGAATATCCATTTCAGAACATCTCACAATCTCATCCGGGAACAGACCCATATTCAGTACTTGCAAAGATGCTTTCCCTTCCCACTTTCCAAATACTTTCATATACTCTGGAAAGTATTTATCAATCCATTGATGGACACGTCCTTGAATCGTTTGAAGGTCCTTAACTAATTGATGATAATGGTTCATCCCTTCCCGTAAATCTGCATAAATGCCTTCAGGCAAATTCGGTTCTGAATAACGGCCTTCTTCTACCAAACGCGCTATCACTCTTGCGTCTTTTACATCATTTTTCGTAGGTGAATTATCATCTAACTCTTTTGCCTTTTTTACATGTGCCGGATTGACTACCACGACCTTAATGGCTTTATCTCTTAACGAATAAGCCAGTGGCAGCCAATAGTGTCCTGTTGGTTCCATGCCTACATACACTTCTGTTTTTTCATGTTTCTCTTTAAGGATTTCAATCCAATTCAAGAAGCTTGCAAAACCTAGTTCATTATTTTCAAAAGTAAGTGCTTTCCCGAATTGTACTCCTCGAAAGTCTTGAGCTCGTGCTACATGCTTGTATTTAGCTATGTCTACTCCTATAATTAATGTTTTTTCCGTCAGTTGTAATATCTTTTGGTTTTGTTTATAATTCACATTAAGTCCTCCTTGTGTAATTTAAGGGTCCTTGTGCTGCGCAGCTCCGGACACCTCGATCATACCAAGGAGGTTTTTTTTGTACAATCTTCATTTTTGCTTTTATACAGGAATGCTTTCTTATCTTTTAAAAAAAGACTGCCGAGATGCTCGGACAGCCTTCTATTCGTCTGCTTATTACTTCCACTGTTTTGTAAACAACACCATTTCATCAGCCATGGACGCTATTTCACTTGATGCTTTTGCAATATCATTAATGACTAACGTAAATGAGCCTAAATCAGTTTCAATTTCTTTGTTTTTATCTGAGGAAGCATTCATTTGTTCGACAATATCGGTAAGGAGCTTTGTCATGTTCGTTATTTTTTCGTGACTTTCCACAACAACTTTCTCTACTTGAGTAAGATATTCATTATTCGTTTGAATGCGTCCGTTTGTTTCCTCGATTAATGTTTGTACTCCTTCAACAGAGTTATTTGTTTGTTCAGATAGCTTTCTTACTTCATCCGCAACAACCGCAAACCCTTTGCCATGTTCGCCAGCTCTTGCTGCTTCAATTGCAGCATTTAACGCTAATAAATTCGTTTGGTTTGCAATGGACTGTACAATCGTTACGATTTCTTTGATTTCACTTGATGTTTTTTCCAAATGAACACTATTCGTAGACATCGCTTTTGTCATTGATTGAATGTTTACAAACACATTCATAATGTCTGCGATTTGTTCATTTCCAGTCGTTGCTCGTTTTTGGACTTGCATTACCAACTCTGTTCCAATTTTTGATTTGCTTGCAACATCCTCCGATTGAGATGTCGCTTCTTGTATTGAAGAATTTGTTTGTTCTGCTAAGTCAACTAAAGACGTTGACGTATTTTCAATTAAGTTAACAACTTCTTTTTTTGTTTGCTCTTCCTTTTCTCGTGCTTCAGAGCTGATTTCATCAAACGCTTCAAGTACAATTTGCTGTTCAAGACTGATAAGTTTCGCAATCGCTTGACATGAAACCATCATCTCTGTTCGATCAAACACATATTTTTCGACAAGTGTCATTAGTGCATTTAATAAATTTTGATACGCACATAAATACCATTTTTGTTCTAACCCAATTCTTACATGTGCTTTTGCAATTTTAATTCTTTTGTTAATAAAAGAGTCGTCAATGACACCTGTAAACATTTCAACAATATGCTCACGTAACGTAATCTTTAATCGCTCTACAGATGAATGGTTCTGTATTATCGCTTGCAATGTTGGTGATACCATTAAGCTTTCATAAAACTCATCCATGATAGGCACAATTTCTTCTTCAACATAAGGTTTTAGGCTGCGAAGAATGTGTAAATCCGTTTCTGTTACATTCGAGATTTTTAGCTGTTTCACTAAATCAGAGTTTGATTGAATGTGAATTGAGACATTATGATTGTAAGATAAAACTTTTTGTGTGGACTTTTTACTCGTTTTAAACATCGTTTCCCCCCATTTTCTCCCTAGTTTATATGTTTATCTATTTCTTCGACCAGATGTACAACTTCAGGCTTACTAACTTGAGCATTTGCTCCAACTAAATCCCCTTTATGCTGCAATTCCACTGTAATTAAAGATGAAAATATAATAACCGGTACATTAGTTAAAACAGAATGTTCTTTTATTCGTTTTGTTAAATGATGCCCGTCCATTTTTGGCATTTCAAGGTCTGTAATGACGAGTTGAACACTTTCTTTTACCCGACTTTCTCCTTCATTCGCTAATGACTCTAAATAGTCCCATGCAGATTTCCCATTATCAAAAAAGGTTAAACGGCTATATCCCGCTTCAGATAACGTATCTTCAAGAAGCTTTCGCAACACAGGTGAATCTTCAGCAATCACAAGTTGTTTATTACTTCTTTCCCGTACACCCATTGATTTTATAGCGCTTTTATTTACGCCTGCTTCTGGTGAAATATCCACTACAATCTTTTCATAATCTAATAGCAACACCATTTGCTCATCCATCTTCACAACACCAATTGTTGAAGACTGTAAACCTTTAGATACCTCAGATGGTTTCTCAATCTGTTCCCATGAAATACGATGAATGCGTGAAACGGATTCAACATGAAAAGCAACTTTGACTTGATTTAGCTCAGAAACAATATACTTATCTTGTTCAGGTTGAGCTGAAGGAGGATATCCTAATACTTTTGCTAGGTCAATAACTGGTAATATTTCCTCACGTAAGCGAATGATTCCTTCTACATTCGGATGACTGTTTGGAACTTTTGTAATTGGCAATGGAGTAATAATTTCGCGAACCTTTAGAACGTTAATACCAAATAGCTCTTCCCCAATCGAAAACACAATGATTTCCAGTTCATTAGTACCACTTTCAAGCAATATTCCTTTGTTTTCATTTATCATTTCATTCTCTCCTTTTACGAGTGAAGTTTACCAACATCGAATAAAAATCCATATATTTAGGTTATTATTAATAAGAATACCATTCTTTTTCGCGACCGACCATCTTTTTTTATATTAAAACAATTTTTCCCAACCGATACTAATGACCTATTAAATATGAACCGTAAAAAAAAGAAGTGGCGTCAGCCTGTCGACAAACTCGACAGTTTTTTTGATGGATTTTCGCCAATGCCAAGTGGGTTCGGGGCTAATGCAATTTGTCATCGCCTTTCCGTCCTTATGCTCACTTCGTTCCGCTACCACTACAAGCCATTGACAAATACGCAGATACTGCGTTGAAGCCATAAACACAAAAAAGATACGAGAATAATCTCTCGCATCTTTTTTCAATCCTCATTCTCTTTATTTTTAGCTGCCTTAAAATTAAGGTAAATAGCATAACCAACTGCTACAAACAAAAATACAATTCCATAACCTATTTTTAAATCCAACCAACACGTAGACAACATTATTGTTATAGCAATAATAAAAATTAGCTTTAAACTCGATCGATGATATTTGTTCATTTAATTTAGTCTACACCTCACCACTATTAAATTTGATTCAACATTCCTTAATAACCACTATGCTTAGAATTAGCAGCTCTTCGGCCTCGCTCCTGGTATGGGGGGCACGCTTTCCGTAGGCTGGCGTTGAACTAACCGGCTGAAATTTGCCACTCTTCAAACTAGAGACAGATGGTCATTCACGTCAAAGCGAAACGCCTTTGAAAGTCATTTTCTCAAAGGCGTTTCGTTTTAAGCTTAAATTAATAAATTAAATAAGCTTTGATTTTTATTAATTTCATTGAAAGGAAATCCTTTTTTTGTTAGCCTTTCAATTAGTAAGTGGTAATCTTTATCACGCTTTAATTCAATTCCTACTAAAGCTGGTCCACTTGATTTGTTATTCTTTTTCGTATATTCAAATCTTGTAATATCATCTTCAGGACCTAATACATCTTCCATGAACTCTCGTAATGCCCCTGCTCGTTGCGGGAATTCAATGATAAAATAATGTTGTAGTCCTTCATAAATAAGGGAGCGTTCTCTCATTTCCTGCATCCGTCCAATATCATTATTTCCACCACTTACAACACAAACGACCGTTTTCCCTTTAATTTCATCTTTATAAAAATCTAAAGCTGAGATAGGCATTGCTCCAGCCGGTTCTGCTACAATTGCATTTTGATTGTATAATTCTAAGATTGTTGTACAAATTTTTCCTTCTGGGACTAAAATAACATCATCCAATATCGTTTCACAAATCGCAAATGGAAGATCTCCGACTTTTTTTACAGCGGCACCATCGACAAATTTATCTATTTCCTCTAATTCGATTACTTTCCCAAGTTCCAGTGATTTTTTCATCGCGGGTGCCCCAGCTGGCTCAGCTCCGATAATTCGCGTCTTTGGACTAATACTTTTTATGTACGTACCAACCCCCGCAATTAATCCGCCACCACCAATGGAAGAAAATAAGAAGTCAATTGGTTCTTCAATATCATTCATAATTTCCATGCCCACTGTTCCTTGACCAGCAACAATTTTTTCTTGGTCAAACGGATGAATAAATGCCATTTGATGTTCATTGCAATATTTCATTGCTTCGTTAAAAGAATCATCAAATGTATCTCCCGTTAAGACAACTTGAACAAATTCTTTTCCAAAAAACTTCACTTGGTCTACTTTTTGTCTTGGTGTTGTTGTTGGCATAAAAATTTTTCCAACAATTTTAAGCGCAAAACAAGAATAAGCAACGCCTTGAGCATGATTGCCTGCACTAGCACATACAATCCCATTTTCAATTTCTTCTTTCGGCAAACTTTGAATTTGATGATATGCTCCACGAATTTTAAATGAGCGAACGACTTGTAAGTCTTCACGTTTTAAATATACATTACATTCATACCGTTCCGATAACACTTGATTTTTTTGCAAAGGAGTATGAACGACTACATCCTTTAATGTTTGATTAGCAATTATAATATCTTCAAGTTGAATCTTTCCCATTACCAAATTCCTTTCGTTTTATCTCGATATTTCCTCATTATGTACATTCATCTGAGCGATAACCTTTATTGTGATCTTTAGCTTTTTTCCATTCACTATCTTACCATACTTTTTGTGAAAATACTTTTTATTGCGATTTTTTTTAAACCACTCTATAATTGAAATGGATAAATAGACCAAGTATGCATAGCAAAATCAGTAAAGCTCATACTTTATGTAAGTTCTTTATTCTAACTAGGAGGTTTTCAACATGTTTAAAAAGTTATCAATGATTAGTGCGGTACTTTTTACATTACTACTCATCCCTGTAACTGCCTTTGCAGCTGGTGGTGATGGTGAAGAAACAGCCGCAGCAAGTGCTGACGGAGGTTTAACGTACTGGTTACTTGTCATCCTTTCTGTTGCGACACTCATTTATATGACTTACCTTTGTGCTCGTGATAATGGCTAAATGAAACTGGAAGGAGTGGGACAACCGCTCCTTCCTTTCTTTATTACCGACTATTGTATGCCAAAGCCTTTAATGAAAAGGGGAATGAACGTGTCTTGGGATGTACTAACGATTATCGGAACAATCGCATTCGCTTTAAGTGGTGTCATTGTTGCGATGGAAGAAGAATATGACTTAATGGGTGTTTACATCTTAGGACTAGTCACAGCTTTTGGCGGTGGTGCGATTCGAAATCTTCTAATCGGTGTTCCCGTATCAGCGTTATGGGAACAAGGAACATTATTTTTTATGGCGATCATTGTGATGACCCTCGCCTTTTTCCTTCCAAACATTTGGGTCACCCACTGGATTAAATGGGGATTGCTGTTTGATGCGATGGGACTCGCTGCTTTCGCGATCCAAGGTGCCCTTTATGCCACGTCGATGAACCATCCATTAAGTGCTGTCATTGTCGCAGCGGCTTTAACAGGTGCCGGAGGGGGAATGGTGAGAGATATTTTAGCTGGTCGAAAACCACTTGTCTTACGTTCGGAAATTTATATTTTTTGGGCGATGCTTGCCGGTTTAGCCATTGGCCTAGGAATAGGAGAAGGCACTTTCGCTATTATTACTCTTTTTCTCTCTATTGTTACGTTACGGATGTTGTCTGTTCATTTCAAATGGACACTCCCACGACGGAAAGTCACCGTTTCTCATAATGAAAACCAATAGCAAAGATAAGCTATTGGTTTTTTTCATTCTCCTTTTGCTATGGGATGTTGTGAATAAGAAATCCAATCGCTCCAACTACCAACATACAGTTTTGCGTGATATCCTAATTCAGTTAAGGCTAACACATTCGGACATGCCGTAACACCTGATCCGCAATAAACAATCACTTCTTTTTCTTTTGGAAGCATGGTAAATTGCTGTTTCATTTCTTCCTCTAGTTTCCACATACCTTCTGTTGTTTTCGTCTTTTTCCAAAAAGAAGACATAGCTCCCGGTATATGTCCTGCCATTTTATCAATCGGTTCTTCGATTCCTAAAAACCGTTTATTTTCCCGAGAATCCAATAAAATCGCATCATACTTTTTGCTCACAACTTCTTCTACAAGTTTTGTTGGTGCGACCATTTGCTCTTGAATTCTCACTTCATAATCTGAATGTGGAAACGTAGGAATAACAGTAGATGTAGGAAGCTTCTTTTCTTGCCAGCTTGAAAAATTCCCATTTAACACAAAAACGTTTTCAATTCCGATATAACGAAGCATCCACCAGCATCTAGAAGCCATCACTCCGTCTTGATTATCATAAACGACGACAAATGAATCTTCAGAAATTCCTGCTGTTCGGACTTTTTGTAAAAATTCCTCAATTGGAGGAAGAGGATGTCTTCCTCCGACTTCCTTTACCTCCCCTGATAAATCCTTTTCCAAATCAAAATAAAGTGCATGTTCAATATGGGAATTCACATACTGTTCTAATCCAGCCTGAGGATTTCCTAGTTCAAAGCGACAATCAATGACTCTAACGTTAGCGTCATGTAGCCGAGATTGTAACTCTTCAAACTCTATGATCGATCGCATGTTGTCCCCGCCCCTTCTATACTCACATGCATTTGACTTTCAATCGTTTGCAAAATATACTCGATTGATTTTATCGTTTCAATGACATTCTTTTTCCGTGCCCGCGGTTGACAAACTGTGATCGCCATACCAGTGATATTGTCAAATAAGTTTGTGATTTGCATAGTATAAATATACTTTGGACTTTCATAATCTACCCATTCCATGGCAAGCTCTTTCCATTCAGAAGCCTTATAATGGACTTCATCCGCAAATGGTTTAAACTCAGTGAAAAAACGTTCCTCATATCGTTCTTTTGTCATTTCAATATCAACAAAATCATACATTTTTTTAGTAAGCTTACGTAATTCTTTCGTTAACGAAAGAAAGCGAAGCTGTTTATGGTTATCCATCAAAACACCTCCGCTCTTATCTTAACAATGAATGGTTAAATTGAAAAGAGTTGCATAAACGCTCGTTTTTTCTCTGGCCTTTCGACTTTCACTTCTTCGTTTATAATTGGTTTTGCACTTTCTTCCACCTTTTGTAGCCGCATTTCAATTTTCTCAAGCATAGTTGTGATTTGGTCTAATTCAGTGCGATGCCGCAATAACTGATAACTAACCACTTCATCAGCTTTCTTTGATAATTTGCCTTCAAACTCTTCAATTCGATTTACCATTTCTTTTAACTGGTATTCATACTGATGGATAGGAATCATATCTTTTCTTTTTTCTTTTCTAGCCTGAACTCTAGAAACGTGAACATCTCTCATTTTCTTTCCTGCATTCAGTTGACCTTTAATCTCACGTAGCATTTCAACATGTGATGTACCAAATAAATAATGTCCATGTTCATTCATTTGGCAACGAATATCAAAATACTTTACCCATCTTTTTACCGTTGTCGGATTGACACCTAAGAGTTCCGACACTTCCTTGGTCTTAAATACATTTTCCATTCTAATCCCCCCATCAAGATTGGATCACGCGACTCGAGCAACTCTTGTTATAGGAGTAATTCGAAAAGAATGAGCGATTCCCTCCCCACTTGACAAAACTAGAACCGATTCGGCAAAGTAAGTGGAATTTATCTTTTTGTTCTGAATCCTCAACAAATTTCAAACGAATGCGTCGAATTGAATCGAATACACCTGTTTTTCTCATACTATAGAAGAACGAACAAAAACGGAGGTGAACGGTGTGGCAGATTCTAAAGAGCAGCAAAAAGCACAAGCAAAACGTCCAGATAGTCAAAAGTCTGAACAGCAACGAGGGTACGGCGATAAAAAATTAAATGGTCCAAATCGTCCTGCTGAATAATAAGTGAAAAGATATGTCCAATGGGCATTACAACCATTGGACATATCTTTATTTTATCACCCCGTCTGGCAATAGACGATTTTCTGTTTTCACAGCAAATTCTAGCTGTGACATTTTCTTTTTATACCAAGAAGTAATATCAATGTCTTTTGGTTTTTTTATGTCTTTAAAAAATGGCTTCATCTCCATCCCTTCATGAAACCAATCTATTGTATTCTCTCTTTTATGTCCGACAATCGGAAAGGTAGTTCTTAAAAAAGGCGTTTTTTTTCCAATGGTCCAAGGTAAATATCGCTCATAGTCTTTTCTTGAACCAGTATGCTCAATTTGCAAGCCAAACTTTCGAATCGAAAAAGTATCATCAGAGTCATATAATAACCATGCTAATTTCTTCCCTAATTCAATTCTTTCTTTCACATCAGTAAAGTTTTTTACATAAAATCCATATAACTTCCCTTCTCTCGTTGGGAATAACACATAACTGAAATGTAAATGTTCTTCCGTAATATAAACGAGAGATTGAAATACATGCTTTTTAATTTGTGGATGTTCAATGACAGGCTTTTGAATGACGTGCTGTTCATTAATGATGAGAGCCGTACATAACCTTTCGATTTCAGGACATTCCCAGAAACGTTCCCATTCTTTTTTCATAAAAGTGGAAACGTGAAAATAATCGAGCAAATGAAACAATGGTCGATTCCATTTCTTTGAATACTCGTAAAGCAATAATTGGGGATAAGCATCGGAAAATATACACCAATTCGCTCGTTCATATGTTAAAAAAACCCTTGAGCGAAATTTTAAACTTAGTAACTCTCGAAACCAATTGCTTTCTAGATCGGTCATGTTCCATCCAGCATTTCGTGATACAATACTCGCTAATAACGCCCAGCGAATTTCTTTATGACGCTTGAAAAATAATGCATAAAATATGGTACGTGAAATATTATCGATATTTCCACGGTTTGTTGCTTTTTTTATATTTGAAATCAGCTGTTTTTCACGAGGAGGTAGCTGTGATATCGTCATCTCTCTCTTCCTTTCATCAAAAAATGGACAACTTCTAGTCGATGTTTGCATAAGGATGAATTGTGAGAAACTAATAAAAACTATGAGAGAAATTTTTCTTGAATTTTTCCGATAATACCATAAAATTTATGGTATGATTACTTGATGGGATCATGTCTACTCGGTTTGATTGGAAGGAAGGTGATGTCATGGCGATCCATTACCCAAACGGAAAAAAATATGAGAAACAACCCAAAACCAATCATAGCCAACAAAAGAAAATAAGTTTCAGCAATCGCGGAATGACGTTTGAGGAAGATATAAACGATACAAACGCCTTTTACTTAGCTCAACAAATTGCCGTTATTCATAAAAAACCAACACCACTGCAAATTGTGAAAGTAGATTATCCTACTCGAAGTGCTGCCGTCATAAAAGAAGCTTATTTCCGACAACCGTCCACAACTGATTATAACGGCGTGTACGAAGGCAAACATATTGATTTTGAAGCAAAGGAAACAAAAAATAAAACATCTTTTCCTTTAAAAAACTTTCATGACCATCAAATCAATCATATGAAACAAGTCATTGACCAAAAAGGAATTTGTTTTGTATTGCTTCGTTTTACAACAACTGATGAAGTGTTTTTATTGGATGCTACCCATTTAATTTTGTTTTATAAACAGCAGCAAACATCCAGAAAATCGATTCCTAAAAAAGAAATTGAAAAACTAGGACATATCGTAACTGTTGGTTATCATCCAAGGGTTGATTACTTAAAAGTTGTTCATGACGTTTATTTTTAGCAACAGAGGAAATATTTATGCATGAACGACAAGAGAAAGGAAGAAACGCTCATGTCAGAAGATATGAAAACGAGAACAGGTAGAAGAAAAACTCAACAAAAGTCAAAAAAAGTAGGAAAAAATAAAAAACAGCTTTTCAAGAAAATTGTTATCGCATTTCTCATCTTTAGTGTTATCGGGTTCCTTGCAGGAGGTATTACTTTATTTGCAATGATTCAAGGCGCTCCTCCGCTTGACCCAGATCGATTAATGTTCTCACAACCTGCACAAATATTAGATCAAGATGACGAATTATTCACGCAGTTAGAAGCTACTGAAAATCGCATTCGAGTTAACATTAATGACATTCCTGAACTTGTTGAAGATGCGTTTATATCTGTAGAAGATGTTCGTTTTCGAGAGCATTTCGGTATCGATATTCGCCGCTTATTTGGTGCCGTTGCAGCAAATGTTCAAAGTGGCTTTGGCGCTGAAGGAGCAAGTACGATTACGCAACAGGTAATTAAAAATGCGTTTTTGTCCCCTGAAAAAACAATTTCGCGTAAAGTCCAAGAACAATATCTTGCGGTCAAATTAGAACAAGAATATTCAAAAGACCAAATTTTAGAAATGTATTTAAATGGCATTTACTTTAGTGAAGGTGCTTATGGTGTTCAACAAGCAGCGATTACGTATTTCAACAAAGAGGATTTAGAAGAACTTACGATTGCAGATGCTGCTCTTTTAGCTGGACTTCCCCAACGGCCAAACCATTTTAATCCGTTAAAAAATCCGGAAGCAGCAGAAACGCGTCGTAATATCGTTATTGGGTTAATGGAACGTCACGGAAAAATAACGGCCGAAGAAGCAGAAGAAGCTCGTTCTATTTCTGTTGAAGACCAACTAAATCCATCAAAAAGAGAAACATATGCTTATGCGTCATTTCTTGACCAAGTAGTAAGTGAAGTCGATAGTATCGAAGGCATTTCTGCAAGTGATTTGTATACGGCAGGTTTAAAAATATACACAACACTAGACCAAGAAGCACAACAACATGTAGAAGCTGTATTACAAACAGATGAATATATTCAAAATTATCCTGATAACGAAGATTTTCAAGCAGGTGTTACACTACTAGATACAAAAACAGGTGAAATTAAAGCGATCGGTGGCGGTCGAAAACAACCAGAAGTAAAACAAGCGTTTAACTATGCCACAATGATTAAAAAGCAACCAGGATCAACAATTAAGCCGATTTTAGATTATGGCCCTGGAATTGAATATCATAAATGGTCCACTGGCCGCATCTTTGTCGATGAGCCCCACCGCTACACGAACTCAGAACAAGAAATTCGTAATGCTGGTCGACAACCTGAGGGACCTGTGACGATGAGACGTGCTTTAGCTGTTTCATTAAATATTCCTGCAGTAAAAGCATTACAAGAAGTTGGACTTGAAGAAGCCCAAGAATTTGCTGAAGGACTAGGTGTCCCTTTTACAAACCAAAAAGGTGAGCGCGTCGAAATTACCGAAGCCTATGGGATTGGTGGATTTACAACAGGAATCTCTACTCTTGATTTAGCCGGAGCTTATTCTGCGTTTGGAAATGAAGGAGTTTATAATCAACCACATACAGTTCGAAAAATTGAATTTCCAGATGGTAGAGTCATTCATACAAGTCCGGAACCAGAAGTTGCAATGAGTGATTATACTGCTTATATGATTTCTGATATGCTGAAAACCGCTGTTACTTCTGGAACAGGAACACAAGCAGCAATACCGAATTTACCGTTAGCCGGGAAAACAGGAACAACCAATTTTGCACAAGAAGACTT
The DNA here is from genome assembly GCF_022812285.1 of Alkalihalobacillus sp. LMS39. Lineage (NCBI taxonomy): Bacteria > Bacillati > Bacillota > Bacilli > Caryophanales > Bacillaceae > Alkalihalobacillus > Alkalihalobacillus sp. LMS39. The sequence goes on from NZ_CP093300.1 coordinate 2,746,997, forward strand.
TGCCCGTTTTAACATTCCAACTAATACGTATGCCGTCCCTGACGTTTGGTTTGCCGGATATACAACAAACTATACTGCCGCCGTTTGGACAGGATACGACCGATTTGGAGAAGGAAATTACATCGGTCAAAATGACAGGTATATTGCTCAGCATATTTTTAAAAATGTAATGAGTAAAGTATCGGAAGGAAAAGAAACCGAAGACTTTGTTCAGCCTGACTCTGTCGTTCGAGTCGGTATTGAGCGGTCAACAGGTCTTCTTCCTAGTGATTTCACACCTGAAAGTGAAATTGTCTATGAACTATTTGTAAAAGGAACAGAGCCAAGTAAAGTAAGTGAAACATACCAAAAGCTTGATAAGCCTACTGATTTTATGGCGGCTTATAATGAAGATGCAAATCAAATTGTTATGAGTTGGAATTATCCTGAAGCAACAAGGGACAATGTTTCCTTTAAAGTGACACAAAGCATTAATGGTGGCGAATTCCAAACATTAGATATTACAAATGATATGCAATTTGTCGTCTCTAATCCGGAGCCAGGAGCAACATATCGATTCCAAGTCATTGCGATATCTGATGAGTCACCTGATTTACAAAGTGACCCTGCTCAAGTTGAAGTAAGAATTCCTGAAGATGAAGTCGAAATTCCAGATCCGGTTGACGACATTCCGCCTGAAGATGATGATGAGACACCACCAGATGATGGTGACGCTCCACCACCGGATGATGATGATATTGATTTACCGATCGACATATTGCCTGAAGAACCAGAAGAGGAAGATGATGACAATGGAAATGGCAATGGAAACGGGAATGGCGGTGGAAATCGCGGAAATGACAACCGAAATAACGAAGAAGATAGTTAAGTAATGAAAAAGAACCTGAACTTATATAAGTAAAGGCTAGATTGTAGACAAAACACCATTGAGAAATAGCTCTCAATGGTGTTTTGTCTATTTTCTGTTGGTGACACTGGAGCATATGTGTTTCTCCAAAACCGGTTGGCTCATTATTTTAGGTTCATAACAGCAAAATAAATAGTTTGTACAAACGCTGTTGTTCTATTGATTCCACTTCTCTCATTTTTGCGGTCATAGCAAACGTTATTTGTGAACATTATATGGGTTTCCGTTTTTTAGTGGCCACAGGAGCGCTTATTCGCGCAAAAGCAACTCTATTCCTAGCGTTATATTATGATTAACTGCTCCTGTGTCCACCAACGTTCCAAAACACTAGCAATGTTCACAGATAACGGCTTTCATGACCGCTTACTTCCCATTAACAATAAGAAAAACGCGGGAGTGTTTTTGTTTACGTACAAACATGATAATTGTCTAATCGAAAAAAAACGGAGACATTTGCCTCCGCTTTTTACCCATTATACAAGAACAGCTAGAGCTTGTTGCTCTTCCATTAATATTTGTTGACCAGATTTATCTAGCATTTGTTCGAACCGAAGTTTTTCTTGTTGTACGGCTAGTTGTAGTCGCTCTTTCACCATTTTTTCAATTGCTGCACTTTTTTCTTCAACTTGGTGATGAAGCTCTTGCTGTGTCTCGGTAATCACAATGGACGCTAAACGACCACCTTCTTGAACTAAGGATTCTTTTAAGTGACTAATCCCTTTATTTTCAAAGAAATCTTTCTTTGACTTAATCGTTGTGAAATGGTCAATTTCTATTTGTAGTACAAGAGGATGTGTAAGCGTAAAAGGATCAACTAAAACCTCATCGCTACATGTCAAATATGGAAATGACTGATGTAGTTCAATCTCTTGTTCTCCTACCCACTGCTGTGCACGGTTTTTCACCTTTTGCTCAAGGCGAATTAAATTGGCTTCAAGTTCTTGCTTTAACACATATTCACCATGACCCTTCCACTCCCGTATAGCAGTGGTTAGACTCTTTTGTAGTTCTTTTTTTGATGACCCAGTAATGGTTGCCGCATTAATCGCATGCGTGTAAAAGTCATTTAACACATACAGCATCCGATCTTTTAAATAAACTGATAATTGGTCAAGCTCTTGCTGAATATCAAAAATAACATGTGAAAATGAAGCTGCTTCAATCCTTGATTTTGCTTGTGCAATCGCTGTTAGCAATTGCTTATGCTCCTCTTGTTGTTTTTCTTTTTCCTCATTCATAAATGCTAAGCTGTTTTTTATAATTTCAGTATATTGTTTTGTTTGTTCTTGGATAATCGCAAAGCTCAGTTCTTTAAGCTCTGCAATCGTTTGTTTGTAAAATGATTGCTCGAACGTTTGAAACCATTTATCTTCTGTTGTTGCTTGTCTTTTAGCTTCTAACCCTTTTTTAGCAGACAAATGATATAACCGCGGCTTGTCAATGCCATTTCGTTGTAGCTGTTCATACACATGTTTACGAACACCATTTAATTCATATTCACTGCCAGCTAAATCAGCAGCATTGATAACGAAATATAATTTATCATGGGTGAAGCTTTCATTCACTTTTCCCATTTGTTGTAGAAAATATTGGTCAGCCTTTGAAAAAGCATGATTGTAATATGTCACATAAAAAATAGCATCTGACCTTCTTAACTGATGAAAAGCGACATTCGTATGACGGCCATGAATCGAGTTTACCCCTGGTGTATCGACAAGCGTAATTCCTTTTTTCGTAATGTCACAATCATAGAAAATATCAACTTTTTCAAGCAAACATGCATTTTTTTCTTCGGCAATTAGCGGTTGTAATTGAGATAAAGACACTTCAAATGTCGAGCCTAATTGCCATGTTGTTTCTCGTAATGTTGATTGAATCGTCCGTAAATACTCGGCATATGTTTTTTGCCAGCTTGATTCATATACATGGCGCTTCGGTTTCCACTTATCAATGGAATCTAACGTCACATTTTCATCTAACTGCTCACCTACTGCTTTAATTTCTTCATCAAGTTGAGCAAATGATTTCACATAGACTTGTGCCGTTTCATGGGCATGTTCAGATGTCGATTGTTGCACTGTATTCACTGTCGCTGTTGTTGGGTGTGGTGAAACAGGCAAAATCGATTCTCCTAAAAGAGCGTTAGCAAAACTAGATTTCCCTGCGCTAAAAGCACCAAATAATGAAATCACAAATGTCTGTTTTTCATATCTTTCGATTCGTTCCAGTAATTGCTGCCGCTCTTGTTGAAGCAGGACATTGTCTTCGAATGGCAGTAAGCTTTCTTTTACTTTATCTAACCAATTTCGGGTTGTTTCATCATCAAAAGCTTGCTCGACTTGCTCTGTTTTCTCGACTTCATTCCAAATCGTTTCAATGACTGACTCGCTCGGCAATGAAACATTGAACGTATCATGCTGGTCTTTATCAGTATCAGGGAAAGGCTCCTTCATGGCGTCTTTCATTTGAAGTTCAAGCTCGTGTGACTGCTTTAATTCAATTTTTGTTGTTTGTTCAATGAGACGGTCATATTCTTTTTCAATGACATTCATTTGTTCGATATACGTATCGATCACTTCATACTGCTTTAGCTTTAAGTGCAACCGCTCCTTTTCTTTGTTCCAATACGATTGCATTCCTTGCTTATATAGCTCTAACACATCCATGGCCTGTTTTCGAACAGCTTTCACAATTTCATTCGTGATCTGTTTTGTAAACGTAAAGACATAATCACGACTAGTATGTTCCGTTTTCACATTGTCGTGAAATAATTTTGCATTTACTTCAACATTAAGTTTTGTAATCGCTTGTTCAACCAATTCTTTATTCGTTAATTTTACTTTATCAAGCTGTTGAAAATATTTTTGCACATGAAAAATAAGTTGAGTTTTTACTTTGTCTTGTAATTCTTCCAATACCGCTTGAAGTCGTTTTTCTTGTTCTTCTTCGGTTTTCTTTTTCGTGAAAAATAAGCCTACTTTAAACGAAGATTGCATGCTCTCGAGCCAATTTCTTGTTAAATCTGTTGTCGTAAAAGGAAATAGTGTGACATTAGCAAATAAAGACTCCATTTCTTTGGAAAAGGCTTGGTCAACGAATTGATTAGCGTTTGACATGTTGTAGGCAAGCTGAACCGTTTCATTACGTTCAACTAATTGTTGTTCATCATAGCCCTTCTCTTGAAGAAGCTCTTTTACTTCATCCACTTTTTCTTTTTTTTCTTCAAATAACCGATGCTCGATTGCCTTCATTGTTCCTTCGACTAATCTTTCTTTCGCTACGGGCATCAATGATTCACTATTATACAACAACGCTTTCATTTGCCTAGAAAATTGCGTAAATTCATTCAACGGATGGTCCGGGTGTTTCATTGTTGTAAAATACATCCCTAAATAAGAGATCTCCCAACTTTGAAAAACATCTTCAATCGATTGTGTAAACGTTTGAATCGATAATTCTTCTTCGTTATGCTTATCAATTTGATTAATAACAATATAGAGCGGTTTCTTTTCTTTTGAAAGCTGTTTTAAAAAATATAAGTTCGTTTCTGATTGCACATGATTATAATCCATCACATACACAATAACGTCAGTAGTATATAATTGTTCAACCGTTACTGCTTCGTGTGATTCATCAGTTGAATCCACGCCAGGAGTATCGAGAATTTTACTATGGTTTCCTAAAAAGTCTAACGGGGCACAAATCGTAAGCTCTGATATATCGTGACCGTTCATTCCCCATTCTCTTACCCGTTGCCAGGGTATTTCACCTTCCCACTTTGTTTCTTCCCCATGGCGATTTTTCACATGTAAAGCAAGCGGTCCATTCATAATCGAGATAATATTTGCACTTGTCGGAATGGGACTTGTTGGCAAAACCTCTGCCCCAAGTAATCGGTTTAAAATTGTTGATTTTCCGGCAGAAAAGTGGCCACAAAAAGCGACTTCGAAAAATGACTGTTCTGCTTTTTTCTTTATTTTTGATAAGCGATGGATTTCTTCTTCTGATAATGGAAGTTCCTTTAATAAAATCTCTTCCTCTTGTTCCAATTTCATAGCTCCACTCTCCTTCCCTTTACTATATCGAATTTTCGAAAAAATAAAAAGCTATAACCGCTCTTTTACGAGCATGCGAAAAAAAACTTTTTCCGCTTCGTCAAACAATGACTTTACTTGAATAAATGAGTGATAATGGTCTGGAGTTTGCAAAATGAAGCCTAATCGTTCTCCTATATTAACTGGTGTGTAAGATAGACTAACAATGTCATCTTCCACATTGATGAGCGTTGCTACAGGCTTTTCATTTGTCCAGTAAACCGCTGTTATTAAAAACGCAATCATCTGGATCATAGGTGCATTTGCTTGTTTTCTGTCACGTTTTTGAAAATAATGGTCAATGACTTGAATTTGTTCTTTATAATATTGAAATAATAAAGGCACATTTTTTTTGCGCTCTACCCAAGGTTGTTCAGCATTTCCTTCTGTCTGAAATAACATATCATAGTAAAAAAAACAGGAGGTCAAATTTTCTAGAACTGTTTGTTTGTGCATCTTAAAGTGCTCATCTTTTTCAAAAAAGGGTCGTCGTTGAAATGGAATTGGCACTTTCATATCATTCATTTTCATTTCCCCCGACTTTTCATTCGTTTTTGTCCTTCTCGACATATATCAAGTAAAGGACAGATTTCACATTGAGGTGATTGCGCTTTACAATGATAGCGACCGAAAAATATAAATTGATGGTGTGCATCAGACCATTTTTCTTTCGGTATTTTTTTCATCAACGTTTCTTCCACTTGTTTCACATTATCTTTCCACCTGCAAATTCCTAATCGCTTTGACACTCTTTCCACATGTGTATCAACTGCAATCGCAGGAACACCAAAAGCAACCGATACGACGACGTTTGCTGTTTTTCGTCCGACACCTGCTAGCTTTGTTAGTTCATCACGGTCTTGCGGAAGAACACCCCCATATTGCTCTAGCAAGGCTTGGCACAGCTTCTTAATATTTTTCGCTTTATTTCGGAACAAACCGATCGAGCGTAGATCTTGTTCCAGCTCTTCTAAAGGAACCGCAATATAATCTTCTGGTGTTTTATATTTGCTAAAAAGTTTTGGTGTTACTTTATTGACTAATGCATCTGTACATTGAGCTGAAAGCAATACAGCAATGATGAGTTCAAACGGATTACTATGCGTTAATTCACATTCAGCATCTGGAAACATGTCATCCAATTGTTCTAATACATGTGAAATTTGAGCTTTTGTTAACATTGTTTTCTTCCTTTCCTCTTTGGCAAACGAAAAAAGGGTGAATACTAAGGTCCAACAAACCTTATGAAGACACCCTTTCCTTTTTCTCATCTATTGCACTATTATTTTTCTAACCAATTAAATGTTGGAAATTTCTCTGAAGTAGGACGTTCCGTGTCATTTTTTTGTTTTTGTTGCACTTTCCGAAATTTTTCCCCATAGGCTTTTGCCTCTTGTACAGTACGGACATGATTTTTTTGCCATTCAAATAAGATCCGGTCGATATAGCGAAAATTTAATTTTCCAGATACAACCGCTTCCCTTAGCGCTGCAATAATGAGTTCAGGAGAATGCTGGTCATGATCAATCCACATTGACAGTGTTTCACATTCCATTGGAGATAATGGTCGACTAAACTCTTGCTCATAAATCGAATAAACATTTAATTCTGTTTCTTCTTTTTCAGCGTCTTCTTGTTGCCCCTGTTCTTCAGAAAGTAAATAAAATAACTGTTCCCACAAAGGTTCTAATGAATAATATTCAGAAAAGACACCATTGTCATTATTTTCTTCAATTGTGATAAACCCTCGCATTAAAAGTTGACGGAGTAATTGTGAACATTGTAACGAAGATAGCGTCATCCGCTTTGATAAGTCTTCTGGTGTCGGAAAAGAAAATCCTTCTTCTATATAAGAATGCACATGGATTAATAAAACGAGTTCTTCTTCATTCAGTCCAAGTTTTGCATAGTGTTGCAATAACACTTTGGATACTGAGACATGTCCCATTGTCATCCATCGTAACAACAATTGTTTCTTCATTATGACTACACCTCACTATCCTATTGTACCATGAAAAGGGCTAGGAGACACGACAGAGATTGATTAAATTCGACAGTGGTCTAACCACGGCTATACCGTTTGGAAAAATGATTACTGGCGTTGCAAATCTATCCTATTCACAGGTTAAATCTTACAGACCGTTCAGTTAGCACAAATAACATATCCATGACGGGAGCGTCTTTTAAAACTTATATGCTTTCTTATATATGTCGAAAAAAAAAGCCGTCGCTCGCGACAGCTTTCCTACTTTCTTATGGATATAATCGATTTAATAATCTTGGGAACGGAATCGTTTCGCGGACGTGTTCTGAGCCACACAACCATGCGACTGTTCGCTCTAAACCAAGCCCAAACCCTGAATGCGGAACAGATCCGTATTGGCGTAGATGTAGATACCATTCATACGCTGTTTTATGAAGACCATGCTCATTAATTCGCTGCTCAAGTAACGCAGCGTCATGAATTCGTTCTGACCCTCCAATAATTTCACCATAGCCTTCTGGTGCAATTAAATCCGCACATAAGACAACATCTGGATTTTCCTTAGATGGTTGCATGTAAAACGGCTTTAATGAAGTAGGCCAATGAGTAATAAACACTGGTTTGTCATAGCTATCAGCAATTGCCGTTTCATGTGGAGAACCAAAATCTTCGCCCCACTTAATATCATCAAAGCCTTTGTCATGTAAAAACTGAATCGCATCATCATATGTGATTCGAGGGAATGGCGCTTTGATTTGCTCTAATTTCGAAATGTCTCTGCCTAGTGTTTTTAACTCAAGACCACAATTAGCAAGAACAGATTGAACAATATGTGCAACATATTGCTCTTGTACTTGTAAATTATCTTCAAATTCATAAAACGCCATTTCTGGTTCAATCATCCAAAATTCGATTAAATGACGGCGTGTTTTTGATTTTTCTGCTCGGAACGTCGGCCCAAATGAAAACACTTTTCCTAATGCCATTGCGGCAGCTTCCATATAAAGTTGACCACTTTGGGATAAGTACGCATCTTCATCAAAATATTTCGTATGGAATAGTTCTGTTGTTCCTTCCGGGGCACTTCCTGTTAAAATTGGTGGGTCAACTTTAACAAACCCTTCTTTATTAAAAAACTCATATGTCGCTTGAATAATCTCATTACGAACTTTCATTGTAGCATGTTGTTTTTTAGAACGTAACCATAAATGACGATGGTCCATTAAAAACTCTGTACCATGCTCTTTTGGTGTAATCGGGTAATCAACAGACTCATGAATGACCTCAAGATTTGTTACCGTTAATTCATATCCAGAAGGAGCACGCTCATCTTCTCTAACAATTCCTGTTACATATAGAGATGATTCCTGTGTTATGTTTTTTGCTTTTAAAAAAATGGATTCCTCTACTTCTGCTTTGACGACAACACCTTGAATAAAGCCTGTCCCATCACGAAGCTGTAAAAACGCAATTTTCCCGCTTGAGCGCTTATTGGCAATCCAAGCTCCAATTGTAACTTCTTTTTCAACAAATTGACCTACTTTTGCAATTGTTGTTTTCACATTTTTCCCTCCAAAAACAGTTCTTCTATGTATACCAACCTTCATTATACCTTTCATTCGACCATGACGCAATTTTTGACAAACGAATAAGAAAAAGAACAATTTCAAAGTTTGCACGCGAATAACTCTCATTTTTCGGTCAGAGCAGCCGTTATTTGTGAACATGATATGGGTTTCCGATTTTTAGCGGCCACAGGAGCCCTTACTCACACAAAAGCAACTCTATTCCTACCGATATATGATGATTAACTGCTCCTGTGTCCACCAACGTTCCAAAACGCTAGCAATATTCACAGATAACTGTTTTTGTGGCCGCTTACTTACCATAAACAGTGCGGAGGCTTCACTGCAAAAAAATGGTGTAGAAAGAGGCAAACCTCAATGCTACACCATTATTGCATTATTTTGATTTTTTTTGAATAAATCGTTCAATGCGACGAAGCGCTTCTTCAATCGAATCTAAAGATGTCGCATAGGAAAGACGCACATTTTCCGGTGCACCGAAACCAGATCCCGGTACGAGCGCCACTTTTTCTTCTTCTAGTAGCGCACTTACCCAATCATCAACAGAATCATATCCGCAAGATGTAGCTGCTTCTTTTGCATTCGGGAATAAATAAAATGCTCCTTTTGGCTTAACACATGATAAGCCTGGAATAGCAACCAATTGCTCATATACTTTATTTAAACGTTCTTCAAACGCTTGTCTCATCTTTTCAACAGAGCCATCATCTTCTGTATAGGCAGCAATCGTTCCATATTGGGCATTTGACGTTGGATTTGATGTACTATGACTCGCTAAATTCGTCATCGCTTTAATAATCTCTTCAGATCCAGCCGCATAACCAATTCTCCAGCCTGTCATTGAATGTGATTTAGAAACCCCATTAATAATAAGCGTTTGCTCTTTTAGTTGTGGGGATAACTGCGCGACAGATAGATGTGTTTCGCCACCGTACACTAATTTTTCATAAATTTCATCAGATACGATGAGTACATCTTTTTCCACACACACTTCACCTAAGGCACGTAATTCTTCTTCAGAATACATTGAACCAGTTGGGTTACTCGGTGAGTTTAAAATGAATGCTTTCGTTTTCTCTGTAATAACCGATCGTAATTGATCCGGAGTGACTTTAAACTCATTGCTTTCTTTTCCTTCAACGTATACAGGAACACCGTCTGCTAACTTCACTTGTTCAGGATAACTAACCCAATATGGTGTTGGGATTACTACTTCATCGCCCTCATCAAGAATCGCTTGAAAAAGCGTATATAGTGCGTGTTTTGCACCAGAACAAACAATAATTTCACTCGGTTTATATGTAATTCCTTGGTCTTCTTTAAACTTTCCAACAATTGCTTGCTTTAACTTCGGTAAACCGGCTGATGGAGTATATTTCGTATGGCCATCTTCCATCGAACGAACAGCTGCATCAATAATATATTGAGGAGTGTTAAAATCTGGCTCCCCTGCCCCTAAGCCAATAACATCATGTCCTTCTTCTTTTAATTCTTTTGCTTTTGCCGTAATCGCTAATGTAGATGATGGCGTTAATGTTGAAACACGTTTCGCTAATTTCATTTGATTTCCTCCCCTACTGTATTCACTACTACTATAATCGTTGTGATCTTTCGATTCAACCTTTTTCAAAAGTTGTTACGTTGTTTCTTTACGCAAACTGTATCTTTTTACAAATGTACCATCGGAAAATGTCATATAGTAATAAGAATACCGGTCTTCTTCATCAATATACGTAATTTCATAAACGGTACGGTCATTTTCATACCCTAACCTAATCGAAATGATTTTTTTAGGGTCAAGTTCTGATAAAGCAAAAGAACGGACTTGGTCTTTTGTTATACCGTCTGCTGCATTTCGAACAATGATCGATTCACGGTCTTCTTTGTTTATCCAAACGATAATATTTTCATCCTGTTCATTACTACCTTCTATGACAAAATAACTTTCTGTACCATGGTACAACTCAACCATATCAACGTTTGTAACGGCTGTATTTTCGATTACAAACTCACTAATTTCTGCTTTTTCAGCAACGATTGGTGAACGAATGGTTTGATAAAAATAAGTAGACATACTAACAATAACGACAACGAACAATGCAATACCGAAAATAATCCATTTCTTCATAGCAACCCTCTATGTCCGATAAATCGTAAACACCATTTTTGACCGGTCTTTTTGGTCAAGAGCTAAGCCAAACATTAAATCGTCTTCTTTTAATGTTCGATTTAACGCATCGACAATTTTATATACATCAGGTGTTTTCTCAATTTTCACTGTTGAAATAACGTCCATTTTTTGTTCCGTTTGTTTTTTTTCCACGTTAATGTCATCCTTTTTGTTCAAGTTTTTTCTAATCATATATACACAAGTTTCGGCCATACTATTAGTAACGCTCAACTAAAGGGAGGTATGAGCGTGACACATTGGATAACTCACTGTTCCACAGCTGAATTATTTCAACACGAAAAACAATGGTACGCTCTTTCTTCTACTCATCGCCCAGAAAAGGAAAAAACATTAGAGTGTAATGTTAGGCAAACATATTTTCCTTCTCTATTGCACAAAGAAAAATAGCCTTTTAAAAAATATTCTCTGCTCACACCTCGATGAATCCTGTTGCCCGCAGGATTCATTTTTATAATAATCGATTATATTGTTGATTTAATTCAAATTGTATCTTTTCTTCGTCCATCGTTGTACAAACTTTATCTTTAACAAGCTGCTTGCCTTTGACATACACATCGTTTACATCACGGCCAGATGCCGTATAGACAAGATGGGAAACAATGTGATTGTTTGGTTGGAAGTGTGGCCCATCAGGACAAATTGTAATAAAGTCAGCTTCATAACCACACTTTATTTGCCCGACATACTGTAGCCCTAACGCTTCGGCCCCATTTGTTGTGGCCATTTGTAACGCTTTTTTCGCTGGCAAGACAGTGGAGTTTTGTTGTACCCCTTTTTGTATTAATATCCCCGTTCTCATTTCTTCAAACAAATCTAAATGATTATTCGATGCGGCACTATCTGTACCAAACGCTACTGTAATCCCTTTTTCCACCATAGTCGCTACTGGTGCGATTCCTGATCCTAACTTTAAATTGCTCATTGGGTTATAGGATACTGAAACATTATGTTTATGCAATAGCTCCATTTCTTCCTCATTAACATGAACCGCATGAGCAACAAGAGATTTCGTTGAAAAGAATCCTAAATCGGCTAAATGAGCAACAGGTCGCTTCCCATACTTTCGTTCGTTTTCTTCGACTTCAAACGCCGTTTCTGACATATGGGTATGTAACGGTAATGAATGACGATGTGCTTCATTTACAACCATCTCAATAAAATTAGGTGGACAAGTGTAAACGGCATGAGGAGATAACATCGTCGTAACCCTTCCATCATCTGCCCCGCGATATTCCGTTGCAAAATGAACCGCTTCTTGAATTTTTTCCTTTTGCTCAGCAACCGAACATAAACCGATCATCCCTCTTGTCATGACAGCACGCATACCTACTTTAACAACTTGCTCGGCCATATCAGCTAGATGAAGATGGTACATATCTAAAAATGTCGTCGTTCCTGACTTCAGCATTTCAACCATCGCTAGCGATTGGCTAGCCAGAACAGCTTCCTTAGTGAACCGGGATTCTATTGGCCACATTTTATCTTGTAGCCACTGTTCGAGTGGTAAGTCATCCGCATGACCTCGCAGCATCGTCATGCCTGTGTGACCATGTGTATTTATTAATCCAGGTAAAACCCATTTTCCTTTTAAATCAATATACATTGTTTCCGGCTCATCTAACGGAGGTGGCCCTTCATTCACATGAACAACCTTGCCCTTTTCATCAACTAAAAAAGACCCTCTCTCCCATATATCATCATGTTCATTTAGTGTAATGATGACACCATTGTAAAAATATTGCTGACTCATAAAAAAAACTCCTTGTTTTAACGTTTCCACCTTATTTTATTTCGTGATAATCGACGGAAACTCCTCCTGAGGGTTTACAGTTAACACTTCATAGTTTTTTAAATCTGAACGAATGGATACAGTTCCAATTTTATATGTTTGATAAATATCAATCCATGTTTCTTGGAGACGAAAGATGACATCTTGACTGACCGTTTGACCGCGCTTTTGAAACAAAATCGCTACTTGAGGGTCGACTTCTTCCAAAAACAATTGAGACGTCCCTTTATCACTTCCAAAATCAGCCACTTTTAATATCGCTGACTTTAAATGATATTGTTCAGTTAACTGCTCTTCAATTTTTTCATTCGCCACGCCCATATATAATGTTTTTAATTGCCCATATGTAAACACAAGTACAAATGAATCATAAGGATCATCTCCTGAATATAATACTTCTGTTTCTAATGACGGTAAAAGCTCTTCTTTCACTCCTACATCCCACACCGTGATTTTATCGCTTTCAATCCCATACCGTTTTTCAATCGACTCTTTCATCCCAACAGGTACAATAATTTGTTCGACAGGGTAATGGTCAAGCAGCCATAAAAGGTTTCCACTATATTCAGGTTCATCATTCACTAGTATAAGCGAATTAATCTTTTCTACATGAAACATATGTAGACGTTTTGCGAAATCAACTTGGCTTGACGGATGACCAGTACCAATAAGAACCGTCCCACCTTCTCCTGATTGAATTAACGTTGCTTCACCATCAGGTATATCAAAGTATGTAAACGCAATTTCATCTTTACTCAAGTTATAATCCACTTCAAATTCAAAGCTTTCCCCTGTTACCGTACTGCTTACTTCCATTGTAGAACAACCATATAATTGCATGGAAAAAAAGCATACAAGCCCTAAGAGCACGATGCGCATTTAAGTATCTCCCCTCTATTTATCTCTTGAGGTTAGTTTACGACATATGCGCATAATATATGATTGAATTTACAACCAGTTTTTGCAAACGTTTAGCAGTGATTTCATCTCGTCTTCATAAACAGGAACAGATGGAAGAGACGCGAGAAAAGATGCTCCATATTTTGTTGTGATAATTCGTTTATCAAATACGATGACAACGCCTTTGTCATGAGATGTTCGAATTAACCGACCAAACCCTTGTTTAAAACGAAGAATCGCTTGTGGTAAAGACAATTCCATAAACGGATTTTTTCCTGTTTCTTTTAATCGTTCACTACGCGCTTCTAATACAGGGTCATCTGGTGGAGAAAATGGGAGCCTGACAATAATAAGGCAGCTTAAATCTTCACCAGGAATATCGATTCCTTCCCAAAAACTACTCGTTCCAAACAAAATCGCCTTATCGTGCTGTTTGAATGCTTTCATTAGTTTAGCTCGACTGCCACTATTTACCCCTTGCCCGATTAAATGAAAGTCTTCATCACTAAGACGGTCTTTTACTTTCGCATACACTTGCTTTAACATATCATAGGAGGTAAATAAAATTAACATCCTGCCTTTAGTTACAAAAGCAACATCCACGATTTTATCAATAATATCATCTTTGAATTGAGGCGAATTGATCGCCGGTACATCAGTTGGAATAAGAAGTTTTGCTTGTGTCTCATATTGAAATGGAGATGGAACAATGGTCGTACTTGGCCCAAAGTCTTGTAAGCCAAGCCGTTCAATTAAATAAGAAAACGACCGTTTCACAGTTAGCGTCGCTGACGTTAACACGACACTTTTTTTATGCATAAAAAAATGGTCCGCTAATAGTTCACCAATATCAATCGGCTTACTATATAGAAAGCTTCCATTTTTGGCACCACGTTCATCGGTTTCCATCCAATACACTAGATTAGGGTCATATTCTAGCAATAAACGCTCAATCTTTGTTGTTTCTTCTTGCCAGCTTTGTAGCCAGCTCTTAAAATCCGTTAACACGCCTCGTTCTTCTAATGTTAACCCATCTTTTATAAGCTCTAGTGGTTTTGCGAGTTTCATTCCGAGTTGTTCCATATTTTTACTATACATTAACATTCTTAAAGCCACTTCTGTTATATTTGACCATAGTGGCCCCGACTCTTCATGTGCCATATAGCGATAACTAATTCGACCGATTTCAGTTTTTCCTACGGCTTGCTTTTCAACAAACGCACGCAACATCCGAAATAACTCATCAATCTCTTCTTTCACTTGTTGTCCAACTTGAACGAATTGATGTAAACTCGCCCCATGGTCTAGTTCATATTGTTCGGCTACCATGTGAAATCGTTTAACAATTCCTTTCGTTTCTAACGTTCCGAAGCGATTCCACAAATAAGCAAATGTTACATAATCGGTTTGTTCTCCGAGATGATCACAAGCGACTTCTTCTAAATGATGCGCCTCATCGATAATGACTTGGGAATATGAGGGCAATAATGACTTTTTATGAACTAAATCTGTAAATAGCAAAGCATGGTTTGTAATGATGATTTCTGCTTGTTGAGCATTTTTTCGTGCCGTTTGATAAAAACACCTTGAAAACCAAGGGCATCTGTTCCCTAGACATGTCGCTGCATCACTTTTTACTTCATGCCAAAACGCTCTCCCACCAGATGGCAAGTTTAATTCTTCCACATCTCCTGTTGTTGTTTCCGTTAACCAAATTAAAATTTGTCCCATCGACAAAAGCGTATCATAATTATCTTCATCATAAGATCCCATGACACGTTGTTCAAACTTCCTTAAGCATAAATAATGATTTCGCCCTTTTAATAATGCGACATGGAATGGAAATGGGGTCACATTTTTTAAAAGGGGGATATCACGATCGAGTAATTGTTGTTGAAGAGGTATCGTTTGTGTACTAATAACGACGGGTTTCTGTTCGTTTTTTGCCCAAAATACAGAAGGAAGTAAATAAGCGATTGACTTTCCTGTTCCTGTTCCCGCTTCAATTAGCAAATGCTTAGACTCACTTAAAGCATCATTGACTTCATCCATCATTTCTTGTTGACCTGTTCGCACTTCATAATCCGTAAACACATTAGCTAATTGTCCATCTTGGTTCACTAAAGCTTCTTTATACTTTGCAAACGGCATCGGCTCATCTAAAGGCTGTCGTTTCCATTTTTTCTTTTTACGGATCGCCAATCCTCTATAAATATCAAATTGCGTATCATCATCTTGAAGCTTTCTTTGTTTTTCATGTATTATCGGCAATAACAGTTGATCAATATCAGATTGAAGTCTCTTCATAACAGGCTTAAGTTGTTGTAACGTAATCGCTGGGAGCTTCTTTAGTTTATGTAATAATACTAATAATAAATGAGCGGTTACTTCCGCATCACTATCTGCTTGGTGTGGCCGTTCATGGGTTATATCAAGCTTTTCAGCTAATTGATTTAGTTTATAGCCATCTTCTTTCGGTAAAAGCAACCTCGCTAATTCTACCGTATCAATGACATAGCCAGTAAACGGGTGATAGCCTGCATCTTCAAGTTCCTTTTGTAAAAAAGACAAGTCAAACCGTACATTATGAGCAACAAAGCTCGCTCCTTCTAACATCAATAATAATTCTTTTGCAACTAAATCAAAGGTAGGTGCATGTTTCACCACCTCATCCGTTATCCCTGTAAGCTGCTTTATAAACGTCGGTATCTTTGTTAGAGGATTCACATAGGTGGCAAATCGTTCGATAATTTCTCCATCCTCAATAAGAACCGCACCAATTTGAATGATACGGTCCACACCAGCAGTTTGTCCTGTTGTTTCTATATCCACTACACAATATCGTTTTGTCATTTCGATCACCTCTAGTGGTGTCACTTGCGTTAGTTTAATAACGAAGCTTGGCATAATGGGTAGTTGGATAAAATATGGTTTGTTGCGTTTGCGATTCGTTGTAGCTCTTCTTTTTCTCCCCATGTACGCAATAACCATAAATAAGAGGTTAAAACATTTACGTCATCTGATTGTTCAAGAAGAGTTGTAAACAATTCTTTTGCTTTTTCGCGCTCATCCATTAATCCAATGTTCCATGCTAACCCGTGCCAAACAGCGGTATCATCATATCCAAGGGAAAGCAAACGTTCATAACAATGTATTGCTCCATGATGCATACCAATCCACTCAAAGTCATACGCAAGGGTGAAGAGGATTTCTTTCGTTTCCACTACTTGTAACGCAGTTAACCACGCATTAAATGCTTTTTCCACATCATCATTTGCTATATAACAACGACCTATATAATAATATGTTTCGCCGTCATCTGGCATCGCTTTAATCACGTCTTCAAAAAAAGCAAGTGCCATCGTTGGTTGTGATTGCAAATAATGACACATTCCTAAATTATACACTACATCGACATTATTAGTAAGAGTTAATGCTTTTTCAAAATGAGCAATCGCCTCGTCCCACTGTTCTTCTTGCACAGCTAAACAGCCTAACCCTACATAGGCAAAGTGAACAATCGATTCCTCATGACTATGAAGCAAAAATAAAAAAGTTTCTTTTGCCCCTGTCCAATGTTCTGCGTAAAGCTGTGAAAAAGCTAAATATAAAAAAATAATTTCATTTGCAGATTGTTTACTTTCTTGTTTGAATTGTTTTACAGCTTCTTCAAACATGCCTAAGTCAAAAAATGATGTCCCTTTTGATTCATAGCGGAACGTTTTCATCTGCTGGAAAAAATCATCCATGTCTTTTTCTAACAATGCTAATTTTTCATCCATTTCAGCCCACTTCGACAACAACCGTTCTCTTCCTTGTTCTAGCGATTCGACGTGAGCTGTTCGTTCTTTTTCAGAAAGGTGTTTCCAATTTGCCTTTACATAATCAAATAACGAATCCCACTTTTGAAAGGGTTCCATAAAAAAACCTCCCGCTAGATGATGTATACAAACAGTTTTCATCTAACAAGAGGTGAATATACAATTTACATGACGGTAGAAGCTGGCTCTTTCCCTAACATTTCCACAATTTTATTATTTTCATCCATTATGGCTACTGTCGGTTTATAGTTCGCTAAGTCATCTTGATGGACCATCGCATAAGAAATAACGATAATAACATCTTGCTCTTGTACACGTCTAGCCGCTGCACCATTTAAACAAAACACACCTGAACCTCTAGGCCCAGCAATAACATACGTTTCAAAGCGTTCGCCATTATTATTATTTACAATTTGAACTTTCTCATTTTCAATAATATCAACGGCTTCCATAATATCTTCATCAATCGTAATACTTCCAACGTAATTTAAATTAGCTTCGGTTACACGCGCGCGGTGGATTTTTGCTTTCATCATTGTACGATACATTTTGTTCTCCCCCTCAAACTTCGATTATAACGTTATCAATTAATCTTGCTTTTGAATATTGGACGGCAACCGCAATAATGAGTCTTCCTTCTGCTTTTTCTCTCTTTGCTAACTCCGGAAATGCTAACATCTCGACATAATCAATCTGACCCAATGTTGTTTGTTCAAGATGCTGCCGTACCATTTTCTCAATATTGGCTGCATCACGTTCTCCTGTTTCTATCGTTTGTTTGCCAAGCTGTAAACTGCGATAAATACAGGTCGCGTTCTTTCGCTCGGTGTCAGTTAAATTCACATTGCGCGAGCTTTGTGCTAGCCCATCTTGCTCCCTTAAAATCGGACAAGCAACTACTTTTGTTGCGATATTAAAATCACGGACAAGTTTTTCTATGACAGCAACTTGCTGGGCATCCTTTAAACCAAAATAAGCATATGTCGGAGCAACCATACCAAACAGTTTTAACACGACGGTGGCAACGCCATCAAAATGACCAGGTCTCGTTCTTCCACATAATCGGTCGACACCTTCATGAACAACAACGGTCATGGCAGGTTTCTGTGGATACATTTCTTCAACTGAAGGATAAAACAAAACATCGACCCCATGTTCTTTTGCGAGCTGTTCATCCCGCTTAAAATCTCTTGGGTATCGTTCAAAATCTTCTCCAGGACCAAATTGTAATGGATTCACAAAAATACTCATGACGACTAAATCACATTGCGCCCGTGCGTTTTCCACTAAACTCATATGCCCGTTATGCAAAAATCCCATCGTTGGAACAAACCCAATCGTTTGCTCCCGATAAGGCTTTAAAATATGACGTAGTTCCTGTATTGTCTCAACAATTTTCATGGCGTTGATATCCTCCCACCATATACATGCTCTAATTGTTCCTCCTTCATTGTAAAGGAGTGCTTTTCTTCTGGGAAGTGGGAAGTTTTTACTTCTTGTACATAATCGGAAACAGCTGTTTGGATTTGATTTGAAACGTTAGCATATTGCTTCACAAATTTAGGGACACGATTGCTACCATAGCCGATTAAGTCATGATACACGAGTACTTGCCCATCTGTATCTACACCTGCACCGATTCCAATAACAGGAATGGTAAGCTGTTCACTAATGAGTTTTGCGATTTGTTTTGGCACACATTCTAATACAAGCGCCATCGCACCTGCTTCTTCAGCTTTTTTCGAGTCTTCAATAAGTTGTTTTGCACTTTCTGCATCTTTCCCTTGGACGCGATAGCCGCCTAATACGCCTACCGATTGTGGGGTTAACCCTAAATGAGCAACAACAGGCACACCAGCATTCGTTAAATGTACAATCACATTGAAAACGCCACCATTACCTTCAACCTTAACAGCGTCCGCACCCCCATCTTGCATTAGTTTCCTCGCATTGAGCATTGTTTCGTGAATAGACCCGTGATACGTTAAAAATGGCATATCTGTCACAGTAAAAGTCGCTCTAGCCCCGCGTTTTACTGCTTTTGTATGAAGCACCATATCATCTAATGTGACGGGAATTGTAGAATCATAACCTAACACAACCATCCCAAGAGAGTCCCCAACTAAAATCATATCGACTCCAGCTTCCTCAACGAGTTTTGCAGATGGAGCATCATAGGCGGTCACCATCGCAATCTTTTCTTTTTCCACTTTCATCTTTTTAAAATCAACTGCTGTTTTCATTGTCTTTCCTCCTCTAATTGACGAGAGAACAAGACTTAAACCGAAGCCGAAATAAAAACCCTACTAATCCTTATAAAAATAAAAGGATAGTAGGGTATAAACGCAAAAAACGGTTTAAAATCAATCCCTCTGTCCTAGTCCTATTTTGGATCAAGGCAGACCACATTCATGAATATTATTAATAATTTGGTGCAGTTCCATGTATGGATACTACCCTACGACAAGATTATAACAAAATTTAAACGATTTGGTAACATTTTTTACTTGATTTCAATATCAGCAGAATAAATGGAATGAATGTCACCGATATCATCCTCTAATAGTAAAACTCCTTCATCTGTAATCCCTTTAGCAACACCAATTAATGTACCATGTAATGTTCTAGCTGTAATCCGTTTCCCTAGACTCACTGCATAGCATTCCCAAACAGACTTAATTACAGAAAACCCTTGTTGTAAATAATCATGATAAAACTGTTCTAGCTCGTAAAACAAGTGCGATAATAAAACGGCACGGTTTATTTCCTCACCGGCTTCTACCATCAAAGACGTCGCCTTTTCTTGTAATTCTTCCGGAAAATGCTCTGTTGTATGATTGATGTTCATACCGATGCCAATAATGACGGAATGAACATAATCAGGTTCTGACTGCATTTCTGTTAAAATACCGACTACTTTTTTTCCGTTAATTAAAATATCATTCGGCCATTTTATTTCACAATCTAACCCCGTTGTTTTTTTAATTGCACGAACAACACTCACGGCGGCTAAAAGCGTTAATTGCGGCGCTTTTTGCGGTGGGATTTTCGGTCGGAGAATAATGCTCATAGAAACGCTTGTCCCTAATGGAGAATGCCATTCTCTCCCCATCCTTCCTTTCCCTCTCGTTTGTTCATCCGCTATGACAACATGACCTTCCGCAGCCTCTTCTTGTGCTAGCCGGTGAGCAATATCTTGAGTAGACGGTACAGATTCAAAATAAGTAAACTGTTGCCCAATACAAGATGTTTGCAAATGAACTTTAATATCATGAGGTTGAATCGTATTTGGACTTGTTATAATCCGATACCCTTTTCTCGGGATGGCTTCCACTTCATATCCCATTTTTCTAAGTTCTTCGATATGTTTCCATACCGCTGTTCGAGAACACCCTAATTCTTTACTGATTTTTTCTCCAGATACAAATTCTGTTGACTGAAGAAGTTTCAATAATGTTTCCTTTTTCACAATAAACCCTTCTTTCTACTCCATGCCAATATCTCATTTTTCTCGTTTGGAAGCTCTCCGTAAATAACGGCTGTCTCAACTTCATGCAAACATCCTTCAATCCAACTACCAGGTTCGCGCGTTGTTTCATGAAGTAATAGCGAGCCGTTAATCGCAAGGTCTTGCCGTTTTTTCAAGCGCAAATGTTCATACTTGTCTAGTAGATGCTGGATACTTTCTTTTTTTTCTGGATGCAGTAAATGAATAAGCCGTTCCACTTTTATGATGGTAGCTTTTCCACAGTCATAAAGGAGCCGCAATGACCATCCCTCTGTTTTTCTTTTGTTAACATAAGTTTGTAACTCTTGTAGTTCTTTCATAAAACGATTTGATTTTTTGAAATAGCGGAGTTGGGTTTCAACGGGATGATGGACATCACGTAATAATAAAAACCACCGTTCTTCTAAAGTCATTTCGTTATAAAGTGGATGATTCATCCAATCGATTAATTCTTTAGGTAAAATAGGCAAACTCGAAAATTGAACGTGGTGTAGGACAGCTATTGCTTTACTACAATATGGTCCTAGTAACAATTTGTCTATTTCTTTTGCTAATCGTTCGTTCGCTACAAGAGAAAGGGAAGCTTTCAACTCCAACATCGCTTGTCTAGTTTCTTGCTCAATAGAAAAACCTAATTGGCTTATAAAACGAACCGCTCGGACCATTCGTAACGGGTCTTCTTTAAATCGATCGTTCGCACAACCCGAAGCACGAATGACCGAATAATCAAGGTCCACTTTATATTGATGGGGGTCAATGAGAACAAAATCTTTTGTCAGCGCGATCGCATTAACCGTAAAATCTCGAAGAAATAAATCTTGTTCAAGTGTTCGCGGTTCTTTCCCTTTATAACGACTCACCTCAAATAAATCATCCTCTATTTTTACAATGACCGTTTCATGCGCTGTACCGACTTCTATCGTTTGAGGGAACAGGATGATAACCTCATCTATCGTAGCTGATGTAACAATGTCCACATCCGAAATCGGTCGTTGTAACAAATAATCACGCACAGCTCCCCCAACAAAATAAGCTTCGTGTCCGGCATGTATAAGAGTTTCAATGACAAGTTGAGCTTTTTCCCAAAGAGGTGAAATAAGACATCATCCTTTAACTAACTCATAATAAATCGATTCATATTGTGCTACGATGCTTTTTGAGCTAAAAAACTGTTGAACTCGGTCTTGAGCTTGCTTTGACATCTGTTCGTGTAACTGAGAATTTAGTAATAAGGAATTTGCTTTATCTGACACTTGCTCTACATTTCCTACTTCACATATATAACCAGTTTCTCCATCAACAATGACTTCAGGAATTCCACCGATATTTGTTCCAATAACAGGGACACCACAAGCCATTGCTTCTAGAGCTACAAGGCCAAAGCTTTCTTTTTCAGAAAGCAACAACATTAAGTCACTAATGGAAAGAATTTCTGCGACATGCTTTTGGTTTCCTAAAAACCGAACATCATCTTGAATTCCTAATTCACGAACTAATTTACAGGCAACCGTTGTTTCTGGCCCGTCTCCAATTAACAATAATTTTGCTTTTTGTTTGTTACGAATAAGGGCAAAGCTTTTAATAATATCACTTACTCGCTTAACCGGACGGAAATTCGAAATATGCACGACAACTTTATCGTCTTTTTCTATTCGATATTGTTCACGTAAATCAAGGCGACAATGTTTACGATACACACGTTCGTCAATAAAATTATAAACGGTCTCTATTGGTCGTTCGATATGTAATAATGAATGGGTTTGTTCCGCTAAACTATTGGACACGGCTGTCACGACATCAGATTGTTCAATCCCAAATCGAATAATTTCGCTTAATGATGGGTCATAGCCAAGCACAGTGATATCTGTTCCATGTAATGTCGTAACAATGTTCACTTTTCCACCGACCATTTGTTTCGCTAAATACGCACAAATCGCATGGGGGACAGCGTAATGCACATGAAGAACATCTAATTGTTCCCGCGTAATAATTTCCGCCATTTTACTTGCTAAAGATAAATCATACGGTGGAAATTTAAAAACCGAATATTGATTCACTTCCACTTCATGATAATAAAGATTTGGATAAACTTTATCTAAACGAAACGGCATACTTGACGTTATAAAGTGTACGTCGTGGCCATTTTCAGCTAATAGCTTCCCTAACTCTGTTGCAATCACACCAGAGCCTCCAACTGTTGGATAACAACTAATTCCTATTTTTAATTTTTTCATGATCATTCCCCTAAAATATCTTGTACAAGAATCGGTCCGTCAGCTAAAAAGCCTTCTCCGTATTGCACACCTACTTCTTTTCCAAACAACCGTTCTCTCGCAGTCACCGTTTCAATATATCCATTTGTTAACGGTGTTTGTACACTCGTTGCTGTTGCTATAAATTGACTTTTATACGCCTTAAGTGCTTCTAGCTTTTGTTCCATTGATTCACTAATATCAATGATAAAATCAGGTTTATGGAAACCATTAATTAAATAAGAAAAACAACGTGTTACTCGAAAAGCCGGTAATGGTTGACCTGTTTCATACTTACGAATCCCGGCATTAAATATCGCTTCTTTTACTAGCGCTGCACAGTGACCATGATCAGGATGCCTATCTATCGGATAAGGGACAAAGACAAGTTTTGGTTCATATGTCCGAATCACATCGACAATTTTATCAATACTTTCTTTTGCTAGCATTAATCCACGATCTGGCAAATCAAGCTGAACTCTGTTTGTTTTTAATAAAGTGGCGGCTTGTTTGGCTTCCTCTTGCCTTTCGGATACTGTCCCGTTAGAAGAAAGCTCAGCATACGTTAAATCACAAATAAGGGTGCGATAACCAAGATTCGCATATTTATATAGCGTTCCTCCCATCCCAATTTCAACATCATCAGGATGGGCACCAAACGCGAGAATATCTACTTTATTCATTTATCGTCGGCTTATCCTTTCCAGCCACAATTTCTCGCCAATGCAATTCTCCACGCTCTAGCCCTTTCACGAGAATTTCAGCCGTCCCCATATTTGTAGCTAACGGAATATTTTGTACATCACATAACCGAATGAGTGCCGCAATATCAGGCTCATGTGGTTGCGCTGTTAATGGATCACGGAAAAAGATAATTAAATCAAATTTATTTTCTGCAACAAGGGCACCAATTTGTTGGTCTCCTCCAAGAGGACCAGATTGAAACCGAGTAACAGGAAGACCTGTTGCATCAATAATCCGTTGTCCTGTCGTTCCTGTCGCATATAAATCATGGCCTTCAAACACCTTTTTATACGCAACCGTAAAAGCAACCATACTATCTTTTTTCTTATCATGTGCGATAAATGCAATTCTCATCTTGTCATTTCCCCTATTCAATTATATTCTCTAATCCATACACTAACGTATCAATTGTCATGACGGTTTCCACTGCGAGTTGGATTCCTGGCATAAAAGAAGACCTGTGTAAAGAGTCATGTTTTATTGTTAATGTTTGCCCAACTCCACCAAAAATCACTTCTTGATGTGCCACTAATCCTGGTAAGCGTAAACTATGAATATGCATTCCGTCTAATGTTGCTCCTCTTGCCCCTTGTAGCTCTTCTTTTTCTTCTGGATGACCTTGGGATTTTGATTGTCTTACTTCTTGAATTAATTGCGCCGTTTTAATCGCTGTTCCAGAAGGGGCATCTAATTTATTATCATGGTGTTTTTCAATAATCTCAACATCCGGTAAGTATTTCGCTGCCATTTGCGCAAATTTCATCATTAAAATCGCTCCAACCGCAAAATTTGGGGCGATAATGGCTCCAAGCCCTGTTTGTTCTGCGCGTGTTCGTAATGCGACAATATCATCATCAGTAAATCCTGTTGTCCCTACAACAGGACGAACTCCATGATTAAAGGCGGCTTCCATATGTTTTCTTCCGAAAGCAGGAGCTGTTAAATCAATTAATACATCGGGTTTTGTTTCAAGAAAACAAGTATCAATATCTTCATAAACCGGAACGGCAAGGTCAGGCTGACCATCTATATCAGCGAGTGTCATGCCCCCATATTTATGATCAATAGAAGCAACGAGTTCAAAATGTGGGGTATTTAAAACCATGAGTACAGCTTCACTTCCCATTTTCCCTCGTGCTCCTGCGATTGCTACTTTTATTTTCTCAGCCATATTCCTTCACTCCATCTCTTCTTTTTTCGTCCATCTATTTTTATCTCTTGTTGCAAACTTGTCCATGACAAGATCAAAAGCTTCTTCTAAGTCAATATCTAATGAATTGGCAAAGCATATAAGAACAAACAAAAGGTCACCCATTTCTTGTTCCATCGACCTTTCCTCTTCACTATCCTTTTTTGGTTTTTCCCCGTAAAAGTGATTCACTTCTCTCGCTAGTTCTCCGAGCTCTTCGGTCATCCGTGCCAACATCGCAAGCGGACTAAAATACCCTTCTTTAAATTGACTTATGTAGACATCAACTTCTTTTTGCATTTGTTCCATGCTTTTCTTTGCCACTTCATTCACCCCTCTATTCACATGTTAGCTAATTCAAATGATTTTGACAAATATTTATCCAGTTTGCCCGAAATTTTCTAATCGATTATAATATGATCGCACTCAATTTTTGAAAGGGGGGTTTTGATGCCCTATCATGTTCATATAAAAAATATCTTTTTTATTTTACTCGGGTCCGCAATTTTATCGTTTGGTCTCGTTTATTTCAATATGGAAAATAATTTAGCAGATGGTGGATTCACCGGAATAACACTCGTACTCTTTTTTATTTTTAATTTTGACCCCGCCGTCACGAACTTACTCTTAAATATCCCGTTATTTTTTATCGGTTGGTATATTCTTGGACGTCAAACGTTTGTGTATACGATTATCGGAACAGTCAGTGTATCTATATTCTTATTTATCTTTCAACGCTTTCGTGTCACATCCATCCCACTACATGATGATTTAACATTAGCTGCGTTATTTGCCGGTGTATTCATAGGAGTTGGATTAGGCATCGTGTTTAAATATGGAGGAACAACAGGTGGAGTTGATATCATTGCCAAACTCGGATTCAAATATTTAGGCTGGAGTATGGGAAAAACGATGTTTATCTTTGACGCCGCTGTTATTGCTTCTTCTTTACTTTATTTAAACTATCGCGAAGCTATGTATACATTACTTGCTGTTTTTATCGCTGCCAAAGTGATTGATTTAATCCAACAAGGGGCTTATTCAGCCAAAGCTGCGTTTATTATCTCTGATCATGTTAGTGAAATTGCAGCGACGATTATGAATGAAATGGAACGTGGCGCCACCGTCCTTAAAGGAAAAGGAAGTTTTACAGGAGTAGAAAAAGAAGTGTTATACTGTGTTGTCGGGAGAAATGAACTCATTCGTTTAAAAGGCTTAATCGAAAAAATCGACCCTCATGCATTCGTAACCGTAAATGATGTTCAAGATGTCATCGGCGAAGGCTTCACATTAGATGAAAACAAAAAGCCATTACGGCAAACATAAGAAAAACGCGGGAGCGTCTTTTCTTTCAAGCGAAGTGCGAAGCCCTGCCCGCTTTTGACAGTGAACCCTAAGTGCTTTTCTTGGGGTGAAACGCGCAGGTGCGTAGCCTTCGCTCTTCTAGAATAAGCTTTCAAAGCTTCATTGCTATATCAAAATTTTTATACTCCCTTATAAAAGTATAGAGTTTTTGCCACAATACAGAACTTCAGACCCGCTACCGGGATGGGGGACACGCTTTCCGCAGGCGGGCGTTGAACTAACCGGCACGCCGGTGGATTTCAACTTGCCCTTCCCTCCTGCAGGAGTCGGCCCCCCATCCCGTCCGCTCTTTTTAGTGGGAAAACGAAATGAACTTCTCTTCAACAACTTATAAAAAAGTAATAAAGACCTAACTTGACTTTATGACATGTTTTAAATAAGCATAGTTTCGGTTGGAGAAGTCTAAAAGGTTTGAAAGAATTTCACTCTAAGCGAAAACTTATTTGTGATAAATCTCAAAAAACATGTAACTTATGAATTCGTCGTTTTCCATACCTGTGTATGCAACAGACAGAGCCATTGAGTATGCTTGAACTCTTTTCAAAAGGTTTTTCGATGCCTTTATCCAACTGCAACGAATGATAGCCTCATGTCGCACAAATAAACAGAAAAAAAATAACGTAAAACCGCCTTTGAGATTCATTTCTCAAAGGCGGTTTGTCTACTTTCTAAACTTCTTAAAAACAGCTTTTTAAGAAGTAATTTATTTCCTTAATCGTCTCCGCTCATTCCGATATAGATAAGAATAAAACGTAATAATTCAATGACAGCTACTACTGCTGCGGCAACATATGTTAATGCTGCTGCATCAAGTACTTTTTTCGTTTCTTTTTCTTCATGATTACGAATTATTCCACTTGATACCATTTGTTGCATAGCCCTACTACTTGCATTAAACTCTACAGGCAATGTGACAAGTTGGAATAAAACCGCAAAAGCCATAAACACAATCCCTAAAAGGATTAAGCCACTTGCTTGAAAAATAATCCCAGCTAGTAAAACAAAGAAAGAGAAATTTGACCCTAAATTCGCTACAGGTACAAGAGTGTGACGGAAGCGTAGAAATGCATATTCTTCTGCATCTTGAATCGCATGACCAACCTCATGGGCCGCAACAGCCCCACCAGCAACAGATGTCCCATAGTAATTTTCCTCGGATAAGCGGACAGCTTTCGCTCTTGGATCATAATGGTCCGTTAATTTTCCGCGAATCGGCTCGATAGTAACGTCGTATAATCCATTATCATCAAGTATTTTTCTAGCTACTTGTGCTCCTGTTAACCCATGAGCCGCACCAATGTTTGAGTACTTTTTATACGCACTTTTCACTTTCATTTGTGCCCATAACGGGATAATAAGAAGAATTGCAAAGTAGAAAATGTAAAAAATCATGTCGCAATATCACCTCGAAGACTTGTATTTACTTTTATTTTATTGAACCTCGTTTATAAAGTCAATCGATTTACTCGCCTTTGTTTACCTATTCTTTGACTTTCACTTTTTGCTTTTCTGCTTTGTATTTTTTAAAGCCAACATAAGAAAGTGATGTGAAAATCATTCCTCCTATCGTAAGCATTACCCATAATAAAGAAGGGTCTGCTCCGTCTTCTTGAATCCCATCATATAAAAGATGAAGTTCTTTTTCGATCACTTCTAATTGTGCGAGCTTTTGCTCATCTTGTAATAAATCTTGACGGTATTTTTCTAGGAAAGCAATATGCGATTGGATTCGTTGGAAGTTCTGTGGTTCTAAATCAATCATAATTGCCGGACGAATAACTTGATATTGACGTAAAAATTCATTGATCCGATGTTGTAATGCTTGATTATCTCCAGCTTCAGCGGTTTCTTTCATTTGATGAAAGGAATGAAACAGTGATTTTTCGGTATTTTTCCAAAGTGGTTTTCCATCTGTTACAAGTGCATCTACGACTAATCGAAATTCTGTCGCCCGTAAAATTCGTTCGTCTGTAGGAACCGATACACCAGTCACTGCTCCCTCTACTTGTTCAAAGGAATTGGTTACAATATGCAAATCACTCATCGTAAGATTTGAATTATTATAGCGGATAGATAAAAATTGTTCAGAAAAATACGTTAGCATTTTTTTTGCATCTTCGTATTTTTCTTGTTTCACAAGCTGCAACACTTTATCTGAAATATGGTTTAACTCATTCCATTTATCTTCATCAACCTCATTGTTTGCCATAGTCGCAGCTGGAAAACAAAACAACACAATGGCGATTACTACTAATACAAAACGACGCATTTTGGTCCCTCCTCTTCTTCTACTCTATCGTATGAAGCGATGGACAAGAGTAGACCAAAAAAAGGGACAAGGATTTAAGATTTTATATTCATAGTAAAGCGGTCGCCTCGAACACCAATCATATATACCGTAAAAATCGAAAATATGCTGAGCCAAAACGTAAAATAGCCAATATGATGAATATACGGAACAAGACTTGATGCAACCCATGGATACATTCCATATAAATAATCAATCATTTCATTATGTATAACCCATACTGACACAACAATGAGATGCCAACTCTTAATTCGATAAAACGGACCGTAAAGAACTGCTTGAATGGCCATTCCAAGATGAGACAAAATGAGCATGTAATTTTGCCAAGATAATGTCGAACCCATTATACCGGCACCTATATTCATCGCTACCGCCCATAAACCGTATTTAATTAATGTCACCGCAGCAAATGCTTCAAGCAAACCCCAATTTTTCCCTTTCAAAAACGCAAGCAATACAAATAAAAAAAACAAACTAGCTGTTGGGCTGTCTGGAACAAATATAAGAAATTGCGGCGGGGTAATCGCTAATTGCCCTTTATACCAATAATATCCATAAATTGTACCAAAGAAATTAATAATCAATAAACTGCTCAAAACCCAACGTTGCCGAAAAAATGAAAAAACGTTTGTCATTTTCTTTCCTTCCTTCATAAAGAAAAACGCGAGAGCGTCTGTTCATCTAGAATAACTTTCAAAACTTCACTGCTAGACCAAAACTTTTATGTTTTAAAAAAAGCTGACCGTTACCGAGTCAGCTTTTTGTCATATCTTATTCTTCTGGGTCAAACCCGTCGTTTTCGATGTACTTCGCAAGAGTTTCTAACTCTTCTTCTGTACCAGTAAACGTACCACCAGGCATTGCCCCACGACCATTAACAATGATGTCTTTAATTTCTTCAGCAGTTAAGCCTGTTTCAACAAGCGCATATCCGGCTGAACCACCTTCTAATTGATTACCATGACAACCAATACATGATTGGGTTGAGTAAATAGCATAGCCATTTGCATCTTCATCAATTTCATGCTCGACAATTGCCCCTTGTTGAGCAGCTGCTTCCCAGTCATGCTGGTCAACCGATTCCCATGTTAAGAAAATTGTCGCAATAACAGCTAATAACATAATACCAGTTGCGATAGGACGTTTCATTGGACGACGCTCTTTCCCAGTATCTAACCATGGTGCTAACATAAGTGCACCAAACGCTAAACCAGGCATAACAACGGCGCCGATAACAGTGTAATCACCCGCGGCAAACTGATACTTTAATAATTGGTATAAAAATAAGAAATACCAGTCAGGTAATGGAATATATCCAGCATCTGTAGGGTCAGCCATACGCTCAAGCGGCGCTGGATGTGCTACTGTTAAACAAAGATAACCCATTAAAAAGACCGCACCAACCATCCATTCTTTTAACAAGAAGTTAGGCCAAAACGCTTCTGTTTTCCCAGGGTATTCAGAATAATCTTTTGGGATGTTTTGTTTTTTCCTGTATTCAGGAGCAACAACACGAGAATCCCCTACAAACTTCATTCCTTTTCCACGATGCATCGATTTCCCTCCTTTTCTCCTGCCTTATCTTACAACGGACCAGAAATCCCTTGTTTACGAATCATATAAAAGTGAGCACCTAATAATCCTAAAAGAGCTCCTGGTAGGAAGAAGACGTGTATCGCAAAGAAACGAGCTAATGTGGAAGCCCCTATAACTTCTCCTCCAGCTAATAGTGTTTTTGCAAAGCCACCGACTACCGGAACACTTTCAGCAATTTGCAAACCTACAACTGTTGCAAAGTATGCTTTCATATCCCATGGTAATAAGTACCCTGTAAAACCTAAACCTAACATAACAAAGAAAATTAAAACTCCTACAACCCAGTTTAATTCACGAGGTTTTTTGTAAGAACCAGTGAAAAACACGCGTAATGTATGTAAGAACATCATTACAATAACTAAACTTGCACCCCAGTGATGCATTCCACGAACGATCACACCAAAGGCGACTTCATTTTGTAAATAAGATACAGATTGATAGGCGTTAATAATATCTGGAACATAGTACATTGTTAAAAACATTCCAGATAAAATTTGAATGACCGTAACAAAAAACGTCAGTCCACCAAAGCAATATACAAATGCTGAGAAATGGTGAGCTGGATTTACGTGTTCCGGCACTTCATGATCAGCAATATCTCGCCACATAGGCGTAATATCTAGACGCTCATCAACCCAGTCATAGATTTTTTGTAACATGAATTACGCCCCTCCTATACTTGTGGTCTTGGTCTTCCTAAATAAATGACTCCATCTCGCACTTCCAAATCATATTTGTGAAGTGGCTCGGTAGGAGGTGTATTTGGTACGTTCGTTCCATCTAACTCGAAACGCCCGAAATGACATGGGCAGAAAAATTGATTTTCATATTCTGGGTTAGTGTTCCAGTCAACCGTACAGCCTAAATGTGTACAAGTTGGTGATAATGCAACAATTTCTCCATCTTTTTCAAATACCCATGCTGCTTGAGTTACTTCAGAAGTATGCCAAGCATCAATTTGTTCAAACGAAAAATTAACACGCTGTGGCTCTGCTGTTACTTCTTCAGGTTTTAATTTAATTGGTACCATATCTGATTCTTCACCAACTTTTAATGCTGGATCTAAAGCAAAACGTGCCATTGGCATGACCATACCTGCAGCCATAAAGCCACCTACACCCATC
This sequence comes from Alkalihalobacillus sp. LMS39, assembly GCF_022812285.1. Taxonomy (NCBI): domain Bacteria; kingdom Bacillati; phylum Bacillota; class Bacilli; order Caryophanales; family Bacillaceae; genus Alkalihalobacillus; species Alkalihalobacillus sp. LMS39. The sequence continues at coordinate 2,778,355 of NZ_CP093300.1, forward strand.
AACGTGTATGTAAGGAATTGTCGTCTCGATACCTTATGGTCTTTCTCACTCACTCTCTTTCCCCCCCTACGTTGTCGTCCTCTTCGGACAAAATTCACACATTATATACTAGGACATACTTATGATAATATAATGTTTGCCAATGTGCAAGATAATATGAATTTTGTATGAATTTAGGCACAATATTTACATTATTTTACAATGATCAGTTGTTAACTTTGCCATTTCTTTGTAATGATAGGAATTAATTGCTTAATTTGGTCTGATACCGTTTCCATCTTATATTTCGAATCTAAATGCTCTAATGGAATCGTAGGCAACCAAATGAGCAACCCGCTTAATTGTTGCTCAACGGTACGCCACTCTGAATCAGATGTTAAAAATATCAAATGAGCTAGTCCATTTTCTTTTAAATGTGTTTGCCACGTTTCTAACTTCTCTAGCTTTTGTTCGATTGTTTCTTCTTTTAAATATGTAAAGCTAGGAAGTTCGATTAATCGCCCTCGAAATTGACGTTCTAACTCAAATGAAATCGTTGAAATAAATTCCCCCATGGCGACAACTGATTTCATTTCTTCTGCTTTTACAGACATCGGTACTAGTGGAACAACTGCTGTGTCTACATATTCTTTTGATTGAATATATGTATCAATGTCCATCGTTTGCCACTTCATACAATCTTCACCCTTTGTTCTTTTATAGTTTCTACTCTATGTTACTGGATATACAAAAAAAAGAAAACCCATGAAAATAAATGAAGCTACTGAAAAAGGAAAACTCCTTTTTCAGTAGCTGTAATTAATCCAAACTCAATAGTTTCTTTAGTTCATTCGTAAGCTTGATAAACTGCTCACGATTTTGTTGGTCAAGTGCATAATCAATATCAGCTTGCAATTGCTCTTTCGCAAACGATCGTAATGATTTATCCAATACAAGTTCAGCTAAAATTCCATCAACGGTTGCCATTTCATTGTTTTCTGGAATAAACGGATTTTCTTCAAGAACGGCCACGTAATGATGGTTTACTTTCGAACCGATAAAATTAAGTTGGATGTAAACATCTTCGTCATCATGCAAGCGAATGTCATGAAACGCTTTTTCGGCATCCATTGTCACGTGCTTTTTTTTATGAAAACTAAAAGGGACATTTTCAACATCAGTCGTAGAAATAATTAATGCCTTTGGACAGTACTCTGCTTTCTCAACAAAATGGACCCGTTTCATTAACTCATCATCACTAATTAAATAATTTAATAACCAAGCACACTCTCTTCGCTTTAATTGAAACGTTTTTAAAAACCATCTTAAAAAGTCTTTTTTTTCAACGACAGAAATAACGCTACTCATCATTATTCCCCTCCTTAGTCGAAAATCCCTTTGGCTATAAAAAACGACGTGGTTACTTTTATTTACTTCCTTAAACTATTCGTGATTTCCCATTTGTTTTCCTTTATTATATTTCAATTTTTTACGCGCTATTACTTTCATTCTTCCTGTACTTGTTCTAAGTATTCAACTAAATGTGATCGCTCATTATCTAATGAAATGGCCCGCTGTAAAAGTTCAGTACCTTCTTTTCTGTAACCACTTTCCATTAAAAACATTCCATAATCTTCACAAAACTCTGCATCCTCAGCAAAATGCTCTGTTACTTTAGCAAATGCTTCACGAGCTGCATTGAAATCATCTTCTTTCCACAATCCATATGCTTGATACCACGTTAATAATGGGTCTTGCTCACCAAACTCTTCAATATGTTCAATTAATTCTAATAAATCGTCATAATTTTCTTCATGTTTGAAATAAGAGGCTAATGTACGGACAGCTTCAAAATAGGAAGGATTTAAACTAATGACTTGTCGTAATAAATTTTCAGCTTTGCTCGCATCTCCTGTTTTAAAACATAATTTGGCGCCTTGAACATACAGACCTTCATTGTATTCATCAATCTTTAAGCCTTCTTCTATTGTATGCAGTGCATCCTTGTATTTGTGCAACGCTTCATAGGATTTTGCCAAATATGGATATAAACTACTAAATGAAGGATCTTGCTCTTTCACTTTTGTAAATTGTTGTACCGCGGTTTCAAAATCTTCAAGTTGATAGACGGTATAAGCATATCCAAACCGGCTCATCGGATCATCATGTTCCTTTAACCCTTTTTGATAAAACTCAATTGCCTCTTCAAACTCTCCAGCCGCACTAAACGCTTCCGCTAACCGCAATTCAATATGAAAAGATTCAAATGTTGGCTCATTAGCATACAACGCTTTTTTTAAGTGGGGAATGCTTTTTTGATAGTCACCACGCTCTAAATAAAACTCTCCTAATCCAAGTGACACAATCGGTTCATTTGGTGCTTTTTTCATCGCATTCATTAATTTTTGTTCAGCTACTTCTTCTAACCCTTGCAATTGATATAAATCCGCTAATAATAATTGAGCTTGAACATATACACCATCTGTTTCCTTTACTTCCAATAACATATCAATTGCTTCATCTTCTTCATCTAAATCAATGAGAAGCTCAGCCGAAAAAATATATAATTCTCCCTCATCTGGGTACAACATAATAAGCTCGTCCATAATTCGTTTTGACGCTTCTAGATGTCCTAATTCATAATAGGCTTGCGCCACCATATATTTCGTTTCATGATCGGCTTCTTTTTCAATTTGTTCAAGTTGCTTTAAGCCGTCAGCAATTTCACCTTGCTCGATTTTTTTAAATGCTTGTTCAATTGTCAATTTCCGATTTCCCTCCTAGTTTGTTACCAGTCCATATTGTCATCATACCAAAATGATTTGATTAGGAAAAGGAAACGGTCTTAAAGGAAAGCTATCGTAAATAGGCTTCCGAAATCGACAAATAACTCCCGGGAAGACGGATTCTTTGCTCCCGACCATAACCAGGTTTATAATCAATAACATTTCCTGCTTTCACGACTTTCCCCCGTAAAACAACAACATGTATTTTTTCGTTATCGTGTTCATCTGTTAAGATATAGTCCACATCACTACTTACAAGCAAGGTTCCTTTTTTCGGATATAAGCCAAGTTTTTGAATTAGCCCTTTAGAAAAAGGAACATAATCAGCTGGAAAAGAAAAGCATGTTGGAATCTCATAATCTGTTGCATAATATTGCCATAATTGACTCCATTGTTGTGCTTCTTTTTCAGACTGACAAACATGGTCCCAATTCGGGATAATTAAGGGCTGATAGGAATGCATCGCTTCTTTAATTCTTTGCCATATTGTATGTTGAAGTTCATTTTGTTGAGTAAAATCAACAATAATAATTGGAACTTTATGCTTTTTGCACAAACGAATAAAAGCTGGGGTTAATGATTTATAATTCGTTCGAACTCCTACAACAAAATCAATCCCGCTATTAATCATACGATGCCGTGCTTTTTTTATTAGATGGTTAAATTCTCGTATATTATAAATCTCACAGTAGGTGACAACCGTTGTACATCCAATTGAAATTAACTGTTTCATCCTCTTTTTAAACATCGAAAAATGCGTTTCTTGACATAGATTCAAATCATTCATAACAAAGCTGGACTGTAATGAAAACCCGTCAATATTCATTCTCATCCATTGAAGTTTTCTCATTTTGGCATTAATATACCGAATGGAATCAAACTCAAATAAATACGATCGATTCATTTGAATGCCTTCTTCTGTTGTTCTTTTCACATTTTCTACGATATACTTCACACTATCCCCTCCAAAAATCAAAGCTTCTTATAGACAAGCTATGAAGGGGATGTAAAATAAATAACCGTATTATATAAGAAAAACGCGAGAGCGTCTTTTCTGTTCAAGAATAAGCTTTCAAAGCTTCACTGCTATACCAAAAATTTTATATTTCCTTTTATATCAAAAAAAAGAACCTATCCGAAACGATAAGTAAACGCTTTCAAATAGGTTTAGCAAGATGCTAAAAATTATTAGTATGGATAGGAGTGGAGAGAAACCATACGCTTAATTTTTATTATAACGGAATTCTTTTAAATGTCAACGAATATTTCAGAAAAATTCGAAAAGGATGTTAACCAGACGTTTTATCATGGATAACTGTTCCATTATACAGGGAAACAAGTATAATGGAACAGTTTACTTATCCACTTAAACTATTGTTGCAATGATTGTAATTGAGCAAAAAAATTAGGGTATGACACAGCAATCGCTTCACTTTCTTCTATCGTAACTGTCCCTGTTGCAATGCAACCGGCTATCCCCATCGTCATTCCAATTCGATGATCACCATAGCTCTTTACAGTATTCCCTGTTAAATTAGAATTCCCATAAATAATCATGCCATCATCTGTCGCTTCAATTGAGGCCCCAAGCTTTGTTAACTCACTTACAACAGTGTCAATTCGATTTGTCTCTTTCACTTTTAACTCTTCAGCATCTTTGATTACTGTTTTTCCTTCAGCTTGTGTGGCAAGAAGAGCGATAACCGGAATTTCATCAATTAATCTTGGAATGATGTCTCCACCAATTTCAATTCCTTGTAAAGACGAAGTAGAAATTGTCAAATCTGCTACAGGCTCGTCATTTATTGTTCGTTCATTTTCAATGACTAAGTTCGCACCCATTTGTTGTAACACATCAATGATACCTGTTCTTGTTGGGTTCACACCAACATTTAACAATGTAATCGAACTGTTTGGTACAATCGCACCAGCAACAAGCATAAACGCAGCTGAAGAAATATCTCCAGGTACAACAATATGTCCACCAGTTAACTGTTGACCTCCTTGAACCGAAGTCGTTCGTCCATTTTGTTTGACATCAACTCCAAATGCTCTCAACATTCGTTCTGTATGATCTCTTGATACGTGCGGTTCTGACACAACGGTCTCTCCCTCGCTTTGTAAGCCAGCGAGAAGAATACAAGACTTCACTTGTGCACTTGCTACTTTCGATTCAAACTGAATCGCCTTTGTTCCGCCACCGCGAATCGATAAAGGCGTTAAATTTCCGTTGTCTCTTCCATCAATCTTCGCCCCCATTTCTCGTAATGGGTTTGTTACGCGAGACATTGGACGTTTCGCGATTGAAGAATCTCCTATCACGACACTGTGGAACGGTAATGTTGCTAAAATGCCAAGCATTAACCGTGTTGTTGTTCCCGAGTTTCCAACATCTAATATTTCTACAGGCTCTTTTAATCCTTCATACCCTTTTCCTTCAATCGTCACTTTATCATTTTCTTGATGAATAGAGACTCCTAGTTTTTGAAAGCATGATATCGTACTTAAGCAATCTTCTCCTGGTAAAAAACCTTCGACTGTCGTTGTTCCGTTTGCAATGGCCCCAAACATCACTGCACGATGAGAAATTGATTTATCACCTGGAATCGTAATCGTCCCTTGTAATCCGTTCGTTACTTTTTGCACCGTTTGATCCACACTGTTTCTCTCCTTACTCATTCATATATGTCTCATATAATTCTGAATGAAGTTTTTCTTGCGCTTTTAACCGGTCTTCTTCAGAACGGAAGCTTAAGCGCAGCGCTCCCATAATATCTTCTCTTGTTTCAATAATTCGAATATTTGTAATACTGATGTTTTCATCGGCTAACATTTTTGTCACGTCAGAAATAACACCTGGATGGTCCGGAACATCAACAAATAAATCGTAAAAAGCAGGAATTGCGCCTTTTTTATGTACAGGTAACCCATCTCGAAATTGCTTTGCCGTTTGAAAATACTCGTGAATTTTTTCATTATCGCCTACTTCGATAAGTTCTTTCACATACGCCATTTCTTCTTGCCATTTCTCTAATAAATCTAATAAGCTTTCTTTATTATGAAGTAAAATATCACGCCACATGACAGGACTCGCTGAAGCAATTCTTGTTATGTCACGAAATCCACCTGCAGCTAAACGTGACACTAACGGATCTTCTCCTTCAAACTTTGCGACTTGATGAACTAGGCTTGCTGCTACAATATGAGGAAAATGACTGATGGCACCAGCAAGTTTATCATGTTGATCAGCTGACATTTCAATAAATTTCGCTTTCGTTCCTTTCAGCCAATTTTGCAGCTGAATCACTTTATTCATTTGTGATGTCTCATAAGGGGTCAAAATATAAAACGCATTTTCAAAAAGATGAGCTCTCGCTGCTTCTACCCCACTTTTGTGGGAACCAGCCATCGGATGACCACCTATAAATGTCACACCTTTATGTTCTAAACAGCTTGCCTTTTCGAAAATTCGCTTTTTTGTACTACCAACATCGGTAATAATCGCCCCTTGCTTTATGTTCATTTGGGCAAGTTGCTCTAATAATAATTCTGTTTTTGAAACAGGTGTGGCAAGGATGATGAAATCTGCTTGTTCAACACCTTCTTCAATTGAATTTGGGACTTCATCTATAATTTTTAAAGATAATGCCATTTTTACTTGTTGTTCATTAATATCAAAGCCTAGTAAATGTGCATCATGCTCTCGCTTAATCGCGAGAGCAATTGATCCACCTATTAATCCTAGACCAATGACAAAAGCAGTTCGTTTCACTGGTCATACTCCCTTTTTCTTTATCGGCTTACCGGTTTTCCTTAAGCCACGCTGCTAAAAGTTCAATAATTCCGTTGTTTTCTTCTTCATTTCCAACAGTAACACGAATACAAGTTGGGAACCCTAACGCTTCTCCGGAACGAATAATGTAACCACGCTCTAATAAATATTGGAATAAAACATCACCAGATACATTAAAATCAATTAAAATAAAATTCGTTTGTGTCGGATAATATTTCAAATTATAGTTTTCACAAAACGAAGTGAATTGTGCAATTCCCTGTTTATTTTTTTCAAAACAATCTTCAATAAACACTTGATCTTCTAATGAAGCGATTGCTGCAACATGAGAAAACGTATTATTATTAAATGGCGGGCGAACTGGATCAAGTAAAGAAATGACAGATGGATGACCAATACCATATCCTACTCGTAAAGCAGCTAATCCATATGCTTTAGAAAATGTACGGAGCACGATTAAGTTTTTATATTGCTTTAATAAGGATAGTGTTTCTGGGAAATCATTTGCCGTTACATATTCATAATAAGCTTCATCAGAAACAACTAATACATCTTCTGGTACTTTCTTTAAAAATTGCTGAAATGCTTCTTCACCTACATATGTACCTGATGGATTGTTTGGATTACATACCCAAACAATTTTCGTATTTTCATCAATTGCCTCTGCCATCGCATCTAAATCATGAACTCCATCAACAGAAGGAACTTCACGTACTTCCGCTCCTTCGATGACAGCATTTAATTTATACTGTGAAAAAGTTGGATCTGCTGTTACCGTATTTGAATTTGGTGTCAAAAATGCTCGACATAAAATTTGAATGACTTCATCAGAACCATTTCCAAAAATCAGTTGATTTTCATCAACGGAATGAAAAGAAGCGACGGCACTTCGTAATGTAGCTGCATATCCATCTGGATATAATGCTGTATTTGAAGCAGCATTTGCAATCGCTTCTGCCGCTTTTTTAGAAGCGCCGAAAGGATTTTCATTTGATGCTAGCTTTACGACTTTTTCTAAACCGAATTCTTTTTTTACTTCTTCAATCGGTTTACCAGGCTTATAAGATGGTAACCCAATTAACTGTTTTTTTACGTTCATCATTAGCACCCCTGTTACGTTTATTTTCCTATTCTCCTATCTTATTACGAAATGAGCGAGAGGACAAACGTTTTTATTGTAGAGAGCGCTTCTTTTCTCGTATTTTCATCTGTTAATTGTCGGTCCCATTCCTCGACAAGCTTGATAATCGCACTTCCGACAATAATCCCATCACAATGAGTCGCTAGAGCATCGACTTGTTCTTTATTTGAAATTCCAAATCCAACAGCAATCGGAATTGAGCTATGTCGTTTCACTTCTTCTAAAAACTCATAAACGGACGGTGAGAACTCATTGCGAACACCTGTTACACCAAGAGAAGAAACACAGTATAAAAACCCTTGGGCATGATGAGCAATTTTTTCAATTCTTTGCTTAGATGTTGGTGCAACTAAAGAGATAAAGGATAAATCTTCCTTTTTACATAATGTTGAAATATGCTCACTTTCTTCAAAAGGAAGATCGGGAACGAGTAACCCATCAATTTCATATTGTTTTGCTTGTTCAATAAAACGCTCTTCTCCAAATTGTAGCAGCGGATTATAATACGTAAACACAATAACAGGAATAGTTAAGCCTTTCGCTCTCATTTTTGGAACTAGTCCAAGTGCCTTTTCCAATGACATTTTATGTTGTAACGCGCGTTTCGCTGAGCGCTGGATGACAGGCCCATCAGCAAGTGGATCAGAATACGGAATTCCTAGTTCAAGGACATGTGCACCTGCTTCTTGTAATGTAAGTGCAAGATCAATTGTCACTTCTGGTGTTGGGTCCCCTGCCATAATAAACGGGATAAAAAGCGGATATTGGTTCGTTTCCATCACTTGTTTCATTCTGATTGTCATATCGCTTCACCTCGGAAATGCTTCATTAACGTATGGACATCTTTATCTCCACGTCCAGATAAACAAACTAAAATCGCTTGGTCAGGTGATAATTGCTTGGCACGTTCAAATGCTTTCGCTAACGCATGCGCACTTTCAATCGCTGGAATAATCCCTTCTGTTTCAGATAAGAGCTTTAATGCAGCTAACGCCTGTTTATCCGTTATTGCTTCATAACGAACTCGCTCAATACTCGCTAAATATGCATGCTCTGGTCCAACACCTGGATAGTCTAGCCCTGCTGAAATCGAATAAGGCTCAATGATTTGTCCGACCTCGTCTTGAATTAAATACGTTAATGAACCATGAATGACGCCAACAGTCCCTTTTGTTATCGTAGCAGCATGTTCATTTGTCGACACACCTTTTCCTGCAGCTTCTACACCAATTAACGTGACGTCATCTTCTAAAAATGGATAAAACATTCCAATCGCATTACTTCCTCCACCAACACAAGCGATGATTTCATCTGGCAAACGTCCAATTTCTTGAACGATTTGCTCTTTTGATTCATCCCCGATAATTCGTTGAAAATCACGAACCATCCGTGGATAAGGATGCGGTCCGACAACAGAGCCAATCAAATAAAACGTGTCTTCGGCATTCGTCACCCAATAACGGATCGCTTCATTTGTCGCGTCTTTTAATGTTTTACTCCCTGAAGTAGCTGGAACAACTTCTGCGCCAAGCAATTCCATCCGGAATACATTTAACGCTTGACGCTCCATATCCTCTTCACCCATAAACACTTTACATTCCAACCCAAACCGAGCAGCGATCGTCGCAGTCGCTACACCATGTTGCCCTGCCCCCGTTTCCGCAACTATTTTCTTTTTCCCCATTCGTTTTGCTAACAATGCCTGACCCATCGCATTGTTTAATTTATGGGCACCTGTATGCAATAAATCTTCTCGTTTTAAAAAGATTTTCGCTCCACCAAGTGATTCGGTTATATTTTGCGCAAACGATAAAGCTGTTGGCCGACCTGCATATTTTTCAAGATGTTCATGATATTCTTTATGAAAACTATCATCATTCATGGCTTCCGTAAAGGCCGTTTCTAACTCTTCTAATGCGTTCATTAATGTTTCTGGCACGTATTTGCCACCAAACTGTCCAAACCTTCCTCTTTCATCTGGAAAAATACTACTCATATAATTCGATCCTTTCTTCTATCTGTTTCATTCGTTCAAATGATTTTTTACCATTTTCTTCAATTCCACTTGACACATCGATTCCATCAGGCTGATAAGCAAGTAACTCTGCTATATTAGAAGCTTGTATTCCACCTGCGATAAAGGTAGGGCGCGCTAATTTTTTTCCTGTTTCAATATAAGACGGTAGGTGACTCCAGTCGAATGTTGATCCCGTTCCACCCCATTGACCTTTCACTTTACTATCAATGACAAACCCGTCTACAAAAGGGGCATATTGTTCCATTTTAAGCCATGCCTGTGGTTCATGATGAATGACTTTCCATAATGGCACTGTTACTTGTTTAGATATCATATTGACTTGTTCTACTGTTTCATTGCCGTGTAACTGAATAATATCAAGAGAAACATGTGAAAGAACACTAGCAATCTCTGAAATAGAAGCATTTACAAACAATCCAACTAGTTTTTGTTTGGGCTGTAAGGGGTGAGCTTTAATCCATTTGTCTACATCTCTTGCTGTTACTTTTCGCTTGCTTTCTGCAAAAACAACTCCGATATAGGACACCCTACTTTGAACAGCAAGGGAAATATCTTGTTGTGAATGGTTACCACAAAACTTAAGCTTTGGATTCAACATTGACATCCCCTAGCAATTCAACAATTCCATGTTCAGGTGTCTTTGCCCTCATTAACGACTCTCCAACTAAAACCCCGTTTGCTCCCGCTCTTTTCACTCTTTCTGTGTCCGCAAACGTATGAATGCCACTTTCACTAATAAATAAGCTTTCTTTCGGGATATATTGGCTTATATCTTCTGTTTGTTGTAACGACGTTTCAAACGTTTTTAAGTTTCGGTTATTCACACCAATCATTTGAGGCGTAAATAAAGCTAACATTTCTTCTAATTCTTTTTGGGAATGAACTTCCACTAAACATTCAAGTCCATAACTATATGCAAGGTCATATAACTCTTTTAATCGTTTCGGCTCAAAAACGGCAGCTATAAGAAGAATGGCATCTGCTCCAATTAAAACACTTTCTTCAATTTGCAATTCGCTTATAATAAAGTCTTTGCGAAGAATAGGGAGAGTAACATTTTGTTTAATGGCCGTTAAATAATCACGGTGACCTTGAAAATATTGGACATCAGTGAGAACAGAAATCGCATCTGCTCCCCCTCTTTCATACCCTTTTGCAATCTCAATAGGCTGAAAGTTTTCTTTAATTATCCCTTTTGACGGTGAAGCTTTTTTTACTTCTGCAATTAACGCTAACTCTCGATTGCTTGCTTGTAAACTGTGAAATAGCGATTTTTTCTTCACATCAATAGCAGCTGGAAGAGTTAGAGATTCAATTTCATCTAATTTTGTTTCTATAATTTGACTTAACATCGATTAGACCTCCTGTTTTTCTTTCAAACGGTTATAATGAGCTGCAATGCTTCCAGATTGAATGGCTGTTCGGACTAGATGAACCCCTTCTTTAATTGAACTCGCTTTATCTGATAAATATAACGCCGCTCCCGCATTTAAACTAACAATATTTGTTGCCGTTTCATTCGCTTTGCCCAAAAATATCTCTTCAATTATCTTTGCACTTTGTTCCGTTGTTTCCACTTGGATATCTTGTAACGGTCCTCGTGTTAACCCCATCTCTTCCGGTGTGATTTGGTACCTTCGAATTTCTCCATGATTCAATTCTACAACGTCTGAGTGTGTTGTTATTGATAATTCGTCTAACCCTTCTCCCCCAGTGACGAACATTGCTTTTGTCGCTCCAATTTCCTTTAAAGTTTGGGCCATTTTTTCAGCAAAAGCTGTATCATATACTCCTATTAATTGAGCATTGGCATTTGCCGGATTTGTTAATGGACCAAGTAAATTAAAAATCGTCCGAAATCCGATTTCTCTGCGTGGCATCACTGCGTGTTTCATCGCAACATGGTAAAGAGGAGCAAATAAAAAACATAAATTATGTTCTTTTAATGATTCGACCGCTTGTATGGGGCTAGTTTGAATTGGAATCCCCATTTTTTCAAGCACATCCGCACTTCCGCTTTTAGATGAAACAGCCCGATTTCCATGCTTGGCAACCTTTATTCCTAATGAAGACAAAACAAGTGCAGACGCTGTGGAAATGTTGAAAGTATGACAGTTGTCTCCCCCAGTCCCGCAAGTATCTAATACAAATGATTCTTCATGCGGAATTGTAATAGCATGTTCTTTCATCGAAAGGGCAAACCCGATCATTTCCTCTACTGTTTCTCCGCGGAAGCGCATAATGGATAATAAACTAGCAATTTGGCTTGGCGTTGCTTCATTATTCATGATAACGTCCATTACTTCTTTTGCCTCATGAGTTGTCATTGTATATCCTGATATACATTGAGCTAATATCGATTTAAACATGACGCACCTCCACTTTTTTGCTAAACATTTCTTCTGCCACTTGAATTGCTTTAATTAGAGCTTTTGCTTTATTTCTTGTTTCTTCCCATTCCTTTTCAGGAACCGAATCGGCAACAATTCCTGCTCCAGCTTGAACATAAACTTTTTTGTCTTTAATAACCATCGTACGAATTGCAATACAAGAATCAATATTACCGTCATATCCTAAATAACCAATAGCTCCAGCATAAATACCCCGTTTTGTTGGCTCGATTTCGTGTAAAATTTCCATCGCCCTAATTTTAGGAGCACCTGATACTGTCCCTGCAGGAAAAGAAGATTGTAATGCTTCTATTGGATGAACTACATCAGAGAGCTTTCCTGTTACTTTTGAGATAATGTGCATGACATGAGAAAACTTTCCAATTTCTAATAATGTTGGTGTTTCCACTGTGCCATATTTTGCCACGCGGCCAATATCATTCCGAGCGAGATCAACTAACATATAATGTTCTGCTCGTTCTTTTTCATCCGCTAACAAGTCTTCTGCTAGCTGCTCATCTTCTGTTTCCGTTTTGCCTCTCGGGCGTGTTCCGGCAATCGGATGAATTTCAACATGACTATCTTGCACTTGAACAAGCCGCTCAGGGGAACTACCGACGATTTCATACCCATTTACTTTGACATAAAATAAATAAGGGGATGGGTTAATCATACGCAACACTCGATAAAGCTCGAGTCCAGTAACAGTAATGTCTCTTTCAAATCGTTGTGATAACACCGCTTGAAAAATATCTCCCGCGCGAATATATTCTTTTATTTTTTCAACATCTTGTAAAAAAGCATGTTTTTCATAGTTGGACGTCACTTGGTCAAATTGAACCTCTTCTTTCATGTTAGGTGGGGTCAACAATTGATGGTCCGCTGTCACTTTTGTCATATTTTCAACAAGTGCATTCATTTTCTTTATTTCTTCTTCGTAAATTCGACTTGCTTCTTCTTGTTGGCCGTTTGTTTTTGCGTGATGGACAATATAAAGCTCCTTATTTACGTGGTCATAAGCAATGATCGTTTCACAAAATACAAAATGTAATTTCTCTTCTTCTACTGCCTCTCCCTGGTTTAAAATCGGTTCAAAAACTTCAACGGCGTCGTATGAAATATATCCTACCGCACCACCTTTAAAAGGAATGGGCACATCTATTGGTGCCACTTGAATGACGTCAATCGCAGCATCAAAAGCTTGCTTCAGTGAATCTAATTCAGAAATGATACGTTGTTCTTGATTGGCTACCGTATACTTTCCTTGTTGTTCAGTAATAAAGAAAATAGGAGTTAATCCAATAAAGGAAAATCGGGACCATGGGGATTGTTCATCTTTGCTTTCAAGCAGAAACACCGCATCCTTTTCAAGCTGCTGAAACAATTGAATCGGCGTTACCGTATCGGCAAAAAAATGTCCGACTATCGGAACTGTTTTGTACGTGGCACTATCGTGTAAAAACGACGGTTTAGTGGTAGTTATCATTTTTTTCACTCCTTTTTTAAATGAGTGAAAATGAATGATGTAGAGGGAGATATTATTCTTTTACAGTATATATAACAAAAAAACCCTAAGACTGAACAGTCCTAGGGTAGATCTATCCTAGTCATGCTTTGCTCAGCTCTCCTCAACTCTCTCATCCATTCTCAACTATTACTCTACTCTTCTCGTATTTATCTTATAATGTTTCAGATTCTTTTGTCAATTGTAAATCTGGGCGTAATGTAATTGCGTTGCGTAAATACACGTGTTGGATGTCCTCTTGTCTTTTTTCCGTATTTACGGTCATCATGACACGTATACAGGAAGCTAAACTATTCGGGACAGGAATTTCTATTGAACACATCACAGGGACAAACTTCCACCCTTCAAATTTACGCAACGCTTTTGCAGGAAAGGTAGCATGTAAATCTTCTGTCACCGTAATGAGCACATGTGCAACATCATCTGGATTTATTTGATTTTTTTCAATCATTTCTGCTAATAATTCTTCCGTTGCCTCTAGCATATGATCTTCTTTATTTTCCGTTACGGTTATTGCTCCCCGAACTCCTCTAATCATGACTTTGGCTCTCCTCTCATTTGTGTCTCAAGAAATGAAACTAATTGTGTTTCATCGATTGAGACAACCTCCGCCTCTCCAATTTCCCTCACTAACACCATTCGAATTTGTCCATGCTGCGTTTTTTTATCTTTTTTCATCACAGAAATTAACTCTTCCACCTTCAATGAATGAGGAATTGTTGTCTCAAATCCAAATTGGCTAAACCACTTTTCTATTTCGGCAATCGGTAATCGAATGGAAAAAACAGCTTCACTTAGCTTTAGTGCAAAGATTGTTCCAATCGCTACCGCTTCACCGTGGGTTAATTTCCCATACCCCATTGTCGCTTCAATCGCATGACCTAACGTATGACCGAGGTTAAGCAAAGCCCGTAATCCCGTTTCTTTTTCATCTTTTGATACAACTTCAGCTTTAATCGATATGGAACGCTCTAATAATTGTTCTGCTTTTCTACCTTGAATATCTGCAAACGATTGAATTTCCGTTCGTAACCAACGATAAAACGAAGCATCCCAAATTAAAGCATGTTTCATCACTTCGGCAAATCCAGAACGCCATTCTTTTTCAGGTAATGACTGTAACATATGAAAGTCATATAATACTGCTTCAGGTTGATGAAACGCTCCAATCATATTTTTTCCTAACGGGTGGTTAATCGCTACTTTCCCACCAACACTACTATCATGTGCTAATAGCGTCGTTGGAATTTGAATAAAGGGAATCCCTCTCATATATGTAGCAGCGACAAATCCAGCTAAATCACCAACAACCCCTCCGCCAAGAGCAAGGATAAGAGAATGTCGGTCTAATCCTTTTTCAAGAGCAAACGTTTGAGCTTCATAATAAAACGAAAACGATTTAGATTGCTCACCCGTTGGAATGATAAAATCATAGATTGGAACATCCAGTTGTACACTCGTTTTAACATCCTCTAAATATAACGGGGCTACTGTGTCATCAGTCATAATTAAAATGGATGAGACACGTCCTGTTAAAACAGACTCAATGACTGTTCCCACTTTATGTCGAATCCCCGCTTCAATGAAAACAGGATAGGATTTAGATTCTGTAGAAATGGTTACTGTTGTCATTAAAACAACCTCGCTCTTTCATTGTGAGCTTCGATGTTTTGTGTTAATTCTTCTACTTGGTCACTACCGAATTTCTCTAATAGGGCATTGGCAATTTCCCATGCTACAACAGCTTCACATACAACACTTGCAGCAGGAACAGCACAGCTATCAGAGCGTTCGATACTAGCGGCAAATACTTCTTTTGATTCGATGTCTACACTATTTAATGGTTTATATAAAGTTGGAATTGGTTTCATGACCCCACGAACAACAATCGGCATACCAGTTGTCATGCCTCCTTCAAATCCACCTAAATTATTTGTTTTGCGGGTGTAGCCTTTTTCCTCATCCCAAATAATTTCATCATGAACTTGACTGCCTGGAACTGATGCAGCTTCAAACCCAATCCCAATTTCAACCCCTTTAAATGCATTAATGCTCATAACCGCCGCTGCAAGCTTTGCATCTAATTTCCGGTCATATTGAACGTGAGAGCCTAACCCTACCGGCACACCTTCAACGACGACTTCAACAATTCCACCAATGGAATCACCATCTTTTTTCGCTTTGTCAATCGCTTCCATCATTTTTTCACTTGCTTGTGCATCTAAACAACGAACAGGTGAAGCCTCAGATCTCTCTTTTACATCTTCAACTGATTCATATGCCACATCTTCTGCTTTCACGCCTCCAATTTCCAAAACATGACCAGCAACTCGAATCCCACATGTCGATAATATTTTTTTCGCAACGGCACCCGCTGCTACACGAACCGTTGTTTCTCGAGCAGATGAACGCTCTAATATATTTCTCATATCACGATGACCATATTTTATCGCGCCATTTAAGTCGGCATGGCCTGGACGTGGTCTTGTAATGACTCGTTTCATTTCTTGTTCTTCTTCTTCTGTAATCGGGTCAGCACCCATAATTTTTGTCCAGTTTTTCCAATCTTTATTTTCAACGACTAACGCGATTGGTGCCCCAGTTGTTTTCCCGTGGCGAACACCACTCATAAATTGGACGCGGTCCTTTTCAATTTGCATTCGGCGCCCCCTACCGTAGCCACCTTGTCTTCGTTGTAATTCAATATCAATATCTTCTGCTAATAAATCTAGATGTGCAGGTACCCCTTCAATAATCGTCGTTAGTTGGGGACCGTGCGATTCACCCGCTGTTAAGTATCTCATGTTCCACTCCTCCTTAATTTCCTCCGAGCTTTTCTATTTCTTTAGCGCTTTTATGCACTAAATTATATCACAACTCTTTTCATTTGTCTTTCCGATTTTTCAGAAAATATTTTTTATGAATCATTTTTTCTTTCCTTTTAAAAAAAACTAGGATAATATCCTAGTTTATAGCTTACGATAAAAAAATGTATCTTCTGTGTCAAGTCCATACTTTCCAGGGTTAAAAATTTGTTCTGTACTTCCCACAAATAAAATTCCCCCAGGTCGAAGGGCATCACTAAATTTTTGATATAAAATGTCTTTTGCTTCCTCAGTAAAATAGATCATCACATTCCGACAAACGATTAAATCAAATCCTGTGTCAAACTTGTCAGCCAATAAGTTTTGTTGTTGAAAACGAATCGTCTTTTTAACATCATCTTTAATTCTATAACCAACATTTTCTTTCGTAAAATAAGCGTCTAGATGTTGCTTTGGAACTTCTTTTAAAGAGCGGTCCGTATAAAAACCAACTTTTGCTCGTTCTAAAATTAATTTATCTATGTCAGTTGCTAAAATCGAAACTTGGGATGCTTTCGGAAGTTGTTGAACGGTAATAGCTAGTGAATACGGTTCTTCACCTGTTGAACAGGCAGCACTCCATATTTTCAAGCGATTTTGGTGCTGTAGTAAGGAAGGTAAAATTTTCGCTTGCAATACTTCCCATCGTTTAGGATTGCGAAAAAATTCCGACACATTAATCGTCATTTTATCTAAAAACTCATCAAGTAATGCTGCATCTTTCGACATCGCTTGAAAAAAACTAGCAAAGCTATCAAAATCTTTTTTATCCCGTAACGACGTCAATCTCCGTTTCATTTGCGCTTCTTTATATTGCGCTAAGTCAATACCGGTTTTCTTTTTAATACTTTCAATGAATCCATTATAGTCATCCATCATGGTGTTTGTCTCCTCCGATATCAGTCAAATGATATTACTCTCTTTTTATCATAATATCGGCTAGAAAACTAGAAATTTCGACATTCTTGAAAAACTTTTTTCAAGATGTAACAAAAAAGCAACCAATAGGTTGCTTTTCATGTCTCGTAGCATACCGTCCGACAGTATTGGACATACGTTCCGCTATTATATATATAAACAACGATTGTAGAAGGCTTACGGACATTCGTTCCGTTATATCATAGGAATACAAGCTTTTTATTCTCATTTCTAGTCACTAACGGAACAAATGTCCGTAAAAAAAGAAATTAGCTCTATTTTTTAGAAATAACGGAATAGACGTCCAATACGAGCCTCCGCTACTAGTTCATTTGATTACACCCATTTCGCAATCGTTTTATCAAATGACACAAGTTCTTCTTCTTTAAAGAACAAATTAATTTCACGTTCTGCGCTTTCTGGTGAATCAGAACCATGGATGACGTTCATCGACATTTGCACTGCGTAGTCACCACGGATTGTCCCTGGTGCTGCTTCTTCTGGTTTTGTTTTTCCCATCATTGTTCTTGCCGTACTAATGACGTTTTCACCTTCCCATACCATCGCAAACACTGGTCCAGAAGTAATAAAACCAACTAGTTCCGGAAAGAACGGTCGCTCTTTATGTTCCGCATAATGCGTCTCTGCTAACTCTTTTGAAATCGTTAACAATTTTGCACCCACTAATGTAAACCCTTTCTTTTCAAAGCGAGAGACAATTTCTCCAATTAAATTCCGCTGTACACCATCAGGCTTGACCATTAAAAAAGTTTTTTCCATCATTTTTTCCTCACTCTCAAAATAAAATTCTATGTATTAAATCCCAAATCATTATATCAGAATAAAAGCCGATTCGCAAATATAACATAACACATTAAAAAAGTAAGTTATACAATAAGGAGGAATTCGTTCCTCCTTATGTTTTCAATTTAAAAATTACGTTGACCAATATAAGCTGCAATGTCAGATAAGTACGTTTTTGCTTCAATGTTCGGTAATCCCTCTAATGCCTCATAAGCTTTGTGTAAATATCGGTCACTCATTTGCAACGAATATTCAATTCCACCTGACGCTTTCACTGCTTCTAAAACAACATGAACAGCTTCTTCGTCGATGAAAGGGTCGTCTAGACGTTCCATTAGCATCGTTTTAATCTCTTGATTATGTTGTAACGCATAAAGAGCAGGTAATGTGACATTACCTTGAATTAAATCTCCTCCAGCAGGCTTTCCTAGCTGTTTTTCAGTGCCAATAAAATCGAGAACATCATCGGTAATTTGAAAACTCATCCCGACAAAATAACCAAATTGATAAAGACGTTGTTGAATTTGTTCATTTGCATTTGTCGCCATTGCACCGAGCTGACAACTAACCGCGATTAATAGGGCGGTTTTTCGTTTAATTCGACGTAAATACGTTTTTAAATTTTGGTTCCAATTATATTGGTGCCGAATTTGTTCAATTTCTCCGACACACATTTCAATCATCGCATTTGACAAAATTTGATGTAACACTGGATTTTTGAAAAAGGTCGTCGTTTCAATCGCTTTTCCAAAAATATAATCGCCTGTATACATCGCTACTTTATTATCCCACTCTGACTTTACTGTTTTTTTACCTCGTCTTAATTCAGCATCATCAATAACATCATCATGCACGAGTGAACCCATATGAATAAGCTCTAGAGGGATAGCAATGTTTTTTAACACATCGATGTCATAATTCCCAAATTTCCCTGATAATAGCACAAACACAGGTCGAATTCGTTTTCCTCCAGCTTTTAATAATTGGGTGGATGCTTGCCTTAGGATGACTTGGTCGGATTGAATCGTTTGTTCCAAACCTTTTTCAATCGTAATGATGTCTTCTTTTAATTTTGTATATATTTCAGCTAAATTCATGTTATCCACCCTAAGTTCAAATCGTATGATATCGGAAAAACTCGTTCCATAATAAAATCCGCTCTACCTTATTAGCAAGTAATCCTTGTTCATAAGCTAATTGATAATAATAAAGCAATCCTTCTTTTTGCTTTTCATCAAAATCATAACTTAACCCTTGAAAATAACGACTCCAAAATTCGGTTGTGCCTCCAATCGTTTTCCGAATATCTGTGATCATTGGCATAAACGATTCTTCTTGACTTTTCTTTTTACTAAATAAAAACTGGTGATATAATTCTTCTAGCAACTCACCTTTTAGATTCACAACTTCATTTCGGACAGCGAGTACAGCAAACGTCATTGGATAACCCGTATATTTATACCAGAGCTCTCCTAAATCATAACGATAGTATTCTTCTCCAACAGCCCAACTTGTTGTTATCGCATCGTCACCAATTAATAAACAGCCATCGTAAGAAGCCATCATGTTGTGAAAGTTTGGTGAAACAACGTCATATTGAACATCAATTTGCACAAATTGTTTGATGATAATGCGTAATAAATTGATGGAAGTTGCTGAACTTGAAGTTAATGCCACTCGTTTGCCGTCTAACTGTTCAAGCGGATATTTTGAAAATAAAAATATTGAGCCTACATCACGATACGAAGATACAGATAAATTTGGAAGTAATGTATATTCAGATGCATGCTCACCGTAAGCAAAAGAAGAAATCCCCCCTAAATCAACAGTTCCTTCACTCATACCTTTATTTAATTTGGCTGGAATTTTAGGAACAAACGATAACCCCATATTACTTAGTTTGTTACGGTCTAAATAGTAATATAACGGTAGGATGTTTGTATATGAAATTTCCCCAACAACTAACGTCATCTGTCTCCCCCCCATCGGGTAAATAGCTGATGTTCAATCCCAGCACTATCTAATACTTTACCAACAACAAATCGTACTAAGTCTTCTATCGTTTTTGGTTGTTGGTAATAACCAGGCATGGCAGGAACTATGGTCCCTCCGACTTTTGAAATTGTCAGCATGTTTTCCAAATGAATTTGATGTAACGGTGTTTCTCTTGGCACAAGGAGTAACGGCCTTTTTTCTTTTAACATCACATCTGCTGTTCGTTCTAGTAAATTGCCCGATGCACCATGCGCAATTCCTGATAACGTACCCATCGAACAAGGGATAATAAACATACCGTTATTTTTGTATGAACCACTTGCTATTGGAGCTGCATAATCATGTAGATGATGATAGTGAAGTTGCTCACGATTTAGAGGAAATAATTCATCTAAAACCGCTCCACGATCTGATGTATCAAGCTGTAACTCCTCTTTAAACACTTGCCAGCCCGCTTCAGTAATAACAAGATGGACTTTATAAGATTGGCGCAATAGTTCTTGTGTCAAACAAACCCCATACATTGCCCCACTTGCTCCTGTAATACCAACAGTATAAATTCCTTTTTCCTTGCTCATCGTAATAAATCTCCTATTGTAAAGACTAACATAACAATACTTAAAATTCCGTTCATTGTAAAAAAGGCAACATCCACTTTTGATAAATCATCGGCAGATACAAGGGAATGTTCATAAACCATAATGGCTCCTGCTATCAAAACACCAACAAAGTAAATCCAACCTAATGGACTCGTAAAAAACAAAGCGACTAACGCCAAAAAGCTAACGATATGAAACCCTTTTGCTATCAAAAGTGCTTTTGCAATTCCAAAATAACTAGGAATGGAATATAAGCCTGCATTCTTATCATATTCGGCATCTTGTGTCGCATATATAACATCAAAACCGGCAGTCCATAATGCCACAGCTAAAAATAGTAATACTGCATCCCACGTCAGTGTCCCTGTAGTACCAACCCAACCTCCTAATGGAGCAATCGCAATCGTTATTCCTAATACAAGATGACATGCCCATGTAAAACGTTTTGTATAAGAATACAAGACAAGAAAAAAGACAGCAACAGGTAATAAATAAACGGCCAACATATTTAATTGAAAAGCAGAGAAGAATAAAAGGGCAAACGATAAAATAATAAAAGCTAGCACTTCAATTTTAGAAAGTAGCCCAGCAGGAATTGCCCGTTCTTTTGTTCGCGGATTTTTTTTATCTATCGCCGCATCAATTAAGCGGTTTAAAGCCATTGCAGCACTTCTAGCACCAACCATTGCTAGCGTAATCCAAACCCATTGCATTGGTTCTGGCCATGTGCCATGAATGACAAAACTACCTAAAACGGCTCCTAAAAAGGCAAAAGGCAATGCAAAAATGGTATGCTCAAACTTAATCATTTCAAGAATAATTTTTATTTTTTTAATCACAGTCATTTCCCCAATTCTATCTGTCTAGTTATTCGAATTCTTATGTCCAATATGAGTAGCAGCTACACCGCCTGAATACGCTTTTACTTCAACGTTTTCAAAGCCAGCATGCTCAAACATATGAGCTAGTTCGTCTCTTCCAGGAAAATTCATCGTTGACTCTTGCAACCAAGAATATTCATCATAACTTTTTGCAAATAGCTTTCCAAATAACGGCATGATTTTTCGAAAATAAAAAAAGTAAAGTTGTTTAAATATAGGCATTGTCGGTTGAGATGTTTCTAGGCAAACGACTTTTCCGCCAGGTTTGACAACGCGATACATTTCTTTTAACACTTGTTCATAATCTGGAACATTCCGCAATCCAAATCCGATCGTAACATAATCAAATTCATTATCCTGAAATGGTAGAGACATCGCATTTCCATGTAATAGTGTAATATTTTTATGGTCAGCCTCTTTTACTTTTTTTTCACCGACCGCTAACATATTTCGGCTAAAATCAAGGCCAACAACAGTCCCTCCTGGACCAACAGCTTCAGATAATGCTATCGTCCAATCTGCCGTTCCGCAACAAACATCAAGAGCAGTAGCATCTTTTTGGACTGCCATCTTTTTCATCGTATCTTTTCTCCATGCTTTATGCCGTTGAAAGCTAATAACCGAGTTCATGACATCATATTTTTTGTAAATCGATTCGAATACTTGATGGACGCGCTCTTCTTTAGATTGTGTCATACCTTTACCCTTCTTCCGCTACTTTTTCTTCTACTATAGTTGTTGACGCTATGACTTGCTCAATAAAGTCGGAAATAAAGTTATCCTTAAATTCATGTTTCTTTACTAACATCGTTAAATTTTCAAGTGTAGCAAAAACTTTCTCATTAATCATTTGTTCAATCGTGTCAGCATTTCGATTATCATGTTTCACTATAACATCCAGTAAAACCGGACATTCGTTCGCCTTGATTTGCGAACGTTCTAAAATGAGACGTTTTAAAAAGAAGTATTCTGAAATCGTTTCTTTCCATGCATCTAACTTATAAAATAAGGCGATGTTTTGAATTAATTCTGATTCAATAATGGAAAGGTCTTGTTTCCATTGTTCAAATGAAATACCATCATTTTTATAAACGTTCATTTTATGCTCATTAATTTTCTGAATGGAATAACTAAAAATACGAATCATATCTATGTCGCCTTCGTCAGCTAATAAATAGTAGTAAAGACTACTATAATAATCTCCTGCTAGAACAGTTAGCTGTCTTGTCTTCTTTATAAAATCTGAATTTAATGGTTGGAGGGAGACATTCTCATGAGCATCTAAAGCTGCATCAACAAGAATGGCTGACAACGCATAAGCTTGTAGTTTTTTTATTGGTATTTTAGATTCAAGCATGGCAAATAAAAATCGAAGCTTGTCCTTATCCACACTTGGCTTTGCACTATATTGTTTAAGAAAAGGATGATCTGTCATTGAATAAAAAGCAGCTATGCATTCATTCACATTTTCATCCAAGAACGTCCTCATTTTCATTGCTAGTCCCCCACATGTCATAACTGTCCTTGTTGATTTCAATTCCATTGTCGCCATACATTATACCATAAGATTAGAGTCTCGAAAAACAAGTAAAATACTGTCATTCCCGGACATAAAGAAAAGCAGGAAATCCTGCTTTTATACTTCGGTATCCATTTCACCATGGCTTGTTTGGATTACGGCTTTTCCTCTTATTTTAACAGCGGAAGTATGTTCCGTAAATTGAGCAATCATGACTTCCCCTTTATCTAGCTTTTCGGAATGATGAAATCGCGTATCAGATCCTCTTGTTAATCCAATTACACTTACCCCATCTTCCTTTGCTTTTATCACAAAAAAGTCTTGGTCAGACTTCATCGTAAAGCCCCCTTTTTCCCATGTCTTTTGTTTTATTGTAACGATAATCTTATGATTATGCTACAAGTAAAACATGATTATTCCTTAATTAATGAGAAAACTTCTGCACGTGCTGCTGCATCCTCAGCAAATACCCCACGAACAGCAGATGTGACTGTTTTTGCACCAGGTTTTTTTACGCCGCGCATCGTCATACACATATGCTCTGCTTCAATAACAACAATCACACCATGCGGGTCTAATGTTTCAATTAATGCATTTGCTACAGAAGAGGTAATGCGTTCTTGTAATTGTGGACGTCTAGCAACAGCTTCCACAGCACGAGCTAATTTACTTAAACCAGTTACTTTACCCCCACGAGGAATATAACCGACATGAGCTTTCCCGAAAAATGGTACTAAGTGATGTTCACACATCGAGAAAAACGGAATGTCTTTGACAAGAACTAATTCTTCATGGTCTTCCCCAAACACCGTTTGCAAATGTGTAGCCGGGTCTTGGTTAAGTCCTTGAAATACTTCTTCATACATTTTTGCTACTCGTTTTGGTGTATCTAATAAACCTTCACGGTCCGGGTCCTCTCCTACTGCTTCAAGAATTAACCGAACGGCTTGTTTAATTTTCTCATGATCAACCGTACTCAATCTTTTCTGCCTCCAATCGACATGTTTCTTAATATGTAGTCTAACCGATTTTAGCACAGTTTGTTCAATAAAATCAAAAAAGAAAACTCCTATAATAAGGAGTTTTTCAGAAAATCATTTTTATAAAATGATAGCGATTAATCCACCTGAACCTTCATTGATGATTCTTTCAAGCGTTTCTTTTAGTTTATAACGCGCATTTTCAGGCATTAACGATAATTTCGCTTGAATTCCTTCTCTCACAATGGAGTTCAATGAGCGTCCAAAAATATCAGACTCCCAAATCGATAATGGATTATCTTCAAAGTCTTGCATTAAGTAACGAACAAGTTCTTCGCTTTGTTTCTCTGTCCCAATAATAGGTGCAAATTCAGATTCAACATCGACTTTTACCATATGGATAGATGGCGCTACCGCCTTCAGGCGAACTCCAAATCTTGATCCTTGACGGATAATTTCTGGCTCGTCTAGACTCATATCTGAAATGGCTGGTGCGGCTATACCATACCCCGTCTGTTTCACCATTTGCAATGCATCTGCCACTTGGTCATACTCAGCTTTCGCATGCGCAAAGTCTTGCATAAGTTGAAGTAAATGATCTTTTCCACGGATTTCTACCCCAACAACTTCTTTTAAGATTTGGTCATATAAATTATCCGGAGCATATAAGTCGATTTCAGCAACCCCTTGCCCCATTTCAATGCCAGCAAGTGATGCTTGCTCAATAAAGTCATAGTCACCAAAATGACCTACAACACGGTCAACATCACGAAGTCTTCTAATATCTTTTACTGTTCCTCGAACAGCTTCTTCATAACTTTGTCGTAGCCAGTGGTCATTTTTCAGCACCATAACCCAACTAGGTAAATTTACATTTACTTCATGTACAGGGAATTCAAATAATACTTCTCGCAACACACTGTTAATGTCCTGCTCTGTCATACTTTCGATGCTTAAAGCTAGAACAGGGATGTCATGTGTTTCTGCTAATTCATGACGTAATGCTTGTGTTTCTGGGTGGTGCGGATGCGCACTATTTACAACCATGATAAATGGTTTACCCACTTCTTTTAACTCATCAATGACCCGTTGTTCTGCATCGACATAATCATGACGAGCAATGTCACCAATGGAACCATCCGTTGTGACAACAACACCTAATGTAGAATGCTCTTGAATAACTTTCCGTGTTCCAATCTCTGCCGCTTCCTGAAATGGAATTGGTTCTTCATACCACGGTGTATTAATCATTCTAGGACCATTCTCGTCTTCATACCCTTTTGCGCCAGGTACAGCATACCCAACACAATCAACTAAACGTACATTTACGTCTAACCCTTCATCAACATGAAGAGAAACCGCTGTATTTGGTACGAATTTAGGTTCTGTTGTCATGATTGTTTTCCCTGCTGCACTTTGCGGCAACTCATCTTGAGCTCTCGTTTTGTCCCCTTCATTTTCAATATTAGGAATGACAACAAGCTCCATAAACTTCTTAATAAATGTAGATTTACCGGTTCTTACAGCACCCACCACTCCGAGATAAATATCGCCTCCAGTTCGTTCAGCGATATCTTTAAAAATATCAACCTTTTCCAAGTAAACCCCTCCCGATCATATATAGATTTAGAAATTCGCACCTATTAATAACTCTTGGACATTATATACATATGATGTTGTCCACTAAATATGACAGACTATATTAAAATAGATGGAATCAAGTTATAAAATTTTATAGAAGAATGATTGCGAGTGGAAATCTGCTCTTCCCTTTGTATGTATATGAGACATGAATTTGAATATACCGATTAAATGTAAAAGCTAGTAAAGAAAAACGCGAGAGCGTCTTTTCATTTCAAGCGAAGTGCGGAGCCCTGCCCGCTTTTGATAGTGAACCCCCTTCTAGAATAAGCTTTCAAATCTTCGCTACTAAACCAAAATGTTTATACTCACTCATTTGTCTCGTTTTTGCGGTCAGAGGAGCCGTTATTTGTGAACATGATACGGGTTTCAAGTTTTTAGCGGCCACAGGAGCGCTTATTCATGCAAAAGCAACTCTATTCCTAGCGATATATGATGATTAACGGCTCCTGTGGCCTCCAACGTTCCAAAACGCTAGCAATGTTCACAAATAACGGTTTTCATGGCCGCTTACTTACCATAAACAACAAAAGCGCTTTTCTCATAGTCCCCCAAACCCCTAATTCATTCTAAGAATGTATTAGAGCAAAGTTATACACAAGTCGATTATTTTATATTTCCCTACACAATAAGAAAAACGCGAGAGCGTTCTTTCGTTTCAAAGCTTCACTTCTACACCAAAATTTTTTCTTATCTTTAAAAATTAAAAAGGTGAATGAAAAGACAATTGCCTTTCATTCACCATCCTATTATCGGTTATTTTCGTCCATACACTCGATCCATAAAATATGTTGGCTCACCTGATTCTTCATCAATTGTATAAGGAATCGAAAAAACAGGAACAAAATAAGATTGTTCTACTAATAAGTCTCGGATATCATCACCGTATTCATATGAATGATTATCATCTTGTAATAAGGCCATATTTAAATCAATCGAATAATCCATTAACACTTGACCACTGTTGTCGATCAGTAACGGCAAATAATTATTAAAATATGGGCTACGTACTCGAGGCGGCTCTTTATATCCTAACTCTTCAAACTGTAGCGTAAACAAACCTGTATCCACCATTTCTCCAATCGGTGCAAGCTCATTCTTTCTCATATATTGATTTAATCTTGTTTGTAATTCACGGACATCATTCATCACCGTTAAATCAATTAATTTCACTTCAGCTGCTTCATCTACATTAACTAAAACATATTGGAAGACACCACCGTTTTCAAACGAGTTTCCAGGTGGCGATTGGATATACCTCGGGACAAGCAAACTAAAATCAACCGGATATTTTTGATAAATTGGGGTTTCCGCATCCCTTGTTTTTATCGGTAACACACCTGTATCCACCTGATATTGATTTACCGCTTGTTGAACAGTTTGAATTTGGTCAGGATAAGGGATTTGATTTTCAGCTCGCTGGTCTGATGGGTATAAGCAACCTGATAAGAAAAATAGCATGATAGCAATAACACTCATTTTTGCTGCTTTACTCATATTATCAACTCACATTTACATTATAGTATTAGCCTATTGCTGTCGGTCCACCTAAAACAATAACCGCGACAATTAATCCTGAGACTACTAGGCAAACAAAAGCAATCGTTAAACCAATTCCTTTGAAAATGCCTTTTAATTTTTCACGGCTATATATAGCAGTAACTGCAGATACGAACATTAAAAATAACCCGATAAATGAAATCCACATATTCATCATTGCTTGAGACATTTTTTATTCCTCCCTTTGCCACATCATATTATACCATAATCTATTTTACAAAATAGGACAAGAGCTTGTCCAAAACTTGAAGATTTCTCTTAAAATATTGTTTTGCAAAGTGAAAAATGTGACCAACATTGTATAACGAAAACAGCATCCAAACAAAAGAAAAAAGTTGGAGATTGGGGCACACTCCAACTTTGACTAAATACGATTCCTTCGCCAACCCTTAGATTAGTTTTCGTACAGTACAGTATATGTTATTAAATCTAGTCTGCATAAGCTAATTGCCTAGTCGTACGATTATTTTTTAAACATTTTAGAAAGAGATGCGAAATCCATTGGCATTTTATTCTTTACGATAGCTTCAACGATTTGGTCTTCTTTTTCTTTAGGTACTTCTTTATTGGCAAGCTGTGCAACTTGAGCAATTAATTGTCTTACAGTTGCTTCGTCTTGTAAATTCGCATTGCTTACAGAGTTAGCTAAGTTAAACAGATCTTCCTGTTTTACATTTGTCTTCTTTTCGAGATTATCGAAAAAATTGTTGTTCACGTGAAGTCCTCCCCTATAGTTGGTGTCACAATATCGTATGCAACACAGAGGACTTTGTGCATTAACATCAAAATGAAAGTGTAAAATCAGGTTATAATTGAACCGAAAAATTGAGATAAATCTTCAACTTCATGTTTTTTGCCACGCCCCATAAGCTCTTCAACAGCCGCTTTAGGATTTTTCTTTTCAAAAACAACAGAATAAATAGCTTGTGTAATCGGCATTTCCACATTTTCTTGTTTCGCTAAAAAATATGCTGCTTCTGTTGTCCGAATTCCTTCTACGACCATTCCCATCGTTTCTAATACTTCTTCCACAGATTTACCTTGACCTAATAAATGCCCCGCTCTCCAATTTCGACTATGGATACTTGTACATGTTACAATCAAATCTCCTAATCCAGAAAGCCCAGCAAATGTTAATGGATTCGCACCTAATTTCACTCCTAGTCGGGCAATTTCCGCTAACCCTCTAGTCATTAAAGCCGCTTTTGCGTTATCACCATAACCTAACCCGACAATTAATCCCGCACCAAGCGCAATAATATTTTTTAATGCCCCTCCAAGTTCAACACCAATTAAATCCGAATTCGTGTACACACGAAAATGTTGATTGATAAATAAGTCCTGCACTTTTTCAGCGGCTTCTAAATGATAAGAAGAAACGGTTACCGTCGTTGGTTGTCTTGTACTCACTTCTTCAGCATGACTAGGGCCAGATAATGTGAGTACAGCATTTACTTTATTTTCATCCATTTCTTCTTCAATCATTTCAGAAATCCGTTTAGAACTTCCAGGTTCAATGCCTTTACTTGCGTGAACAATCGTTATCGGCTTCATGATAATTTGATTGATTTCCTTTACGGTTTCACGAATCGCTTTTGTAGGGACAACAAGTAATACAGTGTCGACCTCACAAAGAACATCCTGTAGATTCGTATAGCCAACAATATTTTTTGGCAATGTAATATTCGGTAAATATTGGTGGTTTGTATGATGTTCATTAATTTCTGTCATTTGCTGCTCACGCCTACCCCATAACCGAACATGATGACCGTTATCTGCTAATACAATCGAAAGGGCTGTTCCCCAACTCCCTGCTCCGATTACCGCGATGTTTGCCATTTTATACAACATTCCTTTCCATAGAACAACCTTGCCAGCCTATGCCTTCTTTTGACCAAGTTTGCTTTCTTTCCCTTGAACAAGGCGAGTAATATTGGCTCGATGTCTCCAAAACGATAGCACAGTGACAACCCAAGCTAAATAAAAATAGGATATAGGATAATCATATGTATTTTTCAACAAAATAATGGCAATCGTTGTAGTTAACATAAATAAAAGTGATCCAAGCGATACAAATCTTGTAATCGCAATTGTTGCGATTGCTACCGCGCCTCCGATTAATGCAGGAATAAACGCTAACGAAGCTATAGCACCAATTGTTGTCGCTACACCTTTTCCGCCGCGAAAACCGTAATACACAGGCCAGTTATGCCCAAGAATAGCCGCCAAACCAGCTAAGGCAGGCACAAGACCAGGGCCAGTTATAGCTACTGTAACAAGGACGGCCGCAACACCTTTTGCTACATCTAAAAGAAGAACAGTGACAGCTGGTCCAACCCCTAGCACACGCAACGTGTTTGTTGCACCAGCATTTCCACTTCCATGCTCTCGAATATCAACTTTTTTAATTTTTTTTGCGATGATATAACTAAAACTTAGAGACCCTACTAAATACGAAGCAATAATTGCAATTACCGGAACCAAAATTTCCATAGTCCTCTCCCTTACGTCCGTTATTCATTTTTTCTTCTAGCAAAAATCTTAATTGGTGTTCCTTCAAAGTCAAACGTTGCCCGTAGTCTATTTTCTAAAAATCGCTCATATGAAAAGTGCATTAATTCTGGTTCATTTACAAAGAAAACAAATGTTGGTGGTCCAACAGCTACTTGCGTTACATAATTGATTTTTAATCGTCTGCCATGGTCAGTTGGAGTCGGATTCATGGCTACAGCATCCATAATCATGTCATTTAATACACTTGTTGATACTCGCAGATTATGATTCTCAGAGACTTTATTAACAGTTGGTAACACATGCTGTAATCTTTGCTTTGTTTTTGCTGATGTAAATAAAATCGGAGCATACGTTAAAAACAAAAAGTGATCACGAATTTTTTGCTCAAATTCCTTCATCGTTTTGTCATCTTTTTCAATTGCATCCCATTTGTTTACAACAATAATAACAGCCCGGCCAGCTTCATGAGCATATCCTGCTATTTTTTTATCTTGTTCAATAATTCCTTCTTCTGCATTGATAACGACTAAGACTACATCTGAACGTTCGATCGCTTTTAAGGAACGAAGTACACTATACTTTTCTGTACTTTCATACACTTTTCCTCTTTTTCTCATCCCGGCAGTATCAATTAATACATAGTCTTGTTCATCTCTTGAAAACGGTGTATCAATCGCATCTCTTGTCGTACCTGGAATATTACTCACAATGACTCGTTCTTCACCTAACATCGCATTAACTAAAGAGGATTTGCCAACATTCGGTCGGCCAATAAGCGATATCCGAATCGTATCTTCATCATACCCCTCATCAATTTCATCAGGAAAATGTTGAATGACTTCATCCAATAAATCTCCTAACCCTAAACCATGTGTCCCAGAAATAGGATACGGCTCACCAATTCCTAAAGAATAAAACTCATATAAATCTTCTCGCATTTCTGGGTTGTCAATTTTATTTACACCTAATACAAGCGGCTTTTTCGAACGAAATAATATTTTTGCAACTTCTTGGTCAGCATTTGTTACGCCTTCACGACCATTGACCATAAAGATGATAACGTCCGCTTCTTTTATCGCTAACTCTGCCTGCTCTCGCATTTGATTGAGTAACGGTTCGTCACCAATTTCAATTCCACCGGTGTCAATTAAATTAAATTCTTTATTTAACCATTCTGCTGAACTATATAACCGATCTCTCGTCACACCTGGGACATCTTCAACGATCGCCACTCTTTCTCCTACAATACGATTAAAGATGGTTGATTTACCAACATTTGGTCTCCCAACAATCGCTACAACTGGTTTTGGCATTTCGTCACTACCTTTCAATTTTTCGAACACTGTTTCAACTTGGAAACATAACTAATATATTCTAACAAAAACAACGAACTTCGACAATATGACACCTCTGATTAGATTATACTCCCACTTCTCTTTGTGATTTTTCCAATACTTTCTTGGATACCATTTCAGTAAACACTTCAAGAAAATACCAGAGAATTAACAGAAACAGCGTGACAAATAACGCATCGAAAAACTGTAGGTGTCCAATCGTTTGCTCGACATAAATTGTTTGTAAAAAATTCGTCATGACAAGTTCACCTTGGCATGCGCCTACAATAAAAACTGGAACACGCTTTTTCCGATTTGATACAAGAGCTAATACGAGGGCAGCATATAATAACCCAAGCATCCATGAACGGTCAAACAAAATAATAACGGGGTCAAAAATTTCAAATAATTGAAACGAGATCCCTGCAAACGCAACAATTAAACTAACAACTAAAAAATATAATTGACTTCTTAAACGGACCGTTGTTAATAAAACATATCCAATAAGTAGGCAAAAAATAAACCCAACAGATATAGAATGCCCGAAAACTTCGATTTCTAAAGAAGCGAATATGAGTAAAAATAATATCAATATACTATAGGTTGTTCTCTTTTTTCCTTTTTCCATAAAAAAATAAACACCGATCCAGAACATCCAACAAAACCAATAAAATAGCGCACCTTCCATTATATCACCTCGACAGTACCATTATTGTCGATTTTTTAGCTTATAATCACATTTTTTTGAAAAAAGAGCGCATCAATGATTCAAAATATGATAATACTACTATGCAAAAGGGGGCGAATTGAATGGGTAAAGACCGTCAAGAAAAAAAGCTTAGAAAAGAAGGTCATGTTGAAGCAGACCGTGACCAAAATTTAAAATACGGTGGATCAGCAAAATTAGAAGGACCTGAAGACGCTAGAAAACGACAACGATAAGAAAAACGCGGAGCGTCTTTTCTTTCAAGCGAAGTGCGGAGCCCTGCCCGCTTTTAACAGTGAACCCCAAGTGCTTTTCTTGGGGTGAAACGCGCAGGTGCGCAGCCTTCGCTCTTCTAGAATAAGCTTTCACAGCTTCGTTGCTATACCAAAATTTTTATACTTTCTTATCTTTTAAGAAAAACGCAGAGCGTCTTTTCGTTTCAAAGCTTCATTGCTATACCAAAATTTTTCTTATCTTTTAAATAAGAATAGGGAATCATAGGTCTAAAGCGAGACCAATGATTCCCTTTCCCATTCGGTTTTATTTCTCACAATAACCCTTCGGTTGACAACCTCTTTGTTCCAACCAATGGTATGTTTTTCCACTGATGACGAGAGGGGTTTGCTGTAGACTTGAAATCGTAGGACAACCTAATGCTGTCATTAGGATTTTCATATCGTCTACAAGTTCATGAATGGCTTCAAGAAGCCCGTCCTGACCTGATTGAAGTAGAATTTGTAAAAAGTGGCCAGCAAAACCTAACGCCGATGCTCCTAGCGCTATCGACTTCACTCCATCTAAACTATTTGTAAGTCCTCCTGAAGCAATGACTGAAAGGGTCGGTTGACTTTTTTTTACTTCAACAATAGACGCTGTTGTCGTAATTCCCCACTCATTAAAATAGTCGAGTTGTTTTTTTCTTCGTAAATTTTCAATTTTTGAGAAATTCGTCCCACCAAATCCACCAACATCAACAACCGTTACACCAATACTCGCTAATTGTGTAGCGGCTTCTTTACTCATGCCAAACCCGACCTCTTTTACGATGACGGGAACTTCACTTTCTTTTACTATCGCTTCAATCCGTTGTAACGCATTCGTGAAAGTGCGGTCTCCTTCTGGCATAACAAGTTCTTGGACGACATTTAAATGAATTTGGAGGGCATTTGCCTCAATCATTTGAACAGCTCGTTTTGCTTGGTCTACTGATGCTTCACTTCCAAGATTGGCAATGATCGTTCCATTAGGATTTGAAGTTCTCACTATTTTATATGTTTCTTGTTCTTTTTCATCTTTTATAGCTGCCATTTGTGAACCGACAGCCATCGCAATCTTCGCTTCGTTTGCGACTTCTGCTAGCTGTTGGTTAATATTCTTTGTTTTCTCTCCACCGCCACCTGTCATTGCATTGATAAAAATCGGCGAACATAAGGAGAGTTCGCCGATTTCGGTAGTCATATCGATGCAATGATAATCACTGTTTGGCAGGCTTTGGTGAACAAATTGGATATCCTCAAATCCATGATTTCCTTTTTGTCCTGTTGTTATAGCATGATGAATATGCTCTTGTTTTCGAATTGCCCTGCTCAATAGGGATCACCTACGATTTATATTTTTTTAATTTATCACCAATCATATCACCAAGAGAAAATCCACTATGCTCTTCATCCCGTTGATATTCTTGATGATTATTGTCTTCATAACTATCTTCTTCTAGTGCCCGAATACTTAATGATATCCGTTTTTCATCCACATTTAAATCTAGTACTTTCGCTTCAACGGTTTGACCTTCTTTTAATACTTCACCTGGCGTACCAATGTGGCGATTTGCGATTTGTGAAATATGAACTAACCCTTCCACCCCAGGAGCAACTTCAATAAAAGCACCGAACGAAACAAGTCGTTTTACTTCTCCAGAAACGACATCTCCAGCTTTCACCGTTTGGGCTAATGTATCCCATGGTCCTGGTAACGTATCTTTAATCGATAATGAAATTCTTTCATTCTCAACATCGACAGAAAGAATTTTCACTTTCACATTCTCCCCTTCGCTCACTACATCAGCAGGAGTATCAACATGTTGGTGTGAAAGCTGAGAAATATGTACAAGACCATCTACACCGCCAACATCAACAAATGCACCAAAGTCAGTTAATCGTTGGACCGTACCTTCAACAATATCACCTTCTTTAATTTCAGCAAGCACTTGTTTTTTCTTTTGGTTTTCTTCTTCATCAAGAACGGCACGTTGAGAAAGAATTAATTTATTATTACTTTGGTCGATTTCCGCTACTTTTAAGCGAAGCGTTCGTCCTTTATAATCAGAGAAATCTTCGACAAAATGACGTTCAACAAGAGACGCTGGGATAAAGCCGCGAACACCAACATCCACAACCAATCCACCTTTTACAACTTCTGCCACTTCTGCTTCAATCGTCTGTCCACTCTCAAATTGTTCTTGCAATGTTTGCCATGCTTTTTCCGCAACAACGGCTTTCTTTGAAAGCACAAGTTCATCGTCTTCAACTTTGGTTACTTTCAATTCAACTTCATCATCAACTTGCAATACATCACTTACTTTTTCAACATGAAGACTGGATAGCTCACTAATGGGAATGATTCCGTCTACTTTGAAGCCTACATCGACAAAAGCTTGTTTATCCTCTACCTTTGTAATCTTTCCTGTTACGACATCCCCTACTTGAAAGGATTTCATTTCATGATTATTTTCTTCAACCATTGACGTTACCTCCTTCAATTCCTGCTTATTTGCAGAACCATCTTCCTCGAAAATTTTTTATAAATACTTTCACGTTCGTGAAAGAAATTTAACTGTAAGATTTTATTTTGATTGATGTTGTTCTATTAGTATACGAATCTCATTCATAATCGTTGCTGTTGTTTCCTCAACTGATACCTTTTCTTCTTTTAACGGTGTCATATTAATGGGTTTTCCATACACAAGTGTAAGTGGTTTAAAAAGCTTGTACGGGCCAACAATGGCACATGGGATAACAGTTGCTTCTGTACGGAGGGCAAAAAATCCTGCTCCCGCTAAACCTTTTTGCAATTTTCCATCTTTACTTCTTGTTCCCTCTGGAAATAACCCTATTATGTTACCTTCTTTGAGCAATGTCATTGCCGTACGCATCGCCTGTTTATCACTCATACCACGACGAACAGGAAATGCACCAAGAATAGGTAGAATTGTTTTTAATACCGGAACGGTAAATAATTCTTGTTTTGCCATATAACAAATATTTCGTTTAATATACGCCCCTAAAAAAGGCGGATCAAGATTACTAATGTGGTTGCAGCAAAACAAAACTGGACCTGTTTCCGGGATATTTTCTTTCCCAATCACACGCACTTTATAAAAGGTTGATAAATAAAGGCGGCTAACAAATTGACCAAAACGATATAATTTCATTCCCTTATACCCTTTCATTCACTAACTCTAGTATATGTGCTACAACTTCATCAATTGTCAAAGTTGTTGTATTTACTTCAATGGCATCTTCTGCTTTTTGAAGAGGGGCAACTTCTCTACTAGAATCTAACTCATCTCGTGTTGCAATTTCTTGTTTTAACGTTGCTAAATCTGAAGGAAGACCTTTTTCAATATTTTGCTCATGTCTTCGTTTTGCACGTTCATCTACTGAAGCGGTTAAAAATACTTTCACTTCTGCATTAGGCAAAACATGAGTACCTATATCTCGTCCATCTAAAACCGCTCCACCTTCTTTTGCCATTTCTCGTTGCATGTTTAACATGCTCATTCGAATGGCTCGATGTTTTGCTACAGCAGAAACAAGATTTGTCACTTCTGTTGAACGAATCGCTTCTGTGACATTTTCATCATTCACAAACACATATGTTCCTTCTTCAGACACTTTTAACTGAATGTGAATTGAATCTAATAGATGACTTAGCAATGCCTCATCTTCAGGATCAATTCCTTGTTTAAGGGCAAAATATGTTAAGGCACGGTACATCGCCCCAGTATCTATGTATAAAAACGAGAGGTGGTCAGCTACTCGTTTCGCTACTGTGCTTTTCCCTGCTCCAGCTGGACCATCAATCGCTATGTTTATTCTTTTCATAATGCACCCCTATACTATCATCACATATTCGTCATTAAATATGATACCATAATCATTTTACATGGTCTAATTAAAGACCTTTTCGGTGAAGTAATGCTTGTCTTTCAAAACAGTAACGTACTACTCTTTGCCTGTCTCGTTCATGAATCGATGAAAACTCTAGTGAAGCTCTTTCTCTCGTTTCATCTAACTTTTGAAAAACTCGAATTATTTTACATGTTGCCCTTATATAAAAAATCTCGCCAGATTTCATATGAAGGACAAACCAACAAATCACTTCTCCTTGGTCTGGTAAGTTTTTTCCTGGGGGGACACTAATCGCAATCCCGCCTCCACTTAAATCCAGACTTAATGTTGTAAATGGTTCAAAAACACCTTCTGGGCTGTGAACAGCGACATCGACCCCAGTATCAACTCGCACATAATTTCGACGTTGAATTCGACTGTATTTATCTTTACCTGGGTCCTGCAAAATAAAAATCGGGATATTTTCTGCCCGTCTTTCTTCTAATTTAGTTTCAAACGAGTATACTGCTTTGTCTTTTCCTACAAACCACCCGTAAAACTCCGTACCAATATAAAATAATCCTGGTTTATTTGTCTCGATATGAATCGGATGATCTATGATGAGCTTGTCCCCTTTACGGTCAACAAGTCGACATTTATATTCTTCGTGTTCGAACCCAGATGAATTTTTTAATTGAAGATGAATCGTTGCTCCAATCTCGATCAATGGTCATTTTCCTCCCATGTTCCTAATAAATAGGGTCGCTTCACTTTCCCAGTGTTTTTTCAAGGAAAGGAATATTTTTATTATATTATTATTATGGCACGAATTGAGAAAAAGAAGAAGCGTATTTGCCTCTTCTTTTTAAAAAAATTATCCAATTTGATAAACAGGTTGTGGCTCCTGTAATTTCTCCACAATTTCTTCTTCTCCATCTTCTGCATTAATAAATATTCTAAAGGTATCTTCTCCTAATACACCGTAAAATTCATAACACAGGACTTCTTCTCCTATTTCATTACGAATGATCGCGATATGATCTTCCATCACTTCAAGTCGAGGGTTTAACCTTTCCATCGCTTCTTCCATCGTAATTTCTGGCTCAATATTTTCTCGTTCATCATGATGGTTGATTAAATAATCCATTGCCTCATATGCGATGACATCACCATCGTCAAGCGCAACTTCAACAACAATCGAATCTGCGTATACTCTAACATTTTCTTGAACATAGGCAAACTCAAAAGCACCAATTGAATCATATTGAGCACTGTCCACAATTTGCATGCCCTCAATTCCATTTTGTTCTAAAAATTCTTTCGCTCGTTCGCCGGCTTCATTTAAACTAATATTTTGTTCTGAAATTTGACGGTCCTGCAAAAACCAAATTGGATGCCCACCCTGTCGTGTCATCCCCATATAAAAATGGGTTTCATGGTTCGGGTCATCAATCGTAAAGTTATAAGCTTTATAAGCTAATCCATTTCCTGTTTCAGCAGTTGAAACTTCAACTTGACCGTTCACTCCGATAAAATCGAGCGCTTTTTGTTTTGCTTCTGTTTCAGAAACTTCTGGACCATTTAAACGCTCTTTGAGACGCTCGGACTCGTTCACATTCATTTGTGAAAATCCAGCACCCCATTGCGTTTCACTGTATCCTTTTACAGTCTCATTTACAACTTCAAACCCATTAATGACAGCATTGTCCAAAGGCTCACCTTGTGCCGCTGCTAATTCCATATCAATATCTAACCAACGTAAATCATTTTGTAGTAATGTTGCTTGTGCTCTTCGTAACTCTTGTTGGATTTCTTTTGAGCATTCGTATAACTCTTCCATTAGCTCATATTCTTCATCAGAAATTGGGTCTTTGTCTAAATCTCGTACAGCCGTTTTATAGCTGAATCGACCAACGTTATATAAGAATTTTTCCGTTTCGCTTAAAGGCAACATCCCTAATGGAAGTTCACCTAGCTGACTTTGGGCTAATGATGTCACTCGCCATACATCAGCTAATTTAGGGGATAATGTTTGTCTTGTGTTCATCGCTAACACCGTACCAAGGTCTTCTTCTAGCTGGTCGACATGATAAACTAAGTTATGAAAGGCACGTTGATAGTTATTTTCTGCTTGTATGGACAAGAGTTGTGCTTGTTGTTGTTCATTATATCCCCATATTCCTGTTGCTACGATTCCAATTGCGAGTACTCCTATAATAATTGAACGTATCATCTAATTGTCACCTCCACAAATTTAGTTACAGAATATATGTTTTCCAATGCGTTTGATTTGTGGTCTTGACCAAATCCAACCTGAGGTCGCGGTATCTGGGTTAAAATAATACGTCGCCCCACCAGATGGGTCTTGGCCGTTTAATGCATCAAGAACGGCTCTTCTTGCATTATCATCTGCACCTAAGTTAATTTGCCCATCGGCTACCGCTGTAAAAGCTCTCGGCTCGTAAATGACACCAGAGACTGTATTTGGAAAGGTCGGGCTATTAATTCGGTTTAAAATTACTGCTGCGATTGCCACTTGACCAATATAAGGTTCTCCTCTTGCTTCACCATAAACAGCTTGAGCCATAAGCTGTAAATCTGCATCTGAAAACCCACTAGGGACATTCATTGCTTTTTGGGCATTAATCTCGTTGCCTTGTTCTTCTGGTTGTTCCTCGTAAGGAACAGGCTCTTCGGGTGTTGCTTGTTGTTGGTCTTGCTGTTCTTGTTCTTGTGCTTGCTGTTGGTCTTGCTGTTGCTGGCCTTGTTGCTCTTGTACTTGCTGCTGGTCTTGCTGTTGCTGGCCTTGTTGCTCTTGTGCTTGCTGCTGGTCTTGCTGTTGCTGGCCTTGTTGCTCTTGCGCTTGCTGCTGGTCTTGCTGTTGCTGGCCTTGTTGCTCTTGCGCTTGTTGTTGGTCTTGCTGTTGCTGACCTTGCTGCTCTTGCGCTTGTTGTTGGTCTTGCTGTTGCTGACCTTGCTGCCCTTTGTCAGTGGCAGAGCCCTTTTCCCCTTTTTGGATATGAAGTGGGGTATTCCCGTAATGTGTGAATTTTCTTCCTTCTTGAAGTGCTTTATGAACAAATTCTTTGTCATAATTTGTTGCACGTTCTAACATGTCTTTCATTTTCGGGCCGACTAAACCGTCAACATCTAACCCAAATTGTTCTTGGAAATTACGTACAGCCCAATATGTGCTCCATCCAAACACACCATCAATTGTTCCGTTATAATAACCGTTATACTGCAGTCTTGCTTGAAGCTCTACAACATCATCACCTGTAGCACCACGTTGAATAATTTGATCAGAAAATGCAAAGGCTGTGTTTCCTGCCGTACTCGTTATCATTAAGATTGTAATGATAACAATAAGGGGGTATTTCACCTGTTTCATCAAACCAGTCATGTTGTTATAAACCTCCTTACGAATTTTCATGATTCATTGACAAGACCATTTCGTATGGATAGTGTTTGTTAATGATCAAATTTTATACAATTTCGGTTAAATCCTAGTTACATTCCCTTAGAAAATTATTTAAATAAAAGCAAAAAGTTATGTTCTAACCTATACTTATCCTTTATATCCTTTTTACAGAGGAGGGATGAACATGAGCAACAAAAAAAGATTAGAAAAACTCAATAATGAAGCTTATGAAATAATGGAGTTAATGACGAACCCAAGAAAACAAGTGGACATGGACTCGGACAAAGCACGATTAACGATTGACAATCTATCAAGGGCGGTAATGGCACTTATTGGAGAAATAAATGAGCAGTCAATAAAACCAGAGCGAATTGACTATATCGAGGAAAAAGTTGGAGAGGCCTTATACTTAACAACAGGAAAGGAAAAAGTGTTTTAATAGTAATTAGTCCTGTCGGTATCTCATTTTTTGCGGTCATAGCAGCCGTTATTTGTGAACATGATACGGGTTTCCGTTTTTTAGCGGCCACAGGAGCGCTTATTCACGCAAAAGCCACTCTATTCCTAGCAATTTATTATGATTAACTGCTCCTGTGTCCACCAACGTTCCAAAACGCTAGCAATGTTCACAGATAACGGTTTTCATGACCGTTTACTTACCATAACATTAGCAGCGCAATGTTACCCACAGGTCGACGTTTCCTAAACAATCAAAAAAACTCCTCTCCGTTTTAAAAAACGGAAAGAAGGTTAAAAAATGAACAGATGGATTTATATTGAATGTAAAGAAAGTTTTTTTACAAATACCAAGTTGTTTCAAACCATTATCTTCACAAACAAATCTAAACCCCTTGATTTTTAATACACGTTAAAATAGCGGCCTTCCGGATGAGCAAACACCATCGCTGTGACGGAAGCTTCTGGTTCCATCATAAATTCTTCGGTTAACTGAATGCCAATTTTTTCAGGCTGTAATAACGAGAATAATTTTGCTTGGTCTTCTAAATTTGGACATGCCGGATACCCATATGACACACGAACCCCTTGATATTTAGCAGAAAAGCGATCTTGCATTGTAAAATCAACAGAGTCAGGGAAACCCCATTGATCTCGCATTAATTGATGTGTCCGTTCGGCAAACCCTTCAGCAAGCTCTAGGGCAACAGCTTGAATTAAATGACTATATAAATAATCACCTTCATCTTTTGCAATCGTTGCTTTTTCGCGAACACCATGCCCTGCTGTTACTGCAAAAAATCCGACATAATCCATTTCTCCTGAAGAAACTGGACGAAGATAATCAGCTAAACATAAATACGGTGCTTTCTTTTGCCGTGGGAACGTAAACCGTTCAATTTCAGTTTGTTTATCTACCGGGTTATAAATAATAATGTCATCCCCGTCTGCTTGTGCAGGAAAAAACTGATACATTGCATGAGCTTTTAATAAATCTTCTTGTTTTGCTTTCATGAGTAGCTCGTCAATTTTTTCTTTTAATTGAACTGCTTTTTCATTTCCTTCTTCTAGCAATCGACTTACTTTCCCTTGTAATCCAAGGTGTTTTCCCATCAGCATTTGCAAATTAACGTAAGGCTCTAAATGCGAAATTTTATATTGTCGTAAAATATGCGGTTGTAAATCTTTCGGTTTGTAAACCGGAACTGTTGTTGATACATCTGAGCGCACTGGAACAACAACATCTTGACCTTCTGGCGTTTGAACTTCCTCTTCTGGGACAATGGCTGTTTTCGCAGCGATCATTTTATCAAGTTCTTCTTGTTTAACTAATTTGTTAGCAAGGTCTAACCCATTCATCGCATCTTTGGCATATAGCACAACACCATCATATTCTGGCGAAATTTTATTATCCGTAAACTTACGTGTTAATGCTGCCCCTCCGACTAAAATCGGAATTGAGATATTTTGTCCTTTTAAATCTTGAGCTGTTAACACCATTTGTTGAGCTGATTTCACAAGTAATCCGGACAAACCAATTGCATCAGGTTTTTCTCGTTTTACAGCCTCAATGAGTTCATTTGACGTCACTTTAATTCCTAAGTTTACAATTTTAAAACCGTTGTTACCTAAAATAATTTCAACGAGGTTTTTCCCAATGTCGTGAACATCCCCTTTAACCGTCGCTAAAATAATTTTTCCTTTCCCGTTGTCATCAGCTTTTTTCTCCATATAAGGCTCTAAATAAGCAACAGAGGCTTTCATCACTTCGGCACTTTGTAATACTTCTGCCACAATCAACTCATTACTATTAAACAAACGACCAACTTCATCCATCCCTACCATAAGGGGACCATTAATAATTTCTAATGGGTCTTGGAATTTTTCTAAGGCCAGCTTCAAATCTTCCACTAAACCTTCTTTTGTTCCTTCTACTATATAAGTCGCTAGTCGCTCTTCTAAAGGAAGATTTGATGTTTCTACTTTCTTTTCTGCTTTTTTCCCACGATAAAATGCAGTAAATTCAGCAAGTGTTTCATCATTCGTCTCAAATAATAATTTATCGGATAACTGCTTTTCATTCGCTGGGATAGAGGCATATCGTTCTAGCTTTTCAGTGTTAACGATCGCATAGTCTAGCCCTGCTTGCGTACAGTGGTATAAATAAACGGCA
Organism: Alkalihalobacillus sp. LMS39; assembly: GCF_022812285.1. Classification (NCBI taxonomy): domain Bacteria; kingdom Bacillati; phylum Bacillota; class Bacilli; order Caryophanales; family Bacillaceae; genus Alkalihalobacillus; species Alkalihalobacillus sp. LMS39. The sequence continues at coordinate 2,820,481 of NZ_CP093300.1, forward strand.
TTTAACACTTCACGGCCTACAGGAGGTAATCCAAAGGAAACATTACTTACACCAAGAATCGTTAAACATTCTGGTAAGGCTTCTTTAATTAAGCGGATGCCTTCCACTGTAGCATTAGCAGAACCAATATATTGTTCATCTCCAGTACCTACCGGGAATACTAATGGGTCAAAAATAATATCACTCGGTTTTAATTTATATTTATGGACTAATAAATCATATGAGCGTTTTGCTACTTCTAGTTTTCTTTCTGCTGAGACGGCCATTCCCTTCTCATCGATCGTTCCAACGACAACAGATGCGCCGAAGCGATGAATGAGCGGGACGATTTTTTCAAATCGTTCTTCTCCATCTTCTAAATTAATCGAATTGATAATAGCTTTCCCTTGAGAATATGTTAACGCCTGCTCAATAACTTCTTCATCTGTTGAATCGATCATGAGAGGAACTTTCACTTTGTTTACAACAAATTTCAAGAAATGTTCCATATCTTCTAGCTCTTCTCGGTCCGGATCAGCTAGACAAATATCAATAACATGTGCCCCACGTTTCACTTGAGCTCTTGCAATTTCAGAGGCTTCTTCATATTTCCCTTCTGCAATTAATCGTTTGAATTTACGGGAACCAATGACATTTGTTCGTTCTCCTACAAATAAAGGACGCATACTGTCATCATAAATTAATGGTTCGATCCCTGATACAGCATGACTTCTTCGTTCATGTCGTTGTCTTGGCTTAAACTCTTTTACCGCTTCTTTAATAGCCGTAATATGGGCTGGTGTAGTCCCACAACAACCTCCAACTACATTTAACCAACCTTTTTCAGCAAAAGCAGCTAGCTTTTTCGCTAAAGATTCCGGTGACTCATGATAGTGACCTTCCTCATCGGGTAACCCGGCATTAGGATAACAACTAACGAATGATGAAGCTAAATCAGATAACGAGCGTAAATGGTCTTGCATAAATTCCGGACCTGTCGCACAGTTCAATCCAACAACTGTCGGTTGCATATGCTCTAATGATAAATAAAAGGCTTCAATATTTTGCCCAGCTAGTGTTGTTCCCATCGGCTCAATCGTTCCAGAAACGATGATTGGCATCTTAATGTTTAAATCTGAAAATACTCTTTCAATCCCTAAATATGCGGCTTTGACATTTCTCATATCTTGACTTGTTTCTAATAGAAGCAAGTCAACGCCACCTTTAATTAATCCGCGCACTTGCTGTTCATATGCCTCTACCAGCTTTTCAAATGTAACACCGCCAGTAACAGATAATGATTTTGTCGTTGGGCCCATTGCGCCCGCAACAAATCTTGGCCATTCTTCAGTTGAAAATTCGAGGGCTGCTTTTTTTGCCAACTGGGCCGCTTTAATATTTAGTTCTTCCGCTAAATGTTGTAAATCATAATCTTCTAAAACAATATCAGTTGCCCCAAATGTATTCGTTTCGAGAATATCCGCCCCTGCTTCTAAGTATGCACGATGAATATGTTCAATGACATGTGGAGCGGTTATATTTAAGTATTCATTACAGCCTTCATATTCTTCACCGCCAAAATCATCAGCCGTTAAATCAGCTTGCTGCAACATCGTCCCCATCGCACCGTCTATTAGTAAAATTCGTTTTTCTAAGTGTTGTTCAAACAAAGTTTTTCCCATCATTAACCTTTCCTTTCTCGTGTAAACCAAACAAACTTACCTTTCTTCGGCTAACGATTCTTGTTTTAGTAGTTGTTGTAATTGAACTTTATTATGAATATATTGTGCTAATTCTACGGTCATTTCATAGCGTAAAAACGGTGTAATTAAGTATATCCCGTTAAACAAATCAAATGCTGTATCAATTAAAGATTTCGCAATGGCGATTCCTTCTTGCTGTGCTGCTTCACGGTCTTCACCACATCGAGCCATAACGGCACGAATTTCATCTGTTAATTTTATACCAGGCACTTCATTATGCAAAAATTCAGCATTTCTCGTCCCTGTAAGAGGCATAATGCCAATATAAATCGGTTTACTTATGTGTTTCGTCGCTTCATGAATGTCGATTAATTGCTGTTCGCTATATACAGGTTGACTCATAAAATAGTCCGCCCCACATTGAATTTTCTTTTCTAATCGTTGCACCGCTTTTTCTATATGTCTTACATTTGGGTTAAACGCAGCCGCAACAGAAAATGATGCTTTTTGCCCTAATGATTTTCCTGAAAAAGAAACCCCTTCATTTAATTGTTTAATTAAACGAATTAAGTCAAACGATGTTAAATCATAAACAGAAGAAGCACCAGGGAAGTCTCCAACTTTTGTTGGGTCCCCTGTAATAGCTAACACTTCATTAATACCTAATGTATGAAGACCCATAAGATGAGATTGTAGGCCGATTAAATTTCGGTCTCTACACGTAATATGCACGAGCGGTTTAGTTCCAACTTGCTGTTTTATTAACGAACCAAGTGCCATATTATCTATACGCGGAGACGCTAAAGAGTTATCCGCTAATGTGATAGCATCAATCCCGGCATCAGATAGTTTTTTTGCTCCTACCATAAATTTCTCAATTGATAATTGCTTTGGTGGGTCTAATTCAACAATAACAGATGTTCTTTTCGTGACAAGATCAGCAAGTCGCTGTTTTTGCTCTGGCCCTTTTATTTCCATGCGATTTGTTGTTTTTGATTTTAATTCTTTTGTAGTGACTGGTTGTAAGTGAGCAATCGCTTCGGCCATCGCCGCAATATGCTCTGGCGTTGTACCGCAACAACCCCCTAGTAGGCGAACCCCTTCTTTTCTAAACTTCTCAGCACTTTCTCCAAAATAAGCAGGATTGGATTGATAAAAAAAGCGTCCATCTCGATAATCCGGTAAACTCGCATTTGGGAAGGCTGATAACATCATGCCATCTTGAAGCGGAACTTCCTCAAACGACCGAAGCATATGGTATGGGCCCATTCGACAATTTAAACCGACGATGGACGCACCAAGATTTTGTAATGTATGGAACGCATCTGCTACTTTTATCCCACCATGAAGAACACCAACATCCCCTAAAGACACTTGAGCAATAATCGGAATATCCGTCATACTACGAATAAAAGAAACAGATTGCTGAATTTCCTCAAAGTCATAATACGTTTCAAGTAATAGACAATCAATACTATCTGTTTCTAGTAATGTAACAACTTGCTGCTGTAGGCTTTTAACGATATCATCCATGGATATATTTTGTTTTTGAACACCACGAATACCACCAATCGTCCCTGCTACATATACATCTTTGTTTCTTGTTGCTTGCTTAGCAATCTTGACTGCCGCCTCATTCAGTTGATTCACTTTATTTTCAAGTCCATACTTTGCAAGTTTTATTTCATTTGCAGCATATGTATTCGTTTGTATGAAGTTGGCACCAGCCTTAATATATTGTTCATGCACATGACGTACCATTTCTTCGTTCGTAATGTTTAACTCTTCGTAACAATAATCAACCCCTTGTGAGTAAAGAAGGGTTCCCATTGCTCCGTCTCCAATGATAATCTTGTGTTTTAAATCTTCCAACAACCCCATGTGCTCCACTCCTTCTCTTTCTTAGGAATTTTCAAGTTTTTCAAATGCTTGCGTAAAATCCGTTATGATATCATTCACATCTTCAAGGCCAACGGATAATCGAAGCAAGCCATCTTGAATTCCTCTTTCTTCTCTCTCTTCTTTTGACATTGCGGCATGTGACATCGTAGCCGGATAAGATAATATAGATTCTACCGCTCCTAAACTTACCGCAAATACCGGTACCGTCACATGTTCAACAAACTTTTTGACTGCTGCTTTATCTTTTAATTCAAAAGACAACACGGCGCCAGCTCCAGATGCTTGACTTTTTTGCAAAGCATACCCAGGATGATGTTCTAAACCAGGATAATAAACATGTTTTACATGGTGTTGTTTTAATAGCCACTCCGCGATTTGTTGGGCGCCTTTTGTCGAATGGTTCATGCGAACAGATAATGTTTTCATGCCCCGCATTACTAGCCAGCAATCTTGAACTCCTAAAATCGCTCCAAACGAATTTTGTAAGAAAGCCAATTCTTCCGCTAATTGCTCATCTTTCACGACAGCTAAGCCAGCCAAAACATCACTATGTCCTCCAATAAATTTCGTAGCACTATGCAGGACGATATCGACGCCTAACTCTAACGGACGCTGAAGTGCTGGTGTTAAAAATGTATTGTCTAAAAAGGTTAAACATTGGTGTTTTTTCGCAATCGCGACAACACCTCGTATATCGGTAATTTTTAATGTTGGGTTAGAAGGAGTTTCCATATAAAGCAATCGAGTATTTGCTTGAATGCTTTTCTCGACGTCATCTAAGTTCGTCATATCTACAAACGTATGGTCAATTCCAAGTCGTGTTAACACTTTGGTCACAAGGCGGAACGTCCCACCATATACATCATTTGTTAACACGACATGGTCTCCTTTTGACAATAACATAAACGCCGTTGAAATCGCCGCCATACCTGACGCAAAGGCAAAACCTCTTTTTCCCCCTTCTAATTCGGCAATCGTTTCTTCTAACGCTTCTCTTGTTGGATTCCCTGATCGACCATAATCATAATTTCCAAAAGAATCAAACTCAAATTGATGAAAAGTAGAAGCATGCTGAATCGCAACACTAACCGCTCCTGTCGATTTGTCTACTTTATGGTTGTTATGCAGCAATTTGGTTTCAAACGAAAATGATTCAGTCATTTTGCTTCCTCCTCTTCAACAAACTGAAAAGCTTGTTGTAAATCTTCAATTAAATCTTTACTATTTTCGATTCCAACAGAAAAACGGAGCAGGCGATTACAAACCCCATTTGCTAAGCGGACTTCTTCAGGAATGTCAGCATGTGTTTGAGTTGCAGGATATGTCATCAAGCTTTCAACCCCACCTAAACTTTCAGCAAAGGAAATAAGTTGTAATCGCTGAAGAAAAGGATTTACCCATTTTTCTTCTTTAATTCGAAATGATATCATGCCACCTCGGCCTGGATATAAAACATCAATAACATTATTATGTTGTTTAAGGTACGCTGAAATTTCTTTTGCATTTTTTTCATGTTGTTCCATCCGTAATGCCAATGTTTTCATGCCACGTATTAATAACCACGAATCAAAGGCTGACAATGTTCCACCAATACCATTATGGTAATACGCAATTTTATCACATAATTCTTGTCCTTTTCCGACAATTAAACCTGCGATCACATCATTATGGCCACCTAAATATTTTGATGCACTATGAATCACTATATGAGCACCTTCTACAATTGGCTGTTGTAATAGCGGGGTGTAAAACGTGTTATCTACAATGAGAAGAAGATTGTGTTTCTTTGCTATTTTTCCTAATGCTTTGATATCCGCTTCTTGCATAAGGGGGTTTGTAGGCGTTTCAATAAATAATGCTTTTGTTTTCGTCGTAATCTTACTTTCAAACTCTTCTAAGTTTCTAGGGTCACTATATGTAAATTGAAGGCCCCATTTTCTCCAACCTTGTTCAAACAAGCGATAGCTACCCCCATATAAATCTTGAGAAGCAATAATTTCATCTCCTTGTTCAAACAATGAAAAAACCGTTTGAATGGCAGCCATTCCTGAACTACAGGCAAACCCACGATCACCTTCTTCAAGTGTAGCAATCGCTTGTTCTAACACTTCACGTGTTGGATTTCCTGTTCGAGCATAATCATATCCAGTTGATTCACCGATCCCAGTATGGCGGTAAGCTGTTGAAAAATAAACCGGTGTATTGACAGCTCCTGTCCGTTCACAAATGCGATTCCCAATTTGGACTAATGTCGTTTCAAGTTTATCTTTATTCATGTTTGTTTTCCTCCTCAACTATTAAAAAACCCTTCTTCTTAAAAATAAGAAGAAGGGTGACCTCGTCATGTCTTCTTCTTATCTTTCAAGCAAATGCTTGAAGGAATTAGCACCTGACCGTTTCCGGCTGGTTGCTGAGATATCATCGGGCCAGTCCCTCCATCTCTCTTGATAAGAATATAAAAAATCATTTTAAATTAGAGCTTGATATTAAAAGTACAATACTTTTGCCGGAATTGCAATAGTATTTAGATAATTTCTTCTCCTTTAGCAAAATACAATAGTAAAGCATTACAGCAATTGATTTATTTTACTTATTCTGGAGTAACATCGACTTTTAAATTCGCTTCATTCCCACATACACAGCGAATAAATCCAGTTTCATATCCACCTGAATCTTTCTTTCTACCGCGTAAAATATACTTTTCTCCGCATTTTGAACAGCGGATGACAACTCGAAAACGTTGTTTCATTCCATAACTCCTCCTTATCCTTGTCCAGCAAGCTTTACTTTATGAAGAGCAAACCACCATAAAAAAAACATAAATGGTACAATGATAATGTGTATATATTTATCTGCTGCTATAATAATAAAATCGTACATACCATGAAGTACAATCGGGATAGAAACAGACAATAGTAATATTAATTTCACATTTCGTCTTTTTTCAAACTTCGCCAGTCCTAAATAATATCCCATGATGACACCAAATAATGCATGGCTACTGACCGGGAGCAATGCTCGAAAAAAAGCTGTATGTACACCATTTGCAACTAAATATAAGAAATTCTCCACTGTTGCAAATCCTAAAGCAAGTGCAACTCCATAGACAATTCCATCATAGGGCTTATGAAACTGGTTATGATTAAACGTAAACGAGTATAATAAAAACCATTTAAAAAATTCTTCCGTAAACCCAAACAATATAAATGAACGACTAAAAGAACCCGTTAGTAAATTTTCAGTAATAAAGGCATGTTGAATAACCATAATAGGAAATACGAGCAGAGCGCCTATTATAAACACTTTTAGAACCGATTTAAATGTCAAAAACGTATAATTATTCCGTAAATATAAAAAACATAATATCGCCAGCGCAGGCGCAACAGAAGCTGTTAAAATCCCAATCACTACTAGTCCAACCCTCTCTGTCACTTGAAAATGACTTTCATTTATCGTAACATGAGAATTTTCATTATGTAAATATAATCATAAAAGATAATAAAAAATAACGCATTTAAGTTGGTAAAACATTTTATCCCATGTTATACATATAAATAGGGAGGGAAAAACATTGAAAAAAGTTTTAGTCATACAAACAGGTGGTACTATCGCAATGCAAGAAGACGAATCAACAGGAGTTGTGCAGCCTAATGTCGTTAACCCACTATACTCCACAATTGAGTCGTTGTCATCCATTGCATCTGTTGTCGTCGATGATTTCATTAATCTACCATCGCCGCACATCACACCTACTCATATGTTTTCTTTGTATCATCGAATTCAATCACGCATTACTAGTGAAAATTTTGATGGGGTTGTTGTAACACATGGGACAGATACATTAGAAGAAACGGCATATTTTCTTGATTTGTTAATGAATCAACAAATAGCTGTTGTTGTTACAGGAGCAATGAGATCTAGCAATGAATTAGGATCAGATGGACCTCATAACCTTATTTCTGCTGTGAGAACGGTCGTATCTCCTGAAGCAAGTGACAAAGGTGTTCTAGTCGTCTTAAATGATGAAATACATACAGCAAAAAATGTAACGAAAACACACAGTAGTAATATTGCCACATTTCAAAGTCCTCAATACGGGCCAATTGGAATTGTAACAAAAAAAGGCGTTTCCTTTCACCATATGCCTGTTGCCCGTGATTGCTATGCCATTCAATCTGTCACAAAAAACGTTGCTCTTATCAAAATGTATGCTGGCATGGATCCAACACTAGTGGAAGCCATTGCAAATACAAATGTGGATGGATTAGTTATCGAAGCTTTTGGACAAGGAAATGTTCCACCACAAATTGTACCTATGCTTCAATCCATGATTGAAAAAGGAACACCTATCGTCCTTGTATCCCGTTGTTTCAACGGAATTGTTCAAGATACGTATGGATATGAAGGTGGCGGCCACCATTTAAAACAAATTGGCGTTATCTTTACGAATGGTTTAACCGGACAAAAAGCAAGGTTAAAGTTAATGATTGCTTTAGAAACGACAACAGACCACACTAAATTACAATCGTTATTTTTACAATAGTATCTTCTTATGAAAATACTAAAATAGCTCGTACATAAACACCCTTATGTACGAGCTATTTCTTTAATTATTTTTATTCATTCGAACTGAAAGTTCTTCCGCTAATAGTCCGCCATGGAAACGACCATTTTCAATAAAGATTTCATTTGCTTCATTTCCAGCTGCAATGACACCAGCAATAAAAATCCCTTTCACGTTTGTCTCCATTGTTTCTTCATGAAAAAACGGCCTTCCAGTATCATGATCGACTGTCACACCCATTTTTTTAAGAAACGAATGATCAGGATGATATCCTGTCATCGCAAAGACAAAATCAGCAGCGACTTCTTGGATTTGTCCATCAACTTCAAATCGAACTTTCGTTTCAGTAATTTCCTTTACATTTGCTTTAAATCTCATGTTTATTTTTTCATTATTAATCAAAGAAACAAATTCAGGTAAGATCCAAGGCTTTACACTACTTGAATAGTCTTCTCCACGATAGAGAACCGTTACATTTGCTCCAGCATTTTCAAGTTCTAATGCTGCGTCAACAGCAGAGTTTTTTCCTCCAATGACAACGACATTTTTACGAAAGTATGGATGTGCTTCTTTGAAATAATGAAACACATGCTCTAAACCTTCTCCAGGAATCCCCATATAGTTCGGGTTGTCATAATATCCTGTTGCAATGACAACCGCTTTACTGTCATACTTCCCTTTTGTAGTTGTTACAATAAAACGATGATCTTTTTGTTTTTCAACAAGTAATACTTTTTCATATGTTTGAACTCGAATCTTTTTTCGCTTTACGACATCCCGATAATAAGACAGCGCTTGGTTTCGCTTCGGTTTTCGTTCCACCGTTACAAAAGGAACATCCCCAATTTCTAGCTTTTCACTTGTGCTAAAAAACGTTTGGTGGGTCGGATAGTGATAAATCGCGTTTACCACATTCGCTTTTTCAATAACAACAGGATGAAAGCCTTTATCCATCAATGCAATGGCAGCAGATAGGCCACATGGACCGCCACCAACAATAATAATATCTTCTTTTTTCATAGGACACCTCGTCTGTACGTAACTACATTCATTCTCACATCTTAACGAATCCTAGTCAATATTTCCAGTATAGTAACTTAAGAAAAACGCGAAGCGTCTTTTCCTTTAAGCGAGGTGCGCAGCCTTCGCTCTTCGAATAAGCTTTCAAAGCTTCACTGCTACACCAAAATTTTGATGCTTTCTTATCCTTCAAAAAAAAGGCCAAGACATTCCTATGTCTTAAGCCTTTTATTATCCATTTGGTTTCTACGCTTTTTTCGTTGATAATTGCACAAGCTTTTCAATCATATCATCATAAGACAATCCTACTTCTCTAGCTGCATCAGGATATAAACTAGTCGGTGTCATACCTGGCAAAGTATTGACTTCAAGAATAACGGGATCTGTGCCATCATAAGGAACAATAAAGTCAACACGAGAGTAAATATCACAGCCTAACACTTGATGAGCAAGCACAGCATTTTTTTGCAAATAAGCTGTTGTCTTGTCATCGACTCTAGCAGGAACAATATGTTCACTCATGCCCGGTGCGTATTTAGACTCATAATCATAATATTTATTTTTGGGGACGATTTCAACGACAGGAAAAGCAGTTTCTTCGCCTTTATTTCCCATTACCGCGACAGTGACTTCTTTCCCACTTATAAATTCTTCCACTAACACCGTTGAATCAAACTTGAATGCTTCTTCAATCCCAGCCATCAATTCTTCTTTCGAATCCGCTATCGTTAAACCAATAGTAGAGCCTTCTTGATTTGGTTTTACAACTGCTGGAAATGTTGAAAACGGTAATGTAAAATTCATTCTATCATAAGAAAAATCATACGCTACTTTTTCTTTTGCGACTCGAATTCCTGCGTCTTTAAAAAATAATTTGGCTTTCGCTTTATCCATCGCCAATGCAGAAGCTAACACACCAGAACCGACATATGGAATCCCATATAAATCAAGAAGCCCTTGCAATCGACCGTCCTCACCTAGTCTTCCATGAAGACCGATATAAACCATATCGACATCGAGTGCTGCCACTTCAGAGATACGTTCAGGGTGAAAATCAATTCCAACCACATCATGACCTTTTTTTGTTAATGCTTCGATAATTCCTTTTCCTGAAGAAAGAGAAACTTCACGTTCTGCGGAAGTTCCACCATATAATACTGCAATTTTCATTCGTGACTCACTCCTAAAAACCATTATGTACCTATAGTATATTCGCCTAATAGTAATTCGGAACTTTACCATAAGCATATTAATATTAAATTAAACTATATCATACCATTTATTAAGCGAAAAAAGGATGTAAAAAAACAAAAAAAGAAGGGCCACGTTTTAAATAAACGGGCACCATCATCACGTTACCTCGCAACAAATGTATGATATATACGGTAAATCGCCTCTAGCTCCATAAGCATTTTTCCGTATTCGATGATTCGATACGTTGTTATTGTAGCTGGACTACCATACTCTGATAAAAGGGCAATAACCGCTTCTTCATCTATCTCGTCAATATCGTAAATCTCAAATTTTAAGAAGTAACGGTTTTCGAAAGAGAATAACGTTCCTCCGTATATGCCATAAGAGTATAAACGAGTCGAAACATCAATGACATCCTCAAAGGAAGCAAATTCATAAAACACATCATCACTTTCATCTAATGTCACTTGCATTTCGATATATCCATCTTCAAAGTCATCTTCAAAATCATCGGTTGCTTTTCCCTTTGTTACAATGATGACCATACCTTGGGCTGGTAACGAAAAGACTTCAACTGCCACAGGCCCATCTGCTTTGAAACCGAGTTCATCATCGGCTTCTACCATCATTTCACGAAACAAATCATGAACTTTAGGGCCATCTAACCATAGATCTTCCTTCGTCATTCCTCGTTCTTGTAAATCATCATAGGTTAAGAAAATTTTTATTTTATCAAAAGCTAAGCGTTCCAAACGCATATAAGACCCTCCCTATAGCGGTCTGCACTCCGCCGAACAACTCTTTTGAGTTATTAATAAGATATGTGAGAACCTCGTTGTTGGTTCACCATTCCCTCAAACAAATTCCCAACCTTTTTAGCGATATAAATATCGTGACAGCCATTTCTCCCAATCATCTTTCGTTTGTCCTACAAGATGTTTTCCATATTTTTCTTGGTTTTTTAAAGAAAGTCGGTTAACAGCTGCCCCCCCTATACCAATGGCGATGTCTGGATAATGATTGCTTAATTCATCAACCATTGAAAATGTTTCTGGTAAATTAATCGACATGGTACAGGAAGTAAAGAAAAACTTTGCCTTTACTTCTCCAATTACAAATTCTACATCATCTTTTGGAATCCCTGCTCCTAGATAAATGACTTCGAACCCTTTACGACGTAAAAATAATGTAAACATTAATAAGCCTAATTCATGTTTTTCTTGCGGTCCACAAACGGCCACAACTTTAGGCAAATAGCCATCTACCGGAAACCCGTGAAATATATTCCCAATTTTCGTCCGTAAAAACGAGGTAACAAAATGTTCATGTGCAATGGTGATTTCATTATTCTCCCACATATCACCGACTTTTACTAATAAAGACCCTAAAATATCGATCATAACTTTATCAATATGAAACATGCTAAAAGCTTGGTTCATTAACTCATGAGCTTCATGCTCTCGAAATTGTAACAACGAATGTAAAATTTCGTTTGTTAATTGAACAGAATAATCTTCATTTTTTACAGTTTCACCACTATCAAACGAAAAATTCCCTTTTTCTAATAAACCGACTGCTTGTCCGATCGTAAATCCTTTGTTTACCTTTTCTAATAACCAACGCAAAATCGCCACATGCTCATCTGAATAAAGCCTGTGGCCTGCTTGGTTTCGAATCGGTTCCACAATGTGGTATCGTCTTTCCCATGCTCGTAATGTTCCTGGTTGAATCCCTAACATATTCGAAATTGCTTTTATATTATACTTTCCTTCGTTTGTAGCCATGATTGTTCCTCCACACCGTATTCCTTACGAGTAGTATAGCTGAGTTCCAATCTTGTGTAAACTTTGTATAACAAACGCTTAATCACCCTTATTCTTCAAAACAAGAAAATGAGTTTGGGCAGGAGCACCTAATCGAAATGGAATCGCCCGTGTACCATAGCCGTTACTAATTAACATTTTAGTTCCTCTTCTATTCTTCCATCCACCAACTTCACGAATGCCCCAACCGAAAAACCGAATTTGTCCGCCATGGGTATGACCACTTAAAATAAGCTTGATATTATCCTTCTCTTGTACTTCGTCTATAATATCCGGGTTATGACTAACAAGAATTTTAAATCCAGCTTCACTATCCGAAAGAGCTAACGGTAAATTGTCACGACCGACACCAACGTCATCCACCCCAACAAGCACAAGTGTTTCATCGTCTTGCTGAAAAGCGACTGCTGTATTGTCTAATATTTTTACTCCAGACTCTAATAATAACGCATCTAACCCTCGAAAATCGCCATCGTAATCATTGTTACCCCACACAAAATAAACAGGTGCAACTTTTTTTAATTTTTCTAGGTTTTCTTTCGCTTGTTCTAATGAAACACCTTTTTCAATAAAGTCGCCACCGATAATCACGATATCTGTTTTACCTTTCACCTCATTAATGATATCATCATGGATTTTACGTTCATGCACATCAGAAATAAAAAAAAGGGACATTCCGTCAAAGCTTGACGGAAACCCCGAAAGAAACACTTCAGTTTCAATCACTTGATTTAGAAATGCTTGCTTTATCATATAAAAAAGCAAGCTTAATGCCGCGACTCCAAGTAACCCTAAAACGAATACCACATTTGTTCCTCCTCATTCTCAGTACATACCATTACACACTTTTATCTTTTGAAACAAATCGTTGCGAGCTTTTTGCGTCTAGTATACCATACAGTAAAGCTAAACCACATGTCACGATAGCGACAACCCATTGGGACATACTTAATAGTAAAAAACAACCGAGGAGTAAAAGCAAAAAAATACACTCTTCCGCTTTAATTTCCCTCTGATATCGCCAACGTGGAAAAACATGTTCAATAACATATTGAATCACTTTTGCAAATGATAAAAATCCAAAAATAAAAAACAATACAGACCCTAATAAATGAAAAGGAGCAAACACTAACTCCCCGATAACATATGAAAATGTCCACCGTTCAGGGGTTGGAAAGATTTGAATAGAGACAAAAGCAAAAAGTAATCCTACAATCATGAGCAAATACTGTTTCCATGAAAATATCTTCACTGTTATCCCCCTTTCTACATTTCCATATACCTTATTCACCCTACCCGCTTCCTACAACAAAAAAATAAGAAAAACGCGGAGCGTCTTTTCGTTTCAAGCGAAGTTTGGAGCGCTGCCCGCTTTTGACAGTGAACCCCAAGTGCTCTTCTTGGGGTGTAACGCGCAGGTGCGCAGCCTTCGCTCTTCTAGAATAAGCTTTCAAAGCTTCATTGCTATACCAAAATTTTTCTTATCTTTCAAAAAAAAGAATCCTAAAATGGATTCACATATTCATATAGTCGTTCTTTTAAGACATTTGTTCCGCTAATAACCGAAAAAGACAAGGATTCAAAATGCAACGGACATTCGTTCACTGGCGTTGCAAATATATCTACAGGTTAGATTTTACCGAGTTTTTAGTTAGCAAAAATAACATTCCCGTTCCATTGCGCTACAGCCACTCGATGAATCATTTATAATATCTTTTCAAGTAAAATCGTATCACGCCACACTCCGTGTAATTGAGCAATTTTTTCTCTGCGTCCAACAATCCGAAAGCCAAGTTTTTGATGCAAGTGTAAACTAGCTTCATTTTCTGGAAACACTGTCGCTTGAATTGTCCAAAACTGGTCTTTTTTTGCTTGGTGTAATAGCTCTTGCAATAATTTCTGACCTATTCCTAGACCGGTAGCTTCACTTGAAACATACACACTATTTTCAGCTACACCTTGATAGACACTTCGCTTTGAAACCGCACTTAAAGCGGCCCAACCTACAATATTCCCTTCTGCTAAAGCAACAAGGCGACAGGAGCTCAAATGGTTTTCATCCCAATATTCCCATGTTGGCGCTTTCGTTTCAAATGTTGCCTTGCCCGTTGCGATTCCTTGTTCATAGATTACTTTTACACCGGGCCAATCCTCTTTGTGCATCGGTCTTATGTAAATTTGCACTTCTCAAATCCTTCTTTCTATCTTTAGTGACGAAGAAACGTTGACACCATTTTTAACAGTGTTTCTAGTTGCACTCGCTCACGTTGAGCGGTTTGGATATCAATTGGAGAAAACGAAATCACATCACCATCTCTTTTTTGTACGACATATGGTAAATCAACTGAAATGACGGTTCCAATCCGACTATAGCCCCCTGTTGTTTGGTGATCTGCTAGCATAATCATCGGTTTTCCATTGTCCGGAATTTGAATTGTCCCAAAGGTGACAGCATCTGATACTATATTACTAGATGACTTATGTTCAACGCTCGGACCGTTTAAACGATATCCCATTCGGTCTGATTGTCCTGAAATTGTATATTCCGATTGAAAAAAGGTCGCAAAACCCTGGCTAGAAAATAAGTGTTCGTCTGGACCAACAATCACACGAATACGTTTTTTCTCTTTAAATTTTGGAATCAATGCCGTTGATAGTCTTACCCGCCTAATTACACCTTCTCGTTTTTCACTAAAAAGACGGTCTCCCTTTTGTAATGTTCTTCCTTCTATTCCTCCAAATCGGCCTTTCGTATACGTTGATTTGCTTCCTAAAACAGTAGGGGCTTGAAACCCACCAAGAATGGCTACATAAGCAATTTTTCCTTCTTCTGGCTTTCCAAACGACAACCGCTGATTTTTTTTCACTTTCAATACAGCCCATAACGGAATAGGTGCACCATCTACCATTGGACTTACATTCGCTCCACATATAGCAATCTCAACATCATCTAACACATATAGCGTAGGCCCAAATAAATGAATTTCTAGTACAGCAGCAGTACGCTCATTTCCAACAAGTAGATTACTAAGTGCATATGAATATTCGTCCATCACTCCTGACGTTACAATGCCAAATTGTTGAAATCCAAACCGACCACTATCTTGTATTGTCGTATGCAAGCCTGGCTTTTCAACGAGAAATACTTCTCTTGTCATCTTGTTTCTCCCAATGGTGCAATTTGAATATTATGTTGTAAAAAATTCTTTTTTAATGTTTGAAGCAAAGAAAATGCATTCTTTCCATCACCATGAACACAAATAGTATCTGCTTGTATCGGGATAACAGTACCATCAACAGCTGTTACCGTGTTTGTCGTAACCATTTGAATGACCTGCTTCACAGCCTCATCAACGTCATGAATGAGAGCATTTGCATTTGTCCGCTTTGTTAATGTCCCATCACTTTGATATGTCCGATCAGCAAACACTTCTTCTGCTACTTCCAATCCTATTTTTCTACCTTCTTCTATTAATACACTTCTAGATAATCCGACTAAAATCAAATCGCGATTAAAATCATATACTGACTGAGCTATTGCTTTTGCAATCCTCAAATTTGTGGCAGCAAGATTATATAATGCCCCATGTGGTTTAACATGCTGTAGTCGTTCCCCTTGAATCGATACAAATCCAGAAAGTGCCCCAAGCTGATATAACATTAAATTATACACTTCATTTGGCTGTACATCGATTATACGTCTCCCGAATCCTTGTAAGTCATGGAATCCTGGATGTGCACCAATTGCCACGTTTTTCTTAACGGCGAGTGTAACGGTTTCATTCATAATATTATGATCACCAGCATGATACCCACATGCAATATTAGCCGACGAAACGAATGGTAGAAGAGCATCATCATCGCCAATCTTGTAAGCTCCAAAACTTTCTCCTACATCACAATTTAAGTCTACTTGAAATTTCATCGATTTCACCCTCGTCTATTGTTTTTATCAATGGTTTATATTTCTTTTGTTTCACTTGTTCTTCAATAGAATTGAACTCTTGTTTTGTAATCGGAGCAAACAACAAGAAATCTCCTGCTTTCAATAATACAGGTGGATTTTTTTTCATTTCAAATAACGGAACAGGTGTCCTTCCTATAATATGCCAACCACCAGGACTATCGACAGAGTATATCCCTGTTTGATTTCCAGCAATTCCAACAGAACCAGCTTGTACAAGTATACGCGGAGTTTCTAAACGGGGAATGGCAATAGCCTCATCCATTCCACCTAAATAAGGAAAGCCAGGGGTGAAACCGATCATAAACACTAAATAAAGACGGGACGAATGGATCTCAATGATTTTCTCCAAAGGTAATTGATGAAATTGAGCGACTTTTTGTAAATCCGGTCCTACCTCTTCATCGTACAAAACAGGAATCGTAACGAATCTCGCATTCGATAACGTAGTTGTTTTCGATTTTTCATATAACTCTTCAACTATAAAATTGATTTCATCATATGTATAAACAACTGGATCATAATAAATGGTGACGGAATGATACGTTGGAACCCATTCAACAATGCCTTTTATCTGCCTTCTTTCTAGTTCACTACAAAAATGAAGAATGTTTTTGTGCACAGAAAATGATATGTTGTCACCAAATGAAATACGAATAGCCTGATCACCAAAAGGTACACATTGAGGTCTGATAGTATCCACCTTCTTTCAATACAACATACCTTTATGATAGCGAAATCTCATTCTAACAATCAAGGACCAACTTTTTCTCATCAAAATAATCCTATCGGACATATATTCCGCTATTTCATAAAAAAATCACCATTCCTCATTGCTTATGGACGTACGTTCCGTTAATGAACAGAAAGAAGCGATAAAACGCTAGTTTTGTCTAATATAACGGAACATGTGTCCGGTAGAACTTAAAAAATGACTCTTTTTAATAAAATAGCGGAACAGATGTCCGCCAATAAACTCATTCCTCTTTTTCAAAAACAAATGTAACCCACTCATCATGTTGTAATCGCTCTATTACGCTATAACCACCTTCATGGAAAAATTGCGTTACTTTTCCTTCGCTCCACTCAACAATACCTGAAATTATAAACTTACTACTATGTTTTAATAATTGATGTAATTGACATAGAGCAATTGTTTCATCTGTGCCAATATTAATAAAAACCCAATCGTATTGCTGTTTGGCCACAGGCAATTCTTTTTGTAAGTCAGCTTCATACACAGAAATTTGATTGACATGATTGAGCTTACATTGATGTTCAATTTCGCGTTGAACTGGTTGAATATCAATCGCGTCAATATGTTTTGCCCCTTTTAATGCAGCAGCAATCGCTAAAATTCCAGAACCGGTTCCTAAATCAAGGACCTTTTCACTATGAAAATTTCGTTGCACTATAGCGTTCAAGCAATGCTGTGTCGTTCCATGAATGCCTGTCCCAAAAGCACCTTGAGGGTCAAATAATATATTTTTTTCCCCTGTTAAGCCTGAAAAAGGCGGGTAAACAATTTTCCAACCTTCTCTTAATTCAACCGTAGGAAATGCAGTGTCCCATTGTTCTTTGACAAGATTGTACGTGATGTCATCTTTCGTAATTTGGATTGCGTCTGTAATCTGACGAAAATAACTTTCCGGTAAATTAGATACTTCGTTCGGGTCCCCATAAATGAAAAAGTCTACTATCGGATTTTCTACAACTGTCTTAACACCGTACCCATTTTCATTCACTTCCACTTCAAACGGCTCTTCATAATAAAAATTATAGATGCCGACTAGAAGAAGTTCGGCTTGAATGAATTCAATGTCATGATAGTTCACTTTTATTTTATATTCATGTAACATAGTCGCTCTTCCTTCATCTCACTATTTCTTTGGTACAATATTGTAAATATCTCCTTTTTCGAATAAATTAATCACATCACCTAACCACTCATAGTAGTTTTCTGCTTTATCTAATTTTTCTAAGTCCAAGTGAATACTTTCTTTAATTGTATCATCTTCTGTTTGTTCAAGTAGCTTCTGTAATGAATGTCTCATTTCAGTTACCGCTTTGCGATTTTCATCGACAGCTGCTCGCCACCGATTAACAAAAACAGCAGAAAATGATTTATACCAATCTTCTTCTGTTTGATATAAGTCTTTTCGCACCCCTTTTTGCCACACTCGCTCCACCATATTTGCTTCTGATAATGCACGGATTCCCGTACTCATACTCGTCTTACTCATTCCAAGCGATTGACTCATTTTATCAAGTGTCATTGGTTCTTCCGCAAAAAGAACCGTTCCATAAAGACGACCAATTGATTGATTTATTCCATACAGTTCCATGTTCTTTGAAATATCTTGAATAAAACGATTTCTAGCTTTCTCCAATTGACTCCATTCATCCTGTTCCTTTACCATTGGATGTCGCTCCCTCCATCTGAACGTACCTACACTTGTAAAGTGTAGCAAAACTTGAACAGACAATAAAGTCACCATATCCCATTCTAATATGGAGGATTATGAAGCATTATTAAGAAATAAGAATGTTACGTTTGTACAGAATAAACTGTACATATTTTTCATACTATTTATAAAGAATTCACAGTTTGATATGAAAATAAAGGAAAGGTATAGTTGTTTAGGTAGCAAGAAACCAAAAAGAGGTGGAAACCACGTGTCAAAAATTAAAGTTGAGGGACTCACGAAAATCTTTGGTAAGAAAACAAAGAAAGCTCTCGAACTCCTACAACAACAAAAATCAAAAGAAGCAATATTAAAAGAAACCGGGTTAACGGTCGGGGTTAACCGAGCGAGCTTTGACATCGAAGAAGGTGAAATCTTCGTCATCATGGGTTTATCTGGAAGCGGAAAATCTACACTAGTCCGGTTACTCAATCGTCTAATCGAACCAACAGCCGGAAAAATTCTCATTGATGGTGTTGATTTAGCAACAATGGATGATACAACATTACGAGACGTTCGTCGTAAAAAAATGTCCATGGTGTTTCAAAAATTCGCGCTTTTTCCATACCGTACCATTGTAGAAAATGTCGAATACGGCTTGGAGATCCAAGGTGTCCCAAAAGATTCACGCCATAAAACAGCTATGGAATCACTTACCCTTGTAGGGTTACAAGGCTATGAAGAAAAATACCCAAGTGAGTTGTCTGGTGGAATGCAACAACGAGTTGGGTTAGCAAGAGCACTAGCCAATGACCCAGATGTCTTGCTTATGGACGAAGCCTTTTCCGCTTTAGATCCACTCATTCGAAAAGATATGCAAGACGAATTACTAGAACTGCAGCAAACGATGCAAAAAACGATTATTTTTATTACTCATGATTTAGATGAAGCTTTGCGAATCGGAGACCGAATTATGATTATGAAAGATGGTGCCATCGTTCAAATCGGAACGCCTGAAGAAATTCTTACAAATCCACAAAATACATATGTTGAGCGGTTTGTCGAAGATGTAGATCGGTCAAAAGTATTAACAGCGCAACATGTAATGAGACGTCCAGAAACCGTCACCATTGAAAAAGAAGGTCCACGTGTTGCCCTTAAACGAATGCAGGAAGCGGGAATTTCAAGTATTTATGTTACCAACCGCCAAAAAGAGTTATTAGGCATTGTCCATGCCGATGATGTTTCAAATCTAGTAAAAAATAATGATAACCTACTCCAATCTGTCATTGAAAAAGAAGTTCCTCAAGTTGCATTGGAAACCTCATTATTTGAATTAATGGACATTTTAGCAACAAGTAAGATTCCTGTTGCTGTAGTCTCAGAAAATAAATTAAAGGGTATTGTTGTCAAAGGTGCGGTATTAGCAGCTCTTTCTGGAAATGAGGTGAACGAACATGAATCTATTTCCGAAGCTACCATTAGCTGATTGGATTGACTCTTTTGTGGAATGGTTGCGCAATGCCGATTGGTTTTTCAGTTTTATCACTTCCGCTATTCGCTTTTTAGTCGATTCGATCGAACTTGTGTTAGCTATCTTTCCAGTCTGGTTATTTATTCTTCTTATTTCAGCAGCAACCTATTTTGTTACGAAACGAAAGTGGGGATTAACTCTTTTTGTTTTTATCGGATTATTTTTTATCGATAATTTAGGTTATTGGAATGATATGATATTAACTTTATCTTTAGTTTTAACTAGTGGGATTATTTCTGTCCTATTTGGGATCCCATTAGGCATTTGGATGGCGAAAAGTAAGACGGTTGAGAATATTGCTAAACCGATTCTTGATTTTATGCAAACGATGCCTGCTTTCGTCTATTTAATCCCGGCTGTTGCCTTTTTCGGGATTGGGATGGTACCTGGTGTTGTCGCATCCGTTATCTTCGCAATGCCTCCTACCGTACGTTTAACAAACTTAGGAATCCGCCAAGTCTCACTTGAGTTAATTGAAGCAGCAGATGCATTCGGGTCTACAGGGTGGCAAAAATTAGTGAAAGTACAGTTACCAATGGCTAAAAATACAATTATGGCAGGAGTAAACCAAAGCATTATGCTTGCTTTATCAATGGTCGTCATCGCTTCAATGATCGGTGCTATGGGTCTTGGTACAAAAGTGTATTATGCCGTTGGACGAAATGATGCTGGAGGCGGTTTTGAAGCTGGACTTGCCATTGTTATTTTAGCTATTATTTTAGACCGTTTAACTCAAAGCTTTAATAAACAAAAAGGAAACTACTAATCTGTTAGTCACTCTTTTAGAGTTGACATAAATAAAAAAATTAGGGAGTGGGTCAAAACATGAAAAAATTAAGTTTAGTTGCTGGGCTTACACTAGCGCTTTTCGTTGCTGGTTGTAGCTCTGACGAAACAGGTGGAGACACAGGAACAGGGTCGATTGGAGAACAGTTAGATTACACAATTACTGGAATTGATGCAGGTGCAGGTATCATGGCTGCAGCAGAAGAAGTCATCGAACAATATGGACTAGATGAGTATACGCTACAACCAAGTTCAGATGCTGCTATGACAAGTGCACTTGATAACGCCATTCGAAATGAAGAAGCGATTGTCGTTACAGGATGGACTCCACACTGGAAATTCGCAAAATACGACGTGAAATATTTAAAAGATCCAAAAGGTGTTTTCGGTGAAGCAGAACAAATTCACACATTTGCTCGTCTCGGTTTAGATGCCGATTTACCTGAAGCATATGAAGTTCTCTCTAATTTCCATTGGGAACAAGAACATATGGGTGCGATTATGATTGAAGTGAATGAAGGAAAAGCACCAGAAGTTGCTGCTGCTGAATGGGTTGAAAATAATCAAGATATCGTCTCTGCATGGACTGACGGTGTCCAACCTGTTGATGGCGAGGCAATTACACTTTCATTTGTTGCTTGGGATTCTGAAATTGCGTCTACACATATGATTGGAAAAGTACTTGAAGATTTAGGATATGATGTTACACTTACACCACTTGAGCCAGGACCATTATGGGCTTCTATCGCAACAGGTGCGGCTGATGCCATGGTTTCTGCATGGCTACCAGGAACACATGCGGCCTATTTAGAAGACTATGAAGATGAAATTGTTGATTTAGGCGTAAACTTAGAAGGAGCTAAAATCGGTTTAGTTGTTCCATCTTATATGGACATCGACTCCATCGAAGACTTACTTGAATAATATCGGGTGTTAATTACAATAAGAAAAAGAAGAGGGGTCATCCCTCTTCTTTTTCTTATTCCCCTATTAATCTGCATTTCTTAAGCATTTCTCACATTGGTGCATATACGATTCATGTTGTTCATCAATTACTTCTCCACAGTCAGTACATTGTTTTGGTGGTAAATTTCTAAAAAATTCTGTGCTAGGCGTCATTGTAATTCCCCCTCGTTTTTTGTTGTTTTTATTGTATTATAACAGACAATAAAAATCAACAGTTGTTTTAACACAATTTTAACTTTTTTCTATACTTAACTTTATTTTTTCTGCTCCTGTTATATGTCAGTTCAATTATTAATGTTGTTAAACATTCATAAAGTTTTTGTATATTTCAATACTCTATTCTTTTCTTCTTGTACAATAAAGGAAAATTTATGAAGGAGGCTCGTTATGGGTCGGTTTACAAAAGAAGAAAATAGTTGGATGATGTATGACTGGGCAAATTCAGCTTACTCGATTATTATTACAACCGCAGTATTTCCCTTATTTTTTAAAGCTGCCGCAACAGATGCTGGTGTTAGCCCAGCCAATTCAACAGCTTATTTAGGATACACGATTGCCATTTCCACATTCATATTAGCTATGCTTGGTCCGATTTTAGGATCAATTGCAGATTATAAAGGATTAAAGAAACGTTTTTTTCTATTTTTCTTTTGCATTGGGGTTTCCTCTACAGCGCTACTCGCCTTTATTCCATCAGAACAATGGTTCCTCCTACTCCTTCTCTATACTATAACAGCGGTTGGTTTTGCAGGAGCAAACGTATTTTACGATGCTTTTTTAGTCGATGTCACAAAAGAAGAGCGGATGAATTACATTTCTGCGCGAGGATATGGAATCGGCTATATCGGTAGTACAATTCCTTTTATTATAAGTATTGCTGTTATCGTGTTAGCTCAAAATGAGCTTATTCCGGTCTCTGTGACACTTGCTAGCCAATTGGCTTTTCTCATTACCGCTGTTTGGTGGGGAATTTTTACGATACCTATGCTGAAACATGTAAAACAAAACTATTATGTTGAACGTGAGCCAAAAATTATCCGAAGCAGCTTTAGACGGCTTGGTCAGACAGTAAAAGAAATTAAGCAATACCGCGCATTATTTTTATTTTTACTTGCTTACTTTTTTTACATTGATGGTGTTGGAACGATTATCACAATGTCGACAGCTTACGGGTCAGATCTTGGAATTAGCGCCACAAATCTATTAATCATCTTATTTGTAACCCAAGTCGTTGCAGCTCCTTTTGCGATTGTATACGGTAGATTAGCAGAAAAATTTACAGGCAAAAAAATGTTGTACGTTGGCATATTTGTTTATATTATCGTTTGTATTTATGCGTATTTCTTAAAAACAACACTCGATTTTTGGATTTTAGCAATGCTTGTTGCAACATCTCAAGGTGGCATTCAAGCATTAAGTCGCTCTTATTTTGCCAAGCTTGTACCGAAACATAAAGCAAATGAATTTTTCGGTTTTTACAATATATTTGGGAAATTCGCCTCGATTATGGGGCCGTTATTAGTTGCCATTACAGCACAGCTTACCGGAAATTCTAGTAGTGCTGTTTTTAGTTTAATTGGGTTATTTATTATTGGAATGATCATACTCGTTTTTGTTCCTGAACAAAAAGGGAATACTGCACCTGCTGCTATAGGAAAAGTTGGGTAAAAATCCCTTTACGAGTATCATAAAGAAAAACGCGGAGCGTCTTTTCTTTCAAGCGAAGTGCGGAGCCCTGCCCGCTTTTAACAGTGAACCCCAAGTGCTCTTCTTGGGGTGAAACGCGCAGGTGCGCAGCCTTCGCTCTTCTAGAATAAGCTTTCACAGCTTCGTTGCTATACCAAAATCTTTATACTTTCTTACCTTTCGAAAATAAAAAGGATTCTTGGAAGACATCCAAGAATCCTTTTTTATTTTAATGCTTTGCAAAATGTGTAAACAACGTATAAGCCATCGCAATACTTAGAAATAAAATTGAAAACGTAATCGCTAATACTACCGCTACAGCGCCTCCAGTCATCATTGTTCCCCCTCATTCTCTTTTTCTACTTTCATTGTAGCAAAAGAAAACACGGAAACGCGGTTCTAATTGTTACAAATTTGTTATATTGTAATATTTTTACAATATAAACACCGTTTCAATAGTGCTTATATATTTTTAGAAAATTCTCAATAAAGTGTTTACTTTATTACAGATACGTGGTAAAGTATTAAATGTAAATGACCTCTTATTTTTCTCTCTTGATGAAAGCCAGATCCCTGGCTTTCTTTTTTTTTGCAATTCTCTATATAAGAAAACAGCCTGTCGACAGTCTCGCTTTTGCGAGACTTTGTCGACAAGCTGATAGTTTCACGATTAACCAATACTTTTTTGTTTTTATTGGATTGTTAATACTCCACCTTCTAGCTCAAACTCGTTAATCCCTTTTTTGGCGTATGAATTAATTTGATAACGGCCTGGCGTTAATGGTTGACCTTTAATTGTCATATCCCACGAAAAGCTATGAACACCAACTGGAATATTAGTCGCTTTTGCAGGCTCAGTTAACAATTCACCTGTATCTGCATTTCGAATACGAAGATTGAATACATCAGCACCACCAGGAACATTTACAGTTCCAACAAGATTACCTCCATCAAGGGCTAGAGATAATCCACCTAGCATTGGATAGTCAGGCTCTTGAACAAATAAAATCGTTGGTACTTCTACTGTTTGTTTTCCATCACTTAAAATAAATGTTCCTTCATAATATCCAGGAGGAAGCTTTGAATCAACTTGGACATTCATATTTAAGTTTTGCGTGCGTCCTGGTTGAACTTGAAGGTTTTTACTCGTTTTTACTTTAATTCCTTCGTGTCCAGTAAACTCGATTGAATAACGTTTACGTTCGTTTGATAAATTGTGAATTGTAAACTTCTGATTTCTTACTTCTTTCCCTTTCTCTTTTGAGAATACACCAAACGAATGGCTACCTGGTGTGACTAGTGTTTTTGTGTTAATTGCATCTAATACACGAATGCTACCTGCCCCTTGGCTATTATGAGGATAAAGGTTGCCATCTGCATCATATAAGTTCTCTGCTGTATTCATTAATGCTGCTTTAACAAACTCAACACTCCAGTCCGGATGTGCTTGTAAAACAAGGGCTGCAGCTCCAGCTACGTGTGGAGCAGACATACTTGTTCCTTGTAAAGATGCGTATCCATGTGGATTTGACGGGTTATGTGTTGGAACAGTACTTACGATCGCCACACCTGGTGCAGATACATCAGGTTTAATCATCCATGTATTCATAACCGGGCCACGCGAAGAGAAAGTAGCCATTGTTTCACCAACAGCTTTATCAAAAGCAATGTTTAACTTCACTGTATTGTTTCCTGCTTCTAATTCAGCTAATAATTTTTGTCCATCTGCTAATGTTGTTTTAATCGTTGGAACTGCCATCCCAGGAACATCTGGTTGCTCACCCGCGACATTATTATAAATGATCGCACCAACAGCACCAGCATTTCTTGCATTTGTTGCTTTATCTACAAAGGCAAACTCTCCACGGCTAATTAAAGCAATTTTTCCATCTACATCTTTTCCTGCAAAATCAGATGCTGCACCTAAGCCAACATCAACAAATTCAAACTCTTGTCCATCTAATGCTAATAACTCATCTAAGCTTGAATACCCCATCACTTTTGCAGAAGGATAATTTACACCTTCAGAAGTAAAAATCGATGCACTGTATAAGTCATATGGAAGCTGCGTTGCCCCAACAGAAATCGCTTCACGAGATGTTCCAGGAGATCCGACTGTCCAGTTATTCGGACCACTGTTACCGTTAGAAGTTACCGCTACAACACCTTCAGCCATAGCCCAGTCTAATGCAATACTCGTTGCATAGTCAGGGTCATTTACAGAAGCACCTAAAGATAGATTCATAATGTCCGCGCCATCTTGAACAGCACGCTCAATTCCACCGATAACATGTTCTGTCGTTCCTCTTCCACCTGGTCCAAGAACACGGTACGCTAATAATGTTGCATCTGGAGCTACACCTTTAATCGCACCATTTGCTGCTACTGTACCAGCAACGTGAGTTCCATGGTTTGTTGAACCACCACGAGGGTCACCAGCAGGCGTTTCTTGTGGATCAGCATTATTGTCAACAAAATCCCAGCCTTTATAATCACCAAATGCATGAGCTAAATCAGGGTGTGTATAATCAACACCTGTATCTATAATCGCAACCGTAACTCCTTTTCCTGTATATCCTGCTGCCCAAGCTTCATCCGAACCGATAAATGGTGCACTATCCATCATCGCAGGACTATACGTTTCAGGGTCAAGAATAGCTCCTTCATCAACAGTTTGTACTTCATATGTTGCATTCGGATACACAGCTTTAACCCCAGGTACTGCTACTAAGTTGTTTAATTCATTTTGAGCAATCTCAACCGAAAAACCTGAAAATACATAGTCATATTCTTGATTTACTTCCGTTGAAGTTGTTACTTGATTCATCTTTGAAATTACTTTTTGGCGTTCAGCCTTTAATTTTTGTTTTGTTTGTTTTTTCCCTTTATGTTTTGCTTCTACAATTGACTCTTCTTCTAATTCAACAATAACGGATACCGTTTCTTTTGAATTACCATCAAACTCTAAAAAAACATTTGCAACTGTCGCATCATTTTTCGCCGATGCCATCGTGCCAAAGCTCGAAAGCGCCAGTAATAAAATTAACAAGTAAATGCTTACTTTTTTAAATGCTTGCCCCATTCATTAACATCTCCCTTGATTCTATTCTAATTATTTTCCGTGGATGCTTTTTATTCTCTAACCCTCCTTTTTCAGCCATAGTTCTCCACAATGTTTTAGAAAATTCTATATTCTCATAACATAATCCTAGTTATCTTTTAAAAATGAGAATATGCTCCTAAACACGAAAGTCTTAAAATCAAGATAATATTTTCAAGGTAAAAAGCCTTATATACTTCTACTATAAAAAATTTCTTTTTTGTGTAATATAGGAAATTGAGGAAAGTTTTTATTTTAAAAAGATTCAATATATTGAAAATCAGGGATTGTATTTCGTACAAACTTGTGCATGTTATTAGTAATAAAGAACTAGTACATTTTTAATACAATTGTCAGAAAACTTACAATATTTCTAATAAAATAAATTGATTTTCTTTTTTTTACCCTTGTTCCCTTCGCTTTCCTTCCACCCCCAAAAAAGATAATATTATAGAATAATAAGAAAGGGAGATGAAAATGAAGACGAAAGACATGATTCGCGAATCGGTTTGGACGAAAATGGTGGAGGAAAAAGTTGCAAGATTCCCCTTTCCGATAAAAGGTAGAATTCCAAATTTCAAAGGGGCTGAAAAAGCAACGGCTCACCTTATTCAACATGAATTATATAAACAAGCAAATGTCATAAAAGTAAATCCAGATTCTCCGCAGCTTCCCTTACGCGCACAAATTTTAAAAGATAACAAAGTATTGCTAGTCCCAACTCCCCGTTTAAAAGCTGGATTTATCCAAGTAAGACCTGAATGGGTTCCTACTGGGGAAGAAAAAAAAGCGGCTAGTTTAAAACATATTCTTTCCTATGGGAAGGAAATTCCATTACATGAAATCCCTCCTATTGATTTAATGGTTATGGGATCAGTGGCGATCCATCCAGATGGGAGACGTTTAGGGAAAGGGGAAGGCTTTGCTGATCGTGAATATGGGATTTTAAAAGAGCTTGGAAACAAAGATATCCCTGTAGTAACAACCATTAATAGTAAACAGCTTGTTACAGATGATATCCCACACCAAATTTATGATGTAACC
This sequence comes from Alkalihalobacillus sp. LMS39, assembly GCF_022812285.1. Taxonomy (NCBI): domain Bacteria; kingdom Bacillati; phylum Bacillota; class Bacilli; order Caryophanales; family Bacillaceae; genus Alkalihalobacillus; species Alkalihalobacillus sp. LMS39. Next base: position 2,848,151 of record NZ_CP093300.1, read on the forward strand.
ATTGATTGGTATGCAACGGAAAATGGACTATTTCAGTCAACAGGTCATTATGTTAAACCAAAAGGAATCGAATGGGATGAAGTAACAGAAGAGGATAAACGTGAAATGCCTGTCCTTGAAGAAGTATGGAAACTTTTAAACGAAAAATAACAAAACTAGACGTTTTTGCATAAGATAAAAACAAGTCAAATGTATCATTTTATTTAAAAAGATTGAAATTTCTGTCTTAAACTTTTATAATTCAAAGTGAGAAAACGCTTACAAATATGGCATTAAAGATTCAACATTGAAGGAGTGAATTGAAATTTGATGTATGTAAAGTTAATCAATAAGTCACTTGTAACAAATGAAGACATTGAATTCAATAAAAAGATGGGACTCCCCGTTGAAGTTTTTTGCCCACGTGAATATAAAACATTAGCATTTGGACGAATTCAATCATTTTGCAATGAAGAAATCCTTATAAATGGTCATCCATATTGTCGAGAGAATAATGCTTTTTTTGGACACCCTTCCGTTAGTGCGTAAAAGTTAGGACCTCATTGTCCTAACTTTTACTTATGAAACAAATTCACATCGTATGTTGATTTTAGCTCATCAAAAACATCGTAACGGTGCTCCCACCTCTCTGTTGTATCCCATAGTTCTTCAGCTCTCTCGATGATTTCATGACGAAGTGTTTCATACTCCTCTTCTGCTTTATCAAACTTTTTCTTCCGATACTTTACTTGGAGAAGGCAAAACATAAATAACCCAACAAGCATAAATATTGTCACATTTGAAGAAACAACTTGCAATTGAGAAAGCTGAATAAATCTAGCTTCTGTAAAAAGTAAATAACAATATATTAGTCCAATAAGTAAGCAAATGATTGTCGTTACTGCCCATCTTTTTAATAATTTCTCTGTTTTTTCTTCTTCTTCTTTTCTTTCAATAAGTGTATCTAGTAACACTTTCCCAACACTTGAAACATACTGATGATACTTTTTTGTTTTCAACATCAAGCTCCTCCATTCTTAGAGCTATTTTACATTACTAAGTGTATGACGAGCCTGTTCAAAATAGCACTGTTGGCTATATATTAAAAAAATTAGCAACGTCATATAAAGTTGCTAAGACCGTAAACAAAACACCTTTGAGAAAGGTCCTCAAAGGCGTTTTGTCTAACAGTATATTATTAACCTGGGTTACCTAGTAAACAGATGCGGTCCTACTAGGATAAATATAATGATGAGCAAAAATAAAAATAATAATAATTCAATAAGTGGAAAACGCACTGACTTTTTATTGGATTGAGTCTTTTTTGATTTATGTTTATGGACCTCGCTTCGAGGAGGGAGTGTTGATACATCGATGTCCGGTTCATGATTTGTTTGATTCCATTCGTCTACTTGCTTTCTCAGTTCTTCTGCCTGGTCATGATTTTTCTTTGATCTCATCTACATCACCCCTTATTAATATCGGATATTTTCCTTTTTTCGTTTACACTTTTGTTTTCCCTTTTTGAATCAACAATCCAAGGACAAAATCTATGAGGAAGTGAGCAAAAATGGGAACTAGTATATTACCAGTATGCAAAAAAGCCCACCCTAACACAAAACTCACGCTCACCGTCATTGTAAACAAAACGACTTTAGAAATATACCGGACATGAACGACTGCAAATAAAAGGCTCGCTGGAATAAAACCTAGATTGGTTTGTAAAATTCCTCGAAACAACACTTCTTCCGAAATGGCAATAAATAAAGCTAAAACTAAAATATGGGCAGGATGTCTGTTACGGAAAACGCGTTCATTTATCCCTCCATCATCTAACCATTTTGAAGGTAAAAATCGGTATAAGACAATGTCGATCAAAATGACAACAAAAGCGATTCCCCCACCAAAAATGAAAATTTCTCGAAAATTCCATTGAAATAGATTCCAAAATGACTCCCATGAATCAAAAAATATCCACCCTAACACAAATGCAATGCTTAACATGAAGAGTTGAGTGACATAAAGGTTGATTAAAATATCTTTGTCTGTCATTTGCTGTATTAATTTTGCTTGCCTGTTCATGACATCATCCTATTCCGTTTGGTGAAATATCTCCATTAAGTCTTGCCGCCATGTATTTTCTTTCTCGTTCTCTTCTTTTCTTATTTTCTCATATAAATGAAGTGACAAACCGCATTTATCACAACATTGTTCTGGTTTCTCATTTAATATTTCATCAAAATAACGAAGATAAGCCTTTCGTCTACAATCTTGTTGCAGAACCCACCGTTCCATCTCATTGATTTTTTTCATTTTTGCAGTTTTTCTTTCTTCAACGATTTTCTTTAGCTTTTCTCCAAAAGAATCAAAGTGGATATGTTTATTGACTTTTCCATCTCGTAATAAAATATGATCTTTTTCTAGTTGATACTTTACATATCGCCATATATTTTCATGAATAGCGGCCATTTGTTGAATATGTCGTTCCGTTTCAGGAGTGATTACTGTTGTATTTGCTAAAAGTGCCGTGACCTGTTCAATTTGCTTGTTCGATGGTAACTCTTGCTCAATTAGCGATACAGGTACATGCCAATCATCATTTGTATATAATAAAATGGCCAAGCTTTGCTTTTGGTCACGACCCGCTCTTCCTATTTCTTGTAAATAAGCTTCCATTTGCCCTGGAAAATGAAAGTGAATAACATAACGAACATCTTGTTTATTAATTCCCATACCGAATGCACTCGTACAACAAACAACATCAAGCTGGCCATTCATAAATTGCTGCTGAATTAGGATTCGGTCCTCAGAACGTAATCCACCGTGATAATATGTAATCCGTTGATTCCCGTTTTGTTGAAGATGTTCGGCCATCTTTTCTGCAAGCTGTCTACTCGAAAAGTAAACCATGCCTGGCCCTTGTAAACCATTCACAAATTCTGTTAACCTTTCTACTTTTCCGATAGCAGAATCACATTGTTCTACATGTAAAGCAATATTTTTTCTGTCAACTGAATGGATGATTTTTTTTTCATTATGGAGATGCAAATGTTCAATGATATCTTGTTGAATTTCCTTTGTCGCGGTTGCCGTTAAAGCAAGACATGGAGGTTGTCCTACTTGTTTACGGACCTCTTTTAATTTTAAATAATCTGTTCGAAATTCATGTCCCCATTGCGAAATACAATGAGCTTCATCAACGACAAACATGGATATCGGTATCATTTTTAACTTCTCAAGAACAAAATGAGATTGGAGTATTTCTGGTGATACGTAAAGCAACTTATACTGATGTATCCTCTTTAATACAAATTGTCGTTCTTCCCATGATAAAAAACTGTTAAGTGCTGCTACTTTTTTGATTCCGATACTATGCAATTGTTGAACTTGGTCTTCCATTAACGATAATAGCGGCGAAACAACAATAGCCGTACCTTCTAAAAGTAAGGCTGGCAGTTGATAACAAATCGACTTCCCAGTGCCTGTAGGAAGAACAGCGAGTAGATCTTGCTTATCCATAATCGTTTCAATAATTTCCTTTTGTCCTTCCCTAAATGACCGATAGCCAAAATAAAATTGCAATTGTGTTTCTAAGCTCATGATTCCACATCCATTCGTGATAGAACAAGCCTTATTTGAAAATAGCTAATGTCGTCATCTAGCTTATCTTTTAAGTCACGTAACCGTTTTGTTTGTTCCTTACGGGAAAGCCGTTCTATTTCGAGTTGATGGTTTTGTCCAACAAAGGAAGAAATCGAAAAAGACTGGTCTTCAATCGCGATTTCAACAATATGGTCTTCAATGGTATTTTCCTTTAGTTGACGAATTTCGGCTATTTGTTGAATGGATTTCCCTTGCTGTAATAAATCATACGTTTGTTTTGTCGAACTGGTTACATTGAGTGTCCTATTTTTTTCATAAAAGCGACTTAACATTGGGTATTGATTCGGTTCTGTTTCGATTTCTTTTAGTAGCTGATGCACTGTCGCAAGGAAACGGAGGTTTATCCATTCTTTATCTAGCTTGTACTTAAAAGCAAGTTGCTCATTTGTCAGCCCTATTTGAGTGGCACCTGTAAGTTTTTTTACAACGATTGTTGCATTTATTTCTTCTATTTTCACAAGATAAGACAATAATTCTTTATATAAATCATTTAATTGTTTTTTTCGTTCTTCTTGATTTCTTGGAAACGATTGTCTCACCCATTGCAAAATATGTCTTTCATTTGTAATCGGTATAAATTTTGACTCTTTTTTTACCATAAAAGATAAACACTGGATGAACAACGTAAGACGATACCAAAATACCATATCAACTTCTTTATATTTCCATCCGTCTATATGATGAAAAAATGCTGCGTCTTGTTGAAATTGTCGGACAATGCTCTCTCCTAGCTTTGTAACGACAAATCGTTCTTCATGAACGCGACTAACGGCACTAATGCTTTCTAAATGTTGAATGGACTTATCTGTTTGTTCTCTTGTTAAAGAAGGAATGATACCGAATAAAAATAAACATCGGAATAAATGTCCGTCTTGAATCGTTTGCGCTGAACGTTTTCCTTTAAGTAAATGATACACACCATAAATGGAGCGATTTCCGTTAAACTGATAAAGGATATATAATATTAATTGACTCATGACTGGTATCATACAGTTCTCCTCCTTCAATGAATCATTCTTCCATTATTTTAACAAAATGTTAGCCCCGGTGTTGTTTAATAATAAGGAGGAAGGGTATACAAAAGGCAAGGAAGCCTTGTATGATAAGAATTCTCAGTACATTTTCTATTGAAAAGTTTATAAAACAACTATACAATAAGTATTAGAAATTGTACTACTTCCCCCCTGTAACATTTTTACTGTTTTTTGTTACAAAACTATCTTATCATACATAGGTTTAAAATAAGGAAGTTACAATTTTTTTAAAATTCCAGAGGAGGTTTTTAAAACCATGGCAAAATACACAATTGTAGACAAAGATACTTGTATTGCATGTGGAGCATGTGGAGCAGCAGCACCAGACATTTATGATTATGATGATGAAGGTATTGCTTTCGTCACACTTGATGACAACCAAGGTATCGTTGAAATTCCAGATGTCTTACTTGAAGATATGAACGATGCACAAGAAGGCTGTCCTACGGATTCAATTAAAGTTGCAGACGAGCCATTTGATGGTGACGCTTTAAAATTTGAATAGACCGAAAAAAGAAACGACCACAAGAATCCTTGTGGTCGTTTCTTTTTTATAATTGTAATCCTTCTAATGCCAAACAAACATTATTTGCCCATATCTCTGAAAAAGCAGAAAACGGCAATGGATTTGTGCCAACGCCAACTTCGATTGTAAAGCCAGCACGACCTGTTTCTTGGATAAACCAATCTTTATAACCACCATCACTATCGGCAGTATGAACAGGGACATATGAGCTTGCTAATGAAAGCTTTGTAACCATGTCTTTACTTTCTTTTGGTTCTAAGTTTCGATACCCCCAATAAATGACTTGACCTTGTGAATGGAAAGCTAATACGTGTGCAAACTCATATTTCATAGTAAGATCATAAATGGCAACCGCTTCTGGCTCAGTTAAAGGCGCTGTGCCACTATAGTGACGTGGCCATGGGTGTTGTGGGCTCTCTTCCGCTTCAATTTCCCAACCTGCTGGCCATTGATGATTTAAGTCAACTCCGCGAATATTACTTGACCAATGTTCAAACCGTAATGCTCCTTTATTTATGTGTAACACATCTTCGTAAAATGGATGAGTTTTATAAATTCCTTGATGAACAAGTTCAATCCCATCAGGGTTTACCATCGGTACAATAATAAGTGTAACCTCGTTAAGAATATCTTTAACATTGTATCCTTCCCAGTTCTCATCTCTATCGTAATGGTCAGCCAACTCAAATAAAAAAGCCATTAAAAATTTTGAAGTAAGCCACTCATTGGCATGCCAGCCACCAGAGTAAAATATTTTCTTTGGACCATCACCAATTTGAAATTGATATAATGGTTTCCCCATGACAGAATGACCAATAACAGAAGGGAAAATGATATGATGATAAGAAGACTTTATCATTTTAACATCTCGCTCAACATCCGTTGGACCATATTCCGTTTTACATAAAAAACGGTGTTCAGTTATTCTTTCCCCTTTTCGTTCAGGAATGTTCAAAATGTCATTTGGGGTAATATAACTTGATTCATTTTCAATACTTGGATTAAACAAAAGTAAATCAATAGGACGAACACCATGTTGAAGAGCAACCTTTGCTACTGTATCTCCTTGTTTAACAACATATGTTTTCATATTATACTCCCTCCTCTTCCTCTTTTATATTTTATGTTGAAATCGTGAAAAAAGAAGAATCCAATTGACAGAATGTAATCAATATGATAAATTATCAAACAATTAGAAAATATGAAAAACTATGATGAAGAATGAAAATTTCGTTCCATTTCAGAGAGCTAGTGGGGGCTGTGAACTAGTATGGGGCAAATTGGAAAGCACTTCGGAGTTTATATTCTGAAACGAAGTAGGAATATACGGATAATCCGTTATCTTGGAGACTTGGATTTCTCCTTAAGGCATGCAAAGCAATGCGCATGTGAACGAGGGTGGTACCGCGGAATTGAAAACCTTCCGCCCCTCACGACCTAGTGTCGTGGTGGGTGAAGGTTTTTTTATTTTAGCGCTTACATGAAAGGAAGTGACTGCCCCGTTAATTGGATATGAAAAATAATAGAACAAATACAAACAAGAGAGAAAAAAAGTATAACTTTTACAGATTACATGAAAATAAGGAGAGTGGAGAGAATGAGTCAACAACTAATCGCTGATCCAACTGTAAAGAAAGGAAGTCAAAACATGTACAATATTTTAGTGTCTGACCCAATGAGCAAAGAAGGTTTATTACCTTTACTTGAGAGCGATAATGTTCGGATCGTCGAACAAAATGTCAATGAAATCGAGGATGCTTCTGCATTTGATGCATTACTTGTACGCAGTGGGACAACCGTTACAGCAGAAGTAATGGAAAAAATGCCGAACTTAAAAATTATCGCCCGTGCTGGGGTCGGTGTCGATAATATTGATATAGAAGCTGCAACGAAAAATGGAGTTGTTGTCGTAAATGCTCCTGATGGAAATACAATTTCAACGGCTGAACATACTTTTGCTATGATCGCGTCACTAGCAAGAAAAATTCCTCAAGCGAACATGTCCATTAAGTCTGGGGAATGGAACCGTAAAGGATTTCAAGGAATCGAACTTCGCGGAAAAACATTAGGAATTGTTGGTTTTGGTCGAATTGGTACACAGCTGGCAAAGCGGGCAAAAGCGTTTGAAATGCAACCACTTGTCTTTGACCCATTCTTAACAAAAGAAAGAGCTGAAAAAATCGGGGTTGTTTCAGCTTCCCTTGACGATGTATTAGCAAATGCCGATATCATTACTGTTCACACACCATTAACAAAAGAAACAAAAGGTCTTCTTGGAATGGTCAATATCGGAAAAACGAAAAAAGGTGTTTTCTTAATCAACTGTGCACGTGGAGGCATCATTGATGAGACGGCGTTAAAACATTATTTAGCAAATGGACATATTGCCGGGGCAGCACTTGATGTGTTTGAAGAAGAACCTGCTACTGACCGTGAGTTATTATCATATGATAATGTTATCGCCACACCTCATATCGCCGCTTCTACAGTGGAAGCCCAATTAAATGTAGCTGCGCAAGTGTCAGAAGAAGTGTTGTTATTTTTAGAAGGGAATCCAGTTAGTAATTCAATTAATTTACCGACGTTATCAAAAGAAGTATATGAAAAAGTTAAGCCTTATTATGAGCTAACAAAAACGATGGGGAATATTTTATCTCAATGTATGAAAACACCGGTACAGGAAATTGAAGTATTTTATGGTGGGACTGTGACGGAGCTTGAAACATCTATTACAACGCGTAGTTTAATGGCTGGCTTTTTACAACCACGTGTTGATGCTGGAGTCAATGACGTAAACGCAGCATTAATCGCCAAAGAACGCGGCATTCAGTTTGGAGAAAAACATTTAACTCGTTCATATGGTTATGCAAATATTATCCATGCGATTGTTCATGGTGAAAATCGTACGTTTGATATAAAAGGAACTTATATTAAAGAATACGGACCGCGAATCGTTTCCATTAATGGCTTTAATGTAGACTTTTTCCCAGCGGGCCACTTGATTTACGTTCAACATACTGACCGTCCTGGGGTAATTGGGCGATTTGGTCAATTGCTAGCTGAACATAACGTTAACATTGCAACAATGCAAGTAGGACGTAAAGAAGAAGGCGGAGAAGCGATTATGATGGTAACCGTCGACAAAGAAATTAGTGATGAACTGATCCAAGCATTAACAAACATCGATGACATTTTATTCGCTGATAAAATCGAATTGTAAAATAAAAAACCGGGCAGCTTAGCCCGGTTTTTTCTATGATGTATCACTTAGAGGTCAAGTCGCTAGTGACATTGATGTACTAATAAACAAAATACTGAGAACTAAAGCAAAACAAGCAACAATTAACAGCCTTTTCCCATAATCAACCATTCTATCCTCCTTCAAAAACTTTACTTTCACCTAATCTTATGAGGGCTTGACCGCTCATATTCTATACAAAAACAAATTTTTCCATACTTTTAATAAAAACTATTCAATGGATCCTGACTGCACAATGGAAACATCCACATGTATTTGAATCGGTATGTTTGGATACACCTCTTTCCATTGTTCTTCATCCCACTGCCTCGTGGTACTGCGGTATTTTTCCCCTAGTCCTATAGGATCAATGTTCAGTTCCTGAAACCTCGATACTAGGTTTGTCGCCGTTTCGAAGATATGTTCTTCTATCGCTCGCTCTAATGTTTCGAGATGGGTATGTTCTTGTAAATTTAGATTGCCGGTATAATCGGTAATTTCCCCCTTAAATTCCAATAGCAATGTAAAAGAAGGTCTCGCACCTGAATGGACTTGTCGTTCCATTGTTGATCGAATTTTTTCTACTACAAAATATTCTTTTCCCCCTTCTGTTTCAAGCATAAATTCTTTTGATCCACCTTCACCACTTTGCTTTAACATCATAAGAATAAACGACTCATCCAAATTTAATTTATCAACATAGTGGTCTTGGTCAAATAAAGCAGTCCCAATGATTTTGACTGAATCTCCATCTAAAGAAATAAGAGGTAATAACGCATCTCTCCCATCGTTGTACATACTAAATAGAAATAAATGCAAATTTGTCGGCGGAAGTACTTGCATCGCAATATTCTGTTCTAATAAATCAGGTAAAAATTCCCCAACTCGATCTTCTTGTCCTTCCGCGACTGTCAAAAACAATTCATTTGTTTTTCCTTCTACAACAGCAAGAAGAACCCGGTTTCCAACTTGTGGATCCCGGTACATCGTATCGACAAACATCTCTAACCCTTCTTTTGCTAATTCATCACTAAATAACAATACCCTAACTTGACCGATCCGAAGTGGTTTTTGTGACTTTGTATTTAATAAATCTCTTGCGGCTCTAGATGTATTCCCCTCCGCATACATAACTTGAGACTGAAGAGCACTTTCTTCCCCATGTTCAACAAAAGAAGGAAATGAGACTGTCACTCTTATTTTATCTTCTTCCCTGTCAAATCCAGCTGCATAAATGAGCCCGATTTCATCGATAACGTTTTGTTCCACACAGCCAGCTAAAAGAACCAATAACAATACCGTGTTACATAGCTTGAGAAGATTCATTGTTTTTCCTCACTTTAGAAATAAGTAGATGACTCAAAAAAAGAAAGGGGAGATACCCTAAAAGGACAACAAGACCACAATAAGCTAAAAATTGTTGTAATTGAAGAATGCTATTTCGGTCCTCAAATAATAAAGAAAGAATAAAAACAAATGCTAACATCAACATTAAAAGTATTCTTTGGTTTACACCAAAAATTTGTTTTCCTGCGCGAGTCGCTCCCCATATCGCAAGTGCAATATTCGGTGCAACTAGTACTAACCACATTGAAATTCCAATATATTCTACTCTTTCAATAAAAGGCAGCTCAACCACTTTAAACATTGTCAACGTTGCCCAAATCGTTCGGTTTAGCTGCTCCTCACTGAAAAAAGATAAGCTAACGAACATAATCCCCGTATAAACAACCGTTGTGACAAAAGCTCCTAGTTGAGCCCACCTTTGTGAATGTTTTGCTTTTTTTATAAACGGGTAATACAATAACAATAATTCAAATCCTAAAAAACTAATGACCGTTTCTTTTGCTCCTACAACTAACTCTAAAATCGTATGCTTCCACACAGGAAGTAAATTAATCCAATTCGCAAACTCTAATGGAAATAAAAGCAGGATAAATAAAGGCAACGTCAGAAAAAAACTAATGACACAAAACCCAGTAACTGCACGAAACCCTCCGCTTACGATAAAATACATAACAATCACAATAAACAAACTCATCACGACAGTTGGCAATTCAGGGAATACCCATACTTGCACAACTTCAATATATGATCTCAAAACAGTAAGTGCTAATAAAAGGAAATAAAAAAGTAATAGCAGACTCAACAAATTTCCGATCCATTTGCCAAACAAATCTTTATGAATTGAAATAACATCTCCTTTATCCATTGATAGCACTTTATACATCATCCAAATAAATATATGAATACAAGCTCCAGCGATAAGAACAGAAATCCAACCATCATAACCAGATGACTTCACGACCATTCGTTGAAAACCTAAAATGCCGACCCCAATTTGCATGGAGTGAATTAAAAAAAATACCATAAAGTCTGAAACTAAATATTGGTCTTTTATTGACTTATTCAAATTATTCACCTACTATGCGGAATCATGCTTCATTCATCAATGTCTTTTTGTTGAAACATTCGGATAAACGGTAGCCTGTTTTTATTTTTAGGACGAAGCAATACTGGCCTTGAATTTAATAAATTGTATGGTAAACGAATAAATGCATCTTTCCAATCTTTTAATCGTAACGGGTAAAGCGGCTCTAAATAAGGTCTTCCTAGTGAAGTCATTTTCAGTAAATGTGTCACAATGAACAACATACATAACATAATACCAATTCCACCAAGCCAAGCAGCAAATAAGATAAACGGGAACCGTATCATTCGAATTGTATTGCTCATTTGATATACAGGTGTTGTAAACGAAGCCAAAGCACTTAATGCTACAATAATTAATAATATATTGCTTGTTAAGCCTGCTTCTACAGAGGCTTGTCCGATAACAATTCCTCCTACAATTCCTATTGTTTGTCCAACTTTAGTTGGTAACCTAGCACCCGCTTCTCTTAGCAATTCAATTGTTAACTCTAAAAATATCGCTTCCACAATGGGTGGAAATGGAATATTACTTCTAGAGGATATAATGGTAGCTAATAAATCTCTTGGAATTAATTCATAATGAAACGTCAACACTGCAACATAAATCGGTGTCGCTAAGACCGAGAATGCAACGGCGAAGAAACGCAAAATGCGAACGGCAGAAGAAACATGCCATGGTAAATAATAATCTTCTAATGATGAGAAAAACTCAATTAACGTCGCAGGCCCAAAGATCGCTTCAGGAGAACCATCACAAAAAAAGGCGACCTTTCCTTCCGCTAACACAGCCGCTACTCGGTCGGGTCTTTCCGTATTAACGAGCTGTGGAAAAAGTGTCATCGAGTCATCGGCAATCATTTGGCTTAGTGTCGTACTATCTAATACTTGGTCAAACTCAATATGATTTAATCGTTGCACCATTGTTTGTACATTTGATTGATCAGCAACCCCATCCAAATAGAGAACTGCGACTTTTGTTTTTGATAATTTGCCCACTTCTATTTGCTTCACTTTCAGTTGGGCTAACGGTAATCGTTTCCGAATTAAGTTTAAATTCGTTTCTAATGATTCTACAAACGCTTCTTGTGGTCCAGTCACTGTAAATTCAATTTCAGGGGGAGAAACTTCGCGATCAAAACTAGCCCTCGCTTTAATTAACATTAATTCATTTGGATTTGATGCTAGCTTGACAACAATACAACCTTCAAGTATTTTTTGTTTGACTGTTGCCACATCTGTCGTGATTGTTATATCTTCAATTGGTACTTTTGATTTGATGACAGCTAAGCCTTCTTGAATATATTTGTTTATATATGGTAAACAATCCCGATGTAATCGATTTGAATCGACCATAGTCGTTAAATAACAAATCGTATAATGAACAGGTTCCTGATGTGTAAAGAATGCAAAATCATTCGATTGTTTAAATTCAGTTAAGACAGTTTCAACCGTTTCATTTTTTTGGACTGATTTGATTTGAAGCTGCTTTAACCATTTCATTAACATCACAGAACCTCCTTTATTGGTGTTTTTCTCCTTTCTTAGTATGAAGGAACAAAGGTCCCATTATGCACCAAACGCAAATAGAGGTTGTGTCAAAAACGAAGAACACAACCTCACCTGCTATTCTATTATTGTGAAACAACAAGTTCTTCAACTGGTTTTGCGGCTAATACATCAACGGCAATAACCCCTTGTTCAAGGGAAACATTTGTTTTAATTAACACTGGAAAAGAATATGAGTTTTTAAACTTAAAGTCAGGACCTCCCCATGACACTGTCGCATCACGGTTTGCAGGAACATATCCAATTTCACGAGAATGTGTATACCGCTCCACAATTTCTAGGCCTGCTTTATCGACCGCATTAAACAATGTCGAAGACGTCTGGCAAATGCCACCACCAATGCCCATCACAAACTCTTCATTAACAATTTCTTTCGCTTCCTGATAGCCTCTTTCTACCGTTCGCTCCCCCACTACCTTATTAAAGGAAAATACATCCTCAGGAGCTAACACATAATGTTGAATCGCATCAGATGAAAGTTTAATATTCATTGATCGACCTGTCACATACGGGTTAAAAGATGTTTGATAGCTTCCTATAACAACATCGGTAATTCCTTTTAAATCTGCTGCTGTTAATGATGGCTCTGTTTCGTAAATAGGTAACGTTATTTCTTTGTCAAAATAATGTAAGTTCATTAACATTTCAACTAGTTCAGCTTCCGACAGTATCGTGCGATTCCTCCCTTCAACAATGTTTCCTTCCAAGTCAATGGATGGATTCATCATTGGCTCATCAATCCCGCTTGCTAATTGTGCCGCATAATCGACAAGCTGTTGTTTGTCTAATTGTGTAGAAGAAGAAAAATAGCCAAAGTCATTAAGTAAAAGCGATTCGAGCGAGCCATCTCTTTCATCAATTAAAGTAATTTCCCACTTCATCGGTTTTTTTCCATAACTTTCAATTTTACTACTTACGGGTGAATGAAGTTCTGCTGTTTTAGACTCCACATCTCCTCCTGTATTACAGCCTATCATGATGAAACATACGCTGAATGAAATCAGCCACCCTCTCATGTCAATCCTCCTCTTTTAAATCCATTCCTAATTGTAAATTTATGAGAATACTAAGAAAGAATGAGCAAAATTTTAAAGGACAAAGTCATTTTTTTATTGGACTGGATTGTTTACATTTTGAATAAAGTCTCTTCAACATATTTATCGCTCTTCAAGTGAAAAGGTTACAAATATTACCTATAACAGATAAAATTCAAATAAAAGCGGAATTTATTGATTATGTAATGTTTGAATAAAAAAATACCGCTTCAAAACATGTTTGAAAACGGCAGTTTTTTATTTACATTCTTTATTTGTTTTCTTCTTTTCTTTTTCCTTCTCGAAATACGATCGCACTGCGTTCGTATTCTACATCTTGTACGCCTAGTCGATAGTTGACAACCCTGGCAATGGCAAAAAAGTAATCTGAAAGACGGTTTAAATATTTTAATACAACCGGATTTGTATCACCCTCTCGTTGCAGTCTTGTTGCATATCGCTCTGCTCGTCTCGTAATCGTTCGACAAACATGAATATTAGCTGCCGCTAATGAGCCTCCCGGTAAAATAAAGCGCTCAAGCTCTGGGGCTTCTTTAATATATTCATCAATTCTCGTTTCCAAAAATGTCACAATGTCTTCTTTTGCTTTGTATGGCCGTTTTTCAGTTTCTTTTACCATAGCTAAATCGCCACCACAATCAAATAATTCATGTTGTATTTTTACTAACTCTTGACGGACATCAGGAAAAAGCGACCCATCTAACTGTGCAATAACGACACCTACAAATGAATTAAGTTCATCCGTCGTACCATAAGCAATCACTCTCGTATCATCCTTATCCAAACGACCACCAATTACGCTTGTTTTGCCTTCATCCCCTGTTCTCGTATACAATCTCATTTTTCATTCCTCCTACGATTTAATCGTTTGTGATATTCCATACCAAATGACATCGACTCTGTCACAAACGTTAACAAGATCTTGATAAAACCATCCTACATAGTCACGCCATTTTCGATTCTCTGCTTCGATCGGTACGACTCCTTTTCCTACGTCTGACCCAATAATAATGAATTTGCGTGATTTTTCAACCGTTTCCCAAGCTTTCCAACGCTTCAGTTCTTCTTGAAGCTGCTGCCGTGTTGTTGACTGTATACAAGATCGAATAACATATTCTACGCCATTTACAATGACAACACCATGATCTGGTAGGACGATACTTGAAAAGGAAACATGTTCATAACCATTATACCAATAAGTATCTTTACGATTTGTCAATTGATAGTGTTCTTTTGCCCATTTGCTTTTTCCGTTAAAGGCACCTCCTGTAATAAAGTGCACCTTTTCCCCTCCTTTATGTTATGCCTTGAATCAATTAATGAATACCCGGATCCGTATGGAACCGACCAATTCCAAAATCCCTTTTGTATTGGAGCATACAACTCTAGTAATCCTCGTATCGTCCCCCCATGACAAACAACAACTATCGTTGAAACTGACTTTTCCTTACACCATAAACTTATGGCTGTCCAGCTCGTTTTCAATCGTTGAATAAATTGGTCATAGCTTTCTCCCCCAGGTGGAGGCACTTTGAGTGGATTATCAAGCCATTGACGATATAATGCTTCATGTTTTAACTCATCATAGCTTTTTTTGTCCCATTGTCCAAAGTGATACTCCCGTAATGAGGACATTGAATGTGTCAAACTTGAAGGAAAAAGAATGGCAGCGGTTTGCTTAGCACGAAGCAAGTCACTTGTTATGACAACATCAGGTTTCACTTTCATCAACTGAGCTTGTAAAGATAATTGTTTTCTCCCTCTTTCACTTAACATGTCATCGTTCCAACCGGAGTATCTTTTTTGCTCATTTAGTTCTGTCATACCATGACGAAGAAGTGTAATAGCCACACAGTCATCCATAACAATGTTTCTCCTCCTTCCGCACTCGCTCCAACCGTATCTCCTGTTATTCCATTAAATTGTACAGTTGCAATTCGAAGACTAATCCAGGTTAGCAGAATCGTCATCACGAACAGCACAAGCCAAATGATGAGAGTATGAGAATCAACAAAAAATAAAACAATGCCAAATATAACAATATACAAAAAATAGACAATCGAATGCTTCTTTGTTAAAAAGCATTGAAACGAATAGGCAAGTCCTTCTTGTTTCGCCGGCTTCCCATAAAACAACTGCAACCCCATTAAAAGTTTCACAAAAAAAGGAATCGACAACATATAAAGCCATCCATTTGAAGTTGCTTCAAACACTTCATACATAAAGAAAAGACGCCAGCCAAGCAAAAAGATTACAGATAAGACAGCATACGCACCTACTCTAGAATCTTTTAATATGTTATGTTTTTTCTCTATATCTCGATGAGACCCTATTGCATCACTTACGTCCATCCATCCATCTAAATGTAGGCCACCTGTAAAAACAATAGAAACCGTAAAAAGAAAAACCGTTAAAAACAACACAGATGTTCCTGTCCATGTTTCAATCGTATAATAAAGGAACGCTAAAATCAGTCCAAGAAAAAGTCCAACAAGCGGGTACACGACAATTGAACCCCTTGCCCGGGATTCATCCCAAGGAACTTGTTTTTTAACAGGGAAAATGGTTAGAAACTGTAATGCTAATAAAAAGCCGTCAAACAATGAAATTTTTTTCATCACCTTATTCCCATTCCTCTATCATTTTATAAAACGCTGTCATGTCTAGTGCTGCTTCCACTCGGTCAGCCAACTCATCATACACTTTCTCTCTTTCACTCATACTCCAGTGCACCGGCTTTCGCGCTTTTCCTTTTTTTTCGCGAATTCGATTTAACCATTCGTTTCTCCACTCATCATTATGGAACACATTATGAAAATACGTTCCTATAATTCTACCATTATCAATGTAAACCCCATCTTGTTGCCCTTCTTTTGTATGTAAAAATGAATCACATGTATGTACGGTTGTTCCTAAATGAATTTCATAGCCCGCTATGACATTTGAGATTCCTTGAACAGGATGTGTCAATACCCCTTCAGTTTGTACGGTTTTTTTCGTATCTAAAAAATACGTTTGTAATGGAGCAATACCAAGGCCTGCAATCACTTCTCCAACATGCCCTGTGTCTGTCCCTAATTCATCAATTAATTGTTCTCCTAACATTTGATAGCCACCACATATCCCAACAATTGTTCCCCCATCACCTACATAGGCAATTATTTGCTTAGATAAGTTTGATTGCTTTAAAAAAAGTAAATCATTCATAGTACTTTTTGTTCCTGGAATAATAATCGCATCAGGCTTACCTAATGCTTCTGGGGTAGAAACAAAACGGATGTGAACATCATCTTCATAACGGAATGGTTCTAAATCCGTATAATTCGAAACATAAGGTAAATCGATCACAGCAATGTCCACGTCTTTTTCTTTTGCACGAACACTTGTAAACTGGTTTTTCATCGAAAGGGAATCTTCACCTTCGATTTTCATATTTTTCATATGAGGAAGAACCCCAAGAACTTTGACTCCGGTATACTCTTCTATCCATTGCCTACCAGATTCAAATAAACGTTCATCACCACGGAATTTATTAATAATAATGCCCTGTACCCGACGACGGTGGATTTTTGGCAATAACGTCAATGTCCCTACAATACTTGCAAAGACCCCTCCACGATCGATATCAGCTACAAGGATGACAGGAACATTGGCGATTTCAGCTACCTTCATATTTACAAGCTCCCGGTCATTTAAATTAACTTCAGCTGGGCTTCCTGCTCCTTCAATGACACATATTTGATAGTCTTTTTCTAGTTCAGCTAGAGCCATTTGAATCGTTTCAAGCCCCGTTTCATAAAATTGAGTACGATAATCTCTCCCTGATAATGTTTGATATCGCACTCCAAAACGAACGATTTCAGAGACTTGATCACTTCTAGGTTTTAATAAAATAGGATTCATATTCACAGAAGCTGTCACCATTGCTGCTTCTGCTTGAATGCCTTGTGCTCTCCCTATTTCCTTCCCATCTATCGTCACATATGAATTATTTGACATGTTTTGTGATTTAAACGGTGTCACCCGCTTTCCTTGCCTTGCAAGAATGCGACAAATGGCTGTACAAATGACACTTTTACCGACATCAGAAGCTGTTCCTTGAATCATCACACCTTTCATGTTTCCTTTCCTCCTTTTTTCCAGATTGGCAATCCATTTTCAATGACAATCGCTTCGTCACAGTGCTCAACAATCGCTTGATGAACCTTACCTAACATCCGCTTGTAATAAAATGTCCCCTCATCTTCAGACGGGATACCATGTAATAATTCATTCGAAACGAGAAGGCAATGAATCGGGAGTTGCTGAAGTTGTTGAATCGTTGATGTCACTTTCTCATAAACCGCTGTTTGAAAGAATGGATGCTTCCATGAAGTAGCATTGATAAACAATTCGTTTGCAAGCCATGTTGTGATACAATCCAACAACACGATATGACCACATTGAAATTGTGTAAAGACTTGCTCTATATTATATGGAACCTCATGGGTTATGCAAAATGGAAACTGTTTTTCTCTTTGTGCAATATGAAGTTGTTTTCGCCATTCCATTTCTTCATCAAACACTTGACTAGTTGCAATATAATGAACAACTTGATTTCCGGCAAGTGCTTTGGCATACGTTTCAGCAAATTGACTTTTCCCACATCTGACCCCACCTGTTATCAAAATTAACATTTTGCCTTCCAGCTTTCTAACACTTTTAATAGTTTGTCATTCTCCTCTTGTTCTTTTACTGCTAGGCGAATATATTTTCCTTCTAACCCACGAAAATTATATGTATGTCTAGGGATGATACGATGTTCAATTAAATACGTAAGCAAAGGCAACAAATCTCGATCGCCACTTTTTTCCTTTAGTAAATAATAATTCACACTAGAAAAGGAAATCGAATACTCAAGTTCTTCCAATTTTCTTTTCAGTTGGTTTCTTTCTTCTGCTATATAGTGTGCTGTGTTATGAGCAAATTGTAGATCGAGCAAACAACGACTGCCAATTTGTTGTGCTAACTGATTTGTATTCCATGAATGCTGCCACCTCGTTAACGAGGAAACTAGTTTCTCTGAACCTATGGCATACCCTAACCTTAACCCAGCAATCGCATACATTTTTGTGACAGAACGAAGCACTACAAGATTATCATATTGATGTACAAGTGGCACGACGGACTCTTGATGTATGCTAAAATCAAAAAAAGCTTCATCAATGACAACAACAACATTTGCAAGCTGAGCTTCTTTTATAATCTTTTCTAACCGTTCTTTTGGATATTGAACCCCTGTTGGATTATTCGGATTACAAATAAAAAGAAGATCACTCGATTCGAGCTTCTCATGAATCAAATCCGGTTGTAATTCCCAATTTGTATCAGGTGAAAGTGTAACAGAATCAACATGACATAAGTAAGTTTCACAGGCTTGTCGGTACTCACTGAACGTAGGCTCCACAATTAGCACATGTTTTTCTCGAAATCTGTTTGCAAGTAAAAAAATGATTTCAGCCGCACCGTTGCCAACAACGACTTGGTTACGCTCAACACCGTTTTGTTTTGCAACAGTCTCTTTTACGACCATTGCTTTTGGGTCGGGGTATTTTTCTATTTCACTAAAATATGAAAGCCAGTTTTCTTTTATAAAGGAAGGTGGTCCAAGCGGATTTGTGTTCACACTAAAATCAATCGAACCTTCTTTCATCTGTAAGCCAAGTGCTTCAACAAAATATGTCGGGTTAGCCCCATGTTCTGGCAATTGCATAGCTGACACCTCCTATTACCCATAAAAACAACAAAAACGCAAAACAAGTTCGAGCCATAATTTTTACGGTTTGTGTTATATGTTCTTTTTTCAGTTCAACTTTTTTTCTTCCCATAAGAGCACGGTTGGATACAATCCCTTGATATGTATTTCTTCCCCCTAATTGAACACCTAAAAGTGCAGCTACAGCCGCTTCTCCCCAACCACTATTAGGGCTTGGATGTTTTTTCGCATCTGTCACCAGAATGTTTACACTTTCTTTTTTCGAATGAATCGAAGAGTGGTTGACAATAATCATTATCAAACCCGTGATTCGACTTGGAATCCAGTTGACGAGGTCGTCACATTTTGCTGAAGCCCAACCAAAGCGTCCAAAGCGGTCATTGTTATACCCAACCATAGAATCACACGTATTAATGGCACGGTATAAAAACGCTAGCGGTGCTCCGCCTAGAAGTGCATAAAACAAAGGGGCTGTAATCCCATCGCTCGTATTTTCAGCAACGGTTTCAACTGTCCCTCGAACGATATCTCCTTCTTGTAAAGAAGCTGTATCTCTACCGACAATATAAGATAACTTCAATCGAGCTTCTGTCACATTGCCAGTTTGTAACGGCTCGTACACTTCCATTGCTGCATCTTTTAAACTTTTTTGAGCAATCGCATAAAAAATAATCATCGCTTCCATAACAATTCCGAAAAAGGGGTGGATGAGATAAGCTCCTACGACTATTGACATTGTTATAATAAAGACTATTGCTAGAATAAAAACAAGAAAAAAAACACCTTTGCTCCTCTTGTATTTCCCTTTATTTACTTTGTTCTCAACAACTGAAATTAGTTTTCCAACCCAAACAACAGGATGAGGCAACCATCTCGGATCCCCGATTACACGGTCTAATATAAAGGCTAACGATAAGGCAAGGAGATGGTTAACGATCATAACGTAGACCTTCTTTCTATATTTTTCCGAATCGCTTTCACCGTCGCAGCATAAACCGTTCGTCCAATCGCACTTCCTATCGTTGTAATAGACCCTGCATAAGGATAGGATGTTTTCGTTTGAGTTGATGCAATGACAATGCTGTCTGTTGACGTCCCTGTTGCCATTGTATTTGTTGTTACATCAAGCACATTTTCATCATGCAACGCTCTTGTTTTCGCTTCTGTTGCTACAACTAGCGCTTGGACAAATGCCGCGTCTGTGAACTCTCCTTCTAATAACACCCACGTATTAATCGTTCCTATTGAATGATTTCTCCTAGTCGCTCCCGCCGTGACATCAACAGCATTTGATAAACCTGCTGTAATGATAACGAGGAGGGAGACATCCTCATCTTCAACTTTTTCAACACAAACATCTTCGAGAATCGCTGCTGTCATCATTCCATTTGTTTCTTCATGATTTATCCCTCTTTGTTCTAAAAAGGAAATAAACTCTTTTTGGGCATCATCACAATTATAGTTTTTATCAACATGGCGATTAACAAATGTTTTTTTCCAACCGAAGCCTGAACCAATAACAGAGGAGGCTAAAGTTTTAAAGGCTGTTTTGCTTTCGATTTTAATCCATTCATTTGTACAAACAATATCCAATTCACGAAAAGGAGATGAAGGTCTCATTTGATTCGGAAGCAATGTAATTAATGGTGTCGGAATGGTTGGATGCTCATTTCGACGAAGTGATGTGTTGTATATGTCTATTAATCGTTGTTCACTAAGCGCTTGATATGGACGGTCAATTGTGCTTACTTCGCCACTATCTAACAACATCACACGATCACAATAAAGAGCAGCAATGTTTAAGTCATGTAAAATCGCGATAACCGTTAGCCCTTTTTCTTCCGTCCATTTCTTTAATGTATCAAGTAATTGTAATTGGTGAGAAATATCTAAATGATTTGTCGGTTCATCAAGTAACAATAAATCTGGTTGTTGTGCTAATGCTCTGGCTAACATAACACGCTGACGCTCTCCTCCACTTAAAGATAGCAATGTTTTGTCTTTAAACTGATAGACATCGGTTTGTTTTAATGATTCGACAACAATTTGGTCATCCTCTTTCGTTGTCATATGGAATAACCCTTTTTGATAAGGATATCTTCCTAATCGTACAACTTCCTCTACCGTATAGGAAAAAGAAGTTGTGGTGTCTTGGGGCAAAACAGCGATAATTTTGGCTTTTTCTTTTGTGGAATACGACTCGATCGGTTTTTCATGTAATGAGATTTCTCCTTTTGTCATTGGAACTGTTCCTGTCAACATTTTTAATAATGTCGTTTTCCCACTACCATTTGGTCCAATCACCCCAAAAATTTCCCCTTTTTCCACTTTAAAGGAAACATCCTTTATGATGGGCTTGTCGTTATACCCTCCTGACACACCAAAAACATGTAACATATGACTCCTCCTATAACCGATGACGTTGACGAATTAATATAATTGCAAACACCGGGCCACCAATTAATGCAGTAATAACTCCTATCGGTAATTCTGTTGGTGCAATAATTGTTCTTGCAATTAAATCTGTTAACACTAAAAACCCACCACCCATAATCATGGAAAGCGGCAATAAATGGCGATGATCAGGTCCCCATAATAATCTTGTAATGTGAGGGACAACTAACCCAACAAAGCCTATCGTTCCAGAAACAGCGACCGCTGCTCCTGTAACAAGTGAAGCCCCAAGTAAAATGATTAATTTTCTCTTTTGAATATTAACACCTAAATTTTTTGCTGTTTCTTCACCGAAAGCAAGTGCATTTAATTCCTTTGTGTTACACATTAAAAGGAGAAAACCAATAAGAAAAAAAGGTAAAATCAAATAAACGTAATTCCAGCCTCTCATTGCTACACTGCCTAATAACCAACTAATAATTTGCCGCAACTCATCACCGGTTAATGCAATCATCAATGAAATAAGCGACCCTAAAAAAGAACTTGTAATAATCCCAACTAAAATAATGGTTTCCGCTGCCATTGATTTATGTAATGCCCGAGCAAATCCGATAACTAGAAATAACGTTACAAACCCGCATACTATACTTATAAAAGGTAATGTAAACGCCCCTACAACCGGAAGACTAATACCTAAAAATAAAACTAAGACAGCTCCAACCGCAGCCCCTGAGGACACACCGAGTGTATAAGGGTCAGCTAAAGGATTTTTTAATAGTCCTTGAAAGGCAGCACCAGCCAAAGCTAAACAAGCCCCGACTAGCATAGCTAACACAACTCTAGGAAAGCGTATGCTCATGATTATATTCGTGTACATCGGGTCAATATCAATATGTAAAGGGAGTTGTAACCACTCCGTTAAAAGAACTGCAATGATAGTAGAAAAGGGAATCGAAAGACTCCCTTTAGAAATGCCAAGTAATAAGCTAAAGCACAAAAATAAAATTGCGCTTATATAGGCGATAGATTTATGTTTAGTTAAAAACCTCTGGATAAATAAACTTTGCAAGTTGTTCGACTCCTTCAACAACACGCGGTCCTGGTCGAGACACGATATCTTCATCAATATCATGTACTCTTTCTTCTTGCACCGCTGTTACATCTTGCCAACCTGGACGATTTAAAATTTGGTCAACCATATCAGGAACCCAGCTACTGTATGTTCCAATAATAACGTCTGGGTTTTCAGCAATGACTTGTTCTTCTGAAAATTGCGGCCAACCGCTCGTGTCTCCTGCTACATTTTCAGCATGAATCGTTTCTAACATTTCATGCATAAACGTATCTTTTCCAGTTGTATATAATTCATTAGAAATTTCAATCCATACCGTTTGTCTTTCTTCTTCTGGAATCGCTGCTGCTTGTTCGCTCAATTCAGCAAAACGAGCTTCCATATCAGAAATCAATTGCTCAGCTTCTTCTTTTGTGTTTGTAATTTCAGCAATAAAGTTAATCGCACGATACATATCTTCAAAACTATTTGCATCGTTTACAACGGCAACTTGAATATCTGCTCCTCTTATTTGATCTAACCCTTCTGCTGTTGCATTTGACCCATGAGCAAGTACAATGTCTGGTTGTAACGAAATGATTTTTTCAACATCAAATTCAAAACCACCAATCGCCTCCACGTCCTCTACTTCTGGAGGATAATTATCGTGGTCACTTCTACCAACTAATTTATCACCTGCTCCAAGAGCAAATAAAATTTCTGTGTTGCTTGGAATAAGTGAAACAATTCGCTCAGGTTCTTCTTCTAACACAATTTCATTGTCGACTGCATCTGTTACATTTACAGCATCTTCTTGTTGCGTATCCGCTCCGCAACCAGCTAATAATCCAATTGCAAGCAAAACGAACATAAGTTGGCTTAGCCATTTTTTCATGTTCTGACATCCCCTTTTATATTATTTGTCATTTATGATGTACGTCATAGTTGCTTTTATGTAGACAAACAAAAAGCTCCCCTGTCGATGGAGAGCAAAAGTAGACAATATTATAGTAAGGTCGATACTAATAATACTGCTTCACCTTTCCTCGAAGGCATCCACATACAACGATAAGGCAGGTCTCCTGACTTAAGTATCCTTATTCCTTTTGCCTTCCCGTTTGCACAGTGGCTATGTAAAAGGACTTGATACTATTACAGTGGCGGGACCGTATTGGAATTTCACCAACTTCCCTTTTCACACTTATAACATAAGTGACCTTATCGTATATTATTCGCTTCTATGATGTACGACCTTATTATACACAATATTCATTTGTTTGACATGATTTTTCACTTCGATATTGTATTTTTATTTTTGCTCTCTATTACAAAGTCCTTTGCGAACGCTTTGCATAAGTCAATATCTTCACCTACTGGCTCATATTCAATTTTCAATCCATCTACGACAATTTGTCCTCCTTGCTCTTTAACCCGTTCTTCAATGATATCTACAGCTCCACAAAAAATTTCATAAGCTGTATCGCCTGAGCCGAAAACGCCGAACGTTTTATCCGCTAAATCTATGTTTTCCATTTCTTCATAAAAATCTAAAAACTCATCAGGTAGTTCTCCATCTCCCCATGTATACGCTCCAATGACAATTGCATCATATTCTAATAGAATGCTAGCATCAACATCTAACACGTCTTTCTTTGTCACCTCTACTCCTTCAGCAGCCAATCCTTCTTCTAATACATCAGCAATCGCTTCTGTATTGCCTGACATACTGCAAAACAATAATAAAACATTTTCCATCTGAACTCTCTCCTTCATATGTTACATTAATGATTATCATTCTCAGTAATGATACTAATAATGATAATCATTGTCAATTATAAAAATAAAAAAAGACTACTGAATCTTAAATTCAGCAATCTTTTTACCGTATACGAACATTGTTTCTCATGAAACAATTATTTTCGCTCATTTTCTCTATTTTCTTCGGTTTTTCGAGGAATAGAAAAACTAAATGTTGTTCCTTCATTCACTTTACTATGCACAGAAATATGTCCCATATGCGCTTCGACAATGTTTTTGGCAATCGCAAGTCCAAGTCCTGTCCCTGCCGCTCCTCTAGTTCGGGCTTTATCTGCTTTATAAAAGCGTTCAAACACAAACGGCAAATCTTCCTCTGGAATACCAGAACCTGTATCAACAACATCAAAACGAGCCTCTCCTGTTGTCGATTGGACATAAAGTTGTACTTTTCCACCTTCGAGTGTATGTCGAATCGCATTATGAATTAAATTCGTTAATACTTGCTCGATTCGGTCTGGGTCAAAAAGAATGATATTTTCATTGTTAATGACGTCACACATTAGGTGAATACCTTGTTCTTTCGCTAATCCTTGGAATTTACGAATAATTCGGTCTGTAAAGTCTTTTATATTCACTTCTTCCATATTTAATTCAATATGGCCTGATTCCATTCTTGCTAAATCAAGAAGTTCATTAACTAACCTACCCATTCGAAGCGATTCTTCATAAATAATTTGAGCAATTTCTTTTTTCTCTTCGTCGGTTTGAGCAATATCATCGACTATCGCTTCACTATACCCTTGCAACATGGAAATAGGGGTTCTCAACTCATGAGAGACATTGGCGATAAAATCTTTACGGAGTTTATCATGCCTTCGTTCTTCTGTCACATCTCGAATGACCGCTACAGCACCACGGACGAATTTTTGGTCGTATAACGGTGTCATTAATATAAACCAACTACGGCCTTGAATATCAATTTCATCAAATTGTTCACTTTCTAATACAACAACTTGTTGAAACAGCTTTTTAACTGCCTTAGGCAAATCTTCCACAGCATCAATATTCAAACCTTGTTCATAATACCAAGCTTGAATAAATCGTTCAGCAAGAGGATTCGTAACCACAATCCGTCCTTTTCG
The DNA here is from genome assembly GCF_022812285.1 of Alkalihalobacillus sp. LMS39. Classification (NCBI taxonomy): domain Bacteria; kingdom Bacillati; phylum Bacillota; class Bacilli; order Caryophanales; family Bacillaceae; genus Alkalihalobacillus; species Alkalihalobacillus sp. LMS39. Next base: position 2,873,745 of record NZ_CP093300.1, read on the forward strand.
ATCAAGCGTAATAACACCGTCAGCCATACTACTTAGTATACGAGAAAGCTGTTCTTTTTCTTGATTTAACGCGGTAATATTTCGATTTAATTCGCGTCCCATTCGATTAAAAGCAATAGCGAGCTTCCCAATTTCATCAATCGTAAGAATCGGAATTTTCGTATCAAAATTCCCTTCTGCCACTTCAACTGCCGCTTGCCTCATTTTTCGTAATGGAGCTGTGATTCTCGTCGACAAGAAAAACGCAAAAATTGTCGTTAATACTATGGCGATTCCAGCAGAAAAAATGATGATTCTTTTCGTGTGCGCTGTCGTTTGTTCTATCGCTAGAAGAGACTGATAAAGGAAAACCGCACTTTGAGCATCATTTAATTCAACTGGACGTCCAACGACCATTATTTCCGTATGAACCTCAACCCCATTTTCTACAAATGGGAAATCGCCTTGACTAACAACCGATTGGTCTCCTTGAAACACTTTCGACAAAACCGGATCTTCATAAAATATCGAGATCGGTAAATTTACAGTTTCACTCGGATTAGAAGAATACCAATGTTCTTCGTTGTCCAAAATAACCGCTTTTATATCATAAGTTTCTGCAATTTTAGATATCGTTACTAACGCCATATCCTTGTCATCATACACTTCTACAATGGTCGCAATCATATCTGCATGATTCATCAATTGTGACTCGGCCTCACTGACATGAAACCGTTCAAAAAATTGGAGCATGAGTGCCATTAAAATGGATAAAACTACGGACACGAGTAATAAAATCGTAAACCATAGTTTTCCAACAACACTTCGCCAAAACATTACTCTTTCACAGCCTCAAACTTATATCCGACACCCCATACGGTAGATATCATGCTAGCTGCCTCTGGAGAAATTCGATTTAATTTTTCGCGTAATCGTTTAATATGAGTATCAACGGTACGCAAATCCCCAAAAAAGTCATAATTCCACACATCTTTTAAAAGTTGTTCTCTTGAAAAAACTTTATCAGGAGTTTGCGCTAAATAATAGAGCAGTTCATATTCTTTAGGAGTTAAACTGATTTCATTTCCATCTACCGTTACTCGATGTGCATCATTATCAATCGTCAAATGAGAAAAGACAAGAACATCTTTTGCTGCTGTTTCTGTTTGAAGAAAGCGAGTACTAGATGAACGACGTAAAAGCGCCTTTACACGTAACACGACTTCTCTCGGGCTAAATGGTTTTACAATATAATCATCTGTCCCAACTTCAAACCCTTGCACACGATTTGCTTCTTCCCCTTTGGCTGTTAACATGATGATCGGAGTTGCTTTTGTTTTTCTAAGCTCTTGACATACTTCGATTCCATCAATACCAGGCATCATGATATCAAGAAGGATAAGGTCATAGTCATTTTCAAGAGCCATTTCTAAAGCGACTTCTCCATTTTCAGCATCTTCTACAATATAATCTTCTCTTTCTAAATACATCTTTAATAAGCGGCGAATGCGCTCTTCATCATCAACTACTAAAATTTTTCCTTCTTGTTCCATCGATAACCCTCCTCGTACTAAACACCACTATATTTTTTTGCACTGCCCAATTAGGACAGTGCTTTTATATTATGCATAGGAATGAAGCCCTGCAATAACTAAGTTAACAAAAATCAGATTAAACATAATAATAGCAAACCCTATTACACATAGCCATGCCGAACGTTCACCATGCCAGCCTCTTGAAAGCCGCAAATGTAAATACGCCGCATAAAATAAGAACGTAATAAGGGCCCACACTTCTTTTGGATCCCAGCCCCAAAATCTTGTCCATGCAATTTGTGCCCAAATCATCGCAAAAATCAAACCGCCTAACGCAAATAATGGGAATCCAATCGCAATGGCTCGATAGCTTAATTCATCAACCGCTTGTGGACTAATATTTTTCAACAAAGGCTGAATCGCGCCGCCAATTGGTTTTCGTAATACTAATCGTAGCAACCAATAAATCGCGATTCCAATCGTAAACGCCCAAATCACAGTGTTTAAATCATTTGCTATGATGTTGGCTGGAACATGGAACAACGCATCCATTCTTCCTTCTGTTAGCAATGTTCCTTCATTCGGACCAACGATGGCAGGGAGGTTATATTGCATTTGTGCTTCCTCGCCATTTTCATTCACATATGAGAATGTTGATTCATAACCAACAAGATTAAATCCCGTACCTAATATGTTGTTCCCTACCATACACAATAACACATATAATATAAATTCAAGCCAGCGCGCTTTTTTGTTTTTTGTTGTAAAATCAAGTGTTCGAATTAAATAAATTAAACCCGCGACAAAACCAATCGCTAATACCCCTTGAGCTAAAGCTACAGTAATAACGTGAATTTTTAACCAGTTACTTTGTAACGCTGGAATTAATGGCGCAACTTCACGCGGAAACAATGATGCATAGGAAATAATAAGCATGACGACTGGCATCGTAAATAATCCTAGTATATTCGAACGATAAATGGCATAAATAATAATGAAGCCAAAACCAATCATAATTCCTAAAAACGTTGTATATTCAAACATATTACTTACTGGAGCATGTCCTGATACCATCCAGCGTGTAATAAAATAACCCATTGCAAATAAGAAAGCTACAATCGAGATGATAAACCCAAAAGTTCCCCACCGATTTCCTTCTACACCTTTTTTATTTCGCCACTTCTTCCCTGTAATCGAAACAGTAAACGCAATCGTTGCAGCTAAATATAAGAAAAAGGCAGTAAGTAATAAATTGCTACTTAAAGCTAACATTACATTGTTTCCTCCTTAGGAGCTGTTTCTTCTTTTTCCTTTTCTTCTACTTGGTCAATTGGCATAGTTAATTCTGTTTGCTCCACAACAGCTTCTATGTCTTTTTTTAACGACGCCCACATTTTATTCGCATGTCCTGCCATCATGATTTGACCGTTACGTTGTTGAATCCAAATTCTTCTGTGTGACCAATAAGATCCTTGGACGAGTCCAATCATAAAGATCGCACCACCTACCATTAGAAATCCAAGTGTGTGATCTTTACGAACAGTTAGGGCAGTGACATTTTTTGTATCAATACCAGCAAATGATATACGGTAATCATTTTCACCAAAAGGTTCCAAATTTCTTTGAATCGCAATAAAGCTCACTTCCCCTTTTGGTTTATCAGGGGTAATCATTTCAAAAATAAAAGCTGGATTGTTCGGGATTTTAGAACGTGTCGCTGGATTCCCTGCTTCGTCAAAGAAGTAGTCTTGGAAATAATCAAGAACACGCACTTTATATCCATCACCTAAATCATATTCATCTAAAGGATTATACAAATCAACCGTAAATTGTCCAAATGTGTCTCCAGACTCTTTATGATCTAATGTAAATGCCATTTGATTTAGTTCATTTAATTTAAAATCAACTTGATAAAGAGCAAAATCAGCAAACTTCATCGGGTCATTTACAATAATATTATGTCGTGCTATTTCTTTTAACTCAGCTTCTTCCCCAACAACGGTTGATTCCATACGTTCATAGACGACCGCACGAGTTTTAAATGTTTGTGCAACAGGTACCCCAGAACGTTGGAGCGCTTCCCCAAAAACTTCATCCTCTTCATCATACACTTCAAGAATGAATTCTTCATTTTCAATAAAATATTGACCGTCCGTACCTGGGATAACAACCGTGTCTCCTTCACGAACCCACACAAATTCATCCACATACATACCAGGGAAAAACCGCAACATACAGCCGATGAGAAAAATAATTAAGCCAAGATGATTGACATATGGCCCCCACCTTGAAAATCTACCTTTTTCCGCTACTACGTTTCCGTTTTCTTCGGAAACATTATATTTTTTTTCTTTTAATATTTGCTTTGCTTTTTCCATTGTTTCTTCTTGATTTTGGACATCAGAAACCCCATATAGGCGCTGACGTTTCATAAAAGATTCATGACGTGTCACACGTTGTTTTTTCAACGCACGGTACAACGGGACGACTCTATCAATACTAGCAATTAACAATGAAATCCCTAATGAAGCAATTAAAATCATGTACCACCATGAACTATATAAGTTATGAAAGCCTAACTGGTAATACATCTGCCCAAGGAATCCATGTGTTTCCTGATAATACACTGCCGGATTCGCAGTAGGTGGAATGTACATTTGCTGTGGAAATATTGTTCCTAATGATGATGCAACTAATGTAAGAATAATAATCCATACGCCTACTTTAACAGACGAAAAAAAGTTCCATATTTTATCAATAATCGTTCGATTATAGGTTTGTGATCGTCTCGCGACACCTTCATAGCGCATATTAAGGAGCCCCGTTGAATCTCCTTCTAACGGCTTCCCACATGACTCACATATGACAGTGCCATATGGATTGGCGTGACCACATTCACACTTCACTTTATCCATAACAACACCCCATTACGTTTTCGGTTTGATTAATTCCATAAATTCTTCAACTAGTGCCTCATCCATCATTCCGTAATGAATCTTTTCTACTATTCCATGCTCATTAATGAGAAACGTAATTGGTAATGGGCGAATGCCATAGGCGTCACTGACTAACATTCCTTTATCAATCGCAACAGGAAATGAGAGGTTGTACCGTTCAACAAAGCGTTGGACTCGAAGGTCAGCTTCATTTACATTAACAGCGATAATCTCTACCCCTTGGTCTTTGTAAATTTGATAGAAATCGTCCATAATCGGCATTTCTTCTTCACATGGTTTACAATACGTTCCCCAAAAGTTTAAAAAGACACCCTGACCTTTATAGTCAGCTAATTCAATTCGCTCTCCCTCTAATGTTGTTAACACGAAATTAATAGGCTCCTCACCTACACGGACACTTGATTTATCAGCAAAAAAATTAGTATAGAACGTGTATACTAACGCTATCGTAATCACGACAAGTATCGAAGTCCGTAGTAGCAATCTTTTCCGTATCATACCGCTCTCCCCTTGAACTTTGATCTTATCTCTGTTTCATTCACCCTATTATACATTTGAAATGAAACAAATACGTGAATTGTTTTTGACGTTTATGTGACAGCTATTTCTTTTAACTGCTTTACTTCAAACGGCTTTAGCGGCCTTGTTTCGCCTGGTCGCATATTTCCAACATCTAAAAAAGAAAACCGCTCTCTTTTTAGCTTCAATACTGGGTGTCCGACCGCATCGAACATCCTTCTTACTTGCCGATTCCTTCCTTCATGAATCGTTATTTCAATAATTGACGTGCCTTTTTTCTTATCACCAGACACAATTTTGACACGAGCTGGTGCTGTTTTTCCATCTTCCAACATAATGCCTTTTCTAAGCTTTTCGATGACTTCCTTTGTTGGATACCCTTTTACTTTTGCGATATACATTTTATCTACTTTATGTTTCGGATGCGTGAGTATATTTGTCAGCTCGCCATCATTTGTTAACAATAAAGCTCCTGACGTATCATAATCAAGTCGACCTACAGGAAAAACCCGTTGTTCCACTTCTAAAAATTCCGTAACGACTTTTCTTCCTCTATCATCTTTCACTGCTGATATGACTCCAGTTGGTTTATACAATAAAAAGTACACTGGTTCTTCTTTATCAATTGGGACGCCATTAACTTCAATTTCATCTTTTCTAGGAGTTACTTTCATCCCAAGTTCTTTCACGACAACTCCATTTACTTTTACTTTTCCTTCTAAAATCAATTCTTCTGCTTTTCGCCTTGAAGCTACACCTGCATGTGCAATCACTTTTTGTAAACGTTCCATCATTTCACCTCACATTTCATCATACCTCTGTCACAAGTAATACTCAAGTAATGACAATTTTTTTGCCTTTATGAAAAAAAGAAGAAGCCTATGGCTTCCTCTTTTCCTAGTTTATCCAAAAACTAATGTAACAATCACGATTGCTGCAATAATTCCAACAATATCTGCAAGTAAACCGACTTTTAAAGCATCCCCCATTTTCTTAATTCCGACTGCTCCAAAATATACGGTAAGAACATATAATGTTGTATCTGTACTCCCTTGCATTGTTGAGGCCAATCTACCAATGAATGAATCTGGTCCAAACGTTGCAATTAAATCAGATGTCATCCCAAGCGCACCAGTCCCAGAAATCGGCCTAATTAATGCTAGTGGCACGATTTCACTCGGTACACCTATCGCTTGCAACACTGGCTGAAAAAGTCCAATAAAAAAATCCATTGCACCGGAAGCCCGAAAAACAGAAATGCCGACCATCATACCAACTAAGTAAGGGATTATGGAAACAGCCATCGAGAAACCTTCTTTTGCCCCATCCACAAATGTTTCATATGTAGGCACTTTTTTATATGTTCCATAGAGGAGGATAAAACCGATGAGCATCGGAATCATCCACATGGAGATGACAGTTATCCAACTCATGTTATTTCCTCCCTTTTCTTACCCGTCGATAATAGAAAAAACGATCGATTAATAAGGCTCCCAATGTTGAGCATGCGGTCGCCATAATCGTTGTTCCTACAATTTCTGTTGGCGCCACCGAATCATAGCTCATACGAATCGAGATGACTGTTGTTGGAATTAATGTAATACTAGCTGTATTAATCGCCAATAACGTAATCATAGAACGACTCGCTTGATCACTATCCCCATTCAACCGTTTTAATTCTTGCATCGCCTTTATCCCCATTGGCGTTGCCGCATTTCCTAATCCAAACATATTAGCAGACATATTTGAAAGAATATATCCCATAGCAGGATGGTTGGGAGGAACTTCTGGAAAAATTCGCTTGGCAATCGGACTCATCAATTTTGCTAAACCATCAAGCAAACCTGAATTTTGAGCAATTCTCATCATACCTAGCCAAAAAACGAGGATACTAATTAAACCAAAACAAATCGTAACCGCATCTTTTGCTCCCGCAAAAATCGCTTCATTTAATTCTTCCATCGTCCCATTTATCGCTGCAAACACTATCCCAATTATAATCATGCCAACCCATATGTAATTAATCATATGGGTTCACTCCGATAGTAATAAAAAACATTTCCTTCACTTTAGACCAGAAGCTTTGTTTTTCTTCGATTTCTGGTGCTTCATAATAAAGAGGAATTTCTCCAATCTTATCGTCTTTTATTGTCAGCATAATTTTTCCTACAGGTTCTGTAATATCTCCATCTTCCCACTTATTGTTAGCTGGAGGACGATATAACGTCACTTTCTTTTTCATCCCTTTTTGCTCATCTTTTGTCAAAGGATATGTGAATGTATAAGGAGCATACACCTGGTCTTTATAGAACTCCTCCTCAATCCCTTTTACAAATCCTTCTTTCACTAATAGCTTAAGCTCATAAGCCTCAAAAGCCCAATTAAACATATTCATATGATCATGCCAATCACTTGGTGCGTTTAATGTCACGGCAATTAAATCTAAATCATCTTTTGTAGCGGTTGACACTAATGTCCGATTCGCTCTTTTCGTATACCCTGTTTTCCCACCAGTGCTATATTTATAGAGTTGCGTTAACAATCTATTTTTATTTTGCCAAATTCGATCCCATTTCTCCCCTTCTTGAGGGGCACGATACGATTTTGTAGAAGAAACTTCACGGTATGTTTCATTTTCCATCGCGTACTTTGTTAACAAAGCCATATCATAGGCCGTAGAATAATGCTCTTCATGGTCATCTAGTCCGTGTGGGTTATTAAACACAGTACGAGTCATCCCGATTTCTCTTGCTTTTTCATTCATCATATAAATAAATCCATCTAAACTACCACCCACATGTTCGGCTATTGCTACAGCAGAATCATTCCCTGAGCGAAGCATTAGTCCATACACTAAATCTTTTAATTTTATTTTTTCTCCGGGTTTTAAATAAAGCGACGACCCTTCAGTTCCAGAAGCATTATTCGAAACTGTCACAGTTTCTTCTAGCATTCCTGATTCAATCGCTAAAATCGCCGTCATAATCTTAGTAATACTAGCGATTCGTAATTGCGCATGTTCGTCTTTTGCATATAACACTCGTCCAGACGATTGTTCAATTAAAATAGCGGCTTGAGCAGAAACCCCTCCAACAGCTTCAACCCGATTTCCTGAAAAAGTCATTGTACTAAATAGTAAAACAAAGATTATTGAAATAATAATAGATTTGTTAGCCTTTTTGGTCATACTATCCCCGTCCCAGTTTTTTTTATTTGTACAAGTGTATGCTCATCCTTGTCTCATATGTATGAATTAAGAAAAGAATTTACGGAAAGGCTAAGAAAAACGCGTAGCATCTTTTCTTTCAAGCGAAGTGCGGAGCCCTGCCCGCTTTTAACAGTGAACCCCAAGCGCTCTCCTTGTGGTGAAACGCGTCAGAATAAGCTTTCTAAGCTTCACTGCTATACCAAAAATTTTTTATCTTTCTTATCTTTTAAAAAAACGAACAAAGCGAATAAAAGGTGGTCACATGCAAACGTTTTTTGAATTACTAACAGTGCTTGGCAGGATTATCACTATTTTCCCTCTCCTGCTTATCCTCGCGTTATACATGGGAAAGCGGTCGATTGGTCAACTTCCGATTTTTGATTTTTTAGTGATTGTCACGTTAGCGTCAGTAACAGGCGCCGATATCGCAGACCCCAATGTCAATCATATTTTTACTGCATTTGCAATTGTCATGATTAGCCTATTGCAAAAAGGAGTGGCCACGCTCATTATCAAACATCGGAAAATAGGAAAGTGGCTCACTTTCGAACCTACGATTGTGATTAGCCAAGGTGTGTTTCAAGTTCAAAACTTACAACGAATTCAATATTCCATTGACAATGTATTACAAATGTTAAGGGAAAAAAATATTTTCTCACTTGAAGATGTTGAATTAGCGATTATTGAAGCTAACGGACAACTAAGCGTTGTGAAGACAAACAGCAAATCTGAAGTTACACTAGAAGATTTACACTTACAAAAAAAGAAAAGCGGAATTGCCTTTCCCTTTATTATCGAAGGTCAAGTGTATGAAGAAGTCCTAGCCAAGTTTCAACTCGATCATGTATGGGTTGATGAGCAATTACAACAACATGGCGTACAAAATATTCATGATGTCTTTTTCGCCTCCATCTCAAAGGAGAAAGATGTACATATTTCATTACGAACAAAAGAAAACACCGAAGAAAATTCATTGTTGTTTCATTAGGAATTCACTCCATACCGTTATCTTTCGGACAACTATTCCGCTATTCCATCAAAAAAACGAATTTAACTTTTTTAATGGACATACGTTCCTCTATTCACCCATTTTCAGGAGGAAAGCAGCTCAATTTTCAGCTTTAGCGGAACAGAGATCCGATAGCCTTCAACAAACCTTCCTTTTCCTTTAAATAGCGGAATAAATGTCCGTTAACAAAAACCGCACTGTAATAGAAAAAAACAGTGCGGTTCATACGTATTTATTTCAAATACTTTGTCATTTGCGTTAACACTCGCTCCATATCTTTTGAACTGTTTGAATACATTTTTTTCGCTTGTTGTGATTCAGTTTGCAACGCAAAGGCTTCGAGATCGGCTTGGCACTTTTTTATAGACGCTAATAATAATGGCTTTTCTTGTGGTTTAGGCACTTGAAGCTTGTCATCAAATAAATCTACCGTTAATTCTCCATATGAATCCACCTGACCAACATACACATTTTCAATCGCAACACCGATTTTATCAAGTTCTATTTCTAACCATTTTCGATTAAACCCTAGCGTTGCTAAAGGTTCATCTAATATTTTCCCGTCCATGATAATCGTCTCGGGTTGTTTTATTGGAGCAACAGGCATTTTCATATCATTTGCCGTTAAAGGTTGATATTCTTTTTTTAACAAGACATTTATATCTCCTGTTGGCTCAAGCACAGCAAATTCAACGTCTGCTACTTTGAATACTTGCTTTGAACGTAATTGAGTTAACAATTCATCGGTAGAATAGCGCTGTTTTTTTAAATTATCTTCTAATACTTTCCCGTCTTTAATAAAAGGAATTCCTTTTCCTCCAACTACATTTCTTACGGTTTTACTTTTCATTGACAATAGACCGAGAAGATATGGGACAAATGTCCATATAAATAAAGCAATAATGACATACATTGGAGGAATAGCAAGACCTATGGATCCTACAGCAACAATAATGGCAACCGCGGCCATTGCTATCCACTCAAAGTAGGTTAAATGGGAAACAGGCTTGCGAACAAACAATTTCGAGGCGAACAAAACAAAAAATAACCCTATTGTTGCGCGCAAGGCAACCTCTAACCATCCAGGCATACGTTACACTCCTTTCTAGGGCAAACTAAAACCCTTTATACTGTGGCTCTTCACGCTCTAGTTCACCTACACGATTTTCGATGTCGACAATGACTTTTCTTGTGATTAAACAAGATTCATGAAACGCTTGTCTTGATTCCTCATCTTGTGCTTTTAATGAAAATGTATTCAGTTGAGATTCAATTCCTTTTAACGTTGATAAGCATTGCTTTACTTGTGATGCAATTGTCATTGTTTCACCCTCTACCCTTTTGGTTTAAAAATTAGCGCAGCAATAAATCCAAAAATAATTGCTGCTGAAATCCCTGCACTCGTTACTTCGAAAATCCCCGTAATGACACCAACAATCCCGTTTCGTTCTGCTTCTGCTAGCGCCCCATGGACAAGGGCATTCCCAAAACTTGTAATCGGTACAGTCGCCCCTGCTCCAGCGAAATCGATCAGCGGTTCATACACCCCAATCCCATCTAAGACGGCTCCCGCCACAACAAGTGTACTCATTGTATGTGCAGGTGTTAATTTCACAACATCCATAAGAATTTGGCCGATTACACATATTAGCCCTCCAACAACAAACGCCCAAAAGAAAATCATCAATGAACCCCTCCCGCTTCAATCGATACAGCATGTGCAATACAAGGTATCGATTCTTTTTGTTGAAACGATAATGGAGAAAGAAGAGCTCCTGTTGCCACAATAAGCATTCGTTTGATTTCACCTTTTTTCATTCGATTAATAAGATGACCATACGCAACAGCCGCAGAGCAACCTGAACCACTAGCTCCAGACATTACCGGCTGGTCGTCTTTATAAATCATTAAGCCACAATCATCAAATTGCCCTTTTTCAAAAGTGACCCCATGCTTTTTAAATAAATCTTCGGCAATAGAATGCCCGATTTTACCTAAGTCTCCCGTTGCAATTAAATCATAATGAGAAGGGTCAATTTGCAAATCACGAAAATGGGCTTCAATTGTATCTACTGCTGCCGGAGCCATAGCCGCACCCATGTTAAAGGGGTCACTTAACCCCATATCAACAACTCGACCAATCGTAGCAGAAGTAATGACTGGCCCTTCCCCTTGTTGAGCTAAAATACCAACACCAGCTGCCGTCACTGTCCATTGTGCCGTCGGCGGCTTTTGCGCTCCATACTCTGTCGGATAACGAAATTGCTTTTCAATAGCAGAATTATGACTTGATGAACCCGTTAAAATATAATTTGCGCCTTTGGCATTTACAATAAATGCCCCTAGTGCTAAGCCTTCCATCGACGTTGAACAAGCCCCGAATAAACCAAAATAAGGAATCTCTAACGTTCGGCTTGCAAAGCTTGATGGTGTAATTTGGTTGACCAAATCTCCTGCTAGCATAAATTCAATTTTTTCTTTTTGGAGATGCGCTTTCTCTATTGCTTGTTGACACGCTTCTTCCATAAGAACCCGATGTGCTTTTTCATAGGAGTCTTGCCCAATCCATAAATCATCATGTAATGTGTCAAAGTCATTGGCTAATTTCCCATTTGCCTCAAATGGGCCTCCTACTGTTCCTGTGGAAATGAGGACAGGTTTATTTTCAAACTTCCAAGTTCGATGACCGACAAGCATTACAATCCCCCCCATTGAACGAATATCGTTTTAATGAGTGCGATTACAAACGCGGAAAATGTTCCGAAAACAATAACAGACCCAGCTAGTTTAAACATATTGCCACCAACACCTAACACTAATCCTTCTGTTCGATGTTCAATCGCAGCACTCGCCACTGAGTTGGCAAAACCAGTTACAGGAACAGCTGTACCTGCTCCTGCAATTTGAGCAATTCGGTCATAAACACCAAACCCTGTAAGTAATACAGAAAGAAAAATCATAACAGCAACCGTTGGGTCTCCTGCTGTTCGTTCAGTAAAATCAAAATAATGAATAAAAACCGTTTGAACCCCTTGTCCAATCAAGCAAATAAGTCCACCAAATAAAAAGGCGCGGATACAATTTTTAAAAACAGGTCGCTTTATTTCGTGTTCGCTCGCAAATTTTTGATACTCTTGTTTAACAGGGGATAAATTTTTCTTTTTCTGATCTGACATGTCCAACCCTCCTTTTTCACGTTACCCTTTCATATCATCCTCAAGTTTTGATAACTTCTTTTCTAAAGCTGATGTAGAGATCTCTTTGTTCTTCAACTCAGTTTCTAGTTTTTCAAGCTCCATATATATTTTTTTATCTGTTGTAAAAAATACCGTTTCCTCCGGGTAGCGCTTTTTTATTTTCTCAAATCCGGTTTTTCTAATCTCTTCAAGACGTAGTCGATCAAAATGATGTACGTTTGGAGCGACATAAATCTTATCGTTATGACTAACCCCTTTTACTTCATACACTTCCTCCATTGACAATACGATTTTTTTGGCTTCATCTGCTTTTGTTTGGTCAACAACGGCGTCATCGCCGAGCTGTTGAGGTGATATATCCTGTTGTGCCTCAAATCCGCACCCTTGTAGACCGATGAGAACCAAAACAAACAAAATTATAATTTTTTTCATCGTATCCCTCTTTCTTTTCAGATCTACTATGAAATGTAGTATGGATCTCTCATTGCACAATTATGTACAAGAAGGTCAATGCGACGATTAACCCTCTTTTTCCGTGTTATTGTTGCTTATACTGTGGTTCTTCCTGTTCAATCTCTTGCAAGCGTGGCGTTATCGTATCCACGATTCCTTGTGTTTGTTGAGCCATATTTTGGAACATTTGCTTCGCTTGTTGGTTTTGTGTTTGAAGGGCAAATGTTTCTAAACTTGCTTGTGCACTTTTTAGGCCTGCTAATGTTTGTCTTACTTGAGTGGCTACTGTCATCTTTCATTCCTCCTTCTTTGTAAAATGCCATATTCAATGTTACATTTTATAGATTGATAAAAATAAGAAAAAAATATCTAATACAATATTTGTAAATAACCTACCTAAAGGAGGAATAAAAGATGTCGATATATGAAATTATCCTTTTGTTTTTGATGTCCTTAAATGTTTTTATCATTATTCTCTTTTTAATAAAATGGAATAAGCGTACATCTCAACAAAACGCATTATTAGAAAACCTTCTCTCTTCTCTTAAAAATGTTACGGTTGAGACAGAATCAAATTCAGAAAAGCTAAATGATGAATGGCGCTCTTATGTTTTTATTCAAGCGTTAACAGTAAGAGATGCCGTATATAAACAAACGATTGCACTTCATCCACAACTTATTGAAAATGCTCCGGCAAGCCACGGGTTATCGACCCCTGAATTAAGCAAAGCGTTTCGTCCAGAAGAAATTCAAGCGATTTATGATTTTTGGAATCAATTTATCGATTATAAAAATAACTACTGGCTAACGAGTGAGAATAAAATTCGAACAGTTTTTCGGGGGACGATTCACGATTCAAACAGTGAAATCGCTCACTTAGCTTATGCCTCAAAAAAACTCGTACATCAATTGGATGAACGTTTAAAACAAATGAGAGCAACGAACTTTACATAGGTTCGTTGCTTTTTTTGAGTAAAAACATCCATTTTTGTAAAAAGTAAAATTATCTTTTCTCGGGGTGAGGTCATGAATACCAATTTTTTCTCGCTAACAACAGAACTTCTTATTGGTTTCTTTGCTTTGTTAGCTATAACAAAACTACTTGGCAAAACCCAAATTACACAATTAACACCTTTTGATTTTATTTCTGCCCTTGTGCTTGGGGAGTTAGTAGGAAATGCCATATACGATAAAGAAATTGGACTCAAGTATGTACTTTATGCGATTACGCTTTGGGGGACATTGATTTTTTCGATTGAAAAACTTACACAAGTCGTCAAAAAATCTAGAACTTTTTTAGAAGGAAATCCATCCATCATCATTCGTCGGGGCAAAATAGACTTTTCAGAGTTAAAACGAAATCAGCTAGATATAAACCAGTTGCAACACCTTCTACGAGAAAAAGATGTATTCTCACTTCGAGAAATAGAATATGCCATACTTGAACCTAATGGCTCTGTCAGTGTCATGAAAAAAAGCTCTTATCAAACTTTGCAAAAAAAGGACGTTCAGCCAACTTCCACTATTGCTCATTTGCCCATTACGATCATATCTGATGGAGAAATTCTTTTAGACAATTTAAAAGAAGCTGGATTTGACGAAGAGTGGCTCTCTACTCAATTGCTTCACAATGGGGTCACTAAAGCAACAGATGTTTTATTAGCTGAATGGCTTGAGGGAGATTCTTTATATGTCGCAAAATATTAGATAAAGGAGTGTCATGATGAGATTTTGGCTACTAGTCGGGATGGTATTACTCATATTAGCAGGATGTAACGGTGAAAATGAAGGTGGTGCATCCATACAGCAAGCAGAAAAAGAAGATAAAGATCCTAACAAAAAAGTAGTCTTTGTCATTATTGATTCAATGATGGGCTCACTAGTCGACAACTCGTTAGAAAAAGGAACGATTCCAGCTTTAGAATTTTTAATTGAAAATGGACAATATTATAAAGATCTCGTTGCTCCATTTCCTTCTATGTCCGTTGTCATTGAAAGCTCCATGGTGACAGGAGAAATGCCGAATAATCATAAGATTCCTGGCCTTGTTTGGTACAAAGACGATGAACAGCGCTTAGTTGATTACGGCTCAACGATCCAAAAAGCGGCTCAACTCGGAATGAAGCAAGCCCTTTTTGATTCGTTATACCATTTGAATAATACCCACTTAAATGAAGAATCGACAACAATATTTGAAGCTCTTCAAGAAAAAGGGTATACAACAGGGTCTGTAAATACGCTTATTTATCGAGGCAATACAAATCACGATATGCATTTACCACCGGTGTTAGATAACTGGTTAGGGATGAATGGTTCCTTACAAACGAAAGGACCTGATTTATTAGCTTTTGGTAGCGTGGTAAAACCAAAAGTGGTAGAAAATAAAAACTTTCCTGATAGTCTGTTTTCACAATTTGGATTAAATGATGAATACTCTGTTGAGGTCACAAAAGAGATTATTAAAAACGGGGAACAGCCTGATTTTCTAATGGTATTCTTACCAGACTTTGATAAAGAGGCACACGATAATAGTCCTCACTATCGAAAAGGGTTTGAAAGAGCGGAGCATTTATTTCAAGATATTTTAAATGCCTACCCTAGTTGGGAACAAGCACTAGAAGAAAATATTTTTATCGTTGTCGGAGACCACGGACAAGATAAATTGCTTGATGATGAAGTTGAAATGGCTATCGACTTAGAATCCATTTATCATGATTATGAGCCCGCACGCCTACAGGACCAACTAACACCTGGGGAAATCGCCTTTGGGAATAATCACCGCATGTCATATGTGTATGCCCTAGAAAATGAACAATTATTACCTAGATTAGCGGAAACCGCAATGGTCGACAAACGGATTGCTCATGCTTCTTGGCTCCAAGACGGATGGGTGCATGTCATTTCGCCTGATTATGATGATGTTGTCCGTTTTAGAAAATTCGGTCCTTGGGCAGACCGCTATGACCAAACATGGGAAATTGAAGGAAATGAAGATATTTTAACGATTAAAAAAGATAGCAATAAAAATGAATTAGCTTATGTTGACTACCCAGATATCCTGAACCAGCTTTACAGTGCTCATCACGCCCATGACAATAACACATTAATTTTAACTGCTAAACCGGGTCATGTATTTAAATCACAAGGGTCCCCTCTTCATGTTGGTGGTGGGGAACATGGTGGAATTCATAAAAATGAAACATTAGCTGCTTTAGTCATATCTGGTACAGACAAAGAGCCCGAATATTTACGAATGGTTGATTTAAAAGATTATATATTACAACTTTATGATGACGAGTAATTAACATTAACACTCCTTACAACTTATACAGTAATAACAGAACTACATTGACGCTACTATAAGATAAAGTAGAACCTGCACATTCTTGAATGTGCAGGCTTTACAATTGGTTACTTAATAAGGCGTCCACTTTACTTTTTTGGCTTCTGAAAACCGGTCATTGACATGAGACCAACTTACGACATTCCACCAATTTTTAATGTATTCTTCTCGCTCGTTTTTGTACTGTAAATAATATGCATGCTCCCATACATCTAGAGGAAGTAACGGTATAACATCCCATTGGCTTAAATTTTGATGTTTTTCCGCAGTTAAAATTTCTAAACGATGAGATCGAGGAGCCCAAACAAGAATTGTCCATCCAACCCCTTCTACATTTTTCGCAGCTTCTGAAAAGTGTTTTTTAAACTGATCAAAACTTCCAAAATCTAGATTAATTTGGTTGCCTATGTCTCTAGTCGCGACCCCACCTCCACGAGGACACATGACATTCCAAAAAATGGTGTGTAAATAATGACCAGCCCCGTGGAACGCTAATTCTCTTTCCCAATGTTTTACTAGCTCAAAATCCCCTGTTTTTCGGCTTTTTTCTAATTCTTTTTCCGCTTTATTTAAGCCGTCCACATAACTTTGATGGTGCTTAGTATGATGTAATCGCATAATTTCTTTGGAGATATACGGCTCTAGTGCTCCATAATCATATGGTAAAGGTGGTAATGTATGTCCTCCAATTGGAACCCTTCCCCCTGATTTCTCTAGTCCTAACATCTGTTTCATATCTTTTCTTTCTTCGCGCTCATCTTCCTCTTCTCTTGACCATTCTTTATAAACGTCCATGGCAGCCACATATAATTCCTCAAGGTCTTCTTCCTCTTTATCAAACGCAGCCTCTAATGCCTCGATTTTCTCTAACAAACCATCATCATTCGCTTGACGCAACTCTGAATCGCTCATATACGTTTCTTTCATTTCCTGTAGCCATACTTGTAGTTCACGTTTATATTCTTGCACGTGTACTCCTCCTTTTGCGCGTGTCGCTTTACTATATGCAAAGGGAAACCTTTTTTGTGCATATGTCACGGTCCCTTTTTGTTATGCATATTGTATGTTGATTGACATTAAGGAGGTATGCTAGGAATGAAAAGCTTTGTGGAAACAGCATTATTTGAACATCATTTTTGGTTACAAGTATTAGGAGATCATGCTAGGTTTATTTATGATACATTATCTCCAAGAGAAGAAGAGCATGTCGCAACAGCGAAGGACTTTATCGAAACGTTTGATAATCTTCTTTCTCGTTCAAAGCAACCGATGACAAGAGAACAACTATTACAACTTACAAAAGAAGCAGATATGTACGCAAAAGAAATCCGAGAATTTAAATTAACTATCATAAAGGAACATTTAGTCGGTGACGTTGTGATCGAACTCACTCCAACCTTCTTAAACCATATGGTTAATGAAGTGGAAGAGTATATTAGAATTTTGCCATACTTATTAAACGAAGAAACTCCACCCGCATGTCACCCACTTCATCACCATCTCGTATGGCTTTTAGATGCAGCTGGTCATGCAGATGGAATCTCCGGTTCATTGGATATGGTTGAAAAGAAGCTTCTAGAAAAAAGTCAAGATTTCACTAAGACCTTTGAACAATTTTATATAAAAGCCGTTGAAATGGCAGGGTATTTACGAGCAAATGTTGACAAATTTCCGGCACTAGATCGCTTTAATGAGCAAGTTCATCTAGAAATTATCCTTTTTAAAAACTTTTTAGATGAATTAGAGGAACTAGAAATGACAAACCGCGTCCTCGGTACATTACAAGAATTGATGGCCGATCATATGGCACGGGAAGAATGTTATTATTTAATGAAACTAGCAGAGTCTACTGAATTACAAGAGCCAAACTGTGATCCAACTTCTCAACGTTCAGATTGGTAGAAAGATAAGAAAAACGCGGAGCGTCTTTTCTTTCAAAGCTTCACTGCTACACCAAAATTTTTATACTTTTTTATCTTTCAAAAAAAGCTGTACAGAATGTTTCTGTACAGCTTTTTACTATTATTTTGTTTGGATCATTTTCGTTTGGAAATCTGTTTCATAGTACTCTAATTCTTCACGAATCGTTTGAAATGGCCCTTCAATAGCTTTCATTACATCTTTTAAAGACGTAGGAACTTGCTTTGAGAAATGAATCGCATTTTTCCCTGTATACGCTGAACGGCTGTCTTCATACCAATTATCAACTCGTGGATTAAAAAACTCCTCAATGCAGTGATGATAAATCCAAAATAATGTTTTTTCAGCGGCTACTTTTCGAAATGTTTTTCCATTTAAAATAATTTCACTTGCTTCTTTACCTTCTTCACAAAAAACAAGAACACGACGTAATGACGATAACACGGATTTAAAGTATTCTTCATCACCGGTAGAGTCGTAAATAATGTCTGTTAACGTTGTTTCGTCTAAAAAATGACTAAGCTTGCTGCATATTTCTAATAACGTATCATGCGCTAATGTTAATTGGTTTTGAACCAAAGTATTTCCCATTAGCGATCACCTCCAGCTCATCGTTGTTTCTATTCTATTTAAATTATACGACATTCTTCAATAGAAAGCCTTTGTTTATCATAAAATAAATCAATTCTTTTTACACCGATAGTTTAACTGTACCATTCCACCTATATTCGCCTTTTTCTTCAATCGCTGTAAAAATATCTTTTATTACTTGCGAATCAATATTGGCATACAAAGAAGTGAGTTCATTTTTTTCATTAATATAAACTCTTTTTTTGTTTTTATTATTCGGAACAGCTAGTAAGCTAACGAGCGCAACCGTATCTTTAAATGATACATCTCGCCCATGAACAGTAAAGAGTGGGTCTTTTTCATAAGGTAAAAATTCAGAAAAAACTTCATCGAAGTAACGAACGTACAAGACGGAAAATTCTTTTTCAACCCCATCTTCTATATAAGAAACGACGGAACGATTAAAGAAGTCTTCTGACGTGTTCGGTTTTTCCTTTTGTAATTCATAACCTACTGCTTTTTTTAGTAACACAATTTTCCCTCCAGAAATGGTTTTGTAAGCGTTTATATTAGTATAACAAACATAACGCGTAAAAGAGAGAAAATATTAGATTTATTTTACTTATTTATTTACCCCATCTAATGTTTCTTCAAACTTTTTAAAGAATAAATCCGCTTCTTCCTCCACCGCCAACTCATCAATCGCTTCTGGTAAAGGAGGAAGATTCTCAATTGTGTTTAACCCAAAATAATCGAGAAACTCTTTTGTCGTACCGTATAAAATCGCTCGACCTGTTCCGTCAACACGACCTACTTCTTTTATTAATAATTTTGTTACTAATGTTTGTATCGATTTTTCTGATTTTACTCCACGAACTTCTTCTACCTCAATCCTTGTTATTGGTTGTTTATAAGCGATAATTGCTAGTGTTTCTAGTGCAGCTTGGGATAACCCTGTATGTGTTGGCGAATAAGCTAATCGTTTAAAAAAGTCTGCGTGCTCACGCTTTGTCGCAAGCTGATAAGTCCCAGCTACTTCAACTAGTTGTATGCCTCTATCCTTTTTTTGATAAGAGACCATCAATTCTGAGAGAACATTCATGATTGTCATTTCTTCTATTTCCATGACTTCTGCAATTTGTTTGCATGTGAGCCCTTCGTCTCCAGCCGCAAATAACAATCCTTCAATGACTCCCTTAAGTTCTTTCAACGTCAAAGTCTCCTTCCTCCTTTTTTGTAAAAATTAAAATATCCTCAAAATTCTTTTCCTGTTTGCAATAAATGGAACGATTTTTCATTAGTTCTAAAATCGCTAAAAACGTAACAACCATATGTGAACGATCGAGGTACGTAAATAAAGAATAAAAGGTCGCTTGTCCATTATATCGGCTTAACTCCTCCATAATTTCGCCCATTCTCGTATCAATGGAATACTCTTGATTTTTCACTGTTGTTGTGCGAGGTGCTTTCAACTTTTTTCGCTTTAACATATTTTGATAAGCACCGATCATGTCAAATAAACTTACGCCTTTAACCGTAACAACAGACCTGTCCTCTTGCGTTAAATATTCATCCAATCGACTAGGGGGTTTTGTATGAATAAGTGACCGGTCTTGTTCACGGTCTTGCAGCTCTTGGGCCGCTTCTTTATATTTTCGGTATTCAATAAGGCGGTTCATAAGTTCTTGACGAGGATCATCTTCGTCCTCACCTAGAAACTCTTCATCAAATAATTCCTCTTGTTGTTTTGGAAGCAACATTTTACTTTTTATCGCTAATAATGTTGCAGCCATCACTAAATACTCACTTGCTACATCTAGCTGCAACTCTTTCATGGCCTGAATATATTCTAAATATTGTCCAGTAATATGAGCGACAGGTATATCATAAATATCTACTTCAGCTTGATTAATTAAATGTAGTAATAAATCTAGCGGACCTTCAAAGGCATCCAGTTTTACATTATATTGGTTCATAATCCCTCCGTGAACACGTGGTTCAGCGTTTATTTGCTAGAGGTGATTATATCATATTTTGACGAAACTGAAATCACCCGTTTAAAAATATGTTACACTTAACGTAATGCATGTTATTACAAAAAGGAGCGTCCTTCATGTACCCACAGCCTTATATTGACTATCTCGTCCATTTCCATGGTTTACGTGATTATTTTGAATGTCATGAAATTCTTGAAGAATATTGGAAAGAAGCCCCCATACATGAAAGAGAAAAGCATTGGGTTGGGTTAATCCAAATCGCTGTAGGCCTTTACCATTATAGAAGAAACAATCGAATCGGAGCGACGAAAATGCTTGTTAGTGCAAAAACGATCATAACACAAGAGCAAGCAAAGCTTACAAAACTAGGAATTGATGTTTCCTCTCTTCTTAGTCAAGTCACATATGTTATTGAATCGATACAAAATCAAAAGCCATACAAAGACATAAACATCCCTCTACACGACGACCATCTAGTCGCATTATGCGAAGAACAGTGTAAACAACATCAATGTTTATGGGGTCAACCCACCGATTTCTCTAACGAATATTTGCTTCATAAACATACATTACGTGACCGTTCAGATGTCATTGAAGAACGGCACCTTCAAAAAAAGGAAAGAGCACAAAAAAAGAAGGGGACATAACTACCCCTTCTTATTCTTTACGTTCACATATGATAAAAAAATCTTTTGTATTTTCATTTGGAATTAATTCATTTTTAATTGTTCGTTTCACGGCTTCAACCATCTTTTTCCCAATTCCTTCATGACGAAAAGATGGATTCACACTTAGATGGCATAACTCTGCTTTGCCATCATTGAGAAGACGAATCCCAATAATCCCTACAATATCTTCCTCTTTCCATAAGTAGAGATCCCAGTTCGAGTCTTGTTCATATCGCTCAATTGTTTCTTGAAGTTTCTTTATGTCCTTTTCCCCTGGCATAAACGAAATAAGGCCCATCGCTATCTTTTTCCATGATGATTTATACTTAATTAGCATTGTTCATCCCTCTTTGTGTAATAAAAGAACATTTTTTGTTATTTTTCTTCACTATATGATTATACCATTCTATTTGTTCATCGCAGAGAGGAATTTGTGATAAGTCTATTGACCTTATTTTCGTAACCTGTCCATATTCGTCCAGTTTCATGTGAGTAAAGCTTTAGTAAAGGGAGCTATTTCACAGGAAATACAATGCTAAAGCCTTACATTACTGTTCTAATGAACGACTTAAGTTTGCCATTTCAATCGCAGCAGTTGCAGCATCCCAGCCTTTATTTCCTGCTTTTGTTCCAGCGCGCTCAATCGCTTGCTCAATTGTATCTGTTGTCAATACTCCAAAGATAACAGGAATCCCAGATTGCAAAGATAACGCTCCAACTCCTTTGGCAACTTCACTACAAACATAATCAAAATGCGGTGTTGCCCCTCGAATAACTGTTCCTAACGTAATCACTGCATCATATTTTTTTGAATCCGCCATTTTTTTAGCAGCAAATGGTATTTCAAATGCACCTGGTACCCAAGCAACATCAACGTTATCTATTTCAACTCCATGTCGTTTCAAGGCATCTTGAGCCCCACCAAGTAGTTTACTCGTAATAAATTCATTAAAACGTCCAACAACGATACCTACTTTTAACCCTGAACCTACTAAATTTCCTTCAAATGTTTTTCCCATGTTTGTTTCCTCCTAAAATGTATGAATTATGCTATAAAAAGCAGTATGAAAAACGAATTAAAAATGAAGCATATGCCCTAATTTATTATGTTTTGTTCGCAAATAACCTTCATTATCTTTATTATGTGGCAATTGCAGTGGTACACGGTCAACAATTTCTAGACCATATCCACTTAATCCAGTAATCTTTCTAGGGTTATTTGTTAATAATCTCATTTTTGTAATGCCGAGATCACGTAAAATTTGTGCGCCAATTCCATAATCCCGAAGATCAGGTCCAAATCCTAATTTTTCATTGGCTTCTACTGTGTCAAAGCCTTCTTCTTGTAATTTATAAGCTTTCATTTTGTTGATAAGACCAATACCACGGCCTTCTTGTCTCATATAAAGCAGAACTCCTTGGCCTTCTTGCTCGATTTGTGCTAATGCTGCATGTAACTGAGGACCACAATCACAACGATGTGAACCAAAGACATCACCTGTTAAACATTCTGAGTGAACGCGAACTAATGTAGGTTCACCTGGCACGATGTCTCCTTTAATTAATGCCACATTTTCTTTTCCTTCTAGGATGTCTGAGTAACCAACAGCTTTAAAATCACCAAATTCAGTTGGAAGCTTGATTTCCACTTCTTGTTTGACTAATTTATCCTTGCGGTGGCGATATTGGATTAAGTCTTTTATCGTAATCATTTTTAAATCATGGTCATCCGCAATTTTTCGTAGGTCAGGTACACGTGCCATCGTACCATCATCTTTAATTATCTCACAAATGACACCTGCTGGTTTAGATCCACATAATCTCGCTAAGTCTACAGCTGCTTCTGTATGACCAGCTCTACGCAAGACACCACCGTCTTTTGCAATTAACGGAAAAATATGACCAGGACGTTTAAAATGATGTTTTTTTGTCGATTCATCGATTAACGCCATTACAGTTGTAGATCGCTCTTGCGCTGATATCCCTGTCGTTGTCGTATGATGGTCAATACTGACTGTAAAAGCCGTACCATGTGGGTCTGTATTATGATCAACCATCGGGACGAGCTCTAGCTCTTTTGCTCGTGCTTCAGTAATTGGGGCACAAACAAGACCACGACCATATTTAATCATAAAATTAATGACTTCTGGTGTTGTTTTTTCAGCCAAACTTACAAAATCACCTTCGTTTTCACGGTCTTCATCGTCACAAACGATGACAACCTTCCCTTGCATTAGTTCATAAATCGCTTCTTCTATTTTATCAAACATGAGTGCCACCCCTTTTTCACTTATTTAAATCCATGTTCCTCTAAAAATTGAGATGTAATTGATTGCTGTGACGTTTGATTAGAAAAACGTTGTGTTATAAATTGTTCAATATACTTTCCAATCATATCGCACTCTAAATTGACGATATCTCCTACTCCTTTATCCCCGATAATTGTTTCTTGTACGGTATGGGGAATGATGGAAACCGTAAATGTGGAATCACTCACACCAAAAACGGTCAAACTTGTTCCATCAATGGCTACTGAACCTTTTACGATAAAATACCGCCTTAGCTCTTGCGGTACTTCAATTTCATAATAAATCGCATTATCGACCGGTTGTTTTTTTATAATCGTTCCAATTCCATCGACATGTCCTGATACAAAATGTCCGCCAAATCTTCCTCCCGCAGCCATCGCTCGTTCTAAGTTTACATTTGAACCTCTTGAAAGAAGCTTTAAACTTGTATTTCGGACCGTTTCCGGCATTAAATCAACTGTAAATGACTTTGTTGTAAACGAAGTCACCGTTAAACAAACTCCATTTACAGCGATACTATCTCCTAAATGAACATCCTCTAATATTACGTTTGCTTCAATTGTCATCACGATAGCTTCATTTTTTTGTTGAATGGCTCCGATTTTTCCTTTTTCCTCAATAATTCCTGTAAACATTAGTGTCCCCCTTTCTTGCGAGAAATGATTTTTATATCTTCTCCTATTTGTTCCACCGATTGAATATGAAGGTTAATCGTTTCCTCCATTGTAGCGAACCCTTTTCCACCAATGGCTGTAGGAGCTAAATGCCCCCCGATTAATTTTGGTGCAATATACGTAATGAGTTGGTCTACCGCATTGGCTACAAGAAAACTACCGTTCACCTTTGCTCCACCTTCCACAAACAATGAGGTGATTCCTCGTTCGTATAAAAGAGCAAGAACAGAGTCTATATCTAACGTATCAAATTCAAATACAGCAACTCCAGCTTGTAAAAGTTCTGCTTTTTTCTCCTGATTCGCTTGACTTAAAGTTAAAATCCATGTCGGGGCTTCTTTATCTTGTATCACTTTAGCTTCAATTGGTATTCTTAGGCTCGAATCTAAAATAACTCGAATTGGATTTTTCCCTCCGACTTGCAATCTTGTTGTTAAGGAAGGGTTGTCAGCCAATACCGTTCCAATTCCAACAAGGATCGCATCGTGCTCATGCCGATATCGATGAACATCTTGTCGGGCGGCAGGACCTGTTATCCACTTGCTTTCACCTGTTACCGTTGCAGTTTTCCCATCCAAGCTTGTTGCTGATTTCATTGTGACAAATGGGCGTTTATGCAAAAGGTTATGAAAAAACACCGTATTTACTTGTTTAGCTTCTTCTTCTAATAACCCAACTTCTACTTCAATGCCTGCCGCTTCTAACTTCCTTATCCCTTGCCCAGCCACTTTAGGATTCGGATCAACAGATGCAATAACGACTTTTTTCACTTGTTTTTCAATTATTAAGTTTGCACAAGGCGGTGTTTTTCCATAATGGCTACATGGTTCCAACGTAACATAAACCGTTGCCCCTTTTGCCTTTTCACCTGCCATTGTTAACGCATGTACTTCTGCATGTGCTTCTCCCGCTTTGAGGTGGGCACCTAGGCCGACTATTTGTCCGTCTTTTACGACTACAGAGCCGACAAGTGGGTTTGGCGATGTTTGCCCAGCCGCACTTTTTGCTAATTGTAACGCTAATTGCATATAATCACGTTCAGTCATTACAACACAATCCTTTCTAACAACATCAAAAAACCCCTGAAGCTTATTTTCTTCAGGGGTAGTCGGTCGTTTTATGAAAAGAAAATTAGGAATTGAGTTCACCAAAATGGGTAACCTTAATAATCATTGTTTTATGTTTTATAAAAACAATGATGCACCCTATAATTGGACATACTTCTCCTAAGGTATCAGCTTCATTTTTCAAAAAAAGCTGCTTCTTTTCCTTCTCCCATCCAGACTTTCACTGTCGGCCCTGGAGTTTCACCAGATCCACCGCTTTTCCGAAGAAAACCGGGTCACGGACTAAGAAGTTCATCACTTCATCACCGCCGGTAGGGAATTTCACCCTGCCCCGAAGGAAACTATGAAAATTAAAGTAAGACAAAACTTGTATTGTAAGAATCGTATCATTCAAATTATAAAAAAGCAAGATTATTGTCTTTTTCTTCCCTTATTTTTATTTCAATATAATTGTTTAAGTTAAAAACCGTTTCTTTAAGTCATTTGTTGGAAGCATGCACTCTTGTTTTTCTCCAAACCATTTATACCGATTATCGGCCACATAACGATAAACAAGATCACGTAATGGCTTTGGGATAACTATAAATATAAACAATAGCGGATAGAATTTATCTAATCTTTTACATACGTGTAAAGCCGCCGTCGATTTTGTATAACATTTATCTCCTTCAATATAAACAAAACTTTTTAAATCATTCGTTGGTAACCCATGATATTGCAATAATTGTTGTCCTTTTTCAGATTGGATTGAGGCAAAACTGAATTTCGCATTCTTGTCCCTTCTAATAATGAAAGTAACAAGTGAATGACAAAGATTACAAACACCATCAAACAATATAATTCGTTGGCTCATCTTTCATCCCTCCCCCTTCATTATACCTAAAAGTGAAAAAACAAAAAAGCAATGCAAGACATTTTACATTCTTGCACTGCTTTTGTCACTTTATCTATAAGCTAATATTACTCTTCGTCCCACACTTTAACTTCAGCCATTACATCGTTTGGCTGAATACGATCTACTGAATCTATGCCTTCAATTACTTTTCCGAAGACAGTATGTACGCCGTTTAAATGTGGTTGTGGTTCAAATACGATAAAGAACTGACTTCCGCCTGTATCTTTTCCTGCATGAGCCATAGAAAGTGAACCACGCTCATGTTTATGTGGGTTTCCTTCTGTTTCACATTTAATGCTATATCCAGGGCCGCCTGTCCCATTACCAACCGGGCAACCACCTTGAGCGACAAAGCCCGGGATGACACGGTGAAATGTTAAACCGTTATAATACCCTTTGTTTGCTAACGTTTCAAAGTTTTCTACCGTACCTGGAGCTGCTTCTGGGAAAAACTCAATGATGATTTTTTCTCCGTTTTCAAATGCAATACTACCTTTTTTCATTATGTAATCCTCCTTTATTATAAAGCATTCGCTTTATTGTACTATAACCCGTTGTGAGATGCGAATTTTTACATAAGAAAAACGCGGAGCGTCTTTTCTTTCAAGCGAAGTGCGGAGCCCTGCCGGCTTTTGACAGCGAACCCCAAGTGCTCTTCTTGGGGTGTAACGCGCAGGTGCGCAGCCTTCGCTCTTCTTGAAATAGCTTTCAAAGCTACACTGCTACAAAAAATTTTATCTTTCTTATATGGTAAAAAAAGTTGACCAATGACTAAGTCAACTTTTTTCCTGTCTTATTTTACGACCGTTTTTAACGAGACATCTAAACGAAGTAAATCATCGTAAGATTCTCGTTGAACGACTAATGTATCTTCCCCATTTTCCACAAACACAACGGCAGGTCGAGGAATACGGTTATAGTTATTCGCCATCGAATAGCCATAAGCACCAGTACAAAAAACAGCTAA
Source organism: Alkalihalobacillus sp. LMS39 (assembly GCF_022812285.1). NCBI lineage: Bacteria > Bacillati > Bacillota > Bacilli > Caryophanales > Bacillaceae > Alkalihalobacillus > Alkalihalobacillus sp. LMS39. The sequence continues at coordinate 2,901,012 of NZ_CP093300.1, forward strand.
AATATCTTGTGGCTCCGCTTTTGCTAAAGGCAAATCCCAAATAAGCATATCGCCGCTTTCACAACATTTCCCCGCAATAGATACGACTTCTGTTCTTTCTTCATTCGCTTTATTTGCAATGATAGCTTCATATTCCGCTTGGTACAAAGCAGGTCTTAAGTTGTCAGTCATTCCTCCATCTACTGATAAATAATGACGAACATTCGGGATCTGTTTTTGTGATCCTAACGTGTAAAGTGTTGTCCCTGCATCACCAACAATCGACCGACCTGGTTCTATCCATATTTCTGGGATTTCTATATTTAACAATGCCGCTTGTTCTTTCACAGCTTTCACTGTTGCTTCTATATATTCTGCTGGTGGAAGTGGCGTATCTCCTTCCACATAGCGAATCCCAAAGCCCCCACCTAAGTTTAATACTTTTGGTGTATACTCAAGGTCCTGCTTCCACTTTTGTAAGTAATGGAAGATTTTTTCTACAGCTAACGTAAACCCAGTAGTTTCAAAGATTTGTGAGCCAATGTGGCAATGTAGCCCAAGTAAGTTCATAACATTTGATCGCTGCAGCATTTTTATCGCTTCATCCACTTGTCCACTGACAAGATCGAACCCGAATTTCGAATCTTCTTGTCCTGTTGAAATATATTCATGTGTATGGGCCTCAACTCCAGGAGTTGTCCGTAATAGTATATTCACCTGTTTTCCATGACGAGTAGCTATTTCTTCAATTAATTGTAATTCATAAAAATTATCAGCGACAAAACAGCCAATTTCCTCGTGAATCGCCATTTCAATTTCTTCGTAACTTTTATTATTCCCATGAAAATGGACGCGCTCCATCGGAAACCCAGCAACTTTGGCAGTATACAGCTCTCCACCAGAAACAACATCCAAACTTAACCCCAATTGATCTGCAAGTTCTACCATTGCCACACAACTAAACGCTTTACTTGCATAAGCAACTTGGGCTTTAATGCCTAACTCTTTAAATGTTTGTTGAAATTCAATCGCACGTTGGCGAATTAAAGCTATGTCATAAACATACAGAGGTGTCCCATATTTCTTTGCTAAATAAACCGTGTCCACTCCCCCGATTTGTAAAGTCCCACTGTTATTTATTTCACTCGTCCCATGTAAATGCATTCTCTTCTCTCCTCGTTATCCCGTTGTAAGGTTATAGTCATAACGAAAAGCAGCTAATGTTGTTACACTAGCTGCTTTTATCCATTATAAAAAGCAAAGGTAACCTCATTTCGATAGCGCACCATTGCTTTTTGCAATGGCAGTCCGTTACTTATTTAGCAACGACCCAGCAAATAAAGCGATGGACTTTATTTACTTCGGCAAGTTGACCTTTCTACTTGTATCCTCATCACCATCTGACTCCTCAAGTATACTCATTGAACTTGCACCTCTACCTCAACCGTTCCGCATGAGGCAATTATTATTCAACTTTACCATAGCTTACATAACGTATCAACCTTTTCCTTTATTAGCTATTTCCTTGTTTAATTTGGTCGCCAGGATTCGTTATGCTTGGTCTTCGCTTCACCGAAGGAATAGACAATCGAACAAGTATATTCCACATTCCCTGTGGGTCAAACGGTAAAAACGGCCATAAATACGGTTTGTTTAATGATTTAATACTAATTAACAATAACAAGAATATTGTTGTACCGATAACAAACCCTGGTAACTTAAACGCGGCCACGACGATCAGTAATAACAATCGGACAATTTTCAAAGCGACACCAAGTTCATAACTTGGCGTAGCAAACGTACCAATTGCTCCTAATGCAACATAAAGAATAACTTCTGCTGTAAACACACCAACTTGAATCGCAATTTCACCAATTAATAATGCCGCAACTAACCCAAGTGCGGTTGCTAGTGGTGATGGTGTATGAATCGCCGCCATCCGTAATAACTCAATTCCAATTTCTGCAATAAACATTTGTGCAAAGATTGGAATATTAATATCATCGTTTGGCCCAATAAATGCGAGTGTTTCTGGAATGAGCGATGGTTGCATCACAAGCAGGAGCCAAAAAGGCATTAGAAATAAAGCTAACACCATTCCTGTATAGCGAATCCAGCGTAAAAATGTTCCAACAGCAGGAGCTTGTCGATATTCTTCTGCATGTTGAACATGGTGAAACAACGTCGTTGGTGTAATGATTACACTAGGTGACGCATCTACAAAAATAATAATATGTCCTTCAAGTAAATGAGTAGCAGCTACATCAGGTCTTTCTGTATAGCGAACTAGTGGGAACGGATTATAGCCTTGTTTCACTATAAATTCTTCAATCACTTTATCTGCCATCGTTAACCCGTCAATGTCAATCGTTTTTATTTCTTTTTTTATAATATCCACTAAATCTGGATCCGCAATTCCCTCAATATAGGAAACACAAATATCGGTTTGTGAACGTTTCCCGACTTGCATAATTTCATGCCGAAGTCGTTCATCGCGTATCCGTCTTCTCGTTAAGCCTGTATTAATAATAATATTTTCAGTGTAACCGTCTCTCGCTCCACGGACGACCCGCTCTGTATCAGGTTCATCTGGACCTCGAGAAGGATACGAGCGAACATCAACAATTAAAGCTTCATCTTCTCCTTCAATAAAGACCGCCATCAGACCAGACAACATAAAGAAAATGATTTCATCTAAAGATTGATTAGGCTCTACTTGAACATGGACAAGATGATTCTCGATCAATCTTTTGACTGACATTTCTTGTTTAGCTATGTTTGTTGTATCATCTAATAGCATTAAACTTTTTAACTGTTCAATCATGAAGTTCGTATCTGTTAGCCCATTCACAAAGAATATATGTACTTCTTTGTTTAATATCGAAAGCTTACGTTGACAAACATCAAAACTTTTGTCCATTCCTAACCGTTTTTTTAAGTTTTTCTCATTAACGGTAATATTCGAGGAAACAGCCATTTTATTATCATTTTTTGGGATTTTTGTTTCCATCGTTATCGGCTCCTTTCAATGATTAGTTCAACTGCCTTTTTCGTAATGGGAGCTCCTTTTTCAACTGTATCTTGTCCAGCCATTTTTCCAATGTCCCCAACTCCTACAATGAGAGGGAGATTTAATTGGTCTAATATATAAACAGTATCGCCATCTATTCTTCCAATCTCTAGGTCTTGTAACCCGTATTTGTCAACTCCAAATTCTGTTAACTCTCCAAAACGGTCAATGCTTATATCCACTTTTGTCCATTCAGTAAAATGGGTCGATGACGCTACCGCAATAGCCCCAATCACATGAAGGTCTGGATGGTTTGCTACGATTCTCATCGCTTCTTCTCCTTGGCCTTCTTCATGTGCCCCACAGTCATCGAACATCACTAACACAGGGTCTGTTGGTGTTTGTAAAATTAACTTCACTAATTCTTCTCCTGATATGACCGTAGGGTTGCCTGAGGATGCAGAAATACAACGTGCACCAATTTCTTTCGCTACGAATTCAACTGCTTTCTTCGCGTGATCATCGCCATCTGTAATTAAAATCACCCGTTTTTTTTCCTGCACATCATTCACCCCTTCGGCTTAAAGATAACTGCGACTAAAAAACCAAATAAGATAGAAGTTGAAATGCCAACAGATGTGATTTCAAAAATCCCCATCCCAACACCAAAAAATCCATATTGATTCCCCTCTGACATGGCGCCATGCACAAGAGAGTGACCAAAGCTTGTGATCGGGACTGTCGCACCTGCTCCAGCAAAATCGATTAGTCTGTCATATAAATGAAACCCATCTAATAGTGCTCCCGCAACGACTAATGTACTCATCATGTGGGTCGGAGTCATCTTCAATACATCTAACAGCAGCTGCCCGATCATACATATCGCTCCTCCGACTGCAAATGCAATAAAGTATTCCATCATAATTGTTCCCCCTCATACTCGAAAACAACACCGTGTGCGATACATGGAATCGATTCTTTTTGTTGCATCATCGTCGGGCTAAGTAATGCTCCTGTAGCAACAACTAACATTCGATTGATTTTTCCTTTTTTCATCTCTTGAAACAAATGACCGAATGTCACAACTGCCGGACAAGCACATCCACTCCCACCTGCAAATACCGGTTGGTCAGGACTATAAATAATCGTTCCACAATCATCATATTTACCAGCTATATCAATTTTCTTCTCTAGTAATAGCGTCTTCAAAATTCCGCTTCCTATTCTTGATAAATCTCCTGTCACGATTAAATCATAATCCGATACGTCCCGTTTTGTATCTTCAAAATGACGAACGATCGTCTCGTATGCGGCAGGAGCCATCGCTGTTCCCATATTAAAAGGGTCTTTCACACCAAGGTCAACAACCGTTCCAATCGTTGCTTCTCGAATTCTAATAGAAGACTTATCCTTCGAGACTAACGCCGCTCCTGCTCCTGTTACTGTAAAAGTGGATGTGTTTGGCTTTTGCCCCCCGAATTCAGTCGGAAACCGGAATTGTCGTTCGGCTGTTGCATTATGACTACTCGTAGCCGCCATAACATAGTCGGCATATCCTCCATCCACTAATAAAGCACTTAAAGCGACTGTCTCCATTGCGGTCGCACAAGCTGAAAACACACCAAGAAACGGAATTTTTTCTGTGCGAGCCACGTAATTCGATGTAACATTTTGGTTTAGAAGATCACCCGCGATAAAAAAATCAATATCTTTTTGCTTTTTATTATCTTTTTTTAAACATTGTTCAATTGCATCTGTTAATAGTCGCCTTTCAGCAAGCTCCCAATTCTCTTCACCACAGTATAAATTATCGTAGATCTTATCAAAACTTTCTTGTAGTGGTCCCTCTGCTTCTAGTGGACCGACTGCTGTGCCACTTGTTTTTATATATGCTCCATTCTCGAATACCCATGTTTGCTTGCCTTTTCGTTTCACAATTGTTCCTCCTTTAATTGATTAACGTCTGAACAAGCAGCCGAGTTAAGCCAACTAAATAAGCTGACACAACACCAAAAACAATAACTGCACCGGCTATTTTAAACATATTCGAGCCAATTCCGAGAACTAGCCCTTCACTTCGGTGTTCTAATGCTGCACTTGTCATCGCATTGGAAAAACCTGTAACAGGAACAAGAGCACCTGCTCCCGCAAATTGACCTAACTTATCATACACACCAAATCCTGTTAAAAGAGCAGCAATTAATATTAATGTTGCAATGGTTGGGCTTACAACTGTTTCTTGTGTTAAGTCAAAATATTGCATGTATCGATTTTGGATCCACTGTCCAAATGCGCAGATGAGCCCGCCAATAATATAAGCAACAATACTATTTCGAACGATAGGACGCTTCGGTTGTAATGATGCAAATTTCTTTTGATATTCTTTTTGTTTTTTCTTTTCGGCATCCACTTTGGTCTTCCCCTTTCCATTAATGGTCAACAAAGTAAATCCAATGAAATAACGACCCGCAGATTTTGCCTAGCACTATAGCCATAAGTAAGATGATAATTCTCTCTTGCACACCCATTCGTTTTGCTAATATCGGCCAAACATTTAATACTTCTGTTAAGGCAGCTGCTAACATTCCGACGAATATCCCGGCAGCTAGACCTAAAGGAAGTAAAAGCCATTTTGTTAAGTAAAGCTGGATATCATTTAAACTAACAATAGAGCCTACCACAGCTCCAATGACAATACTCCATTCATAAATATGAATAAATCGTTTTGTTTTTGAAAGTTGAGTTAATCGTGGAATGACACCTAATAATGTTAAAAAGGCGACAAAACCAGCCCCTACAGTAAGTCCCCCACCTATTCCAATGAATACTGTAATGATAGCCTCAATCACCATTTATTTTCGATCACCTTTATTTTCATGGATAATTAAGTATTGTTCTAAATCCTGGTCATAATTAAACATTTCCACTTCTAAAGGACTCGGCTCTTCATTAATACGCTTTCGAAACACATGGTTAAAAAATAAAATCATTCCTAATCCTAAACCAATTGAATAAGGGACTTGAAACAGCAATGGCTTATCCGTTTCTTCCCCCGTAATAACCGTATAGATACGTTGCTGGACCTCTCTCATACTTACATCTTCATGGAAATTCATAATCGCTAAGGCGGCTCCGACAAAAAGCAATAACCAAATTAAGACAAAATAAACAGGAACAATTTTTTTCTTTTCGAATTGAACTTCTAATATCGTTTGAGCGGCTCCCACATTTTGAATATCCAAGCCTGGATAGTTTTCCTGAATGACTCTCACAATTCTCATAATATCAATGACAATAAAGTTTTTATCTTCCGGTTTTACGGTATGAATAGATAAATGTTGAATTTGAGATTGGATGCTCGGATGCGCACTCACTTGAGCAATATCATGAATAGTCACTGTTTGATTTAGTGTTACCCCAATGCGATGACGCATTTTTATATAAATCGATTGTTCCTGATTCATGTCCTCCCCCCTTAATTTTATAATTGCTCACACCTTTTCATTTTCTTTAGTATGGATTGATTTTCATTTCTTCATTCTTTTGTTCATTTATACCAGACATTACCAACAGAAAATACGAAAAACGGTGTTTATTCTTCCTAGATTTAAACGATAATAAAGAAAAACGCGGAGCGTCTTTTCTTTCAAGCGAAGTGCGGAGCCCTGCCCGCTTTTAACAGTGAACCCCAAGTGCTTTTCTTGGGGTGAAACGCGCAGGTGCGCAGCCTTCGCTCTTCTAGAATAAGCTTTCACAGATTCGTTGCTATACCAAAATTTTTATACTTTCTTACCTTTTAAAAAAAAGCTTTCACAGCTTCACGGCAATACCAAAACTTATATACTTTCTACTATAAAAAAAAGACCAAACGGGCTAATCACCCATTTGATCTTTAATTTGTTCTAATATTTTCTTTTCTAGCCTTGACACTTGCACTTGCGAAATCCCAAGTCGAGTAGCCACTTCAGATTGAGTTTGGTCCTTATAATATCGTAAATAAACGATTAGTCTCTCACGCTCATCTAAGTGTCGAATAGCTTCTTTAAGTGCTAGTTTGTCAAACCACTTCGCTTCCGAATGGTCAGCAATTTGGTCTAATAATGTAATCGGATCCCCATCATTTTCATAAACTGTTTCATGAATGGATGTTAAGGACCGACTTGCCTCACCCGCAAAAACAACTTCCTCTGGGGTGATTTCTAATTTCTCTGCGATTTCATTTACAGTAGGAACTCGCCCTAATGTTTTAGAAAGCTCGTCTTTTACTTTTCTAATTTTATTCCCTAATTCTTTAATCGACCGACTAACTTTAACAGTACCATCATCCCGTAAAAAGCGCTGAATCTCTCCAATAATCATTGGAACAGCATACGTTGAGAACTTTACATCGTAAGATAAATCAAATTTGTCTACCGATTTAATCAAACCAATACATCCAATTTGGAATAAATCATCAGGTTCATATCCACGGTTTAAAAAGCGTTGAACGACGGACCATACAAGTCTAGTGTTACGATTTACAATTAAATCTCTTGCTTCTTGGTCACCAGCCTGACTTTTTTCAATGAGCTGTTTGACCTCATTATCCTTTAGATATGTGTCATTCGTTTCATTTTTTACCTCCACATCCATCAGCAGAACTCCTTAATTACACATCGCTTTACTTTTAGAGAGATGCTTTTTTAAATACACGGTTGTTCCCATCATCGCTTCAGTTGAAACATTAATTTCATCCATGAAATTTTCCATAATTGTAAATCCCATACCTGACCGTTCTAATTCTGGTTTTGTCGTAAATAAAGGCTGTCTTGCTTCATCAATATTATCAATCCCAATACCTTCATCTTTAATCATTAACTCAACAGTGTCATGTTCTAACGTGACAGAAATATAGACCATTCCTTCTGGTTGATTATGATATCCATGAATAATTGCATTTGTTACGGCTTCTGATACAACGGTTTTTATTTCTGTCAGTTCATCCATCGTTGGGTCCAGTTGCGCTACAAAAGCACCAACGGTCACACGAGCAAATGATTCATTTTGACTAAGTGCAGAAAACTGCATTTCCATATGATTTTTCATAACTAGGCCACCCCCAACGTCTGTAATGCGAATTGCTCACTATCCTCGAGTCGAATGATTTTAAATAATCCCGACATCTCAAACAGACGTTTCACAGCAGGAGAGATTGCACATACAACCATTTCTCCTCCTATGTTTTTCACTTGCTTGTAACGACCTAAAATGACTCCAAGACCAGAGCTATCCATAAAAGATAATTGTTCTAAATTTAAGACAATGTGCTTTAAATCGAATTGTTCAAATCTTTCTTCCACTTGGTTTCTTAAGTCTTCTGCAGTATGGTGGTCTAACTCACCTTCTAATCGAACAAGCAGGACAGATCCTTTTTGTTCAAGGTTTACAAGTAAACTCACATATCTCACTCCCTCATTGATAGTCAGGGACACACTTCATTGCATGTCCCATTTTGCTAGTAGTGAGAATTTCTATATTGAGTTTTTTATCTCCTGCTCATTGACAAAACTAGTGCATTTTTGCGAAAAAAGGCTAGGATTCTCGAAATTTTTCTACTCTCTTCCTGAAAATTTGCCAACAGTTCGTTTAAATAACATCCACCATGACGCACTTTCTACATCAGAATTAGCAATAAGTTTTGTTTCGACAAGAACGTCCCCGTCTTTTTCCAATGTCAGTGTTCCGATCGTATCTCCTTTTTTTACAGGGGCTTGCAATGTTTTTTCCACTTCAATATGTTCTGTAACATCTTCAATGGAAATCCCTTTTTTCGTTAATACCGAAACAGGCTCAGATGTGACTGCTGCTACTTTACTTTCTGCCCCTTTACTCACTTTCACTTCAGCGAGTGCATGTCCACGGTCATATAATTGATGGGTCATAAATTGGCTAAATGAATAGTCGAGCATTTCTGTAATTTGTTTATTTCTTTCTTTTGGCGTCGGTGCTCCCATGATTACAGTAATAATGCGCATTCCATTTTTTTCTGCTGTTGCTGTTAAACAATATTTCGCTTCATTTGTATATCCGGTTTTTAACCCATCCACACCAGGATAAAATTTGACTAGTTTATTCGTATTGACTAACCAGAACTCATCTTCTGTTCCTTGGCGTAAATAATCTTCATAAATTCCTGTAAATTTCGTGATGTCCTCATATTTTAATAATTCTTTTGAAATCATCGCCAAATCATAGGAAGTTGTATAGTGATTATCTGCTGGTAATCCATTGGAATTCATAAAATTTGTATTTGTTAACCCTAACTCTTTCGCTTTGGCATTCATCATTTTGGCAAATTCCTCTTCTGAACCTGCAATATATTCTGCCATCGCGACTGACGCATCATTACCGGAAGCAACCGCAATCGCTTTTAACATATCTTTAACTGTCATTTCTTCGCCAGGCTCTAAAAAGATTTGCGAACCCCCCATAGATGCCGCTCTTTCACTCGTTCTTACTTTATCGTCATAAGAAATTTTCCCCATATCGATCGCTTCCATAATGAGAAGCATTGTCATGATTTTTGTCATACTTGCAGGAGGAAGTTTCTCATTACTATTTTTCTCAAATAAAACCGTTCCCGTATCTCTTTCAATAATAATCGCAGATGCCGCATCAGGAGCGAGATTCGCCTGCTCCTCAGCTGCTAACGTATATGTACCCATCACCCCAAAAACCAATGTAAAACATAAAAAACTAGCTAATATAGCCCTCATTTTTATTACCTCCACTTTTTTACTATGATTTTTTCCACTTTTCCATTATTTATACCTGGGGGTGTCAGACACCATATGAAAAATAGCGACAAAAAAGTATTTTATCATTTTTTTTATTTACTACAATAGAAACATAGTCGGGCTTTTGTACAATCTAACAATTGATTTATTCAGTTTTTTTATCTTGCTTTTTTCTTCTTTCATTCAATCCACTCGGCACGTAGCCATATCCGGTTGGGCTCACTTCCATTTTTCTTGTTCTCTTTTCCTTTCTACTATTTCATGAAAGGTACGTCTTTTATTTTTCATTTCTTTCACCTCTTCATTTGATTAGTTGACTCTTTGTTATTCTTTACTTAACATCATCCTATTATTTTTTTATTTTCGGAAAAGAAAAGATATACAAAAAGTACTAGGTATTTTATACTATATATATATGTGTGTGTGATTTTATAAGTAAATAGAAGAGGTGAACGAATGGAAAGGAACGATATTAGTCAACTAGATTTACAACGAAAAAATAAGCTTATTATAACCATTGTAGCGATAACGACCGTTTTGGGCTTTTTTGCCCAAATCGCTTTACAACTCCCGACAATGTTTATGGTCTATTTAGGTTCAGGTGCTTCTTTACTAGCCATTGTTGTAGTGATGCATATTAAACAGTGGTATATCCACGTTATCCCTTACATTACCTTAGCTGGCGTTGCCGTTGTGACTTTAGGCTTCATGAATGTACAACCTGACTTCGCTAATATTTTTATGGTTTATTTTATGATTGTTATGATGTCAATTTATATGAAGAAATTGATTTCTCTTCTCACATTCCTTATCGGTATCAGTTTGTATTCCTACTACTTACTTCAAAATTGGGAAACATTTAATATGACAGAACAGGAATTTGGAACGCATTTAATTTATATCATTATCGTTTCAGTTATTTTATTTAACAAACAAAAAATTCAACAATATATGGTCAATGACATTCAAGAAGCAAACAAACAAAAAGAAGCATTGCTTTTAATAGAACAAGAACGCGAATTGCAATTAAAGGCTTCTGCTACAAGTATTTCTACTCAAATGATCGAAGTACAAGAACATAGTCAAAAAAACATTGACTCTATGCACGAAATGAGTGACGCTTTTCAAGAAATTGCTTCAGGGGTTCACAGTCAAACGAATGCAATTTCTCATGTTTCATCTACGATAGAATCAACAGACCAATTAGTAAAAAATATGGTCGAATCTGTCGACTTGCTATCTGTTGTATCAGAAAAAGCAGAAACGACCTCTAACCAAGGAAGGGATACGATTGAAAAATTAGATTCTACGTTTTCTACTTATCGAAACTCTACATTAAAAATGTCAGAAGAAATACGATTACTAGCCGATAAAATTGTGGATATTACTGCATTTACAAAATCTATCCAAGAAATTGCTTCTCAAACGAATTTACTTTCTTTAAATGCAAGCATTGAAGCGGCTCGGGCAGGGGAACAAGGAAAAGGGTTTGCGGTTGTAGCTACAGAAGTTCGTAAATTATCAACAGAAACCGCTGAATTAGCGGAGTTAATCGATACAAAATTAATTGAAATTAATGAACAAACGAATCAAACACGCCAACAAATGACAGAAAACTCAGAGCAAATGGAACAAAGTGCACAAATGACGAAAGAAACAAAAGATGCGTTTACAACGATTCACCAATCGGTCCAAGAATTGCAAGCAAAAATAGAAAATTTCCATAAACAAGCCTACAAAATTGGAGAAGACTCCACGTCCATTCGCACCGCCGTTTCTCAGTTTTCTTCCATTATTGAGCAAACGACAGCTACACTAGAAGAATTATCAGCAACAGTCGAAAATCAATTTACACAATATGGTGAACTAAACCGGAACATTGAATCAACAACAAAAACAGCTCAAGATTTATTAACGCTTTACACGAAAAAGTAGTTCTGAACAGAGTATCTAAAAAAAACCACTCAACCGAGTGGTTTTTTTATCCTGCAATTGTTTCCTTATAACGTTGATTGTTCTTTTCCTTTTTGTAAACAACAAGACAACATACACAACCGATGTAACAAATAGCAGCAGAAAGCGAAAAAGCCACTGTATAATTTTCAAAATAATCAATAACAATACCTGTGACCATCGGCGAAACCCATTGACCGACACCAAAAAATAAAGTCATGAACCCAATCGCTACCGATAGCTTCTGCGGTGAAATCATATCTCCCACTGCTGCAACCATTACAGTCGGAACCGCCCATAAAGTTAAAGCATAAACCATCGTAATAAATAATAAAACAACTGGATTCGTAAACGTAATAATGGTAATTAATAATGTCGCCTGCATGAAAAAAATAATAAATAAAGTCTGTACTCTTCCTATTCGATCTGAAATATTTCCCCAAATGAGCCCGCTAATAATGCTAAAGAAACCAGCCACTGAAAAATATAAACCCGCTTCTTGTTTGGCTAATCCCACATCACTTAATAAGTAATCGACGAAAAAGGTTGAAAAGATTAAATAGGAAAATCCCCATGTGAAATAAATAAAACCTAACGTTAAAACGGTTGGATTGCGATAAACAACATGACTTCCTGCGTTTTCGTCCTGCAAACTCGAATTGTCAATTTGTTGAAAAGTTGATGCACCAACAGGAGATAAGCCCAACTGTTCAGGAGCGTCAACTAAAAAAATAATATTTAATACGATAACCATCATAATGATTGCCGTCATCATTCCCCAGCCTAATCTCCAGCCGTCATCAGGGTTTATTACCATTAACAAAGGGATAATGGCCCCACTGAATACCATTCCAAGCCCCGATCCTGAGTTTGTTATTCCTAGTGCCGTACCGCGGTATTTTTGAGAAAACCAACGACTGACCATTCCTAAAGAAGGAACGTTTGCTCCACCTGACCCTAAACCGATAATGAGACAAGCCATATAGGCAATCCAGAAGCTTTGAGCAAAACTACTAATCGTCATACCGATACCTAGTACTAATAAAAAGAAAATAATAACTTGTTTGACTGAAAATTTATGAAGTAAATAGCCGACGCCTAAAGCACTGACTAAATAGCCAAAAAATACAGCAGAGGCAATCATTCCTGCCTCACTATAAGTTAATGTTAAACCTTCGCGCATAAAAGGTATGACTGCCCCTAATGAAAATCTTCCTAACCCTAGGCAAGCAAACATATTTATAATCGTGAGGATGAGGATAAACCAACCCTTATGTATCTTTTTGCTTTTCACCTTATCCTCACCCTTTTTTATGTTATAAAATAATCCTGTTTACGATAAACCATTCCTTCTGCTAATGCAATCAAAGAGTCTTGTTCATTTTTAACTTCAATCCTGTATAAGCCAAGCCGTTGATTTTTCTTATCTTCTTTTGCCACAGCTATCATATGATCTCCTACAGCTCCTGCTTCCATATAGTGCATTGTCATCGTAATGCCTACAGCCGTTTGACCGTATGAATTACTTGCAATCGCAAACGCTACATCTGCAAGAGAAAAAATGGCTCCTCCGTTTGCTGTACCATGAAAATTTAACATGTGGTCTTTTATATCCATCGCAACTTCAGCAAATCCTTCACCGAAGTTTAGAATAGAAATCCCTAACCACTTTGCATATTTATCTTTTTCGAAATGTTCTAATAATTTCTCACGCATGAGCCCCCTCATTTCTATAATAATTTGGATTGTTGCAAGTGGATTAATTTTTCTTTTGCTTCCTTCACCATCGTTTCTAGAAGAACGTTTACAGAGGGTACATCATCAATTAATCCAGCGATTTGGCCTGCATTTAAATGGCCTTTGTCTATTTTCCCTTCAATGGCCCCCACAAGATGTTTTCCTTCATCTGTTGCTTCATTAAATTCATCCACGGTTACTCCTTGTTGTTCCATTTGTTGAAGTGTTTCTGTATACCTTGTATGAAGAAGCCGCCTGACTTTCCCAATGGAACGTCCAACAACGGTTGTCCCTGTATCTTTAGATTGGAGAAGAAGCTCCTTATAAGATGGATGAACAACCGCTTCTTTTGTTGCGATAAAGCGAGTTCCCATTTGCACTCCACTTGCCCCTAGCGCAAGCATCGCTAACAATCCGGATCCATTTCCAATCCCACCTGCTGCGACAACGGGGATGGAGACTGCTTTAACAACTTGTGGGATTAACGTTAACGTCGTCGTTTCAAACGAGGAATTAATTCCAGCCGCTTCAAATCCTTCTGCGACAATAATGTCCGCTCCTAATTTTTCAGCTTTTTGAGCTTGTTTTACCGATGCCACAACACAAATAACGGTGACCCCTTTTTCTTTTAATACTTCCATAAAAGGAGCTGGATTTCCCGCTGATAACGACACAACAGGAATTTGATGTGTAAAAACGAGAGAAAGAACTTTATGTAAATCCGGTTGAACAGAGATAGGAATATTTAAACAAAATGGCTTTGTTGTCAGTTGCTTTACTTTTATGATTTCTCGTTCAACTTCGTCTACAGCCATTGTTCCTGCTCCAAGCGTACCTAATCCACCCGCTTCTGAAATGGCAGCTGTTAATTCAGCATGACTTATGTTCCCCATCCCCCCTTGAATAATCGGAAATTGAGTTTGTAGCTTTTCACAAAGTATATTCATTTTTTACCCCCTCGTAAAAAATATGTTATACTTATTTTATACTATATATTAGAGGAGGTCTAGTATGCTTTATCCATTTCAAGGAAAAACCCCTTCTGTTCATGAAACCGCCTTCATAGCTCCAGGTGTACATATTATTGGTGACGTTACAATTGGGGAACAATCAAGCATTTGGTTTAATACGGTTATCCGCGGAGATGAAGCTCCCATTCGGATCGGCAATCGTTGCAATATTCAAGACAATTCAACATTACATTTATATGAAGAGTATCCACTCATCTTAGAAGATGAAGTCTCTATTGGTCACAATGTCATTCTCCATGGTTGTACGATTCGAAAAGGAGCTTTAATCGGGATGGGAGCAACCATTTTAGATGGTGTGGAGATTGGAGAATCTGCATTTATTGGTGCCAACACGTTAATACCACCAGGAAAAAAAATACCTCCTCGTACAATGGTGATGGGGTCACCTGGAAAAGTCATCCGCGAACTTAATGATGACGACTTTGATTTAATCAAGCTGACAATTGAAACATATCGTTTGAAAGGTCAAGAATTCAAAAACATTACTCCACTTTAATACTCTTATTAGTACAAAAGTACACTTGCACTTCAAGAAGTATATATAAAAACGACTTTGAGGAACCACACTCAAAGGCGTTTTTATATTCATGCGGCAATGCCCGATTGGAAAGCGTGACCCTTAGCAAACCTCTAAACAAAAAGCCTATCAACTATCACGCTTTTTGCGCGACTTTGTCGACAGGCCTAGGCATTTTACTCTGTTTTTTCTACCATTAAAGGGTGGCTTAACACATTATAGTCTTTACTAATCTTTTTAATATCTTTGCCTTCTTTAAATTTTTCTTCAAAAAAAGCATTTGCTTTTTCCGCCAACACACGATAATAATCAGAAAATAATGTCGCCGCTGAATCTCCTAACCATTTCTCTGGTAATAATTCTTCAGGTAGTCCAGGATCAACAAAAAGGAATTTTCGATATTCATGAACAAGGATCGTTCGCTCTACAAAGCACTGTCCGTCCGTCATTTCACCTTTGTCGATTTTATTTTTTGCAATGATATATTTTTGACTATATTCACGCATAAAAAAGTCATATTTTTCATTGATTTCTTCTAAATCCCAACATTTTTGCACTAATGCTTGTTTTTCGCCAGGACCATCATACTCGGAAATAAAGAAATTGACATACTCTTGTATTTCATATTTTTCAATCATATCATGAACTTGTTTTTCAAGTGGATTTGGCGATAACCAACAGCTGTTATACATCGAACCGAATCCGCTCCAAATGAGTTCTTGTCTTAATTCATCTCGTAAATTTCTTTTTTCCTCTGGAATCGTATACATCAAAATCCGCCATTTACCATCCCAGGAATGCGGTTTAAATTTGAAAATTCGTTCTGCGGCTTCTTCAATCCGATTTTTCCCACGTTCTGTGAGGGAGTAAAAGCTTTTATTTCCTTGTTTTTGTGACTGAATCCAACCTTGCTTATTCATGCGTGAGATCGCCGCACGGACCGATTGTTCGTTATGCCCAAACTCTTGCAATAAACTAATTAAACTTCCAATCCATATTTCATTCCCGTAGTGTCGAACGTAATCTCCATATAACGTAAAAATCATGGACCTTGTATTCAATAAATTTTCCATTTTTGCACTCCCTACACATCTGACCGAACGATACATTATATCATGTTCATTTCATTGTTCGTATAAATTTTGTATTATGAATAATTATAACAATTATCATTTAGATTGCAACTGTTAGCGATGATCTTCACATTCCTTTAAAGTTTGGTTTACGTTTTTCAGAGAAGGCCTCAAGTGCCTCAGTCCGGTCAGACGTTGGAATGATAACTTCATATGCTTTCGCCTCAATCGCAAGACCTGTTTGCAAATCAACATTCATTCCCTGTAAAATAGCATATTTTGCTTGTTGAAGAGCAAGTGGCCCATTTTTGAGCATGTCATTAGCTAATTGAATACAACTTGGGAGCAGTTGTTCTTTCTCTACCACCGAATAAAGGATACCAAGATCATATGCTTCTTTTGCTTCTATTTTTTTTGCAGTTAAAATTAACTCCATCGCTTTTGCTTGCCCAATTAAACGCGGAAGTCTTTGTGTTCCTCCTGCTCCAGGGATAATCGCCCAGCTAACTTCTGTTAATCCCATCTTTGCATGAGCCACAGCAATCCGAAAATCACAAGCAAGTGCTAGTTCAAATCCGCCTCCAAAAGCATAACCATTTATCGCAGCTATCGTCGGTTGAGGTAATTCTACAATCGATTGAAACACATCGCGAATCGCTTTGACATTTCGTTTTACTTCTCTCTCCTTTAAATGTCTACGCTCTTTTAAATCCGCACCAGCACTAAAAGCTCTGTCTCCTGCTCCAGTTATGACAACAACCTGTACATCTCTATTTAGATGCACATCATCCACGATATGTTGTAGTTGAGATAATGTATCATAATTAAAGCAATTTAATTCATTTGGACGATTAATTTGAATATAACCAATATGATTTTCTACTTGTAACGTAACCATTTCCATCATATACATCCTCCTATTTCTTTCATCATAACAAGAGTGTCTCAATAATATGACATGAATTGAGACACTCTCCTTCTACTAGATTTTTTTTACAACCGTGGCAATTCCTTGACCAACACCAATACACATCGTTGCTAAACCATACTTAACATCTCGCTTTTTCATTTCATATACGAGAGTTGTTAAAATTCTAGCACCACTCGCTCCTAAAGGATGCCCAAATGCAATCGCACCACCATTCACATTCACGATCTCCTCTTGTAGCTCTAATTGCCTCATACATTCAAGTGCTTGTGAAGCAAACGCTTCATTCAGTTCAACTAGCCCTACATCTTCCACTTGTAATTTTGCTCGTTTTAATGCTTTTTTCGCTGCATAAACCGGACCAATACCCATGATACGAGGCTCAAGTCCTGCAACAGCTGAAGTGACATACTCAGCTAACGGTTTAACCCCTAATTCCTCAGCTTTTTCTTTACTCATTAAAAGCAAAGCTGCTGCTCCATCATTAACTCCAGAAGCATTTCCAGCTGTTACCGTCCCACCCGGGAAAATCGGTTTTAATTTGCTGAGTTTTTCCATTGTTGTATCCGGACGTGGGTGTTCATCCTTTGTTATCGTGATGTCATTTCCTTTTCTATCTTTATATGCAACGGGAACAATTTCCTCTTTGAACCGGTTTGTTTCAATTGCCGTTTGTGCCCTTTGTTGACTTTGAAGAGCAAAACGGTCTTGTTCTTCTCTTGAAATTTGAAACTCTGTTGCCACATTTTCTGCAGTTTGCGGCATAGAATCTGTCCCATATTGCTCCTCTAATAGCGGGTTAATGAAACGCCATCCGATTGTCGTATCAAACATATTGAGATCACCACGTGGATAATCGGACTGAGGTTTTGCCATTACAAAAGGTGCTCGTGTCATGCTTTCTGTCCCACCAGCAATAAACACGTCACCCTCACCCACTGCAATTGCGCGAGCAGCATAATTCACAGCATCTAATCCTGAGCCACATAATCGATTAATCGTTGTACCTCCGACTGAAACAGGTAATCCAGCAAGTAAAGCTGACATTCTGGCGACATTGCGGTTGTCTTCTCCCGCTCCGTTCGCATTTCCAAACACAACTTCTTCAATCGTTTCTGGCTCAACATCAGGATTCCTTTCAAGTAAAGCCTGAATGACAACACTCCCTAAATCATCAGGTCGAACAGACTTTAGTGCACCTTTATATCGACCAATAGGAGTACGAACAGCATCAATAATGACGACCTCTCTCATTTCAAATTACGCTCCTTTTTGAGGGAACCGATTATTCTACCGATAATCATAGACACCTCTCCCCGTTTTTCTTCCAAGTCTCCCTGCTTTCACGTACTTTTCTAACAAAGGACATGGTCTAAATTTCTCTCCTAATGTTTCATGTAAGTATTTTAAATTGTTCAACCTTGCATCTAACCCTACTAAGTCACCTAATTCAAACGGGCCCATCGGATAGTTCAAGCCTAGTTTAATTGCCTTATCAATTTCTTCAGGTGTACCGACACCTTCCTGAAGCATATAAAAAGCTTCATTTCCGACCATGGCACTAATTCGACTTGTAACAAAACCTGGAAATTCATTGACCACCACAGTTTCTTTTCCCATTTTTTCTGCAACAGCTAAAATAACTTCCACTGTTTCATCACTCGTTTCAAGTCCACGAACAACTTCAATTAAAGGCATTTTATGAACAGGATTAAAAAAATGCATCGCAATGACTTGTTCAGGCCGGTTCGTATACGATCCAATTTCAGTTGGACTCATCGTTGAAGTATTTGTCGCAAAAAAACAACTCGGTTTTGCATATTTATCTATCGTTTCAAAGACATTTTGCTTGATTTCCTTTTTTTCAGGAACGGCTTCAATGACTAAATGAGCTGTTTTTACAGCTGTTTCCATTGATGTTGAATAATGAAGGGATGAGCTAGCAACATCTGCAGCTTCTTTTGAAAGCTTTCCCCGTTCGATTCCTTTGTCAAATATCTTTTTGATTTCCCCTTTTGCACTTTCAAGCGCCTTTTCGTTCACATCAACTAAGTGAACAGTAAAACCACCAACAGCAGCGACATATGCAATGCCACGCCCCATCACACCTGACCCGATGACTGCAATTTCCTTCACCATATTATGTTCTCCTTTCATAATAGAAGGCGAGCGTAACTCCATGGAGTTAGCTCGCTTACATTCTTATACACCAAATGGATTAATCGGCCGATTTCCATAATAAGAAAGGACACTTTTTTGTTCTGTATATAAATCTAGTGTTTCAACACAAAGCTCACGTCCAAATCCAGATTGTTTATATCCGCCAAAAGGTGTTCCTGGGAATGCTGAGAACGGGCAGTTCACCATTACAATACCAGCTTGAATTTGATGAGCTACACGAGTTGCTCTTCCTTGGTCTTTCGTCCAAATCGCTGAACCTAATCCATACTCGCTATCGTTAGCTTCTTTAATCACTGCTTTTTCATCTGTAAATGTTTGAACAACAACAACAGGTCCAAAAATCTCTTCACGAACCGCCTTCATATTTGGAGTTACATTTGTAATGATCGTTGGAGCATACCAATAGCCATCTTCAAACCCTTCAATCGTTAGCTCATGTCCACCTTCAACAACAGTAGCTCCTTCTTCAATGGCAGATTTCACATAACCATCAATCACTTCTAGTTGACCTCGGCTAATAATAGAACCTAAATGGGTTCCTTGGTCTAACGGATTACCTAATGTTAATTGACGCGTTTTTTCGGTGAACTTTTCCATGAACTCATCGTAAATTTCT
The DNA here is from genome assembly GCF_022812285.1 of Alkalihalobacillus sp. LMS39. Classification (NCBI taxonomy): domain Bacteria; kingdom Bacillati; phylum Bacillota; class Bacilli; order Caryophanales; family Bacillaceae; genus Alkalihalobacillus; species Alkalihalobacillus sp. LMS39. The sequence continues at coordinate 2,920,813 of NZ_CP093300.1, forward strand.
TCATGTACATATAAGCGTGAGCGCGCCTCACAACTTTGACCCGTATTATAGAAAATTCCAAATAATGAACCTGCAACAGCTGCATCAATGTCCGCATCATCAAACACAATATTCGGAGATTTCCCACCTAATTCTAACGTTATTCGCTTTAATGTTTGCGATGCTTTCGCCATAATATCTTTTCCAGTAGGGGTTGAACCTGTAAATGCAACTTTATCAACTTTTGGATGTTCAACTAAATAATCACCAATTAAAGCACCTGGGCCTGGGACAATATTAACAACACCTTCTGGAACACCAGCTTCATGGCAAATTTCTGTTAAAATAATCGCTGTAATTGGCGTTAAGCTAGCAGGTTTTACAACAACCGAACATCCCGCTGCGATAGCCGGTGCAATTTTCCATGCAGCCATCATCATCGGATAATTCCAAGGAATAATTTGAGCACACACCCCAACAGGCTCATTTTGTGTATAGTTAAAAAATCCTCCTGGAACATTGTTTACTGTGCCACGATGACCAACAATCGCCCCAGCGTAAAATTCAAAATCTTCAATGGATTGCATCACTTGTCCTTGTGCAGCAGATAAAGACTTTCCACTGTTTAATACTTCTACTTCCACAAGTTCATTAAAACGAGACCGCATAATCGCTGCGATTTTATTTAATACTCGTGCACGTTTATTAACAGGATATTTTCTCCACTTCCCAAAATCAAAAGCATTTCTAGCTGCTTCAACGGCTTTTTCTGCATCGGCTGTTGTCGCTTTGACCACTTGCGCTAACGGAGCACCTGTAGCTGGATTGTACGTCGTGAACGTTTCATTCGACTCACTTGTTACTCGTTCTCCATTAATAATCATGTGGTATAAATCACGTTTCATTTCTAACGGTTCCATTTGTGGTTTCTTTTCGTTTGATACTTTTGCCATCTTATTTCCTCTCCTTTGTATGGATAATTGTTATTCCCCTTTAAATTCCGCCTTACGTTTTTCAACAAAAGCGGTGAGCCCTTCTTTATGGTCGTTTGTCAATCCGGCTGTCCTTTGCCCTAACGCTTCTTTTTCTAACATCTCCACTAAGCTAGATTGATAGCTTTCGTTCATGTACCGTTTTATAAGTCCTAATGCTTTTGTCGGTAAGCCCGCTAGTTTGTTAGCAAATGCCTCGACATCATCTTGCCAAGCTGAATCGGCAATCACTTTTGTGACTAATCCAATTTTAAGCGCTTCCATTCCGCTTACTTTGTCACCAAGCATTGCTAATTCTAGTGCTTTTGCATGACCAACAATTCTCGGTAAAAAATATAGGCTACCCGAATCAGGAATTAAGCCAACATGGATAAACGCTTCAATAAAACTCGCTTTTTCATGGGCGAGGCGGAAATCGCACGCAAGCGCAAGACTCATGCCAGCCCCTGCTGCTACACCGTTAACTGCGGCTACGATTGGTTTTTCAAGCGTAACGATTTTTTCTATCATTGGATTGTATCTCGTTCGTAAAAACTCAGCATGATCCGTATCGTCGCCTACACTTGCTAAATCTTCTCCTGAACAAAATGCACGTCCTTCTCCAGTGATGACAATCGCACGAATTTGAGCATCTTTTTCTGCTTGAGAAAGAGCTTTTATCATTTCCTTGTTCATCAATGGAGTAAATGCATTTAATTTATCAGGACGATGTAAAGTAATCCAAGCAATATGTTGCTTTTTTTCAAAGGTAATCGTCTCAAACATAAATTCCCCTCGCTTATTCTCCTTTAAAATCCGGATTTCTCTTTTCTATAAATGCTCTCATCCCTTCCTTTTGGTCTGCAGAACTAAAAAGGAGATAAAAGTTTTTCCTTTCAAGCTGTAATCCATCTGCTAACGGTGAATCGACAGCTTTATGTACAGCTTCCTTTATAAGACGTAAAGAAAGGGGAGGCTGACTCGCTAACCGGTGTGCCACTTTCATCGTTTCTGCAACAACAATTTCTTGTGCGAAAAGGCGAGTGACAATTCCATTTTCATACGCTGTTTTCGCTGGCATCATGTCTCCTAACCATAGCCATTGAAGTGCTTTTGTTTTCCCAAGAATTTTTGTTAATCGTTGGGTTCCACCAGCACCAGGCATCACACCTAAATTTACTTCCGGGAATCCAAACTGTGCGGTTTCAGCGGCAAAAATTAAATCACAATTTAAAACAAGTTCAAATCCACCACCTAAGGCAAACCCTTGTACAGCACCTATAATCGGCTTTTTCACGAGAGCGATTTTATCCCAAACCGCAAACGGGTCTAAACGTTCTAATGTCATCGGTGTTTCATTGGCCATTTCGTCAATGTCCGCCCCTGCCGCAAATGCTCTTTCATTTCCTGTTAGTACGATTACTTTAATCTTGTTATCGTTGTCAAAGAAAGTAAGAGCATCAACAATTTCATCTACCATTTTGCGATTAAGGGCGTTTAAGACATCTGGGCGATGAAGCTGAATCACCGCCACTGATTGTTCTACCGATGTCTTGATAAACTTATAGTTACTCATTAACGTCCTCTCCGATAAGCAAAGTCACAAGATGACCGGCAAATCCCATTAAATCTTTACCAGATGTTTTTGCCTCATCTGTTTTCATTGCAGCTTTAAACGCTTCATGACTGTCATAATACATTTCACATTGCAAATAATAATCTGTTTTTCCCATTGGCGACCCAACAATCTTTGACACTTTCATTTCACGTAATCCTGGAATTTTAGCAGTCAGCGGAGCATGAACCTCAAAATAATGCTTGTCAAAAGCCTCTTTGTCTTCTGGTGTTTTATACAACGCAATTAGTTTTACCATGTTTATCATTCTCCTTTTATTAAGATGAAGCAATGGGTTTCATCGCTTCAAATGGATTTTTACAAGATTTACAATATAAAATACTGCGACAAGCAGCAGGGCCAAAAATGTTATCGATTGTCGTATAAGCCGACCCACAATAAGGACAATCAACCGACCATGGGTCTCCTTCTTTATAATCACGGGGAGGTGGTGCAATTCCATAGGATTTTAGTTTTTCATAGGCTTCTTCAGAAATTCGTTCTGTCGTCCATGTTTCATCAAAGACAAATGTGACTGTCACATTCGTGACCCACTCTACTTTTTCCATTATCGTTGTTTTGATATCTCGGCTAATGATGTCAAGTGCTGGGCATCCAACAAAAGTAGGAAGCATTTTCACATGTACATTTTTGTGTTCGGCCTCAACATGATAAACCATGCCAAGATCGACTACACTTACAGACGGAATCTCAGGGTCTTTTACGAAGGTGAGAGCTTCTTCAATTTGTGTCATACAAGTTAGCTTATTTATCATCGTCATCCTCACCTCCCTTGTACTTAAATTTAACTTTTACCAAACAGCTAATCGGTCAACATTATACACTTCTGCTAATGTTTCAATGGCTGTAGTTAATTCTTCTGTATGCACACCACAACGACCATTACCTTTATTCATTGTTGGTTTGCTGGCTGGCATCGGGATATTTAATTCGTTGAAAACGCTGTCTATTTTTTCAAGCCAACGAGAGGTTAATTGTTCTTCAGATTCAATGAACCCAAACTCGACCATTTGTTTTTCTTCTGGTCCAAAAGAAAGAACACCACCAAACTCTTCCCACACACGTTCTAACTGGAGAGTCATTCGTTTTTTCGCTTCGTCTGTACTCGAAAATAATTGCTTAAACCATACGTCCCAATGCATGAGATGATAAAAATGTTCACCACTAATACTTTTTGCCACATTGGCTAATGGTTGATAGGATGATTGTTTAAGAGATTGAATACGAATACTTTTATACACTTCATATAAGTAGTTTCGTACAACTGTGAAAGCCCAATCGAATCGTGGCTCATCCAAGTATGTGCCCGGACCATTTACCTCTTCTAAAATAATCGCATTTTTTCGTTCATTTGCTGTTCTTGCATGAGCTAATGTATCCGCATTTCCTTCTCCTAGTTCTTCTAGCAATTGAAAGAACATTGCAGCATGCCCCATCGTGTTTTGATTAATGGATGAAAACGCTACGTCTTCTTCTATATGGGGACAAAGACCAAGCCATTCTGTTCCGCGAAATGCCGTGATGAAATCGTCATCGGCTAGCTGATACAATAATTCAACGAGTGCTTTTTTGCAGTCATCGTTCTGCACTTGTTCCGCTAACTGAAAATTCATGGCTTTGCCCCCTTTGACCACGACATAATCTCTTTTTCATCCAACATATCTTGTTCTTTTTCACGCCACTTTTTACGTAAATAACCGTAGCCTTTTGTTTCTCGATATTCTTTATTTTTTAAACGAGTAACGCTTTGACGTTCCTCTGAAGAGAGTCTGCGAATATCCGAAGATTTCACAACCCACACATCACAAACCGGCTCTCTTCGCATAAAGTTTTCTTGTGCCATGACAAGGGCAATCTCTTGGTTCGGTGCAAGTAACGTATATTGCTCTTGCATATGGGCTGAAGGTGTTTTCCGGCTAAACACAACATATTCATCATAAAACTGGTTAATATAACTTCTCTTTTCGTCCATTGTGTTCTCCCCCCTATTTTTTCTCTTCTTTACATGTACTAGAAACATTGTTTTTATTGTAAAATGGCTGTTGCTCCTAATGCTTCACGAACCCACTCGTTATTGTCATAGGACAGTTTGCGTAATCGCAAACGCTCTTTTGACATAGGACCGTTATTGGAAATAATTTGTTTAAATTCTGACCAATCAGGTTGTTGATATGTCCATTCACCTGTTGCTTCATTATAGGAAATGGTCTCATCAGGAATCGTTAATCCAAGTGAAAGAACGCGGGGGACATATTTTGTAAAAAAGTATTGTCGTAATTCTTCATTCGTGTTTTTTCGAATTTTATATTTTATCGTTGTATCTTGTTTCGAAGTCCCCGTGGTTTTTGCAGAAGGTGGTCCAAAAAACATTAATAGGGCAGGCCACCAACGCGTCAGAGCTTCTTGAACCATTTCTTTTTGCTGTTCTGTTCCTTCTGAAAGTGCCATAATAATGGCTTCTCCATGCTGAGCATGAAAGACTTCTTCTGCGGCAATCCGCTTTAATGCTCGAGCATATGGTGCATAAGAAGCATCAAGCATATTTGTTTGTGTAATAATGGCTGCGCCATCGACTAACCAGCCGACCAACCCGGCATCAGCCCATGTTTTTGTTTTCATATGAAACACATTATGAAACTTTAAATCACCACTGAATAAATCTCTCATAATATCTTCACGATTTTTCCCGATTGGCTTCATTAAATCTTCTGCCACTCGTAATAATAGTTGACCATGCCCCATTTCATCTTGTACTTTTGCCATGATGCCTAATTTTCGTTTTAATGATGGGGCTTTCGGTGTCCATTCTTTCTCTGGAAGCGCTCCCATTATTTCGCTAATCGCATGCATCGAAATCAATTTAATTAATGTATTTCGATAATCCTCAGGCATCCAATCATCAGCTTCGATTTTGCCGCCTGACTCAATGTGCGAAAGAAAGTCTTCATATTTCTTTTGTTGAATCGGGTCGTCGTATTTCATTTCAACCGCCATATATTTTCCTCCCTTTACACTATATAACGTTTATTTAACGTAATTATATTTTAATGTTATATAAAAATCAAGAGATTTTCTGAAATCCGGCAAATTGGTCGCTGTTTTCCCTTTTCTGCCTCCTATTTATTCCTTTTTATTAAACAAACGTTTTTCTTTTGTCCCATAAGAAAACATGCGTTAATTGCTAACAGCATGTTTTTTCATTTAAACTTACAATTTGGTTTTCAGGTGAGAAAGTACATACTTTTGTTTATTATTAATTTTAAAAAAATGTTCTCTTCATTCATTTGTACTATGAGCAACAACACTTTTACCCTCTTATATATCTACAGAAACTAAAGTCTTACTTCTTTATCTCAACTTCTGTATCACTTCCTACGGTTTCTATTACTTCGTAATTCGAACGAATTTTCAGAATATATATTGACAAGAAAAAAAGATCATTATAACCTTCTCTTTATAACAATGTTTTTATAATTCGTTTGAAATTCGTTATTTGATAGTAATACTTATTCTTTTTTGGGAGGAGAAACTATGAACTTTTATAGTGAACTTGAATCACTACACCAAGAAGAAATTCAAGCTCTGCAGTTAAAGCGCTTACAGAGAACAGTTCAGCATGTATTTACCAATGTTCCATTTTATCGAGAAAAATTAACAATGCTGAATGTATCACCCGATGACATTCAAAGTTTAGAAGACATTCGACTTTTACCATGTACAAAAAAACAAGATTTACGTGACCAATATCCTTTTGGGTTATTCGCGGTACCAAAAGAAGAACTTGTCAGAATTCATGGTTCCTCAGGTACAAGCGGAAAACCAACAATTGTAGGATATACAAAAAATGATATCTTTCATTGGTCAGAAATTGTCGCTCGAGCCATCGTAACAGCCGGAGGACAAAAAGGAGATATCTTCCATAACGCATATGGATATGGTTTATTTACAGGTGGACTAGGACTTCATTACGGGGCTGAATTGCTCGGTTGTGTTACAGTTCCTGTTTCTGGAGGAAATACTGATAGACAAATTACACTCATTAAAGACTTTCAACCAAAAATTATTGGCGGTACCCCTTCCTATGTGCTAAATATCGCCGAAAGAATGGAAGAACTTGGATATCATCCTCATGAATGTAGTCTCCAATATGGTATATTCGGGGCAGAACCATGGTCTGAGGAATTAAGACAAACGATTGAAGAAAAACTTGGAATTAAAGCGGTTGATATTTATGGTTTAAGCGAAGTCATCGGGCCTGGCGTTTCGATCGAATGCCATGAAGCACAAAATGGTCTACATATTGCTGAAGATCACTTTTTTGTTGAAGTGATTAACCCTGACACACTTCAACCTGTTCCTGACGGGGAAGACGGGGAGCTTGTTTTTACAAGTTTAACAAAGGAAGCTCTTCCGATTATACGCTACCGTACTGGAGATATCGCTTCCATTACACGCGAAAAATGTGTTTGCGGAAGAACAACAGCGAGAATGTCGAGAGTAAAAGGGAGAATTGACGATATGCTCATTATTCGTGGCGTTAATATTTTTCCTTCTGAAATTGAAAGGTATCTTCTGCAGCTTGAAGAGCTCGTACCCCACTACCAAATCCACCTCGTAAAGAAAGGTCCATTAGACAGTGTTGAGCTCCACTGCGAAATGACCCAAGAGTTTTATAATCTGCTTCCTAATTTTGATTTACAAAATGAACAAGTTCTTTTATTACAAAAGAAAATTGTTCATTCTATGAAGGCAAATTGTCTCGTTTCGATGGATATTCACATCCAACCGCCAAAAACGATTCCACGTTCTGAAGGAAAAGCTGTTCGAATTATTGATAAACGGAGCGAATTTGTTTCCAAAAAGTAGTGAATAGCAAAAGAGGAAAGCCAAACAGGATTATCTACCCTAGGCTTTCCTCACTACACTAGTTTTTCATTTTCTTATGGCATTCTCATTCCTCTTGAAGTTTCGTATAACATATACCATTCTTCTCTTGTCATCGTTTCTGCTATTTCAATAGCCTCTTTACATTTTCCAATTCGTTCAGGGTGACTCGTTCCAATCACAGGTTGGATTTTGGCAGGATGACGCATTAACCAACCAAGCACAATCGCTTCCGGCGTTGTGTTTTTTTCTGTTGCTAGTCTTGTTACTAATGCTTTTGTCCGTTTATCTGCTTCACTTTGTAGCTCCATTTCCCGACCGGAATATATGCCATTCGCTAACGGCGCCCATGCTTGGATTTGAATTGTTTCCAATTGACAATGCTCGATAATCCCATCCCCAAAATGAATGTTTGTACCTGCTTGTTGATTGACAAAGACACCTTCTTCTAGGAAGTCAATTCGTTTTAAACTCAATTCTAGTTGATTCACAACAAGTGGGTCTTCTACATATGCTTGAATCATTCTCATTTGCGCTGCATTCATATTCGACACACCGAAATGCTTCACTTTCCCTGCTTTTATCAACTGTTCGAACGCTTCAGCCACATCTTCTGGTTCTATTAGTGGATCAGGTCTATGTAATAACAATATATCAAGCTGTTCTATGCCTAACCGATGTAAAATCCCATCGACTGAATTTACAATATGGTCTTTTGAAAAATCATAACGCTGCGGAATTTCTCCTTCTGGAAACCGAATCCCACATTTGCTTTGAATCACAATTCTTTCTCTTAATTGTGGCTGCCTCTTTAATACTTCACCGAAAACTTGTTCAGATTTCCCACGTTTATAGATGTCTGCATGGTCAAACATTGTAACACCAATAGACAAGACGGCATCTATCGCTTCTTCCGCTTGTTTAATATTTTCTTCAGTTATCGGTGCTGCATTCCAATCGCCACCTAATCCCATACATCCATAAACAAGTCTTGATGTTGTAATCATTCTTTTTTCCAATGGCATTACTTTCATTTTTATCGCACCCTCTCAATTTTTTTCCTAAAGGTCCATGTTACGGTTTTATGTTTTTTCTCTTATTATTGTCGCTAATTCTCGCAGAGCAAACTCCATATTCTCTTTACTTTCATACGAATAGGATAAGCGGAGGTGGACTCCTCCTTTTTCTTGATAAATTGCCCCTGGATGAATAAGAATATTCCTTTCTAGCAATCTTTCAAATAATAGTGTTGGCGAAATAGGTTGATTCAAACGAAGCCAAATATAAAATGAACCCGTTGGTTTCGTCCATGAGGCTAGTTCAGAAAAATATTGCTGTAAACAACCGACCATAAAATCACGTCTTTTTCGAAGCTCGTTTCTCACTTTATGAACATGATCGGTATACCAATGCTTTTGTTCAAGCCATTGATGTAAGATGGCTTGTGAGATTGAACTCGTTCCATAATCTGTTTGCATTTTCAAATCAGCCAGTCGGTCAATCACATAATCAGGTCCCACAACCCAACCAATACGCAAACCAGGACTAATGATTTTAGACGCACTACCAACATAAAGAATATTACCTGCATAATCAAAAGATTTAAGTGCCCGTGGTGGTGGTTCATCAATCCACAATTCTCGGTAAACATCGTCTTCGATTAGAGGAAGTTGAATCGATTGGCATAATGAGACGATTTGTTTTCGCTGTTCTTCACTATAACTAAAGCTTGTTGGATTATGAAACGTTGGAATTGTATATAACATACTGGCGTTATGCTGTTCTTTCATTTTTTTAATAATCGACATTTGTTCCGTCATTTTATCAAGTGGGACATCGATAAGTGTCATCTGTAATGACTGAAAAAGGTTTAATGAAAATAAATAAGAAGGAGATTCGACTAGTATTTTTGATTGCGGTCGTAATAGGCCATTTGCAATTAATTGAAAGGCTTGTAATCCACCAGAAACAATTAGTATGTTTGAAGGTGATGCTTTTATTCCAAAAGCTTGAATATGTTCTGATAATGCCATTCGTAATTGAATCGAGCCTTTTGGTTCTTCATAACGTAAATGAGTAGGATCAATCTGTAATGAAGAGACAATCTCCTTCATTTGTGTAACAGGAAGCAAATGGGGGGAAAGTTCTCCCGTTCCTAACCGAATGATATTCGGATTAAACTCTGCTTTGTTTATTTTTTGTATAAATACTTTGTTTGGTTCAAATAAACTATTTTTTACATAATAGTTCCAATCTGTTATTTTTGCGTCTTTTGCGAATATGTTCCATGTTGTGTTAATTACCTTTGTTTCTTTCCCTTCCACCCCTTCAATTAATCCTTCACTCATTAACTCTTCATACGCTTGCACAACTGTACTTCTATTTACCCCTACCATCTGTGCTAATTTTCTTTGTGATGGGAGCACGGTACCAACTGGCCATTCACCATATTTAATTTTTTCTATTATGTATTCTTTAATTTGTAAATAAATTGGGACTTTATTTTTTCGATTTGGTTTCCACGATAGCTCCATTTCTACACCTCTCTATATAAGAATACCATACCAAATCACCAACTGGTTGGTTTGATTACCAACCAGTTGGATGGTGACAAAAGTAAATTGTACGGTACAATAATTCGTGAAAGGAGATATTTTATGGACGCATTTATACACGGCTTTTTATTAGCATTCGGCTTGATTTTACCAATGGGCATTCAAAACATTTTTATTTTCAATCAAGGATTAACACAGTCTTCCTACAAAAAAGCATTACCAGCGATTATTACCGCTTCGGTCTGTGATACAGTGTTAATTATTATCGCCGTTAGCTTTTTACACTTGATTGCTGATTTTTTTGAAAGTGTGCAAGGGATTTTAATGATTGGTGGTTTTTTCTTTTTGCTTTATATCGGTTGGAGCATTTGGCATTCTTCCGTCACTGGAAATGAAGCAACCCCTCCGGTTCCTGCAAAAAAGCAAATTATATTTGCTCTTTCTGTTTCTCTTTTAAACCCGCATGCCTTGTTAGATACAATCGGAGTCCTCGGAACAAATTCTCTCCCTTATCACAATGAGGCCAAATGGCTATTTATGATTGCAGCCATTATTGTTTCTTGGCTCTATTTCTTTTTACTAGGCTTTATCGGAAAAGTCGTTGGTCAACTAAGTGAAAATATTGGGTGGAGAAAACGATTTAATCAAGCATCTGCGCTTATGATTTGGGGACTTGCTTTTTATATGCTTTTCCTTATTTAAGTCCATCGCTCTAGTCATTTCTACTAAAAATACAGTTTTCCACTATTTCAAAATCGTTTTCGGGAAAATGAAAAAATATCGTTACAACACTTTTTTTATATTGAGGGTGGGCTATCCGACAGCGTGTTAGCAAGAATTAAATAAATGAGTATATTGATAGGTAAAAAAATAAATATTACCCTTACCTACAAAGAGGATATACCAAAATGTTCAGCTATACCTCCACAAACGCCACATATAGCCCTATCTGTTGATGACTTTCTATTGTTCATTCAATTTCCTCCTACTTTATATACAAACTAACTATTTATTTTCACTTTATTAACCCTAAAGGCTTATTAAAGGATAGAGCTGTTGAATAATAAATTTTCATCTAATAATACCCTACAGTGGTTTCAGACTCCTTTTATTGTTAAATATTTAAAAAAGCTCATATAATAGAAGAACCCATGTCCGAAAGAAAGGCATTTGAAAAAAGCTGTCAAGCTATTCGCGACAGCCTCAAAGACCATTACTGGTCTTTTTTTTCATTTTGTTTTATCGAATTTGCGATTTTCATTAACTCTTCTTTTGCGCTTTTTTCATAATCAAACCCTAAGCTATAGTGTAAATTATATTCCAAATCATCTTTTATCCAATGTAATTCAGCTGATAGAAACGGCGTCTCTGAAAATAATGCGGTGATACCATCATCTAACACAACTCGTTCAAATTCAGAGTCATAGACCATCGCTCGGTAAAACTGGTCAAAGTTTGCAACGACATATTCAATATGTTCATGTGATGTCTCCTCTTTTGAATATTGCGTTGATAAAGCAATTTCTTTTAAATCTTCATCCCAACTTGTAATGACAACATCTTGTTCCACTGCATCAAACGGTATATATGTTGGGAAATGGAGTGAAAACGGTACTGCTTCAGCCGCTTCTTCTTTCGTAACGGGTTGATAAATATGTATCGGTGCCTGAACAGAAAGCATATCTTCTTGTTTCGTCAATAACGTCTCATCTAATTGCTGGCTACAGCCTGTCAAAATTAGAAAGGACGTTATTATCGTTATTATTTTTCTTTTTTTCACTACTGTTTCTCTCCTTTTCATTCAGCAAAAGCTTCCAATCCTTGTTCCTTTTACCATACCATAATCCACTGTGTTTTTGATTACATTTTTGTTAGGCTCTTTTTCGTTTTTTTACAATCTTATTTCAATTCTACACTCTACGCGATGCAATAGGTCACAAATGCGGACTTGTTTGCGTACATTAATAATAGAAACAATAGGTGAATACCTTTCATGTAAAAAGGAGGTGCATCATGGCGAAGTACCGTAGAAAATCTGTTGTTGTAGAAGCTGTAAAAATTACTCGTACAATTACAATTACTACCTCAGAGGGAAAAATGGTTGGAAATCCTGGTGATTATTTAATTACAGATCAAAACGGTGAACAATATCCACTAGATGCTCACACATTTGAAGATATGTACGAAAAAATAAAAGACAGCTCCGATGTCAAAGGCTTCTTCCGAAAGGCATTGTCAAAGTTAAAGCAATCGGTGAAGGGTGTCTGACACCCAAAATGGACACTTGTCCTCCCCAAAAAGACAAAACCAAGAATATGAGCAAGCCATATTCTTGGTTTTTTACTTTTTATTCTTTTTATCCTCTTTTGCTTCTGTTAATGATAGCAAATATTCAACTAAAGCTTCTTGCTCTTCTTTCGTAAACCCGGTTGTTTCATCTACCCAAAACTCATGCCCCACCCCTTCAACATGAACATCACGTAAGTCAGGATTTGACCGATTCGCTTCAATTACTTTGTCTCGCAACTCTTGATCAACCATCGCGACAAGACTGTTGTAAGCATTAGGGGTTTTTCCTTCCAACAACGTGCCTGGTACGCCTATATCATGATTAATATCATCTCCAACTGCAACACCACCATCATGCAAATACGGAGGAGTATAGGCTAATCCAATCAACCCTTTAACTTTATATCCTCCTTTTGATCCGATAGAAAAAGCTAGGTTTTGTTGTTCTTTAGTTCTGTGTTCCTCTGGTATTCGTAAAATTGTCGGGTTTTCTGGAATTGGTTTAACCGTATCTGGTGAATACATTAACGAGTCACCTAATAATTCTTGAACTGCTTTCATTGCTTCCGCCCGAGACGGCTCCGTTTTAATATCTTCCACTGGAATGATTTGATGATTTGTAAACGTAGGTCCAGCATGACATGAAATACATCCTGCTCTCTTAAATACCTCTTCACCCGTGGCAAGTACATCCGCTCTAACTTGACGATGTAATTTAGGAGGAACTAATGAATTTTGAAAAGCTGACATAGAATTATTTTCATAACCGATTGGATTTCCTTTATTGGTCACAATCGTACCGTTCGGATTAAACATCGACAATTTCGGAAAATTAGGTGGAGCGACACTTTGGTTTGTTCCTGGTGCACCAGGGTTCTCGTCAATTTCATTGAAAAATTGAGAAGGCTTCTTTTCACTCTCAACATCATATCTATATTTCCGATGAGATGCTCGCTGTAAGATTGTTCCCACAAACACTTCTTTATCAATATCATGTAACCCTTCACTATGCTCTGCCATTGACAGTGTATCGGAATTAAAGGAATGTACTTTGTTATTAAACGTTGTTAATCCTTTAAAAGGACCAATTCCTGCAAATCCATTCCAGCTATACGGGTGATCACCTAATGTAAATACATCCGGTATTTGTGTCGGGTTCGATGACATATCTGCTGAAGTGTCAAAGCTCCCTTTTGGCCATTTTAAAAACGACTCATCCACCGCTTTTTCGAATAAATCAGGGTCAGGGAGCGCTTCTTTTTTCCCTTTGGAATTCGTGACACTTCGTTTCGTATCTGTTATATAGTCTTGCAGTGATTCAATATTCGCTGTAGGAAAATGGGCAGCAGAATTCGTGCCAAGAGCTAATAATAGTCCTGTATCTAAATCGTTATTCGGTACTCCCTCCATCACTTTTCCTGTTTTTTCATCCACTGACGCATGACATAGTGCGCAACTAATGCCGACTCTTACCCTTCCATCAGAAAACGAAATGGGTACCCCTAAAGGAGTTAATCCTCCTGCTGCTACATCTAAACCGGTATTTACTTTGTCTCCCTTTTTCCATTTCTTTTCTCCCACTTCAAAATCTTCAGCTAATTCCACTCTTAAATTCGTTGTCCCTTCCCCTTTCAATTCCAATATCGCTTTAAGAACGTTTTTTATCCGTAATGGTCCATCGACAAAACCTAGAACATCCGTCATAAAAATTTCATTATCAAATGTTTCCACATAGAAACTTTTCCTTCCATCTTTCACCAGTCGCTCATTTACTTCAATCGCTCCAGACTGAGGCTGTAGTAACTCTTTACCTGCCTTTGTTTGTTCAATTTCTTTTGCTTCTTCTGGTGAGATAAAAACACCCATGACATCATATTTCACCAGTTCTTGAAACTCCGTAGTTCGTTCATTTAACACTTCGTTTTGCTTTGGAATATAACCATATGTAATATCAAGTAAATGGTACGTTAATACAAATAATGAAATGCAAGCACCTATCAAATATATCCTTTTTACATTCACCTTGTTTACTCCTCGTATAAAGTGTCGTCTTCTATACTGTTTGCTTTAATTCCATTCGTATTCGTATTATATTCATTGACATTGTCTTCAACAAATGAAAAAGAGACTTACCTTTTTAAAGCGGTAAATCTCTTTTCTCAATTTTTATTTTTGACATAAATAAATCATTTCTTTGCTATTTGTTGCGAGTGGTGATTTATTCCAACAACCATATTTCGCCAAGACAGAAAAGCCACTTTCTTTGACAATGCGGTCTAGTTCTAGAGGAAATACATACCGTAAAGAGATACTTTCCTTTTCGACCGATTCCACACCCGTATGTTCTTTGGTTACTTTTATCGTTGTTGAAAGAACGACTTGGGTAAGAGCATCATATTCTTTTTGATTATATTCTGTCACTTGCCTTCCTTCAGCATCATGACAAACCTTTTTATGTATTGTCCCGCTTTGCAATTCATTTACAGTTGGAAAGCGTACCCCAAAGAGAAATATGCCATTGTCGGATAAATGTTGATATACGGATCGTAAAAGCGTTGATTGCGATTCATTTGTTAAAAAATGTTGAAAAGAGTTTCCAATCATATAAATAAATGGGCTTTTACAACCAATGGAAAAAGCCGAACAATCTTGCAAAGACCATAAAATAGAGATATGTTGCTCATTTGCTTTTTGTTTGGCTCTTTCTAACATTCCTTCATTTAAATCAATGCCAATCATTGAAATTCCTGATCTCGCCAATGGAATGGTCGCTCTTCCTGTACCACATGCCAAATCAATGACAGGACCACCTTGTTTCTTCGCCCACTCTAAAAGCAATGGAATTTCCGCTTGATGCTGTTCATACTCTTTATCATATCGCACGGGATCCTTGTATTTCTCCATGTTATCAATGAAAATATGACTTGCCTTACCCATTAAAATATCCCCTTTTATGTCTTGCATTAGATGAGTTTGTTTAATTCTTCTATTCTTTTAATGATAGTTGCAAAATAGGAATGTTCATGTGGAACAAATTGAGCAAACGTGATGTTTTCCTTTAGTTCAATCTTGATTCCACTTTCTTGAATCGCAAAACCTGAAACTTCAATTGATTCTAGTTCACCATTACATAACTTTGCAAAATCACAAAAAAGTGTGCGCACGATGCCAGAAACCTCATTCTCTTGTAGTTGAAATCGCTCAAATGAATGTGGAGAATGATATAAAAAAACATGTGAAATTTCATTATCGATTATACTCGATGTAACAATTGAATTTTTCACTTTACCTAATGACATAAGATCAGACGGTCCTACTACTAACCCGATCTCTTCTTTTACTTCTCTTATTCCATCAGCAATCGATTCATCTGCTAAAAGGTGCCCAGCTGCTGTGATATCATATAAATGAGGATAATCCTTCTTCTTATGACTTCGTAGTTGAAAGTAAATATACCGTTGCCCGTTTTCTATACTACAGACCCAACAATGGAAAGTCTCATGCCAAAACCCCATTTGATGAATCTTATCCCGGGTCTCTTCACCCACATATTTTCCATTTTCATCTAACACTTTTAAAAATTCTGTTTCCATTTTGACTCCTTATGATAAAAAAGGTAAAAAAGACTTATATTATTAAATCCTACCTTAGCTGGATAACAAAAACAATCAAGCAAAAGTATGATTTTTAGGGTGTCAGACACCCCCGAGTCTGCTGCGACAGCTCATCATTATATCATAATTCCCATTATATTCAAGGTTCTTTTTTACTCCTCAGAACAAGGTCTTATTATGCACTCATCAATTTGAATTATCAAAAAAGAAGCGTATCAAACGCTTCTTCTCATCTTTTTATCCTGTTTCGTTATTCTCATTTTTTCGTAACGCCTTTCTTTGAAAAAACGAAGCGAAGCCGACGAGAACAATAAGAACAATAGAAACAACTAACCATTTGTTCTCAGTAAAAATCGTTGTTTCTCTTTCTTCCCCAACTATCCATTCCACTCTGTGCCCAATCCCATCATCTGCTACTAATAAATAGGCACCATCTATATTATCGTATGAAAAATATCCGTGCTCATCTAATTTCCCTTCACCTAGTAACGTTTCATGTTTATCATACACAGAGACAACGGTCCTTGCAGAAAAACTTCCATCCTCATAATGAACTTTAACTACACCTTGCTCAGTTGGTTCAATTAGCATTTTGTGAGCATAAACATGGCTTCCCATGATAAAGAAAACAACGAACAAACAAACACAAACTTTTCTTGTCATGTCAAACTCCTTATCCTTTCACCATACTTTCTCCATCTTTTTGAACCTATCTTTTTTGCTTCTTCAATTGATTTTGTGCGAAATGACGTATATTCAAATAGCTGTAATACAGTCAGCGTTGTTACTTTTGTTTTTGTCATCAGTTCACTCTCTTCTAATATTTCAATCGAACTGCGCATAAGCACTTTCCCCGACTGAAGCACTACATACTCAACGCCCACCCATACAACATCAACATCATGCATGGGACCAACTGGAATGCTTATTAAAGATAGAACAAAAAGTAGCCGTCATTAATCTCCCTTTTGGTTTTTTTCTTCTTTTAGTCCACGGATAGAATGTAAAAATAAAGCCTGCTGCGACAATACTCGTTGTCGAAGCAACTGGAAAACATAACACACCCTCCCCCATATCACGACAAGCTCCTATTCATCCTCGTCGTGATCATGGTCATGATCATGACCATGACTATGTCCATGGCCTTCATATTCCTGTGGGTTTTCAACCTGGACGACTTCACTAGCTTCATTTACAATAGATAAATCGAATTCTTCAGCAACGTGCTCGGTGAATATTTTGTAGATTCCGCTAGTTGCAATAGTAAATGTAAATGACGAGGAACCGTTTGAATTTAAAATTAGGTTATAACCATATTCACTCATGGCTTCAAACGCACTACTTTGTGAAACGTCATCTACATCCGCTTCTAAAATATGAGCAGCATGGTGCTCCAAATCTGTTATATTACTATTTTCCAAAATAAATGCGATAAGCATCGATTCATCTCCAAATTCATTTTTCGGAAGCTCTAATGTATACGTTCCTTCTTTGAATTCGAAACTCCCACTCCATTCATAAGGTAAATCATGGTGGTGACCGATTCCTTCATCTCCTTCTTTTTTCTCTTCCTCTTCTTTTTCTTCCTCTACAGGTTGTTCACTTTCTTCCGGTTCAGGCTCTTCATCTTCTACTTCATCATTTAACTTTTCCGGTTCGATTTGTTCAACTTCTTGGTCTACTTCTTCAGTCGGTTGATTACACGCCACTAAAGCAACAGCGACAAAACTACTTACGATAATTGGACGAATTTTTCTCATCATACTCTCCCCTTTATATGTATTTTCAAATGACATTTATAACTATCCGTTTTCAACTAAAAGTATGATAGCTGTTTTATACTAGTTAACGAGATATTCACCGCCTTCAAATCATATGCGGTTTCACATGGTAAAAAGGAAGGGATTGGATATTTATGTTAAAATAAATGAAAGGAATATATAGACTTTGTGAAGCAATGTAATATAAAAAACGGGGAGGTTTGCATTAGAAGGCATACTGCTTCTTTTTCAACGAACGGAGCATATTGTTTGTGGATAAAATTGCAAAGTTCCACTTTTTTACTAAAGATAGCGATAGCTGAACATAGGTTATCGCCTTTCTTTTGTTGAAGTAAAGAAGCAGGATAGAAAAAACAATATAATATAGTCAAAGAAATCAGAAAAGGTATTATAGGAGAGATTAAAATGGAAATAAGGAAACTTAATAAAAGTGAAAAACTTCCACTGAAATTATTGTTATTGGCTGACCCTTCAAGAGAGATTGTTGAGGAATACATTAACAGGGGCGAATGTTTTATAGCTGAAATCGAACAGCAAATTATTGGAGTTTATGTATTACTCCCAACAAGACCAGAGACTGTGGAACTTGTGAACGTTGCAGTAACAGAAGAACAACAAGGAAGAGGAATCGGTAAACAATTGGTGATAAATGCAATTAAGGTAGCTAAGACAAAAGGTTACAAAACAATTGAAATTGGTACTGGAAATTCAAGCATAGATCAACTTGCCCTCTATCAAAAATGTGGATTTAGAATAGTTGGTGTTGATATGGACTTTTTTGTTAGGCATTATCCAGAAAGAATTTTTGAAAATGGCATTCAGTGCAGGGATATGGTTCGTTTATCTCAAGAATTATAAGAGCTTATTATGCTAAATGATTTCCCACCAACGGGGAGCATATCAGCTTCTTCATGCCTTTATAACATGCGAGTGATACTGCGATTTGCGGTTTTGTATCTCTCAAGTAAACCTTTAATAAAAGAATATAGGGTTTCCATAAAAAAAGACTGATGCCGCTTCTCATTCTTTCCTCCCGACGAACAGAAACTAAGGAAATATAGGCAGGTCTCCAGACTCGTGCATCGTCCTCCATGCCCCCTTCCCATACTTAAGAACGTACAATGGTTTTCATTCATGTCGTCAGCACTTACAGCTGCGGGGACAGTTCTGGATTATCACCTTAGCTTTATTCATTTTTAATGATAATGTGATTGTTTTTTTCTAAAACTTCTTTTTTGTATAATATAAAGAACAAAATAAACCAAAGAATGGAGTCTCTGATGAATATCTTTGTTATTTCCGATACGCATATCCCAAAAAAAGCAAAACAATTACCGGAAGCATTTATATCCCGTATTGATGAAGCCGATCTCATTATCCATGCTGGGGACTGGCAAACAATGGACGTTTATACTACCTTACAAAAATATTGCTCTGTCAAAGGAGTCATTGGAAATGTGGATGGATCAGACATGCACGAACATTTTAACGAAACATTAACAATCCATATCAACGGTTTCACCATTGGTGTCGTACATGGGCACGGAAAAAAAGGGACAACCGAACAAAGAGCCATCAATGCTTTTCGAGACGAACATGTGGATTGCATTATTTTCGGACACTCCCACATCCCAGTACAAAAAAAGCTCGACAATATCCTTTTATTTAATCCTGGCTCATTAACAGATAAACGAAGACAACGACAATATTCCTATGGAATTCTTACTGTCAATGAAAAGATAGAAGCGACACATTTTTGATAAATAAGAAAAACGAGGAGCTTCTTTTCTTACAAGCGAAGTGCGGACCCCTGCCCGCTTTTGACAGTAAACCACAAGTGCTCTTCTTGAAATAGCCTTCAAAGCTTCACTGCTATACCCAAATATTCTACTTTCATATAAATAAAAAAGCCCGAATCGGACTTTTTTTATTCAACATGCTTTTTATTTTTCCCTTTAATAAATCGATACGCGACAAAAGCAACATATAATGGCGCTGCGATGTAGATCAAATATGGAAATTGACTATACGTCCCTTTAAAAATAACATATAACAAACAACCTAAAAACAGCGTAATGATTGTGCCATACTTTGGTAAAGGTACTTCCTTTAAACTCGGAATTCTAAGTTTACTTACCATCAAAAAACAAAGAGCAGTAAAAATAACGGTTGTTACTATTTGAGGAATCCAATAGCCAAATAACGTTAATAAAGCTAAAATCCCGCCAGCCGCTGTAATCGGAACACCTGTAAAATAATGTTTCGATGCTGTTTTTGTACTAATATTAAACCGCGCAAGTCGATAAGCACCGAATAACGGAAATAATCCTGCTACAATAAAACCTAGATTACCAAACTGATGAAAATACGTATAATACACTAAAAAAGAAGGCGCAATTCCAAACGTTACAATATCAGCAAGCGAGTCTAATTCTTTCCCTAGTTCAGAATCAGCATGTAGCATTCTTGCTAACCTTCCATCCATACTGTCTAACATCATGCCTATTAAAATTAAAATTGCAGCATTATTATATTGACCACTAGCCGCAAACCCTATCGATAAAAAACCACAATATAAATTCCCTAACGTGAACATGTTGGGAATGCTTTTTGTCAATCTTAATCTCATATGTTGTAATCACACTCCGTGTCATTCATTTTTTACTTTAACCCTAAAAAATATGTAGTGATTTTCATTACAGTTTATCATTTTTTCTCACGTTTAAATAGTAAGTTCTAGAAAAAAATGGACAAGTTTTTCAATAATGGTGCTTTTTTATAAGAAAAAGGTCGAAAAAAGTCGAAAATAGTGATATACGACTCCTCGTGAATGCGTTACAATAGTTTTAAATAAAAACTTTTAAGGGGATATGAATATGAAGATGTTCCGTAATCTTTCTGTTAAATGGAAATTATCTATTGGGTTTGCCCTCGTCATCTCCATCTTTTTACTTGTCTTTGCGTTTGTCCTTGTCCAATTTAATCAAGTAGAAAAAGATTTACAGCAAGTGCAACAAACAGGTCAAAGTGCTGTTACGGTATCTGAAATTGGCTCTCAGTTCCGTTCGAAATATATACAAGTCTCCGACTTTTTAATTGGTCGTGATTACAGGCAAGAGGTGTATGATGACCGGGATAGACAACTTATCACATTATTAGAAGAAGTTGAATCCAAAATGACAACAGAAGAAATGAAACAACTTCATCGCGAAATTATAGAAAATAATAGCATTTTTAACGAGTTAGTTACTGCCATTATTCAAACAAACGATGAGCAAAAGCTAGAACAACTTATACAAATTCGTCGGGAAACAAATGAACTAGTCATTCAACTCGTTCAAATATTAGAACAGCAATCTGAACAAATTAGTTTACTTGCTAATGAACAAATGAAACAAGCAAAGCTTGGTACTTCCATTGCTATGTTCGTCGCACTTTTACTAGGTGTCGCAGTTGTATTTTTCTTTAGTCGAGCAACTAGCTTGATTTTAAATACACTTACAAATACTGCTACTGAAATTAGCAATGGCAATTTGCAAGTTGAAGATATTCCTGTTCGTTCCAAGGATGAGTTTGGAAAACTAAGCACAGCCATAAATAATATGAAAGAAAATTTACGATCGATTTTAGAAAACATTTCAACTTCATCTGAATATGTTGCTGCCACATCTGAACAACTTAGTGCAAGTTCTCAGGAAACAAGTCGTGCCACTGAGGAAATTAGCTTATCGATTCAAGAAGTTGCCAATGGGTCTGATGTTCAAGTAGAAAGTTCTGAGAAAGCTAGTTTGGCTGCAGGAGACATTGCAGAACACCTCCAGCAAATTTCTGTGAATATGGAAAATGTAAATCACTCTTCATCTAATACTAGCATCGCTGCTAAAGATGGTGTTGACGTCATTAAAAAAGCATTAAAGCAAATACAACAAATTGATAGCAATACTGAGCAATCATCGAGCCAAATTAATGAGCTAGGCGATAAATCAAAAAAAGTAGGATCAATTATTTCGTTAATTACCGGAATTGCCGAACAAACGAATTTATTAGCCTTAAATGCAGCGATTGAAGCTGCAAGAGCAGGTGAACATGGAAAAGGCTTTGCTGTTGTTGCCGATGAAGTAAGAAAGTTAGCAGAGCAAACGAGCCAATCTTCTGGAGAAATTAATCTTTTAATTGATGAAATCCAAGCTGGCATTAAAGATTCCGTACATTCTATAAATAATGTTAAAACAGCTGTCCATGACGGCATCCACTATGTAGACCAAGCGAGTGTTACCTTTTCTGATATTGTCAATGCCGTCGAAAATGTTACAACTCAAGTTCATGAAATCGCAACAGCCATCGACACGATTAATTCACAAGCGTCAACAATGGTTAATCATATAAATCAAACAAACGAAGTAGCGAAAGAGGCGCAAAGCTATTCGCAAAATGTAGCCGCCTCGTCTGAAGAACAATCTGCTTCCATGGTGGAAATCACTTCTTCTGCTCAAAGCCTTGCCAAAATGGCGGAAGAACTTCAAGATGTTGTGCAACGTTTTAAACTGTAGAAAATGAAAAGCAAAAAGATATCCAAAAGCACCGCATATTGCGGTGCTTTTTTTGTTTTCATTAATACATAATCTAGTGAGGTTTGTTATGAACAGGGGTCACCGATAGTCCAACAGCAAGTTTATTCATAACCACCTTCGGATGGAGGCAGTTCTTTATACTCATCCTTACTTTTGACAATTCTAAATACATCATTTCTCAACTCAATGAATTGAGTTACATCATTTGTCGGTTCACAATATGCCCCTGAAATGAAATGAGTAATTGTTTGACCATTCATACTAATATTCCATTCATCATCTTCGTGAGGCTCTACCGCACAATTTGTTTCTGGAATTAATTGTTTAGGACTTAATATGTTAATGTCTTTCATTTTCTGATAGATGATCTCCATTTCTTCAGCTGTGAGGGTTAGATTTATAGTCGCTGACCCATTTTCTATTAAATCCTTTGTTACTGTATCTTCAAATGTATTTATCTCATTCCCTTTATTCACACCAAACTTAACAGAAAAATTAAAATCATGTGGCACATCATTTGGCATGCTTTCTATATTGGATTCAACTGCATTTGACTGTAAATCGCCTCCACAACCAGAAACTAAAAGAGCAAATATAATTAATATAAATAATGATCGTTTACCCATTGTATCCCCCTATGCCTTGTTTAGCTTAAGTAAAGTTGGTCACAAGCTTTACTATATATTAACATAAATATCCATTATGTTTGACTAATAATTCAAAATGGTTGTTAATAATAAGAAAAACGCGGGAGCGTCTTTTCTTTCCAAGCGAGGTGAGCAGCCTTCGCTCTTCTAGAATAAGCTTTCAACGCTTCACTGCTAGACCAAAATTTTTAGCTTTCTTCTCTAGCAAAAAAGAGTGACCACGTCACTCTTTTTTCATTTCCATATAATGTTGGTGTTAGGTTGCAGAACCCGTTATCATTTCGAAGTCTTCTTTTTTCTTTTATTGCTCAACTTCAAACCCAGCTTCTTTCCATGCCTTTGTTCCACCTTCAATGAAATGAACATCTGTGAAACCCATTTCTTTTAACAAATATGCACCTAATGTCGCTTGACCTCCTGCCCCGCAAGTCACAATGACCGGACGAGAGCGGTCAGCTAAATCAGGATCGCGAAGATGGTCAGGTACTTCAAGGTCAGCACGAATCGGAAGCATACCTAATGAAATGTTTTTACTACTTGGAATCAAACCGCATGCTCCAGCATCTGTAGCATCTTGCACATCAATGACAAGTGTATTTGGATTTTCATTCAATTTTTCACGAGCTTCTGCTGACGTGATTCCCGTCACATTTTCCCGAGCTTTTGCTAGTAATCCTTTAAACGTAAGTGCCATAATTTTTCCTCCTAAAATGATGAAGTAATGAGATTCACCATCCATCATACCCTTCTTGCCTATACATATACAACGAAGTTGCCTTTTTTATTTTGGTTACCCTGTAAACACTTCTTCTTCTGGATAACGTACAGCTGCTTTTTTCGGTCTAGCAAGTGTAAAGGCTAATGTTAACGGACCAATTCTTCCAATAAACATTAATACGATAATGATTTGTTTCCCAACAGTCGATAATTCATCCGTCAACCCCATTGAAAGACCAACAGTACCAAAAGCAGAAAACACTTCAAAGACGATCATTAGAAACGGTGCATCCTCTGTAATGACTAATAGAAATAAAGTAAATAAGATGAATAAAATACTAATCACGATAATCGCTAGTGCTCGTATAATCGTATGCAAGCGAATAGTTCTTCCAAATGTAACCGTTTCGCTTCTACCTTTTAAAAAAGTGAGCGTTGCTAGAATCATAACGATAAAGGTTGTGAGTTTTATTCCACTTGCTGTTGAAGCACTACCCGCTCCTATAAACATAAGAACAATAAGAATCAAAATCGACGCCGTTGTCATATTCCCTATATCAAGTGTATTAAATCCAGCCGTTCTCGGTGTGACTGCTTGAAAATAAGCTCCCCATAATTTGTCGCCTATCGCTAATGGACCAAGTGTATTCGGGTTTGAAAACTCTAACACAAAAAGGATGAGCATGACTATCACATTCATGATGAAAGTACCAATCAACATAAGCTTAGAATGGAGAGATAACGTTCGAAACCGTTTTTTATACCAGATGTCAGCCAATACTGTAAATCCAATGCCTCCTGTAATAAATAGCGCTGTAATCACAAGATTCACTACTGGATCTCCTACATAAGCAGACAAGCTATCTGACCATAAGGAAAACCCTGCATTATTAAAGGCTGAAATTGTATGGAACAAACTTTGATATAAGCCCTCTTTCCATCCGAATTCTGGAACCCAGCGGATGGAAAGAATCATAAAGGCAAGAGATTCAAGCACAAGTGTAAAAACAAGTAAAATTTTAACGAGCCGCACGAGCCCACCTAATGATGTTTGGTTAAATGCTTCTTGGACTAAAATCCGTTGCTGAAGACCGATCTTTTTTCCTAATACCATAATAATTAATACGGCAAATGTCATAAGTCCTAATCCACCTAATTGAATTAAGATCATGATAACACTCTGCCCAAATACTGTGTAAGCTGTACCTGTGTCAACAACAACTAGACCTGTAACGGTTATCGCTGAAGTTGCTGTAAACAAGGCATCCATCCATGAAACTGGAACTGTTGATGCGAACGGAAGCTTTAGTAAAATTGTGCCAATGATGATAAAAACAAGGAAGCTAAGTGCCAAAATTTGAGGCGGACTTAAATGGATCACTTTTCCTTTTACAGAACTTGATGACACAAGCTTGGAAGGCATTATTTTACATTCCTTCCTCTTCAAATCGTTTTAAGTCATTTTTATGACCGATAACAATCAGAATATCATTTTTAAGAATAATATCTTCTGGGAACGGAGATACGTTTACATCTTCTCCTCTTTTTATCGCTAAAATCGTACACCCATATTTTGCACGAACATTTAAATCAATTAATGTTTTATCAGACACTTTATCAGTGGCAATGAGCTCAACAATACTATACTCTTCAGATAAATCAATATAATCGATGATTTTTTCTGAAACTAAGTGTTGTGCCACCCTAATACCCATGTCTTTTTCGGGATGAACAATCCGGTCAGCCCCAATTTTTTCCAACACTCTTTGATGATAATAATTTTGTGCTTTTACCCACACTTGTTCAATACCAAGTTCCTTTAATAGCAGTGTACATAATATACTTGATTGAATATTATCACCAATAGCAACAACAACATGTTCAAAATTCCGAATACCAAGAGACTTTAGTGCATTTTCATCGGTTCCATTTGCGATAACAGCGTGTGTGGCATATTTAGATATTGCGTTGACTTTGTCATCATTGCTATCAATAGCGAGCACTTCATGTCCTAACTGAAATAATTCTTTACATACACTACTTCCAAATCGTCCTAATCCAATTACTGCAAATTGCTTCTTCATTTTTTCTCCATTCTCCTTTTTCCTAAAAACACCATAAAAAGACCATCACAAATAAAATGGTCTTTAGGAAATCCTAAGACCTTTCTCTCTTAAAAAAGGTGCAACGCTTACGAGGTTAGCTGTCGGATTAGGGATTGAGAGTATCCCCTCTTATTTTAATAAGATTCACCCCAAGACAGATTTTACTCTGTCAATAAATGGTTTCCCCGCTCTACTGATTCAGCGATTAAAAGGTGTCTAGGTATTATTTATTTTCTAATGAATCATAATTTACTCCTCTTATCGGATAATGTCAATAGAGTTTACAATTATTTCATTTTAACATCTTGTTCCTCCTACAGTCCCATTCATAACAATACCCAACAGGGGAAAGGATAAAGGAAGAGTAAAAAAAGAGGTGATATGATGAAAAGGTATTGGTTAGTAACAGAAGGTGGCCAGTGTGCGGTATATGATTCTGAAGAAAAAACAATTACAGAGTGGGTCGATGTCGAACGCAATACAAACCCAACCGAACTTATTTTTCAATTAAGAAATAAGCTTGAGCGACATGATGAGGAAATTGGTGACATTGAAGATGAAAACGGAAATCCAGTCATTGAAGTATTAGGATATTCGGATTAACAAAAGAACAACATAATGGTCAAAATGAAGAGGCCTCCATACGATTCATTTTTATGGAAGACCCTCTTCTTTTACTATCACTTTGACTTTTTTTATCCGCCGTTCCTCTGCTTCTGTTACAACAATATGCACATGCTCATATTCGATTTCTTCATTTTTTTCAGGTATTCGTTGAAATTCCTGGATGACCCATCCACCTAATGTTTGATAATGACGAGTAGGCAGTGAAAATCCCATTACTCTTTCAAACTCATCTAGCGGAAAGTCACCATTAAATTCAAACACATTCTCCTCAATTTGGACCATTTCTCGAACTTTTTCATCATGTTCATCCCAAATTTCTCCTACAAGCTCTTCTAAAATATCTTCTAATGTTATGAGTCCTGAAGTTCCCCCAAATTCATCAATAACAATAGCCATATGAACTCGATTTTTTTGGAGTTGAGGCAGAAGCCGAGCAATTCCCATCGTCTCATAAACATATAAAGGTTTCCGTAATAAAGTTTCAAGGGTCGGTTGTTTTTTCTGAACTAAGCTTCGTAAAAAGTCTCGTTCGGATAAGATCCCGACAATATTATCAATCGTTCCGTCAAAAACAGGCACCCTCGAAAATCGTTCTTCTAATAAAATTGAACTAATTTCCTCTAATGACATTGTGCGTTCAATTGCCACCATTTGTGTTCTTGGTGTTAAAATTTCCGCAACCGTAATATCATTAAAATCTAACGAGTTTTGTACAAGTTCTCTTTCCTCGTTGCCAATAACCCCTTCTTCTTCACTAATATTAATCATTTCCTTTAATTCTTCTTCCGTTATAGACGGATATGATTGCTTTGTCTTAATAAAAGAGGCCAACATCGTCTTAAGCTTGACGAGAAGCCATGTCAATGGTTGGAATATGGCCATTAACATGAGTAATGAACTTGAAATTCGCAAGGCAAATGCCTCAGCGTGCTCTTTTGCAAATGACTTTGGTAAAACTTCTCCAAAAATTAAAACAAGCACAGTCATGACAATCGTACTAATAACAAGGCCTGTATTTCCGCCAAATAAATCTGCTGCTATTTTTGCTGAAATCGTTGCAGCCGCAATATTAACAAGGTTATTACCAATTAAAATGGTTGACAGTGCATGGTCAAAATTTTTAATGATGTCATACGCATTTCGCGCTCCTTTTTTATCTTCATCAGCATAGTTTTTTAGTCGGATTTTATTCGCACTTGAAAACGCCGTTTCCATTGACGAAAAAAAAGCGGACAAACATAATAATAAAAGAAGCAAGACTATAAGACCAATTGAAATATCATTCAAAGCAATCACTCCGCAACAAAATATCGCTTTGTGTTAGTATAACAATGTGTATGTTGTTCTTATTCAATTCTTCCACTATATTCTTTTACCAATTTCATGGCTTCGAAAAGGAAAACAGGGTGATGAAAAACAGACATACATAAAGAAGGTAGAGTCCAATTCAGCTTTACCTTCTTTACTTTTAATAAAATTGATAATTATTTTTTCCTTTTGCTTTTGCCCTGTATAAGGCAAGGTCTGCGAATTTAAGTAGTAATTTAATGTCTTTACCGTCACTTGGGTAACGAACAATACCAATACTTGTAGTTAATTGGAGTTTTTTATCTAAGATTTGCCAATTATCCATCATCCGAATCACTTGATTAGCAAAATCGGCAATGTCATCTTTATCAATTAATTGTGGAACAACAATGACAAATTCATCTCCACCAAGTCGAACCGCATACGAATCAGGGTAATTTTTTGTCAAAGCTTTTAACCGATTTGCAACCTCTTTTAATACGAAGTCACCGATATCATGGCCAAAGTCATCGTTTATCATTTTAAACCCATCAAGGTCAAGAAACAGGATAGATCCTGGATTTTGCAATTCAACATTTTCATACAAAAAGTGCCGATTGTATAACCCTGTCAGCGAATCAAAAATGGCTAGTCGTTCCAATTCAACCACATAGGAGAACAGCCGAGCTATTTTCGTGAAAAACTGTTTTTCTTCTTCCGTAAATATTGTTGGTTTTGAATCGACGGCACAAAGTGATCCAAACACTTCCCCATTCTTTAAGATAATTGGAACACCAATATAAGAAAGGACATTAGCAGCAATAAAATGTGGAAATTGACTACCAAACTCATCTGTCCTCAAATCCTCAATGACAAGTGGTTCCCGACCACTAAAAAAACGTCGTCATAATGTATCGTTGACATTTATCGTGAAGCCTTCATGAATGCCACAACCTGTATTATTATCTAACACTTTTAACACTGTAAATGTTTCATTTGTAATTCTAGTTATCGTTACTAATTTATCTGTCATAAAACTATTAATTAAATCCAATAAATCAGAAGCTGCTTCTTCAAAATTTTTATAATTTGTAATATCGATGTTGTTCATAAAAGTCCTCCAATAATTAACCCTCTATTATTAGATTATAATTGAAATTTGATATAAAAAGAAGATTTTAAAGTCAGACGTTTTGTGAACAAATATACATTGGTATAAAATACGCAAAAAATTTCTAAATGCTAATGAAATAACTCAAGTTTGGTTATAGTAAAAATACGTTGTGAGATTAAGGGGGGAATGTGGAAAATGGATAATTCTATAAAATTGTCATCGTCAGAATTAGCGACTTTATGGACAACTTATACGAATGATTGTGCAGCCATTTGTATGATAACGTACTTTTTACAACATATCGATGATAACGCAATAAAAGAAGTGGTGAACTACAGTCTAAACATTTCAGAGCAGCATACAAAAAAAATAAAGACTTTGTTTAACAATGAAAAAGTTGCCATCCCAAAAGCTTTTAGTGTTGAGGAAGATGTTATTCTTTCTACTCCTCGTTTATACTCTGATAGCTTTTACTTATTCTATTTGCACAATATGGCCAAAATCAGTGCCAATAGTTATTCTCTAGCTTTAGCCAATGCTGCTCGAAGTGATGTCCGACAATTTTATAGCCAAAGCTTAGAGTCAAGTATTACATTGTATAATAAAACAGCTGACTTATTATTAGAAAAAGGGCTTTATTTACGTCCACCTCAAATTCCAATGCCTGAAAACGTCGATTTTGTTCAAGAGCATAGTTTTTTAACAGGATGGTTTGGCGAGCGTCGGCCTTTAAATGCCGTTGAAATTATGAATTTATTCTTTAATATTGAGAGAAATCAACTCGGAAAATCTTTAATTATTGGATTTTGTCAAACATCTAAAACAAAAGAAATTATTGATTATTTCTCAAGAGGAAAAAATATCGCTGGAAAACATGTAGAAGTGTTTAGCTCCATTTTAAATGAATCTGAATTACCAGCCCCAATGACTTGGGATACACTCCCTACAAATTCCACAACACAAGTATTTTCTGAAAAATTAATGATGTTTCATATATCCGCGTTACAAGGGGCTTCGATTAGCCATTATGGAACGAGTATGGGGACAAGCCCAAGAAGAGATATAGGCTTACATTATAATCGATTGCTTCATGAAGTTCTTTTATATGCGGAAGACGGAGCCAATCTTTTAATCAAACATGGTTGGTTAGAACAACCTCCTCAAGCACCCAATCGTCAAAACCTTGTTCATAAATAAATTGCAAAGGGTGCCAATAGGGTTGCTCCCCTTTTTTAGGCATCCTTTTTATCTTTATTTCTGGATTTTTTCTTTTAGACCTTTGAATTAGGCCGAAGGAAACGTTTTATCGTGATATGTGAACTCTCCTCTTGCTCCCTCTATTCTATTTAAAAAAATACGGTATAATAAACATAACAGCAACTAAGCTTTATACATTTAAAAGGAGAATCTATGAATTTATTTTTACATACATATCATATTCCACTTGTTTCTATTGCTATTTTTATTGCTATATTAGCCTCGTTTACTTTTTTTATCCTTGCCGATAAAGCTAAAATTATAGCTGGTATACAAAAGAAACTGTTTCAGCTTGCAAGTGCTGCTTCACTAATAATCGGGATTTGGGCGATGCATACAATTGCATTAAGTACAGTTTATGGGGCGAATTCATTTTATGAGCATCCAATCTTTTATTTGTCGAATGTTAGTTTGACAATTGGACTTGTTTACGTTGCCTTACTCATTATCCAAAAAAAGAACAGCGTAGTAAGACTTATTTTTAGTAGCTTATTTCTTTCTTTAGCCAACTATATTTGCTTTCGTATAAATGATATTGTCACGTTGCAAACGACGGAATGGATTTCGTTTCTTTTCTGCTTTATCCTTACTTTTATCGCATTTTATACATATATACATGTTTCTAGACAAACATATCTCACCCAAAGCATATGTGCGGTATTACTCGGTATATCGATTATTTCTGTTCACTTTATTCATATAGGCCAATATACTTTCTTAACTCTTCATGAAGGTTTGAATCAGTTTACATTCGGAACAACACTTGGGATAGCCACCATAATTATATTAGGGTTAACGTTGTTATTTGTCTTTATTAACGACAAATTAATAGAAAACGCTGCGCATTATCAATCGTTATTTGAGCATAATTCTGATATCGTATTATTACTCGGATTAGACGGCACGATTATTTCTGGAAATAGACGTGTGAAAGAAATATTAGGGTATAGCCCTAGTGAATATTCGAACCAACCTTTTTATAAAATTGTTCATGAAATAGATATGCCCCTTGTTCTTGATGCATTCCATAAAAGCAAGCTAGGAGAATATGTTGAGTATGAAATTCAATTGCAAAGAAAAGATAAACAATTCATTTACCTCCAAGTAAAAAACATCCCTATGATAATCGGAAATGAAATTAAAGGGGTGTATTCAATTTCAAAAGACATTACAAATCGAAAAAAAGATGAGCTGATGTTAAAGCAAAGTGAAGCCCATCACCGCCTTTTAGTCGAAAACTCCCAAGATACAATTGCCATTACTGATGGAGTTAGCTGGCTATATGTCAACCCTGCTGGCATTCGTTTATTTCAAGCTGAAACGGAAGACGAAATACTTGGGCGAGCCATCTATGATTTTCTTCACGCTAACTATCATGAACAGTGTAAACAACGTGTACAACGAATCTTAAAAGGAAGCATCGGTGAAACGGTAGAACAAGAGTGGCATACATTAAAAGGGGACATCGTTGAAACAGAAGTGACCGGAATCCCGACACTATTTCATGGTGAAAAAGCCGTTCAAGTTATTATCCGAGATATTAGTGACAGAAAAAAAGCAGAACAGCTTATGGTACAAACCGAGAAACTATCAATGGCTGGACAACTAGCTGCAGGGATTGCCCATGAAATCCGAAATCCATTAACAGCGATAAAAGGATTTGTTCAGCTTATGAAACCGCTTGAAAGGCAACATGAGAGATATTATGACATTATCATAACTGAAATGAACCGGATTGAATTAATCGTAAATGAGTTACTCATTTTATCAAAACCACACGAACCATTTTTAAATGAGCAAAATATGAACCAGCTCCTTTATGAAGTTCTGACTTTGTTAGAAACACAAGCCATTATGCTAAACATTATTCTTGAAAGTGATTTGCCTAAAGAACCGCTCCACTTTTATGGCGATGGCAACCAATTGAAACAAGTCTTTATTAATATCATTAAAAATGCGATAGAAGTGATGCCAAATGGTGGAAAAATATCAATCGTAGCTACTGAAAAAGAAAAGTATATTGTTGTCGACGTTACCGATGAAGGCTGCGGAATTCCTTCAGACGAAATGAAAAACATAGGAACCCCGTTTTACACGACGAAAGAAAATGGGACTGGCTTAGGGTTAGCCACAACTTATAAGATTATTGATGCACACCAAGGGAAGATTACGGTTCAAAGTGAAGTCAATGTTGGCTCAACATTTACAATTTATCTTCCTTTAATAAAACCTAAAATGTAAAGTGAAGAAAACATATAACAGGTAGCAAGGCTTTTGTCGTCTAAAAGCTTCGCTACCTGTTTTCACCATTTCAACCTAGGTGATTGTTATTTATGAATAGACTCCGTTAAAAAAGAGCTTCCATTGCGATAAAATCTAGGATCGAATATCCCGATTGTCGTTTCATCTTCAAATACAACAACAAATGGCGACCATTCATTTAACACTTCTGCTTTCGGATTCTCACGATACAATAGGTCCAAATCCGCTTCAGGATTTGAAGAAAGTACGGTCACTTTCTTTTTCTCTTGTCCTAGACGTTGCTTGTAAATTGTAACTGTTTCTTCTTGCTTTCCAAGCACGGTAAAACTCCCAGGGATAAAGTCTGCAGAAATGGCTACTTTCTCATACTGTTCTTGAGCTTGGTCTTGAATGACTAGTCCTTGAACAAGCTGGAGTGACACATGAATGCAAATGAATACCCAAACGATTCTCCATACTTTAAACCTCGGAATCTCTTTTTTCACTTTTATGATTAAAAAACCTAGAAGCATAATAAACCATATCATCAAATCAACAATTGGAATGACTCCAAGCGTAACTCGTGTTGAAAAAAAAGGCTCAAACAATCCTGTCCCCCACGCATTTAATGCATCCGATGTATTATGTATCGTCACATTAATGAAGGCTAGATAAAAAATAATCGGATCTTTTCGTTGCCAAATCATATAACAAACGAGATAAATGAGGACCGCCCAAATCGGAACCATAAAATAAGAATGCGTCAATCCGCGATGCCACATTTGCTCCATTATCCGTCCAGTTTCTGTCAGGTTTGCAACAACATCAATATCTGGAATTTGACTTCCCACTAAAGCCGAAAAAAGCAATGAGCGCCTTAATGGTTTATCCATTTTATCTTTGTTAATTGCCCCATATGTAGTTAAACCAAATAATGTGTGTGTAACAGTATCCATCCTTCTTACTCCTTTTCTCTTTAACTCCTCCTACTCTTATTTAGTGTACCATGAATGAACGAAAAGCTCGTTCAATATGCTATTTACTCCCTTTGTAATAGAGGCGGGAAACAACAATACCGATTAAGCCTAATCCAATAAAGAGAACAGCTCGAACGAAAATCGATAAAATATACAAATCAATAAATATTAATTTCGCAACGGTTATAAATAATAATGATAACCCAAACACTCTAATACTTTTATTTTTCAATTTTGAACCTAGTATAATTGAGGCAAGAGAACATAATCCCCAAGCAAAACTTACCGCCATATAATAATAATGAATAGGATAAGGCGTCATAACAACATCAACAATATTCGTTATAAACACAACTAGGACAACAAGAGAAATGACAGTGATGACCTGTGAAAGTGAATATCGATTTTTTTCTCGTACCCAAGGAAGTTTGAACAGATAATACAACAGAACATAGAGTGAACCTAATAAACAAAGCCAATTTAAAAACTCAATCGACAACAAACGGTCAAATAAAGTAAAAAACGTCGTGATGGAGGCAAATGAATAGACAAACCACCCGCCGATTTGTTGTAACACTGATTTTGAAATAATCCCAAAATAAAGGGAAACAAGCCCTTGAATAATTAACAAACCGAGAATATGTTCAAGTGTAAAATATTGCAGAAGGAAAAAAAGAAACGAAAATGTAGCTAAGACTAATAATGCCGCTCGTTTCTCTTGTTTTCTAAACCATGCATACAAAGACAACACCACATATCCAACAGATAAACATAATAGAATCCACTCATAAACACTAGTGTTAAAAGCAATCTTAGCCCACATAAGCGCAAACCCAAAACTAATAAAAAGAAATGATATTTGTTGTTTCACAAATATGGAACTCACAAGATAAACCGTTAGGATAAAAAGATGTTGAATGAAAATAACGACCGCATACACCTCTAAATTAGAACTAAACATAAGCAAGGAAGTAACGAATAACGTCAAATGAAGAAACCAAAAAGACACTTGGTATAAAACTGTATATCTTTTCATTAAGGCAAATAATAAAAATGATAAATATAGTATCGTCTCAAAACTGACAAAGGTCACGACATTTGGACTTGCACTTACGACTAAAAACGGGATTAAATAGCCCCCAATGGCTGAAATTACAGCTAATGATTCAGCTTGAATCATGTGGGCGAGATATAAACCTCCAACTAGCCAAATGATGTTTAAGCTAAAAGCGATATAAATAGGGACCATTCCGTACAACACATGCATGGCGAACGTTGTCATCATGAAAAGGACAAACGAACCACCAAGTAAAACTTGTCCTAACGCTTTTCGTTTATGTTGGATTTGTTTAAATCCAACATAAAGAAGGAAACATGCTGCAATATATCCGAACATCACTTTTACCGGCTCATTTATAAGCCCAAAGTCTGAAGCTGCTTTGAACGCCCATAATATACCAACTAACAAGACAAAAATAAAAACCCTCGGAAGCCATACTTGCCCTATTTGTTTTTCCCAATCTATTGTGTCTGTTTTGATTTGTTTATGTGATGGTTGATGTTGAGAGCGACTAACATTATCGACTATTTCCTTATTCTCATTTTCTTTTTTCTGGAGTGGTGTTTCCTTTTCCATTGGTTGCTCGTTCAGATTTCTTTCTTTTTCTTGCAATTGAGCGATTATCACCTTAAGCTCTTTTGCTTCATATTCCAATTGAGCAATCCGGTTTTCTAGATTTTTTAAATTTTGTTTTTCTTCCATTTTTTCATCCCCTTTACATACCCAACTTACATATTTCTCCATCCACTTGAACAATTCCTCTTTCTCAAATATATGGATAAAAGTAATGTTCCTATGTAACAATTTCTCGGTCTAAACCGTCACTTTAATTATCATAGGAATGATATCATTTATCAAAAAATAAGAATATACATCTCTTCTTGAATCAAGTAGTGGTTATGTTTGATCGAAAAAGGGATAGGAAAGCATTAATCACAACTGCTTTACCTATCCTTTTTTTGTACTACAACCATTTTATTTTAAGATGCAACATCACTAAGGAGAATGTTAATTTGATGGTACTCACTATTATAAAAGTTTAGCCATATAATATTCATCAACATATTGTCGTTCAATGCACAAAGAATGTTTTTTTGTCCCTTCAATTTCAAACCCCATTTTTTTATAGAGTGCAACTGCAGCAAGATTGTGACACATAACTGTCAGTTCGAGCCTATGAATATCGTTTGACTTGCACCAGTTTTCAAGTTCAACAAATAATTTGGTTCCAATCCCTTGACCAGTGTAGTTCTTAACAATCCCCGTCACTATGTATGCACTATGGCGCATTCGCGTGAATTTCTCCCTATTCGCAGATAAATACCCTACTAATTGGTTATTTATTTCAGAAACTAAAATTAAGGAAAGTTTATTTTTTATGACATCTTCAATGTACTTTTCCTCTTCTTCTATTGTTGTTTTTCTTTCATCAGGTTCCAACATCATAAACTTGGATTCAGTATCCAAGTTTTTGCGTAATTCTAAAAATTTCTTTGCATCAGCTATTCTAATTTCTCTTATTGTCATAATATTTCCCCCACCATGTCAACTAGTTACTTGTCATTAATTTACATAGTAACAGTGCTTTTTCGTGTCGGACATCTATTCCTCTATTCTATGTAAAAAGCCTGAATTAAAGATGCTATCGGACATACGTTCCGCTATTATAGAAAATCAAGCACGTTTCTTCACTATTATTGACATATAACAGAACAGATGTCCGTAACCAATCAAAAAGGTCCTATTTTTCTTCTATTAGCAGAACACACGTCCGTTAGAGCGTGTATTGTTATTTGAAAAATCGCTTGATTAAGGAAAGAGAGTGTTTTTTATGTGGATAGCGCACAGAAAAATCAAATGCTGTCGTTTGTTTTAACACACTTTTCTTGTGACTGAATGTATCAAAACTTGCTTTCCCATGATAACTTCCCATTCCACTATCTCCTACCCCACCAAACGGAAGGTATGGTGTACCTAACTGAAAAATCGTATCATTAATACAACCTCCACCAAAAGAAACATCCCGAAGTACTTGTTGTTCAATGTCTTTTGACTCGGTAAATAAATACAAAGCCAATGGTTTAGCTTGTTCATTTATCACTTGGATTATATCGTCTATTTGGTCATATTCAATGATCGGTAGAATCGGACCAAATATCTCATCTTGCATAATTTTATCGTCCCATTTGACATTATCGAGTAATGTTGGAGGAAAGCTTAATATTGATTTATCACGCTCTTTACCGTAGCGGATTTGGTGTCCTTCAAGATAAGATTCCAACCTGTGAAAATGACGTTCGTTGACAATTTTTGTGAACTCACGGTTTTCGAGTCGTTCATCGTACATTTCTTCGATATTCTCAATAAATGTTGTTATAAATTCTTCTTTTTTTGTTTTATGAATATATAAATAATCTGGGGCAATACACGTCTGCCCTGCATTTAAAAATTTTCCGAATGCAATTCTTTTCGCTGCAATATCGAGATTGGCATCTTTATGAACGATACAAGGACTTTTTCCACCTAACTCTAACGTTACTGGAGTTAACTGTTTAGCTGCTGCTTCCATCACGATTTTACCAACATGGGTTGATCCTGTATAAAAAATATAATCATATTTCTCTTTTAATAACGCTGTACTTTCCTCTACTCCGCCTTCCACAACCGTAATGTACTCTTCTGGAAAGGTAGTTTGAATGATTTTGGTAACAACAGTGGACGTTTTCGGCGTTAGTTCTGAAGGTTTTAACACCGCACAATTTCCTGCTGAAATCGCACCGATTAGTGGAGCAAATGTGAGATGAAACGGATAATTCCATGGGGCAATGATAAGGGCAAGACCATAAGGCTCAGCATATATATAACTTTTTGACCCCGTCAATAATAATGGCGTTTTGACACGACCCGGTTTCATCCATTGTTTTAAATGCTTTATCGTAAAGCTGACTTCTTTTAACGTGGCACCAATCTCAGTTAAATAGCTTTCGAATTCAGATTTATTTAAATCTTCGTTCACCGCTTGCATTATTTCCTGTTCATGAAGCAAAATGGCTTGCTTTAATTTTTTTAATTGAGTGATACGAAATTGATAATCCTTTGTCGTACCTGTATGAAAGAATGTCCTTTGTTTTTTTACTAGTTCAGCAATTGACACGTATCCCACTCCCTTCCTCCTGCACGGCTACTGATGACGCACGATTTCATCCCATTCATAAATGAAAGTACCGTGTTCTTTCTTTTGTGCTTTTTGAAACATCGCAACCGCGACCGTTCTCCCTTCTACTGGCTTATACTTTCTTAGTTTGCCCATACAAAAAAACGAAAAGACAGGCGCAAAAAACGCTGCCGTAGCTTCACCAAAGCGAAATTCTTTACGTTCACCTAACAACAATGACGGCCTAAAGATAAGAAGTCGATTGAACTGTACGGATGCTAACTTTTGCTCTAGTGTTCCTTTTAAGCGCGAATAAAAAACGTTGGATGATGGATCTGCCCCAATCGCACTAATGACAATAAATTGAGTCGCCCCTTGTTGTTTGGCCAATTCAGCAACTTTCACAGGATAGTCCACATCAATTTTTTCCATTTGTTGTTTTGATTTTGCTTTCTTTATCGTTGTACCTAAACAACAATATACATCATCAACGGCAAAAGAAGTGTTATATTGCTCTAATTTATCAAAGTCAACAACCATTTCGTTTACCTTTTTATTTTTTATTTGTAATGGTCGACGAACAAGAATCGTAATCTGTTCATACACGTCCTGTTTTATCATATAATGAAGGAGTTCATTTCCGATTAGTCCAGTAGCTCCTACGATTAATGCCGAATTCATATGTCACCTTCTAATTTTCTTTTTCCTCTATTATACCATTCACACTTATGATTTCATTTAATACGAACTCAAAAAAGCTGAACAGTTATTTTTCCTGTTCAGCTTCGATTGAATTGGCGATATCGATTAATTGCTCTGGTGTCATTTCCATTTGACCATCGTGACTTAACATATAAAGAAACCCATTTTTTTCAAAAAACAACAAATGAAACTCTGTTTCTTGATCGACTTTTAATGTTGAATATTTCGCTCGTGTCCCGTCTTGTAATGCGTAAACACGCTTTACATTTTTGTGGAAGGAATCTAATTGTTCGACATTTGGATGAATCGTAATCTTGTACTGAGAAGCTGGAGAATATTCATCTACATAAAGAATCTCCAATGAAGCATTTTTCTCATCACGGTAATATTGTCCCATCTCTATTGTGAACGGAAGATTCGGAGCTAGTTGAGGTAATTTCACTTTTCCATGAACTTGTTCAAATTGAGCAATCGCTTTGTCCAACGATGTAAACCCTACACCCTTTAGCTGTTGCTGAACGGTTTCAGGATGACTGTGGATAAAAAATAAAAAATCAACAAGGTCCAACTCAGAGTAATAATGTTCTTTTAACATAAATTGTAATAGTTCAGCTTCAGATACACCTTGTTCATTTGCAATTTCTGCTGTCGACTTCCCTCTAAACCACCTGTCCATAAACTCTTCTTCACTTACATGTAAAAACTGACACATTTTCTCATGATCATAGTGTTTTTGTTGTTCCCCGTAAACCATGGCATTCGGGAATATCATCATACATACTACGAAACTACATACAAGCCAAATCGCCTTCTTCATTTTCATCATCGGCATTACTTCCTTTAATGGGGAATTTACTTTTATTGTTCGATTGCAAATAGAAATTATGCTCAACAATAAAATATTTTTTTATTTATTCTTACTCATTTGATTTTGAGCCATCGCAATCATTTCTTTTACCATACTACCACCTATTTTCCCACCAATTTGACCTGCTTGTTTCGATGTTAATGTTCCATTATATCCTTTTTGTAGCGGGATGTTTTCAGCCTTCGCAATTTCATATTTAATATCTTCTTCGTTTGACACTTGATACCC
This sequence comes from Alkalihalobacillus sp. LMS39, assembly GCF_022812285.1. NCBI lineage: Bacteria > Bacillati > Bacillota > Bacilli > Caryophanales > Bacillaceae > Alkalihalobacillus > Alkalihalobacillus sp. LMS39. The sequence goes on from NZ_CP093300.1 coordinate 2,960,077, forward strand.
TTGTTTTTCCATCACTCGTTGTTTTAATTTATCAACTTGCTCTTTCGCTTCAGGTACAAGCAATCTGTTTCTTCTTCCCACCACTCATCACCTCATTTGTTAGTATCATTTTTTAAAATGTCCTTGTATTCTTGTTTCATTCAACGATTACAGCGAGGAACTAAAAAAAACCATAAAAGGATTGTGTCCTTCCATGGTTTCTCCCGTTATTTCCGTTTATTGATGTTTTTTCCGTAAAAGATTTCATCCATTTCCGTTTGTAGTTTTTGAGTAATCTTTTTCTGTTCACTTTCATGGAGCTTGTCCTTTTTTTCACCAAATAAATAATCATCTAAGTCAAAGTTTTTTAATTTACATTTTGTATGAAAAATATTTTCAGGATAAATGTTGACATCAATCATATCATACAAATCCTTCACTTCATCCGGAATATAGTTTTGAATGGAATTTATTTCATGGTCAATGAAAAGCTTTTCTCCATCAATATCTCTCGTGAACCCGCGAACACGATAATCCATTGTCATGATATCCGTATCAAACGAATGAATTAAATAGTTTAATGCTTTTAATGGTGAGATTTCTCCACAAGTCGAAACATCAATATCGGCCCGAAACGTACAAATTCCTTCATTCGGATGATATTCTGGATACGTATGAACGGTAATATGACTTTTATCAAGATGGGCCACAACCGATTCAGGTAAAGGACCAGGAGATTCATCATATGATTCTGTGGGGACTTCGACAATAGGACCTTCCGACACTAACAACGTAACACTCGCTCCTTGAGGAACATAATCTTGCTTTGCTACATTTAAAACATGGGCACCAATAATATTTGCGACATGTTTTAATATTTTTGTTAATCGGTCTGCATTATACACCTCGTCAATGTACTCAATGTACGCATCACGCTCTTCGTTTGTTTTCGTATAACAAATATCATACATATTAAAGCTTAATGACTTTGTCAAATTGTTAAAGCCATGTAACGTTACTCTTTGCTCTGGAGTTAACATTTTCGATTTCCCCTTATATTCATAGTTATGGTTATTATGTAACAACTGCTTACTTCTATTCCCTAACGATTGTAAAATAAACATGCTGGGACATTTTTTACGGCTGTATGATAACACGTGTGCCATTTGGAATAACCGCCGCTAGCTCCTCTACATCTTCATTGTACATGCGAATACATCCACGTGAAACTGCTTTTCCAATGGAAGAAGGGTCATTTGTCCCGTGGATACCATAATGTTTTCTCGATAACGATAACCACATCGTTCCAAATGGTCCTCCAGGATTAGGAGCTCGGTTCACAACGACATACTCCCCAACCGGTGTTTCGTGTAAAATAGCTCCCACTGCGATTGGGTACACTTTTTTTGTTGAACCTTGTTCAAGTAATGTTAAGGTTCGTTGTGTTAAAGAAACAATAATGTTATACGGAATTAAACTGGGGTTCGGCAATCCTGGTATTACGATAACTTGACCGGCATAAATCAAATTTGGATTTTGAATTTGATTCGCTGTCATGAGCGTCTCCATAGGCATTCGATAGTTTTCAGCGATCTCCCACAATGTTTCATTTGGCTTAACAATATGTTCAAGCATTGATTTTCCCTTCTTTCTAACGTTTGCTTTTTACTACTATATGATGTCAAAGAATAAAAAAGCTCGTAAATTTTTTAACAAAAGGAAAATCAACCATTCCTACCTCACTCACCTCCTCTAACTAACAGGCATACTGTAACACTAGGGAGGTTTCCTATATGAACATATACTCAATATCTGAACTAAAAGAAAAACCTCTTAAACGGTGGGAACAGGATGCCCTAATTAAGTTCGAACAAAAGATGACAAGCACTCATTCTCCATTCCCTTGCATCCCTGCAACACAAGCTTTCGCGTTACATCATCTTCGTTTTGGGTTCGCCATTGACCCTAGAGATAAGGCAAGTGCAAGAGAAGTGGCTAGCATGTTAAAAACATTTACCTTACATTCTAGACAATACGGGTCGTACACAACGCTTATCATCTTTTACAACACACCAGTTGATCTAGCTTCCACATCTGTTTTGGAGTTCGAACAGCAGTATTGGTCCCAATTACATGAAATTTGTATATTGGATGACTCCCAATGGCCTACTCATATTCCAACCGATCCAAAAGATCCGAATTGGGAATTTTGCTTTCAGGGTGAACCTTACTTCATGTTTTGTGCTACTCCAGCCCATGAACAACGCCAAAGCCGGTATTTTCCATATATGATGTTAGCCATTACTCCAAGATGGGTGTTGCAATCGTTTAATGAGAATAAAGCATACGCAAATAAAATAAAACAAAAAATTCGAAATCGATTAGAGGCGTATGATGAAATCACACCACATTCTGAATTAAAACAATACGGCGATGATGATAATTATGAATGGAAGCAATACTTTCTTCGCGACGACCATTCTAACCCATCTGTCTGTCCATTTTTAGCATCCTTAAAAAAAGAAAACAGAATGGGTCAAAATTATAAAAAATAAGCACCCTCTAAGGACGTGGGACATTTATTCTATTTTTTTGCTCAGAAAGCTCGTCTAAACAATCGATATTCTTCACAATTTTTGTGAAGTCATCTTGACCCATCTAAACCTCCAATAGTCGTTTTGTGTAACCTTACACTTTTCTTCCATTGTATTTGAGCTTGACTGAAAACGCAAAAAAGGTCATTTAAAAAAATCAATCTGATTTTTAAAATGACCTAAACTTCACTTATCATTTTGCAGTAATGCTGGATTAAATAAAGCACCTGTCACTGACTGGTGGTCCAAATGTTGTCCGCCTGTATACTCATTCATTTCTTCTTTAATTTTCACTAAGTCTTGTTCAATCGTGTCATAATCGGCATGTTGGCTTTTTAATTCATCTCGTTTAGCTTCCAGCAATTTTTGTGTTTCCATCAGTACATACAAATGTTCTAACTTCTCAACATAGGACATGCTCTGTTTATCCATAATTCCCTCCAAAAAGTGTATGTCCTTGTTAATATGCCAAATCCTTTATAGCTGTATTCTTCATGCCAAAAAGGAGAATCAAGGGATAAGTGTTTCTTTTTCAAATGTCTTATGTAGGGAATAATATTGCAGCCCTTTCGTTTTCGCTAAAGCTGTTTTAGCAAAACGCTTCGCTTCTTCTAAATGACCTTCACGTCTGCATGCTTCTGCTTCAACGGCATCTTGCATCCATTGTTTTTTCATTTGTTGTCCTATCGTGCGAGCCAATGAAAGGTTTCCTTCTTCTAGTGCAATGTAAGCTTCATAATATTGTTTATAGACCGACTGTGGCAATTGTTGCACTTCTTGCTTCGCTCGCTCTATATCTTTTTGATAAAGAGCTTGAATTGTTAAAAAGAGAGCTCTCCTTTGCGGATGTTTATACTTTTCTAGTAATAATTCAATACCCTTGTCCATTTCAATTACATCGTCATTCGCTAACGCATAATAAAACTGGGATAATGGGTCTTTTTTATTGTTTTTCAAATAAGCTTCAATGACATGTATATCTTTCGAAAAAAAGATTGGACTAAGCTTAACATATAAATAAGCAATCACAACAACGAGAATAATGAAAATGAATCCAACAAAATGCACATTGAAAAAGGCCGCTAAAATACTAGCAACAATAACAATTAATAAAAAGATAAAATTCGCAAGCAAAAAAATGCCTCCTTATTTACAATCCTCTAAAGACTAAGTTGTCACGAAGTTAGACTTGTTTGGTCATAACTAAAAATTTGACATCTTCTCCTTGTAACGGTGAAAAAAATGTAACACCTTGTTTAAAACCTACTCGTTCATAAACCGTAATTGCTCTTTGATTCCAGGCAGCCACAACTAAACGAAAGTCCTTTTTGGGAAACTTTTTTTGGAAGAATGCTAACACTTCCTTCATAAACGTTGTTCCTTGTCCACAACTTGTGAGTTTAGGATGTAAGCCAATGCCTATATCCACTTTTTCAAAATCATAATATAATCCGATTGCGTAGCCACCAGGGACATGTGCGGCTTGTCCATAACAGCAATAGCCAATCAATTCTCCGTCCTCGTTAACATAGCTATAATAATATCCGCTTACTAACTCCTCTATCGTTTCCTTAGATCCATCCATACTATATACCGTATAAGGTTCATCATATTGCCAAAGAGAAATTTTCTCAGCTTCCTCTTTTTTCATCGGCATAAATTTCATTTATATCCACACTCCTCTTACAATCCAAATAAAGCTGGATAGGCAAATAGACTAATAATTAATGATGTAAAAACAACTCCTAGACTTATAGATAAAATGGCAACACGAACAGGGATAAAAAACAATAACGCGGCCACACAAGCACTGTATACACCTGTAGCAGGAAAAGGAAGAGCCGTGAATAGGAATAAACCCATTGCTCCATATTTTTCTATTTTATCACTTTTTCGCAACGTTCGATCATATAACCAATAATAAAATTGCTCGTAACCTTTAAAACGTGTCAGCCACCGACTGAGCGGAATAAACAATAATAGAAGTGGAGCAATAGGAGCGATATTTCCGATGATACTTAACAGTAATGTTTTTTCAAAAGAAAATTCTAATAATGCCCCTGCCGAAAGCCCTCCTCTTACCTCTAATAAAGGAAGAGCGGAAATAAACATAACGATCATTTCTCCCGGTAAAAATTGAAATAACTCAATGAATACATCACTTATTTCCTCAAACCACTCCACAAATTAGCTTCCTTTCTTGTTAAAGCATAAGAAATCAACCCTCTATCAAAAAAATATTCTCCCTTTGTCCAGAAAATAACTCATTTTTTACTAAAGAGGTGACGAGCTTTATCGGCTAACCTATGTGGCCATAAAAATCAGACTGTTTAGTTATGTAATGGAACATAGATTTTTCGAGAAATGATTATAAGAAAAAACGGAGGAGCGTCTTTTCTTTCCAAGCTTCATTGCTATACCTAAATTTTTATATTTTATTATCTATTAAAAATAGACCGTATGAACCAAATTCTTGATTCATACGGTTTTTATCAGGAACCATATACTCGGATTTTACGAGTGCAATTAATAAGAACATTTATCTTTATTTTACCGAAATAAAAATATCTACCTGAGCTTCTTCAGGGTTACTTGCCCTTTGGTCATACACTTCAAAGTCAGTTATAAATGCTCGTTCATTTGTTTTTGACCATTCCCAAATTTCTCCCCACGCTTCTGGAACAATCTTTGAAATTGGACCTACTTTTGTTGTAAATACTTCATATGTACATTCAGGAATAATAAAAAGGGGCACTTGATTTGAATTATTATCTACAACTTCATGTCCAATGGCAAACGTGTAAAGCCCGTTTTCATCTAATTCATAGTTTGTATAAATGGCATAAACCGACGAACCTTTTTTATTTTCAATTTGTTGACTTCGATTTTCTTGATAAAACAACTGCCATTCGTTGCTAATCTTCCCTTTTCCCGACATTTCTTTTTCGTTGGTTGTTAAAACCGGGAAAGCCGCTATTTTCATTTCAGGAAGATGAATCCTCTTTACATTCTCAACTGCGTTCATTCGAATCCCCCATTATCACTTTTTTAATATTCACGTGTTTAACAGAACGTACATTCGTCTATATATTACAATATTTCCCTCATGAATGATAGTCACTTTTCCACTTTTTACTTTTTTACACAATTCAATAAGAAAACGCGGATCGTCTTTTCTTTCAAGCGAAGTGCGTAGCCTTCGCTCTTCTAGAATAAGCTTTCAAAGCTTCACTGCTAGACCAAAATTTTAATACTCTTCTAAAAAAAGAGCTTTCGCAATAAAGCAAAAGCTCTTCTTACTTACTTCTCCCACGTAAATTGAACAGGTAAAATTTCTTGAATGTCTTGTCCATATAACTTCTGTTGTTCATCAAGCATCCAAATGTGAACCATTCCTTTATCATGTTGACTTCGAATTAATCGTCCTACCCCTTGACGAAGCCGGAGTAACATATAAGGCGTATCAACTTCAGCCATTGGATTTTGAACATGGTTTCTTTTGGCTTGGAATACAGGATCATTTGGCGGAAACGGTAAGGAGGCGATAACGACCTGGCTTAATGATTCACCTGGTACATCCAATCCTTCCCATAAATGATAGGAACAAAGTACAGTTGCTTTTTCTTGTTGAAATTCTTTGACAGCTTGACTAATTTCACGGTCACCTTCATATAAAATCGTAAAATCCCAGCTCTCGGTATCTGCCCATCGTCGGAAATGACTCATTTCTTCAAATGAAGAAAATAAAACAAGAGTACTCCCACCATTTTGTCTTAATACCTGTCCTATTTCTTCCCATTTGTCCCGTTCTGTTGTTTCAATATGACCAGTTAACATCATTTGCTCTTTATAATTAAATGGGGAATCAACAGTAAACGAAAGGAAATCAGGAATTCCAAGGCTTTTCGAAATATAATTAAAATCTCCAGCTTTAGATAATGTAGCTGACGAGAAGATAAAAGGAATCTGTTGTGAGAATACTTCTTTCTTTAACACATCTTCCACAAGTCTTGGCATAATGACAAATGTTGAACCCGAATCTGTGTTTTCCAACCAAAATATTCCTTCATCATCCTTTAACAAGATAGCTAAGCCATAAGAGAAAAATTCTAAATATTCCTCAATGATTTTCAAATGATATTCATCAATTGTAAACATTTCAGCATCAAATACGAGTTGTTCTAACAACTGTTGCACTTTTTCATTCATGTTTTGGACGAGACTAACCATTGCTTGTGACCGCGGCACTTCATTCCGGTTCGACCCAATCGCTGGAACAGCTGTTTCAGTCAACAAATCAAACCACTCATCATGTAACATTAAAATGTCTTCAATTAAAAACAACGATTCTTCCCTTACATTTTGTTGGATATAGGCCGTAAGCATCGTTGTTAATGTTTCAGCGTGGAAACGGTATGTTAATCCTTTTTGTGCGGCAAATTCTAATACATGCCCTTCATCGAAGACGACACAACTCGCTTCTGGAAGAAGAGTCAGCTGCCCTTCCCGCTTTCGTGATTCCTTTGTCCAAACATGTTCCATATAAAAATCATGGGAACAAACAATTAAGTCCACACTTTCACGGTAATAGTTACGGTGTAACGTTTGACCACAGCGATGTCTCCAATCACATGTAGAGCATTGCTGCAGTGGGTCCCACGCCATTGACTCCCATTTCTCATTAGATACCCAAGGATACTCTTTTCGGTCCCCATATCGAGAAAAAGCGTTCATAGAGGCAGACGTATTAAAAACAAAGCTCGGTAGTTGCTCGTGTACTTGAATAATTTCATCCTCATCCGTTACATTCACTAACGTATCTAATTTTTTCACACAAACATACTGCTCACGTGCCTTCGCTAATCTCACATCTATTTTTAAGCCTAATGCTTTTTCAAGTTTTTCAATATCTCCGCCTTCTTTCACAATTTGCTCAATTAACGTTTCATCAGCACAGGAAATGATAGCTGGTTTTCTCATATAACGTGCATAACAAACAGCATATAGTAAATAAACAAATGTTTTACCCGTTCCAACACCCGCTTCGGCAAACACAATGCTTTTCTCTTTAAATGCTTTTTCGATTTGAAATGCCATATAAATTTGTTCATCCCGCACTTCATATCCATGCTCTGGCAATATGTCATAGAAAACATCACCTATATAATCACCCAATTTATCAAAAAAGTGATCTGTTTTTCCTATTGAAAATGGAAGTTGATTTGTCATCTAACATTTCTCCTCTTTTTTTCCTGATGTGTCCATAAAGATTATCATACCAAAATCCTTTAGTAAGATGCTATGAAAACAACCTATAATACAAAAAAAAGATACATAAAAGGAATATCCTTTTATGCATCTATATTACAACTCTCTTTTTGGTAATGACACCGTAAATGTCGTACCGACCCCTTCTTTACTCGTAACATCAATGGTCCCGTTATGCAGTTCAACCACTTGTTTGACAATGGCAAGACCTAGTCCACTACCACCACTTTTGCTAGAGCGTGATTTATCTACACGGTAAAACCGTTCCCATATCAATGGTAAATCTTGTTCAGGAATTCCTTTCCCTGTATCTTGAATCGAAATCAACACCTGATTTTCATTATCTGTCACATCAATGTCAATTTTTCCACCTGGATTCGTATAACGAATGCTATTTTCTAATAAATTGATCATTGCTTGTCCCATTCGATGTTGGTCCAGTTGAACATGAATCGACTCTGCCTTCTTGTTTACTGCACATTGGAGCCCTTTTTCTTTTAACAATAATTGTCGACTTCCCACCATATCCATTAACCATGGAAGTAAAGCAGTATCTTCTTTTTTTAATTGAATTTGACCTTCTTCCAATTTCGTTAACTGAAACAAGTCACTAACGAGATGCTCCATTCTTGTGGCTTCATCATATATAACATGTAACGTCCGCTTTTTGGTCTCTTCATCAAGTTCATTTGTATCCTTTAAAATTGCAGAATAGCCTTTAATATACGTAATTGGTGTGCGTAAATCATGTGAAATGTTTGAAATAAATTGCTGCCTTGAATCCCGATATTCTTTTAACTGTTTTGTCATTAATTGAATATCTTGAGCCAATTGTCCTACTTCATCCTCTTGTTTAATCGATAATATTTTATCAAAATCTCCTTTTGCTATATGATGGGTCACCTCACCCATTTCAGTTAAAGGTTGCGAGATTTTATTTGTAATATATAACGTCAATAATAAACCGATGACAAACGTAATCGCTGCCATAAGCAGTAATAAAATTAGTAATTTATATTTCGTATATTCAAAAGGTTCTGTATCTTGGTCAATAAATAAATAGCCATGTGCTTGCCCATTCACAACAATCGGTTGAAGCGCCCATGTATGTGGTATATGAAAGTTCACTGAATCCACTTCTTCTACAATCGGAAACTCATGTTGAGTTTGAATTTGTTCTCTTACCCAGTTTCGATAGACATCAATCGAACCTTCTTCAATATGAGCAGATTTGACGACTACCGCTAATTCACGGTCAAACAAGGTGAGATGGACATCTTGTTTTTGTTCCATTAATAACACATGATTAATCGCTCTTAAGTCAAAATCATTTTCAATTACAGCTGCATGCGTCATAATTCGATGGGTTAAATTGTCTGTTACATTTTCACTATACAGTTCTTTCGCAATCATATAAGATGCATAGGTCATGATAGAAATAACTAAAAACATCAGTCCGACAACAATCCAAGTAATTTTAGTAGACAAACGCTTTTTCATTTTGTTCATGATTCTTCTATCATTTGATATCCAATACCCCAAATCGTTTCGATGATTGCTTTTGGATAACCTGAAGACTTTAATTTTTCACGAATGTTTTTTATATGAGCGTCAACTGTACGTTGATCGCCTTCATAAAAATCATCCCACTCTAATTCTAATAAATGTTCCCGACTAAAAACTCTCCCTGGGTTTGTCGCCAACCGAATGAGCAAATTCAGCTCTTTTTTCGTTAAAGGAATGGCTTCGTTTAAATAACTGACTTTCGCTTTATTTGGATAAAACATCAAATCATGAATGTGAAAAGAGTCAGGGCTAGTCTCCACCTTACGCTTCGTTCGACGAAGAACAGCCTCTACTCTAGCGACTAATTCTTTTGGCTCAAATGGTTTTACAATATAATCATCTCCACCTAGCTGAAGGCCAGATACAATTTTTTCCGAATCTCCAAGAGCTGTTAATAAAATAACAGGTAAGTCTTCATCAATGTCCTGCCTAATTTCTTTTAATACGTCAAACCCATCCATTCCAGGCATCATAATATCAAGCAATACAAGGTCAAACGTCGATTCCATTAGAATATGAATTGCTTCTTCTCCTGAAGCTGCTTCTTGTACGAGAAACTGATGCGGTTGTAAACAAATAGTTAAGAGCGTCCGCATTTCCTGTTCATCATCTACAACTAGTATTCGTTTGGTTTCCATCATGTTTTCCTCCATTTATCGAGTTGATTCCGATTGTAATCAATGAGTTATATCACATTAACAGGTCTCTATCCCTATTTATATCGTAAAATGACCGTTCAAAAAAACTAGTAAATTTCATCCTTTTCACCCTTTATTTTTCCTTAATCAAATCATAACCTTAAATTATGAAAAAATGATGAAAAAAGTTTGAAGATATAAAGTAGAAGCAACTGTGTAAATCGACCTAACCGAACGATGTTTCCCTATTTATTTCAGATTAAATGTTGCTATTTATCTATTAGTTTTATACTATTATTTTAACAGACTTTTTAGATAAAATTCGACGATATGAGGGTAATCATGATTAGAAAAATAAAAAAACTCGTAGAAAGTTTCTCAAGCACAACTTTATTTTCATCCAAGACTGAAGAAATTAATCGCTTATTAGAATTATATGAGATGAATATCGTCGAAAGTACAACTGACAAAGAGCTTGACCAATTGACAGAGCTTGTCGCTAAAATTTTTCACACCCCCATCGCAATCGTTACGTTAATGACAGAAGAAAAACTATTGTACAAGTCCTGTTTTGGATTGGACATGCAGGAATCACCACGAAACACAACTGTTTGTCAGTATATTATCGCATCTAAGGACCATCTGCTAGTAGAAGATTTACAAAAGGATAAGCGGTTTGCTGACAATCCTACCGTAAACACAAACGGTTTTCGCTTTTACGTAGGCGTTCCACTAAAAACAAACAATGGGAACGTAATTGGAACACTTTGTTTACTTGATTACATTCCTCGTGAATTTTCGAATGAAGAGTTAGACATTTTACAAACTTTTTCCGAAATGGCAGCTCGTATTATTGAAAAAAGAAGTGATTTACTTATCCATGCCGAATTAGAGTCAAAACTTATGGACATAAATAGTAAATACTTAAGTGTTATTAATCATGTTAGAGATGTTGTATTTCAAACGAACTTAGTTGGTGAGTGGACATTTTTAAATCCTTCGTGGGAAGAGATTATGGGTTACACAGTTGAAGAGACGATTGGCACTTCATCACTACAATACGTATACCACGAAGACAAAGCAAATTGTATCGAATTGTTTACTCCTGTTTTTAAAGGAGAGATAGCAAAACTCGACTCAATTTGTCGGTTTGTCCGAAAAAATGGGACAAGAAAATGGATTCGTGTTTCGAGCTCTAAGACATACTCACCCGACGGAGAAGTTGTCGGGGTCAGCGGGACTTTATCAGACATTACCAATATTGTGGAACTTGAAACAGAAAAACAAAAAGATCTTGAACTTGCAAAAAAAGTTCAATTGTCAGTCATTAGTGACCCTATTTTAAACGAAAACATCAAAGTCAATTGTGAATATTACTCCTCTTCTGACCTATCAGGTGATATGTACTATTCTGTTCAAATTGACAAATCCAAATATGGCGTTATTTTAATTGATGTGATGGGCCATGGAATTGCTTCTTCTTTAATTAGCATGTCTATTCGCTCTTTGTTGCGCGGATTAATCATTAAAGTGCAAGACCCGATTATTGTGTATGAAGAATTAAACAAGCATATTCAATTTCTTCTTCCAAAAACAAGTACTATCATTAGTTATTTTACTGCGATATACTTAATCATTGATACGGAGTTAAAAACAGTAGAATATATTAATGCAGGACATCCAGTTGGACTTATGGTTACAGATAACAAAGTATTCGAATTAAATAAAGGAAGCCTTCCTATTGGATTAATGGAATCTCCTCCTTTACAAAAAGGAATACTGTCTTACGAAAACAAAGCTAATATTATTTTATATACAGATGGATTGTCTGAAATTGACAATATTCACAATTCAAAAGAATTTTTATTGGGCTGCAATCAACAATACAAAACAAAAGAAAACAAAGAAAATCTTGCGGCATATATAATTCATTCTTGTAACCTACCAGAGAAATTACCCGATGATTTATGTATCATTTCTATAGAGTTAACGTAAACGCCAATACTTGAATAAGGAGTTTGTAAATACTATGAGCAAAGAGTTAGATATCGAATTAACGTTCACCCCAGTAACTATGGATATCGACATCATTATGTCCGAAGTATCATCAAAACTAACCGAAATTACATTTTCATGCACAGAAGAATTTTGTTTTGCAATCCGTGAGGCACTGATCAACAGTATTGAAGCGTGCAAAGGATTAGATCAACAAAATCAAATGATTTTTATTCATTTACAATATACTGACGGCACTGCTATCGCAGAAATTTCAGACTTAGGCAAACCGTTCGATGAATCTCGTTTAAATTACTCTAAAGAAATGTCATTTGAAGATGTATTACACGAAGAAGATGGCCGAGGCTTTTTATTTATTGAGCTATTCACAGATGATTTTTATTTCACACAAAACTATGAAGGATTAAAGACTTTTGTTTTAAAAAGGAAGGGATAAACTAATGGAGAAAGCTACTGTAACAATAGAAAAAACAAGTAACACGGACAATTATATTCTTGTAAACATTACGGGACAGCTTGTATATGACAGTGTTGAATCTATCCGCCAAACCTTTACTTCAATTACAGAAAAAGCTGACCATTATATTCTTTCGATTAGTGAAGTGACAACAATCGATAGTACAGGAATTGGTGCACTTGTAACTTTTGCGAAGACGTTTGGAGAAAATAATTCAGCTATCGTTTGCAATAATCCAAAAATCACAAAATTACTTCATATCGCCCGTTTAGAGTTGCTGTTTCCCATCGTAGAATCTGTAGAAGAAGCAAAAACTGCGATGACAAGTAAATAAGAAACTAACATGAAATATTAGAAAAAACAAAAGGTTAATGGGCCTTTTGTTTTTTTTATAAGCAGGAAGCGACTCGCCTCCTGCGGGCTAAAGAGGAAAGACTACTGAATAAGGAAGGTTTTCCCTTTTTTCAGTAGTCTCTATAAACCTTACATTTTAAATTTCGATAGTTGTTGATTTAGTTCCTCTGTCATTTGATTTAAGAGAACGACTTTATCAGAGATTTTTTCAAACGAATGCAACTGGTCAGTCGATGATGCTGATATTTCTTCTGTTCCGGCAGCTGACTGTTCCGTAACCGCACTTATACTTTCCACATTCGCAAGAACACTCTGTGATTTTTCTTGCAAATGTGATAAACCTAATGCTACTTCATGTACTTGATTCGTAATGGCTTTAACTTTCTCATCAATCGTTTCAAACGCTGATAATGTTAAGTCCATTGCTGATCTTTGACTTGAAACAATTGCATTACTTTGATCAATAGAAGATGTAATGTCGCTCATTCCCTCATTTAACTTGGAAACCATCGTAAAAATTTGTTTTGTCGCTTGGTTCGATTCTTCTGCTAATTTTCGTACCTCATTTGCTACCACGGCAAATCCACGACCTTGTTCACCTGCCCTTGCTGCTTCAATACTTGCATTTAACGATAAAAGATTTGTCTGTTCTGAAATATCTGCTACGAACGATGCCATTTTTTCAATTTCAGTGAAGTATTGTTTGAATGTTTGCGTAGACGTTTTTATTAATTCACTAGCTTCAATGTTTTGGGCTAATAGCTTTTCTTGCGTTTCAATATTACTCTTCCCATGTTCAATAGAAGTAAGAGCCTCTTCTGTCATTGAAGTAGATGTATGTGAATCTTGTAAGCTACGAATTAGTGTATCATTCATATCGTGAATTAATCCAACAGCATCTGCAAGATCATTGGATATGCTTTGTGAGCCATTTGCCAATTCATCTGTCGATAATGCAACTTGTTTTGTTACTTCTTCCAAATACTGATTATCTTTTTCGATTTCATTAGAAGTACTACTTACACGATAACTCACATCGTTAACTGAATGAACAATGGCTTGTAAATTTTCAACCATTTTCTTAAACGCATTTGTGAGTACGCCTACTTCATCTTTACTTTTTGAAGCTTGTACACGAATAGACAATTCGCCGTTAGCTAACGCTTGCGCTTGATTTGCTAATGTAACAAGCGGTTTTGTCATTTTTCGAATTAAAAATAAATTTACTCCAATAGCTCCAATTAAAAGGACAACACTAAAAATAACTGCAGTTGTAATCACTTGGGTAATATTTCGTTGTAATTCGTTTGTTAACATTTCATAATTCAAATTCGCTTCTAAGTTTAATAAGTAAATATCATTTAACACGCCTGATGCTCGGATTGACTGCCTTTGAATATTGGATAGTTGGTTCGCTTCAAATGCTTGAAGCACTTCTTCTTCAAGCTTAATAAATTTCGATTCAATTACAGTTAATCGCTGTTGTTCCCCTTCTGTCTTGACGATGTCATTTAAAAAGGAAATCTCCTCTTTTGTCCGTGCTATACTATCGATTGCACCTGCTTCGTTAGCAGCAGAAGGATTAAAAGCATAGTTATTTAATGCTTGCTTTGTACTCATGACGTTCGCTTCTAGATCTTTTCCTGAAATGAGTACAGGGACATAATGACTATTTGAGGTTTGTATACTCAGCATATTTACAATAATAAACCCAACCATACATAATGAAAGTAAAATTCCACTTAACGAGGTTAGTAATATCTTTTGTCCTAATTTCACTTGTAGTTAGTCCCTTCTATTTTTACTTTTTTTCCTCAATCATGTTCATTCTTAATTGTTCTAGCTGTGCTTCTTCTTCTTTTGATAACGATGTGACACGAATAGGCGCTAACCCTACTCCGTTTTCGGTTAATCCCATTTCAATATGCCGTTCTGTAAGTTGTTTTTCTTCAACAAAAGAAGCAATCGTTAAATATATCGCCACATCAATGTTTTTTAGCATAGATGTAATAACAGCCTTTTCACCAAGAAAATATTGGTCACTATCAACCCCAATCGCATATATTCCTTGTCGTTGGGCCTCTTCGATCATACCTACTCCTGTAAAACCAGCTGCTGCGTATAATACATCAGCGTCTTGGTCAATCATGTCATTGGCAATTTCTTTTCCTAATTCATCATTTCCAAAATCATTCGCATATTCAACTACTACCGTTGCCTCTGGATTGATTGCCTTTACTCCTTTTGTAAAACCGTGCTCAAACTTGTGAATGAGCGGCACATCCGCCCCTCCAATAAAACCTACTGTATTTGTCGATGTTTTCATACCGGCAACAATACCGGCTAAATAACTTCCTTCATCTTCTTTAAATGTCAAAGATGTAATATTTGGTAACTCTGATATATCGTCAACTAACAAAAAGTTGACATCAGGAAACTCAGCTGCGATTGTTTCTATATCTTCTTTTACTAGAAATCCTAGTCCAATGACTAAATCGTTATCAGCTTGTGCGAGTTCCCGTAATCCAACAGCATAATCACCTGTTTCCTCTAGTTCACGATAATCAAAAATAATGCCAAGCTCATCCCTTGCTCGTTCTAAGCCAAAAAAGGCCGCATCACTAAATGATTGATCTCCCAGACCAACATCTGACAACATAATGCCAATTTTGATCTTATCGTCTATTGTTACACCACTTTGCTCGGCGTTTGTCGAACACCCGGCAAGAAGCACGATTAGCAATAAAGATAGAAATTTTAATTTAAAAGTTTTGTTATTGTACATTTTACTCTTAGCTCCTTCGTACTATTTTTTTAAGTAGTATTTTACTATTCTACCTGTTTACCAAGAAAAAATATAGTTCTAAAGGAATAGTTTTTATTTTTTGAACATTTTATTATTTACCATTGAATCGTTTACCAATGTTGGTAAATATTCCATTACGCTCTTTGCATGAAATTCAGTAGCCTCGGCAAAAAAACATAAAAAGGTCATATGAAATCATTGATTTCATATGACCTTTTCCCTAGTCAATAAAACGAAGTAAATCTCCATATAATAGTTTATCAGAATAGTAGAGATCATTTTCTGCTCGGGAAAAATAAGGCTCACATTTCTCTATGTCCGTTATTTCTCTCGTTTGCTTACTGTAACAGTCCCCTTTAGTAAAGACAACATCATCCGTTATAAATGCTCCGTCACGTCGCACGACGATCGACTCTCGACTAGGAGCAAATAAATCAGACCCAAATTGAATTTCTTGTCTAGTATGAATTCCTAGTAAATGTAGAATCGTAGGTTTGATATCGATTTGTCCTGACACCGTATGTTTGATTTCATTGTTTTTATGTCCTGGAATATGAATGTACAATGGAACTTTCTGTAACTCAATTGTGTCAAACGGTGTGATTTCATCTTTTTCTAAATACATACTCATCGCACGATTATGATTTTCAGAAATACCATAGTGGTCTCCATAAAGAATGAAAATCGAATTTTCATATAGACCTTCTTCTTTTAATCGTGTAAAGAAATGTTCGACGGCTGCATCCATATATCGAACCGTTGGAAAATAGCGGTTTAATGTGCCACTATTTGAATCAAACTCGTCTATATATTTATCTTCCTCTCCTAATTCAAAAGGAAAGTGGTTAGTCAGTGTAATTAACTTTGTATAATATGGCTCTGGTTGTGTTTTTAACAATTCTATCGACTGTTCAAAAAAATCAAAGTCCTTTAAACCCCAACCTATAGAATTTTCTTCATGAACATCATAATACATTAAATCATAAAAATGCTCATACCCAAGTGCTTCATACATCACATCTCGATTCCAAAAGCTTTTGTTATTCGCGTGCATAACAGATGTGTAATACCCATTTTCATCGAGGATTTCTGGTAATCCTCTAAACTCATTTCCCGAATGAGTAAAGAAAACCGCTCCACTATCTCGACCATACATCGAGTTAGATACGAGAAACTCTGAATCTGAAGTTTTTCCTTGTGCAGTTTGATGGTAAAAATTATCAAAATAATAACTATCATTGATAAGCTCATTTAAGAAAGGAGTAATTTCCTCCCCATATAAGTCATTGTTTATGACAAAGCTTTGTAATGATTCGAGTGAAATGACAATGACATTTTTCCCTTCTGCAATCGAAAACAACTCTTCATCCGGTTTTTTATAATTAAGTCTCGTATAATTTTTTATCGTTGTAATTTCTGTACTATCGGCAAACACACGTTGAGCTTTTGATTTCGATTGGATATACGCATCATACACGTGATAATTAAACATACCAATATTTTTCACTAATAACTCACGGTCAAATGACCTTGTTAATAATTGCGGCCGTTCCGCTTGAGCTATTGTTAAATTCACAAAAAATAGCGCAACCGCTAGAGCTAAAATCGTACTTCGTTCAAATCTCAAATAAGGCTGAACTTTAAATGTACGTTTTGTGACTAAAAAAGCTAGCACAAGAATATCAACAAATAACAAGATATCGTACACATGCATTAACTCTGTAATACTACTTGATAAATCTTTTGCATTGCTCGTTTGAAAAAGGACAGGCAATGTTAAGAAATCTGCAAAAAATCTGGAATATAGTAAGTTAAAATACAAGATTAATGTCCCAAAAAGACTGAAAAGGACAACAAATACATCTCTCCATTTTGCATTCATAAACAAACTTATTCCTAATAAAATGATCACTGAACTTAATGGATTAATAAACAAAATCACTTCTTGTAGCGCTGATGTCGTTTCAATGCGGAACCCAAATTTATATAATATGTAGGATTTAATCCACAAGAAAACAACGGCCAACCAAAAAAACTTAAGTCTTGACCATGAACCCCTTATTCTATCCATGTTTTCCCCTTCTTTACCTTTTTTTCTATATTCAAGATATGGTAATATACATATATTAAACTTTTATTTCTCTTTGTCAACTATAAAATGATATTTTTTCCAATTTTTCGAGCTTATTCTTGAACATTCGTGTATTATAAAACGTAAAGGAAGTGAAGTCAATGGGTAAATCGAAAGCAAAACGCCTCCGCGACAAACAAACTCGCGAAGGAAAAAGAAATCCAGAGAGTAATCGAAGTCCATTTTCGTTCTATGATTTACGAACAAGACGGACAAAAACAAAAAAAGACTATATGTATCGTAAGAAAAAGAAAAACCACGATTCAGATGATGGAGGTGGTTTTTTTTGTGCCTTAAAGACTATGGAAATATTAGTAAACTGATGCTATATTAATATTTTAGTTACGACAAAGAAAAAAAGGTGGAAACGACATTGAAAATAAAAACAGCTTGCTCACTTCCCCTCCTTATTGGTGTTCTCTTTTTATTAACTGGTTGTAGTCCGATCATTCAAGTGTTTCATGAGATGCTACAAACCGACAAACTTCAAGAGCTATATGCAGTAGAGAATTATGAAGAAGCCTTAGTATACATAAACGAAGAAATTTCTAAGAATCCTAATCAATCTTGGGCATATAGTGATAAAGGGTTTATTTTAATTGAAATGCAACAATATGAGGAAGCTCTTCCTGCCATCGATAAAGCGATCGAGTTAGACCCTAATAATGAAATTGCGCTTTCGAATAAAAGCTTTGCACTCAATTATTTAACTCAGTATGAAGAGGCTTTAGAATATAGTAAAAAAGCGATAGAACTTAATTCGAATGACCCACAAAACTTTATTAATCAAGGTGATGCTTTTCTCGGCTTAGGAGAATGCGAGAAAGCGTTAGAATCTTACGAAGAAGCCATTACGATTAGTGACCAATATCCTTTTGCTTTCTATGGTCGTGGAGCATCCCATTATTGTTTAGGTCAGTATTACAGTGCTTCAAAAGACTTTGAATATTTTATCGAAGTGGAAAACCGCCACAGCGGGATGGCGTATTGGTATTTAGGTGATAGTTATTATTTTCAAGACCGCTATGACGAAGCTCTGGACTATTATTATAAATCTATTGAGATTGAACCAGAAGACGAATGGGTTTACTATGATATTGCCCACACAGAAATGATAATTGGTAACATCAATCAAGCAATTGAAATATATGGAACGATGGTTGATTTATTTCCTCAAAGTGAAGCAGAAATTTACTATCGAATGAGTCTCACTTATGCAACAGCCTTTGATCATCATAAAGCAATACAATTTTTATCAAAAGCAATAGACATCGATTCATCATACATTGATTTTGCAAGAAATGACCCCGTATTTTTTGATATGGAAAATATCGAGGAATTTCAAAATTTGATTCAGTAATGAATTTCTGCTAGTCATATTTTGTAGTTTCATGTAAAATGGGGCTATTAGTGAACATAAAATGTTTATACATTATTAAAAGGAGGTGTTTTTGATGCCACAAAAAGAAGAAAGAATGTTTTCTATGTTAATTTATTTACTTAGTTTTTTTACAGCCATTATTGGACCACTGATTATTTGGTTATTAAAGAAAGATGAGTCAGAACTTATTGATCATCATGGCAAGGAATATATTAATTTCTTTATCTCGTACGCCATTTATGGACTTGTCGCTAGTATTTCAATGATTATTTTAATCGGCTTTATTTTAGCACCTGCAGTCGGAATTGCTTATTTCGTCTTTACGATTATTGCTGCAATTAAAGCGTACGAAGGTAGCTTCTATCAAATTCCATTAATTATCCGCTTTTTGAAATAACACTGCTATATAAAATTTTCACATTTTCTTATATGTAAAAAAAGAAACGAGAAGGGTTCTATCCCCTCTCGTTTTTTTAATTAAAATGAAATTGTAGCTCTGGCATCCATTGTTTCATATGCTCTATCGTTTTTTCGTAATGTCCTGCTGCATCATATAACAACGAATCTTGAACTTCTTCTAAAGGATAGATGCGATAATTTCGCCAGTTTTGTTTTGATGCATACGTAGGAATAAATCTAGGGTCTGTCAATTCAATTGTTGTTTCTTCCCCTAGTACGGTTTTTACTACTTCAAGTCTAGCGATACCTCCGATTTCTCTTTCGACGCCTTCTTGACCAGCTAAAAAGTTACCGAGCGAATAAACAACATAGGCTTTTTCCCCATCTTCTGTTTCGATCCACTCCATCGGTTGAAGAACGTGAGGGTGATGGCCGAAGATAATCGTAGCCCCCGCATTAGCTGCTTCTGTTACGATTAATTTTTGCATGTCATTTGGGTATGGCTGATACTCGTCTCCAAAGTGTAAACTCAAGACGACAACATCACTTTGTTCTTTTGCTTCTTTAATCTCCTCAATCATCGTTTCTATTTCTATGACATTTACTAAATACTCTTTTCCATCAGGAATGGGGATACCGTTTGTTCCATATGTGTAGGCTAAAAAAGAAAAGGTAATATCGTTTGCTTCTATTGTTCGAATTTCTTCCTTATCTTCAAATGACTCATAAGCGCCTGTATACGTCATTCCAATTGAATTCCAATGATTTATTGCATTAACAATCGCTTTTTCTCCTCGATCAAGTGTATGATTATTCGCTAACGACACAATATCTACACCTGCATCAAGCAAGGCATCTCCTACTTCAAACGGACTATTAAAACTAGGGTAACCTGAAAACCCTAACTCTGGTCCTCCAATCATTGTTTCTTGATTGGCAAATGTGATATCTGAATGTTGCAACATATCTTTTACAGGTTCAAACATCGGTGTAAAATCATATGTCTCTCCATCAAATGCATCTTTAAAAAGCGTACTATGAATTAATATATCACCAACTGCGGCAATTGTTGCTGTCGTAACAATTTCTTTCTCTGGCTCAGGTTCTGGGATTATTGGGTCTGACTCAACTTCTTCTTGATGGTCGGTTGAAATCCCTTTAACAACAGGTTCTTCTGACTGAAAGGTTTGGTTTGAACAGCCCAATACAAAAAGGATGATCGAAATACTCCATACCATATGAACAATTTGTTTTTTCATAGACTTCCCTACTATTCTAGTAAATTTATGACATCATTTTACATCATTTGCTATATAGAGAGAAGTCTTTTTTATCCTTTGACGAAAAATGTTACTTTAGTTGTTATCATGTGAAAAGCTTCGTTTTTGCGGTCAGAGAAGCCGTTATTTGTGAACATTATACGGGTTTCCTTTTTTTTGCGGACACAGGAGCGCTTATTCGCACAAAAGCAACACTATTCCTAGCGATATATTATGATTAACTGCTCCTGTGGCCGCCAACGTTCCATAACGCTAGCCATGTTCACAGATAACGGTTTTCATGGCCGCTTAATTAAACAACAGTAGCCCAATCCCCTAATTCATTTTAAGAAAAGAGACATGTTGTACGCTAAACAATAAAAAAAGAGGAATAATGCGCCTACATTATTCCTCTCAATAGAATTGTTTTGTTCTCATAGCTTTTACACTATAACCCACCATCCTTACGAAATGGTGGGTTATTTTTTGTGTGTAAAAGAAAGCAATGCAATGACGAATGTAGCAAATGCAACCATTAGCATTAATGCTTCAAACACGGTCAACATTGCATCACCTCCCTTCAAAGCGAGCTTACTCCACTCTTTTTTAGGAAGTTCAATTCTATTGTTTTTTTATTATATCACAAAACACGAATATATGTTCGCTAATTATATTATAACCAAACAAAATAGGAAATGAGAACAGTAACAACCATATATAATATATTTAACGGAATCCCCACTTTTAAATAATCATTAAATCGATAGCCTCCAGGACCATATACAATTAAATTTGTTTGATAACCGATAGGCGTTGCAAAACTAGCAGAAGCTGCAATGGTAATCGGAATAAGTAGAGATAAAGGGTCAATGGCCATTTGTGAGGCAGTCGCAAAGGCAATCGGAAACATAAGAACGACAGCCGCATTATTCGTAATGATTTCTGTGAATATCGTAGTAATTAAATAAACAACTGCAATAACACCAATAATACCGAGCCCTTTTGTTATTAAAATTAAATGTTCTGCTAACAAGGCTGCTGCTCCGGTTTGTTCTAACGCAACACCAATACCGATTGCACTAGCAATCAGTAACAATACATTAAAATGAACATATTTTTTAACAGACTCAAATGACACTGTTTTCGTTAAAAAGAGGACCAACACCGCTAATGTTGCTGCTTTTAGCATCGTTAACAGTTCAAATGTCGCTAACAACACCATCACAATAAGTGTAACAATGGCAATCATTGATTTTTTCGGGTCTATAACTGCTTGCTCTTTAACAGAGTTCATCAAGTAAAAGGCTTTTGAATTCGACCACCTGCTTACGAAATCTTTACTTGCAAGTACGAGCAACGTATCTCCTGGTTGCAATACAATATCTCCAACCTTGCTGTTAATCCGCTCATCATTTCGATGTACAGCAATGACTCCACCACCAAATCTTTCTCTGAATTTCGCTTCCTTAATCGAGCGGTTAGTTAAAGAAGACTGATGTGAGACGACAACTTCAAATAAACTCTGTGTCCCGTTTTGTAAATCATCCAGTCGAATTTGTGAACTTGTTTGCACACGAAGACCTTTTATATTTTGAAGCTCTACAATCGTTGAAATCAGTCCAGTAAATAAGAGGCGGTCTCCTTCTCGAATTTTATGTTGAGAAGTAATGGGAGCAATCCGATCTCCTTCTTTACGAATGATTTCAATTAAGTATAGACCTGATAAGTTGCGTAATCCTGCTTGTTCTATTGTTTTTCCAATCATCGGAGCGTCCGTTTCAACGACAAGCTCGGATAAATATTCTTTCGTATTTTCATGAAAGCTTTCTTCTGATGTTTTTCGGTTTGGTAATAATCGGTAGCCAATTGTACTCATGTACAAGGTTCCAGCTAATGCAGCGGGAATTCCAACAATTGCAAGGGTAAACATTGAATAGCCAGACATACCACTTTCAATCATAAGCCCATGTGCTAATAGATTAGTTGATGTCCCAATTAATGTAATCGTCCCTCCAAAAATCGTGGCATAAGATAATGGAATCAAAAATTTCGATGGTGCGATATTATGGTCTTGGCACCACTTCCGAACAACTGGAGTAAACATGACGACGATTGGCGTATTATTTAGAAACGCTGACAAACCAGAAACGGGAATCATCATTCGTAACAACGCTGACTTTGTTTTTTTTCCTTTTCCCAATGTCCTTAAAACTACTTGTGTTAAAAGCCCACTTTGTTGAACAGCTCCAGCTACAATAAATAATAAAGCAACCGTTATCATCCCTTCATTTGAAAACCCTTTTAACGCATCTGCGGGTGACAAGACACCAAGGAGTAATAAAACAGCTAACGCACAAAAAACAATAAAGTCCGGTCTTGTGACTTCTTTAATTAAGCAAACAATCATGACAACAACAACAAACAACACAATACCAATCTCTATTGTCATACTACTCCCCAACTTCCTTAATCCATAGTAAACTAATGTGAATTCTTAGTTTTAATCAGTATAAGAAATCCACCATCATTTGTCTATTATTTTTTTTGAGATTTTTCATTTATTTTCCGGTGTCGATTTATAGTGAAAGAACTCACACTTTGCGCTTACCCGGAAAATAATTTTCCATTACTAAATTAACAAACTTATATTCTCCATTGTATGAAATGAAAAAAGCCGGGACTCGACGCATGCCCAACTCATAAAGAAAAATCATTCATAATTTCATTTTATTCTACATTGTCTTTTTGCGCGGAGTCCTTCTCTATCCAAAAGATGTGAAGTGACTGCCATTTCATTATTATTCCACTTTAAAAAAGGTGTGTATATTTTCCAAATCAATGTTGACATCTTCTTTGTATGAGTGTACTATTTAATTAATACACTAATACTGTGGCACATTTTAGGAGGGAATTACGATGTATGCATGGTTACACTTAGCAAAAAAAGAATGGAGACTTGGTTTACCCGCGTTTATTATGCCGATTCTTGTTTTTATTATCATTGCAAGCATTGCTGTATTTATTGGCAGTCGTTATGGTTTCGGAATTGATACGTTAATAGGAATTAGCCTTTTAGCAACTGGGATTCAAGTTTTCTATTTAGCGTATTATTTATTTTATAGTTTATTAACAGAGCGGAAGAAACTTCATTTATGGCTTCACAATCCAATGTCAGGTGTCTCGTTATTACTAGCTAAAATTAGTGCTGGATTAGCTTCTCTACTTCCAACTTTACTACTAACAACAACAGTTCTATTAGTAAGTCTTCATTTTTCACAGCTCAATTCTCTACTTTCAATGTCAAGTATTTATTCAGCCATTAGTTTTGTTATCCTACACATCTTTTTAATTTCCATTCAATTTGGTGTGTGTTTACTTTTGTTTTTTGTGATTTATCTCGTCCTATCACAATACTTTCATTCGTTTATTAGTTTTTTACTGACCATTTTACTTATAGCAGTATCAGCCGGATTATATGGTTGGTTTACGTTAACGATTTACGAATCAATAACGTCATGGGGGGAAATACCTCTTCCACTATTAACCGACATTTCAATACTAGCATCGCCAGAAGGAAGTTCGGTTCATGTCGGCGCAGAAGATACATCTATCTTTATAGGAACGTATTTTTTTGAAACTTTATTTACTTTCGCTATCTTTTTTGGAGCTTGCTGGATTCTTGACCATAAAGTAGAGGTGTAGAACAATGACAGATACTTTTCACTCATCAATGCCCATATATAGCCAACTAGCTGAACGTATTAATCGTCAAATTATTCGCGGGGAATTAAAGCCTGGTGACAAGCTTCCTTCTGTAAGGGAAATGGGAACTCAGTCTAATGTAAACCCAAACACAGTCCAACGAACATATCGGGAGTTAGAGGGGATGAAAATTGTGGAAACAAAGCGTGGTCAAGGAACCTTTGTAACAGAAAATCAAGAGATATTAGCGGAAATCAGAGAAGAGTTAAAAAAAGCGGAAATTTCATCATTTGTCAAAGGAATGCATGAAATGGGGTACTCAAATGAAGAAATTCAAGCTGGTCTTCAAACATTTTTACGAAAGGAAGAAGGTGGTACACAATGATAACAATTTCAAATGTAACGAAACGATATATGACGAAAACAGCTCTTTCCAATATCAATTTACACTTATCAAAAGGGAAAATTATCGGTTTAATTGGGGAAAATGGCAGTGGTAAGTCAACGACATTAAAATTAATTTCCGGGTTAGTAAAGCCAACAAGTGGAACCGTCGTTGTTAATGAAACAAATGTCGACCGAAAAATCTCTTCGCAAGTCGCCTATTTATCTGAACTTGATGAGTATTATAGTTTTTATACCGTTGGCCAAACGATAGATTTCTATTCAAGCCAATTCACAGATTTTAACACAAAAAAAGCCGAAGAAATTCTCTCCTTTATGAAGTTAGACAAACAAGCAAAGTTAAAACATTTATCAAAAGGGAACCGTGGAAGATTAAAAATTGTCTTAACCCTTGCACGAGAAGTCCCCGTCATATTATTAGATGAGCCTTTATCTGGACTCGACCCTATGGTGCGAGATTCCATTGTCAAAGGATTAATTTCCTATATCAATTTAGAGGAACAAACAGTTATCATTACAACACACGAAATCAAAGAAGTAGAATTACTATTAGATGAAGTAATCGCTATAAAAAATGGTTCAGTCATTGGTCAATGCAATGTAGAACAGTTACGATTCCAAGAGCATTTAAGTATCGTAGAATGGTTAACGAAAATATATGAAAAGTAAAAGTGAAGAACATATCTCATTTTTGCGGTCAGAGCAGCCGTTATTTGTGAACATGATAGGGTTTTCCGTTTTTTAGCGGTCACAGGAGCGCTTATTCACCTAAAAGCAACGCTATTCCTAACAATATATTATGATTAACTGCTCCTGTGTCCACCAACGTTCCAAAACGCTAGCAATGTTCACAGATAACGATTTTCCTGGCCGCTTACTTACCATAAACAACGAAAAAAAGCTGTTGATTTATCTCAACGGCTTTTTCTCTGCCTTGTTTAAAATATATTTTGTAAACGGAGATATTCTCGGACTTCATTAAAATCATTGACAGGTACAAATGGAACTTCTTTTTCTTTTAATATCGCAATAAGTGCTGCTTTAGCAAATGTCACATCCGCATAAACAGCTGGATGGGAGTCGGGCTCACTGTCTCCAAAAAAATAAATCGTTTCATATTCTTTTTTCATTTGTTGGATGACTTTTGCTTTATCAATCCCATATCGCTTCGAATATGTAGGGGCATTCTCATTTAATGTGAGATGGATATTATTGTCATGAAAATAACCTTTATTTGAAATAACATCAACATTTTCTATTCCGTAGTGTGAAAGAATATGCTGAATATAATAATCTGTTCCTGCACTTAAAATATAAAAATCCCCACCACTTCGCTGAACATCCCGGATAAATTGAGGTACAGCCTCATCAATTTGTAAGCTAACAATATCTTCAATTATTTTCACTTCTTCTTGATGAATGGATGAAAAAACCGTTTGTAAAAATTCAATATCGAGCAATTCTTCCGCTTTCCACTTTTTAAAAAGGTCATGCCCTTCTTCAAAGTATTTTTTTATAACAAGCCAATAAAAATCCTCCTTTGATATAGTGCCGTCAAAGTCGGATACGAAAGCCCATTTTTTCATCTTTTCCCTCCTCGATTTTTATACGGTTATATCCCAATATAGCACAACAACAAAAATCATATATAAAACTAATAAACCAAGAGCTAAAAACACGCCTGCAGTAGAAGTTCCCCCTTCTTTTTTTACTGTTGTTTCACGGCGTTCTTCTGGGATAGATTGAATTTGTTCAACTATCTGTTCTACTCTTTTCTTATAAAGGGCATTCCCCTTGATTCCGAAAAACAAAGCAACCATCCCTCCGATTATGTTGTCAATCACAGGTGGGTAATATGGCCATACAATTCTCATGATGACATCTAACGAAACAAAAAAACCAAACAGGAGAAACATCACTTTATACATTTTTCGATATCCTAGCCAACATACCGATAAGAAAAATGCAGCCCAGTTCCACGATAGGTCCTTTTGCCATTTTGTTGCATACCAATCATATTTTTCCCCAACAAAGCTTTCCTTTAACTTCTCATTACAGTTTTTAATTTCATTCATTATCTTGTTTGCTCCTTCTACGAATTCTACTTTTATAGTAAGCATTTAATCCGAAAAGAGCAATTTATTATTTTTTAAACTCGGCTTGATAAGAGTTATATCCCGCATGAACTGAAACGAGTGTATCTGCATAGCCAACTAACCGATTTACAATCTCATCCGTAATGGCATAAACGAAAGTATACATGTCTTCTTTCCATAAGTTCGAGTCATCGAAGATAACAGTCGTATTGACAAAGATATCTCTGTTTCCTTGCAACTCATAATGAATAATGACTTTTATTGCAGCTCCTCTATATTTCGGTTCTTGATAGGAAGGCAAAAACACATACCATTCTTCAGCAGTTGCTGAACGAAAATTTTTCGTGAATTTCATTTTTTCAATTTCAGCTTTCGCATGGCTTTGCTTTATATCATATATATTCACCTTTTTTGCACCCCATTTGTTCCGAATCAAGGCAACAAAAATGACCACTATTCGTGGTCAAATCCGTCCATTTCATCCATATGGCCTTCGATTAGTTCGATAATCGTCCCTGCTTCTTCTTTACTAAAAATAAAGTCAGATTCATCCTCAATGACGGTGTCATCCTCTGTTACAATTCGATTTACTCTACGAAGGACACCATCACCTGTTTCTTGGACAATTCCGAATCGATAAGCGACCTCAACCTCGTCTAAATAAGAATAAGCTAGAACTTCAGGTGTTGTCCAATCAACATCAATGATAACTTCCTCAAACGTTCCTTCTTCCAACTCTTCACTATCAACATACACGCCCTCTTCTTCATATTCATCACTTTCCACTATTTCTTCATCTACTAATTCATAAGCATCGATTGCGTCATGGAACGTTTCATGCACAACATCGATAATATCATCTATATCATCAAGAATGATTCGTGCTGTATGTTCTGTTTCTAAATCATATTCAACGATATAAAATTCTTCGTTATGAGGGTCAAATAATAAGGAACAAAAATAATCACGTTCACCATCATCAAGTTCGATATAACACTCGATTTTCGGATGCTTTGCCGCACGGTCAATTTGGATTTGGCCCACATCATCATATTGTTCACAAATCGATTCCATACTATCTTGCAACTCAGAACATACACGATCAAACCATTCTAAAGACATATCATATCCCTACTTTCTGTAATTAGTCTTCTATAGAGTACGTTATTTTCCTCACTTTACCCATTCCATAAAAAGGAAAAAAATCCTGATATACTTATCCTTTCATATTCCAGTAACCCCCTAGTACCTATTCATTGTTATATCGAATATGATTAAATAAAAATCTACTAGTTTGAGAGGAATAAAACGATGAAAAGAACTTTCATTTTTTTCGCAATCCTACTATTATTTTGCTGCTCTATTCCTTTGCCTTCTGCGCACGCCTCTGTTGAACAACCTTTGATGAGGGTTAAACTTGTAAACTATGTAAAAAATACATCACAATTAACAGTATCGTTTAGCGGAAACTATATGATAAACGAAACATTTTCCATTCCATCAGGAAAGACATACCAAATGCGAATCGTTAACAACGAACTCGTTTTATTTGATGGAACACATCAAGTCTTTAGAGGAGAAAGAATTTCATTTGTACCATCCCACTACAATGAATCTCATCTCATCAAGATTAACAATCGACCATACCTAGGAACAATATTATTCCAAATTGAAAACTCATTTATTCGTCCAATGAACACGATTCCGCTAGAAGACTATGTAAAAGGTGTTGTCCCAGCAGAAATGCCTGCTTCATGGAATCAAGAAGCATTAAAAGCTCAAGCAGTTGCAGCGAGAACGTATGCCCGCAAACATCAACGGTCTGTCATTGATGATACGATTCATTATCAAGTGTATAGTGGCTATGCATGGCACCCGAATAGTACAAAAGCCGTCGTCGATACAATGGGACAAACGCTTACATTTAACAATGCTCTTATCGATGCTGTATATTCTTCTAGTAATGGCGGGATAACAGAGTCAAACGCTAATGTTTGGAATGGGACAAGCTTACTTTATTTCCCGATACAACAAGATTCCTTTGACTCTATTGACCCGTGGAGCTTTACGTTAGCAACAACACAAATCGAACTCTCCAACTTAGATGTTACCAAACCCGAAGTTTGGTGGGATTCTACAAGAGAAGTCGATACAACCATTTCTGCGAATATTAAAACATGGCTTCAAACCAATGGCTATGCGAATCAAGACATAAAGCTTGTTTCGATTCCCGTTTTACAGCTAACTAATCCTGGGACTGGCGGGCGTGTTCGAAATGGAGCTATTAAAATCGATTTCTTCCTCAGAGATAGAGGAACAAAAGAATTTTCTAGAAATACAGACGGAACACTTAAACTGCATACAGTCCATTTTACAAATACGTCAGCACAACGAATTCGAGCTATGATTGGGATTAATTTCATTCGAAGCTACCTCGTTGATCAAGTAACCGAACAAAACAACCGTATCATCGTTCGCGGGAGAGGATTTGGTCATGGTGTTGGCTTAAGTCAATACGGTGCAAAAAACCGAGCAGATGCAGGACATTCCTATGCACAAATATTAGGGTTTTATTACCCGCATACGACACTCACACCGAAAATACAATATAACCAACCTTTGATGGGAGGACATCCACCTGTACAGTCAATAGAGGAAACTATCACTAGCCCAGAAGAAGCTTTACTTGAAATTACGAATGTTCACGTTGATTTTAATCCAACTACAGAACAAATGATTATTCGATATCGTCTAAGCCAAGATGCTCAAATGACGATTTCTATTCAAGACTCAACGAATAGAACAATCGCTACCCTTATTCGTGATATGACAAGACCTGCTGGTGATAGAGCGCAATATTGGACTGTGACAACCATTCCAAATGGAACGTATACTTTTATCATTGAAGCAAAAACCGCATCCCAAAATAAAATAGCAACAGTCAAGCAGCTATTACAAAAAACAATAACTACACCTGAACCGGCTCCGATTGTCGTTGCACCACAACCAAACCCAATCATTTCGCCTTTACCTGTACAACCGATCATTTCTCCCCCACAGCAAGAAACAGCAGTGGCAAAAGTCGGAACCCAAGTGACAGGGAGAATTAATGTAGCGGTCGCAAATATTAGAAAAAGTGCCTCGACATCCTCCACTATAATCGGGAAAGCAAGAAGGAATGATACGGTTCAAATCACTGGGCGACAAGGAGAGTTTTACCGGGTTCGAGTTGGAAAAACACGAGGATTTATTCATACGACCCTCGTAACGATCAATGAAACAATTTCATCAAAAGATAGAAAAACAACGATTATTGTTAACGGAAAAATGGCAACATTAACGAATGAACCGATCAGAAGAAACAAAACGATTTATGTTCCATTAAAACAAGCTTCTGAACAAATTGGCTATAAATATAGCTGGAATAAATCAACAAATCGAATAACACTCACTAACCGAACAGACACCATTTCTATGAGAGTGAATCAAAAACAAGCGACTGTAAATCATCGGAACCGCGCGCTAACACATCAACCAGAGATTTTAAATTCAAATGTTTTTGTCTCTTTACGGACATTACGTGAGACGACAATGGCGAGGACACACTGGGACTCAAAAGCAAATGTAATTTGGATAACGAAGTGAATGATTTGACCGACGAGCTATTCCACAAAAAGTGGGATAGCTTGTTTGTTTTTTTAAAATAACGACTTTGTTATTCACAATTTATCTAGTTGTGTATGATTTCTGGTTTTTACTCAAATATTAAACGTATTCACAAAAATTAGATCTAACAAGGGGGTTTCACTATGAAAATGAACAAATTTTTACTTTGCCTCTTCCTTGTTATTGCTTTTGTAATAACAGGATGTGGAACAGATGGAGGCGGTGGTGCTCAACCAGAACCAACAGCACCAGAAGATACAGAAGAGGAACAACAACAAGATGAAGCGGCTGGAGATGCAGAAGATTTTAGAGTCGCTATGGTTACAGATGTCGGTGGAATTGATGACAAATCATTTAATCAATCTGCCTGGGAAGGAATGACCCGTTTTGGGGAAGAGTTTGGGCTAGAAGAAGGAACAGATTTTAAATACTTACAATCTTCCTCAGAAGCAGAATATGCTCCAAATTTAAATTCACTCGTTCGCGAAGAGTATGACCTTGTTTGGGCGATTGGATTCTTAATGGGAAATGACGTAAAAACAGTTGCGCAACAACGCCCAGAATCACAGCTAGCGATCGTGGACATGGTTGTTGAAGGCGATGACGGTGAACTACTTGATAATGTCGCTAATATTACCTTTAAAGAACATGAAGGCTCATTTTTGGTTGGCGTAATTGCAGGACTAACAACGGAAACAAACCAAGTTGGTTTCTTAGGTGGTGTAGAAGGAGCCTTAATTAAAAAGTTTGAGAATGGCTTTAAAGCTGGTGTCAAAACAGTGAACCCAGATGCAGATGTAATTGTTCAATATGCAGAATCATTTAACGATGAATCAACAGGACAGCAAATTGCCAATGCCATGTACACTCAAGGTGCAGATATTATTTATCACGCTTCTGGGGGAACAGGGAAAGGGCTATTTACAGAAGCTAAAAACAGAAAAAGGAACAATGAAAATGTTTGGGCTATCGGTGTTGACCGTGACCAACATGAAGAAGGACTTCCTGAAAATGTAACACTTACTTCAATGATTAAGCGTGTGGATAATGCTCTATATGCTGTAAACGAACAAACAATGGAAGGAAATTATCCTGGCGGTGAAATTCTTGAGTTTGGGTTAGAAGATGAAGCGGTTGGAATTGCTGAAAATACGGAAAATGTAAGTGATGAAGCACAAGAACGTGTTAACGAATATATCGAGCAAATTCAAGCCGGTGACATTGAAGTTCCTCAAACAGATGATGAATACGCAGAGTTTATAGAAAATCTTTAAAAGGTCACTGTCACCACCTTGGTGACAGTCCCCTTTTTTTATCGTTCGTGTGTTTTTCAATAGGAGGTGAATTGGCGTGGACTATGTCATTGAAATGCGCCACATTCGAAAAGAATTCCCTGGTATCGTCGCAAATGATAACATTACCCTCCAGCTGAAAAAAGGTGAAATCCATGCCTTACTTGGAGAAAATGGAGCTGGCAAATCAACCTTAATGAATGTTTTATTCGGTTTATATCAGCCTGAACAAGGTGAAATTTTTGTTAAAGGAAAAAAAATGAACATTACCGACCCGAATATAGCGAATCAATTAGGAATCGGAATGGTCCATCAACATTTTATGTTAATCGATAAATTCACTGTTGCTGAAAATATTATTCTCGGGAAAGAGCCAACAACCTATGGAAAAATTAATATAAAAGAAGCCGCTAACGAAGTGGAACGAATATCTAAACAATACGGTCTTGCCGTTCATCCATATGAAAAAGTAGAGCATATCTCTGTTGGGATGCAGCAACGTGTAGAGATTTTAAAAACACTGTATCGTGGTGCAGACATTTTAATTTTTGATGAACCGACAGCCGTTTTAACACCACAAGAAATTAAAGAACTTATGCAAATTATGAAAAAGCTCGTAGCTGAAGGAAAATCAATAATATTAATAACTCATAAATTAAAAGAAATCATGGAAGTTTGCGACCGATGTACAGTCATTCGTCGTGGGAAAGGAATTGGGACTGTTGATGTTGCTTCATCTTCTCCTAAGGATCTCGCTGCAATGATGGTCGGACGAGAGGTGAACTTTACTGTAGAAAAAGAACAAGCGAATCCAACACATCCTGTCCTGTCAATTAAAAACCTTGTTGTGAAAGATTCTCGGGGCGTCGCTGCGCTTAAACAACTTGAATTAGAAGTAAAAGCCGGTGAGATTGTCGGGATTGCCGGTGTCGAAGGAAACGGTCAAACAGAGCTAATCGAAGCCATCACAGGGCTTGCTTCAAAAGATAGCGGTGAAATTAAATTAAACGATAAAGAGATTTCAACTTTCACTCCTCGACAAGTGACTAGAGCTGGGGTTGGCCATATACCACAAGATCGTCATAAACATGGTCTTGTCCTTAATTTTACGGTCGGAGAAAATATGGTGTTGCAAACCTATGACCAACCACCGTTCTCCAAGTCAGGTGTACTTAATTACCGAGCCATTTATGATAAAGCAAGAAAACTTATTGATGATTATGATGTTCGTACCCCTAGTGAGTATACGTTAGCACGTGCACTTTCAGGCGGAAATCAACAAAAAGCGATTATCGCTCGCGAAGTCGATCGTTCTCCAGACTTGTTAATTGCCGCTCAACCTACACGTGGTTTGGACGTAGGCGCAATTGAAACGATTCATCGTCGCTTAATAAAAGAACGAGACAGCGGAAAAGCCGTCTTACTCATTTCCCTTGAACTTGATGAAGTGTTACATGTCAGTGACCGTATTGCCGTTATTTATGAGGGTCAAATTGTAGCGATTGTTGATGCAAAAGAAACGAATGAAAATGAACTCGGTCTCCTAATGGCTGGAGGTTCTTCGGAAAAGGTTGGTGAAAGCAAGTGAAGCCATCGTTGCGAGCAAAAGTTGACCATATCCTTTTTCCTCTTTTAGCTGTGCTTATCGCCTTAACGATCGGGGCTATTGTTATGCTATTAAGTGGTTATAACCCAGTTCATGGTTATACCGCCCTTTTAATAGGTATTTTCGGGGATACGTATTTTATTGGTGAAACAATTCGGACGATGATTCCATTGGTATTAGCTGGTTTAGCCGTGGCCTTTGCTTATCGAACAGGGTTATTCAATATCGGTGTGGAAGGCCAATTAATTGTTGGATGGCTTGCGTCCGTTTTTGTCGGAATTACCTTTGATCTCCCTAGCTTCCTCCACCTTCCCCTAGCTATCGGGGCAGGAGCACTAGCAGGAGCATTATGGGGATTTATCCCTGGTTTATTGAAAGCAAAGTTACATGTTCATGAAGTTATCGTTACGATTATGATGAATTATATCGCTCTTCATGTTGTCAATTATTTAATACGAACGTTTTTATTACAACCTGGGGAAAGGACCGATATTGTGAAGCCTTCAGCTTCTTTAGCCTCACCTTTCCTGCAATCGTTGACAGACTTTTCTCGATTACATTATGGTTTCATCCTTGCCATTATTGCATGTATCGTGATGTGGTTTATTCTTTGGAAAACGACAACAGGCTTTGAATTACGAGCTGTCGGCTTAAATGAACATGCTTCTAGATACGCAGGAATGAACGTAGGCGGAAATATTGTTTTATCTATGGTTATATCAGGAGCCTTTGCCGGAGTTGGCGGTGCAATGGAAGGATTAGGCACATATCAATACATGACCATTATGTCTGGATTTACAGGTGTCGGCTTTGATGGAATCGCGGTTGCCCTCCTTGGTGCGAACACAGCAATCGGAGTTGCCTTAGCTTCCGCCTTGTTCGGTGGTTTACAAATCGGGTCATTGAATATGCAATCTCAAGCTGGGGTCCCGACAGAACTCGTAGACATTGTCATCGCTTTAATTATATTTTTCGTTGCTTCTAGTTATTTGGTTCGTTGGATTATTACTCGAATCAAGAAGGAAGGTGTGTAAACATGGACCTCCAACAAATACTAGGTCTCCTTATCCCTACTGCCATTTTTTCAGCTGCACCTTTAATCTTTACTGGCATTGGTGGGCTGTTTAGTGAACGGTCAGGAGTCGTAAATATCGGCTTAGAGGGCTTGATGATTATCGGTGCTTTCGTTGGTGTTGTGGCCACTCTCGCATTAGAAAATATTGGAATAGGTCCTGCTTCACCATGGATAGCGTTACTATTTGCTATCGTTGCGGGTTCCCTCTTTTCATTGTTTCATGCATTTGCTTCTATTACATTAAAGGCCGACCAAATTGTTAGCGGTGTAGCGTTAAATTTTCTAGCCTTAGGACTATCTGTGTTTTTAGTAAAAAACATTTATAATAAAGGTCAAACAGATTTTATTCAACATTTAATTTATCGAATTAATGTTCCCGTGTTAAGTGATATCCCGATCATCGGACGATTATTTTTTGCAAATGCTTATATTACCTCTTATCTAGCGATTATTGTGGCATTTATTGTTTGGTATATCGTGTTTTATACGCCGTTTGGTCTCCGCTTACGCTCAGTCGGTGAACACCCGATGGCTGCTGATACAATGGGCATTCGGGTTATTAAAACAAGATATGTGGGCGTGATGTTAAGTGGTGCATTTGCTGGAATGGGTGGCGCTGTTTATGCATTAACGATATCAGGTAACTTTGCAGCGAATACAATTACAGGACAAGGCTTCATGTCGTTAGCCGCTTTAATTTTTGGAAAATGGCACCCGATCGGAGTCGTTGGCGCTGCGCTCTTTTTCGGTTTAGCCCAATCGATCAGTATCGTCGGGCAACATATTCCATTTCTCCAAGATATCCCTCGAGTGTTTCTATTAACAGCGCCTTATGTGTTAACGATATTAGCTCTTGCTGGTTTAGTTGGACGAGCAGATGCACCAAAAGCAATCGGTAAACCTTATGAAAAAGGCTCAAGATAATAAAGAAAAACGCGGAGCGTCTTTTCTTTCAAGCGAAGAGCGAAGCCCTGCCCGCCTTTGACAGTGAACCCCAAGTGCTCCTCTTGAGGTGAAACGCGCAGGTGCGAAGCCTTCGCTCTTCTATAATAAGCTTTCAAAGCTTCATTGCTATACTAAAATTTTACTTTTCTTATCTTCTAAATAAAAACAGGTTGTTTAAAGGTCCTTTCCTTTAACAACCTGTTTTTTTTTCTTTACTTATTTAAAATAGTCGGGTTTTTAGTCGTATCGACCCATAATTTTGTTTTTTCTAACATTCCAGCAAGCTGATATAATCGGTCTTCTTTCCCTTTCGCCGCCATAAATTGGACACCGCAAGGCAAGCCAGCTTTCGTCATATGAACAGGAACTGACATCGCAGGTTGGCCTGTTAAATTGGCAAGCTGCGTAAACGGAGTTCGAAGTAAACTTGTTTCAGCTATTTTGTCTACGAACCCCACTTTTTTAAGCAAATGAGCCACTCCGAACTGATTTACTAAAGAAATGAGCATTTTTTCTCCTTTACTTTGCTCAAGTTCTCCAATTTTTGCAGGGGGAAAAGCCGTTGTTGGAGTTACATAAAAGTCATACTGTTCAAAAAAGGACTCCATTTGAAAAGCAGCTTTATCCCATTCTCGTAAAGATAATACAAATTCTTGGGCTGATGTAGCCTTCCCCATTAAATGGAGGAGCCATGTCGCTGGTTCAACATCATGTCTCGTTACTTTTTTGCCTAGTTGTTCTTCTGCATTATATAGAGTAGCAGCAACCTCGCCGAAATACATGGTTAAATAACTTTTCGCTAATGCTTTCCCATCAACCAGTGCTTGTTTTTCTATAACATGATGTCCTTCTTTTTCTAGCTTCTTCATTAGAGTAAGGACAGCTTCTTTACAATCGTCATCCACTTCAGTTCCTAATGGTGAAGTAGTAGAAAAAGCAATGGTTAATGGCGACTCAATAGGTGTTTGACTATATTGCATATAACGTAATGGATGTGGACAAACGGAAAACGCATTTCCTTTTTCATAGCCGCTTATTTCATCTAGCATGGCCGCACTGTCTCGAACGGTCCGTGTTAAAACATGGTCAACTGAAGCTCCTTGCCAGTGCCGCCCATGGGTTGGCCCTGCTGGCGTTCTTCCTCTCGTTGGTTTCATTCCAAACAAACCACAATATGCTGCTGGGATTCGAATAGATCCCCCTCCATCATTTGCTCCAGCTATCGGCACCATCCCCGAAGCAACGGCTGCACCTGAGCCTCCACTTGAGCCTCCAGGGGTATACTCCATATTCCACGGGTTTCTCGTTGGACCATGAAAAGCAGGTTCAGTAATCCCCATTAAGGCGAATTCAGGGACATTCGTTTGACCAACAAATACAGCTCCCGTGTTTCTAACACGCCTCACATATTCAGAATCTTGTTTTGCTTTATAGGATGCAAATGCTTTTGAACCAGATGTTAGCGGTTCTCCTTTTATTTCTTGTGTTATATCTTTTAATAATATCGGTACCCCTGCAAACGTACCCGTTTCATCCTTTTCGATCGTTCGTTTCGCTTGGTCATACATCGTATGAATAACCGCACGTAAAGATGGGTTCCATTTCTCAATTTCTATTATTGCTGAATCTAGAACTTCTTCTTTTTTCACTTGTTTTGTTTGAATTAATTCAGCTAATCCTACACCATCATATTGTCGATATGGAAAAGTCCCCATCCTCAAACACCCCTTTATCAAAATACTCGAATAACAACCTCATTCGACAATTTTGAATAAAAGTCCTTTAATATTGTCCACGCTAGGTGGACAATGTCTTTTTAGGGTGTCAGACACCCTGAAACATACCGCCACACACCCCATTCTCCTGTAGTTCCTGGTTCTTCTCCTAGTGTCCACCATCCTGCTCTCCATATACTTCCATTATGGGAAACCTCTGCTCCCCCAGTATAAACTTGCGTACTACTCCAAGCTGGCGCCTCACATTGTGATGGTGGTTCTGGGTCCGTTGGGTCAGTAGGATCTGTCGGGTCAGTCGGATCTGTCGGGTTTCCAGGTTCTGGAGCAGGTGGTGTTTGTCCGTCAAATAAATCATTATGAACTTGTGTTAATAATGTATTGTTTCTATCTCCGCTAAACTCCCAGAACATGGCTCCCCCAAGACCTAAATTTTGAATATATGCTGTTTTATAAGCCATTGATTGTTCATCATCATAGGAAATAAATTCACCATTAGACGGATTATATAAATAAGGAACTTTCGCTACATCATTCCAATGCCGTGTATAGCCATTTTTATTAATAAAGTTATTTTCTAAATCAGTGAAGTCATAAACGCCATTTTCCCAAGTCCCTCCTATTGCTCGTCCACAATTTTGGTATTCTCCATTTCTACCATTGCTACAATTTCCCCATGAGCGACCATAGAATGGAACCCCTAATACTAGTTTTTCTGGAGGTACACCTCTTTCAAGATGTCCTTGGACACCGGCATCGACATAATAAACTTCCGCTTGTGGTACACCAGCAGTAAGAGCTGCTTCGTCATAAAACAATGGAGCATTATGAGCACTTACTGTTTGCCAACCACCATTAAAGTCATATGTCATAATGTTGATGAAGTCTACCACTTCTGCGATTTTATCTAGTTCATTATTTTCCGCATACGTTGGACTAGCACCTGATGCTATCGTAAGTAAATACGTTTTTCCATCTTCTTGTTCTGCAATATCAAGAGCTTTTCGAACTTCTTGCAATAAGAGTGTATGGTTTTGCTTATCTTCTGGACGACGACTATTTCCAGGCAGTCCTCCACTCACTGGATATTCCCAATCCAGGTCAACCCCATCCATATTATATGTTCGTATAAAGTCAACAGCAGATTGAGCGAACACTTCCCTCGTTTGTTGAGTAGCAGCTACATCAGAAAAGCGATTAGACCATGTCCAACCACCAATTGAAATGATTGTTTTCACATGCGGATGTCGCTCCTTTAATTTGCTCAACTGATTCAAGTTCCCAGCATAAGGTTGATCCCATGTATCGCCAGCAAAGCGCTTCCCCGCATCAATCCACGGGTCACCTAACACGACCGTTCCATTTGGAACATTTATCGTTTGCTCATCAGCATTCCTACAAGGCCATGTTTGTGGATTAGGTCCTTCTGGATCCGCGTTTCCATGACGTCCATTCCAACAAATATCGGCAAATGCATAATTAATATGTGTCACTTTCGATCCATCAATATCGTTCACATTATACTCTCTCCCGTATGCTGCCCATGACGGATAATACCCGACAATCTTGTAATCTGTGTCCATACCCGACACATCTTGTGCAAAAGCACTTCCACCTCCAACTGGAAAAACAACCGATAGTAGTAATAAAAAGCTTAACAAACTGATAAACATCCCTTTTTTTCTCGTCGCCCTTTTAACTATGATCCCCAATACACTTCTCCTCCTTCATAATAATTTGAAAGGTTAATAGAATCACTACCCTTTCCTAGATGAATAACGGCTTGTCTACTCAATAAAAGAAACTGTAAATGAAGTGGACAACGCCATGTATAATCATCTATACCAGTTAAGCTCTTTTATCTTCTCTCATTCGTTCACTAACGGAAAGGGGATTTATCCCTATTTTTCAGAATATTCCTAATCGTTTTATTTTCTATAATTCATATGATTTTGCACATAAACAACTAGATAAACGGCATTTTCATCCAAATATTATCAAGTAAATCTAGTAATCTATTACTTTTCCTTTAATCAAATATAACTAGACAACTAGACAAATTAAATTTGATTTAAACAGTAAAAAATGTATAAATTTTTCCTTATTAACACAAAGTAAAAAAACATCTACTTTGCCTTGGAATAGGAGGAAAACCAATGATAAGAACGATGGTTGAGCAATTTCAAGCTTTTGTCTTTGCCTTTTTTGAGCTTGAATACGAAAACGTCCTTTATGACAATCAAGAGCAAACAACATCAGATCCTCATCCCCATTTAAAACTGTAACGTCAAGGGAGTGGTTTACCTCTCACACCACTCCCTACAGACGAAGCCGCCTTCTAGTCAATCATTTCCTTTTTAGCTCCAACCAAATTAACGACAAAACACTATATCTCCTATTTTTCTTCTCTCTCAAATAAATTTTAAAATCCCCTAAGAGTTTTTATAACGTTTTAAACTGTATAAAATTGGTTAGATTGTTAAAAATAATAGTAGGAAAATCTCACCAAAACTCCATTAGGAGGTGGAATAATGAAGTCCGTTCAATTTGATTATAGTATTCCTCGGTATGTAGTAAGCAAAGTGGCTGGAAAAATGAACCCGTCACTACATTGGCATCCAAAACTTTCATGTATACGTTTACGTGACGTTCAAGAACCTTCCCTCCCAAATGATGATTGGGTAAAAATCAAAGTCACATATGGTGGAATTTGTGGAAGTGATTTAAATTTAATTTTTTTAAATGATAGTCCCGCCACATCTCCTTATGCCTCCTTTCCTTTTACGGTAGGGCATGAAGTTGTCGGAACCGTATTAGAAAGTGGAAAAAACGTCGACAACTTACAAAAAGGGACGAGGGTCGTCGTTGACCCGGTTCTCTCTTGTATTAGTCGGGGTATTTCGCCTCCTTGTAAAGCATGTGCTAGAGGTGATTTTAGTGTATGTGCACATAAAACAGAAGGGAATATTTCTCCTGGTCTGCTTATTGGCGCATGTAAAGATACTGGTGGGAGTTGGGGTCCAATTCTTGTTGCCCACAAAAGTCAAATCTTAACACTCCCAGATGAAGTTGATGACTTAAATGGCGTATTAGTCGAGCCATTCAGTTGCTCCTTACATGCCGTATTGCGAAATCCACCACAACAAGGAGATAAAGTGCTAGTGATTGGAGCAGGTGTCATCGGTATTTCAGTCATCGCTGCGATTCGAGCACTTGACATTAATTGTGAAATCATTGCGATGGTCAAACACCCATTTCAAGGTGAATTAGCCAAACATTTTGGTGCAAATGAGCTCATTTATCTTTCTCGAAATGAAGCATACATAGACGAAACTGCCTCCATTCTTGGCGCCAAAAAGTTAAAGCCGATTTACGGGGGGCCTGTAATTGAAGGAGGAGCTGATATCGTCTATGAATGTGTAGGGAAAAAGAAAAGTATGAATGATGCCCTTCGTTTTTCTCAAAGTGGAGGAAAAGTAGTTTTACTCGGATTAGCAAGTATTATTGATGGAATTGATTGGACAACGGTTTGGTTAAATGAGCTCGAAGTAAAAGGAAGCTTTTGTTACAGCACAGGGGAATATCAAGGGAAGAAAATGCGAACGCTCGAAATTGCGATTGAATTAATGAAACAAAAAAAAGTCGACTTAGCTCCAATGGTAACTCACAGATTCCCGCTTGATGATTACCGCCAAGCCATTCATACTGCTGCAAACAAAAGTAGGGAAAATGTAATGAAGGTTGTATTTGAGCATTAATATACACATCGATGAAGGAGGATTACAGCATGAAAACATTTACATTACACGGTACGGCTAATACTTCATTTTTACAATGGCTCTATGCTGGTTTAAAGGATACATTTTCAGCTCAAGGGTTTCACTTTAGTGATAACCATGAGGAAGTCATTCAATTAGTTTTAAATTTTGTAACGCCTGACGAGTGTCGGCCTTATCGCAGAAAAGCACAAGCGACATTTGTCGTATCAGTATTGGAAACCGAAGGAGCCATTGATAACGTATTTAAAGAAGCATACCCATATTTAATTCGTTCTTTATCCAATCATCTGCTTTATATTAATCATGATAACGATGTGACTACCTTGTATTTTCTAACACCGGAACAAGGGTGTTATCGAATCGAATATAAAAAAGGTGATGACGAACAGCGCTTATTTAAAGCGATTTATGATAGACTTGAACCTTTAGCCTTATCTCAATTGGTTATCAATAATGACTTTCAATATGACTTGCCAAAACCGTTGTGGAAAGGCGATTCCGTGACAACTCAATTAAGTGAGTCTGGGAAAAAGCTAGATGACATGGATTTACTACCAGCACCATTTCCAATTGATCAATATTTAACTCCACGGGATATGCGTCAACTTCATAAATTATATGGAATTGGCGGGTTAAGTTATGGGAATTTAAGTGCACGTCAAGAAAATAATAACTTCTGGATGAGTGCTAGTGGCATCGATAAATCAAACATGACGACAATTGGACAAGACATTCTTTATATTAAAGGATATAACGAAAAAAATAATCAAATCGAAGTGAGTGTGCCGCCAGAAATCGCTCCAAAACGGGCGTCTGTTGATGCCATTGAGCATTGGATGATTTATAAGGAGCACCCTGAAGTAGGTGCCATCGTTCATATTCACGCCTGGATGGACGGGATTAAAGCAACTGAAATCAATTACCCTTGTGGGACTGTTGAGCTCGCAAAAACGGTAGCACAACTAGTAAGAGAAGAAGATGACCCTGCTCGTGCGGTCATCGGCTTAAAAAATCATGGACTCACAATTACCGGAACTTCCCTAGAAGATATTTTCAACCGAATTGACGGAAAAATACAACGACAAGTCCCAATGCATTAAAGCTAACTAGAACCTAACAACAAGGCCACTGTAGGAAAAGTCTTCCTATCAGTGGCCTTTTTTCACCAAAAGAAATGCTCATGTTTACACCTTATAATAATGATTCTGCACCATCAATAATTATATCTGTTCCAGTAATATGACTCGACTTTTTTGAGGCTAGAAACGCGACTAAATCAGCGACTTGTTCAGGTTTACCAGGCCGATGCTCTAATGGTTGATTACCTTCTGGGTATTCGATAGGGATTTTCACTTTTTCTAGACTTTTCGTCGGATGGGTGTTTTGACCAATATTTGTTTCAATCGCTCCTGGGCAAATCGCGTTTACACGGATGCGATATTTTGCTAGTTCTAGCGCTGCCATTTTCATGAATGCCACTTGCCCCGCTTTTGATGTACTATAAGCAGACATCCCTATATTTTTAAATGTACGATTCCCATTAATTGAACTCGTTATAATAATACTCCCACCTCTATTTTTCATATAAGGAATACTATGTTTAACAA
Organism: Alkalihalobacillus sp. LMS39; assembly: GCF_022812285.1. Classification (NCBI taxonomy): domain Bacteria; kingdom Bacillati; phylum Bacillota; class Bacilli; order Caryophanales; family Bacillaceae; genus Alkalihalobacillus; species Alkalihalobacillus sp. LMS39. The sequence continues at coordinate 3,002,831 of NZ_CP093300.1, forward strand.
GTAAAAAAGTACTGCGCAAATTCGTTTCCAACGTTACATCCCAGTCTTCTGCTTTTAAGTCTTCTATCGCTGCCAAAGTCCCATTTATACCTGCATTAATACAAACAACTTCAATAATCCCATTCAGGTTCTCACATGCTTTCTTAAAGCCATTTTTCACTCTCTCCTCATCTTTAACATCAATGTCTAAAACAATTGATGTCCCTCCAGCCTTATTAATACTCCTTTTCACTTCTTCTGCGCGCTCATCTTTGATATCCATTATACAAACAACAAATCCTTCTTCTGCTAGTTTTATCGCACTTGCTTTTCCGATGCCAGACCCTCCGCCTGTTACAATTGCGATTTTATTACCCATCTCATCACTCCAGCTTTTAAGATTTCCTTTATTGTTACACGGATAAAAGAAATGATTCAATTTATCAACCTGCAAGGACACCATTTAAAGAATTCAATCTGAATTTAAAATTACCGAGTAACCGTCTCTAACGTTTCCGTCATTGACTGGAGCAAGGCAGTCGTATCTTGTAAGTTTGCAAACGTCGTTCATGAACTTCTGATGCAAAAGAAATTTCTTAAAACGCTGCAAAAATTAACATAATGACATTTTTCCGTTTTTGCACAAGACCTCCTGAGTATGGGAAATAAAAAGATGATATTATTCACCCATTCAGAAAGGCCTTAAAACCCACTACTTTTTTTCTTGTGAACGATTATTGAAATGACTCTGATGAGATAATTTAAATTAATAGCTCATATACTTCATTTAGTTGTCTATATCTTGTTGGGTCCATTCCATCTTCTGCGTATTCAATTTCTCGTTTTAATGTTTTATTTAAAAAAACATGTTCTTCCTCATCCAATTCTCGAACAAACTCTAATTCGCTTTCATATGATTTACTTTCAATTTTTTCATATACACGTCGGCACACTTCACTTTGTTCATAATAATTCGATAAAGCTTCACGTAAATAACCTAATGTTCCATCCATTTATACACGCACCACCTTTTTAGAATTCATTTTATTCTTCTCCTTTTTTCCATCTCTTATTTACAAAATAATAATGTCTCTTTTGCAATTACCTAAATTACACTCGGATTACTAGGTCAAAATAATTAGTGCGAATGCCCATGTTACGATTTGAGCGTTAGGTGAATATACTCTTTTTGAAGGCTTTACGATAACAAACTTGTTGGGAGCGACAATCCAATGGCGATTCGAATTTTACAAGGACACCAACATTCACTAGCACAAAAGGAAGCAGACCCTCACATTAATGTTGTCATTGATGTGATACGAGCATTCACGGTTGCCCATTATGCCTTTTGTTCCGGAGTTAAAGAAATATACCTTGTGGACACAGTAGAAGAGGCATTCGCATTGAAGCAGCAGCATCCGGACTTTTTATTAGCTGGGGAGGTGGGTGGACTACCAATTCAAGGCTTTGACCTTGATAATTCCCCTGTTACATTTCAATCAAAAAACCTTCAGGATAAGACCATTATTCAAAAAACAACAAATGGTGTTCATGCTACACTTCATGCGTTAGACGCTGACTATACACTTGTAACGGGATTTTCAAACGCAAAAACTACCGCAAAATATATTCAAGCTCTTCAAGCACACTCACCTACACTCCAAAATATTAATCTAATTGCTTCGCACCCGACTGGCGATGATGATCTCGCTTGTGCAGAATACATGAAATCCATCATTCTTGAACAAAACAACATGACTGTAGCCGAAACCATTCAACGTATTGAACAATCTCATGTAGCCGAAAAATTTTTTGATAACAAGAATGAACATTTTTCAAAAAAAGATATTTCATTATGTACAGTTGAAATGCATGAACTCTTTGTAATGGTGGTAAAGAAAAAGGACGGAAAACCAAGAATTGAGAGGTTAGAATTATGAGTAATCTAGAGCTATCATTACCCATTAGACAACAAAAACCCCGTCAACATGGAATTTCCATCATTATCGATAACGGGGTGCCTATCTCTTTTTTTAGAGATATGATGAAAAGCTCAAGTGAACTAATTGATTTTGTTAAATTTGGCTGGGGTACATCACTTGTAACAAAACATATAGAAGAGAAAATAGCATGTTTACAAGACCATGATGTCGACTATTTCTTTGGTGGAACATTGTTTGAAAAATCTGTAAGTCAAAACAAAGTAGAGCAGTATTTTCATTACTGCCAAAACATGCAGTGCAAGTATATTGAAATTTCAAATGGTACAGTCCCGATTTCCAACAAAGAAAAAGCCGAATATATAAAAGACTTTTCGAAGGATTTTTTCGTGTTTAGTGAAGTTGGTTCAAAAGATTGTACGATTTCTAACGAACATCACTCAAAAGATTGGATTGAATTTATTCATGAAGACATTGAAGCTGGTGCTATGAAAGTAATTACTGAGGCTAGAGAAAGTGGTACGAGTGGTTTATGTCAAGAAAATGGTGAAATCCGCTTGCAAATCGTAGAAGATATTGTGTCTTCAGGGCTAAATTTGCAACAAATCATATTTGAAGCCCCTTCTAAAGAAATGCAAACATGTTTTATTGAAAAAATCGGCCCAAATGTAAATTTAGCCAACATTTCCATTCACGACACGATTGCACTTGAAACATTACGATTAGGGCTTCGTTCTGATACATTTCATCTATTTACTAATAAAATGGTGGTGACTTTAAATGAGAGAAACTAACAAAGTATTTCATCTCGCAGTACCTTGTAAAGATTTAGAAGAAACTGAACAATTTTACACTCAACTTGGATGCAAACGAGCACGGAGATACCATGATCGCGTTACATTTGACTTCTTTGGTGACCAACTCGTTTGTCATTTAAATCCAGAGAAAATTGATTTAAAGCCTTCTATGTATCCAAGACATTATGGGATTACGTTCACTAGTAAACAGGAATTTGAGGATCTCCTGTCATTAGCTGAATCAAGGAACCTTCCTTTTTTTCAAAAACGGATGGTGAGGTTTGAAGGAAAACAAGAGGAACATATCACATTCTTTTTAATTGACCCTTCGAACAATCTATTAGAATTTAAATATTATCATGATCAAACAATGGTTTATTAAATCTTTGGAGTACTTGGCCACTTTTGCTAGGTACTCTTCTTTTAGACATAACTCTTTACTCATTTCATATAATTTACTAAGACAAGCTCAAACAAAAGTGGAAATGAGGACGTTTGAAAATGGATAAAGGAAATGAAGTATGTTGCTCCTGAAGAAATATTGTTTGATTACTGCTGGCGGTATAATCCAAGGGTTTGCCATGGCTATTTTTCTTTTTCCCCACTCCATACCATCTGGAGGTGCTGGTGGAATTGCTGTCCTCTTGAATTATTGGTTTGCCATACCAATCGGATTTGCTCTTTGGTTAGTTAATTTTTCTTTGCTTGTTGTCGCCATTAAATGGCTAGGTAATGCAAGTGCAATGGGAACAATGTATGGAATTACAATTACTTCATTAACGATTTATTTTTTTCAAGATGATATGTACAGGCCGTCAACCTATGTTTGGTTTGATTTACTTATCGGTTCGTTACTACTAGGAATTGGAGTTGGTTTATTGTTAAGGCAAGGCGTATCAAATGGTGGAATGGGGGTTCTCGCTTTATTATTTGCTACTTATCGAAATACACTTCCTGGTAAGCCCCTTTTTTTCATGAACGGGTCCATTTTTATCCTAACTGCACTCGTGATTGATTGGGGAATTATTATTAAAGCCATTATCTCACAATGGGTTTCTACAAAGGTTGTCGACTTTATTTATCATATCAAAATTCAACCTTCTTTTAATCCTTCATTCCGAACTCGTAAAAGGTAATCTCCTTTCCTGGACTTTCATCAGCCTAGGAAAGGATAAGATTATTATTGTTTTCCTTCTTCATTTTCAAGCTCTATTTTAGAACCACCAACAGAAACAAAGGAATATACTTCCATATCTGGCTTTAATTTCGTTAGTCCTTCTAAGTACGGTTTAATTAAATCTTTAAAATCTGCCTCGACTCCACCTTCTTGTAGTTGACCATAAACATACATTTTCTTTTCTTCCATTAAAAATGCTAAATATCCTACTGCTTCATTATCATCTGTAACGACATTAAGAACTTGTGCATCTTCTTTTAGAAACTCAGGTGAAAAATAAATTTGCAACAGAAGACCCTCCTTACCCCTTATTTATGTGAATTCGTTTTATTTTTCTCACTAATCGATTCTTCATTCCTATTGTTCAAAGTAACCCTGATTGCTTTTGTTATCATTTCCTTTTAGCCAAACGTTATACAATTATTTAAGCAAAATACTTGAAAGGTCAAAAAAGGTCAGATATAATTTTTATAAAGATTAATCCCTATCCAAATCGGATAGTTTTTTAATAATCCATTAGTCAAAGTTAATCAAAGTCAATAACAAATAAATTTTTGGAGGTCATATTATGAAATGTCAAGTATGTAACAATAATCAAGCATCTATCCAAGTTCATGTTTCCATTAACAATACCCAACGTCTACTTCACCTTTGTGAATCTTGCTTTACTCAAGTTCATCAACCAAATACGATGAATAATCTTTCTGGCAATGAGTTTTTTCACTCCTTGTTTCATCAACAGCAAGGACAGTCACAAACGAAAACTAATGAAAATGACAACACATCACATCCTTTTTTAGATGAATTTGGCCGGAATTTAACAACAGCAGCTAAACATGGAGAGATTGATACTGTCATTGGACGAGATGATGAGATTCAACGGATGGTCGAAGTATTGAGTCGGCGCACAAAAAATAATCCTGTTCTTATCGGTGAAGCGGGTGTCGGGAAAACAGCGATTGCAGAAGGACTTGCCCTTCGTATTGTAGAAGGAAACGTGCCTAGAAAAATGAAAAACAAACAAGTGTATGTTCTAGATATGTCTACTCTCGTGGCAGGGACAAGTTATCGTGGACAATTCGAAGAGAAAATAAAACAACTCATTTCTGAATTAGAAAAGCAACAAGACACGATCATTTTCATTGATGAAATTCATCAAATTGTAGGAGCTGGTGCTACAGAAGGCTCAATGGATGCAAGCAATATACTTAAGCCTGCTCTGGCACGAGGAAAGCTTCAGTTAATTGGTGCAACAACAGTAAGGGAATTTCGAATGATTGAGAAAGACCCGGCACTAGAACGGCGCTTTCAGCCGATTATCGTAAAAGAACCATCGTTTGAAAAAGCGGTCGAAATCTTAAAAGGAATTCGTCCCCTTTATGAACAGTATCATGAAGTACGTTATTCGGATGAAGTCATCCATGCATGTGTCTCATTATCAAGCCGTTATATTCAAGACCGCTATTTACCAGATAAAGCGATTGATTTACTTGATGAAATCGGGGCGAAGCTATCCCTTGAGCAAGAAGGTTCACCAACTGTTGAACTTGAACAACGATTAGAGAAAATCGCAGCGTTAAAAGTCCAAGCGACCGAACGAGAAGATTATGAAACAGCAGCTACTTTACGCGTGGAAGAACTACAAATTGAAGATAAATTGAAAAATATACCAAACGAAGCTAAAACTGTTACTATTGAACATATCCAAGCATTAATTGAAAAAAAGACAGGAATTCCTGTGATGAAATTGCAAAAAGCAGAGCAAGAAAAAATGAAAGAATTAGAAAAGCAGTTAGCATCAAAAATTATCGGCCAAAATGAGGCCGTTACAAAAGTGGCAAAAGCGATCAAACGTCAAAGAGCTGGCTTAAAACCAAAAAACCGTCCCATTAGCTTTATGTTTGTTGGTCCAACAGGAGTCGGAAAAACAGAGTTAACTAAAAGCTTAGCCAATGAATTGTTTGGAAAGAAAGATGCGATGATTCGTTTAGATATGAGTGAATTTATGGAAAAGCATTCCGTCTCTAAATTCATCGGTTCACCTCCAGGATATGTTGGTTTTGATGAAGGTGGCCAGCTTACTGAAAAAGTAAGACGAAATCCTTATAGTATTTTATTGCTTGATGAAATTGAAAAAGCTCATCCAGATGTGATGCATCTGTTCTTGCAAATATTAGAAGATGGGCACTTAACGGACAGTCAAGGTCGTGTCGTTTCTTTCAAAGACACAGTCATCATTATGACGTCAAATGCTGGTATCGGACAAAAGAAAATTTCTGTTGGGTTTGAACAACAGACAAACAATGAAAATCAACATTCATCACCGTTAACAGACTCACTTCGATCTTTCTTTAAGCCGGAGTTTTTAAATCGGATCGATTCGATTATTGAATTCAAACCTTTACAAAAAGAGGCTCTTATTGAAATAGTCGATTTACTCATTCACGATGTAGTAGAGCGTTTGGCAGAGCTACAATTATCACTCGACATTTCAGAAGAAGCAAAAGTAAAATTAGCAGATGTAGGATATAGCCCAGCATTTGGTGCACGCCCTCTGCGCAGAGTGATTCAAGAGAAAATTGAAGATTCTATTTCAGAATATATTATTGATAACCCATCTGCTACCCATTTTACAATTGAACTCATCGATGATGAGATTACAGTTTCTGCTAAATAACTCACTTTTGCGGTCAGAGCAGCCGTTATTTGTGAACATCATACGGGTTTCTGTTTTTTAGCGGCCACAGGAGCCCTTATTACCGCAAAAGCAACGCTATTCCTAGCAATATATTATGATTAACTGCTCCTATGTCCACCAACGTTCCAAAACGCTAGCAATGTTCACAGATAACGGTTTCCATGGCCGCTTACTTACCTAAACAATAAGAAAAACACGGAGCGTCTTTTCTTTCAAGCGAAGTGCGGAGCCTTCGCTCTTCTTGAAATAGCTTTCAAAGTTTCGCTACACCAAAAATTTTATGCTTTCTTAATCTTCAAAAAAAGGATGCCATTTTGTTGGCATCCTTTTTTTCTCTTATGCGTATTACACACCTTTATATGCTTGACGATAAACTTCAGCTAATTCTGTAACTAACGGTAGCTTTGGATTTGCTGTTGTACATTGGTCTTCGAATGCACGGTCAGCCAACAGGTCAATTTTACTGTCAAATTCTTTTTTATCGACACCATTTGCTGCGATACTCATTGGGATATTTAACTCTTTTCCTAGTTTAATTACGGCTTGAATTAAGCTTTCTACCCCTTCTTCTGTTGTTTTTGCCGGAAGACCTAATACTTTCGCAATTTCAGCATATCGTTTGTCCGCAATAAAATGCTCATATTTAGGAAATGCTGTGAACTTCTTCGGTTTTGTTGCATTAAAGCGAATAACATGTGGCATTAATATCGCGTTTGAACGACCATGGGCAATATGGAATTCAGCTCCTAATTTATGAGCTAAGCTATGGTTAATTCCTAAAAACGCATTAGCAAATGCCATTCCTGCAATTGTTGATGCATTATGAATTTTCTCACGTGCTACTTCATCGTTCCCGTTACGATACGCACGTGGTAAATATTCAAATACAAGTTGGATCGCTTTCATTGCTAAGCCATCAGTATAATCATTAGCCATGATAGATACATAGGCTTCAATCGCATGTGTTAATACATCCATCCCTGTATCTGCTGTAATATGAGGTGGTACTGTCATAACAAATTGCGGGTCAATAATCGCAACATCCGGTGTTAATTCATAATCTGCTAGTGGATATTTTACATTATTCTTTTTATCTGTAATAACTGAGAAAGAAGTAACCTCAGAACCAGTTCCAGATGTCGTTGGAATCGCAACGAATTGAGCTCTTTCCCCTAATTTAGGATATTTGAAAACACGTTTACGAATATCAAGGAATTTTTGCTTTAATCCGTTAAACTCTGTTTCAGGATGCTCATAAAATAGCCACATTCCTTTTGCAGCATCCATTGCGGATCCCCCACCTAGTGCAATGACGACGTCAGGCTCAAAGCTTCTCATCATTTCTGCACCTTTCATCACTGTTTCAATTGATGGATCCGGCTCAACATCAGAGAATATTTCACAATGAACATAATCTGGACGTTTTCTTAAATAATATAGCACTTTATCAACATAGCCTAACTTCACCATCCCAGGGTCAGTGACAATAAGAGCTCTTGAGATGTTCGGCATTTTTTGTAAATATTGAGTAGAGTATTTTTCAAAATAAATTTTTGGTGGAACTTTAAACCATTGCATATTCACATTTCTCCTAGATAGACGTTTTACATTGAGTAGATTTGCAGCACCTACGTTAGAAGAAACTGAATTTTTCCCATAAGAACCGCAACCTAGTGTTAAAGAAGGCAAGTAAGCATTATATATGTCACCAATCGCGCCTTGTGAAGATGGTGCATTTGTAATAATACGACCAGCTTTCATTCGAATACCAAATTGACGCATGATGCTTTCATCTTCTGTATGAATAACAGCAGAGTGACCTAATCCACCAAACTCCAGCATTTCTTCAGCTCGCTGTAACCCTTCTTGTGCATTTGCTACTTTAAAGCAAGCAAGAACAGGACTTAATTTTTCACGAGATAGTGGTTCTTCTGGTCCAACTGTTGTTGTTTCAGCGATTAGGATTTTTGTATCTACAGGAACATCAACACCTGCTAGTTTTGCAATTTCATAAGCCGGTTTCCCTACGATATTAGGATTTACCGCGCATGATTCTTCATTAATAACAAGTTTTTCAACTTTTGCTTTTTCTTCAGGAGATAAAAAGTAACAATTATTTTCAATTAATTCGTTTTTAACATCATCATAAATCGGTTTTTCAATGATTACTGCTTGCTCAGAAGCACAAATCATCCCGTTATCAAATGTTTTTGATAACATTAAATCGTTCACAGCCCGTTTAATATTCGCTGTTTTCTCAATAAAGCAAGGAACATTTCCTGGTCCTACTCCAAGGGCAGGTTTTCCAGTGCTATACGCTGATTTCACCATTCCTGCTCCACCTGTAGCTAAAACAAGAGCAACTCCTTCATGGTTCATCAGTTGTTGTGTTGCTTCAATAGATGGTGTTTCAATCCACTGAATGCAATGCTGTGGTGCTCCCGCTAAAAACGCCGCATCACGTAAAATTCTCGCTGCTTCACTACTACATTTTTGCGCTGATGGATGGAAAGCAAAAATAATTGGATTTCTCGTTTTAATCGCAATAAGAGCTTTAAACATCGTCGTTGACGTTGGATTTGTGACTGGAGTCACCCCTGCCACAACACCGACAGGCTCAGCGATTTCAATCATTCCATCTTGCGTATTTTCATTAATAATCCCTACTGTTTTATCGTACTTAATGTTGTGATAAATATATTCAGTTGAGAATATATTCTTAATAATTTTATCTTCATATACCCCACGTTTTGTTTCGTCAACCGCTAATTTCGCTAACGGCATATGTTGGTCCAACCCTGCTAACGCCATTGCCTTAACAATATTGTCAATCATTTCTTGGTCAAACTCTAAAAATTCCTTTAATGCTACTTGTGCATTGACTACTAAGCTGTTAATTGTTTCTGTTACATTTTGTTTTTGTTTAACTTCTCTTTGTGAAACTGCCATGTTTTCCACTCCTTTTTTTATACAAAACTTTGTGAAATATTGAGCAATCTATGTTAAATAGAACAAGGTTCTATTCACATACGGGATTTCTTTGAATTTTAGTAATTTGAATATCACTAAACATTCTTGTATTCACTTTAATAATACAAACGAAATTAGAAGTCCAAACATACGATGGGATGTCATTTCCTTCTTCAATTAGCATCGCTTCAAACTCATCTTCCACAAGTTGTTCAAAAAGCTCCAGTGTATATGTCTCAGTATCGGTTGAAAAGTTTTTCCATTCACATAATATCATCTGTTATCAACTCCTTGTTCCTTATGAGTTCATTATAGCACGGAAAAAATTGTTGAATGGTGAACAAACTTTGGCTGTTTTGAAAGCGGTCTCCGTTTTATTTTTCCTGAAAATCACAAAAAAACCGCTGTAAACATAAGTTTAAGCGGTTTTCACCTTTGTTATAGTGTTAATGTTATAAATTTACAAATTCACAAAAAATTTGGTTGACAAAGTTTTACACTTACATCATTTGGTTTGGAATATGTTGTTGAGGTTGCTGATGTTGGATATGTTGTTGAGAAGATTGCTGTTGTTGCTGAGGCATGGACATATGTGTCATAGATTGTTGGTTCATCATTTGCGAAGATAAACGTTGGTTTTCTTGAATAAGCTGGCTGCAATATTGTTGAAGCTGTTGGATTTGACGAGTTGCTGCACTTTCATTTTCACTCATTTGTTGTAATTGACCTGCAATATGTCTTAATTGGTTAGCATTTTGTTGCTCCATTTGTTGCATTTGTTGAAGAGATTGTTGAATTTGGTTTCCAGACGTCATTTGTGTAAATTGTTGTTGATACATTTTGTTTCCTCCTAAAATATAAATGGGATTTTTATTACACCGTTAAGGTAACCAAACATTCTTTTTTTTATGATAAGTAATAAAAAAACTTTTTCACTAAGTAGTCACTTCATTATTAATAGACCGAAAACGATTGTCTTTATAAAAACAAAAAAATAAACCGCACGACAACTTGTCGAACGGTTATATGCCAAATATGAAGTTTTAAAACTTTTGTTGTTCTGCTTGTTGGACTAATCGTTTTGTAATTTCGCCACCTACAGAACCATTTGAACGAGCTGTTGAATCAGCACCAATTTGAACACCAAATTCTTGGGCAATCTCATACTTCATTTGTTCCAATGCTTGTTCGATGCCAGGGACTAGAAGTTTGTTACTGCTGTTAGCCAATTTCTATCACCTCGCTTTGCTTGGATTACTTTTAGTATGATATTATAGATGGTTATTATTCGATTTGGACCATGGTAATATATTCACTCATTTACAACAGCCAATTATGAAATAAAACTTTTACATTTTCAGACAAAAAACCTTCCTTATCCTCATATGAATTGTGGTATATTAGTACTAACAAAAGGAAAAACACCGTTAGTTCACGGTCTTTCAATACTAATTACCTATAACTTGAGAATGATAGGAGTTTTTATGAGTCTGAAAAATAGTGTCATTATTTTTATTGTCATTTATTTTTTTAGTTATTATGGATGGCTTATCTTTTTACATGAATTCGATAATCTAAAGATCATTGGTGGAGGGATCTTTTCTCTTATCGGGATTTTTGTTGCCGGCGTTATCCTCCTATCCAGTGTTTTTCGAACCACAGGAAGATCGAAAATGTTTTGGTTATTATTGTTATTCGGTGTAAGTAGTCATGTAGTGGCAGAATTCATTTGGTTTTATTATGATGTTACAGGTATACATAGAAATGATATCGAAGTTTATGATTCCTTTTACTCTGTTTACCATTTGTTTTTAGTCATTGCTATTTTTTACTTAATGTTCAAAAAACACAACAAATATAAAAATGCCAGATTGATTATCGATGCTTTTTTATTTTTAGTTATTATCGGCACTATAAGTACTTTTTTCATCATTCAACCTATGATTATTAAAATTCACACTACTCAAATGGTCGATTTCACATTGATTTACCCGCTTACTGGTTTACTTTGTTTGTTTGGGTTAATTAATTTATTGCTCTATCGGGACCAATATAAAAAACCCGTTTTCCTTTTAACTTTAGGAGTATTTGTTCAATTTATCGTTGATTATATTTATTTTCAACAATCCTTGGCTGACAAATATGAATCAGGAACTTGGTTAGATCCTTTATGGATACTTGCACTACTACTTATCGCTTTATCAAGCTTGTACGATTCTAAATTAACACAGCTTAAAAATGACGTTTCAATTCGACCGTTGTCGCTCACCAAGGTGTTACCTCACATCTCAATTATAATTTTAATGGCAATTATGTTTAGTAATGACAATTATATGACACCATGGTTGTTTTATGTTTTTAGCCTTATTATTGTCATCGTTATCATACGGCAAGTCATGACCATGTTTGAAAACCAGAAGCTCGTAACCGAGTTAAATAAACAAATTCATATCATTGAAGATATGGCCTATTATGATTCGTTAACAGGCTTACCAAACCGTCTAAAGTTTACGCTTGAACTACAAAAAGCAATTGCTCGTTCTAAACAAAACAGGCACTCCTTATTTGTTTTATTTATCGACTTAGACCGATTTAAGTCCATCAATGATACAATGGGACATTCAATAGGTGACCAACTTTTAACGACTATCGCTGAACGGCTGCGAACGATTGTTGGACAAAATAAAGTAGCAAGGTTTGGGGGAGATGAGTTTCTCCTTTATATTGAAGGGGAAACGACAGAATATATTCAATATTTAGCCTCTGAGCTCGTGAATGAACTTAGTCATCCTTTACAGGTGAACGGGCAATATCTCCAGGTAACTCCTAGTATTGGAATAAGCCCATACATGGAAAATACGTCAATCGATACGTTAATTAAAAATGCGGATACCGCCATGTACATAGCGAAAGAAAAAGGGAAAAATACGTTTGAGTTTTTCACATCAGAACTTCAAATCAAAGTGAACCGTAAACGTTCTATTGAAAAGGAATTACGTTTTGCAATCGCACGTAAACAATTTCAACTATCCTATCAACCACAGGTTCACCTACATTCTGGTCAAATATTTGGATTAGAGGTTTTGTTACGATGGGAGCACCCTGAATATGGCGTCATTTCCCCTCATGAATTTATTCCGATTGCAGAAGAAACAGGGCTAATTATGTCGATTGGGGAATGGGTGTTAACAGAAGCTTGCTTACAACAGAAGAAGTGGATTCAAAACGGAAGCCCTTCTTTAAAGTTATTTATTAACATCTCACAAAAGCAAATCATTCACCACCAGTTTCTCTCTTCATTACGAGACATATTGGAAGTGACAAGAATTAATCCTTCTTTTTTAGGATTTGAATTATCAGAACAAACCCTTGATAAGACAGAGATTGTTCAAGCGCGGATCCACGAACTTCATCATATGGGATTTACGATAGCCATCGATGATTTTGGCACTGGTTATTCGTCATTAAGTCAAATTATGAATTTACCGATTGATATGTTAAAAATTGATTTATCCTTTATCCGCAATTTCCCTAATGAGCATACTTCCCTTATAAAAAGTATGATCGATATCGGAATTAACATGAATTTAGTCGTTGTCGCTAAAGGAATTGAATCCGTTCCACAAATGCAAGCATTACATAAGCTTGGCTGTGCATGTGGACAAGGATATTTATATAATCCTCCACTCACCGCAGAACAAGTAGAAGCGTACTTTTTCTATGTAAAAAAATAAGGATGATTCAATGAGGGTTCTCATGAAGCATCCTTTTTTCCATGCTTTTATCTTTTAACAACGTCAAAATTGTCGCCAATCAGTACCCAATTTTGCGGAAAGCTCAATCCTAGCTTCCAATAGCTAATGCCTCGCAACCCTAGTCTTGTAAGTAAATCAAATTTCGCTTGGATAGAACGGGCATCTTCAAACCAAACTTTATGCTCATTCCCTTGTTCATCAACATAATCAAGATGTGGTGCCATAGCATCCAAATCATATTGAATTGGAACATTGTATGTTCGAGCAAGCCCAATCGCCTGTTGAGGGCTTATCGCTCTTGCGTACTCTCCTCCAGGTACAAACGGCAATGTCCAATCATACCCATATAAGTTTTGCCCCATCATGATTTTTGACCCTGGCATTTCTGTTAATGCGTATTGCAATACTTCTTCCACTGGACCGATTGGAGATACCGGCATAGGGGGACCACCACTATATCCCCATTCATACGTCATAATCACAACAAAATCCACGATTTCACCATGCGCCCTATAATCATGGGCTTCATACCATACTCCAGGTTGATCAGCTCTTGTTTTCGGAGCTAATGCGCTTGAAATGAGTAATCCTCTTTCACGAATCCTACGAGCCGCTTTTCTTAAAAATTGATTATACGCTTCCCGATCAGCAGGTCGTAAATATTCAAAATCAAAATGAATATCAGAAAAGCCAACCCGCTCGGCTTCAGCAAGAATAGTATCCAATAATAAATCTTGTACCGATTCACTCTGTAGGATATCCCGCCCTAGTTCATCACTAAATTGACCTTCTTCCAGATTTGTAATGACCATCATAAGCGCTACATCGGTTTGCTCTGCAATTTCTGGAATTCCAGCAAGTGGCTGCGGATTTAGAGAGCCGTCTCTTCTTGCCTCATAGCTAAACGGTGCTAAATAAGTTAAATATGGAGTAACATTTCTTGCTTCTTGCAAAAGTTCTTGTGCAACAAATTCTCCTCTCGGTTCAATATAAGCATTAATTTCTGCTTCTCTTGTAGGGAGCGGAGGAATATAAAGACGTAATCCAATTGGCAATGGTTGAGTTACATCAAGTTGGTTCACTTCGGCTAAGTTTTCCCATGATACCCCATACATCTGGGCAATCGATGATAATGTATCTCCTGCTCTCACCCAATAAAATCGACCGACAATCGGGATAACTAACGCTTGACCGACAACTAATTGTTCCGGTGCTTCTAACTGATTGGCTTCAATAATCGCTTGAGCGGTTGTTTCATAAGCTTGAGAAATTCCAAATAATGATTGACCTGGTTCAACAACATGAATTTGCATATCTCCACCTCACTTCACATAATATTCTCCCTTGATTTTATGATGGAGATAAAAGATTCAGAAGCAGACAAGTTTTCTTTTTAATAGTGAATTTATTACTGGCTCCATCAATTGATGATGCCATTCAATTTTCATCTGAACCATATGGAATATTTTTAAAGCGAGTGAAATAATATCCAACGGTTAACATATGTTTCTGAAAATGAAGAATCAACATTTGAGGGCATCTCGGTTTTATTATCCACGTTGTCGACATCCGTTCTTTTTGAAGCCTTTCTTTTCAAAAAAGGAAACGGACATGGTATGCTAATAGCGGTGCATTGGAAAGGGGAAGTTTATTTGTTTAAGTATTCTTTTATCGTTTTACTAGGAGCTTGCAGCTACGGAGTGTTGTCCACTTTTGTAAAGCTAGCGTATGGTAGGGGATTTACGCCAACAGAAGTTATTAGTAGTCAATTTTTAGTTGGTTGGCTTTGTATGGCCATGCTTTACGTGTTTACTCACAAGCAGAAAATACAAGGAAAAACCTTTATAAAGCTCGCACTCGTTGGAACAACAATTTGTTTAACTGGTACTTTTTATTATTTATCCCTTCAAACATTACCTGCATCAATTGCTATTATTTTGCTGTTTCAATTTACATGGATTGGAATTATTTTAGAATCGATCTATTCGAAAAAAAAACCACAAGTAAAAATTATCATTGCACTAATATTACTCTTTTCAGGTACGTTACTTGCGGCTGGAACAATAGACGTAACGGCTACTTTTTCTTTCTCCGGAGTCTTACTTGGGCTTTTAGCAGCTTTATCGTTTGCTTTGTTTATTTTCTTTAGTGGAAAAGTGGCTACGAACATTCCTTCCATCCAGCGAAGCTTTTATATGACATGTGGAGCTCTTCTATTAGCGTTATTCCTGTTTCCACCAACTTATTTCATCCATGGTACATCCGCACAAGGGCTCGCTTTCTACAGTGTGTCTCTTGGTATTTTCGGCATTGTATTACCGACACTTTTATTTGCGATTGGCATGCCAAAAATCGGGTCCTCCTTAGGAACGATCCTCGGTGCTGCTGAACTACCAACGGCTGTCATTATGTCTGTCGTTGTTCTTCATGAAACTGTCACATTTGTTCAATGGCTTGGGGTTGCCCTTATTTTAATCGGCATTGCCTATTCACAAAAAAAAGATCAATCTCTTGCGCTTCAACAACAGACGCATTCACCCCATCATTCCTAGAATAAGCTTTCAAAGCATCAGTGCTAGACCAAACTTTTTATTTCTTATCTTTTAAAGAAAGGTGCCCCATCGAAAGGGCACCCTCTACATTACTTTACTCCATTTTTTATCACGCTTGCAATTTGAGCCGTTCGTTTAGCTTGAAACTTTACAGCTTCCATAACATCCTCTTTCATATTTCCTTCCTGGTCGACTGTGACACTTGTGCCATAAGGATTTCCCCCTGCACCAAATGTAACCGGGTCAGCATATCCTGGTGCTGCAATAATTGCTCCCCAATGAAACATCGTTGTATATAAAGATAATATTGTTTGCTCTTGCCCACCATGAGAATTACTAGCAGAGGCCATAGCACTCACCACCTTATTCACTAATTTCCCTTGAAACCAAAGTCCACCAGTTGTATCTAAAAACTGCTTCATCTGCCCAGGAATATTACCAAACCGTGTTGGCATGCTAAATATAAAGCCATCTGCTTCTTCTAAATCTTCAAGTGTTACTTCTGGAACATCTTTTGTCGCCTCGAGATGAGCCTTCCAGCCAGGATTTGATTCAATGGCCTCTTTTGGGGCAATTTCTGGAATTTTTAATACTTTTACCTCTGCCCCAGCTTCTCTTGCTCCTTCTTCTGCCCACTGAGCTAATTTGTAATTTGTTCCTGTAGAACTATAGTAAATTACTGCTATTTTCGTCATAACCATCCTCCTTTTTATTTCATATTCATTATTACCCTAAATTATAAAATCATTTATTCTAAATGAAATCATGATATAATATGCCAATACTAGGTCTATTAAAAAAGGAGTAACTTACACGAATGCAAACAAACTTATTATTAATTGATGGATTTAATTTATTAAGTCGCGGATATTTCGCAACCTCTTATGGCAAATCAGATGAGGAATTGACGAAAAACAGCCAAGGACTTTATACAAATGCCCTTCGCGTGTTCTTTCAAAAACTATGTAATTTAATATCAGATCATTCGATTAGCCATGTTGCAGTAGCATGGGATGTGAAACGAGAAGAAACAACTCGTAGACAAAAATACGATTTTTATAAAGCTACTCGGAACGAACTTCCTGACCCTCTTATTCAACAATATGAAACATGTACAGCTCTACTTGATAAACTAGGAATTACTCAACTTGTCACTCCACCATATGAAGCTGATGATGCAATTGGTGCTATGGCGTTAAAATGGACACTTCTTGAACAGGGACATTGTTATATTTATAGTAATGATAAAGATTTACTCCAGCTGCTAAATGAACAAACATCACAAATCATTGCCGGAAAAAAAGGAGATATGATTTATTCTGTTTCACATTTCCGCACTGATTATCAAATCGAACCAAATCAGTGGGTTGATGTTAAAGCTTTGTTGGGGGATAAAAGTGATAATATTCCTGGTTGTCCTGGTGTAGGGGAAAAATCAGCCTTGCCACTGATTCAACAATACGGCTCAATTGAACAATTGTTTGAGCAACTAGATGAGTTAGATGCAAAATTTAATCGCTATAAAAAGAAATTAGTAGAAGGAAAAGAGACGTCTATTATTAGTAAAGAATTAGCGAAAATTATTTGTGACATCCCACAACTACATGAACTAGATATGGAAACATTAACGTATGAATTAGAAAGAGAGAAATGTTTATCTGCTTTTTCTGAAATTGAATTAAAGATCAAAGTATTAGCATAAAGAAAAACGCGGGAGCGTCTTTTCATTTCATGCGAAGTGCGGAGCCCTGCCCGCTTTTGACTGTGAACCCCAAGTGGTCTTCTTGGGATGAAACGCGCAGGTGCGCAGCCTTTGCTCTTCTAGAATATGCTTTCAAAGCTTCACTACTATACCAAGAATTTCTGTTCTTTAAAAATAGGAAAGACGTAGTAATGTCAACGGTTGTGAACTACTACGTCTTTTTTTATTAGTTGTTGTTATTGTTATTACGATTATTACGGTTGTTGCGGTTGTTTTGGTTTACATCGTTTTCAGCTGCAAATTCTGTATTTGCATTGTCGACGTTTAACTCATTGTTATTATTGTTGTTGTTGTTATTATTGTTGTTGTTATTATTACGGTTGTTACGTGCCATGTGTACTCACCTCCTTAACAATAACTACTATTCCTCAAGAAATTTAAACATATACAAAAAAATGTAAAATAATTTTATACTAAAAGAAAAACAGCACCTCGTGAATGAGGCACTGTTTTTCTTTATAAATATACAAGGATTAATGTCCCTGCAATGAAACAATAATAAGAGAAATATTTTAAGTTTCCTTTTTGCATAATCCCCATAAACCAACGAAGCGAATAATAAGAAAAAACTAATGCTAAGAGAAAAGCAATGGCATATGGAATCCATAATACGTTAATTTGTGGGTCATTTATTATATCTGATATTCCTAAAATACCCGTTCCAACGCTGATTGGAATATAAAGTAAAAACGAAAAGCGTAATGCCGTTTCTTGTTTCATTCCTAGTCCCATCGCCGCTACAATTGTCGCTCCTGAACGACTTATACCTGGCAACAGTGCTAATGCTTGTGCAAACCCTACAATGATAGCATCCTTTACTGTTAAATTCCCATCATTTTTTCTTCCCTTTAAATTTCGAATCAGCCATAATGCAACACCAGTAATAAGCAAGCTAATCCCAACAACAACCGTTCCTTTTAATGTTTCTCCGATAAAATCTCCAAAGATGAGACCAAGGACACCAGCTGGTATCGTGCCAATAATTAAATAAACAATAAAGTTGAAATCTGATTTTGCTCCTGGCTCTCTTTTTATGATATAAACGAGTCCATTATTGATTATCATGAATAAGTCACGACGATAAATGATAAGTACCGCTATCAAAGAAGCAAAATTGACGAGTACTTCAAAACTCATTCCTTCTATGATAACTCCTGTCATCTCTTGGATCACTACAAGGTGACCACTTGAAGAAATCGGAATCGGCTCTGTAAACCCTTGTATCATACCAAGCAGTGCATATTTTAATAATGTGTACAAGTCTTCCACTAACATTTGCTCACTTCCCCTACTCTGCCTTAACTTGATTCACTTCTTGTCCAGCCACTTCTTCCTTTGACAAAAACCAGCTAGCCAAAACAATAATAACGAGGACTGTCCAAAAAATAATCTTCCACTCAGTTTTATGCGAAAACCCTTCAGGTAAGAACGCCAAATTTGGATGAGCCATCGTATAAACCGCTAATTTCACACCAACCCAGCCAACAATTAAATAGGCCCCTGTTTCTAATCCAGGTTTACGATGTAACAAGGCTACAAACTTCCCTGCCGCAAATCGCATAATGATGACCCCAATTAATCCACCTGTTAAAATAACGAGAAATTGCCCGCCATCAAATCCACCAATATTCGGTAAAGAAGTCGCAGGTAACATAACTGCTAAAGCAACAGCAGCAAGTATGGAATCGACAGCAAAAGCGATATCAGCAAGTTCAACTTTTAATACCGTTATCCAAAAACTACTTTTTGCTTTTGCTCCTATTACTCCTTCGTCTTTTGCTTTTAGTACATATTTCTTAAGAAGAAAATGAACAGAAATAAATAGTAAATATAAAGCTCCGATAGCTTGAATTTGCCAAACATTAATTAGAAATGAAATCAAAAACAACGAAGCAAACCGAAAGACAAAAGCTCCCGCTAACCCATAAAACAAAGCTTTTTTCCGTTCTTTTTCAGGCAAATGCTTTACCATCATTGCTAACACAACGGCATTGTCTGCTGCTAATAAACCTTCTAATCCAATTAACACGACAAGGACCCAACCATACTCCAACAATAACTGAACATCCATTTTTCATTCGTCTCCTCTTTTAATCATACTGTACTTGGAAAAATTGTTGCCACAGGTGCCACGAACCGATAAAACAACAACGTATGCAAAAAACAGCATGTCATAAATAAAACCCTTCACTACTTTTCCTAGTAAAGACTTTTATCCAAAAGAAAAAGACCTCTACCAGAGTTTGGCAAAGGTCTTGCTAACAACGAAATCGTTGCCACCAAAGCCGGGGTTTACGTTTAAACCCGGGATGACGACTTTGAATGAACAGCTACTCCCCTTTGAGTAGTTATGAAGTTAAACGTATCTTAATCCATAGGAACTTAACCGTCAATATTTATGTTGTGTAAAAATAACTAAAATAAATTTGAAAATGTGATAGTTTTCAGTAAATTGGACAAACTTATATAGAACAAGGAAGAAATCGTTTTCATTCATTGATTTTTTTATTGACATTCATTCTAATAAAGTGATAATATTAAAATTTTACGAATTTTGATTAACTTCACTTAATATGATATAATGTAAACATTAGCTTTTTAAGGGGGCATATTATGTATCAAGTTGGCGATAAGATTGTGTATCCGATG
Organism: Alkalihalobacillus sp. LMS39; assembly: GCF_022812285.1. Lineage (NCBI taxonomy): Bacteria > Bacillati > Bacillota > Bacilli > Caryophanales > Bacillaceae > Alkalihalobacillus > Alkalihalobacillus sp. LMS39. The sequence goes on from NZ_CP093300.1 coordinate 3,023,110, forward strand.
TATGGAGCTGGAGTTATTAAGGACATTGAGGAAAAGGAAATTTTAGGTGAAACGAAATCATACTATATTTTCCATATGGACCATAGTAATATGCAAGTGATGATACCGACTGGAACAACATCAAACCTTGGCATACGTCAAGTTGTAGACTCGGAAACGTTAGAGCAAGTATTAGATATTATTTTTGACGGTGAACCAGATATGAGCGTAAATCGTCACCAACGATATCATCTTAACGTAAAGAAAATGAAAAGTGGCGATATCTTTGAAAGTGCCCAAGTTATCCGTGACTTAATTCATTTAAAGAGTCAACAAAAAATTAGTACACAAGACAAATCGATGCTTGATAACGCCCTGCAGATTTTAACAAGTGAACTTATTCTCGTTAAAGGTATTTCCGAAGAAGAAGCAAGTGAGATACTAAACAAAAAAATAAGTTAATAAAGAAAAACGCGGATCGTCTTTTCTTTCAAGCGAAGTGCGGAGCCCTGCCCGCTTTTAACAGTGAACCCCAAGTGCTTTTCTTGGGGTGAAACGCGCAGGTGCGCAGCCTTCGCTCTTCTAGAATAAGCTTTCCAAGCTTTATACTTTCTTATCTTTTGCAAAAAAAGAACTCTCTAAAAATGGAGAGTTCTTTTTTTTGCAATTTACCCATATATTTTGAAATTTTTTCTATACAATGTAAAAAGTTGTATTATAATGGTCCCATAAGGATTAAGGGGGAAAAAACGATGTCAAAGGAAGATTACATGATTCACAGTCGGAATAAACTATTAACGCTCTTATTATGGATCGGGTATGGTTTGGGGATTATCGGAAACGCCATTGCGAATCCATCAAAGATGATTCCGTACGTTATTGTCGGATTACTAGTAGCCATTATTATTACATTCTTATCATGGAAAAATATTGCTCCGTATGCGATTCAATATATCGCTGTCATTGCTTTAGCCATTTTAACTTTTGCAATGATTTCAACTTCACCTCGACTTACAAATTTCTTTATGATTTATGTCTGTCTTTCATTTATTACGATTTATTTCAATTATCGTGTCATCCTTTTTTCTGGAGTTGTCGGATTAGGATTAATCAATTATTTTTTTCTCACTTTTCAAGAAACAATGTTTTTTGGAGCGGGGAATGATTACCTTCTTGGCTTAAATCTTTTTTACCTCGTCGTCACTATTATATTATTAATGCAAACTCGAATCGGGACAACCCTTCAACAACAGGCTGAACGGGATAAAGAAAAAATTGAACAACAGCAAAAACAAACCGAACACCTATTACAAAACGTATCTCAAACCGTAGCTACCTTATCAACATTCAGTGACAATCTTAAAGCTAATGTCCAGTCTGCTGGAAGCATCTCACAAGAAATAACAGCAGCCTTTGGCGAAGTCGCAAAAGGTGTGGATTCGCAGTCGGCAAGTGTGATGGGAATGAATGATTCCATTCAATCGACATGTCAAAATGTGTTTCAAGTAGCAGACTCTTCTGTTTCTATGAAAACACGCACAGAAGAAACAAAACAAATTACAGCAGATGGACACACGCAAATGGAGAAGCTGTCAAAAGAAATTAATAATGTTTATGCGATTATCGATAATACGGTCGTTTTAATGGAAGGTTTAACGAAACAAAATAAAAACATTAACGGGTTCTTGTCTAAAATCACTGAAATTTCAGAACAAACAAATTTACTTGCCTTAAATGCAGCCATTGAAGCTGCTCGTGCTGGAGAACATGGTCGAGGGTTTGCCATTGTAGCTGATGAAGTTAGAAAGCTAGCGGAAGACTCTAAACAGGCGACAACAGATATCCGCGAAATTTTACAAGCTATTGAAACTCAAACATTGACTGTGACAAATGAAGTAAGAGAAGGTCAATTCGCCATTCAAAAAAGTGAAGAAGTCACAAAGGATACACTTGAACGATTCAACCAAATTAGCACAAATACAGAAGCAGTTGCCACTCAAGCGACCTTGGTTGAAAGTTTAGTAGAAAAGCTTCAAAAAGATATTGAAGCGTTAATCACCGAAATTTCTTCTGTCACTGCTGTTACACAACAGTCAAGTGCGTCAATTGAAGAAATCTTAGCGAGTGTAGAAGAACAGCATCAACGAATTGAAGATGTTGTTTCTACTTTTAAACAATTAGAGGAAGTCACATCAAAATTAACAGTATTAATGGAATCCTAAAAGTGAGACCCCAACGTTTCTTAAACAGTTGGGGTTTTATTTATTCCCATGCTTCTTTTACGATTTGTTGAAAAAACGCTGTAAGCTTTCTCTCTTCCTTCCTTATACTTTTTTTCTTCACATCTTTGTTACCAAAATCATTTAACTGTTGTAAGACAAAAGCATGAATGTCATTAAAGTCAAGCTGTTCTATGATTTCGCCACGTTTTGCTTGCGCCATTTTTACGAATTGCTCTTTTAGCGAGTCTTCTATATTTACAGCTTGCACTACTGTTTCAAAATGAACAGGGGGAATTGTCCCATAGTGAATAATCCACCTGCATGCTAATAACGGTTTAACTACTGTTAAATAGGACTTTACATCATTGATATCCACTTTTTTTTCATTTGCTTCTGCCATTTTCCTGTAGTGATAAAAGTATGTAGCAGGACAGAAGTATAAGAGGCTTTTTTCTTTTAACTTCTGAAAGATAGCCATATTTGTCACTGGAAGTTGCGGGGATTGAAACCACTCTAATAAGGATGGGTTTGATTTTATAAGAAGCCGGAGCGCTTTTTTCATATCCCAGCCGTGTAGCTCAATCTTGTTTTCTGATACCGTGATTGTATCTTGATGTTCAAAAAGAGTGACATAAGAATCATAACGGTTCGCATAAATAAAACGGATATCATAGTCACTAGAAGGGGAGTGTAACCCTGCTGCCCGGCTTCCTGCCTCACAAGCAAAGACGATTTTTACATCATGTTTTGTTTCGATTTCCTTTAACATTTGATTGATATACGTATGCACTGATTACTCCTTATTTTATTTACGACAAATAATGTTCGCTCTCTGTTTCTTCGCCCTTGATATAATCTATCATCTCGAGTGAAACGAGTCTTGAATGAATGACATTATCCATAAGAAACCGGATAAATAATTCATCACGTGCGAGAGAAGCGCCTTCTGTTCGCTTAATCATTCGTTCTGCTTCCTCAAAGCTTGGATATTCTTGATCCAGTTTTTCTCCATTTTTTTCAATCGCCCAAATTTCTTCTTCGGTTGGATAAAGGTAAAACTGCTCTTGCTCATAATTTACATATAAACATCCATGAGTTGAGCCTTTTTCATTATAACGATTTCTTGTGGCATCAATTCGCAATGGTTCTAACGGAAATACCTTTGCTACATATTGTTCATATGCTTCTGTTGTTAACGAACATCCTGACGCTTTTGCATGTCCCCCTCCTCCATAACGATTCGCAATTTTGGATACATCAATATCGTCATGAATCGTTCGTAAACTAATGCGTTTCCCCCCGACATTTATAATAGCAATATAGTCAAGATGAGGACTGTCTTTCCCCAGTTCATTTCCTAATTCTGAATGATAGGATTCCGCGTGAACAATCCCCGTACAAAAGCCATGAATAAACGTTTGGGTCAACTCTCTACGTTTTTTCCTCACGTAACGACCAATCTTCTCTTCTTCCATTGCTAATATTTTTTGTTCAAACTCATTGAATTGAAATTGTGTTTCAGTCTGTAAACGTGCCACCATTCTTTCTTCAAATTCATCAATCGACAATAAGAAAAATAGGTCATTTAATTGTTTCGCTGTCAGTTCATTTTTTCCTTCCCATTCCCATGTATCATACAGTCTTACAAGTTCAACAAACTGTTCGACAATAGGAGTTGGGTTCAACAGCTTATTTTCAATGAAATAATCATAAAGTAAGCTCGTGGCAGAAGTTAATCTCCCATCATCATAAGAGACTTTCACATGTCCCCAACTATATTCATTTAAATGAAGCGCTGTTTTATGATGGTCTAGCAATATGACATCACCACCTGCTTTGACAAACGCTTCTATTTTCTTTTCATTTTCAGCATGAACAGATAAATCAGTAATTAACAGTACATCTTCCTTATGTTTTTTTTCCAAATACCGTTCAACTTGTAAATCTAACCCTGACACGGAATTATAGCGGACCTCGGCTTGTTCTCCGAAAGCTAATTTAGCTAAAATTCCACATCCGACACCATCTAAATCATTATGGGAAAACAAAAAATACATAACGCTCCTCCTCTTTTCTTTCATCAACAATAGTATGTGTAAACACAGTTAGAATTATGGAATAAGAAAAACGCGTAGCGTCTTTTCTTTCAAGCGAAGTGCGGAGCCCTGCCCGCTTTTGAAAGTGAACCCCAAGTGCTCTTCTTGGGGTGAAACGCGCAGGTGCGCAGCCTTCGCTCTTCTTGAATAAGCTTTCAAAGCTTCACATGCTTTCTTATAAGTTTAGAAAAGGAAAACACTGTTCACATTTTCTTCTTATTTAACATGTGAAAATTTATCTATACTTACAAATGAGACTATGGTACTATTACTTTAATAATAAAACTTTTAGTTAAGAGGTGTGACTATGACCGCGATAGAACAATTACATGTATCTGATTATAAAAAGAAAAATTTATTATTGCTCGTCACTTACTCCATTACATTAGTTACTGTCCTAATACTTTCTATTATTACAAATGCTGTTGAAATGATGATTATTTATGGGGCTCAATTAGTTATTCTTACAACGGCTTATTTCATTCAGCTGTATTTAAATAAACCTTTTCCTTTTCCATACCTTGCTATTATCGTTATGAACATTGCTGCGATTTCTGTTATTTTTGTTATCGGAAGTCAAGAAACAATTCTTTTAATCTTTCCCTTTACGGCTTTATTAGCGGCTGTTCATTTAAACCGAACTGTGTTTTTAATTGGCTTTTCGTTTGGGATTGTAGGACTGATTTTAAACAAAGTGATGGCGGTTGGACCAAAAAAAGAAGCTATCGATTATCTCTTTAGTTATTCGATGTTACTGTATGTGTTATTAGGCGTCATTTTGCTCGTTGTTATTTCTTTAAACCAAAACCAATTCAAAGCATTAAAACGATTTACACAAGAAGCAGAGGAAGAAGCGGAACGGAAAGAAAAAGAACGGGTACTCCTCCATCAAAACGTTTCGACAATTATTGAAAATGTAACAGACGCAAATAAACGCATTCAATCAAACTTAACGGCTCAAAATGAATTAAAAACAGCAATTCATGAAGTATCAGCTGGAAGTCTCATACAGGCCGAACAAATTAGCGATATATCAGAGCGGGCATTTGAAACAAAACAATCGATGGAACAATTGCATCACCTATCGATTGACTTATTATCAGAATCCGAGCACGCAACAGGCGTTATTCAAGAAAATCAAAAGGAAATGGAATCACACCATAAAGAAATGGCTGAATTAAAAGAAGGAATTCTCGCTTTAAATACAACATTTAAAGTGCTTAGTCAAAAAATAAGTGAAACAAACTCATTTGCAGGAACGATTAAAGAAATTACAGAACAAACAAATTTACTTGCGTTAAATGCATCAATTGAAGCTGCTCGAGCAGGAGAAGCCGGAAAAGGATTTTCAGTTGTCGCTAGTGAAATTCGTAAACTAGCAGAAATTACAGGAAAAACAACAGAAAAAATTACAACAAATTTAAACGAGTTAAATCAAAGTAATAATGAAGCCGTTGAAAGAATGGCCGATAGCAGCTCCCGAATTGAAAGAGGAACAGAAACAACTGATAAAGTTTCCCAATCTTTTATTCTCATGGCTAATACATTAACAAATTTAAATCAAAACATCGAGCAATTAACGAAAGTTTCTGTTGGGGTTAAAGATGGTTCGACGAAAATTGAAGGGGCTACTTCTGAATTAGCCGCTATTATTGAAGAAGCTAGTGCAAGTCTCGAAGAAATGAATGCTACTGTTGAAGATTTAACAAATGACAATTTAAAGGTCGCACAATATATGGATTCAACAACAGAAAAGGCTCAAAATTTAATGTAATCAAGTTTCTATCGGACATCGATTCCGCTATTCCACGAAAAAAAAGCCATTTTCATTTTGTTAGGGACATAGGTTCCGTTACTTAACAAAAAACAGTGGTAAAACTGCTCTATTCCTTATAGATAGCGGAACATACGTCCTTAAGCAAGCACGGAATCTCATTTTTCTTACAACTAGCGGAACCAATGTCCGCACCCAAAAAAAGAAAACCACACCACGTGGTTTTCTTTTTTTGTTATGGCTGTTTTCTAGCTTTATGATGCTCCCATTTTGGAATGAAATCAGATTCCTGTACTTTTTTATGATGTTCCTCCATTTTCCCTACAATCTCTTCCGCTTTTTCAGTCGAAATAACCCCAAACTCCGCATACTTTTGGATGATTTCTTTTTTTACCGAAAATAACTTTTCATATAACATTGCCATTTCTTGTTTTTGTTCCTCGTTTAGTTGAATCGTTTGTTCCATTTCTTCCTGCTGCCCATTCTCTTTTGCCTCAACACTTTCCATCCCAAAGCCTGCTGTACTCATCATCATGAGAGCTATACTCGTTACTAGAAATTTTTTCATATTTACACACTCCAATCGTCACACTGTTTTATTAGTGTGTTTGGGTACAACCAAATTTATGCAAGCAAGGTGCAATTTCTTTTTTCATGCAGCTTCGATTTACTCAGTTCCTTGAGCTTTCTTTTGTTGATAAAACAACAATATTCGTCGAATCACCGTTCCTATAAATAATCCGATCGGTAAAAAAAGAATGGGTAAAAATACAGGGCCAAATAAAATCCCAAAAATCAAAATTCTTTCTGAATACATTAATCCTATCGTTACGAAATAGGCACCAAAAACAAATGGTAAGTAAAAGTGAGGTGGTGATTCCCCTTCTGCATCGCTGTAAGCATCCCATAATGAAAACATGTATAAACATGGATAAAACATTAACCACTGATAGTCAATAACGTCAATAGCGTCTTGGATATTCCAGTTAAATGAATAAAGAATGGCTAAATTAAATCGACTTAACACATTGATAACGACTTCAGAAATAGAAAACAAAATTCCTTTTATGATTTTTCCATTTAAAAACTGACCAAATCCTGGTAATGCAATGGTCCATAACAACGCTTCATGTTTTGTAGGTTTCTTTTTTCTCATATTGACCTACCAGTTCAAAAAAAGTATTTTGTTTTTTTGCAATAGAAATTTCGGATTATATGTATTTTTCCTCCACGTTTTCTTACCTTTTGTTTCACCTCCTATTCTTAATACATGAAAACGCCTCACCTCTAAGATGTGTTCCATCCTATTCTCTCCCTTTACTTAGTTGATAATGTTAGGATTTGTAAATTTTCCTTTTTTCATACTGTTGACTTCTTCCAGTTTTTAATTACTTTTTTTAACAATCTTACACAATCCTTTACGCCTTCTTCATTGACTGTTTTTCTTGCTAGCAGTACGATCAAAGTGACTAAGTAGTCATTTTGTTAAAAAGGAGTATTCTTATGGACAATTTTAAGCAATGGAAAGACTTTCTGTTACCATATAAATTTGCCCTTGATGAATTACAAACAAAAATAAACATCATAGCTGAAGAAGCAAAATTTATGAATGACTATAACCCAATGGAACATATTAAAACCCGCCTAAAAACACCTCAAAGTATTATGCAAAAGCTAAAACGAAAAAATATAGAGCCTACTCTTAAAAATGCAAAAATGAAGCTTTTTGATATTGCCGGATTACGCATCGTATGTCCATTTACTACCGATATTTACATTATCCATCACCAGTTATTGAAAAGAACCGATATCAATGTTGTTGAAGTAAAAGATTATATCCGCTTCCCTAAACCAAACGGATACCAAAGTTTACATATGATTATCAAGGTTCCGATTACGCTCTCTACTGGTGTTGAACATGTTTATGCAGAAATACAGCTACGAACGTTAGCAATGGATTTTTGGGCTAGTATTGAACATAAAATTTTTTATAAATACGGAAAAGCCATTCCGGCATACCTTGAAAAAGAATTAAAAGAAGCCGCTCATACTGCAAATTTAATGGATATAAAAATGAAACGGATTCATGAGGAAGTAAAATTAATGAAACAAGAAAACGATGATGAAGTGTATTTATATTTACAACAACCATAAGAAAAACGCGGAGCGTCTTTTCTTTCAAGCAAAGTGCGCAGCCTTCGCTGTTCTAGAATAAGCTTTCAAAACTTCACTGCTATTGCAAAATTTATCATTTAACAAAAAGTCCTAAAGGGATAAACACACCCTTTAGGACTTTTCTATTATCTATTATTATTTCTCATCATTATCTTCTTTTTTTCCTTTTCCTTTATCAATAATTTTTTCTAAAAGGAAAAGCAATTCTTCTTTCGATAAGTCATCTGACTTCTGAGTTGATGGTAGAGTATCTTCATCTTTATACCCTTCATTTAATTCCATTCTTTCTTCATGTTTGATTTCTTTTGTATCCTCTTCTCTTTCTTTCTCGACTACACGCTCTTCAATCAAATAAGCAGGAATTAATTGTCCATCTGTTGTTATATATTTTTTATTTAAATTTCTCGTATTTTTATCAAAGAAACTATATACAACAGGGATGAAGAACAAGGTTAGGAATGTACTACTAATTAAACCACCGATAACTGTAATCCCTAACGGCTGCTGCATCTCGGTTCCTTCACCAAGCCCAAGCGCTAATGGTACAAGTCCAAGAATTGTCGTAATCGCCGTCATTAAAATTGGTCGTGCACGGTCTTTTACTGCTTCAATAATCGCATCATAACTCTTCACACCACTTGCTTTCTTTTGATTGATATAATCCACGAGCACAATGGCATTATTAACAACAATACCAGCCAGTACAATGAGCCCAATGAAGGCCATAATACTTAGTGGCGTCTGAGTTGCGGTTAAACCAATCATGACTCCAATGATAACAAGCGGAATGGAGAACATAATGACAAAAGGATATTTAAACGATTCAAACTGAGCGGCCATCACTAGATAAACAAATACAATTGCGAGTAAAAAGGCAAACATTAAATCTCCCATTGTATCGTCTAATAGTTCTTGGTCCCCTGTAAATCTAATTTCTGTTGCTTCATCAAGATTTAAGTCGTCTATTTTTTCCATGACATTCGTGGAGACGACACCTAAATTCGTCGATGATGAAAACCGAAGTGAGAATTCAACGGCTTCTCGTTGGTTTTGTCGGTTGATGGCTACCGGACCGTCCCCTTCAGTAATTTCTGTTAACTCAGCTAGTTCAATGTATTCACCAGCTTGATTACGAATTAATAGCTCACCTAACCTATCCATGCTTGCTAATACTTCATCATCATAACTCACATGAACTTCATAAATATGGTCAGTACTTTCATCAACCATTTGTGTGGCAAATGCGCCTCGTGTAACACTGTTTACGACATTGGCAATTTGAGCTGGTGCAAACCCGTTCTCTCTCGCTGCTTCTTCATCTACTGAAATTTGAATCTCTGGTACCGTTTCTTCACGGTTATTTGTCACTTCTTCAATATCATCGACATCTTCTAATTCAGTCCGTAATAATTCAACAGCTTCATCTAAACGGTTTTTATCACTATCAGTAACAACAAAGGATAATGTATTAGGAGCTCCCCCGAACGAAGCTTGGAGGTTTACCGTTACTTCTGCATCATCACCCGCTGCGCGTTGAAGGTCACGACGAATGGATTCTGCAAACTCCATTGTTGTTTCATTTCGTTCCGTTTGAGGAACCATTGAAATAAACAATTGAGCTTCATGTCCACTAGCTCCTCCACTAAATCCGTCACTAGACCCAATTACAGATAAATAATCTTGTATTTCTGACTTATCTTCTAATACTTCCTCCACTCTTGACACAACTTCATCTGTGATTTCAAGTGCTGTTCCATGTTCTAGCTCAACATCGACTGTAAAAAATCCTTCATCTGATGCAGGAATAAACTCTAGTCCTACTTGAGTAACACCAACAGCCCCAACAACGAGAAGGGTGAATGTTATAATTATCACGACAAATCTTCGTTTTAATGACCAACGCACAGCTTTCTCTATTCCTTTTAAGAAAGAAGAATTTTGGCGTTTTGTTTCTTGGTCTTCTTTAGGTGCTTTTAAGATTCGGCTAGCAATCATCGGAACAACAGTTAACGCAACGACAAGAGATGCAAATAAACTAAAGGAGACCGTTAATGCAAACTCTCTAAATAAATTTCCAATAATTCCTGTAATAAATAACACAGGTAAAAAGACGGATATCGTAGTAAACGTTGAAGCAGCAATGGCACTTGCCACTTCTTTTGTCCCGTCTAGGGCTGCTTTTTTCGAATCCTTACCCATGGATAAGTGACGGTAAATGTTTTCAATAACAACAATCGAGTTATCGACTAACATCCCAATCCCAAGCGCTAATCCACCAAGTGTCATAATATTTAATGTGAAGTTTGTAAAGTACATTAATACGAATGTAACAATGATTGAAAATGGAATCGCAATCCCAATAATGAATGGACTTTTAAAGTTTCTTAAAAATAAGAACAACACAAGCATTGCAAAAAGTCCACCTAGAACTAGAGCATTTGACACATTTCCAATCGCTTCTTTTACGAAATCACCTTGGTCAAAAAGAATGGCTACTTCAATATCTTCATATTTACTTTCATCTAATAAATCATTTAATCTTTCATTAAAAGCAGTAGAAACCATTGCTGTATTGGCATCAGCTTGTTGCTGCATACTTAACATAACAGATGATTCATTATTTGTTCTCGTAATAGTCGTTACTGTTTCTGGTGCAATTTCAACAGTACTAATATCACGTAATTGAATTTCATCACCAGTTGCCATATCGACTGTGACGACAATATCTTTCACATCATCAACACTAGTTAAAAGCGAGATCACCCTTGTTGTTAATCGTAAATCTCCACTTTCCACTGTTCCACCAGGCATTGTTACATTATGGCCTTGAATAATGCCTACAACATCATCTTGAGATAAGCCGTAATCTCGAAGTTGTTCCTGGTCCAATTTCACTTGAATCTCTTCGATAATATTCCCAGAAACATCAATGCTTGCTACACCCTCTACTCGGGCAAGTTCTAGTTCTAAATCATGAACGAGGTCTTGAAACTCCGTAGTATCCGCCATATCGGAACGTAACGTAAATTGAATGACTGGGAGCTGAGATGGGTCAAATTTTAAAAATTGAGGATTACCCGCGTCTGAAGGAAGTGGTGTTTGATTCATCCTCGTAATGATATCTGTTTCAACATCATCAATGGAAGCGGTCCATGAAAATTCTAATAACGATAAGGATACACCTTCCATCGATTGAGAAGTAATATTTTTCAATCCTGGAATCGTAGACAAATTATCTTCAAGTGGCCGTGTGACTTTATCGACAACCTCTTCTGGACTCGCACCTTGGTAACTTGTGACGACAGCTGCGATTGGAGGGTCAATATCTGGAATTAATTTAAGTGGAATGTTTAATAGTGAAACAACGCCGAGCAATAGGAATAAAATCATTCCAACAATCGTAAATATTGGTCGACGAATCGAAAAACCTGTTATTTTCATGTAGTACCCCTTTCTTGTTCTTCAATCATCACTTCTTTTAGTTTTTTAAATGAATCTCGAAAAACGGTTAAATCTGCTTCTGTCATTTTTGATACATACTTATTAAAGATGATCGACCGTTTTTGCTCAAACTCTTGTAAAATTCTCAACCCTTCAACATCTAACTGTACAATAATGTTTCTACGACTGGATTCATCAATCGAGCGCTTCACAATTTTCTGTTGTTCGAGCTTAGATAGGATTTGACTTACTGCACTTGCAGAAATGTTTAGTTCTTTCGCTAAATCCTTGACATTGCTCGCCTTACCTTTTGCAATTAATAACAGAACATATTGTTGATTTTGGGTTAATCTATTATTGATTCCCATTTGAAACTCACGATGTATGACACGAGAAACATCTAACATCATTTCTTCAATTTCTGTATATATTTCTACGATTTTATCATTGCCCATTATTTTCCCCCTTTGTTTATCCTCCTAAATAATAAAGTGAATTAATTGTTAAGTAGATTAACTATTAATTGAATTAACTATAATACTACTAGGCTAATGTCCTATAGTCAACATTGAAAGAGTTGATTTTTTGTAAACATTTGTAGTGCTATGTAAACTGTCACAAAATCATCAAAAATAAAGAAAAAAACCACATGCAATCCATGTGGTTTTTGGCAATTTGTTGCCTTAGGGCCAATTTAGTTGTCGATATAGGAATGACCTCGGAGTTATCGGACATTTGTTCCGCTATTTTTATAAAAATCAACGTTTGTAAGTAGCTATCGGACAACTGTTCCGCTAAAGTCGAAAAAAGGGCTATTGACGGCACTAGTTTCGATGGTTAACGGAACAGATGTCCGTAAAAAATGAAAATAGCTCATTTTTTCTAACTTAGCGGAATACGTGTCCGTTAAGCGACACGACTAAACATTTGCTTATGTTTCATGTAATGATGCTATAATTTCTTCTCTTTTTTTCTCGCGTTCCTCTTTTTTCGTGATCGGACATGTATAGCAATATCCAGGTTGCTGAGTCGTTTTATAGTATTTACAACACGTTGGCTTCATCCGAAGTTGTTCAGACGGTTTCCATGGATTGTCTATGTATATCCACTTAAAATGAAGTGGATTTTTTTTCAAGAGAAAAGGTAACACGGTTTGTTTATTTGTTATATACTCAATATCTTCTTTTATCGCGCGCTTGTTTTCTTCTGAAGCCATCGATTCATATTGTTCGAAAATCCAAGTCATAATGCCATATGCCTGCTTCCACAAATGAGCCACAGGAGTATTCCCCGCTTTTGCTAGCTGTAATAACATCGGTGACATCGTTTCGGAATAAAATGCGGTAATTTCTTTTTGTCTTTCTTCTATCGTCTCAACCAATGGCCACCCCTTCCCTGTTTTCAATGTAAAAAACAAGCTAGGAAAAGCACCCTCTCCTACTAGCTGCAAAGAAAAACTAGTAAAATCTTTTTCGATAGTATTGTTTTCCTCAAGCATTAAGAGGTGAAACCCTGCAATAAAATAGCCTAGTTGATTTGCTATAAATGTTGCGGTAGCATCATCAGATATTGTACAAGCTTCATGTCCAAAGCGAGTAAAAAACATCTGAAATAATTTCTCATCGAACAAAAACTGTTCTACTGTTATTGACTGTAAAACATTCGGGTGATTACTCGTCATTATTTTCGTATGGGCCAATAACATTTCCTTCATACTCATCTTCTTTCCTCCACAAATGAAACTGATTCTCAATTTCATTTTATCGAGAAAAATAGAAAAAAACAACCCCACCCACAAGGAAAGTGGATGAAAGTTGTTTTCTTAGTCCTTTTTTAAATTCAATTTCGCTAACGCCTCTGCTAATGCTGGATTAAATGGCTCTTCCTGAGTTGAATTGTTTTGTTTCTTTAAATACTGATTGACATCACGTTTCGATGCCTTTGTGTTTTTTTCACGCTGTTTGCGTTCATTAAATGTCGATAATTTTTCTTTATGGCCACAACGGCAAACGAAAACTTGGCCTTCTCCTTCACCACGTAATTCTAATTTCTTTTTACATTGCGGACATCTTGCGTTTGTTACTTTTGCAATATTTTTTCGATACCCACATTCACGGTCTTGGCATACGCGAACTTTTCCTTTTTTTCCATTTACCTCTAACAGTAATTTTCCACATTCTGGACATTTGCTTCCAGTTACATTATCATGTTTGAACTTTTTATCACTTTGCTTAATTTCGGTTACAATTGATGTCGCGTAGCCTTTCATTTCTTCGATAAAGGTTTGTTTTGCTAATTTTCCTTTTGCAATAAGCTCAAGCTTTTGTTCCCATTCACCGGTTAAGGCTGCAGATTTTAAATCAGGGGGAACAAGCTCTAATAACTGTTTGCCTTTTGACGTAATAAAAATTTCTTTACCCTTTTTTTCTAGTAAGAAGCTACTAAATAATTTCTCAATAATATCCGCGCGAGTCGCAACGGTTCCGATTCCTCCAGTTTGCCCTAACGTTTTAATAATATCTCGGTTTGAACTATCTACAAACTTCCCTGGGTTTTCCATTGCTGACAAAAGACTTGCTTCATTATAACGACTTGGTGGCTTTGTTTTTCCTTCTGTCGGAATTAGCGAGGAAACCGCTAATGTCATCCCTTTTTCTAATTGTGGTAATTGTTGTTCAGATAAATCGTCCGTTTCTTCCTCATCAAAATTACCTTCATATACTTCCTTCCAGCCTAAAGTTTTCACTTTTTTTCCTTTTGCGATAAACGATTCTCCCGCTATATTTGCTTCAATCGTTGTTTGTTCATATTCAAAGGCAGGAGATAAGACGGCTAAAAATCGCTTGATAACTAAATCATAGACTTTCCGCTCTTTCTCTTGTAACGCCTGAAGATTCGCCCGTTCTTCTGTCGGGATAATAGCGTGGTGATCCGATACTTTACTGTCATTCACAAAAGAAGATTTTGCTTGAATCTTTTTTGTTAATAACTTATTCGTTTGTCTTGCATATGGACCTACACCACAACCACGAAGGCGGTCTGGAATTGTTTCAACAATATCATTCGAAAGATACCTTGAATCTGTTCTCGGGTAAGTTAACACTTTATGTTGCTCATATAATTTTTGCATAATCGATAATGTCTCTTTTGCTGAAAATCCAAATCTTTTGTTTGCGTCACGTTGAAGCTCTGTTAAATCATATAAAGCAGGAGATTCTTTTTTCTTGGGCGTTTTTGCAATATCGGTTATGACCGCTTTTTCATTTTTCATGAGTTTAAGTTTTTTCTCTTGCGTTTCTTTATGAAACACTCTTGTACTCTTTGTTTTATCATCTTGCCATACAAGGACAACACCGTTTGAAGTTTTCGCAGTGATGCCATAGTATGGTTTTGGGGTAAACGCTATAATTTCTTTTTCTCGTTCCGCTATCATCGCTAGTGTCGGTGTTTGTACACGCCCACAAGATAATTGTGCATTGTATTTTGTCGTTAACGCTCTCGTTGCATTTAAGCCAACAAACCAATCTGCTTCTTGTCGCGCGACAGCTGCTGCATATAGATTTTCGTATGCTTTTCCATCTTTTAATTGAGCAAATCCTTGTTTAATCGCCTTATCTGTCACAGATGAAATCCATAGCCGCTTTATTGGCTTTTTTACATTGGCTTTTTCAATGATCCATCTTGCGACAAGCTCACCTTCTCGGCCCGCATCTGTAGCGATAACAATAGATCCGACATCATGCCGTGTTAGCTGTGTTTTTACACTTTGAAACTGTTTTCCTGTCTTCTTAATGACAACGAGTTTCGATTGTCTAGGAAGCATCGGCAAATCTTCTAGCTTCCATGTTTTATATTTTTCATCATAGAGTTCTGGGTCTGCTAACGTCACTAAATGACCAAGGGCCCAAGTGACAATATACTTGTCCCCTTCTAAAAAGCCATTTCCTTTCTTATGGCATTGTAAAACTCTAGCTATATCTCGTCCAACAGATGGTTTTTCTGCGATAACTACTGTTTTCTTCATATAAACATTCCTTTCTTTCTGCTCCACTACTATACCATAGTAGTATAACTGATACGAACAAACACATGCTAGATGTTAGTCATACAAAAACGATAAAAAGGTGACTTACAGCCATACTGTAAAATCACCCTTGTTTTACTATATTTTAAATGTTGCTAATTCGGCTTGAAGTTTTTCTGACATTTTCGCTAATTCATTTGCACTTTGAGCAATCTCTTCAACAGTTGCGCTTTGCTCTTCTGAAGAGGCTGCCGCTTCTTCCGTCGCTGCCACACTAATTTCAATCGTATCATTAATTTCCTTTACAGATGTGAGTACATCTTGAGCATTTTGTTTAATCGTTGATAACACTTGTTTAATTAATTCTACTCCTGATTCGGTTTCCTTCACATTGTTCACGATTCGATTTAATGATTCGCCACCTTTTTGAATCATATCTACTTGACTGTTAATTGCCTCCATATTGGATTCCATCGTATTGACCGTTACTGTCGTTTCAGATTGAACATCTTCAATTAAACTGGTAATTTGTCCAGCCGCTTCATTCGATTGCTCAGCTAGCTTTCGAACTTCTGTTGCAACAACAGCAAACCCTTTGCCATGTTCACCTGCTCTTGCTGCTTCAATTGCCGCATTTAAAGCCAATAAGTTCGTTTGATTGGCAATATCTGAAATCACAGTTATAATGCCGCCAATTTCTTCTGAACGCTTGCTTAATTTTTGAATAGAATCTGTCGCAAATTCAATCGTATGAGTGACTTTATCTAAATGTTGAATCGCATCATTAATGGCGATATTGCCACTTTCAGCTTCACCTGAAGAAACTTTAGCCCACTCTAATGTTTTTTGTACCATTGCATCCCCATTACCGACTTCTTCCATCGTCACATTCATTTTCTCTAAAATTGCAGTAGCTTCATTGGATTGTTTTGAAGACGCTTCTGCTAGTTCATTGACTGTTTTTGCAATTTGAGAGCTCATATCCCCTGTTACATCTGAACTCGCTGCAAGCTCTTCAGCTGTCGCTGCTGTTTGTTCTGATGTTGACACAACTTCTGATATTAATCGTTTTAAATTATCTATCATTTGATTAATTGATTGTGAGAGTACTCCAATTTCATCTTTTGATTGAACCGATAATTGCTCTACTTGAAGGTTGCCATCTGCCACTTCTTTTGCAATTTCAGTAATTTTTACTAATGGCCTTACTCCACGTTGAATGACAATGAAGGTAATCACTGCCATAACAGCTACGGAGATCACCGCAAACAGGACAACCGTAAATTGAAATTGCGATACCATTTGATAATAAGGGGCAGCTGATTGACCAACAAATAACATGCCAATCCTTTCTCCACTATTGTCTGTAATTGGTTCATATATCGTAACAAGCTGTCTTCCAACAACCGTTGCTTCCCCTAGATATGTTACTCCTTCTGTTAACGTCTTTTGTTCCACTTCTGGAGATACTTGTGTTCCTACAGCCCGCTCTCCGTTCTCTAA
This sequence comes from Alkalihalobacillus sp. LMS39, assembly GCF_022812285.1. Taxonomy (NCBI): domain Bacteria; kingdom Bacillati; phylum Bacillota; class Bacilli; order Caryophanales; family Bacillaceae; genus Alkalihalobacillus; species Alkalihalobacillus sp. LMS39. The sequence goes on from NZ_CP093300.1 coordinate 3,040,324, forward strand.
AAGTACACTTGTCGCTACCCGTGTATTTCCTTGAAATATCGTGACGGCATTGTTTGTTAATTCCGAAACATCATCGACAATCAAAAAATTATCATTCATCAATGTTGTTCCTTTATATAACGCACCATCTTGAATCGACCATTCTCCTGGAATTTCACGGTCTAGTAAGCCTTTTGCCACCCGTAAGTCATCAACTAAATTTTCAGAGGCGACTAACATCACATCTTTTTTAACCGTATAAACGGAATATGAAATAATAATCGACACTCCAATGACAAAAAACAAAACAAACAATAATGTTAATTTTCCTTTAACTGCGAGTTTCACTTGTTATTCCTCCCTTTTTCCTGCTATTGCTTCTTCTACGGTTGTATAGATAGCAAATACTTGATTAAGCTTTGCGATTAAAAGTAATTCCAATAAAAAGGGGTCTTCGAGTACTAGCGACATCTTTTTCCCTTCCACTGCTTTCAAGAAAGTAAGTAAAATTCCCATTCCTGTACTATCGATTACAGTTACTGCTCGTAAATCAATAATATATTCCAACACTTCCTCGTTTACGTTTTCTAGCATTTTATGTTTGATTTCATCGCTATTTGCATATTGAATCTTTCCATGTAATGAATAAATTTGAACATGTTCAACTATTTTTTGTTCTACCATTTCTTTTTGAGTTGTCATTGCTTATGTCCTCCGTTTTCTTATCGTTGTAATAACATTGTCCCCATTTCCTTTTTGAAACGAGACATCATCAACAAGTTCTCTTACTAAAAGCAACCCTCTTCCTCTATCTTCAAACAACGTCTCTTCGATTTGCTTTTCATTTACAATCGCTTGACACTGGTGAATATCTCCACCACCATTATCTGTCACGATACCAATGACTTCTTCTTGATTTAATTCAATTGACACGACTAATGAATTCATTTCAGTTTGATCCCCATATTGAGATTGAACAGATTCGTATGAATTTATTAATATTTCGTGCAAAGCAAAGTAAAAGCGGTGTTGTGTCACCTCACCAGATTGCTCAATCACAAACGGAACAACTTCATCTAAATACGAGATGGATTGAATTGAGCAAGGTAAAGTAAAATTGATTACCATTTGTTATCACCTCTTTGTTGGTACGATTTCTACATGTACAAAACAATAATCATCTTCATAATGAGGAGCAGATCATTGTTTTAATTGAAAAGACCTCACTCCTATCCTTTATATAGTTTTAACTATAAACTATAATAAGGGTAAAATCTACTAGGAAATTTATACTACTCATTTCTAAAAGTGGAAAAAGAGATCCCAAGGTTCTCCTTGAGATCTCTTTAACTATTTATTTCAATCTAAACCTGTTGTTTTATCTTCTCGTTCAGAACATATCGTATTTCAAAATACGTCACTTCTTCTGGTAAACAGTCTTTAATCGGCTTAAGCTTTTCTGCACCTACTTGATTAATCGCCTCTGTAATTAACGGGATATGTTCGGTTGAAATAAATTGCTCGAGATTAACGTCTAATCCTTCTTCAGCACATTTTTCCATATGAGTAAGAACAGTTTCGATTGAACATTCTCGTTCCTTTGCAATTTCCTCAATCGTCAACCCGCTTTGAAAACGGTCAAAACTAATATGGTGGCTTGGTGTTTTTGTGTCGCGAAGCTTTACTTCACTTTTCTTTTCAACAATAACTTCCTTTTCCTTTGCGAATGGTTGTAGAAATAAAAGGAGGTCTTCCCCGTATTTCCTTAATTTTTGCTCTCCCACTCCACTAATTTGCAACATTTCCTCTTCAGACAAAGGAATGACTTTACTAATTTCCCGTAACGTTTTATCAGAGAAAATAACGTATGGTGGCACATTTTCAGCCGTGGCAATGTTTTTTCGCCATTGTCGTAATTGCTCAAAGAGCTCACTATTTTCCTGCAAAACAGCGGTTTTCTTTTCTTTTTTAAATACTTGCTGTTCCCCTTTTAAGACAGACACAGCTTGCACCGTTAATCGCAATGTCGGATATGCTCCTTCTGTAGGCTCTAAGTACTGCTCAGCAACTAAAAAATCAATTAACGCTGCCACATTTTTACTTGTCCAATGTTGGAGTAACCCATATGTAGATAAACGATGAAATCCTAATGATGTCACTTTTTGATTTTTTGAACCTGTTAATACTTGGGCAACAAGTGTTTTACCAAATGATTCATTCATTCGTTTCACACAAGAAAAGACCATTTGAGCTTCTTTTGTTAAATCAACTACTTCACTATCCTCAAGGCAATTCGAGCATTTACCACACTCTTCAAATACATCGTTGAAATAACGACCAATGTATTGCTGTAAGCATCCGTCAGTATGACAGTAATCAACCATTTGTTGGAGTTTTTTATACTCCCGGCTTTTTCGCTCTTCACTTCCTTCTGATTGCTCAATGAGAAACTTTTGAATGCGAATATCATCAGCAGAGAAAAGCAAAATACATTCACTATTTTCCCCGTCTCGACCAGCACGGCCTGCTTCTTGATAATATGCTTCAATCGTTCTCGATAAATTATAGTGAAGAACAAAGCGAACATTTGACTTATCAATGCCCATTCCAAACGCATTCGTTGCGACCATAACCGTAATATCATCACGGAGAAAAGCATCTTGAGCTTGCTCTCGCTCTGCTTCATTTAATCCACCATGATATTTCCCTACTTTAAATCCTTTTTCAAACAATTTTTGATACAATGTTTCCGCCTGCTTGCGTGTCGATGTATAAATAATGCCTGAATTATGGGCATTTTTCTTTAAGTAAGAAAGGACATATTTGAGCTTATCTTGTCCCTTTGCAACTTGCAAATGAAGATTATCTCGTCTAGCTCCCGTAACGACAGTATGATGTTTTTCAATTTGTAAATAAGAACAAATATCAGCTTGGACTTGTTCTGTTGCTGTTGCGGTTAAAGCTAAAATAACTGGTTTCGGTTGGAGAACGGAAAGAAATGTAGAAATCCCCATATAACTTGGGCGAAAATCATGGCCCCATTGAGAAATACAGTGGGCTTCATCAATGGCTAAAATGGAAATATCCATTTTTTCAATTAAAGACTGAAAATACGAGTCTTGTAAACGCTCTGGAGCGACATAAACAAGCTTGTAGTCCCCACTTACCATTTTATATAAACGCATGTCCACTTCTTGTTGCGTCAAGGAGCTATTAATATACGTTGCTGGAATTCCCGCTTGTTTCAACGCATCCACTTGGTCTTTCATTAACGAAATTAGGGGAGAAATGACAAGTGCTGTACCAGGCAGTAATAGTGAAGGAATTTGATAGCAAATGGATTTCCCACCTCCAGTCGGCATAATCCCAAGACTATTGTTTTTGGCTAGTATATTGTCTACAATTTCTTTTTGACCTTTTCGAAAAGAAGGGTAACCAAAATACCGTTGTAACAAAGCTTCTGCAGTTTGCATGATGTTACTCTCCTTTCTTTTTTAATCCTATCGATTACTATATCATATTTTCGGAAGGGCTTGTTCACATTAATTTTAATGAGTCACTTGTATCTTGAGCTAGACTCTTTTTTCCTACTTTCTAGCAGGAATATTCTCACGTTTACGTCGTAGTATGCTTGTTACCACTTTAATATAAGACTCTATTGGACACTTCTCTCCGGTTTTCCTCTCATTTTGTCCAATAGAACCTCTCTATTGGACACTTCTCTCCGGTTTTCCTCTTGTTTTGTCCAATAGAACCTCTCTATTGGACACTTCTCTTCAGTTTTCCTCTTGTTTTGTCCAATAGAACCTCTCTATTGGACACTTCTCTTCGGTTTTCCTCTTGTTTTGTCTAATAGAACCTTTCTATTGGACACTTCTCTCCGGTTTTCCTCTTGTTTTGTCTAATAGAACCTTTCTATTGGACACTTCTATTCAGTTGCCCACTTATTTTGTCTAATAGCACCCATTAAACTGGTTATATATGTTAAAATCAGTATGTAAAATATCGATAATTATTAAATTTGAGAGGATGAGTTGGACTATGGATAACATTGAAAAATTCAATACTATTGCTACACTTGCTGTCGCTAACTATGATATCCAGTTTCAAGAAATCAAATTTTTAGCGGAAGAAACGAATATTTTATACAAATTGACGGATGACAAAAGCAATCCATTTATATTAAAGATTTATCAGGAAGACTCAATCACTAAAGAAGATATTCTTATGGAAGTTTATATGATGGAACTAGTAAGCCAAAAAGGCGAAGTTTCTGTCCCATGCATCCTGACGGCCAAAGACGGGAGTAAAATACAAGAAATAAAGATTGATGAGGATAACCATCCTAAACGAGTTGTGATTTACAGCTGGTTGGAAGGAGAAGATTTAGATGGAAACGAAAATGAAGAGAGATTCGTTCAATTAGGAGAACTCACTGCCAAATTACATAATGCGACTTACGGTGCCACGGTTCCGAAGATTTTTTCACCTAAGCGATGGGATGCGGTATTTTACTACCATCAAGAAAACGTCGTCTATAAAGATAGCAAATACCAGCATTTCTTGACAAAAGATTACCATGAAATCATGGACAAGATGATCCCCTATTTAAATCATCAATTATCGTCATATTATCAAAAAAATGAAGAGAATCTCCAGTTCATTCATAGTGATCTAAACCCATGGAACATCTTGGTTCATGAGAAGGCTATGCATGTTATTGACTTTGGCGATATATTGTTTGGATTGCCACAACATGACATAGCTATTCTATTATACTATTACCGATATGAGAAGGAATTTAATTATAAAGAAGTTCAACAGCTTTTATTTAAAGGATATGAAAGAGTAAGACCTTTACCAATGTTTGAAGAGTTTGACTTAGAATTGTTAATGACCGCTAGAAGAGTCAATTTTTTAAACTATATTTTAACAGTAAGTGAAGACCCATCTAGCTTTATTGAAAAAAGTCTACCTAGAGTGAAGGAGTTTATTGATACGTATAACGTTAAAATATAGGTTTTCGTTGTTTTGTCTTTTAGACTTTCTATTGGACATTTTTTTAAAATATAAAAGGCCACTGAAAAAGAGACGTTTACTTTTCAGTGGCCTTATTCTATCTATGTTGTTGCGGGTCCTTTTGATGATTTCACCTCATATAATCCATGCTCAAAGTTTAACACATGGTCTGGTTTGGGTGTGCCACGATTCGCACGATGCCCTGCAATATGTTCCTCACTCGTTTCCCACTTTTTCCACGCTTCTTCAGATTCCCATCTTATCATGACAATAACCTGTTCATCTCCGCGTCTTACTTTTTTCACAAGGACACTTAAGTCAATAAATCCTTCTGACTTCTCGATTATACCTTCTCCTCCAAAGTGTTGGACGACTAAATCAGACGTTCCTTCTTTTACAGTGAGAGTTTTTGTTTCAATAAACATTCTAAATCCTCCCCATTCAACCAGTTTCCTTCATTTTATTGATAATAATAATCATTATCAACAAATACACCTCGGAACAATTCCACCATGAGAATGAGTCGTGTTCTTTCAGAATGAAGATAAAAATGGTATAATCGCAAAGGAGATTAGTATTGGAGGAATTAATAAATATGATTACAGTAACAAATGTTAGCTTACGATATGGTGATAGAAAGCTTTTTGAAGATGTCACGATCAAATTCACACCAGGAAATTGCTATGGGTTAATTGGAGCCAATGGGGCTGGAAAATCCACTTTTCTAAAAATATTATCAGGTGAAATTGAATCACAATCTGGTGATGTACACATGGAAAAAGGCCAGCGATTAGCCGTTCTTAAACAAAATCACTTTGAATACGAAGAACATGAAGTCATTAATGTTGTCATTATGGGCCATGCTCGTCTTTTTGAAGTAATGAAAGAAAAAGATGCGATTTATATGAAAGCTGATTTCTCAGATGAAGATGGAATCAAAGCAGCAGAACTTGAAGGAGAGTTTGCTGAATTAAATGGTTGGGAAGCAGAATCTGAAGCCGCTATTTTATTAAAAGGCTTAGGTATCGATGAAAGCCTTCATAATAAGAAAATGGCTGATTTAACAGGTGGAGATAAGGTAAAGGTTCTCCTTGCCCAAGCTTTATTTGGCAAACCTGATGTTCTCCTTCTTGATGAGCCAACAAACCATTTAGATATCCAAGCGATTGAATGGCTCGAAGAATTCCTTATTTCCTTTGAAAATACAGTAATTGTCGTATCCCATGACCGCCACTTTTTAAATAAAGTGTGTACTCATATCGCAGACCTTGATTTTGGAAAGATTCAAATTTACGTAGGAAATTATGATTTCTGGTATGAGTCTAGCCAGCTTGCTTTGAAACTGACTCAAGACGCAAATAAAAAGAAAGAAGAAAAAATCAAGGAATTACAGGAATTCATTGCCCGATTTAGTGCCAATGCTTCTAAATCAAAGCAAGCAACTTCTCGTAAAAAATCACTAGAAAAAATTGAATTAGACGATATTCGCCCTTCTTCCCGTCGTTATCCTTTTGTTCAATTTACACCTGAACGTGAAATTGGAAATGACGTGTTAGTGGTGGAAGGATTAACAAAAACAATTGACGGAACAAAAGTGTTAGACAATGTAAGCTTCCGTATGAATAAAACAGACAAAATCGCTCTTGCCGGTTCAGATGAAATCGCAAAAACGACTTTGTTTAAAATCTTAATGGGCGAAATGGAGCCAGATAGCGGTTCTTACAAGTGGGGGATTACGACATCCCAAGCTTATTTCCCAAAAGACAACTCCGTCTATTTTGAAAATAACGACATGGATTTAGTAAACTGGTTACGTCAGTTTTCACCACAAGACCAAAGCGAAAGCTTCCTCCGTGGCTTTTTAGGAAGAATGCTATTCTCTGGCGAAGAAGTAAAGAAAAAAGCAAGCGTCCTATCTGGTGGAGAAAAAGTTCGTTGTATGCTTTCCAAAATGATGTTAAGTGGATCTAATGTTTTGCTATTAGACGAGCCAACAAACCATTTGGATTTAGAGTCAATAACTGCACTGAACAACGGCTTAATTGCATTTAAAGGAGCAATGATTTTCTCCTCACATGACTACCAATTCAATAACACAATCGCAAATCGCATTTTCGAAATTTCTTCTAACGGTGTTATCGATAAAGAAATGACATACGAAGAATTCATGGACACAAAACTAAAACAAAAACACGCTTAATAGAAAAAAGAGTCGAAAGGGTGGGTTTCCCTTTCGACTCTTTTTTCCTCATTGGTATGTGAATAGCCGGAGCCATTTTCAAAGCCAATAGCGCTCTTCTATTGGCGCGCTCCGTGTGATTTCACATCCCCCCAGAAAGGGTGGGGTTCCCTTTCGACTCTTTTTTCCTCATTGGTATGTGAATGAGACCGAGCCTTTTTTCAAAGCCAATAGCGCTCTTCTATTGGCGCGCTCCGTGTGATTTCACATCCCCCCAGAAAGGGTGGGGTTCCCTTTCGACTCTTTTTTCCTCATTGGTATGTGAATGAGACCGAGCCTTTTTCAAAGCCAATAGCGCTCTTCTATTGGCGCGCTCCGTGTGATTTCACATACCTTTGAAAGGGTGTCCCTTTCGACTCTTATTTTTCCGTTCCCAGTGTCGGTTGTTTCCCTAAAACGACCATAGCTAAAAAGACAAAGGTTACTCCGATCCATGTTAACCCTGTTAGCATTTCTCCGACAAAAAAAGCACCTAATAATGTGGCAGTTAATGGCTCAGCAAGTGATAAGGTTACAGCAGTGGACGCGCGAATGCCATGTAACCCTCGCACAAAAAAGATGTATGCTATCGCAGTGGCCACAATTCCGATATATAAACTAGATACAATTCCATTTACTTGGAATAACCATGATAAGTCATAGAAAAACAACAGTGGAACAAGTAAAACCGCACTCAATGTGAAAACAACAGCAACAACAACATCAGGGGGATGAGTTTCTAATAACTGTTTACTGGCCAAAGTATAAAGAGCAAACGACAAGCCCGCTCCTAATGCAAGCGCAATACCGTATGGCTGTATTGTAACTGTACTATCATTCAAAAATAAGAAAATACACCCTGTTATCGCTAACCCCGTTGCTGACCACCAATATTTAGTCGGTTTTTTCTTTTGAAACGCCCATTCAATAATTCCAGCAATAATTGGTGCACTCCCAATAGCAACAACAGTTCCTACAGCAATTCCAGTTAGTTTAACGGCTGAAAAGAAAAATGGTTGATAACACGCCATTGAAATAGCAGCAAGAAGTAAATGAGAATAAGACCAATTCGCCCATGTTAACTTTTTTTGGAATGCTACGAATAAAAATAATACACTTCCCCCAAACGCTAGTCTCATAGCGCCATAGGCGATCGGGTGAGCAGTATCTGGTGCTAGCGCTTGTGCTGTTCCTGTTGTGCCCCACAGAATGGCAGCAAGCAATACGAAAAAAATCGAACCTTTCAAATCGAACCACTCCCTATCTTTTACCGATGCATCTGTGCAAAATGTGAAATTAACTCTTGAAGAATAGCCTCTGTTTTATCAAAAGTAAAGCCAAGAGTTGAGGCTCGATCAGACCGAAGCGAATAGTGGTCGGGTAACACAAATGGAGAAACCTTTTTGTCCCCTTCTTTCTGAATGATTGCTTTTTTTCCTACTATCGATTCAATCATCGTTATAAAACTCCCGATTGTAATATCATCTACAGTTGAGCCATTAATCGGTCCTTTATATTCAATTTCACCTAGCCAATGAAGAAAATGGGCGGTTTGAGTTGAAGTAATAAAATCAATAACTTTCGTTTGATCAGGAATAATCATTGGTTGTTCGTCTAAAATAGCATCCACATGAAACTTTAATCGCTCTGTATAATCATCTTTTCCAACGACAAAAGGAAGCCTTACCATTGTCACTGGAAAGTTTGCTTCTGTCGCATACACCGCTTCAGCTTGACGTTTTGCTTCCTGATAGCCAAATATCCCTTTATATTCGCTTCTTCGTTTGAATGGGCCTTGTACATATTCATAAGGATTAAATTCGTCTTCTGTCCGTTTTTCTCCAAAATCATACACGGCTCCACTCGATGTAAAAATCAACTTTCCAACTTTTCCATTTAACGTTTGACAAATATCATATGCTTCAATTGGAGAAAAACAACTTTGATCATAGACGACGTCCCAACTTTTATTTTTAAACTGTTCACGAACAGAATTTGAATCTTCACGGTCTACAATGATACGGTTGACACGGTCACCAAACCGATCTTTTGCTTTTCCTCTCGTTGCAATCGTGACGTCGACACCATGTTCAAGAAGTCTATCGACAAGCCTTTTGCCAAAAAACATCGTTCCACCTAATACTAATGCTGATTTCATTCTTTTCCCTGCTTTCTCCTCTTTTTCCTCTCGATCCTACTGTATGTATAGTTCATTTCCAATCCACATAACCTAATTTTTAAAAAGGAGGAAACGTGATGGACTATAATCAACTTACCCAAATTGTATTATTAACACAAGATGCAAAAGCACTCGGTTGGGACTTTTCCGTTGAAGAAAATAGATTAACTGCCATTGACAGTAATTATCAAGAAGACCCTGTTCAATTTGACTCTACAGACCAACTACTAGAATGGTTTGAGGACCAGTTTGACAAAAGAGATTCCATTTAATCTTTGATTCATAGGTTACCAAATATTTTGTATTTTCACAATCATTCGAATCGTTACTTACTATGTTCTAATTGATCACCTCCTTTTCATATGATAAGAAAGGAGGTGATACTCTTGGATTTCAACAAAATCCTTCGTTTACCATCATATTTATATTTATTAGCACAACATAAAATTGAAGTGAAAAAATATGAAAGAGATATTATCCATGAATATAAACGACTTTATTTCCCTCAGAAAACCATCGAAATGTTGAAATTGAAATTGCACGGCCAGTATCAAGGCCATTCTAAACAAGCACCTACTTCAATCGAACGCAAGCTTATCGATACGATTCAAAAAAAACGCAAAATCGCAAATCAAAATAATATTACCCGGACGAAAGCATACCTTGATTACTACAACAATCACCCTGAAATCCACTGGTCTTTACTCGCCCATCTTGTTTCTAGAAACGGCGGTTGGAATATGACTGATTTAAAAGGAAGTTTGCTTTCTCCATTTTTAACATCAGAACGAACATCAGACTTTTTTTTATTTTTAGAAAGAGCAAATGCTTATATTTTTTATGATGCTTACCCACAATTACTTCTTTATGAAGCTAGTAAAAAAGCGAATAAAAATTATTTTCACTTGCTTCGATATTTTTCCGTATCCTCGTTTATGAAGCCTTTTTGGGATTCTTTTTATGTACATAAAGATTCCAAATTATTAACGGTTGCGTTAATTATTAATGAACAACATTATATTCAAAAACGGGTTATCGAACATCCTTTTTTCAAACAAAAAGTAACTAAAACCATGCTTTTCCAAACACAAGATGCCTTTCAATTTACTCATGTTACATTCCCATATGTTTCCTTTCAGAATAAAATAAAACTAACAGGAACCTCAGTGCAAGACTTTACTGAAATCGCCCAACGAATATTAATTGGCAAACAATTATATATGCAGTTATTCGGAATTTCACCTCTTAGCCAACATATAAAAGCATTTACCGCCGTTGAACATACGGGCTCACGAGAAGATTTTTGGCCAACTGTATTCTCAAAAGATGATAAAGCAGTAGCAGAGCAGGAAAATTTCTTTCTAAGTAAAAAAAGAAAACCGTTTATCTACAGTCCAGCCCTTGAAGATGTATGGGGACTAATCCACCATGCAACGCCAAGTAAAGAAGATTGGTATACCTCCGAGACAAATCCATTTTCTTATTTTTCGACGATTGAGCAACCTGGTTTTCTCGATATATCAGAAACATACTATAAGCAATTGCTTAAACTTTCAACCATTACCGACCTTAAACAATTGCTTCCTTAACGCTGTTAATCCAAAAAAAGAAGGCTGGGACATTGTCTCAGCCTTCTTTTTCTATAGTTCTTTTGCCATTTTTTCTAATGTAACATAATCTGTTTTTCCACTTCCAAGTAAAGGAATTTCCTCGATGTAGTGTACTTCTGTTGGCAAGTATAATGCCGGATGTTTATGGGAGCGGCTATACCGTTTGATTTCCTTTAACTCAGCTTCTTTCACGTTTGTAAAGAGAATAATTTTTTCTCCTTTTCTTCGGTCCGATGTGCTGACGGCTGCAAACCCAATATCATCGTAACAATCCATCGCAATTCTTTCCACGACTTGAAGGGACACCATTTCCCCGCCAATTTTCGCAAATCGCTTTAGTCGTGCAGTAATAGAAATAAAACCTTCATCATCAATTTCAACGACATCACCTGTATTGTACCAGCCTTCTGAAGGAACAAACCCTTTATTATGAATCAAATATCCTTTCATTACATTAGGACCTTTGATAAGTAAACTTCCACCCTTTTCAATTCCTTCAACCTTTTGAATTTTATATTCCATGCCTGGGATAATCTTCCCTACTGAACCTGCTTTCGTATAAAGCGGTGTATTCAGTGAAATGAGTGGTGATGCTTCTGTTGCGCCATACCCTTCTAAAATACGGATTCCGAACTTTTGGAAGAACAATTCTTTCGTATCTTCCTTTACATTTTCCGCCCCTGCTATTGCATATCGCAATGTATGTAGATCAAAAGGATGGGCATTTTTTCCGTATCCATTTAAAAATGTTGGTGTACTTAGTAATAACGTAACATCTTCTTGGTAAATGATTTCCGGTATGACTTTGTATTGAATTGGTGAAGGATGAATGACTAGTGATATTCCTGATAATAAAGGTAAAAACGTTCCTATCGTTAAACCGAAACTATGAAACATCGGGAGTGGATTCAACATTTTATCATTCGAATCTAAATCCATCACAGACATCGCTTGGTGAATATTCGCGAAGATTTGGTCATGTGAAAGCAATACACCTTTTGGTTTATTTTCACTTCCGGATGTAAACAAAATAATATCATTGCTTGATGCTGTTGCTTTTTGAGAACTTGCATAATTTTTTAAGCCAATCATTTTTTCTTTCGATGTAATTTGCTCTCTAGCGTCCTCTAAAAAAATAATTTCATAGCCACTCTCTGTTAGCGCATCAACGACATGCTGGAGTTCAGCTTTTTCTATAAACAATTTTGATGTTAATATTGTTTTAATTTCTGCTGTTTCGCAGCAATCAATTAATGTTTTTGGTCCCATTGTAAAGTTAAGTACAGCGGGGGTGATACCAATTTTAAACAAAGCAAATAACACGACCGCTTGACCAATGGATGAAGGAAGAAACACCCCAACTCGATTTTCACTTAACGTATTTTCTAATTTTCCGCTTAAAACTTGAATCCCTAAAATGAGTTTTTTATAAGATAAAGCGTTTGTGGGGTCTTTAATCATTGTCCTTTGATTATCATATTGTTTAGCCGCATCAAGTAATTCATTAAATAGGTTTACACCTTTTTTAATGAAATGGTCGGTATATCCATTTGTTAATTTACGATAAATAGTCCATGCTGCTACAGAACGATTTCCTTCTTCATTACCAATCGAAACAGAAAACGGTTCCCCAATCGACACATCAGGTTGATTATCTAAAATATTTAAATTAATTCCTGCACTGCTTACCATTGGTTTTATAATTACTGGAACAATGGTTGCTTTTGTTTTCAAAGCAATCCATGCGATTTCTTCGTAGATTTTTAACACCCTACCAATTCGTGAAATCCGCATTTCTGGAAAAAGTAATATTGGTTCTCCCTCTTCCACAAACGAAATAATCTTTTTAATATGTTCTGGTGTTAACCCTTCGAACACAGTCACTTTCCGTCCAACTAAATTTTTCTCATTGCTTTTATATTCTGTTTCATCAAACACGATAAAATGAACATTCCGAGGTACCTTTGTATGTAAATAAGATAAATCTTGTTTTGACACATGGTTCGCCATATAAATAATATGATTCGCTTCGACCTTTGCTTTTGGTTGCTGGCGTTTTTTCTTAAATAAATTAAACATTTCGTCGTTCCTCCAATTTGTTGCTCTCGGTTATTCTGGTGTTCTGTTTCATATCCCCGTTTTCAAACAAGACGACCCAATCCAATTATACATGAAAGGATTTCAATTGAAAAACATTGATTCCATGATAAAATGAGAAAAAGGATGTTTTGGGTGGGATGGCTATGAACAGATGGGTATCAACAACGGAAAAAAAACAGTTTCTCCGATGGTTTTTAGATCATCATCGTTTAAAGCGAACAGAAGCTCGAATGATTATTGAATATATTGTAAAGCACCCTCATCTCCTTGAAAATATATCATTTGCTGAACGCATTCCACAAAACGGAAAAGCGATTGTTATTTCAAGCATTAACTCAGATGAGCCAGGGTTTGAATTTTATTACCGCAAAAGAAAATCTGATAACATCTCCCATGCGCTCGGCGAATTAATGGGAAGTCCATCAGATAAAGTATACTTACTCATTCATTTTCACGGAAAATTGCGCAATCACCATTATACACAATTAGTCGAATCACCAGCATTAGACAATATTAAACGATATGAACAATTTCAAAAATATGCCAAAGAAGCAGATGTTGTCATTGAAAAGGCGATGTTAGAAACGAAAAAAACAGAATTAAGAAAACAAATTGATGACGCCCTTGACCAAATGAATGAACCTCTATTTAAAAAATTAGTTGCCGAATTAAACGAGCTCGAACAAAAATTGGCCTAAACCTCAGCTAGGTTTACACATGTTACGTTCCATTTAAAAACCCCTTTCACCTTAATTATGTTAAGGAAAAGGGTTTTTTTCTTATTCTAACGCTTTTTCAATTGCTTTTATTTCTTCTTCTGTAAATCGGCTTAACGCGATATCCAATGTTAGCGATATTAAGTCTGACTCCAACCCTTGTTCCACAAATTGGCGATACCTTTCTAATTCTTCTTCCGTAAACCGACTTAACGAAAATTCGATGGCTTCTTCGGCCGTTTCAAAAGATAAGTCTTCTTCTTGTTCTTCTGGATTTGAAATTTGACTCCCTTCTACGATTGTAGAAGCAGGAATAGCTTCTTGTTCATGCAGGGTTTCGTTGACAAGCATTGTTTTAAATGCTTCTGTTTCTTTTGAGTTCAAATCACGATGAACCGAATGGTCTTTTGAATATTTCACTTCCCCTTGATAGCTTTCTGAAAACACATAGGCCCCAGTTCCTACCGTTACCCCTAAAACAATGACACAAATAACAAGTAATAAAATATCTTTTCCCTTCATTGTAGTTGCTCCTCTTCTCTTAAAAATTAAAAATGATAATAGAAGTGTTGCCATAGCTACAATGTTTTATACTAGTTTTGAGGCATTATCCATAGATTACTATACGACAAATTCCTACAATTCTCTTCGTAATGCTGTCAAAACATTAATATTCGTTGCTTTTATCGCCGGTCTCATTCCTGAAATCATAGCAACCCCAATACTAATGAAGGCTGCAATGATGACAAGACTCATTGGAATGTAAGAAAAGTGAAAATCTGTCATTCCACCTTCTTCTAATAAAGCTTCTAGTAAAAGCGGTATAAATGTATTCGCTAGAAAACTAACAGCGAAAGAAAGAACAATGCCAATAAACGTCCCTATCATTCCAATATAAGCACTTTCAATAAGAAACATTTTACGAATTAAATGTGGATTCGCTCCTAATGCCTTCATAATGCCAATTTCTTGTGTACGTTCCGTTACAGCCATTGTCATCGTATTGAATATTCCAATGGATGCAATTAAAATCGCAACCGTACCAACAAAAATTAATCCAATTTTAAAAGCGGCAAAAAACAAATTCACTTTATCCAACTCTTCTGTAATGGAATACACCATAAACTGACTTTCTTTTAAAACATTTGTTACCGACTGAACGTTTTGAATCCCATCAACATAGACGAGAACATCATGAAATAACGGTTCATCTTCATGGATTACCTCTGCAAATACTTCATCCAAATGGCTCCGAAACGATTCACTAATATATACCGAACTATCTTCCATCCAATCTTTCGCCGGCTCTTCTGTCACCCCTGCTACCGTAAATGTAAAGGTCTCCATCACATCATCTTCTTCATAACTCTTCAATTCAATTGTTATTGTTTCCCCTAGTAAACTTTCTTCTAACCCTTTTGGTCTACTATTCGTTTCAGAATCTACATAATAGGCTTCTAGTTCTTTCCGTTCTTCTGCCGTTAATAAATTTTGGGCTAGGTGATATCCAACGAGAACTTCCTCTTTGTCTTTAGGCACATTCCCTTCTTGCAAACGCAAATTTCCTTTTACTTCTTCTTCCATATTTGTCACGATTCCTTGAACCCCAGCCTTACGATCATCATATTGAACATCAAACATAGCCGGATAATACTTTCGCGTTACTACCGCTTGGACTTGGTCGGTTTCTTTCAGCGATGAAACATCTTCTTCTGTAATGTTTGAGTGGTGCGGACCATCTTGTTTTCCATACACACGAATTTCTGTCAGTAACTGGTGTGACGTAAATTCTTCTGTCACACTTTTATGTACTCCAAACCCAACTGAGGCAAGAACGATTAAAAACGCACAAGCCATTGTTGTTGCTAAAACAGTCATAAAAACGCGCAGTCTATTTTTTTTCATATTTCGTCGCACAAATGTAATTTGGTCTTTAAACGTCAACGAAAACTCCCCCTTCTTTTATCACGCCTTGCTCTAGAACAAACTGACGATGAGAAATCGAGGCCACTTCCTTGTCGTGTGTAATGATAAAAAACAGAATGCCGTTCTCTTTGTTTAAGTTTTTCATAAGTTCTAACACTTCATTTTCCGTTTCCACATCTAAACTTCCAGTTGGTTCGTCAGCTAATATTATTTTAGGTTCTAGCACTAACGCTCGAGCAATACTGACACGCTGTTGTTGCCCACCTGACAATTCATTTGGGTAATGTGTAGCATGCGCTTCTAACCCTACACGTTCCAAAAGTTTCGAAACTTGTTTTTTTCTTATATCCGTTTGAATTCCTTTTAATATAAGAGGAAGTTCTACATTTTCAAATGTCGTTAAGCTCGGAATCAATTGAAAACTTTGAAAAATAAACCCGAAATGTTGTAATCGGAATTCCGCCCATTGCTTTTCATTAAAATTCGTTACATTTTGATTGTTAATGAAGATGTTCCCACTTGTTGGCTTAATATAACCTGAAAGTAAATGCAATAATGTTGATTTCCCCGAACCGCTTCTTCCTACTACTGAAACAATTTCTCCTTGTTCTATTGACAATGAAATATTTTTTAATACAGGAATATGTTTTTCCTGTCCTTTTTTCCCAACTGAAAACGAATGTGTTAAAGATTGTACTTGAATCACATTTGTTCCTCCTCTCATTTTGTACTAACTGTATTATCTACGTTAGTACAGTTGGTACGTATTAATCATATGCGACCGTTTCTTTTTTTGTCAACATTTTTTTGCCTTTTCGTTTCAAACGAAGTACGGAGCCCTGCCCGCTTTTGACAGTGAACCACAAGTGCTCTTCTGGGGTGAAACGCGCAGGTGCGCAGCCATCGCTTCACTGCTAGACCAAAACTTTTATACTTCTTATCTTGCATAAAAAAAACTGAGTGAGGAAACGCACCTCACTCAGTCCTATTTTGTTTCCTGCAAATCTTAACATTGGTGGTGTCATCGGATCGCCACCATCCATTAAATCAAAATCTCTTACCACATCAAAAGGTATATTTTCCTTTACATGACACACTAAACAAACATAGCTGATAGTAGCCTCCTATTAGACACTTCTTTCCGATTTTGCACTCGTTTTGTCTAATAGAACCCTATCACACACAATCCCTCTGTTAAAGAAAAACGCGGGAGCGTCTTTTCATTTCAAGTGAGGTGCGCAGCCTTCGCTCTTCTTGAATAAGCTTTCAAAGCTCCACTGCTAGACCAAAACTTTTCTAATCTTTTAAAAAAGAAACCATGAAATCATGATTTCTTTCAGTACGAGAGCGCACGTGTTATTCAATTAACCATTTTTCCATAAAAATTAATTCATCAGTTTCAAAGCCTAATTTTTCATAAAACCCTGCCACTTTTCGATTATGTATTTCAATGAGTAAGTTTAGTTTCTCACACCCAATCTGCTTTAACCTTTGTTCTAAGTTTTCCAACAGTTTCCGACCTATTTGTTCACCTTGAAAATTTGGATGCACAGCTAAATGATTGACCCAACCTCTTCTCCCATCGTAGCTACCCATCACCGCGCCGACTATTTCGCGCTCTGAATTTTCAGCTACGATAAATAATTCGGGGTCGCGTTGTAATTTATGTTTAATTTGATTTATCGAATCTGATGAAGACAATGAAATCCCTGCTTCTTCCCACAACACTATGACAGCTTGATAGTCAGCTAAACGAAACTCGCGAATACGCATACTACTCACCTTTCTTTGTTAAAAAGTCATGAAACCACGTTGTAATTTGTTGTTTTTCCAATTCCGTAAATTGAAAATTAGGAGAGTCACACCCTTCTTCCTGTAACACAATTTGAAGCACATCATTTTCTTCGTTTACAATGAGTAACGCTGTCGGGTCTTCCATTGACATTGGTAGCTTGTCACTAGTAAATGAAACAACGAAATGAGTCCACGGATATACGTCATATTTATCTACGAATGAAAAATCCGTAAAAGCCACTTCACTATACTGTTCGAATTGAAAATCAATCATAAACAAACCTACTTTCTTTTACTTTCCTTGATTTTAACAAGAAAAAGTCCAATACAAAAGAACTAACATTTTGAGAGTCGAAATATTTTCGTTGCACTCTGTCACGTTCAAGACTACAATTACGTTGTAGTTCTGAGTAAAATGATACGGAGTGGAATAAGATGAAAAACGAACAACAATTAGGCATTTCATATGCTATTGGTGCATACTTGCTGTGGGGGCTCCTTCCCCTCTATTGGAAGTTAATTGACACTGTCCCTGCCGATGTCGTGTTAGCCCATCGCATCATTTGGTCATTTGTTTTAATGACCGTTATTTTATTTTGTTTACATAAATTCAAACCATTCCTGGTCGAACTTAAAACCATTATGACGTCTCCGAAACAACTACTTGGATTGTTATTAGCTACGATCTTTATAAGCGCAAACTGGTACACGTACATTTGGGCAGTAGGGAATGATTTAGTTATCGAAACGAGTTTAGGTTATTATATGAACCCATTAGTAAGTGTTCTCTTAGGCATTATATTCTTAAAGGAACGCCTTTCCATTTGGCAAATGATTGCCCTTATCCTTGCTTGTTTAGGCGTGATGAATATGGTGTTTAATGTCGGGCATGTGCCATGGGCTGCCTTAATGTTAGCTTTTTCATTTGCCTTTTATGGCTTATTGAAAAAAGTTGTCAATGTCGGGGCCTTAACTGGTTTAACGATTGAAACATTGTTATTGCTTCCCTTTGCACTACTTTATGTTCAATTTTTCAAAGCAAATGTAACGGTTTTTTCATCAGGCTTATCAGTAGAAATGGTATTACTTATTGGTGCTGGTGTAGCAACCGCTGTTCCACTTTTGCTTTTTGCTAGTGGCGCTAGAAGGATTCCTTTATTTATGATTGGCTTTCTACAATATATCGCTCCGACAATTACCCTTATTTTAGGTGTCTTTATTTTTCAGGAACCATTTACTAAAGTTCATCTCATTTCATTTATGTTAATTTGGAGTGCACTTGTTTTATTTTCTGTTGCAAAAACAAAAAGCTTTATGTATCTTGAAACAAAATATTTCACGAAGAAAAAATCGTTTGAAGGTTAATCAAGGATAAGAAACTGAAAAAAGTGGGACCTTAAAGATAAAAAGGAGGGACCATGATGGCAAAAAATCGTACAGAAGATACAGGGCACCGTGGTGAAAGCTATGAAGTAAAAAGTGTTCCAGCCAATCAAACAAAAATTGAAGCTTCGTATGAATATGCTAGCGGCAATGAAACAAACAAACGTAAAAAAACAGATGTCTAATGTAAGGCACTGAATGGGCTACCCTTCAGTGCCTTACATTGTCTAATCGGTTATTTTTCGTGTATGATAAGCTAAGGAACTTATGATAGGAGATGTAAGTGTGGCAACAGAAATTTTTATTCTTTCCGGCTTCTTAGGAAGTGGGAAAACATCTTTATTAACTCAATTGCTTCAATTCGAAAAAAGTCAAGAGCGCAAAGTCGGTGTCATCATGAATGAACTAGGTCAAGTTTCCATTGATTCCACCGCTGTTTCAAAAGACACCCCTTTAGCCGAACTATTAAATGGTTGTGTTTGTTGCTCATTACAAGACCAATTTGAATCTCAATTACAACAGCTTCTATTCGACCATTCTTTAGATGTCATTTATGTCGAAACGACTGGTGCGGCGCATCCTATGGAAGTATTCGATGCTTGTATGTCGCCTTTATTTGCGGAAAAAATTATTGTTAAAGGCGTCATTAGTATTGTTGATTTATATCAATGGAAGCATAGAAAAAACGTTTCACCTATTGTTCAACAGTTGATGAATGAACAAGTCCGTCATGCCGATTTACTACTGCTAAATAAAATGGACTTAGTATCCGAACAAGACCAGGCTTCGTCTTTATATGAAATTCAATCTTTAAACTCTCATGCGTTATGTCTATTAACGACAAAAGCAAAAATTAATCTATCTGTTATTCAACAGCTACATAAAAAAGAAATAGATAATCATACACCAATTGAAGTTTCATCACACCTCCATTTAAAAAGCATGACCTATACTTTTTCAAAACCGATTCATCGAAATGAATTTGAACAGTTTTTACAATCACTGCCTGATACTATATATCGGATAAAAGGATTTCTTCGGTTCACAAATTCAAACGTACTTTATTCATTTCAATATTCATACGGTGTTCCGCTTTTTATTCCTGATATGATGAACTATCCGCTCACACTTGTCCTCATCGGTGAAAATATAAACACCAACAAGCTTCGTGAAGCATTAAACCAATTGGAAAGTGATGAGCCTTCTAATCCCGCAGGAATCGAGTGACTTCGACTCCAGAGCAAATCGAAATAGCATAAGAAAAACGCGCAGGAGCGCAGCCTTCGCTCTTCTAGAGTAAGCTTTCAAAGCCTCACTGCTATACCAAAATTTCTATACTTTCTTATCTTTAAATAAAAAGAAGCCGTCCTCAAGAATTTCATATTCCTGAACGGCTTCTTCTTATTTCGTTACTTCTGTAAAATACTCTTTATAAAATCCGCCAACTTTACCTGTATTGTCAATGACAAAATAAAATTCTTCTGTTTCATTTTGTACATCATATTGTTTATCTACAGTCAAAACATTATTTACTTTATATTTTTTCGCTTGCGTATGTACACATTTTACCTGTTTCACAGGGGCCGTTGATTGCCATACTAAATGTTTCATTTTTTCACCTCTTTATGCAGTCTACCCTCATTATAATGAATTTCCTTCATTATGCAACCTTTCTACTTTCCAGCTTTCTTCGATTATCCAAGGTGCTGCTTGGAGCAACGACGAAAAAACCGCATCCGCTTTCGCTGTATCTTCTTTTTCCTTGCCAATAAACACAGTAGCTACTCCTGCTTTTTTTCCAGCTAAAATATCTGGTTCTCGATCACCAACCATCACACTATCTTGCAGTGACACATGATGTTTTTTCGCTAATTCCTCGATCATTTTTGCTTCAGGCTTTCGACAAGCACAACCCGCTTGTGGTTTATGCGGGCAATAAGCAATATCATCAATAATAGCTCCTTGTTCATGTAATCGTTGTTTCAAATGATGATGCACTTTTTCAAGCATGGATTCTTTCATGAACCCTAGTCCAACTCCTCCTTGGTTCGTTACAATGAACACTTTAAAACCTACTTCATTAAATGCTCGAATGGCTTCTGGGACTCCTTCTAAAAGATAAAGTTGTTTTGGGTGATTGACAAACTTCACTCGATGGCTTAATACTTCATTTATGACCCCATCACGATCTAAAAAAACAGCTTTATTCAAATCGTAACTCCCCCTTCCGTTTTCCTTATTATCCTTTCCTTTAGAAGTTTTTCACATACGTAATCTCGGTAGGAAGCAATGTGTATGTGTTCCATTACGCTGTGCCTCACAGTTTAAACCGGTTAGGTAAAAAAAAACAAAAAAAAACCGGTTTCTTATAGAGGTTAAGAAACCGGTGAATGGTATTAATTACGGGCGTAATAATCGTTGATAGATTCTAAAATTGATGGTTCTTCATTCACTTGTTCTACTTGACTTTTTTCCTCAAGAATTGGCGCTCTTTTCATGTTGTCCACTCTCCCTTATTTAAATTTTCTGATTTATTTGTACTTTCATTATACTAATCTGTTATATAATAGTCAACACTATAAAATAAAAATTATAACAATTTTTCGGTATTTTTATGTTCGCTTTGAAACACAATAAAAAAACAGCTCAAAATAAACCTCATTGGACAAGACTGTATTGATACAGAGAGTATTGAGCGAGAAAAAAAGGCTGAGACACATGGTAAACCATTGTCTTAGCCTTTTCATATTTGTCCTTTACCTTTTTTCATCGTTTTTACTACTGTTAGATAAGAAATCTTTTTCGACCCACTCTGTCATCTTTCTTCGGTCATATGCTTGGTATAGCATACTCGATAAACGAATCGGATCTCCAAAAAAATAACGCTCATACAGCGTTTGTCTCGTACCAAACGTACTCATACAACAATCCCACGCCAGTCGAAATAACTGGACTCGCTCTTTAGCATCTTTTGTTTTCGATTGTAAATATTGATATAAATCTTCGTGAATATCCGACTCAAAGTCCTTTTCTGTCGGAATCGATACCAACCCGCTAGCTCCCAAAAGTTGTAAAATTTCAGTTAATCGTGGATAAATGCGAGGAAAGGTATTAATGGCTGCATATAAGGGATATAAAGCAGGAAGCATAAACCCATGCTTTTTCGTCGCACCTTCCTCAGAGGCAATGAGGAAGGCTTTCATTGTTTCAAGTGCAACAATGATTTCTGCGATTTTTTCTTGAACATGCTGATATTGACCAGAATTAATCGTATCGACAAGTAACTGTGCGACCCCTAAAATAAATTCAGTTTTGACCACTTGCCTAGAAACGACTTGGTGGAGCGCTAATGGGGCAAATGCGCCTTGTACCGATAACGTATCTGTCACCTTTATGTTTTCATAATAAAAGACACGCTCCCACGGAACAAGGACGTCATCAAACACAACGAGCGCATCACATTCCTCAAAACGAGAGCCTAACGGCGAATTAAACGTAGAATCAGAAGAGCGAAACGATTGTCGACATATAAACCTTAACCCTTTTGTATTGCTCGGAATTGAAAAGGAATACGCATACGATTTATCCAGTACCCCTGGTTTGGAATACACAAGAATTTCGTCTGTTATTCCTCCTTGTGTCGCTAAAAGCTTTGCCCCTTTTATGATCAGACCGTCTTTTGTTTTCTCTTTTATTTTAGCAGCAATAATTTCATCCGTTTCCTCAAACAATTGGTAAGGAGAGCGATTGACTTGAGGGTCGATAAAGGTGTGTGTGAAAGACAAATCGTTCTCAACCGCTTTTTCATAAAAGGCTGCAACATTTTCCGGAAAACAATTTTCATACTTTTCAAAAATATGTTGTGAGACAACTAAAGACACTAATACGGTATTCATATAATCTGGGCTTCTCCCCATCATTCCTGCATTTGTTCTAGCCCATTGTTGAAACATGTGGCGCCTTTTCTTTATATCTTTTTTTGTTCTCGGAAGTAAAAAGGACGTTCCAACTCTTCCATTCGATGTTGGTGACAGGTACGTCATAATATCTCTTAAGTTCTTATCATGTTGTATATCATACAGTTTCGCTTGACTCTCCATTACCCCTTTAAAAGCTGGGTGCTTAGAAATGTCACCTTGTACTTTCTCCCCCTCTATCCAAACTTCATTTTGCAGTTCATCAATTCTTTTCTTGTACTCTGCTCCTGTAATCGCACCCATCATTTCACCTCAATCAAGAATTTAATCGTTTCCGTGACCTTATCTTTATAAAATATGCACGCCAAACTTTTAAAGTGAAAATAGCGATTTCAAGTTCGCTACCTCAAAAAGAGGAGTAAGCGAAACGAAAGAGGAAACAATACCATTACAACACAAAGAAGGTTGGGGTTGTTAGAATTGAACAAGAGGTTTTATGAATCATTGTTTTTACATAATCCAAACGCTTGTTACTTACTTGATAAAAATGGGAAATTTCTAGATTTTAATGAAAACACGATTAAATTAACAGGATATGCAAAAAACGAGTTGGTTGAAATGGACTTTCTACCTTTGTTTGAAGGAAGGGACCAATCCTATATTACAGAAAAATTTCAAAGCACATTAAAGGGTGAAAAATCCCATTTCAACACTAAAATTATTACGAAACATCATCGTGAAGTATTTATTCACATTACATGTGTTCCGGTACTCATTGAAAATAATATTTATGGTGTTGTTGGGATTGCAGAAGATATTACAAATGAGGTTATCCGAAAAAAAGAACAAGAGCATGAACTAAGCATCGCTATGCAAACTCAGTTTAGTTTACTTCCACAACCACTTACATCTGGGAGCGTACATATCGAAGGTGTGTACTATCCTTCTGAATTGTTATCCGGAGATATGTATTGTTTTGCAAAGCTTGATGAGTCTCGCTATGCTTTAAGTATTCTTGATGTGATGGGGCATGGTGTCACCTCATCTCTTATCGCTATCGCATCGATCTCGTATTTACGAGGACAGCTGACGCCAACCGTCAATCCAAAAACATTAATGGAAGACTTAAACGAACATATTTTTGAATTATTTAATCTTCGTTCAGCAGTTCCTACATTTGTTACTGCCCTATCTCTTGTTATTGATGTGGACAAAAAAATAATCGAATATACAAATGCCGGTCACCCTCCTGGTGTTGTTACTACAGAACAGGAACAGCTTTTATTACCTTCACTAAATATACCTTTAGGACTAATGAAGGACTCGCAATTCAAAAGTAAAACAATCACCTTTGCCGGAAAAGCAAGAGTGATTTTATATTCAGATGGTTTTGCCGAAGCTTTCTCCCCTTCAATCTCTAGTTTTGTGACTCAATTTTCAACTTGTTTAAGAAAAACTTTTTCATTTAACAATAGTCAATTTGTCCAAAAGATGAAACAAGACTTGCCAGATAACCGGATGAAACAAACAGACGATCTTTCCATGGTAAGTATGACGATTGAAAAACAATAAGTAGCGGTAATACTTGTTCGTTCCATTGTTACAGCCACTTTAAACAAGCAAAAGGTATCATAAGAAAAACACGGGAGCGTCTTTTCTTTCAAGCGAAGTGCGGAGCCCTGCCTACTTTTGACAGTGAACCCCAAGTGCATTTCTTGGGGTGAAACGCGCAGGTGCGCAGCCTTCGCTCTTCTAGAATAAGCTTTCAAAACTTCACTGCTAGACCAAAACTTTTATACTCCCTCATTAAAGTAACAGATTCTCTTGTTTTCTTCGATTTACTTAGAATTTCTACCTTAGTTATTCATTACGAATGACTAATAAAGGATAATACAGCTATTGTTAAAGGTTTTTAGACGGAGGAGGGTATACTTAATAGCCCTTCTCTGGTTTTTTCCAATAAAAGGAGATAAGAATATTATGGTCGTACATTATCCCACAATATTCATGGCGGCAAACCCTCCCACATCTCACAGCGTCTATGCGCATACATTCCTTCGTTCAGCCTATCCATGAAGTGGGGTCAGCGATGCTTTCTTCCAGGGTCAAAGCCCGATTGTATAAAAATAGCTGACTGCTCCGTACTTCGTTTGTCATTGGTCACTCAAAAACTTACAATCCTAAATTAATCACGAAAATGATATACTCTTACTTTAAGCTGCTACTTTCTGTTGAAAGTGAGGGATGTCTCTTAACATTCTTTCTGCACTAAAAACTACTTCTTTCTTGGCAATCGTAAATAAAACTTTAATTAACTTACAACATAGGGCAATTAGTGACTGTTTCTTTTTTAAAGGATTTTCATTTCTCGTTGTAAAATACTTGTGCAGAGCTGAAAAGGCAGGGTTGTTAGCTACCAATGGAAGGATTACTTTAAACAATAAACTTCGCAGTTTTGGCCTTCCGCGTTTGGTAATCACTGTCCGCCCTTTCCATTTCCCTGATGTTGCTAATTTTAAATTTAGACCTGCTAGTTTAATGATTTGATTGGGATCATCATAGCCTTGAAGGTCTCCTACCTCAGCGAAAAAACCTGCAATCGTTACCTCAGCTACCCCTTTCATTTTCACCATTTCTTTAACACCTGGTATGAGTTCTAAGCGTTTTTGAATGCATTCCCACGCTTGTTCAATTTGTTCTTTTATCAGACGATATTGAGCTAATAAAGAAGTTATTTTAAATCTGGCCAGGTCTCTACCTTCTTTTATCCCTATAGACTCTCTTGCGACCTTTTGGAGCTGTTGGACCTTTTTAAGTCCAACTCCCTTTTTTACTCCCTTGCGAATTTCCATAAGAATATCCATTTCAGAACATCTCACAATCTCATCCGGGAACAGACCCATATTCAGTACTTGCAAAGATGCTTTCCCTTCCCACTTTCCAAATACTTTCATATACTCTGGAAAGTATTTATCAATCCATTGATGGACACGTCCTTGAATCGTTTGAAGGTCCTTAACTAATTGATGATAATGGTTCATCCCTTCCCGTAAATCTGCATAAATGCCTTCAGGCAAATTCGGTTCTGAATAACGGCCTTCTTCTACCAAACGCGCTATCACTCTTGCGTCTTTTACATCATTTTTCGTAGGTGAATTATCATCTAACTCTTTTGCCTTTTTTACATGTGCCGGATTGACTACCACGACCTTAATGGCTTTATCTCTTAACGAATAAGCCAGTGGCAGCCAATAGTGTCCTGTTGGTTCCATGCCTACATACACTTCTGTTTTTTCATGTTTCTCTTTAAGGATTTCAATCCAATTCAAGAAGCTTGCAAAACCTAGTTCATTATTTTCAAAAGTAAGTGCTTTCCCGAATTGTACTCCTCGAAAGTCTTGAGCTCGTGCTACATGCTTGTATTTAGCTATGTCTACTCCTATAATTAATGTTTTTTCCGTCAGTTGTAATATCTTTTGGTTTTGTTTATAATTCACATTAAGTCCTCCTTGTGTAATTTAAGGGTCCTTGTGCTGCGCAGCTCCGGACACCTCGATCATACCAAGGAGGTTTTTTTTGTACAATCTTCATTTTTGCTTTTATACAGGAATGCTTTCTTATCTTTAAAAAAAATTCTCCTTATTGTAGCTAAGCAACAATAAGGAGAATTTTATATAGATATTCCTATCTTGATATCGCTATTGAGACGGTTACCCTTGCAATAACAATACTTCTGGGTTTTCTAACAGCTCTTTAATTTTCACTAAAAAGCTAACCGCTTCTTTGCCATCAATAATTCTATGATCATAAGATAAAGCGATGTACATCATCGGACGATTCTCCATTTTTTCTTTATCAATGGCAACAGGGCGCCATTGAATTTTATGCATACCAAGAATTCCAACTTGTGGCGTATTTAAAATCGGTGTTGACAATAAAGAACCGAAAATCCCCCCGTTCGTTATCGTAAATGTTCCACCTTGCAAATCAGATAAGCTTAATTTCTTCTCTCTTGATTTTTCTGCTAATCTAGCAATTTCTTTTTCAATACTTGCAAAATCTAATCGATCCGCATCTCTTACAACAGGTACAACTAAACCTTCTTCTGTAGATACGGCGACACCAATGTCATAGTGTTTTTTTACAATTATGTCGTCTCCTTGAATTTCCGCATTTAATAATGGATATTTTTTTAATCCTGCTATTATCGCTTTCGTAAAAAATGACATATACCCTAGTTTCATGTCATGCTCTTCTTGAAATTTCGGTTGATGACGTTTGCGAATATCCATAATGGCCGTCATATCGACTTCATTAAAGGTTGTTAGCATTGCCGTATTTTGCTGAACGTCCATAAGGCGATTGGCAATTGTTTGTCGCCGTCGTGACATTTTTATTTTTTCAATTGGCTTCTCTGAAGGATGAGGATGTTCTTGTTTATGTTCTGTTGGACTCGACGTTTTTTCTTCTTTTTCCGAATGGTTTTCAACATCCGGTTTTCTAACACGCCCGAGCGGATCTGTTGTTTTTACTCTTTCCAACGATAGCCCTTTTTCTCTTGCTAATTTCCTTGCTGCTGGTGAGGCAATCGGGTCATGAAATTTTTTCTTTTCTGTTTCTTGCTCGCTTTCACCACTGTTTGATTTTTTCACTTCGTCTGATTGTTGCTTTTCTTCGGTTGTACTCTCCTTTTCTGTCTCATCGATTAACGCGATTACTTCACCGACTTTTACCGTATCACCTTGTTCTTTTACTTGTTCTTTTATGATTCCAGATGCCTCTGCCGTAACCTCTATATTCACTTTATCTGTTTCCAGTTCTACAACATAATCCCCTTTTGACACAGAATCCCCAACTTCAACTAACCATTGAGCAATCGTTCCTTCTGAAATGGATTCTGCTAATTCAGGAACTTTAAGTTCTTTCATTTGCATCCTCTCCTCTTCTATTTCAATGACAACGCTTCAGTGACCATTCGCTCTTGTTCCTTTTTATGTGCAATCGAAGTTCCCTCTGCAGGACTTGAACGAGCAATCCGACCAACATAACGTATAGGTAAATCGGTCATTTCTTTTACATGTTGAAAAATATATGTCCACGCCCCCATATTTTTCGGTTCTTCTTGTACCCATATTATTTGGGTAACAGCAGGGAGCTGTTTAAGGAGTTCGCTAACTTGCTCTTTTGGAAATGGGTATAATTCCTCGATTCGAAGAATTTGTGTATGTTCACCTAAAGAAGGCGTTTCTGTTTTTTTCGTTTGAAGATCAACCGCCACTTTTCCACTTGCCAGCACAAGCGTTGTTGCCTGTTTGTTTGTGATTTGTCCTTGCTCGATAATAACCGGTTCAAATGCCCCTTTTGAAAATTGTTCATATGGAGATGCGGTTTGTTCATGGCGCAACAAACTTTTCGGGGTCATTACGACTAACGGCCTTACTTCCTCTTTTGTTAACATCGCGGCTTGACGTCGAAGCAAATGAAAATATTGAGAGGCCGTTGTCACATTGGCAATCGTCCAATTATGTTCTGCTGAAAGTTCCAAAAAACGCTCTATTCTAGCACTAGAATGTTCAGGCCCTTGCCCTTCATAACCATGTGGTAATAACATGACTATCCCAGATTTCTGGCCCCATTTCGCCCGACCTGATGATATGAATTGGTCTATTATCACTTGTGCTGCATTGGTAAAGTCTCCAAACTGAGCTTCCCAAATAACAAGTGTGGCTGGTGATTGGATATTGTATCCATATTCAAAACCGAGTACACCGGCTTCTGATAAAGGACTATTATAAATCGCAAAAGAAGCACTGTTTTGCAAAAGGTGCAACGGAGAATAAGACTGACCATTTTGATAATCATGCAGGACTAAATGACGGTGGGCAAATGTACCTCTTTCCACATCTTGACCTGTCATTCGTATTGGAATGCCATCTTGTAATATAGCCGCAAAAGCCAATGTTTCCGCGTGAGCCCAATCTACTTTTCCCCCGTCGGTAAAAGAGCGTTCTCTTCGTTTTAATATTTTCTCGAGTTTCGGAAAAACAGAAAATTGCTCTGGCCATTGTAACAATCTACTATTTATTTTTTGTAATTTTTCATACTGCACGTTTGTTGCCACTTGAGAAAATCCTTTTTTTACAACTTTTGGTGGAGATAATGTTGGAGATGACTGATTATCTACCTTTTCTATTTTTTCGTATGCTTGCTTCAGTTTCGCTTTTATTCTCTCCTCCATTTGTGCCATTGTTTCTTTTGTGACCAATCCTTCTTCCGTTAACGTTTGTGCATATTGTTTTCGGATGCTTGGATGTTTTTTTATTTGTTTATAAAGTGTCGGTTGTGTTGTTTGAGGTTCATCCATTTCATTGTGGCCATAGCGCCGAAGGCCAATTAAATCAATGACAAAGTCTTTATTAAATTTTTCTCGGTACAAATAAGCAAGCTTCATTGCCGCTACGCAAGCTTCTGGGTTCTCCGCATTGACGTGAACGATTGGTATTTCAAACCCTTTCGCTACATCACTCGCATATTTCGTTGAGCGCGAATCACTGCTTTCTGTCGTGAAGCCAATCCGGTTATTCGCAATAATGTGTATTGTTCCCCCTGTTTGATAACCTCTTAAACAACTTAAATTTAACGTCTCCTGTACAATTCCTTCACCAGGAAAGGCAGCATCACCATGAATTAAAATCGACACTGCTCGATTGACATCTTGCTTAGGAAATCCCGGCTCATCACTTGTTTCTTGCGCAGCACGTGCATACCCTAGAACAACCGGATTAACAAATTCTAAGTGACTTGGGTTGTTTGCTAATGTAATATGAGCCTGGTTCGAATGTTTCTTTATATCACGGTCTGCCCCTAAATGATATTTCACGTCTCCCGTCCAACCGTAATTAATTCCAACCGATCCTTCTGAAGGAACCAATTCTTTATTCGGAGAATGGTGAAACTCTGAAAAGATGAGTTCGTATGGCTTTCCTAATATATGAGCGAGGACGTTCAGCCTTCCTCGGTGTGCCATTCCAATTACAATATTATTAATTCCTGCTTCTACCCATTTCTTTATTCCTTCATCTAAAAGCGGAATTAGTGTATCTAACCCTTCTATTGAAAATCGTTTTTGCCCAACAAACGTCTGGTGTAAAAATGTTTCAAATTCCTCTACTTCTATTAATCTTTCTAAAAGCGGAACCTTTTCATCCTTTGATAAAGCAGGAAAAATATCTCCACTTTCAACAGTTTTCGTTAACCACTCTTTTTCCTCTTTCACATGAACATGTTCAAACTCAAAGGCCATTGATTGTGTATATACTTCTTTTAATCGCGCAATGACTTGTTCCGCATTTTGAAGTCGCAGATGTGGACTAAGTATATGCCCTGGCAAAGCTCGCAAGTCCGATTTGGAAAGATTAAATCTCTTTTCATTAAAAAGTTGATCATTGTCTACCTGATCTTCTGTTAATGGATTTATCTTTGCTGCCAAATGCCCTTGAGCTCTAATCGCTTCCGCAAATTGAACGGCACGGACAACCGTTTCTAATTGAGACTCTTGTCTTGATTCTCTTTTATTTACTTGCTGTTCACTTTCTTTTGGTGGTCCCCACCGTTCAAATAAATCCTTTAACTCAGGGTCGACGTTTTCGTCACCTTCTTTATATTTTTCATACCGTTCTAATACATACCCTAAGTTCGGTCCAAAGAATCGTTGCCACGGATCTTGATTCATGAAAAACCTCCACTCCTATTAATTCTCATCCTCAAATTTATGTTCTCTTTAATTGTAACAACGGACAAATTTTCCTCACAAACGATCTCCTTTACTTTTTTTATATCCTTTCTATATAAATAAAAACCTGTTATTTAAACCTTTGACTTTCTTTACTTCCCCATATAAATAAAATGATTATTGAAAAAAGGACGATGAGCAAAGGTACAATATTCATTTAGACACCTCCTTACCTTTTTCCCTTTACATACTCTTTGTCGTAAATAAAAAAACGGAATAGTAAAAATAAACTCGGGAAAAGGATAATTAATCCTATTGCTAAAGAAATCCATAACACTTGACTCATCACACTCGTTGTAAAACCGTTATATGCTGTTACATGAGGGTATAGCAAATAAGGAAAATGTGCCTTCCCATACCCTAAGAAAATAAACGCATATTGTATGAGCATAAAGCAACACGCTCGTCCATATTGCTGAAATAGTAAATGGTAGATTGTCCATAGAGCAGCGATAAAGGCTAAAGAGAAAATCAAGGAATAAGCCATGACACGTTCAAAGAAAACAGGGCTGTGTTCGTTCATGAAATATAAACACACACTGGAAAAAAGCAACACAAGCCCCGCTGTATAAAATGTCCTTTTTTTCATCTGTTCTGTTAATGGCCTTTGTCCAGCACGGTGACTATAGAATGTAAAAAAACATGCCGAAATATATAAAACACTAACAAGCGACAACACTATAACGCTCCAAGTATAAGGATTCGTCATTAGCTGTGTATAATGAAGACTCCATTGGTTATTTTCTTCAGTGTAAAACAGCCCTTCAGATAGTGGAAAAATAACAACAAATGACGCAGGAATGAACAACCCTGTCATACTATATAAAAACAAATAAAATCGATTTTCCTTATTCCCATAATGATCGATCGCGTAATATGCGCCTCTGATTATGATCAATAATAAAGATACACTCACAGGCAGTAAGAGTAATGTTCCATAATAATAGGCGGTTTCTGGAAAAAACGTGACAAGTCCAACAAAAAAGAAAACTAGAAAAACATTGGTTACTTCCCATACAGGAGATACATAGCGTGAAAGAACAGGTGCTGTCCATTTTTCTTCGTTCCTTAACCGACTAATGAAATGATAAAACCCTGCTCCACAATCAATAGATGTGAATATGAAATAAAGAAATAAAAAGACCCATAACATAAGTAAGCTTACTGTTTCGATTTCAACACACCCCTTACCGAATCCGTCTTTCTCTTAACTCTTTTTCAACAGGATTTTGTTTAAACATCGCTCTCATTACAGCAACTAACGAAATGGATAAACAAATATAAAGGAAACAAAAAAGAATTAGCATCCTATCAACGTGGGAAGAGGCTGTTGCTCCTTCAGAGGTAAGCATATAACCAACTAATATCCATGGTTGCCTCCCAAATTCAGTAAACATCCACCCTAATTCAATTGCAACCATCGATAATGGCCCACCAGCAACAATCATCCATAATATCAGCTTATTATACTCATTGACTAACGGAATCCAACTAACAACGAGAAAGAGAGCCGATACAAACAAGAGATATACACCAATTAAAACCATGCCATCAAATAAATAATGGATAAATAGAGGTGGTCTTTCTAGTTCCGAAAACTCATGCAACCCTAGAACTTCAGCTTTTGAATGACCGTGTGCTAATATGCTTAGGGCATATGGTATTTTTAGTGCATATCGAATTTCCTCATCTTCGGTCAACACACCTCCAATGATGAGCGGTGCTTCTTTCTCTGTTTGAAAATGCCATTCTGCAGCAGCAAGCTTTTCAGGTTGATAGTCTGCTAGAAACTTTCCAGAGAAATCCCCAATTAAAGCTGTTGCCATCGCGAATACACACGCGGCTATCATCGATAGACGTAACGCTTTTTTATGGTAAACATGTTGTTTTCCTCTTAAAATAGCAAACGCTGAAATCATTGCTAACAAAAAAGCAGAGGTTAAGTAAGCTGATGATAGAACATGTGCAACTTTTGTTGGCATAGCTGGTGTAAACATCGCAGCTATCGGTTGAACGTTTGCAAGAACCCCATCCTGTATAGAAAACCCTTGAGGGGTATTCATAAATGCATTCACCATCGTAATAAAAATAGCAGACGAGGAAGACCCAATGACAACGGGAATTAACAGCAATAAATGTTTCATCCTGTTTTTAAAACGATCCCATGTATATAAATAGATGCTAAGAAAAATCGCTTCGATAAAAAAAGCAAATGTTTCTAAAAACAATGGCAACCCGATGACATGACCTGCAATTCTCATAAAGTTTGGCCAGAGTAAATTAAGTTGCAACCCAATTGCTGTTCCTGTAACAACACCAACAGCAACCGTAATCACAAACCC
Organism: Alkalihalobacillus sp. LMS39; assembly: GCF_022812285.1. NCBI lineage: Bacteria > Bacillati > Bacillota > Bacilli > Caryophanales > Bacillaceae > Alkalihalobacillus > Alkalihalobacillus sp. LMS39. The sequence continues at coordinate 3,073,299 of NZ_CP093300.1, forward strand.
TCTCGCCCATCTTCTTGCTAACAACAGATAATGTTCATCATTTCGCTTTATCCCGATCCACTCACATAATAAAATCATCATCGGTACTCCGACACCAATCGTCGCAAAAATAATATGGAAGCTTAATGTAAGTCCTGTTAAAACACGACTATAAAAGACGGGATCATATTCAATCATTTTTCTCCTCCCTCTATAAAGTAAAAATTTCTCTTAAATGCTCTTGATATCTCAGGATTTTAAAACCAACCAATAGTAAAGACAAAAGAATCGTTGGATGAGAGTGGTAGGGCTTAATAATATTTACAGATAGTGGTCCATCCTAACGTCCGAACTGGATGAGTTTGGAAAAAATAGTATGACCGTGCTCCTAATCTCCACGACACTCATGGCCGCTCACCCTCCCATGTCTCTCCGGATGGTTCTCCATACATTCCTTCGTCCTGCGTATCCATGAGGTGGAGGTCGAATAAGCTCCTATGCGGGGTCTCTGCCCGAACGGAATAAATATGCTCCGACTCTGCACTATTGGTGTTTGACATTACTGATAATACTAGTTTTGATTAAATTAAGCTGCCTCAAGTCCTTCGGATTGAGACAAACCTTGCATTAATTTCGATGGATCAAAAGGACATTGTTTCTGTCCAATCACAAATAAAACGCGTAATAATTTACAACACAATGCAATTAACGACTGCTGTTTTTTCAGTGGGCGTTCAGGGCGATGAGTATAATGATGATGTAGGGCTTTGAATGTTGGATTGTGGGCAACGAGCGGTCGAATCGCTAAATATAAGGCTTTGCGTAGTCGTTTTCGACCTCTCTTTGTAATCCTTGATTGCCCTTTATACTTACCTGAACTGTGTTCTTTCAAAGACATACCCGCTAAGTTAACGACTTGTTGGGGATGCTTGTAATTTCTAATGTCACCAACTTCAGCGAAGAACGTTGCGACTGTCACGGGCCCTAATCCTGGTATTGCGATCATTTCATCGGCTCCAGGAATGGTAAGAACCAACGATTCTAACTCCTCATCCAACTCTGCGAGTTGGGTTTTAAAGAGTTCGTGTTGGTCAAGCAGACTTTGAATTTCACGTTTGGCAAAGGTTAAACCAATCTTGATGCCAATGCTCTTTTGTGCGGTTTCGACGAGCTTAGTAGCTCGTTTAATGCCAACCCCTCTTTGGACAAATGGCTTCCAACTTTGTAAGACTTCTTCTGGTGACATCTGAGCGATATCTCCTGGAAACGGAAACAGCTTCAACGTACATTGAGCCGCTTTTCCTTCCCAATCACCAAATACGTTGAAGAATTCAGGAAAGTACCGCTGAATGTGATTTTGAATCCGACCTTCGATAGTAATAAGTTGTTTGATGAGCTGATCTCTTAATTTGACGCCTTCTCTTAGTTCAGCGTATATGCCTTCTAAGAGGTTTGGTACGGAGTATCTGCCATCCTTAATCAACTGCGCGATTACACGCGCGTCTTTCGTATCATTTTTGGTCGGAGAATTATCATCGAGCTCTTTACTCTTCTTCACATGCATTGGATTGACTAGGACAATATCAATGTTTTGTGCCTTTAAGTAATAGGCTAGATTTAGCCAAAAGTGGCCAGTTGGTTCGACACCATAGATGACGTGATCTTTATAATGGCTTTTCATATGTCTCTCTGCCCAACTTAGTAGAGTGACAAAACCGTGAAAACTATTATCAAAGATAAGGCGCTTGCCAAATTCAAATCCTCGATCATCTTGAGCACGTGCAACGTGTTTGTCTTTTGCCACATCAATGCCGATAATGAGAGTCTTTGGTGTGATTTGCGAGATTTTCTGATTTTGAGTATAATTCATGAATGAGTCCTCCTTGGGTATCAATTAAGGGTCCTTGTGCTGCGCAGCTTCGGACACCTCGTATCATACCAAGAGGGCTCTTTTTGTTTCAAACTTCAAATTTCTTTATTACAGGAATGCTCCTATATAAGTTTAGATAGGAGCGCTACGCCTAACATACAAGAAACAATAATACAAAGAATAAGCAACCACTTTTCATGAACATCTGAACTCTTTTTCATACGATTTCCTCTTTTCTTGTGCACGGTTGTCCCTCTCCTCTTTCCATCATATTCGTTTGTTTTCTATTTTAGACGAGCTCATTTCTATTAAAATAATCACTATTATTTTAATTTTCTAAAAATATTTCTTTCGAATGTAGAAAAAACTATTTGATTTTTCCTTTTTTGTAGTACAATGATGAAGTATATAGAGAAAGAAGGAGTGGGACAGTATGGTGAAAGCGGTTATTTTTGATTTAGATGACACACTTCTATGGGATAAAAAAAGTGTAAAAGAAGCGTTTCGCGAAACCTGTTTGGAAGCAAAAAGACATGTGGAATTGGACCCGAATGAGTTAGAAGAGGCGGTTCGAGCTGCAGCAAAAAGATTGTATTCAACATATGAAACTTATGATTTTACACAAATGATTGGTATTAATCCATTTGAAGGACTTTGGGGGGACTTTACGGATAAACACCATCTACAATTTCGCAAAATGAAAGACATTGTTCCTCAGTACCGAAAAGACACTTGGACAGAAGGACTAGCTGCAATTGGAATTGATAATCCAACATTAGGTGCTACACTTGCAGAACTCTTTCCAAAAAAACGGAGAAGCTTACCTTTCGTGTACAAAGATACATTTTCTGTGTTAAATGAATTAAAAAATAAGTACCAACTTATCTTACTGACAAATGGTTCACCAACATTACAAAACGAAAAACTAGATTTAACACCACAATTGGTTCCTTATTTTGATCATATTGTCGTTTCTGGTGCTTTTGGACGAGGAAAACCTGACCCGGCTATTTTTCAACATTGTTTATTTTTAACGAATCTTACTGCCAACGATGCCATTATGGTTGGTGATAATGTGAATACCGATATTCTAGGCTCTAACCGAGTCGGAATGAAAAATGTCTGGATTAACCAAGAAAACAATCAAGTCACTGACCCAGAGAAACAACCAACCTTTGAAATTCAATCATTAAGTGAACTACCTCAGGTTCTTCAAACCGTACCTGTATAAGCTATATGGAAAAACGCGGGAGCGTCTTTAGAATAAGCTTTCAAAACTTCACTGCTAAACTAATATTTTTATTCTTAGATATAAAAAAACCGGTAGACATTCTACCGGTTTTTACTATTCAAGCTCAAAGTCTTGTAATAATACAAACGAAAATCCTGCTTCTTTTAAAAGCGGTATTGCGGTTTTTACACCTTTTCCTGTTCCGCTGTTCGGTTGATTCATATGTAATAAAGCAATATCACCAGGCCTCGCTTGTAGCAAAGCCGAAGCAACCGCATTAGCTGAGTATGTTCCACCTGCATCACCAAGAAGCGAGTAATTGACAACTTGTAAACCAAGTTCCTTTACAATTTTTACTGCTTCTTCATCATAAAAAGCAGTTCCGGAACGAAACAGTGTTGGTGAACGTCTTGTCAGTCGCTTAATTACCTGTTGATTCCCGAGTACTTCCTCTACCACCTCTTCTGGTGAGGATGTTCCTTTTATCCCCCAAGCGCTTTGTCCATTGACTGAAAGTGGTAAATGCTCAGTACCATGGTTTTCAATTTGAAATAACGGATTTTGAGCCAGTTCTTTAAACGTATCCATATTTTCTTGAATCCAGCGTTGATTGACAAAAAGTGTTGCAGGAATTTCTTCTTCGATGAGAAAAGTCAACAGCGCTTCATCATACTCACTCCCATATGGACCACCACAAGCATCAAAGGTGAGAGCTATTACTTTCTCATCTGTCTTCAGCTTTGTCAACACACCAGATACCCTCTCTCCCCATTGATGTGGGTGTTGATTAATATGAGAAAGATCAACCTCATTTCCCGCTCCGTGGTCTTCCATACCTTTCATCTGTTTATCTATCATTTCTTGCTTGATTCCATGTTCCATTCCTTTTTTTCCTATGGCTTCGTTTGAACAGCCCATACTCATCAAACAGAGAATGAAAACAAGGAGTACCCTTTGTAACTGCAACGCGCGCCTCTCCTCTTGTTTTGAGCTTATGATCCAGCTTTTTCAATAAAAGCTACTTTCTCTTTTTCAAAAACCACTCTATTTTGTTCGAGTTGTTTACACTCTTGTTTGACCGTTTTTAATACGGAACTCGTTTCTTGTTTCGCTTTTAAAATTTGGTCTAAAGACTCTTGTATTTTACCATGCACCATCCAGTCAATAAATAGCCCATCAAAAAAGAAATCTGCAAACGATAAAAACGAACCGAGCTCAATTTGGGCATTCACATGGTGTTTTACATCTAATAACTCTTCATAAAAATGCCGTAATTTCTTTTGTGCCGTATGAATCGATTTTTTTGCTGAATCGAGATGGTCATGCTTAATCGCTGTTGTTAACAATCCACCACCAACCATATCCCACGTAGACCACCCTTTTGCTTTTTCTAAAAAATCAATCGCTAAATCTAAAGATTGAACTGCCTTTTTCCCTGCTAAAATAGCATCTTTATACTCTTGAATGGCTCCTTTTAAATCAGCCTCATGTTCTGCCATCTCCAACAATTGAGCTTCCCAGTTTGAATCCCCTTGTTTCATTAATTTTTCTTTTTCTAACAGGAGGACATGGTATCGTTCATCTGCATCCGAAACCGTATTGAGCAATGCTGTCCATTCCTGAATTTCTTCCTTTATATCTTCCACAGTCTCTCTTGCTTCATCATAGGCTAACGTTGCTTTGATGACTTGCTCTTTTTCTTCTGCTAATTTCTCTTCTTTTTTCCCAATTAAACTATAAAAAATCGTGTACAGCGACATTCCTTCAAGCCGTTGTACATCATACGCCTCTTTTTCCATTAGCGACTTTAGCTTATTCATCTTTTCTTCTTGGTGTTTCAATTCTTTTTCTGCTCTCGTAATATGCTCACTCCATTTGCGTTTCAACCAAACTTTTTCTTTTGCTTGAAGTAACTCATTTGTAATCTCACCTAACATACGCTCACCTCATTATTGTTTATACGATTAACTTTCTTTTAAGTTTCACTCCATTGGGTAAGTGCCTACACACGTTTGTCACTAGATTAATAAACTATATTGGATTCTAAGCAATAGGAGGGATGAAAACCACCTTGAGACAATATATTATACTTGGAATTACGTATGTCCTTGCTCTAGCATCCTTTTATTTCTTTGTTGTCAATCAAACTTGTGATTGTACGAAAGTCATCGTTCAACCCGTTATCGAGGAACGAGAAGAGGATGAAACTTCTGAGCCGAACGGTGACGAAGACACTGCAAATGGGACTGATGAAAATGGCGAATCTCAAGATGAATCAAATGGCACTGATGAAAACGGAGATTCTCAAGATGACTCAAATGGTACTGATGAAAACGGAGATTCTCAAGATGAATCAAATGGTACTGATGAAAACGGAGATTCTCAGGATGACTCAAATGGCACTGATGAAAACGGAGATTCTCAGGATGAACAAGATACAACGGTAAGAGAAGAAGCGAGTGGTGACGACATTTTATGGGGTGTTGACTCCGCAAGCTTAACGACTGAAGACTTTTACCGATGCGTTACAACGAATTTTGGTGACCCCGAAATTTGGGGAAGATATCTTGAAGATAAAGAAGGAGTTTCTTATGGACTAACGCCTGAGGAAGTTGAATTACTCCATCGTGAAGGTGTTTCTATCCTTGTGATTTACAATCATTTTACAGATGGAACAACTTATGATAAAGGTGTTGCCGAAGCTGAATTGGCGATTGAATATGCCGAAAACATCGGCGTTCCAGAAGGTGTTGCTATCTTTGCTAACGTTGAACCATTCTATCCCATTGATTCAGGCTTTATTCAAGGATGGTATGATACAATCGAGCCTTCCATTTACACTCCCGCGATTTACGGTGTATTTGCCGAAGATGGCGATAATGATGTCCGCATTGCTTTTGAAGGTGCCGTTGAAGAAAATCCCGATATCCTAGACAATGTTATCATTTGGACAAATCAACCACAAATAGGTATAACGACGGAAGATAATGCGCCAGAATTTAACCCAGCAGCTCCAGGAGAGTCGTTAGCATGGGCTTATCAATATGGGATTGATGCAGAAACATGTAATATCGATACTGTATTATATCAATCTTCAATTCTCGATTATGTCTGGCGTCCAGACCAATAATCTATGAGGGATGTCGATAACGGCATCCCTTTTACATAGTTGATACCTTGCTATCGGACATCTATTCCGCTATTTGTTTAGAAACGCCACTTTCACGATTGCTATCGGACATACGTTCCGTTATTAAATAAAACCAAGCTGATTTTAACGGTATTTTCGGTAAATAACGGAACTGGTGTCCAATAGCCTTTCAAAAAGGGTCGATTTTCAAGAAATAACGGAACAGATGTCCGATAAGATGAAGAAGGCCACGAATACGCACTTGTTTAATAAGAGTAATTCGAGACCCCCTTCTATAATCCTTTATTTTCCATAACTTTCATTAAAAATTGAAAAACCGCAGCCATGACTGCGGTTTAATCTTATGCATTTTTTCTTTCTTTTGTTGTTGTTCGTTTTCTCGTTGTGGCCGGTTTCTTTTTCTTTGTTTTATCGATAGACGCTTGCAACGCAGCCATTAAATCGGTAACATTGTTTGGCGTTGCTTTTTTCTCTGCACCCGTGACTATATCCTCTTTTCCTTTCTTCTCTTCAATTAATTCCATCAATGCTGTTCGGTATTCATCATGATAATTTTCTGGCTTAAATTCTGTTGTTAATTGGTCAATTAACATCATCGCTGTGTCTAATTCTTTTTTTGTTATATTATCTTCTGCTGGCACATTAGGCACTTCGCCGACATTCCGGACTTCATCTGGATAATGGATCGTCTCCATTACTAGTGTGTTTTTGTATACGCGGATCACCGCTAAATGCTCTTTTGAACGGATGATAATTTTAGCTACCCCAATTCTGCCGGAGTCTTCCAATGCTTTACGTAACAAGGAATACGCTTTGCTTCCGCCTTCATTTGGAGCCATAAAATATGTTCGTTCAAAATAAATAGGGTCAATTTCTTCTAATTTGACAAAATCAATGATTTCCACAGCTTTTTCTTCGTTATCTTTTTTTAGCTTTTCTAATTCTTCGTCATCAAGTACTACAAATTTATTTTTGGCATATTCATATGCTTTTACAATGTCCTCCGCTTGAATCGGTTTTTCACAGACCGGACATGTTTTTTCATAATTAATGGGCGATTTACATTCTTTATGAAGATTTCGTAATTTTATATCTTTATTTTCTGTTGCAGCATGCAACTTAACCGGAATATTAACAAGTCCAAAACTTATGCTTCCTTTCCACATCGTATGCATGGCCACTCACCTACTTCATCTTATTTGTATTAGTTTTCGAAGTTGGCGTCTTTTTATGTATGACTTCTTCCTTTTTTTAAAACACTACATAATAGAACTGAATTTTTTGGAGGTAACAAAAGTGAAACCTATGATGCCGACATTGTCATTCGAAACCCCAATTGGTCCTGATTGGCGATATGAAATTAAATATGATGGTTTTCGTTGTATTTTACGTTGGCAAGAAAATCAAGAAATCGAGTTACTTAGTAAGTACGGAAACGATTTAACAAACCAGTTTCCTGAAATTATTGAATACTGTCAATCCATTCATGATGTAATAAAACCGTTGCTTCCATTGTCTCTTGACGGAGAACTTGTTGTGTTGGACAACCCTTATAAAGGGAATTTTGAACATATCCAATTGCGCGGGCGACTAAAGACAAAAGAAAAAATCACCACCTATTCCAAAGAAATTCCCGCAACTTTTATGGCGTTCGATTTATTAGAGCTCCACGGTGTAAACTACAAAGAAAAATCATTTACAGAACGTAAAAAGCAGCTAGAAGAGATTTTTTCAACCGTTATCACTGATAGCCCTTTTCTAAAAATGGTGACAGCGTTCACTGAAAAGGATACCGTTTGGAAAAAAGTAACGGCATCGCTAGGCGAAGGGATCATTGCAAAACATAAAAATAGCAAATGGGAGCTTGGGAAACGAACAAAAACATGGTATAAAATTAAAAATTGGCGTGTTGTTTCAGCTTTTATAACAGCCTATCAAAAAGATAATGGATTTTTCCATGTAGCGATTTATAACGGTAAAAAAGATATGGTTCCGATTGGTCTATTTAAAAATGGACTAGAAGATGAACAAAAAAAAGCGTTAGTGGAAACTGTTAGGAAAAATCAGACAAAAGAAGATGCTACTTATGTTTATGTGAACCCGAGTTTGTGTGTCGATATTCAATGTATAGAGTTATATAAAGGGCAATTACGTGAACCTTATTTTAAACAATTTCGTTTCGATATAGGGCCTGACGACTGTACAGAAGAAAAACTCAAATTAAGTTTAGAACCTTTGCCTGATACAGTCACGATCACTAATCCAAAAAAATTACTATGGCAAGATAAAGCGATATCAAAAGAAGATTATTTACAATTTTTACGGACGATGTCATCTTACTCCATGCCATTTTTACAAAACCGCTTATTGACGGTCATTCGCTTTCCCGATGGAGTTCATAAAGAAGCGTTTTATCAAAAAAACTGTCCGGATTACGCACCTGATTTCGTCCAAACTGAAAAAGCCGATTCCATTGATTATATTGTTTGTAACAATTTAGAAACGCTCATATGGTTAGGAAATCAGGCAGCCATTGAATATCATGTTCCATTTGAAACAATTCATACGAAAACACCAACCGAAATTGTCTTTGATTTAGACCCACCATCAAGAAATGAATTCACTCTTGCTGTTCAAGCCGCCTTACTCATTAAAGAAGTCGCTGATGGTTTACAACTAACTTGTTATTGCAAAACTTCCGGAAATAAAGGGATGCAAGTGTATTTCCCTTTACCAGACAATATGTATAGTTACGAAGATACAAGAGCCTTTACAGCCTTTATTGCCGAATATCTTATTTCCCAAGAGCCAAAATGGTTTACGACGGAGCGCTTAAAGAAAAATCGTGGGAATAAATTGTACGTCGATTATATTCAACATGGGGAAAGAAAAACGATAATTGCTCCTTATTCAGCTAGAGGAAATGAAGACGCTTTAGTCGCCACACCATTATATTGGGAAGAAGTAAATGACACTCTTTCGATTGAGGATTTTACAATCGAAACGGTTCAAACCCGTGTAAAAGAAAAAGGCTGTCCATTCGCCTCCTTTTTTGAAGCAAAGAAAACACAGCCATATGGACCAGTGCTCGATTTCTTAAAGGAAAAAGTGTAATAAAGAAAAACGCGTAGCGTCTTTTCTTTCAAGCGAAGTGTATGATGAAACAACAAACACATCCCATGTCCCATTTTTGCGGTCAGAGCAGCCGTTATTTGTGAACATGATACGGGTTTCCGTTTTTTAGCGGCCACTGGAGCGCTTATTCACGCAAAAGCCACTCTATTCCTAGCGATATATTATGATTAGCTGCTCCTGTGTCCTCCAACGTTCCAAAACGCTTGCAATGTTCACAGATAACGGTTTTCATGGCCGCTTACTTACCATACGCCCAAGTTTTGAATGATTCACTTGGGTCTTTTCTTTCAAGCGAAGAGCGGAGCCCTACCCGCTTTTGACAATGAACCACAAGTGCTCTTCTTGGGGTGAAACGCGCAGGTGCGCAGCCTTCGCTCTTCTTGAAATAGCTTTCAAAGCTTCACTGCTACACCAAATTTTTATATGTATGAAAAAGGATCCGATAATCATAGCGATTCGGATCCTTCGTTTTTATTTTGAAAATACATTATCTAATACTGGAACGATTTGTTTCTTTCTTGAAACAACACCTTTTAACGTTGCCACATTATTCTCTAATGTCACTTGAAACGCCTCTTCGACCGCTTTTGTTTCATTCCCTAACGCTAACACAATGGAATCATTATTTAAGATATCCGTGACAACAAAAACGAACAAATCAAGATTTTTCTCGGAAACAACCTTTGAAATCGTTTCTTCAATTTCCGCTTGTTTGCTTAACACATCGTTTGTATCAACAGCGTTTACTTGGGCAATTTCCACTTTGCTATTTCCCATTTGAAACTCTTTCGCATCAAGAGAGATTAATTGTGCAATTGTTTTATCACCTAAATCTGCTCCTGCTTTTAACATTTCAAGTCCGTATGCTTGGCTATCAACACCAGCAATGTCAGCTAATTCTTTAGCAGCCGCAACATCTTCATCAGTACATGTTGGTGATTTGAATAATAAAGAATCCGAGATAATCGCTGATAACATTAACCCTGCGATTTCTTTTTGGATTTTAACGCCCTTCTCTTTGTAAAGCTTATTTAAAATTGTTGCCGTACAACCAACTGGCTCAGCACGGTAATACAACGGGTCACTCGTTTCAAAATTTGCAATTCGATGATGGTCAATAACTTCGCTCACCTGGACATTTCCTAAGTCGTCCACACTTTGTTGACGTTCATTATGGTCAACTAAAATAACTTTTTGAACTTCATTTGCAACGGTTTGTACGAGGCGTGGTGCACTAACGTTAAAATAATCAAGGGCAAACTGAGTTTCACCGTTTACATCGCCAAGACGAACCGGTTCAGCCTCCACACCAATTTCTTTTTTCAATTCAGCATACGCAATGGCTGAACAAATTGAATCCGTATCAGGATTTTTATGACCAAACACTAACACTTTGTCCATATTTCCACTCCTTACCTTGTCTTTGTTATTATACCAATTTCTATCTTACCTATTTCTTCTTAGAACGTAAAGATAAGAAACAGAGAAACAGACAAATAATTCGTTATACTTTAAATTTTTGTACAGTTTCTTGAAGTTCATCGGCTAGTTTCGTTAACGTAGTAGAAGCTGCTGTTATTTCATCCATCGTCGCCACTTGTTCTTCAGTTGAAGCTGCAACATTTTGCGAATACGCTGCAGCATTTTCTGCAATTGTAGAAGCTTCTTGAATGGATGTTACCATTGTTTCCGTTCCTGCTGATATTTGCTGTACTGCAGCAGATACTTCTTGTACTTGGGTTAAAACGTCATTAATGGAATTCGAAATCGTTTTAAACGCGGTCCCTGCTTGGTCTGCCAATGTTAACCCTTCGTTAACCGAAGCATTTCCTTCATCCATCGCCGTAACAGATGTATGAATATCTTGTTGGATTTCATGGATTAATTGACTAATTTGATTTGCTGATTCATTCGATTGTACAGCAAGCTTTCGAATTTCTTCTGCAACAACCGCAAACCCTTTTCCATGCTCACCCGCACGTGCGGCTTCAATCGCTGCATTTAAGGCAAGTAAATTCGTTTGATCTGACACAGCCGTAATCATCGTAATAATTTTATCAATTTCATTTGATTTTTCTTCTAAGCGTGTAACGACATCTGTAATTTCATTCGTTTTCACATTAATCTCTTCCATTTGTTTCATTGTTTGTTCAATGACGCTCACACCATGACTTGATTTTTCTTCTGTTTCCACCGTATGGTTTGTAACCGTTTGGATGTTGTTTGCAATTTCTTCAATCCCTTGAGAAATTTCTCCTGTTACATTTGTCGCATTCACCGTCACTTCCACTTGCTTTTCGGCTCCAACGGCAACTGATTGAATCGAGTTCGTAATTTGTTCTGTCGCCTTTGACGATTCAATTGCGCTTGCATTTAACTGCTCAGCTGATGCCGCAACTTGACTTGAATTAGCCATAATCGTTGAAATCATCGTTCGTAAATTATCTGTCATTTCATTAAACGATTCATTTAATTCATAGATTTCATCTTTGCTTTTTATCTGAATCGGCTCCACTGTTAAATCTCCCGACGCTATTTGTTTAGCTACCTTTGTTAATTTTTGAATTGGAGTGGAAATTAAAAAGGCTATTAAGATTCCACCACCAATGACAACAAGTAAGCTTACAATTCCTGTCACACTAATCCTTAGCAAAGATTGATCAGCTTGATTCGTCGTCTCGGCTTGAACATTTGTTCTGACTCCTTCAAGAAATTCAGAAAAGACTAACGTTTTATTTGTCAACTCTTGCCCTAATGGTAGGATTGAAGACGCAACAACTAACGCTGCTTGCTCTGGATTAATCGTAACAATATTCGCATTGCGATTAATCGCTTCAATATATTGATTATTCATTTCTTCAATTTCACTTAAATGACCGAGCGTTTCTTCTAATGTTGCCATACTACGCGCTTTTTCAATTAAGCTATTAATTTCCTCATTTGTTTCTGCAATACTTTCTAAATATCTTGGGTCAGTCGTTAACACATATGTACTTACATTACTTGCTTGTTTATGAACATCCGCTTCAATTTTCGTAGAAATATTGTGAAGCTCAGATACGGTATCCACTAAATAGGAATACGACTCATTTGTTTTTGTAATCGAGAAGTAGGAAAATGCGTTGGCAACGAAAATGAAGAATGCAATGATTAATACAAATCCAATTAGTTTTTTCTTGATTGTTAGTTTCATAATATTTGCTCCTTTAGTTAGTGTGTCGAAATAGTCCTAATACTTATGTACTATACAGGAATTATTTATCTTTTAAAAGCTTTATCAATATAGTTTGAATAGCAATATTTTTCTGATTTTTCACTATAAAAACAGTAGTTAAATTGAAAAGAGACGTAGTTCAACCTACGTCTCATCTCTTACATATTTGCATATCCTTGTAATCGTTTATAAATTTCCATAAAATCTTCCTCAGACACACCTGGAGCAAACTCTTCAGGTACTTCTTCAAAATCTGGTACAGGTACTCCTTCTGGGCTTCCAATGATAACTTCAACTGGACTGCCGTCTTCTGGATGTGTTCCTTTCCAAATTTTATCAATATCACGGTAATCTGTTTCACTCCACGTGTATAGTTTACGATGGATGCCTTGTGCTTCAAATTTTCTCGTCGTTTCAAATGCTGCATTATCAAGGTTTGGAATCGGAATCATCTTCGTAACGTCAGCACCTGTCATAACTTCTAACGCTTTTGCATAAGCTACAACATGGACACCACCACGGACGAGCAAATAACCGATCATTTCACGTGCAACAGGATTATCTGTCATCTCATAAACTCGCATTTTATGTGTACGGGCTCCACACTCTAAGAAGAAATTATGAAGCAAATCTAACAATAAGTTTCCACTATTAAACACATTGTCTCCTGTCCAAGGTCTTCCATGTGAATCACCAGGTAGAGAAGCTTGTGCTGTGGCAATATAATGATAGTGGCTTCTATCATCAACCGCATTTTGCATTGGAGTAATATCTGGGTTGCCTGGGAATGTTGATCCTGTCATCATTAAATTCACGGTATTCGATACGAGTTCAACATGGCCAAACTCTTCTGCTGTAATACTCGCAATTAAATCATAAAAAGGTTTGAATTTCTTTTTATTTCGAAAATTAAATGATTGAAACATATAGTTATTTAATGTGGACATTTCACCGTATTTTCCGCCTAATAACTCTTGCACAGCGGAAGCTGCATTAGGATCAGGATTTTTTGGCCTAGGTAAGTCAATGAGGAGTTTATCCATCCGCTTAATCAAAGGTAACACCTCCTATTCTAGAGTGTTTAATATGGCATAACCCAAATGATCGTTTGTGTTCTAACAAAAAACTGTGCTCCAGATACGTCAATTACAATATGATCAGGCTTCACATCACAAACGACACCTCGTAAACTTTCTTTTGTCGTTTGAACGACGACGTGTTTGCCTAATAATGATTGAAACGCTTGATAGACATAAGGGTCGACAAGTGAAACCATTTTCGGGCTACTTTGCTCATATCCAGCTCTTTCTTGGTCTTGGTTTGACATTCAATACCCTCCCTATGTTAGTCATTCATTTCATCCTATGTTGCTTTGTCTTAGTTCATTCGTATTTTTCTTGCCAAGAATAGAACAAAAAAAGAACGTAAATCTCACATCTCCGTGAAATTTACATTCTGAATGTCTTTTCTTAATTGTAACAATGCTTTGTCTTTTTGCTTTGCTTCGATCATTATATCCACTTCATAATCTGAAATGTAGTGAGCAAAGGCTAAATAATCATCTAGAAAAATATAATCATGATGAGCAGTATCTTTTTTATGCTCTCGTCCACTACTAATATGACATTTCGGAGTACCTATGCCCTCCCACGTGTGGAGGACATCTTGAATATATGCCTTTGTCTCTTTCTCTTTTGCTTCGTTACAATTATGATGATGGATATCAAAACAAACCGGTACTTTCGTCTTAGCTGAAATATCTAACACATCAGCTACTGTAAATACTTTATCATCATTTTCTAATCTAAGTTTCTGTTTAACCGCTTCACTTAGCTGATCGTATTCGGCAATAAATCGTGTTTTTGCTTTTTCTTTATCACCATACGCTCCACCGACATGTAGAATCATATCTGTACCACCTACGAGCTCAAGTAAGCGGTTATGATACTCTAAATCAAGGATAGCATTTGTGACCACTTCTTTACGTGGTGAATTCAATACAGTATATTGCCCTGGATGAACACTTAACCTCATATTCTCTTTTGTTTTTAAGCTTTTTATTTCATTTGTGATTTGCAGAACATCTTCATCTTCCCACCATTTCCAATCAAGAATCGGATGACTGCCAAACGGAACAATATCACTGCTTACCCGATAAAACAAAATGTCATGGGCTTTATTCCACTGAAGAATAGCTAATACTTCTTTAAAATTAGAAATTGTAAGCTCTTTTACTTTTTTCATTCCTTCTTTTTCAACCGTACCGAGTCGGCAAGTTTTTAATTTCGAAGGAAGGGAAAGGTTAATACATGCATATCCAAATCTCATCGTATATCTCCATCTTTTTTTCAGAGTTATTTTCATTGCTAAAAATAAAGGAAATTAACAAAATCATTTCATAATTGTATTTATTATATGACAAGTTATGGTATAAAGAAACTATACGTTGAACGGCTTAAAGGAGTAGGAAACGATGAAAGTAAAAATCAAATATATCCCTCTCATGATTGTGATACTCCTCCTTCTTTCTATCGGTTATGCTGTTTATTTCGTGGATTCCGAACAAACAAGCACAACAGTAGAAACATTAGGGGATTTTGGTTCTTATGTAGAACGCCATCACCCTGAATTCGAGTATTCACTCCATATCCTCTTAGATGAATATAAATTTTCTAATGTCGATGGGTTAGGAAGTCTTGTAACCGACCTTTCTAATGAAAGAAACTATCTTGCTATTAGTAATAACCCAAATGAGGAAACACTAGAACAACTAAAAAAAGAAACCGAAACTTCATTAGAAGAATACGTAACAAACATGAAGCATGTTGACCCAGCAACACTTCCATATGCGCAATTGAAAAATGCCTGGTTTTATACAACAGGCCAAATGGAAAATCAAAATGATATTCACCTTCATACTTTAGGTCTCACCATTGACGACGAGCATTTTATTGTGCAGATCTCTTATACTACTGCTTATCCTGAGTATAAAACAGAAGCAAAAAAGCTTTTTTTAATGGCCAATTCGTTAAAGTATAAACAGAATATAGAAGACTAAAGCGGAGATAATAAGGACAGGAGGTGTGATTATGACTCATCCATACTTATGTCCGAGTTGTAAAACAAATCGTTCAAGGTTTAATATTATCGAACAACAAGCCACTCCGGTAAAGCTTCATCCACAAACAGGGGAAGTTGTTGCACAGTTTACAAATGAAACATTAGACCCTTTTCATCTCCCTTACCGTGGACCTGAACGGAAAATTCAATGTGGTTCTTGCGGACTAATTGAAGATGAACAAATGTTTAAAAAACGAGCCATGGCAGGACAGTAAAAGGGGGCTGACCCCTTTTTTGTTTTGCATTTCTCCATAAAATGTTAAGATGAAAGAGAATTGAATACATAGATAAGGGTGATTTTATGAGTAATTTACAAACAAATTTAGAAAAGTATGCTGAATTAACAGTAAAAGTTGGGATTAACATTCAAAAAAACCAAACCCTCGTTGTAAACGCACCGTTAAATTCCATTGACTTTGTTCGTCTTGTCGCAAAAAAGGCCTATGAAGCAGGGGCAAAAAACGTTCATGTGGAATGGAATGACGAAGAATTAACATTACTAAAATATAAAATGGCTCCAGATGAAGCCTTTCATGAATTCCCTGAGTGGAAAGCAAAAGGCTATGAAAAAATGGCTGAAGATGGCGCTGGATTTTTAAGCATCGTAGCGAACAATCCAGATTTACTAAAAGGAGTCGATCCAGAACGAATGGCCAATGCGAACAAAGCTAGTGGAAAAGCAATGGATACGTTCCGTTCTTATGTTCAATCCGACAAAGTCGCTTGGACTGTCGCTGCTGCCGCTTCACCAGGTTGGGCGAAAAAAGTATTCCCTCAAGACGATGAAGCAACAGCAGTCGAAAAGCTATGGGATGCTATTTTTGCAGCAACAAGAGTGACAGAAAACGACCCTGTATCTGCTTGGAAAGAACATACAGATAATTTAACAGCCAAAGTACAAACATTAAATGAGAAAAAATATAAAAAGCTTCACTATACTGCAAATGGTACTGACTTATACATTGAACTACCTGAAAAGCATTTATGGGCAGGAGCCGGAAGTGAAAACGAAGCAGGCACATATTTTATTGCAAACATGCCGACAGAGGAAGTATTTACTGCACCACAAAAAGACGGAGTAAACGGTACCGTTTCTAGTACAAAACCTTTAAACTACGGTGGAACATTAATTTCGAACTTCACTTTAACATTTGAAAACGGAAAAATCATCGACTATAAAGCAGAAGAAGGCTATGAAACATTAAAACGTTTAGTCGAAACAGATGAAGGTGCAGCTTTTCTAGGAGAAGTCGCACTCGTTCCACATGATTCACCGATTTCAAACTCTAATATTATTTTCTACAACACGTTATTTGATGAAAATGCTTCAAACCATCTCGCCATCGGAAGTGCGTATGCCTTTAACCTTGAAGGTGGGAAAACGATGTCAAAAGAAGAGCTAGCGAAAAACGGGTTAAACACAAGTATTACGCATGTTGACTTCATGATTGGTTCTGCCGATATGAACATCGATGGCATTACTGCGGATGGAACACGTGAACCATTATTCCGTGATGGAAACTGGGCATTTTAATAAAGTGGAAAAAGAGGCTAAGGGGTACAAAAAGTGACATTTTTGTACCCGCCCCTCCCCAATTACGCTTTCGGACATATATTCCGCTATTTCGTTACATTCGAGGTTTTTTCTTTTCTTACGGACATCTGTTCCGTTATTTCCCTACTCTTTAAGTGCAAAACACTGGATTTCGTGAAATAGCGGAACAGATGTCCGTTAGCATCGAGGAAACCACATTTTCTGCCGATGTAGCGGAATAAATGTCCGTTAGCAAGAAAGGCTGTCGATAAGCATCGACAGCCTTTCTTATATTAGCGATGTGCTTCATACACAGATGCTTTGGCCCACGCTTTGATTTGCTCTCGCTGTTCATTTGATAGCGTTTCTTCATATGCGTTTACTATCTCTTCTAATTGCTCGACAGTGCGCGCACCAGGAATTGCTGTTGCAACTGTCTTTGAAGTCAACACATATGATAGTGCGGTCGACAATAACGGCACGGGTAACGTTTCTATTTTTTCAATAAGTGTTTCTACTTCAGCTTTTGAGTAATCTAAGTACCCATTTTCAACGACTTTCTTTTGCCATTTGTCTGTTAACAAACCTCGTGCCACTGGTCCCCTTGCAATGACACTTATTTCATTTTCATGGAGAAAATTTAACATTTCTTCTTCAGGTCGTCTATCAAAAATACTATATTGCATCATGACACTGACGATATTTGATTTTTTTGTATATTCTCGAATGACGTTCGGTCTGATTGATGAAATTCCGTAATAGCGAATTAGACCTTCTTTTTGTAACTCCTCAAACGCTTCAATTGTTTCATCGATAGGATCTTCGATTGTCCCACCATGAAGTTGATATAAATCAAGATAGTCAGTTTGTAATCGTTGTAAACTTTCCTTTACGGCTGTTTTTATGTATGATTTTGATGGATCCCAATGCCACCCTTGCTTATCTTCATTCCAACGATTTCCTACTTTTGTAGCTAGAATAATGTCTTGTCGTTTCCCCTTAAGGGCACTTCCCACAAGCTGTTCATTCAAGCCGTACTCATATAAATCTGCTGTATCAAAAAAGTTAATTCCGCGATCGATGGCTTCCTCTATTACACGGGTTCCCGTTTGTTGTTGCTCAGATTGAAATGACATACAGCCTAGTCCAATTTCCGATACGAACAACTCACTTTTTCCTAATTGGTTTTGTTTCATTTTCGCACACCACCTCTTCCTATTTCCTCAAGTATTACGTCCTTTTCAACCCATGTCAATCGAAAGAAACTAGACTAAATGTGAGCCTGTCATCATAAGATACATTAGTTATATACATATAGGAGGAGCTGTAAAATGACAGTAATTTATTTCACAACATTTGGGATTCTTACGCTCTGGGTCATCTTGATGGTGTACTTATGTAAAACAGCGTTAACGACAATGATGAGTATGACGATTACAATGACAATTAGTACAACTGCTGGTCTTATGATTGGCATGTTATTAACTACTTTGTCCCCTTATCCTTATTTTATTTGTACTTTTATTAGTATGCTTGTTGCTGCTTTCATCGGAATTATCGTCGGTTGGCCAAAAGGTCTTCTCGTTATTCTAGATGGGATTATATCTGGCGTGATGGGTGGAATGATGGGAGCAATGTTGGGATTTATGCTACCACAAGAATCGATGGTTAGTTCAATACAAGTAATGAGCGTTATCGTGGCAGGGATATTATTTTTACTTTACTTATTTTTAGCAAGTCACGTTCGTACTCCACGTTTTCTTCAACATCCACTCCCGTTTTTTTCTGTCGTTTGTTTGTTTTTATTATTAAATCACTTTACACCTTTTTCAATCCAGGAGCTTCCTGTTATACAGGAACATATTCATACATGGGTCGTATAAGCTTTCAAAGCTTCACTGCTATACCAAAATTTTTATTACTTATAAGCCAAAAAATCCAAGGTCTAAGAGCGACCTTGCCCATTCGGTCTCCGCTCGCTGCGCGCAAAGGGGAAACCCGCCCCTTTGCTTTTTTGAGGCAGCGGCTTCTTCCGGGGCTTCGCCCAAAAATCCAAGGTCTAAGAGCGACCTTGGATTTTTGGGCTTTAGTATCGTAATGGGATGATGGATGATGCTTGTTTGCTTATGAGGAAACTGGCTATGGCATACGCTTCTACTTGTTCTCGGAATTTTTTTTCACTTGGTTGATCGATGATTGTTACTGTGAATGTGTCTTGTGCCGGGACTGTTTCTTCATGCAACACTTGTTTAAGAAAGTAGGATGTTTGCTGTAATCCGTGTTTGCCTACGTCCATTACTTCAAAAAAGGA
Organism: Alkalihalobacillus sp. LMS39; assembly: GCF_022812285.1. NCBI lineage: Bacteria > Bacillati > Bacillota > Bacilli > Caryophanales > Bacillaceae > Alkalihalobacillus > Alkalihalobacillus sp. LMS39. The sequence goes on from NZ_CP093300.1 coordinate 3,092,844, forward strand.
TATAAAACCGTGCATGACTCCATTGTATCTTTGGGCCCGAACTGGGACACCACTTTCGGCTAAGCGTCTTGCATAGGCTTCACCTTCATCTCGAAGTGGGTCAAATTCGGCTGTTATAATTAATGTTGGTGGTAACCCTGATAAATCCGGAGCTTCCAGTGGGGAAGTATACGGACTTGACCACATATATTCTTCCGGTGTATATTTTTCTCTCGCTAAGTTCATAACGCCTCTTGATAATAGAAAGTACCCACTATCATACTGCTCCCTTGAGGGAAAGGAAAGGTCATTAAATGTTGTAAGTGGATAATATAAAATTTGTGCCTGCAACTGTGGCCCTTGCTCATAGTTGGTCATTATCGCCACGGCCGTTGCAATATTTCCACCTGCACTATCCCCTGCTACAACGACTTTCGTAGAGTCCCCATTAAATGTGTCAGCCGATTCGACCGCCCAAACAAGCGCATCATAACTATCTTCAATCGCTGTAGGGAATACATATTCAGGAGCAAGACGATAACCGACAGAAATAACAACACTGTTTGTTCGCGCAGCAAGTGAGCGGACAATATTATCGTGAGTATCAATATTCCCATAGCCTTCTAAAAAGGCTCCTCCATGATAATACATGACAATCGGGTATGGCCCATCTCCACTTGGACGGTACATCCGCGCCCTAATATTTGCTCCATCCCGAACAGGTATCATTATTTCCTCACGCTTTAATGTTGATGTTCCACTCCCCGCCAAAAAACTAGGTCGTTTAATATCTGGCGTGACAAGGTTTTCATTTACGGCATGCAAGACAACAGCTGTTTTTACAGGTAATCTCCCCTCTTCTGTTGTCGCCCATTGTTGAACTGAAAAGTAAACAACTCCAGCAAAGGATAAAAGCAAAACACATATATAAACGAAAAATATTTTTAATATTCGGAAAGCTTTCGCGGGTTGTTTCTTACGGTTAATAATCATCATAAACCCCCTATCTGATAGATAAGAATTAGGTTGATTTCATTATATCAAAAATTATCAAAAAAATAGCATATTAATTTGATTTTTTCACAACAATTTTACATACTTTTTTAGAATTTATTGTATGCATTTATTTCTATTTTGTGTCCTTGTTTATGTAACAACCTTTTCAAAGAGTATTGTTACGCAATACTCAGATTATTAACCGCATTTTTTACACAAAAAAACTGCTCCATTAAAGAAGCAGTTCTCGTATCTTAGTATTGGATACTATAAGCTACGCTCTGACATTTTCAGCATCATAACAGCTAAAACTATACTTACAACAACTGCCATTCCGCTAATTCCTAAAATTGCTGCGATTGCGCCACCCATCGTATCACTCCTTACCAATTATAATTTCTACAGTTTTCACTATGTTTATAGTAACATATAAGGGATGGACAAATTGTGACAAATCATTGAACGCCCGAGTAGGAATAGATAACCGTTACATTAGCTTCGATTGTAAATTCCTTTGGTTCTATTGGTGGAGCCATTGACGTGTTTGTACTTAAGACGAAATCTGAACGTAACTCAGTAACAGACATGGGATGCGGTGGTTGCTCTTTAATTTCCACTGGAATAAGCGAAAGGGAGACAGGCAGGTGGGAAAGAAGAACTTCTGCTTTTTCTCTTGCATTGCTCATCGCCAACTCTAATGCTTGTTTATATACGAGTTCCGGTTCTGCGACAGAGAATTGCAATCCTCTAGCTATATTAGCTCCCGCAGCCACTGCAGCTTCATAAATCAGTCCACCTTGTTCAACATTAGAAAATGTCACATTTATAAGATGCTCCACTTCAAAGCCTCTTATTTGGGAAAGTCCTTCCGTATAATCGTAAACAGGGTTAATCCGAAAAGAATCTGTCTCTATTTGTTCACTTGTTACGCCAATTTGTTCAAGCTGACTTCGAACACGATTCATGACCACAACATTTTCTTCTAAGGCTTGTGCTGACGTCTCTGCTCTTGTCACAATTCCAATCGTAATGTTCAAAACATCAGGGTAAACATTCACAATTCCTCTGCCAATAACCGTTACCGTCTTATTATCCCTAACCGCATTTTCATGTTTAAGCACGCTCATGCCCCTCCCCATTTAACTTCTTCATTTCCAATATATTCAGCTTCTTCTTTTAAAATAAATCTTTTTAAAGTCGCACACGCTAAAACAAAAGGAGGGGTATCAATGAAAAAGCGAAATCCGCAAAAAAATAAAGCATTAACAAACAATCAAACACCAACAGAATCAATGTTTAATGAAGAAGTAGCAAGTGAAATGGTCGCAGATAAGCAAAAGAAAAAGAAAAAATAGGGTATTTAAAATTCAATTTTCGTTTTGGACAAACGTTCCGTTATTTCATCATTCAAACAACAAAACAAACCCACAAAGTGAAAATAACGGAACCAGTGTCCTTAAGTATTTGAAAAACAACATTTTTTGTGACACCAACATACACCTATCTTATTTTTGCGGTCAGAGCAGCCGTTATTTGTGAACATGATACGGGTTTCCGTTTTTTAGCGGCCACACAAGCGCTTATTCACGCAAAAGCAACGCTAATCCTAGCGATATATTATGATTAACTGCTCCTGTGTCCGCCAACGTTCCAAAACGCTAGCAAAGTTCACAAATAACGGTTTTCATGGCCACTTAATTAAACAACAGTACCCCAAACCCTATTTTATAGTTGCCTAAACAAAGAAAAAACTGCCGATGGTCTCGACAGCTTAGTTTATTCAAGGATTACCCGTGAACGAATTCAATTTCTTCTTTATTTCGACTATACTTAATTTTAATATCGGTGTCATTAAAATACCATAAATCTTCTTCTTCGATATAAAACGTAACGCCTTCAATTTCTGTTTGAATGGCATTATGCTTTGGCTCTTCTTTCATTAATCCTAACGAGAACCCTTTTTGAAAATCTCCACAACCACCATAACGGACAAAAATTCTCATATAATCTTCTTGTTGTAAATTAAATTCTTCCTTAAACCATTGAAATGCTGGCTTTGTCACATCGATTTCCACTGCACTTCTCTCCTTTTAGCGATTATCAATTGTTTCAGGATATAAATCATGATTCATTAAACGATAATCGGCCATTTTTTCATACTTTGTTCCTGGCTTGCCATAGTTTGTATATGGGTCAATTGAGATACCACCTCTTGGTGTGAATTTTCCCCATACTTCAATATATCTAGGATCCATCAACTCAATCAAGTCATTCATAATAATGTTCATGCAATCTTCATGAAAATCCCCATGATTACGAAAGCTAAACAAATATAATTTTAACGACTTGCTTTCGACCATTTTTTCGTCAGGAATATAGCTAATATAAATAGTCGCAAAATCAGGTTGTCCTGTTTTTGGACATAGACTAGTAAATTCAGGGCAATTAAACTTAACAAAATAATCTCGGTTTGGGTGTTTATTATCAAACGCCTCTAAAATCGAAGGGTCATATTCATATTGATAAGGAACTTGCTCTTTCCCTAACATTGTTACACCTTGTAATTCTTCTTCTTTTCTCCCACTCATCTTTTTTCCTCCTCAGTTGAAACAGTAACGCCTCTTTCTTTTCCTATTTACTATACCATACAACACTTGGACATCGCCATCGGAATAGATTACCCGCTTTAACGCATAACCATTTAATAAGCGAACGAAATAACGGGGGGAAGCAAATGACAAACGATTTTGTCTTTCATAATATTTCACAAAAAAACATGTGTTTCCAAGATGTGTTTGCCCATATTCAACAGTTTATTAAAAGAAATAACAAAGGGACGTATCGGCTAATGATTGGAACAGATTCACAAGTACACCCCCGCTCAACAAGATTTATTACGGGTATCGTCATTCGTAATGTCGGCCACGGAGCTTGGGGTTGTTTAACGAAACACGAGCAACCTAGGCGCATTGAAAGTTTGCATGAAAAGATATCGATAGAAACCGATTTAACAGAAGAAGTCGCTTCTCTTTTTACAGTTGACCTTAAAAAACAATTGTATGACTTAATTCTTCCCTATGTGAAAGAAGGAAGCTCATTAACGATTGAAGGTCATATTGATATCGGAATGGGGGAACGCAATAAAACTAAAATCTATGTCGATGAAATGATGAACCGTATTGAAGTTCTAGGGATGAAACCATTAATAAAACCAGACTCGATTGTCGCATCCTCTTATGCTAACCGATTTACAAAATAGCTTGCCCATTTCTTTCCTTTAGGAAACTTTTTTTGCCGTAGTGAATAATATAGTAACAAATACTACCGGTAAAATGAAAAAGGGAGGATATTGGAATGGCGAATAAAAAGAAAGTCGCATATTATACGTTTCTTCTCCAAAAACTCGGCATGATTACTGATGAACAGTCTCAGGAAATTTACGCAAATTTAAACATTAAAAATATGACTAAAAAAAATAAGGGGTAAACAACAAAAAGTATTTTGTATTCTATAATACATTTGCAAATTAATGCATTTAAGGAGTGGACAATTCAAACCGTCATAACATTACATTACTCCATTCTCTTGAAACATCAAATTTTCTTCATTACTATAGTTTTGTTTTTGTTATAAAACACAAAAAAGTGTCGAAGCACAGCTTTCTACATCACTGTACTTCGACACTCCTCATTCCTATTTCAGTTATTCTAGCGATAAGTAGATTGCCCAACCATCACTTGTCAAAAACACGCTCGTTTCGTCAAAGTTCTCAAGTGTATCTACATATTCAAGCTCCATTTTCTTAAGGATTTCTCCATCTTCACGGTCAATGGAATACATAAAGCCTACACCACCGATAATTTGGCTAATGAAGTACATATTATCTCCCGCAAAAGCTGCAGAGGCATTATGAAAGTCAGCTAATTCTAACGCCCATTTGTATGAATTGCTGTTCATATCATAAGCCAATAAAACACTTGTCTCATCAGAGCTACTCGAGAAGTCGTAATGGACGTACATTACATCATCTTCAATCGTTAACAATCTCTTCTTATTTAAACGATCTTCATCGACAAAAAAGCTCCGATTGACCTCTCCTGTTCGACTATCGACTTCATAAATGGCAATTCTGTCCATTTCAATATAAAAATTTCCTTCGTAACCTACAATACTATGGATATCTAAAGAAGGTACATGTTCAAAAAAGTCTCTCATATTAATTTCCCATAGCGGTTCTCCACTTACAACATCAACACCAGTAATTATATTTTGTGAACTTACGACAAAAGTATCATCCATTACAGTTAGAAACTTTGTCCAAGCTTTTTCTCCACTTTCATATTCAAATCCAAACTTCTCCGTTGTATTATATGTCCACAAAATCTCTTTTTCATCTAAATCAATCGCATGGTATGTATGTACTCTATCATTAAATAGTACATAGATATTTTCATATAAATGCACGGCTTCTATAAAAGGTTCTCTCTCCTCGTACAATGGTATTTCATCAATGACACTTCCATCCTCTTTATCAAGAAATAGTAGAGAATGTCCATCATAGACGATTAAATTATCATCATAGCTTTGCGGCTTTTCTATTATTGTCATTAATAGACTGTCTTTAAGTCTTCTTATATCGATTAGAGCGGTGCTCTCTGGATGCCATTGCCGTTCTTCCGTTTTCAAGTCCATTGCCATAGCTGAGCCACTATCTCCAAAATAGGCAATCCCATCAAAAACATTAAAAGCATTGTCAGTTATCGGTAAATCAACACGATGATTAAAAAAATCGCTAAAAACCTCCGCGTCAACTTCATAATCATCTAAACTACCAGCAATCGGTACATCACCTGGTGTGTACGTCACTATATTTTCAATTTGTACTTCTTCAATTTCTTCTTCTTCTGGGATTTCTTCTAGGTCTTCTTCCTCATCCTCATATTCAACAAAATCCGTGTTTTCAATTGGCTGCATAACATCTGTAGAATACTCATCTTCTTTCTCTCCACAGCCAACCATAATTGAAAAGAAAAGTAGACCGATTCCTGCTTTCGTTATTTTTCTCATCTGTTTCCCCTCTCCCGTTAAATTCTCTTTATTTCCACTGTTTTCCATCCTAACATAACAAAATTCACTTTTAAAGTGAGTATTTATTCACTTCACTTTTCCTAATTAGTTATTCTTCACTACAAATAGTTCTTTTTCACTGCAAACATTAAGAAAAAACGCCTTTGAGAGTTCATTTCGCAAAGGCTTTTCTCTTAGATTTCTTCTTTTTTGGCTTCGCTGGAAATATAACTGACTTATGTTACATTGAAGCTAAACAAGCATAGTCTCTTACAGGAGGTGTGGGCAGGTTGCATATTAGTTAGTTCAATGCTCTTCTTTGGAAAGAGTTCCCCAGCTCGTTAGCGTGGTCGAAGCGTAGTAGTGTGGCAACTCTCTTTAAAACAAAAATCGAGTGTCAAATTAAAATTAATTTGACACTCGATTTTTGTTTTAAAATACAGCTTCGGTTATACTCTTATTTTACTTGTTCAAGTTCGGTTTCAGCTTTTTGTTGTTCCCTCATAATTTGCCATTGGGTTTTCGCCATTTCAATATAGCGCCGGTCTTTCGTTTCATCTTTCATATGAATTAATTCTGAAAAATAAACACTTGCTTTTTGAAAATCTCCGACGCGACGATATAACTCTCCAATTATATAAGTTACATGAATTTGCGACATCTCTGTATCGGTATAATCACCCTCGAAATACGACTTTTCATACGCTTTAAGCGCATATTCCATAAAACGAGGTTCATTTTCTTCATCACCTTGTATTCGGTAAATCCACGACAATCTCATATGAAGCCCAGCCATAACAATCGGTTTTTCTTTTTTGATTTGACCAGCAAAAATCGCAAGTTTAAATGCTTGAACGGCTTGGGTAATCGTTCGCTCTTCACTATAATCATAGCGTTGTTGCCAATGAGCTGAAATTTTATCCTTTAACTCCTGTTTTCTTTTTGGATTGAAATATGAATCAGCATCATCTGAAAACGAATAACCACAATGTGGGCAAACATTCACATGATAAAACAAAGGGTTCGCTTTTTCATTTTCTGTTTCATAGTTCGAAAAAAAATCTGACTCGATGTTTCTCACTTTTTTCGCACTTGACCGAATTCTTTTTGTTTGAAATGTTGTTTTACATAGTAAGCAGTCTACTTCTTTATTATAAAATGGGTCTATACTCATGATTGCACCTCCAATAATCAACTCTCCTATCTTAATGATAGCACCTTACTCACAAAAAATAAAGATTTACACTTAAAACAATAGGACTTTTTACACTATTTCGTATGATTTACAACCTGCTCATTCTCAGTCATACTTACATTATTCACTGATAACTAAGGAGGACATGATATGTTACGAGTAGATACCCCTTCTCTTATGCTTGATATCGAAAAATTAACTCAAAATATAAAAGCGATGCAAGCTTATTCGCTCCAACACCACATTGCTTTACGACCACATATCAAAACTCATAAATCTGTTCACATTGCCAAGCTCCAATTAAAACACGGTGCTGTAGGTATAACCGTAGCGAAATTATCTGAAGCCGAAGTGATGGCAGATGCTGGAATAGAAAACATCTTTATTGCGTATCCCATTTCTGCTCCCCAAAAACTAAAAAAACTTCTTCATTTAACATTGCAAGCAAACATCACAGTAGCCATTGATAGTATAGAACAAGCAAGAATGATGAATGAGTTTTTTCAAAGTTCAAACCAAACGGTTGAAGTTTGGATAAAAGTCGATAGTGGTCTTCATCGTTGTGGTGTGACTCCTGGAGAAGAAGCTCTTTCTTTAGCTACCTTTATCACGTCTTGTTCCCAGTTACGCTTAACTGGCATCTTTACACATGCTGGTCACTCTTATGCAGCTAAAAATACTGAAGAACTTCTTCTTATCGGAGAACAAGAAGCCAAAGCAGTAGTGGAAAGTGCTTTATTATGTGAACAAGCCAATATTCCAATTTTACACCGAAGTGTCGGCTCAACCCCTACGTATCAAATATCTGGTGCGGTGGCAGGTATTACAGAAGTTCGCCCTGGCAATGCTGCATTTTTTGATATGGTGCAAGTCGGTTTAGGTGTTGCAACAGTAGAACAATGTGCGTTAACCGTATTGGCAAGTGTTGTATCTACAAAAGCAAATCGAGTCATTGTTGATAGTGGCAGTAAGTCCTTAACATCTGAACGAGGTGCTCATGGAAATGAAAGTATTAAAGGGTTTGGCTATATTAAGGAACACCCTGATTTAACAATTGAACGGCTTTCTGAAGAACATGGAATTGTCACGTTCTCTTCACCTCACACGCTACAATTAAATGACACAATTGAAATTATTCCAAATCATGCTTGTCCTGTTGTTAATTTATTTGACTCGTATTTTGTACACAAAAACGGAGAGCACATTGACACGTGGCCCGTTGATGCTCGAGGCTGTAACAAGTAAAGCATGCTAGAATAACCACTTATTTTGTCACATTTTATCTAACCGGATGGTTTTCATTTCATTCACCCATCGTTACTAGTATAATAGTTTAGACAACGATGCTTAGGAGTGAGCCCATTGTATGATTATGCTAGACATTTAGCGATGGAATTTTTAAAAGGGGACCATTTCACAAGTTGGTCACTCATCCAACAACAAATTGATGATGGGATGAGTTCTTATTTTATATTTGATTACGTTCTTCGTGATGCGATGTTTTATATTGGCCATATGTGGGAAAATAATGAAATAGGCGTTGCTGACGAACATTTGGCCACTTCCATATGTGATTATGTTTTAACAAGATATAATTTCGATCGCCACCCGTTAACAAATCGTGAAAAACGCGCGATGTTCTTTTGTGTTGAAGGTGAAGAACATTATTTAGGTGCAAAAATGGCTTCTTCCCTTTTTCAGGAGGCTGGTTGGGACGTAAAGTATTTAGGGCCTAACCTTCCTTTAGAATATGCTCTCTTTAATGCAAAAAAATGGCGCCCTGATGTTATCGGTCTATCGATTACATTACCTTTACATTTACCAAAATTAAAAGACTATGTTTATTCACTAGAACATTTGCCACATCGGCCAAAAGTCATTGTTGGTAGTCGCTTAATTGAAAAATATGACTTTACTCCGTTCATCTCAAATCAAACAGTGCTCGCAAAAGAAGTAACGGATATAGAGCCATTTATCGAGCAATATTTAATGAAAGTCATTGAATAGCTTAGATTACAAATGGAGTTGGTTTTATTGAACGAAGCAGTTGCGCACCATCCGGTTCCTTACTTTATTTTGGACAAGCAATTTACTATTAAAGAGGTGTCAAACGAAGCATCCGAACGATTTCCGATTTCAACCTCTTCCTTTCTTGACCTTGTTGATGCGGAAAGCGAACAAAAAGTGATTCACCTTTTAACAAAAGGGGAATCCGCTGTTTTTGAAGCAAATATGAAAACAAAAGAAAACCCACTCAGCTTATTTGATCTATATCCAAAGTGGGTCAATGACTCTTGTCATCTAATCTGTATTGAAAAAGCGGAAAACATTCATCATATTATGCAATTGATTCATCGTTTACGAGAACAATTAGACCAGACAAATTTTGATGAATATACAAGCAACATGAAGCGGGACATCATCCCGAGTATCCTGAACATTAATATGAATGATATGAATCGACTCTCGATTACAAATGCGTCAGGACGAGTCGAAGAAATTCCAAACAAAGTGGAATCGATTCAAGAGTTAATTAGTATATTCAGACCAGATTTAATTGAAGTGGGAAAAAGTGATTACTTGGAGATCATTGACCGTCATTTAGATGAAATCCTTGCTATTTCCCATTACTTAATCGCGATTACCCCTATATTCAATAAGAATAAGGAAGAATCTGAGTAGATTCTTCCTTTCAGTCTGTCGGATAGTCGACAGGCTTTTTTTATCAGAATGGTGTTGAGCAGAGTAAAGAAGAAGTAACATAAGAACACCTTTGAGAGTCATATCTCAAAGATGTTTCCGTTTTCTTACTGTTGGATTGGTAGTTTGAGTGTTACTTTTGTTCCTTTGTTTTCTTCACTTTCAAACAGCATTAAACCATTATGATTTTCAATAATACGGTAGCTAACCATTAAGCCAAGTCCTGTGCCTTTTTCTTTTGTTGTATAAAAAGGTTGTCCGATTTTATCCATTCGGTCTTTAGGAATCCCTTTTCCTTCATCCTGGACTTCGATTACGACGAACCGTTCCTCTTCACTTGTTGTAATGGAGATCGTTCCACCGTTTGTCATCGCTTCTATCGCATTTTTGATTAAGTTAATGACGACTTGCTTTATTTCTTTTTCTACACATTGAATCGTCGGCAGATTTTCACCATAATTACTTTGAATTGAAATATTGCTTATAATCGCTTGGGTTTCAAGCAACATCGTGACATCATAAAGGACAGTGTTAATGTTTGTATCTTCATACTTCACAACATGTGGTCTTGCTAATACGAGCAACTCATTAATAATCGATTCAATTCGATTGAACTCAGACAACATTATGCCTAAATATGATTGGTTTGAGTCCCCTTCTGCCTGCATCAATTGGATAAACCCTTTTAACGCGGTTAAAGGATTTCTGATTTCATGCGCTATCCCCGCTGCAAGTTCTCCTAATGCAGATAACATTTCTGATTTACGTAACAAATCTTCAGCGATTTTTCGGTCTGTTATATCTTCAGCTACCCTTAAATATTGGGTAACGGAATCATCACTATTAATGATAGGTAAGAAGACAACAGACTCCCACCTTTGCTGACCTTTTTTGTTTTGCACTAAGCAATCACCAGACCATTTTTTTCCTAAGCTGACGGTATCCCAAGAATTTTGAAATTCTTTTTGACCTTCTCCGCTATTTAAAATGTCATGTAAAGGAGCGCCCACAACTTCTTGTTTTGAATACCCAAGTTGTTCTGTAAATCGGGCATTTACATATTCAATCTCGCCACCCGTATTTGTAATGACGATACTAGCCGGTGATTGTTCTAATGCAAAGGAACGAAGAATTAAGTCATTATTCGTTTTCTTTATATCTGTAATATCAACAAATGTGATGACAACACCTTTAATATAATTTTCCCGTGTTCGATAAGGGTAAATTCTTAAACTATACCATTTGCCATCTTTACTATTCACTTCTTTTTGTAAGCGATGATGCTTTCGTAAGACGTCTGCCGCATCATGAAGTAAATCGTCATACAATAAGTGATGTGAGATATGAGATAATGGTCGGCCGATATCGACTTCTAATAAATTAATTAATACGGTTACTTGTGGTGTGAACCGTTTTATTTTCAAATCTTCATCTAAAAAGACAGTCGCCACATTTGTACTTACGAGTAAATTATCCATATCATTATTTAAATCTATTAATTGTTGGATTTTCTCTTCATGCTCGGCATTGACATTTAATAATTCGTCATTGACAGACTGAAGTTCCTCATTAGAGCTTTGCATTTCTTCATTTGCTGCAATTAATTCTTCATTCGTAGATTGATATTCTTCATTAGATGTTTCTAACTCTTCAATGGTTGTTTGTAAATGCTCTTTTGTAAAGCTCAATTCATTTTCCAAATCGATAATCAATTGTTGAATATTATCGTCTAAGTCATACTCATTCGCTTCTATCTCGCTTTTCACATTTTGGTCGGTATTTATAATCTCAAAGCATATAAATGTTAAATGCTGATTTTCTTCACCAAATGGTTCGACCTTTAAATGAATTCTTTCATTGCCTTCTTGCATTTTCAAGTTCGGATATACTATCTTTTCATTCGTATCCCTTACCTTTTTTAATGCCGTATTAATGGCAACCGATAGATGAGTAGGAAGTAACTTTAATATATTAAACGTAATACTTCCGTGGGGAATACGAAGAAATTGCGTTACATTCCCTCCTGAAATCACGACATTATTCTCATTATCCACGATAATAAACGGGTGAATATATTGTTCTAATAATATTTTATAAACATCATCAAGTCGTTTAAAAGGTCGATTATCTAAATAAGATTGGTACATCTGGTCACTTGTTCTCATGTCATTACTTTTTGACTCGAGGTGACGCATAGATGTCGATTTTGATTCTCTCCCATTGATGTTTTTATATAACTTCCATTTCGGGTCTACCGAATGAAATAAATTCGTTAGCTTGTTCACGGATTCACTTGGTCCTAAAAATAAATAGCCGTTTGTTTGAAGGGAAAAGTGAAACATCGATAATATCTTTTTCTGTAAGTCAGGCTGGAAATAAATAAGCATATTACGACAGCTAATAAAGTCTAAATTGACAAAAGGTGAATCCTTCGCTATATTATGTGGCGCAAAAATCACTTTTTCACGAATACTATGGCGTACTTTATAATAATTGTTCTCGACACTAAAAAATCGCTTTAACCGTTCTTCCGTAATGCCAATGACCGATTGTTGAATATACGCACCTTCAGAAGCTTTCTTAATCGCCTCTTTATCTAAATCTGTAGCAAATATTTTAAAGTCCATTGGTTCTGGGAAGTCTTCCAAGTATTCTGCTAGCAACATCGCTAAAGAATACGCTTCTTCTCCGGTTGAACACCCCGCTACCCACAACCGAATTTCTTGTTCCCCTTTTGCGATTTTTTCATTGACTATCTCTGGAATCACTTTATGTTCAATGATTTCAAACGCTTTTTTATCTCGAAAAAACTCAGTAACATTAATTAATAAATCATTTTGTAATGAAACAATCTCAGACGGATTTCCGATTAAATATTCTTTATATTCATGTAATGTTTTAAAATTCAATTTATTAACATTCACTCTTTTTTCTATGCGCCTAAGAATGCTTGCTTTCTTATAACTAGAAAAATCAACTCCGCTTTTTCTATTAATTAAAGCAAAAATTTGAGTTAAAATATCGTCAATGTCTTGGTCGCCAAAATTCAAATAGTCTGTTGGCTTTTTCCCATTTGATATTTCATTAATAAATGTTGCCATTTCTTTTGCCGAAAAAACATGATCGACTTTGCCTGTTTGTATTGCATTACGGGGCATGTCTTTAAACTTCGCTGTTTTTTCACTTTGAATAATAACTGTACCGCCTGCCTCAAATACAGACTCTACCCCTGTAGTTCCATCCCAGCCTTTGCCTGATAAAATAATCGCAATAGCATCACTCCCTTTCTCCTCTGCTAGCGAGGTAAAAAAGTGATCAATCGGGAAGTTCATAGACACCCCTTTTGTATATTCCGATAATTCTAGTACTCTGTTACACAACGTAACATTGTGCTGGGGCGGTATTAAATAAATATGGTTAGGTTCAACGACCATTTGATTAGTCGTCTGCACGATTTTCATATTTGTTTTTTTTGATAATAAATCTTTCATATGACTCTTATAATTAGGAGATAGATGTTGAACAATAATATAGGCCATACCATTCATCGGATATATATCTTCAAATAACTCGTTTAACACTTCAAGGCTTCCTGCTGATGCTCCGATTCCAACAATTTTAAAATCTGTAACTTTATCATCTATTTTTTCTATATTTGTCGTATCGTTATGAATTGGAAGTTGGCTAACTATTCCTTTCGTATCCAATAACGGTCACCTCTCTCTAGTTAGCACAAATGCTGACCAATAATAAACTCTAGCTTTTATTCTAGTGTAAATTAAGTATTCCCGCAATGCTTAAACGACAATGAAAACCCTCGTTTTTTGTCAAACCATCACTAGTTTTGTTATTTGTTAGTTTAGGTGATTACGCAAACAGTCTATGTATCCTATTTTATGAAAAGAAAAACATGCCAAATGATTAACATACTGGCATGTTTTATGGATATATTATTACCGATTCACGGTGCGGACATCTATTCCGCTATTTGTGTAAAAATGAGTCTTTTTCAATTCTTAACGGACATCCGTTCCGTTATTACAGGAAAATCAGCGACAAACACGCATTGTTTCCGCATATAACGGAACATATGTCCGATAGCTTTCTCCAAACTACCCTTTTTCACAAAATAGCGGAACACATGTCCATTACAAACAAGGAAGACTGTCGAGCGTTATTCTACAGCCCACATACTAAAGATTACAGGATATATTTATCAATATAGTTCACAAGCTCAACAATTTCTGGCTTACTTACTTGTGCAATTGCTCCCACACTTTCGCCTTTATGCTGTAAATCTGAACTAATAATAGAAGAAAAGATAATGACTGGAACATCGACAAGCTTTGGATGTTGTTTAATTAATTTTGTAAAATGGTGTCCATCCATTTGTGGCATTTCAATATCAGAAATAATTAAATGAACATGTTCTGTAATGTCTGTCTCTTCTTTGGCAACCTCACTTAAATGCTCCCAGGCTAACTTGCCATTTTCAAAAAACTGAACATTTTCATATCCTGCAGCCTGTAGTGTATCTTGTAATAATTTTCGTAATATCGCAGAATCTTCTGCCACAATGATTTTCTTCGTTGACCTTTCTCGCGGTCCAAGAACAGATAATTGTGATGTTTGTAAGCCTGCTTCAGGATTAATATCTACAACAATTTTTTCAAAATCAAGCAACAAAGACATTTCGCCTTCAAGTTTCACAATTCCAATAGTTTGGGCTTGCTCTCCTTTAGAGAGATGACTTGGCTTTTCAATTTGTTCCCATGAAATGCGATGAATCCTTGAGACATTATGCACGTGAAACGCTACTTTTAATTTATTTAATTCTGCAATAATAAATTTATCTGTACTTCCATCTGCTGAAGGTGGGAAATGTAATACTTTCGCTAAATCCACAACAGGGATAACTTCATCTCGTAATCGAATGACACCTTCTACAAAGGGATGTCCATTCGGAGTTTCCGTAATTGGCAGTGGTTGAATAATTTCCCTTACTTTTAATACATTAATTCCAAATGTACTATTCCCAACATTAAACATAATAATCTCTAGTTCGTTAGTACCGCTCTCAAGTAGTATTTTACTGTTGTTCCCTTCAAACATTGTTAGTCCCTCTATTCTCTCTTTAATTTTTTCTTCCAACTAGTTATTTATTACTAGTTTAATGTATAAGGTCACATTTATACAACCTTTTTTCTTATTTTTAACTTAAAACTTTTAATTTTTATTTTATTACCTTAATCCAAGCACGCTCATTATCCCATGAAACGGCTAATTTTAAGTTGAATGCTTGAGAAAGTAATTCTGGTATCAAGATTTCTTCTTTTTTTCCTTGCGCATAAATTTGACCATCTTTTATCAATAAACAATGAGTAAAACAAGGCAAAATTTCATCAATGTGATGTGTCACATACACCATTGTTGGTGCCACTTTTTCGTTTGAAGCAGCTTGAATAGAGTTTAAAAGCTGTTCTCGAGAAAAAAGATCAAGACCATTACAAGGTTCATCAAGAATAAGCAAGTCCGGTTTTGCAATCCATGCTCTAGCTAACATGACTTTCTTTTGTTCTCCTTGTGATAACGTTCGGAAAGGTTGGTTTGATAAAGCTTCAATTTGAAATAGTGCTAATGTTAACTCTACATCTGTTATATCGGATGGTTTTATCGTTTCATAAACACCAACAGATGCAAATTTCCCACTTAGGACAACTTCAAAAGCTGTATCATTTGGCCTCGTAGAAAACCTTTCATCTAATGCTGAACTGACCCAGCCTATCTTTTTACGAACTTCTTGCACATTCACCGTGCCATAACGATTCCCTAATACATGTACTTTTCCAGTTACTGGCCATTCATAACCCGTCACAACTTTTAATATTGACGTTTTACCCGACCCATTTAATCCAAGTATTGCCCAGTTTTCCCCTTTTTTTACTTTCCATGTCACATTTGAAACAATTGCTTTATTTAGTTTCTTTACTGTTATGTTGTTTAGATAAATCAATTCTTCAGGCATATTCATTTTCAATCAACCTCTTTAAACGAGTACACGTCATTAGGACGTTGCTTTCCATTGATTTGATCAATGAGTTTCTCCACTTGCCATTTTAAATGAAACTTTTCTTTTTCTTCTGTGACAAATGGTATGTCTTTAATGATTATTTTTTTCCCGTTTGTATGAATCATTTCAATTTCATTTTTATACAAGTATGGAACCTCCTTTAAAGAGTCTTCTTCCTTCTATTTTACCAAAGCACTCTTTAATATTGTCAATCTTCTTTATACCTTTTTAAAAGAAAAGCAAATAAGGATAATCGAACTACTTCGTCGATTACCCTGTAAACGATGTCACCATCTGCTTTGTTTTGCATTTACTATTAAAAAGGAGTGACGATTATGCTAACGATTATTGTCTTCTGCTTACTTATCATTGTTTCAGGTGTACAGAAAACATTTTTTTCACCTTCATATGAAGAATTTCATTTATATAAAAAAGAATGGCCAGTATCTAAACAGAAAGAAAAATAACTTTTTTTACGAAGGTAGATGGTTTAAAAAGTTTTGGTAGGCAAACCCTCTAACTTCTTCTTCCGTAAAATGTTTTAACAGTTCATTAATGAGGTTTTGATAGTCGCCAGCATGATGAAGACCAGAAACTGTACTTGGAATGCCGTCAAAATCAGAACCGAAGCAAATTTGTTGTTTCCCACCAAGGGAACATACATGTTCTATATGGTTTACAATACTCGCAATAGTCGCTGTTCCTTCATTTTCAAGAAAATATGGATGAAACACTACACCAATAGGGGCTTGTTTTTTTATCATCGCCTTTAGTTGTTCATCTGTTAAATTACGACGATGAGAACATAATGATTTTGCATTCGAATGGGTCGCAATCGGATAATGAGCGGTCTCAAGAACATCCCAAAATCCCGCTTCACTTAGATGAGAAACATCGGTCAAAATTCGATGTTCATTGTTTAATGAAACAAGGTCTTTTCCTAGGCATGTTAATCCAGCTCCTCTTGGTTCCCCAATTCCGTCGGCACATAAATTCGCCTGATTCCACGTTAAACCAACCGATAAAACACCAAGATGATATAGCAACTTTAAACGTTCTAAATCATCACCAATTGGGTCAACTCCTTCTAACGTAAGAATGGCTCCTGTCTCATTTTCCTCTAACTGCATAATATCTTCCCATGATTTAATATGTTTCATTTGAGGATTTGGTGTAATGACTTTCTCAAAGAAAAGTTGAATTTGGTCAAGAACAACTTGAAACTTTTGATCATTTTTTATCGTCGGTTCAACAAAAATAGCAAAGCACTGAATCCAAACATTTCCTTCTCGTAACCGATGGATATTCGTTTCAATGTCGTTTGAGGTGAAGTCTCTCCTTCTATCCTCCCACAATTTCAATAGTGCATCACAATGTGTATCAATTACTCTCATTTAAGTTCCCTCCTTTAATCGACCCTTGACAAACAAACATTTATTGGAAATGTCCTTTAATCAAAAAAAATCTAGGTGTCTACCCGTTCCAAATTTTAAGTGCCTACATATGATGAAGTATAAAAAATGTGAGGAATTATGGAGGGTAGTTAGCATGAAAGACGATAAAAATTTACCGAACTTACTGCATCAATCTTATAGTGACTTTTTAAAATCAATTGACTCATTTTTTCATCACTCATTTCAAAATTTTCATAACCATGGAATGTTCCAGCCTTCTTTCCCTGTTAAAACGTATGAGACAGATACTGAATTTATTATTGAAGCCGAGCTACCAGGAGTAAAAAAAGAACAAATCAAGTTAGATATTCATCAAAATCATGTTCGTATTGCAGTGAAGCATGTTGAATCTATCAAGGAACAAGATGATTCAAGTCAAGTTGTTTCTCATTATGAGAGTGAACAAATTAGTGAAAGAATCATCGCATTGCCATTCCAAGCAACAACTCCAAAAGCAAAATATGAAAATGGTATTTTAACAATCCGATTTCCTAACCGAAGAAAGACAATTAAAATTGACTAACACTAGGTAAAGGAGTGATTGACATGCATTTTCCTCAATACCCTATGTACGGACCAGGCTGGCCGATGAACAATCCACAATTCCAGCAAATGCAACAACCGCAACAACAAACACAGGCACAATCTCAACAACAGCAACAGCAACAACAAACACAACAGCAAAGCCAAGCTCAACAAGGGTTTCCACAAATGGGACCAAATCCATTTATGCCAGGGCCTGGAATGAATCAAGGACCTTTTGGACCTTATCAACAAAACCCTTATTTTCAAGGTCCAGGAAATATGCCACAAAAACCGATTCCCCCATTTCTCACCCCATTTACGAGTGAGAATGGAAAGTTTGATATTAACAAAACAACAAAAACCGTCGACCAAGTTGTTAAAACATGGAACCAAGCAGCACCACTCGTTAAACAAGTAGGGACATTATTTGGTGTGACAAAACAGCCATAAGTGTAAAAAAAGCAATGGCACATCACCATGATGAAGGTAGGTGGTTGCTCATTGCTTTTCTTATTCGAATTAACCTCTTACTTTTTGTGCATAAGCAAGTGTTTGAGCACGGTTAATCAGTTTAAGTCCTTGAGAATCAACAAAATCAATTTTTAAATAATCACCGATTTCGTCTTCTGCTTTTTTATCCGTGAGGAAAACGAATTCCCCAACAATCATAATATTATCTTCTGCTCTCGCCTCATCAAGAGTAAGAAAAAACTCAATCATCGTGCTGCACTCGTACGTATCTCTTGCAACAACCCGAATTGGTTTTTGATAACCATTCTTTTCTAAATAGGCCTTTGCATTCTCAGTAACTACAATGTTCACTTCATTCACCCCTTTACTTTCATCGGTTGTCTCTTTTTGTATGTGGCTGTTCTCCATAACCATTCAAACGGACCATATTGGAATGTTTTTAGCCAATAATAGCTAACAGCCATTTGAAGTCCATAAATGATTATCGCAAAGAGGATGCTTAACGCAGGGCCTACTTTCGCAAATAAGCCGAAACCAAACCCATAGAAAATTGTGACACAAATAAACGATTGAAACAAGTAATTTGATAGTGCCATTTTCCCTGGAAAACTAAACAAACGGAAAAGTGGTTGCCATGTTTGCTTTTGAACAAGCAATGTCACCGAAGTCATATAGAAAATACAAAGTGCTAAACCTGAAAAGCTTCTAAACATATCTGCTAAACCTAGTGATAAAAATGACGGAATTGGTAACACTTCACCTTTATGTACAGCAAAAAGAATGGTAAAGACAATCCCCCATACTAAGCTTTTTTTCCAGATTGATTTTACCCAATCTAGATGGTCCTGCACTCGGAATATATCAATGCGTTTTGTAACGTATAGTCCGAATAAAAACAATGGTAAAATCATCGGCACAGCTAAAATCAAATTTAAGATGACAACAGGAAGCTCATTTACCAATCGAAATACAAGAACTTCTCCATAGTTTCCTGTTTGCAACACTTCATTTGCTTCATGAATAACTTCTGTCGTTACTCCAATTTCTTCTGGAAAATATTCTAATAGCGCTGCATTCATGATGCCGAAAAATCCAATTAAAACCGCAAAGCCAATAAATAACCATCGTGCCCAGTTTAACACCGTTTTCGGTTTTAAATCAAAAAACAAGAGTAATAGAAAACCTGCTAACGCATAGTTTACTAAAATATCGCCTGACCATATGAAAACAAGATGGATAAAGCCAAACAAAAGTAAAATCGTTAGTCTTTTTGCAAATAAACCTTTTGCCTTTACTCCCTTTTCAAACGCTTTTTTCAAGAATACGGCAAAGCCAATCCCAAATAAAATTGAAAACATAGGATAAAATTTCCCAACAACAAATAAATCAAGAAACCAAGACGCTGCAACATTATAACTTTCGGTCCACTCATTCGGACTTAGCCCAAAAGAAATAAACTTTGGCTCTTGATAAAACAACATATTCGCTAATAATATGCCAAATAAGGCCACACCCCGAATTGAATCAAGAAGATGAATTCGTTCCCCTTGTTGAATCGGTTGAACGTGTAACGCATTTTCTTTATGTAACACCATAACTCCTCCTCTACTGTATACACTTCCATATTATACATGATTTCCCTCGTAAAAGAACAAAAACTAATAGTAGCTTTGAAGATTTTTGGAACCGTCGCTTGAATCCTCTCCCGAGATGCGAGTGCACGCTTTTTTAGTTGAGGACTGCAAATTTTTTTAATTTTATAAAAGCAAAAACTAATGGAATTTTATGTTACTATGTAATAAATATTGGAAAATACATACTGTATGGAAGGAGATACTACTATGTCTATTGGGATTATTTCCATAACCACTTTTGTTGTATGGTTTCTGGCTATTCAAGAATTTGCTAAGCCTGAGAAAAATCAGAGTAACCGAAAAATAATTACATTGACATCCACAGGTTCCTTACTAACAATAGTTCTGACCATCTCACTTTTTCAAAACTTTCAAAATTTCAATTTTTAAAAAGGAGTTTTACTTCCACACTATAGGAGCTTTTTCGCTTTTCGCAAGCACGCATAAAAACACCCTTGAGAATTCGTTCTCAAAGGCGTTTTTATTACATTGCAGCTTCTGTTTGAGCTTTTATTTCTTTATCTTTTTTATCAATCAACACTTTATAAACGATTAAACCCACCATGCCTATAAAAGATGTTCCACCTAAACAAAAGTACAATAAAGAATGACTATAGGATTCAATGACCCAACCCCCAAATAGTGAGCCAATGATTCCTGACACACCAAAGAAGATCGTAATAAATAAGACATGACCTGTTGCTTGTAATTCCTCTGGTATAAGTTTTGTTACATATTGAAACGCACATAAATAAAAGACGCCAAAAGTAATTCCATGGAAAAGCTGAAACCATAGGATATGACTTGGTTCGGTTAATTGACCCATTAAAATCCAGCGTATCGTATATAACCCCGCCGCAATTGTAATAAACGTAATCGCTTGAAACCGTCGAAACCATAATGCACTTGTTGCTAATATCACAGTTTCTGTGGCAACACCGGCAAACCAGGCCCATCCAATGAGTGATTCATCTCCTCCTAAACTTGTAATATAAATCCCAAGGAAACTATCATTTGTTCGATGACCGATTGATACAAGCATGATAACCGTTAAGAAAAATAAGAGCCTTTTGTTTTTTCGAAGTTTTAACGCACCAAGTAATGTCACTGGTTTATTTGTTGTTTTTACATCTTTTAAAAACAAAGCAGTAATAAATAAAATCGCCGCTAAAAACCAAAAAGGATACATTAAATAACCAATCCCGATAATGGATAGTAAGTACCCTATCGCTAATGAACAAACACCAAAACCGATCGAACCCCACATTCGTAGTTGCCCGAAACTAACATTATGCTGTGCCGATGTTTTTTGGGCCAAACTATCCCCAAGTGCGGTTAGTGGAGGAACAAATAAAAATAAGAAAAAGACCAACACGAGAAATCCTATAAAACTACTCATTTGGAACAAAATAAAAGAAATCAAAACCGCCCCAATAATCGCAACTAACAACACGTTTTTTATCGTTTTATATTTATCGCTTAAAAAGCCCCAAATCGGTTGTGCAAATATGGATGCGAAAGGTCCAATCGCTAATAACCATCCGATTTGGGCAGCGGTGAGTCCTTGTGATTGATAATACACAGGCATATAACTCGTAATAATCATTAATGTTGCATAAGCAAAAAATAAATAAGCCATAACTGGGCTTAGTGTTTTCCATTGTTTCACGTATTCGTGCTCCCTTCTGTGAAAACAGACGGATTAATCATACCTCGTTTATAGAAAAAATTCTAGAAAAAGTAATCGGAAACATTACCAAAATAAAGAAGGTGGTATCAGACCTTTGATACACACCTTTCTATCATTACAGTAAACCGTCTTTTTCATAAAGGTAAGAGTAAGGAATATCAATAAATAAAAATAATTGTTCTCCAATTGGATAAGAATATGTTCGGATCATCTCGTCTTTTTCAATATCCGTATATAAGTCAGACAATAATCCTTTTTTTTCATAGTTCATTCTGACGATGTTTTCTAAAAAATAAGGTCTCCAGCTCCAGTTTTTTGAACGACTTTCCTTTTCTAACGTCCAATCGCCATTTTCGGTTTTCACTGCATTTGAAGATTGTTGAAAACCATCATGGTCGCAAATGTACACCCGAAATGTTAAATCTGTTAATGCTTTCGCAATCGATAACACCGCTGCATCAAAATCTCCATAAGATTTTACTGCTTTTAATGTCGCTTTCAAGCGTAGTCCAACTGTTTCTGTTAAGGATAGTTGCGATTCGATTTTCTTTCTCTCATAGTTTATAAAATGATGAAATTCCTTGCGAATCGAATGCTTGCAAAAATCTGCTTCTATAAATTCCGCTTTCGGCACACTTAAATAATAGCCTTGATAGTATCTCCCACCATTTTTCCAAGCGAAATTTAATTTTTGATATGTATCAATTTTTTCAAAGAGCAATGTTGCTCCTAACTTTCGAGTTAAGGAAGACAACGAATGTAACACATCACGATATAACTCTGGAAACGCATCTCCTTCGATAAATCCAACATTGACTTTTACAATACTCGGTTTTAGCACAGCCATTCTTTCTAAATTCGTCGTGGCGTTATCAATCCCACCAATCGAAATGCGTACGCCTGTGTTTTGTATGTACACGAGCAGATGTTTAATATTGTTATAATTTTCAACGTAATCACTTTCTTGGATTTCCAACACAATTTTTTCAAAGAAAAGCCCTTTTGATTCATATGCTCGTAATTTTGTAAAAAGACGCTCACCATCATCTTTCAACAAGGATTGAATATTTATATTTAAACAAAGAAATTGTTCTAGGTCATGGTTTATATAATACTCTAATGCTAATGTTTGGATATGGTCTTCAATCTCTTCCTGATATTCATAGGGAATCGATTCATCATGAAAAAACCAGCCTAAACTTTTCACACCTTGACTCGTCATGATTCTAGCCAATACCTCATATCCGACAACTTCTTGTTTATCAGCACTAATAATCGGTTGAAAATAAGGTATCACTTTTTCTTTATTCATTAACACATCTAACGGATCCACACGTCCACCTCCATACCTCTTGTAAGAAGATTCTTCTATTATAGCATAGGAGATATATGACCGCTGTGATTGTATTATTTCACGTATGGATTTTGTGGGATTTCTACTTTCGACCAAGAATTCACTTTAATATAAGGTGTCAATCCATCTTCTGTTTGAAGATAAGCAAGTTCCCCTTTCATTTCAATCCACGGGTCTTCCCCATGGATATGTGGCAATTCTGGAAAATGAACGATAAATTGAATGACTTTCGCATCGGCTATGCAATGTGTTACATGAAACCTTGAAATAATATATTGATGTCTTTCTAATCCTTCTGCTTTATGTAACATCCCTGTTAATGTAATCGTTGCTCCATGGTATTGTGTCGGATTAAATGTAATATCAGCTGCCTTTTCAGAAAAATTTTCATTTGTTAATACGAGTTCTTTCTGTTGTTGAGGAGAAGCTTTCACCACACTCCCTTGTAAATCTGGAACCATCGTTCGATTCATCGCAACCGAATGATCCAAAGTTTGAATCGGCAAAAATAAACTCGCACAGATAATAACAACCAAAATGCCGTAAGAAAATAAAGAAGGAAACGATAGAACTTCACCTTTTTCGTGATTACAGCCGAAATAAGAACACATCTCATCATGATCGTCCGCCCCTTCTTTTGTCCAAATCGTTTTGACTTGCAAGAAGAAAAAAATTAAAAATAAGAGAGAGGCGATTTTTGTTAAAATAATATATTCAGAATGAATAAATTGTTGGAGTTTTCCTGTTGCAACTAAGTAAAAGATTATGGCCGAAAGCATCCCCAATAATAGGGCTCTTAGTAGACGTTCTGGATGAAAGGTCACACTCAACACTCCTTATAAAAAATAAACAGCCAATGTCAGACCATAAACGACTGCTGTGATTGAAATAAACAAACAAAAAACAAATCGAAATGAGAAGACGGCTCCAAGCATCCATGTATTCTTTAAATCAAACATCGGTCCATAAAGTAAAAAAGCAAGTAAACTTTCGGTTGGGACAAATTGAGTAAAGGAAGCCGCAATAAAGGCATCTGCTTCAGAACATAAGGAAAGAAGATACGCTAAAACCATCATCATCATCGTCGACATCATCACATTATCGCCAAAGGCAAACAATGAAGAACTAGATAAATATGTTTGAACACTCGCTGCTAATATAGCCCCGACAATAAAGAACTTACTCATTTCAAAAAATTCTTCAATCGCATGTGTTCCCATATAGGAGAGTCTTTTCGAAAAAGGAGGGCGTTGCTGTTGTATGAACGGCTGTAATGTTTCCGTTGTATGCTTCAACTCTAAGCGATGCTTAAATACAACGTACACAATAACCGCTACAAGAAATGCAGCAAGAAATCCTAAAGAAAATCGCAGGACCATCATCGTCACGTCTTGACCAAATGCCATATACGTGGATAAAGCGACAAGAGGATTAATGAGTGGCCCTGTCAGCATAAAGGCGACCGCCGCATACAAGGGGACCCCTTTCATTAACAATCGACGAACAATCGGCACGATTCCACATTCACAAGCTGGAAACAAAGCGCCTAAAGAACAACCAGTTATCACCGCAAGAATAGGATGTTTTGGCAGCATCTTTTTTATTTGTTGTTCGGAAACAAACACTTGAATTACCCCTGAAATGACAACACCCGCTAGCAAAAAAGGAATCGCCTCAAAAAATAGACTTAACGCCAATGAGCTCATCATAAGAATGGATGCTGGTACATATTCGCTCCCAATTGAAATAGGAGAAGCTGAATATAATACGAGCAAAATGACCGCTAACAACAAAAATAAAGTTACATCATTTAAAAATTGAATCCGTTTCATTTACAAATCCTCCATTATATCGCTATTTAAGATATATGCGGACAAGTGTAATTCTGAACCGGAATCTTTTCGATTCACTATTTTTTCTCTTCTCGCTTATCGTCATTGAACATTTTGCAATGCTACAAATAAGAAAAACGCGGAGCGTCTTTTCTTTCAGGCGAACTGTATGATGAAACAACAAACACATCCCATGCCCCATTTTTGCGGTCAGAGCAGCCGTTATTTGTGAACATGATACGGGTTTCCGTTTATTAGCGGCCACAGGAGCGCTTATTCACGCAAAAGCCACTCTATTCCTAGGGATATATTATGAATAACGGCTCCTGTGTCCTCCAACGTTCCAAAACGCTAGCCATGTTCACAGATAACGGTTTTCATGGCCGCTTACTTACCATAATCAACAAAATTGCTAACGCGATAAACCCGCCCAAGTGTTGAATGATTCACTTGGGTCTTTTCTATACCAAAATTTTTATCTTTCTTATCTTTCAAAAAAGCCAGCTATGAATATGGCATCATAACTGGCGTCTTTCCGAGTACCATTATTGGTCTTCCAAAAACTCGAGCATTTTCTGAGCTACTTCTTGTGGTCTTTCTTCCGGCACTAAATGGCCTGTTTGTTCATAGACAACGAGCTCTGATTGAGGTAAGTCATGGTCAAGCTTTTTCCCAATTCGCAATGGTACGATCTCATCTTCCTTTCCCCAAAATAAAAGGGCTGGCTGTTTAATCTCCTTTAATTGTTCCGCTGTTAAGTCCCCTTCCCTGTGTCTCATTAATCGAATCAGCGCATCATAAAACCCTTCATCTTGGAAAGGTTTTGTATACTCTAATACGGCATAATCATCAACCGCATTTTTATTATAGACGACATGAAGAAGGGCATCTTTATAATCCCGCTTTTGAAACCACCATCTCAATACTCTACTAGAGAACGGTAAATAAGAGGCATACAAATAATGCTTTTTTACACGCTTTAAATACCCAGAACTAGATAACAAGACGAGTTTTTTAACGTGGTCCGGATAATTTTTCGCCATGTACAAAGCAACCTGTCCACCCATAGAATGACCGACAGCAATTACGTTTTTTACTTGCATCATTTGTAAGAGACGAAAAATAAGTTTAGCATAACTTTCAAATGAATAAATAAATGTTTTTGATTTTTCACTTTTTCCAAACCCAGGTAAATCAATCGCTAACACAGGATACTTTTTACCGATAAGCGGCATTAAATATCGAAAACTATACGAACTAGAAACAAGTCCATGAAGAAGAACAATAACCGGCTCTTCTTTCGCATGTTTCCCTCGATAATATTCATAATGTACTTCTACCCCGTCAATCGCCATTGTCTGCGCTTTATAATCATCTTCTGTTTTTACTTGTTCCCACACTTTGGCTCCTCCTCTTTTGTCCATGTATGAATAGTTTTTCCAACACGAATCCAAACTATAATGAGTTCAACCAAATCCACTATATCTAGGGGAGGTACTGTTATGAAAAACAGTGATAAAACCGAAAACCAACAAAAAGAAAAACAACAGACAACATTTGATGAAGATGTTCAATTATATGTAAATGATGAGCTTCAAGTCGATTCTGGCGATTTAAAAGATAAGATAGGCCTTGTCAAAAAAAACCTATAGTACTGTTGTAAGTGCCTGCTATGATTTAGCATAGCAGGCTTTGTATTTTAAGCCCATTCTTTCTGACTCGCTTTAATTGTATTTATAATCGTAGTCATCATTTGTTGTTCCATCTGTTTTCGTTTTTCTTTATCTGTCGCTTCGTTAATATACGCATCAATCACTTCTTGAGCTTCTGCTGCTTTCTTTAAATGGAGTGTTCCCGTTTTCATTCTCTTTTTATATTCGGTTTCACAATGTTCTATTTCTTCTTTATTGTCGATTTCCACTTGAGGATTGACACATAACTCAAACATATCAATAACCACATCGCCTACTCGAGTAGGATCAATAATATGTGGTGCCGTCCCATCCACTATTGCAAGGTCCAACTCCTCTACGATGACCATATCATAACTTGAAGGGTCAAAACCACAAATAAAGTATGTGACATTCATCCCTTGTTGCAGTGCTTCGTTTGCCACTCTTTTCATTAATGTTGATTTCCCACAACCTGAACGGCCTTTTATGATAAAGCGCTTTTTCAAATGTTCCGTTAATTCATCGATAAAATGAACAGCCCCCTTTGGTGTGGCTGCACCGAAAAATATCGTTTCTGTATTGCCACCCTCTTGCTCTTTCTTTTTCCGGAAAATCGATTTAATTAAGTTCGCTGTCACTTCATCTGCTTTTGCAAAGCTCATTTCACTTAAATATATTTCTTCTTTTCTTTCATGAAAAGGTTTTGCTTCTGCAAAGGCTTCGTATGCTAATTGAACATGGTAATCTCGTTCTTCTTGCAGTTGTTTTAAGCGCTCAGAATATAGTTCAAGTTTTGATTTAGAAATGGCTTTATTAAAATGAATGACGACAACCCGTTGCTCAGAGAATTGTTCACCTAGCTTTACGACAATTTCATTCGACACAATCGCAATTTTTGATTGAATCAAGCGAATTCCTTCAATGAGCTGATTGTTGTTAGGGGAATGAAAATAATCGACGGCTAATCCTTTTTCTTCAAAATATGAAGCTAGTTTATATAATTCATCACTCGTATCACGAACAGCTAATCCTTTCAGAACAAAAATACAATCCAATTCTTTGCTTAACTCTGGAAGTACTGAGTAAAACCCAATTCGCGTATTTCCGCTCACATAATAATGTCTGTTTGTTTTCATGATGTCCTCCAAAATAATTATTTTACAAAAAATGATGATTGGAATCTAACCTAACACCTTGTAAAATAGACTAATATCTATTGTAAACTTATGCGGCATTTTATCTGAATGTGACATACACACAAGCAATTAATTTAGAAAGCAGGAAAAACATGGTCTATCGACACTTTCTTAGGACTTTATTCAAAAATTACTTTATAGGATCTCTTATCGCGGTATTTGGGGTTGGTGGCGTTCTTATGTTTGCTGTAACGCCATCAACACTTGTAAATATAAAGCCACTTCTAACCATCTTACTAATTTCACTTCTGTTTATGGTCATTTCAGAAGTACTTATGTTTAACAAACATATGGCACCAATCAAGCAGGCATTACTTTGTGAACATCCTAATTTTGCAATGTTAGAGAAAGCCTATCTTCAAACCCACCGATTTCCGGTATTAACAGTGAAGCGAATTCTAGGGCCACATTTATTTGGATTATCAATACCAGCGATGTTGTTAACCTATTTCTTTATTTCTACTGAACGAATGACACTTTCCTATCATTTTATTATGTATGCATTTATTGGGGCGATTATCATCGCGGGGATGCACGCATTGATTGAATATTATCAAGCAATGATTGCAATTGAGCCTGTCCTGCAAGAACTATATGAAAAAGCGAAAACAAATCACCAACGAATATTATCGATCGACGGTTCTATTTTTGTATCATTAAAAACGAAATTCCGCTTAAGTATCATTTTTCTTGGTGGGTTTCCCCTTACTTTATTTGGACTCGTTGTTCACTTTACATTTATTGAGCACTCACTCCAAGCCCATATTCATTATTGGATGAGTATTTCATTTTTAATTGGGGTCTGTCTCCTCCTTTCATTATATGGTTCAACATTGTTATATCATCACGTGACAAATCCGATATGGCGTCTACAAGCTGATATGAAAGAAGTAGAAAAAGGGAATTTTGATGTTGTGGCCCCTGACTATAATTCAGATGAATTTTCAGGCCTTTTATACGGATTTAACCATATGGTCCAAGGATTAAAAGAACGAGATGTTGTGAACAAGCAACTAAATGAAAGCTTTATTGCTACATTAGCAGCGGCATTAGATGCACGAGACCATTATACAGCTGGTCACTCTATACGTGTAGCAACGTACGCTGTAGAAATTGGCAAAAGAGCTAAGCTTTCAGCTGAATCTCTTCAATTACTAAAAGAAACTGCTTTATTACACGATATTGGGAAAATCGGCATTCCTGATCATATTCTTTTAAAAGATGGCCCATTAACAGATGAAGAATATGAAGAAATTAAAAAACACCCTGTTCTTGGGGAAGAAATTTTACGACAAGTTCAACCAGAAGAAGCGATGAAACGTTTTTTACCTGGTGTACGGTCTCATCATGAACGGATCGATGGGAAAGGATATCCTGACCGACTACAAGGACATGATATTCCGATGATGGGGCGAATATTAGCCGTTGCAGATGCGTATGATGCAATGACATCAGACCGGCCATATCGAAAAGGCATGACAAGTCAAAAAGCTGTTGAAATATTAACAAGCGGAAAAGGGACACAGTGGGATGCTCGTTTCGTCGACTATTTCACTCAATGGTTAGCAGAAAATGAAAAGCGAATGTAAGTGGACAAGACTCCAATTACATTCGCTTTTTTTAATGAATTTAAGTTTGAGATAAATCATATGGTGTTTCTTGATAAACATAATAGTTTAACCAATTTGAAAATAATAAATTCGAATGCGCTCTCCACATTAACACCGGGGCAAACGAAGGGTTATTTTCAGGAAAATAGTTTTGTGGCAAAGCAATGTCAACCCCTTTATTGACATCTCGTTCGTATTCTTCCTGCAATGTACAGCAATCATATTCTGAATGACCTGTTACAAAAATTTGTTTCCCATTTTTAGAAGCGACAATGTACACACCCGCTTCATCTGAATCACTTAACACCTCTAAATCAGGAATTTGTTCAATTTCCGATTTTTTCACTTCTGAATACCGTGAATGTGGTGCAAGATAAATAT
Organism: Alkalihalobacillus sp. LMS39; assembly: GCF_022812285.1. NCBI lineage: Bacteria > Bacillati > Bacillota > Bacilli > Caryophanales > Bacillaceae > Alkalihalobacillus > Alkalihalobacillus sp. LMS39. Next base: position 3,122,671 of record NZ_CP093300.1, read on the forward strand.
CATCAAACCCTCGTAAAAGCTTAACATTTGGAATATTCACCCGATGCCAAAAAACACCAAACATTTTTTTATCAAGAGAATATTTTGAAATTTTATAATGATGATAAAGACCAGCAAGCGCTCCCCAACAGATATGTAGTGTGGATGTTACATTTGTAACGCTCCAATCCATAATTTGTTGAAGCTCCTTCCAATAAGTTACATCTTCAAATTCTAATTTTTCTACAGGTGCCCCAGTAATAATTAACCCGTCAAATTTAAATTCTTTAATTTCTTCAAACGTCTTATAAAACGAAGATAAATGCTCTTGTGACGTATTTTTCGATGTATGTGTATCAGGATAAATAAATACAACATCGACTTGTAACGGTGTATTTCCTAACAATCGTAGCAATTGTGTTTCAGTTGTTTCTTTTACGGGCATTAAATTTAATATCGCTATTTTTAATGGACGTATGTCTTGCTTATAAGCTCGACTTTCATCCATTACAAATATATTTTCTCTATTTAATATGTCTTTTGCTGGTAAACTATCAGGTACTTTAATTGGCATGACGTCGTCTCCTCCATTACAAAAATTAGCAGATGCCATTGTTGTTGATTATACAATATCTTTTTACGATGTGTAAAAAATTCAAAACGATCCATCCTAATAACAAGACGCTATAGAAAGGGTGTTCAAATATGTTTTCGACCATGATCCGCCATTTTATCAAACTTCTTGTCCTTAAACAAGGCATAAAACTTGTTAATCATTTATTTAAACGATGGGAACAACGAAAAAGATAACTTTACCCTTGTAATTAATTAAATTATCATGAAATTAGACAATTCGCAATTTATTTTTCTTTAAAGGATGGGGAGTTTATGAATGTTTATTTAGAATGGAGTTATAAGCCTGTGAAAGGAAAACAAACGATTGTTTTTCGCTCAGACTACTACCCAGTCACCTCAATCCTTGCATTGGTTGATGATATCGAAAAAACTGGACGAGTCAAAGAATTACTTTTTGTCGATGAAGAAGGGTGTCAGTGGTCAAAAAAAGAAATCATGAAATATATAAAAGGCGTAGAAGACGAACCGCATGACATTATTGTTCATTTTGATGGTGGCTTTGACCATGCCACTAGCAATGCTGGCCTAGGCATAGCCATTCAGTTTAAACAAAACAACAAAACGTATCGCATTCGGAAAAACGAAAGGATTCACAATATCCAAACGAATAATGAGGCTGAATATGCGGCCCTTTGGTTTGCCCTATCTGAGCTCGAAGCATTAGGCGCTCATCACATTCCGATTATGATTAAAGGAGACTCACTCGTTGTCATTAACCAATTAACAGAGGAGTGGCCATGTTATGAACCTGAACTTCAACAATGGGTGGACAGAATAGAAGGCAAAGTAAAAGAACTTGGGTTTCAAGCTCAGTTTCAAGCTGTTTCTCGGAAGCAAAACAAAGAAGCTGACCAACTAGCGACACAAGCCTTAGAAGGAACCGAGATTTCGAGTAAAAGAACAGTGGAAGAATAAACAACATATCTCACTTTTGCGGTCAGAGCAGCCGTTATTTGTGAACTTTATACGGGTTTCCGTTTTTTAGCGGCCACAGGAGCGCTTATTCAGGCAAAAGCCACTCTATTCCTAGGGATATATCATGATTAACTGCTCCTGTGTCCTCCAATGTTTCAAAACGCTAGCAATGTTCACAGATAACGGTTTCCATGGCCGCTTAAATTACCACAAACAACAAAATTGCTAACGCGATAACCCCCGACCCAAGTGTTGAATGATTCACTTGGGTCTTTACTCACTTGTATCTTAGTACCCCAAACCCCTAATTCATTCTAAGAATCTATGAGCGCAATGTTATCCACAGGGCGACTATTTTATAGTACACTAAACAATAAGAAAAACACGGGAGAGTCTTTAGAATAAGCTTTCAAAGCATCACTGCTAGACCTAAATTTTTCTGCTTTCTTATATGATAAACAAAAGGATGAGTCAAAGGACTTTATCCTTTTGTCTCATCCATATCTTCTACTTCTTCTCTTGATAATTCTTCGGTAATAATTAACGTCGGAAAGTCTGCTAATGACCGTTCTTCATCTGTTTCTAATAATTTTATGACAGGGCGATGCAAATGTGTATCGATTTTTGTAACAATGGCTTTTTCGGACGTATTTAATCGAATAAAGGTCCCAGGTAAAAACGAAGGAACTCCTTTAAAGAGAGCATTGACAACAGCATGGGAATAATGTGAATCACTTTTGGCCATTAATCGTTCGATCGCCTCATATGAAGTAACATGGTGCAATGAAATCATATTCTCATATTCATTAGCGATACTACACACTTGCGCAAATTGAAGAAAATCTTCTCCGCTAATTTTACGTGGATACCCTTGTCCATCTAAACGTTCATGATGTTGATACGCAATATGAGCAGAAAGCAAATTGATTTCTCTTGCATTTCGAATAATAGAAAACCCTTTTTCTGGATGTTCTTCAACTCGATTGGCTACTACTTTTCCAATATCATGTAACAAACAACCAATAGCTAAATCACGTTGCTGTGATTCTGTATATTGTAAAAATTTTCCGATTTGTAAGGCAATTAAGGCGACATTCACACTATGTGCATAAGGCTGGAGTTCATCGGCAACAGAAGTAGATGGGATTAATAAAACAGCCTTCCGCTTACGAACTTCATATAAGAGCTTAAAGACACATTGTTGCAATTCTTTTATTGGTAACACTTTACGTAATTTCGCTCGTTCAAATGAATCTTTAATTAATTGTGTTGCATCAATCCACGTTGGCATATCAACCATTTCTTCAAGTGTAATTCCTTGCGAAGCAGCATCTTCAATAAGCAAAAATGTAACGCCAATCGATTTTAGCTTTTGCAAATATTTTGGATGTATTCTGTTTCCCGCTGCTAATAACACTCGACCTTTCGCATCATAGACAGGCTTGGCTAACTGCATAGAATGCTCTTTATATTCCTCAATCTGAATTAATCTCATAGAAGGTTCACCACTTTCCAAACATCACAAATACATATTGTACTATCGAATTATGACCGAGTCTACTGCCATTTCAGTTTTTCCATTAGTTGCATGGCGAATTCACTAGAAAGCCTTGTCACTCCTAACGGCTCTCTTTTTCGACCATACTCTTCGTGATGAAAATCAGAACCCCCAGTTCGCAATAACTGAACATCATACGTTTGTTCTAATCTCGATGTAAGCTGCTCATAATGTATGACATCAGTTCGAGTATGGTCCCGATGGTACACTTCAATCCCGTCTAACTGCTTCGTCTTTACCCATTCTTCAATCAGTTCATCTAACCCGTAGTACACTGGGTGTGCGACAATAGCGACTCCACCTGTTTGATGAATCCAAGTAAATGCTTCTTCTGGCGTCATTTCTTTTTCTTTTGAAACGTAACACGGTTGTCCTTCTGCTAAATACCGGTCAAAAGCTTCAGCAACATCTGTGACATACCCTTTTTGAATCAACGCTTTAGCCACATGTGGCCTTCCTATACTTCCACCATCTACAAACTGAAGTACATCTTCAGCTTGCAATGTAATCCCTACTTGATGTAGTTTGGAAAGAATAACATCTAGTCGGTTTCTACGCTGAATCCGTTGTTGCTCTAACATATGTAATAACGCCCTATTCGTAATATCTATTCCATATCCTAGTATGTGTACACTTTTTCCATTTGCTTTCGTTGAAAATTCAATACCTGGAATTACTTTTAACCCCAAAGCTTGTCCTGCTTCAATTGCCTCTGACACTCCTGCTACCGTGTCATGGTCAGTTAAAGATATAATCGTTAACCCCTGTTCTTTGCACTTTTGAACGAGCTCTGACGGCGAATATCCACCGTCAGAGGCGGTCGAGTGCATATGCAAATCCGCGTTTTTTTCTATCATTCATGTGACTCCTCGTTTAACTCATTTTCTTGCAATTCCCATACTAACTGGCCTGTTCGCAAGTGATCAGTATAGACAAACTCAAAGGATTGGTCCGTTGTTGGAACTTTAAAAGCCACTTCACCACGAACTGTTCGTCCCTCACTTATTTGCCCACCTAGAATCCCTTTTGTTTCCGTTCGAGTTGTATGTTCGTACCCATAGCCTTCTTCATCATTTAATGTTACTTTATGCAATGAAAATTCATAACTTGAATGTTTTTCATTCGTTACGGATATATCTACTATAACATAATTTGCGTCAGAATTGCCTTCATCGTGCCTCGAATATACATCATTAACGGTTATAGTAATCCCGTTTATTTCTAATGTATCCCCAACACGATGATTGGAATTCGACGTTGTTGTCGTTACACTCATCTCTCCGTTTTCATCATTACCAAACGTAATCTCTCCATCGAAAAAAGCGAAAAACCCTAGTGCCACAACTACAAAAGATAGAAAAATTAATAAAACGACCTTTGCTTTCACCATATGATTCTCCTCACTCCACTTCATTATCCTAACTTATGAATATGAAGAAACGATCAAAATGATGCAATGTAACCGTCCAAATTATAAGAAAAACGCGGGAGCGTCTTTTCTTTCAAGCGAAGTGCGGAGCCCTGCCCGCTTTTGACAGTGAACCCCAAGTGCTCTTCTTGGGGTGAAACGCACAGGTGCGGAGCCTTCGCTCTTCTTGAGTAAGTTTTCAAATATACTTCCTTATCTTTCAAAAAAGGCATCCACTGTTCCTAAAGAACAGATTATTCTATTATTGTTTCCACCATGTATCATACACTGTTACAGGTAATTGTCGTTTATGTTCCGTTTGAATATAGCGTTGTACAATCTTTTCCATTGCGTCACTAGATAATGGGTTACCTTGAAGAAAAGCATCTAATTGTTCATACGTCATTCCAAGAGCTTCTTCATCAGGTAGTCCAGGTTTATCATCTTCTAAATCAGCAGTTGGTGCTTTTTCATATAAATGCTTGGGGCAGCCTAACTCTTGTAATAATTGTTTTCCTTGTGATTTCGTCAATCCAAAAATCGGGGCAAGATCACATGCTCCATCACCATGCTTTGTGTAAAAACCTGTCACTGCTTCAGCAGCATGATCAGTGCCAACTACTAAACATTGAAAATGAGCTCCAATATCATATTGTGCTTTCATGCGCTCTCGTGCTTTAGTGTTCCCTTTATTAAAATTTGATAAAGGCATACCTGTTGCTTCATAAAACGACTGAACTGCTGCATCTACCGCTGGTTTAATATTAATGGTCACCCGCTTGTCCGGTTGGATAAAATCTAATGAATCTTGAGCATCTTGCTCATCTTGCTGGATACCGTACGGGAGTCGAACAGCAAAAAACGTGAAAGATTTCCCATGATTTTCTCTATTTAATTCTGTAATCGCCATCTGACATAACTTCCCTGTTAACGTAGAATCTTGCCCACCAGAAATGCCAAGCACTAAACCACTTTGTTTTGAATGTAATAGATAGGCTTTAATAAAGTCGATTCTCCGACGAATTTCTTCAGCTGGTTGAATGATGGCCTCTACCTTTAATGCATCAATGATTTTTTCTTGTAATTCCAATATAAATCCCCTCTTTTCTTCCTGCATACAAACTCTCCTTTCTTATACACGGTTACACTCGTTTTGTCATTCACCTTGTAGCATTTCCTTACATTTTCTTTTTTTCACGTTCATACACTTCATGCCACTGTGGTAAATGCTTACGAATAGATATTGGTCGAAATGTTTCTTTTTTGACACAGACATGCGTACTTGTTCCTGACACACAAGTTTCTCCTTTTTCGTTTACAATATCATATCCATATGTCACTCTCAATCCATCATATGCTTCAATCCATGTATGAACAGCTACCGTTTCTCCATAGGTTGTTGTTTGTTTATAGTGTAAATCAATGTTTAGGACAGGAGCTAATACCCCATCCTTTTCCATTTGCGCGTAACTAAAGCCAAGCTCCCGAATTAAAGCCGTTCGTCCAAGTTCACACCACACAACATAACTACTATGATGAACAACACCCATTTGGTCCGTTTCTGCGTATCTAACTTCAACTGGAATACGAGATATCTTCAATTTAATTTCCCCCTAAATATTGAATACATCAATAAAGTCAGCTTCCTTTAATGTTGTTAACGCATCTGTCTCCCATTGTTGTCCTTCTTCTATCATTCGATTGGCATGACGCTGGATCGCTCTGTCAACGATATCTACGGCAAACCTACCATTCCCGTCTAAAGAAAGCTCTTTTAATTTATCATTAATTTGGTTACGAAGTGATTCATTGATATCATATCCATACTTTTTGGCATACTGTAAACTAATTTCGCTTATCTCATTAGGTGAATAATCCGGAAAGTGAATATGTTTTTTAAAGCGAGATTGAAGCCCAGGGTTTTGTTGTAATAAATGGGCCATTTCATCTGGATAACCGGCTAAAATGACAACTAGATTTTCATTATATTTTGTCATTTCCTCCACAAGCGTATCAATGGCTTCACGACCAAAATCTTTTGGACCACCTGAAGCTAACGAATATGCCTCATCAATAAATAAAACCCCACCTAACGCTTCTCTGATTTTTTGCTTTGTTTTTATCGCTGTTTGTCCAATATACCCAGCAACTAAATCAGAGCGTCCACAAACGATGACATGTCCGCGCTTTAGGAGACCAATTTCATTTAAAGCTGTCGCAAACAATCGAGCTACGGTTGTTTTTCCGGTTCCTGGATTTCCGGTAAAAACAGAATGTAAGCCGATCGGAACAGTTGGGAGTCCCTTTTGCTCTCGGATTCGTTGCACTCGAACAAATGAAGTTAACTGTTTTACTTCTTTTTTTACATTGTCTAATCCGATTAATTGTTGCAGCTCTTCTAAAGGTGATTGTTCTTCTTTATTTCCATGTTTTTGCGATTGTACTGCTTCCTCTGTAAGTACGGCAATATCTTCATAATCCAATTGTTGTTGGAGATTTGTTTGTGCTCCTTTTTGAAAGATAGCATCCATGACAATATTTTTAACCGTTCTCGCATTTCCAAATGTTTCATCGATTTGTTCGTTTTCAATTCGTCTTGTTAACTCTACCTTTGCCTTCTCTGAAAAAAAGAAATCATTTTCTAATGCGATTTGTTCTGCGATGTTGAGGAGCTCTTCTTTCGTATAATCGCGTAAATGAATATGATTATGTTCTGGAAAGCGACTTCGTAATCCTGGATTAGAAAACAAAAAATGTCTCATTTCTTCTGGATACCCTGCTAAAATAACGGCAAACTTTCCAGCGTACTCTTTATTTGTCATGGCGGCGACTAATGTATCAATAGCGGTTTGTCCATAATCATTCCCAGACGACTGGTCTCGTTTTAAGCTATAAGCTTCGTCAATAAACAACACTCCACCTAATGCCTTTTGAATAAAATTCATCGTATTTTCTTCTGTTTGACCGACAAAGCCACCAACTAATTGAGAACGATTTACTTCAATGACTTCTTCTTTTTCTAGGACACCAAGCTCATGATAAATTTTAGCTAGCGTTCTTGCTAAAATCGTTTTACCTGTACCTGGATTTCCCGTTATTACCATATTTAAACTAATGTCATCTTGCAAATGGAATCCTCGCTCTTTACGAATATGTTGATATTGCAAATAACGATATAGCGCTTTTACTTTTTGCTTTACTTCATCAAGACCGATTAATTGCTGCAACTCAGAAAGAGCGGAAGAGTGGTCCTTTTTCCGTTCGAATAAAAGTTGTTCCCACTCCTGATTTAATTGTTCTACTCGTTGAATCATTGTTCTCACTTCGTTTAACTGAGTGGCTGAATAGTAAATACCTGTCACAGATTGCTGATACGCTTTTGTTGCTTTCGTAACATGATGCATTTCCGCTTCTATACTTTCTAGTACTTGTAGCCATTTTCGTAACTTCTCTTCTTGCTCATCTTCAGTCTTCATAGCTAAATCAATTGCCTTTTGTAGGGCCGATTCAACTGCCGGATAAACAGAAAAGAAATGTTCAGCTATTGCAACATAATCTTCGGCTAGCTTTTTCTTTGCACTTCCATGATCCGTTTCTCTAATTTGTGGAAATACCTTTGGTAAAAACGGGGCTTTCACCTTTTCAATGAACATCTGAAGCTGAACCCATTGAAATAATCGCGAATTTTCCTCATGAACTTGACTAAGCCAAGTTGTCACCATTTCATCTTCATAACTTACTCTTTTAAATCGAGAGTAGGCTAGCAATGAATAGATGTCATCATAAATCTTTCTAACCTCTTCTTCCTCGCTCCGTTCTAATGAACGTAACATCTGTAAAGCTTCGGCTTCTGAAGTAAAATCGTCAGGCCTTTCTTTCCATTTCTCTACTTTTGTTTTTATCGCTGTCCATTCATCCGTTTGTCTTAACATTTTTATCACCACTTTGTTCTACATCACGTTTGTTTTTTTGTTTTTTTGCCACCGTTGTTCCTATATACACTCCAGTTAAAACGAAAACTGCCCCTATCGCATGGACGAGCATAAAAGATTCACCTAAAAAAACAGTCGCCATGATAACAGCAGACACAGGCATAAAATTAATAAAAATCGATGCTTTAGCCGCCCCCACAATTTTAATTCCTTGATAATACATAATAAAGCTAACAACTGTTACAAATACACTCATATGAGCAATGGATATCCATGTTTGTGGTGTTGCTTGAACAACATCGGTCCAGCTTGTTTCAGCGAGCGCAAATGGAAATAAGAAAAGCGTCCCGAATGCGACCGCATAGGTGGTTGAAACAACCGAACTAAATTTTTGTAACACAACTTTTCCAAGTACGCTATATAATGCCCAACTAATAACAGCACCAAGTAAAACAAAATCAATTGGCTCAAAGCCTAGTCGAAGCATATTGACGACATGCCCTTCGGATATGATGATGGCCGCACCACATAATGCGATAGCCATCCCAATAAGATGTCGTTTTGTTAATTTTTCCTTCAAGAACAGTCCTGACAATACTACAATTAATACGGGATTTGCGGCAATAAACAATGAGCTTTTTATGACGGGAGCATGCTTGCTGGCAAGAAAAAAGCAAATATTATAAATCGCAATGCCTGTTAATCCGAGGAGGGCAAAACGGACCCAATCTTTTTTTGTTGGAGTGGGACGATGCTTTTCTGTTACCCACATAATCGGAAATAACAAAATCATTGCTCCAAAAAACCTCAAAAAAGCAACCGTCGTTGGCTCAAAGCTTTCAACCGCAATTTTTCCGGCGATAAATGCACTTCCCCATGTGCTTGTCGCTAATGCCAGCATGAGATAGATAACCCAAAGTTTTTTTCGCTCCATTTCTTCCGACCTTTCCACTGGCGTTCAAAGCACTTTGTTTATTATTGTAACACTTTTTTCAGAAATCGAAATAAAGAAAAACGCTGGATCGTCTTTTCTTATGCTTTCTTATCTTTTGGCTCTGTTATCGGTTAATGTTGATTTTTTATACAAAAGTGGACTTCCGAATTATGGAAGTCCATTTAAATATATTTTTTTGCTTATCGAACTAACGCTTCCCGTTTGTTGAATAAGAATATTTAAAATCAATTAAATTGATATGTTTCTGTCCTTTCAACACCTGAAATTAAATCTTTTACTTTGAATTGGTTATTTCTAACTTCATCCTCTCCAATAATAATAACATTGCGAATCTTTTCTTTGTTGGCTTTATCAAGAGCTTTTCCTATTTTCTTGTTTCTCATTTCGAATTCGACTTTATAGTCTTTATTCCTTAAATAATTGGCTACCAATAATGATTCTTTTTGAGTTCCTAGTGGAACAATATAATAATCTACATATGGATTATCTTTTAATTTACTCTCGAATGAACTCATTGCCGTATAAATTACATCTAAACCAAATGAAATTCCTACTGTTGAAAAGCTTTCGTTTGTACCTATCAACCCACCAATTGCATTATCATATCTTCCGCCACTCCCAATACTTGATTTTATAGATTGGTCCGCTAAAAATATTTCATAAATAGTACCTGTGTATATTTCTAAACCTCTTGCTAAAAAAGGATTAAAAACGCACCGTATATTAATACTTAGAAACTCAAGATAAGCTTCTAACTCTTTTAATTCTTTTAAGCCTTGCCTTACCTCTTCATTTTGTTCAGCGTAGGATTCAAAGTAGCCAAAACTTGTATTTTCATTATCAATTAAAAACTGCTTAATTAAAGTAATTGTTGAATTTGATAATCCTTGTTCATTAAGCTCAGAAACAACCGCTTCTAATCCAACTTTTTCAAGCTTGTCTAGAGTTAATACTACTTTATTGATTTTTTCATATTCTGTACCAAATAAATTGAGCATTCCAGTTAATAATTTTCGATTGTTGTATTGAATCGTTACATTTAAATCAAGTTTTTTAAATGCATCCAATGCCATAACCATTAATTCAGCTTCAGCGATTTGTGAATCTACACCTACTATATCAACATCACATTGTGTAAATTCTCGAAACCTTCCCGTTTTAATTGGTCCATCCCTAAATACTTTACCTATTTCATATCGCTTAAAAGGCATCTTTAGTGTCGGGTTCATTGCCACAACCTTTGCAAATGGTATAGTGAGGTCATAGCGTAAAGCTAAATCTCTTTCACCTCTATCGGTTAATGTGTACATCTCTTCTAATATTTCTGCTCCGCCACCATACTTAGAAGCCAGTAATTCGGTGTAATTTAATATAGGTGTTTCCAGTGGTTTACATCCATATTGGATGAATACATCTTCTAATGTTCTTCTTATGTCTCTTCTTACTGCTTCAGCATTCGGTAAGTAATCTTGAGTACCCTTTACATTTTGATAATCCATTTTCTTCATTTCCATTTACCTCCAATTTTTAAATAAAATAAAAAACCGCACTTGATTTAAGTGTTGGACTTAATCAAATACGGTTTAATGGTAAATAGCCTTCCTATTTGCGATTTTTTCATAAATCGGATAGCAAGGCTAATTGATATGATGATGTAGTTGTGAGGACGGGATAATTGTCTTTTTAAATGAACGCATAAATACTCACCTCTAATTTGTTTAAATTTACCATATTACAATGTAGTTTTCAATAACTTTTACTTAAACTATTCTCCCCGTTCGTTGACAGGAGCAGCGACAGCCTGTTCAACTATTGCTACCGTTAATTTAAATAGAAAATTCTTTATTATATTTTAATCAGTACTTTTCCTTCATAATTACGGCTTTCAATTAATTTATGAGCTTCCGCCGCTTCTCTTAAATTAAATACCTTAGCAACGGGTATAGAAATCTTATTAGAAGTGATTAAATCCAAGACTTTTTCCGCAATAGGGGCTAATCGTTCAGGATTATGTTTCCGAGTAGTTCCTAAACTAAAACCTTTTATACTCCTACAACTACTATGAACATCGCTAGTATTAAAAGTACCAGATTTACCACTACTATTGCCGAATTGAACAAGTGTGCCGTATAATGCTAAACATTCTAAGCTTTTACTGGTTGTTTCTCCTGCAATGGAATCGAAAATCACATTAGCTCCTTTATTATTTGTTTGGTTTAAAGTCTCCTCTGAAAATCCTTCGTAGGTACAAACTATATCAGCTCCTAAATTCTTTACATATTCGTCTTTGTTTAGATTTCCGACAGTGCCAATAATTTTATGAACACCTGCTAATTTGGCTAATTGTACAAGCACTGAACCTACACCTCCTGCTGCACTGTGTACAACAATAGTATCTGTTTTTTGTACTTGTCCTATTTCGTATAGGAGTATATAAGATAATATAGAGACCGTTGGCATTGTCGCAGCCTTTTCAAACGAAAGGTTATCAGGAATTTTAAAAATTAGTTTTTCATTTGCCACAACATATTCAGCATATGAGCCTTGTTTAGGAAAAGCTATGACCCGTTCTCCCTTTGAAAAATTGGAATTAGGAGAAACTTCTTCTATAACGCCTGCTACATCTAATCCAAGTAATAAAGGAAAATTACCTTTCCCTTTATTACCTAAACGTGTTTTTATATCAGCATAATTAACACTTGTATATGTTGCCTTAATTAAAACTTCATTCTCACCAATTATCGGTATCTCCATATCAGTTGTATATGTAAGTACATCCGCACCACCAAATTCATTTTGGATTACAGCCTTCAATTTGATATCCCCTTCCAAGTAATTATGAAATTTGGACTTCATTTTTTTCACTAAACTCCCCGTTAGTTTCACAAGCAAACGACAATTATTTAGTAAACTCTGATAATCTTAGTGTATCATATGTTTCCATAATTGGTATTAAATTTCCTTCCGCAATCATTTGTCTTGTTGTTGTATCATCTTTACGGTGATGGATGGTTTCCAGGAAATAAAACCAGCTAAGATAGTGGTCCAAATATTTCGTTGCAACACCATTAAAACGTCTTATCCAATCCTTCAAACGCTTATGATAGCTGTTGACATTCTGAATGTGAAAAAGCCCCTTTGTTCGTACCTTTCCATCAGATTTAAAGGCATAGTGTTCAATGCCTTTTTCTTTCGCATATGTTTTAAAGGCACGCCAAGCATCCGTACAAAGCACGTTACTCGCAGATAATTTAGGACCAATTGATTCCTCTACTTGTTCTTTTATAATCCTTCCTCGTCCAATAGCTTTAGAATAAGTAACTTTTTCGCGGTCTCTTGCCACAAGAACACAGATTTGTTCCTTACTGATACCTCGATATTTAGAGGCACCACCACGTTTACGTGGTTTACGACCAGTGATACCACGTTTCCCTTTTTCTGAGTACAAGAAATAGGTCTCGTCTATTTCCACGATACCTGAAAAAGCCTCGAAATCCATTTTTTCAAAGGCAGAGAGTAGCTTATGTCTCCAATAGAATAGGGTAACATAACTTACATCTTCTAAAAGTTCTGCTGATTTACGTAAGGAATACCCTTCAATCATACATTCAATAAACTGAATCCAGCGATTTGGCTTTCTAGTACGGTATAGAGGTGTATTGGTTAAATCGGTAAATGTTTTCTGGCAGTCCTTACATTGGTACCGTTGACGGTCTACTATTTTCCCGCCCATTTTAACGGAATAGGTTCCAAAGCGAACGGAACGCTTAGATTGGCAGCGTGGACACGTATAACCTTCCTTATGCTTTCGTTCAGAAACCTCTTTAAACACAGGTTCGCTAGTAGCAGTAGAAGATAGAGAGTTAACAAGATATTCTTTTATGCGTTTGGCATCCGATTCGTTTAGCTTACTAATGGCGATTATAATCTCTTTTAACGTCACCTGTATCCACCTGCCTATAATAATCTATCTCCATTATAGAACAAGCGTTCCTGTTTATCGAATATCAACATTAACGTTTAACAGAGCCTACCTTTTAAAAAAAGCCCTTTCCTCTTGAAACAATTGTGGTAGTTCAAAGTGAAAGAGGAACGCTAAAATGGAAACAGCAAAAAAAAGAAAGCAACCTTCATTGCTTTCAAAGTTAGTGACAATAGACGCCTTCTTCCATAAATCCACGCATATAGCCACCAATGATATTGAATTCGTCATCAAAAAACTCAATCGGATGATTTGCGCTCCACTCCTCATTCGAAGCTGTCATGGAAAGGAACCCTTGATTTTCAACTTGTTCCTTCCGTGATAACCCTTCATAGTGAATATCAACCGATGTTACATTTGCAGGTTCATTAATTTTTCCGAATGACACATACGTATAGTCAAATCCATCTATTTTCCAATCACCAAAACGAATAAAAAACGTACGGATTTTATGGTCTGTTTCAGATACAGGAATGCCACCAACAGTTAATGTTGTGCCTTCCACTCTATAATACAAATCATCTTCTACTTTAAATAATTCTGCTACAAGCTTTGATTCATCTAACTCGTATAAGACTGCATGCGTATCATGCTGATACGGCTTTTCAACTAGTATTGAAATGTCATAACTTTCCTCATATCCTGCGGCTATTGCTTCTTCTAATGACGCGTATGGTGTAATATTCGCGTCTTTTCTACTTTCAATACTCGCCATAGCTGTAGCATAGCCACCTAGTACAAACAAACATAGAATTAATGAAGAAATAACAACCGATGTTTTCTTATGCAGGTAATACCCAAATAACAATAATAATCCTAAAGAAACAACACCTAATATTCCATTCCATAATGTTAGTTGTAGCCCAAGTGGTAATAACTGCTGTGGATACATTACCATTATCATCGTAAACAAAGCCGATGGTTCTTCAAATTGTAATGTCGTCGCTACTTCATGTGGTGGTGTTTGTTCTGTCATAAAAGCAGAGATAACAAACACTACTAATGCGACGACACTTTCAAATTTAAATGATTTCTTTACTCGTTCATTTGAATACACCTTCATTCTTCGCTTTAATAGAAAACCATGGACAAATCCAAAGATAAGCAAAGGGATGAATAGCAAATGTTTCAATAATAATAATTGGCCATAGGTTAAGACCCAAGAGTGTACATATTCAGGAACGATGTAATTCATCAACATAAAGCCAGAAGCGGTTATGACAAACACGGCTCCAACAGCTAACGGTGAAAACCATTGGATAAACTCTTGAAAATCAAAATCTGATTTCGTAAACCAAGCAACAATAAATAATGTTCCAATCCAAACTGTTGCCGAAAAGAAATGCAGTCCATTGGCCACCGTTCCCCCAAGTTGGTCAAGTGATGCGGCATGGCTGGAAAAACCGACGACAAATGTAAGGCAAGTCATTAATAAAAACGAAAGCCATGCTTTTGATTTAAATCGTGTTAACACGATTAATAACGTTCCAATGATGGCTACGCCGATCCATGATTGACCTACTGCATATGTTCGAATCACCGTACTATATGTCTCCCAAAATGGTGCATCAAATGTCCTCGTAATATAAACACTTAACGATAAAACAGGAACAAGGCACAATACGATTATCGCAAAAATAGCCCAGCGAATAACTTGTGGAGAAATCAAAAGAACGTGGTGCTTTTTGTTTGTCGTTTGGATAATAAAATACCCAATAGCGAAAGCTACAAGCGGATAAAGGAGAGCATTACTAATACTTACAATCATTTTTGCATGACCCTTATAATGATAAATAGAACAGCTATTAAAGCAGCTAATCCTAATACTAACAGCCAAATATTCGTTGTTTGCTCTGTTTCTTCTGCTTCAACTGGCTCTCGTTCACTTTGTTCTTCCTCTACAACTTCATCTGTCAGTTCTTCTTCAACAACTTCTGCGGGTTCTTCTTCTACCTCTACTTGTGGTTGTTCTGCTGTAACGGAAAACGAATATGAACCACTCGTTCCATGTCCATCTGCACCAAGCGCTTCCCACACAACCGTATAATTCCCTTCGTATAACGGTTCTCCTAGTTGCGCAATGAGGACAGGGGAATCCACTTCGATCGATTCAACAACAATAGTAGTTCCATCATCTTTTGTTATTGATAATGTACTATGGGATTCAATTCCTGCATCAAAGGAAAGCTCTAATTGTTCTACAGGTTCATCGACAACTTCCCCATCTCCCGGATACGCTTCATGAACATAAGAATGGGCAAATACAAAAGAAGGAATAAACATAATCAGAAAGAATAGGAGTATGATTTTAAGCTTCACATTTATGCACCTCCACGATTTTCTACTATACTTTCACACTCTTGTAATTATAAAGTGGGATTCTACCTTATGCAAATAAGAGAAACCTTGTATAATTAAATAGTATTAAGATTATTCGCTCAAAGGAGGTTCCAATGGTAAAAAAAATCACGATCGCAATCATGACGATTGCCATTGCCACTTCAGTTTATTTTTTTGGACAAGATATTTTCGTGTGGCTTCAAATGCATGCGAAACAATATATATTGTTAACCATTATACTTGCTACATTGCTCGCATTATTTCCTGTTATCCCTTACCCTCTGATCGGAGGCGTATTAGGCGCTACATTTGGACCAGTACTCGGTTCACTTCTAACATGGATTGGCTCATCAGCTGCTTCTATTATTATGTTTATTGTCGTACGGTATGGGTATCAAGATTGGGGAAATAAAATGCTAAAGCAATATAAACCGATTCATCGAGTTACTGTATTGTTTGAAAAAAATGCGTTTATTACGATTTTCCTTACTCGGCTTATTCCTATCATTCCGTCCATTATTGTAAATATTTACTCAGCATTAAGTAAGGTTCGATTTATCAATTATGCAATTGCATCGTCCCTCGGTAAAATCCCAGCAATGATTTTATTTGCTGCTGTTGGGAATTCTTTTGTCACCAATCCACAGGAAATGTTTTTTATCATCCTTTTTTATGGAGCCTTTCTCGTTATCGTCATTGGATGTTACCAACTATGGAAACGCCGAATTGAAATTAAGGTATAACGGAAACAAAAACAAGCTTTCATGATATTCATCACGGAAGCTTGTTTTATTTTTTACGTGTAAACAAAACAATAACCCTTCTTTGAATAAAGAGTAAAACAAAAACAACAACAGCCCCTATCCATGCACCAAACGTATTTAAAATAACATCATCAACATTGGCAACTCGATGAGTAAATAAAAATTGACAAATTTCAATTGTAATAGAGGTAAACATGGCCAATATAGTAACTTTCATAACGGATGTTCGAAAGAATGTAAAGGCAAGCGGTAAAAGAAAACCAAATGGAATAAACAAGACAATATTTCCGATTAAAATTCGAATTGGGTCCATAATATCTTTACTAAACACAGAAATTCGGTAAATACTTCGGAAAGGAGTAAGATTATAATTTCTTCCGCCTGGCCCCTCAGGCCCTAGTGAAGCCCCGTAGTTCCAAGCAAATAGTGTAACATATATAACGGCGAGCAAATATATAAAAAAAAGAATCTTGCCTAGTTTTTGTATCGATTTCTCAGTCTGTTTTAGCGGTTTAATGAAAAACACTTCCTTGCTATCAATCTTCTGTCATTATCATTATTATGCTTTCAGCTTCATTAGACAAGTGTTTTTTTTACTATACTGGTTTTAATCCTCATTCTCCATTCTTTTTTTCATCAATGTTAAAACTTGATCTTTCGGATCCCAACATTGAAATTGATAGGTTGGCTCGGTTTGATAACCTAACCGTTGACAAAAACGTATCCGTTTACCATGTTGTTTCGTTACTCGAAAATGTTTACACGTTGCACAGCAATGGTATGGATTCATGTTAAACTCCTTATTGTTTTGCTATTATCGTATCATATTTCATTATATTCACAAGAAAAAAAGCTAAGAACAGAACGTTCTTAGCCTTTTGGAGGAACATAATCAGGATGTTCGTTCCCTTTAGTATTCATTTTTTTTCCGTTATTCGAATTAGATTTTCTCGGTTGAGTTCCTAAATGGTCTGGTCGAAAGGTTGCATGTGCAAATTGTGTTTTTTTCATTTGGCTCTCCCCCTTTCCCATATCGTTATTATGACCGAATGGGTGGGGAAAAACCGAGGTACTATTTACTAACTTGATTTTTCCGCTCGTTTTTCTTCCCAGCGTTGTTCAAGTCGATCTAATGCTTGTTCATCATTTAATAACTCACGTTTATTTTCTTTAATTAGCTCATCTAATGTTAGCTTCTTTACTCTTCTCACAATTCTCACTCCATTCTTTTTATCTATTCTGATAAGATTGGAATGAAAATATACATCTATTTCGGAAATTTTTACCCTTTAACTTCCCGACCACTCGCATAGGTGTTCCCTGTTTCATCAACGGTTAGCACAAACACTTCTCTCACGTTTCGAAATCCATGTTTCCTTACCTGTTCATCTAACCATTGAATCGTTCCGTACTTTTTCAAGTTTGCTTCTATAA
Source organism: Alkalihalobacillus sp. LMS39 (assembly GCF_022812285.1). Taxonomy (NCBI): domain Bacteria; kingdom Bacillati; phylum Bacillota; class Bacilli; order Caryophanales; family Bacillaceae; genus Alkalihalobacillus; species Alkalihalobacillus sp. LMS39. Next base: position 3,140,574 of record NZ_CP093300.1, read on the forward strand.
TATGACCATCTTCAATTAAAACTGATGGATAACCTTTAGATTTAGGGTTTTGTCCCATATCAGCTGGACTTACTGAATCATATTTTGTTTTCTTAATAACACTAATTTGGCCATTCGCTTCAAGAACGGCAAAATCAATTTCAGCTAAATCAGCGGCATCTTTCAAACGCAAATCCATTAATAATGATTCCAACGTAATTTTTGCTTTCCTTAACTCCTCAACAAGAATTTTCCCTTTTTCTATAATAATAATCGGTTCTTCTTCAATGACTCGACGAAATCGGGGTGTTTTTAACGCTAAATACGATAGCCCTAAATGCAATCCCCCAATTAATGCTGCAGCCGCAAGTGGACCACCTAAAGGCATATCACCACTTGAAAGAGGTTCACCGACAACATCCCCAATTATGACACCAAAGATAAAATCAATCGGATTAATGGCCACCATTGACCGTTGCCCTAAAATTTTGACTAAAATAAATATATATACGTAGACGATGAGTGCTCGAATCAAAAATCCATATACAGGTAAATCTTCAGCACCAGTCCAAAAATCAAACATCGTTAACCCCCCTAACGAGAAAATGGTGATCCCTTTTTAAAAGAGGATCACACAAGGTTACTCAGTTCTTTTTCTCTCTTGACATTTTTTCTGATTCCACTTCAGCGTATGAAGCAAATTCATCTTGAAGACTATTTTCTTTGCCTTGCTTTTTTGCATTGTTATTTCGCTGTGCATTCGGATTTCCTTTTTTTTGTCTTCCCATGAACAAATCGCCTCCAAAAAAAAAATATGAAACATCCGTCATAGTTTGGCTTAAATTGATAAAAATATTTACGAGAAGTTTTTTAGGGGGCTAAAACATGACAAGGAAAACGAATGAGCAGATTCAAAATATTTTGGACACGTTACATGAATGGAAAGGTTCGAATATTTCCATTCAAAAAACGGAACAAAGAGATATTGACAATAATTTAATGGAGCTTGAAGAGGTTGAAGTTGTTAAGCAAGTAGATGATGAAGATGATTATGTCGACCCTTATACGATTGAATTAAAAGGTAGAGGAACCGTTTTGAACTCCGCTGGCTCGATGCCGTTGCCACTGCAAAGCTATGAATTACCAATTAACCAACTTTTATCCTTTGAAGCTTCTCAGGAGTTTCTGACGATAAAAACAGATAGAGCTACGTATGTAATAAAAAAATAAATTATGCTTTTTTGGAATAAGCTTTCAAAGCTTCCCTGCTATATCAAAAATTTCATTTTCTTATATGTTAAAAAAAGCTTACCTTACTCGGATAATCCGATAAGGTAAGCTTTTCTTTTATTCATTAAGCGTTAGCTTCAGCAATACGACCACGTAGAACCATTTGTAAAATTCCACCATGGCGATAGTATTCGATTTCAACTTCACTATCGAAACGAACAAGAACGTCAAACTCAGTTTTATTTCCTTCTTCGTCTGTTGCTGTTACTTTCACCATATCACGAGGTTTCACTTCATTTGTAATATGAACTTCAAATGACTCTTTGCCAGATAAACCTAATGTTTCAGCAGAGTCGCCTTCTTTAAATTGAAGTGGTAATACACCCATTAATACTAAATTACTACGGTGGATACGCTCATAACTTTCAGCGATAACCGTTTTAATTCCTAATAGGTTCGTTCCTTTTGCAGCCCAGTCACGTGAACTTCCCATTCCATAATCTTTACCTGCTAAAATCGCAAGACCTGTGCCTTGTTCTTTATATTTCATGGCAGCATCATAGATAGGCATAACTTCACCTGTTGGCCAGTACGTTGTAAATCCACCTTCTGTTCCAGGAGCAACTTGGTTACGGATACGAATATTCGCAAACGTACCACGCATCATCACTTCATGGTTACCACGACGAGAACCATAAGAGTTAAAGTCACGTTGTTCTACTCCTTTAGAAATCAGGTATTTTCCTGCTGGTGTTTCTTTCCCGAATGCACCTGCTGGTGAAATATGGTCAGTTGTAACAGTGTCACCAAATTTACCGATTACTTTCAAACCAGAAAGCGGCTCGATATCTTGTGGATCTTTAGATAACCCTTCAAAGAATGGAGGATTTGCAATATAAGTTGAATCCTCATCCCATTTATATAATGCATCGTCAGTTGTTTCAATTTCATTCCAACGCGGATTGCTTTGGAAGACATTTTCATACTCACGTTTAAACAATTCAGGCGTAACTGTTTCTTGAACAACTTTCGCAATTTCTTCAGCTGTTGGCCAAATGTCGTTAAAGAACACATCATTGCCATCTTTGTCTTTTCCAATAGCGTCATTTCTTAAGTCAATATCCACTGTTCCTGCTAATGCATAAGCAACAACGAGTGGTGGTGAAGCAAGATAGTTTGCTTTTACAAGTGGGTGAATACGACCTTCGAAGTTACGGTTACCTGAAAGAACAGAAGTAACAGTTAAGTCATTTTCTGCAATTGCTGCTTCAAGTTCATCAGCAAGTGGACCAGAGTTACCGATACATGTAGTACAGCCATATCCAACAATGTTAAAGCCAAGTTGCTCTAGGTGTGGAAGTAATCCTGAATCAACTAAATACCCAGTAACAACTTTTGAACCAGGAGCTAAAGATGTTTTTACGTATTCTGGAACTTGCATGCCTTTTTCTGCTGCTTTTTTCGCAACAAGGCCCGCTCCAATTAGAACGTAAGGGTTTGACGTATTTGTACAGCTTGTGATGGCAGCAATCGCAATAGACCCTGTCGTCATTGTCGTTTCGTTACCATTCGCAAGTTTCACTGTCACTTTTTTATTAAACTCATCCTCAGAAAGACCCAATCCTTGAGTACCTGCAGGAGCAACAACCGCTTTTTTGAACTCCTCTTGCATTTTTGAAAGTGGTACTAAGTCTTGTGGACGCTTTGGACCTGAAAGATTCGCTTCAATTTCAGACAAGTCAATTTCAACAACATCAGTATACGTAGGATCTGGCGTTTCACCAGGAACATAGAACAAGTCATTGGCTTTGCTGTATTCTTCAACAAGCTTAATTTGTTCTTCAGAACGACCTGTTAAACGTAAGTAATTTAAAGCTTCTTCATCAACTGGGAAGAATCCACATGTTGCTCCATACTCTGGTGCCATGTTTGAAATTGTAGCACGGTCAGCCAGTGGCATTTCACTTAAACCAGGACCGTAGAACTCAACGAATTTACCTACAACTTTTTTCTCACGTAACACTTGAGTTACTTTTAATGCCACGTCTGTTGCCGTCGTTCCACTTGGAAGAGAACCAGTGAATTTAACCCCAATAACATCAGGTACAGGGAAATAAGAAGGTTGTCCAAGCATCCCAGCTTCCGCTTCGATACCACCAACACCCCAACCTAATACACCAATACCATTAATCATTGTTGTATGTGAGTCTGTTCCAACTAATGAATCTGGATATGCAGTAAGTTCACCGTCTTTTTCAACACCATGAACGACATTTGCTAAAAACTCAAGGTTTACTTGGTGAACGATACCTGTTGCTGGTGGCACAGCACGATAGTTATCAAATGCTTTTTGTGCCCAGTTTAAAAATTGGTAACGCTCTTCATTTCTACGGAACTCTAAGTTCATATTAAAATCTAAAGAATCCTCTGTTCCTGCTTTATCAACTTGAACAGAGTGGTCGATTACAAGATCAACAGGAATTTCAGGGTTAATTTTTTGTGGGTCTCCCCCTAAATCGGCCATTGCTTTACGTAATGAAGCTAAGTCAACGACTGCCGGTACACCTGTGAAATCCTGTAAAATAACACGGGATGGTTTAAACGGAACATCGATTTCTTTTAAGTCTGACGTACCCCATTTTGCAAGATTTTCAACATGCTCTTTTTTAATGACAAATCCATCTTCTTGTCGTAATACAGATTCCAAAAGAACCTTTACAGAATACGGTAAAGACGATACGTTTCCAACACCAGCTTCTTGTAGTGCTTGTAAACGATAAAAATTGTACGTTTTCCCGTTCACCTCAAACGATGAGCGAGATTTAAAGCTATCTTTTGTCATATGTACTCCCTCCTTAATAACTATAATATAACAGTTTCTCAAAATTGTAAAAATAATAGCTACAGAATGTAACCGTTACGATTCTGTGAACTCCTTTTATAGAATAGCAAAACTTTCTTAAAGAATAAATGGATTTTTTGAATTCTGTGTAAATTAAAACCGTTTCTTTTGAAAAAACTAATAAAGTGGAGGTGATTCTTTTGACGAGAAAAAAATCAAATCACATCATTCCTGGAGCAAATGCTGCGAAAGGACAAGGAAAAGACGTTGGTATGAATTCTCAATTTGACAATGAAATGGCAAATGAACCTTTAACAGCAGAACAACGTCAATTTAATAAAAAGACAAAAAAACGCCAATAATTTGTGAACAAGGAGTCCCAAAAGGAAAACACCTTTTGGGACTCCTTTCATTCTTTGTTATTGTTGTGCTTTGTTTTTTAATTGTTCAAGCTGCTGTTGATATTCGTGCAATTGCTCTTTTTGATGCTCAGAAGCAACGGTTAATGCTTTTAGGACTTGTTGCTCTGCTTCCTCTATTTCCTGCAACGCCATTTTTGTATGATGACCTACATCATTAGGAGAATCATGAATGACAGATGTTGCTTCTTCAGCTTGAACAACCGCTTGTTGCGCTGCTTGAAATGCTTGCTGCTTATCTTTATGATATGGCATGAATTTACCCTCCTTTTTTCAACGTTAGTTTCTATTTCCTGACATCGCTTTATACATGGCTGATGTGGAATATTTCATTGGAACCCACAAATACTATGATTAAAAAGGAGGGATATGAAATGGTTGAACATAATACATCAAAAGACATTCGAAAAAATGCTCCTAAAGGAGATAACCCGGGCCAGCCTGCTCCAATGAAAGGATCTAAAAAAGTAAAACAACGAAATCACGTAAATCAAGCCCATGGTGAATAAACGAAAAACGCAGGTGCGTATTTCGTTTCAAGAATAAGCTTTCAAAGTTTCACTGCTAGGCCAAAATTTTTATGAAGAGCGTTTTTCTTTATTAAAGAAACCCAGTTCCCTTTATTGAAGGGACTGGGTTTTCTCTATCCATTGTTTGACTTGTTCAATGACAATGTTCACTTCTTGCTGTTCGATTGTTCGAAAATCAAAAACAAGATGGTCGTCTTTGCGTCGACAAACAATCGGGATGTCTAGCTTTAGAAATTGTTCGAACAGTTCTTGCGCTGAAAAATTAGGATGAGATACATACACAATCATTGTTGGAATATCCACTCCCGGCATTGTTCCTCCACCAATTTGTGATGTTCCTTCCTCTAATTGAAAAGTAAAATGATTATAAGTAAGAGCTTGTACAAACTGTCGCGCTTTTTGCTCGACTTCTTCAACTGTCGATAAAATGGCACTGACTGTTGGAATTTCTTTCACTCTATGAAACGAATGTCGATACGCTTTTAACGTAGCTTCTAGTGCAGCTAATGTCATTTTATCGACTCGTAACACCCGAGCGAGCTGATGTTTTTTTAACACCGCAATCAATTCTTTTTTTCCTGCAATGATCCCTGCTTGCGGTCCACCTAATAACTTATCCCCGCTAAAAGAAACAATGTCCACTCCTTTTTCCAATGTTTCTCTTACAGTCGGCTCGTCCCCGATACCGTGTGTACGAAAGTCATATATCGCACCACTTCCTAAATCTTCGTACAACAGGAGATTATGTTTATTTTTTATTTGTACAAGCTCCTCAATCGTGACGGATTTCGTAAACCCTATTGTTTTAAAATTACTTGTATGTACTTTCATCATCATCGCTGTATTTTCTGTGATCGCTTTTTCATAATCAAACGGATGGGTTTTATTTGTCGTTCCCACTTCCACAAGAGAAGCGCCACTCTCTTCCATTATTGAAGAAACACGGAATGACCCTCCTATTTCAACGAGTTGCCCTCGTGAAACAATCACTTCTTTTCCTTTAGCGAATGCTTTTAAAATAAAGTAAACGGCTGCAGCATTATTATTAACGACCATTGCTGCCTCTGCCCCTGTAACTTCTTGGATTATCGATTCAATGATGTCATGTCTTGAGCCTCGCGTCCCCTTTTCCAATTGATATTCAAGGTTAGAATAATGCATCGCAACCGCTTGAACTTGAGAAACCGCATCCTCACTTAATTTTGCTCGTCCTAAATTTGTATGTAATATCGTCCCTGTCGCATTGATTACCTTTGTTAACGTTGACTTTTTATCTTCCTTCGCTTTTGCTTTTAGTATAGAAAAAATCTCATCAAACAATCCATCAACCGACTGCCTTTTTCCTTCTACAATATCATGCCTAACCGTATTTATGATGTCTTTTATCCAACTTGTTGCTGCCTCTTTTGAAACACCACTAGAATGGATAAATATGAGAAATCTCTTGTCTTGTTGAATTTCGTGGATAGCAGGTAAGGACCTTAATAATGTTTTCACAATTGCACCTCATCTTGTCACATTTTTCATTATTATTAAAAAATGCACCTAAAATGAAAGGTGCATTGGATTATTCTGTCATAGATTCCATTTTTTCAATTACAGCTTTAGTTTCAGGAAATTGTCCTGTTTCACGCTTTGAATACACGTTTGTCCCATTGACTGTAACTTCAAACACGCCACCCGATCCAGGGATTAGCGAAAACTCCGTTATATTTCCTCGAAAATGAGTAAATAGCTCTTCCGCAAAACTTGCGGCTTTTGGTGCATAGTTTCACTGCATGCAAAACTCAACAGACACACGATATTTCATAAGTAACATCTCCTTTAACTGATGATACTATTATTGTAATGCATGTTTTCCCTTGGTGCAACACGCATGCATCTACCATCCTTTTCTGTTATGATGTCGGTAGTAACTTTTTTTCGGGGAGGCGAGAGCTATGAATAACGAGCAACCGATTCGGTTAACCGCAATGTCAACAAAAGCTGGTTGAGGCTGCAAAATTGGTCCTGAAGACCTGGCACAAGTTTTGTGTCATTTACCTGATCAAACACATGATAAAAATGTTCTTGTTGGTCTTGATACGTCTGACGATGCGGGAGCATATAAAATATCAGATGAGCTAGCATTAATTCAAACGGTTGATTACTTCACCCCTGTTGTGGACGATCCTTACATGTTTGGCCAAATTGCCGCGGCCAATGCCTTAAGTGATGTATATGCGATGGGTGGTCAGCCGAAAACAGTCTTAAATATTGTCGGCTTTCCAATCAAAAAATTACCTGAGCAAATGTTAGCTCAAATTTTGATCGGAGCGGCTGATAAAGTAAAAGAAGCAGGGGCTACCATTGTCGGCGGACATTCTATCGATGACCAAGAACCGAAATTCGGCCTTTCTGTCACTGGTTTTGCTCACCCTGACCGTATTTATAAAAATGTCGGCGCCAAAATTGGCGATGTTCTTGTGTTAACAAAGCCTATCGGTGTAGGGATTCTTACTACCGGCATTAAGCGAGATGCCGTAACAAAAGAGCAAGAAAGTGCTGTAACAAAAACAATGGCTCAATTAAACAAAGTAGCGGCTGAACAATTAGCTCCTTTTGCCCCACATGCTGTTACCGATGTGACTGGATTTGGCTTGTTAGGACATGCCTATGAAATGGCAAAAGGCAGTCATGTAAGTTTTGTCATTCACCATCAAGATGTTCCTATGCTTGAAGGAACGCTCTCCTTAGCTGAACAAGGCATTATTCCAGGTGGCTCAAAAGCGAATGAGAAATGGCTTCAATCCGTCATTGACTATGAGACAACCCTGCCATCTGTTATGAAAAGTATATTATGTGACGCAATTACTTCAGGAGGATTGCTCATTAGCCTTCCGAAAGAAAAAGCAGAACAATATGTTCAAACGATGCACCAAGTAGGTGTCACAGAGACAGCGATTATTGGTGAAGTCGTAGAAAAGCAAGAAGCAGCTATATTTGTAAAATAAGAAAAACGCGAAGCGTCTTTTCTTTCAAGCGAAGTGCGGAGCCTTCGCTCTTCTTGAAATAGCTTTCAAAGCTTCACAGCTACACCAAAATTTTTATCCTTATCTTTTAAAAAAAAAGCGGGATTAGACTTTTCTGTCTAGTTCTCGCTTTTTTCATGCTTATATTTTTCCGTTCCATTCATTGTGAAATTGGCTTAAAAACTGTTCCATAAAATCATGTCGATCTGCAGCTAACTGTTTTCCTGATGGTGTGTTTAATGTCATTTTGAGCTTTAGTAATTTCTCATAAAAATGGTTAATCGCCGTACTTTTGCCTTGACGGTATTCTTTTTCAGACATTTTATCACGAACAGGGATAGTTGGGTCATACATTTGGTCCCCATTGTGGCCTGCATACATAAACGTTCTCGCAATCCCAATAGCACCAAGTGCATCTAATCTATCCGCATCTTGAACAACTTGTCCTTCAATACTTTCAAGTTTTATCCCATTCCCACCTTTATAGGACATATTATGAATAATAAATAATATATGTTCTTTTTCTTCATTCGGTACATTTTGAGTATGTAGCCAGTTTTCAATTTCCTTTTTTTGTTCTTCCACGTTATCACATAGCTTTTCATCGGCAACATCATGAAGATACGCTGCCATTTTGCAAATAAATAAATCTGCTCCTTCTAATTTTCCTAATGTTTCAGCTAAAGAGGTTACACGCTGAATGTGGAACCAATCATGTCCGCTTGAGTCTTTCTCATGAATCGCCTTTACATATTGTTCTGTATTTAGAAGTACTTGTTCTTTATTCATCAAAGCTTCCCCCTTGTTTCCCATATATCGTTTCAAACGTCTGTTCAGTAAACTGTTCTGGCTTTCCATCAAAGACGACCTTGCCTTCTCGTAAACCGATGATCCGAGTCGCATACTGCTTTGCTAATGTGACATCATGAACATTTATGACTGTAATGAGTTGTTTTCGGTCATGGATTTGCTTTAGCAACGTAAAAATTACATTGGACGTACTTGGGTCTAAACTGGCGACAGGCTCATCACCAAGGAAAATTTTCGGTTGTTGTAGGAGGGCTCTCGCTATCCCTACTCTTTGCTTTTGTCCACCGCTAAGCTGGTCTACTCTGTTGTTTGTTTGTGGTGTAAGCTCAACCGATTGGATGGCCTCCCTCGCTGCTTTTATTTCTTCTTGTTGAAAAAGTCCAAGCAAGTTTTTCCACGCGGGTCTACGCCCAAATGCCCCTGTTAACACATTCGTTAATACAGATAAGCGAGGTAATAAATGAAAATGTTGGAAAATCATGCCGATATGTTTTCGAACAAACCGTAACTTATCCTCAGATAAAGAATGGATTTGTACATCATTAATGGTGACCTCCCCACTCGTTGGGCGTTGCAACCCGTTTATACAGCGAATTAATGTTGATTTCCCAGCACCACTTTTCCCAAGAATACAAATGAATTCTCCTTGCGTAAAAGTTAACGAAACATCATCAACCGCTTTCCTGTTCGGAAAGGAAACTGTGATGTTATTCAGAGTAATCGAAGTTAGGTTATCTCCTTTAAATAACTCGTTCACGAACTTTCCCTCCTATAAAATCAACAACAATGACGAGTGCCATTATCATGATGATGTCTAAAGCGACCTTTTGATACTGTAAGCTGTTAAAATGATTAAATAGCTGTTGCCCTAATCCTCCCCCACCGATAAACCCAAGAATTAACGATGTTCGAATCGCCACTTCAAACCGATAAAAATAATGGGACAAAATGTTTGGCCATATTTGTGGGAGGATGGAGAATAACACACGAACCCATCTCGTTGAACCAACCGCTTTCATCGCTTCTTGCGGTCCTTCGTCTGCTGCTTCAATTAACTCAGAGATGAGCTTTCCTAATACGCCAATATTATGTAAAATAATTGCAATGACAGCTGCAAAAGGGCCTAGACCAAGGGCCGCAACTAAGATTAGCCCAAAAACGATTTCTGGAACGGAACGTAAGCCACTTAATGACCATCTCATTGTAACAAAAAAAAGGGGATGGCGACTCGTATTTCGAGCCGCCATAAATGAAAGAGGCAACGCTATAATCAAGGCAAAAAACGTTCCTAAAAAAGCCATCGCTAACGTCACTAAACTCGCTTGTAGCAGTCTTGGCAAAATCGACCAATCGACAGGAAAAAAACGATTAACCACTAAATCGACCGCATTAGGAAATTGAGCAAAACGGCGCAAATCAAATTCAGTTACCGACATACTCCAATAAATAAATAGCAATAGAAATACCCCGTACACGAGATATCGTCGTTTAAACCAAAACATCGAGATTCTCTCCGTTTCTACTCTTTCTCTTCTAACATTCCGAATTCTAATGCTGCTTCATACACATTTTCATATAAACTATCGTCTGCTTCAACAAACGCTGAAGCCCCACCAAAAATGCGTAATATCTCTGGGTCGCGAATGCTTATAAACGCCTCTTGCAACAACTGAATGGTCTCCTCATCTGTATCCCCATGAACCGTCCAAGGATATTGATAGAGCTGTTCTGACTGCCAAATAATTTTTATTTGACTTTCGTCAATGACTCCTTCTTCAACTAATCCATGATAAATCGCACTATCAATCGCACCGGCACTCACCATATTCGCTTCGACTTGTTGTGCTGTAATATCATGTGAACCTGTGAAGCGAACAGACGCAAACTCATGTGTATCTTCATCTGTATAAACGCCTTGTCTTGCAAGCTCCACTCCCGGAATTAAATGTCCTGATGTTGAAGCATGCGAACCAAACGCCATATTGACCTCGTCTTTTTGTTCTAGCAATTCTTCAAGCGAATCCCAGTCATTATCGACATGGGTAATGATATAAGAATAATAATAGGGCTCTCCATCAATCAATTGCGTCACAATGGCTTTTGCTCCACTTTGTTCATGGGCAATTAAATACGTTAAAGGCCCTAAAAAAGCTAAATCCACACTTTTATAGTTTAACGCTTCGACGACCCCATTATAATTATTATACTGCTCCACCTTAACTTCACGCCCTAATTTTACCGTTAATTCCGACTCTAAATTGTTTAATCCTTGCTCCATTTCACCAATCGATTGAGCTGGAATAACAGCAACAGTAAATGGATCTTCCTGCGCTTCTCCACACCCGACAAGGGCTAAAATAAATAAAAGGTAAATCGTAAATATTCGTTTCATTTTGTTCCTACCTTTCTGCTTGCTTATAAATTGTCATATATGCGAAAATCTCTTGTTCGAGCGCATGATTTTTATTAATATATTCGCTACCAGCTACTTGCATTTTTTTGTAAAGCACTGGTTTTCTAAGTGCCTCTAACATACAATGATACAGTTCTTCTTCTGTCTGAAAAAGCCAGCCATTTTGATGATGAGTAACGATACTTTCATTCCCTGGAATCTTCCGCGCAATTACAGGAACCCCCATATACATCGCTTCTAATAATACCGAAGTTTGTCCTTCAGAAATTGAGGTGTTTAATACGATAGTTGCTGGTTCATAAACAAGAGCCATTTCTTCTAATGGGACTGGTTTTTTATACGTCACCCATGGATTTGTTGCTTCTATTTCTTTTACTTTATCGACAATATCAGCTTCAAGTGGTTCCCCGATAATCGTAAACATAAGGGATGGATACAAAGAGTGAAGTTTTTTCAAACTAGAAAGCGCAAAGAAAACATCTTTTACTTGTCGTAATCCCGCCGGTAACAAAACATGCGGATCCCCTTCTTGTCCAGCTTGTTTCAGACCACAATGGGGTAGCCAAACACTTTGTGGAATAACAGATACCTTCCGTTTTGAATAAGCCTCTAATTTTTGTTTAGCATCCTCAGTAAAAACTGTGACAGCATCGGCTTGCTGCAAAAACGCAATCGTTTCAGTATGTTTTACGTCAAGATGCGCATTTACATCTGTTCCACCTGATGTTACAATCAACGGCTGTTCAATCACAAGTTTCACCGTTTTATTCCATCGAAGAAATCGACTAAAGTGGAGAATATGTACGAGATCACATTGTTGTAATTTTCTTGCATGAGCTGTTGTCCACGTCTCTTCGTCATATGCAAACACATGAACATAGATTCCCTTTTCTTTTAACCCTGTCGTTATCCGTTTGGCCGTTGTCGCGTTGCCTCTTTTTTCAGTCCAATACGGGGTGAAAAAAAAGACATGTTTTATCGATTTAGTGACTTCTTCCACGTTCGAACACCTTCATTCCGGTCAGTCCATTGATGACTATCGAGCATCTCTAGTATAGGAACTAAATATTTTCGTGATACTTGTAACACTTCTTTTGCATTTTGAATCGTAAAAGATACTGGATACGCTGTTGATAAAGAAGCAACAACATCATTCACCGTATGCTCGTGGATATAAAGAGATGAATCAAGATTTACAAGAGTGGAAGAACGCGTATAAAAATGAACAATATCTTCATATAACTCTGCAGGGATTTGAGCATCTTTTAATTGGTCCATCAGCGGTTGAACTTGTATCCCTTGTTTTTTAATCGTAGCAACGACAGACTCGACTCGTTTCTCCCAACTCTTAGGGAGATGAGGCTCAAAATTTTCTAGCGCATAAAATGGACCATTTTTCTTTACAACTAACGTCCTCTCTCCTTGCTGTAACACTTGTTCTATAAATTCTTTAGACGAGTGCTGCGAAAACATTTGAACAAGCTCTGCCTTTTGTTTTCCTTCTCGCATCGGAAATTGCTCATGATAGTCCTGTAATTCTTCTGCTAGCTCCTCTAGTATCTTTTTGACTGTTTTTGTTAACGTAAGAAACCTTCCTAAACGAATAATTATTCTTTCGTTAATGGCTTGTTCTACTACCTGTTCCCCTTCGAATTGTTCCAGTCCAATAAGCGTAAACAATTCTTTATCTGAGATAGCTATCGTCGACGTTAAAACGTCAACGGCCCGCTCTTTCGGTGTTCCTTTTCGTTTTCGCTCTAACATTTTTGTTGTTTCAGTGCCAAAACGATACTTTTCCCCGTTCGGTTCAATAACCGCTCCCCCACCAATCGTCTCAACAGGAGAAGGCCTTCGAATAATAAACCGGTCTCCTCGTTTGACAACAACTGGCTCATCTAAGCGCAGTTGACAAACAATATCTTTCGCCCCTCCAAGTTCATTTCGATCAAAAAAGACGATTTTCCCGTCGACTTCAGCCGTACTAAGATGAACTCGAACTGGAGAACGTTGCTTTAATTCATATTGAAGCGGGGAAGGAATTTGCAAGGATACATCAATTGTCTTCGAAGTCGAGTACGATCCTGAAGATACAAGCACATCTCCGCGACTTATTTTTTCTTTTGTCAAACCCCCAATATTAATCGCAATACGTTCCCCTGCCTGGCCGACATGTACAGCTTGATGATGGGTTTGAATTTGTCTTGCCTTGATCTTCACTTGTTGAGGTAATAACAATAACGAGTCTCCTTCTTTCACTTGACCTTCATAAACCGTTCCACGTACAACGGTACCTTGTCCATGAACAGTGAACACTTGATCTATCGGTAATCGAAATGAGCCTGATGCATCACGTTGTTCAACTTCAGATAAAAGGGCAATCATTTCATTTTTTAATTCGTCAAGCCCTTCCTTTGTTAGACTATCCACCCCGACAACAGGGGCATTCTCAAGAAACGTCCCTTTCACTTGCTCTTGGACATCCTCTTTCACTAAAGCAAGGAACTCCTCATCTACTTTTGTAATTTTCGTTAAAGCAATAAGCCCCTTTTGGATATGTAATAACGATAGAATATCAAGATGTTCTCTAGTTTGAGGCATAACCCCTTCATCCGCAGCAATAACTAAAACAACAACATCAATGCCAGCAACCCCAGCAATCATTTGCCGAATAAACCGTTCATGACCAGGCACATCAACAATAGAAACTGTCATCTCCTCCGTTAATATAAGTGGAGCATACCCTGGTTCTATTGAAATATTTCGTTCTTTTTCTTCCTTTAATCGGTCTGTATCAATATTCGTTAATGCTTTCGTTAACGATGTTTTTCCGTGGTCAATATGTCCTGCCATCCCTACAGTATAATGAGAAACCGCCATACCATGTCCGCCCCTTTCCTCCTTTTTTATTATTGCGGTTTTTATTTCGCTTCACAAGTAATACGAACTCCGCATGTAATGTACACATTTTTTTACTATATTTACCTAACTTAACAGTGATATAATATACTTTAGTTTTAGTAAAACAAGCAATGGGGATGTACTAATGAAAAATAAAATTTTAACTTACATCGCAAGTCTATACGTCATAATCGCAATCGTCGTTCTATCTTTACTTTCTATCAATCAACAGACAGAAACTCTGCTCTTAATTGGCATATGGGTGTTTTTTCTTTTTTCAATGGCTTTTCTACTTCTTGGCTTACGACTTCATAAACGATATGAAAAGTTAACATTTGAAAGAAAAACATTATCTGTCCTTGTGAACTCTATGTCTGATTTCATTGTCTTTAAAGACGATGAAGGACGTTGGTTAAGTGTAAACGATTTCGGATTAAAATTATATAATCTAGAGCCGGAAGCTGTAATTGGGAAAACCGATTTAGAATTAGCGAAAGCGTACCCACAATTTGAAAAGTATTTTCGTTACTGCTATGAAACAGATGAATTAACATGGTCAAGACACAAGCCAACACGTGTAGAAGAAACGTTAATTGTTAAAGACGAAGAGCGTTTGTTTGATGTGTTGAAAGTTCCACTCGACCATGAAGATGGAAGTCGAAAAGGGTTATTTGCGATCGGTCGTGATATTACAGAACTTCGTCAAGCAGAAGAATCATTAATAAAAAATGAAAAGCTTTCTGTTGTTGGTCAATTAGCAGCAGGGATTGCCCATGAAATACGCAATCCGTTAACATCATTAAAAGGGTTTGTAGATTTATGCAGAAAAGAAGACGGGGACATTGATAATTACTTATCCATTATGCATACCGAATTAGAACGAATCAACAAAATTGTCGATGAGCTTTTACTCATTGCCAAACCGACAAAAATACCATTTCAACAACATTACTTACATGAAATTGTAGATAGTGTAATCGAATTGATGGAACCTGAAGCAAAAGAGGCAGGCATCACAATCGTCCTAAAATATGATGAAACAACCCCAGCAGTCCGCTGTGAAGAATGCCAAATTAAACAAGTATTAATTAATATCATAAAAAACGCAATCGAAGCTTCCGAAGAAAAGACAACCATTACCGTGACCATTAAAACAAAGGATAACACTGTCCTTCTCGCTATCAAAGACGAAGGATGTGGCATTCCGAAACAACGACTCGACAAACTGGGAGAACCTTTTTTTACCATGAAAGAAAAAGGGACAGGCCTTGGTATGACCGTTACATTTAAAATCATTGAAGCACACAACGGGACCATTGATATCGATAGCGAAGTTAATATTGGTACAACCGTCAATGTACGTCTGCCTCTAATTCAACATGATAATGAAAAGAAACTAGTCCACACCTAATGGACTAGTTTCTTCCTGTTAACCAGTAGCTAATGCTCCCCGTTGCCACCCCAAGCAAAGCACCTGCCAACACTTCTTCCGGTTGATGTCCAAGCATTTCTTTCAAACGCTTTTCATTTTTTTCATGATACGAACCTGGATTTTTCCCTGCTAACTCTTCCACTTCCTCATCTAAATCATTTACCTTTAACGTAAGCTCCCCCGCTTGGCGTCGGATTCCTTGTGCATCATACATCACAATAAGCCCAAATACCGCTGCCAGCGCAAAGTCAACAGTCTTTACTCCTTTTTTATGCGCAATATACGTCGCTAACGATGTGACTCCGGCCGAGTGAGAACTCGGCATCCCCCCAGATTCAAAAAACGAAGCCCAATGGAGCTTGCCATTGTTCCTTTCGCTTAAAGGAACCTTCAATAATTGTGCAATCCCAATCGATGTAATGGCGGTCATAATTTCTTTATTCATCGCGTTCACCTCTACCGATATTGTCCACTAAATCCAGCTTTCTATGCGAGGCTTCATGCAAATTGTTTGTATCGGACATTTGGTCCGCTATTCGCACCAAATTCGCTGTTTTCAGGTTCCGTTCGGACATACGTTCCGTTATTTCTTGCTTTTTCAGAAGATCCGCCATCTTAAGAGGCATATAACGGAACTGATGTCCAATAGCTTTTTCAAAATTGCCTTTTCCGCATAAATAACGGATTATATGTCCGATACGAAGTGAATTTTCATGCATGGTTGGCGTAACGGACATATGTTCCGCTAATACTGTCAAATTCACTGGTTTCAAGTTTCGTTCGGACATACGTTCCGCTATTTCTTGTTTTTTCAGAAGATCCGCCTTCTCTGAAGGCATATAACGGAACCGATGTCCGATAGCTTTTTCAAAACTGCCTTTTCCGCCTAAATAACGGATTATATGTCCGATACGAAATGACGTTAGCATGTTTTTACATTGATTCTTGTCTTTTTTTGTATTATTATTAATAAATGTCATTGAACATGGGGCTGGCTGGGGTGCTGGTGTCCCCCAAGGTCTTCAAAACCTCTCGGGAGGCGCGTGCCGTCTCCGGTGGGTTCGATTCCCACACAGTCCCGCCAAACACTTACATACCAAGGCTTTGAAGGCTTTTATCTAGAATAAACGAAAAGCCTTCAAGTAAAATAATTTCATACTGGGTGCCCATTGGGTGCCATTAGCGTTATTTTTCATTTTTCATCAAATACATGGGCAGCCTCTTCTTGAAGTGAATTAGTTGCATGACTATAGATTTCCAATGTAATGCTTGGTTTTGAATGACCTAACCGCTCACTGACAATTTTCGGATGTACATTTTTCTTAAGCAAGATCGTAGCGTGAGAATGACGCAAGTCATGGAAACGTGCGTTCTTAAGCCCTGCTCGTTTAATGGCATTCTTATAGGCACGGTGCGGTGTAGCTCACTTGGTTTAATATAGTCACCATTCGCATTGAAAAACACGAGATTATTCGGATTAAAGCCTTCCCCCAACGCTTTTTTTAACTCTTTTAGTCGTTCGAGGTGATCCTTTAGAAAAGTTATGAGACTTTTACCCTTTATAATTGTTCTGTCCTGTTTTCCTTTGGTGATTTCCCTAATGATCGTCTTTCCCTCTTTTGCCATATAGGCCGTCTTGGTAATAGACATTTTACGCGTTTCAAAGTCTATATCACCCCATTCTAAGGCTCTCCAAGCTTCCGAAAACAACAACAAACTACTAATAATGAAATGAGTTAAAGAAAGACACTATATTTCATGATATAGTGCCTAAAATTTATTCCTATAATGCTGCATCGGATTTTCACTAACGCTCTCCGTTTGTTGTAGAAGTAATCTTGTTAATCAAACAATATATCTCTGATGATATTTGTGGATTTTTTTGTTAATTTATATGCTGCTTCTGTATCCTTTATATTCATGATTGTTCCAGTTGAAGACTCTTCCGAAATCCAAATATGAAAACCTTCCAATGTACTATCATTAAAAATTAAATGTAAATCATAGTCACCTTCGGGTATATCAACACTACCTTTAATTCTTTTAGAAGTATTTATAGCATTAACAAAGGCTTTTATCTCTTCATTTTCTTGAAAAGTCATATGATAATCTTCGTTTACACTTCCAAAGTCTTTGAAAAATGAAATTTTCACTTCATCTACCTCTGCTTCGTCAATATCAATGTTTGAAGAGCAAGCAGACAAACCAAAAAATATTACAACAAATAATACCGAAACGATATACTTCATAATGTTCCCCTCCATTATTGCGCAGGTTGTACTACGCAACATAAGTACTCCATTGCTAGTGACCGTTTAAATTTTTTGTACCACTGCATCTTAAATCACTTATAAATGTAATTATCTATCTGATATAATTTATGGTAAAGGTGGTGTTCCTAATGTTAGAACAAAACAATGAACCTAAAAGAAAATATGAGTGGGTAAGTAAATGGGCCAAAATGACCGGTGAACGGGCTAGAATTGATGCAAAAGCAAATAACACATATATCGTATATGAAAAAGACGGAAAGCTTGTAAAGGAATTTCCTAATGGAGATATTGTACCGTTAAACAAAAACGGTGAATCGTAATGCATAGCTACAAACCAATATTCTATATATTTGCAGGTAATAACGGAAGCGGTAAAAGTACTTTACGTAGCTTAATTATTGATAAAATTGGTGTTGATATCAATATTGACCCAGATGCTATCGCTCGAAGAATCGATCCAGTAAACCCTGAAAAGAATAGAGTTTCAGCTGGGAAGGAAGTTATTAAATCTGTTAATAGGTACATTAACGATGGTAAAGATTTTTCAATTGAGACAACTCTCGCTGGTAAAAATGCTATCAAACAAATGCAAAAAGCTAAAGAGATGGGATACGAAGTAACAATGTTTTATGTTGCATTAAATGATTTCCATCAGAACATTGAAAGGGTTGAGATGAGAGTAAAGAATGGTGGTCATCACATTCCAACTGAAGATATTATCAGAAGGAATAAAACTTCATTTAAACATCTTTATGAATATGCATATTTGGTTGACAACCTTATCTTAATTGATAATAGTGAGGATAATGGAGAAATTATAATGGAAGTAAATAATGGGATAATTACATTTGAAGCAGTAAACATTCCAAAATGGTCCCATCCTGTTCGTCAACAGTTTAGAAAAAAATAAATGCTTCAGCCGACTTTCTCACTATAAGAAACTCGGCTTTTTATTATATTTTACCCGTAAATAGCATTTTGTTCACATTGTTCAAATCATATGATTTCAGTACAATATGGTGTACTGAAATACAACCCTTTAACAAAGTGACCATACACAAAAATAATAGTTGCACAGTAAGAGACTAATACGAAGAACGCTCACATTAAAAGTGGCCGTTTTTAAAGGTATATTTATACCAACGTTTTATTGCTGATACTGAAGGTAAAAGCAGGTTAGTGAAACAAGGAAAATTCTAAGATTGATGTTAAACATTCTATTCCTTCTTCGACAATGGATTATCTGTCAGGGGATACAGTTCAAGATTATATAGGTGTATTTTATATATCTAATAATTCAAATTTTGCTTTGTTTGTGTTCATTTTATCCATCAATTCTTCAATTATTAAATCATCAGGTTCGATTTTCGATTTAAGATATTCTGTATCTAGTTCTAAATTACATTCACTGTTGATATTATCGATATTTTTGTAAAGATAGTTTGCGATATCTATTTCATTTCCATCAACTGAAAATAGAAGATCATTCAGATAATATCCTTTAAAATTAATACGGTATTCACTTCGATACCATTTATCTTTGAATTTGCTAAACATAACAGTATGAGGATAGTCGTCCTCGTACAAATTAAATGTAACTTTATTTGCATTAATCGGAAAATTAGACGTATCGTATTCTAGGAAATATTCAACTGCTTCATCAATATCTTTAAAACCACTATCAGTAGATTCTATTTTCTCTTCACCATTTTCTAATATAATTATCTTTTCTGCATTAATATTGTCCATTGTATCTCCTCCAAATATTATGTTTTGCAGAGTTTTATAAAATATATTCATTTTTATCTTTAATCACAACCATTTTGTGGTTTGGCCTTTGTAAAGTTTTCTGTGCATAATGTTTTTTGGCTAATTGCAGAAGTGGTTGAACAAGTTGCTTTCTTACTTCTAAGGTAATTTTCTTAAAGTACTTTTTTGTTAACATTAAATAGATAGGTCGTTCAATATCTGCCGTTCTTCTTGCATGCGGTCACCTTCTTGGCGGCTTTAATATTTCTGTTAATAGTTTAACGACTTCCTTTGGCGTGTAAATTTCTCCACCTATTGTTCCACCATCATCAGCAAACATTTTAATTAAATATTGACACGCCTCTCCAAGTACGTAACGGGTTCGGTTCAAGGAGAGAAAAATTGAATTAACCAACTAATTATTGAATGTTTTAGTAAATAGCAGCAAAAAATCGGCTGTAAAGGATAGCTCTTGTTCAACTATTAGTTCCAATAGTTCAAGATGATTAATAGGATAACGCCCATTCCTAATATTCAATTAAATTCAATAATTTATTTATTGTGCCGGATAGTGGTGCGGAAGATATATACCTAACAAAATTATCAAAAGTTCAGAATAATCCTATGTACACATTCGTTTTACTTATAATTTGGCGTAGTTAGCAAGTAAATTGTCGCAGTTTGCTAGTTACAAGGTATTATTGGAAAGGTACTATTAAACTGTACCATTAGCAAAGAATGACACAAATTACACTTATAAGTACTAATGTATAGATAAAGGAGGCCCAAAAATATGACGATGTATTCCTCTGATCGTATTAAAATACCGGCAGGATTTTGGACAGGATTACGTCAATTGGGGATAGTCGCCCACGACGTAGTTCGAAAAGCCCAATTGCCAATCACCATCATTTCTGATCCAGTTGTCACAACAGCTCAATATTTTGCGATCTGGCAGGCTTATTCTGATCTCATTGATGACACTGCAAAAGGAATCATCAAGCTCGCGACATCCTTTGAAACAGATCATTACCCCCCGACTGTCTTAGCAACTTACCACGCTCGTGACTACCGTGATGCCTTAAAGCGCATGGCTAGGTACAAACAAATGTGCCCTCCTGAAAGATTACATATCATCGAGGAAGGTGAACACTGTACAATTGAAATAGAATCATTGCAAAGTGAACAACCCGTTCCATCCATTCTAGTTGGTATTACGTTGGCATTTCTTCTCGAGTTGGGACGTAGGGGTACGGGTCAACCTTTGACAGCAAAGTGCGTGGAATTTTCTACCCATTCAATTGGTGACCTACAGATACTGGAAAGTTACTTTGGCTGCCGAATTCAGCTCGGTACAGATTTTAATAGGTTGACTATACATCGAGCTGATCTGGATCGTCCCTTTGTCTCCTACAATGCAGAATTGCTGGAGATACTGACTCCCGTCCTGGAACAGTCGTTGAATGAGCAAGTACGCTGTCCCTCAATTACTGAGACAGCCATGTGGATCATGAAGCGTAGTCTAACAGGAGGTCGTCCAGACATTCAAACTATTGCGAGCGAGTTAGGGATAAGCGAACGTACATTGCAGCGGCGGCTTGCTGAAGAAGGCACGAACTTCAAGCATTTGTTAACAAAAGTTCGACATGAACAGGCAAAAAAGTACCTTGCAGACCCATCACTTGATATTAAAGAGGTCGCCTTTTTAATAGGTTATGAAGACCAAAACTCATTCTACCGCGCCTTTCAACTTTGGGAAGGTGCTACCCCTTTAAGATGGCGAACTGACCATCTCGATTTAAACTTGGTTATTGATTAGTTCACTTTTGGCCGTATTAATAGACGGATAACTTAGTAACAACTACTACAAAATAGAAGAATTTTTTAAACTAAAAGGAGCATTGTATGATGGATATGCATTTAAAAAATAAAACAGCTTTAGTCACTGGATCAACAAGAGGAATCGGTAAAGCAATTGCCATTGAACTTGCAAAAGAAGGGGTTAATGTACTAATTAATGGACGAAATTACGAAGAGGTAGAACGAACCGTAAAAGAAATTAAATTAGAGTTCCCTGATACCTTACCTCAAAATGCTACAGCCGATATTGTAGACATTAAACAAAGGGAAGCATTATTTAAGAAGCATCCCCAAATTGATATTTTAGTTAATAATGTGGGGATTTATGAAATTATGAAATATGAGGACATTGACGATGAAGTATGGGACAAGTATATCTGTACAAATGTTCTTGCCGGAAATGGACTATCCAAATTTTACTTACCTAAAATGTTAAAAAATAATTTTGGCCGAATTGTATTTATCGCTAGTGAAGAAGCAGTTATGCCATCGGGGCAAATGCCTCAGTATTGTATGACAAAATCAATGCTATTATCATTGTCAAAAAGCCTATCTAAATTAACAGTAGGAAAAGAAGTTACGGTCAATACGATCATGCCGGGACCATCACTCTCCGAAAATGTGCATCAAATTATTGATGGGATGTACCCTAATGAAGATATGACTTTCTCAGAAAAAGAGAAAAAATTTATGACTACAAATCTACCTCAGTCTGAAATCCAACGATTTATCAAGCCAACTGAGATAGGTAGATTAACTACCTTTATATGTAGCCCTTATGCATCCGCTTTTAAGGGTTCTCCGATCCGTATGGATGGAGGCATGGTACCGACTATCTTTTAGCACTTTCCCTCATACTCATCTCTCAGGATGAGTCAGAATTCTT
This sequence comes from Alkalihalobacillus sp. LMS39, assembly GCF_022812285.1. Lineage (NCBI taxonomy): Bacteria > Bacillati > Bacillota > Bacilli > Caryophanales > Bacillaceae > Alkalihalobacillus > Alkalihalobacillus sp. LMS39. Next base: position 3,162,906 of record NZ_CP093300.1, read on the forward strand.
TTAGTAAATAAATCTTAGGTAAGTGTTCAACAATCTAGTTAGATTGTTGAACACTTATTTCCGAGAATCCTTTGCAGTAGCATCTACAAAACTAATTTCCATTGATTCAATGCTAACCAATCTCATAAAATCTAACCATATTCCATAGAAATAAAGCTGGTGCCAAGTTTGGTGCCCATTTCTAAAAATTTGTTGATACTACGTAAGATTCTACATCACATAAACCTTATTACATAGCACGTTACAGCACTTGAAGATACAAGAAAATACATACCACCAAGAACTTCAAAACCTCTCGGGATGCGCGTGCGTCTCCGGTGGGTTCGATTAAGAAAAAATATAAACAATCCTAACAGCTTATATAATCGACAGTGATTATATAAGCTGTTTTTTATTCAAATATATGTGTTTTCAAAGATTGGGCGGATAGGCAAGCTACCAAAACAAGCTTTAAGAAATAAGTTACTGTATAAGCTTAAGGGAGTGAGAAAATGGGTAGGCGAATAAAACATACTGCCAATGACGTGGATGCATTAGCAAGGCTTATGCTCGCAGAGGCTATTGGTGAAGGTGCCGAAGGAATGGAGATGGTAGGAACAGTCGTGGCTAATCGAGTCGAGGCAGATTGTGAACCTGACTTCAGAAATTTACGTAATATCCGCCATGCTATTTATCATGAGATACCAGGAACAGGAATCCCCCACTTCGAACCTGTTTTAAATGGATCTTTATATACACAACGTCCTACAGAAGAGGACCTCCAGATGGCCCGGGATTTGTTGAATGGCCATAGGAATCCGCGAGCTCGAATGAATTTGTGGTTTTTTAATCCGAGTCCAGGGCAAGCATTCCGTGACCCTTGTACCCCAACGATGCCAAGATCGCCCATGACTCAGTTTGATTTTGCCCACAAAAATCATTGCTTCTATATTGCTGTACCGGACTATTGCCTAGAATTTTATAGATGATTAATAAAAAGGAGATGATTTTATCATGACTTGTGGAAACTCTAGTTATAATCCAATGAACTATTCCCCTAGTTTTTATCCAGCTACTATGATGGAAACACCTGCCACCCAACAACCAACTGGCTTCCCGATGAATATGCATTCTGGACCCGCATATTCTGTGCCAGTAGTTCCGATGGGGACTGGACAGCAACTACCGACAGGCAGGGTGGAAGAATCATTTATCGAAAATATCCTGCGCTTTAACAAAGGTAAGGTTGGGACTTTCTACTTTACTTACCAAGGAAACAACAGATGGAATGCAATGGTTTATCAAGGGCGTGTTGAAACGGCTGGTCGTGACCATATCATCATCAGTGATCCAGCCAGTGGTAAACGCTACTTACTGATGATGGCAAATCTTGATTGGGTAGAATTTGACGAACGAATTAATTATCCTCACACGGAAATTAGTCCGGCTGTCCAGGCATCATTGGAAACATCGGAGTAATATTGTATTCCCAATAAGTAAGTTTTAATAAAATGCTATAGCCGATATTGTAAATCAGCAAAGGGAAGCATTATTTAAAAATATTTCAGTAAAAAATATAGTGATTTATGAACTCTATTTCTAACACCTTTTCTTTTCCAAAACTATTGAGCTGAGTAAGAATACTTTCAACATCTTCATTACAGAGAATAAAAAAATCGGTGCCGAATGGGTACCGATTTCTTTATTCATCGAGCGGAACTATCCTGCAACGGTGGAAAGATTCTTCCATAACCTGTACACAAACAGGGTTAAGCCAATAATTCAGAATGAAGACATCATAAAAAAATTTGACCCTCTTTATTCGTCCTCTAAAATAACTTCACCTTTTTCAATTTTTCTAAGGATTCTTTCCCAATCTTCTTTTGGAAACATTGTTTCATCTGACAATTTAACTGATATTAACTCATAATAACCTCCTTCTGCCTCGATTGGCTCTTCACTTGATACGTCTAATGTTGTAACAACATTTTCTTCTTCACCGATTGATGACGTAAATTGTTGAGCGAATATAACTCCTCCCACTCCCAGACTTCCGAGCACCAATACAGCAACAAAGGATACGGCCATAGCAGACTTACTCATTTTTTTCACCTTTAACATCTTCATCAATCTCCTTTTTACATTGATTTGGTTTGTAGAGAAAAGGCCCCCAGAAGATAAGAACTCAATTGATTATTAGCCCGTTCCATCATATTTAAAATCGTATCGCCATACTTCTTTCTCTCATTATAAGACATTTCCATTTTAACATCTTCATCACAAGAAAGTTCTCCAAATATAGTTCCAACATCCTAAATCCCCCTCAAAAGCTGAGTTGTTTGACTCAACTAAATTTTATCACTATAATATAAAGCTGTTGCATTCGGGTAAAAAGATATTTCAAATTAAATAATAGTTTAGAATGGTAGGTGAAATTATCCTAGACGACGATTATAGGCGTATACGTTTTAGAAAGAGAGCAAGTGGCACTTCTGTTCCGTAGCCTATTCCTCCAGACATCAAGAAACACAATAAAAAAGGGAAATAACGAACTCGTTTCGTTATATAGGAGGAAAAGAATGAAAACAATAAAGAATATGAAAACGGATTGGACAACATTTGCTGTTAGTGGAGGATTTTTATTTCTCTTTGTCATTTTATCGCTAATTAACATTGAAATGGTTGAAGGCTGGGTAACAAACTCCTTCAACTGGTCAGTCACATTTTTCGGTGCTTATTGGCAATTATTATTACTTGGGAATTTTGTCATTGGCATTATATTAGCTTTTTCAAAGTATGGAAATGTGAAATTAGGAAAAATGGAGAAACCTGAGAATGGTTATTTCCGTTGGATTTCCATGATTCTCTGTACACTACTAGCTAGTGGTGGTGTGTTTTGGGCTGCATCAGAGCCAATCTATCATTTTGTTACAACGCCACCGTTGTTTGCGAATGATGGGATGACATCACAAGAAGCGATTATACCGGCTTTATCGCAAAGCTTTGTTCATTGGGGCTTCCTAGCCTGGGCGTGTTTAGGTACGTTAACATCGATTGTCCTCATGTATGCACATTATCATAAAGGCTATCCACTTAAACCACGTGCAATTTTATATCCTATCCTCGGGGAAAAAGTTTTTAATAAAAGCATTATTGGTTCCACTGCCGATATCGTTTCCATTATTGCAGTTGCTGCGGGCACAATGGGTCCTATCGGATTTTTAGGTCTGCAAATTGGATACGGTCTTCATTTTTTATTCGATATTCCCAATACGTTAGCGACGAATATTTTCGTTATCGGAGCCCTCATCCTTATTGCTGCTATCTCTGTAGCAAGTGGGGTTGATAAAGGTATCCAATTCTTAAGTCGTTTAAATGTAATTTTTGTTGTTGCTTTAACAGCAATCATCCTCATCATTGGACCAACAATGTTTTTAATAGACTCTTTTATTAGCGCTCAAGTTTTTCAGTTCCATCATTTTTTAGAAATGAATTTATATCGCGCTGATCAAGCTTGGCTTGGATATTGGACGATATTTTTCTGGGGTTGGTTCCTCGGGTATGCACCAATGATGGCGATTTTTATTAGTAAAATTTCGCGTGGTCGCACGATTAGAGAGCTTATCGTAGCCGTATCCATCATTGCTCCGTTAGTTAGTAATTTCTGGTTTACAGTTGTTGGGGGTACAGGATTATCTCTTGAACTCATCAATCCAGGTTCCATCTCAACGGCATTAGCTGACGGTGGAATGCCTGCATCTGTCATGGCCATTATGGACCTACTACCAATGGGATTGTGGCTGGCGATTGGGTTCTTACTTGTTAGTATTGTGTTTGTATCGACGACTGTTGATTCCATTTCCTATACAGTAGCCGTTACGTTACAGGGGACGGATCATCCGCAAAAATGGATGAGAGTCTTTTGGGCGATTCTATTCGGTATATTATCCATCGTCCTTCTAACGATTGGTGAAGGTAGCATACAAGCATTACAAAACTTTATAGTAGTTACGGCAGTCCCTGTTTCTATTTTGTTGCTTCCACCACTTTGGAGTGCACCAAAAATCGCAAAGCAAATGGCGAAAGAACAACTGATTATACCTTCTGAGGAATCTAGAAAAGAAGTGAAGATAAAAATAGTAAAGTAATTCATTTTTTCAACAAAAATAGATTTTATTTAAAAAACTACACTCAGAATAGTTGGGTGTAGTTTTTTACATGTTGTGTTAAAATCAGTTGTTGATAATTTACTTATAAAGAATTCAATAAAACATAGTAAATGATGTGAAGTGAAATTTTAATAGGTGTGAGGGAAAAAAATGAAAGACTTCTTGAATGGAATACGAAAACCGGTATATATATCCTTATTAAATAAGTTTTTATATTCGACTTTACTTTTTGTCACTGGAATTATATTAGGCGTCATTTCCAAAGTGCTTGATGAAACTTCCACAAGTGTATTACCATATATCCTTGGAGTGATGGACTTAAGTAATTTCTTATCTCGTATTGGAGTTTGGATCTTCTTAGCGGTTCTAATATCTGTGTATAGTAAATCTCCTATAAGGTCTTCCCTAAATGTTTTGTTGTTTTTTATAGGCATGGTTGGTAGCTATTACCTTTATACAGTGATGATAGCTGGGTTTTTCCCTAAATCATATATGATGATTTGGATTATCATGACTGCTATTTCACCATTTTTAGCTTTTGTATGTTGGTACGCAAAAGGAACCGGACTAATTCCTATTCTCATTTCATCAGTAATAATAATGGTCATATCGAGACAGGCTTTCATAGTGGGATTTTGGTATTTTGATATTAGGAATATATTAGAATTTTCACTCTGGATAGCCACTATATTTGTTTTATTCAATTCTCTTCAACAAATAATCAAAGTGCTATCAATAGGAATAATTCTTTTTTTGTTAACCTCTCAAATCTATTCTTTTTGGGGAATGTTATAGGTTTTAATGCAAGACGAGTACTACGTGTACTCGTCTTGCATTGATTTTGGTTTTTCTTCGATTACTAGTCCATAAAAACAACTATATTTCATAGTTAACTTACTTCCATATTCTACCTTCACTTCTCTTTAATGACACCCTATTCTTCTACTTACTTTTCGGGCTTATCAAACTGCTGACCAACTGTAGCATAACTTTTTTTGGAACAATACGATTGATTTGTGAAACAAGATAATTCAGACGACCTGCAACGACATAAGAGCGACGAGTCCCAAGTGACTGAAGGGCAACATCTACGACATGCCTTGGATTAGCTTTTTTTCCAACTACTGCATCATTAGTCCCGACAGTATCAAAGAAGGCTGTTTCTGTTGATCCTGGACACAAAGTTAAGAATTGAACGCCGCGTTTCCGATTTTCTTCCCATAAAGCCTGTGTAAACGAGAGTACGAAAGCTTTTGTTGCACCATAAACGGCCATATATGGATTCGGTTGAAAGGCTGCCGTTGAAGCTACATTAATGACTGCACCGTTACGATTCTGAAGCATCTCAGGCAAAAATAAATGAGTTAGCTCTACAAGAGACATCACATTAAGCATAATTTGATTATGATTTTTTTCAAACGACTGTTTCTCAAAAAGTCCATGTGTCGCGAAGCCAGCATTATTTACTAGTATATCAATCTTACGGCCACGTTTGACACACTCCTGAAAAAGCTTTGTCGAAACCCCTGCCTGTGACAGATCAGCTACAATTACCTCCGTCTGAACTTGATATTTTTCTTCAAGATACCGAGCAAGCTCATTAAGTTTCGTTTCTGAGCGAGCTGTTAGAACTAAGTGAATCCCTTTAGCTGCCAGTTCGTGAGCAAATACTTTACCAATCCCTGAAGAAGCTCCTGTTACTAAAGCCCATTTTCCATTATCCAGTTTCATTCCATCAATCCTCCCTAATGTAATCAAATAGAAACAGTGTTTCTGTTTGATTACATTGTAACCTTATTTAAAGCTTCCGTCTACTTGTTTGACTAGCTCTAATGACATACACTATAGTACATAATGTAGAAACGCTGTTTCTTTTTAATTCGAATGATTTGAGGGTGACACAATGAACTTCAAAACCTATCAAGAAACAAAACTTGAGCATAATGAAAATTTAAAACAGACGATTGTAGAAGCTGCAGCTATACTCTTACAGGAACATGGACCTGAAGCTGTCACAATTCGTAAAGTTGCAGAAAAAATGGAATGTTCAACGAAGATTATTTATAATCTTTTCAACAAAAAGGATGGTTTGATTAAACTTCTATATCTAGAAGGCTGTAAACTTTTAGCAGAATCATTCCGTTCAATAGACAAACAAGAAAATTTGCAAGAGTATCTTTGCAGTCTTTGTGAAGCCTACTGGGATTTCAGTTATAACTATCCAAGCTATTATCAATTGATGTTCGGAGGGGCTTTTAGTGAGTTTAAACTAGAAGAAGAAAGTATAGATGCTACCAATACTGCGTTACAGCAGTTCACCGAAGTTATTAAAGGAGCGATTGAAGCAGGAACAATCTCAGAGAAAGACCCGTTAGAAGTTGTCCGTGTGATTTGGGCATCGTTACACGGAGTTATTCACCTATATCTTGCCGGGCACATTGAAAGCTTAGAAACAGCAAAATCCTTATATGATAAATCAGTAGCAAATTTAATTCAAACTTATGTGTCAAGTTCTTCTTGATGATTATATGCAAAACAGCCATTCCTATTGGAACGGCTGTTTTTGTTTTTGCTAAGGTACATTCTAAACCTCAAAAAATCTTCATAAAATGACGCTCAGACTGGACATAATTCATTGTAAAACCTTTAAGCAACCACTTTATCATAAGTCATTTCCTTATGAAGCTTTTTCGTTCAGAGAGTCGTTCTCTTTAAATTGTCTTTGAGTTAGTAAAAATAACATAGCTCCAAATAACATTAATGCTGACATTACTAAAAATCCAATCCCTGGGTGATATAAGTCCATTAGAACTCCTATACTTGTAGCTACGATCGTCTGAAGCAAAAATGAAACTGCCATCCAGACAGACATCGCTCTACCCATATAATGCTTAGGGATCGTTTCCATTAACTTCGTATTCATGACAATCCTAATGGACGAATTCGATAAGCCGATAAAGAAACTTCCTGCATATAATACTAAAATGAACGTGTTAAACACTAACGAAACTAAAACAACAACAGCGATTATAAAATACAATAGGATTACTTTGTTCATTCGAATTTTAGCAACCAACGGGGCTGCTAAAAATCCTGATAATAATCCTCCAACTCCATAAAACATATCAGACAATCCAAACACAATCGCATCTGCTTTTAAACTATCACTTACGTAACTTGGTAAAACAACATTAAAAATCATTGTAGCAACCAATGGAATGACTGGAACTACCCCGAAAAAGAACAGTTTTGGATTAGCAAACAGAAAGTTTATACCTTCCTTTACTGAACTTACAAATGGCTCTTTTTCATTATCAATAGGAATCGATTTGTAATGAACTTTAGAAAGAAAGAAACTACTAATCATGAAAACAGAAGCATTTAGTAATAAAATGATCTCAAATCCCCAATACTGATATAAAAAACCAGAAGCTCCTCCAGCTAAAAACATCCCTACTTGTAAGCTAACTTCAACTAAAGAGTTCCCTTTTATCAGTTGTTTTTCAGTCAGCAATTCTTGGATTAGACTTCTTGATGCTGATATATAAATCGCCCACCCAATACCATTAATAGCTGAAAACATATACATATACATCACACTAAACCCGTTTAGAAAAATAAATGTTGTAATACCGACTATCGCAATAGCTCTTATCCAATAAGTCCATTGAATCACTGTTTTCCTTTGAAATCGATCAATAATACCACCCATTACAAGCGAGGCTAAAAATCCTGCTATTACATTAATCGATAACATAAACCCAACAACACTCGCTGCACCTGTCTGTTCTAAAATAAACCAATTGGCACCAATCGTAGCCATCCCAACACCAAATCCGGAAATAATATCTGATAAAAAGAAATACTTAAAATGACGATGATGAAGTAATCTCATAATCATAAACCCTCCTGTTGCTGGGAGACGTGTTGTTGTAAATGCCTTTGCATTTTTATCATATAGGGCTCTAGTTCTTGTAGCTTCATTGATGAATAGATTGAGAATGTTGGTAACTTGTTGAACCCACAATATTCAAATGTTTTATGCACAGGAAATAAAACAGTTTCTTCACTTACCCCTTCGAGAAAACCACCCTCCGTATTATTAAACTCTGATTCACTTGCTCCCCATGTAACAGAAAGCATATATTTCTTTTTGGTAAATTTTCCTCCTTGCCCAAATCCTTTTGACTTCCCAAAAAATACATCCGGAGTAAAAACATCATCAATATATTTTTTTAAAATACCTGGCAAGCTAAACCAATATATTGGTGTTTGAATGATGATGACGTCGGCCCATTTAAATTTTTCGATTTCTTCCCCCACTTGATAACCTTTAACTATATTTGTCCGTACGATTTCAAATTCATTTTTTGTACATTCTTCAATATACCTTGACATCGCCTCATTCAGTTGCCCTTTCGCTCTCTCATAGTAATCTTGCCCAGTAATGATTAATAATTTCTTCATCTAATCCCTCCTTGAATAATCAGTAAATTAAGGTTACACTATCCTTTAAAATCGTTACAGATGATTATTTCGATAGTAATAATCGTTTTTACTGATAGAAGGAGGTTAAAATGGACATTAAACATCTCAAAACCTTTCTCGTAGCATGTGATACATTAAATTTCACAAAAACAGCGGAGAAGCTTCAATATGCTCAATCCAGTGTCACTGCTCAAATAAAAAATTTAGAAAACGAACTAAACCTTCAGCTTTTTGAGCGACTAGGAAAAAAACTAATTCTCACTCATTCTGGAGAGCGGTTGAGGCAATATGCTATAAAGCTCGTTCGTTTAGAAGAAGAAGCTAGAAACGCTATGGTAGGTGACCAAAATGGTGGGACACTTATTATTGGTGCACAAGAAAGCCAATGTACATATCGTCTTCCAAACTTACTTCGGTGTTTTAAACTGAAATATCCCTCCATTCAACTTATTTTCAAAGCAGCTCATTCAGATGAAATGGCTACCAAAAGTTTAATCGAGGGGGAAATTGATTTGGCTTTTATAATGGATACAAAAAAAATAAATCCTTATGTTCAATCAACACCTTTAATCCATGAAAGGCTACTCTTAATCAGTTCACCTAATCATGAGTTTGTTGGTAAAAAAAACGTAATCCCTGAAGACCTAGAAACGGAAACCATCTTATATACAGAATACGGTTGCTCATACCGAAAAATATTTGAAGAAATTCTTAACTCGTATAAGGTCAATCCAAAAACCACGCTTGAATTTCTTAGTGTAGAGGCGATAAAAAAATGCGTAATGGCAAATTTAGGAATAGCCATCTTACCAGAAATGGTGGTTGAACAAGATTTAAAAGAAGGGACATTGTCGGAAGTGAATTTTGATGTTAAAATGCCCGTTCTTACAACACAGATGGCATTACATAAAAACAAATGGATAAACTCTCCGTTAGCAGATTTTATTTCCATGACAAAAACATATTTTAATAAGAAAAACGCGTAGCGTCTTTTCATTTCAAGTGAAGTGCGGAGCCCTGCCCGCTTTTGAAAGTGAACCCCAAGTGTTCTTCTTGGGGTGAAACGCGCAGGTGCGCCGCCTTCGCTCTTCTTGAATAAGCTTTCAAAGCTTCACTGCTACACCAAAATTTTTATGCTCCCTCTTTAAAATAAAGAGGGTGTCCTAAAAGTCTACCTTTTTGGACACCCTCTCTTTTGTTTCCACCTCAATTACCAATCAAAAACTACAAATCAAATCTTTTTATTTACTACAATCACATTAACCGAATTCGCCGCCAGTGTAATTGTAGCACTATTATCATTCAATTCGATTTCCTTCTCAACCGGCACTACCTGTTCCGCGTTCTTTTTATTTACATTGGGGACATGAACAAGAGATTCATCCCCTGTGACTACGATCATTTTTGCTTGTTTTACAACTTTAACATCCTTCAAGGAAAGCTTTACCGTTTTTTCAAAAGGATCAGCATTGACAAGTTTTGCATAAATAGCGTCGTCATCACTTGTAACAGAGTTAAATATGTCACTGTTATACGCTTCCAATTTATAATCTAAAACTTTACTCGAGAATTCTCCATCTGTGTAGGAACAAATTAGTCGGTCACCAGCATCTCCACCATAATGAACAGAAATCGTATAAGGCGTTCCCTCAATTACTTCTTCCAAACAACTTGAACGCAGATTACCTGCAGCTGTACTTGATGAATAATCACCTAACATATAACCTTGAACTCCGTCTTTATACACTTTCACACCTGTTGCGGTACCGTTGTATCCGACAGCGTACTCGATAACATCCTTTTTCTCAGCTGAAATATCAGTTAAGCCAACACCAATGTAGAAACCATCATCCCCTGATACTTTTGTTGCCGTTACTTCGACTTTATAATTACTCCAAGCCGGATTTAGTAGATATAACCCATTCAATCCTCCATTTTGAGCTTCAAGAACTAACCCTTTTTCAGCATCAAGCTTGTAGCCTTTTGAACCAGGGATCACTTGCCATTCTGGATGCAGTTCTTTCGTGAAATCCTGGTTGAATAAAAGCTTGCCGGTTATATTGTCAATAACCTTTACATCTTTGACATGGAGCTCTCCATTTCCAGCTGCAATTTCAATGCCTCCACGTGGTTTTAAATTGGTAAGTTCACCCTTGCGGTAAGTTGAAAAAGAAGTTCCTAACACTTTTCTTCCAATATACCTCGCAAAAAGCTGCTGGACATAATAGTTCGGTGTAAACCATACTGTTTCATCATCAAACCAAATCAAATCAGGTGTCCACCGATATGTTCCATCCGTTAATACTTTATTAAATAATGGGGCATATGCTGTTAACCTGACAACATCAGCATTTTTTTCAAAGCCCGTCATGATTGCCGCTTCTGCAATCGCCCCTGCTAATGTATTTTTATCTGTCGATGCATACTCCCCAACGAACACCTTAGATGTTTCCCTTTCATCCAAACTTCCATCAGCTTGATAAGCACGATAGTAATAGTTATATCGATCCGCATTGTTTAATAAATACTCATTTGAGCGATAATAATGTTCATCGGCAATCGTATCCATATAATTCGGTTGCTTTTCATACCATGAGACCGTTTCTTTAGTTACCGTCTTCCCATCTGTGAAGTTCACCGTCGCCGTTCCTGTCAAATTCCCACTTAAGAACTTCCAGCCTTCTTGATACGCATCGTCATCAGCTTGGGCCCCTACCGTTGAAATAATGTGCAATTCATAACCAGGATAGTTCTTTTCCATATATGCATCGATTTTTGCTTTAAAGTACTCAAAGTTAGCAAAAAATTCAGTTCCCCAGTTTTCATTTCCCATGCCAAGATAATGTAATGGGAACGGTGCTTCATGTCCCATTTCTTTGCGTAATCGAGCCCATTCATTCAGTTCAACATCTGTGCTTATCGCAAAATCAATTAAATCTGTAAAACTTTTCACATAATAATCTCGAAGTTCTCCACCTGCAGGATGGACATAATCTGATCGTGCCTGACAAAGAACGCCACAAGCCATGACTGGTAACGGTGTCGCATTTAGATCTTCAGCTAATTGGAAATATTCCATATAGCCAAGCCCCATCGTCATCATGTAACCCCATACATTAAAGTTTTCTTTTCGGAGCTCAATTGCACCGACAGAATCTTTCCACTCATAGACATTATCCCATATATAAGAGCCTTCTGAAATACAACCTCCTGGAAAACGAAGGAATGTCGGATGTAAATCAACTAATGCTTTGACTAAATCTTTTCTTAGACGATAATTAGGATTTCCTTTATAGTTGGCGTGCGCTGTGTTTGATTCTTCTTCTTCATTAGCACCCCAAACATCTTGCGGGAATAAAGAAACCATATCAATAGAAATATCACCATCAAATGTTAAAGCTAGCTGACCAAGTGCTGTTTCCGTCCCTGTTAAAACAATCTTTTTGTCAATTCCGTACTTTTTCCACGTGCCTCCACCTTCAATATTAACCATGATCGCATCACTTATGGCACTACCTTCCTCATTTTGAAGCTGTACGTGAATGCGACTAGCATGTTCTGCTTTTGCCCAAATTGTAAAGTCATAGGCATCTCTTTTTGTAATCGACATCGCACAGTGGTGATTAGAATCGGTATATCCTTTGTTAATTATTGTACTACCCGCTTGGACTGTAATATAGTGAGAATTCACATCTTTATCCGTTATGCCAAAATGCTCGTTTAATCCGCCTGAGTTGTGGACGGTTACATTATCAACGTCCCCAAACCATGCATGAAGTGGCTCATGATTTCTCCCTGTAGAACATCCACACTCCCCAGATTGATGGGAATAAGTATCAAAAGCGAACGATTCAAACGAGCGATTTTGTACAAGCTCTGCATAAATCCCACCGTCTGCCGCATTGTTAATGTCTTCATAAAAAAGTCCGTAAAACGTGTCACTAACATCTACAAGTTCTTTTTTTCCATCAATCGTTAACGTATGTGATGGAAGACCTTTCGGTAGAACAGTAACAGAAAACTGCTTTTCGGCAACATCTTCCCCTTTACGAAGTTTTGCCGATAACGTCACGGCTTTTGGTGATTGGACCTCGCCTATTTTTCCATCATTCGATAATGAAGATTGGTCACTCGATTCCCATGAAACCGTAACCTTGCCCCCCATTAGAGACATAGGTAATGAAACATCTTTTGTCACGACGGTTAATGGAAACGATAAATATTTATCTTTTGCAAGCGCTGTAATTTCTTTATCTGTTAAAGACTCACACATCACTTCAATGATTTCATCTTCGGTTAGCCCAACACCATACACTCGAAAGTCCGTCAACGAACCGTTGAAATCAGGGTCAACTTCATGCTGTGACCGCCCAATATAATTATTACAATAGACTTCTGGTTCAGAGAAGGTATCAAACCACTGACGAAGTCTTTTATACGTACCGCTTGATGTTTGACTAATTGATCCATCGGCAATGACTTCCCCATTCACATAAATAATCGGGCCGGCACTACTTAACGTACCACCCTTTGTTCCTGTAACCGACATCGCGACATGAATCCATTCACCTGAAGAATACGTCCTTCCCGCATCAGCCACAATGTCTGATTCTGAAAAACAAACCCCTCTTACATTACGTGATAAAAATAAATACGGACCTGTTGCACCCTTACCAAAATCAAAAATTCTCTCCCATACGTTCGTCCCTTTTTTAAAGTAGACCCAAGTACTAACAGTAAGACCGGTATAATCACTGATACAGTTAAGTAAATGTTCTGGTAGTTTCATATATGAGCTGCCGTTTTTTCCACCGGCAAATGAAAGGGCCGTTCTCCCTCCGACCGTTTCTATCGTTGGCTTACTTGTTCCCTCAGCCGTTGCATCATTCCCCCTGCCTGAGGAATCCTTTCCAATTTCATTCTGGTCGTCGAAATGATAATGAGCAATAATCTGGTTTTGAAATGAACTTGTTCGTTTATTCTGTGCCATGAATACTCTCCTTTTTCGATATTAATATTAACAATAATGTTAATTAGATAATAATAACACTAATATATTTTCTACCCCATTATAATAGCTAAAGATGAATTTTCCCACTATAATCTTGAAGTTTTTCTATCATAGTTACCGTTTTGTAATCAAACGGGCTTATTTAAAGCATGATCCAAGCTAGTCTAATAGGTAGAGTATCTTGGAAAGTAACTGCTTTTTTGTAATACTACTTGGACTTAGAGGTCACTAGCTGAGTAAAACAGAGAAAGACGACCACCAAACGTGGTCGTCTTTCTCTGTTTTATCATTAAGCTATCGTTGTATAAAGGTAGAGTGGGGATTGAACTCACTATCAACTCATCGCGCACGATTGAGGGCCTTATTAATGAAGCGTTCCACGTTCTCCCATGTTGGTGCAGGTTGAGCTCCAATTCTCTCTTGACCCCCTCGGTTTGTATGGAACACCGTATATTCGCTCGCCCCCATAATTTGGTTGTGATTATGTCCAGCACTAGGGACGGAAGTAAATGATACCTCATTACCAGCTGCTGCTAAGGCCTCGTAGAGTAAGACACTCTGTCCATGTGGAACAATTACATCACTGTAGCCATGGAAAATATGCATCGCTGGCATATTGTCATCGATGTAGTAAATAGGGTTTGTTTTTCTAGTGAGCTCTGGATGATTTTGGATAGGGAAACCCATTAATATTGAACCAGGTGCATTAGGGGCATAATGGTCTATAATCGTATATTCTTGTTCGTTCATGACAAGTAAATCAACTGGCGGGAAGAATGGAACAGCTGCTTGAACTGCACTAGAAGTTTGTACGTCTGTTTCTCCTTCTAACTGCCAAATGTTACTAGTAGTCGCTGCAATTGCAGCTGCCCAACCGCCTGATGAGTTACCTAGTATAGCAATTCGATTTGGATCAATATTATACTCATCGGCATTTTCCCGAAGCCAACGAATGGCTGCACGGATGTCGTGGAGCTGACCAGGGAACTTTACTTGTGTATTTGAGCGGATACTTACTACAGCAACGACATACCCTTTTTCAGTGAAATGAGGAGCGATTTGGGCAGCACCTTCCTTACCTGCATCACTCATCCATGCAGAACCCGAGGTCCAAATAATGAGAGGTAATTTTTTATTTCCTCGCCTTTCGGGAATATAGAGATCTAGTAAGTTACCTTGGGTATGTTGAGGAACAGGGTCAGTGTATGGAATATTTTTTATTTCTTCAACACCACGTACCGGTGAGGCATGAGTTGGTGTTCCTAGAGCCAACAAAAGAACAAACGTCATAGAAATGGATACGATAAACTTTAAAGTCTTATTCACCATATGTCTTCCACCTTTTTATAAAATATTTGACTAACAAATACTACATTCTATATAAGTTTAAGTAGAAAAACGCATCTCCATTGCTTTCAAAATAACTTTCACTTAGTTTAATAGAACTGTTAGCAACTACCACCCCCATTTATTATTATTTCCTTCCCTCTTTAATACGTATTTTGTTGTATGCAACACCTCCAATCATGGTAACAAAGGCCACGTGTATTGGAACACATTTAATGTAAGCGCTTTAATTTCGCCAGATGGAAAAGTTACTGATAGTAGTGTTGGAGATTCCGAAGTTAATGTCGACCACATGTTAATAAATTGATTTTGGGCAAGCTTTTTAGCGAACCCAAAATCAACCATAGCCTTAACAGAGTGATTTACTCGTTAATAGTATTCATTATCTTTAGTAATACAAAAGGGGATATAACAAACGGTAGGACTATCTATTATTAGCGTAGTATTGCTTTTAATTTCTCTCTAACGTGAGTTTCCAGTGCCATTTTCTTTATCTTGCCACTAGCAGTCATTGGTAAGTCCTCTAAGAAAATAAAATGATCAGGAATTTTATAGTTGGCTATTTTGCCTTTGACATAGTCTCTCATTGATTGTTCATCTTCTTGTTGGTTCGGTTTCAGTTTTACTGCAGCACACGTAACCTCTCCTAAGACCGTATCCGGCAAGCCAATAACGGCTACCTCGAGGACACTTGGGTGTTTATAAAAGATTTCTTCAATTTCTCTAGGATAAATATTATAGCCACCACGGATAATCATTTCTTTTTTACGGCCTACAATCCGAATATAGCCGCTCTCATCAATCGTCGCTAAATCACCTGTATAAAACCATCCTTCATGATCCATCACTTCGTTTGTTTTTTCTTGTAATTGAAAGTACCCTTTCATTACGCCAAAGCTTTTAATGGCTAATTCACCAACTTCATTGACAGCAAGCTCGTTTCGGTTGGAATCTACTATTTTTGCCATCGCACCAGGCATTACTTTTCCAACGGTTTCAGAACGTAGTAGATCATCATCCTCAAAACTAGTAAATGTAACCCCAGCTGATGATTCTGTTAATCCATACGAAACAACAACATCACAGCCCATTTCTGTCCGAATTTTCTTGACAATTTCAACAGGACAAGGTGCAGCTGCAATGATTCCTGTACGCAAAGATGATAAGTCGGTATACTTAAACTCGCTATGATTTAGTTCAAGAATAAACATCGTTGGAACACCATGATGAACAGAAATCTTCTCTTGTTCAATTAGTTTTAACGCTTTATCCGCCTTAAACTGTTCCATAAAAACAATTTTTCCAGCGGTCGAGATTGCCGATAAAATTCCAGGTACCATCCCAAATACATGAAAAGCCGGCACCGCAACTAAAAACACATCATCACTTGTGCAATTCATAAACTCTGCTGATACTTTCGAAGTATGAACAACATTTTTGTGCGTTAACATGGCTCCTTTAGGCCTTCCTGTCGTTCCTGATGTATACAAGATGGAAAATACATCTTCTACCGGATCAATTGCAATTGCTGGAGCTGGGCGTTTATCACCTAAATCCAATAGTTCAGCATAGGAAGTATGACCTTCCTTTTGAAAGCGGACCGTCACGATATGTTCCAGCGCTCCCCCATTACCAGATGCTTTCAAGTATTGGAGCAATGTATCAAGATGTCCAGTTTCCTCTGCAATGAAGGCTACTTTTGCTCGACAATCTTCAAGAATATAGTCTAGTTCTTCCTTACGATATCGTGTATTACACGGAACTAAAATTGCACCAAGTCTAGCTAAGCCGAAATAAATCGTCACAAACTCATTCCAGTTTGGTAAGGAAGCAACGACTCGATCTCCTTTTTTTATGCCTAGCTGTGCTAGACCGGAAGCGAGTTGCTGTACATCCTCAAAAAGTTCTCTGTATGTTAGACGAGAAAGTCCATCATACATGGCTTCTTTATCAGGATAATGAAGATATGCTTCTTCTAAAACCTCAGGTAACGATTGTTTGTAATTCAATGAACATTCTCCTTCCTAGTCAAGATAGCAACTTTAGAATTTAACCGACCTTGACAAGAATGGCGGCACCATTATCTCCAGCCGCACAGCCTGTCGCCAGTGCATAGCCTCCACCTTTTTCAACGGTTTCTTCAATCGCTTCAATTAGTAATCTTCCTACTGTTGGAGCTTGTGGATGTCCAAATACTAGGGACGTCCCATAGTTATTAAAATGCATTGGATCAATTCCAAGCTCTTTTGCAAAAAACATATCATTGACGATAAACGGACTATGATTTTTGATCGTTGTCACATCATGAATCGATATCCCTGCTCGCTCAAGTGCCATATTCACCGCTGGTACTGGAGCCACTGGCATTGTCGCTTTTTCTGCTCTAGCGTATCCATAAGAAATAATTTGAATAGATATGCTATCATTCGTGCTAAGACGTCTCGCATTCTCTTCTGTTGTGACGATCATCCCGACATTTCCGTCCGCTGGATGCGTCTGCCCACCAAACGAGACAATCCCATTTTCTGCTGTCGGTGTTAAGCGACTTAAGGCGTCTCTTGACGTTTCTGTCACGCCTTCGTCTGTCTCAATAACTCTCATTTCTCGTTTTGAGACAGCCACTTCGACCGGTTGCATGTAACGTTTTTGGAAGGTACGATCATTTCTTAAAGCCTCTCCATATTGCTCATATCTACGCAAAATGAGTTCATCCGCTTGTTCCTTCGTAAAGCCATGATCTTTAGCCACTCGTTCAGCTGTCATTAACATCCCAATCCCTGTGGATGGATCTTGCGCCATGTTATCTAAGTTCCAGTTTTCAGAAATGACTTGGCCACCCGGTCCTTTCGGGTTCGGCCAAATCGTATGTGGTCCATTCGAGCAGCGGTCTGTTAGTAAGCAATAAGCCGTTTTAATATTGCCAACCTCAACCGCTGATGCTGCATGAAAGACCGAAGTCGTCGACGTCGCGCAAGCATGCATTAGCGTGTGCCCAGGCAGATCAGGAGCGCCCATCATCGTTGCTACCCATGATGAACCATAAAAGACACTTTTTTGGCCAACGGTAACACCTAAATAAACATAGTCGAGTTCCTCATTTGGGTTAAGGCGCTTTGTTTCAAACCATTTTTTACTACTTTTCGCACCTAGCTCTAATGAATTTTCATTTTGCAAGCTGCCTTGCCATTTCACAAAAGGAGTTGAATAATAACCTCCATATGGTATAAAAGCTTTATTAAACATGCTCATACATTTCACTTCCTTCTATTTAGACTTCTGCCTTTTTAAAGACTGGACGCTCTCCGTTCATTGAGGCCTTTAACCCGATATGCGCCTCCTCTGTTTCAAAGGTTTTGACTAAATAGCTTAATTCAAGTTCAATTCCCTCATCAATCGTCATTTCTGTTTGCTGATCAATGAGATCATTAATTGTCTTCATTGCAGTTTGTGCTTTAAAGCCAAGTATTTTCATTACTTTATCTGCAAACGCTTCACTTACTTGATGTGGTCGCTCACCGTTAATCATACGCTCGACATTTTCATCAGAGAATCCATCGACCATTTCGTTATACGTTGTTGGAATTTCTCTTGTTGCATATTTTTCTCGTTTCCCTTGCGCAAGCACCATTTCAATCGTTGTTTCGAGGTTCTCCATCTCGGTTAATGCAGTGACAATTCCTAAGTCTTTCGCTGCCGCTGCAGTCAACGGTTTCCCTGTTAACACAAAATATTTCGATAATTCCTTACCGACATGCTTATTCAATCGCAGCATACCGCCAAGGCCGGGATAAATCCCTAGCCCACTTTCCGGAAAAGCGAGAGAACCTTGAGCGGTTGCTACAATCGCTTGGCAAGATAGGGCAAGTTCACTTCCTCCCCCAAGGGACAGTCCGTCTAAGACAGCAATCGTCATTTTATCTGACGTTTCCATTCTTCTAAACAATTGATGCCCTTTGCGCGTGAACTCCACATTTTTCTCTATTTGATTGCTTTCGATACAATCAATAAAAAACTTAATATCCGCCCCTGCCACAAATGCTTTACCAGCTCCTTGAATCGCAATTCCTTTCACATCAGGGTTCTCTTCTGCCTCGTTAAAGGCCTTTTCTAATTGTTCAACAACTACTGGATTTAAGGCGTTCATCGCTTCCGGACGATTGATTGTAATATAGGCAATGCCATTTTTCGTTTCCATGTCAATGTAGTTAAAGGCAAAGGATTGATCCTTCAGAGCATGCTCCTGTAAGATCGTCGGCACATGGAAACTAGAACGTTTCGAATTAAGCTGAGTGACCATCTCAAGTGCTTCTTTTACACCGACTTTATTGATTAATTCAAACGGACCAAACTTCCATTTTAGGCCAATCTTAGCCCCACGGTCTGTATCCTCAATACTAGCGACACCTTCATCCACTTGCGCACCAGCGACACCGAAAACCGTCGCATAAAGGTGGCGATTAATGGCTTCAAATTTGCTTTCATCTATATCCCCACGAAGGTCCCAATCCTCTTTCATCTCTGTTTGTTTTTGAAGTAGCTCACTAGGAGCATAGAACTCACTAATTTCTTTTGCTAGGTACGTACACGAATGCTCAGCAATTGGTATTCCTGTCACATTCATTAATTCAAATGGCCCCATACCAATGTCAAACCCTTGTTTTGCCGCCGCATCAATCGTTGCGATATTCGCGACACCGTCCTGCAACAAATGAACCGATTCATTTAAAAATGGAACAAAATATCGATTGACCGCAAACCCTGGAGAGTCTTTTACGACAATGCACGTTTTATTATGAAGCTTGCCAATTAATAGAGTTGTTTCAATCGTTTCTTGACTTGTTTCTTGATGCGGAATAATTTCTACGAGTCTATTTTTGGCAGGATGATAGAAATAATGCATTCCAATTACTCGATCTGGGCGCTTTGTAAATGTCGCTAGTTCTTTTACAAACAAGCTTGATGTGTTCGTTGCAAATATGGTTTTCTCGTCACATATACTATCAAGCTTTTGGAACACAGCACCCTTTACTTGCACATCTTCAAACACTGCTTCTACAACAAGATCGGCATCCTTTAACGCTTCATAGGAAGAAGTACCATGAAGTCGATTTAAAATCGCTTTCACTTGGTCTTCACTAAAAATCCCTCGCTCAACTCCTTCAGCAAGTGTCTTTCTAATACTTCCAATCCCTCGCTCGACCTGTTGATCTGTGACATCAACTAAGGTAACATCGAGCCCTTCTTGAGCCATTTTTTGAGCAATTCCCGATCCCATATTTCCCGCACCTATAATTCCAACTTTAAAAGATTTAGACATTGTTTTCGCTTCCTTTCCTTCATGGAGTGAAATCCACCATATCAATTCATCTTCCTTTGAATCTAATAATGTAAGCCTTCTCAAAGTAAAAGGAGTATGAGATGTAGACCTACATTTATTTTAAAAGGCGTCACTCGCAAAAGGTACATTTACTGTATAGGAAAGTCTGTTCTATTTTTCTTTATAGTATAGGAAATGAAACAGGTTGTCCTGAAAGATCAATAAACAGACCTAATAGACAACCCACTCCATTAACTATTAATTTTATTTGTATAATATAAATCATATAGTTTATATGCCATCATTAAATCAAAGCGGTCTTCTGAAGAATCAAGATTCACATGAAGAAGGTTTTGAATTTTTTCTAGTCTATAAAGTAATGAGCTTCTATGAATAAACAGCTCTTCTGACGTATCTTTAATACTGCCATTATGGGATAAATACACTCTTAATGTTCGGAATAAATCCATGCTTTTCCCTTCGGAATATTGTAATAACTCTTGAAGCTGCTTATCAATAAAAAGTCTAGCAATGCTTGAGTCTTTTATATTATGCAAGACCGTATACGAACCTAACTCATCAAAAACCGCAAACCCAATATCTTTAAAACGGTGATAGACAACATTAAGTGCTTGAACAGCTTGCTGGTATCCTAAATAATAATCACTTAGCTTATTTGTTGTCCCCCCAATCCCTATTAATATTTGACTTGAATCACCTTGGACCTTTAGCCACTTTGTTATTTCTTCATATAATTTTTGCCAATATACTTTTGGGTTTGTCCCTTCTCGGACAGCCGGCACAATTAATATATTTTCATCACCTTTATTAGCAATAATCATATCTTGGTCGTAAATCAATAGCCTCGTTTTTATTTGGTCCCAGAGCGTTGATTTTTTAGCTTGCTTTTCAAGTATATTGTTAGTTTGTTCATCTCTATCACTAAGATTAATCGATAGTACCGTCACTCGATGCTCGTTAAATAAATTCCAGTTAAACAAATTGGCATATTGAATGATACTTTCTTCATTATCGATAGTCTCCACAAGTAACTTATTAATAAAACTGTCTTTCACGTGCTCTTTAGTATCTAGAACGAGTTTTTGTTTAATAAACTGGATGGAGGATATATTTCGGGCCAAATCAATGCTTAATTGATAGAAATCATCCATTGCTTCATCAGTAATATCAATAGCTAAGTACCCTAGTAACTCTCCACCACCATTCACAGGCCATACCCCGACTTTTCTATCTTCATCAACGGAAAAAAAGAGTTCTCGATGCCTCTTTTGAAAAACCTCGATAGTGGCTAAATCAATAAATGATTGCAATTCCTCTTTATTAAATGCAAATAATTGATAAGAAATCGGTCTCATAAAACGATCAAATAAGATCACTGACTTTGAGAAAAGTTCACTTAACGTTGCTGTAATTCCATCGAAACTATCATTTTCTACCGTTTCTTTTACTAATGCCTGTTGATAATCCAATAAATTATGTAATCGGTGCTTATGGTCTTTTTCATTTTTATATAAACGAGCATTTTCAATCATCGTTGCTACATGGCTTGATAATAACTCTAAAATTTCGCAATCTTCTTTTGTGAAAAATCCGTTTTCTTTGTTTTCTACATGTAAAACCCCAATCGTTTTTAAATCGATTACTAAGGGGATTGTAATCTGTTGTCCTCCTGGTGTTTCTAAAAAAGGAAAATAATCTTTTAAAACATAATTTCCTTCAACTTCAATTTTCATTATTTGCCCTGCTTTTCCAAATATGGACGGTTGTAAAACAAAGCAATTTTCTTGCTCATCATACAAGTAGATACATGCAAATTGCGATCCTGTCCCTCTTCCAGCACCTTCTACTACCTTTTCTATCACTTGATCGAGAGAAGTGGCTATTGATAGATTATTACTTACCCATTCCATTCCAATAATTTTTTGTTTTTGCACTTCTTTTCTTTTCGCTAGTGAAATCGCTATCGCTACATCTTTTCCAAATTCAACAAAAACTTCGTCCATTTCTTCTAAAAGAGGGACAAAATTTAGAAAACCAATGATGCAAAAACCATAATTATCGTTATCATCTCTTATTGGAACAGTAAACCATGTTGAGATTTTTTTATCTATTAATAACCTGGTAAACTTACACTTCGTTTCTTCATCTACTTTATAAAATGCCAAACTGTGGTCTAATAAAGTCGGAGAACACTCTCTAACTTTCATTGGAAAATGATTCGTTATAAACGTACACTCGCCACTCCACACTTTGGAAGAAAACTGATATTCTTCCTCACGTATAATTCCTACAAAATCACACTTTAACTCTGAGCGAAAAGAATCAATTAAATATTGCAATGTTTCCTCTTCTGTATCAAATTTCACAAGTTGTCGAGCTGTTATTCTCAAATGATTTTCGAGTCTTTGTAGCAGCTTTTCGCGTTTTGTTAACTTCATCACCGCTCCCCTTTCTCTCGTTCATACTAGAGATTTGAGTTTCCTATTAACCTTAAAATTAACAATTTATTTAAAATAATCAGAATAATTATTACAACAATATTGACTTCCCACTTTTGAAACAACATTAATAAGTGTGATTACAAGAATATAACATTATTATAATTTATACACTTGGATAATGAAACATTTAGTATAGAGGATATTCTATAGCTTTTCCTTATCTATGTTTATAAGAATGATAGAGACGAATCAAGTTATTAGCAATCTTTAGAAAGAACAGACAGAGGATGTACGAAAAGACCAGTTATGACCTTTTTGTACATCCTCATAATAAAAAAGTTGTCGTTCTTATATCACATAAAATTGGTTGTCATACAAGCCGAGTGGCAAATGACCTTGCTCCAGTACTTCAATTAGTGCTAAGAAAGGGTTCTTTTCCCAACCAGGCAGGTCCGCTAGCAATTCCCAAGCTACCGCTAGACCGGTAATATACATAGCTGCTCCTGTAAACATACTAATGGCGCTGCGGCTAACCGATTCTAATTGATTAAAACTACCATCATAAGCATCATGAAATACTTGTTCTGGGATGACATCATTTGCAAACGACAACAGCTCAGATCGATTTGTTTCTTCAAGCTTTTGAGCAATCCTTATTGGAATCTGCTGCAACTCTTCCCATAACGGACTTGCCTCTAGTCGCATCGATTCTAAAAATGAAGACAGTTGCTCTTTTGTTAAAGTGACTACTTGAGGGCACTCCGCATCTAGAGCATGTATAAACGCTTGAACAGAACTTTCTACAGGCGCTTGGTTTGTTTGATCACCAAGCGCACTATAAAAGGTAATCTTTGAAATCCGCTCCACTAAGGCTGCGACATTTTTTCCATTCGTGCCATAGATTTCTGTATTTACATTCTTCAACGTCATCGCCATCTATAACCTCTCCTTCTTCCATACCCTAATGGTTACCTCACCAGTTTAGGAGAAAATTCACTCGTTATTTCTTGGTATCCCTTATTTTTTTCGTACGCTTCTTCTCTTTGTAAATTAAGTTTCTCCATGATTGGAAGGTCATTTGAGCAGAAAAGAATGGCATCCTCCACCGATGTGTTGACGTGCTCATGCCAAGCCCAGTTCGGGATCACAAAGTAATCTCCCTTCGACCAATAGTACTGAACTCCATTAATCACACTGTAGCCTTCCCCAGCATAGACATGGTAAATCGCTGAATTTGTATGGCGATGTGCTTTTGAATGGAACCCAGCCGGAAGCTTTTGAATCCACGCACCCATCGTCGGATTCGCTGTAGCCCCGTTCGAAGGATTAAGATATTCTACCGCGATACCATCATATGGATCTGGTTCAAAATCACTTAACCCATTCAGGGCAGCTTCTGTTTGTGCCCACTTATAAGAGCCGACCGGAGCGATTTGCGGCGTTCGATCGGAAATTGGTCGAACGTGTCCCCCCATGTACCGTCTAGAGCTATAATTATTCGGCAACGAAGGCTTCTCTAATCCATCTGGGTGGCCTTCAAAAAAGGTTCCCGCAGCTGAATAAATGATTGGAATATCTAAAATATCCATCCAAATCATCGGCTTATCTCCTTCATGACCATGACCATGCCAAAGCCCACCTGGAGTGATTAAATAGTCGCCTTCTTCCATATAAATTTTTTGCCCATCGACAATGGAATACGCTCCACTACCATTGGTGATAAAACGCATCGCATTTTGTGTATGACGATGTGACGGCGCTTCCTCCCCTGGTAAGATTAGCTGTACCGCTGCATACAACGTATTTGTTGTCGAAGCCCAACCCCAAGGCTGCCTGCTTTGAAAACCGGGATTTTGAAAATAAATGGCTCTTCGTTCTCCCCCACGTTCAGGAGTGAAAATTTGAGTCGCTTCTTGCAACTTCTTCTCGAGCACTTCCCACTTCCATAAGTATGGAACGGCTTCTGGTTTTGGTTGTTTATGCATTAAATCAGGGATTGCATTCCATAATGGACCTAAATGATATTGCTCAATCTCTCTATTAAAATCTTGAACTTCCTTACTTTGAAAAAACGAATTTGCTTCAGCCATACAAAACATCCTCCCTTTGGATTATTCGTCTTATAACTTGCTTAAATTACGATCGATTTGTTTGCCGTGATTTGCTAAATGCTCCGTAATAAAATGCTCTACTAGAAAGGTCATCGGCTTTGTGCCAAATTTCGGATTACGATGTGGTGCCTCTAGCTCTAAATCTTGATCATTCAACTTACCAAGCTGTGCGTTTGCATAGACTTGTGCCTTTTTAATCCCCTCAATGACATCGCTTACATTTCTGGCTGGTGCTTGCGCTACCGCTGCCAGTCTCGCCTCATCTTGAAGACCTCTTCCCCAAGCCGTTCCACCAGCATCCACGACACGGGTTAGTTCATCGACCCAATATGGAATGATTTCTTCCACATGACAAATAATTTCCATGATCGACCATTCTTCTTCCGATGGCTTTACCCGGATCGTGTCTTCGGATAATCGTTCTACCTTTTGAACAATACCATCGATCGCTTCATTCATCTGATTCTGATATGTTTTCAGTAGACTCATTTACCTTCCCACCTTTACCGCATTAGTTACGGACTTCACTTTATTTTCTAAGACACCGATCTTGTCAATTTCGATTTGAACAACATCGTCATCTTGTAAAAACACTTGTGGGTCGCGGGCTACGCCTACCCCACCAGGTGTCCCCGTGCAAATCACGTCTCCTGGCTCTAGTGTCATAATGCTTGATAAAAACTCTACTAAATAATTGACATCAAATACGAGATTCGCCGTATTGGAACGCTGTCTTTCTTCCCCATTTACTTTAAGCACCACCTCTAGCTCATGTGGGTTAGGAATCTCATCTTTTGTGACGAGCCACGGACCCATCGGTGCACTTCCATCTAGCGTTTTCCCTTGAAGCCATTGCAGCGTACGTCGTTGTAAATCACGAGCAGTAACATCATTCACAATCGTATAGCCAGCTACATAATCTAGCGCCTCTTCCTTTGAGACATTTTTAGCTTTCTTGCTAATAACAAAAGTAAATTCGGCTTCATAATCTAATTGTTCCGTCAGCGGTGAATTCGGAATATCATCTTCCGGACCGATAATCGCATTATTGAACTTCGCAAAAATCACCGGATATGGTGGAAGCTCGCGTTTCATTTCTAAAATATGTTCACGGTAGTTATGTCCGACACAAATAATCTTATTTGGCTTAAGAACCGGTGCTTCGATTCGGACATCGTCTTTCGATAAGACAATTTTCGGATTCGTCGCTTCCTCTGCTTGAGCGTACTCGATCGCTTTATAAGCTTCTTCTAAACTCTTGTCCCCACCCTCAAGAAATTCAATCGTGTTAGCAGGAACCAATGCTTCTGCGACTTTTTCTGCTCTCGCCTGCCCTTGCGCTTCTAGCATCGCGACATAAGCACGGTTAAGGTCAATCACTTGATTGCCTACGATGGCTGCAGCTCGAATACTTTCTCCTACACGGTAATTTACTAGTTTCATTTTTTTACCTCCTAATAATCTATTTGGTCTATCACTTAACTGTTCGTTTAAGTGTGTTAACGGCCTCCAAAAGTTCTTTTGGGATCGCTATTGCTTTTGGACGCTCCCCACTAAGGTCACACCAGGCACGAATCTCATAACCTGTGGCTACTTCCTTCTTCTCTTTCAAAAAGGTATGTTCAATCGTAAATACCTTCTCTTTCAGTTCAACTATCATCGAATTTACTGTAACAATGTCATCAAATAAGAGCGGTGCCCTAAATTGACATTTAGCCTCGACTATCGGCATTCCTACTTTTCCGACCATGATCAGCTGTGCTGTGGAAAAACCGATCGTCGTCAGAAAATGATGCGTTGCTTCGTCCATCCACCGATAATAGTTTGGATAAAATACAATCCCAGCTCCATCCGTATCACCAAACTTTACATGAACCTGGTAATAAATCGTACTCATACTGTACCTCCCAAAGATGCTTCTTAATATTTTGTCGTTAGTTCAGGCGGACCTGACTTTGGTCCATATGGGCCTTCATCTAACCATCGTCCCAATCTTGGTACAATTGGTGTTAGAGACGCTGCTAATTCACGTTTCATGTTCATGTATGCCGAACTTCCTTGAAGATGATTTAACGCTGTTGTCGAACCGTTTCTGTTCCATTCCGCTGCAATTTTGCGTTCATTCGCCGCCGCACGAATCGCTTCATTCGCTCCTTCTAGACTGTCTGCGTTTAGTGCTTTTGCAATCCCATTGACGGCAATAATTGCATCTGGCACACCAGAGTTTAAGCCACGCGCCCCAAAAGGTGCAAAAAGATGAGCAGCTTCCCCAGCAAGAAGAACTTTGCGTTTTTCATCAGTGAACGAGCTGGCTACAACTTGGTGGAAACGATAGGTCGATACCCACGTAATTCGCTCTGCGTATTTCGCATCCATGACGTTTGGCAGCCATTTTTTCACGCCTTCGATTTCCGTAAAGTCCTCTGGATTATCGTCCTCTAACAGCTGGAGGTCGACGCGCCATCCCCCTTTAAAAGGAACAAGCATCACATTTCGTCCACCCATCGCTTGATGCTGATAATAGAAAACACGTTCAAGTGGTAGTGGATTTTCTTCATCCTCTTTCACATCTACGACAAGAAATGTATCTCTTGTCCTTGGGCCCTCTAGCTTTAAATCTACCGACTCGCGGACAACGGAACGCGCCCCGTCAGCACCAATTACATAGCTTGTTTCCCACGTATCGCCAGCCTCTGTTGTAATGACAGCCCCTTCGTCACTTGTTTGCACATCTTTTACCGGAGTACCCCAAATAAATTCCACTCCCGCCTTTAAGCACGCCTCATACATATGGCGCTCAATTTCATCTTGATGCAAACTAGTAAAAGGAGGTAGCTTTGTCGGATGGTTCATATCTGTTACTCCGTAGTTTCGAACGTACACCTCTGTACCACGGAACAAGGTACGTTTGATTGGCCATGAAACACCATTTCGAGAAAGGGTAAAGCCGAGTCCTGGGCTAATTTCCTCTAAATGAGTTAATGTCGCCTTATGAAGATAGATCGCTCTGCTACCTGGACGTGGTCGATCTTTTGGATCGGCTTCCATCACAGTTGCTTGGATTCCTTTACTTGATAATGCAAGCGCAGCTGTTAAACCGACGGGGCCTGCTCCTACTACTATGACTTTTCGTTTTTCACGTCTACTCATCCGCTTTTCCTCCAACATGTTTAATTTTTCTTATTCTTTTGACTTTATTATAGTGTTGGATCCCGAACATCCACAGGCTAGTTTTCCTCTATGTGGAACACAGAAAATTATTTTTTTAAAACGATGAAAATTCTTTAGTAATCTACTTTTTGAAACATAAAAAGGCTGCTTGCTTATTCTGTTAAGCATCTGCTTTAGAGCGGTAGCGCAACGTATTATGGTATAGTTAGAATAGGATGATTTGATTAAATGTGAGGGGAAAAAGATGTATTCTACATTAGAAAATTCGTTACGTTTACTGAAATGCTTCACTTCAGAAGAACCTGAAATCTCACTAACGAATCTTGCAAAGAAATTAAATCTCGGTGTAAGTACAACACACCGACTATTAAAAACTCTTGAAAGCGAAGGGTTTGTCCTCCAAAATACGACGAACCAAACGTACAGTCTTGGTGTGTCTGTATTAGCATTAACGAACACCGTCACCTCGCAAATGAAAATTATCAAAGATGCCAATCCGGTCTTAAAAGACTTAACAACTAGTACAGGTGAAAGTTCGCACCTCGGCATTATCGAAGGAACGAGTGTGATTTATTTGCAAAAGATAGAATGTTACTTACCATTAAAAATAGATTCTCATCTTGGAAAAAGAACTCCGATTCACTGTACAAGCATCGGTCAAGTTCTACTGGCATACCAACAAAAACCATTGGAAGCGGCCCTAAAAAAATACACAAAACAGACAATAACAGACCCAACACGTTTCCAGGAGAAATTAGCCCAAATTAGACGACAAGGCTATGCGATCAGTAATCAAGAATGGGATGAAGAGATTTGGTCCGTTGCTGCACCAGTGTACAACGCCAAAAAAGAAGTTATTGCTGCCATTGACATTAGCGGTCCTGTAAAACGAGTAACGACCTCCCAACAAGACACCATAAAAAAAGTCATACAGGCAGCTCAAGCGTTATCTGACAAGATTAAATTACGGAGTTGAAGTAGGTGATATGATGACAAAGGGCAAGGAAGGACAACTTCTTTCTTCAGTGAAACATGCGATGCAAATTTTGCGATTATTTAAACTAAATCAGAACGAGCTAGGCGTAACCGAAATTGCAAATAAACTTGATTTACCAAAAGGGACAGCACACCGTTTAATAAAAACACTGACACGAGAGAATTTTCTAACAAAAAACCCGCGAACGAACCGATACCGTCTCGGTTTATCCCTTCTTACGCTAGGCGGGGTTATTTCCGTCCATACAGAAATCTATCAAGAAGCATTGCCCTTGTTGCAATCATTAGTTCATACACTAAAAGAAACCGCACATATATGCCTCTTGGAAAAAACAGAGGTCGTTTATTTACTGAGGGTTGAGAATCAAGCAACAGTTCCGCTTGTGACAAGAATAGGTCGAAGAAATCCGGTCCACTGTACAAGTGAGGGGTTAGTTATCCTCGCCTATCAACATGAAGATCGCATCAATCAACTATTAACCACTCCACTTTATCCTTATACATTAAAAACAATCACGGACCCGGACAAATTGAAGTTAGAGTTGGAGAAAATAAGAGAACGGGGTTATTCGTTAACCGTCGACCATTTTTACGAAGGCTTCGTCAGCATTGCAGTGCCAATTAGAGATTACACCGAAGAAGTCGTTTCTTCCCTTGCCGTTATCGGTCCGACATCACGAATAACAGAAAGCGACTACCCAATCTTTATTGAGCAGATAAAAAAAGTAGCGGAGCAAATCTCAGAATTGCTTGGATACTATAAGGAAGATACTAGCTTCTAAGCTTCTTTAGGCTACATCCACTCCCTACCATCGCTTGTTTTTTTCCAAAAAAAGAAAAACAAGCGATGCCTGTTTCTCCATGATAATTAACCCTTTCGCATTTTCACTTCCTCCATTACATGGTTACGACGCTCTACTACCTGGGATACAACCAAAATCAGTAGAAACAGGAGCATAAACAAGACAGAGAGTTGATACATCGGCATAGATCCAAACGAAGATGCGATTAGCCCTAAAAAGATAGATCCACAGACAACACCCAAAACCAATGAGTTAAAAAACATTCCATTGGCAAGGCATCGTTCTTCTATTGAAACCTTGTTCATCATCCATGCTTGAATCGACCGCTGAAGAATACCATGCCCACTACCATAAACAACCGCAGACAAAATAACGGAAGAAAGGCTTGTAAACTTGACGAGCGTAAATTCTTTTATCCATAGTTTATCATTTTTACTCAAACTGCTATTACCCTAGGAGGTTTGGTAAAAATGTCGCAATCTCTGGAACTACCATTAAGAGGGCGATGACAAGGATAATAATAAATAAAAACGGCCAAATCCCTCTGAAAATCTGCTCAACGGTTACATCCTTAACTACACCTTTAATAATAAACACGTTCACTCCTACTGGTGGTGTAATAACTCCCATCGCAGCGACAAGAACCATGATTACCCCAAACCAAATTGGATCATATCCTAATGTATTTACGACGACTGGATAAAATATCGGAATAGACAACAGGATTAATGCTAAAGCGTCCATAAAAAAACCTAATATTAAATAAATGAGCAAAATCAACGCCATGATGACAAATGATGGAAGTATCAAACTTTCAATCCAAGTCCCAAGTTCAAACGGGATCCTACTAAGTGTAATGAGTCGTCCAAATACGATTGCCGAACCAATAAGCAACATAATCATCGCTGTTGTTCTAAGAGTATCAAATAAAGATTTCTTAAGACCGTCCCAACTCAATTTCCTAGTTAAAACCGTGAGTAATAATACCCCACCAGCTCCAATCGCACCTGCTTCAGTTGGTGTAAACCATCCGGCAAATAAGCCCCCCATTGATAGTGCGAAAATAACAATAACCTCCCAAAGACCTCCTTTAAGAGAATTAAATCTTTCCTTCCATGTGGATTTTTCACCCCGAGGAGCGAGATGAGGGTTTCTCAATGTCCAAATATAAATCATGACCATAAATAATAACATCAAAATAATTCCTGGAATAATCCCAGCTAAAAATAATTGACCAATCGATTGTTCGGCCGCGATCCCATAAATGATGAAAAGCGTACTCGGAGGTATTAAAACCCCTAAAATGCCACCTGCAGCTACACTAGCAGTTGAAAGCGAATCATTATACTGATGCTTTCTCATTTCAGGTACAGCAATTGAACCAATCGTTGCTGCCGTCGCAGTGTTTGAACCCGAGATTGCACCAAAAAGCCCGGCTGCACCTTGAGCAGCTATTGCTAATCCACCAGGCAAATGCCCTACTGTCTTATAAGCAAAATCAAACAACTTAGCCCCAATCCCAGCATACAAAGCGAGAAAACCCATCCAAACAAACATAGGAATTGCACTTAAAGTATAGGTTGAAAAACCAGAATATATTTCTGTCGAAGCTACTCTAAATGCCACAGTCGTTGAATTTAATATACTTATCCCGATAATACCAGTGATTAACATCGCATACGATACTGGCATACGTAACGCAATAAAAATAAAAAAGATTAGAATACAAATAAGACCTATCGTAATCGGTGTCATCTATTGTTCACCTTCTTTTGTAAATAAGGATAGTACCTTGCCAAAAACTACTAAAGCTAACATCCCAAAACCAATCGCAAGAACTAAAGCAAATGGATAATGTGGCCATCTAATCGTCGACGAAACTTCTCCAGATAAACGCAAAGAATTGGCGTATAGCACCATATTATAAGTAACAAAAAATAAAAAAAGTGCAGAAACAGTCCCAATCACAACATCAATTACTTTCTGTACAGGCTTAGGAAGCTTTTCCATAAATACACTAATCGATATATGCCCATCTCCTACAGCACAGTAGGCAATGGATAGGGTAATGACCACAGTAGTGAAAAATAGCACTAAATCTAATGTACCTGGGACAGGAAAATTAAATAATCTTCTAGAGATGACATTAACTATAATCAACATTGCAGTAAAAAAGAGAACGACTGCTGCAATGTTTTCCAAGCCTTTACTCGCTTTTTTAACGATGCTATTATATCCTTTGATCAATTTTTAACCACCCCTTTTTTGAAAAAGGCATCGCACCATCAACATAAGCAATAATGCGATGCATTAACAATATTGTCTTAATTACCAAATTCCTGATTATATTTTTCTGTTAACTCTACAATTTTGTCCATAATTTCTTGCCCGTTATGTCCCGCACTATTTAACTTCTCCACATGTCGGTCTACCAATGGTTCTACAGCTTCTTGCCAACGCTGTGCTTCTTCTTCAGACAAGTATATTTCTTCCACTCCATGCTCATCAATCGCATACTGAAGACCACCATCAACAAGACTTGTAAACAATTCGACTGCTTCCTCAAAGGTTTGCTCATTTACTTCTTGAATAGCTTCCTGAATATGAGGTGGGAAGGAATTCCATACATCTTTATTCATGGTCACGTAATGAACCGTATTATAGATTAAGCTAGAATGAGTAACATAGTTTGTTACTTCCGCCAAATTAAATCCTTTAAGAGTATCGGCAGGTAATAAACTACCATCTACTACTCCTCTTGACATCGCTTCATAAGCCTCACTAACAGGCATTGCCACAGGTGTTGCACCTAACATTTCTAACGTTTCAACATTTGTTCCACTTGCTCGAATTTGCATACCTCTTAAATCTTCTAAGCTTTTCACTGGAGTTGTTGTCATCAATACCCCAGGTGATATACCGTAAATAAACATCAATTCTGTGTCTTGTAATTCTTCTGGGTTCAGCGCTTCTACAAGGTCACGTGCAACATAACTTGAAACTGCAACATTTTGATACTCAACGCCCCCCAAATACATAGAGTTTAAGATTGGCAATCTTCCTGCATTATTTCCTGAAACATCATGCCCAATGTCTGCAATTCCTGATTGAACACCATCATAAATATCACCACCAGCTAACAAGGAACCTGCTGGATAAAGCTCAACAGTAACCAAACCTTCTGTAGCTTCATTTATCGCATCTGCCCAACCCGTGAACAAATTTGCATGAGCTGGATGAGGAGCTGGAAAAAAATCAGCAAAACTTAATGTGACTGGATCCATTGTTTCAAGCACTTCGTTATCAACAGATTCAGCATCAACTTTTTCATTGTCAACGGTCGAGGAATTCGTATTTTCGCTAGTTTGTTCACCACAGCCCACCATTAATAAAGCGCTTGCAATAAAGAATAAGATTACATTAAAATACTTCTTCTTCAATTTCATTTTTATTACCTCCCTTTATTGAGTTTGTCTACTCCTAAACTTCTTTTTTGCTAATTATTCACTCGCCGCAAAATAAATTGTATTTTTTATACCCCCCTATTAGTAGTAAACTTCCCGTAAAATGTAAGCGTTATCAAAATCATCAGACTTTCTGACCTATTAATAATTACTCAATTTATTATACTAATTTCTATTCTTATTATAGTAATATTTCAAATGTAACATCACATACACCGTGTACGAAAATAGGTAAGTTCCTTCATTCATGGTGTACGGTTATACTTGCACCACTTGTTATTTCATGCACAACGAGTCACTTAAAATTGGTTGAATACTAGAATTCTTGTTAAGTTTGTTTAATAACAATACAAGAAATATCCGATAGGGTAAAGATGGTGAAAAAAAATGAAAAAGGCGTAAACCGAGGATAGAAAGTCAATTGCTCACATGGTTTTTATGTATTCTAAGTAAGGCTTGTCCAAATGTAAGAGAGGGACAATGGAATATTTTAATAAATAACTATAAAATAATGCTCCTTACAATTTGTTAAATTAACATTAAAAAGTCTCCCCTGAACAAGTTTTTCAAGAGAGACTTTAAATGGATTTATTAGATTATGAGAATAACGATTTGTTCTACTATCAAATTAACAACCAATATGATTTTCACGAACCACTTTTATCATTTAATCGCTCATTGAATAATGCGGATAACCAAAACCATATATCCAAACTCTAATTAAGATTCCAATTCTAAAATCCACTGACTCATTTCCTCTAGTTTCTCCTCTTTAATAGGGTGGATCCAATAATAAAAAGGCTGTTCTCTTGCTTTCCTTACTTCGTCTTTTGTAATGTTTCCAAGATGGCGGACAAATTCTAGACTTTGCTCGAAATTCCAAGGGTAACCTCGTATCTTCGCTCCTTCGGTCATAGCTAAAGTAGGAAAAAACATTTCCTCTAACGCAAAAACCTCTGTCGAGGATAGCAAAGCTTCTAATCTATTTCTATTCACGCCCTCAAGCATCCGCTTAACGATTCCTGGTTTGTATATTTGTCCAGGGTTAAAAAAACGCGCGAAATAATCCGTTTTAAAAAAAGGTTGCCAACGCTGCCATTCTCTCCACATTGTAATACTCGGTCCAAAATCTGGATAATCAAAGGGGGTATTATGAATAAGAAAATGTGGTCCCATACAATCGTATCCACTCATCATTTTATCAAGGAATGATTCAAAACCATGCTTGATAAACAATACATCATGGTCAAGGTTAACGAAATAGTCATATGTCACTCCTGTTTCTTCCACCCATTTCATAACGTCAATCATAAAAGGAACAAGATTTCCATATTTGAGTGGCCGACTGTATGGACATATATTTATATTTAACGAATTCCCGAATCGTTTATCGGTACCTCCATTATAAAGAACAACTTTACTTTCCGGATTAAAATATTGAATATTTTCAATTTGTCGTTTAAGAATTTCCTCGTTTTTGTGGGCTAGTATAGCAAAATAAATCAATGAGTCCCCTCCCTATTGGAAATCTATCCATCCTGTTGTGAAGTTTTGGCATCGTAAAGAGCTAAAAATTGTCTTGGATGAACTAGTGAGAGTTGGGAGACATTTGTATTTTCATATTCTTTTTTTAGTACCGGGTTTGAATCGATATACTCTTTTTTTGCAAACAACAATAAATTTTGAGCATACCACCACTCTACATTGTTTTTATTCCAAATTCTTTTTCTAATACAATCAATGACTTCAAAGCCATTTTTCAAAAAGTATCTTGCCCAAAATTCAGGCCACTGTTCATTTAAATGACAATACCCTCCCTGGCGAGGAATGGCAGCAGAAAACAGAATAACGGGAGCTAGCTTAGATAAATTATCAATAAATAACCTCGCATGTTCAATAGGGAGATGTTCAGCAACTTCCAACGATATTGCTAAATCGAATTGTTTATTGATTTCAATTGGATTTTTGAGGTCAGAAACGACAAAGCTGTCGCGAGGTATCTTTAATAATTTTTCATCAATGTTGGCGTCTACTCCTAAGATATCGTCCACACCCCATTCTTTGAAAACAGATAACCAACTCCCGATTCCACAGCCTACATCAATCACAGAATTGGGTTGAATTAATTCTAAAACATAAGGCACAACTTCTTTAGCCGACCTTACTGCTCCCTCATGCTGAAAAAGATAAAACTCATCACTATAGGGCTCCATATAAATCCTCCTCTACATAGTAGTAGTTTGTCATGATAGTTTTTTAGAAAGAGTTTGTATATGTTTTCTCGATTATTTCTTTCATTGAAAATACAGGTTGGAAATCTTTATCAACACCTTTTGGAAACAATACCCCTAATCCATATGAGTGATAAAATTCCAAATACGGATATTGACTTTTCAATTCATCCCACAGTATATGAACCCCAAAATTATCTCGTTTGACTGCTATATCATGAAAAAGCATAACACCATTTTCAGCTAATGTAGGTAACCACGTTTCAAAATCATGTGAAACCGCCTCATAAGTGTGGTAACCATCTATATGAAGCAAGTCAATCGTCTGATCGTCAAAGTGATTTCGTGCGTCATCAAACGTACTACGGATTAAAGAAGCATGACCTGAGTAATATTGGTTGATGATTTGGTTAACATTACTATAAACCTCATTCCCATAATAACCAGCATGCGGGTCTCCTTCCCATGTATCAACTGCGTAACACTTTGTCGGCGAATTTTCGTCTTTCACCGCTTGAAGAAAACTAAAGAAGGAAATTCCCCATTGGGTTCCTAGTTCAACGATAACTGCTGGTTTCATAAACTTGACTAAATCATAAGCAAACCGTCGATGCCCCATCCATGCTGACCCATGATTCACAAAAGAAAATTCTTTTTCATAAGAAAAATTTGGAGAATGAAATACCCATTTTTGTTTTTCTTGTTCGCTCTCTATCCAGCTATGATAATGTCTATGAAATGTCTTTCTCTCCTTTTCATATTCATTAGAGATGTGTCGTAAACCACAGTCATGCATAACCCATGGTCTTACTTGTTTAGGTATGCCTACTTCAAACCCGGCTTTTTGAAATTCAATCGATTGAGAGAGATCGTAAAAATGCCACCCAGTCACAACATCATCTCTCCAAGGAAGGTCATATTGTGTAATCATGATCAGACCATCAATCGCATGAACTGTTTCATAGTCTGCTTTGATGTCATTATATGAATAACGTTCCATTTGTCCGGTATGACTTTCAAAAATTTTTCCGTACTTCTCTACACTATCCCACCATATACAACTATGTGGAATGCTTTTTGCACCAACAGTTCCAATCATTCCTAGGATGGGATTTTTTTCGAACAAGGAAAGGATATCAAATAGGAAGTTTTTGTTCATAATAAATACATCTTCATGAATATACACTTTATATTTTGCATTACTATTATTCATCATGGCCTGATATCCTGAAGTAATCGACTCAGCATTTTCTACCATTCTATATTCAATTTCATATCCTTCTGGAATCGCTAAAGAGCGGATATAACTTAATGACTCTTGATACTTCAATGGATCTTTAACACAGGAGATAAAACATATTTTTTTCTCATTTTTTTCCGTATTATGTTGAGTAGGAAGAACTTCTGGTTGTTCTTTTAATAAATCTTCATAAAATTGCTTGTTAGACATAATATTTTCATCATTCGGATTATACGTCAGAGCAATTTCATTGTGCTGATATGCTGTCTCGTAGTCTCCTATGTTGTAATAGCAAATACCTAGTTGAAGATGGGGTAACCAAGTCCAGCATGCTTCATTAATAAACCCCCAGTTATCTTTTGGTTTTTCTAACTGAGTCGCTAATTTATACCATAAAATTGCAGTCGTGAAATGATTATTACGGAGAAATTGATAGCCAATTCTACAACAAAATTCTGCTCTAGGTGTATCATACTCAAATGATTTGAACGCAAATTCTCTTTCTTTTTCTTCGTCTCCTAGAAAATAATAAATATCTGCTAATTTCCCACAAGCAGATATATTGTCTTCAACCCATCCTTTTTTAGAATTTAAAAATTGCAAATAATAGTCAATGGCTTTTTCAAATTGTTTATGGTCAAATAATTCATTTGCATAATAATATAAATCCCTTGGCGAAAATTCTTCTCCCTTGGCTATCCGATTTTCATAGATTTTTAAATTCCGAGTTGAATCATGGTGAGTGCCTTTATGAATGATAATTACATCACTGTTTATAATATGACCGCTAACTTCAAGGAATTCATGAACAGCTCCATACCATCGGAAGTTCTTTGTTCTTTTCACAAGCCTATTCCGTCTATAGCTAAGAGTTGGAGTTCCTGACTCATTACAACCCAAATGATACAACATTGTCACTGAATCGACAGAAGAAGGAACCGTTCGCTTTAATTCTAACAGTCTCTTTTGGTCTTCTTCTAAAAGGACATCATCGGCATCTAACCAAAGAATATAGTCTTTGGAAGCCTTACTGAATGAATAATTACGCGCTGCTGAAAAATCGTCAATCCACTCGAAATCATAAACAAAGTCTGTGTATCGCCTTACAATTTCTTTCGTTCGATCAGTAGAACCCGTATCAACGATAATGATTTCGTCGACGATATCTTTTACACAATCTAAACACCGAGAAATCGTATCCTCTTCATTTTTTACGATCATACATAAGCTGATAGAAATCATCTTTTCTTCTTCTAAAAGGAGCGAATAAATATCCTCTCCCCACTTTTTATGTGCTTTCTCTCGATTTTCATTCAGTAATTGATTGAAATCCACTCCAGAAATTTGATTAAATGTGGCATGACCTTCATGGTGCACATAAGAATCTAAAACAACCATAAGTTCATAACCTTTTTTTCTAGCACGAAGGCATAAATCATCGTCTTCAAAATTTCCAAGTCCAAAGCGTTCATCGAATAACCCAATTTCATCAAGAACTTGCTTTTTTACTAATAAACAAAACCCTGTTAACCTAGGGTAAGCAAATGACAACCCTTCATTCATTAAACAATATTTTTTTGCGAATTCTTCTAATTCGTTCATTTCTTGATATGTAACCGTAATTTGTTGCGGATACCCACAATAATTACTAACTGGTCCGACCATCCCTATCTTTTCATCACTGTAAAGGACTCGAATCATATTTTTTAACCAATTTTCAGTTACGACTGTATCGTTGTTTAAAAAAAGAATATTGTCACCGCTCGCAACTTCTACCCCTTGATTGCATCCTTTAGGAAAACCAAGGTTTTCTTGATTCACGATTGTTCTCACATCATCTTGAGTGTATAGATATTGTACTGTACCATCGGTTGATGCATTATCAACGACAATGATTTCATATCGCTCAGGTGTAAACTCTCGTATACTTTCCAGACATCGTTTTGTTAACTTCAATTGGTTGTGAGTAAGGATTACAATACTCGTTTTCATAAAAAACTCCTTTCAACTATACAATCAATGACAATTGGTTATTTTGAAATTGCATGAACGCTCAAGACATGTCGATTGAGCAATTTCTATTTTTATAAAACCCAATCTCCTATATGCAGTAGGAGATTGGGTTTTAATCCTTTTCATTAAAATATGACGAATTCCATTACTTTTATGACTATATTAATTTATTGGAAATCGAATGACATTAATATTTCTATCCCGTGCATCGGACGCTGTAACATTCATAGCTGTTATAATTTCTACTCTTACATTATAATTGTGGATTCCAGTTGTTGGAGGCGTGTCAACAAAGGTGTCTGCTATTGGAAACCTTTGTGTTCCTGATGCTGTCCCCGATCTTGAGTGAAGTCGGTCGTGTATAAGCGTGCCATCTCTATAAAGCCTAAGATCAAAGATTATTGACCAGTTTGCACTAACACTGAAGACTACATTAACAGCATAGTCAATTTTTAAGTTTTGCCCTGCATTTGCTGGAACCGCCACTGATACTACCGTTGTTTCAACACCTGGAGTGAGTACAACAATTCCTGGAATTTGATTAAAGAATAGCTGAGGAGAAACTCCCGTTGGACCTGGCGGACCGGTCGGACCCGTGGGACCCGTCGCTCCCGTTGGACCGGTCACTCCG
Source organism: Alkalihalobacillus sp. LMS39 (assembly GCF_022812285.1). Lineage (NCBI taxonomy): Bacteria > Bacillati > Bacillota > Bacilli > Caryophanales > Bacillaceae > Alkalihalobacillus > Alkalihalobacillus sp. LMS39. The sequence continues at coordinate 3,202,339 of NZ_CP093300.1, forward strand.
GTTGGTCCTGTCACTCCCGTTGGACCTGTCGCTCCCGTGGGACCTGTCGCTCCTGTTGGGCCCGTTACTCCGGTTGGTCCTGTCACTCCCGTGGGACCGGTGACTCCCGTTGGACCGGTCACTCCGGTTGGACCCGTCGCTCCCGTTGGACCTGTTACTCCTGTCGGACCCGTTGGACCGGTGACTCCCGTTGGACCCGTCGGACCCGTCACTCCTATTGGACCGGTTACTCCCGTTGGACCCGTCACTCCCGTTGGACCTGTTACTCCCGTTAGACCCGTTACTCCGGTCGGACCGGTCGCTCCCGTCGGACCTGTTACTCCTGTTGGACCCGTCGCTCCCGTTGGGCCGGTCACTCCGGTTGGGCCCGTGGCTCCCGTCGGACCGGTCGCTCCCGTTGGACCGGTCGCTCCCGTTGGACCGGTGACTCCCGTTGGACCTGTTACTCCCGTTGGACCCGTCGCTCCCGTTGGACCCGTCACTCCTGTTGGACCTGTTACTCCCGTTGGGCCCGTCGCTCCCGTGGGACCCGTCGCTCCCGTCGGACCCGTCACTCCTATTGGACCGGTGACTCCCGTTGGACCCGTCACTCCTGTTGGGCCCGTTACTCCGGTTGGTCCTGTCACTCCCGTTGGACCCGTCGCTCCCGTTGGGCCCGTTACTCCCGTTGGACCTGTCACTCCTGTCGGGCCGGTGACTCCCGTTGGACCGGTCACTCCCGTTGGACCGGTTACTCCCGTTGGACCCGTCGCTCCCGTTGGACCCGTCACGCCGGTGGGACCTGTTACTCCCGTTGGACCCGTCGCTCCCGTTGGACCCGTGGCTCCTGTTGGACCTGGGACTCCTGTGGGACCTGTCACTCCTGTCGGGCCGGTGACTCCCGTTGGACCGGTGACTCCCGTTGGACCGGTTACTCCTGTCGAGCCGGTTGCTCCCGTTGGACCCGTCACTCCGGTTGGACCCGTCACTCCGGTTGGTCCTGTCACTCCCGTTGGACCGGTCACTCCCGTTGGACCCGTCGCTCCCGTTGGACCCGTCGCTCCCGTTGGACCCGTGGCTCCTGTTTGACCTGGGACTCCTGTGGGACCTGTCACTCCTGTCGGGCCGGTTACTCCCGTTGGACCTGTTACTCCTGTCGAGCCGGTTGCTCCCGTTGGACCCGTCACTCCTGTTGGGCCCGTTACTCCGGTTGGTCCTGTCACTCCCGTTGGACCGGTCACTCCCGTTGGACCCGTCGCTCCTGTTGGACCTGGGACTCCTGTTTGACCTGTTACTCCGGTCGGACCCGTTACTCCCGTTGGACCGGTGGCTCCCGTTGGACCCGTTACTCCTGTTGGACCCGTGGCTCCCGTCGGACCCGTCGCTCCCGTTGAACCCGTGGCTCCCGTCGGACCGGTCACTCCGGTTGGACCTGTCACTCCCGTCGGACCCGTTACTCCCGTTGGGCCGGTTACTCCCGTCGGACCGGTCGCTCCCGTTGGACCTGTCGCTCCCGTGGGACCGGTGACTCCCGTGGGACCGGTGACTCCCGTCGGACCGGTCGCTCCCGTTGGACCCGTTACTCCGATCGGACCGGTCGCTCCCGTTGGACCTGTCGCTCCCGTTGAACCGGTTACTCCCGTCGGACCTGTCACTCCGGTTGGACCCGTGGCTCCGGTCGATCCCGTTGGACCGGTCGGACCCGTCGGACCCGTCACTCCCGTCGGACCAGTTACTCCCGTCGGACCTGTCTCTCCCGTCGGACCGGTGACTCCCGTCGGACCGGTCGCTCCCGTGGGACCTGTTACTCCGGTCGGACCGGTCACTCCCGTTGGACCTGTCGCTCCCGTCGGACCCGTCGCTCCCGTGGGACCCGTCGCTCCCGTGGGACCCGTCACTCCCGTGGGACCTGTCACTCCCGTGGGACCCGTCGCTCCCGTCGGACCCGTCGCTCCCGTTGGACCCGTCGCTCCCGTTGGACCGGTTACTCCCGTCGGGCCCGTCGCTCCCGTTGGGCCGGTCGCTCCCGGCGGACCGGTTACTCCTGTTGGGCCCGTGGCTCCGGTTGGTCCCTTTGGGCCTTTTCGTCCTGTTGTGCCTCTTGGTCCTGTCGGGCCTCTTGGTCCTATTGGCCCTCTTGGTCCTATTGGGCCTTTCGGTTTTGAAGGAATTGGCTTTGGAGAACGTTGCCGGTCTGGAAATATCGAAGGACAATCCAAAGGAGGTGGAAACTTATATGGAGGACAAGAGCTCCTTTTATTATGATTAGACGTCATCCAATTCACTCCCCTTTTAAAAAATTAACGGGCAAGTGGAGTTTCCGAACTAAGAAATCCTTATCTCCCACTCTGAAATTTATAAAAAAATAAAATATTATTGAATTCTTTTCTTTTAAACATTATTAATATATGTAACTAGAAAAATATTGCTCACATTCTTTATTATTAAAGTTAATAAAACCTAAATGTATCTATAAATAAGATAACTCCTCAAACAATGATGCAAGGTTGAGTCCACTCACTTCCCCCTCCATTTATAACGGACATACATTCCCCGATTTTCCAAAAATACTATGTTCAATTCGCATCAGACATTTATTCCGTTATTTCGCTAATATTTACGATACAGCTCTAGAAAAGATAAATAACAAAACAGTGATCCGTAAGCTTTAAAAATCCCTTGGTTTTTTCCTTAATAATGGAATAAAATATCCGTTACAAACTTTTACTCTCCCATCTGAGAAACGAAACAACTAATCTCTCTTTTTAATTGCATCCCAAGCAAACCAACTGTTAACCTATAATTAAGAAAACATACAGGAGGAAGGTAATGAAAAAACTACTGATCACATTTTCACTTATCCTTTTTGTTACAGGCTGCGCTGAATCTGAACAACAGCCAATGGAAGAAACACAAGAAGAATTAGAATTCAACAAAGAGCCAATTGTCATAGCAGACAACCTTGATATTCCTTGGTCTATTGAAAAAGCAGGGGAAACATTTTATATAACAGAAAGACAGGGACAGATTATTAAAGTAGAGGAAGGGAAGACCGAACGGCAAGCCGTTCACCTTGAACAAGAGCTTTCTTCTATGCCAGAAGCAGGTTTATTAGGATTTGTCCTACACCCCAACTTTCCTGACACTAACCTCGCCTATGCATACTATACATATGAAAAAAGTGCTGAACCTTATAATCGGATTATTACGCTTCGCTATGAAAATGACCAATGGAGCGAGGAAGATGTTCTTCTCGATAACATCCCGAGTGGAACCTATCATCATGGAGGACGATTAAAAATTGGCCCAGACGGGTATCTTTATGCTACAACGGGTGATGCATCCGTTCCCGAGATTGCACAAGACATTGACTCATTAGGAGGGAAAATTATTAGAATGGAATTAGATGGATCAATTCCTGAGGATAGCCCTTTTGCCAATTCTTATATTTATAGTTTCGGTCATCGAAATCCCCAAGGGTTAACGTGGGCAACAGACGGGACCTTTTATGCCAGTGAACATGGAAGTAGCGCCAATGACGAAATCAATAAAATTGAACCCGGACTCAATTACGGTTGGCCTATTATCCAAGGGGAGGAAGAAAGAGAAGGTATGGTTAGCCCGTTATTCACATCGGGTAACGATTCAACATGGGCACCATCCGGTATGGGTTACTACAATAATCGTCTTTATGTTGCTGCATTACGAGGCAACGCCATTATTGAATTTAATCTTGAAACAGGTGAGTTTCAAGAAATCGTGAACGGTCTAGGAAGAATACGGGATATAAAGATAGAGGATGATACATTATATTTCATTTCCAACAACACAGATGGTAGAGGGACTCCAGAAGAAGATGATGATAAGCTTTATCAATTTTCTTTACAAGAATAAATTTTACACTTGCAACGTAAATCAGTCCGAATGTCTTCGGACTGTGCTTCCCTAATAATTAGGCGTGTATTTATTGCTTCCGGGAAGCTTTTTTATTTTATTCCATGTATTAATAGCTTCTTTACGACTTTTTCCTTTGTTTTTCGGATCGGCAAAAAAATCTCGAATGAATTGGTTGTATTCAAATTGTGGTCCAATGTTTTTCTTATATGTAGGTTCTTTTTTTCGTTTTTCCTCCTCATGCCATGTCTCTACAACATCACGATATGTTTTTCCAACATTATTTTTAAAATAGGTTTGAATATAGGTAGAGAAATGGAATTTTGGGATTACAGTTTTAAAAAATGCTCTCACTTTTTGACTACAGCGATGATTTTCTGTAATGACTGTGTCAAGGCTTAACTCACCTTCATGCTCTGGCTTTTTGTTAATTTTCGTCTTTCTTGTTGCTTTTTTAATTTCACTCGTCCTTAGAAAGACTTCAACTCTATCAGAGATTTCCATTTTAGATCCAGACGCACTAATTCCATGTTCTCGACAAAATGTTTGCAATTCTTCTTTTAACCAATAATAATCTTTAAAATTATCTACGTTCATATCCCTCGATAAATTAGGTCGCAATCACAACACCTCCACAACCATATTAGAACACACGTTCCTATCGAGTCAAGATTATACTTCAAAGTTTCAATAATTTTCGTTTCTGTTTATGTTTCGATATTGGCGAGGTGTCATCCCTTCCACTTTTTTTAAAGCGACAATGAAATTAGCATGATGTTACGAACGATTTAAACATATTCTTTAAAGTGGTGCTGGAATTTTTTCCAAAAGAAGAACATGAAGCAGCTGGGCTTGTTCTTTTTCAAAATCATGTTCAATATCGGGTTGAATATACTGTTAAACATAGGAACAAAGTAGGTTTCCGTTATAGGAAGAACAAAAGGAGTTGAACATGCGTTAGCGGAACACATTCTCCCAAATTCAAAAACTAACGATAAAATATTTATAAAAATGGAGGCAAGAGGTATCCAGCTTCTATATTGCCAGCAATGGCTCCCGCTTTATGAAAAAGCCGATGGTACCATCTTAAGTATGGAAAAAGCCGGGGGATTTTCTGGTGCTTATATCCGACTTTTCACTATCAGCAATGGCAAGGAAAGTGTCAATTACGCTATTTTTGATTACTTTGAGTATTTGCCTTTGAATTGAAGCGGAGTATCAGCTTGAACTGTTCATATGGAGGAAAGCTATCGACTTAATAAAAAAACACCTTGTGTATGTTGCAGCAACGTACAATTTCCTCATGGCCTTACATTAATTTAGCTTTTTATTTTCTATTGGACACTGTTCATTGTTTTTGCTCTTGTTTTGTCTAATAGAGCACTTCTAGTGAACACTTCTCTTTCTTTTTCACCGAGTTTTGTCCTTCATCTCTCTTATGAAAGACACTTCTCTCTCTTTTCCCTCGAGTTTTGTCCTTCATCTCTCTTATGAAGGACACTTCTCCCTCTTTTCCCTCGAGTTTTGTCCTTCATCACTCTTATGAAGGACACTTCTCTCTCTTTTCCACCGAGTTTTGTCCTTCATCGCTCTTATGAAGGACACTTCTCTCTTTTCCCTCGAGTTTTGTCCTTCATCGCTCTTATGAAGGACACTTCCCTCTTTTTTTCCCTCGAGTTTTGTCCTTCATCTCCCTTATGAAGGACACTTCTCCCTCTTTTCCACTGAGTTTTGTCCTTCATCACTCTTTATAAACTTTTCGCATATCTTACATCCTATCTCACCTCTATCCACTCCGCAACAGCAAAAGAGCCCAACCCATTACGAATTGAGCTCCTTCAAATTCTACTACCCCTCCTATTTTGATTTGTTTCGGTTATAAATATCAAACCCAACTGCCCCAAGCAGAACTAATCCTTTTATCGCTTGTTGCCAATCAATACTCACGCCGATGAGAGACATTCCGTTATTCATAATCCCCATAACAAGGGCTCCAACGACTGCTCCCGGAATCGTTCCGACACCACCAGCCATGGATGCACCACCGATAAAGGCTGCGGCGATCGCATCTAATTCAAACATCGTTCCTGCTCTTGGTGTAGCTGCGTTTAAGCGCGCGGCATAAATTAAACCAGCCATCGCGGATAAAAAGCCCATGTTTACAAACACCCAAAATGTAACTCGCTTCGTTTTCACTCCTGATAGCTCTGCCGCTTTTTGATTCCCACCTGTTGCATAAATATGGCGACCCATGACCGTTTTGTTCATCACAAACGTAAAGACAACAATGAGAACAAATAAAATCACGAGAATATTAGGAATTCCGCGGTAGGAAGCAAGGACAAATGTGAAGATATTTATGACAGCTACCATTCCGACTAGTTTGGCAATGAAAAAGCTATATGGTAAAATCGTAAATCCATGTTTTGTTTGAGCACGTCGCTCTTTCATTTCACTAAAGATGACGAAAACAGACAGAACAATCCCGATTAACAGCGTCAATACGTGGTAAGAGCTGATGCCGAGAAACGATAAATCGGGAATAAATCCAGAACTAATTAAACGGAATTCTGGAGGATATGGCGATTTCGATTGTCCTCCTAACACAACCATTGTTAACCCTCGAAATAAAAGCATTCCGGCTAACGTCACAATAAAAGATGGCATCTTACAATACGCGATAAAAAATCCATTCCACGCGCCAATAATAGCTCCTAATGCTAAACATAAAATAACGGATATCCATGTTGGCAATTGCATATCTATCATTAAAATCGCTGCAATCGCACCAATGAATGCACAAACAGACCCGACCGATAAATCAATATGACCGGCAATAATGACCATAACCATCCCAATCGCTAACACTAGAATATAACTGTTTTGCAAAATAATATTCGTTACATTTAACGGCCTTAGCAAAATACCGTCAGATAAAATACTAAAGAGAAGGACGATAAACATTAGTGCTACAATCATTCCATACGAACGCATATTAGTTTTTAATAGTTCAGTTAGTTTCATGGCGATTCCCTCCTGTTCGCGTCATATACTTCATTAATAATTCTTGATTTGCTTCTTCTCTTGAAACTTCACCAGTGATTCGCCCTTCGCTTAACGCGTAAATTCGATCACATAGCCCAAGCAATTCTGGAAGTTCCGAGGAAATCACAAGAACCGCCTTTCCTTCTGCAGCTAAAGCTTGGATGACATTGTAAATCTCATATTTCGCCCCGACATCAATTCCTCTTGTCGGTTCATCTAAAATTAATAGATTCGGGCGAGACATAATCCATTTACTTAACACAACCTTTTGTTGATTCCCACCGCTTAAGTTTCCTGTTTTCTGAAGAATACTAGGTGTCCGAATATTCATTTTCCGACGAAATTCTTCGGCTTTGTTTGCTTCTTCATGTTTGTTAATGATGCCATGCTTCGCTATTTTTTCTAAGCTTGTTAATGAAATGTTTCGTTTTATATCATCAATTAAAATTAAGCCATATGTTTTTCTATCTTCTGTAACATAAGCTAACCCTTCATCAATCGCATCACGAATCGAATTCAACTTTATTTCTTTCCCATTCATAAACAATTGACCGTTGATGTTTTTCCCGTAAGATTTTCCAAAAATACTCATCGCTAACTCTGTTCTTCCAGCACCCATTAATCCGGCGATTCCTACAATTTCCCCTTTTTTCAAGTAAAGATTTACATCTTGTAATAGTTTTCTATCCGCATGTAAAGGGTCATCGACATTCCAATTTTTCACTTCAAAAATCGTTTCACCGATCTTTGGATCCCTTGGTGGGAAACGGTTTTCTAAATCTCTTCCGACCATTCCTTTTATAATTCGATCTTCTGTCACTTCACCGTTTGTTAACGACAAGCTTTCGATTGATTTACCGTCTCGTAAAATAGTGAGATTATCCGCGACAAAAGCCACTTCATTCAATTTATGAGAAATAATAATCGACGTCATTCCTTGTTTTTTAAACTCTAATAATAACTTTAATAAGTTTTCACTATCTTCTTCATTTAACGCCGCAGTTGGTTCATCAAGAATTAATAGTTTCACTTTTTTTGAGAGTGCCTTTGCAATTTCAACTAATTGTTGTTTACCTACACCAATATCCATCGCTAATGTACGGGGTTCCACCGTTAACCCTACTTTTTCTAGTAGTTTCGTTGATTCTGTGATCGTACTGTTCCAATTGATAATGCCTTTTACCGCTCGTTCATTACCAAGAAAAATGTTTTCGGCAATTGATAGTTCAGGAATTAACGCTAACTCTTGATGGATTATAACAATCCCCTTTTTTTCACTATCGTTAATGTCTTTAAATTCGCATACGTTTCCTTCAAAAAGTATATCTCCCTCATAGGAGCCATAAGGATAAACACCACTTAGGACTTTCATCAAGGTTGATTTTCCGGCGCCATTTTCACCTACTAAAGCATGAATCTCCCCTTGATGCACTTTAAAATTGACATGGTCAAGTGCTTTTACACCTGGAAATTCTTTCGTTATATTTTTCATTTCTAATAAAATCGAATCCATCTAAATTCACCTACTCCCTAGGATGTAAAGAACGATTTAGTGATACTACCACTAAATCGTCTTCTCCTTTTTTTTTCGCATCTATTATTCTTCGAAATCACTTTCATCATAATAGCCACTACCGACCAGTACTTCTTTATAGTTTGTTATATCCACAGAAGTAGGAGCTAATAAATACGAAGGCACAACTTTTACACCGTTATCATATGTTTCGGTATCATTGACTTCAGCTTCCTCACCTTTAAGAATCGAGTCAACCATATCTACCGCTTTAGCTGCTAACTCTCTCGTATCTTTAAAAATCGTTTGTGTTTGCTCACCAGCAATAATCGAAACAATAGATGGACGCTCCGCATCTTGACCAGTCACGACTGGCATAGGTAAGTCGGCTGCTCCATATCCAACCCCTTTTAAAGATGAAATAATACCAATACTAATTCCGTCATAAGGGGACAATACGGCGTCTACTGATTTATCTGTGTAATACCCACTTAATAAATTATCCATTCTTTCCTGAGCTGCTGAACCATCCCATCTTAGTGTTGCAATTTGTTGGAAGTCAGTTTGCCCACTTTGAACAACGAGCTGTCCGTTATCGATATATGGTTGTAGAACTGACATCGACCCATCAAAAAAGAAATAGGCGTTATTATCATCTGGAGAACCAGCGAACAATTCAATATTAAAAGGCCCGTTTCCTTCTGCTAAACCTAATGACTTTTCAATATATTCCCCTTTTAAAACACCAACTTGAAAGTTATCAAATGTAGCATAATAACTCACATGTTCAGACCCACGAATTAAACGGTCGTAAGCGATTACAGGAATGTCCATGGAAGCTGCCAAGTCAAGCACTTCCGTTAATGCTTCTCCATCAATCGCTGCAATAACAAGTGCGTCGACACCTCTCGTAATCATGTTTTCGATTTGGTCAATTTGGTTTTCAATGACATCTTCGGCATATTGAAGATTTGTTTCATATCCAAGCTCTTCAAATTGCTCTACCATGTTATTCCCATCTGCTATCCATCTTTCAGAAGATTGTGTCGGCATTGAAATCCCGATAGTACCCGATTCACTAGAATCACCACACGCAGCAAGAATAACTGCCAATGCCATCGTGACAAAAAGAATAAATGCTTTTTTCAAATGAAAAACCCCCTATTGTTTATTTGTTATTTCGCTTTTCATTGTATTTGAAAGCGCTTTAATAATCTTTGCAATTTTTTAATGTTTTTTATAAAATTTCAACTTTCTTTCCTAACTTGTAATTGAATGGAATACAAAATGGAGCAAACTTTTTCGTTTCGGACATTTATTCCGTTATATTTTGGAAAATAAGCGGAATCGATATCGCAACGGACATCGATTCCGCTACTCCCCCTTTTTCAGTCTCATTTTCATTGCAAATCGAAAAATAGCGGAACACGTGTCCGAACAAATTAGAAAACATGGACAATTTGCAATAATAACGGAACATATGTCCGACCGTTACCAATGTACCCCCCAAATCAAAAAAACTACACCCCTTTTGGATGTAGTTGAACATTTATACTTTTTTAAATGCACTGCCCTGCCGATATTGCTTTGGTGAGACTCCCATCACCTTTTTAAAAGCCGTGCTAAAATAATGCTGTGTTTCATACCCTACTTGTACTGATACTTCATGAATCGTCATATTTGTTGTGTTTAATAGTTCTACTGCTTTTTTTATTCTTAGTTTCGTGAGCAATCGGATAAACGAAATCCCTAATTCTTGTTTAATCATTCGACTTAAATAAACTGAGGATACACGAAGAGAATCGGCAACAGACTCTAAACTAAGATTTGAATCAGAATAATGTTCACTTATATATTGTTTTGCACGCCTCACAATATAGGAAACTTCCACTTTTGAACAAACGAACTCTTTACAGCGCTTATAAGCTGTGATCATACTGTTGTCTTCACTCAAATTTTCAAAATGTTGATTCGTTACAATTTTTACATTGATTTGAATCATAGATTCAATGTTTAGAAGTATTTGTTCTGCTACTTCTTCCCACAATACAGTAACAATTAAATCTTGTTCTTGCCGGAATACAACATGTGTATATTCGAAAAGCTGTTTTCGGATTATGTTTTCAGCTGCATATAAAGTTTCTTCTCTTTCCTTTTCCGTAAGTAAAGAATTATTCTTTTCCATATCTGCCCAGCGAATAATGCCTAATTGTTTTGGAAGTCGCTTTGGCAAGTGTAAAAACTCAAGCTGAGCCAGGATATTTTCATGCGTCATCCTTCCTTTAATCCAATCCATGAAAAAATGCTCTCTGAACAGTGGAATGTTCTTTTCAATGTGTTTGGATGCAAGGTCCATTTGCTTTTTTTTGTTTTGTTCCTTTTCTAGCTGGAGGGACACTTTTTCTAATACTTCCGTTAGTTGGTCCGGTTCAACCGGTTTCATAATATAATCGGTAACATTTAAACGGAGAGCTTCTTGAGCATAACGAAACTCGTCATGGCCGGTGATGATAACAATTTTACAGTTCGGTAATTGCTTTCGAATCGCTTTAATTAACGTTAACCCATTCATAATCGGCATGTTTAAGTCAGCTAGAAGAATATCAATTTCATAATGCATGGCGAGTTCAAGGGCTTCCTCTCCATCTTCTGCCTCGTCCACTACGTTTAAATGAATAGATTCCCAATCAACGACTTCTCTAATCCCTTCCCGAATAATCATTTCATCATCAGCAATTAACACTTTCCACTGTTCCATATTAGATCACCTCACGATCTTTTTATTATCAAGTAATATTGGATGAACGATAGACACCGTTGTTCCTTTATTTTCTTCACTTTCTATACTCACACCGTACTCCTCGCCAAACGTTAACTTTAACCTTGCATGGACGTTTGCGAGTCCATATCCGGTTGTATCTTCGTCATCTCCTTTTAATGGAGGAGTTGTTACAAAAGAAGCTAAACTATAACGTAATTGCTGAAGTGTTTCATGGTTCATTCCTTTTCCGTTATCACGAATCGTAATAAAGAGGATTTCTTCCTTCTCAGTCAATTCGATTGAAATGAACCCTTCTGTCCGTCTTTCTTTAATTCCATGATAAATGGCATTTTCAACAACCGGTTGTAACACCATTTTTAAAATAGACACTTGTTCGATTTTTGGTGAGACTGTAATTTCGTAGTTTAGTTTCTTTTGATATCGCACCGATTGAATTTTCAAGTAACTCTTGATATGTTCAACTTCCTCCCTTACTGGAATAATAGTCTTGCCTTTACTTAATCCTATTTTGAATAGTTTTGATAAAGAACCTACCATTTCAGCGACGTCCGGTGCATTTTTTTTCCTTGCCATCCACTGAATCGTATCGAGTGTGTTATAAAGAAAATGCGGTTTTATATTTGCTTGTAAAGTTCTGAACTCAGCTTCTCGTTTTTTCCGTTCTTGCTGCTCGGTTAGTTTAATCAGTTTATCGATTTGATGAAGCATGCTATTGAAGCTTCTCCCAAGCTTACCTACTTCATCTTTTCTAACTCCTTTATATCGAATCGATAAATCACCAGATTCTGCTTTCTCCATTGCCATCATTAATTCATGGATTGGTTTAGAAATCGAATGGGATAAAAAATAAGAGGCCGTAATTCCAAATAAACATACAAAAAATAAAAAACTGACGACAAAAAACTGAATTTGTTGAACTTCTGGTATCGTATCATTTGAGGGGAAGACCCCAACCATTGTCCAGTTCGTAAATGTCGATGTGCGATAAATAAATTGCAAAGATTCTCCATTCACTTTTTTTGAAAATGTCCCATTATTGGACTGTAATGCTTCGATTAATGAAATATTTTGAAGAATGGAGTGAGTAGGAGAATAGATTTTTTCACCATTTCGATCAAGGACCATTAAATATCCGGTTTTACCTAAACGTACATCTTTTATTGTTTCTGCAATGACGCGAAGCTTTAAGTCAATTAGAATAACACCTTTGACTTCCTGAGAAATCGGATCGATAATGGCTCGAACAACAGATACAATTTCATCTTCCCTATAATTCACATGGGAGGCAATTTTTCTTCCTTTTGTTCGACCTAACACTTTGGCAATGCCTTGATTTTCGACCGCTTCACGGTACCATGATTCAGATTTAAGGGAAAACGTAGTTCTAGAATACAATTCATTACTAAAATACTGTTCTTCCTCATTTACAATTAAAATTCCCGCAATTTCTGGGTGAAGAGTTGTAAAGCTTTGTAAGAACTTTGTAAGCTCATACTGTTCATCTGAACTCATCGTTTCTACTTGTATGTTCCCTGAAAAAAATTCATCTACAGTTGGATTGAATGAAATAAAATACGTCATATTTTGTACATTTTCAATATGGGCTTCTACAGCGTCATTTACTTTTTCAATCAATTGAACTGTATTATCATGAACTTGCTGTTCAATGATTCTATCCACTGTCCACCCTACTAAAATAGCGAGCAAAATGGCAGGGACAATCCCAATTAGCAAAAAGGTCATAATTAGTTTGTTTTTAATCGATAAGTTACTAAACTTAATCTCTTTTACATTCATTACGGCACCACCTATTGTGCAAAATAACTCTCCACATTTTCTTTTGTTACAATGGTAATACCTGTATCAAGATATAATGGTAAGGGAGCAAGTTCTCTCGATTTTAAAACTTGAGGTTCTGTCAATTCATGATGAAGGTGAAACAAAAAATGAAGCGACCAATACCCCATATTCCAAGTTCCTTGAGCTAATGTTGCCGATATCACTCCATCCTCTACCATGTCAAGAGTCCCTTTATCCGTATCAAAGCTAATAATTTGAATGTCTCCTATTTTTTGCTCGACTTTTATTGCTTCACCAACACCGACGCCACCGTTTGCTTCTGTCGCAAACACACCCTTTAATTGTGGATACTCTTTTATTAATTCTAATGTCATTTGCCTTGACACAAGCCTGTCCCCTTTTCCATCGCGAATCGAAGCAACATGAATACTCGGATATTCTGCTCCTAGCGTTTCAATAAATCCATTTGTTCTTTCTTGGTGGTTTAGTTGATTCTCATTCGTAATGATGGCAACCTCGCCACTTCCATCCAATAACCCTGCCAATTCATGTGCCGCTGTGGCACCCGCATTATAATTATTTGTTCCTAAAAAAGAATAGGCTTTACTCTCAGGTGCTCCTGAATCAAACAAAACAACAGGGATTCCAGCTTGGATGGCCTTATTAATCGTTTCTGTTAGTTCATAAGGATCAATGGCGGACAGTGCAATACCTGCTGGTTTTTTCGCGATGACTTGTTCTAATATCGTAATTTGTTCTTCAATATCGTACTGTGCCGCTCCCCGATATTCGACACTTACATTTAGTGCTTTTGCTGCATCCTCAAAGCCCTTTAAACTACTTTTCCAATAATCCATGCCAGACTGAAAAGTAACCATTACATAGGTTTCATCCATTTCTCCTCGTAACCCTTGTGCTTCCCATGAGGCTGTAGTCGTTTCCCTAACATGGTCAACATACACATAAACTAAATACGCCCCTAATAAAATCGCATAAACGATAAAGAGCTTTTTCATTTATGTAACCCCTTTCAATTTATAATTAAATAAATACCATTGAAGAACGTTGTCAGAAAAGTCAAACAGAACTATTCTTCCTTATCATACCATTTTCACTCCATTAATCTGCTATTAATTTAGATCATAAAGAAAAACGCGGAGCGTCTTTTCTTTCAAGCGAAGTGCGGAGCCCTGCCCGCTTTTAACAGTGAACCCCAAGTGCTCTTCTTGAATAAGCTTTCAAAGCTTCGCTGCTAGACCAAAAATTTTTATGCTTTCTTATCTTTCAAAAAAAAACTCAGGCTATAGTTGTGACTAACCTGAGTTTTTGTCTTTTATTTTTTTACGATTTTCTTTCCGCAGTTACAACCCTTCGCAACCGTTCTTGTTGAACTACTACTATAGCTATGAACCGCTGATGTAGATTTTTTTGTTTTATTAACAGTGGGTCTTGTTTTATATACTGGTGAAGCCGTTCCTATGAACTTTTTTTGTCTCATGCGCAATCCACCTTTATTATTAAAGTTACTATCAATTTATGATGTCCTTTAATACAAGGTGTACAAATTAGACGGTTTTGCAAAATAATAGGCTGAAAAATAGGTAATAGACTAGATTCTATTCTTTATCGTTCTCTTTTCTAGGTCGCTCTCCTTTTCTTTCTGTTAAAAAAATAGAATAATCGTCTAGTTGAGCATGTTTACTGATAGGCGCCTCTCCTTTTTTTGCTACTTCCTTTACATTTCTTAAAAACCATGCATCTGGTTCTGTATCCTCGACATGCTCATTATATTTAAGCTGTTCTTCTTTTTCCTTTAGTTGTGCTCTAACACGAGTAAGTTCATTCTTTTGTAATTCAAATTCCACCTTTTGCTCCGCGATGTCTTCCTGTAACTTTGTAATAAGTTCAGAAAGGTTTTTACTTTCTTGCTTCTTTTGTTCAAGAATGTCGTTCACTTCTTCCATTTCTTCACTCATATTGGTGACTTGTTGGAGAAAGTTCATGTTTTTTAGTTTCTCCTCACGAAGCTTCTCTTCATATTTCACTATTGTTTCGTTTAGCTTTTCTTTTTCTTCTGTTACTTCACTCACCGATTGAATTTGCTGTTGCAACTCTTTGTTTGCTTCTTTTTCGTCATTTAATCGTTTCTTATATTCGTCTATTGTTTCGACTAACTTTACTTTTTCCTCTGTTATATCCTTCACGGCTTGGTTTTGTTTTTCCCATTCATTGGTTACACGTTCAAGTTGCTCTGTTAATTCCGCTATATGGTTTTTACCTTCTATTTGTTGTTGATTTACATTTTCAAGCGTTTCGATTACTTCATTTAGCCTCCTTTCCTTTTCTGTTACCTCTGTCCGGAGTTTGTCGTTTTCGTCTTTCACACTTTTTAATTGCTGATAATGGTAGTTATTTTCATATTCTTCTACTTTCGCTTTATAAAGGGCTAATTCAGATTGCACGTAAATCAACTTTTGTTTAAGTAAAACTGGGTCATTCATGCTTTTCCGTTGGTTTTCATCTTTATTCATCCTTACCCCTCCACTCAATCCATTTTCTATAAACATATGATGTCAATTCTTGGCTTATTTCTATATATATGCCTATTAGTAAAAAATTGAAAGTAAAACTTGCACACTTACCCCTGATATTCATAGGATACATTAGTTCATTACCCGATGTAATTGAACACACAAATTTTTAGGGTAAAAATTCTAAGGAGGAAACAAAATGAGCCATAATAAGCATAAGGTTTGTATTCGCGTTCCCAAAGTATACGACTGGGTAACACGTCAAATCGATTTACCATTAATGAGTTTTAACGGTGATGAGTTAGACAATATTTTTGAGTGTGTCGTTAACGGATTTACACCACCAGACAATTTATGTGAGTTGTTAGAGCAATATCCTGGGTATACCGTTCATTGTGAACTAATTGAAAACTCTATCCTGTGTCAAGAAATTCGTCAGCATAACGGAAGACAATCTGTAAATGTAACACTTCCTTCAGGCGAAACAGTAACACTTGAAAAAGTGAAAGTACTTGTTAAAGGGTTAGTTCAAGTTGTTATCCGTGACGTAAATGAACAAATCATTTGTCGCACAGAGCCAATCCAATTTGCAACTGCTCAAACATTTTTCTTATGTGCACCAGAAGGAACGGAAGTCGTTTGCCATGTAACATACTTCCAATGTGATGCAGATGTCATTTGTGATAATAACTTCCAACAACTTGACGTATCGATTTTAATTTGTCTTGATGTACAAATGGAAGCATTAGTTAAACTAGAAGTTGACGCTGCGATTTGCAAGCCTAGACAAGAATTACCCGTAGAAGATGTATTATGTCCTGTTGATATTTTCCCACCACAATGCCCAGAGGTTTTTCCAGGACCTGTAAAGCGTAAACTTACGTAAATCATTAGATTTAGTTGAGGGAGAGAGCCCACTCTCCCTTTTCTTATTTACCTTTTACAATCGAGGAGGGAAAGCTTTATGCAACCTAAAAAGCAACCATCTGCATCACAAGATTCGATTATTCAATTAAAACAAAAAATCATCCATTATCGCTCAGAAGTGTCACGGTATAAGCAACAACTTGAAGATTATGAAAAAAGATTACAAGCAAGCGAAGCGAAAGAGCAAACACAAGTTCACATTGAAGAAAAAACAGAGGAACCACGAATCGATTGTCAAGCCTACTTCAGCTATTCAACCATTCTGTCTAATTCTAAAGATGAAGATACGATGATCCTTGGAAACTTTATTATAGAAAACACGGGAAACCAACCGTTAACGACACCGATTATTTGTTTGCAAACTCTTCCAGCCGACGCATGTGTTCTAAGCGGAAAAATAAAATATCATACTCGTGCTACTGATCAAGATGAAGGGATTATTCTTGATGAAACAGCAACAGAAGAATGGACATATGTTCATCCAAATTGGCAAGAGAAAATGAAAGCAAGCAGCGAGCATTGGTTACGCCCCATACATCAAACCGTCATAGAGCCTGGAGAACAATTATTCTTCTCTAATTTTTCACTACTACTTACACCTATCAAAGATAACCACTCTATTATTATGAAAGGGTTTGTGTATTCACAAGAGATACAAAAAGGACGATCTGCATTAAATCAAATCGTACTAAACTATTAACGTTCTTTTAACAAGAGGTAAAACTGATGAAAATCTTATATATATCATCCGGCTACGGGAAAATTTATACGTATTTTGATCAATGGATTATAAAACAATTAAAGAAAAAGACAACTGGTCAAGTTCGCAGTATTCACCCTACAAAAGAACTCTCTTATTTCAAAACAATCTGTCGTTCATTTCAGCCTGACCTTGTCATCACTTTAGTAGGAGATAAACTTCCTAACGATGTACTAGATTGGCTAAAAAGAAAAGACATTCCATTAGTACTTTGGCTAACCGAAGATCCTTATTATATTGACCATACCGTTTCTTATATCTCCTACTATGATTTTGTTTTTACAATTGATATATCAGCAGTTCAGTTTTATCAAAAGCAAGGTTTTGACCATGTCTACCATTTACCTTTAGGAACTGATCCCGAAACGTTCTTACCGAAACCTACTATTAATAGATATGCAAGCGATCTTTGTTTAATTGGATACCCCTATGATAATAGAGTTTCTCTTATTAAGAAACTAATAAATGAAACCCGTTACCGCATCATCGTATCGAGTCATTGGAAAAACTACTTGACTGAGTCCAAACAATTGAAAATCATAAAAGGATGGTTATCTCCTCAAAAAGTGAGCTATTATTATTCTAATGCAAAAATATGTTTAAATACTCACCGTTCCTATCAAGAAGCGATGAATAAAAATCGCTTTGGTGTTGTAAATCATAGTATTAACAATCGGACATTTGATATTGCTGCTTGTGCTGCATTTCAACTAATAGAAGAAAAAGAAGATATATCTACACATTTTGCACTTCACAACGAAATCGTCTCTTTTCATTCAGAAGACGACGCAGTTGAAAAAATCCATTATTATATGAATGAAGAAAAGGAAAGAAAAGAAATCGGAGAAAACGCTCATAAACGGGTGCTACAATCCCATACCTTTTACCATCGAATAACAAAACTGCTCCAAACGGTCATGGAACAAATAGCAAAATAAGATGTAACAATTCGTTTGTAGAAATCATATGGCAAGAAAAACGCGGAGCGTTTTTCTTTCAAGCGAAGTGCGGAGCCCTGCCCGCTTTTGACAGTGAACCCCAAGTGCTCTTCTTGGGGTGAAACGCGCAGGTGCGTAGCCTTCGCTCTTCTTGAATAAGCTTTCAATGCTTCGCTGCTAGACCAAAATTTTTTACTTTCTTATCTCATAAAGAAAAACGCGGAGCGTTTTTCTTTCAAGCGAAGTGTATGATGAACAATCAACACATCCCATGTCTCATTTTTGCGGTCAGAGCAGCCGTTATTTGTGAACATGATACGGGTTTCCGTTTTTTTGCGGCCACAGGAGCGCTTATTCACGCAAAAGCCACTCTATTCCTAGCGATATATTATGATTAACTGCCCCTGTGTCCTCCAACGTTCCAAAACGCTAGCAATGTTCACAGATAACGATTTTCATGGCCGCTTACTTACCATCTTCCTTTTCGAATCCAAATTGTCCTAATTGATGCTCATCATGATGAAAGTCTGATCCCCCGGTCATTAGCAAATCATATTCTTTGGCCATTGCTTTATAAACCTCACGATGTTCTTTCAAATGACTTCTATGCCACACTTCAATTCCATCAAAACCAAGTGTGATTAGTTCACGGACAAGCTCGTCATCTCCAATATAAACAGGATGGGCTAACACAGATTTTCCACCAGCCTTTTGTATAAGCGCTATTCCCTCTTGCGGAGAGAGTATCATTTTTGCTATCGCACACGGTTTTCCATCCGCTAAATAGTCATCAAACACCGTTTGATAATCAGAAACATATCCTTTCTTTACAATTGCTTTTGCAATATGAGGTCGTGCAATGACTCCTCCTTGGCTAAATTGTTTGATATCATCCAATGTAATTGTAAAACCTATTTCATTAAACTTTTCAATGATTCGATTCGCTCTCCCTTCTCTTTCTTGTCGCATCTGTCGTAATGTTTTTGTAAGCCCTGCTTCAGCTTTAATATTGTAGCCTAATATATCTACACTTTTCCCTTTATACTTCGTACTTAGTTCGATCGCAGGAATGATGTGAACGCCAAGTTTTCTTCCCGCTATTTCTGCTTCCTTAATTCCAGCCAATGTATCATGATCTGTAATTGCAATCGTTACTATCCCAGCTTTTTTTGCTTTTTTAACTATATCAGTCGGTGAATACTCGCCATCTGAGGCTGTTGTGTGAATGTGCAAGTCGAATGCTCCCGAATCAATTACTTTTTTTAAGTTCAATGGAAAACTCCTCACTTTAGCTTTATTATAGATAATGCTGTAAGTAAGCTTTTAGTTCCTCAATACGAATCATCCAGTCCGCCTCAATCGGTCGCTTGTTTTCAATTGTTTTCCCTAGAAAATAACTAAGCTTGCCATTTGTTGTTGTATTGATTAGCACATCGCTTACTTTTAAAAATTTTTCGGTTGTGAGAATTAATTTTTTTGTTTGTTCTTTTTGAAATACACTGTTATATAAAGCAGATCCTGATGGCCCAGCAATGATTTTTGCATTTCTAAACAGCGTAATTTGTTGTTGAACATTTAACAGTTGTGGGTGAGTAATAATAAAACCATGCGAAGCAAAAACACGTTCAACTGCTTTCTCATTCAACAATCGTCTTCTTTTATATTGTAGTTTTGACCGAGAAACATAAATTCTTTCTGGACCATTCCCTTCATCATAATAATCTCCGAGCTTTTTCCATGTATGTGCAGCTAATGTTGACGTATAATTCCGTAACACAAAAGCTTGAACAGGAATTAAGAGGCGTTCACATTGTACAGGTTTGTGTAAATATATAATTTGTTTCTGCTTAATACCTAATGCTTGTAACATATCCAACTGCCACCGATGTTTATCAGTTGGATTCATGATAAAACGGTACTGTCTTATATCTAAAACTTGTGTAATCCATAACCTAGAAAGCAATTCAAGTAAAAAATGACCATAGGAATCTGATAACTCACCACTTAAAAAAATCGTTTCCCCTGGGATTTTCTCCACATTTGTTCGTTTTTCTTTTGTTTCAAAACGATTGAATGTAGAATGATACATCAGTGCTTTATGTCGCGACATATAACGATAAAATCTAAAGCTATCAGGTAATAAAAATTGCTTACGGGCAACAATTGGTTGATGTTTCAAACATACTGCATGGTTTATGCTCGCAATATAAAATTCATTTGTCGTACAAACCTTTGGAAACTGTTTTTCCATGCCATGAACATCTGGTTGGATTAATGGCATTGTTTCTTGTTGTTGTACTAGATAAAGAGTATCCTTTTGTGAATGTCCTCTTTCATAAGCCGTAAAGTCTTGAACATCACAAAAACTTCGATAATTAATGAGCGATAAAAAGTCTGATTTGTGTTTTCCGATCAAATTCACCTTCTAACCTAACTTTTGTCAAAGTACGTTATTCATCTATTCAAACCGATAAAGCCTGACATAAGATATAGTAGTTGTTTTAATAAGGTGGTGAAAAAATGATAAAAGTGAGCTGTATTCTCACAAGTTATAACCGACCAAGAGGAGTGCAAGAAGCGATTAATAGTGTAAAAAAACAAACATATCCTCACTGGGAACTCATCATCGTCGATGACAATTCTAATGCAAAAACAAAACAAATGCTTCAACATCTAGTCGCTAGCGACGAACGCTTGAAGCTGATACAGTCCGGTGTTAAAGATGAAGACCGCTATAAAACGACTCGTTATGCAACTTGTATAAACCTAGCTATTCCTCATCTAACAGGAGATGTTGTCACTTATTTAACAGATGATGATATTTATTATCCGAATCGTTTTAAACAAATGGTGAAAGTATTTCAAAAAAATCCGAACATCCATATTGTGTATGGAAAGCAAAAAGTAGTTCATATAAGAAATGGATTAAAAGTCCGAGAGTTTCTTCGTCCGTCAATTGGAGTGACTAAACATCCTATGGGCAAAGTCGACCATAATTCCTTTATGCACCGACGAAGCTGTTTCAATACTATTGGTGGTTGGGATGACAATCCACAATATTGGAATCATGCCGATGCTGTTTTTTTTAGAAAACTTGTTCAACACTGGGAGTTTCATCCGCTTCACATTGTCACAGATGAACATCGGATTCACCCTAAAGGAATCCAATCTAAAATGAGACAAAACAAAAAACCATGGATGGAAAAAGATACCGAATAACATGTTTCACTTTTGAAAATATGTCCAACAAAATGGGTCACCTTCCGTAAAGATTTTCTTTTCTTTTTTCGATAATCGAATGGCTTGTTGTTCCTTAAGGTTTAATTTCTTAACACTATTTTTCTCAATCGGATGAAGCTGATTTTGGTTGCTTAAATAATAGCTGGAAAAATCTTTAAACAATAATTGACTCGGGAGAATGGTATGTTCGGTAATTGAACTATTAATAGGAGGACCTAGCTCAAACCCTTCAAGAAACTCGTAAGTTAAAGGAATGATATCTTTTTTTTGAAACTTAAATTTTTTAAAAGCTTTAAAGCCATCTATCAATCTTTTTTGATGATTTTCAATATAATAGATTGTAGTTGACTCTTTCGCTTTGACAAGACGACCATTTGGAAATAAAGAAGGGTTTGAAAAAACCGTTTCATCGATTTTTGGACCAAGCGAATATTTAAATAAAATCGGGTCAGGGATTTCAACAATATCCCGATTTCGATAGTTTAGTACCGTAAACCACTCTCGGTCAATTTCTCTTCTTCGATTCTCTTCAATTACATACACGTTAGATGATTGCCCTTTTACTATTGTTCCTTCTGGCAAGTGCTCGGGAAGATTGGCATTTAAATTTTGAAAGGAATACGGAGTCTTATAACTAATATCCAAAATTTCATCTATAGGATGAAACGAAGTAAATGTATTTACCCGACTCCAAAAAGCCGCATCTGCATTATGCCAATACTTAGGGTCATCGTCCCAAAAGCTACCAAACGTTTGAAACACTTGGTCGGCTATTTTTCTCGTATGCATAACAGAACAATGATCAACGATGTTGGCAGCCTCTTGTAATGTTCCTTTCGTCATCCGGGTTCGCTCTGTTAATACATCCAAATGTTTATCGACATGGATGACTTTTTGTCCTGAATAAACAGCCTCTATCGCTGAATTGTGATTAAAGGCTTGCATCATCAACTCTAATCGCTTAGGTACATACACCGTATCATCTGTTAAGTATGTTACGTATTCACCTTTTGTTTTTGGAATGGCTGTATTGATTAATGTCGCATAACGTGTTGTTTTGTAACGGTTTTTATTTTCAATTTGACTATTATAGTAATGGATTCGTTCATCATGTAAATAAGATTTGATTTTCGTTGTCGTTTCCTCATTTGAAGCATCATCCATAATAAACAATTCCCAATGTGTAAAAGTTTGTGCCAGTACACTCTCAATGGATTTTCCTACTGTGTTTGGTTTGTTGTAGCTTGTAAGAATAATTGATACGACAGGCTTCAATTGCTCTCCTCCTTACTCGGTTTATGTGCGTAAATTATTCACTTTATTCATAAGCTCTTCCCGATTTGCATGTAACTGTAGCAATAACTGAAGCAACGCTTGACTATCCAATTGACCGACAACCCATCCTCCATTCAAATTCTGTACTCTTTCTACAGGTGCGCCTAAATTAAAGGTAATCACAGGGTATCCAGAAAGAAGTGCTTCTGTTGTTGTATAAGAATATGTTTCTGGACAAATCGAAGAAATAACAACGATAGAAATTTCGTGTTGTGATAATAAATACGACAATTGTTTCGGCTCATATTGACCAACAACATGGAAGTGACCCGCTTCATCACTATAAGGTGTAGGGTGTTTATCTGTCGTACCAATGACTTTAATTGTCAATGGTAAACCTTGTTGTTTAATGGCTTCTTTAAGCTCATATAAAATTGTTAACCCTTTATTTTTTCCGATATGACCAATAAAAGCAATATTCAATCGGTTCAATGCAAAATGTGGTTGGTATGTATACATAATATGCTCTGGGGTTTTTGGTGCAGAAACATGAATAGGAAGAGTCGGATAATATCGTTGAATAATTTCTTTCGTCGAGTGACTAGGTGCAATTACAGTATCTGCATGCTGGAGCAACTGAAAAAATTTATGTCTCCATTTGGCAATGCGAATCGAGGTGGCTTTCATATTAATTTGTGGCTCTGTAATAAGGTTCGTTTGAATACACGCTTGGCATTTCGCTATATTTGTTTCAGCAAAACAATATTTTTCTTCATAATTAAGTAAGTTAAAGCTAGGGCAAACACAATAATAATCAGCAATAAAATAAGCATAAGGGATGTTACACCGAATAATATAATGAATAAGTTTAAATAGTGGAAATGTCACTAAATGATTAATATAAATATACGTTATGTTACACTGTTTTAACATTTTATGAAATGAACTCCAATTGAGTTCAGTTGTTTTTATTGCATATCGTATTACTTTTTGTCTGTTCACTTCGATAACTGACAGTTGATTTTCGTTCATTCGCAAACGAAAAATAGTCCTTGTTCCTTTTAACTCTTCAATACATTGATTCTCATAAACTTCCGTCCCACCACCCCAAGGATGGCAAATAAATAATACTCCAGACCTTTCCACTATAACTCCTCCTTTCTTAGCACAATTTCTTAGCTTACAACCATCCTATTACAGAAATTTCAATAAGATGATAATTACTCATATTTCCGTGCTACAAAGGAGACCAAACTGACAAACTATCGTGTCAAATTATAGTAACATTACATATAATCTTTATGTATGAACCTTATATTGGAGGTGGATATCATAAACATTTTGTTTACTTTTTTTATTCCAAGCGGTGGGGTGGAAACGTTAAACAGACAACGTTATTATGCACTACAACCACATGGAATTAATTGCCATTTCTTATATTTACAAAAAGGAACAGGATTGCAAAACAAGATCGATGCCCCGATATTTGTCACCAACAATGATAAAGAAATTAAAGACATTATTGAGAAGGGAAATTTTGATGCCATCGTTGTAAATTCTGACCTTCTCTTACAAAAAAAAATGAAGGAAAGTGGTTATACGGGTCTTGTCATTTATGAAGTACAAGGGTTAGGAACGGACAAGAAATACGCTGATTACTTTTTACAAAAACACGCTTCACCAATATTAAACCAATTTTGTGATGCCATCCTTTATCCAAGAACACCTCATCTCGTCACAGCATTTGAAAAGCACTTCCCACATCTTCCTAAGTATAGTTTTCACAATAGCTTCAGTCTTGACACCTTTCATTATAAACGTCAACCGAAACAGCCAACCCCAATTGTCGGTTGGGTAGGTCGATTAGAGGAAAATAAAAACTGGCGTGATTTTTTAAAAATTGGTGCACAGCTAAAAAAGGAGTTTCCTTCATTACAGCTTTGGATGTTTGAAGACAGCACATTGTCAACAAAAGATGAAAGAATCGCGTTTAAACAAAATGTACAGGAATTACAGCTTCATCACTGTTTGCAAGTATTTGAAAATCAGCCACACCATAAAATGGCTGCATATTTTTCAACCATTGGGGATTCCGGAGGGTTTCTGTGTTCAACTTCAAAAGTGGAGGGTTTTGGCTATGCTGTCCTCGAAGCGATGGTTTGTAAATGTCCTGTGTTATCAACCGATTCAGATGGAGTAAAAAATTTTATTAAACATAATCGAACTGGTAAATTTTTTACATTAGGCGATATCGCTGAAGCGGTCTCTCAAGGAAAAGAATTAATGACAAACAACAGATTAAGAGAAAAAATAAGAAATACTGGTGTAAAGCATATCGAAAATCATTTTTCTCCTGAAAACTATGCCACTCATTTCATTAACATGATCGAGGAATTAAAAGTAAAGCGGCAAAGCCAATAAGAAGAAAATGAAATAATATAAGCCAGCTACAAGACTCCCATAGCTGGCTTTTACATTACCATAGTTGATTTTTTTCATATCCATATTCGAGTAAAAAATCTCCTGTTATTTTTTTGAACTTTTCTTTGTGTTCGACAGTAAATTCCTCTCTCCACCCCCCTTTTTTTCCTTTACGAAATGTCCATGCTTGACTTGGGTTAATATTATCTTTCATCAATTGTACCAATGTTTGCTTTGTCTCTTTTATTACCTTCTGTTTTTTCCTAAAGTCGTTTGTAAACGCCGATAAAAGGTTTTTCTGTTTTTCCAGGTTAGTGAAGTCATCAAATAAAAACTCAATAATGGATAAAATCGCTTTATCTTTATTATTTTCTTCAATCAAGTCTTCAAATCTCACACTGCATACAGAAGGGTCTTTTGTCCATTCATAAATGAGTCGATACTCATCGTAAACACCTGGATACCTCATAATTCCCCACTTATTCTGTTGCTCTTTTCCAATTAAGTCAACACCCATAATCAATGCATTCAATTGTTCGTCTTTTGTCACTAGGCGTTCTTGAAAAACTTTATGAAGCGGATGTTCTGGAAATTTGTCATTTATAAAATGCCTTAGCGACACTGTGACATCACGTAAGTCTCGATAAATTAAAAGATGTTTGATTTCGTTTTCTTGCAATTTCCTAGCTAACGATTTTTCATAAGGTAAATGGCTCGTAACATAAGCTCCTTTTTGTAATTGAAATAGTTCATCTTCTTGCATTCGTTGTATATTTGGAATGCCTTCAATAATTTGCAGCAGTAAATTTGTTCCACTTTTTGGCACAGAATTCACAAATATTTTCGGAGTTTTTATTGAATCTATAATTGTAATCCCTCCTTTACTTTGGATAGTTGTGTCGTAAAATACAACTTTTCAAAAATAATCTGTTCATAACTAGTGACCGGACTTAAGCTTTTATATTTATCTTGCTGAAACTGAATAATTAAGTTGTTTAAATCCCATGGCGAAGATGGAAATGCTCCTTTTCCATAAACCATTGTTAATGGTGTGTTTGCTCGTTCAAGTCCGAGTTGAACAGCTTCTTCTTTTGTTCCACTAGGCAGCTGTAAAAAGGTTAGTCGTGGATCATTAATTGGTTGAAGTCCGTCTGTTACACTATGATTACTACTGCAGTCGATAATAATAAAGTTAAAATTACTATACGTTTGTTCTAACAAATCCTCGAATTTAGTTTCAACATTACTCATTTGGTCATCTACTGGGAATATAATTGTTAAAAATGGAGCTATATGCCTCCGTTGTCTTGCTTCATATCTTGCCAGATTAAAAGCATATCTCCATTTACGATGACCGTCTTTCGAATGTTTTACTTGAGCTGATACGCTTAGTGGTGATTCAGTACGATATTCCATTAACACTTCAGGTATAAATTGAATGTCACAAACTTCTGTAATGCGGAGCCAATATTCATAATCCTCTACAGGGGCAAGTTTATACCCTTCGATCATAGCGGCATACCGCTTTTTATACATAAACGAAACACCTATAAAACAATAATTAACCAAATTTTCTTTCGGTTGATTTTGATAATCATAAAACTCTTTTAATTGTGGTTCTTTTAATTGCTCCCCGTTGGCATCAATATGTCGAAAACTACTAAAAGATAAACCAACATGTTTAGGTGCCTGTTCTAACGTATTTCTGTGTTGCTCTAAAAAAGTTGGGTAATAAATATTATCACTTGAAACCCATGTGAAATATTTAATTTCACGTATACTCATTAAATAATGAAACCCTGTATTTAACGCTTTAGGAACCCCTTCATTTTTCTCTTTTTCAATGAGGTGCACCCTAGAGTCCCCTTCTGTTATCTCTTTTATTTGTTTGACCGTTTTAGCTGAAGCTCCATCAGAAACAATGACAAAATGAAAATGTTCATAACTTTGGTTAAGCATAGACTGTAATGCCAGCTTTAAATATTCAGGAACTTGAGTATAAACAGGCATGACTACTCCGACATCTTTCAAAAGTCTTCACCTCTTTATCGTCAATTTTGTTTTCAAGACAAGTTTCGGTAATAGTCCAATGTATCTTTCATCGAAGCAGAAAAAGGAATCGTTGGTTTCCACCCTAATTTTGATATTTTTTCAGGGTTGACTGGAAAAGGGTTATTTATTTCTCCATATTGCTTACTCTTCACATTAAAATGCACATCTGTGAAAGTTTTCAAATGCATGATGACATCTCCTAATGAATGATTTATTCCTGATGCAATGTCGTAAATTTCACCTGTTTTTCCGTGCTGAAACAAGACATCATATCCTTTCACAACATCGCGAACATCAACGAAATCACGTTGAACGCCGAGATGACTAACCTCTAGATGCTTTTGTGCCGTTTCGTCTTGTTCCATATTCATGATTTTCCGTGCAAAAATCGAGCAAACACCGTTCGAACGACCTGGTCCAACGATATTTGAAGGTTTTGCGATTACGACGTTTAGTCCATATAAATGACTCCATGATTGAGCAATAAATACTTGCATCGTCTTACTTAAGCTATAAGGGTGTGTGAGGGTTGCAATATTTCCAACATCAAATTGCAAAGCAGATCCAACAATGACCACTTTACATGAAGGACATTCTTTTCTAACGGCGTCAAGCAAATAAATCGTCGTCATCATATTCGCTTGAATTGAAGAGACCGGGTCCTCCCATGAGTCTCCAACATGATTTTGCCCTGCTAAATGCAGGACATAATCAGGCTTTGTTTCTTTGATTAGTTCTGAAACAGCCTTTTGGTTTGTTAAATCACAATATTTAACATCACAGTTTTTTGCTTCTACTTCACTTTTTCTAGTGATCGCAGTCACTTCATAGCGAGCGTCACTAAAATGTTGGCATGCATGCTGACCTGTAAATCCACTTGCACCTGTTATGATGATTTTCATGATTGTCGCATCCAGTCTTTTAATTCAAATATCATTTCTTTATAATCAGGCACATCATACTGGAAATCAGACCGCGTATTTTTCAAAGTTCGGTCAATCACTTTGCTATCATCAGGTGAAATTTCGACGTCTTCCTTTTCAAAGACTTCTTTTATTATCGTTAGTAATTCATATTTTGAAATTTTTGTTTCTGAACATAAATGATACAAGCCCGTCACATGGTGCTCGATTATCTTTTCAATCGCTTTCGCTAACTCAAGTGTTGTCACTCCATTCCATAACGCCTTTGTGTAACCACTCACTTCTCCTTTTTGCTTCATAAACCATAGAAATAAGCCGATTCCATTGTCTTTTAATTCCGGACCTATAATGGACGTCCGAATCGTTACATGTTTATCGCTCAAAATTTCTCCAAGCTTTTTCGACTCAGAATAAACTGACGTTCCATCAGGGTCATCTGTCTCCGTGTACTCCCCTTTTTCACCAGAGAACACACAGTCTGTGCTAATTTGCACGAGTTTTCCACCATATCGTTCTGTTAACTTTACGAGTTGTTGTGGCAATATACTGTTCACTTGAAAAGCAAGAAAGGGGTCATCTGTAGCATGTTGATTTAATATTCCCGTACAATTTACTGTAATATGAGGTCTTATATTTTCGATAACTTTCTCAACCTCTTGACTATTCGTCACATCTAGGAAAATACCATTTGTGTCTGTTTGATCACGCGAAGTATAATATACTTCATATCCTTCTTTTCCTTGAAAATATTTTGTAATAACATGACCTGCCATCCCTTTCCCGCCAAGAATAAGCAACCTCATTTTAAATAAAGCCCCCATTCTTTAACATCGCTTTAATCTCAGATTGGGTCATTAAATTTTGACTAGAATTATAATCTTCTAGATTTGCAGGCTCATAGTTAGCGTACCGGTCCTTTAATCCTTCAATTGGTATCGTCGGTAAAATTACAAAATACTCATCATCATAGAGAATCGCTTTATCACTTTCATATGAGGAAAGAAGCAACTCCGCAATTTTTTCCCCTGGACGTATACCAAGTATTTCAAACTCGACGTCTTTCACATTTGCTGCTTCAGCAATAACTTTTGCTAAATCAACAATTTTACAAGCTGGCATTTTCATCACATATGTTTCCCCACCAAAGCTTTCTACTGTTGCTTTAAACACGAGTTTTATCGCATCCTCTAATGTTAAAAAGAACCGGGTCATATCCATGTTTGTAATGCCAATTTTTCCAGTGTCTTTAATTTGCTTTTTAAAGACATGAATAACACTTCCATTTGAGCCAAGAACATTTCCTCCACGGATACAGACAAACCTTGTTTTTGTGTTTAATGTGTTCGCGTGGATAATTAATTTTTCTCCCATTGCTTTTGTTAACCCGTAAAAGTTAGAAGGATTGGATGCTTTATCTGTAGAAATGTAAATGACTTTATCAACATTACATTTCATCGCAACATCAATAACATTTTGAGTGCCGATGACGTTTGATTTTAACGCTTCAATTGGTTGGTCCTCACAGACAGGGACATGCTTTAATGCGGCGAGATGATATATATAGTCGACTTGATGACAAGCATCGAGAAGAGAATCTTTTTCTTTAATGTCACCTATAATAAATTTTAATCTTTTATCATGATTAAACTCTTGTTTCATATCAAATTGATTTGCTTCATTTCTTGAAAAAATTCGAATTTCTTTAGGGTTATGAGTTAACAACTGACGAACTAGTTCATATCCCCATGAACCCGTACCGCCAGTAACTAAAATCGTTTTATCTTTAAACAACTTCACTACCTCCTAAAATGATTTTTACGACTTTATCTGATACATCTGCATCATCATATCCTTTTGGAAACACCCATGTTTTTGGCTGATTAACCATAACATGAACAGCTGTTACCATTTGTTTAGCTTGAATTCCCGATAATATATTGCTTCCGCATTCTATCGTCTCAGGACGTTCCGTTGTTTTTCGAACAGTGACAGTCGGAACATGAAACAAACAACATTCTTCCTGTACAGTCCCACTATCTGTGAGGACACAATACGCATTTTTTTCTAGTTGGATAAAATCAAAAAATCCAAATGGTTCATGAAACTCTACGAGAGGGTCCATTTCGAGGAAATTTGCTTTTTCTAATTTTGATTTTGTTCTCGGATGAATACTGCATATGACTCTTTTTTGAAACTGGCTTGCAACAAGCTGAATTCCTTTCATAATTTCTAGTAGACGGTCTTCATGGTCTACATTTTCAGCTCTATGAATCGTGACTAAAAAATAATCTTGTCGTTGCAAATTCAGCTTTTGTAAAATGTCACTTTCGTTTATCTCTTTGTTGTAATGTTGTAACACTTCGTAAATAGGGTTACCTGATATATAAATTCGATTGGAAGGAATGCCCTCTTTGAGTAAATTTTCTTTGCTTTGTGGAGTATACGGTAAATTAATCGTAGAAATCGCATCGATAACACGACGATTTTTTTCTTCTGGTACCTCTAAGTCAAAACAACGGTTTCCGGCTTCCATATGAACAACAGGTATCCCCATTCTCTCGGCTAGTATCGCACTTAAACCACTATTTGTATCTCCTAGCACGAGCACTTTATCTGGTTTTTCTTTTAAAAGAATTGGCTCTAATTTTTTAAAGAGCGTTGCTAATTGTTCTCCTATTGTTTGCTGTTGATGTCCTAGAATATAATCAGGTTTGCGAACATCCAATTCTTTAAAAAACACATCGCTTAATGACGATGTAAAATTTTGCCCCGTATGGACAACGATATGATTCGCAGCTAGTTCGTCAAGTTTTTTTATAACAAGACTTAAACGAATGATTTCTGGTCTAGTTCCTAAAATTGTCATTACTTTCATAGAAAACCCCTCGTTTATATTAAAATTCAAACGTATCAACAAAATGACTTTACTTTTACACTATGTTCAAGACCCTATATTGCTATAGGCCATGCCGACAATTTCCTAAAAATAGTTATTGGTTTATACAAGCTGAACTCTTATCCATATAAAGAAAAACGCGGAGCGTCTTTTCTTTCAAGCGAAGTGTATGATGAAACAACAAACACTTCCCATGTCCCATTTTTGCGGTCAGAGCAGCCGTTATTTGTGAACATGATACGGGTTTCCGTTTATTAGCGGCCACAGGAGCGCTTATTCACGCAAAAGCCACTCTATTCCTAGCAATATATTATGATTAACGGCTCCTGTGTCCTCCAACGTTCCAAAAGGCTAGCCATGTTCACAGATAACGGTTTTCATGGCCGCTTACTTACCATACGCCCAAGTGTTGAATGATTCACTTGGGTCTTTTCTTTCAAGCGAAGTGCGGAGCCCTGCCCGCTTTTTACAGTGAACCACAAGTGCTTTTCTTGGGGTGAAACGCGCAGGTGCGCAGCCTTCGCTCTTCTTGAAATAGCTTTCAAAGCTTCACTGCTACACCAAAATTTTTATTTCCCTCATTAAAAAAGGAATACCAGCCTACCAGTATTCCTTCGCACATTTTATTGTAAAAGCATACTATACACATGTACTGTAACTTTAATAGAAAAGAGGGATATTTTGAATGAAATCATAATTCATCTGCATATGCCTAAGACAGGAGGGACAACATTAAAAAATATTATCAAAAAAAATGTTCCGTCCCGTTTGAACTATGATTTATATGAGGACCATCTTGAGAGAGAGGAAAAACTAAATGCTATAGCTAACCAACCTATCGCTTGCATTCAAGGGCATTTTCCATATGGGGTACATGATTTTTTGACTAAACCATGTGTGTATATTACGATGCTCCGTGAACCGGCAGAAAGAATCGTTTCCGAATATTATTTTATTTGTTCGAACACGAAACATCGACTCCATCACCAAGTAAAGAATATGACCCTTGAACAATATCAAAATCAACCAAATAATATGAATCTCCAAACTCGTTTTCTTTCGGGGCAATTAGGATTCCCGTTAACGGAACAAGATTTACAACAAGCAAAGAAAAATATTAAACTACATTTTCCTATTGTTGGAATAACGGAACATTTTAATGAGTCCTTATTTTTATTGAAGCAAAATTTCGGTTGGACGCAAACGGCCTATACAAAACAAAATAAAACAAAGAAAAAACCTTCCATTAGCAAAATACCAAAAAAGACGATTGACATGATCTATGCCAATAATTCTCTTGATCAGCAACTGTATGATTTTGCAAAACAACGTTTACAACATCAGCTCCACCAATTACGAAATGCAAAACAATAAATTGAAGCCATGGAGAGGAAAACATACTCTCATGGCTTCAATTTCTTATCGGAATTTTGTAGTCCAGTCAAATCCTATTTCCGGATCGTCCCAAGGTATCCGTTTTTCATCGGGCTGTTTTGCATCATAAGAATGAGTTGTAAAATAAAGAATCGTTGCTGGCTTTTCACCAAGAACACGATATCCGTGGGCCACACCTTTTGGGATAAGCAACAATATCTGGTTTTCCTCTCCCATATAATACACATCGGTACGTCCTTTTGTTTTTGAATTTGGTCGTAAGTCATATAAAACAACTTGTGCATTCCCCGCTGGAAAAAACCATAAATCATCTTGTTTTTCATGATAGTGAAAGGCTTTTATGACACCCGGATAACTCATAGATAACGACGCTTGCCCAAACTTTTCTAATAATGCTTCATCATCACGGACAAGTTCAGTAAAAAAACCGCGGTCATCACAATGCTTTTTGATTTGCTTTATTTTGACACCTTCAATCATCGTCTCCCTCCTTCTTTAAAAACTCTCTTAATGCTAGTTTCCAATGACGGGGTTTAGGAATCTTATTTTCTTCTAATTTCGCTATGTCTAATAATGAATAGCTCGGTCGTAGGGCTTTGGACTTATATTTAATAGATGAAGTCGGTTCAACAAGATTTACATCACTTCCGCTTTCTTCGTAAATACATTGTGCAAACTGATACCAACTGCATTCCCCTTCATTTCTAACATGATAAATTCCATAAGGTTTATCTATAAGCTTTATGAGAACATCGAGCAAATCACAAACATATGTCGGTGCACCAAGTTGATCATCAACAACGGTTACTCGTTTTTGCCGTAACGCAAACGACCTCATTGTATTGACAAAATTTTTGCCGCCATGCCCGTAAAGCCAAGATGTTCTAACAATATAATGCTCACGAAGTGTTTTTCGAACGAGCTCTTCCCCCATCCACTTGCTTAATCCGTATATATTAAGCGGATTCGGTTCGTCTGTTTCAACGTAAGGATTTCTTTTTTTTCCATCAAATACATAATCAGAACTAATATAAACTAAAGTCGCCCCAACTCTCTTACAAGCCTGCGCTATCGTTAACGTCCCAATTGCATTTGTGTTAAAAGCAAGCAACGAATGGTCCTCACAATTATCGACTGCCGTATACGCAGCACAATGAAAAACATAGTTTGGCAATATACGTTGAAACACATCCTCTATTTGTTGTTCGTTCGTTATATCAAGAACTTTTTTTGACATTGAAACGACTTCATAAGAAGAGCCTTTCATTTTTTCATATAATGCTTTACCGAGTTGACCTGTTCCACCTGTAATAAGAACTTTCATAATCTCTCATTCCTACCAAGCACGGATTTAACCCATTGTTCATTTTTCACATACCAATCGACCGTTTGTTTTATCCCTTGGGCAAAAGATATTTGTGGTTCCCACCCAAGCTCTTTTCTTACTTTTGTTGAATCAATAGCATATCGACGGTCATGTCCTTTTCGGTCTTCAATAAACTGAATCTGGTGATTATCTTTACCTAAATAAGATAAGATAGTTTGAACAACTTCTATATTTTTCTTTTCATTTTGACCACCAATATTATACACTTCTCCAAATGTGCCCTTCTCCATAATGGTATAAATCGCTTGACAATGGTCTTTTACATATAGCCAATCACGAATATGATCTCCATCTCCATAAACCGGGATCGGTTTATTCTTGAGTGCAAAGTCGATTATCTTTGGAATAAACTTTTCAGGATGTTGGTATGGACCGTAATTATTACTACATCTTGTTGTAATAACAGGTGCATGATACGTTTTAAAATAAGAGCGGACTAATAAATCTGCTCCTGCTTTACTGGCGGAATAAGGATTGTTTGCAGCTAGTGGAGAATGTTCTGTAAAGGGAGATTGATCTTCTTCTAATGACCCATACACTTCATCGGTTGAGATATACACCATTTTCTTTGCATACCCTTCAAGTAAGGCAAGAAGCAAGTGATTCGTACCCATAATATTCGTATTTAAAAACAAACTAGGTTGAACAATACTTCGGTCCACATGGGATTCTGCTGCAAAATGAACAATCACATCATATGTTCTGTCAAATACTTTTTCTATTTGTTCTTTCTTTGTAATATCGACTGAAAAAAAACGATAACGGTTGTCATTGGCAAACGTAGCTGTATTGTCAATATGACCTGCATACGTAAGGGCGTCGACATTCGTGACTTCATACGTTTGCGTGTGACTTAACACGTAATCGATGAAGTTAGAACCGATAAATCCAGCCCCACCTGTTACTAGTAATTGCTTAGTCATCATAACCTCCTGCCGCTCTTTCTCTAGTAAAATAATGATAATTTGCTTCAAAGAGTGACTCAGGCGTTCCTGCATCAATCCACCATTCTTTTAGAAAACTAAACGCCATAGCCTGCCGTTTAACATAAATCAAATTAACATCTGTAATTTCCAGTTCTCCACGTGTTGATGGAGATACTTGCTCAATAAAAGAAAAAACAGTCGGATCATACATATAAATCCCTGTTACACAATAGGCAGGTCCTTTAATATTTGGTTTTTCTATGAGCTCATACACTTTATTTGTTTTTTCATCGATGCGTGCTATTCCATATCTGTTTGGATTTTGCACTTTTTTTAATAAAATATAAGCTCCATCCTCTTGCTTCTTAAACTCCTCAATAAAGGGTGTTAACTTGTCATCAAATAAATTATCTCCTAGTAACACAAGGAACTTTTCGTTCTGTACAAAGGTTTTTGCTATAGAAAGAGCTGCTGCAATTCCACTTGCTTCTTCTTGAACAGCATAGCTCAAACGAACACCGAATTCCTTTCCATCCCCTAATAGCTGTTGGAATGAATCAAGATGATCTCGTGATGTGATAATTAGAATGTCTTTTACATTTGCTTCTTGTAGTTTAAATAATGACCAATATATCATTGGGTACCGACCAACTGGTAGCAAATGTTTATTTACAATTTTCGTCATAGGAGAAAGGCGCGTCCCTGTACCTCCAGCCAGAATGACAGCTTTTCTCATGTTTTACTCACCCCGCTTTTCCTTTAATGATTCGATAAACGTTGAACAACCGTTTCCACGATGGATGCACCCGCTGCCACTGCCAATATGAGAATAATAGGAATAAAATAAATTGGTAACAGCCAATAGCCCGCTAACAAGAAGATAGAGCACCATACTCCTGTACACCAATAACAGCTTAATAGCTCACCGATCCACCGTTTAAGTCCGCGGCCTTTTATCATGACATGAATTTCAACGCTCCCATCTTCAAGCTGATGTTCTTTTTCTTCTAGAAACGGAGTGCGAATCCACTTTGTAATTTGGTCAAAAACAAGCAACCGTGTTAAGCGAAAACTAGCGAATACAAGTAACAAAAAATAAAAAAAGTCAATTGACAACGTCTCTCTCTCCATTCTGTATCAAGCATATTCTCTATACTGTATGTCAATTGTAAAATTTCGGCACAAAATCAAAGGCAAAGTGAAAAAAGTTTCCAAATTACATTGACTCAACTTGTTGACATGTACTGCTTATATTTCGTTATTCAAATATTTTTCTAATAACGCTCTCATTTTTATAGAGGGAATGAAAACATTTATCGGTTGTTTTTGTTGGAGCCGACTTTGAAACATCCATTCGATTAGGTGATGTAAGGAGTACAAGTCTTCATTAATAACGATACCTTTGTTTTCAAAGAACTGTTTTATACTTGTGTTCACTTCTGGATGGGATAAATATAAACAACAGCTTTTATGAGAAAAGTGATCATTCTCTTTTTTATAAAAAGAGACAAAACTATGATTCAGTCCTCGAGGAGTAAGTTTCTCTTTCATTTTGGGATATGTTGTCCACATGACATCATCCGGTTCTGCCTTACACTTTTTTCGGTAAAAGTCATAACAACTCTCCCGAATTACATTTATGATTTCAATGCTGTTCATTTTTTTCTGTAAATCAAAGAACGTAAATGCTTTCTGTTGGCTCCCTATTTTGTTCAAGTCGTTTTTATCACTAGACATTGGATAATAAATATGAATTAATTTTTTATATAATGAACGGTCCTCTTCTTCAGATAAAATATAATCGACTAATTTATACTCATTATCCTCAAATGAAATGGAATACTTTTTATACTTGAACTCGTAAAGCTCGAATAAACTCTTTTGCAATTGTCCGTCAAACATATACGTTAAAAGATAACAGTTTTCGAATGGCTCGTAGAATTTCTTGGGAAATGTCCAATACACAAGTTCATGGTGTTCTTGTTCATTTTGATACAACATCAAACGGTTCGATGTCGCTAATGTTTTCATGTCTGTGAAATATCCATCCATATAAAAAGCTGCATCCCAACTTATCCTTCCTTTGTCACGAACACTAACGACATTGTTTTGTAATAACAGATTAATATCATCCGGGGATATATTAACTGGATGTAAAGTGTTTTTGACTTCATCAAGAATTAACGTATAATTTTGCATCGCTAACAACTCATAACATTCATCGTCCAAGTATTGAAACGGTTGCTGTGTTCCGATAATATTTTCACCATTGGCGAATAAGCTTTTCAGTTGTTGTAACGATGATTGTTCATCGACACGCTTGAAATGCCGTATTTGTGAGTTCAACATCAAACTTGCTTTTTTTTCATCTTGTACAATATAAACAAATTTCTCATACATTGGTGCTTTACTTATATAATGCATAATCCAGCTTGTTTTTCCGCTTCTTTTTATTGAATCAATCACTGTGATTTCTTTCATCATCTCACCTTCTTACACCTCTTCATGAACCATTTGTGATATCCATTTTCTAGGGTATGCCCTATTTCTAATGAGCGTTCTTATGGAATCAGTATTTTACAATGATTACTACTTCTTTTTTGTTGGAAACTGTAGTATACTAGTCTAGCGATGAGCTAATTGCATAAGACGAAGTTGACACGCCTGTAGGCAATGCACAATGTGGAGTGCTGTTTCTTCGCCGCAATATACGTAGAAAAAGACGTCCAATTGGACGTCTTTTTTGTTTTTGCCTTTACCTATCATAAGAAATTGAAGTAGATACGCGGAGAAATGAGTGGAATGATTCAAAATTATAATTGAATCGTTGTAATACACGTATTGTCTCCTTCAAATGAAGAAAACTCTCCTTCTGCTGTCTTTCCGTCATGCGAAATTGTAATAATAAAATGTCTTTCTCGTGGAACCCATAGATCAATAAACCCGTTAGGCAATGACTGGATATCATCGCTTAAAATAACATTCCCATCTGTATCTTCAATGTGTACATGAAAGTCCTCAGTCACAAGCTCCCCTTGGCATCCTGTTAAGCTATGAATCGCACATGGATGTGTGTTTTCGATATATGGGGCAATCGAAACAAAAAACTCATCATCAGGTAACGCGTATACGAGTTGAGTTTCTGCATCTTCTGTTTCCGTAACAATTAGTTCATGTGAAGTAATAGAAGCATTATGAGCCACAAGGGTACCAACACTATAATCATTCACCATCTGTTTCATATTGTCTGTTTCTTCGACTTTGGTTACGTCTGTTTCTGATTCTAATTCTGTTTCCGATTCTGGCATTACAGCTAGTGCAAAAAGATAAAATCCTACCCCTACTACTAATAACGTTATTAATGTGGCAAGCATTACTTTGTTTTTCATCTGTATTCCCCCTAGAGCATTCATTGTCTATTCTTATTTTATGTGAATTAATTCACAATGTAAACCGTTATTTACTGGATATTACGACTTAGATTTATCCTTTAGTCTCTCTTTTCTATACGTGACTCTTATTTTTCATTATAATAATAGTAACATATAAAAAAAGAGGTTTGCTAAATGTTCAAAGGAATTGTTTATTGTGAAGCAAGTTTGTATGTGTATTCTAGCAAAGAAACACATGAAGAAGAGAAAGAAAAATATATAAACTTTCTTTCTAACTATACTCGAAAAACAATTAAAATAACGAGTGTTTCGGTCAAGTCATCTGGATTTGATTCGATTCACCAAGAGCAATATACACGACTTTCTGTATTAGCAGATGTACTGGTCCCGTATGACCCTGTCATTACTCACCTCAATGATTATCGGGTAAAAGGGTGTACCGAATTTCGCAAACATTTTCCTCACGCTGGTGCGATTATGGCTCATTCTATTGATATTTATAATGCATATCGTACAGAAGGATTTCGACCTTTTTAATGATTCGATATATACAATAATAACGATTTTACATTATACTAATACTAGTTGTAACTAGAGTAGAGGAGGAAGTAAATTGGGATTTTTTGATGGATTAATGGGTAATGCGTCTGAGGTAAATGTAAATGACATTCAAAATGAATTTGCGCGAATATTAGCACCGCATGAGCAAATTGAAAAAGCGTATAAATTAATTCGTGATTTGTTTTTATTTACGGACAAGCGTTTAATTCTCGTCGATAAACAAGGATTAACGGGTAAAAAGGTTGAGTTTCACTCGATTCCATACAAAAACATCACTCATTTTAGTATTGAAACAGCGGGAAATTTTGACTTAGATGCGGAGTTGAAAATTTGGTTATCAGGAAATTCGACACCGATTCAAAAGCAGTTTAACAAAAGTTTAAACATCTATGAGCTACAATCCGTCTTAGCTACTTACGTATTGCGTTAATGAGCTAGATGTTCGGACATTTATTCCGCTATATTAAAGAATATTATCAAAACTAATATCGTTACGGACATCTGTTCCGCTATTTCTTCATTTCAGCTCAAATTTGATTCGTTTTTTAACTAATAACGGAATACATGTCCGTTATGGTTGAGAAAACACCCTTTTTTTATATAATAGCGGAAAATATGTCCGATAAGAAATAAACCGAGGAGAGCCATCTCCTCGGTTTGTTGTATTATGACTTTCCTTTCCCTTTTCCCTTTCCAGGATTATCAATGGGGCCTTTACCTGGGTTGTCGATCGGACCTTTACCCGGATTATTTATTGGACCTTTACCTGGATTATCTTTATGACCTTTTCCTGGATGTTCGCGTTCTTCTTGTTTCAGTTCTAAACGGTCAATCGCCTCTTGAAGTGCTGCTAATTCTACCGCTAGCATTTCTTCGGTTTGAATGATATCAAGGGCGGCTTCTGCTACTACAATGGCTTCTTGTAAGGCTTCAAATGACTCATCTGTATAAATGCCATCTTCATTTGAAATCGCTTTGGCTGTTTCGATTAAATCAATAAGCTCAGTTAAATCAAGTTTTTCTTCAGGAACATAATAAAGCTCAAGCCCATTGATTCTGCCATTTCCGCCAATTTGAATCGTTAATTGTCCATCTGTAACTGTAACGGTTTCCGTTATCGTTGCAAATTCTCCAGCAGCAGAAGAAACTCGTCCTACATCTACACCTTCAATGATAAAACTAGAGTTATTCGATGCAATTTGGTCTCCGGCTATAATATGGACTTTATACGTTCCATTTCGAACATCGACCATAAATTCATATTGACTATCAATAAT
Source organism: Alkalihalobacillus sp. LMS39 (assembly GCF_022812285.1). NCBI lineage: Bacteria > Bacillati > Bacillota > Bacilli > Caryophanales > Bacillaceae > Alkalihalobacillus > Alkalihalobacillus sp. LMS39. Next base: position 3,242,253 of record NZ_CP093300.1, read on the forward strand.
GAAATCGCGACGAACATCATCAGGTTCACCCCGGTCCCGCTCTGCTACTGTTTTATTTAGCCCATACCCTCGCGCTTCTGAATATAGCATTTGATTCGACACTTGCTTATAACCGTAAGCAACAGGGCTTGTTTGTGAACCAAAGTCAAACTTCACATTAAAATCATCGACGGCTCGGACTTCAAGTGCATTCACACGGGCCCATGAACCAGTAAAGCCGATATTTAATTGGCCATCTGATACCGTTACTGTTGCTTCATATTCGGCAAATTCACCTGCTTGTGTTCGCGTTCCCCCTTGTTTTGTACCTTCTTCAAGCGTAAATGATGTATCATTGCTATCATTTTGTGCACCGGTAATAATTTTCACATCATATTCTCCATTTGGAAGGTCAAGTTTGAATTCACTATCGTTTGCTAACACAAAATCTCGCCTTAAATCATCTGGACTTCCTTGGTCTCTCGTTCCATCTGCATGTTGTGCAAACCCATATCCTGTTTCTTTCGTATATATCGTTGCATCTGTCACTTTTTCATACCCATTAGCCACTGGGCTTTGTGCTGTTCCAAAATCAAAACGATATCCTGGTCCTAAATCGACAATTTCTTCTAATCCATCAATCACTCGTTGTAATGCATCAATTGCCGCAAACAATTGAAAGTCAAAACGGATGGTTTCTAGAGCTGCTTCCGCTTCTGTTATCGCTTCTTGTAACAATGCAAAAGACTGCTCGGTATAAAGGCCTGTCTCATTTGAAATCGCTTTGGCTGTTGCAATTAACTCTTCTAGCGGAGAAATATCAATCTCTCGTTCTTCCTCAACATAATCAAGTTCACCACTTAAGTTCGGAACTGGTACATACTTCCAATCTATATCAGTAGCAAAGTAAAAGCTCGGATAAGACGGTTGGTTGTACCCAACATTTTGCCATGCGATACCTGTGCGATATTGAATGTCATGCATTAATGTATAAAGCTTTCTATCGGTTACTTCAGTATTTAAGTAAATACGAATCGCTGAACTGTCAGCTGTTCGGACTAGCAACTCTTCACGCCAATCACCAAATACATCAGCAACAAGGGCAGGGTTTCCTTTTGTTCCATTATTCGTTCTTGTTCCTGTAGCTGTTAACACTCTTCCAGTTTCCCAGTCATCGATCGTTGGTGTGTTATTCCCAGAACCATTCACAATTTGTGTCGACATATCTGCGGCCCATTTAATATTCATATTTGTGCCTGGTCGATTTGTGCCAAGGACTGTTCCATCGGCTGTGCGCAAATCAACAGCCCATGTTTCTAAGCCACGTTGTCCTCGGACAACATCACCGACCATCCCTCGTCCCGTATCTGTCCCAGTGTAGCCACCGTAAATGATTTCACCCGTTGCCCCTTCACGAAGAGCAAAGCCATACGGAGCCCAAGGGCCTGCTTCAAATACCGAGTAAATTTCAAGTCCAGGACGGTCAGGATTAATATCAGCGACGTGTAATGCATCCCCATGACCAAGAACAACGACTTCCCCTGGTGCAGCACTTCCTTCTGGTAATGGTTCCATTGAGCTATATAACAATGTTCCATCATGGTCAAGAGTGGCACCACCATGAATGATTTCATGTTTACCATCCCCGTCAACGTCTGCAACACTTATCGCATGATTTCCTTGAGATGCTAAACGTCCAAGCTCTCCATTTGTCCCTTTTCCTCCATGTGGATAACTGTTAAATGGATTGTCCATTGGAACATGTCCACTATCAGCAACCCATAAACGCTCTAGGTTTGTTCCGTTCCAGTTATAAGAAACAAATACAGCTCTTGCATAATAGCCACGATTCACGAAAAATGACGGTGTCTCTCCGTTAAAATACGCGACCCCCATATTTAAACGATCAACACGATTCCCTGGTTCAATTCTTGGATAAGCGTAATCGCCCCACATTAAACCATCATCACCACGTTCAGGTTCATAATGAATCGTCTCTAACTCATTTCCTGTTTCCCCGTGGAAAACGGTTAAATATTCTGGACCTTCAACGATAAAGCCTTCAAAGGCACGAAGATTATTTCTTGCACTTCGGCTAGGGGCATACTCGTCCATAAAATAATCAACTAAATGTTCCGCATCTTCACGTGACAACGGATACTCATATTGCACGTCAATGCCAAAGCTTTCTTCTAATGTTTGTGGCCAATTGCCCGCTTGTACTTCTTCATGTTCATGCCAATTCATAAACATATTGACAACATGCTCATAATAATCTTCCGCACTCATTCGATAGTCATCTTCATTACTATACCCTTGCTCTATGTCTTCTTCTGGTAGAGTAATATATTGTTCTGAAATAACTTCTCCATTTTCATTAAAATGAAGCACTTTCGTTCCAGGCGCTGTTTTCATAATCATTTCGGCTTTTCCGTTCCCATCAAAATCATACACAATAAATTGGGTGTAGTGAGCTCCAGAACGAATATTAACACCTAAATCGATTCGAAATAATAGCGTTCCATCAAATGTGTACGTATCAATATAGGTGTTCCCTGTATAACCGACTTGAGACACATCTTTTGAATTCGATGGATCCCATTTCACAATAAATTCATAGTTTCCATCCCCAGTCACATCTCCAACACTCATATCATTGGCTGAATACGTATACGTTTCGCCAGCTGGTGTAACACCATCAGCTGGTTTTTGCAACGGAAGATCATAGTAAGAATCCTCCCATGGTGTTACAACATCACTTTTGTTTCCGACTTCTTCTCCATCCACAACAGCCCTTACATAATATTCTGAAGTGATTTCCCCATCTTTATCTAAGAAATTCGTACTCGTTTTAACAGTCGCAATTTGTTCTCCATCACGATACACATTAAAGTCAGTTCCTCTTTGACCATAATCTGAATAGGCAGTCACTTCATCTGATAAAAGTCGCCAGCTCAGAAAAATTCCTTCTGAAGTAGACGCGGCAACTAACCCACGAGTTAAGTTCTCAAGTTGAACTTGAAACTGTTTTCCTGGTTCTGACCTCACCGCTTCAGATAAAGATTGTTCTTCACCGTTGATAACCGCTGCCACTTTAAAATAATGCGGAACATGTGTGGAACGTTCAAATGTAAATGTTGTTGACGATGATGTCCCCACTTTCGCATATTGCATTTGCTCCGTATCTTTATTGGCCCAATAAATGACATATTGTTCAGCCTCAGTAACTTCATCCCAATGTAAAACAACTGAAGACTCTGTGACGTTTTCTACAACTAAACCAGACACGATACCCTCCTGACTAGCATGCACATTTTTTCCTATTAGACTAGTGGGCGAAAATAACGAAAGAAGCATAACGAAAATTAAAAATCTTTTTCCCATCTTTATCCCCCAATTCTTCTTTTTCGCAACGAAAGCATAAAAAATGCTTGTCCTCCTTTCTTTCCTTTCGAGAAAATAAAGCGCTTACAGTTTCGTTACTATGTTTTAGTATAAGAACAATTGAAATTTACGTAATAGGAAAAATGTTAAAAATCCTTTTAAAAACAACACGAGAACAGAAACACTGAATTACACCTATGTCATGAGACCCATTTTTAACATTATTCTAACAAAGTCCTCTTACCTTTAGATAGATTAATCTACAAATAAATGACAATTGAAAATGACTCTCCCTTTTCATTTTCTGTCCACATTATTACGAATCAATGTTATACTTTTCGTAACAAACTACCTATGGAGGAACAAACATGAATAAAATTTTGATTATCATGAGTGTCATCGTTTTGCTCATGACTATTTATTTACGTGTCATTGGGCAAACAAGTCCAGTTGTCGCTTCTCTCGTATCCGTGTTAATGATCGCTAACATTTTGTTTTGTATTCGCCGAATGAGGAAAAACAAAACAACAGAATCCTAACAAAAAAAGCTCAAAAGAGAAGCTTACGGCTCTCTTTTGAGCTTTTACAATATTACAACCCTCCCCCTTAACACTCGCCTATTTTTCATCTCATCAAGATACCAGCCTAGTCACTTTTCTCTTATCGACATAGGGTATAGTATAGCTTCTCCAAAGGAGGGTTACTTGAAATGATGAACTATGGCGCACCACATGCTGCAGGTCATCACGGCGGAGGATTTGCATTAATCGTCGTGTTATTTATCCTACTTATCATTGTAGGATCAGCATATGTAAAATAACAAAAATCAGATTAGGTAAGGAGCCTTGCTCCTTACCTTGTTTATGTTTAGGAAAACAAATAAGGTAAATATTTTGTCATAAACATGGCAATAATACCAAGCATTAAAAACATACTACAGGTTTTTAATTTTTTAAATGGCTCCTCATATGGCTGCTTTGCTCGAATCGCCTCAAGTGTAAGTCTTAAAAACTTCGCTGTTAATCCTAAATATGCTCCAATCGCAACCCATACGATGACGACGGCAATCATCCAAAGCGATACTGAAAAATGCAACACAATTCCTGTAATAAACGCAGCGACTAATGCTCCATGGGCAACCATCAGTATAACTTTATAAATGGAAAACAATTTAGCTAATTTATCAGGTCCTTCTGGTTCTGTCCCCCGAATGAGCATCGGAAACGGAAGTAACAGAAAAAATACAAGTGCTGCTAATAAATGCACCGCATAACTAATAATAAAACTAAGCATGTCATTTCACCTCACTGTTTTTTACTATAACAAATTCTTACTCTAAGATAAATATCTTTTCCTCACTCATCCTCATATGATAAGATTTATTAGGATAAGCAGTCACATTAGAGGTGATAGAAAGTGTCAACTTGGTTTAGTTGGTTTATAGTATTATGGTCTATCTTTTTAATCACAGTTATGTTCATCGGTGGTTATTTTATGTTTCGGAAATTTTTAAAACGTCTTCCAAAAGAGGATGGCAAGTCCATTCTAGACTGGCAAGATCATTATATCCAAGAAACCATTCATTTATGGTCGGATGAAAAGAAACGTCTTTTAGAAGAGCTTGTTGAACCTGTTCCAAGTTTATTCCGTGATGTCGCAAAAGAGAAAATTGCAGGGAAAATAGGGGAGCTTGCTGTAGAGGAAAATGCTTCGGCTATTACGGAAGATTTAATCGTTCGAGGTTATATTATTGCCACGCCTAAACGAGACCATAAATTTCTTTTAAAAAAGTTAAAAGAAAAACAAATCGATATTACGCCATATCAACATTTATTTTAGTCAAATATAGCCCATGCCCCATCGTATCGGACATCTATTCCGTTATTTCATACCAAACAAGCTTTTTTTAATAGCTAAAGGACATATGTTCCGCTAATGGACTTAAATAGCCGGAAAACAATTCTGATTTTCTTATTTAACGGAACCAATGTCCGATAGCCTTCTAAAAATGTTAGTTTTGATGAAAATAGCGGAACAAATGTCCGTAAGATGAGCAGGACAAACATGACACACTATAATCCAATCGTTTTTCTAACTTCTTTTAAAAACGGAACGGCTATTTCTCGAGCCCGTTCTGCTCCTTCTTGTAACACTCTATCTAATTGTGCTTTATCATTCATTAATTCATTATAAATGACTCGTGGTTCTTCAAGTTTTTCATTCAGAATGGTAAATAACTCCTGTTTTGCCTCCCCCCAACTAATTCCATCATAAAAATACTGTCTCATTTTTTCTGTATGTTCACTCGAAGCAAATTCTTTATAAATCGTAAAAATTAAAGATTGTTCAGGGTCTTTTCGTTCATTTGGTTGGCTAGAATCAGTCGTGATTTTATTAACTAATTTTTTCAAAGTTTCTTTTTGTGCAAACAATGGAATCGTATTTCCATAGCTTTTGCTCATTTTCCTTCCATCTAGACCAGGTAAGACCGCTTGTTTTCCTACTTGAGATTGTGGCAATGTGAATAGATGGCCATATTGGGAATTAAACGAGGTAGCGATGTCTCTTGCAATTTCAATATGTTGGATTTGGTCGCGTCCAACCGGAACTTCATTCGCTTGAAACAATAAAATATCAGCCGCCATTTAAATCGGATAAGAAAATATCCCCATATTGACACTATAATCTTGGTCATAGCCTTGGTCTATATTTTGCTCTTTTATCGCTTTATAAGCATGGGCTCGATTCATTAATCCTTTAGAAGAAAAACAGGATAAAATCCACACAAGTTCAAAAATCTCTGGAATATCTGATTGACGATAAAAGATACAGCGTTTCGGATTTAAGCCTAACGCAAGCCATGCAGCTGCAATCCCATATGAATATTCTTGTAATGATTGTTGTTCATGCACTTTCGTAAGTGCATGATAGTCAGCAATGAAATACATCGGGTTCACATTTTCATGTTTTGCAATTTGCAACGCTGGTTTAATTGCGCCGATATAATTGCCTAAATGTAATTCCCCTGTTGCTTTAATGCCTGTAAGCACAGTTTGTTTGACCATCTGTCATCCTCCTTTTTATTCATATACAACACAAAAAGGGCTTCTTATCCTTATAGAAAAGGACGAGAAACCCGTGGTGCCACCTTCATTCGCTTTTTAAAAGCGCGCTTTAGACGTACGGAACAAGAAACGTTCGATACGCTGTCTTTTTTAACGGTAAGACACCCGCCACGCCTACTCTTTGTTCAGCCTGGAAGCTCAGAAATCCATTCAACTATTGTCCCACACTGATTCACACCATCCATCAGCTCTCTTTAGTGTTTCAATAATCTACTCTTTTTCGTCATTGCTTACTTAAAATTTTTTTTACAAGTATACCTTTATGTTTCGACTGGAACAATAGGATTTTTGGCTTGTTTTTTTAACTGCGCTTCCACTTCTTTAAACTGCCGATACATCATGACTCGCCAAGGAATAATCATCGCATAAGCTAGTAAGAAAAACATTCCACCTAGTTCTTCAACGCTGATTGAATCACCAATGATGATTTTAAAAGCAACCCGAAGGAGCAACAATCCTGTTAATATAAATATAAATGCTTTTGACCTTTTTAAATATATTTTATTTTCTTTTATTTCAAACTTAGACGTTCGAATTAAAAGAAAAGAAAATCCAAATCCAACTAATAAAGCAAAGACGACTTCTATTGTTGTCGGGATTGTCGGTTCATATAAAAACATTAAGAACCCTGTTGACATAAACAATGGAGGTAAAATAATTTTTTTTACAGTCGCCGGCTTTTTCGTCGCCTTTAACCGAATAATCATAGCCATTGTCCCCATAAATAAAGCACCGATAGTTGTTATCATAAGAAGTAATGAGTCCGTCATCCGATTTGAATCCCTCCTTTTTGTCATATCCTTTTTGCGATAATTCTACGATACCACTTCTGGACAAGCTAGGCAATCTTGATGACGAGCAAAAAGAAGAACGGAACGATTCTCGTCATCACAAACCGAGAATATCATTCCGCTCTTCCCCTCGTTATCATGCTATTTATTTGATGACGTCATAACCTAATTCTTCAATATTCGCTTCAATGTCAGAAATCTTTACTTTTGACTCATCATACTCTACTGTCACTTCTTTGTTCTCAAGATTGACTAAAGCACGTTCTACACCAGTTACTTTCGCTAATCCACCTTCCACTGTTGCTACACAATGGCCACAACTCATACCTTCTACTTTAACTATTGTTTTTGACATGTACTTCATCTCCTTTTATTATTTCACCCGCTTTAGTCTAAGGGCGTTACTCACAACAGAAACAGAGCTAAACGCCATTGCTGCTCCTGCAATCCAGGGCGCTAACAATCCCGCTGCAGCAATAGGTAATCCTATAGAATTATAAAGAAACGCCCAAAATAAGTTTTGCTTTATATTTCTTATTGTCAGCTTACTTAGCCGCACCGCTTCTGCAACAGAACGTAAGTCTTCGTTCATCAATGTAATATCAGCGGCTTCAATTGCGACATCCGTACCTGTCCCAATGGCGATTCCAACATCAGCAAGAGCAAGTGCTGGAGCATCATTTATTCCATCTCCCACCATAATAACACGTTTTCCTTCACCTTTTAGCTGTTCCACTTTACTCGCTTTTTCTTCGGGAAGGACTTCGGCAAATACATTTGTAATCCCAACTTCAGCAGCAATTGCTTTTGCCGTTCGAGCGTTATCCCCCGTAATTAAGTAAAGCTCAAAACCTTGTTCGGCTAATAACGTCACAGCTTGTTTGGCTGTGTCTTTTATTTGATCAGCAACAGCCATAACGCCAGCCACTTCTTGCTCTACCGAAATGAACATTGCCGTTTTCCCTTGTTCTTCTAATTCAGTAGCAATAGGTTCTATTTTGCTTATATTTAAGTCATTTTCGGTTAAAAAACGACGGGTTCCAATGAGAACTAGTTTTTCATTAACGATTCCTTTTATACCCCTACCAGGTACTGCTTCAAACTGCTGGACTTCGGGTAACTCTAGTTTCTCCGCTGCTTTCACAATCGCTTGACCTAGTGGGTGTTCTGATTGTTTTTCAAGTGCAGCTGCAATGGTGAGGATTTGATTTTCATTCATTGTCCCCGTAGTGACGATATTTGTTAATTCCGGCTTACCTTTTGTTAATGTTCCCGTTTTATCAAACAAAATCGTATCTGCTTTATGTGCCGTTTCAAGCTGTTCCCCGCCTTTAAATAATATCCCATGACTAGCGCCTCTCCCTGTTCCAACCATAATCGATGTAGGTGTCGCTAATCCAAGCGCACAAGGACACGCAATAACAAGAACAGCCGTAAAATTAATTAAAGCTTCTTGGAATGTCGCTCCTAAGAAGAAATACCATAAGACAAATGATAGAACGGCAATAGAGACCGCAATCGGGACAAAGTACCCTGAAATTTTATCGACCAAGCGTTGGATAGGTGCTTTTGACGTTTGTGCTTCTTCAACGATTTTAATAATTTGTGCTAGAGTGGAGTCTTTCCCTACTCTCGTTGCTTCCATTGTAAAGCTGCCGTGCTTATTTATCGTAGCGCCAATGACGGTATCACCGACCGTTCGATCAACAGGAATACTTTCTCCTGTAACCATTGATTCATCAATCGAGGAATAGCCTGAGGCAATCACTCCGTCTACAGGTACTTTTTCTCCTGGTTTAACAAGTAATATATCCCCGATTTTAACAGCCTCAATGTCTACTTCTTGTTCTGTCCCATCAACAATAATGGTTGCTTTTTTTGCTTGGAGTTGAATTAAAGAACGAATTGCTTCAGAGGTTTTCCCTTTCGCTCTTGCTTCTAGCAATTTCCCAAGTAGAATTAACGTAATGATAATTGCACTTGTTTCAAAAAACAAATAGATTTCACCTTGGAGCACAAGCCATACTGAATAAAAATACGCTGCTGATGTTCCCATGGCAACGAGAACATCCATGTTTGCTCCTTTGTTTTTAAGAGCGTGATAAGCGCCTCGGTAAAATTGCCACCCAGCATAAAATTGAACCGGTGTTGCAAGCGCCCATTGTAAATATCCGTTCATTAGCCAATGTGGGAGTACCATGCGACTCGTTACAAAATGGTCAATCATCGTAATAAACAAAGGAATGGAAAAAAACAAGGCAATAAAAAACTTTAACCGTTGTGCAGAAAGTTCATCTGTCTTTTTTTCGTTTGTCTCATTTCGTTTCTGCTCAGCTACTGCCTGAAAACCAATATCCTCAATTTTTTCAAAAATAGTATCTTTTGTTACAACACCTTGATAATACGTGACAGCGCCGCGCTCTAATGGCAAGTTCACTTGAATGGATTCAACGCCTTCCACCTTGCCAATGACTTTTTCAATTCGGCTTGAACACGCTGCACATGTCATTCCTTTAATCTGAAATTCTGCTTTCTGTACTGGAACTTGAAATCCTGCGTTTTCAATTTTCCCAATGACATCAGCAATCTGAACACGATTATCTTCTATTGATATGGCTGCCTGTTCTAACGGTAAGTTCACGGTTGCTGATACACCATCTGTTTTATTTAACACTTTTTCAATTCGACTCGAGCATGCCGCACATGTCATCCCTTTAATCGGAATTTGAATTTGTTTACCTGACATGACGTTTCACCTCCTACGATTTAGAAAATTGATGAATCACTTTCATTAATTCCTCAATCGCCTCGTCACCTTGATTCGATTTTATTGCATTTGAAACACAACCACGCGTGTGTTGTTCAAGCATTGAATATCCTACTTTTTTTAACGCTGCACTTACAGCGGATAATTGTACGAGTACATCCACACAGTATCGATCGTCCTCTACCATTTTTTGAATACCTCTTACTTGACCTTCAATTCTTTTTAGTCGTTTTACTAACTGGTCTTTTTGCTCTTTAGATTTCCCTAAGCTCCCATGTCGGTCCGGCTGTAAATCAATATGTAAATCATCTCGCATTGTAAGCACCTCCTATTACAGTTACTATACCCCCGTATGGTATATTTGGTCAAGAAAAAAGTTTTTATATTTTATTTCTGTTCTTCTATTGTTCTTATATCCATTTTTTTGTATAATTTTTAATAGATGTTAGGAGAAGAGGGAGCCATTACTCGTGGAAAATAAATTACTAGCTGCTATTGAAGAAAAGCGCACGGAATTAATAGAAATTGGATTACGACATGGACTCGACTCGTCATTGGCTCTTAAGCTAAGCCAAGAATTGGACAAACTATTAAACCGTTACAACGAATCTTACGTTCATCCTCACTATAAAAATAAGAAGATGAAAGTATAATATATCGCTACACTAGAAAGAGCGTATTCAATGAATACGCTCTTTCTTTATTTCAGAATCACCTCGGCTCCACCTTGTTGGAGTAAATACATTTTATGATATAAGCCTTCTTTTTGCAGCAGCTGTTGATGATTTCCTCTTTCTACAATTTCTCCTTGATGCAGTACTAGAATTTCATCTGCATCTTTAATTGTTGATAAGCGATGGGCAATAGCAATCGTCGTGCGACCTTCTCGCATTCGATGTAGAGCATGTTGTATCGCTTCTTCTGTTTCTGTATCTACACTTGCCGTTGCTTCATCTAAAACAAGAACTTTAGGTTTTAATGCCATGGTTCTGGCAAAAGACAAGAGTTGTCGCTGTCCACTTGACAATGTTGAACCTCTTTCCGCGACAGGAGCATGATACCCCCCTGGTAAATGTTGAATAAAAGAATCTGCATGAACAAAACGAGCTGCTTCCACCACTTCTTCGTCTGTCATCGTTTCATTGTGTAAACGAATATTGGAAGCAATATCCCCCGTATACATAAATGGGTCTTGTAATACGAGACCTATATTTTGCCTGATTTCATCATTAGAATAAGCTTCTAACCGTTGGCCATCAATATAAACTTCTCCTTTTTGTAGAGAATAAAACCTCATCAACACATTCACAATTGAGCTTTTCCCACTTCCAGTATGACCAACTAACGCTAATGTTTGCCCTTTTTTCACGGTAAAAGAAATGTTTTTCAACACTTCTGTTTTGCCATCATAGGAAAAACTAACATTACGAAACTCAACTTCTCCTTCTTCCATTTTCGGATGAGCCGAACCGATTTTTTCAGGTGCTAACTCATCATGATCGACTAATGTAAAAACTCGGCCGGCTGAAACAATGGCTTGCTGGAATAAAGACAACCGCATCATCAACTGATTCACAGGTTCAAAAAAGCGATCTAAATAATTCACAAACGCATATAACACCCCGATTTCAACAGGGCTATTTAACGAGATAATGGAAAAATAACTGAGGACAATCATCAAAGCCACAATAGCAATAAAATCAACAGCTGGCCTGAGAAGTAGTCCATCTAATTTCATATTTTTCAACCATGCCTGTTGATGCTGGTCATTGATGTCTTCAAATTCTTTTCTCATCCGTTTTTCTTGTCTAAAAATTTGAATGATAGCCATCCCTTGAATGGACTCGTTTAACTTTCCATTGAGTTGACTTAACCGCTCACTCATATCTGCATAAAAACGAGAACTAAATTTTCGATAGGTTTTCATGACGATATAAATTAAAGGAAGCAAAAATAAACAGAAAAACGCTAACTGAGGGTTTAAGTAAAACATAGCAACAAAAATCCCTATTAAAAATATGAAATTTTGGACAAATGTGGCTAACACCGTGACATATAATTCTTTTACCGCTTCTGTATCATTCGTAATTCTCGAAACGAGTCCCCCTGCAGGTGTACGGTCAAAAAAAGATAATCCTAACCGCTGCACCTTTGAGAACACATCCATGCGAATTTCGCGAATGATGGATAGCGCCACTTTATGAAAAAGAAAGAGTTGTACATAATTACATATGACAGAACCGACATGTAAACCAAGGTATACTATTGTTAGTGTAACGATTGCAGTCGTATCGAAAATTCTTGGCGTAAGATAATCATCAATAAATATTTTAATTAAAATCGGCCCCATAATTTCAGCACTCGTACCTAGTAATAGCAACAAAAAAGCGATAATGAGAAGACCCTTATGTTTTTTTGTATAAGATAATAACCGGCGAAACACTTTTTTTTGGTCTTTTGCTGTTAATACTTTATCTTTATGTTGCACGGTTATCACCTCCCATTTCCACGATCGACTCAAGCTGCTGTTGATCATACATTTTTCGGTACCATCCTCTTTGGTTCATGAGGTCCTCATGTGTTCCACGTTCAATAATCTGTCCTTCATCTAAAACAACGATTACATCGGCATGCTTAATCGCACTTAAACGATGAGCAGTAATAAAGGTTGTTTTATTTTGACGATTTTGACGAAGAGACATTAAAATTTGTTCTTCTGTCTTGGCATCGACAGCCGAAAGAGAGTCATCTAACATTAATATATTTGGATTCACTAATAAAGCACGAGCAATGGATATTCGCTGTTTTTGTCCGCCCGATAAAGTGACGCCCCGCTCCCCAACGACAGTTTCATATCCTTCTGGAAAGCGAATAATATCGTCATGAATCGCAGCTAACTTACTGACCGCGATAATTTCACTCATCGTTGCCTCTGGTTTTCCAAAGGCAATATTATCAGCAATCGTGGCCGAAAATAAAAAGTGATCCTGTGGAACATATCCCATTCCTTTTCGTAATGCATCAAATGAGTATTGCTCAATCGGTTGATTTTCTAATAATATTGTTCCATTAACTACATCAAATTGCCTGAGTAATAACTTTAACAGTGTCGTTTTTCCACTTCCTGTTTTCCCGACAATACCTAATGTTTCTCCCTGTTTCACGGTAATATTAATATCTTGTAAAGTTGTTTGATGCTCATCATATGAAAAGGATTGAAGATTGTACTGAATCGTACCTGTAGGGATATGAGTATATTTCGCGTCTTCTTCCGTAATTTCTTGCTTGACTTGTAATAAACTCGAGACACGGTCATACGACGCCCGTCCACGTTCAACAATATTAAATAAATAACCAAATGCAAGCATCGGCCATATAAGTAAACCTAAATAAATTGTAAAGCTCGTCAATTGCCCTATCGTAAGCTCATCTGCAATCACATATCGCGCTCCAAAAAAGATAGCTAAAAAATACGAGATTCCAACGATAAGAGAAATCGTCGGATCAAATAAAGCATCCACTTTAGCTACTGCGATATTTTTGTTTACAACTTCATCAGATTTTTTCCGAAAAGCTTTGATTTCAGCTTCTTCTTGACCAAATGCTTTAGTTACCCGCATACCTGTCATACTTTCTTGTACTTTGTCATTTAATTCTGAAAATGAAGCTTGAGCAAAACCAAAGCGTTTATGAAGCATCGAACCATAATAGCTTGTTGCGATTGCCATGATTGGCATCGGCAAAAGACTAATTAATGTAAGCTCCCAACTAATGGTAACCGCCATCGTAATAACAACAAATCCGCCCATTGTAATGGAGTCAACTAATGTGAGAACACCCGCCCCAGCGGTTTGCTCAATTGCCTTAATATCATTGGTGGAATGGGCCATTAAATCGCCTGTACGCCGTTTCTGATAAAAACGGGACGACATTTTCGTAAAATGCTCGTACAATTGATTCCGTAAAAGTCGAGCTAAACGAATGGAAGCTCCAAAAATCATAATCCGCCAAATGTAACGTAATATGTAAACAACGATCCCAATCCCAAGTAAAATCAACATCCATTGAAGAATGATGTCCTGTGTTAATGTCCCTTGTTCAATATGATCGACAATCACCCCAACGACATATGGAGGGATTAACGATAAGATTGATACAGCAAGCAAGGTTACAATTCCGACTAAATATTTTTTCTTCTCTTGTTTAAAATACCACCATAAGTCCAGAAATACTTTCATTTCAGTTCTCCTAACGCATCTGTTTAAATAATTTCGTTACCCGAATAGTATTTATTGTAACAACTCTCTCCTCATCTGGCTACAAGATTTTAGACCTACCTTTTCCTTTCCAAAAAAATAAAAACACCCCTGTACTAGAGGTGCTTGTCCTTCATTATTTCGACTGTTGCTTTTGCATCGCTTTCATCATTTGGTTAATTTTCTTTTGCGATGGATTTTGCCCCATTTGCATCATCATCATCCGTAACATTTGTTCATTAATGGGCGGGTTTTTCTTTAAATAATTCATCATTGTTTTGCGGGCAATGAAAAATCCAAGTGCAATACCTGCTAATAATGATAAGACGCCCACTAAAATATAAATCCACAACATTGACTAATTTCCTCCTTCACTTCCTAAAAAATTGCACTTTCCATACAATTCAACTTATTATATCGTAACCACAACCGTAATTAAAGTCCCAATGCAATTTTCTTCAAGAAGTGTATCAAAAATGTTTTGGCTTATATTAGTTTTACTTGTTTGATTGGATTTAACCAGCCAAAGCGAAAGTCGTTCATGTCCATAGCAAAGAAACAAGCATTATATTTACGAAGAACTTCAAAAAAGATCGTTTCTGCCTCATATCCTCCATCACTTGTTACAGTTATCATCGTAGGATTTAATGTCAATTCAGCCTGACTAAATGGTTGAGAAATACTAAGGTAATGTGTATTTTTAAATTGTTCGTAATTTTGATTACGTTTAAATGCTTGTCCAACTAATTGTTGAAGTTGCAACGTAGAAATAGGCCGAGTGATAAACTCAATTTGTTTTTCATATATCGCTTTAAACTCAGTTGTTGCTTTTTTTTGTTCTAAAAATAGGTGAAATAACTTCGACTCTTGTCCAAAATAATGTCTTGCTACTTCCTTTTCCATTAAATAAATGTCATAATGTCTCATTCTATCCCTCTCCCATGACAATCATTTTAACAAAAGTATAGTATACATTTTGAAAAATGGTTGTCTCTTAATGGAGCAAGAACCATCTAGTTTAGTCGCTTATTGTCAAAATAACCGACTTTCCTCAAATTCTTTTCGATGAAATCAAACAAAAGACGTAGGAACATTGATTGAAGAAGAATCACTATATCTGAAGAAAACCTCGTTTAGCATCCATTCCATCTGTTTTCTATCTCCAGTTTTCAAACAGACATGTATTCCGCTATCCTTTAAAAAAACATGAACTAATAACGGAACAGATGTCCGCTAGTATAAATGCTAAAAAGCTGTCGATACACGACAGCTTTTCCTCATTATTTTTGCAGTAATGCTTTTACTTTAGCAACGACATTTTCAACTGTAAATCCAAACTCTTCAATAATTTTTTCTCCTGGTGCAGATGCCCCGAATGTATCAATCGCTAATACTTGTCCATGGTCACCTACATATTTGCTCCATCCAAGAGATGAACCCATTTCAATTCCTAATCGTGCTTTAACAGATGGCGGAATTACAGATTCTTTATATTCTGTTGATTGTTTTTCAAATCGGTCCCAGCTAGGCATGGAAACAACATTTGCATAAATTCCTTCTTTTTCAAGGACACTTTGTGCTTCAATCGCTAATGGTACTTCAGACCCTGAAGCTAATAATAGGACATCAACATTTCCATTTGCTTTTGATACAACATATGCTCCTTTTTTCACACCTTCATATGCATGTTCAGCCGTTCCTGCAATCGTTGTTAAGTTTTGTCTCGTCAGTACTAATACAGTTGGTTGGTTTTTACTTTCAAGCGCAAGCTTCCAAGCTGCTACTGTTTCATTCCCATCTCCTGGACGAATAATTGAAAGTCCTGGCATCGCACGTAAAGACGCAAGTTGTTCAACTGGCTCATGTGTAGGTCCATCTTCTCCGACTGCAACACTATCATGTGTAAACACATAAATGACAGGAATTTGCATTAGCGAAGAAAGACGAATAGCAGGGCGTAAGTAATCGGAAAACACGAAGAATGTAGCTCCGAATGCTTTTACTCCTCCGTGAAGAGCCATCCCGTTCACAGCTGCACCCATCGCAAACTCACGAACACCAAACCAAATGTTTCTGCCACTGTAATCTTCTCTTGTAAAATTCCCTTTGTCTTTCATTAGTGTTTTGTTAGAAGAAGCTAAATCGGCAGAACCCCCGAATAATTGTGGGACATGGGAAGCAAAAGCATTAATTGCATCACCTGAAGCTGAACGTGTTGCGACACCTTTACCAGTTTCATAAACAGGAGCTTCTTTATCCCAGCCTTCAGGTAATTCACCTTTAATAGCTAAACTAAGCTGCGAAGCTAGCTCAGGATATTTTTCTTTATATTCAGCAAACATAGCATTCCATTTCTCTTCTTGTTGCTGTCCATTTTCTTGAACAGTTGCAAAAATGTCTGCTGCTTCTAAAGGAATATGGAATTCACCGTCATACGACCATTCATAAGCTTCTTTAGTTAATTTCACTTCATCAGATCCTAATGGCGCACCATGAGAAGCTGATTTCCCACCTTTATTAGGAGAACCATAACCAATTGTCGTTTTCACTTCAATTAATGTTGGTCTTTCATCCGCTTTTGCTGCTTCAATCGCACTTGAAATTTCAGCTACATCATTTCCGTTTTCAACACGAATGACTTGCCAGCCGTATGCTTTATACCGTTGTTCAACGTTTTCTGAAAACGACATATTTAAATCGCCATCTAAAGAAATATCATTTGAATCATATAACACGATCAAACGTCCTAATTGTAAATGCCCTGCTAATGAAGCTGCCTCTTGAGATACACCTTCCATTAAGTCACCGTCACCACAAATACTATATGTAAAGTGGTCAACCACATTATAATTCTCTTTGTTGTATGTACTAGCTAAATGACGTTCTGCCATCGCCATTCCAACTGCCATTGCTACACCTTGTCCAAGTGGGCCTGTCGTTGCTTCAACTCCAGGAGTATGTCCAAATTCAGGGTGTCCCGGTGTCTTACTTCCCCATTGTCTAAAGCTTTGTAAGTCTTCTAAAGATAAATCATATCCTGTTAAGTGAAGAAGACTATATAATAACATAGAGCCGTGACCTGCTGATAAAACAAAGCGGTCCCGATTAAACCAGTCTGGGTTAGCTGGGTTATGGTTCATATACTTTGTCCATAGTGCAAACGCCATTGGAGCTGCTCCCATTGGCATTCCTGGGTGTCCAGAGTTTGCTTTTTCAATACTGTCAATTGATAATGTACGAATTGTATTTATTGCGATTTGTTCATTTTTTGTCGTCATCAATTGTCACTCCTTCTCGAAAAATGAATATTCTCATCTAACAATCATATACTTCTTTTTTCATTAGTACAAGAAGCTTAGGTAAAGTTTTTCCAATGAAAAGAAGATTATCCAGCTTAATGTTTCAAACGACCTTTTGATTGCTTACTTGCTTTTAATTTTGCCGGTGTTACATCTTTCCCCTTTTCATCAACAACTTTAACCGAATGTAATTGATTTTCAAAAGAACTTCGGAATGACTGAATATATTCTTGGCGAAGCGCTGTTTGCTCTTGGGCTTCTTCTGAAGATAACCCTACAGTTTTTGACTTTTGGGATAATTCATTAATTCGTGCAATTTTTTCTTTGGATAACATCATTGGTCCTCCTTCAAAATGTCATCCTTAATGTACACGAACAAGCCTATAGTTTCAACTGTCTTGCTCTATTGTTTCGATATATTCCAAATATCTCCGATTTACAGTTGCTTTCGATACGTTATAACCTAACCCTTTTAAAACAGAAGTAATTTCTGCAAATGTTAAGTTTTTTTCTCGTAACTTTATAATTTCTTCAAGCGGAACCTCTTTTTTGTCTCTTCCCCCGCTCCTATTGTATTGGGGAAGATTGTTTTCCGGTCGAAATCCTTCACGAATCGCCTTTTTCATTCCTCTTTTTATTTTCATATTATGTAATTTTCGTTGATGTTCTTCTACTATGCTTACAATCTCTAACAACATCGCATCGATATCATTTGGGATGAACTCTGATTGATTATTTAATGTAATGACCTTTTTCTCCATTTTTAATATTTGATGAAGAACGGCAATCTTCATGTTCCCTCTTCCAAGTCTTGTATCGTCTTGAATCAAAACGGCATCTGCCTCGTCACGTTTTAATAAATCAAGAACCTGTAACATGCCTTCCCGCTCAAAATCATACCCACTTTTCCGTTCTGAAATGGTGTCTATAATATTGTATTGACATGCTTTTGCTAGTTGAATTAGTTCTTCTATTTGACGTTCTAACGACCGCTGTTGTTCTTGTTTTTCCGTGCTTACACGAGCATAAAGTATGACTCTCACTTTTCATTCTCTATCCCTTGAAAACTACTAACATATACTTCTTCTAGTGGGAGATGTAACTCTTTTGTTTCCGTTGACTGTACACGGTCAATTGAATATAAGTTCATTAGACACATAAAAAATAAAGACATAATAAATGCTAGTACAATACCAATTTCTTGTTTTGTTAATTGTTTCATAATCTATTCACCTCATAGAATGTATGTTCGTATTTATTTATATTAAAACACGAACATATATTCTAGTCAAGAGAAAAAACGGAACTTATGTTTGCATCTCAAATTTTACCATGCTATACTTGGTGTAACATAAAGAGTAATTGCGAGGTGGCTAACATGTCAAAACTAACAAAGCGGCAACAAGAAATCTTAGACTTTATTAAATCTCAAGTTCAAGCAAAAGGATATCCACCATCTGTTCGTGAAATCGGCGAAGCTGTTGGACTAGCCTCTAGCTCCACTGTCCATGGACATTTATCACGCCTTGAAAAAAAAGGGCTGATTCGAAGGGACCCTACGAAACCTCGTGCGATTGAAGTCATCACTGATGACAATCAAACAATACCTCCTAACTCGAACCATATTGCAGAAAACCAAACGATTTATGCTCCTGTAATTGGTAAAGTAACAGCTGGTAACCCTATTACAGCGATTGAAAATGTGGAAGAATATATTCCATTACCACAACATTTTTTATCTGGTGAAAATGTTTTTGTTCTCGTTATCGATGGTGAAAGTATGATAGAAGCTGGAATCTTTGACGGAGACATGGTCATCGTCCGACAACAACAAACCGCTTCAAATGGAGATATTATTGTTGCTATGACAGAAGATGATGAAGCAACAGTAAAACGTTTCTTTAAGGAAAAAGACCATATTCGATTACAACCAGAAAATTCATCAATGGAACCTATTATCCTTCAAAATTGTACTGTTTTAGGAAAAGTGATTGGCGTATTCCGCACAATACACTAATATTTATAAACGATTAACAGATGAAAACACCTACATTTCTGGTAGGTGTTTTCTTTTATTCTCTTAACTTATTCGATACGGACCCATACACTACTATTCCCAGGTTCTTCACCTAATGTCCACCATAATGCCTCATACAAAGAAGTTTGATGAAGAACATGGTCACCACTTACATAAATGTGATTTGGATCCCAAATTGGATAATCACCCGGTTCGTCCTTTTCATCTTCTTTGGAATAAACACTCCAAACCGCTGATTGGCCCGGAATGTCATTTTGAGTCCACCATCTAGCGATATAAATTACACCTTCATAACGGACTAAATCTCCGTTTACATAAACAGTATTTGCCTGCCATTGCTGTATGTCATCATCTTCTCCACCATCTCCAGGTGGGTCTACAGGTTCGTTCGGATCTGGATCCACATGACCACCATTAAAATCAACATCTATTACATTATAAAAACCCATTGGTGTATCAGCTACTTCCCAATATGCTAATATAATATGATATCCGGAACGTTCTGGAATTACACAATGATGTGTCACAGTAAAAGGTGGTCTTGCGCCATTGTCATCATATGAACAAAATAATTCTAAATCCGCTCTTGTTAACGGCGCATTTGGGTCCCATGTTTCCCTCGTAATATAGTAATCCCAATTATCAGACGCATGTGCTGCTGTTAATGTCCATTCGAACGTATAAGCCCCACTTTCCATAGGCACTTTTGTCCAACGGTGTTCGGTTTGTTCATTTAGTTTTGGAAAGACATTTGCCCCAGCAATTTCACCATCAACTGGCCCGCCAATTGGAAAATTACCAGGTCCTTCTAAACTTTGTGGCTCGTACATAACTCCACCACAATCCTCATTTACACCTTGTGCACAAAGGAGCCCACGACTTTCTGGACTACTTACATAACCATGAGCTGATACACTAGCGGCAAATGCCATTAGAATAACCAAACTCGTCAAAAAAACTGATATAAAACAAAACGTTTTCCCAACTACCTTCATAAATCCTACCTCCTTTATTAATTAAAATATAATGATAACTATACAAATTGGTATAGTTATCTTATTATGAATCATATTGTAATTGTAAAAGGAGATAGCGGTTTCATCAACAGAATATTTGAATTTTTTATGAAATTGATAAATATCACCTTTCTTTTTTCATGTTTTTTCCAATGTATAGAACCATAGACTATAATTCTAATCCACTTACAAAAAGAGAAAAGGAGCCTTTTGGCTCCTTTTAAAAATTAATATGCTCCGTAGCCACCATACCAACTAGCACCAATGATGACTAATAAAATGAATAAAACGATTAATAACGCAAACCCACCGTAACCTGCTCCGTATCCTGCACCTGCTACTCCGCTCATGCAAATCGCTCCTTTTAACTTTATTTGGAGTTTTTTACTCCACGATATACGGTATGCATCCGTTTATTTTTTGTTTGGGTTTTTACCCTAAATTTTTGCGGTTGAGAATATTTCTTTGCTCAAAGTTCTGCTTCAAGCACTAGAGCATCGGACATACGTTCCGTTATTTTCATGAATTTAGTGATATTTACGATTCTATCGGACATATGTTCCGCTATTCCGTCGATTTCAGCTCCATTTCTATCAACAAACGTTACTTAACGGAACTGATGTCCGAACCGCTATGAAAACCTCGACAATTTGCAGTAATAACGGAACCTATGTCCGAACCAACTTTTTTCCAAAGGCTTTGAATAGAACGATAAAAAAAACACGGATCGTTTTTTCGCGAAGTGCGGAGCCTTCGCTCTTCTTGAAATAGCTTTCATAGCTTCACTGCTACACCAAAATTTTTATGCTTTCTTATCTATTAAAAAGCCCTCAACACTATTCGTGTCAAGGGCATCTTGAATTAATAAATTGTCATATATTGGTCGCGTTCCCAAGGATGTACCTGGGTGCGGAACATATCCCATTCGATCTCTTTCGCTTCTACGAAATGGTCAATCGCATGTTCACCAAGTGCGTTCACTAGGACATCACTAGCAACTAATTGTTCAATCGCTTCTTTTAATGTCGCTGGTAAATCTCTAATTCCAGCTTCTTCACGCTCTTCTTTATTCATAATATAAATGTTGCGGTCTGTTGCAGCTGCTGGTGTTAACTTACGCTTAATTCCATCTAATCCTGCTGCTAACATGACTGCCATTGCCAAATATGGGTTAGCCGACGGGTCTGGACTACGAACTTCAACACGAGTACTTAATCCACGTGAATTTGGAATACGTACAAGTGGACTGCGGTTACGCAGTGACCATGCAACATAAACAGGTGCTTCGTAGCCAGGAACTAATCGCTTATAAGAGTTTACAATTGGATTTGTAATCGCTGTAAACGCTGGAGCATGCTCAAGAATACCCGCTAAAAATTGCATTGCTGTTTCACTTAATTGTGTTTCGGTATTTGGGTCAAAAAATGCATTTTCTTTGCCACGGAATAATGACATGTTGCAATGCATTCCAGAACCGTTAACACCAAATAAAGGTTTCGGCATAAACGTTGCATGTAATCCATGTTTACGCGCAATCGTTTTTACTACTAGCTTAAACGTTTGGATATCATCACACGCTTTAATCGCATCGGCATATTTAAAATCAATTTCATGTTGACCTGGAGCAACTTCATGGTGAGAAGCTTCAATTTCAAAGCCCATATCTTCAAGTTCAAGAACGATATCACGACGAGCATTTTCGCCTAAGTCTGTTGGCGCTAAGTCGAAGTAACCACCTTTATCATTTAACTCTAGTGTCGGCTCTCCTTTTTCATCATTTTTGAAAAGGAAAAATTCAGGTTCTGGTCCAACATTAAACGCTGTGAACCCTAACTCTTCTGCTTCTTTTAACACACGTTTTAAAATACCACGCGGGTCACCAGCAAATGGTGTAGGTGCCTCACCTGGTTTACTTGGTTGATAAACATCACAAATTAAACGGGCTACTTTTCCTTTATCCGCAGTCCATGGGAAAATGACCCATGTATTAAGATCAGGATATAAGTACATATCAGACTCTTCAATCCTTACGAAACCTTCAATTGAAGAACCATCAAACATCATTTGATTGTCTAATGCCTTTGGCAATTGGTCAGCAGGAATTTCAACGTTTTTAATAACTCCTAGTAAATCTGTAAATTGAAGACGAATAAAACGAACGCCTTCCTCTTGGGCAATGCGTAAAATATCTTCTTTTGAAAACTTTGACATTATGTAATCCCCTTCCACTCTTTTTAATAAAAGAATTGCAACATCGTTTAATGAAAGAAACGAGACAATTGTCCTTGAATGATGGACGCTTTTCCATTTCTTCCAGCCATGAGCAACTCGTTTTTCAAATGTTTTCGTAACTCTTTTTCACTAATTTCAGGCTGTGTCACTTCTGAAGGTTCTGTATGTTGTTCTTTGATTGCTAGTAATTCTTTAATTCCAGATAGATTTACTCCTTTTTCAATTAACGCTTTAATCTCAAGAAGTTTCTCTACATCATGAAAGGAAAACAAACGTTGGTTTCCATTTGTCCGGACAGGGTGCACTAATCCATGTTCCTCATAATATCGAATTTGCCTTGCTGATAATTCTGTTAATTGTTTAACAATCCCAATTGGAAACAATGGCATCGTTCGACGTATTTGGTCATTCATCGTGTTCCCTCCTCCTTCATGATACTACTAGCATAATAGATGTACGCAATAGTGTCAACAGATGTTAGATAAACTAACATCAAAAAAGACTCCTTTGTTAACTATGCTGTCACACCTGGATAAATCCCTCATCAATTAAACGGTCAACCGCTTTTAAAACCGCAATTTTAACATGAGCATATGTTAAACCGCCTTGAACATACGCTCGAAATGGTGGACGTAATGGTCCATCGGCAGACAATTCAATACTTGCCCCTTGAATAAACGTTCCCGCTGCCATGATGACAGGGTCTTCATACCCCGGCATTGGACTCGGTGTTGGTACAACATGTGAGTTAATCGGCGACGCTTTTTGAATCGCTTGACAAAAAGCAACCATGCTCTTTGCACTTGAAAACTCCACAGCTTGTATTAAATCTGTCCGCTTTTCTTCCCAACCTGGACTTGTCGTCATTCCAACAGATTGTAAACAAGCTGCGGTAAACAATGCTCCTTTTAATGCTTGTCCAACAACGTGTGGCGCAAGAAAAAATCCTTGATACATTTCAAGCAAGCTATATAAAGACGCTCCGCCTTCAGCACCGATTCCTGGTGCGGCTAGGCGATAAGATGCTAATTCGATGAGCTCCTTTTTCCCGACTAAATATCCTCCCGTTTTGACAATTCCGCCACCTGGGTTTTTAATGAGTGACCCTGCCATAATATCGGCTTCTACATGACATGGCTCTTTAGACTCTACAAATTCTCCATAACAATTATCAACAAACACAATCACATCTGCTTTTACTGATTTTACCGCTTGGATCATCTTTTCTATTTCTTCAATAAAAAAAGAAGGACGATTTGCATAGCCTTTAGAACGTTGAATGCCAATGACTTTCGTTTTTTCTGATATCGCTTGTTTCACTGCCTCCAAATTAACAGAACCATTTTCTTGTAATGGAATAACATTGTAACTTATCCCGAATTCTTTGAGTGAACCATTATTTTCACCACGAACACCTACGACTTCTTCTAACGTATCGTATGGTGCACCAGTAATATAAAGTAATTCATCTCCTGGACGTAATAGACCAAATAAGGCGGTCGCAATCGCATGTGTTCCTGAAATGATTTGAGGCCGAACTAAAGCCGCCTCACCTCCAAATACATCAGCATAAATTTGCTCTAATGTATCACGACCGACATCATCATACCCGTATCCAGTAGATGGGGTGAAATGAAAATCAGAAACTTGATGTTGTTGAAAAACATCTAAAACACGCAATTGATTTTTTTCAATCATTTTTTCAATCTCAGCATGAGATTCTTTTATTTTCTCCTCTGCATGTGTTGCAATACGCTCAATCGATTCTTTATGTGTAAATGTCTCGTACATGATGTTCTCCTACCTATTTTTTTAAATTCTTTAATAACGGGGCCAATGATACATCCGGATGAACATACCCTGCTAATTCATACCCTTCTTTTTCGTCATTCCATACTTGCTCTTCAAGAACCGTTTCTTGTTTACATCTTGCTAATAACTTCCCATCCCCTGCTGGAATAAACACTCGGTAAAATTCCAATTGGTCTTTTATCATCGTTTCTACTTCTTGTTTTAACTTTTTCAAATCATCTGGTTGAAGTGCTGAAACGACTATGCTGTTTTTCGTTTGCAGTAAACTTTGTTCATCTGTAATTTTGTCAGCTTTATTGTAAACCGTTAACATCGGAATATGAGTAGCCTTTAACTCTTCTAATAACTTCATGACCGTCTTCTCATGGTCTGTATGGTTTGGGTTTGATCCATCTACAACATGTAATAATAGGTCCCCTTCGACTACTTCTTCTAACGTGGAGCGAAAGGCAGCAATTAAAGCTGTAGGTAAGTCTTGAATAAACCCAACCGTATCAGATAAAAGAACGGTAAGGCCTGACGGTAGCTTCATCCGTTTCGTTGTCGGATCTAACGTGGCAAATAATAAATTTTCCTCCACTGTTTCCGCTTCTGTAAGTCTGTTCAATATCGTAGACTTCCCTGCGTTCGTATACCCAACAAGCGTCACTTGAAGCACTTGATTTAATTTTCGACGCTCACGATATCTAGAACGATGTGTTGTAATGGCTTGTAATTGCCCTTTAATATCATCCATTCTTCTTCGAATGTGGCGACGATCGGTTTCTAATTGTGTTTCCCCAGGGCCTCTTGTTCCTATCCCACCACCTAGTCGGGAAAGGGCTAGTCCACGTCCTGTTAAACGAGGTAATAAATAGTTTAATTGCGCAAGTTCAACTTGTAATTTCCCTTCTTTCGATTGAGCTCTCCTAGAAAAGATATCAAGGATCAATTGTGTTCTATCGATAATTCGTGCATCACATGCCGAACTTAAATTACGAACTTGACTTGACGTTAATTCATCATTAAAAATGACAAGGTCAGCCTCATGCTCTTCAACCAATTTGGCGACTTCTTCTACTTTTCCACGGCCAATATAAGTTGCCGCATCAAGCTTGTCCCTTTTTTGGGTAACTGTCGCAGCAACAACTCCTTCTGCTGTCCCTGTTAATGATGCTAATTCTTCCATCGAATATAAAAACGACTCTTCTGTTACCGCAAGTGTGTGGCAACCGACAAGAATGGCGACTTCACGATCTTTCTCTTTTGTTTCAATCAAAGAATAACCCCCTATATTTTTTCAGTGAACTAAAAGCCGTTCATCCGTTTATGAGAACGGATGAACAGTGGACTTTTCAAATTCAAAATCACGACCATCCAGCGTTGCTAACATATTCCGGTCATGATTTTTTTCAACAAGTAGTCTAACAGCTTGCTTTCGTATCGCTTGCTCGATGATATTTCGTACATATCGACCATTGCTAAACGGCTGAGTTTTATCTTCTTTTCCCTTTTTCACAAGTTCTCTTATTTTTCTTTCCCCGTCCTTTGTAATTAAATACTCTCTTTCAGCTAGCATTAATTCGGTCATTTTCATTAATTCTTCTGTTGTATAGTCTGGAAAATCAACCGTTAATGGAAATCTTGATGGTAGACCTGGATTTAGAGACATGAAGTAATCCATTTCCTTTGAATATCCAGCTAAAATCAACACAAAATCATGTTGCTGATCTTCCATCGCTTTTACAAGTGTATCAATAGCCTCTTTTCCAAAATCCTTTTCCCCACCACGAGACAAAGAATAGGCTTCATCTATAAATAAAATGCCACCACTCGCTTTTTTTATCACTTCTCTCGTTTTTTGTGCGGTATGTCCGATGTATTCACCGACTAAATCGGCTCTTTCAACTTCAATTAAATGGCCTTTTGATAATACTTCCATTTCATGAAAAAACTTGGCGATTAATCTTGCCACTGATGTCTTACCCGTGCCTGGATTTCCTTTAAAGATCATATGGAGAGCTTGCTTTGAGGCTTTTAACCCATGCTCTTGCCGACAATTATTAATATATAACCAAGCATATACTTCTTTTAAAAATTGCTTAATATCCGAAAGCCCGACTAAGCTTTTTAATTCACTTTCAATTCGTTCTAACACATAATGCTTGTCGCGCTCCTCCTCATTAAGGAATTGGAATTGATTGGCCTGCGATGATTTTCCTCGATTCTGATTTAACACAACGTTGATTTGACTTCTTCTGCGAGTCATTGCTGGATTCATCACCTTTCACCCTCCTTCTTTCCCCTTACCCTCACTATACGCAGCTTTACATATTTTGTGACAAATGCCTAGGAATTTTTTCGTTTTTCTTTCGGCAAGGTAAGACTGTTGCTGTGATTTCCTGATGTGTTAAAAGGTATGTTTTCATTCCCTTTATTGGTAACGATTGGTATAATAAAGAAAACTGATATGTAGGGTGTGATGTTGTGGAACTACTTAGTCAAACCATTCCCGAATTTGAAAGTTATTTAACCTCATTACAGGAAAAAGGACGACGCCCCTCAACTTTGAGACGTTATTTTTATGATTTAGAAGATTTTTATCGTTGGTGTCAAATGACACTTTCTATTTCGAGTGAAAAAGTAACTACCATAACGACAAAGGACTTGCAATTATTTTTTACCTATTTAGAAGAAGAACGCAACTATGATACAAAAACAATTAAACGATTTGGTACCGTTCTCAAGCAATTTTATATGTATTTGGTAGAAGCTAAAGTTATTACAACAAACCCGTTTATCGGTGTTGTGTATAACAAAGAAAGTGATAATCATTTAAAAGCATCGGATATTATAAGCGAATTAGAGCAACAGAAACTCTTGGCTAGCATTCGTTCCCCACGTTTTTTAACAGACAATCAATTAAAAGCAAGACCATTTCTCAATGATCGCAATGAAAGCATGATCCGTTTATTGCTTTTGTATGGATTAACACTACAAGAACTAACTTCCATCACGATGAAAGACGTCCATTTTGAGGTGAATACGATCGACATCATCACAGATACAACGCAAAGTCGCCCACTCGTTATCTCAAATGAAGATAAGCAACTTCTTTATACTTATTATACGACAATCCCAACACCAGTTAGACCAAGATATTATAGTGATGATCCTTTCTTTGTTGCGTTTGACTTTCAACGCAATACATATCGGTGGTCATATGAAATTGAACGACCAAAAGCGTTGACAGATATTGCTGTTCAGAAAATGATTCGTCAGGAAGTGAGACGCGCCTCTCTTCGCAAAGGAATTTCGGCCAAGCATTTCCGTCACACGTTTGCGGTTCAATCTTTGAAAAATGGACTGTCTCTTTTTGAACTCCAAGAAAAGATGGGATTAAAAACAGGGCAGTCACTAGAACGATATCTTCTGTTTCTAGAACAACAATATTAGGTCTAATTTGGAACGCCCGTAATGAGTTAAACTCATTACGGGCGAAGTTCACATGACTATTCAAAATCAAATTGAATTACGACTGGTCTGATTCAACGTTTAATTGAACATTACGTTGCGGAGCAAATGTTGAAATCGCATGCTTGTACACAAGTTGTTGTTTGCCTTCACTCTCTAAAATAACAGTGAAATTATCAAACCCTTTAATGAGACCTCGTAATTGAAAACCATTTAACAAGAAAACGGTAACAGGAATATTTTCCTTGCGTAATTGGTTTAAAAATTGGTCTTGAATGTTTACGGATTGCTTCATTGGTACAGTCCCCCTCATATTGTCTATTAGTTTATTTCGCTTTTTTTCCTATCTTTCCTTCTATGAATTTGCTTATTTTTACAATATTTTCATTCATCGGTGCTGATGTCACGTCAAACCATGTCACATCCGCCTTGTTACGAAACCATGTTAATTGCCTTTTCGCATACCTTCTTGAGTTTTGCTTTAAATTTATAATGGCTTGCTCTACTGTAACACGTCCTTCTATGTAATCGTAAATTTCCTTATATCCAATCGCTTGGACAGACTGGCAATTCCGAACTCCCTTATTATATAAGAATTGAGCTTCTTCAATCAATCCTGCTTCAATCATCTTGTCCACACGTAAGTCAATACGGTCATATAATTGTTTTCGGTCCATCGTTAACCCGATCATCGCTAATTGATATGGCGATGGCTTTGCTTCGTCTTGACTGTATTGTTCCATCGTTTTTCCTGTGACTCGATACACTTCTAATGCCCGAATAACACGGCGATGATTGTTAGGGTGGAGTGTTTCATAGCTTTTTCGGTCAGTATTTTTTAATTTTTCAAGAAGAGCTTCTTTTCCGTGATTGATTGCAAATTGTTCTAGCTCCTCCCGATACGCTTCATCTGATGGGACATTCGCAAACTGGTATTGATGTGTAATAGCTTTGACATAAAGTCCAGTTCCACCAACTAAAAATGGTACTTTCCCTTCATGATTCATTCTTGTAACTAACGGTAGCACCGTTTGTTGAAACTCAGCCACAGAAAAAGATTCTGTAGGTTGTTTTATATCGATAAGATGATGTGGAACATCATCCATTTCTTCTGTTGTAATTTTTGCGGTTCCTATATCCATCCCTTTGTATACTTGCATAGAATCACCGCTAATGATTTCACCATTAAATAATTTCGCTAATTCCACACTCAATTTTGTTTTCCCAACTGCGGTTGGACCAACAATAACTACTAAGTTTTCCTTCATTATGGCTTTCCTCATTTAATCTATCATGATATATCCAAAGTGAAAAGAAGCGCTTTTTCGTTTCATAACTGTAAATCCAAACTTTTCAAAACGATTCGTTTTCCAATGGTCTTTTAAAACAACTTTCCTTTTGGCTACTCGTTTTGCTTCCTCTATCGTTTCCATGTTGAGCGTATCATGAAAGGCGATAGATTTCAAAACCGAAATTCCATCTGATTCAAGATTACTTTGTTCAAACATCGGATCAAAATAGACGACATCAAAACAATCATCCGGATATTCTTTTAACAAGTCTCGTGAATCTCTATGAATAACGTCAACTCGTCCCATCGCTTTTTTTATTACAGGATGATTAATCTCAAACGAAGGTAAACCTTGTTTGACGAGATAAGCAATCATAGGATTCGCTTCAATCGCTGTAACACTTCCTTGCTCCCCAACAACATAACTAGCAACGATACTATCAGATCCTAATCCAAGTGTACAATCAAGTACACTCTGCCCAATTGTTAAAGAAGAAGCGACAACAAAAGGGTCATCTTCCCCGTTTATTATCCGTTTAATACGGTACATCGCCGAGTTGGGATGAAAGAAAAACGGTTCTTGTCTCTGGGCATTGTAATAATAAAGCTTGTCAGAAACGATAAGAATATCAGCACCATATGTCGTATACAATGTTTGAATGGAGCGATCACATCGGTCAATATAGCGACAACCTAACTCATTGGCTATTTGTTGCGCACGCTCTTTATACTTCGCCGCTGTTTTCATTGCCGTAGTGACTATCACATAAAATCTCCCAACTTTTTCATAATGTTTGTATTATAGATGTTTTTTACAAAGAGTGCAACGTTACGAAAGGCCGAATAGTTTTACAATAAAAATAAAGGATAAATTTCCCCAAAGATTACGCCAATCTATCGGACATTTGTTCCGCTAGTTTAGGAAAATAGACTTATTTCGTCGATATTATCGTTCTATAACGGAACAGATGTCCGAATGACATAAGAAAAACGCGGGAGCGTCTTTTCTTTCAAGCGAAGTGCGGAGCCTTTGCTCTTCTTGAAATAACCCTCAAAGCTTCATTGCTATACCAAATTTTTCTTATTTTTTGAAAAAAAACAGTGTTTGTTATACATAGCGGAAATTATGTCCAAACAAGGTGATATCACTATTTATAAACCTCACAGTATGTGTTACATCACGCGTTTAAACATTTTTTCCATTTCATATGTTGAAATCGTTACAATGATAGGACGCCCATGTGGACATGTGAACGGGTCTTCACACGTTCGAAGAGACTCAAGGAGTGCGAACATCTCATCTTGTCGCAAATGGCGATTAGCCTTAATCGAACCTTTACATGACATAATAATGGCTGCATCTTCTCGAAATTTTTTTATATCAATTTTTTTCTTTAGAATCACTTCTTGCACAAGAGCATGAATCGTTTCTTCCTCTTCTCCTTTTGGAAACCAAGTCGGATGGGAACGGACGATATAGCTTTGACGACCAAACGGTTCAAGAAAGATTCCTACGTTTTTTAATGCTTCTTCGTGTTCTTCAATGATCATTTTTTCTGTATGAGTAAACTCAAATGTATACGGGACTAACAATTCCTGAACTTCAGGACTAATCTCCCCGACCTTTTCACGAAAATACTCATACTTAATTCGTTCTTGTGCAGCATGTTGGTCAATAATATATAAGCCATTATCATTTTGGGCTAATATATAAGTCCCATGCATTTGTCCAATTGGATATAAAACAGGAACACGCTCACTTGCTTGTTCGATTGAAGCAGGAACTTCTTCTGTTGTTTCTTTAACTATGTCTTCTTGTTTTTCCCCATTTGTATCCTTCACTTCATCTTGTTCATGATAAACAGTCTCGTCCCATTTTACAATCTGTTCGTCTGTTTCCATTGGTTGAAGAGGAACTTCTGGTGCTTTTTGTTCCGGCATAGGAGTTATCTTTTTTACCGTTTCGTTTGAATGAGAAAAGGTAAAACTCATTTGTTCTGATGGTAATTTCGTTTGCTTTGGACGAGAAACTTCAGGAATAAGTTGAACTTTTTTAAAATGCTGTTGAATCACTTCTTTTATCAAGCTCATCAACTCTTCTTCTTTACTTAATCGAACTTCCAGTTTGGACGGATGAACATTGACATCAATCAATTGAGGGTCCATCCTAACATTTAAAACAACGAGTGGAAATCGTCCGATAGGTAACAAAGTATGATATCCTTCTTGGATAGCTCGGGCTAAAGCATAGTTTTTTATGAACCGACCATTAATAAAGATAGACATATAGTTTCGTGATGCTCTTGTCACTTCCGGTTTAGCCACATAGCCTGATATCGTGAAATCTAATGACTCCCCATTTATTCTTCCCATTTGTTTTGCTGTTGTTCTTCCATAAATGGCAGCAATAACTTGAAGCTGGTCTCCATTTCCACTCGTATGCAATAGCTCTTTGTCATTGTGAAGCAATTGAAATGAAATCGCTGGGTGTGCTAGCGCTAGTCGATTCATCACGTCTGTTATATTTCCTAATTCCGTATGGATCGTTTTCAAATATTTCAATCGAGCAGGGGTATTGTAAAACAAATTCGTGACCGTAATTTCGGTTCCTTTTCTACTTTTTGTTGAACCTTGTTCGGTAATCACTCCACCTTCTAATTGAATATGTGTTCCTGGCCCTTCGCCTGTACTCGTATTCATTTCTAAAAAAGAAACGGATGCAATACTCGGTAATGCTTCACCACGAAATCCTAATGTAAGAATCGAAAATAAATCTTTATCCGTTTTAATTTTACTTGTTGCATGGCGATAAAATGCTGTTTCCACATCTTCATTTTCAATACCATGCCCGTTATCTAACACACGAATCTTTGATAATCCGCCTTCTTCAACTTCAACTAAAATTTGACTACTACCTGCATCAATTGCATTTTCTACTAATTCTTTAACAATCGACGCCGGTCGCTCTACTACTTCTCCGGCTGCAATTTTATTTGATAGATGTTCATCTAGCTTTACAATTTTCGCCATCGTCTATTCACCCTTATTTTTTTAATTTCTTTTGAAGCTCATTTAAATGACGAAGGGCTTCGATTGGAGTGGTATTTAAAATATCGAGTTCTTTTAACTCATTTAATATAAATTTTTCTTGGGAAGACATCGGTTTTCGTTTCTTTTCCTCTAGCTTATTTTCTTCAAATAATGAAAGCTGTTCTGGCTGCTCAAAAACCGGAGTCATTTTTTCGTATTCTTGAAATTGTGCTTTTGATTGCTGCTCAAATTGAGTTAACAACGAGGATGCCCGCTCGATTACGGCATCAGGTAACTCGGCTAATTGAGCAACATAAATCCCGTAACTTCTATCTGCTTGTCCATTAATGACTTTATGGAGAAAAACGATACGTCCTTCTTCTTCAATCGCTGACACATGAACATTTTTTACTTTCTCTAGCTCTTTTTCAAGTGATGTTAACTCATGATAATGAGTAGAGAAAAGTGTTTTTGCTCCAATATTGTTATGGATATATTCGATTATCGATTGAGCTAATGCCATTCCATCATACGTCGATGTTCCCCTACCAATTTCATCTAGCAAGAGTAAACTATCTTGAGTCGCCTTTGTGAGGGCATATTTCGTTTCTAGCATTTCAACCATAAACGTACTTTGGCCACGAGCTAGATCATCAGCAGCTCCAATTCTAGTAAACACTTGGTCAAAAATCGGTAAAACTGCATTCGTTGCGGGAACGAAAGACCCAATCTGCGCTAAAATCGAAATTAACGCTAATTGTCTCATATACGTACTTTTACCGGCCATATTTGGCCCTGTAATCAGTAACATTTCCCGTTCACTATTTAACTCCACATCATTGGCAACATATTCTCCGTTAGCAATCACCTTTTCCACGACAGGATGGCGACCATCGACAATCGAAACTTCTCTATCAGTTGAAAAAATAGGACGGACGAAATGCTGCTTTTCACTTACAGTCGCAAAGCTTTGAAGCACATCGAGACTACTGATGCTTGTTGCAATTTGTTGAAGCTTTGAAATATATTGTTTAACTTCTTCTCGAATACTTAAAAACAACTCATATTCCAATTGCTCCATCTTCTCTTCTGCTTCTAAAATGAGTGCTTCTTTTTCTTTTAATTCAGGAGTAATATAGCGCTCTGCATTTGTTAACGTTTGTTTTCGTTCATATCTACCTTCAGGGAGCAAATGTAAATTCGCCCGAGTGACTTCGATATAATAGCCGAATACTTTGTTAAATCCGACTTTTAATGATTTAATTCCGGTTTCTTGACGTTCTTTCAGCTCTAATTCTGCAATCCAAGATTTCCCGTTCAAACTAGCATCACGATACGTATCTAATTCTTTATGATAGCCTGTACGAATCATGCCACCTTCTTTAATTGAGAAAGGAGGGTCATCCACAATGCTTTGTTCTAATATGTCACATAATTCTTCACAACAATCAACAGTGGACATTAATTGATTTAAATAAGGGTTGTTGACTTGTTTGACTGTTTGAATCATTTTCGGTAATTGAGATAATGATTTACGAAGTTGAACTAAATCTCTTGCATTGACATTCCCATAAGCAACACGTCCAGCCAAACGTTCTAAGTCATATACATTAGAAAGCTCGTCTCTTATTTCTTCTCGAACAAAATAATCATCAAGTAACGTTTGAACAGCGCTTAGGCGTTGTTCAATCATCGCTTTGTCAATCAGTGGTCGCTCAACCCACTTTTTGATTAATCGTCCTCCCATCGCCGTCACAGTTTTATCTAGGACCCATAACAACGAGCCTTGTTTCTTTTTATCTCGTAATGTTTCAATTAGCTCTAAATTTCGCTTTGAATGATAATCAATTTTCATATATTCGTTTGTCGCATAATATTGGACCGGTTGAAGATGGTCTAACGAACGTTTCTGTGTTTGCATTAAATAGTTACATAGTCTTGCAAAACATCGCTCTAATTTAGGTTGTGTAATATGTTGACATAACGGAGCAAAAGAAGGAGCTAATTCCTCATTTTCTTCATAGGATACTGTTATGGACAAAAATTGTTGCAAATGGTCTATATGGCCCTTTTGCAAAGATGGATCAACAACAACTTCCTTTGCACGGATGGTCGCTACTTCTTGGATAACTTCATCAAACGAACCCGTAATGATTGTGACATAATTTTCACCTGTTGTAACATCTGTTCTCCCAATGCCATAACTACCATCTTGAAAATCTGTAATGGCCACAATATAGTTGTTTTCTTTTTCCTGCAATACTTTGCCTTCCATGACAGTTCCAGGTGTTATCATTCGAACAACTTCACGTTTCACAACACCTTTTGCTTCTTTCGGGTCTTCGACTTGCTCACAAATCGCAATTTTAAAGCCTTTTTCAATCAATTGCATAATATAATTTTCTGCAGAGTGATAAGGAACTCCACACATCGGAATTTTCTCCTTATCTCCACCACGTGCTGTTAATGTAATTTCAAGCTCTTGAGCTGCTTTGACTGCATCCTCAAAAAATAGTTCGTAAAAATCCCCAAGTCTAAAAAACAAAAAGGCATCCTCATATTGTGCCTTTATTTGTAAATATTGTTTAATCATCGGAGTATGTTCTGCCATTCCTGTTCCTCCATGTTTCTCATAATCTATCGTTTATTATAACATAGAGTTTTTCCTAACGGTTTCACCTAGCATTTTTTATAAGCTATTTTCGTTGTGATTATTACTTTTGAATCGTGTTTTGCTCTTAGTAGTAAATGAATTGAATAATATCCGTGTCCTCATGTTACTATTTTTTCCCGACTTTAGTAAGAACAAATAACAAGTCCGTCCCATTGTGCTATGTGAATTTATTATACATCTAAGCTACAAATCCTAAAAAAGATTTCATGACATTGGGAGTTATATACGTAGATATTTCTAAAAAAAAAGAAGAGTCGCTATCATGACTCTTCTCTCACTATTTTTGCATTATTCTTCTAAATCACCCATTAAGAAGTTTGGATCTAAATCTTCAAATTCTTCATCTTCTACTTGTTCTGCCCAATCTTCTGGTTGAAGCTCTTCAATTGTGCCTTCAGGTGATACGGCAACATTGATTTTCGTTTCTCCAATTACTTCAACTAAAAATTCTCGTTCTACTTGCACAACTACAGTAGAGCCATTTGGTGAAATTGTTGCTTCTAGTGTGTTCGGTTGTTGAACAGCACGAGCAATAACTTCTACATCGTCTGATAACACATTACGATCGCGAACCGCTAAAGGAACGACATCCGTATAAGTAACTGTTTCTGTGGCTACTTCTGTTTTCGTATTGTTGTTGTGTGAAAACCATACGTTAATGTCATAGCTCCCTAGAACCTCTACTGCATCCCCTTTCTTTGCTGCTTCATATTTATGGTTAATAATCCAGCAGCCGAGAATGCTCGTTGGCTTTTGTGAAGGGCAAATTGTATGACTTGCTTGAGAGAACTTTCTCCCCTTACCACAAACCGCTTTCGTAATAATTTCTCGATAATTTAGTTCCTTGTCTGTCTGTGACATGCATAAACCCTCCTCATTCTTATCCTAAAGAAATCTTGGCTAGCGCCTGCTACGGAGCGGTGGCCTAGATACCCGTGGTCAAATCTGACCGTTGTTAATAAACCATATTGTCATCATGATGCTCGTATTCTTACACAAAAATGGTCCGCCAATCTTCCTCACTCTATCCTATGCAGGGCAAATGACCATTGTGCGAAAAATAGGTATGAATCGTTTCCTTCTGTAAAATCAAGTTGATAATTACGAGTAATCTATACAACGATATGTACGATTCAAACTCTTTATGAGCATTTTCCAAAAAAACTTGCCTGTTTTTTCTTTTTTATTCTCAATACGGTCGGTTTCTCCACTCCTTCCCCCTTCTTGCAATTTCCATAGCGTTAGGACATTACTTCATACTTATGATGAAAGAGGGAGAGATATGCAGAAATCCAAAGGAAAACTCAGATGAAAGCCCGAACAAATTTCTCATTTTTGCGGTCAGAGCAGCCGTTATTTGTGAACATTATGCGGGTTTTCGTTTTTTTGCGGCCACAGGAGCACTTATTCACGCAAATACAACGCTATTCCTAGCGATATATTATGATTAACGGCTCCTATGTCCACCAATGTTCCAAAACGCTAGCAATGTTCACAAATAACGGTTTTCATGGCCGCTTAAATTACCACAAACAACAAAATCGCTTGTCTCTAGTACCCCACCCCCAATTCTTCCTAAGAAATCTATAAGCGCAATGTTATCCACAGGTCGACTATTTTATAGTTTCCTAAACAATGGAAAAAGCAAGAATTAGATTTGTCCAATCCTTGCTTTTCATTCATTTAATGACCGCATCCATCAAACGGATTTTTTGTTGTTGTTCCTTTTAATAAGTCGCCATCCATCGCTTTAATAATTTCATCTGTCACTGTATCAGATATCGTGATAGAGACGAGCTGCAACAGTTGGTTTACTTCAGTTTGGCTTTGTTTAAATTGCTGCACAAGTGGAATATCGTCAATTTCATCTTGCAATTGGTCAATACGGTCTTCTACATTTTTCAAAGCTTCAGGTTTGCCGTAATGTTGAAGGTTAACGGCTTCTTTTTGCTCTTTTTTAATTTTGCCGATAATTTCTTGTACTTTAATATTTTCATTAATTTGCTTTTCGGCTTGTTTAAAAAAATCAACTTCTTCTGTTTCAGCGATCATTTTTGCTAATTCTCTCGCTTTATCGATTATCTCATCTTTTGTATAATTCCCCATTTATTTCACCTCTGCTACTTCTACCAATTCTCCATTTAAAGACCATGTTTTGGCATCTGTAATTTTTATATACACAATTTCACCGATCACTGATTTTGGTGCTTTAAAGTTTACTAGTCGGTTTGTTCTTGTTCTCCCAGATAACACATCTGGATTCTTCTTACTTTCGCCTTCAACGAGAACTTCTACGACTTTATCTTGATATTCAATATTTTTCTTCGCTGAAATTTCATTTACAAGGGCATTTAAACGTGCTAAACGCGCCTTTTTCACTTCTAACGGTACATTGTCTTCCATTTTTGCTGCTGGTGTGCCTTCACGTGGAGAATAAATGTACGTATACGCACTATCAAATTCTATTTCTTTGACAAGAGATAATGTTTCTTCAAATTGCTCCTCGGTTTCATTTGGAAAACCGACAATTATATCGGTCGTAAAGGAAGCATTCGGAATGGCTGTCTTAATTTTTGTTGCAAGCTCAATATACTGTTCTCTCGTATATTTACGTGCCATTAATTTCAGTATTTCAGAGTTCCCATGTTGGACAGGAAGATGAATATGTTCAACCATATTCCCACCTTTCGCCAACACTTCAATTAACTTGTCATCAAAGTCACGAGGGTGACTTGTTGTGAATCGGATTCTCGGAATATCAATGGTGCGCAGTTCATCCATTAAATCTCCTAGACCATAGTTTTGGTCCAAATCTTTTCCATAAGCATTCACATTTTGTCCAAGTAACGTAATCTCTTTATAACCTTGGCGAGCTAAGTCACGAACTTCTGCAATGACATCTTCAGGCAGACGACTACGTTCTTTTCCGCGTGTATAAGGCACGATACAGTACGTACAAAACTTATCACAACCATACATAATATTAACCCATGCTTGCGTGTTCCCTTGACGCGCTCGCGGTAGGTTTTCTACAATATCGCCTTCTTTTGACCATACTTCAATTACCATTTCTTTTCCGAAAATAGCTTCTTGAAGTAAATGAGGGAGACGGTGAATATTATGTGTACCAAAAATTAAATCGATATGCTGGTGTTTTTGCATAATACGATTAACAACTGCTTCTTCCTGTGACATACAGCCACAAACACCAATGATTAATTCTGGGCGTTCGATTTTCAAAGGTTTCAAGTTACCAATCTCACCGAATACTTTGTTCTCTGCATTTTCACGAATCGCACATGTGTTTAATAAAATGATATCTGCTGTATTTGTATCGTCAGTTTCTGAGAAGCCCATCTCCAGTAAAATCCCAGCCATGTTTTCCGTGTCATGATAGTTCATTTGACAACCGTACGTTCGAACTAAAAACGTCTTTCCTTTTCCGATTGTTTTCATTTCCTGTGGGATTTCATAACTTAAGATTTTTGTTTCTTCTTTCCCACGACGTTTTCCTTCTTTATAATCAGGCTGTTCTTTAATTAATATGTCTCTTCCATTGATACGTAATGCTTTACTACCATCATCTTTTGTTTCTATTTTTGCTTTTGAAAAATCAAAATACTGACTATAATCCTTTGTGCTACTCGAGGATTTTAAGTCCTGTGTAACATCTTCATCAGTATTTGTTCTTTTACCTAATCGTTGGTCTTCGTTCATAACGATCTCCTTTCTTCTTTCATCACTACTTAGTCTATTGTAAACATACAACTACCCATTATAAACCTCTATCTATAAACAAACAATACGATTTCGTGATAGATTTGTTACAACAAATGAAAAAAGCGCCAAACATGGCGCTTTTTCATATTAGCTTACATGAACTCTTCCATTAACTGATTGAATTTATCTTCATCTAACGATAAGTCTTGGGCAGATAAAGCTTTTTCATCATAACCAATCACTAAGTCTTGGTATGATTTCTTTTCTGTATCTTGGTAAATTAACCCTGTAACTAATCCGTTGTTTTCCATTAATGTTTGCATTGCTGTCATTCTATTATTCGGGTCATATCCTTCAATATCAGACAACTTCACAAGGTTTTCTTTAAACCAGTCATATGTGTTTACTTTATTAAACGTAACACATGGACTAAATACATTAATAAGGGAGAACCCTTTATGATTAATTCCTTGTTCAATTAACGAAGTTAACTCTTTTAAGTCACTAGAGAAGCTTTGAGCAACAAACGTTGCACCAGCAGTTAATGCTGTTTCCATAACATTTAACGCGGATTCAATTGAACCACCTGGCGTACTTTTTGTTTTAAAGCCCATTTCACTTCGAGGTGATGTTTGACCTTTTGTTAATCCATAAATTTGATTGTCCATAACGATGTACGTAATGTCAATGTTACGGCGAATTGAATGAATCGTATGACCCATACCAATCGCAAATCCGTCTCCATCTCCACCAGAAGCAATAACCGTTAATTCACGGTTTGCCATTTTAACACCTTGGGCAATCGGAAGCGCACGACCATGAACACCGTGGAACCCGTATGAATTAATATATCCAGAAATACGTCCAGAACACCCAATTCCAGATACAACGGCTAAATTATCAGGTTGTAAACCAACATTTGCTGCTGCACGTTGAATGGCTGCTTGAACTGAAAAGTCTCCACAACCTGGACACCAGTTTGGTTTTACTTTATTTCTAAAATCTTTAAAAGTTGCCATTTAGACCAACTCCTTGCATTGAGTATGAATGTCAGATGGTAAGAAAGGATTACCGTCATACTTAAGTAAGCTTTCAATTTTCGTTCCGCCAACATTCATTTTGATGATGTTTGCTAATTGAGCTGTACCATTGTTTTCAACAACAACTACTTTTTTCGCTTTGTCCATTAATGGTTGCAATTCTTCTGTTGGGAATGGGTGAAGCAATCGAATTTGAGCATGGTTTACTTTAATACCATCTGCTTCAAGACGAGGCATCGCTTCATTAATCGTTCCACGAGTTGAATTGATTCCAACAATGAGTAAGTCTGCTTCTTCATGTGGTGCGTTCGAATAAACAGGTGTATCATATTTTAAATGAAGTTCATTTAATTTTCGAAGTCGCTTGTCCATTTGTGCTACCCTGTTTTCAGGACTTTCAGACGGTTTACCCGTTTGATCATGCTCAACACCGGTAACATGATGGATACCATTTTTCATACCAGGAATAACACGAGGAGATACCCCATCCTCAGTTACTTCATAACGTTTATAATACTCTCCATCAACACGTTCTGGTAACTCGGCAGCTAAATCAAGCTTACCACGGCGAATCTCAACTTTACTGTAGTCTAACGGCTCAACCGTTTGCTTACCTAATGATAATGCAAGGTCAGTCACTAAAATAACAGGACATTGATATTCTTCAGCGATATTAAAAGCTTCTACTGTGTCATAAAAAGCTTCTTCTACAGTACTTGGACACATAACCACTTTTGGAATATCTCCATGTGTACTATACAACATAGCCATTAAATCAGATTGCTCTTGTTTTGTTGGAAGTCCCGTACTTGGACCACCACGTTGAGTATTTACAACAACAAGCGGTGTTTCTGTAATACCAGATAAACCTAATGCTTCTGCCATTAATGACAATCCAGGCCCTGCAGATGCTGTTAATGTACGAACGCCGGCATAATTTGCGCCAATTGCCATTGTACATGCTGCAATTTCATCTTCCGTTTGGATAACCGTTCCACCAAACTCAGGAAGTTTTTTAATTAAGTATTCCATAATCTCAGATGCAGGTGTAATCGGGTATGCTGGCATAAAACGACAACCTGCCGCTACAGCTCCCATAGCAATTGCATCGTTTCCAATTAAAAACATACGTTTTTTTCCATCAGCTTCTGCTAAATAGAAATCACCAATTTGGTCTGCAGCTTCTTTTTTGAAAAAATCAGCTCCAGCTTTAATCGCTTCCATATTTTTCTCAACAACAGACATCCCTTTTTTCTTGAAAATGCCCTCAACAACTGGACGATATCCTTCTGGTGACAATCCTAAAATCGCACTTGAAGCACCAACCGCAACCATGTTTTTCATTAGCGATGTGCCTAATTCATTTGCAATTTCAGTAAATGGAACCGCATACAACGTTGCTTTCGTACCCTCCGGTATAGTCGGGTTAAACTTCGCATCGGCAACAACTATTCCACCTTCACGTAACTCATGGACATTGACATCAATTGTTTCTTGGTCAAACGCAACTAAAATATCTAAATCATCAGAAATAGCATTGAGAGGAGTTGTACTTACACGAATTTTGTTATTCGTATGTCCTCCTTTGATACGGGAAGAAAAGTGACGATAACCGTATAAATAGTATCCTAGTCGATTTAATGCAATAGCAAAGATTTCTCCGGTACTTTCAATACCTTCCCCTTGCTGTCCGCCAACTTTCCAAGAAAGTTGATTGATCATTATTCTCCACCCCTTTGGCGTTTTAAAAAAATAGCAATGGTTGTACTTCTATAAGAATAACATATTTCCAAGTAATTCACTAGAATTACTTGCAATAAACAACACATTGTACTCTAATTAAAAATATCTACTAAACGATTCTAATAATAGACCTATGTTCAGCAAAAATCAATAGGTATGCAACATTTTATTACAAAATAGTGACAAAATTATCGATGTATATATTTTCGTTTAAATATCCTTTAAAAATACACAAACTTCACTTGAATAATTGTTCTTATTTGTTATCCTGTCCTTGTGGAAGAAACTTATAACGAAAAAATCAAAAAAAAGACCCGTTTACTATGTATGAGTAAACAGGTGTATTAGATTATCTTGGTTCTACAATTAATTTGATCGCAGTACGTTCTTCACCATCGATTTGAATGTCGGTAAAAGCGGGTATACAAACTAAATCAATACCACTAGGGGCTACAAAACCTCTTGCAATTGCAATTGCTTTTATTGATTGATTTAGTGCTCCTGCTCCAATGGCTTGAATTTCTGCTGCGCCTCTTTCTCGGATTACTCCAGCTAGAGCCCCTGCAACTGAATTAGGTGTAGATTTTGCTGAAACTTTTAATATTTCCATTTCTTGAACCTCCTTAGTGATGAATAGTGCTGCTTACATACTATATTCACGAAATACGTCAATATTCCTGCATCAAAAAGGATATTTTCTAAATATTCTAATTTTCTTTATTCGAACAATGGTTTGTCATCATTAATCACGATACGTTCAATCGCTGTAGCTAATCCTGTTTTGTCATTTATCGTAATGATAACACCATTTAACTGGGTACGACCTTTTGCCACTTCAAATCGTGCAGGCATATTGGTAAGAAATTTATACAGCACAGGTTCACGATCAACTCCTAAAATTCCATCATAAGGACCTGTCATTCCGACGTCTGTGATATAAGCTGTTCCTTTAGAAAGAATTCTGTCATCTGATGTTTGAACATGGGTGTGTGTACCAACTACCGCAGATACTCTTCCATCTAAATACCATCCCATCGCTAATTTTTCACTTGTTGCCTCTGCATGAAAATCTACAAAAATAAAGGACGTTCGTTTTTCGACTTCAGCCAAAATCTCGTCTGCTTTTTTAAAAGGACAATCATTGGGTGGAAGAAACGCTCTTCCCATTAAATTAACAACGGCAACTTCCATTTCATTTATTTTCACAATCGTATAGCCTTGCCCTGGTGTTCCTTCTGGATAGTTTGCAGGGCGGACAAGTGCAGGTGCCCTGTCAATAAACTCAAATATCTCTCGATTATCCCATGTATGATTCCCTAGTGTGACTGCTTGTGCACCTGCATCTAGGAAACCTTTATAAATTTTTTCTGTGATTCCTTTTCCATTCGCTGCGTTCTCACCATTTATAATAGTACAAGTTGGTCGATATTTTCGCTTTAATTTTGGAACATACTCTTCCACCATTTCTCGACCAGGTGATCCAACAACATCTCCAATAAATAAAATTTTCATTAGCTAACTCCTTTTTTTACCATTACCACTATCATAATTAATTTTTCTTTCTTTTTCAATGATTGACCGGTGATTTAATAATAATGAGCAAAAAAATAAAGTGGTTAAATAACCACTTTATTTCGCATACTCAACT
Organism: Alkalihalobacillus sp. LMS39; assembly: GCF_022812285.1. Taxonomy (NCBI): domain Bacteria; kingdom Bacillati; phylum Bacillota; class Bacilli; order Caryophanales; family Bacillaceae; genus Alkalihalobacillus; species Alkalihalobacillus sp. LMS39. The sequence continues at coordinate 3,285,551 of NZ_CP093300.1, forward strand.
GCCCGTGTTTCACGAATGACCGTTACTCGTATATGGCCAGGGTAGTCAAGTTCATCTTCAATTTTCTTCGTAATATCCCGTGCAAGTTTAAACGCTTGTGCATCATCAACAAGATCAGGCTTCACCATAATTCGAACTTCTCGTCCTGCTTGAATAGCATATGTTTTTTCGACACCTTCAAACGATTCAGATATTTCCTCAAGTTTTTCTAATCGTCGAATATATGTTTCAAGTGTTTCTCTTCTCGCTCCTGGTCGAGCTGCACTTAATGCATCTGCAGCTGCAACGAGGGATGCAATAATCGAAGTTGGCTCTGTATCACCATGGTGAGAAGCGATACTGTTTATGACAACAGGATGTTCTCGATATTTCGTGGCTAGTTCTACACCAATTTCTACATGACTTCCTTCAACTTCATGGTCAATTGCTTTCCCGATATCATGCAGTAAACCTGCACGACGCGCTAACTGAACATCTTCTCCAAGTTCAGCAGCCATTAAACCAGCTAGATATGCTACTTCCATAGAATGCTTTAATACATTTTGGCCATAGCTTGTTCTAAATTTGAGTCTACCTAATATTTTAATTAGGTCAGGATGTAAGCCATGTATTCCCATTTCAAATGTCGTTTGCTCACCGTATTCACGAATAGCTTCATCTACTTCTCGACGTGACTTATCAACCATTTCCTCAATACGAGCAGGGTGAATTCGTCCATCTTGAACTAGCTTCTCTAAAGCTGTACGTGCAATTTCTCGACGAATTGGATCAAATCCAGAAAGAATTACTGCTTCAGGTGTATCATCAATAATCAAATCGATTCCTGTTAACGTTTCTAGAGCACGAATATTTCTTCCTTCGCGACCGATAATTCTCCCTTTCATTTCATCATTTGGTAAGCTTACGACTGAGACCGTTGTTTCAGCTACATGATCAGCTGAGCAACGTTGAATGGCAAGTGATAGGACTTCTTTCGCCTTCTTGTCTGCATCTTCCTTCGCTTGAGTTAAAATCTCTTTTGTCATAATGGCAACTTCATGTGTTAATTCTTGCTTAACTTCTTGGCGAAGTGCTTCTCTTGCATCGTCACGAGAAAATCCAGAAATCCGCTCCAGTTCAGCCTGTTGCTTGTTCAAGATTTCCTCCACTTTGCTATCCATCTCTTCAATTTGTCGTTGTTTTTTGGCGAGAGATTCCTCTCTCTTTTCTAAAGATTCCTCTTTCTTATCTAGAGTTTCACTTTTCCGATCAAGGACCTCTTCTTTTTGTACCAAACGATTCTCTTGTTTTTGAATCTCATTTCTACGTTCACGAATCTCGCGTTCAGCTTCTGTTCGAAGTTTATGAACTTCATCTTTCGACTCAAGGATCGCTTCCTTTTTCCCAGCTTCAGCTTCACGCTTAGCATCTTCAACAATTTGCTTTGCCGCATGTTCCGCACTAGAAATTTTCGCTTCAGCAATGGATTTTCTAACAAGATATCCAACAACTGCACTACCTGCAGAGACAACAAGCAAAATGGAGATGATGATGAAAATATTATCACCCATACTTTTCACCTCCTCTTGCTATCTAATTGTTGGTTCCATAAAATTTCATGTCATTCATATGAATTAAGAACTTACACAATAGAAAATAATACTATGAAATACGACATTTAGTCGTATTCTTTTTAATTGTATAGTTGGATATAATGATTGTCAAGCATTGACAATCTTCATACATTATGAAACTAGATGAAGTTGCTAGTGAGCATAAAAATAAAGTAGCGAATCATGATTCGCTACTTTATTTTTTCTATATTTTCATTACTCTTTTCCTGACAATAAATCAGTAAATTCTTCTGGTTCACCAGCAGGTTCAACTAATATTTCACCATCAAGGCCAAAGTGTGCTCGAATTTGGTTTTCAATCGTTTCTGTGATCGATTCATTTTCTTTTAAAAACTGTTTTGCGTTTTCACGGCCTTGCCCTAATCGTTCTTCATTAAATGAATACCATGCTCCACTTTTTTGAACGATATCAAGTTCAGAGCCTATATCTAAAATAGAACCTTCTCGTGAAATTCCTTCACCATACATAATATCAACTTCAGCCGTTTTAAACGGAGGCGCGACTTTATTTTTAACAACTTTAATTTTTGTTTTACTTCCGACCATATCATTACCTTGCTTAAGTGTTTCAGCTCGGCGTACTTCTAAACGAACAGACGAATAGAATTTTAAAGCACGACCACCTGGTGTTGTTTCAGGATTACCAAACATAACCCCTACTTTTTCACGAATTTGGTTAATGAAAATGGCCAATGTTTTCGATTTGCTGATTGCACCTGAAAGTTTTCTTAAAGCTTGAGACATTAAGCGGGCTTGTAAACCTACATGACTATCTCCCATTTCCCCTTCGATCTCAGCTTTTGGCACTAATGCTGCTACACTATCAATGACAATGATATCGACTGCTCCACTACGCACTAATGCTTCTGCGATTTCAAGCGCCTGTTCCCCAGTATCTGGTTGAGATAAAAGTAATTCGTCAATATTTACCCCTAATTTTTGTGCATAAACAGGATCAAGTGCATGCTCAGCATCAATAAAAGCCGCTTGACCACCGTTTCTTTGTGTTTCCGCAATGGCATGAAGCGCAACTGTTGTTTTACCAGATGATTCTGGACCGTAAACTTCAATAATTCGGCCTCGCGGATATCCACCAACACCTAGTGCAATATCTAAAGCTAATGCTCCACTAGACATTGTAGAAACACGTTGATCCGCATGTTCCCCAAGCTTCATAATCGAACCTTTTCCGAATTGCTTTTCTATTTGTCGAAGTGCCATATCTAATGCGGCTTTGCGATCACTCATTTATATCTCTCCTCTATTTTTCCTTGCTATCTAGCAAGTAGGTATAATCTTTTTTAACTTTCTCTATCATACATCGTTTTCGCCATTTTGCCAATAGTTTTTACGAACATTTATTCGTATTTTTAAAAAAGTAAAACGATGTCCATGTCAAAACGTTCATGAATGAAACAGAAAAAATAAGAAAAACGCGGGCATCTTTTCGCTTCAAGTGAAATGTATGATGAAACACCAAACACATTCCATATCCCATTTTTGCGGTCAGAGCAGCCGTTATTTGTGAACATGATAGGGGTTTCCGTTTTTCAGCGGCCACAGGAGCGCTTATTCACGCAAAAGCCACTCTATTCTTAGCGATATATTATGAATAACGACTCCTGTGGCCTCCAACGTTCCAAAACGCTAGCAATGTTCACAGATAACGGTTTTCATGGCCGCTTTGGACAGTGAACCACAAGTGCTCTTCTTGAATAAACTTCAAAGCTTCGCTACTATACCAAAAATTTTATATTTTCTTATCTTTAAAAAAAGAGATCCAGGTAGACTTTCTTCTACCTGGACTGTTTTTATTTATTAAACGAGCGAGGTTCACGCTTCGGTCTTGGCTTTGCAGGTTCAAGATTAATTCTTGCTCCATTGATTCTTGAATGACGAAGGGCTTCATAAACAAACGGAGCCACTTCTTCAGGTACTTCTACAAATGTAAATTTATCAAAGATATCAATGCGACCAATTGCTTTTCCTGGAATTCCTACAAGTTCAGCAATTTCATCCACTAATATTTTCGGACTCATATTCACATTTTTACCGACATTAATAAAGAACCTGACCATCCCTTTTGCGCCACCAGTTTCACCGAAATTATAACCATCATCTTCACCAGCGACATCATTTACAAATGCAATCTTCATTAAGGCTGAAATAATCGATTGTGGAGAATGTTCTTCAAGGAGTTCATTTGTTAAATTCTGAAACAATTCATTATCTTGACCTTCTACAATCACAGATTCAATTTGTTTCTTCCATGAGCCTTGTTGTTTTTCCACAACCTCTTCAAATGTAGGAACATTGGAAGAAGGAATCGCCATTTTTATTTCTGCTTCAATAGATCGTAAGTGCTTCATTTCTCGCGGAGTAACAAGGGTTAAAGCTAATCCTTTACGGCCCGCTCGTCCTGTACGTCCAATACGGTGAACATAACTTTCTGGATCTTGTGGAATATCATAGTTAATAACATGTGTTACATTGTCGACATCAATTCCTCTAGCGGCAACATCTGTTGCAATTAAAAACTCAATCGTCGAATCACGGAATTTCTTCATTACACTATCTCGTTGCATTTGCGTTAAATCACCATGAAGTCCATCGGCAATATAGCCTCTAGCTTGAAGTGCCTCTGTTAATTCTGCTACACCTTTTTTTGTACGGCAGAAAAGAATACCGAGCTCAATTTCCTCACTGTCGATAATCCGACAAAGCGAGTCAAGCTTATTTCGTTCTAACACTTTATAATACACTTGGTCAATAGAAGGAGCCGTTACTTCACCACGATTGATGGAAACGACATCTGGATTTTGCATATACTTATAAGATAATTTTTTGATTGGTGGTGGCATTGTCGCAGAAAATAACAATGTCTGCCTTTCACCTTTTGCTTGTTTTAAAATAGCCTCAATATCATCAATAAAACCCATATCAAGCATTTCATCCGCTTCGTCCAAAACTGCGGTATGAATTCGATCCAATTTCAATGTCTTTCTTCTTATGTGGTCCATAATTCGTCCAGGTGTCCCAATGACAACATGAACGCCTTGCTTTAGTGCTTTAATTTGATGACCAATGGATTGACCACCATAAATCGGAAGAGTACGAATCTTTTTGTATTTTGATAATTTTTGAAGTTCCCCAGATACTTGAATAGCCAATTCACGGGTTGGCGTTAAAATGATCGCCTGAATAAACTGGTCTTCTTCTTTCACTTTTTCAATAACAGGAATCCCAAATGCTGCGGTTTTCCCTGTCCCAGTTTGAGCTTGTCCGATGACATCTCCACCTTTTAAAATTAACGGGATGGCTTTTTCCTGTATAGGAGAAGGTTCTTCAAATCCCATATCCTTAATGGCTTTCATCACTACATCCGATATTTCAAACGAAGTAAAATAACTCATTTTTGTTTAATTCCACCTTTTCATTTCTTTCAACAAATAATAAAAACCATAGTTCACAGCTCGATTTCTTATTTGTTGGCGAGTGCCGGACAAATGCAAAGGATAAACATTATTAGTTGTCTCAGTTGAAATACCAATAAAAACGGTTCCTACTTCTACACCATCTTGTTTGTCTGGACCAGCTACCCCTGTGAAGCTGATTCCTATATTTGCTTTGCCCATTGTTCTAATTTGATTTGCCATTTCTAACGCTACTTGTTCACTAACAACACCATGCTGTTGTATCGTATGTTCTGAAACTCCAAGTAGACTTTTTTTACAGTCTGTTGCATAACTTACAATGCCTCCACGGTAATATTGAGATGCCCCAGCTAAAGATGTTAATTGTTCACTGCACCGTCCACCGGTTAAGCTTTCAGCACAAGCTATTGTTGCTGAATGCTGTATTAGTTCTTTCACAACTTCTTGCAGTAATGACGTTTCATCATACCCATAAAAAAAGGAGCCAACTCTAGCATTGATTTCAGTTTCTACTTCATCAAGCATTGATTCTCTCATTTTTTGGTCATGATGCTTTACGGTTAACCGTAATGTCACTTCACCGTCTCCAGCTAAAGGAGCAATCGTTGGATTAGACTGTTTCTCAATAATATCAACTAAGTCTGATTCTAACTGAGATTCCCCAATGCCAAAATATCGAAGGACACGCGATTGAATCGGGATGATTTCGTCAATATAGTTCATTAGGTAATTCGTTCCCGCATGTAAAAACATTGGTTTTAATTCGTTTGGCGGGCCTGGAAATAACAGATAATGAATATTGTCGGCTTTAAAAGCCATTCCAGGAGCTAGCCCTGTTTGATTTTCAAGCACGACGGAATCTTCAATAACAATCGCTTGTTTTTTATTATTTTCGGACATTGTTTTTTTTCTGACCTTAAAGAAATTTTCAATATATTGAAGGGAAGCTTCATCATATACTAAATTTCTTTTCACTACTTTAGCGACGATTTCTTTTGTTAAATCATCTTTTGTTGGACCTAAACCACCAGTGAAAATAATGACATCTGACCGCTGTTGAGCTGTTTCAATAACATGAAGCAGTCTTTTTTCATTATCTCCAACAACCGTATGATAATAGACATTAATTCCTAAATCCGCAAGTTCCTTCGATAGGAACGTGGCGTTTGTATTTGTGATTTGACCAAGTAATAACTCTGAACCAACAGCAATAATTTCAGCGTTCATCCTTCACCTCTACGCTTTTATGTTGACATGTTTTCCAATTTACGAATTTTTTGCAAATAATATATGCTTGTTTTTTATGAAATAATCTATACCAGAAATAATGGTGAGTAAGGTAGCCACCCATACCATAATTGAAGCAAACGGAATCGAAAAAGCTTGAAACGGAAAGTTATGTAACATCAAAGCTGAAATGGCGATAATTTGGAACACCGTTTTTAATTTTCCAAGCGAACTCGCTGCAATCACTGACCCATCTGCAGCTGCTACAAGTCGGATACCCGTAACGGCAAATTCACGGCTTATAATGACAATGGCTATCCATGCTGCAATCATTTGTAACTCTACTAAAGAAATTAACGCAGCAGTAATTAAAAGCTTATCTGCTAACGGATCTAAAAATTTCCCTAGGTTTGTAACAAGCTTATAACGGCGAGCATAATAACCATCCAACCAATCAGTAGCCGCAGCAATGATAAAAACAATCGCAGCAATCAAGTGTTCAATTGGAATGTCTACACCTAGTAATTGGATGTTACCCATTTGAAATGGTACAAGCAAAAACACCATAAAAATAGGAATTAAAAATATTCTTGAGATTGTAATTTGATTTGGAACGTTCACGTAGGGTCCCCCTATAACAAAATGCAGTGATGAACTATCGCATATTTACAAATTGAACTGGGAAGTCCAAGTCTAATCCTTTGACCATTTGAATCACTTCTTGAAGGTCATTAATACTTTTTGCAGATACACGGATTTGCTCATTTTGGATTTGCGCTTTTACTTTTAATTTTGAATCTTTGATAGCTGTTGTAATTTTCTTTGCTCGCTCACTACTAATCCCAGACACTAATGTAGCTACTTGTCTAACAGTACCACCAGAGGCTTTTTCAATTTTACCAAAGTTCAATACTTTTTGCGACAAATCACGCTTAATAAACTTCCCTTTTAATATATCAATGACACTTTCAAGCTTATACTCATCGTCAGAAATAATCGTTATCTTCTCTTTATCTGTTCGTTCGATTGAACTTTTTGACCCTTTAAAATCATATCGAGTCACAATTTCTTTCAAAGCTTGACTAATGGCATTGTCGACCTCTTGTATGTTTACCTCTGAAACAATATCAAAGGAATGTTCTTTCGACATAATCAAAAACCCCCTTAATTTTTTTGTTAGGAAATCAATGTCAACTTATTATTATTGTACCATATGATCCAAAAAAGTAATAAATCTACAACAAAAAGGCCCCACAAGAGGCCTTTATCGAAAGTTAGCTTGTTGGCTCAAAAGAGATCGTCACTTTTTGGTGAACCGTTTTATTTGGGTCTTGTGGGAATTCAAATTCTTCACCATTAATAAGTAATGTTACAAAGCGTGAATCACCAAAATTAAACTCAATTTCTTCTTCTCCCGTGAAATCGTAATTTAATTCATCGCCATCATTGGCTTCTTGACCATAAAAACTTTTCCCTTTTGTATTTTTTACTCCGACGTAACTTCTACCTGAAAACGAAATGTCCACCTCAAATTGTTCTGTATCACTTAAAGTAAAGAATGTATTGTTTCCTCTTGTCTCTCCTTGAACAAGCACTTGCTCTTCTTCGGCCTCTGATTCATTTTCCTCAACAGGTTCTTCTTCAACAGGCTCTTCATCTTGTGCTGGTTCTGGTTCTTCTTCTGGTTCTTCGTCAATGGTTGGAGAAACTTCAATTAATGTATTTTCATTTGCTGGAGGTTCTTCTCCTTCTGCTGCTCCATCACTACCGTTTCCTTGAAGAAGTAACCATACAGCTGAACCAATAACAAGTAAGAAAACAATAGCCATTAATGTTGGCATTATTTTTGCGAATTTTGAACGGTGTGTAGCCACTGGTCGTCTTTTCGTTGTAGAGGTACGTTCTGCACGAGAAGGAAGTTCTTTCACTTCGCGACTTGGATTCGGTAGTTCATTTTGATATTGTTCAAATATTTCATCAGGATTCAAACCAACTGCTTCAGAATAACTTTTTACAAAAGCCCGAGCATAAAATTTCCCTGGTAATGTATCAAAACGACCTTCCTCGATCGCAGCTAAATACCGCCTTTGGATTTTCGTTGACTTTTGCAGGTCATCTAAAGACATTCCCTTTTCTTCTCTACTCTCTTTTAAACGTTGACCTAATTCTGACATTGTAAACACCTACCAACTTTTAACTAATGTCAAATGAAGAAAATCCTGATTCCACAATATCATAAGATATTTCTTCATTTTCATCGTTTCTTAATTCAATAATGCAATCAAAATCATCCATTGTAAATTCAGTTTCTCTTACAAAAATATCAGGATGTTCAACTACTTTTACTACAGGATGGTTCATAATATCCTCAACTAACAACCGATGTTTCTCTGTTGCTCTCATCGTGGAGACAATTCCATCAATAATGTAAATATGATTTCCGCTTAACTCATCTTCTGCAAGCTGACTTCTTATTGTTTGCCTTAATAAGGTAGAAGATAAAAACGACCATCGCTTATTAGCACATACACTAGCGGCTACAACCGATTCCGTTTTCCCAACTCGAGGCATCCCACGAATGCCAACTAAATAATGTTGGTCCTTTTTAAATAATTCTGCCATAAAGTCAACAAGCAATCCTAATTCGTCGCGAACAAACCGGAACGTTTTTTTATCGTCTGCATCTCTTTCAATATAACGACCATGACGAATCGCTAAACGGTCACGAACTTTCGGTTCTCGCAATTTTGTTACAGTAATATTATCAATTGTTTCAAGAATTCCTCTAAATCGTTTGATTTGGTCATCACTGTTGCTCCGAATTAGCATCCCTCTTCGTTTATCCTCTACCCCATTTATTGTAACAATATTAATGGAGAGCATACCTAGCAATGAAGAAATATCACCAAGTAAGCCTGGTCTGTTTTTATGAATTAAATATTCTAAGTACCATTCTTTCATTTTTGCCCTCCCCTTTTGATCATAGTCTCCAAAAGGTAACAGATATTACATATGTAATATACTTTATGTAAGCAAAAGACTATTCAATATATTTTCTTCCATTTTACGCTATTTATATATTGATTAAAAGTAATTATTCCTTGTTTCTATATAATTTGACAAACTCCTACATAAATATGTAATGGAATGTAAGAACGTCAAAAAAAATGAAAGTCTTACATTGTTCGAAAACATGTTATCATTGTGTAAAAAAGAGTGTCGTTCAACCGACACTCTTCTTCATCATTAGTTACCTTCGTTTTGCACAAGCTTTACCATCATATTGGCAATTGCGTGTTGTTCTTCTTCTGATGCAACATTCCAAAGTTGAGCTAAGACACGTTCTTGCTCGTTTTTAGGCTCAACTTGTTGCGCCAAATATTCACCAACTTGATAAGCAACATCATTAATAACATTTTGATTCATTCCCTCTGCTTTCGCTTGGTGAAGTCTATCACCTAAGAAATCTTTCCACTGCTCCCAGTTATCTAAAACAGACATATATGTTACCTCCTTAAATTAGACTTCGCTTGTATTTTTCGTTGAAATGGATGAATTTATACTAATGATTTATCAAACTTATCTAGAAAATTAACAAAACCATCCACCATTTACGGAAATAATTTGACCATGAATATACGAAGCTTTTTCAGAAAGTAAAAATTGAACAACGTCTGCGACTTCCTCAGGTTTTCCAAGCCTTCCAAGGGGAATGTCTTCTTGCATCAATCTTTTATCTTCATCCGTAAAAAATTGGAGCATTTTCGTTTCAATGGCACCAGGAGCCACTCCGTTCACACGAATGTTACTTGGAGCTAATTCTTTGGCTAACGCTTTAACAAACGTATTTAGTCCTCCTTTTACAGCCGAATAAACAACTTCACAAGAGGCACCAGTTAATCCCCATATAGAAGAGATAACAAGAATGTCTCCTTGTTTTTGTTGTACCATTGGAGGTACAAGTGCTTTTGTTAATTGCAGCGGTGATGTTAAATGAAGCTGTACCATTTTTGCAATAACGTCATTGTCCATATCTGTGAATAGTCCAACATAACTTGTGCCGCTATTATGAATGATTGTCGATGGAGGCGTGTCTAGTTGGGCCAACAGTGTAGGTACTCCAGATACTTCAGATAAATCAGCCTGCACCATCTTCACTTCCACTCCAAATAACTCGCAATCCTTTTTTACGGTTCTGGCATTTTCTATGTTATTAAAATAGTGTACATACACATTTTTCCCGCTCGCTGCTGTTTTTTTAGCAACAGCAGCGCCGATTTCTCCACTTGCCCCTGTAATGAGAACCCATTCGTTCAACGTTTAAGCCTCCGTATATCCTTCAGGTTTGATTTGACATACAGTAAACCTTGAAAATACAAAATGGTCCTTCATAATTTCCGTTAATGTTTCCACAGATAATTTTTCTAGCATTGTGACGATATCAAACAAATTCATGTCATTAAATTGATATCTTGTAAATTGATTAGCGATATATTCCGGTGAATTTAATGACCGTAAAAACGATCCGATTTTCTTTTTACGAACTCGTTCAACTTCCTGTTCATTTAGTGGTGATGATACAAAGTCTTTCACCATCGCTTCAAGTCGGTTCGCTAAAGCATCAGGCTTTTTAGAATCTCCTCCAATAATCGTAAATCCAAATCCTAATTCTGCTGAATGATCGAAGGAAAACGTTTCATCGATTAACCCTTCGTCGTATAACGTTTGGTAATTCGTTGAACTTTGGCCAAACATTAAGTCAAGAAGAATATTAAGCCCTAATTCACGTTCTAATAAATCATTTCCTTGCCTAGTTGGATGATGCTCTTTAAAGCCGACTAAACATTTCGGTGTTTGTACACTCATTGTAATGACTTCTTTTTCTTTGGCTACTTCTTCTCGTTCATCATCGAAAAATCGTTTAATTTCTTGTTTTTCTTTAAATTGTTTTTTTGCTTGGTTTTCTTTTACTTGTTCAATTATTTTCGCTGGTTCAACTGGACCAATGACAAATAAGATCATATTGCTCGGGTGATAAAAGGTTTCATAGCATTGATATAACATATCTTTCGTAATTTTAGAAATCGAATCAATTGTACCTGCAATATCAATTTTCACTGGATGTTGGTGAAACATATTCGCAATCGTTCCAAAATACACTCGCCAGTCAGGATTATCATCATACATTGTTATTTCTTGACCGATAATCCCTTTTTCTTTTTCCACACTTTCTTCCGTAAAATATGGATGTTGCACAAAATTAAGAAGGGTATCTAAATTTTGTTCTACATTTGTCGTACTTGAGAATAAATAAGCCGTTCTCGTAAAGCTTGTAAAGGCATTGGCAGAAGCCCCTTGCTTACTAAAATCTTGGAATACATCTCCTTGTTCATCTTCGAACATTTTATGCTCTAGAAAATGGGCGATTCCATCAGGAACTTGTACTGGCTCCTGTCCACCGAGTGGAACAAAATGATTATCAATGGAACCATATTTAGTCGTAAAAGTAGCATATGTTTTATTAAAATCCTGTTTCGGAAGCACATACACTTGTAAGCCATTTTCTAGTGTTTCATGCACGATACTTTCCTGTAATTGGTCAAATTTAATTTCTTTCGCCATTTATGCCTCCTCCTTTCCTTTAAGGAAATAGATCGTATCTAATTCAATCTTTTCGGCACTTTTTTGGATATCCTCTTTAGTTACTCGATCAATTCCTACTAACCAATCTTCAATCGTACGTCGTTTATTCGCAATGACATTATGATAAAGTAATTCAACTAAAGCTCTTGGAACATCTACAGTTTCAAGAATTTGATTTTTTATCATTGCCTTCGTTTGATTAATTTCATCCTCTGAAAAACGGCCTGCTTTCATTTCTTCCATTTGTTCTTTAATGATCGACACCGCTTTTTCATAATTGGAAAATTCAATTCCAGACATGACCATAAGGATGCCTTTATGACTTTCATATCGTGAGGCAGCATAATAAGCAAGGCTTTCTTTTTCTCTCACATTCATAAATAGCTTAGAGTGCGAAAATCCACCATATAAACCATTGCAAACTTGCAGCGCAAAATAATCATCATCCCCAAATGTTGTATGAGTGCGGAACCCTAAATGTAATTTTCCTTGTTTAACATCTTGTTTATCTAACACTTCTTTTTCTTTTATTTCATTTTGTTTTTTATCATTTAGTGGAGTCTGAGCTCTTTCTCCTTCTGGCAAGGAAAAATACTGTTTTGTTATATTTTGTACTTGTGTTTCTTCTACATCACCAACGACAAATAAATCAATCTTATCTTTATGTAGAAATTCTTGATAATACGAATATAATTGCTCAGCAGTGACTGGTTCTATCGCTTCTTCATTCCCGTAAACGGAAAGACCAAAAGGTTCGTCTTTGCACATTTCTTCGGTAATCCGTAAGTTGGCATAACGCATTTTATCATCATAAACAGATTGAATTCTTTGTTTTAACGAGCGTTTTTCATTTTCTACGATCGTATTGTCAAATTGGTCATGCTCTTTCTTCGGATGTAACACAACTTGTGCAAGCAATGCGATCGCTTTTTCAAAAAGCGGGCTCGTATCCTTTAAAAACTTCTCGTTGGCGACTTCCATCTTAAACATCATAATATGGTTTTCACCTTTTTTTTGTACATCAACAGACAAACTAGCACCATATAATTCGTCTAACTCGTTTCGAATTCGTTGTCTAGTTGGGTAATTTTCTGTTCCTGCTTGTAAAACATGCGGCAGTAGCGCCCGCTTTGTTACCGTTTCCTTTTCAAGTGGTGCTTTGCAAAGTAATACAATTGTGTTTGTTTTATATTTTGTCGTTTTCACAACATGAACATCAATACCTTGAACTGACATCGTTTGTTCTTTTAAACTTTGCATTTCCATCCTCCTTTATAATATCCATCCTATCTTACATACTTTTAACCATTTTTTTAATCAGCATACATCCAGCTAATACAATAACATAAATTCTATCATGCTAGTTGGATTATTATACCATTTTAATCGAAAATCAACAAAAGAATGCAGTTCACTGAAAACACTATTCACGGATAACTGTCCGTCCATTCGATCAAGGATAAAATAAATATCTTAATGAGTTACAAAAAAGCTGTCGATCGTGATTAATCGACAGCTTAGTGTATTTATTCCTGTGATGATTTTTTTCTTTTGCGAACAACATGAAACTTAAATTTGTCGGCTCGAAAATAGTTTAACGAATATAAAATCGGGCAATCGTGGTCGTCATAATGCATTTGCTTTAATAATAAGAGGGACGTACTTGGATCACATTGGAGAATGGTGGATATCTCTTCATGAAAGCCTACAGGTTCAATATGGGTTATTGCATAACTAATCGTTCTTCCCTCTTCTTCAAGAATTTCATATATTGATTTAGTCGCATGAACCGAAAAATTAGGCAAGTATGGGGCAGGTGCTCTATCAACACAATACGCCACAGGCTCACCATTTGCAGTACGAACTCTTTCCATTGCGATAAGATGATTGAAAGAACATCCTGTAAACTGTAGTGTATCTTCTTCTAATGCTTCGATTTCGATTGAGGAAAGAAAAATGGTACCGGGCGTTTTATTCCCTTTAACTATCATATCAGTCACACTGTATAGTTCTTCAATCCCCGAACTAAATAGTGGTTTTGAATGAACAAATGTTCCAACACCATGTCGCTTTACAACGAATCCTTCTTCTTCTAAAAATTGTAACGCTTCCCTTATCGTAGAGCGACTCACCTCAAGTTGTTTGGCGAGTTCAAACTCTGAAGGAAGCTTATCCCCTTCTTTATATATCCCACTTTCAATGTCCCTCTTTACTCGCTCAATGATTTTATTTCGTAACGGATGCTCCATTTGCCCCACGCTTTCCACTCCCTATTGTGATGATGCTTCTTCTTCTTGTTTTGCAACTAACACTTCTCTAGGTTTACTACCTTCATATGGACCAACAATCCCTCTTGCTTCCATTTCGTCAATTAGCCTAGCTGCTCGCGTATAGCCAATTCGAAAACGTCGTTGCAGCATCGATACAGATGCTGTATTCATGTTCATGACTAACTCCACAGCATCGTCATATAGTTCATCTGTGCTTTCGCTCGGAACATGAATTTCTTCCTCTGTCGGTGTCATATCTTCTTGATATTGTGCTTTTTGTTGTGAAATGACATAATCGACTATTTCCTCTACTTCATCATCAGATAAAAAAGCTCCTTGTACACGCGTTGGCTTTGACGCACCTACAGGTAAATAAAGCATATCCCCACGACCTAACAATTTCTCAGCACCACCGCCATCTAAAATCGTTCTAGAGTCTGTTTGAGAAGAAACACCAAACGCAATTCTTGACGGAATATTTGCTTTAATGACCCCGGTAATAACATCGACAGAAGGCCGTTGTGTTGCAATAATCATATGGATACCTGCCGCTCTGGCCATTTGAGCCAAACGGGTAATCGAATCTTCCACATCTCCTGATGCAACCATCATCAAATCGGCAAGCTCGTCCACAATAACGACGATAAACGGTAAAGTCGGTTGCTTTGCCTCACCTTTCTCGTTTTGCTTTACAATTTGTTCATTGTAGCCTTCAATATTTCGCGTTCCACTATGAGAAAACAGCTCATATCTTCTCTCCATTTCACTCACAACTTTTTTCAATGCTTGTGACGCTTTTTTAGGCTCTGTTACAACAGGGGTTAATAAATGTGGTATACCATTATACATGTTAAGTTCTACCATTTTAGGGTCAATCATAATAAGCTTAACTTCATGTGGTTTTGCTTTCAATAAAATACTAGTAATAATCCCGTTAATACAAACACTTTTCCCGCTTCCTGTTGCTCCAGCGACTAAAAGGTGTGGCATTTTATTTAATGATGCTAATACAGGCTCACCAGATATATCCCGACCTAGAGCTACAGATAGGACATTTGATTCTGAATGACTTTCAGGGGAATCTAATACTTCCCTTAATGTAACAATAGCAACTTCTTGGTTTGGTACTTCAATTCCAATGGCTGATTTTCCAGGAATCGGTGCTTCAATTCTAATATCCTTAGCTGCAAGTGCTAATGCTAAGTCATCGGTTAAATTGACTATTTTACTAACCTTTACACCGACATTTGGGTGAACTTCATATTTTGTAACCGCAGGTCCTATATGAACTTTTGTCACTTCCGCTTTTACTCCAAAACTATCTAACGTTTGTTTTAATTTTTTGGCATTTTCTCTTGCTAAAATATGTTGCCCACCATTGCTTTGCGATTGACTCGGTCTTTTCAACAAGTCGAGTGGTGGCAATGTATAATCTTTATTTTCTATCTCGTTTTGAACTAAAGGTTGTCCAACTGGAAGAACTTCTGTATCGCCCTCCTGTTGAGCCGTTTCTTTTTTCTGTTCTTGTTCGTCTTGTAACGGTAATGTTAATTGCTCTTGCTTTTGTTCTTTATACACTTGTGAAGCTGTAAAGTCTCGAATTTCCACTTCTGGTATTTCGGTATCATGTTTACCTGCAGGTGCTTGTTGTTGTTTTAACTCTGCTTGCTGTTGTCTTTGCTGTTTTAATTGTTCTTTTTCTTTTTTCCGTTGTTCTTTTTGCTCTTGTAATCGTTCCTTTATCTTAGTACTCCAATCTGTTATGTCATCCCGTATTCCTGTTATCATCTTATGGAAAAATGCATATGTTTTACTAAACGATTGAGCAAGCACTTCTGATAGCGATTTTCCTGTTATTAATAAAAAGGCGACAACCATACAAAAAAATGAAATAAGAAAAGTTCCGATTGAGTCAAATAAAAAATGACTTAACGCAAACCCAAGGGCACCAATCATCCCACCACCGAAATCATCAATCGGTGCTTCATTATGTAATTGCAACCAATATAAATTCCATGTATTTCGTAACACAGAGCGATCTTGAAACCCTTCTTGACCAGCTAGATTCTCAAATAGTCGTAAGTGACTAAGTAACAGGAAAGAAAAAATAAATAAATACAACCCAACTAGCCTGCGTGAAACAAATGAGGGGAGTTTACGTTTTATCATCGTATACAACGCTGTTACAAATACACCAATGGTCATAGCAACATACCATTCTCCTAGAAAAAATCGGAAAAAGAGCACAAATACCTCTCCGACACTTCCTAATTTAGCAAACGTAACAATCGATAATACAAGTAAAACAAGTCCGATAATTTCAAATTTCAATTGGACTCTCCAGTCTGTTTTTGTTTTTCGTTTTCGTTTTGCCATTCGTTCCACCTTCTATATTCCAAATGAAAAGAAAAGCAGCCAAATATTGGCTGCTTTAACCAAATTCTTATTTTATTATATCATACTCAAAAACAACACTTCATCTTAAAATTGGGGTTTTAGCTGAATGAGTCGCCCGGGGGCATAGTTTTCATTTAAGTAATGACTTGGATTACTACTGACCAAACGAACCACTTTATATTCTGTTTCATTCGTTTTTTCCACAATTAAAAACCCACCATCAATTTCAATACTTTCCTGCTCTTTCGATTGTTCGTTTGGAAAAATCATTTCTTCAGGAAGAATCGTATATAACATTATTGCATCATTCCTCCACTTGGTTCGTTTTTACGTTTTTCCTCGACCAATTCATTCAGTTTCTTTAATGCTAGGCCAATTCCACCTACTTCGTTAATTAGCCCATATTTCACTGCGTCCGTTCCGACAACATTTGTTCCAATGTCCCTCGTTAAATTTCCCTTTGAAAACATAAGCTCCTTAAATTTATCTTCCGTTATCATTGAATGTTTCGTAACAAAGTTAATGACACGGTCTTGCATTTTATCTAAGTATTCAAATGTTTGAGGGACTCCAATGACAAGTCCTGTTAACCGAACAGGATGAATCGTCATTGTTGCGGTTTCTGCAATATACGAATAATCAGACGCTACAGCAATTGGAACTCCTATCGAGTGTCCGCCTCCTAACACAAGTGTTACGGTTGGTTTGGATAAAGAAGCAATCATCTCCGACAAGGCTAATCCAGCCTCAACGTCTCCACCAACTGTATTCAAAATGACAAGTAACCCTTCGATTTTTTGGTTTTGTTCTGCCGCAACTAGTTGTGGAATGATATGTTCGTATTTCGTCGTTTTATTTTGCGGTGGAAGCTGCATATGTCCTTCAATTTGACCAATAATCGTTAAACAATGGATATTAGATTGGTTCATATCGGGGACATTTGTTTGTCCAAGTTCTTGTATTTTATTTAATATTCCATCCCCTTTGTTATCTGGATTCATTGGTGGTACTTGAGGGGCGGCCGGTTGATTGGGCTGGTTTGGCTGATTTGGCTGTTCATTCATCGTTATTCCTCCTTAGTCGATGCTATTGATAGTATGAACGGGTAGCCGATGTCTCATTCTATAAATTAGCAACGAAACTTTTTTTAATAAGCTTTCTAAGCCTCGCTCCTATACCAAAATATTTATATGCTTCCTTACATGTCAAAAAAAAGGATGTCCAAAAAGAGTTTGTTTTACCCTTTTTTGAACATCCATTTTACTACATTGACTCGTGTATCGACTATACTTCCATAATGATAGGCAAAATCATTGGTCTACGCTTTGTTTTTTCAAACAAAAATCGACTAAGTACTTCTCTAACATTACTTTTTAACGATGACCATTCATTCACATTTTCTGTCATACATTTTTTTAATGTTGTACTTACAAGCTCATTAGCTTCTACTAACAGCTTTTCAGATTCCCTTACGTACACAAATCCTCTTGAAATGATATCGGGACCCGATACGATGCTACTGCTTTCTTTGTTTAGCGTTACAACAACGACTAGAATCCCATCCTTTGATAACAAGCGTCGATCACGAAGTACAATATTGCCTACATCTCCAACACCTAATCCATCAATTAAAACATTCCCAGATGGAACTTTTCCAGATTGGCGGCCTTGTTCATTTGTAAATTCAACAACTTCTCCCTTATCAACAAGAAAAATATTTTCTTCTTGTACACCAACTTCAATAGCAAGACCTTTATGGGCACATTGCATTCGAAATTCACCATGAATCGGGATGAAATATTTAGGTTTCATTAAATTTAACATCAACTTTAACTCTTCAGCACTTCCATGTCCAGAAGCATGTACTTTTGCTTGTCCGTAAATGATATCTGCCCCAATCCGAGCAAGGAGATCAATGATTTTCGCGACGGATTTTTCATTTCCCGGTATTGGTGAAGCTGCAATGATAATCGTATCATCACTTGTTACTTTCATTTGACGATGAGCACCTTTGGCCATTCTTGCTAGTGCACTCATCGGTTCTCCTTGGCTTCCTGTCGTTAGAACTGTAATTTGGTCAGGACGGAAATCAGCAATTTGGTCCATTTCGATAAACAAATGATCCGGCGCTTTTAAATACCCTAGTTCTCTTGCAATCGTAATGACGCGATGCATACTTTTTCCTACGACAGCTACTTTTCGATTCGATTCAGACGCTGCGTTAATAACAGACTGAATGCGATGAACATTTGAGGCAAATGTTGTAACAATGATTCTTCCGGATGTTTTTTGAAACACCTCTGATATTCCTTGTCCAATAATGGTTTCCGATAATGTTTGACCAGGTCGCTCCGCATTTGTACTATCAGACAATAAGCAGAGGACACCACTTTCACCGATCTTTGCCATCTTTCCGATATCTGCATGTTTCCCATCGACAGGGGTTTGGTCAAATTTAAAATCTCCCGTATGAACAATGGCACCTTGAGACGTATGAACGATAACGCCTACCGAATCTGGAATACTGTGATTTGTTCGGAAAAACGAAACGTTTGTTTGACCGATAATAATATTTGAGTTTGAATCAATTAATCGTAAATCTACTTTTCCATAAAGACCGTGTTCTTTCAGCTTTTCACCGATTAATCCTAATGTTAATCTTGTCCCGTAAACTGGAACATCTAACTTTCTTAAAATATACGGTAAGCCTCCAATGTGGTCTTCATGTCCATGGGTGATGACAATGGCTTTCACACGGTCACCTTGTTCGACTAAATACGAAACGTCAGGGATGACAATATCAACACCGAGCATGTCGTCATCAGGGAACATTAAACCAGAATCGATAACGATAATATCCTCATCGACTTCTACTACGTACATGTTTTTGCCAATTTCGCCGACTCCCCCGAGTGCAAAAACACGAATTTTCTCTGTAATTAACTTTGACAATGTTAGTTCCTCCTATATTTACTTTTCAAATAGCAACCGAGCTTTAATGGGCTCAAATTCTGCTCTTGACTTATTTGCCCCCGTCGCACTAGAACAAATATGAAGTTTTGGACCAGCCAAGAAAAAAATTCGAACATGTAATATTTATACTCCCGAACAAAATCACTTGTTTGTAGTATAACTTATTTTTTTATATGAACACAAGAGAAGAGTGTACACGTTTTTATATATACTTTTTTAAAAGGCTGTTTTCGGATAAATTCTTGCTAGAACAAATTGTTTTTCACTTTGTGGAATGGATCGGTTCCTAAGTGACTCGAACGCAATGGAATCAACATGGACCAACCCATTGCCTAAAAGTAATATGATCCTAACTCTTAGCCTTTCCAATAGTAAAAAAAAAAAAACAGCCATACATTCGTATGGCTGTCAGACCATAGACAAAACGCCTTTGAGAAATGATCCTCAAAGGCGTTTTTGTTTTTCTGTATTGATTTTTCGGCGATGGTACTGTTGGGTTTCGTGTTCCTCCAGTGCCATGTGGCCAATTTTTTCAGGTTCATGGCAGCAAAAACAAACATCGCCAGCATTGAATTTTTTTCGAGACCCTTTAGGTTCGTCCAACGCAGTCCATGCTTCTGTTTTTCTCGGAATAGACGAGCATAGTTCTTTCCGAACATAGAGAAGTGCGGGATCTTATCATCAAATCCAAAGCCTAAAAACCATCGATAAGCGACGTTTGTTTCTATTTCTTTGATCGTTTGACGCATCGATCGTATGTCACATATGTATGGAATGAACACCACTTTTACTAACACGACAGGGTCAATACTAGAGCGACCTTTATCAGAAGAATACAGCTCTTTCACGAGAGCATAAATGAAATCAAACTCAATCGCATGATCGAGTTTACGAACAAGATGGTCTTCTGGAACTAGTGTTTCAATCCAGACCATCTCCATTTGCATTCGCTTATCTTCCAACTTTTTTGACATCATCACCTATTCACCCCTGTCTTTATTTCAGGAGAAGCAACCTTCTTATATCCACTAGAAAAAGCGGACGGGATGGGAGGGCCGACTCCTGCAGGACGTGAAGGGCAAGTTGAAATCCACCGGCACAGCCGGTTAGTTCAACGCCCGCCTGCGGAAAGCGTGCCCCCCATCCCGGTAGCGAGGTCGGAGGGCCGCATTCTGGCTACTAATCAAAAATGCCTGTCGACAAAGTCGACAGGCTGACAGCCATACATTCGTATGGCTGTTACGTGAATAATTCCATTAATTGTGTCCGTTCCTTTGCAGATAACGGAATAAGTGGAAGTCTTACTGACCCAACATCGAGCCCCTTTAATTGAAGAGCGGCTTTCACGCAGGTTGGATTTGGGGCGGTAAACAACCCTTTCATTAAAGGAAGCAATTTACGATGCAATGCTGCAGACTCTTCAATCTTCCCTTTAAGAAAAGCATGAATCATCTGTTGCATTTCGGCTCCTATGACATGTGAAGCGACTGACACAACTCCTGTTGCACCAATTGCAAGCGCTGGTAATGTCATTGTGTCATCTCCACTATACAAGGAAAATTGTGACCCCGTATTTTCAATAATCGTTGCCATTTGCTCTAAATCTCCACTTGCTTCTTTCACAGATACAATGTTAGGAACCTTTGATAATGTAATAATCGTTTCGGCTGACATATTCACAACCGATCGACCTGGGATATTATAAAGCATGACAGGTAACGTTGTTGCATTAGCAATGGCTGTAAAATGTTCAACCATGCCTTGTTGTGATGGTTTGTTGTAATAGGGTGTTACTGCCATTATTCCGTCTACACCAATATCTGTAGCTTTTTTCGACAATTCTACTGAAGCGTACGTATTGTTATTCCCTGCACCAGCAATGACCGGAACGCGTCCGTTTACTTTATCCACAACAAATTGGAATAACGCTAGTTTTTCTTCTGTTGATAATGTTGGGGATTCCCCTGTCGTTCCCGCTATGACAACGCCATCTGAACCATTTGAAAGTAGATACTCAACCAATTTTTCTGTTTTCTTGAAGTCAATGTTTCCTTTGTGGTCAAAAGGAGTGACCATTGCTGTAAGAACCTGACCAAAGTTCACTGTCCTTCAACTCCTTATACTGAGGTTAATCTCAGCTTATTCTGCCTAAAGCAGAAATGTTAATTCAATTGACCATCTTGTTGTAATTGAAAAATGGTATGAAGAGCATTGACGGCTTTCACCATATCTTCACCTTTTACTAACACCCATATTGTTGTATGAGAGTCAGCAGATTGAAGAATCGATATATTTTCTTTAGAAAGAGCGGCGACAATTTTAGCTGTTACCCCAGGAACTCCTGTCATTCCTGCACCGACAGCCGAAACTTTTGCACAATGCTTAATGGCTTCTGGTTCATAGCCTAATTCTTGCAGAACTTGGATGGCCTTATCGGCAACTTCATCCATTACAGTGTACACAACACCGAGTGGATTAATATTAATAAAATCGACACTTATTTTTTCATTCGCCATCGCCTTAAATACTTGTTGCTGTAAATCAAATTGTCCTTCTTTAGCAATGACTTTTATTTGTGTGACGCCAGAAAGGTTTGCAATTCCTGTTATTAAACGGTCTTGGACATCTTGACCTTCCTTATCCGTCATTAACGAAGTGACTAATGTTCCCTTAGTCTCTGAATAGGTTGAACGTATATGAAGTGGGAGCTTGGCTTGCATAGCGATTTCTACTGCACGAGGATGAATAACTTTTGCTCCTTGGTACGCCATATTACAAATTTCATTATACGTAACTGTCTCTAATGGTCTTGCATCATCGACAATACGAGGGTCGGCAGTCATCACGCCTTCAACATCAGTGAAAATGTCAACCCATTCTGCACCAACAGCGGCGCCTAGTGCAGTTGCTGACGTATCGCTTCCACCACGACCTAATGTCGTAATTTCTCCCGATTTTGTTTGTCCTTGGAAACCTGCCACAACAATTACATCAACATCTTTTAATTCATGTCGTAAGTGGTCGGATTTCATATCAATAATCTTTGCATCCGTGTGATCATCGGTTGTTCTAAATCCAGCTTGAGGCCCTGTCATCGCTTGTGCTTTAATCCCTTTTTCATTTAAAAGGTTTGTAAAAACAACAGACGATATCACTTCACCACATGAAACGAGCAAATCTTGTTCACGTTTTGCGATGGTCTTCGTATCAACCAAACTAAGTAACGTGTCCGTTGCATATGGGTCTCCACTCCGTCCCATTGCTGAAACGACAACGATTACCTTATACCCTTCACGTACTGCTTTTTGGACATGATTCACGGCACGAGCACGCGTCTCTTCTGTTTTTACAGATGTGCCACCAAATTTTTGAACAATGATTTTCATAGAACACCTACTTCAATAATTGTAATTTCACTAGGCTTTCTGCGATTTGTACTGAATTCCATGCTGCACCTTTTAATAGATTGTCAGAAACAACCCATAAGTGGAATCCGTTGTCGCGATCTAAATCTTTACGAATTCGTCCAACAAACACATCATTTTTCCCTACGCTTGTTGTTGCCATTGGATAAAGTTGATTACTAGGGTCATCTTGTAGCACAATACCTGGGGCATTGGCTAATAACGCGCGAACTTCTTCTACAGAAGCGCCACCTTTTTCAGTCTCAATATAAACAGATTCTGAATGGCCTGTTTCAACTGGTAATCGTACACAAGTTGCCGCTACTTCTAACTCGCTCATATGCATTATTTTCTTTGTTTCATTAATCATTTTCATTTCTTCAAATGTATATCCATTTTCTTGGAATAAATCAATTTGTGGAATGGCGTTAAATGCGATTTGATAATGCTTTTTATCTCCACCAACTGGTAAAATTTCTGCTGTTGCTTCTTTTCCTTCCAAAAGATCTTTGGATTGTTGTTTCATTTCATTAATCGCGTTTAATCCAGCACCTGACACCGCTTGGTATGTTGAAACAACAACTTTCTTCAGTCCGTATTGCTGCCTTAACGGCTCAAGAGCAACGACCATTTGAATCGTTGAGCAATTCGGATTGGCAATAATGCCATTATGTTCACGTAAATCCGCTTCATTCACTTCTGGAACAACTAATGGAACTCCTTCTGTCATTCGAAACGCACTTGTATTATCTACACAAATTGCTCCACGTTTTACTGCTTCTGGTGCAAGTTGTTTTGAAACAGAACCACCAGCACTGAAGAGGGCTAGTTGAACCCCTTCAAATGCTTCTGGTGTTGCTTCTTGCACGACAACTTCTTCACCTTGGAAGAATACTGTTTTTCCTGCAGACCGTTTTGATGATAATAAAGTTAATTTAGAAATTGGGAAGTTACGTTCCTCTAATGTTTTTAGCATTTGTTGCCCTACTGCACCTGTTGCTCCTACTACTGCTACATGATAACCTGATTGATTTGCCATTCTAATATAATCTCCCTTCTGTTATAAACAAAGCTTAGTTTAATAGATATTCATCACTTTCTAATTTATTGTCTATTTTACCACAGTGATGTTATAAATACTGACATTCTCCTATTAAACTTTAAGGGATTTTTTTTGAAATCGCAACTTCACTATTTTCCTTAATCTTTGTATTTTTCTACTAATACAGGCTGATATTGCTTACCACGTAAAGCAGCCTCAACAGTTTCCGGTAATGCTCCCATTCTCGCTACTAATGAGTTTGGTTTTCCATGTGGATTATCTTGACCAAATGGAATAAAGTATATATTTTTTGTCGCCATTAGTTTCATGACGTTCATCCCATTTAACCCCAACGCATCATTTGTTGAGATTCCAAGAACAACCGGGTTTCCAGTACGTAATGTCGCTTTCGCTCCCATTAGCACAGGTGAGTCTGTTAAGGCGTTCGCCAACTTACTTGTAGAATTACCTGTAAGTGGAGCAATAACCATACAATCAAGAGGAGTCTTTGGACCAAATGGCTCTGCTTTCACAATAGAGTCCACAATGTCCTCATCCGTAATTTCCTTTATTTTTTCAATCCAATCTTCACTTTTTCCGAACTTCGTATCTGTACTAATCACCGTATTACTAACAAACGGTGTCACTTTTGCCCCTAAATCAACTAATTTCTTCATTTGAGGAAGGACTGCCCCATACGTACAATGAGAACCTGTTAACCCAAATCCAATATGCTTTCCTTCAAATGATAAAGCCATTGTATTTCCCCCTTTAATTGAATTAGTCTTGTAATAGTAACTGTGCCAGAACATTTGCAAGAATTTGACCAGCTGTTTTTGGAGCGACAATTCCTGGTAGTCCAGGCGCTAGTAAAGCTTTAATCCCTCGTTTTTCTGCGTAACGAAAATCGGTTCCACCTGGTTTTGAAGCTAAGTCAATAATTAAAGCATTTGTTGGCATCGTCGCCAGGACATTTGCCGTTACAATTTTTGCAGGGATCGTATTTATACAAAGATCAACATCAGAAACTTGATGAACAATATCTTTAATGTCAAAAGGAGTAAAACCCATTTCCGTTATTCTAGCAATGTGCTCTGATTCTCTTGCTCCTACTTTTACTTTAGCTCCAAGTGCTGCGAATGTTCGTGCAACAGACATACCGACGCGACCAAATCCTAAAACAGCAACTGTTGAACCATGGATTGTAATGTCTGTATGTTGAATAGCCATCATCACTGTTCCTTCTACCGTTGGAATGGAATTATAAATCGCAATATCATCCCGCTCTAATAACTTCACTAATTTTCGTTTTGATTGATGAAGACACTCATCTAAATACGTGTTGCTAATCCCGGTATATACAATACAGTGAGTTGGTGTCGCTTTTAATTGTTCTTCTGTAATCGTAATTGTTTCATTCGAAAAAACCGTATCCACTTCTCCTTGTTGATTTGTTCCACTTACAGGCAATATAATCGCGTCCACAGTCGAAAAATCAATGTTGGCAATCTGTTCTTTCGTCGCTCCTACAAATCCATCATCCAATTGCTCAAATCCAACCAATGAAAGTTTGGCATCTAAAGTCGATAGTTTGCGAATAATCTCTAATTGGCGTGCATCACCACCAATAATAACGAT
This sequence comes from Alkalihalobacillus sp. LMS39, assembly GCF_022812285.1. NCBI lineage: Bacteria > Bacillati > Bacillota > Bacilli > Caryophanales > Bacillaceae > Alkalihalobacillus > Alkalihalobacillus sp. LMS39. Next base: position 3,311,192 of record NZ_CP093300.1, read on the forward strand.
ATGCTTTTCAGTAAGCATGGGTTCATCTCTCCCCTTTCATTTCCTTTAGAAATAACGATTTATTCGTTCCAATAAAAATCTAAAAACTGTAGGGGATACAATTTTTTTCGATTTCACCTTTATCTTATGTAGTAGGGGGATAATAGGTGAATACGGAAAAAGAAAATCAAACGAACACACTTTTTCATCAAGAATTTCAAACACAATCCATTAAAAATACCCCAAAAGGTTTGTTCTAACCTCTTGGGGCTTTCTTTATCCTTCATTATTTTCCTCGACATCAATAATAATCATATCTGAACCAATTTTAATAATTTGATTCCAATAGACGGTAACCTCTTTTTCTTTTTTCCCTAACCCAAACCATTTCATTGTTGGAATGACAAATGCTTCAATTTGTCCTGTTGCCTCATCTATTACGAGATCCGTTTGTCCTAAAATTCCTAAGCGTTGGCCTTTTTGATAGTCAATGATTTCTTTTCCACTTATTTCACTTAATCTCATCGAATCCCCCCTCATTTGTTTTTATGAGAAAGAGAATAAAAAAAGACCACAGATTTTTTTGCCACACGACAGCGTTTGAATGAGCCAAGTTAAACACGTAAAAACGCCGTTTTTAGAATCATTCCTCAAACGGCGTTTTATCTACAATCTGAACAGACTAAAAAAAGTCATAGTACTTTGTTAGTGCGGTAATTCTCCTGTTGGACTAATTAATGATAGAGCAGGGTCCTTTGAAAATAATGAATGAGCTAGCTCATTGACATCATCCATTGTCACTTCATTGATTTGGTCAATAATATCATCCAATGTTCGATGTTTTCCTAACAACAATTCATTTTTCCCGTTTCGACTCATTCTACTATTTGTACTTTCTAAACTTAACATTAAACTACCTTTAAGCTGCTCTTTTCCATTCTTTAACTCTTTTTCTGTCATTCCATTTTGCGCTAGTGTTTCAACTGTTTGCTGTATTGATTGATATAAACTATCTAATTGTTGTGGTGCTGTGCCTGCATAAATCGTAAGCAAGCCATCATCACGGAATGAAGAATGATAAGAAAACACAGAATATGCTAATCCACGCTTTTCTCTAATTTCTTGAAATAAACGGCTACTCATGCTCCCACCTAGTACATTATTTAAAAGGACGAGTGGGTACATTTTTTTATTTCCAATTTGTAGCCCTTGGTATCCTAAGCATAAATGAGCTTGCTCTGTTTCCTTTTTACGACCTAATCGGTTCGGGACAAACGTTGGTGTAATGATCTGTTCCTGTTGCTTCCGTTTTGGTACAGCAGAAAAAATCGATTTAATTTGGTCAATTAATGTCGGTGTTATATTTCCTGCAATCGATACAACGACATTATCTGCCGTATAATACCGACTCATATAGTCTTGTAATGACTCTTTTGTAAATGTCGTTAGCGTATCAACTGTCCCAAGAATCGGTAAACCTAATGCATGCTCACCAAAACTTGCTTTTGACAGCATATCATGAATAATGTCATCTGGAGTATCATCCACCATTTTAATTTCTTCAAACACAACATTCTTTTCTTTTGATAGCTCATCTTCTGCAAAAGTAGAATTAAAAAACATGTCTGATAATATATCCACAGCAAGACCACCATGTTCATCTAATACTTTTGCATAATAGCAAGTGTATTCTTTTGACGTAAATGCATTCACTTGACCGCCAATCGAATCAAATGCTTCCGCAATATCAGACGCACTTCTCGTGTCCGTTCCTTTAAAAAACATATGTTCAAGAAAATGCGAAATTCCATTTTCCTCGGTCCTTTCAAAACGCGAACCTGTCCCTATCCATATTCCAATCGAAATTGAACGTACAGTTGGGATTTCTTCTACTAAGACTCGTAATCCGTTTGATAATTCAAGTTTTTGAATCAAAATTGTTCCCCCTATCTTAATCGTCTAGGGCTACACCAAAACTTAAGCGTGATTCATCCATCAAATGGGAAACTGTTCCGATTTGATAACCTTTCGCTTTTAACCCAATAATTAGTTGTTCCAAGCCACCTGCGGTTGAAGATGTTGGATGCATTAGAATCATTGCACCTGGATGAACTTTACTAAGAACATTATCAACCATTGTTTGAGGCTCAGGCTTGCGCCAATCAATTGTATCGACACTCCACATAATCGTATGCATATTCATACTATCTGCTATTTCAACAACTTCTTGCCGGAAACTCCCACTAGGTGGAGCGAACCATTTTGGTGTAACTTCCAATGTGGCATGAATAACATCATTTGTTTTTTGTAATTCTTCTTGGATTCGTGCTGAAGATAATTGCTTCATGTCTGGATGAGAATAAGCGTGATTTCCAATTTCATGACCTTCTTCTTTTATCATTTTAGCCAACTTTGGGTTATCTTTTACCCAAGAACCGTCAAGAAAAAAAGTACTTTTTACATCTTGATCGTTCATTATTTTTAATAAAGTTGGCAAATGCTCATTTCCCCATGCAACATTGACTAATAATGTTACCATCGGTTTTTCTGGGTTGCCTTTATAAATCGGAGCTGGAGGCAAGTCTTCTAAATGAACATTAGGCTTCACTTCTTTAAACACGAGCTTTTGTTGTTCAAAATAACCTTGTTCCTCCATTTTTTTATAAGAGGCATCAACATCAACTTGAATTCCATTATAACCGGGAATCGCTTTCCAAACTTTATCGACAACCGCATCAATCGGTTTCTCTTCATATTTTTTTTGAGCAGCTACAATCTCATCGTATAATGGATCACTCATTTTTGAAGCTGTAACCGCTTCTTGTTTTAAGTTATCTATGTAATTAGATGAAAAAGGATTTTGAACTGTTCCAAATGATAATACCACAATCAAACAAAAAACAATAATTTGGATACCTGCGATCTTCTTCATAAATTTATACCCCCTTGTACTAATAAGAAATGTATGCATGTACAAAGGGTCATATGACTAGATTCATCAGGTCATTCCTCAAGCAGTCTACAGATTGCCTTCTTTGAAAAACCAGTTATGAGTCCATCTCATAACTGGTTTTTGAACCACTACTTTACTCATCGTTGCAATTTCAAGAAAAACTTGGCAAATGCCAAGTTATCCTACATGTTTATTTTTCTTGTTTTTGTTCTTTTAATAGAGCTTTTCTTGATAAGTTTACACGACCTTGTGAATCAATTTCAGTAACCTTAACAAGAATTTCATCGTCAATTTTAACAACGTCTTCTACTTTATTTACACGCTCTTCTGCTAATTGTGAAATATGAACAAGACCGTCTTTGCCTTTAAATAATTCGACAAAAGCACCAAATTTCTCGATTCGTTTTACTTTCCCTAAATACGTTTGTCCAACTTCTACTTCACGAACGATATCTTCGATGGTGTCTTTTGCTTTTAAGTTCATCGGCTGGTTAACAGATGAAATATAAATCGTTCCATCTTGCTCAATATCAATTTTAACACCAGTTTCTTCAATAATTTTATTAATGATTTTACCGCTTGGTCCAATGACATCACGGATTTTATCTGGGTTAATTTTCATCGTTAAGATTTTTGGTGCATACTCACTTAACTCTGTTCGAGATTCAGCAATCGCAGACAACATATTGTCTAAAATGACCATTCTACCGTTTTTCGCTTGTTCAAGCGCTTTAACTAATATATCACGGTCAATTCCTTTAATTTTAATGTCCATTTGAATAGCCGTTACTCCTGTTTTTGTTCCGGCCACTTTAAAGTCCATATCCCCTAGTGCATCTTCCATCCCTTGAATATCTGTTAGTACAGTTACATCTTCACCACTTTTAACAAGGCCCATAGCAATCCCAGCTACCGGTGATTTAATAGGAACACCTGCATCCATCATCGCTAACGTACTTGCACAAATACTCGCTTGTGACGTTGATCCATTGGATTCTAACACTTCTGATACAAGTCTAATTGTATATGGAAAATCTTTTTCACTTGGAATAACAGGCTCTAATGCACGTTCACCAAGGGCACCATGTCCTATTTCTCGGCGACCTGGTCCACGAATTGGTCCTGTTTCACCAACACTAAACTGTGGGAAATTATAGTGGTGCATAAAGCGTTTTGATTCTTCAATGCCTAATCCATCTAGAATTTGAACGTCTCCAAGGGCACCTAACGTACAAATGCTAAGAGCTTGAGTTTGTCCACGTGTAAACAAACCTGAGCCATGTGTTCTTGGTAACAATCGTACTTGTGATGCCAATGGACGAATTTCCTCTGGGGCTCTGCCATCTGGACGAACCTTTTCTTTAGTAATAAGACGACGAACTTCTTCCTTCACAATTTTATGTAATGTTTCTTTGACATCACTTATATTTACGTCTTCGTTTTCTTCAGGAGCATTTTCAAACTGTGCTACTGTTTCATTCATCACAACATCGATTGCTTCTTGTCGAGCATGCTTTTCCGGAACTTGAACAGCCTTTTTCAATTGCTCTTCAGCTAGCGAACGAACTTTTTGTTCTAATACTTCATCCACTTGTTTCAATTTAATCTCTGCTTTTTCTTTCCCAACAGCAGCGACGATTTCTTCTTGAAACGCGATGAGTCGTTTGATTTCTTCGTGTCCAAACATAATCGCCTCTAAAATCACATCTTCTGGTACTTCTTGTGCATTAGCTTCCACCATATTAATAGCGTCTTTTGTACCTGCAACGACTAAATCTAAATCACTTTGTTCTAATTGCTCCGTAGTTGGATTAATAATAAATGAACCATCAATGCGGCCAATCGTTACACCTGCTATTGGGCCATCAAATGGAATATCTGAAACCGATAAAGCTAAACTTGAACCGACCATTGCCGCCATTTCAGATGAACAATTTTGGTCAACACTCATCACAATGCTAATGACTTGAACTTCATTTCGAAACCCATCTGGGAATAACGGACGGATCGGTCTGTCGATTAAACGACTTGTTAAAATCGCTGTTTCACTTGGACGACCTTCGCGTTTAATAAAGCCTCCAGGAATTTTACCTACCGCATACAATCTTTCTTCGTAATTCACAGTCAAAGGAAAAAAAGGTAAATCTTTCGGTTCTTTTGATGCAGTTGCTGTTGAAAGAACTGCTGTATCACCATAGCGAACTAAAACTGCTCCATTGGCTTGTTTTGCCAACTGACCTGTTTCCACAGTTAAAGGTCGCCCAGCCCAGTCAATTGAAAAAACTTTATTTTGTTGCTCCATGCTGGTGAGCTCCTCTCGTACTAAAAATTTATACTTACCATTTATTATTGCCTATTTATACTAAAAATAAAAGATAAAAGCAAATCCGCTTATTTTTTTGAGAAAATATTCCAATAATTTTAACCTAAGAAAAAAGCGGGACTGCTCCCGCTTTCACCTCATGTTATCGACGTAAACCAAGCTTATCAACTAGATTACGGTAACGTGTAATGTCTTTGTTACGTAAATACGTTAAAAGGTTACGACGTTGTCCAACCATTTTCAAAAGGCCACGACGTGAGTGATGGTCCTTTTTATGTTCACGTAAATGATCGTTTAACGTGTTAATTTGCTCAGTAAGGATAGCGACTTGTACCTCTGGAGAACCAGTATCACTTTCATGAGTTCTATACTCATTAATGATTTCATTTTTACGTTCTTGTGTTAATGCCATCCTATCCACCTCCTTTATTAGAATCCCCAATTACCAAGCAACCGTCGGTGAATCGAATTGCCAAGCAATGGATTAGAGTACTGTTATTACAGTACAAACATTAGCATACCGTTTTTTTGCATAGATTGCAAGTTTTCGTTTATAATTTTCATAAAACTGAAAAATGCTCGGCAAAAAAAGCAATGGCTTGTTTTTTATCTTTTTCAATTTGTTCAATCAATTCTGTTATGCCATCAAACTTCTTTTCATCTCTTATAAATTCACAAAAAGTCACTTTCACTTCTTTTTTGTATAAATCTCCTTCAAAGTCAAAAATATGAACTTCTAATGAAGGAGCTTGAACATTTGTCGTAAAAGTAGGTTTTACTCCTAAATTACATACCCCTTGGTAATTCATTTGACCATCAGTAAATAAAACAGCATACACACCCGTTTTTGGAATCATAAATGGTTCTTGAATTTCAATATTGGCCGTTGGGAAACCTATTTTCCTTCCCCGTTTATCTCCATGAACAACCATTCCTTCTACTTCAAAGAACCTCCCTAAATAATATGGAAGTTCATTAACCTTTCCTGATTGGAGAAATTCCCGAATGAGTGTCGAGCTTATTTTTGCTTCTTCCTGCGTTATTTTACTGACAACGGTTTGAGTAAATTGACCTCTAGCATGGAAAGGCAATGTTTCCATCGTCCCTTTTCCTAAATGCCCGTACGTATAGTCAAAACCGGCCACAACATGAACAACGTGTAAATTCAGCAAAAATTCATCGACAAACTGCTGTGGGGTTAATTTAGAAAAAGCCAAGTCAAATCGAACGATATATAACTTTTCTACACCTAATTGTTTAATATACTCTGCCTTTTGTTTAATTGGCGTAATATATTTCATTGGCTCATTAGAGTGTGACAGCACTTCTTTAGGGTGAGGGGTAAAGGTCATAACAGCACTTTCGGCATGTTTTTCCTTCGCTATGTCAACTGCCGTCTTAATGACTTTTTGATGCCCGAGATGTACACCATCAAAATACCCTAACGCTAATACCGTAGGCGAATGCTGATTTCTTTTTAATTCATGAGGATAAGATAAATAAATGATTTCCATTCGCTTTCACCTTCTTAATTTTCAGACTGAATCACCAACATTTTTTCTGGTTTCATGAGTCCTGGCTTTGTTGGATGTTTAGTGTATATTGCTAAACAATCTCCTTCTTTATTATATACAGTAAAACGGTCTGCATCTATTTCTTTGCTCAGCGGTAACACCGCACCATTTTTTATTTTTGAAACAAGCTCATCGCAAACTTGAATCGAAGGAAAATGAGCAATTGCTTTTTCTAGCGGAAAGACGATTGCTGATAAGAGGTCCTCTTGTTGCTTTTGCTCGATTTCTTCAAAGGTCACACAGTTTTCTAGTGTGAACGGTCCCGATGCCACCCTTTGTAATTCTGACATATGAGCTGGATATCCTAACTGTTTTCCGATATCGACAGCTAATGTTCTCACATACGTACCTTTACTGCAATGGACGCCAAATCGAAATGTGACTTGTTTACCATCATAGTGAACATCACCATCGACATGTAAATCATAAATCGTGACTTCCCGTTTTGGTCGCTCGACTTCTTTGTTTGCTCTTGCATATTCATATAATTTTTTTCCATTTACTTTTACTGCAGAATACATCGGTGGTACTTGAATGATCGTTCCTAAAAATTGGCGACATACTTCTTCAATTTGAATTTTTGTTATCGGTGTTGTGACATCACATTGTTCAACAAGCTCACCATACGCATCTTCTGTTGTCGTTGATGTCCCTATCGTCACTTCACCTATGTATGTTTTCGGATAATCACTCATATATTCAGCTACTTTTGTTGCTCGACCGACACAAATCGGCAAAACGCCAGTCACTTGAGGGTCGAGCGTTCCTGTATGACCCACTTTTTTCGTTCGAAGGATTTTCCTCATTTTCATGACACAATCATGAGATGTGAATCCTGCTGGTTTCAATAATGGGATGATCCCTGTTACTGTCACTTTTTATCCCCCTTAATACAGACAAAAGGATAGATAGGCTTCCCTATTCTATCCCCTGACGTAAAACTATTCTTTATTTAAGTCTGCCAATAAAGTTTCAATTCGATTTCCATATTCAATCGATTCATCAAACGTAAAAGTGATTTCTGGTGTTTTACGTAAACGAATTCTCTTTCCAATTTCGGAGCGAATAAAGCCAGATGCTTTTGATAAGCCTTTTAACGTATCAGCTTTTTCTTCTTCACTACCTAATACTGTAATATAGACTTTTGCTTGTTGAAGGTCACCAGTGACATCTACACCTGTTACTGTCACAAATTTCACCCTAGGATCTTTAAGCTCTCTCATAATAATATCGCTTAATTCCTTTTTCATTTGTTCTCCAACACGACTAGCACGAACATTACTCATTTATATCACCTCACTACAATTACAGCCATTCATACGATGTAACTGTTCTTTCTAGTTCTGGTGTACTATCCACCAACGCCATTGCTCGACCAAGCTCTTTTTCAGCAACCGTTTTATCTGAAGCCACTGTAACAATGGCGAGCTCACATCGTTGCCATACATCTTGATATCCGATTTCTGAGACAGAAACGTTTAAACGTTGTTTTAATCGTGTGATAAGACTTTTAGTAATCGAGCGTTTTTCTTTTAATGACTGGGGGCTATACAAGTATAGCTCACAGTAAACGACACCTATCATTGACGTTTAATTTCCTCCATGATGTAGGCCTCAATAATGTCGCCTTCTTTTAGGTCATTAAACTTTTCTAGCGTAATCCCACATTCATAACCTGCTGCTACTTCTTTGGCGTCATCTTTAAATCGTTTCAAGGCATTAATTGCCCCTTCGTAAATGACAATTCCATCACGAATTAAACGGACCGTGGAATCTCTAGTGATTTTTCCGTCAGTTACATAAGAACCGGCAATCATCCCAATTTTAGAAACTTTAAATGTTTGACGCACTTCTGCTTGACCAATGACTTTTTCTTGGAACTCAGGGTCAAGCATCCCTTTCATAGCCGCTTCAATCTCATCAATCGCGTTGTAAATGACACGATGAAGTCGAATGTCAACTTGTTCCGCTTCAGCAGTACGTTTGGCATTATTATCTGGTCTTACATTAAATCCGATAACAATAGCATGTGACGCAGAAGCTAAAATAATATCTGATTCGGTAATTGCACCGACACCTGTGTGAATGATGTTAACTTTCACGCCTTCCACATCAATTTTCTCTAATGAGCCACGCATCGCTTCCACAGATCCTTGTACATCTGCTTTTATAATAACGTTAATTTCTTTAATTTCACCTTGTTGAATTTTACTAAATAAATCATCTAAGCTAACTTTTGAATTTTCTTTTAGCTGCTCTTCACGTCGTCTAGACATTCGTGTCTCACCAACTTGACGGGCAGTCTTTTCATCCTCAAATACTTTAAATTGATCACCAGCTAAAGGTACATCGTTTAGCCCAGTAATTTCAACTGGTGCTGCAGGACCTACTGTTTTCACTCGACGACCAAGGTCATTTACCATGGCACGAACTCGACCAAAAGTATTTCCTACGACAATAGGGTCACCGACTTTTAATGTTCCTGATTGAACTAACAGTGTTGCTACGGCTCCACGCCCTTTATCAAGTTGAGCTTCTATAACTGTACCTCTTGCAAATCTGTCAGGATTTGCTTTTAGTTCTGCCACTTCAGCAACAAGAAGGATCATTTCTAACAGTTCATCAATTCCTTCACCCTGTAGTGCAGATACAGGTACAAAAATAGTATCTCCACCCCAAGCCTCTGGTACTAATTCATATTCTGTTAATTCTTGCATCACACGGTCAGGATTGGCTGCTTCCTTATCCATTTTGTTAACTGCAACAATAATTGGAACACCCGCTGCTTTCGCGTGACTAATCGCTTCTTTCGTTTGTGGCATAACACCATCGTCTGCCGCTACAACAAGAACACAAATATCGGTTACTTGAGCTCCTCTAGCTCTCATCGTTGTAAAGGCAGCGTGACCTGGTGTATCTAAAAACGTAATTCGTTTTCCACTCACTTCGACTTGATACGCTCCAATATGCTGAGTAATCCCACCAGCTTCACCGGCAACAACTTTTGTTTCTCGAATCGAATCTAACAATGTTGTTTTCCCGTGGTCAACGTGACCCATAATCGTCACAACAGGTGGACGTTCTCTTAAGCTTTTTGGATCTTCTTCTTCAATGGCTTCTTCAAAGTTTGTCTCATCAATGATGATTTCTTCTTCCACTTCAACCCCATAGTCACCAGCAATTAATTCAATGGTATCTTTATCTAGCTCTTGATTAATCGTAGCCATTACTCCTAAAAACATTAATTTTTTTATGATTTCAGAAGGTTCTTTTCCTAATAGCTTTGCTAATTCTCCTACAGATAATGTACCGGAGAATGTTATTTTTTCTGGTAATGGTTTTTGTTTTGGTGCCGGTGGTTGGTACTGTTGTTGTTGTTTTCCTTTGTTTTGATTGTTGTTATTGTTACGTTTGTTATTTTGGTTTGGCCTATTTTGATTAAAGTTTCCTTGCTTTTTGTTTTGTGACTGATTTTGTCGTTGTTGCGGTGGCTTTGAAGCCGGTTTTTGATTATTATTTTTTGGTGCTGGTGTTTTTGTTTCTTGCTTTCCTTTCGGTTCTACCGTTTTTCCAAATTGCCCGTCAAGTTTTTTGATTGTATCCTCATCAATAACTGACATGTGATTTGATACCGAAACATTCATTTTATTTAAAGCATCAATAATGTCCTTATTCGCAATGTTCTTTTCTTTAGCATATTCATATATTCGCATCTTCCTCATATGTTTACCTCCACCTCTATTGATCGATTAGTGTTCCCAATTTTTTTGCAAAACCGAAATCAGTTACACCTAATACGACTCTCTCTCCTTTGCCTATCGCACCACCCAATTTGTCTCGAGTCCCAACTATAAGAATCGGCACTGAGTAAAATGAGCATTTATCCGTTACCTTTTTTACTGTTTGAGGGGATGCATCTTCAGACAGCAGGACAAGCTGTACACCTTTACGACGTATTTCTTTTACTACGAGCTCTTCACCCGATATAATCTTGCGAGCTCTCGCAGCAAGTCCTAGTAGCGACAACCATTTTTCTTCATTTGCACCCATCATTCTTTCGCCTGCGCTCTCATTTGTTCGAGTTGGTCATATACTTCTGGGCTTACTTTTACACTTAAATGCTTTGATAAAATATCTTTTGATTTCGCAATCTCAAAGCATTCTTGACTATTCGTTAAATAAGCGCCACGACCATTTTTCTTCCCCGTTAAATCCACCGACACTTCCCCTTCTTTTGAACGGACAATTCGAATTAGTTCTTTTTTCGGCTTCATTTCATTTGTTACTATACATTTTCGAAGTGGAACTTTACGTTGCTTCATGGGCTCCATCTCCTTATCCTTACTCTACTTCTTCTTCAACAACAATTTGTTCTGTAACGGGATTTAACTCTTCATCAGATAATAATCCCAGTTCTTCAGCTTCTGATTCACTTTTAATGTCAATTTTCCAACCTGTTAGTTTTGCTGCTAACCTGGCATTTTGACCTCTTTTGCCAATCGCTAATGATAGTTGGTAATCAGGAACAATAACTTGGGTCATTTTTTCTTCTTCATTTACCGTTACTTTTACAACTTTTGAAGGACTTAGTGCATTTGCTACATAAACAACAGGGTCTTCTGACCATTGGACAATATCAATTTTTTCACCCTTTAATTCGTTTACAATCGTTTGTACTCTTTGTCCTTTCGGGCCAACACATGCACCAACTGGGTCAACTTCTTGGTCTTCAGCATAAACCGCTATTTTTGAACGATCTCCTGCTTCTCTTGCAACCGACTTAATTTCAACCGTACCATCATATATCTCAGGTACTTCTAATTCAAATAATCGCTTTAATAACCCAGGGTGTGTTCTCGAAATTAAAATTTGCGGACCTTTTGTCGTTTTTTCCACTTTTGTAATAAAAGCCTTGATTCTATCATTATGTTTATACTGTTCGTTTGGCATTTGTTCGTTTAAAGGAAGAAGTGCTTCAACTTTTCCTAAATCAACATAAATAAAACGATTATCTTGACGTTGGACAATGCCTGTCATGATATCTTCTTCTCTATCAATAAAATCCGAATAAATGATACCACGCTCTGCTTCACGGACACGTTGTGTCACGACTTGTTTCGCCGTTTGTGCCGCGATACGTCCAAAATCCTTTGGTGTAACTTCAATTTCAACTACATCGTCAACTTGGAAATTCGGGTTGATTTTTTGCGCTTCATCTTCTGAAATTTCTAATCTTGAATCAAACACTTCTTCCACAACCGTTTTTCTTGCAAACACACGAATCATTCCAGAGTCGCGATTAATATCAACACGGACATTTTGGGCTTGGTTGAAATTGCGTTTATATCCCGATATAAGGGCAGCTTCAATGGCTTCAATAATAATATCTTTACTTATCCCTTTTTGCGTCTCTAATGTTGTTAATGCATCCATAAAATCACTATTCATGGATTTCTCCCCCTTTCAACTTAAAAAACCACTGCAAGTCTTGCACTTGCCATTTTGTCATACGGTATAGTGACGACTTTTTTTCTTGTCTTCACTTTCACTTCAACTTGGAGCTCTTCCCCGTCAAAACTAGTTAATGTACCTTCAAATGCTTTTTCTCCGTTAATTTGCTCATATGTAGTAATATAAACATTTTTCCCAACCGCTTTACGCAAATCTTCTTCTCTTTTTAATGGTCTCTCCGCACCTGGAGAGGATACTTCTAAGAAGTAAGGGTCTTTAATTGGGTCATTTTCATCCAATTTTTCGCTAAGACGTTCACTCACTTTCCCACACTCTTCAATGTCAACCCCATCGTCGGAATCAATATATACGCGTAAAAACCAGTTTTTACCTTCTTTTTTATATTCAATATCAACTAGTTCTAACTGTAACTCTTCAACAATTGGAATAACCAATTCTTTCGTAATTTCAGTTACTTTGCTCATAAAAAATCTCTCCTTTGTCCTTTGAAGGAGTGCTATACGTATAGTTTTTACTCAGGATATCAACCTTAACCATCTAAATGAACAAGAAAGAGTGGGTTTCCCCACTCTTTTGGCTTCGTATTCTAAGTATTACCATAAAAACAATATCATACTCCACCTAGAAATGCAACAATGTGAATCCTCACATCCCTTTATTATCACTAGGGTTTAAAGCTAAAACAACGATAATTGATTGGATTCAGGTAGATCACCTAAACATCCATGCTGGTCTAAATTTTCCAATACCGTTTTCGTTAGCTTACTTCGTTGCTGTAAATCTTCTTTCGATAAAAACTCTTGTTGCCCTCTCGCTTTGACAATATTTATCGCCGCATTTGTTCCTACCCCTGTAATGGCGTTAAATGGGGGAATCAATGTATTGCCTTTAATAATAAACTCTGATGCTTTTGACTCGTACAAGTCCACTTTTTCAAACGAATATCCTCGTTCTATCATTTCAAGCGATAGCTCTAGTACTGTTAGTAAGTTCTTTTCCTTAGGTGAAGCATCCAATCCTTTTTGATTTATTTCTTCGATTTTTGTACGAATGGAGCTTGAACCTTTAATCATCGTATCTAAATCAAAATCATCTGCTCTCACCGTAAAATACGCTGCATAATAAAGAAGCGGAAAATGAACTTTGAAATATGCTATCCGAACTGCCATTAAAACATAAGCAGCAGCATGGGCTTTCGGGAACATATACTTAATTTTCATGCACGAACCGATATACCAGTCTGGAACATCATGCTTTTTCATTTCTTCGATCCATTCTTCTTGAAGACCTTTTCCTTTACGGACAAACTCCATAATTTTAAAGGCTAACGATGGCTCTAACCCTTTATAAATCAAATAAACCATGATGTCATCACGACAACCAATTACATCTTTTAGTTCGCATGTTCCGTCATAAATCAGCTCATTAGCATTGTTTAACCATACATCCGTTCCATGTGAAAGTCCTGAAATTTGCACGAGTTCAGAAAATGTACTTGGTTTTGTTTCTTCTAACATTTGCCGAACAAACCGCGTTCCAAATTCCGGAATTCCAAGTGTCCCCGTTTTACACATAATTTGTTCTTCTGTTACTCCAAGAACATCAGGGCCAGAAAATATTTTCATGACTTCTTTATCATCTGTTGGGATTGTTTTCGGATCAATTCCACTTAAATCTTGTAGCATTCTAATCACTGTCGGATCATCGTGACCTAAAATATCAAGTTTCAATAAGTTATCATGAATCGAATGGAAGTCAAAATGAGTCGTTTTCCATTCCGAATTTTTGTCATCTGCCGGGAATTGAATCGGACAAAAATCATGGATGTCCATATAGTCTGGAACAACGATGATCCCACCAGGATGCTGTCCTGTTGTTCGTTTTACTCCTGTAAAACCTGAAGCTAACCGATCAACTTCAGCTGAGCGGATATGCAATCCATGGTCGTTTTGGTACCCTTTGACATACCCGAATGCTGTTTTATCGGCGACTGTCCCAATCGTTCCAGCACGATACACATACTCTTCACCAAACAGTTCTTTTGTGTAATTATGGGCTCTCGGTTGATATTCCCCTGAGAAGTTTAAATCAATATCAGGAACTTTATCTCCTTTAAAGCCAAGAAACGTTTCAAACGGTATGTCTTGTCCATCTTTAACATAAGCTGTACCACATTCAGGACAATCTTTATCAGGTAAATCATATCCTGAACCAACAGAACCATCATTAAAGAAATAAGAGTGATGACAGTTCGGACAAACATAATGAGGTGGAAGTGGGTTCACTTCGGTTATCTCTGTCATTGTCGCTACAAAGGACGAACCGACAGATCCACGGGAACCTACTAAATAACCATCGATTAATGATTTTTTTACTAGTTTTTGAGAAATAAGATAAATAACTGCAAATCCATGTCCAATAATGCTTTTTAATTCTTTTTCTAATCTTGCTTCAACGATTTCTGGCAATTGTTCCCCATAAATACTTCTTGCCATGTTATAGCTCATCTGCCGAATTTCATCATCGGCCCCCTCGATTTTTGGTGTGTATAAATCGTCTGGAATCGGATGAATGGTATCAATTTGATCAGCAATCGCATTCGGATTTGTTATGACAACTTCTTTTGCCTTTGTGCCTCCTAAAAAAGAGAAGCATTCAAGCATTTCTGTCGTTGTTCGGAAATGGACATCTGGTAATGTTTGTTTGTTTAATGGGTTTGCTCCTCCTTGAGAAGCGATTAAAATTTTTCGGTATATTTTATCCTTTGGTTCTAAGTAATGGACATTTCCAGTTGCTACAATAGGTTTGTTTAACTTATCGCCCAACTTTACAATATTATAAAGTATTTGTTCGATGTGCTTTTCATCACGAACAAGCTCTCTTTCCATTAAATGACGGTAATTGGAAGCCGGCTGAATTTCTAAGTAATCATAAAACTTTGCGATTTCTTCCACTTCTTCTGGTGACTTTTGCATCATTCCTTCGAAAACTTCGCCTTTATCACAACCAGAACCTATAATGAGGCCTTTTCGATATTTTTGCAATAAAGAACGTGGAATTCTTGGTGTCCGGAAAAAATACTCTAGATGTGAAAGAGAAACAAGCTTGTACAAATTCTTTAGTCCTTCTTGTGTTTGTGCTAACACAATACAATGGGAAGGTCGTTGTCGTTGGAAATCGCCTTTTCCCATATTATCGTTTAATTGATTATGATTAATCACACCGCGTTCATTTGCATCCTTCACCATTTTCCACAATAAATACCCTGTTGCTTCGGCATCGTAAATGGCACGGTGATGACTCACGAGTTCAATATCAAACTTTTTACAAAGTGTATTTAAACGATGGTTTTTAAGCTCTGGATATAAAAAGCGCCCTAGTTCTAACGTATCAATAACGGGATTCGTTGCATCCCCAACTCCAATATTCCGAAACCCTACATTTAGAAAGCCCATGTCAAAACTTGCATTATGAGCAACTAAAGTGGCATCCCCAATAAAATCATGGAATTTCTTTAATACATCTTCAATTTCTGGCGCACCTTGAACTAAATCATCGGTTATTCCTGTTAACTCAATAATTGTTTGTGATAACGGCTCATGAGGGTCTGCAAACGATTCAAACCGGTCAATAATTTCACCATTATGAATTTTTACTGCAGCTAACTCAATGATTTTATTATATACAGCCGATAACCCTGTTGTTTCAACGTCAAAAACAATATAAGTTTCATCCATTAACACCCGGTCAGAAATATTATAAGCAATAGGAACACCATCATCTACTATATTCGCTTCAAGACCATACAAAACTTTGACACCCGTTTTTTTACTAGCAGAATAAGCCTCTGGAAATGCTTGAACGACAGCATGGTCAGTAATTGCAATCGCTTTATGTCCCCACTTCCCTGCTTGCTCAACATATTTTCCTACACTAGCAATCGCATCCATTTGGCTCATCGTTGAATGTAAATGAAGCTCAACTCGTTTTTCCTCTGCTTCATCTTTTCGAACTTCTGGTGTAATTTGATTGATGTCATTAGCAATCATAACTAAGTCACGGACAAATGTATCGTTTTGAACACCACCACGAACTTTTACCCACATTCCTTTTTTTACTGCTTGTAGAAGAGGTATATCTTCTTTGTCACGTGAAAACAGTTTGACTAAGATAGAACTGCTATAATCTGTAATTTTAAATGTTAATAAAACTCGTCCACTTCGTAACTCTCTTGTTTCACAATCGAAAATAAACCCTTGGACCGTAATTCGACGTTCTTCATCCATAATTGTATCTAACATGATGGGTTCGTCTTTAATTGGGTAGCCGATCATTAACGGTTGATCGCTCGTTGCGTCCACTTTCTTTTCCATCTTTTTCTTTTCAAGAATCGCTTCTACAACTTTCGAATGATCTTCTTGTGCGCGCTGTTCCACGAATTTTTCAAACTCTTTTTCAGATTCCTTTACGACAATTTCTAATGTAACAGAGGGGAATCCGAATGTTTTCATCGTTGAGGCTAGTATTTCCGTACACTTTCGTTTCACTGCGATGCCTTCTGTATCATTGCGCACTTCAACAACAATTTGTTTTCCGTTCCATTTCGGTACTTGATTTTCTAGCATCCCAAGAATCCCATTCGAAATTCCTACCATTCCTTTTATCCAAAGGGGCCAATATTCTTGTACGAGTGATTCTTGTAACTCTACCTTTTCATAAGAAATTGAAAAAGAAACAGAAGCAATATGACCAAATGCTTCGTTCATATTTGCTCGAAACAATTCATATACATTGGCAGGTAATACTTTTTGTAATTTAAAATAAAAATGCCAACGTTTTTCAAGCTTATGAATGGTCAATTTTTCAATTGAACCTTCACGAAAGTAATTGTCAACGAGACTGGTAGGAATCGAAATTTGTTGTAATAGCAGTTGAAACCGTTCTTGTCTAATTTGTTCTTCCTGAGTCCCCATGTTTTCCTCTCCTTTTTAGTTTCTTTTGTAAATGAAATAGAAAGACAAAGGTGAGACCCCACCGTGCAGAAGCACGAGGAGGCTCACCTGGCTCCTGCAAAAAAGCAAAGTCTATTTCCGATATGCTTTATCGTTGTGTTAACAGCTGTCGGAGTAATGCCGGTAGCTCACTTCTTTCTGCTTCTACCATTTCTCCTGTTTTCCGAACTTTCACTTCAACAATATTATCAACGGCTTTTTTTCCAACCCCAATACGGATTGGCAACCCGATTAAATCACTATCGTTAAACTTAACTCCAGCCCGCTCTGGACGGTCATCATAAAGAACATCATACCCTAATTCTTTCAGTTCGACATAAAGAGATTCTGCCAATTGCTTTTGGCTTTCATCTTTCATGTTTATTCCAACTAAGTGAACTTGGAACGGGGCCACAGGTAACGGCCAAACAATTCCTTTTTCATCATGACATTGTTCAACAATTGCTGCAACCGTCCTAGATACGCCAATGCCATAACAACCCATAATCATCGTTTGTGACTTACCATTTTCATCTAAATAAGTCGCTCCTAATGTTTCACTATATTTTGTACCAAGCTTGAAAACATGACCGACTTCAATTCCTTTTGCAAACTTTATTGTCCCCATTCCATCTGGGGATGGATCCCCTTCTTGAATAAAGCGTAAGTCTGCAAATGTATCAACTGAAAAATCTCTCGTGACATTCACATTTTCAAAGTGATATCCCGCTTCATTTGCTCCACAAATCCCGTTAACAATAGCAGCTACTGCATGGTCAGCCACGATTTTTACATTTTCAAGGAGTACAGGTCCAATATACCCTGGCTCACAACCGGTAACGGATTCGATTTGCTCATTTGAAGCGAGCTCTATTGTTGCTTTATTGAATAAGTTTTTCACCTTAATTTCGTTGACTTCATGGTCACCTCGAACAAGAACAAGAACAGGTTCCTCATTAACCATGAACATCACTGATTTAATAATACGTGAAGCTTCTGTGTTAAGAAAAGCGGCTACTTGTTCAATTGTTTTTGCATTTGGTGTTTCCGTCTTCACTCGTTCTTTAAGTTCGGATAAGTCTTGTTGATATTCCACATTCACTGGTGCGATTTCAATATTAGCAGCAAAAGAAGAACTATCTGAATAAGCAATCGTATCTTCTCCTACTTCGGTTAACACCATAAATTCGTGTGTATCTGTTCCACCAATCGCCCCACTATCAGCTTCTACTGCTCTAAAATCAAGTCCACATCTTGTGAAGATGGCATTGTAGGCTTCATACATTTTTTCATAGCTTTGATCTAAGCCTTCTTGTGATGTATCAAAGGAGTATGCATCTTTCATAAGAAATTCTCTTGACCGTAAAACACCAAAACGAGGTCTTCGCTCATCTCGGTATTTCGTTTGTATTTGATACATATTAACTGGCAACTTTTTGTAGGACTTAATATCATCTCGAATAAGACTTGTAATTACTTCTTCATGAGTAGCCCCTAAAACAAAATCACGGTCATGTCTATCTTTTAATCGCATTAATTCAGGACCATAATCTCCTAAACGCCCAGATTGCTCCCAAAGTTCTGCAGGTTGGATAGCAGGCATTAGCACTTCTTGTGCTCCTTTAGCATCCATTTCATCACGAACAATTTCTTCTACTTTACGTAGTACACGTTTTCCTAGCGGGAGATAAGAATAAATTCCTGCTGCAGTTTGCCGAATTAATCCAGCCCGCAGCATTAATTGATGACTAGCGATATCTGCATCTGCAGGAACGTCTCTTAAAGTAGGAATTAAAAAAACACTTTGCCTCATAATTTCCGAACCTTCTTTCGTTTACAAGAAAAATTTATTGATATCATTCCAAGTGACAACTAGCATTAAGAGCATTAAAAGAGCAAATCCAATAAAGTGAATCATGCCTTCTTTTTGGGGGTCTACTGGTTTTCCGCGAACGGCTTCAAGTCCAATGAAAATTAAACGTCCCCCATCAAGAGCTGGTAAAGGAAGCAAATTAATAATTCCAAGATTCACACTTAATACCGCTGCCCATTTCATTAAAATAAATATTCCCATTTCCGCAGCTTGACCCGTATAATTATAAATTCCAACTGGTCCAGCTAAATGGTCAAGAGAAAATTGACCTGTAATTAACATTCCTAGTGACTCAAAAATCAGTTTAGTAAACATATATGTTTCTGTTATACCATATTGCAACGACCCTAGTAAGGAAAATTCTGTCGGCTGACTGATCCCAACAAATCCTTCTTTTTCTCCTAGCTGATTTTCTCGCTCTTGAGGTATAACTGGAATTTCTAACCTTTGGCCATTACGTTCCACTTCAAACATAAGCTCTTGACTCGGATGTTGCTGAATAATCGCAACTACTTCTAACCATGTATCCGTAGCTTGACCACTTATCGCTACAACCTGGTCATTTTCCTCTAATCCAGCTTCAAAAGCAGCTCCTTCTGGGATAACTTCGCCAATCTTTGCTTTATCGACTGGCATCCCTGCTAATAGGGCAAACGCCGTTAAAATAACAAAGGCTAACACAAAATTCATTAATGGACCTGCAAAAATCGCTAATGCCCGTTGTCCCACTGTTTTTGAACCAAACTGTCGATTCAATGGCGCAATTTGTGTAGATTCTTCATCAAATATAATTTCAGCTTTTTCATCGACTAAAAAGGTGATGAGTTCTTCGCCATCATACGCTTCAATAAATAAATCTTTTTCTAAATCAATTCGTTCAACACTAACCACTCTTGCGTCTGGATGTTTTGATTTATTATTAACAATCAGCTTAGAAACTTTGTTATTCTTGTTAAATACAAGTCCTACATCATAACCTGGTTTAATATGAACGGTTTCAGGGTCTTCACCCGCCATTCGAACAAACCCACCTAATGGTAACAGTCGAATTGTATACACGGTTTCGTCCCGTTTAAATGAGAATACCTTTGGACCAAAACCGATTGCAAATTCCCTACACAAAATACCAGCTCGTTTTGCAAAATATAAATGTCCCCATTCATGAATAAAGACAAGCAAACCAAAAATGATAACAATGGAAATTAACGTATTCACTAGTTTATCAACACCTTTATTTAATTAATGAGGTTACAAAAGACCTTGTTTCTTTGTCCACTTCTAATATATCACCTAACGAAGGGTTGGCAATGGCATCATGCTTTTCAAGAGATTGTTCTATGAGTTGTTCAATATGAAGGAAGGAAATTTTCCCTTCTAGAAAAGCAGCTACTGCCATTTCATTAGCCGCATTAAGAACCGTTGTCATCGTTCCTCCGATACGACCAGACTCATAAGCAAAATGAAGACAACGAAACCGGGTAAAGTCAGGCTTTGAAAAATGAAGCTTTTGAATCTCCCATAAGTTTAACCTGTCTTTGTTCTTAAACTCAAGCCGATTAGGGTAAGATAAGGCATATTGAATAGGCACTCTCATATCTGGTGTTCCTAATTGGGCAATCACACTTCCATCGATATATTCTACCATAGAATGAATGATGCTTTCTTTATGAAGGATGACTTCTATATTGTCATACGGGATGTTAAAGAGCCAATGAGCTTCGATAACTTCCAATCCTTTATTCATCATTGTTGCGGAATCGATTGTAATTTTAGACCCCATTGACCAGTTCGGATGATTTAATGCTTCTTTCACCGTTACATTTTGTAATTCGGAACGACTCTTATCGCGGAAACTACCACCTGAAGCCGTTAATATTAATTTTGCGATATCTTTTTGCTGCTCTCCTTGTAGACATTGGAAGATTGCGGAATGCTCACTATCGACTGGAAGTAAGTCTACCTCATTTTTTCTCGCTGCTTCAGTAACAATATGACCAGCCGTTACTAATGTTTCCTTATTAGCTATGGCAATTGTTTTTTTCGCTTCAATCGCAGCGAGCGTTGGAACTAAACCAACACTTCCTATCACGGCGTTCACGACAATATCAACTTCATCAAGTGTTGCCACTTCAATAATTCCTTTTTCACCATACTGTAACGTCACATTGAAAGGAAGTTGATTTACTAAATTGTCATATGTTTGTTTTGATTGAACAGAAACTATTTTTGGTCGAAACTCATGAATTTGCTCAAGTGCTAAAGCTTCGTTTTTACCTACTGACATCGCAGATAAGGAAAATTGCTCTGGATGTTGCCTTATAATATCTAATGTTTGAGTTCCGATCGATCCTGTTGCTCCAAGTAAACTAATGTTCTTCAACGGTTTCCACCCTCGCTTTTAAATTACACTATGTATATCTATGCTTATATCAATTGTAATAAATGTAGAATCGGCATTACATAAATCAAACTATCAAAACGATCTAAAATTCCCCCGTGCCCTGGCAATAATTTTCCAGAGTCTTTTACCGAATAATGCCGTTTTAATGCTGATTCTACTAAATCCCCTAGTTGCCCAAATACAGAAGTAATGAAAATGACAGTAACAAGTAAGAATACTGAATCAAATAAAGGGAAAATGAATTGAAAACCAAACCCTACAAGAAATGCGCAGGCAATTCCACCTAAAAACCCTTCAATCGTCTTTTTCGGGCTAATATCAGGCCATAATTTCCGTTTACCAATCGCCCTTCCGACAAAGTATGCTCCTGAATCAGTGGACCAAATGATGAACAACACGAAAAATAATAAGGCAAGTCCATTTTCTGCGGCTCTTGTCATAATTAAATAATGGAAACCGAAGCCAACGTAAACCGTTGATAAAATAACAAATCCAGCTTCATCAAACGTAAATCTATTTTTGGATATAACGGTAACCATTAATAAAAGTAATATCATAAAAATAAAAATCTCCACTTTCGACACATGCGTAATAAATGTCATATCCACCCAGTGTGTCGGCACTAATAGTAGCCACATTAAAAATAAGCTTAGTAATCCAATTGAAGAAAGTGGAGAAATCTTTTTCATCTTCAATAATTCAATCATGGCAACAGACGCAACAAAAATAATAAATAACGTAAATGGAAAACCACCTATAATTGTTAATCCAATAAATAAGGCAGCACCTATAACGCCTGTTATAACTCTTTGCTTCAAGTTGATTCCTCCTTCCTAGACGCCTCCGTATCGACGACCACGTTGTTGATACGCATGAACAGCCTCCATAAAGTGTTTTTCTGTAAAATCCGGCCATAGTACATCCGTAAAGCAAAACTCGCTGTAGGCTAATTGCCAAAGCATAAAATTACTCAGCCTCATCTCGCCACTTGTACGGATTAACAAATCAGGGTCTGGAAGTTCTTTCGTCATTAAATAAGATGCAATAACAGACTCATCTATGCTCTCATGTGTAATAGCCCCTGCATGAACATCTTTTGCAATGGATTGAACGGCATCAATAATCTCTGCTCGACTTCCATAATTTAAAGCAAAGTTTAAGATTAATCCCGTGTTTTCTTTTGTCTGTTCAATTGCTGTATCTACAGCTCTTAACGTATGTTCTGGTAAGTTCTCTCGTCTTCCCATTAAGCGAACCTTTACATTTTGCTCAATTAATTTCGGAAGCTCTTTATCCAAATAAAGTTCAGGTAACTTCATCAGAAATTCCACTTCAGGTTTAGGACGTTTCCAGTTTTCCGTTGAGAAAGCATATAAGGTTAATACTTTCACTCCAATGTCATTTGATTTTCTTACAATTTTATTAACTACTTTCATTCCTTCACGGTGTCCTGCCACGCGTGGAAGCCCTTTTTGTTTAGCCCATCGACCATTCCCATCCATGATGATCGCTACATGATGTGGGATACTCATATTCTCATTATTAATTGGGACATTTGGTACTTTGTTTTTTTTCCAGCTCGTAAACTTTTCAAACATATTTGTTCCTCCACGAATTTACCTAGAACGAATAATTTTTATGGTGCATGAATTAGTAGTAAAAAAACCCCCTTACACGAGAGGGTCTATTCCATTATTCTATTTTACCGTGAAAGTGATTATACTTCCATGATTTCTTTTTCTTTCTTAGAGGCAACATTATCTACTTCTGTAATATGTTGATCCGTTACTTTTTGAACATCATCTGTTGCACGGCGTAACTCGTCCTCTGTCATTTCACCGTCTTTTTGAAGCTTTTTCAAATCGTCATTTGTGTCACGGCGAATATTACGGACCGCTACTTTCGCTTCTTCCGCATATTTTTTCACTAACTTCACTAATTCTTTTCTTCTTTCTTCCGTAAGCGGAGGAATTGTGATTCGAATAATTGTTCCATCATTTGATGGAGTTAAGCCTAAATCAGCCATTTGGATCGCACGTTCGATATCACTCATTGCTGATTTATCAAACGGTTGAATGACAAGAAGTCTCGCTTCAGGAACGGAGATTGTCGCTAACTGGTTAAGCGGTGTTGGTGCACCATAATATTCAACTGTTACTTTATCAAGGATTGCAGGTGTTGCACGGCCTGCACGTAAAGTGGCAAACTCACGGTTTAAAGCTTCGATTGCTTTTTTCATTCTTGCTTCGGCATCTTTTAACAATTCTTTTGACATTATGATTTCCCCCTAACTACTGTTCCAATTTCTTCACCTAACACGGCCCGCTTAATATTTCCTTCTTCCATAATTGAGAATACAATGAGCGGTATATTATTGTCCATACATAACGAAGAAGCTGTTGTATCCATCACAGCAAGTCCTTCTTTTAAAACATCTAAATAGGTAATGGATTGATATTTTTTTGCATTTGCATCAACAGACGGGTCAGCGCTGTATACACCATCGACTTTATTTTTAGCCATTAAAATGACTTCCGCTTCTATTTCAGCAGCCCGAAGTGCAGCGGTTGTGTCTGTTGAAAAATATGGATTTCCAGTTCCTGCGGCAAAAATAACAACTCGTTTCTTTTCTAAATGACGAATGGCTCTTCTACGAATATAAGGCTCAGCTACTTGTCTCATTTCAATTGATGTTTGTACACGAGATTGTACATCCAAGTTTTCCAGGCTATCTTGAAGCGCAAGTGAGTTCATGACAGTGGCTAACATTCCCATATAATCGGCTGTTGCACGGTCCATCCCTTTTGCGCTACCAGCCATTCCACGCCAAATATTTCCACCGCCAACAACAACAGCTACTTCCACTTCTAATTCAACAATCTCTTTAATTTGTGATGCAATGGATTGAATGACGACCGGGTCAATTCCGTATCCTAACTCTCCTGCTAACGCTTCTCCACTTAGTTTTAAGACAACTCGATTATATTTCTTGCTCATCGCAACCTCCATTTACCATTCTATGATCCTGATATGTAAGCGAGTTATTTGTATAGTGCTTTTTTAAAAAGAGGGAACACGTTGTGCTCCCTTGTATCCATACACTCATTATTTCTTTACTTGAGACATTACTTCTTCAGCAAAGTTATCTTCACGTTTTTCCATTCCTTCGCCAACTTCATAACGAACAAATGATTTTACTTCTCCGCCTTTGTTTTTAACGTATTTTCCAACCTTTTGATCACCATCTTTAACAAATGGTTGGTCAACTAAACATACTTGTTCGAAAAATTTGCTTAAACGGCCTTCTACCATTTTTTCAACAATGTTTGCTGGTTTTCCTTCGTTTAATGCTTGTTGCTTTAATACTTCACGCTCACGGTCAACTTCGTCACCTGGAACACCATCACGATTGACATAAACAGGTTTGATCGCTGCAATGTGCATCGCTACATCTTTAGCAAGCTCTTCATCAGTATTTCCAGCAATGACTGTTAATACACCAATTCTTCCACCCATGTGGAGGTAAGAACCAAATGCATCGTTATCTGTTTTTTCAACAACTTCAAAACGACGTAATGAAATTTTTTCACCAATTTTTGCAATTTGGCCATTAACGTATTCCTCAACTGACGTTGAACCACCTTGGAAAGGTTGTGCTAAAGCATCTTCAACTGTTGCAGGGTTTTGTTCAAGAACATGTTTCGCTAAGTCAGCTACTAAGTTTTTAAAGTTTTCATTTTTAGCAACAAAATCTGTTTCTGAGTTCACTTCAACAATAACAGCTTTGTTTCCACTTTGTTCAACATAAGAAAGACCTTCTGCTGCAACACGGTCTGCTTTTTTCGCTGCACTTGCAATTCCTTTTTCACGTAAGAAATCAACTGCTTTTTCCATGTCACCATTTGTTTCTGTTAATGCTTTTTTGCAGTCCATCATCCCTGCACCTGTTTTTTCACGTAATTCTTTAACCATACTTGCTGTAACTGCCATTTTTATTTCCTCCTTTAGTTTATATGTATTATTTTCGTGTAAAAAAGAGTGATAAAAGGGCAACCCCCTTTACCACCCTTGTGTGAGCAAATGAAATTATACGTTTGCTTCTTCTTCTGGAGCTTCCTCAACTTGCTGCTCTTCAGCAGAAGTTGCTTCAATGATAGCATCTGCCATTTTTCCAGTAAGAAGCTTCACAGCACGGATTGCATCATCATTACCAGGAATTACATAATCAACTTCGTCTGGATCACAGTTTGTATCAACAATTGCAACGATTGGAATGTTCAATTTACGAGCTTCAGCAATCGCAATACGCTCTTTGCGTGGGTCAATAACAAATAATGCATCAGGAATTGATTTCATGTCTTTAATACCGCCTAAGAATTTCTCTAGACGATCCATTTCCTTTTTAAGAAGAATAACTTCTTTTTTAGGAAGGACATCAAATGTACCATCTTCTTGCATTTTTTCAAGTTGCTTTAATCGAGAAATTCGCTTTTGAATTGTCTCAAAGTTTGTTAATGTACCACCTAACCAACGTTGGTTAATGAAGTAACCACCACAACGAGCTGCTTCCTCTTTAACAGAGTCTTGCGCTTGCTTTTTCGTTCCTACAAAAAGAACTTTTCCGCCATCTTGCGCAATTTCTCTGACAAAATTGTAAGCTTCCTCAACTTTTTTGACTGTTTTTTGTAAGTCAATGATATAAATTCCGTTTCTTTCTGTGAAGATGTAGCGATCCATTTTTGGGTTCCAACGACGAGTTTGATGTCCGAAGTGTACCCCAGCTTCTAGTAATTGTTTCATGGAAATAACTGCCACATCCAACACCTCCTTTTGGTTTTTTTGTCCTCCGCTCTCCTCATCTTTAAGTAAAACTACATTGTAGCACCATTACTTAAATTAGAAAGCGTGTGTGATTTAACACCGTGAATTAATATACCATACTGAAAAAAGGATAGCAAGTAACAAACGACAATTATTGATTAAATTTTAACATTAACTCTACTTCTACTTTACCTAATTGTAGTTTTTTCGCTATTTCTTCCGCTTTCCAACCTTGCTTAGCAAGAGCAAGAACTTTTGCTGTATCCGACTGTTCATAGATTTCTTCTTGTTTCTCTTCCTCAATGACTGGTGGTGTATAACCTTCGTAGCGTGCTTTCGGCGTTGTCGGGACAACGCGAGTCGGAGTCTGTTCCTTATATATATTTTGATTATATGATGGCGTTACCATTTCAGCTTGTCGAGTCGACACCGCTCGTAATTGCTGAGCTAGTTTCTCATTTTCTTCCTTCATCTCTGTCGTATAAGCAATAAGTAGGTCTTCAATTTCTTGTTTTACTTTTTCACTGTCTATTGGCGATTCTTTTGCGTTTAGTTTCTGAATTAACGTAATGATCCATAGAATTGTAAATAAATGAACAATGAAACTTATCGTTAATAAATAGGCTGTCATGTCTTCCCTCCTTTACCCAGAAAAATCAATAAATTGTCCTTTAAAAGGATGAGAAGCCTTTGTTTTTTCAGTTTCTTTTTTCTTTTTGTTTTGCTTTTTCTTTCCATTACCATTAGAGCCTTCCCCGTTATTCGAAGCTTTCGCACTTTCATCTGACTGATTTACTTGTTGTCGTTTGTTATCGGCTTCTTTTTTCGTCTCTTGGCTAATGACATCTTGAGCAACTTGACCTCGCTGTTGTAATTGCTCTTGAATTTTCCCAGCATCTTGTGTTCTAGGAACTCCTATTTGTACTTCTACTGGCCTAATACTCATACGCTCACACCTCTATTTCGAGAATAAAGAGTCCAATAAGTGAACACTACAAAGGAAGAAGTTTAATTTCTCCATCGACCAATGCGAGTTTAACATATTGGTGAGGTGACTTTATTTTTCTGCGATATTTTCCGAACGTAACAGACACATTAGGAAATATCGTCTTTTTCACCGTAAGTGAACCAAACTCATTATCTTCTTTGTTCTCTATCATGTCTTCTAACTCTTCTTTTGCATCCTGTAATGTTTGCTCTGTTTGCACGATTGTATTCCGAACTCGCAACTTCATGATCCGCTCATTCGGAGCCAATACCATTCCTGCCTTTTCTTTCGCCGCAAACGCATCGAGGAGCTTTCCTAACTTTTCTAATTCATCAGACGCCTTTTTCACTGCCTCTTGCAATGTTTTCTCTTTTTCAAGGGTGGATTGGTCAACACCAATAAAAAGGGCTGTTTTTGAATGCATTGAATTGCCAATTTCTACAGCGTGAATACCTTTTCCTGCTGATAATTGTCCCCCGACAATACTTCCTTTTCCTTTTTCACAAAAAATCGTTCCCCCAACAGAACAGCGACTATGTAATATCGCTTGACCGACATGTAAATCCCCACCAACATTTACGTTTGCCTGATTAATAAATGTCGTATGTAAGTCTTGTTCTGCTCTTATATTGCCACTATCCTGCGCAACAATACCAGCTGTCACAAAAATGGAACCACCGGCTTCAAGAATGGCCCCTTCGACCGTCCCATAAATACGAATATCTCCTTTTGCACTGACGGTAAAACCAGTCGGAACATTTCCTCTGATGGTCACATTTCCAACAAAGGAGATATTTCCTGTTTTCATGTTAACGTCACCATTTACTTCGTAATTCGGGTAAACATGAATGAGCTTTTTTTCGACAGATACTTGTCCATCAACTAGTGAAAAAAGCTTGAGCCCATCCTCACTTATTCTCGTATTTTTCCCTGGTCTAATTTGAATATCTTTTCCTGGCTTTTGCTCTATTTTCTCTCCTAGCACATTCATTCCTGGCATTCCAGCGGTTGCTTCTATTTTCTCTCCTACTAAATCCCCTTCAGAAACAATGGGGATGTCAATCACTTGCTTTAAATCAACCGTTTGATTTCCAAGTACTTTTTGTCCCTGGTCTTTTTTAAACTGAACCGGTAGCAGATAGGCTTTTTCCCCGTTTATAGGGGGCTTTCCTTCTGCTACAACGATAGGTAAGTTATTCGTCTGTGGATCTTCAATATAAGATATAACATGGTGTTCCTGTACTCCATAAACTACGCCTTGCTCTTTCAGAAATTCAAGAAGCTGCTCTACTGTCGTCATGTTTTCTGTTTCGAGCTCTTCTTCTCTTCTTGGTTTTTCCACAAGTGTCGCGGTCATCCCGTCTTTTGATATTTGAATTTCATATCGTTCCGATACGTCTACCATTAGCCTCAAACCCTTTCTTGTCCATTCGGCTGCAATAGGTTCAAACAAAAACTATTGCGTGCCTTCTACTTCGATAATGCTTGTTGTAACCTGAACAAGGCTTTAGAGTGGATTTGGGATATTCTAGATGTAGACAACTCCATGACTTGTCCAATTTCTGTTAATGTTAATTCTTCAAAATAGAACAATGTAACGACAAGTTGTTCTTTTTCATTTAAGCATGAAATCACATCAGCAACTTCTTTCTTCATCGCTTCAAACATTATCGATTCTTCTGGTGTTTTTGTTTGAGTATCGACAATCGTTGCTGTATATGTTTCTTCACGCTCAGAATCATTTGTTTGCTCATCCATTGATAATAAATTTGCATGGAAACTCTCAGAGATGATTTGTACGACGTCATCTTCGGATAGTCCTAGTTCCCTTGCAACTTCAGATGCTTGAACGAAACGACCATGTTCTTGCTCTAATTTTTCAATTGTTGCATCGACTTTCTTTGCTTTTTCACGTAAGGACCTTGGTAACCAATCTTCTTTACGTAAACCATCAATGATAGCGCCACGAATTCGGAAAGAAGCATACGTATCAAATTTCAAATCTCTTTTCGTATCAAACTTCTCAAGGGCATCATAGAGCCCAAGCATTCCATGACTCATTAAATCTTCTCTATTAACATTTCGAGGTAATCCGACAGAAATCCTGCTTACATGATAAGTAACAAGAGGCATATAAATACGAATGAGGGAATCCGCTGCTTCCGGACAACGGTCTTCGATCCATTTATCCCAAATCTTTTCTTCCTCGGTGCGTGTCATTGTATTAGCCATCATTTTACCTCCTCATCCTCAAGTAAGTCTTTAATATATTGTGCAGTTGCTTCTTCATCTATTGGTGTATCCATTGAATTTTCTTGTTCTTTTTCTTCCACACTTCCAAAATCTATTGTTGCGCTCGTTTCTTCTAGTGCCGTTTGTTTATTCGTCAAAGTTACATACCCCCAAATAAATCGAAATAGGAACGTGATAAAAAAGAAACCAACTCCAGCCACCGTTGCCCGAATAACAGATGTTTGCATTAAATTTTGTGTGATAGAACTAGTAAAAACAATTATAAAAGCTATGAGAGCGATATAAACGTTTAAAACAATAGAGCCGTACATTATATTTCTTTTACTCCTAGATTTACTGTTCGGACCATTAGCTTTTTCGTTATCGGATTAAACTCAATTGTTCGACCACTGTTCCCTCCAACATCTTCCGCCAAGATGGCAATACTAAGCTGTTCGAGTTGTTTTTTTACCGCTTCTACATTCCGTGGACCTATTCGCATCAAATCTGAAGTTGAAGAAAACTGAAACATTTGCGCTCCACCGGCTATTTTCGACTTTAACAACCTTTTATTTACCCCTTCTCTTTCAAGTCTTGATACAAGTTCAACAATCGCTGTATCTGCATACTTTGCAATATTAACCGTCCCCGCTTTTCCTTGGGTCGAATCCGGCAGCATGATATGAGCCATTCCAGACACATTCGTATAATCATCATAAATGATGACTCCTACACACGATCCTAAACCAGCTGTTCGGATTGTATTCGGAGGTTTAACGATATTCAAATCGGCCATTCCGACTTTAATTATGTTCGTCATCGACATCGACACCCAATGCATTGAAAATTTTCGAAAATGAATCCGGGTCAGGAAGTAAGAAAAAATGGCCATTAGAGTGTTCCGACTTCCTATTTAATTCTGTTATTTCTGTATCAATTACAATGGCATAATCACCAATTTGAGAAAGTTCAATAAGTCCGTAACTTAAGATGGCTCCCGCCATATCAATACTTAATGCTGGCACTGACGGCTGCAAATTTAATTTCGTAAAATCGGAAAGTGCTGATAAATACGATCCTGCCAATATATTTCCAACTTCTTGGAAAGCAGACAATCCGATTTCTTCATACGGTGGGCTTGATAATTGAAATGTATCATCACCTACTAATCTATGAATCAATTGTTCTGCTTCATCAATCGGAACTAAAAAGAACATATTGCCTGGCGCATCACCTTCCAACCGTAAAAAAATCGCAGCTACAACCGTATCGGTTCCTCCAACTAATTCTGTTATTTCTTGAAATGATACAATCCGGACAGAAGGCACTTTCATTTCTATAAATTTATTAAGTAATTTTGATAATGCGGTTGCCGCATTTCCCGCACCAATATTACCTACCTCTTTAAGTACATCTAAATGATAGGGCGTAATTTTTTCGATAAAACTCATTGTTCTCCCCTCACCTTACATTCATAATTTTATCTTATGCAAATGCATTAATTTTCGCTGCGATATCGCCTAAATCAACGACTTCGTCGACATTTTTTGAAAGAATAGCTGCTTTTGGCATTCCAAATACAATCGATGTTTCTTCTGACTCTGCCACTGCATAACAGTTGCCGGCCTTTTTTAACTCATGCAACCCTTCTGTGCCATCTGAGCCCATTCCCGTCATGATGACTGCCATTTTCGTAAGATGAGGGATTGTTGCTACTGATTCATACATAACATCAACAGATGGACGATGCCCACGCCGAACTTCGGATTCATCAAGAACGATAGAAATGGTTGAACCTTTTTTCTCAAGCTTCATGTGTTTCCCCCCAGGAGCTATATAAGCTGTTCCATTTTGCAGTGTATCTTGATGCTCTGCTTCTTTTACTGTAATACTTGATAATGAATTTAATCGAGTCGCTAATGACTTTGTAAATCCAGCTGGCATATGTTGCACAATTAAAATCGGGGCAGCGATATTCGCTTTAATTTGTTTTAACACTTGTTGCAATGCTTTTGGTCCACCTGTTGATGTACCGATTGCAATGATTTTTTGTAATCCTGATTGGAATGTTTCGAGTTGATGTTTCACCGGAGCTATCACTTCGGTTTTCGGTCGATTCTTTACACTATTTGTTTTCGTCAATCGTTTCATATCAATTGTAGAGGCAAGGACGACTTTTTCAATCAACACATTTTTTATTTTGTGTAAATCTAATGAGATTGATCCTGATGTTTTCGTAATAAAATCTACCGCTCCTAAATCCATTGCAAGTAACGTGTTTTCAGCTCCCGCTTTCGTTGTACTACTGACCATAACAACAGGTAGCGGATTTTTCCCCATAATTTCCTTTAACGTTGCTAACCCATCCATAACAGGCATTTCGACATCGAGAGTAATGACATCTGGTTGATGTTCCGCTATTTTCTTTAAAGCGTCCGCTCCATTACGGGCGGTCGCTACAACTGTAATTCTTGAATCCTCTTCTAACAAATCTGAGATCAGCTTTCTCATAAATGCAGAATCATCTACAACAAGTACTTTTATTGCTTTTGTCACATGCATCCCCTAACTTTCTGTAGTCCGTATTCGTTCTGTTTATGTTATAAAGTATAGGAAAGACTTTCTAATTACCCTTTTGCAAGAAGACCTTTTAATTTAGAAATAAATGACGGAAACAATACCGCTTCTTTTTTTGTCCGTTTACCGATATAGGAAGCAACGATATTTGTAATGGCTTGGCTTGGTTTTGAGCGTGGGTCAAACAACAAAAATGGTTGCTGGTGTTTGACAGCTTTCACCACAACTTTATCATTTGGAATCGTACCAAGAACGGAAATATCTTTTTGCAAAAACTGTTTTGCCACTCGTTTTAAATTCTCAGCGGTACTTTCCCCTTCGCTATTTGTTTCGGCTCGATTGACAAGGAGCGAACAAGGCATAGATTCATCTTGCAGATGCATAAACTTAAGCATGGCATACGCATCAGTAATCGATGTTGGTTCTGGTGTTGTCACTATAATGGCTTCATTTGCCGCTAAAATGTATTGAATGCTATCTTCTGATACACCAGCACCCATATCAAAAAGGATATAGTCGTATTTTTTATAAAGCCCTTCAAGTTGTGAAATAAATCGTTCATACTTTTCCGGTGTTAGTTTAAATAATTTTGTAAAACCTGATCCTCCAGATACAAACGAAATGTTTTCTGGACCTGTTTCGATAATGTCCCAAATAGTCAATTCATTTTCAATCATATCGACGATGTTATAACGAGAAGAAACACCCATTAAAATATCGACATTAGCCATCCCAATATCTAAGTCAAACAACACTACTTTTTTTCCTGCTTTCGCTAATGCAATGGAGAAATTTAATGAAAAGTTTGATTTTCCTACTCCACCTTTGCCACTTACAATGGAAATTACTTTTGTGTCTTCTATGTCAGTGCTATCCATTAGTTTTCTTAAGCTTTGTGCTTGATCAGTCATGTTCATTTCCCTCTAGTATGGCATTTATAATTGTGTCTGAATCAGCTTCCACAATGTCATCAGGTACATTTTGACCTGTCGTTATATAAGCAACACCGACATGATAATCGTGCATCATATTCAACATTGCTCCATAATAAGACGTCTCATCTTTCTTTGTAAAAATCAATTTTTGAATAGAAATTAATGAGAATTGCTCGAAAATTGATTTCATATCCTTATATTTCGAGGTGAGTGCTAGTACTAAATATGTCTCCATCTCATCATTAAAATCAATAATTTTACGAATTTCTTCGACATATAAGGAATTTCTAAAATTGCGACCCGCACTATCAACCAACACTAAATCGTAGGATGAAAATTGTTCTTTTGCTTTTCGAAAATCCTCAATGGAATAAGCTACTTCAAAAGGAATATTTAATATTTTCGAGTAGGTTTTCAATTGCTCTACCGCTGCAATACGATACGTATCGGTCGTAATCAAAGCTACTTTCTTATGCTTCTTTAAGACGCTATGTGCCGCTATTTTAGCTATCGTTGTTGTTTTTCCTACTCCTGTTGGTCCTACAATATTAATATATTTTTTACTGAAATCGATACCACCCATATCAACATCGGCTACCATCGCTTCAAGATAAGCTTTTACCTCTTTTGCAATATCCATCTGTTCTGATTCTTCTTTTTCTGTTGAATACCACTTTTTTAGTAAATGTTTCATTAGTTCTAATCGAATCGACTTATTCACTTCTTGTTCAAGTAATTGGTCTTCAATTTGTTGAAACGGTTCTGGATACTCTTTTTCTGATGGCTGCTGTTGATTGCTTATTGTATGAACCATCGTTTTTAATTGTTGTATTTCTTTCATGAGCTGTTCCTGGTCTTGACTTGGCTTTAGTTTTTCAATTCTTTCTTTTGAAAACACCGGTTCGATTTCTTGTTTCACCATTTTTGGTTGGACCGGTTTAGGAGTTGGGCGTTTGACTTGCGGCATCTGATCGATAGCCGCAATCACCTCAATGCTTTTTTTTGTAAAAAAGCCAAACAATCCCCCTGTTTCCACTTCTTTCGAATTTAAAATAACCGCATCATGCCCTAATTCAGCTCGGATTTGTTTCATTGCTTCTGGCATAGAAGCTGCTGTAAATTTCTTTACCTTCATTCCACATTCACCACCCCTACACTTTGAACCTCAATCGATGGGTCCAGTTCGTTATATGAAAGAATTGGAACTGTAGGCAATACTCTTTCCGTCAATTGTCTCACATACATTCGAACTGCTGGTGAGCATAACAGAATTGGGATTTGTCCCATTTGCGATAAACGTTCCATTTCATTTGATATTGATTGAAGGATAAGCTGAGAATCGTTTGGATCCATTGATAAGTAATTCCCATGCTCTGTTTGTTGAACCGCATCGGCAATTCGCTTTTCAGCCACTCCACTTAATGTCACAACATATAACGGTTCACTTGGTGACGCATATTGCTTTGAAATTTGTCTTGCTAATGCTTGTCTCACATATTCTGTGACAAGGTCCATGTCTTTTGTCATTTGACCATAATCAGCTAACGTTTCAAAAATAACTGGCAAATTACGAATCGACACATTTTCTTTTAATAAATTTGCAAGGACTTTTTGAATTTCTCCAATGGACAGTGGATTTGGTGTAACATCTTCCACTAATGTAGGATACGATTCTTTTAAATGGTCAACGAGCTGTTTCGTTTCTTGTCGACCTAATAATTCAAAGGCGTGCTTTTTAATTGTTTCTGTTAGATGGGTTGATACAACAGATGGCGGGTCAACAACGGTATAGCCAGATAACTCCGCTTGTTCTTTCATATCTTCCCCAATCCATATGGCTGGTAATCCAAAAGCCGGCTCATACGTATCAATACCAACGATCGATTCATCATCAATTCCTGGACTCATCGCCATATAATGGTCGAGTAACAACTCTCCTTTTGCGATTTCATTTCCTTTAATTTTTATCGTGTATTCATTCGGCTGTAATTGAATATTGTCTCGAATCCGAATAACAGGAACAACCATTCCTAGTTCAAGTGCAAGCTGTCGGCGAATCATAACAACACGGTCTAATAAGTCTCCACCTTGATTTGCATCTGCTAGCGGAATTAATCCATACCCAAACTCAAACTCAATCGGGTCGATTTGCAGTAAATTAATGACACTTTCCGGAGACCTTAATTCGTCCTTATCATCAGATTCTTCTGTTGCCGTATCTTCGGTTATCAGTTGTTTTTTCTCTGTTCGTCCCATACTCCAGGCCGCATATAAAATCAATAATGCGATTGGAAATGTAACAAGAGGAGTAATCGGCGTAGCCACTCCTAGGAAGACGATTGTTCCACCAGCTACATATAACATTTTAGGATACGCTAATAATTGTTTTGTAATATCATGCCCAAGATTTCCTTCAGATGCTGCACGTGTTACGATAATCCCTGTGGCAGTTGAGATTAATAGAGCTGGAATTTGACTGACAAGTCCATCCCCTACTGTTAGAAGTGTATAGGTCGTTGCTGCATCACCCATAGACATGCCTTGTTGCATCATTCCGATAATTAAACCAAACAAAAGGTTAATCATAACAATAACAATACCGGCAATGGCATCTCCTTTTACGAATTTACTCGCACCATCCATCGCTCCGTAAAAGTCTGCTTCTTTTTCAATTTTTTCACGGCGTTCCTTTGCTTCGATATCCGAAATCATCCCAGCATTTAAATCGGCATCGATACTCATTTGTTTACCAGGCATTGCATCTAATGTAAAACGCGCTCCTACTTCGGATACACGTTCTGATCCTTTTGTAATAACAATAAATTGAATAATAATTAGAATTAAGAAAACAACAAATCCGACGAGTGCATTCCCTCCAACAACGAAGGAACCAAATGTATCAATAACATTTCCCGCTTCCGCATTTCCTAAAATCGAACGTGTCGTTGAAACATTCAGTCCAAGTCGAAATAATGTAACAAGTAATAACAATGTTGGGAAGATCGAGAACTGTAACGGTTCCCTCGTATTCATCGCAACAAGGATAATCAATAAAGCTAACGAGATATTAATGATTATCAAAAAGTCGAGCATTAACGGTGGAAGTGGAATTATCAACATTATGATGATAAGTATAACTCCTAATAAAACCGACAAATCTCTAATAGGCACTAGAACCTCTCTCCTCTTCTAACCAGCTTTTTCCATTAAACTTCTTTGTTTTTTAGTCGATACACATAAGCGAGGACCTCTGCAACAGCTTTAAACAAATCCTCTGGTACGACTGAGCCTATCTCCGCTTGAGAATAAAGAGCTCTAGCTAATGGGCGGTTTTCTACTGTAACAACTTGATTTTCTTTTGCAATTGTCTTTATTTTTAAAGCTACATAGTCTACACCTTTGGCAACAACAACAGGAGCGTCCATTTTTTCTCCATCATAACGAAGGGCGACAGCAAAGTGAGTAGGGTTTGTAATGACAACATCTGCATTAGGAACTTCTTGCATCATCCTTGACATCGCCATTTCCATTTGCTTTTGTCTTCGTTTCGATTTAATCCGTGGATCTCCGTCCATGTTTTTTCGTTCATCTTTTACATCTTGCTTTGACATACGAATTTGTTTTTCATGGTCATAACGTTGATATAAATAATCTGGAATCGCTAAAATCAATAATAGAATGGCGACGGCAACTCCCATTGTCGCTGCAAGCTGGGCAATCACAGAAAACGCATCACCCACTGATTTTTGCGATAATATCATGACTTTATCTAAATTAATCCACAAAATTGTAAATACAACTGTTCCAACAAGTGAGATTTTCAACATGGATTTCAAAAACTCAACTAATGCTCGCGCTGAAAAAATCCGCTTTGCACCTTGGATTGGATTAAGTTTTGATAATTTCATTTTGATTGCTTCAGGAGCAAATAATACACCGACTTGAATATAACTACTAATCACACCACCTAACATAGCGATGACCAAAATTGGTAACACAACACCAACCGTCTCAACGGTTAATTCCATAAATAGCGACTGAACCGATTGTTCTGTAATTTCCATTAACAAGTATTGTGTGAATGTATGGGTTAGTAGTTGAAATAATTTTTCTCCAAGCCTTCCACCAAATAACCATAAAAACAAAAAGACAATTAACAAAATAAGCGCTGTGTTTATATCTGTACTTTTTGGGACTTGCCCTTTCTTTCTTGTATCTTCACGCTTTTTTGCAGTTGCTTTTTCGGTTTTTTCTTGGGCAAAATATTGGAGATCCATTTTTATAAAACTCATCATTAGGCTCCTCCTAGCAACTGCATTAATGTGCGCATCGTAACTAACATTTGGTCAAATAAATGCTGAACAAGGAAGAAAAAGATTCCCATATAAATCATTAATAATAAAAGACCCACTGTAATCTTTAATGGTATCCCGACAACAAAGACGTTCATTTGCGGTACCGCTCTTGCTACCATCCCTAGTGATAGATCAACTAAAAACAAAGCTCCTACAATCGGAATGGCCATTTGAAAAGCAATAAGAAACATCATAGAAAAGCTTTTTATTACAAAATATATAATGTTTTCATTCCCAAACGGGAGAAACACCTGGTCTATTGGAATAAATTCATAGCTATAAAAGACACCATCAATAAGAAGGTGATGACCATCTACAGCAAGCAAATATAAAATCGCAAGAGCATATAAATACCCCCCAATTAACGGACTTTGTGCACCTGTTTGAGGGTCAATCGTATTCGCAATCATAAATCCCATATTCATGTCGATAAAGCCCCCAGCCACTTGAATGGCGTATAGCATCATCATCGCGACTAAGCCTACAACTAAACCGACTAATACTTCTTTAATAATTAATAAAAAGTAAGTCCCATCGATTGGAATAATCGGTAATTCAATTGTAAAAAACATAATCCAAGCTAAAAACACAGCAAGTCCAATTTTAAATTGGTTCGGGATATTCCGGTAAGAAAAAATCGGCATAACTGTAAAAAATGCAAGCACTCGTAAAAAGATGAGTAAGAACGCTGGAAGCTGATTAATCCACTCCATTCTTTACCCTATAAACCGATGAAGATTATAAAAAATATTATGCGTAAAACCAATGACATGGGATAACATCCATGGTCCGAATACAACAAGTGCTATAAATACACCAACAATTTTCGGAATAAACGCTAATGTTTGCTCTTGGATTTGGGTTGTTGCCTGAAATATACTAACGAGTAACCCAAGACCTAATGCAATAACTAACAACGGTCCGGCTACTACTAAGACAGTAAAAATTCCATTTTCAGCCATTGAAATAACGAACTCTTGACTCACAATACATCACCCTTTACAACGTTACTGAAAACTAAGCAATAGTGACCGAACAATTAAATACCAACCGTCAACCATGACAAATAATAAGATTTTAAAAGGTAGGGCAATCATAACTGGTGGTAACATCATCATCCCCATCGACATAAGAACACTTGCTACAATCATGTCGATAACTAAAAACGGAATAAAGATTAAAAACCCTATTTGAAAAGCGGTTTTCAGTTCACTTATCGCAAATGCAGGGACGAGTGCGGTGAGTGGAACATCATCTATTGTCTCAGGTCTGTCCATTCCTGCATAGCCCATAAATAATGCCAAATCTTTTTCACGTGTATGTTTAGCCATAAACTCTTTAATCGGTAAAGCTGCACGTTCAAATGCTTCTTCTTGCGTAATCTCATTATTAAAATACGGTGTTAACGCTTCGTCGTTGATTTCTCCAAAAATGGGAGCCATGATGAAAAAGGTTAAGAACAAGGCTAACCCAATTAATACTTGATTTGGAGGCATTTGCTGTGTCGCTAACCCGGTTCTAACAAACGATAACACGATAACGATTCGAGTAAAGGACGTCATTAAGATTAAAAAACTTGGTGCTAATGTTAAAATCGTTAATAAGACAAGCAATTGTATCGTTGTTGCAACATTGGCAGGTTCGTCATTCAACATGTCTAAGTCAATTCCTGGTATGATATCAGTCATGTTTCTTCTCCTTCATCGCTTTGTGGATTTCTTGTTGCGATTTGGAGACATCCTCCAACTGTTTATTTAAAAGTTGTCCAAATTGTAATGGTTCGCTTTTTTGAACAGACTTCTTTTTCATAATCGTGTCGTTTAACCATCCCGCCGCTTTTGTAATCGGTTGGTCCATACGAATTTGTTCTTGTTTTTTCTGTTCTAGTAATTGGTCGATTTCTTCTTTATCTTCTATCTCTTTCACTAATTGAATCGTGTCTGAAACTCCGACAATTAATACACGGTCTCCGATTTTCACCATTTGAATAGAGCGGTTAGGGCCTAAAGAAAGCCCACCTATCGACTGCATTGTATGATTATTTTGAAACTGTCTCGTCCGACTGTTCACAAACCGTAATAATATATAGATAAGCCCGATAACTAAAAGTAGTGCACCAATCATCTGAACAATCAGCCAAAAGAAACTTTTCTCTTGATAACTTTCAACTACCGGTTCAGCGTCTTGATTTAACGGTAATTCATCTGTATTGGGTGTAGCATCCTCTGTAGGTGTTTGAAGGCTATCTGCTACTGTCCGAGGTCCTTCTGTTGACTCCGCCCCAATAGAGACAGGGAACAGAAGGAAGAAAAATAGTAAGAATAACAATAAGCTTCGTAATAACAAAAGATGCACCCCTTTCTAATTTCCTTATCCTAATGCTTTCCCGATTGCTTCTAACACGCGGTCAGCTTGGAATGGTTTCACAATAAAGTCCTTTGCACCAGCTTGTATAGCATCAATAACCATCGCTTGTTGGCCCATTGCCGAACACATAATGATCTTTGCATTCCCATCAATTTTTTTAATTTCCTTTAGTGCCGTAATTCCATCCATCTCTGGCATTGTAATGTCCATTGTTACAAGATCAGGAGATAGCTCTTTAAATTTCTCAACCGCCTGTGCTCCATCTGGCGCTTCACCTACAACTTCATACCCATTTTTACTAAGAATATCTTTAATCATCATTCTCATAAATGCAGCATCATCAACAATTAAAATCTTTTTAGACATATTGGTCATCCTTTCTCCATCTCTTATTTTAAGTTACGAATTCGTTCTTCTTGGCTCACGATATCTGTTACACGTACTCCGAAGTTTTCATCAATAACAACAACTTCACCTTTAGCGATCAGCTTTTGATTCACTAGTATATCAACTGGTTCCCCGGCAAGCTTATCAAGTTCAATAATGGAACCTTGACTAAATTCTAAAATTTCTTTAATCGAGCGTTTTGTTCTTCCTAATTCCACTGTTACATTTAGCGGAATATCCAATAACATATTTAAATTTTGAGACTCTGATTGTGTTAATCTAGGTGATTCAAAATTAGTAAAGGCCGCTGGTTGAACATCGACTTGACGTTGATTAAAGTTTGACCCTAAATGCTGTTGACCACGTTGTTCATAATGTGGTTGATGATATTGTTCTTGCGCTTGCTGTGGTGGTGCTTGCATTGTCGGTTGTTGGGCAACTGGCTCAGCAGACTGAGTCGGTTGTGGTGCTGGTGTTGGAGCCGGTATTTCTTCCTCCGAAGATGAAGGGTTCATCAATTCATTTACTAAATCTTTAGCAAAACGAACCGTCACTAATTGCATAATTGACGAATCAATTAAGTCTCCAACTTTTAACCGAAACGAGATTTTTACTAACATTTCCTCACTTGGAACGTTTGACATGCCTTCTTCATTTTTAACATCCATAATGTCAATGCCAGGAGGGGAAATATCAACTTTTTTATTAAAGATCGTTGACATCGATGTCGATGCAGAACCCATCATTTGGTTCATGGCTTCTTGGACAGCACTAATTTCCATCTCACCTAATTGGTCATTTGGGTTTGTCCCATCCCCACCAAGCATTAAATCGGCAATAATTGCTGCGTCACTTGATTTAATGACAAGCATATTCATGCCTTCAAAGCCAATTGTATACTCAACAGATATCGCAACATGTGGTTTTGGAAATTCTGTTTCTAACGAACTTTTATCAATCACGGACACTTTTGGAGTCGTAATATCCACTTTTTGATTTAATAACGTTGACAATGCAGTTGAAGCACTCCCAAACGAAATATTCCCAATTTCCCCTAACGTATCTTGTTCAACAGGAGATAAGTAGTCATTCACATTTAATGTCGGCTTGTCGCTTTCTTCCTCTTGTGTATCTCCATCTGCTTCTGTAACACCTTTTAACAACTCATTTATTTCATCTTGGGATAGCATATCACCATTCATCGCCTGTTCCCTCCTCCATCACATCGGTGACTTGAACTGCCACTTGATTTTTTATTTTTCCTGGTTGAGCTAAATATTTCGGTTCTCCCCCAACACTTACGACCAATGGTTTAGAAATTGGTTGATTTAATTCAATGACATCACCTATGGCCAAGTATAAAAAGTCTTGAATTGAAATTTCAGAACGTCCTAATTCAGCGTTCACAACTAAAGGAGCTGATTGAACGGTTTTTTCTAATGAAACAACTTCTTCAGGAAGTCGTTGTTTTTTCTTTGTTTGCATCCAATAATGTACAGATAATTTCGGTAAAATTTCTTCTAATACAACGTGAGGTAAACAGATGTTAATCATTCCAGATGTTTCACCAATCGTAGTAGACAAAGAAATAACAACAACCGTTTCATTCGGTGATACCATTTGTAAAAATTGCGGGTTCACTTCAAGTGCTTCTGTCACTAAATCGAACTCAATAATCGAACTCCAAGCTTCCGTAAAACTCTCTAATGTTCGTTGGAATAATTGAGACATAATTCGAGTTTCGATTTCTGTTAAATTTTCAACTTTATTTACAGCGATACCTTTACCACCTAATAATCGATCTAACATTGAATAGGCGATGTTCGGATTCACTTCCATTAAGAAACGACCGTCTAGCGGGTACGCTTCAAATACATTCAATATTGTCTGTTTTGGAATTGAACGAATAAATTCCTCATATGGTAACTGATCAACAGATGCAACTGAAATTTGAACAAACGTTCGTAATTGCGCTGAAAAGAACGTCGTTAACAACCTGGCAAAGTTTTCGTGAATTCTCGATAAACTTCGAATTTGGTCTTTCGAAAACCTTAATGCTCGCTTAAAGTCGTATACTTTAATTTTCTTTTCGGATTCTTCTTTCTTTAATTCATCCGCGTCCATTTCACCAGTCGATAGCGCAGACAATAGCGCATCAATCTCGCCTTGTGACAAAATATCAGCCAAGAGCCTCACCTCTTTTCATTCCATGTCGTTCATTTATTGAATAATAAATCGTCTAGTATAGACGTGAACTACTTCTCCTTCTTCCATTAACTCATTAATCTTGTCGCGTAAATTACCTTCTAAGTCTTCAATTGCTTCTCCACCCGAAAGCTGAGAACTTGTAACCTCAGATAATTCACGGATGATTATATTTTCAAGTTGAAAATCTCGCTTCGCAATTTCTCTTAATGCCCTTTTGTTATCAACTTGAATGCGAAATTGTACTTTCGCGAAATCATTCGAAAGAAGATTTGTTGTCATTTCAGGTGTGTCATATGATAAAGACACAATTTCATCAATCGTTGGCTCATGGTCTTCATCTGAGTTACTAGAAAAGTAGTTTACTAATACGAGAGCAAGCACACCGAGTAACGTTAATGAAAGAATGATAATTAACATTATCGTAATTAGTTTGTTTTTAAACACTCATGAGCCCTCCGTTTGTCTGTCTTTATACATCGCAACTAAGCCGATGCTTTTGTAGAACTGATTGATTTTCAGCATAACATCATCCATTGTATCTAGCACTACGATCTTTTTTCCATTGACAAGTGTAATCGTCGTATCAGGAAAAGCTTCGACTTGTTCTATTAACAATGCATTTAATAAAAACTCATTGCGATTTAATCGAATTAAAGAAATCATCAGCATTATATAGGCTAGGACGAAGCCTAGCCTACCCTCCTAGTTTAAGTTTGCTTATCGCTTCATTTGCATAATTTCTTGTAAAATTTCATCTGAAGTGGTAATCATTCGCGTATTTGCCTGAAATCCACGTTGTGCAACAATCATTTCCGTAAACTCTTCAGATAAGTCAACATTTGACATTTCAAGTGCACCAGAGAAAAGTAATCCTGCTCCTTGCTCACCTGGAATCGCCATTGGTAATGGATCCCCTGAGTTCGCAGATTGAATAAAGATGTTTCCACCAGATTTCTCTAATCCGTCAGGGTTATTAAATTTCACAAGTCCAATTTGACCCATCTCCATTAATTCACCTTCAGCATTAACTACATTAATCTTTCCATCAGAACCTATGCTAAAGCTTTTTACATCATTAATTGTTTGATCTTGATCTGGGTCAAATAATCGTAATGGTGATTGTCCATTCATCCCAACTAAGAACAACCCGTTTGAATTTACAATCGAACCATTCTCGTCTAAGTAAAAGTTACCAGCACGAGTGTAAAAAGAATTCCCTGCTCCATCTTGCACTTCAAAAAATCCATCACCTGAAATTCCTAAATCAAGTTGTCTTCCAGTTGTTTGTAAGCTTCCTTGTGTCCCAATCGTATCAATTGTTGCTAATTGTGATCCTAACCCAACTTGACGTGGGTTCATTCCTCCACGGTTGTCTCCTGGTGCTGTTGCGCCTGCAAGCTGTTGGCTCATTAAATCTGAAAATGTCGTTCTTCCTTTTTTATATCCGAAAGTATTAACGTTAGCGATATTATTTCCGATTACATCAAGTTTTACTTGAAAGTTCTTCATTCCACTTATTCCTGAGTACATTGAACGTAACATATGAGCATGATGCCCCTTTCTTCTTTTCGTTTTTTTTACTGCTTCTGTCAATCCACAGTATTTATAGCTTCCTTTTCGGTCCAGCTATCTTTTAAATAATGATTGTGCCATTAATATTTGTAAAAATTTGCGAACTTGCCTCAGCCCGGTCTAATGCCGTAATCACGGTATTGTTTTTCACACTTACAACTAATGCCGCTTCCTCCATTAATACTAAAGAGTCATGAATGCCTTTTTCACGTGCTTCCTTTAGCTTTCCTTCGATGACTGTCCATCGTTGTTCAGCTATTTCAATTCCTCGCTCATCCATTCGCTTTTGAGCATGTTTACTTATTTTGAGTTCCTCTGTTTGTTCAAGTTGAGAATGAAGCAATGATGCGAATTTAGAAGGTTGCACATGCTTTGTCACATGTTTTCCTGGAAGCTTCGGTAATTGATGCAAATGGTGTGAGTGGATTTTTGTTTCCATAGTCATCACCTCGTTTGCTTTCTAACAAATGAGCATTATTCAGCTTTACTTACTTGAACTAACTGGTCATTA
This sequence comes from Alkalihalobacillus sp. LMS39, assembly GCF_022812285.1. Lineage (NCBI taxonomy): Bacteria > Bacillati > Bacillota > Bacilli > Caryophanales > Bacillaceae > Alkalihalobacillus > Alkalihalobacillus sp. LMS39. The sequence continues at coordinate 3,355,711 of NZ_CP093300.1, forward strand.
CGAATCCATACTCCACTATCGAGTTGAATCGAAATCGCACCGTTTTTATCAACTTTCACAGAAGTAACCGTATTTTCATGTTCCTCTGTTCGTGAACGGAAATCATCAATTTTCACTTCTAATTCCCATTTCACCTTTTTTCCGATAAGCTCACTATGTTGAACTAAATTTTGACTCGTTTGTGTTTTTACAAATTGCTGTATCGCCGTACTCATATTTGTCATTTGTTCTAAACTCGAAAACTGAGCCATTTGTGCGATAAATTCACGATCCTCCATCGGATTTAATGGATCTTGATTTTGCAATTGTGTTATTAACAATTTCAAAAAGTCATCTTTGCCCATAATATTTCCTGGTGTTGACTTTTGTTGTTGTTGATGCGTTGCCAATGAATAATTATCTTGAATTGTATTTGTCATTGTTTATTCACACCTTATACTTTTTCATTGAAGGTTAAATCTTCGAGTAGCTCAGAAAAAGATTCTTGCTGAGGCTCTTCTTTATCCTCTTCATGGCGTTGTTCTCGTTGTTGTTGCTGTTTATTTTCTTCGTCTTTATTCAATTGTCCAAACTGTTGTTGTTGTACAATTTCAATTTTTTCTACTTGAAGCTGCTGCAAACCAAAACTTTGACGTAGTTGGTGTAATTGCGATTCAATTAACTCTTTAGCAGCCGTCGTTGTCGCCATAATCTTTGCTGTAATGACACCGTTTTGCTGTAATAATTGAATATCTAATCGTCCAAGATGTGCTGGGTTCAACTTTAATGTTAATTGGGTCGTTCCACCATTTAACAGACGAACATTACTTTTCCCTAATAGCTCTTGGAATTGTCGCATAAACTGTTGTTGCTGAGCTTGTTTTGTTTCTGATTCTCCAACATGAATCACAAATTGCTGAACTCTGTCCATCGGTTGAGCTAATTCTAATCCTTGTTGAATAAGTGACAGCGATTTTGTTCCATCATCATAGTTCACATGTAAGTTCGGAATCGGCATAACCGATTGTTTTTGATTGATCATCTGTTGCTGCAGTTGAATATGATGGAAAAATGTCTCTTTCTTCGCTTCAGCTACAGGCTTTTCTTTTTGTACCACTTGATTGACTTCAGCTAATACAGCAATTACTTTTTGCAAAAGCTCCTTTACATTCGGTTGTCCTGTCATTACCGTTTCATTTGCTTTAGAAGATTGTTGAATAACGGTTGGAAACAGTTCGAATACGATTGGTAACAGCGGAGCAAGTGCTTCTTCTACATCAATTGTTCCTTTGTCTTGTTCTTCTTGTAATGATAATAATAACGCGATGACTTTTGTGATTGGGTTCAATTCCGTATCGTTCAAGACAAGTTCCATCGATTGGTTAGAACCAATTACGTTTTCTAGCTGTTGTTTTATATCATCAGGTAGTTGTTCAAGTACCAATGTCGCTTCTTTTGTTGACTCAGTAGGAACATAAAGATGTTGAAAGTGGTCTGCTACAATGAAAAGAGCTTCATCAGTTTCTGTTTCCGTTAACAAAGGTACATCCTTTTGTAGTTCTAGTTGATGATGTTGTTCCTCTTCCTGCGGTAAAAGCATTTGTTGAAACACCCCAAAGAAAGCTGTGTTTTCACCCGTACTTTCGCTTAATAGGTGTTTTTGCCCTACTGCTTGTTGTTGAAGGCCAAGTAGTTGTATAGGTGCGAGTTGCATGTTTTTTCTTTCACCTCCTTTCAGTTGCTTATATATTATTGACTAGATAGGAGAAGCATAATATCAGCGGCTTTTTCTGCTTCCATCTTCGCTAATATGGCAGCGCGTGTTTGAATCGAAATTTGGGACATATGCAAAATCGCTTCATCTACTTCGAGTTCAGATAAAATGTTGGCCGCATTTTTAGCAGACATTGCTTCATATGTTTTTCCTATATCTTTTAGTTCTATTTTTACGTCAGCTGTCGCTTCTTCTTGCAGACCCACTTGCTCTTCTAATTCCTTTGCGAGCTCGGTTTGCAATCCGAGTTCTTCTTCTTTCTGTTCAACCTGACGCTCTAAATCAGCAATTTTAGCTTCTTGTTCATTAATAGTAGCTAATAGTTCTTCAACATTTACTGCGTCTTCCTCTTCCTCTTGATTTGCATCTTCTTCATCTATCATCGAAGAAACAAACGGAAGTGTAGAGCCCACTTCTTTGGCTTTTTCTCCAAGGTTAATACCAAGAAACTGGGCACCTACGAAAACAAGAAGCAATAAGAAAAGCAATGGAATAAGACCGGTAAAGAAAAACCATTGAAACTTGCTATATTCTTTTTGTTTTTCGCTCATCTTCTCACCTATTCTTTAGCGGTTTGCATATAACTGAACGGCTATTTCATCCATGAGTTTATTTTCTTCCGCTTTTTGTGCTAGCATATATTCCTCATGTTTATTTTCTTTCATTTTTTCATAGGTTTTAAATTCAATCGCTGATTTAGTTAACATATCTTGTTTTTGATACATTTGTTCTCGTGCGATATTTGTTTTAAATTGCTGTTGCTCAATTTCCTGTTGTAATCGCATGATTAATGTTTGATGTTGCAACAATTCATGAACTGGCATTCCTGAAGACAGCTGTTCTCGGTAGCCATCCTCAATTTTTTCCCGTTTTTTTAACAAGTTATATAAAGCTGTCGCTGTGTCTTCAAACGTTTGCGCTGCTTCATGATAATCAAGCTGCTTCGTCTGTTTTTCTTTTTCTTTCATTTCTAATACTTTTTGCAACGTATATTGAAAGGTCATCGTTTCTCTCCTTTCCCAAAGTCTTGAACTAACTGATGTTTCGACTCATCAAAGGAAATATGTTCTTCTGTGCCTTGTTTTAAAAATGAAATAATTTGAGGATACATTCGAATCGCTTCATCAACTTGCTTGGATGTCCCTCTTTTATAAGCTCCGATATTTATTAAATCTTCTGAGTCATAATACGAAGCTAATAACGTTCGTAATTGTTCTGCTGCATGTAAATGGTCTGGAGAAGCAATGTCGTGCATGACACGACTCACACTTCTGAGTATATTAATCGCTGGAAACTGGCCTTTATTCGCCAATTTGCGGTCTAAAATAAAATGACCATCTAAGATCCCTCGGACCGCATCAGAAATAGGTTCATTAAAATCGTCGCCATCCACTAAAACGGTGTAAAACGCTGTAATCGAACCTGTTGCATCTGTCCCTGATCGTTCTAACAAACGAGGAAGCATCGCAAAAACTGATGGTGTATACCCTTTTGTTGTAGGGGGTTCTCCGATAGCTAATCCGATTTCACGCTGGGCCATCGCAAATCGCGTCACCGAATCCATCATTAGGTTCACATCTAAACCTTGATTTCGGAAATATTCTGCAATCGCCGTCGCGGTCATGGCTCCTTTTATTCGCATTAAAGCAGGTTGGTCTGATGTGGCAACAACTAATACCGTACGTTTTAATCCTTCTTCGCCAAGGTCACGTTCGATAAAGTCTTTTACCTCACGACCACGCTCTCCAATTAATGCAATGACATTAATATCAGCTTCAGAGTTTTTCGTAATCATGGAAAGAAGTGTACTTTTCCCCACTCCACTTCCTGCAAAAATTCCGATACGCTGTCCTTTTCCAACCGTTAATAACGAGTCAATCGCTCTTACACCTAAGCCCATTTGTTCAGAAATTCGCGGTCTTTTTAATGGGTTTGGCGGATTATTATCCGTCGGAAAAGAAGATAACCCTCCAGGAAGTTCTGTTCCATCTAGAGGTTGTCCACACCCATCTATAATTTTCCCAATCAAATTTGAGCCCACTTTAATTTGTAATGGTTTATTTGTTCCTTCAACTAAGCTCCCTGGAGAAATATCATTTGTTCCGTTAAGTGGCATTAACAACACATTTTCATCACGAAAGCCTACAACTTCAGCCATCACTTTTGATTTTTTTTGCTTGCCGACATGGATATAACACAGGTCTCCGATCGAAGCTTGAGGCCCTCTTGATTCAATCGTCAATCCAACTACCCTTGTTACTTTTCCATACCATTTTAACGAGTCAATGGTTTGAATTTCAGATATCACACTATGCGCGTTCACTTGTCGAAGCCTCCTTCAGTTTTTCATGAAGTCTCGCCTTTATTTCAGTAAGTTGGCTATCAACACTCGCATCGATACGACCAAACGGAGTTTCGATTATACATCCTTGTTCATCGAGCTGAGAATCAGGATAAATATACAATTCTTGTGTTTGACTTAATAAACTACTAATTTCTTCTTTATGGGATAAGGTCCGTTCATACATCACCGGATGGATATATAACGTTACATCTTCCCTATCTCTCACTTCTTTAATCGCTTCTTTCAAAATGACCATCCATGCATCATCTAACTGAGAAATGACGCCTGGCATCATTTTTTGGCATATTGCTAAAGCGATGTCGATAATAACGGGCTCTGCCTGTTCTACTCGATTGTGATAGTCCTGCTTAGAGGAAGCGATAACCGCTTTAGCTTGATTAAAGTCCTGTTCACATGCTGCTTTTCCGGCATCTAACCCGTGTTCAAATCCTTCATTATAACCAACTTCTTGTGCTTCTCTTTGCAATTGTTCTAGTTGCTCATGAACTTGCTGTTGATATAAGTCGAGCTGTTGTCTCATTTCTTCAGCTTGTCGTTCTGCATTTGCAATGATTTCTGCCGCATCAGCTTTGGCTTGTTCAATAAGCTGATTAGCTTCTTCTGACACATTTGTGTACATATGCTCTTGTTCGTCCATTTCAAACTCGTCGTTACATGCTTGGGTTTGAATTGGTTTAATTCCTATTTGGACGAATTCTTCTTTTTTGGCGTTCGTAAAAGGCGACTTAATGAGCTTAGACAATAATATCATCTCCTCCGCCACGCGCGATTACGATTTCACCTGCCTCTTCAAGACGACGAACAATCGCTACAATTCGCGACTGCGCTTCTTCTACATCTCGAAGTCTAACAGGACCCATAAATTCCATTTCCTCTTTGAACGTATCTGCCATACGCTGAGACATATTACTAAAGATAACTTCCTTCACTTCATCACTTGCCACTTTAAGTGAAAGCTGTAAATCTTCATTTTCTACATCACGGATAACACGTTGAATCGAACGATTATCAAGAGTGACAATATCTTCAAAGACAAACATTCTCTTCTTAATTTCTTCTGCAAGTTCTGGGTCTTGAATTTCAAGTGCATCTAAAATTGTTCTTTCCGTACTTCGATCTACACCATTTAATACTTCCACAACCGCTTCAATTCCACCAGTCTCTGTGTAATCTTGCGTAACAGTCGCGGATAATTTTTGTTCGAGAATACTTTCGACTTCATTTACAATTTCAGGTGATGTGCTATCCATTAACGCAATTCGCTTTGCAACATCTGCTTGAACTTCTTGTGGAAGCTCAGAAAGAATTTGTCCTGCTTGTACTGATTCTAAATAAGATAAAATTAGAGCAATCGTTTGTGGATGTTCATTTTGAATAAAGTTTAAAATTTGGGATGCATCAGCTTTTCTTGCAAAATCAAAAGGACGAACTTGTAAAGTCGATGTTAATCGGTTAATAATTTCCATCGCTTCGTTTTCACCTAATGCTTTTTCAAGAACGTTTTTCGCATAGCCAATTCCACCTTGGGAAATATAATCTTGCGCTAATACTAATTGATGAAATTGCTCGACGATTTCTTCCTTCGTGTTGCTTTCAACCTTACGTACATTCGCAATTTCCAAAGTGAGTTTTTCAATTTCCTCTTCACTTAAATGTTTATAGACTTGTGCAGAAACATCTGGCCCTAATGAAATTAGGAGGATAGCCGCTTTTTGTTTGCCAGATAGTTTCGAATTTTTCTTTGTGTCCTTCAACTGCTTTCCCTCCTAATCTTCAGTTAACCAAGTTCGAACTAGTTTCGCAAAATCATCTGGTTTGTCTTTTGCTAATTTCTCTAACTGTTTTCGTTTTACTGCCATCTCACTATCATCATCATTCGGTAAATCAGGAATCTCTCTTGCCATAGTTGGCTGAACTTCAACTTCTTCTGTTTCTTCTTGAGCTGCTTTTTTACGACGAACAAGTAAAATAACTAATAAAACGATAATCGCCACAAGCACTCCGCCGACAACATACATCCATGTTGGAATCATAGGTTGAACAACAGGTTCTAGCACTGGTTTCCCATTAAATGGTTGTGCTGATACGAATATTTTTTGATTGATTTCATCATCTGTTAAGTTATCTGCAATATTACTATCAATACTTGTACGAACAATCGTACCTAAAATCTGTTGAATATCATTAATTCGTTCTTGCGGTAAAGATAGTGGGTCTTCAGGATTGGGTGGTTCCACCATGACTTGTAAGCCGATATCTCTTATACGATACGGGCTTTCAACGATATCACGACGAATTCGATTCACATCATTGTTAATTCGTTCTTCAATTCTTTCATAGTCACCTACACCACCACCAATAACTCCTGGATAATTCGGAATGCCTTCACCAACTCCAGCAATTCCTCCTTCACCCATGTCTTCTCCTGAATACGTTTCGGTTACTCTCTCTATACTTACAGCTAATCCAGCCATATTTTCTTCATCTACTGGCGTCACTAAATCTTCTTGACGATTTTCTTGAGTAAAGTCAATATCCGTTGAGACAGAAACTAATACTTTATCATGACCCATTATCGTCCCAAGCATTTGTTGTAATTGACGTTGAATATCTTGCTCAACATCACGTTTGATTGAACGTTGTTGCTCATATGCTGTAAGTGAAGAACCAACAGCTGAATCGTCTAAATACTCAAGGTGTTCAAACATTTGGTTCATAATCACGATATTTTCAATTGGAAGATTCGGTACACTTTTTGATACTAAATGGTAAAGTGCCCGAACTTGCTTGGCATCTATTTGATATCCTGGAGCCGTGTTAACAACAATCGATGCAGATGCTGCATTCGGTGTATCTGTAACCCACAAACTTTCCTCTGGTAATGTAATCATGACATTCGCACTTGAAACACCATCAACATTACGAATTAAGTTTCCTAATTCCGTTTGAATCGCTGCTCTCTCTACAACTGAAAATTCATTATCAGTCATACCAAAACCCATACCATCTTTAAACGTTCCATAATCAATACTTCCGCTATTCGGAATTCCTTCAGCTGCTAACTCTACTTTTAATGTGTCAACCATCGGCTCTGGTACACTAATTGTTGTCCCATTATGTGAAATTTGTGACTGAATCCCTCTGGCATCAAGTGTTTCCTTAATTTGACCAGTTTCTTGTACAGTTAAATTACTGTATAGGGGCACAAAGTTTGAACGGGTACCAAAAAAAGCTAGTAAACCAAATAATAAAAGTAATAGCGCAACTGAACCGATCATCATTCCTTTTTGACTCATCGTTCTACTTTTCCAAAAAGTCCCTATTTTCTCTTTATATAATGTAAGATTCTCGTTCATGTGCCCTCCTAGCTAAAACCATGTCAATGTTGTAAACTCACTTGATTTTATACTTGCATTCTCATTACTTCTTGGTATGCTTCAATCACTTTATTTCGAACTTCTACTGTCGCCTGTAATGTTAAGGAAGCTTTTTGTCCTGTAATCATTACATTGTGTAAGTCATCAATTTCGCCCCTAGCTAATGCCTCGGTTGCTTTAGCTGATTCATTTTGCACTTTATTTACATTTTGAAGTGCATCGCTTAATGCTTGTTTAAATTTAGTATGAGCTTCTGCTGGTGTTTGTTTCACCTCTAAACCACGCGGCAATACAAACGGAGACTGAATTTTATTAATGTTCATGATTTACCCTCTCTTTATCGTTAACGCCCAATTTCTAGGGCCTTCATTAACATATTTTTCGTTGCATTTAATGTTGTTACATTGGCTTCATATGAACGTGTTGCACTCATTAAATCAACTGTTTCCTTTAATGGATCCACGTTTGGTAATTGAACATATCCTTCTGCGTTCGCATCTGGATGAAATGGGTCGTAAACAAGCTTAAAGGGAGATTGGTCTTCAACGATTCTTGAAACTTTCACACCTTCACCAGCTTGGTCGCTTTTTCCCATTGCTTTTTGTAAATGGGAAGAGAAGTGTTGTTGGTTCGGTTGTAGCACAACCATCTTCCTACGATAAGGTTGCCACTCTCCATTTACAAAATTTGCTCGTGTTGTGTCTGCATTCGCCATGTTTGATGACACAACATCCATTCTCAAACGTTGAGCCGTTAAAGCTGAAGCTGTTGTATTAAACCCACTAAAAATCGTCATCCCTATCTACCTCCTTTTATAACGGTCTCAAGGCTTTTAAATCTACCATTCAAGCGATCAATTAACGCATTATAATAGATTTGGTTTTTTGCAAGCTCTGCCATTTCATGGTCAATGTCTACATTGTTCAAGTTGTGATTGTACATCGTGTTGTTATTGGCCGTTACAAAAGCTTGTCTTTGTTTTCCTGTACTAAATTCGATATGTCTATGGTCCGTTCGATTCGCGTTAAAAGAACTATTTTCCAACTCACGGTTTAACGTATGTTTGAATTCGACATTTTTCGCTTTGTAGTTTGGTGTATCGACATTTGCGATATTATTTGCGATTGTTTTTTGTCGTAAAGCTGATCCATCAATGGCTTTCTCAAGTGTATGAAATGCAGAACTCGAGAAAAGATTCATATTTATTCACCCTTTCACTAAATTACATCATCAAAACTTCTAGACTAAAGTCTTAGCTAACTTTATCGAATTATGAAGAATGATGTAATCGCATATCTATTATAATATATAATTCCTAAAAAATAATTAATAATTAATTCCTTTTTTCATGTTTTTTTACATTTTTTCATTGACGTACTTTTATTTCTCCTACAATTGTCATATATCAATAGTAAACTAAAATATATCATACTATGAAGGAAGCTTTTGATCTACAACTATTTAAAAAAAAACAAAAAAAAAGTCGAAAAAACACCGTTCCTATTACCTTAGAACGGTGTTTTTTCCTTTAAATGTTAATTTGTTTTTAATTTTTCTAGTTCTGCTAAAAATTTATCGTTCAAAACTTTTATATATGTGCCTTTCATTCCCAGTGATCTTGATTCAATCACACCAGCACTTTCTAATTTTCGTAATGCATTGACGATAACTGAACGTGTAATCCCAACTCGGTCCGCAATTTTACTTGCAACAAGCAAGCCTTCTTTTCCGTCTAATTCTTCAAAAATATGCTCAACAGCTTCTAATTCACTATAGGATAAAGATGAAATCGCCATTTGAACAACAGCTTTACTTCTTGCTTCTTCTTCAATTTCTTGTGTCTTTTCATGTAAAATTTCCATACCTACAACTGTAGCGCCATATTCAGCTAAGATTAAATCATCATTATTAAAGGAATCATTTAATCTGGCTAATATTAATGTTCCTAATCTTTGTCCTCCACCAAGGATAGGGACAATCGTCGTTAAGCCTGTTGAAAATAAATCTTTATTCTCAACAGGGAATGCCGTGTACTCACTATTAATATCTAAATTGGCACTTGTTTCATCTAATTTAAATAAGTTCGTTGTATACACTTCAGGAAATTGGCGTTCTTCTAACATTTTCTTCATTCGTTCATTTTCGATTTCTTGTTTAATCGCAAACCCTAATAATTTCCCACGGCGACTAACAACAAAAATATTGGCACTTATAACATCACGTAACGTTTCCGCCATATCTCTAAAATTTACGTGCTGTCCGCCTGATTTTTGTAACATTTCATTAATTTTTCTCGTTCTTGATAATAAATCCATTGTTTTTCCTCCTAGTTTCATCCTACAAAATATACTGGCTTAAATCTCTGTTTTTAGCAATCGATGCTAATTTTTCTTCTACATACTGTGGTGTAATTTTAATTTCTGCTAAGTTAATATCTGGTGCTTCGAAAGATAAATCCTCCAACAATTTTTCTAATAACGTATGAAGTCGTCGTGCTCCGATGTTTTCTGTATCTTGATTTACATCCGTTGCAATTGTCGCAATCTTATGAATAGCATCGTCAGAAAATTCTACTTTTATACCTTCTGTTTCTAATAGAGCCGTATATTGCTTTATTAATGCATTATTCGGTTCAATTAAGATTCGTTTAAAGTCATCTACTGTTAGGTTTGATAGCTCCACTCGAATCGGGAAACGCCCTTGTAATTCCGGAATTAAATCTGACGGTTTTGCCATATGAAAAGCTCCAGCAGCAATAAATAAAATGTGATCCGTACGAACTGGCCCATACTTCGTAACGACCGTTGAACCTTCGACAATTGGAAGAATATCTCGTTGTACCCCTTCTCTAGATACATCGGCAGAATTTTGATTTTTTCCTGCCACTTTATCAATTTCATCAATAAAAATAATTCCTAATTGTTCTGCACGATTCACAGCATCTTGTGTCACTTCATCCATATCAATTAATTTTTGTGCTTCTTCATCCGTTAATACTTTTCTAGCATCAGCAACAGTCAACTTCCGTTTTTTCTTTCGCTTTGGCATCATTCCACCTAACATATCTTGCATATTGATGCCCATTTGTTCCATACCAGCCCCTTGAAACATATCAAGGAAGTTTTGCGATTGTTCTTCTACTTCAATCGTCACCATCCAATCCTCGAGCTCTCCTAATGCTAACTGATGAGCCATTTGCTTTTTCCGTTGGTTTGCATCGGTTTGCTCTGGTTCTGGTTGGGATTCTTCTTGTTGTCCTTGATTTCCAAACAACATTTCTAATGGATTTTTGTATTGTGTTTGTTTTTTAGCGGTTGGTACAAGCAAGTCAACGATTCTGCGATTCGCATTTTCCTCAGCTTTGTCTTTTACACTGACCATTTTTTCTTCCTTCACTAAACGAATAGACGTTTCAACTAAATCACGAACCATTGATTCTACATCGCGTCCTACATAACCAACTTCTGTGAATTTTGTTGCTTCCACTTTGCTAAATGGAGCTCCAACTAATTTTGCTAACCTTCTGGCAATTTCAGTTTTCCCTACACCTGTTGGTCCAATCATTAAAATATTTTTCGGTGTTACTTCATCTCGTAATTTTTCTTCTAATTTTCCACGACGATAACGATTTCTTAATGCAATTGCAACCGAACGTTTTGCTGCATCTTGCCCTACTATGTATTGATCAAGTCGCTCAACAATTTGTCTAGGTGTTAATTGGCTTTCCATTTTCATCGCCTCCATTACGTCAGTTTGAATTACAATTCTTCAATAACGATTTGGTCATTTGTATACACACAAATTTCTCCTGCTGTTTCAAGCGCTGCTACAGCAATTTCTTTAGCAGATAAGTTTGGAGCATGTTTTTTTAATGCTCGACCAGCAGATAAAGCATAATTTCCACCTGAACCTATTGCTAAAATACCATCATCAGGCTCAATAACTTCTCCTGTCCCTGATACAAGCAATAAGTGCTCTTCATTCATTACGATTAACATCGCTTCAAGACGTCGTAACACTTTATCATTTCGCCATTCTTTTGCTAATTCTACAGCTGCTCTTTGCAGGTTCCCGTTAAACTCTTCTAATCGACCTTCGAATTTTTCAAATAAAGTAAAAGCGTCCGCAACGGAACCAGCAAAACCAGCTAATACTTTCCCCTGATAAATCTTACGGACTTTTCGAGCTGTATGCTTCATGACAACGGCATTACCGAATGTCACTTGGCCGTCGCCTGTCATCGCACATTTCCCGTTATGTTGAATCGCAAAAATCGTTGTCGCATGAAAAGAGTGAGTTGTCATGATAATCCTCCTTATCGTTCTCTATTTGACCTTATGCTCTTGGATGGTGCTTATTGTATACTTCTTTTAAGCGGTCTTTTGTTACATGTGTGTAAATTTGGGTTGAAGAAAGGTGTTCATGTCCTAACAATTCTTGCACAACTCTTAAATCAGCACCTTGATTTAATAAATGAGTGGCAAATGTATGTCGTAACATATGGGGTGTACTATGAACAGTAAGTGCCGCTTGACCTAATCGTTTGTTTAAAATCGTACGGACACTGCGATCACTTAACGGGCCACCTCGGAAGTTTACAAACAAATTTGTTGTCGGCTTTGAACTTTTCTTTACTAACTGTATACGACCATCATTGATATAGGTTTCAATTGCATCTAAAGCAAAGCTACCAACTGGAACATATCGCTCTTTCCTACCTTTTCCGAATACAAGTATGGTACCAAATGTAAAATCAATATTGTCTATCGTTACATTACAACACTCGCTCACACGAATCCCTGTTGCATAAAGCAGTTCTAGAAGCGCTTTGTCTCTTTGATCAAGAGGTTCGTCTTGACTAAAAGAAGAAAATAACGTTTCCATTTCTTGTTCATACAAAAAAGTAGGTAGTTTCAATTCTTTTTTTGGCAAATGGGCAAAGGCAAACGGATTTTCTGTTACGAAAGCTTCACGGAGAAGAAAACGATAGAAGCTTCGTAAACACGAGATTTTTCGAGCTACAGTTGACCTTGCAAAACCTTGGCGATATAACTCAGTTAAATATAATCTTACAAAAACATACGAAACAGCAGCAAAGTCAACGATCTTATGCTGCTTCATAAACGATATGAAGTGGGTGATATCTAGCTCATAATTCGTAAACGTATGAACCGAACTATTTTTTTCAATTTGTAAATATTGAAAAAACAGTGTTTTTTCTTGTTCCATTTTTATGTTCATATTTTAGTCCACCTCACAAGAGCTACTAAATTTTATCATAATTTAGTAGCTCTTTTCAATAAAGTTTACATTTTTTTCACAAAATTCTGAATTGTTGTCAACGCACGGTTTGCTAGCTGTTCATTGCGTTCTTGCTTGTTTTTAATTCGCTTTTCTAACGGTGGCAATAAACCGAAATTCGCATTCATTGGCTGAAAGTTTTTTGCGTTTGCCGTTGTAATATAGTTAGCCATACTTCCTAAAACAGTCTCTTGTGGGAAGGTAAGCACGTCTTTATTTTGAACCAATCTTGCTGCATTCATTCCTGCAATTAACCCAGCTGCAGCTGATTCAACATAACCTTCGACACCGGTAATTTGACCAGCAAAAAATAAATCTTCTCGTTGCCGATATTGATATGTTGGCTCAAGTAAATTAGGAGAATTAATAAAAGTGTTTCGATGCATTACTCCATACCTTACAATCTCCGCATTTTCTAAACCAGGGATTAATTGAATAATTTCTTTTTGGGGCCCCCATTTAATATGGGTTTGGAATCCAACAATATTGTAAAGGGTTCCAGATTGGTTATCTTGTCTTAGCTGAACAACAGCAAATGGACGTTTGCCTGTTTTCGGGTCCTCAAGACCGACTGGTTTCATTGGACCAAACAACAATGTTTTTTTGCCACGCTTTGCCATCACTTCTACAGGCATACACCCTTCAAAGAAAATTTCTTTTTCAAACTCTTTTAACGGGACAGATTCAGCAGCAATGAGTGCCTCATAAAATCGGTCAAACTCTTCCTCTGTCATCGGGCAATTTAAATATGCGGCTTCCCCTTTGTCATACCTTGATTTTAAATATACTTTTTCCATATCAATGCTATCGGTTTCAATAATTGGAGCTGCAGCATCGTAAAAATATAAATATTCTTCGCCAGTTAAATGTTGTAATTGTTCCGATAAAGCAGGTGACGTTAATGGACCTGTTGCAATTACAGTAGGTCCATCAGGAATTTTTTCAATTTCTTCTGTTACCACCGTTACATTCGGATGGTTTCGAACTCGTTCTGTCACTGCATTGGCAAATTCATGACGGTCTACTGCTAACGCACCACCTGCAGGAACAGAACAATCATCTGCTGCTTTAATAATGACAGAATCAAGCAGTCTCATTTCTTCTTTTAATACACCGACAGCATTTGTTAATGTATTAGCTCGTAATGAGTTACTGCATACTAGTTCAGCAAATTTATCTGTATGATGTGCGGGAGTTTGCCGAACTGGTCTCATTTCAAATAGTGTAACTGGAACGCCTTGCTTGGCTATTTGCCAAGCTGCTTCACTTCCAGCTAATCCCGCTCCTATTACATTAATTCCACTCATGTTGAAACTCCTTTTCTTCGTAAAAGGATGAGTCTATTCTCATCCTATAATCGCTCTTCTTTATAATCACAAGACACACACTCGACTTGTGTCCCTTTTTTCGACTTTTTCTCTACAAGCATGCTATCACACTTTGGACATGTCCTTGCAATCGGCTTATCCCATGAAACAAATTCACAGCTAGGATATTGGTCACAACCATAAAAAGTACGTCGTTTTTTGCTTTTTCGTTCGACAATTTTTCCTTCTTTACAAGTTGGACAACTTACACCAATATCTTTTACAATCGCTTTTGTATTTCGACAATCCGGAAAGTTGGAACATGCCATGAACTTGCCGTAACGTCCCATTTTATAAACCATGTCATGGCCACATTTTTCACATGATTCTCCTGCAGGCTCATCTTTGATTTCGACTTCTTCCATTTCTTCTTCAGCATGTTTCACTTGCTTTTCAAATTCATGGTAGAAATGATCGATAATTTGAATCCAGTTTTTCTCACCTTCTTCAACTGAGTCAAGGTCGTTTTCCATTTTCGCTGTAAATTCTACATCCAAGATTTCTGAGAAAAATTCAGAAATTAACTCGATAACGATTTCTCCTAACTCTGTCGGAACAAAACGCTTATCATCTAAAGCAACATATCCACGACGTTGAATCGTATCAAGAGTTGGGGCAAAAGTAGATGGTCGACCAATTCCTAACTCTTCCATTGTCTTTACCAATCTTGCCTCTGAATAACGTGGTGGCGGTTGTGTAAAATGCTGATTTGGTGTAATTTCCTCTTTCTTAACTGAAGCGCCTTCTTCTAAGTCAGGAAGTAATTTATCTTCTTCCTTTTTCCCATCATCATTTCCTTCGATATACACTTTCATGAAACCAGGAAATTTAACTTTTGAGCCTGTTGCTCGAAATACAACTCCCGCGTTATCTAAGTCTACAGTCATTGTATCCATAATCGCTGGTGCCATTTCACTTGCGACTAAGCGTTCCCAGATAAGCTTATATAAACGAAATTGATCTCTGGACAAAAATGATTTAACTGTCTTCGGGTCATATAAAACAGATGTCGGACGAATCGCCTCATGAGCATCTTGTGTTTTTTTATCTGAGTTTTTCGTTGTCCGCTCACCTTTACGAGTGTACTCTTGTCCGTATTGTTCTTCGATATACTGTTTCGTTTCTTCTTTAGCTGTATCCGAAATTCGAGATGAATCTGTACGCATATACGTAATCAACCCAACAGTTCCTTCTTTACCAAGGTCAATTCCTTCATATAATTGTTGTGCCAACATCATTGTCTTTTTCGCCCGAAAGTTTAATTTTCGCGCTGCTTCTTGCTGCAGAGAAGATGTCGTAAATGGAGCAACCGGGTTTCGTTTCCGCTCCTTTTTCTTTACGGAAGTAATGGAAAACGAATCTCCTTTTAATTGACCAAGAACCTGCTTTACGTCATCCTCAGATTTTAGTTCAACTTTTTTATTGTCCACACCATAAAACTTAGCTTCAAACTGCTCATTGTTCATTTTAAATAAACCTTGAATTGTCCAGTATTCCTCTGGAACAAAAGCTTGAATTTCTTTTTCACGGTCAATTATCATTTTAACAGCTACCGATTGGACACGACCGGCACTTAATCCTTTTTTCACTTTCTTCCATAATATAGGACTAATATTGTAACCAACAAGCCTATCTAACACACGACGTGCTTGTTGAGCATCTACTAAATCCATATTAATTGGACGTGGTGTTTTAAAAGCATCTTTAATCGCTTGTTTTGTAATTTCATTAAACACAACCCTACAGTCTGATTGTTCATCAATATTTAGACTATGGGCAAGGTGCCAAGCAATTGCTTCCCCTTCACGATCCGGGTCAGCTGCTAAATAAATACGTTTGACTTTTTTTGCTGCACTTTTTAATTCCTTTAAAACTGGACCCTTACCACGAATCGTGATATATTTCGGGTCGAAACTTCTTTCAACATCTACTCCCATTTGACTTTTCGGCAAATCTCTAACATGTCCCATTGATGCCTTAACGATATATTTCTTCCCTAAGTATTTACCAATTGTCTTTGCTTTAGCGGGAGATTCAACGATTACTAAGTAATCTGCCATACCGAGCTCCTCCCCCTTCGAAGGATATATTAAAATCTTCCCTATTATTAAACACAAGTTTACGATTTGTCAAATATTACTTTCAAAAAATCAAGTGAAACAAAAACTATTTATCATATAATGATAACATTATTTAACACTATTGTGAAAACTATTGGTACTGAACTACTTAAATAACTATCAGTTTTCCCAATTTTCATTTTCATATTCTTCGATAATGTCCTTTGCCTCTACAATTAATTTTGCACCTTGCTGGATAAGTCGATTCGGCCCTAAAGACATTTGTTCGTAAATAGGTCCTGGTACTGCAAATACATCTTTGCCTTGTTCTAGCGCCTGATCGGCAGTAATTAAAGCACCACTTCGTTCTTTTGCTTCTACAACTACTGTTCCTTTGCTTAATCCACTAATCAACCGATTTCGCTCTGGAAATTGCCACTTATTTGGCTTTGTTTTTGCTGGATACTCAGAAAGTAGGAGATGATCTCTTGCAATTTCATTTGCTAGATGGTAATTACTTGATGGATAGATATAATCAAACCCAGAACCAAGAATCGCGATTGTCTTTCCACCATTGTCCATTGTTAACCGGTGCGCTATTGTATCAATGCCTTTAGCAAGCCCACTCACAATTAACCAACCCTCCTCTACAACGGGACGGATGATTTTTTCTAAACTATAGCGCCCCCCTTTTGTAGGTTCTCTCGTTCCTACAACCGCTAATGCTTTGGAATAATGTAATAATGCTATATTCCCTTTACAATAGACTACCCAAGGAGGATCGAAAAGCTGCTTTAAAATCGGTGGATATTCGTTTTCAAAAATAGTGATGGGAATAATTTGCTTCTCTTTGTATTCTTGTAAAAGTTGGGGCATTGAAATGAAGTGTAAATCTTGATAAAGGAGAGCGGCATACTTTTTTTGAAGAGAATAATGAGAAATGAGCTCTTTTTCAGACAATTGATATAGCTTTTCTAACGTAGCATCTACTGATAAGATTTTCCGAATTGTTTTCCATCCAACTCCACGACAATGATGAAGATGCAGCAACCGTTCATGAAATGCATTCATCTAATCCACTCCTAAAAAACTATGATATTAGAACCATATCTTTTCATTTTTCGTTAAGAAAAGAAAAAGCTCCCTTCTATGGGAGCTTTTTGCTTTTTATTTATGAGTAATACATTTTTCAAGAAGATTTTGTTCTTTTAATACAGAAATTAATGTTTCTCCCATAACGGATGGAGTTGGTGCAACTTTCACACCGCAGCTTTCAAGCGTTTTAATCTTTTCTGCTGCTGTCCCTTTACCGCCTGAAATAATGGCTCCAGCATGACCCATACGTTTCCCTGGAGGTGCTGTTTGACCACCGATGAATCCTACTACAGGCTTTTTCATGTTTGCTTTAATCCATTCTGCTGCTTCTTCTTCCGCAGTTCCCCCAATTTCACCGATCATAATGACCGCATATGTATCAGGGTCTTCGTTAAAGAGTTGTAGTACATCGATAAAGTTTGTTCCGTTTACAGGGTCTCCACCAATTCCAACAGCAGTTGATTGGCCAATTCCTTCTGTAGACAGTTGATGAACAGCTTCATATGTTAATGTTCCTGAACGAGAAACAACACCAACATGACCTTTTTTATGAATGTAACCAGGCATAATTCCAATTTTACATTCTTCTGGTGTGATTACACCAGGGCAGTTTGGTCCTACAAGACGAGTCTTTTTCCCTTCCATATAACGTTTAACATTTGTCATATCAAGAACCGGGATTCCTTCAGTAATACAAATCACTAAATCAAGCTCCGCATCAGTTGCTTCCATAATCGCATCTGCTGCAAATGCTGGTGGAACATAAATAACGGAAGCTGTTGCACCTGTAGCTTCTACAGCTTGTTGAACTGTATCAAAAACAGGAATTCCTTCAATCTCCGTTCCTCCCTTACCAGGAGTGACACCACCAACGATTTGTGTTCCATATTCAACCGCTTGTTTTGTATGGAATAAACCTGTTGCACCTGTTATCCCTTGTACAATTACTTTTGTATCTTTATTAATCAGGATACTCATTCTCCACGTCCCGCCTTTCTATTTCACTAGTGAAACTATTTTTTGTGCACCGTCAGCCATTGAATCAGCTGAAGTGATGTTTAAACCTGATTCATTAAGAATCTTTTTACCTAAGTCAACATTTGTTCCTTCTAAGCGAACAACAAGTGGAATTTCTAAACCAACTTGTTTCGTTGCTTCAATAACACCTTCAGCAATAACATCACACTTCATAATTCCACCGAAAATATTAACAAAAATTCCTTTAACGTTTTCATCTGATAAAATAATCTTAAAGGCTTCTGTTACTTTCTCAGCTGTAGCACCGCCCCCAACATCAAGGAAGTTAGCTGGATCACCATTGTAATGTTTAATGATATCCATTGTTGCCATTGCAAGCCCTGCACCATTAACCATACATCCGATGTTACCATCAAGAGAGATGTAACTTAAGTCATATTTAGAAGCTTCGATTTCTTTTACATCTTCTTCGTCAAGATCACGGAATTCAAGAATATCTTTTTGACGGTACAATGCATTAGAATCAAAATTTAATTTCGCATCCAGTGCCATAACTTTTCCATCACCAGTCGTTACTAGTGGGTTAATTTCAGCAATCGAACAATCTTTTTCTACGAACACTCTGTATAAACCGAGCATAAATTTCACAGCTTGGCCAACAAGTTCTTTAGGAATATTGATATTAAAGGCTAAACGACGAGCTTGAAACCCTTGTAATCCAACAGCTGGATCAATAACTTCTTTAAAGATTTTTTCAGGTGTCGCTTCTGCAACTTCTTCAATTTCAGTTCCACCTTCTTCAGAACCCATTAACACAACTCTTGAAGTGGCACGGTCAAGAACGAGTCCAATGTAATACTCTTTTTTGATGTCGCAGCCTTCTTCAATTAGTAAGCGCTTTACTTCTTTTCCTTCTGGTCCTGTTTGATGAGTTACTAAAGTTTTACCTAGTATCTCTTCAGCGTATGTACGAACCTCATCTAAATTTTTTGCTACTTTAACCCCGCCAGCTTTTCCACGTCCACCAGCATGAATTTGAGCTTTTACAACACTCACTTGAGTGCTTAATTCTTTTGCTGCTTCAACCGCTTCTTCTACTGAAAAAGCAACTTTACCATTTGGTACGGCAACCCCGTATTGTCTTAGGAGCTGCTTGCCTTGATACTCGTGGATATTCATTCTCTCCATCCTCCTATCAATTGCATGCAAAATATGTTTTGCATGATGAATGCATGCCATTCATTAAAAAATAGTATGTTTTGGCAAACTCCTCTACTATTGTAACAATTTTTTGAACGTTTTGGGAGAGGAAAATAAAAAATATTTACGAAGGGGACACAAAAGCTTATTTTCGTTCGCTTTTGTGTCCTTTACCTTTTCATTTTGCCTCTATTTCTCTTTTTTTCTTTTCACATTTTCAAGGTCAGGAGCTGTGCCGGTTAACGAATCATTTCCATAAGAAACATTTATACTCGGATGCTGAAACATCGACCGCGGTGGTGTCATTTTCTCTTCAACGACTTCACAATCCTCCGACTCAACATGTAAACCAGAGTGTGCTAATGGTTTGTTTTCTTCTTCCACCCAATGGTCACCTGACATAATAGCTGGGTCGATTGTTTCATCCCAATCATCTAATGGTGTTTTTGGGTTCGGCTCAAATTCTCTTTTTTCTTTCACTTCGCCTCATCTCCTTTTTCTTTCTTCCTCGTTTGCTCTTTTGTTTCTTTTTTGCTTAATAGTCTTTTTGCCATGTCCACTGTAGCTTCCATCTCTTGTGTGGAACGGAAAATCCCAAATTCATGAGCAATTTCCTCTTTATATTTTTCTAAAAATGCCTCTACTTCCGGAATGACAAGAAGATTTTTTTTCAAAAGAACACTCCTTTCAAACTTCCTATTATCCGTTAGTTTACCCAACTTTCTAATTTTGTTCATAAGAATTTAAGAAAAACGCGGATCGTCTTTTCGTTTCAAGCGAAGTGCGGAGCCCTGCCCACTTTTGACAGTGAACCCCATGTGCTTTTCATGGGGTGAAATTCGCTCTTCTAGAATAAGCTTTCAAAGCTTCATTGCTATACCAAATTTTTTATACTCCCTCTTTTAAAAAAAAGAATGTACCAAAAGGTGTTCATTCCTTTTGGTACATTCTTTAGTCTGTGTTTTATGAATGTTGTTTATCAATTTGGTAAACAAACGCAAATACTTCAGCAACCACTTCATATAGTTCGACTGGAATCGTCTCGTTAATTTCTAACTTCGATAATAACTCCACTAAATTGGGGTCTTCTTGAATAGGCAACTGATGTTCCTTCGCTTTTGCAATGATTTCATCTGCAACAAGTCCCTTCCCTTTTGCAATCACTTTTGGAGCTTGATCTTTTTTATCATCGTATCGTAAGGCAATGGCTTGTTTTTTCAATGTTTCTTTTCTCATATCCGAACATCAACCCCTTCATAGGAAACTTTTGACCCATACGTGTGTTTAATGGGAGGAGCAGAAGATTCTTTTACTGTAACCCAATTTACAGATGACAACTGATATTCGATATTCGTTAACTTTGACTTTAATACAGCTTGAATAGCAGGAAGTGCTTTTGGTTTAGGGTGTTCATTAAAGATTTGAATCGAAACTATTTTTTTTTGAATTTGAACATCAATGATGGTTTCATGAAGTTTCTCTAATTGTAAGTAAAATAAAATACGACAATGCTCTTTATCTATTTGGCCCTCTTTTGTTTTTTTTCCTTCCCACTGGATCGTAACGTCTGTCTGATGGTTCCCTAATTGCACCGGAATTTGAAGTGCGAGTTGGTGAAGAGGTCCTGATTGCTCGCTTGCAATTAATTGTTGTCCTGTAATTCGTGATAAAATCGCCTCAGCCTGTGTTTTTAGCGTTTGATTTGATTCAAGCTGAACAAGTTGGAGAAGCAAAGATTTCATACTTTCCCCCTGTAACGCAACCTTGCCACTTTGTGCTTCGAACATTTTCAGTAATTCATTTTCATGGGTAAAACCAACTGTTTTCATGATTGACGTCACAAAGGATAAAAAACCATTACGAATATTATCTCTAGCGTCACGGTCAAGCAATGACGCAATCATATTTTTTTCTGTTTCTTGAATCGGTTCCGTTAGTAGCTTACTTAGCTTTTCATGTACACTTTGAACTGTTGCTCCCTGCGGTAATAATGATAATAGCTGTTGAGCCTGCTGATTGGCTCTAGCCTCATTTGTGACTGACAATTGACTCATAAACACCCGAAACATCGCTTGTGGCTCAGTTGAACGAAACTGTTCTAATGTATTTGCCAATCCTGGCCATAGTTCATGCACAATCTTTTGATTGTTGCCTTGAAACATAGCATCTTTAAATTGATTGTAGAAGATGTGAGGTTCTTTTACCACACCAGTCTTTTGCAAAATGTTCATCCATGCTATTCGGTTATCTTCACGCGGTTCAACACTTAAAGCCTGAAGAAGACGAGTAATCGGTGTAGCATGGCTTGGCACCGCCACTGAATCGGTTAAGTGACGTAGCGCTTCTACAAGTTTTCCTTTTTCAGGGGTATCAGCCTTAATTTGATTTAGCAATTGTGTCATTTGCTGTAACAGAGGTTCTTTCGTTTGTGTAGCACCGAACGCCTCAAACAATGAAAGCTTGACTGGAATATTGCGCTCAATCATTTGTTGTATAAGCGCTATGTTCCCTTTTGATAGTCCATGCTTTTCAATAATTTGACTTGCACTTTGGAGCATTTCCTTCGAAAACGGAATGTGCATATTCGAAAAATGGCGCACTAATAACTCATTCATTTTCGTGTTTGGCAATCCTAATTGTTGGAGAATGGTAGCTTGTAGTCCAGTCGTTTGTTGGCTACTACCTGCCTCTCTCCCTTGCCATTGTCCTAACACTTTTAATTTTGGTATTCCTGTATCTGGCTGAACTTCAAACCAATAAGGTAAACCCGCTGTTAAAGCTGCCTCAAGACGAGCTGTAACAGTCACCGTCCCGATTCGAAGTGTAGCTACATTATTCGGAAATAATTTTTGAACTTGCCCTTGAAAAACTTGTCCAGGAGTAAGATTCACTTGTCGTACAGCCACTGTTGAACTTCTTGCTATTGATGTTTGTTGTATGGATGACGGATACATCTTACTCCCCCTTTTGCTTTCTACATTTCGCTAATTGGACGAAATGATTTCCGGTGTTCTTCTGTAATCCCGTAACGTTCAATCGCTTCTAAATGCTCTTTTGTGCCATATCCCATATGACTATCAAATCCATATTGAGGATAACGTTTGGCTACTTGTTCCATATATTTATCTCTTGTCACTTTTGCTACTATGGAGCTTGCTGCAATACTAATGCTTTTTTGGTCTCCTTTAATAATCGATGTTTGCGCAATCGGAAGCGGCAATTTCATCGCATCAATGAGAAGATGTTGTGGTTGCTCCTTTAATAAGTGAACAGCTTCGCACATTGCTTTTTTTGTTGCCTCATAAATATTTATTGTATCAATTTCATCCGCATGAATCATACTAACACTACATGATACTGCCTCTTTTTCAATGATTTCAAAAAATTGTTCTCTTTTTTGCTTCGATAATTTCTTTGAATCTGTTAAACCAGGTAAAAAAAAGGATTCCGGTAAGATGACGGCAGCACAAACGACCGGTCCTGCTAATGGTCCTCGTCCTACTTCATCTATCCCGGCTATGTATGTGATTCCTTGTTCTTTTACTTTCATCTCATATTGCGACATTTCTTGAAATTGCTCAAATAGCTGGTTCTCATGAGCTTTCCTTTTTTCATAGCGTTCAAGGAGCTTCTTTACTCCTTGACGTGGGTCATGTTTCAGTTCGTTCATCCATTCTTCTGCATGCTCAGACAACAACATCTGCTCGATTTCTTTTACCGTCTTTTGTTCCAACTTGTTTCCCACCTTGTCTCTTTCTTATATCGGCTTGTTTTCCACTTTCGTTAATGTGCTAGGCATATTATGCTATTACAAAAAAAGGTCAGCATCGGCCAATTGGACCAATTGCTAACCAAGTTCACTGAAGAATTGAAAACGTACTATTCGGCGTTTCTAAAGAAATTCTCCCTAACGTACCAGAACGTAATTCACGCAATATTATTTCAGCAGCTTTATCATAATCAACATAGCCACCACTTAATAGACAACCTCGTTTTCTTCCTATCTCATCAAATACGTCAATGCCTTGTTCTGATAATTCCTCTAACTTATAGCGTTCTTTTAAGACGGATGGGTATTCGTCTTTTAAATAAGTAATGACAAATAACGCAATATCTTGGAAGTCTAATAGTTCATCTTTAATTGCCCCTGTAGCGGCTAAGCGATAACCAATAAGCTGGTCTTCAAACTTTGGCCATAATATCCCTGGTGTATCTAACAGTTCTAGTTCAGTCCCTACTTTAATCCACTGTTGTTGTTTCGTTATGCCCGGACGATCACCCGTTTTTGCAATTTTTTTTACTGCTAGCCGGTTAATGAGCGTACTTTTCCCAACGTTTGGAATTCCTAATATCATGGCACGAATTGCACGTGGCTTCATGCCTCTTGCTTTCATTTTTTCAAGCATTGGTGCAGCAAGGCTTTGGCAAGCTGCAGATATGCCTGAAACCCCTTTCCCCGTTTGACTATCAATGGCTAGCACTTTTGCACCTTTACTTTCAAAATAGGCTTTCCATTTTGATGTTACATTCGGATCTGCTAAATCTGATTTATTTAATAACACTAATCTTGGCTTATGAGCTACGATTTCATCAATCATTGGATTTCTAGATGCAAGCGGAACACGAGCATCGAGTAGCTCAATGACAACATCAATTAATTTTAATTTCTCTGTTACTTCCCTTCTCGCTTTCGCCATATGCCCAGGAAACCATTGAATTGTCATCGTCGTTTTCACCTACCTCGCTATGCGAATATCTGAAAATGGCCAAAAGACAATATTTGCTTTCCCAACAACTTCATCGATCGGAATCAGTCCAATATCTCGACTATCTAAACTATGTTGCCGGTTATCTCCCATAACAAATAAATATCCTTCTGGTACACTTACTTCGTTTGTTACTTCTTGCAGAGTAAAATCATATGTAAGTTTCGAGCCACCTAGTTGATGTTTTAATTCATCTAAGTATGGTTCATCATATGGTTCATTATTAATATATAAAATATCGTTATCATATACAATCGTATCTCCAGGCAAGCCAATGACCCGTTTAATATAATCCTTTTCCTCTGTTGCATGAAAGACAACTATATCAAAACGGTCAGGTTCACTAATAGTGTAGCCGATTTTATTTACAATCATGCGGTCACTATGGTGAAGAGTCGGCATCATCGACTGACCTTCAACAACAATTGGAGCAAAAAAGAAAAATCGTATTAATACAGCTAGTAATAACGCAATGATAAGTGCTTTAATCCATTCAAGTGTTTCACTTTTTCCCCTGACCATTGAAAAACTCCTCCACTTTAACGTATCCATATGTAAAAACGTACTAGGCTTATATTATGTTAGTAAAGACTTCTTCATTTATTGTTTTGACTATTTTTCGTACAATGCAATACATTTTTTATAAAAAAAGGAGCTTGTGCAACAAGCCCCTTCTTTTTCTTTATTATCGGATTTCTTTAATACGGGCAGCTTTACCACGTAGGTTACGTAAGTAGTAAAGTTTTGCACGACGTACTTTACCGCGACGCTTCACTTCAATCTTAGCGATTTTCGGTGAATGTAATGGGAATGTACGTTCAACACCTACTCCGTATGAGATTTTACGAGCTGTGAATGTTTCGCTAACACCAGTACCACGGCGTTTAATTACAACACCTTCGTACACCTGAATACGCTCACGGTTACCCTCAACAACTTTTACGTGAATACGTAAAGTGTCTCCAGGACGAAATTCAGGAAGATCAGTGCGTAATTGCTCTTGAGTAATTTCACGGATAACGTTGTTCATATTATTCCACTCCTTCCATACAGATGCTCATTCCAGATTTACGACTGCAGCGGAACATCTTGATCAGGCCTAAGCCACAAAAAAAATCATACCATATTATAGGTGCAAGAGCAAGCTATTTCCGCTATCTTCTACTGTTTCTTTTGTTTTTTAGTAAATCTGGTCTTCTCAGTTCTGTTCGCTTTCTCGATTGCTCTTGTCGCCATTTGTCAATGCGTTCGTGATGACCAGATAACAGGACATCAGGTACTTTCATTCCTCGAAAATCAGCAGGTCTTGTATATTGGGGGTGTTCTAGCAATCCTGTTGAAAAAGAATCTGTAATGGCTGACTCTTGATTTCCTAACACACCAGGTAATAGTCTCGTTACACTATCAGCAATAACCATTGCCCCAATTTCTCCACCCGTTAGAATATAGTCACCAATCGATATTTCATCCGTTACGAGATGTTGACGAATACGTTCATCATAGCCTTCATAATGTCCACAAATAATAATTAAATGGTCTTCTTGTGCCAGTTCTTCTGCTTTTTGTTGTGTATAAGGTTCTCCTTGTGGACACATCAAAATCACTCTTGGTTTTGCATGACTAGCTAAAGCATGGACAGCATCAAACAAAGGCTGTGGTGTTAAGACCATTCCTGCTCCACCACCGTAAGGATAATCATCCACCTTTTTATGCTTGTTTTCCGAATAGTCACGGAAATTAACGACACGATACTGTACAACCTTTTTTTCCTGAGCGTGCTTTAGCATCGACGTTCCAAATACCCCTTGAAACATTTCTGGAAACAATGATAATATATCGATTTTCACAGTTATATTAGCCCCTCAAGTAAATGAATCGTAATTCTTTTTTCAGCCGGCTTGACCTCTTTGACAACACTATCAATGTAAGGAATTAAAATATCTTTGCCTGGTCCTTTTTGTTGAATTACCCACACATCATTAGCCCCAGGCGATAAGATTTCTTTAACCTTTCCAAGCTCTTGTCCTTCTTCAGTAAACACAGAACAACCAATAATTTCATGATAGTAAAATTCATCTTCTTCTAATGTTCCGAGCTCAGTTTCAGAAATTTTTAATAGACCGCCTTTAAATGGCTCAACTTGATTAATCGATGTATACTGGTCAAATTGTAACAAATGAAAATTTTTATGTTTCCTGTGAGTCTTTATTGTCACTTCAATAAGCTTGTCTGAATTCGGTGGTTCAACAAATAACGTCTTTCCTACGACAAAACGCTCGTCTTCAAAATCTGTTGTTGAGATTACACGTATCTCTCCTTGAATGCCATGTGTATTTACAATTTTTCCAACTCTAAACCAATTTGTCATCGTCGTTCCTTCCTTCTCGAATTTCATGTATAATTCCATCTTTTATAATAATTTCTGATTGGGTTAATATATTGTCCCACACATCACCAGTTTTTACTTCACATAACGATTGGATCGTTCCGTCTTTCAGCTCTGATCCTAATTGTAGTTTATGTAATTGATGACGTTTAAATTGAACAGAACGAATTTTTTCTTCACGTTGGCGAATTTCTTCTTTATAGCTTTGTCTTACTTTCCTTGATCGCTCTTGATTTCCTTGATGTGTCTTTTGATTTTTATGTAATTGAAACGTTAATTGTTCCAGTTCTTTTTCATATTGAGTTTCTTCTTCTTCTAGCTTTTGCAATAAATGCTCTTTTCGTTTCTTGGTTAAAATTTGCTTTACAACAACAGTTCTTATTAATTTCATCGTCCACCTCGATTAGATTTGGGCTTTCCTCTATTTTATAAAAGGTTGATAAAAGCAACAAGGGGTAGTCCATTGTCTTTTGCAACAAAGATAGAAAAAAAGAGAAGGTTTCCCTTCCCTTTTTACTCTACGATATCCAAACGGACTCGTTTGTTTTCTTTTAACGCTGCAGCGTGGAGAACAGACCGTATTGCTTTAGCAACACGCCCTTGCTTTCCTATCACTTTGCCCATATCATCAGCATGGACGGATAGCTGAACAATCATGCCTTGCTCATCTTCAATTTCTTTTACGAAAACTTCTTGGGGGTGGTCAACGAGAGCTTTAGCTATATGTTCGATTAACTCTTTCATTGCATTCCCTACCCTTTATTCATTTTCATGAATTACTTTTCGTTTTTTGCGTTGTGATGCTTCTCCATTAACCCTTCTTTAGAGAAAAGGTTACGAACTGTATCAGATGGCTTTGCACCTTTTTGTAACCACTCAAGCGCACGGTCTTCTTTAATCTCAACTTTTGCAGGTTGTGCAATTGGATTGTATGTTCCAATTTCCTCAATAAATCGACCATCACGCGGTGCGCGAGAATCTGCTACTACTACACGATAAAATGGGGCCTTTTTAGAACCCATACGTTTTAAACGAATTTTAACTGCCATTCGTAAAACACCTCCGAATATTTATAAGAATTTATATATTTATCATTTTCTCTAGCATCTAACTAGGAAAAAATCATAACCAATTTACATGAAAGGAAATGGCATTTTTCCTTTCCCTTTACCTTTTTTCTTGCCTTTTGTCATCCCTGTCATTTGCTTCATCATTTTTTTCATGTCTTCAAATTGCTTAAGTAAGCGATTGACGTCTTGAATTGTCGTTCCACTCCCTTTTGCAATTCTTCGTCTTCTACTTGCATTGATGAGGCTAGGGTCTTGCTTTTCAGCTTTTGTCATCGACCTTACGATCGCTTCAACTCGATTAATTTGTTTATCATCAACTTGAAGGTTTTTCATGTTTTTCATTTTATTCATACCAGGCATCATACCTAATATTTCATCTAATGGACCCATGCTTCTTACTTGCGCTAGTTGGTCAAGAAAGTCATCAAACGTTAAATCCATCGTTCGCATTTTCTTTTCAAGTTCTCGCGCTTTTTCTTCATCAACATTCGCTTGAGCTTTTTCGATAAGCGTTAGAACATCACCCATCCCTAAAATTCGAGATGCCATTCTTTCTGGATGAAATGGTTCAAGTTGGTCGACTTTTTCGCCCATACCTGCAAATTTAATCGGTGTGTTCGTTACTGCCTTAACTGAAAGTGCAGCTCCACCTCGCGTGTCTCCATCTAACTTTGTCAACACGACACCGGTAATATCAAGCTGTTCATTAAAGCTTTCTGCAACATTAACCGCATCTTGCCCTGTCATAGCATCAACAACAAGCAATATTTCATCAGGCTTAGCAAGTTGCTTAACTT
Source organism: Alkalihalobacillus sp. LMS39 (assembly GCF_022812285.1). NCBI lineage: Bacteria > Bacillati > Bacillota > Bacilli > Caryophanales > Bacillaceae > Alkalihalobacillus > Alkalihalobacillus sp. LMS39. The sequence goes on from NZ_CP093300.1 coordinate 3,384,226, forward strand.
GTTGAAGCTCATCCATTAACTCCTCGTCAATATGGAGTCGACCTGCTGTATCGATAATGACATAATCGTGATGGTCCTCTTTTGCTTTTTTTATCGCTTCTTCCGCAATTTTTACAGGGCTTTCTTTGTCACCTAATGAAAAAACCGGCATATTTAATTGCTTTCCAAGCGTTTCAAGCTGTTTAATGGCAGCTGGGCGATAAATATCTGCCGCAACTAACATCGGGTTTCGATTGTGCTTCTTACGTAAGTGATTGGCAAGCTTAGCCGTTGTTGTCGTTTTACCGGCACCTTGGAGACCTACCATCATAATAATGGTCGGTGCTTTTTGCGCAACCGCAATTTTGCTTTGTTCGCCTCCCATCAAAGCTGTTAATTCTTCATTTACAACTTTGATAACTTGTTGGCCCGGTGTTAAACTTTTTAATACTTCTTGTCCAACTGCCCGTTCTTTCACTTTCGCAATAAATTCTTTTACCACTTTAAAGTTAACGTCTGCTTCAAGTAAAGCAAGACGGACTTCACGCATCATTTCTTTTACATCCGCTTCAGAGACTTTCCCTTTTCCGCGAATTTTTTGCATCGTATTTTGCAGTCGTTCAGCTAATCCTTCAAATGCCAATCCGTTCGCCTCCTATTCCAGTTTTTCAAGAGATTCAACTAATCGAATCATCTCTTCAGGAGCCGCTTCATGTAAGATCGCTGCTTTTAAAAGTGAAAGTAACTGTGCCCGTTCTTCAAACTTTTCAAGAAGTGCCAGTTTCTCTTCATACTCTTCAAGCATCGCTTCAGTCCGCTTGATATTGTCATAAACGGCTTGCCGACTAACTTCAAATTCCTCAGCAATTTCACCTAACGATAAATCGTCCAAATAATATAAAGACATATACTGACGTTGCTTCGATGTTAGAAGAGCTTGATAAAAATCGAACAAATAGTTCATCCTCAATGTTTTATCTAACATAGAAACACCCCTTGTTAAGTGAATTCCCTTTACGAATAATTATCTTACATGAAACGAAAAGTACTGTCAAGTTTTTTTCTTGATATTCTGTTATTCTGCCTTTTCTTCGTTGATTTCAGCTTCCAATACATCTTTAAATAATCCATATACAAACTGCTGTGCGTCGAATTTTTGCAAGTCGTCCATTTGTTCACCAAGCCCAACAAATTTCACTGGAATGTCCAGTTCATGTCGGATCGCAAGGACAATTCCTCCTTTGGCGGTTCCGTCTAATTTTGTTAATACAATCCCAGAAACATCCGTAGCTTCACCAAACGTTTTTGCTTGCGTCATCGCATTTTGACCTGTTGTTGCATCTAAAACTAATAGCACTTCATGTGGAGCACCAGGAACTTCCCGTTCAATCACTCGCTTCACTTTCTCAAGCTCTTTCATCAAGTTCACTTTGTTTTGCAGGCGACCCGCTGTATCACAAAGCAACACATCTACATTTCTAGATTTCGCGGCTTGAACAGCGTCAAACATGACAGCAGCAGGATCACTGCCCTCTTGCTGCTTAATGACATCAACTCCAACGCGCTCTCCCCACACCTCAAGTTGTTCAATTGCACCGGCCCTGAACGTATCCCCAGCTGCTAAAAGAACAGATTTCCCTTCTTCTTTAAACATGTGGGCCAATTTCCCGATTGATGTTGTTTTTCCTACCCCATTTACTCCTACAACAAGAATGACAGTCATTCCTTCTTCAGCTTCTCGTAAACTAATATCATCCTCATCTTTTTCTAATAATGCGGCTAATTTTTCTGAAATGACAGGTTGTATCTCTTTTGTATCTTTTATATTTCGTAATTTCACTTCGTCTTTCAATTGATCAATTAACTCCATAACCGTTGAAACACCAACGTCAGAGCTAATGAGCAATTCTTCTAACTCTTCAAAGAAATCTTCATCAACACTTCGATATCTAGCCACTAACTCATTCATTTTCCCTACAAAGGAATCTCTCGTTTTTTCAAGACCTGTTTTAAATTTATCGGTCACTGTATCAGTTTGTAAACTAATCTTTTCTTTTAATTTTTTAAAAAAGCTCATGGTCATACCCTCCTAAGATTAACTTTCCACTAATTCTTTCGTGTCCTCAAGACGAACCGATACTAATCTTGAAACACCTGATTCTTGCATTGTTACCCCATATAGAACATCTGCTTCTTCCATTGTCCCTTTCCGGTGTGTGATAACGATAAATTGTGTATCGCCACTAAACACCTTTAGATAACGGGCAAAACGACTAACATTCGCTTCATCAAGTGCAGCCTCCACTTCGTCTAATACACAAAATGGTACTGGACGAACTTTTAAAATAGCAAAAAGTAAAGCAATAGCCGTAAGTGCGCGCTCTCCCCCTGAAAGTAAGGCAAGGTGCTGAAGTTTTTTCCCTGGTGGCCTTGCAACGATATCAACACCCGTTAACAACAGATTGTCTGGGTCTGTTAAAATCAAATCTGCTCCTCCACCTCCAAATAACTCTTTAAAGACCACTTGAAAATGCGAACGAATTTGGCTAAATGATTCGCTAAATCGCTTTGTCATTTCCTCATCCATTTCTCTAATGACATTGTATAACGTTTCTTTAGCTTCAACCAAATCTTGTTGCTGTTCTTGTAAAAACTGATACCGTTCATTTACTCGTTCATATTCTTCAATGGCCCCGATGTTGACCGTCCCTAATTCATCAATGGCCAATTTAATTAACTTTACTTTCGTTCTTGCCTCTTCAACATCGATCGAAAGTGGATAATGTTCTTTTGCATAGTCATAACTCATTTCATATTCTTCACGAAGCATTGTCAAGCGATTATCAAGCTCGACATCAAGACGATTCACTCGGACTTCTTTGCGATGCAAATCATCAACAAGAAGCTTTAAGCGATTCTTATCTTGTTTGCCTGCATGCTCTAATGTTGTAATGTTGGCTTCTAGCTTTGTTCTTGCCTCTTTACTTTCTCTTATCTTACCAATCATGTTTTCTTTTTGTTGGCGATTTCTTTCGATTTTTTCATCTATCGTTTCTTCACCACTCGTATTTTTAGAAAACTCATTTTCTAACAGCCAATACTGTTCTTCGATTTCACTAGCTTGCTGAGCAATTTGGCTATATTCTTCTTGAAGTCTTGCAACCGTTTCTTTTTGGTTCACAAATCTCTCTTCTTCTTTGGCAAGCTGGATTTTCAAATCTGTTATTTCGGTCTGTAATGTTTCTTTCGACGATTGCTGTTGTTTTTTCTTTTGTTCGATTTCATCCACTTCTTGCTCTAACACTTTTGCAGAAGTCGATAAGCTTGAAAGCTCTCTTCGTAATCCTTCCATTTTCGATTGCATTTGCTTTTTTTCATTCTCATAATTATGTTGTTCACGGTCAAAGAGGGTTAGACGTTCATTAACACTTTTTTCTTCTAATTCAATTTCACGCAGTTCGGCTTTCACTGCTTGCTCTGCTTCACGTGCTTGCTCCCCTTGCTCTCTAAGCTTCTCTAATTGCTGCTCATTGTTCGCTACCATGTCTTTTATTTTTTTGACATTCGCTTCGGCTTGAGCTGTTTTCTCTTCCATCATCACTAGTTTTTCTTGTAGTCCTTCAAGTTCACGCTGTCTCCCTAGCAATGGCGTCGTATTTTTTTTCACAGACCCTCCTGTCATTGAACCGCCTGGGTTAATAACATCACCATCGAGTGTCACAATACGCATTTTATACCCAGTAATGTTGGCAATCTCATTAGCGCCTTGAAGGTCTTTTGCTACAAGGACATGTCCAAGTAAATTCGAGAGGACTTGTTCATATCGTTTCTCATATTGAACTAAATCTGAGGCAATCCCTACAAAGGAAGAATGCCCTTTTATACTTGATAATTGTTGACTAGGCACGAACCTTGCTTTAATGACTGGCAATGGTAAAAAAGTAGAGCGCCCGAGACGGTTTTTCTTTAGAAAGCCGATCGCTTGCCTCGCTGCCGCTTCAGATTCTACGACAATATGTTGGGTTGCTCCTCCAAGCGCAATTTCAATCGCTGTTTCATATTCTTTCGGAACTGTAACTAGCTCAGCTACAGCTCCAACAATACCTTGAAGTTGGTTTCCCCTCGCCTTAAGTACTTCTTTAACACCTTGAAAAAATCCAGAAAAATCCGATTGCATTTCTTCTAGTACTTCTTTTCGTGACCGAACTTGTTGAATATGTTGGTACGCTTCAAACAATTGCGTTTGTTTCTTCTGATAATCATTTTTTTGTTGTTCTAGTTTCACTTGTAGAGCTCGAAACTGTGATACTTTTTCGTTTAATGACTGCTGTTTTTCATCTAGTTGTTTTGCTAATTCTTGTTTTTTTAGAATAATCGATTCCCTTGTTTGGATAAGGTGTTCATTGCTTTCAACTAAACGATTGCTTTTTCCATCTGTTTGTTTCAGTTGCTCTTCTATATAACGGATTTCATTTCGTAATGAAGCTTGTTCATTTAGCACTTCTATGTAATCCGATTTTAACTGTTCTAGTTTTTGTTCAAGGTCTTCAGCGGCTAACAACATTGCGTCCTGTTTTCCGTTAACGGTATCCTGAAGTTCGAGAACCGCCTCTTTTACCTGTTGTAATTTTTCTTGTTCTACTGATAGAAGCTGTTCATATTTTGCACGTTTTGATTTTGCTTCTTCTAGTTGTTTAAGGAGCTGTTCTCTATTTAATGAAAAATTCTTTTTACGTTCTTTTAATACTTCTTTTTGGCCTTCACTTTTTTCTAGTTCTTCACTAGCCGATAATAACTGTTCTTGCCAGTGACTCATCGCATCATCCAGTTGCTTCATTTCTGTTCGTAATGAAGCAACAGTTTCTTCTGATTCCGTCACCTTTACTGTCATTTGTTTATGTTGTTCTTCTAACTGTTCGATCGCTGATTTAGCTTCTGTCCATTCTTGATGAAGTTCCGTAATTTCATGGACAATTAAAGCGACATCCACGTTTTTTAATTCTTCTTTTTTGGCTAAATAATCTTTTGCGATTGACGCTTGTATTTGCAAAGGCTCGATTTGGCCTTCTAATTCATGAATAATGTCTTCCACACGATATAAATTTTCTTGTGTTTCTGCGAGTTTTCGTTCCGCTTTTACTTTTCGTGTCTTATATTTAAGAACACCAGCAGCCTCTTCAAAAATGACACGACGGTCTTCTCCTTTACTGCTTAAAATTTCTTCTACTTTTCCTTGTCCAATAATCGAATATGCTTCTTTCCCTAATCCGGAATCTAGAAAAAGATCAACGATATCTTTTAAACGACAAGATTGCTTATTAATAAAATATTCACTATCACCAGACCGGTAAACTCTCCTTGTTACACTCACTTCCGTGTAATCTATTGGAATGTATTGATCTTCATTATCTAAGACAAGTGAGATTTCCGCAAAGTTCAATGGTTTTCTCGTGTCACTTCCAGCAAAAATGATATCTTCCATTTTTGACCCACGTAATGATTTTGCTGATTGTTCTCCGAGAACCCATCTTACTCCATCTGAAATATTACTTTTTCCACTTCCATTTGGTCCTACAACCGCAGTGACTCCTTTATCAAACTCGATCGACATTTTATCTGCGAACGATTTAAATCCCATGACCTCTAATCTTTTGAGGAACATTGTTTTTCCTCCCCATCTTGTAATCCTAACTAACCTATTTTATCATAGATACTAGTAAAGAAAAACGTGTGTTCACGCATGTTGAATAATTTTTACATATCGAGTAGAAAGGAAGTGTCATCGATGGATTTAACGGTACAAAGCGAAGAGAACTTGCATTATATGATTGAAGAAATAAAACGTAAACTTCAAGTTGTTAACGTCGGAGCGATTCGTGCTGAAGGATTTGACTTACAACATTATGAGGATATTTTTGATATTTACGAAATGTTAAATCGCCAAAGCAGAGTCAGCGTTCGAGAAATTGAAGCGATTATTGCGGAGTTAAGTAAGTTTCGAAAAGAGGAAAAATAAGCAAGAGCCAAGCTTCTATTGGACAATATCCCGTTACGGAAATTTTCTCAAATTGAAAAAACGCCCTCTTAATTAACGAGGGCGTTTTTTCAATTTTCCTAGTTCAGACTGAGCACTCATTATGTCTCACCCTTTTACATTCCTATTCCAATTCTTTACTTAGCTTAACTAAAGCTTGTTGTGCTGCGTGTTGCTCTGCTTCTTTTTTTGAGCGTCCGACCCCGACACCAAGAACTTGCTCATTTAAAACAACTTCTGAAACAAACTCACGGCTATGAGCTGGTCCACGTTCTTGGACAATCTCATAATGAATTTGACCAATGTTATCTCTTTGAACAAATTCTTGTAGTTGACTTTTGAAATCCATCATATGAGAAAAAGCACCACTATTTATTTTAGGGTAAATCGTTTGGTCTAAAAAACGATAAACCGCGTCCATATCATGGTCTAAATATAATGCGCCAACAAACGACTCAAATACATCAGCAAGCAAAGCTGGACGTTGTCTTCCACCAGTCATCTCTTCCCCTTTTCCTAGCAAAACAAGTTGTCCAAATGCTAGTTCGTTGGCTAAGTTCGCTAGAGACGCTTCACAAACAATCGCTGCTCGTAACTTTGTCATGTCTCCTTCGCTCATCGTATCAAAATTTTTATATAAATATTGCGATACAGCAAGTTCTAGTACTGCATCCCCTAAAAATTCTAACCTCTCATTGTCCTTGCAAGGATTAATACGATGCTCATTCACATAGGATGAATGGGTGAAAGCTTGGATTAACAACTTATTATCGTGAAAAGTTAAACCTAGCAATTGTTCTAATTGCTCAAACTTTTCTTTTTGACTAGCTGTTAATGTAACTTTACGGGGTCTTTGCTTTCTATCATATTGACTTGATACATTCCGTTTTCGGTAATTTCTAGAAGAGTGTGGCATGTGAACCGAACCTTTCACCTCGTAATTTTAATGTAAAGCAAGTCCCATTCATAAGTATGGGACTTGACGATGAACTACTGCTGACCTTCTATGTAGCTTACTACATCTTGAACAGTAGAAATTTTCTCTGCATCTTCATCAGAAATTTCAAGGTCAAACTCATCCTCTAGTTCCATAACAAGCTCAACAACATCTAATGAGTCTGCTCCTAAATCATCTTTAAATGAAGCTTCAGGTTTCACCTCTGCTTCTTCCACACCAAGACGATCAACAATAATTTTTGTAATGCGTGCTAACGTATCTGCCATGTTTACGTTCACCTCCTCTCAAAGTAAACCTGTTTTTACCCCTGTCTACATAGCTAATGACATTATAGGTGATTTCAAAGGAAAATTCTACCCTTAAGGCATAAACATTCCGCCATCAACATGAAGGGTCTGACCTGTCATATATTCTGCCTCATCTGACGCTAAAAATCGGATCGCATGTGCGACATGTTCAGGTTTCCCGAGTGATGAAAGTGGAATTTGCTGTAATAACCCTTCCTTTACATCCTCTGGAAGCTTATCCGTCATATCGGTTTCAATAAAACCAGGGGCTACGGCATTAACTGTAATATTCCGATTTGCGAGTTCCCGAGCTAATGATTTCGTTAACCCAATGACTCCTGCTTTTGCTGCCACGTAATTTGCTTGTCCCGCATTACCTAACACCCCAACAACTGAAGCGACATTAATTATTCGACCATAGCGCTGTTTCATCATTTGACGCATAACCGCTTTAGCACATAAAAATACACCTTTTAAATTCGTATCGATAACCGCATCCCAGTCTTCTTCTTTCATTCGCATGACTAACGTATCTCTCGTGATTCCTGCATTATTTACAAGAATATCGACTGTACCGAAAGTAGATACCACTTCTTTTACCATTGTTTGCACTTCATCACTATTTGAAACATCCGCTTGAATGGCAATGGATTCAACGCCAAGTTCTTTTATTTGGGCAACGACTTGTTCTGCTTTTTCTTTACTTCCAGCATAATTGACACATACATTCGCTCCTTGTTTCGCTAAATCGAGTGCGACTGCCTTTCCAATACCTCTTGAAGCTCCTGTAACGAGAGCTGTTTTTCCTTTTAATATCATATTCGGTCACCCTTTCATTGCTTCAACCGCTTTTTGAAGACTCTCTTGGTTACTAATAGCATGAACATTAACTCGACGTTGTACTTTTTTGACGAGTCCAGATAAAACATTACCCGCTCCAATTTCAATAAATGTATCGACACCTTGCTCTAACATCGTTCGTACACTGTTTTCCCACTGCACAGGAGAATATACTTGCTCTACTAATTTTTCTCGAATATCGGCAGCAGAACGAACTTCTTGTGCTGTTACATTAGCAATAACGGGGACACTTGCATCTTCAATGGCTATCGTCTCTAATACCTCTTTAAGGCGATTAGCTGCTGGTTTCATTAAAGCTGAGTGGAACGGGCCACTAACTGATAAAGGGATTACCCTTTTTGCTCCAGCTTCTTTCGCTTTTTCTGATGCCATTTCCACACCTTTAGCCGTTCCACTAATCACAATTTGCCCAGGACAATTTAAATTTGCAAGTTGGACAAGGTTACCTCCCGCTGTAACCTCTTCTGTTATCACTGCAAGATTCTCACTTTCCATTCCTAAAACGGCAGCCATTGCTCCTTCGCCAAAGGGAACGGCCTCTTCCATAAATAATCCTCTTTGCCTTACCGTATAAACAGCATCTTCAAACTGCAATGCTCCGGCCGCAACAAGGGCACTATATTCACCTAAACTATGGCCAGCAACAAAATCAGGGGTGATTTCATAAGATTTCAATAACTCTAACACCGCCACACTCATCGTTAATAACGCGGGTTGTGTATGCTCTGTCCGTTTAAGTGTTTCTTCTGGACCACAAAACATAATATCAGACAATGAATAACCTAAACGAGAATCTGCTTTTTCAAAAATTTGTTTGATTTCTTCTTTTTCATTGTTCATGTCTTGACCCATTCCAACATACTGTGATCCTTGTCCCGGAAAGATAAATGCAATTTTCCCCATTACAATTCTCCTTTACTTCTTTGTTGCTCATACTTCACGAGCTCAGACTGTATTGTTGTGACAACATGCTCCTCTACCATGTCTTTTGCCTGAACAATCGTCTCAAAAAACGCGGTAGAATCAGAAGAACCATGTGACTTAATGACAGGTGCTTTTAATCCAAATAACGCTGCTCCACCATATTCAGAATAATCCATCTTTGCTTTCACGCGAAGGAAACTAGATTTTAACAACCCGGCAACGAGTTTACTAAATAATGAGCTCGTTAATTCCGTTTTGATGAGCGAAAAAAGAGAACGGCCCGCTCCTTCAGTTGACTTCAACACTAAGTTTCCAGAAAAGCCATCACAAACAATGACATCACCAACACCTGTTAGTAAATCCCTTGCTTCTACATTTCCAATAAAATGAAAGTTTCCTTCTTGTAAGAGAGGAAATGCTAGTTTTGTTAGTTCATTTCCTTTGCCCTCTTCAGTTCCTACATTTAGCAACCCTACTCGAGGTGTATTACGTTTTTTTACCATTTGCATATAAATATGCCCCATGACCGCATATTGAAATAAATGCTCTTGCTTTGCATCCATATTTGCTCCTACATCAAGAAGGAGAAACCCTCTTCCATCTAACGTTGGGAGCATCGGGGCTAATGCTGGTCGGTCAATTCCTTTAATTCGACCAACGTGTAAAAGCCCTGCCGTCATAAGCGCGCCGGTATTTCCAGCTGAGATGACAGCATCGGCACGGCCTTCTTTCACTTCTTTAATCGCAAGTACCATCGACGCGTCTTTTTTCCTTCTTACAGCAGTTGTTGGCGTATCTGTATCTTCTATTTTTTCTGTTGTATGTATGACAGAGATTTTTGTGTCATCTGTTAAATATTGGCGAATTTCTGCTTCATTTCCTACAATCGTAATTTCAAGATTTGGAAACTGTTTTATCGCTCTCATCGCTGCTTCTACTGGTGCTTTTGGTGCTTTATCGCCACCCATACCATCCATCGCAATACGCATGTTCGTTCACTCAACTCCTACTTTAGAAAAATTAAATAGATTTCATTGAAATCCTGCAAAAAAGTTCCGACAAAACCTTTACTTCTATGAACGAAACATGACGAACTCTCCAGAAAAAACAGGCTCGTTTTCAACAAAGCTGTTCACTTCTACTACTGTTCTGTCTTTATCTAGCTTGACTACTTTTGCTTTGGCAATAACTCGTTCATTTACAGTTACTTGACGCGTGAATCGGATTGTTGCTTTTGCAGTTAAAGCGAGCTCATCATTAATAATCGCTACCGCTAAAGAGTTTGCTTGCGCAAATAAATGATGACCTCTTGCGATTTTATTTCGAGAAAAAACATGTTCTTCTTTTATATCCAAGATTGAGATGGCGCTTTTATCTAGTTCAAGGTCAATAATTTCACCGATGACCTCTTCGATTGACAAAGCTTTCACATCATCTAACTGTTTTTGAGCAACATCCTTTATTCTCTCTCGCAGTTCTGGAATAGACAATTCCATTCGATCTAATCGAATCGTCTGTACACTAACAGAGAATTCTTTCGCGAGCGTTTCATCTGTAATAAACGGATTTTTCTCAATCGTCTCTTGCAAAAGCCTTTGGCGGTCCTTTTTCGTTCGTTTCATTATATTTACCACCACCCGTTAATATGACTAGGTACTAAGAGTAGTATATATGTCATCTTTCTAGATTTCAATAGATTAATCGAGTTTTTGTCCATCAAAAACGCCTTCCTGTTGTAAATATTGGCGGATCCATTGCCATGACTCACTTTGCCAAAATTCATTATTTTGGACTAATTGAGCTGCATCTTGCCTTGCGACTTCCAATGTTCTGTAATCATGAACAACATCGGCTAATTTAAAATGAGGAAGCCCACTTTGTTTTTGTCCGAAAAAATCTCCTGGCCCCCGTAATTCCAAATCTTTTTCCGAAAGAACAAAACCATCATTTGTCTCTGTCATTATTTTCATTCTTTCTTTTCCGACTTCTGATTTGGGATCGGCTAATAAAACGCAATATGATTGATGGCTTCCACGTCCAACACGTCCTCGTAGCTGGTGAAGTTGAGATAAACCAAAGCGTTCTGCATCATAAATCACCATAATCGAAGCATTCGGCACATTAACACCTACTTCAACAACTGTCGTTGAGACGAGAATTTGAAGTTGATTTTCGCTAAATTCATTCATCACTTTTTCTTTTTCAGCTGAAGAAAGCCGGCCATGCATAAGCCCAACTTGATATTTCTCATAATAGGACGCAAGCATTGAATGGACATCAATGGCATTTTGAACGTCTAGTTTCTCTGATTCTTCAATGAGTGGACAGATAACATATGCTTGTCTTCCTTTTTCTATTTCTTTCTCAATAAAACCGAGTACTCGATCAAATTGCGCATGTTTTGCCCAATACGTCTCGATTTTTTTTCGCCCAGCCGGGAGCTCGTCTATGATTGAGACATCCATGTCACCAAACACCGATATCGCAAGTGTTCTTGGAATCGGAGTTGCTGTCATAAACAACACGTCAGGATTTTCTCCTTTATCTCGTAGAACTCGCCTTTGTTCAACGCCAAATCTATGTTGTTCATCCGTGATGACAAGCCCTAATCGATGAAATGTAACATCCTGTTGAATAAGAGCATGTGTCCCTACAATAATATGAACTTCACCTGTTGCAATTTGTTCAACTCTTTCACGCCGTTTCTTCCCTTTAACTGAACTTGTTAATAATGTCACATGGATTCCATAAGATTGGAAAAGCTGTTGTAAAGATTCAAAATGCTGTTCCGCTAATATTTCTGTTGGAACCATTAAAGCAGATTGGAAACCAGCAGTAAAAGCCGCAAACATGGCACATGCGGCAACAATTGTTTTCCCCGAACCGACATCACCTTGTAATAGCCGATTCATCCGGTATGGATTTATCATGTCATTTATGATTTCATTTATGACTCGTTGCTGTGCTTCTGTTAATGAAAAAGGAAGCTGTTGTTTAAAATCAGCTACTTTTTCCTGTTCAATCGCATAGGCTATTCCTTTTGATTGTTCACGTGATAGTTTACGAAAAGACTGCATTTTTAGTTGAAACAATAAAAATTCTTCATACACCATTCTTCGACGTGCTTGTTTCACACTGTTCGCATTTTGAGGATAGTGAAGTCGAATAATCGCCTCTTTTCGTTCAAGAAGCTTGTACTTTTCTAGCATGTCACTTGGGAGAATTTCAGGAATATCGTCTGCAAATTGTTTAATTGCCTCATATATCATTTTCCGAAGAAATTTTACCGTTATTTTTCCACTAACAGAATAGACTGGTGAAAGTTCATTACGGTCGTGGATTCCGATTTTATACTCTTGAACGGTTATCATGAGGCGGTGCTGGTCCCATTTGCCCGTCAATGTGATTTGTTCCCCTAATTTCAATTGCTTTTTTGCATATGAACGATTAAAGATAACAGCGGTCACAAGGACAGACCCAATTAATACACGAACAGTAATTCTTGATTTTCCTTTTCCAAAAAAACGAGCAACGGGTTCACTATGAATAACACCTGCTACAGTGACTCTCTCATCATGTTGAACGTCATGAAGGTCCTTTAAAGAATAGTCCTCATAACGGTACGGAAAATATTCAATTAACTGTTCCACTGTTGTAATTCCTAAACTCGCAAGCTGTTCAGCCGTTTCGTCACCGATTCCTTTTATCTCCCTAACGTCAACATTTGCATACCCAATCATTTTTTATCTAGCGGTATTCCAAAAATTTTCACTTCTAATGCTCTTCCTGTTGGTGTTGCCGCTAATCCTCCTTGAGCTGTTTCTCTTAAAGCCACTGGCATCGTTTCACCGATTTTATACATCGCATCAATGACTTCATCACATGGGATTCGACTTGTAATTCCGGCTAGTGCCATATCTGCTGCCGTCATTGCAATCGCTGCTCCCATTGCGTTCCGTTTCACACAGGGAACTTCAACTAAGCCTGCGACAGGGTCACAAACGAGTCCTAACATATTTTTTAATGCGATCGCCATCGCCTCTGCACTTTGGGCTGGCGTCCCTCCAGCAAGCTCTACAATGGCTGCTGCTGCCATTCCTGACGCAGACCCTACTTCGGCTTGACAGCCCCCTGCAGCACCTGAAATAGAAGCATTATTGGCTACTACAAATCCAAAAGCACCCGCTGCAAACAAATAATGTACCATCTGTTCTTTCGTCGGCTTTAATTTATTTTTCAGTCCGAAAAGAGTTCCAGGTACAACACCAGCAGATCCTGCTGTTGGCGTTGCACAGATCGTTCCCATAGCAGCATTCACTTCATTTGTTGCGACAGCCTTGCTTACCGCATCTAATAGTGTGGAGCCCGTTAATGTATTGCCTTTTTCAATATATTGCTGAAGTAATACCGCGTCTCCACCGGTTAAACCCGAGACTGACTTTATATTTTCGGTAATTCCTCGTTCTACCGCTTGCTCCATTACATCCAAGTTTTTTTCCATTTGCGACATGATCTCTTCTCGGGAACGCCCTGTTACTTCCATTTCTTGAAGAATCATGACTTCTGAGATTTTAATTTGTTTTGACTCCGCTAATTCCACAAGTTCTGCCACATTTCGAAACATGGTAAGTCCTCCTATTAATCGTGAATTTTCGTTACTTTATTCACATTCGGTAACGATTCCAATTGCTGCAATAAGTCAAACTCTACATTTTGGTCTACTTCAATTACCATTAATGCTTCTTGCCCTTTTTCTTTTCGAGAAACTTCCATATGACCAATATTAATTTCGTGTTTAGCAACGATATTTGATACATTCGCAATTACGCCAAATGTATCATCATGAACGACTAATATCGCAGGATGATTTCCTGATAACTTTAACTCAAACCCATTTAGTTCAATAATCTCAATTTTTCCTCCGCCGATGGAAATCCCTATTAATTCAAGCTCATTTTCCTCATCACCAAGAATGACTTTAGCCGTGTTCGGGTGATCAGTAATGGCTTCTTCCTCAAAGATTTTTATCGTAATTCCTTTTTCATTTGCTATCTTAAATGAGCTTGTAATTCGAGGATCATCTGTATCAAAATCTAATATCCCACCAACTAATGCCACATCGGTTCCATGTCCTTTATACGTTTTTGCAAATGAACCATAAAAGGAGATGTTCACCCACTTTGGTTGTTTTTGAAATAATGTTCTTGCCACACGCCCAATTCGTGCCGCTCCTGCTGTGTGTGAGCTTGAAGGACCAATCATAACCGGACCAATAATATCAAATACTGTTCTATATTTCATCAACTTTACCCTCCGTTCTATTTGTAAAACACTGTTTGGGTATACTCCTTTTTACAAAACAGCTTTTCGAAAAAATATTCCTACCCAAGTAGGTAGGAATATTTGTCTTTATTCTATCGCAAAAATATAAGAATATAGTGGTTGCTTTCCTTCATGTATCTCAACTTCTATATCTTCAGATACAGTTTGTATATATTCTGCTAGTTCATTAGCACTTTGTTCTGTAGCTCCTTCACCCCAAATTAACGTGAGAAGCTCCGTATCTTCATTTACCATTTGGTCGACTAGCTGTTTGGCTACTTCATTCATAGAAGGGCCAGAACTAACAATTTTCTTTTCTGCAATTCCCATAAAATCATCTTTTTTAATTTCAACACCGTCTAAGTTTGTGTCGCGGACCGCAAATGTCACTAAGCCTGTTTGCACTCCTCCCATAGCTTCTTTCATCGCGTTTGCATTATCTTCAGCATTTCCACTCGGGTTAAATGTTAATAGCGCTGATAACCCTTGTGGTACAGATTTAGAAGGAATCACTATTACTTCTTGATCAGCAACTTTTGCTGCTTGCTCTGCTGCCATTATAATGTTTCCGTTATTAGGAAGAACAAAAACGGTATCTGCATGAACATCTCGAATGGCTTTGACAATATCTTCTGTGCTAGGGTTCATTGTTTGTCCGCCGGCGATAACAACATCGGCTCCGATTCCTTTAAATAAAGAAGCAATTCCTTCCCCCATGGAAACGGTAACAATGCCAAAAGGTTTATTTTCCTTCGGCTTTTCTTCCGTTTCATACACTGCTTTTGTCACATCCAAAAGATTAGTATGCTGTTCTCTCATGTTGTCCACTTTTACGTTAAGAAAACTTCCATATCGCTGTGCTTTTGATAATACTTCCCCTGGAGTTTCAGCATGGATATGTATTTTTAAAAGTTCTTCATCTGATACAACGAGCAATGAATCCCCTATTTCGCTTAACTCATGGCGAAATTTTGATTCGTTATATGGATGGAGTTTCAATTTTTCTTCTTCAAACTTCACCATTACTTCGGTACAATATCCAAATTCAATATCTTCAGTAGAAAGTTGACTTTGAACATTGTGATGCTCCATTTTCACTAAATCTTCCATTGAAGGTGCATCTTCTGCACCATCAGAAACTTTTTCCCCTTTTAAAATGGCAAGAAATCCTTCGTAAATATAAAGCAATCCTTGTCCACCAGAATCAACTACCCCAACTTCTTTTAATACGGGTAATAAGTCTGGTGTTCTTTTTAAAGAAGCTCTTCCTTCCTTCACAACGGCTTCCATAACAGCTGTTGCATCATCTTGCTTTACGGCTATTGCTTTTTTCGCACTATCTTTGGCAACCGTTAAGATTGTCCCTTCTACAGGCTTCATAACAGCTTTGTAGGCTGTAGTTACCCCTAGGTCAAATGCTTTTGCTAAATCTTTTCCACTAATGTCTTGTTTCCCTTCAAGTGCTTTAGAAAATCCGCGGAACAACTGCGACAAAATGACACCTGAATTTCCTCTTGCGCCCATCAATAACCCTTTTGAAAAAGCCATTGCGACAGAGGTTGCCTTATCTTTAGAAGCGGCTTTTACTTCTTTCACACCAGATGTAATCGATAAGTTCATATTTGTCCCTGTATCTCCATCTGGAACTGGAAACACATTTAAAGAATCTACTTTTTTTGCATGTTTTGATAAATTGGCTGCACCTTCAATAAACATATGCGCCAATAACTGACCATTAATAACCTTACTTGACACTTGACTTCCTCCTAACTCGGATTAAGGGTTAGTAACCCGAACTCCTTGAACAAAGATGTTAACTGAATCTACAGTCAAACCTAACATTTTTTCTAACTGGTATTTCACCTTCGTTTGCACATTATGAGCAACTTCTGAAATTTTTGTACCGTAACTCACAATAATGTACATATCAATATGTACTTCATTTTCTTCTTCTCGAATGACAACTCCACGTTGGAAATTTTCTTTGCCTAATAATTCGGTTATTCCATCTTTAATTTGTTTTTGTGAAGCCATACCAACAATGCCATAGCAATCAACAGCTGCACCACCAGCAATCGTTCCTACTACTTCCTTTGAAACTTCAATAACACCCATTTGCGTCTTTAATTCAATTGACATATGATAAATCCCCTTTCTCTTATTTTTAAGCTACAGGAAATATTTCCAATCATCCTCAATAAAGGTTGTACGTATACTCCACTTTTCTTTACTACCCTACATCTTACTATATTCTGCACATTTTTAAAAGAAAGTTAACAAAAATCGGCGTCAAGCAATATTCCTTGATAGAATATTATTGCAATCTTTTGAAGGCTATGCTAAGATATTCAAGTATGATTTCGGATGAAACTTGATTCATCTCATTGTGAGTTAGGAGGTGCACTTACATGGCACGTAAATGTCACATTACTGGTAAACAAGCACGTACTGGTAACAAACGTTCCCACGCTCTGAATAAAACAAAGCGTAAATGGGGTGTTAACGTACAAAAAGTACGTATTTTAGTAGACGGCAAACCAAAACGCGTTTATGTATCTGCTCGCGCATTAAAGTCTGGCAAAGTAGAACGCGCGTAATGTACAAAATGGGTTTCTATACTTTTAATTCATGTATCGTGTAAACGTTTGGATAGAAATTCATGCTAAAAACAAAAAAAGCAAGCCACTTCAGGCAATTGTCAATCATTGTATTGACAATTGCCTGATTGTGTATTATTACGGCATTTCGCTTTTTGCCAAAAAAGTACACCGAAGACAAGCACGGTGTACTTTTTGATTTTGTATTACCCTTTTTTAAACGAACTTAATACTGCTCTTACAAAACCACCAATGAACTTAGGTAGTTTAATCGTATAAAATTTCATAGCTCCTCCTCCTCAACATAAATTGCCACCGGAAAAAGTATGAAGGATGATGACAATGCTCATTTATACTAGTATATTCAACACAATTAAAATAGTACCGAAAATTTATAGAAAATCATCTTGTCTTTTTTTCTATAGTCCATCCTATGCAATTTTTTATTGAATATGTTAGTCTATGTGAGATTTTCATGGAGGAAAAAACCACTTATTTGCCTCTTATTTGTGCGATTGCTGTTCGTCTATCAGTTTCATTGTAAATAGCCGATCCGGCAACTAGTACATTCGCTCCAGCCTCGATACAACGTCGGGCAGTGTCTTTATTAACACCACCATCAACTTCGATGTCTAACGTTAATCCTTTTGATTTTGCCATCTCAGACACAGCATGGATTTTTGGTAATACACTTTCAATAAACCTTTGTCCTCCAAATCCAGGGTTGACAGTCATCAGTAAAACTAAGTCAACATCACTAATCACATGCTGAATTGTATCAACAGGTGTTGCCGGATTTAAAACAACACCTGCTTTAACACCGCAATCTTTAATCAGTTGAATCGTTCGATGTAAATGTGGACATGCTTCGACATGCACTGAAATAATATCGGCCCCGCTTTTCGCAAATTCTGGAATATATCGATCTGGGTTTTCTATCATTAAATGTACATCTAATGGTAAATCAGTTACTGGTCGAATCGCCGAAACGACGAGTGGACCAATCGTTATATTGGGGACAAAATGTCCATCCATGACATCAACATGAATATAATCTGCTCCGCTTTGCTCAACATCTTTAATTTCTGCACCAAGTGTGGCAAAATTAGCAGATAAAATGGATGGTGCAATTTTTACCATGACTAGTACCTCCGTTTCATACTTTTAATTTCCTCAAGAAATTCTAAATAGTGGTCATACCGATATTGAGCGATTTCTCCATTTTCCAATGCAGCTTTCACAGCGCATTTTGGTTCACTCGTATGTGTGCAACCCCGAAATTTACAATTCCCCATCTCTTTTTTCATCTCTGGAAAATATAAAGATAAATCATCTGCTTCTATAGTTGTAAAATCAAGCGAGCTAAATCCAGGAGTATCTGCTACCAAGCCTGTCCCAATCGGAATAAGCTCGACATGGCGAGTCGTATGTTTTCCACGACCTAAATGAGTCGAAATTTCATTTGTTTCTATTAGTAACTCTGGATTAATCGCATTTAACAGAGAGGATTTACCAACCCCAGATTGACCAGCAATGACACTAATTTTATCGTCAAACAATGATTTTATAAGTTCTAGTCCTTCTTTTTTCTTACTAGAAATAAGGACAACTTCATATCCTATTTTTTCATAATCCGCTTTATAGTTAAGAATTTCGTGTTTCTTTTCTTCTGTTAACAAATCAACTTTACTAATGCAAATAATCGGAATGATATGATGCGCTTCAATATGTACTAAAAATCGATTCAATAATAACGGACTAAATTCTGGTTCTTGCGCAGAGAAGACGAGAATAGCTTGTTCTACATTTGCAATGGGAGGACGAACCATTTCATTTTCTCGCTCAAATACTTCAAGAATATATCCATCTGTTTTATTTTCAGCCTCAAATTCAACGATATCCCCTACTAAAGGTTTAATATTTCGATTACGAAAATTCCCTCTCCCACGGCACTGAAACACACCATCATCATTTTTGACATAATAGAACCCGCTTAATGCTTTAATGATTTTGCCTTTTGCCATGACGCCTCCTTAGCTTCACTTTCTAAAGAAAGAATTAGGGATAGTGTCACCTATCCCTCTTTACATGTTTTCATTTAATAGGAATAACTATACGTTTTTACTTCTTCCCCATCAATGAATAACTTCACGGTCGCACCCTTTTCTGTACTCACTCGTAATGGAACTCGGTATGTTTTAGAATCTTTTATCGTTTCATCAACAAATACTTTCTCACTCGATGTCGTAGCATCATCAAAGACAATTCGAATATGGAAAGAAGCTCCACGCTCTTTATCTTCATCGTCTACACCAATTGGGATTTGCGCTTCGATTGCCCTTGATTTTGGTTCTTGCGGTTCTGGTTCTGGTTCCGGTTCTGGTTCTGGCTCTGGTTCTGGTTCTGGACCTTTGGAAACAACGAGATTGACAACATCTCCTTTTTTCACTTTTGTAAATGGGTTAGGAGACTGAGAAATGATCCTTCCTTCTGTTACACTATTTGAATGTTGATTTGTAAATTGTCCGACAAGCCCTTCTGATTTTAAATATTCTCGAGCAGCTTCCTCTGTAATGCCTGATAAATTTTCTAAAGAAATTTCAGCTTCAGCACTAACAGTTAAGTGAACAGTTGTTTCTTCCATGATAATGAGCGAGCCGGCTTCTGGATTTTGAGACAAAATAATGCCCGGTTCATATTCACCTGTTTCCCGTTCTACAAATTCGATTTCTGCTACTCCTTCTAACAAACGTTCTGCTCGATCTCGTGGTAAATCAACGACGTTTGGCATTGCTGTTTTTTCTTTTCCTTCACTAACATAAAGGGTGACAACACTGTTCACCTTCACAACTGAACCACTACGAGGATGTTGCCGAACAACCGTATTTTCTTCTGCTTCATCGTCTGCAATGAACTCTATTTCAACTTCAAGGTCCTTTTCAACAAGTGTGGCCTCTGCTTCATCTACATCTAATGTAAGAACATCTGGTACTTCTACTTCATCTACTTTAAGAAGATTAGGAAGAAAAGCAAATGTACCAACAGCAGCTAGTAAAAATAAAAAGATTAACAGAACGATAATTTTTACCGTTCGCTTTTTCTTTTTCCCCTTTTCTTTTGGTAGTTCTGCTGGAGGCTCTACTTTGTCAGGCTTTGGTTGTGTCGCCTCAATCGTTTTGTCCATATCATTATCATTTAACATGTTATCCTTTATAATCGGAATCGCTTTTGTCACTTCGTCATCTGTTGGAATAACAAATGGTTCTTCATGAAAACGACTTGGATCAAGTGCTGTTTCTAAATCTTCAGCCATATCATACACCGTTGCATATCTGTGAAACGGGTCCTTCGCTGTCGCTTTTTTTATAATGTTTTCGATACTTTGAGGAACATTCTCTTGATACGACCGAACAGAAGGAACTTCGCTTTGCAAATGTTTAATTGCAATCGAAACCGCTGTATCTCCTGAAAAAGGGAGTTTTCCTGTTACCATCTCATATAATACAATACCTAATGAATAAATATCAGATTTAAGATTAACAACTCCACCTCTTGCTTGTTCTGGGGATAAATAATGAACCGATCCCATTACAGAATTTGTATGAGTAATCGTTGCGGACGACATCGCTCTAGCAATACCGAAATCTGTTACTTTAGCATCCCCATTTGAGCTGATTAATATATTATGAGGCTTAATATCCCTGTGAACAATTTGATTCATATGGGCATGAGAAATAGCTGACATGACTTGTGACATGATATGAATCGTCTCATCAAGTGGAATTGGCCCTTTTTGTTGTATGTACTCTTTTAATGTTGGACCTTCAACATATTCCATAACTATATAATAAATATCTTCTTCTTCCCCAACATCATAAATACTAACGACATTCGGATGAGCTAAGCTTGTCGCTGCTTGTGCTTCTCTACGAAACCGTTTAATAAACTGTTCATCACCTGAAAATTGAGGTTGCAACACTTTAACTGCCACTTCTCGATCGAGGATAACATCAAGTGCTTTATAGACGTTGGCCATTCCGCCACCGCCTACTCTGTCAAGGATTTGATAACGACCACTAATTCTTTTTCCTATCATTCTTTTCACCTAACCTCATCGTCGGAAGAAGAATAATGTACAACCGCAACAGTAATATTATCTTCCCCACCACGTTCATTAGCAATCGTTATAAGCTTATTAACCTTTTCTTCTATCTTTTCATCTGATAGCAAGACATCATTAATTTCTTCATCAATTACTTTGTTGCTTAGCCCATCAGAACATAATAATAAATAGTTTCCAATTTCCCATTCTAACGTAATCACGTCAACTTTAATTTGACTTTCTGTTCCTAATGCTCGTAATAACACATTTTTTCTTGGGTGATTTTCTGCTTCTTGGTCCGTAATTTGACCTGTTCTTACTAGTTCATTCACTAATGAATGATCTTGCGTTTTTTGGATAAAACCACTTGTATTCAATACGTACCCTCGGCTATCTCCAATATGTGCGATTGTAACAAATTGATTTGTGCAAATCGCAGCGACTAATGTTGTACCCATGCCTTGACATTCAACATGTTCATTCGCATGGGAATACAACTTTTCGTTAACTTGATAAATATTATCCATTAGCCATTGTTCTGCATGTGAAGGATTTGAAATTTGTTCAACTTCACTCCACTTTTCTTCTAGAATCATTTTCGTCATTTTACTTGCGACATCCCCTGCTTGATGACCGCCCATTCCATCTGCAACAACCGCTAATACAGCACCATCTTTTGCAAGAAACACGCCCCCATTGTCCTCATTATGCGGTCTTGCTTGTCCGACATCTGTCTTAAATGCAAAATTCATATCCATTCACCTCGTCTCCTCTTTCCGCTCCTTCGCTCTTAGCTGGCCACATGCTGCATCAATATCGTGACCTTGCTCACGGCGAATCGTTGTATTAATCCCACGCTTTTTTAACACTCGTTCAAAGCTAAAAATTTGTTCTCGTGGTGTTCGTTTATAATCTCTCTCTACTACATAGTTTACCGGAATTAAGTTCACATGGCATTTAATATTTTTTATTAAATCCGCTAATTGCTCGGCATGCTCATCCTGGTCATTTACTCCACCAAATAATCCATACTCAAACGTCACTCTTCTTCCTGTTTTATCAATATAATAGGCAATAGCATCCATCAACTTCGGCAACGGATAAGCTTTATTTATCGGCATAAGCTTCGTCCTGATTTCCATAGTCGGAGCATGTAAAGAAATCGCGAAATTAATTTGCATTCCTTCATCTGCAAATTTATAAATATAAGGGACAATACCACTTGTTGAAACTGTAATATGTCGAGCCCCAATATTGAGGCCTTGATCGTGGTTTATTGTTTTAATAAAAGATAATAACGCTTCATAATTATCAAAAGGCTCACCAATGCCCATGACGACAACAGAACTCACTCGCTGTTCTTGCGCATCCATTGCGCGTTGTGCCTCTAATACTTGAGCGACAATTTCGCCGGCTTCTAAGTTACGCTTTAATCCTCCTAATGTTGACGCACAGAACGTACAGCCAATTCGACAACCGACTTGAGTTGTAACACAAACACTATTTCCATATTCATGTCGCATTACTACCGTTTCAATAGAGTAGCCATCATGTAATTCAAACAAAAACTTTACCGTCCCATCGCTTGAGACTTGCTTTGTCACAATATGTAACGTTGTTAATGTAAAGGCTTGCGTAAGCTTTTCTCGTAGTTGATTTGATAAATTTGTCATATCATCCACTTGTGTGACTCTTTTTTTATACAACCAATCGTAAATTTGTGCTGCTCGAAACTTTGGTTCACCTTCATCTACTAACCATTGCTCAAGTTCATTAAATGAAAGAGAATAAATGGATACTTTATTCTCTTTATCCGTTTTCGCCTTCATTTCAGCCATACTACGCCTCCTCACACTAAGAGTTTCTTACTAATGCTGCAATAAAAAAGCCATCTGTTCCAAACTCATGCGGTAAAATCGTTACATATCCAGTATTTCCTTGTTTCTTTCGTTGTAATACGTTAGGTAACCTTTCAAATAAAGTTGGGTCAAAATCAAATTCTTTATGTTCTTTCAAGAAATTCAACACGATGTCTTCATTTTCGATGGCGTCAATCGTACATGTACTATAGACAAGTGTCCCACCTTTTTTTAATAAAGGAGCAACATGAGCTAAAATCTTTTGTTGGATCGTCGAAATAGCCTCCATATCTTTGGTCGTTTTCGTCCATTTTAAATCTGGTTTTCTTTGAATGACACCTAAACCAGAACACGGAGCATCGACTAAAATATAATCAAATGATTGCTCGCTATAATGCTCGTTAGCTAGGCGGGCATCCAATACCTGTTCACGAACATTTGTTAACTGTAATCGCTCTTTGCTTTCTTTAATTAACTTCACCTTATGTTCATGTAAATCTAAAGCAATCACATTTCCTGTGTTCATCATCCGTTCGGCAAGATGTGTAGATTTACCGCCAGGCGCTGCACAACAATCTAATACTTGACTATGTTTTGATGGAGCTAATGCGCGTGCAACGAGCATTGAACTTTCATCTTGTATTGTTATAAAGCCATTACGGAATGACTCTGTCTTCGGAATATTTCCATTTACAACTTTTAATGCATCCTCAGATAAGTGACCATGTTCTACTTCAATGCCTTCTTCTCGCAACCTTATGATTGCCTCCTCTTTCGTTCCTTTCGTTTGATTCACCCGAAGTGTTACGACAGGAGGCCTTAGGTTTTGTTCACATATTTTCTTTGTTGCATCAAAGCCATATTGATCGACCCATCTTTTTACTAACCATAATGGATGACTTGTTTCAACAGCTAAACGCTCGACTTCATCACTGATATCAGAAAAGTCTGAAAGTCCTTCCCTTTGTATACTTCGAAGAATGCCATTCACCATACCTGAAATTCCTTGGTGACCTCGTTTTTTCGCTATTTTTACTGCTTCATGGACAACAGCCCGTTCTGGAACTTTATTTAAATATACCATTTGATAAAGCGATAACCTCAGCAAAACATGGACCCATTGCTGCAATGAGGATAACCCTTTTTTAACGAAAGGCTTCAAGTAATAATCAAGCGTGTCTCTACGTTGAATCGTTCCATAAATGATTTCTGTTAATAAGGCGACATCGCGCTTTTCAATTTCTGTTTTATTGATCGTTTGATTTAACAACAAATTGCTATATGCCTGATTTTTTTCAATTTGAAGTAACACATCAAGTGCGATCTCGCGAACTGACTTTTTACTCATCATCTTCTCCTATTATCATGCCTTCTTTTAAAAACGAACCTGTTCCTTGCAAATACTGTTGTGCCATCATCCGTTTTTTTCCTGCAGGTTGTAAATCTGTAATTTTTATTCCAACTTCATTTCCTGTTGCAACAATAAAGCCATCATTTTCTATACGTAAAATGGTTCCTGGACATTGCCCGTTATCGACTTTTACTTTATTACCCCACCAGACTTTTACATTTTTGTCCTCTATCGTTGTAAAGGCAACAGGCCAGGGATGAAGGCCGCGAATTTGATTATAAATAGCTTCTCCGTTCATTGCCCAATTTATTTTTTCTTGTTCTCTTGATATATTTTTAGCAAACGTTGCTTCATCATCATCTTGTTGTTGGGGCTTAATATCACCAGCTAGTAAGTCTGGTAGCGTAGTAGATAATAGTTTTGCACCTGCAGCACTTAATTTATTATGAAGTGATCCTACATGATCATTTTCTAATATTGGAACGACTGTTTGTGAAATAATGTCGCCCGCATCTAGTTTTTCCGCCATATACATAATCGTAATTCCAGTTTCTTTCTCACCATCGATGATCGCTTGATGAATCGGTGCTCCACCTCGATATTTTGGCAATAGAGAAGCATGAACATTAATGCACCCATACTTCGGGGCATCTAACAAAGCCTTAGGCAAGATTTGGCCAAATGCAGCCGTAATAATTAAATCTGGTTTTAGTTCTAAGATTGTTTCTAATTCTTTTTCATCTTTAATTTTTTCTGGCTGGTACACGGGAATATTATTGGCTAAAGCTTCTACTTTAACAGGTGGGGGCGTGATCGTTTTTTTTCGTCCTTTCGGTCGGTCAGGTTGTGTCACAACCGCTATAATGTGATAATCATCATCTAATAATTGCTTTAAAACTGGTACTGAAAAATCTGGCGTTCCCATAAAAATAACGTTCATTATTATCCTCACTTTCACAACATACTTTCATTACATAAACATTTGTGGATTTGTATCTACGGACAATTGCAATTGGCCTTGACTCGTTTCTCGCATATACATTTGCTGAATTTCTCTTAGTAATTCCGGTAGCTCTGGTTCATTTTTGTATTTTATCAAACATTGATATCGATATCTATCTTTAATCCGCGGGATCGGCGAAGCAACAGGGCCTAACACCTGTGTTTGATTTCCTAAGCTATTTTTTAAAAAGGCCGTTATTTTTTCTGTCACTTGAATGACCTTTCCAAGCTCTGGATGGGACACTGTTACTAAAGTGAGAAAATAATAAGGCGGATAACCTGCTTTTTTTCGTAACGCCATCTCTTGGTGAAAATAGCGGATATAATCATGTTGTTTCACTAACTCAATACTATAATGTTCTGGTGTGTATGTTTGTATGACAACTTCACCTGCACGTTCATGCCTGCCCGCTCTTCCACTAACTTGAGTTAGTAATTGGAATGTTCGTTCTGATGCTCTAAAATCTGGGAGGTGCAACATCGAATCCGCTGCGAGTACACCAACAAGAGTAATATTAGGAAAATCAAGCCCTTTTGCTATCATTTGCGTACCTAACAGAATATCAGCTTTTCCTTCACCAAAAGCTTGCAATAATTTTTGGTGTGCTCCTTTTTTTCTAGTTGTATCAACATCCATTCGGATGACACGTGCTTCTGGTAGTAGCTTTCCGAGCTCTTCTTCTACTTTTTGGGTTCCCGTCCCAAAAAAACGAACGTGCTCACTTCCACATGATTGACATGTTGTGATCATTTGTTCTTCATGACCACAATAATGGCATTTTAATGCATTCTGATTTCGGTGATATGTTAAGGAAATATCACAATGCTCACACTGTGCTACATAACCACAGTCTCGACACATCACAAATGTTGAATACCCTCTTCGGTTAAGAAAAAGAACAGATTGTTCTTTTTTTTCGAGTCGATTTTGTAAATGATGAAACAACGACGTTGAAAACATCGAGCGATTTCCAGACCGTAATTCTTCACGCATATCAATGATTTCTACTGCTGGTAACGGTTTGTCGTTCACTCGTTTTGTTAGGGGCAACACATGGTATCTTCCTTTTAGCCCTCTGGCATACGTTTCTAACGAAGGCGTAGCACTTCCTAACACAACGGGACAGTTATGATAATTCCCTCGATAAATTGCGACTTCACGAGCATGATAACGGGGGTTGTCTTCTTGTTTGTAACTTCCTTCATGCTCTTCATCAATAATGACAAGTCCTAAGTTTTCAAATGGTGCGAAAATAGCAGAGCGAGCACCTACAACAACTCGAACTTGTTTACGATGGATTTTTCGCCATTCGTCATATTTTTCACCTATCGAAAGTCCACTATGTAAGACCGCTACTTCATTTCCAAATCGCCCCTTAAACCGATCGACCATTTGAGGAGTTAACGAAATTTCTGGAACTAAAACAATTGCATCTTTTCCTTTCTTTAACACTTCAGCTATCGCCTGTAAATAAACTTCGGTTTTTCCACTTCCCGTTACACCATGTAATAAAAACGTGTCGTGCCGTTTTTCCTCAATGGCTGATAAGATAGGTTCAATCGTTTGTTGTTGCTCTATTGTTAGTGGCAACGCTTCTGTTTTTTTAAACTGTAGTTCCTCGAATGGGTCACGATACACTTCGATTTCATATTGTTCAATTAATCCTTTTGCTTCTAATGCTTTAACAGATTGTCGAGATGCTGTCGTTTGTTCAAGCAGTTGCTGTAAAGAGATGTCTTTTGGCTGTTGAATAAAAAAAGAAAGCAATTCCTTTTGTTTTGCTGCACGAGCTGATGTTTGTTCGAGTTCTTTTTTTAGCTGGTCTATCGGTTGAAGTACTTTTATTCTTTTCTCTTGCTTTTTTTGGCCTTTTTCTTTTACCTGATACTTAATTTCTACCGTTCCATTTTTTACAGCTTGTTGAACTTCGTTTACATGCTTTGCGTCTTTTTTTATGCTATCCCACGATATGGAAGTAGACGTTTCAAATAACGGTGCCAAAGCAGGAGAAAGGTTTGTTTCATGTAAAACTCTCACTTCTTTTTTAACAGTTGTTCTCATGGCTGCAGGGAGCATGACTTGATAGGCAGAAATTCGAAAGCATAAAATTGTCTCCGCTAGCCATTTCCCTATATTTAATAACTCTTCTGTTAACACTGGTGTGACATCTAATAATTCAATAATCGACTTTATATTTTTCACAGTCGATTCTTCAACAATATCGATAACAAACCCTTGAATTTTTCGTGGGCCAAATGGAACGATGACACGCATTCCTTTTTCAATAATGTCTATATATTCTGTTGGTATTTTATAATCAAAAAGCTTATCTGTTTGCCCACTCGGAATGTCAACAATGACTTTAGCAAACATCGTAAGCCATTCCTTTATGGGCGATAATTTCTTTCCATATTTCAGCTGCGACTTCTTGTTTCGGTAAAAGTGGGAGGGGTTTTACATCTTCTTCTGTTATTATAAGTACACGATTAGTATCCGATCCGAACCCTGCCCCTTTTTCCGTAATATCATTAGCTATAATCATATCTAAGTTTTTACGTTTTAACTTGTCTTTTGCATAGTGTTCTACTTGTTGAGACTCAGCAGCAAACCCAACTAACATTTGATTCCTTTTATTTTCACCTAATGTTTTGAGTATATCTAGTGTTCGTTCAAACTCAATTGACAACGGACCTTCTTGTTTCTTTACTTTTTGTGAATACGTTTGTTTCGGTCGATAATCAGACACCGCTGCGCTTTTAATGACAAAGTCACTTGTTGGGTATGCTTTAATAACAGCTTCATACATCTCTTCGGCCGTGACAACAGGAACAAATGCTACCCCTTTTGGCACGTCTAGAGAAGATGGACCTGAAATCAGTGTGACATTCGCACCTAACGCGACCGCCTCTTTTGCTAGCGCATATCCCATTTTTCCGGAAGAGTGATTACTAATAAAACGAACAGGGTCAATTTTTTCTTGGGTTGGTCCTGCTGTAATGAGGACGTGTTTATTTTGTAAAGGTTTGTCCTTTTCTTTAGCAAAAAAAGATGTTAGATAAGCTACTATATCTTCCGGTTCTGCCAATCTTCCTTTTCCTACATATCCACAAGCAAGATAACCCTCGTTTGGTTCAATAAACTGATAGCCATCTTGTTGAATTCTCTTCATATTTCGTTCTACAGCGGGATGTTCATACATATGAACATTCATCGCTGGAGCCACTAATACAGGGGCTGTCGTTGCCAAAAGTGTTGTCGATATCATATCATCAGCAATTCCATTTGCTAGCTTTCCAATCATGTTTGCTGTTGCAGGAGCGACGACAACAACATCAGCCCAATCAGCAATATCAATATGAGCGACAACTTTCGGGTCATTTTCACTAAATGTATCATCATAAACGATATTCCTTGATAATGTTTGAAATGTTAATGGTGTCACAAATTCCTTTGCAGACTTTGACATCGCAACCTTAACATTTGCGCCCGCTTGCACGAGTTTACTCGTTAATGCTGTAGCTTTAAAAACGGCAATTCCCCCGGTTACACATAATAATACATTTTTCCCAGCTATCACGCCTCGTTCCCCCTATCATCCATTTCTATACGTTTTGACATAATGAAAGAAAACAACCTACAAGATATAGGTTGTTTTTATTTCTTTTACTCTTCTTCTGTATATCGTTCAAATTTAAGATGTTCATGAATAATTTCTTCTAACGCCATTCCAACTGGTTTATAGGATGCTGGTTTTTCTACTAATGGTGCACGACGTGCGTTTTCTTTGATTTCACGAGCACGTTTCGATGACACCGTTACTAACGTATATTTCGAATCTAATTTATCCATTAAAGAGTCAATTGATGGGTATAACATATTATTCGACCTCCACAAGTTGTTTGTATTTTTCAATTAGTCTTTCTCGTTTACAATGTTCTGCAACAACGATAGCTTTAATGCGCTCAACCGCCAATTCCACTTCGTCATTTTCAACGACATAATCATATTTCTTCATCATTTCAATTTCTTCTTTCGCGACTGTCATTCTTTTGTCAATGATATCCGCTGTTTCTGTGCCACGACCTTGGATTCGTTTTCTGAGCTCGGCTAAGCTTGGTGGCATTAAGAAGATAAAGACCCCTTCTGGAAACCGCTCTCTTACTTTTAACGCTCCTTGCACTTCAATTTCTAAAATAATATCCGTTCCAGCCTCTAGTGTTTGACGGACGTAGTCAATTGGTGTTCCATAATAATTCCCAACATATTCAGCCCATTCTAATAGCTCATTTTTTTCAATCATCGCTTCAAACTGTTCACGCGATTTAAAAAAATAATTCACACCATCTACCTCACCGGCTCTTGGTGAACGTGTCGTTGCAGAAACTGAATATTGAATATCTGTATTTTCTTTCCGAAGTGCTGTACAAACCGTACCTTTTCCTACCCCTGCTGGACCTGACAGCACTATAAGTAAACCTTTTTCTTTCTTCATATGTACCTCCATTATATAAGCCACATGACTTTAAGCTTCGTCTGCACCATCCTCTTTTGTTGTCAACCGTTGAGCAACTGTTTCAGGCTGGACTGCGCTTAAAATAACATGGTCACTATCCGCTATAATTACCGCTCTCGTTCTCCGACCATATGTAGCATCAATCAGCATGTTTCTATCTCTTGCTTCTTGAATGATTCGTTTTATTGGTGCGGATTCAGGACTTACTATAGAAATGATTCGATTAGCAGAAACAATATTCCCAAACCCAATATTGATTAACTTAATATTCATGATATTTTCCCCCATTAGGTGAGCGGTCCTATGACTCCCACTATTTTTGCCATTCTATGTTTACTATATACGAAAATTCAGTCGAGCACTAGCGTGAATTCTCGTTTTATTCAATATTTTGCACTTGTTCTTTAATTTTCTCTATCTCACTCTTTAATTCTACTACTTGCTGACTAATATGTATATCATTTGCTTTTGAACCTATCGTATTGGATTCCCGATTTAATTCTTGAACGAGAAAATCTAACTTTCTTCCAATCGGTTCCTCTTCTTGTAAGATGAGAAGAAACTGTTGGCAATGCGACGTCAATCTTGTTAATTCTTCCTCTATATTTGATTTATCTGCAAATAAGGCCACTTCTGTTATTATTCTCGCCTCATCGATATCAAGTTGTCCGTCAACGACATCTTTAATTTTTTTATATAATTTTTTTTCATATTTTGACACAACTGATGGGGCATACTTTGTTAGTTCATGAACAATGGTCGATATTTTTTCAATTCGTTTTTTTACATCATCACACAACACAGAGCCTTCCTCTTGTCTCATCTTTACAAGCTGAAGGAGAGCATTTTCAACTGCTTCTACAATGGTAGCTTGGAGCTTTGAAGATTCATTTTCCTTTTCAATCACTTCCACGACATTGTCTTGAAATAAAATCGCCTCTAGTAATTTTTCTTTTGCTACTCCTGTTTCATTCATCATCTCGTCCGCCACGTTTGAATACTCTTTGACTAGCGACCAATCTACTTTTACAGATTTCGTTACTAGCTCTTCTCCATCAATTCCGATATAAAGCTCTATTTTTCCTCGTTTTAGTTGTTCTTGAACTCGCTTTTTTATACGGTCTTCGATTTGTAAAAACTGACGAGGAATTCGGATTGTTATTTCGGAAAAGCGATGGTTAAAAGACCGTATTTCAACAGTGACTTTCCCACTTTCACTAGAGACAGACGCTTGACCATATCCTGTCATACTCTTTACCATACTTATCACATCCACTTTCTCTATTCTAACCAATTTTACCATTTGCAACAAGTAGAAGAAAGAAGAGACGTTTTATCAACAGCCTTTTTGTTATAAGAGAGAGTTGCTGTACGCATTGCATCCACATCTATATGTACAAGCAGGTGTAAAACTACGACAAAACGCCTTTGAGAATCCATGTCTCTAAGGCGTTTTATTGTCTCTTTTTTGTAATGTATTATTTTTTTAATAATCGGAAGCCACCTAATGCCACAGTTGGAATAGAGGCCATTCCAAGAATTAACAACCACTCTCTTCCCGTCAAACTTGTTGTATGGAAAATTCCTTGAAGTGGTGGATAATATACAACGACTAACATTAAAAGAATGGATGATATCACAGCAAAAACAAGATAAATATTTTCAAATGGATTTCGATGGAAAACCGAATATTCACTGCGACAATCAAATACATGGATTAGCTGTGCCATTACTAATGTCACAAAAGCGACCGTTTGAGCTTTCATTAAATCATTCGGGTCGGCGTTCAAAGTGACCATAAAGGCGACTAATGTAACAATACCAATCATAAATCCACGGCTTATGATTTTCCACGCTAACCCTCTGGCAAACACACCTTCATTTGGACTTCGTGGTGGTCTTTTCATGACATCACCTTCTGCTTTGTCCATTCCAAGAGCCATTGCAGGTAACCCATCTGTCACTAAATTAATCCATAAAATTTGAATCGCTACTAATGGCAGCGGAAGACCTAACATCATAGCAAATAACATGACGAGAATTTCACCAACATTTGAGGCAAGCATATACCGAATGAATTTTCTAATATTTTCATAGATATTTCGCCCTTCTTTAATAGCGGCTTTAATCGTAGCGAAATTATCATCACTTAAGATTAAAGATGACGCTTCTTTTGCTACATCTGTTCCCGTAATCCCCATGGCAATCCCAATATTCGCTGCTTTAATTGCAGGTGCATCATTCACACCATCACCTGTCATCGCTACAATATGACCTTTTGCTTGTAGAGCCTTCACGATTTTCAACTTATGTTCAGGCGATACCCTGGCATACACGTACACATCATCAACAATTTCTTCTAAATCTTTCACACTTAATCTGGATAAGGTTTGACCATCTAACACTTTTCCTCCCTTTGGAAGTATGCTTAATTGTGTGGCTATCGCTTTAGCCGTTATTACATGGTCACCAGTAATCATGATTGTTTTTATTCCTGCTTGGCGACATTCACGAATGGAATCACGAACTTCTTCGCGTGGTGGATCAATCATACCTTCCAATCCAATAAACGTTAAATTACGTTCCACATCTATTGTTTGTTCTATCGATTCCCCAGCTTTAATCGGTCGATATGCAATTGCAATTGTTCGTAATGCTTGACTGGCTAGTGTCGTAATCGCCTCATTTACTTCATCAAGGCGGCGAGACGTTAGTGGCTCCATTTTTTCGGAATAGACGATGTCTGTACTATTAGATAAAATGACATCTGGTGCACCTTTTGTAATCGCAAATAATTGACCTTTTTTATCTTTTACAATGACGGTCATCATCTTCCTCGTCGATTCAAACGGAAATTCTTTTACAACGGTAAAATGACTTTGAATTTCTTCATCAGAAATTCCCGCTTTCATCGCCGCGACTACGAGCGCCCCTTCTGTTGGATCACCGTCAAGCTTATATGTCGTTTTTGCTTTTTTTAACACTCCGTCTTTTTCCTTATTTACTTTTATCGAAGCATGGTTACATAGCTTCCCGTAAACAAGTAATTGTTGCAGTGTTCGATTCGACTCCACTTTCACTTTTTTTCCTTGATAAAGAAAATCACCAACAGGCTCATATCCTGTCCCTGTAATATTCCATGTTTTTCCCCCAGACCAAACATGGGTAACGGTCATTTTATTTTGTGTTAATGTCCCTGTTTTATCTGAACAAATAACAGAAGCACAACCTAGTGTTTCAACCGCTGGTAGTCTACGGACAATCGCTTTTCTCTTAATCATTCGTTGGACACCTAGGGCAAGCGCAACCGTAACAATGGCTGGAAGACCTTCTGGAATCGCAGCCACCGCTAAAGAAACCCCAGCTAAAATCATCGTATACACATCATGACCTTGAATAACCCCGATAATGACAACAAGTGCGGTTAACATTAATGCAGCTGCAATTAATATTTTTCCTAATTGCTCTAATTTTCGTTGAAGTGGGGTCACTAGTGTTTCTGTTGATTGTAAGAGATGAGCGATTTTTCCCATTTCTGTTTTCATGCCTGTCGCAACAATAACCCCTACGCCATTCCCTTGGGTAACCATCGTCCCCATAAAGGCCATGTTTTCTTGGTCACCGACTTCAATCGCATCACCCTTAATCGAATCCACGACTTTTTGAACCGGTACAGATTCTCCAGTAAGAGAAGACTCTTCTATTTTTAATCCACTTGCAGAAATTAAACGTACATCTGCTCCAATCCGGTCCCCGCTTGCTATTTTTACAATATCTCCAACAACGGCTTCACTCGATAGGATTTTGACCCATTGGCCATCGCGCAGGACAACCATTTGCGGGGCGGATAATTCTTTAAGTGCAGCTAATGATTTTTCTGCCTTTCTTTCTTGTACGAATCCAAGAACGCCATTTAGTAAAACAATGACCATAATGGTAATGGCATCTATATATTCCCCTAGTAACCCTGATATTAATGTTGCTGCGAGTAATACAAGAACCATAAAATCTTTAAACTGATTTAAAAACACGAAAAGGGCTGACGGTTTATCTCCCTCATCTAATTTATTTTCTCCATATTGTTTAAGTCGTTTTTCTGCCTCCTTTTTTGTTAAACCTTTTTCCATGTGAGTTCCTGTTGATCTTTCAACCTCATTAATCTCCAACTCGTACCATTTCATGCCCACACCCCATATCTTACTAGTAAAATCAATTGAACAACCTATACAAGCCATCTTATTCAAGCACGTCCCAAAAAATGCTATACTGTTATATGAACGCAAGTTTTTTATGGAAAGGTGATCTTTATGTCTTTTGATGGACTCATAACACGAGCAATTACTGAAGAATTCCGTTCTCTTTTTGAAACAGGTAGAATTTCAAAAATATATCAACCTTATAAAAATGAGATCATCCTTGCGATACGGGCGCAAGGTCAAAATTATCAATTATTACTTTCTGCAAACCCTAGCTTTTCGCGCGCTCATATTACAATGGAAAAGTATGAAAATCCAAAAACCCCTCCCATGTTTTGCATGTTGCTTAGAAAACATTTAGAAGGGGCGATTATCGATAAAATTGAACAAGTAGAAATGGAACGAATCATCATTCTCCATATAAAAGGAAAAGATGAATTAGGTGATATCAGTCAAAAACAACTGATTATCGAAATTATGGGCCGACACAGTAATATTATTTTAGTTGATTCATCTACGAGAAAAATGATTGACAGCATTAAACATATTTCACTTTCACAAAGCAGTGTAAGAACGGTCTTACCTGGTCAACCGTATGAGTTTCCTCCTCCACAAGAGAAACTTGATCCTTTTACCATTACAAAAGAAGAGTTTCAACAAAAACTAGACTTTAATCAAGGTAAACTTGATAAGCAAATCGTTGACCGCTTTTCTGGGATTTCTCCTCTAGTAGCTAAAGAAATTTATGCACGAGCTGGGTTGGCTAACCGCCAAACCCTTACTGATGCCTTCTTTTCTGTCATTGATCCACTAAAGGAAAAAAAGGTTGTTCCTCAAAAAATTACAGTCGCAGATAAGGAATACTTCTCCATTATTCCGATGACTCATCTTGGTGGTGACGTCCAAACCTTTGAATCGGTTAGTTTACTTCTTGACAGATTTTATTACGGAAAGGCAGAAAGAGATAGAGTAAAACAACAAGGACAAGACATCGAACGATTTATTCGAAATGAGTGGCAAAAAAACAATAAAAAAATTAAAAAGCTTGAACAAACGTTACAAGAAGGAGAAAAAGCAAATAAGTATCAACGCTTTGGCGAACTGCTTACTGCCAATTTACATGTTGTAAAACGTGGGGATACAAAAGTTGAAGTTGTTGACTATTATGATGAAAACAGCGGTACGGTAGAAATCAAACTTGACCCGTTGAAATCTCCTTCAGAAAATGCCCAGCAGTTTTTTCGAAAATATAACAAAGGAAAAAATTCAATTGCAGTTGTACTTGAACAAATTAAACTAGCAAAAGAAGAAATGTCCTATTTTGAGCAACTGATTCAACAAGTGGAATCGGCTTCTCCTAAAGATATTGAAGAAATGCGCGAAGAATTAGTGGAAGGTGGGTATTTACGGAAACGCCGAAACGATCTTAAAAAGAAAAAGAAAGAGGATAAGCCACAACTTGACCGCTATAAATCGTCAACAGGGCTAGAAATCGTAGTAGGAAAAAATAATAAGCAAAACGAATATATTACAAACAAATTAGCAAGACAAGACGAACTATGGTTTCATACAAAAGATATTCCAGGTTCACACGTTGTCATCCGTAGCACGACTGTCGATGAGAAATCGATTATGGAAGCTGCGCATTTAGCCGCTTATTTTAGTAAAGCAAAACACTCAAGTTCTGTACCCGTTGATTATACAAAAATTCGGCATGTTAAAAAACCAAACGGTTCAAAGCCCGGCTTTGTCATTTATGACAACCAAACAACCGTTTATGTGACACCTGATGAAGATCTTGTTGTTTCACTAAGGAACTAACAGACCGATTAATACATTCCTTACATCAAAGACTTATCAAAGTTGAAAAGAGCTTCAATATAAATATTGAAGCTCCCCCTTTTTTTTACTTCGTCATCCATGCTTCTGAAGCAGGATTTTCTCGCCACTGTTTTAATTTTTCAATTTGGTCATTTGTAATTTCATTTCGTTCTAATGACACTTCGAGCAATACATCATAGTCGGTTAATGTCACAGCCTCAATATTGGCATTTTGTAAGTTTGTTTGGCCTGATTCAAGCCCATATGTAAAAATTGCAACGACACCAACAACCTCAGCACCTGCCTCACGAACAGCTTCTGCTGCTGTAATTACACTTCCACCTGTTGAAATTAAATCTTCAACAATCACCACACGGTCACCTTCGTTAATCACACCTTCAATTTGATTACCTTTTCCATGACCTTTTGACTTACTGCGAATGTACGCCATCGGTAATTCCATTCTTTCACTAACCCATGCCGCGTGAGGAATTCCGGCTGTGGCTGTACCCGCTATTACATCAACTCCAGCAAAATGTTGTTCAATTAATTGAACAAGACCGTCTGCAATCGCACGACGTACAGTTGGATAAGACAATGTTAAACGATTGTCACAATAAATCGGTGATTTTAAGCCTGAACTCCAAGTAAATGGGTCATTCGGTTTTAATGCGACAGCCTTTATATCTAATAAATGAGAAACGATTTCTCTTTTCATTCACTTTCACTCCATTCCTTTTTCACATTTTCATAAGCTAGAACTGGGGTTTCTGACTTTGTTATCGTTCTTCCTACTACTATCCCCCAGCTTCCTAATTCTCTAGCTTGTTTTGGTGTTGTTACACGTGTCTGATCCCCTTTTTCATCTCCGAGTAATCGAATACCAGGAGTAACGGTTAAAAAAGAAGGCGAACACACTTCTTTAATTAACGGGACTTCCAGCGGGGAACAAACGACTCCATCTAAACCACTTTGTTCAGTGAGCGAAGCATATGATTTCACAGTGTCTTTGAGTGAACCAGCAATTCGCAATTCTGAATTCATCATTGTCTCAGATGTGCTTGTTAATTGAGTCACTGCAATAAGCGCTGGTCGTTTTTGGCCAGATGGTGTTCCTACCTCTAATCCTTCTCTTGCTGCTTTCATCATTTTTGAGCCACCGGCAGCATGCACATTAACAATATCGACTTGTTGCTTAGCTAATACTTTCATGGCATGATGTACTGTATTAGGAATATCATGAAGCTTTA
Source organism: Alkalihalobacillus sp. LMS39 (assembly GCF_022812285.1). NCBI lineage: Bacteria > Bacillati > Bacillota > Bacilli > Caryophanales > Bacillaceae > Alkalihalobacillus > Alkalihalobacillus sp. LMS39. The sequence goes on from NZ_CP093300.1 coordinate 3,421,283, forward strand.
AATCTAAAAAAATATGATGTCCTGCATCTTTTAATTTTTCGAGGAAGTTTGGACCTAAACTATAAAATAACTCCATTCCCACCTTAACAAAAAGGCGTTTACCGTGAAAATGTTGCAAAAATGAAAATACAGCTTCTTCACTATTAAAATCAAGTGCTACGATAATTGGCCTGTCCATCTTATTTCCAACTCCCTCCTGTTAACTCAGATATATGGTTCACATTCATTTCATCTAATAATGCTGGCAATTGGTCGATAATGGTTGGACAAACAAACGGGTCAACAAAGTTAGCTGTTCCAACAGCAACTGCGCTTGCTCCCGCTAAGAAAAATTCAATGACATCTTCTGCGGATTCAATCCCTCCCATTCCAATAATCGGGATAGATACAGCTTGGCTTACTTGATGAATCATTCGGATAGCAACAGGTTTGATAGCCGGACCTGATAATCCTCCTGCTCCATTAGCTAAAATTGGTTTGCGTGATTTTCGGTCAATTCTCATGCCAAGTAATGTATTAATCATCGATAGACCATCTGCTCCTGCTTCTTCTACTGCTTTTGCCATCGTTACAATATCAGAAACATTCGGTGATAATTTTACATAAACCGGTTTTTCAGATACTTCTTTTACTAGCCTTGTTAATTGGGCAGCTACTTCAGGCATTGTCCCAAAGGCAATTCCACCTTTTTTTACGTTTGGACATGAAATATTAAGTTCAAGTGCTGTCACGTTTTTGGCCGTTGAAATTCGCTTTGCCACTTCAATATAATCTTCCATTTCAGACCCAGCCACATTGGCAATAATCGGAACATCATATTTTTCGAGCCACGGTAATTCTTCTCCCATAATCTTTTCAATTCCGGGATTTTGTAAGCCGATGGCATTTAACATCCCTGCTGCTGTTTCAGCTACTCGAGGAGTTGGATTACCATAACGCGGTTCAAATGTTGCAGCTTTTACTGCAATAGCTCCAAGTACAGATAAATCATAAAACTGGGCATATTCTTTTCCAAACCCAAAACATCCAGATGCAGGCATGATTGGGTTTTTCATCGATAAGCCTGGTAATTGAACTGCTAATTGACTCATAAAACCACCTCGCCTATCGGAAATACAGGACCATCTGTACAAATTTTCTTATATGCGGTTCCTTCTGGGTCATTTTGCAAATGGCATACACAAGCAAGACAAGCCCCTATTCCACAGCCCATTCGTTGCTCTAATGATAAGAAGCCACGTCTGTCCTTATAATTGGCCTCTAATGCTCTTAACATAGGGTTTGGCCCACAGGAATAAAGAACATCAAAATTAAGTTGTTGTTGAGTAATCACATCGGTAACAAAACCTGATGTACCATGAGTTCCGTCAACAGTCGATACATACGTATCTCCTAATGCAGAAAATTTTTCTTCATAAAACACGTCTTTCTTTGATGCAAATCCTAACACGTGAATGACATTTACCCCTTTTGCCTTTAATTGTTGAGAAAGATAGTAGAGAGGAGGAACCCCAATTCCCCCACCTACTAATAACGCTGTTTCTCCTTTTGACACGGCATCCACCGGAAAACCGGTTCCAAGAGGCCCTAATAAATCTACTTCTTCTCCTTGTACACGTTCACTCATTAATGTTGTCCCTTTACCTTCAGCACGATATAACATCGTCAGTTGTTGTTTGGCTTTATCAACATGACAAATGCTTATCGGACGTCGTAAGAGCGGGTCGATCCCTCGATCTACTTTTACATGAACAAATTGACCAGGTTGCTGCATTTCTTCAACTAATGAACCTTCTAATATGAGTTCAAAAATGGAATCAGCAATTTGTTCTTGAGAAACTATCGTTAATATATCTCTTCTCAATTGGATTTCCCCCTTAATTCATTACTGGCATACTTTCAGATGCAAAGGTAATGGACTCTAGTACTTTTAATAATGCCTCTGCTGTATCCAATGATGTTAAACAAACAACACCATTTTCAACTGATTCCCTGCGAATACGGAAGCCATCACGGGCAGGTTGCTTTCCTTTTGTTAATGTATTAATGACAAATTGTGCTTCACCGTTACGAATCACATCAAGTAAGTTTGGCGTCGTATCTCCAATTTTATTTACCACTGTCACTGGAATCTTTTCTGCTTGGACAAGACTTGCAGTTCCTTCTGTCGCTAAGACATTAAACCCAATTCGATGAAAGCGGCGAACAAGCGCTAATGCTTCTTCTTTATCTTTATCAGCTATTGTAAATAAGACAGACCCATGCTTTGGAATTTTCATTCCAGACGCAATTAACCCTTTGTAAAGTGCTTTTTCTAATGTGTAGTCTCGTCCCATTACTTCTCCTGTTGATTTCATTTCTGGTCCTAACGTAATATCAACACGTCTTAATTTTGCAAATGAGAATACCGGCACTTTCACAGACACTTGCTTTCCTTCTGGATGATATCCCGTTTCAAATCCTAATTCAGGTAATTTTTGTCCTAGGATCGCCTTTGTAGCAATATTTGCCATGGCAACACCCGTAATTTTACTTAAAAACGGTACAGTTCGACTTGAACGCGGATTCACTTCAAGAACATACACTTCATTATCATGAAGAACAAATTGAATATTGAGTAGGCCGACAATTCGAAGGCCACGCGCGAGTGCAATTGTTCGGTCAATAATTTTTGTTTTTACTTCATCAGACAATGTTTGTGGTGGATATACCGCAATGGAATCACCAGAGTGAACACCAGCACGCTCAATATGTTCCATAATCCCTGGAATATAAACAGTTTCTCCATCAGAAATCGCATCAACTTCAATTTCTTTTCCTGTTAAATAACGGTCAATTAACACTGGATGTTTCGGATTCACTTTAACTGCTGTTTCCATATAATTTAATAACTCTTCTTCTTGATAAACGATTTGCATCGCACGTCCACCTAAAACATACGACGGACGAACTAAAACCGGATAGCCAATTTCATTTGCAATCGTTACAGCTGCATCTACAGAAGTCGCTGTTTTTCCTAATGGTTGAGGAATAGAAAGCTGTTGCAACGTATGTTCAAATTTATCACGATTCTCTGCGCGGTCCATATCTTCAAGTGCAGTTCCTAATATTTTTACGCCTCGCTCTTGCAGGTCGGCAGCTAAGTTAATCGCTGTTTGTCCTCCAAATTGGACAATAACCCCTTCTGGTTGTTCTTGGCGAATAACGTGCATCACATCTTCAATTGTTAGTGGTTCAAAATATAATTTATCTGATGTACTGAAATCAGTAGACACCGTTTCTGGATTATTATTAATAATAATCGCTTCATAACCGGCTTCTTTAATCGCCCACACCGTATGAACTGTAGCATAATCAAACTCAATTCCTTGTCCAATCCGAATAGGACCTGACCCTAAAACTAAGATGCTCTTCTTCTCTGTAATGACAGATTCATTTTCCTCTTCATACGTCCCGTAATAATAAGGCGTCGCCGATTCAAACTCAGCAGCACAAGTATCGACCATTTTATACACCGGCATCATTCCATGTTGTTCACGTAATGTAAAGACCTCTAGTTCTGTCATGTCCCACTGCTTGGCAACAAACGCATCCGCAAAACCACGCTCTTTCGCTTCTTGTAATAGGTCAATATTTTGTTTGTTTTCTTTTAATGTTTTTTCGAGCAAAACAATTTTTTCAAGTTTCTGTAAAAAGAACGGGTCAATTTTACTTAGTTCCCAAATTTGTTTTACCGTATAGCCTCGACGAAATGCTTCTCCAATGACAAACAATCTTTCATCATCCGCTGCTGCAATTCTTCGGTCAATTTCCTCATTATCCAGCTGAGCCATCTCCTCCACTTGAATATGTGTGACATTGGATTCAAGAGAACGGACCGCTTTTAATAGTGATTCCTCTAGGTTTCTCCCGATGGCCATAACTTCACCGGTTGCTTTCATTTGAGTTCCTAGCTTACGATTGGCAGACTCAAATTTATCAAAAGGCCAACGTGGGATTTTACTAACGACATAATCTAATGACGGTTCAAAACTAGCATATGTCGTTTGCGTAATTGGATTGATAATCTCATCTAATGCATAACCAACGGCAATTTTTGCTGCGATTTTTGCAATTGGATAACCCGTCGCTTTGGAAGCAAGAGCAGAAGAGCGACTTACCCGTGGGTTCACTTCAATTAAGTAATATTGGAAACTATCTGGGTCTAAAGCAAATTGAACATTACAACCACCTTCTATTTTTAATGCACGAATAATACGAAGGGCCGAATTACGTAACATTTGATATTCACGGTCTGATAACGTTTGACTCGGTGCAAATACAATGGAATCTCCTGTATGGACACCAACTGGGTCAAAGTTTTCCATATTACAAACAACAATCGCTTGGTCTTTTGCATCACGCATCACTTCATATTCAACTTCTTTAAAACCAGCAATGCTTTTTTCTAATAAACATTGGGTAACAGGGCTATATTTTAAACCACTAGAAACCGTTTCAATTAATTCTTCTTCATCGTGAACGATTCCACCCCCTGTTCCACCTAACGTGTAAGCAGGTCTGACAATAATCGGATATCCTACTCTTTCCACAAACTGATATGCTTCATCTAAGTTATGAACAATATCACTATCTGGAACTGGCTCTTGTAACTCATTCATAAGAGAACGGAATAAATCACGGTCTTCCGCTTGTTTAATCGCATCTAGCTTTGTTCCTAATAATTCAATATTGAACTCATCTAAAATTCCTGACTCTTCTAACTCAACGGCCATGTTTAGCCCTGTTTGTCCACCTAAAGTTGGCAATAAGCCATCTGGACGTTCTTGACGAATAATTCGACTTACAAATTCAAACGTAATCGGCTCAATATACACTTTATCTGCCATTGTTGTATCTGTCATAATCGTGGCAGGGTTAGAGTTAATTAAAATCACTTCATAGCCTTCTTCTTTAAGGGCTTGACATGCTTGTGTCCCTGCATAATCAAACTCTGCTGCTTGTCCGATGACGATTGGACCAGAGCCAATCACTAATATTTTATTTATATCTGTTCGTTTTCCCACTTTTGTCTCCCCCTTATGCATTACGTACTTTTCCGGTTTTATATTCTTCAATCATACGAATGAATTTATCAAATAAATGGTTGGAATCTTCTGGGCCAGGTGATGCTTCTGGATGATACTGAACACTAAACACAGGATGGTCTAAATGCGCAACCCCTTCTACCGTGCCGTCATTTACTGATACATGAGTCACTTTTAAACGAGTATTTTCAAGTGACTTCGGGTCAATTGTAAACCCATGATTTTGAGAGGTAATATCAATTTTTCCTGTTTCAAGTTCTTTTACAGGATGGTTCGAACCACGGTGACCGAATTTCATTTTTTCTGATTTCCCGCCACATGCAAGAGAGATTAATTGATGACCTAAACAAATACCGAAAATCGGAACTTTACCGATTAAACCTTTAATTAATTCAATACCTTCTTCAACATCAGCAGGGTCTCCAGGACCGTTAGATAACATAATTCCATCTGGATTCAATCGGAGAACCTCTTCGATTGATGCATTAAAAGGAACAACGATAACATCACAATCATAATGAATTAAGTTTCTAAGAATTCCATGTTTAGCTCCAAAGTCAACGAGGACTACACGGTATCCTCTTCCTGGTGCATGGTACGGGTCTTTTGTTGACACTCGGGCTACTTGGTTAATTTCAATTGGTTTTTCTCGCAATTGTGTAACAACCTCATCAACATTTGCTTCCATATTACAGAGTTTTCCTTTTAGCGTTCCGTGTTTCCTAATTAAGCGTGTTAATTTTCTTGTATCAATACCCTCTAATCCTGGAATTCCTTTAAAAGCAAGAAGGTCATGTAATGTTTCTTCACTACGATAATTACTAGGGTACTCTGCAACCTCTTTCACAATTAAACCATGAATAGCAGGTTCAATCGATTCAAAATCATCACGGTTGACGCCATAATTCCCAATAAGAGGGTAAGTTAACGTTACAATTTGCCCACAATACGATGGGTCTGAAAGGATTTCCTGATAGCCTGTCATTCCTGTATTAAAAACGACTTCCCCATCATTTTCAATTTCACTTCCAAATGCTCTTCCAACAAACACCGTTCCATCTTCTAAAATTAATTGTCTTTTCATCGTTATTCCCCCTTCTGCCAAACAAGCTTACCTTCTACAAACGTATATGTCGGCCATCCTTTACATGTCCAACCTGCAAATGGTGTGTTTTTCCCTTTTGATGCGAAATGGTCAGGATTAATTTTTTCTTCATGCTGTAAATCAATCACGGTTATATCGGCAAATGCCCCTTCTTTTAATGTTCCATATGGAAGTTGGAACGCATCAGATGGCTTAATTGTAAGCCAATCGACAAGTTGCTTTAATGTCATCGTTCCTTTTTCTACTAAGTACGTATACATAAGTGGAAATGCTGTTTCTAGCCCTACAATGCCAAATGGAGCTTTTTGCATTCCTGCCTCTTTTTCTTCTTTTCCATGTGGAGCATGGTCAGTAGCAATAAAATCAATTGTTCCATCTAATAATCCTTCAATTAACGCTTTTTTATCTTCTGCTCCTCGAAGTGGAGGATTCATTTTATAATTTGGGTCAAGCCCTGGGATATCTTCATCACATAATAAAAGATGGTGTGGTGTCACTTCAGCTGTAACATGAATACCCGCTTTTTTTGCATCACGGACAACACGAACCGATTCTTTCGTACTAATATGACACACATGATAATGGGCATTTGCTGCTTCTGCTAACAGGACATCACGGGCAATATGAACGGATTCACAGACAGAAGGAATTCCATTGATTCCGTGCTTTTCTGAAAATGTTCCTTCGTGGACCGAACCTCGATTGATAAGAGTATTCTCTTCACAATGAGCAACAATCGCCATATTTTGTTTTGCTGCTTCTTTCATCGCTGCTAACATCATACTAGCATCTTGTACACCAACACCATCATCAGTAAAGGCAAAAGCGCCTGCTTGTTTTAATTGAGCAAAGTCTGTTAACTCTTTTCCTAATTGACGAGTTGTAATTGCTGCATAGGGTAATACACGTACCTTCGCCGTTTCTTTAATTCGTTGTTGAACCCACTCCATTTGTTCTTTTGTATCTGGCACTGGACGTGTGTTTGGCATAGGGGCAACCGTTGTAAATCCACCTCTTGCCGCAGCTTCAGAACCGGTTTGAATTGTTTCTTTATGCTCACCACCAGGTTCCCGGAAGTGAACATGTAGGTCTAACATTCCTGGAATGACCAATTGATTGGAGACATCGATAACCGTATCTCCATCTATATTTTCTGCTATTTTTATAATTTTTCCATTTTCAATCAAAATATCTTTTTGAACAAAAGTCCCATTTTCATCTAGTAACTGACCATTCTTCACTACTGTGCTCATCGTATTCCCCCTCCAGATTGTTCAATCGCTCTTTTTAATACCGCCATTCTTACGGCAACTCCATTTGTCATTTGCTTAAATATTCTTGAACGTGGACATTCCACAAGCTCACTTGCAATCTCAACACCGCGGTTAATCGGAGCTGGATGCATGATAATGCTGTTTGCTTTCATTCTTTGTTCCCGTCCTAATGTTAATCCAAACTGATCATGATAGTCATTTTGTTCTGTTACCATTTTTACCGCATGACGTTCGTGTTGAATGCGCAACATCATCATCACATCGGCCATTTCAACTGCATCATCAATATCGATATATTGACCATAAGGAATAGAATCATCGATCCACTGTTTCGGCCCTGAAAACCAAACGCTGGCTCCAAGACGGTGAAGCACTTCAGCATTTGAACGAGCCACTCTACTATGTCTAATGTCCCCAACAATGACCACCTTCAAGCCATCAAATGAACCAAATTCTTGTTTAATCGTTAATAAGTCAAGCAATGATTGTGTTGGATGATGACCACAACCATCTCCACCATTAATAATAGGGATTGATATCGTTCCGATTAATTCGTTAAAATATTCATCTCGCTCATGGCGAATAACAACAACATTTGTACCAATCGCTTCAAGTGTTTTTACCGTGTCATATAATGTTTCTCCTTTAATGACACTAGATGAATCGGCTTCAAAATTTAATACTTGTAAACCTAATTTCTTTTCGGCCACTTCAAAGCTAAATTTCGTTCGAGTACTCGGTTCAAAAAACAAATTCGAAACAAATGTTTCGCGATTTGGTTGCCACCTATCTCCATTTAAAAACTGTTGTGCTTGCTCTAATATTTGATGAATTTCATCTGTTCCGAGTAATGGCATTGTTAATATGTTCATTGTTTTTTTCCTCCCCTATTTAGCCTATATTAAAAACGCGGGAGCGTCTTTTCTTAGAATAAGCTTTCAAAGCTTCACTGCTAGACCATTTTTATCTTTCTTATCTTAAAAAAAACACCCTAAAAGACATATTAGGGTGCAAAAAAGTAGGAAGAGATGGGAAAATTGAATCTTCTTCTCCTTTTCACCCTTTTAAGTCTCTCGTACTTAGTTAAAGGATGTGGATTATACAGTTTCTTTCGTTTCTTCGATTTCTTCAAACATCGGTGTTTTACCATAACTATCTTCTTTACCAGGTAACACTAAGTGTAAAATCACCCCGATAATAGCAGCTAATGCCATACCAGCAATTTGAACGTCTGCATTCACTTGGATAAACGCTCCACCAATTCCTAGCACTAAAATAACAGAGGAAATGATAAGATTTCGTTTTACCCCTAGGTTAATCTTGTTGTCAATTAACATACGAAGACCTGATGACGCGATAACACCAAACAGAAGAATCGAAATCCCACCCATGACTGGTGATGGAATCGTACCGACAAAAGCAGCAAATTTGCCAACGAATGCTAACATGACAGCGATGACTGCAGCTCCCCCGATAACAAATACACTAAAGACTCTTGTAATCGCAACAACGCCGATATTTTCTCCGTATGTTGTATTAGGTGGCCCACCAATTAAAGAAGCAATAATGGTTGCTACCCCGTCTCCTAATATGGAACGATGAAGACCTGGTTTTTTTATAAAGTTTTTTCCTACAACTTTACTTAACACCATTTGATCCCCGATATGTTCAGAAATCGTCACAATAGCGATTGGGACCATCACCCATGCAATTTGCCATGAAAATGAAGGGGTATACGTGACAAACGGGACAATAAAGTCAGGCATTGCAAACCAATTGGCTGCGCGCACAGAAGAAAAATCAACTAACCCTTGTGTTAATGCGAATAGATAACCTCCAACTATGCCAAACATAAAGGGAATTAGTCCGAAAAACCCTTTAAAAAACATCGCTGATATGACAGTAATGACTAATGTGACAAGTGCAACCGTTAAATATGTACCATTATAAACAGATATAGTTTCAGTTATTTGTTTAATTGGACCGTTATATTGCTCAACTTCTCCTGTAAACCCCTCTAAAACTTCATCTTGTAATACATAACTTGTTTCTTCAACTGTTTCATACATTGCCATATCTATAGCAACTCCGGCTAAGCCAAGTCCAATGACCATGATGACAGGGCCAACAACGATAGGTGGCAATATTTTCATCAGCCACTTCACTCCACTTGCTTTAATAAAAAGTGCAACGATTCCATAGACAATTCCCGCTAAAAAGCTTCCAATCATCGCTCCTTCCGGTCCGCCAATAGTTATGGCAGTAATGATTGGTGCTATAAAAGCAAACGAAGACCCTAGATAAGCTGGTACTTGTCCTCTCGTTATTAGTAAATAGGCTAATGTACCAAGTCCACTCGATACTAAGGCTACAGCCGGGCTTAATCCAACAATAACGGGAACTAATACCGTTGCACCAAACATCGCAAATAAATGTTGTAAGCTGAATATTAACCATTTATCAAACCTTGGTATTTCGTGGATACCAACATCTTTTTTTTCTACCATTATTCTTCCCCCTCAACGCCATTATGGATTTATTGTTCTCGTATAATAAAACGTTATACTCTTTGCTCAATACTCACTTCATCGGTATCATCTACTTCTTTTAATTTCGCGACGATTTTTTCACTTTTCGATGTGGGTACATTTTTCCCTACATAATCTGGGCGAATCGGTAGTTCACGATGGCCCCTATCAACTAAAACAGCTAACTGAATCTGAGCAGGTCGTCCCATGTCGATTAAAGCATCTAAAGCTGCTCTTACCGTACGTCCTGTATAAAGGACATCGTCAACTAAAATGACTTTTTGATTTGTGACTGGAGGAATGGAGGTCCCTTTTAAAATGGGTTCTTTTGTTTTTGTTTTCACTGTTAAATCATCTCGGTATAGCGTAATGTCGATTTCACCAACCGGAATGGACTCTCCTTCAATCTCCAAAATCCTCTCCGCTAATCGTTCAGCAAAATAAATACCTCTCGTGCGGATTCCAACGAGCACACACTCGTTAATCCCTTTGTTTTTTTCAATAATTTCATGGGCAATTCGGGTCGTTGCCCGGCGAATAGCTTCTTCATCAAGAATAATTCTCGCCACTTTTGTTCACCTCCATTTTTGTACATGAAGCGTCTTTTCTTATCTTTCAAAAAAACCCTCTCATCTTGTAAGATGAGAGGGTATGTAAGCATAAATAACTAAGATATAGGCAGACTTCACCTAGATCTTGTTTATCCGCTTCCTTCTCAGCCTCACAGGACTGTAGTTAAAGGAACATATTCGATTATTGATTATTATTCCAAAGTTCGACATAAAAGTCAACTATAAAGATGCCACTCGTATTTGTTTTAATACTTGTTCCATATCATCAGGAATCGGGGCTTGAAATTCTAATTGTTCACCTGTTCTAGGATGTGTAAACCCTAATACTTCAGCATGAAGGGCTTGACCTTCAATATCTAATGTTTTCTTCGGTCCATATTTTGGGTCACCGGCTAAAGGATAACCGATATATTTCAAATGAACTCTAATTTGGTGTGTTCTCCCTGTTTCTAATTGACATTGAACAAAAGTAAAGTTTGTGAATCTTTCTAAAACATTAAAATGTGTCACCGCATCTCTTCCATTTTCATCAGTAACCGTCATACTTTGGCGGTCTTGTTTGTCACGACCGATTGGTGCATCGATTGTCCCATTGTCATGGGCAATGACACCGTGCACAATCGCTTTATAAATCCGCTTTGTCGTTTTCGCTTTTAATTGTTCGACTAAAGATTCATGGGCACGGTCATTTTTAGCAACCATGAGCAGCCCTGAAGTATCTTTATCAATACGGTGAACAATTCCTGGTCGGATGACACCATTAATCCCAGATAAATCTTTGCAATGGTACATTAAGCCGTTAACAAGTGTTCCTGAATAATGCCCAGGAGCAGGATGAACAACCATTCCTCTTGGCTTATTCACGACAACAACATCTTCATCTTCATACACAATATCTAAATCCATTTTTTCTGGGACTACTTCTAATACTTCTGGATCTGGGATGGTTAGCACTATTTGGTCATGAAGTTGCATTTTATAATTACTTTTTACGTGTACACCATTTACCGTTAGATGACCATTCTTAACCCATTGTTGCACTTGACTTCTAGACCAATCCTCATTAAATGACGTAATCACTTTATCAATTCTTTCGTTTTTTTCTTGTTCTGTTATTGTCCACTGAAGCTCTTCCATTAACGATTCTCCTTTGTTTTCCTTTCATCGTATATCAATTTAATCATCATTAATCCAACGCCAACCACTAAAGCGGAATCAGCGACATTAAAAATGGGGAAATTGTACGTGAAAATAAATGTATCAATAAAGTCGACCACTTCACCACGGAATACACGGTCGATAAAATTCCCAATGGCTCCTCCTAGCATTAAGGCTAGTGATATGCCAAAGAGCATGCTTTTTTTTCCCTCTTTTTCTATGTAGTATATTAGAAATCCGACAACGATAACCGTCACAATATAAAAAAACCACATTTTTCCTTCTAATATCCCAAAAGCTGCACCTTTATTTCGGTGTGACGTAAAATAAAGGACATTTTCAATTAAAGGAATTCTTTGACCGATCTCCATTGAAGTAACAACAATCCACTTTGTTAATTGATCAAGCAAAATAATAACTACCGCAATGACATAATAAATCAATGTATTTAGCCTCCACTCATTCTACTCATACGATAGCATTTTAGCATAAAAAGGGGGATGTGTCCTCCCCCTACTTCTCATTTAAATATTGGTCGTAATGAATATTTCTCTGGAAATGAACCGAGTCATCACCTTTATATCCTTCAATATCAGTGGATACAAACGCTTCGATCTCCTCTACATATCCGATTAACTCCCCTGTTTCATCAAGTGAGGAATCTTCAAATATCATCCCGTTAGCATTAAATCTTGCTACAGCTTGCCAAGCATCTTCGGCATCAAATTGCATATTTTCATTTTCTTCGTCGCCATCAAAATTAAACTTATCAAAGTTTCCTAATACCTCTTCTTCAACAGGCCGATTACGACTTAATTCCCCTTTAGAGTGCTCAATAACCGTTCTCGCTGTTGGATTTGCCATAAGTCTTTCAGCCGGTATTTGTTTTCCTGTTACTTCACAAATTCCATATGTTCCTTTTTCCATTTTATCCAATGAATATTGAATATCTTCGAGTTCTCTTTTTAAGTTTTCTCGGAGGGCGATATCCTTTTCACGTTCATATAAATCTGTTGCAGTATCGGCGGGATGATTATCATATTGGGATATTTCACCTGTAGATAAGGCAATGTTTAGTTCTAACCCAAGATGTTCTGTTTCATCTAATCGAGCTTCCACTCTTTGTTGACGTTGAACTAAATCCTGTTTAATCGCTTCATACTGTTGGTTCATCTAATCCCTCCATTCCCATCATTGAGTGCTCATAACAACTCGTTTTTATTTTATCCGATACACGTTTCATTAGCCTACACAAGTTTTGACAAGCATTTAAAAAAAACGTTATACACAAGAAAAGATGCCCTATACAGAGGACATCTTTTTCTTTTACTCTTTAGCTATAATGATTTGTTACAATCTCAGCACAAGAAGGGCATAATGTCGGGTGTTCTTCGTTTTGACCAATTTCAGTTGAAACAATCCAACAACGTTCACACGTTTCCCCTTCTGCTTTTTCAACAATAACTGTGATTTCATCAAAGCTAGTCGCATCTTCAGGTGCTTCTTCTTTTAGACCTGCAATATTTACCTTAGATACAATAAATAATTTGTGTAAATTAGAAATACCATCTAGCAACTCTTTTGTTTGTTTGTTTGGATATAATGTCAGTTGAGCGGTTAGTGATTTTCCAATCGTCTTTTCGTTTCTCGCTGTTTCTAATGCTTTTAATACGTCGTTCCTTATCTTCATGACTTGGTCCCACTTTGCAATTAAAGTGGCTGCTTCAGCAAACTCTTTTGCTTCTGGCATATCAGTCAATTGAACACTTTCTTCTGTAACAGCTGGAATAAATTTCCACACTTCATCTGCTGTATGTGGCAAAATAGGTGTAACTAATTTCGTTAACGAAACTAAAATTTCATACATGACCGTTTGAATCGAACGACGCTCGTGATGGTCTGCATGCTCAATATATAATGTATCTTTCGCAATATCCATATAAAACGAGCTTAATTCGATCGAACAAAAATTATGAACTGTATGGAAGACTGTGGAAAATTGATATTGATCATACGCTGTTTTCGCTTTTCCGATCACTTCATGAAGTTTGGTCATCATATATTTATCAAGTTCTGGTAATGAATCATATTCAACCGAATGAACAGCAGGATCAAAATCAGCTAAGTTTCCAAGCAAGAAACGGAATGTGTTCCGAATTTTACGATACACCTCTGATACTTGCTTTAAAATTTTATCCGATACACGTACATCTGCTTGATAATCAACAGAAGCCACCCATAACCGTAAAATATCAGCACCTAACTGCTTCATAACATCATTTGGGACAACAACATTCCCAATCGACTTACTCATCTTTCTTCCTTCACCATCTAATGCAAAGCCATGACTTAACACACCTTTGTACGGAGCTTTTCCGCTTACGGCGACACTTGTTGATAACGAGGAGTTGAACCAACCACGGTATTGGTCTGACCCTTCTAAATATAAATCAGCCGGACGCTGTAAATCATCACGCTCCACTAATACAGCTTGGTGTGATGACCCTGAATCAAACCATACATCCATAATATCCATTTCTCTAGTAAATTCACCATTTGGGCTATGCTCAGATGTGAATCCCTCTGGAAGTAAGTCTTTTGTTTCCCATTCAAACCATATATTTGAGCCGTGTTTTCTAAATAATTCAGAAACATGGTCAATCGTTTCATCGTTTACAATCGGTTCATTGTTTTCACCATAAAAAATCGGAATAGGAACTCCCCATGCACGCTGCCTTGAAATACACCAATCTCCACGGTCTCTTACCATGTTAAATAATCTTGTTTCACCCCATGTTGGAATCCATTTCACTTCTTGAATCGCATCAAGTAATTCTTTTCTGAAATCTTTAATTGATGCAAACCATTGCGCTGTGGCACGGAAAATAACCGGCTTTTTTGTTCTCCAATCATGAGGATAAGAATGGGTAATAAATGATAATTTTAATAGCGCACCCGCTTCTTCTAATTTTTCTGTAATTGGTTTATTTGCCGTATCATAAAACAATCCTTCAAATCCTGGAGCTTCATCTGTAAATACACCTTTATCATCAACAGGGCATAATACATCTAACCCATATTTTTGGCCAACAATATAATCATCTTCCCCATGGCCTGGCGCTGTATGCACACAACCTGTTCCTGCATCTAATGTTACATGCTCCCCACACATTACTAAGGATTCACGACCATATAAAGGATGGACAGCAATAATATTCTCTAATTGCGCCCCTTTTACAGTTCTAAGGACTTCATACTCTTCCCATTCTAGTGTTGTCACTAATGATTCTAATAATCCAGTCGCCACAACAAACTTATCAGTATTCACTTTCACAACACTATATTCTAATTCAGGGTGAACCGTAATTCCTAAGTTAGCTGGAATCGTCCATGGTGTTGTTGTCCAAATAACGATTTTTTCATCTTGCTCTAAAACACCTTTTCCATCTTTAACTCCAAATGCAACATAAATCGATGCTGAACGTTTATCATGATATTCGATTTCTGCTTCAGCTAAAGCAGATTCAGAAGATGGAGACCAGTATACTGGTTTTAATCCTTTATAAATATATCCTTTTTTCGCCATTTCACCGAACACTTTAATTTGTTGGGCTTCATATTCTTTATCAAGTGTGACATAAGGGTTCTCCCAATCGCCACGAACCCCTAAACGTTTAAATTGTTCTCGCTGACGATTGACCTGTTCTCTTGCATATTCTTCACACAATTTACGGAACTCAGCTACACTGAGGGCCTTGCGGTTTACTTTTCCATTTTTCGTTAACGCGGTTTCAATCGGTAAACCATGTGTATCCCACCCAGGAACATATGGGGCTTGAAATCCATTCATTGATTTATATCGTACAATAAAATCCTTTAATACTTTATTTAGCGCATGACCCATATGGATATCTCCATTTGCATAAGGGGGTCCGTCATGTAGCACAAATAAAGGTCTTCCTTCTGTTCTTTCTTGAACTTGTTTATAAATATTTTTTTCTTCCCACTCTTTTTGAAGATCTGGTTCACGATTTGGTAAATTCCCGCGCATCGGAAATTCTGTTTTTGGCATTAAAAGTGTATCTTTGTACTCCATCACAAAATGGCCTCCTTATTTTTTCAATACAAAAAACCTTCTCCCCCAAACTAGGGACGAGAAGGTTACCCGTGGTACCACCCTATTGAATAGAATAACGTATTCTATCCACTCTACATTCATAACGCGAACACACGCTATAGCCTACTAGATTAAAATCGTTCGGTATAGAACTTGAGGGTGATTTTCGCTTTATTTCTTTAACTAGGCTTTCACCGTTCCTAGCTCGCTTTGTAAAGAATAATAAAGGTACTCTCCCTGTCATAGTCATTTTCATTTAAGTTGTGTGTTGAAATTATATGAAAAATGAAAGCAAACGTCAAGAACATCCATACAATTTGAACGAAAAAACTTTAAATTGGCTCAGTCCTTAGTCACGTGTTTCTTGTTCATATCCTTCTTCAGTGTGACTCGCTACATCGTCCCAATCATCTGACTGAAGCATTTCTAATTGAGCTTCAACTAACATTTTAAATCGGATACGATAAACAGACGCTTGTTTTTTTAATTCTTCTGTTTCAATCATAATTTTTCTTGATTTCGATAGGGCATCATTAATAATGCGGTCTGCATTTTTCTCTGCCTCTTTTACAATGAGTTGTGCTTCTTTTTGCGCATTTCGTCGTACTTCTTCTGCTGATTCTTGAGCAACTAAAATCGATTTATTTAACGTTTGTTCAATATTGTTAAAATGTTCGAGTCTTGTTTCAAGGTCTTCTACTTTTTCAAATAGGTCTTTTTTCTCACGAAGTACAGCTTCATAATCTTTAATGATTTGGTCAAGGAATTCATTAACCTCATCTTCATCATATCCACGAAATCCTCGTGTAAATTCCTTATTGTGAATGTCAAGGGGTGTTAAAGGCACACACTCCACCTCCATCTGTTAGTGTAAACATTTTTGATAAATAACAATATTCGACAAAGACTTGCTGTTTCCTGCAAATTAAATCGAATATTATTTTAATTTTCCATATAAAATTCGCCATTTATCTTTTTTTGTTTTACCTTCAATTGAAATTAATTTACTTCTTCCATGGCCTCGCATAGATATATCGTCCCCCTGTTGCAACTGAAAAGCAGATTGTTCAACGATTTTCCAATTAACCTTTACTAATCCCCGTTCAATATAGGGAATCGTTTTTGCCCGTGAAAGTCGATAAATTTCTGATAAAACAACATCTAATCGTAAAGAGGAAAATGTTCCAACCTGCTCTTCCCAACTTTCTATATGTTTAATTTGCTCAGAATTTGGAATTCGATTCAATTGAATGGAAGCTCGTCCAATCGTATGTAGATTAGCTTCGATAAATTCAGCTGTTTCTTGTTGTGTGATAATTTGAACGCGATTTTCTTCAAACAAAATATCTCCAAATTTTTCTCGTTTCATACCTAAGGACATAAGCGAACCTAATACATCTCGATGCTCAATTGTCACGAATTTTTGAGGGTACTCAAGCTCAAACGTTACAATATTAAATTCTTCTTCTTCATCACTTTCATCATAGGGAGGAAGTAGAAGTGCCCGTTTTCGCTCAGAATGAGTACTGCCTCCCCAAAAGGAGAGGCGAACGTCGTCTTGTTTACCGATGAGCATTGACATGATTTCTTGTTCACGAGGATCTAAAAAATCGGTTAATTTTCTCCGATATTGTTGTTCGGCATCCGCTTTCCAATCCAGCACTTTATCAACAAAAGCCCTTTCATCTTCACGGAAATGTTGATAGATAGTCGTCATTGTCTCACCTATTATTGATTAAAATATGGCCGCTACACCCATTCTTGCAAAATGAAGAGCAAAAATTGCAACGATTGGTGAAATATCAATCATCCCTAATGGAGGAATAATCTTGCGAAATGGAGCTAAATATGGTTCAACAATGGAACCTAAAAATTGTCCAATACTTGATTCTCTTGCATTTGGAAACCAAGACATTAAAATATATGCAATTATCGCATAAGAATAAAGCGTTAATAGTAAAAGCAATAAACTACCAATACCTGACATCTAATTCACCACCCTTTATGCATCAAAACGGTCTTCAAACATCTCTGTAATTGTTCCGGATACATCTACATTATCTGGTGTACATAAAAAGATGTTTGCTCCTAATTTTTGAATATCTCCTCCTATAGCATACACTGTTCCGCTTAAAAAATCGACTATTCGCTTTGCTTGTTCGTGTGAAATTCGCTGTAAATTAATAATCACGGCTTTTCGGTTTTTTAAATGATCTGCGATATCCTGTGCTTCATCATATGTTCTTGGCTCGTGCAAAATCACCTTTGCCGTTTGTTGAATGCTTTGTAATGAAACTACATTTTGCCCTTTTGAGCGGCGTCTTCCTTCTGTTGACTCTTCTTGAACTGCGGCCGCTTCATCAATATATTCTTCAATTTCAGTTACATCATCTTCTAACTCAAAAAATCGCTTAAACTTCGATTTCATTCCCATTTTTGTTCCTCCTATCTATCATTTTGTTTTGAACCGACTAACAATGTACCAATTCTTACAAATGTTGCCCCTTCTTCTATTGCAACTTCAAAATCATTTGACATTCCCATTGATAATTCATTACACGGTGCATACGGTAATTGTAATGCTTGTACACTTTCTTTTAATTCACGTAATCGACGAAAGATTGGACGAGTGTTTTCCGGGTCATCCAAAAAAGGGGCCATCGTCATCAACCCAACGACTTGAATAGAAGGATATTTTTCAAGCGTCTTTATAAAAGGAATCACTTCGTTTTCAACAAGTCCTGACTTTGATTGTTCTTGGGAAACATTCACTTGGACAAAACAACGAAGTACTCGACCATCTGATCTTTTTTCAATTTCTTCAGCTAAAGACTCTCGGTCAAGTGAATGAAGATAATCAAATTTCCCTATCATTTTTTTTACTTTTTTTGTTTGAATTGAACCGATAAAATGCCAAACACCTTGTGTAGGAAATGCCTCTCTTTTTTCAACGCCACCTTCAACTCGATTTTCACCAATATGAATTATGCCGGCATCTAGAGCTTCTTTCGTCCGCTTTTCATCCACATATTTTGTAACGGCTATTATATTTACATCGTTTCGGTTTCGGTTTACCTTTTGGCATGCAGCTTGAATTTTTTCCTCAACATTGGCTAAATTTTGTTGAACAGACAACGCATCACACACTCCTTCTTCCGATAAAACTCATCATTCTTCCTGTTTTTCCTTTTTCCTTGCGATGAGAAAAAAAGAATTCAAGATTACTCGCTGTACAATACGAACTTTTTCGGATATTTTCAGCAGGAATACCTGCCTTTTCTATAAGTGTTCTATTAACTTGTTGTAAGTCTAATAAAAACTTATTTTCACTCACAACAGTAAAATGTGAATCACAAACTTTCTTCACTTCATCAATTACTTTTTGGTCAACTTCATATTGTTGTTTGCCGATTGCTGGACCAATCACACAATGAATATCTTCTAATGGGACTCCTTCTTTTTCTGTCCATAGGTCAATCATCCTTGGACCAATGGCCCCTACCGTCCCGCGCCACCCTGCATGTGCAAGACCAATAAAATTTGTTTTTGGGGAGACGAAATACAAAGGTACACAGTCCGCATAAAGACTTGTGAGAAGAATATTAGGCTCATTTGTATACAAGCCATCTACCCCTTTAATGGCATCCTCAACCTGCATTGCGCCACTTCCTGTATCCTTGACTGTGACCTTTTGGATTTGTGCACCATGAACTTGCTCCCCTACAATCCAGGATTGGAGAGGAAACCCTATTTTTGAAGCAACAATTTCTCGATTTTTCTTAACTGCAGATTCAACATCCTGTACATGAAATCCCATATTTAAACTTGTATAGGGCGGGAGGCTCACTCCCCCATTTCTTGTCGTAAATCCAGCAACAATAGAATCATCACCTTTTGAAAAAGGTACATGAAAAAATTCTTTTTCCCGTAAAATAAATGGTTCTTTACTCACAAATGGCCACATCCCATTATTACTTTGTTTGACAAAAAAATTGATTTTCTTTCATTTTAGCATATTTTTCTACAGGCAAGAAATGACTTTCTTATTTTTCTGTATTTCTTTATGGAATTTGTGCTTGATAATTATCTGGCAATTGTACTAAAATAACATCTGACCCAATTTTTACTATATTACTCCATGGAATGACCATTTCCGCCTCTTTTTGAAAAAAGCTCATCATTCTGCCTGTTCCCCCGATGATAAGTGCATCAATACGTCCTGTTGATAAATTAATATCCAAATCACCTAAATGACCAAGTCGTTTTCCATTATCAATGTTTACAATGTCTTTCGTTTGCAAATCTGAGATTTTCATCATTGGTCAACACCTAACCTTTCCTTGCCTATCTTGTTACTACAATATATGCGGCTCGTTTCTTTCTATACCCTTTTCTGTCCACTAGAAAAAGCTGACGACATGAAAGAGTTAGCTTAGTTATCGATACATGAATAACGTAAAAACGCCTTTGAGAGTCAATTCTCAAAGGCGTTTTTCTACGGTCTTAATAAACTGCTTCTTGCAGTCAGCTTATCATTTAACTTTTAGCATGCTTATTCATTTGTTGGATCGCTGCTTTTTCTAATCTAGACACTTGAGCTTGAGAAATACCGATCTCATCAGCTACTTCCATCTGTGTTTTGCCTTGGAAAAAGCGCATATTAAGTATCATTTTTTCACGGTCATTTAATCTTACCATTGCCTCTCTAAGGGCAATTTCTTCTACCCAATTTACATCTTTGTTTTTCTCATCGCTAATTTGGTCCATAACATAAATCGGGTCACCGCCATCATTATAAATCGGTTCAAACAAAGAGACAGGGTCTTGAATTGCATCTAATGCAAAAACGACGTCTTCTTTTGGCACATCAAGTACTTTTGAAATTTCAACGACCGTTGGTTCCCGCTCACGGTTCTTTTGAGCCATAAGCTGGTCACGGACCTGTAATGCTTTATACGCTATGTCTCGGAGAGAACGTGATACCCTGATAGGGTTATTATCGCGTAAGTAGCGACGAATTTCCCCGATTATCATTGGAACAGCATAAGTAGAAAATTTAACATTTTGACTTAAATCAAAATTATCAATCGATTTCATTAACCCTATGCAACCGACTTGAAATAAATCATCCACATATTCACCGCGGTTATTAAAGCGCTGGATAACACTTAATACTAAACGGAGATTTCCGTTCACCAATGTTTCTCTTGCGCTAATGTCACCACTTTGAAGCTTTTCAAACAGTTCTCTCATTTCCGCATTTTTCAAAACAGGTAACTTTGATGTGTCAACTCCACAAATTTCAACTTTATTTCGAGTCAATTTCTTCCCTCCTAACAGGAGATGATGTTCAAGTAAAGTATCTCCTTAGCAGGGAAAAATATGCATGGTGTATTTTGCTTTTAGTATGACAAAAATCGTCTAAGAATACATAATATAAGGACGGGACGCTGTTTTAAAATTTTTTATCATACCATTTTGTTAAATTCTTTTCGTAATCTTTTAATAATTCTTTTTTCTAGTCTAGAGATATATGATTGTGATATGCCTAACATATCAGCAACATCTTTCTGTGTTTTTTCTTCTCCCCCAGCTAGTCCGAATCGAAGCTCCATGATTTGCTTTTCACGATCATTTAATGTGTATAACGCTTTGACTAGCAATTTTCGATCGACTCTTTCCTCAATTCCCTTTGTTATAATATCTTCATCCGTCCCAAGTACATCTGAAAGAAGCAACTCGTTCCCATCCCAATCAATGTTTAATGGTTCATCAAATGAAACTTCTGAACGAATTTTATTATTCCGACGTAAATACATTAGTATTTCGTTTTCAATACATCTTGAAGCATATGTAGCTAATTTAATTTTTTTCTCTGGATTAAACGTATTGACTGCTTTGATTAATCCTATTGTTCCGATACTAATTAAATCCTCAATATTAATGCCCGTATTTTCAAATTTTCTTGCGATATATACGACTAACCGCAAGTTTCTTTCAATTAACATGGACCGAGCAACTTTATCTCCGGTTGGTAATTTCTTTAGTAAATGAGCTTCTTCTTCTTTTGTTAACGGTGGTGGAAGGGCTTCACTTCCTCCTATATAGTATATTTCATCCGATTTAATTCCTAGTCGAACTAATAATCTTTGCCACGCTAATGTAAGTTTCAATTTCAACATGAATACTGCCTCCTCAATGATTTAAACATTATGCTAATTTTTTCCCCGTATTCGTTATTAGAAGTTTTGGGTGGACAATACATTGATAATCCCCGTCATTCGCTAATTTAGAAGCATTTATTCCAACTAGCACTTTTTTTATTTGATGTTCTTGTTCATGATGTTTGATTTTTACGTAATCTGGTTTTAAAGCTATTAAAAATTGTTGATCATGTCCTACTACTCGATATGGAATAATTCGCATTCTTTCGGCAAAAGGATGTTCTAAATCTGTAGAAATTGAATCAACTGATGATAAGGCTTTAATTTGCTCTTCCGATAAGAGATGCTTTAAAGCCGTTGACTCTAAAATCATTACAGGTGCTCTAGTAATTGGGTCATGAAGTTGATTGCCACTATCAATCAATCCTTTGACTTCAACCGTTTTTTCATTGAATGTAATAACGACTTCAGCTAATTGATCGTAATGAACTTGTTTGACTTCCACTTGTTGCAATTGCGTTTTAGAAAAATACCATACAAGTGGAAATCCAATTAAGACGAATACCCAACTAAATGTACTTCCATAACCGGACGTTTTCGAAATAACAACGCCGTCTAGTATTTCTACTTCCGTCTGCCAAAAGTAATGAAGGGCGAAGAGTCCACCTCCTGTCATAAACGTTACAAAGTAAAACATACATAAATTCTGCAGAAAAAAAGCGAACCGCCGAAAGCCAAATGCAATGAAAACAATTAACATTGAGAATAAAAACTTCATCCATGGTTGATAAAACAACCAACCAATTGGTGTAAACAACAATAAGACAATTGAAGAAGCAATCAACCCTGCTAATACCATTCTCCAATGAGTGACATTTCGTTTTAATGCTAAGGCGGTAATATAAAGTAGTAATAGATCAATACATAAGTTCAAAAACCATATAACATCTAAATAAATGGTCATGACGAAGCCTCTCAACTTTATTTTGAAACAAGTATATATCACATTCTATTTCTATGTCTGTCATTTCATGACGATAGATTCGTTGTTATTTTGTGAGATTTTCACCAACTATGTCAAAGAAAAACGGGGATTTCCACTAATTTTTTTGCTTGACTCAGCGAACACCTATTGAATCAATCATTTCGAAAAACGACAAAAATAGCGGACTGTTAAAAAAAAATCATAAAAAAAAAGCAAGCACATATAATGTACTTGCATTTCGTAAATTTCTTTATTATTTTGGTCGTCTTCTACGATTTCTAAGGAACGTAGGAATATCCAATGTGTCCATTTGTTCACCCGATGATTGTTGCGGTGAAGATTGAAATCTCGGCTCCTGTGATACTTTTTCTTCTTTTTGAACTTGTTGTGTATTCACTTTTTGAACCTGACGTTGGGGTTGAACTGGATTTGAAGTATCTAATTCTTCAAACCCCGTAGCAATTACAGTAACGACAATTTCATCTTTTAAGTTCTCATTAATAACAGAACCAAAGATCATGTTTACTTCTGGGTCAGAGGCAGCTGATACAATTTCAGCGGCTTCATGAACTTCATATAAACTTAAGTTTGTTCCACCTGTAATGTTCATTAACACACCTTGCGCACCATCAACTGATGTTTCAAGCAATGGACTTGAGATTGCTTTTTTCGCTGCTTCTGCAGCACGATTTTCACCTGTTGCGATACCAATTCCCATTAAAGCAGAGCCTTTATCACTCATAATTGTTTTTACATCTGCAAAGTCAAGGTTAATTAAACCTGGAACAGCAATTAAGTCTGAAATCCCCTGTACCCCTTGACGTAACACGTTATCAGCTTCTCTAAATGCCTCTAACATTGGCGTGTTTTTATCGACAATTTCAAGTAGGCGGTCATTTGGGATCACAATTAGTGTATCTACTTTTTCTTTTAAAGAACTAATTCCTAAACCAGCTTGACCTGAGCGTTTTCGACCTTCAAATGTAAATGGTCGTGTTACAACACCAACAGTTAAAGCTCCCATTTCTTTTGCAATTTGGGCAATAACTGGAGCTGCACCCGTACCTGTTCCACCGCCCATACCGGCAGTGATAAATACCATATCTGCACCTGCAAGTGCTTCTTCAATTTGCTCTTTACTTTCCTCAGCCGCTTTTTTCCCAATTTCAGGATTTGCACCTGCTCCTAACCCTCGAGTTAGTTTTCCACCAAGCTGAAGCTTGGTCTCTGCTTTAGAAAGATGCAATGCTTGTGCATCTGTATTGACTGCAATAAAATCTACGCCTTGTAAACCATTTTCAATCATACGATTAACAGCATTACTTCCGCCGCCACCAACTCCAATAACCTTTATTGTTGCTAGCTGGTCCATATCCATTTCAAACTCTAACATGTAAGGTCCCCCTAATCCATCGTGTATGCCGTATTCTGGAATATATACAATCACTCAAAAAATACTTTAAATAAATTTTTCACTTTCTTTTTTACTCCATTATCACCATTCGATTTTTGGACAGGTTTTTCCTTCTTCTTTCCTGTCTTTTCTTCTTGTTCAATTGATGATACGGAAGCAGCTACTTCTTTTCCGACAATTTTAACATTGCGGTAGGCAAATTGAATTAACCCGATACTCGTTGTATACTGTGATTCTCGAACCCCGATATAATCTGGAGTCGCTACACGAACATTGTTTTTCAACATTTCTCTAGCTAATTCCAATACCCCTGGCATCATAACGGTTCCACCTGTTAGAACAAATCCACCTGCAAGCTCCCGATATCCTAGACGTCTAATTTCTTGATTCACTAAATCAAACATTTCTTCCATTCTAGGTTCAATAATATGGGCAAGCTCAAACTGTGAATATTCATCCTGGTTATTACTACCAATTATTGTGACTTTAAAAATATCATCTTCTGATGCTTCATCAAGATAAGCATGTCCATGCTTTTTCTTAATTCGTTCTGCTTCATCCGTTGACGTGCGTAATCCAACAGCAATATCATTTGTAACATGGTCACCCCCAACTGGAATGACCGTCGTGGCATGAAGTGTTCCTTGGTCAAATATAGAAATCGTTATTGAACCGCCACCGATATCAATTAAGCCAACACCTAGATTTTTTTCATCTTTTGAGATCGCAACAGAACCTGTAGCTAAAGGTTGAAAACAAATATCTGCGATTTCTAAGCCGGCTTTTTCGATACATCGATATAAATTATGTAACACCGTTTTAGAACCCGTAATAATTGTTCCTTCCATTTCTAAACGAACACCAATCATTCCTCTTGGGTCAGTTATTTCGTCTAACCCATCGACAATAAACTGCCTTGGGATTACGTCAATAATTTCTCTTTCAGGCGGAATGGATAAAACTTGTGATGCATCAATGACTCTAGCAATATCCTCATCACCAATTTCACGGTCAGGGCTTGAGACTGCAACAACACCATGACAAGGTTGCAGCTGAATGTGGTTTCCATTCACCCCAACAATCACTTGATTTATTGATAATCCAACCATTCTCTCTGCTTGTTCAACTGCTCGTTTAATGGAATGAACAGTTTCATCAATATCGACAATGGCTCCTTTTTTTATTCCAGTTGAACTTGTATTTCCTACACCAATAATATTTAAATTGCCACTGGCCATTTCACCAATGATAATTCGGACATTGGATGTACCGATGTCTAAACTTACATAAATCTCATTGTTGTTCATCTCTGGCACCTCCTTCTTCTATATGTGTTGTATGCTATAGTTTAGGGACATTTTTCTACATAATAGGATTATATTCAACATAAAACAACAAATCCCCTCTAATATTTCCGTTATTTTATAAAATTTATCAGAAATATTAGGCCAATGGTCTTGATTATACTTGTTGTTCATTTCGCTTAGCATCCCATTTTGTTAATATGAGTCGACGGATAACAGCAATATTATTGAATAGCCGTACTCCAAAAGCAAATATAGCAGCTAAGTATAAGTCTACACCAAGATGCACACCTAGAAAAGACAAACCTGCAGCTAAAAGGATATTAAAGAAAAAACCTGTTAAAAATACATTTCCATCAAATGTACTTTGCAAATGTGCTCGAATTCCACCAAATAGCGTATCTAGCGCTGCAAGTACAGCGATAGAGAGGTAATTCAAGTATTCATCAGGCACTCTAAATTCAGTAAAAAACCCTAATAAAATTCCAATAAGTAACCCTATTACAGGTAACCACATTCTCTTAATCCTCCTTTACTAGCTCCATATACCGTACTCTCGGCGTTTGGTCAAACGGTGGCAATGTAATGTAATTAATCGGTTCCGACTTTAACGAGAGACCTTCAATTTCAAAGTAATCCACCGATTCTGAAATCACCATATGGTTATGAAGCTTCTCAGCATCATCGGCTAATACTTTGACTTGAATCGGTAAAGGAGGCAGGCGTCTCCCTCCATTTAATTGTGTCACTCCTCCAACCCCTCGAAACGAAGTTGTGGAGATAACACGGTGTCCACCAATCGATATATCTTTTGCCCCATTGAAATTAAGTTCATTTACGAGAAAGCGAAGTAATTCTGGTGGAATCGACCGGCGAGGGCGATCAATAAAAAAATCATCGTTCACTACATCAATCGTAATTATAATCCCTGGACCACTTTTCTCAGTTAAGCCCGCTTCCGTTCGCAGTTGCTCAATTTGTTCTAAAATGACTTGTTCGACATTTTGTTCATTATCAAATGAACCTTCATATTGATGAAGTAAAGAAAGGTGATTTTCAATCTCTAAAACAAGTTGTTGATGACGCTCCTGTTCGGCTTGTAAATCATTACGCAATTCACGGATATCACGGGTATCACGTATTGTAGGTTCTTTTGTTGACTGAAATTGAACAGCCATCATAAATCCTATGATTAACATGACGAATGTAAAAACCATACGTTTATCCTTCATGTTATCACCCTCTTTCTGCTAATAACGGCTCCATAATAATGTCTTTTTTTTCAATTCGAACTTCGATTTGGTCGTTAACGAGGCGGTCTTTCACTCCACCTAAAATATTTAATGAGGCTTCTAACGTATTCGTATCCCCAATAGCCGAAACCACAAATGGAGCAGCTGAAGTATGACCATCTATTAAGATAACAGGACCAATACAACGAATATATGAGCGATGAGTAATTCGTTGCCCGTTAATGGAAATCGCTTCTGCACCAGCAACTAATAGTTCATCTACAACCATTTGAACATGATTTTCGTGAACAATATAGTCATTTGGATTTCCCCCGTCTGCGATATAAGAGGCATCACTTAATTTCACTTCCACACCTGGTCCTTTTACTTTGACTGAACCTACGACTTTCCTTAATCTCTCAAGGTCTTCGATTAAATTTGTGACACGTAATTCTTGTTGTTCATCCATCTCTGCAATTTGTTCTTCTATTTCACTTAATTGCGCTTGATACCCACGTAATTCTTCCTGCAAATTTCGATTGACGGCTTGCTCAATAATAATTTTATTACGAAGCTCATCTTCATGTCGCCACTGGGTTTGGGAAATCGAATCCGTGCCCGTACCATCGTTAGCAAATTGATAGGAAAGGGAAATGATAAATCCTGTGACCAACAATACAAATGCTAATATAACGTGTTTACCTTTCACCCTCACTTTCGATTGCCTCCTCAGTGTTATACTCCTCGAAGTAAGGACTCATCCTCATATGAATGAT
The DNA here is from genome assembly GCF_022812285.1 of Alkalihalobacillus sp. LMS39. NCBI lineage: Bacteria > Bacillati > Bacillota > Bacilli > Caryophanales > Bacillaceae > Alkalihalobacillus > Alkalihalobacillus sp. LMS39. Next base: position 3,448,999 of record NZ_CP093300.1, read on the forward strand.
CCCTTGTTTTCCCGGTCCTAATTCTTTCACAATAGAAGGATAAGGAGAAATGAGTTCAGAAAAGTTCCGAACTGTTGAATGGACTTCATAGCCGTCATTCATAAACATCGTGATTCTAAGAGGATCCGACTCAATAGGAGTATGATAGATTTCAGAAATACGATTGCCAATATTATCTGGTAGCTTGGTTAGTTCATCTGCTAATTCTTCAACAACCGTTCCTTGTTCCCAATTTTTTAATATAGGCGCATCAGCGGGAAATTCTTCTTGTCCAATTTCCCGTAAAAATTTCCCTGTCTCAATAATAGGATAATATTTTTCATCTTCATAGAGATATGCAACTCTTACATACTCTTTTACATTTATTGAGATTGTCGTTGGAAAAACCCTTTGTATGTCAACTGAATGAATTTCATCAATCGCCTCAATACTTTCTTTGGCATCTTTATCGATGTTCCACATGCTTGTCCCAACAATAATATTACTCGCTTTTACTATCGTTTCATCATCAATATAATAATTTCCACTAATTTCAATTGAACGCACGTGACTTAGTGGAGATTGAAAATACACAACTAAAAGGATAAGAAAAAAGAAAAAAGATAGAAAAAAAATTAAGCGACGGTTCGCTCTCTGTTTTCTTTGTTCCTTAAGCTTAGGAATTCGGTCGTGAATCGTTATGACCTTTTCATCTGACATTTTCAGCATCCCCCACTTAAAAACTACCACTCTTTCAAACTGTTTCATTTTAAAAATACGGCATACTGATATATGCCGTATTCTCCATCATACATTTTTAAATTATAACATAAGATTGGTGAAAATATAGATAGTAAACACTGGATTTCGACTATTTTTCACCAATAATTTCTACTTCAGTTTCTAATGAAATATTAAAATTGGTTTTTACCGTCTTTTGAATATAAGCAATCAAATCAAGAACATCCTGAGCCTTAGCGTCATCAATGTTTACAATGAAATTCGCATGCATTGTTGAAACTTGAGCTCCACCGATTTGGTGACCTTTTAAATTCGATTTTTCAATTAATTGACCTGCATATTCAGGCAAAGGATTTCGAAATACACTTCCAGCACATGGAAAATTCCATGGTTGTGATTGTCTACGGTAATCTTTATTTTTTTGAAGCTCCGCTTTAATCGATTCAGTGTCTCCTTGTTCTAGTTGAAAGATTGCCTCTACACAAACACCTTTTTCTTTTTGTAGCCGTGACGTGCGATAAGAGAATTCCATTTCTTTATTATCAAGCCACTTCATTGTACCATCTTCAAATAAAATATGAGCTTTAACTAAAATGTTTGAAATATCTGAGCCATGTGCACCAGCATTCATAAACACAGCTCCTCCGATAGAGCCTGGAATTCCACCGGCAAACTCCAATCCAGATAATCCTTTTTTACTTATAACAGTAGCTAGTTTAATTATCGAGTAGCCACCACCAACTTTAATTGTATTATCTTTGATCTCCAGTTCACTAATTCCTTCAGATAATTTAATCACAACCCCACGTATCCCTTTGTCACTTACTAACAAGTTCGAACCTCTGCCAATCGTCCGCCATGGGATTTGCTTCCTTGTCACATAAGTCATTAGTCCTTGTAATGCCTCTACACTTTTCGGTTCAACTAAGACATCAGCTGGACCACCTATTTTCCAAGTTGTATGGTTGGCAAGCGGTTCATCCACTAAAACTGTTCCAATATTCATATCCTTAATTTCATTAACAAATGCTTTTTCCATTCAAATCCCTCATTCCTCTTTGAACCATGTTGATCATTAACGTTGTATCTTTCACTCTTCTTTTACTAGTTTGCTGACTACATTATATAAATCTGTCGCTGCTTGTGGCCGACCAAGTGCTTTTGCTGCTTGATGCATTTCTTCCCATTTAGTAGTGTCACTACAAATGGTTGAAATATCTTGCATTAATGTTTCGCCACTCATTTGATTTTCTAATCTTACGATGGCAGCCCCATTAGAAGCAAGGGCATTTGCATTTTTTTCTTGATGATTATTTGTCACGTACGGACTTGGAATAAGTATACTTGGTAACCCAAGAGCCGTTATTTCAGCGAGCGTCGTCGCTCCTGCTCTAGCGACAATTAAATCTACAGCCGCTAATACTTCTGGCATATTATGAAGAAACGGCTGGACAACAACATTGTTTGGGTCCCCATGTTTCTTCACTTCGTTTATGACATGCTCATAATGAACTTGACCTGTTACATATAGAAATTGAAAAGGACTTTCCTTCATGTTTGGAAGAACTTCTAGAAATGCATCATTAATTGGCTTTGCACCTCGACTTCCTCCTACAATAAGAATCGTTCTTTTCCCTTTCTCAAGCCCAAACGTTTCAATATTTATTGCATTTGTGTTGACGACTTCCTGTGCTCTAGGATTTCCAATCATCTCAGTTTTCTTTACAGGAAATAGCGATTTTGCTTCTTCAAATGAAAGAGCAATTTTATCAACATACCGACTTAAAAATTTATTTGTTAAACCAGGGACACTGTTTTGTTCATGAATTACTGTCGGAATTTTTAATTTTGCCGCCGCATAAACAACAGGGCCACAAACGTAACCACCTGTTCCGATGACAACGTCTGGTTTAAATTGCTTCATTATTCTTTTTGCTTTTTTTGTACCTTGAAAAAAACGAGAAATTGTTTTTATATTTTCTAATGAAATGGACCGTTTAAATCCTGTAATTTCAATCGACTGAAACTCAATTCCTTCTCGAGGAACAAGTTCGCTCTCTAAGCCTTTTTCCGTTCCTATGTATAGCACTTCAACTTTGCGTTGTTTTTGCATTTCTTTTATTAATGATAATGCTGGATATATATGACCACCAGTTCCTCCGCCACTCACAATTACTCTCATTTTATTCCTCCTATTTCAAACACTCTCCTCTTACCATTTTACCATGAGAGGAACTTGTATTATACCTATCTCTTTCAAACGATAATGTAAAATTAAATAAAATACTATCTTCCGTTCTAAATTACACCATCCATGGTTTTGTTCTTACACATGAATAATAAAGCCGCTTCCTAAATTCTGAAGCGGCTCTTATTATTATATCCTCGAATACCGACTAATGTTAAGTAACACACCGATAGCCACCAACATTAATGTTAATGAAGAACCACCGTAACTTAGAAATGGCAACGTTATCCCCGTTACCGGCATGAGTCCTGTTACTACCCCTATATTAATCATAACTTGGATGGCTACCATTCCAATGATTCCAACCGCTAGTAAGCTCCCAAACAAATCTTGTGCCCCTAAGGCAATTCGAATTCCACGCCAAAGCATGATACCAAATAAGAAGATAACAAACGCTCCACCTAAAAAACCAAGTTCTTCGGATAAAATAGCAAAAATAAAATCTGTCTGTGGTTCAGGTAAATAAAAATATTTTTGTCTACTTTCACCTAACCCCAATCCGAGCAAGCCACCTGGTCCGATAGCATACAATGATTGTATGATTTGAAATCCACTTCCAAGAGGGTCAGACCATGGATCGAGAAAGGATGTAATTCGTTTCATCCGATAAGGAGCAGAAATAATGAGACCTACTAAACCAATGACTCCGACTAGGGCCAATCCCATAAAATGAGAAATTCGGGCACCCGCAACAAAAATCATAATGACACATGTACCGACCATTACTGCCCCGGTCCCTAAATCAGGTTGGAGCATAATCATCCCAAATGCAACCAATACCAAGGATAACGAAGGTAATAATCCCTTTTTAAAAGACGTGATTTTCTTTTGATTTTCGGATAAATATTTGGCTAAAAATGCGATCATCGCCAATTTCATAAATTCCGACGGTTGAATGGAAAAGGCTCCAACGCCCAACCAGCTCCTTGCTCCACCACGAACAAGCCCAACTCCAGGAATTAATACGACGATAAGTAAAATAAAACAAATGATAAGCAATAGCTGCGACCATCTTCTCCAAGTCCAATATTCAATGTTCATTATAAAGATCATCGCTACTACTCCAGCACCAGCAAAAAAGATTTGACGCTTCGCAAAGAAAAATGAATCATCAAATTTATATTGCGCCCATGCTGCGCTTGCACTATAGACCATGATGATTCCTATAGTGAGCAATGCAATTGTTGCAAAAAGTAAAATATAATCTGGGGACGTTTTGCTTTTGACCACTCCACACACCTCACGGTAAAAGTTCGTACAACCTTTACCTATACATATGCAATAGGTACGTGGAACATGTCCTTATTGTCCTTTTAAATTTTGAACAGTGGCAATAAAAGAGTCTCCTCTTTCTTCAAACGTTTTATACTGGTCCCAACTAGCACATGCAGGTGATAACAGGATGATGTCTCCTTCATCTGAAACATCATACGCTAGCGGAACCCCATCTTCTACTCTTTCTGCTTTCTTTATAATAGCCACCCCGGCTTCAATTGCCGCTTTGACTATTTTCTCTTGTGTTTGTCCAAACGCAATAACGGCTTTTACCTTTTTGAGCGCAGGGACAAGCTCATCAAACTCATTTCCACGGTCAAGCCCTCCCGCTAATAAAATAACAGGATTAGTAAAAGCAGAAATCGCCGCATTGGCAGCAAGAATGTTTGTCGCCTTCGAATCATTATAAAACCGTCGACCGTTTATCGCTTCAACATATTGAACACGATGCTTCACACCAGTAAATGTTTGTAATACGGATTGAATTTGTTCTGTTTTGGCACCCATTACTTTTGTAGCACAAATCGCCGCCAATATGTTTTCTAAATTATGTTTTCCTGGAAGCGCAATATCATTGACATCTATAATCTTTTCATCTTGGAAATAAATCGCTCCGGCTTTTATGTAACCACCTGTTTTTTGTTCTGTTTTCGTTGAGAATGGAATTTTTATCCCTTTGGCTCGTTCAGAAAGCGAAAGAACGCAAGGGTCATCAACATTCACAACATGATAGTCTTCATCGGTTAAGTTTGAAAAGATTTTCGCCTTTGCCTGTCCATACTTTTCTTTTGTACCATGGTAGTCCAAATGGGCATCAAATAAATTTAATAATACCGCTACTTTTGGATGAAATGTCTCAGTTCCTTGCAATTGAAAGCTTGAAAGTTCTGTAACAATAATATTGTCAGTCGTTGCATGTTGCACAACTTCACATGCGACCGTTCCAATATTACCTGCTACAAGTGGAATTTTTTCACTTTCTTTTAACATTTCTACAGCTAACGTCGTTGTTGTTGTTTTTCCATTCGATCCCGTGATCGCAATAAGCGGCGCTTCTGATAAACGAGAAGCTAATTCTACTTCCGTTACGACAGAAATCCCACGTCGAACAGCCTCTTTAATAAGAGGATTCGAATATGGGATACCTGGGTTTTTCACGATAAAATCAACAGGCTCATCCAATAATGACAATGGATGAGCTCCGCATATAACGCGAACACCAATTTCTTCTAATTGTCTTGCCTCAGGATTCTCTTCAAGTGGCTTCGCATCATTTACTGTGATAGTTGCACCAAGTTGATACAGTAATCGACTCGCTGCAAATCCACTTTTCGCTAATCCTATAATTAATATATGTTGATTTTTAAATTGATGGATATCCTTCATTTACACCCACACCTCTAAGTAAATTCCTAATATTGCAAATAACATTCCGACTAACCAAAATGTTACAACCACTCGCCATTCTGACCATCCAGACAACTCATAATGATGGTGGAGTGGACTCATTTTAAAGATTCGTTTTCCTCTCGTTTTAAAGGAGATAACTTGAATTATAACAGATAGTGTCTCGATTACAAAAACACCACCGATAATGACAAGTAAAATTTCAAGCTGGGTTAATATGGCAACAGCGGCAATCGCTCCTCCTAATGCTAATGAACCTGTATCTCCCATAAAAACCTTGGCTGGGTGGGCGTTAAAAACAAGAAATCCGAGAACTGCTCCAACAACGGCCGCACAAAATATTGCCACATCATACATTTCTGCATACCATGCGAGAATAGCAAACGCTCCAAATGCAATAGCCCCTGTTCCTGCTAGCAAACCATCTAATCCATCTGTTAAATTCACGGCATTCGATGCTCCAACTAACATCACAATAATAAGAGGTAAATATAACCAACCAATATCAATTGCCCATGTTGTCGCAGGAATGGAAATTTCTGTAGAAAACCCGAGTCGCTGTAATGAGATGTAAAAAACAACAGCAATTAATAATTGAGCGACTAGCTTTTGTTTTGAAGTTAAACCAAGATTCCGTTTTTTAGCAACCTTAATAAAATCATCTAAAAACCCAATAAGACCATATCCTACAGTCACAAATAGTAACAATAATATTTCGGGAGAGAACGTAAAAAACTTCGCAATGATAATAATTGTACTAATAATAATCGATAATAAAATCATAACGCCACCCATTGTAGGTGTACCACTTTTTTTCTGATGTGATTGTGGACCTTCTTCTCGTATACTTTGACCAAATTTTAACCTTCGTAAAAAAGGAATAAGTATTGGCGATAGTAGAACGGCAATGAGAAACGATGCGATAAGTGTAAATAATAATACTTGTTCCAACATACTGTCATTGCCTCCTTCCTAAGAAATTAATTGTTCAACAACAGTCTCTAATTTCATTCCTCGTGATGCCTTAACGAGCACAATTGTTTTCTCGTCCAGCAAAGGGAGAATCTCGTTAATGACATCCTCTTTATTTTCAAACGATTTTACAACCATTGTATTGTCTGAGTTCTTTTGTAATTCATCATATATCCATTTTCCTTTACTTCCTACAGTGAAAACATGTGTAATTGGTTGTTCGACAGCTGAAGCGACAGAGCGATGCAATACTTCTTCATCTGGCCCTAATTCATAAATATCACCAAGAACCACTATTTTTTTCCCATACGGAAGTTCTTTTACTACATCAATTGCCGCTCTCATAGAAGTCGGACTAGCATTATAGGCATCATTAATGATGACACTGTTTGATTTTCCTTGTTTTTTTTCTAACCTCATACTCGTTAATGCAATTTGGTGAAGACCTTCGTTAATGCTTTCTTCTTTTACATTTAATAATTTTGCAATGATAACGGCATAAGCCGCATTATGAACATTATGCTTTCCTAATAAAGGCAACGAGTATTGAAAAGTAGAATCTTGTAATCGGAACGTAAATCCATTATCATCACCCTCGTATTCTACAATCGTCACATCATTTTTTTCACTAAATCCACATGTGATAGTCTCGTCTGTCATATAAGGTACAAGTAGAGGCTCATCTCCATCAATGACAACTTTTCCGTTATTGCGAAGGCCTTCTACGATTTCCATTTTTGCTTTTGCTATCGCTTCTCTACTTCCAAGCTGTTCGATATGTGATTCTCCTATATTGGTTACAACAGCAAAATGAGGTTCGGCTATTTCACTTAAAAGTGCAATTTCTCGAAGCTCACTCATCCCCAATTCGAGAATAAGCACTTCACAAGAAGCTGGCATCGCTAACACGGTTAAGGGTAATCCAATCTCATTATTAAAATTACCATTCGTTTTATGGGTAGCATATGTCGTTGATAAAACTGCTGCAATAATATCTTTTGTCGTTGTTTTCCCGTTGCTACCGGTCACACCAATAACGGTCGGTTGTATTTGTTCCAAATAAACTTTAGCCAGTTGTTGTAAAGCTACTAACGTATCTTGGACAAAAAATAATTGAAACTGGTCCGGTATTTCCCGAGGAATTTGTTTACCTTCCTCCCAAATGGCAGCAGTTGCTCCATTTTTAATGGCATCTAAAAGAAACTTATGGCCATCAAACCTTTCACCTACAAGAGGAATGAATAACCCATTTTTCATCTCTTGTCGACTATCTGTAAATACACCTGAAAATTGTTGTTCAGCTTCTACATTAGAATGCAAGCTAATTTTTCTAACTATCTTTCCCGTAATGCTCATTCCAAGACTCTCCTTATCGCTTCTTTTGCCACGATTCTATCGTCAAATTCATATGTTGTTGCACCGATAATTTGGTAGGTTTCATGACCTTTCCCCGCAATAATAACTACATCTTCTTTTTTCGCTTTTTGAATCGTTGTTTCAATTGCCTTTTTTCTATCGAGAACAACGTGATAGTCTCGTCCTTCTACTCCAGCTTTCATATCATCGATAATTGCAATCGGATCTTCGCTTCTAGGGTTGTCTGAAGTAAAAATCGCATAGTCAGCCCAATCTACAGCAATTTTTGCCATCAATGGTCGCTTTGTTCGATCACGATCTCCACCGCATCCTACAATACACCATACATCCCCTTTTGCAAACTCCTTTATTGTCTTTAATACATTTTTTAAACTGTCTGCTGTATGGGCATAATCAACAATAACCGAAAAAGGCTGACCCGCATCTACAAGTTCAAATCGACCAGGGACTCCTTCTATTTGTTCAATACTCTCTACAATCGTATCCAATTTAATTCCAAGCGCTACACTCGTAGAAACTGCAGCTAGAACGTTATAAACACTAAACATTCCAACTAATTTCATCGATACGTCTGAAGAACCAACAGGGGTTTTTAAATTAAAATGTGTCCCCGACGTTTTCATAGAAATCGAATGGGCCATCACATCACTTTGTTGTTTAATGCCATATGTAATCACTTGTGCAGCTGTCATTCGCTTATATTGATTTGTAGCAGGGTCATCCTCATTTAATACCGCCACTTTTCTCGTGTCTTTATCATAACGGTTTCCAAGTTGAGAAAAAAGCAAACCTTTCGCTTGCTTATACTTTTCCATTGTTTCATGATAATCAAGATGGTCAGGGGTTAAATTTGTAAATACACCAATATCAAAATTACTTCCTCTAACTCTTCCTAAATCAAGGGCATGGGAGGATACTTCCATTATGGCAACTTCTACTTCATTCGATACCATCTGAGCAAAGGTTCTTTGTAACTCTAATGATTCAGGCGTTGTATTTTGGGTCTCATATGTTACTTCTCCAATTTTCTTATACATTGTACCGATTAACCCTGTTTTTCTTTTCGCATTTTGAACCATTTTTTCAATAATATGTGTAGTTGTCGTTTTTCCGTTTGTCCCGGTGACTCCAATTAACGTTAATTGATTTGTTGGGTAGTGAAAAAAATGATTGGCGATAACAGCAAGGGCCAATGATGTATCTTTTACAACAATGACCGGAACAGAAACATGAATCGCCCGTTCGGATAAAATCGCTACTGCTCCTTTATTAATGGCTTCATCTATATAATCATGACCATCCACATGAAATCCTTTTAAACAAACAAATAAACTGCCTTGCTTTACTGATCTAGAATCCATTTCAATCGAAGTTATATTTGGGTTCTCATCACCTATTTTTTCAACATGTAACAATGGCTCAATTACTTGATTCAAGTTCATCTGAAATCCCTCACTTCTTATGATAATCACCATATTATAGTATCAATGAAGCTTGCCACACTAGATTAAGAGTGCTTTGAAGCATGACTGATAGTTCTACATATGTATGTCTAAACTAGTCACATAAGAAGTTTTCAGCAAAAAATACATAAAATAATACCTCCTCCCCATAGAAAAGGAGGAGGTATTTCACTTTTTTATAGGTCTATTTTAGTCGTTTGTTTCTTTTTTGTCACCCATATAAAGTCTTATTGTTGAACCCGTATTTACTTTCATTCCTGGTTCTGGAGACTGAGCCAACACTTCCGGTCCTTCTCCCGACGTATCAAGTCTTAATTCATAATAAGCTTGATTGATTTCGTTAACCGTTAAGCCAACTAAATCAGGAACTTCGATTAAAGGCTCATCATTCCATGCTAATTCTTTTTCAATTTGGTCTTTGCGTTTTTCCACCCCAATCGCTCGTAAACTATCTTCCATCATCTTACCAACTATAGGAGCTGCAACAATCCCACCGAATTGTAACGTATCTTTCGGATTATCAATCGCAACGTAAATAACAAGTTGTGGGTCGTCAGCTGGTGCAAATCCGATAAATGACACAATATGATTATTTTCTAAATACCGACCATCTTTTGCTTTCTGTGCTGTCCCTGTTTTCCCTCCAACTCGGTATCCATCAACATATGCACCTTTTCCTGTTCCTAGTGCTACAACACTTTCTAATGCATGACGAATTTGATTCGACGTATCTTCTGATATTACTCTTCGTTTGACTATAGGTGTTTGACTGCTATACACTTCTCCTGTATCTTTATCAACCCACTCTTTTGCTAAAAATGGTTGATATAAATATCCACCATTAATCGCTGCTGAAACTGCTGTGACTTGCTGAAGCGGTGTAACAGCTACACCTTGACCAAAAGCAGTTGTAGCTAGCTCTAGCGGACCAACATTATCACGGTTAAATAGAATCCCTGTCCCTTCCCCTTGAAGGTCGATCCCCGTTTTTTTACCGAAACCAAACGACTCAATATAATCAAATAAGCGATCTGTTCCAAGCCTCTCTCCTAATTCAACAAAACCAGGGTTACATGAATTTTGAACAACTTCTAAAAATGTTTGATGACCATGGCCACCTTTTTTCCAACACCTTAATTTACGTCCGGCTACCTCGATATGTCCTGGGTCATTAAATGTATCTTTTTCTAAGTTCACTTCATTTTCTTCTAATGCTGCAGCTAACGTTATAATTTTAAATGTCGAACCTGGCTCATATTGCATCCATACAGGTTTATTTTGATTGTAAATTTCAGGAGGCACCTCTCTAAAATTTTCAGGGTCATAATCTGGTCGACTCGACATCGCTAATATTTCTCCTGTGTTCGGATCCATTGCGATGGCGATGGCACCATCTGGATTATATGTTGCCTCTGCAATATCCAATTCTCTTTCGATGATCGTTTGAATTCGACTGTCAATCGTTAGTCTTAAATCCAAACCATCAATAGGAGGTGTATATTCATCTGCTAAATCCGGAAGTCGTTTTCCTTTAGCATCTGAAAAAAATGAAACTCTCCCTTTTTCACCACTTAAGTTTTCATCATAGTACAACTCAAGTCCAGTAAGTCCTTGATTATCAATTCCAGCAAACCCTAATACGTGTGAAAGATAAGATCCGAATGGATAATGGCGTTTACTATCTTCTGCAATATACACCCCATTCAACCCTAGCTTCCGTACTTCATTTGCTTTTTCTTTTGATATTTTGCGACCTTCAGGATTTATCCTCACGATCGACTCCTGTTTTGTCACAAGTTCATAAGCTTTTTTGTGGTCCATATTTAGTGCAGCTGCTAATTGTTCCGCCGTGTCACTTGGATTTTTTACTTGTCTTGGAACAACAAGTATGGAAGGCGCGCTAACATTTGTCGCTAACACTACATCATTTCTGTCTAGAATTTCTCCCCTCATCGCTTCAAACGGGATATCTCGACTCCAAGAGTCCTCCGCTCTATCTGTGAGCCAATCACCTAAAGCAAATTGAACATATCCTAGTCGTACCGCAATTATAAAAAAGATAAGCAAACCAAATCCTAACACTAACACTAACCGTTTTCGTACAGTGACATTTGACACTCGCACCGACTTCACCCCAAATTTCAGTTGTAAGTCCGTATTCAACGAATACAAAGCTTGTTCTACTATATGCTTGTACGAATGACATTAGAACAGCCTGTACGAGTGAAATATTATTCAGTTTCTTCTTCTCCAAGCTCATTTTCTTGTTCGTCTATCATTTCATTAGACGATCCCAACTCATTTTTCTCTTTTGGGCTTACTAATTCAACATGCAAATAATCCCCTTCACGAACAGTACTACCTTGTTTCACACTTTGAACAACTGCAAATCCAGCTCCATCCATTGATGTTTGTAATTGTAGAGCTTTTGATAGTTTCATCACATCTCGGAAAGACCATCCAATGATGTCTGGCATCGCAAAATGTTCTCCATCTGTTCGTAATATGACTCGCTCTCCTGCAAAGAGGTGACGATTTTCAAATGGCTGTTGAGCGACTATCGTCTTTCCAGAACCGACAACTATCACATCAAGACCTTGATCTTTCAATTGTTTTTCGACTTCTTTAACCGTCTTCCCTTCATAATTTTGAAGTTGAAAACCTGATTGTTCAGCTTGTTCCGTTATTTCTTCCATAGAAGGTGTAATATTTAAATATTGTAAGCTATGTTTCATAACAGAGTTAAAAATCATAGAAACAGGTGCAGAGCCACGCTCAACGGAGGATTTCAATTTTGGTCGATCTACCGCCACATATACAATTACGCTCGGGTCATCTTTCGGGGCCATCCCTAAAAAGGAAAAAACATTGACCCCATCCCCTTTTAAATACCCTCCATTTACCGGGTCAGGAATTTGCGCTGTACCTGTTTTCCCAACCACATCAAAACCTTCAATATAATATGGTCGACCAGTCCCTGCCGACTCCGTAACGACAGTTTCCATTAAGTCACGAACTTGTTTTGCCGTTTCTTTACTAATCGGCTCTCCAACGACTTCCGGCTCATTTTCCCTAACCACTTTACCTGTTTCAGGATTCACAATTTTATCAACAATATAAGGTTTCATCATTTTGCCGTCATTGGCAATTGCTGTTGCTGCTTGAATTTGTTGAATCGGCGTGACAGCAGAACCTTGTCCAAACGACGTCGTAGCCGTATTGATTTTAGTTGGTTGCGCAATTAAACTATCTACTTCATTTGGTAAATCTATACCTGTTGGTTCAGTAAATCCAAATCTTTCAATATACTCAAATAACTTATCTGTCCCTAAATGGTCGACACCTATTCGGATAAACGCGGCATTTGATGATCGCTGAAATCCTTCATCATATGTAATCGTTCCCCAGCCTCGACCTTCATTATGGTCCGAAATTCTTGCGCTACCTACTTGAGTAGTTCCAGATTGAAAATATGCATTTCCATCATACACACCTTCTTCAATCGCAGCTGCTAGGGTAAATACTTTCATTGTCGAACCTGGCTCAAATCTGTCTGAAACAGCATAATTTAAATAATTTGTTATTTGTTCATATTGATTCGGATTAAAACTAGGACGATTACTCATCGCTAAAATCTCTCCTGTTTTCGGATCGGCTACGATCGCAATCATTCTCTCAGGAGAATATTCACTCTCTACTTGTGTCATCACTTGTTCCAACGCCGTTTGAATATTTGAATCTAATGTTAAATAAATATCATCTCCATGTTTTGGAGGAGTAATATTTTCTTTTGGGTCAGGAAGTTTTATCCCGCGTACATCGGTTTTATATTCAATAAACCCATCTTCTGGTCGTAAATATTCATCTAGACTTAATTCGAGTCCTAACCTAGAATTTTCCATATCTCTTTCTGTATACCCAATGACATGAGAGGCATATGTTTGTTTCGGGTAATACCGGCGTGGTTCTTCAGTAAAATGAATGCCTGGTAGTCCAAGTTCTTTAATTTGAGTCATTTTATCATGACTTAAATTTCTACCACTCGGACCAAATTCCACTTGAAATTTATCACCTGTTAGTAACTCATATATTGTTTCTTCTGATAAATCGAGATGTCCCGCTAGTTTTTTCGCAGTTTTTTTAGGGTTTTCTACATAACTTGTTTGATCCTTGTTTAATACTGCAAAGACGGAATACGAACTAATTTCTTGAGCAAGGGCACTTCCATTTCGGTCATAAATAGTCCCTCTTTCTCCATGAATCTTTGATTTTTTCGTCCATCTTTCCTCCGCCATGGCTTTTAGATCAACACCATTGACTTCGCTGTTAGCTTGAATATACACCATTCTCCCTAAGAGAAGTGTAAATACAAAGACAAACAAAAACATAATGACGACAGCTCTCACATTCGTTATTGCGCGTTTGACTTCCATCATTCTCACATCCATTTGATATTGTTCATAAGTTGTTTTCACTTTATTGAAATGTAAGGATTCTTTGAATAAAACATTCTTTCACAAAAGTGATGATTGTTTCATTTTTTATTACAGCTATTTTCTTAGATTTTGTTGTTTAAAACGGTTCAAGAAAAAAATGACGTGTTCGGTCATTGCACTTCGATAAACAAAATTCCAGAGCAACAAATGATACGTAATCAATCTTATAACAAGAGACAAAGGTAGAAAAACTAGTTCGGGTTTCGAACTAGTTTTGAATAACTTTCACTTTATTATCATCTAGTGACATCCCTTCACTTTTTGCAATGTCTAGAATTCTCTCAGGGTCACTTAACTCAATAACTTGTAGTTGTAAACCTTCATTGTGCTGAGTTTGCTGCTGAACGGAATATTCAAGATTAAGAATATCTCTTTTTACTGAATAAATGGCTGCATAATTTGCAACGATAACTGACACTAATACAAGAACTGCAATGACCATTAAAAAGATAAGGCCTTTTTCCCCTTTTGTAATGCCATTTTGTTTCGTCTTCACAACTTCTCGTTGTTTACGATATTGGCTTTCTTTTGGTAATTGGTACTGTCGGGCTAAATTACTCATAACTTTCTCCTCTCCTTACACGTTACAATTTTTCTACAATGCGAAGTTTTGCCGACCGAGACCGATTGTTCTGCTTAAGCTCTTCTTCTGAAGGAACGATTGGCTTTTTCGTGATTAATTTTAAATTTGGTTTATACTCATCTGGAATAACAGGCAAACCCGGAGGTAAATCGGGCCCTTTACTTTCTTTTTTCATCATTTCTTTACAAATTCTGTCTTCTAATGAATGGAAAGTGATGACACATACTCGACCACCTTGCCTTAAAAGACGAAATGAATCTTCTAATGCATCCTCAAATACTTTTAGTTCATCATTTACGGCAATCCGAATCGCTTGGAATACCCGCTTGGCTGGATGCCCACCTTTTCTCCTTGCTGGGGCCGGAATTGCATCTTTTATGAGATTAACTAGTTCATCTGTTGTTTCAATTGGTTTACTTTCTCTTGCTTGTTCAATTTTTCTAGCAATTTGCTTTGAAAATTTTTCTTCACCGTATTTAAAAAATATGGAAACTAATTGATGATACTCCCACTCGTTCACGACTTCATAGGCTGAAAGAGAAGCTGTTTGGTCCATCCTCATATCTAAACGGGCATCTTGGTGATAACTAAACCCACGGCTACCTTCATCTAATTGTGGGGATGACACCCCTAAATCAAAGAGAATTCCATCTACTTCAGTAATTCCAAGATTATGTAATTCTTGTTTCACATAACGAAAATTACTTCGGATTAACGTGAATTTCCCTTCATGTTGCTTTAACCTTTCTTTCGCATGAGCTAAGGCATTATCATCTTGATCAAAACCAAAAAGATGACCATCTTCCCCGAGCTTTGACAAGATCAACTCACTATGACCTGCTCCTCCTAATGTACAATCCACATATAATCCATTTGGTTTCACATTTAGGCCGTCTATTGATTCTTTTTTTAACACCGTTACATGTTCAAACAATCAATACACCTACCTTCATTTCTGTTTTATAAATCAAAATCAACGATGTTTTCTGCTATTTCACTAAATGAATCTTCAGATTCTGCAAAATATTCTTCCCAAATCCCTTTACTCCAAATTTCCACTCGATTGGATACCCCGATAATGACACATTCTTTTGCAATTTCTGCAAAATCACGTAAAGGAGATACGATATTTACTCTCCCCTGTTTGTCTAATTCACATTCAGTGGCACCTGAAAAGAAAAATCGAGTAAAGGCTCTAGCATCTTTTTTTGTAAAAGGAAGGGTTTTTAACTTGGCTTCAAGCTGTTTCCACTCTTCTTGGGGGTAGACAAATAAACAACGGTCTAATCCTCGCGTAATGACGAAAGAATCGCCTAGACCGTCTCGGAACTTTGCCGGTATGATGAGTCGCCCTTTTTCATCGACATTATGTCGGTACTCCCCCATAAACATCTCGGAAACAACCTCCCCCACTTCCTACCTCTAATCTACCACATCCCTCCACTTTGTACCACTAGATTTTAAATTACGAGAAAAAACAAAAAAATCCTGCTTTTTTCAAGCAAGATTTTTAAAACCCTTATTCTTCAACTGTTTTATTTAAGCCTTTTTACGGATAGACAAGTTTATGAAACCCATCGTTATCAAAATTCAGTTCTTTAGTCCTAGTTAAAAACTCTTCTCCATATTCATTTAAATAATAGAAAAGGTGATAAACTCGTTCTTGAGGTATACCTAAAGGGAATAATTTCTTTTCAATTTCATCAAACTTCCGTAACTCTGAATTGTACTGGACTTTTATGCGATGCTCTATTTTGTTCGTCACTTTTTCAATTTCATGAAAAAGGATCCCGAGATTCTTTTGTGCTAACGTAGCTGAAGTATCATCAATCTCTTTAGCAATGGCTCTTAAAGGCTCATGTGCTACTTTAACATCTTGCATCACACGTTCTTTAATTTGAACAACATCCCATTCATTATGTTGTTGTAACCACTTCGTTTTCTTTTCAGATACTTTCTTTTCAAACACATCCGCTATAGTCACTTTTTTTTCCTGCATCCATCGGTCGACTTTTTCTTCTACAATCGTAATAGACTTTCTTGGAACGATAGGCGGAACTTTATAGGAAAACAAATGAAAAACTGACTTCAACGTTGCCCAATAAGCAATTTCTCCAGGGCCTGCAACAAATGCTAATACAGGTAACAAATATTCTTGCATGATCGGCCGTGTGACCACATTATTACTTAATAACTCCGGGCTCTCATTGGCGATTGCAAGAAATTGTTGTTTCGAAAAAATGGAAGAATTCGTCCGAAACACCCCTGCTTCTTTTCTAACTTTCTCTCGTTTTCCATTTTCTAAATAAAACAAATTTGCATTCGTTTGATCAATCGTAACAGGCAAAGGATAGCCTTGTTTTTCTAACTTCGTTGATTGCTCAATAAAAAGCCGCTGAAGCTCTTCATTATTTTCAATTAATTCAGTAAATAACGAGGATTCCAATTTTCTTATTTCTTTTGCGCCCGAATCTAATAATACTAACCCTTCTTCACGAAAAACCCAACTTATTAATTCGCTAAAGAAATCGGTATATGTGGTTGCCTTTTGCAAACAGGATTCGATAACAGTAAAAATTGATCTTGTATGCTCTGTTTCATTCATATGCAAAAACACATCTCGAACCCATGTATGGGCATTTTCAGTTTCTAAATGTAAATCGGATAGTGAAGTTTTTTTATCATGTTGGTGGGCAAGTGAAAATTTCATCAACGATTTTTTCTCTTCAACATATACATGGTTAATTTCATTAAAATCATGATCCTCCCCAGCGACCCAAAATAACGGGATGACCGGGACGCCTAATTCTTCTTCTTGTTGTTTCGCTAATTGAACAACAGTTAGTGCTTTATAATAAGTAAACAGTGGGCCCATCAACACACCTGGTTGCTGTCCTCCCACAACAAGAACAGAACGTTCATCTTTTAGTCTTTCGATTTGTTCTAAAGCTTTTTGATGATAAGTTAATTTTTTATGGTAATCCACCAATATATTTGCTAATCGATTCCGTTCAAATTTTCGGTTACTAAGTTCTTTATAACGAGTTGAATATACATTATTTTCTTTATAATAGTAATCAAAAAAAGATAATAACATCGTATTTGCTTTGGAATAATCATTAGCGATTTTCGCAAATGGTGAAAGAGGGCTTGCTTTCACATTCATATGTAACGTCCTTTCAGTATAAAGGTTAGCGTTATGTATTATATCAGAGATTGATTAAGCAAACCAACCATCTTGCTTATCTGACTATCGAAAAAAATAAACCGACGATACTTAATATAAAATATAAAAATAAAAACAGTAAAAAGTTAAAGCGCCAAATCCCTTTCATCAACTTTCCTACGTTAATATCACTTGTCGTTTTCCAATGGAGAATTGTAAAACAAATAGCTGTAATTAAAATGACGATTAATATTAACCAAATAAAAGACTGATTCCAAATATATAACATGATGAAATAAACAGCGACAATAAAAAGAAAGGTCGAATAATCAGATGCCCATTTTATTGATTTCCGTTTATCTTTCGTTAGTTTGACCGAAATAATATAAATAAAATACCATCCAAGCAACGGAAGTGTAACAAAAGTAGCGATGACACCTGCTAACGTATTAACCATCAGTAATGCTCCTTTCTTTTTGTTTTACTTTATTATACACATCTCTTGTATACGGCAAATTAATTTTGTGTTTTTGCCCTTCTCGTAGGATATATCCTGAGATTGCCTCAATTTCTGTTTGATTCCCATTTTCTATATCTCGAAGCATCGATGATTTATTTTCCTTTGTATTTTGACATACTTGGATAATATATGGCCATATGTCTTCACCATCCTTTACCTGAAGGGCAATGATCGCTTCTTGACTTAACTTTTTCATAATTGATACGACCATTTCATCACAAAGTAATTCTCCATTCTTCACTTCATATAATGCTGTCAGCGGATTTACCACGGCATTCACTATTAATTTTTTTTTCATCACTTCTAACCATTTATTTTCAACCACAACGGAATATCCGAAACGACTTAGTTTGTCCCAGAAAAATTGCAGTTCTAATTCTTTACCTTGTACATGACCAATTTTCATGCTTCCTACTCCTGTGTGCTCTACTTTTACATCGCTCTGCTTTAGTGCACCATGTTCTACAATTCCTACATACACAGTACTCCTAAGTTGCTGCATGAGCGAGATATGGTTCATTCCATTTTGCAAAAAGACGATGGGCGCATTCGTTTTCAGTTTTGAAATTTTATCAAGAACACGTTTTACTTGATGCTCTTTTACAGCAAGAAATATAATCGTTGCTGTTTGAAGCACAGACAAGTTTTCAAAAGGAATGGCATCGACAGGGTGCAAAGACGTAATAGAGTTACGAAGCAAAGAAACGCCCTCTTTACGTAAAGCTTCTGCTTGTTCTTTTCGGTTCGTAACGACAGTGACATGAGCCCCTGCCTTGCTAGCATAAGAGGCAAGCAGTAACCCAACAGAACCCCCACCTATAATCCACACATTCACAAAACCAACCCTTTCTATAGAACTACACCCTTATGACTAAATTGTAGCATAGATACAAAATCGTAGTATATTTTTGTTTTTAAATTCTAAATTAATATTAAATAATTTTCATGTATTTTATGCGTTTACATAATCTTTATAGTAAAATAAGAATAGAATAATATTAGGAGGAATTAACGTGGAAAAACTTATCGTAAAAAAGCTTTTAATTAATTATAAAACATTAGAAGATTTTGAGAACTTCTTAGAATATGGAGCTGCCGAACTTTCAATGAAAGAAGATCTAGAAGGTAGCATTGTAGAAAATGATAGCGAGTCCCCTTTCTATGGTATTTATTTTGGTGATAAGCTTGTCGCTAGAATGAGTTTGTATCAAATAGAAGCGAAATATGACCGTTACTTTGAACCCGCTCAAAACTATCTTGAGTTGTGGAAATTAGAAGTATTAGAGCCATACCAAGGAAAAGGATATGGTCAAGCACTAGTAGATTTTGCAAAGAGTTTTAATTTACCAATAAAAACAAATGCTAGACGTCGCTCAAATGACTTTTGGTCAAAAATGGGATTTGAACCAGTTACTTATCAACCTGAACGAGATAGAGGAGAAAACCCCTATGTTTGGTATCCAGAAGGCGTAAGCGAACAATCAGCAGAATAATATAACTTATTTATCTTTCACCTAAAAACCCCAAAGCCATAGCTTCGGGGTTTTTTCGTTACTCATTATGATTTTGAATTCATTGCTTTATTATCTTCTTCTGATAAAATAGACATCTTTCTTGCTCGGTCCATTATTCCAATTAATGCGCGATAATCTTCATTAATGATTTCTTTATCCTTTTTTAAAGCTGCTATTTCTTTTTCAATTTTACGATTTCTTTGTTTTAATTGTTCGATTTCTTCTTTTAATTCTTCATTTTCTTTAGCTAACACTTGTTGTTCTTTTTCACCTTTTGTATATTGCTGCAAAAATGCTATTACATTTTCCATTGTCATTGTTATTTCAGATGCTTTATCAACGACTTCTTCTTCTTCCAAAATTTCAGTTTGTTCTTCAACATGAACTTCATCCGCAACTTCAACAGCGAAGCTTACTTCTTGTTTTTCGTTTTCTTCTTGTTGTGGTTTTGCTTTTTTTCGTTGTTTTTTAGCTAACGCAATCGCTGCATCATATTTTTTTCGGATCGCTGAGTTCCAACGGAATCCACAAGCTGCTGCTGTTCTAGACAAACGTTGCCCCACTTCTTCAAATGCGGCAAGTTGTGTACTTCCCTCACGTATATGTCTTAGTACAACCTCTGCTAGAATTAAATCTTCATCACTACTCCATGCATCTTGACGAACAGTTGACATACAATCCCTCCTAATGGTCTTTTGTCTATAATATGCATTTACTAGACAAGATAGACTCTCTTCTATTAAAGGATTATGTCCCCGTTGAAAAAAAAGTATTCAATTTTAAGATTTTCTTAAAAATTTTTCCACAGCTACATGGTGTTCCTCACTTGCCCAGAGTGTCGCACATTCATCAATTTCTCTCATTACTCTTTCCTTAATGTTTTCCTTGTCATAACGGTCAAGCATTCTTTGTTTATATGTTTTTAATACAGGCATACTAGAATGTAACAATGGTGCTATCCATCCTTTAGACTCTGCTTTGAAGTTAGACTTTGCTAGGACACTGTCTATGATTTTCATTTCATGTGCTTCTTCAGCATTAAAGCGGTTACAAGATACTAAAGCTTTCATCGCTTGAGCCATACCTATTCGCTCACTCAAAAAGGTTGATCCCCCCCAACCTGTTGTAATCCCTAATTTCCCTTGCACAAATCCTAGTTTTGCATGACTTGCCGCAATACGATAATCACATGAAGTGGCAAGTTCACACCCTCCACCAACAGCTGTTCCATTTATCGCTGCAACTGTAACTTTCGGGAAGAAAAATAAACGATATAAAATCATCCCCATCTTCATCAGCATTTCTTTCGCTTCTTCTTTTGTATGTAAATGATGAAAGACAGATAAATCACCACCAGAACAAAACGCCTCTTTGCCTTGTCCTGTGATAACGAGCACTTTATCCTCTGGATGAGACTCCACCTCATCAAGGATAACCGTCAACTCATTCATAACATCATAATCAATCGCATTTCGAATTGTTGGACGGTTTATCGTCACTGTAACGATCCCATTCGGTTCTCGTTCTACAATCACTTTTTTATCCACTTTACTTCCTCCATTCGCTAAAAACGAAATAAAAAGAGCAAAGGAATTAAATCCCCTGCTCGTTTATTTTAACATTATTTGTTTAATACGTCTTGACCTTTATAAGTGCCACATTCCTTACAAACACGGTGTGCAATTTTTAACTCTCCGCATTCTGGGCATTTTACCATACCAGGTACTGCTAACTTATAGTGAGTACGACGTTTTCTTTTACGAGTTTTAGACGTTCTTCTAAAAGGTACTGCCATCATTCCCACCTCCTTACAAAATATGTATAACTAATAGTTACCAGACGGTCAAAAGGCTGACCTTATAAAATGAAGGCCCGAAATGCCGGTACTTCGATTTCCCATTACTTGTTATCAAAAAATTTAGAGAGTTCCGCTAATCTTGGATCAGTTCGATTCTTTAGGTCTTCTTCTTTCACAAGTTCCCAATCATCACCAGATTTCGGTGCTCTTCCTTCTTCTTGTTCGCTAAAAATTTGCAAAGGAATTTCCAGTAATATTAATTCCTTAATATAGGGAATTAGGTCAATTACATCGCCTTCAACAGAATGAATATCATCTTCCCCATCTTGTTCCCAATTTGTTTCATAAAGACGAAACGTTTCTTTTGCTTCAATATCAAATGGGAGTTCAACATCATTAAGGGTTCGTGAGCAAGGAAGCGTTAATGTTCCTTTAATATGGAGAGGAAACGTAACAATATCAGACGAAACGTGTGCTTCTCCACTTACTTCAACTGGTGATACCCTTCTGATTTGCGGATCTAATTTTCTTAAATCAGATAAATCTAATGTTTCATTAAATTGAATTCCTTTGCTCTTTTGAGCATGAAGTTGTTGGATTGTCCATTTCATGATTCTCACCTCAAGGCAACAAGAGTAATTATAGCTTTCCAAATAGTATTTGTCAACCTTTCTTCTTTACACTCTATCTAAGAAAAAAAATGACTTTGATGATTCTGTATCACTTTATCATATTTCATAAAAGAACGACAACCTTCATTCCGTTTTGACGTATATGATATACTAAAATTTAGGATAATGAGAGTATCTTGGATTGGAGGGATGTTTTTGAAGGCGACTGGTGTTATTGTTGAATATAATCCATTTCATAATGGTCATTTTTATCATATGCAAGAAGCAAGAAAACAAACAAATGCAGATGTTATTATCGCTGTCATGAGCGGTTCTTTTCTTCAACGAGGCGAACCTGCGTTAGTATCCAAATGGCAAAGAACAAAAATGGCGTTAGCTTGTGGGGCAGACCTCGTGATTGAACTTCCTTATGCATATTCTACTCAAAAAGCGGAAACTTTTGCCTTTGGGGCCATTTCAATTTTACATTCTTTACGAACAAAGGATGTTTGTTTTGGAAGCGAATCTGGTCAAATTGAAGATTTTACTAAATTACTTGCTTTTATAATTGAGAATCAAGTAACTTATAATGGTTATATTCAACAATATATAAAAGAGGGGAACAGTTACCCAAAAGCTTGTGCGCTTGCTTATAAGGCATTACAACCGAACGAGGACCTTCTCGATTTATCAAAGCCAAACAATATTTTAGGGTTTCACTATATTCAGGCGATTCAGCAACTTGATTCCGATTTAACCCCTGTCACGATTTTAAGAAAGCAAGCTCAATATCACGATCAAACGATTAACAAACATTCCATTGCAAGTGCAACGAGTATTCGTAATGAATTACTGAAGCAAGCTTGTCCATTATCATCTATATCACATGTTGTACCAGAGACAACCTATCATTTATTGCAGGAATATTATGAGAAATACAATATTTTTCATAATTGGGAACATTATTATCCGTTACTTAAATATCGCCTGCTCACCCTTTCTAATGAACAACTTGAAGCTATTTATGAAGGAGAAGAAGGACTTCATCATCGCTTAAAAAAACATTGTCAAGCAGCACAATCTTTTTCGGAGTTTATGACGCTTGTAAAAACAAAACGATATACATGGAATCGAATTCAACGTTATTGCTTACATATCCTAACAAATACGACAAAAGAAGAAATTGAAGAAGCAACAAAAGGAGATCTTCCCTATATCCGCATTTTAGGGATGTCAGAACAAGGTCGGCAATATTTAAATATAACAAAAAAAAGAATTGTCATTCCGATGATTACAAGACCAACTGAGATTAACCACCCCTTATTATCGATTGATAAACGAGCAACTGCTTGTTATGCATTAGCATATCCGCCTGAAAAACAAGCGGATGCTTTACATGAAGATTACGCAACCCCTCCGATTCAAATTAAACAAGAGAGCCATCCGTTCTAGCATCGGATAGCTCTCTTGTTTTACTGTCTTGGGGATAAATTTTGAAGAAATTCTAACGCTTCATCAAATGTTTCTACACCAATGATTTTTGTTTTTGTGCGAATTTCTTCTGCTGTTTTTGTCGCTTCCTCATAATTTGAATCTTCCCTGTCTCCTTCTTTTGGAACAAAGAAATAATCGACACCAGCTTTATGGGCAGCAACCACTTTTTGTTCTACCCCGCCAATTCGACCAACATTTCCCTCTTCATTAATCGTCCCTGTACCAGCAATTTGATACCCTTTCGTTATATCTTCTTCTACTAATTGATTATAAATTTCAAGTGAAAACATTAATCCAGCCGAAGGTCCCCCTATTTTCGATACATCAATCGTTACATTAGGATCATATGAGATTGTTCGATTAACAACAGGGTAAAGAATACCTAATCCTGATCGTTCCTCCCCACCACTAACTTCTTTTGGAAATGGAGCCGTTGTCGTCATGACCTCAAGTGTTTTTCCATCTCGAGTAATTGATAAATGAATGTCCTCTCCATTTTCACTTTCGCCTACTTCTTCATTCAATTGCTCAATCGATATGACCTTTTCACCATTTACCGATGTAATTCGATCTCCGGGTAGTAAGACTTTTTCAGCAGGCATTCCTTCAATAAAGGAGGAAACCATAATCCCATGATACTCTATCGAAATGTTTTTATTTGCTCTTTCATAAGCGACCATTTTGGCTGCCTCTTGAGAGCTTTGCATCATCATTGCTTGTCGATGAAAATATTCTTCATCCGTTTCTTCTGGTCCAACA
Organism: Alkalihalobacillus sp. LMS39; assembly: GCF_022812285.1. NCBI lineage: Bacteria > Bacillati > Bacillota > Bacilli > Caryophanales > Bacillaceae > Alkalihalobacillus > Alkalihalobacillus sp. LMS39. The sequence continues at coordinate 3,473,402 of NZ_CP093300.1, forward strand.
ATTTGCTCTTCTGGGATAATTTCTCGAAAATCACTTAAATGGGCCCACGCGTAGAAATAAGCGTTTGCTTTTCCCATTTTTACAGTCGTTAACATAAACGACCCATTTTCTTCTTTAAAGCCACCTTCTACATCAATCACGGGGGCTAATGTTTTCGCTTCTCCAGGTTGAGTATAATAAAAAGGAAGTTGATAGAAATGCAATAATAGTAAAATCACTAGGACAATCCAGCGCTTACGAAGTTTTGACTTTTTCTTTTGTTCAATGACCATTGCTTTATTTCCCCTTCCAATTTTCAATTTCAGCTTTTATTTTTGGAAGTTGCTTTCTTGCTTCTTCCTCTCCTAGTGCGATGTATTCTTCTACATTTGTAAAAGCAATCGAACTTGCTTGCCTAATCATCGGTTTCATCATAATGTTAGCATCAATCTCTTCTTTACGAACCATTTCTCTTTCCATGATGTCTAGTGTTTGTAATATTACATCATAAATGGATTGGATTTCTTTTTCAACTTGAAAATAGGAAACATCAACTGCAATCGTAATATCAGCGCCCATTTCTTTAGTAAGCGCAACAGGAACCCGGTCAATCACTCCACCATCAACTAGAAGACGATTGTCCATTTTGATAGGAACAAAGATACCAGGTATAGAGATACTCGCTCGAACAGCTTCTGGTAATGAGCCTTCTTTAAAGACAACTCGTTCTCCTGTTCTTAAATCCGTTGCCACCATCCATACAGAAGGACTTAAGTCTTCAATCCTTTTTCCTTTTGATAACACTCTAATTAATTCTGTCACTTTCTTTCCTGTGACAAACCCCATTTTTGGCACTGTAAAATCAACATAATATTTTCTCCTAAATAATGTTGCGAATCGTTCAAGATTAGGAATCGAGTGACCTACCCCATATAAAGCACCGACAAGAGCGCCCATACTACTTCCTGCTATGTAATCAATTGGGATCTTCTCTTCGGTTAATACATTTAAAACTCCAATATGTGCAAACCCTCTTGCTCCACCAGATCCGAGGGCTAATCCAATTTTTGGTCTCACTGTTACTCCCTCCTATCATACGACTACAAGTCTGTGTTTTCAATCATATGGTCTAAATTGCCGGACTATACGTATATTGATTAATGGGACATGTTTTAATCTTTATAATAGGGGGCAAAGCAAGTGAATCCATCAAAATTAAAAACAATCGCTCTAGCCACACTTGCCATTTTTCTAGCGGCCTCACTAATGATCTTTCCACAAGAATCACTGGACGCTTCCATACGTGGTTTAACAATGTGGTGGGACGTAGTATTCCCATCATTACTTCCTTTTTTTATTGTTTCTGAATTATTAATTGGATTTGGTGTCGTAACTTTTTTAGGAACGATTTTAGAGCGTTTTATGAGACCTTTATTTAAAGTTCCTGGTGAAGGAGGGTTCGTCTGGGCCATGGGATTAGCCTCTGGTTATCCCGCAGGAGCCAAACTTACCGCCAGACTACGCCAAGAAAAAAAATTAACACAAATTGAAGCAGAACGTTTAGTTACGTTTACAAACTCCTCAAACCCACTCTTTATTTTTGGCGCGATTGCCGTTGGATTTTTTCATAACCCAACATTAGGCATTATTTTAGCATTATCCCATTATTTAGGGAATATATGTGTAGGAATATGTATGAGATTTCATGGATACTCAAAAGAAAAAACAATGAAGAAAAGTACTCCTCCCCCTTTTTCTTTTAAGAAATCTCTTCAAGCTCTTCATGAGGAGCGAATTCGGGATGGGAGACCACTAGGGAAATTACTTGGAGATGCAGTCCAATCATCCGTCAATACATTATTGATGATCGGCGGATTTATTATTTTATTTTCTGTGTTAAACAAGCTGTTAAGCTTAATTGAAGTCACCCATATATTATCAGTTGTCTTGTCCGGTATTCTTGCCATCTTTCATATACCAACTGAACTGAGTGTCCCGTTAATCTCAGGATTATTTGAAATTACCCTTGGTGGACAAATGGCAAGTAATGTTGAAAATGCAACTTTATTTCAAAAAGCTGTTGTGATGAGCTTTATTTTAGCGTTTAGTGGATTTTCTGTTCAAGCTCAAGTAGGAAGTATTTTAGCAGAAACAGATATTCGTTTTAAACCATACTTTATCGCAAGAATATTACACGGATTTCTTGCTGCTTTTTTCACTGTTATTTTTTGGAACCCACTTTACGTAAACCAAGTGACAACAGAGCATCCAGCAGCTGTTCCTGTTTTCTTGCAGGAGCAATCTTATTCATGGTTTGTTGAAGGGTGGTCCTACTTGCTTCAATACGGGTCAGCTTTCACCCTTGTTTGCTTATGTTTATATGTGTTTATTCGCATGCGCCGCATGTCCTATCAATAAGCCTACGAAAAACGCGGAGCGTCTTTTCTTTCAATCGAAGTGCGGAGCCTTCGCTCTTCTTGAAATAGCTTTCAAAGCTTCACTGCTACACCAAAATTTTTATACTCTTTAAAAAAAGATGTCCAAAGAGTCTCTTGACTCTTTAAGACATCTTTTTTTCATCTTTATTTTTGCCTGTATTTTTCTTGTAACGCTTTTTCCACTATATCAGGAACTAAATCAGCAACCGGAGCATTATACTTTGCCACTTCTTTTACAATACTTGAACTCAGATAAGAGTATTGGTTGTTTGTCATCATAAAAAACGTCTCTACTTCAGACTTCAGTTTCCGATTAATAGAAGCTGCTTGCATTTCATATTCAAAATCAGATACCGCACGGAGTCCGCGAATAATAACATTCGCTTGACTTTTTGCGACATAATCAACGAGAAGACCATTAAAAGAATCGATTTCAACATTATCAATATGTTTTGTTACCTCTTCTAATAAACCGACTCTTTCTTCAACGCTAAACAACGGTTGTTTGTTTCGATTATGCAAAACAGCAACAATGACCTTATCAAATACATGTGCTCCTCGCGTAATAATATCAAGGTGTCCATATGTAACCGGGTCAAAACTTCCTGGACAGACTGCAATTTTCATTGTTGAATCCCCCTTTTATGTATCAATTCTATTGTATATTGAAATCGTTGTATCTCCATATGTTTCTGTTCGAGCACATTGTAGAGATTCAATGATATTTGGCAACACAACATTATGGTCATGTTCAACCATAATCATCCCATCATGACGTAAGAGCTGATTGAGTGCAATAAATGTCAGGTCACGCTGTAGCTGCTGTTTTGCATAGGGAGGATCCAAAAAGATACAAGAAAATTGTATATCTCTTTTCACGAGGGCCTTTAATGCTCTTGAAGCTTCATTTCGATAAACTTCTACTTTCTCTTCATAATTACAGCGCTTAACATTATCCTTTATAACATCTACCGCTTTTTTTTGTTGGTCTACAAAAATGACCCGTTCCATGCCTCGACTTAGAGCTTCAATACCTAAACTACCACTACCACCATATAAATCTAACGCTATACCGCCGTTAAAATACGGCCCAATTATATTAAAGATCGCTTCCTTTACTTTATCTGTCGTTGGTCTTGTCATTGTTCCTGGAACCGCTTTAATTGGTTTTCCTTTATGCTCACCTGATATGACTCTCAAAGTAGATGTCACCTAACCTTTGACTTATATTATCCTTCCTTATCCTATCATAAAACTCTAAAAACATTAACAACATTCAAATGGGATAGCTTATTATATCATCTTCCCTTTTCATACAGAAAATTTTCCAAACAGACGTATAGATTTTTAGTCACTGGCGATACTAGGAGTAGCAACATTCAATCAATGTTGCGACAACCGCGGAGAAGGCTTACGTTTCCCCATAAGTTCTTCCTCCGGTTTCTCCTCTCCCATAGCCTTGTACATACTGAGTATGTTGTAGGGCACCTCGCAAGAATTTCTTGCGAGGATTTTTTTTTGTGATATTATAATACTAGATTTGCGTACAGTTTTTGTAAAGCAAGTCATATCGCTAATATAAGAGCCAAATAGAAAAAGGAGCTATCCTATGATTCAACGATTTATTGAAATAGGGGAAGGGTACTCTGACCTTTATGAATTAATTGAAATTGCTAATACAAACAATCACCGGATCGACAAACTAATTTGCTTACAGACGATAAAGGATGAGAAGCAAATGTGCTCCTTTGTCGTAACATTACACCCTGCCTCTCCAGGTCATGTTTATCCTTTATACATATGTAGAGAAGGTATACCGCATTTTTCATGGAAGGAAACAAATCGTTACACACTGTTTACTTCACTCGCATCTAAACTGCAAAAAGAAATCTATACTCTTGACGTTCGACATTCAAGTTCATTTCAAGAAAAAGATTTATATTATAGTTATCTCATTGGGGTTCTTAGAATGAATCGCATCATTCCACCATTACAATAGCAGTGCAAAGAGGAAGCCATCTATTTTTGATGAGCTTCCACTTTATTATGATTTCTCTGCATATCGGCTGTACTTTTCCCTTCCGTAATAGGAAATACTTTCGCTTTCATTACAATGATAGCAAGAAACAATATAAAGCTAGCACTAATAAATAACCCTCTTATTCCAATGATATTAACGATTATACCACCAAGCATTGGTCCAAGCATCGTTCCTAAATACATCGCACTATTTGAAAACCCATATGTTCGACTTTCCATCCCTTTTGGAGCATAGTGCCGAATTAAAGTATTCACAGCAGGCAATAATCCTCCTAAACAAAGTCCAAGTAAAAAGCGTAAACAAATTAATTGCCAGAGCTCCACAACAAATGCTTGCGGAATAGAAAAGATAGCTACACCAAGCAATGAATAAAAGAGAACATGCTGTGCTCCTTTTTTATCACTTACTTTTCCAAGCTGTGGAGAAGCAATCATATTTGCAAATCCCATTACAGACACGGCAACCCCTGCATAAAAAGCGACATTCGCTTCTGTCGTTAATTCTTGAACAAATAAAGATAGTAATGGATTTACTCCCATTATGGCGAGTTGAATAAAGAAAACAATGCAATATAACGATAAGATTGGTCCTTTTGTTGCTATTGTTTTAAAATCTTGAATTGTATTTGTCTTTTCCATACCCGGAGCTGGGGTAAATTCTTCTTTCACAAAAAAGAGAACCACAAAAGCAGCAAGTAAAATGACAGCACCTGTTACAAAAAAGATCATGCGATAACCAAATGCTTGTGCCAGTAACCCACCAAATAAGGGGCCACATATGGCGCCTGAAACCGCCCCAGATTGTAATATTCCAAGTGCATACCCTACACGTTCTTTCGGTGTATTCGTTGATACAAGTCCGATTGAGGCAGGTATAAACCCTGAAATCACACCGTTTGCTAGCCTTAGAAGAAGTAATGAAACGGGTCCAACTGCAAATCCAGTTAAACTAAGGACAATCGCCATTCCAAAGCCAGACCGTAAAATCATTGATTTTCTTCCATACTTATCTGCCATTCTCCCCCAAAAAGGGGAAAATAAAAAGGCCGTTAAAAAGTTTGCCCCAAAAATAACCCCTGCCCATATGGCAACTTTATCTGGGTCCGTTACTCCTAACTCTTGTAAATATAAAGGCAAAAACGGAATAATCATCGTCATTGCTGCTATAACTAAAAATTGACTTACAACTAAAATAGCTAAGTTTCTTTTCCACAACTTCATGATATTTCACTTCCTTATTCGTCATCTATTATATATTTCGAATGCCGAAATAATCAATTCGACTAACGTAAGGTATCAAAGTAGAAAAGATAAAAATTGTCTTGTTTTCTTAATATTTCTTCTCAATTCTCAAAGATTCAAATGTTATCCTAAAGGAATGGAACGCAAAAATAAGGTGCGAGAGCGATTCCCCCTATCAATACTTAAAAGACCTAAGTAAAAATGCCTTTGAGAACAATGTCTCAAAGGCATTTATAACCCCATGCGGTAATCATATTCTTTTGCTTTATCGGGTTTTGCATTTTGATACTCCGTTTTAATAAATGGTCTCATCGAAACGTTTACACTTTTGACAAAATGAAATGATTCCAACTTTTCAACGGTTGTTGAAACTTTATTTTGATCACAATATAATATAACATACTTCATTTTTTTTGAAACATAATGGACATTTCCATATTTTCGTAATTGTCTAGCATACTTTAAAGAATGTAACCAAACGGCGATTCCTTGCCTTTCACTAACAACCATGATTTTTTCTCCTTTGTCCTATCTTGAATCTGGTTACCACTAGTCTAGCATGTTCATTCTTAACGAGCAATAGCATTTGTACTCAAGTTGACGAAAAGGTGGTGAGCTTTTGCTTACGCAAATTTGGTCGTTCTTTTTAGATGAATTAGAAAACGAACATTCAGCAATCACATCTGTCATAAAAAAAGATCGAGCACAAATCCCATTCGTATACATTACAACAAAGGAACCGATATCCTTGAAGAAACTGAATTCACATATTAAAGTAGTTGGGACTCGTGCTATGAAGGGGAAACGGATGAATATGGACCTTCATTTTGTAAGGCAACAAGAAAACTTGTATGTCTACCGAATACGTTTTCTAGTTCCTAATGAAAAGATGTTTTGTTGCGGTAACGGTTGTTTCGATTGCATTCGTTTTACATAGTGTATATAGATAGAGAAGACCACTGAAAAAGGATGGTTTCCCTTTTTCAGCGGCCTTCTCTTCCTTGAGTACATCCAGCTGTTTCCAGCAAAAAGTCGCGTATATTCAGACTGAATTATCGTCGTTTATTTACATCCGCAGCCGCCACCAGTACTACATCCTCCACTACATGACATACTATCGAAATAAGGGTTTCCAGTTGGAACTTTAATATGTTCAGAAACTTCATGAGCAATAATTTGACTGATTTCATTTAGCAATTGCTCTAGTTCTGTTTCTGCTTTTTTAAAGTTTGACACGGTTTGCTCACTATCCATTGCCCGTTTCGCTACCCGAATCTCCGTTGAAACAACATCATAATCTGGATGATACTTCCCGAAACGTTGCACTTCCTCATAACGATCTTTCCATTCGTTAAATTGGCGAATGAGCGTTTGAGCTTTTTTATCTTGTAACAATTTATGTCTACATTGCTGATAATGAACAAAAGTATCTGAAGCAATAATCATATCTGATAATATTGCAGCTTCTTCTATAATATCAACAGATGTCATCGTCGTAATCATAGTGATGCACCTCCTGAACTCATTATACACGAATTCACATGAAATTACATTCTGATGCTTGCTTCTGTTAAAATTTCACAACGCTTAGACTCTTTTATATGCGCCATTAATTTCAGTAAGGCTTTATCTTTTTTCTTCGCTTCAATCATGACATCAACCTGATCTGCTGTAATATTCTCTAGAAAATGTAACAGCCTTTCATGATTAATAAAATCGTGATGTCGTTTATCCATATCTCCTTCTTTTGGGCTAGACATATGAATTTTTATTGGTAGTGGACTATTTGCCCATGTTTCTTTTATTCTATCCCATAATTCAAAAATAGGCTCTTCGCTTGGATTTAAATCATGATGATGTAAGTCAAGAACAACAGGGATCCCAAGTTTTTCACCTAAATATAACGCATCATTAATATGATAAATAGTATCATCATTTTCTAGTAGTAACATTTGGCTTAACGACTCAGGAATTTTCGAAAAATTTTCAATAAACGTTTCTAATCCTTCCATTTTGCCATTTTTACTTCCACCTATATGCAAAACACAACGATGTTTTGGATCAATGTTCATTCCTTTTAATAATTTATAGTGATATAAGAGCGTTTGCATCGACCGTTGTGTTATTTCTTTCGATTGACTATTAAGAACAACAAAATGGTCTGGATGAAAATCTACTCGCATTTGTTCTGCATGGACAAATTCCCCAAGCTGTTTCAACTCTGCCGCTATTGCCTTTTCATATTTCCATCCTTCTGTATAAGGATGATTAACTAAAGGGACAAGCTTAGAGGAAAAACGAAAAAATTCAATTTCATGTGCTTTGTTATGCTTTAATAAACGTAGTGTATTTTCTATATTTGATTTTGCAATTCGCTCTAAGCGCCCTAAACCTGCTTCTTGGTTAGATAGTGTTGCAAACTGTTTTGCCGTCATTGTTTGAGAAGGAGAAGCATTCTTTACCATTTCACTCATCGCTACATATCCAAATCTTACAATCACACCGTTCGCCTCTTCTCTTTGTTCACCTTACTTTCATTTGACATCGAACAAATTACCTTCTATAATTTCCTCGATTGTATTTATTAAGAAAGAGGGTGACGCTTTGAATTTTGTTACATTTAATCCGTTTCGAACAATTGGTATTCCCAATGTAAAATATGTGAAACCAGAGCATATGTTTGAAGAACGAGAAAAAATTGATGCTGCTGATATTTGTTTATATCCTGAAAATTGGCAAGTGAATGCTCTCGTTTATGGGATGAAGAAAAAAATATTCCCGAGCATCCAATCTATTCAGCTCGGTTTTAATAAAATTGAAGTAACTCGAGCACTATGGAGTGTATGTCCAGAACATGTCCCAAAAACCGTCATTTTAGGACGAAATGATGCGAATATTAATAAAGTGTTTACGATGTTTCCTTTTCCATTTGTTGCAAAAGAAATAAGAAGCTCAATGGGTAAAGGTGTCTTTCTTATTGAAAATCAGTCGCAATTTTATGAATATGCCGAAGCTAACCCTTATTTCTATGTTCAAGAGTTTTTACCGATTGAACAAGATTTACGGATTTGTTTTGTTGGCGATAAAGTCGTCACAGCATATTCCCGTAAAAATGACAGAAATTCATTTCGAAATAATGTGGCTCAAGGTGGGCAAATCTCCTTTGACAATATTCCAACACATGCGATTGACCTCGTGGCGAAAACAGCACGTGAACTCGGAATTAATCACGCTGGATTTGATGTTGTCATCGCAGGAGGAAAAGCTTATTTCTTAGAATTTAATATACTTTTTGGAAATCAAGGATTTCAACAAGCGGGTATTTCTGTTGAAAAAATCGTACACGACTATTTACTTTCGTTATAATTACTCTGTAATGTCGATCGTAAATTCTTCTACTAACTCATAAGGCCTTCCATCATTTTGGACAACTTCAATTTTTATTGTATGTTCTCCTTTTGGAAGGTCTTTAATAATAAATCCTGCTCTATAAATGGAGTCCACATACGCCCCATTAATGTATAGCTTTATATGGCCTTCTCCATCGACATGTGCGGCACCTGCATTTTGCTTAGAAAAATGAAAATCATGGATGAAACATTCAATATATAAATCATTTTGTTTCACTTCATGCCCAATTTCCATTTTTCTTGATTCATTCCTTGTTGTTACCTTCACAACGCCGTTCGATTGAAAAGGGATGACACGATAATGATGGGCTGTTTGTTCATGTTCAGGAACTTCCTCCCCACATGCAAAGATTAAAGGAGCAGAAAACAAGAATATGCCCCCTATTATTACAATACAGTATAGATTCTTCATTTTATCCCTCCACACACAGTTTCTCCTTTAGTGTGTACTTACTTTCAAATCTCATTCTTCCCAATAAAAAAAACTCATAGCAAACGCTAATGCTATGAGTCAGGTTGAGTTGGTTGTTGTCCTTGATTTGTTACCGTACTTTGTAACATTTGGATCATCATCATTGCTAAATTTAAATTTCCTTGCAATCGTTCAATGCGTTGTGGAAACGTTTTACCATAAAATTGGTTTGCTTCTTGTTCTAATGTTGAGATGGAATGTGGCTCACGATTCAGTTTTCGATACCAATGCGGATGTTGCCGAACAAACTGACGCAACTCTGGTTTATTCGTTAATTGGATATAAACGTCTTTTCGCATTGTGTGCATCTCTCCTATTAATGTTGTCTAAAAGAAAAAGGATCTTCCTGTTGTGGTTGCTGTTGCGCTTGTTGGCCTTGCTGCTGGTTAGGTTGGCCTTGGAACGTTTGCATCAACGCTTGAACATTCGACAACACACCACTAAATTGAGTAATATGATGCTGTAAATCATTAATATTTATTTTCTTTACTAGGTCCATAATATTTAATTGATTGCTGTTTTCTTTCTCTTTATCAGATTCTGCCCCCTTGGATGTTTCTTTCTGTTCCTCCTCTTGTAATACTTTCTCTGAAGTTGCTTCTTTTTTCGAATACCCTTTTTTAAAAGACGCCCAATCTTCATGATCTGGTCCTAGTAATGTCCATTCTTCATACACGTCTTGCCAGGATTTCCTTCCTTCTTTCACTTCTTTCACTAATAGTGGATGCTCTTTCACAAACTTCTTAAATTCCTGTACAGAAGGATGCAATGAGCGCTTTTTCCCCATTTTTGTCCCTCCTTTGCTTATTACAAAATTCCATGCAAATTGTCTTCCCTACATTGTATAAAGATGCCCATTTTTTGGTGAGCCCATTTTTTAATTGCTTCTCTTTATCACTTTTTGTCCATGTTATGGACACACATGATTTGCGAATTATCTCGTTATGTTGCTATTATTAATAATGACTTTATGTAGAAGGGAAACGAATTAGATGGATGTAAGTAAAGTAAGAGATCAATTTGAAACATTCGTTCAGCACGCATCAGAAGAAGAATATAACGTACTATCAGCGATACTGACCGGACTACAACAAAAACAAGAAGGGAATTTTCGAACTTATTTATCGGCTATCACCGATGTTAAACCAAAACAATTAGAAAATGGTGACTATGAAATTTCATGCCCCATCCAGCCATTAATTGAAAACCCATTAAAAATGGTCCATGGTGGGATGACAGCTACATTAATTGATAGTACAATGGGTGGCTTGTTAATATCAAAGCTCCCGGAAAACCAATCCGCTGTTACAGTAGAATTGAAAGTGAATTATATTCGACCTGGAATTGGTTCTCATCTTCGCTGTGTAGCTACTATCTTGCATCAGGGGAAACAGCTTTCTGTTGTTGAAGCAAAAGTATACACTGATAAAAACCATCTTATTGCAACAGGTACAGGTACATTTTTTACCATTACAAAAAAATAGGGGGGGTTCCATGTTGGTAGCCGCCATCGTTATTCCTATTCTATTTACGATTTTTTTATTTATCGTGAGGAAGGATAAAAAGAAATACAGAACTCAATGGGAAAATGTTGGGACAATTGGGGAAGAAACGAGTATACGTGGAAAAGTATCCAAACAGATATCTGAAAGAAATCGATATTATCAGCATTTATACACCCGAAAATTAAGATTAACAGTAACTAGCGAGGAAGGGGCACAATATGAGGTTATCTTTGAAAAGCCCATTAAAAATGACTTTGATTACTCCTTTCCACTTGGTACCTCTATTTATGCGTACGGTCAATGGATTGAACCAACATTATTTCAAGCCAATCGAATCGAAAAGCGGGATATGCTCGAAAGGTTCAATTAACCTTATGCACATCCCGCTTTTTTGTTCGTCTTTCATCCACCGGATGCATTTATTTTTTCTGCTTGTTTATATGCATCGACCATTCCCCATATCCATAAAATTGGCGTAGTAATAAAGCCAATAATAATAAACATAAGTAGTCCAGAAATAAAATAAGCGATAATAAACGCAATTCCCTTTGCAATTTGCCCATTATAAATTTGACCTAATCCAGCAAAGAAAAAACTTAACACAGCAGCAAGCCCAGCATTTTTCATGATTTTCCCCCTGACATGTGTTTGAAATTTACTCAATAATAAATTAATGATACTCAGAGGGAATTTAGAACGTATTTAATTTAAAAACTGCCATGGTGTCATAAAATTTTGCGTATAATACAACTCATGTACCCCTACTCCTAAATGGGTAAACTCATCACTTAATAAATTCACGCGATGTCCCTCACTATTTAACCAGCCCTCAACTGCGGCAATTGAATCTACATAATTTGCTGCAATATTTTCTCCAGCTGTTTGGTACTTTACGTTCCCTTCTTGAAGCCTATCGACTAATTCTCCATGACGAGGTGATTCATGAGAAAAAAATTCATTTGTACTCATATCCTCGCTATGACCATAAGCAACAGAAGCAATTTTTTCATCCCATTCCAATGGAGGTTTTTCGTGAAGATAGCGTATCGCATTTGTAATATCGAGAATTTGTTGCTCTGCTCCTTTTTCAATGGCTTTCCACTCTTCTTCTGTCGGTTCTTCTACCATTGGTAAGGATCCACGATAAGTAAGCGCATATGGACGTTGTTTTAGTAACACATCTCCTTTGATATATCGAACACTCGATAGCTGCTGTGTAAATGTATCAAAATATAGTTGAATATAATTTCCTTTATACTCAATAAGTGGTTGGGTTTGCAATTCCTCATCATTTAACTCAAAACGAAAAGATGCTCCTTCAGCATGGATCGCTACTTGGTCAGTAATGTCCACATAACCCATTATGTCATTGTAATCTGTTCCACTTACAAACGGGTCACTAGCAATTGATCGACCAATCCCGTAAATCGTGACGACTTCATCCTGTTGTATACCTACTTGGATATAACCATCATCTTCAACATAATATATCCACCAATCATATCCATATAATGAAGGGTCAATTCTCTTCGGTTCCCCTAATTGTTTCACAACTTCCTCCGTGGATTCTCCGAGTAATACATCTAATGTAAATTCAAGATTATCATTTTCTCCTTCAAGTTCGTCTTCCATTTTCACTACAGGTTCCACTTGTTCCTCTTCATGAGGAATAATAAGTTCAGCAAGTTGTTCGATGTTTTCCTTTTCGCTTTGTTCAGTTGTCAAAATCGGCCATACAAATACCAATGCCACAAGTAGAAAAAGCGAACACATTGTTACAACCCCACAGCCTAAACGATTCATAAGATGCTCCTCTCTCTCTTTATAGTGTTGTTATGTAAGGTTCTCGCTCTTTCTTCGTATTCCTGCCAGGAAAATCTCATCCGACAATAATAGAATGGATACGTTGTAATCAGACAAAAATCGAAGTCAATATAAAGAAAAATGCGTGAGCGTCTTTTTTTAAAGCGATAGAATAAGCTTTCAAAGCATTACTGTTATACCAAAATTTTCATACTCCCTCTTTTAAAAAAAGAGTGCCTATAAGGCACTCTTCCCAGCCTGTCGACAAAGTCGACAGGCCATTTTTGATTAGTAGCCAGAATGCGGCTCTTCGACCTCGCTACCGGGATGGGGGGCACGCTTTCCACAGGAGTCGGCCCTCCCATCCCGTCCGCTTTTTCTAGTGGATATAAGAAGGTGGCTTCTCCTGAAATAAAGACAGATGCTCCGTTTTTTTCTATAATATAAGTGAAAAAAGGACAGGGGTGAATAGGTGATGATGTCAAAAAAGTTGGAAGATAAGCGAATGCAAATGGGGATGGTCTGGATTAGTTCCAGAAGACCATCTTGTTCATAAACTAAATCATGCGATTGAGTTTGATTTCATTTAGGATCTCGTGAAAGATCTGTATTCTTCTGATAACGGTCGCCCTAGTATCGACCTTGTCGTGTTAGTAAAAATGGTGTTCATTCAATACATATTTGGCATAGGATCGATGCGTCAAACGCTCAAAGAAATAGAAACAAACGTCGCTTATCGATGGTTTTTAGGCTTTGGATTGGATGATAAGATCCCGCACTTCTCTACGTTCGGAAAGAACTATGCTCGTCGCTGTAAATGCTGGATACAAAACGCCAAGTATTGCGAAGAAGCTTCAAGAAGAAGGGACAAGAGCGGTCATGCCTTACAAACGACCCATGACTCCTCCAGGCTATTTCCGAAAGCACGAGTTTGTCTATGATGAATACTACGATTGTTATATCTGTCCCGAAGAACAACTACTTCATTATCGGATAACGAACCGAGAAGGATACCGGGAGTACATGTCTGATCCGAGAATTTGTCAGAACTGCCCTGCGCTTACCCAGTGCACAAAGAGTAAAGACCATAAAAAGCTGGTCTTACGCCATATTTGGCAAGATGCTTTGGAGGAAGCGGAGCACTTGAGACACACCGATATAAATAGGGAGATCTATGCAAGACGAAAAGAGACCATTGAACGGGTGTTTGCGGATCTCAAACAGAAGCATGGACTGCGTTGGACGAACCTAAATGGTCTCGAAAAAAATTCATTGCAGGCGATGCTTGTTTTTGCTGCCATGAACCTGAAAAAATTGGCCACATGGGACTGGAGGAACACTAAACCGACAGTGCCATCGCCGAAAAATCAATACAGAAAAACAAAAACGCCTTTGAGCATCATTTCTCAAAGGCGTTTTGTCTACGGTCTGAAAAGAGTGCCCATCAGGCACTTTTCCTCTCTTAATGATGAACTTCTGGACGTTCAGATATTTCACTAAGCGCAAAACCAGCTTCATCACTTGAACTTGTATGAACCGCTAAATCACCAAGAGCCACAATCCCTACTAATTGATTGTTTTCCACAATCGGTAAACGGCGGATTTGTTTTTCTGCCATCATTTTAGCCGCTTCATCAATAGACATATCAGGTGTTGCCGTAATTAAATTCTCACTCATAATTTCAGTTACTTGAGTAGAATTTGGACGTTTTTCGGCCACACCACGAATAACGATGTCTCTATCTGTAATCATACCCATAAGCTGTTTCTCTTCACATATCGGGATGGCACCAACATTTAATTCTTTCATCTTAACAGCGACTTCAAATACATTATCGACAGGTGTACAATATTCAACATTTGTAGTCATAACATCGCGTAAATGTTCCATTGAAATTCCTCCTTTTTAATAACGTTCTCAGTTAGGATAACCAACAACGAAAAAGGACATTCTACAGCAAAGAAGTTGGTTTAGGTTTTAATTCTCATCCAATTAAAGGCTCGTCATAAAAGATTCACCAATAGACGTTGCATCTTCGGGTGTTTCATACTATCATTATAGAAGTATAAAGCCGTATTTGCTCTAGGAGGGAAAAAAATGAAGTTTGAATCAATTGGTTTAGGTGATAAAGAATTTAAATTTTCAACATTGCAACACGCTGCTGAGTCTGCTGGGTTTATCCATGCAGGGCAATGGGATTATGAGCGAGTGACATTTGATTATAAAATGGCTTCGACTGAACATAACGTTACATATTTTTTACGTGTTCACGCTTATGCAATTGAAGGTGATATTCCTTCACCAGATGCTAAAGTGAAACTTCTTGATCCAATTTTAGGGAAGCATTACTATCCACATGGTGTCGAGTATGAAAACGAGGAGTTTCCAAATACAATTGTCACAAAAAGCAAGCAAAAGCTTGAACTGCTTAAAGAAAAATTAGATCAATAATAAAAAACAAGTAACTTGAGAATATTCTCAAGTTACTTGTTTTTTATTATGGTAATAAGACGAAAACTTTCTTCATATGGATAAAGTACATACGAAAGATCTAAATTTTCTGCTTCAACATGACCAAAACGGTCTGTTGTTTCTTCCACTTCAATCACAGTTGCATAATATTCACCATGCTCATTTATTTGGATCTCACCAATGTCTTGTTCTAATACTTTAAGTGTTTTGCTGTTATCTTGCAGGTCGCTTACATATCTACGAACAGCATGGTAAAAGGTTGTATTAGCGACTAAATACGGTTCAACATCATTGAATTTCCCACCGTTTACCGCATCAACTAATTGTTCTTTATATTCAACGATAAATTGGGCGACATCTTGTTCTTCTTCTTGGGATACGCTTGTTAACTCTCCTATGTCCTGGTTACAGCCAAATAACAGTAGTAATGGTACAAGAATTATAATTTGTTTCCATTGTCTCATGTTTGTACTCCTTTTTGTAAGTCTATAAAAAGAGTAAAACAAACCATTCGAAACTGCAACTTTTTATGATTGGAAATGTACGGCTTCTACTTTAACATCGATTGAGCCAACTTTAAAACCTGTCATTTCCTCAAGTTCAGAAATCACTAGTGATTGAAACGTTTGAATCAATGTTGGCAAACATTCACCATTTAAAATAGAGACTTTCGCAAGTATGTGTAGCTGATTATCATGAATGGAAATTTCGATTCCATTTTTAAAGTCTTTTCGAATCCATGTTTTTACTTGGTCTTTTAATAGAGGGAGCAATTGTAATTTAGGCTTCATTTCCTCTAAAACATGCTCACATAAATCCAAAACAATTTGCTCGCTCATGTACAAGTGTCCATCCTCTAAAATTTTCACAATCACTTTCATCAATCCTTTCCTTTATTTTGAAAGGCCTTACACAATAAATCTTTTCAAAAACATAAGTAAATTTCTGTTCATCTTTGTCCTAACATACTATAATATGATATAGATGGCTATTTATCAGAAAGGGGTTTAAAATTGTCCTATATATTCTCAAAACGTATACTCTTCACCATACTAGCAATTATTGCGCTCATTATTATTGGATATTATGTTTTGCCAGTTTCTGTCCCACTTCTTTTAGCTTTTTTTACAGCACTTGTTCTCACACCATTCGTTGAACTCCTTCTAAAAAAAGCAAAAATGAAGCGAAATATAGCTGTCATGTTGGTCTTTGTATTATTTGTATGCTTTATTGGGCTTAGTGGTTACTTTATCGTGACTAAAGCCGTTACTCAGGGAGTGCAACTCGTTGAAAACCTTCCGACTTATATAAATGATATTAATCGAGCTTGGATAGATTTCCAAAAAAATCTTGAAGACAGCTATGAAGATTTACCCCCTGATCTCGTATATGAAATTAATGCACAAGTTAGTTCGTATTTAACAACACTTCGCCGCGATATTGGCGACCGAAATTTAATCGATGATATCACATCACTCGTAACAAAAATACCTGCATACCTTGTTCAATTTATTGTTTATTTAATTGCTTTGTTTTTGTTTATGCTGGAACTACCAAGGCTAAAAGTGAAATTATATTCTTATTTCTCAGAGAAAACAGCAGATCGTGTTAATTTTATGGTGTCACGACTAATGTATGTTATATCTGGCTTTATTAAAGCACAATTTTTAGTCAGTATTGTTATATTTGCGGTTTCCTTAATTGGATTGCTTATCATCGTTCCAGAACTCGCCCTTTTAATGGCGTTTATTATTTGGATTATCGATTTCGTTCCAATCATAGGGTCGATTGCCATACTCGGACCTTGGGCACTCTTTCATTTATTTACAGGTGACATTGCTCTTGGATCACAACTTTTAATTTTAGCCGGAATTTTGCTTGTCATTAGAAGAACGGTTGAACCAAAAGTAATGGGCCAACATATCGGCTTGTCACCATTAGCGACTTTAATTGCAATGTATATTGGATTGATGTTATTTGGGGTAATGGGCTTCATTATCGGTCCATTACTTGTGATTGCTTTTACTTCAGCAAAAGAAGCTGGCATCATAAAAATGAACTTTAAGATTTAACGATAAAAAGCAAAGGGTAAAACTGCACATTCCTTTCATGGAAAACAATCGTAGTTTCAACCTTTGCTTTTTTTAACGAGGGGGCGTTTATTCTTGGAAATTACTACGATTACGGAACAAGATTATCCACAGCTTTCTAAGCTAATGATTAGTTTAGGATACCCTACAACAAAAGAAGAAATGGAAACAAGATTAACTACAATTTCAAAACATCCTGATTATGAAACCTTCATAGCCAAACAAAATCAACAAATTGTTGGTATGGTTGGGGTGTGTCACCAGTTAGCTTATGAAAAAAATCATACATATGTCAGAATCATTTCCATGGTTGTGGAAGAAAACTATCGTAAGCAAGGAATTGGGAAAAAGCTAATTGAAGTGGTGGAACATTGGGCCAAAGGAAAAGGAGCCCATGCTATCGTCCTTAATAGTGGCAATCGCAAGGAAAGAAAAATTGCCCATTTGTTTTATCAAAAACTTGGATTCATCGGTAAAAGTACAGGATACTATAAAGTTATTTTATGACGCCTTTAAGAAATGATTCTTAAAGGTGTTTTCACGTTCACCTGAAATTTTTGCGGTCAGAGCACCCGTTATTTGTGAACTTGATACGGGTTTCCTTTTTTAGCGGCCACAGAAGCGCTTATTCACGCAAAAGCTAAAAAAGCACGGAAAAAGTATTGTTCTACTTTTTCCGTGCCTGCTTACGTTATTATTATTAATAATATGGAGAAATCATTAAATATACTAGTACACCAGTTAAGCTTACATAAAGCCACAATGGCATTGTCCATCTCGCCAATTTTCGATGGCGTTCATTCTCCCCATTCCATGCTCTTGCCACTGCTGTTAGTGCTAATGGGACGATAACAGCAGCTAGAACAATATGAGTAATTAAGATGAAATAATATACCCCTTTTAACCAGCCGTCTCCGCCATAAGGCGTCGATGTCGTTAATAAGTGGTGCCCTATATATGTGACTAAAAATAATGTTGTTGTAATAAAAGCTGCGTAAATAAATCTTCGATGTAAGGTGACATTTTTCTTAATAATGGCAACCAGAGCAATCAATAAAAAGAAAAAGGTAAAGGTATTAAATATCGCGTTCATCATTGGCAAAATACGAACGTCAAATAAATCGAAACCTTCAACCGGTGGGATGCGAGATAAAAGAACAACAACACCGTTTATAATAATCGTTAATATAATAATTAATGGCTTATAATTCCGTTTTTTTGCTAGTCCAGTATATTCTGACATGTATTTCACTCCAATCTGTCTGTTTTCAGTCAAGCCTCTCTCATTATACACAATATGAGCGTTAAAAGCGTAAAAAAACATTACAAAAAGATGAACTTTCAGGTGAAGTCTAACTCGTTTTCAATAAAAAACAGGATGTGTACCCACATCCTGTTTCATTACTTAGTATTTTGTTACTCCTAAAAGTAACATTAACGCGGCAACAGTAATCACGGCAATCACCATGCCTGATACCATAAACGTGTTGACCCAACCATGGTCTTTATCTTTCATATGCATAAAGAAAAGCAATTGAAGAAACAGTTGAATCACCGCTAAAATTAATATAAACGGTACAGCAAATGATGCAGGAACAACATCACTCGCAACAGCAACAAAGGCGAGAATCGTTAAGAAAATCATCAATGCAAACGAAACAACTTGCTTTTTCTGTTCTGCATTTGTTTTTCTTTTTTCTTCCTCTGTCATTGCACTTTTTGCAAATGGTTGACTTAAGTTATCTCCCATATGATTAGCCCCCTATTCCCATGAGATAAACCACACTAAAGATGAATACCCAAACAACGTCAATAAAGTGCCAGTACAAACTTGCAACATAGAATTTAGGCGCATTTGTAAGGGTAATTCCCGAACGTCTGTAACGAACTAACAACGTCGTAATCCAAAGTAATCCAAACGCAACGTGAGCCCCATGAAGTCCAACTAATGAGTAGAACGCTGAAGCGAACGCACTAGTAGAATACCCTAAACCATAGTGGTGGTAATACTCATAAAACTCATAAACCTCTAGTCCTAAGAATGCAAGGCCTAGTAACACAGTAATAATCATCCAAACCATCATTTTTCTAAACTGGTTTTTCTTCATCGCATACATTGCAAGAACACTTGTTAAACTACTTGTTAATAAAATCATTGTCATAATAAAAACAAGTGGCAACGCGAAAATTTCTTGCGGGGTTGGTCCATCACCAACACCGCCTTTTAATCCTAAATAAGTTCCAAAGAATGTCGCAAATAAGACTGTTTCTCCACCAAGGAAAAACCAAAAACCTAAAAACTTATTTTTACCTTCAAGGGTTGCTCTCTCTGGATGAGGAGGAAGCCCTTTTGAATGATCAATTGCACCTGCCATAGTAGCTTACCTCTCTTCCTTAATATCTTTTACTGGAATATAGTATCCATGGTCTTCTTTAACAGAACGTGTGAACATCGCACCGAAAGTAATGACAAGACCAGCAACCGCAACGATGAGTGGTTCAATAACTGGGTTGTCGAAGCCCATCATAACAAAACCAAATCCAGCAACGAACAAACCAAATGACATGACAAATGGGATAAATGAACCATTTGGCATATGAATATCTGCTAATGGCTCAGCAGGTTTCATTTTGCCATCACCATGAACTTTTTCGTAGAACAACGGATCTAACGAACGAACTAATGGTGTTTGAGCAAAGTTATACTCTGGTACTGGATGTGCACAAGCCCATTCCAATGTACGTGCATCCCAAGGGTCTTGACCTGTTTGGTGATCTTTACGATAAGCAGAATAAATCACGTTAATCACTAAAACGATAATACCTGCTGACATAAAGAATGTTCCAACAGTACTAATCATATTCATTCCATCTAAGCCCTGATCTCCAAGGTACGTGTAGACACGACGTGGCATACCCATTAAACCTAAGAAATGCTGAATGAAGAAAGTTAAATGGAATCCAATATAAAATAGTGCAAAGAAAAGTTTACCTAATGTTTCATTTAATTTATGACCAAACATAAGCGGATACCAGTAGAATAATCCAGCAAATAAGGCCATAACGATACCACCAACAATAATGTAGTGGAAGTGAGCAACAACGAAATAAGTATCATGGTATAAATGGTCAACAGGAGCCATTGCAAGCATTACCCCAGTTACCCCACCAAGTACAAACGTTGGTACGAAAGACGAAGCAAATAACATGGCTGTATTAAATGTAATTTTTCCGCCCCACATTGTAAATAACCAGTTAAAGATTTTAATCCCTGTCGGAACTGCAATCATCATTGTAGCAACAGCGAAAATAGAGTTAGAAATAGGTCCTAAACCAACGGTAAACATGTGGTGAACCCAAACCATGAATCCTAAAAACGCAATAATGATCGTTGCAAATACCATGGCAGTATATCCAAATAGACGCTTTCTTGAGAACGCTGGAATAACTTCAGAAATAATACCAAAAGCAGGTAATACAAGGATGTATACTTCAGGGTGACCGAAAATCCAGAAAATATGCTGCCATAACACAGCGTTTCCACCCATATCTGGAATAAAGAATTGTCCATCAAATAAACGATCTAGCATTAGAAGCGCTAAACCAGCTGCTAATGGTGTAAAAGCAAATAAGATTAACATAGATGTAATAAAAGATGTCCAGACAAACAACGGTAATCTCATCATTGTCATTCCTGGAGCTCTCATATTGATAATCGTAACGAGGAAGTTAATCGCTGACAACAATGTCCCGATACCAGCAACCTGTAAACCTAGTACATAAAAATCAAGTCCACTCCCTGCGTAATCTCGACTCGATAACGGTACATATGCCGTCCAACCAGCATCTGGACCACCACCAAAGAACCAACTTAAATTAACAAGAAATGCCCCAAAAAAGAAAATCCAAAATCCTAATGAGTTAACAAATGGGAACGCAACGTCACGAGCTCCAATTTGCAAAGGAACAACAAAGTTCATAAATGCAAAAAGAAGAGGTGTTGCCACGAAAAATAACATGACGGTTCCATGCATTGTTAGTAGCTCATTAAACGTTTGCCCGCTTACAAAACTATTATCTGGATACATGAGCTGAATTCTCATAAAAACAGCCATGATACCAGCTTGAACGAAATAAAGTGTACCGGCGATTAAATATAAAATCGCGATTTTTTTATGGTCTACGGTTGTTAACCAATCCCATAATACACTTTTTGACTTTGTATTAGTAGCCAATGAGGTTACCTCCTTATTCTATTGATAACGAACGCAAGTATGCAATTAACGCTGTCATATCTTCTTCACTCATGTCAGGATAAGCTAACATGTTGTTTCCTTGCTTTAATGATTCAGGATCACGAATCCAAGCTTCTAAGTTTTCATCCGTGAAATCAAGATAACCAGCAATCGTTGTACGGTTTGCAAAGTTATTTAAAGCCGGACCACTCGCAGTACCCATACCATTAACAGCATGACAACCTAAACAGCCATTATTTTCGAATACTTCTCGTCCTTGTTGTGCTAATGCTTCTTGAGGTTCACTAGGCTCTTGCATCCCTGCTACCCATGCATCATATTCATCTCTTTCTAATGCGATAAGTTTGAAGTCCATTAAAGCATGTTCTGGTCCACATAACTCGGCACATTTACCTTTAAATATACCTGGCTCATCAGCTTGTAGCCAAAGGTGATTCGTAATTCCTGGGATTGTATCCACTTTTCCTCCAAGTGCTGGCACCCAAAAAGAGTGAATGACATCTTGTCCGTGCAATTCAAATACAACTTTCTCACCTACTGGAATATAAACATCTTGACCAGCGGTGAATCCTTCATCTTCGTAGTCGAACTGCCACCAGAACTGATGCCCTGTTACCTTAATCGTAACGGTATGGTCGCCTTCTGGTTCAGTATCAGCTAACATAAACGACCCTGTGATTGTTGGAACAGCTAAAATTGCTAATAAAATAATCGGAATTACTGTCCACGTAATTTCTAACGCAGTACTACCATGAACCTGTTTTGGATAAGCATCGTCACCAGGTTTTCTTCTAAATTTAAATAAAATAATAAAGAAGATCGAAAATACAACAACGGCTACGAAAATCATGATGACTAACGATAGAATCATGTAATCATATAACCACTGTGATTGTGGCCCTTTTGGATCGAGAGCCGTTAAATTTTCTTCACCACAACCTGCTAACAATAACGCAAGCAGAGTTAATGGCAGAAAACGTAATACACTTTTCCAGTTTTCCATCTGAAAACAAACCTCACTTTCGCTCTATAGTCCCTCTTGTTTTATATACTTGATAGTCAGCTATTCTTTTCACACAAAAAAATTCAATTCATTATCTTAACAGATAGTATTGAATTTTTATGGTTTTAAATATGAACGATGACCATAAGCACGAAAATAATTGTTAGGTAGTTTAAAGAATAGACGAACATGAATCTAGACCATTTAATATCGTCTTTCATTTTAAACCCAGCTAACCCTAAGACTAGCCAACCTAACCCTAATAATGCTGCCACTATTGTATAGACAATACCAAATGGGTACAGCATTAATGAAACTGGTAACAATGCTGCTACATAAACAACGATTTGGCGCTTTGTCACGTCAAACCCTGCAACAACTGGCAACATTGGAATTCCTGCAGCTCGATATTCTTCACATCGTTTCATCGCTAACGCTAGAAAATGTGGTGGCTGCCAGAAAAACATAATAAAAAATAAAATCCAGGCGTAAGTATGCAAGCTAGGGTCAATTACTGCCCACCCAATGAGTGGTGGAACAGCCCCAGATACACTTCCTACAATTGTATTTAAAGATGTAGTACGCTTTGTCCACATCGTATACAACACAACATATACAAATAAGCCAATCATCCCAATAATCGCTGCCGTTATATTTGCAAGAGATAATAGAATAATCCCGATAGCAGATTGGATGAGTCCTACAATTAGAACATGTGAGCCTTGTAATTTCCCTGTAACAGTTGGACGATCTTTTGTCCGCTCCATCAAATGATCAATATCACGGTCAATAAAGTTATTTAACGTACAACCTCCAGCCATTACTAGACCCGCTCCTAGCAATCCAAAGAGGACGAGATGAAATTGATCTAGCAAGCTAACACCAGTATATTTTGCGGCTAGAAAAATCCCTGCAAAAGCTGTGATTAAATTTGATGTGACAATACCCATTTTAGCAAGTGTCACATAATGTTTCCATGTTTTTTCTTCCTTGTTCGTGATTGAACTAGGATTTGGACTAGTACTTGAATGTGTTAACACATCGCTTGCTTCTATCGCTGTATTGGATTTATTCATCCACAATTCACCCCCTTTATAGAGTATCACATATTACAAAACGTTTGCGTTAGCCAAATGTCGGTAATTTCTTCTATTCAAGATGAAGAATTGACTAACTCATAAGAACGTTTTCAGACCTTTTCTGATCATAAAGACATTATATCTTAATTTCTTATTTCTTTCATCAAATTCAAAAGTTTCACATTATCTTCACATTTAATTTTGCCATAAAAAGTTCACTCTTCAAAAATTGACTTTTTCCCCTATTGTTCTTAAGATCATGTTATGCTTAATTTCTATCATTTTGATTCTACTGAAATAGAAAGGGGAAAACCATTGCATAAATCATTAAAACTATATAGTGTAATTACATCCATTGGCATGCTCATCGTCCTTATGCAAGGAGCTCTTGTTACAAAAACAGGTTCAGGTGAAGGCTGTGGAGCAACATGGCCACTATGCTTTGGTGAAGTTATACCAACCTCACCTGCTATTGAAACGA
Source organism: Alkalihalobacillus sp. LMS39 (assembly GCF_022812285.1). Taxonomy (NCBI): domain Bacteria; kingdom Bacillati; phylum Bacillota; class Bacilli; order Caryophanales; family Bacillaceae; genus Alkalihalobacillus; species Alkalihalobacillus sp. LMS39. The sequence goes on from NZ_CP093300.1 coordinate 3,497,673, forward strand.
TCATTGAATATAGTCATCGAATCGTTTCTGGTATGCTAGGTTTCATGATTATAATACTCGCGATATGGACATGGCGAAAAATAGGTCATTTAAAAGAAACAAAATTCATGGCTATTATGGCTATCTTCTTCATCGTTTTTCAAGGATTATTAGGAGCAGGTGCTGTCGTTTTCGGTCAATCTGATGCGATTTTAGCGCTGCATTTTGGTATTTCAGCTATTTCTTTAGCTACAGTTGTTTTATTAACTGTACTCGTGTTTGAAGACGGAAAACCTAAAGTTCCTGCACCAAAAGTGACAAAACGATTTCGTTATTTTGTTTATTTTGTCATCACATACACGTATGCTGTTATTTATACCGGAGCACTAGTCAAACATACGAACGCAACATTAGCTTGTGGCGGATTTCCTTTATGTAACGGAATATTATTCCCAGGTTTTGCTGGTCCAATTGGGGTTCATTTCCTTCACCGCCTAGCGGGAATTTCTGTTTTTATTATTTTAGTCGTATTGCTCATAATCGTTATAAAGCATTATCGTCATGAACCAACAGTTTTTTGGGGGACAATCATCGCGTTCATTTTTGTTTTAGGACAAGTCATTAGTGGTGTTGCCGTTATTTTTACAGCAGCCTCACTTGTAACTGCAATGTTCCATGCCCTAATCATTTCACTGCTATTTTCAACACTTGCTTATTTAACGATGATTATTAGTAGAAAACCACAATAGATATGATGGCTGTTCGGAAAACTTCCGAACAGCCTTTACTATTCTTAAAAGAAGTCTATGAAAGCAGGAGGATTGCTTCCTAGTCTTCTTTCCCACTCTTTCACTTCTTCTTCATTTCCTTTCATGACTCCCATTTTAACGAGCTGTAATGGTCGCTTATAATGCATCAACATTGTCGTCAACATATTAATATTTACTTGAATTCCTCTTTTTGGGGGATGTTGACAAGCTAAATTGTCTGTCTTACTTTCAAACTTTTTCACTTCATGTTTATCCCCTTGAAACAGCACCTGATAAGTCGCATTATTCCAGTCGGCAAATGGGTCATGTACATGAACAAATAAAGAGGACATTGTACCGGCTTTAAATGGATAGTTTTCCAAAAACAGTTTGACATTAACAATTCTCGCCATAAAATATGGAGATAATTCTTGTTTTACTTTTGGATTCGTAAACAAAAATGATGATTCGTCACTTGCCGGCAATGTTAATTCAACCTGATCTATCATTGAATCATGGTCCGAAATGAAATTCCATAACCCACCTCGACTATCTTCATCCGTATAAACAAGCTCAGAAATCGTCATTTTTCGGTCCTTCACTTCATACATGATATAACCAGTTGGCCGATTTTCTTCACGATAATAAACAGATAGATGTAGTTTTTTCCTTTTATATGTTAATTCATCCCACCATTTTTCTGTTCTTTTTAGCATCCCAAAGTAGGATTGACAATACGTGTCGTAAATGGAGTGCAAGTGGTCGGTTTGTTGAAGCGACTCCCGCTTCATCCATCCTATCGCATTACCTTTCTTTGGAAGTTCATGGGAAGCTATAACTACCTTTTTCTCATCACAAAATAATTCCCAACCGTATTTACGATAAAAAGGGATAGTGAAGGGAAATAAATAAGAAAGCGTTACACCCTGTTCATCCAACTCTTTCAATCCAATTTTCAGTAGGTTTCGAACAAGGCCTTTTCTTCTTTGTTCTGGATATGTAGCGACTCCAGCGATCCCTCCCATTTTATATGCAACATTCCCTAACATCACTGTTAATGGAAGGACGGTCATCTTTGACTCCAATGTTTCTCCTTCAAAATAGCCATAAGTTTGTTCTGGTCGCTTTGTCCTTATAAAATATGCTTTTTCTTCCTCTGTTAATTCATACTGAAACGCAAACTGAGAAAGTGTTAAACTCTCCTCCATCTCTTCCTTTGTTAACTTTCTAACTTGCCCCATCATTATCCCCCCTTTATGTTATTGAAATAACTCAAAGAAAAAGGCTAGAGATAAAACTCTAGCCCATGTTGTGCTTAATTTGACAACTCAATTAATAAATCTCCGGTTTGAATCGCTTCTCCATTCGTTACATGGACGTCTTTTATTTCACCATCAAATGGAGCTTGAACCGTTGTTTCCATTTTCATTGCTTCCGTAATCATGAGATGGTCACCTTTTTTAACCTTATCTCCCTTGACAACTAACGTTTTCACAACCGTACCAGGCATTGAAGCACCTATCTGGTTCGGGTTGCTCTTATCGACTTTCGCCTTTGCTTTAACAGATGTTTTCACATTCATATCTTTAATCATCACTTCACGTGGCTGACCATTTAACTCAAAGTATACAATACGATTCCCGTCATCTTGCGGTTTTGAAATAGAAACAAGTTTCACGATTAACGTTTTCCCTTTTTCGATTTCAACTTCGATCTCTTCCCCTAACCGTAACCCATAAAAGAATGTCGGTGTATCGAGAACAGAAACTTCACCAAACTGTTGACGGAAACGCTCATACTCCATAAACACTTTTGGATATATTGCATACGAGAGTATATCATGACTCGTTACTTGTCGATTTAATGTATGGTATAACGTCTCTTTTACCTCTTGGAAGTTAATCGGGTCTAGTAATTCACCAGGTCTAGTTGCAAGAGGTTCTCTACCTTTTAAGATGATTTGTTGTAATTCTTTCGGGAAACCTTGGTATGGTTGACCAAGTTGGCCCTGGAAAAACTCTACAACAGAATCTGGGAAGTCTAGATTATCACCACGGTCATAAATATCATCTTCAATTAAATTATTTTGCACCATATACAATGCCATATCACCAACAACTTTAGATGATGGGGTTACTTTTACTACATCCCCAAACATATCGTTCACACGGCGATACATTTTTTTCACTTCATTCCAGCGGTTTTTTAATCCAACCGCTTTCGCTTGTTGCTGAAGATTACTGTATTGACCACCAGGCATTTCATGCTCATACACTTCTGTATGTGGCGCATTCATCCCACTTTCAAACCCACTGTAAAACTTACGTGTACTATCCCAATAATCACTTAATTGCTCTAATGCTTTAATATCAACATTAGGCTGACGTTCTGAGCCTGATAATGCATAATATAAGCTATTCATACTCGGCTGTGATGTTTGTCCTGCCATTGAGCTAATCGCCACATCAACAATATCAACACCGGCTTCAATTGCACGTGCGTATGTGAATAACCCATTTCCACTTGTATCATGTGTATGCAAGTGAATTGGAATATCAATCGTTTGTTTTAACTCAGTTACTAATTGATACGCAGCTTCTGGTTTTAGCAAACCGGCCATATCTTTAATTCCTAGAATATGTGCTCCAGCGTTTTCCAATTCTTTTGCTAAATTTTTATAATACTGCAAATCATATTTTGTACGGTTTTTATCTAATATATCTCCTGTGTAACAAAGAGTCGCCTCGGCAATTTTTCCACTTTCTCGCACTGAATCAATGGTCAATCTCATACCTTCCACCCAGTTTAAGCTGTCAAAGATACGGAAAACATCGATTCCAGCTGCAGCAGATTTATCAACGAACTCTTTAATTAAATTATCTGGGTAGTTCGTATACCCAACCGCATTTGATGCTCGAAATAACATTTGCAATAAGACATTAGGCATTTTATTGCGTAAAATTAAAAGTCTTTCCCATGGATCTTCATGTAAAAATCTCATCGCAACATCAAATGTAGCGCCGCCCCACATTTCTGATGAAAACAAATGTGGAACCATTCTTGCGGTTGGTTCTGCAATTTGCTTTAAATCATGCGTACGAACCCTTGTAGCTAACAAAGATTGATGAGCATCTCGGAACGTTGTGTCTGTTAATAACACTTCTTTTTGCTCTTTTACCCATTTACTTAACCCGTCAGCGCCTCTTTCTTCAAGAATTTGCTTTGTCCCTTTTGGAAATGGCTCAGTATAATTTACTTTTGGTACTTCTGGAATATCAAGTACTGGTTTTTTTACACCTTCTAATCCAGGATACCCATTAACGATCGTTTCACCGATAAATGATAACATTTTTGTTCCACGGTCTTTTCGTTTTGGAAATACAAAAAGTTCTGGAGTAGTATCAATGAACGATGTGTTGTATTCACCAGAAAGAAAAGCTCGGTGCTGAACAACATTTTCTAAAAACGCAATGTTTGTTTTAATCCCACGTATACGGAATTCTCGTAAGTTTCGCAACATTTTTTGAGAAGCGCCTTCAAATGTAAGGGCCCACGTCGACACTTTAACGAGCAATGAATCATAATAAGGTGTAATAACAGACCCTTGATAACCGTTTCCAGCATCAAGGCGAACTCCAAATCCACCACCAGAACGATAAGCCATAATTTTCCCTGTGTCTGGTAAAAACCCGTTACTTGGGTCTTCTGTTGTAACACGTGACTGAATAGCATACCCATTACATGCAATGTTTTCTTGTTTCGGAATTCCTAATACTTTGTTATGTAGCTCTTCTCCATCAGCAATAAATAATTGGGATTGAACAATATCGACACCCGTAATCATTTCAGTAATCGTATGTTCTACTTGAATTCGCGGATTGACTTCAATAAAGAAAAATTCACCGTTTTCTGTTACTAAGAATTCAACAGTCCCTGCATTTATATAATTGACACTCTTAGATAATTGAACAGCTGCTTCACAAATTTTCTCACGTAACTCTTGATCTAACGACACACTAGGGGCCACTTCAACTACTTTTTGATGTCGACGTTGAACAGAACAATCACGCTCATATAAATGGACGATATTTCCATGCTTGTCCGCCAAGATTTGTACTTCAATATGTTTTGGATTTTCTACAAATTTCTCAACATAAACTTCGTCATTTCCAAAAGCGGATTTCGCTTCTGACTTCGCTCTGTCGTAGGCTTCGTTTAAAGCTTCTTGTGACCGGACAATTCTCATACCACGTCCGCCACCACCAAGTGCAGCTTTAATAATAAAAGGAAATCCATGTTGCTCTGCAAACGCTTGAACATCCTCTAAGCTATTAACAGGTCCATCACTTCCTGGAATAACAGGAATATTTGCTTTAATAGCCTGTTCCCTCGCTTGTACTTTATCACCAAACATAACTAAATGCTCTGTATTTGGACCAATAAAAATAATGCCTTCTTCTTCACATCGCTTAGCAAATTGTAAGTTTTCAGACAAAAACCCGTACCCTGGGTGAATCGCATCTACATCATTTCGTTTTGCAATTTCTAAAATACCCTCGATATCTAAGTATGCTTCAATTGGTTTCTTACCTTCCCCTACTAGGTAAGCTTCGTCAGCTTTATAGCGGTGGTAAGCACCCATATCTTCTTTAGAATAAATCGCAACCGTTCGAATATGTAACTCTGTGCAGGCTCTAAATATTCTTATAGCAATCTCTCCACGGTTTGCTACTAGAACCTTTTTAATGTTCTTTAACCCATCCATAGTACTCCTCCTATAACCAACATAATAATTTCATTGTAAGAAATGAAACGATAGGAAATCAAGAGTTTACTTCCACCCTAGATAACTTCCCCTTTTTCTTTAGCTTTTCTCTATATAAAGATTATATTATCATGAAAAGAAATTCAAACTCAAAACTTTTCTAAATAAAAACAACTTTCTTACAATTTTTTTTGCTAAAAAAAGAGTGGGTCTTATTTTGCAAACCCAGCGTTGTAAATAAAAACCAAGCTACCAAAAGAATAGCTTGGTTCATATTATTTTCTTGTAGACGCCTCATGTAATGTTGCTAATTTTCGCTCTAAATCTGATAATAATTGCTTGCCCGTTTCTTCATCTATGAGTTCCAAACGAATAGCAAAGTCTATCTCTCTAGATAAGCCGAACATTTGTGTATCTAACACTTCCTCGTAAAGAGGACATTGTGGCATCGTTAAGTTTTCTAATTGAACTTCTATTAACCTTTGAATTTTTTCAGCATCAGCTTTAAGAAGGGCATATGCTTTTTCGCTATGTCCTGTAACGGTCTTCATGAAACCTTGTCCCTCCTTTATGAATCTTCTCTACCTACTTTATACTTATACTATCTCTCTTAAGGCAAAATTGCAATGGTTTTCAATGAAATATAGCGAAAAGAACGTTAAGAAAAACGAGGAGCGTCTTTTCTTTCAAGCGAAGTGCGGAGCCCTTGCTCTCCTGGAATAGCTTTCAAAGTTCACTGCTACACCAAAATTTTTATACTTTCTTTCTTATCTTTTAAAAAATACTTAGTTTCATTTCTTTTGCTAAAAGTTCTAATAATTTGATCCCAGCAATACTATTTCCCTTTTCATCAAGGGCTGGTCCATATATTCCTATTCCCATTCCATGCGGAACAGAACCTAAAATTCCACCGGAGACACCACTTTTGGCTGGAATTCCGACTTTAATGGCAAACTCGCCTGACGCATTATACATTCCGCAAGTAACCATAAATGTTTTCACTATCCTTGCAACATCATACGGCACAACCGTTTCTCCTGAAAGAGGATCAACGCCTTTATTGGCCAAAACCCACCCTATTTTTGCTAAATCATGAGAATTAAGCTCAATAGCACATTGCTTTGTATACAATGCCAATAATTCATTGACATCTCCCTCGATTACACCATGTTGTTTCATAAAATACGCTAAGGATCGATTTAAATCCGCTGTTTCAAACTCTGATTGGGCAACACGTTCATTGTATGTAATATCATGATTTCCAGTTAGTTTTTGAATAAAGTCAATAAGTCTAGATAATTTTTCGTCATTTGTTTGCCCAGGCAATAAGTTCGTGACAGCAAGAGCTCCTGCATTAATCATTGGATTTAATGGTTTAGAAGGGACACTTGTTTCTAACTTTGATATCGAGTTAAACGGGTCTCCCGTTGGTTCCATTCCTACTTTTTGAAAAACAAAGTCTTCTCCTTTATCCATAAGAGCCAATGCTAATGTAAGAACTTTGGAAATGCTTTGTAATGTAAAAGTTTCCGCAACATTCCCAGCAGAATAGCATTCATTTGGACCCTTATAGATAGCAATGGCTAGTGTATTTGGGTCAGCTTCTCCTAGTGCTGGTATATATGTGGCTACTTTCCCTTTTTCCGAATAAGAGCTTACTTCCTCAATCCATTTCTCTAACTGCTCTGTTTTTTGACAACCCATTTATCATCCCTCCATCTACTCCTTATAACCTCATTATGGACGTAAAGCGGGTTTACTAACCGCTTTCTATTAGCCAAAAAGGTATAAACCGATTATACTAATATATAGTACTTGATGGGGAAGGAGATTTCATAATGGAATTTGTTTTTTTTATTACAGGAAATGTTGAACATCCGTTAACGATCGACCCGACCGTTTGGATTTTTGATGATAGAAAAGTGGACCTGACGACGTATTTTACCGAATCAAAAAAAGAGGAAGATTCGTTAACCGCCTATAAAAAAGCGATTTCAGCGCAATGGGATAAAGAAATAACAGAAGGGGCACAGCCTCCGTCTCAAACGAATGACAACCGAGTGTCATTCAAAAAAGAAGAACTATTACATGGCACATTTGCGATGAAACTTGAGCCTTTTTTATCTCATACAAAACCGGTAAATCCCTCAGCTCTCGCCATTGAAACAACGACTGGAGAAATGATAACTTTGGATTGGGACAAGGCTACATCGTGTTTGCTTAAATTCTCAGATAACGGGAAACCTTTAACGGAAAATGGTCCTGTTCACATTCTTTATGGTGATGGCTCAAATCTTGAAGCCCCTATCACAAATGTAGCAAAGCTAATCGTAAAATAAGAAAAACGCGGGATAGAATAAGCTTTCAAAGCTTCACTGCTAGACCAAAACTTTCTTATCTTTTAAAAAAGGTTTACGCAAAAATGGACATATCACCTTTTTTGCGTAAACCTCTTTTTCTTCTCCTGTTACACATTATTGTTTTACAATAAATCAGCTGCTAGTTGAGCTAAACCGGAACGTTCCCCTTTTTCTAATTTCACATGTCCACTAATTTTTTCATTTTTAAACTTTTCCACAACATACGTTAATCCATTGTTATATTCGTCTAAATATGGGTGATCAATTTGTTTTGGGTCGCCCATTAAAACGATTTTACTTCGTTCTCCTACTCTTGTTAAAATCGTTTTTACTTCATGTTTTGTTAAATTTTGTGCTTCATCAATGATGATGAACTGATCAGGGATGCTTCGGCCACGAATATAAGTCAAAGCTTCTACTTGAATCGAACCCATACCAGCGAGAATTTGGTCTAGTTCACCTGGTTTTTTTGCATTAAACAAATATTCCAAATTATCAAAGATTGGTTGCATCCACGGTCTTAGCTTTTCTTCTTTTTCTCCTGGTAAAAAACCAATATCTTTTCCTACAGGAATAACAGGTCTAGCTACTAGCAACTTATTATATCTCCCTAAATCCTCTGTTTGTAGGAGCCCAGAAGCTAATGATAATAATGTTTTTCCTGTTCCTGCTTTTCCGATTAACGTGACGAGAGGGATGTCATCACGAAGAAGCAATTCAAAGGCCATTTTTTGTTGGACGTTTCGAGCTTTAATGCCCCAAACTTGGTCTGGCTCTATACTAAAAGGTTTGATTTTTTTTCCGTCAAAATCCACTTTTCCTATTGCAGAAGAGGAACCTCCTAGTGCATTTTTCATAATAATAAATTGGTGGGGATACAATGGATATTGTGATAATTCACTCGCATCTAGTTCATGATTTGTATAAAATGAGTTAAGAATGTCGGTATCCACATACATTTCAACATAACCTGAATACACATTATCAAATTCTATAACTCGGTCATTTAAAAAATCTTCTGCCGGAATACCTAAAGCATCCGCTTTTACCCTTACGAGAGCATCTTTACTAATCAGAATGACTTCTTTACCATCAGGTTTTTCTTGTTCTTCTAATAACAAGTTTAAGGCAACCGCAATAATCCGATTATCATTGGTCATGTCTGCGAATGAACCTTTTAGCTTTTCAAAAGATCGGTGATTTAGCTCCACTCGCAATCGGCCACCTGTGTCAAGTAACACTCCTTCATGAAGTTTTCCTTTCCCACGTAGGCTGTCCATTGTTTTTGAGAAATGCCTAGCGTTTCTTCCGATTTCATCCATATAGCGCTTTTTTGAATCTACCTCTTCTAAAACAATAGCTGGAATGACAACTTCATTGTCTTCAAAGGCATATACTGAATTCGGGTCTTGTAATAAGACATTCGTATCTAAGACGTAGATTTTGCTCAACATTCCGCCTCCTGACTCAAGTTCGTTTCTCCACAACACTTACTTATAGCTTATGCACATCTAGAAAAATATGTTATTTTCCTATTCACGTACAACTTCTATAGTATAGGTGTATGTTCACCAACATGAAGATAGAAGAAAAATTAGACAGTCCCTCCTTAAACGTTTAAATTTTTCTGTCTCTTTATTATTCTTCATTTTTTTGAACTGTTCCTTTTTCGATTCAAACTTTACAAAAACGATATAATCCGCTGTTAAAACGAATTTATTTTCCGTTCGGACACCTGTTCCGTTATTCGCATAAAAATTAGCCTTTTCAACACCGTTACGGACATACGTTCCGCTATTTTCCCTTTATCGCGATGTTTTAGCTCGTTTCTATGAATATAACGGAACAGGTGTCCGATAGGTAAATGAAAACTCCAGTTGCATTGAAATTAACGGAATAAATGTCCGTACTAATGAAAAAAAAGCCTATTTCTAGGCTTTTTTCATCGCTTCCATCACTTGTTTGTCAAGCTTTGCTGCTGCTTCAGCATCATATGTTTTTTCATATTTAGGTTCTTGTGAAATTTTCGAACCATAAAACATGGCATCTCTTACTTCTTTAACTGTAATTTCCACTAACGCTAATTTTAATGGAACACCTTCCATTTTTTCTACTTTAACGTTCGCGTCACCTGCCACTGAATAAGTTGAACCATTTCCAATAAAATTAAGAACAACTCCGGCATGTTTTGCAATATTTTCAACAATTCGTGAACGGTTATCCACTGCAAATCGAACCGTTTCATTATCAGGTGCAAACACCCAAGAAATCGCACTCACATTAGGAGAACCCGTTTCATTGTCAACCGTTGCAATCGTCACAAGTCTTTCTGATTGCAATAACGGAAGTAGTTCATCTGTTAATTTTGTTTCTACTTGATTGGCCATACTAAAACCTCCAGATCAATTGTTTTCGTACACCTATACTATACCTATATTTATGGAAACTTAAAACTATAATGCAATATTTCAGTTTATTTTTTCTTATACATTGAGTAGAATAGATGTACAAGAGGTGATTTATCATGCGAGTAAAATGTGTATTATGCGATAAAATTAATAATATTGATGATTATAGTCCAGATGCAAAACGACTTCGAAATAGACCTATACACACGTATATGTGCCCGGAGTGTCAAGAGCGTATCTCAGAAAGAACTGCCGAACGACAAGCAACAGGCAATTTCAAATTGTACAGAAAACAAAAACAAGAAAATGATTGGTAAGAAAAACGCGGAGCGTCTTTTCGTGTCAGCGAAGTGCCTAGCCCTGCTCGCTTTTGACAGTGAACCCCAAGTGCTCTTCTTGGGGTGAAACGCGCAGGTACAGAGCCTTCACTCTTCTAGAATAAGCTTTCAAAACTTGCTCGCTGCGCGGGCAGGAAAAGAAACCCGCTTTTCCTACCCTTTAAAACATGCAGCGGCTACGCCAATAAACAAAGAACTCCCATCTGTTCCTAACGGAACGCTTTTTCAATGATGCTTTGGCTTCGCTCGCTGCGCGGGCAGGAAAAGAAACCCGCTTTTCCTACCCTTTAAAACACGCAGCGGCTACGCCAATAAACAAAGAACTCCCATCTGTTCCTAACGGAACGCTTTTTCAATGATGCTTTGGCTTCGCTCGCTGCGCGGGCAGGAAAAGAAACCCGCTTTTCCTACCCTTTAAAACATGCAGCGGCTACGCCAATAAACAAAGAACTCCCATCTGTTCCTAACGGAACAGATGGGAGTTCTTTAGTTATATTTCGGTTCTGATTCGATTGATAGTAACAGGGCATCAATGAGATCAATTGGATATTGTTTAGTATCTTTTTTTTGTTCAATCCAATAATCTACAATATACCATGCGCCTTCTTTTTTTATTTCTAGCTTTTCAATTTTATGATCTTGTTTTAAAATCTCATCAAAGAACATGTACGTATCAAGGGCGGCATTATCATTCGGTCGTGCATCAGATACCATTTTAATTGACAACCAATTATAGATCGCATCTTGCAAGTTCATGATATCACCCTTGAGCTTGTTCTTTTTTATGACGTGATAAACGGAATCGGTATATTCCTAATACAGCCGCTGCAACGAGTAAGGATTCTACGACTGGCATTCCAATCGCAAATATCGTTAATGGAATACATCCAACTAATAAAGCAATGTATACAACCGCAGATTTCAATATAGGCAATTTCCTAGCAAACCCTAAGTTATAAACAACAATCGATGTAATGACGACTAGCGCATAGAGTAACCAAAAACCCATAATATGATTTTGATCAATTTGTACAAGAACCGCAAACATCGATAAATCGTCTGGATTTACTTCTATTGGCTGCTGCTCTACCATAGGATTTCCCCTCCTTTACCTTATTGTTTTGCTGCTAATTTTTTCTTTTTCTCCACACGTTCACGTTCTGATTTATTTAAAAGCTTTTTACGTAATCGAATAGAGTCTGGAGTTAACTCACAATATTCATCTTCATTTAAATACTCAAGCGCTTCTTCTAATGTCATAATACGTGGACGTTTCATTGTCACTGTTTGGTCTTTCGTTGCTGAACGCACGTTTGTTTGTTGTTTTGCTTTTGTGATATTGACAGTTAAATCATTTTCACGATTATGCTCTCCAACAATCATACCTTCATAAATCTCTGTTCCTGGTTCGACAAAAATCGTTCCACGTTCTTCGACACCCATTATTCCATAAGCCGTTGCTTTCCCAGATTCCATTGAGACTAGTACGCCTTGACGTCTTCCTCCAACTTGTCCAGGAGCCATCGGTTGATAGCTATCAAATGAGTGGTTAATAATCCCATATCCCCGAGTTTGTGATAAAAATTCAGTTGTATAACCAATGAGACCACGGGAAGGCACTAAAAACTCAAGGCGAACTTGACCACTACCTGTGTTGGTCATGTTTAACATCTCGCCTTTTCTTTCCCCTAACGATTCCATTACCGATCCAGTGTATTCTTCTGGAACATCAATTTGTACGCGCTCCATCGGTTCACTTTTTACTCCATCAATGTCACGAACGATAACTTCAGGTTTTGATACTTGAAGTTCATATCCTTCACGTCGCATATTTTCAATTAAAATGGATAAATGAAGCTCTCCACGACCTGATACTTCCCAAACGTCTGGCGAATCCGTGTTGTCTACACGTAAGCTAACGTCAGTTTCTAATTGTGCACGAAGACGCTCTTCAATTTTTCTACTAGTGACAAACTTTCCTTCTCGTCCCGCAAACGGGCTATTGTTAACAAGGAACGTCATTTTTAACGTTGGTTCATCAATTCGTAGGATCGGTAATGCTTCTTGGTGCTCAACCGGACAAACGGTTTCCCCGACGTTAATTTCTTCCATTCCGGAAACTGCAATTAAATCTCCAGCTTTAGCTTCGTTAATCTCAATTCGTTTTAAACCTAGGAAACCAAAGATTTTTGTCACACGGAACTGTTTAACAGAACCATCAAGTTTCATTAAGGCTACTTGTTGACCTACAGATATTGTCCCGCGGAACACACGTCCAATCCCGATTCTACCAAGATAATCATTATAGTCTAACATCGCTACTTGGAATTGTAACGGTTCTTCACTATTATCAACTGGAGCTGGCATCTTATCTATAATCGTTTGGAATAATGATTCCATGTTTTCATCTTGTTGTTCATGGTTTAAGCTAGCTGTTCCGTTAATCGCTGATGCATAAACAACCGGAAAATCCAATTGATCTTCATCTGCCCCTAAATCAATTAATAAATCAACGACTTCGTCAACGACTTCTGCAGGTCGAGCAAAGTCACGGTCAATTTTATTGACAACGACAATTGGATTTAATTTTTGCTCAAGCGCTTTTTTTAACACAAAACGTGTTTGAGGCATACAACCTTCATAAGCATCGACAACTAGTAGAACTCCGTCTACCATTTTCATAATACGTTCAACTTCTCCACCAAAATCAGCATGTCCAGGTGTGTCTAAAATGTTGATTCGCTTATCTTTGTAATTAATTGCCGTATTTTTAGCAAGGATCGTAATACCTCGTTCTTTTTCTAATGCATTAGAGTCCATTGCTCTTTCTTCTACTTGTTCATGGGCACTAAATGTACCTGATTGCTTTAACAATTGATCGACCAAAGTCGTTTTCCCATGGTCAACGTGGGCAATAATAGCTATATTTCGAATGTCTTCGCGTTGTTTCATACTCCTACGTTCGCTCCTTATCTTCTAATTATAACTGTATAAGTATATCATAAACTAATCTATAAAAAGTAAACTTTCTCTTTTTTTACTTTTTCTTATTATTTCCTTGTAACTAGATTGTCAAAACTTAAGGGTTTCACTTTTCTTTAATAAAAGGTAAACTATAAAGAGTATTTGTCAGACTATTCGTAGGAGGATTCATCATGAAAAAAGAGAACCTACTATTTTTAACATTAGCCATTGTTACTGTAATTTGTATTATGGCCATTGGCATCGCTATAGCAGAACGTAGTATCGTTATCGCCCTTCTTGCCGTAATTGGGATGGTTGTAGCCACCGGTCTTGGATTCACACTGCGAAAGAAAATCCGTGAATCAGAAGAGATGGAGCAAAAAAGTGTGTAGAGGTCTTTGACCTTTACACACTTTTTTTATCCCTATATTTATTCCTTCTCACTCCAGCGCTTCACTTCAACACCTACCTTTTGTTCAAGTGGACGAATGATTGCTGCTACATCTTCATGTCCATACGTTTGTTTTGCTTGATTTACAATCATTTCTGCTTTTTTCACCATTTCAGTAGGAACATTTAACTCTTCTGCTAACTCTAGGGCAAGTCCCATATCTTTATGCAATAAATTTACACTAAAACGTTGTTCAAATTGGCGGTCCATAATCGCTTCAACAGACCAATCCATGCTTTTGGAAAATCCAGAGCTTCTTCGAATAAGATCTAACAAAACTTGTGGATTAACGCCTGCTTTTTCTCCCATTACAAATGCTTCTGCTAAAGCGGCCGTATGGACACCGACAAGCATATTATTTATTAATTTAATGACACTTCCGTTGCCAACATCACCGACATATTGGACATATTCCCCTGTTACCTTTAATACAGGCAGGACTTTTTGAAATATCGCTTCGTCTCCTCCACACATTATCGTTAATGTCCCCGCTTTTGCTCCCATCGGTCCTCCACTCACAGGAGCATCAAGATAATAAGCTTCTTTTTCTTGCAATTTATTAGCTACCTCTTTATTCAAGGCTGGACTTATAGTTGAATGGTCAATAATGATTTTCCCAGCAGACGCTCCAGCAATGAGGCCATTTTCTCCATCAAACACTTCGTAAATCGAAGCGGGTAGTGGTAAACATGTAAATACGACATCGACTTTTTCAACTAATGCTTTTGGGGAAGCCACTTCTATCGCCCCCATTGAAATCGCTTGTTCAATCGGTGGACGACTTCGACTCACAACATATGTTTCATAACCAGCCTGAAGTAGGTTTCTTGTCATTGGTAATCCCATCGTACCAAGACCGATAAATCCTATTTTCATCTTTCTCCCCTCCTATAAAAAAATGTTATCTAATATCGCCTGATGTAAGCCTGGTCGACCAACAAAAACAGAATCTGTTTGTAAGTAATGAATCGCTTGTCCTCGAATAGTGGAATGCACACCACCAACTTCTTGCAGGATAACAAAGCCTCCTGCAAAGTCCCATGGGGATAACTTCAAACTGATATACCCATCTAATCTTCCTGACGCAACATAGGCTATTTCAATAGCAGCTGAGCCGTATGAGCGAACGCCTCTTACTTTCTTTGTTAAGGTTGAAAGATGATTTTGAATCGTTTTATCCCCTTCGACTAACCAACGAGCATTTAAGCTCACTATTGATTCTTCTATGTTTACTGGCGTTAATCTATTCAATTGCACACCATTTAAAAAGGCTCCTGTTCCTAACACAGCATGAAAAAGCTCATCTGTCATGACATTATAAATTAAACCGACTTGACCAATTCCGTTATGGTACACACCAATGGATATCGCAAAATTATATTGTTGATGAACAAAGTTAGTTGTTCCATCAATTGGATCAATAATCCAAACGGTTCCTTCTTCTTGAATCCCTTCACTTGTTCCTTCTTCACCTAAAATGGCATGCTCAGGATATTTGTCTTTTATTTTCTGAACAAAAAATTGTTCAATATTTCGGTCCATTTCCGTCACTAAGTCATCCGGATTTGATTTCCACTCTACTTTAATTGTTTTTTCTAATGAATCTTTTAATTGAATCCCTGCTTCTTTAACCCACTGAATTGCTTGTTGTTCTAATTCCGACCAATCCATTGATGTCCCCTCCTTGTTCACTAGCAAATCTTAGGATATATTATGACATAACTTTCATACTTAAGGAAAGAATTAGAAAAAAATAAAAGCAGACCTAAATGGTCTGCTTAACAATTACATTTTTAAAATAAGAAATTCTTTTCGAAGGGTTTCTAACTTTTGCTTACTTTCATTCATCGCTTGTAAATCTTCTGATAACATGGCATCGTGTAGTGTCGCCAATTCATAATCAATTTCCAAACGAAGTACTGGTATTCTTTTTTCTGCATCCGTTTTATTCACTGTTTGTATTACTTGTTCCATGGTAACCCACACTCCTTATAACATATTATCTACGAAGCACTTGAGTAAAGGACAATGATTTGTTTTTGAAATATTCAGATACTTTTATTTATTATATCATATGTAATCATGTTTTGAAACGCTACGATTTTTTTTGTTTTGCCACTTTCTCCCTTGTAGCATATGTTTAGGACAACAAGTTGGTGTATGGTACACTAGAAAAAAAATAAAAAGGATGTGGAAAAATGTCGTTTTCTGGATTTAGTAAAAATGACTTTTCAGTTTTTTTAACAGAAGGTCTTGAAGAAAGAATGGAAGGAATTCGCGAGCAAATCCAGCCAAAGTTTAAAGAAATAGGGGCTGTACTATCAGATGATATCGCCATGTTAGCAGGTAATGAAATGCACCTTCACATTGCAAAACATGCCCGGCGAACAGTGAACCCTCCTAAAGATACATGGCTAGCAATATGTCATGATAAACGCGGTTATAAAAAGCATCCACATTTTCAAGTTGGATTATTTGATGACCATGTCTTTTTATGGCTTGCTTTTATTTATGAAATGCCAAATAAAAAAGAAATTGCCCAACAATTTTTACAAGATTTTAATACCGTAAAATCAACGATTCCAGACAATTATGTTATTTCTCTTGACCATATGAAAAAAGAGGCTCACTCTTTCCAATCGATGGGAGAAACTGGATTAAATGAAGCACTTGTTCGTTTCCGCGATGTAAAGAAAGCAGAATTTCTAGTTGGCCAACATATTCAAGCAGATGACCCCATCTTACAGGACGGGGAACAGTTTCTGGCCAAAGCAAAGGCCACATTTGAAACACTAATGCCCCTTTACAAAAAAGCCTTTTCTTATTAAGAAAAACACAGGAGTGTCTTTTCGCTTCAAGCTTCACTGCTATACCAAATTTTTAATACTTTCTTATCTTTTAAAAAAGAAAACAAAAGCTGTCGACACCGTATCGACAGCTTTATTTTCCTTCATTCGGATGTATGTGTACCTTTGTTACACTCACTTCATTTTTATCTTACGGTTACTTGATTCTTCCTTCGCCGCTTTAATGACCCGATAACAAGATACTTTCGCTTCTTCATCAAATTGTTTACATAGTTGCTTTTCTTCACTTTTAGAAGGGACGATTTCTTTAAAACGACGATACAACCGTAAAAGTTCCTCCCGGTCAACTCCTACATCATACGCCTTTTCCACTCCTTGAAAAAAGGCAACAACATCCATCACTTCTTCTTTGCTCCAATCTAACGAAATCGGCATATTCATATAAATAGCCTCTCTTTCTAAACAGATATATCTTTTCTTACTTCTCTATTTTATAAGATGTGAAAAGAAAGAACAAACTAAGAGGAAAATTCTATTTGAATTTAACAATGAATTTGATATACTCATTCTTGTTTTAACATATGTGATTTTGACTATTATCTTAAGAAGAGGTGACGACTATGTCCCAACAGCATTTAACTCCTTTATTTACTGGTGTTCGAGAACATGCAAAAAAGGACCCGATACAATTTCATATTCCAGGACATAAAAAAGGGAATGGAATGGACGATGAGTTCCGAACGTTTATCGGTGAAAATGCATTATCTATAGATCTAATTAATATTACCCCATTGGATGATTTACACCATCCTCATGGCATGATTAAAGAAGCACAAGAGCTTGCAGCCAAAGCATTTGGTGCTGACTATACTTTTTTCTCTGTTCAAGGGACAAGTGGAGCTATCATGACAATGATTATGAGTGTTTGTGGTCCTGGAGATAAAATCATCGTACCACGAAATGTTCATAAATCAGTTATGTCAGCAATTATCTTTTCAGGTGCCACTCCTATATTCATTCACCCAGAATTGGATAACCACTTAGGCATCTCTCACGGAATCACGACAGATGCCGTTTCAAAAGCACTTGAACAGCATCCTGATGCAAAAGGTGTATTAGTCATTAATCCTACTTATTTTGGTGTTTCCGCGAATTTAAAAGAAATTGTCGACATTGCCCATCGTTATGATGTACCCGTATTAGTCGATGAAGCACATGGTGTTCATATTCACTTCCATGAGGATCTACCGTTATCAGCTATGCAGGCAGGGGCAGATATGGCAGCTACAAGTGTACATAAACTCGGTGGATCAATGACCCAAAGTTCCGTTTTAAATGTGAAAGAAGGATTAATTTCACCAACACGTGTACAAGCCATTATAAGTATGCTGACAACGACTTCAACTTCTTATCTTTTGCTCTCTTCTTTAGATGTTGCTAGAAAGCAATTGGCTACAAAAGGACATAGGATGATAAGTGAGACAATTACATTAGCAAACAGAACACGACAGGAAATCAATGAAATTCCTGGCCTCTATTGTGTTGGACCAGAAATTATCGGTTCAAAAGCAGCATTTGATTTCGATCCGACGAAGCTAATTATTTCAATAAAGGATTTAGGTATAACGGGGTACGATGTTGAAGTATGGCTCCGTGAAAAATTTAATATTGAAGTTGAACTTTCAGATTTATATAACATTTTATGTATTATTACGTTTGGCGATACGCTAACTGAAACGACAACGTTAGTGAATGCTTTACGAGAATTATCAATGCTTCACCAAGACCAAATCGAACTAAGGCAAACTGCTAAAGTGACTGTACCAGATATTCCAACACTAGCCCTTTCTCCAAGAGATGCCTTTTATTCCGAAACAGAAATTGTTCCTTTTCATAAATCTGCTGGACGAATTATAGCTGAATTTATTATGGTGTATCCTCCTGGTATTCCAATTTTGATTCCTGGAGAAATTATTACAAAAGAAAATATTGATTATATTCAAGAAAACTTAGCTGCAGGATTACCTGTTCAAGGACCAGAAGACCAAGAGTTTCAATTTTTACGAGTCATTAAAGAACATCATGCGATCCGATAACTATTTACCTTACCAAAAAGCCGACAAGACCATGTCCTTGTCGGCTTTTTGTGTTTCCACTCCTATTTTCATGCATGTTTATTTTTTATTTTTACATTTTTGACAATCGTTCCCTTTGGCATAAAGCGTCATGACTTTTTCTGAAGGAATGTGTTCGATCGTTTTATTACAAGTTTGACATACAATAATTCCCACAACCGTCATCTCCCTTTTTTTGAAAGCGTTTAATGTTTCCGTGTTTTAAATATAATATATCACATTAGAGATGTCAATAGTTATATTGTATAACACATTATGTTCTTTTCTGACATATTGACGCTGAAATAGAAAAAATGACAAACAAAAAAACGCATCTATGATGCGTTTATCCATTTTAATATTGTGGTTCCATCGGCATATTTGGAAGCGTTTCTTCGAAAAATATCGATAAATCTTCGGCTTCCTTTGTATTTTTAATATGAAATACTCGTTGAAGATGGTCCACGTTTTTTACATCCTCAGCACATAATAATGAAGATCTTCCTGTTTGCATGCAAATAACAAGAGGCTTCCCAAAGAACATGTTTGTATAAACAATCCCAAAATCATAGCGAACATCGTCGGTTGTGAATCCAATGAACTGTACTTTCACATTTTCATATTCATCGTACAAACGCTCAAACAAATTCATATGAAATACCTCCTTTTTTTATGACGCTTATTTCTATTATAGTAAGAAAATTCCGAATAAGCAACTATATTTACATAAAAATACGATGACAAAACTGTGACATTAAGAATTATGACGTTGAAATTGTGTTTGTTTGTTTGTCATATAATTGGAAACTTCTTGTAAAAATACGAGGTCCTCTTCTGTAATCGAATACTCATACGATGGAACAGAAAGATAAAGAATTCCAAGTAAATGGTGGCCTGAATAAAAGGGAGTTAACATTCTCTCTTCAGTTTCTTCAGAAAAAACCGTCTCTCCTCCTCGTATCGCACATAAGCTCAATTGCCCTTCCCCGAACTTTTCAATAGGGGGGTATGGACAAGTACCAATGCATTCATAAAGAACAAAAGACTCTTGTTCCACGATAAAGATGGCTACACTCATCGATTGGCTTTTTGCATGATTGCCAATCGCATGAACAACCCCCCTATAAAATTCGTTTATATTTTTAGCATAGTCTGAAACTAACCCTACTTCTAACCGTAATTCATCTAAAAATTGTGACTTATCCATGTCATCCCCCCTATTTCTCTTTACGTATTATACGTTTTTGTTTATTTATAAGTTTCAACACTCTATTATTTTTATGTTAAAATGATGTTACCATTCCTTTTTGTTGTCATTTAGTCGTTGGGGATGCTAATATAACAAAGAGATGAAAACGTTTTATGACTGGAGTGTATTTACATGTCAAACCATGCTTTTATTAAGCTCGTTAGCCGTTCTAAGCAACAAACGATTACATTAGAGGAACTAAAAGATATTTTTACATATTATAAGACGATTACTAGTAAAACAGGTGACCAACTTGCATGGGGTTATGGTCAAGCTGCATTTCCCTATGAAATTACCCCTTCACCTGATGGGGATGAAGATTGGTTCTACCTTAAAGGAACCGAACCACGCTATAAATATATTGTCTTAGGTGTCGGGAATGAACAAACTGAAAACGAGGAATCAACATATTATATCCAAGTAACGTTACCTGAAGGAGCTACTCATGGCGATAAAGGAAAAGCAAATGAGTTTGTTAAATTTCTTGGTAAAAAATTAGAAGCCGAAGTTCAATTATTTAATGAACGAACGATGTATTTTTATAAAAGGTAAAATAACATAAAAAGGCTGTTCCACAATAAAAGCTTTATTGTGGAACAACCTTTTTTACTTACCGAATATCTTGTGGGTCTACAAATTGGTATCCTTTGTCTTGAAGTCCAGTTACCATGTTTCTTAAAGCTTTATTTGTCCATTCCCGGTCATGTAATAATAAATTCGCACCATCTGTCAATTCTGGAGCGTTAACCATTATATTTTCAAGCGCACTAGCTTCTCGATATTCAGTAAAATAATCATAGCCATAACTCCAGTTCATCCATTGCATTCCTTCTTCTTCCACGACACTTTTTGAAATATCTGTGTTTTTTCCGTAAGGTGCTCGGAAGAACCTTGGGGGCTCTCCGGTAATGTCTTCAATTCGTTCATTGAGCTCTTTAATTTCCGCTCGTTGCTCTTCTGCTGAAATTTCGTTTAAATTCCCATGACTCATTGTATGATTTCCAATTTCAAACCCCATCTCATGCAACTGCTTCACTTTTTCTTTTCCTTCTCCACTTTGAATTAAATGACCATTTACAAAAAATATAGCACCAACCTCAAGTTCTTTTAACGTTTCAGCCATTTCCATACTATACTGATGTGGTGTATCATCAATCGTTAACAATAAGACTTCTTCCTCTGCATCATCGATCGGCGTAATCCAAATATTTTCACTGAGCTCATAAGAAGGCTCCCTCTTTGCTTTTTGCTTCTCTTCCTCTTCGGTTGTTTCTTCTCTTGGCCTCTCCTCTTTTGTATCCATTGTTTCTTCCCACTCGGTTCTTTCATCTGTGACCATTTGTTTTTCTTGATGCACTTGTTGTTGAGAAGAGAACTGTTCTGGTTCTGCAACTTCATTAGGCTCGGATGTACATCCAATGACTAAAAAAACAAGAGCCGAAATGACAATCGTTCGTTTCATTAGTAACATCCCTTTCCATTGCATTTGTTTATATCGTAACCATCTTACCTCATGTTTTAAGTGGTAACTTTATGTAGTTTCATGCATATTCAAAATCCATTCGTACATACTAGAAATAATTGCATTTTCATTAGGTGGGAAACATGAATATTACAAAATGGTTTGGAAGACGAGTTCTTAAAACTGGACTAGCTGTATTTGTAACTGCAACGATTTGTCAGCTGCTTGACTTACCCGTTATATTCGCGATTATTACTGCCATTGTAACAACGGAACCAACGGCTGCTGATTCAATAAAAAAAGGGGTTATACGACTCCCAGCGGCTGCCATTGGCGCATTGTTTGCGATTGTTTTTGATATGTTATTAGGGCACTCTGCATTAACCTATGCGATTGTCTCAATGTTAACCATTATCGCTTGTGCCAAATTAAAATTGGATACAGGTACACTTGTTGCAACATTAACAGCTGTCGCTATGATTCCTGGAACAAGTGACAGTTTTACATTTGATTTTATGATGCGATTATCCGGTACGACAATTGGAATTATTGTCTCGACATTAGTGAACTTTGTTGTATTACCACCCCAATTTGGACCACTCGTTGTAAAAAAAGTAGATTACTTATATGACGAGGTTGCAAACACGTGTAATTCGATAGTCCACCAGTTAACTGATACAAAAAACCAAATCCATCATTCGATTTATCGCTCATTAACACAAGAACTTGAAAAAGCCATTCAATTAACACAATTTCAAGAAGATGAGTGGAAATATCGAAAATTTAATGATCACGAAAAACGTTCCTTTGAATTTTTACAACAAAAATTAACATTACTGCAACAAATCATCTTCCATTTAGGCAGTTTATCGTATGTTAATATTCAGTCACATGAATTAGCTTATGATGAGATTACTTTACTTTCATCTGCGGGGGCTGATTTATCCACCATGCTGAAAGATCCATATCATCAATTAACAAAAGAACATACTCTGATTATCGATCAATTACAAAATCAACTTTCGGATCAAACTCATTTCGTAGATGAACAACCAAACACGATTGCCAATGTTTATTATGAATTACTTTTAATATACCAATTAACCATGGAAGTGGCATCAATTACTGAAAAAGAACGGTTGTTTTCAGAAAGCAATGCGACATATCCAAAATATATTTTTGCCGAACGCGTGCAATATGATTAAAGTAACTTACTGCTTCTTCTGTATCCTCCTTCCAAATTAGATGTACAAAAGATGTATAATCCTTTTGTACATCTTTTCTTTTTTTTTGAAACTTTTTCCTTCCTTATTTCGTCTAATATAAGAAGAATCCGTTTCATAAATCGTATTTTTAGATTTGATTTCTTTTTGATTACATTTTTGTTACTAATGTTCCAACCTATATTTGACATGGTAAAATAATTGAAAGCGAATCATTACATAAAGGAAGTGACCAAGATAGTGAAACAACAACTTTCATACTTAATCTTAACCTCCTTCCTATTAACATCAGGATGCTGGGCTACCGAAGCCGTAACAAATTATCCTTTTGAAAATGAAGAAGAACAAATCATTACCGTTTTATTTTCCAATAATCATACGATTCAAAATGAGTCTAGTTTTTATGATGCCTTACTTGAATTTCAGCAACTATACCCTGATTACGATCTTCCTTTGACGATTGTTTATGAGGATGAGCGAGACATCATTCAATATTTCGAAATTACTGAGTTTCCAACATTACTTGTCATTGATGGACAAACTGTTGAACTGCGCATTGAAGGTCATCATGGTAAAGAAGACATTTTAAATAAATTAAATTCAATTGTACCTCAACAAATGTAAAGAGTCGGTAATTGCAATAGCAATTACCGACTCTTTTTTTTATTTTACGATATGAATAGGTGTTCCTAACGCGACTTCTGCTGCTTCCATTGTAATTTCTCCTAATGATGGGTGAGCATGAATTGTTAATGCAATATCTTCAGCCGTCATACCTGTTTCAATCGCTAATCCTAACTCCGCAATCATATCAGAAGCATTTGGTCCAGCAATTTGTGCACCAACAACTAAACCGTCATCTTTTCTTGTTACCAATTTCATAAATCCATCAGTTTCATTTAAAGACAACGCACGTCCGTTTGCTGCAAATGGGAATTTTGAAGCTACTACTTCAAACCCAGCATCTTTTGCTTCTTTTTCTGTATACCCAACACTAGCAAGCTCAGGATCAGAAAATACGACAGCTGGAATGGCTAAATAATCAATTTCAGCTTTTTCCCCAGCAATGGATTCTGCCGCAATTTTTCCTTCATATGATGCTTTATGTGCTAGTGGTGGTCCAGCGATAATGTCACCAATTGCATAAATATTAGATTGACTTGAGCGACATTGTTTATCTACTTTCACCAATCCTCGCTCATCTAATTCAACACCAGCTTGCTCTAAACCTAACTCATCCGTGTTTGGTTTACGGCCTACTGTTACTAAACAATAGTCCGCCTCAACCACTTCTTCTTTTCCTTTAACTTCAAACGTGACTTTCACACCGTTTTCGGTTTTCTCTACACCTTTTGCTAAAGCTTCTGTATGAATAACAACGCCACTTTTTTTCAATCGTCTGGAAACAAGCTGACTCATTTGCTTTTCAAAGCCAGCAACAATTTGTTTCCCACCTTCAAGAACAATGACTTCAGTTCCAAGGTTCGCATAAGCTCCTGTTAATTCAATTCCAATATAGCCTCCACCAATAACGACCATTTTCTTTGGAACTTCTTTTAATGCAAGTGCACCGCTAGAATTTAATACACGGTCATTGTATTTAAATGTCGGTAATTCGATTGGTGTTGAACCTGTTGCAACAATACAATTTTTAAATTTATACGTTTGGGAATGCTTTTCATCCATAACTTTTACTGTTGTATTATCGACAAAGTAAGCTTCACCACGAACGATGTTTACTTTATTCCCTTTCAGTAACCCTTCAACTCCACCCGTTAATTTTTTAACGACTGAACTTTTCCATTCCTGTACTTTCGTAAAATCTACGGATACATTATCGACTGTAATTCCCATATCATCAGAATGCTTAGCATGATGAACACGATGACCTGCAGCAATTAATGCTTTTGAAGGAATACAACCAACATTTAAACATACCCCGCCTAATTCACTTTTTTCAACAATCGTAACCGATTGACCAAGTTGAGCAGCACGAATGGCTGCTACATATCCACCAGGTCCTGAACCGATGACGAGCGTATCAACTTCTTCTGGAAAATCTCCTACTACCATCGATTATCCCTCCATTATTAATAATTGCGGATCATTTAATAAACGCTTCACATGGTTTAACGCATTTTGAGCCGTTACACCATCAATTAATCTGTGGTCATAGCTAATAGATAATGCTAATACTGGAGCAACAACAATTTCTCCATTTTTAACAACAGGCTTTTCCTCAATGCGTCCCACACCTAAAATCATGACTTCTGGGTGGTTAATGATTGGTGTAAACCATTGTCCTCTAGCTGAACCTAAGTTAGAAATCGTGCAACTTCCACCTTTCATTTCAGCTGGACTTAGTTTGCCATCACGAGCTTTTACAGCTAATTCACCAATTTCTTGAGCGATTATATAAACAGATTTACGGTCAGCATCTTTTACAACAGGAACAACAAGTCCTTGCTCTGTATCTGCTGCAATTCCAATGTTAAAGTATTTTTTATAGACGATTTCTTCATTTACATCATCAATCGAAGCATTTAATGCTGGATATTCTCGTAATGCACTTGTTAGAGCTTTAACGACATAAGGTAAATAAGTTAACTTAATTCCTTTTTGTGCTGCCGCCTCTTTATATTGTTTACGATGTGAAACAAGAGCTGTCACATCTACTTCATCCATATGGGTTACATGCGGAGCTGTATGCTTCGAATTTACCATCGCATTTGCAATCGCTTTGCGGATTCCTTTTAGTGGAACACGTTCTTCAAGTTCCCCTTGAGGGATCGCTTGAGGAGTTGCTTTACTTGCTGGTGCTGCTTGTTTTGGTTGCTCTGTTGCTGCAGCAGCTGGTTGATCTTCTTGTCCACCGCCACTAATAAAGTTATCAATATCTTCTTTTGTAATGCGGCCATTCTTCGCCGTTCCCGTTACATTTTTAATATTAATCCCTTTTTCACGAGCATATTTACGAACAGAAGGCATCGCGATGACACGTGTATCATCATCTTCACTATCAGCCGATTTTTGCTCTGTCTTGGCCGGTGCTGTTGCTTTTTCTTCTTGCTTTGGTTGTTCTTCAGCAGGTGTTTCTTCTGTTGCTTCAGATTCATACCCTGGCGCATCAATAGTAACAAGAACATCCCCAACTGTAGATACTGTTCCTTCTTCTACTTTTACTTCAAGTACTTTGCCATCTACTGGAGAAGGAATTTCTACGACTGCTTTATCATTTTGAACTTCGAGTAAAATATCATCTTCTTTAACTTCATCACCAGCTTTGACAAACCATTTCACGATTTCGCCTTCGTGAATACCTTCACCAATGTCTGGAAGTTTAAATTCATATGGCACGTTAAAAGCCTCCTTTATATTTTTATTAGAAGTTTACTATATATTTCGCTTTTTCTACGATATCTTTGAAATCAGGAAGCCACACATCTTCAGCTGCAGCAAATGGGAACACTGTATCTGGAGCTGCTACTCGTAAAATCGGAGCTTCTAAGTGTAAAATCGCACGCTCTGCTACTTCTGCAACGATATTTGCACCAATTCCGGCTTGTTTTTGTGCTTCTTGAACAACCATCGCACGGTTCGTTTTTTCAACTGAAGAAATGATAGTATCAATATCAATCGGACTGATCGTCATTAAATCGATAACTTCTGCATCAATTCCTTCTTTTTCAAGTTCCTCTGCTGCTTTAAGTGAAGAATGAACCATTGCACCGTATGTAATGATTGTAATGTCTTTTCCTTCACGTTTAATATCAGCTTTACCTAACGGGATTGTATATTCGCCTTCAGGAACCTCACCTCTAAATGAACGATAAAGCTTCATGTGCTCTAAATACACAACAGGATCATTATCTCGGATCGCTGAAATTAAAAGTCCTTTTGCATCATACGGAGTTGCAGGAATAACAACTTTTAAACCAGGTGTTTGAGCAACTAACCCTTCTAAATTATCCGCGTGAAGTTCAGGTGTTTTAACGCCACCACCAAAAGGAGAACGAACAGTAATTGGTGAATGATACTTCCCACCCGAACGATAACGCATACGTGCCATTTGAGCAGCTACCGAATCAAACACTTCAAAAACAAACCCAAAAAATTGAATTTCCATAACTGGACGAAAACCTGTTAAACCTAAACCAATGGCTAATCCTCCAATTCCAGATTCAGCAAGTGGTGTATCAAACACACGATCTTCCCCAAATTCTTTTTGAAGGCCTTCCGTAGCACGGAATACACCGCCATTTAGACCTACATCTTCACCAAAAACAAGAACATCTTCATTTGTTTTAAGCTCATTCCGCATTGCATCGGTAATAGCTTGAATCATTGTCATTTGCGCCATCGTTTATTTCGACTCCTTTGCTGTATATTCTTCCATTTGCTCACGTAGGTTATGTGGAAGGTCTTCAAACATAAAACCGATTAAATCAGTCACTTTTTGTTTAGGAGCTGCATCAGCTTTTTTAATCGCTTCTTTAATATCTTCTTTTGCTTTATCAACTGTTTCATTTTCTAATTCTTCATTCCATAATTTTTTCTTTTCTAAAAACTTACGGAAACGAACTAGAGGGTCTTTCTTTTCCCACTCATCGTCTAAATCAGACGTACGATATCTTGTAGGGTCATCCCCTGCCATCGTATGCGGTCCATAACGGTAACACATTGTTTCAATTAATGTTGGAACACCTTCTAAAGCACGGTCTCTTGCTTGCTTTGTTACTGCATAAACGGCTAAAACATCCATTCCGTCAACTTGAACACCTTCTATACCAGCAGCGACTGCTTTTTGAGCAATAGTTTTCGCAGCAGATTGCTTTTCAACAGGTACAGAAATCGCAAAGCGGTTGTTTTGTACAACAAATATAGCAGGAGCTTTATATGCGCCAGCAAAGTTCATTCCTTCGTAGAAATCCCCTTGAGATGCACCGCCATCACCTGTATATGTAATCGCTACATTACTTTTTCCTTTTTTCTTTAGACCAAGTGCTACCCCTGTTGTTTGCACGATTTGTGCACCAATAATAATTTGAGGCATTAAGATGTTCACTCCTTCAGGAATTTGCCCACCTTGAAAATGGCCTCTTGAATATAAAAACGCTTGATATAAAGGAAGACCATGGAAAACGAGTTGTGGAATATCACGGTATCCTGGTAAAATCCAATCCTCTTTATCTAAAGCAAATTGAGATCCTAGCATTGAAGCTTCTTGTCCAGCAACTGGTGCATAGAATCCAAGACGTCCTTGTCGATTTAATGAAATTGCTCTTTGATCCCAAATACGTGTATACACCATTCTTCTCATTATTTCTTGTAATTGCTCATCGGTAAGGTCTGGCAAAGCACCCTCATTTACTACTTCGCCTTCTTCATTTAAAATCTGGAACATCTCAAATTGTTCTTCTACTTGATTTAATGTTTTCGTACTCACTACCTTCACCTCTTCCTTTCCTTTTAAAAATATAAAACTACATATTGTTTTCTTTTTTGAAAAAGACGTTATATTTTTCCGCTTTTTCGGTTTTCAATCAATGCTGTTTATGCAATCTTTAATAGAATACCCATCTTTAATCCTAACATTACACATAAACACGCTACTCAACTGTTTTCATATCTACATGTATGATGATTCCCATATCAATGGCAATGTAAAACCTCGCATGTTCCTTTGAAAACATCTGATGATTTTGAACTGTATTAGTCATATTTTTTTAAAAATAATACAATAATACATTCGATGATTAGTCTACATCACATTACTAAACTTCGTCAATCGTTTTGCAATATATATAACAAAAAAAAAGATCGTTAGTAATTTTCACAATCTCATTTTTTACTGTTGTATATCAATATTTTTATAAATTAATACAGTTTTTAAGTCTATTCCCATGAAAAAACCAGCTAAAATTTCTTTTAGCTGGTTTTTTTCTTATTCATACTCAACATCTAATTCTGCTTTTTCATAAAATTCGCGTTTTTGTTCATTGTACTGTTCGGTATATTCATTAAATTCATCTTTTAACGTGACGACTATCTCATAAGACGCATTGATTTGATCAATTTGTTCTTGTAATTCATCAATATTGGCATCTTCTTGTTTAAGCATCTCATACAATTCCCGATCAAGGTTTAATGCTTTTTCATACTCAGCAAAAAGAGCTTGATATGAATTATAACGGTTTTCCATAATAGTTAGTAATTCTAGAGCGCTTTGTTTTACTTCTTCTTCTTCTAATTTTTCAATCTGCTCTTCAATTTTTACAAATTCTTCATATCCTGCTTCGATACTTTCTTTTTCAATGTTCATCATCTCTTGACGCTCATCTACAATCTGTATTGCTTGGTCAGAAAGAGCGATAATTTCCTCTAACTCACTAATTCCTAACTCAATAATTTGCTCATAAATTTCATGTTCCTTTTGCTCTGCTTCCACTAAAGGTTTTTGCTGACTTTCAAAACCTGCCTCAAGAGCGACTGCTTCTTCTAAATGGTCGTACATCGTCTCAGCTGGATTAGCCCCACAAGCTGCCATCACTAAACTTATACCTAATAATAAACTTAAGAGGAATAGCTTTTTTCCTTTTTTCACGTTCATACCTCCTGGGTTCTCCCTCACATTATGTATAGTAAAACACTAAACGATATTTAAGCACATGACAATAGTTATTTTAAAATAAGCTTGGACAATACCATTTATATTTTCATCATAATAAGAATAGTACTTCAATATTTTCTTGAAACAAATAAGTTTTTAATTTTTTTTTTGAAAACTAGGCATCCATCCAACCACTCCCCCTCTAAATGCATAGAGTATTAATGTATCGCGCAACAAAAGCGATGAAAAATTAAAGGAGGTCATAAGATTATGTACGGATATGGATATGCTCAAACAGGATGCTACGACCCTTGTGGATATGGATATGGAGCACCAACATATGCTGCACCAGTTGGTGGTCGAGGAAGAGGCTTCGCTTTAATCGTAGTACTCTTCATCTTATTAATCATTGTTGGGGCTTCTCGTTTCGGAGCATAAGTCTCGTAATGACGTCCAGCTTCCAAGCTGGACGCCTTCCTTTTACCATATAATCTAAAACGATATAAAACGGGAGTGAAAGCTCCCGTTTTTTCTATACCTTTTTTTGTTATACTTAGTTATACTAGTTATGATAAAAAGATAAGTGCAGCTGTGCTAAGGAGTGAAACATTATGTTAACGATGAAAGATATTGTTCGTGAAGGTCATCCTGTCTTAAGAGAAATCGCAAAAGAAGTGACCCTTCCCGCTTCAAACGAAGATAAAGAAATCGCCCAAAAGATGATTGAATTTGTGATAAATAGCCAAGATCCTGACATTGCTGATCAATATGGACTACGCCCAGGAATTGGACTAGCCGCTCCACAAATTGGAATAAGCAAACGGATTATTGCTGTTCATGTCCCTGATGAAAGAGATGAATTAATAAGTGCGGTTCTTTTCAATCCAAAAATCGTAAGTCATTCAGTAGAAGAAACCCACCTTGAAAACGGTGAAGGATGTTTATCTGTGGACCGGGAAGTACCTGGACTTGTTCCTCGTTATGCCCGTATTACAGTAAAAGGGACAACGTTAGAAGGGCAAGACATTTCATGGAGATTAAAAGGTCTTCCAGCCATTGTGTTCCAACATGAAATTGACCATTTAAATGGCATTATGTTTTATGATCGCATTCAAGGGTTAGATGATAAATTTAAGAAAGAGCTCCCAAACCTTTAATAAGAAAAACGCGGAGCGTCTTTTCTTTCAAGCGAAGTGCGGAGCCCTGCCCGCTTTTGGCAGTGAGCCCCAAGTGCTCTTCTTGGGGTGAAACGCGCAGGTGCGGAGCCTTCGCTCTTCTAGCTTCACAGACTAGACCAAAATTTTTATACTCTCTTATCTTGTAAAAAAAAAGATCCAAAGGCATTAAATGTATCCTTTGGATCTCTTTTTCTTAAATTAAACCAAAATGCTGTAAACCATGATGAATACCATCTTCATCGACTGATTTCGTAATGTAATTCGCGACAGACTTCACTTCGGCACATCCATTCCCCATCGCCACTCCTGTTCCTACATATTGTAACATTTCAATATCATTAAGAGCATCGCCAAACGCATATGCATTTCCTTTCGGTATTCCTAATTTATCCAATAAAACTTCAACCCCTTTTGCTTTCGACCCTCCACTTGGGATGACATCTATGGAATATCGATGCCACCGAATATAATCGAAGTCTTGATGGTTTGTCACGTAATGACTTTCGTCTTCACAAAATAACAAAGCTTGATACACTTCTTCTGTTCGAAAGAAATCAGGGTTATATTTAGGTTCGATTATTTTCAAATCGCCAATACTTTCTTTAATAAATGGATGATTTTGTTGGTTAGAATAATGATGATTATGGTGTACATAAACAAGAGGATGATTCAATTTGTTTGCTTCCTCTTCTAATTGTTGTAATTTCGCTTGTTCTAATGCTCTTGTATAAACAACTTCACCGTTAAAAACAACATACGAACCATTGATGGAAACAAACGACGACACATTTAATTGATTACGCAACTCTTCAAACATAAATGGAGCCCTTCCTGTCGCGATCACTACGTCTACTCCATTTGACTTTAACTTTTCAATAGCTTGCACTGTCGTTTTCGGTATTTCTTTCTGATCATTATACAACGTCCCATCAATATCAAAAAATACAATTTTCTTCTCCATCATTCTCCACTCCTTTTCTCCTTAGAGTCTTTTTTATGTATGACTCTTCTATAAGTATGACGGATCCCTTTAAGAATGAAAAGCAAAACAGCCAAGATTTACCTTGCACACAATTGAACAATTTACAAATACTAATAAAAAAACAAGGAGAATAATGAAAGGAGACGAAAAGAATGCTTAAAAAGTGGAGAAAAAGATTACTTGAACGTTGCCGGGACCTTCTTCCAAAAAAACGCTTTGTAGAATCTCCTTAAAACATGAATAGAACAAGCCTAAATTGTTAAGAAAAATAAAAACATGAAAAACAATCCAATTTCCTATATAATTGAGGAAACTATATTTGCTTTAAGGAGAGGTCATATGATTTTTAAAGTTTATTTTCAAGATAATTTCCATCAAGTCCCTGTTCGTGAAAACACAAAAGCGATTTACGTTGAAGGTGAAACAGAAGAAGATGTACGATATAAGTTAAAAGATCGGGATTACAATATCGAGTTTGTTACACCTATTTCTGGTGCTTTCTTAGAATATGAGCAACAAAATCCTGATTTCACAGTGGAGAAAATATAATTCATGAAACAAATAAAAAATAACCAAGTATCTGTATTTGCTTTAGGTGGGCTCGGTGAAATAGGGAAAAACACCTATGCGGTACAATTTCAAGATGAAATTATCGTCATTGATGCGGGAATTAAATTCCCAGAGGATGAATTGCTCGGTATTGATTATGTTATTCCCGACTATACGTACTTAAAGAAAAACGTGGATAAAATTAAAGGACTTTTTATCACTCATGGACATGAAGACCATATTGGTGGAATTCCCTATTTGCTTCGGGAAGTAAATATCCCCGTTTATGGTGGCAAATTGGCCTTAGGACTATTAAAAGGCAAATTAGAAGAACATGGTCTCTTACGAAAAACAAAATTAATTGAGTTTCAAGAAGACCAAGTCATTAAATTCGCAAAAACATCTGTCACATTTTTTAGAACGACTCATAGTATTCCAGATGCGTATGGCATCGTTGTGAATACTCCGCCAGGAAAAATTGTGCATACAGGAGACTTTAAATTTGATTTCACTCCTGTTGGAGAACCAGCTAACTTAACAAAAATGGCGAAAATCGGTGAGGAAGGTGTCCTCTGCCTCCTATCTGATAGTACCAATAGTGAAGTTCCTGAATTTACAATGTCTGAACGACGAGTTGGGGAAAGTATTGAAGGGATATTTAGGAAAGTAGAAGGGCGAATTATTTTTGCGACCTTTGCTTCCAACATTCATCGTCTCCAGCAAGTCATTGAAGCGGCGGTAAAATACGATCGAAAAGTAGCCATTTTCGGACGCAGTATGGAGTCAGCCATTACAATCGGACAAGAATTAGGTTACATTACAGCTCCGAAAAATACGTTTATCGAAGCAAACCAAATTAATAAACTACCTGATAACCAAATAACCATTCTTTGTACTGGAAGCCAAGGAGAACCAATGGCTGCTTTATCCAGAATTGCTTTTGGAACGCATCGTCAAATTCAAATTATTCCTGGCGACACAGTTGTCTTTTCGTCTTCACCAATTCCAGGAAACACATTAAGTGTGAGCAAAACAATTAATCAACTATACAAAGCAGGTGCCGATGTTATTCACGGTTCACTTAGCGATATTCATACATCTGGTCATGGTGGACAAGAAGAACAAAAGCTAATGTTACGATTAATGAAACCAAAATTCTTTATGCCCATCCACGGCGAATACCGCATGTTAAAAATGCATACAAAGCTAGCGGAGGATTGCGGAGTACCTATAGAAAATTCCTTTATTATGGACAATGGCGATATACTCGCAATGACAAGTGATGAAGCGAATTTAGCAGGGAAGATTCCATCAGGTTCTGTTTATGTTGATGGAAACGGGATTGGAGATATTGGGAACATCGTATTACGAGACCGTCGTATTTTATCAGAGGAAGGACTCGTTGTTGTCGTTGTTAGTTTAAATATGAAAGAATTTAAAGTAACAGCAGGACCTGATATTATTTCAAGAGGATTTGTTTACATGAGAGAATCGGGCGACTTAATTCAAGAAGCCCAAAAAATGTTAGCAAGTCATCTTGATACGATTATGGAAAGAAAAACAACACAATGGTCAGAAATAAAAAATGAAATTTCTGATAGCCTTGGACCGTTTCTTTATGAAAAAACAAAACGTAAACCAATGATTTTACCGATTATTATGGAAGTATAAGAAAAACTGAGTGAGGAACCCACCTCACTCAGTCCTTTTTTGTTTTCTGCAAATCTGAAAGTCCGTACTCTACTCCATGTTCCCCTTTATAATACTCCGGATACATTTCTCCTTCACAAGTTTCACAGGAAAACATTGTTGGTGGCATCAGATCGCCACCATCCATTAAATCAAAAGGTATCTATTCCTTTTCATGACACACTAAACAAACATAGCTGATAGAAGTCTTCTATTGGACACTTCTCTCCAGGGGGCCCACCTCATTTGTATGATAGGACACTTTCGCCTCGTTTTCTTCTTGTTTTGTCCTTCATCGCCTTTATGAAGGACACTTTTGCTTCGTTTTCTCCTTGTTTTGTCCTTCATCGCATTTATGAAGGACACTTTCGCTTCGTTTTCTCCTTGTTTTGTCCTTCATCGCCTTTATGAAGGACACTTTCGCTTCGTTTTCTCCTTATTTTGTCCTTCATCGACTTTATGAAGGACACTTTTGCTTCGTTTTCTCCTTATTTTGTCCTTCATCGACTTTATGAAGGACACTTTTGCTTCGTTTTCTCCTTATTTTGTCCTTCATCGCATTTATGAAGGACACTTTCTTCTTATTTTGTCCTTCACCACTGTATTAATAACAACGGCTATATTTGCATTTAACGAAGTTTGACTTGTTCGTTTCATAATAAATATATAAAGCTTTAAAAAAACGCGGAGCGTCTTATTTTATACAAGTTCACTCTATTAAGAAAATCTTATCGTTAATTAAATAACCGGCCCCATGTTTGTGGACCTACAATGCCATCAACAGTAATGCCTTCACTTTGTTGGAATTCTCTGACCGCACGTTCAGTCACTGGACCATACAGCCCATCCACTGGAACCCCTAGTTCCCTTTGTACTCGTTTTACATCATCACCTTGCACAAAAGGTCTCCTTAACGTTAATAACCTCTCATATCGAGCGGCTGTGTTTCTTACACGGTCTAACGCTCTCCATGTTTGTGGCCCAACAATCCCATCAACAGTTAAATTTTCTCGACGTTGAAACTCCCTTACTCTCCGATCTGTTTCTGGTCCAAATAAGCCATCGACCATGGCCCCCGTTTTCCGTTGAACTTCTTGAACATCCTCACCTCGCATAACAGGGATAACGTAGCGTAGAAGTCTTCGTGATTCATTAGAGAAACTAGGTTCACGATAGTCTGGCTCATCTGTAGGTGACCCATGTTCGATTTGATCTATTGGTGTTTGTGCATCACGTAAAGCTGCTCTCGTTTCTGGACCGACAATGCCATCAACACCGATACTCGCACTTCGTTGAAACCGAACAACACCATCATAAGTAAGCGGCCCAAAAATTCCATCAATCGGACCTGCATCAAATCCTAATTCAGTTAACCGTTCTTGAAGCGCCCTCACATCATCGCCTTGGTCTCCTCGAGATAAGAAATTCCGTTGTCTTGCCCCAGCGACATACGTTCGTGAAGGAATCGCTCCTTGCGGTAGCTCTCCTCGACGACTATATAAAGCATTACGAAATCCGTTCATGCTAACAGAAGGACATGGTTTCCACGAATATCCAGGATATTCAATATGTCCTAACACATCTTCAATAGCTAAATTTAATTCCTCAATTAAAGATAACGTTAAATCAAGCGTTGCATTGCGTTGAGCAGCTTCTAATGATTGAGTACGAAAGTCTCCAACCATACAAATCCCAACTGCTCTTCCATTACTATTTCCGACGTGATAACTGACAACTTCTAAATCATGACATTTGCTAATTGAACCATCTTTATCAACAACATAATGATACCCAATACCAGGCCAACCAAGCTGATTTACATGATACCTGGCAAAAGCTTCAGCACTTCCAGATGTTGTCGCACTATGGTGAATGGCTATGTTTGTAATAGCTGAACGTGAACGACGACGATAATTACGGTTATTATGACGAGCTAATGAATTTCGCTTATCGATTATATTCATATTATCACCTCATACTATATATATAGGCGATGCCCAAAAGAGGTGATAATGAAATAGAAAAAAGTACAAACTCAAGCCCTACTTTTTAAAATCCCTCACTACTTCATTATTGCAATAAAGAACAACGCGAGAGCGTCTTTTCGTTTCAAACGAAGTGCGGAGCCTTCGTTCTTCTAGAGTAAACTTTCAATACTTCGCTGCTATACCAAAAACTTAAACACTTTCTTATCTTTTTAAAAAAAAGAGTGCTATTCAAATATGAATAGCACTTCTTTTACTTCGTGTTACTATTGTTATTCTTTAATTCCTAATACACGGTTCACACGTTTCGTTAACATTTTCATTCCGCCACCACCAGCTTGAAAATGGCGTAATTGACCTTCTTCATCAAACACATAGTATGCTGGTACATATTCATTTTCAAACGCATCGGTGATTTTATGTTGATTATCAACCGCAATCGTTTGGGTAATATCATGTTCAGCGGCCACAGCTTTAATTTGTTCAAGGTCTAAATCTTTTTCTGAACGTGGCATATGAATCGCAATGACATTCAACTTATCTTGATATGCATCGCGAAATTCATTTACATTTGGCATCGCTTCTTTACAAAGTCCACAAGACACAGACCAAAAGTGGATGAGTGTCGGCTTATTCCCGATTAACTCTTCTCGTTTCACTTCTCCATTAAGCCATTCTGTTGCTCCAGATAGTTCAGGTAATTGTGAGCGTAATTTAAGTGCCATTTCTAGTCCCTCCATTATTCAATTAGCAAAAAAGGTCTAACAAAATGCTAGACCCTCATTCGCTTTAATTTCAATTATTCTAGATTATACGTTTAATGTTTCTTGACCAGGTTTCCAGTTTGCTGGGCAAAGTCCACCTGTTTGTAGTGCTTGAAGAACTCGAAGTGTCTCATCCACATCACGACCGATGTTATTATGATTGACAACGGAATACATTAATTCGCCTTCTGGACTAATGATGAATAATCCACGAAGAGCAATACCTTCTTCTTCAATTAATACACCATAATCACGAGAAACTTGGTGGTTCGTATCTGCAGCTAATGGATACGCTAAATCACCTAGACCATTTTCGTCACGAGCTGTGTTAATCCATGCCTTGTGAGTATGAACCGTATCTGTAGAAACCCCAATTACTTCTGCATCTAAATCTTCAAACTCATCATAACGATCGCTTAAAGATGTAATTTCAGTTGGACAAACAAAAGTAAAATCCATTGGGTAGAAAAATAATACCGTCCACTTTTCATTTTTCATGTTTTCCTCGAGACTTACTTTACCAAATTCCTTGTTTGGTAACACTGCTTCCATTTCAAAACGAGGAGCTTGCTTTGCAACCATTCGCTTATCTGACATATGTACATACCTCCTAAAAAACTTGTCATATTACATTGATATTATAAGAGAAGGGTTTTTGTTAGTCAATGATAGTTAAAGTTGTCTGAATGTGCTAATGATGCCCAATTTTATAATAATCACTATATAGTTATATCCAGTAACAACAGTTATAAACAGTAATCTAGTAGTATATTCGCATTTTTTTCTCTTAACGATTTAACTTGAGATTTTTTCATTTTCAATGTGTTACAATTTTTTTAACTTTATTTTGTTTTAGTAAAACTAACTGTTTGAAACCGAAAAAATAGGGTAATGTTGTAAAGTAGATTGGAGTGAATACATATGTTTGAAAATGAAATTGTTGTCAATTTCCTAAGTGGAGCGGTCCTTATTATTGGACAACTTTTGTTAACGATTATCGTGTTTTTTATTGCAAAGTCAATAGGCAACAAAGTTATTTCTCGCGGGTTTTCCAAAATGGCAGAGCAACGAAATGTCACACAAGGTCGGATAATGACTCTTGAAAAATTATCAAAAAACGCTTGGTCTTATACTTTATTTTTTGTCTTTGTCACGATCGTGTTAACAATATTTGACTTAAACCCTGCTGGTTTAATTGCCGGTGCTGGTGTTATAGGGTTAGCGATTGGATTTGGTGCACAAGGATTAGTGAGTGATATAGTAACGGGATTTTTTCTCCTTTTGGAACGTCAAATCGATGTAGAAGATTATGTTACGATCGGGGGATTAGACGGGATTGTTGAGGAAGTTGGGATCCGCACAACAAAAATTCGTGGATTCGATGGCACTCTCCATTATATTCCTAACCGTGAAATAGGAAGTGTCAGCAACCATTCTCGAGGAAATATGCGAGCTCTTGTTGATATTAGCATTTCTTATGATGATGACATTACAAAAGCGATGGAAGTGTTGCAAACGGTTTGTGATAAACTCGCTCTAGAAATGGAAGAAATCGTTGAAGGTCCCGATGTTGTCGGTGTCCAAGCTCTTGGTAATTCCGATGTTGTATTACGAATCGTTTCGAAAACAACAAATATGAATCAATGGGCGGTTGAAAGACGATTACGAAAAGAAATAAAAGAAGCTCTAGATGCAAACGGCATCGAAATTCCGTTCCCACACCAAGTTTATATTACAAAAAGCGAATAATAATATTGGATGTTTCAAAGATTCACTTCTTTGCAACATCCTTTTTTTCTAATCAGGTAAAACGCCTACACATCTAGATTATCATTTCATATTCTATACTATATTGGGACAATTTCAGGGAGGAATTGAAATGGAAATCAACCAATCAAGTCAACAAAAGTTAATTGAAATGGTCGTCGACAACGTATTGAAAAAGCATGATGTGAAAACAAAATCAATGAACTTAGATACAGAAGAAAAAGAAAAGATTAAGGGCATTGTTTTTGATATCCAAAAAGAAGTAGAAGGTTTTTTAAAAAACCAACAGAAAGCAAAAACAGAAAAAGACTTTGAACAGCAAACAGATTCTACACCTTCTTTAGAGCCATCACAACCACAACCCCCAGTCCGAAAGCAATTTATGAGCAACAATGATGTTAGTTCAGTAAAAACATTTGTAAATAAAAAAGAAGACTAATTGACGATAGCCATTCTCAAAGATTGAGGATGGTTTTTTTGTTCCTCCGTTGAAAATTTGTGCATTTTCACTAGGGTATATGTCCACTCCATCACACCTATACCTACATATGCTGAATTAGAAACTGAAAGGAGGAATTTTAAAAAATGAACCAAGAAGTATATCGCTCATCTGACCGAAAAGAAAAAAAATGGTCTGCCTTAGATCCAAAAACTTCTCATCCATTATGCCCTTCTCCAAAAGAGGAGGACGTTGCGCAAGAAGCTACTCAAGCAAATAAAACACTACAGCTCTCTGAAGAATATATTTTAATTAAAGATTCTTGTGATGTAACGGTGACAACAACAGATACAAAAGCCGCTGTTTCACTCCAAGCATCATTACAAGCGGCGATTGCGATTGTCATTAGCATTTCAATTGCTGACAGTGCCACTGCAGAACGCATTACACAAGAGCTTTTACAAACAGCAAAAGTAAAACAAATGACGTACCAAAAAACAATTATCGAAAATTCTCGTAACGTTGATGTAACGACAACAGACACACAAGCAGCTATCAACATCCAACTATTACTTCAACTTTTACTCGCGTTACTTGTTAAACTTGATATTTTATAAACAAGTAATGTAAATGTTTGGTTGCTTCTTTCACAAAAACATAAGCAGGCTTTTTTCGCCTGCTTATGTTTCTTTTTTCGGTCATTATTGACTTTGTTGAATGCGAGCTTCAACCGTTTGACAAATCTCTTCAGCTGTTTTTCCATCTGCTGTAATAACAGAACCATTTGTAACTGTATTTTGGATTCCCATCACATTTTGGTCTTGTCCTGTTATGACGCAGCAGTCACAACCTTGCGCATCTTGTTCTTGTTTTAATTGAATAACATCATACCCTCTAGCTTGAAGTTCTTGTTGAACGTCAGTTAATGATTGCTCGACACCGATTCGTGGCATCAAAAACACCTCCAAATGTATAAGTAAATATCTTGTATGTTACAATGTTAGTATGGATTATTGAAAGTAAACTATACAAATTTTACATATGAATGAGAAAAAGAAAAGTCCGTTAAAAAAGGACGAATAACCTTTTTAATGGACTTAAAGCGTTTTACATATTAGACTGCTTATACGTAATATAAGAAATTAAATGTTCAATGGCTGTTTCAATTGCCTTTTCATCAGGATTTAATTTTGCATCATGTAAACCGTATGCACTATTCACACCTAACCAAAACATAAACCCTGGTATCTCTTCTAGAAAATACCCAAAATCTTCGCCTGTCATCGCTTCTTGACACTCGATAACAGTTATATTTTCTGCCTTTTTACTAAACTCGATAAACTCTCGGGTTAAAGCAGCATCATTATACACTTGACAGTAATTAGCTCCATAGTCAATTGTTGCTTTACAAGAAAAACCAACTTCGACACCCGATACTAACGCTTCTATTCTGGCTTTTACTTTTTCCATAGACTGAAGCGAAAGAGTACGGATCGTCCCTTCAATCCTAGATTTTTCAGCTATAATATTTTGCTTCGTTCCCCCACTAATCTTTCCAATTGTGACCACGGCAGAGTCTAGCGGGTCGATATTTCTTGAAACAATCGTTTGGAGTTGGGTTACTAAGTGTGCCGCACAAACGACCATGTCATTTGCTTTATGAGGATATGCAGCATGTCCTCCTTTCCCATGGAGGTCAATAAATAACTCGGACGTATTCGCAAAAAGTAGCCCTTCTTTTGTTGCTATTGTACCAACCGGATATTCTGGTGCGATATGCAAAGCAATCATTTGAGTCGGTCGCCATTTGGCGAACTCTTCACTCTCTAACATCGGCTTGGCACCACCTGGGCCTTCTTCTGCTGGCTGGAAAATAAATAATAAGCTTTCTTTCGGACGATGCTTAGCAAAATGAGTTAATAACCCAAGTGCAATACTCATATGAAAATCATGCCCACAAGCATGCATATTCCCTGGATGATGAGAAGTGAAGGCATACCCGGTTTCTTCTTCAATTGGTAACCCATCAATATCTGCACGATAGCCAATGACACCTGTCGGTTCAGTTCCCTCCACCTTTACAAGTATTCCTGTTTTCCATGTATTCACTTCAATAAATTGTTGTGGAAGCTGATTAATATACTTTAATAAATATTGTTGAGTTTTCACTTCCTGAAACCCTAATTCAGGAATTTCGTGAAGCTGTCTTCGAATTTGGACAAATTGCTCAAATTGGCCCATTACACAGTCTCCTTTTGAATTGTCTCAACATTGGCAAGGAATCTATTAATAAACTCGTCGATTTCTTCCCTTTTTAGTGTTAGAGGAGGTAATAATCGAATAATTGTTTGTTGCGTCACATCCACTAAGAACCCATCAGCTAGCATTTGTTTTTGTAACTGTTTCGTTTTTTCTGGAGAAAGTCGTGTAACAACCCCTAACATCATCCCTTTTCCACGAATACTGTCAATGACTTCAGGATACGTGTCTTTTATCACTTGAAGCTTATCCCATAAATATTCACTCTGTACATTTGCTTCTTCTAATAGCCCTTTTTCTAGTAAAACACGAAAAACAGTATTTCCTAACGCTGCGCTTAACGGAGACGGAGCAAACGTAGTTCCGTGATCACCAGGCTGAAACAAGTGAGCTAACGACTCAGAGACAATAATTCCTCCTAAAGGAAGACCACCGCCTATCCCTTTAGCAAACAATATTAGATCTGGTGAAACATTCGCATACTGATAGGCAAATAACTTTCCTGTTCGACCAATCCCAGTTTGGATTTCATCCATACAAAACAAAACCCCATATTGTTTGCATAACTGAGCTACATCCGTTAAATATGTAACATCAAGAGGAACAATTCCACCAGAACCGAGAACAGGCTCCATTATAATTGCGGCCGGCTGTTCTTTTTTCATAACCATTTCAAGCTGTTTTAAATCATGTGGTGGTACTTCATATACTGGTGTTGAAGTCACCGGAAAGTCCTGATATACACCTGGCTGTCTCGTCAGTTTCAACGCTCCTAATGTTCGGCCATGGAAACTTTTCTCTAATACGATGACACCAGCTTTCGGTTCTTTTTGTTCTTTTGTCCACTTATGTACAAGCTTTATAGCTGCTTCTGTCGCTTCTGCACCGGAATTTGTAAAAAACACTTTTCCATTTGGTAATGTATGCGTCACTAAACGTTCTGCTAACTCAATCGCCGGCTTGTTCAAAAAAACATTTGAGATATGTAAAAACTTTTCTGCTTGTTCTTTTATCGTTTGAACGATGTCAGGGTGAGAATGGCCAAGCACATTAACAGCAAGCCCTGTAAACAAATCTAAATATTGATTTCCCTCTGTATCAAATAAATAATTTCCTTCGCCTTTTTCTATCGCAATTGGCATTCGATTATACGTTGACATCATATACGTCATATCTCGTTCTTGCCAGTTCATCATCCATTACACCTTCCTTTTCTATTTAATAAGAGGATGTCCCAAAAGGTTCTCTCACCCTTTGGGACATCCTTAATTGTTTAGTTATCTTCGTTTAAACGGCGTAATTCTTGTTTAATTTCAGTTTTGCCTTTTGTTTTTTCATCAATTTCTTTAATGACACGTGCTGGCGTACCCGCTACAACTGTATTTGGTGGTACATCTTCTGTTACAATAGCTCCTGCTGCAACAACAGCTCCTGCTCCAACGGTTACTCCTTCTAAAATAACAGCATTTGCTCCAACTACGACATTGTCTTCAATGACAACTGGCTTTGCAGAAGGTGGTTCAATTACACCAGCTAAAACAGAGCCTGCACCAATATGACAATTTTTCCCTACTGTTGCACGTCCACCAAGAACAACATTCATGTCAATCATTGTGCCTTCTCCAATGACAGAGCCAATATTAATACTAGCCCCCATCATAATGACTGCATTATTTCCAATTTCTACTTGGTCACGAATAATTGCACCAGGCTCAATTCTCGCTTGAATATTTTTCATATCAAGAAGAGGAATCGCAGAATTGCGTCGGTCATTTTCCACAACATAGTCTTCAATTTTAACTTCATTTGCTTTTATAGCAGCTTCAATTTCTTTCCACTCACCAAACAATACGCCCGTATTTCCGTTAATGAACGATTTTGTTTCTGCTCCAAAGTCAATTCCTTG
Source organism: Alkalihalobacillus sp. LMS39 (assembly GCF_022812285.1). Classification (NCBI taxonomy): domain Bacteria; kingdom Bacillati; phylum Bacillota; class Bacilli; order Caryophanales; family Bacillaceae; genus Alkalihalobacillus; species Alkalihalobacillus sp. LMS39. The sequence goes on from NZ_CP093300.1 coordinate 3,540,670, forward strand.
TAACTCACCTTTAATATGTACTTTTACAGGAGTTTTCTTTTCACTATTCGAAATAAATTGAATAATTTCGTTTGCATCCATCATTTTCATCTGTTTGTTCCTCCAATGTCTATATTTATTCTCTTCTTATAATAGTGATAGATTAGAAAAAATGCAATCCGTAAGCCGTATTATGGCCGAAAAACTTCTAAGTCATCCTAGCGAAGAAAAAAAGCTGTTTTCACAGCTCGTAATGGACATCTATTCTGCTATTTTTCGAATCAATCACGTTTGTCATGTGCTATCGGACATCTTTTCCGTTACATAAGTCATTTGACAAATCTTTCCCTCTATTTCAGCTCATTAACGGAACCGATGTCCGTTAAAAATAAAAAACATTCCTTTTTTAATGATATAACGGAATAAATGTCCGTAACGATAACAGACAATTTCGTTATAATAGAAAAGTGTCTGAAAGCAGAATGCCATCTTCATCTGCATATACATAATGGCCCGGTTCCCAACAGACACCAGCAAAAGACAGCGGGATTTGAACTTCTCCCTCCCCTTTTTTTATACTTTTAAAAGGGTTTGTACCAATGGCTAAGATACAAGTATCCATGGTATGAATCAATGCACTATCGCGGATACAACCATATATAATAACACCTGCTAGCTTCCTTTTAACCGCAATATCAGCTAAATTATCTCCCATTAAAGCACAACGCGTCGACCCACCACCATCAACAACAAGGACACTATGTTGTGGAATTGTTTCAAGTGCTCGTTTCACTAACACATTGTCCTCGTATACTTTTACGGTATAAATTGGCCCAAAAAAAGCCGATTTCTTTCCATATTGCCGAAAAAGTCGGTCAGCCACTTTCAGTTTATCACGAAACTCATCACAAAGATCCGCTGTTTGGAATTGCCTACTCATTTTTTATTCCTCCTTATACTAAAACGCGCCTTTTTTTTTGCATAGTTGTTATTTTATTCGCTTAAAAATAATCAGTCGCAAAAAAGAAAGTAGGGAAAATTAATCCCCTACTTTTCCCACTTATTTTTGAAACTGAGCTTCTTCTGTTGAGCCTTTTAATGCAGTTGTTGACGATGTACCACCAGAAACAACTTGTGCTACTTCATCAAAGTAACCTGTTCCAACTTCACGTTGGTGGCGAGTCGCTGTATATCCATTTACTTCACTAGCAAATTCCGCTTGTTGTAGCTCTGAATAAGCACCCATTCCTCTTTCTTTATAACCACGCGCAAGCTCAAACATGCTATGGTTTAACGCATGGAATCCTGCTAACGTAACAAACTGGAACTTATAACCCATTTTCCCAAGTTCAACTTGATATTTTTCAATCGTTTCTTTATCAAGATTTGCTTCCCAGTTAAATGATGGCGAGCAATTGTAGGCTAACATTTTTCCAGGGAATTTAGCGTGAATCGCATCCGCAAATTGTTTTGCTTCTTCTAAGCTTGGTTTTGACGTTTCGCACCAGATTAAGTCTGCATATGGTGCATAAGCTAATCCACGAGCAATTGCTTGATCAATTCCCGCATTAGTACGGTAGAATCCTTCTGCTGTTCGCTCACCTGTAATAAATGGAGCATCAACAGGGTCAATATCACTCGTAATTAAATCAGCTGCATCCGCATCTGTTCGAGCAATAAGAACAGTAGGAACACCACTAACATCAGCAGCTAGACGAGCTGATACTAAATTACGAATCGCGGTTTGTGTTGGGATTAATACTTTTCCACCTAAATGTCCACACTTTTTCTCAGAAGCTAATTGGTCTTCAAAGTGAACGCCTGAAGCACCGCCTTCGATCATTCCTTTCATTAATTCGAACACATTTAACTGACCACCAAAACCAGCTTCTGCATCAGCAACGATTGGTGCAAAATAATCAACATCACCATTGCCTTCCATATGTTGAATTTGGTCAGCACGTTGCAATGAGTTGTTAATTCTCTTTACAACTTGAGGAACACTATTTGCCGGATATAAACTTTGGTCTGGATACATTTGTCCTGCAATGTTAGCATCTGCTGCAACTTGCCATCCACTTAAGTAAATCGCTTTTAAGCCTGCCTTTACTTGTTGAACAGCCTGCCCCCCTGTTAGGGCACCTAACGCATTAATATAAGGCTCATTATTGATTAAGTTCCATAGTTTTTCAGATCCCCTTCTAGCTAACGTATGTTCAATTTGAACAGAACCACGAAGGCGTACAACGTCTTCAGCACTATAAGGTCTTTCAATCCCTAACCATCTTTCATTCGTATCCCAATCAAATTGCAATTCTTTCACTTGTTCTTCTCTTGTCGTATTGTTTGTCATATACTCCATCTCCCTTTTCATCTTTTTTATTATTGAATACATTCATAACCAGGAACTGTTAAAAATTCTTCAAACTCATCATTTTCAATAAGTGAGATAAATAGTTTACTTGCCTCATCAAATCTTCCGCTCTGGTAGACCCCAACCCCCAGATTTTCTTTGATTTTCTCCAATTCTTCTTTTTGTAATTGGTGTACAAGTTCTAATGTCACTTTTTCTCCTGTATTTAAAACACCTTTAGGATGACGAATCCATTGCCATACTTGCGCTCTTGATATTTCCGCTGTTGCTGCGTCTTCCATTAAGTTATTGATTGGTGCAGCCCCGTGCCCGCGCAACCAATATTCGATATATTGAATTCCAACACTTATGTTTGTTCTAAGTCCGTCCTCTGTTATCGTCCCCTCTGGTATTTCAACTAAATCTTGGGCACTTACATTGACATCCTCACGTTTTTTATCAATTTGATTTGGTGTTGGCATATATTTGTCGAATACTTCTTTCGCTACGGGAACTAACGCGGGATGTGCAACCCATGTTCCATCATGCCCGTTTGTTGCTTCTCTTTCTTTATCTGCGCGAACTTTAGCAAATGCTTCTTCATTCGCTTTCTCATCATTTTTCACTGGGATTTGCGCAGCCATCCCCCCTATAGCTGGAGCGTTTCTTCTATGACATGTTTTAATCGCTAATGTCGAATACGCTTTCATAAAAGGGACAGTCATTGTCACTTGTGAACGGTCTGGTAAAATGACGTCCGGATGATTTCGAAATCTCTTTAAGTAACTAAAAATATAATCCCATCTTCCACAATTTAACCCTGCTGAATGTTCTTTTAATTCGTATAAAATTTCATCCATTTCAAACGCTGCCATAATCGTTTCGATTAATACAGTTGCTTTAATTGTTCCTTCAGGGATAGAAAGCTCTCGTTGGGCATATACAAAAATGTCATTCCATAATCTAGCTTCTAGGTGACTTTCAAGTTTCGGCAAGTAAAAGTAAGGTCCTGAACCATTTTCAATCAATGTTTTTGCATTATGATAAAAATAAAGTCCAAAATCTACTAAACTACCTGAAATCGGTATTCCATCAAACGTAATTTGCTTTTCGACTAAGTGCAACCCTCTAGGACGAACAACTAAAGTCGCAATTTCATCTTTAAGTTTGTATTCTTTCTGAGTTACTTCATTAACAAAACGAATGTTTTTTCGAATCGCATCACGCAAATTGATTTGTCCATTCATATTGTTGTCCCATGTTGGTGAGTTGGCATCTTCAAAATCGGCCATAAACACTTTTGCACCAGAGTTTAAAGCGTTAATAATCATTTTGCGGTCAACTGGTCCTGTAATTTCCACACGGCGATCTAGCAAATCCGTTGGCAATGGAGCAATTTCCCACTCACTTTTTCTGATCGTCTCTGTTTCGGGCAAAAAGTTTGGCATGATCCCTTTATCAATTTCTAGCTGTCGTACTTGCCTTCTCTTTAGGAGTTCAACTCGTCTTTTATCAAATCTCCGAACCAATTTTTCTACGAACAAAAGAGCTTCTGGCGTTAAAACCTCTTCATAACGATTCACATGGTTTATTTCCAAACTCGTTTTTATCTGATTCACACTTTCCTCTCCCTCCATTTTTGTTACTGTAGTAATACAGTTTTTATTTTATGAATTTATAATATAACAGTTTTTTAGTAATATCAACCACTTTTTTATCTTTTTTTCTATTTTTTTTTAATAACTGAAAAAAAACCGTCTTATTAACGTAATAAACCATCAATTGTTTCATTACTTAATACCACTCACTACCTCTGTGTTATAATACATAAAAACAATATGTTCATGATTTTTATAGAAGAATAGTCCTTTTGGTTGAGTTTTCCTTTTATCTGTGATAGCTTTTATCATAGATAGTTACAGTCAAATATGGATTACCACTAGGGGTGCTTATATAGCTGAGAAAGGTTAACAACCTAAACCCTATGAACCTGATCTAGGTAACACTAGCGGAGGGAAGTGGATGGACGGTTTCGTTGTACTGACATGCGATATTGTACCCAAGCTACTTCTTTTCACTGAAGTAGCTTTTTTTATTTTCTAATAAAAGGAGGTTAGAAATGACAAACTCAAAAGAGCTTATGAATCTATTACATGCGGTGGAAACAAATAAAGAAGAATTACTTTCCCTGATCAAAACACTCATTGCCTTTGAAACACCAAGTCCACCTGCTAGAAATACAAAAGAAGCCCAACAATTTATCGCCGATTATTTGCAATCACTCGGCTTCACCATTGATATGTGGGATGTTTATCACAACGATCCGAATGTTGTTGGCGTCCTAAAAGGAAAACAACCTTCTAGCGCAAATAGCTTGCTCATTAATGGGCATATTGATGTTGCGGAAGTCCATAAAGATGAACCATGGGAAGAACCACCGTTTTCACCTATTGTGAAAGATGGTATTTTGTATGGTCGTGGTGCAGCTGATATGAAAGGCGGCTTAGGTTGTGCCTTGTTTGCCTTATCCTTGCTTCAGCGTCATAACATTTCCTTACCTGGGGATCTCATTGTAGAGTCTGTTATAGGAGAAGAAGTCGGGGAAGCTGGAACATTAGAATGTTGTAAAAAAGGATACACAGCTGACTTTGCCGTTGTCGTTGATACAAGCGATTGCCAAATTCAAGGCCAAGGTGGTGTCATTACAGGTTGGATAACGATTCAAAGTCCAAACACCTATCATGATGCAACAAGGAGAAATATGATTCATGCAGGTGGTGGGATGTTTGCAGCTAGTGCGATCGAAAAAATGATGAAAGTCATTTCTAGCTTAAATGAACTTGAACAACATTGGGCCATTACAAAATCATATCCAGGGTTTCCACCCGGCATGACGACGATTAACCCGGCCGTCATTGAAGGTGGCAGACATGCTGCATTTATCGCTGATAAATGCGCGTTATGGATTACAGTTCACTTCTATCCAAACGAAAACCATTATGATATCGCAAAAGAAGTGGAAAACCATATATTACAAATGGCAAAAGCTGATCCATGGTTACGTGAACACCCACCTATTTTTCAATGGGGTGGCACATCGATGATTGAAGAAAGAGGCGAAATTTTTCCTTCTTTAGAAATCGACCCTACACACCCAGGTGTTCAACAGCTTGCACAAGCCCACCAGCATGTGTTTCATGAAAACGTACAAATTAGCATGTCCCCTACTGTAACTGACGGTGGATGGTTAGGTGAGGCTGGAATTCCTACGGTCATTTATGGTCCTGGAAAACTCCAACATGCTCATGCTGTAAATGAACAAGTGTCAGTTGACGAGTTAGTTCATTTCACTAAAGTTCTATTAACTTTTATTTACGAGTGGTGTCATTCAAAAAAAGGAGTGTAATAAATGAAATTTACAGAGCGCTTACATAAAAAAGCAACGCCAATATGGAGAAAAAGTCATGACCATCCTTTTGTACAAGGAATTGGTCAAGGTACACTTGAACTTGATAAATTTCAATTTTTCATGTGCCAGGATTACCTTTATTTAATTGACTATGCTCGTCTCTTTGCTTTAGGAAGCTTAAAAGCTCAGGATTTAAAAACGATGTCAACCTTCGCAAACTTATTAGACTCTACGTTAAATGTGGAAATGGATTTACACCGACAATATGCAAAACGTCTCGGTATCTCGATAGAACAACTAGAAGCGACGAAAGCAGCTCCAACGACATTAGCTTATAGTGGATATATGTTAAATGTGTCCCAACGCGGGTCACTTGCAGAACTTGTTGCTGCCGTCCTTCCTTGCACATGGAGTTATTATGAAATTGGAAAAGAGCTTTCGCAACTTCCAGGGGCAACCGAACATGAAACTTACGGGGAATGGGTTTCCATGTATTGCTCTGAAGAGTTTGGCCAATTAGCCGATTGGCTCATTGACCTCTTAGATGAATTAGCTACTGGTCTTCCAGAATCTCAATTAGAGAAGCTTGAAGAAATCTTTTTAAATACTAGCCGGTATGAGTATATGTTTTGGGATATGTCCTATAACAAAGACATGTGGCCAACAGATGAATAACACACCCCTATTATCATTTCATCAGCTTTCTTTTTCTTATCCACAGAAAAAGGCAGAACAATCACAAATCGTTTTGAAAGATTTATCCTTTACCATTCAGCAAGGTGAATTTGTTAGCATCCTTGGCCCAAGCGGTTCTGGCAAAAGTACGATTTTTCGGCTAATTACCGGTTTAGAAAAACAGATTACGGGAGACATCACCTTCCAAACAGAAACAAATGGAAATCGGTTAGGGAAAGTGGGACTTATGCCGCAACAAGATATGCTATTGGAATGGCGAACCGTCCTAGATAATGTAATTCTCCCACTCGAAGTGAGTGGAAAAAGCAAAAAAGAAGCAAAAGAAATTGCCCTTTCTTTTTTTCCATCTTTCGGTTTGCAAGGAACAGAAAAAAAGTACCCTCATCAATTATCAGGTGGTATGAAGCAACGGGCATCTTTTTTACGGGCTATGCTCGGTGGAAGCGAGTTATTACTCCTTGATGAACCGTTTAGCTCTCTTGATGCGATGACAAAACTGACAATGCAAGAATGGTTGCTTGCAAAATGGGACGAATTAAATAGTACGATTTTATTTATTACTCATGATGTAGATGAAGCGCTTTTTTTATCTGATCGAATCATTTTATTTACAGAAACACCGTTAACGACGTTTGAGGAAATTTCACTGCCACTTCGTCGACCACGGTCCATTGATGATTTATTGACACAAGAGTTGACCGAATTAAAACGGTCCATTTTAAATCGGCTAAGACAGAAGGTGTCAGTATGAAGTTACGCTATTCGGTTTATTCCTTACTGTTCCTAAGCATGATTGGAATAGGATGGGAGCTGTGGGCTAAATATTATAACAAACCGTATTTACTCCCTGCTCCCTCTCATATTGGACAAAAAATGGTGGAATTACATGATATTCTCTTTTTTGTCCACCTTCCAGCGACATTGCAAATTGTAGTTATCGGGCTAACGATTTCGATTGTTTTTGGGGTGGGGTTAGCGATTTGGATGAACACAAATGTAACAGCAGAAAAAACATTTTTTCCGATTGTTATTGCTTCACAAACAATTCCAATCATTGCTTTAGCCCCTATATTTGTTTTATGGTTTGGCTATACGATTTGGAGCAAAGTCGTTGTGACCGTGTTAATTACGTTTTTCCCTATTACAGTTAGTACGTTTGATGGGTTACGTTCAACTAAAAGCGAACATTTAGATTTATTAAAAACAATGGGAGCTAGTCGGTTTCAGCTTTTTACAAAAATTCAACTTCCAACCGCTCTTCCTTATTTTTACTCAGGTTTAAAAGTGGCTGTAACCTTAAGTGTTATCGGCGCAGCAATTGGAGAATGGTTAGGCGCCGATGCAGGGTTAGGCTATTTTAGTAGAAGAATGATGACCCAATTTGACGGGCCGGGTGTATTCGCACCAATTGTTTGGTTATCTATACTTGGCATTACACTATTTTTACTCGTAAAACTACTAGAAACAATAACATTAAAATGGAGGAATTTATCTTGAAACACTATTTTCTATTTGCAATATGCTCACTATTATTATTAAGTGCTTGTGGTTCCGAACAACCAACTGAAGGTGAAAGTCAACCTGAAGCGGGAGAAGATGACTTACAAGAAACGGTAGAACCCGCTGATTTAACAAGTATGGATATTATGCTAGATTGGTACCCAAATGCTGTTCATTCATATTTATATGCAGCATTAGAAGAAGGATATTTTGAAGAAGAAGGGTTGGATGTCAATATTCGCTTTCCAGCAAATCCAACTGACCCTATTAATTTAGCAGCAACAGGCGGTGTTACTCTCGGAATCACATACCAACCAGATGTTATTATGGCAAGGGAAAAAGGGGTTCCTGTCGTGTCTGTCGCAGCGATTGTGCGCTCTCCTTTAAACCACTTAATGGTCATGGCCGATAGTGACATTCAATCTCCTCAAGATCTAGTTGGCAAAAGTGTCGGGTACCCGGGTATTCCTGTTAACGAACCATTGTTAAAAACAATGGTTGAGTCAGATGGTGGGAATATAGAAGATGTTTCTCTAGTTGATGTTGGTTTTGAATTAGGGTCATCAATCGTAAGTAACAGAGTCGATGCCGTCATTGGCACTTATATTAATCATGAATACCCTGTTTTAGTTGAACAAGGCCATGACATTCGTTATTTTAACCCAACGGATTATGGTGTTCCTTCGTATTATGAGCTTGTTATTGTTACAAATGAAGAAACACTTGAGAATGAGCGAGAAAACATTGAAGCTTTTTGGCGTGCTGCAACGAAGGGATATGAACTAATGAAAGAAAATCCTTCGAAAAGTCTAGATATTCTATTTGCAAACCAAGACCAAGTGAATTTCCCGTTAATTCGTGCCGTTGAAGACCAATCGATTGAAATTTTACTTTCAAAGATGGAAGAAGAGGGAGAGCCATTTGGTAGTCAGTCTCTTGAGTCATGGCAAGAAGTTATTAATTGGCTTAAAGAAGAAGGACTTATCGAAAACCCTCCAGAAGCAAAGGAGATTTTTACACCGTTAAACTAAAAAAGAAAAAGGTGAGACCAGATGTGTTTTTACACTGTGGTCTCACCTTTAATTTAGACGAAGTTGTCTAAAGGTCTATCTAGCTTAAACATTATCTTCAATCGGCTCATTAAAATTTAATCGAATCCAAGCATAATGAATAGTTCCTTCTTTCTCTTTTGTCTCAAATTGGAGAATATGCTTTCCAACATGATATTCATACGCCCAAAAATCTTCCATTTCATTATATTCAACAATATCTGGTGTGCCGAGCGCATGATACAAATCACTAACCACCTTCTCGTGTTCTTCAAAAGGGACCGCAATCGCACTCGTTTTATTTGTTTCTGGATTAATAAAAAAAGTGACATGAGTATAATCTAGAAACTGACCACCATTATAATATCCTTCTTCTAGTGGTTCGCCAAATTGTGTAAGCACCTGTTCTTTTTCCGTTCCAATCGCAAGTGGAATGTCGGCTAAATATCCTTCATACGCCTTTTCAATCCAGGTAAAATCTAACGTCTCTTCTTTCCCCTCTACAGACACCGTTTTGCTAGCAATATTAATGGTCTTTACTTCTTGTTCGTTTATTTGAACTTTTTCCTTATCTACCAGTTCTAGTCCATTTTCCTGTCCACAACCGCCTAGTAAAATGAGAATTAACAACAATATCAACCAGTTCACTTTTTTCATTTTGCCTCACCTCTCCAATAATTAAGACAAATCCATTTATACTCTCTGTTTACCCAATATCCTATGTCTCTATTCATGGAACAGAAATATATCAGTATCTAGTCATTTGTATTCTATGTTTCTATTCTTTACATTAGACGTGATAAGGAGCCTTTTCGTTTCATTTTTTTAATACTAGTCTTGTGAAGCAACGACCTCCCATGTAACCACCAGAGAATCGAAAATATAACGAAAAAACGCTTTTGAGAATCTTATCTCAAAAGCGTTTTGTGGCTATGGTTTCATTACCTTTCTATTTAATCAACTTACTCTTCTTTTCTACTTGTTAACCATTCTTCAAACTCCGGAGCAAACAAAGGTTTGCAATAATAATATCCTTGGATCACATGACAATCCTTTTGTTGCAAAAATTGAAGTTGTTCTTTCTTTTCTACACCTTCAGCAATTAAATCGATTTGTAAACTTTTTGCTAACGCAATAATAGCTGTCACAACCTCACTTCCCTTTTCTTGCCCACAATCTTTAATAAACTCGCGGTCAATTTTCAAGGTATCAATCGGAAATGATTTTAAATATCGAAGAGAGGAGTGCCCTGTTCCAAAATCATCTATAGCAATATGCACTCCTAGCAATTTCAAATCTGCCATTTTTCTAACATTTGTGACCGTATTATCCATAGCCGTACTTTCTGTAATTTCAATCGTGACATAGTTTGGATCTAATTGAGATGCTTGTAATGCCTGATGAAAGACAGCAACGATATTTTCTTGCTGAAATTGTTTTGCAGATACATTGATAGATATATTCATTGGCGGATAGCCCGAGTCTTGCCAAGCTTTGTTTTGCTTACAAGCTTCGTGAATGACCCAATTGCCAATTTGATGAATTAAATTGGTTTTTTCAATAATCGGAATAAATTTACCAGGTGGCACCATACCGAACTCTTCATCATACCAGCGAAGTAATACTTCTACACCAACGATTTCATTCGTTCTAGCATCAATTTGAGGTTGATACGCTAGCATTAATTGATTTTGCTCAAAAGCTCGTCTTATATTTTTTTCAATTTCTGCTCGTTCTAACACAATGTCACTCATATGAGGTTGATAGTAGATAAATTGTTTTTTACCAAGACTTTTTGCTGTATTCATTGCCGCATCAGCATTTCTTAATAAAGTATCGTGCTTCAATCCATCTTTAGGATATATTGAGACTCCAATGCTAACCGAAAGTGAAATTTGATTATTGTTTATTTCAAATTCCTTCGTACAAGCTTCGATAATCGCTTTACATAGCCCATTCACATTCTCTTGCTGACTCATCCATTCATCTGTAATTAAAACAGTGAACTCATCTCCACCAAGTCTAGCAAGAATTCCTGACTCTTTTATTGTATCTTGAAGACGCTCTGCCATTTTGATAAGCAGTTGGTCACCAAAAGAATGTCCGAGTGTATCGTTTACAGTTTTAAAACCATCAACATCAATATATAAAACAACAAACTGACTATTCTCTTTTTCAGCAATATAAATTTGTTGACTAATTAACTCTCGAAACAATCGACGGTTTGGTAGATTTGTTAATCCATCATGGAATGACATATATTCAACTTGATTATCTGCTTTCTTTCTCACTTCTTGCACTAATTCATGAATATGACTAACCATTTCATTTATTCTATCAACTAGCCATTGAAAGTGCTGATGCTGACCTATCTCTAATCTTTTTGAAAAATCTCCTCTTGCGACATTTCCTAAATAGGATTCAATCACATCTAATGGTCTAAGCTTTCGTTTAGCAATAAAAAGAACGATACAATATACGAGCAAAAACGCAAACAACGTCACAACGACATCGACTATGATAATTCGATTTTCAATCGCACGGTGTCTTTCATAATTAAGACCAATGAGTAAAACCGTATTATCCATGAATTGAACTCCATAATAATTAGCCTCTTTATCTAGTTGTTCACCTTCAATTAAAATAGAGTCTACGTGTTGCTGTATCATATTATCGCTTTGTTCAACTTGACCAACGACTAGCATGTCAGAGTCAGTGTACAGGACAACATGGTTAAAATCCTGTTCATTCACAAGCAGTTCTTCAAAAGTTGCTTGCAAATAAAGTGTATCATCCACATGACTTTCTGTTAATTGAACGACAACATCTATTTTTTCTTTTAGCGTGTCATTCATGTATGCTTGTAACGGTGCTTTCAATAACAAATGCGATAAACTAAAATTAACGAGAGCAACTGCAAAAAGAACAATACCTATATATATTAATATACTTTTCATCACTAGCCGGTATTTCATGAATGTACTCCTCAATTTGACATAACAGCAAAAAGTCGTTGAATTACGCCACATCTTTTTTCTTTATTTTACACAATAGTAGAGAGAAACACCTAGCTTTTTTTGTTTGGCTTTTCACATTCACTTTTGTAATATCTTACGAATTTGTTTCATGACTTGCCATTCCCAAATCTTCCATGGCAAAATGCTATTTAAGAAAAGTAATGGCTTTACACCTCGTCCGATCGGAAAACGAAAGCTCGGATGAGGAGAAGAAGCAATGCTAACTAATAGTTTCCCGACCTCTTTTTTATCTCCATATGTTTCAACTTTATTTTCCATATAGTGTTCTAGCGCGATAACTTTGTTATAGTTCGGTGACATAGTGTCTTTCGCTTTGTTAGCCATCCGTTTTCCTCTGCTCCATATATTTGTTTTATAAGAGCCTGGTTCTATGAAACAAACATGGATTCCTTCATCAACTAATTCCAACCGTAGACTTTCACTATAGCCCTTTATGGCATGCTTAGAGGCAACATACGGGCCAATCCCAGGAAAAGCAATACTACTACTAATACTTCCTATCATGAGTATTTTTCCTTTGTTCTGTTTTCTCATATATGGAAGCACCGCATTTGTTACTGCAATAAGCCCGAAAACATTCGTTTCGAACTGTTCTTTCCATTCTTCAATCGTGACATCTTCACAAAAGCCAGACATAGCAAACCCTGCGTTATTGATGAGAATGTCAATGCGGCTGCTGTTCTCAATGACTTCCTCTATCACTTGAGGAATGCAATTGAAATTTGTCACGTCTAATTCTTTTATCGTCACGCGTTGTTCAAGTTGCATTTCTTTAATGGCAAGACGTAAAAGTTCAGACCGCTCTATACTTCTTACCGTGGCAATCACATCATACCCTTTCAATGCAAATTGAATCGCAGCTTCCATTCCAAAACCACTTCCCGCACCTGTAATGAACACAACTTGTCTTTCCATCTCAGTCTCCTATTCCCGTTGCTTTTTATTTATTATATTTGATATTTAAAATGAAAGCTCGTTAAAACGCCTTTGAGAGTCTTGTCTCAAAGGCGTTTTTCTGTTGACTATTATTAGCTTAAGCTTCATTGGATTTGTCTTCATTTTGTAATAACGTGTGACCAGTGTCTGGTTTTTCAATATATAAGCTTCGGGATGGAAATGCGACAGATACTCCTTCTTCTTCTAAGATTTTCATAATGATAAAGTTAATGTCTTCTTTCACGCGAAGCCATTCTCCCCACATAATTGTATTTGTGAAAAAGTAAATAAAAATATCTAAACTTGAACTATTAAATTCACTGAATCGAACTAAAATTAAATCTTGGTGAACTTCCTCATGTTCCCGCAATGCTTTTTCAATTTTTCTCGCAACAGTTTCAAGTTTTTCTTTCGGTGTTGAATATGTTACACCAAGGGAAAAAGTGATTCGCCGCTTGCCCATTTGAGCCCAGTTTGTAATTGGCTCATTCGCTAACGTAGAATTCGGAACAGTCACAACCGAATCCGCAAACGTTCGGATTTTCGTACTTCGAAACGTAATATCTTCTACAACCCCTGTAACAGTTGGGGTTTCAATCCAATCCCCTTTTTGAAAAGGCTTTTCCGTAATAATAATGACACCACCAAAAAAATTACTCACTGTATCTTGGGCTGCTAATGCAAACGCAAGACCACCTAGACCTAACCCGGCAACTAACCCTGTAATTTGAATATCCCACACACCTAGTACGATTGTTAATGTTAGTGCAATAACTAAGAAACGAAGCCCTTTTGATAAAAATGGAATAAGCATACTTTTTTCTTCATCTTCATCAATATGATTAAACATCCTCATAAATAATGATGAATTTTCAGCAGTGAAATTATAAAGGCCCCATCCGACTAGTAAAATGATGGAAGATCCGTACACTTTTTCTAAAGTTAGCATAACATCGGGCCGGACCGGCAAATAAATTAGTGCAACATACGTTCCAACTATGATAAAAAACGTCCGTAATGGTTTTTCAAATGCTAATAATAAATTTGTAAATATGTCAGTTGGTGTTTTCTTTGAAAACCGAACAATTAATTTAAAAATATAACGTGTAAACACTTTTCTAAAAATATGAAACAACAGAAAAATCGCAATCGCTATTCCTATATCAACCCATTTGATACGATAAAAATAGTCGGTTACATTCACCCAATCCCAATCCATAACATCCACACCTTCATTAAACTTCCCGACCATTTTATCATATTTTGCATTTTATGCTCTATAAATTTCTGCTCGAATCATGCTTCGGACATGTATTCCGCTATTACATACAAAACCACCATTTTTCATTTTCTACCGGACATACGTTCCTTTATCCTTCAAAATAACATTGCTTTACCGTCGTTTTTGCTAAAGTAACGGAACATATGTCCGATAGCATCTACATTCCCGTCTTTTTTCTTTACTTAGCGGAACCCCTGTCCGATTAAAACGTGACACTACGAGGAACGCAAGCAAAGTGCGGAGCCTTCGCTCTGATAGAACCAAAATTTTTATGCTTTCTTATCTGTCCAAAAGAACAAGCTGCCGAGAAGTTCTCGACAGCCTGATTCAAAGAATTACTCTTTTGTGTTGTTCGTTTGATCTTCATTTGACCCATCTTCAACAACTTCTTGAATAAGATGACCAATATCTCCACCATCATTAGAGTGTTGTTCTTGTTGATTTTCGTTTTCGGATGTGGATTGAGAGTTGGACTCTGTTTGTTCTCCTTTATTGTCATCAAATAAATCTGCGGTCCATTCGCTTCCCATTTCAAGTAGCATATGAGAGATTTTTCCGCCTTCTCTTTCTGTTTGGTCAAATTGCTTCATAATATCTTGACGAAGTTCTTGTCCTTTTTTAGGGGCTAATAAAAGCGCTCCCGTTGCACCGATTACACCACCAATTAAAGTTCCTACAAGCATCGTGTTACCCGAACGTCGTTTTCTCATAAACAAGATCACCATCCCCTTCCATCAATGGTTATAAAAGTCCTCATCATTAGCATTCACTTTCATACCCATTTTTTATTCCAATGAAACGAGATTTTTGGTGATTTTTCTATCCTTGATACACCATTTCTCCATTTATAAAGGTAGATTCCACTTTCGTTTCAAGTGCAAAAGGGTGACCTGTCCAGACAACAAAGTCAGCGTCTTTTCCTTTTTCTAATGAGCCAACTCGGTCTTCAACACCGAGATGTTTTGCTGCATTGGAAGTAACCATTTTCCAAGCTTCTTCTTCGGGAACACCGTGTTTGACCGCATTCGCCAATGAAGTAAGCAAATACTCAATTCCAACGACAGGATGATCTGTCGTTACAGAAACAGAAATCCCTTTATCCACTAATTCTTTCACCGTATGCCACCCTTTATCAGCAAGTTCCACTTTTGAACGTGTTGACATCGTAGGTCCAACAGATACACGAATATCTTGTTTTGCTAGAAAGTCAGAAATTTGATGTCCTTCTGTACAATGTTCAATGGTAAGGTCAATTCCAAATTCTTGTTTTAAACGAATGATGGTGACGATATCATCTGCACGATGAGCATGTACTCTAAGTGGAATTTCTTTTTTTAATACTTTTGCCAACTGCTCAAGTCCTAAATCTCTTGCATGGTGTTTATCTTTTTCTAATGCGTTTAAATAATTTTGAGCTTTTATAAATTCTTGTCTAAAAAGAGCCGCTACGCCCATTCGTGTCACAGGTGCTTTTCCTTTCGAGCCATAAACGCGTTTTGGATTTTCTCCAAGTGCAGCTTTCATACCAGAGGGATTTCTGATTACCATCTCATCAACAATCGTCCCAACTGTTTTTAATACAACCATTTCACCACCGATAACATTAGCACTACCTGGCATGATTTGAACTGTAGTTACACCTGAACGTCTAGCATCTTCAAAGCCTTTTTCAACAGGATTAATGCCATCTAATGCTCTTACAAACGGAGTAACGGGATCACTCGTTTCATTAAAATCCGCTCCCGCTGGTCCAACCCCTTCTTCATGAACACCAAGATGAGTATGTACATCGATAATGCCCGGTGTAATAAATTTTCCTGTAGCATCAATTAATTGAGCATCACTTGGAATTTCCACTTGTTCCCCAACAGCTACTATTTTATGATTTTCCACAAGCAATGTCCCTTTTGTTAAAATCGTACCTTCTCCCGTTATTATCGTTGCATTTGTATAAGCTTTCATCCCATCACTCCTCGTGAATAATATATCATGATAATTTTAGTAAAAAAGAAGTACCCTTGTCCAACTATCTGACTTTTCATTTTATTCGTATTTTTTTATTAAAGCACTAAAAACTAAAAAGGATGTCTAAAAGACCTTTTAGACACCCAGTTTATCAAAGGAAATTTACGAGATCGTGACCATTAATGTTTTAACAAAAAAAGTTGACAAATGGCGAATCTAAAACCCCTCCTTTTATTTTTACGGTTCGGGTTCATAATACATTAGCGCTTTTTTTATTTATTTGGAAATAGGAGTAAGTCATGAAGTGTCAATTTTTCAACACTTGAAAGAGCTTCTTGTTTTCCACGAATAGAGTTGGTTTAATTTAATTAAAGACAAAGTAGAAGAGGAAAAAAATGAAACTCATTTATATTATTATTATCGTCGCCTTTCTTGATACATTTTCTCAACTTCCGATTATCTCCCCCTATGCGATGAGCCTTGGGGCAACTCCGCTATTGACCGGTGTGATTATCGGGATGTATTCGTTTTCTAATATCATTGGGAATCTTCTTGCTGGCATTTTGATTGATAAGCGTGGAGCCAAACCTATTCTCTTTATAGGAATGCTCTTCGTCAGTGTGATGATGTTTTTTTATACCGTCACAGCAAACGCCGAACAACTCATCATCGTTCGTTTTTTTCACGGTTTAGCAGGAGGACTGATTGTTCCCGCAGCCTTTACAATTCTTAGTGCCAAAAAAGCAGAAACACGAAAAGGGAAAGCCATGGCTTTTTCCGGGGCTGCTGTTGGAATTGCTGCCATTATTGGGCCTCCGATTGGCGCTATCATCAGCAGTTCTTATGGTTATAACAGCTTATTTTATTTTCTTAGTGGTCTTATGCTCATTTTTGCTCTTTGTGCTTTATTTTTTTTACATCCTAGTCAAAAGCAAAGCCCATTACAATCGGAGAACAAAACTCCGCATGGATTTCGACTATCTAAAGCTTTACTCTATTCTTACTTATCCATATTTTTATTATTATGTACTTTAGGGATTTTAACGTATGCTCTCCCGTTACAAGTAAGTCAACTTCAATTGCACTCAGCATTGACGGGACCACTATTAAGTACATTTGGGATTATCGCTATCCTTATCTTTCTGTTGCCGACAAACAAAATTTTTGATATTGAAAATAAGGAGACGATAACTTCCATTGGTCTTTGTTTCATTTCTATTGCCTTGCTTATATTATCGTTATCCACTAATGCTCTCAGTTTATTTACTGCAATGGTCGTCTATGGAATCGGCTTTGCCTTCATTTTTCCAACGACAAGTGCGATTGTACTTGAGCGTTCTGGGAACGAAAAACGCGGAATGGCTTTTGGTATTTATTATGCTTGCTTTTCGTTTGGGGTCATTTGTGGATCATTTCTTTCTGGCTCACTTCCACTTTCTCCGTCAGCTTTGTTTTTATTTGGAACAATCATAACCCTACTTACTCTTGGATTTTTTAAACTCGGCATTTGTATTAAAGATAGTATAAACTTTTAACAATATCTACTAAATAGTAAGAAATTTGCTTCCATTGCATTCTGTTCTTTTTCTTACATTGCTATGATTCTTTATAGCGAGTTTTTTACAATGGGGGACATATTTGTGAAGAAAGAAAAAGAACAAATGAAAAAACTATCTTTATTTGCTATTTCGTGGCCCATCTTTATTGAGCTTACCCTTCATATGTTAATGGGAAATGCTGATACATTTATGCTTAGTCAATATTCAGATGATGCAGTTGCAGCCGTTGGTGTTTCAAATCAAATATTATCTGTCATGATTGTCATGTTCGGATTTATCGCAACTGGAACAAGTGTCCTTGTTGCTCAGTTTTTAGGTGCAAAACAGGAGAAACAAGCAAGTCAGATTGCCGTCGTTTCAATAATATCCAATCTCGTGTTGGGTCTTATCATTGGCATTTTACTGCTCTTTTTTTCACAATCATTATTACAACTAATCGGGGTGTCACCCTCCATTCTTTCTGAAGCTACGATTTATCTTCAAATTGTAGGACTGTCATTGCTCGCTCAATCTGGAATTATGACCATCGGTGCAACATTACGTAGTTATCGATTTACAAAAGATGTGATGTTCGTGACGATTGGAATGAATATTCTTAATGTTATTGGCAATTATTTATTTATCTTTGGGCCTTTTGGGATTCCTGTTCTCGGTGTTCAAGGTGTTGCCCTTTCAACTGCCTTGAGTAGAACTATCGGTATTATAGTTATGTTTCTTGTATTATATAAGCGTGTAAATGGAAAACTTCCCTTTTCCAATGTTTTTAAGCGATTCCCATCATTTGAATTAAAAAAAATTTTAAAAATCGGTATTCCTTCAGCAGGAGAACATTTATCCTTTAACGGCTCACAATTAGTCATTACATCATTTATCGTCTTACTCGGAACAGAAGCGTTAACAACGCGAGTCTATGCACAAAATATCGGGATGTTTGTGTTGCTTTTTTCCATCGCTATTGGGCAAGGAACCCAAATTATCATCGGCCACCAAATTGGGGCAAAACAGCTAGATGAAGCTTATAAGCGTTGTATAACAAGCTTACAAGTCGCCATTGGCTTAGCTACCTTTGTCGGGTTCATCCTCTTTTTATCCAGTGAGCCCATTTTTCAAATTTTCACAGAAAATAAGGACATTGTAAAAACAGGGAGCCTCTTACTATTACTTACGGTCCTCGTTGAACCAGGACGTGCTTTTAATGCTGTCGTAATCAACGCGTTACGTGCTGCAGGTGATGTGAATTTTCCTGTAATGATTGGGATGATTTCAATGTGGGGTGTCAGTGTACCGATTGCGTATGTGCTTGGGATTCATCTTAGCTATGGGTTAATCGGGATTTGGATTGCTTTTATTATAGATGAATGGCTTCGTGGCATATTGATGTTATGGCGGTGGCGTCAAGGTAAATGGCGTGAAATGGCTTTTGTCCAACAAAAAAAATCTCATGTGTCATAATGTTCCACTTTTTCCTATTCTTCAATGAAATATGATAAATTAAGTATACACTATTCAAATTAGTACCATTTGAGAGGTTGGACTTATATGTTTGATTTATTACTAGGAATGATTGAACGGCTTGGCATTATTATCGCTGTAGCCTTTCTGATGACTCGTTTGAAGTTTATTCGTTTCTTAATTGAAAAAAGAGAAATAACCTTACTACATAAAATGAGCATTATCATTATTTTCGGACTATTCGGGATTATCGGGACCTATACGGGATTAACCGTAAATGTCCAAGATAATACTTATAGCCGAGCCGTTCTTCATTTAGCAGAAGGCGAAGCCATTGCCAACTCTCGCGTTATTGGTGTTGTGATTGCTGGGATTCTTGGAGGGTGGAAAGTTGGACTAGGTGCAGGACTTATTGCTGGTGTCCACCGTTATTTACTAGGTGGATTTACCGGGTTTGCTTGTGGTTTATCGGCAGTCGTTGCTGGATTATTAGCCGGCTATTTCCATAAAAAACAAAACACGACCCATTCAACTATCCCCATTCAAACAGCCTTTATCGTCGGGGCCCTTGCTGAAGCCGTCCAGATGAGTTTAATTTTATTGCTTTCTCGCCCATTTGATGATGCTGTCACTTTAGTAGGCAATATTGGCTTACCGATGATTCTTGCGAATGGAATTGGCGTTGCTATCTTCATCTTAATAATTCGAAATGTCTTCCATGAAGAAGAAAAACGTGGGTCCCTTCAAGCTCAAAAAGCATTAAAATTAGCAGACTTAACGCTAAATTTTTTACGAACAGGATTAAAAGAAAGAACGGCGAAGTCGACTTGTGACATCCTATTAAAAGAAGTACAAGTTGATGCTGTATCCATTACAAATAAAGAAAAAGTCTTAGCTTTTTCAGGCATCGGAGAAGACCATCATGTGACAGATGATAGAATAAAAACCGAAGTGACAAAACGAGTACTTAAAGACGGAAACCTTGTTATAGCTAAAGCTGGCGAGATCGGCTGTATGAACGAAGATTGCTTATTAAAAGCCGCTGTAATCGCCCCCTTGAAAATTAAAGATAATACCATTGGGACATTAAAGTTTTATTTTACATCGGAAGACGATATTTCCCCTATGACTCTCGAACTAAGTAAAGGACTTTCAACCCTCCTGAGCCATCAACTGGAATTATCTGAAGTCGACCGACATTTAGAGTTAGCGAAACAAGCTGAGATTAAAGCATTACAAGCTCAAGTAAGCCCCCATTTCTTATTTAATGCTTTAAATACAATCATTGCACTGATTCGGATCGACCCTATGAAAGCACGAAAATTACTTGTTTCTCTTTCTCACTTTTTCAGGCAAAATTTAGCAGGTACAACAACAACGAAAACAACATTAGAAACGGAATTAAAACATGTGAGAGCTTATCTTGCCATCGAAGAAGCGCGGTTTTCCGATAAATTAAAAGTGAAGTATGACATTGATGAAGAAACGCTAACTTGTTTACTCCCTCCTATGACACTACAGCCACTCGTTGAAAATGCTATAAAGCATGGTGTCAAAGCGTTAACAGATGATAGCTTTATTAAAATTAAAGTAAAAAAAGAAACGGATTCTGTACAGATTTCCATTATAGATAATGGTGTAGGAATTGAGGAAGAACGGATTAACAGCCTGATGAAAGAAAAAGTCCCTTCCGATACAGGTACTGGAATTGGACTTTATAATGTCAACCGCCGATTACAAATGATGTATGATGAAAGGGCAAGCTTACAAATTACGAGTAATACAAAAGGGACTTGTGTTTCATTTACGCTTCAACATAGGGAGATAAACGAATGAAAAATAAAATCCGTACAATCATTATTGACGATGAGCCTTTAAGCAGAGACGAACTGAAATTTTTATTACAAGACTATGAAGATATTGACCTTATCGGTGAAGCTGAATCCGGTGAAAAAGGGTTAACGCTTATTATGACACAAAAACCTGATGTTGTGTTTTTAGATATCGAAATGCCACAAATGTCTGGAATTGACTTAGCAAATACATTGCAAAATATGCGAAAAGTTCCTCTGATTATTTTTGCAACCGCTTATCCTGATTATGCCGCTTTGGCCTTTCGCGTTCATGCGCTCGACTATTTATTAAAACCATTTGATGAAACACAATTACAAGAAACGATATGTCGAGTGAGAAATCGATTATCAACACCGGAACGAAGTGAAACGTCTCCACCAGGACGTATAGCTAAGCTCGCTGTAGAACATGATGGGCGGATTGTGTATCTTCATCCTTCAGACATCACATATTTATTTCGAGAAGAACGGGAAACAGTCCTTTGTACAAAAGACGTAAAATACAGTTCAAAAATGACATTAAAAGAATTAGAAGAAAAACTAAAAGGCTATCCTTTTTTTCGCACCCATAAAAGTTATCTTGTAAATCTTGATAAGGTGGAACAGCTCATTCCTTGGTTTAATGGAGCCTATCAAGTAAAAATGGTTGGAAGAAAAGAAGAAATACCAGTAAGCCGTAATTACGTTAAATCATTGCGAGAACAACTTGAGCTTTAAATAGAACATGACAAACCTAACAAACGACATGTTAGGTTTGTCTTTTTACATGTTAGACACAACTTCGTCACATTTAAAATTTATGGTGATACAATGAAAGCGTATTCAATTGAGTGAAAAGGGGTGTCTACACATGGTTACTTTTTTAGTTGCTATTGCACTTTTAATTATCGGTTATTACACGTATGGTAAATTGATTGAAAAGATTTTCGGTGTGAAAGAAGCGAGAATGACTCCTGCCTATAGCATGAAAGACGGAGTTGATTATATCCCAATGGGAACAAACCGCAATTCATTAATCCAACTTTTAAATATAGCGGGAGTTGGTCCAATCTTTGGTCCTATTATGGGTGCGTTATATGGTCCAGTCGCCTTTATCTGGATTGTTGTCGGGGCGATTTTTGCCGGAGCTGTCCATGATTATTTAACTGGAATGATTTCGATTCGAAATAAAGGAGCCCATTTACCTCAGTTAGCAGGTCAATTTTTAGGCAAGACAATGAAACATGTTGTGAATGCTGTTGCTGTCCTTCTTTTATTGCTCGTTGGTACAGTATTTGTCACAGCACCTGCAGGACTTTTATTTAACTTAATGAATGGTGCAGTTGCTTTAGGTATTATTGTTGGTGCTATTTTTGTTTATTATATTTTTGCTACATTACTCCCTGTAGATAAAATAATTGGTCGAATTTATCCGATATTAGGAGCGCTTTTATTAATTAGTGCGATTGGTGTTGGGGGGATGTTACTTTTCACGGGAGCACCGATTCCTGAGTTAACATTTGAAAACATGCATCCTGCTGGAGCTGCGATTTTTCCGTTGCTCATGATTACAATTGCCTGTGGTGCAATTTCAGGATTCCATGCAACACAGTCTCCAATTATTTCTAGAACATTGCAAAACGAACAAAATGGTCGTAAAGTGTTTTATGGCATGATGATTGTAGAAGGAATTATTGCGATGATTTGGGCGGCTGCCGCAATGAGCTTGTTCTATGGAACAGACTTAAGTGAACTTCTCGCAAATGGAGGAGCGGGTCTTGTCGTTAGTGAAGTTGCCTTTACATTACTTGGTGCGATTGGTGGTACTTTAGCAGTACTTGGGGTTATCGTTCTTCCGATTACGTCTGGCGATACTGCTTTCCGTTCAGCACGTATGATTATCGCAGAGTATATTAACATTGGCCAAGTGAAACTAGTAAGTCGATTATGGATCGCTCTGCCATTGTTTGGTCTATCATATATGTTAACAAATATGGACTTCCAAATTTTATGGAGATATTTCGGTGTAACCAATGCTTCCATCAGTGCAATTGCCCTTTTTGTCGGAGCTATGTATTTAGCTATCCAGTATAAACTTCATTGGGTTGCAACCATTCCAGCTACATTTATGACGATGGTATCATTAACGTTTATCTTTAATGCACCAATTGGCTTTGGCTTACCAATGACAACTTCCTATATATCTGCTGCAATTGGAACTGTTATCATTTTAGCATTATTTGCTTACAAAGTAAGACTAAATCGTGCAGAGTCAAACTTCAAGCTTGATGCCGATGAAGGTAATAAAGCCGCATAATGGCATGAAAAGGCTGAGACATACAAGGCATGTTTAACAGAGATTTAATCTCGTTAATCACACTCCTTCGTCTCAGCCTTTTATTGTAAACAAACTAACAATTTATTACTCTTTCGATGCGAGTTTATATACATCGTCAGAAGACAATGCCTTGTCATTATACACAATTACTTCATCCATTAGTCCTTTGAAAGGAACATCCCAATGGTTTACCCCTAATCCAAAATATCCATTTGTTGTTGTAAACACATTTGGGAAACCTGCTCCATTAAATTTTTCTTCTCCATTAATAAAAATCGTAATATTGCCTTCATCCACAGTAATCGCAACATGAGACCATTCTCCAACTTGAAGTTTTGTCCCTGTTCCTGCATCATACCATGGTGAACTTCCTGACCAAACCATCGTGTCTTGGTTTACGCCATTATGTCCTTTTGGAACAAAGCTAATCCAGCTATTTTCATTTCTTGCCCCAAAGAACGCTGTTGTGTAATCTGTTACTTGCTCAGGCTTTAACCAAAAGGCGACAGAATACGTATGACTTGTTATTAATCCATTTGGCAAGCGAATTCCAGATGCTCCATCAAACATGGCGGCTTGACCCACTACACCATCAGTAAACGTAATCGTCCCACCATCGTTAGTAATTCGATTTCCGGTTACTTGTCCATCTCCGAACTGAGTATGTTCAGCACTATTTATTAAGTCCCCATCGAATTTATAGTGTGCAACAAGTTGACCGTCTTTCCGTTCTAGAACCGTTACATTAAATTCTTTTGTTTTTGTCGTCTTTCCATTTTTTATTGTTGCAGTCAGTGTGACAGAAGCATCTCCGTCTCCTGGGTTCGGTCTTGTTACTTGCCCTGAGTTTGAGATGACATTTTCATTTGAAGATTTCCATGAAATCACTGTTTGGCGCATTGCTTCTGTTGGTAAGACAAGATGACTAATCACCGTCTCCTCTAGCTGTAAATCTTGAAATACTGCTTCTACAATTTCTTTTTCAGTTTTTGTTTCCACTTGACTGCCCCATACAGCTACACCTTCTTTTGATAAAGCTGAAAAGGTCATTACATACGTTTCAGAAGTTGGATCCCATTGTCTCAAAAACACACCATCATAAGTTGCGCCATTAATCTTTAACTCTACTGCATTATGCCCAGTTGTTTTCCAAGTGCCTGTGACAGCTCCAGATATTTTATTGTTTTTTTCTAATGTAATCAATGATGACTTTTTAATGTCAGCAGTAATCTCTTTCCCATGATTAATAAACTTATATTCTCCTATTACATCTTGGCGATTAATTTTTGAGATCGTTTCTCCGGTATAACGATACGGAGCAATGACTGGCCAGCCATGTTTATTCATAAACATTTGATGTACTCGAATTTGATGCATTTCTCCTTGCTCAGGGAAACGAGTATGGAAAATTAAATAATGCTTTCCTGTTTCTTCATCGTAATACACTGAATTATGTCCTGGTGAAACATAGCCTGTACCAATTCCTGTTCCTTTTTCACCGATTTCACGCTCAAACAAAAAGTTCCCCATTTGTTTTACACCGTAAGGCTCGATCGAACGGTCATCAAAAAGTGGTAAACTCGGGTCAGATTTAACTTCTGTCATCTTGTTTCCTTCAGCATCATAATAAGGTCCATCTGGATTTTCTGACCGAGCGACTCGCATATTATAACCACCGATTGCATCTAAGCCACCGAATGTTACATACAAATAGTAATAATCTGTTTCAGGACTATAAGAAATGTAAGGTGCTTCAATTCGACTATGATTTCCTCCCATTAAATGAGTACCATATCCTTGATCTGGTAATGGAAATCCTGTTTCACGGTCTAATTCTAAAATAAATAAACCACCCGAATATGAACCATATACCATCCATAAGCGACCTTCTTTATCAAAGAAAACATCTGGGTCTATTGCGTTTGGATGAATTGTTGCATCATAGATTGTCCCATCTGGACTTTCTTCTCCCCACATACCTGATTTTAAGAAGATTCCTAAATTTTCATATGGTCCTTCGATATTATCGGAAACAGCAATACCTAATGCCGATCTTGGTGCATCACCTTGACAAGCATTATAATACATATAAAACTTACCATCTTCTAATTGAATCACATCTGCTGCCCATAATGTATCTGAATTTGCCCACTCAAACGCTTCCGCAAGCTCTTCATATACATTTGGTATTAATGGATTCCCATTATGAACATGAGTTGAGATCTGTTCCCAGTTCATAAAGTCTTTCGTTTTCGCTGAAGCGAGATGAGAACCAAACACATAAAATGTATCCTCTACTTTTATGACAGCTGGATCATGAACAGAAGCCTCTGTAAAACTTGGAATTTCTCCATCATACGGCATATGAGGACGATTGGTGTTACTATTATTGCTATTTCCTTTATTCGATTTGTCTGATGCGCCTTGTGCAAATACTGTAGCTGGAATTAATAATGCCATTAAAAGACACATCACAATCAATTTTCTAACTCTACCTTTTTTCATTTCCTTACCCCTTCCTTTGAAAGCCTTTTCATTTATATTTATTTTTATAAAAAGCTAGTTTGTCACACTAGCTTTTTATAAACTTTTACATCTGAATTTATTTTTTAGTAACGGACCATTTCTCTTCACCAGGAAAAGGACAGCCTTTTTCTTTGAACAGCGCGCGATATGTGATAATGTCACCAGAGTGTTTACACGTCATTCCCCTTTGAAGTGAAGGACAATCCATACAAATAGCTACTCTCTGCTCATAGATGTCATCACATACTGCTTTTGATTTATCCTCTATCACGTAATCAAAGTTTACTTCCTCTGATATCCCACAGCTTCTACACAATCGTTGTGATTGCATCTTTTTCTCCTAACCTAGTGAAATGATGGCAACAGATGTCTGTGGTAATGTGACTGTCAACATCTCACCTTTAACTTCAATGGAATCAAGACTTGTTGGTTTCACATTTTCTGGATTTTCAAATGTGTTATGAGCATTTCTTTCTGTTGCTGTAAGCACTCTTCCAGAAACTTCTTGCATATTTCCTTTTAAGCCACGAAGCTCAATTGTAATTTGCGATTCCTCTTTATGGTTTAAATTACATAAGCTAATATTTACTTTTCCTTCTTTATCTTTTGAAGCCGACACACTAATTGCTGGTAATTGCTCACCATTTACCTCATACGTCTCACTTGTAATATTCAAATCTAGCTTTGTTGCATCTTGATGGACTTTAAACATTTCGAATACATGATAAGTAGGAGTTACAATCATTTTTTCTCCTTCAGTCAAAATCATCGCTTGAAGAACATTAACGGTTTGTGCGATATTCGCCATTTGAACACGGTCATTATGATCATGGAAAATATGAAAATGAACACCAGCTACAAGCGCATCTCGAATTGTATTTTGTTGATATAAAAACCCTGGGTTTGTTCCTGGCTCAACGTCAAACCAAGTACCCCACTCATCAATAATCATACCGATTCGCTTTTCTGGGTCATATTTATCCATTATCGTCGAATGTTTTGTAATGAGTTCATCAATATGAAGAGCTTTCTTCATTGTAATAAACCACTCTTGTTCACTCGGATCTAATGCAGCACCTTTTCCTTTCCAGAAATCACCTGGAATCGTATAATAATGCAAACTTAAACCGTCCATTAACCAGTGAGCTTCACGCATTAATACTTCTGTCCAGCGATAGTCATCAACGTTTGCCCCACCAGCAATCTTATAAATTTTGTTGTCTCCGTAATTCCTTACATACGTTTGGTACCTGCGATATAAATCAGCATAATACTCAGGACGCATATTTCCACCGCAACCCCAGTTTTCATTTCCAACACCGAAATATTTTAATGCCCATGGGTTTTCACGACCATTTTCTTTACGCCAGTCCGCCATTGGTGATTCACCGTCAAAAGTCATATACTCGACCCACTCAGACATTTCTTGAACCGTACCGCTTCCAACATTTCCACAAATATAAGGCTCTGTTTCTAACATGTCGCATAACATCATAAACTCATGCGTTCCAAAATGGTTATTTTCGACAACGCCACCCCAGTGTGTATTGACCATTCGTTTACGAGATTCACGTGGGCCAATCCCATCTTTCCAATGATACTCATCAGCAAAACATCCACCTGGCCAGCGTAAAACTGGAATATTAATGTTCTTTAAAGCAGCTACAACATCATTGCGGATCCCATTCGTGTTTGGAATGGGAGAATCTTCGCCTACCCAAAACCCTTCATAAATACATCTCCCAAGATGTTCGGCAAAGTGACCATATATGTTTTTGTTAATCGTTCCTTTTTCAATATCTGTGTTTACAACAACTTTATTTGCCATGATACATCCTCCTTTTTATT
Organism: Alkalihalobacillus sp. LMS39; assembly: GCF_022812285.1. Taxonomy (NCBI): domain Bacteria; kingdom Bacillati; phylum Bacillota; class Bacilli; order Caryophanales; family Bacillaceae; genus Alkalihalobacillus; species Alkalihalobacillus sp. LMS39. The sequence continues at coordinate 3,568,432 of NZ_CP093300.1, forward strand.
TCTCAGTAACAAAAAGTTTTTCTACATGGGCTATAACATTCTCAACATGGAATCCAAATTCTTTTACAATGGTGTTCCCATTTCCAGAAGCTCCAAAAGTATTAATTCCAATAATGGCTCCTTTATCCCCAACATATCGTTCCCAACCTAATGGGTATGCCATTTCAATTGCAACTCGTGCTTTAATATGAGAAGGAAGTACAGATTCTTTGTATTCAGGAGTTTGCTGTTCAAATAATTCCCAACTTGGCATACTTACCACTCTAACAGCGACGTCTTTTTTCTTAAGCTGCTCTTTTGCTTCAACAGCTAGGCTCACTTCTGAACCTGTAGCAAGTAATAGGACATCTGCATCTCCTTCACAATCAGACAAAACATATGCCCCTTTTTGAACGCCTTCTCTTGCTAACTGTGCTGACCCTTCTAACACAGGTAAAGCTTGACGTGTTAACACCATGGCAACTGGGCTTTCATTTTGGCTAAATGCATAACGATACGCTTCTGTTGTTTCATTTGCATCTGCTGGTCGGATAACGGTTAACCCAGGAATGACTCGTAATGAAGGAAGCTGCTCAACAGGCTCATGAGTTGGTCCATCTTCACCTACTGCAATACTGTCATGTGTAAACACATAAACAACAGGTTGCTTCATCATTGCTGCTAATCGAATAGAAGGACGAAGATAATCTGAGAATACAAAGAAAGTTCCTCCGAATGGACGAACCCCTCCATGAAGGGCTAATCCATTTAAAGCTGCTCCCATCGCATGTTCACGAACACCAAACCAAATATTTTTCCCAGCATAATTTTCTTTACTAAAGTTCGGCAACCCTTTTAAAGTTGTATTGTTTGAACCCGCTAAATCAGCAGAGCCTCCAAACAAAGTCGGTAAATGAGGGGCAATCGCATTTAAAGCCGCTCCAGAAGATTGTCTTGTTGCCATCTTTGGAGACTCTGTATCATACATTGGTAGCTCTTTATCCCATCCTTCAGGAAGTTCACCTGTTATCGCTTGTTTAAATTGTTTTGCTAATTCAGGAAATTGTTTTTCATAGTTTTCAAACAATTCATTCCAGCTCGCTTCCACCTTTACACCTTTTTCTTTTATTTGCGCAAAATGGTGACGAACTTCATCAGGAATGAAAAATGGCTCGTGCTCCCATCCGTATTGTTCTTTTGTTAATATCACCTCATCACTTCCAAGTGGTGCACCATGAGAGGCTGATTTTCCAGACTTATTAGGACTCCCATGACCAATGACTGTTTTAATTTCGATTAAAGTGGGACGGTTTTTTTCTGCTTTTGCTGCTGCGATTGCTGTCCCAATAGAATCCGTATCTGTCCCATCTTCTACTCGTGAATAATGCCACCCATAAGCTTTAAATCTTTGTTCAACATTTTCAGAAAACGACATATGAAGGTCGCCATCTAATGAAATATCATTTGAATCATACAGGACGATTAATTTCCCTAATCCCATATGACCGGCCATTGAAGCGGCTTCTGAAGCGATTCCTTCCATTAAATCGCCGTCCCCACAAATCGTGTATGTATAATGATCAACAAGAGAAAATCCATCTTGATTGTATGTAGCTGCTAAATGGGCTTCGGCCATTGCCATACCAACTGCTGTTGAAATCCCTTGACCTAATGGACCTGTTGTCGCTTCAACTCCGACAGTATGACCAAATTCAGGGTGTCCTGGTGTTTGACTTCCTAATTGACGAAAGGTTTTTATTTCTTCTAACGAAAGGTCATAACCTGTTAGATGAAGCAAGCTATATAAAAGTGCTGAACCATGACCAGCAGAGAGAACAAAGCGGTCACGATCGAAAAATTGAGGATTGCTAGGATTGTGTTTCATATGATTTGTCCATAGTTCATAAGCCATCGGTGCAGCCCCCATTGGCATTCCCGGATGTCCTGAATTCGCTTTTTCTACCATATCAATTGATAAAGTTCGAATACTATTAATTGCTCTTAGCTCAATACTCATCTCTTTTACTCCTTCTCGGTTAAATTTTCGGGACACTTTCCCAATCACTTAAAAATTGTTCAATTCCTTTATCAGTTAACGGATGTTTCCATAGTTTAGGAAGAAGTGAGCCTGGGATTGTTGCAATATCAGCTCCAGCAAGCGCTGTTTTCTCCACATGTTCAATATTACGAATACTCGCGGCAATGATTTCTGTTTCAAAATGATAGTTTGTTAGAATTGTTTTTAACTCTCTTACTAATGCCATTCCTTCTGTTCCAATATCATCTAATCTTCCTACAAATGGGCTAATATACGTCGCTCCTGCTTTGGCAGCCATTAATCCTTGTGCTGCGGAAAACACTAACGTCACATTTGTTTTTATCCCACGTTTTGTTAGCTCATATGTAGCTTCTAACCCATCTTCTGTCATCGGAAGCTTAATGACAACATTGGGTGCCCAAGTTGCTAGTTCCTCTGCTTCTTTTACCATTTCTTCTGCTTTTAATCCAATCACTTCAGCACTCACTGGACCATCGACTACAGCACATATGTCTTGAATAATATCTTTAAAAGGGCGACCTTCTTTTGCAATTAATGTTGGGTTTGTTGTTACCCCATCAACAAGTCCTAACTTTGTAATTCGTTTAATTTCATCAAGATTACCGGTATCTAAGAAAAACTTCATCTAATCATTCCACTCCTTCTCTATTATTAAAAGGGATCCTCATCGACACGTACGAACCTATAGTTGTTATATTACTTTTTAATTATAGTTGTACGTACATATTAATTGTAAACGCAGTCACTTTTTTTGACAAGAGCTATTATTGCATTTTCTAAACATTTCTTATTTAGTCACAACTATAATAAAAACGGAGCTTTCATAATTCATGGAAGCTCCGTTTTTTCTGTAATAAGTTATTAAAATTTACGTGCAATATCATTCCAACGTAATTCATTTTGGAATTGCATTACATTTGTGGACTCATTAATAAACACACACTCAATATCCGTCATTGTTGCCCAATCGTATAATTGTTCTGGTGTTACTTCAAACGAAAAGACGGTATGATGTGCACCACCAGCATGAATCCAAGCTTCTGCTGATTCACTTAATGACGGTTGTGGTTTCCATAAAATTTGAGCCACTGGTAGTTTCGGCATTTCTTGAACTGGTTTTACTGCATCTACTTCATTCACAACTAGTCGGAAACGATTTCCTAAGTCGATTAAAGATGCATTTAACGCACGCCCTTCAGCACCATTAAACACCATACGAGCAGGGTCTTCTTTTCCACCAATCCCTAAAGGATGAACTTCAATTTTCGGCTTTGTTGCTGCAATCGTAGGACAAACTTCTAACATATGCGATCCTAAAACAAGCTCATTTCCTTTTTCTAAGTGGTACGTATAATCTTCCATAAAGGAGGTTCCTTTACCATCTGCAATGATTTTCATCATACGTGTTAAAGCTGCTGTTTTCCAATCGCCTTCTCCACCGAAACCATACCCTTGCTCCATTAATCGTTGCACCGCAAGTCCTGGTAATTGCTTCATGCCATGTAAGTCTTCAAAATTCGTTGTAAAAGCTGTGAAGCCACCTTCTTCTAAAAATGATTTCATTCCTAATTCAATTCGTGCTTGATATAAAATAGAATTACGGTACTCTTCTGATGTTGATGCTGTTGTATTAATATCATATAATTCTTCATATTCCTTATAAAGAGCTTCTACATCTTCATCAGAAATTTCATTCATTCGTTGAACTAAGTCTCCAATTCCAAAAGCAGATGTTGTCCAGCCAAATTTAATTTGAGCTTCGACTTTATCTCCTTCAGTTACCGCCACGTTTCTCATATTGTCACCGAAACGAGCCACTTTTAATTGCATGCCGTCTGCCACTGCAACAGCCGTTTTCATCCAGCTTGCTGTTCGAGTTCTTACCGCTTCATCTTCCCAGTGGCCGACAATGACTTTGCGGGCAATTTTCATACGCGCACCAATAAAGCCATATTCACGGTCTCCGTGAGCTGATTGGTTTGTGTTCATGAAATCCATATCAATTGAATCCCAAGGAATTTCACGATTAAATTGTGTGTGCAAGTGCAACAACGGTCTTTTCAGTTCAGATAACCCAGCAATCCACATTTTGGCTGGAGAAAATGTATGCATCCATGTAATGAGTCCGGCACAATTTTCACTCGTATTCGCTTCAATACATAATTTATGAATTGCTTCTGCTGTTGTTAAAACAGGCTTTAACACAATGTTAAACGAAAGCGTTTCATCTGCATTTAACCCTTCAACAATTTGGCGTGAATGCTCTTGAACTTCCTTAATTGTTTCTGGTCCGTATAAATGCTGACTTCCTGTTACAAACCAAAATTCATAGTTTTTTGTTTTTAACATCATTGTTCCTCCTAATATGTTCGTTTCATATTTTTATTACTTTTGACCATAGTAAGCGTTTGCACCATGTTTACGCAGAAAATGACGATCTAATAAATGTTGATCCATCGGTTCTGTCGCTGGATTAATCGTTACCATGTTAATCGCCATTTTTGCGACTTCTTCTAATACAACTGCATTGTGAACTGCATTGTCTGGGTCTTTTCCCCACACAAAAGGTGCATGAGAATGAACAAGTACTCCAGGCATTTGCACTGGATTTATTTGTTTGTTTTGAAACGTTTCTACAATTACATTTCCTGTTTCAAGCTCATATTCTCCTTTTATTTCAGCTTCTTTCATTGGGCGTGTGCATGGAATTTCCCCATAAAAATAATCGGCATGTGTTGTGCCAAAAGCAGCCAGTGATTTTCCAGCTTGTGCCCAGCTTGTTGCAAAGGAAGAGTGAGTGTGAACAATCCCACCAATGTCTTGAAATGCTTTGTATAAAACAAGGTGAGTAGCAGTGTCAGACGATGGTCGTAAATGGCCAGAAACAACATTCCCGTCTAAATCGACAACAACCATATCCTCTACGCGCATCTCGTCATACTCGACTCCACTTGGTTTAATGACGACAAGACCTTTTTCTCGGTCAATTCCACTTACATTTCCCCAAGTAAAAGTAACAAGTTTATGTTTAGGTAAAGCTAAATTTGCTTGGAATACTTTTTCTTTCAGTTGTTCTAACATTGACATCTCTCCTTTCCCAACACCATACTTATTAATCTATAATTCCATTATACACTTGTACGTACATATTTCAAATTATTTTTTTATCAAATTATATACTCTCTCTACCATCTTTGAAATACAGTCATAAAAGCTTGTTATTACCGAGTTTTACACACACTCTCTCTGTCCGTATAACTTGTATATAATCTCCTATAACCCTATCTATTTTCATTTGTTTTGTATATGAAATTGGATTAAAACACATACTAATTTGGCTAACTTCACTACATAACAAGGAGAGATGCAGAATGAGCAACAAAGAAAAATATACGAATGACTCAAATGAAGAAAACAAACAAACTCCTGAAAAAGAAACAACAAACAATGATGCCCAGTCTGATGGATTTCGCTATGATTACGATGACTCTTCTGATTTAAAGAACTAAGAACCAATCCATTTAGGTTTGGTTCTTAGTTTGAAAGTCTTTTCGTTTGACAAACATCACTTTCATCTTTTATACTGACAGTTGTAGTTTTAGTTGCTATAGCAACCAACGGAATATATTTATATGGAGGTCATACAACATGGCAAAAGTTTTATTTATTAAAGCAAATTCAAGACCAGTGGAGCAGTCAGTCAGTGTTAAACTCTACTATTCTTTCATAGAAAGCTATAAACAATCACACCCTAACGACGACATTACTGAACTTGATTTGTTTGCAGAAAACCTACCGTACTACGATACGGACAAAATCAATGGAATGTTTAAATTAGGAAAAGGGATGGAGTTAACGCCTGCTGAAAAAGAAGCTACTGACATCGTTACAAAATACTTAAATCAATTTTTAGAAGCAGAAAAAATCGTCATTGCCTTCCCATTGTGGAACTTTACTGTGCCGGCTGTGTTACACACGTATTTAGATTATTTAGCGCAAGCAGGCAAAACATTCCGCTACACAGCTGAAGGACCAGAAGGATTATTAACAGATAAAAAAGTGGTCTTGTTAAATGCAAGAGGAGGCGTCTATTCAGAAGGGCCTGCTCAATCAGCAGAAATGGCAGTCAACTTTGTCGAAACTATGCTGAATTTCTGGGGTGTGCAAGAGATTCAATCTGTCATCATTGAAGGACATAATCAATTCCCTGATAAAGCTGAAAGCATTATTGAAGAAGGATTACAAAAAGCAGCAACATTAGCAACAAAGTTTTAATAAATAGCCAGCTATGATTTTTATTCATAGCTGGCTTTTCTTTTTGAGAAACCTTACGGACATCTGTTCCGCTATTTCTCCTAAAATCGCTATTTTGCAAACCCTATCGGACATCGGTTCCGTTAATTCCTAGTTTCCACGAATATTCTTCTCTTTTTTGCTTCATTAACGGGATAGATGTCCGATAGCATCAAGATTTCTTTGAATATGGGTGCATTAACGGAACACATGTCCGTTAACGTGCTCCGTCCATGTTTCTCATCCGAATTTTCCCCTTATTTTTCCATAGTATTTATGATTCTTACACCATATACGCCACCTGCAACTTTTCCTTCTGTTGATTTAAATGTGACTTTGACTGTTTGTTTTCCACTAGTTAGTTCTAACGGTATATCGTAATAAGCATTAATCAATTCTTCAAAAGGTTCATTGGCATCAAGACGTTGTTCAGCAATAACTGTATCATCTACTAAAATGTGAAAATGTCTTTCATATGTTTTTCCATCGAGGATAAACGTTCGGTCGCCTCCAAAATACTGGACTTGTAAATACATTTGCTTTGTAGGGTCCACTTTCATTGTGTAACTAAAATAGCCATCATCACGACAATCACGCCAACCACGTTCCACCGTTGCAACATAACCAGACCTAGAATTCTTTTTCTCAATATGATGTTCGACTTCTGGCTGTTGTTCGTTCGGTTGCACTTCATCTACGGTAATCTTTCGTAATCGCTCAAGTTCTTTTTGTTCTTTATCTACAAATGTTCGGAACGCTTCTTCATCCATGACATTCCAATATAAAGTATATCTCTCATGATGCAAAGCAAAAAAAGGAATAAGGCGGACTTGACTATGACCAGGTTGTCCTACTGGATCTGTTTTAAATGTCAATGGCTCATCTTCACTTTTTTTGATCCATTCTTTTATGTTTGTTTTATCTGCAACAAGGACAGGAACGTCAATAAGTGGATGATTATTTAATGCTAAGTGGTCCCCAAGAATATCTGTTTCAGGGAAGTTTTCTTTGCCTAAAGCCCCGGCTAAAACGACAGGTCCATACATAAATCCAACTTTATTTGGCTCATCTTTCGCCTTATAAAGATGAAGGTCCATCGCCAACGTTACATCAATTTCATCTCCAGGTTTCCAGTTTCTTGTCATTACTGCATATCCACTCTCGACTGAATACTTTTGCTTTTCGCCATTTACAGAAATCATAACTTGATCAGCTACCCAATAAGGCAAGCGAACGTAAATGGAAGACATTGACTCATCAATGGTATCAATTGTAATTGTAGTCCTGTCATCATACGGGAAGTTCGTTTCTTGTTTTCCTTTTATTTTTTTATCCTCAGTTTCAAACTGAGAAGCAATAAACAAATTGACAAACAACTTCCCATCTTTTTGAGAATAGATATTTCTCGTATAACGTGCAGGGTTTTCCATTCCTGTTCCTGTACAACACCAAAAAGAATTATCCGGCGAACAATATACTTTGAAATGACCTGGTTGAGTCGAGACAAAATAAGTTTTCATCCCTGTTTGTGGATCTTGTGATGCTAATATATGGTTGTATAGCGCCGTTTCATAAAAATCAAAGTATTTTCCTTCTTGTGACCAATTAAAAAGACATTCTGTTAACTTCAACATATTATAAGTATTACATGTTTCCGTCGTTTGGACGCCTAATTTTTCACTATTCGTTGGTCCAAAATGTTCATTTATACTGTTTCCACCTATAATATAGGACCGCTTTTTCGTGACTTCATTCCAAAAAAACAGCGCCATCCTTTTGTATTTTTCTTCCCCAGTAATATCATAAAGTTTTGCTGCCCCAATGACTTTTGGAATTTGAGTGTTGGCATGTTTCCCCTCAAGAACATCTTTATTTTGAGCAAGAGGTTCAAGCACTAGCTGATGACAAAAGCGTTTTGCTAAATGTAAATAATCTTCATTCTTTGTTAAAACATATAAATCGGCCATGGCTTCATTCATGCCACCATGTTCACATACTAGCATTTTTTGAAACTGCTCTTCTGACAAGTTGTCCGTTCCTTTTTTTGCCCAATCTGCAAGCTTAATAACAACATCTAACGCTTTTGGATGACGGAGAAGTTGATACACATCAAGTAAACCAGCATAAATTTTATGGATGCTATACCATGGAACCCATTGGCCTGCTAGGCTAAAATGCTCGACTTCAAACTTTCCAGTGAAAACGGTATCAAAACATGTTCGCGAAAATCCACTTACATACCCATCCTCATCATAGCTTTGAACATGTGCTAGTTCATCTACTGCATAATTCACTTTTTCTTTTAGTTTCTCATCTTTTGTTACCGCATACATTTGTGCCGCTGCTGAAAGCCAGTGACCGATAGAATGTCCACTAATTCCTGTTGATTCCCACCCTCCATAACGTGGCTTTTTCGGTTCTTGTCCAACTGCTTCGTAACATGGCGCTATTAGCCTATCTACTTCTAAATACAGTAAATACTCTTTTCCTTTTTCTTGTGAGTCCTTGAATACACCTTCTTGTAAAATCGTTTCCACGAAAACCAGTCTCCCCTCAACAAAACGTTATGAATTTATTTATGATTAATGTTTATATTATCTTTTGTTGACACCATCTTATCATGAATTTTTAGTTTGTGGGTGAGATTTACTTGAAAATTGATAACTTTTACAATGAACTCTCATTGTTATATCTAAAGGTTGTGGGTTCTGTAAATTTTGTAAGGAGTAAAATTACAAAAGAACTTCTTCTCTTTTTTCCTCTTGTTTTGTCCTCATCACTCCGATGAAGGACACTTCTTCCCTTTTTTCCTCCTGTTTTGTCCTTCATCACATCGATGAAGGACACTTCTTCTCTTTTTTCCGCCCGTTTTGTCCTTCATCACATCGATGAAGGACACTTCTTCTCTTTTTTCCGCCCGTTTTGTCCTTCATCACTCCGATGAAGGACAATTTCATTCTGGCATATACTATAACGTTTGCTTTTGCTTCTTTCTAGTAATATAAACACCGATTAGCAACAATAAAATACCTAAGAAAAGCCAATTATACATAGTCGTATATGTAATCGGAAGCTTGTTTTTATCGTCAAGATTTGGCGCTTGAGATAGCTCCTCATTTTCTCCCCCTGGTGGCAACTCTTCTTCTTCTCCTCCCGGTGGCAGCTCTTCTTCCTCTCCTCCCGGTGGCAACTCTTCTTCTTCTCCTCCTGGTGGCAGCTCTTCTTCCTCTCCCCCTGGTGGCAACTCCTCTTCTTCTCCTCCCGGTGGCAGCTCTTCTTCCTCTCCTCCCGGCGGCAACTCCTCTTCTTCTCCTCCCGGTGGCAACTCTTCTTCTTCATCTTCATAAGTACTCATTAAAGCTGCAAATTTTTCCCACACATCCTCCCAAAGAATATTGCCTTCTTCATCTCTTTTTACTGAAACAATTCTACCTTGACTATCATACTCAAAAAGAGACTGGACACTCTCAAAAATATCGTCTGGAAGTAAATCCCCCGCATGATTCGCTGATTTTTCTCCGTCAAACATATAATTTCGATTTGACTTAAGGAATGTTGGAAAACGATCTCTTTCCTTATTCCCCTCCTTCGTTTGATAAGAGATAAATCCATCAATCGTAAAGTCAGTAGGAATATGGGAATAGGTTGTAAAGCTAAGATTAGCTCCTTTGTTATTAACTCCGATATTATTTTCGGCGATTACACCTGGGTTACTATTACTCGTGAAGCCGAAATACCCATTTTCAAATGCAATGCTATTTTTGATGACATGTCCAACGTGAACCCCTTCTCCCCCTAACTTAAATCCATTTTTTCCTGCATTTCCTTCATAGCCATTTGTCAATGTACCATTATGAAAAGCAATACTCTTTTCTATCGTTACGGCACCGATAGCCCCTGTTCCTACTTTTGTGTATAAGTCCCAGCCATCGTCTATATTATTATGAGCAATGGACCCTCGAAACACGTTCCCTTCCCCTACTGTCAGTTTCGCTGCAAATCCATCCGCATTATTTTCAGATGGGTCACGATTATCAAAAGATACACTATTTAACACTTTATTATAAGCTGGCCATTCTTCACGCGGTGTGGACGGGTCTGTCCGACTAATTTGTAATCCTGTATCCCCATGTTCAAATACACGCACATTTTCAACAATATTATAGCTTCCACCGATTGTATATCCTTTTGTATTACCAGCGGATCTGGCAAAATCTATGCCAATAATGTGCCAATAGTCACCACTATGGACAACCCCTTCAGACTTACGATCAAAATCAACTAACGGTCGCTCTTTAGCATCAGGGTCAGCCAGCAAATATTTCATTGCGTTCTCTGAACCATCGTTGTATTTTTTTATTTCGAGCGGTGCTTGACGAACATAATGGCCTTCTTGAACGATAATGGCCTGTCCTTTTTGAACAAAATTAATCGCCGTATCGAGGTCAAGCGGGGTCTCCTTTGTTCCTTCGCCCGTACTTTTTCCATCTGGTGAAACATATATATTTTCACCGTTACGATAGAATCTGTGCTCAACTGAAAAGTTTTTTACAATTTGGTGATAGCCTGTCAAAAATTGTGTATCGTCCGGTAAAAAGACAATCGTTAAATTCGTTCTGTCATTTTCATTTAACGATGTCGGAATTTGCAGTCTTTCGCCAGACACGATTTCTTGCTCTTGAACAATTTCCTCTTGACCTCGTTTCACAGTAACAACACCATCAACATTAGAGCGTAGCAATAAGTCATACTCTGTTTCTGCTGTTTTATCAAGTGATAAAATGTCAATTGACGGATCTATTGGCTGTTGTGGGGGATCAACTTTCGGTTTGTCAGTCTTTGCAGCTGTAACTCGAAAATCAATATTACTTACTTCGATTGTCGCTAGACGTGCGGTATAAAAGCCGACATATAGTTTCTCGTCTTGAACATGTAAAATTTCCGGTTCATAATAAATAACTTCTTCCCTATCATTTAATGCCATCGTATACCCACTATTTGTTTTTGTTAATGTTAGACGATACGATTGCTCTGGGTGCGTCGTGGAAAGGTTTGGTTTCCCATCTTTTAGCATGTAACTTTGTATTCCTTCACTTCCTTCTCCATCAGGAGCTAGGACACCTGTTCGGATAAACCCTTGTGTTCCATTTGGATTTCTTGTCCCCCCACTGTATCCACCAACGGCTGCTATATTGGAAGCAAATACACTCGCATCTTGGACCGAATTAATCGCGTCTCTTGCCATTAATCCGAAAGATTCTTGCCCGTCATGTGGTTCTTTTGCATAATCAATGACTTTAAGATCAGCCGATAACGTAAAATTATCTTCTGTTGCATCAATTTCTGTGTAAAAATAAGAAATCCCATCATGGTCTCCCGTAATTTTCCCACCGCCTTCTAATGCAACAAGTCTTACTGTGCCGTCATCAAGTGTTTCAATATAATTACGTTGACTTGAAGTGGATTGTCCAAACACGATGGAATGCCATTCATAATCTACATCCTCTCTTACTGTCACAAACAATGAAATCGGTTGAATCACATGATCAGTTGGAACTATGACAATGTCGTAGGTTCCTTTATTACTCGAATCAAAACGAGAGGAATCAACCCTATATTGCTCTCGTGGATAAACTTCTTTTTCACCGTTATCATATACTTTAGAAACTTCTAAACCGGTTGAATTAAAGCTCTCCCCTATCGTATAGGTCGTAGTTGGGTACTCTGTTATCTCAAGACCGATGAGCTCTTTTTCCTTGACAATAACTGAAAAACTAGTCGTGATCCCTTTGTGGCTTATTTCCACATCTTTTTCTCCAATAAAACTTGTATCAAGCGGTGCGACTTCATACTCATCCGGCAATAGGCGAACTTCATTTCCATCACTATACAGCGCATACAATCGTAATCCGGCTAAATCAATGTCTTCCTCTAAGAAATACACTGTTTTTTGCGGAAGTTGTTTAATTAGCAAACTTGTTATCTCTGCGTCTATCACCACGATAGGAAAAGTTGTTTGAATGTGAGGGGCTTCCTTTGCTGTTAAAGTAACCGTTTTTCTTCCTGGCTCCGTAAAGATATATTGTTCAACTGCTTCTCCTTCGATAGTTAGGAAATAATCATCATTGGCTAATTCTTTTTTGTAACCGTTTTCGTATTTTCCGATAATCGTTAACCCTTCAGATAGAAACGGATCACCAATGTAATAATTTGTTTTTGCTGGATAAAAGGAAATCGTTAATTCGGTTAAAGCTAAAGGTGTAATTGTAAGATCGATGGTTGCGAATGCGCCTTGGTAATGTAGGGTAATCGTATTTGTACCTGGAGTCGAACTGTCGAATCCTGTGACAATATAGTCGCTGTCTTGTAAGACTTGCTCTGTCCCATCAGAAAATATAGCTTTAACTACTACATTTGCCATATCCAATTGTTCACCGACAAGGTACTCAGTTTTCATTTGACTTGTATCAATTTGTAATTCATTAACTTTCCTTCTGTCAATGACAATGTCAAAGTCTCGAAAGGTCACTTCGGCATCTCGAGCAACATAAACACCAGCATAAAGCGAGTGGTGAAATAAATCTTCAGCGATGATAACTTCTTGTTGTCCGTTTGTTGTAACAACATACGTATTCCCGGATTTGCGAATCGACAATTCATATTCTTCTCCACTTGTCGGCATTGAAATTCCGTGAAAGGCATCTCGTTTTATTTGATCTTCAGTTTGTTTGTAAAATCCTTTCATCACTATATCTAGTGCTCCTACAGCGACATAATTACTCGTTACTGTGCTTGAGTTAAGATGCTGTCCTACTTCATCTCGAAGCATTAAGCCAAATGATTTTTGATTTGGTGTACTAATGCTCGCATTTTGATTAAACGATCGAACTTCTGCTTTTGTCGTTAACAGAAAATTCGCATCAGATGGTATTTCTTTAAACAAAAAGGAGAGGCCTTCATCTCCAGAAGCAATTTTCCCACCTGAAGCGGTTAGTGTAACTGAACCGTCCTCATGTGTAACCGGATCAGGATTACGTTCTTCACTCGTATTCCCTCCAAACGCACGAAACTCCCAGTCACCAATGTCTACTTCATCGCTATCTATGTTTATTTGCACATCTGTAAATGTTACTGTCGTATTTCTAGACGTATATAAACCAGCAAAATGAATGTCTCCGTTATAATGTTCGATCGTTTGAATTTCACCATCCACTTTCAAAATATACAATGAGCCTAGTTTTTGGATGCTTAACTGATACTCTTCTCCTGCAAGTGGTGAGGATGCTTGAAACTCAAAACCATTTTTTTGAATCGAGCTTTCTTTATATTTATAAAATCCTTTCATTTGTTGGTCTAATGCCCCGACTGCAACATAATCACCAGTAAACGTGCTATCATTTTCATTATCCAACACATTTCCTCTAACCATCATTCCAAAGGAAACTTGATTATTGGCAGTCCATTCCTCAACACGAGCTTTCGCTGTGATTTCAAAATTACCAGAACTTTCGACTTCTTTGTAATAGTACGCAATTCCTTCACTAGAGCTTGCAATTTTGCCCCGATTGTTTGAACTTCGTAATGTTACAGTTCCAAGTTCATGTTCTGTAATTTCAAAGTTTTCATACGTAATGTTTGCTTGTCCACCATTATCACCAAACACAGCCCCATTCCAATCACTCTGTATCTGAATCATTTGTTCGCGTGATTCCTCACTTTGCTCTTCTGCCAGCACTGCCACATGCAAAGGTGAAATAGCTAATACGATAGCTAATACAAAAGCAACCCAACTTTTTCTTTTCTCCATGTTTTTCCTCCTTTCAATTTGAACCAACAAACGCGCGCACGCCTTTCTAGTAATCTTTTAAATGATATTCATAAGAAAAACGCGGGAGCGTCTTTTCTTTCAAGCGAAGTGCGGAGCCCTGCCCGCTTTTGACAGTGAACCACAAGTGCTCTTCTTGGGGTGAAACGCGCAGGTGCGCAGCCTTCGCTCTTCAAGAGTAAGCTTTCAAAGCTTCATTGCAATACTAGTATTTTTATCTTTCTTATCTATTAAAAAAGGAAGATTCACCTCTTCCTTTTTTATGAAAGTAATGAACAACATTGTAAAATGACTATCGCGTAACCTGTTTCATTTTTTTCATCACAGTTACTCGCATGCCATTGTTTACAATATGATTGACATCAGTTGTGACGGTTTGCGTTAAGTCTGGAATCAAATTTAAATCGATTTCCCATAATTCCTGATTTGCTAAAATTTCCGTCACCATTGTTTCAATCGAAGACTCGTTGGAATCTACTTTATTCCATGCTCTTGAAAACTGTAACAGTACATCTGGGTTATCACGAATCGTATATTCTTGTTCTCCTCGTTTACCGATTAGAAAATCTCCCTCAACTCGAAGTGGACGATAGTAAGTAAATAAAGCTGCCAAAGAAAATACAATCGCATCTGGTAGCTTTTGATTTTGGCTAACATACTCTTGTAATGTAGGAAGTAATCTCGACTTAAATTTATACACAGCATTCATACCAATGTCGGTTAAAAAATGTTTATTATATGGGTTTAAAAACCGTTCAATGACAGAGGTGACAAATGCTTCTTTTTCTTGTTTTTCCATGTTCACCATTGGAAAGATTTCTTCATTGATTCCTTGTTCAATAAAGCTTCGTAACGTTTCATCAGTCATTGCCTCTAACACCGTATCAACACCTGATAAATAACAAACGGCAAACATCATCGTATGTGGTCCATTTAATAATCGAACCTTCAACTCGCGATATGGCGTCACATCGCCCCATTTTACATTTAACCCCGCTTTATGAAACGGAATTTTTTCAGCTATATCCTCATCTGCCTCAATCGCAAACATATGATAAGGTTCTCCTGTTGTAAGAAGGCTGTCTTCATATTGCAACGTCTTGCTATAGTGATCCAATTCATCTTTCGGATAACCCGTTACAATCCGGTCCACAAGTGTGTTACAAAACTTGTTATGCTCGTTTACCCAGTCGATAAATTCTTGTGGTAAGTTCCAATCACTAGCATACTGTAACACTAACTCTCGTAATCGATCTCCATTGTTTTCGATAAGCTCACAAGGGATAATCGTTAATCCCGATTTTGCTTTATCTTCGAAAGCTAAATAGCGGTGATATAATATCGCTGTCACCTTTCCTGGAAATGACAGCGGACTTTCCTTATAGTTATAGTTTTCTTTGTAATACGTTATCCCCGCTTCTGTTGTATTGGAAAGCATAAATTCTAAATGCGGAGATTCAGCTAAAGTGACGATATCAGCCCAGTGTGTATACGGATTAATTGCTCGTGAAATCGCCGTGATGATTTCGTTTTTTTCCACTCTTTTACCCGCTTGAATTCCCCGTAATGAAACGGTGTATAAACAATCTTGGGTCAATAGCTTAGGAACAACTTTTCCATGGGGCGTTGGTTGAACTGCTACAACCTTCCCGTTAAACAATCCTTGGTTATTCATCTGATGAATCATCCAATCGACAAATCCACGCATGAAATTGCCTTCCCCAATTTGAATAACTTTCTCTGGAAGTTTTACTTCTTCCATTTTAAATTCAACCTCATTCGAAATTTGTGATCGGTCTATCGCTATATTCAATTGTTGCATTGCATTCCCACCTCTCATATTGTCATAGAGTTATAGAATGACGCCATCTTTAAAAATCGAAATCTCTTTAAACCCATTTTTTTCGTTATTTGTTTGCTTATTACCCGAAGCAAGATCGATCATGTAATCAAATAATTCATCTGTTAATTCATCCATCGCTTTCCCATGAACGAGCTCTCCGGCATTAAAGTCAATCCAATTTTTCTTCTTTTCTGCTAATGCTGTGTTCGTTGCCATTTTCACAGTCGGTACAGGTCCGCCAAATGGTGTTCCTCTTCCTGTTGTAAAAATGACAATATGTGCTCCAGCAGCTGCCAATGCCGTAACTGACACTAAATCATTCCCAGGTCCTTGAACTAAATTTAACCCTGTCTTTGTCACACGCCCACCATAAGGCAAAACATCTGTTACAGGGGAAAACCCTCCTTTTTGAACACATCCTAATGACTTCTCTTCTAGCGTTGTAATACCACCTTTTTTATTTCCTGGGGAAGGGTTTTCATAAACGACTTGATTATGTTTAAGGAAGTATTCTTTAAAATCATTCACTAAATCAACAATCTTATGAAACACCTGTTCATCTGTTGCTCTGTTCATTAAAATCGTTTCTGCGCCAAACATTTCTGGAACCTCGGTTAAAATCGTCGTTCCACCATGGGCAATTAGTTTATCTGAAAATGCCCCTACTAGAGGATTTGCCGTAATTCCTGAAAATCCATCCGAACCACCACATTTTAATCCGACTTTTAATTTCGTTAGTGGGACAGCTTCTCGCTTAAACGATTTGGCGTAAAAAACTAAGTCACTAACTAGTTCAAGAGCTTCTTCAAGTTCATCGTCTGCTTCTTGAACACTTAAAAATTTCACGCGATTTTCATCATACTCGCCAATCACTTTTTTAAATTCGGCAATATGGTTATTTTCACAACCTAAACCTAAAACTAAAATCCCAGCGGCATTAGGATGGTGAACTAAGTTACTTAATATTTTTTGAGTATTATGAAGGTCGTCACCTAACTGGGAACAGCCAAATAAATGTGGATAATGATAAACCCCATCAAATCCTTCTTGTTGAAATTGTTGGTTCGCTGTTTTAGCTAGTAGTTCTGCTGTTTTATTAATACAACCAACAGTATTAATAATCCATATTTCATTACGGATTCCAATATCGCCATTTTTTCTTACATATCCATAAAATGTTCGGTCACTTTTCTTTTTTATAAGCGATGTTGTTGTTGGTGTGTACGTGTATTCAAGTGTACCAGCAAGGTTTGTTGCGGTATTCTCGGTATGAACCCAATCCCCCTCTTGAATGTCTTGCTTAGCATGGCCAATTGGAAATCCATATTTAATAATATTGTCACCCGCTCTAATATAATTGGTAGCGACCTTGTGACCAATTGGAATGGCTTCCTTTACGACAATCTCTTTGTCTTGAAAAAAGAGACTGTCACCTTTTTCATAGTTTTTTAATGTCACAATAACATTATCGTTTTGATGCACATGAACGAATGAGGTATTCATTTTTTCCCTCCTTTTAAAATAACAACGTTGTTATTCTCAATAGTATAAGACACCTTCTTCATTGTCAATCGATTGAGTGCTTTACATTTTTTCAGTTTTGTTGTCCTCTTTTTCTAAAAATAGTGGAAGCATTCTTCCAAAAATTGCGGCTAATGATTGTTGAAATAAAGCGCCAATGACAACGGGGACAGATACTTTTGCCGGAAAATATAAGATCGCTATCGTTGCACCAACACTAATATTCCTCATTCCACTATGAAACATGAAACTAATCATGACATCTTTTTCATATTTACAAAGTTTTGCGACGGCTATTCCGAGAAGATATCCAAATGATGCCACAAAAAGAACAACAATAGCAATCATCAATAATTCAATATCAAATAGAATAACAGGTGCAGCTACAGCACTATTTATTGCAATAACGATACATAAAGCCAGTTTTGAAAATGGTGCTACAGTTGTCTGAATTGCATTTGTCCTAAGATATGATAAATACTGAACAAACATGCCAAGTAGAGAAGGAACAACAATCATCCATATTAAACTTGTCATCACATCTGTTATAGGAATTTCTACATTTGCTCCAATAAATAAAAATAAAGACAATGGAATAAACAACGGTGCCAATAATGTATTAATAACGACAATTAAAATGGATAAGGACAAGTTCCCACCATAAATGGACACCCACATCATACTGACAACACCAGTTGGAATAATAAAGGCAATGATTAGCCCTGTAAGCGTAAATGGGTCAGTTGAAAAAGCAAGATGACCAACACTGTAAGCGAGACAAGGCATGATACATTGAATGATGAGTAATGATACGATAATCGGAAAGGGTCGCATTAAGGTCGTTTTCAATTTATTTGCTTGAATACCAAGACTACTTGCAAACGTAATGAAAGCAAACATCCATGGTACGATACTAACAAACAAATGAAGCTGATTCGCTAATAATAACCCGATACAAACACTTAATGGCGTTAAGAAAGCTAGTCGTTTTTGCAAAAATAAATTAAGCGTATTCATTTGAGACTTCTTTATTTACGTCCTCTTGAATTGGCTGCTTATTTTCAACTATTTTAAATATAATAGACGCGATTTTCGTCATCACATAGCTTATAAGACTAGCAGTAAAAAACGGGATTAACCCAGGTAAAAACATAAGAACGTATTGGACAGCCACAATCGCTATCCCCATTAAAATCATGTACTGCGGATATGCAATACTAAGTAAAAATGCACTTTTAATATAATGTGTCCCTTTGCTTTTTACATGCACATAAACGGGGAAGAATAACAGAAATGTCATAAGAAACACAATCGTCAAAACAAGCAGAACATAACGAATCACCGTCATCCAAATGACTTGTTCCGCGGCAAGACTAAAGTTTATATAAAGAACGAAACCGAAAAAAGCAAAAAATAATCCGAAGCCATTTGCTTTTACAAACTCTGCTTTATAACATTGCCAAAACGTTGAAAAGAGTGGAAACTCCTCATTTTGAATAATCCATTTTCTCATCACAGCAAATAAGGCTACTGTAGCTGGCATGATCCCAAACAGACCAAACCCTACGAGGGTAAACAACATCCAGAGCAAATTCATATAAGCTAAGCGCGAAATAATAACACTTACTCGATAAAAACCACCAACCCATCCATTCATTTCCATTTCCATTCCACCTCATCTAAGCATTCTTGTTATTGTTTGATAGCAATGATAGATTGTAACAATTGCTTTGCCATTGCTTCTTTATTTGAATAAACTGGAACTAGAGCGACTAACGGCTGTTCTATTTCAATTCCTACTTTCTGAAACCACAATGAATCTGGTTGAATCGGCATCGCATAAATTTCACGCTTTCCCGTTTCTTCATTGATTACAAAGTATGGATTTGGTTCTATAACAGAAACCTCGTTTATATCAGATAGCTCATATAATCCATCCGGATCATATGCTGCACTCATCAATTCTTCATCAATGAGAAGTAAATCCCCATTATGTGTTGCTATTTCAGCTATTAATCTTTCAAAGGTAACAGGAAAGACAGTAAAATCGTACTGACTTTCCTCAACCTCTAACACATGTTGGATATACTTGTTCACTTCTTCTTGTTTTTCACTAGGAATATCAGCAAATACTAAAATCGTAAATTGCTCGTTTGATTCGCTACACCCTGTCATACTTAGTAAAACGAAAATGAAAAATAGGAAATATCTCGTTCTCTTCATATCCCACACCTAAGCATCATTCATTTTCGTCTTCTATTTTCTTTACTTGTATACTCGCTAACACAAAGGCACCAACACCATGTAAATCATTTTCGCTCGTTTCCCGGTTGACATAATAATCATACACCCCAATTGATGTGCCAATACAAATGCGCGTTAATACGAATTGCCCTTGTTCATTTTCTTCAATACAATGAGTAAGAAGACCTCCATACGCTTCCTTAACCTGTTCATAATAGGATTTGTCAACTAGTCCTAATCGGATCGCTTTTGCAATTGCATAGACGAATAAACTAGAACAAGAGCTTTCAATCCAATTATCTTCTAGATGTCCTTTATCGATGATTTGGAACCATAACCCTGTGTTTTCATCTTGATAGCGAACGATATCGGCAACAAACTGTTGCAATACTTCAATTAAAGATTGTTTTTTCGGATGGTTTTCTGGCAACAAGTCAATCATATCAACGAGCGCCATTCCATACCATCCTAAAGACCGTCCCCAAATCTCCGGTGCGGTATTCGTATCCGGTACACTCCAAGCGGTTTCTCCCTTTTCATCCCAGCCATGAAAATATAATCCTGTTCTTTCATCTTTTGTATGTTTTCGCATTAAAGATTCTTGATATAAGACGAGGTCAACTAATTCAGGCTCATCGAATTGCTGCCCATATTGAATCGTGAAAGGACCAGCCATATACAAGCCATCTAACCACATTTGGTACGGATATTTGTCTTTATGCCAAAAGCCACCTTCACTTGTTTTGTTGATCGTATTTAATAAATTTCTTAGCTTTGAAGCGGCGATTTTATAGCGTTCTTCCTTCGTTTCTTGATAAAGAGGGAATAAAAGTAAACCCGGTTGAATCGCATCAAGCTGATCTCTTTCGAAATAAAAGTTCCCATGTTCATCGACTAATTTATCGACATACTCTTTGAAGTACTTAAAATACTGTTCATTTTTTGTTTCTTGCCAAACACTATGCATCCCACATAAAAATACGCCTTGATGGTAATGCCAACGATAGGCGGGTGGTAATAATATCGGTTCATATTGTCCCATTACACTTTGACACGCTTTTTCTGCCCAATCCAACACATTTTTCCCATTTATCTGAACGACTTTTTCCATTTTTCTTTTCCTCCCTTTATACTTTTATCTAGTCACAAGCAAGATAATATTCTTCTTTCTCTGCTTGCTTACCTGAAACATGAACATCTTCACAATTCTTCATTTCAATTACGGGAGTTTCATCATGTTTCCTTACTAGTTCCACATTGTCTAACTGTACATTTTTCATTTCTTCTAGTTGTAAAGCCGGACCTTGACGTGTTTTTATTTTGACATCATGACACGTAAGTCTATGAATATATTTCCCAAACATCCCTGCTCCCGCCATGATAAGCGCATCTTGCACCATATCTGGTTCTCCGCCTTGCTCTTGTAAGTCTTCTGTCATTTCAATCGTGACATGACGAAGGGATACATCTTCAATTGGTTTTTCAGGTAACCCATATAGGAAACCTGCGGCAGCACGACACTGTTTAGCTGTGATTTGATGGAGATGAATATGGTTGATTATTGGTGTTTTTTCAGTAATTTCGACTGCTTCTGGACTTGCCATGAGCGGGTCATCGTCATCAATCCCATATCGATAAAATGAATTAATCGTAAATGGACATAACACATGTTCCATGTACACATTGGAAATAAGAATATTCTCAATATATCCACCACGAGCACGATTCGTTTTCAAGCGAATCCCACGGTCTGTTCCTATAAACAAGCAATTCGATACCGTTACGTTTCGAATCCCACCTGAATTTTCACTTCCAAAAACAACACCGCCATGACCGGCTTTCATCGTGCAATTTTGTACCGTCACATGTTCTGTAGGTTTTGCTATATTACGACCATCTTCATTTATGCCTGATTTTAAACACAGACAATCATCGCCAACATCAAAATGACAATTGGAAACTCGTACATATGTGCAAGAATCAAGGTCCAAACCATCACCATTAGGAGCATTTGCTGGATTTTTAAAGGTCACTTTATCAACCGTTACATCATGACAATAGACAAGATGCGTATTCCAAAATGGCGAGTTTTGCAGTGTTACCCCTTCAAGTAATACATGCTCACATTCAAACAACTGTAAAAGCGGCGGTCGCAAAAATTGAGAATCCCATTCAACTAAATTCGTTTTTATTGCTAGTTTTTCATGATTTAATTGTTTTAATGTTTCTGTCATCGTAGAAAGATAGGTCTCCCCATTTTTTAATTGATGATACACATCCCACCAAGCTTCTCCTTGCCCCTCCAATATTCCGCGACCTGTAATGGTGACATTTTTCAAGCCATTTCCATAAAGCAAAGGAGAAAACCCATAACACTCATAACCAGACCAACGCGTACGAACAGGGGAATATCGTTGAAAATCCGGTTGAAAGATGACAACAGCTCCTGCTTCGACTTGAAGAGTGATATTGCTTTTTAGTTCAATCGGTCCAGTTTTATATTGGCCAGCGGGGATAACAACAGTTCCTCCACCAGCTTTTGTGCAAGTATTTATCGCCATTTTAATTGCCTCTGTACTATCGGTTTTACTATCGCCTTTACCACCGAAATCGAGAATGTTGTAATACATTCGGTTCCCCTTCTTTCCTATGAATCTAGCAAGTCTTCTCTTAGAGGTGAAAAAGTATCAATTAATTTTCCTTTTTCAATCGCAACTACTCCATGTAACGCACCACTTGGAATATGTAATGTGTCTCCTTGTTGTAGTTTGATTTTTTTTCCTTCAACTTCAAATTCAAATACACCCGCTAAACAATACGTATATTGCTCATGAGGATGATGATGCAAAGCACCAACAGCACCCACTTCAAACTCGACTTCCATCATCATCAATTGGTTCCCTGGTGGATGAATTTTACGTTTAACACCGGTGTCAACCACTTCCCATTGTCCGTTCATAACTACCACTTTCCTTTCTTTTTTCTTTCGTAATAATCGGAATTACTAGTTGTATTCCCATCACAAATGTAAGTACCCATGGAATCGTCTGCATATTGATTTCTGTTGAAAAAATCATAAAAAGAATGACACCTAAACCTCTTCCCATATTAATAACGGCTTCTCGTAACACAACAGATTCAATGCGAAAATGAGACTGTAATGGGAGAGTATCAAGCCATGTATAATAATAAACCGCATATGTATTGGCTTGAATCGGTTTGAAAAACGAACTGATGACCATAAACAATACAACTGTGATAATCGAAATATCCCAAAATAAAATGAGTGAAGCCCCAAGCATTCCAATGGCTGCAATCGTTACATTCGCTGTTGTACCATTCTCAGTTGCAGTTCGTGACAAAATATAACTAGCAATAATAGACACTACTAAAAATACGATATTCATATAGCCAACAAAACTCTCATTTGGAAAAATCGAGAATAATAAAATCGGTGGGATATACATTAATATCCCTTGTGGAAATCCGATAATAAACCAACCAAATAAAGAATGACCAAATCCTGGCTGTCTTTTAAGCAATAATGGTAAATATTTCATATAATATTGCTTATGATGTGTTCCTTGCTCTTTAATTTGAAAACTACCGATCGTCGCTATTACAAACATAAGAAAAGCAAAAGAAAAAACTATGCTATATCCTGTTAAATCTGAATTTATACTAATGACAAAACCAGCCGCTGCAGGTCCAACTAAATTTGCTAACCCCATCACAATTTGATTCCATCCTAAATAGCGATGTCGATTTTCATGGTTTGACACTTCATGGGCTAATGTAAAATAACTAAGCCAATACGCAGCTTGTGAAACCCCGCGAAACAACGCAAACCAAATAAAATAATGAACCATGTTTTCTTGTGTTAAAACAATTCCTAAGTAAAAAAGAGCTGTTAACCATATTCCATAACGATAAATGACTAAATGACCTTTTTGTTTTGCAAACTTTCCAATAACAAGTGTCGCTACTCCTTGTGAAAGAATCGCCGTTAAATTAAAAACTCCATTTACTAGTAAACTCTCTGTCAGTCGCCATAAATATAAATTAATAAATATAATTGATAGTGAATTACCAAATTGAAAAATGGCATGGTTAATGAGGGTGTATACCGCTTGATTTGATAATCTTTTTTCTTTTGGCACTGCAAATCTTAGCATTCATCACACTTCTCCCTGCCCATGAAACGACTAGGCATCGTGTCAGTTTTTTATAAATAAGAATAAAACTGTTCGCTTCCTTTAATCGGTACTACTTTTTGGCCAGCTAGTCGATGACATTTTAATCGAATAAGTGTCGCTTGTGTCGTTGCATTCATATCGCCTTCCACTTTTCCTCTTCCTAGCAATACAGGTTCTGGCATCAACGGATAATGCTCCCCTTTTTTAACTTGTGCCACATTTGGAGCTGGTGGTGATCCTTGTAATTCTCGAGAAAATCCCCCATCACTTCGTTTTAATTTGCTCATATTTTCAAATGTGATTGTCAGTATTTCTACTAATTCCTTTTCCGGAATCTCAACATCCATATAGGAAAGAAGGTCGATTGGATTACGGATATAGCACATATCCTCTGCGTGTTCTGTTCGCAAACAAGTTAAAATGCTTTGATATATTTTTTCCTTATGCGGAAACGGAATTTGATATTTACTAAAAAACGTATACAGCTTAAACGTTCCTGATAGCTGTACATATAAACTTCCTTCTCCCCATAAGCCCGTTTCTTTATTTTGGCGTTCTAGTAAATACTGAACCGCTTCATTCACAAAGCGTTTTTGTTTATTTTCAGGTATTTCTTCCATATACACACAAGAAGTCGCAAACCGATCACACCCCCGCCAGCTATTTGAAAAATTTATTGTGTCCCACTGTTTTCGATAAGCTTCTATCGACTTCACATACGGTGGAGCTGCCTCAGAAGCAATAGGTAACGGATACAATGGAGAAGCACCAAGTCGTCGCAAGCTTCCTACCGCATAGCTAAGCGCACGGTGAACCATGACTTCATCTTGTTTCATCAATGGGTTCACATCATAAAAGTAACCAGAAGAGTTATCTTGTTTTTTCTGAAAAAAATTGATTAGCTGTTCTTTCATTTGCTCTGGCAAATTGTCTAGTAATTCGTTGCGTTGCAAAATATTTAATGCTTGTGCTGTTGATTCAATATCAGGGGAGAGATACTCATCATCGATTGAACTTTGCGCGTAATAAAACCCGCCTGACCTTTTGTCATATTGGCTAGCGAGCCATTGAAATATTCCATCAAATACATCTTCCATCTCCATAAATAAATCGTTCAGTTCATTTACTAAAGAAGTCATTCTGTCACCATCTCCATCGTATATACTTGAAAGGTTACACACGGTAACCTTTCATGACTATCCTTTTACAGAACCGATAAGGGCTCCTTTGGCAAAATATTTTTGTAAAAATGGATAAACGATTAAGACAGGAATCGTAGCGACAACAATAACTGCCATTTTAATCGTAATTTCTGGCGGTGGAACACTTGAAAATTCCGAACTATCATAATTTAACCCACTTGCTAAAACAACAATTTGCCGTAATAAAACTTGAACAGGCCATTTGGAAGAATCACTTAAATAAAGAATCGCATGCATGTACGTGTTCCAATACGTCACCGCATAAAACAATGAAATTGTCGCGATTGCAGGCATAGAACATGGAATGACGATCCTGAATAATATCCCAAAATCACTACAGCCATCAATTTTCGCTGATTCTTCTAAACCTGCCGGAAGATTTTGAAAAAAGCTTTTTAAAATAATCATATTAAATGCGTTTATCGCGACCGGAATTACTAACGCCGCTAAAGAGTTTAGTAATCCTGTCTGCTGAACTACTAAAAATGTTGGAATCATTCCACCGTTAAACAACAACGTAAAAACGATGAAAAACATAATGAATCTTCGTCCGACTAAATCTTTACGAGAAAGCCCATAAGCAGTTAACGTCGATAAAAACATACTAAACAATGTCCCCCCGACCGTAACCCCAATTGATACCATCATGGCACGCATAATCGTATCAGTTGAAAAAATATAACGGTATGCATCCAAACTCCACACAGTAGGAATTAACACGAATTTCTTTTGAGCTAATTCAGCACTTGTTGTAAATGAGGCCGCTACAACATGAATAAACGGCAATACACAAAGAAGTGCGATAATCGTTAATATCGTAATATTTGTAATGTTAAATAGGCGACTGCCTAATGATTTATCCCCAACCATCCTTGTTCCTCCTTACTTGATTTTTAGTAGACACCTTCTTCACCTGCTTTTTTCGCAAGCCAGTTTGCGAAAATAACTAAAATCAATCCGACAAGTCCTTTAAAAAATCCAACTGCGGTACTATAACTAAATTGACCTTGTTTCAGTCCTGCTGTATACACATACGTGTCGAAGATTTCACCTACTTCACGGTTAGAAGCATTTAATAATAAGTACACATGTTCAAATCCAAGCTCAAGTACATCGCCAATTTTTAAAATTAATAACACGACAATGACACTCCGGATCGCTGGTAGCGTAATATGCCACATTTGCCGTAAGCGATTCGCACCGTCCATTTTTGCCGCTTCATATAATTGTGGATCTACGGCTGCAATCGCGGCTAAGAAGATAATCGTTCCCCAACCTGCTTCTCGCCAAATAACTTGAAGAATATACATCGGTCGGAACGTATCTGGATTCATTAAAAAATTAATTTTTTCAAATCCTAACGATTCAATAATCGAATTAATAATTCCACCATCTAACGTTAACATCACAAAGCTTACCGATACGATAACAACCCACGACATGAAATGTGGAATATAAATTAATGTTTGCACACTTTTCTTAAACATTTGGTTTCTGACTTCATTTAGCATTAAAGCTATAATGATAGGAATCGGGAAAAACACAAGAATTTGTAAAGCAAATAAAACAAGTGTATTTCTGAATATCATCCAAAAATCAGGACTCGTAAAAAGTCTTTCAAAATGTTTAAAACCGACCCACTCACTCCCTGTTACACCTAAGTACGGTTTATACTCTTGAAATGCGATAATAAGACCGTACATGGGAATATATTTGTACACAAAAAAGTACAAAATCCCCGGTGCAATCATAAGATAAATCCACTTATTTTTCTTTATTCTCCTCATGAGCTCAGCTCGTTTCGCCGACTTCGGTATAGGAGGCTTTGACTTTCCAAGCGCAACTTGATTATCCATAACCTAACTTCCTTTCTGTTCAAAATAACTAATAGATGTAAACGCTTTCTAAGTTTCATAGTAGTGTGGAATTGTAATTACAGCTATAATCATTACTTCATAAAGTCACAGGAAACCTTGATTTTATTAGGGTTTCACGCCAAACAAAGATGATGATTATATAGGTCATCATTATTTGGTAATCGTGTAGGCAAATTTGTTGTTGTCATTGGAACCGTCCGTACATTTCGTTCGGACATCTGTTCCGCTATTCTTGCAAAATTCACCTGTTTTGACTTCCGTTCGGACATACGTTCCGCTATTTCACTGTTTCCCCGCTTTTTCTCCTCTTTTTATACCATTAACGGATCTGATGTCCGCTACAACGTTGAATTTCAATGAAAATACTTGATTAGCGGAATACATGTCCGTTACCGCTACAAGCATGCTACCCATCTCGCCCTCCCAAAAAAAAAGCTGGTTAAGACACAAGGCCTTTAACCAGCTTTTCTACTATTTAGCTTTGTGCTTGATAAGATGCATTAAACTCTTGGATAATCGCATTTCCGCCTTGAGATTTCCAATTTTCAACCGCTTTTTCAAAGCCGTCTTTGTCAATTTGTCCTAAAATATATTGGATAGTTGCATCGTCAATCAGTTGCTTTAATCGATCTCCATCTTGAATGAATGTGTCAGAATCTAGTGTGACTGTTGGGTCTGAAATTAAATAGTCATTATTTTCAAGAACAAGCTCATCTGCTTTTTGGCGAACTTCATAATCAGTATAAAGCTCATAGCGGCCTGTTGTTTCTGGTTCACCAATTTCCATTGTTAAATATGGACGGATCTCACGGTCAATGATAGCTTGGTCTGCGATATAAACTGCTTTTCCGTCTTGGACTTCATAATGCTCTCCTTCAATTCCCCAGTAAAGTGTGTTCATTACATCAGGTGAAGCTAATTTGTCATAGAATCCAAGAATTTTTAGTAAATCTTCTTCAGTTTGCACTGATGATTTCGGGAACATCATTACTTCACTAAATCCAGGAATAGCCCAAACACCAAATTCACCATGTGGCCCTTCGACATGATTATGAACATCAAATTCCACATCTGGGTTAAGAGCCACTGCATCGTTGTAAATGGTATTCACATCTTGCATCGAACCTACATAAACACCAGCCGTACCATTTGCCACCATGGCTACTTGGTCGGTCTTACTTGTTACAGGGAAATCTTGGTTAATGTATCGATTCGAATGCATTTCTCGGTAGAAATCCAATGTTTGCATATACTCATCAAACATAAATTCAGGCAGTAGCTCCCCGTCTTTTACACCCCATTCATGTGGTGTTCCAAACCAAGATGCAATCGTTTTAAACCCACCATAAATTAAATCACTACGGTCTGCTAAACCAATTGTGTCATCTTTTCCAGAATCATTCGGATCATCCTCTGTAAAAGCACGAACCATTTCCATAAATTCATCCGTAGTTGTTGGCGCCTCTAACCCTAAATGGTCAGCCCAGTCTTTTCGGTAAATGATCCCTTGTCGAGATAATGGTCTACCTTGATAAACCCCATAAATTTTCCCATCAATTGTTGTGTTTGCCATAATTTCGTCATTTAAATTATTTAAATTTTCAAATTGATCTAGGTACGGCCCAATTTCCCAAAATTGGTCATTTCGAATGGCATCTTTAAATTGGTTCATTTGAGCAAAGCCGATTCGGACAGAATCTGGGAAAGAACCTGTTGCAAAAGCTGTGTTTAAACGCTCGTCGTAATTATCATCTGGCACCCATTGAATATCAAGCTTATACCCCGTTTTCTCTTCAATCAGCTCTTGTATCTTTTTATCTGGTGTTTCAGGTGTATGAAGATTTGTCATAATAGAAATTTCAAATGGTTCTTCTGAATCCGTCTGCTCTGTTGCGTCATTTGTTTTACTATCATTATTATTCGATGTATTTTCACTACTGTTACTACAAGCTGAAAGTAAGGCTAAAACAAGAAAAAACATACAAAACATGCTAAACGTAATTTTTGATTTAAACATTTACAAACCCCCATTTTTTGTTTTCAACTTTTATCTTCATGTAAAACTTGCCCTTTGTAACCCCTTTCAAAAATCACCGCCCCCTACGTTTTTTCAAGAAAGTAACAACGTTGTTAATGAAAATAATAGAGGAAACAATTGGTGAAGTACATAATCAACAACTCATATTGTAAGCCCTTACACCATTTGCTTTTCAATCATTTGTTACGATCTAACATAATGATTATCCTGTTCATTCCCCTTTTTTAAGGAAACAAAAAGACATCGGAAGTTTAGTTTTTTATCGACAACCAAACTTTCTGATGCCTTCTATTTCTATGGTGTCTTTTTATATTTTTCACGGTATTGTCCTGGTGTCATATGTTCCTGTTTTTTAAAAGAACGAATAAAGTTTTGTGGATTTTTATATTGCAATCTTTCGGCTATTTCCTTTACCGTCATATTCGTTTCCATCAACCATTGTTTTGCAATCGTAAAGCGATACATCGATAAATATTCTGTAAATGTGTAATTTGTTTCCTGTTTAAAAACACTACTTAAGTAATTTGCATTATAGTGGAGATGGGCTGCGCATTCTTCTAACGTAATATCTTGATCGTAATTTTTTTGAATGAGGTCAATCATTTTTTCTGATAAATTTTGAAATTGTGATTCACGGCGATCGTGAAACACTCGAATTAATGGCGTAATGAGCCTATCTGTGAACCATTGTTCGATTTGTTCTTTCGTATGAAAATCCAATAGTTCTTCGTATAAAGAGGAATGTTGAACATTAATTTGTTGAAAGCTAATGCCACTTTCTTGTTTAATAATCAATAGATTATTTAACAACCGCATCATCGCAACCTGATATTCCTTTGGTGATTGTGTATTTTTAAATGCTTTTGACATCCACTCTGACAAGAGCTGAGCCGCTTTTTCCTTATCTGCCAACTTAATTGCTTCCACTAATTCTTCTTCTGTTCGTTTTGGATAATCAAATAAAACTGTATGTTTTCCTGAATTTACTGTACTAAAGTGAACGATGACACCGTGCCCTAATTGCATTCGATGCTTCAATGCTTCAATACCTTCTTTGTATCCTCGTTTTGCTTCTTTTAATTCCGTGAATGGTAGACTAATTCCAATACTAACCGATATTTTTAACAGCTGACTAATATTCGTTTGGATTTTTTCGGTCAAATTATACACAAGGTCTTCGTTGTTGGATTGCTTATCAAAACCAAGGACCATAACCATAATTTGGTCAATCCAGACGACAGGAAACCTCTTTGTTTTCTGCACCGTTTCTTCTACAATATTCTTAATTGCAAAAGACATTTTTTCATGGTCAAAGCTCTCCAATTCCTGATTATCAACATTATCCACGGTTAATGTACAAATCACCATTTCTCTCCAATTCATCGTTATCTCTTCTAATTGAAAGTACTGGAGATTATCTTGAATTTCATTCGTTTTATAATGGCCTGTGAATAGTCTCGTTATAAACAGTGACTTTAACTGTTGTGTATGCTCTCGTAACTCCAACTCAAGAGATGAATTAGACGAAAATAACTCATTAATATGAGATTCGATAATTTCTAACTCATTCTTTTGTTTATCTTTTTCTTCATTTGGCCATCTTTCTTCCAAATAAGCAACAAGTTTATTGACTGGAGAATAAAGTTTCTTGCTTATAATCCATATATAAAGACAACATGTTAACACAATAAAAGTAATCATTAAAAATGTAATGAGACCGATTTTTTTGCTTTCACTTGTAAGAATATCAATCGAGTTAAACGAAATATAATACCATTGATTAAAATCTGATTGTTGATATGTGACAGCATAAGGATAATTTTTTGAATGAACATTGAACTGTCCTGACTGATCTGTAAAGCCTTCTAACGAATCAATGTAATGAGTATCAACAAGTGATTGACCGATAAGCTCCGG
Source organism: Alkalihalobacillus sp. LMS39 (assembly GCF_022812285.1). Taxonomy (NCBI): domain Bacteria; kingdom Bacillati; phylum Bacillota; class Bacilli; order Caryophanales; family Bacillaceae; genus Alkalihalobacillus; species Alkalihalobacillus sp. LMS39. The sequence goes on from NZ_CP093300.1 coordinate 3,599,426, forward strand.
GTCTCGATGGACGAGGATACGAAACTGTTCATCTGTTATCATTACTTCATCAGAAAGTTCATCCACATTTATCATCTCAGCTAAACTACAAGTCGAAATATTCGTAAAAGCTAACCCATATTTTGCACTTCGTTTTGGTGGAAGCTTTTTGACTAAGCTAATTGTATTTGGACAATCACTCACAACAAGTGGCGATTCAAATTGCTGCTCATCAAGCAAAATCCATGTTGTATTGTGTTCTAAATCGAGATAAGACAGGTAGACGTCTTTATCTGGATGCTCATCTAAGCGAGATAATCCGGCATTATTCACAAGCCAGTCTTCTTGAAAATTGAGTAAAATGACTTCATCCACTTTCGTATAATAAGAGCGAATATTACTTAATTCTTGTCGTAAATCGCGATAAATTGAAAAATCTTCTCCCAATAAAGGTCGCCTAATGACAGCCTCCATTAACGAGGAATCAATCGTGTTGCTTACAGTATGATGCACAGTTACGAGTACTTGTTCTACATTCGATTGAATCTGTCGAATGACTTCGACTTTTTCTTGATTAACCTTTTCTTGTATATGTTTTGAAGATTGATAATAGGAAAATACCCCTACAATAATGACAGGGATGATACTAATAATACTGGCAAACACGATTAGTTTTGTTAGCAAACTTTGATTTTTCATTTTAAGCCTCCCTTCAACCTAATACCTTCCTACCAATCGTTGAAAGGGTTTTCATTTTATTACAAAAAAATATTTGGATTTGGAAATTACATAATATTTTGTTAATTATACCATGTATTTTTAAAGGTATGTCTAGAAAAAAATACAAAAAGAGTCGGTTGTTCCTACCTAAAAGAAGTAGAATACCGACTTTTTCCTCATAATTTTTTATACACTTTGCCTGATAGCTTCAATATAGTGCTTTGTTTCTATCATTTGTTCTCGATTCGTATGTTCAAGAATGACATCACAATTCGGCTTATACTTTTCTAGTAGTTTCATATATAGTGCAAGATTCATATCACCTTGTCCAGGGGTAACCGTTTTTAATATTCCCTCATCGGTTAGCTTCCGGTCTTTAAGATGTCCGGCAATAATCCGTGGGCCTAAAAGTTCAAATGCTTCCCTTATTACATCATCTTGTCTTGAAAAATTTACTGATATTAATAGGTTTCCTGGATCGATGATTACGCCAAAACTTGAACTGTTCAACTCGTCTAATACGTGTTTTAACGTTTTTGCATTATCAATTAAATGCCCATCAGCAGGTTCTATTCCAATTATTACTCCCCATTTTTCAGCTTCTTTTTCTAATTCTATAAGAGTTGCTTTTAATGTCAGCCAATCTTCTTCTGTTCGATCCTGCTCTGCCATTTTCCCTACTTCAACCGCTACAACCGCTGCTCCAAATTTCGGAGCATACTGAAGTGCTTCTTTGAAACGGACGATATTTTCTCTTCTTTTCACTTCATCTCTTTCAAATAGATGGACATAACAAGCTAAAATTGAAATGGCTACACCATTTTTTTCAAACTCTTTTACTATTTTTCTAACTAAACCAGGGTTCAAATAACCTGGTTTTTCAAACGGATAGTCACTACATGCTTTCCAAAGTGCTAGTTGAACATGTTCAAAACCACAACTACCAATCTCTTTTGCCAATTGTTGATAAGGTTTTTTTCCGAATAAATGAGCCAACACACCGACAGTCATATGTTCCTCCTCTTATAATAGCTTTTGAGATTGAAGATTTCTTACAATTAATTTCGATATTGTTCTCGCTCCTAATTCTGAAAAATGGGTATCGTCTTGAATACCGTCTTCATAATTAGAATGATTCCGTGGTGGAAGCCACATAAATAATGTTTTCAATTCCTTTGGGCCGATGTTCTCAAACAAAACTTTACTTTCTTTCGTTACATCAATCATCGCTACCTTCTCCGACTGAGCAAGCTCTCGAATGGCAACAGGATAGTCTCCATGTGTCTCAACAAATCGCCCGTCTTCTGTAAAACTTCGCCTTTGAACCGGTGTTAGTAAAATCGGAGTGACCCCATTCGTCCTTGCACTTGAAATATACTCCTTTAAGTATTGCTTAAATGTTGAAAAAGGGGTTGTAAATCGCTCATCTTGTTTTGCATCATTATGTCCAAATTGAATAAGTAATAAATCACCTTGTTTAAAGTATTGCTCCATTTTTTGTAATCTACCTTCCTCTATGAAGCTTTTTGAACTTCTTCCGGAAAAGGCAAAATTTCTTACGGTTACACCAAATAAGTAGTCACCAATAACTTGCCCCCATCCTGTCATTGGTGTACGGTCTTGCGAATAGGTTGATGCGGTTGAATCACCAGCGATAAAAAGCTGTTTCCCTGCCATCGCTCTCCTCCCCTATGTTACTGCAAAATATCAGTAGTATTTTCTTGCGATACAAAACCAAGTTCTTCTTTCGCTAATGCCATATCCCATGGCTTTCCTGGATTATCTGAAACACCATAATACGTTCCAAACGATTGGTCAGATTCTATGGCTACCGTAAACAACCCGACGACATCGGTTTGTGAGAGCAATGTTTTTTGAAGGCGTTCATTCGATTCAACCTCTTCTTTTGTCACACCTTTTGGAACAGAGCCAATGCGGATATTCATAACCGATATATTTTCTTCTGTTGAGAATAAATATCCTAGTTGTTCAGATGCATACTTTAGGACGCCATAAACTCCTTTAGAACGCGGAACATCGTCCGTTGTAATTTCACGTCCAAGCAAGGAAACGCCATCAAGTTCATACACATCTGTAACATGATTAGAAGAAGCAAAAATCACTTTAGGAATTCCTTTTTGTATTGCCGTATAGAACAAATAATACGAAGCTTTAAAAAAGATATCGGTCATTCGTTCAAACGTATCAACTTCTGAAATCGCATGGGACGATTCTGTATTTAATAAATTAATGAGGACATCTGCTTTTGGCATTTTATTTTGGATGTCTTTTCTATCGGTAGCATCCACTGAAATAAAAGTAGTGTACATCCCAATTGGCTTCTTTTTGTCCATAATGATGACATCATATTTATCTGACAGTCCATTCGCTAAAATTTGACCTACTGTCCCTGAACCACCAACTAATACGACTGCTTTCATACTTTTACCCGTCCTTTCTATTTCGATATAGAAATAGTATTTCAACAAAGGGCAGAAAATATGAAAGTCGTGTGCGACCTAAGCCAATTGCTAATGATAAAGATCAGGTTGTTATTTAATAGAAAAATAGTTTTTCGCATTAGTGAAACAAATATCTTGAACCATTTTCCCAATTAATTGATAATCATTTGGTACTTCGCCTTTTTCGATCCAAGTCCCAAGTAAATCACATAATATTCGGCGGAAATATTCATGTCTAGGGTATGAAAGAAAGCTTCTTGAATCGGTTAACATTCCAATAAAGCTACTCAACAACCCCAGATTTGCTAAATCTGACATTTGTTTGACCATACCCTCTTTTTGATCATTAAACCACCAACCTGAGCCAAACTGGAGTTTACCCTTTATACCACTTCCTTGAAAATTTCCAATCGCTGTACCAATCACATAATTATATATCGGATTTAGGTGATACAAAATCGTTTTTGGTAATTCATTTTGTTTGTCGAGCTCATTCAAAAAACCATTTAATGATTTCGCTAATGGGAGGTCATGAATGGAATCGAACCCTGTATCTGGACCTAATGTTTCAAACATTCTCTCATTATTGTTTCGGATCGCTCCAATATGAAGTTGCATCGCCCATCCTAAAGAAGCATACAGTCTTCCTAAATAAAGAAGGGTATACGTTTTATACTTCATTTCTTCTTGAATTGAAATCGCTTCTCCATTCCATACTTTCGTAAAAATACGAGATGCCTCTTCATAAGTACACGGTTCAAACGGAATATTTTCAATGCCATGATCAGAAATGTGGCACCCGACTTCGTTAAAAAAATGAGCTCGTTTTTCAAGAGCCGTTAATACATCTTTATATTCTTTAATTGAGATTTCCGCAGCTTCTCCAAGTTTTCCAATGTACTCTTTAAATTTTGGACGGGAAATTTCAACGGCTTTATCCGGACGAAATGTCGGCACAACTTTTGTTGTTATCGCTTCATTATTTTTTATTGTAAGATGATGTTCTAATGAATCAACGGGGTCATCCGTAGTGCCAACAACTTCAACTTTAAATTTTTGTAATAACGACTGTGTTCTAAACTCTTCCAGCTCCAGTAAGCGATTACATTGTAGCCACACTTCTTCACTCGTCTCTTCACTTAGGAGTACGTCCAGATTAAAATAACGCTTTAGCTCCATATGTGTCCAATGATACAAGGGATTACCAATCGTATGAGGAACCACTTTTGCCCATTGTTCAAACTTATCCTTATCTGATGCATTACCTGTAATGAAATGCTCATCGACCCCAAACGTTCGCATCGCTCTCCATTTATAGTGGTCTCCTTCTAACCAAATTTCATATAAGTTTGAAAAGGAACGATTTTCGGCTATGTCTTTCGGACTTAAATGGCAATGATAATCATAAATTGGCATAGCTTTCGCAAAGTTATGATACAATTCTTTCCCAGCGCTATTGTGTAACATAAAATCTTCGTGAATAAACGATATTTTCATTGTAATCCCCCTAAATAACAACGTTGTTATTTTGTATTAAAGAAAATTAAAAAGATTGTGTCACTACTTATTATCTTACCTTAAATTTCCTTTTATTACAATCGAAAACTCCTATTCTCTGAAAAAATATGACCCTCGAACAAGATTTACAGAATGCGGTGAAAGATATCAAAACGCATTTTTATTTGTCGGAATACTAACAGAACAATTTAATGAGTCGTTTTTTTGATGAAACAACGATTCGGCTCGGCGCAAACCAAATATACAAAGCTAAATAATACTATGAGAAAAAATCTGGTTCACAAAATACAAAAAAACGCTCGACATTGTTTATAAACTCCAACAATTCCATCATACAAAACAATGATAAAAGGCTTCCGAATCCTTTTTTCGCTTGGACGACTAATTGCTCCATTTACGATTCCTTAGACAATTCTCTTCGCTTTTACTCTTGTTTTGTAACAATAGAACTCTTCTATTGGACACTTCTCTCCGATTTTACTCTTGTTTTGTCCAATAGAACCTTTCTATTGGACACTTCTCTCTGATTTTGCACTCGTTTTATCTTATAGAACCTTCCTATTAGACACTTCTTACTCAAAACCACTCTGTTTGTCCTTCATCGAACTCTATAACACTCAATTCAAACACCCTCCTTTAAAGAAACATGGGAGCGTCTTTTCGTTTCTAGAATAAGCTTTCAAAGCTTCACTGCAATATCAAAATTTTTCTTTTATTTAAAAAACAAAAGTGAGCCCCTAGTACTAAAAGAGACTCACTTCGATTTTGCTTATTCTACTACTCTAGCTCTTGCCGCTTCCCATCTACTATTTAAGTCAGTCATAATATCATCAAAGCTTTCTGAACGATTTCCAATAGCGGCTTCAATAATACGTTGCTTAAATCCAGGCTGCCATAATCCTACTTCACTTTCATTATCAATCATATCCAACCAACCTTCTTCTCCTTCTCTATGTGTTGCTTCTGAAATAAACTCCACACCTAGTTCTTGGAATGCTGATAATGTTTCAGGATAATCTTCACCTACAATTGGTGAAATTCCTCCTTGGTCAATTGCATAATTTGATTCATTAATGAACCAATCTAACCAAGCTCTTGCTGCTTCTTTGTGTTGAGAGTTAGCATTAATCCCAATGTTAAAGTCTCCTCCCACTACCGAATACACTGTACCATCTTGTTGTGTATAAGGGAATGGCATATATCCAATCGAATTAGGGTCACTAGCTAATTCCTGCACTTGCGTTATCGCCCAAGAACCAAGAACCATTGTTGCAACTTTTCCATCAGCCATCATTTGTTTCGAAGATTCCCAATCTGTTGTTAATGGGTCACTTTCAATTAAATCTTGGTTTGCTGCATCATACATAACTTTATATAAGATGTAATGTGGTTCACCTTCAGCAAACGGCGCATTAGTGTCAATTAACTGATTAGCAAATTGCTCATCCCCAGCAATAGAAAGTCGATTCGGCTCCCATTGGTCTAATGGCCATCCTGCTGAATAGTTCGTGTACAAAGGAATCGCATCTGTCTTGTCTTTAATTGCTTGCAATGCGTCAATAAACTCTTCAGGGCTTGAAGGAATATCAGTAATTCCTGCTTCCTCAAACACATCTTTATTATATAAAATTCCTTGTGCATTGACTGTAATTGGAATTCCATAAGAAACACCTTCATATGCCATATCATCAGCAAATAAATATTTCTCTAACATTTCATCTGTTTGTCCGAGCGGTTCAAAGAAATGAGGTAAATCTTCTACTGGGACATTATCAGGAATCATAAGAACATCTCCGTATTCTTTTGTACTCATACGAATATTGACTTGTCCTTGATAATCTGTAATCGCTTCAAAGCTTAACTTTACATTAGGATATATTTCATTAAATTGTTTTTCATAATCTTTGAAAACTGTATCAACAATATCTGTTCGGTGAATAAGCACCGTAATGTCACCGCTTACATCTTCTGGTTTCATTTCAGTTTCTTCTGTTTTTGTCTCTATCTCATCATTTGTCGTTGGTTCTGTCGTAGTTTGCCCTCCACACGCAGTGACAACAACTAACAAACTTGCTAGCACGATTAACAACCAGCCTTTTACTTTCATATAATTTCCCCCTAACACTCTTTTAAGTAATCGATAAATAAACAACCATTCTCAAAAATTCACTCTTCATCATATTAAAAACATATTTTCTTTATGTTGATTACCTGAATTTGAATTAATTGGAACAAAGAAAAGAAAAATTAGTAATTTTTATTTATTACAGGTAATCAGTAGATTAATAAACTTTATAAACACCTCTCATTTTATAATTATTTAACTTATCGTTTAAGTTATAAATTTATATTATAACGTTTTGTAAGCGATGTCAATTATAAAAAAATAAAAAAAGAGGAATGATTTCATCCCCCTTTTTCATCTTCTTCCTAACTTATCATTTATCCGGTTTTTTGCTTTATATTCACAACACTTTTAATCCATTTTTTTGACAACGTTCGTTTTAACCCAAAAATCACTCTAGCGATCTCTTGTGTGTTTGCTAGTAAAAAAATAATATAAATAGGGTATTGAAGATAGACACCAAGCAACGCTAATGGCAAGCCTACCAACCAAACACCAAGCAAGTCTAAATACATCACAAACTTTGTATCCCCTCCAGGTCTCAATATCCCTATATTATTAACCATGTTTAACATCCGAAACGGGATAATAAAAGCATAGACAACTAAAACCGCAACTGCATAGTTAGCTGCTTGGTCAGAAATATTGTAAAAACCTACAAACATAGGAGATATGACAAGAATAACAGAGGACACAATTATCGAAATGACGATTGTTATTTTTAAAAACTTCACACCATAATCAAACGCCTTTTTTTCCTTCCCTTCCCCAATACTATTTCCAACCATGACTGATGAAGCATCCCCTAGCCCAATAAATAAAGCCATCGATAACATCAACAACGGGTCAATGATTGTTACTGCAGCGAGTTGAGCTGTTCCCATCTGAGCATAAACCCAGAAATATGTCGTTTCTCCTAGTGTCCAAAATATATGATTTAAAATCGATGGGACCGAAACTGTAACATATCTCCTAATTAATCCAACATCTAAAATCTCTCCAATCGTTAATCTTTTAACATTAGAAAACAATTGATACTGATAAATAATAATTCCCATTAAAATCGTTTGTATAACTCTTGCTATCACTGTTGCAATTGCAGCTCCTTCAATTCCCATTTCAGGAAATCCGAAATGCCCAAATATAAAAAGGTAATTAAGCCCCGTGTTTAATGCAATCGCAAAAATACTAATATACATCGGACTTCTAACTTCACCCATCGAACGTAATAGAACAGTCATAACAATCGTTATCCCCGTAAACAAATAACTAATAGCAAGTAAGGTGATAAAATTAGAGCCTTGTTCAATCACTACACTATCTGTTGTAAAAACTCCAACAAGCTGACTTGGAAATGAGAAAACAAATAAAGTAAAAATAAAAGCGAAAAACGAGATAATCCCCATTGTGATAATCCCAATTTTACCAATCCCCACTTTATCTTTCTTCCCCCAATATTGAGCAGCAAATATACCGGCCCCACTAGCAAACCCTTGAAAAATTAAAAGTAACACAACTGTAATTTTGTTGGCCACTCCAACCGCTGCTATACTACTGGCTCCTAATTGGCCTACCATTAAAGAATCGACCATATTTAATGCAGCTGTCAAAAAAAATTGTATAGTGATCGGAATAGATAAAGCGGTCATTTGCTTATAAAATTGCTTTTTTTGATCCAACTCCATTAGGATTACCCCCGACGACATCTACATTATTGATATTTGAAAAAGTCAAAGAATACCCCCATCGAAAAAAAAGAACAGGGAACCCTGCTCTTTTATTTACGAGGTGTTAGCATTAAGACGACACATTCATGAGAACGAACTGGTCTAACAATCGTATTATGAACTTTCCCTACGTCCACATTGCCCCAAATATCTTTCACACTAAACTTATCTTCCCGATTAATCGACAACTCATGTAAATCAATTTCCGCCTCTACCTCGTTATTTGTCCGATTAAATAACCCAACTGCTAATCGGCCTCCTTCTAACTCTTTCACCCAATAATCAATGCCATTTTCCTTTTTAATAATATAACCTTGTTTGCCAAGGGAATCTTGATTAATAGAAATAATTTCTTTGTTCATTAACGTCTCTTTTGTCGCATCATCCATCTTTCTAATATCACACCCAATTAATAACGGGGCTGCAGATAAACACCAAAGACTAAAATGAGCTCGGTACTCTAACGGCGTACAACCCGGCCCCATCCATTCATTTGTACCGTTGCATCCGACAACGAGCATATCAGGGTCATTCCATCCACCAGGGCCAGCATACTGATGCAAGTGATGTGTATGATCGATAATATGGTTCAATGACCATCCCCAGTTAATATCTTCATCAAAACTATCTTTTATATCTGGAGTCGTTCGCCACATATGGCCAACTTCCACTCCCCATGTCCAAGGGTCTGAAGTTCCATGTTCACATATACTAAATAACATCGTTCTACCCGCTTTTATCAAGGCATCACGCATCGTTATATAATCCGTTTTCACCTCTCTGCCTTCCGGGTCTCCTGGAAGAGCACGGAAGTCATACTTCAATAAATCAAATCCTTGGTCTGCAATTAACTTGGCATCACGTTCTTCATATCCTAAGCTACCAGGTTTTTCACCATATGTTTTTTGCCCACATCCTAAATACGTACCAGCTTTTAATCCTCTTTCGTGTATATAATCTGTAACCACTTTAAGCCCATTCGGAAACTTTGCAGGGTCTGGCACTAAATTACCTTCACTATCTCTTTCATCTGCCATCCAACCATCATCAATATTGATATACACATAACCTGCATCCCGTAATCCAGATGATACCATCATATCTGCACTTTCTTTAATTAACTGCTCGGTCGGTTCACACCCAAATGTATTAAAAGAATTCCACCCCATTGGCGGTGTGAGCGCTAAATCTTTCCCAAACTTTTTTGAATGTCGTGACATATGACAATCTCCTCCCTTTCGTTACTTTATCGTTTACTTTATAAGTGTAGCTCGATACTTTACTCAGTCATATGTCATAATGACCTTTATATATGGTATAATGCTAGATATATTTATGAATAAGGAGATAAAAATGCAAACTTTAATCTACCTTCCGAAAAGTCTACCATACCTTGATTTGCACGTTACTCAATTTGGAAAAGAACAATGTTCACCTCGGCATTTCCATGGTCCTGCTATGAGGGAATATTATTTAATCCATTATGTAACGAAAGGAGAAGGGCTTTTCAAAACAGAAAATGAGGTTTATCATCTCAAGGCAGGAGAAGGTTTCATTATATGTCCTAATGTAGTTTCTTATTATGAAGCATCAGAAGAAAATCCATGGCAATATTATTGGATTGGCTTTAACGGGTTACAAGCTGAAGCCATTTTAGCCCAAGCAAAATTGTCAGTACAAAACCCTATCTTTATTTATAATAAAACGTCTCATTTATCCCTTTTATTTGAAGAACTCATTCGTTTTAAAGAAAAGGAAGCACTCACACTGGAATTACAAAGCTTACGTACGCTTTATACTATCCTCTCTCTATTAATAGAGACGAATCATTTATCGACTAGTACTACTCAAAAGAAAAATAATCTTAAAGAGCTTTACGTTAAAAAAGCCATTGATTTTATTGAAATGAATTATGCAAATAAAATATCAGTTGAAGAAATTTCACATTTTATTGGACTTGACCGGAGTTATCTTAACTCCTTATTTAAGTCCTTTGTTAATTCAAGCATTCAAGAGTATCTTATTCAATATCGCATTAGGAAAGCTTGCACTTTATTACATACAACTTCTCTTTCTATCGGTGACATCTCAAGGTCTGTTGGATACGAAGACCCGCTAGTATTCTCTAAGTCCTTCAAAAAAATACAAGGCGTTTCACCAAAACATTACCGTTCAGACCGAAATCATAATAGAGAAGAAGAGACGTGACTAAGCCGTCTCTTCTTCTTTTACGATTTTTACATCCTTGCTATACCATTGCTTTAACACTTGCTCTGCCTTTTTTCCGTATATATCAAAACCTACATTTTTATGTGCTTCTTCTTTAGCATATAGCTTTGTACTCCAGTCCCACCAGAAAAAACCAGCAAACCACGGCTCATTCCAAAACACTTTTAAAACTGAACTATAAAAAGCAGCTTGTTCTTCTTCACAAAAAGGAAGTTCTGTATGTTCAAAATCCCAAGGCATTGTCGCACATCCAGCAGCACTTCTACACCCTATTTCTACAAATAAAATCGGTTTATTAAACTTTTTGTGTAATGCTACCATTTTTTCTTTCACTTTCAACCAGTTTTCAATCATTGTATCCTCAGTATCCCCGGCTTTAGAAGCAACAGGATAATATGCACTTGTGCCAATAATATCAACGTCAGAAAACCACTCTACTCCATCTTCTTTCCCATGATTCGCATTGTAAATAAGCGGTCCGTTATACACTTTACGAACTTTACTTATCACTTCTTTCCAATATGTCGTCTTCGATTCTGTATTAATCATTTCACAACCAACACAAAACATGTCACAGCCTAGCTCTTGGGCAAGTTCAGCATAATGGAGTAAAAAGTTTGTATAAGAAGTAAACCAACGATCCCAGTAATCTATCGCATCATCAGGGAAACCAATTCTTGCTCTCCAAAGTCCATCTTTCGAATTAACAACTGGCTTTAGACAAACTTTTAAGCCTAAGTCCTTCGCTGTTTTTACAGCAAATTCAATGTCACGGTCCGTCATCGTAAACCCATAATCAAACGTAATATCTGTAGCTGAAAAAGAAGATTGATAAGTAAAAAAGGATAATGCAATCCATTCACTACCAGTTTCTTTTAACTTTTTCAAAGAATCAACCGCTTCTTGTGATCTGTATGCACCACGCGTTGTATTCCAACCATAAGTCATACCTTTTATAAAAAATTCTTTCAAACTCTTTCACTCCATTCCTGTCATAGTTGTTTATGTTTCTATAAGTGTGACAATTGAAAACTATTAATATGATATGGCCTTCTCTACTATTTGACTGAACCTTCTGTAAAGCCATTGTAAATGTATTTTTGCAACGCTAAAAAGACAATCAAAGTAGGAATAATAACGATAATAATCCCCGCACATATCACTTCCCACTGAGAGCCATATGGGCCTTGAAACCTAAATAAAGCTGTGGACACAACTTGTAATTCCGGTTTTGGCATATAAAGAAATGGCATATAAAAGTCATTGTATATTGCAACTCCTTTAATAATAAAGACTGTTGCCATTGCCGGTTTAAGTTGTGGCAAAATAATTTTTCGATAGATAGTGAAATAAGAAGCGCCATCTAGCATTGCAGATTCATCTAAAGAAATCGAGACACGGTCAAGAAACTGTAAAAAGATATACACGGCTATAATATCTGTACTCATAAAGATAATAATGACCGCCCATCTTGTATTAAATAAACCTAACTCATTTATGATTTGGAATGTTGCTACTTGCGTAGTTACAGCTGGAATTAAAGCAGCTAGTAGAAATAATCCAATTAATACTTTGCTTCCCCAAAACTTAAATCGACTTAATACATAAGCAATCATCGTTCCTATGATAATAGCAGACACGATGGAAATAACGAGAATAATCGTTGTATTAATAAAGCCTAATAACATATTCCCTTCAAAAAATGCTCGACTATAATTTTCAAAGTTCAACCAATTTTGTGGTGGTGTTAGCGGACCAGTTGTCGCATATTCTGTTGGTGATTTAAACGATGCAAAAAGAACCACTAATATTGGAATGACAGCGATAAGAACACCTATCACCAATGACCCATACTTAAAAATATCAGCAAGTAAATATTTGGGATTTTTCATAAGTTAGGCCTCCTTTTCTTTAAACAGAAATCGTTGTAGTAATGTAATAAACACAACAATGATTAATAAAACAATCCCCATCGCTGATGCTAACCCTACTTTATTAAACTTAAAGGCTGTGTCGACAGTTTGTATAACAAATGTCGCACTACCGTTCGCGCCACCTGTCATAATGTAAGGGATTTCAAATACACTAATTGCACCACTGACCGCCAAGATTAAGTTTAATTCTACGATTCTCCGAATACTCGGGAGAATAATATATCTAAATTTATGCCAACTATTAGCTCCGTCAATATCGGCTGCTTCATATATATCTCCGGAAATAGATTGAATAGCCCCTAGAAAAATAATAAAGTTAAAGCCCATATATCTCCACACAGAAGTTCCTGCTAGGGAAATATTAATCAAATCTGGATTTCCGAGCCAAAGTTGTGCATACTCTCCTAATCCAAATAAACCTAAAATTGCATCAAGTGTACCATCTGGTCTAAAAAAGAATAAAAAGATAAACCCAATCGCTACACCATTTAATAAATATGGAAAAAATAAAACACCTTTAAAAAAGTTTTTAAATCGAACATTAAAGGTTAAAATTGTTGCAAAATAAAGTGCTAAACCCATTTGAATAAATGTGGCAAAAAAGTAATATAAACTGACCGTAAAAACAGCAAAATATTCAGGTCTAGTAAAGATTTGCGTATAATTCTCAAGTCCAACAAACGTCATTGTAGGACTAATTCCATTCCACTTATGAAAGCTATAGTAAACCATATTCATTAATGGTAAATAGGAAAAGGTTAATAATAGTAACAATGGTATAGCAGAAAAACTTATGATAATCAAAATCCGTTGTTGTTTATAGTTTAGATTTTTCAAACTGAATCGCTTTCGTTTAGGATGACTTGATTTCAGTTCGTTTTCTGATAGACTCCCCATTTCAATCCCCCCATTCGTTCCTCAACGCTGTCCTTATATTGATGGTAAAGGGGTTTCCCCCTTTACAACTTAATCGACTACTCTTGTTCTTCCAGTTTCCCATCTTTCATTTAATTCATTTGTAATCTCTTCAAACGTTTCTGCACGATTTCCAATTCCAGCTTCAATGATTCTTTGTTTAAAACCTTCTACCCATAAGCCTACTTCTGATTCATTATCAATCATATCCAAGAAACCTTCTTCCCCTTCGCGGTGAGGATTTTCTGAAATGAATTCAACCCCTAATTCATCAAATGAAGCAAGCGTTTCAGGATAATCTTCCCCAACAACTGGAGAAATCCCACCTTGGTCTACTGCATAATTTGATTCATTAATAAAATAGTCTACCCATGCTCGAGCCGCATCTTTATTTGCTGAATTGACATTAATACCGATATTAAAGTCAGCAGCGACCGCGGAATAAATCGTTCCGTCTGGCTGTGTATAAGGAAACGGCATATATCCAATTGAATCTGGATTCGAGGCTAACTCTTGAACTTGCGTTATTGCCCAAGAACCTAATACCATCGTTGCCACTTTGCCATCTGCCATCATTTGTTTTGAAGATTCCCAATCTGTTGTTAATGGGTCATTTTCAATCAGTCCTTGCTCTGCCACATCATACATCACTTTATATAATGTGTGATGTGGTTGACCTTCTGCAAAAGGATGCTCAATATCTATTAATTGATTTGGAAAATCAGCATCGCCTGCAATTGAAGTTCGGTTTGGCTCCCACTGATTTAATGGCCATCCTGCACTATAATTTGTGTATAAAGGAATAGCATCTGTTTTTTCCTTAATTGCTTGTAAAGCTTCTAGGAACGCTTCTGGTGTTGCTGGTACATCTGTTACACCTGCCGCTTCAAATACATCCTTGTTATATAAAATCCCATTGGCATTGATTGTTATCGGAATGCCGTATGTCACACCTTGATACGCCATATCGTCTACAAATAAATATTGCTCTAACATTTCTTCTGTTGCTCCTAACGGCTCAAAGAAATGTGGTAAATCTTCGACTGGAACATTATCAGGAATCATGAGTACATCCCCGTATTCTTTTGTACTCATCCGAATATTCACTTGCCCTTGATAATCTGTAATCGCTTCAAAACTAACTTTTACATTTGGGTATGTTTCATTAAACTGTGCCGCATATTCTTTAAAAACCGTATCGACGATATCTGTTCGATGAATTAACACCGTTAGCTCACCTTCAATTTCATCCGGTGATACATTCGTTAATTCGCCATCTTCTCCAAGCTCTGGGACTGCTTCTTCGCCTTGTCCACCACATCCAACTAACGTGAAAGATACAACCGCTATCGTAGCCAATAACCATCCTCTTACTTTTTTAAATTTACTCATGTTTTTCTCCCCCTAAACTTTTTTTATTAAGTTATCGTTAAAGTAATAAGTTAATGATATCCTGTTACCGCTTTCTTGTCAATGACTGATCTATATTTTTTATTCATTACATAATCTCTCACTTTTGCGGCCAGAGCAGCCGTTATTTGTGAACATGATACAGGTTTCCTTTTCTTAGCGGCCACAGGAGCGCTTATTCACGCAAAAGCAACGCTATTCTTAGCGATCTATTATGATTAACTGCTCCTGTGTCCACCAATGTTCCAAAACGCTAGTAATGTTCACAGATAACGGTTTTCATGGCCGCTTTTGACAGTGAACCCAAGTGCTCTTCTTGAATAAGCTTTCAAAGCTTCGCTGCTAGACCAAAAATTTTATACTCCCTCTTTTAAACAACAAAAAAGAACGCCGAAGCGTCCTTTTTTTCAATCTATTACTTTACTTCAACTCTCTTGACTTTCCCTAATAAAGCAACAATGGCATAACCATAAACCGTCGGAAAACTAACGATAAATAACAACAAATTTATTGTCGCAATATAAAATAAACCATAGAGGATTGCTAACAAAATGATTGAAACAAAAATGTTTTTTACCGATGTTAAAAATCCATAAATAAGAGCTTGTTTTGGTTGTTTTTTTAGAAAAACAATAAAGTAAATACTATACGACACAATAACAATAAAAATTGCGAGTAAATATAAAAGAATGATTGTTACTAGAAGTGTAGATGTATTTGTTTCAGTAGCATTAACAAAATATAAGCTAACATAAGATAAAATGAGAAAAATCGACACAAAAAATGAAAAAAGGGTTAAATGTTGATATTGAGCATAACTTTCCCGATAAAGTTCTCTTACACTCACTTCATTTTCTTTTCTATCTTTTCGAATAGCATCTATTACGGTCACTACTCCACATAAAGCTGGGATGAAACCATACACAACAAAACCTTTGCATAAATAAAGCCAAAAAAACAAACTTGCTTTAATTAAATTATATACTTTTATAATAAAATGAAGCTCAAACATTTTTCCCCTCCTTTCCAGAATCGAAGACTACGATGAAAATGAATAAATAAACTGTGCTTTTCCACTTAACTTAAATTCATTTACTGTCGAAGGGATAATAAAGTGACTTCCTTTATTAAAGGGAAATAACTTATTATCTACCTTAATCTCACCATCCCCACTAATACAACTGAACAGAAGAAACTTACCATTCGTCTCTTTTTCGACTTCCCCATGTAACGCTCCATGAAAAACAGTAAAATAAGTTTCTCCTACAAGTTTTTTTTCTAATAATCCTTCGTTTTGTCTAGTTATTGGTTTCACATTGAAATCTTCATGCGGAATAGACATCACTTGAATGGACTCTTTTATATGAAGCTCCCGTTTTTGTCCATTTTCATCTATTCTGTCATAGTCATACACTCGATATGTTGTATCTGAACTTTGCTGCGTTTCTAAAATTAACGTTCCTTTTCCGATCGCATGAACTGTCCCACTAGGCACATAAAAAAAGTCACCCGGTTGAATCGGGACTTTCTTTAATAATTGCTCCCATTGCCCTTCTTCAATTAATGAACATAGCTCTTCTTTCGTTTTCGCATAGTGCCCTAAAATTAATTCGGCACCTTCATCACAATCAATGACATACCAACACTCTGTTTTTCCTAGCTCTCCTTGCTCATGAATTAACGCATAGTCATCATTTGGATGAACTTGTACAGATAAATCCGTGTTTGCATCTAGTATTTTTACGAGTAACGGGAATTGCTCTCCTTGCTCATGACCAAAAAGTTCACGGTGTTGGTCCCAAGCATACTGGAGACTCTTCCCTGCAAGAGGACCGTTTTTAATAATAGAAGGACCGTTTTTATGCCCTGATATCGCCCAACACTCTCCAGTTGTTTCAGATGGAATGTCATAATGGAATTTCTCTTGTAATGCTGTTCCTCCCCATATACGATCTTTAAAAATCGGCTTAAGAAACAATGGCTCACTATACATAAAAAAACTCCTTTCTTATATAACGTATCATAAAGAATGAAAGATATCAGACAAATCTTATTTTGATTGTCTGATATCTTTTTTTATTTGGAAGCATAAAAAGCCTTTACTGTTTTTTCTGCTTTTTTTCCATACATACAGTAGTCATCATTTTGGGCTGCTGCCTCTTTTGAATAAAGAATAGCAGGCCAATCCCAAAGCATAAACCCGTTAATCCATTGGTGTCTAGATGTTTCACGAAACATCTCTTCAAAATATTGTTGTTGTGCATCTTCACTAACTTGACCTTTGTTGAGATTCCAATCGTTCGGAATGTCTGGAGAGCCATTTCTACTAGGACATCCAGCTTCCATGAAAAAGAATGGTTTATTATATTTCTCAATAACCGGTTTAATCCGCGCACATTGTTCGTCCCAAGACCCTATTGGATAATAGCCGCTTGACGATATAAGATCAACAGCATCCCACCACTTTACTTCTGTTTCTTGATACTTATCACAATTATACGTAATAAGTCCTGAATAAACTTCACGTACTTTTTTAATTAACGCCCGCCACTCCATTTCTTTTCTGTCCGTTTGTACCATTTCACACCCAATACAAAACATTTCACAATTCGTTTCCTCAGCAATTTTAGCATAATGTAAAATAAAAGCCTCATAACTCGCAAACCAGTCTGACCACTTCGGCTCACATGGAACATCAAGATCAAAAAAATTAATGTGAGCGCGCCATGTACCATCTTTGCAATTTACAACCGGCTTAAGACAAACGCTTAAACCTAATTCCTTTGCTTTGTTAATAGCCCAATACACTTCATCATCTGTTACAACTGGGGCATTTTTAAAATCAATTTCTGTAGAAAATGCCGTTTCCTGCAATCCTTGAAAAGCGATAGCTGTCCAATTAACAGCCATTTCTGACATCGTGATCATCGATTGCTGTGCTTCTTCTGTTTTCCATTCTCCTCGTGTTCCTACCCATCCCCATGTCATCCCTTTAATATATTCCATATTCCTTCTCCTCTTCTTCTACTGCAAAGATTATTTTGACATTTCTTTTATTCTTGCCAGTATTTCAAAACAAAACCTACTGTTATGATACGGACATTTCCACGGTTCAACTTTAGGCAAATTTGAAATTTCTAGATTCGCCTCACGCTTCCAATACCATTCCCTGTTTTGTTGATCAATGATATATTTTTTCGTGAACGTCCATATTCGATCGACTGTTTCTACATAGGCTTGATCGGATGTTAGCTGATAGGCATTAAAAAAACCTACCATCGCTTCTGCTTGAACCCACCAGATTTTATCTCTATCGATATGTTCATTTTCCCGTTCATTTATCACGCTTCCATCTTGATCTAGCCCTTCTTCTAACACCTTTTTTGCCATCGCAATGGTAATATTTTGTACTTTCATTAGCAGTTCCACATCTTCAAGCACTTCGGCTGCTTCGTACAAAAGCCAACTCCCTTCGATGTCATGACCATACGAAATAATGTCTGATTTTGAATTCCATTTCTCATCAAAAAATAATTTAAATTGAGCTTCCTCAGAAACAATATGCTCTAACGTTACAACGATTAATTCCTTCACTTTTTCCTTAAAGTGCTCATCTTTCCACACTCTATATAAGTTTGTATACGCCTCTAAAATGTGGAGATGCGTATTCATTGATTTTGGCGTATTTAAGTCTTTTCCACTTAATCGTAAATCTTCATCAGTCCGCCATTCGCGTGTGAACGCTTCAAAATATCCTTTGTTTTCTTTGTCATACGAATATTTTTCTATTAATTCATATAGCTTAATCGCTAGTTTCAAGCTTTCTTCCTCTTTCGTCGCCATATAATACTCTGTTAATCCATATATCCCAAAAGCTTGATTATAAATATGTTTCCTATCTTCTACTGGCACTCCTTTGAAATCTACCATCCAGTAAAGGCCATCGTATTCCTTATCCCAAAAAACATTTTTTACATATTGAAATGCATGTGTTGCCATTTCTAAATATCGTTCGTCACCATATGTCCGGTAAGCTTTTGCATAAGTCCATAAAATTCTAGAATTTAATATACAACCTTTTTCAGCACCCTTGTTCACATCTAAATCGTTCGTAATGAAACCATAAAAACCACCGTTTATTTCGTCGACTGTATGCTCTATCCAAAAAGGAAGAATATTTTCTTTTAGTTCCATTTCAATCTCTTGATATAGGGTAGGTAGCGTATTTAATGTCATTTCGTAGATTCTCCTTATTTATTAGTTACTTTGAAACATCCGATTAAATTAGTTTATCGTTTAAGTTACAAATAAATCATATCTTGATACTGTTTTCCTGTCAATGGATTTGAACACTTTTCTATAGTAAAACGGAATTTAATCAATTGGGACACCAAGAGTAATCAAAAAAATCCTCCAGTATCACCTACATAACACCAAAAACGCCTTTGAGAAATAATTCTCAAAGGCGTTTCTATTTATGTTGATTTTGTTTAATTGTTTGTTATAGGTTGGAGATAAGACCATTCTCTTCTTCTCTATATAGTGATTTTACTGAATCACGATGGACGATTTTTCCTTTTACTAACACTCTGCCGTAATTTTTATCGATATTTTTAATTTTACCGATAATAAATTTTACCGCAACTTTTGACATCTCCTCGATATCAACTTGTACAGTTGTGAGGGATGGATTGGATAAAGTTGAATAAATATCATTATCAAACCCTACGACAGAACAATCTTCTGGAACAGAAACACCTAACGCTTGGAGTTTGTTAATTAAATTAAAAGCAACTTGGTCACAATTACAAACAAAAGCCGTTGGTAGTGATTCTGGTATAATTAAATCAATATAACTTCCACGTTCATCTCGATCGCTAATGATAAAATCATTTTTTAATGTGAGTTTATGTTCTAATAACGATTTATAATATCCTAAAAATCGGTCTTGGATACTGCTCGTTGAGTGAATATTTCCGACAAAAGCAATGTCTTGGTGTCCGCTTTTTATTAAGTAATTCGTAAGCTCATAAACCGCGTAAAAATTATCCGTAATAATCGAATCAATTTCTGAATGGTCTGTATAAAAATCTAAGAACACTTTTGGTATTCCATTTTCTGTTAGAAGATCAATATACTCGGTACTTATTTGTCCTAATATAATAAATCCATCAACTTTATTTTCATAATATATTCGAGGTAAATTTAAGTTTTTTTCATCATCTTCCGTTAACATCTGAAGAATGCCATAGTAATTATAATCCTCAAGCATTTTTGTGATATATTGATAAAATTTTAAATAAAAGGATTGATCCTCACCTATAAATCGCTCTGGAATGACAATGCCTATATTATAGGAATATCCTTCTTTCATCGACTTTGCCACTGTATTAAAGCGATATCCCATTTCCTCTGCCAAATCTTTAATCTTTTGTTTTAGTTCTTCACTGACTCCTTCTTTATCATTTAAAGCCTTTGAAACCGTAACACTACTTACTCCGATCTTATCTGCAATGTCACGCATCGTTACATTATTTTTCATGGAAACACCTCCTACTTTACCCATTATGACAAATACTATCAGTATTATTCTATACTAAAGCAATAAAGTTTGTAACTATAATTTCAAAGGTTTACTTTCCAAGTAATCTTAAGTTCCTTTCGATTAAAGATTTTCTTTGTTTTGCATTCTCAATCGAGCAAAGTTGGTCTTCCGGTGTATTAAAGGTATAGTCCACTAATTTATCAATAGTCGTTGTTGCAACATGCATTCTCGTATCACTTGATGCATAATAAATAAAAACCTTATTCTCTTCATTTACGATAACACCATTACAAAAAATAACATTAGAAACATCGCCCACTCTCTCGTCGTCGTAAGGTGCAATAAAGTGACCACCGGGTTTGGCAATAATTTTCTCTGGTGCTGCTAAACTAGTCGCAAACGTGTATAATACATATCTTAATCCAGCAGCCGTATTTCTCACTCCATGTGCAATATGAATCCAGCCTTTATCTGTCTTAATCGGAGCAGGTCCTTGTCCATTTTTCACTTCATAAACGGTATGATATACTTTCTCGTCCATAATGACTTCTTCTTGAATGACTGGATTTGTTATATCATCACAAACTCCAAAGGCTATCCCTCCACCTTTTCCAGTTGAAATGAATCCATCTTGAGGTCGAGTGTAAAACGCATATTTTCCATTAATAAATTCTGGGTGTAAGACAACATTTCGTTGTTGTGGCGAAGGTGTTTCAATATTAGGCATTCTTTCCCACACCTTTAAATCTTTTGTTCGAACCAACCCAGCTTGTGCAATGGCACTTGAAGTATCAAACTCTGAAGCTTCTGGATCTTTACTTTCCGAACAGTAGATTCCATAAATCCATCCATCTTCATGTTGGACTAATCTCATATCATATATATTTGTTTCTTCTTCGTATGGATTATCCCAAACAATTGGAGTATCAATAAATTCAAAATTATCTATTCCATTCTCACTAACTGCGAGAGCAAAAAATGACTTCCTATCTACTCCCTCTGTTCGAACTACTAAATAATATTTTCCCTCCAAGTAAATGGCACCTGCATTAAAAGTAGCATTGATACCTAAACGTTCCATAAAATGTGGATTTGTCGTTTCATCCAAATCAAAGCGCCAATGAATTGGTACATGATGACGTGTTAAGATAGGATATTGATAACGGTCATAAACACCATTATAAAACTCAGTATTTATGTGGTTTTTTCTTTTAATTAATTTTTGTTGCTCGTTTACTAGTTCAACATATTTTTTATGAATCATAATAATACACTCCTCTTAGGTTTACTTATTACTTAATCGTTAACTCCCTATATTACTCATGTTACTTAATCTTTATTCCATTGTCAATAAGAGAGCGCTTTCTAATTATAAGAACGTATTGAAATATTTCAAAGAATGAAATGTTTTTTAGAAGGTAAGGCATCGACAGTGAGTAGCTAGAGCATATTGTGGTGGAACTGCGATGAGTTTAGTCTGTCGTTTCGGACATCTATTCCGTTATATGTTAAAAATCTGGCCTTTTCTATTTTTTAACGGACACCTATTCCGCTATCTGCCCAATTAACCAAAAAAATCCTTGTTTTTGGACTACTTAGAGGAACAGATGTCCTTTAGCATTCGAAATACGTGATTCATTTTACAAATAGCGGAACACATGTCCGTAAGTTTTTTCGGTCCCTAACATTGTCGCAACAAGCTGATAAATACTACAGTTTCAAGTGTAAAAAAAGCCTCCAAAGCTTAACTGTACCAAAATCTTTATGCTTTCTTATATGTTTAAAAAAGGCCTAACGCAACGCGTCAGACCTTTTTTTAATTACACTGTTTTTCTTCTTTTATAAATAAATAGACTAAATCCAATCCCTACAAAAACAAAACCAATTAGCAAATAATTAAATATTGACGTTGCTGTTTTGGGTAGTTTTTGTCCTTCCTCGTTCACTTCTACATTTCTTCTATCTTTATCCTCTTTATTATCATCAGTATCTGGTGTTCCTGGTTGCTCTGGTTGTTCTGGCTGCTCTGGCTGTTCTGGTTGCTCTGGTTGTTCTGGCTGCTCCGGCTGCTCCGGCTGCCCTGGCTGCTCTGGCTGCTCAGACAATTGATCGAGACTCGTAACAATCGCTACTGAATCTATGAAAGCATTCGTCGTCCCTGAAGAACCTGAAGGAGCCAAAAATTCAAACCCGATTTCTTGGACTGCATTTTTGTTAGCTAAAGTAGTAATATCATACACAACTTGAGTATAATCGTCGGAGTAAATCGGTTGATTTCCTGAATCAGCCCATACCCAACCTCCTGCTTTCGTAAAGATTTTCACTTGAAGCGGGTCACTACCAAACGTTCCTGTATCGTCATGTTTTATATTAGCTACTATATAATTATACCCTGTTAAATTATAATTTGATGTTTTCTTCACTTCGGTTTGCTGACCTTCACCTAAACGAACCGTAACTTTGAGGTGGTCATTGCTATGTGTTGCTTGTCCCCCTTCCCAATTATCAATTCCAGATTCAAAATGATAAATAATAGGAAGGACCTGTTTTTCCTCCTCCTCTTCTTTTGGAGCTGGAACTGATGGTAATCTTTCATCATATACCGCTCGTAAATCATCAAAGTAGATTGTTCCGGACTGCATAGCCCCGCCTGTGTAAAGAGCAAATTGACTTACTCTTTTCAATTTTTGTTCGTCAATGGTAACACCAGGCTTTATTTTCCCAAGCAGCTGGAGCAAATTCAGAAAACGGGATTGTCACTACACCTTCATGAGCATCCATTAATTCAAGATTTTTTTCAAAGCTAACATCACCTATTCGAATTTGTACAGTTAAATGATTCCCTTCAAGTTGTCCATGTTTCATCCAAAATTCAAAAGCATTAGCTCCGCTCCAATCGACAGGTCCTAGTGATGTTTGCCTCCCTGCATAACCCATCGAGCCAATCGAATAATCATACTTCAATCCAAATTCTCCATTATTTTTAAACTCACTTGTTAACGATAGTGTAATTGGATCTCCATTGCTAGAATAATTGCGATGTAACAACGTGTCATCCCCAAAATAACCTTCAAAATCATCAACAAGAAAAGAATCTGCTGGTGGTGCTTCAAAGGAATTTAGAAGTTCAATATTATCGATGTAGACAGGTTCTAACAAATCGAGTTGGGATCCTACTAATGATAAAGCGATTCCTGTAGCTCCTCCTTGATTGTCGATAGAAACAGTCACTTCCAACCGTTTATAATCGCTTCCATTAACAGTAACAGTCTCTAAGTCTTTTATTGACTTCGTTGTTTCATTCATCCCATATTTCGTCTCCCAATCCGGTGGAAGTTGTACGATTCCTTGGACTGAACCTTCTTCACTACCTGCTGGGATAAGCGCGTCAAACTTCATTTTCTTAACCGCATCAATGTTCACATCTGCTAGTTCTGTTAATTCTAACTTGAGCTCTTGCCATGTTTCAGTAGGTGACATTCCTTGAACAGAGAACATCAACTTGCCGTCTCCATCTACAATAGCGTGGTCAATTTCAGATGTTACACCATCTTCAGGCCATGTTCCATTGCTTTTGATTCCGTTTATATCATCATCAAACGTTAATGTTAACAAAGACATTTCAGGAATTTTTACAAATAAACGAATTGTTTCTTCTTGGACTTTTTCTCCACTAGAATAATAAGCTACAATCACATCAACAGCTCCGCCATTCACTGCTGCATCTGGTGTAAAAGAACCTGTATAATATAAAGTGTCATCATTGAAAACCATTTCTTCTTCCAAACTAGAACCATCGACCCTGAAAGTGACTCTTGCGTGTTCGTCATTCGCTACTTTTGCTTGGATTGTTACCGTTTCGCTTGTCACTGTAGAACCTGTAATCGGAGATATAACATACATAAACGGCTCATGAGGAGAAACGGTATATTCCTTTCCAGTATTATATATCTTTCCTTTTATCTCATCTCGAAATGCTGTGTAGTCATCCGCATGGAAAGCTTCAAAGTCCGGTAATAACTCATGGTCTCCACCTAATTCATTGTGGATATCACGATAAGGAACATACATATTATTCGGCCAACCAAAGTTCGCCCATGTCAACATGTATGATATTTTACGTGCGTCTTCATCAGCAGCAATCGCATCTAATACACGTGTGTACCAGTCTAATGTATTCCCTTGACGATTAATTCCGGTTGCACTGTACCCATACTCAGTAAAAGCCGCTACTTTTTCTTTTTGTTCAGCTAATCGGCTAATCATCGCCAAGTCTTTGACCATACCACTTAACCAAGCTTCTGACCCTGCATTGTCTTTATTGTCATAATTGTCAATACCGAAAATATCAACGTAATCATCCCCTGGATATGTTTCTAAATAGCGATTTACATCTCCAGCAGGTCCCGCCCCAGGTGAAAAGCCATATAAAATATTATTTACGCCTTTAACATCTCGCAAATATTCTACTGTATAACGAAAAATCGCTTTATATTGTTCGGGTGAAGTTGTGCTTGCTCCCCACCAAAACCAAGATCCTGTTTGTTCATGGAATGGCCGAAAAATCATCGGAATAGGTTCACCATTCTCATCTTTCAGCTCGTGAGCAAGCGCAGCAATATTGTCCAACCACGCGTTAAACTCTGCATGTTTTGATCCACCTGGAAGAATTTCTTTTACAACATTCCCTGTTGTATCACCATAAGGACCCCCTGTTACAAAATTATCTGGGTGCATGCTTAATGTAATAATCCCTCCCAAATCATGAGCCACTTTCATGGACTGAGCCGTATTTTTTATACTTTGTTCTACATTACCTGCAATGCCAGGCTTTTCACGACCATCTAGGCTATTCGTGTCCCATCCAAACACAGCTGGATAATCCCCAACTGCATTGAAAACTTCAGATTGAGTGGAACCTGTTCTTGGAGCTGGATTTGTTATAGTTAATCCTTCATCTGTTGCATGCTGTTGTCCAAATAACACTTGTGAACCACTTACATCTTGAAGAAAAGCAAATAACTCCTTCGTATACTTTGAAGCATCCTCATCTGCCATGTTAAGTTGACGCCCTTCTTGTGAAGCGCTTACATTTACACCCAACATCGATACATCAAAAACTAACATTAGGACAATAAATAACACAAACCCCTTTTTCCATGTTCCCATAAAATCCTCCCTTTTCTTTATTAATAAACTATCGAAATGTTTTAATTAAGCAATCGATAAGTTTATTTAATTATTTTATAAACTTATTATACTACCGTTTTTTATGAATTCAAATGTATTTTTCCTTTTATATTCTAGTTTTTATATGAAAATGAAAAAAATGACTATATGCCTACCAAACAAGCTTTTACCTTTATTCAGAAACAATTACTAGATTTAGCAAACTCGCTACAATTACAAAAAAAAAAGAACTAAACGATTACTTTATAAAACAAAAAAATAACCCCCTTCATTGGTGAAGAGGGACAATAGTTTCAATTATTTAAATATACAAGTGAACAGAGGAGCTTGCTGCTTTACATCACCGTATTCATGCTCAACTTTCGCAACTTTGTCATCAGTATTTGTAATGATAATAGGTGTTGTGATTTCTTTGTTTTGACTTTGTAAAAAAGGAATATCAAACGTTAAAATCGGTTCCCCAACTTTAACCTGTTGTCCTTCTTTTACAACAACGTCAAATCCTTCCCCTTTTAAAGCAACAGTATCAATCCCAACATGAATCAATACTTCTAACCCGTGGACAGATTGTATCCCAATTGCGTGTTTCGTTGGAAAAACTTGAACAATTTTTCCTTCAACAGGAGATACAAGCTTTCCTGACTTCGGAATGACTGCAATTCCTTCTCCCATCATTTTTTGGGCAAACACAGGGTCTGATACTTTCTCTAAAGGGATCGCTTCTCCTTCTAATGGCGAATAAATGCTTTCTTTATCTGCTTTTTTCGGTTTATTAAATAATTTTCCGAGCAATACTCTCACTCCTAACTACAATAACTATTTACTACTTTATATCCAAATGAAGAAAAAGTAAAACTACATACAAAAAACGGCAACCGTTATCAAACTAAAAACGGAGCCGTTCCTTTTATTTCAATTTGGTCGTTCAACATCCACTATACATTCGACTCCAGCTTAAGTTTTTCCATTGCAAGTTGCTGTAGCTTATACTTTTGTATTTTTCCTGAAGCTGTCATCGGATATTCAGTAACAAATATAATATATCGAGGAATTTTATAGCGTGAAATTTTCCCTTTGCAAAATTCCCGAAGTTCCTTTTCTGTAGCTGAAGATCCTTCTTTTAAAATAATCCACGCCGAAACTTCTTCCCCGTATTTAGGGTCAGGGACACCAACAACCTGAACATCTTGTACTTTCGAATGTTGATATAAAAACTCTTCAATTTCACGTGAATATATATTTTCTCCACCACGAATAATCATATCTTTTAAGCGGCCTGTAATTTTGCAATATCCATCTTCATCCATGACCGCTAAGTCCCCTGTGTGAAGCCAACCATCTTCAGTTATCACTGCTTTTGTTGCATCTAGATTGTTATAATATCCTTTCATCACATGGTAGCCTCTTGTACAAAGTTCTCCTTGAACACCAAATGGAACTTCTTCCTCTGTTCCTGGTGTAACAATTTTCACTTCAACATTCGGTAACGCCTTTCCCACAGTCTCAACTCGACGCTCTAGTGAATCATGGACACGTGTTTGTGTAATAACAGGAGATGACTCTGTTTGCCCATAGGCAATCGTAATTTCTGTCATACCCATCCGATCTATCACTGCCCTCATGACTTCAACTGGACAGTTAGAGCCTGCCATAATTCCTGTTCGTAATGTTGATACATCAAATTGCTCAAAATCTTTATCATTTAATTCTGCAATAAACATCGACGGTACACCATGCAATGCTGTACACTTTTCTGTCTCAACAGCCGCAAGCACAGTTTTCGGATTAAATTCTTGAACAGGTACCATTGTTGCTCCGACTGTCACACAAGCTAATGTACCTAGAACACAACCAAAACAATGGAAAAAGGGAACGGGAATGCACATTCGATCTTCATCAGATAAATTCATACACGAAGCAATGTTGACCGCATTATTCGTTAAATTCGAATGAGTTAACATGACTCCTTTTGGAAATCCTGTCGTCCCTGACGTATACTGCATGTTTATGACATCATCAGGATGTAACTGTTCCATCCTTTCATCTAAGTCCACATCAACTATTTCATTTCCCATCGCAACAATATCATCCCATAAAAACATTCCTGCTTTTCTTTCTTTACCTAGTAGAATAATATTTTTTAAATATGGAAGTTTTTTTGATTGAAGTTGTCCTGGTTCAGCTGTTTTCAACTCTGGAATGACTTCATATAAGATGTCTAAATATGAGCCACCGCGATATTGTTCCATTAAAATTAACGTTGTTGCATCGGATTGCTTCAGTAAATATTCAAGTTCTGCACTTTGATATTGGGTATTAACTGTAACTAACACCGCTCCCATTTTCCCTGTCGCAAACTGTGTCGTTAGCCATTCAGGTTTATTCGTTGACCATATGGCTACATGTTCTCCTTGTTCAATCCCTAATTTCATGAAGCCTTTTGCAACTTGACGACATAATAAATCAAATTGTTCATATGAATAGCGAAGGCCAAGCTCCGGATAAACAACCGCATCACGGACAGGATGGCGTTTGGCCACATCTTCTAACAATTTACCAACAGAAACGTCAAGCAACTTTGACAAGGAACACCCTCCTCACTTTCATTGACACTCTATTTATACTGGATACACAGGATGTTTTCGGTTACTAAACAACATATACTTTGACATATACGCTGAAAATCTCGTTGATAACTCCGCTCGTAAGGAATTAGCTGGAATCACACCATCAATAACCATTTCTGAAGCAAGTCGATAAATGTCAATATTCTCTTTATACTCTTCACGCTTTTCGGCAATAAAGGCCGCTCGTTCTTCTTCTGGAAGCTCGGCAATTTTATTCGCATACACAGCATTGACTGCTGCTTCTGGTCCCATTACAGCAATTGAAGCGGTTGGTAACGCTAAACAACAATCTGGTTCAAATGCTGGGCCAGCCATCGCGTAAAGCCCAGCACCATAAGCTTTACGAACTATAATCGAAATTTTCGGGACTGTCGCCTCACTCATTGCTGAAATCATTTTTGCACCATGTCTAATAATTCCAGCACGTTCGACTTTTGTTCCGATCATAAACCCTGGAATATCGGCTAAGAACAACAATGGAATGTTATACGCATCACATAATGTAATAAATTTCGCTGCTTTATCAGCTGAATCATGGAACAGAACGCCACCTTTCATTCTCGGCTGATTCGCAATAATGCCAATCGGCTGTCCATCAATTCGAGCAAGTCCTGTAATTAATTCTTGCGCAAAAAGCTTTTTAATTTCAAAAAAGGAATTATCATCAATGACTCTTGCAATTAAATCCATCATATTAAATGGAGCATTTTGGTTTTGTGGAATAATGTCTTCAATGGTTTTCTCAAATTCTTTTGGTTGAATGGATTCTTTTACAGGAGCAGTTTGACTGTAGTTTGCTGGAAAATATGATAAATAAGCTCGTGCTTGCTCAATGGCTTCTTGTTCTGTTTTCGCTAAAATATCTCCACATCCAGAAACACTACAATGCATTTTTGCTCCACCCATTTCTTCTAGCGACACTTTTTCGCCAATGACCATTTCTGCCATTCGTGGTGAACCAAGATACATAGAGGCATTGCCATCGACCATAATGACAATATCACAAAATGCGGGAATATATGCTCCCCCTGCAGCTGATGGTCCAAAAAGAATACAAACTTGAGGGACCTTGCCTGACATCTTGACTTGATTATAAAAAATTCGTCCTGCCCCTCTTCTTCCTGGGAACATTTCAACTTGGTCTGTAATTCTAGCACCTGCAGAGTCAACTAAATAAAGCATAGGCACCGATAATTTATCTGCGGTTTCCTGAATACGAATTATTTTTTCTACGGTCCTAGCTCCCCACGACCCCGCTTTTACAGTGGAATCATTGGCCATCACACAAACCGTTTCCCCATTAATTTTCCCCATACCCGTTACAACACCATCTGCTGGAAGTCCGTCTGCTTCACAGTTCGCAAAAAAACCATCTTCTATTTGTAATCCGTCATCAAATAACAACTCTAACCGTTCTCTTACAAATAATTTCCCTTTTTCTTCATTACTTTTATGATATTTCTCTGCTCCACCCTTTTTTATTGCATCAATTTTTTCGACTAAGCGTTCATTTAAAGACATGAAATCGCCTCCTTCTGCTAGTATCCTTCGTATCGGGGAGTTCTTTTTTCTTGAAAAGCTAACAATCCCTCTTTTCTATCCTTTGTTGGAATCGTAATTTCGTAAGCTTTCTGCTCAATCGATAATCCTATTTCAAGTGGTACTTCAACACCTTTATCAATCGCAAACTTCGCCTGACGAACGGCCACCGGTCCATTCATTGAAATGCGCTCGGCCATCTCCATTGCTTTATTTAGGACATCTTCTTTGGCTACAACGAATTCAACTAATCCAATATTAAGTGCTTCATTTGCCTCTATTTTTCTAGCAGTGTAGATTAATTCTTTTGCTTTCCCTTTGCCAATTAATCTTGGTAAGCGTTGGGTTCCACCTGCACCTGGAATAATCGCCAACGACGTTTCGGTTAACCCGATGGTACAATCAGAAGCAGCAATCCGAATATCACAAGCGAGCGCTAACTCTAGTCCTCCACCAAAGGCACTTCCATTTAGGGCAGCAATGACAGGCTGTGGTAATTGCTCAAGTAGATTAACAGTTTCTCGAATGAGAGATACAGCTTGCTTTACTTGAGACTCATCCATTGTTTTTCGTTCTTTTAAATCAGCCCCTGCGCAAAATACTTTATTTCCTTCGGCAGTTAACACAATGCAACGAATCGTTTCATTTTTCTTTATGTCAAGGAATTGTCGTTGAAATTCATTGAGCAATTCCAGTGATAATGCATTGGCTGCTTCTGGACGATTTAACGATACTGTTGCAATTCCTTTTTCATCAATTGATACGTGAACAAGGTTTTTCACTTCAGCCTCCCGCTTCATTACATACTCTTTTTTCCTTTAAATGCTCGTAAGTTTTTACTTGGTAACGATTTTCCAATTCTATCTTCTATCCACATTGCTGCTTCTAACAGCCGTTGTTCATTTACCCCTGTTTCTATTTCCATTCCATGTAACATATAAATCAAATCTTCTGTCGTCACATTTCCAGCAGCTCCAGGGGCGTAAGGACAACCGCCCAGTCCCCCGACTGCTCCATCAAATGTCGTGATTCCCATCGTTAATGCGACATAAATATTCGTTAAAGCGACTCCTCTCGTATCATGAAAATGTAGAGCAAGTTTGTCAGAAGGGTAGCGCTTTAATAAAGTCTCTATTACACTCTCAACTTGAACAGGGTTCGCAACACCAACCGTATCACCTAACGATAATTCATGAATGCCGGATTCAAATAATGTATCCGCGACGCGAATGACTTTCTCAATGGATACCTCGTGTTCATAAGGACAACCAAAAACAGTGGAAACATATCCTCGTGTTGTTTTATTTGCCTTTTGGGCTTCTTGAATGACTTCATCTAAAATAACAAACGTTTCATCGATAGATTTATTAATATTTTTTTTATTATGGGTTTCACTTGCAGACATAAAAACGGACACTTCATCAACCTCTGCTGCTAACGCTCGCTCTAGCCCTTTTGCATTAGGAACAAGCGCAGCATAGGTAACATCTGGCTTTCTTTTTATTTCTTTTGCTACTTGAACAGCATCGGCTAACGCTGGAATCCATTTTGGATGAACAAAAGACGTGATTTCGATATATGAAAAACCAGATTCTGATAACATATTAATCCACTTAATTTTATCTTCTGTCTCGATAAATGTCGGTTCATTTTGCAATCCGTCACGTGGACCAACTTCTTTTATTGTGACGTTAGTCGGACATTTCATTTTCACTCTAACTCCAATAAAACTTCCGCTTCGTCTACAAAGTCACCTTCGTTTTTTATGATTTCTTTTACCGTCCCACTTACTTCCGTTGTAATCGGAATTTCCATTTTCATCGACTCAAGAATGGCGACATCTTGCCCTTCTTCGACTTGATCTCCAACTTTCACTAACAGCTTCCACAAGTTTCCTGCCATATTCGAAACTACCTTTGCCACGATATCTCTCCTCCTTATTTTTTTACAGATTGATTTCGTAAATGTTCATTCACAAAATTTGTCGTTGTATCTCCTTTTTGGAACGCCGGGTTAGCTGCCACTTTTTTCAACATCGGAATATTTGTTTTGATTCCTTCTACTGTATAATCATCTAACGCCATTTGTAGAAATTGAATCGCTTCTTCTCGACTACGTCCTTTCACGACTAATTTCGCAATCATCGGGTCATAGTAAGGTGTCACGACTGAGCGGTCGTTCACTCCGCATTCATTCCGAACAAATCCCTGTTCAGGTAATAGTAATGCGGTTATTTTTCCAGGAGAGGGGAAAAACGTGTTTGGATCTTCTGCATAAATTCGAACTTCAATTGCGTGGCCATCATAATTGACCTCATCCTGTGTGAATGATAGAGCTTCTCCTGCAGCCACTTTCAACTGTTCTTCGACTAAATCAAGGCCCGTAATTTCTTCGGTGACAGGATGTTCGACTTGGAGTCTTGTATTCATTTCAAGAAAATAAAAGTTTTTTTCTTCGTCAACTAAAAACTCAATTGTACCTGCATTCTCATATCCAATCGATGTTGCAGCCTTAACAGCTGTTTCTCCCATTTTTTTGCGAGTTGTTTCATCTAAAAACGCGGACGGAGCTTCTTCCACAACTTTTTGGTGCCTTCTTTGAATCGAGCACTCTCGCTCACCTAAATAAACCGTATTGCCTTGTGAATCTGCTAATATTTGAATCTCAATATGACGAGGGTTTTCAATATACTTTTCCATATACATTGCCCCATCACCAAAGAAATCCGTTGCTCTCTTTTGGTTTCCTTCAAACGCTTTTGCTAGTTCGTCTTCATGGTAAATGATTTGCATCCCAATTCCTCCGCCACCAGAAGAAGCTTTTAGCATAACGGGGTATCCAATTATAGAAGCAACAGAGGATGCCTCCTCTAGATTTGCAAGTTGGCAAGTTACACCTGGGACAATCGGAACACCAGATAGCTCCATTTGTTGTCGAGCTTCAATTTTACTTCCCATCTTTTCGATAACTTCTGGACTCGGTCCAATAAAGACAATTCCTTCTTCTTTACAACGTTTGGCAAACATTGCACTTTCAGAAAGCAAGCCGTATCCTGGGTGAATCGCTTCTGCTTTTGTTTCTTTTGCGACTTCAATGATTTTTTCCATATTTAAATAACTTTCATTTACTCGTGGTTTACCAATCAAATATGCTTCTGTTGCTAAATGTCGATGGGGCGCATCTGCATCTGCTTCTGAATAAACGGCTACAGTCTGAATCCCTAATGTTTCACATGTTCGAATAATACGGAGTGCAATTTCCCCTCGGTTTGCGATGAGTATTTTCTTAAACATTCTCTTCACCTCATTCTATTTGAGAGCGTTTTCATTTCTTTTTCTAGTTCCGGACGGTTTGACCTTTTTTTCTCTCTTATCTTATTCAGCATTACTTCATTTCCATGTCTAATTCGTTACACTTTGTGCTCGTACGGTTTCCGTTTTATCCCCACACCCTAATTGTCTAGCAATGACTAAGCGCTGAATTTCAGATGTACCTTCACCAATTTCCATAAGCTTTGCATCCCGTAACATCCGCTCAACTTCATATTCTCGCATATACCCGTATCCACCATGAATTTGAATCGCTTCATCACAAACATGCATCGCTGTTTTTGACGCAAATAATTTTGCAAAAGCAGACTCTTTCGTAAACGGTTTATTGTTGTCTTTTAACCAAGCCGATTTTAAATACATATTTCTCGCTAATTCAATTTCCATCGCCATGTCAGCAAGCTTAAATTGTATCGCTTGAAAATTAGAAATGGATTGACCAAATTGTTTTCGTTCTTTTGCATATTTTAATGCTGCATCAAACGCGCCTTGAGCAATTCCAACTGAAAGAGCCGCTATGGAAATTCTCCCTCCATCTAAAGTATATAAAAACTGCTTAAAGCCTTTTTCTGGATCTCCTAATAAATTCTCTTTCGGGACACGGACATCCTCTAAAATTAGTTCAGAAGTATTAGAGCCTTTTAAGCCCATCTTTTCATAATTGCTATTAATCGTAAATCCAGGTAAACCCGTAGGCACAATAATCGCTGAAATGATGTTTTTTCCACGGTCATCTTTCCCTGTAACAGCAGTTACGATTACCGTTCTTGAATAGCCCGCGTTTGTAATCCAGCATTTTTCCCCATTAATCACATACTCATCATCTTCTACTATCGCTTTTGTTCTCGTTCCACCTGCATCTGATCCCGCATTTGGTTCCGTTAACCCAAATGCACCTAGTGATTTTCCAGAAGCTAAAGGAATAAGATGCTCTTGTTTTTGTTTTTCTGTACCAAAATAATAAAGTGGACTAGCTCCAAGAGAAACGGCAGCCGCATAGCTTAAGCCCGTACTTCCGCAAGCCCGACCAATTTCCTCTACAGCTAACGCATATGAAATCGTATCTCCACCTGAGCCACCATACTCCTCTGGAAAAGGAATCCCTAACATCCCTAACTCACCCATTTTTTTAAACGTATCAATTGGAAATTGACCTGATTCATCTACAAATCTAGCATGTGGAGCCACTTCATTTTGGGCAAAATCACGGACCATATCTCGAATCATTGTTTGTTCTTTTGTTAGTTCAAAATTCACTTAAAATCCCCCTTAATAATAGTAAAATGGTAACGCTTACATTTTTGTCGATAAAAAACAGTTAAAATGCTTCTAGCTTTACATTGTCATCAATTTGCAATGGCGCTTCTGTTGCTTGAATAATATCTTCAATTTGAAAACCTTGTGCAACTTCCATTAACTTTAATCCGTTTGATGTAACATCGATAACAGCTCGGTCAGTAATGATCCGATTTACGACATTTTGTCCTGTTAAAGGCAACGAACATTCCTTTAAAATTTTCGAGTCACCTTTTTTATTGACATGCTCCATAATAATTACAATTCGTTTTGCACCATGAACTAAGTCCATCGCTCCGCCCATTCCCTTTATCATCTTGCCTGGAATCATCCAATTGGCTAAATTCCCTTGTTCGGATACTTCCATTCCACCTAAAATCGCTAAATCAATATGTCCACCCCGGATCATCGCAAACGACTCTGCATTGTTAAAGTAACTCGCCCCTTTGATAGCTGTTACCGTTTCCTTTCCTGCATTAATTAAATCTGGGTCGACCTCTTCTTTTGTTGGATAAGGTCCAATGCCAAGTAAGCCATTTTCCGATTGCAACACAACATATTTATTGTCCGAAATATAATTCGCTACCATCGTAGGCATACCGATTCCTAAATTCACATAAAACCCATCTTGAATTTCTCGTTCCGCTCGTTTCGCTATTTTTACTCTTACGCTATTGGCCATCGATAATCCTCCTTACATTCAAACTTTATGTTTCTTTTACGGTAAGTCTTTCGATCCGTTTTTGTTGTTTTCCAACAATTAACCGTTGAACATATATACTTGGCGTATGAATTTCATCTGGATTAAGTTCTCCGATTTCAACAAGCTCTTCGACTTCAGCAATCGTGACTTTTCCTGCAGCTGCCATCATTGGATTAAAATTTTGTGCCGTTTTACGATAAATCAAGTTTCCTAGTTTATCGCCTTTCCATGCCCGAATTAAACTAAAATCCGCTTTATATCCTTCTTCTAAAACATACTCTTTGCCGTGAAATTGTCTTTTTTCTTTTCCTTCTGCAATCGGAGTTCCAACACCAGCAGGCGTATAAAAAGCGGGAATTCCTGCTCCACCAGCACGAATTTTTTCGGCTAATGACCCTTGTGGAACTAATTCAACTTCTAATTCTCCTTGTAATACTTGTCGTTCAAATTCTTTATTTTCGCCAACATAAGAAGAGATCATCTTTTTTATTTGTTTATTTTTTAATAATAAGCCTAGTCCCCAATCATCAACACCACAATTATTAGATATGACAGTCAAGTCTTTTACATTCGTTTTACATAATGCTTGAATAAGATTTTCAGGAATTCCAACTAAGCCAAAGCCACCAACCATAATCGTCATACCACTTTTAATCTCGCTTACCGCTTCTTCAAAACTTGTATAAATGGTTTTCATCGCTGCTCCCTCCCCTTCTATTCTTCTCTTTCAATAATGGTTGCTACACCTTGGCCACCACCGATACATAACGTCGCTAATCCTAATCGTTGCTGGCGTCGCTTTAATTCGTGGACTAATGTGACGAGAATTCTTGCCCCACTTGCCCCTATCGGATGCCCTAATGCAATCGCTCCACCATTCACATTTAATATCTCTTTGGAAAATTGAAGCTCTTTTGCAACGGCTATAGCTTGAGCAGCAAAAGCTTCATTTGCTTCAATTAAATCCAATTCATCAAGTTTGACCCCTGCTTTCTCCAAAGCTTTTTTTGTAGCAGGAACAGGACCTAATCCCATCACACTAGGGTTAATAGCAGCACTTGCATTTGCTTTTATTGTTGCGAGAGGCGTGACCCCAAGTTGTTCAGCTTTTTTTCGACTCATCACTAACACAGCAGCTGCGCCGTCATTAATGCCTGATGCATTTCCTGCTGTTACAGTCCCCTCTTTTTTAAATGCGGACCGAAGCTTCGCTAATTTTTCTGTGGTCGTTCCTGCTTTAATATATTCATCGCTCTCAAAACGGATAAGGTCTCCTTTTTTCTGAGGGATGTCTACCGAGACGATTTCATCTTTAAATTTTCCTTCCGCTACGGCATTGGCTGCTTTATTTTGACTCCAAGCGGCAAATTCATCTTGTTCTTCTCTCGTAAGACTATATTGATTACAGATGTTTTCCGCTGTGATTCCCATATGATAATCATTTGTTGCACACCATAAGCCATCATGAACCATGCTGTCTATTATCGTTTGATGTCCCATTCGAAATCCATCTCTAGCTCCCATTGATACATAAGGTGCTTGACTCATATTTTCCATTCCGCCTGCTACAACAACATCAGCATCTCCTGTAACGATCGCTTGTGCTGCTAAATGGACAGCTTTTAACCCCGACCCACACACTTTATTAATCGTGAGTGCCGGTACTGTTTCCGGCAGGTTTGCTAACAAGGCGGCTTGCCTTGCTGGATTTTGTCCAAGCCCAGCTTGCAGAACATTTCCCATTATGACTTCATCAACCTCTTCTGGTAATACTCCCGCTCTATTCAGTACTTCTTTTATGACAATAGTTCCTAGTTGAACCGCTGAAACTGACTTTAACATTCCACCGAAATTGCCTATCGGTGTTCGAACAGCACTGACAATAACAACGTCTGTTTCAATCATGATTCCATTCCTCCTTCTTGGTGGAGTATTTCGAATATTCAATCCCCTTCACCTTAAAAGTTTACAGCTTTCTTATTTATGAGTAAAATGAATTAAAATTATATTATTTATTACTAAAATGAATAAATAGGTGATAAGACATGGAAATGAAGGATTTGCGTTATTTTGTAGAAGTCGCCAACTACGGGAGTTTTACAAAGGCCGCTCAACAAACATATTTATCTCAACCAGCGTTAAGTAAATCTGTTCAAAAGTTAGAAAGGGAACTAAATGTTGAGTTATTTGAGCGTTCAACACGCAAATTAAAGCTAACTGATGCCGGAGACATTGTGTACAAACAAAGTCTGCATATTTTAAATGCAACAAACGAACTCACAACACTATTAGATGACTTAATGAATTTACCGACGGGGAAAATAAAAATCGGGATTCCTCCGTTAATCGGAACACTTTTTTTTCCAACGATCGCTACAAAATTTGGGACGTTATATCCGAACGTTTCTTTAGAATTAGTTGAACTAGGAGCGAAGAGAATTGAAAGATTAGTAGAAGAGGGACAGGTTGATGTTGGCATTGTCGTCTTACCGATAGATAAGAAAAAATTTGATATTGTCCCGTTTATTAAAGAGGAATTTATGTTATTTGTTCATCCAAATCACACATTGGCTAACGAATCCACTGTCCAACTACAGCAATTAGCCGATGAGAGATTCATCTTATTTAATCGAGAATTTACCTTACACTCGTTTCTTATTGAACAATGTCAACTAGCAGGGTTTACACCAACGATTGCATATGAAAGCTCTCAATGGGATTTAATTACTGAACTCGTCATCGCCCAACTCGGAATTACACTTCTTCCAAAGTTAATTTACGAGAAAATGGATAAAGAAGCGATTTCGATGATTCCGCTACACTCTCCACCGATGTGGGAATTAGCGATTATTACAAAAAAAGACACGTACAGATCGTATGCTGTTAGGAAATTGCAACAGTTTTTAACGGAGCATTTCTAGAATAAGCTTTCAAAGCTTCTCTGCTAGACCAACATTTTTATACTCCCTCATTTTTGCGGTCAGAGCAGCCGTTATTTGTGAACATGATACGGGTTTCCGTTTTTTAGCGGCCACAGGAGCGGTTATTAACACAAATGCAACTCTATTCCTAGCGATATATTATGATTAACTGCTCCTGTGTCCTCCAACATTCCAAAACGCTTGCAATGTTCACAGATAACGGTTTTCATGGCCGCTTACTTCCCATAAACAACAAAATCGCTAACCCGATAAACCCGACCGAGGTGTTGAGTGATTCACTTGGGTCTTTTCTTTCTTGTCCATAGTACTCCAAATCCCTTATTCATTCTAAGAATGTAGTAGAGCAATGATATACACAACAAGTCGACTATAGTTTATTCAAGCGAAGTGCGAAGCCTTCGCTCTTCTAGAATAAGCGTTTAAAACTTCACTGCTAGACCAACATGTATATAATAAAAAAGTAACTGTAACTTTAGAAGAATTTCACCGTCTAATGGACTATACTTAGAATTGGAGGGATCGCTTATGAAAAAAGTACTTGTCATTTTTTCTTTTCTAGCTTTTTTAACAATTAGTCTTTTTGGGTTTCAAGCACAAGACAATGTGAACACCGAAGAGCGAGGTGCTCATAATGAAGGGCAAGAGAAAGGGGAAGTGTTGTTTGGAGAGCATGATATTACGAAGGCTATACTAAAGGAAAATGGTCATTCTTCTATTGAAATAGAAGACGTAAATGAGTTGAAAACACTCAAACAAATGATAACAAGTGCCTATAAAGAAGAAGGAATAGTCAATATGACAAAACCATCCTATTCTTTAGCTGTAACCGATGAATATAATAAACAGCATCGCTTTCATTTATGGATAGGTAAAAAAGGAGAAAAAAGCGCATTTATGAAACAAGAAGAGACGCACTACATTTATACAACATCAGAAGAAATGACGGATATCCTCATACAGTTGATAGAGTAACTACTCAACCGTCTACTTTAATTTCACACTGTGCAGCTGCTTTTTTTCCTTCAAATCTAACATAATGAATACGTGATGATGTCGTAATCACAACTTCGCCTTCTTCATATTGACCACATTCTTTTATAAAGAGGGCATCTTTTTCAGTTGAAAAAAATTTGACAACACTCATTTTCAAATCACCTTTTGCTAGTTTTACTTTATACTTCAGTTTTACCTGTTTATTTTTAGGCAAAAAAAAGCCGAAACTTTGAATCCCAGATAAATATTTATACGTTACAGAAAGGGTTGTCGGTGTTTTTTTATATCGATAGTTTTTAACGGAAAAAACGAGAATACGTTTTTTATATAAAACAAAGAATAGCACTGCTAAAATAGCATATCCAAATATAGAAGGTAACATCATTTGGCTCCCAAAGATTATTAATATTACCATATTATCATAGATCCCACTTGATTTAAATTGTCCTATAGAAAAACGCGGGAGCTTATTTTCTTTTAAGCGAAGTGCGGGGCTTTCGCTTCTCTGCTATACCAGAATTTTATTATATGCTAAAAAAGGATACGTCATATCATAGCGTATCCTCTTTAACTTGACCATTCTTCTCGTCTTTTTTGTCTTTCTTCATGTGCTAAAAATTCAATAAAAATATTCATCGCATTAAAGGGTTCTTTTTGGAGCTTCTCGGCATACATTTTTCTGACAGATTCTGAGGCAATGTCACTTTTTATAATACGTTCCCTTATTAACGAAAACCCTGTTTTAAAAACACTTCGATTATAGTGCATCGACTCTTTAAAAAATGCTGCCCCTAGTGCACCAATGAAAGAAACAAGTATAATTATTGTCATTTCTGGATTGACCATTTGTCCGAATAGTAAAGAATATAAGCTGGCAAATGCGAAAGAAAGCAGTGGAATCGAAAGTAACGAAAATAACGTGCTTTTTTTCAAATATGGTGCAATTGTCTTTTGAATTTTTTCTAATTCTCTTTTTGTATACAGTGGCAATGCTTTATTTACTTTAAATGGATTCATGAGTCGTCATCCTTTCTTATTACTTTTTCAAAAAAGAATGGAGTAATTCATACGGCAATTGGAATTTTTCATTATTGATAGCAAGTTCATTGATGTTCAACTCTTCTTTATGTTCTTCTTTCACCGTATTCATTTCTTTATGAATACTTTCCATTGTCTCATCGAGCTCAGCAGCTGATAAAGCGGCTTTTTGTAGCTCCTCTACTAAATGTGTTGGAACGGTTTTGTTGTATTTATAGTAAATTTTATGTTCTAAGCTCGCCCAAAAATCCATGGCGATTGTGCGAATTTGAAGTTCAACATACACATGTTCCACACGGTCAGACATAAAAATCGGAATTTGCAACACTACATGTAAGCTTTGATAGCCGTTTGGTTTGGGCTTTTTTATATAATCTTTCACTTCAATGACTGTAATATCTTGTTGATTTTGAAGCATCTCACTCAATTCATATATATCAGAAATAAAAGAGCATGTAATCCGAATTCCCGCAATATCTTTAACATTTTCTTTAATCGATGAAAGCGAAAGTTCATATCCTTTTTTATACACTTTTTTTAAAATACTCTCAGGTGACTTTACCCTAGATTTCACATGTTCAATCGGATTGTATTCATGAATATATTGGAATTCTTGTTTTAATATATCAATCTTCGTATTCATTTCATCAAGTGCAAATTTATACAACATCATAAAGCGTGTTAATTCTGTTTTTACTTGTTTCATTTTTTCAACATTTACAATTTTTGAGTCAACCAAATGAATAAACTCCTTTTGTTGTCGCTGTAGGTCATCTAAAGCTAGATTCATCTCCATCTTCGCTATCCCCTTTGGTTTTATTTCTATACGTTAAGTATAATCTCGGAATATGAACTGAATATGAACCAACAACAAGGAGTTTCAATCTTTTACGGACATACGTTCCGCTATTTAGACAAATACTAGGGTTTTTCATTTCCGTTCGGACATCAATTCCGTTATTTTGCGTTGGAAGGTCGTGGAAGGCTGTTTTACAGCTCGTTAACGGAACAGATGTCCGATAACCTTGTAATATTCGCATAAATTGCTAGATTAACGGAATAGATGTCCGTAACGAGTTCTATTATTTTTCCTAGCAAACACATCTTATCTCCGATTTTAACCGGGTAAGAACCCCTCTTGACTAAACAGGATTTGTTCTCGGTTAAACGAATCTTGAAAAAGCTGAAAAGCATGTTGATGTGTTTGTTTTCCATACCACAGTTTTCTTTCTCCTTCATCATACAATTCTTTTATATTTAGCTTTTCCGTTCTTTTGCCATGACTTCCATCTCCGGAAAAATAATCGTCAATTACGATTCGGTCCACTAGCTTTGATAGCATTTTCGGAAATTGATTTGTGAACGGTAAAACCGGTGATACGGCGACCTGTACAGGAATATTGCTTTCTCGTAACTTCCGAATCGCTTTTAATCGCGCTTGGATGGGAGGGGCATACGGGCTAAACCTTTTTCGAATCGAATCACAGTCTGTTTCTACTGTCATACTCACCCTCACCTTATCTCCTAACTTAGTAATCACATCTATATCACGTGTGACTAAAGAGCTTCTCGTTTGAATGAATAAAAAGTCTGGTGGAGTTTCCACCATGGCTTCTAATATATGACGGGTTCTTTTTTCTTTATAGTCAATCGGTTGGTAAGGGTCTGTACTAGAAGACATGAAAATCGTTACTTCTTTGCCTTTCTTTTTTACATTTGCAATTTCCCGTT
Source organism: Alkalihalobacillus sp. LMS39 (assembly GCF_022812285.1). Lineage (NCBI taxonomy): Bacteria > Bacillati > Bacillota > Bacilli > Caryophanales > Bacillaceae > Alkalihalobacillus > Alkalihalobacillus sp. LMS39. Next base: position 3,641,378 of record NZ_CP093300.1, read on the forward strand.
TTAATTTTTCTTGAGACGATTGTTTAATATCCACCCATGTACCCCACTCTTGCCTTCTAAATAAACCAACAGGACTTTTCCTCACATAGCAATACGAACAAGCAAAGGAGCAACCTGTATAAGGGTTTAAAGAATGACTATATCCACTTAAAAAACCACCCGTTGCTGTTAATATTCGAGACGGTGTAGTATAGTTAACTTCCACTACTCTTTTCATAATGGCTCCTTTCCTCGTATCCAAGATTATTCCTATTCCTCATGTGATATATAAACCGTAAATGTCGATCCTTTACCAACTTCACTTTCCACTTCAATATAACTTTGATGAAGGTCAATAATTTTTTTGACAATGGATAAGCCAAGACCATTCCCTGGCATTTGATTCGTTCTCGCTCGGTCTACTTTATAAAATCGTTCAAACAACCGTGGAAATGCTTCACTAGGTATGCCTTTTCCATCATCTTGAATGCTGACGATCACATAATCGTCTTCTTGCTTCACTTCAATTGAAATCGTTCCTTTTTCAGGTGAATATTTAATGGCATTGTTCAAAAGATTAAGCCAAACTTGTTCAAACAAATCTTCATCAGCGTTAATCCAAGTTGAATGTAAATCTAAAGAAATCGTTAGTTGTTTTTGTTCCCATTGTGGTTCAGTTGCTAGAACGATTCTTCTTATTTGTTCATCGACTCTATACCGTTCTGGATGAAAGGGATGCTGGTCTGACTCAAGTGAAGATAACCTTAATAAATTATCACTTAATCGAGAAAGTCTGTCTGTCTCTTTATAAATGATATCGAAATATTCTCGCTGATTTTCTTGAGGAATGACACCATCTCGTAATGCTTTTGTAAATCCTCGAATGGAAGTCAGTGGTGATTGAATTTCATGAGAAACACTACTTACAAAGTCTTCACGCATTTTATCAATTTTCTCAACTTCTGTCGCCATATGGTTAAAACTCGTAATAAGTTCACCAATTTCATCTTTGTCTTTACTTTTTAATCGAATGGAAAAATTACCCTTTGCCATCTCTCTTGCTGCATTGGTTAATTTCTTTATTGGATTTATTAAATGTCGTGACGCTAATAAAATCATGAAACTTCCGAATGCCAACACAATAAGGAGCGCTCTTATCATAATTTCTTTAATTGCATCCATTTGTTCCTCATAATCAATATGAATAAATAAAGCATAGTGTTCGTTTCCGATTTCAACCGGCATCCCTACCATTCGCGTTTCTTGGCGACTACCAAATGGCAAAATGACAGGAGCCTCCTTTCCTAGAAACACTTGCTGGACTGCCTCCTCTGACAAGTAAAACTCTGGTGCGTCATCAATTACCGAAACACCCGCCTCATCCACAATAATCATATCGAAAAAATAAGTTTGGATTGTTTCTGCAAATTCCTGAATCGTTTCTGGCTCTGCAAGCTCCACAAGTGTAGCCATCCCCTTTGTAATACTTGACACTTCTTCTTCAAAAATCACTTCACTATGAAAAAACAAAGAAGAGATGACATACGATAGAAGAATACTAAAAAGGACAACACCAATAAATACACTAATAAAACGGATATACAAACTACGCTGAAACACTACACGACCTCCATGCGATATCCAAGCCCTCTTACCGTCGATATGACGATATCAGTAATCGGAATCAGTTGTTCGCGAAGTCGTTTAATGTGGACATCCACTGTTCTTTCATCCCCTTCATAATCATATCCCCATATTTTTTCAATCAATTGGGAGCGTGTAAAAATAACTCCTGGTGAACTTGCTAACATAAACAATAATTCACACTCTTTTTTCTTTAACGAAATCGTTAATGCATTTGAAGTGACAATAAGTTGGTCAATATCAATCGTAGCAGAGCCGATTGTTACTGTTTTTTCAGATGAAACATTATACCGTTTTAACAATGCTTTTACTCGCAAAATTAGTTCGACCGGGTCAAATGGCTTCACGACATAATCATCCGTACCTGCTTGAAACCCTCTTACTTTATCTTGAGATTCTCCTTTTGCTGTTACCATTAAAATCGGAATATCTAAAAAAGAACGAATATCTTCTGTTAACTCAATTCCGTCGACATGTGGCATCATGACATCGACTATAGCGAGTTGAACGGTGACCCGAGAAAGAATATCTAGCGCTTCTTTCCCGTCGGCAGCTTCAATCACAGTAAATTGGCTATCCTCTAGATATAACCTCATTAATTTTCGAATATGTGCATCATCATCAACAACTAAAATCGTGTTCATCCCGCTCATCCTCTCGTAACTGTTGTTCATCCTCTAATCATTAGTATACCTCTTTCATCCGTAGCTTTTTTCGACCATATATTTTTTTGGAAATCGAAGGGGCAAGTTGAAATAAGGCAACACCGATTAAAGCAGATAATAGAATGAATATACTACTGAACGCTTGAATCGTCCCCACTGCTAATGCTGCAATAATGATGGAAAACTCCCCACGTTGCGTTAAGGACAGTCCTGCTCGAAGCGATACTCTTTTGGATAGCCCATACCATTGTCCTCCTAAATACCCGACGATGATTTTAGCAATGATCGACCAAACAAGTAATAAGAGCAATAGACCGACCATAGGAACTCCCTCATGTAACGTAATCGTCGTTCCAAAATATAAGAAAAATAATGGCATCAGCAAATCTCTTGAACGGACAACAAGCTCTTCTAACTCATGAGTTCGTTTCACTTCCGCCAACATAATTCCTGCTAAAAATGCTCCTAATACTTCAGATAAATCTAGATAAAGAGCGACTCCACCATACGCTAGTGCAAGTCCAATGACAAATAATAAGAAAATATCTTCATTCATATAGCGGTCAAAGAACGGGCCAAGCTTACTAAAAAGAAAATGTCCTAACAAAACAGCACCCGCAACTAGTAACATGACTTTAACAATCAACAATGACATCGACGAGTATGTTAGCGTTGCCCCGGCCGTAACACCGACTAACACCGCAACTAAAACGGGAGCTACTAGGTCTTCAAATATTAATAATCCTAACATGAATTCTGATTCTGGGTTGGCTAATCGCTTTGAGCTTTCAAGCATTTTAGCCGTTATTGATGAGCTTGTTGCATATAATACACCACCGATAATTAAGGATGCAACAAGGTCAAGACCAGCAAGTAAACATATTCCAATCGTCACACCAAAACATAATACAACATCAAGTACCCCTGCTTTTACTACTTTTTTTGCAACAGTAAGCAACTGCTTAATCGGAAATTCCATACCTAACATAAAAAACAACAAGACAATTCCAATTTCCCCTGCAAAATGAAGCAAATGTGTATCAGTAAACATTCCGCTAATCACAATTCCGGTAATAATAAAAATAATAACATTTGGAATTTTGATTTTCACACCAAGAAAACCAACGAAGAACAATAATAGTAGAATTAAGCCAGCACTTAGCAATTCAGGAAATTCCATTAGTTACTCTTCCCTTCACAAAGTTGCTCAAATTGTGCCACTGCTTCTTTTTTTCCAACAACCATAATCGTATCATTTGCTTCAAGTAAATAATCAAACTCATCATCGACTAGAAAATCTTCATCTCGAAAAATACCAATTACCTTGGCTCCTACCGGCATTTTTTCTTTTAGTATTGAGATATGTGAACCAACGATAGATGATTGTTTTGCTAACTCGATCCATTCTACAACAATTTGTTTCCTCGCCATTTTTATTTTTTCAATTGTTTCATGTTCCAATGGACTAAACGTAGCTCCTAGTAATTGCGTTGCTAATTGCTTCGTGTCATCAGATGTTAATCGATACGTAAAGCTAGCTTCATCATCAGCAGCATCTTCAAAAAAATAAAGCTCCCTTTTGCCCGTATGATGGAAAACAACAGCCATCAGTTGATTTTCTGCATTTATAAACGAGATTTTTTTTCCGACTCCTGGTAGTTCACTCATATTCATTTTCATTCTATAGTCCCCCTTATGTTGTGTGCTTTTTGATTATAGAAAGGGTTTATGAACTGAATATGAATTAACTTTTTTAAAGCGATAATCGATCCACATCACTTGTAAAAATGTTATATTTATCAAAAAAGGATAAATAAACAAGAGATACTTCCACTTTTTTAAAAGAGATTATCGAATTTAATATTTCTTGTTTAAACCAATTTAAAGCAGAAGGGAAAATGTTATGGTTAGTCAAACGAAAACAAATAGTCAGGCTGTTATTTCTTTAACTATGGGTGTTCTTTCAATACTTATACCATTTTTGGGTCTAGTTCTTGGTTTTTTCGGGATAGTGGCATCAAGAAAAGCAGTAAAACAAATGGAAAAGACAAGTGAAGATGGAAAAGGTTTAGCAACGTCAGGTTTAATTTGTAGCACGATCGGAATAGTAATTCAACTTTTCGGAGTGTTAGGACTTATTACTTTTTACTCTGCATCGCAAACTATGATTGGATAAAATGATAGTATTGAAAAAAGCATCCCGATAATAATATCAGGATGCTTTCTCCTATTTTTATAACTCCGTTCGTAAATTCCATAGTTCCGGAAAAAATTGTTGGTCTAACACTTGTTTTAAATAATTCACACCTGATGACCCACCCGTGCCAATTTTAAATCCGATTATTCTTTCTACTGTTTTCATATGACGGAATCGCCATTGCTGTAAACTATCTTCTATATCAACGAGCTTTTCTGCAAGTTGATATAAATCCCAATATTTATCTGTTTGCTGATACACTGTTTTCCATGCTTCTTTTACCGCTTCATTTTCTTCATAAGGCTGTGTAACATCCCGATTCAACACCTCATGAGGGATCGTAAATCCGGCCCGGTGTAGTGCTGCAATCGACACATCATAAATGCTTGGCTCATGGTATGCCTTTGTTAGTTTTTGTGACAGTTCTTTGTCTTTTTCATAAATTTTTAAAATATAATCCGTTTTGTTTCCAAGCGCAAATTCAATTAAACGATACTGAAACGATTGAAAACCTGATGAGCTCCCGAGTTTATCTCGAAACTCAAGATATTCTGCAGGAGTTAATGTCGATAATACGTCCCATGCTTTTATAATTTGAGATTGAATTTGCGAGACACGCGCCATTTTTTTAAAGCTAACGTCATAATTACCGTCCATAATTTCTTTTTTGGCTGCTTCTAATTCGTGTAAAGTTAATTTCATCCATAGCTCGCTCACTTGATGAATGATGATAAATAACATTTCATCATGGTGATCTGATAGTCGATTTTGACTAGAGAGCAGCGTATCTAACTGTAAATAATCCCCGTACGTCATTTTTTCAGAAAAATTGGTTTCAATCTGTTTCTCATTATCTGTAGGTCGTTTCATTGTTTCACTCCATTCCTTTTGCAGTTGAAAGAGGTGTAATGACAGCCCGGACTGGACTCCCATCTGCCTGTTCAATCGGTAGTGGCAATGCGATTAGTTCATATTTGCCAGGTGAGACATCATCTAATACGACATTTTCCAAAATATACATTCCATATTGATGGATACGGTGATGCCGTGGTAATTCTTTGCTATCAATATGATCAACTGATGGTAAATCAACACCAATTAACGTTATTCCTTTGTCATGTAAATAATCGATGGCCTCTAGTGACAAGACTGGAATCTTTGCTGGAAAGACTGTTCTATCTTTCCAAGCTGCTGTTTTGAATAACACTTTATCTACTCCCGTATAATCTTGCTGTTGGATAACTTCGACTCCCATTTCATCCCTATTACTTACATCGAATAATAAACAAGGACCGATACATCGATTTACATCAAGTTCGGTCACAGTGTCCCCATCATCTAAAAAGTGAAAAGGCGCATCAATATGTGTTCCACTATGCAAACTCATTGTCATTTTTCCAATATTAACCGAACCCGTATCCTTTTTCCGATAAATGGTTTCATAGGAAAAAGGCGTATCCCCTGGCCAGTGAGCCGTTTTCTTGTGTAAAGGCTGTGAAATATCAATCCATTTTTTATCTTTCATGTTTCACCTCATTACGCAATAATCCCACGAGTATTCGCAAACTTTTCATACTCTTTCGTTTCCATAATTTCTTTTAATGTTTCAACGGTTTTCCAAATATCAAAAAAAGTATTATACAAAGCAACTGGACCAAGTCGGATAAAATTCGGTGCCCGGAAGTCCGGAACAATTCCCGCCTGCTTTAATGCTTTGCAAATGCTAGCCGCATGCTCATGCTCAAGTAAAATATGAGCGCCACGTTTTTCTTCCTCTTTCGGACTTGCTAATTGAAATCCATATTCTTTTAATTCAAGGTCAAGTAAATCAAGGAAATATTGTGTTAATTGTAATGATTTTTTCCTTATGTTTTCCATGCCTACTTCATTAAACATCTCCAGGGAACCAAGTAATGGAGCCATACTTAAAATATGCGGTGTTCCTATTTCATACGCACTCGCATCAACTGCAGCATCTAAATCGTGACTCATATCAAATTGAACTTCTTTTTTTGAACTAAACCATCCAGCTAATCCTGGTTCTTGTCCAAAATGGTCTTCATGAACAAAGAGCGCGCCAACCGCACCTGGTCCTCCATTTAAATGCTTATAATTGCACCAAACAGCAAAGTCTACATTCCACTCATGTAATTCGTGCGGGATAGAGCCAATCGAATGACATAAATCAAAACCGATAACAATGCCTCGCTCATGTGCTTGTGCTGTTAAGCGTTTCATATCCAATATTTGACCACTTCGATAAAGGATACTTGGTAAAAAAATAAGAGCTACATCATCTGTCATGGCAGTGATAATATCTTCTTCTTGCAATAGTCCTTTTTGACTTTCAACTTTATGTAACGCCGTCTGTGGGTCAAAGCCATGCAAGGTAATTTGACTTTTTAACGCATAAATATCAGAAGGAAATGTCGCGTCATCCGCTAAGATTTTATACCGTTCTTTTGTTGGCTTGTAAAAGCTAGATACAAGCTGATGAATGTTGACCGTTGTTGAACCGGTAACAATGACCTCTTTAGCTTTCGCGCCAACAAGTGATGACAGTTGTTCGCCTAAATATTCTGACATATAAAACCATGGATGTTTCCCATCTAACCAACCATCAATGCCATACTGTTTCCACGAATTTAAGACGGTGAGTAAAGCTTCTTCTGCACGCTTTGACAATAACCCAAGCGAATTGCCATCTAAATATATACCTTCTCCAATATAAAATTCATCTCGATACTTAAACAATGGATCTTCTTTATCTTTTTTATGTGCAAACTCGGCCGTATTCTTTTTTTCACTCATTCCAAGCGCCCCTTTTGCTGTATGATAAAACCATTATATTTTCTTTGTTGACAGATTGTCAATGACATAACGTCAATGAATTATTAAGATCGCTGTTCCATGTTCTTATCATCTTTCCTTTTCGCACAATGTATGCTATTTTATTGGGTAAGCTAGATTGAAGTAGGTGAGTAAACTGAAAACGAAGCGGCAATTACAAGCAATAGAAACAAAACAGAAATTAGTGAAGGCGGCAAAGGAAGTTTTCTTTGAACAAGGCTTTCAAAAATCAACAATCCAACAAATAATTAAACAAGCTGAGACAGGTTATGGCACGGCTTATGTTTATTTTAAAAATAAAGATGATTTTTTAGTTGAAATTATGCAGGAAACGATGGAGCAATTTTACAAAGTGGCAACAATGCCCTTTACACCATCTTCAAAAGCAGAAGCCGAGCAACTGATTGGTAATCAAGTAAAATTATTTCTAACCTTAGCGTTGGAAAATAAAGACTTAATGAAACTTTTAAAAGAAGCGATAGGCGTCTCTCCTGAAGTTGAAGAGCATTGGCTCACCATTCGAAATCGCTTTATTGAAAATATTACAAAGGATATTCAATACGCCCAAGACAAAGCGCTCGCCAATGCTGAATTGCTTCCTTCAATCGTTGCCCGCTCTTGGTTTTATACGAATGAAATGTTTATGTGGGAACTCGTTTCAGGAAACACTCAAAACATCGATGACATTGTGAGTCATATGACTATTCTTTATACACGTGGATTGTATAATTTTTAATTTATTTTCGACTTGGAAACGAAATCCTCGTTTTAATTTCAGACAACTCTCAATACTAAAAGTGTTTGATGGTATCGTTCAAACACTTTTTTCACTTCCGTTTAAAAAATGTAAAGGAGATGTTTGTATGCTTGGAATGAAACGAAATAAAAAAAATGGAAACACCCCCTTAATGGTGACACTCGTTGGGGTTGGTGTTGGTGCAGCAGCATATGGATTAATGCGTGGCCGTAACAATGGGAACAATGACGACAATAATCAAATGATGGACAACATGATGCAACCGATTCAAAAAGCAATGAACCAATTCCGTAACTAACTGCCTCCCCCGAACAGCTAATGCTTTTGTTGTTCGGGGAACTACATAAAAGCACAAACTAATTTTATTCGAGTGCGTGACAAGGTAAGACGAATGTGGAGTGTATTATTGGCTTTTCCTTATAGATGGGCAGGAGGTTTTTTAATTAATTCTATTGGACACTTCTTTTCTTTTCGCCTGTGTTTTGTCCAATAGAACAAATTACACCCAGAAAAGAAAAACCAGCAGAACCCTCTCTACCGGTTTTTCTACTTTCTAAATATATCATTTCTTCAAATTCATCATCAGGGGTTCATCCCGGTTACATTTAACAATCTCATTTTTTAGCTCTAATTTTGCAACTTGGATGCTGGACCGTTTGCTTTCAAATGAATCGCCGGTTGTTTGTTTATGAACACCAGGGTGAGTAAAGTAATATATATAAGCTTCTTCATTATGGACGAGGACATCAGCATGACGACCATAATCATAATCATCTTCCCGCTGACCGAATTCATCGAGAATCATTGAATTTTTTTCCCAATTCTCACAGTCACTTGAGCGAAAGACTATCTGCCCTTTCCAACTGTCAACGATAAGCCAATATGCACTTTTCCAATAAAATACGTTCGCTCCTTCATGAGGAAAACCGGTTATAACTGGACCGATGACCTCCCATTCGTATAAGTCATCACTTTTTGCAACATATGTATGTGAATCATGGGCTTCATCTTTGTACCATAATCGATAACTTCCATCTGGATGTTGGTGGACGGCAGCATCTATAACAAAGTTCGAGCTTAGGTGTAACGGAGATTGATACGTCCAATCCCATAAATTGTTACTTGTATAGTGTCTTATTTCCCGTTCAACTACTGGCCAATCTGTTGGTATTCCTTGAATGTAACTGACATACATATGATACATTCCATCTACGAAAACAATCTCAGGAGCCCAAAATGTATTATGGCCTTGCTCTACCTCTAACCCTTCTATTATCCCACGATACTTCCAATTAACCCCATTAGAAGATGAGGCTATACCTAGTGATGTACCATGAACCCATGAAACCCCGATACCGGGCGCTGTCGCTCTTCGATTTGTATAAATCATCCACCATTGTTTTTCTTGCTCATTCCATATAATCGTAGGATCCGCAGCCCCATCATAAATCGGATCACGAAACAATGGAACATGAGCGTAGCTTTCTTTCTCTTTTTCATTCATTTTCATTCCTCCTTTCAGTTTTATTCTCTTTTCATACAAACTGATTCCTCTTTCTCTTACACAATTTGTTTATTTTCAAAAGATTTTCACTATTTCTTATAGATACACCGTACTATCTGACTTTGGAATCTGTTGCGAGTCTTTTTTACAAATCAGTTCTTTAGACACAGTAGTTAAATTATCTAAAAAACCCTTTGGAATAATTAGGTTATTCCTACTCATTTTTCATTATATTGAACATGGTAAAATATGATAATAATTATTATTATATTAAAATTTATATCACACTTTTTAACGAGGTGTTGTTCCATTGGATTCTAATCATATTCAATTTTTACTTAATCTTCTTCAAAACTCATATAAAGTACCTGTTATGTTTATCGGGCCAGATAAGAACATCATGTTTGAATACAATTCTGTATTAAATCCGATTTACCTGACAAAAGATGAACTCATTTCCACCTTGCTAAATGAGAATGACAAGCCATGTTATCCTCATTTTAAAACAACTATGTTTGAGACATTTTTCCTAATTCATGTTGAAAAGAATCATAAAAAACTCGGAACTTTGCTTATCGGTCCTTTTTTAACCGATGATGTGGCAGAAGAAATGATTTCTGGTCTTTTATTTGATTATCAAATCCCGTCGTACTTACATTCCGATTTACTTTATTATTTTCAAAGCTTAACAAAACTAAAGCAAGAGGACTTACTCCATCTAGCTCAACATGCTTACTTTTTGTTCTTCTTTCAAAAATTAGACCTCCCTTCTCTTCAGCAAGAATCCAAGCTGGTGAATATTGATAAAGTAAAGATTGAAAAAGAATTACAAATACGCCGGCTTGATGGGCGGTTTCATATGGATTATCACCAAGAGCAATATATATGGCAATACATTCGGGAAGGAAAAAAAGATAAGCTGGAAGAACACTTAAACCAAATAAATGTAGACAGGATTGGGCTCTTATCGAAAACAAGCCATCTACGCCATGTAAAAAACTACTGCATCATCGGGATCGCACTTGCTTCAAGAGCTGCCATTGAAGGTGGACTTTATCCTGAAATTGTTTTAACGATGAGTGATATTTATATTCAACGTATTGAAGATACACAAGAAGTTCAAAATGTAGAGATGATTTTCCTTCTAACAAGAGAATATATGTTTGAGCTAACAGACCGTATTCATGCTAGTAAATTAAAAAATCATTCAAAAACAATCGCAATATGTAAAAACTATATTTTTAATCATATTTTTGAGAAGCTAACGATTGATGTTATCGCTAAAAAAGTTCACCTTAATCCCATTTACTTATCTCGATTATTTAAAAAAGAAACCGGCCTTTCTCTCGGGAAATACATACAACAGGAAAAATTAAACGAAGCCAAAAAATTACTGTTGCAAAGTGAATATACAATTTCTGAAATTTGTAATCTTTTACAGTTCGGTGACCAGAGTTATTTTGCTAGCGCTTTTAAAAAACATACCGGATTAACCCCTAGTCAATATCGAAAGGAGAATGAGTTAATCTATCAAAATTAATGGCACTGTATCTTATATCATCACTTTAAATTCTTAATAAAAAAACTATTGACACTTCTTTAACTTTAATTTAGTATCAATATTGTAAAAAATTGAAAATTCCTCGTTAGGTGAGGCTCCTGTGCTGGAGATATGCTGCTGCCCAAAAATGTCCAAAGACGCCAATGGGTCAACAGAAACCATCGACATAAGGTGGTTTTTAACGTAGCTGGATATTTAATCCTATGCCGCACAGTGCTAAAGCTCTACGAATGGAGGGAAATGTTAGATTTGTATTGTTTTTTGTACAGATCTGTGTTTTTGCTGTGCAAATCGCCACCTTCATTCGTTTGAAGGTGGTTTTTTCATTTCCTTTTAAAATAATTCTTCCTAGGGGGTGGTATGAATTGGATAGTAGTCCGGAACCTGATTTATTTCTTTTTTCTTGTTTTAGTAAACTCAACAAAATCAATTGGACATGGACCCAATTCATGTCCCAAGGAGGAAACAATGATGGCAAAAGTAGAATTAGATTTAAAAGTGCAACAAGAATTACAAGAGTATAAAGAAAAAGAAACTATCAAAAGTGATGTATTAGTGAACGGGTCGGTCTTTCAAATTTGGAAAGTACGTCTACCTTTTTTAATTATTACACTAATCGGTGGAATGCTTGCGGGAGCTGTCGTCGGTGCATTTGAAGAAGCGTTAGAAGCCATTGTTATTTTGGCTGTATTTATCCCGGTTATCATGGATATGGGTGGAAATGCGGGGACACAATCTTCCTCGATTTTTACAAGAGCTTTTGTATTAGGACAAATTTCATTTGAGAGATGGAAAAAACATCTTGGAAAAGAAATTCTTGTTGGTATAAGTATGGGTGCAGTACTTGGGGTTGCCGCGTGTTTAATTGCTTACTTATGGCAAGGGATTTTTGCACTTGGTCTTGTTGTTGGCTTATCACTATTTTTCACAGTTACGATAGCGACTACAATTGGTTTCTTAATTCCTTATATTCTTGTCAAATTAGGTTTCGATCAAGCTGCGGGGTCAGACCCATTTATTACGACAATTAAAGATGTGACAGGGCTATTAATTTATTTTGGTTTAGCTTCAGTACTATTGGCTCATTTAATGTAACAAAACACGATTGAACCGGAGTAGAACTTATAAAATAACTTGTCTTCTCAAGCAATGATAATTGATTGGAGTTCACAGGCTAATCAATCATATAACATGATAATTGAAAAGTGAGGCGTTTGATAATAAAAGAACGCCTCCCATTTCCTAGGCATCTTGAGCACTGACAGGCTGAACCTTCACTATTTGAAGGCTATCAATGACTTTTGTTGATAACCATTGACAAACAATGGCGTACAAAACAATTTCAATTTTTATAACAGTAGCAGTTAATATAAAGATAAATAAATTCACCCAAAACATCGTTTTTCCTGGTGGGTAGTCTTTCTTCTTTGCGATGAACAAAGCTAAAATAACCATACCACCACTAGAAGCACCATTTCTTATTAGAATCCCGACTCCCATTCCGAACAACAACGCACCTACTAGTAACGAATAAAATAAGTTCATGTTTCCAAGTGACAAAAAAGTAGGTATCACACTCACAGTCACAGATGTGACCGTAACTGCATACATCGTGCGAACGGTCCACCAACGACCAAATATTTTAACTGAAAATAGGAGCATTAAACCATTAACAAGCCATAAGGCAACCCCAAGAGGCAACAAAAGCCCATAATTTAATAGTAAGGCTAAACCTGCAGCTCCTCCAGATGGAATGTCATGAGGGAATAAAAAAATGCCCATTGCTAAGCCTTGTACCATTCCACCTAATGTTAAAGAAAAATATCGATAACATTCCTGTTTTGAAAAACCAACTAACTTCATGAAATCTCCCGTCTTAATCCTTCAACTGATAAAAGGATTTCAATTATATACTACCCGTTTTTAACAATGCATCGTTCTACTCTTTCCGAGTCTTTATACAGCAAACATCTCATATACGAGCATTAGAAACTTTATTAGCTTTTTGGATTCTTGTATAAAATCCGGACAAAACTTTACTCCTTTGCATCTCTTCTCCAATGATATGTATCCTTAAAAATATTTAAATGAGTTCCATTAATGATAATTGTTTCATCATCTAGCCATTCTACATCATACTCTGACTCTGGATAATGCCAATAAATGATCTTATCATTTAATTCTGGGAACTTTTCATTATTAGAATCAATTCCAACCGCTAACGAATACTTTACAGTGGAATGTGCATTTACTAGATACACATTAGCAGTAAAAGTACCGTCGGGAGAATCTATACTTTCCTGTAACGCAAATGTACCATTTATATTTGATAAATCTGTTGAAAAAAACATCTTATTCACACCATAAAAGAATAAGAAAAGTATCAACAAAAAACCAGATAATATTACGAACAAGCGAGTACGAAATTTCTTGTTAGCCATCCTCAGACCACCCTATCTTTAACTAAAATATATACCGGTGCCTTCTCTTATAGAATAAGATAATAATAGCCTAGCGAATATCAATAATCAACGTGATTTTACATTTATTACTTATAATGACGTTCACTATTTTTAATCATCAGAAGTTGATTCTTCAATGTTTTCTACTCTGACACCAGTACTACAAACAGTCTTGTTCGTAAAGTTAACACTTCTTTGTCAGCAACTCTTTGTTTTCATGTATACTATTTTCTTTTATTCACTCATTAAGAAAACTCCTCATAAATAAATGTAAGGAGTTTTACTAGAATATGAACTTTTTGTTTGAGAAGCCTTTTCGCTTATACCTGGAATTTTTTTTAATTGTTCCCTCGTTACTACTCCACTTAAAGTTCAAAGTTATCAAGCAAAGCTCGGACTTCATCTGTTGATTTAGTGTTCATTAGTGAATTTCTTAATGTACTTGCCCCCGGAAATCCTTTTACATATATTTTGAAAAAGCGATGAAGCGCATGAAACGGACGTAGCTCTAATCCTGCATATTGATCATGGAGATCGATATGCAATCGTAAAAGAGTAAGTAATTCCATACTGCTATGTTCTCTAGGATCTTTTTCAAAGGCAAATGGGTTATGGAAAATACCACGACCAATCATTACCCCATCTACACCGTATTCATTAACAAGTCTTAGACCTGTTTGGCGGTCTGGAATATCACCGTTAATCGTTAAAAGAGTATCTGGTGCTACACGGTCACGTAATTTTTTAATTTCCGGGATCAGTTCCCAATGAGCATCTACCTTGCTCATTTCCTCTCTTGTTCGCAGATGAATGGAAAGATTCACAATATCTTGTTTCAATAGGTGTGTCAGCCATTCTTGCCACTCGTCTAATTCCTTAAAACCAAGCCTTGTTTTCACACTTACAGGCAATCCTCCTGCTTTTGCTTCTTGAATTAACTCTGCTGCAACTTCAGGGCGGCAGATTAATCCACTTCCCTTTCCATGCCGCGCAACATTAGGAACAGGACAGCCCATATTAATATCCAAACCTTTAAAGCCACGTTGCGCCATACCAATACTCATTTGCCGAAAGTGGTCAGGATTGTCTCCCCAAATATGGGCGACAATGGGTTGTTCATCTTCTGTAAAAGCTAAACGCCCACGTAAACTTTTGTTTCCCTCTGGATGACAATAACTATCACTGTTTGCAAACTCCGTAAAAAACACATCCGGTCTAGCTGCCGCACTTACAACATGACGAAAAACAACATCTGTTACTTCTTCCATTGGTGCCAATATAAAAAAAGGTCGTGGTAACTCACGCCAAAAATTTTCCTTCATCTTTATCTTCAAATCCTCTCACTTTGGGGTTCAGTCCAATTGCCATTCCTATTATTAAAAGCTACAAGAATTTCCCATACCTCAGTATTTCAACACAAGGTCGGACGACTCCTAATATATCCCCATTTTACGATGCTTAAGATATAATTTTATAACAACACCATAAAAAATGGAATAGAGTCCACCATTCTCACTAACTCTAGTTAGTTATGCCCTTACACTTTCTTTTTCCTTCGAGTAAAACACATAAAAAATGCGACTCCTGATTAAATTCAGAAACCGCCTGGTATAGTAATACCTCCCGGTTACGAATTGGCTATAGATGCGTATGTGTTATCAAAAAACATTTTATTGTTTTTAATCTTCATATTAATATCTGGACTAGGGTTTATGTTAATTAGGGCGAAAAAAGATTAAAAAAGCAGCCATTTCTATTAGGTTGCTTTCTGTTTTTTCGTTTTATCATTAATTTCATCAAGTAATTTAACAATCTCCAGAACACCTAGTAATAACAAGCCCGAAATAAGAACTAATGATAATTGCAATTGCATAATACCAACGATCCGGGTTTGGTACATATGTATAGCCTGGAACTGCATTACTTAGTGTAAAACCAACAATTAAAAAGAAACTAAACACCCAATGATCTTTTAACTTTCTATACATAAAATACAAGAAAAGACCACTCAATGTGAGTAGTCTTCATGTTTTATTAATTTGGTAAGTTATCAATAGCATATTGCGCTTGTTCATTTGTAAATTGTTCGCCGTATTCTGATGTAAGTTGTTCCAATAGTTCTTGGTCAGACATTGGCATCATCTCTAAATAGCTTATAGCCGATTTAAGGGCTTGTTCGTTATAATCTACTTCTATATTTTCTATGGCGTATTGAGCAGCTTCCTCCGGATATTTATCTCCATACTCAGAAGTCAATTGTTCAAAAAGTCCTTTTTCCGAAAACGGCATAAAGCTGATATAATTTTCAGCGGCCCTTAAAGCGTTTTGATATTCACGAGGAACGTCATCTGCCTCTTGTTCAGCCGGATCTGCTGGTTCTTCTGGTTCAGTCTCTTCTTCTTCTACAACATCTGTTTCCTCATCGGCATCAGTTTCAGTTTCAGCTTCAACTACTTCTGTTTCCTCTGGTTCAACAGCAGCCTGTCCTTCTTCTTCTAAGCCACATGCAGTCATAAAGGCAATCAATAAAACCATTAAAAGTATAGATAGTATTTTTTTCATAGTAAAATCCTCCTATTTTTCAGTACATGGACTACTATACTATTTTTTTTAAGAAGATGAAATACATTCGACGAAGTTCGATGTTATTCGACATAAAAAGACACCCATCTCCAAAAGATGAATGCCTTTTTTATAAACATATTTATTTTACACTATCAATTGTAGCACGTTTGAAATGCATATGCCCTCGAGTCAGCTGACGACGAAGCTGCAGCCAACGAATTTGATTCTCTCCTCGATGAAAAGGAACAATCTTAACCAACTATTTTTACTTTATAAGGTTTTTAAGGTTTAATATGTGTAAGTTGGTTGGTTTTTCCCTCCCACAAATAAAAAATGCGACTCCTGATTAAATTCAGAAACCGCATTGTTTCAATTAATATGTATGGTGACCCGTGACGGGATCGAACCGCCGACCTCTACCCTGTCAAGGTAGCGCTCTCCCAGCTGAGCTAACGGATCATTTAACGACAATTTTTATTATAATAAAAAAAATAACCATGGTCAAGCTTATTTTTCTCCTATCTTTTCATTTGTTTTCATGTTTACATTATTCATTTCATGTTTATAACTAAAAATGAAATAGCAATGAAATCGGAGGTTACGACTTTGAAAAAAATTCCGGTAGGCAGTATTTTACTTTTTAGTGCATCATTAATGTGGCTCATATTAGCCATTTTGGGGATAGGAAACTGGTCAACTCGTGTTTATATATTTTTATTTATTTTGTTCGTTGCTGTAGGTTTAATTAATTGGCGAATGACCGACAATGCCAATAAAGATTAAAAGCTCAACAAACAGCTTCCGTCTAAACGACATGCCTTTTCACAAAACAATCGTTAAATAAAATTTCCGCCATAAAATCCGTACTGCGTCCATACCATTTTACTGCTCATTGAATAAACTATATTATCCTCTGACGAAAGGAGGTTTTTTGATGAGCGGATACCATGGTGGATATGCAGGAGGATTTGCTTTAATCGTTGTCCTCTTCATCCTTCTCATTATTGTCGGTGCATCTTGGTACTACTAAAGTCAAGGAAGTGAGCGCATTTTTTGCGCTCACTTTTTACATGGCCGAAACTGTAGTTCCAGAACCTTCATTCATTTTTAGTAATTGTGCGTATTCCTTTAGTCCGTACTTTTGGATTATAAAAGAGAGAAATGAATATTTTGATTTTGGATTGGACAATTTTTCAATGTCATTTATCATCATTTCTAAATAATACGTTAAAATTAGAAAATCCTCATAAAAAACGGGAACATCAACAATTCGGTAACATTTTCCACTATTATGAAATAATTCGATATTTTTTGACCTGTTCATCAAATCACCTTCTTTATTGTTCTATATAAAGAATACTATAAAATTTTATAAAGAACAACAAAAAAGTTTCTTTTTTTATCAAATATTCAATTTTTCGACTGATTTCTTCCGTACTCGCTTTGTTAGAACTATTTTATTTTCCTTGTTTGGCCATATATAACATCATTAATGTTGAACCAAGGGCAATCATTAATAATGCCAATGATAATCCTACTACAGCTATTAAACTAATGACTGTCACTTTTCATCACCCACTTTCCTTTATTCCATATATATGTGACTAAATTCCAAACATTCGCTCTATCTTTATAGGCAGATGATCACCAATTGCCTACAATTGCATAAGATGAATCGAGCTGATAAAGGAATATTGGAGTGATCGTATGGTTAGAACTGTTTGGGGAGTCGATTCTGCAAGTGCAGTCAGTCCTTCTTTATATGAATGTGTCATGAACCAATTTGGTAAACCGGAATATTGGGGAAGATACTTAACGACTGTAGAAAATGTAAGTGATGGTTTAACTCAAGAAGAAATTCAATTTTTACAAGAGAATAGAATTAAAATTATGCCTATCTATAATGTTTTTCGAGAAGCTGTCGGTTATCGCCAAGGGGAAATTACGGCTACAAATGCGATTTTTCATGCGAGACGACTCGGAATCCCAACCGGGACTTTTATTTTTGCCAATATTGAACATTTTTTTACGATTGATGAAGCATGGTTACGTGGCTGGGTGGATGCCTTTTATCCAAGTGGATTCAAGCCCGGCTTTTATAATGACCCTGTTAGAGGACAATTTAATGAGGCTTTTTGTCAAGCTGTTAACAATCATAATCGCGTCAAAGAACAAGCGGTCCTTTGGAGTGCTGAGCCAGAACCTGGAGTGACAACAAAACAAAATCGTCCTAGAACATTTGCTCCAGCAACACCTGATTGTGATGCACTCGTATGGGGGTGGCAATATGGGCGAGATGCTGAAGAATGCCCGATTGATACGAACTTGATTGACCGGAAGTTATATGAAAGCCTTTGGTAATAACAACAAAAAGCGCTAACAAGGAATTCCTTTTAGCGCTCTTTGGATTTATTCGGTTTCTTTTGGCAACAAAATCTTGCCATCTTTTTTTCTAGTTACTAATGTTTGTAAAATGACCGTTGATAATTGATTCGGTGGATACGGTTTCGTTAAATAATGCTTCGCTCCCGCTCCTAATCCTCGTTCTTTTTCATCTAACGCGGAAGACACGATGATAGGTATATCTTTCGTTATAGGGTTTTCTTTTAATATCTCAATAACCGACCATCCGTCTATGCTATTTTGTAACAAAATATCAATGACAACGGCATCTGGCTTCACTTGTTCAATCGTTTGTAACGCCTGTTCACCATCTTTTTCATGAATTACGTGAAACCCGGTTTCATTCAACTGTTCTTTTAAAAGCATGGCAAGACTGTTATCATCTTCTAAAATGACAAGCTTCGGGTGATCACTCATTGAATCTAACTCATTTGCAATTGGTCGGTCCTCTCTCGCTAAAGGGAAATGCATTGTAAACGTACTTCCTTTCCCTTGTTCAGAACTTACCGATATTGCCCCATGGTGGGCTTGAACGATTTCTTTACAAATCGCTAGTCCAAGTCCTGTTCCCCCAATTTTTCTTCTATCAGAGTTATCAATTCGATAAAACTTCTGGAATAAGTTAGGGATTTCACTACGTGGAATACCAAGCCCTTCATCATGAATAGCAATTCTGAGTTGACTGTCTACCATATCTACACTAATGTCAATATTGCCACCGTTTGGAGAAAACTTAATCGCATTACTTATTAAATTTGTAAACAATTGAATAAGCTTTTCTTCGTCCGCTACCACATAAGGTTCTTTAACCTCGTTTTTTATCGATATCTTTCTATCAGTGTGTTGCACTTGAAACAAGTCAACTACTTGTTGTAATACTTGAACGACTTGTAATGATTCTTTTTGATAGGTTTGGTTTCCAGACTCCATCCGTTGTAAATCTAAAAAGTCATTGATTAAATTAGTAAGCCGTTTTGCTTCTTTATGAATCGTCTCTAAATACTTCGCTTGTCGATCTTGTTTTAATGTCTTTGTAATCATTAGCTCGGTAAATCCTAAAATACTTGCTAGTGGCGTGCGTAATTCATGACTAACTGTACTAACAAGCTCAGATTTCATTTGGTCGATTTCATGTTCAACTGTAATGTCACGTTGCACAAACAGTGTACCAATTTTTTCACCATTACGGAAAATCGCTTGTCCGTAAATATCAAACACATGATGTTTTGGATGATGAATTTCATATCGATATGTCATCACAGCTTCGGTCTGGTGGCGAAGAGTATCCGTTAGAAAACGAATAAACTCGTCCGGCACATTCCCTAATTTACCAACCCACTCATCAAACGACAGTTGAAGCAACCGTGAAACTGAATCTACCTCCATCACTTGAGAGAAGACTTGATTGATTTGAATAATAATTCCATCGTTATCCACTAATAGAATTCCTTCATTTACATTATCGATTATATCTTGATTTAATAATCGATTTTGCTCTGCCTCTTCATACAAGAATATCTTTTCTAATGATAATGAAATTTGATTCATAATCATTGTATGCTCATCAAGTTCGTTTGGTAAAAACGATTGACCTACACGTGTTGCTGTATAAATCGCAATGAGTTCTCCATCTGCTCTCATAATCGGTGCAAATAAATCATAGCTATACGATAGTTCTTCATGATAGCCTTGTTCAGAAGAATGACTTTCTCTTTGTGTCACAAACACCTTTTTTGTTTGCTCTAGTTTAATCGCCACTCCGTCATTCATCCAATGAATAAAGGTTTCTGCTTGCTTTGAAGAAACTCCAATAACTTCATAATCGCGATTATCATTTAATAAAACAAGCATTGCTTTATCACAATGGAAAATTTCAGAAACAGTTGTGACAATTTCTCGTAATAATTCATGTTTATTTAACGTTGTTGATAAAGTTGATATCACTTGATTATTTAACTCTAGTTTTTTCTTCTGACTTTCTGATACATATAATAAATCATGGAGCTGTTCTTGCTGCCCTGTTAGCTCATCTTGTTGTGCCATTAATTCTTCATTTTGAGCAGTTAACTCTTCTTCTTTCATTTGTAAAGAACGAACCATTTCTTCAAAAGACTTTGATAACATACCAATTTCATCTTGTCTATCGGTTTCCACAAAATTCACATGCTCCCCAGCTTTAACTTGAAGTGATGCTTTTGAAAGCTCTTGGAGCGGATAACCAATTTCTTTAACCACTTTGCGAATTGCAAATCCGATACATGCTAACACAAATAGAAGATACAGAAGAAATATAATACTAACTTGATTTAACTTACTAATAAATTCTTCATTTTTTCCATTTATTTTTTCATCCATTTCATTTGCAAAGTCATGAGCTGTTGAAAGGATTTGATTAATCTCTACAGTAGACCCTTGTTCTGATAAGTCGCGTAAGCCGTCATAATCACGTGCTTCAACGAGAACGATTCGTTGTGGCAACAATTCATTTAAATAATATGAAGTGAAATCGGTTATTTCCTTAATAAAATAAGCTTCTGCAGAAGTTAATTCTGACATTTCTAAGCTTGTAATCACTTGTTCTAGTTTTTTTGCTTCAATATATAATTGTTCAAGTTCTGGTTCACTTTGAAATGCCGTATATCCTCTGCCTCGGAATAACATTTCTGTAAAATGCTCTTCAATTTCTGTAATCTTTGACTGTTTGTCTAACAGCTCATCTCGTTCTGTGATAAATGTTTGCTGTTCACTATAAAAAACGACACCTAAACCGAGCGAACCAAGGATGATAAATGCGACAAGAATGATCATGATAAAAGCAAACTGACGTAATAAGCTTTGTTTCATAAATTTAAGCATGTGTAATTTCTCCAACCATTTCAGCCAACTTAATCGGGCTAAATGGTTTAGCTAAAAAAAAGTCAGCACCTGCTTTTCTAGCTTTTTCCTCATCTGCTTGTTGACTTTTAGCAGTTAACATCATGATTAATGTATCCTTTTTCTCTTCCATTGTTCGTACTTTTTCAATGACTTCAATACCTGTTAAACCTGGCATCATATAGTCAACTAAAATTAAGTCATATTGATTTTTCTCTATAAATTCCATAGCTTCAAGGCCATCGGCAGCTTCATCAATTGTATAGCCTTCATCTTCTAACGTATCTACGATTAACATTCGAAGTACATCTTCATCTTCTGCTACTAGTAGTTTTGTCATCATGTCCCCCTGATTATTTCGAGATTCCTTTTCTCGTCATTTCACCCCATTGTTTCTTTTTAGAAAACACTTGAAGTAAACCTTCACAGCGCCATAACACAGTTAGTGGACGGTACCAAAACGCTTCTGTTAATGAATAAAGGAATAATCGAATAATATCTGTTGTATTTTTGTATTTGCGTAAGCTCCATTCTTCAAGCAGAACAGCAGTCATCGATAAAATCGAACCGTATAGAAATGTCATCATAAAAAGTAATATAGCTAATTCAATATAAATAAACGATGTAAAAATTCCAATTACGACTAAAAGATATCCAAAAAACTCAACGACAGCACCTAAAAGCTCAACAAATAAAAAGAACGGCATGGAGACGATTCCCACATTGCCATATTTGCGATTAAACAACATGTTTCTATGAAGCCAAAGCGATTCAAATAACCCTCTTTGCCAACGACTTCGTTGTCGCCTGAGTATTTTGATTGACTCAGGTGCTTCTGTCCAACAGACAGGATCAGGAATATACTCGATTCGGTGGTTATAATTTCCTTCTTTTATTAACCGATGGAGCCGGACAACAAGCTCCATATCTTCCCCAACCGTATTCGGTGCATATCCTCCCGCTTTAATCACCCATTCTTTTTGAAAAACACCGAAAGCACCAGAAACTATTAAGAGTAGATTATGTTTACTTAATCCAACACGTCCTAATAAAAAGGCTCGTAAATATTCAATGACTTGCATAATGACGATAGGTCGTTTGGATAGACGAACTTCCATCAGTTCCCCACGCTCAATAATACAATCATTCGCTATCCTAATGCTTCCACCTGTTGCAATCACTTGTTCGTTTGAGTCAATAATTGGTTTCATTACTTTTAAAAAGGCGTCACGCTCTAAAACCGAATCACCATCTAAAGAGCAAATATAAGGAAATCTAGCAATATTTATGCCTGCATTTAAGGCATCTGCTTTCCCTCCATTACTTTTATCGACCAAATACACATAATCATAAAGGGTAGATTGATATATAGCATGAACTTCCTTTGAAGCAATGCTTTGTTTTACAATTCGATTCACTTTTTTCATTTGAAACCGTTCAATCATTTCTTGTAATGTCTTGTCTTTTGAGCCATCATTGACAACAATAATTTCATACTCAGGGTAGTGAATACTAAGGAGAGAACGAACACTACTATAAATCCCAACTTCTTCATTAAAAGCAGGGACAATAATGGAGATCGGCTTTGTATCAATGGACTCAGCCATTTCTTCGTAGATATCTTTTTCATTTAATTCATACTGACTGCGCAACTGAAATGCAGATATGAAAAACATAACAATATAAAACAACATGACGACAAACATATAGCCAATAATAAGGAAAGCTAGTATTTGCAATGCCATTGTGATTACTTCGACCATACTAGTTCCCTCCTTCTAGCCATTGTTTTGCCATCTCTCGAGCAAATTTATCTTCATGTGTTTCTTGAACATAACTTAAAAGAAAATGTCCATCAGAAAAGGAGGACACAGCCTCTCCAGCCGCATTACGTACCCACCAATTTGAATCCGCTAACATGGCGACAACGATTGATTTGAATCTTTCTTTTTTTGTTAGCTTTACAATACGGGCAAACATCATTCTTTCTTCAAAATGAGAAGATGTCGCAAACGGCTGAATCAACTCTGTATTTACGATATATCCAATCTGAACAATTGCTTTTAAAGCAGCCATCCGGACTTCCAATAGCTCTGACTTTAATTGTCCTTCAACAAAGGCAATTTCTTCTTTTTGTTTTCGTTCTCCTATAATATCAAGGAGAGCGGTTTGAAAAGGTAGTGACATTGTTTTAAATTCAGACATTAACGATGCTATCCATTCGTTCGAAAAACGGCGAAGCAAGTCTCTATAAATGAACCGTGGCCACTGTTGTGAGGCATGCAGTAAATAATTAAAGAAAGGTTTTGATTCGAAAGTGGCTAATGTTCGTAACATTTGATATGTTTCTGTATCAGAAAGAGAATCCTGTTCGATAGCTACTAATAACTTGTCCTCAAACATCGTCATTTTAAAATCTTCTATTTTGTGTAATGTATTCATTCGAATACTCCACCGTTTATGTTGCAACTGTTTAGCATAGTAAGGACCTAATTTCTCTTCTGCTAATTGGCGAATTTTCTCTTGTGCTTCCTCTTTGCGCAACAATGATTGGTATTCAGAAAGCAATTCACCTAATACTTCATAACTTATTACCGATTGCTGTAGCAATCTTGTGGAGAATTCACCACCTTCAGTTAGATAAGTGTATAATGGTGTTCTCAGCTTTTGTTTAATCAATTTCTTTCGGCTTTCTTTTATTGCTTCTTTTTTCTTTTGGATAAGCAAATACAGTAAAATAATAAAAAGAATTGAAACTAATACTACATTTATCCAAATAACAAATGCAATATTTACAGATATCATTCTGTTATCATCCTAATCGTAAGCCTTTTTACACGAGCAATAAGTTCAGGTAAACTAAACGGTTTTGTTAAATAATCATCTGCTCCAAGCTCTAATGCTTTTACAATATCTTTTTCACTTTTTCTGCCTGTTAACATTAATACCATGGCATTTTTCCCATTCGGGTGTTTCCGCAATTTTTGTAGCACTTCTAGTCCATCCATTCTCGGCATAATCCCATCTAAAATGACTAAATTTTTCCCAGGTTGTGTGTGCCATTTTGATTCAAAAAAAGCTTCACCTTCTCTGAACGAAGAAATTTCAATCGCATAATGACCAATCTTTAATTTCTCAAGCTGTTCGGATACAATTTGATGCACGATCGTATCATCATCGATAATTCCGATTCGAAGCACTTTTTTCTGGATCTGGTACGTTTCTTTACTATTATAAATTACGACCGCTTTTCGTCCTGCTGCCTTTGCTTCATAGAGCGCTTGATCAGCATGTTTCATATAAGTATCGATGTCGGTATTCTCGTCATTCACTTCAACGATACCTGAAGAAAATGTGCTAGTGAACGTTTTGTTTTCATTTGTTGGAAACTCTATTTTCGAAAATCCTTTTAATAATCGCTCTATAAAAATTTTGGAATCTTCTTTTGTTGTTCTTGGCAAAATCAAAACAAATTCTTCCCCACCGTAACGGATGAAAAAATCAGAATGTCGTTTAGCCTTTTTGACATAATTGGAAAACTCTCTTAACACAATGTCACCGATATCATGACCATATAAGTCATTCACTTGTTTAAAATGGTCTAGGTCAATCAAGACAATCGAAAATGGGTCTTTTGAGCGTTTAAATTCATAAAGCTGACGTTCCACCTCAATCGAAAAAAACTTTCGATTAAAAGCACCAGTTAATTCATCAATTAAAACAGCCTCACTGATCATTTCTTTATATTTCAAACGGTTTTCTAGACGAGCAACGATCTCTTCAATAAAGATTGGTTTCGCTACAAAATCTACTGCACCCATTTGAAAGCTTTTTACTACCGTTTCCTTCGAATTATCAGTACTCATCATAAAAACCGGGATAAATAAGCTATGTGATTTCTCTAACATCTTTTTTAAAACATCAAAACCATTTTTGTCAGGTAAATTGACATCAAGAAGGACACAATCCGGCTTTTGATTATAAAAAACTTGAATGGCTTTTTTAGCTGTTAATGCAGCAAGTACCATATATCCTTGCTGTTCTAAATTTGTTTTTAAGAAGGTAACCATATCAATATCATCATCAACAATTAACACCAGTTTATTCTGTTCATCTTTCTTTTGATATTTGATTGGTTCAATCGGTAATATCGTTTCCTGCTCTTCTTTTCCTAATAACTGCCCTAACGGCGCAGTGTAACATTTCCACTCATCCGGGTACCACTCATCTTTTTCCAAGGTGTTAATTTCTTCTAATACATGATCTGCGATAGTTGCCAGTTCATGTAATTCAATTGATGCCGCTGTTCCTTTTAATGAATGAAAAAAACGATAAAACTCTTTGCCATCAATTTTCTCTTTTTGTTCCCATTCAAGAAGAGTTTGTTTACACCGAGCAATTAATAATTTTTGATATTTTTTCATTCTACTTACCTCCCCTATCTCAAACCCGATCCCTCGGTGCTTTTTCTTTTTCTATCTACAAAATGCGAGAGAATTACAACTTCGGGGATATCTACAAAAGCTCGTAAAGCCTTTATAAATATCCCCTTCTATTCCATATAATTTTTAGAGATTTTTTTTGTTTTCAGTTTCCTTCATTGTTTCTTCCTCATTTATTTCTTCTAGGATTTCTTCTTTTACTTCTTCCTTTATATCTTCATATACCTCTTCACGTATTTCTTCTTTTAATTTATCTAATTGCTTTTCTTGTTTCTTTTTCCGTTCAGTTTGCAAGTCAGTATTTAACATCATGAAAATAGAAATGGTCATAAAAACCATAATGACAGCAAACGGGAGTGCGGCAATAATCGAAGCGGTTTGTAAGCCTTGTAATCCTCCGCTAAGCAAAAGAACACTTGCTGTTGCAGCAATTAAAAAGCCCCACACAACTTTAACATACATATACGGATTAAGACTTCCCCTTGATGTCATAGCTCCTAACACATACGATGCTGAATCCGCAGATGTAATAAAGAAAATCAAAATTAAAATGACCGCTATGCCACTCATAAGCCCGCCTAAAGGAAGCTCAGCTAATGTTGCAAATAAAGCAAGCTCGACATTAGATGAAACAACTTCTGCAATTTGATGACCACCTGTAATGTCTAAATGAAGGGCTGTCCCACCAAATGCAGTAAACCATATTAGTCCCAATACAGACGGGACAAGCAAAACTCCAAATACAAATTCTCGAATCGTTCGCCCACGTGAAATACGCGCAATGAACAATCCCATAAATGGAGCCCAAGAAATATGCCAAGCCCAAAAGAATATTGTATATGCTCCAAGCCAAACACTTCCAGAGAATGGATTCATCGTCAAACTCATTGGTATGACGTTTGAAATATAACCTCCTAATGTCGTAACAAAGCTTTCAGCAATAAACAAAGTTGGGCCAAATATAATCATAAATAATAGTAATATGCCCGCAATTGTTAAATTTGTAACACTTAAAATTCGAATTCCTCGATTTAATCCAGAGGCTGCTGAAAAAATAAACAAAATTGTCACAATAAAGATGACGACCATTTGTGTAATAACTGTATTTGGAATCGGAGTTAAAAATGATAACCCTCCTGTAATTTGAATCGCACTTAATCCAAATGTAGTGGCAACACCTGTTGCTGTAGCTAATACAGCTAATACATCAATTCCTCGACCATACCAACTATCAACTTTCTTTCCGATTAACGGGTAAAAAGCAGAGCTAATTAACGCTGGTTGCTCTTTTCTAAATTGCACATAAGCTAGAGCCAATGCCACTAAGGAAAAAATCGCCCATGGATGCAAAGCCCAATGGAACACCGAGTATCGTAATCCCATTCTTGCTGCCTCCGTTGTTTCCGCTGCAATGCCGGGAGGAGGATCCATATAATATAGAACAGGCTCGGCAACTCCCCAGAAAACAAATCCAACACCTATGCCCGCTGAAAATAACATCCCAACCCAAGTATAATAGGAGTATTCTGGTTTATCATTTTGTTTTCCTAATCGTAATTTACCGAATGGACTTATCGCTAAAAATAATACAAATGCAATAAAAAAAGCAGTCACAAGCATATAAAACCAACCAAAATTCTCAATGGTTACGCCTAACAAATAATCAGCCGTATTCGCTAACGATTGTGGAGAGACAACACCCCATAAAACAAATAAAAAAACAAGGATGGCTGAAATAATAAAAACACTACCTGGTTTCTTTTTATTATAAGAATAATTTTCCATTTAGTTTTTCGTGTAGGTAAAAATCCCCTACACTACCCTCCAATCTCTAAATTTTTCCATTCGTTTGTAAGCGTATTGTTTATTTACCTATTTATCGTTTCCGTTAAACCTATAATTATGAAAAAACGACATGTCCTTCTTCTTTCATGAGCGTATGAAAGAAGTGTGTAAGGAAATCATGGTATACTAAATAGGTAGAAATTATACATACGAAAGGAAGGACGTAAATTGACAAACCAAAGAAAATTCGAAAAAGCAACTTTTGCTGGGGGTTGTTTTTGGTGTATGGTCTCTCCTTTTGATAAACAACCCGGGATTGAAAGCGTCATTTCCGGTTATACAGGTGGCCACACAGAAAACCCTACATATGAAGAAGTATGCACAAATGAAACAGGTCATTATGAGGCAGTCGAAATTACATTTGATCCCGACGTGTTCCCATACGAGAAATTATTAGAACTGTTTTGGCAACAAATTGATCCAACCGACCCAGGTGGTCAATTTCATGACCGAGGACACTCCTACCAAACCGTTATTTTTTATCATAATGACAATCAAAAAAAAGTAGCTGAGCAATCAAAAGAAACACTCCAACAAAGCAGCAAGTTTTCAAAACCAATTGTCACGCAAATTCTTCCTGCTCGAGCTTTTTATCCAGCAGAAGACTATCATCAAGACTACTATAAGAAAAATCCCTTACGATATAAACATTATCGCAAAGGATCTGGACGAGAAGATTATATAAAAACGACATGGGGGAATGGTTTTTCCAAAGAAGAATTAAAAGAAAAGCTAACACCAATTCAATATGAAGTGACACAAAATAACGGGACTGAACGACCGTTTATGAATGAATTTTGGAATGATGAACGGGAAGGCATTTATGTGGATATCGTTTCCGGTGAACCCTTGTTTAGTTCATTAGACAAATATGATGCCGGTTGTGGATGGCCAAGCTTTACAAAACCTATTCATGTTGAAACAGTTGAAGAAAAAGCCGATTTTACACACAACATGGTGCGCACAGAGGTTCGTAGTAAGCAAGCCGACTCACACCTAGGACATGTATTCCCAGATGGGCCTGGCCCAGATGGTTTACGCTATTGTATTAACTCCGCCGCTTTACGCTTTATTCCTAAAGAAGATTTAGAAAAAGAAGGGTATGGGCGGTATTTGACTTTATTTACCGGTTAATTTTCATCAACTTACTACTACACACTACATCAAAATATTCAGCCTTAAGCCACAAGTAGCTTAAGGCTGAATGTAAAACCGATCTATCCATCGTTCTCTTATTCTATCTTCGTTAACAACGGGATCAATAATTTCATCTAGCCATTTTTGTTCATCCGTTGAGTAATCAGCTAAAGGACGATTCACTAGCTGTTCTGCATCACTTCGTTTTAACTCTAAAGTACCACTATTTTCTCGGTCAATCACTTTAATCTTAATTGTGTCAATCGAATCCAGTAGAATTAAATAGCTTAAAGCATTATTTAAAATAATTTTTTCAGAAATTTCATCATCTTTCTTTAACAAAAACCGCTCACTTTCCATTAATGCTGTATGGTAATGAATCGATAGCGTATCTTTTCCAATATCAAACGACTTGTAAATTTGATTCCCTGGTAACGTTTGGCTTATTGCAATTACATCATCTTTTAAGGTCCCTGTTTTCACATAGTGAATTGGCGCAAATGTCGCTTCCATTTTTTGAGTACAACCGACAATGATAAAAAGGAAACACACAAACATAAACCATTTTCTTTTCATAAAAACACCCCCACCACTTATTTATTTTTATCCATTAAATCCAAATTTAGTTCGTCCACCCACTGCTTTAGCTGGTCATTAGATATCCCTAAGTATTTACATTCAATAATCAATTTTTCAATATCTTTTTTTATTTTATGCTTCTGTTTTTCCGTCACTTCTTGGGACTCAAACTCAGCAATAAATGTCCCTTTTCCCCTAACCGTGACTATCACTCCTTGTCTCTCTAACTCTTTATAAGCTTTAGCAACCGTGTTAGGATTAATGACGATTTGAGCGGAGAGCTCACGTACAGAAGGTAATTTATCATCCGGCTTTAAAAGTCCCCTTGCACACATTTCTTTTATTTGCTGTATGACTTGTTCATACAAGGCAACATTAGTTTTCGGATCTATTCGTATAAACATGAATACACCACACTTCCTCTTCTAGTGTATTACTCTATGTATTACACTTAATACAATATTTTATTTTTTTTCCTGTGTCAACCTAATTTTCACTTATTTCCTCTTCCTGTTTTGGAAACGACTAAAAAGGAAATAAAAGAATACAATGAAAAATAAGAATCTCACATTACAAATGGAGGGATATACATGTCTTATCGAATAGAACGAGATACATTAGGCGAAATGAAAGTTCCAGTTGAAAAATTATGGGGGGCTCAAACACAACGAAGTTTGGAAAATTTCAAAATTGGGAAAGAAAAAATGCCAGAAGAAATGATTCAAGCTTTTGCGATATTAAAAAAATCTTGTGCGAGGGCGAATGAACGATTACATAATATGAGTAAGGTTAAAGCCGATATCATTAGCGAAGTATGTGATGATATTTTATCTGGTGGGTATGAAGACCATTTTCCCCTCGTTGTTTGGCAAACGGGAAGTGGAACACAATCCAATATGAACATGAATGAAGTCATTTCGTATGAAGCGAATAATCGTTTAGAACAAATGGGAGAAGACACAAGAATTCACCCTAATGATGATGTGAATCAATCCCAAAGTTCAAATGATACATTTCCAACAGCGATGCATATTGCCGCTTTAGTAAAAACAGAAGAAGAACTTCTTCCTGCTCTAAGACATTTGATTAACACCTTGATTGAAAAAGAACAAAAATATGCTACACTCATAAAAATTGGTCGAACACATCTTCAAGATGCTACCCCACTAACACTCGGACAAGAAATAAGTGGTTGGAGAAAGATGCTAGAAAAATCGTTAGCGATGATTTCCTCAAGCTTATCATCATTACATGAATTGGCGATCGGAGGAACAGCTGTAGGTACGGGTATTAATGCGCATCCTGACTTTGGAAAGCTAGTGGCTGAAGAAATAAGTCTAATAACGAATAAATCTTTTACCTCAGCCGACAACAAGTTTCACGCACTCACTAGTCACGACGAGCTTGTGTTTGTTCATGGCGCATTAAAAGCATTAGCAGCAGATTTCATGAAAATAGCGAATGACATCCGCTGGTTAGCTAGTGGACCTCGCTCTGGTATTGGTGAACTCACAATTCCTGCAAATGAACCAGGAAGTTCAATTATGCCTGGAAAAGTAAACCCAACCCAAAGTGAAGCAGTGACAATGGTTTGTGCGCAAGTAATGGGAAATGATGCAACGATTGGGTTTGCAGCGAGTCAGGGAAATTTTGAATTAAATGTCTTTAAGCCGGTTATTATTTATAATTATCTTCAATCCGTTCAATTGTTGTCTGATTCATTACATTCCTTTACGGAAAAATGTGCGGTCGGAATTGAAGCAAATGAGCAAATTATAAAAAAACATCTTGAACATTCCTTAATGTTAGTCACTGCCCTTAACCCTCACATTGGATATGAAAAAGCAGCGAAAATAGCCAAAACAGCTCATGAAAAAGGATTGACGTTAAAAGCAGCCGCATTAGAAACGAAACTGTTGACTGCTGAACAATTTGATGAATTTGTAAAACCTGAAAACATGGTATAAGAAAAACGTGGGAGCGTCTTTTCTTTCAAGAATAAGCTTTCAATACATCAGCTGCTAGACCAAAATTATTATGCTTCCTCATTTGTCTCATTTTTGCGGTCAGAACAGCCGTTATTTGTGAACATGATACGGGTTTCCGTTTTTTAGCGGCCACAGGAGCACTTATTCACGCAAAAGCAACTCTATTCCTAGCGATATATTATCATTAACTGCTCCTGTGTCCGCCAACGTTCCAAAACGCTAGCCATGTTCACAGATAACGGTTTTCATGGCCGCTTACTTCCCATAAACACCAAAATCACTAACGCGATAAACTCGAAAACACTCCAATCGAAATTCCTTTCAATTGGAGTGTTTCCTTTTACATTCATTGGGTCATTTCCGACATTTCGTCCCATGTGTAGCGTACAACATATTTGTCACTTTTTAGTTTTTTAATTTCTACACATGGCCCAATTTCATAGCCGTTCTGCCAATTATCTTCTAGCTTTGCTTTTAAACAACCGGCTTGAAATTT
Source organism: Alkalihalobacillus sp. LMS39 (assembly GCF_022812285.1). NCBI lineage: Bacteria > Bacillati > Bacillota > Bacilli > Caryophanales > Bacillaceae > Alkalihalobacillus > Alkalihalobacillus sp. LMS39. The sequence continues at coordinate 3,673,326 of NZ_CP093300.1, forward strand.
AGAATGAAATGTCTGTTTCCAATAAATCCACCTCGGTTTTTGCATTTACCTCTTGCCTTTCCAATATTCTCATGTATAGTGTACCCGTTTACCCAATTAAATCTTCTTCTTCTCTTTTCTTTATCTCATTTCGATCTCGTTTTTCTTCGCGGTCACGAAGGCGATGCGCTAATCTTGCAGCAGCACTCGCAGCTATACTACAAACTAAGTCATCTAAAAACGTATGTGTTTGTTTTTTATTTTTATCTAAATCTTCAATAATTCCATATTTCGCTTTGTCTAAATAGCCAAAAGTCGTCACAGCAATACTACCAAAGCCAAACACAGAACCAAGAGCAATCGTTTCATCTACACCGAATAATCCTTCATCTGATGTAATTAATGATTGAAGGGGTTCTGAAAGTTTTCCTTGCTCTGCTAATTTATCTAATTCAACCCCTACTAAAATCGCATGTTGAATTTCTCGTTTCCACAACACTGCATTTGCACTTTCAATACAATCTTCCATTTCTAATGTTGGATTATACTTTACTTGAAGTTCATACACAATTTGAGCAATCGCTTCAATGGTTACGCCTCTTTCTTGCAATAGCTTTCTTGCCGCATCTTCAACAATATCGCATGGTACAGGTAGTTTCATTGTTTCCCCTCCTTGGCTGTATTTTACCACATTTTATGCAAACTAGGCTAAAATGAAGCTACCTTTGTGGTACACTAAAAATGGTCATTTACTTTTGAATTGAGGAGGTCATTTTTTTATGAAGAAGCTATATGGGAAAACGATGGAGAAACAGATAACAAGTCGTTTTCTAAAAACAGACATTCCCATTCTCCTATATTTACCACCGAACTATTCTGACTTATATTCATATGACGTATTGATTGCTCAAGATGGGAAAGATTACTTTCAACTTGGACGTATCGCAAGACAAACGGAAGAACTCATTGAACAAAACAAAATAAAGGATATTATTATCGCTGGTATTCCTTACCCTTCCGTTGAGAAAAGAAGAGAGTGGTATCATCCAAATGGGACATTCCACAAACAATACTTACGCTTTTTAGCAGAAGAGCTTGTGCCTTTTCTTGACAAAGAGTTTCAAACCCAGCCTGTTAACACAGGAAGAGTGTTAGTCGGTGATTCATTAGGAGCTACAGTTTCACTTATTGCTGCTCTCGAATACCCACACACATTTACAAACGCCATTTTACAATCTCCATTTGTAAATGAAGATGTATTACATACCGTCACTAACAAAATTCAAACTCAGCTTCAGCTTTACCATGTCATCGGGTTACAAGAAACAGAAGTACAAACAACAAATGGTCGCACCGTTGACTTTTTACAACCAAATCGAAAATTAAATCAATTACTTTCAAACCGAATCTCTCATTATTACTATGAAGAATTTAATGGTGACCATACATGGAAGTATTGGCAGCCAGACTTAAAAAAAGCGCTAGTCCATATGTTTGCGCCTTCAGTAAAAACAAAGTAAAATGAAATCTAAAGTTTATCGTGGAAAGGAAGAAGTTATGTGAATGTCGTTGTCGTAAAAGATGAAGAACAACTCCAAGACGCTTACCATATAAGAACCGTTGTATTTGTTGAAGAGCAAAAAGTTCCTATTGAAGAAGAAATTGACCAATATGAACAAGAAGCCACTCACTTTGTTATGTATGACCAAAATCAACCTGTTGGTGCAGGTCGCCTTCGTCATGTTGATGGCATGGCCAAAATCGAACGTATTTGTATTCTTCCAAACTATCGTAAAACAGGCGCTGGAAAAGTTTTAATGGAAAAAATAGAAGAAGTAGCAAAAGAACTGCATGTAACAGAAGCTAAACTCAATGCGCAAATTCAAGCAGAAGGTTTTTATAAAAAGCTTGGATATCTCACTGTTTCCGGACAATTTCTAGATGCAGGCATCCCTCATGTCACAATGAAAAAAACATTAACATAACCTTTCTTTTACAAAAATCAACCATCGACACGGTTGGTTTTTTTGTTCTGTCCATCTTCTTTTTATCATAGCTTGTCAGTAAGGACGTGTTTGAGGTGAGAGTATGAAAATCATGGAAGAGTTTAAAGAATTTGCAATGAGAGGCAATGTTATCGATATGAGTATCGGTGTCATTATCGGCACAACTTTTGGTAGGATTGTTCAATCTTTCGTTGATGATATACTTATGCCGCCAATTGGGTTAATTATTGGGAAAGTAGACTTTTCCAACCTGTTTATAAACTTTACGAATGAACCGATTTCAACTGTGACAGAAGCAAAAGAATTCGGAATCCCTACGTTAAATTATGGGATATTTTTAAATCATCTTTTCCATTTTATCATTGTGGCTTTCGTATTATTTATGTTTGTCCGTCAAATGAATCGAATTCGTCGACCAAATGAAAACCTACTTGATAGTATTAAAACGAAAAATTGTTCATTTTGCTTTTCAACGATTCCTTATAAAGCTACACGATGCCCAAATTGTACGTCTGTCCTAAACGACCAGAAAGACCCTCCAATCGCCCAAAAACAAAACGAGACGATCATTCGCTTTAAAAGTAAATGATAGCTACCGTGTTTTCGACTTTTTCACTTTTGTTAATACAGTCGATGGTTGTTTTTTTATCCAACGTAAATAAGATTGAATTTTCTCGTCCGCCTGCAACGCTTCGATTGTATGTAAACGAATCGCGAGTTCTCGGTTTGAGTATAGAGCATGAATTTGTTTATGACATGGTATACAAAGCATTGCTTTTTCTAACAATGCTCCCCCTTCCTCCCTTGGGATTAAATGGTGAACGGTTTGTTCAATATCTGTCCGTAAACAAAGCTCGCATGCGCCTCTTTTTTTCAAAACCATTCACCTCCCTCTTTCTCTCATCTTCTACTGACTTTAAGTGTATTATTTTGAAATACATATTCAACCTTTTGTTCACTAACAAGAGCTTGGACATAAGCTGTAACACCAGTGCGAAACAGTGCCCAAGATGTAAAGTTCTGTATGTTGATGTCTCGCTTAGAACAAAACGAGCTAATCAATGTTTCAAATGAGATCGGTTCTTTTTGTTTAGTTATCCATTGAAATAAATCTTCTTTTACATTTTGATGATATTCTATATTGTTTTTCACTGTTTCTGTAAAGTTTGGTTCATATATACCATGCCCAGGCACAGCTCCTTTTACTTTTAACGCTAACAAATAGCGAAGAGAGCGAACGGTTTCTTCATATTGAACAATAAATGGGATATTATGCTTTTGTAATGTAGCTTCATCAAAATAAGCATCCGTTGCGTAAAGAATAGAATCAATTTCAAGTGCCATCATATTATAGCTATGACCTGGAACCGCGTGTAGTTCCACTTGAAACTCTCCTAGCCTTTGCTTTCCAGGCTTTACCTTTGTATCAATGCGTATTGGCTTTCCCTCTAAAAATTTATTTCTCATTTCCTGCGGTGGTTCGTTCCCTTGGAAAAGATAAAGTGGCTCTAGTTTTGGATATGTCATGATCGCCTCTTCAAAATGAGGTGCATATGTATGGATTTCATAATGTTTTTGCAAAAAATGAGCTCCACCAAAATGGTCGGCATGGGCATGTGTTATAAACAAGTCTGTTAATGGCCACTCCTTTTCTTTTAATACTTTCATCACTTTTTTTGCTGCAGCATCATCTAAACCGGAATCAATGAGAAGACCACACGTTTCATTTTTTACATATCCGATATTCACACTACCTTGAAAATAAAAACAACTGTCACTTAACTGGATACATTTCATTATTACACCTTCTTCTTTTTTCTCTTTTATGGTTTAGCTTTCCAAACAAAAAAATCCTCTAATAAGAGGATTTTTTCCGCTACTTAATTGTGAATTTTGAAAGAGTATCTTGAAGTTTCGTCGATAACTGCTTTAACTCATCAGACGTTGTTACAAGTCGGTCACTGATTGATAACTGTTGATGAGTCGATGCAGAGACTTCTTCTGTAATCGCTGCTGATTGTTGAGCTGTTGAACTAACTTGCATAATTGAATCAGCTAAATTGCATTGAGAGCTTGTTAATTGCTTTGTTGACTCTGACACTTCTTCAATTTTGCGAATAACATCTTTCATATGAATTCCTACTGCACTTAGTAGGTCATCTGTTTCTTGTGCGGTATCTACTTGTTCTTTAAAGATTGGCTCAGCTTCTAGTAATACCTCAACGGTTTGCTCCACATCACGAACAATTGCACTCGTAATGTTTCCAACGGTTTCAATTGATGTTTGCGACTCATTAGATAAATTCCTTATTTCTTGAGCAACAACCGCAAATCCTTTCCCAACTTGACCTGCTCTTGCCGCTTCTATCGCTGCATTAAGCGAAAGTAAGTTCGTTTGTTTAGAAATCGACTGTAATATTTCCATCACTTCATTTATCTTTGTCGTACTTTCCTTTAATCCATTCACTTTACTTACAATCATCGTTGTTAATTCTTCTCCACGTTTCGTTTTTGCAACGAGATGATTCATTTTTTGAATTCCGTCATCACTTGACTGTTGAACCGTCATGACATAATCATTCATTTGATTATTTTTTTCAATGACACTTTGAATTTCAGTGCCCATTTTAGTCGTTAATCCATTACCTATTTCCGCTTGTCCTGTTAATCCTTGCGCCCCTTGTGCAATTTCATCTGTGGCAATCGCCACTTCTTTTGCTGCAGCTGCTGTCGTTGTAGATACTTCTGATAACTCTGCGGCGGCGTCAAGGACCTGGTTTGCTGTTTCTGTCGTATTTTGCACTAATACTGAAATACTGTCAACCATTTCGTTAAAGTTTTTTCCTAACAACCCTATTTCATCTTTGCGCTTGTCCATTTGAGCACGAACACGCAAATCACCTTCACTCGCTTGTTTCATTAATGAGCCAATTTCCTTTAATGGTACTCCAACAAAAGTTACAATCCTTCTTCCAATAAAACTAGCGATTAAAGCACAAATAACGACGACAATTAAAATTAAGTAAGCAATTTTATTCATATCCTTTGTAAGCTCAGATATTTTAACCTGTCCTGCTAAGTACCAGTTCGAATCACTAGAGTGATGAACAAACACTAGATTATCTCCATTATGGTGAACATACGATGTTTCATCTGTTTTCTTATCAAACTCATAGCGGTTTTCACTTCCAATTTCATTTTCCTCAAATGAGAATTGAATAACATTGTTTGCATCCACTAGCTTCACTTTTTCACTTTCACCAAACGTTATCTCTTGCAGTGTTTCCGCTAGTAGCGCTTCCTTTACTTCTACTACAATGATATATCCTTGTTTCCCAATTGGAAGAAATCGGCCTACTGATAAGGTTGGATTAGTTTCTGTCCCAGTTATTCCGTTTTCTTTTCCTCCAATCCATAATTGCTTCCTTTCTTCTTTAATTTCTTTATACCAGTCTTCTTCAAACAATAATTCTTTATCCCGGTAATCAACATTTGTTGCAACGGTTTGATGTGTACCACTTAAAATATAATAATTATAATTACTGTTTGTGATATTCATCGCTTTTAATCGGTCTTCAATATCACGTAGTGCACGGTACATTGTAAAGTCATCACTCACATCTGCTTTTTCATATTGTTCTAGCAATGTCCTCATATCCACATTCGCAGCAAAATCCGTTATTTGTCGGTCTGTATTTGTTAAGATAAAGTCTAAGTTTTTTCCTGCTTGCTGAATCGTTTGTTCTGACGCATGTTTAACTTGTTCTTCTAATATTGATTTTGCAATCACATAAGAGAAAATCCCTACGACAATCACACTAATAAGAACTGTTAAAACCATACTCAAAAAAAGCTTGTTTCCAATAGAGTCTTTTCTCTTCACCTCTTGTGACAACGCTTTCTTTTCATTCGTTTTAAACTGAAATAATTTTGTAAGTTTTGAAATAGTAGGATTAGGATAACGCTTACTTTTTCTGATTTTATTCTTTCCTATGTTCCATTTTCTTTTCATTACTTGCCTCCTGACAGTTTGACCTTTTTTATAAAAGAGTAATTATTCCTAAGTCTATAATACCATAAATTTACGAAAAACAACTTGTAACTTAAAATTTTTTTACCAAAAATAAAAGAGAAGCTCTAAACTATTGTTTATAGTTTAGAACTTCTCAAGCAACTAGACTTAAATTTTTGTTTTATACAGATTGGTCAAAAAATAACCCTTTATTCGTATGTTTTCTTTCAATTTGTTTTTTTATTGCTAGTAAGGAAGATTGTTCTTCCCCATCTTTTGTAACATTTAAAAACGTGATTTTGGGTACAGGGTCTTTTCGTTTAATGGCTGCTTCTTTTTCAATCGGAATTCTATTCTCGTATTGAACCGTTGTTGAGTCTTTAACTGGTGGTACATATCCCATTATCATCACCCCTCTTATTCTATTATATACCCTGTTCTTCCAATATTATGTCGAAATTTGAAAAAGATATTAAATTTCTTTGAACTCATCATTCTCAGATTTGTTTAGTTTTTGACTGCTATTCGGAAAGGACATGTATTCCTTTTCAAGAGACCCCCCCTTTTTTACGGTTAACGGACAAACGGATTAAATATTGCTAATAGTGGAACCAATGTCCTAAAGAGTTAGAGTGACAGAATATTCCTTATGTCTATAGTGTATTTATAAAAAGCGTTGAGAGGAAAAGACCTCTCAACGCTTTTTTACTTTTTTAGAAACCAAGACTCGTTTTTTTTATTGTCCATTCCTTTTTGAACTTCGTTGTTTCTCTCATTCTCTTCTTTTAATAAACGAATTAATGCTTCTCTTTCACTAACTTCTTTTTGTAAATGGTGTATTTCTTTCGTTTGTTTCATATATTTTTCATTCCACTCATCTAGTTTTGTAAGTAATTCTGTTTTTTCTTCAATGAGCTCTTGCTTTTCCTTGTCAACCATTTGTAATTCTTCATCCTTGTTTTTCATTTGCTTTTTAATTTCTTCAAGCTCAGCTTTTACTTCTTCTAATTTACGATAATTATAATACTCCTCATAATCTTTAATCTTTTTTTTGTAAAGACACAACTCAGAGTGAGCATTAATCAACTTTTGCTTTAGTAAAATCGGGTCGTTTCCTTGCTTTCTTATGGTCATCTCTCTTTTCATTTTCCTTCCCCCTTTTTATCTTTGTCATTTATGTTAGACCCTTTTTCATAAGGAAAGAGTGAATTGTAACGTATACAAGTTCCTATTTTTCATTCTTTTAAACTGTATGTCTTACAAACTATTTTATGAGTATTTTTAAGCACTTGATAATTTAAAAATAGGGAAGAACCTACTTTTTTCTAGATACTTATCACAAGCTGGGAATCCTTTACATAGTCTATATCGAAAATAGGAAAGGAGAATGAATGTATGAATTACTATCAAGGAACAGAATTTGATCATACTCGCCAACAACCTTCTGTACAATTTCTTCCACCTCAGACAGTGGAACAATACCTTAATCAATGGGTAACAACTTCTATTCAAGGTTATGGTCGAGTAGTTGCTTATATTGCAGATTACAATAGAAGAACTGGAATGGTTTCTTTACTCATTTATCCAGCTCCAAGGTACCAACAACAGTTTATACAAGTGCACCATAGCGATTTAGTCGGTATTAGTCCATATTTCGGTCCAATTCCTCCAAGACCAGAGCCGCCTAGACCGAGACCGCCATATCAACCACCAACATTCCCAGGTTATCCTGGTTACCCTGGTTACCCTGGTTATCCTGGTTATCCCGGCCATGGAGGATTTTGGCCATGGTTATGGCATACAGCTGGTTTTTTTGGAGGACAGCAACCTAGATAATCCGATTAAAAACAAACAAGGACATCTTCAGAATGATTTATTATTCGATGTCCTTGTTTTCTTATATAATTTTTGATAAAAATACTTTCGTTCTTTCATGTTTGGGATTATCAAATAACTGACATGGGGTACCAGATTCAACGATTTCCCCTTGATCAAATAAAATAATTCGATCCGCTACTTCTCTCGCAAAGTTCATTTCATGAGTAACGACTAGCATTGTCATTCCTGTATGACAAAGTTCCTTCATAACATCTAGCACTTCTTTTACCATTTCTGGGTCGAGTGCTGATGTCGGCTCATCAAACAACATAATTTGAGGTTGCATGGCAAGTGCTCTTGCAATCGCTACTCTTTGCTGTTGTCCACCTGATAGTTGGCCAGGAAATTTATGAGCCTGTTCAGGGATCCCTACCCTTTCTAATAGCTCCATCCCAATTTTTTCAGCTTTTTCTTTTGGCCATTTTCTTACCCAAATTGGGGCTAATGTAATATTTTTCAAAATAGTTAAGTGTGGAAATAAATTAAACGATTGAAACACCATTCCAGTCTCCATTCGGATAGCTTCAATATTAGCTATATCATTAGAAAGTTGAATGCCATCAACTACTATTTCCCCTTCATGTATTTCTTCTAATCCATTAATTGTTCTAATAAATGTCGATTTCCCTGAACCAGAAGGCCCCAATATACAGACGATTTCTCCTTTTTTTATTTCAACATCTACATCCTTTAATACATGAAGCTGATTACCATACCATTTATTAACTTTTTTACATATAATAATTGCTTCACGTTCATCTAATGGAACAGTAGAATCAAATTCAGATACGATAACATCTTCCATTTCCATACCCCCTATCATTATCGGTAACTATTGTTCATATTCTTTTCAATTTCTTGACTTGCACGAGACATAACGAAACAAAAAATCCAGAAAACAAAAGCTACGAATAAATATACTTCCTTTTGTGTTCCTAAAAACTGCGGATTCGCAATGACAGCTCGGGCAATCCCTAACAAATCTACCATTCCGATAACAGCGACCAATGTCGTATCTTTAAAGATAGATATCGATTGGCCAACCATAGATGGGACTGTTACACGTAAAGCCTGAGGCAATATGATAAAAGCTGTCATCTGTATGGTGTTTAATCCTAATGCAGTCGAAGCTTCATATTGACTTTTTGGAATGGATTGAAGTCCTCCACGAACATTTTCAGCAATATAAGCTGCATTAAACAAAGTAAAGGCAATCATTGCTCGAACAACACTATCTATTGATATTCCTGCTGGTAAAAATAGTGGAAGCATAATCGACGACATAAATAAAATCGTAATAAGTGGGACACCGCGAATGACTTCAATATATACAATACATAACCATCGAATGATTGGTAATTGACTAGCTCTACCAAGTGCCAATAACACTCCTATCGGAAACGAAACAACTATGGCAACTAACGAGATTAAGAGCGTTAATAAAAATCCTCCCCATACATTTGTGCCAACAACAGGTAATACCCCAAACCCATGGAGAAGAAAAATGCCAATTGGGAAAACAAGAAACCAGCTAATCCAAATAATACGAGTCATACTTTTGTATTTTCTTGAAATAAGATAACTGAAGATAGTGGTAGAGAGTGAACCAATTAGCCATAATCTTGATTGCATTGTGATGAAGGGGAATAGTAAACAAATCATTGTCAAACCGATTATGGAATAAAACAGCAATTTCGAAACTTTCCCATTAAAACGTCCGTACGATACACCCAATAGCACACTAACAAATAAGAAACATGTCCAAACTCTCCAAAGTTGGTCAATTGGATATTGGCCAACAACTAATAATTTAAAATTCGCTTCAACCACTGTCCAATTCCCACTCACAAAAATCCAACGGAATGCGGGGATAGCCATAGACATAATAAAAGCTGCTAACAACATCGTAATGATCCCATTTAACCAACTACTAAATAGATTTTTTTGTATCCACGTTATGAAACCCACTTTAACAACAGGACGACTTTTCACTTCAACCGTTTTTATATTTCGTTCTAAAATCATTATTTATCACCTCTCCACAAGCTTCGTCATGTTGTTATAAATATTCATTAAAAATGAAGTGATTAAGCTGATTGTTAAATAAACAACTAGGAAAATAAGGATGACTTCAATTGCTTTACCTGTTTGATTTAAAACGGTATAGCCAACATTGACTAAATCAGGATAAGCAACAGCTACAGCTAAACTTGAGTTTTTGGCTAAATTTAAATATTGGCTTGTCACTGGTGGAATAATCGTTCGAATTGCTTGTGGAAACGTAACTAAACGTAAAATTGAAAAACATGTGAAACCGAGTGCTTTTGCAGCTTCGATTTGACCTTTTGAAACAGATTGGATTCCTCCTCGGACAATTTCAGTAATATAAGAAGCCGTATAAAACACGAGTCCGAATAAAATTGCAGCAAACTCAGGGGTAAATCGATAACCACCGATAAAGCCCATTCCTTCAACTGTCGGTACACTTAAGTTTAAGGGAAGGTCAGATAAAATAAAAAAAGGAACAATGAGAAATACAAGAAAAAATGCTATCGAACATAGTAACGGGTAGGTCCGATTCCCACTTACAATTTGCTTTTTCATTAATCGTTTCCTCACAAATATGGAAATGAGGAAACCAACAGCTAAAATCACAAACCACTGCACGGAGCTCTCACTTATTTCAAACCAAGGAAACACAAAACCTCTATTCGTAAAATAAAACCCAAAGTAAGATGAAGCATCTTGAATTTTTGGCAATGTTAAAAATACAGCAAAATACCAAATAAAGATTTGAACTAACAACGGTGTATTTCTAAATATTTCTACATATGCCCCTGAAACTGTTTTTGCCATCCAATTATCTGATATCCTTGCGACTCCCATTACAACTCCAAGCAATGTCGATAGAATAATACCTATAACTATCACCTTTAATGAGTTAATAAACCCGACTACTAGCGCTTTTAAATAGGAATCTTGAGGTGAATACTCAATGACTGTTTCTCCTATCCCAAACGAAGCACTTGAATTTAAAAAGGAGAACCCAAATTTTAATCCACTTTTATTTAAACTTTCCATCGCATTATGAATACATATATATACTGTCCCAATAACTGCAACGAGTACTACCAATTGCCAAAAAGCGTGAATCACTTTCTGATTCCTCCAGAGCGGAATTTTTTGTTTACTATTGTCCTTCACCACGGATTCCCCCTTTGCTTCTAAAACATAAAGAGCCTGCTCCTAAATTAAGGAAAATAGCAGACTCTATGCAATTTAAACCCATCTTATTATCTAAAAGGTGGTGAGTAAATAATACCTCCGTCTGTATATAATGCGTTTATTCCACGCTCTAAACCAAATGCGCTATCTTTCCCTAAGTTTCTCTCATAGATTTCAGAGAAATTGCCAACTTGTTTAATTATTTGGTACGCAAAATCATTACTTAATCCTAATTGCTCTCCATTATTTCCATCAACCCCTAAAAACCGTTGGATATCCGGATCTTCACTACTTAAAAACTCATCTACATTTTCAGATGTAATCCCAAACTCCTCTGCTTGCATTGTGGCAAAAGTGGTCCATTGCATAATATCAAAAAACTGTGCATCCCCATCTAATACAGCTGGCCCTAACGGTTCTTTTGACAAAACTTCTCCTAAAATAACATGAGCATCTGGCTCATTCATAGTCGTAAGCCGAGCAACAAGCGCTGATTGGTCAGTTGTCCATGCATCAATAGTTCCTGATTCATAAGCCGCCACAAGTCCATCTTGGTCTTGGAAAACAACGGGCTCAAAATCGACACCTCTTTTTCTCATTTGATCCATTAAGTTTAATTCTGTCGTTGTGCCTTGCTCCACTCCTATACGAGCCCCTTGTAACCCTTCCATTGTTGTAATTCCACTTTCTTTAGGCACCATCATTCCTTGACCATCATAAAATGTCGTTGGTCCAAAAGCTAATCCAACTTCTACATCACGTGTTAATGTCCACGTTGTGTTTCTTATGAGTACGTCTACTTCACCTGTTTGTAGTGCTGTAAAACGTTCTTGTGACGAAAGCGGACGGTATTCTATCGCATCTTTGTCTCCAAAAATTGCCGCTGCCATTACTTGGCCAAACTCTACATCAAAGCCAACATACTCACCATTTGTATCGACATAACCAAAACCAGGGAGTTGATTATTTGTTCCTAATATTAATTTCCCTCTTTGTTTGACTTCCTCTAGTTTTTTACCACCTTCTGCTACAGTTTCTGTCCCTGCGCTATCTTGTGGTGTAGCCGTCTCATCAGAACACCCAAACAAAGCAACTGAAAACAAAGCTAGTAACCCTATTACTCCGAAAAAATTTTTTATCATTTCTTTTCCCCCTTTTTCCGTTATGTTGTTTTGCATAATTTAGTTATAGTTTAATTTCAGAATATTAACTCAATTTTTGATATAAAATCTCACTATGATTTTTCAAATCTGTTATATATTCTTACTTCTGAAGTTTTAAAACACAAAAAAACAGCAAGGTTAGTCCTTGCTGTTTTTTTGTGTTACTATCGGACATTAGTTCCGTTATTTGAATAAAAAATATGGTTTCTCAAATGCTATCGGACATATGTTCCGTTAAATCCAAAGAAATCAGTCAATTAAGCAGTATTCTGTTAGAATAACGGAACAAATGTCCGTTACGGTTTGAAAAGGGGGCTTTTTTTATAAAATAGCGGAATTGGTGTCCGTTACGTAGAACTTCCCCTATCATTTTTAGTTAAGACAGTGATAAAATATTGTAACCACAATCGACGTGGATCATTTCGCCGGTAATTCCTCGCGATAAATCACTCATTAAAAATAATGCCGTATCTCCCACTTCCTCTTGTGTCGTTGTACGACGAAGCGGAGCACGCTCTTCAATTTCTTTTAACACGTCATTAAAACCGGAAATTCCTTTTGCAGCTAATGTTCGAATTGGTCCAGCTGAAATCGAGTTCACGCGGATACCATCTTTTCCTAAATCATTTGCTAAATACTTCACGCTTGCATCTAGTGAAGCTTTCGCCACACCCATTACGTTATAATTTCGGACAACCCGTTCCCCACCTAAATAAGTTAAAGTGACGATACTGCCTCCCTCTGACATAACAGGACGTGCAGCTTTCGCAACTGCTGTTAAGGAATATGCACTAATATTTTGTGCTAATAAGAATCCATCTCTTGTTGTGTTTAAATATTCGCCTTCTAATTCATCTTTATTTGCAAAAGCGATACAATGGGCAATTCCATGAATTACACCAGCTTGTTCTTTAATGGCTGCAAACGTTTTTTCAACTTCTTCGTCATTTGTAACATCGCAAGGTAAAACGAGAAAGTCATCCCTGTCTAATGTTTCTGCTAAATCGCGAACATTTTTTTCCAATCTTTCTCCAGCATAAGTAAATACTAAACGTGCCCCTGCTTTTGATAAGGATTGGGCAATCCCCCATGCAATGCTTCGTTTATTCGCAACCCCCATAATTACATATGTACGATCTTGTAAAGATAAATTCATGTTTTCCCCTCCAAAATAACCTATAGGTTGTTATTAACACTAGGTACTAATTATTATAACACGTTTGTATAGTTCCTGGTAGTCTTCCTTAAACTTATTCGATATTTTCTTCCATTACCCTTTTCGAGTCTCAATATTCCGTTTAGAAAAATGACATTGATCACATTCATATATTATATTTTGATTAGATTGTGCAATAAAAGCATTTGTAACTGTTTTTTCATTTTTGCATTGTGGGCATACAACAATTGGCTCCATATATATTTCCTCCCATGTGTATTTTTCTTATAGTATGAGCCTTCTTTTAAGTATTAAAACGAAAAAAAACAAAAAAACCTTGCCATCATTCTATTGAATGGCAAGGTTTTTTTTATGCTTAGCAACGTCCTACTCTCACAGGGGGAAGCCCCCAACTACCATCGGCGCTGATGAGCTTAACTTCCGTGTTCGGCATGGGAACGGGTGTGACCTCATCGCTATCGTCACTAAATCATCTAACTTAAATCACTTCTGCGCAGATTTGCGACGAGGAAGCTTACCTCGAAGCATTGCTTGTAGACGCAGGAGCAATCCTGTTATTTATTTTGAGTACATCTAATGATTCCCTCAAAACTAGATAGTGTGTGTATTGAATTGTGTCAAAAAGACTTCGCCTTTTTTAAATCTTGGATAAGTCCTCGACCGATTAGTATCTCTCAGCTCCACATGTCGCCATGCTTCCACCCGAGACCTATCAACCTCATCATCTCTAAGGGGTCTTACTGGATTAACTCCATGGGAAATCTCATCTTGAGGGGGGCTTCACGCTTAGATGCTTTCAGCGCTTATCCCGTCCACACGTAGCTACCCAGCTATGCTCCTGGCGGAACAACTGGTACACCAGCGGTGTGTCCATCCCGGTCCTCTCGTACTAAGGACAGCTCCTCTCAAATTTCCTGCGCCCGCGACGGATAGGGACCGAACTGTCTCACGACGTTCTGAACCCAGCTCGCGTACCGCTTTAATGGGCGAACAGCCCAACCCTTGGGACCTACTTCAGCCCCAGGATGCGATGAGCCGACATCGAGGTGCCAAACCTCCCCGTCGATGTGGACTCTTGGGGGAGATAAGCCTGTTATCCCCAGGGTAGCTTTTATCCGTTGAGCGATGGCCCTTCCATGCGGAACCACCGGATCACTAAGCCCGACTTTCGTCCCTGCTCGACTTGTAGGTCTCGCAGTCAAGCTCCCTTATGCCTTTGCACTCTTCGAATGATTTCCAACCATTCTGAGGGAACCTTTGGGCGCCTCCGTTACTGTTTAGGAGGCGACCGCCCCAGTCAAACTGCCCACCTGACACTGTCCCGAAACCGGATTACGGTCTGCGGTTAGAATTTCAATACAGTCAGGGTAGTATCCCACCGACGCCTCCACCGAAGCTGGCGCTCCGGCTTCAAAGGCTCCTACCTATCCTGTACAAACTGTACCAAAATCCAATATCAAGCTACAGTAAAGCTCCATGGGGTCTTTCCGTCCTGTCGCGGGTAACCTGCATCTTCACAGGTAATATAATTTCACCGGGTCTCTCGTTGAGACAGTATCCAAATCGTTACACCATTCGTGCGGGTCGGAACTTACCCGACAAGGAATTTCGCTACCTTAGGACCGTTATAGTTACGGCCGCCGTTTACTGGGGCTTCGATTCAAAGCTTCGCCTTGCGGCTAACCTCTCCTCTTAACCTTCCAGCACCGGGCAGGTGTCAGCCCCTATACTTCGCCTTGCGGCTTCGCAGAGACCTGTGTTTTTGCTAAACAGTCGCTTGGATCTATTCACTGCGGCTCTCTCGGGCTTGCACCCTAACAGAGCACCCCTTCTCCCGAAGTTACGGGGTCATTTTGCCGAGTTCCTTAACGAGAGTTCTCCCGAGCGTCTTAGAATTCTCTTCTCGCCTACCTGTGTCGGTTTACGGTACGGGCACCTCTCACCTCGCTAGAGGCTTTTCTTGGCAGTGGAGGATCGGGAACTTCGCTACTACATTTCGCTCGCTATCACAGCTCAGCACACGCGACAAGCGGATTTGCCTACTTGTCAGCCTACCTGCTTAGACGCACATATCCATCAGTGCGCTTACCCTACCTTCCTGCGTCCCCCCATTGCTCAAACGGTGAGGAGGTGGTACAGGAATTTCAACCTGTTGTCCATCGCCTACGCCTTTCGGCCTCGGCTTAGGTCCCGACTTACCCTGAGCGGACGAGCCTTCCTCAGGAAACCTTGGGCTTTCGACGGAGGGGATTCTCACCCCTCTTTTCGCTACTCATACCGGCATTCTCACTTCTACGCGCTCCACCAGTCCTCTCGGTCTGACTTCACTGCACGCAGAACGCTCCCCTACCACTGTCCGTTAGGACAATCCATAGCTTCGGTGATACGTTTAGCCCCGGTACATTTTCGGCGCAGAGTCACTCGACCAGTGAGCTATTACGCACTCTTTAAATGGTGGCTGCTTCTAAGCCAACATCCTGGTTGTCTGTGCAACTCCACATCCTTTTCCACTTAACGTATACTTTGGGACCTTAGCTGATGGTCTGGGCTGTTTCCCTCTTGACTACGGATCTTAGCACTCGCAGTCTGACTCCCGAGGATAAGTATTTGGCATTCGGAGTTTGACTGAATTCGGTAATCCTGTGGGGACCCCTAGTCCAATCAGTGCTCTACCTCCAATACTCTCACCTCGAGGCTAGCCCTAAAGCTATTTCGGGGAGAACCAGCTATCTCCGAGTTCGATTGGCATTTCACCCCTACCCACACCTCATCCCCGCGTTTTTCAACACGCGTGGGTTCGGGCCTCCATTCAGTGTTACCTGAACTTCACCCTGGACATGGGTAGATCACACGGTTTCGGGTCTACGACCACGTACTATGGCAATGTATTCATTGCCAACACGCCCTATTCAGACTCGCTTTCGCTGCGGCTCCGCCTCATCAGCTTAACCTTGCACGTAATCGTAACTCGCCGGTTCATTCTACAAAAGGCACGCCATCACCCGTAAATGGGCTCTGACTACTTGTAGGCACACGGTTTCAGGATCTCTTTCACTCCCCTCCCGGGGTGCTTTTCACCTTTCCCTCACGGTACTGGTTCACTATCGGTCACTAGGGAGTATTTAGCCTTGGGAGATGGTCCTCCCGGATTCCGACGGGGTTTCACGTGTCCCGCCGTACTCAGGATCCACTCTGGAGAGAACGAAGTTTTGATTACAGGGCTGTTACCTTCTGTGGCCAATCTTTCCAGATCGATTCATCTACTTCATTCTTTTCTTACTCCGTATAGAGTGTCCTACAACCCCAAGAAGCAAGCTTCTTGGTTTGGGCTGTTTCCGTTTCGCTCGCCGCTACTCAGGAAATCGCATTTGCTTTCTCTTCCTCTGGGTACTTAGATGTTTCAGTTCCCCAGGTCTGCCTTCTCATACCCTATAGATTCAGGTATGGATACCATCCCATTACGGATGGTGGGTTCCCCCATTCGGAAATCTCCGGATCAAAGCTTACTTACAGCTCCCCGAAGCATATCGGTGTTCGTCCCGTCCTTCGTCGGCTCCTAGTGCCAAGGCATCCACCGTGCGCCCTTTCTAACTTAACCATCGGCGCCTGATAAGCTTGGAATACTCCTTGCTTCTCAGTCGCCTTTTCTCGTCATTTGAAAAATGACTAGTTAAAAGGCGGTATGAAGAATTCTTGACTTCTCGGTTGTCGCCATTACATCGTAATGACGATCCGATAAAATTCAATACATATACACTATCTAGTTTTCAAAGAACCATCGTCGAAAGAATTACTTTCGACTTGAAGGATAACTCCTTCAAAACTGAACAAAGCTACCAATTTCATTTACATCATGAAATTCCTCTTGATTTCCCTTCATGCTGCTTTGCGACGAGGAAGCTTACTTCGAAGCATGACTCGTAGACGCAGGAGCACAATGGTTAATCAACAGTGTTAGCTCGCTCAAAACTGAACAAAGCTACTAATTTCATTCACATCTTGAAATTCCTCTTGATTTCCCTTCATGCTGCTTTGCGACGAGGAAGCTTACTTCGAAGCATTGCTCGTAGACGCAGGAGCACAATGGTTAATCAACAGTGTTAGCTCGCTCAAAACTGAACAGGAAAATAAGCACAAGCGTACAATAAAGACATGAATGTCTTTAAATGCATCGACTAGAGTTAAACTCCATAGAAAGGAGGTGATCCAGCCGCACCTTCCGATACGGCTACCTTGTTACGACTTCACCCCAATCATCTGTCCCACCTTAGGCGGCTGGCTCCAAAAGGTTACCCCACCGACTTCGGGTGTTACAAACTCTCGTGGTGTGACGGGCGGTGTGTACAAGGCCCGGGAACGTATTCACCGCGGCATGCTGATCCGCGATTACTAGCGATTCCGGCTTCATGTAGGCGAGTTGCAGCCTACAATCCGAACTGAGAATGGTTTTATGGGATTGGCTCGACCTCGCGGTTTTGCTGCCCTTTGTACCATCCATTGTAGCACGTGTGTAGCCCAGGTCATAAGGGGCATGATGATTTGACGTCATCCCCACCTTCCTCCGGTTTGTCACCGGCAGTCACCTTAGAGTGCCCAACTAAATGCTGGCAACTAAGATCAAGGGTTGCGCTCGTTGCGGGACTTAACCCAACATCTCACGACACGAGCTGACGACAACCATGCACCACCTGTCACTTTGTCCCCCGAAGGGGAACGCCCTATCTCTAGGGTTGTCAAAGGATGTCAAGACCTGGTAAGGTTCTTCGCGTTGCTTCGAATTAAACCACATGCTCCACCGCTTGTGCGGGCCCCCGTCAATTCCTTTGAGTTTCAACCTTGCGGTCGTACTCCCCAGGCGGAGTGCTTACTGTGTTAACTTCGGCACTAAGGGCATCGAAACCCCTAACACCTAGCACTCATCGTTTACGGCGTGGACTACCAGGGTATCTAATCCTGTTTGCTCCCCACGCTTTCGCGCCTCAGCGTCAGTTACAGACCAGAGAGTCGCCTTCGCCACTGGTGTTCCTCCACATATCTACGCATTTCACCGCTACACGTGGAATTCCACTCTCCTCTTCTGTACTCAAGTCTCCCAGTTTCCAATGACCCTCCCCGGTTGAGCCGGGGGCTTTCACATCAGACTTAAAAGACCGCCTGCGCGCGCTTTACGCCCAATAATTCCGGACAACGCTTGCCACCTACGTATTACCGCGGCTGCTGGCACGTAGTTAGCCGTGGCTTTCTGGTTAGGTACCGTCAAGGTGCCACCCTATTTGAATGGCACTTGTTCTTCCCTAACAACAGAGCTTTACAACCCGAAGGCCTTCATCGCTCACGCGGCGTTGCTCCGTCAGACTTTCGTCCATTGCGGAAGATTCCCTACTGCTGCCTCCCGTAGGAGTCTGGGCCGTGTCTCAGTCCCAGTGTGGCCGATCACCCTCTCAGGTCGGCTACGCATCGTTGCCTTGGTAAGCCGTTACCTTACCAACTAGCTAATGCGCCGCGGGCCCATCCTGTAGTGATAGCCGGAGCCATCTTTTATAATGGAATTATGCAATTCCATTTATTATCCGGTATTAGCACCGATTTCTCGATGTTATCCCAGTCTACAGGGCAGGTTGCCCACGTGTTACTCACCCGTCCGCCGCTAACAATAGGGAGCAAGCTCCCTATTGTCCGCTCGACTTGCATGTATTAGGCACGCCGCCAGCGTTCGTCCTGAGCCAGGATCAAACTCTCCATAAAAGTGTTTGATATAGCTCAAAAATAATTCATTGACGAGATATTGCTATCTCTTTAATTCGCTTGGCTTTTTCTTGTTCAGTTTTCAAAGAGCTATTGCGGTGTCAGACACCCGCTGTCAAACAGCGACAGAATAATATCATACCATCTTTTCTACATTCATTGCAACAACTTTTTTTGGTGATATGTTTATTTCGTTGTTGGAACGTTGTGAAAAATGTTGTTCGCTTGAAGCGACAAAAACTATCTTACCATTATTTCTTTTCTTATTTCAACAACTAATTACTGGAAATAAACTAGAATGTTTAGATGATATTTTGTTCCTCTAATTGGATGTCAGTTGAAGCGACAAGAAATAATATAACATTTTAGTTTTAAAAATACAATAGTTAGTAATACTCCAAATGTTGGAAATTAAATCATTTAGCAATTTATCAAAATAGAGATGGTATGATTTATCGCTGTAGTTTCTTTATCCCCGATACTGATTTTGTCCTAAACATAAAAAAACAAAAAAGTTCGAAAAGGTTTAGTTACTATCTTTCCGAACTTTTTCTTCTTTTTAATCTTCATATTGTCCATATGGCAAATAGGTTCTTGGGACTGCTGTTCCTCTAGCGCCTCTCATATCATATTCTTCTGTTTCTTGAGGGTATATCATAATAAAGCTTTCAGGAACAGCTTTTGATAATTCTCGAGGTAGACG
The DNA here is from genome assembly GCF_022812285.1 of Alkalihalobacillus sp. LMS39. Taxonomy (NCBI): domain Bacteria; kingdom Bacillati; phylum Bacillota; class Bacilli; order Caryophanales; family Bacillaceae; genus Alkalihalobacillus; species Alkalihalobacillus sp. LMS39. The sequence continues at coordinate 3,693,214 of NZ_CP093300.1, forward strand.
CTCTAATTGAGGATGCCATGCAATCGTTCCTCGTCTAGCACTTACAACAATGACTAGATCATCGTTTTTTAACATTAATAACACATTTTCCAGTAATTCAGACCATGTTTTCATCGAAACAAACTTTGATGTGACATCAGGTTTTATTTCTTGAAACACGGTTTCGTATTGGTCAGTTGTATCTTTCATTACAAATGCATACACTGACGCACCAATACCAAAGGCAATCGTCTTTATTTTACGAATCGCTTCAAAGAAACCTGCTTTATGGTTAACGCCTGGTGGTAAAACAACAATAATTCGTTTTGTCGTATTTAAAGGATGCCCTAGTTTCGATACGAGAACCATTTCATTTGTACGCTCAAGTAATTGATCAAGAATTCCTCCAAAAATCATCTGCGGTGTGGATAGCTTCCCATTCCATCCTATAATAATTGTTGAAATTCGAGTTTCTTCAATTGCTCGAACGACTCCTCTTGAAATATTTTGATCGACCCTTGTTAATAATTGAATTGGAATTTGTGCACCTGCTGCATAGGTGACAGCATGCCCGAGCATTTTTTCTGCCTCAGCGACTTTGCTTTCTGACGTCCCATTTCCTTTTTGTACAACCGTTAACGGATATAGTGGCTCTTGACTTTGCCCTCGTAACACAAAAGCCAAATCAAGTAATGACTCCATCGTCTTAGGGTTCGCTAGTGGAATCAAAATTCTTTCTTGTAGCTGATTAGGCTTATATGGTTTTTGTTCTTCTGCAATCGAAATCGTTCGACTATATTTTTCAACCATATATGGTCCAACAATACATGTTATTAAAATCATTACGATGACCGCATTTACTGTGGCACTGTTAAATAACCCTAACTCAAAACCAACTAATGTCGCGGCTAATGTCGCCACAGCTTGCGGGACAGATAAACCAAACATTAACTTAATTTCTTCTTTTGAATATCCGTTCATCTTCCCGCTAATCCAAGCAGCCATGTATTTTCCAAATTGAACGAACACGACAATACCAGCCGCTAAAATCCAAGCTTCTGGTTGTTGTAATAACACTTCGATATCCATTAACATTCCAACGGACAATAAAAAAAACGGGATAAACAACGCATTTCCAACAAACTTAATTCGATTCATTAACGGACTTTGTTCTAATATGTAACGGTTTAAACAAAGACCAGCTAAAAAAGCACCAATAATAGGCTCTAACCCTACGACAGTAGCAAAAAAAGCTGTCACAAATAAAATGGCCATGACAAAAATAAATTCAGTCGAGCCTTCACTAATATTTCGAAAAAACAGTTTCGCTAACCTCGGAATAATAACTAAAACTAACAGCACATATACACTAAGTGAACCGAGCATTTGAACCCAAAAGATTGGCGATAAGTCTCCTTGTAATGAGGACGCGATGACAGCTAGAAACAATAATGCAAACGTATCTGTCATAATTGTACCACCGACCGTTGTAGTCACCGCTTGATTTTTTGAAATTCCTAACCGGCTCGCGATAGGATAAGCTAATAACGTATGGGAACCTAATAATGACCCTAGTAATAATGAAGCTTCTACTGAATAACCTAACGCAAATCCTAACCCTGTTCCTAATATACATGGTATAAAAAATGATAAAGACCCAAAAATAATACTTCTTCTCCGATATTTACGAAAGCCTTCTAAATCAATTTCTAATCCCGCGATAAAAATGATATATAATAATCCGACAGTTCCCAATAATACAATAGTGGGATCACGATCAAGGAGTCCTATTCCATTTGGGCCAATAACAACTCCAGCCAAAATTAACCCTATAATACCGGGTAATTTTAATCGAACCATAATAATGGGGGCTATGAGGAAAATGACCATCGCAATCGCAAAAATAAGAACTGGATTTGTAATCGGTTGGTCGATCATAATAGGTCTCCTTTCTTTATAAATTTTATAAAAAATATAAAAATCATTATAGCACTCCCTCATGTATCATACAAAAAGATGTCCTTTGTTTAGAATAGTTATTGTCCAAGCCTAAATATGACAACAAAAGTCACTGGTCATTTTTTTGCAAACTCATTTCAGTATGCTAAGATGTTCTTGCTTGTATCCTTATATTCCTTTTGAAAGGACTGATAATAATGGCTTATGATATTATTGGTGATATCCATGGCTGTTACGATGAATTTAAGCTTCTCACAGAAAAATTAGGATATGAATGGAGTAATGGCATCCCGATCCACCGTGACAATCGTTTATTAGCTTTTGTTGGCGACTTAACAGACCGCGGACCAAATTCAGTCGGAGTCATCAAGACCGTTTGTGCGCTAGTCAAACAAAACAAAGCAATTTATGTTCGCGGAAATCATTGTGATAAGCTGTATCGCTATTTTCTTGGCAGGAAGGTTCAAATCACACACGGATTAGAGACAACAGTAGAAGAACTAAGTCGTCTTTCTAAAGATGCAAAAAAAGAGATTGCTTCATCCTTTCGACAACTCGTTGAAACGACGCCTCTTTACGCAGTTTTAGATGACGGAAAACTAATAATTGCTCATGCTGGAATTCGTTCAGATTATATCGGCCGTCATGACAAAAAAGTAAAAACCTTTGTTTTATATGGAGACATTACAGGAGAAACAAATAAAGATGGTACTCCCGTACGAAGAGATTGGGCAGTTAAGTATGAGGGACATGCTCTCATTGTTTATGGCCACACACCTGTTACACAACCACGTTTCATTAACCAAACCGTAAATATTGACACCGGTTGTGTATTTGGAGGACAATTAACTGCATTACAATATCCTGAAATGAAGGTCGTTTCCGTTCCTTCGTCACTAGAGTATGTCCCTGAAAAGTTTCGCTCATTTGAATCGTAATTAATATAGGTAGGTGATGGTATGAAAAAAATCATGTTAACTTTCTTGTTTTTGTCCTCTTTTCTCCTCAGCAGTTGTGGTCCACAAGTCGCCATTGTAGGTGATCTCGAGGAAAGCCGGATTATCATCGATGAAGAACGGCAATTGTTTACCATTTATACTCGCGTAATGAATACGAGTACTCTTCCGTCAGGAGAATTATTTTTGAACTTTATTGTTCATCATGATGAGTTACGGTCCTTTTTAGGTACAGATACGATTGTCATTGACAATCGGGATCATACTCCAATGTCATTTACAGTTAGCGCACAAAGTGGATATTTAATTTCCGAAACCTTTGAGTATGACGAGACGATCCAGTTTGATAATCTTGAAGATGCCATCGAAGTAATCGTATATGATAAAAACGGGGAAGAAGCTACACGCTATTTTATTAACCAAATTGAAAAAGAGCAATAGACTATTCATGGACTATTGCTCTTTGGATATCTTGAGGGGGTTGTTGTTCGAGCTCAATCTCTTCTTTTGTAAAAGGATGTATAAAGCGCATTTTCCAACTATGTAACGCTTGTCGTTCAATTTTTTCAAGGGTTCCCCCATATAAGTCATCACCAAGTAAAGGGTGACCAATAGAAGAAAAGTGAACACGAATCTGATGCGTTCTTCCCGTTAATAACTTTACTTCTACAACAGAATAATCCTTATCTGCTTTATGGACAACGACATTTGTTACCGCGTGTTGTCCATCTTCTCGAACTTCCCTTTCTATAATACTACCATCTTTCCTGCCAATGTTGGAATTAATTTGAAATTCTTTTCGCACTATTTTTCCATGGACAACAGCGAAGTAGACCCGCTGTAAATGTCCTTGTTTTTGTTGGGTACTCATTAAATCATGGGCATAGCGGTGCTTTGCTATTAACACTAAGCCAGACGTATCTTTATCTAATCGATTTACCGCATGAAAAGTAGAATCAATGTGGTGTTGATCATAATAACCTAATACTGCATTTGCTAATGTTTGAGATGGATACATCCAAGAAGGAATCGTTGGCATACCTGCTTGTTTGTTTACAACAAGGAAATAATCATCTTCGTAAACGATTTGAATAGCTATCTTTTCTGAAAGCAAGCCAGGGCTACGATGTTCAGGTGGGAATTTTATTGTAACGGTATCTCCAGCTCGTAGCTTTTGCCGAACCGTCATTTCCTTACCATTAACTGCGATATTTCCGCCTTTAAACTTAATATCTGCTAATGCCCCTTTTGAAATGGCTTTTTCTTCTCGCAGAAATTCTCGTAGAAGTAATCCATCTTCTTTTGATGTAACAGTCCAAGAAAAATTCACCATGCTTTTATTCTCCTACAAATGATTCTTTCACTCGTTTCCAAAACGGGAATGGTCGGAATCTTGCAAATCGAACTTTTTCTTCAGACACTCTACATTGAATTGATTTCACTTTTGTATGAACAAGTGATAAATGGTCAATTGTAATTTTTAAGTCCACATCATTTAATGGCTTTAATAAACAAGTATGATGTTGAGGTAATACAAGAGGTGAACCAACTGTTCGGTATACTCGATTATTAATCGACGCCATTTCCGAAACTTGAATAGACGCTAAGGATGGATGAAGAATAGCTCCACCTAATGCTTTATTATAAGCCGTACTTCCTGATGGTGTAGAAATGCATAAGCCATCTCCGCGAAACGTTTCAAAATTATCTCCTTTAATATCCACATCACAAACAAGAGAACCTTCTAACGTTTTTACCGTACACTCATTTAAAGCCAGATAATTTTCATAATCACTATCGCCGTGATGACGAATGACTACTTCAAGTAAAGGATATTCTACAATTTGATACGGGGTTTTCGCTATATGGATAACCAACTTCTCTACTTCTTCCGGCATCCAATCTGCGTAAAACCCTAAGTGACCTGTGTGAATCCCAACAAATGCAGTTTCTTCTAGTCGGTGTTTATAATGGTGAAACGCGTGAAGAAGTGTTCCATCTCCACCAACTGTAATGACAATCGCCGGTTCGATGTCATCATACACTAATCCGAATTCTTGTAAATACGTTTTTATTTTTTCCCGAAGTGCATTTGACACCTGATCTCCTCTTGACCTGACCGCATACTTCATAGAACAAAATCCATCCTTTATCTCGTTAATGTTGTTGTTCTTGTTTTCTCGTAATGATTTGTTGAGCTTCTCTGACTTCTCCTCTTATTTGGGATACTTCTTCATCAAGTTGAAATGCCGCTTCCGCTGCGCGTTTTAATCGAAGTTTAATATCCTCTGGAATTTCTCCCCTATATTTATAATTCAATGAATGTTCAATCGTCGCCCAAAAATTCATCGCTAATGTTCGAATTTGTAATTCAACAAGAATCATGCGTCGACCACTTATCGTTTCCACTGGATACCGTAACACAATATGATAAGAGCGATAGCCACTATCTTTCTTTTCAATGACGTAATCACGTTCTTCTACAATAACAAAATCAGTCCGTGACCGAATAAGTGACACGACCGTTGATATATCTTCAACAAATTGTGTGACAATACGAAGTCCCGCTAAATCTTGCATTTCTTCTTCAAGGCGGTCCAAAGGTATATTTTTTCGCTTAGCTTTATCTAAAATACTCGAAACTGGCTTTACTCGTCCCGTAACAAATTCAATTGGTGTATGTTTAGATGACTTTTGGTATTGTTCTCGTATTCCTCTAAGTTTCACCTTTAACTCTTCCACAGCCTGTTTATAAGGAGATAACATAGTATCCCAATTGTTCATATCACCACACCCAATCATATTCTCTATTCTCTGCTTATGTGGTTTATTAAGAAAAACGCGGAGCGTCTTTACTTTCAAGCGAAGTGCGGAGCCCTGCCCGCTTTTAACAGTGAACCCCAAGTGCTTTTCTTGGGGTGAAACGCGCAGGTGCGCAGCCTTCGCTCTTCTAGAATAAGCTTTCACAGCTTCGTTGCTATACCAAAATTTTTATACTTTCTTATCTTTTTGAAAAACCGCCGCAACTGCTGACGTCATTTTTTCTCCGTAATTACTATTATCTTCAATATTTGATAGTAAATATTCAAGTTCAGCTTTGAAAGCGACTGCTTCTATCTCTTCTTTTTCATTTATTTTAATAAACACTTGTTTGTCCTTCTCTAATGCTTCTTTCAATTGAGACCAAAACGCTTCACGAATACTAACATAAACATATTCATCTTTACTTTCTAAAATATATATAAATGCTAGCTCATCGGAATCCACCAACATTCTTTGTCCTGCTGTTAATGCGTGAACATTTGACTCTTCGATTGTGAATTCTATTCGGTTTTCAAGTAACTCTGTTTTGATAACTTCAAGTCTTACCATATTTACATCCTCCACTCCATACTCTAATCCCCCTATAGTTTACCATAATTTATCTTTCAATAAGAAATAATAACAGATAACAACCTCATGCATTCTGCCTTTTCATGTTGCCCTTTCCATGTCATAATAGGAACAATTCAAACAAAAAGGAGTTTTTTCCCCGATGACAAAAGAGATTGAAATCGAAGCTAAAAACATCGTCACAAAAGATGAATTCGTTCATCTTTGTTCTTCTTTTCAATTAAAAAAACAAGATTTCCACGTACAACACAACCATTATTTTGACACCGCTCATTTTGACTTGAAAGAAAAACAATCTGCTCTTCGCATTCGAGAGAAACAACATAAATTTGTATTAACTTTAAAACAACCTCATGAGGTCGGAAAACTGGAAACACACCAATCGATCGATAAACAAACGATGGATCATACACTAGCAACCGGAATTATTCCAAATGGTGATGTTGCAAACCAATTGAGAGAGCTTGGTGTGACAACGAACACTTTTACTCTCCTTGGAACATTAACAACATCACGAGCAGAAATCGATTATAAAGGCGGCACTCTCGTATTTGATGAAAGCTCATATTTATCTATCGTAGATTATGAATTGGAATATGAAGGTGAAGAAGAAGAAAAAGTGGAAACGACATTTGGAGCTTTATTAAAGGAATTTAACATTCCTAAACGGGACACTGACAATAAAATTGCACGTTTCTTTAAAGCAAAAGCTGAGCAAAGCTAGTTTATTTTTAACAAAAAACTCCATTGTCCATTTTACGTTCTTTCTATATAATGAATAGGAGTATATGATAAATGGAGGAAAACTATGAATAACATTTCAATGCTACATCAAATTGCAGAAATGAGTGCCATTCAGCAGCTACGTACAAGTCGAAGTGAACAAACTTCACCATTTCAATCGTTTTTTTCTTCCTTTATGAAAGAAGAGCTAGGGAAATTAAGTGGAATTCAGCAAGCTCCTACTCGAAATATGAGCTTATTCCTGCATCCTTCACTTCAATTAGAAACTGAACAACAGTTAAAGGCGACTGTCGTTGGACAAACACCCGCTTTATCTAAGAAAAATCCATCTCAATATGATGACCTTATACAAGCTGCAGCAAAAAAATATGGAGTAGACCCGAATTTAATTTCTGCTGTCATAAAGCAAGAATCGAATTTTAATCCAAACGCTAAAAGCCATGCTGGTGCAGCAGGATTAATGCAGTTAATGCCAGGAACTGCTCGTTTCCTTGGTGTTACAAATGTGTATGACCCTGCGCAAAACATTGAGGGTGGAACGAAATATTTACGCCAAATGATGGACAAGTATAACGGAGATGTTCGTCTAGCGTTAGCCGCATACAATGCTGGCCCAGGGAATGTTGATAAATATGGGGGAATTCCTCCATTTAGAGAAACACAGAAATATGTTCCCGCTGTTTTACAGAACTTTATGAAAGCCTAAATCTACTAAAAAGCTGTCGATTCCTAATCGACAGCTTTTTTCTTTGTTTTTTGATACGGACATCATGTCCATTACGTTATTTCTTTTTTCCCTCACTATTTCCAGGTTGAAGCGTAAAGTGGTCTTCATATGTATACAACACTTCATTTAAATTTTTGTTGTCGTTTATAATGTATTCGGTTATGATTTTCTTTCCGATTTCAGGTGTTACGTCTTTAAACCATGTTCCTTCAGGATATAAAATTGTCACACAGGCATTTTCACATCTACCATTGCATCGGGTTCTTGTTGTATGAATCACTCGGTCTAATTGATGTTCAGCGATCGTGTCTCGAATGGCTTGCGTAACCTCTTCCCCACCTTTTTTCATGCAACTGCTTCCGTTGCAAATGAATATATGATGTTTTGTTTCTTCCAAATCCCAAGTCGCCATTATTCACACTCCCATTTATATGTAAAACGTAATCATTCTTCCATAATCATAGTACAATGAACTGGAAACGGCAATATGAAACAGATAATTTGCTGTTCTTCATATAGATTGCTAAAATAAACGTAACCATTGTTAACAATGGTCTATTTCTTCAGTTAGGCAAAGGAGAATCAAATGATGGAAGGTCCTCAACATACACCCTACGAGGCAATTGGTGGGCATACTTTTCTTGATAAATTAGTTGACACCTTTTACAAAAATGTAAAATCACATCCAGAGCTTGCTCCTCTTTTCCCTGAGGATTTGACGGAAACTGCTCGGAAACAAAAACAATTTTTAACTCAATTTTTAGGTGGTCCAACTATTTATTCTGATGAACATGGACACCCTATGCTTAGAGCGAGACATATGCCGTTTCGCATTACTCAAAAAGGAGCCGAAGCTTGGTTATCATGTATGAGTGATGCAATGGATGAAGTACAATTACACGGTCCATTACGTGACCAATTATTTGCTAGATTGACAATGACAGCTCATCATATGGTAAATCATCCGAATGAAGCCGAGACGGAAGGAGGGTAACCTTTGTCTTCACATAAAAACAATTCAGCTTGTGATTCTCAACAAGGTTGGTGTGGACCAAGCGAGCCATCAGAGATGTCATGTAATAAACCGTTAGAAATTTATACATTTATCGATCCTTTATGCCCCGAATGTTGGGCATTTGAACCTATTCTAAAAAAATTACAAATTGAATTCGGGCGTTATTTTCATATTAAGTATTTTGTAGCTGGACGATTAGAAGCTTGGAATTACACTCAAGCGAAATTAAACAAAGTATCTTCCTTGGAGAACTTAGCAGAAATATGGGAAAAAACAGCCAGTCGAACAGGAATGAGCTGTGATGGCGATGTATGGCTCGAGGATCCGGTTGGCTCTGCTTATACGGTTTCACTTGCGATCAAAGCTGCTGAAATGCAAGGAAAACAAGCTGGATTTCGATTTTTACGAAAACTACGAGAGTATTTATTTTTAAATAAGAAAAATGTGTCAAAAGAAGAGGTCTTGCTTCAATGTGCCACAGAGGCAAAGCTAGATGTCACGGAGTTTACGGAAGACTTATATTCTGAAAGTGCAATCAAAGCACTACAATGTGATGTAAAAATGACAAAAGAAATGGGAATCGATTATTCTCCTACTTTTGTTTTCTTTAATGACAATGTAGAAGAAGACGGTGTGAAGGTCGTTGGCGTTTATCCTTATGAAGTGTACGTTCACATTATAAGGGAAATGTTAGGTTTTGAACCAGAACGAGACGAATCAATGACACTGCTTCAATTTTTAGCAAAATATGATTGTGTCGCAACAAAAGAAGTTTCGGTTGTTTTTGATATCTCAATAGAAGAAGCCGAGCGCCGGTTACGCCGTCTTCTTCTTGAACAAAAAGTAGAAAGATTCCCTGTTAAATACGGAACATTCTGGCGTTACACTGGCTAATTATATTTAATTCCATTCATAAATGATCTTAATGAACATACAATTGTACAAAGTGTATGTTCATTGAGGTGAGGATATGGCCCAGCGTATCTTAATCTATTTAGGAATCGCCATGACAATTGTTTGTTATTATTTTTTCATTTTGGCTTTAATGAACTTGTTTCCTCTATTTATTGCAGGTCCGCTTTTATTTGGGGCAATTATGTTTACAATCAAAATGTTTAACGAAAGAAAGAAATTCCGAGGATTTCATTAGGAACTCTATAGCACAATCTTGTTTTACAAAAAACGATAAGAAAAACGCAGAGCGTCTTTTGTTTCAAGCGAAGTGCGGAGCCCTGCCCGCTTTTGAAAGTGAACCCCAAGTGTTCTTCCTGGGGTGAAACGCGCAGGTGCGCAGCCTTCGCTCTTCTAGAATAAGCTTTCAAAGCTTCATTGCTTTATCTTTCTTATCTTTCTAAGAAAAACGCAGAGCGTCTTTTGTAGAATCAGCTTTCAAAGCTTCACTGCTACACCAAAATTTTTATACTCTTATTTTTAAAAAAAAGCTGCCGACACTTAAATCGACAGCTTGATGAGGAGAACCCACTCCTCATCTTTTTTTATTCTTCTGAAAGAAGTTTCTCCATTTCACCCAATGTTTTTTCAAACACAGAGCATGCTTCTTGAATTGGATCTGCTGATGTCATATCAACACCTGCTTTTTTCAAGACTTCAATTGGATAATCCGAGCTACCAGCTTTAATAAAGCTAATATAACGTTTCACCGCTTCTTCGCCTTCTTCTAAAATTTGTTTCGATAACGCAGTGGCAGCACTATATCCCGTCGCGTATTGGTACACATAAAAATTATAATAAAAATGTGGGATCCGCATCCATTCTAGACCGATTTCTTCATCAATGGTAATGTCATTTCCAAAGTATTTCACATTTAAATCATAATATGTTTTCGTTAGTAACTCCGCTGTTAAAGACTCCCCTGCTGCTGCCATTTCATGAATTTTTTGTTCAAATTCAGCAAACATCGTTTGTCTAAAGACCGTACCTCTAAATCCTTCTAAGAAGTGATTAAGCAAATACAGTTTTTCTTGTTTATCTGTTGTAATTTTTAATAAATGGTCGTTTAACAATGCTTCGTTTAGTGTAGAAGCGACTTCAGCAACGAAAATCGTATAATCACCATACGGATATGGTTGTGTCTCACGCGTATAATAACTATGCAAAGAATGGCCTAACTCATGAGCAAGTGTAAACAAATTATTCACATTATCTTGCCAGTTCATTAAAATATACGGCATTGTTCCATATGCCCCTGACGAATAGGCTCCACTTCGTTTACCTACATTTTCCTCAACATCGATCCAACGATTGTCGTAACCTTGTTTAATAATATTTACATATTCCTCACCAAGAGGGGCTACGCCATCAACGACTAATTGTTTTGCTTTCTCATACGGAATTTCCATTTTTACATCTTTCACTAAAGGCGTATATAAATCATACATATGCAATTCATCGACACCAAGTATTTTTTTACGTAGTTTTACATAGCGATGCAATAAATGTAAGTTTTTATTTATTGTTTCTACTAATTGATCGTAAACAATCTCAGGAATATCATTTTTACTTAACGCAGCATGTCTTGCTGAATCATATTTTCGCACATTCGCATAAAATAAATCACGTTTCACTTGCCCACTTAATGTACTTGCAAACGTATTTTTATATTTCCCATACGTTTCATACACGGCTTTAAACGCATCTTCTCTAACTTGGCGATTACTTGACTCAAGAAATGTAATAAAACGCCCATGCGTAATTTCAACTTCTTCACCGTTCTCATCTGTAACCGTCGGAAATTTAATGTCTGCGTTATTTAACATCCCAAATGTGTTACTTGGTGAACTCGTTACTTCACTTGCTTGAGCTAAAATGGATTCTTCTGATTCTGTTAAAACATGTGGACGTTGTTTCGATAATTGATCCAACATATGTTCATATAAACGCAAACCATGGTTTTCCTGTAAAAATTCCGCAATTTTCTCTTCAGGAATTGCTAAAATTTCTGGTGTCATAAAAGAAGCCGCTTGAGCAACTTGAGCCGCTAAGCTTGCTGCTCTGTCATGTAAACCTTGGTAAAATGAATTCGTTGTATCTTGGTCATTTCTCATATGAGCATATGTATAAAGCTTTCCTAGCTTTAATGAGATTTCATCAGATTGTTGCAACGCATCAAATAACATCTTTGATGAACTGCCTAACTTCCCTTGATACTCTTTGATTTTTGGGAGTAAATCTTTAATTGCATTAAATTCTCGTTCCCATTCACCGTCATTTGCATATATCGCTTGCAGATCCCACGTTTTTTCAACAGGAATCTCCTCACGCTTTGGTAATGTTTTTGTCGCTTTTGTTGTCAAAAAAAAGCACCTCCTAGTATGTCTCTCTTTCATCAGGAACATTGTCCTTATTAATATACGTTCGCGATAAGAGGTTTCATTCCTTTAACTTCATAATAATTTCTTAAAATTTATTTAGGGAATCAAAATGTAACGTAAATAATTCCGCATCCAACTGATTCGCTTCCTCAATGGAACATGGGAGTGTGATATCTTGTATGCGATAATATTTCTCATTTTTCACTTGAAGTAAACCTATTCTCTCTAAAAATTCAATGAAAGATTTAAGTGCCATTTCATAGCTGCCCTTTTTTAATACAATAGAACGAACGATGAAAATCTCTTTACTTATCATCGTTTGAAATGTATGGGCGATTGTTTCAAAACGAAAGGGAGAGTGTTTTGGTTGAGACATAATGGGTTCAAGCAATACCCAACTTTGCCAAATATAAGGGGGTGTTTCAATCCAATGGAGATTTGGAGTCGGCCATCCGGCTTCAATCGGAAAAAGAAAGGAAGAACATGTTCGTTTCATACAAAACAGTTCAAAATAAACCTGAGTCTTACTTTTAAAGGGACGAACTTGGTAACGCCAATGTTTTTTTTGATCTAACCATGCTGAAAAGATAGGTGTATTTTCCAAAGGGGAAAGAAGTTGGGGAACAGACATTTGTTCTAATCGTTCAAACGAAACTGTCGCTAACACTTTTTGAGTTGAACAAGAAACCATTCCAGACAACACACTAATCTGTTTTGTACTTGAACAGTAATAGATAAGGGTAGGGTACGAAAATGGGGTGTAAGAGCAAAGCCACTCAAACGGATAGAGCTGAAAGGTATTTGTAGATTTTCTTCGGAGACGATTTCCTCCTAATATCCAAATAGGAACAATAGAATGCCGTAAATACGTTGTTGTCCTTTTTAAAAATAATGTTTCATGAAGGCTTGAGCATTGGTATTCTATCGCATAATACCGATTGTGTAACTGAAGAAAAACATCTGGGCGTTGACGAATAGATGATAAATACGGTTCAAGCCATGTTTTGCAATGTGGCTGACTTTTTAACCAATCATATAACTGTATTTTTCCTTCTCTGTGGTAGATGGATTCAGGTTCTGACTCATAAGAGCATGTTTCCTTTGTATGTGCGAAATGCCATTGCCGTCGTTCCCCAAGCTTTAAATCAACTTGTCGTTTACATACTGGACAATAAAAACGCTGTTTTCTCCGTAATTGAAATAGATCCGATTTATTCCATTTTTCAGCAAGAGAGAGTATTTTTCCTTTTTCATCTAACGCTGTTAACACCGTGCACGCTCCTTTCTACATTTTCATACTTAGATTCTTTCTGCACTCTCCGTCTTTCTCCTTTTAAAGATTTCGTAAACTTTTAATAAGAAAAACGCAGAGCGTCTTGTCTTTCAATCTAGAATAAGCTTTTAAAACTTCACTGCTAGACTAAAACTTTTATACTCCCTGTTTCAAAAAAAAAAGAAGCAAGATCCATGCTTCTTTTTTTGTACTCCATTCTCTAAAGTAATGGACTTAATAACCGAGATGTTGATTCAATGACTCGAAGAAAAATAGACCGTTTCTTGAAGACTTCATAACTGATTTGGTTCGAGTGTTCTAAATCAAAAATATAATCACCAACAAGAGTAGTTACACTTTTAGTTTGATAAAGAAACGCATTCACTTCAAAATTCAAATGGAAACTTCGCATATCCATGTTTGAAGTTCCTATCGACGCGATTTCATTATCGACTATAATAATTTTGCTATGCATAAATCCGCGATGATATTCGTAAATTTTCACTCCTGCTTCAAGTAGTTCAGGAAAATATGAGCGAGACGCATGAAACACTATTTTTTTATCCGGGCGATTTGGAACTAATATTCGAACATCGACTCCACTTAAAGCCGCGATTTTTAACGCACTTAATATATCATCATCAGGAATAAAATAGGGAGATGCAATCCAAATTGATTTTTTGGCCGAGGTAATCATGGAAAAGAATAATTTTTTAATGACTTCCCAGCGCTTATCTGGCCCACTCGCAATCATTTGTACGCCTCCATCCTTTCCTTCCTCTACAAGGACTGGAGACAAATAACTCGGCTTTAATAGGGCTTCTCTTGTTTCATAATACCAATCTTGAATGAAAATAAGCTGCAGTGTTCTAACAGCCTCTCCTCTCACAAATAAATGCGTATCACGCCAATAGCCAAAATAACGGTCCTTTCCTAAATATTCATCACCGATATTTAAGCCTCCTACAAATGCAACATGTCCATCAATGACAATGATTTTTCTATGATTTCGGTAGTTTATTTTATTCGTTAAAAATGGAAGCTTAACAGAGGAGAAAGGAACCATTTCTACTCCATTAGCCCGTAACTCCTTAATATATGCCTTAGATAACATCCAGCTTCCTACCGCATCATATAAAAAGCGGACCTCTACTCCTTCTTTTGCTTTTTTAATTAATACTTCTTTAATTTCATTTCCAATTTCATCATGACGAACAATATAATATTCAAGATGAATATGATGTTTTGCCAGTTTTAAAGCTTGTAAAATATGTGTAAATGTTTCTTTTCCATCTGTTAATACTTTTGATTCTGTTGCAAAAGAAATCGGGTTGTTTCCTAGTTTGTGAGCTAATCGAAATAATAATTGTTGGTGGCCACCCATTTTTTTTATCTCTTTTTCATTTAACTGTTTATGCCCTTGTATTTTTTTAAAGGCTTGTTCATCGAGTAATGCTTTTTCAGTAAATGAACGTTTTTTGCGATAATTTTGTCCGACCATTAAATAAAAGAAAAAGCCAACAAGAGGGAAAACACCAAGAACAATTAACCATGTCAATGTTTTTGTAGGATGGCGATTTTCTAAAAAAATGACAATCGCAACAAATAAGACAGAAAGTGAAAATAACAAACTAAACGCACCAACAAACCATCCTGCCCAATAGTCTTTTGTTAAATATAAAATTAAAATAATTATAAAAAGAAAAGAAAGAACATTAAACCGGTTATTCATTTTATCGCCTCATCTAAAAAAAGTTAGATTAATGCACCAAATAACAGTATACTGCATTTCTTAGTTAATATGGGTACTTTAAACGTAAAGAAGCCGATTTCAGGTGAAATCGGCTTGAGTTTAACGTTTTGAAAATTTTTGACGAAGCGATGTTATAGCATCATCAAGCAAGATAGCTTTTCCATATTCTTGTAAGCGACAAACTGTTAATTCAGATTCATACCCAAACTCTAAAATTTGGCTTAACATATTATCTTGCTCGTCTTCGTTATATTCATCATCATTAAATGTAACATGTAAATAATACCGACCTTCAAAGTGATACAGTGAATTATCAATTTGTTCATTAATGAAACTATGGCTTAGTGAAATAATATCTTCAAAATCGGAAAAACCGATGACAAGCTCTAATTGTTCTTCATCTGTATCCAAGTTATCACGGAATTGGGCATCAAGCATATCGACAATGTTGTGGTCAACAGGTAAATCAGTACCTTTATCAGAAGATACCGGAATTTCTAATTTAACACTTCCGTCTGAAATCTGCCCTCTTGTCACGACAATTTCCAATCCTTTTTCAAGAGCTTGGACTTGAATCCATAATGGTCCTTCTATTTCAAAATCCTCACGATCGTGAGCTTCATTCATCATTTCAAAAAATAACTCTTCGCTTCGTTCACGGCTATACCAGATTTCATCTCGGTCAAAGCCACGGTCCTCTATATCCTTATACGTAATATAAAACTTAATGGTAGAATCGTTTACTCTTTCGATTTCCATTGTATCTCCCTCCTCTTTTTAATATCTTGGCGGAAGGATGCAACACTTCCCCAAATTCTACTGTTCGTACGACAACTTTACGTATACAAACGGATGTTAAATGCGTTTCTTCTTTTATTAAGTTTTTGAGGGCTTTTCAAATTCTTATTTCTATTTTATGATAAAACGCTCAAGAATGGAAATTAAAAATGCTGACTATTTTGTCTTTTTTTCAATTTCAACATTAGCCTGTTACATTATACAGAATTAAAAGTTCTGATATGCCTGTCTTTGTATACATATAGTAATGATAACATTGCCAAGCCTATTATTCCTAATGAGAAATAAAGGGAAATGAGATTATCACTAAAATAAGAAAGACAAAGAAAAAGGATGGTGACCATGGTTGACTTAGAACTGCTCATCGCACTTCTCACGATAATCGGCATTGACATTTTATTAGGTGGTGATAATGCCATCGTTGTTGCGCTAGCTTGTAGAAACTTACCAAAGCACCAAAGAAATAAAGCCATTATTCTTGGTATAACATTAGCCTTACTTATGCGAATCTCACTTACGTTTGTTGCTGTTCAATTGCTAGAAATCCCTTATTTGCTAGCATTAGGTGGCGCTCTTCTTATTTATATCGCCTATAACCTTTTAACTGAACATGGCGACAACCAAAATATAAAAGGTGAAACAAGCTTGTTCGCTGCTATTAAAGCGATTTTAATCGCAGATCTTATTATGGGCTTTGATAATGTTATTGCTGTTGCTGGTGCCGCACATGGAAATATGACGCTTGTCGTAATTGGATTGCTTGTCTCTGTCCCCATTATTATTTATGGAAGCAAACTTATTCTAACGGCTTTTGAACGGTTTCCTTTTATCATTTATATCGGTGCTGGAATTCTTACATATACTGCAAGCAGAATGATAACACATGAACCTATGCTCCAGCCACTATTTCAATCTCACCCATTTATTACGACACTCTTTCAAGTTATCGTTATCTTCTCTGTTATTATTATCGGTGTCTGGAAAAACAAGAAACCAAACCACATTACCATTTAAATGAAAACAAAAACTTCTACAGGCATAGGCTTGTAGAAGTTTTTCTATTAATTAACCATCTTTTGAGCTTCTTGTAAATGAAACGTTCGAACTTTTCTTGGAAGAAAACGACGAATTTCTGCTTCATTGTAACCAACTTGAAGACGTTTATCATCAAAGATTATCGGACGTCGTAACAATCCAGGATTTTCACTAATCAGTTGAAAAAGAGTTTGTAACGACAACGATTCAACTTCAACATTTAAATCTTGAAAAACTTTGGAACGTGTTGAAATAATTTCGTCCGTACCGTTTTCAGTCATTCTAACGACTTCTTTCACTTCTTTCACTGATAATGGTGCTGAAAATATGTTCCGCTCTTGAAATGGAATCTCATGTTCCTCCAACCAAGCTTTTGCTTTTCTGCATGATGTACAACTTGGTGATGTAAGTAGGGTTACCATAATAATCGGACATCTCCCTTCAATATATATAAAGCAAATTTGCAGTCATTTTTTTCTTGCATTTATCATTATACAATAATAATTCTAATTTGAATAGGGCGTTTTCTTAATAAAGTATACATTTATTATACAAGATTGTGTCCGTTTGACGGCGATTCCCCCTCACCAAAAAGGATGTATATATGTAGTAAATTCAAGTTTATTTTTTCATATACCCTATTCTTTTCTATTGTAAACCTTTTTTTATTTTTTTATTTTATGTTCATAAATATGGAATGATTGTAACACCATAACAACTGTATACGTTTTGTCAAATAGTCATTTTGATTCTCACTGAAAATCAAAAGTGGAGATGCTTTTTACTGGAATGCAGGAGCTGAGCCATAATGAAAAAATACTGGATTATCATGTTTTCTTTTATTCTTATAAGCTGTAACGGAGAGGAACTTCATACCGAACAAGAAAATGAATCGTTTCTTGTTGATGTAACTACGGCCACAAAAACGACGCTAACAGAAACACTAAATTTAACTGGACAAGCTCTTCCGTCTAAACAAGTTCCGGTCTTTACCCAAGCACCACTTGAAATAATAACTGTCCATACACAAATTGGAGAGACTGTAAAAAAAGGCGACCCAATTATTGCGTTGCAAAGCGAAGAAGCAAATTTACAATTGAATCGAGCTAGAGCGGCTGTAACCGAAATTGAAGGGGCATTAGAACAAGCCAATCGAGTAAATGCCATGGCTCAACGTTCGGTCCGTGAACTCGAAACGTTACAAAGTGACATGCAATCGACTGTAAACCGTACATATGAATTGATGGAACAAATTGGTGACAGCAATCTTGATAAAACATTACTTCCTCTTTTGCAGCAATCATTGGAACTAACGATAAAGCAAGCCGAGCTCACACAAGCTGCTAATGTAATGATGCAATTACCAACTGTCAATACAACGGAACTAGAAATTCAACTTGCGAGTGCAAAAGAAAATGTCAAGCAAGCGGAGCGATTTGTAGAAAGTACAACGATCCGTTCTCCAGTTGACGGTATCATCGGTCAGCTTGATGTCGTCGTTGGACAAACCGCCATTCCGAATACACCGCTTGCAACGGTTGTCGTGCTCGACCCTATCATGGCTACTTTTACTGCAAATCCATTTCAAGTTGTTCAATTGGAACAACAGTTAGAAGCAACGATAACTGTTGATGGCTTATCAGAAGAATATCAAAGTCAGATTTCAACAGTATCCCCTACTGTGGACCCAACCTTGCAATCTTTCTTTATTGAAGTGCCACTTGAAAACAAAGATGCAAGGATTAAAGGAGGCATGAAGCTGCAGGGGCGTTTCGAAGTTGGCTCAACAGAAGAGGCAATTGCGATTCCTGCAGATGCAATTTTTTATGAAGAAAACACTCCTTACATATTTCTCGTAAACAATAATAAAGCAAAAAAGCAAAAAATAAAGACCGGTACCCGCTCTGAGACACTAATTGAAGTTGTTGAAGGAGTAGAACTTAATGACAAGATTATCACAACTGGGAAAGAACAACTCTCTGATGAATCCGAAATTACAATAAGAAAGAGTGAGTCGATTCAATGAACATTGCAAAGCTTTCTGTCTTGCGTCCAGTCGCTATGGCCATGGTCATCGGTTTACTTGGGATATTAGGACTTGTTTCTCTTCGGGATTTATCTATCGATTTATTTCCTGAACTCACGTTTCCTATTGTTGCTGTCACTACATCTTATGAAGGAGCTGGGCCAGAAGAAATTGAAAAGTTAATTACTCAACCAATTGAAGAAATCATGTCTAGTGTACCTAATGTCGAATCGGTGTCTTCTACATCTAGAACAGGTGGCTCCCTTGTTTTAGTAGCTTTTGACTGGGGAACAGATATGGACTTTGCGGCTCTTACGATGCGCGAACGGATTGACATGGTTCGAGATTTATTACCTGAAGGCGTTCAAACACCTCAGGTTTTGCGGTTTGATCCGAATATGTTACCGATCCTTCAATTAGCGATTACAGCTCCTTCACATAGTGTAATTGAGGTAAGAAAACTCGTAGAGAATGAAATAAAACCTCGCCTGGACTCAGTTGATGGTGTTGCCTCCGTTCAAGTCGAAGGAGGTGCAACAGAAGAAATTCAACTTCTTGCAGATGCCAACCGTCTTGCGATGTATGGGATTACGTTGCAAGAATTACAACAATATATTGGTAGTGAAAATCTTACAATGCCTGGCGGCCAATTGCTAGATGGAAATGAACAAATTCCGATTCGGATTTCAGGTGAATTTGAGTCCGTTTACGATTTACAGACATTCCCTATTCCGACTTTATCTGGGCTTATTACACTATCTGATTTAGTAGAGATAAAAGAAACAGTTACACCCTCCCTTCAAGAAAGTTATTTAAATGGCGAGCCTAGTGTTGGTATCTCGATTTTAAAAGCTTCAGGAACAAACACTGTAGCGGTAGCAGGCGGGATTCACGATGAACTTCTATTATTAGAAGAACAACTACCCGTTGGCTTCGAGGTCGTGCCCATATTTGACCAAAGCCGATTTATTATTCAATCCATTAAAGCTGTTGCTTGGAATATCGTCATAGGAAGTATTCTTGCTTCTTTTGTCCTTTATACGTTTTTGCGTAACCTTCGGAGTACGCTCATTATTGCATTTTCCATACCGATTTCTATCATAACAACATTCCTATTTATGTATGGAAGTGGACAAACATTAAATGTACTAACGTTAGGGGGATTAGCTCTTGGGGTCGGTATGATGGTCGACAACGCCATTGTCATATTGGAAAATATATATCGACTCCACCATCAAGGAGTTCCTATTAAAGAAGCCGCTAT
Source organism: Alkalihalobacillus sp. LMS39 (assembly GCF_022812285.1). Classification (NCBI taxonomy): domain Bacteria; kingdom Bacillati; phylum Bacillota; class Bacilli; order Caryophanales; family Bacillaceae; genus Alkalihalobacillus; species Alkalihalobacillus sp. LMS39. The sequence goes on from NZ_CP093300.1 coordinate 3,713,468, forward strand.
TAAAGGAACAAATGAAATTGGAGGAGCTATTATTGTCTCAACCTTAACAACGATTGTTGTTTTTTTACCTATCGTGTTTGTTGATGGATTGGCTGCTCAACTGTTCAAACCACTTGCGTTAACAGTGGCATTCTCATTGTTTGCTTCTTTGTTTACCGCATTAATTATTGTTCCTTTACTTACATCAACTTTTTTAAGGAAAAATTCGGAGACTTCTTCTTTTCAACATGGTTTTGAAAGATTGCTTACCCTTTATAAAGGACTTTTACATCATGCCCTTACAAAACCAAAACGAGTTATCATCACAACCATTAGCTTATTTGTCTTATCTCTAGTCGGGATTCCTTTTACTGGAACTGAATTTCTGCCTGCACAAGACCAAGGAATGGTTACCATTGATGTACGACTTCCAGCCGGGAAAACAATTGAAGCTACAACATCTACGGTTCATGAAATCGATGAAAAAATTAAACGTATTCCTGAAGTACAATCTGCATATGTAACCGTAGGAGGGACAGATAATTTTACAATATCTGCTGGAACTCAAACGAACCGTGCAACATATACATTATTGTTACATGAGCGAAAAAATCGGCATCGAACAGATGTAGAAATTGCCGAAGATATTCGAAATAAAATAAAGCATATTCCCGGAGCTGACATTTCCGTCTCAGGAAGTGATAGTAGTTTTACCGGAGAACCTATCTCCATTACTTTGCATGGACGAGATATTGAGACATTACACTATTTTTCAAAAGAAATCATTGAACTGATTAAAGGCGTGGATGGAGTTAGAGAACCTTCCTCTAATATGGCAAGCGGAAATCCTGAAATAAGTGTGAAAATTAACCGCAATAAAGCTTCTCAATATGGAATTGGCAGTATGCAAATTGCGTCGACCGTTAACACAGCAACACGAGGACTTGTCGCTACAAAATTAGCACGTCAAGGAGATGAAATTAACGTTCGTTTACTTTTAGACGATTCGACGGAAAAAACAGTAAACGCTCTTAGTCAACTATTACTTGATACACCATCAGGAGAACGGATACCAATTTCAGCGGTAGCCACGTTAACTAGAGATGTTGGTCCAACGACCATTCGAAGATCAGACAGATTACGAGAAGTTACCATTCATGCTTCCATTATTAATCGGGACCTAGGAAGCATTGTCACTGAAATTAAAAATACACTTTCTGATGAATTAGTTCCAATTCTCCCTGCTGGCTATTCGATTACGTATGGTGGACAAGATGAACAAATGGAAGATGCCTTTTTAAAATTAGGAGGAGCAATTGCCCTTGCGGTTTTACTTGTTTATATGGTACTTGCGGGTCGCTTCGAATCATTCTTTTACCCGCTTCTCATTATGTTCTCCGTTCCCATTACGTTAATTGGGATCATATTTGGTTTATTAGTTACGTTTCAACCGATAGGGGTTGGCTCACTCATAGGGATCTTAATTTTAACAGGAATTGTCGTCAATAACGCCATCGTGTTAATTGACTACATTAATACATTAAAAGCAAGGGGAATGACTAGCTTTGAGGCAATTATTGAGGCGGGACCAACGAGATTACGACCTATATTGATGACCGCGTTAACGACTATTTTAGGGTTAATTCCATTAACACTTGGGTTTGGTGAAGGCACTGAAATCCAACAACCGATGGCCATCGTCATTGTGTTTGGATTAGCCGTATCAACACTAATTACTTTGTTTTTTATTCCTACGTTGTATTATTTATTTGATAAAAGAAAAGAGAAAAAAGCAATGAAAAACATGGTTACGTAAAAAGTGAAGAGGCTAAAACAAATAAAGTGTAAAGATTAACATTTACGGGCACTTACCCAGTTAAACCACTTTATTTTGTCTATCGCCTCTTCTTCATTCATCTTTCTTATGCAATTGTTTTTTGAGCAGCAGGGCCTGTCGTTGGCTTTCTTTGCAATGGCTTAAGGTTTTTTTTCAGAAATCCTTTTAAAATATCACGCTTTTTCTTTTTAAGCTTTTGCTTCCTTTTCATAACCTTCACCACCCTCGCATAAACTATGACAATTGGTTTTCCTCTTTCGTTTCATCGTATGTGAGTACATCATTTACACTTTCATACGATTGACCGTATAGCTCTTTGTCTTTATACGTATGAATCGTTTCATACGTCTTCTTCATTTTATCAAAAATATTCTCTTCTGACTCATCAATTGGTGACCAGTATAAAATTTCCAATTTATTAACTTCATTTGTTGCTAATGACTTTCGACTATAGCCAATGGAAGTGGCATGCTTAAACCCTTCTCTTTCATAAAATCGAAAGCGCTTCTGAGTATCTGAATCTTCGTAATCAAGCGGCTCTACCTCAAGAATGATTGGTTTTCCTTTTGCTTTTAAGTTTTCAAGCAATTTCTTTCCTAATCCTTGTCCTCTAGCTTCTTTTGACACAAATAAATAATCTACAAAAACAAAGTCTTCCATTTCAACATACATCATCACATGGTGCTTTCCTTCGTCTTTAAAGTACACATCTGACTTTTCTTCAAGTAAAAGGTCAATATGTTCCTTTGACTTCATCTCTTCAATGGGAAAATATTGACTTAATTTTTCATACCAATTCACGTGAATGACCTCCATTTTTCTTTATACTTATTAGTATATGCTCATTTAAAAAATACATAAACTTGGATATTTTACGATTTTCCTTAATATCCTATAAGTGATACTGTCTATTCACGGTAAGGTCGTGCTTCTATATAAATGCCGATTGATCCCCCTTTTTCCTTCTCTTTTTATATTTGAGGGAAGCCCTTTCATTTTTAGTACTTTTCCGTTAAAATAAAAAAAGATATATATGTCTTTCTTTACAGCATATGTGCTAGGAGGTATTGTTGTGACAAGCTTTATTATTGATTTTGTATTACTAGCAGTGGTTATCATTGGAATTACCGCGTTAAATGGAATCATAACAAATGTATTTGGAATGAAAATATTTGGACGAGGTCAAGTTAATAAATTCACTTCGAAAACGTCCCATATCCAATCAGGTTGGAAACAAGTCGGTGGGAAGAGATAATGATGAGCAATACAAAAGGCACGGAAAAGTAGTTCTTTACTTTCCCGTGCCCTCTTATGATTTATTTAGACATCAATACTCCATCAATCGCTACCCGGAGTATAATTCACTCCTTTTGTATAATTGTTTCCTGCGTTCCACAGTAAAAATTCTTCAATGCCATTATCATGTAAGGCACGAATTTGTGCTTCGACTTCCTCTTTGCCATACCTCATATAATTTCCTTCGCCTAAATAGCTTGCTGTAAAATCTTGTAGCCATGGTCGGGATACCGGAGGATTTTCCAACTTGCCTAACACTTCATTTTCTACTTTTGCATACTCATTTACGAGTTCATATGGATGTAAGTCAGGTTTATTAATACCAAAATAAGATGTCCAATGGCTAGGATAAATCATCGAGGAAATGACATCTACATTTTCGGAAATTTTCGTGAAATTTTGTCCAATACCAGGTGCTTCTTTTATTGTCGCAGCATAACCAAATATATCAACAGACACATCTACATCATATGGTTCAAGGCGTTGTTTAGCATAAGCGACAAAATCAGTTACTGCTGTCACTCGTTTTTGAACATTATCCTCGTCTATTTCTTCATACTCTCCCATTCCATATTGCAAGTCCGCGTCTCTTCGTTCAAACCCTTCAGGGAAACGAACATAGTCAAATTGAATTTCTTGAAATCCCAGTTGTGCCGCTTTTTCAGCTATGTCAATATTATAATCCCATACCTCTTTTAAAAATGGATTAACAAAAGCTTCATTCCGGCTATTTTTCCACACTTCCCCATCACTCGTTTTAAAGGAGAGCTCCGGCTTTGCTTCAGCCAATACCGAATCTTTAAAGACAACAATACGTGCAATCGGATAAATTTCTTTTTCTTCTAACACGCTCATCATCTCTGATATATCTTGAATAAAATTTTGAGAAATGCCATAATACGGGGAATTTTCATCTGGTTTATACGTTAAATAGCCATGGTCTTCTTTAATATCAATCACCATTGCATTTAACTCCGTCTTTTCCACGAAATCAACTAAGCTTAAAAAACGATCTCCCCCGGCACTATTTCCCGTTACATAAATCCCTCTAACTGCGTCTGGATAGGAAAAGGAATAGTCTGAATTCACTTCAGGTGAAAAACGTGAGATTTCCTTAGGTAATACTAAAGCTTTTCCAATCTGTTCTTTTTTACTATGGAATAAAATCGACACAGGTTCTTCCTTTTCTGCATAACCGGTTGATGTTCCACATAAAGCACTGACAAGAACTAGAAATAAAACAAGCTTTTTCATATTTGTAGCCATCATCCTCCCCCTTTTTCTTTATGCTTTTTACTATGCACTAATCTTCATCTTTTACATCAATATCTTCTGGAATGTCCTCTTGCTGTTCTTCCACCCATTGTGCTACTTTCTTTTCAATTTGCTCTTTATGCCAATTGAATTGTTCTTTATTCACTAAATATGTATGCCCATCATAGACGGCTTTAATATTTCCAAGGGCAACTTGTTCTTTTATATAAGTTACAGATACATTTAAGTGTTCCGCTAGTTCTTCTAACGTGATATACATCGTCTAATCCCTCCTAGTACAAAGTATACCATGATTGTTTCAAAAAAAATAAAACACCAGAGCGGTGTTCTATTTTAAAAGCTGAAGGACAGAAAAGAAATGAGCGACGGTCCCTGCTATGACAAATAAATGCCAAACCATATGGTGATACTTAAAGCCTCTCCACATATAAAAAACAGACCCAATGGAATAAAGGACACCACCAATGACTAAAAAAACAATCCCTGTTCTCGTTACATTTTCTATAATTGGATTCCAAACAAAGATCACACCCCACCCCATAACTAAATATAATAGTGTGGAGAGATATAAATATTTTTTTACAAAGAAAGATTTAAAAACCGTTCCTCCAATAGCTAAACCCCACATTATCCCAAAAAGCGTCCAACCTACCCAGCCATTTACAGCAATAAATAAAAAAGGCGTGTAGGTTCCAGCAATAAAGAAATAAATGGAGGAGTGGTCTAAAATTTCAAAAACATCTTTTGCCTTCCCTTGTGGGAGTGCATGAACAAATGTGGAAGAAAAATATAAAATCACCATCGTTACTCCAAATAATGTAAAGCTAACGACATGCCATGCGGTTCCATAAAGAGAGGAATATACAATTAATAAAACAAGTGCAGCAACACTAAGCAATGCACCAATTCCGTGAGTAATTGAATTTGCAATTTCTTCTCCTTTTGAAAAAACATGTGTTGTTGCCAATGCTACCATCCTTTCATGACCAAACATTACAAGGTAATTATACCAAATTACTCAACAATTAAAAACTAATGAGAGCTAAACAAAAAATATTGAGAAATAACCTTGCATATCCCATTGCATCTCTGATTATAAATCTTTATAATAGAAAAAATACCTAAAAAGCCAACTCTACAAAAGGAGGAATGAACGATGATTAGAACGGTCACATTAACTGAACTTTTTGAACATCCAATTACTAAAAAGTATGTAAAACGGTCCGGTTTAGCCCATGCCATTGCTACTGCTCAGCATGCCTTTAAGCTTTCAGAAAAGTATAAAGTAAATCCAGACCTTGCAACAAAAGCTGCATTCCTTCATGATATCGGTCATTATACATGGTATAAACGAAATGGCGATTGGGATTTTCAATCTTACCAAGAAAATGATATCCATGCGATAAAAGGGGCTGAACGTGCACATAAGCTCCTCATCCGACTTGGGGAAGAGCCTTCTTCTGCAAAACAAATCGCTTTAGCCATCCTTCTTCATACGGATTCCTATTTGCCTGAAGGAAACCTTCAATTAGACCCTTTACAGAAAGTCGTTGCGTTAGCAGATGCAGCAGATGAAGAACCAAACGGTAACCACCATTATCGTGATATTTCTTTTGACCTTGCTAGAAAAAAACTTCAACTGCTTGATCAATTAGTCGAAGAAGCACTGAAAAAAAATCAATTACAACGAACGGTTTAGAAAGGAGTGCTTGATTCCTTTCTGTTTTCTTGTATTTTTAATTGACTCTTATTGGAACACATGCTACATTATAGAAAAGCGAATAACCCAAAAAGGGGAGTAGCGACCTACTATAGGTTAATGAGTCGTCATGACGGTGAGTTTCTCACTCGGTTCATTAAGCTTTATCTATAATGGATAACATTAACAGATAAAGTCCGCAAGACCTTTTTATGAGAGTTTGATTTAAGGGGTAAACTTTCATAAAAGGGTCTTTTTCGTGTTGTTAAGGAGGAGAAAAGTTTTATGGTGTTTTTATTGTTTTTTATATGTGCTGTTGTGACGGTTATTACCGCAATTAAACTTTCTACGTATGCCGATGTATTAAGTGAAAAATCTGCTCTTGGTGGGATGTTAGTTGGGACTGTTTTGCTTGCGGGCGCTACATCCTTACCAGAAGTTACGACAAGTGTATCGGCCATTGTTTTAAATAATCCTGACATTGCAATCGGAAATGTGTTAGGAAGTAACATGTTTAATATCCTCATTATCGCGTGTTTTGATTTATATTATCGAAAACAACAATTTTTCAATGGGGCTGCTAAAGAACATATTTATACAGCGACAGTTGGTTTCCTTTTAGCCATCACAGCATTTTCAGCTTTGATTGTTCAAATTAACATTGAAATTTTCCATATTGGACTTGATACGTTAACCATTTTATTGATTTACATTGTTGGGATGTTTATTATTGCGAAAATAACGAAATATGAAAACTCAATAAAACCTATACCACCTAAAGAAGAAGAGGAAAAGCATAATACAAATGCGATTTCCTTGAAACGCGCAATAATAGGTTTTGTCATCGCTGCGATCGTCATATTAGCAGCAGGGTCTTTACTTACCATTACAGGTGACCGTATTGCGGTTATTACTGGATTAGGCTCTAGCTTTGTCGGAAGTTTCTTAATTGCAGCAACAACATCATTACCAGAAGCCGTATCAGTTCTTATCGCCATTCAGCTACGAAATTATAACTTAGCGATTGGTTCAATACTCGGAAGTAACTTATTTAATATGATTATTTTAGCTGGTACAGATGTGATTTACCGACCTGGTGCGATTTTATCGTATGTTGCACCTGTTCATCTCATCACAGCCACGGCCATATCAGTATTATCGATTATCCTTTTGTATTCAATAGGAAGAAAAACATCTCGCTCATCTTTTACGTATATGTTACCTTCTATCTTGTTAGTTGTTGTTTACTTCATTTCTTCGTATTTAATCTTTATTCAATAAGAAAAACGCGGAACATCTTTTCGTTCCAAGCGAAGTGCGCAGCCTTCGCTTTTCATTTTTACGGTCAGAGCAGCCGTTATTTGTGAACATTATACGGGTTTCTGTTTTTTAGCGGCCACGGGAGCGCTTATTCAATTCTTGATAATTTCTTATATGTTAAATAAAGAAAAAAGCAAATGAGACTATCGCTCATTTGCTTTTTCCTATCTTTTCTAACATTTCCTCCGTAACCATACCATTGATTCTTTTTTCAATCACACCATTCTCATTAATGACGACCGTTGTCGGTATTCCAAAAATAGAGTATTGCTTCATTACTTCTCCGGTTTCATCATACAACACGTCAAAGTTCGCATTAAAATGTTTCACAAATGGTTCGACGTCTGCTTTACTTCGTTCTTGACTTGTTAAATTCACACCAAGAAGAATCGTTTTCTCATCAAGCGTTTGTTCATATTTCACTAAAGCTGGCATCTCCTCTTGGCAAGGTAAACACCAAGTTGCAAAAAAATTAACAATAACACGTTTTCCTTGGAAAGATTGTAACGAGACTTCGCGCCCATCTTTATCTTTCAAAGTAAAGGGAACCGCTTGTTTCCCTTCAAAAGCACCAACAGAAGCTGTAGCCGCAACGGCTTTTTCAACTTGTTGGAATACAGGCTCTGATTGTTCATATACCATCCCGATTCCGAACATCAGAAAAAACAAAGCACAAAAATAAAGCATTTGTTTCATTTTCAACGGTAACCCCCTCTTTCCACCCTTTATTCACCTTGATATAATATATGAACACTAGACAAGTTTCATGAAATGAGGATGATTATGCTAACTATATTTTTATTTTTATCGATTATTTGTCTTTGTTCATATGTGATTTTCAGTTATACAACTGGCTTTTCAAATTCAATCCTTTTTATTTTCCTCATCTTTCTTTCCATTATTTTATTTGCTTTTAAAAAGAAAAAATCATAATATTTTTTGTCCTATTTCCTCGGAAATTAGATTATTGAATCGCTTCTTCACTTTCACTATTCACAATAATTTCCTCAATTATATGTGTAGCGGCATTTGGCTTTTTTAATGTTCTTGCTGCCTTTTTCATGTTTTCATTTACTTTTTTTGTGAAAATACGATTTAATAAAAACGGAATCTCAACTTCTTGCTGGGCTTTAAATGCTACTCCGTTTTCAATTAAAAATTTAGCATTATGCTCTTCATGCCCTGGTACAGGTTGATAGACAACAATCGGCGTTTCACATATAATCGCTTCAGCCATTGTAAGGCCCCCAGATTTCGAAATAATTACATCACTGGCTCGTAAATAATCTAAAAAACGGTCAGTAAAAGGGATGACATCAACAATATGTTTACTCTTCATTTGTTTAAGTTTTTGTTCAACTTTTTTATTATGACCTGTCATACATAAAATTCGAAGCTGACGATTGCAATTTTCTAGTGAGCGTACTACTTCAGTGTAATTTGTAAGACCAATACCCCCTCCTGCAATGAGGACAATTTTTTGGTTGTGCTCAAAACCTAATTCATAGCGACATTTCCATTTCGAACGAGAAAAAGCAGGATCTTTCGGTACTGGGATTCCAGTCGTAATAAAACGTTCTTGTGGTAAATTATGCTTTTTAGCAAACACTCGAACATCTGGATCAGCCGTAAAGTAACCTGTGATTTCATCACGCCAATAAGCACGATGCAAAACAAAATCGGTAATTACCGTATACAAAGGAATTTTGAGCTTTTTTTTCTTTTTTAATGTCGTTAAGAAAGCCGTGACAAATGGATGTGTTGAAATAATAAAAGGAGTTTTGGATTGATCAATGAATGCTGCTAACTTTTCTACAAAAAGTTTGCCAAACGAATCTAAATACAAAAAATATAATTTTTCTTCCGAACGATAATAAATGTTTCTCCAAACGTTTGGACTGATCTTTAATAAGGAAAGATATGAATGCAACACAAATTTATGAAGCGTCGGACTAATGGAATGAAAGGTATCAATGATTATTGGTTCATAGCCTTTATTCATTAATTCTGTCTCTAAAGCTTTTGCAGCTTGTTGATGACCGTGACCAATTGATGCAGAAAAGATTAAAGGTTGATTCATCATGCTCCCCTCTTTCATCACAGTTGTAGCCATATTATTTGTTATTCGAATGGAAAGCATTCACAATTACTGTGGATGGATAATATTAGATATGAGTTTTGTTTTAGTTTACTCTCTAGCAAGTTTTCGTTAAGATAACAGTAAAAGGAATGAGTGAAAGGAAGACATTTGTATGAAAACTGTATTTTCTGGTATTCAACCGAGTGGAACATTAACACTTGGAAATTATTTAGGCGCGATGAAACATTTTGTTGAAATGCAAAATGACTATCATTGTTATTTCTGTATTGTTGACCAACATGCAATTACAGTTCCACAAGATCGTTTAAAGCTAAGGCAAAATATAAAAAGCTTAGCCGCGCTTTATATCGCTGTCGGTATTGATCCCGATAAATCTACGTTATTTATTCAATCTGAAGTACCTGCCCATGCTCAGCTAGGTTGGATGATGCAATGTGTTTCTTATATTGGTGAACTTGAGCGCATGACTCAATTCAAAGACAAATCTACAGGAAAAGAAGCTGTTTCTGCCTCTTTACTTACATATCCGCCATTAATGGCAGCTGATATTCTTTTATATCAAACAGATATTGTTCCAGTCGGGGAAGATCAAAAGCAACACTTAGAGTTAACAAGAGATTTAGCTGAAAGATTTAATAAAAAATATAACGATATTTTTACAATCCCTGAAGTGAAGATTCCAAAAGTAGGGGCTAGAATTATGTCTTTGAATGATCCAACGAAAAAAATGAGTAAATCTAATCCAAATGAAAAAAGTTACATTTCTATGCTTGACGATGAAAAAACGATTATAAAAAAAATGAAAAGTGCCGTCACTGATTCGGATAATTCTGTTCATTATGACAAAGAATCAAAACCTGCATTAGCAAATTTACTTTCGATTTACTCGCTTTGTTCTGGAAAATCCATTGAGGACATTACTGCTATTTATACCGATAAAGGGTACGGAGATTTCAAGCAAGATTTAGGTGAAGTCGTAGTCGAGGCACTGAGACCGATTCAAGAGCGGTATTATGAATTAATCAATTCAGAAGAATTAGATCAAATTCTTGATAAGGGACAAGAAAAAGCAAACAAGGTCGCGCAAAAAATGTTAGCAAAAGCTGAACGAGCGATGGGATTAGGGCGAAAACAAAGGTAACGGGTAGAACTTAAGAAAGATAATCTCTCATACGATAAAGAACAAATTCAAGGTTTGGACACGCGAATAAATAGTTTGTACAAACATTAATGATTTTCGACTAATATAAATACACGCTTTGATACTTACGAGGCAACTTTTTTGCGGTCAGAGCAGCCGTTATTTGTGAACATGATACGGGTTTGCGTTTTTTTGTGGCCACAGGAGCGCTTATTCCCAAAGGGAAAGACGCCCTTTGGCCCGTCGCTCCGCTCGCTGTGCGCCATACTGTGGAAAACCGCCACAGTTTGGCTTAAAACATTACAGCGGCTTCTCTCCCTACGCAAAATACCCCCAAAGGGAAAGACTCCCTTTGGCCCGTCGCTCCGCTCGCTGTGCGCCATACTGTGGAAAACCGCCACAGTTTGGCTTAAAACATTACAGCGGCTTCTCTCCCTACGCAAAATACCCCCAAAGGGAAAGACTCCCTTTGGCCCGGCTCCGCTCGCTGTGCGCCATACTGTGGAAAACCGCCACAGTTTGGCTTAAAACATTACAGCGGCTTCTCTCCCTACACAAAATACCCCCAAAGGGAAAGACGCCCTTTGGGCCGTCGCTCCGCTCGCTGTGCGCCATACTGTGGAAAACCGCCACAGTTTGGCTTAAAACATTACAGCGGCTTCTCTCCCTACACAAAATACCCCCAAAGGGAAAGACGCCCTTTCGCCCGTCGCTCCGCTCGCTGTGCGCCATACTGTGGAAAACCGCCACAGTTTGGCTTAAAACATTACAGCGACTTCTCTCCCTACACAAAATACCCCCAAAGGGAAAGACGCCCTTTGGGGGTATTTTGCTATCAAAAAAGCATACAGTTTTTATGTATGCTTTACTTTCTATTTAGTAACCTTTTTGCTTTTTCCAAATGGCACCTACTAATAATGAAATTCCAATCGTACCAACTACGGCAACAACGGTTAGAATTTGCATTGCTCCATGTACAAATCCATCCACTGTCATCCCTCCTCCGTCTATGAATTACAGTTGCGTTGTTCATTTCCTACTATCTTATTATAAAGGTCTTTTTTCCTTGTGTAAATAAATGATAGAGAAGGATATGAAGTTGACACAATTTCATCATTATTTCACACTTTCTCCGTGCTCTAATTCCCATAGCTTCTCAAAGAATGGTTGACCTTTTACCATTTTACTACAAAGCTGGTAATGTCGGCTTGTCCAACCTAATTTTACTTCTTCAAATAACCCACTCCATGCTTCTTCCATCGACATTTGTTGGATATCCATGTATAAATTCGGATTCCATTCTGTATACCAATATCGAATTTCTGCTTCGTTTCCTGAAGTATACAATTGATCAAGTGCCATAAATAATAATTGCTTTAGCTGTCGTTCTTTTCTCGTTAATCCTTTCATATCTTCTGGACTTGGAGAAAGGATATGATATTCTTTTGAAAAAATTATATTTTCTAACGTATATTCTGGTAACTGTTCTGTTTCTACTAAATCAAAGACAATTTGTTCTTGTCTTGGTGTTAAGCGACTTTTGCGGATAGGTGTTTTATAACCGATCGTATCTACTGCAATTATTCTTTTCCCGTCTGTTGCTATAAAGCAGTAATCCAATTGTATTCTTGACATATTTTTGCGTAAATAGCTTTTTTGAAAAACGGCTACTAGCAAAGATTCTGGTAATTCAGCAATGTTATTTTCAATATAGTCAAATAATTCTTCGGTTACCTTTACAACATACGCTTGATCTAGCACTTCAATCCTATCATCACTTCTCCACTCATAGAAATCACAGACATTGTATCCATTTTCTTCACCTTCAAACCAATTTACCCAGACATCACGAATGTGGACCATCGTTTCCATGCCCCCCTGCTAATAATGTTTGTACCATCAGTATAGTCAGAGAGTACCCAATTTATTCCACGACTACTATATTCATGCTTATAAGTTTTTATGTGATTTTTTTTTCGATGAGCTTGGCCAATATAAACAAAGGGTAATAATAAAAAAACCACCTATCAATAAATAAAATTCTACCCTTCGAACAATAAAAGAAGAAAAACTTGAAACATCATAACCTACCGCAAAAAGATTGAGATAGGCAAGTATACTGATTCCACCTGACACGGCTAATCCAAAACCTACGAGCAACATTATAAATCGAAAAATCATGGAACAACTCCTATTTATAACCTTGCCTATCTTTTTCTCGGTTGAAGGTAAAAAAACCTTCCTTCTTTATTAGGTTTCTATTTCAAATGATGTATTTTTTACGATTGCTTTTGCTGGCATGGATAATAACTCTATTGTATTTTTTTCATTTCGTTTAGTACTCTCATCGACAATCGCATAACCAAGGGCGTAACCAATCCATTGTGGCCAACCCATGCCACGATGACCAAACAAAAAGGGATGATGATTTTTTCTTCCTTTTATTGTTAGTCGCTCTTTAAATACTACATCCCACCAATAATCCAACACATCCGATGTGTACATCGATGTCCAAATTGCCAACATTTCCTTACCCAACTCTTCTTCTACCGCTTTCTCAGCCAACCCTTCAATAAGTAAGGAATCAAGCAACGTTAATTCGCTTTCTTCTTTTTCAATTTTCAACCGGCAGACATGATGATATTCATGAGTGACTAAAGCTTCGATTTCTTTCTTTGTAACTGTTGGTGAAAGAAACAAAATCATTTTATCTGAAAAGCCGATTCCCATCTTTTTTCCTAAATGTTTCATAATCATTTCATTTCTTTCTTCCACCGGAAAAACAAAAATATGAACATCTGGACCTTGCCATTTTTTTTTCAAAAATCGAAACTGACTTTCTATAACTTCCCAAACTTTCTTTTTTCCAAACGTTTCAATCGTCTGCACAATATCACTATCGGGATGAACAAGTCCCTGCCCTAACAAATATTGATGTAATTCAACTGGATGTGGAGGTTCTTTAAATACGTTTTGCTCAATCATTGGTCGAATCAATATATCGCATTGAGTTTTAAATTGCTGTTCTCGTGTTTTTGCTTTTTTTATTGATTGACAATATTGTTGTAACCATTCGTTTGTGTTAACGACTCCCATCTCTCCTACTCCTTTTTTCAAATGTTGTAATATACTATGCGAATAGAATTAAAAAGGAAACGAAACTCCCTTTTCGTTCTATAACGTGTGACACAAGCTTATGGAACTATGTCCGAAGCACCCCATTCATACCTTCCATAAAAAAAAGCCAGGGAATCCTGGCTTCTCTCTACTTATTCCCACTGCTTGTTAAAGACAGCAAATACTTTACTAACGCTTCTTGTTCTTCTTTCGTAAAGCCACTTTCTTCATCAACCCAATATTCGTGACCACTTCCGTCAACATGTGCCCCTTGTAATTGCTTATTTGCTTTGTTTGCTTCTACTACGTTTTCGCGTAATGTTCGATCCACTACCGCACGTAAACTATGATACGGGTCTGGATTGATTCCTTTCATTACTGTACCAGGTAATCCTAAATCAGTATTTGGATTTGGTCCGACAGATACACCCCCGTCATGTAAATAAGGTGGTGACCAAGCTAAGCCGATTAGCCCTTTTACTTTATATCCACCTTTCCCGTCTTTATCTTTGGCAAACACAAGCTTCTTTTTCTCTTCGTCGACATGTTCAGTCGGAACCTCAAGAATGGTTGCGTCTTCAGGTACTGGCACAGGCGTATCAGGTGAATAGGTTAAGGACTTTCCTAGAAAGTCCGGAAGATCTTTAAACGACTTTGCACGAGATGGTTCAGTTTTAATTTCTCGTTGTGGTATAATTTCATGATTCGTATATGTCGGGCCGGCATGACATGATAAACAGCCAGCACGGTTAAATACGTCACGCCCAGTTGCTAGTGTATATTCATCCACATGTTGATTGTACTTAGGAGGGACTAGTGCATTTTGATATGCTGACATTGCATTTATTTGTTCCCCGACATGGAAGCCAGGAGAACTTACGATCGTCCCGTTTGGTGAATACATCGATACTTTTGGATAATTTGGTGGTTTGACCATTTCATTTACACCAGGTACTTTCGGTTCTTCATCAATGGATGCTAAAAATTGTGATGGCGTCATATCGCTTTCAGGATTATAGCGATAATGTTTATTTGCCGAATTTTGAAGTATCGTTCCGATAAATTGGTCTTTATCAATATTAAATAACGGTTCACTTTGTCCTGCCTGAGCTAATATATCTGAATTTTGAGCGTGAACATTATTATTTAATGAACTTAATCCTTTAAAAGGTCCAACTGCTGCAAAGCCATTCCATCCATATGGATGGTCACCTAATGTGAATGAATCTGGAATTTGAGTTGGATTATTTACCATATCCATAGTGGAGTCAAAATTACCTGCCGGCCATTTTATTAACATTTCATCGACTGCTTGTTCAAATTTATGGGCATCAGGTAAAGAAACTTCTTCTCCGTCTTCATTTCGAATTGTCGGTGTGTGCTCTGTAATATATTCTTTTAATTTTTCTGCATCCATATCCGTGTTCGTAAAATAAGCAGCTGAATTTGTCGCTAAAGCTAGAAGCAATCCACCGTTAAAATTTTTATTCGGTGCCCCTTCAACAACCATACCTGTTTTCATATCAACAGAAGCATGACAAGCTGCACAACTAACTCCCGCTTTTAATCGCCCTTCTGAAAAAGAAATCGGCATCCCTAACGGAGTTAACGATCCTTTCGCCACATCTAAACCAGTATTAATTTTTTCTCCTTTTTTAAAAGTTTGATCGCCTATAGTCACATCCTCTGCTAACTCTACTTGGAGGTTGTCTGTGTACCCACCACGCAACTCTAATATAGCTTTCGAAATATTCATTACTGTTAACGGACCATCTAACATTCCCAATATATCAGTAATAAAAACTTCATTATTAAATGTTTCATTATAAAAAAGCTCTCTTCCTAATGTTATAAATTCTTCGTCGACTTTAATAGCTCCATTACTTTCAGACAGTGGTCCGCCTTTCCCTTGAGCCAATAATGAATCTGAAGTAAAATCATCTCCTTTAATCGTCACGCCCCATAAGTCATACATCAGAGACTCTTCCAAATTCATCGCTTCATTTAATATATTATCTTCAGGTGGCACATACGAATATTGCGGTTCAATAATATATAGGCTAGCAACGAGTATAATAATGACGGCGACTATTCCATAGAAAATATACCGTTTTTTCATCGTATTCCCTCCCTAATCTTTACACCTATTTTTTCACAAACCGTTTTCAATATGTAAAAAGGGACGAAAGAATAAGAATAACCTTACTCTTTCGTCCCTTTACACAACATGTAGCATACTTTTTTGAATCGTTACTTCAACTGGTGTTTCTCCAATAATTTCACCATCTCCATGAATGATGACAGGACTTTCAGACGTAACAGTCACTGATTTTCCTTTCATTAAAGTAATGGCAGAATGGTGAATATGATTTCCTTTAAACACTTTTGGAAACACTTGCAATAATTTAAACTTGGAAATATTATGGACGATACATACGTCTAAATAACCATCATCACTTGAAGCTTCCGGACAAATATTCATCCCTCCACCATAATAAGGAAGATTGGCAATGGCAATTAACCACACATTTGAAAATTGAACGCTTTTCCCATCAATTATCATCGTTACCGACGTTGGCTTGTATCGAAATAGTACTTGTAATACGATAATTCCATAAATGAGTTTTCCAAGATTAAAACGATTTAAGATTTTTTTTAATTTTGATTGATTGGCCAATTGAGCTACTTTTCCGTCAAACCCAATCCCTACAACAGTGGTACAACATTTTTCACCGACAAATAAAATGTCCATCTGTTTTTTCATCCCTGATAATATTCGGTCTAATGCCAATAGATGATGTTTCGGAACGCCCATTGCACGAGCGTAATCGTTTCCTGACCCTGCTGGAATAATTCCAAATGCGATTGGTAAATTACGAATTCCATTTACAACATCGTGTACGGTTCCATCACCACCAATCGCAACGACAGCGGTCACCTTTCGTTCATCAAGTCCAATTACACAATCTGTTGCATGGCCACGATATCTTGTGAAAATGACTTCATGCTCAACCTTTTTCTTTTGGAGTACCGTTTCAATTTCTTTCCATATTAGATGACCACGACCATTACCTGAAATCGGATTTACAATAAAAATATACATTGACGATTACACCCCATTTCCCCAACCATTCTTACCATTTTTTCCAGTCCTATTACGGTTATACCACTCTTGTCATTGTTACCCTAATTTTACCGTTAAATCAAATAAGTTCAATATTAACTATTGACACCTTCGTTATTCATTCTTATAATCAATAAAAAGAATAAATGTGGAAATTTAGTGTCTATTTTAGATTAGTGAGCATTTTATTATAATATGATAAAATGAAAACTATACATAGACTACTAGAATTCATTGCTTATTTTTATATTTCATCTTTCCTCAATTGGTAGTGAAATATACTTTAGCACCTTTTGGAGGGTTTTGATGAAGATTTTAAAAAAAGGATTACTAGAGGCCGAAATAAGTAAAGCATTAACCCAATGGGAAAAAGAATACCTTGGAAGAGGCTCTGTTCAAGTCAAAACGGATATTCTTCGAAATATGGTCATCGTTGCATTAAAAGGGATATTAACCCCAGCTGAACAAGCATTAACGAAAACAACAGCTGGCCTTCTTTCGATAAAAAAAACTCGGTCAGACCTTATTGAAACAGGTAGTGACCAAGTAAAAGAAATCATACATTCATTAACAGGAATTAACGTCTACAGTTTCCATACAGATATTAGTACTAGAAGTGGGGAACGTCTGATTATTTTTATGTTAGAAGATAATTTAGAAAATAAATTAA
Source organism: Alkalihalobacillus sp. LMS39 (assembly GCF_022812285.1). Lineage (NCBI taxonomy): Bacteria > Bacillati > Bacillota > Bacilli > Caryophanales > Bacillaceae > Alkalihalobacillus > Alkalihalobacillus sp. LMS39. The sequence continues at coordinate 3,731,027 of NZ_CP093300.1, forward strand.
CTGAATAGCTCTGGGAGTTCTATTCAACAATGATACATTGAGGGATAAAAAGACCAGCTTATGATGATCGTGACAAACGTCTTCTTAAGCTGGTCTTTTTTAAATGGCTTTTTTCGTAACCATTGTAGTTCAACACCGGATTACAATTAAACGCTACGATACAGCCTTATAGCCAAATAAAGATATAGAAAAAGGATAGGAGGAGAAAAAATGTTTGATATCGTCGTACAAAACTTACTTTCACCCGTTGTATTGTTCTTCATTTTGGGACTCATCGGTGCCATTGTTAAATCGGACTTTAAGTTTCCACCAGGCTTAAGCGAGGCACTTAGTATTTACTTATTAATTGCGATTGGATTAAAAGGTGGGATGGAATTATCAAACTATAGTTTCTCCGAAGTCGCACTTCCGATAGCAGCCACACTTTTTCTCGGATCTATCATTCCCGTGATTACGATGGTCATCTTAAAGTGGATGATGAAATTAGACCTAAAAAATTCCATTGGTCTCGCTGCCACTTATGGTTCTGTCTCCATTGTGACATACGGTGCAGCCCTTACTTTTTTAGATAATACGAACACGAGTTATGAAGCGTTTATGAACGGATTAGTCGTTGTAATGGAAATACCAGCTATTTTTGTTGCCCTAATGTTATTAGCCATTCTCGAGGGTAAAAAAGTGGAAGAGTTACCGAACACAAAATCAGTTGGTATTTCTGCTACAAGCTTATCTTCAGTTATTAGTCCTGAAGTCATTCGAGAAAGCTTATTTGGAAAAAGTGTCTTCCTATTAGTAGGAAGCTTGTTAACAGGACTTATCGTTGGAAAAGAAGCAGCGATGCCTGTCGTGCAACCTTTATTTATCGATTTATACCAAAGTATGCTTCTGTTATTTTTACTAAACATGGGATTAATTGCAGGGCAACGCTTAGCCGTTGTTCGACGACACGGTATCAAACTTTTACTGTTTGGTATCCTTACTCCTGTTTTATATGGAATTCTTGGCATTTTCGTTGGTTACGGTGTTGGACTTTCATTAGGAGGCGCCACATTGCTCGGTATTCTTTCCGGAAGTGCTTCTTATATCGCTGCACCTGCTGCACTTCGAGCCTCTGTTCCCGATGCTGATCCATCCATTTATTTAGGTCTCGCACTCGGGGTCACCTTCCCGTTTAATTTAGCGGTAAATATACCGTTGCTATATGCGATTGCGAGCTTACTTTATTAATAAGAAAAACGCGAGAGCGTCTTTTCTTTTCAAGCAAAGTGCGGAGCCCTGCTCGCTTTTGAAAATGAACCCCAAGTGCTCTTCTTGGGGTGAAACGCGCAGGTGCGCATCCTTTGCTCTTCTAGAATAAGCTTTCAAAACTTCAATGCTAGACCAAAATTATTATGCTCCCTCATTTGTCTCATTTTTGCGGTCAGAGCAGCCGTTATTTGTGAACATGATACGGGTTTCCGTTTATTAGCGGCCACAGGAGCACTTATTCACTCAAAAGCCACTCTATTCCTAGCGATATTTTATGATTAACTGCTCCTGTGGCCACGAACGTTCCAAAACGCTAGCAATGTTCACAGATAACGGTTTTCATGACCGCTTACTTCCCATAACCACCAAAATCGCTAACGCGATAAACCCGACCCAAGTGTTGAATGATTCACTTGGGTCTTTTCTTTCAAGCGAAGTGCGGAGCCCTGCCCGCTTTTAACAGTGAACCTCAAGTGCTCTTCTTGGGGTGAAACGCGCAGGTGCGCATCCTTCGTTCTTCTTGAATAAGCTTTCAAAGCTTCACTGCTTTCTATTTCGTTTGGACAGATGTTCCGCTATTTCATAGAAAATGAGTTTTTTCGTTTCATTACGGACATACGATTTACTATTTACTCAAAAGCACCCTAAAAACCCGTGATTTTTACAATTTAAGGGAACCTATATCCGTTTAAAAAAGGGGACAGCTCGAATTCCCCTGTGCGGCTACTCATTTTGCTGTTCATTCGTCACATAGTGAAACTCAATTTTCTTCTTCTCTTTATTCCAGAACAATCTTGCATCAAACGATTGCTCTCCTTTTTTAAAGCCCTTAATTACATTTGTTTCTCCTTGTTCAAGTAGCTTTTTTACATTTGTTTTTGTTAGTTTTTTCCCCAACATCATCTTAGAAATCGTAAACGTGCATTTTAGTTTTTTATAATGCGAACAGCCGTAAAACTCACCTTTGTCTACGATTTTTCCATTACAGAACAAACAAGGTCCAACTGTTTTTCCTAACGTATATTTCGATGTTAAAGACGGGGTATGCTCATACTTTGATACATTCCACTGTGTTGAAGAAGAAACGGCTCCTTCTATCATCACATGAGAAAGTTTTTTAATTTGTTCCATGAACACTTTCGCAGATGCTTGCCCTTTTCCGATTTCAGCTAATCTCTGTTCCCACTTCGCCGTCATTTCCGGTGAAGCTAATATCGTATCACCGATAACTTCAATCAATAATTTTCCTTTATCAGTAGCATATACAATATTCTTTTTCACATCGATATATTTTCTGTCTTTTAACATCGTAATAATGTTAGCTCTTGTTGCTTCTGTTCCTAATCCTTCTGTTTTGTTTAAGACTTTTTCTAGCTCATCATTTTCAATGTATTTTCCCGCTGTTTTCATCAGTGTAATAAGCTGGCCTTCAGTAAAGCGTTTTGGCGGTTCTGTTTTGCCGTTTTTAATCATCGTCTTTTTAACAAAACCTTTATCTCCTTTGTTCACATCAGGTAATAAAACATCTTTTTCTTCTTTGTCAAAGGAGGCGATTTTTTTCCATCCTTGCTCCAGACACTTTTTCCCTTTTGTTAGAAACAATACTTGTTCGTCAACGTTTGTAGTTAATGTCGTATAATCATAAATTGCATCTTCACTATGAGCAGCAAGCAATTGACGCACAATGAGGTCGTATATATTTTTATCTTCACCACTCATGTTTTTTATATCTACCTTTTTTATCGTTGGGATAATCGCATAATGGTCTGTTACTTTTTTTTCATTTACGTATCGTTTATTATGTAAAATTGACTTTGGCAATGGAAAATACTTTTTATATTCATCATACTCGCTTACATTTGCTAAAATTTGTGGAAATGTCTCTGCCTCTCCTTTTGTCACGTACGACGAATCGGACCGAGGATACGAGATGAGTCCTCGTTGATATAAGCGCTGTAATATATCTAATGTTTTTTTAGGTGAATATTTAAATAACTGATTTGTTTTCGCCTGAAGGGATGATAGCGAAAACAGCAAAGGGGGTTTAAATGTTTTTCTTTCCGTTTCAGCATCCGTTATTTTTGCTGACTTTCCTTCACAAAACTGTACTATTTTTTCAGCTTGCTCTTTTGTTTTTAATCGACTCTTGCCGTCTTTCGTCCATTTCCCACGATAAATCCCTTTCTCCAATGAAAACTCCGCTTCTACTTCCCAAAACTCCTCTGGTGTGAACGATGCAATCTCTTGTTCCCGTTTTACGATTAAAGCTAATGTTGGAGTTTGGACTCTGCCTGCTGAAAAAACATCTTCATACCCTCGTTGTTTTAGCAAAATCGTATAAACTCTTGAAGCATTCATACCGATTACCCAATCTGCACAAGAGCGGGTATAAGCTTCAAAGAACAGTGATTTTGTCTGTTTTTCATCAATTAAATGAGCAAAACCTTCATAAATCGCCGTTTCAGTTAAAGAAGAAATCCATAAGCGTTTTAACGGTTTATTTACTTTGCATTCATGCAAAATAAGGCGAATAATTAATTCCCCTTCCCGCCCTGCATCTCCAGCGTGGATAATTTCATTTACTTCCTCTTTATGAACAAGTTGCCGAATAATGTGAAATTGCTTTCGTTTAGAAGGGATCGTCTCAAATGTAAATTGATTTGGAATAATAGGTAAACTTTCGATATCCCACTTTTTCCATTTTGGATTATACGTTTCAGGAGGAGATAATTGTAATAAATGGCCTACTGCCCAAGTACAATACGCACCGCTTGGAAATAAAGCGTTTGGATAAACAATGATATACCCATCCGCCTTTTTATGTCTAAATTGTGATACAAGTGTTTTCGCTTGGTCAGGCTTTTCCGCAATAATGACTTTCATATTTTTGTTCCTTCTTTCTTTTAAAAACTGCTTAGCTTTTGCTTCATACAGTTTCAGTAAAAAACGAGCAAGTCCACTTACACCTGCTCGTTCCTTCTCTTTTCCATTCGAAGAACTTGAATGGCTTGATGGATATACAATTGAAATTTCTCTTCTTTTTCTTTTACAATGTTTCCTGTAATAGCGACAGCAATTCGTTCGAAATTATCAATGAGATGGTTCGTCTTCATTCCGTGACGAAGCAGAATCCCGTTCAGCCATTCGGCATAATCTACAAAGATTTTCTCACTGTCTAGTTGATATGCGGTTTCAAGATGATGAAAATGATGCTCGTTATCTTCTCTACACTTTTGTTTCCCTTTCTCACCAAATTGATGTAACTCCGGGAATGCCTCATACATTCGTAGTACAACTTCATCTATTAAACGGTGGTATTCAGGATAAGGAAACGCAATCACAAGGCAACCACCTCATATTGTTTAACGATGGGAATAATGGAGGCAAGCTCTTGGTCTGGATATTTTTTTTCTAACTCATGAATTTGTTTAAATTCATCACTTCGAACCCAAGCTAAATAATCCTCTTTTGTGTCCCATTCAATTTGGACAGTTAATTCGCCTTCCTTTTTATCATTTTGCAATAATCGAAAATGACGAAACCCTTTTGCTTTGTCCACAGACTTTGAACGTGACCGGTAGATCGAAATTACTTCTTCTGCTTTTTCTGCTGGAACGAGAAAAGTAGAATGAACGATAAACATGGAATCCCTCCGAACAATGATACTTCACTTGCATTTCATTATACATGCTTCACCGTCCTATTGCTATTAACACTACTTTTTCTGCACTTGTTGGAGTGTCGAAATGATGGACTCATACAAAGCTTGATTCACTCCCACTTTGTTTTCTTTTTCAATATGCTCTTCTTTCACTTGGGAGAAAGCGGATCTTATAGGTCGTTCTAAAGACTTAATTAGTACAAGGCGATTTTGCTCTGTTAACAGTCGCATATAACCATACACACTAATTTCAATAGTAAGCTTTTCCCCTTTGGGAACCGTCACAGCTAAGTCTTCACTTAAAGTATACTTGTTTCCAAACTTATCTTTATATTCAGTTCCACCAGCAATCCATTTTGTTTCATAATGTTGAAAGCCGTAATCTAATAATTGAATCGTATCTCGAACAGAACGATTGGCTGTAGGCGCATTTAACGTTACTACAATTAAATCAAGATTATCACGACTTGCTGTTGTAACAAGCGTAAAACCTGCTTGCCCTACATACCCATTTTTAACCCCAGTCACTCCGTCATAATGTCCTAATAAGCGATGATGGTTAAGCAGTGTTGTTTCCCATCCCTCGCCTTTCCACTCTAATTCCCTCGTTGCTACTATGTCGCGAAACTCTTGGTTTTTCATCGCATACTGTGTAATCTTCGCCATATCATAAGCTGTTGTATAATGTTGTTCACCAAACAAACCGTGTGGATTCGTGAAGTTTGTCTCTTTTACACCGACGACTTCTCGGACAAACTGGTTCATTCGCTCTGCAAATTTTTGCTCTGTACCATCGAAATGTTCGGCTATTGCCAAACCAGCGTCATTCCCAGAGTTAATCATCAACCCTTGAACAAGCTTATATAATGGAACTTGTTCGCCTTCCAATAAATAAACTCGTGTCCCAATCACTTCTCTTGCGTTTTCACTGACTGTTACGATGTCATCAGGATTTCCTTGCTCTAATGCTATAATTCCAGTCACAATTTTTGTTAAGCTTGCAGGATACATTTGTTTTTCACTATCTTGGTTATATAATATCTTTCCAGAATTCGCATCGATCATAATTGCCGTTTCACTATGCAATTGAAATTTGTCTTCAACCATATTTGCATAAGTAGAGAAAGGTACAATTGCGACTAATGTCATAATAAGCAAGAAAGAAATGCCAGCCTTTTGTATCATCCTTGGGTTCCCCTTCCATACGACAATCCTATTCTCTAGTATACCGATTTTTCATAATATTGTCTTTTCAATTATATGACACTCTTATTACAATTCATTTTCCAGTATTTAATTAACATAAAAATAAAAAAAGAATGTTATCTAATTGTAACAATCGTTAATGGTACTATATCACTACTACTGTTTTCAACCCTTTCATTTCTCACTGGGAAATCTCCCCTAGCGACTTTCAATCTAGTATTTGTTACTCTATTCATTGTGATTGCGAGATTAACAAACAACTAGGAGGTTTTCACATGAAAAAAATAGTATGGTTAACATTCGCATTTTTGACTTTTACCTTATTTGGTTTTAATACAGAAGCAGACGCTAACACAGTTCACACTGTAAAAAGTGGTGATACATTATGGAAACTTGGTACGCATTACGGTGTACCTGTCGAGTCTATTAAATTAAGAAACAACCGTAAATCAGATACCATTTTTGTTGGAGAGAGATTAACAATTCCTGCTAGTTTATCAGCTACTGACCGAGACTTATTAGCAAGACTAGTTCGTGCAGAAGCAGAAGGAGAAATATACGCTGGTAAAGTAGCCGTTGCAACAGTCGTATTAAATCGTGTTGATAATCGTAATTTTCCAAATACCGTTCGTGGCGTGATTTATGAGGTTTCACACGGTCACCATGCGTTTACACCTGTTCAAAATGGAAGAATTAATCGTGCATCTGATGCTGAATCTAGACGCGCTGTTAACGAAGCACTTGCTTTCCGTGGCCAAGGTGCAGGTTCACTTTATTTTTATAACCCTCGTACTTCTACAAATCAATGGATCCTTTCTCGTCAAGTAACAGTGAGAATCGGAAACCACGTATTTGCAAAATAAATCTTCAATTTACACCTACTTTTTCAAAAAGTAGGTGTTTTTTTATATTTTTTGAACGATTTGCTTTGTTTTAACGTCATATTATTACTCCTTTTATCTTTTTGAAAATAAGAAAAATGATTCACGAAGTGTTTTGAACCTCAACACTTTGAGCAAATTTTCCACTACTTTCAGAAAAACGCATTTAATGATATGTTATCAATAGTGGAATGCAACTTTTTAAAAAGAAAGGAGAGGTTTTCTTGGAAGTTATTGTTTCTCATACAAACACAGATTTTGATGCTCTTGCCTCTCTTGTTGCAGCGAAAAAATTATATCCCGATGCAAAAATGGTAATATCTACTAGTCAACATATTCAAGTCCAGCAATATTTAGCGTTATACCGTGACCACTTTTCTTTTTACTCACAAAAGGAAATTAACTGGCCTGACGTTACACACCTTATATTAGTCGATGTTCATTCCATCGACCGTACAGGATTAAAACATGAACAATTACAACCTATACATATCACTATCTTTGACCACCATCCTGTTTCAGAGCAGCTTAACGTAACATCACAAGATATTACAATTGAACAAGTAGGTGCTACAATTACATTGTTAGTCGAACGTTTAACGAAGAAAAAGCTGGCTATTTCTTCGATAGAAGCGACATTATTTGGTTTAGGCTTATACTCAGACACCGGTGCTTTTACTCACTCCACAACAACAATTCGTGATTTTCAAACTGCTTCGGTGTTATTACGCTATGGAATGAATCTTGAATTCATAACTCATATGACAAAACAAATAAAAAACCAAAACCATGAATTGTTTTATACTCTTTTACAGCAGGCAACAGACTATATTCATGATGGTGTTGTGCTCACAATTTGTAAACATTCAGAAGTAGTATATACATCAGGTTTAGCTTCTATCACAAAAAAGCTCTTAGATACAATGGAAGTTGATGCTGTCCTTACAATTGTCGAAATGGGCTCTCGTACATATATTGTTGGACGTGCAAATTCAAACCGAATTAATTTCTTACCTCTTATGAAGAAATTAGGTGGAGGCGGTCACCCGCTTGCCGCATCTGCTACGATTAAAAAAGGATCAGTTCAACAGCTAACAGAATTCGTTGCGCGTGAAATCGAGTCGGTCATCATGCCCGCAGTTCTTGCGGAAAATATGATGTCTGCTCCTGTTAAAACGATTTCTCCTGAAACTTCGTTACAAGTTGTTGCCGAAATGATGTTTCGATATGGACATACAGGATTTCCAGTTGTGGAAAATGAAGAAGTCATCGGAATGATTTCTAGACGAGATATCGATAAAGGCATCCATCATGGCTTAGGGCATGCCCCAGCAAAAGCTTATATGAGTCAACCTGTTATCATTGTTGAAACGACGACACCACTAGAAGACATCCAACGATTGATGATTCAACATAATGTCGGACGATTTCCGGTGTTAAAAAACAAAATATTGGTTGGGATTATATCAAGAACAAATGTAATAGAGACACTGAACAAGCCAAAAAACCAACACTGTTTAACAGAAAGAGACGATAGCATTATTACTAAAATGAAAGCTTTTTTTTCAACCACTGAATATAAGTTGCTTATAAAGATAGGTGAAGTGGCAGATGAAAAGAATGAACGAGCCTTTTTAGTTGGCGGGATTGTCCGTGATTTATTTTTACAGCGTCCAAATGATGATATCGATATAGTCATTGAAGGAGATGGCATTCAGTTTGCTAACGAATTAGTTCAGAAATTCGGTGGAAGCTGTAAAGACCATGAACATTTTGCAACAGCAAGCTGGAAAACAGAGGACGGCATAAAAGTCGATATCGTAAGTTCAAGAACGGAATACTATGTTAAGCCAGCTGCCCTGCCAACAGTGGAAAAATCGAATGTAAAAGAAGATTTATTTCGCCGTGACTTTTCGATTAATGCGATGGCCATTCATTTAAACTCTTCTTCATTTGGCTTCGTAGTTGATGAATACAACGGTCTTTCAGACATAAAAGACAAAAGAATTCGAGTTTTACATCCATTAAGTTTTGTCGAAGACCCTACACGAATTCTTCGAGCCATTCGATTTGAACTTCGCTTACAGTTCCAAATGGATGAACAAACAGAAAAGCTGGCTCTCCAATCGATGAATGGACTACTAAATATATCAACAAAGCGACTAGTTGCCGAGGTAAAGCGATTATTTCAAGAAGCACCAGCGGATGCCATTATGCAACGGCTAAATTCTCTCTTGTTTTGGGAGACGTTTATCGATCGGTCTTTACAAAAACAAGACTATGACCTCATTGAAAAACTAACATCTTCCATAAGGAAAGCTAAGCTTAACTATAAGCCGACACAACATTGGTTTTATTATTTTTTACTTCCTTTTATCGAAGCAAACGAAACAGTAATAATGAGGATATGGGAAACAGAGACAAAAGCAGAAAAAAAACAAGTTATCGAATGCATTGACATTGTTTCAAAATGGAAAGAGATTCTGTTTACATCTTTAGGTCAACTCCATAAACATTTGCATGAATACGATGACTTTCCACTAGTTCTATTGAGTTTGTACTTTACACAAAAAGAACAACAAGAGCTATTGCTGGAGTATGTGCACAAACGCAATACGATGCCTACTCTTATCACTGGTCGTGATTTAGCTTCGCTTATCACACCAGCTGGTCCTATCTATAAAACGATTATTCTTGACATCGAAACAAGATATTTAAACAATCAAATTCAAACTCGTGAGCAAGCTGTCACATGGCTAAAGGAGCAATGGGATAGTGAATAGTAAAACGAACGAAAGAAAAGAGGCATACAGGGATGGAAGAAAAAGACTTAATAAAAGCCGCGAAAAAAGGAAATCAACGTGCTTTTGCCATTCTTTTGCAACAAAACTATACTTTCGTTAAACATTATCTTTTGAAGATAACCCTTCATCCCTCTTTAGCTGAAGATATTACACAAGAAACAATGATAAAAAGCATTGAAAAGATCCATCAATATAATGGAAAAGCAAAGTTTTCTTCTTGGCTCATTACCATTGCATCAAACCTTTATATCGATGAACTTCGAAAACAAAAAAGAAAGACAAAGTGGCTACAAAATCAAGGTGTCCACCAACTTCTATATGAAAATGCCCATAATAACGATGAATGGGTAGAAGTGATTGAAGGATTAACGAAACTTTCTAGCGAATATCGAATTCCACTTATTTTAAAGCACTATTATGGTTACACATACGAAGAAATTAGTACGATGATTGGTATAGCCGAAGGAACCGTTAAATCTAGAGTACATGGGGCGTTAACCCAAATTAGAAAGGAGCTACAATGATGCAGAAAAAAGGACATAGTTCAGAAAAAAAACTTGTAGAGGCCTTATATAAAATGGAAAGTACTATAAAAGAACAACCGCCTACAGTCCAAAGCTTCGAACATCTTATTACCCAAGTACAAGCAGAACAAAAACAAAAACTCGTAAAAGAACTTTTCATTTTTTGGTTCGTTTCTTTGTTCATTCTGTTCATAGTTCTATGGGGTTACGTTCACTTTTTCTTTGGTCTCCTAATTCTTCAAGCTATTATTATAATTGGCGGAATTAGTTTTGTTCTTTATTCAAGAAAGTCTCAACTAATGAGGAATGATGTTTCATGAATGTAAAACCTGAAGACATGCCAATTTATTTTTGGATTGGCATTGCATTAGTACTCCTTGCACAAAGTACATGGCTTTTTATCGATGCTAGGCGAAGAGGTCACCATCGTTGGTTTTGGGGAATTTGGGGGCTCATTCATTTCCCTTCTCCATTACTTTTCTACTTATTATGGTCCCGTTTCTTTAAGGAGAAATTCTTTTCCAAGCGCCGCCGTTCATAAAAAAACCTAAAAAAGCTAGCCCTCCCAAATCTTGTAGAAAACTGTACAATATTTCATTTCATAACATGAGTTTTACAGTTCATACTATAACTACATTGTTATAGACAGATTGTGTGTTACCTATCAGTATAGGGAGGGTTTTTATGACGTTTATAAAGAAACCCATCATATTCTTTTTTTTACTTACCGTCCTCATAGGAATAGCATTTTCTCTATATGTATTTAGTGAATTTCAAACCGGACGTAATGCTTCTTTGCAGCAACTTGATGATAACACAACACCCGAAAATGAACAGCCTCCTACAGAAGACACCGATATCGAATTTAATTCAGAGCATCCGATTGAAAATGAACCGATTAATATTCTTCTTGTTGGTGTTGATGCAAGACAAGAGGAGAAAGCAAGAACGGATACTATTATGATCGCACAATATCACCCTAAAAATGAATCGATCAAAATCGCCTCGATTATGCGTGATAGTTATGTTTCCATTCCAGGTTATCAAAAAAATAAAATTAACACTTCTTTTTTTCTTGGCGGTCCAGAATTGTTACGACAAACGATTAAAGAAAATTTTGATATTGACCTTCATTATTATGCTATGGTCAATTTTGAAGGATTTATTCACGTTGTCGATTTAATTGCACCGGACGGTATTACCGTCAATGTTCCAAAGCGAATGGTTCATAAAAATGACATTAATCTTTATCCTGGTGTCCAAACACTCGATGGAAAACAATTATTAAATTATGTACGTTTCCGTAGTGACCATGAAAATGATTTTGGTAGGGTTCGCCGTCAACAAGAAACGATTAGTTTACTAAAAGACGAGTTGTTAACATTAAAGGGGTTAACAAGAATTCCACAACTTGTTGGTTCCATTGAACCTTATGTTGATACGAATATGACAACAGGAAAAGTTATTAGCTTAGGAAAAGACTTTGTTCTTCACCCTGTTGATGAAGTTGAAACATTAACCATTCCTGTTCAAGATGGTTATGAAGATAGACGATATCTTCATGCTGGACAAGTTCTGGAATTAGATGTCGAAAAAAACAAATCTGCTCTTCATGATTTTTTCAACCTTTCACCACATCATGCAGCAAATTAAAAAGCTGTAGCAAGTTCAAACGAATGTTGACCTTGCTACAGCTTTATTTTATTCGTATTTTTTAAATACTAATGTTGCATTATGTCCGCCAAAGCCTAATGAATTACTCATCGCTGCTTTCACTTCTTGTTTTCTCGCTTCATTTGGAACATAGTCTAAATCACATTCTGGGTCAGGTGTTTCATAATTGATTGTCGGAGCAATAATACCTTGTTGAATTGTTTTTACAGTTAAAATAGCTTCAACCGCACCAGCCGCTCCTAACAAGTGACCTGTCATTGATTTTGTTGAACTCACGGCTAACTTTGATGCATGATCACCAAAAACGGTCTTTAACGCCATGGTTTCATATTTATCGTTATATGGTGTACTTGTTCCATGTGCATTCATATAATCAATTTCATGAGGTTTTAACCCTGCATCTGCAATGGCTTGTGACATTGCTCGCACGCCACCTTCTCCTTCTGGTGCTGGTGCAGTTACATGGTATGCATCTCCAGTTGCACCATATCCAACGATTTCAGCATAAATGTTCGCGCCACGCTGTAATGCACTTTCTAATGATTCCAAAATAACAATACCTGCACCTTCACCCATAACAAAGCCATCACGATTAGCATCAAACGGTCTGGATGCTGTTTTCGGATCCTCATTTGTACTAATTGCTTTCGCTGTACTAAATCCTGCTACAGCCATGTCTGTAATTGGGGCCTCTGCACCACCTGTAATCATAACATCAGCGTCACCACGTTGAATAACTTTAAATGCATCCCCGATTGAATTCGTACCAGAAGCACACGCGGTTACAGAACATGAGTTAATTCCTTTTGCACCTGTTACAATCGACACTTGCCCTGCCGCCATATCAGGGATCATCATTGGAACAAAGAAAGGACTTACTCGGCGATATCCTTTTTGTTCAAAAATTCGGAATTGCTCTTGATATGTTTCCATTCCCCCAATACCAGAACCAATCCAAACTCCTACACGCGGGGCAATGTCATCTGTAATTTCAAGTGAAGCATCTTTAAGCGCCATTATAGATGCTCCTACCGCAAATTGTGTAAAGCGGTCCATCTTCCGTGCTTCTTTTCGATCCATATAAACAGTAGGGTCAAAGTCCTTTACCTCAGCTGCTACTTTCATTGGGAATTTCGAAACATCGACTCTCGTTAATGGTCCAACACCTGATACACCGTTAATGGCGTTGTTCCACATCGTTTCAGCATCTAAACCTAACGGTGAAATAGCCCCAACTCCCGTAATAACAACACGTTTTTTTTCCATTTATCTCGCTCTCCTTTACTGTTAATTTTTCACTTTAGCGACCCCAACGAAGCGCAACCGCACCCCAGACAAGCCCTGCTCCAAACCCAACGAGGACAATGACATCCCCATCCTTTATTTTTCCGTTATTTAGCTCTTCTACCATCGCAACTGGAATGGAAGATGCTGATGTATTCCCATACTTTTTCACTGTTGTTGCCATCTTTTCTGGTGGCAAATCTAGACGCTCCCTTGAAGCTTCCATAATGCGAATATTGGCTTGGTGAGGAACTAAAAAGTCGACATCTTCTTTTGTTAATCCAGCTTTTTCAATAACTCCTAGGGCCGATTCACCCATTTGTCTAACCGCAAACTTAAAGACTTCTCGTCCATTCATATAAAGGAATTCATCACGCAAATGAATATGCATGCCACCAGTGCCATCTGCTCCTAATTCAAAAGCTAATATTCCTTTATCTTCACTTACAGGACCTAGCACAGCCGCTCCTGCACCATCGCCAAATAACACAGCCGTATTGCGGTCATTCATATCCGTTATTTTTGATAACTTCTCTACACCAACAACAAGGACCTTTTTATACGCACCGTTTTCAATAAATTGTTGCGCTGTTACAATTCCATAAATAAACCCTGCACAAGCTGCACTAATATCCATTGCAGCAGCATTCGAAGCTCCTAATTGTTCTTGAATAATCGCTGATACAGAAGGAAAAGCCATATCTGGTGTTACTGTAGCGACAATAATTAAATCAAGTTCTTCGGCTAAAGTGTCTGCCTGTTGTAATGCATCTTTTGCTGCCTCGAACGCAAGATGAGAGCTATCAATATGCTCAGAAGCAATTCGTCTTTCTTCAATGCCTGTTCTCGTTCGTATCCATTCATCTGTTGTATCTAATCGTTGCTCAAAATCTAAATTGGTTACAACCTGATCTCCTAAACTTCTTCCCATACCTAAGATACCAGCTTTTGTCATTTCATTTCCCCCTTACCTTCTACTATTTCTAGTTTACAGGTAAATATTAAGACCTGATACCAATTTTATCTGATTTTTATTTTCTTGTCTATGTATCATGCTTTCATAACTTCACTTTTCAAAAAAAGAAGTTATTTGTATTATGAGTATGGACAAATAAAAGCGATGTTAATGCGTAACGTTCTAGTTATTTCCCGTGTAGAAATAACTGTCCTCTCCATTTCACGACTAAATTCCACCGAGAACATAAAATGATTTAGTACAATGTCCGAAAAAAACACAATTAAAGCTATTAAAGGAAAGAACCTTTAATAGCTTTGTCACTTACTTATTCTCTTCTTTTCCAAGTTCATATGCTTCATTCATCACACTTAATAACATATTTAACACCGGTTGCAAATCATCCATTGATAATTCGATTCCTTTATTATCTAGTAGTGCCTTTGCCTCTGGCATATGCTTCATTGCAATTTGCATAAATTTCATTTTTAATTCTGGATCCATACGTACACCTCCTATATTCATTGTTACTCAGGAAGCTTTCCTGTTTGTACATACTCATTAATCGCTTGATTAACATTTGCTTGGACATCATCTGGTACTTGAGAGCTAAACTGCCCTAAAGAAATGACACCATCTGCAAAGTCATAATATAAATTTCCGGATTCAAGTTCGCCTTTGCTGTATCGGTCTGCAACAAGTTGATACAACGCATCTACGTGTTGAACCGTACTCGTTAGGACAGTAGAACCACCTAAATCCGATTGATCGCTAATAAAGCCTATTGCAAATTTACCTTCTTTTTTAATTTCCTCTAGCAATTGCACATGAAAACCATCACCGGCAGGATAAAAAACATCAGCACCTAAACTCGACATATCCTCATAAATATCCAATGCTTTTTCCGTATTGGACCAATCCTCTACATAATCAACGGAGACTTTTATAGATTCATCTTGATAATGAACCCCTTCCACAAATCCAGCTACTTCTGGTTGCCACGCATAAGCAGCAATGACACCAATATGATCGGTTTCTGACATTTGTGCTGCTACCATACCTGCAAAAAATCCCATAGAGTGGCTTTCAAAATGCAAACTTGTAATATTATCACCAGAAACACTTCCATTGAAACTGACAAAATGAATATGTGGATACTCATCTTTTAGCTCAGTGAAAAACTCAGCAAAAATCCGTCCATGTCCGAAAATTAAATTCACATCATTTTGAGCAAATTCTTGCACTGCTATTTTTGCATTTGATAAGCTATTTATCTCTTCTTTAAACTGTACATCTACATTTAAACTACTTTGAATTTGTAACAGCCCTTGATAACCTTTGCTGTTCCACCCTTGGTCATCAATTGTATCCTCAACTAATAGACCTACTCTATGTATGCTAGATGTAGAACTTGTAGTCGCACAGCCTGTCCCAACTAAAATGAGAATGAGTAAGGCCATAACAAATCTGTTTCGCATGAGTAAGACAACTCCCTTATCTTTTTAACCAAAATTAATTATACTGGATTTTCAACAATATTACCGCAACAAATTAACTACATGGAAGGAATTACCTTGATTTTCATTTGAATTCTAACATGTATTCATTCGACAAATAAGAGAAAAGTCCTCTTATCCTCGTATCTGTAATCATTTTTTAATGTTATTGAAATATTACATGAAAAGATTGACAAAAAGATGCATATCTAATTTTCACCTGTTATAATCAGAAAGAATGACATGTAAAGGGGAATTATATGAACAATTATCATAAAGAAGTGCAAGCACGTCGTACTTTTGCCATTATCTCTCACCCAGACGCTGGAAAAACAACATTAACTGAGAAATTACTTTATTTTGGTGGAGCTATCCGTGAAGCCGGTACTGTAAAAGGACGAAAAAATTCCAAACATGCCCTTAGTGACTGGATGGAAATCGAAAAGCAAAGAGGAATTTCTGTAACGAGCTCTGCCCTTGAATTTGAATATAAAGGCTACAAAGTCAATATATTAGATACTCCTGGACACCAAGATTTTAGTGAAGACACATATCGAACATTAACAGCGGCAGATTCTGCAACAATGTTAATCGATGCAGCCAAAGGAGTAGAAGCGCAAACGAAAAAATTATTTAAAGTTTGTAAAATGCGTGGCATCCCAATTTTTACTTTTATGAATAAATTAGACCGACAAGGAAGAGATCCTTTTGATTTAATGGAAGAACTTGAAGAGTTATTAGGCATTCGTTCTTATCCGATGAATTGGCCAATTGGAATGGGCCAATCCTTCGTCGGAGTCTATGACCGTCACAATAAAAGAGTCGAGCTGTTTAATCCCGACGACAGTGGTGCTATTGATGTTAAAGACGTATCTGGACCAGATGACCCACTAATTGATGAGATTGTAGGTGACGAAAGCTTACTGGCCCAATTTCGCGAAGAAATGGAACTTCTTGATGTGGCTGGTGATCCTTATGATGAGGAAGCTATCCGAAATGGCACACTTTCCCCCATCTTTTTTGGAAGTGCGATTTCAAATTTCGGTGTTCAAACATTTTTAGAAAACTTCTTAGAAATGGCACCATATCCAACAAAGAGAGAAAGTAATAAAGGTGTTGTCTCCCCTTTAGAGACCGATAAATTTTCTGGGTTTGTTTTTAAAATCCAAGCTAATATGAACCCTGCTCATCGTGATCGTATTGCATTTTTACGTATCACATCAGGAAAATTTGAACGAGGGATGGCAGTAAACCATGTTCGTCTAGGTAAAACAATCAAAATTTCACAGCCTACACAATTTTTAGCACAAAATCGAAACATCGTTGAAGAAGCGTATGCTGGAGATATTATCGGCTTATTCGACCCTGGTACTTTCCGAATTGGAGATACGTTAGTTGAAGACGATCATTTTGAATTTAGTGAAATGCCACATTTCTCACCAGAACATTTTGCTGCCGTCACGGTAAAAGAAGCATTAAAACATAAATCGTTTGAAAAAGGTATAAAACAATTAACAGAAGAAGGTGCAATACAACTTTTTCAAACGTACAATAAAGTCATAGAACAACAAATTGTTGGAGTTGTAGGTGTGCTCCAATTTGAAGTGCTTGAATATCGCCTTAAACATGAATATAAAGTAGACATCATTCTTGAACGTATTCCTTTTTCGATTGCTCGTTGGGTGCATGGTCCTGAGAAAGACATGGAAAAATTCAAGAAGATGCAAAGAAATCTTGTAACTGACCGAGATGGAAGAATCGTTGTCTTGTTTGAAAATGACTTCCAATTACGGACCGCACAAGATAAATACCCAGAAATTTCATTTTTTGAAAATTCATTTGCAAAATAAAATTAACGATCATTATAAAAAAAACGCGAAAAGGTGTTAACCTACCTCTTCGCGTTATTTTTCTTCAATATATTGTAGAGAAATTCAGAACCAATTCCTAATAGTATTGCCAGAACTACAGCTGTTCCTTCACTTATATTGAAAAGTAACGCCAGGATAATATACGCAATGAGCGTCACAATCACAAACAGGAATGCGCTAATGAGCACTTGTTTTTTCTCCAACTTTATCCCCCCTCTAACTTGAAAGGGGACATTCCCCTCTATACTTTATTATATAATGCTTTCCACTGTTTGACATGCTCTTCTTGTCTTTTTAGTCCTTGTTCTATTGACGTTCTTTTTTTAAACTGAAGCTTATTTGCTGCTTTTTTGTTTGATATAAAGACTTGTTGAGGTGAACTTGCCACTTTATGTGGTTCGTCCAATAGGATAGATTTAGCACGATACCATTCACCAATTTCTCCACTACTTAAATTAAATATTCCTTTCGCTTTTTTCGTTGTTCCTGCTTTATAAAAGGCTTGAGCGACGTCTGTTACATAAAGTAAATCAACCGTATTACGGTCCTCTTTCATTTGTAGCGGTTCATTGTTTTCTTTTTGTAGCAAAACTTGTTGAAAAGCCATATCTTCCCTTTGCCAAGGACCGTATATAGTTGGCAATCTCAGAGTGATTATCTCCCTGTCATCTCTTTTTTCAAGATAACGTTCTGCCGCTAATTTTGTCATTGCATACGCGGAACTTGGAGAAGTTGGTGTATTTTCAGTTAGCTCGCCAAATCGTTCTCCATACACATCGACCGAAGAAGCGTAAATCATCCGCGTGGAAGAAGAACTATGTTCAACAAGTTGTTTGGTAGCCTCAACATTCTCTTTTATTAATTGTTCAAATTGAGACCAGCCAATCTTAGAAGATGTTATGGCTGCTAAGTGATAAATCACATCACACTGCTTAACGATATCTTGTTTAATTACATCCTGAGTACTTTCATTTCTATAATGAAACAAAGCATTTCTTCCGAAACAGAAAAGCTTTTCTTCAACTAGTCGAGAAGAGGGTGTACAATAGTCAACAGCTATTACCTCAATCCCTTCGTTAAGTAAAGATTCACATAAATGGAAGCCAATAAACCCAAGTGCACCGGTGACCATTACTTTTTTCATTTATATTCTCCTCCCCTTCATTTATAAAGAGGATGTCTCAAAGCTTTTTTCTTTGAAACATCCTCTTTCGTTACAACGAGGATTTCTTATCAAGCTTTTCATTTTTTTTAAAATGTGACAGTGTAGGATGTGCATAATAAGAAAATGGTTTTTTCGGTAAATGTAACGATAACGATATTTCCATTCCTTTTTGACGCTGATAGTGTTCAAATCTACGTCCATGGTCTTCCAACGAAAATGGCTCGCTTCCCATCTCAATCACCATGCGAATTGGTGGCGACTGCTCAAGCTGCCACAGATGATTCTTTTTTAACACTTTTGCCTCTACCTCACTCGTATCAACACCATAGGCTTCTGATAATTCATATAATAACCGTTTATAAAAAAGCTTCGTTTTCCGCTCTTTTTTATAAAACCGATATAAATGAAGACAAGGATTTATAAGCACAGCCGAACGAAATTGCTCTGGCACTTGTTGGATAAGCTTAATGGCGACTAATGCTCCCATACCTTCAGCTATAATATGAACTTTATCATTTAATATTTCTTGTCTTTGTAATACATGATGAAGCTGTAAAGCCAGTTGACACGCAGGTTCACTTCCCCAATGGTTGCCGTATAAATTGGACGAAAACACGGTATAACCTGCCTGTGTTAATTCCTGTAATAATAACTTTCGTTCAGGGTTTTGCAACCAGGACTGATTGTTGCTTTGGACAAAATAATTTCGATCACCGAGTAGCAACACACCAAAACCATTGGGCTGTTCAGGAAGATGAACGACGTTCCATTGACCATCAATTGAAAAAAACCGTTCGTTCATAAGGCACACCTTCTCCTTGCATAGTAAATCGGGGGCTATGTCCCTCCTTATACATTATGCAAACGATAGAAAAACGTAATGAATGCTGTAAAAAATGGGGATTCACTTAGTAAATCCCTGTTTTCCTCTTTACTCTCCAGTTTATGACTGTGTAACGAAAACATGATATTGAAGTTGAGCAAGTCCCTTTTGTCACGTTCAATTAAAATTTTTGCGGACAGAGCAGCCGTTATTTGTGAACATTATACGGGTTTCCGTTTTTTAGCGGCCACAGGAGCGCTTATTAACACAAAAGCAACACTATTCCTAGTGTTATATTATGATTAAGTGCTTATATGGCCACCAACGTTCCAAAACTCTAGTAATGTTCACAGATAACGGTTTTCATGGCCGCTTAATTACCATAAATTAAGAAAAACGCGAAGCTTCTTTTCGTTTCAAGCGAAGTGCGGAGCCTTTGTTCTTCTTGAATAAGCTTTCAAAACTTCACTGGTAGACCAAAATTTTCTTATCTTTTAATAAAAAAAGCATCAAAGGGAGATTAAAATCCCATTGATGCTTCTTTTTTATTTGTGCTTTAATTTCCACTTACGATTATGGTTACTCGTTTCAGGAAAGGTATCTCCGGCATTTAATTTTACCGATTTAGGATTTTGTACTTCAGTACCAGTTTCACCGATTTCAACATAAATCCCATTATTCGGAGCTTTCTGACCATGGTCAAACTGCCTGTTTTGTCCCATATTCACTCTCCCCCTTTTCTTTATTACTATTTCCTAAAGGAAGCTAAATCATGAGAAAAAAACGAGAACCGCACCTAGAAAAAAGAGGCTATTTCCGATTTCAATAATTCCGATCGTAATCGGCTTAAACCTTTGTTTAACAGGCATTAGCCAATGTTTTAAGAAACTGAAGGAAAATATGAGAGAAATAACAGGTAACCCTACAAGTAATGGACCAATAATCCAAATTGAATGGTACACTCTAGCCCAGCGTAAAAAGGAGGAATTGCCTCTTTCTCGAATAAATACCTTAACATGAAACACGCTACCAATAAAAAAAACGATTGAAAGTCCCGCTACAATAAAGGCGGTTATTGGAATTTCCTCCACAGCGATATACGTACACATTAACAAAAGGATCGAAAATGCGACTATCGCAACTACATCATTTAAAAAAGCACGTTCTTGTTTTACTTTAGCAAACATGATATTTAAGGTAAACAATGGGAAGACTATAATAAAGAAAACAAACAGAAACGGAAACTTTATGACAACAGGAACTAAGAGTAGAATCCCAGTCACTGCATAAATCAAAAACGCAGGTTGTGCCTCTTTTCTTCTTTTAGGTTTTCGAATAAACACTAAAAATGGACTAGTGGCCATATACAAAAGCGTTATACTCATAAAAAATAACAAATGATATCCATTTGGCTCATACAAAAAGGTACCTAGTAATAAAGGAACAAACAACATCGCCCAAGCACCATGTTCCTTAGGAATAAACCAGTTCATTTTACTCCCCCCTCTCTTTCTTTATTATACCTCTTTCATTTTATCGTTGATGTGAGCCTTGTCACTGTGATATTCATCACTTTCATCCGATACTGATTTTGTTATTGTTAATGTGAAAGGAGTGTTTCTCATGTTACAAGTATGTTTAACTTATAAAAATGAGCAACAAGTTAATGCCCAACTTGCGCCTTTACTTCAAGTTGGCACACGTTTTCATAAAAAGATTGATAAAGTTACAATTCAGCTTGAACAGAATCGCGAGAAAAATCAATTATTCGTTTATTTTCCTCCCAATGATTTTGACGCTCTTGAGCAAGTTCATCATTATATTCAAGAATTAATTCATACATGTGATGTCACTCAAATTAATGACGATAGCGCCCATGTTGGATTTTTAAAAAATGGAGATATCGCAACCATTACGCATCGTTTTCATGAATGGCAAACCTTTCTCTTAGAAGCACAATACAGATCAATGGAAGGTCAAAAAATTGAAGTTTTTAACGGGCCTTTAAAGTTAGGGGAAGGGATTTTACTCTCCTACGTACTAGAATCTATACAACCGTTTCTCGTTCAATCTGCAACTGTCATTACGACATTCGGTGAAGAAGTATTTTCAGGAACTGATTTAAAATTAAAAGCTACGAGCCAATGGTAAAATAAGAAACACGCGGGAGCGTCTTTTTCTTTCAAATCTTCACTGCTAGAATAAAATTTTCACACTTTTTATATGCCAATAAAGACCAAAAAGCTTAAAGCTCTTTGGTCTCCTTTTCTTATATTGTACAAATCTCAATTGGACAATCTCCGCAGTGTAAATAATCTTTCAAGAACTTTAAATCCATGACGACGATAAAACCATTCTCCATCATCACGACGTTTTTCTTTTTTAGTTCATTTAACATTCGATTTACACTTTCTCTAGCGGTACCAATATAATTGGCCAAATCTTGATTTGTTAACTGCACATTAATTAATATCCCTTTTTCATGCTCTATTCCATATGAATTACAAAATCGGATTAATGTAGAATAAAGCGCTCCTGACTTTCCACATAATAACAAATCTTTAAATTTTGCTTGTGTTGATTGTGTATGTCTCGCAAACCATTTCATAAAAGCGACTGCAATTTCACCGTTCACATAAAACAATTCTTCTAATCGATTTGTTTCAAACCTTACTAGCTCAGCATCTTCTTGAACGGTCGCCGTTACACTAATACTCATTTCATTAAATAAGCCAACTTCACCAACTAATTCATCTTTTTGCTTAAGGTGAACTGATATTTCTTTCCCGTCTATCGTCATCTTGCTAAGACTAACCTTTCCAGAGCGAATAAGATAAACAAATTCTGGCTTATCACCTTCAGAAAATAACTTTGTTCCTTCCGTTACTACAAAGGATGTTCCAATTTCCAAAAGGATTTTTTGATTTTCAGGTGATAATTCAGTAAAGAACCGCTTAAACGGCAAAGCTTTATTTTCCATTAGAACACCTCTTTTGTGCAAAGCAGTTTGCACGAATCTGAATTCACTATATCACCCTTTATTATTTATTCATAGTGGAAATATATAAAAGTCAAAAAATGTTACGATCTATAATTCCAAAGCTCTTTCCTTGAGGTTGTCACTGCTTTTGCACCTGCATCAATAGCACTGGTAATTTCTTGTTCTTCATAAATTAATCCGCCCGCAATAATATCAATTTTCGTATCATCATTTACTTTTTTTATAAAGGATGGTAACACCCCAGGTAAAATTTCAATAAAATCTGGTTGGATTTTTTTAGCTAGCTTATAACTTGTTTCGAGTGCAATCGTATCGAGTAGAAATAACCGTTGAATGGCCAATATGTTATTTTTTTTAGCCGTTTGTAACACTTCTCCTCTTGTAGAAATGAGTCCCGCTGGCTTTAAACATTGACATAAAAATTCTGCTGAATATTTATCGTTTTTTAGTCCTTGAATTAGGTCAGCATGCAATAAAAGCTTTTTTCCTTTACTTCTTGCATATTTCATAATCCCAGCTAATTGTGAAATATGAAGATCCAACATAACCATATATTCATACTCACTGTTTAACACCGTTTCAAAGTCTTTCATTTGTTTAATGGCTGGAAGTACTTTTTGCCCGTTAAAGTCCAAAATTACGCCCCCTTCTTTTACTACACTCTGTCTCTCTTTTACCATTTTCTATACAAGCGTTAAGTTGACCTCTTTATTTTTTTTATTATACTGGGAGGTCCACTTCTTTTACAATAGAATAAGCTTTCAAAGCATCGCTACTATACCAAAATTTTTCTTATATATTAAAAAAAGACAACAACAAACTGACGAACATGTAATGTTCGCAGTTGTTGTTGTCCTCTCATCGGCCTCGACGTTTCATTAACTTGTTTATGTTACACAGATTGCTCTGTTTTTTCCATTCGTTTTACTGGTTTGAAACCCATTGTTGCTTCGACTGCTTTTTTCCAGCCATCATAAAGTTGTTCTCTTGTTTCATTATTCATTGTTGCTTCAAATGTTCGTTCTACCTTCCAATTTTGAGATATTTCTTGTTTACTTGACCAGAAACCGACGGCTAACCCAGCTAAATAGGCTGCGCCTAGTGCCGTTGTTTCATTTACTTCTGGTCTTTCCACTTCAACATTCAAAATGTCACTCTGGAATTCCATTAGGAAATTATTTTTCACCGCTCCACCATCAGCTCGAAGCTTCTTTAATTCAATGCCTGAATCTGCTTCCATTGCTTGTAACACATCTTTTGTTTGATATGCTAATGATTCTAATGTTGCACGAATAAAGTGCTCTTTTGTTGTTCCGCGTGTTAGACCAAAAATCGCTCCACGTGCATCACTATCCCAATATGGCGTTCCTAACCCTACAAATGCTGGTACCATATAAACTCCGTCTGTCGATTCGACATTTGCGGCATATGATTCAGTGTCAGGAGCTGACTTAATCATACGAAGTCCATCTCTTAGCCATTGAATAGCTGAGCCTGCTACAAATATACTTCCTTCTAATGCATATTCAACTTTCCCGTCAATGCCCCATGCGATTGTCGTTAACAATCCATTCTCAGAAGGAACTGCTGTTTCACCTGTATTCATTAACATGAAACAACCTGTTCCGTATGTGTTTTTGGCCATCCCCTTTTCAAAACAAGCCTGCCCAAATAAAGCTGCTTGTTGGTCACCTGCCACGCCTGCAATCGGAACATTTTGACCGAAAAAGTGATAATCGACCGTATGTGCATAGACTTCTGAAGATGAACGTACTTCTGGTAACATGGAAGCAGGTACAGTTAACATATCTAATAAATCTTGATCCCACTCTAAATTATAAATATTATACATTAATGTCCTTGATGCGTTTGTGTAATCGGTAACGTGAGCAACTCCGCCACTTAGCTTCCAGATTAACCATGTATCAATTGTTCCAAAAAGCAATTCACCGTTTTCTGCTTTCTCTCTAGCCCCTTCTACATTGTCTAAAATCCATTTGACCTTTGTTCCAGAAAAATAAGCGTCGATTAACAAACCTGTTTTTGAACGAACAACATCATTGTACCCATCTGCTTTTAATTGCTCACAAATGTCAGCCGTTTGTCGTGATTGCCATACAATGGCATGATAAACAGGTTTACCAGTATTTTTATCCCAAACGACGGCTGTTTCTCTTTGATTTGTAATGCCGATGCCAGCAATTTCAACGGGTTTAACTTCTGATTCCGACAATACTTCTGCAATGACGGATAACACAGAGCCCCAAATTTCGTTGGCATCATGTTCGACCCAACCTGGATTAGGAAAATGTTGCGTGAATTCTTTTTGTGCACTATGAACAATTTCCCCTGCTTTATTAAATAAGATTGCTCTTGAGCTCGTTGTTCCTTGGTCTAATG
The DNA here is from genome assembly GCF_022812285.1 of Alkalihalobacillus sp. LMS39. Taxonomy (NCBI): domain Bacteria; kingdom Bacillati; phylum Bacillota; class Bacilli; order Caryophanales; family Bacillaceae; genus Alkalihalobacillus; species Alkalihalobacillus sp. LMS39. Next base: position 3,756,020 of record NZ_CP093300.1, read on the forward strand.
ATAGAATATATTTTTTTTCCATATATTTCTCCTCCTAAATAAACTAGACTTTTTTTTGTTTTTGAATTATAATAATTCTAAATAAGATTCTCTTTTTTAGTAGTGTCTCTCTTTAGGATGCTACTTTTTTTGTTGTTTCCATACCTGGTGTTTCTTTCGGTGCTAATGCTTTCGATGCAAACACGGCAATAGCGACTACGCCTAAGAATATATAAAATCCAGTCAATGAACCACTTGTAAATAAAGAATGGTAAAATCTTGCCCCTAATATTCCCCCAATGACAGGACCTACGACAGGAATCCAAGCATATGACCAATCAGATGATCCTTTACCAGCAATCGGTAATAAGAAATGAGCAATTCGCGGTCCTAAGTCACGAGCAGGATTAATAGCATAGCCCGTTGTTCCTCCTAATGATAAACCAATTGCAACAATTAAGAAACCAACGATAAGTGGGTTTAACCCTTCAGTAAATTGATTTGCTCCAATAAATAAAATTCCAAACACTAAAACGGCTGTCCCTAAAATCTCACTAATTAAGTTTGATGGTGTATGTCGTATCGCAGGGGCTGTTGAAAAAACAGCAAGCTTTGCTCCTTGGTCCTCAGTTGCCCTCCAATGAGGAAGATAATAAAGATAAACGATAATAGCTCCTAGAAATGCTCCTAACATTTGCGCTGCAATATACCCTGGAACTTGAGACCAAGCAAATTCACCGACTGATGCTAATCCTAGTGTAACAGCTGGATTTAAATGAGCACCACTAACGGCCCCTACCGCATAAACACCAAAGGCAACTGCAAATCCCCATCCCATCGCAATAACAATCCAACCTGATGCTTCAGCTTTTGACTGTTTTAAAACAACGCCAGCTACGACACCCCCTCCAAAAATGATTAAAATCATTGTTCCAATGACTTCACCTAAATAAGCTGACATATGTCATTCCCCCTTTAGAATTGAAGTTTACAAATGAAAGCGTTTACAAGGCATGCGAAAAGAGACAGCTTTTGAATCAAGACATACGTTTAGTATGCTCCTGATACAAAAAGCTGTCCCTCAATGATCTCATCAGCTCATTTATAAACTTATCTACACTATACATAAATTGGACACAATTGTAAATAGTTAATTTATAATAGTTAAATAGAATCCCATTCACAAATACTCAGACACAATTTAGTCAATTTACCGTTCATTAATTAGAATGATATTCATGTTTTCGCCATATGAAAAAAGCAACTAATGCACAGATGACAGAAATAACTGCCACTGTTGAATACATATAGATTTTCTCATATTCTAGTCCTAAATACGCTTCAATTGTCCATTGTAACATAACAACATTTACAGCAATTGTTATAAAAATAATAGCCCAACATATTTTTTTAGCCATGGCGAATTTTCCTTCCAACGGCATACACAACCCCATTATCAACTTCAAGTTCAATTAATGGCAATTCTCGTTGTGGAGGTCCTTCAACAGGATGGCCGTTTCCTAAATCAAAATATCCTTTATGACATGGACATACGAGTGTTTCTCCTTCTGCTTCATAAAAGACCGGACACATCAGATGTGTGCATGCACTATTATATGCTTTCCATTCTCCTGATTTCGTATGAATTAATAAAGCAGCATCATGCTCAGTCGGATAATAAAAGGTCGTTGAGTTTCCTTTTGGAACATCATTCACTTTTGCAATTTCAAACCGCTCGTGTTCGTCTTCCTCTATGCCTAACATCGCTCTGACTGAAAAAGGGACTGTGGCTAACCCTAACGCAACCGATACACCAACAGCAGACTTTAAAAAGGCACGACGGTTATATTTTAAATCATCATCACGATTTAAATTGTCCACAAGATGAATCATATCATCTTGTGTATCTTTTTGGTTCCGACCTGTTTTTTTGTTTGTCATTGCTTTTCCCTCCTTTTAGTCCGAGTACACTCCAAAAAACTCTGGCACGTATTTCCATTTATCCTGCTCTGTCGGTTTTTTTCCCTCTATTAAATTCAATTGCGTTCTTCTCCGCCGTAATGCCTGCATTTCATCAAAATCAATAAATCGAATTGCATCACTTGGGCAAACAGATGCACACATTGGTGAAATATCATGTTTTGTACGGTCATAACACATGTCACATTTGTACATTTTATTTTCTTCAAAATCAAATTTCGGTATTCCAAATGGACAACCAAATGTACAGTTTCGACAACCGATACATTTTTCTTCCATAGCTGAAAGAACAACACCTTCTTCTGTTATTTGAATTGCATTGGCTGGACATACTCTTGCACATGCAGGATCCTTACATTGCATACATAACATCGGAAAGGTTTGTCGACTTTCCATGAAATCGACATACTCCACATAGTTTCTTTCTTTTGCATCATGGCCCCCACACTCCCTGCAAGCCGCTTGGCATGAACGACATCCAATACAACGTTCAAACTCTAAATACATCACTTTTTTCATAGTAGCCACTCCTTCCTATTATGCTTTTTCCATTTTCACTGCGCACACTTTAAATTCTGGCATTCTTGAAATCGGATCAAGTGCGGCATTTGTTAGTTGATTTATCGCTAATTCTTTTCCCCAATGATAGGGTACAAAGACCGTATCTTTTCGAATCGCTTTTGTTAAACGCACCTCTAATATCATATCTGAACGTTTTGTCGTCAATTTTACTTTTTGACCGTTTGTTAGCCCATACTGACTTGCAAGCTCTGGGTGTAATTCCGCATAAGGAACTGGACATTGTTCCATTAAAAACTTGGTTCTTCTCGTTTGTGACCCAGAAAGATAATGGAATACTACCCGTCCTGTCGTTAAATAAAGTGGATATTCTGTTGTCGGAGTTTCATCAGATGGACGATAATGAACAACAGGTAAAATGGCTTTGCCATCTTCTGTCCCAAACTTCTCTTTAAACATTGTTGGTGTCCCTGGATGGTCCTCTGAAGGACAAGGCCAAAATACCCCATCCTCTTTATCAATTCGTTCATACGTAATTCCGTAATAGTCTGCTTTCCCCCCTTTGGAGGCTAATCGGAATTCATCAAAGATTTCTCTTGGGTTATTGTAAGGAAATAAATGTCCTTTGCCCATTCGATTCGCTATCAACTGCAGAATTTCCCAGTCTGGTTTGGATTCTCCAACCGGATCTTTTACTTTCCGTATTCGAATAACACGACCTTCTAAATTCGTTGTTGTCCCTTCATCTTCAGCCCATGACGTTGCTGGTAATATGACATCAGCAAACTCCGCTGTTTCGGATAAGAAAAAGTCACTCACAACCATAAAATCTAATTTATTAAAGCCATTCCATATATGAGTTAAATTCGGAGCAGATACAGCTGGATTACTACAAATGACATGCATTGCTCGAATTTCACCTTTTTCGATTTCATCAAACATTTCGTACGCGGAAACCCCAGCTTTTGGCATGTCTTTCGGGTCAATCCCCCACACACTTGACACATATTCTACAGCTTTCGGATCGGCAATTTTACGATATCCCGGAAGAGCGTCTGCTTTTTGCCCATGCTCTCTTCCACCTTGGCCATTTCCTTGCCCAGTAAATGTTGCTACTCCAGAAGCAAACTTTCCAATTTGTCCACGTAATAAGGCCATAGAAGTATATAAAGTAACATTATCAACACCTTTTGATTGTTGTTCAATTCCTCTAGCAAACATGACGACAGAACGTTTGGAACGACCATAAATATGAGCTGCTTTTTCTATTTTTTCAATGTCAACACCAGTAACCTCAGCTGTATATTTTGCTGTGAAAGGTTCCACAGATACTTTTAACTCTTCAAAATTGTTACAGCGTTCTGATACATATGTTTCATCCACATAGCCATGTTTGATGAGAAGGTGTAACATTCCACTCGCTAACGTATCATCTGTTCCAGGTCGAATATCTAAGTGAACATCGGCAATTCTTGCTGTTGGTGTTTCTCTAGGGTCAACAACAATCATTTTCGCTCCTTTATCCCTTGCTTTCCATAACCATTGAATGCTTGTTGGATGACATTCAGCTGTATTTGAACCTGCCATAAAGAAGCAATCGGTATGCTCTAATTCCGGCCATGGTAATGTTGAGCCGCGGTCTGTTCCTAATGTTTTCATAAATCCACCGGCCGCTGAACTCATACAAAAACGACCATTATAATCAATGAACCGTGTACCTAAAACTGCTCTTGCATATTTACCAACTAAATAACATTTTTCATTTGTCATTGATACGCCACCAAATACAGATACAGCATCTTTCCCGTACTCACTTTGAACCCGTTTAAAGTTTGCCTCGATTAAATCAAGTGCTTCTTCCCACGTCGCTTTCACAAACTGGCCATTTTTCTTAATTAACGGTGTTTTGATTCTTTCTTCGTGGTCAACTGTTTGATAGGCGGTTACCCCTTTTGGACACATTTTCCCTAATGTTACTGGCCAATCATAGCGCGGTTCTACTCCGACGACATTACCTGTTTTTTCATTCACCCGAATATGCATGCCACATTGCATGCCACAATAACAACAGTGAGTTGTGATTAGCTTTTCACCTTTATGATGAAGATTCTTTACTCCCTCTTTGACAAGAAAATCTGTCATTTTATATCCCCCTCTTCTTTGTTATAAAATTCATCAGCTCTTTTTCTACCAAACCCTGGAATATGAATTCCATTATTCGTTTGAATTGGTCCATTTGGTGTGAATTTTGGATCACCCATATTCAACTGGCTCATCACACGTAATTTCCGTCTACATGCTGGGCAATAATCTGCCGCATATGTCCCATCTTGAAAAGATAAATCAAACGCTTGAACACCTAAAATTTCTTTGACATCAGTAATTTGGTCATCGCTACTGTACGTCGTCCCACATTTTTGACAAGGTCGTGTATCCACTTGGACTTCCTCTTGATAATTCATAGGAACTGCCACTGCTAACGGGCGAACTGGTAAATGAAATAACTTACCAAAAGGGAAATATACTAAGAATATGACAACGGTTATTTGATGAAGTAATGACATATAATTGTGCATCCAACCACCAAGAAACTTATATTGAACCGTTAATATTAATCCTGTTACCGTTACAGCAAGTAACATATAAAGAGGGAATAAATCAAATTCAATTCGTTGTGTAACGTCTAAATTATGATTATTAGATCTGCGAATTAATGCCATCGTGACACCGAGTAATACCATTAAAGCCGTAATGTTTAAAATGTTATACATGAACTCGGCTAATAGGCCATCTGCCGCCATTTTTAATGTTGGAATTCCCATCACAACAACTTGGTATGTTGTTGGGTCAACTAACGAAAAGTGAATCCATCCGAAAGTTAATCCAAATGTAAAGGCAAACGATCCAATACAGCCCCAAGCAATCATCCAATGCATAATTCCTCGGTAAATTCCTCTTTTAAAAATAAATTTCTGTAAAAAGATATTATCGAACGCTGTTTTCGCTATTGCCTTCCAGTTCCGCTTTTGCCGTTCTTTCTTTTTTAAGTTTTGAATACTCCGTTTTACAACTTGATGTGTAGCTGGACGAATTAACCATGAACATGTACGAATCGTTATTCCGATCGCAAAAACAATGGAAGAAATAAAATAACCGAATAACATCAAATCAATGTGTGAAAACTGTTTTGTGCCAACCCACATTGAAAAAATTAATAACAATACTACTAAAAAAGCATACATGCTTGTTTTTGAATAAAATGACCGTTCAAATTGACTCATCTTGTTTCACTCCTACCCTTTCGTATATTGGCTTATGTTCATTGTAGGTGGAGCGATTTTCGTAAACAGTGATTTTTGTCACAGATGTGAAAAACGGGTTTGGAACCGTGACAAATTCGTGACAACTCCATAAAAACACATAAAAAAAAGCCGTAAAACCAGTTGGTTTACGGCAAATTGAAGTATTTACTTTATAAACAGATATTTTCCAATTTTACGCAGTTATTTCCTCTGTTATGAATAATTTTTATAAAAAGAATACAGCCATTCTAAAAACAGTTCCTCTTCAAAAATCGAAAAAACTGGTCCTTCGAATGTAATCTCCTTTTGTACTGTATCCCAATATACAACGGCACAACAGTTTTCTACATTATCGAGCAACCTAATATCTTCTTCCTTTTGGATAAACACAATTTTGTCATATTTTTCTTTTTTAAATCCTTCGACAAAAAGAACATCATACGAAATCTGTTGATAAATTGACAAAATGTCAGCTAACGTCCAATTTATTTGCTTTGTCGACTGAAATTGAAAGTTGGGACCAGCACAAACACTTGTCGCCATTGCCCCTGCTTGGCGATGTCGCCAAGAATCTTTCCCTTCATCAAGTGATTGAAGCTCTTCACTATGACCATGGTGTTTTATCGTTGCTACTGATAAGCCTTTTGCAGCAAAGTAAGCAATTGTTTTTTCAAGCATTGTCGTCTTGCCACTATTGCTGTATCCAACAAATTGTATAATCATATTGTTCCTCTTTTCCGACTATCACTTATTAAAGACCCTCTCCTTGTTCTATTTCTCCTCAACATTTCTCTCGTTTTCAATTCATGGTATAGTAAAAATCATATCATATTTATTTTTTATTCCGAAAGTTGATTTTGGAGGAGACAATAATGAAAAAGTTTACTTTAATCGTATTCTTTCTCTTTGTCCTATCTGGATGTGGACAAGCAGAAAATGAAGCATCATCTGATTTATACATTGCGGCAGCCTCTGATTTAGTTGTGGCTTTTTCTGAAATTGAACCATTGTTTGAAGAGAAATTTAATGTTTCTCTTACGATTTCATATGGTTCCACTGGGCAGCTGACAGAGCAAATAAACAACGGGGCACCCTTTGATGTATTTGCAGCCGCAAATGCGGATTTTATCGATGACCTTGAAAAAAATAATCGAATCCTCGCAGACACAAGAGAAGTGTATGCGTTAGGTAAAATAAATCTCGCTTCAACAGATTCTCGTTTCTCCCTTCATTCAATAGAAGATTTGCGCTCAGACGATATTAAAAAGATTGCGATTGCTAATCCAGATCATGCTCCATATGGAAAAGCAGCAAAACAAGCGTTGCAAACGAGCTTACTTTGGGATGAAGTACAACCTAAGCTGATTTATGGAAGAAACATTGCAGACACCTTAACTCAGCTTGAAACAGGCAATGCAGATGTTGCGATTATTGCCTCATCATTAACAAATGAGAACTTAACTTATATTCCTATTGATGTTGACTTATACGAGCCACTACATCAAACAATTGCTGTTATCGATTCTACAAAAAACGAAGAGCTTTCTCGTTTGTTTGTAGACTTTATTTTAACAGATGCAAAACCTGTACTAGAATCATATGGATTTGATTTCCCGAAGGAGTAACTATGTTTACCGACATGAATCTATTTCCTTTATTTTTATCGTTAAAAGTCGCCACAACGGCTACACTTTTTACGATGATCATTGGGATACCTTTAGCTTTTTATTTAAGCCGTACGAAAAGCCGTTTTGGTGATTTTCTAGATACTTTATTAACGTTACCTATTGTCTTACCTCCGACTGTTTTAGGCTATTATTTGCTAGTTCTCCTTGGAAGGCAAAGTACGGTAGGACGTTTTTTAGAAGAACAATTCGGAATCATGATTGTTTTTACACCAACTGGAGCTGTTATTGCAGCAACAGTTGTCGCCCTACCTTTTATGATTAAATCAGCTAAAGCTGCTTTTACAGATTTAAACAAAGACGTCATTTACGCTGCCCAAACTTTAGGACGCTCAGACTTTATGGTGTTTTGGACAATTATCATCCCCCTTGCTTGGCCAGGTATACTTGCAGGAGTTACACTTGCATTTGCACGTGCACTCGGGGATTTTGGTGCTACACTTATGGTTGCTGGGAGCATACCGAATGAAACGATGACAATGCCGATTGCCATTTATGACGCATTACTAGCTGGAAATCGTTCCTTAGCTAATATTCTCGTCTTCATTATGACTGGTGTTTCTCTTGTTATTCTTTATGCGATAAATCGTCTGGAAAAGCAGATGGTGAAAGGAAGATCGTAATGTTACATGTTAATATTCAAAAAAAGGTTCGTTCCTTTCATCTTGATGTCCGTTTTGACATATCAAATGGGATTACAGGGTTACTCGGACCTTCTGGTAGTGGGAAAAGTTTAACATTGCAGTGCCTAGCCGGTATTCAAAAACCCGATTCCGGAGAAATTTCACTGAACAATCATTTCTTTTTCCATAAAGCAAACCGTATATCTGTAAAAACACAACAGCGAAAAATTGGTTTTGTTTTTCAACACTATGCGTTATTTCCACATTTAACAGTCAAACAAAATATTGAATATGGGATGTTTGAGTTACCAAAAAAAGAACGACAACAAAAAGCTGAGGTTTGGATTCAATCAATGGATTTAATCGGACTTGAACACCATTTTCCTTCCCAATTATCAGGAGGGCAACAACAACGAACAGCCCTTGCTCGAACATTAGCGACAAAACCGGATATTCTATTGTTAGACGAACCCTTTTCCGCATTAGATACAGCTTTACGCTCAAAATTAACAAATGAATTAATTCAACTTGTCGAGCAACATTTTCACGGCCCTGTTCTCCTTGTCACACATGATATCGAAGAGGCTTATCATGTGTGTCACTCACTTGTCTTACTTCATAACGGAAAAGTGAAACAAACCGGAAAAACCCCAGATGTTTTTCTACATCCACAATCTTATGAAGCCGCGCAATTGCTCGGCTGTCGTAATCTTTTTCCAATTACTTCATTTGAACCATCATCTGGGATTGTTTTTATTAATGAAAATATATCTTTTCATGTAGACAAAACAGTAAGCAACACACCAACCTATATTGGGATACACCCTCATGACATTCACGTATTGTCAGAAGGAGGACGTGAAAATACGATTCACGCAACAGTCCATTCGGTAGTAGAAAAAATTCATACAACAACGTTATTTGTTTCCTTTTGCCAACATGAACTTGAAATTGATGTGCCAAAAGGTCATCCATCGACTTTTCAAGCTGACATATATATTCATCTACCAAAAGACAAGCTATTTATCTTTTAAACACACTCTTCCTCCTATATAGGAGTGAAAAAAATCACTTCCAACAACTGTTCTCTGTTGTACAATCAAGTTGCATTTACAAATAACGGAACAAGTAGGAGTGAAAATGATGAATGCAACCCATATTATTGCAATTACAAGTGGTAAAGGCGGTGTTGGAAAATCTACAGTTAGTGTCAACCTAGCTCTTGCCCTTAGCAGACTGAATAAACATGTAGGCGTCATGGACTTAGATATTTACGGCTTTAGTATTCCTAATATGCTTTCTATTACAGAACGACCGAAAGTATGGAACGAAAAAATTATTCCTGTTCAATCCAATGGTGTAAGTGTAATGTCAACTGGTTTTATGGTTAGAGATAATCAACCTATCGTTTGGCGTGGACCAATGTTAGGGAAAATGATTGAACATTTTGCGAACGATGTATTATGGGGTGCTATCGATTATATGATATTGGATATGCCACCTGGAACTGGTGATGTCGCACTTGATATGCATCATATGTTTCCAAAAAGCCATGAAATAATCGTAACGACTCCTCATCATACTGCAGCACACGTCGCAGAACGAGCTGGCACGATGGCCAAAAAGTCAAATCATTCTATTATTGGTGTTATTGAAAATATGGCTTATTTTTCTCCACCTTCCTCAGAGGAAAAGTATTATTTATTTGGTAAAGGAGGCGGTCAAACTTTGGCTGACTCTTTACAAGTCCCTTTGCTTGATTCATTGCCGATTGCCGTTCCTAATCACGAAGGGAAAATGAAAACGATTGTTGAAAAAGTAGACCCATTATATCAACACTTTCAACATATTGCTCTTCAAATTGAGAAACAACTGAAAGGGACAAACCTTGAGTCTGAGACTAGTTTACTGTGATATCCCTCACAGTCGCATCCAGTTTACCGTGTTATGCTTGTGAAAATGAAGCAAAAAAGGTGATGTTATGTCTGAGTTCTTTTTTGAAAAAATTCCTTTTTTTCAACAGTTAACAACAGAACAAAAAGAGCTTCTTTCTCCCATTATTTTTACGCAATCTGTTCAAAAAGGAGAAGTGCTCTTTTTAGAATCGGAAGAAGCGAAAGCTGTCTTTTTTGTAAATGAAGGAAAAATCCGACTAAGTAAGTGTACCCATGAAGGAAAAGAAATTGTGTTACACATACGTAAGCCAGGAGACCTTTTTGCTGCAACTTCTTTATTTTGTAAACCAAACGATACGTATCCTGCCACTGCTGTCGCGCTAGAGCCAAGTGTTGTATCCTTTATTCGAAAAACTGATTTTGAACAAGTCATCATGCACTCTCCCCAGCTCACCTTACCTATCTTTCAAATTATGTCAGAGCGGTTACGCTTGTCTCAAAAAACATTACGAGATGTTGCTTTATTTGGACAATATGAAGCACTCGCACAAACACTACTACGGCTTGTTCAAGACTATGGCAAACAAAACGAACACGGTTTTGTCATTCAATTAAAACTGACACATGAAGAATTAGGTGGTTTTTTTGGGGCAACCCGGGAAAGTGTTAACCGAATGATTAATCAATTAAAACGAGATGGCATTTTAAGCATGGACCATGGTTATATTACCATCCACGATCTCCCTTATTTGCAACAATTGTTCGAATGAAGTCTTTGAATCCGGCTGCTCTATCATCTTATTTAAGTTTATAGCTTTGTTGCGAAAGAAACTGTTATGTTGATCACATTTCTTACACTTCTATCAATTATATCTTCCTGTTAGCATTAACAAAGTAGACCCCCAAAAGCAAAGTCTTTTGGAGGTCTATTTGGTTATAGTAAGGCGGTTAATATCGCTTTTTGTGCATGAAGACGGTTTTCTGCTTCGTCATATATATAAGAGTGCTTCGGATCATCAATAATATCAGCTGTCACTTCTTCTCCTCGATGTGCAGGCAAACAGTGTAAAAACATAAAGTCTCGTTTCGCATGTTTGACTAATGATTTATTGACTTGATATCGCTCAAAGACTTGTAGACGGTTTTCTTGTTCTGCTTCATATCCCATACTCGCCCATACATCGGTATAAATCACATCTGCTCCTGTTACGGCATACACAGGGTCATTTGTTTGCTCTATTACTGAACCTGTTCTTTTCGCAACTTCTTTCGCTTTTTGCAAAATAGATTGATTCAGTTCATAACCAGGAGGGGTTGCAACAGCGATGTCAATTCCTAGCTTCGCGCAAATGATGACTAGCGAATGAGCAACATTGTTTCCATCACCAATAAAGGACACTTTTAATCCTTTGTATAACCCTTTTGTCTCATAAACCGTTAGCATATCTGCTAGAGCCTGACAAGGATGATAATCATCTGTTAATGCATTGATGACTGGAACTGTTGCATACTTTGCTAATTCCTCTACCGTTTTATGACTATTGGTTCGAATCATAATGGCATCGACATATCGTGAAAGAACTTGAGCTGTATCACAAATCGGTTCACCACGACCAATTTGTAAGTCTCTCGGACTCAAGAAAAGCGCGTGCCCTCCAAGTTGAGTCATCCCAACTTCAAACGAGACTCTAGTACGTGTTGATGCATTTTCAAAAATCATCCCCAATGATTTTCCCGCTAATAACGGTGCCATTTTCCCATGTTTTTGAGCATGTTTTAATTCTAATGCTCGCTCTAATAAATATTTGATTTCTTCTGTTGAATAGTCCAATAAAGTTAATAAGTCTTTTCCTTTTAACGTACTAGGGATCGTTTTCACATTCGACTCCATTTTCTCCACTTCCTTTTATAGTTTCACAGTTTGAGAAGGTATTTGTTGTAACCATTTATTCATGGAACAAACCGTTGAACCATTGGTTTGTAAGCTAGTTAGCATCATCTTCAACGTTGATAATTCAGTTATCACCGTTACGCGCTGCTTTAATGCCAGTTGTCTTCTTTCTTTCCCTGCTTTGTGCCCTTTTTTCGGGATACTGATGAAAGCCACTGCGTCGTCACGATCAATCCATTGTTCAAATGAATCTGATATAAGTGTAAATCCTTGTGCTTGTAACTCTTTTGCAAGTGGCTCGAACTCTTCTTTTTCTTCCTCAGCAATATCACAAAAGATTTTGCCTTCAATTTTATAAATAGGTGGGATTTGACCTTCACTCCAGGCAAACGCTTTTCTCATCGCTTCTTCAAGCGATTGACTAATACTAATCAATTCCCCGGTTGATTTCATATCAGCTTCTAAAATCGGGTCCAAGCCTGCAAGTTTGCCATACGAAAAGATGGGAGCTTTCACCGTATAATATGGTGTATCTTCTAATAATCCTGTTGGCAATTGCATTTGTTTAAGCGTTTTTCCAAGTAAGAGATTAACCGTGATATCTACCATATTTACGCCTGTGACTTTACTTAAAATCGGAACGGTTCTTGATGCTCTTGGATTAATTTCAATAACATACAATTGCTCGTTGTAATAAACAAATTGAATGTTAAACACACCTGTAAAGTCCATGCCCTTTGCTATTTTTTTCGTATACTCTACTACTTTATCTTTCACTTCCTTTGTAAGTGAGAAAGGTGGTGTGACAGCCATACTATCACCAGAGTGAACACCAGCTTTTTCAATATGCTCAAACATACCTGGAATGAGCACATCGTTTCCATCTGTTAGGGCATCAACTTCAATTTCAACACCTGGATAATAAGCATCAACTAAAGTCGGATAAACGACAGTTGTTTCATTTTCTTCTAAATAACTTTTTAATTCTTCCTCACTCGAGTGGATCGTCATCCCTTGCCCACCGATAACATAGGAAGGACGGAGAAGCACTGGAAAACCAATATCATTGGCAAAATGAGTCACTTCTTTTTTGTTTGTTGCTATCACGCCTGGAATATGCTGTACACCAACCTGTTTCATAAAATCATAGAATCGTCCTCTATCTTCAAGTTCATCAATGGTATCGAGTGTGGTTCCGAACAATGGCACTCCTGCTTCTTCTAATCCTTGAACGAGAGAGATCGCAGTTTGCCCACCTAATTGAACAATCACTCCTTCAATTCCTTCAACTTCAATGACATTTAATACATCTTCAATCGTTAACGGTTCGAAATATAGTCGGTCAGCCATTTCATAATCAGTACTAACCGTTTCAGGATTATTGTTCATAATAATCGCTTCGTAGCCTAATTTTTTTAAACTAAGTGCACCATGAACAGAACTATAATCAAACTCAATTCCTTGGCCAATTCGAATTGGTCCTGAACCTAATATGAGGATTTTTGTTTTGTTACTCGTTGGATCAACATCATGTTCACCTGTCCAGCTTGAGTAATAATAAGCCGTACTTGCCGTAAATTCACCAGCGCAAGTATCAACCATTTTAAAGGATGGAAGGATACTGTACGCTTTTCGTTTTACTCTCACTGCTGAAAGGGTAGTTCCCCATATTTTCGCTAACCATTGATCAGAAAAGCCATGTTTCTTTAAAGTAAGAAGCTCGGTTGTCGTCACTGTCTGTAACGTATAAGACTTTGCTTTATTTTCTAACTCTATAAGTTTGTAAAAGCGTTGTAAGAAAAATAAACTAATTTGTGTCTTCTCATGGATCTTTTCCACCGTTTCTCCTTGACGCAAAAGCTCTAATATCGCAAAAAATCGACGGTCATCTGCTTGAATTGTACTTTCCCATAATTGTTCTTTCGTCCAGTGAGAAAGGCTCGGCATTGTTAAGCCTTCTACTTTAATTTCTAATGAACGAACCGCCTTCTGCAATGCACTTTCTAAATTTCGCTCAATCGCCATTACTTCTCCAGTGGCTTTCATCTGAGTTCCTAATTTTCGGTCAGCATAGGCGAACTTATCAAATGGCCATTTCGGGAACTTTACAACGACATAATCAAGAGCAGGTTCGAAGCTCGCATACGTATGACCTGTGACAGGGTTTAATAATTCATGCAAGTGATAACCTAAACTGAGTTTGGCTGCCATTCTCGCAATTGGATATCCTGTAGCTTTTGAAGCTAAAGCAGATGAACGACTAACCCTCGGATTGACTTCAATTAAATAATATTGTTTACTATTGGGGTCAAGGGCAAATTGAATATTACAACCCCCGACAATACCTAAAGCACGAATGATCTTTAAAGAAACCGAACGAAGCATTTGATACTCAACATCTGTTAATGTTTGCGATGGAGCAACAACGATTGAATCTCCTGTATGAACACCAACAGGGTCGATATTTTCCATATTACAAACCGTAATACAAGTATCATTGGCATCTCGCATCACTTCATATTCGATTTCCTTAAAGCCCGCGATGCTTTTCTCGATTAGACATTGCGTAATCGGACTTGCATTAAGCCCACCTTTCACAATATAACGAAGTTCCTCTTCTGTGTTGGCTATACCGCCACCAGCTCCACCAAGCGTATAAGCCGGACGAATGATAATTGGAAACCCAACAGATTGAGCAAACTGTACCGCTCCCTCTACAGTTGAGACGATTTCACTTTCAGGAACGGGTTCATGTAATTCATTCATTAAAGCACGGAACTCTTCTCTATCTTCACCTTTAATAATCGACTCGATTGGTGTCCCTAAAAGCTCCACTCCATATTTTTCTAAAATGCCTTGCTTGTGTAGGGCAAGTGCTAAATTTAAACCAGTTTGGCCTCCAAGCGTGGCTAGCAATCCATCTGGTTTTTCAACTTGAATTATTTTTTCGATCGTTTCTACTGTTAAAGGTTCAAAATAAACGACGTCTGCACAAGCTTCATCTGTCATAACGGTTGCTGGATTATTATTAACTAAAATGACGTTTACCCCTTCTTCACGTAACGCCAGACAAGCTTGTGTTCCAGCATAGTCAAACTCTGCGGCTTGCCCGATAACAATCGGGCCAGAGCCAATGACTAAGACAGATGAAATGGTAGATTGTTTAGGCATATGCTTTCTCTCTCCTCTTGCTGCTCATTTCCTGAAAAAACTGAGTAAAAATTTGCTCGCTATCACTTGGTCCTGGATGTGCTTCCGGATGAAACTGAATAGACGTAATCGGATAAAAAGAATGAGCTAACCCTTCAACAGAACCGTCATTAATATTTTTATAGCGAACTGTAAATCCTGTTTCTACCAAACTATCTTCTTTCACAACATAACTATGATTTTGCGATGTCATATACACTTGGTTCGTTACAAGATCTTGTACAGGCTGATTGGCACCTCGATGACCAAACCGTAGTTTCTCTGTATCGCCACCAAAGGCTAAGGCAAGTAATTGATGCCCTAAACAAATGCCTAAAGTAGGATATTTTGAAGCAAGGCTTTTTATCGTTTCTAATTCTTGTATTAATTGTTTTGGATTTCCTGGTCCATTCGATAACAAAATACCATCTGGATGAAGCTGTTCAATCGCATTAATTGATGTATTATAAGGAACGACTGTAACACGACAACCTAGATGAACTAAACTATCGACAATTGATTTTTTATAACCAAAGTCAACGAGTACAACGTGGATATCACCATTACCATACTCTTCGAAATTTTCAGTCGATACTTCTTTTACTAAGTGACGAGAACCAATTGTATCGTAGGAAGAAAAATTAACTGCATCTAAATTTGTTGTTAAAATGGCTCCCATGTCGCCTAACTCACGAATTCGCTTTACAACTGCTCTTGTATCGACACCTACTAGCATCGGAATTTCTTGCCCCGTACATGAATCTTCAATCGATTGTGTTGATTCATAGTGAAATCCTTCGTTGCTATATTCACTCATTATTAATCCAGATACTTGTGTTTGCTGACTTTCATTATCCGCTTGATTTATACCATAATTCCCAATTAGAGGGTACGTAAAGACAACAATTTGCCCTTTAAATGAAGGATCTGTCATAACTTCTTGATAACCTGTCATTCCTGTAAAAAAAACAACTTCCCCATAAACATCTTCTTCTTTTCCAATCCACTCGCCCTCAAATGTTTCCCCAGTGGAAAGTACCAAATATCCTTTCATCCAAGTTCCTCCTCACTACTCTATCTATAGTCGTATAATTATATCCATTATAGTATTTTTATTCATTTGTGTATAAAAAAAATTATTATATCGTAATACAATAATTTTCTTTAATTTTTTCAATCACAAGATCAATCTCTGCTTTTGTCACTGTTAATGGTGGCAATAAGCGGATAACATTAGGACCTGCATTTAAGATTAACACTTGTTGTTCACGCAGCTTTTTAAGGATTTCTGTTACATTTTCTGTACACTCAATCCCAATCATTAAACCTTTACCACGCACTTCTTTTACAAGTGATGAATCTGCAAAGATGGTAGTTAGTTGTTGCATAAAGTATTCACCGAGTGTTGTTACATTTGTTAAAAAGTCATCCGTAAAGATTGTGTTTAAGGTTGCTTTTGCAGCTGCCATTGCTAACGGATTGCCTCCAAATGTAGAACCATGACTTCCTGGGCTAAACGCCTCTTTTAACTTCTCTTTCCCGATCATTGCTCCTACTGGAAATCCGTTCCCTAAACCCTTTGCTACGGTAACAATATCAGGAGAGATGCCATAGTGTTGGTATGCAAATGGTTTGCCTGTTCTTCCAATCCCCGTTTGAACTTCATCAATCATAAGTAGAATATCATGCTCTTGACATAGTGCTTCAATCTCTTGAATAAAAGTGCGGTCTCCGATATGCACGCCACCTTCACCTTGGATAACTTCTAGCATAATCGCAGCCACATTATCGTCAATCGCTTTTTTCACCGATTGAATGTCATTGTATGGTAAATATTGAAATTCATTTAATAAGGGACCATAACCATCGTGTATTTTCGCTTGCCCAGTCGCTGACATACTCCCAAACGTTCGACCATGAAACGACTGAGCAAATGTTAAAATCTTTGTTTTGCCAGTATACTTTCTTGCTAGCTTAATAGCTGCTTCATTTGCTTCTGCACCACTATTACAGAAAAACACATATTGTCCATCTGAATGCTGAACAAGCGTTTCGGCAACTTCCTCTTGTAATGGAATATGAAACAAATTAGATACATGCCAGAGTTTCTCAGCTTGCTCTTTTACTGCCTCGACAACAGCTTCATGACAATGGCCTAAATTACAAACAGCAATCCCAGAAGTAAAGTCAAGATACTCTTTGCCATCTGTTGCTTTTAAAACCGTGCCTTTCCCACTTTCTACTTCGATTTCCCACCTTGCATATGTTGGAAATATAGCGCTCATTTTCTTCTTCCTTTCTAAACGACACGCGTTGGTATTTTCTCTTTTAGTACCTTTGTTCCTGAAATACGACCATCTTTTGTTAGAGTCGAGCCTTTTCCGTTCACAATCATAACTTCTTCAATTTGTCCTTGTAAACTTTTTATCGCGGCATGAACTTTAGGAATCATTCCTCCGTAAATTGTTCCATTTTCAATTAATGCATTTACCTCTTCAGTTGTTACTTCTTCTAGTAAATTTCCGTTATCTAAAATTCCAGGTACATCTGTCACAAATAACAACTGCTTTGCCCCTAGTCCTTCAGCAATAGCGGCGGCTGCACTATCTGCATTAATATTATAGCGTTGTCCATCTTCACCTAACCCGATTGGAGCAATAACGGGGACAAACCCACTATCAACAAGTTGTTGAAGCATCGGCTCGTTGATTCCTATCGGCTCCCCAACAAAACCAAGAAGCTCAACATTGATTGGCTCTACTTTTATCAATCTTCCATCGCACCCTGATAAACCAATGCTATTTAATCCGGTTAATTGCAGTTTTGCGACCAAATTTTTATTCACTTTTCCGCACAACACCATTTCAGCGGTATCAAGAACGTCTTGAGTTGTTTTTCGCAAGCCTTTAACAAACTCACTTTTAATTTTTAACACTTGAAGCATTTTATTAATTTCAGGTCCTCCACCATGAACAATGACAGGTGATTTTCCAGAATCCTTTAACGCTTTAATACTTAAATAAAAATCATCAGACAATTCCCCAATTGTACTGCCACCACATTTGACTACTACAATTTCGTTCATTGCTCTCTCCCTTTACACCTTTTTACGTACGATAACCTGCATTTATTCTCACGTAATCATAGGTTAAGTCACAGCCCCATGCTTTTCCATAACCTTCACCTACATGCAAATCCACGATAATTTGAACATTTTCATTTTTTAAGTAATTTGTTGCTTCTTCTTCTGAAAAAGAAAGAGGTTGACTGTTTTTTAATGTTTCAATGGGACCTAACCCGATATCAATTGTATCTGGATTAATGTCCGCTCCGCTATAGCCAATTGCACAAATAATACGGCCCCAGTTCGCGTCTGTTCCATATACAGCCGATTTCACAAGGTCAGAGCCGACGATGCTTTTTGCCACTTTCCCAGCTTCTTCATCACTCTTGGCGCCATTGACAATAACTTCGATTAATTTCGTTGCTCCTTCTCCATCACGAGCAATTTTTTTCGCCAAAGCCTCACATGTTTTTTCTAAAGCTTCAATAAATAATGGCCAATCTTTATGGTTTTCATCTAATGAATCATTTCCGGCTAACCCACTCGCCATGACAACAACCATATCATTTGTTGATGTATCTCCATCAACTGTAATACGATTAAATGTTTTATTTGTAACAAATGACAATGCTTTTTGAAGTTCTTTAGGTTCAATATTCGCATCTGTTGTAACAAACCCTAGCATCGTTGCCATATTCGGATGGATCATACCAGAGCCTTTTGCTACTCCACCAAGGGTAATCTCTTTATTATCAATCGTCGTTTTAAAGCATGCATGTTTTTTTACAGTGTCTGTCGTTAAAATTGCTTCATTAAACTGATTTGCCCCATCAAATGTTGCTTGTGGCTCGAGTTGGTTTATTCCATCTGTGATTTTTTCCATTTGTAAAAATTCACCGATAACGCCTGTTGATGTAACCGCTACTTGATGAGGTGGAAGAGCAAATTTCTCTGAACCTAGTCTTCGCATTTCATAAGCATCTTCAAGGCCTCTTTTGCCCGTACAAGCATTGGCATTTCCACTGTTGACGATAATCGCTCTTAGTTTTCCTTCTTCAGCTATACTTTCTTGTGTTACTTTTAACGGTGCAGCTTGCACCTTATTTAATGTATATACTGCAGCACTACTTGCTGGAACGTCACAAAGAATGGCACCTAAATCCAAACGTTTTCTTTTTACTCCTGTATAAATTCCAGTTGCAGAAAATCCTTTTGGCGTCACAATGCTTCCTTTTTCTACAAGCGTGACCTTTGATTGCTGACTAACTGATTGCATTTTCTTTTCACCTCATATTTTGTGTGAACTGTCATCACCGTTTCTCTCTTATGGATAAAGCGGTATGATATCAAGCCCTGTTTTCTCTTCTAACCCAAGCATTATATTTACATTTTGAATAGCCTGCCCAGCAGCACCTTTTACTAAATTATCAATGACAGACACGACTGTAATTCTGCCTGTTCTCTCATCATATGTTACCCCAATATCACAGTAATTTGTACCATAGACTTCTTTTGTAGACGGATATTCTTTTTCAGGACGAATCCGAACAAATGGAGATTTTTCATAACAATCTTGAAATAGCTCACGCAAACTTTTTTCCGTAATCGGGCTTGTTGCTTTTGCATAAATAGTAGCCATAATTCCTCTTGTCATTGGAACAAGATGAGTACTAAACGTAATCGTATCAAAACGCTCATCATAACTTTTTAACCCTTGCTCAATTTCAGGAATATGCTTATGTTCATTTACTTTATAAATTCTAAAATTATCATTCATCTCTGGAAAATGGAAATTTAATGCTGCAGATCTTCCTGCTCCAGATACAGCAGATTTTGCATCAATGATAATGGAAGAAGGATCAACGAGTTTTTCTTTTACTAATGGTAGAGCACCTAATAAAGATGCAGTAGGATAACAGCCTGGATTTGAAATGACGGTTGCATTTGCTACCTTTTCTTTTTCCCATTCTGTTAACCCATAAACAGCCTGCTCTAGCAAAGCTTCCTTGGCTGCAGGTAATCCGTACCATTTTTCATATTGTTCTCTATGTTTTAACCGTAAATCACCTGATAAATCAACGACTTTTAATCCTTGTTCTAATAAACCTGGTATAATATCTTTTGAAACTCCAGGAGGTGTTGATAAAAAGACAAGCTCTGCTTTTTGACGTATTCCAACTGGATCGATCGCTTCAAGTGGTAAATCCACAATGTTTTTTAAATGATGGTAACTTTCATTAATATTTGTTCCTTGCTGTGAAGAAGAGTGTACGGAACTCACTTCAATCTCTGGATGATTATGTAATAGCCGGATTAGTTCTGCTCCCCCATATCCTGTCGCTCCAATTATAGCCGCTCTCATGACATCTCCCCCTCTTTTTTTTCCGCTACTTTTTTATGATGAGTATAATTATAAGTATGAATAAAAATAAATGCAACTGTATTTTTATTTTTATTTTCGTTTTATACTCTTTTCATATTCAAACGCCGATTTAGCGGTAACTAGTAGAAAAGCCTATTTTTATTGTTGTCGAAAAAGCTCCTTTTGTTAAATGTATAATCTCATGAGTATTGCTAGTTATAGAAAGCAAGCGATTTTGTTTTCATCAACTAACACCCATTCCATTACACTAAGCAGAATACCTTATTTCTAAGGAATAAAATCTATGTCCTAGACAGTTTAAATATGAAATAAACACCCATAGCTTTTAATAGGAAAACACTACACATACTGAAAGCCTAATTTCTCAAAAAGAAAATTAGGCTCCAGCATTGCTTCTACTATCATCTTTTAGTGGTCATGACCATGGTCTGAATCATGATCATCACTCATTTTTCCTTCAACTGTATCAGGCTCAGCTACTATCGTATCGACATCCGGATTTCCAACAACAATCATTTCTTTTTCCATTCGATGCATATCACAAGCAGTTACATGGTAATACGCATAATATACTCCTTCTTGCTCAAATGTCCACGGCATTGTATATACACCATCTTCAACATGCTCTGTTTCTTTCATATAGTGATAATCAGGATTATTATGCTCCCATATTTCAATCTTCACTTCATCAGCGTCAACAATTGGTACATTTTCGTGTGTCACAACTACATTAAAGACAACTTCTTCTCCTGGGTTACTTTGTTCAGGATCCCAACTAAAGTCCACTTCAATCGGTACAACTGGGTTTTGACATGGACTGACTTGTTCACTTTCCGCATTCGAACATGCGGAAAGAACAAAGACTAGCAGGAGGAAGGAAAGAAATATCTTTTTACTCATTCATACATCTCCTTTATTTTAACACTTTTTTCACATCAGCTACGATTGGATCCGGATCAAGAGCCAATCCATCATATTTACGGATGACTTGACCTGTCTCATCGACTAAATAAAAACTAGTAGCATGAATCATATCATTGCTATCTTCTAATTTGCTTACTGGTGCTAAAAATGCTTCTGCCGCAAACTCTGTTATTTCCTCTTGAGTGTAGCCAGATAAAAACATCCATTTATCAAAATCTGCGCCATTGTTTTCACCATAACTTTTTAATATATCAGGTGAATCAAATTCAGGGTCAACCGTAAACGATACAAGCTTCACATTAAGGTTTTCTTCTGCTAATGCATCTTGAAGCATTCTCATATTCGGTGTCATTGTTGTACAAACAGTCGGACATCGAGTAAATACCATATTCGCTATCCATACAGTCCCATGCAACTGTTCATTGCTAACCGGTTGTTCATTTTGATTGATATATTCAAAGTTAGGGACAAAAAGCTCTGCTTCTGTTAAATCAACTCCTGCTTTTGGTCCTGATTCATACAACCAGCCACAGCCTGCCAATAACAACGAAAGGCCAATAATCAACGTTACTATCACTTTATTCACTTTAAAAACTCCTTTGTCTATCACTATGAACGGATTTGATGTGTTACGGGAATGTCACTAATGGATGGTCCATCAGACTGCTTTTCTTTAGAAACCCACTGCTTAAACACATACCCAATCGTCACACCGTAAATGATTTCTTGAATCACCTTCATAATGACACCTGCTAATTGTTGGTCATGAAGGACAGACATTGGGGAAAATCCATTTTCACCAAGTAATTGATATGGGATCATTTCTCCTGCTGGTAAACAATATGCCATCACAACAGCCCATGTTGTCGGGTCACTATAAACAGCATATACCGGTGAACCCGCAAATATGATTAGGGCACAAGCTGGCGTTAAAAACGCTCCATTGGCAAATATATATAGCATTCTTCGTAAATCCGTTAATTGTCCTTTCATCGGTAATGGAGCTAACATAAACCACCACATTAAAAAGGCTCCAAGTAATAATCCGATTTCATACAAACTATGCAACCCTACATTTTTCATTAACGTATCAAATACAACTGGTAAATGATAAATCGAGAACATTCCATTAAACCAAAGGATGGCCACTAATGGATTAAACACAAATGTCGAATACTTCGCAAAGGTTGTCCCTTCTACTTTTCTTCCGATTGCTTGAAATACCCATTTTGGTGTTCCTAGAATAAATAATGGGACAGCACAAATATAAGCAAATACCATTTGAAACATGTGGAATGTCAACATTAAATGCCCTGCAATATAAAATGGACTTCCCCACCCTAAATAAAGCGCAAATAACCCTAGAAAAAAGAATATTTTTTGCTTTACTTTTACTGGTGTAGAATCTTGGAAGCGATGTCTCCATTTTTCTACGAGAAGCAAATAAAGGAGTCCAACCACTCCTAATATGAGTATAAGCTCAGGAGTCCATAAAGCCCGGAAACTGAAGTTAGAAAATAATAGTTCTATCATGTTTTTCCTCCTAAACAAAAAGATTAACAAAAAGATTACAATACATTGTACAATGTACCATATAATATAAGTAGTAGAAAAAGGTAGTCAAAAGTTAATACACTAACAAATACTATAGCATATTATCTTCTCTTTCCTAAGCTAGAAAGATGTCTTTTTTGTTACCTTTTCTCGACCAATTTTTTCAATAAAAGGAGTTTATATGTCAAACCAACATTTAATCGCATTAGACTTAGATGGAACTTTACTAAATGAAAAAAAGGAAATCTCAACTCGGACAAAAGAAACGATACTGAAAGCAAAAGAAGAAGGTCATATTGTCTGTATTGCCACTGGACGCCCATACCGTGCTAGCTTGCAATATTACAATGAATTATCTTTAGATACACCTATCGTCAACTTTAATGGTGCTTTTGTCCATCACCCTACTAACAGTAGCTTCGGATATCATCATACCCCAATGGATAAACAAACTGCAAAAGCTATCATTGAAACATGTGAAGCTTTTCGTGTTCAAAACATTATGGTTGAAGTGATTGATGATTTTTATTTGCGTTATTTAGATAAAATGATTATTGATACGTTTACAATGGGGCAGTCCCCTGTTAAGCATGGAAATCTCCACTCCTTGCTAAAGGAAGACCCCACATCAATATTAGTCCACCCAAAAGAAGATCACGTTCATGAGTTAAGAAAACTACTTCAAGAGGCACATGCTGAGGTCATTGACCAACGAATGTGGGGAGCGCCATGGCATGTCATTGAAATTATTAAAGCCGGCATACATAAAGCTGTCGGATTAAAAAAGATTGCCGATTATTATCAAATTCCTAAAGAACGGATTATCGCTTTTGGTGATGAAGATAATGATTTAGAAATGCTAGATTACGCTGGAAAAGGCGTAGCGATGGGGAATGGGATCAAAGAGGCAAAACAAGTCGCCAAATATGTTACTGCAACAAATGAAGAAGAAGGGATTGCGTTATTTTTAGAGGAGGAATTAGGAATAGTCTCCCTTCCTAATGATGTAAAATAAATCAACAATGCCATTTTTCTTTTCAAGATAAAGGGACGGGAAACCTATCCCGGCATAATCATTTATGTTACTCTAGAAACTAGGAAACAAAGAGACAGATAATAAGTAGATTCGTTGTACAAAAGGGGGGAAATGGTATGAAAATTTATGAAGTAGCAAAGGATTCAGACCAACCACTTCGAAATAAAATTGCTGACTTATTAATGGGGCAAATGGAATCCGTTGGCGAAAAAAATGCGTATGAGCTCTTACTACAAGCCATTAATTTAGCTCTTCAAGAAGGTTCAAGTGCTCATATTTTCGTTGCGGAAAAGGACGACACGATTCTTGGCGCTGCCTTTTTTAATATTGGAATTAGTATTGCCAAAGGAGGACATTATCTTTGGTTAAATGATTTATACGTTCATAAAGAACATCGTAATCAAGGAATTGCAAAGAAAATCCTTCTTAACGTCATTTATTGGGCGGAGAATAAAGAAATTAAAGGGATTGAACTTGAGACAGGGATTAATAATGAAGCAACAAAAGCCCTTTATAATTCATTAGGGTTTTATGATATTATTTCGAAACGATATGGTTTCAGATTTTAAACTGCCGATGTCTACTGGCAGTTTTTTTTATTTTGTCCTTGAAAAAAACAGATTTTTTTCTTTTTTTCTAAACGTCTGCACTTCTTTTTTTAAATTTAAGGCATAGGATAATATCAACCTAGAATTACACAATTTACACAATTGATGGGTAAGGAGTGTACTAACTATGAATAAGCCATTTTATGAAGCTGAATTCAATGATCTTTACATCAAATTATCAAAAGATGCACTCCACGAATTCATAAAGAAAATGATGGATGAAAACTTCTCTCTGTTTTGGCGCTATGAAGATGACACGATTTATCTCATCATCGACAACGATGACGCACTATACGAAATTCCCTTTAAACGCAGTAATGATTCGCTTACCCTCCATGTTGACCACTTACAAGTAAACAATGAAATCATCGTTGAAGCACTTGAGGTTTTCATTTCTGAATTCAGTGGAAATGGTGTAGTAAAAAAATTTACTGGTGGCCCGCTTTATATCACCTCTTATCGTACTGGCGATATTCAGTCCATTATTGAAATTGATGGGAGTGACAAAATTATTATGAATAAAAATGGCTCTATTATAGAGTACAAGGAGTATGGGCATGAATTAGAACCGAAAACCATTTATCATATGACACTACTTGAAATCGATTACGAGCTAATGGAACTTCACGAAGCCATCCAATCTGAAGACGAAGCTCAAATTCGCAAACATAAAAAGCGCTTAAAGAAATTAGTAAGTCGTCATAATGAAGTTTCTCAATTTATGTAATTCGCTTCGCAACCCCATATTTCTCCTGATGGAGAGGCAAGCACGGACATGGTGCTTGCAATTTTTTCTGCCTTCACTACTCCCCATTTATCCTTTTCTTAATGAAAGATTCGATGAGTCTCGTCGGTACTGCTTTCCTTATAACGATTTTCATGCAACAGCAATCGCAATCGTTCATACATATATAACATCACCATTTCCATCACTTCGTCGTCTGACATGTCCTTCATGTATTTTTCCAATTCTTTTCGTTCAGTATTTTCTACAATATCAGATACAAGAAGAAGCGCATCCTCATCACTATGAATGTCTTTGGCATACATTTTAAATAAATCATCTACGAATTTCATACCGTCACCTCAGTATTATCATGTACATTTCCCCATTGTTTTATCGATAAAAAATCATCATCACTAATATACAATCGTCTTCCCCTATGTTTTTATATACATGTTCATAATGCGCCGCAAATTGGATCGCTTCTCCCTGATTTAAGACAAATTCTTCTGTCGCCACAGTAAGAGTCATCTTCCCCGTCTCTACAAAAATATATTCCGCTACTCCTTCAGGGTGAGCCTCTGAACGGTAATGACATTGTTGTTTTAACGTAATTGAAAAACATTCAACAGGTTTCCCGATTTCCTTTGGGAAAATCGGCCTCACTAAAAACTGCCCACTCTCATCAGGCAATGGTTTAATTGCTTCTCGATTCACGACTTTCACTTGTGGTTTTTCTTCTTCAATAAAGGTCGTAAACGGCACTTGTAATCCTTTTGCAATTTTCCATAATGTACTTACGGTCGGATTGGATTCTCCTCTTTCAATTTGCCCTAACATCGGTTTGCTTACGTCTGTTAATTGAGCAAGCTTGTCTAGACTTAAATTTCTATTCATACGAATCTTTTTTAAACGTGTTCCAATCCGGTCATTTAAATTTACAGATTCCATATAAAAATTCTCCTTGCTGATTTGTATGTTATCACATACAATTAATATACCATATCTTACATACTGAAAGAAAGGAAAGATAAAATGAACACTGCAACCGTTCAAAAACGCCCGAATTCAGCCGTTTCTAAAGGGTTAATGGCAGGAGTCGGAATTGCGATTGGTTATACACCCGCTGCTATTACATTTGGTCTACTTGCTAAAAGTACTGGACTCTCGTTTATCGAAACATTTGCCATGAGTGTATTTGTTTATGCTGGCGCAGCTCAATATATGGCGTTAAATTTAATTGCAATCGGCACTGGTGCATTTGAAATCATTTTCACCACGTTTATAGTCAACATCCGCCACCTGCTTATGAGTGCAACTGTAAGCGAAAAGCTTGAGGATACCCACCCAATAAAAAAAGCAGGGCTAGCCTTCGGTATTACGGATGAAGTTTTTGCCGTTACGACCACACAAGAAGGGAAAATGAAAGCCGCTTTTCTTTTTGGTGTTGCCCTCATCGCATATTCAAGCTGGGTAATTAATACAGCCATTGGCTATTACGTTGGAGCGATATTACCAGACTCCCTCCAACAAAGTATGGCGATTGCTCTTTATGCAATGTTTATTGCATTATTAATGCCTTCCTTAAAAAAGCATCGCAAAGTTGTGTCTCTCGCGATCTTAGCAGCTCTATTAAATTCAATTTTTTCATTATTCCTGCCAACAGGTTGGTCTATCATATGTGCTACAGTTGGGTCATCTATCGCTATTGAACTTATCGAAAGAAAGGGGAGAACATAATGGAATTACCTTTATTGTATGTCATTATCGGAATGGCGATTGTGACTTACATACCTAGATTACTTCCTCTTATTTTACTTGATGCAAAAAAAATTCCCCCTTTTGTTCAAGCCGTGTTACGAAATGTTCCTTATGCGGCACTCGGTGCCCTTATTTTTCCTGGGGTACTATTTATTCATGAATCGATTTGGTTTGGGATTATTGGTGCTATAGTAGCTATCGTAATTGCTTATCTTGGTGCAAATTTAATCATCGTTGTCATCAGTTCGATATTTGTATTATTTATTTATTCTTCCTTTTTTTTATAATGCCTTTTACATAACACAACAGGCAATGGCTAACGGAAAAGTGACTCAAAAAGTTTTCACTTCATGAGTCACCTTTCTCCGTTATCCAGACTGTTGCTGATCGTTTGTCCTTATTTCTTTAATGGCATGATTAACGGCAGCACGATGTTTCCAAAGAAGTGGCAATACTTCTTCTACATCCAAAAACGTCTCTGCTATATCCGAATACTTATCCCCTTTTCCGTGAATAGACCAGTTACCATTTGTATTCATTAGTGTTAACTGTCCCCCTCTTTCACGGTCATGAAATACGAAATAATATTTGTGTCCTTGCGAATCAAAGCTCGCAAACTCTGAAAAAGAAGTGAGAAACTGCTCAATATGAACCCTCTTGCTTATTATCAACATTTCGATTCACCACCTTTTCATTTACGACTTGCTTTTCCTTTTCTTTTTTTTCAGTAAAAATCCTGCATCATTTTGTAAACTTTCCTTTTTTCACCTCCTTAGACTTTTCTTCTTTCGTTACGGGGGTTACAATAAAAGGATGACAATAGACGGTGGTGGCGACAAATGAATGATTTTTCTTTAACAGATGACCAATATCACAACATGGAAACAGCGATTGTTTCTGTCTACCGAGAGGTGACGACTTCAAACTATTTAACAGACCGGCATCAGTTTGAAATTGCACAATCTGCTTCTGTCGCCATTGACAGATTAGAGCTAACAAACCAATCGATTGATGCAACCATTATGTTCATCAATGGTGTTTTATCATTAGCCAAAAAGTTTTCTACATACGCTTCGTTCGAACGAAGGTTTTCACAGTTCTTCAACGGCCTTCTTGAACTACGGAAACAAGATTTTATTCATATCGGACGTCAACTAAACAAGAAACAGCATCAAGAGATATCAACTCAACTCTTATATCATTATATTGATAACCTCCATCTCCCTTCTTCACCATGGGATAACGTTATACGACTATGGTTATTAACGGTGCAATCAAATGAGCAACTAATGAATTATTTACACGAATTAAATAATGCACAAGAAAAATGGCCATCGCATTTTTCTTTATCCCTACTTACGAGTTTAGTCGCTCTATATGTCGGGGATGGGTCTCAATCGATCTCTTTATTACGTCCTTATAAACAAGTACTAAAACCGCTTGATATATACGATCATTTTTTATTTTTAAAACACACAAATGAATGGGAAACGATCCGTCTTTGGTTTGATTATTTCAAGCCTTTTTGGAAGCATGAAAAGCTTGGCAAACTCGAAGACATTTATACTGAATCCCTATTCCATAGGAAAAAAGAGAAAGAAGATATCTCTGATGTCATTTGGGGAAAATGGCTCCAACAACCGAGTTTGCAAAAATATAAACTGTTGAAACAACAATATGGTTTAGGGCCGAATGAAGAGAGATTACCTTCATTGCTACGCTCTTTAAAACAGCAGCTCCATAATCCAACAACTGAACGATTGTTATTACAACTTTTGTTAGTTGAAGAGCAAATCGATGAAGCTGTTGAGTATTTTCTTATGTTCGAGAAATCACCTCTACAATTAAATGATGAAAAAAAACAATTACTAGCCATGATTCAAACACGACAACCGAAAGCAGCTATTCCCATTTATCATCAGTTTATTGTTCGGTTAGTAGAACGAAAAACAAGACAACATTACGAAGAAGCTGTCGTTTATATGAAGCAACTTCAAAGCATTTATAAAACCATTGGTGAAATTGACCAATTTTATGAGTATATTCGTCAACTGAAACAGCTATACAAAACATATCGAGCTTTAATACAGGAGATGAAAACCATTGACTTATCACTATAACCCAAACAAAGTCATCCTTCATGGTGGTTGGATAGATGATCATTTGTTTGTATGGGGAGAACAAAAACAACATAAAAAATATCAAGATTTTATCAATTTTCAATACCCGTTTTTATATTCACCTTTTGAATTAAAACTGCAGTTATTTCGGAATGACCCAACATCCTATTATGGAACGTTTATTGAGGTAGATAAAGCGATGATCCACGTTCCAATCTTCCAGCGACAATTTTACTCACAAGCGGGAGAAGCAACTGTGTATCAAGCGAAAAATGAAGATACGTCTTTTCGCTTTCCTATTGAAGGTGTAAAAATCGATGTAAACCGAATAGGTCAGCACCTTCCGACATTATTATCATGGAAGAACACAGCAGAATGGTTCATTGATGATGACTTGCTTTTTTGGATTGAGTTATTTGAAGCGATTGGCGATGAGATTATAGCCGGACAGTTCTTGCCTTCTGTATCAGGAACATGGCAATTATCAGACTTTGATGTATCGGCATGGGAGGCATGTATCCCCCTTTCTTCTGTCGCATTATCACATCCAAGCTTATATACATTACAACAAAAACAAGAAGTTCATGACTATGCAATTGAACTTGAACCCATCGTTCAATCGATAACAGATGTTCTGCTCCGTCATACTATACAAGTTGATTCAAATGTCAACTCGGCCTTTCAAGCGTTACAATCTGAAAAACCTGCTCTTGTGCGAACTCATTTGCAGGCACTTGAAACAAAAGCAACGAAAGTCGAAGAATATATTCAAGAAAATGATTGGCTCGAACAAATCGGGGCTGTTTCTGTTACTCCATTCAAAATTGGAATCGCGGTTGAAGAACCGACTAATGAAAATGGCAAATGGTCAGTATCTTTATTTGTACAAGACCGGAACAATCCGAATCATGTTGTGACGATGCAAGATTTACAAATCGGAAATCACCCATGGAGAACGAATCCAATCCCAACCCTCAAGGAAAAAATTGGAATGGCTCAACGTAAAATTCCGTTTCTCGAGAATCTGTCGCCAACGAATCCTTCTATTTCTGTAACAAAAGAAGAAGTCTATTATTTTCTAACAGAACAATATGAACAAATGGTAACGTACGGGTTTGCCATCGCTGTCCCACAATGGTGGAAAAATCGGACTCAACAATCATTATCTGTTCAAATTGAAATGGAACAAAGCCAAGACAGACTCTTACAACAAACTCCTGACCCAATTATGAATTGGGAAAACCTAGCTCAATTTAACTATGAAGTATCAATCGGAGGAAATGCCATTAGTGAAGAAGACTTTTTAAAGTTAGTAGACGAACAGCACTCACTTATCCATGTAAAAGGAAAGTGGATGTTTTGGGACCCGCAACAAGCAAAAAAACTAAAGGCTCAATTAGAAAAGCAAAAAAATAGCTCTTTCTCAGCGCTACAAGCACTCGACATTGCGCAAGAAGACACTGAATTTCATTATGATATTAAATGGGATGAACAGTTCCAAGAGCTATTACAGGATGTTTATAATAAAAGCATGCCGATCCATGAACCCCCACCCTCACTTTGTGGCACATTACGCCCATACCAACAACAAGGAATGTCATGGTTATTACAAATGAGAAAAGTTGGTTTCGGCGCTTGTTTAGCCGATGATATGGGGTTAGGCAAATCCATTCAAACAATTGCCTATATTCTATCTGTCGTTGAACAAAGTAAACATCTTGATAAAGCACCTTTTTTACTCATTTGTCCAACTTCTCTTATTGGGAATTGGCATGAAGAGTTAAGAAAGTTCGCACCAAATTTATCCATTTACATTCACCATGGGGCAAGCCGCTTAGCAGAGGATGATTTCACATCAAATCTATCTTCAATCGATGTGATTATCACGTCTTATGCCTTAGCGTTTCGTGATCAGGAGATGTTTTTACACTTAAAATGGAACGGGTTAATTTTAGATGAAGCCCAGCATATTAAAAATATCGAAACAAAGCAGCGAAGAGCAATTAAGAAATTAACAGCTTTTCATCGTCTTGCTTTAACAGGAACTCCAATTGAAAATCGTCTTAAAGAATTATGGTCGATTATCGATTTATTAAATCACGGGTATCTCGGCTCGTTCAAACACTTCACGCAAACGTTTAGTAAAGAAATAGAAGCAAAAGATGGAAACAGAGAACGATTAGAACAGCTACAACAACTCATTTCGCCATTTATACTTAGACGAAAAAAATCCGATGAGTCACTTAAATTGCAACTCCCTGAAAAAAGTGAACAAACCTATCAAGTGGGATTAACGATTGAACAAGCGAGTTTATACCAAGCGATTATAAATGATTTATTTTCGTCGATTGACACGCGTACAGAAACAGAGAAACGAGCCTTAATTTTAAGTAGTCTTACAAAGCTGAAACAAATTTGCAACCACCCTGCTCAATATTTAAAAGAAAAAGAACCACTTGATGAACGTTCGGAAAAATGGGATTTACTAATGACTCTCGTTGAACAAATTATCGATCGTGATGAAAAACTATTGATTTTTACCCAATTTAAAGAGATGGGCGATTTAATTCAACGAGCCCTCTCAAAACAGCTTCACTATGATGTTCCATTTCTTCATGGAGGATTACAACGGACAAAACGTGAACAAATGATTAACAAGTTTAAAGAAGATGAAAATATTAAAGTGTTTATTTTATCTTTAAAAGCAGGTGGTGTTGGCTTAAATTTAACCGCAGCTACTCATGTAATTCATTATGACCGTTGGTGGAATCCAGCAGTGGAAAAACAAGCAACAGACCGAGCTTACCGAATCGGGCAAACCGAAAATGTGACCGTGTATAAATTTATGACTAAAGGAACTTTAGAAGAGCGAATCGATGCAATGCTACAGCGAAAAGAAAAGCTAGCAGAAGAAGTGTTAACAGTCGGAGAAAAACAACTCTCTGAATTATCGGTTGATGAATTAAAAGAATTGCTTGAATTACGATTGTAAAACAGTTGGGAGGTTTGACATGCAGGAACCTGATTTACAGTCATTTTGGAAAATGCGAGGGATTCTCCCTACGCATACAGAAAAAGTCGTGAAAAATAAAGAGGGTTTAGACGAGAAGTGGGTCTCCTTTTTAAAAGCCATTGAGCAAGCCGGTACGTCTCATTGGAAAGACACCAATGAAAAAGGTTGACATACTTAAGGGAAGCCTCCACGTGTTTTTACACTATTGAGGCTTCCCTTTTTTCTTCCAATGTGATATTTTCTTTGTTACTTTAGAATCTCTACTGTTTTTTCTACTTTTATTTCCCCTTTATTTACTTGTTCACCATTCACTTCAATCGCATCAAGGGACGCCACAATATGATATTGTCCTGTTTCCAACATTTTGTAATTCCACGTGTCACCAAAACTTATCATCTCACTCGGTGCAAGCTCACTCGTAATGAGAGCCATCGTAAACATTTTCCCATCTGAATATCGGTATACAACGTCTTGATTTTCATTTTTTACGGTAATTTCAAATTGTTGCCCAGATGGGAACAATATCGATACATCCTCTTCCCCTTTGTTTGTCACTTGAAATGAAAACGAAAGAGCACTTTCTTTTTCCTCGACCTCTAAAGATAAAGCTAACATCTGCCACATTTGTTCTTCCACGTTTGTTTCCCCTCCATTCACACTTTCATTTGTCCCACAACCTGCTACCATGAAAACAACTAGAAACCAAAATACCCATTTTTTCATTGTTATCCCTTCTTCCTTTACTGTTCCTTCCGAAACAACCCAAATACGCCTGCTGTTTCTACAATATTTGTAAACGCATGTGGATCAACAGATTGAATCACTTGTTTCAAATCATAAAGCTCATACCTTGTAATGACCGTTAGTAACATTTCTTTTTCCACTTGTGTGTAGCCTCCCTTTGCAGGAAGCCGAGTGATGCCACGAGTTATTTTTTCATGTATGGCTTCTCGCAGTTCTTCTGGCTTTGTCGTTACAATCATAGCCGTTAATTTAACATGTCTTGTATGAATTGCATCAATAATTCTTGATGTGACATAAAGAGTAACAAGTGTATATAAGGCTTTTTCCCAATCAAACAAAAGTCCTGAGGTAATGACAATTAAAGCATTGAGTACAAAGAAATAAATGCCGAGTGGCCGATCACTCATCCGGGAAAGAATGAGGGCAATAATATCCAATCCTCCCGTGGAAGCACCATATTTCAATGTAATACCGGCTCCAACAGCAACAATGACACCCCCAAAAACAGCATTTAGCAATATATCTTGAGAGATTTCAATAATCGGGATAATTTCCAAGAAAAACATCGTAAGTACAACACTAACAAAGCTATACACCGTAAATGCTTTTCCAATTTTCATCCATCCTAAAATAGCGACTGGGATATTTAATAAAAACAACAAGACCCCGGTTGATATCGGTAACACCGTTGCCAGTAATTGCGCCACTCCAGTAAATCCACTTGCAAACACATTTGCAGGAATTAAAAAAATATTTAAGGCCACAGCAAGTAATATGGCTCCAACGATAATGACAACTAATTTTTTTACAATTTCCATCTTCCACCTCGTTCTTGGAATTTCTACACTAATTTTTTATCAAACCATTCAACTGTGGATTGAATTCCCGAACGTGAAACTTTATGGTCAACCGATTTTTCTGACATAAACGCTAAATTTTCTCGTTTCGTTTGATACAATGCCTGAACTTGCTCATAAAACTTCTTTGAATATGGATAAGGAACAACATTATCTTCTTCACCATGCCAAATAAATAAAGGGCGTTGTTTAAGTGAATCCATTTGTACAGACAAATCATACTCGGCTAATGCGTTAATTTGCATTTGAATTTCCTGTTCATCCAGGCGAATTCCTTGCTTCGATAATGCTTTAATTTGCTCATTAGCAAAATGTTGATAATATGGGGTTCCCATTAAGGAAGCCGCTGCTTTAATCCATGGATATTTTGCTAGAGCTCCGTATGTAATAATGCCTCCCATTGATGTTCCTGCCATTCCAACTAATCCATCTAATATTAGTGATTTCCTCTCGAATTCTTCTTTTAATACCCCAATTTCTTTAATCGATTGGACAACCATTTCCCAAAACTTTAACTCTCGCGTCTTGTAATCGATAGAGCCTTCACGTTCTCCATGATAAACTACGTCAGGTAAAATAACTCGATACCCTTTTTCTGCGAGTAGATAGGCATAATGAAGATTATGTTCTTTCGCACTTGTATAGCCGTGAATAAAAAAAACGAGCGGCAACTGGGCAAGTCGATCTTGTTCTTGGGCGATATGTAATACTGGAATCGATGCTACATGTTCTTGTTTAATTGTTATCATATCCATCCACCTTCGTCTCATTCTGAATTCTAGAAAATTATAACATTTTTTTTGACGAAGACGCTAATGTAAAAGTTCTAATTTAGACTTTCTTTGCTAAAGGAAAAAGCACTGAAAAGATTTTACTTTTCAGTGCTTTCTTTATTATGACGTCTTTTGCTGTTGTTGTTCATTATATCGTTGAATCGCATATAAAGAGCCTTCACTGACCATCTTTGCTTGCTTCTCATCATTTGGGTCTGCAATTTCTTTTCGGATGGGTTCCGTTTCTTTGTTTCGTTTTAGTTTACTTATGACTTGTCCACTTAATGTTTTCATTTTACTCCGACTTTTTTTATCTAATAATAATATACTCGTGACTCCAACTACCGCAGCACTTATTGAACTTATCGCAATATTTTTTCCATTCATTTTCTATCTCCTCCTATGAATGTGATAGTATATCAATACCCTTCTTCGTTAGATGTAAACATTCCACCGTATGATTTATCCCAAGACGTACATCCTAAGAGTAGCTTCAATAAAAAGGAGGTTTTTTTTATGTCTGTCACAAAAGATGATGATAAAAAGAAAAAAGATAATAATGCCAAAAACCAACAAAGAAACCGACTACGTGAAAAAAATGCTGAGCATGGAAAACACCAATATTCAAAGAAAACCGACCATTTATAAGAATTTCCTATTACACTTCACTCATAAACGCATTGGGACTGAGACTAGACCAATGTGTTTTTTTTGTATTTTTGTTTCTCTATTGGACACTTCTCTTCAGTTTGGCGCTTGCTTTGTCCAATAGAGCTATTCAACCCTGATGAAGGACACTTGCTCAGTTATCCGTTCCCTGATTTGCCCTTTATTAAAAAAGAGTTCAATTCACTCACGAATTGAACTCTTTTTATACTATTTATACAAATCTTTAATGTCTTTCACGACATTTTCCATTCCTTCATTAGTTTCACCGTGCCATGAGAGCATGCCACCTGAAAAGTTAATCACATTTTCAAAGCCCTGGTCTTTAAAATATAAAGACACATTTTGGCTACGGCCACCGCTTCGACAAACAAACACATACTCTTTATTTCTATCGAACTCGTCAATGACCGTAGGAATTGAACTCATAGGAACTAATGGAATATTAGGAATATGTCCCTCCACATATTCTTCTACTTCTCTTACATCAACAATAATCGTATCGTCGCCTTTTGTACTGAGTAATTGTTCTAATTCAGTTGCCTCAATTTGAGGAATACCATCTCTTTCTTCTGCCATCAATACCCCACCTATCTAATCAATATATATCCCACTTTACCGAAAACACAACTACGAATGCAAGTTATCAGTCAGATTGTATTTTTCTTAAATTCCATAAACGATAAATATGACTAACGATGACTTTTAACACCGCATACGTTGGGACTGCTAAGATTAATCCGAGTAGGCCAGCAAATCGCCCCGCTGCTAATATGAGGAGAATGATCGTTAATGGATGAATCGCAAGCTTTCGTCCCATGACTTGAGGTGAGATTAAGTTGCTTTCGATTTGTTGGATGACAATAATAACGAGAATGACTAATAACGCCATAAACGGTGAGTGAATTAACCCGACTACAACCGCAGGAATCGTGCCAATCCAAGGTCCAATAAACGGGATAACATTCGTAAACATCGCCACTAACGCAAGCACTAATGGATAATCTAACTTAATAATTAAAAAAGCAATATAAGCTAGAACCCCTACACAAAAACTTACTATAATTTGCCCTTGTATGTAAGAACTTAACGCTTTATCCATATCGCCTAAAATGCGTCTAGCATCTTCTTGTTGCTTTTTTGGAAGCAGCCTTAAAAATTGTGCTGGTGCTTTCTCGCCTTCTTTTAACATATAAAAAAGCACGAAAGGAATGATGATTACAATAAGGACTGCATTTGTTATAAAACCAATAAAAGATGCTAAATTTGTTCCAATCGTCGACAACACATTATTAATTGTTGTCGTTAACTCCGAACTAATTTGTTCAAAAGAAAAGTTTTCATTTAATTGAAATCGAGATAAATATTCATTTTGTTGTAAATTATTTATTAAAGTACGAATTTCGTTCATTAAGTGTGGAATGTTTTTCATAAAGCTATTCAGCTGCTTTTGCAATTCTGGACCGACTAATAAAAACAAAAATGTTAAAACGGCCGCCACAATAATATATAAAAGAAGAATCGCGAGCGAGCGTGGCATTTTTTTCGCTAATAAATTAACAAACGGTCGGAATAAATAGTATAAAACACCAGCTAAAATAATAGGTGCAAACAGCGTTTGAATTAGAACTGCAATCGGTCGAAAAATAAAATCAACTAACGTCGATAAATAAATAATCAACAAAATGATAATTAAGGCATATCCTATTCGAAAATATTTACCTTGAGGCACTCTCCCACCCCTTTACAATGTCAGCAATTTTTTCCTAATTATAACATGGTTTTATTTCTCGTTTGAAATGATTTTACTTTTTCGTTCTTCTTTCGAAACGACACGTCGGTATTCTGTAGGTGAAATTCCTTCATATTGCTTAAATAACCTCGAAAAATACGTTCCGTCCGAAATACCAACTTCTTTTCCGATCGAATTGATTTTTTTATTTGTACTCGCTAATAGCCGTTTGGCTTGAAGAAGCCGATACTGATTTACATATTGAATCGGTGTGATCCCCATTGTTTTTTGCATGCACCTTGTCACATAATCTGGATGAAACAACAGCTCTTTTGCAATATCATTAATTTTGATTGGCTCTTGATAATGATCGTGAATAAAAGAAACAAGCTGGTTTGTTACTTGTTCAGCACTAGTCGGAATTGTAATAGCTTCCAGTTGTAGCAATCTCATACATTCGCTAAATACCATTTGCTCCTTTAGTTGATTCGCTGGATCTTTTTCATCGCCTAATG
Organism: Alkalihalobacillus sp. LMS39; assembly: GCF_022812285.1. Lineage (NCBI taxonomy): Bacteria > Bacillati > Bacillota > Bacilli > Caryophanales > Bacillaceae > Alkalihalobacillus > Alkalihalobacillus sp. LMS39. The sequence continues at coordinate 3,793,557 of NZ_CP093300.1, forward strand.
CAATTAACTGTAACAACTCCCGTAGCAGAGTTTCTCCATTGCGCAAAGGCGCATACTTAGGGATTTGAAACTCAAATAACGCGGGACGAGTGTATGTCCCTTCTCGCTTTACGATTTTCGACCAATCAATTTCCTCTTGGTCTTTTACGACATACCCCTCTGGTAGTGAAAAATGAACCCAGTCATACACCGTCTCTTCTGTACAAGGATATGTGCCAGAATGCTCTAATCCTGGTGATAAAATCAAATACTCGTTCGGCTTTATGTTATAACTAATCCCCTCTTCTTGCATATATAAACACCCTGTTTTCACTACGATTAAATCAAAAACAGAAAATCCAGAACGATAAAAATGTTTATCGCCTTTTTTAAACACCGCTTCGCCTGCTTTAATAAATGTCGGATAAGGGGGACAACTGAAAGATAATATACTCATTTTTCTCACTCCAAAATTGGAAATAAAAAAGTCGGATTTGTTAAAGGTGAATCGTGTTTTTATCTATCTATTGTACCACGTTCAAAGTATACTTATATTACTTTTGTTATCAATTTATTTTTTATGAAATCAGGAGGGTTACCATGCCTAAAGAAACAAACAACACAAAAAAACTAACTCTCTTTGCCTTAACATGGCCAATATTCATCGAGATTTTTCTTCATATGCTTATGGGGAGTGCCGATACATTAATGCTCAGTCAATATTCTGATGAAGGGGTAGCCGCTGTTGGTGTCGCAAACCAAGTGCTCTCACTCATCGTTGTTATGTTTGGATTTATTGCAGTTGGAACGAGTGTCCTCATTGCTCAATATATTGGGGCTAGACAAGAACAAGAAGCAGGGCGTATTGCTGTTGTTTCTCTTGTTGCTAACTTTGCTTTTGCCCTGTTACTGAGTATCGGAATTGCTTTATTTAGTTCTCCAATTTTAAAATTGATGAATATTCCAGCAGAACTCATGGAACCTGCTATGGTTTATTTAATTATTGTCGGTGGTTTCTCCTTTGTTCAAGCATTATTAATGACAGCTGGGGCCATCATTAAAAGTCATGGTTTCACAAAAGACGCGATGTACGTCACGATTGGAATGAATGTTCTGAATGTCATCGGGAACTATCTCGTTTTATTTGGCCCCTTTGGATTTCCAGTATTAGGGGTGACAGGAGTCGCGATATCAACAACGGTCAGTCGTGGAATTGGTCTTATTATTCTTATGGTTATTTTGTATAAACGAGTAAATGGAGATTTACCTTTTTCCTTTTTACGCAAATATCCGAAAAAACAGCTTGGCGATTTATTAAAAATTGGTGTTCCTTCTGCTGGTGAGCATATTTCGTACAACTCGTCCCAGCTGATGATTACATTTTTTATTGCGATGTTAGGAACAGAAGCGTTAACTACAAAAGTGTATGCTCAAAATTTAATGATGTTTATTAGTTTATTTTCAATTGCAGTTAGTCAAAGTACCCAAATATTAATTGGACATCAAGTAGGTGCTGGAAAAATAAAAGAAGCTTATCAACGCTGTATTAAAAGTTTAAATATAGCCATTTTAATCTCATTAGTCATGGCCGGTGTCTTTTCTTTATTCCGAGAAGATTTGCTCCGCATTTTCACGAGCAATTCCGACATCATTGCGCTCGGAAGTATACTCATCTTATTAACAATCATTTTAGAACCAGGTCGTGCTTTTAACCTTGTCGTTATTAACTCGCTTCGAGCCGCTGGTGATGTGAGATTCCCAGTGTATATGGGGATTTTATCGATGTGGGGTGTCGCCGTACCGCTTTCTTATATCCTTGGTATCCACTTTGGATTAGGATTAATTGGGGTTTGGATCGCCTTTATCGCCGATGAGTGGTTACGAGGTGTGATTATGCTTCTTCGTTGGAAAGGAAAAAAGTGGCAAAATATGGCATTTGTTTCAAAAAAAGACCGACAGACTGCGTGATTGAATAGTCGGTTGAAATTTAGTAAATTTGCTGTACAATTTAAACAAGACATATCTAAAGGGGGACTTCCCCCTTTCTTTAGTTTATTTACACATTAGGAGGATTTATGATGAAACGCTTATTACAACTTTTGCTTGTTATAACATTACCACTTTTCTTTGTTGTCGCATGTGGTCAAGACGAAGAACCTGTTGACTCAGACGAATCAACAAATGGGATCGATTCTGAACAAAACGGAGACATCATTGAACAAGAGCCTGAAGAAGATTTAATAGAAGAAGAGCCAATTGAAAACAACACTGAACAAGATGAACAAGAGGTCGTTGAAGAAACCGTATCTTCTCATTCTGTATGGCTTGTCTTTTCTGACCAAGATGTTATGGATATGTACCGCGTTCCTGTTACAGTAGAAGCAACAGAAAGTGAATTATATATAAAGGCTTTTGAGGCATGGATTGCAGGTCCAAAAGAAGATGGACTCGTATCTTTACTACCTGAAAATGTTTCTGTTCAATCGGTTACAATAGAAAACAACATTCCTCATGTCTCATTTTCAAAAGAACTACTTAATGCGAATTTAGGCTCAGGTACAGAAGCAATGTTACTAGACCAAATTGCACTCGTCATGGAACAGTTTGGATACAATCAAACGCAAGTATTAGTTGATGGTGAGATTTCGCCTTCCTTATTTGGTCATGTTAGTACAGACACACCGATACAAGTTGATTCCATTGAAACTTATGAACAATGGAATGGACAATAAAATTTCTTTACTAAGCTGTCGTATGCCGACAGCTTTTTTCTTTTGACACACTGTTCTTACCGACACTCGTTCTTTATTAAAGAAAATCGTGTTTCTTTTTCATTAAATAGCGGAACATATGTCCAAGATTTTCAAAAAGTTTTGGAATAAATGTCCGTAACTTGAAGAGTAAAAAAGGAAATTGTCGACATACTAAAAACAGCCATGTAATCAGACATACTATCATTTTACGTTCGTTCATTGTTTTATATCTAATTTCCTATTTTTATAGATTTTCCCATATTCATGTCGTTATTCTTTGACAAAACAAGCTCTTCTTCTATAAAATTGGACTAGGTGAATCTTTGTTCATCAAATGTTCATCAAAAAAATACATAATAAGGGGGACACAACTATGAAGAAACTTAAGTTTTTGTTTGTTTCAATTCTTGCTACAGCGACGCTCGCAGCATGTGGCGGCGGCGATGCTCCAGAATTGCAAATGGGTACAGGAAGTACTGGGGGTACGTATTATCCATTAGGACAAGAAATGGCGACAGTAATGAATGACAATGTTGACGTTGAAGGCTTTAACGTTAGTGCTGTTGCTTCTGGTGCATCTGTTGAAAACCTTGCGAAAATTGGCCGCGGCGAATTTCAATTAGGAATGACAGTTCATTTACCAGCTCTTGACGCTGCAAACGGTGAAGCCGATTTTGCAGATGGTGCAATTGATAATTTCGGCTTTATGGGTCATATTTATCCTGAGGTAATGCAAGTTGTAACGACAGAAGGAACTGGAATTACATCGATTGCAGATTTAGCAGGAAAGAAAGTAGCGATTGGACCACCAGGAAGTGGAACACAATCTGCTGCAAAGTTGATTTTAGAAGCCTATGGCATTCAAGATGGTGACTATGAAGCATTAGAAGAAGGATTTGGAGATGCTGCAGGTCGTTTGCAAGATGGACAGCTTGATGCTTCATTCGGACTTTTAGGTCTTCCAGCAGGTAACATCATCGATATTTCTACACAACGCGACGTCGTTATTTTACCAATTGAAGGTGAAGCTCTAGACTATATCGAAGCAAACAGTGGTTATGCTGGTTATGAAATCCCAACTGATGCTTATGACTTCTTAGATGCGCCTGTTATGACAGTTACAGCTTATGCTGTTCTAGTTGGATCTACAGATGAAATCAGTGAAGACTTAGGGTATGACATTGTAAAAGCTCTATATGAAAATGCTGCAAGCATTTCTCACCAACAAGGAACTCATCTTACAATTGAAAATGTATTAAATGGTTCAGATGGTTTACCAATGCACCCTGGTGCTGAAAAGTACTTTAGAGAAATTGGAATTCTAAACTAACCATCAATAAAGGACCGGGCAAACTGTCCGGTCTTTTTTTTCGCTTAAGATATCGCTGACGAAAAAAGAGGATATTTAGGATGACTAGTTGTAATTTATACTCTACTTTGTTTATTATGATAAAGGTCCTTTATTCTCTATCCCCTCTTTTCGTCAGGGTACTATTATGTTAAGGTGGTGAACCTCATGTCAAAAGAACAACAAGATTCAAATGCTCAAGAATTGTTAGCTAAATATGATCGAGAATCAGCGTATCGTGTGAACTTAAAAAAATGGGCTTGGGTCGTAACGATCCTAGCGATTTCGTTAACTATTTTTCAGTTATATACGGCTTTTCGAGGTCCTTATGTTTCACTCGTTCAAGGTGCGATTCATTTAGGAAGTGCATTAGGGTTAATTTTTATTTTATACCCAGCCAAGCGCTCCAATTTAAAAAAAGCAGGGGTTCCATGGTATGATGTGATACTTGCTTTCTTAGCAATGGGTTCGTGTTTTTATATTGTTTATAATTATCAACGGTTAGTTTCAGAAGCGATTATTCGTGGATATACAGATCTAGACGTGTTTGTTGCGATTACAGGTGTTTTATTATTACTTGAAGCGACGAGACGAGCTGTAGGGCTACCGATCGTCATTATTGCGGGCCTAGCTCTTGCCTACGGGATGTGGGGACGAGGCATCCCAATTTTCGGGCATGCAGGGTTTAGTCCTGAGCGGTTGTTTACAAGCATGTTTTTTACATCTGAAGCTGTGTTTGGTATTCCGATTCAAATCTCATCAACATTTATTTACTTATTTTTATTCTTCGGTGTCATGTTAGTAAAAACAGGCATTGGACAATTTTTTAATGACCTAGCTTTTGGAGCTACAGGAAGAATGACTGGTGGAACTGCAAAAGCAGCGGTAACTGCTAGTGCTCTACAAGGAATGGTAACTGGAAGTTCTGTTGCGAACACGGTTGGTTCCGGTTCATTTACGATTCCAATGATGAAACGAGCTGGCTTTAAACCAGAATTTGCTGCAGCGGCTGAAGCCTCAGCATCTACTGGTGGTCAAATTATGCCACCAATCATGGGTGCTGCTGCGTTTATTATGGCAGAATATACAGGCACACCGTATAGTGACATTATCATTATCGCGATTATACCGGCACTTCTTTATTTTTCTGGTGTCTTTATGGGTACTCATTTTGAAGCGAAAAAACGTGGCATTCTTGGTTTACCAAAAGATCAGCTTCCGACATTTACCGGTTTAATGAAACGAATTGATTTACTCTTGCCACTCTTTGCGATTATTGGTTTATTACTAGCCGGATATACAGCAACAACCGCAGCACTTTGGGGTATTTTTGCGGCCTTTTTCATTTCACTATTCCGCAAAGACACAAGAATGTCTGTTCTTGGCGTTTTAGATGCTCTTGAACAAGGGGCACGTGTCGCGCTCCCTGTTATTGCAGCTTGTGCTAGTGCAGGGATTATTGTTGGGATTGTTGTTATTACAGGACTTGGCGGGAAGATCGCTGGAGGAATTTTGCAATTAGCAAATGGAAACTTATTCCTTCTCTTATTCTTTACAATGATCGCTTGTATTTTACTCGGGATGGGACTTCCAACAACCGCAAACTATGTAGTTACTGCATCAATGGCAGCACCTGCACTTATTGCCTTTGACATCCCAGTTATGGCTGCTCATATGTTTGTCTTTTACTTTGGAATTGTTGCCGACATTACGCCGCCTGTTTGTTTAGCCGCTTATGCAGGAGCCGGAATTGCGAGAGCGAATCCGATGAAGTCAGGGGTGAACGCCTTAAAGCTCGCGATTGCCGCCTTTATTATTCCATATGCGTTCGTCTATAGTCCTGTACTTGTCCTACAAGATTGGACATTCGCGACGTTAATCCCGCCATTAATTACAGCTTTAATTGGTATGATGGCGATTAGTGCAGCTATGATGAACTACTTTATTACATCACCAAAAATTTACGAGCGAATTCTTTTATTCATTTCAGGGTTATTGCTTATTTATCCTGGCGACCTTCGTGTTTCACTACCTGGGCTTGGGGGTATTAATTTTAATTACCGTTCTTCAATATATGAGAAGTAAAAAGAATGAAGGAACACAAGCAAATGCATAATGAATAAGCTTTCAAAGCTTCAGAAAACTGTGGAGACTTTCTCAACAGCCAAAAGGCCAAATCGATGATTTGGCCTTTTTATCTTTTTATCGGACATCCGTTCCGCTATTCAACCGATTATCAAGCCAATTAAAAAGCTATCGGACATCTGTTCCGTTACTTGACTTGCTTCTAGTCAAACCACTAAAAAAAAGGGAATTAACGGATCATATGTCCGTAAGCTCTGTCTTAGTGGCTATTTTTGAAGGAATAACGGAATAAATGTCCGATAGCAAAAAAAATCTCTCTCCTATTCCTGAAACACATCAAAATTTCCCCATAACCCTTCAAGTTGCTTTAATCTTTTTTCGACCTTTTCGTGTTCCGACCGAGTTACAGCAGTTATGATTGCGCTTACGATACTAAATGGAGCTGCGAACGAATCAATAAATGAATTGATTTCCGTCGACGCAAGTAAAGTGTTGTCTCCATATTGTACAAGTGGTGACATCATATGGTCTGTAATGACAATCGTCTTTGCTCCCCTTGTTTTCACGTATTTTAAGACTTCAACTGTTCTTTTTGTATATCTCGCAAAACCAAAGCCAATCACAACATCTTCATCTGAAATATCTAGTAAATGCTCTGATACCCCATCTGCTTGTTGAACTAACTCTGTATTTTGTAAGACTAAGTCAAGGTAAAATTGCAGAAACATACCTAAGCTTGCCGCACTTCGATAAGCAATAATATAAACTCTTTTTGCGTTTATTATGTCTTTCACTATTTGCTGAAAAACGGATTCATCCATTTGAGAAATGGTAGATTTTAAGTTTTGAATATCATCCGATAACACTTCTTTTAACGCACTTTCTGGGTTATCATTTTCATCTGTTGTTCTTGCAAACACTTCTGCCGATGTCCATTTTCGTTGAAGAGCTTCTTGAAGATGCCTTTGAAAATCTGGGTATCCACGATATTGTAAAAATACAGCAAACCGAACGACAGTCGCTTCTCCTACTCCCGAATATTTTGCTAGCTTTGAAGCGGTTAAAAAAGGGGCCGTTTCTGGGTGACTAGTTAAATAATTTGCTATCTTTTTTTGTGATTTGCTCATCTTTGATTGCTTTGCAATCATACGCTGATATACTTCACTTTCTAGCATTCGTCTCCCTCCCTCCTGTCATCTCCTCTCTTTATACTACAACAAATAGGAGATCTATACCATGACTGAACGCTTAAAAGAGTTAGCTTCCACTTTTAAATTATCTTAAAATATGAAATATACGCTTCATTTTTCTGTATTTAGAAGGATTTCTTTCTTTTTTGACGGCATTTTACTATTCTTGCTATAATGATTTTGTCAAATCATAGAAAAACGAAGGAGGGCAATACGATGGCACAACCTAAGTACATTATGAATATTGACAAACTAGACTTTATTCCTGAGGACCAAAGAAAGAAATTAAAAGCGATTACGGACAAGTTTGTTTTTCGTGTCAATGAGTATTATTTAAGTTTAATTGATTGGAATAATCCGAACGATCCTATACGTAAACTCGTTATCCCTAACGAAGGTGAACTAGAGGAATATGGGCGCTGGGATGCTTCCGATGAGGACACGAACTACGCTGTACCTGGCTGTCAGCACAAGTATTCGACGACAGCATTACTAATCTGTTCTGAGGTTTGTGGTGCTTACTGTCGATACTGTTTCCGAAAAAGATTATTCCGAAATGATGTTAAAGAAGCGATGTCTGATGTCGATCCTGGTTTAGACTATATCGCCAACACACCTGAAATTAACAATGTGTTATTAACTGGTGGAGACCCTCTTATTCTAGCAACAAAGAAACTACGTTATATTATTGAGAGATTACGTTCGATTGACCATGTTAAAATCATACGAATTGGATCAAAACTACCTGTATTTAACCCAATGAGGATTTATGAAGATGAAGAGTTACTTTCTTTAATTCGTGAATATTCTACACCTGATAATCGTATTTATATTATGGCACACATTAATCATCCAGTAGAAATTACAGAAGAAGCAAAAAGAGGGTTTAAAGCACTTCATGATGCTGGTGCGATTGTAGTAAACCAAACACCTGTCTTACGTGGCATTAATGATGACCCTGAAGTACTTGGTTCACTTCTAGACAAATTATCATGGGCTGGCGTAACACCATATTATTTCTTTATTAATCGACCAGTTGCTGGGAATCGCGACTTTGTCCTTTCATTAAAAGAAGCGTACGAGATTGTAGAACAAGCAAAAGCGAAAACATCTGGCCTTGGGAAACGCGTCAGACTTTCAATGAGCCATACATCTGGAAAAATTGAAATCTTAGCGATTGAAGACGGAAAAGCTTATTTAAAATATCATCAGTCTCGTGATGGTAATTATGGTAAGTTTATGGTATTGGATTGCCCTGATGATGCTGGCTGGTTCGATGACTTACCAGGCAATGAAAAATATTGGGATAAGCCTAAAAAGCGTACAGAAGAAGTCGTGTCTGTTAATGAACTTCCTGATGTTCCACAAGGAAAAAAAGCATTAGTAAAAAACTAAATTGTAAGGATGTCACAATGTCGATTGACGTTGTGACATCCTTTTTTTCTATACTTTATATTGTTCCACTAGATTTTGAAGTTGTTCTGCACGTGCACTGAGTTCATTTGCCGAAGACGTAATTTCTTGCATAGAAGCAAGCTGTTGTTCTGTCGAAGCTGCAACCGTTTGTGTATTTCCTTCCGTTACTTTTGTTTTCATCGCGGTATCTTCAATCGACACTCGTAATTTCTTCATTTTATCCATTATACTAGAGGACACTCCAGTAACTTCACTAATTTCTTTTCCTACTTGTTTTGTTGCTTCTAAAATCGTTAAAAAGGTTTTTTCTGTATTTACAGCTATTACTACCCCTTCTTTTGCCTCTTGATTCACGTGTTCCATCGCTTCCATTGTTTGTGCAGTATCATTTTTTATTGCTGAAAGCAACACTTGAATTTGCTTTGCTGCATGAGAAGACTGTTCTGCTAATGTTCTCACTTCACTAGCAACAACAGCAAACCCCTTTCCATGTTCTCCTGCCCTTGCTGCTTCAATGGCTGCATTTAAAGCGAGTAAATTGGTTTGGTCGGCAATGCCTGTTATCGCATGAATCATTGTACCGATATGGTTTGACCGTTCTCCTAAATCTTTAATTATCGTTGCTGTTTGAACAACCGCTTCATCAATCGTTTTCATTTGTTGAATTGCTTTTTGGATATTTTTTTCGCCTAACACAGCCTGTTCATTTGCATACTTTGACGAATCTGATACTTTATTTGCTCTCGATGTAATCGATACAATTCCTTTATCGACATCAACCGTAGATTCAACATTTTCATTGGAACTTTTTAGTTGTTGTTCAACTACAGATGCAACTTCCTCAACTGAAGAGGATATTTGTCCCGTTGCTTCTGTTGCCTCTTCTATCGTTGACACTAGTTGTTGTGATGATGCTCCTACTTCTTGGGACAATGATTGACTATTAACAACTATGTGACGGAACGAATGTAACATTTTATTGATTGAAATAGCTATCTTTTGCATCTCATCTTTTGAAGACAATGAAACTTCTTCTCTTAAGTCGAAATTCGCAATCTTTCCAGTAATTTCTTCAATTTTTTGTACATTTTCTTGGACAGAACGATAAAAACCAATGAATAAATATATGACAAAAATAGAAACAAACAATACGATCGATAATGTTATGTTACGAAGCATGGCTAAACTAGCAATTTTTTGATCTAATGATGCTGCTAGTATATTTTCTTGTAACAGAATTAATTCAAAAACACTATTAATCGTTTCTGTCGTCAATTGAAAGTATTCTTGTTGCGAAATCGTAATCGTTTCTGTTTCAATAATTTCTCTGTCGATTATATTTGTAATTTGCAATGCTTTTTCTATTGCTTGTTCACTCGCAACACTTAATTGTGCTTGTAGTTGTGGATTATATGTGAAGATCGCATCATAGCTTTTTGTCGTATCAGTAATATACGTATCTAACAATCTCGTTAAATAGACGAGTTGAATTTCTTCCTCATGTGTCATTTCTTTATTTGTGATAACTCTCGAACCTACAGCACGAGCCGTTCCCATAAACTCTGTAATTTGTGGCAAGTTTTGGACAAGTAAAAAGATACTATAGTTATTTTCTAAATCTGAATCTAAACGTAAATTAGATTCATCTGCAATCAAGCCAATTTCCTCTATCATTAAAGCAATTATCTCATTATGACTTTGAATCGATTCACTAACAGTAAAATTAAACACATCTGATTCTATATGATTCCAGTCTTCCATAATATTTTTCCACGATTCTTTAGTCGAGTAATCCTGTTTAGCTTCTCCTAGTAAATAACTAACATTTTGGATATGCTCATTCACTTCTTGTTGTTTCGTTACAACTTGATTTTCCACCGTTTTATCACCTGATAAGTAGGTAACAGTTAAACCACGATGTTGTTGGGTTGATTGAATAAGAGGATAAACAGCTTCCAATAGCACTAAGCCCTCTTTTTCCTTTTTTGTAAAAGCTAAATCTGCTTGCAAATTCGTTGTTGTTATGATTGATAATATGACAATAGGAATAAAAACAATCAAAAAGATAAAAGCAAATTTCTTTGCATAACTCAATTTGTTTAATATTGAAACAACTGGCTTAAATATCATTTCTTTCTCCCCTTCATTTATTACATTAGAATTAGACTAATACTAAAGTCCTTTTATTCGATTTTATTATAAAACTTTAAACAATAAAGTGATTTTTATCACACGCTAAAATGTGGCAACTACTTCTTTTGTTATTTATGTTTACGAAACTTTGACAGTACGTTAAAATCATAGAATAAACTATTGCATCTACCTAGAGGTGAGACATGAACAAATTTTATCATTTTGCAATTATACTTTTTTTACTAGTTGGCTGTTCTACTGTTTCACAAGAGGCGGAAGATACAGATATTCTTATGATGGAAAACGAAGATATTCGAGTTTCTTATCTCCAAATGCTTCCGGAAGAGCAAGATGGGGAAGCTGGATTCTCTGTTTATTTTTCTATTGAACAACTTGGTTCCACACCAATTACAGAAGATAATTATTCATTTACATTACAGAGGACGATTACAGATTATGAAGGCAATGCTTATGAAACATTAACGAATGAGCGGTTGACCGTCGATATGGAAGGTGATCCATTGCCAGAAGGAACTGTTTTTTTTAAACAGTTTTTCACTCCTGAAATTATTGAGGAAACATCCATTCTTCCTGTTAGTTTCTTTACAAAACCAATTTATCAGCGCGACATTATTTTTGAGACAATCAGCTTTGAGCAAGCACATGAGCCAATTCATAATAATGGGTTAACGATTCATAAATTTGAAGTGGAAAAAGATAAGTTATCGATTGTCGTGGAAGACGTCCATCCTGTTAATGGACTAAAAATGACATTAATTAAAGATGGCGAAGAGCTTTACCCTCTATCATCACTTACACATGTTAGCGACGATAGCAATCATATGTCGGTGCAATTTCAATTTGCCCAACCGATTCCTGACCCTTTTACTATTAAACTTTCACGCCATCGAATAGAAGAAATCATCTGGGAGTTTCCGTTCGAAATTGAAGTAGAATAATAAGAAAACTCGGAGCGTCTTTTCATTTCAAGCGAAGTGCGGAGCCTTCGCTCTTCTTGAATAAGCCTTCAAAACTTCACTACTATACCAAGATTTTTATACTCCCTCTTTTTTAAGATAAACTGAGTGAGAAAACCCCTCACTCAGTCCTTTTTTGTTTCCTGCAAATCTGAAAGCCTGTACTCTACTCCATGTACCTCTTTATAAAACTCAAGGATACATTTCTCCTCCACAGGCTTCACAGAAAAACATTGGTGGTGTCATCGGACCACCACCATCCATTAAATCAAAATCTCTTACCACACCAAAAGGTATCTTTTCCTTTTCATGACACACTAAACAAACAAGCTGATAGAAGCCTTCTATTAGACACTTCTATCTAGGGGATGCATCTCCTTTATGAAAGACACTTTCGCTTCGTTTTCTCCTCGTTTTGTCCTTCATCGCCTTTATGAAGGACACTTTTGCTTCGTTTTCTTCTTGTTTTGTCCTTCATCTCCTTTATGAAGGACACTTTCGCTTCGTTTTCTCCTTGTTTTGTCCTTCATCTCCTTTATGAAAGACACTTTCGCTTCGTTTTCTCCTTATTTTGTCCTTCATCTCCTTTATGAAGGACACTTTTGCTTCGTTTTCTCCTCGTTTTGTCCTTCATCTCCTTTATGAAGGACACTTTCGCTTCGTTTTCTTCTTGTTTTGTCCTTCATCACCTTTATGAAGGACACTTTTGCTTCGTTTTCTTCTTGTTTTGTCCTTCATCTCCTTTATGAAGGACACTTTTGCTTCGTTTTCTCCTCGTTTTGTCCTTCATCTCCTTTATGAAGGACACTTTCGCTTCGTTTTCTTCTTGTTTTGTCCTTCATCGCCTTTATGAAGGACACTTTTGCTCGTTTTTTCCTTGTTTTGTCCTTCACCACTGTATTAATAACAACGGGCTATATTGCATTTAACGAAGTTTCACGTGTTCGTTTCATAATAAATTATAAAAAGCTTAAGAAAAACGCGGAGCGTCTTTTCTTAAGCTTTCAAAGTATCACTGCTATACCAAAATTTTTATGTTAACAAAAGGGTCATTCTCCAATCGAGAATGCTCCTTTTTCCTTACGCTCTATTCGTTGATGTAAACTCATGTCTTAATATTGAGTACATAAATAAATCATCAAATTGACCGGAAACATATTCATAACTTCGTAACAAACCTTCTTTTTGAAACCCTAATTTTTCGACTAACCGTTGGGATGCTATATTTTCTGGTTCGATTAAAGCTTCAACTCGCTGTAATTGCCACTCCGTAAAAGCGTATAATAAAATTGGGTTCAATGCTTCTGTTGCAATACCTGTTTTCCATTTTTCTTTCTTTAACTCAAACCCGATTTCCGTTCGAAAATGGCGGTCAACTTTATTATGAAAACCACAACTTCCAATGATTTCACCTTCATTTTTCAACGCGATACCCCAACGAATTCCTTTTTTCTCCTTCCACAACGAATCATACCAATCAATCTCATCATAAACTTCCTCAAGCGATTGAAATGGAGCTAAGCCATAATGCTTCATCACATCAGCATCCGATAAATACGTAAACATACTTCTTGCATCTTCTTTTGTAATTTTTCTTAAATGCAATCGTTCTGTTTCAAGTGAGGGAAAATCCTTGGATTCCATAACATGATCCTCTCTTTCCTTTATTCGACTTGGTTGCGTAACACACCTAATTCTTTTACTGATATTTCAATAACATCCCCTGATTGTAAAAACTTCGGTGGAGAAAACCCATTCCCCACTCCGGCTGGTGTTCCTGTTGCAATAATATCACCTGGTTCAAGTGTGATCCCTTGAGAAATCGTTTCGATAATCGTCGGGATATCAAATATAAATTGCTCAGTTGATGCTGACTGCCTCACTTCATCATTTACTTTCGTTTCAAGATGGAAATGACCTCCTTTTTCCACCTGACTCTTATGTGTAATCCAAGGGCCCATTGGACAAGTTGTATCTAAGCTTTTTCCAATTAAATATTGTTTATGTTTTCTTTGAAGATCGCGAGCCGTTATATCATTAAGTAATGTATATCCAAAAATATAATCATAAGCCTCTTCTTTTCGGATCCCCCTTCCTTTTTTTCCAATAACAATGGCAATTTCACCTTCATAATCAAGTTCTGCTGTAACCGTTTGATGATGGTGAATCTTTGCTTCTGGGCCTATTACCGTTGTGGGTGCCTTAGAGAATACAATCGGATCCTTAGGGATATCTGCTTCACTCCCCATTTCGATCGCATGGGCGGCATAATTTTTCCCGATACAAAATATATTTTTTCGAGGAGTGGGAATTGGAGCAACAACCGTTATATTTGGATCGTCCCATTCAAACACGGCTTCTTTCCAATCTATTTCTGATACCCACATTAACACCTTTTCTATACTTCCAACAAAAGAATCCTCGTATAAACAGTCAACTAATGTATTTGGAAAGCGTTGAGGTAGTTCCATTGCAGAAGCTGCTTGTTGTATATCAATGATTTGTTTATTATCATAAACACCAACCGTTTCCACCCCATCTTTAATAAAGGTAACAAATCTCATATTCATCACTCCTCATTTGCTATTTGTACATTGTTTCGTCCTTTTGCTTTTGCTTCATATAAGGCTTGGTCAGCTAACCGAAATAGTTTTGCTTCATCCAATGTCGAAGCATACGTTGCAATTCCTAGTGAAAGTGTAACTGAGAATGTTGTCCCACCCGCATGAAATTTATGGTGTTCGATCTTTTCACGCACCCTTTCAGCGATCATGACTGCTTCTTCTTTAGAGCTAGTAGAAACTAGCAGGCCAAACTCTTCGCCACCAATTCTAGCAACAACATCTGTTTTTGACATACTTTCTTTTATTATTTTTCCTACTTCTTCTAAAACAACATCTCCTACAGAATGACCGTATGTATCATTGACTTTTTTAAAATAATCGATGTCTGCAATGATAAACGAAAATAAAGAGGAGTCATGTTCATTATAGTTTTCAAATACTTTATTCATTTCTTGAAAAAAACCTCTTCGATTTAACAAACCTGTTACATGGTCTTCTACTGATAATCTTATCATTTTGCGATAAACATCATTAGCCTCACGAACATAATTTACACAAATTTTCACAAAAATAGAAGAAAGCAAAAAGATAATATTAAAGATGAATAGGATATTCACATCATTTAATAAAAAGTACAAAGTTCCATTTCCAATGAGTAATGCAAAGGCTGTCATAGCAGCCCAAGAAAACCTTTGCATCTGATAGCGCTGGCCGATTATTCCGGTTCCAAAGGCAAGAATCATGATGGTTACAACAGCTGTTATTGACGATACTGTAACTCCATGAACGAGTAAGCGGCCAATCCCTATAATCGTCCCTGCTAATAATGCTGGCAGTAACCCTGTTGTGTATGCAGCAACCATGACAGCTATATATCTCATATCAATAATTGTCTCTTGTATTTGAAACCCATAAAAAATTAATAGATAGCCTAAAAAGCCTGAACTGATTCCGATAACTAGTTTCATTTTCATAGGAGAACGAACGGAAATCCGTTTTTCCCGATAAATATAGCCAATGACAAAAACAAATGAAGCAATAATTGCTGCATTTGTCACCATTTCTTTAATGATAACAATCATAACGACTCTCCTGCTCTCCATGTCACATGCCTTTTGGTACACATGTTCGGTGTGAAAATTCAATATAATGAAAAAATAGCTAATAAATAACTAGAATAATTGTTAAAATGATATGAAAAATTGATTATATAGAACAGATACTGATAGTTAATTTGAATGAATATTCAAAATATTGTTGTTTGGTTTTATAGCCCATGGTACAATCATGTTGACATATATTCCATAATTATCCTTACCATATCATCCCACTACTCGTCCTAGCAGTTGTCTTCACTGTCTTAGGATTTTTTTGTTTTCGAAAGGGGGTGAGCATTGTGTTTCAGTGGCTAGAGCAAACATTGAAAGTCCTTGTCCTTTTGTCGTCGCTCTTTTCCACTTTTACACTTGGATTAATTAACAGCAAAAAGCTTAAAAACAAAACAAAAAGAAAGGACGATTCCTCTAAAGAAATCGCCTAAAGGATTTTAACTGCTTACAGATTCATTATAATATAAATATAAAAAAAAATACTAAATTTTTAAAAAAACACTAAAATTTTCAGATAAAAGGATAGGAATATATGTCACTTTTTCGACAGAAAGGATGAATATGATGAGCGCATTTCACCTTATTCCTTATACGATTAAAACGGTCGTTCACGAAACAAAACGGATTCCCCCAGGCATTGAATTAATTGAAGCCCCTTCCATGTGGGAACAAGGATACTACGGGAAAGATGTTGTCGTTGCTGTTCTAGATACAGGGTGTCATACGAGTCATTCGGAATTGAAACACCGAATCATTGATGGGTATAACTTTACTTCAGATGACAATTACGCCTCTGACATCTATGAAGATTATAATGGCCATGGTACACATGTATGTGGAACAGTATGTGCAGAAAAAAATAATGCCGGTATTATCGGGGTTGCTCCATATGTGAAAATTTTAGTTGTGAAAGTGTTAGCCAAGCAAGGATATGCTGAGTCACAATGGATAACAGATGGGATACAGTTTGCAAAAAATTGGGTTGGTCCAAATGGAGAACGCGTTCGAATCATCAATATGTCACTTGGCGGCAAACATCCAGATTTAGATATGCACAAAGCGATTAAAGAAGCGGTTGCTGCAAATATTCTCGTTGTTTGTGCGAGTGGAAATGAAGGAGACGGCGATGAACGGACAAATGAGTATGCCTATCCAGGTGCTTTTCCTGAAGTTGTTCAAGTTGGGTCTGTTTCATTACAAGAAGAAATGTCACGATTTAGTAATTCAAATTGTGAACTTGACCTTGTTGCACCAGGCGAAGATATCCTTTCCACTTATTTAAATAATGAATATGCAGTTCTCTCAGGGACATCCATGGCCACACCACATGTATCTGGTGCATGCGCATTACTCATAGAGCAATTTGAACAAGAATTTGAGCGAACCATTACTGAACCTGAGCTTTATGCACAACTTATAAAGCGAACAGTATCATTACAGTATAGACGAACATTACAAGGGAATGGCATTTTAAAGCTATCTACTAGTTTAAGTCATCAAATACAGGATGAAGCAGAAAAGCTTTCAATATAATAATAGGGGTGTTCATAAAGATTATTCTTTTGGACACCCTTTTTGCATAGATAATTCTCATTTTGGTCATATTGGATAATATGATTCTCTTAAAAGAGCGTTATTCTTTTTTTCTATTGTGTGAATGGTAAAATAAGAATAAATACGTTCAACAAGGAGAGGTGACAGAATGAAAGTAGTAGCAATTATTGGAAGTACAAAGAAAAATTCAACGACAAGAAAAGCAGTTGAAAACATGACCAAAATAATAGAAGAAGAAGGGATCAAAACGGAGATGATTCACTTTGCCGAAGTGTCTCTCCCCCTTTTTGATGCAAATCTTACAAAAGAAGAGCACCCGCCTATCGTCCATTCCTTTACTAAAAAAATTGCTGAAGCCGATGGCGTTATATTAGCTTCTCCTGAATATCATGGAAGTGTATCTGGCGTTTTGAAAAATGCCCTTGATTATTTAGGAGCTAGAGAAATGAAAGGGAAACTCGTTACAATTTTGACCACTGCGGGAAGTGAGCTAGGTGCGACAAATACGATTAACACCCTTCATCAAATTTGTCGAAACCTACACGCTTGGGCACTTCCGCAAAGTCCAACCATTCCAGCAGCCTATGATGCTTTTGCTCCAGATGGTACCCTTCAAGATAAAAAATTAGAAGAACGCCTCAAAACGGTAGCGTCCACATTTGTAACTGAACTGAAAAATAAAACGAAGCATCATTGATTTTTTTATTGCAGAGTGGAAAAATTACCTAATATTCTTTAGAGCAAAAGATATGGTATGATACTAGAAGTAATTTTTCCTTTTTAGAATTGAGGTATGTCCGATGAACATTGTTGTTACAACGTTAAATGCAAAATATATCCATACATGTTTGGCACTCCGTTATTTAAAAGCGTATGCAGAACCAGACTTTTCTGTAGATATCGTCGAATATACAATTAACGATCCTGTCATGAACATCGTTTCAGATTTATTTAACAGAAACCCTGATGTTATCGGGTTTAGTTGTTATATATGGAATATCGAAGAGACCATTAAAGTGATCGAGATGATAAAAAAAGTAAAGCCTGAAATCACCATTGTTTTAGGTGGCCCAGAAGTAAGTTATGACACAAACTATTGGTTATCTCGACTAACAAATGTTGATTTTATTATTGTTGGTGAAGGTGAGGAAACATTTAAACACCTTCTAACAGAACTGCAAACAACGAAAAAATTTCATATGGTGTTTGGTCTGGCTTATCGGAAAGAGGATGAGGTCATTATTAATCCTCCTCGTCCAAAATTAAATCTTGAAGAGTTGCCATCACCTTATCGTTTTGCAGAAGATCTCCCTGCCTTAGGCAAACGCGTCACTTATTTTGAAACGAGTCGTGGCTGTCCATTTAGCTGTCAATTTTGCTTATCTTCTATTGAAGTCGGGGTTCGCTATTTTGATATGGCAAAAGTAAAGTCCGACTTATTATTCTTAATTCACAACGGGGCCAAGCTTATTAAATTTGTCGACCGTACGTTTAATATTAAACGAGATTATGCGATGGAAATTTTTCAATTTTTAATCGATAATCATAATGGATGTGTGTTTCAATTTGAAATTACAGCCGACATTATGCGGCCTGAAGTGTTAGATTTTCTTAATGCACACGCTCCAAAAGGAGTTTTCCGTTTTGAAATTGGCGTTCAGTCTACAAATGATGCAACAAATGAATTAGTCAAGCGGAAACAAAATTTTGAAAAATTAAAACGAACAGTAACAATGGTGAAAGAAGGCGGAAAAATCGACCAACATCTTGACTTAATTGCCGGACTACCTGAGGAAGACTATGATTCATTCCGCAATACATTCAACGATGTGTTCGCTCTTCGTCCTGAAGAATTGCAATTAGGGTTTCTTAAAATGTTACGTGGTACTGGATTACGTCTCCGTGCAAATGACCACCGCTATATTTATATGGACCATTCTCCATATGAAATCCTAGGAAATAATATCCTTCCTTTTAGTGATATCGTACGAATTAAACGAGTGGAAGATGTATTAGAAAAATATTGGAATGCTCATCGTATGGACCATACGATTGAATATCTTGTCACAACCGTATTTGACTCGCCATTTGACTTTTTTCAACAGTTTGGTGATTTTTGGGATGAAAAAGGCTGGGCAAAAATCGGACATCAGTTAGAAGATTTATTTACTCGGCTCCATCAATTTTTACAATCACGCAATATCGAGCAAATGAAAGTGATTGAAACATTAATGAAGTACGACTTTTTCATGAATCATAAACATAAACCACGAAAAACGTGGTGGCCATTTTCGCTAGATAAACAACAACAATCATCTATTTTAAAATATCTTGCCGAACAGCCTACCGTTGTTTCCACAACATTTGCTAACTTACAGCTTTCGGAAAAAGAACTGCATAAACATACGATGATCGAAGTTGTTCCATACAATGTTCCTAAGTTTGTAGAACAAGGTCAACTTGAAGAACAAAACACTTTGCTTATCTTTCATTTTGATCCGAAACAACAAAAGGTTCAGTCCTTTTCTTGTAAACAAAACGCGTTACTTATTTCATAGCGTAAGCGTAATAAAGGTGAGACTTTTTGTGACATGCACAAGAAATCTCACCTTTTTTATAGATTAAAACGGGACATCGTTTATGTTTATTGGCGTCTTTGTTCCTCGTTCCCAATCCGTTCTTATGATAGCATACACGAGTGAATCCTCAACGGACCCGTCAGCATTTTCCCAAGCCTTTCGTAAGTAACCTTCTTTTTGGAAGTTACATTTTGAAAATACTTTTCTCATCGCATAATTATCATGCCGAGTATAACCCTCAATCCTAATTTTTTCGTTTGAACGTGTAAATACATGATTCACTGCCCATTTGACAGCTTGCTCTCCGTATCCTTTTCCCCGGCCATTATTCGTTAAACGTACATCAAATAATAATGGAATTGTATCCGAAATATCACTTATTATGAGTAACCCGATATTCTTCTTGTTTTCCTTAATCCAATATGTTTCTTTATCCTCTTCATACCATCTAGAATGATAGTAGTTAATGATTTCTGCTTTAGACACTGTAGGAAAAGCGTGAAAGGCCCAACTGTTCGTCGTGTAAAAAGCGACGAGTTCATCTAACTCTTTATTTAGTTTTTTAAATGTTAGCACGATTAGTAACCCCCTCCTTTTCCTTAAAGCTATGATAGGAAACTCACTCTGGAACAGGGAGGAATTTTGTATAATATGCTGCAATCACAAACAGAACTACATTCATTCCCCAATGAACAAAGCCAGAAAATAAAATGAAATCGAACGTGTAAGCCATTATTGCTAGTAGTGGTATTAGAAAGAAACATACGGGTGTTATCCAGCTTACTATTCCACCTTTGTTAGTTAGTTTTTTTCTTTTTTTAACGATGATGAAAAACGCTGTAAGTATACAAATCACCGACACGAACAACATGAATAATTCCACTTATTCTACCTCCATAACAAAAGTAAACCGCATACAGTTTTCACAATTTTATGTTAACATATATATCCAATCGAGTGTGGCATATCGTCTATTTTTAACATTTCAAATCAGCTTATTTGCAACGCTCTCATCCACAACGTATGATGATATCGTACACTTTATGGAAAAGAGGGGATTTCTTTTGAACGAAACGATTCAAACGTTAGTAAACCATCGCTCCATCCGTCGGTATGAAAATAAACCTGTCAAAAAAGAAGATTTACATATGATAGTCGAAGCAGCTCAAGCTGCCCCATCTTGGATTCACGGTCAACAAGTTTCCATTATTGCCGTTCAAGATGAAACACGGAAAGAAAAACTCGCCGAACTTGTCGGCAATCAAGTAGCTGTTAAAGAAGCGCCTGTCTTTTTTGTTTTTTGTGCTGACTTTTATCGAGCAAAGCTAGCAAGTGAAAAACAACAAGTACCGTTAGCCGTCACAGACGATGTCGATTCATTACTTGTCGGTGCTACTGACGTCGGTCTTGCAATGGGGAATGCGATTGCTGCGGCGGAATCACTTGGGTTAGGAATTGTTCCAATCGGAGGAATCCGTAAAAATCCTCTTGAAGTCATTAAACTTCTCGAGCTTCCTGAATACGTCATTCCGATTTCTGGTCTATGTATCGGTTATGCAAATGAAACCCCTGAACAAAAGCCGAGATTACCAAAAGAAATTGTCTATCAAGAAGAAAAATACAATGCAGCTTTACAAAAAGAAAAATTAGATACATATGACCAAATGATGTCAAACTATACTTCTGCCCGGACAAATGGTGAAAATAATAGCAATTGGTCTGAGCGTGTAGCCGCTTTTTATAGCAAACCGTATTATGGACAAATTGGAGATATGTTACTAAAGCAAAAGTTCACTTGTAACAATATGAATCGCTCATAATAAGAAAAACTGAGTGAGGAAACCCACCTCACTCAGTCCTTTTTTGTTTTCTGCCAATCTGAAAGCCTGTACTCTACTCCATGTACCCCTTTATAATACTCAGGATACATTTCTCCTACACAAGTTTCACAGGAAAGCATTGGTGGTGTCAGCGGGTCGCCACCGTCCATTAAACCAACATCTCTTACCACATCAAAAGATATCTTTTCCCTTTCATGACACACTAAACAAACATAGCCGATAGAAGCTTTCTATTAGACACCTCTCTCCGATTTCACTCTTGTTTTGACCTATAGAACCCTATAACACACAATTCAAATACCCTCCGTTAAAGAAAAACGCATGAACTTCTTTTCGTTTCAAGCGAAGTGCGGAGCCTTCGTTCTTCTAGAATAAGCTTTCAAAGCTTCACTGCTATACCAAAATTTTTCTTTCTTATCTAATGAAAAGAAGCTTAATGGAACTCCATTAGGCTTCTTACTTAACGTTACGGACATAGATTCCGCTATTTCATAAAAAACATCTCTTTTTTAAATGTTAACGGACATCTGTTCCGCTAGTTTAGTATAATCTATAGCAAAATCACTTGATTTCTCACGTTTAACGGAACCAATGTCCAATAGCTTCTCACAAACCGTACTTTTCGTTAAAATACCGGAACAGATGTCCATTAGATGACAACGAACAACGCACCTATCCCTAACCTGTTATCTTTTATATAACCGATATGCGTTTTCTAATGTTTGTTTCTCCACTTCTGCTTTGCTAAGCCCTTTAATCCATGCTATCGTTTTGACAATTTCCTTTACAAGCAATGGTGTCGTTTGTTTCCCTTTAAAAGGTCCATCAAATGGCCATGGCCCATCTGTTTCAACGAGTAACTGTGTTAGCGGGACTTCCCTTACTAGCTGTTGATCCCGTGTTCGATAACAAACTTCTGGGGTAACAGAAACGAAATGCCCACTCTTGATTACCTTCTGCCTAATTTCAAAGGGGGCTTTTAGCCAATGAAAATGGGCTCGTTGATTCGGACACTTCCCTACTAACTCAAGCGCTCTTTCTGTTGAATCATGAACAGCATGAATGTTTAACGGAAGACTAACTTCATTTGCAAGTTCAACCCATTCCAAAAATTGTTCTTCTACTAATTCGAGTTGCGAAGCTGATAGTTTTTCTTTTGTATAATGGGGCAGACCCACCTCACCAACCGCTGCAATCTGTTGATGCTCCTTTTTGATAAGAGAAAATAACTCTCGTTTTTCTTGTTCGCCAATTGGGGGTTGTTCTGGATGATATCCTAAAGCAGGAAAAACGAATTCTGGAAAACGATGATGCAATTCTAAAGTTCGATAGGAAGAAGATAGATTCGTTGCCACCGCCACAACGTGTTGAATCCCTTGTTCTTGCCAATGAGCGATTAGAGTTGATAGCTTTGACCAATCATATTGGTCAAGATGAATATGAGTATCAAACACCAAATTCCTCCTTACTAGAATAACTCCTTAATCGGTTTTGGATTAGGTTTTCCAATGTAGAAGCCTTGTGCTAATGAAATACCGACATCTTTACAATATTCTAGCTCTTCTTTTCTCTCTATGCCTTCAGCAAGAAGCGTAATTCCATAAGCAGCACCAATTTCAATAATTTGCTTTATTTCCCCTTGTTTATTCTTATCTTGGTCACAGTGTTCAATTAAATGACGATCAATCTTCGCAAAATCTGGTTTCAACTCTCGTAACACTTCTACAGTTGCATAACCTGAGCCTAGGTCATCTAGTGCAACATGAATGCCGTGCGCTTGGTACACTTGAAAAATAGTCTTTAAATGAGCAATATTTTCGATTTTCTCAGTTTCGACCACTTCAAAAACTAAATCACTCGGGTCTACATGAAACTGCTCTACCGCTTTAAATGTACTTTTCAAACAATGATTCGGGTCGTAAATCGATGAAGGTAAAAAATTGATAAATCGTTTTTGACCGTTTTCTAGCAAAGACGAACTAATTTCAATCGAAGAAATACGTGCTTGGCTATCTAGCATTGATTGTAAGCCTGCTTGCTGAGAAAAGGCAAATAATTTTCCAGGTTGGAAAGGAAAGGCGTCATTTGTTTGCCGAAGTAAAAATTCATATCCATATATTTCGTGAGTGTCTAGTGAAATAATCGGCTGTAAATATTGAGTAAACAAACGATGATTAATAACCGTTACAAAATCAAGATTGTTAATTCGAGTAAACAATTCAGAGAAAGAAACCATCTTTGGAAAACGGCTGTTCGTTTTATTAGCCCATGTTCCGTATATTTTAGATTGCTCTTGTATTGGCAATCGCTCATGCATTTGTGTAAGGAATGTCCGTACATCCTCGATTGAATGATAATTGATACAAAATATGGAGTTATCCATCGAGAATGCTCGATTCATTATCTTTAATTGATTTTCTATCATCATCGATACCTCCCCTTTAGGATAAAGGAATAATCTCCCTTTTTCCTCTAGGTCTGGTAACTGTGTACAATAATCACAACTAGTCATTTGTTCCTCCTCATTTAGAATCCCACCTCTTATTATACGTTGAAAAACACGCTGTTTAAAGCAAGATTAAGAGGAAAATACTACTAGTCACTCATCTAGTTAGAAAGAAACTGATCAATTTCTTTTCGCTTTCGAAAAACCATCGTTTGTTTAGAACTCGAGTATAGAGCAATCACATCTAATGCTTTTTTTCTTCTTTCCTTCGGGTAATGCCATACAAATTTTAAAAACTCAAAATCTAGTTTTTCTGGACAACCTTCAGACATATCAGGTCTTGTTTTATTTTTGTACGTTACATACCGCTTTATTACACGATACATACAAAGGTATCTTGGCATATCAAGAAAAATAATTGTATCGGCTTCTTCAAAACGACGGTGCCATGTTCGACTGTAGTTCCCTTCTATTACCCAGCGCTCACGTTGCAAATAAGGCTCTTGCTTCACCTGGAGTTCTTCCATCGATGATTCGACCCAACCTGGTTTCCAAAATAACGTATCTAAATGGATTACATCTGCATTGAGCCGTTTGGCTAGTTTTCTAGCAAAAGTAGATTTACCAGAGCCAGCCGATCCAATAACTGCTACTTTTTTCAAATGGCTCCCCTCCTTATTTAACTAATCTGCAATAAAAAGGATGTCTGAAAAGATCTTCCTCTTCAAACACCCTATATTGTCTATTGGTTATATTCATCAAGTAATGTTGTAGCAACGACAGTTGGAGTTGTTTCTCCATTTTTCATTTGCTCTCTTAATTGTGGCCATAATGTTTTTACTTGTGGATGTTGATAAAATCGCTGAATGAGTTGTTCCTCAATTAAAGCCTTCACCCAATCTTCAGACTGATTTGTTCGCCGCGTTTGAAAAAAGCCTTTTTCTTCACCTTTTTCTTTAAACTTTAATATCATGTCCCACAGTTCCGGAACCCCATCATGAGTTAAAGCCGAAACTGTATAAGCTTTCGTTTCCCAGCCTTCTGTTACTTGTGGAAGAAAATGTAGAAGTCGATTAAACTCTGTTTTCACCATTTGAGCCGCTTGTTTATTTGCACCATCTGCTTTATTAATGACAATCGCATCTGCGAGTTCAAGAATGCCTTTTTTCATACCTTGGAGTTCATCACCGGCTCCTGTTAATGTCATAACTAAAAAGAAATCAACCATGGAACGAACCGTTATCTCACTTTGCCCAACACCGACAGTTTCTACAATGATAACATCATATCCTGCCGCTTCACAAATCAGCATTGTCTCTCGACTTTTTCTGGCGACTCCACCAAGTGTTCCACTTGAGGGCGAGGGACGCACATAGCCATTTGGATGTCTAGAAAGCTGATCCATTCTTGTTTTATCCCCTAAGATACTTCCACGTGTGAGCGTACTTGAAGGGTCTACTGCTAAGACCGCAACACGATGGCCTCGTTCACATAACATCGTCCCAAACGCTTCAATTAACGTACTTTTCCCTGCACCAGGTACACCTGTAAATCCTATTCGAATCGATTGACCTGTATGTGGAGAAAGCTTTGTTAACACTTGTTGCGCCATTTCAGTATGTTTAGGAGACTGACTTTCCACTAACGTAATTGCCTGTGCGACAATCGCCCGGTTTTGAGACAACACCCCGTCTACATAATCATCTACCGTTAATTGTTTTCTTCTTGGTTTGTTGTTTCTTGTCATGAACGATTGCCCCCCTCCCCGTTATGTTTATTCGTCATCATATCCTAACCGATATTTTATTTCTTCGATTACTTTTTGCGCAGCAACAGGAATTACCGTTCCCGGACCGAAAATCGCAGCTGCGCCATGCTCAAGTAAAAAGTCATAATCTTGGGCCGGAATGACGCCACCAATCACAACAGCTATATCTTCTCGTCCTAACTGTTTCAATTGCTCAACGACTTGAGGAAGTAATGTTTTGTGTCCAGCTGCTAGTGAACTGACACCGATGACATGAACATCGTTTTCCACAGCTTGTATTGCAGCTTCCTCTGGTGTTTGAAACAATGGTCCGATATCAACATCGAAGCCTAAATCAGCGAACGCTGTTGCAATCACTTTTGCACCACGGTCATGACCGTCTTGCCCCATTTTCGCGACCATAATTCTTGGGCGACGACCTTCAAGTTCCGCAAATTCATCAGCAAGCTGGCGGACTACTTGAACTTGTTCTTGCTCACCAAATTCCGACCGATACACACCACTAATCGAACGAATGACTGCTTTATGTCGACCTGATACATGTTCCACCGCATCACTAATTTCGCCTAAGCTTGCCCTTGCTCTTGCAGCCTCTATCGCTAATGCTAATAAATTGCCTTTTCCGCTTTCAGCTGCGTTAGTTATAGCGTTAAGGGTTTCTTTTACTTTTTGCTCATCTCTATTTGTACGAAGCTTTTTTAAGCGCTCAATTTGGGCTTGACGAACCGCTGTATTATCAATATTCAAAATGTCAATCGGCTCTTCTTGCTCAAGTCGATATTTGTTCACTCCAATAATCGTTTCTTTTCCTGAATCGATATGAGCTTGTCGCCTCGCAGCCGCTTCTTCAATTCGCATTTTTGGCAATCCTGTTTCAATCGCTTTTGCCATCCCACCTAATTGTTCAATTTCTTCAATATGAGCCCATGCTTTTTCCAACAGTTCGGCTGTTAATGATTCTACATAATACGAACCGCCCCACGGGTCAAGCACATTACATATGCCTGTCTCATCTTGTAAATACAACTGTGTATTTCTGGC
Organism: Alkalihalobacillus sp. LMS39; assembly: GCF_022812285.1. Classification (NCBI taxonomy): domain Bacteria; kingdom Bacillati; phylum Bacillota; class Bacilli; order Caryophanales; family Bacillaceae; genus Alkalihalobacillus; species Alkalihalobacillus sp. LMS39. Next base: position 3,820,340 of record NZ_CP093300.1, read on the forward strand.
AATACGAGCTGAAAAATCAGTAGGAAGTGCAATGGCTTCATCAAGGGCATTTGTATGCAATGATTGAGTATGACCTAAAGCCGCTGCCATCGCCTCAATACATGTTCTCGTTACATTATTAAATGGATCCTGTTCAGTAAGACTCCAACCGGATGTTTGCGAATGTGTTCGTAATGCAAGCGATTTATCATTTTTCGGGTTAAATTGCTTCATCAGTTTGGCCCAAATGATTCTTGCTGCTCTCATTTTGGCCACTTCCATATAATAATTCATTCCAATCGCCCAGAAAAAAGATAATCTAGGTGCAAACTTATCGATATCAATTCCTGCTTTCAATCCCGTTTTCACATATTCTAAACCGTCTGCTAATGTATAGCCTAACTCAATGTCAGCTGTCGCACCAGCTTCTTGCATATGATAGCCAGAAATGCTAATACTATTGAACTTCGGCATATGGATTGATGTGTACTCAAAAATATCGGCAATAATTCTCATCGATGTTTCTGGTGGATAAATATACGTATTACGAACCATATATTCTTTTAATATATCATTTTGAATCGTCCCTGAAAGCTCTGATTGTTTTACCCCTTGTTCTTCTGCCGCTACAATATAAAAGGCCATAATTGGGAGAACCGCACCGTTCATCGTCATCGAAACGGACATTTGGTTCAATGGTATGTCATCAAATAAAATTTTCATATCTAAAATAGAGTCAACGGCCACTCCTGCTTTCCCAACATCCCCAACAACACGAGGATGGTCAGAATCATATCCCCGATGTGTTGCGAGATCAAACGCAATCGATAGTCCTTTTTGTCCTGCTGCTAAGTTCCGACGATAAAACGCATTACTTTCCTCTGCTGTTGAAAAACCCGCATATTGACGAATCGTCCATGGCCTTGTTTTATACATAGCAGGGTATGGTCCACGAAAGTACGGGGCAATCCCTGCCACATAATCTAAATGTTTCATGGAAGTAATATCTTCTTTAGTATAAACGTCTTTCACATCGATTTTCTCTGTTGTTGAAAACGTGACATGAGTCTTTGATTCGGTATTTCCCTGTTTAGGTTGATTTATTAGCTCTTCATAACTCAATTCTGAAAAATTAGGCTTTGTCATGTAAGCGTCACTCCCTTCTTTTCTAGAAGGAAACAAAGTTCCTCATAACCATTCGTTCTTCGATGGATAAATCGGTCGACACCCGCTTCTTTCAATTGAAGTTGTTCTTCTTCTGTTGGTAAGCCAACGACATAAACAAGACAATCAGGTATTTGTTGCTTTAAATCAATTATAAAGGTTGGAATCACTTGACGATATTCCTCATCTAGCCCACATAAAACAATAATCTTTTCTTTCTTTGCTTTTGCCAAAATGGATTCCGTTGACTCCTCAAATCGTGAGAAGGAGATATCAAAACCTCCTACTTGAAAAAACTCTTTGGCAAAATCCATCCGAGGTTTATGGCTTGCGACCGAACCGAATAAAAGAAATGGTAACTCAATCGAGGCATTGTGAGACTTTTTAAAAGTTTCATAAGCTTCTCTTATCACTTCAAAAGGAATGGCAGCTCGATTTGGTTTGATTCGCACGACTTGTTCTTTCTCCGTTCCTTTACTCTCTTTCGCTAAGTCAGAAAGAGATGCTCCAGCTTTGGCAGCTTCGATGAATTGCGTGACTACGCTTGTTTCTTTTGATAGGAAAATGTGTTGTTCAGGTAAATTATGACTCGCTTGTAAATGTTCAGATAAATACGCTTGTTTATCTGAATGCCTTGTTTCTGCTTTTTCTTCTTTATTACTATATCGATTTGTCCCAACAATGACATCTTTTCGCATCATCACGTTTTTTATTTTTTTCTGTTCTGTTTTGGAAATCATCTTTTGAACAAACTGTTGCTGAGCTGCGCTAAACATTCCACCTTTAGCTTCTATTTGTTGAAAAATAGCCCATGTTTGTTTTCCGACTTCATTTGTTAATGATTCGACATACCAAGAACCGCCAACAGGGTCTGACGTAATTCCGATATGAGATTCTTCCTGTAAAATAATCGATGTATTACGAGCAATTCTTCTCGAAAACTCAGTTGAACTTCCTAATACTTCATCAAACCGACTAACATGAATGCTATTTGCCCCACCAACGGCTGCTGCAAATGCTTCTGTAGTACCCCGTAACATATTGACATACGGGTCATATTTTGTTTTTGTCCAAGCCGATGTTCTTCCATGGATCCACATTTTTTGCGCTTCTTCATTTCCGCCAAAAACACGAACAATATTTGACCACAATAAACGGGCAGCCCGTAATTTTGCGATCTCCATAAAATAATTTGAACCGATAGCAAATGAAAAACGAAGCGACGAAGCAATTTGCTGAACATTATGACCACGTTCGCTCATTTCGGCAAGATAAAAAGCTCCTGTCGCCAATGCACAAGCTAACTCCTCCACTGCACTTGCTCCGCCGTTATGATACACTTCGCCGCGAATGAGTATCGTTTGTAAAGATGGCGTATGTTCTTTTGACCAAGTTAAAACATCTGACATTTGCTTTAAACATTGCTGCATCGTATACGGAATTTTTCCTTGTTCAAGTAATTCCCCAACCGGGTCTGCGCTAATACAACCTGTTAGTTTATGAAGCGGTGTACCCGATTTCTCTATTGCACTTCCGATTATACTTAACAACGGTAACGCTGTTGCCCCACAATAAACGAATAATGGCACTTCTTCCATGGCAATACCTTGGAGTGCTGCTTCCATATGTTCACTCGAAAAAACAGACAATCCCGCTTCTCCTGCGTGGTTTGAGCCTCGTCCGTTTTCTCCTTTTCTCGTTGGCCCGTCCACAACCATGTTTAATTCTGTTTGCCCCATCGAAAGAGCATGCTTAGCTACTTCATTCCATTTCCTTGGTGATGCCACATCAATTTCTTGACTAATGTCCCATGTCCGCTTCGCTTTTGTCTTTTTCTCATTTCCTCGAACAAAAGGACGTTCACCAGGCCAATTTTCTATATATTCAAGGGTTTCAAGCGCATCTTTTTGATACATCGGTGAAAGTGTAATTCCTTCATATGTGTCAGTTAAGAGCTTTTCAAACGCTGCTCCTTTTAATGACTGCTCCGCTACTGTTTTCCACTGCTCATATGTCGGTATGGGAAACTCTGCAAATGACTCCCAACGGTTCGATTGTTTTCTCTCTTCCATCGTATACCTTCCTTTCCCTCATTCATTTTTTACAGTGGAATATTGCCATGTTTCTTTTTCGGATTTGTTTTCTTTTTATTTCTTAACATCTCTAATGCGCTAGCTAATCGTTTTCTCGTATCTCTTGGATCAATGACATCATCAACAATTCCATTCGCAGAAGCTACATAAGGGTTTGCATAACGTTCTCGGTACTCTTTAATTTTTGCTGCTCTTGTTTCTTCTGGATTTTCACTTTCTCGTATTTCTTTCGCGAAAATAATATTAGCAGCTCCTTCAGGTCCCATCACCGCAATTTCTGCATTTGGCCATGCAAACACTAAATCAGCACCTATCGCTTTACTATTCAATGCGACATAAGCCCCACCAAATGCTTTCCGTAAAATAACAGTAATCTTCGGTACAGTCGCTTCCGAATAAGCATAAAGGATTTTTGCACCATGTCTTATAATGCCACCATGCTCTTGCTGAACTCCTGGGATAAATCCACTGACATCTTCAAATGTAATCAACGGAATATTAAAGCAATCACAGAAACGAATAAAGCGAGCACATTTATCAGATGAATTGATATCAAGGCCACCAGCCATCATCTTAGGATTATTTGCAATCATTCCAACCGTATCTCCATTAATTCTCGCAAACCCAACAACAATGTTTTTTGCAAAAGCGGCTTGGACTTCCATGAAATCGCCATCATCTACGATTTTTGTAATCACTTTTCTAACATCATATACTTTCGTCCCATCAACAGGAACGATATCGATTAATTCTTGAATTCTTTCATCAAGCGGGACTTCTTTTTTGGGCTGTTGGACAGGAGGTTTTTCTTCATTATTCGATGGTAAATAGCGAATCAGACGCCGTACTTCCACTAACACTTCTTCTTCTGAACTAGCTGTAAAATGAGCATTTCCACTAACTGAAGAATGAACACTGGCGCCACCTAAATCTTCACTATTAATTTTTGCGCCTGTCACACTTTCAATAACTTTTGGACCGGTAATAAACATTTGACTCGTTTTTTCAACCATAAACACAAAATCTGTAATCGCAGGAGAGTATACAGCTCCCCCAGCACAAGGACCCATGATAACAGATATTTGCGGAACAACACCTGAATAAATCGAATTGCGATAAAAAATATGGCCGTAACCATCTAACGATAATACGCCTTCTTGAATACGAGCACCACCTGAATCATTCAAACCGATAATAGGTGCGCCATTTTCAGCTGCCAAGTCCATAACTTTTGCAATTTTTAACGCGTGCATTTCTCCTAATGCACCACCGAATACCGTAAAGTCTTGGGCAAATACAAAGACGAGCTTGCCTTCCACTTTCCCGTACCCTGTGACAACTCCTTCTCCAGGTGCTTCTCCAATCCCAAAATCCAATCCCCGATTTTCAATAAATGGGTTTAACTCCACAAATGAATCTTCATCTAACAGGAAGTCGATCCGCTCTCGTGCTGTTTGTTTTCCTTTAGCATGTTGTGCCTCAATTCTAGCCTCTCCACCACCAAGCTTTACTTTATCTCTTCTATCTTCCATTTCCTCAATTTTGTCAAACATATCCATTCAGGTCACCTCATCCATTTACTTTGTTTTCAAAAAGAAATGTTCATTCTCTTCTTTGTCTATTCCTTGTTTTGTTAAAACAGCATGCATGACAATATCTGCGTACATCATTGAAATTTCCTCAATCGAATATTTACCAGTTGCTTTATACCATTTGTATGTCCAATTAATCATCCCAAAAATCGCCATGGACATAATTTCTATCGGCACTTCTTTTCGAAAAACACCTGAATCCATTCCTTCCTTCACAATCGTCATCATCATATTTTTATATTTATCCCGTTTTTCCTTAATAACTTTTTCGTATTCAGCTGATAAATACAAACTTTCTTGATAAAAAACAGTGACATGGGACCTGTACATATCAAACATCATGACAAATGATTTTATCGTTTCATATAAACGCTCCTCTGGACTGTCATATTTCTCGTAAGCCTCTGTTGCTTTATCAAGAACATATGTGATAAAGGAATCATGAATCGTATAAAGTAACTCATCCTTTGACTTGAAATTGTGATAAAACCCTCCTTTAGATGTCTCACTTTTTTGAACAATCGTATCAACTGTTACAGCATGATAACCATATTCTTCAAAAAGCGAAAGGGCTGCCTCGATGATTCTTTCTTTTGTTGGCTTTTCTTTCATTCCATCACCTACTTTTCTCGACTACACCTGTGACCGACTAGTCAGTCTGTATATACTCATTTTATGTAAGCGCTTCATATATTGTCAAGGAAAAACAACCGATTCTTCACTAGAAATCGGTTGTAGTTTTATCTTATATATTCATATTTTCAATGACAAGCGCGATTCCTTGGCCGCCCCCAATACATAAGCTTGCGACTCCATATTTCAAACCTTGTGCTTTTAACTCATAAGCTAAAGAAAGAACGATTCTTGTCCCACTTGCTCCAACTGGGTGTCCAAGTGCTATCGCACCACCATTTACATTTGTTTTCTCCCGATTAAGGTGGAGTTCTTTTTCAACAGCGATATATTGAGCAGCAAACGCTTCATTAACTTCAACAAGATCCATGTCTCCTATCGTCAAGTTCGCTCGTTTCAATGCTTGTTGAATAGCTGGCACAGGTCCAATCCCCATCTTTTTCGGGTCAACGCCTGCGACAGCCCATGATTTAATTTTCGCTAATGGCTTATTTATAGCACTCAAACGATTTTCGTGAACAACGATAACAGACGCAGCCCCGTCATTGATACCACTTGCATTGCCTGATGTTACAGTTCCCTCTTTTTTAAAGGCCGGTGAAAAGGTTGCTAATTTTTCTTTTGTTACCGCATGTTTAATATGTTCGTCTTGATTTATCATTGAACCGTCTACTTCAACACCGACAATTTCTTTCGCAAAACGTTGACTCTCCACCGCTTTCTTTGCCCGTTCCTGACTTAACAGTGCAAATTCATCTTGTTCTTCTCTCGTTATCTCATACATTGTAGCTAGATTTTCTGCTGTGATTCCCATTCCACATCCTGCAAACTCATCTGTTAATGTACTCGTTAACATATCCGCAAACTGAAGACTCCCATACTTCACACCTCCAAATCGGCTATGAAACGAAACATGCGGCGATAATGACATATTTTCAGCACCACCTGCTAATGCCACCTCAGACTCTCCTAATGCAATGCTTTGCGCTGCACTTACGATCGCTTGCATACCTGAACCACATAAACGGTTTACCGTTAACGCAGGTGTTTCGGTTGGGACATCTGCCGTTAAAGCAATATGTCTCGCTAAATAAGCAGCATTCGTATGACTATGAATAACATTCCCATAAACAACATTATCAATCTCTTTAGGAGCATATCCTGACCTTTTAAGTGCCTCTTTTGCAGTAATGGTTCCTAGCTCTGTTGCTGTTTTTGTGCGGAGTGACTTTCCAAACGACCCAAAGGCTGTTCTAGCACCTTCAACAATATAAATATTTTCCATCATGTTCCCCCTATAAAGAAATTCTAACCTTTTATTTTCCCTTTTTTCGTTTACCTTTTTCTAATTTTTCGAATACTACTATTAATATGATAACGCTTACGAAATTGAACGACAAGAAAGGAAAATAGAAAATGGACTATCAATCTATAAAAATGCAACAACTTATTCAAATAGACCGATTCTTACAGGAAACATTTCATGAAGTAACCGAACAAATCGGGGATGACAACCTTGCTCTTTTGCTTATTTATGAGACATATATTAAGAAAAATGCTATCCACTGTAATGCATATAACTATCTAACAAACGAAGTCATGATGTGACTTCGTTTGTTAGATCGTAGACTTCATCAATTGAACAAACTCATAAAGTCTTTCTGAATGTTTTTCACTTAGATTTAAAAATTGTATAGAATAAACATAATCAGCTCCTTCTTTTCGCACATGAACAATACGACTCACAATGATTTCACTTTCATTAACAAACGGTTTATTAAGTTGAACTTCAATTAACTGACCAGAACTAATATAGTCTGATGCCACTAACTGAACTCCACCTGTACTAATATCTGATGCTCTTCCCCGTATCCATTTTTGCCCGATTGGTGGGAACTTTTTAAATGACATCGAGATGGAATAATCATAGATAGCGCTTAATTTGATTCTAGCACTTTGCCTTTTATTGCTATGTCTTTTCTCTTCAATCGGTCGAATCAACATCATCATTGTCGCATCCATATTATGAACAGATTCAATCTTAGCGAGAAGCACATAAACATCGGTAGATTGCTCGTTTTCAATTTGAATTTGGTAGAAATCGTCCAAGTCAATTCTCCCATTACTTCGATCCGAAATCACTTTCATAGCAAAGTACTCTTTGTTTAGTTTCACAATTTCCCCAACGACAATACCTGTTTTCAGTGTAATAATCGTGACTTTTCCAATTAAATTATTATCCATACACACGGCCATACTAGTGCCCTCCGAATCATCCTTAATACTCATTATTATACCATATTTTTCATATTCCACATCTGAAATTCGATGACCTATAAAAAATTAGTGCTTGATCGGTTCATTCTATCGAACCCTTTTTCGATGTCCATTACTGATGGTGAAAAGAAACTATGAAACTTTGTATACAAAACATTCAATGTCATTACAGGAATAAAGATTGAAATTTCTCCAAACAAAACGAAAAAACAAGAAAAGGATAAAGAATTCCTATAGGTATACTGTATTATTTTTTTCTTCCTCTAGTTGTTTTTAGGCTATATCAACCATAGGTTTTTTCCATCGTCTTTGTTATCTTTTTTGTATTCATCGCAAATTAACAACGTTGTTAGATGAATAAACTAATCCTTGAAAGGGTGATTGTATGAAAAAAACAGGCGTATCTCAATTTTTCTTAGTCATTGTATTGGTCATCGCAAGCTTTGCTATTTCTTCAAATGGAGAGGCTAGTTCATATTCAGAAAATAAGTTTTATCACATCATTAATGCCAATAGCGGTAAATATCTAGAAGTTGGACATGCCGCAACGGAAAATGGTGGCAATGTACAGCAATGGGAATTAACGAATTGTAGTTGTCAAGAATGGAGCATTTTACAAAACCAACACGGATATTATGAAATTGTAAATAGAAACAGTGGGAAAGCACTTGATCTTTATGCAAGAACAACAGAAAATGGCGGTAACATTGTTCAATGGGACCGAAATGGCGGAAACAATCAGCAGTGGAGTCTCTTACCATCTAGCTCAGGGCAAAAGCTCATAAGCAGACATAGTGGAAAAGCATTAGAAGTTTTTGAGCATTCTCATAGTAATGGGGCCAATGTTGTCCAATGGGCTGATTTAGGAAATCCTAATCAAACATGGATTATTCGCGAAGTTCAAACTAGCTCTTTTCCAGGTAATTTTCACCACCCCATTGGCTTTGCTGCTATGAATGGAGGTACAACAGGTGGTGCTGGTGGAAAAGTTGTGTATGCCTCTACTGGAGAACAGTTACAACGACATATTAATGACAGAAGCAGAAGCAGTAATCCCGATGAGCCTATGACCATTTATATTACAGGGACAATTACACAACGAAATTCTTCAAGTAATAGTATCGAAGTAAAAAATCATCGTGGCCAAGCACATCCCATTAAAAATATCTCTATTATTGGTCAAGGGACGAGTGGAGAATTTAATGGGATTGGCTTGCGATTGATTAATGCACATAATGTCATTGTTCAAAATGTAAAAATCCATCATGTTCGTGAAGGAGAAGGCACCGCCATCGAAATTACAGAAAACAGTCGGAATGTATGGATTGATCATAATGAATTTTTTAGTGAGTTTCCTGGAAATGGCGATCCTGATTATTATGATGGATTAGTCGATATAAAAAGAGGTTCGCAATATATTACAGTATCATGGAATAAATTCGAAAATCACTGGAAATCGATGTTAGTCGGACATACCGATAATGCTTCATTAGCTCCAAACCATATTACGTATCATCATAATTACTTTCACAACTTAAACTCACGTGTACCTCTTATTCGATTTGCTGATGTCCATATGTTCAACAATTACTTTAAAGATATAAACGACACAGCGATTAATAGTAGAATGGGTGCTCGAGTGTTTGTAGAAAATAATTATTTTGATAATGTAGGCTCAGGACAAATCGACCCAACAACAGGTCAGATTAAAACAGCAGTGGGTTGGTACTATGGAAGTCCACAAACAGGATATTGGAACCTTAGAGGTAATACATTTGTAAATACACCTTCTAGTCATTTACGTTCAACGACAAATTATGTTGCTCCGTATCTATATCAAGCTCAGTCCGCATCTGAAGCAAGAACGGCAGTAGAACGCTATTCAGGAGTTGGGATTGTTCGATAAGCCGAGTTAATTTTCTCGTTTTAGATATGTATTCCTTTCTTAATTATAGAAAAAGACACGACTCCCTACTTATGGAGTCGTGTTATTCTTCAAACTTAATTTTCCATTGTAACCCTCGTTCTTCTAACACTTTCCCGTCTTTATATTGCTCTAGGAATCGATTGTATTTCGTTGTGACCGTCATAAACATCTCTTTGTTTTTTTCTTCTAATGCTTGATCTATATCTCTTAACAATCGCTCTTTTTTCCAGTGGTATAACGACAATTCAATAATAGCTTGGGCGTATAAAGAAAATATCGTTCGCAACGGAGTATGTTGGTCATTTTGTATTAAGGCTAATTGCTTTAAAATCTTTTCGGACCTAGCAGAATGGTTCATAAACGCCCCCTCCAATCTTTTTTACCATTTCACTTATTTATGAAATACCCGGTGTGATCCCGATGTAAACATAAAAACGGCATTTTCCAATGCCATTTTTTTCAAAAGAGGGAGTATATAAATTTTGGTCTAGCAGCGAAGCTTTGAAAGCTTATTCTAGAAGAGCGAAGGCTACGCACCTGCGCCGTTTCACCCCAAGAAGAGCACTTGGGGTTCACTGTCAAAAGCGGGCAGGGCTCCACACTTCGCTTGAAAGAAAAAACGCTTCTAGCGTTTTTCTTTATCACCCGTTATCTTTAATTGTTTCTATGATAATATGTAACGCTTTTTTTAGTTGTTCAAAAGGTAAACTTGGGATATCCGGTTTGTCTATCACCATTTCTGGTGTCGCTGGGATATGGATAAAGCCTGCTTTTATTGGCAACTGATGCTGTTGAATATAGTGTAAAATCCCATATAATGTATTATTACAAATATAAGTACCCGCTGTATTTGAAATCATCGCTGGAAGCTGATGTTGTTTCAACGCTTCCACAATAAGACGGTTCGGTAATGTTGAAAATAATCCATCTGGACCATTTGGATCAATCAGTACATCCACTGGCTTTCTTCCTTCATTATCACCTTTCGTTCCTTCACCAAATGTATCTTGTATATTAATACCAATTCGTTCTGGTGTTATTTCACTTCGCCCATAGGCTAAACCAAGCGATAGCACGACATCTGGCTTTTCTCGCTCGATTACTTCAATTAATTGCTCTGTACATCGATGATACACAACCGGTAATAAAACCGTTTCGATTGTGACTCCTTCGATTGAAAACTTCTTTGCTTCTTGAACAAGTTGTTCCGTCGGATTTGTTGTTAATCCACCAAAAGGTTCAAATCCTGATACTAATACTTTCATGTCGTTCACCTCACCCTGTAGTATAGTTTCATTATAACTTTTTTGTTTCAAAACTCCTACTAACTCACATTTGGCAACCACTTCCCATTTGCTTTACCAACGAAAATCACTTACAATGAAAACAGAACGTTTGTTCCTATTTTATAACCTGTAGGTGATACACATGTTAACTAAACAACAAGAAGAAGTTATCTACCATTTTGTATTGCTCTCCATTGCCAAAAAAGTACTTGAACTTGACTTAGCTTCTTTGGAGAAAGTTCCTTTAAAACTAAAAATGCTGTACATCGAGCGCACGGTTCATGTGATGAATCAAATTAGTCAAGAGCTAGCAAACATAAGAAAACAAATGAAGATAACAAAACTTCATATCACAAAACTTCGCAATGATGGCACTTTCACCTTTTACTTAGTGAAAACAAAAGACTATGAATGTACAAAACAATATTTAAATATTCATTTGAAACGGCAAATTTTTCAGTATATTGAAGAAAAGTCCCGAAGTTGAAAGATGAACTATTGGCTTTAAAAATACTTTAATAGAACGGGGGTGCCCTATATTCATAAGTGCCCTTGTCGCTAAAAAATCACCTTCTCAAAAAAGAAGGTGATTTTGTGTGTATACTATTTTTTGTTTTTTTAACACTTCCAATTAACCTGGCACTTTTATTTTTCCTCTGGGCTGTTTATTTCCATAAATCGCTTTTGATATTTTAGGAGCAAACTGAAAAAGAATAATTCCAATCATCGCTGAAGCTAATATGAGGACACTACTAAAAACCATAATAGAAGCTGTTGCTAGACTCGCAATAATAATGGAGAATTCCCCACGCTGTGTTAAGGATAAGCCTGCCCGTAGTGCCACCCGCTTTGATAAGCCATACCATCTTCCACCGTAAATCCCGACAATAATTTTCGCGATAATCGACCAAACGAGCAACAAGAGTAAAGTACCTACCATCGGAACTCCATCCCCAAACTCGATCGTTGTTCCAAAATATAAGAAAAAGAGCGGTAAAGTAATATCTCGGATTGGTAATATTAATTGTTCTAGCTGATGTGTTTTTCTAACTTCCGCAATCATTATCCCAGCTAGAAAAGCACCTAGTACTTCAGATAAATCTAAATAAAGAGCAAGTCCACCATAAGCAAGAGCAATCCCTATAATAAATAGGACAAACACATCTCTATTCATATGACGGTCAAACCATGTATCAAGTCTTTTAAAGACAACTTGTCCAATGACAATCGCTCCAACAGTAAGGAGTATAACTTTTACAAGCAACCATGATAATCCACCAACAGTTAACGCCCCACCTGCTGTTAATCCAACTAAAATGGCGACAAGAACAGGGGCAACTAAATCCTCAAAAATTAATAGTCCTAACATAAATTCTGATTCAGGATTCGCCATTCGTTTCGAGCTTTCTAGTAATTTTGCAGTAATTGAAGAACTTGTTGCATATAGAACTCCACCAATTAAAAAGGACATAAGTGGGTCAATCCCTAATAGTAAACATATCCCTGTTGATATCCCTAAATTTAAAACGACGTCTAAAGTTCCTGCGGGTGTTACTCTTTTGGCTACTCCTGCTAATTGCTTAATTGGAAACTCCATTCCTAACATAAAAAAGAGTAATACAATTCCAATTTCACCGATGAAATGAAGCAAATGAGATCCCGATAATAAACCACCAAGAGTAATTCCTAATAAAATAAATGTAATTACTTCTGGAATTTTCACCTTCATTCCAACATAGCCGATAATAAAAAGGAGTAAAAGAATTAACCCTGCTCCTAGCATTTCAGGCATGTGCAGGTCCAATCCTTACACCGCCTTCCCGTTACATAAGCTTTCAAAGGCTTGGATTTGCTCACTTTTTCCAATTGCCATTAATGTATCACCAGCTTTTAATGTTTCATTGACTTCTGGACTTGCAATGACTTCATTATCACGGAAAATTCCGACGATGCTCACACCCGTGCGTTTTCGGATCTCAGACTCTCCAATCGTCTTTTCCGCAATTGGTGATTCTGCCTTTAGTTCAAGCCATTCCATTACAATCTGACTTTTAAATAATACCATTTTGTCGGCGTCAACAGGCTGAAAGACAGCCCCTAATAATTGCGCTCCAAATTCACGCGTTTCATCAGCCGTTAAATTAATCGAAAAATCAGCTTCATCATCATCTGCATCTTGGAAAAAATATAATTCCCGCTTTCCTGTATGATGGATGATTAACACTAGCATACTTCCCTCCGCCGTGATAAACGACATTTTTTTCCCGATTCCTGGTAAATCAGCTGCTTTTACTTTCATTGATACCATCCTTTCTGTTCCTTCTATTTTATTCTATACAATTTTCTATTCTTTTGTTTAGGCCAATAACAAAAACCCTCCAAAAAATGCTAGAATTGAACCTATAATTGAGATACTAATATAAAGAAAAAGAGCCCTCCACTTTTTATCTCTCCATAATTGGTAAGACTCCACACTAAATGTGGAAAACGTCGTAAATGCTCCGAAAAAGCCAACTCCAATACTGAGGAAAAGCATGTTTTCATTGCCAGGTACAGGGATAACTCCAAACATTTGATTATAAAACAAACCTAAAGCAAATGAACCAAGTATATTAACGAAAAGCATCGCGACTGGTATTTTAGGATGTGGAAACATTTTCATCATTGCGAGTCCTACACCATATCGACAAACCGCCCCTAATGCTCCTCCACCAGCTAATAGTACATATATCATTTTTCTTTTCGCACCTCTTTCAAAGGCTTGTCTTGTTTTATCAAACGCTCGCCACAATACCAACCTAACCCAGCCATTGTTACTCCAGCAAAAACAGAAAGAAAAAGATACAATATCAGAAATGACATTTCCCAATGATGATACAGATACAGTGTATCCGCTGCAAGCGTCGACATCGTCGTAAAGCCTCCACATAATCCAACCCCTAGTCCAAGCTTGACCCATTCTTTAGGTGTATGTTTCATAACCCATCCGGAGAGCAAACCGAGCATAAAACTTCCGATAACATTCACAATTATTGTCCCTAGTGGTAACCCAGTAGCATAACTTATAAAATTGACAAAAAACCTCGCTACTGTTCCGACCGCCCCACCAATGGCAATTGCGGTTATGTTTTTCCATGTATGTACTTGCATCATCTTTCACACTCCACTCCAGCAAGCTTCCACTCTCCTTATCATAACGATTTAAGGTGAAGAAGAAAAGTAAGAGTATTGTTAGGCATGAATCCTGATCTATAAAAGAAATTTTATGCTTGATTTTTCCCTATTTTGGCCAATTGAGCTTTTTTTATTGGACACTTTCTCTATGTTTTCTCTCTCTTTGTCCAATAGAACCTTTCTATTGGACACTTCTCTTCGATTTTGCTCTCGTTTTGTCCAATAGAACCCTTCTATTGGACACTTTTCCTCCGATTTCCCTCCCTTTTGTCCTTCATCAACCTTATGAAGGACACTTTCACTCTGATTTCTCTCCCTTTTGTCCTTCATCTCCCTTATGAAGGACACTTCTCCTCTGATTTCTCTCCCTTTTGTCCTTCATCAGCCTTATGAAGGACATTTCCCATCCGATTTCCCTCTGTTTTGTCCTTCATCTCCCTTATGAAGGACACTTTTCCTCATTTTCCGCTTCCTTATGTCCTTCATCCCCTCAACAAAACTACATAGTCCGATCTCCATAAAGGGAAAAAAAGACGAAAATCCTAAGATTTTCGTCTTTTTTCTTATCATTTTTCTTTAATCGTCACATGAATATCAATCTGACCGATTTGACTTTCTAATGGGAGTGTAATAAATGAACTCGTTGAATGGAACGTGGATGTTCCATTGTTTACAACTGGCGGAGTTACATCAATCTCATAGTCTTGGGACAATTCCGTAGCTGTGTTGCCGGCGACCCAATTTCCAAACTCTTGAATTGCACTCCATCCCATCTCGTCAATTGCTTCAACCGGGAATCCACCCATCATTGTGGAAATGATTGATTTTGCTGTTGTTTCTTCCATCGTACAAATCAATTGTCCCTCTAACTGTCCAAAGATGCCAAGGATAACTGTCACATCATTAGTAGGCACAAGTTTCTTTTGTACGAAGGGATTCAAGAGTTTCACTTCTAAACCAAGATGGCTAGATAAGATGCTTTTCGTCGCTTTAGTAATCGCATTGACATGCCTTGCGTCCATTCCAACTCCCCCTACAACACCATTACCCTAGTACTTTTTTAATTGCTTCAATAACACGGTCCGCTTGGAATGGCTTTACAACAAAGTCTTTAGCTCCAGATTGAATCGCATCAATAACCATTGACTGTTGTCCCATCGCTGAACACATTATGATTTTTGCATTTCCATCAATTTCTTTAATTTCCTTTAATGCTTGAATGCCAT
Source organism: Alkalihalobacillus sp. LMS39 (assembly GCF_022812285.1). NCBI lineage: Bacteria > Bacillati > Bacillota > Bacilli > Caryophanales > Bacillaceae > Alkalihalobacillus > Alkalihalobacillus sp. LMS39. The sequence continues at coordinate 3,835,691 of NZ_CP093300.1, forward strand.
CTTTTTCTGGCATTGTAATATCCATTGTTACTAAATCTGGTTTTAACTCTTTATACTTTTCAATTGCTTCTGCTCCGTTCGCAGCTTCGCCCGCAATTTCAAAATCATTTTTTGATAAAATATCCTTTATCATCATTCTCATAAATGCTGCATCGTCTACTATTAACACTGACGCCATATAATCCACCCCATAACTCGAATAATTAATGTTCTATTCTTTAATTACTTTATCTAAGTTTAATAATGTAAACAAGCGATTTCCAATTTTTACGACTCCACGTAAATATTCCGCTTCGACACCACCGACCACTTCTGGTGTAGGTTCGATTTTACTGACGGGAACATCCATCACATCATTAGCGCCATCCACGATAAAACCCATTTCAATACCATCTTTAGAAATCACAAGAATTCTTGTCGCTTCATCAAACTCTTTTTCTTCAATTCCAAACCGTTTTCTTAAGTTAATAACAGGTGTAATGACACCACGTAGGTTCATGACGCCTGTTACAAATGGGAACGTCCTTGGAATCCGTGTCACAGGCTGCATGCGTTCAATGGATTGTACAACATCGACTTCAATCGCATATTCTTCATCTTTTAATTGAAAAATAATTAGTTTTAAATCGTTTTTCATTACCACATCATTTGACACAGACATTTCCCTCCTCACATTGTTTATTTAATTAATTCATTTGTATCTACAATTAACGCAACTTGTCCATTTCCTAAAATCGTTGCTCCGGAAATCGCAAATACTTCATTCAAATAATTTCCTAATGATTTAAGAACAATATCATGTTGTCCAATTAATGAGCCAACAACTAAACCGGCGACTTTATCACCTTTATTAATAATAACGAGTGAATAAAACTCATCTTCTTGTTCTTCACAAGGGACTTCAAAAATATCTTTAAGGAAAACTAAAGGTACGACTTTTCCTCGGAAATCAATGACTTTTTGATTATGAGCACTATACACTTCATTTTTACTAACAATTGCTGTTTCCACAATCGAAGAAAGTGGAATTGCGTATTTTTCCACCCCAACTTCAACTAGCATTACATCAATAATCGATAATGTTAATGGCAATTGAATGGAGAAAATAGACCCTTTTCCAAGTGTTGAGTCTACAGAAACGACCCCACCTAATGATTCAAACGTTGCTCGCACAACATCAAGTCCAACTCCACGGCCAGACACGTCAGTAATTGTTTCTGCTGTACTAAACCCTGACGCAAACAACAAACTATAAATTTGCTGGTCATTTAATGTCGATGCTTCTTCTTCTGTAATTACACCGTTTTCTAACGCTTTATTTAATACACGTTCACGGTTAATTCCTGCACCATCATCTTCAATCTCGATAAAGACATTGTTTCCACTATGGTACGCACGAAGGACAACCGTTCCTTCCTCAGGTTTCCCTAATTCACGACGCTTCTCAGGAGTTTCAATTCCATGGTCAATCGAATTTCGAATTAAGTGAACGAGTGGATCGCCAATTTCATCGATAATCGTACGGTCTAACTCAGTTTCTGCACCGATAATTTGTAAGTTTACTTTTTTATTTAGATCTTTGGATAAGCTACGAACCATACGAGGGAAGCGGTTGAATACTTGGTCCACTGGCATCATTCGCATTGTTAAAATAATTTCTTGCAAATCACCGGAAATGCGAGACATACGCTCAACCGTTTCGTTCAATTCGTTATTTTTTAATTCACTTGAAATTTGCTCTAACCGACCACGGTCAATAACAAGCTCTTCAAACAAGTTCATTAAAATATCTAAACGCTCAATGCTAACACGAATCGTTTTATTTCCTTCATTTGCCTTCTTTGTTTGTTCGCCTTCTTGTTTCTTTTCTGCTTGTTGTGTCGTGCTTGCTGATTCTTCTTTCTTCTCTTTTTTAGCTGTTTCTTTTTTCAAATACGCTTCTACGTCAAGCGTGTGAACTTGAACGTCAGCAACTTCAGAAACTTTATTAATTCTTTGTTTAATTTCTTCTGCATCAAGTTGTGATAGAACGGTAACTAAAAACTCATTCTCAAACTTTTCTTCTTCTAACTCTTCTGTCGGTGGCGTTGATTTAATAACTTCCCCAATTTGCTCTAATACTTCAAACACCATAAACACACGAGCTGCTTTTAACATCGTTTTTTCATCTAATGTTACTTTGACTTGATACGCAGTAAATCCTTGTTCTTTTGACTGAGAAAGAACGGTTAACTCAAATTGATCATAAGACTCATCAAATGAGACAGCCCCTGCTGTAGTCAGTGATTCCGTATTTGTTTGCGGTGTTGGTGTTTCACCTTTTTCAATTTTCTCTAACATCGATACAGTCGCTGTTACATCACGTTTTCCTGTACCGCCACTCGAAATATCATTAACCATTTCTTCAAGGTCATCTACAGAAGCAAAAACAACATCTAATACTTCTGAAGAGGCATCTAACTTTTGATTTCGAATTAAATCAAGCACATTTTCCATATTATGAGTTAAATGTGCAAGATCTTCGTAACCCATCGTAGCTGCCATCCCTTTTAGAGTATGAGCGGAACGAAAAATTTCTCCAACAATTGATAAATCATTTGGTGCGGTTTCTAGTTTTAACAAATTATCATTAATTGCTTGCAAATGTTCCTGGCTTTCATCAATAAATACGTCTAAATATTCTGCATGACTCAAGACCCTATTCACCTCAACATTCTATATTTCTATTATTCCTTACTTTCTTAGACACCATTCTTCACTATTTATCATAATAATAGCATAGTCGGAAATAAATAAGTATTTATTTCCATCAAAACCACTAAATAAGTAACGTGACTATTTAACTACATAATACATGATTCTCTTCTGAATTGATAGTATTTATTTAATAAAACTTTTAACAAAAAACTTTATTTTATTCCAAAAAATAAAAAGACTAGGCATGTTTTACCACCCTAGCCAATATCTTTATTTAATTTCTTCTAAAAATTGGGTAAGAATTGTTTCTCTTTCCCCTTCTGGTGGCAGTCCTTCTAGTTTTTGAACGGGCTGGCCGTTTTCAAAATGAATAATCGTTGGGGTTGATTGAATTCCATATTGTTGCCAACCTTCCTTAAATTCTTCCAAATTATACATTTTTAAGTCAACCATATAATCGTTTGCCATCGGCACAATAATCGGAGTCATTGCAACACAAGCAGGGCATGTAGGACTATAAAAATAAACCGTTGTTGTCCCACCTTCTGTTAGTCTTTCTTCGAGTTGTTCTGGAAGAATTATGTTTTGATAGTTCGGATTATCCAATTGTTTTATCGTTTCTGGATGGAGTGTGTCTTTGCCAAATGGGTTACCGGCTACTTGTCGTTCATTTGCTGCATTTGTAATTAAAATAATTCCGATAGATAAAACAACGATAATAGATAAGAAAATAATAACTTTTTTCAATCCTGTTCTCTCCTTTTTTCAATCAAAATCATATACACAAGCAATATCGTAATCAGTATAAACGCAGTGAGGGCTAAAAAAGGAATCGTTATAAAACCTAACCAGTTTATATATTGACCAGTACAAGGAATAATGCCACAAGAGTCTGTTACCGACAATGCTGGAATTTTTTGCAATAAATAATGGTATGTTGCAATGATGATTCCTATTGTCGATAACCCAAGTCCGTAAATGGCTTGCTTGTAATCTTTTTTAACGACAGCTATTCCTAATAATACAACGAGTGGGTACATCGCAATTCGTTGGTACCAACAAAGTTCACACGGAATATAACCGATAATTTCAGAAAAGTAAAGGCTACCTGCAGTTGCAATCACTGATATCGCCCACGCGGAAAATAACAAGTACTCTAATCGTTTTTCGTGTTTACTCATTTCATCTTTACTCCTTTTTCAAACTAGCAACTGCACTTTCAATTATACTACATAATAGGAAGAAACAGTGCAATTATAAAGCTCTAACACAAATTACTAAAATTAAGTTTACCAATTAAATATGTGTTTTTTGTGAATATTATCGATAATGATAATCAATAATAAGAATGAGAAGTCATGATTTTCCTGTAAGTGAATAAAAAGAGAACAGCCATCCGTCAATAGCTGCTCTCTCCCAGATTTACGCTTCAGGTTCAAATGTTTTACAGTCTGTTTCTTCTTGCTTTTCCGCTTGTTTTCCATTATGACTTACAACGTAAATACGGTCAGCGGCACATTGGTTTCCTTGTGCCCAAAACTTACAGTTGTTTACTTCACATAATACATCTACTGCCATGAGTCTCACCTCCCTACTATTAGCCTTGACGAAAACGATGAAAATCATTCGTGAAGCTTAAAATTGGTATCGCTTCCTTTCTTTTTATATCCATTTAAAAAAAACTATTGTAAAATATCATACATTGGAAGTTCTATTACTCTACTATTAAGAAAATGTTAAGATAATGTTTATGTTTCTTTGATATTATTAACTTTCTAAAGATGTAAAAACTTCTCACATAAGTATAGTTTTTCACACTTATCTGTACTATAATCGTTAATGTAACAAATTTTTACACAATATGAACAAAAGGGGTCGAAAAAACGTGAAAAAACTATTATCTTTACTTATTGTACTTGCTCTTGCCTTCTTCTTGGCAGCATGTGGTACAGCAGAAGAAACACCTGAAGAAACACCAGGTGCAGAACCAGAAGCAGAAGAAACAGAACAAACTGATGAAGCAGCTGGAGAAGAAGCGACTGAAGCTGACTATCCAGATGAGCTAGTCATGGGATTTGTTCCTTCTCAAGATTCAGCAAACATTGCTGATACGGTTGCTCCACTTGCCGAGCGTCTTTCAGAAGAATTAGGAATTCCTGTTCGTGGTCAAGTTATGACAAACTATACTGCAACAGTTGAAGCAATGGGTAACGACCAAGTACATATTGGGTTCCTACCTCCATTTGGTTATGTATTAGGAACTGAACGTTATGACCATATTCAAGCCGTTTTAAAATCTGTTCGTAACGGTAGTTCAACGTACAAAGCTCAATATGTAGTTCGAGCAGACTCTGATATTCAATCGCTTGAAGATCTAGAAGGTAAAATTTGGGCGTTTGCTGATCCAACTTCTACTAGTGGATACCTTTTCCCAGCAGCACAATTAATGGATGAATATGGTGTAACAGATGTAGAAAACTTCTTCTCTAACTTAATTACTGCTGGAGGACATGATAACGCATTAATTCAAGTGTTAGAAGGCGATGCAGATGTTGCGACTACATTTGATGATGCTCGTACTGTTATTGAAGAGGACTATCCTGAAGTAATGGATGAATTACGTATTCTTGGTTACACTGACGATATTCCAAACGACACGATTTCGGTTTCAACAAATCTTCCACAAGATTTAATTGACCGTATCATTGAAGTCTTCCTTTCATTCAATGATGATCCTGAAATGATTGAAATTATGGAATCTGTGTATAACTGGACTGGAATTGACACTGCAGAAGATAGTGACTATGACGTTGTTCGTAGTGTATACGAGAAATTTGACATTGAGTAATTATAAATAACTTGAAGAGGCTGGGACAAAACAGTAAATAAAAAATGAGTGGCACTCACCCTGATGAGTTGGGGTGAGTGCCACTCTTTATTTTACATTTTTAGATTTTAGTAATTTTTAGGATTTAAATAAGGATACCATCTGATAAAATTAAAGTAACCACACAATAACTTAACGGAGGTATCCTTATGTTTAAACATTATACCATGAATCAAATCATTTTACCGCTAGATTTAGAAGTAAAACTTCAAGAAAATGATATTGCCTACGCCGTCAATGATCTCGTAGAACAGATTCCCGATGAAGCATTCGCTAGCTTTTTACGTGAAACGGGTAACCCTGCTTATCATCCACGGATGATGATGAAAGTGATTTTGTGTGCTTACACGCAATCTGTTTTCTCTGGTAGAAAGATCGAGGCATTACTCAAAGATAGTGTTCGTATGATGTGGCTAGCTCAAGGGTATGAACCGAGTTATCGTACCATCAATCGTTTCCGTGTCCATCAAGAAGTAAAGGAATTACTACGCCAGTGCTTCGTACAATTTCGTTGTCAGCTCGTACAAGAAAAATTGATTGAGGAGGAAGCGATTTTTATTGATGGAACGAAAATTGAAGCGAATGCCAATAAGTTTACGTTTGTTTGGCGAAAAGCGGTCGAAAAATACAGTGCCAATTTGGTGGAGAAGTCCAACCAAATGTATGATGAGTTGTTGGAAAAAGAAATTATTCCAGAAATCGAACGGGAAAACCTGGATGAACTATCTACGGAAGAACTCGTAAAAGTAGTGAAAAAGCTTGATGACAAGGTAGAGGAATATGATAACCAAATAGAAGCGAGTAAAGATGTAAGTGAACGAAAACAACTTCGTTCGGAACGCAAAATTCCAAAGCAGTATCGGAAACAGTTCAAGAATTATGTAGCTCGCAAACAAAAATATCAAAACGACATGGCCATATTCGGAGAGCGAAACAGTTACTCAAAATCGGATCATGATGCGACTTTTATGCGAATGAAAGATGATTATATGAAGAACGGCCAACTAAAAGCCGGTTATAATGTGCAAATTGCGACAGAAGGACAATACACGCTCGCTTTTGATGTATTCTCTAACCCGACCGATACACGCACACTAATCCCTTTTCTGGACAAAATCGAGGAAAGTTTCTTTAAGCTGCCCCCATATATTGTCGCTGACGCAGGCTATGGTAGTGAACAAAACTACGTAGATGTAATCGAACATCGAGAGCGTATCCCATTAATTACCTATAACATGTATCGTAAAGAGAAAAAGAAGAAATATAAGAATAACGCTTTCTACACCACCAATTGGGACTATAACGAGAAAACGGATTCTTACACATGCCCAAATGGAAAAAACTTGGTGTTCCGATACATCTCAAATCGAAAAGACAAAGATGGATTTACACGAACGTTTAAGGTCTATGAGTGTGAAGACTGTTCAAGTTGTCCATTCCGTTCCCAATGCACCAAGGCTAAAGAAGGCTATCATCGGAAAATACAGTACAACGAAAAATGGGAACAGCAAAAAGAATACGTAAGACAACAGCTTTCAGAAGAGAAAACGGGTGAAATCTACGGTAGGCGTAAAACCGATGTGGAACCAGTTTTCGGATTTTTGAAGGCTAATTTGCATTTCACTCGTCTGTCAGTGAGAGGCAAAGAGAAGGTGAAAAATGAATTAGGGTTTGCCTTCCTGGCGGTGAACTTGAGAAAGTACATTGCCAGGAGCGGCTAATATGATAATAATCCATCTAACGCTCCAACTAAAAAGGTTCCGAACATCATCTTTGGATGTTCGGAACCTTTTTCAATTATTTCTGGCTAGTTATGTCCCAGCCTCTCCTCTTTTGTTTTCTTATCCATAATGTAAAGAAAGCAAAAGAGGGGGACAACCTTCTACAAGATATAGAAATGAGGGAATGAGATGATTGAATTTAAAGATGTATCACTTGTTTATCCAAATGGTACACAAGGTTTAAAAAATGTAAACCTTAAAATAAATCAAGGGGAATTTGTCGTCATTGTTGGATTATCTGGTGCGGGGAAATCTACACTAATTCGCAGTATGAACCGACTTGTAACACCAACCTCTGGGGAATTACGAATTGAAGACGATGATATTTTAAAATATAATCAGCGTAAGTTACGGAAATTACGCACTGAAGTCGGAATGATTTTCCAAAACTATAATTTAGTCAAACGATCTACAGTAATGAAAAATGTTATTTCTGGTCGCTTAGGTCATACAGGAACGATAAAAAGCTTATTAAATATTTTCCCTAAAGAAGACTTAGCTTTGGCTTATCGTAGCCTTGAGCGTGTAAATATTGCTGAAAAAGTGTATATGCGTGCCGATCAATTAAGTGGTGGTCAGCAACAGCGGGTTGCCATTGCTCGTGTATTAACACAACAACCTAAAGTGATTTTAGCGGACGAACCAGTCGCAAGTCTTGATCCACCAACATCACATCAAGTGATGACCTACTTACGAAAAGTAAACAAAGAAGATAATATCACAACGATTGTTAATCTACACTTTATTGACATGGCAATGGAATATGCGGACCGAATTATTGGAATGCGTGCAGGTGAAGTCGTATTTGATGGTCCAGCAAGTGAAGTATCTGAGCAAACGTTTGAAGAAATATACGGTCGAAAAATTCGAGAGGATGACCTTGTAGGAGGTCAAGAAAATGAGTAAACCAGAAATAGCTGGTGTTGTTTCAACTAATGCCAAACTTAGAATGACTGTTATTTTCTTTGCCATTGTTGGTGTTTATGCCTATACTTCATGGGCAACAGAATCAACACCAATGGACATCATTCACGGCTGGGGTGGTTTTCAACGAATTATGACCGACCTTTTCCCACCAAATTGGAGCTATGCACCACAAGTATGGGAAAAGCTAGTAGAAACGTTACATATGGCCATTATTGCAACAACTTTTGCAGCTATTGTGAGTGTACCTATCTTTTTGCTTTCTGCTGCAAATCTGTTTCCACAGTCATGGATTCACCAACCTATTCGTTTTATTATGAACGTATTACGTACAATTCCAGATATTTTGCTTGCGATTATTTTTGTTGGTATATTTGGTGTTGGTGTTTTCCCAGGGATTATGGCTTTATTCATATTCTCTTTAGGACTTCTTGCTAAACTGATGTATGAAACAATTGAAGCCATTGATATGAATCCATTGGATGCCATTCGAGCTTCGGGTGGAAATACGATTCAAGTTATTTGGTATGCTGTATTGCCACAAGTATTGCCACAATTCGTATCCTTTAGCTTGTATGTTTTTGAAGTAAATGTCCGTGCCTCAACGGTATTAGGTTTTGTCGGGGCTGGTGGTATCGGTTTATTACTTCAACAACAAATAAGTTTCTTCAACTATCCACGGGTCATGACAATTATTATTATTATATTTGCAGCTGTTGTTGTCATTGATTACATTAGTAATAAGATAAGGGAGAGAATTGTGTAATGGAACTTATTTTACCTCCAAAGAAAAAACGTTCGGCTTGGAAAATAACCCGCAATATTTTAATTACCGTCGCCGTTGCTGCCCTTTATATTTGGACTTTTGTTTCAATTGATGTGAACTGGGGTCGTGTGTTCAGTGAGAGAACCCTAACGAATATGGGACGAGTCATTCCGCAATTGTTTTCTCCTGACTGGAGTGCGTTTGGTAAAGTTATGGGCTTGATGTGGGAAACATTGCAAATGGCCTATACTGGAACACTTCTTGCTGCCATACTAGCGATTCCATTTGGATTTTTCGCAGCTAGTAATATGGTGAGAAGTCGTATACTTAATAATTTTTCAAAAGGGGTCTTAAACGGAATTCGTGCTTTCCCAGAGTTAGTCCTTGCTCTTATGTTCGTTGCCGCTGTAGGACCAAAACCTTTTGCTGGGGTTCTTGCCATTGCAATCGGCTCGATCGGGATGTTAGGAAAGTTGTATTCAGAAGTGATTGAATCGATTGATATGCATGTTGTAGAAGCCCTCCAAGCAAATGGTGCTAATAAGATTCAAGTGTTGTTTTATGGGGTTATTCCACAAATCATTCCTGAGTTTTTATCCTATGCAATTTATCGCTTTGAAATTGATGTTCGTGCATCCACCATTTTAGGGATTATCGGAGCGGGTGGTATCGGTACACTCATTACCATTTCCATTGCTAACCGTAAATGGGATGAAGTTGGGATGATTTTACTTGTCATTATCGTCGTCGTTACGATCATTGATATGACAAGCGCATTCATTCGTAAGCGTATCGTATAATAAGAAAAACGCGGAGCGTCTTTTCTTTCAAGCGAAGTGCGGAGCCCTGCCCGCTTTTGAAAGTGAGCCCCAAGCGCTCTTCTTGGGGTGAAACGCGCAGGTGCGCAGCCTTCGCTCTTCTAGAATAAACTTTCAAAGCCTCATTGCTATACCAAGTTTTCTATGCTTTCTTTTCTTTTCTTACCTTTTAAAAAAGCTGAGTGGAATTTCCCACTCAGCTTTTTTTATTTACACATGTCGAACATCACGAAAACGATCTTTAGCCGTTTTTAACTGCTGTTGTCGTTTTTCATATTGATTTGCTTTTTCAATATCACATGCGTTCCATTTATGTTTTGAAACTGTGACAGTAAAAATGAAAAATTGAAATCTCATAACGGATTGCCTCCTTTTTGCTTTTCGTCAAACTGATTAGGTGAGGCCCTTCACCTTTTTGTACCATACGAATACTGCACTTCTTATCATCATTTCCTTCTCCTCCTTTTTGTTTTTTCTATATAAAAAACCACAGGCCGATAGACCTGTGGTTTTACATAGCAAAGCTATTGTAATTTTGAATTAAAAAAACTCTTTCAAAACCATAGGATTCGAACACATGACTTGATTATTCAATTGGTGTTTAAAAATAATTAAAGCTTTCATCATTGTATTCTCCTCCTTTTAAAATAATTATACTTACAGAGGTAATTTTAACCAAAATTTCTTGAAATGTAAACCATTTTTTTCTTTTTTTTAGAAAAACACTTGTTTTGCCTAGGGTATAAAGAAAAACGTTAAAGATTGCTTTAACGTTTTTTTATGAACCCACTTCATGATCTTGTCGATATTGTTGGATCGTATCGAAATTAATTCTCATGAGAAAATAAATGAGAACACTTACCCCTAATGCAGGTAATAAAACTAAAAATTGGTGTAAGACTAACAAATAACAAAAAATCCATAACAATTGCATCGCCATTTTAATTGGATGAAGAAAAGCAAGAGCACACGCCGCTTTAATATACCCAACCGTTTTTAATTCTAAATGGGCCAAGACAGGGAAAACATTAATAAATGTCACCCCAACAACAAACCCCATCGCACAATACAGGAAAAACAAAATATTGTTAAGTGGTTCTGGATTTAAATCAACATAGTAAAAATTTAAATAAAGGATGATAAACAGAAACAGAAAAATGAGTCCCACTTTATTTGTGCGGATAAACTCTGCCCTATAGTATTGAATAAACGATGATACAATCGGAACGTCACGTTCGCCAATGAACCATCTTCTAACAATAGAATATACAGCAACGGTCGCTGGCATAAAACCAAAGATTCCTAATCCAACAAGAAAAAACACGAGCCATAATATATTTAAAAGAACAAATTTATAAATCCATTCGGAGAAAACAAAGACTTGCTTCATCTTTAACACCTAGCTTTACTTTAAGTTTACAGTATTAGTTTAACCTCTCCTGAAGTCATTTCATACTGAACAGCTTCAAAAAAATAGTAATCTGTAATTTCCACAGATTACTCAACCATTTTTGTCATGATAATATTTTTCGCTTTCCCACACGTGCCACGAATGATTAAATCTGGTTCTACCATAACGGAAGTGGAATGGATTTTTTCATTTATAAAATCTACGAGCATATGCGCCGCTAATTTTCCGATTTTTTCTTTATCTTGTCTAATTGTCGTTAAGGGAGGCTCTACATAACCGGCAGCTTCTATATCATCACAACCGATAACAACAATATCATCAGGTACACGTAATCCATGTTCTTTTATCGCTTGAATTGCTCCTAACGCCATTAAGTCAGATGCTGCAAAGACCGCTTCCGGGATAGATTTATTAGAAAGCAATTTTTTCATAGCTTCATAACCGCTCTTTTTAAAATAGTCTCCAAAAATAATCCAGTCCTCATTTAATTGTAAGCCATACTGTCCAACGACTTTCTTAAAGGACTCATAACGGATTGTACCAACCTCAGAATCCACTTTCCCGCCAATATAGGCGATATCACGATAACCTTGTAAGTAAAAATGCTCAACTACTTTTGCTGAGATTTGAGAGTTATCGGTCATAATATAACCTGACCGATTTCCTGTCAGTTTAATATCTACTCCTATACATGGTATCTCACTTTTATCCAAATCATAAATCGATTCTTGAATTTCTTCTCCACCAATGATAATACAACCTTCAACTTGATAATGGCGACATCGTGCTAAATAATCTTCACTTTCATAGTTGAATTTTTCATTAGAAAAAAACATTAAATCATAGCCAAAAAAACCAATCGACTTTTTGAAGGAGTTCATCACATCCACAAAGAAAGGATGATTAAAATCAGCGTTTACTTTCCCTGCATAAACCACTCCGATTAAATTGGAATGGTTACTGGCTAACGTCTTCGCAGAATAAGAAGGACGATAGCCATGTTGATCCATAATGTCTAACACTCGTTTTTTTGTTGCTTCTCCAACATCATCGTAATTATTAATAATTTTTGAAACAGTCGCTTGAGAAACACCTGCTATTTTCGCTATTTGTTTAATCGTCACCTTCATAGGCCCTTCTCCTTTTAAATCACTACGATTTAACAGACCCCGCAGTTAAGCTATCAATGAAGAGTCGGTTGAAACATAAGAAAACAAGAATTAATGGGACTGTTGCCCAAAATGTACCTGACATAATCATACCGTTATCTCTAAGTCTGTTATCGTTTAATGAACGTAGTGCAACCTGTAATGTATGAGATGCTTGGTCTTGAAGAACGACAAGCGGCCATAAGAAGTCATTCCATACATTCATAAATACAATTATACCTAAAGTTGCAAAAGCTGGTAATATCATTGGAACAACAATATTCCAATAAATTCTAAAGTTAGAACATCCATCAATTCTCGATGCTTCGATTAATTCAAATGGGACCCCTTCTTTAATGTATTGCCTCATCCAGAATATCCCAAATGCATTAATTAAACCTGGCACGATAAGTGCTCGTAAATCACTTAACCATCCTAATTGAGTGATGATATAGTACTGTGGAATTAATCCAAGTTGCGGTGGGATCATCATTGTCACTAAAATAAAGACAAAGAATATATTTTTCCCTTTATAGTCTAGTTTAGCAAAAGAATACCCTGCCAGGGAACATAAAAATAAAGTACCAAATGTGACAGTTGTTGCCACTAGAAAAGAGTTCCCCATTGCTTGGAAGAAGTTAATATTATCTAATACTTTTTGAAAGTTTAAGACTAAATCACTACCTGGTGTAAACGGTGGTGGAACGCGATTGATTTCACTGTTTTGCCTTGTTGCCATCACTAACATCCAATAAAAAGGGAATAACGACAACAATGAACCTGACACAAGCATAAAATAAACGATGAATTTTTGAATCGAAAATCCTTTTGTTCCCACTTCTGCTGCCACTATTTAACACCTACTTTCTTTGAACGTCCAACACGGTTTGTGATGAGCAAGTTAATCGCTGAGAATATAATAATTAAGAAAAATAAGACGACAGCAACTGCTGAGGCTGGTCCAAATGCATTATTGACAAAGGCATCTCGCCACAAGTAAGCAACGACCGTAATCCCTTCTTCTCGAAGACCTCTTCCTAAAAATACGAGTGGTTCTGTAAAGAGTTGCAAACTTCCGATTGTAGCTGTAAACACCGCAAATAAAATAAATGGCTTTAATATCGGAACGGTAATAAGCGTAATTTGCTGACGAACTGTTGCTCCATCAATTTTTGCAGCTTCATATAATTCTCCTGGAATACTTTGCATTCCCGCTAGAAATATAATCGTGTTGTAACCAACCCATCTCCAGAAAACCATCGAGGCAATCGCGATTTTAACTGGCCATTCCGTAGTTGACCAACGTATAGGATCAACACCAAAGAAGTCCAAAACAAAGTTGGCCAAGCCAAATGGCTGATTACTAAATACGATACCAAACACAATGGCAACCGATACGATTGAAGTAACATATGGCATAAAAATAGCTGTTCTAAATATATTTCTACCGCGAATCAATGTTGAATTAAGGGCAAAAGCCAATAGAATTCCGACAAAAATTTGGGGTAATGTCCCCATAATACCGATAATGATCGTATTAGAAAGTGACTTCCAAAATATTGGATCCTGGAATATTAAATTAAAGTTTCGTAACCCAACAAACTCCATCGGCCCTAGTCCATTCCAACGGAAAAAAGCAATGTAAAAACTAAATAAAATAGGAAAAAGTCCAAAGATAGCAAACAAAATATAAAACGGCGAAATGAACAAGTAACCAGATATCGCATTTTTTCTGCGTTCATTTAACCACTTGGATTTGCCCACTGATTCCATGCTGATGTCCCTCCTTAATGTTGAAAGCAAAGGATATGACAGAATACTGTCATACCCTAGCTTTATAAGAAATTATTGTCTTTCTAGACGTTGTTTTGCACGTTGCATTGCTGCATCCCACTCTTCATCAACATCTCCACCGCCATGGATACGTGTAAGAGCTTCTTGAATCTCATCGTTAACTAAATAGAAGTTGCGGCCTTTATAAACAGGCTCAACTGCTTGTGCAGCCTCTGAGAAAATTCTTGCTGTTTCAATCCCACCAAAATAGTCATCCGTATAGCTTTGGAATTCAGGCTCGTCGTATACAGCCGGTGCTGATGGGAATAATCCATAACCTTGGAACGCTTTGAATTGTTGCTCAGGAGCTGTTAACCACTCAGCAAATTTATAAGTTTCTTCTGCCACATCAGACTCTGCAGGAATAGCTAAATATGAACCACCCCAGTTACCAGCACCTTCTGGCATTGTTGTAATCGACCAGATGCCTTCTGGCTCAGGAGCATTGTCTTTAATTACACCTTGCATCCATGCTGGAGCTAATAACACACCATAGCTACCATCAGCCATTCCAGAAAACCATTCAGGCGTCCATAGTTCAATGTCACCAACGTAACCTTGTTGAATTAAGTTTGCTGTGTAATCATATGCTTCACGAATAATTGCGTTGTTTTCTGCAACAAACTCATCATCCGTGTTGAAATATTGCTCTTTAGCTTGGTCACGACGGGCATTGTATACTAATTCTGCACCATCAGCCATTAAAATTCCTTCTTCTGCAAGCTGTGCCGCTACATTTTCAAAGTCTTCCCATGTTGAAATTGCTGCTTGAACTTCTTCAGGAGTACTTCCAATTCCAGCTTGTTCCATTACATCTGTACGATAGTACATTACGGTAGGACCGATATCTGTCGGTAACCCAAAAACAAAATCGCCATCTGGACTTGAACCTGTATTCCAAACCCAATCAAGGAAATTATCTTGGACATCACTTGCACCATAATCATTTAAATTATGGAAACGCTCTTGTGCATCTCGGTAACGCTCAATTTCATTAACTTCAATCATAGTTAAATCTGGAGCACCACTTCCAGCAGAAAGTGTCGTAAATAAATTATCATGTAAATCGTTCATATCTACGTTTTGAATCTCAATTGATACGTGAGGATTAGCTTCCATATACTCAGCTGCAAGTGTATCGTATCCGGTATTCCCAAATTCCCAGAATGTAATTGAAACTGCTTCGCCATCGCCACCGCCTGTTGCAGTGTCGCCACCTTGGTCTGCTGGCGTTTCATCGCCACCACCATTACAAGCTGCAATAACAAATACAGATAAAAGTGCTGCTAAAGACATCTTTAACTTTCTCATTTTCTGTTCCCCCTTTAAATTTTTTCATAATTTACCCCAATAGTCCTTAAGTATCCGTTCTTTCCTTTTTTTTGTGATTCACCTCCTTAAAAGAGTACAATGTTTTAAAAACCATTGTTTTTTATGACGTCGCTATACCAATAAGCACTATTTTTAGGAATACGCTTTTGAGTCTCATAATCAACATAGGTCATACCAAACCTTTTATCGTAACCAAATGCCCATTCAAAATTATCCAAAAAGGACCATAAATAATATCCTTTTAGATTCACACCATCTTGAATCGCACGGTGGCATGCATCTAAATGCTCTTGGACATAGCTAATTCTATTTTCGTCATTCACTTTTCCATCAATTAATTCATCATCAAAGGCCGCACCATTTTCAGTGATATAAATTTTCGGGTCATTATAATCATTTTTTATTCTCGTCAATAAATCGTATAACCCTTGAGAATAAATTTCCCAATTCATTCCTGTCGTTGGAAATCCTTTTTTTACAGACTCAAATCCTAAAAAATGCTGGTTACAATCTTTTGCAGGTATAATGTTTGTAATTGAATAATAATTAATACCTAAAAAATCAATAGGATTTGCAATCGTGTTTAAATCATCTTCTTTTATAAAATCTAATGACACAAACTGGCTATATAAATCTAGTATTTCTTTAGGATAAGACCCTTTAAAAACAGGATCTAAAAACCATCGATTCATAAATCCATCATAAATATTAGTTGCTTTTTCATATTCTTCTCCATCAAAAGCGGGGTAAGCTGGGTTAAGATTTAACGTTATTCCGATATCCTTCCCTTTAATACCGCTTTCACGAAAAGCCTGAACGGTTTTACCGTGTGAAAGTAATAAATGGTGTGATGCTTTCACAAAAGACGGAAAATCCTTATACCCTGGGGCGTGCTCTCCTGAACCATATCCTAAGTATGAAACAACCCATGGTTCATTATGAGTAATCCAGTTGTCAACGACATCTCCAAAATTTTTAAATAAAACGCTTCCATAATCAACGAAATAATCTACTATATCTCGATTCGTCCATCCACCTTTATCTTGCAGGGCTTGCGGTAAATCCCAATGATACATTGTAAGTGCTGGAGTAATTCCATTTTCTAATAAAGTATCAATGATTCTTTTATAAAAATCTAAACCCCTTTCGTTGATTTGTCCCGTACCGTTTGGGAATATTCTTGGCCAACTTATCGAAAATCGATATGATTTAATTCCAAGATCTTTCATAAGTTTGATATCGCTTTCATAAAGGTGATAATGGTCACAAGCAATTACCCCAGTATCGTTATTATGTACTTTCCCAGGTATACGAGAAAACTGGTCCCATATCGATTCACCCTTACCATCTTCCTTAGCTGCGCCTTCTATTTGGTATGAAGATGTAGCCGTTCCCCAGACAAAATCATTTGGAAATTTTAACATTTTCACAACTCCTCAAAGTGGTTTATCTTTTTTTCTACTAAACCGGTTTCGTTAATTTCATACTAGCTTTTGAAAAGTTTCTTGTCAATAGATTTTTTTCAAAAAAATTACTTTATTTCAAAAGTGCTTATTTTACCTTTTCATTACCCTTAATTAATGCGCTTCGCTACATTGTTTCCCGCTTTTTTATCCAACTTATTCTATCCATTATACCGAGGTATTTCCCTACCAATCTATGATTTCTCGTATTTCACTTCTTTTCTTTCGTAAAACCACTAAAATATTCGTAACTAATTTTACGAAACATTCTATCCTGGTTATATTTTCTTAATTCATTGACTTTTCTGTAAACTTTAGTTACAATTAAGTATCTATTGTTTTTTATTAAAGGAGGGTGAAAAATGGGTGCTTTATCTGAAAAAGTGATTGTTATCACTGGTGCCGGAACAGGCTTAGGACGCGAAGCTGCCTTAGAAGCAGTAAAGCAAGGAGGGAAAGTTTCCATTTGTTGCCGTTCTATCGGAAGTATCGAACAGATGAAGAAGGATTTATCTCCATATCAAGGTCAATTTTTAGTAACGCAAGCTGATGTCTCTATTGAGCAAGACGTGAATCGTTTCATTGAAGCGACGATAAGTCAGTTTGGAACAATTGATGTTCTCATCAACAATGCTGCTGTCTTTGAAAATTACGACATTGTAGATTCTACATTAGAATCATGGAATCATCATTTTGAAAACAATGTCACGTCTACTTTTCTCATGACTCGGGCGTGTATCCCTATTATGAGGCAGCAACGGTCTGGACAAATTATCTCCATTACCTCTGGTTTAGCACGCCAAGGTGCTGCTGGATTTAGTGCATATAGCGCAAGCAAAGCTGCTTTAGAAGCGTTAACCTTTACTGCTGAAGAAGAAGAAGCCAAAAATGGCATTACCGCGACGGTCTTTAACCCTGGTGTCATGAAAACAAAACTACAATCTAGAGGTGACGACCCAAGTGAGGTCGCCCCATATCTATTACAGTTACTTACCAACACGGATTTACCTAAAAATCGAGTGATTACAGTAGATGAAATAAAATCAAGAGCGAATGAAAAAGTGACCTTTTAATTAGGTACAACAACCGAAAACCCTGCAAAGCTAATTGTTGCTTTGCAGGGTTTTTTTGTTAAAACGATAATACATTAAATCCAATTAAGACAACTAACAGCGCAGTAACACCAAACTGCAGCCAGTGATACATTTTGACTTTGCGGTCAATGTTTTTCTTTTTAGCACGAGTTAAAATAACTTCCATGAAGTAAATCAGTGCTAACGCTAAAAGTGCTTTAATAATAAAAGTGAGGTCACTTAAATACAAGGTAAAAAGTAACCATCCTCCTGTCACAATCATAATGACATAGAATAAACGCAAAATCATATGAACAATTTTACCAGCTTTGTCTTTGTTTGTTACAATTAAAAAATACGCGATAAAAAATAACAACAACGTGATAGCCCAAGATCCTGCGTGAGATTGATAAATCGCATTATACATTATGTTCCTCCTTATCATAGATTTGTTATGTACCACTTCCTTTATAGTTTATATGAAAATCGTTGAACAAACAAATGCTTCGTCCCTTTACTCATAACAGTATTGTGACAATTTTAGTAACAGTATAATTTCAACATTTGAACTTTTAAAGGAAGAAAAAGGATCAATGTGAGCACGGGTATGCTGCCACTGATCCTTTTTTAAAGGTCCTAAAATATATTCCCTATTTATAAGAAAAACACGGAACGTCTTTTCTTTCAAGCGAAGTGCGGAGCCTTCGCTCTTCTTGAAATAGCTTTCAAAGCTTCACTGCTACACCAACATTTTTCTTAT
This sequence comes from Alkalihalobacillus sp. LMS39, assembly GCF_022812285.1. Lineage (NCBI taxonomy): Bacteria > Bacillati > Bacillota > Bacilli > Caryophanales > Bacillaceae > Alkalihalobacillus > Alkalihalobacillus sp. LMS39. The sequence continues at coordinate 3,854,584 of NZ_CP093300.1, forward strand.
CTTTAGACAAAGGGCTGAAAAGGGACTTAATTTAAATCAAAATGCTTGCCGTTTACTTCATACACTACCCATTCTGCGACATTTGTTGCATAATCAGCTATCCGTTCAATATATCTACCTAAAAAAGCAAGCTGTGTTGTTTGTTCGGCTCGTAATGCTTCTGTTCCTAAGTTCATAATGTCACGAATATATTGACCATACATTTGATCAACTTTGTCGTCTAACATTGCAATTCGCTGTGCCACTAAAATATCACTAGTCATATAAGCGTTTAAAGACGTTTCTAACATATTGCAAGCAATGTCAGCCATCTCTAATAACACGTCTCTTTGGCCTGTTAAATAATTTGTATCAATACGTTTTGAAACTTTGGCCATATCAACGGCTAAGTCACCAATCCGTTCTAAATCACTTGATATTTTTAAGGCAACGATTAATTTCCTTAAGTCGCCAGCCACAGGTTGCTGCTTGGCTATCATTAACACAACCTCATCATTGATCGCTAACTCCATTTGGTTAATCTCTATATCACCCTGTATGACTTTTTCCATTTTCATAACGTTTCCTTGTTGGAACGCTTCAATAGCAAGAGATAGAGACTGTTTAACTTGCTGACCCATCTTTTGTATTTCTTGCTTAACCTCAACTAGTTGGTGCGTGAAATTCCCTCTAATTTCCATTCGCATAATCCTTCTCTCTATCCAAAACGGCCTGTTACATAATCTTCAGTTCTTTTGTCTGCTGGATTAGAAAAGATTACATCCGTTTTATCATATTCTACCGTTTCTCCATTTAAGAAGAAGGCCGTCTTATCAGAGATTCGAGCGGCTTGTTGCATATTATGAGTGACAATAATGATTGAATAATCATTTCTTAATTGCTGGATTAATTCCTCAACTTTTAACGTTGATTTGGGATCTAACGCAGAAGTAGGCTCATCCATTAAAATGACGTCTGGCTCGATAGCAAGACAACGAGCAATACATAATCTTTGCTGTTGACCACCTGAAAGTCCATAAGCATTTTCGTTTAAACGGTCTTTTACTTCATCCCAAATATAAGCACCACGTAAGCTTTTTTCTACAATTTGATTGAGGATTTTTTTATTTCGAATCCCATGAATTCTTGGTCCGTATGCAATATTATCATAAATAGATTTAGGAAATGGGTTTGGCTTTTGAAACACCATACCTACTTTTGTTCTTAAATCTTCGACTTGATATGATTTTCCTAAAATATTTTCACCACGATAAGAGATATTACCGGAAATTTTAACATTAGGAATAAGCTCAACCATGCGGTTTAACGTTTTTATATAAGTAGATTTTCCACAACCTGAAGGACCGATAATCGCAGTTACTTCATTTTCATAAACCGACAGATTAATATTTTTTAAGGCCTGATCTTTGCCATACCATAAGTTTAACCCTTTTGTATCATATACAACCTTGCCTTCAGTTTGAACGGATTCCACCTTGTCTACCTTTTCATTCTTATTTTCATTTACTGAAACTAATGCCATTGTTGTTTCCTCCCCTTTTAATAATAAATTAATATCTTCGTTGAAACTTGTTTCTGATTATGATTGCAACTGAGTTCATTAAAAATAAAACAATTAATAAAACAACAATCGTTGCAGCTGCTAAATTCGCATATTCCGCTACTAACACTGAATCTATTGTCCAGTAGTAGATTTGCATTGGTAATATTGTAAATCTGTCCATAATCCCCCCAGGAAAAGGAACAAGTAAAGCTGGTATTCCAATAACAACAAGCGGAGCTGTTTCACCAATTGCTCGAGATAAAGATAAAATGAGTCCTGTTAAAATACCTGGTAAAGCAGCAGGTAATACAACATTCTTTATCGTCTGCCATTTTGTTGCTCCCATTGCGTAAGACGCTTCACTTAAGTGTTGTGGTACCGAACGAAGAGCTTCTTGGCTGGCAACAACTACGATAGGAAGAACTAATAAAGACATTGTAAGTCCACCAGCAAGAACAATGTTACCTAAATCCATTGCTCGAACAAAGATAGTCAGACCTAAAATTCCAAAAACGATGGAAGGTACTCCCGCTAAATTTCGGATGTTCGTTTGAATAAAAGAATGAATTTTTCCCCTTTTTGCATAAACTTCTAAGTATATCGCTGTACCAACACCGATGAGCATCGTTACAGGAGCAACAACGGCCATTAACCAAAGTGTTCCAAGAATAGCTCCCATAATTCCGGCTCTATCAGCATTTGTTGAAAGTCTTCCAGTCAGAAAATCATAATCAATCCAACCAATACTTTGAGAAAAAACTCTTGCTATTAAAACAGCCAAAACAATTACACCAAATGTAGTCGATAGGAAAAATATTGTTTTTGCAATATTGTTTCGTAATATACGTGTATTCATTTTTTTTTGAACTTGCACACTGTCTACATATTTCATTTTAATATTCCTCCCTAAATCTTCGAGAAATATATTGAGCTAGTAAATTCATGACAAGAGTAAAAACAAATAATGTCATAGCAACAGCATATAAGCTGTAATATATAGTCGAACCAGCAGGAGCATCTCCTCCGGTGACTTCAACAATATATGCGGTCATCGTTTGCATAGATTGTGTAATGTCAAAAGTAAAGTTTTTCGTACTACCACTAGCAATTGTTACAATCATTGTTTCACCAATTGCGCGTGAAATCCCAAGTACAAAAGAAGCTATAATTCCAGACATAGCAGCAGGTATAACAACCTTTCCTGTTACCTCTAGTTTTGTTGAACCTAAAGCTAATGCTCCTTCTCTCATTGAATTCGGTACCGAACTCATTGCATCTTCAGATAAAGAAGCTACCATAGGAATAATCATAATCCCCATTACAATTCCCGGGCTTAATATATTTGTTGCTTCTAACCCTGGGATAAACTGTCTTAATAATGGTGTTACAAATGTAAAGGCAAAGAATCCATAAACAATTGTTGGGATCCCTGCTAACACTTCTAAAATTGGCTTTAATAAACGTCGAACTTTGTCAGACGCGTATTCACTAAGAAAAATTGCAGTCATTAATCCAATTGGAATCGCAACTACCATAGCAATTAAAGATGATAATACTGTTCCCGCTAATAAAGGTAAAATCCCAAACTGAGGTTCTTGACTTAAAGGTCTTAATACTGTACCCGTATAGAAGTCTAAAATGGGGACTCTTTGAAAAAATTCAATTGTTTCACTGAATAATGTATATAAAATTCCGATAGTTGTTAAAACAGAGATTGTTGCGATAAATAATAATACTTTTGGGATAATTTTTTCGATAATTGTGTTTATACTTCTAGAACTTTTATTTTTCGAAACCATTTCGCGAACGTTTAACGTATTCCCCTTATTTTCAATGCCCTTTTCCATAAAATGGACCCCTTTCAGACCTTGTCACATTTTTCAATTAAATAAGTGAAAATGAACAGAAGATGAGAACTTAACGGAACAGCTCTCATCTTCACATTTATTTGTTTTACTTTAATCCTTCTAAGAATTGAACATATTCTTGAATTTCTTCGTCTGGTAATGGAGCAAATCCAGTTTCACCAGCAAATGTATTTACATTGTTAATCGCATATAATGCAAAATCTAAAACTTGAGGCTTTTCTTTTGCCATTCCAACATTTAAATATGTGAATACAGGACGAGTGAATGGTGCGTAATCAGCATCTTCACCAATTGTATCTAATGTAGGTTCAACAGCACCTTCACCGAAATCTACATGAACAGCTTGTAATTTATCTGTGTTGTTAACATAATAACCAAATCCGAAAAATGCGATTCCATTTTTATCTTCTGAAACTAAATTTACTAGAGTTGAATATTCTTGTTGAAGATTTACTGAATCAACTAAATCTTCTTTTCCTAAAATATTTTCAAAGAAAAACTCGTAAGTACCGTGGTTTTCATTTGGTCCCATTGGCTTGATTTCTTCGTCTGGAAACTCTGGACGAATATCAGACCATTTTGTAACTCCACCATCATGTTTGAAAATACTAATCAATTCTTCTTTTGTTAATTCAGTTGCCCAGTCATTTTCTTTATTAATAACGAATGTTAAACCGTCTAATGCTACTTTAAATTCTTTAATTTCTAAACCTAGCGCATCAGCTTCAGCTTGTTCTTCTTCTTTGATATGACGAGAAGCGTCATTAAAGTCAGTTCCATTTTCTACTAGAAATCTTCCGAACCCAGCACTTGTACCTGCACGACTTACTTCTACTGATACTTTTTGTTGTTCTGTAGTCATGTACTCGTCAGCAATTGCTGCCATTAATGGGAATACAGTTCCCGAACCATCGATAACAACATTCCCTTCTAAATCTCCAGTTGCTTCTTCAGCTGGCTCTTCTTCTGTTGCATCATCTGTTTTTTCAGTTTGTTCAGTGTCAGTGTCACCAGTTGTGTCACTATTTGCTGGCTCATCTCCAGAACCACACGCTGCTAAAAATGCCATCAATGCTGCCATTACTAATAACAATAAAAGCTTCTTCACTTAATTGTCCTCCCTTTTCTACGAGAAAAATGATATTGTGTAGAGTGGTTTTTTGTCAGTTATTGTCCCTCTCACAATTGCTAGTATAGTAGGCGAATATTAAGGTGGTGTGTTGCGTTTGTAAATATTTTGTAAACAAGTCTTTAATAACATTAAGAGTGTAACAGTTCAACGTAATAATTGAACCCTTTTTGTAATCGCTTTCTACAAATAAAACCTTTATAATACAAGATTTGAACATTTATTCTTTCTTTTTTTGATTGTAAATATATTGAATTTATACATTTATTTCTCACTAAAAAAATGAAGTATATCTATCAATTTACGGACTTATAAACAAAAAAATTTTTGGGTAGCTTTTAAAATCATATTGGGGTTAACTTCTTTAGAGGGGAGGGTTCCAACTTTGGACAACTGTCCACTACTCGTTGCTAGAAGTGATGATAAAAGTAGAAACAGCTGTCCAAACGAAAGAGTGCTTTTCGATTTGTTATATTAAGTAAAGGACCAACCTTTAGATGCTAACTCAACTTGTCCATCATAACTTTCTTTCACTTCAGTAAGTAATGAAGTCCGCTCACCAAAATGAGGTAAATGGGTAAGCAATACTTGTTTTGCTCTCGCTTTATTTGCGAGTATGCCAACATCTTGACTATTCATGTGTCCACCAACTGTTTCTTGATTTTTATAAAAACTACACTCAGCAATTAACAAATCACACTCTTTCGCAAATGAAGCAAGCCCAAGGAAATAACTTGTATCTGCTGTATACACGATTTCTTTTTGCCCGTTCGTAATCTTCATGGCGTAACAAGGTGCCGGATGCTTTGTCTTCAAAAAGGAAATGGCAAACGGACCAACATCTAAAAGTGAGTTTGACTGATAAGGGATTGATTTGACATATGGTTCATACGCTAATGTATCAAAACGTTCATCGTCCTTATGCCCATAAATGAACAGCGGTGTAGAAGCTCGACCAAGCTTTGTTTCAATTAACCTTGCATAATGCAGAACACCAATGTCGGCAATATGGTCTTGGTGGTAATGAGAAACAACGACAGCCTGTAACTTTTGAAGAGGACAATATCGTTGAAGATGACTTAATACACCACTGCCACAATCAAGCAAAAGAGAAAAGTCATCTTGTTGAATTAAATAACCTGATGTTGCTTCCTCTGGTTCCGGATAACCATGCCAACAACCAATCACTGTAAGCTTCATATATGTACCTTCTTTCTTATTGAAATCATGCTGCACAAGGATGGGAGAGCAGACGCCGCAACGGACATCTGTTCCGCTATTCTATCATTTTTCATATAAAAGCCAAATCGTTCGGACATTTGTTCCGTTATGTCAGCGAAAAGAAAGGATATTTTTGAAAAGATGGTAAAATAGCGGAACATATGTCCGAACACCTTTGAAGAAAGCTAGTTTTCACGCAAATAACAGAACAGGTGTCCGTTAAGCGCGAGCCGAACTCCACTTGCCGCATTTCGCGCCTTTTAAACATAAAAAATACCCTTGCCCTATGGACAAGAGTATTGTTTCTTATTGTGCAGCAGGATATACACTTACTTGTTTGCGGTCACGACCAACGCGTTCAAACTTAACAACGCCGTCTACTTTCGCAAATAAAGTGTCATCTCCACCTTTACCTACGTTCACTCCAGGATAAATACGAGTACCACGTTGACGAACAAGGATTGAACCACCTGTTACCGTTTGGCCATCCGCACGTTTTGTACCAAGACGTTTCGAAATCGAATCACGTCCGTTTTTCGTACTACCTACCCCTTTTTTCGAAGCGAAAAATTGAAGGTTCATTTTTAGCATGAGATTCACCTCCTATAATTCTGTAATTGTAATATGTTCACCATATTCTTCTTCCATCGAGCGAAGAGCAACAACCATTCCTTCTAGCAAAAGTTGTACTTTCTCATACGTCTTCTCATGTAACTGAGTGGGGACGATACAGCGGAGAAAGCCACCCTCATCTTTCATCTCGACTTCAAGCTCTGTGTTTAATAAGGCAGCAATCGCATTGACTGCTCCAAATGTAACCGCAGACGCTCCAGCACAAACGATGTCAGAGCCATAAGGTCCAGCATTTGCATGCCCTTCCATTGAAAAAGAAGCAATTTCTTTTGTATCAAGTCGTTTTACTTGAACAATAATCATCGTGATTAGCCGTTAATCTTCTCGATAACAACTTTAGTATAAGGTTGACGATGACCTTGCTTACGACGGTAGTTTTTCTTTGCTTTCATTTTGTAAACGATGATTTTTTTCGCACGACCTTGTTTTTCAACTTTCGCCGTTACTGTTGCTCCTTCAACATATGGAGCTCCAACTTTCATATCGTTTCCACCAACTAGAAGAACTTTATCGAAGTTCACTTGGTCGCCTTCATTTGCATCCAATTTTTCGATGTAGATTTCTTGTCCTTCTTCAACTTTAACTTGTTTACCACCAGTTTCAATAATTGCGTACATTCTCTGCACCTCCTCAGTATACTCAGACTCGCCAAATGCTAGGTAAGACAAAAGTCTTTTTAAACCCGCTTTGTGCGGTTGTAGTTCTTTGGGAGATATCCAAACAACTAACAAAAGACATCATACCATATTTTCAAAATCCCTGTCAATGCTTATTGTACATGAGGTTGAGCGCTTTTTCTTTTACTTCTTCATTCGTCCCCATATGCCGAATCGCAAAATCATGTTCTGCCATTTTATCATTTGGCACTAAATAAATCTGATACCCTAATGACTGTTCTAGCCAAAGAAGATGCTCATTTTTTTCTCCACGAATTACGTGATCCACTTGTGGTGGTAATTCCACTAACATCGCTTCCTCATCCATGTTCCGATATTCAAACAATGTCCGCTCAATACGATAAGCCTGGGCTTCATTAGATAAAACCGTTCCCTTTCCTGCACAAGTAGGACATGGCTTTGATAAACTATCAAGCAAGTTTTGTCTGATTTTTTTCCTTGTCATTTCTACTAATCCAAGACCTGTTAGCCCCATCACATTTGTTTTCGTTCGATCTTGCTGCAACGCGTTTGTAAACGCATGTAACACCTGTCTCTTGTCGTCTTCATCACGCATATCGATAAAATCTATGATGATAATACCAGAAATATCTCGAAGTCGCAGTTGCCGCGCAATTTCTCTTGCTGCTTCGAGATTTGTCCGTCTTACCGTATCTTGCAAATTGCTTTTGCCCGTAAACTTACCTGTATTCACATCAATGACCGTTAATGCTTCTGTTTGGTCAATCATAATATAAGCGCCATTTTTTAACCACACTTGGCGACGCAATGCTTTTTCTAGCTCTTTTTCAATGCCATATTTTGAGAAAATATTTTCTTTTTCCCGATAATAAACCAATTCTGTTTCGAGATGACGGTAAGGTTCTAGCAATTCTTTTAATCGATCAAATTCTTTTTTACTATCAATGATAATTTCTGAAACATCATCAAAGGAAAAATCCCTTACAATACGCTCGAGTAATCCAGTATCTTGATGAATTAATGCTGGTGGTGGAAGTGTCTTTCCTTCTTTCCAAATGTCTAGCCAAAACTTCCGTAAAAATTGAAGGTCTTCTTTAATCGTTTCTTCATTAAGACCTTCACAAACGGTGCGAATAATCATTCCTTCTTGTCCTTCTAAGAGAGATTCACCTATTTTCCGGAGACGCTCCCGTTCTTCTTCTGATTTCATCCTTCTTGACACGCCTACATATCCACCTTGTGGCATATACACGATATAACGACCTGGAAAAGAAACCACTCCGGTTAATCTCGGGCCTTTTGTCCCAAAACCTTCCTTTGTCACTTGTACAAGCAATTCTTCCCCTTTAGAAACAAACTCAGAAATACTCTTCTTTTTTTTCACTTCTTCTTCCACTTCTGATAAATGGAAAGAAAGAAGGTCATCACGATAAAGAAACCCATTTTTGTCGCGCCCTATATTAACAAATGCAGCCTGCATACCTGGCAATACATTGACAACTCTTCCTTTATACACATTCGCTACTACACGATCTTCAACTGACCGTTCAATTAATAGTTCCACGACCCGATCATGTTCCAAAATCGCTGCTCTTCGTTCAGTAGTCGCCATATTAAAAACTATTTTTTTCAAAATCTTATCTCACCGCTTTCAACACTCTATTCCTCCATCATACCATGAACTTGTCTTTATTTTACGCAAAACATGGTGATACCAAACGATTTTCTTTTGACTTTATCCGACTTTTTTCCTTTTTTTAACCAAATTCCGACAAAATAAATTGATAATTTCTCAACAAAACGTTAATATTATCTTAATGAAACTTAATACTTTGGGGGTATTTATGAGCACAGAGCCATGTGTTTACGTTATTGAAGAAGAACCTGCCCATTCGATGCTATTATCCTATCATATAGAAAAACTAGGATTTAAAGTGAAGCAGTTTGAATCGGCAACCGCGTTTTTCAGTTCTTCACCATCCGCTGTTCATTATGTGATTGCTAGTGATAATCTTTCTGATATGGACAATCTAACTTTTTGTACAAAAATAAAAGATACATATCACCAAGCACAATTATTAATTACGACCACAAGCACCAAAGGAAAAACCTGTACAAGCTGCCAAGATATTAATCATATTTATAAGCCTTTTTCTATCCAAACATTATATGAAGTTGTTAGTAACACATTTAAAATCCCCGTTACGAAATAAAAACGTTGCCTACATAAGTAAGCAACGTTTCTTTTTAACAGATAAGAAAGCATAAACTTTGATGTAGCAGTGATACTTTGAAAGCTTAATTAATGAAAAGACGCTACGCGTTTTTCTTATCCTATTTTGATAATATCTTTTAATGAATGGTGAAGCTTATTTTCATGAAAATAAGCTTGCAATACTGCCGATTCTTTAATCACTTTCCGTTCATCATTTGCCCCTTTTATGACAATATAATGATCGTGCCCCCGTCGAAACATCTTTACGACATCTCGAACCGATACAGAGTATGGGACGGAAAGATGTTGCTGTCTCGCACCTGTTATTTTTCCATTTAATCGATCAAGCAAAAACCTCATGAAAACGAAATGTCGTTGTTTCCACTCTAAATAATTGGAAATACATAAAAAAGATAACACAACCCATAAATTTAAATGAAACGGGACATTAATATAGCTAACAATCGCTACGACACAAAGGATGAACACCGAACTATATATTGCAATTTTTTGCGCTTGTTCAAAAGGGAAATAATAAGAAATGGCTAAATTTAATAACCTCCCCCCATCTAATGGCCAAATTGGCAATAAATTAAAACAAGCAATCATCGCATTATGCATGATAAACATCTCATGGTCTCCGGCAGTCCAAAAATCAAACTGAACAAGGAAAAAAGAAACAGCGATTAACCATACATGCTGAAGTGGCCCAGCAATAATGACAAAAAACTCTTCTTTAAAAGGACGATTACTGCTCTCATTCATTTCTGCAACTCCACCGAAAGGTAACAGTTCAATTTTTTGAATTTTCCACTTGAAATAGTGGGCCGTTACTGCATGTCCTAGCTCATGAATAAGAACTATAAAAAACACCATAAGAACTTCACGAAAATAGCCTGTGATAATTCCGATTCCTAGAACAAACCAGAAAAATGGACTTATCTTTATTTTTTTAACTAGCCCAATCACTTCAGTCAAACGATATCACGTCAATGGGGTCAATATACTGTTCTCCTTGCTTTAAGGCAAAATAATAAATTCCTTTTTCCGCTTGTTCATTGCTCGATACCTTCCCAATTTCACTTCCTGATGTCACGGTATCATACAATTGGACATCGACATCACTTAACATTCCGTACCATGATTCTCCTTCATCATCATAATGCCTAATCCCAATTGTTTTCCCTAAATTATCTTCCTCACCCACAAAAATAACGACACCTGCCTTTACAGCTTCTACCCTCTTATCCTTTCCTGTTTCAACTAATATGCCTCGTCCATTTTGTTGAAAACTTTCGGTCACAACACCTGACGCTGGAACTGCATAAGCTAAATCTGGTGTTTCATCAACATCATGTAAGGCCATGTCGTTTTCATAAGGCAATAGCGCGAGTGGTCTGCCAAACTGATTTTCATACCAATTGGCAATCGCAGAAAATTGAAACTCTTGTTCATATGAATTTTTAATGAAAGCTCTTGCTCCATCTAATGCTTGAGACTGATTGCTGAATAAAATAGCAGTTCCTAAAAATAATAGAACAGCCATCATCGAGCGCAGCATAAACCATTCTTTATTAAACAAACTTTCTTGTTTATCCTCTTGCTTTTCTTGGTACACATAAAAATCCGGTTCATCCCTCGCTTCATCATGCCTGTCATAGATTATTGGCGCCGACCGTTCTTTACGTTTAACATTGCCATGTGCATCTCTTCTCCTGTTTTCTATCTTTCTTCTTACCTTTTCCAATCGTTTATCCATCTCTTCCCCCATCCTTTTACAAAGAGTCACGTTTGTTGATTAATAGATCATATGACTTGTCCTCTTATGTTATGCCATATTAAGATAGAGAAAAGTAAAGGAGGAGATCAAATGAATGAAAGCGTAACCGGAATTGTATTAGCTGGAGGACGTTCTACAAGATTCGGACAGCCGAAAGCGCTTGAACTATATAAAGGGAAACCTTTTTATCAATATTCTGTCGACGCCATCTCTCCTTTTTGTTCAAACATTGTCATTATCGCGCACCCTGATATTAAAGAAAAAATAGAAGCCTCTTCTTCTTATTTTGTCATATGTGATGATAAACAGTATCAAGGTAACGGACCTTTGGCTGGAATATGGACAGGCATGCAAAAAAAGAGCGACTGGTATATGATCGCTCCTTGTGATACCCCTTTGCTTGATTCTACGATTTATAAGACATTATGTTCTATCGTTGCTAGTAACGAAGAACTTGATGCGCTCATACCGGTAATAAAAGAAATAAGACAACCACTCATCGGCATGTATAATCGACGTTGCCTCCCTTTTATAGAACAATTACTACAACAACAAATATATAAAGTCGGCGCTTTATTACAACGAGTGTCTGTCCTTACAGTTTCTGAGGAGGCTTTTTTAGAAGATGATGCATTTATGAACATCAATACGAAAGCTCAATTTGAACTATTATTAAACAAAAAAACGAGTGAATGATTTGCTCTATTATTTCCAATGTGGCGGTTGAGATAAGGAACTTGGGAGCTTTGTTTCGCGATCTCCTATCGCTGCATTCACTTGGACTTGTGTTAGAAATATACTTCCCCTTAAATCAGCTCCACAAATATTAGCATCGCGAAAATCTGCTCCAATGAAATCCGCTTCCCGCAAATTCGCTTTTCGTAAATTAGTTGCAATAAAAAGGGCACCACGTAAATTGAGACCTTGTAAATTCGCTTCTTGTAAATTGGCCCCAATGAAATCTCGTCGTTTTTCAAAACGAGAAGCGTTTTTTGGGGAAGCTTGTTTTCTTGCTTTTTCACGAATAAGAACACTCGCTTCAAGTAGCAATGGATTTACCTTTCTTCTATGCGCATTATTATCATAATCTAGTAAAAGTCGACCTGGTAGATTAGTGGTTTGTTCCGTTTCTTCTATCGTCATGTATAGCGACGAAAAAAGAGAGGACGCTGCTTCATGTGAAAGTGCTTCTTGTAAGTAGGCCAGCATCTCATGAAGTTGATGCATAATCGGAAATACTTGAAACATTTCTTTTGCAATCGAAGGGTTATTTTGCCATGTTACATTTGCATATGTTTGTTGCGATACTTTTTGTCCTGCTCCAAAACATTCAAATACGGTACATCCTTTAAATTGTTTCTCTCTTAAATTAGAATGAATGTCACAGCGATAATCGGTTTGTAAATGAGAACAAGGAACTCCACTTTCTTTATCAATAGGGAAATCCGCCGATTTAGCATATGGTAGAGCAACACAACATAATCCAAAGCACTGTTCACAATCAGCTTGTAACGGATTTGCGAAGCGTGTTGACATTTGATCAATCCTTTATACATTTTTTTATGTAGTACATACTCTTACGGACATCTGATCAGTTATACATGTTAAAAATAGCTGTTTTCAAAAGCTATCGGACATTCGTTCCGTTATTTGCAAATATAAGGTGATATTTTTAAGCTGGAAGTAGAAATAACGGAACAGATGTCCGTTTAGGTGAAAAAATAACGGAAATCACTATGCATAGCGGAACCTATGTCCGTTGTTGTTTTCCCCGGTGTTCAATTTCACTCAGATTCATTTATTTAATCGTTTCTTAAATTGTTTCTTCCAGCTTTCAGACAATTCGTTGATTTCAATAATTTCCTTTATCGCTTCTTTATTCGGATGAGCACTATACATAAGTTCATTTGCTTGTGCAAGTGTTGGATATGTTGGGTTTGTTTCCACCCGCTCAAAAGAATGGTCCATTGTAAATGTTCCTTCTTGTAACACACGAAAATAAAATCCTGTATATCCAGTTTCACGAACCCATACAGGCATTTGGGGTTGTCCATGTTTTAACCCTAATTTAAAACATGGCTGTCGTGGTTGACTAACTTGCATGAGAACATCATTTACTTTAAAAATGTCTCCGATGCGAATTTCTTTTTCAGTTGTCCCTTGTAATGTGACATTTTCACCAAAGGCTGAAAATGATAATGACTTGTCCAATTTTTCTTCCCAAAAGGAATAATGGTCAAAAAAATAAGCACATATCGCTTTATCTGGCCCCCCATGATTTTTTAAATCGGCTTGGGCATCACCTTCAAGTCCTAACAACGTGACATTCGCACTCGCAATCGTTGATTTTTGGATAGCAGAAGAGACTATTTTATCGTTTTGCTTTAACGACTTAACATCCCCGATCGAGATCGCTTTTAGCGCTACATTCATTTCGTTCACCTCTTCTTCTCTTTCTTCATTTTTCAAACAGAAAAAAGAGTACACTTTTGTAAAGTATACCCTTTTTTCTGTGTAAATTCTATCCAGTTAGCACTTTATACTTTTTCTCTTCTTCCTTTTGTTGCTGATGAACAGGACGTATGGAGACTGCACTTACTTTAAATTCAGGCATGCGACAGACCGGATCTAAAGCAGGGCTTGTGACGCGGTTAATCGATTGAAGGTCTCCCCAATGAAACGGTACGAAAATCGTATCTTCTCGTATTCCTTCCGTAAATCGACTTTTCACAACAGCTGTTCCCCGTACTGATTCAATTCGAATTAACTTGCCTTCTTCAATCCCATATTTTTTCGCTGTGTTCGGATGAATTTCTACAAACGCGTCCATACTTCGCTGTACAAGATCATGACTTCTTCTCGTTTGAACTCCTGTTAAATAATGCTCCATAACCCGTCCAGTTGTTAATACTAACGGATATTTTTTTGATGGGGCTTCTTTTGGATATTGGAACTCTAGATTTGTGAATGAGGCTAAGGAATCTGTTGTCATAAACGAAGATTCAAATAAACGTCTTGTTCCATTGTCTTCTTCTTTTGGACAGGGCCAAAACACGCCTTTTTCTTCTTTTATTCGCTCATAGGTAATGCCGTAATAATCGGCGACACCACCTTTACTTGCTAAACGAAGTTCGTTAAAAATCTCTTCTGCAGACTCATAAGAAAACCACTTTTCTTTTCCTAATGCCCTCCCGAGTTCACATAAAATCGCCCAATCATGTTTAACGTCTTGTGGTGCTTTTCGTTCTGCTTCACGGAAAACAACACGTCCTTCTAGATTTGTCATCGTTCCTTCATCTTCTAAATAAGATGTGCACGGTAAAATAATATCAGCCATTTTTGCTGTTTCAGAAATAAACATATCAACAACAACTAAAAAATCTAATTTCTCCAGTGCCTTTTGTACAAATAAACTATTTGGGGTAGACACAATTGGATTGGATGCCATAACAAATAATGCTTTAATTTCTTCTTCATCAATTTTCTCCATCATTTCATATGCAGAAACGCCTTTTCGCGGTAATTCCGATTCATCTACTTCCCATACCGAAGCAATATATTCACGATGTTCTTTATTTTCAATCGAGCGATACCCTGGAAGTTGGTCGGCTTTTTGACCATGTTCTCTTCCTCCTTGGCCGTTTCCTTGTCCTGTAATCGCACCATACCCACAAGCATACTTTCCAATTTTGCCTGTCGCTAACACAAGGTTTAAAAACTGTCGTACATTTTGGTGGCCACTTGCATGTTGTTCGACACCACGTGCAGTAAAAACCATGCCTGTTTCTGCTTTTCCATACTCTCTTGCGGCTTTTTCAATATCAGCTTGTGCTATGCCTGTTTCTTTTTCCACTGTTGCTAACGATACGGTTTTGACTTGCTCTTTTACTTCAGCAAATCCTTTTGTTCGTTCCTGAACAAACGAATGATCCACATAATCTTCCTCAATAATGACCTTTAGCATTCCAATAACAACATTGGCATCCATTCCTGGCTTCACTTTTAAATGCAAATCCGCTAGTTTTGTTGTCGCGGTTTCACGTGGGTCAATCGCGATTATAAACGCACCATTTTTTTTCGCTTTACGGAAATAAGGCATCATCGTCGGCTGACATTCAGCTATATTCGTTCCCGCTAAAATAATACATTTTGCGTCGGCAATTTCCGATAACTCATTTGTAATGCCTCGGTCAATACCAAACACTGCAACTTGAGCAGAAGCCGCAGCACTCATGCAAAATCGTCCATTGTAATCTATATATTTGGTCCCTAGTCCAACTCTAGCAAACTTTCCTAGCAAGTAGGCTTCTTCATTTGTTAACGAGCCACCACCATAAACACCAATCGAATCTTTTCCATATTCCGCTTGCAAGTCTTGCCATTTTTCTGCAATCACTTCTAACGCAAGTTCCCACGAAACACTAACGAACTCACCATCAATATTCACAACCGGTGTTTTCAATCGTTCTCCGTTGATAACATGTTGATGAGCAAAAAGACCTTTCATACACAATCTGCCTTCTGATGTTGGGTCTTGTTTATTCGGCTTTGCTTTAAAACGATTTCTTTTTACAATTCGCTCTTCAATAAGTTCCATTGAGCATTGCATACTACAATATGGACAGCGCGCGTGTAAAATGGCTTCTGAGCTTTCTTTCATTTGCTTTTCTCTGAAATATTTTATGAGATCGCTCATCAAGAAACCTCCTTTCCTCTTCTGTATTTCTTGATCGTTCGTAGGAAGAGACAAGGTAAGCCATTCTTACCTTGTCTTGTCTTCTTATATCGTAATAAAAACATCTTCTTCTTCAACCGTCACCTGATATGTTCTCACACAGCCGTCATCTGGCTTTTGTACTTCGCCACTATCTAAATCAATTTTCCAATCATGAAGTGGACAAAAGACATGCTCACCACTGACAATCCCTTGAGACAATGGTCCATTTTTATGAGGACAACGATTTTCTACTGCACGCATTTTCCCATTCGATAAACGGAAAATCGCAATATGATGTTCGCCAATTATAACTTCTTTTCCAACCTTTATTGGATAGTCTGTCACTTTTCCAATGTTGACTTTTTTCGCATCTTTTAGTGTATTCATACATACCCCCCCTTAAATTAAGATTGAACGACTTTCACTTTGTTGTTTGAGAATAAAGATTGTTTTAACTCTTCACTTCCAATAATCTCTTCCCATGGGTCATGAAGAACAGATAAGGCTGTATTCATACGTTCACTTAAAGCTTGACGATTAGCGTCATCTTCAATAATTTCTGTTCTAATCTGTTCAAGGCCATAGCGTTCAACCCAAGGAGCAGTACGCTCTAAATATCTCGCTGTTTCACGGTATAGCTGTAAATAAGCCGCTGTAATTTCTAACACTTCTTCAGACGTTTTTACTTTACAAAGCAAATCGGCTTTTCTAAGCTCTGTCCCACCATTTCCACCAACGTAAATTTCCCATGCCCCTTCAACACCTACGATCCCTAAATCTTTAATTCCTGACTCGGCACAATTTCGTGGACACGCTGACACAGCCATTTTTACTTTATGTGGTGTTTGAAGTCGTTCAAACTTCTTCTCGAGGGCAATTCCCATTCCAATTGAATCTTGTGTTCCAAAGCGACAGAAATTTTCTCCTACACATGTTTTCACTGTTCGAAGTGATTTTCCGTATGCATAACCAGAAGGCATATCAAGTTCTTTCCAAACACTTGGTAAATCTTCTTTTTTCACCCCGAACAAATCAATCCGTTGCCCCCCCGTAATTTTCATAAGAGGTACATCATATTTATCGGCCACATCTGCAATTCTTCTCAGTTCAGAAGAGTTGGTAACCCCGCCATACATCCGTGGAACAACCGAATATGTTCCGTCTTTCTGAATATTAGCGTGCATTCTTTCGTTAACAAATCGGGATTCTCTCTCGTCTTCATGAATTGTCGGGTGCACCATTCCTAAATAATAGTTAATGGCTGGACGACATTTTGAACACCCTTCTTCTGTTTTCCAACCTAGAACGTTCATCACTTCTTTTGTATGTGTTAATCCTTTTGCACGAATTTCATCAACTACCTCTTCATGAGTTAAAGTCGTACACCCACAAAGGGTTTGTTTTTGATCCGCCCCATCAAACTCATCACCTAGTGTTAACTCTAATAATTCTGCAATCATCGGCTTACACGTACCACAAGAACGGCCGGCATTTGTACAGCCACTAACTTCCTCAACCGAACACATTCCATCAACTTTAATCGAATTGACGATCTCCCCTTTTGAAACCCCATTACAGCCACAAACGGTATCACTATCAGCCATAGAAGCAACGATGCTTTCACCTGATGTGGAACCATCTTGTAAAATCGAGATCGGAGCCATATCTGATACATCTGCCCCATCTTGAATCATATTAAATAGCTTTGGACCTTCTTTTGTGTCTCCAAATAATACGGCACCAACCACTTTATTATCGCGGATCATCACTTTCTTATACATGCCTTCAAATTCATCATACACGCGAACACTTCTTGTTGATCCGTCATCGATAAATTCACCAGCAGAAAAGACGTTAACACCGGATACTTTTAATTTGGTCGATAAAACAGAACCTTCATATCCAACATTAGCCTCTTCACCACAAATTCGTTTCGCTAATACTTTCCCTTGTTCCCAAAGTGGCGCCACAAGTCCGTATACGATTTCACGGTGTTCTGCACATTCCCCTACAGCAAAGACTCCGTCAGCACTCGTTTCCATAAAGTCATTGACAACAATTCCTCGGTTCACTTCAATGCCACTTGCTTTAGCGACATCGACATTTGGTTTAATTCCAACTGCCATCACAACTAAATCTGCTGTCGTTTCTGTTCCATCTTTAAATCGAACTTTTTTCACTCGATTTTTTCCGACTATCTCGGACGTTAACTTTGGCATTAAAAAGTTCATCCCTTGTTTTTCAAGCTCAATACGAAGTAAACGACCAGCATCTTGGTCAAGCTGCCGTTCCATTAAATAGTCTTGAATGTGGACAACATCAACTTTCATTCCTAAATTAATTAATCCACGTGCTGCTTCTAATCCTAGTAATCCTCCACCGATGACAACTGCTTTTTTATAGTTTTCTGCTGCTTCAATCATCATTTCACAGTCTTTAATATTACGGAAAGCAATAACACCTTCTAAATCAGCACCTGGTAACGGAAGCATAAATGGATGTGAACCAGTCGCAATAATCGCATAGTCATAACTTACTTCTCTTCCTTTATCTGTGACTATTGTTTTCTTTTCTTTATCTAGTTTCATGACTGTTTCGCTAGTATAAAGCGTAATATTGTTTTCCTCATACCATTCAAGACTATTTAATTCAATATCTTTAATCGTTGTATCCCCTTGTAAAACCGTTGATAGCGCAATACGATTATAGTTTACATGAGGTTCACTCCCAAAGATTGTTATCTCAAATCTTTCTTTCCCACCAACTTTTATAATTTCCTCTATCGCTCGGACGCCTGCCATACCATTCCCAATTAAAACTAGTTTTTGTTTCGCCATTATCGTTTCCCCCCATTTCAAATCGTACAGCCATTTTTTGCAACGTCATATTTTGTTACATTGCTTTCTCATGACCTATTTTCTGAAATCCCTATTGAACTCCTAATTCCCTTTGCGTTTCTTGTTCTTATTTTTGCATAGATAAATTCAGAATTGTTAAACAATGAAAGAAGATCTTACACTGTTTTTAATAGGGGGAGGCTTTGTTTTTTAATAATGAGGCTTGTTGACCTACTTTTGAAGGGAGTGCAGCAAGGGGTTATCGTTTCGGACATTTATTCCGCTATTCCATAATAAATACCACTTTTTAAAATGCTATTGGACATCAGTTCCGCTATTGGAGCATTTGAGCCAAACAAAGTCTTTGTTTTTGTCATGTAACGGAACAGATGTCCGATAGCCTATGGAAAACGGTACTGTTTCTTGAAATAGGGGATCATATGTCCTTATTGAATAGCTCACTTCACATACCAATGAAAAAAAGCCATCGATTTTTTTCTCGACAGCTTCTTCATAGGCACAGCTTATTTTCGGTCTTTGCGAATTTCTCTTATGACATGAGCCAGTTCGGGAATAATGATTTTAGTCATCGCTAAGCGAACTGCTCCACTTGAACCAGGCATTGAAAATACAGCTGTATTTCCTCTTACTCCTGCAACCGCTCGGCTCAAAATCGATGCTGTTCCGATATCTTCGGTGTAACTTAAATATCGAAATAGCTCACCAAAACCAGGAATGACTTTATCAAGACTAGCATCAACCGCTTCATAAGTTGTATCTCGTAACGCTAACCCTGTTCCCCCGTTGATTAACACCGCATCAATGTCCTCACGTTCACTTGCGCTCATAATCCAACGTTGTACTTCACTATACTCGTCTTTCACAATTGCATAATCTCTCACTTCATAATTTGCTTCCTCTAGTAGTTCATGTATAAGATGGCCACTTTTATCCGTTTCTGTTGTCCGCGTATCTGATACCGTTACAACTAAACAACGGACAACAGTCGGCGCTTCCTTTCGATGTTCCTCAACTGACATCCTCTCCACCCCCACGATAAGTTGTCCCTATTTTATCATAGGAGTAGACATGTTAAAATAATGGCATGACAAATAAAGGAGGCTTTTTAATGGCAGAGTTCACCCATTTTAATGAAGAAGGTAGAGCCAAAATGGTCGACATTTCTCCAAAGCACGTCACCGTACGAACAGCTGTAGCCCATTCAAGTGTTCAAGTGAATGATGAAATATATGAAAAAATTAAAACGGGTCAAATGGGAAAAGGAGATGTATTAGCTGTCGCTCAAGTCGCTGGAATTATGGCAGCCAAAAATACGGCTAACTGGATTCCAATGTGCCACCCGCTTTCATTACAAGGGGTCAATATTTCGTTTTCTTGGGAAGAATCAGAACAGAAAACTTTACATATTACAGTAGAAGTGAAAACAGAAGGAAAAACGGGAGTTGAAATGGAAGCTTTAACCGCCGCTTCTGCGACAGCGTTAACGGTATATGATATGTGCAAAGCCGTTGATAAAGGCATGATTATCGGCCCGACTTATTTACAAGAAAAAACGGGTGGCAAAAATGGTGATTTTTCACGCAATCTAAAATAGACGACAAGACGAAAATAAGCAGCCGTCACTAAATCAGAGTGATCGCTGCTTATTTTTCTTTTTTTATGGACGTATCCCAAAAAACTTTTTCACTTTGGAAAACATTCCTTTTTGTCCATCAATCGCCATTAATGGCACAGTTTCCCCAAGAATTCTTCTTGCGATGTTACGATAAGCAATCGCAGCTTTACTTGATGGGAATAATGCGACAGGTTCACCATTGTTAGAATGCTTAATCACATCATCATCATCAACGACAATGCCAAGAAGCTCAATCGCAAGAATTGATACAATTTCATCAACGTCTAACATATCACCATTTTTCATCATGTGATTGCGAATTCGATTGACGACTAGTTTTGGAGATTCAATATCTTCTTTTTCTAGTAATCCGATAATACGGTCTGCATCTCTAACAGCCGATATTTCTGGTGTTGTGACAACAACAGCACGATCGGCCCCGGCAATCGCATTTTTAAACCCTTGTTCAATTCCAGCAGGGCAATCAATAATAATATAATCATAGTCTTGTTTTAATTCTTCTACAATTTTTTTCATTTGATGTGGTTGAACAGATGATTTATCTTTTGTTTGTGCCGCTGGTAACAAAGTTAAACATTCAAATCGCTTGTCCTTAATTAACGCTTGCTGAAGACGACAGCGTTCTTCTACCACATCGACTAAATCATAAATAATCCGGTTTTCCAATCCCATCACAACATCTAAATTGCGCAAACCAATATCTGTATCAATTAAGCAAACTTTTTTACCTGAAAGGGCAAGAGATGTCCCTATGTTTGCTGAGGTCGTTGTTTTTCCAACTCCCCCTTTACCTGAAGTAATGACGATAGCCTCTCCCACACTCATTTCCCCTTTCCTTCATACATAAAATGAACTAATTCAATTCAATAAAATTCGTTAACATAGGACGAAGATGATATAGCAATTGAATTTTATCTACGAGGACTTTGTTTTCTGTTTCATGTATGTATGCACATTCCATTTCACTCGCCACTTGCTCTGTCCGATTCGGCTGTTCAGCAAGCTCATCTGCAATGATCAAATGAGAGGGTTCCATTCGCGAAGCACAAATAATAGCTTCTCGATTTCCCTCGCAACCAGCATGGGCAGCTCCTCTTAATGCCCCCATTATAAATACATTTCCTGTTGCCATCACTTTACCACCCGGATTAACATCACCGATGAGTAATACATCGCCTCTAATTTCGAGAACTTGTCCTGAGCGGATAACTTTAGCAACGGTGACGACTTGCTTTTCACGACGAATTTTTTCAGCTTCTTCTTTTGTAATAATATTTGAGTCAATTTTCTCAATTCGCAATTGATTGTCTTTGACAATAACGTCACGTAATTGAGTTTCCTGATCTTTTGTAAGAAAACGATTGCCGACAATAACATTCACTAAAGCTTGGCGTCCTTCATCGTTTTGCTGATAATGTTTTGAAGATAGTTTCTCTTTTAACTCTACTATCAAGTCAGAGAAAGAACAACCATCATCAAGTAAAAAGTTTAATCCTTCTTTTGTACCTTTTATTGTAACATGATGTTTTTTTTGCGACATTGATTCTGTTCACCTCAAGAGTGGTTGTACAATGATCCATTGTAATACATTCAACAAAACTATTGCCAATCCTTTTTTTCATTCACTAGAACAAAGAATTTTTTCTTCTTTTTGTTTCCGTTATTTTTCTAGCTGTTTTTCGAATTCCTCTACATACCTGTTTAATTTTTGTAATGGAATGATGATAATCATACTAAACACAATATTAAAAATAAATGTAGGGAGAAAGCGCTCATAAAAAAATTGGTCTGGGCTAATATACGCTACGCCAAGCATCGTATACATCCCATACAAATAGTATTCTTGGATGGATACAGCCACCATGATAATACAAGCTAAAAGAAAAAAGCTTTGTTGCACTAGTTTATAAGGTAATGAGCATATGTAGCCAATAAGTCCCATTGAAAACATATACACCCCTAGAATTTCAGTATATACGATATCATATAACAAGCCAAAAATTAGGCCGTAACTTACTCCAGAAACTCTTCCACGAAACGCACCGATAATGACAATGCCTATTAGTACTAGCCGTGGAATGAGAACAAAAGAAGCTCCGTACCGTTCAGGTGAAAACACTTGAAACACTGTGCCCTCTAATATAAAAAACAAAAAAACAAGAGCTGGGAGAACAAAACGAATCACATCTCATCCTCCTCTTCAAGCTCTTCATCGAGTAATGAACTCAATCTTTCAATGACAAACACATAATCTAAATTGTAAAAGTCAGCGGCAGGTTCAATTAATGCATTTAACGTTAATCCGTACTCATCAGGTTCGACAGACACTACATGTCCAATCGGCAATCCACTAGGGAAAATTCCACCTTTTCCTGATGTCGTCACTAGCTGGTCTACTTCGACTTCTTTATCCATGGCTAGCTTTCTCATCATGAGTAGCCCGGTTTCTTGGTCATACCCTTCTATAAATCCAAGCACTTGTTCATCGCCATGGATCATAGCTGATACTCGATTTGTCCGGTCATAATCGGTAATTAATTGAACTCTAGATGTAAATGGACCAACACGGATTACTTTCCCGATAAAGCCTTCAGATGTCATGACTGCCATATTTAACTCGATTCCGTCATTTGAGCCTTTATTAATGGATATATACTCATTCCAGCGATCTGGGGTTCGTTGAATGACTAATGCTGTTCGCCTTTGATAATCCGACAAACTTTCGTCGATTTCCAACATTTTTCGCAATGTTTCATTTTCTGCTTTAAGAATATTACGTTCGCCTGCCACTTGTGCATATTCTTCTAATCTTGCTTTTAATACTTGATTTTCTTCATAGATTACTTTCATTTCGTTGACATTTTCAAAGAAACCCGCTACGTAATGAGCGGGTTTAGAAAATAGGCTTTGCACCCAACCGACTGAATCCCTGAGAAACTGCTCTGGCCTTGTCAAGCCATCACGGTCACTCATGGAATATCCAATTAATGCCACCAAAACGATTATACTAACTAACAATACAATTAGCCTCTTGTTAAAATATTGGGGCATACTCTACACCTACTTACGACTTCCGACTTGATCGAACAGTAATCCCTGCTTTTGAACGGAATAAGTGAAGATTCTCAAGCGCTCGCCCTGTACCTAATGCGACACAATCAAGTGGATTTTCTGCCACAAGCACAGGCATGTTCGTTTCATCACTTAATACCATATCTAAATTTCGCAGCAATGCGCCACCACCAGTCAATACGATCCCTCGGTCCATAATGTCTGCAGCAAGCTCTGGTGGCGATTTTTCTAGTGTATTTTTCACGGCTTCAATAATCGTATACACCGTGTCAGCTAATGCTTTTGAAATTTCTTCTGCCGTAACAGAAATGGTTTTTGGCAATCCAGTAACAAGGTCACGTCCACGGATTTCCATATCATCCACACCTTCAGGCGCACCGGCTGATCCAATTTCTAATTTTAATGCTTCCGCCGTTCTTTCCCCGATCATTAAGTTGTATGTTTTCTTAATATAAGAAATGATAGCATCGTCCATTTCATCCCCAGCGACACGAATCGACTGACTTGTTACAATTCCACCTAATGAAATAATGGCTACTTCTGTAGTTCCTCCACCAATATCAACAACCATACTTCCCGTAGGCTCCCACACTGGTAAATCCGCACCTATTGCAGCCGCAAATGGCTCTTCAATTGTATAGGCTTCACGGGCTCCCGCTTGTTTTGTCGCATCTTCCACTGCTCGTTTTTCAACGGCAGTAATGCCTGACGGAACACATACCATAACATTCGGTTTTCTTGTAAAAACCGAACGATTTCGAAGTGATTGCTTGATAAAATATTTTAACATTGTTGCAGTTGTGTCGAAATCTGCGATAACGCCATCTTTCATCGGACGAACTGCGACAATATTCCCCGGCGTTCGACCAATCATATTTTTCGCATCATTTCCTACTGCTTCAATTGATCCTGTATCTGTACGGAGCGCCACAACAGACGGCTCACGAACTATAACCCCTTTTCCTTTTACATAAACAAGGGTATTTGCTGTACCTAAGTCAATTCCTAAATCTTTTGAAAAACCACCAAACATCTATATGTATCTCCCTTCGTGTATACGAAAACTCATAAAAATAATTATACTGAATTTCGTATGAAAAAAATAGCCTCAATATTCCCCTACGATAATTTTACATTTTTCTTCATCGTATTTACTCTCTTTAGGATACACCAAAATTAGGAATTCATAAGTCTTTTTTCATAAAATATATCCTTTTTCTTTTAAGCTCACAAATTTCCTGTCACCTATGATGATGTGATCCATTAACTCAATGCCGAGTAATTTCCCACATTCGTTTAATCTTTTTGTGACTTCTATATCTTCTCTACTAGGTCCGGGGTCCCCAGAGGGATGGTTATGAAGGCAAATAATGGAGGCAGCTGAACGGCGAAATGCTTCTTTATATACTTCCCTTGGATGAACAAGTGAGGCATTTAAACTCCCAATAAACACCGTCTGACGATGGATAACATGGTTTTTCGTGTTTAAATATAAACAAACGAAATGTTCTTGTGTTAAACTGCGCATGTCTTCCATGACATAACGGGCAACATCTTCAGGCGAACGGATAACCACCCGGTCCTCGGTTTGCAAATTGCTTATCCGCCTGCCGATCTCTAATGCTGCACAGATTTCAACCGCTTTGGCCATCCCGATTCCTCTAATTTGGACGAGCTCTTGAATCGTAGCATCCTTTAATAAAGCCAAGCCATCAAACGCTTGGAGCACCCGCTGCGCTAACTGTAACACGGATTCGTTTTTTGTTCCAGTTCGTAACATAATCGCTAATAACTCTTGATTGGATAAAAACCTGGCACCATCGTGAATAAGTCGTTCACGGGGGCGTTCACTAACAGGGACATCACGAATCATAAGCGACTCCTCTTTCACTTTTTATTTTCCTCCCTTAACAGAAATATTAGTGAGGGGCTTGACTGATACCAAAATTTTGCAATGTGCGAACAACTTTTGCAATTGGTAATCCGACAACAGAAAAATAGTCACCTTTAATTTGTTTCACTAGCGTTGCACCACTTCCTTGAATGCCATAGGCTCCAGCTTTATCAAAAGGTTCACTCGTCGTAATATAAGCTTCAATTTCTTCGTCTGTTAATTCCCAAAATTGAACAAGTGTTTCTTCGAAGAACAACTCTTTTTTTGACGCACTCACAATGGCAACACCAGTAAGCACAGCATGTTCTGTTCCGGATAAAGCAGAAAGCATCGTCCTCGCGTCTTCTTTGGATTGTGGTTTGCCAAGGATTTGATGATTAGCAACAACTATTGTATCAGCTCCTAATACAACCGCTTGCGGATTTCTCGAAAGCACATCTGCAGCTTTTTGATATGCTAGATCAACGACCACCTCACTTGGGTTTAATGAATCTTTCACAACTTCTTCAATTTGACTAGGTTCTGTTTTAAATGGAATGTTGACTTGTTGAAGTAATTCTTTTCGGCGAGGAGAATTTGAGGCTAAAATGAATGAACACATAAGGGAGACCTCCTACAATAAAATTAGTTTGTTTTTATTGTACAAGGTTACTTTCAGAATACCAAGTCGATCATAGTAAGACAATATCAATTCCAATGTTTTACAAATTATTAATAATAAGAAAAACGCCGGAGCGTCTTTTCTAGAATAACTTTCATAGCTTCACTGCTACACCAAAATTATTATCTAAAAAAAACGGAAAAGGGACCCCCCTTTTCCGTTTTCCTTATTTCAGTGTATCTACAAAACTATCATAAGCAAGTGTGGCGTCTAATAGTGATTGTTGAATATGCCAAAACTTATTTTCCTCAAAATCCTCATCAATAGATTGGAGTGTGTTGACTCCTTCTGTTATTGCAGAAACATACCGTTCTGCGTCTGCTTTAGACTCTTCACTTAATCCTTCTAGTGCTTGTCCTTTAGAGTCTGTCCACTTTTGATGCTCAGAGACAACAATTTCTAAACTTTTATCGGTGATAATTTCTTTATCTCCAGCCAAACTTCTGATCGATACAAGCATAAGTTCATTATAAATCGCCATACCTTCTTGAAAAAACACTCCTGTTTCTTCATTACCAGCGTCAACTTTTCCACCTAATACCGCAAACGGCTTTACATACGTATCTTGTCCTTCTTGCTGATAAAGTTGACTAAGTCCATTCGCATATTCTTTATCTTGGGCAACACCAATAAACATATAATGTGGATCGGATGATTCAATTAATACCGCCGCATGGCCTCTGTCTTTTAACCGGTCAACGATTTCTTCACCTTTTTCTACTGTTGAAAACGCACCACCTTGAACGATCTCAACGGTTAAATCAGGAAGGTTTTTCCCTTCTGCTACTACTTCAGCGACAGTTGGCACAGCCTGTCCGTTCGGATCACCTGTTGCTTCAGATTCCCCTGTGAAAATGGTAAGAATGACCAGTCCGAAACTAACACCAACAACAATCGCCGAAATACCGGCTAACACAATTGATATTGGAAATGACTTTAGTGAAAATTGAAATGGTTTTTTCGGCTTTTTCTTTTTACGCTTAAATGGAAGTTTTGGACTGTACTCATTGTTTCCGTCATCCCAAAATGGCTGGTCCCGCTTTTTTCTTTCCGTTTGCCGTTCACGGAAATCTATAATATCAGGAGATGAACTTTCGTCTTTTTTCGAGTTGTCCGCCATCGCTACTGGTTTTGGCTTTGGTTCCTGTTGAATGGGTGGAGTAGGTGTTGTTTTTTTCTCTTCATAGTGTTGTTTCTTCCCATTTAATTTCACTGATATTTGTCGTTTTTCACCATCCACGTCACTTACCCCTTTCTTCATTTTCATCTTGTTACTCTATTCTATTAACAGTTTGTATTTACTAGAACTAGTTTTTCTATTTTTATTTTCTCTCTTTTCTAGCATATTCATATCTAGTAAAAAAAGAAATGATCCATATGTACCATAAAAAAAACCTTATGGATAAATCGATCCATAAGGAGAGGCTTCTTTTGGCAACGGATGAATTTGGTCATTCTCAATTTTATATGGACTCCAATCAACAGACACTTGCTCTTCTTCTAATTGAATGTGTAATAACCCTGTTTCTGCTGTTGGTCCAGTTACATAGTTCGGGAAAAGAAAGTTTCCTATAGAATAAGCAATTGGTTTGTCATTATAAATTTCAATAGGCTGTAACACATGCGGATGAGCACCGATAATTGCATCTGCTCCTGCATCAATCATCGCTTTTCCATAATGAACTTGATATGGTTCTGGAGTTTGCTTTCGTTCAACTCCCCAATGAATATAAACAAGGACATAATCAGCTTTTTTCTTTTCTTCTTCAATAATCGAAATCATTCGTTCGATTTGATACCCACTTGCAATTCCTGGTTTGTCTTCTTGGGCATACCATGTTTCTGATGGAAGCACTCGTGAAAAACCTAAGAACGACACTGTTTTTCCTTTTAAATCAACAGTATGTGCACTATACGCTTCTTCTTTATTTCGCCCTGCACCAACATAGGGAAGTTCATATTTCTCTAATGTGTTTATCGTATCAAGTAACCCTTCTTCTTTATAATCCATTGTATGGTTGTTCGCTAAGGACACTAGCGAGAAACCGGCATCTTTTATTCCTTCCACATAATGAGGCGGCATTTTAAAATGAAAAGACTTTGGATACGGTTCTGTTCGTTCTGTTATCGCCGTTTCTAAATTGACCACTGCAAAATCCGATTGGTGAATCTCTTCTTTCACATACACAAACGGATGATGTACCCCATGTGTTGCCACCGTATCCACAATCGATCCACTCATCATCAAATCCCCAGCAAATGTAATGGTAATCGGACCAGGCTCATATAAATAAGCTTTGCTTAAAGTCTTGGTCGTTTTTTGCTCGTGAAGGTTTTTTTGATAAATTGAGGCGGAAAAAGAATACTGCTGCACATAGGTTGTGACATACACAAAGAAAAAACAAAGACAACTACTCATCATAATCCCAACTGCCCACTGATACACTTTAATATTTTTCATGGATTCAACCTTCTATTCATCAATTTATTCTATCTTATGAAAGCGAAAGCTTGTCCTATTCTTTGTATTGGACAAGGATATCGAAAATGATGTTCGAAACGGAGATGGGCTTTTTTATTTTATCGACCTGTTACGTTGCTACCGAGCGGAGCGATGATGTTTTGGGTGTTTGAACTCTTTTAAGGAAAACTTCTTCTTTTGGGGGTGCTCTTGTTTTGTCCAATAGCGCTCTTCTATTGGACACTTTTCCTCGGTTTTCCTCTCGTTTTGTCCTTCATCAACCTTATGAAGGACACTTCCTCTCTATTTTCACCTTGTTTTGTCCTTCATCAACCTTATGATGGACACTTCCTCTCTGTTTTCTCCTCGTTTTGTCCTTCATCGCCTCACCAACAACTTTGCCAAACTGTCTTTCTCAAAAGCAAAAAAGCATACCCGTTAAACTGGGTATGCTCGTTGTTTTATTTATCTTGATAATAAAAAGTTGTAACTTGCATTGTAAAAGAAATCGTTTCATCCGGGTCATCGCTAAACAATAAATCAGCTTCGGTTGGTGTTGTGAATTGTAAAGAATCAACTCTTGTAATTCGTTCGCGCTTTTCAATTTCTTTTAAAAACATCAGATAGCTTTCATAATTAGGTGAGACGACTTGCATTGATATCGTTAATAGTTGTAACCCGTTTGGTAACTGCTCTTGTTCAAGTTGAGCTTCTTCAACAACTTCCGGTTCGCCTGTCTCAGCTCCTTCTTCTACGGCAACTGGTTCAACTACTTGCTCGCTAGTCTCCACCCCTGACTCAGCCGCTCCAGAAATAAATTCTTCTTCTGTTAATTCGCCATCATAACTAGTAAACGAAATATCTTGAATTTTACTTTCACTTATTAGCTCGACTTCTTGCAACGTTAATAAATATTGGTCAATCAACCGCTCCTTTGGTACTTTACGCTCAAGCATCACCGTGTTTTCCTCTTCTTGGTTGGCTAGCTCTTCAAGTTGAACAGTAATTCCATCGATTAACATTTGCTCTGTAGTAACCATTGTTTCTTCTGCTCTTAATTGCTCATGTACAGGCTTTTGAAAAAGAAAAAAAGCAAGAACGATTAATAAAAATAAACTAGCAATGATTACAATAAACATGGTCCGTTTTTCTTGAATATACTCATTCATTGTTCTTGTCCTCCTTTACTAACGCCTCACGGTCGACTGTTAATGTGTACGTGATCGTATAGCGAGGAACGCTTTCAAAAGGCTTTTCTTCTTGATTGATCGTATGGTCAAACGTTGTCACGGTGTTTACACGAACATCTTCTAGAAACGGAGACTGATTTAATTTCACAATATAAGCTGCAATCTCTTCCATTGTTTCTACTTGTGTTTGAATTGTCGTCGTTCCATTTGAATAGCTATATTGATTTAAATACCCTGTTTCCGGTAAATCATCAACAAGTTGGTCGATTAATAATGATGTTGGCACAAGTAGACGTTCAGCGAAAGTAACAATCGATTCTAGCGATTCAGTTTGTTCTGCTTGAACGATCAGTAACTCTTGTTCTAATAACTGTCGGTTTTGCACGAGTACTTCTTTTTGTTCAATCGTTTTTTCTAATGTGGACGTCGACTTCATATAATTGACTGCGAATACAATCGCGACAATAAGCCAAATAAAGAAAAAGCCATAAATCAAAATGAGGAAAAGCTGTGTTTTTCGTTCTCGTTTCGGCAGTAGATTCACATCGACTAACACTTACTCCACCTCTTTCAGTGACAGTCCAAACACTGGAATGTATTTTCGGTCAATGCGATGTGTCCACTCTACTGGTATTTTCGCATCTAACACTTTCAATGGGACATCAAGAGTAGTATTAAATCTTGATGCAATTTCATCTAAATATGGATGGTCTCCTAAAACAACAAGCTGAGAAATCGATTTTTCCCCTTTATGCATCGAATAGCGATAAAAATTCATAATTCTTTCAATATCCGCGACTAAATCTTGAATATCTGTCCATAGTTGTTCTTCATTACCGACAAATGTCCATTTCATTTCATCAACATTATCAAGTGCAAAAGACCAGTCTTTTTCACTTACATTTAACGATTGATGCCGAATAAATTCCGGTAAATGATTAGAAAAAATGGCAATGTTCATTTTCGTTAAATTAAATTCTAAAAACATGACTGATTTTTCAACCATGGCAGGGTAAAGCTGATGGTAAAAGCGATACACTCCAAGTGGTGAAACATCAGCGGCAATTGGTTGCAGACCAACACCTTCAAAAATTTCAGCAAACTTCACAAGCTCGTCCTCAGGAGCGGCAAACAGCAACCCTTTTCTTTTGTTTTCTTCCCCATCATACAGATGAATATCAAAAACTGGGTTTTGGAACGGAAAGTGAAGACTTTGTCCAATTTCCATTAAAAAATGACCGAGAATTTCATCTTCAGGTACATTTGGAGGAATGTCGACCTTTTTTAAAATGACCGTGGAATCGGGAACGTAAAATTTCACGGTTTTCCCTTTTATATTCCACTCTGTCACGAGCTGCTGCATAAATTCAAAAAAGCCGATTTCATCAACCATTTTTCCATCTTGAATTATACCCGCTGGAATGTATTTTTCACTAATCCGTTTCACAGAGGAAAAGTCCGTTCCTTGCATTTCGACCATGCGCACAACATAATCATGCAGCACGATGCTTATTGATTTTTTATTTCCTTGAAATAGGGAAAGAACCACCGTTTTTCCTCCTCAATCTAGTCATAATTACAGTTAAAACATTCCTATATACATATTCCAAATGACATCACCATAAAAATACGTGATAAGAGCCCCTGCACTTATTGCAGGTCCAAATGGAATTGGTTGCTTTCGTTTGACTTTTTTTAATACGACTAAGACGATACCAACAAAAGCCCCAATAAAGGTTGCAAAGAAAAAGGTTAACAAGACACCTTTTAATCCAAGAAATAAGCCTAACACCGCAAACAGTTTAATGTCACCACCACCCATGCCACCTTTACTAATGATGGCGATAAAAAGAAGTAACACAAACCCGACGATACTTCCTGCAATCGGATCCCACCACGGATCCATTGGAATAAAAAAGCGAACCGGGATAATGACACAAGCAAAAAACAACAATACTTTATTCGGAATAAGCATCGCATGCACATCGGAAATGACGATAATGACAAGCAATGAAAGTAAGAGAAATGCAATAAGCAATTCTTTTGACCATCCCACCATCAATGGTGAAATCGTGAAAAGACATGCCGTCACCAATTCAAATAATGGGTATCTCATCGAAACTTTTGTTCCACAGCCTTTACAACACCCTTTTTGCATGACATACGACAACACTGGAATTAATTCAAGTGCAGACAATGTTCGTTTACAATTTCCACAATGAGATCGCGGCGTCACAATCGAACGTCCTTCCGCCGTACGAATCCCAACGACATTATAAAAAGACCCTAAGACTAACCCAACAACAAATAAATAAATATGCAAAAATAATTCCATCAAAAACCCATCCTTTTTCTCTTAAGAGATATTAGTCAGAATGGAGCGTTCCATCCAAATATTGAAGAATTCTCGTTTCCGTTGCTTCTTTTTCTGAACTCGAATGTAAAAAATCCGCTAAACTACCAATGTTGTGAACATTCCGATTCAAACGTAAATTTGAAACAACACCTTCTTCAAAATCAAAAAATACAAGACTATCCTCTGTCGTCACCGTTTCTTCACCACGAAAATCAACGTGACTCACATGTCGTTGCAATTGATTAATAGATATTTGGCCATGCTCATTCTCTTCATCATAATATAAGTGTGGCTCCTGTTCTGCAAGAAGGATTTTAGCCCCAGAAAGCACACGGGACGCATCCGCCACAATCGCCCGGTCATTTGTTTTTTGAATGACACTTAGAATTGAAGGAATAGCTATCGCTAGAATGATGGCTAGTACAACGATGACTGCGAGTAATTCAATTAAGGTGTAGCCAGATTGCTTTTTTTGAGTAGGGTGTTTGGGTTTGATGGGAGTCCGCCTCCTATAATTACAACAGGGTATTATAAGCTACTAGCGGTAACCACTAATAGCTTATAAGCCTTGTTACTAGTTTCTATCATTCAAATATTCTTGAATATTTTCCTCACTCGGAACTTTCTTTGTTGCAGTTGTAGTCCATTTATCTAATATAGCAGTTACCTTATGTCCAACAACTTCATATGATACAACGTTGCCATTAACTGTGACTCTAACTCCTCTAGTTGTATCAGTAGTCCCAGTAGCCCAATCAGCATTATCAAGATATGGTTTCAATGCTTCACCATTAAGATTTGGAGTACCTGCTGCAGATGCTGGTGGAGTTCCATTCGTAGCCACATGTAACTTCGCCGCTGCAATAACTTGCGCTGCATCAGAAACTGTTGCTCTATCATCCGTTCTATTAATCAAGTTCCCAATCGCCGGAACCGCGATTGCTAAAATAATAGCTAAAATAACGATAACTGCTAATAATTCGATTAATGTTAAACCACGTTGGTCTTTGACCATTTTGATTGCTTTTACCATGAGTAAAAACCTCCTAAGTAATTTTAAATTTTGTTTTAACTTTTGATACCTACAACTTAACTGACAGCTTCCTTCTTCTCCAGGCCACCGCCTCCTTTAAAGAAATATAATCTGGTTTTTATAAAAATTGGTCAAACAAGCTGAACATTGGGATAAATACCGCTAAGACGATAAACCCGACGACACCTGCAAGCACAACTACCATTATTGGTTCAATTAAGGACTTCAGCGTATCAACACTTCTGTCGACTTCTTCTTCATAAAAATCCGCTACTTTCGATAGCATTAAATCAAGTGAGCCGGTTTCTTCCCCGATGGCAATCATTTGTGTAACTAACGGTGGAAAAATCCAGCTTTCTTTTAATGGGGCTGTTAATGAATTTCCTTGCTCTAAACTATCGCGAGCTTGTAACACGACTTTTCCCATGACAGGGTTGTTGACGACTCGTTCTACAATCGTCAACGATTGTAAAATCGGGACTGAGCTTGAAAATAAAGACGCCAGTGTCCGTGTCATTCTCGCAATCGCTGCTTTTTGTAATAGTTTTCCGAAGATTGGTAAGCGGAATGTTATCGTGCTTACCGTGTACTGGAACGCTTTGCTTCTTTTCTTCGCAACAATAAAAGCTGTTACGACAATCAGTAAAATAAGTAATACGAGCCACCAAAAGCTAGAAATGATTTCACTTGTGGCGATAACAGCGACCGTAATCCATGGCAACTCGGCTCCTAAATCAGCAAACATATCAATAAATCTTGGGATAACAAACGTCATTAAAAACACAACGACCGCTACGGTTATAACTGATAGCACAATCGGATAACTTAACGCCGATTGAATTTTGCTTTTAATCGTATGTTGCTTTTCAAAATAGGTCGCTAGACGTTCTAGTGTTTCATCTAAATTACCCGTTGCTTCTCCAGCTCGAATCATGTTCACAAAAATCGGTGGGAAGATTTTCGGGTGTTTTTCAACAGCATCAGAGAAAGCTGTTCCTTCTCTTAGCTCTGAATCTACCGTAAACAACACTTTTTTTAGCCCTTTGCTTTCGGTTTGCTCTGCTAATATTTTCGTGGCATCGACAATGGTAATGCCTGAACGAATTAATGTTGCGAACTGGCGACAATACACAACGAAATCATAGTTTTTCACTTGTTTTCCGATTTGAATGTCTTTTTGAAGGACGCTTTGTTTTACTTCGTGAAGCTCAAACGCCATAATGCCTTGTTCACGTAGGACAGCAATCGCTTGGTTTTTCGATTTTGCTTCGACTCGGCCTTGTTTTCGTTCGCCTTTTCTTGATTTTCCACTGTATTTAAATGTTGGCATTACCACTCACCTGCTTCTAGATACGGTTTGACGATGTCCATATCGATTTCGCCTTGTTGATACAATTGCTTCATCGACATTTCAAGCGTATGCATGCCTTGTGCTTTGCTCGTTTGCATAATGCTTTTAATTTGATGATTTTTTTCACTTCGGATCAAATTCGCAACAGAAGGTTGATTAATTAAAATTTCTGTCGCAGCCACTCGTCCTTTTCCCGACTGCGTTGGAAATAACCGCTGAGAAATGATACCAACTAACACAGATGCTAATTGAATTCGAATTTGTGGCTGTTGATGCGGAGGAAACACATCAATAATCCGGTCAATTGTTTGTGGTGCACTGCTTGTATGAAGGGTTGCTAACACGAGATGACCTGTTTCCGCTGCAGTGATTGCCGTAGAAATCGTTTCTAAATCTCGCATTTCTCCAACTAATATAATGTCAGGGTCTTGTCGTAACGCTGCACGCAATCCGGTTGAAAAGCTTTGTGTATCAAATCCAATTTCTCGTTGATTAATAATCGAGCGACTATGTTTATGCAAATACTCAATCGGGTCTTCTAATGTCACAATATGTTTTGAATCTCGTTGATTCACATAATCTATCATCGCTGCTAGAGTCGTAGATTTCCCTGAGCCTGTTGGTCCAGTTACTAAAATTAACCCTTGTGGTTTCTCTACTAAATCTTTTAATAAAGACGGCATTTGCAATTGTTCTAAGCTTGGAATTGTCGATGGAATGACACGAGCGACAATGCCAATATGACTGCGCTGATGATAGACATTTAAACGAAACCTAGACACATTTGGAATGCCATATGAAAAGTCTAATTCGCCTTTTTCTATAAAAAGATTCCACTGACTTTCAGGGATTAATGTTTTCGCCATCTCATGAACATGTTCAGGACGCAGCGGTTCACTCCCATATTGCTTTAATGATCCATGAAGACGAACAATCGGTGGTGCCCCTATCGTTACATGTAAGTCAGACGCATTTGCTTCACACGCCATCGTAAGAAGTTCATTGATATCGTAGCTCACCTGTTCGTCCTCCTTTTCACTATTCTGATAAGGCGACACGCAACACTTCTTCTGTTGTCGTTAAGCCTTCTTTTACTTTTTGTAATCCATCATCCAATAAAAACATCGTTCCGGCTTGCTTTGCATACTCACGCATTTGCGCTGTACTGCTCCTGGCCATAATCATCGCTCGCATTTCATCATCAATAATCAATACTTCATGAATGGCCAATCGTCCACGATATCCTGACATATTACAACTTGAACAGCCTTTGCCTCGTTTTATCGTTTCAATATGGATATTGCGGTTTGCAAATATTTCTTTTTCCCGTTCCGTTGCTTCCATCGTTTCCGCGCAATCACGGCAAACTTTACGAACAAGACGTTGGGCTACTACACCAGCTAAAGAAGAGGAAATTAAAAATGGTTCAACTCCCATATCATCTAATCGGGTAATACTCGCAATAGAGCTATTCGTATGAAGTGTACTAAGCACAAGATGTCCAGTTAACGAGGCACGGATGGCAATTTGGGCCGTTTCTAAATCACGAATTTCTCCGACCATGACGATGTCTGGGTCTTGTCGCAAAATCGAACGTAATCCTTTTGCAAATGTCATTCCAACATTTTCATTCACTTGCACTTGGTTAATGCCTTCAAGTTGATACTCAACCGGGTCTTCTACTGTAATGATGTTTACATCTTCTGAATTTAGTTTTTGAAGAGCCGCATATAATGTCGATGATTTCCCTGAACCCGTTGGCCCAGTAATCAATACGATCCCATTTGGTTTTTCAATCATTTGTGCGAACTTTTCTTTGTTTTCTTGACTAAAACCAATTTTTTCAATATCACTAATCGCATTAGATAGATCAAGAATACGCATAACAATTTTCTCACCATATATAGATGGAAGTGTTGAAAGTCGAATATCAATCGGTTTAAAATGAACATTTATTTTCATACGACCATCTTGAGGAACACGATTTTCTGTAATATTTAAATTCCCCATAATTTTAATGCGTGCTGTGATGACGTTTTGTAAATGCTTTGGAATCGTTCGTTCTGTTTTTAACATGCCATCAACACGATAGCGAACGCGAAAATCTCGTTCTTGTGGGTCGATATGAATATCACTTACACGCTGTGCAACCGCATTGGAAATAATTTGATTTACTAGTTTTACAATCGGAGCATCTTCGTCCGTCATTTTCGCTTCATTAATATCTTCATCTTTTGGCAGGTCACTCATAACTTCTTCCATCGAATCTTGTAAATCATAAAATTTACTAATTGTTCGGAATAAATCATCTTTTGTTGCGATCCCTGCTTCGATTTGAAAGCCTGTCGCCATCCGTAATTCTTCAATCGCAAAATAGTCCATAGGGTCAGCCATCGCCACAAATAATTTCCCGTGTTCCTTTTTTAAAGGCATGACATTAAAGCGTTTTGCTAACTCTTTCGGAATCAATGAAAGAATGGATGAGTCGATTGGATACGAATATAACTTAATATGAGGAATACCAAGCTGATACTCTAGAACTTCAATGAGTTGAAGTTCTGTAATATAACCTTCTCGTAATAAGGCATCCCCTAGCTTTTCTTCTCTCGACTTTTCTTGCAATGTTTTTACTAGTTGCTCTTCTGTAATTAAGTTGGACTCTACTAATAAATCACCAAGTCGTTTTCGTATCATGCGTTTCCCTCCTTTCACTATTTATAATCCGTAATGACTTCCTCCCCTTTAAGTGGAAATTCATCATCATCTTCTTCTTTTTCACTATCATCACGACCTGTTTGGTCATCGGAATCTGAATCGGTCTCATTTTCTTGCTCGAGCTCTTGACTTGTTGGTACTGTCACTTCAAGAACTTTTGGAGAAATCGCGACAATTTTTGGAGTAGGTCTGTAAAAGTTTTGCGCGAGTCTCACTTTATCGACTTGCCCACCACTTTGGTTTTTCATCACACGGTACACATCCACTCGCAATCCAGCTTTGCCATTTTTCTCAAGTCTTTCTTCGTTTGGACGAAGGCCGGAATCATAGCGATAAATCGTTCTTGGTTCGATTTCTGT
Source organism: Alkalihalobacillus sp. LMS39 (assembly GCF_022812285.1). Taxonomy (NCBI): domain Bacteria; kingdom Bacillati; phylum Bacillota; class Bacilli; order Caryophanales; family Bacillaceae; genus Alkalihalobacillus; species Alkalihalobacillus sp. LMS39. The sequence continues at coordinate 3,891,914 of NZ_CP093300.1, forward strand.
TTCATTTTCCATTTCAAATGAGTAGAAAAATGTCGGACTATAACTGAGTAAAGAAAAATGTAGCTTATCATCTTCACGCTCAATATGAATCGTAAACGATACCTCTTCACTGTTATGGATCACTAAGTCTTTTTCTCGTTTCTTTACTTCCGCTTCAAGTCCTGGTTGAATGAAATCAGGAATTTCTTCCATTTGATGTCGTTCATTAATTTCTAAATTTGATTGGATAGCTAAGGCGTACACACCTGATGCAACAATCGATATCGCTTCACTTGAAATGATTGTATCTGCATTTGCATCAGAAGCTTTAAGAAATGAAAAAGTCGACTGTCCTTCGATTACATATCCGTCTAAGTTGGCAATGACATTTGCTGCGGATGAAAGTGTTCCTTGAGCAATGTCTTCGATTGAGAATGTCGCAATCGTCACTTGTTCTTCTGCCATTCCTTCATGGTAGACCGCTTGTACCGCGTTTTCCTCTAACTGTATCGCTTGTGATAGTATCTGTTGAATCGTTTCTTCTTTCTTTATCGTAGACGACCAATGAATTGTTACTTCATCGATATTTTTCATTTGTACTTCTAACGGAATATGAACAGGTTCAACTTGTTTTGAAAATTGAAACCATGAAGTTTTCGTTTCGTCTTTCATGATTTGAATCGATGTCTTTGGCTGAAAGTGAAAATGGTCACGTTGAAACTCATAAAAGCCACCTGTACTCGTTTCAATAATAAGGGCTTCTCCTTCACTCCACTCCTTTATTTCGGCTTGAAGCTTTTCAATAGCCTCATCTTCGCTTAATCCACCAACTTGAATACCACCAATCGTCGAACCTTCAGGAATAGAGGCTTGCGCACTTCCTAAAAGCGGAGCAACACTTACTGATATACCAACCAAGACGATAGCTTGAATTAAAAATAATACATATACTTTTTTTAATGTGTTGTTCCGTTTTGTTTGAGCCACTTCAAGTTCTCCTCACTTCCAGAAATTTTTACATTTTAATATCTTGTAATTCTATTTTTTCTTTTGATTCCACTTGATTGTCATCTTCGGTGTTTACGATTTCGGATGAGGAAATCATCTTCTCGTTTTCTTCAAATTCTTCTTCTTTTACAAACCATTTCAATACAAAATATGTAGCTAGTATCATAAGTAAAAAGACTAGCAAGGCAAATTCCCCTCCTATTAACTGATAGGTAATTAGCGCTATACTAGCAATCATAATCGCAAAAACACAACTCGTATACTGTTGTTTTTTTGTTACATTCTCAATTTTTGTAAATATATTTATTGCGACTAAGGCGAGAACGAGTACTACTACTATCAACGTCATTAGTCTCACCTCCGACTTCACATTTATTAGTTCTAAATATCCATTATCCGACGTAAATAAACAATTTTTTTAGGGTTTTTTACATAATTATATAAAAAAGTATAAAACATATGATAAAATATTACTAGATATTTTTTACAGATTATACTTATTTTTTTATTTCATTTCACTATATTTTTCAGAATCCCAAATTGTTTTTTTCGAAAATACCGATACAATAATAAATAGATTAGTAATGTTCCATATTTCCTAATAAAAAGTAAACCGTTGTAAAAAGGAGCCGATCGCTCATGATAAAAAAACTTCTGACAAAACAAGAAACCGGGTTTACATTACTAGAAGTCGTAGCTGCGTTAACGATTGTTACGATTATTTTAATTCCTTTGATTGGGTATTTTGCCCAGGCCAGTTTTGCGACAAAGGAAAATCAAAGTCGGACCGTTGCTTCCTATGCAGCAAGAAATGCTCTTGTTTATGTTGAAAAATTACCATTTTCTGATTCGAATCCTGAATCAATAACTCATTTTCTTGCAGATAAGACAACGCTCAGCGCGAATGATTGCTCAGAATTAAGCTTGTTTTTTTCAGACATTACAGAAGGCGAATGTGAAAATATATTTCAGCCGACATTAAACAATGTTCCTTATTATGTAAACATTACCTTTACCGAAGAAGAGTCTAGTCTTGACCCTTACCTTATACCGCTTAAGATTGAAGTTTATCGACATGCAGATTTAGGAGGAAAAGCCATTGCGACGATTAGTGGACATATTATCCATGAAGACTTACGTTATAAATAACGAACGTGGATTGACTCTTATAGAGCTATTAGCTGGACTAGTCGTTTCAACGGTCATCTTAGGGCTCATCTACGGTGTAACTTTGATGGGAATGAATCAATTTAATTTAACTAGTAAAGAGCTTCAATACCGAAGCGAGGCTGATTATTTAATTAAAATGGTCTTAAATGAAATGTACGAATTTTCTCCAGACCGTGTCACAGATGATGATAATACACTCATTCTCGCAAAGGAAAAAGCCATTTCCATCGCCGATGATGGCATCATTGAAGAAAAAGAAGCAGAGCTTGAAGAAAAGTCAATCCGACTAGAAGCTGGTCAGTTATATGTTGGTGATACCCCACTATTAACTGGAAATGTCCGGCTGGAAGAAGGGTCTAGCTTAACCGTGACATGTAATGAAGAAAGCTGTGAATCAGGAATCATTGATATTGTTTTTATCCTTTCCGACCCAAACGCTCAATATGAAATAACCCCATTAAAAGTGGAAAGCTCATTTGGGTTTTAGGAGGCCAACTTATGAAAAACGAACGAGGTTCTGCCTTACTTACCGTCCTATTGATGTCCGTTATTCTACTCACCTTAGGACTTGCAATTATTGCTTATAGTATTGGCGACGCTAAAATGACAACAATTAGTCAACAAGATTTATCGAATATCCATGAAGCGAAGATGGCGATTGAAGAAGCAACAGCTATTATTCAAACGGAAATTGTTGATGAAGTTGGAACCCGCTATTATACACCGAGTGAATTTGAAACGACTGTTGTCGGTGATTTCAAAAAGGAATATACGTTTGATGAGGAAGGTTTGGAATTTAGCATTGACCATTTTCCAACAACTCGGAATTTCTTTATCGTTGACACAACAGCCGACTCTATTGACCGAATGAAAGATTTAAGTCGAAGGTTTGATATTATCGCAAGAGGGATGGATGAAAACGGTCTGTATCGGTATTTTAAACAAACAGTCTATGTATCTGCTATCCCAAGCTTTTTATATTTTGGTGTCGGTTCGAATGAAACAGTAACCTTAAATGGAAGTCCATTTATTCAAGGTGATATGTATGTAGGCAATGAACTGACAATGACTGCTACAGCTGAATATAAGCTTGCGACAGAAACTGGGGTGATTTCAAAAACGTTTAATACAAACTATCCATATTTTTCAAATAATGACACACTATCCAATGTGTATAAACAGTCATCATCTACGGTAATTCCTGAGTATGTGAATGTTGCTGATGGTCAGCCAAATCTAGTGTTAACATATCCAAGACCTTTTATTGACGTTGATTTACGAAAAACATTCGTCGATAAAGTCAATGCCCTGATTGATACGACAATTGAGCCTGAAACAGACATTCCGCTCGTCATCCAGCAGCTTAAGATGGATTTTACTGTAAGTGAAATCCAAGACGCATCTGCGATGACAAATGAAAATCAATCGTATTTATTCACATCAGATGGAAGTGGAGGTCAAACGTTTTTCATCGACCAAAATGTAACACTTGGTGATGACCAATGGTTAATCGTTGATGGAAATTTATTTATTTATACGTATCGGGATATAGAGTTTAAAGGAAATGTTCTAGTGACAGGGGATATTTATATTGTTGGTGCTCGATTTGAAGATGAACTGGAATTACATGAGCAACCTTCTTTTTTCTTTGACTCAACGATGATCGGTCTTGGAAAAGCACTCATATTGGATGCACAAATAAATCCTAGTACCGAAAGCAACACTTTTATCATGATGACCGAAGGCGAAGATACTCATTTTACTAGACCTGAAAATGTAGAAACGATTTCATCTGGAATTGAACTCGCACGAATTAATGAATTCAAGGAAGACCCGCTAGAAATTAATGCTTTTCTTTATACGAGTCAAGACGCGACACTTTATGGAGTAGGGTCAAATATTAAAATAACAGGTGGTATATTTTCCAAGAAAGATTTAACGATTAATGCGGTTAGAGGTTCTGTTGTTGACGATGCAACGTCAGTAAATGGGATTCGCTTTTCTTCTCCGCAAGAAACAAGTGTGTACCCAAACGAATCAAGGTTCCAAGTGTATCACAACCGAGAAGTACTTACATTGCTACAAAAGCAAGAAGGTTCTTATTTAGGGTTACCACGAACTGATCGACTAACACTCTTAATCGACAGGTTAGAAGTGATACGATAATAGGATTAAAGAAAAATCACAGACAATCTCACATGCTAAAGTACACAACTTCCATTCCAAAACGATTATAAATCCCAGTGAAAGAGGCACGAAGAATATTCTTCGTGCTTTTAATAAACATATTTGTATAAACGAAAAAAAGTCAACTTCCTATCTTCAATAACCATTCACGCAATTTAGCTTTTGGATAATATACCTTATTGTTTATAATAATATGTGGAATATTTGGGTGTTCACGAATCAAATCTTTTGCATCTTCCTTAGAAATTCCTATGAAATGATGAACTTCATTTTCTTTAATTAATTCGTGGTCACCACTTTCATCTAACGACTCTAAAATATTTTTTGAATTTGGATTTTTGAAATTTTTTAATCCATCCCCAATTAAATATCCTGCAATAGCAATTCCCAATGCTAACCATATATAGTCCACCAAAATTCCCCCAATCCTTTTTAACTTACTACTCGACTTCCATAAGAGATGATTAGTTTGAGCTTCTTCAACAATCGTAACTGTTTGTTGAAGTGAACCTATTACAAACTTTCACCGTTATTATTGTAAATCATAAATATACATTCTAAAAAATAGTTTCCGTAATCAAACTTCATCCAGAGGAATTAAAGAGCCATTCTCATTTTTGATTTGAGAATGGATTTTGTAATAATTCATTGAAGTGAAGCACCGCTTAGTTAAATTTCAACTTTCTTTTATAGTAGAAGACAAAACTAATCGCTATTACAATAATTGCAGTTCCCCCTATAGTATAAACCCCATCCCAATCATGAGACTTTCCAAATAACACCCATACTTGATAAGGTATAAAAAGTAATGCAACAATGGTTGGAATTCCACATAGAAGTAAAGTAATATTTTGTTTAATTTCTAATGTAGTTGTTTTACTTTTTCTTTTTTCAATCATTGTCATCTGTCTTAATGAAAATAATAAAACAAATATAGCTGTGATTAGCAAAATATAATTCATTATAAAGACCTCCTCATATCATTTAATTTACCACAAAAATCCATCGGCTTGTTAAAACAATTCAACCGCTTACGATGTGCGCTGACATTGTTAAATACTAGAGCACCTGTTACTTGAATAAAGATTGTACATTCTAATCGTCAAAAGTACTATTATAAGGCTCTGCATACAAATCAATATCAAAATTCGCTTTTATCTTTTTGATCTTTTCACATAAATCCCATAAGTTATCAACAATCCTGATTTCAACACTTCTTTTTTATTAGTTCCCTAAATAAATCTTCTATCACTACCCTCAAACAATTCATTTATGCCAATTCTTTACCAGAAATTCTTCAACAAATTTCTCTATATCTCTGTGATCCATTGAGCGAAGAATTAGACTATCAATATATAATAATTCATTTACAAACTTCTCCGTTTAGCGACACAAGGGCTTATTCTTTATATTGCTCCCATATATAATTACCTGTTTTCGTTTCAATGTCAGAAAGTTCTTTATACCACAGCACTTCATCTTCACCTTCTAAATCTAATATAACCTGTTCTAAAACTGTTCGAATAAACGTAATGTTTTTATTAATTTCTTCCTTAAAAACCTGGTAATCTTTTCCTTCAACTAGATTTTTTTCTAACTCCCGATACTGTCTTATTATATTTTTTATCTGTTCATCGATAATTTGAACATTTGCACTCATACCCCTATAGCCATTTGCGATTTCATTTAAATTACCAATATATCTTTCTAAAAGAACATCGCCATTTTCTTCCTTTTGTAACGTTTCAATCCAAACATCAACATCACCTTCATTTAAATAAAAAAGTGTCAATGAGACAGTATCTTGGTAGGCTGCACCTTTGCTTACTTTGAAATTATTATTTTCTTTATAGAGGTTAAAATTAAAGTACATTGATAAAGCCAAGACAATAACAATCCCATAAACAGTTATCTTTTGTTTTTTCACCTTATTTCTCTCCATTCGTCCTCCTAGGAAAATACTACATTAAAATTGAAAATAGCTTGTTCCACATTACTGCCTATAAAGACAGAGGCGACTGTTCTTGCTCAGCATTCGCACTCCGTTTATACAATAGTTGTAGCATCGTTAATCGCATTTTCTTTCTTCGTTTGGTTATAAGAGTTATCATCAAGCCAGTTAATCCCGCAACAAAGAAAGGTGGGGTACTCCAAGCTAGATAACCCTATTGTCCTGTAAACAATGATATGATTGGCTTAATTTAATTATAGTTGTTTAAGCATTCTGCTCTGTTTCTTAAATAACCGTTGTTATAATTTCAACATTAATTTCCTTTTTTTGTAGTACCAAAAATGCGTTCCTACTTTATTGCAGAAACGCACGCATTACTTGAAAAACAAAACATCAATTTTCTTTTTTCACGAAATGCAGAAACCACCTTATAATTCCAATCACTAGAATGAGAATCCCATTAGCCAATGTTATAAATCCTAAAAATGCTCCAGCAAAGCCTGCGCCTTCTCCTGTTCCTCCAGCACTGAAATGAAGAAATGCAGCGCCACTTGCAAAACCAATAATTGGAGCCAGTACCATCATAATAATGCCTGATACCATAAGATTTAATTTTCCCTTTAAAAACAACACGATGAAAACAATATTAAGCGATATTAAAATTAAGCTAAATAATGCCACTATTAAATCTTCCATACATGCCCCCTTTATCAGTTAAATTTTACCACATAGAACAACAAATATATATATAATAAACATGCATCAGTATTTGCTAATCCGTACGCTTGAGAAAAAAGTACCTTCTCTTTGTTACCTATTAACACCGCTCCTGAAAACCTACCCCGTTTTGCTAGATTTATCACTTGCTGCTTCACCTGACTAATTAGTTCATGGTTATTTTTTCTTAATACATTCAATAAATCTCCTCATTTCTTCTTTTCTTTCCATATTATTAATTCTATAATACCAATGAAAACCCCCTTGAATTATTAGGAGGATTTTCACACACTATAATCTCTTAAATCTATTACCTTGCTAATTCAACAAAAGAAAGGTGATAAACTTTGTTTAGCTATAGCATTCGTTTATTTAAAGGGTAACCTTTCACAAACCTTCGTTCTTTAAGGCAGGTCTCATTAATTGCCCAGACTAGACCAATACTCTAATTTAAATCTATTCTTTTAGATAGCCTTGACTCAATACAGAAATATCACTTTCTTCACTCACATGAAATAACCTCATAATATCTCCTTATATATCGAATTACTCACTTGAGTTCTAGCTAGGGATTTAAATCCCTTTTTGAGCAAATCTGCGCAATAATTGAAAAGCGACAGCTCTTTTTCCGCTGTCGCTCGCCGTTATTCATTATGTAAAATAACTTAATAATCCTCTTAGTAGTAGAAAAGCTCCCGTTAGCCATCCATATAGATTTACACATTAATTGCACATTATATAAATGATGCAACAATAAATAATTATTTTTTGTTTTTTAGCTCTAAAAGTATAGGAGATATATTTAATAAAATCGATATAATCGTCAAAACCCATAACGCTGTTTCCATCGTATGCACTACATCTACTAAAGCAGACCAATCTTCCACCTTTACCCAATTGGACACCATACTGTATTCTGCAACAAGTGTTAGTGCTGTAAATGATAATCCCATTGCCATTGCTAATTTATAATCTTTGCCTGTTCCATACATATAAAGATTTATAATAGTTGCTACTATAGCAATTAGTCCTAATATTAACCACATAACTATACCTCCACTATTTTTTTATCTAAGATAAATATATATTTAAATTTCCTGTTATCTTATTTCGAAATCTGGACTGTTTGTACTTATTAAACTCTTTATGTTCTTCATCTCACTCCAAGCCAAGTCATATTGACATTTATCAATAATCTCTTTTGTTAAAGCATCATCAATTTCCTTTGCATCCTTTCAATTACTTCTCAGTTGGTAATATAACTATGTATAAAAATAAATCGTCTATCCAATCGAAACTATTGCAACCACATATAACCATTATCCACAATACATACGCCATTAGTCGCCCAAAAATCTTTGTTTGTATATGATTCCTTTATTTGAATCTTAACAAAGAACCACGCCTTTCACAATATAAATAAACGAACGGCTCTTGCTTCGCTCATTGATTTCTTTAAAATAAACCACTATAAATGGACAATGGGGATTGAAGATGAACAAGACTTTACCGTTGATGTTGTAAATCATAAATATACATTCCTAGATGTATCCGTAATCAAACTTCGTACAGCCATTCTCATTTTGAATTGAGAATGGTTTTTGTGATGAAAAAAGATGTGAATTTAGTGAAGTGAAGCACCCGGTGAGCAAGATATATGTATTAGTTAGTTTTTAAAGCAAATATAACCTTTATGTTTAATTGTTCTTTAAATACACCCGTTTTTTCGATAGATAATAATTCTTCTTTTAAATGTTTTTCAAAAGCCTCAACATTATCTCCAAGTAATCGCTTAGCACCATAGGAAGTCGAATATATATTGCCAATTATTGATTCTACTGTCCATAATTGCTCGTAAGTAGGTAGTTGATAATCTTCTAAACTAAACTTTGAATTTGCTACAATTTCCTGATGGCTAATAGTTGGGTGTGAATATGTAGTATTTCCTGCTCTTCTTTCATTTCCATACCACTGTTTTACTACTTCCTTAACTTTCATTTGCCAGGGCAAAATCTCTTTATGGGGAGAATAATTGTCAATTATAGCAATTCCGCCTCTATCGGAAACCATTTCGTATAATATTTCCAGTATCTCCTCCCTGTCCATCCAGTGAAATGCCTTTGCAATGGTTACAAATCTAAAGTTTTTATTGGAAACATCCTTATAAGTATCAAGATTTCCATTAAAGAATTCTACATTTTCAACTCTAATTTCTTTGCTAATGCGTGTTGCTTCCTGTATCATTTCAGGCTCAGTATCAATCCCAACTATCCGTTCAAACCAGTCAGTGAACCTGAATGCAAATTGCCCCGTACCACAGCCTAAATCGAGCATATGACCTGAACCGTCCAAAGAAAACTTGCCAATTAAATACCTTATTAAAGAAGCTGGATACATAGGTCTATATTGGGAATAGTACATAGCTGTTCCCTCAAACAAGTTTTTACCGTAATTTATCATTAACGAATCCACCCTACCTATTATTTTCTTTAAATAAAAGGAATCAACTACTTGTTATTTAAATAACCATTGTTTTGATTTTAACAATAGTTGTTTTTTGGATGCACAAAAATACGTTCCATCTTTATTGCAGAAACGCTACCCTTTAGTTTAAGTGAAGACATTCACAATATTTATATTTTAGTTCGAACATTGTTTAATACTTCTGTGTTCACTTTGCCAAATCTTTTTCTGATAATTCCTTTTGAAAGTGTATAAACTTTGTCTGCTCTCACTGCCGATGTAACTTTAAGAGCACCCTCTTCTAAATCTTTTTGTTTTATCACGACGGAATAATCAAGGTTTTTTAATTGTGATGTAATAGCAACAACAAGAATATCATCAGTCATCTGATTATAATCATCATTTGAAATAATGAGAACAGGGCGTTGTTTTCTATTTGACAAGTCACTAAACGGTACTGGAATTAAAACAATGTCACCTTGTTTATGAATCATTCCAAACCTCATCATCTATATCATTATCCCAAAAATCAATGCTACTTTCGCTCGCTTTTGTTAAATCTTCTGATAAACTTTTCTCTTTTTTTGTCTTTAAATATTCAGCAAAGTCTAATATTTTATCGACTTCTTTCTCTGGAATTTCATCAATAATTTTTAGTAATCGTTCCTTAGCATTATTCATGATGTTCATCACCTCTTCCATGAATATTTTATCTAATTATACCATTATCAAACACTTCAAACCATTGGTGTAAGTAAAGCCACCCATTAGCTCAATAACTGATTGCTAACATTTTTAATCCATTTACCTTTATCGTCTGCCAGTAAAGTGTTCCAACCTAAGTTCCGTGCTTCAATCAAATTTTTCTTTTGGTCGTCAACGAATAATACATTTTCATTTCCGTTTAAATGGAATTTACTTTTAAGTATATATCAACTTGTGGTTTACAAAATCCTACTTCACCAGAAATAGTTATACTTTTTATGTATCCTTCAACGGATGTGATTAAATGTTTCACCCATTCAATACGATGATTACTTAACAAGTGAATATTAGCATACTTACTCCATAAAGGGATTTCCTCAAGAGCAGGCAAAGGTTTAATCACTGTTAGTAATTTCGTTACAGCATACTCTTTATCTATGGTTGGGAACCTCTCTATCAACTTATCCCAAAATTCTTCATCTGTAATTTTTCCTGTCCATAATTGTTCTCGGACTTCCTTTCTAAACTTGATAAGGTCATCATATGTAACTTCAAATCTTAAAGATAAACCCTCCCAAAATATCGGGGAAAAGTTAGTTGCAATCACTCCTGCAATATCTAAAACTAAGTCAGTTTTTTTGCTCATCTATTTCAACATCCAGAATAAACTAACCTTCTTGTTCAAGTATCCTGCGTTAGCGCAATAAGACAAGCGATACCTTCTTAAAGAATAGCCATCCTTTAGCTGATCATCCAAGGGACATTCATTTGTATTTCAAACTGTATTGTTGGCATTGGAAACTCTTCTGGAACTAACGCTAAATCTTCACTGAAACTTACATCAACACCATTATGTTCAGCAAAGTTAGGGGTTGAAACCTCACTACCTTTCTTCGTAGGTATCCATTTAGGTCCATCAATTATTCTGCCGACAATATGATAAAATGCACAGTATAAATGTGTCCCATCTTTATTCAACATATATTCAGAAACCTCACCTTCTTTGCGAGGGTCAATACCAAGTGAATTAAAAAGGTCTTTAATCTTTGAAGGGAACCTTTCACAAGCTAAAACGTAATTAGCACAATAATCACAATCACAGTCTTCAGTGATTAAATGGTATTTATCGTAATATTCTTTGGTTTTATCAACATCAACTTCAATAGTCCAAGGTCCTACTTTTGTTTGTTTCATAATATCCACCCTTAAACAATGCTTTTCTAACCAGTCTTCTTGTTAATCATAACTGCCCAATAGTGAAAAAAGAGTTTCTACTCGTGCCAGAAACGCCTCCCGTTACTTTAATTAAAGGCTTTCTAAATAGAAATTTCACCTGTTATCCAATCTTTAATAAAAACTTCTAATGAAGGAGCAACCCACATTCTGCTATCATCTTCATGGTTCCAAACATAAATATCATCCGTTTGAATACTGCCATTTAATATTCTATAACCGAATAAGTCGCCATTTCCTGCATCTGAAAAAAATAATAAATGTTCAAATGGCATATAGATGTCTTTGTAATCATCAAAATTTCTAAAAAATAAATTGTCCGTTACGATTTGGGAAGTTGACCATATTAAAGGACAGTCAAAACTATCAAAAACTCCATTTGTTTCACCGAATAGTTCAAATAACTTTTTAGGTAATTCCACATTTAATTCCTTTTTAATTTGATTTACTTCAATAGTAGTCGCTGGTGGTTTGAAAGAATATTCTTTTGATACTGAACTTATATAATCTTTCCACATCAATGTAACACCACCCTTAAAAAGCATATATGAGAAATAATTCACCGTTTCTCACAAACAATCCTTCTTCCAAATAACTGCTTCGTTACTTCAAGCACATCACTTCACAAAGTCCTTACACCTTCCACTAATTTTAACATAAATATCCAAGTGTTTTTCATCAACAGTCGAATTCACATACAAATCACAGAACAAAATATTTATTTCCACCTAAGTAAAGCGATGCGTGAATGACTATGTGATTTCATGTCTATTTAGTAATAAAACACTGATGTAACAACAAAAAAACACATATGATTCTGATTTATAATCACATGTGTTTTTACTTATGAATGGCTTATTTTCATCACTGATGTAAACCCTAGCATCAGCATAAAGTATTTACTTCTTTTTGTTATTAGCCAATTTTTCTACAATATCTTCATGTCCATATAACTTTGCTAACTCTTCAGCTGTATATCCGTCTTCTGTTTCAATTGAAACATCAGCTCCCGCTTTTAATAACATGTTTACTATTTTTGTATAGCCGTTCTCACTCGCAATCATTAAAGCTGTTTTTCCATATTCATCGGTTGCATTGACGGATGCATTATCATCGTACCCAAGGAGCAACGAAACAATTTCTGGATAATTATAAAGTGATGCGACCATGAGTGGAGTAAGACCGTTTTCATCTGGATGAAGCTCTGCTCCTCGATCAAGAAAAAGTTCTATCAAATCCATTTGCCCGTCTACAATCACTTGATGAAGGGGACTCCAGCCCGAATCATTTTTCACATCAACTGAGGCACCATAATCTAAGAGCAAGATTGCCATTTCTCTAAATCCTTGTGAAAGGGCCAATATTATTGGCGTTGAACCTGTTGCATTCGGTTGGTCGATATCAAACTGCTCATGCTCCATAAGATAAGTTACAACGTCTTGACTATCCCAAAAAGCAGCAAGATGAAGAAGTTCCCCAGTTTCATAAAACTCTTGTGATGTGTTGGCTCCTAATTCAATTAACAGCATCGCTGTATCATGATGTTCTGCCTCAATCGTAAATAACAACGGCGTTAAGCCTAAATCATTCCTTTGATTTAGGTCCGCTCCTTTTTCAACCCAGTCGACTACCTCGTCATTATGACCGGCTAACAAGGCAGCGAAAAATGCGGCATTTTCTTCTTCCGTAAGTGTTGGAGTTTGATTTACATTCGATGAAAAACACCCACTCATGAAAATGGCAGTGACAACTAATAGTAAATACCGCTTCATAAAATCCTCCATTCGTTTATTAAAGCGTTTTCTAGAGCACATTTGTTATGTTACGTGTCATCCGTATTAGAAGCTGACATTTCTAACGGACATTGGTTCCGTTATACTTGAAAAAATGCTTCGTTGTAAAGTAATTTTGCCCAGTTAACGGAACAGGTGTCCGTTAGCAACGCCAAAAAGCATATTTTTCACAAAATAGCGGAATAGATGTCCCTAACGCTTAAACATACGACATCTATTCCGCCCCTCTTTACCAGCGGCCTCCTGGTCGGTTACCACCGACTGGTGGTGTGACAGATGAGCCCCCTACTTCGATTACAAATGTTGCTTCTTTATAAATACCATTGACAATCGCGGTCACTTTTATTTCCGCGATTCCATTTTCCTTAGCTACCACACGAGCATCAGTATCTGTCCAAGGTTGGACACTGACAATGTCAGGGTGACTTGAAGTCCATGTCACATTTTGAACAGAATCTTTATATTTCGATGGACTTATAATAAGCGAAATCGTTTCAGACTGCCCAATTCTCATGCCTGATGGTCCTTCTACAGCAAAACCAATTTCCTTTACTGCAACTTGATGAGTCTTTGCCTCAAATGGAATTCCATCTATCGTTCCTGTAGCCGTAATGACGACCGAACCAGATGCTTTTGCTTGAATGGAACCGGTTTGACTTTCTGTTTTACTCACTGTCAAACTAGCAGGTAAGCTACTTGTCCATGTCACATTATAAGGTCCTGAGTAAGGAGATTGAATCGTAATTGGGTGTGAATCCCCTTCATACATCTCAGTTGGTCCAGATAATGTCACTTGAAGTGGGCTTACGTTAATTGAGCAAGGCTCTGAGAATAGATAATCACTATTTGGGTCAACATTGTCTACATCGTTCACCCTCACTTGAATTGTTGCATGACCAGGAAATTTCGCCTTCACTTTCCCTGTTGCATCGACATCAAGAATGTCACGGTTACTTGAAATCCACTGTGCCGATTGAACGGCTTGTGGATGTTTTAATGCCTGCTCTGGATAAACAGCGAACTGCAACAAAGCTTCTTCACCATATTGTAATGGGTTCGGGCAACTTGTCACTTCTACTTTTTGCACCGCATAACGACTATCTAATACAACTTCATTAAATGTAAATGATTTTTGATCAAGACTCGGTGTAATGACATTTAATTTTCCATCACTTAAAAGATATCGCCCTTGGTCTATCGGTTTTATTTCTACATCAAAGCCTATATTCACCATATCTTTTTGTTGTGGGAAAGGAATATCTTCAAAATATATCGTTAATTTATTGTTTTTCACGTCCCAGCTGCGAATTGGTGCCTCACTTTTTACGTTTACAACTTCAATACCTGGTGATAATGTTTCTGTATACGTGACTTGGCGAAGCGGTGGGTAAGATACAGATGAAGGCACACCATCATATTCGGCATAGACAGTCCCATCTCGATAAGTGAGTTTCACAGTCGCAAATCCTATTATCGTATGGTCTGTGCTTGAGCCACCAAATTCGAATGTATCAACGACAGGAACATTCACATACTGCGGGCCTTTATCTCGAAGCCAATCGGAAATCATTCGATCTACATTTGAATTATTACCCGTTTCTGGACCGACTTGCTCCCCCACAGCGTAGCTTAAATCTCCTAGACCATCTATAGCTTGTTGCACAGTTTGCCTCAATGCACTGTTTCCACTTCCATCTAAACGAAGATATCCCCATTTCCCTGCATTTTCACGACTTAAAATATCGATAGGTTGTTGGGATGTTGGAATATCTCGTGTAACACCAATCGGAAATACATGATTTAATACTCCATGCTGCTCATCAAAATGATCCCAAATTAAAAATTTATGCAAATCAACTTGATGATGTAATGTTGTTGTTTCATTTACAAGCACATTTTCTTTTGATAAATAGCGGTTCACAACCGCTTCTGTTTCATCAACAAAGATAGAAAACTGCTCGACCACTTTTGCCCCAGATTCATCTGTTGCTTCAATTCGAATTCGATTTTCTCCGATTCGAAGGTCATCCGTTGAAAGTGTTGTTCTAACAAGGGCTGGGTTGGATAACTTATCGTTAGCAAATACTCTTTGGTTATTAACAAACACTTCTGTTTTTAACGAATGATCAGTTAAGTCATAGTCATACACTTCATATACAAGATTCACGAGTTGACCTTTGTAATAGGTTGCATTTGGTTTTGGCGCTAACACATTTAACATCGGTGCATGGTTTGAACCGATAAAAGCTCGGTACATCGTGTTTACAAATAGTTTTTGTTCTTGATCTGGGAATCCCGTATTTGTATGCCCTGTTCCAGAGTATGTTACGTTTCCTTTTGAATACGTGTAATAATGATTCCAGCTATCATAAATATCACGATTACTACCTATAATGTTATACCAAGGAATCACGTTCCTATCTTCTAAATCGAGTGTGTAGTATTGGTTATGTGTCGTCGCAATTTCAATTGAATCCCCTAGCTCAAAAGGATACGTTGTTAATAGTCCAGTATTGATTCTTTTTGTACTCCTTGATGGATTGACAGCATTTAACCCCATATTGGTTCGGGGGAACACTTGACCTGTGTCTTCCATAAAACGACCCCAATTGCTTTCTGTCGGTAATCTGTAAATCGTATCATGGGTAAACATAACACTTTGACCGGTAGCAATAAACGTTTTTACTGAATTAGCAGGTGTGTCATTTAAATTCGCTCTTACGTTATACTCATCCACAAATCCAAAAATTAACATATCATAGACACCATTTAATTGACGATGATATTGATTATTAAACTGTGTCATTGTAATAATATCGATCTCGATTTGGTAGTCTTCACTTGATAAGTATTGTTGGTTCATGTTATTTGACTTATCTAGTGCACTCTCTAAATTAGCAGTAGTCGGAAGAACTTGTAGTACTCTCACCTTCATTTTTTCATCTCGAAACTTAAATGCCCCTGTATCATACGATTTCAAATTCGATGAAGCATCAATTACCTCAAACTTCCAATAACGCAAACCAGAAAACCCTTTTGGTAGTTTATAATGAATAGTAGCTTTACCATCGACGATTTTCGCTGTACCTACTAATTCTTTTTCCTCATAGTAATGATTAAAATCGGCATCAATATAAAGGTTCGCAATTCCATTTTGAACCGTATCTACTTCAAAAGAAACTACATCACCTGCCCGATAAACAGGAGACGAATTCCCGCTATATACAGTCGGTTTCGTTATGATATTCATAGCTGGTTTCTTTGGGTTGTTTTGAAAAAAATTACCAATGACTGTACCCGCTTGAGAATTTTGAGTAATAACTCGTAAGTTTGAGCTATACTTTTTTTCGTTATTCCATCTAGTAAATGTCGTTCCTAATTTCCCTCTTTGAGATAATACTCCTGAGTGAACAACAACAAATTGACCTTGCTTTAAAAAATCATCTTCAATTTCTTTTAGTTTTAAATTCGTTATATCATTCATCACATTAGTTGTGTTATGTGCTGCAATTCTTTGCTCATTTGTCGTTAATGTTCCAATTGTCGTAGGACTATAAGTGCCATTTGCAATAAAAACCATGTCATATTTACCATCTAATTCATATCTGAGAGAAACAAATTCTTTCATTCTAACAGTATGAATGTTATAGAAATTACTATTTAGCCGGCTTTGTAACACCGAACTACCAGTATCGGTAATTTCCAACACTTCAATCTTCGATGTAGGTGAATTGGCATCTGCTCTTTCGATGAATGTTTGTGGTATACCGAGCGAAAAAATAAGAATAAATACAATAAATCCCTGTAATCCTTTTAACGTCTTCATCTTTTTTTATCCTCCTTCATCTATTAATCTAGCACTAGCCCTCATTGTGACTATTGCATCAATTTCGTATGTAAATTCTTGACTAGTATGCAAAACAAGAACTTTATAACTACTTCAAATGTAGCACTAATGGATGATATATGTAAACAAAAAATGACAAAAAAAAGAAGCAAATAGAGGAAATTCCCCTTTGCTTCTATTCGGGTTGATGAAGAAGGTGTTTTCTGACGTCACCGATAAAATATAAAGAACCTGTTATTAATAAAACATCGTCATTTGTAATAGATTCTCTCATTTGTTTGATCGCTAGCTTCCAGTCAGGTTCTACCTTTTTATTTTCAAAGATGGAATCATGATACAATTGCTCTGCCGATTGTGCTCTTGAAAAATCAAATGTTGTAAAGATAATGGAGTCCACGATTTCATATAACGGATGAAGCAATTGATTCACATCTTTTTCTACGGTTGCCGCAAACAGCAAACAGATTCTTTTTCCTCCATAAAACCGTTGTAATGTATCTTTTAATACTTTAATTCCTTCTGGGTTATGTGCCCCATCGAGAATAACAGTTGGCACAGCTTCGATTTGCTCAAAACGACCAGGCCAGCTTGTTTTTTCAATACCCATTCGAATTTGTTCATCTGTTAACTCAAATCCATATTTTGTTTTTAACAACGCTAAAGCCATCATCGCTAATGCTACATTTTTCACTTGGTGTTTCCCTTTAAGCGATAATGTAATGTGATCAACTGACCATAATGAGGAACGAAAATTAATTTGCTCTTTTCCATCTATCACACCGCTATCATATGTGAAATCTTCTTCTAGTTGATAAAAGTCAGCTTCCATTTCCACTGCTTGTTGTTGAAACACCGTGACAACTTCCTCATCTTCTGCTGTTGTAATTACAGGAACTTCTTTTTTTATAATTCCAGCTTTTTCTTTAGCAATTTCTTGTTTTGTTTCTCCTAATATATGAACATGGTCAAACCCAACATTCGTTAATAATGACATCATTGGTGTAAGAACATTTGTTGAATCTAATCGGCCACCTAACCCAACTTCCATCACGACAATATCAGGTTTGACCATAGAAAAATAAACAAATGCCATGACCGTAATAACTTCAAATTCAGTTGGGGACCCTAGTCGTGTCGCTGCCAACTCATCGACGAGAGGCTTTATGTCATTTGCGATAGAGACGACATCTGCATCTGGAATCGGTTCACCATTCATCATTATCCGTTCATTAAATTTTTCGATATAAGGAGAAGTGAATGTTCCCACATTATAATTTGCTTCAACAAGAGTATGCCGTAAAAAGGATACAGTTGATCCTTTTCCGTTTGTTCCTCCGACATGAATAAACTGGCTATTCTTTTGTGGGTTACCGAGTTTTTCTAGCATCCATTCCATTCTTTCTAAGCCCGGTTTAATTCCAAACGCGAGTAAACTTTCCACCCATTGAACTGCCTCTTCAATCGTTTTCACTTTACTACTCCTTTTTCATCAAATATGGAAAGGATGCCCACATGATTTTTCCTGTGGGCATCCTCCTTATTTTACTGTTTTAATTCTGCAATACGAGCTTTTACTGTTTCTCTTTTTTCAATATAATCTTTTTCCTTCGCACGCTCTTCCACAATCACTTGTTCAGGAGCTTTAGCAATAAACCCTTGATTACTTAATTTTTTCTGTACCCTTTCTACTTCTTTATCAAGTTTTGCCACTTCTTTTTCAAGTCGGGCAATTTCAGCATCTAAATCTAGTAGTCCTGCTAGTGGAAGGAATACCTCCACTCCAGTTAATACATTCGACATCGATTTTTCTGGAGTTGGTAAATCCGTTGCCATTTTTAATTCACTAGGGTTACAAAATCTTTCAATATATTGCTGCCCACGTTTTAATTGTGTGTAAACTTCTTCATCTTTTGGTTTGAGGTGAAGTTCAATCTGCTTACTCATCGGCACATTTAATTCTGAGCGAGTATTTCTAACAGAACGAATAATATCTTTTAACAGCGTAAAATCTTTTACAGCATCTTCAAATACTAATTCATCCTTTTTCGTTGGCCAGGCAGCTACAGTAATTGAATCGCCTTCATGCGGCAAATGTTGCCATATTTCCTCGGTAATAAACGGCATAATTGGATGTAATAGTCGAAGAGTGTGGTCTAATACATAAGCAAGAACTGATCTTGTCGTCTTTTTCGCCTCTTCATCATCACCGGTTAACGGCAGTTTCGCCATTTCAATATACCAATCACAGAAGTCATCCCATATAAAGTTATATAAGATCCGTCCTACTTCACCAAACTCATACGCGTCAATTAATCTCGTTACATCGTCAATTGTTTCTTGAAGACGCGTCAATATCCACTTGTCAGCAATTGTCTTTTCCCCTGTTATATCAATCTCTTCATATGTTAATCCGTCCATATTCATTAAGGCAAACCTGGACGCATTCCAAATTTTATTAGCGAAGTTCCATGTTGATTCGACTTTTTCCCAATAAAAACGTAGATCATTTCCTGGGGAACTGCCTGTCGATAAGAAGAATCGCAGTGCATCTGCTCCATATTTGTCGATAACATCCATCGGGTCAACACCATTTCCAAGCGACTTACTCATTTTTCTTCCTTGGGAATCTCTAACTAACCCATGAATAAGCACATCTTTAAATGGCCGTTCATCTGTGAATTCTAATCCTTGGAATATCATTCGGGCTACCCAGAAATAAATAATGTCATACCCTGTTACTAACACATCTGTGGAATAATATCGTTTAAAATCTGGTGCTTCTTTATCGGGCCATCCCATTGTAGAAAAAGGCCACAATGCTGAGCTGAACCACGTATCTAATACATCTTCATCTTGTTCCCAGTTTTCCATATCACTAGGAGCTTCATGACCTACATAAACTTCTCCTGTTTCTTTATGATACCAAGCAGGAATTCGGTGTCCCCACCATAATTGTCTTGAAATACACCAATCCCTGATGTTTTCAATCCAGTGAAGATATGTTTTTTCAAATCGGTCTGGTACGAAGTTTACTTTGTCATTTGACTTTTGCAATTCAATCGCTTGTTTTGCTAAAGGTTCCATCTTAACAAACCATTGTGTCGACAAATAGGGTTCTACCACTGCACCACTACGCTCTGAATGCCCAACTGAATGCATATGGTCTTCAATATGGAAGAGAATCTCTGCTTCTTGCAAATCTTTCACAATTTGTTTTCGGCATTCAAACCGATCAAGACCTTTGTATTTCCCAGCATTTTCATTCATTTTCCCGTCTTCTGACATAACAAGAATTCTTTCTAAATTGTGGCGGTTTCCAATTTCAAAATCATTCGGATCATGAGCTGGTGTTATTTTTACCGCACCTGAACCAAATTCCATATCGACATAGTCATCGGCCACAATCGGAATTTCTCGATTAACAATCGGTAGTTTTACCATTTTCCCAATTAAATGTTTGTATCTTTCATCTTCTGGGTGTACAGCAACTGCTGTATCCCCTAGCATTGTTTCTGGTCGAGTTGTGGCAACTTCAATATGACCTGAGCCGTCTGCTAGTGGGTATTTCATATGATAAAAATGACCTTGTACGTCTTTATATATCACTTCGATATCAGACAACGCTGTTTTCGTTTGTGGGTCCCAGTTAATAATATATTCTCCACGATAGATTAAGCCTTTTTCATATAAACGAACAAACACTTCTCGTACAGCCTTCGATAAACCCTCATCTAATGTAAATCGTTCTCGTGAGTAATCAAGGGCAAGGCCGAGTTTTGACCATTGAGAGCGTATAAAGGAAGCATACTCTTCTTTCCACTCCCAAGATTTCTCTAAAAATTTCTCCCGTCCTAAATCATAACGAGATAACCCTTCTTCTTTTAGTTTCCCTTCCACTTTTGCTTGAGTCGCAATTCCAGCGTGGTCCATCCCAGGAAGCCAAAGTGCATCATAGCCTTGCATTCGTTTTGTTCGAATTAATATATCTTGTAATGTTGTATCCCATGCATGACCTAAATGCAATTTCCCTGTCACATTTGGTGGGGGGATAACAATGGTGTACGGCTTTTTATTCTCGTCACCTGTTGCCTCAAAAAACTTCCCTTCGACCCAATACGGATACCATTTCGCTTCTGTTTCTTGTGGATTATATTTTGTTGGCATTGAAAGATCTTGATTTGCCATGTGTGTTCCTCCTTTGTTTTCTAAAAAAATATAAAAAACTCCCTTCGCCTCAAAGGACGAAGAGAGTATCTCTCGCGGTACCACCTTTGTTTGCAAGCAAAATACACTTGCACACCTCAGTAAATGTAACGGTTCTCACCGGCTTACTTTACTCATTCGCTTGAACGTTCAAGTAAGCTGCTCATTGGGCGACCTTCAATTCGTACATCCTGAAAAATCTTTCAGCTCTGATTTTTCTCTCTAAAAGGCATCCGAATTTACTCTTCCCTGTCATTGCAGTTTGTAATTTTATTATCTTGCTATATTCTACCTTTTTTTGATTTCATTCGTCAATATAAGCATAGCCATTTTTTTCTTTTCTATTCAACTTGCCTCTCTCTACTCACATTCAAGCTGCAAAAGCATATCGTAATAGTAACATACTATGGAGAGGAGCTATGTAAATGCCAAGACGTAAATTTCGTCCACCATTATGGCTCGTCCGTTTTCGACAAGTAATTTACCAGTGTATTTTTTATATCGTTTGTTTTCAATTTATTCGAACGCTGTTACTTCCTACAACGTTTGATGTCATTTTATTAACAATACTTGTGATTATTTACGGATTGTTTCTTTTAGGTGTTATTTAAGAAAAACGCGGGAGCGTCTTTTCGTTTCAAGCGAAGTGTATGATGAACAACCAACACATCCCATGTTTCATTTTCGCGGTCACAGCAGCCGTTATTTGTGAACATGATACGGGTTTCCGTTTTTTAGCGGCCACAGGAGCGCTTATTCACGTAAGTGCAACTCTATTCCTAGCGATATATTATGATTAACTGCTCCTGTGTCCGCCAACGTTCCAAAACGCTAGTCATGTTCACAGATAACGGTTTTCATGGCCGCTTACTTATCATAAACAACAAAATTGCTAACGCGATAAATCCGACCCAAGTGTTGAATGCTTCACTTGGGTCTTTTCTTGCTTGTCTCATAGTACTCCAAGTCCCTCATTCATTCTAAGAATTTATGAAAGCAATGCTATACACAAGTCGACTATTTTATAGTTTCTTAAACAATTAAGAAAAACGCGGATCGTCTTTTCGTTTCAAGCGAAGTGCGGAGTCCTGCCCGCTTTTAAGTGAACCCCAAGTGTTTTTCTTGGGGTGAAACGCGCAGGTGCGCAGCCTTCGCTCCTCTTGAATAAGCCTGCAAATCTGAACATTGGTGGTGTCATCGGACCACCAACATCCATTAAATCAAAATCTCTTACCACATCAAAAGGGATCTTTTCCTTTTCATGATACACTAAACAAACAAGCTGATATAAGCCTTCTATTAGACACTTCTCTCCGATTACGCCTCGTTTTGTCTAATAGAACCTTCCTATTAGACACTTTTCTCCGATTTTACTCTTGTTTTGTCCAATAGAATCCTATAACACAATTCAAACGCTCCCCGTTAAAGAAAGACGCGGGAGCGTCTTTCATTTTAAAGCTCACCCGATTATGGGCGAGCTACTATATGTTTATGTTTGTTTAACTTCGGGCGGATATAACACCGTTTTCAGCTGATGTACCTTTCTCATTGTAAATAAGCGTTTTTCCAAACGTCGAACATGATTTAATTCACTTAAAGAAGAGCGGTTGTTCATATACGTATCGATTGAAAATAAAACTGGTTCTGGAAAATGCAAATAGCCAAGCAATAATTGCTTTTCTTCTTCAAACAGTGGTAAATGCGCTTCATATGTTGCTAACCAATGCTTCAACTCATTATCATTCCATAAAGCATAGGCAAAAGAATGACGACAAAATAAAGCAAGATCTCGTGCCGGTGTATCGAGTGTTGCGCGCTCAAAATTAAACAGAAGCGGTTCCCCATAGGCTGTAAAGTGAACATGTTTTCTCGATAATTTACCATGACAAAGGACCGTCCGATATTTCTCTTTTTCCTTTACTCCATCAAACCATTTTCCTGCACACCGTTTCGCTTCGTCCATCATGAGTAATAGTTGATGTGCATGTGTCATGAATGTGAGTTCGAATGGTGACATGTACACTTTTTGCTCAGCTAAATCAATAAACCGTTCAAGTTCTAGTCTTCGTAACTCCCATCTTTTCACTAATGTTTGGTAAGATTCTTCCATCGCATCTTGTTCATATGTTTGTGATTTAGATGTTAAATGATGGATTATCCCCATTTGATTCATGATCTTCAGCTCTCTTGATTCTCTTTCTTTGTATTGTTCGTTTTCAATCCAAGGCATTAAATAATACGTATGTTGCTCTGTTGATAATGTTAATTCTCCGTACTTCGTTGGAATGATAGGGATAACAGATTGGTATTGGAGTCTTGCTAATCTCCGAATATGGTGCGAAAATGTTTGTGCTTCTTCCCATAACATCACTGATTCTTTCAGAGCAAAAGTGCCTTGCTGTGAATAGATTTTAAAAACTCTACCCTTTCTTTCCATTTGTTGAGGATAAAGATCATAATGAAATAATATCGGTGCTAACTTATCCCAATCTTCTCTGGTTGTCATCATTTCCCTCCTTTTCTATTCTTTTGTTCGACCATTCTACTAATACTTGGACAAGTTGTTGTTTTTCATTCCATGTTTGTTTCATATCGTCTACACGCTTGTACCATTTTTCCGTATCTTCTATATTAGTGACACATTCTATATATTCGGTCGGAAATAATAATTCTGCAATGAGAAATGAAAGTTGTCTTGATTTGATAAGTTCAAACCTTTCTGAAATCCCATCTAATAATAAAAACAGTGAAGACTCAGCTTCCTTTCTCCACCACTCTAAAATAAACATACTAAAGGAACGATAGCCTATTTCTGGATTTTCTGCAGTTCCTTCAAAAAAAAGGACTGAAGCATCTTCTTTTAATTGAGTAAGAGAATGAATGGGATCGCAAATGGGCAACACAACATGATTGTTTTTCTCTATAATGTCACCCGCTTTATCCGCTCGTCCTCTAGCTTCTTTATAACAGGAGGAAATGAGCTTTTTTTCACTTTCCGCTATTGAATGGAGATGCTGTTGAATTTGTTCAATAGGGGGAAAGAAATACTCGTGTTCAACAAAGCTAACCTTTCTTTTGTCTTGCTCGAGTCCATACTGAAACATATGACCGAAGAGATTTCCCCACTTTTGTTCAGCTTGTCTGATTGGAGAGAGGGTGGCCACCTCATCATGAAGTGTGAGCCACCCTTTCTCATAGGGAACTTCCGTGTGATTTTCGTTTGTACGTATCATGCGGTCAGTCATGATAAATGGGGGGCGACTGCATTTCTCTCGCCAAGAAATATGCCATTGCAGCAATTGTTCATCTTCCCATATCCGGACTTTTTTTATTCCTTTATTTGTCTCAATTTCATCTTTTCCAACTTGTTTGACCGTCCTATACCCATATTCTTTTTTAATTATTTCAAGAAGTTCCATCTATCTTCCCTACTCCTACTTTTCTTTTTTTGCTCTTACAATTGGAATATATAAAATTTGGCCTTGTTCAATTTGTTCACTTTCTAGTTTATTAATTCGAACAAGGTGACTCGCTTGAACTTCATAGCGCTCAGCAATCATATCTAATGATTCATTTTCTTGAATGATACACATTCTAAGTTTTGAAAACTCTTCTTCGCCATTTGTGAGCATTTTTGTTAAATATAATGCATTTTCGTTTTTCATAGATGGACGGTCACTTTCTTCTCCATCTTCTTCACGGTCTGGTTCTAACTCTTCTTCGGGCTCGCTTGCAGAAAATGCAATCTCAGGCATTTGATTATTCGCGATTCCTTTTAATGTCGATAAACCTGAACTAGAAGCTTTTTCATCACGATTTTCTGGAGTTTCTGTTTCTTTCTCTTCCACTTCTTCAACTAGCGGTTCTTCATAACTTTGTAAAACAGGCTCCTCTTCTTTTGTTCTTTCAGCACGAGGGGCAGCAACAACTTGTGGAACAGGCTCTTCTTCTAATTTAGGTTCTGTCACCATTGGAGCGATCGGCTTATCAACCGTTTTTTCAATAGTTGTTCCGATCTCCTCTCCTTCAAAGCGAGGACTTCCTCCTGCCGCAACGGCTTGTAACGTCTTTTCTTCTTGTTTTTGTTCTACTTTTGCTTGAATGTTTGTTTGTACTTTCGGCTCAGGTTTCGCTTCCACTACCGCTTCAGACTTAGAAACGACCGCTTCTTCTATTGGTTCACGTTCAGGCTCTTCTGTCACTTCCGCCTTTACGTCTGTTTCTTCTATTAATTCAGCTACCTCTTTTTGTTCAACTGTAAGTGGTACTTCTGGTACAGGTTGTTCCATCTTCACGGTATTTTCTTCTTTCATGACAGGCTCAGGTTGTTTCTTTGCTTCAAAACGAAACGGTTGAAACGCTTCAGGCTCAACAGGTGGGGCTGTAGGAACTTGAGCTTGTTCGAGCTTTTCTTGTTTTGGTTCTGGTGTACGTTCTTGTGCTGTCGACATTCCACTTATCGTGACATCAGCCGTTAATTGAATGCAACTTCTTTCCGGTAAATCATAATCAAATGTTTCAACTTCAACATACACATCTTCTAAGTTGTTAATGCGGTTTAATGGAATCGTCACATCGATCGGAAAATAATGTTTAATTTCACCAATTCCTTCATCTGATAATGAAATTTCTTCAATTGAACGAAAATGTAAATCATCACGTGAATCATCACGCTCTTGATTTGCCATCTCTTGTTCTGTCTTCGGGCGATACTCGCCTTTTAATTGAAGGCCCCCACGGATAAATACATGGTCAGCACTTTCTTCAATTGTAATGTCTGGATCTAACGACATTGATAATACTTCTGAAATTTCTTGGCCTTTGTTGAGCCACACTGACTCCTCAATCGAAAATGATAATTTAGATGGATGATCTTGGGTCACAATGCGTTCCTCCTTCGAAATCTATTATCTACACTTTTTGTTACGGTCATGGTCTGTACAGTAAAACCTATGACAAGGCTTCACGATTTATGTATAAAACTTGTAAATTACAGGAGAGAAGGTGTTTCCCCCACTCCTACATCTTTATGGAGGGTGCGAAATGAATATGTCTTTTTTTATTTTTTTCGTTACTAGAATGTCACATAAGACTCGCATTACTCGTTAGGACATATTTGCAGAAGTATAGAAATCATTTTTGCGGTCAGAGCAGCCGTTATTTGTGAACATGATACGGGTTTCCGTTTTTTTGCGGCCACAGGAGAGCTTATTCACGCAAAAGCAACTCTATTCCTAGCGATATATTATGATTATGTGCTCCTGTGGCCGCCAACGTTCCAAAGCGCTTGCAATGTTCACAGATAACGGTTTTTGTGGCCGCTTACGTACCATAAACAAACTAAAGAAGGCTACCGAGAGATTTCTCGACAGCCTTCCTCCAATACAATTTTTATTTTTTCTTAATTTCTGCCACTTCTGTATTAGCTGCAGCAAAACTTAAATCTTTTACAACTAATTGTTCAGCATCATCCAAGTTCGTAAAAACAATTGGTGTGATGATTGATGTTGCATTCTTTTCAATATATTCTAAGTCAAATCGAAGTAATGGTTGACCTTTTGTTATCGTAGCTCCTTGCTCAACTAACGTTTCAAAGCCTTCTCCTTTTAAGTTCACTGTGTCAATTCCAACATGAATTAATATTTCTTTTCCCGTATCAGTTTCAATACCGAGTGCATGTTTTGTTGGGAAGATGTTGACAATTTTACCGTCAACAGGTGAAACGACTAAACCATCCTTTGGTTCAATCGCAAATCCATCTCCCATCATTTTGCTTGAAAACACTTGGTCAGGAACTGCTGAAATAGGAAGAAGTTTTCCTTCTAATGGTGCATGAATAGAAACCGTACCTGTACTTGATGGAGCTTCTTTTGTTGTTTCTGCTTTTTTCTCCACAGGCGGTGGTGTGTTCCCTTTCATAATCGCTTGAATTTGTGTTTTTAATTGGTCAGAGCGTGGTCCAAATATCGCTTGGATATTGTTCCCCATTTCTAACACACCACTTGCTCCAAGCTTTTTTAGCTTGTCTTTATTTACATCGCCAGGATGACGCACAGACACACGTAATCGAGTGATACAAGCATCTAAATTTGTTAAGTTTTCTTTTCCACCTAACGCTTGTAAAATTTCATATGGTAATTCATTTGTTGTGCCATCGCTTACTTCATCACTTTCATCTTCTGCATCTTCACGACCTGGTGTTTTCAAATTCCATTTACGGATTGCAAATCTGAATCCAAAATAATAAATAAGCGCAAAGACGAGCCCGACCGGTATAATGAGCCAGGAGTTTGTCGATAAATTCCAATACAGAATATAATCAATAAACCCACCGGAGAATGTAAATCCTGCTTTGACCCCTAATAAATCCATCACAACAAACGAGAGTCCTGCAAATACGCAGTGAATTAAAAATAACACAGGCGCAACAAACAAAAAGGCAAATTCAATCGGCTCTGTAATCCCTGTTAAAAAGCTCGTTAGTGCGGCTGATGCCATAATTCCACCAACCATTTTTTTACGCTCTGGTTTTGCCTCATGATAAATCGCTAAGGCAGCAGCAGGAAGACCAAATAACATGAATGGGAATAGCCCAGCCATAAACGTACCTGCTGTTGGGTCTCCAGCAAAGAATCGTGTCATATCCCCTCTTACACCTTCAAAGTTTCCAAATTCAAACCAAAATGGTTGATAGAAAATATGGTGAAGACCAAACGGAATTAACGCACGTTGGGTAAAACCAAAAATAAACGCAGCAACCGTTGTTCCTGTTTCAGTTGCTAAATGGGAAAACCAATCAATCACACCTTGAATCGGTGGCCAAATATAAACAAATGCAATTCCTAGTAATACTGCTGTTGCAGCTGTAATAATCGGAACAAACCGTTTTCCAGCAAAAAAGCCTAAAAATTGTGGAAGTTCAATATTATAAAACCGCTTATATAATGCCGCAGCAACAAGCCCCATAATAATCCCACCAAACACTCCTGTTTGAAGTGTTTCAATTCCTAAAATATTGACGGTTTCTGCTCCTTGGTAACCGGCCATAATACCTAATGTTGTATTCATGACAAGGAAGCCAATAACAGCCGCTAACCCTGCGACACCATCTCCGTCAGCAAGTCCAATCGCAACACCGATAGCAAATAACAGTGGCAAGTTATCAAAGACTACGCCACCCGCTTGTGCCATAATCGGAATATTTAAGACGTTTTCATGTCCTAATCCTAATAACAAACCAGCTGCTGGTAACACTGACACTGGGGTCATTAGCGCCCGACCGACACGTTGTAATACTCCAAACGCTTTTTTAAACATATAGATTTCCTCCTTTTTTGTTGTGGAAATAAAAACAATAAAAAAAGACATGAGTGGATACAAAAAGTATGCATCAAAAACAAAAGGATTATCCCTTTCGTTTATGAGACGTACTTTTTTCCTCTCATGCCTGCTTTACCAGTAACACGTAAAAAAATGTACTTTATTTTATTGTTTTGATAATCGTTGCAAATGCATTGTTAAATAAACCGCTTCTGCTTCTGGAATCGTTTTCTTAATGGCTTTTTGCATGATTTTGATTAGTTTCCACGAAAGATTATAACAAATCGGATATTGTTCTTGCAATACTTTTGCTAAGGCGTTTTGATTTTCGTCATAATTTCCTTTTTCCACCCGAGCAATTGCATCATGTAAATGTCGAACAAGTCGTAAATAATGAATGTCTTTTCGATCAATTTGTAACGATAATGAATGCTCAATTACTTCAATGAGAGTAGCAATGAGTTGAGTATGACGGTTTACTTCAGATAATGGTCTTCTTGTTAGAGCACTATGAATATGAAGGGCAATAAATCCAATTTCTCCTTCTGGAATGACAATACTTAATTTTTCGTTTAACCACTCTACGATTTCGGTTGCTAGTGCATACTCTTTTGGATACGCTAATTCCGTTTCAATTAAAAACGGATTACTAATTCCAAGCCCTTGTTTTACCCTTTTTATCGCGAAATATAAATGATCAGTTAAAGCAACATGGATATGTTCATGAACTTGTACCTGAAATCGCTTTTGAATTAATGTTGTCAGTTCATTCATTAAGCCAACAAATGATTCATCAACATACGTTAAAAGCTCTTTATATTGTTCTTGTTCTTTTTTATCCTTTAATACAAAGAACTTTTCGGCAACGTTGGACTCCACTTGTTCTCCTTGTTTTTTGTTAAACCCGATCCCTTTCCCAATTAAAACAACTTCCTCATATTCAGGATGATGGGCAATGACAACATTATTATTCAATACTTTTTTTACATTCATGACATTCCGTTCCTCCTGCTAATCAAACCGCTTTCATGTTTAGGAATAAAATCAAAGGCTATGTTCACTTGCCTTCAATTAAAATCAACGAGAAAACCGGTCGAATGACTGTTTTTACCCCACTCATTCGTACCGGAAAGCTCTCGTGTTAACACTGTAATGTTGTATTGAGTTGTTTACACGATTTTTGAAAATGCTATTTTGGCTGCTGCTATCGTTCTATCAATATCTTCTTCCGTATGTTTTGTTGATAAAAACATGCCTTCAAATTGAGAAGGTGGAAGTGAAATTCCTTGTGCAAGCATTTCTTTAAAGTAAGCCGCAAATAAATCAAGATTTGATGTTGAAGCTTCAGCAAAATTTGTGACTTTTTTATCAGTAAAGAAAAAGCCTACCATTGAACCCGCTAGATTAGTCGTATGTGGAATCTCAAATTGTTTTGCTGCTTCTGATAACCCACTCGCTAATTTCTCCCCTAACTGACGAAACACTGTATAATCTTGTTCTGTCAGTTGAACAAGTGTTTCATATCCTGCGGTCATTGCTAATGGGTTTCCAGACAGTGTACCCGCTTGATAAATTGGTCCACTTGGTGCAATTTGTTCCATGATTTCACGTTTTCCACCATAAGCGCCAACAGGTAAGCCTCCACCAATTACTTTTCCTAAACAAGTTAAATCAGGTGTGACACCAAAATGGCCTTGTGCACAATGGTAGTCGACACGAAACCCGGTCATAACTTCATCGAATATTAATAAGCTTCCATGTTTTGTTGTGATGTCTCGCAATTGTTGCAAAAATTCAGGTAATGGTGGCACAACACCCATATTCCCAGCAACGGGTTCAACGATAACTCCTGCAATATCATCTCCGAATTTTTCAAATGCAAGTTCAATACTTTCAATATCATTATAAGGGACAGTTAACGTGTTTTGAGCGACTGATTCTGGAACGCCTGGACTATCTGGTAATCCTAAAGTGGCTACTCCTGATCCTGCTTTAATAAGAAGTGAATCGCCATGACCATGGTAACAACCTTCAAATTTCACAATTTTGTTTCTTCCTGTATATCCTCTCGCTAAACGGAGTGCACTCATCGTTGCTTCTGTTCCAGAATTGACCATTCGAACAACTTCAATGGACGGGACTCTGTCGATGACGAGCTCTGCTAATTTCGTTTCAAGCTCATTCGGCGCACCAAAGCTTGTCCCTAATTCTACCGTTTTCTTTAGTTCTTCAACAACTCGGTCATCGGCATGTCCTAAAATGAGCGGACCCCATGATAAAACATAATCAATATATTCATTGCCATCAATGTCATAAATTCTTGAGCCTTTTCCACGCTCCATAAAAATAGGGTCCATTTTCACTGATTTAAACGCACGAACAGGACTATTTACACCACCTGGCATGAGCGGTTTTGCTTTTGCAAATGCTTGCTTTGAACGTTCCATCTTCATTTTACTTCACCTCACTATGATTGTTAGAGCTAAGCCACCGTGCCACATCTTTTGCAAAATACGTTAAAATTAAATCAGCACCTGCACGCTTCATACTTGTCAACGTTTCAAGAACAACCTGTTTTTCATCAATCCATCCATTTTGGCTAGCCGCTTTAATCATCGAGTATTCACCACTCACATTATAAGCAACAACCGGATAACCAGAGAAGTCCTTCACTTCACGAATAATATCTAGATAAGAAAGGGCTGGTTTTACAATGAGGAAATCTGCGCCTTCTGCAATGTCAGACTCTGCTTCTCTTAGTGCTTCTAACCGATTGGCTGGATCCATTTGATATGTTTTTCTATCACCGAATTTCGGTGAACTATGCGCAGCATCACGAAAAGGACCATAATAACTAGAAGAATATTTCACCGCATAGGACATAATCGGAACATCGACAAATCCCGCTTCATCCAACCCATGACGAATCGCAGCTACAAACCCATCCATCATATTCGAAGGCGCAATAATATCAGCCCCTGCTTTGGCTTGAGAAACAGCGGTTTTCGCTAATAAATCAAGAGTTGGATCATTTAACACTTTGCCTTCTTCAATGACACCACAATGCCCATGGTCCGTAAATTGACATAAACAAGTGTCTGCAATGACTGTTAATTCCGGGTAAGAATCTTTAATTAAACGAATGGCTTCTTGCACAATACCGTGGTCATGGTACGCTGATGTCCCTACATCGTCTTTATGATGCGGCACTCCAAATACAATGACTGCTTTAATTCCTAAATCAACTACTTCTGCCATTTCGGCTTTTACATAATCAAGAGAGAGTTGAAACACACCTGGCATGGATGGAATTTCATTTTTCGTTTGTTCTCCTTCAATGACAAAAAAGGGGTAAATTAAATCATCTGTATGTAATGTTGTTTCTCTTACCATTGCTCGAATCGATGATGACTGTCGCAATCGACGGTGACGAGTAAAAGATACATCTTTCATTTTTTTTCCTCCTCATAATACTGAAGTAGTGATTGCACTACCCCATCAATCGTATATGGTTTTGCTATTAGTAGTTTTTCGATGCCATATTTTTGTAATGTTTTTGCTGTAATCGGACCAATACAGCAAAACAAAAGATGGTCTACCCTCACTCGTTCATCGTGAAGGAGAGTGAAGAAGTTTGTCACTGTTGATGAGCTTGTGAATGTCATCACATCCACAGTGTCAAGGATACGAAGCAATTCAGGTTTTGCCTCATGATTTATCGTTGTTGAGTATACAACAATATCATCAACAGTACACCCATACTCACGTAGTGATGTTGGTACAATGTCTCGCGCTAAGTTTCCTTTTGGAAATAAAATACGGTTTTCCTTTTTTAACAACGGAATAAACTGAGTAACAAATGCTTCTGCAACAAACTCATCAGGCATAAAAGAAGGCTCAATACAATACTGCTGGACCGCTTCTTTCGTTTTTTCACCAACAACGGCTATTTTACCTTTGAATTTTAATTTCCTGTGACCTGTATGTACGTAAACCGCGTCCATAAAAAAGGTAACGGCATTTACACTTGTGAATACGATCCAATCATAGAAGTCAAGATGTTGAACCGCCGTCACAACCGGGGTCATGTCATCTACTTCTTTTATTTTAATAAGTGGAACTTCAATAGCGATTCCACCATATTGTTTAATTTTTTCTGAAAAAACAGGAGCCTGGTCTATTGCTCTTGTCACCACTATTCGTTTATTGGAAAGTGGTAAAGCTCCCATTATTGGTCAAGCTCCCGTTTCACTTTATCAAGGATTTCTTTTGCACCTGCTTGTAATAAAGCATCAGCCATCGCTTCTCCTAATGCTACAGGGTTATCTCCTGTCATTGTTTCTTTTAAAATCACTTTACCATCTGGAGAACCGACTAATGAAGTTAATTGAATTTGATTGTCTTCACTAATTGTACCATAGCCCGCTATCGGAACTTGGCAGCCGCCTTCCATTCTGTGTAAAAATGTTCGTTCCGCCAAAACTGCTCTTGCTGTTTGTTCATCATTTAAATGTTGCAGCAAGTCAACTACTTCTTGATCGTCAGCACGACATTCAATTCCAAGAGCTCCTTGCCCAACTGCCGGGACACAATTTGTCGGGTCAATATATTCGGTTACCGTTTCATCAGACCAGCCCATTCGTTCTAAACCAGCTGCAGCTAAAATAATCGCATCAAAGCCTTCTTCCTTTAACTTGCGAAGTCTTGTTTCAATATTACCTCGAATCCATTGCACTTTTAAATCAGGACGCATCGCAAGCAACTGAGCCGAGCGTCGCAAACTACTCGTTCCGACAACTGAGCCTTCAGGTAATTCGGCTAGTGGGATATGCCCATTAGAAATAAATGCATCTCTAGGGTCTACACGTTTCGTGACAGCACCTAACGTAAACCCCTCTTGTAGTTTTGATGGAACATCTTTCATACTATGAACCGCAATATCAATTTCTTTGTCTTGCATGGCCTGTTCGATTTCTTTTACAAATAAGCCTTTTCCTCCAACTTTTGATAATGTAACGTCTAGTATTTTATCTCCCTTCGTTACAATTTTTTTAATTTCAAATTCGTACGGGAGACCTGTTTGCTTTAACTGGTCAATGACCCATTCTGTTTGTGTTAAGGCTAAACTACTTTTTCTTGAACCGATAACTATTTTTCGCATGAGAATCCTCCAATTTTTCCGTTTCCTTCACCAATTATAAAGCAAATAAGCGATAGTTCAAAACAGAAGGCTTTTGTTACCATCATGTCCTATCGCTTATCATTAATACCACAAATGAAAATTTGAAAAACTACTTGATAAGAAGTAATTAATAAGCACTAGCAAAAACGCAGCAATATTTAAAAGCGCAATCGAATAGCCGCGATTTAGTTTTACGACACGTTGATATAAATAAACCCCATAAATAAACAAAACGATTAAAGAGCTAATGACTTTTGCATCTGTAAATGGCAATTCTCCTAGTTTTATGGAAGCCCATACAAACCCTAAAATAATACCAATGACGAGAATCGGAAATCCGATCATCGTTGTGACAAATGCCAATTTATCTAGCTTCGATAAGCTTCCAAACCGAAGAAGTCGTTTTCCCCACCTTTTTTGTTTCAGCATATGATGCTGCATAACGTAAAGAAGAGAAAAAGCAAAAGCAACCGTAAATAGAACATAGGAAAGAAGAATAAACACAACGTGGATAATTAACAACTCAGAAATGAGAAGCTGTTCTAGTTGTTCAGGTACATCTCCTGTTGGTGTAAACATCGAAAACGACATCATAATAAAACCAACGATATTTGTAAATAAAACGAGAAAATCGACTCGAAAATACCAATTGATAAATAACGAAAGCGTGACCAAAACCCAACCATAAAAAAATAACCCCTCGAATGGTGTAATTATCGGGAGACGGTTAAGTTCAATCATTCTAGCCATAAATATAATGGTTTGAAAGACCCACACAATAGAAAGCAACCAGAAAGCCATACGATTGACCTTCCGGTTGTTTTGTATAAAATCAATGAAATATCCTAACAAACTCATACAATATAGGATAATTGTAATTAAATAAATGGTGTTAAACACATGTAATGACTCCTCTCTTAGGAGCGGACTACTGCATTTTCTTGTTTTGCAAAAGATGCAAAATCCCTCTTACTCTTTTCCCATTCTAATTCAGCTTGTCTTGCTCGTTCTTTTTCACTTTCTTTTTGTTGCTGTAAAATGATTTCATCTTCTAGCGCAAACATTTTTGTAAACAATTCTAATGATCGCTCCGCATCTTCTTCGGCTGCTAGTTCTTTCACTCTGGTAATCGGATCTCGCAATAATTGATTGACAATGCTTTTTGTATGTTTGCTTAAAACTTTCTTTTCTCGTTCTGTGAGATTTGGCAGTTTACGTTGAATGCTTTCCATTGTTTCAGCTTGAATCGCTAATGCTTTTGTACGTAATGCAGAAATAATCGGAACAACACCAAGTGTATTTAACCAATTTTTAAACTCATCGATTTCTGCTTCTACCATTAGTTCGATTTTTTCGGCTTCCACTTGTCGTTCTGCTAAATTCGCTTGAACGATATTTTCTAAATCATCTATATCATATAAATAAATATCATCAAATTCCGCTAGAGCTGGATCTAAATCACGCGGAACAGCAATGTCCACCATAAAGAGAGGTCGACCTTTTCTTTTCTTCATTGCTGTTTTTGCCGTTTCTTTAGAAATAACATAATCACGTGAACCTGTGGAACTAATTAAAATATCAGCTTCTACTAATGTTTCAGTTAGCTGTTCCATTGGGCGTGCTTGGCCAAGAAAACGCTCTGCTAATTGAGCTGCTTTTTCTTCAGTACGGTTGATCACTGTTATTTTACTAGCTCCATTTGCATGTAGATGTTTAGCTGTTAACTCACTCATTTTACCAGCACCTAGTACAACAACATGCTTGTTCGAAAAATCACCAAATATATTTTTACCTAACTCCACAGCCGCATAACTAACTGATACTGCATTGTTGCCAATCTCAGTTTCAGAATGCGCACGTTTCGCTAATGTTACTGCTTGTTTAAACAGTTGATTAAAAATCGTTCCTGTTGCTTGATTTTGTTGGGCTAATAAGAAGCTATCTTTAATTTGCCCTAAAATTTGTGTTTCACCTAATATCATCGAATCTAATCCACATGCAACACGGAATAAATGTTCGATCGCATGATGGTCTTCTTGTATCGTTAAGAACGGTGTAAACTCTTGGCGATCGAGTTGAAACCATTCAGATAAGAACAATTTAGTAAAATAGCGTCCAGTATGAAGCTGATCAGCAACCACATAAATTTCGGTGCGATTACAGGTGGACACAATTGTACACTCAAGTATGCTTTTCATACTACGAAGTTGCTGTAGCGCCTGTGGAAGTTCATTCTCTTGAAACGTAAACTTTTCACGAATTTCTACAGGGGCAGATTTATAGTTTAATCCCACGACTATGATGTGCATTTGAATGTTTCACCCCCACTGTTTTTAGGTCAGCTTTACTTTCAGCTTTTTGATTTCATTACATAATCTTTCACTATTATATCACGGTTTTATTTGAACACAAAAAAAAAGTGTGAACAGTTCTTGAACCCATATGATATTATATTTAATAGTTGACTTTTCCCACCATAAAATTTCGTTTATGGATAGAGTTTCCCATCGTTCGGAAAAATATGAAAGGAGAAGGGAATAAAATGAAACGACAAAGTGTTTTTCCTGGAATTTTATTTATTGGAGTCGGATTGTTTTTTCTCCTACACCAATTTAACATCCCATATGTTGACCAATTCTTAAGTTGGCCTTCGATTCTTCTAGTTCTCGGCTTTGCCTTTTTACTGCAATCGTATATGAATAAAGATTACGGTTCTTTATTTCCAGGCACATTATTACTTTTACTCGGCATTCATTTCCATATGCTGTCCTTTTTATCAACATGGCCTTCCCATTGGTCGATGTATACTTGTATCGTTGGCATATCCTTTTTACATGTATATGCAAAAACAAAAAAGGATGGTTTACTACCAGCTATCATTTTACTCGTAATTTCTGCTTTAGGTTTCTTCTCAGGCGGTGTCGTTAGCTGGTTCCAATCGATTACAACTATCCTTGAACGGTTTTGGCCACTATTCCTTATTGCACTAGGAATATATTTATTGTTTAAACGCAAATAAAGTCTTTATGTTTATTCCCTATTTAGAATAATTCTAAACATGACTTTTGTCAATATCTAATGGACATCTCTTCACTGGCGTTGTAAATATATCCACAGGCTAAATCTTACCGAACTTTTAGTTAGTACAAATAACATATCCCTTCCATTTCACTAGGTGGAATCACCATATTTCTAAGCTATTATTTGAAGAACACACTAGACGAATAAAAAAATTCTCCTATTGTAAAAGCAATGCCAAAGTTATCCGTGACCTTTACAATAAGGAGAATTTTATGGATAACAATATTTTATCAAATTAATCTACCCTATTACTTTACAATTCCTTCGGACCTATTCTAAAGGTACTTAGGCTGATTTTTATAAAAACATTCCACCGCCAACCAAAACAAACCGCACAAGGATGTAAAAAAAGAATCAACCAAGAAGTCCAGAACCGCTAAATGATGTCGGGATGGCTGTTGTAAAACCAGTAGGAGAAAAACGTTCAAAAACCGCAAAGTATAAATATAAAAAGTGATTCATTTTCCGATTCAACTTTTTGGCTCATTTTTGCGGTCAGAGCAGCCGTTATTTGTGAACATGATACGGGTTTCCGTTTCTTAGCGGCCACAGGAGCACTTATTCACGCAAAAGCAACTCTATTCCTAGCGATATATTATGATTAACTGCTCCTGTGTCCTCTAATTTTCCGAAACGCTAGCCATTCACAGATAACGGTTTTCATGGCCGCTTACTTACCATAAACAAAAAAAAGCTAGACCTTTTACAGTCTAGCTTTCTTCATCTATTGGTGACACCTCTAATTCTACTTTCCGCTTTGAATAATCAAGAATGGCACCCCATACTTGGTCTTTTCCATAGCCTGTTTCCGAAGAAAAAACGTGAATTGGATCATCTGGATGTTTTCCGAGAACATTACTAATTATTTTTTTGTGTTTATCCCATTTTCCTTTTGGGATTTTATCACATTTTGTTGCAACAAGGATAACTGGAATTTGAAAATGCTTTAACCATGTATACATATCCTGGTCATCCTTGGATGGTTCATGGCGAATATCAATGATTTGGACAACTGCCTTTAATTGTTCACGCTGTTGTATGTAAGTTTCAATCATTCTTCCCCATGCATCTTTTTCTTTTTTGGGTACTTTAGCAAATCCGTAACCAGGTACATCAACAAGAAAGAGCTGTTCGTTTACCAAATAAAAATTTAATGTTTGTGTTTTCCCTGGTCGTTGTGATGTCCTCGCTAAACTTTTTCGGTTTAACATCTTATTAATAAAGGAAGATTTCCCTACATTCGATCGCCCAGATAAGGCAATCTCAGGTAGGAAAAGCTTCGGATATTGCTCAGGTTTGACACCTACTGTCGCTAATTCTGCTTTCGTTACTTTCATTTTTTCTCTCCCAATGCATGCTTTAATACTTCATCTAAATGAGAAACCCAAATAAATGTTAATCCTTCACGAACACTTTCTGGAATATCCTCTAAATCTTTTTCATTATCTTTTGGAGCGATAATTGTCGTTAGCCCCGCACGATGAGCACTCATCGACTTTTCTTTTAAACCACCAATTGGAAGTACTCGACCTCGCAATGTGATTTCTCCGGTCATACCGACTTCTTTTTTAACCGCTTTTCCTGTTAGCGCCGATATTAGCGCTGTCGCCATTGTAATCCCAGCCGATGGGCCGTCTTTTGGTGTCGCTCCTTCAGGGACATGAATATGAATATCACTTTTTTCATGGAAATTACTATCGATTTGGAGCTCATTTGCTCGAGAACGAATATAACTAAAGGCCGCTTGAGCCGATTCTTTCATGACATCTCCAAGTTTCCCCGTTAAAATTAGCTTTCCTTTACCTGGCACAACAGAAACTTCAATCGCTAATGTATCTCCACCAGCTGTTGTGTAAGCTAAGCCTGTTGCCGTTCCCACTTGGTCTTCTACTTCAGCTTGTCCATAGCGGAATTTCGACTTCCCTAACATAACTTCCACCATTTTCGGTGTCACAACAACTCGTTTCTTTTCTCCAGAAACAATCATCTTTGCTGCTTTTCGACATATCGTTGCCATTTGCCGCTCTAAGTTTCGAACGCCTGCTTCTCTTGTATAATGACGAATAACAGTTAAAATCGCTTCATCCTTTACTTGGAGCGTTCCTCTCGTTAACCCATGGTCTTTTGCTTGTTTTGGTAAAAGATAGCCTTTTGCGATATGCTGTTTTTCAATTTCCGTGTAACCAGCAATCGAGATAATCTCCATACGGTCTAGTAATGGACCTGGAATCGTCCCTATATTATTGGCTGTCATTACGAACATGACCTTTGATAAATCATATGGCTCTTCAATATAATGATCACTGAATGTATTATTTTGTTCAGGATCTAACACTTCCAACAATGCAGCTGCAGGGTCTCCACGAAAATCATTCGCCATTTTATCAATTTCATCTAATAAAAAGACAGGATTAATTGTTTCCGCTTTTTTCATCCCTTGCATAATTCGTCCTGGCATCGCACCAACATACGTGCGACGATGTCCACGAATTTCTGCTTCATCACGAACACCACCGAGAGAAATCCGAACAAATTTGCGGTTTAAAGAACGAGCAATTGAGCGTGCAAGCGATGTTTTCCCTACTCCCGGAGGACCTGCTAAACACAGGATGGGTCCTTTTAACTCTTTTGTTAATTGTTGCACGGCTAAATACTCTAAAACCCGTTCTTTTACTTTCTCTAAACCGTAATGGTCTTTATTTAAAATATCTTCCGCATTATGAATATCTAAAAGGTCCTCAGTTTCTTTATTCCATGGCAAGTTAAGTAACCATTCAATATAATTACGAATAACTGAGCTTTCAGCAGAACTTGATGGCATTTTTTCATAGCGCTCTAACTCTTTAAACGCTTTTTCTTGAATGCTTTCAGGCATATTTGCATCTTCAATTTTTTCACGCAACGAAGCAATTTCACCTGATTTTCCTTCTTTGTCACCAAGTTCCTTTTGGATCGCTTTCATTTGCTCACGCAAGTAATATTCTTTTTGCGTTTTTTCCATTGATTTTTTCACGCGTTGTCCGATTTTCTTCTCAAGACCTAATACTTCTTTTTCATTATTTAATACATCAATAATGGAAAGAAGGCGGTCCTTGATCGATATCGTCTCTAATAGCTTTTGCTTTTCCGCAATCTTTAAAGGTAAATGCGTAGAAATCACATCAGCTAAACGACCAGCCTCCGCAATATCAGTCACAGTAGCTAATGTTTCCGCCGAAATTTTCTTTGATAATTTAATGTATTGTTCAAATTGCTGGAGCGTATTGCGCATCAATGCTTTTTTTTCTGATTCTGTATCAATCTCTTCATCTGTTAGTGGGGTAATTTCCACTTGAAACATTTCTTCATTTTCGAGAAACGATTCGATACGAGCCCGTTGTAGCCCTTCTACTAATACGCGAATCGTACCATTCGGTAACTTCAGCATTTGCTTAACTTTCGCTAATGTTCCTATTTTATAAATTTCATCTTCTGCTGGTTCATCGATTGAGATTTCCTTTTGTGTTGCTAATAAAATTTCATGGTCATCCACCATTACAGCTTCAAGTGCCTGGACAGACTTTGCTCGTCCTACATCTAGATGTAATACCATAGTTGGAAATACTAATAATCCTCGTAATGGTAATAACGGGATAACTCTTTTATCTTTATTGACCATGAGACAGCACCTCCCCAACAACTCCACTTCCATAAGTAGAGCCATTTCTATTAGAGTATTCGTTATTGCTTTGTATCTTGTACATTTTATCCTATAGACATTCCTTTGTCTAATGATTAAATTGGTGTAGCTGAACTCTCAATTTGTTGATTTGCTGGGATAACCTCTTCTCGTTCCACATCAACAAAGGTTAAATCAAAAACTTCCTCTAGTGTTTCAACAGCAATGATTTCAATTCCTTTCATTTCTTGCAAAATCGCTTGTTCATTTTCTTTCGGAATAATAACTTTTGTTGCCCCAGCATCACGTGCGGCTTCTATTTTTGCTACGACTCCACCGATTGGCTTAACCATACCATGAATACTTAATTCACCTGTCATGGCTACTTTGTTATCGACTCTTACATTTTTCAACGCGGAATATATTCCAGTTGCAATCGCAATCCCAGCAGATGGACCATCTACAGGTGTTCCTCCTGGAAAATTAATATGAATATCAAAATTCCCCGTTGGTAGTCCTAAATTTCGCAACACCGTGACAACATTTTCAACAGACCCTTTTGCCATACTTTTTCTTCGGATTGACCGAGATTGGTTTCCAGTACTTTCTTCTTCTGCAATTCCCGTGATGTTCACTTTCCCCTTCCCTTCAGCAACAGGAATCACATTCACTTCAAGTTCCATTAACGCTCCCATATTAGGTCCATACACCGCTAGGCCATTAACTAAACCTATTTTTGGAACAGCATGGATTTTTCGTTCAGGGCGTGGTGATAGCTGACTTGAATGGATAACCCATTCTACATCGGCATTTGTAATTTCAATTCGGTCTTCACTAGTTGCTACTCCGGCAGCAATTTGAACTGTATTCACTGCTTCTCTTCCGTTTGTCGCATATTTTGAAATGCGTTCTAGTGCCCCTTCTTCTACTGTGAATGCCATTTTCTCAACCGCTTTTTTAGCAATGACAATAATTTCATCTTGTGTAAGCGAACGGAAATAAACTTCTAAACACCGTGAACGAATGGCTGGTGGAATTTCTTCCGGTCTTCTTGTTGTTGCCCCAATTAGGCGAAAATCGGCAGGAAGTCCATTTCGAAAAATTTCATGTATATGTCTTGGGATTTGCGGATTATCTTCATTATAATAAGCACTTTCAAGAAATACTTTCCGGTCTTCTAACACTTTTAATAGCTTATTCAATTGAATCGAATGCAACTCACCGATTTCATCAATAAATAAAACTCCACCATGAGCTTTTGTGACAGCTCCTTGTTTTGGCTGAGGAATGCCAGCTTGCCCCATTGCTCCCGCTCCTTGATAAATCGGATCGTGGACAGAGCCAATGAGCGGATCAGCAATACCTCTTTCATCGAATCGTGCTGTTGCCCCGTCTAGTTCAACAAAAGCGGCATCATGTCTAAATGGAGTACGATGGTTTTTCTTCGCTTCCTCTAACACGAGACGAGCTGCTGCTGTTTTCCCAACCCCTGGTGGTCCATAAATAAGAACATGCTGAGGATTAGGTCCGCATAATGCAGCACGTAAAGTACGGATTCCTTCCTGTTGTCCAATAATTTCTTCAAAGCTTGTTGGTCTAACCTTTTCAGATAATGGTTCACTTAAGCGAACAGCTTTCATTTTTCGAAGCTGTTCCATTTCTTTTCGTGATTCTTTGTCAACCGATACCTTTTGTGATCGTTGGCTTTTTAATAAATTCCAAAAGTAGATACCAATAATGGTCCCGAAAACTAATTGAATGAGTAACGCAATTCCAGTCCAATTCATAGATGATCCCCCTTAGACGTATGGTTGTCATTTTCTTTTAGTATCTCCGAGAACATCTACAGTAAACAAAAAATCCCTAACCAACATCATGTCAGTTAGGGAGAATTTGGTTATGCGCTTTCCTTTGGTTCTTTCTTTTCTAATTTAATTTCCGTTCCATCTTCTGTTGTTAAGACCGGTGCTTCACCGCTAGTTACACTTTCTGCTGTAATTGTACATTTTACAACGTCTTCTCTTGAAGGAAGGTCAAACATAACATCTAACATAATACCTTCGATAATCGAGCGTAATCCACGAGCACCTGTTTTTCGCTCAATCGCTTTTTTCGAGATTTCTAAAAGTGCATCCTCTGTAAAGTCTAATTCGACTTCATCCATCTCTAATAAACGCTTATATTGTTTCACTAACGCATTTTTTGGTTTTGTTAAAATTTCGACTAACGCCGCTTCATCAAGAGGCTCTAGTGAAGAAATAACCGGGAGACGACCGATGAATTCCGGAATAAGACCAAAACGTAATAAATCTTCTGGTAAAACTTTAGCTAAGTACTCACCTGGTTTTAAATCTTCTTGTTTCGCATCGGAACCAAAGCCAATGACTTTTTTCCCTAATCGACGTTTAATGATTTGTTCAATCCCATCAAATGCTCCACCACAAATAAATAAGATGTTTGTTGTGTCAATTTGAATAAATTCTTGATGAGGGTGTTTTCTTCCCCCTTGAGGTGGTACACTTGCTGTTGTTCCTTCAAGAATTTTTAATAAGGCTTGCTGAACACCTTCACCCGAAACATCTCTTGTGATTGAAGGGTTTTCAGATTTT
The DNA here is from genome assembly GCF_022812285.1 of Alkalihalobacillus sp. LMS39. Classification (NCBI taxonomy): domain Bacteria; kingdom Bacillati; phylum Bacillota; class Bacilli; order Caryophanales; family Bacillaceae; genus Alkalihalobacillus; species Alkalihalobacillus sp. LMS39. The sequence continues at coordinate 3,935,020 of NZ_CP093300.1, forward strand.
CTAGCCACTTTATCAATCTCATCGATATAAATAATTCCTTTTTCCGCTTTTTCTACATCATAGTCAGCAGCCTGAATTAGTTTTAATAAAATGTTTTCTACGTCTTCTCCAACGTAACCCGCTTCAGTTAAAGACGTTGCATCTGCAATGGCAAAAGGTACATTTAAAATTCTAGCTAACGTTTGAGCTAATAATGTTTTACCGCTTCCTGTAGGACCGATAAGAGCAATATTACTTTTCGCAAGCTCAACCTCTTCATTTTTATTTAATGAATTGATTCGTTTATAGTGATTATAAACTGCAACGGCTAATGATTTCTTCGCTGTTTCTTGACCGATGACGTAATCATCTAAAATTTCTCGAATTTCATTAGGTTTTGGAATTTCTTGAAACTCAACTTCTTCTTCCGTTCCTAATTCTTCTTCAACGATTTCAGTGCACAGCTCAATACATTCGTCACATATATAAACACCAGGTCCTGCAACCAGTTTTCTTACTTGGTCTTGTGTTTTTCCACAAAAAGAACATTTCAACTGTCCTTTTTCATCGTTAAATTTAAACATCGTATCACCCCTAACAAGATTGTACCATGGTGGTAATTGCATTAGAAATATTTAACCTTACAAAATGGTTACGATAGAAGCCTAAAGTTATGTATTGCATTGTATCATACATTGGAAATAGTGTGGTAATGGAATGACTTTTTTCTTTATGTTTTTTTATTTGCCAGACAAAAAAATAACGGAAGTATTCATTATGTATTTTCGATTATCTCTAATGGACCATGGGTTACCCTTATTCATACTGTATTCAATAAGTGGCTAAAAAACTCCTCTATCTTTTTCAATCGGCTTCTATATTTTTTGCCAGCAAAGAAGGTGCTTTTATTCATATTGTTCATCTACTGGCAAATTCATACCTTATTTCTGAAATTCTTTCATGACAATGGTTATAAAACAAGGCACGAATTAAATCGCGCCTTGTTATCATTTCATCTTATGCAACTGTTTTGCTGTTCTCCACAAGAAAATCTACAGCTTTTTGGATTTTCAAATCACCTTTGATGCCTTCAAGGCCACCTTGTGCTTGTAACAATTGTTTAATTTCATCTGCAGGACGGTTGTACATTTCTGCCATTTTCTCAATTTCTTTCTCCACGTCGTCATCAGAAATGTCAAAGTTTTCAGCTTCTGCAATCGCTTCTAGTGTTAAGTTCACACGAACACGTTTTTCTGCATCTACTTTAAATTGCTCTTTCATTCCTTCTTCATCTGTGCCAGAGAATTGGTAGTACATATCAAGATTCATTCCTTGATATTGTAGACGTTGTCCAAATTCTTGTAACATACGGTCTACTTCTGTCGTAACCATTGCTTCTGGGATGTCAATTGTTGCATTTTCAGCCGCTTTTTCAACAAGGGTATCGCGTTTTTTATGGTCTGCTTGGTGCTCTTTATCTTTTGTTAATTTATCTTTTAATTCTTCTTTTAGCCCATCAAGTGTCTCAACGTTTTCATTCACATCTTTAGCGAACTCATCGTTTAATTCAGGAAGCTGTTTACGCTTAATCTCATGAACCTTCACTTTAAATGTTGCTGGTTTACCAGCTAAATCTTCTGAGTGGTACTCTTCTGGGAATGTTACTTCAACGTCTTTTTCTTCCCCAGCTTTTAAACCAACTAATTGTTCTTCAAAACCTGGAATGAATTGACCTGAACCAATTTCTAATGAATAGTTTTCAGCTGTTCCACCTTCGAACGCTTCACCATCCACATAGCCAGCAAAGTCGAATACGGCAGTATCACCATTTTCAATCGTGCCTTCTTCTACAACAACTAACTCTGCTTGTTTTTCTTGAAGTTGCTTTAACTCATTTTCAACATCTTCATCTGTTACTGTAGTATCTTCTTCTTCTACTTCTAACCCTTTGTATTCGCCAAGCTGTACTTCTGGCTTCACGACAACTGTCGCTTTATAAATTAAGTTTGAGCCTTTTTCCATTTGTTCAATATCAATGTCTGGACGATCGACAGGTTCAATTCCTGTTTCTTGGATCGCTTGTGCGTATGACTCTGGTAATAAAATATCAAGAGCATCTTGATATAGTGATTCTACACCAAAACGTTGCTCAAATAACCCACGAGGAATTTTCCCTTTGCGGAATCCTGGAACATTAACTTTCGTGCTTACTTTTTTAAATGCTTGATCTAACGCAGCGTTTACTTTATCAGCTTCTACTTCAACTGTAAGTACGCCTTGATTTCCTTCTAACTTTTCAAATTTGGCAGTCATTAATTCTTTCCCTCCAACTTTCAATTACATTTTTACCAACAATGTTTCCCTATGATTGACAACCCTTTTATTATACCATAATAGCCGATCAGATCAATTAATAAAACTTTTTGTCTAAATATGTACGTTATGTATTGAAATTTTCTTAGTTATACTTCTATCCCTTGGAACACCGTTTCTTCTACTTCTCGAATTTCATTTGCCTTTTGTAAAATATCATAAACCGAGTGATGATACTTAGTGGCAATTTCATTTTCATCGAAATCAAACCCTTGACTTTCCAATCCTACAACATAAATCGCAGCAACCCATAATTCTTTATCTTCCGGAAGTGGGATAAGTGGAAATAAAGCAAATATATATTGCCACCATATATGGAGAACTGTTTCCAACAATGTTGGATTTTCTTGTTCTAACTCCTGCTCAATCATTGCTTGTACTTCTTTTCCAAATGACTGTTCAGTTACTTCTTTCACTTGAGTTGGGACAACTGTTACAGTATGATCAAACTTTTTCAGTTCAATCGGCTCAGATACTTGTAGTTGTCCTAAAGTTTGCAACACAATTGTTTTTAACATCGGATCTCGGTCATCTAACAAATATTTCTTAAATTCTGAAATGACAATTGGATGCTCGTGTTTACTTAGCAATTGAATGGCTCTTAATTGATTTTCCTTGTTCGAATGATGAAGTAATGTCATTAATTCTACAGGTGGCTCTTCGTCAACTTTTGTTGGCGTATGGTATTCTGGTTCTTCCCCATTCATTTGGCGGCTAAAGTGCAAGAGCTGATAAAAAGACTCGGCCAAGTGTGGCGGCAGCTGTGCTTCAGATAAAACACCTTCAAGTATCGATACAACATTCTTATACTGTCCTAATTGAACTAATAACGATACATGAACTTGTAAAATATCATAATAATTTCCGATATCTTCATTTAACATTTGTTTGCTTTTATCTGCAGCTTCTTTTAAGTGACCTAGCTCTATAAGTGACAGGACAACACCAAAGCGACCTTGAGCATGGTCTTCTTCTAATTCAAGCGCTTGCTCAAAAAATGATAGGGAGTCTTTAAACTTTTTTTCCTTTAATGCAGTCATACCTTTATCAACAAGCTTTGTGACAAGACCTGGAAAAAGAACGACATTATCTTTCTGATGATTGTTTTCTTTACTCATAGAAACGCTCCGCTCTATTCCTTAAGTTTTATCGAAAGGACTACTTGACATTATCTTTTGATAAGTGTATCAGTTACATTTTGAAATTACAATCATTGTATGTATATGAAGAAAAGCTATACATGGTTTTCGTTTTTTTCTTTTTTAAAACGAAATGGGATCGCTGTGTTTACTACGATTTCATACAAGCTAATAAAGAAATCCCCATTATGAGTTAAATGTCATAACGGGGAGTTCTCTATTATGTTTGGGCGTTTTCATACTCTTTAATTTTATCTTCATATCGTAACGTTAATCCAATTTCATCCCATCCGTTTATCAACATTTCCTTCCAGTATGGATCAATGTCAAAATCGGCTTCAAAAGAAATGGTATCTGTAATTTTTTGCTTAGGTAAATCAACCGTTAGCTCATATCCGGCTGCATTTGCATTTTCAAGTAATTCATTTACTTTGTTTTCATCAAGACGGATTGGTAAAATCCCATTCTTCACACAGTTATTATAAAAAATATCTGCAAAAGACGGTGCAATAATAACTTGAAATCCGTAGTCTTTTAATGCCCATGGCGCATGTTCTCTTGATGATCCACAGCCGAAATTATGACCAGCTACAAGGATTGTTACTCCTTCGTTTTGTGGTTGGTTCAATTCAAACTCTGGATTATCTGAGCCATCATCATTAAACCTCCAGTCAAAAAACAAAAACTGTCCAAATCCTGTTCTTTCAACACGTTTTAAAAATTGTTTAGGAATAATTTGGTCTGTATCGACATTTACGCGATTCATCGCTGCTGCTTTCCCAGTGTGTACAACAATTGGTTCCATCTTTTCCACCTCAACTTTACTTGTTCTTTTTCATTATACTGTTGATTTATCAAATGTTCTTACATCGACAAATTTCCCTGTTACTGCAGCAGCTACTGCCATTGCTGGACTAACGAGATGTGTTCTTGACCCTTTTCCTTGACGACCCTCGAAATTACGGTTTGACGTTGAGGCACAACGCTCTCCTTCTGGGATAAAGTCAGGATTCATACTTAAACACATACTGCAACCAGATTCACGCCATTCAAAGCCGGCTTCGATAAAGATTTTATCTAATCCTTCTTCTTCTGCCCGTTGTTTTACTTTTTGTGAGCCTGGGACAACGATAGCTCGAACGCTTTCTGACACTTTACGGCCTTTTGCAACAGCTGCTGCAGCACGAAGGTCACTAATACGCGAGTTTGTACACGAGCCAATGAACACATGCTGCACTTCAACGTCTGTCATTTTTGTTCCTGGTGTTAAATCCATATATTCAAGCGCTTGCTCGATTGCGCGGCGCTCTGATTGAGTTTTTGCATCCTGTGGATTAGGGACCGTATCGTGAATCCGAATACCTTGGGATGGGTTTGTTCCCCATGTCACCATTGGTTGAATTTCAGAAGTATCAATAACAACAACTTTGTCATATTCTGCCCCTTCATCTGTAACTAGGGCTTTCCACTCTTCTACCTTTTTCTCAAACTCTTCTCCGCTCGGCACATATTCTCTGCCTTCTAAATAATCAAATGTCACTTGGTCTGGACTAATTAATCCCGCTTTCGCCCCTGCTTCAATGGACATATTACAAATTGTCATTCTTTCTTCCATCGTCATGCCACGAATCGCTTCGCCTGTAAATTCAATAACAGACCCTGTTCCGAAATCCACACCAAACTTTGAAATAATCGCTAAAATAACATCTTTTGCTGTAATCCCTGTTCCAAGGCGACCTGTTACACGAACTTCTAATGTTTTCGGTTTACTTTGCCATAATGTTTGAGTCGCTAATACGTGTTCAACCTCACTTGTACCGATACCAAACGCTAACGCGCCAAATGCACCATGTGTAGACGTATGACTATCTCCACATACAATCGTTTTCCCAGGCTGTGTCAAGCCTAACTCTGGACCGATGACATGGACAATACCATTATCAGGACTATCTAAGTCAGCTACTTTGATCCCAAATTCATCACAGTTGTTTTTTAATGTCTCCATTTGCTTTTTTGCAATTTCATCTGTAATGCTTAGGCGATTCACGGTTGGTACGTTATGGTCCATCGTGGCAAACGTTAAATCCGGGCGACGAACTTTACGATTACTCAATCGTAATCCTTCAAATGCTTGAGGTGACGTAACTTCATGAACCATTTGTAAATCAATATATAAAAGGGTTGGTTTTCCCTCTTCTGCTAGCACAGTATGTTTTTCCCAAATTTTTTCAATGATCGTTTTTGGTGCCATTTCCTTTCCCCACTTTCTCTTCGGATATTCAGTTTCCTCTTTAGTTTTTCACAGTCACAATGGCGTCAATGGCGTCAACAACCTTTTCCGTCATCTCTGTTGTTGATAAAATTGCGTCGCCTTGTTTACTAATGTCACCCGTTCGGTGACCTGCATTTAAAACGTGACTAATCGCTTCCTCAATTATTTCTGCTTCTTTAACCATGCCAAATGAATATTTTAACATCATTGCAACAGAGGCAATCGTTGCGAGAGGGTTTGCTTTATTTTGACCAGCAATATCAGGAGCTGAGCCATGAATTGGTTCATATAAGCCCGGTCCCCCACTTCCTATACTAGCTGATGGCAACATTCCAAGTGAACCAGTGAGCATTGACGCTTCATCACTTAAAATATCTCCAAACATATTTTCAGTCACAACGACATCAAATTGCTTCGGATTGCGAATTAGCTGCATGGCGGCATTATCGACAAGCATATGTTCTAGTTCAATATCCGGATATTGTGTTCCAATTTCTTCTGCAACCTCTCTCCATAAGCGACTTGATTCTAGTACATTCGCTTTATCGACCGATGTTACTTTTTGTCTTCTCACTTTCGCGAGTTCAAATGCTTGCTTAACAATTCGTTCGATTTCACTTCGTTTATATAAAAGAGTATCAACAGCTGCTTCTTCTCCGTCTTTTTGGCAACGTTCACTCGGATCTCCAAAGTACAATCCACCTGTTAATTCCCGAACAATCATTAAATCTACACCATTAATGACTTCTTGTTTTAGAGTAGAAGAATCTGTTAAACTTTCATGTGCGGTAACAGGGCGTAAATTCGCAAATAAATTCAATTGTTTCCGTATACCAAGTAAGCCTTTTTCCGGTCTCAAATGTCCCGGTAATGTATCCCATTTGGGGCCACCTACTGCTCCTAATAGAACACCATCACTTTCCTTACATGCTTTCACTGTCGCTTCAGGCAAAGGTGTGTTTTCCTCATCAATGGCTACTCCGCCAAGCTTGGCGTACGTATACGTGAACTGGTGGTCGAAGTGCTTTGCGATTGTATCAAGCACTTCGACTGCAGATTGAACGACTTCTGGTCCAATGCCATCACCAGGTAATACTGTGATTTTTTTGTTCATTCCGCGTCTTCCTTCCTATGCTCATTAAAGATGGGCTTCTTCTTTATATTTGTTTTCTTTTTGAATCCGATTCAAGATGCGATTCACGGCATTCACATACGCTTTCGCTGATGCTTCAAGCACATCATGTGCCGTTCCACGTCCAGACGATTCTGTATTTTCAAAGCGAATATTTACATACACTTCTGCTAGTGCATCACGACCACCATTAATCGATTGAATTCGATAGTTTAATAACTTGACTGGAGCATCGATAATTCTTTCTAATGTGTTGTAAATCGCTTCAACACTACCAGAGCCTGTAGCTGCTTCTTGAACAATGATGCCATCTGGTTTTTGCATCGTAATTGTTGCAGTTGGAATATTATTTGTACCGTAATTCACTTGGAGACTATCGACAGCATAATATTGAATCGCTGACCCGATTTTTTCCTCTGTCATTAAGGCAAAAATATCATCTTCAGTAATTTCCTTTTTCTTATCCGCTAATTCTTTAAACGCTTTAAACACTTTGTTCAATTGGTCTTCTGAAGCTGTATATCCTAATTCTTTAATTTTTTCTTTAAACGCATGACGCCCTGAATGTTTTCCTAACACCATTCGGTTTGACGAAACACCAACAAGTTCAGGAGTAATAATTTCATATGTTGATTTTTCTTTAAGAACACCGTCTTGATGAATGCCTGATTCATGGGCAAACGCATTGTTACCAACTACTGCTTTGTTGTTCGGAACGGCCATACCTGTTAACTTACTAACGAGAGAACTTGTGCGCTTAATTTCCTTAAGCACAATTCCAGTATCAGCTCCAAATACATCTTTTCGAATATGAAGACCGACAGCAATTTCTTCTAAAGAAGCATTTCCTGCACGTTCTCCTATCCCATTAATTGTACATTCCACTTGTTCTGCACCAGCTTCAATTGCAGCAAGTGAGTTCGCTACCGCTAACCCTAAATCATCATGGCAATGGGCTGATAGTTTGGCTTTATCAATATTTTGAACATTCTGACGTAAATATCTAAAAATATGTCCGATTTCATGTGGTGTAATGTATCCAACAGTATCTGGGATGTTAATGACAGACGCACCAGCATCAATGACCTTTTCAATGATTCGAACGAGAAAATCTAAATCCGAGCGACAGGCATCTTCAGCAGACCACTGCACTTTCGGAAATCGTTTTGCAGCATAACGAACAGATTCAACGGCTCTCTCCACCACTTGATCCGGTGACATTCTTAATTTATGTGTCATATGGATCGGTGATGTTGCAATAAAAACATGGATTCTAGGTTCAGCCCCTTCTTTTAACGCTTCCCATGCTGCATCAATATCACTTTGAACACTTCGTGATAATCCTAATACTGAACTTCCTTTAATTGCATTTGAAATCGCCTTTACTGACTTTAAATCACCTGGGGAGGCAGCGGGAAAGCCTGCCTCGATAATATCAACCCCAAGTCGTTCTAATTGTTTTGCAATTTCCATTTTCTCTTCGAAATTCAAGTTCACACCTGCTGATTGCTCTCCATCACGCAAGGTTGTGTCGAATACGTCAATTTTTCGCACTACCTACAACTCCTTTTTTGGACTTGACGAAAGGCATCATTTCGCGTAGCTCACGTCCTACCACTTCAATTGGATGTTGTTTTTCTCTCGCATTAATTGCAGTAAATTCAGGACGGTTTGCTTGATTCTCAAGAATCCAGCCTTTCGCAAATTTTCCTGTTTGGATATCATTTAAGATTTTTCTCATCGCATTTTTCGTATCTTCTGTTACAATTTGTGGTCCTGCCACGAAGTCGCCCCACTGTGCTGTATCAGAAATCGAATAACGCATTGTTTCAAGTCCGCCTTCATACATCAGGTCTACAATTAATTTCAATTCATGTAAACATTCAAAGTAAGCTACTTCTGGTTGATAGCCAGCTTCTACTAATGTTTCAAATCCTGCTTTTACTAATGCTGCTGTTCCACCACAAAGTACAGCTTGCTCTCCGAATAAATCTGTTTCTGTTTCTTCTTGGAATGTCGTTTCTAATACACCTGCACGTGCAGAACCATTTTGTTTCGAATAAGCTAATGCAATGTCTTTTGCTTTGCCAGTCGCATCTTGATATACCGCAAATAGCCCAGGAACTCCAGCACCATCTTCATACGTACGACGAACTAAATGTCCAGGTCCTTTTGGAGCTGCTAAAAATACATCAACATCGCTTGGAGGAACAATTTGATTAAAATGAACGTTAAAACCATGTGCAAATGCAAGAGCTTTACCCGCAGTTAATTCTGGTTTAATTGATTCATTGTAAACTTTCGGTTGATTTTCGTCTGGTAATAAAATCATAATGATATCAGCAGCTGCGGCAGCTTGACGAACTTCCATTACTTCAAAGCCATCATTTGCCGCTTGGTCCCATGATTTCCCTTGGCGTAAACCAACAATGACTTCAGTTCCACTATCACGTAAATTTTGTGCGTGAGCATGACCCTGTGAACCATATCCGATAATTGCTACTTTCTTTCCTTGTAATACGCCTTCGTTAATGTCTCCGTTATAATATACTTTTGCCATAATAAAATCTCTCCCTTAGTTTTTTAATAGAATTTTATATTAACTATTAATTAATTAACGTAATTCGATTTGCATCGATCATTGACTTTTTTGTCCCGCGTTTAAAGGCGGTAATTCCTGTACGAGCAATTTCTTGAATGCCATATGGTCTAACTAAATCAATTAACGCCTCCACTTTATCGTGTTCCCCTGTCACTTGGATCGTCATATTTTCACGGCCAACATCAATAATGGAAGCTCGAAACGGATTGACAAGTGCAGCTAACTCGCTTCGTTGAGCTGGTGTCACATTAATTTTTACTAAAGCTAATTCTCTAGCAACAATCGGCTCATCTGTAATATCTTTTACTTTTAATACATCAACTTGTTTATTTAATTGCTTTAAAACTTGTTCAATGTTTCGCTCGCTATCGACGACAACGACAAATGTCATTCGCGAAATGGATGGGTTTTCTGTAATACCAACTGTAATACTCTCGATGTTAAAATTTCTTCTCGCAAACAACCCCGTAATGCGGTTTAATACGCCTGATTGATTATTCACTAACGCTGTGATTGTCCGTTTCATGGCTTAATTCCCTCCATTTCATGATGTCCTTTCCCAGGAGAAATCATTGGATAGACATTTTCTACTTGAGTGACACGAAAATCTAATAGCACAGGGCCATCAAACGCCATTGCTTCTTCAAGTGCTGGAACGACATCTTCAATCTTAGCGATTTTCATTGCTTTAATATCATATGCTTCAGCTAATTTCACAAAATTCGGCTGTGTTGTAAACACAGAGTTGGAATAGCGTTCTTCGTAAAACAATTGCTGCCATTGACGAACCATCCCAAGTGCTTCATTGTTCACGATAATGACTTTTACCGGTAAGTTTAAATCTTGTAAAATCGAGAGCTCCTGTAATGTCATTTGAAACCCAGCGTCTCCTAAAATCGCAATAACTGGAGAATTCGGTTCAGCGAATTGAGCTCCAATTGCAGCCGGGAATCCAAAGCCCATTGTTCCAAGGCCACCTGATGTAACCCATCGATTTGGCTTATTGAATTTATAATATTGAGCAGCCCACATTTGATGTTGACCAACATCTGTCGTTACAATCGCTTCTCCTTTTGTCACCTTGTAAATGGCTTCCATTAAATGCTGTGGCTTTATTGTTTCTCCATCTTGTTTATACCAGAGCGGATATTCACTTTGTAGTCGTTTTAAGTCAGCTTTCCAAACCGAACTTTCACTTTGCTTTCCATGTTCTTCAAGTAACATCGATAATGCTTGCTTCGCATCTCCTACTACAGGAATATGGGTATCGACGTTTTTGCCAATTTCAGCAGGGTCAATATCAATATGAGCGACTTTTGCATGTGGAGCAAAATGGGCTAAATTCCCTGTTAAACGGTCATCAAATCGAGCACCGATATTAATTAATAAGTCTGTCTCATGCAATGCCATATTCGCTGTATATGTTCCGTGCATACCAGCCATTCCTAAGCTAAGTTCATGTTCACCAGGAAAAGCACCTAACCCAAGTAATGTTGTAGCTACCGGTAATTGTTGCTGTTCCACAAAAGCAAGTAATTCATCAGATGCTTTTGCATGAAGGACCCCAGCTCCCGCTAAAATCACTGGTTTTTTCGCTTCTGTTATTGCCTCTGATAGCTTTCGAATTTGATGTTTGTTTGGAATAATGGTTGGTTGATATCCTGGTAAGTCTACTTCTTTATCGTAGTTAAAAATACCGGTATCGACTGACACATCTTTTGGTAAATCAATTAATACTGGTCCTGGCCTTCCTGTTGTTGCGATATGAAATGCCTCTTTCACTATTCGAGGTAAGTCCTCTACTTTTCGAACTTGAAAGCTATGTTTTGTAATCGGCATTGTTATTCCAATCATGTCTGCTTCTTGAAATCCATCCGTACCAATTAGTGTAGTTGCTATTTGTCCTGAAATAACAACAAGAGGAAGAGAATCCATCATTGCATCAGCAATACCTGTTACAACATTCGTAGCACCAGGTCCTGATGTGACAACACAGACGCCCGGCTTTCCTGATACTCTTGCATAGCCTTCAGCTGCATGAACAGCACCTTGTTCATGTCGAGCTAAAATATGACGAATCCCTGTTTTATAAATTTCATCATACGTTGGTAAAATAGCTCCCCCCGGGTATCCGAAAATCACTTCGACACCTTCTTCGGCTAATGCTTTAATTAACATACTAGACCCCGAAACTTTCTGTTCTTCTTGCTTTACTTCTACACTTTGTTTTTGCCTCAACTTGGTACTCATTTTTTCTTCCTCCTTTTTAAGCAAATTGGGTACTTTCCCATTTCTAAATTCTCTATATCTCACAAATATGTGGGAAATTTTCTGACAAAAAAGCATGAAAAAAATCTTCCCACCCCTACACGAAGACCTATAGTGTCTTTTTGCAAGGGGTGAAAAGATTTCTTTCCACGGTACCACCCTTTTTCTTGGCATTCTTTCAAATACCAACTCATGAACGACGTTGTCGTCCTCTTTTAATAACGAGTGTAGTGAGCACCCGACCAACCTTACTAGAATTCGTTCAGATTGGCACTCAGAGGGGAGTTCATCATAAGAAGCAAGACCGCATTTCAGCAACAGCGGCTCTCTGTACAAGCTTACCAAATGACTACTTTTCCTCTTCACCGTTTTTTATATACAGTTATTATACTTTCATAATTCCACCTGTATTGGCGGATGTAACTAATTTTGAATATCTAGCTAAATAACCTTTTTTCACCTTAGGTTCAGGTTGCACAAAATGTTCTCTTCGTTTCGCTAGTTCTTCATCAGAAACAACTAGGTTCATTGTACGATTCGGTAAATCAATGATAATTTTATCGCCATTTTCAACAAAGGCAATTGGTCCACCTTCAGCTGCTTCTGGCGAGATATGACCAATCGAAATTCCTCGAGATGCACCAGAGAATCGACCATCAGTAATTAATGCCACTTTTGTTCCTAACCCTCTTCCCATAATGGAAGACGTTGGGGCAAGCATTTCCGGCATTCCTGGTCCGCCTTTTGGACCTTCATAACGGATAACAACGACATGACCTTCTTTCACATCTCCGTTATCAATACCTTGAATCGCTTCATCTTGAGATTCAAAGACGATCGCTTCACCTTCAAATACTTTGATAGAAGGGTCAACTGCTCCTACCTTAATAACCGCTCCGTCTGGGGCAATGTTACCAAATAGGATAGACAGTCCACCTACTGGGCTATACGGATTATCTTTTCTTCGGATGACGTCATCATTTAAAATTTCTGCATCTTTCACATTTTCATATAACGACTTTCCAGTAATTGTTATACGTTCTGGATGAATCGCTCCTTCAATGCTACAAAGCTCTTTAATAATGGCACTCACTCCACCAGCGTGATGGACATCATCCATTGAATAATCTGAAGCTGGACTGATTTTACTTAAATATGGAATTCGTTCAGCTACTTCATTAATTCGATTTAAGTCATATTCGATTTCAGCTTCATTTGCAATTGCTAGAGTATGCAATACAGTGTTAGTCGAACCACCCATTGCCATATCGAGAGCAAAGGCATCGTCAATTGTATCTCTTGTTACAATGTCACGTGGACGTATATCTTTTTCAATTAAATTCATTAAGTGTTTAGCTGCATCGTAAATTAATTTATGACGGTCTGTTGACGTCGCTACTAATGTACCATTTCCTGGTAGAGCTAATCCTAACATTTCCATTAAGGAGTTCATTGAATTTGCAGTGAACATCCCTGAACAGGAACCACATGTCGGACAGGCGCTTTGCTCAATTTCTAGCAGTTCTTCTCTTGTCATATTTCCTGACGAAAATGCACCTACGCCTTCAAATACTGACACTAACGAAAGAGGTTTCCCATCTTTTGTTCTTCCTGCTTCCATTGGACCTCCTGATACAAATACAGAAGGGACGTTTGTTCGAACCGACGCCATTAACATTCCCGGCGTAATCTTATCACAGTTTGGAATAAAAAATACTCCATCAAACCAGTGTGCATTAATTACAGTTTCAGCTGCATCACAAATGATTTCTCGGCTTGGCAATGAGTATCTCATCCCAATATGCCCCATCGCGATTCCATCATCAACACCAATCGTATTAAATTCAAATGGAATCCCGCCTGCTTCACGAATGGCTTGTTTTGCCACTTCCGCAAATTTATTTAAGTGCATATGGCCTGGAATAATATCGATGTACGAATTACAAACGCCAATAAATGGCTTATCCATATCCTCATCTTTCACTCCAGCTGCACGAAGTAAACTGCGGTGAGGAGCTCTGTCTATCCCTTTTTTTATCATGTCACTTCTCATAATCTTCTCCCCCAAAACCATTCATTGTATTTCTAGATATTGCTTAAAAGTAAATGGACCTTCCCCAAGATTCATCTACTTTGCTTGTTTCGTAATGTATTAGAATTTTTCGACAATTCAGACTAATATTAACTGATAATTTCTAAACTTTATCCTAGTCTGTTTTTGTGAAAAGAAATGGTGAAAAGTTTTGTTGTTTGAGCATTATAATACGCCCTTTAACGTTGATGGTCAACCACTTTTTCTAAAATTTTTCGACTATTTTGATTAGTGTAATTTATTGTACACGCTTACATAAAGACGGCATAAGGGATATTCGAAATTCACAAAAACCAAACTTTTCAAAAAAAGTTTTCTATATTCGTAATAGTTTTGTTCTTCCTTGTAAAAAATAGGATGGGTGATAAAAGATGATACTTGAATGGAAAAAAGTGAAAACAAAACATATCCGATTAAAGATTCCTTATTTAGCGTTAAAAAAACGTGGGAGACCTCTACTTGTCCCAGTTTCCCTTGAACCTCACAAATGTAAAAACGCCGAGGAAAAAGCATTGTTTCAGATGTTGTTAGCAAGCAATTACTACCCTACTCCTTATTACAAACAAGGTCGCATTAAGGTAAACATGGCTTTAGTTCCTTTTCGAATCGCTTTACTAGAGCGGTCAAAAGCAAACAAAGTTAAGATTGAAAAAGGATTAGCGAAAAAAGGCTGGACCGTCATTTATTATGACGCGGAAGAACAACAAACAAATTTTGAAAATGTATTACAGCAAATTCAACGAGTCACGACTGCATATTCTCATTCGGTGTGAACGATGATGGTGGGGAAACTTGAGGGTATGAGTAGACGTAGTAGACATTTATTCCGCTATTTCACTAAAAACAAGCGTTTTCCAATCGCGTTCGGACATCTATTCCGTTACTTGCTTACTATGATGTCACCTCGACTCCGTTTGATTGATGTAACGGAACCAATGTCCAATAGCATATCAAAAAGCTTAATAAATACTAACATAGCGGAACAAACGTCCGAAAGAAAGAAACTTATCAAAAAAAGCTTACTGCTAGAGCAGTAAGCTTTATTATATGTATTCATAATGGCGTCCCAGGAGAGATTCGAACTCCCGACCGACGGCTTAGAAGGCCGTTGCTCTATCCAGCTGAGCTACTGGGACTTAATTGGAGCGGGTGATGGGAATCGAACCCACGACATCAGCTTGGAAGGCTGAGGTTTTACCACTAAACTACACCCGCGTGTTCCTTAAATAACGGACATTTATTACTATATAATATTTAAGGAACAAAGTCAAGAGAATCTCTTAAGAAAGTGAATATTGTTTGCTTAACTCTGGAATAACTGTTCCTGCTCGATTATAAAACATAACTCGAACAATTTTATCTTCATTTATTTCACACAGGCAATACGTCTGCTCAGGACGATTTCGGGGCAAACGCAAGCTTCCTGGATTAATGTACACCACTCCGTTTTCACTAAATGAAGTAGCGATATGTGAATGACCAAAGCAAGCTATCGACGCTCCCACTTCCTCCGCCCGATAACTAATAGGAACATGTGTCATTTTGACATTATACAAATGCCCATGCGTAACATAAAACGTCACTCCATCAATTGTTGTCACGATTTCTTCCTCGAACTGTGAATGGCTCACATCACAATTTCCTTCCACAATGGCAACATCTTTCAATATCGTCTCATCAAAGTGTAGCTCTGAATCCCCACAATGAATGATGAGATCGGCTTCCTCTCGGTGTCGATTCAATACTTCAGCAAGTTCTTCTTTCCAACCATGGCTATCACTTACGATTAATGCTTTCATCGCTCTTTAGCCTCCATTTAGTTCATCCAATGTTTCAATCTTTCTTGTAATTGCTGTAATGCTTTTTTGCGGTGACTGATTTCATTTTTTTCTTCCATTGTCAGTTCAGCCATTGTTTTGCCTTTACTAGGAATCAACAAAAGGGGGTCATACCCAAACCCGTTGCTTCCTTTTGGTTCCGTTGTAATTACCCCTTCACATGTCCCTTCAAACACTTCTTCTTTTCCATCAGGATAAGCTAGAACTAAAGCGCAGTGAAAACGTGCGGTTCTCGCCTCTTCTTTCACATGCTTCAATTCATGGATTAATTTTTCATTATTTTTGGTATCGTCTTTTTCCACTCCGGCATAACGTGCTGAATGGACACCTGGTTGTCCTGAAAGCGCATCAACACATAAACCAGAATCATCGGCGATAACCGGTTTCTGAAAATACCTCGCCATCGTCATAGCTTTTATAGATGCATTCTCAGCAAATGTTAGACCCGTTTCCTCAACATCAGGGATTTCGGGATAATCTAATAAAGACGTTACAGAAAACCCTAACGGAGCGAGCATCGATTCAAACTCCTTTAGTTTCCCTTTGTTTTTTGTTGCAATAATAAGCTCTTTCATTTTTGTTCGTCCTTTTTTGCTTTACTTTCAATGCGATTAATCACTTTTTCGCTTAAAGCCTGCTTTTGAATATCAATTAATTCATAGATTCCTTGTTCCGCTAAATCTAATAGAGCGTTCAATTGACTTCGTGAAAACGTAGCTTCCTCACCTGTTCCTTGCAGCTCAACGAATTCACCATTTCCTGTCATCACAATGTTCATATCTACTTCTGCCTTTGCATCCTCTATATAACATAAGTCTAGAATCTCACCTTCATGACTGTCAACCCCAACAGAAACAGCAGCTAAAAAGTCTTGGACTGGCCATTCTTTTATCATCGACTTTTCAATATAAGATTCTAGAGCTAGCACCATCGCTACATATGCCCCTGTAATAGAAGCTGTTCTTGTTCCACCATCAGCTTGAATTACATCACAATCAATCCAGATTGTGCGCTCGCCTAGTTTACTTAAATCAATGACAGAACGCAATGCTCGTCCAATTAATCGTTGGATTTCCATTGTACGACCTGTAACTTTCCCTTTTGATGACTCACGGATATTTCGTTGTTCTGTCGCCCGTGGCAACATCGAATACTCCGCTGCTATCCAGCCCTTTCCTTGTCCTCTCATAAAAGGAGGGACTCTATCTTCAATACTTGCTGTACAAATAACTTTTGTTTTTCCTACAGAAATTAATACAGATCCTTCTGGATGGATTAAATAGTCTCGAATGATTTCAACAGGTCTTAGTTCATTTTTTGTACGGTTATCAATTCTCATAGGTGGCCTCCTAGTTACATTCAGTTATGTATGTATTATTGCTTTTTTATCAGTCATGGAAAAAAGGCAGCGATTGTTGTGCTGCCTTTCATAGTATATCAAACTTTGCTTGCTTTTCCTAAAAATTGCTTAAAATTTACCAGCCTCAAGTAATTGTTGACGGCTAACAGGTTCAGCTAACATATCGCCAGAAGTCGTTAAAATTTCGCTGTTTCCATTCACTTGAATGGAAACTTTCTCCACTCCGTTTTGTTCTGTTAAAGATAAGACAAGCATATTTAACACATCATCAGAGATTGCTGTTCCTTCAAGTTGATTTAATAAAGCTTCATTGAAGTTTAATGTGACGATTCCATTTTCATACAAAGGACTGTCTAACAACTCCACCTCTTGGCGAAAATCTGTAAGCAAACTTGAATTCATTGAAGGTCCTTCTAGCAATTCAGAAACGACATGTTCAATTGGGTCTGCCTCATTCTTCTCTACTCTTCTTGTCACTGGGACATAGTAGGTGTTGTCCCCATTTTCGGCAAGAAAGTAAAGGGTAACCCCCTTACTGTTAACGACATCAAACACATCATTTGTTTCTAGATTGATTCCATTAGCACGACTAAACCCTTCCATGCCAATTGGTGTTTGATTGACAGGCATCGTTTCTTGGTCATAACCATTAATTCTAATTTTCACACTGTTTACATTTTCAAACTGTGTCACTGTCCATGTAATAGCTTGGAGAATTTTCAACTCTTCTTCTGGTTTGTAGTTTTTAAATTCCTCTGAAAAATCAGCATAAGCAATTCCATCTTCTAGATGAACGTCGACTTCAGTACCTGCCGGCAAAACGGCACGGAAGCCATTCGGTAAATGATTCGAAACTGGCCCACCTTCTACTAAGTATTCAAGTGATTGACGAAGAACACCTTCTTGTTTCGGAATTTCAATGGTTTGTGGAACAATCAGACCATTTTGATCAAAAAGGAATAACTCTCTTTCTATTGTCTCGGTCACTCCTTCTTCTTCACTCGTAGCTTCTGCTTCTGTAGCATCCACTTCCGCATCTAAAGAATCCCCTTCATCAATGTAATTGATTTGAGGAGTGTCCATCTCCATTGAAGCTTCCTGGTTTCCTGTTGAACAACCTGCCATAACTAGGGTGAAGACGATTAAGGCCGGTACACCTGTTTTCACATATTTGCGCATTCTATTCCCTCCTAAGGTAGTTTGTACTAGTATGTATACGAGCTTTTCTTTCGAAATAGACCAGTCTTTCATTCTTTTTTTGGACAAATAAAGAAAAACGCGGGAGCGTCTTTTCATTCAAGTGAAGTGTATGATGAACAACCAACACATTCCATGTTTCATTTTCGCGGTCAGAGCAGCCGTTATTTGTGAACATGATACGGGTTTCCGTTTTTTAGTGGCCACAGGAGCGCTTATTCACGCCAAAGCCACTCTATTCCTAGCGATATATTATGATTAACTGCTCCTGTGTCCGTCAACGTTCCAAAACGCTAGTAATGTTCACAGATAACGGTTTTCATGGCCGCTTACTTATCATAAACTACAAAATTGCTAACGCGATAAATCCAACCCAAGTGTTGAATGATTCCCTTGGGTCTTTTCTTGCTTGTCTCATAGTACTCCAAGTCCCTCATTCATTCTAAGAATTTATTAAAACAATGTTATACACAAGTCGACTATTTTATAGTTTCCTAAACAATAAGAAAAACGAGTGAGCGTCTTTTCGTTTCAAGCGAAGTGCGGACCCTTCACTCTTCTAGAATAAGCTTTCAACGCTTCACTGCTATACGTAAATTTTTATACTCTCTCTTTTCAAAACAAAAAGGTGTGAGATTGGATTTTATCCTTTTCTCACACTTTTTGTTTTATGGAAGTATAATCGTTTCCACGTTGTCTATTTCAATTTCATGCCATTTGTTCGCAATGTCTTTAAAAATTGTACTGTTTCCCGTCGTAAAATATTTGTGATTTACTTGCCTTTCTTTTGTATACAATAAATCTTTATGATATAAAAGAGCACTCACTTCACGAGCTGTCTCATCCCCAGAACTGATTAATTTTATTTCACTTCCAACGACCTCTTGAATGACATCACGTAATAATGGGTAATGGGTACAACCAAGAATTAACGTATCAAAGTTTTTATTCAATAATGGCTGTAATGATTGGACAACTACATCAAAAGCTTCTTCCCCATCAAACACGCCTCGTTCGACCAATGGAACAAACCGCGGACACGATAAGCTATCCACTTTCACATTGCTATTAATGCTTTTTAAAGCTTTGACATAAGCACTACTGTTAATTGTACCTGTTGTTCCTATGACGGCAACATGGTCTTTTTTTGTTAGCTTTAATGCTGCAATCGCTCCTGGATGAACAACCCCTACAACAGGAATCGGAAGTTCACGCTTCACTTCATCTAACACAACAGCCGCTGCTGTGTTACAAGCAATCACTAGCATTTTTATTCCTTCTTCTAACAACTTATTAATCATTTGCCATGTGAATTCTCTTACTTCTTCACTCGGTCTTGGTCCATATGGACATCTTTTCGAATCCCCAATATAAATGATTTCTTCTTTAGGTAATTGCCTCATAATTTCAGAGGCAACTGTCAGACCGCCTAAACCAGAATCTATAACACCGATTGGTCTATCCAATATTTCTCCCTCAATTTCTATCTTTGCTGTTATCTGTTGATCTTTCCATTTCGTTATAGAGCAAATCTAAATTTTTTTCAAGTATTTCTACTTCTTCCACAGAAAAATTAACTAATACACCATGCAAATATTCTTGTCTTTTTTTAATTACTTCTTCAATAATTGTTTTCCCTTTATCTAAAAGGTGAATCCGGACTACTCTACGATCTTGTAAATCTTTCACTCGCTCAACCAATTCGTTTTTTTCCATTCGGTCAATAAGATCTGTTGTTGTACTACATGCCAAATACATCTTATTTGATAATTCCCCAATGGTCATATCACCTTGTTCATTTAACCATTGCAAGGCAACAAATTGCGGTGGCGTTATCGGGAACTGTGATAATATTTCACGTCCTTGTTGCTTTATCATTTGTGCAATCATTCGTAATGCTCTTTCTATCTGCTCTACGTGTAAGTTTGAATCCAATTCATTTCCCTCCCGCTTTTCCCATATATGAGGATGGTTTCGCTAAAAAGCTTTCATTCTATTTTCTCTATTTTTACGCGTAATTGCAAGCCAAATTAAAAAGAGTTATCATCTGATAACTCTTTTTGTCGATTTATTGTCATTTTTTTTAAAAGAACTTGGCGCGAACTAACGCTTCAACTTCAGCGGCTGTTGCTTTTTGAAGCATTTCTTTTGCAAAACCTTCTAGTTCCTGTTTGGATAGTTTTGCCAATAAGCTTCGCGCAGGTAAGATTGAGGAAGCACTCATACTAAACTCATCTAATCCTAGGCCTAACAAAATCGGAATAGCCACTTCATCCCCAGCCATTTCTCCACACATACCAACCCATTTGCCTTGGCGATGTGCAGCTTCTATGACCATGTTCACTAAGCGTAAGATGGCTGGATGATAAGGCTGGTACAAATAAGAAACTCGTTCATTCATACGGTCAGCCGCCATCGTATATTGAATTAAATCGTTTGTTCCAATACTAAAGAAATCAACTTCCGGTGCATACAAATCCGCACAAACAGCCGTAGAAGGAATTTCAACCATAATTCCGACTTCAATCTCTTCAGATACTGCTACGTTTTCAGCTACCAATTTTAACTTTTCTTCAGCCAAAATCGCTTTTGCTTGTTGGAGTTCTTCTAATGTTGCAATCATCGGAAACATAATTTTCAAATTTCCAAATGCACTTGCACGCAAAAGGGATCGAAGCTGTGTACGGAACATGTCTTGCATTTCTAAGCATAATCGAACCGCTCGGAAACCTAAGAAAGGATTCATTTCTTTTGGTAAATCTAAGTATGGAAGCTCTTTATCTCCACCTATGTCAAGTGTCCGAATGACAACTGGTTTTCCCGCCATTTTTTCAACAACTGTTTTATAGGCTATAAATTGCTCTTCTTCTGTCGGAAGCTCATTTCTACCCATATATAAAAACTCAGTTCGATATAAGCCAATTCCTTCCGCTCCATTATTGTGAACGCCTGTAATATCATCAGGTGTTCCAATATTTGCAGCTAACTCTACATGATGTCCATCAACAGTGAGTGTTTTTTCATTCACTAATTTGGCCCATTCTTCTTTTTGTTTATTAAACGTAGCAAGTTTTTGCTCATAAGCCTCTAATTGCTCTTTGCTCGGATTGACAATAACTTGTCCATCTAAGCCATCCACAATGACCATCATGCCATTTTCAATTCCATCTGTTATTGATTTTGTTCCAACTACTGCTGGAATTTCCATTGATCGTGCCATAATTGCAGAGTGAGATGTTCGACCGCCGATATCTGTCGCAAACCCTTTAATATACTCTGGATTTAGTTGAGCCGTGTCTGACGGTGTTAAATCTTCTGCTATAATCACTGTTTTTTCTTGAATAAGAGCTAATGAAGTTGTTTGAATTCCTAATAGGTGCCCTAGTACACGTTTTGTCACATCTCGAATATCTGCCGCACGCTCTTTCATATATTCATTATCCATGTTTTCAAACATCGAAATGAACATGTTTGCGATTTCTTGAAGTGCGCTTTCGGCATTCACTTTTGTTGATGTAATTTTATCTTTCACAGCGTCAACTAACTCAGGATCACTAAGAACTAGGAGGTGAGCAGCAAAAATTGCTGCTTTATCCTCCCCTAGATCTTGTTCTGCTTTATCCCGAATGACCGCTAGCTCTTCTTTTGCTTTTTCTAATGCATTTGTAAAACGGTGTACTTCTTCTTCTACATTATCAACCGTTTTCATTTCAATGGTGTAGTTAGGTTCTTCAAGGACAAATGCTTTTGCAATGGCAATCCCTGATGAAGCTGGAATGCCTTTAAGTTCTTTTTGCATTATTCTCCTAAACCTTCTTTAATTACAGCTTCTAATGCAGCCATAGCTTCATCTGCATCTGAACCTTCCGTTTTAATTGTTACTTCAGCGCCTTGCCCTACACCTAAAGACATTACACCCATAATTGATTTTAAATTAACTTCTTTTCCTTTGTACTCTAATGTTACCTCTGAAGAAAATTGACTTGCTTTGTTTACTAATTGTGTTGCAGGTCTTGCATGGATCCCAGTATCACTTGTAATTTTGAATGTTTTTTCAGCCATCATTCATTCCCTCACTTTTCTTTTTATTATATTTTGGAACAATTGCATATCCCTAAAATGCAAATCATTTCTCCTTTACTATATACGATCGACAACAGAAATATTTAAAAAGGAGAATGTAGTCATCAAAAAAAGACATGAATAAAGAAGTATATTGATTATAGGACTGTACAGATAGATTACCCAACAGACTAACCAATTAAACGACTTTACTCATGCCTGATCGTATCAGTAACACGTAATGTCTATATTCGATTTGCAAAAGCGTGATGTAAATATAATGTTAAATCACTTAACATCATCGGTGTAACGTTTTGATGCAAAGAGATATGTAAATGTTCAGCTACTAAACATGTAGTATTATAGCATACTGGATAATTTTCTTTCAATACTTTTTCAAGAATGACATCATTTGTTTGATTTTTCGTTTGTTGACACCTTTGAATAATTTGCTGTAAAAAAAGAACGACAGCTCGAAATTGGTCTGTTCGTTTTTCAAGTTTTATCTGCAATCCTTTTTCAATCTGCGTCATTAATTCCTGTATTAATTGCGGAGAGTTCGCAACGGTATTCGTTTCTTTCGTAATGGCTCGATGAATATGATTGGCAACAAAGCCAATTTCATCTTTCGGTAACTGGACTTTGAAAGTATCGTTGATATATAAAATCACCTTTTTGGCCATTTCATATTCGTCTGGATACATTAGCTTTGTTTCTGTCATGACCGGATTAAAAATAAGAATGCCTTGGTCAACTCGCCAAAGTGCAAATGAAAGATGGTCAAATAGTTGGGACTGCGCTTCCTTTGAGATTGTAACGCCACACTTTACTTCAATTTTTGAAATAATATCACCCATGACCACCGCTAGTTTTCCTTCCACTTTATCATTTTGATAGCCTTTGGCGGTTGTTCTTTCAAATAACTTATCCACTTGCTTCTCTGATATCACATCGTTTGGTTGCTTTCCAAAGCCAACTCCACGACCGAGTAAAATGACTTCATCCTCTTCTTTCGTAAACGCTAGTACAACATTATTATTCACTATTTTTTTGACCGTATATTCTTTCATGACCGAATCCCCCCTTCACCACTAGAAAACGTTTTCACCGTATTGTTTTTATTTTCGTTTGTTCTTTAGCTTTCGTCAAGAAAAAATCAAAACCGGCTTAATAAAAAGCCGGTTTTTTTCTAAATCTCAATTTCACCCACTCGAATGAGCTCTATGACTGCTTGTGATCGCCCCTTAACCCCAAGCTTTTGCATCGTGTTTGAAATGTGATTTCGAACAGTTTTTTCACTGATGAAGAGTTCTTGTGCTATTTCCTTAGTTGTCTTATCTTGAACGAGTAGCTCAAATACTTCTCTTTCCCTTTTTGTAAGTAAAGGTTTTGGTCCGTATTCTGCTCCTTTCAATGAATTCACCCCTTCTACCACGGGCTGGCAGCATGAAGGACTTCCTTGTGAGTAAAATCAAACCCTAGCTATGAAAATCTTCTGCCAGAAGGTATTTAGTCAAGATAGTATATGTACACTGTGTTTGCCTTGTGAATTGATTGAGCAGAATATTCGTTAGCCTATTGTTTATTTTAAAAAATGCGACTTTGTTTCTTCAGTCCAAGGAATTGATTTACCAGTCTGTTTTGATACTTGAACAATTAATCCTCGACCGGTTAAACAAATTTCATCTTTTTCATTTTTCACCATGTAATGAACATCGATGGAGGTTGTGCCTATATGATGGACTTTAACAAAAACACGTAATTGATTCCCAAAAAAGATTTGTCTAATATAGTTACATTGTAAATCTGCAGTAACAACAATCGCTTCACTTTCTTTACTCATCCATTCCCGCATTAATCCTAATTCCTGAAAATAATTAATACGTGCTTCTTCAAAATAAGCAAAGACTTTTGTATTGTTGACATGACCAAATGCGTCTGTTTCTGAAAAACGTACATGAATTGGACTAGAAAATTGAAACTCCTCTGCCCAGTCTGCGATATTTTCGATATATGGTATTTTCACAATTTATCCTCCTCATAACTTTTTCGGCAAAAAAAGAAAAGGCCTTAAAAGGCATACGACCTTTTAAGGCACCTTATATACTTTTACGCACCAAAGAAGTTTTTAAATGATTGGAACGTAGTAGAACGATTTAATGCTGCAATTGATGTTGTTAATGGTATTCCTTTTGGACAAGACTGAACACAGTTTTGTGAATTTCCACAATTCGCAAGACCACCATCACCCATAATTGTTTCTAACCGTTCTTCTTTATTCATTTCACCAGTAGGGTGAGCATTAAATAAACGCACTTGTGATAATGGAGCAGGTCCAATAAAATCAGATTTGCTGTTTACATTTGGACATGCTTCTAAACAAACACCGCATGTCATGCATTTTGAAAGTTCATATGCCCATTGACGTTTCGTTTCAGCCATACGTGGTCCAGGACCTAAATCATATGTTCCATCAATTGGAATCCATGCTTTAACTTTTTTTAATGAATCAAACATACGACTACGATCAACCATTAAATCACGGACAACCGGAAATGTTTTCATCGGCTCTAGCTTAATTGGTTGCTCTAATTGGTCAACTAAAGCTGTACACGACTGACGAGGTTTGCCATTAATGACCATAGAACAAGCACCACATACTTCTTCTAAACAGTTCATATCCCAAGTAATCGGAGTGGATTGTTCTCCTTTTGCATTTACTGGGTTACGACGAATTTCCATTAAAGCTGAAATCACGTTCATATTTGGTCGATACGGAACTTTAAACTCTTCTGTATACGGACTGCTGTTTGTATCATCTTGACGTGTTATATGAAATACAATTTCTTTTTTTTCACTCATGATTTAACAGCTCCTTGCTTTTTTTGTGAGTAGTCACGTTTACGAGGTTTAATTAAGGATACGTCTATTTCCTCATATTCAAATTCTGGAGCTTTTGTCGTTGGATTAAATTTCGCTTTTGTTGTTTTCATGAACTCTTCGTCATTTCGCTCTGGAAACTCTGGCTTATAGTGTGCTCCACGACTTTCATTACGATGGTATGCACCTAATGTAATGACTCGTGCAAGGTTTAACATTCCTTTTAATTGACGAGTAAATGATGCACCTTGGTTGCTCCATTTTGATGTGTCTACGATATTAATATTTTCATAACGCTCTAATAGCTCTTGAATTTTTTCATCTGTTGCTACTAATTTTTTGTTTTCACGAACTACTGTAACGTTATCCGTCATCCATTCTCCAAGCTCTTTATGAAGAACATAGGCATTTTCCTTACCGTCCATAGCAAGAATGGAATCGTACTTTTCCTGTTCTACTTTTACTTGTCCTTCAAAGACAGAACTAGCAACAGCATCTGTTGACTTCTCTAAACCATTAATATAAGAAACGGCATTAGGGCCAGCGACCATTCCACCAAAGATAGCAGAAAGAAGTGAGTTTGCTCCTAAGCGATTTGCCCCATGCTGTGAATAATCACACTCACCAGCAGCAAATAAACCAGGAATATTCGTCATTTGGTTATAATCAATCCACATACCACCCATTGAATAATGGACAGCTGGGAATATTTTCATTGGAAGCTTACGAGGGTCATCACCCATAAATTTCTCATAAATCTCAATGATTCCACCAAGCTTAATGTCAAGCTCTTTTGGATCTTTATGAGAAAGGTCAAGATAAACCATGTTTTCCCCGTTAATTCCTAATTTTTGTTCTACACAAACATCAAATATTTCACGTGTAGCAATATCACGCGGAACTAAGTTTCCATAAGCTGGGTATTTCTCTTCGAGGAAATACCATGGCTTTCCGTCTTTATATGTCCAAACACGTCCACCTTCACCACGTGCAGATTCACTCATTAGACGAAGCTTGTCATCTCCAGGAATGGCTGTCGGGTGAATTTGGATGAACTCACCGTTTGCATAATAAACACCTTGCTCATAAAGGCTTGCTGCTGCATAACCTGTGTTAATAACAGAGTTCGTTGATTTACCAAAGATAATACCAGGCCCACCTGTTGCCATAATGACAGCATCAGCTGCAAAGTGTTGTATTTCCATTGTACGTAAATCTTGCGCAACAATCCCTCTACAGGTTCCTTCATCATCAACGATCGCAGATAAAAATTCCCAGCCTTCATACTTCGTAACTAAACCAGACACTTCATGACGACGTACTTGCTCATCTAGGGCATAAAGCAATTGTTGACCTGTTGTTGCACCTGAAAACGCAGTACGGTGATGTTGTGTTCCACCGAAACGACGGAAATCTAGTAGTCCTTCTGGTGTACGGTTAAACATAACACCCATACGGTCCATTAAATGAATGATCCCTGGTGCTGCTTCACACATCGCTTTAACTGGAGGTTGGTTTGCTAAGAAGTCTCCTCCATATACTGTATCATCAAAGTGTTCCCATGGGGAATCTCCTTCACCTTTTGTATTAACTGCTCCATTAATACCACCTTGCGCACAGACAGAGTGTGAGCGTTTGACCGGAACTAATGAAAAAAGTTCGACTGGTACGCCAGCTTCTGCTGCTTTAATCGTAGCCATTAAACCCGCTAGACCACCACCGACAACGATGATTTTTCCTTTACTCATTCTGACTCACCCCTTATAAATTTGCTAGTTCTGGACTAATAAATGCTAGAATTGCACGAATACCTACATATGTTAATGCGATAAAAATACCAACCGTTACATATGTTGAGATTACTTGTGAGCGCGGTGTTACTGTAATGCCCCAAGAAACAGCAAAAGACCATAATCCATTTGCAAAGTGGAACGTTGTTGAAACAACACCGATAATATAAAACCATAGCATAAATGGACTGCTTAGAATATCAGCCATCATATTGTAATTGACTTCAGCTCCAAGTGCCGCTTGAAAACGAGTTTCATATACATGCCATACAACGAAAATTAACGTAACAACCCCTGTTACACGTTGTAACATAAACATCCAGTTACGGAAAAAACCGTAATGACTAACATTATTTCGCGCTTGGAATGCAATATATAATCCATAAATTGCATGATATAAAAGCGGAATAAAAATAATAAAAATTTCTAGAAAATAACGAAATGGTAGATTTTCCATGAAGTGTGACGCTTGATTAAACGCCGTTGCTCCTCTAGTTGCAAAATGGTTTACAACTAAGTGCTGCACCAAAAAGATACCTACAGGAATTACTCCTAATAGCGAGTGTAGCTTTCGGTTCATAAACTCTCGATTACCAGCCATAACATGTCCCCCCACGTTTTTTTTGATTCACCATCTTTAGCATCTTGTCGATTCTTTCTCTACTACTCCTTATAAGGCTTAACCTCCTTACTAGGTTCAAGTGACTATCGTTTCCTTGAATTGTGAAACTTTTAGTAAGTTTCTGTGAAAAATTCCGACAAATTTATTTTACTCCCATACGTAGACATCGTCAAGAAAACGTATACAGAGTCTCTAGATTCCTTATGCTATTAACTTTCGGCTAATTTGCCGCTAGTTCTATTATAGCGTACTCTTTCATAACCCGCTTAAATCAAATATTACCAAAACGGAAAGAACATTAACCGATAATAATTCTTTCTGTTGGATATTTAAAGTGACTTTTTGTTTCTTTTTTTCGAATCGAGAACAAAAAGGCAACAAGCCCTACACGTCCAATAAACATAAGGATCATTAAAATAAACTGACTCGGCAATGATAAATCCGGCGTTATCCCCATTGATAATCCACAAGTTCCGAACGCAGACGCTGTTTCAAAAATGATAGCCATTAGCGATATCCCGTTTCCACTTTCAAATGCTGATATTAAAATGACAGCAGAAAACAATAAAACAATAAAAACCGATAAGACTATAAAAGATTTTTGACTATCTTCTGGATGAATTTCACGACCAAACACTTTCACATCTGTTTTCCCTAATGCAAAGCTTCGAATTGTTAAAAACATGACCGCTAATGTTGTCGTTCGAATTCCTCCTCCTACTGATGAAGGACTTGCGCCAATAATCATTAGTCCTGAGATAAATAATAATGTAGCACGATTTAAATCAGAGACATCCATAATTGATAACCCACCACTTCGAGCCGTAGCTGAATTAAAAACAGAATGAGATAATTGTTGATGCCAAACGAGCCCTTCATAATAATGACCATATTCTAAAACCCAAATCCCGATAATGCCACCAACAAAAACAAAGAAATACGTTGCTGTTGATATTTTCGTAAATAAACTAAATTGAAAATTAGGATTTGCTTTTGAAAAATATTCTTTTACTTCCATAATAACTGGAAATCCAATCGCTCCCGCAATAATTAATAAAATGACGACGAGTTGAACATAGTAATCATTAGCAAAAGGTATTAATGATTGACCAGTCACATCAAACCCTGCATTTGTGAACGCACTAAGTGCTGCAAACGCACCTTGATAATAAGCTTCTCCCACTGTGTCAAAATACCGTAAATAATATGTACCTAATATCAATGCTCCGACAAGTTCAATAACAAGGGCGACTTGAAGAATGCCTCGCATTAAATTTACGAGTCCTGAAAAGGTATTTTGGTTTTGGTCAACCATGATAAGCATACGTTGTGATAATACGATTTTTTTCCCAAACAACATCCATACAAAAGTACCGAGTGTCATAATCCCTATGCCACCGAGTTGAATCGCCAATGCTAAAAAGAAAATACCGACATAGCTATACGTTTCAGGAACATTTACAACGGTTAATCCTGTTACACTTACTGCACTAACAGATGTAAATAGGGCTTCTGAATACGAGAGGGATACATGTTCGTGTGTAGAAAACGGTAAATATAATAAAACACTAAACACGATCATAGCAATAATATAACCAAACAAAATCATCCGAAATGGCGTTAAAAATTGATTCAATGCTAATTTCATCCAAAATACCTCCGCAATTATACGCGCATAAGTATACCACTTTTAAAATAATAAATGAAGTCATAGAAGAATTTAGGAAATCCGAGTATAATGTATAAGAATAGGGGGGAAATTCCATACATGGATAAAAAAGAAGAGCAATTGTTTCATAGTGAAGAACACGTTCCACTTTTCGGCTATCATTTAATTCGAAATGTTTTGCTTCATGAATTATTAGGAAAAGAACATGATAGTATTTTATATTGGACAGGAAAATCAATCGCGCGTAGTTATCCACTTTTGACGAAAGAGGAAATCATTGAATTTTTTTATCAAGCAGGTTGGGGAGATTTATCAATAAAAAAAGAAGGAAAAGATGAAGTTTTATTTCACCTTACACCTTCCTTTCATAAAAAACAGTTAACGATTTCTTACCAGCTAGAAAGCGGCTTTTTGGCAGAACAAATTCAAAAGCAAACTGGTTTTATTAGTGAAGCCATTCTCACTGAAAAAAAAGACCATATTATATTCTCGGTAAAGTTCGATCGAAAAGACGCGGTCTAGATAAAACTGGACAGACAAATATACAGGCTAGTAAGATGTCATTCTTACTAGCCTCATTTTTTTATTCATTTGTTTCATCATCTAATTGAAAAGCTCGATGAAGCGCTTCAACTGCCGGTACCATATTTTCTTCATCCACTAAGGCAGAGACTTTAATTTCTGACGTGCTAACCATTTTAATCGTTACATCATTCTCCGCTAAGATGGCAAACATCTTAGCGGCAACACCTGGATTTGAAATCATACCTGAACCAATAATCGAAACTTTCGCTAAATCTCCTTCATGACGAATCGCTTCATATCCTAACTTTTCTTTATGAGCTTTTAACACGGCTAGTGCCTCTTCTAATGAAGAACGACTTGTTGAAAACGAAATATCCACTGTTTTTGAACCTGTTTCATTTTGAATGATAATATCGACATTAATACTATTTTCTGATAAAAGAGAAAACAGCCCTGAAAGTGTTCCGATTTGATTTGGTAGTTGTGACACGGTAATTTTTGTGACATCATTTTCAAAGGCAATTCCCCTGACAATTAAATTTTGTTCCATCGATACATCCTCCTCTATTAATGTGCCCGTCTCTTCTGTCATACTTGATGCTACTTCTAATGTAACATTATAATTTTTAGCAAATTCAACCGCTCTTGGATGCAATACG
The DNA here is from genome assembly GCF_022812285.1 of Alkalihalobacillus sp. LMS39. Classification (NCBI taxonomy): domain Bacteria; kingdom Bacillati; phylum Bacillota; class Bacilli; order Caryophanales; family Bacillaceae; genus Alkalihalobacillus; species Alkalihalobacillus sp. LMS39. The sequence continues at coordinate 3,965,479 of NZ_CP093300.1, forward strand.
CCTGCACCTAAATTCGCCATTTCTAACATTTCATCGTAGGAAATAGAGTGTAATTTCCTTGCCCCATTTACATATCGTGGATCTGTTGTAAAAACACCTGGGACGTCTGTATAAATAAAACATTTTTTTGCTGTTAAGGCAGCAGCCAAAGCGACAGCCGTTGTATCTGAACCACCTCGACCTAATGTTGTAATTTCACCTGTCTCTGTTATCCCTTGAAATCCAGCAACAATGACAACCTTTCCTTCATTTAAATAGGTGGCTATCTTTTCATTCTGAATCTCTTTTATCCTTGCATTGCCATGTTCTGCTTCGGTGATGATTCCTGCTTGCCACCCTGTTAAAGAAACTACTTCTACTCCAAGCTCACCAATGGCCATTGTAAGTAAAGAGATGGTCACTTGTTCTCCTGTTGTTAGCAACATATCTAATTCCCGTTTTGCCGGTTTATTAGATATCTCATACGCCATATTGACGAGCGTATCGGTTGATTTCCCCATAGCTGAAACAACGACAACAACTTTGTTTCCTGCTTCAACTGCTTGAACAACGCGGTTTGCGGCATGTTTAATTTTTTCGATGGAACCGACAGAGGTTCCACCATACTTTTGGACAATAATACCCACAATTTCTCCTCCATTTCTTGTTGTCACTTACCAAAGGCAAAAAAAAGCAACAGTAAGGATCGTTACTCCTCACTGTTGCTGTCATACCGAACGGTACCACACCTTTAATTCCCTTGCGGTTCGTGAGATAGTACTCCACACACCTGTTTGATGTGTGACAGCCTTGCATTTCTTCAATACAAGTCCAGCGATAAAACGTTGAGGCTTTTATCACTTCGGCGAATTCCCCTTTTTGCAAAGATCGACGGAATCTCATCTTCCTTCTTTTGCATACTTATGGTTTTCGCTCCTCTACCAATCACTTCATAATTGAAGTGCGGCTATTTAATTATCGTTATCATATCAAATAAACAAAAAGGATGCAATGGATTATGCGTCTTCTAATGCTTGTTTAATGTTATGAGCTATCTTTTCAGGAATGGATAACGCTGTAATTTCTTCTATTGTAGCTTCCCTAATTTTTTTTACAGATCCAAAATGCTTTAAAAGCTGGCGTTTTCTTTTTTCTCCTACCCCTTCTATCCCATCTAGCTTTGATGATATCATCGACTTCCCACGAGATTGACGATGAAAGCTAATCGCAAATCGATGCACTTCATCTTGAATGCGTTGCAGTAAATAAAACTCATGACTATCCCTTTTTAACGGGATAATTTGAGGTGGGTCCCCCATTAGTAATTGAGAGGTTTTGTGTTTTTCATCTTTCGCAAGTCCACAAACGGGAATCGTTAACCCTAATTCATCCTCTATTACGCTCTGCGCTGCTGAAATTTGACCTTTTCCACCATCGATAACAATTAAGTCTGGAAACGGTCCATTTTCTTTGAGAAGCCGAATATAACGTCTGCGGATGACTTCTCTCATCGAACCATAGTCATCCGGACCAATGACATCTTTTATTTTGTATTTCCGGTAATCTTTTTTACTTGGTTTCCCATCCACAAAACTAATCATCGCTGATACAGGGTCTGTTCCTTGAATATTCGAGTTATCAAATGCTTCAATACGATAAGGAGGCTGAATTCCTAATGCTTTTCCTAAATTGTCAACAGCATGAACTGTTCTCCGTTCGTCACGTTCAATTAAACTGAATTTTTCCTGCAATGCAATTTCTGCATTTTTCTTGGCTAAATCGACTAGTTCTTTCTTTTGCCCTCTCATCGGCTTGACTGCTTTTACATCAAGTAGTTTTTCGACTACTTCTGCATCAATGTCTTCCGGAAGCAAAATTTCCGCCGGTTTAATATGATCTTTTTTCAAATAAAACTGACCTATGAACGTTAGCACATCATCTTGAGCATCTTTATAAAATGGAAAAATAGACACATCTCGTTCAATTAATTTTCCTTGACGGATAAAAAAAACTTGAATGCACATCCAACCTTTATCATAGGCATATGCAAACACATCACGGTCTTTCTTTTCTGCAATCGTCATTTTTTGCTTTTCCATTATCGTTTCCATTTGTTTAATGATGTCACGTAATTCTTTCGCTCGCTCAAAATTTAATTCTTCCGCTGCTTTTGTCATTTTTTCCGTTAAGCTTTGTTTGATTTCTTCATGCCCTGATTTTAAAAACTTGGATATTTCACTGACGAGCTCTTTATTCTCTTCTTGTGTTACATCATAGACACAAGGGGCTAGGCATTGACCAATGTGATAGTATAAACAAACCCGATCAGGTAATGTCCGACATTTACGAAGCGGATATAACCGGTCTAATAGCTTTTTCGTTTCAGTTGCCGCTCCCGCATTTGGATAAGGACCAAAATATTTTCCCCCATCTTTTTTTACTTTTCTCGTAATTATCAGTCTTGGGTGTTGTTCATTTGTTAGCTTTAAATAAGGATAAGATTTATCATCTTTTAACATGACATTGTATTTAGGATCATGCTTTTTGATTAAATTGATTTCTAATAATAATGCTTCTATATTTGAAGACGTTACAATATATTCAAAGTCGACAATTTCACTAACTAGCCGCTGTGTTTTCCCATCATGACTTCCAGTGAAATAAGATCGAACTCGATTTTTCAAAATTTTTGCTTTTCCTACATATATGATCGTGCCTTGTTTGTCTTTCATTAAATAACAACCAGGCTGGTCTGGAAGGACAGCCAGTTTCTCTTTTAATTGTTCCATCTCCCTACCTCCCCTCTTCTATTGTTGTAGAAGATTCGCTTTTTTGCAAATGGTAATTTATATGTATAGAAATTCTTGGCGAATACGTTTGGAAAAAGGATGGCAAACAAAAAACCTGTTTCAATGGAAACAGGTTTTACGTTGCTTCTTATAGGTGTTTGTTGATTAAATCAACAAGAGCTTCTTTTGGTTGGAATCCAACAACTTGGTCTACTTTTTCACCATTTTTGAATACCATTAGTGTTGGGATGCTCATAACGCCAAATTTGCTTGCTGTTTCTTGGTTCTCATCCACATCAAGCTTTACAATTTTCATTTTATCTCCCATTTCACCGTCTAGCTCTTCAAGAACTGGTGCAATCATTTTACAAGGTCCGCACCAAGGTGCCCAAAAGTCAGCTAATACAACACCTTCTCCTGTTTCTGTTCCGAATGTTTGGTCATTTACGTTTACAATTGCCATAATTTATTTCCTCCTTAATTATACTCTTAGTCATCTTTTTGATTCACTTGGAATTATACCATTTGCTTCCTTTGTATGCCATTATCTTGCTCAAATCATTCTTATCCTACCCAATATTACAAACTTTTTATGTATATAGAGAAACGAACAACCGTACCGGACATACGTTCCGCTATTTTATCATTTTCTCTTGTTTTTACTATCTGTTCGGACATCTGTTCCGCTATTTGCCTTGGTTTGATAAGGTTTCAGCCATATTTTGAGTGATTAGCGGAACAGATGTCCGTTAACATTTGAAAACTCGCTCTTTTGATGAAAATAGCGGAATAAATGTCCGTTACAAAACACCAGGGTGTACGTCAACTCTTTCCAGAGTTGACGATTCGCTCCGCTCGCTGCGCGCTCAGTTGAGAAGAACGCTCAACTGAGCTTTAAAACAGGCAGCGGCTCCGCTCACATGCCGAGGGTGTACGTCAACTCTTTCCAGAGTTGACGATTCGCTCTGCTCGCTGCGCGCTCGGTTGAGAAGACCACTCAACCTCCCTTTAAAACAGGCAGCGGCTCCGCTCACATGCCGAGGGTGTACGTCAACTCTTTCCAGAGTTGACGTACACCCTCTCTATTATGATGCTACTACTTTTTTTAATTCTTCTGTTAAGATTGGTAGTACTTCGAATAGGTCGCCTACGATACCGTAGTCGGCTACTTCGAAAATTGGAGCTTCTGGGTCTTTGTTGATGGCAACGATACATTTTGAGTTAGACATACCAGCTAAATGCTGGATAGCTCCTGATAAACCGATAGCAAAGTATAGGTCTGGTGTCACAACTTTTCCTGTTTGCCCGATTTGAAGAGAGTAATCACAATATTCTGCATCACACGCACCACGTGAAGCTCCTACTGCTGCTCCTAATACTCCTGCTAGTTCTTCTAAAGGTTCGAATCCTTCTTTACTTTTCACACCACGTCCACCTGCTACGATAATTTTCGCTTCTGATAAATCAACACCGCTTGTCGATTTACGAACGATTTCTTTAATCGTTGTGCGCAAGTCTTTAATATCGACTGATAAGCTGCTCACATCACCAGAACGTGACTCGTCTTTTACTAATGGCTCAATGTTATTTGGACGAATTGTTGCAAATACTAAACCTTCTTCAATTGTTTTCTTTTCAAATGCTTTACCAGAGTAAATCGGACGAGTAAAGACAACATTGTCTCCATCTACTTCAACTGCAATCGCATCCGAAATTAAGCCTGCGTTTAGTTTCATTGCGATACGAGGAGCTAAATCTTTTCCTGCTGCTGTATGCCCTAATACTAAACCTTCTGGCTGTTCTGCATCCACCACTTGTAATAATGCTTGTTGGTAGGCATCTGTTGTATATTCTTTTAAATCACTGTGCTCAACTTTAATCACACGGTCAGCACCATAGTGAACAAGTGCCTCTGCCACATTACTTACCTCTTCACCAAAAACAGCGGCTACCACTTCTCCACCTTCAGCAATGGTTTTTCCAGCAGCAATTGCTTCAAATGATACGTTTCTTAATTCTCCATCACGGACTTCAGCTAATACTAATACTTTTTTTGACATCGTTTAGTCCCTCCTTATATGACTTTTGCTTCAGATTTTAATAGCGATACAAGTTCTTTTACTTGGTCATTTAATTCACCTTCAAGCACTTTTCCTGCTTGTTTTTGAGGTGGAAGGAAAATCTCAATTGTTTTTGTTTTTGCTTCTACATCATCTTCGTCGATATCTAAATCATCTAAATCTAATGTTTCAAGCGGTTTTTTCTTCGCTTTCATAATTCCAGGTAATGATGGATAACGCGGCTCATTTAAGCCTTGTTGTGCTGTAACAAGAATCGGAAGTGAAACTTCAACCGTTTCTTGGTCTCCTTCTACATCACGAACAATTGTTGCTGTCGTTCCGTCAATCTCAAGGTTTGTAATCGTTGTCACTTGAGCAATGTCTAACAACTCAGCGACACGAGGTCCTACTTGACCAGAACCGCCATCAACCGCAACGTTTCCACCTAAAATGATGTCAAACTCTTGACCTTTTAAGTATGTTGCTAGTAATGTTGCTGTTGTAAATTGATCTAAGTCATCTACATCTTCACTATCAATTAATACCGCCTTATCTGCACCCATTGCTAAAGCCGTACGCAATTCTTTTTCAGCTTCTTCTTCTCCAACTGTAACTACAGTGACTTCACCACCGTGAGCATCACGTAACGTAATGGCTTCTTCAATCGCGTACTCATCGTATGGATTAATGATAAATTCTGCACCGCTTTCATCAATTTGGCCATTGCTAACCGCAATCTTTTCTTCAGTATCAAATGTACGTTTCATAATAACAAAAATATTCATTCTAAGTCCCTCCCTATAGTCGTTCCATTATTTATTTTTAAATTCAGGTTTTCTTTTTTCAATGAAAGCTTGAATGCCTTCTTTTCCATCATAGGAATCAAACGCTTTACCAAATAATTCAGCTTCTTTTTCAACGCCAGTTGCAAAGTTTTCATCTGTTACATATGAAAACGATTCCAATAATAGTTTCATAGAAACTGCACTTTTTTGTGCAATTTTATGAGCTAACTGACTAGCAGCATCCATTAGCGATTGTTCATCATCATAAATAGAGTTCACTAACCCATATGATAAAGCTTCTTCTCCCGTAATCGGGTCACTTGTTAACAGCATTTCTAGCGCTTTTGCTTTCCCGACGATTCGAGGTAATCGTTGTGTGCCTGCATACCCTGGAATAAGTCCAAGCTGTAACTCTGGAAGTCCAAGTTTTACATCTTTTGTTGCTAAACGAATATGGCAAGCCATTACAAGCTCTAATCCTCCGCCTAATGCTGCTCCATGTACCGCAGCAATGATTGGCTTTGGAAATGCTTCAATTCGATTAAACAATTGTTGTCCCGATTTCGCTAGCTCAGCAAATTCACTTCCCGATGGAACTGATGTAAATTCTTTAATGTCCGCTCCTGCAGCAAAGAAACGTCCTTGACCATGTAATAGGATAACTTTTGCACCATCGTGTTGTTCGACTTCATCAAGAACTTTCGCTAACTCGCTTAGCACTTCTGATGATAGTGCATTTGCAGGTGGGCGATTGAATGTAATGGTAGCAACAGCATTGTTATAAGTAACAATAAAATGTCCCACAGATTCTTTTTCACTCCTCTATCGTACTATCATTTATCATTTGCAATCCAGCAAGCAACATATTTTGCACTGGCTTTGCTAAAGATACTAAGTCATATTTACATTCTTTCATAACCCAGTTTGTTACGACCTCGTCTAATGTTCCAAATATCATTTGACGAGCGAGACGAGTGTCTAATTCTGCTTGAAATACACCTGCTGATTTTCCTTCTGATAAGACAATGTCCATTAGTTCTAAATACCCTTTTAATACTTCATTAATTCGTAGACGGAGCTGAGGATTTGATTGTCTTAGCTCTAATTGGGTCACAATGGCGAGTGGATGATCCGCCGCTAATTGTTTAAAATGCATTTGAATGAGAATAAACAATTTTTCTTTCGCTGACGTTTCATTTTCAATTTGTTCTCTCGTTTTATCTACAAATCGACCCATCTTTTCTTCGAATAAAGAAACTAATATATCTTCTTTATTTTTAAAGTATAAGTAAATCGTTCCATCTGCGACACCAGCATCTTTTGCAATTTTCGAAACTTGCGCTTGATGATAGCCATGTTTAGCAATGACCCGAACTGCCGCTTCGATGATTTGGTCATATTTAGGTCCTCGTTTCTTTCCCATAAGACTCTTCCTTCCGTGTACGAAAATGAATGACCATTCATTCATAGTTCATATTTTATTGTATGTGTGCGTGTTTGTCAATGACCGTTCTACAATTCTTTTTTTAATTTTATCTCTGCTCTTTATCATACTAAAAGATATAAATCATTCACAACTTTTAGTTTTTCATAAAAAGAAAGAAGATGCTCCAAAAGGCAAATTCGTTCATCTTTTGGAACACCCTAATCAGCAATGTAGAACGTCACACCATGTTTTTGGAATGCCTCTTACTTCGTGAAACTAAACCTTGCTAACTTGTCTTTTTATTTTCTTGTTGCTTTTTTTCTTCTTCTTCAATCAACACACGTTTTAAAATTTTCCCAACCATTGTTTTTGGCAACTCATCACGGAATTCATACAATCTTGGAACTTTATAGGCTGCTAAATTTTTACGACAGTATTCATTTAAATCTTTTTCCGTTAATGAAGCTCCTTCTTTTTTCACGACAAAAGCTTTTACTGTTTCGCCACGATATGGGTCAGGTAAGCCGATAACAACAGCTTCTAATACAGATTCATGTTCATATAAAACCTCTTCAATTTCACGAGGATAAATATTGAATCCACCAGCAATAATCATATCTTTTTTGCGGTCCACAATATAGAAATAGCCTTGCTCATCCATATACCCCATATCACCAGTTAACAACCACTCCTCATAAAACGTAGCAGCAGTATCTTCTGGTCGATTCCAATAACCCTTCATCACTTGTGGTCCACGAATCGCAAGTTCACCAACTTCTCCTGGTTTTGCCACTTCACCAGGTTCTGTAAAAATAACTGCTTCTGTATCTGGCCATGGTAACCCAATACTTCCTTGCTGACGATGTCCCCAAATTAAGTTACAGTGTGTTACCGGTGATGCCTCCGTTAACCCATATCCTTCAACTAGTTTACCTCCTGTTAATTCTTCAAACTTCGATTGAACTTCAACAGGTAAAGCCGCAGATCCGCTAATACATGTTTTAATGGAAGATAAATCATAGTTTTGAATATCAGGATGATTAATAAGTCCGATATACATCGTTGGTGCACCTGGAAAAATTGTAATTTTATGTTTATCAATGATTTGTAAAATTTCTAGCGGATTAAATTTTGCAACGATAAACATTTTAGAACCATTCATGATGGACAAATTCATAGAGACTGTCATTCCATACACATGGAAAAACGGTAACGCCGCTAATGTTCGTTCTTCCTCGCCTTTCATTTGATACATCCAATGCGCACATTGTGTCGTATTGGAAATCAAGTTAGAATGCGTTAACATAACTCCTTTTGCAGGTCCTGTTGTCCCACCTGTATATTGCAGTAAAGCAATATCTTCTTTCGGATCAAGCTCAATATTGAGCTCTTCTTCTTTACCATTTTTCAAAAAGGTTGGAAAACGATGTGTATGTTGGTCATACGTAACATCTGGCGTAATCCCTGTGTTTTTCTTTTGAATAAATGGATAAATCAAATTTTTCGGGAAAGGCAAATAATCTTTGATAGCGGTTACAATGATATGTTGAAGATTTGTATTTTTCTTTACGTTTAATACTCGCTTATATAACAAGTCTAAACAGAGAATATACTTTGCTCCTGAATCCGCTAACTGATGTTCTAATTCTCTTTCCACATAAAGTGGATTTGTTTGAACGACGATACCTCCAGCCATTAAAATGCCATAATACGCAATAACACCTTGTGGACAGTTTGGTAACATAATAGAAACAGGGTCGCCCTTTTGAAGTCCTAAATCTTTTAATGCATTGGCAAATTTAGTCACTGACCGATAAAGTTCCGCATATGTCATTTCTTTCCCATTAAAATGGAGCGCATCATGATTCGGGTAAGCGCTTACTGTTTTCTTTAAAATACCATGTAATGTTGTATCAGCATATTGAATTGTATGAGGGATTTCCTTTGGATATTGGTTAAACCACTGCTTGTCAGTTGAAATTGTCAATCTTAACTCCTCCTCAAAGTCGATCCCTACCATTTCTACAAACTACATACTCTCTCTCTACACTCTATTGTAATGAATGTTCATTCATTTTTAAACTATTTTTTTATTTTTCTAAAAAAAAAATCATTTTCTACTATAATTTGTATGAAAAAAATCAGACAACGCAACCATTCTCTCAATTAAATCAAGTAGACGTTCTTGTGTATCACCTATCGTCTCAGCAAGAGTTCCCGCTTTTTTTATAATTGAAAATGCAGTTACAAGTCCCAACTCTTCAAGCTCTCTTTGAGATAAATGTAATTGCCCACAGATCGCAACAACCGGTATGTTCTTTATTGCTGCCTGCTCACATACTCCTTTTATCACTTTACCTTGAAACGTTTGTTTATCAATTGCTCCTTCTCCTGTAATAATAAAAGAAGCTCCTTCAATCAACTCAGAATATTTCACTTCTTCCATCACAAGCTCAATGCCAGACACAATCTTTGCCTGTAAAAAAGTTTGTAACGCAGCTGCTAATCCCCCAGCCGCTCCTAAGCCCGCTTTTTCCGTAACCTTTATGGAAGTATGGCGTTCCATAATGAACGCAAAATGAAGGACACCACGCTCTAATTCCTTTATCATTGATGAAGTTGCTCCTTTTTGAGTACCGAACACTCTTGTTGCTCCATTCATTCCACATAAAGGGTTCTTCACATCACTAGCGACAAGAAACTGACAGTCTTTTAAACGCTTATCTACTTTTGATTCATCAATCATTTCTATCTGTTCTAGATGCTTTCCACCAAGCGGGACCTGTTCGCCTATGCTATCGTAAAATTGATAGCCTAGTGCTTGCAAAAAACCAACACCTACATCATTTGTTGCACTTCCTCCTAACCCGACGATAAAGCGGCGAAATCCTTTATCCAATGCAGCTTTTACTAATTCTCCCGTCCCATACGTATTCGTATAATAAGGATTTTTCTCTTCTTCTGTTACTAATGGTAACCCTGAAGCTTCAGCTACTTCAATAACTGCCGTTTTTTTGTCGCCTAACACCCCATATGAAGCTCCTATGTTCCGGTTTAGTGGATCTTGCACGTTTACCTTTTCATAATAACCACCTGTCGCTCTAACTAAAGTTTCCATTGTTCCCTCTCCACCATCAGCAAGTGGTAGCGAGAGAATTTCTGCATTCGGCCATTTACGCTTAAGAACTTTTTCAATCAGAAAACATAACTCACTTGCCTTTAAAGAGCCTTTAAAGGCATCAGGAGAAATGACTATTTTCATCGATACATTGCTCCATTCTTATAATTAGGATTTAAAATATAATGACAGTCCTCTTCTAATAAAACTTTTTTTACGTTTTCAGCCGCTAATCGGGCCATCCGCATTCTCGTTTGAATACTTGCACTGCCGATATGAGGAAGGGTGACTACATTTGGAAGCTGTAGCAATGGGTCGTCTTTTGAGATTGGTTCACTTTCAAACACATCAAGTCCCGCTCCCCATATTTTCTTCGTTTGAATCGCTTCCACTAACGCTTCCTCATTTACAATTCCACCTCTAGCGGTATTAATAAGAATGGCGTTGCTTTTCATCAGATTAAACTGTTCAGTTGAAATTAAATTTTCTGTTTCTTTCGTATATGGTGTCATGACACAAATAAAGTCCGCCCGCTGTAACAAGTCGTCTAACGGTTTATATGTAATCTCTAATTGTTTTTCTACTTCCGGCTTCTGTGTCCGACTAGTATATATGACTTTCATTCCAAAACCTTTTGCCCGTTTTACAACAGCCGTTCCAATTCTGCCTAATCCAATTAACCCAAGTGTTGTTCCCCATATATCTTGGCCTGTTAGAAGCATAGGGGACCATGTTTCCCATTCTCCTGAACGTAAGTATTGTTCTGCTTCTGGTATTCTTCTTGCTGTAGCCATAAGTAATGCAAACGTTAAATCGGCTGTTGTTTCCGTTAGGACTCCAGGTGTATTTGTGACAGCAATTCCGTGTTTTGTCGCAGTCTCTACATCAATGTTGTTAAAACCAACAGCCATATTACTAATGACTTTTAATGATTTTGCTTTTTCTAACAACTGGGCATCGATTTGTTCTGTTAATAAGCAAAATAAACCATCACATTGCGATATTTTTTCTTCTAGAATCCTTATGGGAACCGGTATATGTTCTTCTTCCCACATTTCCACATTAAAATCTTGTTCAAGTCCACTTTTAATTTCTGCTGGAATTTTCCTTGTAATAAATATTCTTTTTTTCATTACAATCACCCCTTCGCATTTTATTATATAAAAATGCCTTAACGGTTTCATCTGAAAAACCATTAAGGCACTTTTGATCTATTTAGTTTTACTTCCCCGCTCTTACGATGTTTTTTCGTCTTTTTCTGCTTTTTCTAATTTCTTTAGTTCTTCTTCGACTAAGACACGTCTTAATATTTTTCCGACTAATGTTTTCGGCAACTCATCCCTAAACTCATATAATTTCGGTGTCTTATATGCCGCTAGATTTTTACGACAATATTGATCAAGCTCTGCTTCTGTTACGGAATGTCCATCTTTTAAGACAACAAACGCTTTCACTGTTTCTCCTCGATAAGGATCAGGTACTCCTATAATGACCGCTTCTTGAATACTTTCATGTTCATATAATACTTCTTCAATTTCCCTTGGATAAATATTGAAGCCACCAGCTATAATCATGTCTTTTTTCCGATCAACGATGTAAAAATATCCATCTTCATCCATATAGCCCATATCTCCCGTTAAAAACCAATCATCTTTAAATGTTGCTGCTGTCGCTTCAGGACGGTTCCAATAGCCTTTCATGACTTGTGGACCGCGAACCATCACTTCCCCAACTTCCTTCGGTTGGGCAAATTCTCCTGTTTCAGCTGATAAAATCGCAACATCTGTATCTGGCCATGGCACTCCAATGCTGCCTTCTTTACGCTTTCCCCAAATCGGGGTTGATACAGCAACTGGAGACGTCTCTGTCAATCCATATCCTTCCACTAATTTCCCACCCGTTAATTTTTCAAACTTCTGCTGGACTTCTAACGGTAAAGGTGCAGCCCCACTTAAGCATGTTTCAATTGAGGATAAGTCATACTCCTTAATTGTCGGCTCATTAATGAGTGACACATACATCGTTGGAGCTCCTGGGAATACAGTCACTTTATGTTTTTGGATTGCTTTTAACACGTCTTTCGGGTCAAATTTCGGTAATATAATCATTTTCGAGCGAAACATTATCGCTGAATTCATAATTACGGTCATCCCATATACATGGAAAAAAGGAAGAACGGCTAAAAATACTTCTTCACCTTTTTTGCTTTTATACATCCAGTGTAAACATTGTGTCGTATTCACAACAAGGTTTTCGTGGGTTAGCATGACACCTTTAGCTGGGCCTGTCGTTCCACCTGTATATTGAAGTAAGGCAAGGTCTTCAGAAGGAGTCATCTCTACTAATGGTTCCTTCACACTTCCTTGCTTTAAAAAATCCATCAAATTTAATGTTTGATTATCGTATTGAACATCGATTTTGATTCCCATTTTTTTCTTTTGAATAAAAGGATAAATTAAGTTCTTAGGAAAAGGTAAATAATCTTTGATTCCAGTTACAATGACATATTCTAATGGTGTGTTTTCTCTTACTTTTGCCACTCTCGAATAGACTAAATCCAAACAAACGATAACTTTTGCCCCCGAGTCATTTAATTGATGTTCAATTTCTCTCTCTACATAAAGAGGGTTTGTTTGTACAACGACAGCACCAATCATTAATGCTCCATAATAACAAATGACAGACTGTGGTGTATTTGCTAACATAATTGCAACCTTATCACCTTTTTTAACACCAATCGAAGATAATTGATTTGCAAATTGCTTCGATTGCGTATACACCTCGTGAAATGTCAGCTCCTTGCCTAAAAAGTGAAGGAGTTTCTTATCTGGTGTTTCTTCTGCTGCTTCCTTGAGGTAAGAAAAAAGTGTTCTGTCTTCATAAGCAATTGTTTCAGGTATCTCCTCTGGATAATGATTTAGCCACGGTTTTTCTTGTACCATTGTCACTGGCAGTACCTCCCTTTTTTTAATAATACTCTCCTTTCACTTTCTCCTCTCTTTAATCTATTCTATTGTAAACGCTTACTTTTTTAAATACATTTTTTAAAATTTTATGAATATTCCTCATATTTTATTCCTAAAAGGGAATTTGGTGCGTGTAAAAAGAAGAACATAAGCTTAACTAACATTTTTATACTCCCTCTTTAAAAAAGCTGAGACAAAAGTAAACTCTTTTGTCCCAGCTTGGCGTTAAATATAAATGATGATAAAGATTATGCCTGCTAATATAAACAATCCACAACAAACATACATCACTTTCCAAAGTGTTTCCACCGTATTCTCCCCTTATGTTGCAATGATACTTGCCCCTATTACAAAAGCCAATCCAATCGAAATGACCATTGAAATAAAGCCTACCGCATGATTGCCATTTTTTATTTCTTCATCCACATTAAAGCTTGGCGTTAAAAATTCAAACATAAAATAACTCAAAAGGAGAAGGAAAAATCCGAAAACACCCCATACTAACATTCCTAAAAGCGACGCATGTTGGCTTATTGTATAGTGGAATATAATTGAAATTCCAATAATCTTGCCACCAGTTGCCATTGCAACAGCTAGATTTCCTTTTTTAATTTCTACCCAATTGCTATATTTTGTGACAAGTTCAAAAATCGCCAAAAATACGATTATCCCTAATACAGCAACACTAAAATAACTCGCCGTTTGTACAAACGTATTTTCAAAGAAATGCTCCATAGGCGGCCTCCCTTATTTAAACTCAACAACCGTATTTCCTAACCCACCTTCATTTGCTGCTGCATCTTTTGCATGTTTAACATGTGGGTGCTTTTTCACTAATTCCTTTACTCCTTTTCGCAGAGCACCTGTCCCTTTTCCGTGAATAATTGATACACTATGATATCCAGCTAATAAAGCGTCATCTAAATATTTTTCTACCTTTAGCATCGCATCTTCGTACCGTTCTCCCCGAAGGTCTAGTTCAGGTTTTACATGAACATCATTTCCTCTTATCGTAGCTAATGGTTTCGGCTCTTTTTTCTTGACTGTCTCTAGTGGCTGGATATCGTCCTTGGCCACTTTCATTTTCATAATTCCAATTTGAACCTGGAATTCACGTTCATTAATTTTATCGACGATAATTCCTTTTTGTCCAAAACTAAGTACTTTCACTTCATCCCCAGGTCGAACTTCCACCTCTACTTTCTTAGGTTTCCGCTGTTTTTTACCTTGTTGTAAAGAAGGTGTTGCTTCTTCTAAACGCTTTTTCGCTTCAATTAATTTATGCTCTTTTATAGCATGGCTTTCTTTTTGTAATGTCCTTAACTCTTTTATAATTTGTTCTGCTTCTTGTTTTGCTTTTTTTACAGCTTCTTCTGCCTGGTTTTCTGCTTCTTCAAGTACTTTCGCTTTTTCCTGCTCTAGTCCCTCCATTTGCCTTATTAAATCCGTTCGGAGTTGTTCTGCTTCTTTCCGAATATGACGTGCTTCTTCTAATTCAGCATCTGATGATTTTTTACTTTCTTCAAGTGACGCAATCATATTTTCTACTTGATTGGTTTCTTTTGTAATTTGACTTTTTGCCAGGTCAATAATAGATTCTTCTAATCCTAGTCTTCGTGAAATCGCAAAGGCATTACTTCGTCCGGGAACACCAATTAAAAGTCGATATGTTGGTCGTAATGTTTCCACATTAAATTCCACGCTCGCATTCATGGCCCCTTCACGATTATAAGCATATCCTTTTAATTCACTATAATGGGTCGTAGCCACAACTCTAGCTCCACGCCGATACACATCATCAAGGATCGCAATCGCTAAGGCTGCTCCTTCTGTTGGGTCTGTGCCAGCGCCTAATTCATCAAATAAAACTAAACTTTCATGGTCAACATGCTTTAAAATTTCAACAATATTAACCATATGAGAAGAAAATGTACTTAAACTTTGTTCAATCGACTGCTCATCTCCAATATCAGCAAATACCGTTTTAAACACGGCCATTTCAGATCCTTCATCGGCTGGAATATGCAAACCGGACTGAGCCATGAGAGTTAGTAATCCGATTGTTTTTAATGTTACGGTTTTTCCCCCTGTATTTGGTCCGGTAATAATTAAAGATGAATATGATTGACCAAGGTCAACATCAATTGGTACAACCTCTTCTATTGGAATAAGCGGGTGTCTTGCTTTAAATAAAGAGATTGAAAATTGGTCATTTAATTTCGGTTGAACGGCTTTGATTTTGTGACTGTATCTCGCTTTTGTAAAAATAAAATCTAGCTCACCTAACGCATCAACATTCAAGAGTAACTCATCAACAAATTCTGCGACCTTTCCTGTTAGTTCATGTAAAATTCTTTCTACTTCCTTAGCTTCGCTCATTTTTGCTGCGCGCAACTGATTATTCATCGTAACAACAGCTTGTGGTTCGATAAATAAAGTTGCTCCAGAAGCCGATTGGTCATGAACAATCCCTCCAAATGAGCCACGATATTCTTGTTTAACTGGAACGACAAAACGATCATTTCGAATGGTCACGATGGCATCTGACAACATTTTTTGTGAGCTTTGAGAACGAGTAATACTTTCTAATTTTGAACGAATTCCTGACTCTAAACTTCGAATTTGCTGACGGAAACCTCGGAGTTGTGGACTTGCTGAATCAAGCACTTCACCGTTATCACTAATACATTGTTTAATCTCACGTTCCATATCTGTTAACGGAATAATGACTTGAACAATGTCCCCTAGAAGGGGCAATTCCACTTCATCTTCAATCATTTCTTCGATAAACTTTTTAAGCCTTCTTGCCCCGTAAGAAGTACTTGCAATTTCTAATAGTTCAGCTGCATTTAAACTCGCCCCAATTTCCGCTCGTTTAACACTAGCCCGAATATCAAAAATGCCTCCTAATGGGATTTGTCCTTTTAACCTGAGCACTTTTGTCGCTTCATATGTTTGCTCAAGCCAGATTAAGATTTCCTCTTTATCTGTTGATGGAGTTAATTCTTTAATTTTCAATCGGCCTAACGAAGAAGAAACATGCTCATAAAGCTGTTCTTTCATTTTCTCATACTCAAGTACTCGTAATACTTTTGCCTGCATCTACTTCTCTCCTTTTTGCCGTTACTTTTTTGTTTTGTTCTGTAAAAACGTATCGAGTTGCTCGTGTGACCATGTATTCACGATATCGTCTTTTGTTAATAACGCCTTTTTGGCGACACCGACTCCGATATGCATATCTTGTAATGTGTCTAGATGATGTGCATCTGTATTAATCGCAATTTTCACATTTTCTCTTTTGGCTTTTATTAGCCATTCTGTCGATAAGTCTAAGCGGTATGGACTTGCATTGAGCTCTAATATTGTATCCGTTTCTTTCGCAAGTTCAATCAGCATCTGTAAATCAACATCATAGCCTTTACGTTTGCCAATAATTCGACCTGTAGGATGAGCGATCATGTCAACATGATGATTGTGAACGGCTTCTGTTAATCGTTTCATTATCGTATTTCTATCTTGAGAAAACGAAGAGTGAATTGAGGCAATAACAAAATCAATGGATTCAAGAAGCTCATCATTAAAATCCAATGTTGCATCAGGCAAAATATCCATTTCAATCCCTGTAAAAATTTTAAAATGAGGATATGCCTCATTTACCTTTGCGATTTCTTCCATTTGTTTTTTTAAACGGTCTTCCGTTAATCCATTTGCAACTTTTAAAAACTTAGAATGATCTGTTATTGCGATATAAGAGTACCCTCTTTTCATCGCTGCTAACGCCATTTCTTCGATAGAATAGGCCCCATCACTCCAAGTTGTATGCATATGTAAATCGCCTTTTATATCTTTTAATTCAACTAAAGAATGGTCATTTTGAAATAAGTCAATTTCTCCTTGTGCTTCTCTTGCTTCAGGTGGAATATAGCGTAACCCAAAATGCTGAAAGAAACTTTCTTCTGATTCAAACGTTTTTACATCCCCTGTTTCTAGATGTTCCACACCATATTCACTTATCTTTTCACCACGCTCTTTCGCCAATTGTCTCATCGACACATTGTGGTCCTTTGAGCCGGTAAAATGGTGTAACGTTGTTGCGAATTGTTCTTTTGTCACTAATCTAAAGTCAACAGAAACTGGATACTCATATTCTAGTTCAACCGACACCTTTGTTTTTCCATTGGCAATAATATTACCGACATGCTGTAAATGAATGAGCTTTTCACGGACTATATCAATTTGTTCTGTTGCAATAATAAAGTCTAAGTCTTTAACCGTTTCACTCATCCGGCGTAGACTACCTGCTCGTGAGTAAGAATCAATTTCTTGTATTTCTGCTAATTGACGTTCAATTTCATCAGCAATCGGCAACACAAACCATATGGGAAAGCGGTCTGGACGCTTTTCCACTTCTTCTATGGCAGCCATAATTTTTTCTTCTGTTTTTTTTCCAAAGCCAGGCAATGCTTGGACTTTTTTTTCTTCACAAGCGGCTTTTAAGCTAGCTAAGTCAACAACTTTTAACTCTTGAAATAACTTCCCAATTTTTTTACCACCTAGACCTGGTAGCTTCAATAAACCAATTAATCCTTCAGGAATTTCATTTGCTAATTCCTTTAATAAGCTTGATTGCCCTGTTTGCTTTAATTCTAGAATCACTTCAGCTGTTCCTTTTCCAATTCCTTTTAACGAGGCTGGGTCATCTAGTTCTTCTAATGTTCTTTCATCGGTTTCAAGTGCTTGTGCTGCTTTTCGATACGCTGATACTTTAAATGTATTTTCACCTTTAATTTCCATATATATTGCAATTGTTTCTAATGTTTTAATGACATCTTTTTTGTTCATTATTATCCCACCCTTTTTTTGCACTACTTCAATCATACCGATTATTGCAACAGAAAATCAAATACAATGGGTGCATAGCAAAAAACTTCTCAGCAAGAGAAGTTTTACATTATAGTTGATTATTTATCCAAATGTCTTTTATCCAATCTGATAAAAACGGTGTATGATTTACAATGAATTGAGCAAGAGAGGATTGGTGTAGAAAACTTTGTACGATTTCAATTGGTAATAATGCAGCCACATTTAAGACGACAAACATAATTAAATATGCTTCAATAAAGCCTAAAACACCGCCTAACCATCCATTGACAGTTCGTAAAATGGGGAGGTGTGAAACAAAATCTAGCATTGACCCAATAATTTGCATAATAATCTTTGTTCCAAAGAACAAAATGGCAAATGCAATCCCTGAATAATAAACATTTTCAAAATTAAACAATTCAATCAACATTGAAATCGGACTTTCTGATGACATTTGTGGATACGGAATCCAAAGTCGAATATATGTAGCTAACTCACGGTGATACATATAAGCAACGACAAGTGAAACAATAAAGCCCGTTAAATGAATTAATTGTAGGATAAACCCTCTTCGTAATCCGATAAAAAAACTAAACAAAAGTATAATAAATAAAATGATACTAACCATCGTTTTCCTCTTTCTCCCGATTCTCTAATTGCTGGAGCTTGTCTACTAATTTAATATACTCATCGACAACATTCACAGCAGTTAGAACGGCTAATCGTGTTGTATCTAAATATGGATTCATTTTTTTAATTTCTCTCATTTTATTATCGACAACAGCAGCAACATCTGCAACATGACTTGATTGCTCATAAGAAACCACTGTATATTGTTGACCATATATCGTTACGGTTGTTCGCTTTTTTTCTTTTTCATCTTCCACCAAAAAGCCTCCTAACATCCAAGGAAATCCTAAACTATATCATACCATGAAGCGTTCTCTATGAAAATATTTCATAACGATTTATTTAATGCTGATTGTTTTTTTCAAAATATAAAAGGCAATATATTTACTATCATACTATATTTTTTCCTAAATACACCATTTTTTTATGTTAGATGTCGAGAAGTTCAATAAGAAAAACCGTGTGAGTGTCTTTTCTTTAAACGAAGAGCGAAGCCCTGACAGCCTTCGCTCTTCTAGAATAGGCTTTCAAAACTTCACTGCTAGACCAAAACTTTCCTTATCTTTTAAAAAAAGATACGCCAAAAGAAATTGCTCTTTGGCGTATCCTCTACTCTTATTATTAGGACCGTAATGTCGCTCCAAGTTCTTCCTCTAGTGCGTTTAATACCTTTTTGTGGACCGTAGTCACTTCCTCTTCTGTTAACGTCCGTTCAGGGTCTAAATATGTTAATGAAAAGGCAAGTGATTTTTTCCCTTTTTCTAAATGTTCACCTTGATATAAATCAAACAAATGAACTTTATTGAGTAATGATGTTCCTGTTTTTTCGATCACTTTTCTAACTTTATCTGCTTCCAAGCTTTCGTCTACAACAAGGGCAATATCTCTTGTCATAGATGGGTATCTAGGAATCGTCGTGTAGCGAAGATCCTTTGTTTCAAATGATAGCAATTGTTCTACGTGCAGTTGAAAGACGTACGTTGGAGAGAGATCCAAACTTTTTTGCAATTGCGGGTGGAGTTGACCGATAACCCCAATTTGCTTGTCATTTAAATAAACAAACGCCGTTCTTCCTGGATGCAGTCCTGCTTGCTCTCCTTTTGAAAACGAAACAAAAGAGGAAAGACCAAGCTCCTTACACAAGCCTTCAACAACACCTTTTACAACAAAGAAATCAACAGCTTTCTTTTCTCCTTGCCACGAGTGGTTATTCCATAAACCAGTAAAAGCACCCGCAACCATTTCTTGCTCTACTGGCTGCTTTGTAACAACAGTTTCATCTGATAAGAAAATGGAACCTACTTCATAAAGAAAGACATCATCTACTTTACGATTTTTGTTATAAATGATGACATCAAGCAAATGTGGAAGTAATGTTGTTCTCATTGTACTTCTATCTTCACTCATCGGCATCGCCAATTGAACAGGTGTAACTTCACTCATCTCACCATCAAGACCTTTTGCTTTAGATGGGCTTGTTAACGAATAGGTAATCGTTTGATTAAGACCACATGATTCCAAAAACCTTCGAACGACTCGACGTTTCTTTTGATAATCAGAAAGGGTCCCTGGCGTTGTTACCCCTTTAGGCAATGTTGTTGGAATATGATCGTAGCCATAAATTCTTGCGACTTCTTCCATCACATCTTCTTGAATCGTAATATCCTGTCTTCTCGTTGGTGCCTTAACACTGAATTGCTTGTCGTTTCGTGTATAAGAAAACCGTAATCTTTCCAATATCATTGCGACATCTTCTGCAGTAATCGATGTCCCTAACCTTTCATTAATTTGGTCTACCGATATGTCAATTTCTTTTTCTTGAATTTGTAAATAATTGACTTCGACAATTCCATCCAAAACTTCTCCTCCAGCAACTTGAACAATTAATTCGCATGCTCGCTCTGCTGCCTTAACAACGCGCAGTGGATCGACCCCTTTTTCATAACGAACACTTGCTTCACTTCGGACCCCTAAATCTTTTGATCCTTTGCGAACAGTCGTATTTTTAAAATAAGCCGCTTCTAGTAAGATTGTCGTTGTATCTGATTGAACTTCTGAAAATGCGCCTCCCATCACTCCTGCTACAGCAACAGGCTCTGTTCCATTTGTAATGACGAGATGGTCTCTTGAGAGTATCCTTTGTTCATCATCTAATGTTACAATTTGCTCTTTCTCATTAGCGCGACGCACTAATATTTCTTTTGAACCTAATCGTTCATAATCAAAAGCGTGAAGAGGTTGGCCGTACTCAAGCAACACAAAATTTGTCACATCGACAACATTGCTAATTGGACGTATGCCCGCTGCAACTAAGCGATTTTGAAGCCATAACGGGGAAGGACCAATTTTCACACCTTTAATCATTTTAGCCCCGTAATAAGGGTTATCTTCTATTGCCTCGACTTGCACCGAAATATAATCTGCTGTTTTTTCCGCGCTTGGAGTATACTGAGGTGATGCAAATGTCACATCTCGGTCTAATAAAGCGGCTACTTCATAAGCGACACCGATCATACTTAAGCAATCCGCACGATTTGGCGTTAAGTCTAGCTCTAACACTTCATCGTATAAATTCAACTCTGACAGTGCATCCTCTCCTACCGTTACGTCATTTGGAAAAACAAAGATTCCTTCTGAATATTCTTTTTGAACAAGCTTTCCTTCAATCCCAAGCTCTTGTAGTGAACAAATCATTCCTTGTGATACTTCACCACGAAGTTTTGCTTTTTTAATTTTAAAATTGTCAGGTAAAACGGCTCCTACTTTTGCAACAGCCACTTTTTGTCCAGAAGCGACATTTCGGGCACCACATACGATTTGGACATGTTCTTCTTCTCCGATGTCAACTTGACAAACATTTAATTTATCTGCGTTTGGATGTTGCTTGCAGTCCACTACATGCCCGATAACAACCCCTGAAATTCCTTTATTTAATTTATGAATAATATCCACTTCTACTCCACCACGCGTCAACCGTTCTGCGATTTCTTGTGGTGTAAAGTTTGTTAAGTCGATATATTCCTGTAACCATCGATAGGATACTAACATCTTTTTTCCTCCTTTAACCTCTCGTAAATTGCGTTAAAAACCGTAAATCATTTGTATAGAAGTGGCGAATATCATCAATATCATGCTTTAACATTGCTAATCGTTCCACACCCATACCAAACGCAAATCCACTATAACGTTTTGAATCGAAACCACCCATTTCAAGAACATTCGGATGCACCATTCCTGCACCAAGAACTTCGATCCATCCTGTATGTTTACATACACGACAGCCTTTTCCTTTACACATTCCACAAGATACATCCACTTCAACAGAAGGTTCTGTAAATGGGAAAAAGCTTGGACGCAATCGAATGCTTCGTTCTTCTCCAAAGAACTTTTTGGCAAATGTTTCAAGAACTCCTTTTAAATCACTCATGCGAACATTTTCATCTATGTACAATCCTTCTATTTGCATAAATTGATGGGAGTGCGTTGCATCATCATCATCTCGCCGAAATACTTTTCCTGGACAAATAATTTTGACCGGACCTTGGCCTTTATACTTTTCCATTGTTCTTGCTTGAACAGGAGAGGTATGAGTGCGAAGCAATAGTTCATTTGTAATATAAAATGAATCTTGCATATCACGAGCAGGATGATCTTTTGGTAAATTTAACGCTTCGAAATTATAATAATCCGTTTCTACTTCAGGCCCTTCTGCAATTTCAAAACCTAATCCGATAAAGACATCTTCTACATGTTCGACAACCGCTGTTAACGGATGGCGTGTTCCTGCTTGTACAGGTCTTCCTGGTAATGTCACATCAATACTTTCTTCAGCTAATCTCTTTTCAATTTCTGCTTTTTGTAGCTGTGCTTCTTTTTCTTCAAGCTTTTCCGTTATTGCTGCTCGGACATCGTTCGCCATTTGTCCAATAAGTGGGCGCTCTTCTGCTGATAACTTTCCCATTCCTCGTAATACTTCTGTAATCGGTCCTTTTTTTCCTAAGTAGGCTACACGGACTTCTTGTAGAGCTTTACTATCTTGGGCTTGTTCTACTTTTACAAGCGCCTCAGCTTGCAATTGTTCTAACCGTTCTTTCATTTGTTCTTCCTCCTTTTTCTGTTCTCCACAAAAAAGAGCCATCGTCCAATAGTAAGGGACGATGGCTCGTGGTACCACCCTTATTAACGACAACAAGTGTCGTTCACTTCATTGGATAACGGCTATGCCGGTGTATCTATCATAAGATGATAACAAGCTCCAGAGTGAATTCGACTATCTCTTTCCATAGAAATGCTTTCAGTCTAAGGCATTTCATCCCTGAATGGCGATTATAGTGTACTACTCTCTTTCCACGCTTTTTAGCGGATATTCATTTCTTTTATTATAATGAATTCATATTTTTGATGCAACACGTCGACTCATGAAATTAATTTTTTCGTAAATGATACAATAGGACTCCTGTCGCAACACTAACATTTAACGATTCAGCTCGTCCAAAAATTGGGATATATAAATTTTGGTCAGTTTGCTCTAACACTATTTTACTAACCCCTTCTCCTTCGTTACCGACAATCAATGCAAACTCTTCACTAGGTGTAGCTTTTGAGTAAACAGATGCATTTTCTAGTGCTGTTCCATATACAGGGATTCCTTCTTGTTTACATGCCAAGACAATTTCAGAAAGATTTTCTTTAAAAATAGGAATATGAAAAAGAGACCCTTGTGTTGCACGAATCACTTTACTATTGTACATATCAGCAGTTCCTTCTCCTAGAATGACCGCCGTAACACCGACAGCATCGGCTGTACGAATTAATGTTCCTACATTACCTGGGTCTTGAACACCATCGATGAGGAGAAACATACCTCGACTGACCTTCTTCTTGTTTTCTATTTGTTTGCAAACCGCAGCAATTCCTTGGGGTGTCTCTGTTTCAGACAATTCTTTCATCACTTGACTTGTCACATACGTGATAGAAAGATTATCAACATCCCATTCACTTGGAAAGGAAAATGACTCTTCTACGACTAATTCTTCAATTTCTATCGTAGATTGAAGCGCTTCTTCGATTAAATGAACGCCTTCGATGAAAAATTGTCCACTTTGAGTACGTCCTTTTTTCGTATGAAGTTTTTTCCAGTTTTTTATTTTCGTATTTTTGACAGATTCAATTCGATTCATAAGAACTCCTTTTTCCTTGTTATTACTAAAATTATACCCACAAACTGGTACATAATCCAATTCCATTCCTCACATACTACAATTAGGTTCGCTATGATAATGATAAGGAGGAAATAATACGATGAGTTTTAATTTACGTAGTGCCATTTTAGCAAATGTAAGCGGGAATAGTGAAAGTGAAATTGAGGCAACAATTACTGAAGCGATTCAAAGTGGAGAAGAAAAAATGCTTCCTGGTTTAGGGGTTTTGTTTGAAGTATATTGGAGCCATGCTACGACAGAGCAAAAAAATGAAGTTATCTCCCAAATCACATCAGGATTACAGCGATAATATCGTACTCTCTAATTAAAAAGTGCTCTATCGGCCAGCATATTGTTGACCCGATAGAGCGTTTTTTGAAAGAAAAGGCGCTCCGCGTTTTTCTTAATTAATCAAATGTAATTGTCTTTACCGTATCTGCATCTAATTTTTTTATCACTTCTACAATTAATTTTACTGCATTTTCAAAATCATCGCGGTGTAAAATCGCAGCATGAGTATGAATATATCTTGTCGCAATTGTAATCGATAACGATGGAACACCATTTGCTGTTAAGTGAATCGCACCTGAATCTGTTCCTCCACCAGCCACATAATCAAATTGGTAAGGAATATTGTTTTCTTCCGCTGTATTCGTTACAAACTCACGTAACCCTTTATGAGATACCATTGAAGCATCATACATTAATACTTGTGGCCCTTTACCCATTTTTGCAAGGGCTTCTTTTTCAGTTACACCTGGTGTATCACCAGCAATTCCAACATCGACTCCAAATCCAATATCGGGTTGAATAAGATGTGCCGCTGTACGAGCTCCTCGTAGTCCAACTTCTTCTTGAACGGTACCAACACCATAGACGATGTTTGGATGGTTTTGCCCTTTGAGTTGACGCAACACTTCAATTGCAATTGCACAGCCAATTCGGTTGTCCCATGCTTTCGCCATCAAATATTTTTCGTTTTTCATCACAGTGAAATCACAAACAGGAACAATTGAATCTCCTGGACGCACACCAAATTCCATCGCTTCTTCTTTACTTGAAGCACCAATATCAATAAACATATCTTTTTTGTCTACTGATTTTTTACGAACTTCCGGTGTTAAAATATGTGGAGGCTTTGAACCAATGACACCTGGAATGTTTCCGTCTTTCGTCATAACGGTTACGCGTTGAGCAAGCATCACTTGTTCCCACCAGCCACCAACGGTTTGAAACTTAAGAAAGCCATTATCATCGATGTGAGTCACCATAAATCCAATTTCATCTAAATGACCAGCAATCATAATTTTTGGTCCGTTAGCCTTTCCAACTTTTTCTGCAATTAAGCTACCAAGTCCATCTGTATAAACCTTGTCCGCTAACGGCTCAATGTACTTTTTCATAACATCTCGTGGTTCTTTTTCATTTCCTGGAATACCATTTGCATCTGTTAAATCTTTTAACATTTGCAATGTTTCGTCTAATTTTGCCATATGTATTGACCTCCCTTTTATGGTGTAAGGATTCATCATTGTGCATATCTATATCTAGTATATACGAAAAGTATTTCGATACTCAAACAAAATGAACATTAATATCCCTCGTCTTGGCGTTGGTGGTTCACTTCATTTTTTTGTAAATAAGCTTTTTCAATCGCTTCTTCTGTGAATCCTAATGCTTGTCCTAATTGTAAATACGTTTGAAACAGTTGTTTATATGTTTCTTGACTAGTGTTTTGATTAAATGTAGTAATATCATCAAACACTTGTTGAAACAAAGTGACAATAGGTCTTTCTGTAGCCTCCATTTCAATGTTAACCGATGTATAGTCACAATCTAATCCAATTGATAAGATAAAATGAATACCATCAACATATTCTTCTAAAATGACATGCTGGGGAGCGGGTGGTTTTACACTCCAATATTTAAAACATCTCGTTTCATTTGCTAATTCCCCAAGTTCAACTTGAAGGGCGAGCATTTTTTCTGCGACAACATTTTGCCCTGTTAAATGATGCTCTTTCATGATTCGATCATCCAACTGTTTTTGTAAGGAAAATAATGTTTGTAACTTCAATGGTCTCTCTCCCTTATTCAATTTTTTTCATTTAATGTAGTTTCCATTCGCTTTTCCTCATCATTCATTATATAATTTTTTTGAAACCTATTCATAGAGCTTTTCGTATATATGATATCCCAAAACTATAGCTGTCGACTTAAAAGGAGGAGCTACTAATGGTTATACTTTTTCGGTTACTTATCATTGTTGCCGTTATTATTTTAATGTATAGTGTCATTAAATATTTTGTTGACCCTAAACGAAAATTAGAACTAGCTCACGATAAAAAGCAATTTTACTTTCATGATGATAAAACAAATGTCCGCAAAAACTTTTTGCTCACATATAAAGGTGTTTTGTTTGAAGGAGAGAAATATTTAGGTACGACAGATATGGCGTTTGAAATTGTCTCCATTGTCATTTGGCCGAAACAATCAGAACGTCTTCAAGGATTAGATCGTGAAGATTTTCATGTAATTGAACAAGAAATTTATATTCATTATCCAAATGCTACTATTGAATGGAAAAGTCCCGTAAAAGAATTTCTTCGTAGTGAAAAATAAGCACACACGAAAACTAAAGCAAAAAAAACAGAGCCGTGTAGTTTACCGGCTCTGTTTTATTGTGATGATTTTGCCATCACTCGTTCACTCCACTTTCCAATGACATCTCTTCGTCCAATTAAATAAAAAACTAGTCCTAACACAACTAATATACTAACGGCTACAATTGGTGGTAACTCACGGATCACATGGCCAAACGCGGTAAACGTAAAAGCAGCAGGAATACAAGTATAAAATGAAAGTTTCATATATTCTTGTTTTGACTTTGTTGTCTCAATTAAATATAAAGAAGTTAAATGAAAATGAATAAATGGCATTAACCGAATAATCATTAACTGGCTAAGGTGTAGAGAATTTGTTTGTTCTCCTAGCCACCTCGTTTTAACTTTCCTAAGTCCGGTTAACAGCTTTGGGAAAGCATGGACAACAAAATAAAATGTGAAGCTAACAGCCGTCATTCCAATAACCGAATAAATGGTTCCAGGGATGATGCCAAATAAATAGCCACCTACTAAACAGACAAGCAAAACAGGAATAAATAAAACTTGACGAAAAACATGAAATAAAATAAAAAAGACCGGGGCTAACCAACCACTATTTTCGATTGAAAGTAAGATTTGTTCCAATGATAAATTCATTTCACACCCCCCTTTCTTTCATAGTATGAATGGAATAGAAGAGGTATGTTAGGTTCGTACCCATTTTTATAAATAAAAATATACAATGCCTAACACGACTTGTCCGAACAAAATTAATGGAACACCGACACGAAATAATGTATGCTTCGTTTTATGGCGCCATTGCTTCATACCGAGCCAAATTCCGATTGAACCTCCAAGGATGGCCGTAACAATTAGTGTTTTTTCGGGAATCCGGTACTGTTGCCGCTTTGCCTTTTTCTTATCAAGTGCCATCAAATAAAACCCAAGTAGATTCATAATAACTAAATAGAGGATGACCATCACATACACCCTTTTTAAAAAATTTCAAAAAAACGAGCATGGTCTACAATAGGCCATGCTCACGTTTTTTTATGCATTTAAGCTTGATTTTGCTTTTGCTGCTAAGTCAGCAAATGCTTTTTCATCATTGACAGCTAAGTCAGCAAGAATTTTACGGTTTACGTTAATTCCAGCTACTTTTAGCCCATGCATCATACGGCTGTATGAAAGACCATTCGTACGTGCAGCAGCATTAATACGTGTAATCCAAAGCTTTCTGAAATCACGTTTTTTCTGACGACGGTCACGGTAAGCATAAAGTAATGACTTCATTACCTGATTTTGAGCTGTTTTAAATAAACGGTGTTTAGAACCGTGATACCCCTTAGCTAACTTTAATACTTTATTACGACGACGACGAGCAACATATCCGCCTTTAACTCTTGGCATCGTATTTCCCTCCTTCAAACACTTCTGTTTTCAATTATTTTTTGTACGTTAACATTGCTCTGATACGTTTGAAATCACCAGAGTGAACCATACCCGCTTTACGTAATTTACGTTTTTGTTTTTGAGATTTGTTAGCAAATAAGTGACTTGTAAAAGCATGAGATCTTTTTAATTTTCCAGAACCAGTCTTTTTAAAGCGCTTTGCCGCACCTCTATGTGTTTTCATTTTAGGCATATTCATTTCCTCCTTAAATCGTACTCCTACCCAATTACTTTTCAGTTTTAGGGGCTAGGATTAAAAACATGCTTCGGCCTTCCATTTTTGGCTTCGATTCAACAACTGCAATATCATCACATTCCGTTGCTAATCGCTCCAACACTACTTTCCCAATTTCAGAGTGAGTAATGGCACGTCCTCGGAAACGGATTGCCGCTTTTACTTTATCGCCTTTTGAAAGAAATTTTCGTGCATTACGAAGTTTCGTATT
This sequence comes from Alkalihalobacillus sp. LMS39, assembly GCF_022812285.1. Taxonomy (NCBI): domain Bacteria; kingdom Bacillati; phylum Bacillota; class Bacilli; order Caryophanales; family Bacillaceae; genus Alkalihalobacillus; species Alkalihalobacillus sp. LMS39. The sequence continues at coordinate 3,993,797 of NZ_CP093300.1, forward strand.
AAAATCATGATCTTCAATCGTCGGACTGAAGCGAACTTCCTTAACGGCTGTAATCTTTTGATTTTTACGGGCTTCTTTATCTTTCTTTTGTTGTTCATATCTGAACTTTCCATAGTCCATGATTCGACAAACTGGCGGTTTAGCTGTCGGTGCAACCATAACCAAATCAAGATTTGCATTTTGAGCCATTTCTAACGCTTCTTGTTTTGTCTTAACTCCAACCTGATCACCATTAGCACCAATGAGACGAACTTCACGAGCGCGAATGCTCTCGTTTACCATCATGTCCTTACTAATATTGAGCCACCTCCAAAGGTTTTTAAAGACGGATTCAAAGCATATAAAGCGCAAACTACCGTTACTACGTTGTTTAACGTCACGAATTTTATTGTTATCTTAAAATTCCAATAAAAAAAGTGCTGGCATATAAAACGCCCACACTGATCCTACTAATAAGACAAATCGTGAACCTGTTAACAGCCGTTTTGCGTCAACCAGGTGAGAAGCGGGCGCTTCTTCTTGCTTTGTGTCCATATTTAATTACTCATATACTTTATCATAAACAATAGAGTGTGTCAAACTAACAACTTTATTAGTTTAACGAAAAAATGATAAAATGGCAATCCCTTTTTTTTAAAACTTTTCGTTCTGCTTTACTCTAGAAGAAAACAGAACGAAATGTTAATGGAACAAATTGATTAATTTCCTTTGTTTTCAATTTGCTCAGTTAGCTGTGCAATAAACTGTGTTAACGGAATCGATTCTGATTTTTGCTCTCCGTATTTACGAACGTTTACCGCTTCAGTTTCGATTTCTTTATCTCCTAATACAAGCATGTACGGAATTTTTTGCATTTGTGCTTCCCGAATTTTATAGCCGATTTTTTCATCACGTTCATCAATCTCTAAGCGTACACCCGCTTGTTGCAATGCTTCACTTACTTTTTTCGCGTATTCTAAATGTACTTCTGGAGAAACAGGAATCACTTGAACTTGAATGGGAGCAAGCCAAGCAGGAAATGCACCTTTATATTCTTCAATTAAAAAGGCGACAAAACGTTCCATTGTTGATACAACACCACGATGAATGACAACAGGTCGATGTTGCTTCCCATCTTCTCCGACATAGGTTAAGTCAAAGCGTTCTGGTAATAAGAAGTCAAGTTGGACAGTTGATAATGTTTCATCTTTTCCTAACGCCGTACGAACTTGAACATCAAGTTTTGGACCATAGAATGCTGCTTCTCCTTCCGCTTCATAATAGTCGACAGATAAATCGTCCATTGCCTCTTTTAACATTGCTTGCGCCTTTTCCCACATCGCATCATCATCAAAATATTTTTCAGTATCTTCTGGATCCCGATAAGATAAGCGGAACGAATAGCTTTCAATTCCAAAGTCACTATACACTTCTTGAATTAAACGAACTACTCGGATAAATTCCTCTTTAATTTGGTCAGGACGACAGAAAATATGGGCATCGTTTAATGTCATCCCGCGAACACGCTGTAACCCTGTCAAAGCCCCACTCATTTCATAACGGTGCATCGTTCCTAGCTCTGCAATTCGTAAAGGTAATTTACGATAACTATGAATATCGTGCTTATACACCATCATATGATGCGGACAATTCATCGGTCGAAGAACAAGCTGTTCATTGTCCATTTCCATAACTGGAAACATTCCGTCTTGATAATGCTCCCAGTGACCTGATGTTTTATAAAGCTCTGAGCTTCCTAATACAGGTGTATACACATGCTTATAACCAAGTCGTTCTTCTTTATCAACAATGTAGCGCTCAATAATACGACGGATTGACGCTCCTTTTGGAAGCCATAATGGTAGGCCTTGTCCCACTTTTTGTGAATTTGTAAACAAGCTAAGTTCTTTCCCTAATTTACGATGGTCTCGTTCTTTTGCTTCTTCAAGCAAACGTAAATGTTCGTCTAGTTCTGCTTTTTTAAAGAAAGCTGTTCCATAAATTCGTTGTAACATTTGATTATTGCTATCTCCGCGCCAGTAAGCTCCTGCTATACTTAGCAATTTAAATTCTTTCAATTTTCCTGTGGAAGGAACATGGACTCCACGACATAAATCAAAGAAGTCACCTTGTTCATATATCGTCACAGTCTCACCTGTTGGGATTGCTTCAATCAATTCTAGTTTTAACTCATCACCAATTTCTTTATATCGTGCAATCGCTTCTTCACGACTAACTTCTTTACGAACTATCTCAATGTTTTCACCAATGATTTTTTTCATTTCTTTTTCAATACGCGGAAGATCATCGGCTGTAATGGCCACTTCTGAATCAATATCATAGTAAAATCCATTTTCAATGACCGGGCCAACTCCGAGCTTAACTTGTCCATACAAACGTTTTACAGCTTGAGCAAGTAAGTGCGCTGTACTATGACGAAGAATTTCTAGGCTTTCTTCTGAATCTTGCGTAATAATTTCAATTTTCCCCTTTTCAACGATAGGTGTTCGTAAATCAACCAAGTGCCCATCGATTTTCCCAGCTAATGCTTTTTTTCGTAACCCAGGGGATATGGACGCTGCGACATCCTCTGTTGTTATCCCACGGTCAAACTCTTTTATCGCACCATCTGGAAACGTTAATTGTATTGTTGCTTCTGTCACTTTCATTCAGCTCCTTTATCATATAAAAAATAAAAAACACCCATCCCAAAAAAGGGACGAGTGTTGGTCTCGTGGTTCCACCCTTGTTCTATACACAATTTCTGTATATAGCACTTCACATCAGAATAACGGTCTGGGTCCGTTAGCAATTACTAAAACAAACATGTTTGTTCCTCGCTAAAGTTCAGAGGTGGTCAATCGTTTTTCGTGTTAGGAAGCTCCCAGCTAACCTTCCCTCTCTGAAAACCGTAAAAAAGATCGTTGTCCTCATCTTGACTTTTCATATTTATAGTTTATGTAAGTTATTATATGAACAAGAAACAAGAAAATCAAGAGGAGAATGATTTTTTTTACTGAAATGCTTTAGGAACGCTAAACCATTGTCTTGAATGAATACTAACTCGTTCTTGAAATATCGTTTGTATCGTTAATACAACATCATTATCAATTTCATCGGTGTAAATATGTACTTGCTCAGGTGACATACTTACAAGCGGGGAGACAACCATATCATCAATATCGATTTCTCCTTCATAAACAAGGTCATTCTCTAATAACCGCTTTTTTTCTCTTCTTGTCATTTTTTGAAACTGTTCGTTATAAAACAAAAACTTTTGGTCATGGACTAAATGGATGACTTTTCGCTTAGGCTTAACGGATTGCAAATAATATCGAAGACCTTCAACAATGTTTTGGTATTCCTGCTCTAATAAATATTCATCAATCGCTACTTCTACACAATCAATGAGCATTTCACCATATTCCTTTAAGCGAAATGTTAGAAATGGCTCATAATAAAAAATCGTATCTCGATCAAATCCTCGTGAGAATGCCTTATATAACAGGGCATCCCGGTTAAAAAACTTAGAAACCGACGGAATATCCTCCCTGTCGCCTTCCAAAATTTCTTTTGCAATCATTGAGATTTGCTTTTGTTCTTCATGGTCACTGAAGTAAAAAAGCGTTTCAATGATTTCGCATAACCACTCTTCTTCTTTCGTATCAATAACATGGTTTGTGAAAATAGAAACGAGTAGCGGATGAAAGGAATCATAAAAACTGCTGCTCGTATCATTGTACTCGATCAAGATTTTCGATAATCCCTCACATGAAATGGTCCCGACCCCTCCTAACTGCTCAAATAATTCCATGTGTCTTTTTAATTTTGAATAGATGATTTGACAATCATCTTGGGATTCAAAGTGGATTGAAATCACAATATCTCCTCCTAACCAATCAAAAATTCTATTTATGAGTAACTTCTCGTTATGTGTGCACGAAGAATGGCTCTATTTCATTCCTATGACAAGCTTTTTAAAAAATGAATACAAAATTTGTCTACTCACCTTTTTCTTTTTAAAAGGCTATCTTTAGACCTTTTGATGTTTTAATTGTTTAAGAAAGAATGTGGTGTTCGTCCTTACGTTCTAGTCCTTCGCTTTCGTAACTGTGAAAGTATAAATAAAAAAACGCCTACCGATTCCGATAAGCGCTTGAATGGGACTTACCCACATTATATGAATCTTTTTATCCACTATGACACTCTTTTACTATCAACAAACAAAAAAATATACTATGCTATAGGTAGAAACGAAAAAAGTGAGTGATGAGATGGAGCATTATATTCAAACTTTATTATTAAACGTCTTGTTTTTATGTTTCTTTTTACTATTCGTTCCACTACTAATAGAAAGCTGCTCCATAAAAAAAATAATAAAATATAAAAAAAGCATCTTTACTCTTTCAGCTTGTTTTGCAATTATAAGCTGCATTGCTGTTCCAATCTCCATTGATGATGGATTTATCTTTGACTTGCGACTTGTAGCCACCATTGTCGGAAGTTTATATGGTGGCGTTCCTGTCGCTATTTTTTTATGGGCTGTTAATATCCTTTTTCGCATGCTAACAGGTGGGCATGGTGCATATTCTACTATAATTGTATCTACCATTTTGATGGTTATATCGATTGGTTTACATAAACGTTTTCTTTCCGGTTCGAAATTAAAAAAAATGACGATTTCTGGATTATTAGCTATCGGTACTAGTTTTCTCGTCTTCCTTGTCCTTACTCAACTAAACAATCTCGTCATCCAACCAAATGTTTTTATCACTTATTTATTACTCCAATTCATTTCAGCTATCATTATTGTTTACATATTAGAGTTTATCCATGAAACTACATTATTAAAAAAACAATTGTATAAAGCTGAAAAAATGGAAGTCGTTAGTCATCTTGCTTCATCAATATCTCATGAAGTCAGAAATCCACTGACTGTCGTCAAAGGATTTCTCCAAGTATTACTTCAAACCGATTTACCAAAAGAGAAACAACAACAATTTCTTACTTTATCTGTTAGTGAAATTGACCGTGCTAATGACATTATTCGTGATTATTTAACTTTTGCCAAACCTGCTCCTGAGAATATTGAAATTTTCGATGTAAAAGAAGAGCTTTCTCGTATCACTGAATTAATTCGACCTTTAGCCAATATGAATTCTGTTTCAATTCGCCAGCAGCTTCATTCCGGATCAATTAAAGGAGAAACTCAGTTATTTCAACAATGCCTAGTTAACATTCTTAAAAATTGTGTCGAAGCGATGCCTGATAATGGCGTTCTAACAATCGAAACGTACAATACTGGCTCTACCATTACGATAAAAATTGCAGACACTGGTGCTGGTATGACAGAGGAACAAATAACAAGATTAGGAGAGCCATATTTTACGACAAAGGGGAGAAATGGTACAGGGCTTGGAATGATGACAGCTATAAGCATCATACATACTATGGGTGGAAGCATCAAGGTTGATAGTAAAATCAATAAAGGTACGACATTTTATCTTCAATTTCCAATTAACACACAGTAAGGATAACTATTCACTCTTTATAATAAAAAAGCCTGCCGATTGTAATAGTCGACAGGCTGAAATTCCCTCTAAAAAACTTTACTATTTAGTTTTGCATCACAAAATCTTTATCGGTTTGTTCTTCGTCATGATAAACTTTAATAATATCATATTTCGTCGTACGTTGGGCTGGGATTTTCCCGGCTTCACGGATTAATTGTAAAATTTGATTTGTGTTAACTTTATGTGTCGTTCCTGCAGCAGAAACGACATTTTCTTCCATCATCGTACTTCCGAAATCATTACAACCATATGAAAGCGATAGTTTCCCTACTTCTGGTCCCATCGTAACCCATGATGATTGGAAATTAGGAATATTATCAAGGAAAATACGGGAAATCGCAACATTTTTTAAGTATTCCCGTGGAGGTGTTTTCTCTCCAGGAAGATTCGTATTTTCTGGTTGGAATGTCCATGAAATAAAGGCTAAGAAACATTCAGTTTCATCTTGTGCATCCCTTACACGCTCTAAGTGAAGAGCTCTCTCCTCAAATGTTTCCCCTAAGCCAATAACCATTGTCGCTGTTCCGTGCATACCGACTTTTTTAACCATTTTCATACAATCGATCCACTCGCGCCAAGACGACTTAATTCGGCTTACACGTTTTCTCGTTTTATCCGTTAAAATTTCAGCTCCTCCACCAGGAACAGAGTCAAGACCTGCCTCTTTTAACTCAGTTAATACTTCTTCAAGAGAAAGACCTGATACTTCTACCATTTTCCATATTTCTGCTGGAGAAAATGAATGCATTGTAATATCATAGCGTTGCTTTATATTTTTTAGTAAATCAGTGTAATAACTCAGTGGTAAATCTGGATTCGTTCCACCTTGCATTAAAATTTCAGTTCCCCCGACAGCTAGTGTTTCTTCTATTTTATTGTAAATGACATCATCGCTTAAAACATACCCTTCTTTATGGCCTGGCGGTCGATAAAAGGCACAAAAGCGGCAATAGGTGTCACAAAAATTCGTGTAATTGACATTTCGACCAATTACAAAAGTCGTAACCGGATCTGGATGCCACTTTTTCATAATCGTATTTGCGGCTTCTCCCATTTTTTCGACTTCATCACTTTTATATAGTGCCACTGCATCTTCAATCGAAATACGTTCACCGCTTACAGCTCGTTCAAGAATATGATCTATGCTCATGTTATAACCTCCATCTTGTTACTAGTTTAATACTATCATACATGAAATCGCTTGGCTAATTTCCAAGTATTATCCGCGACGATTTACCCCGTCAATGAAGATTGGAACTGTATAGTGACGAATCCGCTCCATAATCCGTTTTGCTTTTAATTCCTCGTACCCACCTTTGTCTGAGTACGTCATATGTTCCTCTAGTTCTTCTAGCGAATAATTAGAAGTATATAAGGTTGGTAGTTTCTCAAGCATTCGGTGTTGGAGTACAACACCTAACACTTCATCTCGAATCCAAGCTGACATTGTTTCAGCACCCATATCATCTAATATTAATACTTGTGCTCGTTTTACACGGTCAAGCTTTTCATTAAACGACCCGTCTGATAAGGAATGTCGCATTTCACGGAAAAAATCCGGTGTATACACTAACATCGTTTCAATCCGTCTTTCCTTTAATTCATTTGCAATTGCCCCCATAATATACGTTTTTCCAACACCGAATTTCCCATACAAATAAAGCCCTCTTGAGGTCTCTCCTGGAATCACGGTCGTTGCAAATTCATAAGCTGCTTGACTCGCGTCTAACCGAGATGGGTTATCTGGGTCAAACTCATCGAACTTTGCATTCATAATTTCTTTTGGAATATATAAGCTTTTAATCAATGATTGAAGTTTCTTTTCTTCGTCCACTCTTATTTTTAAATCACACGGGGCATATTCAAGGTCAATATAATTTTTCCTTAAAATCAACTCAGGTTTAAACCCTTTTATTAAATTTGGACACTTGTCCAAACCAGGACAATGGTGACATTGGTCAAGCTCTTTACTATATTGATGGAGGGCAGAAATGCTTCTTTCAATCATATCAGTCGTAATCGTTGATTTTGAAGAAAGAAATTGCTGGATATGGGGATTACGTAAAAGGTCAGCTTTCATTTCTTCATATTGTTGTTGCATTCTATCATTACTTAACATTTGTAATGCTGATTGGATTGACTCCACTTATCATCCCTCCTCTTTATTCATTGTCTTTCTTTCGATTTTTAATCATCATTTCAAACTGCTTTCTTTTCCGTTCAAATTCTTCATCCGTTTGGACGGTCGTAACAGCTTTCTCTACTTTTCCTTGCTTTTCTTCTACTAACCATTTAGGAAGTTTATCTTTTCTAATCGATTGTTTCGACTTCGTTTTAGACACTGGTGATTTCTTAGCTTGCTGTTGAAATTCAGTCGCCTTCTTATGTTCATCTTTTGCTAGTTGCATCGCTTCAATCACTGTCTTTATTTTTTTTCGACTCCAATGGCCAGCTATTTTATCGACGAGCGCTTTTGACAGCTTCATATCGTTTCGAAATAGTGTGTAGTCTAGTAATACATTCGCCACACCAGGGGTAAGTTGATAGTCTAATAACAAACTTTCTACAATTTTCGCATCAGCATCAGCAACTTTCGCCCCTTCCCCCCGACTTTCTAACAAGGCGATAGGTGATGTCGTTTCATATAATTTCACCATTTTTTCTTCTTCTGTCGTTGGTTCTTTATCCTTCATCGTTTGTAACGGGATAGGCTGTGTTCTTAATCCTAATGAAGGAGGCTCTGAGCCGTGTTCAAGTTTATACCAATCTTGAACTTTTTTCCTAAGAGCTTGCAAGTCAATTTCATCATCATGAATAACCGCTCTTTGAATAACGCGACTCATTTCAAGGGGTTGTATGCGGTATACAAAAGCTAGTTTGACAATCGTCTCTCTTACTTTTTTTGTTAATAACTCTTTTGGTGCAATGATATTGGACAAATCCGCTTCTAGCAATTCAAAATCAAAATTCGACTCCATAAAGACAAGTGGGTCATTTTTCTCACGTTGAATAAGTTCATTATCTTGCTCTAGCTCCATAACATCGGATACTTCTGAGTGATAATGCCTCACAATTTCAGAATGATGCAAGGATGAAAATACTTCGTCAAAGGCTCTTGTAATTTCATGATAATCATCTTTATTTATCGATTCAATCATAAATCTTTCCCGAACTTGTCGATATTTGTTTTTTCCGATCCGATTATACAAAAACACGCTTAATACATCATTTTGGAAAAATTGAAAAGGTGACATTGGCGGATGTAATTCATATATATATATGGAACTTTCCTCTTCTTTTTTCTTGTACGTTTTTAATAAACCAATCGCTTCTAACTTCTTTCTTTGTTCATATAAGTGCTGTAGAGGAACATCCATGACTGTCATTAAATAACGATGGGTATTTTCACCACTTGTATAACGGTCAGTTTCTAAGTCCCCCCATAACGTCATATACAAACTGTGAGCCATCGTTCCAATTAATGGTTGATATAATAAAGTTAATACTTTTTGATCAAGCTCATGTAAATGATCGACTGTTCTAACGGTATACCGATCGATCGGTAGTAACTCGGTCCAATGCCAGCTCATAGGAATCACCTTTTTATCTTAATTTCTCTCTGATTTATAAAGAAAAACGCGAGAGCGTTTTTTCTTTCAAGCGAAGTGCGAGCCCCTGCCCGCTTTTGACAGTGAACCCCAAGTTCTCTTCTTGGGGTGAAACGCGCAGGTGCACAGCCTTCGCTCTTCTTGAAATAGCTTTCAAAGCTTCGCTGCTATACCAAAGTTTTTATGCTTTCATATATTTAAAAAAGAGCTTTCAACACGACGTGTCTAAAGCTCATTTTCCAGTTTCTTTTTCTCGGTTCATAAATTGTTGCAATTCATTAATAAAAACATTTATATCTTTAAATTGTTTATAGACAGAAGCGAACCGAACATAGGCTACATCATCAACGTCAGCTAATCGTTCCATGACTAATTCACCAACATCTTCACTATTTACTTCATTTGTGCCTTTGCTTCGTAATTGACTTTCAACATCATTGACTACCTCTTCAAGTGTGTCTAATGATATCGAACGTTTTTCACAAGCACGGATAAGTCCTCGCACTATTTTTTCTCGACTAAATTCTTGACGTGTTCCATCTTTTTTTACAACGATAAGAGGAACTTCTTCTACCGTTTCAAACGTAGTAAATCGAAAATTACAAGATTCACATTCTCTTCTTCTACGAATGGAGCGGCTTTCATGGCTAGGTCTTGAATCAAGAACTCTAGTTCCATTGAAATGGCATGCTGGACAACGCATAGTATCAACTCCACTTTCACAAAACGACATGTCTTCTCTCTATAATAAAGAAAAATGACCAAGAAGACAAGATACGATTACAGCAATTGTTCTCCTAAACCCGAACCAATATATTGTAATTTTTGATCTAACTCTTTATAAAGCGTGCGAATGACCTTTCTTGAATATCCAAAATCGGTAAAAAACACGGTTTCCGTTCCAACAGAAAAATCCACAGCTGTTTTAAACGGCTTTACTTGGATAACTGTTACCGTAACAAAAGCTTTACGAGGTTTTAACATTTGAACATATATTTCGCCACGTTCACTGTCTGCTTTTTTTACTTTATATCCATCTAGCTGTTGAAACATTTCTGTTATTTCTTTTACTCCTCTGTCCTTTGTTGTTTTATAATATCTTGTTTTGAATTGTTCATCATAATGTTTTTCTGTCGTTTCTGTATGGACACTAAAAACTTTTTTTATCGTTTCTTTAAATCCCATAATTATCCTCACCTATCTTTTTGTTTCTATCTTTATCTTAATAGAAAATTGGTTTGTGGGCAAATCAATCTCCTTTTTTAGCCATAAAAAAAGAGGTGCATTATATACACCTCTTACTGTTTTTTCCTTAGTAGTTTAACGCTTGAACTTTTCGATTGTCAACTTTAACTGGACCCATACCTCTAGGAACTTCAATTACTTCACTAGTTTTAGCTTCTAGAGCTTTTGAAATAAATCCAGAAGCTACATTTGGATCAATACGGTCTCCGCAAGTATATACATCAATACTTGCATATCCATGTTCTGGAAAACTGTGAATCGTTAAATGTGATTCCGAAATAATAACGACTCCGCTTACCCCTTGTGGAGCAAATTTGTGAAACGCAACTTCCCTTACTTCTGCACCAGCTTCTAATGCAGCATCAACAAACACTCGTTCAATGAAATTCATGTCATTCAACTTGTCTACGTCGCAACCCCATAACTCTGCAATTACGTGACGACCCATAGTATCCATGTTGAATCCCCCTTTGTACTGAATTCATGCCTTCTCAAGCATGTAGGAACGTTATAATACCACGGGGGAAAGTTAGTCCGAAGAGGTCCTAACCCTTTAAGTAGCCAACGTTTCCTGTTTTTGCTTTAATTGAAGTTCACGAAAACTAGTATACTTGTTTTGATTTTGTTTTGCAATATTATTTTTAAACAATACCAAAACGAATACTCTCCCCCTATTATTCCAACATTTTCGTGAGATAGGGATTCACAGCCTATGAGTTATTGTGCACGTTTGATTTGGCTTTATGCAGTCCTATGAAATTTCCTCATACACCTTTAGTTGTTGAGCGACCATAGCAACTACATCAACAACACGACATGAATATCCCCATTCATTGTCATACCATGCAATGACCTTCACTTGTCTTTTCCCAATCATCATTGTCGATAAACCGTCAATAATGGCTGAGTTCGCATTCCCATTATAATCAATCGATACTAATGGTTCATCAGAATACCCTAAGATGCCTTTTAAGTTTCCTTCTGCCGCCTTTTTTAATGCAGCATTTACGTCTTCGACTGTCGCTTCTTTTTGTAGTGTAAAGACACAATCGACTAATGACACGTTAGGTGTTGGTACCCGTAGAGCCATTCCATTTATTTTCCCTTCTAAATGTGGTAACACTTTTGCAATTGCTTTTGCAGCTCCAGTTGTTGTCGGAATAATGGATTGTGCACACGCTCTAGCTCTGCGTAAATCTTTATGAGGATTATCAATATTTTTTTGGTCATTCGTATAAGAATGAACCGTTGTCATTAATCCCGCTTCAATTCCAAACTGATTATCAATGACTTTTATAACTGGTGCTAAACAATTTGTCGTACATGACGCATTAGAGACAATATGATGGTCATGAGTGTTATATTCAGCTTCATTTACACCGTATACAATTGTTTTATCTTCATTTTTACCAGGTGCTGTAATCACTACTTTTTTTGCTCCTGCTTCTAAGTGATAGCCAGCTTCTTCTTTTGATTTAAATTTTCCAGTTGCTTCAATGACGATATCAACTTCTAATTGTCGCCAAGGCAATAGCTTAGGGTCTCTCGACTGAACTAATGAAATAACTTGACCATTAACGATTAGCTCTTTATTTGTACAAGAAACAGTTCCTTGAAATGGGCCATGAATGGAATCATATTTAAGCATATGCGCTAATGTTTCTGCCGGATAAGACGCATTGATGGCCACAATAGAAAAATCTTCATTTTCAATAGCCTTTCGAAAAACCATTCTTCCGATTCGTCCAAACCCATTTATTGCAACTTTTGCCATCATAAAGATAACCCCTCCTGAATTATGTTATACTATACTAACAATTATATTAAAAAGTATAACACATTGTTCAGGAATGTGAGATATTTTATTTTAAAAAAATAAAAAAACTTGGATATCTATTTTATCCAAGTTTTTTCGATGAGAAATCGATTATGTTGTTATTATGTTCCACTTTGTTAATATTTGTATAAGCTGTTGTTTTGTTTGCTCTATTGCTCCATTGTTATAAATAACCTCATCTGCTAATGCAATTTTTTCTTTTAATGGCATTTGCGATTGAATTCTGCTTATTGCTTCTTTTTCAGAGCAATTATCACGAGAAACAAGTCGTGTTAGTTGTACATCTTCGTCCACATAAACGAGAATAACCTTATCAACCATATGTGTTAATTTACTTTCAAACAGAAGGGGAATATCATAAGCAATATGCTTTACCCCTTCTTTAAGTAATTCAGTTTTCCGTTCTATCATTGTTTTTCGAACAGCAGGATGAACGATGGAATTTAATACCGCTCTTTCTTTTTCATCATTAAATATAATTTGACCTAACTGTTTTCGGTTAATCGTATTATCGGCAAGAAGAACTGATTCACCAAAATGATCGATAATTTGATGATAGGCATCTTGACCCGGCATGACAACTTCTCTTGCAATCATATCTGCATCGATAACAGGGATATTATGCTGTTTCAACATTGTGGTTACTGTTGATTTTCCACTGGCAATTCCGCCGGTTAGTCCGATTATCATATTTGTCTCCTTTAAGAAAAAATATTCCATAAACCAAGTAAAATGAGTAATAGGCCTGGGACATATGAAACCTTCTGGACCCAGTAGGAGTCCGCGAAGCGAAAGCCACTCTTCATTCCAAATGTAACGAATAAAGCGCTCATGCATGCCACACTAATCGCCATCACGATAGGTGAATAGCCAATTAATGCTGCACCAATCCCGGCACCAAACGCATCAAGAGATAAGGCAATCCCTAATAAAAATGCTTCTCTTCCCGTAATTGTCCCTGATTTATCAAAATCAGCTTCCATAGGTTTTCGTAGAATTCGTATGACTAATCCAAGCATTTTAATTTCAAAAGCAACTATCACTTTTGTTTCTTGGTTCTCTTGTACTTCAACATGTTCAGGTTCTTGTTCATTAGCAGGTTTTTTTAGTCCTTGGTAAACAGCCCACGTCCCAATTAAAATTAAGATGAGCCCGCCAATCATTTCAGCAATACTCGGGGACATGTACGTTTGTATGAAAGTACCAAACCCCATCGCAATTAAAATAGAGAACGCTGAACACATCGCGATTAATAAAAGTGATTTAATTGGCAGTCGCATTTTTCGTAAACCATATGTTAAACCTACACCAAAACTATCTAAACTAACTGCTAAAGCTAATACAAGTAAAGAGAGAAGTTCGACCATTGTAAAAGCTCCTTCCACCTAACTAAAAACTGATAAGATAGTATATGGTTAGAGCTAATCCAATGTACTTCATTTTTGGCAACGATGGCAATAATGCGTTCCTCTTCCTCCAACGACTGTTTTTGAAATTGGCGTCCCACAAACACGGCAAGGTTCATTTTCCCTTCCATAAACAAGCAAATATTGTTGGAAAAATCCCATATCTCCTTGACCATTTACATAAGACTTAATCGAGCTTCCTCCTTGGTCAACAGCTTCTTGTAACGTATGAATAATTTCTTGATGTAGCTTTTTAGCTTGTTTCTTCGTAATATCCTTTGCAAATGTTTCTGGATAAATATTTGCTCGAAACAAAGCTTCGTCTACGTAAATATTTCCTAAACCGACGACTGTTTTTTGATCCAATAGTACTACTTTCACTTTTCGATTCGTATGTTTAAAGGAAGATAGCAATAATTCCGGCGTGAATTCAGAGGAAAATGGTTCTACCCCTAATTGAGAAAGAGGCATCACTTTTTCTTCTTCGCCTTTCACAAATAAATGCATCGTTCCAAATTTACGAACGTCTTGGTAACGCAATTCGGTTTTGTCTGTAAAGGTAAAAATAACATGAACATGTTTATTTATCTCGTCTGTTTTCTGAAATAAACCATATCTACCTTCCATTCGTAAATGTGAAACAAGAACATAGTCGGTGAAAACAAACTTTAAAAATTTCCCTCGCCGATCAATTTTTTCAATCGTTTGTCCTTGTAATAAAAATTCAAACTGTTTTATATCATCTGGTTTTTTTATTATTTTAGGCCAACGAATGTCCACGGAATCAATTGTCTTGCCTATAACTAATTGTTGTAACGTTCGTTTTACTGTTTCTACTTCAGGTAATTCTGGCATTGAAATTCTCCTTATTTAGCATCATACCAAGTCTTTCCGTACTCAAGTTCTACTTTTAAAGGAACTTCTAACGCTAATGCTTGTTCCATGACTTCAGGAACGATTTTTTTCATCAGTTCTAGTTCATCTTTTGGCACTTCAAAAATTAACTCATCGTGTACTTGTAACAATAATCGACTTTGAAGCTTTTCCTTTTCAAGCCTTGTTGCCATGTCGACCATCGCTTTTTTTATAATGTCAGCCGCTGTCCCTTGAATCGGTGTATTCATCGCTGTACGCTCAGCAAAGCTTCGCAAGTTAAAATTACGACTCGTAATATCTTGTAAATATCGACGACGATGAAGCAATGTTGTGACATACCCTTTTTCTCTTGCAAGTTCCACAATATTGTCCATATATTCTTTTACTTTCGGATACGTCTCAAAATATCGATTAATAAATTCAGCTGCTTCTTTTCTTGTGATATTTAAATTTTGCGATAGCCCATAATCACTTATGCCATATACAATGCCAAAGTTAACTGCTTTTGCTCCACGTCTCATGTCAGACGTCACATCTTCTTCCTTAACATGAAACACATCCATCGCTGTTTTCGTATGGATATCCATGTTTTCGTTAAAAGCAGAAATTAATTTATCATCTTTTGCAATATGAGCCAAAACTCTTAACTCAATTTGAGAATAGTCAGCTGCTAATATGAGCCAATCTGTTTCAGATGGAACAAACGCCTTTCTTATTTTCCGTCCCTCTTCTAGACGAATCGGAATGTTTTGCAGATTAGGCTCGGTTGAACTTAACCGCCCTGTTTGTGTAAGAGCCTGGTTAAAGATCGTATGAATTTTTTTTGTATTTTTATGAACGACCTTTGTTAGTCCTTCAATATAAGTCGATTGAAGCTTTCCAAGTTGACGATAATGAAGAATTTGTTCTATTATTTCATGTTTATCTTTTAATTTTTCAAGAACATCTGCAGAAGTAGAATATCCTGTTTTTGTTTTTTTCAAAGCAGGGAGTCCTAGTTTTTCAAATAATATTTCACCTAACTGTTTTGGTGAATTAATATTAAATGACTGACCAGCTAATTCATGAATGGAATTCTCAAGCTTTGCTAGTTTTTCGGCTAATTCCTCACCCATTTTATCGAGGACAGCCGTATCGACTTTCACTCCTGTTGATTCCATCTTCCCAAGAATGACGGAAAGCGGCATTTCAAGTTCTTTGCACAATTCATATTGCTCATTTTCCTGTAATTCTTTTTCTAATGTATCTTTTAACTCAAACATTGTTTGCGCTTTTCGTATTAAATGTTGCTCAAGTGTATCATTTTCAGGTACTTTTCGCTTTGCTCCTTTCCCATACACAGCTTCATCATAATCAACAAGCTGCTTGCCTTGTCGCTTACTAATATCAGCTAGTTCATGGGAAGAAACAGAAGGGTCCAATATATAGGAAGCAATTAAAAAGTCAAAATCAATGCCATTTAATTCAATGCCTTGCCAGCCTAAGGCAACGGTTGCTTTCTTAGCGTCAAATACCCACTTCTTATTATCACTCTTAGCCCACGCATAAAATGCTTCTGACTGAAGTGCTTGTTCCGTTAAATAAAACTTACCCTTTTCGTTTGCTATAGCTACTCCAACAATGTCAGCTTGATGATAGTTTTCCTCTAATACTTCAATGACTACTGCTGCTGGGCTGCTTAGTTGGTCTGTTACTTCAGAAATAACCTCATATTTGACTTCTTCTTTCGTCATTGTAGATTGTTGCTCTTCTCCGCCAACCCGTTCTAATAAAGAGTTAAACTCCAATTCTTTAAAAAGCGTAATAATCTCTTGTTTGTCTGGATTTTCAAATGTCATCTCGGCAAACTCAATATTGACGGGAACATCTCGGAAAATTGTTGCTAATTCTTTACTCATCAATGCTTGTTCTTGATTTTCCTCTAACCGTTCTTTCATTTTTTTTCCTGAAATTTTATCAATCGACTGCAATACTTGTTCAACTGAATGATATTCTTTTAATAATTTTAATGCTGTCTTTTCCCCAATCCCTGGTACACCTGGGATATTATCTGAACTATCGCCCATTAATCCTTTCATATCAATAATTTGTAGAGGAGATATTCCGTATTTTTCCTCAAGTGCTTTTTCATCGTATGTTTCTACATTTGTTATTCCTTTTCGAGTTAAAGAAACCGTTACATGATTCGAAACAAGCTGAAGTAAATCTTTATCTCCTGAAAACACTTTTACATTCCAATTTTCTTGCTCGGCGCGTTTTGAAATGGTTCCAATAATATCATCTGCTTCATAGTTTTCTAATTCAAAACGAGAAATGTTAAACGCATCTAATACTTTGCGAATATACGGGAATTGTTCTGACAACTCATGGGGCGTTTTTTGACGACCACTTTTATATTCTCCATATGTATTATGACGAAACGTTGTTTTACCTGCATCAAATGCAACAAGCATATGTGTCGGTTTTTCTTCTTCAATGATTTTTAACAACATTGTTGTAAAGCCATACACAGCATTTGTATACACACCTTTCTCATTGTTTAACAAAGGCAACGCAAAAAATGCTCGGTAAGCAATACTATTTCCATCTACTAATATGAGTTTATTCAACATAAACCCCCCGCTTTCTTCTTCATTCTCAAGTAGCTTCATTTTATCATATCAAGGAACGAATGAAAAAAAAGAGGACGACTCATTTTTCTCATTGAGTCATCCTACTTTTAATACCTTCGATTCGATTTTTCGCTTTCTTACTCGAGTTCACCCATTAACAGCCGTGCATATGGAGAATTCGCTGGTAAAACAATGACAGTTTCATCATCGATTGTTGTTTCATAAGACTGTAATGTTCGATATAAATTATAAAATTCAACATCTTGGCTAAATGCTTCATTATAAAGCTTAGCAGCTTCAGCTTCCCCTTCTGCTTCGATTTCTGCTGCATCTGCTGTTGCTTTTGCAATCATCTCTTGAACTTCTTTATCCGTATTTGCACGAATCCGATTGGCATCAGCATCACCTTGTGATAAATATTCTTGTGCTGTTGAATTTCGTTCAGAAATCATTCGTCGATACACCGCTTGTTCGTTTTCCTCAGGTAAATCCGTTCGTTTCATTCGAATATCTGTAACCGAAATCCCATATTGGTCTCGTTCAAGCAAGTCATTGACACTATCACGCACACGTTCATTAAAGCTCCCACGCGTTGAACTCTCATCATTAATAATTTCATCGTAATCTAATTGCCCTAACTCTGCACGAATAACAGAGAAAATAAAGTTTGCCATTATCGACTCCGCGTTTTCAACAGAGCGTGCATTCGAAATCATTAATTGTGGATTATCGACTTTCCAGACGGCATAATTATCGACTAGCATTCTCTTTTTATCTCTCGTATTAATTTCAGCAGGAGTGACATCATAAATCATTTGATACTTTGGTAATGTCGTAACCGTTTGAATAAACGGGATTTTATAACTTAAGCCTGGCTCTGTTTCCACTCTTACCACTTCACCAAACTGTCGAACAATCTTATATTCTCCTTGTTGAACAATAAAAAGATTGCTTACAATTGTCGCGATAATAACAATAATAATCGCGATGGTAATTCCTATTTTTGAATATTTTTTCCACTCATCACCTGGTCGACGTTCGTTAATATCTACAATATTATCACTCATTCGAAGTTCCTCCTTCTTGTACCGGCTGCGTTTGTCGCTCAAGAGGTCGAATAGGTAAATAATTCACCGTGTCATTATTGCTATCCAAAATATAAATCTCTGTTCCCGGTAACACCGTTTCTAATGTTTCTAAAATAAGGCGACTTCTTGTCACATCAGGATTATTTCTATACTCATTGTAAAGAGCATTAAATCTAGCTACATCCCCTCTTGCTCTTTCAATTCGTTCTGACTTAGTTCCTTCTGCGCGAGAAATGAGGGCATCTTTTTCCCCTTCTGCTTCATTAATTAACTGATTTCGATATTTATCAGCTTCATTTACTTTTGTTAATCGTTCTTCACGTGCATCTGTTACTTCTGTAAATGCTCGCCTTACTTCTTCATTCGGTAGTTCAACATCTTGAAGTTTTACATCCATAACAGAAATCCCAATCTCATAATGTTCCATCAGTTCAACTAAATAATCTCTTACACTTGCCTCTATTTCCGGTCGTTGGTCTGTTAACACATTGTCAATTTGAGAGCTTCCAATAACACCACGTAAAGAGGCTGATGTCGCATTATACAAAATTTCCTCAGGCTTATCAGCATTAAATAAGTATTGTTCAGGGTTTGTAATTCTCCATTGAACAATTAAATCTGCCAATAGTATATTTTCATCTCCAGTAATCATCTTTGCTTCATCCGTGTATTCTAAATTACCATCATCACCTTCACGATAACCAACGCGTAAAGCAAATGTTTGTCTTGGTAAGACTTCGACCTTTTGAATAGGCCACGGCATTTTAAAATGTAAGCCAGGTTCTGTCACCGTTTCTTCTACTTTACCAAATGTAATCAATGCTGCTTGCTCTGTTTCATCGACTATGTACCAACCTGTTACTAAAAATAAGGCCAAAATCGTAATAACAACTAACGATACAAATCCGACGATTAATTGTTTAATTGTAACCATATCGTCCCCCTCGATTCTTCTTTGTCATCTACTCTTTGTTTTACGAAAAGAGTATGAAAAGGTTTCACTATTATTATAATATACTAGCGTGAAAGATTATAGAATTGTCTCATTCCAATTCATTCTATTTCTACTATCTTAGATAAAAGATGAATAGTTATTCTGGGTAAAGGCATGTTTGTACTAGAGAATTCCCTTTTAAAACAAAAAAAAGGACGAAAGCTAAAGGGGGTGCTTTCGTCCAACAAGGGGATGTAAAACAACTTTCGTAAACAACCTGTAGGGATGAGAATAAACAGGATGTTTACTGGCATTGATGAAACCGTTCTTTGTCATTATAATCGTCTAGAGTAAAGGAGAGATAAAGCTAGTATTAATTATTTGTAAAGAGTTTTTACTCTATTTCCGCAACCTGTTTATTTAACCGAATGAAAAATGTTGTCCCTTTTCCAACCGTACTTTCCACATGAATTTTTCCATGATGTGCTTCAACAAGATGTTTTACGATAGCTAAACCTAAACCAGTTCCTCCAGAATTACGGCTTCTCGCTTTATCGACACGGTAAAATCGTTCGAATATACGAGGTAATTCTTGTTCGCTAATCCCAATGCCTGAGTCTTGAATTTTGATTTCAATGCTTTCTTCTGCAAACGGAACAGCTTCAATATATAAAAAGCCTCCCGCTGGCGTGTATGTTAACCCATTCGTAATTAAGTTAATAATGATTTGGCGTATACGAGTTGGATCCCCGTCAATACATAAGTCACCTTCAACTCGGTATTCAAGCATAATTTCCTTTTCTTCTGCTTTTCCTTTTAAAAGCAAAACAACTTCTTCAATGATTTCAGCGACATTCGTTTTTTGCCAATTTAATTTGAAATATTGTTGTTCAATTCGAGACAACTCCAATAAATCATGAATTAAACTTTGAAGTCTCTCACTTTCTTTCCAAATTATCGTTAAAAATTTTTCTCGTAACTCTTTTTCCTCCATTGCACCATCTAACAAGGTTTCAGAAAATCCCTTAATTGACGTTACCGGTGTTTTTAACTCATGAGAAACATTTGCGACAAAATCTTTTCTCACTTGCTCTAATTTTTTCAATTCTGTAATGTCATGGAAAACGAGAGCAATCCCTTTTAGTTTTCCTTCTTCACTCATAATCGGTGCCCCATATACATCAAAGTGGCGAACTTCTAAATAAAAGGCTAATTTCACTTGTTTTCGTTGCCGCTTTTCGGTTAAGAAAATATCTTGAACAATTTTAATAATTTCTTTATGAACAATAACTTCATGATACATACGATTTAACCATTTGTCGGTATTTTCTTGAAAGATATCACGACATGACTTATTAATTAACGTAATGTCACCACGGGTGCTAATAAAGATTAAGCCACTTCCCATGTTTTCAATTAATGTTTCCATTCGCTCTTGTTGGATTTGATGTCGTCTTGTAACTTGGTCTAAGTTGTAAGCTAATACGTTAATCGAGCGGCTTAATTGACCAACCTCATCTTCTCTACCTTCTACGGTTCTTGCTTTAAAGTCACCATCTGTTAAGGCATTGGCTACTCTTGTCGCCTCCTCAATTGGACCAATCATTTGATTTGTAATCCGATAGGTAACCGAAACGATAACAAAAAAAGCCATTGATATACTAACAACTAAAACTGACCATAAATTTTTTGTAACGTCACTTAGTGCTTTAATCGGAACACCTAGTCGAACAAAGCCAATTAATTCTGTGTCCATGTATAAAGGCAAGGCATAATACAATAATTCAGCTTTCAGCGTGTCACTATACCGAATTTCATGTCCCTCTCCATCTTGAAGAGTTTCTTGTACTTCTGGTCGTAACAAATGATTGTCCATTGTTGCTGGGTCAGCGTGTGATTCTGCAATAACGGTACCGTCCGTTTGAATTAGTGTGACTCGAGCTTCTAATTTCTCACTCACTTCAACTACAATTTCTTGTAACTTTTCACTCTGCTCAAACTCAGCACCGGAAACAATATAAGCGAGCATTTCGGTTTCTTTTTCCATTCGGTCTGTTAAATGATCAAAGTAAAAACTATTAAATAATTGCCCGATTACAAAACCTAGCCCGATTAATACTAAAAGAGTAACAGACAAAATATAAATGGTTAACCGAAAGCGAAATCTAAACTTAGCCATTTAATTGAGGCTCCTCGAGCTTATACCCTAAGCCGCGGATCGTTTTTATATAAATTGGTTTTTTCGTATTTGGTTCTATTTTCTCACGCAGATGACTAATATGAACATCTACGATCCTTGTATCCCCCACAAATTCATAATTCCATACTGCATTTAACAATTGATCTCGCGTTAACACTCTGCCTTTATGATTAGCTAAATACAATAATAATTCAAACTCTTTTGGTGTAAGCTCCATTGGAGTTTTATTATAAAGCACCTCGTAATTATCAGGGAAAATTTCCACTTCTCCGATTTGAATGATCGTATCGTCAGACTGATTTACTTCTTGAGTTGTTTGTACTTGACCGACACGGCGGAGAATGGCCCTTACTCGTGCGACTACTTCTCTTGGACTGAACGGTTTAGTCATATAATCGTCTGCTCCAAGTTCCAACCCTAACACTTTGTCAAACTCATCATCCTTTGCTGTAAGCATCAGGATAGGAGTCATAATTTTATTTAAGCGCATTTGTTTACAAACATCTAACCCATCAATTTCTGGAATCATTAAATCGAGTACAACTAAATCAAATTGCTGATTTTTCGCTAATTGAAGAGCTGTATTTCCATCCATTGCTGTAACAACATGAAACCCTGCTTGTTCTAAATTAAACTGTAATAAGGTAACGATTGATTCTTCATCATCAACGACTAAAATTCTTTGTGACATGTTTGTCCTCCATACGTAAAGGAATTTATAATATTAATTTAGATTATAGCAAATTAATGTAAAGGTAATGTAAATTTTACAATATATCGAGTATAAATAACAATTTGTCCTGAATATGAAAAAAGCAAGACGAGTATTCCTCATCTTACTTTTTCACAGTTTACTCTTTCGGCAAGGCAGACATCACATTTTTTACAGACTGTACGGATGTATCAAGAGCTTCTTTTTCCTCTTCTGTTAAATCTAATTCAATGACTTTTTCAATCCCGTCTCCACCTAGAATTGTAGGGACACCAAGATAAATGTCATTGTATCCATACTCTCCTTCAAGATAAGCAATAGTTGGGATGACACGTTTTTTATCTTTTAAAATCGCTTCAACCATTTGCGTTAATGCTGCTGCAGGAGCATAATAGGCACTTCCGTTTCCTAGTAGCCCAACGATCTCTCCTCCGCCTTTACGAGTGCGTTCTACAATCGCATCTATCCGCTCTTGTGGAATTAATTTTTCTAAAGGGACTCCACCCGCAAAAGAATAGCGAATTAATGGAACCATATCATCACCATGACCGCCTAATACAAATCCTGTAATATCTTCTACTGACATGTTTAATTCTTGGGCAACGAATGTTCGAAACCGCGCTGTATCTAGAACTCCAGATTGTCCAATGACTCTGTTTTTCGGAAATCCTGATTCTTTAAAAACAGTATATGTCATAGCATCAGCTGGATTCGTGAGAACAATAATATAACAGTGTGGAGAATGTTTGACGACTTCATTCGTTACTGCTTTCATAATTTTTGCATTTGTACTTACTAAATCATCACGACTCATTCCTGGTTTTCTTGCAATCCCAGCAGTGATAACGACAACATCAGAATTAGCTGTATCTTCATATTGACTCGTCCCAATAATATGTGAATCTACGCCTTGAACAGGTGTCGATTCTAGCATGTCCAACGCTTTCCCTTTTGTTGGTCCCTCCATTTGTGGGATATCGACTAATACAACATCACCAAGTTCTTTTTGCGCGACCATTAGAGCTGTAGTAGCTCCAGTAAAACCGCCACCAATCACTGATATTTTTCTTCTTTTTATTGCCATTTCTTCTCACTCCTTGTCTTTTTGATGAGCTAAGTACATGAAAAGAAGAAAAAGAGGCTAAGAACAACAGTATTTTATTTAACGAGAAGAAGCTAATGCATGAAAGATCATGCATTGTTTTTTCTCAGTAAAACACTTTAGTATGTTCAAGCCTCATTTTTCTCATGAAAATCAGATTATAGGTTGTTGATTAATTCATTTGCAAATTCAGAACATTTTACTTCTGTTGCACCATCCATTAGACGCGCAAAGTCATAAGTAACGACTTTACTTGCAATTGTTTTTTCCATAGAAGCCATAATTAAATCAGCTGCCTCTGTCCATCCTAAATGACGAAGCATTAATTCTCCGGATAATAAAACAGAAGATGGGTTTACTTTATCCAAACCTGCATATTTTGGAGCTGTACCATGTGTTGCTTCAAAAATAGCATGGCCAGTATCATAGTTAATGTTTGCTCCAGGAGCAATTCCAATTCCACCAACTTGGGCAGCAAGAGCATCAGAAATATAGTCACCGTTTAAGTTCATTGTTGCTACAACATCAAACTCAGCCGGTCGTGTTAAAATTTGTTGTAAGAAAATATCAGCAATTGCATCTTTAACGATAATTTTACCAGCTGCTTCAGCATCAGCTTGTGCTT
Source organism: Alkalihalobacillus sp. LMS39 (assembly GCF_022812285.1). Taxonomy (NCBI): domain Bacteria; kingdom Bacillati; phylum Bacillota; class Bacilli; order Caryophanales; family Bacillaceae; genus Alkalihalobacillus; species Alkalihalobacillus sp. LMS39. Next base: position 4,017,594 of record NZ_CP093300.1, read on the forward strand.
GGTTTGCAGCATCTTTTCCATCACGCTCTGCAATCGCATCATATTGAGCCCATGTAAATACTTTTTCACCAAATTCGCGCTCAGCAAGCTCATAACCCCAGTTTTTGAATGCTCCTTCAGTAAACTTCATAATGTTTCCTTTATGAACAAGCGTTACACTTTTACGACCTTCTGTAATTGCATAATTGATCGCCGCACGAACTAAACGCTCCGTACCTTCTTGAGAAACCGGCTTGATTCCTAATCCAGAAGTTTCAGGGAAACGGATGTTTTTTACGCCCATTTCATTTTGAAGGAAATCGATAAGCTTTTTCACTTCATCGCTTCCTTTTTGATATTCAATCCCAGCATAAATATCTTCAGTGTTTTCACGGAAAATCACCATGTCCGTATCTTCTGGACGTTTTACTGGTGACGGTACACCTTGGAAATAACGTACAGGACGTAAGCACGTAAATAAATCTAACTCTTGACGAAGTGCAACATTAAGGGAACGAATTCCTCCACCGATTGGCGTTGTAAGTGGTCCTTTAATCGCAATTATGTATTCGCGAACAGCATCTAATGTTTCTTCTGGTAACCAACTACCAGTTTGGTTAAATGCTTTTTCTCCAGCTAAAATTTCTTTCCACTCAATTTTCTTTTCGCCATTATACGCTTTTTCAACTGCTGCATCTAATACTCTTGAAGCGGCAGCCCAAATATCTGGTCCAATCCCATCTCCTTCAATATAAGGAATAACTGGATTATTCGGTACATCTAATACTCCGTTGTTAACTTTAATTGCATTTCCCATTTGCATTTCCTCCCTCTACTATTAAACAGTTCACTATCTCCAATAGGAAAACTCAATTATCCTATTGACATAACTATATACTTGGAGGTTCATGTCCTCCAAGTAATATGGATTAACGATTTTCAATAGAAATATATGATTGCTTTTCAGGACCAACATATTCTGCACGCGGACGGATAAGTCGGTTATTGCTATATTGCTCTAAAATATGAGCTAACCAACCTGACGTACGACTGACTGCAAAAATTGGTGTGAATAAATCATGTTTGATCCCAAGACTATGGTAAACGCTAGCTGAATAAAAATCAACATTTGGAAGTAAACCTTTTTCGCCCGTTACGATTTCCTCAATTTTTACAGACATTTCATACCATTTAGGTTCACCTGTAATTTGCGTTAATTTTTGTGACATTTCACGTAAATGCTTTGCCCTTGGGTCGCCATCTTTGTACACACGGTGACCAAATCCCATAATCTTTTCTTTATTATCAAGAGCTTTGCGAATATATGGTTCAACATTTTCTACTTCCCCAATTTCAGAAAGCATTTTCATTACAGCTTCATTCGCTCCACCATGTAATGGTCCTTTAAGAGCACCAATCGCTGCTGTAAGTCCAGAATACATATCTGAAAGGGTTGCCACACAGACTCGAGCTGTAAATGTAGAAGCATTTAACTCGTGGTCAGCATGTAAAACAAGGGCTTTATTAAACGCATTAACCGCAATTTCAGAAGGCTCTTCACCTGTTAGCATATATAGGAAGTTAGCAGCAAATCCTAAGTCTTCTCTCGGTGCTACAGGTTCTTTTCCTTCACGAATACGTGAAAACGCTGTTACTATTGTTGGAATTTTTGCTTGTAAACGAATCGCTTTTTTACGGTTGACTTCTTCATCCATCGTATCTGCATCTTCATCATATAAAGCTAAACTTGATACTGCTGTACGTAATGCTGCCATTGGATGAACGTTTCCATTTGGATAATTTTTCATATAATCCGTAATTTCTTTTGGTAGACTTGCATTTTCGGCAATTTCTTTCGTTAATGTTGCAAGTTCTTCGGCATTTGGTAAACGACCATTCCAAAGAAGGTAAATGACCTCTTCAAAACTAGCATTGTCTGCTAAATCGTCAATATTATATCCTTGGTATGTTAATACACTGTCAATAATTGAGCTAACGCTCGACGTTGTTGCAACAACACCTTCTAATCCACGAGTAGTACTCATCTCAACCTCTCCTTTATCCTGTTTTAGCATAAGCATAATCAATTCGGGAACGTAAATGCTTACATTTCCATCTGGAACAGATACTTAATCTACTATTATGTAGAAAGGAAGTTTACAATCAACTTCATTATAAACATAATTTAATCTTTTGTGAACGTTTAATGTCTGAGAACAAGTTGGTGTTAAAATGTTTAACTAATCAGACTTTTCTGATTAGTGGCACTTGCTATACTCCCATTAAGCTTGTTGCTAGAATGAAGAAAAAAATTCAACAACCTTAATAGCAAAATAGGCAATGCCTGCTCCTATTAGCGGTCCTACTGCAACACCTTGAAATAAGGCTACAGCAAGAATCGTTCCCATGACAAGGGCTGTGGTAATGTGTGGGTCTGTTTTTAATAAATCAATTCCATTGGCAGCAATTAAGGCAACTGCAATTCCAGAAATCATCGCAATCCATGCATATGCAGAGCGAAAGGCCTCTGTTAATTGCTTAAACCCAATTTCACCAGTTACAATTGGAATTAAAACGGCGATCATAATAATTGTAACTCCCCAATTAATCCCTTTTTGTTGGATATAGGGATAGAGAATTTTTCCTAACCCACTGTATTGAATAACAAGCAACACAATAACCGCGATTGTTAACGAGTTATTTCTACCAATAATCCCAATGGCTAATAAGAGTAACATAAACAAGGTTGACTGAGACATAAAGTTAACTGTATTCCTTCCACATAGTCTACCTCCAACATTTTACCACAATTTCTTTAAACTCGCTATCCTTCATGTTTTTCATTCGGCCTCAACTCCTTTTCATGTTTTCCAAAGTTGTTCATATATATGTAGTACAAGCGTTACTAGTTGGGGGGGTTATGTATGGATAAAAAGTTTTTCGGTATGGGGTTAAGATTGTCTATAGTACTTCTCAGTATATGTGTAGTCGTAATTAGCCTTTTTTATATTACAACGATAACCTACCCCTTTTTGTTTGGCTTTATTCTCGCGTTTTTTATGAACCCTATTGTTTCATTTTTACAATATCGCTTAAAAATGAAACGAACGATTGCAGTTCTTCTCACCTTGCTTTTGCTCATCGGGACAGTTTCAGGTTTATTAACTTTGTTTATTACTGAAATCATTTCTGGTTCTAATTATTTAGCTACTGTTGTTCCATTTCATATTAAGACGTTAATTACATACATTGAAACATTTTTTATTACAACGATTCTTCCTTTCTATGAATCAATCATCCGTATGTTTAATACGTTAGACCATGAACAACAATCCACCATTATGAACTATATTCAATCGTTCACAACACAAATCGGAACGACGATGAGTGTAGCTGTGCAGAAGCTTTTTAATGGTTTGTCTGATTTATTACTGTCTTTACCGAACCTTGCTACTGTGTTTATTTTTACGATTATGTCAACGTTTTTCATTAGTAAAGATTGGCATAGATTAACCGAGTTTTTCAAGAGGATTGTTCCTCAAAAAGTTGTGAAAAGTACAACAAAAGTTTTACTTGGCCTAAAGCAAGCTTTTTTCGGTTATTTATTTGCTCAACTAACGCTAATTTCAATGACTTGTGCTATCGTTCTAACTGGGTTACTTTTTATTAAAGTGGATTACCCGATTACAGTAGCTATCGTTATTGCGATCGTTGACTTAATCCCATACCTAGGAACAGGGCTTATTTTTATCCCATGGATTATTTACTCGTTTGTTTCTGGGGACTTATCATTAACCATTGGATTATCGATACTTTATGGAATTGTTGTCGTCCAACGTCAAATTATGGAACCTAAAGTCCTCTCGCAAAGCATTGGACTTGATCCACTCGCTACCCTCATTTCCTTATTTGTCGGCTTCCAGCTTTTCGGTTTGCTCGGTTTAATGATTGGCCCGGCACTACTTATCTTGCTCAAAACACTATATCATGCTCATGTTTTTCATGACTTACGAGATTTTGTTGTTGGAAAAAAATAAAACAACCCCCTTTTTCCTGAAAAGGGGGTTGTTTCTCATTTCTTTACGGACATTGGTTCAATGGCGTTGTAGCACTTTTTGTCTGTACAAATAACATGTTCGTTAGTCTTATTTTCTTGATATAATGACAAAGCTCCCATTTTGAATGAGCTTTTGAAATGCTTTGACCATCAACGCTTTGACTGTGCCGCGCGTTTTAGGAATAAGCAAATAGAATCCGATAAAATCCGTTATAAAACCCGGCGTTAATAAAAGAACACCACCAACTAAAATACATAATCCATCTAAAATAATCCCACTTGGTACTTCTCGGTTTTGCATTTGTAGTTGAGCAACACGTAATGTATGCAAGCCTTCTTTTTTTGCTAACCATGCTCCAATAACACCCGTCAAAATAACTAATCCTACGGTCACCCAAAACCCAAGATAGTTGCCTGAAAGAATGAGCACAGCAATTTCAGCAGCCGGTATGATAATTAATAAGAGAACTAGTATTCGATACATAACACATTCTCCTTAGTAAAAAAAGAAGGGAAGCTCCCTTCTTTTATTTTTTATTCTGTTATTTATTATAATACACGAGCTTGACCTCTGTAAATATCGCCACGTGTGCTATCAACAGTGATCTCTTCGCCATCTTTAAATAATGACGTTGCATTTTCAACACCAACAATGACTGGAATTCCAAGGTTCAGACCAACAACTGCAGCATGAGACGTTAACCCGCCTTCTTCTGTAATGACAGCTGCTGCTTTTTCAAAGGCTGGAATCATATCTTTATCCGTTCCATTGGTCACAAGGATAGCTCCTTCTACCATGTTGTTAAGAGCATCTTGGTAGTTTGTCGCCACTACCACTTTACCTGTAGCTGCTCTAAGACCGACACCTTGGCCTTTTGCAACCACTTCACCGATAACGTGTACTTTTAATAAGTTCGTTGTTCCTGATTCACCAACAGGTACCCCTGCTGTAATAACAACAAGATCACCATGATTCACTTTACCTGAAGCTAATGATGCTTTCACTGCGATATCTAACATTTCATCCGTCGTTTCAGCCTCATGGCCTAATTGTGGATAAACACCCCAAACAAGCGATAATCTTCTCATAACATCTTCATTACTAGTTACGGCAATGATTGGTGCTTTTGGACGATATTTAGCTGTTGCACGTGCTGTAAATCCACTTTCTGTTGCCGTTAAGATAGCAGAAGCTTCTAAATTAAAGGCTGTATGTGCTACAGATTGGCTAATTGCACTTGTAATCGTAGGTTTGCTCATTTTCACTTGCTTTGAAAGCAATTCTTGATAATTTAATGCTTCTTCTGTACGACTTGCAATATTATGCATTGTTTGAACAGACTCTACCGGATAATCCCCTGCTGCTGTTTCACCAGATAACATGATCGCATCTGTCCCATCAAAAATCGCATTTGCAACATCACTTGCTTCAGCACGAGTTGGTCTAGGATTACGTTGCATCGAATCAAGCATTTGCGTAGCTGTAATGACTGGTTTTGCTGCAGCATTACATTTTTTAATTAAATCTTTTTGAACGAGTGGTACTTCTTCAGCAGGAATTTCTACACCTAAGTCACCACGCGCCACCATTAATCCATCAGAAACTTCAAGAATTTCATCGATGTTATCGACACCTTCTTGATTTTCAATTTTAGGAATAATATCAATGTTTGTCGCATTGTGACGCTCTAAAAGTTCACGAATTTCAAGAACATCTGTTGCACGTCTAACAAATGATGCCGCAATAAAATCAACGCCTTGCTCAATGCCGAATCGGATATCAGCAGCATCTTTCTCTGTAATACCTGGGAGGTTTACACTCACGTTAGGAACGTTAACCCCTTTTTTATTTTTTAGAGTTCCGCTATTTAATACTTTTGTTTTAATTTCTGTTTGGCCAACTTCTGTTACTTCAAGACCAATTAATCCATCATCTAACAAGATTTTTGAACCTGGCTTAACATCTTGAACTAAACCTGGATATGTAATTGAGATTTTATCTTTGTTCCCAACAACTTCAGTCATCGAAACAACTAATTCTTGACCTTGAACGAGCTCAGCAACGCCACCTTCTAACGTTTGCGTACGAATCTCAGGACCTTTTGTGTCAAGTAAAATCGCGACCGTCTTCCCTGTTCTTTTTGAAGCTTCACGAATGTTTTTAATTCTAGCCCCATGTTCCTCAAAATCACCATGGGAAAAGTTTAATCGTGCTACATTCATCCCTGCTTCAATTAACTGTACTAATGTTTCTAATTTTTCACTTGCTGGACCAATCGTACAAACAATTTTTGTCTTTCTCATAACTTGCTTCCAACTCCTTATCGCTCCACTAAGATTTTCTTAATTTTATATTGATAATTCTTGTGATAACTTGTACATTTCTAAATCAATCGAATGTGGTACTTTTAAAATTTCAGTTATATCATGATAAACTAGTTCGTTCTTTTGAATCCCTACTGTCACACCAGCTTTACCTTCAAGTAAAAGCTCTACAGCCTTTGCTCCTAAACGACTAGCTAACACACGGTCTGCTCCTGAAGGTGAGCCCCCTCGTTGAATATGTCCAAGTACCGTTACTCTAGTCTCTAGATTTGTTGCTTCTTGAATCTGTTTCCCAAATTCAATCCCACTTCCAACACCTTCAGCAACAACAATAATACTATGTTTTTTACCACGTTTATGACCTCGTTGCAAACGGTCAATGACTTGTTGAATATCATGGTCTGCTTCTGGGATGATAATCGTTTCTGCTCCGTCAGCAAGACCTGACCATAAAGCAAGATCGCCTGCATCACGACCCATTACTTCGATGACATACGTACGTTCATGCGATGTCGCAGTATCACGGATTTTATCAATGGCATCAATGACTGTATTTAAAGCTGTATCAAAACCAATTGTAAAGTCTGTTCCTGGAATATCATTGTCAATTGTTCCAGGGACACCAATTGTCGGATAACCGTGCTCTGTTAATTTTTGCGCACCACGATACGACCCGTCACCACCAATAACAACGAGACCTTCAATTCCAAATTTCTTTAATTGTTCAATTCCTTTTTTCTGACCTTCTAGCGTTTTAAACTCTTCACAGCGAGCCGAATATAAAATCGTTCCGCCACGTTGAATAATATCGCCAACCGACCCTATTTCAAGCTTCTTAATATTTCCTGCAATTAATCCAGCGTAACCATTATAAATCCCATATACTTCCACGTCGTGATAAATAGCTTTTCTTACAACTGCTCGGATGGCAGCATTCATTCCTGGCGCATCTCCACCACTCGTTAATACCCCAATTTTTTTCATAATGATCCTCCTTATCTCGCGCTTGTATTTTCAAAATACCACTTTCATTAGACGAAAACAATAGTCATTCCGCCAAAATAGAAAGTGCTTTCTTTACAAAAAGAAAGCACTTTCCCTTATTTTATACCAATGGTATCGTTTACAACCGAAAATTGTCCAATTTGTTTATATTTTATGTAACGCTCTTCCACGAGCTGTTCCTTTGACATTTTTTTCAAGTGTTGCAACGACTGTTCAATAACAGTATCAATAGCTTCTGCTTGTTGTTGAATACTACGATGTGCTCCGCCTTGAACTTCTGGAATAATTTCATCAATAATACCCATTTCTTTTAAGTCAGGCGCAGTAATTTTCATCGTTTCTGCGGCACGTTGAGCTTGACCAGCATCTTTCCATAGTAAGGCGGCAGCTCCTTCTGGAGAAATAACAGAAAACCAAGTGTTTTCTAACATATGAATATGATTTCCAACACCAATGGCCAAAGCACCACCACTGGCACCTTCTCCAATAATAATACATATTATTGGAACTTTGAGCCCTGCCATAACAAGTAAGTTTTTCGCAATCGCTTCACTTTGGCCACGCTCTTCGGCCGACATTCCTGGGTATGCTCCCTTTGTATCAATAAAACAAATAATCGGTCTGTTGAACTTTTCAGCCTGCCTCATTAAACGAAGTGCTTTTCTATAACCTTCTGGGTGAGGCATACCAAAATTCCGACGAATATTTTCTTTTGTATCCCGCCCTCTTTGATGTCCTATAACAGTTACAGGAGTTCCTTTATAGTATGCTACTCCACCAACAACAGCCTCATCATCACCATATAATCGGTCACCATGCATTTCGATAAAATCGTTAAATAATATATCAATATATTCTAATGTAGTAGGACGCTCACTATGTCGGGCGATTTGCACTCGCTCCCACGGTGTCAATTTCCCATATATATCTTGCTCTAAGTTCTCGAGTCTTTTTTCAAGCTTCGCAATTTCATCACTTAAATCAATGTCTTTTTCTTTTGTGAAAGACTTTAACTCATTAATCTTTTCTTTCAATTCTACTATTGGTTTTTCAAACGATAAATCAGTAGCCACCTTTACACCTCCTCTACTTCTTATGCATATCTAATAGTGTTGTTAGTGTTTCTTTTAAGTCATGACGATGAACTACTCGATCAAGTTGTCCATGTTTCAACAAAAATTCTGCCGTTTGAAAGTCATCTGGTAATTCTTGACGAATCGTTTGTTCAATAATTCGCCTTCCAGCAAATCCAATTAAAGCACCAGGCTCAGCAAAATTATAGTCTCCTAGAGAAGCAAAGCTTGCTGAAACTCCTCCTGTTGTTGGATGTGTCATGACCGAAATGAACAAATTCCCTTGTTCATCAAGCTTACTTAAAGCGGCACTTGTTTTGGCCATTTGCATTAAACTTAGCACGCCTTCTTGCATCCTTGCCCCGCCAGAAGCAGAAAAAAGAATAAACGGAATTTCTTTTTCAATTGAGCGTTCAATTGCTCTTGCAATTTTTTCACCGACAACAGATCCCATACTTCCCATTCGAAATCTTGAATCCATCACTCCAATCACAAGAGGCAAACCTGACATTTTTCCTTCGCCAGTTACTACAGCTTCATTTAAGCCTGTTTTTTTCCTATCTTGTTCAAGTTTATCCTGATATGTAGGAAATTCAAGGGGATCTTCTGAAATTAAGTTTCCGTTTATCTCTACAAATGTTTCTTCATCAAGTAGGCTTTCTATTCTTTCATATGCTGACATTCTATGGTGATAACCACAAGAATCACAGACTAAGCAATTTTTCTTTAACTCTTTTGTATACATTATCGTGCGACATGATGGACATTTCGTCATTAATCCTTCAGGAACCTCTTGTTTCGCACGCTCTGATGGTATCGTAGCATACTTTTTCTTTTTCGAAAAAAAGTCTCTTAACACGATTACACCTCTTTTTATAATAGACGTTTCTATCAAAATTTACCTAATCATACCATATTCATTGTTTTAGTCGCAATGAATGTAAAGCACTAGAATACATGGAATTATCGTTAAAATCCACTGTTTTTCAAGTGCTCCGATAGCGCGTGAATCGCTTTTTCTTCATTTTTTTCTTTTAACGCTTCATATATTTGTGTATGCTCTTCTATTGATGCCGTTGGTCTACCCTCACGTAATAAGGAATCATGAAGAGCGACTTTGTTATATTCTACTAAAGGAACCCAGATGTTTAATAACAATCGATTATGACATGCTTCTACAATCGTCTTGTGAAACTTATAATCATCTTCAACTGGTATTGTGCCATCGTTCCATTGTTTTTTTGAATGTTCTATTAACTGTTGTAAAGTTGCTAATTGTTGTTCTGTTACACGTTGGCATGCAAGGCGTAACGCTTCAACTTCTACGATTTTTCGAGTTTCAGATAAGTCTGCACGAGCCGCCTCATCTCGTAATATAAAAGATAATATAATTTCAACTAACCGATGGCTATTCCGTTGTTTAATAAACGTTCCTTCGCCTCTTTTTGTTTCAATTAAGTCTAATAACTCTAAGGAACGTAGTGCTTCTCTAACGGAAGAACGGCCCACCTGAAGGCGATCACTTAACTCTCGTTCAGATGGGAGTTTGTCCCCTGCTTTCAACTTATCTTCGTTCATAATATGTTGAATTTGTTTTAATATTTCAAGATAAACTTTTGACTCTGGCATTTGTTCACCTTTTCTCATCTACCATAAAGATGGACTACTCTATAACAGCTAGTTTTCTCGTTTTTTCTGCTACTTGTTCGGGGTCAACTTTGCGTCGCGCTACACCTGTTTCCATCGCTGTCTTCGCGACAGCCGCTGCAACAGCTGGAGCCACCCGAGGGTCAAATGGAGCAGGAATAACATAATCCGCTGTAAGCTCTTCTTCTGAGATTAAATCTGCAATCGCATAAACAGCAGCCACTTTCATTTCTTCATTAATATGAGTTGCTCTAACATCTAATGCCCCACGGAAAATTCCCGGGAATGCCAGGACATTATTTACTTGGTTTGGAAAATCAGAACGCCCTGTTCCTATCACTTTGGCCCCTGCTTCCTTTGCTTCCTCTGGCATAATTTCTGGAACAGGATTTGCCATGGCAAAAATAATAGGGTCTTCATTCATGCTCTCGACCATTTCTTTTGTTAATGAACCGGCAACTGACACCCCAATAAAAACGTCGGTTCCTTTTATTACGTCAGCAAGACTACCTTCTTTGCGGTCACGATTCGTAAACTTAGCGACTTCATCTTTCACACTGTTCATACCAAATGTTCTACCATCATAAATCGCGCCTTTAGAATCACACATAATAATATCTCTTACACCCATTCTTTCAAGCAATTTAATAATGGCAATCCCAGCTGCACCTGCTCCATTGGCAACAACTCTAATTTCAGATAATGATTTTCCTGAGAGTTTTAAAGCATTAATTAATCCCGCTAATGTGACAATAGCTGTTCCATGTTGGTCATCATGGAAAATTGGTATATTTGTTTCTTTTTTCAATCTTTCTTCAATGACAAAGCAATTTGGAGCTGCAATATCTTCTAAGTTAATTCCACCAAATGTTGGCTCTAACAATTTTACAGTTTCAACAATTTTGTCTACATCATTTGTCCGCAAGCAAATCGGGAACGCATCTACTCCTGCAAATGATTTAAATAACACAGCTTTCCCTTCCATAACGGGAAGAGCCGCCTCTGGGCCGATATTTCCTAATCCTAGAACCGCAGTCCCATCCGATACAACAGCAACCATGTTGCCTTTCATCGTGTACTCGAATACGTTTTCCACATTATCAAAAATTTCCTTACAAGGTTCTGCTACTCCAGGTGAATATGCAAGACTTAAATCTCTCGCATTACGAACAGGGACTTTTGATTTTGATTCGAGCTTCCCACGATTAACCCTATGCATATGTAATGCTTCTTCTCTAGTTGTTGCCATATTAAAACAACTCCCTTCCCTATAATACCCTTTACTGGTCAGACCACTTTGAAAAACTGTTTCTATTATAACAAAACATTTTCAGTTGTACATCAACTATTCTTTTTTCACGACAACATTTCCTTCTCCAAGTATTCGTTTAAGTGAAGATAAACATTCGTTTTCAAGTTGAACAAAATAATGTTTGGACAACTTCTTATACTGTTGTTCACGTTCATAATATAAAATGACCTCAGCCTGTCCAGGAAAAGTTGTTATCACTTCTTTCACTTCTTGTAGTATTTGATTCGATTCATACTGTGATGGGATTTTTAAAAACAATGTTTCTTTTGCTTTTGGTGGTAATTTCTCTACTAAACAGAGCTTTTCAGCAATAAAGGTTCGTTTCTCATTTCTCGCTTCCGCTCTTCCTTCAAAAAAGACTAATTGTCCTTCTAACAATTGTTGCTTATATTGTTCAAAGACTTTCGGAAACACAGTAATATCTATTTCTCCGGTCTCATCACTTACCAGTACGAAAAGCATGTCATCGCCTTTTTTCGTTTTCACTTTTCTTACTTGTTCAACTAAACCTGCAATTCTTTGCTTTTTTGGAATCGGTTCAATCAAAGCTAAATCTTGTATATTGTAATCTTGCAAAATAGACTGGAACGCTGTTATAGGATGACCCGAAAGATAAAAGCCAACCACCTCTTTTTCAAACCGTAACTTTTCTTTGTCTGTAAATGGTGGTACATCATCATATGGTTTTTTTCCTTCATCTATGCTAAAAAGTTGTCCCACTCCTTCAGAAGTCTTTTTTAGCTCATCACAATACGTTAGCACGTCATCTAAAGAAGCCAATAATTGGGCTCGATGATAACCACACTCGTCAAAACAGCCTGAAATAATGAGAACCTCAATCGTTTTTTTCGAGACCGTTTTTACATCAACCCGACTACAAAAATCGTATAAGTCTTTATACGAACTTTTTTGCCTTTTCTTTATGATTTCATACGCTGCTTTTATTCCGACATGTTTAATCGCTTGAAATCCAAATCGAATTGAACCATTCTCCAAACCAAAATGAACTGAGCTGTTATTAATGGATGGCGGAAGTACTTTTATTCTTACTCGGTTTGCCTCTCTTATATATTGAAGTAATTTCTGGTCATGATAACTAACACTCGTCAATAGTGCCGCATAAAAAGCATGTGGATAATGAGCTTTTAAGTACGCTAATTGGTAAGCAATGACACTATAGGCAACCGCATGACTGCGATTAAATCCATAATTTGAAAATCTAACAATTTGGTCGTACACTTCATTTGCACTCGATTCACTATATCCACTTTGAATCGCCCCAGCAATAAACTTTGCTCTTTGATGCTCTAAATCCTCTCGTTTCTTTTTGCTAACAGCTCTACGTAATAAATCTGCTTCTCCTAAAGAAAAACCAGCCATACTAGAAGCAATTTTCATAATTTGCTCTTGATAAATCATAACCCCATATGTTTTTTCTAAAATCGGTTGCATATGTGGGTGGATATAATATGGTTGTTTTTTTCCATGCTTTCTATCAATATAATCATCGATAAACTGCATCGGCCCTGGTCTGTACAAAGCATTAACCGCCACAATATCTTCAAATTCTGTTGGGCCTAATTTCTTTAAGACTTGGCGCATCCCTTCCGATTCTAATTGAAAAACGCCAGTCGTCTCTCCACGACTTAAAAGCTGATACGTCTTTTCGTCTGACATATCGATTTTGTCTATATCGACATCCACCTTTTCATATGACTGGATTAGTGAAACAATTTCTTCGATTAAGGTTAAATTCCGTAATCCCAGAAAGTCCATTTTAAGCAATCCAATTTCTTCTAATATGGCCATCGGATATTGCGTTAATGCCATATCTTCTTGCCCAGGCTGCAATGCGACCGATTGTAACAATGGCTTTTCACTTATTACAATCCCCGCTGCATGTGTGGATGTGTGTCTTGGAAGGCCTTCTACTTTTTTAGCTGTTTCAAATAATAACTGTGCTTGTTCTGAGCGTTCAATGAGAGCTTTCATGTCTTTACTTTCTCGAAGTGCTTTTTGCAACGTCATACCAGGAGCACTCGGAATTTGTTTTGCTAATTTATCAATAATGGCTTGATCGATGACTAATGCTTTCCCTACATCACGAATGGCCGCTTTAGCAGCTAATGTCCCAAAGGTAATGATTTGAGCGACGTTGTTTTTACTATATTTCTGTTTCACATATTCAATTACTTCATCTCGACGTTGGTCAGAGAAATCAATATCAATATCTGGCATCGAAATTCGCTCTGGATTTAAAAAACGTTCAAATAATAAATCATAGCGAATCGGGTCTACTTTCGTAATATTTAATAAATAAGCCACTAATGAACCCGCTGCTGAACCACGACCTGGTCCTGTCATAATTCCATTTTCTCTCGCAAACTTCATAAAATCCCAAACAATTAAGAAATAATCACTAAAGTTCATTGACGCAATAACGTCAAGCTCGTACTCAAGCCGTTGATACACTTTGCTCTCATTTGGGTAGCGAATTTGCACTTCTTTTTTACATAAATGCTGCAAATACTCGTGAGCTGTCATTTGTTTGTCTGGCAAAGGATATTTTGGTAATAAATGTTGGTGAAAATGCAATTCAACATGACACATGTTAGCAATATCAATTGTATGTTGTATCGCCTCTGGAACAGCTTTAAAAAGAGATGTCATCTCATCTTTTGCTTTTAAATAATATTGAAGTGTTTTTTCTTCTTTTATATTGCTATCTATTGGCTCACCTAACCGAATGGCTTGTACCGTTTCATAAGCCATTGCATCTTCCTTTTCGAGAAAATGAACGTGATTTGTCGCGACAACCCGGACTTGATGCTTTTTCGCTTGTGTATACAATTCTTCAACCATTTGAATATCTCGTTTTTCATGAAGTTGCAATTCAATAAATATATTTTCGACTCCTACTTGATGAATAAATTGTTGAATAACATTCGTTGCTTCATCATATTGTTGTTGAAATATAGCTTTTGATAGCTCCCCATCTTCAAATGGAAGAATGACTAGTAATTCTTCTTTATATGCCCACAGTGTTTCTTTATCAATAGCAGGAGTACGGTATCTCCCCATTTGAGCTTTTGTCGATAAAGCTAATAGATGTTCATATCCTTTATTATTTTTTGCCAATACGACCACTTTTGATGTTTCCAGATTATACGCTGTATCATTTTTATGTACTACGTCTAACTCGAGACCTACTATTGGCTTAATCCCATGTTCAAGACAAAGTTTATAAAATGGAATTAGTCCATATACAACATTTTTATCTGTTAATGCTAGCGCTGAAATTCCTTTCTCTTTCGCCGAGAGGACCAAATCTTTTATTCTGCAAACTCCACTTAATAGGCTATATTCACTATGGATATGTAAATGAGCAAAAGCCATAGCTACACCTCTTTCCTTTTTCCGTTCTCAATCCTTTCCTTATAGTATGGATAACCATTATAAAAAAAACAAGCATATTCCATCTAAAGACGAGCTATATATGATAATAGGAAAACAAGAGAAATAAAAGAAGGAGGAGCCAATGGACCGTACATTATTAGCGACTCTCATCATTGACTTTTTTGTGGCGTTTGGAGTGATTATTGGGGGTGCGATTATCGGAGGAATGGCCGCATTTTTAACGGGTGATCCCCCTTTAAAGACGATACATGACCTCGCTGGCAGTTTGAAAATTTGGGCTCTTGTTGCTGCCATTGGAGGAACATTTGATGCCTTTACTAGTTTAGAACGAGGACTTTTTCAAGGTACCCATGATGACATTATAAAAACATTATTAATGATTCTTGCTGCCTTAAGTGGGGCACATAGTGGGACAACAATTATTCAATGGATTACCCAGGAGCATTTAGGTCCATGAGAATTCCTCCTTATTATAAGCGGCCTGGCTGGCAACGTTTTTTTGCCGGAATCATTATCGGCATGCTAATCGGCTGGGGGTTTTTCGTCTATCATTTTGGAACGATACATGACCGCTTAATCATTAAGCTAAAAACTCAAGAAATTACGATTCAAAATTTAAATGAGGACCTTGAAGAATTACGAAGTACGGAAAAGAGACTAAATGAAGAAAATCAAAAAAAATTAACAATTCAAGAAATTGAAGTGGACTTTACAAATGATAAAGATTTACGATTAAACGAATTAACGATTTACGAATTAAAAAGCAGTGTCATTAATGAACTTAAAGGATTAAAAGGAAAAGACATTGCTTCTGTTGCTGAAACGAATGATTTAATGCTTAAAACGATTGAAAATAAAATATTTGAAATTGGAGAAACAAAGTATAGGTTAAAACGAGAACAAGTGTATTTATTTACAACACTTACGTTATATTTAAAAATTGAAATTGTGACTGGTTAAGTTCAAAGCGCTATATTGTGGCAAATTCATAGATAGAAAAAAAGCCTGTCAACCGTGTCACTATTTGCGAGATTTGGTCATCAGGCAGTGGAGTAACCTAATTTAATGGTTACTCCTTTCGTTATAAACTTTACATAATGCTTCTAATTCTGCGATTATTGTTTTTGTTTCATCCCAAGATTTAGCCTTTGCTCCTGAGGCAAGTGGATGGCCTCCGCCACTGTATTGTTGTGCTAACATATGAATTTGTGGTCCCTTTGAACGGAGCCTAACTCTTATTTTGCCGTCTTCATCCTCAACAAAAAACACCCAAGCAACTAATCCTTCAACATCTGAAAAGGCGTTAACTAATAGTGAAGATTGTTTTGATGTGACACCAAATTTCTTCATGATTTCTTGTGTCAACGTCATTACACCTAATCCTTGGTTTGTTAATTCAAAATGTTGGAGTACATACCCTTCTACTCTCGCTATCGTTGCATCTTTTTTATATAGTGCAGAATAAAACTCATTATGGTTAATCCCGACTTCTAGAAGTAATGCTGTGTAATAATGGGTCGCTGGTGTTGTATTTGGATAGCGGAACCTCCCCGTATCTCCTACAATTCCAGCATATAATAAGCGAGCTGCTTCTTGTTGCAACTGATACCCTCGTTTTTTCCCTTCCTCATACAATGCAACGATCATCTCACTTGTTGAAGATGCGGATGTATCCACCCAGATGAGGTCCCCATAAGGCTCTTCATTTGGATGATGGTCAATTTTTATCATGTAATCCCCGTTTGTATACCGTAAATCACTAATTCTTTCTGTATTGCCTGTATCACAAACAATAACGAGTGCTCCTTCATACTCATGATCAGAAACGAGGTCCATTTCTGCTAAAAACGTTAACGATGACTCTTCATCTCCCACGATAAATACTCTTTTTTGGTTGTATGTATCCTGAATAAGGGCAGCGAGTCCTGCTTGTGAACCGATAGCATCCGGGTCTGGACGTTCATGACGATGAATGATAACCGTTTCGTATTGCTCAATTTTGTCTAAAATGTGCCTAATCATTTATTTTCTCCTTTTGTCTCTTTGTCTTTACTGGATTTTCATTATTGTTCACGATACAATAACGAAAGACGAATAGCTTGTCCGCGTGAGGAGGAATCTTTATGGTTCAAACATTTTTTATATTAATTATCTTTTCAATTGTCTTCTTCTTTTATTTTAAAGTGAAATATTGGCGTACACATCAACCGATAATGAAAAAGTGGACTCAAACAAAAGCAAATATGGCCCTTGGCTCATTTTTACTTTTTTTCGGCTTAAACTCCTTATTATTTCCAAGAAGTACACTTGAAATCGTCATTGGTGTTATTTTTTCATTGTTAGGGTCTGCTAATATTTATTTTGGCTATAAAGCATATAAGCACTATATGCCTTACGCTTTACAAGAAGCAGAAAATCAAAAATAAAAATATTCACATAGTTTTACCCGCTATGAATAATATAGCGGGTTCTTTTTGGTCTTTAGCGGTCTAACAGCTGAGCCATCATTAACGCTTTACAAACAATATCACCTTCGTGGTAAATTTCGACGTCAATCTTCCCATGCTTTCTTCCAATTTCTAATACTTTTGGCTGGATATTAATTTTACTTTCTATTTGTACTGGCTTAATAAAATAAAGCGTAATGTTTTCGACAACAAGGTCGCCCCGCTTATATTTCTTCAGTACACGACTTCCTGATTCCGTTACTAACGTCGTCACAACACCATATGAAAGGGTTCCGAGCTGATTTGTCATTTGTGGTGTAACTTCGCATTGAAACAAATGCTCAGTTGAAGTCGAGTAATCTTCAAAACGACTCGCAATGATATCTTCAATCGTTTCCCCTACATGTGGTTGCTTTTGCACCATTTGAAGCGCTTTTAGGACATCTTGTCTACTTATAACTCCAATTAACTTTCGTTGATTGTCCACAACTGGCAATAACTCTATGCCTTCCCAAACCATAATGTGGGCAACAGAAGCTACTGATGTACTTTCATTTACAGTAATTGGATTTCGGGTCATCACTTTTTCAATCGGTGTTTGTTTATTCGCTCCTAATACATCTTTGGCTGTAACCATCCCTTGTATTTTTAAATTTTCATCAATAACAGGGTAGCGATTATGGCCTGTCTTTTGATTTAATTCATGCCATTTTTCAACCGCATTGGATGTTGTCATATAATATGTATCTTGAAGCGGAATTAATATATCATTGACAAGCACTATTTCTTTTTTTATCAGCTGATCATAAATCGCACGGTTAATCATCGTTGCAACCGTAAACGTATCATAACTAGTCGAAATAATAGGCAACTCTAGTTCATCTGCTAAATTGATAACTTCTTCACTCGTATCAAATCCACCTGTAATTAAAACTGCTGCACCAGCCTCTAGCGCAAGTTTATGTACTTGATAACGATTTCCAACGATTAAAAGATTTCCTGAGTCCACATATCTCATCATCGCATCTAGTTTCATCGCTCCGATGACAAAACGGTTTAATGTTTTGTATAATCCTTGTCTACCGCCTAACACCGTACCATCGACAATATTAATTACTTCTGCAAATGTTAATTTTTCAATATTCTCTTTTTTCTTTTTTTCAATACGAATCGTACCAACTCGTTCAATCGTACTCACATACCCTTGATTTTCCGCTTCTTTTATCGCACGGTATGCCGTTCCTTCACTGACATTTAACGCTTTGGCAATTTGTCTTACCGAAATTTTATGACCAATTTCTAAATCATTAATATATTTTAAAATTTGTTCATGTTTTGTTGCCAATTCTCTCACCACACCTTCTTTAACTGTACCTGTGGAAAATATTACATCTGTATTATTTTAATTATACAGTTAGAGAATTGACTCATCAAGACTATCTCCCGTATCTTCTTCGATTTCTTACCGTTTCTACTTTAATATGTCGTTCTTTTGTTTCGACTTGTCCTTTATTGTTCGTATATAACAGACCAACTAAGTTACCTGCAATGACAATAACAGCAAAAAATATCCAGCTCAAAGCAAAAATTCCTGCTAACCCATCTACTCCAACTGGTAGACGTGGTAACGCAAAGGCTACTAGACCAAAAGCAACTAACAAGCTTAGAAAAAACCGTTGTTTCATTTTCAATTTCCATCACTCCTTTTCCCCTTGTTATTATGATATGTTGTCCAACATAAAAAAGAAGCATAATCCCTTATTTTTAAAGAGATTACGCTTCTTTTTTTACAAGTCTATATGTTCTCCTGCCTTTAATACAACACCTTGATTTGCATTTAATAACCGAACAAATTCAGTTGGGTCTTGTTCGATAACAGGGAATGTATTGTAATGTATCGGGACAACTTGTTTTGCTTGAAGCCATTTCGCAGCAAGTGCCGCATCTTCTGGACCCATTGTGAAATTATCACCAATAGGAAGAAAAGCTACATCAATCGGATGACGTTCGCC
This sequence comes from Alkalihalobacillus sp. LMS39, assembly GCF_022812285.1. Taxonomy (NCBI): domain Bacteria; kingdom Bacillati; phylum Bacillota; class Bacilli; order Caryophanales; family Bacillaceae; genus Alkalihalobacillus; species Alkalihalobacillus sp. LMS39. The sequence continues at coordinate 4,036,868 of NZ_CP093300.1, forward strand.
AATTATTTTCATATCTGAAAATAACGCAGTATCTCCCGCATGAAAAATCGTTTTTCCCTCATTTGAAAATAAAATTCCACTAGGCATTCCTGTATAAATAATTTGTTGTTCTTCTTCAACCTCATAAGATGACCCGTGAAAAGCTTGTGTTAATTTTACTGTTCCAAACTCAAACGTGTGTGAACCACCAATATGCATCGGGTGAACAGTAACGCCTTGCCAGCCTAAGTAGGTAGCTAATTCAAATGGGGCAACAACAAGAGCATCATTTTGTTTTGCTAGCTCAACCGTATCCCCAACATGGTCATTATGACCGTGTGTTAGTAAGATTACATCAACTTGTAACTCATCCACCTTCAAATCAGTAGCACCATTGCCTGAAATAAACGGATCAATAATAATGTTCTTGTTCGCTGTTTTTACTTGGACAACTGAATGACCATGATACGATACTTTCATGACATCTACTCCTTTATTTGTTTGAGGATTCTTTAATACATTACAATGTTTGTTGCTATTTTCCTTCTTCTTTTTCCTCGTTTATCGGAAAAAGGGAGGCCTTTTTAATGCCTGCCGTTTCTGTTACATAAGAAGCTTCAAGCACAGCTGTTGGGTCAACCGACAACACAACTTCCTTTAGCTTAGGATACATAAAGCGATTTGTTATACAATAAATAATTAAGCGTTCATCTCCTGTGTACCCGCCTTGCCCATATAAATATGTAATTTGAACGTCTGATTCACGGACAAGCAATTCTCCAATTTCATGTGGCTTTTCAGAAATAATCATGACCGATTTCCCTTGATTTAAACCATCTAATACAAAATCTATCATTTTTGATACGATATAAAAGACAGCGATTGAAAACATCGCTTGTTCTAATGAAAAGACAAATGCTGCACCTAATAATATAAGAGCATTAATGGCTAATAAAAATGTACTGATAGGAATATGAAATCGTTTTTGCGCCCATATCGCAATCATTTCTGTACCGTCAACAGCTCCCCCTGATTTAACAACAAGTCCGACACCCGTTCCTAACAATAAACCGCCATAAAGGACAATTAAGACTTCAGAGGTTGTAATAGCAGCCATCGGCGCTAACCACAATAATCCCGCCGTTGTCACGAGATTTGCATAAATTGTTCGATAAACAAAACGTTTCCCCATCACATTCCATGAAAATAATAATGTCGGCAAATTAAGCGATAAATAAGCCACCCATATCGGTATGCCCCAAACCGAATGTATCATAATTGAAATAGCCGTTACTCCACCGTCGACTAATCCATTTGGTGCAAGAATTAATTCTAAACCTGCCGCTACTAAAAGAGACCCTAGTGTTAACATAAAATATTCAATAATTTTTTTCATGCCCCTACTCCTCTCTCTCTCCTATTTTAGCATATGCTTGTCATGAGCTAGAAATCATAGGTATGGGCTTTTTTCAAAAGAGGCATAAAAAAAGGGTAGGACAGCCAATTATTATTTGACATGATAAACTATCTCGTCAAAACATTGTTGTTTGGCTCCAACCCTCTTCAAATCGTCCTTATTTCTATAATAACGTCTCGATACTTTTGAAATCATGTCCTTGCGCAGTGGCAACTGCTTCATATGTGATAAATCCTTCTAGAGTATTTACCCCTTTTCGTAACGCTTCATTATCATGAATGGCTTTAACATATCCTTTATTTGCAATTTGGACTGCATAAGGAATGGTGACATTAGTTAATGCTATCGTAGAAGTTCTTGGAACAGCTCCTGGCATATTAGCAACAGCATAATGAAGAACACCATGTTTTTCATACGTCGGATTGTCATGAGTCGTAATTCGGTCTGTTGTTGCAAATATCCCACCTTGGTCAACCGCAACATCGACAATGACTGAACCAGCATCCATTGATTTAATCATTTCTTCACTGACAAGATGAGGCGCTTTAGCTCCTGGGATTAATACTGCCCCAATAACTAAATCCGACTCTCTTACTGCATCTGCAATGGTATATGGGTTTGAAATAATCGTATGAATGTCATTTCCAAATATATCATCTAATTGTCGTAGTCGTTCCGGGCTTAAATCAACAATCGTAACTTCGGCTCCTAGTCCAATCGCTAGTTTTGCTGCATTTAATCCAACAACGCCGCCACCTATAATCGTGACTTTCCCCCGTTTTACACCAGGTACACCTGAAAGTAATATCCCTTTTCCACCTTTTGTTTTTTCTAAAAATTGAGCTCCTATTTGCGAAGCCATCCTCCCCGCTACCTCACTCATTGGGGTGAGAAGGGGTAATGACCCGTTCGATAATTGCACGGTTTCATAGGCAATTCCTATTACCTTGCTATCCATTAACGCTTTTGTTAATGTTGGTTCTGGAGCTAAATGTAAATAAGTAAACAAAATGAGCCCCTCACGAAAATATGCATATTCTTCTTGAATGGGCTCTTTTACTTTCATAACCATCTCATTATTCCATGCTTCCTCTGCCGATTCAACGATTGTTGCTCCTGCTTCTATATAATCTTCATCTAAAAATCCTGAACCAACACCTGCTCCTTTTTGAATGAACACAGCATGCCCTTGGTTAGTCAGTGTAACAACACCAGCTGGCGTCATTGCTACTCGATTTTCATTATTTTTAATTTCTGTTGGTATTCCTATTTTCATTTTTTACGTCCCCTCTTCATTCTGTTCCCAAATCCATGTGAATAACTCACCTTTTTCATTCATAAGGCGAATATCCATTCTTGTTACTTTGGAAAAGCCATGTTGCTTTAATCGGCTCAGTAATTCATCTCGCTCAGAATCTTCTTTTAGTTTTAATGCAGATAAGATTTTCTCAACTTCTTCTTTCGCTTTCTCTCCGCGAATGACGGTTTCGCCTTCTTCATATTCATATTTATTAGGATTATCATATTCCCACTCATATACGGTATCCTGTTCAACAACTGTGATTCGGACAGAATTGTTCATCATTATCGCCTGTGCCTGTAATGGAAAAGATAATGTTAAGCTAAGTAAACCGATAACAAGTAAACGTTTAAATGATTGCTTCATTTTCATCACCTCTTTCTTACGATGTACAAATGATGGAAAATTATACAAACATTTTTTGCGTAACGTTTGTTTTTTTGAAAATTCTTATATATGCTTAACAAGATAGTAGATAGAAAGGAGTTTATTCGTCGGATATGAAAACAATATTGCTTGACATGGATTCTGTTATATGTGATTTAATGACGGAATGGCATAAACGATACAATGAAGATTATCAGGATAATTTATCAGTGGATAAACTAAAATGCTGGAACTCCGAAAACTATGTGAAAAAAGAGTGTGGGACAAAAATATATGATTATTTAGATGAACCAGGACTATTTTTACATTTAAAACCCCTTGATCATGCGATATCTGTCATTGAAAGACTTCATCATAAGTTTCAAATTTTCATATGTACATCAAGTCGTACATATGCTTATACAGAAAAAGAAAAATGGGTAGAGAAGCACCTTCCTTTTATCGGGAAAGAACATATCATTTTTGCTCATAAAAAAGAAATGATTCGTGGGGACTTGCTATTTGATGATGCACCTCACCATTTAAAGGCCTTTACAAAGACAAATCGCCTTGCTGTTGCAATGGATTACCCATATAACCGTTCAGTTGATGTAGAAAGAGTTCATAATTGGTTAGAGTTTGAACAATTCGTATTAAAGAAATGGGGCCATGAGCATGAAAGTCGTTGACGTTGTGATTATAGGTGGGGGACCTGCTGGCATTTCAGCCGCTATATGGTGTAAGCGATTGGATGTACCTCATCTACTAGTAGAATCCTATTCCACACTTGGAGGACAATTATCTGCTATTCATAACAAACTCATTGACTATCCTGGATTAATAATAAATAGCGGAAAAGAGCTACAAGCTTTATTTTCCACTCATGTGCAACAATTACAATGTTCATTTCAATTAGAAACAAATGTCCAATCCATTGACCCGGCAAAACAGATCGTGACAATCAATTCAACAAAAGAAACCGAGTTGCTTCAATATCGTTATTTAATTTTTGCCACTGGTTCACAACAAAGAAAACTCAAAGTTCCTGGTGAAGATGAAATGATAAAACGAGGAGAAGTCTATTCCGCGACAAAAGACAAAGAAAAATTTAAAGACAAGTCTGTCATTTTTGTCGGTGGTGGTGATCGTGCCTTTGAAGGAGCATTTCTACTTGCTGAATGTGGGGCGCATGTCACATTACTTCATCGTTCATCAGAGTTTCGTGCAAGAAAACAATATCAAGAGAGAGTACTTTCCCACCCTAATATTACGTTCATCTTGAATGCAACGGTCACTGAAATCAAAGGAACAACAAAAGTTGAGCATCTCACCTATAATAAAGAAGGACAAACAAATGAGATTGATGCCGATGCTATTTTCATTCGGATTGGAGTAGAACCAAATAGCTCACTCCTTTCCTCTTTTGTAGACATGGACAAAGACGGCTATATTCTTGTTGATAAAGTGGGTGAAACATCAATTCCTTCAATTTTTGCTGTAGGAGATGTTTGCAACCTCCCCAATTACACGAGTATTGCTGCTTCTGTCGGTCAAGGAATGATTGCAGCAAAACATATTAGTGAACAATTAAAGGTCAATCATAATCAACTGTATTTTTAGTACGCTGTTATTGTAGACTTTGTTGTTATTTACAATTGATAAAGAACAACACTTTATACAAAAACACCCTTTTAGAAAAATAAGAAGTCCTTATCACGGTTTAATCATAAGGACTTCTTTTGGTTTCTCAGTTTTCTATGTCACTTGTGTTTGTCAGTTTTTCCATTGAATCTTCATGTGTTCCAGTTCGATATGAATCCATTAGTTGCTCTCTTACCATCATCTCGCCTTCTGTTTCATACACTGTACCCGTTAGCTTATGCTCTTTCACCTACACTCACCTCCTCTTATGTCTATCTCTCACTCTGACTTATTATTTACAATTGTCACGAAAATATCATTTCTATAATACGAAACACACTGTTTAATAAAGTTTTGAAAAGGTATAGTTAAGAAAAGGAGGATTGATAGAAATGACGAAACGATATGAGCGAATATTAGTGGCAGTTGATGGTTCAAAAGCAGCTGAAGCTGCTTTTGAAAAAGCGGTTGAAATTGCAAAGCGGAATGCAGGGGATCTTTATATTTGTCACATCATCGACACCCGTTCTTTATCAACTGTTGAACAATATGACCAAACGATTTTTACACATGCAAAACAAAAAGGAGAAGATTTACTATCCGCCTATCAAAATCGAGCTCTGGAAAACGGGGTTACTTCTTCAACGATATTAGAACTTGGATCTCCTAAAGTGAAAATTTCAAAGGATGTCGCTCATTCCTATCAAGTCGACCTCATTGTGACAGGGGCTACAGGCTTAAACGCACTCGAGCGTTTTTTAATGGGAAGTGTATCAGAAGCGATTACTCGTCATGCAACTTGTGATGTATTAATCGTTCGAAATCCATAAATATAAAGACTGGCCACTAACATACATTCCGCTATTTCACGAAAATCTTGGCAGAGACACTCTCTTTTTCTAGTTTAACTGAACCAGTGTCCATTAAGTCTTCGACCAACGTTATTTTTCATTTAATTAACAAAACTGATGTCCGAAAAGGTTAAAAATAGTTAGAAACGACTAAAAAAGATGCCAAATGGCATCTTTTTTAGTCGTTCGTACATCTGTAGGGACTAGGCTTTTTTTACAGCAGTGTTTCTGCTTTTTCTAATGCGATTTTTACTTGCTCAAATCCTGTTCCACCTGCAGAATTTCTTCTAGCAACAACAGTCTTTGGCTCAAGAACTTCAAATATATCTTCTTCAAACAATTCACTTGCTTCTTTATATTGTGAGAAAGGCAGGCCTAATAGGAAAACCCCTTGTTGAATACATTGTAACACTAATTTCCCCACGACTTCGTGTGCTTCTCGAAAAGGCATCCCTTTACTTGCTAAATAATCCGCCAATTCTGTTGCATTAGAAAAATCAGAATGAATCGCTTGATTCATCACTTCTGTATTTACCGTCATCGATTCAATCATACCAGTAAATATTTTTAACGAACCTTTGACCGTTGTCACTGCATCAAACATACCTTCTTTGTCTTCTTGCATATCCTTGTTATAGGCTAACGGTAACCCTTTTAATATCGTTAATAAGGAAAACAAGCTCCCATACACTCGTCCCGTTTTCCCCCGAATTAATTCGGCCATGTCTGGGTTCTTCTTTTGCGGCATAATACTACTTCCTGTCGCAAATGTATCATCTAATTCGATGAAACGGAACTCTTGTGATGACCATAAAATAATTTCTTCACATAATCTAGACAAATGCATCATTAGAGTGGCTGACGTACTCAAAAACTCTAAAATAAAGTCTCTGTCACTAACCGCATCTAAACTATTTTCATAAATCCCGTCAAATCCAAGCAATTCAGCTGAATAATGGCGATCTATCGGAAAAGTTGTTCCAGCAAGTGCTCCTGCTCCTAATGGAGAAATATTTACACGCTTTAAGCCATCTTGATAGCGAGAAAAGTCACGTTCTAACATCCAAAAATAAGCAAGCAAATGATGGGCAAAAGAAACTGGCTGTGCCCTCTGCAAATGGGTATACCCTGGAATAATCGTTTCAACATGCGCTTTTGCTTGAGTGACTAACGCTTTTTGCAACTGTTTAATCTCTTTGGAAATCTCATTTATTTGTTTCCGTAAGTATAAATGCATATCTGTTGCTACTTGATCATTACGACTTCGACCAGTATGCAGTTTTCCCCCGACTGGACCGATTTCATCAATTAAAAACTTTTCAATATTTAAATGGATATCTTCATTTTGAACAGAGTATTCTAGCTCCCCGTTTTTTGCTTTTTCCAATAATGTTTGAAGACCGTTTTGAATGTGCAAAGCTTCCTCTTCTGACACGATGCCACATTTTGCTAGCATTTTGACATGGGCTAAGCTTCCTTCAATATCTTCTTCAACTAAAAGTTGATCAAAACCGATGGAGGCGCCGAATTCATCGACCCACTCCTCGGCTGTTTTTGTGAAGCGACCACCCCAAAGCTTACTCACAGTTTGACCTCCTTTTTATTGATCATGCTGTTCACTTTCGTAGGGAGTCCCCAAAGCTTAATGAATCCAACTGCTGCATTATGGTCAAACTCATCTTCTGTTGAGTATGTCGCTAATTTTTCATCATATAACGACTTTTCTGACTTTCTTCCTTCAACGATTGCATGACCTTTAAATAATTTCACACGAACAACACCTGTTACATTTTTTTGTGTTTCCTTTAAAAATGCTTGAAGCGCTGGAGTTAATGAAGAAAACCATAATCCATTATAAATTAATTCCGTTAATTTTTGACTAATGATTGGTTTAAAATGAGCAACATCTTTTGTTAATGTAATATCTTCCAATTCTTTATGAGCTGTTAACAATGTGATTGCACCTGGGCATTCATATACTTCACGTGACTTAATTCCAACAAGGCGATTTTCAACATGGTCAATTCGGCCGATTCCATGTTTGCCTGCTAATTCGTTTAATTTTAAAATTAATTCATGAAGTTCAAATGCAACACCATCAAGAGCAACCGGTACCCCCTCGACAAAAGAGAGTTCAATAACATCCGCTTCATCTGGAGCATTTTCTAGTGACACTGTCATTTCATATGCACCTTCTGGAGGAGTTGCCCAAGGGTCTTCTAATACCCCACATTCATTTGCACGTCCCCAAAGGTTCGCATCGACAGAATAAGGATTATCTAAATCAATTGGAATCGGGACATTATTTTTTTCTGCATATGCGATTTCTTCATCACGTGACCATCCCCATTCACGAACAGGTGCAAGTACTTCAAGATTCGGATTTAGCGCTTGAATCGATACTTCAAATCGAACTTGGTCATTTCCTTTTCCAGTACAACCATGGGCTACTGCATCTGCTCCTGTTTGTTCTGCAATTTCAACTAATTTCTTTGAAATTAGTGGCCGTGATAATGCAGAAACTAAAGGATATTTTTGCTCATACATTGCATGGCTTTGTAGAGCTGGTAAAACAAAATCATACGCAAATTCTTTTTTTGCATCGATTGTATATGATTCAATTGCACCGACTTTTAATGCTTTTTCTTTAACAAAGTCTAAGTCTTTACCTTCTCCAACATCTAAACCGACTGCAATAACATCCCAGCCTTGGTCACCTAACCATTTAATTGCAACCGACGTGTCTAATCCACCAGAATATGCTAATACTACCTTTTTCTTGCTCATCTCTCTATTCCCTCCAGTAAAATAAATGAATATAAATACTATGAATATCATTTTTATACAATGTTACTCGTAGAAAAAGGAGGTCCCTTTCTCCCCCTAGTGATAATGTATAAATTTGAATATAAACTAATTAATATACAATACTTTATCAACATTCCTTTCATTTGGCAATAGATATTTCAAAAAATATTTGATTTTTCTTAGTTAGCATATGTACCTATTTTAATGTTGTTACTGTCCGTTTATGCAATTTTTTTCTATCTTTGATGTAATCGAAATGAGGAGAATAGAGCTTGATAGGTTTTCATTTCACGAAAACTCTAGTAATATAGAGATGAAGCAGGAGGTGTTGACATGCACTATGAGTTTTTATTTAATGAAAGACTTGGTATACCATTACCCCATCTTTATAAAGAATGGGATGAATACAAAGTGGAAACTCAATCAGCGATTTTACTCACTTGGGAAAAGATCCGTGGCAGAATTCCTGATCGGATTGAGGAGATTGAAATAACGATTAACCGGAAGCAAGAACAGTTAAATAATGAAGCCAACTTTCAACGTTCATGTGAATTAAATGCTGAAATATCCGAGCTTGCTTCTATTATTAATGATTTATGGATATGGTATCGAGCAAACCAAAACATTAGTTCAGCAAAAGTCCACCAATAATCCAATTTATTTTTTAGGAGACTAACAATCAGTCTCCTTTTTTATTCGTTTTTTCTATCTCGTTCAAGCAATTGTCGTTTTTGATAAAATTTTTGAGCGACCTCAGTAATTTTCCGAGAAAATGAATAATTTACTGTTGCCCCTACCGCCATTCCAAAAAGAGGAATACCTTGAATTAACTTTTTTCGTAAGAGCATAATCACACTTGCTTTTACAACTTGACTAACAGGTTGTTGAATCCATGAAATATCGGTAATCTCTTCACTTCCCTCATAAAACAATTCATCTGTAGGACCATTGCCCATTTCAGCCCATAACTCATCCCATGCTCTTGCCTGCATTTCTTTTGGCAATGTCGCCAAGTGAAATAGTTTTAAGGCCGCAATCATTTCAAAAGGTTTTTTCACATTATATCCATATGACAAGGCAATGAGTTGAATCGCTCGCATATTAATGATCAGCATCGCTGGTACGTCTAGACCTAATAAAATAATCCCACCGAATCCAGAAACCCCACCTTGCCCAAACGAAACAAGACGTTGCTTGGCCATTTGTTGTTCAGCAATGTAATTCATTTGTTCAAGAGATAAAGATTGTATATCTTCTATCTTTTCAATGGAAGGATTAAACACTTTTGCTTGTGTAATTAGCCGTTGATTTGCCTCTTCTTGATATTGTGAATGTTGGATCATCGCTTGTAAATGGAAAAGAAAGCTGTCAATCGTTGCTAACATTTTTTGTTGTCTTTTCGTTCCTAATTGGTCCATTCCCGCTTGCAACCATTTCTGATATGTATATTTAACATCGCTTAATTCATATTGAAAATAAGTTTCTTCCCATCCTACAATTTCTTGTAATAATTTTTCTTCTCTTTCCGTTAACATAAAAGAATAGCCTCCATATTCTTTAGTTTCTTCTATATGTATCCCTTTCTCCATCGTTTCCTAAACTCCTGCACAAAATTCTTTCTTCTACTTGAAGTGAGAAAAGAAAAACAACTCGATGTCATGTCGAGTTGTTTTTTCTTGTTTTATGTTAATCGTACCGTATCTCTAGCAATCATAACTTCTTCATTTGTAGGAATGATTAAGACTTTGACCGGTGAATGTGGGTAGTTAATATACGCTTCTTTTCCTCTCACTTTATTTAACTGTGGGTCCCAATAAACCCCCATAAATTCGAGTCCTTTTAACACTCTTTCACGAATGACATCACTATTTTCACCGATACCTGCTGTAAAAATAATCGCATCAATGCCATTCATTCTTGCTGCATATGAACCAACATATTTATGAATTCTTGATGTAAATACTTCTAATGCGAGTTCTGCTCGTTCGTTTCCTTTACTTGCTTCTTGCTCAATATCTCGTAAATCACTGGAAAAGCCTGATACTCCTAACATTCCACTATCTTTATTTAAAATATCTAATACTTCTTGAGCCGTTTTCCCTGTTTTCTCCATAATATATGGAATGAGGGCAGGGTCGATGTTTCCTGATCGTGTTCCCATTGTCACTCCGGCAAGTGGAGTAAATCCCATTGACGTATCTAATGATTGTCCGCCATCAATCGCTGCTATACTTGCCCCATTTCCTAGGTGACAAGAGATCAGTCGTAAATGTTCAATAGGACGGTCTAACATTTCAGCTGCCCGAAGCGACACATATTTATGAGATGTCCCATGAAACCCATATTTTCGAATCCCGTATTTTTTATAATAATCATACGGTAAACTATAAAGGAAAGACTTTTCAGGCATCGACTGGTGAAACGCGGTATCAAATACAGCAACAGCAGGGACATCAGGTAGTACTTCTTGAAACGCCTTAATGCCAACAATGTTTGCTGGGTTATGCAATGGTGCCAACTCCGATACTTCTTCAATCCCAGCTAATACTTCTTTAGTAATAAGGACAGAATCATTGAACTTTTCTCCACCATGAACAACACGGTGACCGATTCCGTCAATTTCATCTAAAGAATCGATAATATTCAACCCCGTTAACTTTTCCAATAATATTTTTACCGCCACAGAGTGGTCGGGAATATGTAATGTTTCCTTTTGTTTATTTCCTTGTACTTCAATTGTAAACACACTATCATCAAGACCAATTCTTTCGACAATTCCTTTTGTCACAATTGTCTCTTCTGGCATAGTCAGTAGCTGGAACTTTAATGATGAGCTCCCTGCATTAATTGCCATTATATTTGCCATACTTACAGCTCCTTTTTTTCTTTCCATCAATTTGTCATTCTTATTTAAGCACTCTAGACAATGATTTTCAAGGTTTGTCACCGTTTATTCCTAAAGTTTATAAATTCAGACTTGTATGCGCTTTTCTTCATGTTTTAATGTAACCGAATACAATAGATTTTATTTCTTTACTGTGAAAACAAAAAATAACAAACCACTCTTGATTAAAGTGGTTTGTTATTTCGTCTATACTTGAAGCTGTTCTTGAAACCATCGGTCAATTTGGCGAATCATATCTGCAATGGCTTCTTTTTTCGAGAAGGAAGGCAGCTCTGCTAGTAAAGCTTGCTTTGGTGCTATTACATCGTCTCCCTTTTTTTGCAATAATAAGATACTTTTTTTGAATTGTGAATTCGTAAACATCGAAGCAGGTAACTGCAATAACCCAAGAATATGACCATTCTCTTTAAGATAATGATGTAATTGTTTTGCTTGTTCACTTTCAAATAAAAAATTCGGTACGATAAAAAATAAAAAGCCACCTTGCTTTACTACGTTAAAAGAGCGTTCAATCATTAAATGATGAATGAGTGACTTTCCTTGCTCCCCTTTTAATTGATAATCGGCGCTTATTTCATCCCGAGGATAAAAACCGACTGGCAAATCTGACGTGACAATATCAATCGGCGGAAGTGGATAAGGGCGAATACTATCTTCATGAAAAAGCTGGATTTCTGTTTCTTGCAAATTCGCACTCGTAAATGCAAGTTGAACTAATGTTTCATCTACTTCAAACCCATACGTCTTGATGGTTGCTTGAGAATGATTCATAATGGCACTTACAAGATTAGCCGTACCCACTGCCGGATCGTATAAACTAAAAGACTTTTCATTTCCTTGTACTTTATTTACTAAATAACTCATAAACAAAGCGACAGCATCAGGTGTAAGAGCATGATGAGCTTGTACTCCTTCTTTCATCCCTTTTAGAACAGCAAGTTGGTATGCTTTTCTTACCGTTTCTTTTGAAAGTGAATCTGGTTGAATTTGTGATAGTGCTTGTTGTAGTTTCTTTTTTAATGAGTCTGACATGTCTTGTGGAATTTCTTGTTCAAATAAAAAGTCACCAGCAAGCGCCAGCCCTTCTAAATATGTGATTTCTTTTTCTTCTTTTATAAGTTCAGCACTAACATCTAATGATTGAAATAACGTTTCTATATTTACATTTAATTGGGTCATCCACTTTCTCCTCCCTATTTACTATAATTATTAAACAGTATAGCCATTTGTTCAATTATTGAAAGCTGTTTATCCTATATCACATTTTTGCGGTCAGAGCAGCCGTTATTTGTGAACATTATACGGGTTTCCGTATTTTGGCGGCCACAGGAGCACTTATTCACACAAAAGCAACTCTATTCCTATCGATATATTATGATTAAGTGCTCCAGTGTCCTCCAACGTTCCAAAACGCTATCAATGTTCACAGATAACGGTTTTCATGGCCGCTTACTTACGATAAACAACAAAATCGCTTGTCTTCCCCAACCCCCTATAAGCGCAATGTTTTCCAAGGTCGACTATTTTAGTTTCCTAAACAATGAAAAAACCTTTGATCAACAATATGACCAAAGGTTCCTCAATCATAAATTAGTTTGCAGCTTTTGCAGCTTCAATAGCAGCTTCATAGTTCGGATGATCTGTTGCCTCTGCTACATACTCTACATAAGTTACTTTGTTATTCGAATCAATAACAAACACAGAGCGTGTTAACAAACGTAGCTCTTCAATGGCTACACCAAAAGCTTTACCGAAAGAGAGGTCACGGTGATCAGAAACAGTTTGTACATTTTCAATTCCTGCCGCTGCGCACCAACGCTTTTGTGCAAATGGTAAATCAACACTAACCGTTAATACTTTCACGCCTTCAAGAGATGCTGCTTCTTCATTGAACTTACGCGTTTGTTGATCACAAACCCCAGTATCGATGGATGGAACAACACTTATCAAACGAACTTGTCCATTTGAGTCCCCAAGAGTAACAGGTGATAAGTCATTCGCTAATACTGTGAAATCAGGTGCTGTGTCCCCTACTTTTACTTCGTTTCCTAAAAGTGTAATCGGATTTCCTTTAAACGTAACTGATGCCATATTCATTTCCTCCTTTTAATTTCTTACATATGTATAGTGTTATCATATGAGTTTTTGCTGTTATTTTCAACCAATATGTTTTAAAACAGTAAGAATAGGACAAAGGAAACAAAGAAAAACTCGCGATGAGCTTTCACTCATAAACGAGTTTTTCTTTTCTACTATTTCCGCTCTCTTATAGAGGAGGGTGAATATTATCGTCTGTTGTATTATTCATTGACGTGGAGGTCATTACGGATTGTCCACTTGAATCGTTGTTTCCAACCATCTGTTGAATTTTATCAACAACTTGTGGAGCAAAGTCTAATAATTTTTCATATAAATGCGTGTTGCTGTCTAAATGAACCATTTTAACACCAGAAGTGCTTACAATAAGGAATGCAATTGGAGTAATGGAAACACCACCACCACTACCTCCACCAAATGGATGTTCAGGGTCTGTTGTTTGTGTTGTTCCTATTTTATTATCAACAACAAATTCACTTCCCCCAGCTGCAAACCCAAATCCAACTTTAGAAATAGGCATGATAACACTACCGTCCGGAGTTTCTACAGGATCGCCAACAATTGTGTTAACATCCACCATTTCCTTTAAATTTTCCATTGCTGTTTTCATTAGTCCTTGAATTGGATGTTCTGCCATCATAAAATCCTCCTTTTAACCACTAACTTTTTCATCAACTTTTTTGAAAAGGACAGGTCTCCTTTTCCAGTGTCGTACGATCAAAAGTCCTGCGATTATAGCATACCCTACTCGAAATGAAAGCATACATGAAATATCGGTTCTCGTTGTCGTTGCTTGAAAATGTGGGGAGACTGTTACGGTTGGATTCACCATAAGCCGCATATAATTGGAAACAGCGCCAATGACACTTCCCTTTACACTCCAAGCCATTCCTGTCAAAAAACCGGTTACTGAAGCATCGTGTACGCCAATATGACTATGCCATATGAATTGACTAATTTTAATATGCCTCAAAAACCTTCTAACAATACGATGCAATCCAACAATATGTTCAAGGAAATCTTTAAACTGCTGGAACTTATTCCATATTTCCTCAGCCGTTATTTTAATTTTTTCTTCCGTATCTATATTTCCAACATGTTGTTCTTCCTCTACAATTAAAGATGCAGAATCTTTATCAATTTTAATAAGTGGCATTTTCATCGTATAGGAAAATATTTTCCACGCTCGCACCCGAACGGTTAATTCATCATCGTGTCCATGATGAGAATATGTTATATGTATCCTGAGTTTTGTTATTATCACGATAATAAAAATGAGCACTACAATTAAAAGAACACCATAAAGCCAATTCATAAGGACCACCTACCGTTCTGTTTTCACATTGATCCAGTATTAGCTAAAAAGTAGAAAAATAAACCTGTCTGCAAAAGCAAACAGGTTTATTTTTATCTTTTTTCTATAATGACAACCGTATCAGCGAAATGATCGTGAACTCCTTGTTTTTTAGGAGAGAACGCCACAAACAAATACAAAAATTGTAAAATGAAAAATGCTTGGTGAATATATCTGCCAATAACTTCACGAAAAATAACGGTTTGCCAAGTTAAGGGCCCTTGCTCACTCATGACTTTTACACCAAGTATCATTTTTCCGATTGTTTGCTGAAAAAATTTAGTCATCACCGTAAAGTAAACAAATGAAACAACTGTTGTCATAATACCTAATACAGTGAAAACCCAAATTTCTTGATGGATGAATCCTGTAAGTCGAAGAATTGGATACACCAATATCCCGTTTAAACTAAAGACAACGATACCATCGATAAAAAATGCCCAAAAGCGGAGCCAAAATCCCGCGTAATTTAAAACCTCAGCATTAACATCATTCGATTGTGACGTTTCCTCTTCGTGTGGAAAGGTTTGGTCATTTGTCGTTTCCATTACGATCACCTCTAGTTTCTATACAAATACTTCAGTGTTGGTGAATTACTTTGGTTTAACAGCTCTTTTATCCCTAGTAAATCATGGTCTGTTTGAAACACTTTTTGAGCACTTAATGCAAAAAATTGATTTAATCCAAAGGAAGGTTCATATCGAACAACATCAATATTTCCTTTGCCAATATGCTCCATTAAAAGTTGCACGGCTTCATCTTTTGAGCCTAACTCATCAACTAAGTCTAACTCAACGCTTTGATTTCCACTGTAAATTCGGCCATCGGCTATTTTTCTTACTTCACTTTCATCCATGTTTCGACCTTCTGCAATCACACGAACAAATTCATTGTAAGACTCATCTAACATCTCTTGTAAAATTTGCTGCTCTGCCTCTGTCATTTCACGGAGAGGAGACATAATATCTTTGAATTCACCACTTTTAATTACATTTGCTTCAATTCCTAATTGCTCTGCCAGTCCGGCAAAATTGACTGATTCTAATATAACACCTAAAGATCCTGTTATTGTAGAAGGATGAGCAATAATTTTATCAGCAGGTGCTGCTATGTAATATCCTCCTGATGCTGCCATACTTCCCATTGAGACAAAAATAGGCTTTTCTGTTTCTTCTTGAATTTTTGTAATTCTGTCATGAATTTCTGCACTCTCTACAACGCCGCCACCAGGTGTATCTACTCGTAGTAAAATCCCATCAATCGAAGGATCTTCCCCCGCTTGTTCTAACATAGATAAAAATTGACGGTGATGATACGTTCCTGTGGAAAAGAGAGGAACAGCATCTCCCGTATCTTGAATAATGCCATTTACATCTAACACAACAATTTTCCCTCTACCGTTTCCTCTTTCTACAACATGCTCCAACCATTCATTCTCAGCCACTTCAAAAACCTCTTTAAAATTTGAAGTGAAGGCATATGAGAAGAAGTTAAATATTGTCGAGATAAAAAAGATACCTACAGCGATTGCTATTGCAATCCAACGTTTCCCACTCATCATAGTGACATTCCTCCTTACAAAGTTAAATTTTAACATAATCGCAACCACTTGAAAACGTAAAAGGGACAAACTTATGGTAAGCTTAATATAGTTCACGTAACAGAATGGACTGTTTGAAAAAGAGACATGATAATGACAGAAAAAAGTTTTAATAGGAGGTACGTTCAATTGCCAACACGTAAAAATTTATTTTTCTTTGCTAAGAACACACCAGAGTATAATGAAAAAATAAAGGAGTTTCAATCGATTGCTGAAGAAAGTGGATTTACAATCGTCGAAGATGTTAATCAAGCAAACATTATTGCAAGTCTTGGTGGCGATAATGCATTTTTACAAGCGCTTCGTAAAACCAACTTTAAAGAAGATTGCGTCTATATTGGAGTCAGTACGGACAAGCCTGGCTTTTATACCGATTTTACTATGGAAGATATGACGATGATGATTGAAGCAATAAAAAATGAAGAAGTGGAAGTCCGTCGTTATCCAACAATCGAAGTAACCATTGATGATGATAGTCCATTTTATTGTATTAATGAATGTTCCATTCGTTCGAATGTTATCAAAACATTTGTCATTGATGTATACATAGACGACTTACAATTTGAAACATTCAGAGGCGATGGCATGATTATTTCTACACCTACAGGAAGTACAGCATACAATAAATCAGTGAATGGTGCTGTGGTTGACCCATTGTTACCATCCATGCAAGTAAGTGAAATTGCTTCATTAAACAATAATGACTTCAGAACATTGGGGACTTCGTTTCTATTGAGTCCAGAGCGTACGCTTTTATTAAAAGTTGTCCAAGATGGCAATGATCACCCAATTATCGGATTAGACAACGAAGCATTAAGTATCAGACATTCAAAAGAAATCAATATTAGATTATCTGGAAAATATATTAAAGTTCTAAAATTGAAAAACAATTCTTTTTGGCAAAAGGTTCAACGCAAATTTTTATAAGAAAAATGTGAAGCGTCTTTTCATTTCAAGCGAAGTGCGGAGTGCTCGCTTTTGACAGTGAACCACAAGTGCTCTTCTTGGGGTGAAACGCGCAGATACGGAGTCTTCGCTCTTCTAGAATAAGCTTTCAAAGCTTCATTACTCCCTCATTTTTAAAAAGCTCGTCGACTCCCTTACTTAGGGGGCGACAAGCTTTTTTTAAAGGCTACTTTTACTAGTTACGATTTGTAAATTACATACACGATACTCTGCATAGACCTACTATCCTTCATACATAATCTCGTTATCAACGACTGTTTTCACTACTTTTGCTTCAAGCAATTCATCACTATCTAGAGCAAACAAGTCTCGGTCAAACATTGTAAAATCAGCGACATACCCTGGCAAAAGTTTCCCCATTGTATGCTCTTTTCCTATTGCGTAGGCGCTGCCACCTGTAAATAAAGTTATCGCCTCAAACAATGTTAATTTCTCTCCCACATTATATCCATCATGATGTTCACCCGGCTTTTTCCTGGTTACTGCAGCATGAATGCCTAACAGCGGATCAACAGGTTCAATTGGAGCATCTGATCCTCCTGCACAAGCTAACCCTTCGTTTAGTAATGTCTTCCACGCAAACGATAACGGTAATCGTTCCTCTCCTAGACGCTCCTCCACCCATGGAAAATCAGAAGCTACAAACCGAGGCTGAA
This sequence comes from Alkalihalobacillus sp. LMS39, assembly GCF_022812285.1. Classification (NCBI taxonomy): domain Bacteria; kingdom Bacillati; phylum Bacillota; class Bacilli; order Caryophanales; family Bacillaceae; genus Alkalihalobacillus; species Alkalihalobacillus sp. LMS39. The sequence continues at coordinate 4,054,808 of NZ_CP093300.1, forward strand.
TATCAATAATGACAGGGAGTTTCTTAAGTCTTTCAAGCAAATCTTTTCTTCCAACTTGTAAATGAATAATCCGGTCACGCAATCCATTTTCTACAAGCGGATATGTTTCAATGGCTTCAATCGCCATTTCTAATGATAAGTCGCCTATTGTATGAATCGCTACTGCCATTCGATTGTCTCGCGCTGTCTTCACTAACTCTTTTAATTGTTCTTCCGTATGAATGGCCACTCCTGATGTTTCTGGGGCATCATTGTATGGCTTACTTAATAAGGCAGTCCTTCCACCAAGTGCACCGTCGGCAAAGATTTTCATCGCACCTGTTTCAATGAAGGGGGAAAGATGTGTCCGGCATAAACCTTGCTCACACATGGCTTGTGCTACTTCATGGTGAACAAGTAAATGCGCTCGAAACTTTATCTTTGTTCCGTCAATAACAGATTGAAACGTATTGAGCACACGCTCATAACTTCCATAATAATTTAAATCTTCCGTATGACCTCCAACTAAGCCTCGTTGTAACATATCATTAACAGAGCTCCGTAATGCTTGTCGTAAATACTCATCGCTCACTTTAGGGACAACGGCCTTTACTAACTCCTGCGCTTCATCAAGCAAATAACCGGTTGGTTCACCCGCATCATCTTTCACGATAATGCCTCCGGGAGGATCAGGGGTTTCACTTGTGATATTGGCTAATGCCAAGGCTTGACTATTGACTAATACAGCATGACGGCAAACTCTCGTTAACATCATTGGTTTGTTTGGTGAAATGTCATCTAACTCTGTGCGGTGAAAGATTTTTCGATCAGAAAAATTGTTTTCATTCCATCCTTCCCCTATAATCCATTCATCCGAGTGAGCGCGACTTACTTTTTGTAGTAATTGTTCTTTCATTTCCTGTGAACTCATAACGGATGATAAATCTAGTCGAATGATTTTCTCCCCGTGACCAATCATATGTAAATGGCTATCGACGAAGCCAGGGAATACAGTTGCTCCTTTTACATCAATACTCTCTGTCAGTTCATTTTTATATTGCTGCTCCAGCTCACTTTGGCTACCAACCGCTTCAATCATTCCATTTTTTACATAAACAGCTGTGATTGCTTCTCCTTGTTTTGCCATCGTATAAAAATTCCCATTGTGCCATAATGTTCCCACGGTAAATTCCCTCTTTCTCTATCAACTTTCCTTTATCGTGACAAAAGTTTTTTTATTTTGCAACTTTTTTATTTTGTTGTTTTTCTTACGGACATACGTTCCGCTATTTTATAAAAAGTAACGTTTTTTTAGATGCTATCGGACATACGTTCCGTTAAATAAGAAAAAAACAATGTTTATATTTTTAATTTGGTGTTATAGCGGAACATATGTCCGATAAGATTAAAAATAGCTTCATTTTTCATGAAATAGCGGAATACATGTCCTTTAAGACGAACCGAGACACAAAAAAGAAAGGATAATGGAATAACCCATTACCCTTTCAGCCATTATATTTAATGTTCATTATTGTTGTTGAAAACCACCCATTTGTTGTTCAGCCATTTGAACTAAACGTTTAGTGATTTCTCCACCTACAGAACCGTTTGCACGAGAAGTTGCATCAGCTCCTAGTTGGACACCAAACTCTTGAGCGATTTCATATTTCATTTGGTCTAAAGCTTGTTGTACTCCAGGTACTAATAGTTGGTTTGAGTTGTTGCTGTTGTTGTTTGCCATGTCTCTCACCTCCTTTGTTACCTATAGACTGTGTCGAATGGACAAGTTTCATTCAAAAAAAAGAATGGTAATTGTTTCTTCTTACCTATAACCCTTGTCCTATAGGGAACCGTTGAGGGGTAAACACACAGGAAAACAAGCAACCCAAAAGGAAGTACGCCTTTTTCCGCCTGTGCTCCGCTCGCTGCGCGTTGTACCGGAAATACACCGGTTCAACTTAACACCTTGCAGCGGCTCACGCACAGGAAAACAAGCAACCCAAAAGGAAGAACGCCTTTTGGGCCTGTGCTCCGCTCGCTGCGCGTTGTACCGGAAATACACCGGTTCAACTTAACACCTTGCAGCGGCTCACGCACAGGAAAACAAGCAACCCAAAAGGAAGTACGCCTTTTTGAGCCTGTGCTCCGCTCGCTGCGCGTTGTACCGGAAATACACCGGTTCAACTTAACACCTTGCAGCGACTCACACACAGGAAAACAAGCAACCCAAAAGGAAGTACGCCTTTTGGGCCTGTGCTCCGCTCGCTGCGCGTTGTACCGGAAAAACACCGGTTCAACTTAACACCTTGCAGCAGCTCACACACAGGAAAACAAGCAACCCAAAAGGAAGAACGCCTTTTGGGGTGCTTGTTTAAAATAATTCATCGATTTCTTTGTTTTCTTTTTGGGGTTGGGCTGTGATTTTTAGCATTTCTGTATTTGCTACTGCTTCTGTTATATAAGATTGGTATTCAAAGTTTGCTTCGAATTTTTGGGCGTGTTCTCGTTTTGGTCTTGTTTTGGATTGTGGCGGGAGAAAAATGGTACAGCAATCTTCAAATGGCAAAATTGAAGTTTCATACGTGCCTATTTTCTGAGCGATGTTAATGACTTCAAGTTTATCCATTGTGACTAACGGTCGGATAACTGGTAATGTTGTCACTTCGTTAATCGTGTTCATACTATGCAATGTTTGACTTGCTACTTGTCCTAAACTTTCCCCTGTCGCTATGGCCAAGGCATTTTGTTCATTTGCAATTTGCTCCGTTATTCTTAGCATCATTCTTCTCATAATCGTCATCGCATAATTACTTGGAACTTTTTCATGAATGGCTTTTTGTAAATCAGTAAACGGTACGAGATGTAAATAAATCGTTCCCCCATACTTTGTTAAAATCTTCGTTAAATCTTTTACTTTTTGCTTTGCTCGCTCATTCGTATACGGTGGGCTATGAAAATGCACAGCATGAAGTTTCACACCACGTTTCATTGCTAAATAAGCAGCTACAGGGCTATCGATACCACCAGAAAGCATAAGGGCCACTTTTCCTCCCGTACCTACTGGAAGGCCACCAGCTCCTTCAATTGCACCACATGTAATATAAGTTGCTGCTTCTCTCACTTCCACTTTTACTTCAACTTCCGGATTGTGCACGTCCACTGTTATGTTCGAAGTGTTTTTTAATAAATATCCTCCAACTAAATGATTTAGCTTTTGTGAATCAACTGGGAAATTTTTAAAAGCACGTCTTGCTGAAACTTTAAAGGTCGAAACCACACCTCTGTCTTGTAATGCTCGTAATGCCCCTTCTTGAATGGATTCAAGTGTATTTTCCACTTTTATCGCTAAACTAAAAGATTGAATACCAAACACATGCTGAAGTCGGTCGACAATGGGTTCAACTGCCTCACCATGCAATTCAATAATCATCCTTCCAAACGTGCGTTCAATTTTCAGCTTGGGGTATGGCTTTAATACTTGCTTTATATTATCTCGTAATGTTTTTTCAAAGTGCGTGCGATTTTTTCCTTTTAACGATAATTCACCGTAACGAATTAATATATGATCATAGTTCATAACATCTACCTCATCACTTCTAATAATTCAGGAATTATTTTTTCTAATTCAGTTATAAAAACCTTAACTTCTTCTTCTGTGTTTTCAAACGAAAAGCTGACTCGTATGCCACTCTCTGCAATTTCTTGACTCAATCCCATTTCTAATAAAACACGGCTTGGACTTGCCAATTTTGAAGAGCAAGCCGATTTTGTCGATACATAAATTTCTTTTTCTGATAAGGATTGAATCAATACTTCGGGTTTAATTCCTGGCACAGAAAAATTCACAATATGTGGCGCACTATTGTCTTCACTATGATTAATATGGACACCTTTTATCGCCGTTAGTCTTTGCACAACAATATCTTTTAGGTTTTTAAGAGAAGACACACCTTCTACCGATTTTTCCAATGATAATCGTAATGCTTTAGCTAATGCAGCTGCTCCGGCAATATTTTCTGTTCCTGCGCGGAGTTTTCCTTCTTGAACGCCACCAGTGAAAAGAGGGGATAATGCTACTCCTTTTCGAACATATAACACGCCAGTTCCATTTGGAGCATGAAATTTATGACCAGAAACTGAGAGTAAATCCACTCCCGCTTCTTTTATCGATAGGGGTACTTTCGTTACTCCTTGAACATGGTCAACGTGAAAAAATACTTTTGGATATTGTTTAATTACCGCTCCAATCGCTTCAATGGGCTGGATTGCCCCTGTTTCATTATTAACATGAATGAGTGAGACAAGAATCGTGTCTTGCCGAATCGCCGCTTTTACTTGCTCAGGCGATACCAACCCATTGTTATGAACAGGAAGATACGTAATATCATATCCAAGCTTTTCTAATGATTGAAACGTCTCATATACAGATGCATGTTCAATTGTTGAAGTAATAATATGTTTCCCACGATTTATATGTTCAAGCGCAATGCCCTTAATAGCTAAATTATTTCCTTCCGTCCCTCCAGAAGTAAAAATAATTTCTTTGGGGTCGACTTGAAACAATGAAGCTACAGCTTCTCTTGATTTCGTTAAAATTTGTTCCGCTTCTAACCCTAACCGATGCAGGGACGAAGGATTCCCAAAATATTTTTCGGAAACTTTGCTATAGGTGTCAAGTGCTTCGCTATATGGTTTTGTCGTCGCACTATTATCAAAGTAAATCATAACTTTCCCCTTCTCCTTTTACAGTACCACGTTTACCTACATCATTTAATGTTAGCATAAATTACGAAAGGCAACAAAGAAATATTCCCACAAAAAAGCTAAAAAATGACATAGAGTCATCTTTTAGCTTTGAATTAGTATTTTTTCATCTTCGTTTAAAAAATGTTGTACTTTGTCCATTACATTTGGTTCATACTGCATAATCGCTTCTTTTGCGATTTCAATTGCTTCTTCATAGTAGTAACTTCGAAATGCATCTTCAGCTTCTGCTAATTGTTGCTCGAAAGCTTCGGACTTACTTCTATACCGGTTTCCATATTGAATGATTCGTTCGGCAAGATAAGCATTATTTATTGTTTCTTTCACCATTTCATCCAAATGAGAAATTTGCTCCGTCACCTCAGCTACTTTTACATTTACAACATGCATTTCAATAGGAATTTCTTCAACTTTCAATAAAGCAGCATATAAGTTTTTTTCGGATGTTTGCAGTTCTTCAAGCAGTTGCAGCGGTAAACCTGGAACATTACTTTTTTGAATCACTCTTTTTCCTTCTAATATTTTGTGCTTTAATTCTTTAAGTGCTTGTTTTGCTTTTAATTCATCTTTTCTAAGTGTCGTTAAATGAAGTTGACTTTCATCTATACTTCCATTTAATTGTAATAGCTGTTGTTCTGTTTCCATTAATTGCTGCAAAAGTACAGAAAACGGCTTCTGTTCAACTGTCTCGTCAACCGTTTCGATACTTGTCATTACATTTCCTAATCGTTCTGACAGTTGTGCATGTGTTTTTGCTTCTTCTGCTTCAATTCGATAACTTTGTTTCACAACAGCTAATTCTTCATCGTGAATGGTCAGCTTTTCTTTTGTTTCTAAGACCAACTGACCAATAGTCGTCAACTTTGTTTCCACTTGTTGCTTCGCTTGTACTTCAGCTTCCATTTTTTCATAAATACTTTCGATTGTCGTATTAATTTCTTCAACTTCTTTTGTTATTTCTTCTAACTGTAACTGTTGAATTTTTACTAATTGCTCTTGACATTTTTCAGTCAACTCTTCAACTTGAGCTTCGAATGAAAACTCACCGAGTGGATATCCCGATTGTTCCATCTCTATAATTCCATTTCTTACTTCTTCTATATCGGTTGGAATCGTTTGAGTTAATTCCTCTAAATATTTCGGAATTTCAACTAACATCTTGTGAACAAATTCTAATTCTACTTTTGTATCTTGTAAAATTTGTCTTGCATTAATGTAATTGCCTTGTTTTGTCGCTTCATCAAATGCCTCTAGTGATTCTTCCAACTTTTCTACTCGTTCTTGAAGAATATCTGTCGCTTGTCCAAATGAGCTTCTATGGATCGTAAAGTACCGTTTCACATCAATAAATTGTTCTTTCGTATCTGAAATCTCACTTCGATTTTGTTCTTCACTCGTAATAAGCAACTGTATATCTTCCATCATTAACTCTAATTGAGTTTCAATATCTGTTAAATCTTGACGAAGTTGCTGTAGAATGACCTTCGCTTTTTTAAATCGATACTTGTTTGCATGCTCCTCAGCATCGAATAAACCTTCTTCAATATCAGGAAGAACATTACCTACAACATGGTCCCAATCATTGCGCCATTGTTCAAATTTTTCTTCTGTTTCCCCTGACATAATTAAACCTTTTACTTTTGAAATTTCCTCTGTAACTGGTTTGTTTAATATTTTTATTTTCCACGCTTCAATGCGGTCTACTTCTGCATATATTTTTCTCCTTGAAAGTGCTCCGTACACTACAAATATAATGATGACAACAATAATACCATATATTATATACGAATAATTCATTTGAGGTCTCCCCTTCTAGCATCCGTGCTTAGGTGTTTTATTATGTATGTTCATCGATATTACCGATGTAGATTTTTGTCGAAACAAACCCTAGAATCCTACTAAACCTTTAAAAATTTGACTTATTTTGTTACTATGATAACACGTAATCGTGATTAATGAATCACTTTTTTTACAAATCATGTCGATATTTATTTATAGAGGTGTTTTATATGCATGTATATGATGGCCATATCCATTCCCCATTTTGTCCTCATGGATCAAATGACCCCTTTGAAAAGTATATTGAAGAGGCAATCGCTTTACACTTAAGGGGGATTACATTTACCGAACATGCCCCATTGCCTGAATCGTTTGTCGATCCAACACCATTACAGGATAGCGCGATGGCAAAAGCTGATTTACCACTTTATTTAACACAATTGCAAACATTAAAAGAAAAGTATGAAGGAAAAATTCAAATTAACATCGGTCTCGAAGTCGATTACATTGAGGGCTACGAAAAGGAAACCTCCCATTTTCTTAATGAGTACGGCCCGTTTCTTGATGATTGTATATTATCTGTCCACTTTTTAAAAATAAATGACACATACCATTGTATCGATTATAGTCCTGATGCATTTTCAAGGATAATTTCAGAGGTAGGAACTGTGGATAAAGTGTATGAACTTTATTTCAATACGGTTTTAACATCGATTCATGCTGACCTTGGAATTTACAAGCCTAATCGTATTGGACATATCTCGCTTGTTCATAAGTTTCAAAAGATGTTTCAACCGGCATTCTCTCATCGAAAACAAATGTTACTCGTTTTAGATGCCATCAAACAAGCAAATATGTCACTTGATATTAATAGCGCAGGATTGGGTAAACCTTTGTGTCAAGAACAATACCCCCCTCACGATATTGTAGAGGAGGCAATAAAACGCCAAATTCCGCTTGTTTATGGTTCTGATGCACACCAAGCAAAAGCATTGGCACAAGCGCCAATGCTCTCTTATCCGTTCGAATCTTTAGCTTGACGCTTTCCGAATCTTTAGCTTGACGCTTTCCGAATCTTTAGCTTGACGCTAAAGATTCTTCTGTTGTGTGGCGCTCGCATAAGTATTGGTCAATCCATGTTGTTAAATAGTCAATATAATGTAAAATGAAATATTCTTCATGTGGAATTAAATGATGGACTTCTCGAATATATTGAGGATGTAAAAAAGGCAATGTCACCATTCCTCGTATTTGGATGATTATAAAATCGATTGGTTGTTTTTTAAATTCTAGCTTGTCCATCCCTTTTTTTATAATTTCATAATACACATGTTTTTCTTTCATAAGATACGTACTCATCACTTCTCTAACTAACATTGTATCCAGTGTAATTTCACGATGAACGAACCGAGCAATATCGTGTTTACTTTGTTGATAATACAAGGCTTGACGTAATGTTTCAATGAGGAGATCACGAGCACTTCCATTTGTATTTTGTTGTTCAATCGCATTTAAATAGTCTTCAAAAAAAGATGTCATCAAATGCTCCAATAAACCTTTTTTTCCACCAAAATAATAAGAGACAAGTGCGGGATTCACATCTGCACGTTCACAAATGTTACGAATGGAAGTGCCACTATACCCTTGGACATTAAATAGTGATATCGCCGCATCAATAACTTTTTGTTTCGTGCCATCTTTATCAGATTTCATGGAAATCCCCCCTTTAATAATAACCTGCAGTCTTACAACTTAAAAAACTACTTCTTTGTTGAAATAGGTTTTCCTTTACAAACTGTTCGACAAACGAATAAAATATTTCTACAGGTTTTGCAGTATGTGTATAAAAAGATGAAGTGAAAAAGGAGAATGTTATGTTTAGCGTCGAATTATATAAAGGTCCAATCGAAGAGCAATACACACTTGTAACCAAACAACTTAAAGCGTTAATTGAAGATGAGCACGACCAAATTGCAAACTTAGCAAATGCTTCTGCTTTGCTACACCATTTTCTAAAAGACATTAATTGGGTAGGGTTTTATTTATACAAAGAAGGAGAGTTAGTCCTCGGTCCATTTAACGGTCTTCCAGCTTGTGTTAGAATCCCGTTAGAGCGTGGGGTCTGTGGTACCGCAGCAGCCAAACGAGAAACACTTCGAGTTGCAGACGTGCATGAATTTCCTGGTCACATTGCTTGCGATGCAGCTTCAAATTCTGAAATAGTCATTCCTTTACTTAAAAATAACGAGTTAATTGGCGTATTAGATATTGATAGCCCCATAAAAAATCGGTTTTCAGAGGTGGACGAAAAATACTTAGAAGCTTTTGTTAAAGAGCTTTGCACGCATTTATAATGTAATCGATGAAAAGATAAAGTAGGTATCTTCCCACTTTATCTTTTTTATTTTCTTATCACAGCTTTATTTTTTCCATTCGTTTTTGCCTCATATAACGCTTCATCGGCAAGCTTGAATAATGCATTTAAAGAAGGTTCGCTCTCTTGTTTCCAATAAGAAATTCCACATGAGACTGTAACTCTTGGACTTGTTTCGCGACTAACAGCTTGTACAATCCGATCTCCCGCCTGTTCAGCCGCATCTGGTTGAACATTTGGTAAATAAACCGCGAGCTCCTCACCACCCCATCGAGCCGCTATATCATCTTCTCTAATATTCTTTTTCATCACATTGGCTACTTGGATAATAATATCATCACCAACTTGATGCCCGAATGTGTCGTTAATCCGTTTGAAATTATCAATATCTAATAACACAAAGCATCCATTTGCATCTCGGTTCATCGATTCTTGAACTTTTTCATCAAGATAATTTCTAGAGTATAATTTTGTTAAATAATCAGTTACAACTAATTTCTCTAACTCTTCACGTAACATTGAATTCGTAAAAGCCAACGTAGAATGATGGATTAAAGACTGAAGCAACTTAAAGTTTTCAAAGGTAAAATGATAAGGTTTACGATGTAAAACAAGCACCATTCCTTTTAATTCACCACTTTGAATCATAGGTACAGCAAGCATTGACCGAAACTCACCAAGAGAATATTGATCATCAGCCTCCATATCACCGATAAATAAGGCATCCTTTTCGCGCTTCACTTTCTCACTAATTCGAATCATTTCTGCTTGCGAACTTTCATCAAAATAATAAGAAGTACTTCCTTCTAATACAGCAAGCTCCCCATTCAGATGAAACATAATAAACCCAACTTCTTCTGCTAAAAAGGAAGATAATATTTGATTTGTCATAAAATTAATTGTTTCCGTTAAGCGCAAATTGGAATTTAATTGATGCGAGGTTTGATTAATCAATTGCAAGTCATTAATTAAATTGCGTGATTGTTGATAAAGTTCTGCATTTTCTAACGCATTTCCACCAACGTCTGCAAGCATTTCAACGAAATCTACTTCATGATAAGGAAGAATAAACGATGCGTTTGTCGTAATTTCCATCACCCCATACACTCCTTGTTTTCCTCGAAGCGGGGCATACACGACACCTTCATTATCATCAATTTGAATTTTCCCTGTTAAAAAAGCATTTTCAACCATTCCTGAAGAGACACCAGCACCATACTGGATTTGTTTCACAGGTAAATTTTGCTTCACTTCCCACTCTCGTGATAACAATAATGTGACATCAAAATTAGGATACATTTCTCCGAGAGCAAATATAATTTCTTCTAATATTTCACCGACATCCATTGAAGAATGAAATTTTTTTGTCACACTTAACAGCAACTGGCGGCGTTTTTGCTCTATTTCTTTTACTTCATTCAACCAGGCATGATGAACTAATACCGCTACATCATTTATAAAAGCAATAAAATCGATTATATCTTCTTGCGGTGGGGCATGGTCATGAAAGCATAACAAAATAAGGCCATATAGTTCTCCTTGATGGTGCAATGGAATACACGTAAAAGAAGTATAGTGATGTTCAGCTTCAAACACATCTTCATTCGGATATGTTTTATCAGAAACAAAGTCGTATTGTTCCACTTTCTCTTTTTTAATCACATACGTATGGTCTGTTGATCGAAGTTGTTTCGTTGATGAAAAAACAGGGACAAATAATTTATCATTTTCTAGTTGATAAAAGAGAAGCTCCCATTTTTGATCACCAAATAATCCTTGTGCTGCTTGGTTGATTGATTGTTGTAGTTTAGAAAATTCAATTGTGAAATTTGCTTGTTGTAGTAATGAAACTACATGCTCATATTGTTGTGTTTCTTTATTATCTTCTTTATGTAATAATTCTTTTGCGGTTAGTTGAACAGAATGTTTCATACCAGACAACCAAAGACGCAGTTCTCTTTCTGTTACTTTGTTTTTATTTGCCACAACTCCAACATAACCTTTTTTATCAGGTGCTAATAACAGTGAGATATATGAGATTACATCTTCTTTATCATAATAAGGCTGTTTTTTTTCTTCTATAACAGTCGGTAACGTTATTGATAATTGTTGAAGACTTAAGCCTTGATATAAGCCTATTTCTTTATTGGATAGGATTTGCCCCTCAATATTGCACACAAATAGTAAGACTGGAGTACCCAAGGCATCTTCTATACTCGAATCATCTTGTAGGGCAACATGAAGCAACATTGAAAAATCTATTCTATTTTCAGTTAACGTTTGATCCTTCATGTTATCCACCACCATGTATAACCTCTTCTTTTTCTAAACGTATTATAAAAAAAGTGCTCGAACTAGATAAGTACAGAACACACTTAAACGTAAAATCATGCTCCCAATCATTGCTGCACAAATAAGGTTATTTCATATAATATTCTATCACTACGAATAGAACTGTTTTAACTTTGGAAATACTTGCCTCATAATTATACTTGAATCCACTTCGATTTACTACAATGAACTTTAAACATTCTGACAAGATATTCTCTTGACATTCTAGACTTAAAATTATATAATTTCCTTTGTGTAAAAAGACAGCCACTGCAAAGCTTGGTTTTGTTCTCTTTTCATTTTGTTCCTCATTTTTCATCATAAATCTGAGGTGTATCGCGTAACTTCTTGCTGTCGAAGCGAAGGTACAAGAATGCAAAATGACTTAATCAAGAGATTGCATCACGGTTGTTATTTTGCTCAAAACAAAATAACAAAGGAGGAGTCATTCATGGCTCGATATACTGGTCCATCATGGAAATTATCACGTCGCTTAGGGATTTCTTTAAGCGGAACAGGAAAAGAATTAGAGAAGCGTCCTTACGCTCCAGGACAACATGGTCCTAACCAACGTAAAAAAATCTCTGAATACGGTACTCAATTACAAGAAAAGCAAAAGCTTCGTCATATGTTCGGAGTAAACGAGCGTCAATTCCGTCGTATCTTTAATGATGCAGGAAAAATGCCTGGGATCCACGGGGAAAACTTCATGATCCTATTAGAATCTCGTCTTGACAACCTTGTTTACCGTTTAGGATTAGCTCGCACTCGTCGTGCCGCTCGTCAATTAGTAAACCATGGACACATTACAGTTGATGGTGGACGTGTAGATATTCCGTCTTACCGCGTAAAACCAGGACAAACAATTTCTGTTCGTGAGAAGTCAAGAAACCTTGATATCGTTAAAGAAGCTGTTGAATCAAACGATTTCGTACCAGGTTATCTTACTTTTAACGCAGATTCTCTTGAAGGAACATACACTCGTTTCCCAGAGCGTTCTGAGTTACCAGCTGAAATCACTGAAGCATTAATCGTCGAGTTCTACTCACGTTAATCTAAAGAAAAACCTCTTTGCTCAATGCAGAGAGGTTTTTTTAGTTACCATTTAATTAAAAAGTACTTTTTCTTTCCACGTCGGATAATTGTAAATTGGTTGTCGATTTTATCTTCTGCTGACACGACTTTTTCTAAGTCTGTACAACGGTCCCCATTTATATAGACGGCACCATTTTGAATATCTTCACGCCCCTGGCGCTTCGATGGAGAAATTTTCGCTGCGATTAATAAATCTAACAAAGAGATTTCCTCTTCACCACATTCGTACGATGGTACATCTTTAAATCCTTGTTGTATCTCCTCAGCAGATAAAGAAGAAATCGCTCCACTAAACAACGCTTCTGAAATCCGAATCGCTTGCTGTAACGCTTCCTCTCCATGAACAATTTTTGTTACCTCTTCTGCTAGCTTTTTATGGGCTACACGTTTTTCAGGTGCAGTTTCCATTTCCTTTTCTAGTTCTTCAATTTCTTCTTTAGACAAGAAAGTAAAGTATTTAATGAATTTAATGACATCACGGTCATCCGTATTAATTAAAAACTGATAAAACTCATAAGGTGTTGTTTTTGCTGCATCTAACCAAATGGCACCACCCTCTGTTTTTCCAAACTTAGTTCCGTCACTTTTTGTGACAAGTGGAATAGTAAAACCGAATGCTTTCGCTTTTTCATCTTCTGTTGCTCTTCTAATCAGTTCTAATCCAGCAGTGATGTTTCCCCATTGGTCACTTCCCCCAATTTGAAGGCGACAATTCTCATTTTCATATAATGTTAAGAAATCATAAGACTGTAAAATCATATAACTAAATTCCGTAAAGGAAATACCTGATTGAATTCTAGATTCAACAGAGTCTTTCGCAAGCATGTAGTTTAGTCCGAAATGTTTTCCAACATCCCGTAAAAATGGAATCACACTTAGAGATCCAATCCAATCAAAATTGTTTACCGTTTTCGCCGCATATTCTCCTTCAAAATCAAGAAACTGCTCGAGCTGTCCTTTAATCCGATCGCTCCATTGTTGAACAATATCGGTTGTATTCAATGTTCTTTCTGCTTTTTTTCCACTCGGATCTCCGATTAATCCTGTTGCTCCACCTACTAAAGCAAGTGGTTTATGCCCAGCCAACTGGAACCTGCGCAATGTTAAGATTGTTAAAAGATGACCGATATGAAGACTATCTCCTGTTGGGTCAAAACCACAATATAATGTAATATTTCCTTTTTCTAATTGCTCTGTTAATCCTTGTTCATCTGTTACTTGGTTTACTAATCCACGATATTGTAATTCTTCCAATAATGTCATAAGTTTCTTTCCTCCTTAATATATTTGTGTACAAATAAAAAAACGCCATTCAAATAGGGACGAGATTTACACTCGCGGTACCACCCTAATTGAAGACGTTTATCTTCCACTCATACTGATAACGGTTACCCCGCCTTTGCTCACCAAAGGAAGCTCCAGGTTGTATTTCACACTACATATTTGTACTAGTTCTCACCACCACTAGCTCTCTAAAAACGAAACATGCAGGCTACTAATTCCCTTCAACACTTTTTCATTTATTATTTGTAATGATATTTTAATCATAAATTTATATTTCTGTCAATCAAAGTGAAGGCCTCCAAAAATCGTATCAGAATCCGTCAGAATATGCTATAATATGTCTGAACTTTCAGGGAGGTATTTTATGAAAGAATTTATTAAAAACGTTAATGAAAAGCTAAAGAACTGGGTTAACGTGTTACGAGAAAAGCACATACTTAGGGGCATTGGCGTCACATATCAAGTAACATGGAATTTATTGTTGATTTTTATCATTTTTGGTGTACTATCGATGTTTTTTGTCGGTGGTGTAGGGGCTGGGTATTTTGCCTCTCTTGTTAAAGATGAACCACTTCGTACGTATGAAGACATGAAAAAAGATATTTATAATTACGAAGAGGTCAGTGAAGTGTACTTTGCAAATGATGTAATTGTTGGTGAATTACCAACAGAATTAGAACGCCGCGAGATTTCGATTGAGGACGTCTCAGAGCATTTAATTCATGCGATTGTTGCGACTGAGGATGAATATTTTTATGAGCATGAAGGGATCGTTCCAAAGGCCATCATGCGTGCAACATTTCAAGAATTTGCAAATTCATCTGTTCAAACAGGGGGAAGTACACTAACACAGCAACTCGTCAAAAACCAAATCTTAACGAGTGAAGTATCGTTTGACAGGAAAGCAACAGAAATTTTGCTTGCGATGCGGTTAGAACAATTTTTCGAAAAAGATGAAATATTAGAAGCTTACTTAAATGTCGTTCCTTTTGGACGAAATGCAAATGGAAGAAATATTGCTGGTGTTCAAGCTGCTGCTCAAGGAATATTTGGTGTGGATGCAAGAGATTTAAATGTCCCTCAAGCCGCATATATTGCCGGTCTTCCACAAAGTCCATTTGGCTATACTCCTTTTACAAGTACAGGAGAAGTAAAAGACGATCTTGATGCGGGTATGAACCGAATGAAGACAGTTTTGCGCCGCATGCATGAAGGTGGCTATATTACTGAAAGCGAATATGAAACAGCATTAAATTACGATATTCGTGCTAATCTAGCAAAACGAACTCCAACGATTTTAGACGAATATCCATTTATACAAGAAGAAGCAGAAAAGCGTGCCCAAGATATTTTAATGGATATGATGATAGAAGAAGCTGGAATTGATTTAGATGAGCTTGATCATGAAGAAAAACTCGAAGTTCAAAACAGGTATAGAGAAATTGCCAAACGTGATTTACGGCGAAAAGGCTATCGTATTCATACTACGATAAATAAAGAAATTTACGATGCGATGCAAGAAGCAATTAAAGATGAGCGTTTCTTCGGTCCAAATAAAGACGGTGAACAAGAAGAAATCGGATCTATGTTAATTGAAAATAATACGGGTAAAATTTTAGGATTTGTTGGTGGCCGCGACTTTGAAACAAGCAGCTATAACCATGCCACACAAGCAAAACGTTCAAATGGTTCGACAATGAAACCGATCCTCGCTTACGGACCAGCTATGGATGTGGGTGCCGTTCAGCCTGGACATATTATTCCTGATGTTCCTACAAATTATAAATCTGATGGTAAACCCGTAAATAATGTAAACCTCGGTCACCGTGGATTAATTACCGTCCGTGAAGCTTTACAAACTTCACAAAATACAACGGCCGTTAGAAGTTTTTGGAGAACTCCTCACGACAAAGCACGTGAATCCTTACTTAAAATGGGATTTACACTAAATCCGGGTGAACCATATGAAGCAGCAAACCTTGGGGCAATGGAAAATAACCCAACAGTTGAAGTAAACACAAACGCTTATGCAACTTTTGCTAACGGTGGACAATACGTAAAATCGTATATGATTGAACGGATTGAAACAAAAGATGGGGAAGTTATTTTTGAACATGAATCAGAAGCTGTCGAAGTGTTTTCACCACAAACCGCCTATTTAATGATTGATATGATGCGTGATGTGTTACGCGGTGGTACGGCAAGTTATTTACCTGGACGATTGAAATTTAATGCTGATTGGGCAGGAAAAACAGGAACATCTAACTGGCATCATGATATTTGGTTTGTAGGCACAAATCCGAATGTAACATTAAGTGTTTGGATTGGGTATGATACACCAAAATCTGTAGAAACTCGTCAAGTTGCGGGTTTATCTTACAGCCAACGAACACAACAAATGTGGGCAAATATCGCAAATGCTGCCTATGATGCAAGTCCAGAAACAATGGCACCTTCTGAGCGCTTCGAGTCACCTGGTGGAATTGTCCGCGTTGAAATTTGTGGTATTTCTGGAATGCTACCATCAAAACTATGTCGTGATGCTGGTCTTGTGAAGAGCGATTTATTTAACGCCAAATTCGTTCCGACAAAAGTCGATGACAGTTTACAGGAAGCAAAATACGTGTTGTTAAACAACGAACCATATCTTGCGTTAGATTCTACTCCGTCCGAATTTACGTATGATGGCGTCATGATTAAAGAAGATTATTTTAAAGGCGTTAATATTAAGGAATACATTCCCGAAAATTGGGATAATATCGTTCCTGATCGAA
The DNA here is from genome assembly GCF_022812285.1 of Alkalihalobacillus sp. LMS39. Lineage (NCBI taxonomy): Bacteria > Bacillati > Bacillota > Bacilli > Caryophanales > Bacillaceae > Alkalihalobacillus > Alkalihalobacillus sp. LMS39. The sequence continues at coordinate 4,071,188 of NZ_CP093300.1, forward strand.
AAGCCGAAGAAAACGGTAAAGTTCCAGGTGAAGTAGGCGGTGTTGCGATACGCGGTGACACATTAACGTGGAGTGAACATGGCGAGCGTGATATTGTTGGTTATCGTATTTATCGTGCGGCAAACGGAACAGATAATTTCCAGCATGTTGCCAATGTAAAAGGAAGAAATACAACATCACATAAAGTCGGTGGTGGAAAATACGCTTATTATGTCATTGCTGTTGATGTCGCCGGACAAGAATCAGCGTCAATGAACATCGTGACACAAGATGGTTGGTCTGCAGAACCGGATGAGCCAACCGAAGATGAAAAGCCGAAAAAAGATGACAAGAAAGATAAAGAAAAAGAAGACAAACCAAAACCTGATCCTAAGCCAAAGCCTGATCCGAAACCTGATCCTAAGCCTGAGCCTGAGCCAAAACCAGAGCCGAATCCTGGTAACCCAGGCCGTGATGATGACGACGATACTGAAGATTCATAATGTAGGATATTCTGCAGCTCCCCTTTTAGGGGAGTTTTTTTGTATCGGACATCTGTTCCGCTATTCATTCTAAAAATGGTTGTTTTTGAATTCTTACGGACATCTGTTCCGTTACATTGCGAAAGAGACATCAACATCAACATGTTTTTCATATATAGCGGAACCAATGTCCGTAAACACGGGATAAACAGGAGAAAAAGTAATATTAGCGGAACATATGTCCGTAACGACTTTCACTTCTACACTTGCCACATTCTTTAACTAAAGGCGGAGAAAATAAAGCACTTTTCGATGGTTACTCTATCTTCAACAGGCATAACCATAGTCGTCTTCCGGTTATTTCATTCTTCATTCCATTAAACCACGGTATCACCACCCGAATTCAACCTTACCTTCATCTGCTTGATAATTAAAAAAGAGTGGTTCTTCCACCATATTTGGTGAAAACCACTCTTCTATTTACCATTCTTAATCTTCCATTGTTGATAAATCTCCTGTTGGTAAGTCAAGCTCCCATGCTTTTAAGACACGACGCATGATTTTTCCACTTCTTGTTTTCGGAAGTTTTTCACGGAATTCAATTTCTCTTGGTGCTGAATGAGCAGCTAAGCCTTTTTTCACAAACAATTGAATTTCTTCAATTAATTCTTCACTTGGTTCATGGCCTTCACGAAGCGCAATAAACGCTTTTATAATTTCACCACGAACTGGATCAGGCTTACCGATAACACCTGCTTCAGCGACAGCTGGATGTTCGATTAATTTACTTTCCACTTCAAATGGACCTACTCGTTCACCAGATGTCATAATCACATCATCGATACGACCTTGGAACCAAAAATATCCTTCTTCATCCATATAAGCCGAGTCACCAGACACATACCAACCATCTATTTCAAAATAACTATTGTACTTTTCTTCGTTATTCCAAATTGTTCGCATCATGGAAGGCCAGCCTTTTTTAATGGCCAGATTCCCCATCCGATTAGGTGGCAGCTCATTTCCTTTATCGTCAATAATTGCTGCTTTCACTCCTGGTAACGGTTTTCCCATTGAGCCCGGTTTAATTTCCATACACGGATAATTACAAATTGTTTGAGCTCCTGTTTCCGTCATCCACCACGTATCATGGATTCGTAATGAGAACACTTTCATTCCCCAACGAACAACTTCTGGATTTAACGGCTCACCAACACTTAAAATATGACGGAGCGTTGATAAGTCATATTGTTTAATTAATTCATCTCCTGCACTCATTAACATACGAAACGCAGTAGGTGCACTATACCAAATTGTAATTTTATACTTTTCAATTGTTGAATACCAATCTTGAGGACTGAACCTTCCACCTCGGACAACATTTGTGGCACCGACTAACCATGGTCCAAAAATACCATATGACGTACCGGTAACCCAGCCTGGGTCAGCTGTACACCAGTACACATCATCTTCTTGAAGGTCTAAAACCCATTTTGCGGTTTGATAATGTTGAATCATCGCATTATGAACATGTAAAACCCCTTTTGGTTTACCAGTTGATCCTGATGTATAATGGAGAATTAATCCATCTTCACGGTCCACCCAAGTAATAGTTAATTCAGGACTTGCTTGCTGAAGCTGCTTTCCAAAATCAATATATGTTTCATCTTCAGTTACATCCTTACCTAAAATTAATACTTTTTCAAGATTAGGCAAATCATCCACAGGAACGCGCTCTAATAATTGTGGTGTTGTAACAAGAACTTTCGCTTCACTATCTTCTAACCGGTCTCTTACTGCACCTTCCATAAATGCTTCAAACAAAGGTCCGACAATCGCGCCTAACTTGATTGCCCCTAAAATCGCAAAGTACAATTCCGGTGAGCGCGGCATAAAGATAAATACACGGTCACCTTTCTTCACTCCAGCATTTTTGAGTACATTTCCAGCTCGGTTAGACATTTCTTTCATTTGAGTAAACGTATATTGTTCATCACGATTTGCATCACTATAATATAATGCAATTTTACTTTTACGTTCCGACTCAGCATGACGGTCGATCGCTTCATAAGCAAGGTTCACGTTTCCCGTTTGTCCCCAAGAAAACTCTTTTTCAACCTCTGACCAATCAAACGATTTACATGCTTCTTCATAGCTTTTTAAATTATAATTCCCATCTAACGGTGGAAGCGCTTGCAAATTCATTACACATCTTCCTCTCTACTATGTATTCGTCTCGACTTATATTATAATATATTTGCAATTTTTCATCAATTCTTAAAGTTTACCTTTCAAAATGAAATTGAACCATTTAACTTAACGCATTTTAACTATTTTGTGTCATTTCCATTTTTAAACTATCTCTTTTATTGTTACACTGTATAATAAAAGTACGAAAACTTTTCATTCAAACAGCAGTGTTTCGCTCGTTTATTATAGAAGGTGGTTATGTTGGTGAACCATATTAAAACATATTTTAAAAGGGAAATACCTTTTGAGGACCGTTACCTAATCCTTGAAGGTCCAATTTCAAAGGAAGACTTGATTCAACTTGATTTTCATTCTGGTTTAGTTGCTTTTCGGCCGCCTGCCAAACAAAAAGACGCATTAATTGGCATAGCGGATCTCCCAGAAGGAAGAATTAATATTGCTCGCGATGGCAATACGATTATCGGTTATGTTACATTTGTTTACCCAGATCCAATGGAACGTTGGTCAGAAGGCCAAATGAAAAACTTAATTGAATTAGGCGCAATAGAAGTGGCTCCAGAGTATCGTGGTGTAAAGGTTGGAAAAAACTTACTTGAGCTTTCCGTTCTTGATGATGCGATGGAAGATTATATTATTATAACAACGGAATATTATTGGCATTGGGATTTAAAAGGTAGTGGCCTCTCCGTTTGGGAATACCGTAAAGTCATGGAAAAAATGATGAACGCCGGTGGACTAGAATGGTACGCTACAGATGACCCTGAAATTTGCTCGCACCCTGCCAATTGTTTAATGGCGAGAATCGGAAAAAGAGTTGATCAAACCTCTATTCAACAATTCGACCAATTGCGATTTAAAAATCGCTTTATGTATTAAGGAGGCCCATTATGATTATTGAAGATATTATGATAAAAGATGTTCACACTCTACAAGAAACAGCTACGATTGAAGAGGCCATTCAAACGCTAGCTAAATTTAAAATTCGTCATGTTCCAATCATAAATGAGGAAAGAGAAGTTGTAGGGATTATTTCTGATCGTGATATCCGTGATGTTAGTCCTTCGATTTTCCATTCGGATGAACATAAAGAAGATTTTCAGCTTCCTATCCGAGAGATTATGAAACGCAACGTCTTAACGGCGCATCCGCTAGACTTTGTAGAAGAAATATCCTCTGTATTTTTTCAAAATCAAATTGGTTGCCTCCCTATTGTTGAAGAAAATCGTTTAGTAGGAATTATAACAGAGTCGCTTGTCCTCCATACGATTGTTAAATTAATGGGGGCACACCAACCAAGCTCTCAAATTGAAGTTAAAGTTGAAAATATTACTGGTATGTTAGCTGAAATTGCAGCCATTTTCAAACGAAAGAATGTGAACATTACAAGTGTATTAGTGTACCCTTCAAAAGATAAACGCTATAAAATTTTAGTTTTCCGAGTTCAAACAATGGATCCTCGACCAATCATTGCTGAAATTGAAAACGAAGGCTATCAAGTGTTATGGCCTAATTTTCCGGGAGCAACCTTATGAAACGGGATTCAGCCTTTATTTACTCTAAAGAACAATTAAAATACCAGTTTCATAAAGACCACCCCTTTAATCATTTACGCTTAACACTCACCTACGATTTGCTCGAAAAAATGAAAGCGATTACCGACTCTGATATCGTTGCTCCGAGGATGGCAACAGATGAAGAAATTGCACTTATTCATGATGAAGCTTTTATTGATGCCGTGAAATTAGCTGGTGAAGGGAAACTAAGCATTGGTGTTGCAAATAATTATGGCTTAGGCACTGAAGATACACCGATGTTCGCTCATATGCATGAAGCCGCTGCACTTCTTGTAGGTGGGACTTTAACTGCGGTGGATTTAGTGATGGAAAATAAAGCAAACCACGCTATTAATTTAGGTGGTGGTCTTCACCATGGCTTTCGTGGGAAAGCTTCAGGCTTTTGTATATATAATGATAGTTCCATCGCGATTGAATATATGCGAAAAAAATACAATGCCCGTGTCCTATATGTAGATACAGATGCACATCATGGTGATGGTGTACAGTGGGCTTTTTATGATGATAACGATGTATGTACACTATCGATTCATGAAACAGGTCGTTACTTATTCCCTGGTACAGGGCATGTCAATGAAAAAGGACATGGACAAGGCTATGGATACTCAATTAATATCCCGCTTGATGCTTTTACTGAAGATGAATCTTTTCTAGAAGCTTATGAAATATCATTACGAGAAGTCGTTGAATTTTTCAAACCTGATGTTATTTTGACGCAAAATGGAGCGGACAGCCATCATTATGACCCACTAACACATTTATCTGCCTCCATAAACATTTATAAAGAAATTCCTCGTCTCGCCCATCAACTTGCACATGAATATTGTAATGGGAAGTGGATTGCTGTCGGAGGAGGCGGTTATGATATATGGAGAGTCGTGCCAAGAGCATGGTCTTATATTTGGTTAGAAATGACAAATCAAATCGATTTAGCAACTGGTGACTTACCTGAGGAATGGATGAACAAGTGGAAAGCTGAGGCGAGTCAACCATTACTATCAACGTGGGCTGACCCTACGCCCCTATACCCTGCTATACCGCGAAAAGCAGAAATAACAGAAAAAAATAAAAAAACAGTAGAAAAGGCGTTGTCCCATATTCGCTTAGAAATGAATCGTACATCAAAAAACAACAAATGATTTGAGACTTTGATCAATAAAAACATGGTAGGTGTCGAGACTAACTCAATTCGGCTAATGGACATTTGTTCCGCTATTTTAAGAAATCATCATATTCACCTTATACTTATGGACACTCGTTCCGTTATTTTCATAAAATAGAAGGTTTTTGTCGCTAGATTCATTAACTAACGGAACACATGTCCGAACCTAAAGATAAAAGCCACGTTTTATAATAAATAGCGGAACATATGTCCGTAACGATATCCTTAGCTTAAATCACCCCAAAAAAACAGCTAATAAAGTAGCTTGTGCTTATTCCGCTTTCTTGGACAACAATATATGTTTTATCATGTTATATGATTGCTCTGATGCTAGTATTGTGAATTCTTCAAAGCTCATTTGTGCTTCTCCGTTTGCTTTATCTGAAATCGAACGAATAATAATAAATGGAACATCATTTACCGTTGCTACATGAGCAACTGCCGCCCCTTCCATCTCTACACAAACAGCATTAAATTGCTGATAAATTTCCTTTACTTTTCTTTCGTCTGCTATGAACTGGTCTCCACTGGCAATTCGTCCTTGTACCACTTTACGATTCATATTCTTTGACGCCTCACTTGCCAGACCAATAAGGTGCGAGGCCGCTTCAAAATCGCTAGAACGATGAAACATCGGGACTTCCCCTTTTTTAAATCCTAGTGGACTTGCATCTATATCATGTTGAATCGCACTGGTGGAGATAACAATATCACCAATTTGTAAAGATGGATCCAGTGCTCCTGCTACTCCTGTAAATAAAATTTCCTGAACAGAAAATTTATCAATTAAGAGTTGCGTTGTAATACTAGCGTTCACTTTTCCCACACCTGATTTACAAACAACCACACGCTTTCCTAATAAACGCCCTTCATAAAAAGTAATTAAGGCAAACACTTCTTCTTTCTCAATCGTCATCTCTTCTTTTAAAAGTGCAATTTCTTCATCCATTGCGCCAATAATTCCAATCGTCATTGTTATCTTCCCTTCTAAACGGAAAACCCTAGAAGAGAATCTTCTAGAGTTTCATCCTATTTTCTATTAAGAAGTGATTAAGCTCCCTCGCTCATCGTTTCTTCAGCTTCTTCTGCTTTCTTTTTGCTTTGCGGGATAAACGCGCTTAATTTTTCTTCAAGGATTTTCGGATTTTGTCCAGATTGAACACCGATAACTCCCTCAACGACAATTTGCTTAATAAACACTTCTTGGTCGGTTTTATTTTCTAGTTTTGCTGCCATTGGTAAAAATACAAGGTTCGCTAATACTGTTCCATATAATGTTGTTAATAACGCTATCGCCATACTAGGTCCTAGAGTAGAAGGGTCATTTAAGTTTTGTAGCATAATGACAAGTCCGATTAATGTTCCAATCATTCCCCAAGCAGGAGCATATTCTCCCATTTTTAAAACGATTGCTCGTCCTTTTCGATGTCTTTCTTCCATAGCAAGAACTTCAGCCATCATAATATCTTTAATTACATCAGGTTCAATTCCATCAACTGCTAACAATACTCCTTTTTTAATAAACGGGTCATCTACTTCTTCAACACCAGCTTCAAGTGCAAGCAACCCTTCTCGACGAGCTCGTCCTGAAAGCTCGACAAATGTATTTATCAAATCACCAATATCTTGTGGATTTTGATTAAAAGCTTCTTTAAATACACGCGGAAGTGTTTTTACATCGGCCCATGAAAAGTTAATTAATGTCGCAGCAACTGTTCCACCAAATACAATAAGAATCGATGCTACTTGGATAAAATAAATGACCCCTGAAATACCAGAGTTAGATAATACAGCTAACATTAATACAATAAAACCCAATACTATTCCTACTAAAGTCAGACTATCGAACTTTTTCATTTCTCTCTCCCTACCTTGTATTCGCTATACGTTACGCATTAGATGTCGAATTGCGAAGCTCAATACGGTGTGGTAGTACGACAATATGGTCACTAACTTCCTCTTTGTTCATATATTTTGTTAATAAACGCATAGAAACAGCACCAATATCATACATCGGCTGAACGACAGTAGATAATGTCGGCCTCACCATCGTCGCCAAACGCGTATTATCGAATCCAATCACTTCAAAATCATTAGGAACATGGAATCCTTTATCTTGTGCTCCATGAATGATTCCTAATGCCATCTCATCTGTTGCTGCAAAGATAGCGGTTGGTTTATTTTCCATTTCAATAAAGCTTTCCATCGCTTCGATTCCAGAATCATACGTGTAATCACCAATTTTGACAAAATTTTCATCAAAAGGTAATCCCGCTGATTCAATTGCTTCACGATAGCCAGCAAATTTCTGGTATCCGTTTACTGGGTCTTCTAACGAACCAGACAACATTCCAATTTTCGTATGTCCTTTATTAATCAAATGTGTCACCGCATCATAAACCGCTCGTTTATAATCGATAACAACAGATGGAACATCCTGGTCCTTATCCAATGTTGCAGCTAATACAACAGGGACAGGTGAGCGTTTGAGTTGTTCTGCTAGCTCTTCTCGAATTTGAGCTCCCATAAAGATAATTCCGTCTACTTGCTTTTCCAACAATGTATTTAATAAATGAATTTCTTTTTCTTTGTTTTGGTCAGAGTTACAAAGAATAATATTATATTTATACATTGTGGCAATATCCTCGATACCACGAGCTAGTTCAGCAAAAAAGATGCTTGATATGTCTGGAATGATGACACCAACAGTTGTTGTTTTTTTACTGGCTAGTCCTCTTGCAACCGCATTTGGTCGATAACCTAAACGCTCAATCGCATCAACGACCTTTTTTCTTGTGGCTGGCTTTACATTCGGGTTTCCATTTACTACACGTGACACAGTTGCCATGGAAACTCCTGCTTCTCTCGCTACATCATAAATTGTTGTATTCAAGATGATCCTCCTCTATCTTATAAAATACATGACTTTAGTTAGAAAATGATTGTACAGTTATCATACGATACATTTTCAAGGAGGGCAATCTCTTACGTTACTTATATCGACAGTTTTCATAATTATTTTCATACTTTGTTAAAAACTTATTTGGAAATGTTGTTGAAACTTGTTAAAATTTGCCCTTCCTTGACGTAAGAAAAACGCGGAGCGTCTTTTCGTTTCAAGCGAAGTGCGCAGACTTCGCTCTTCTTGAAATAGCTTTCAAAGCTTCATGGCTATACCAAAATTTTTGCTTTCTTATCTTTTAAAAAAGCCTAAAGCTGAGTGTTCAACTTTAGGCTTTCCATATTTAGCTTTTATAATTTATACAATCCTGACTCACGTAATTGCGATATAAACTCATTGAATTCATTAATATTCATTTGTTGCGCTGAATCTGATAAAGCAACAGCTGGGTCTGGGTGGACTTCTGCCATAACAACATCCGCACCAATGGCCAACGCAGCTTTTGCAGTAGGAAGTAATAAATCTTTACGTCCTGTTGAGTGTGTTACATCCACCATCACCGGTAAATGTGTTTCTTTCTTTAAAATCGGAACAGCTGAAATATCAAGTGTATTTCTCGTTGCTTTTTCATATGTTCGAATTCCACGCTCACATAACATAATATTCGAATTTCCTTTTGAAATAATATATTCTGCTGCATTGATGAATTCCTCAATCGTCGCTGATAATCCTCGTTTTAATAAGACAGGCTTATCGACTGAACCAGCCACTTTTAATAATTCGAAATTATGCATGTTTCTTGCTCCAATTTGAATAACATCGACATAATCTAACGCTAATTCAATATCTTCAGGTTTTACAATTTCACTAATGACAGCCATATCATACTCTTTTGCGACTTGCTTTAATATTTTTAAGCCTTCTAGCCCAAGTCCCTGGAAGTCATATGGGGATGTTCTTGGTTTAAAGGCGCCTCCACGGAGTAGTCTTACGCCTTGTTCTTTCATCGCTTTTGCAACAGCAGCGACTTGCTCATAACTTTCAACTGCACATGGACCCATAACTAGACGTTGGACTCCATCCCCAACAGTTTCTCCTTTTAAGTCAACAACCGTATCCTCAGCTTGATTTTTACGCGAAACGAGTAATACTTTTTTATTATCATCTTCTTGTAATTTCAAGCTAGCTTTGAAGATTTGTTTAAATAAATGTTGAATAGCAGGAGTTTCGAATGGTCCTTTATTATGTTTTGCAATTAAATCTAACATATCTCTTTCACGGACTGGGTCAAAGCGATTAACACCTTGTTTGCCCTTCACTTTGCCTATTTCTTGCACAATACTCGCTCGCTCATTAATTAACTCTAATAACTGTAAATTAACCTCGTCTAATTTCGTTCGTAACGCTTCTAACTCATTACTCATGTTCTCCACTCTCCTCTTTTTTCTTTATTTGAGTTTTGCAAAAATTTCTCAAAATAAAATTTTTATGATACATTCTAGTGATTAGGGATTATTATAAACGATTAAAGCTTGAATGTCACGACTTTTTTCTTTATTACCTAAACGCTTTTAAGCGCTAAAGTATTTTGCTACATAAAGACTATGATTCCGAACATTTTTATATTACAATTTTATTATATTTATTAATTTCGCAAAGAAGGTGTTATAGATGAAAGACAATGTGACAACACCAATTTTTTCATTAGATATAGGAACTCGTTCGATTGTTGGTTTACTGTTGCAACAATCTGACAATGATATGTATGAAATTTTAGATATTGAAATTCTTGAACATGACGAACGTTCTATGCTTGATGGACAAATTCATAATGTATTATCGGTTGCAGAAACGATTATTAAAATTAAAGATAAATTAGAAGCAAGACATGGAACATTAAAAAAAGTTTGTGTTGCTGCTGCTGGACGGTCTTTAAAAACAAAAAGAGCAAAAGTAGACTTGCCTCTTTCAGGACAAGTATTAGTCAACCGTGATGATATTCTTCATCTCGAATTGAGTGCTGTTCAACAAGCTCAATTTGAACTTGCCCAAGAGTTTGATGAGCAAAAAAGTTTTAACTATTTTTGCGTCGGCTATTCAGTATTAGATTACCGGCTAGATGGAGAACGAATTGGAAGTTTAGTTGACCAAACAGGAACAACAGCTACTGTCGAAGTAATTGCTACGTTTCTTCCTAAAGTTGTCGTTGAATCATTAATTGCGGCTCTTAGTCGCGCTGACTTAGAACTTGAAGCTCTTACGCTTGAACCAATCGCTGCGATTAATGTGCTCATTCCCCAATCAATGCGCAGATTAAATGTTGCATTAGTTGACATTGGAGCGGGAACATCAGACATTGCAATTACAGATGAGGGAACGATTGTTGCCTATGGAATGGTTCCTGTAGCTGGAGATGAAGTAACTGAAGCTTTAAGTGATCATTATTTGCTCGACTTTCCTGATGCTGAAGTCGTAAAGCGCCAGTTATCAGAACAAGATGTCGTAACGATAACTGATATTTTAGGATTTGAAACCGAATATAAAAAAGAAGATATGGTCACTGCTATTGAATCTACCATTAATGAATTAGCTACTGCCATTACAACAGAAATTATTGAACTAAATCAAAAACCGCCTAAGGCCGTTATGCTTGTTGGTGGAGGAAGTATGACTCCAAACCTAGGGAAATTACTTGCTGAGAAATTACAATTACCTGAAAATCGAGTTGCAATTCGAGGCATTGATGCGATTAAGACGCTTAAACCAACGGATAAAGTGGAAGCCGGACCAGAACTTGTCACCCCGATTGGTATCGCTATTGCTTCCAAAGAAAGTCCAATCGAGTATATTAGTATTACTGTTAATGATATGCCTGTTCGCCTTTTTGATATTAAACAGCTTACAGTTGGGGACGGCTTACTCGCAGCAGGAATTGAACTATCAAAATTATATGGAAAACCTGGGCTTGCTCTTATGTTGAAAGTGAACGGTAGACTGATTTCTATTCCTGGAGAACATGGCACTCCGCCGGTGTTAACGAAAAACGGTGAACAAGTAACATTGCAATCTCCACTTTATGCAAATGATTCTATTTTCGTGGAAAAAGGACAAAACGGAACCGATGCAACAGCTACGATTTTAGACTTAATTGATAGTCCAACAATGACGATCCATGTAAACAAAAAACAACTCGATGTACCAGCACTTGTTTACATTAATAACAAACCTGTTTCCCTTGAAACGACTGTTGCTGAAAGAGATGAAGTTGTAGTCAAATTTCCAGAGACAATCGAAGAAGTATTTGATTTGGTCATGCCAGAAGAAAGTAAAGAAAGTTATTCGAACTTTACTGTATCTGTTAATCATGAAAGTGTTCTTTTACCATCACAGCAAAGCATTTTATTAAAAAATGATAAAAAAGCGGATTTAACAACGACAATCGAACCTGGAGACTCGATTACAATTGAAAAACAAAGTGATTCGATTCCGACAATGGAAGATGTGTTTGAGGCCTTATCGATTCAACCTAATTCCTCGATATCTGTTTTTTTTAATGAATCTTTAATTACTATTACAAAACCAAAGTACCAATTAAAACGAAATGAAGTCGTATTACGTGAAATCGACCCAATTTATAAACACGATGAGCTTCATTTGGAAACGTTAGAAGATGAATCGTTTATCTTTCAAGATGTATTCCGCCATGTTGATTTTACAATCGATGTAAATTTAAATAAACGTTTAATTATATTGAGAAACGGCAAAGAGTCAACATTTACTGAACCGATCACAACCGGTGATAAGCTTGAAGTCAAACTAGTTTCAACAACATAAGAAAAACACGGGAGCGTCTTTTCTTTCAAGCGGAGTGTATGATGAAACAAAAAACACATCCCATGTCCCATTTTTGCGGTCAGAGCAGCCGTTATTTGTGAACATGATAAGGGTTTCCGTTTTTTAGCGGCCACAGGAGCGCTTATTCACGCAAAAGCCACTCTATTCCTAGCGATATATTATGATTAGCTGCTCCTGTGTCCTCCAGCGTTCCAAAACGCTAGCCATATTCACAGATAACGGTTTTCATGGCCGCTTGCTTACCATAATCAACAAAATTGCTAACGCGATAAACCCGACCAAGTGTTGAATCATTCACTTGGGTCTATTCTTTCAAGCGACAAGTGCTCTTCTTGTGATGAAACGCGCAAGTGCGCAGTCTTCGCTCTTCTAGAATAAGCTTTCAAAGCTTCATTGCTATACCAAAACTTTTATACTTATCATCTAAAAAAGAAGGCGAACCCTCAATTATGAGCGGTTCACCTTCTTTTTTATGCATTCCATTGTTGCTCAAGTACTGACACTGTAACCTTCCAATGTGATTGGTTCCATACAATTTCATTTCCTTTAAACAACAACGCTTGGGGTGACTCATGTTTAACACCATATTGCTCTGCCACTGCATTCGATAATGGCCGAGCCTCTTGTACATTTAAATAATACAATGGTAATGTTTCATTAGCCTTTGCAAAAGCTTTAAATTCTTCAAATGCAGCTTCGCTAATGGGACATGTTGTACTGTTTTTAAATAATATAAATTTATCATGCTCTGTTTTAATTTGGTCAAGCTCTTCTTGACTAGTTATTTTAACAATACTCATCGAATTCTCCTTTATTTGTCTTGTAGCACTTGTTCTCTTTTTTCAGTTTCTTCTTTTATCGTATTTTGAATACTTTCCACTTCATTTTTGACTGTTTGTGCTACCTCATCTTTGCTGTCAGCTACTTCAGAAACAAGCTCATCTTTATACCCAACTGCTTGTCCTCTTACTTTTTTAATATCGTCAGTCACTTGACCTTTTACTTCTTTCACCTTGTCATAAACTTGATTTGACTGCTCGGAAATCGCTTTTGCCAGATTATTAGACTTTTCTTTAGCAAGAGATGCATATTCATTTCCTTTTTGATAAGCAGTTGAAGTTATTTCTGATGTTTTTTCTTTTGCGTATTGCGCCTGCTCTGTAATGTCTTGACGCAATTCTTTCCCTGACTTAGGAGCAAGTAATAAGGCTGCAGATGCTCCTACAATTCCTCCAATTAATGAACCAATTAAAAAGTCTTTCGTATTCATGTCTCCCATTATTCTTTCTCCTCCTTCATAGAATATGTAACTTCTGTTTCTACTTTAACTTTTCTTGCCTTCCATTTACTATATAAATCAATGGCAACATTGCCCCATTGCACAACTTGAGCGATGTTATCAGACTGTTTCTCTGTCTGTTCTACAACCGTATTGGAAACCCGACGTAATGATTGGTTCACTTGCTGTACTGACTCACCAACATCACGTACTGAATCAAATACGAAATGTAATGCTTCTGATTTTGCTTGAATATCATCTGCTAATTCATTTGTTCTATGTAAGAGCTGCTCTGTTTCTTTTGTAATTCCTTGAAGCTGTTGTTCTAAGCTAGCCATCGTTGTTGCTGTATGTTCAAGTGTTTTTGTGGCCGCTTTTAATGTTTTTGCAATATAAATGACTAATACAACAAAAGCAATTGCAATGATCGCGACACTTATTTCAATTAGATACACTGATTATCCACCTCCTCTATACTGCTATGTACCCATATTCGATCCTTTTTAAACAAGGAAGCATGTAATTCCATTCTAGATAACATTTAAAACTCCTGCAACAACTTATATGTAAACGACTATTATAATGGCTTGAAATAGTATAGAATAAAAAGGAAATGTTGTGAGGAGGTTACAACCATGAGAGATCCAAGAATTGAAACGTTAGCAAAAAATTTAATTCAATACTCAGTAAGACTTCAAAAAGGTGAAAAAGTGTTAATTGAAAATTTCGGACTAGAGCGCGAACTCGTTACGGCGTTAGTTAAAGAAGCTCATCAAGTTGGTGGGATTCCGTTCGTATCAATTAAAGATCACCAAGTAGATAGATCATTACTGTTAGAAGCTTCAGAAGAGCAATTGCAAAAAACGGCCGAGTTTGAAGCGACTGTCATGAAAGAAATGGATGCTTATATCGGTCTGCGTGCAGGAAATAATATTTCCGAATTAAGTGATGTACCTGGCGATAAAATGGCGTTACATAGCAAAACCGTTGGAACTATTGTTCACCGTGAGATTCGTGTACCAAAAACAAAATGGTGCGTGTTACGTTACCCTACATCATCCATGGCTCAATTAGCGGATATGAGTACAGAAGCATTTGAGGACTTTTACTTCAATGTTTGTAATTTAGACTACGGAAAAATGGACAAAGCAATGGATTCTCTTGTTGCATTAATGAATAAAACCGATAAAGTCCGGATCGTTGCGCCAAACACAGATCTTACTTTCTCCATTAAAGATATCCCTGCGATCAAATGTGCAGGTGAATATAACATTCCTGATGGGGAGGTATACACTGCTCCGATTAAAGATTCAGTAAATGGAACAATAACATATAATACTCAGTCTCCATACCAGGGATTTGTTTACGAGAATATTTCATTTACGTTTAAAGATGGAAAAATTGTGGATGCCACCGCAAATGATACAGACCGTATTAATCATATTTTAGATACAGACGAAGGTGCTCGATATATCGGAGAATTTGCCATTGGAGTAAATCCATTTATTCTTCATCCAATGAAGGATACATTATTTGATGAAAAAATAGATGGTAGTATTCATTTCACACCTGGTCAAACGTATGATAATGCCTCAAACGGCAACAATTCTGCCATCCATTGGGACATCGTTTTAATCCAAAGAGAAGAATACGGTGGCGGCGAACTTTATTTTGATGATGTGTTAATTCGAAAAGACGGTCGCTTTGTTATTGATGAATTACAATGTTTAAATCCTGAAAATTTAAAGTAAAAGAAAAAGGAGCGTGCATTTGAGCACGCCCCTTTTCTTTGTTACTATTGTTTTCTTCTTCATCCTTTTTAAAATATGCTTTTCCATAAACCAATAATGAGTCTTGGAAAATATAATACGAGTTCGGCTCCCCAGCCAAGTAACGTACTAATCGCCATATCATTGTCTTTCTTTTTAGTCTGATTCATAACCTGCACCTCTTTTAAGACAATGGTTTACGATGTAATGACATCCTGATAGGCATTTTGGAATTTCTGAACATCTCCAGCACCCATAAATAAAATAACACCATTTGTATGAGCCGTTAATGTTGAGACCGTTTCTTCCGTTATTAAATCAGCGCCCTCAATTAAAGAACGAAGGTCTTCAATGGAAAGACTATCATTGTTTTCTCTTGCCGAACCAAAGATTTCGCATAAATACACTTTGTCTGCTTGCCCTAACTTTTCTGCAAACTCATGTAAAAATGTTTTAGTTCTCGTAAATGTATGCGGCTGAAAAACAGCGACAACTTCACGGTCAGGGTATTTTTGTTTTGTCGCCTCTATCGTCGCGAAAATTTCAGTAGGATGGTGCGCATAATCATCAATTAAAATTTGTGATCCAATTTTTGTTTCACTAAAACGACGTTTCACACCACCAAAACTCGCTAAGCTTTCTTTTAATATATCAACAGACACATTTTCATAATGGCATAACGCAATTACAGAAAGGGCATTTAATACATTATGTTTGCCATAGCCTGGAATCGAAAATGTCCCGTAAAAATGATGACGTACAAATACATCAAAAGACAACCCTGTGCTTGTAACGGTTAAATTTCTAGCTTGAAAATCATTATGTTCTCCAAAACCATAAAACACAACAGGAACATTGGCATGGATCCCTTGTAAATATTGGTCGTCCCCACAAGCAATAATTCCTTTTTTCACTTGCTTTGCCATTTCTTGAAAAGCTGAAAAAACATCTTCTACATCTTTAAAATAATCAGGATGATCAAAATCGATATTTGTCATGATGCAGTAATCAGGATGGTAATTTAAAAAGTGACGGCGATATTCACATGCTTCAAAAACAAAATATTTACTATCTTCTTGTCCTTTTCCTGTTCCATCTCCAATCAAAAAAGAAGTAGGATGAGCCGAACCAAGAACATGAGAAAGTAGTCCAGTTGTGGACGTTTTCCCATGAGAACCTGTAACAGCAATGCTCGTAAAGTTTTTAATGAATTCTCCTAAAAACGTTGGGTAAGGATACACTTCTATCCCTAATTCTGCCGCTTTTTTTATTTCATCATGGTCACTTTTATATGCAGCGGAAGCAACAATCGTTTGTCCTTGTTCAATATTTTTTTCATGAAAAGGTAAAATGTCAATTCCTTTTTCTTCTAGAGGTTTTTGAGTGAAAAATCTCTTTTCTACATCAGAACCTTGGACCGTTTCATTCATGTCATGCAGGATTTGAGCAAGTGCACTCATTCCTGAACCTTTAATTCCTATAAAGTGGTAAACAGTCATAGACTGGACCTCCATACTAATCTTGATATAGTCTAACATGATACTCATTTTATGTAATGACTACAGTATTGTTTTCATACATTTTTTTATTATAGCAGAAATTAGAAAAGAGAAAAACAACCGATTTTTGATTCGGCTACCCCATCCACCAGTATATGCACATTTAAACAAGAAAAGACCTATGTTTTTTTAAAAGGGCGTTAAAGTTTCCCTAATAAACATAGGCCATAATTCCTTTTCATTTATTCCACTAATTCTAAGCGAGGGTTATCATTATAACGACGTCCAGCCTTTGCTTGTGGCTCTCCGTTTAGTATAACATTATCACCTGTGAACCCAATATTAATTTTTAATAAACTGCTGCCCACACCATAAATATCAACAGGAACATTTTCTTCTTCATATTCTTTAATTCGTTCTGCAGTAAATCCGCCTGTTGCAATTATTTTCACATGAGTAAAACCTTCTTTATTGAGTGCATCACGCAAGGCAAAGATAAGATGTGGGTTGACACCACGGGGATCAAAGGCACCCATAATCTCTGGATTTCGACAAAAGTACTGGTCCACCATCGTTCGTGATGTATCAACACGAACACCTTTTAATTCTTCACCGAAAGCACGTGCGACTTTTAATGCATCTGTAACAACGTCATTATTATAATCAACAAGAGCCATTAAATCATCTTCAGGAAATGTTTCTTTATATGCTTGGGTTGCAGCAACAACGTCTCCTTCAAACAGTTGAATAAGTGCATGGGGCATCGTTCCCATTCCTTTTTTTCCCCACCATTCGTTCATCGCATGTGTTGCTTGTGCTTGCGACCCACCAATAAAGGCAGCATATCCATCTCCAGATTGCTGAGTGAAATGGTCATCACGGTCCCCCATAAAAATAACGGGCTTTTGAAAACCAGACTTTCTTGCCGCTTTGACTACTTTATACACATTCGTAGCGACAGACGTTCGTCTCGCAAAAATTCCATCAATGACTCCTTCTAAGAAACCAAAGTTCTGATATGGCCCCGTTACAGTTAGGACTGTTTCAAACGGTTTAATTTTGTCACCATCTTTAAGTGAACGAATCTCTAACGTTTCAGGATCTTTAGCGAACGTTTTGATTAACGCAATCACTTCGTCAGTCCCACACAATATGGCATTTGTTTTTTGGAAAAACTGCATTGTTACTATATTTTCATGACGATACTTTTCTACAATTTTCCTTGTTTTTAAAAAGTAAACGGCTGAAAACCAACCTTCTGACACACGTTCATCAAATTTAAACGTTTTGTTTGTCAAACGTTTAATTTTCCCTTGTAATTTCAGTTCGATTTCCTTCATCCCTATGCTCCTTGCCTATCCATTATCACCTATGCGTATATGAGCTACGACTATGGCTTTTCTATTTTCTACTTCTATCTTATTAAAACAATCTTAAGAAAACAAGCAGTCCTACTTTACATCTGCTTCATGAAATCTGTTTTCAAAATCTTGTATGGATACGAGTATGTTTCTTGGTTTGCTTCCCATCGCTTCTGAAACAATTCCTTGTGCCTCCATCATATCAATTAATCGAGCAGCGCGATTGTATCCTATACGAAACCGTCTTTGTAAACTAGAGGCTGATGCCCCTTCTTGTTCGATAGCAAAATAACAAGCTTCTTCAAACAATTCATCTTCTTGTTCTACACCTTCTTGTACTTTTACTAGATGCTCATTCTCTAGTATATAGTCTGGTGGCATTTGTTCTTTAACAAAAGAAAGGACTTGTTCAATTTCATCATCAGATACAAATGTCCCTTGCACTCGAATTGGTTTGGACGTTCCATTTTCATGGAATAACATATCTCCTTTTCCTAACAACCGTTCTGCTCCCGACATGTCAATGATTGTTCTAGAGTCAACTTGTGATGAAACAGAAAATGCAATTCGGGTAGGAACATTGGCTTTAATTAATCCTGTGATGACGTCAACTGATGGTCTTTGTGTTGCTAATAACAAATGAATTCCACACGCTCTAGCTTTTTGAGCAATTCGACAAATCGCATCCTCCACATCTTGTGGCGACACCATCATCAAGTCCGCCAATTCATCGATCACTACAACGATATACGGCAAAGCCGGTGTATCTCCTTCTGAATATAAATCGTTATAGCGACTAATATCACGAGCACCTCGCTGGGAGAAAAGCTCATACCTTCTTTCCATTTCAAGTACTACCCACTTCAATGCTGCTGTTGCTTGTTTTGCATCGGTAATAACCGGTGTAACAAGATGTGGTAATTCATTATAAGGAGCTAACTCTACCATTTTAGGGTCGATTAGTAATAGTTTCACTTCACTTGGTGTCGCTTTATAAAGCAAGCTGATTAAAATCGAATTGATACAAACACTCTTCCCTGATCCTGTTGCCCCCGCAACAAGCCCATGTGGCATTTTATTCAAATCTGTAATAACAGGCTGACCAGAAATGTCGAGTCCTAGTGCTACTGTTAAAGGAGAACGTTTTTCTTGAAATTCTCTCCTTCTTATTATTTCACGTAAAAACACCGGTTTACTTACCATGTTGGGAACTTCAATTCCTATCGCATTTTTTCCAGGGATCGGTGCCTCCATACGAATATCTTTTGCGGCTAACGATAGTTTAATATCATCCGTTAAACCTGTAATCTTACTCACTTTCACACCCGGTGCTGGTTGAATCTCAAATCTAGTTACAGAAGGCCCTTTTGTCACATGAACGACCTTGGCATTTACATTAAAGTGTTGTAATGTCACTTCTAATAGTTTCGATTGTTCATGTAGCCACTCTTGTCCTTCATCTTCAAAACGAGGCGGAATCGCTAATAGCTGAATTGTTGGAAACTCATAGTTGTTTTTTTTCTGATTCACCTTTTGTTTGTCAGAAGGTAACATTAACACATTAAAGGGAACAGAGCTTTTTTTCGGTTGTGTGACAGTTGTTTGTTGTCGTTTCACTTCTTTTTCTGAGTCTTGACTTGGGATATTCGGTTTTTCTTGGACCGTCTCCTCTTTTAGTTTTTCTTCTTCTATTGCTTCAACTTCTCTAACTTCAACTTCTTCATTTTCTAGCTTAGTTTCTTCTTCTAATTCATCCCCATTTTCATGCAATAACTGCTCGGAGAAAGCTTGCACTTTTTCTTTTGTCGTCTCTGAAACTTCTACCGTAGAAGAAGAAATATCTTCATGGTAAGTAGAAAAAGGCTTGTCCTCTTCAACCACAGGGATTTCAGGAAACGGTATTGGCTCTTGTTTTATATAAGGAATATTTTCTTTTTCACGACGTTTATAACCATAAACAGGAGAAGGAATATCTCTCGCCTTAAATTGTGTTCCCGTAAATTTTTCTTTTTCTTTCCCTTGTTTTTCTTCATTTATTTGTTTGTTTTGTTGTCGTTTACTCGTGCGACTTTTTTCCGGTTGAGCGGTGGAAGCTTGTGTCTTTGGTTCGCCATCTTCAATAAGAGGAAATCGGAATTTCCCTTGCTTTGGGTAATGTGTAATCATCTTCGGTGTCGTGTTACGTCCATCTGCCTCGATTCGACCTTTGAACGTTTTCGGGTTATCCTCTTCAAAAGAGCTTCCATCTTTCGGAAACATTAGCTCTTGAATTTTTTTAAACCAACTTTGAATGGCCATATGTAATCACTCTTTCAAATTCCTCTTTTTTAAAGGCTTTTCGCATAAGCTGTTGCATTGGAACAATGTTTTCCTCATTAGTGATATAAAGCGAGTATAACTCGATTTCAGTTTAGAAAAACATCTTTTAAGAAAAACGCTCTTCTTGAATAAACTTTCAAAGCTTCACTGCTAGACCAAAACTGTTATACTTTCTTATCTTTTAAAAAAAGGTTGTTCCAAAAGGTAGCTAACCTTTGTGGGACAACCTCGATGCTTAGCCTCAATTAAATTTATTGTACCATATAATTCCTCATATATCAGTCTTTCTTTGGTTTTCTTTGCGCTAAAATGAAGGTCGGTTCTAATTCCCCATTTTCATATAAAAATGGTAACGCTGTAATTGGATTATTTCCTTGGTTAAAAAATTGAAACGTCATTTGACCAAGAACATCATAGCCGGTATCGTTGACCAAATCAGCAATGATACATACATCTTGATGTGGAACGGCAACCGCCATCTTTCCTTTCATATCAAGTTGCATTTTTGCAAGAAACGCTTCATTTAAAATCCGACTTGCATCATATCCATCTTTTGTACTCACAAAATAAAAAGAATTCCCCGCAACGATATCTTCTTTTAGTTCAATAGGTAATGATCGCATATTAAATTGTGCCATTTCCATAATATCGTTTTTTGTTATATTCGCTTTGTTAATCATCTCTTCATCAAGTAAAACATAGGAATGACCAAGATCAACCGAGTAATAAATTCTTGTTTCACTAGTATGCTCTGCAAAAATAAGCTGTTTTCCATCTTTCGTTGTTTCCGGAAAAGAGGTCGAACGAATAACTGGAAAAATCTTCTTTTCTTTCCCAGCAAGTGTTATGTCTTGCCCCATTGCCTCTAATGCATGATTTACATAACGGACCGCTTCCTCTAGCGCTTCCTCTTTTTTCGTCTCATATTTAGCCAATAACGGTCTTAACGCAAGCGACACACCTTTTTTATTTTTCTGATTTTCAATACGGAGTACTTGTTCTTTTCTATCATATGATACAGACCGGTCTGGTCTTTCTAATTTTTCGGTTACCAATTGTTTTAATTTCGCGATTTCCAACTTACACGCCTCCTATCATTATTATTGTAACATCCCAGAGCAGAAAATAGAAAAGCTTGGTCTTATCCGAAAAAAGAAAAGCCGTTACTTCAGTATCAAACGATACAGAAATAACGACCAAACTTTCTTTTTATTCAGAGACCGAAGATAAAAACTGTTCGATTTCTTCTTGTGTTTTTCGGTCTTTACTCACAAAACGAGCGATTTCCTCACCATCCCGATAAACAAGAAAGCTTGGAATCCCAAACACATCTAATTGTGCGCATAAATCAATAAACTCATCTCGGTTCGCATAGAAAAACGTCATGTTTGCAAATTTAGCTTCAACTTCAGGCAAAAATGGTTCAATGACTCGACAATCCGGACACCAATCAGCAGAGAACATAACAACTGAAATTCCTTTTTTAATTTCTTCATGATACATCTCTAAACTTTGTAACTCTTTCATTTTCCCACCTCATTATTGTTCGATTTTCATATCACCTAGCTTAATCCATCCTAACTTACGCAACCATTCCGATAGTACCAAACTAATAATCGCAGGTCCAATAAAGTGAAGCAGAAAAACACCCCAGAAGACATTCCAAGAAAAACCCATATGTGTGAATGTCATAATTTGTCCAACAAATCCACTCGTTCCCATTCCAGCACCAGCAGGATTATTTGTCATCACAAATACCGTCGTTGCTATAGGTGCTAAGATGGCTCCGGCTATCATAGGCGGAAGTAAAATTCTTGGGTTTTTTACGATATTCGGCACTTGCAACATCGATGTCCCAATTCCAATCGCTATTAATCCAGACCATTTATTTTCTCGATAACTACTTACTGCAAATCCAATCATTTGAGCGGCACACCCCACTGTGGCAGCTCCTGCCGCAACCCCTTCTAACTCAAGCATTATCGCAATCGCTGCACTTGAAATCGGAGCCGTTAACGCTAATCCCATAAGGACGGCTACAATAATTCCCATAACAAAAGGCTGCTGCTCTGTCGCCCACATAATAATATTACCAAACGATGTCATCCCCGATTGAATCCATGGTCCTATAAACGTTGCAACAAAAAAACCTGAAAAAATTGTCACAAAGGGCGTCACAATAATATCAACTTTTGTTTCCTTTGAAACTAATTTCCCTAGTTCCGCTGAAATGACCGCACTAATAAAAGCGCCTGCCGGTCCACCTAGTTCTGCCCCAGCTGCCCCACTTACGACTGCAGCAAAAACAACAAGTCTCGGTGCTTTTAATCCATAAGCAACCGCAACACCAATTGCCGGTCCCATCAATCCCATTGCTAATATACCCATATTTTGAATGAAATCAGCTATACCAGGAAAATGGCTTCCAAGATGTGGGATTTGTCCTACCGTCCGAATAATTAAGCCAATAATTAACGAAGAAAACAGCCCTAAAGCCATATAGCTTAGAGCAGTTATAAAATACGTACGCCAGTGGAATTCAATTCCTTTTTTCTCAAAAAAATCGTTCAATTGCTTTTCCTCCTACGACAGGACTTATTTATACTCGATTGTATTAAGAATTTCCAACATTGCTGTCGTACTTTCTTCAAGGTTTCTGTCAGTAGTTATTGTAGTCAATTTCGCTCCACCGATACCAATAATCACTTTAAATTGTTTGTCTTCTTCTTGTGTTACTAGTAGATAAGCAAATTTTCCTTTGTCTTCAAACGTCTCAAACAAAAGTGCTTCTTCTTCGTGCTGTTGGTCTCTTACAAAATTTAATTCACTATCATCTGCTTCGGCTGGATTAAAGAAAAGTAAGTATAATTGTTCACCATCTTTTAAGAGAACATTATATTCTGTTTCTTCTTGAACTTCCATGTTAGCAGGTAATGAAAACTTAATTTGCTCTAGCTCCACTTTGTCTCCATCATATTGTTGAACAAAGCTTTCTTGAAATATTGTGTTAGAGGAGTCGAGTAACTCTTCTGTTGTCGCCTGACAACCTATTAAAAGAAATATAGATAACACTATCAATCCGATTTTTTTTGGAAACATAGTAAACGCTCCTCTCATAATAAAAAAATCATTACCTTTTCCCTATTTTTCATCATACATTGAAACGCTTTCCCTTGACAAGAAAAATAAGATTCTTTGTCGAGTGTATCGGCTTTTTAATTCCAGGCAAAACATGATACACTTTTTAAAAGAACATATTATAGGAGGTTGTAAGGTGGAACTATATGTTTATTTAGCAGGACAAATTCATGATAATTGGAGACAAGAAATTAAAGAACTTGCCCATAAAAAAAATCTCCCCCTTCATTTTACAGGACCAATGGAAAACCACGATCGCTCTGATGATATAGGGGAAGAAATTTTAGGAAAGCAACCTACACCTATTTTGAAAGATGAGGCCGCTTCAGCGATTAATAATTTACGAACCCAAGTTTTACTACAAAAAGCAGATGTGGTCATTGCGCTTTTTGGTGATAAGTATAAACAATGGAATAGTGCCATGGATGCCGCTACTGCAATCGCGTTACAAAAACCACTCATCTTAATTCGACCAGAGCATCTTCATCATCCATTAAAAGAACTTGCCAATAAAGCACAAGTTGTTGTTGAAACACCAGAACAAGCGCTTCAGGCACTTGCTTACATATTTGAAACAGAATAACTTAGCTTGTCATTGTTTACGGACATATATTCCGCTATTTTAGCTTAAAAGCACCTATGTTAGTACGTTTCGGACATCTATTCCGTTAACTTCTAGAAGTCAATGCTTATATCCTAAAAATCAATACATTAACGGAACTGATGTCCGGTAGCCTTCAAAAAGGCACTCATTATCACAAAATAGATGAACAAATGTCCGTTAGTGTTTTCAAAAAAAAAAAAAAAGAAGACCATCACTATAAAGATGGTCCTCTTTTTTATATGTTTACACGCCTTTATTAATAAACTCTACCGCATTTTTATCTGTTGTTAACACTAGTTTTGTTAGTAGTTCTTTTGCAGCGGCATAATCATCCACATGAATAATAGAAGCATGGGTATGAATATAACGTGAACAGACTCCGACAACAATCGATGGAACACCATTATTACTAATGTGAACACGACCAGCGTCTGTTCCGCCTTGAGAAATAAAATATTGATATGGGATATTATTTGTCTCGGCCGTATCTAACACAAATTCTTTCATTCCTTGATGTGTAATCATAGAACGGTCATAAATACGAAGCAATGCTCCTTGACCCAATTTTCCAAATGCGTCTTTTCCACCTGTTGCATCATTTGCAGGGCTTGCATCTAATGCATAAAATATATCAGGTTTAATCATTTGAGCAGCAGTTGCCGCTCCTCGTAACCCCACTTCTTCTTGAACCGTCGCACCAGAATATAATACATTTGGGATTTCTTTTCCTTGTAACTCTTTTAAAAGTTCAATGGAAAGACCAACACCATAGCGATTATCCCATGACTTCGCTAAAATTTTCTTGTCATTTGCCATCGGTGTAAATGGACAGATAGGTACGATTTGTTGACCAGGCTTAACCCCGATTTTTTCAGCATCTGCTTTATCATCTGCACCGATATCAATGTACATTTCTTTAATGTTCATCGGTTTGGCGCGTTGTGATTCTTGTAATAAATGTGGTGGAGTTGAGCCGATAACTCCAATTACTGGACCATTGTCTGTTATAATTTGCACCCGTTGTGCTAAAAGAACTTGGCTCCACCAACCACCTAAAGTTTGAAAGCTAATTAAACCTTTTTTATTAATATTCGTAACCATAAATCCAACTTCATCCATATGTCCTGCAACCATAACCGTTGGACCAGCTTCATTTCCTTTTTTCACACCGAAAATACTTCCTAATCGGTCTTGAACGACTTCATCTGCGTATTTTGTTAACTCGCCACGAACAAAACGGCGAACCTCATGTTCAAATCCTGGAGCCCCTGGTAATTCCGTTAATGTTTTAAAAAGGTCTAACGTCTCTTTATTCATCCGCTTACTCCTTTCGTGTCTCGAAGAATTTTATGTATAACACCATTTTACCGAAACGCTGGCTTGATTTCCACAACTTCCTCTTCTAACTATCTTTTTTTCGTGTATCTCAGCTTTTACCTTCTATCAGTGCTAGAGAACGAGGAAAACGGGAACGGATGGAGGAAGTCCCTATCGAAAATCTTATTCAAATCGACGAAACAGTTCAGCCATATTATTCAAAGTCAAAACGCCGATAGTATTATCGTCGTTTTATTAGTAATTTTATAACCGTTTTAGCAAATGAATCGGTATCCTGGTGTCTATTTACCTCATTCAGAAATGGAAAGTCATCTTTCATGACGCTTATTTTAGCTAAAGGCTTTACAACTTGCTCACATACCCATTCATCTCGAATTCCACCTTGCTGAAAGGACTCCTTCGGTAAAATATAAATGGTACCGTCGCAATAGCATTGTTTTTCATCTGTTGTCTGAATGGAAAAATAATAGAATCGTCTCCACCCTTTTTTCGTAGGAACAGATAAACAAATATTCCTTAGTGATGGAACGACCGTTCGATTGACACTAGCAAAAAATAAAGGCCATATTCCATCAGAACTGGCAAACACAGCTTTAATTGGCTTCATATTAAAAAGCGAGGACGCTCTCGGTTCAAAGCTTTGGATATCCGGTAAATTAGAGCCATGTAAAACAACTTGCTTGTGTTCGGTAAGATAACGTAAGAAATAATGGAGCGGATATGGATGTTCGTATATATATAACTCACCATTTCCACTTTTAATATAACAATCGTACAAACGTTCAAACTGAACAACCACCTCTTCAGGAAGGTCCAATTCTCCAACTTTCTCAAACCCCAAAAAAGAATAGAGCAAGAGTTTCCCTTTATTAATGAGCTGCTTCATCTGCTCCACCTCATAATTTAATGGTTTTGCAAATCCGAATAGACCTTTTCGCGGTACGTTGGCTCGGTTAATAATCTCAACTCAAATTCGTTCAGTTGCTTCATTAACCTTTCCGTTTCTTTTGGTGTTAAGTTATGGAAAAAGATGGCAAGTTCATACCGATTCCCTTCCTTGTCTTCTGCAAATAAAGCATCTGTCAGTATAAACTGTGTCGACCCACCTTTTTTCCCTGCCCGCTGTAACCATTTTTGATTTTCCGGATTGTCCATAATCATCCCTAGAGCATATTCTACTTCTTCTTGAACAATGGGTGGAAACTGATGATGGTTGATTTGATTCATCATGTTTGCATACTCATATGTAGTTGATTTCGTAAAAATTTTTGAATAGAGTTGGTCGAACTCTTTGTCCCACCAGCTTAAAATATCTGCGTTTTGTATATATGTATCGTCCTCTGTTATTTTTTGATGAATGACCTTAGAAATTCGGGCAATGTCTTCATCGCTCATCTTGTTTATTTCTTTTACTATGTCTTCTTTTGCTTGTTTGACAGTTTTATCTTTTTTTAGTTCATACGGTATAAACATGGCAGAGACATAATAGAACAACGGTGAATGTGATTGTACACCTAAGCCATCTAACCTTGCTTCGATATTTTCTACTCCTACTTTTGCCATCATATATTCGGTATTTGCATTTGAACTAAAACCAATCATTCCTCTTACAATATCTCTTATCGTAACCATACCATCATTTACAATCTCTTGTTCTTCAATATAAGCTAACCATGCTTCATGTGCTCCCCCATCTAACCGTTCAACATAGTAACGCTCAAGCTCATTTAATTCCACTTTCTCCTCTTTATTAATCTTGCCCTCTTCGACTTGAAAAGCATATTCTAATGCGACAACTATTTTTACTGTGCTTGCTAATGGCATATACTCATTTGGTCTAACTGCTACTTTAGTTTCGCCATTTTCAATAAATACAAAAGAAGATTTCTCCTCTTCCTCTTGTAAAAAGGTTACTATATCCATTTGATTCTTCATTATTGTGCTTATACTTACAAACACAATAATAATAAGTACAAGACTAATTGCAATTATAACTCCATATTTAACCATAATCTCCCTCCATATGTAAGTATACGAAAAAAATAAACTTCGGTTTCACCGCTTTCGTCCATATATTCCGCTATTTATAGATAGATGCATATTTTCCTATGTTCTATTGGAACCTGACAAATAGCCTCGCTTTCTATTAATCTAACAGAATCGATGTCCGTTAGCCTCGTCTTCTTGAAATAGCTTTCAAAGCTTCACTGCTACACCAAAATTTCTCATATCTTTTCAAAAAAGACTGTCGATGTTTCTTCGACAGTCTGAAGTCTAATTCCACTCAATAGGAATCATATATGGAATCGGATCTTTTGCTCCTGCTTCTTTAAACCCTTTAATTCTCAGCTTACAACTATCACATTCGCCACAAGCCTTGGTGCCTCCGTTATAACATGATGTTGTTAGTTCGTATGGTACGCCTAATCGAAGTCCTTCTTCAATCGTTTCCTTTTTTGTTAAGTGAATTAACGGCGTTTCAATCGACAAAGGTGTTTCGCTAGTCACCCCTAGCTTTGTCGCTAAATTTACAGTTTCTGTCATACTTTGAATAAATTCTGGTCGACAATCTGGATATCCACTATAATCAACTGCAGAAACACCAATATAGATAGCAGTCGCCCCAATAACTTCTGCGTACGCACTTGCTAACGCTAAAAATATCATATTTCTAGCTGGAACGTATGTTGACGGTATGTCATCTGTTGCTTCTGTCGGGACATCGATTGTATCGTCCGTTAATGCACTTCCACCAATTTGCTGTAAAAAACTAAGGTCTACAATACGATGGTCCATTACTTCATAGGAAGACGCTACTTTTTTTGCTTGTTCCACTTCAATATTATGACGTTGACCATAATGAAAAGTAATCGGGTACAGATCATAGCCTTTTTCTTTTGCCATTCCCATACATGTCGTGCTATCTAATCCACCACTTAACACAACAACAGCTTTTTTCATCGATTATACCCCCCTTAATTCAGGATCCCAAATAATTTTATGCAACTGAAGGCTTACTTTCACATCAGATAACTTCGCATCTAGCACTTTTTCTACTAATATTTTTGGTGGCATTGTTTCCCAAACAGGGCTAAACAGCACTTGTCCTTTTTTATGATACGAAGAGATAATCTCTTTAGCTCTAGTAAAATCATCATCATTGGCAATAACAAATTTAATTTCATCTTTTTCGGAGAAGTAGTTGAAGTTCTCTAGTTCCATTTTACTCTCTTCCCCAGATCCTTGTAATTTATAATCCATCACAAACCGAACTTTACTCCAATGTTCATTCTGTTTCCTATAATTCGCATATGGTTGCAAATGAATGGCACCATTTGTTTCAACATGAATGTCAACAATCGTGTCCAGTTTCGCCATCGCCTCTAGAAGAGCAAATGACTTTTTCCCATGTAAAAGCGGTTCTCCCCCTGTAAAACAAATTCGCTTACTATGAAACTGAGAGATTCGATTTATAATTTCACCGACCGTTGCTTGAAACTCAGGTTTGGCAGGAGCATAACTATATGTTGTATCACACCACGTGCAACGTAAATTACAGCCAAACACTCGGACAAACACCGTTGGAAATCCAGCTGCACTTCCTTCTCCTTCAACCGTTTCAAAGATTTCAACCATTGGAAGTTCCCAATCCCAATATTCTTCTTTTGATGGTAATTGTTCAATCATTGTCACTCATCCATTCTCGCGTCACCGTTGCATAACTTGTCGGTGTCTCATATAACGTTAGTGACTCTAATCGCGTACCCTTTTCCTTTACTCCCTCTTGCTGTAATTTCGTATCGAGCTGTTCCCAAATCCATACAATCATATTTTCTGCGGTTGTATTCATATTTGGTAAAACTTCATTTAAATATCTGTGATCAAGCTTATTTTTAATTTCCTCATTAAAAATTCTTTTAATATCACCGAAGTCTACAACAATCCCAATGTCATTTACAAAGCCACTCATTGTAATCACAAGCTTGTACGTGTGCCCATGTAAACTTTTGCATTTCCCTTCATAACAGTGCAAATGATGGGCTGCATCAAACGTAAATTCTTTTGTTACAGCCACGCGTTTATGGTGGTACTTTAGCTCATGCCGCTGAATATCTACGTCTATCGTTTCTACTTTTTTCGGAATCATATATTCCAATTTTATCACTCTCCCTAGTTTTGTTTTTCGAGGGGAGGGAATTTCGAACCCTCGACAACTTTCCTATCATATCATTTATATGCAAAATGAAAAAGGGCCATGTTTTGAAATCGATATAGATTTGGTTATACTAGTGATAGACGCAACTTAATCAAATGAAAGGCGGAATGTAAAGTGGGAATGAAACGGTTTGTATTAGGCGTAGGTATTGGGGTGGCAGCCGCTATTTACATAACAAGAAAAAGCAATTCGAACCAAATTCAGCCTGAAAAAGCGTTAAAGCTTGTCAAACAAAACTTAGCTGAAAAATATAATATTTCTGGCGCATGGATTCACATGATTCCAGAAGCACTTGAAAAAGATAATCTTGCTTATACAGTCTATCGCGGTGGCATTACAACAATGACGACCAACGATGACTCCATTCAATATGAGTTTACTGTTGATGCCAAAACCGGTGATGTATTAGAGCTCGTGACGAATTAAGGGGTGATGATTTTAACAGTAGAAAACAGAAGAGGTCCGGGATGTCCGTTAATAGTATTATAAAGGTTTTTTTCATGAATTAACGGAATATATATGTCAGAACAACCAACTAAGCATCACCCTTTCCACAGGAGAGGGTGTTTTTTTACAAAATACTCCACTTCAACCCTTTACAAAATGGAAAATTTAGTTTATATTATAGTCAACGTTGATTATACATTATTGATTATAAAGAGGTGGCAAATGAAAACTCGCTTAATGGTACTAGGATTCTTACTATACAAATCAATGTCTGGCTATGAAATGCAACAACATCTCCAGCAATCACAGACAGATACATGGGCTGGGGTTTTACCTGGATCGATTTATCACGCTTTAAAAAAAATGGAAAAGGAACAACTTGTTGCAATTGAATCCATCGAGCAAACAGGAAATCGCTCCAAAGCAATTTATCAAATTACTGAAAAAGGAAAACAAGAATTCCAACAATTATTAATTAGTGGTTTAACAGAAAGCTCAGCTTCTTTACCTACCACTTTTTATACAGCCCTATCGTTCATCCCCTATGCACCAAATGACATCATCCTTGAAGCGTTAAACAAACAAGAAACATTATTACAGCAAGAATATGAACAAATGAAGATAGGGAAAAAAATCAAGGAGGAGGCAATTGAAGTTCCAGAACACACCTTACTTTTATTTGAAAATATGTTTTTGCATTATGAAATTCAATTATCGTTTGTAAAAAAACTTAAAGAGAGTTTGACCACTAAAAATAAATGAGGTGATGGCGTTGTCTCAAACATTAATTGAATGTCAGAACATAACTAAGTCTTATGAAAACACCGAAGTATTACAACAAATTAATTTGTCAATTGAAGAAGGTGAAATGATTGCTGTAATCGGACCAAATGGTGCAGGGAAAACAACGTTTATTGAAACATTATTAGGAATTCGGCAATGTGACTCTGGGTCGCTCCATTATTGGACTCCCTCTTATCTAAAACATATCGGAGTCCAGCTTCAAACAACTCCGTTTTTCCCAGGATTAAACGTAATCGAAAATATTAAAATGTTTGCTGCCTTTTATTATGTCAAGATGTCAAAGCAAGAAATTCAAGCATTACTGCAATTATGTGGATTACAACAAGTTGAGAAAAAAGAAGCTAGTAAACTATCAGGGGGACAACAAAAACGATTAGCAATCGCGATTGCCCTTGTTCACAATCCGAAGCTTATCTTTTTAGATGAACCAACGGCTGCACTAGATCCTCGCTCTAGAAAAGACATCCATGACATGATTAAAGCACTAAAAGATCAAAGTAAGACAGTTGTATTCACTTCACATGATATGGACGAAGTGACGAAGCTTGCAAATCGAGTTATTTTTATTCAATCTGGCCAAATTGTGGCTCATGGTTCACCGGAGCAATTATGTCAATCATATGAAGCAAACACATTAGATGAAGTGTATTTCTATTTAACAAGGAGTGACCTTCAATGACATTTCAAATTATAAAAACATTAGCTATCAGTTCATTGCGAGACCGAATTACATTGTTTTATACGGTGGCTTTTCCTTTAGTGTTGCTCTTTAGTCTTTCTGTCTTTTTTAATGAGCCTTCATATCGTCCTGTTGTGTTAACAGGTGTTGTAGCGATTAGTACACTTTTTTGGAGTATCCAAGGTGTCGCGTTTCAAGTGTTACAACAACGAACAACAGGTGTTTATAAATTATTGAAAGTAACGCCTTTTTCAACAATCGCATTTGTTTTCCATTTAACGTTAGCACGCACGTTTATTTCTTTACTTGTCACGTTTTTCATTTTCTTTGTTGGGTTATTTTACTTTAACCTTTCTATTACAGTAGGGGCTTTTCTAAATTTAACTGCATTGCTAATTTTTGCGACAATATGCTTTACGGTTCTCGGTTTTTTAATTGCTAATCTTTCTATGAATGAAGCGCAAGTAAGTATGGTGTCATCTCTAGTCTGCTTTCCGATGATTTTTACAAGTGAAGCCTTTTATTCTTTAGAAAATGCACCAGTATGGTTTGCCCTTATCGGGAAGTTATTTCCGTTCCACTATTTTATTCAAGGTCTTCAAGCTATCGTTCATAATGGAAGCTCCTATTTCTCTCTTTTTATATTAGGTCTATACCTTATTGCTTTTTTAATATTAACGACGGTTTCGTTCCGCTCAGATCAACAAGGGTCTCTATTTCCAATCCGTAATAATGGATAATTTTTTTGTACCGTTAGTCAAAGTTGACTATACATCGTTGATTATAAACTATAAAGAAAAAACGCGGAAGCGTCTTTTCATTTAAAGCGAAGTGCGGAGCCCTGCCCGCTTTTAACAGTGAACCCCAAGTGCTCTTCTTGGGGTAAAACGCGCAGGTGCGCAGCCTTCGCTCTTCTAGAATAAGCTTTCAAAGCTTCACTGCTATACCAAAATTTTTTCTTATCTTTTTCAAAAAAAAAAGGTTCGCTAAAGGATTTTCCTTGGCGAACCTTCTGTTTACTTACGAAACTTTTTTCTTTAATATTCCTAGCATAAGGGCTGACACAAAGGCACCAATGAGAATAGCTAAAGTATATAATATCCAACTTCCTTCTAGTGTCCAAAAGACAAGTGCTCCACCATGTGGTGCTGGTAAGCCAATATTAAATAGCATCGAGAGTCCCCCTGCAACAGCAGAACCTACAACAATAGAAGGAATAACTCGAGCTGGGTCTGCAGCTGCAAATGGAATCGCACCCTCTGTAATAAAGGAGGCGCCCATAATAATGTTTGTTTTTCCAGCATCGCGTTCTTGTTTCGTGAATTTGCGTTTAAACATAAATGTAGCTAGGGCAATTCCTAAAGGAGGAACCATACCACCAGCCATAATAGCCGCATGTGGCCCAAAGTTTCCAGCATCAATCATTGCAATTCCAAATGTAAAAGCAGCTTTATTTATCGGTCCACCCATATCAAGCGCCATCATAGCTCCTAAAATAATTCCTAAGAAAATAGCATTTGTTGTACCCATTCCACCTAACCAGCCTTCAAGCATTCTATTAAAACTGCTTAATGGTCCAACAATTCCTAACATGACAATCCCCGTAAATAATATCGACAATACAGGATAGAGTAAAATCGTTTTTATTCCTTCAATGGAACGTGGTAAGTTTTTTAATAAATATTGTAAGAAAACAACTAAATATCCCGCTAGGAAACCGGCGATTAATCCACCTAAGAAACCACCACCACCGGTTGCAGCTATTAAACCACCGACCATACCTGGTGCAAACCCTGGACGATCAGCAATACTCATAGCAATAAACGCAGCTAACACAGGTACCATTAAATGAAACGCATTTCCGCCACCAATCGTCATTAGCATTTCTGCAATTGGATGATAACTTGGGTGATTTGGGTCAGCAGAATGAATGCCAAACAAAAATGACATGGCAATTAAAATCCCACCACCAACAACAAATGGCAACATGTTAGAAACACCATTCATTAAATGCTTATAAAAGCTTCCTTTTGAACTCCCACTATTTTCTGTTGATTTTCCACTTCCTTTAAATAACGGGACGTTCCCACTTATCGCTTCCTCTAGTAATTGTTGTGGCTTCCGAATTCCGTCTGTAACCCCTGTTTGAATGACCGGTTTACCCGAAAAACGGTTCATTTCTACTTTCGTATCAGCTGCGACAATAATCGCATCAGCCTCTGCAATTTCCGTTTCGGTTAAGCGGTTTTTCACACCACCCGAACCATTTGTCTCGACCTTGATTTCAATTCCTAACTCTTTTGCCTTTGCTTTCAGCGCATCGGCCGCCATATACGTATGAGCAATTCCAGTCGGACACCCTGTAACCGCTAACACTTTTTTGCTGCCTTTCGCTAGATTTGTATTCGTTTCTTCTGCTAATTTTTCAGCTTCTTTTTCATTAATTGCATTTATAATATCATCTTCAGATTTGGCATCTAACAAAGTTTGACGGAAATCTGTGTCCATTAACAACGTAGATAGCCTTGATAACGTTTCTAAATGCTCATTATTTGCGCCTTCACTTGCAGCAATCATAAAGACAAGATGACTTGGTTTTCCATCGAGAGAATCATAGTCGACTCCTGCTGTTGAACGACCGAAGGCAATCGCTGGCGTTCTCACCGCTGCTGTTTTCGCATGTGGAATCGCAATTCCTTCGCCAATTCCTGTTGTCGTTTGAAGCTCTCTTGCTAAAATTGCTTCTTTAAAAAGATTTTTGTCGGATAGTTTTCTAGCACTATCTAATTTGTTGACAAGCTCATCAATGACTCCTTGTTTTGTTGTTGCCGATAATTCCAAGACAATCGTATCTCTTTTTAATAAATCTGAAATTTTCATTTTTACTCCCCCTTTATCGACTTACAATTTCGATTTCTTTTTTTAGTTTTTCAATTTCTTCTTTAGTACAGAACCCTTCTGAAAATGCGCTAGCACTTCCAGCTGCTACCCCATTACGAAACGCTTCTTTCACATCTTTTGTTTTTGTATATGTTTCTAAAAAACCTGCTACAACAGAATCACCTGCTCCAACAGAATTTCTTACAATACCCCGAGGAACATTTGCAATATAACAGCTCGTTTGATTCATAAATAATGCACCTTTACTTGCAAACGAAACAATGATATTTTCAATTCCTTTATCTAATAGTGTTTTTCCAAAAGGAATGGCCTCTTCTACTGAACTAATTGTTACTCCGAATAATTCACCGAGTTCATGATGGTTTGGTTTTATTAAAAATGGCTGTTCCTCTAGCCCATGGATAAAAGCTTCCCCACTAGCATCAAGTACAATTTTTGCTTTTCTTTCTTTCCCTTTTTGACTAATCGTTTGATAAATGTTTAATGGTAGTGAAGCAGGTACACTTCCTCCTAACACGATGATATCCTGTTCACTTACCTTTGAAATTTTCGATATAAGCTCTTCATGTTTGCTTTTTTCGATAAACGGACTAGAACCGTTAATTTCTGTTTCTTGAATTCCTTTTAGTTTAATATTAATTCTAGTATCTTCTTTAATTTCAACGAAGTCCGTTGTTATTTGTTCTTCTTGTAACTTTTGGTTTATGAAAGAGCCTGTGAATCCCCCGAGAAACCCTGTCGCCGTTGTATTCACTCCTAATTGTTTTAACACTCTTGAAACATTGATCCCTTTTCCACCAGGGTTTTTCATTTCTTTTTTTGACCGGTTGAGCTCTCCTAAATGAATATCAGAGAAAACGATATAGTCAATGGAAGGATTTAACGTAACCGTGTGAATCATATAGGGACCACCTCCACTTCTGTTTTTCTTCTCATATCTTTGATAACGGATTCAGATGTGTTGGAACTTGTAATGACAATGACGCTTTCAATATTGGCAAACTTTGAAAAATACGTTTCCCCAAACTTAGAGTGATCCACGACAACAAACGCTTTATGAGAACATTCAATCGCTTTTTCTTTCACAAAAGCTTCTTGTGGGTCAGGTGTCGTTAACCCAAATTTACTATGAATTCCGTTTGTTCCAATAAACACTTTATCGAAACGAAAATTTTCTAGTCCTTGAACAGCCCCTCGTCCAATCGATGCCTTTGTTCCTGCTTTTACAGCTCCTCCGACTATATGTGTTTCAATTCCATGTTCTATTAAACTAAAAATATGATTTAACCCATTTGTTACAACAACACAGTTTTTCTCTTTTAAAAAAGGGATCATTTCTGCCATTGTTGTCCCAGCATCTAAATAAATGCAATCTCGATCATCCACTACACTCGCTGCATACTTTGCAACCGCTTTCTTTTCATCTTTGTTTTGGGTATCTTTTTCAGCGATTGTTGGTTCATCGAGTCGTTTTGATAACGAAGATGCACCTCCATGAATGCGCTTTAACTTATTTTGTTCTTCAAGTTCTGTTAAATCACGACGAATCGTCGACTCTGAAGCATTTGTAGCATCAACTAATTCTTGTATTTTTACGATTTGTTTTTCTTTTACTAATTCCAAAATGATTTGTTGTCTTTCAAACGTTAACATGTGATTTCACCTCGTTTACAAATTCATTATAACATGAAAACAATCAATATCAATCAAAAATAATCATTTATAGTCAATTAATTTCAAAAACAATCATTTTCTATCATCTTATTAAAAAAGTGTTACATGCTTTTAGTATGTGAAATAACTTTAATTCATAGTTAAAAATTTCAAAATGACAAATGTACAATACACCAAAAAAAAGCCGGCTGAAATCAAACTTGATTTTAGCCGGCTTTCGTATTCAGTTTATTTTTCAACTGCTTCCTTTATCGCACCCGCTCGACACAGTCCTTCACTTCTCCAGTTTGGCTCCACTTAAGCGCTCGATATTTCGCATCATGATAAAATAAAAACCAATTTTCATTTTCAATTCCTGATACAAGCCATTTTTCTTTTTGAGCAATCGATGTCATCGGATAATCATCATATGCCAACACCCATAATACATGATTGTGAGCATGAGTCGGCATTAAGTCAGCCAAATGTAACAATGTTTGGCCACCATGCTCAATTTTTATGATCGCATGACCATCACTATGTCCACCGGTATGGTGCATCGTTATTCCTTTAACAATTTCCATTTGTCCTGTAAACGTTTTCACTTGATCGTAAATAGGTTTCCAGTTATTCTCCCAATATGTATTTTTCGAGCGGATATTGGGATTTCTCATTTCATGCCACTCAATATCCGTTGTATAAATAATTGCATTTTTAAAAACCGGCTCAAGTATCCCATCCACTTCTTTTGCTAAGCCACTCACATGGTCAAAATGCAAATGTGTCATTAAGATGACATCGATATCATCGACGGTTAATCCTAACTTTCTTAAGTCTTCTTCAAGAAAAGACTCTTCCGTGATGCCATAATTGCGTAATTGCTTTTCATTGAAGCGGTTATTTCCAATGCCGGATTCAATGAGAATATTTTTTTCACCTGTTTGAATAAGAATCGGGTCTGTCCTAAGTTCAATTTGGTTTTTGTCATTTACTTCGTATTTTTTGCTCCATAATGGCCTTGGGACAACCCCAAACATTGCGCCTCCATCTAAATACGTGACACCACCACGTAACCATGATATCGTCCAATCAGCTACTTGTAATTGTTCCAACATGAATCCCTCCCCTATCATTCATCATACCACAAAACAGAAAAAACTCTTGCAATAAAACAGCAAGAGTTACCGAAATACAGCCTCACACCGATATATCGGCATTCCTTTTTCACTAAACTTTTGTTCATACTCTGTCATTACATTTTCTTCAAAATCACTTCTATGAAGATGCAAACTTACATTTTGCACTTTCATGCCGTAAGATGAAAAGCTTTCAATTGAATATTCAAACAGTCCTTGATTGTCCGTTTTCAAGTGAACTTCTCCACTAGGCTTCATGACCATTTCATATTGCCGTAAAAAATCCTTATATGTTAATCTACGTTTTTCATGTCTATTTTTCGGCCATGGATCAGTAAAGTTAATATACACCCTTTCAATCTCACCTTTATCAAAAAACTCCATTAATTCGACGACATCTTCATTAAGAAGTTTTACATTCGTACATTCTGATTCTACAATCCGTTCCATTGCTGTTAACAATACACTTGTATATTTTTCAATACCGATATAATTAATATCTTGATGTTGTTTGCCCATTCCAGTGACAAAGCGGCCTTTGCCCGTTCCCACTTCTATGTGAATAGGGTTCGCATTTCCAAATACTTCGTTCCATTTTCCACGACATTCTTTTGGATTCGGAATGACGATATGAGGATATTTTGCTATGGCTTCTTTTGCCCATGGTTTATTTCTTAATCTCATGAAGACACTTCCTTGTTCATGTTTTCTCTTTTATTTTGCTTGTCCTATCAATATTCGATAAAATATTGCTGTAACGTTAAAAAGAGGATGTGTATATATGCTTAATCAACCGCAATTTGTGTTCAGCTATACAATACCCTATTATAGCTCTGTCGATGGGGAAAGTATAGAGCTATTTGTTTCTGAAAAAACGTATGAATTTTATTTATTTGCTCAAAAACATTATCCCCTAACTGTCATTCATGGGGATTTACATCCGAATGGACCATCTTATGGAGAAGCAACTGATGTTTTATTTGATCGAGAAAAAGCAATTCTTATTATCGGTTCAAAAGATATAAAGGAATATTCTAATGAAATTATTGATATTAGTGTTGCCTATCATCTTCAGAGAATCCTTCATTTCGACAAATCGACATTTGTTTACTATACATACTCTGAAGAAACACCCGGAAATATTCAACAGTTTATTGATGATATTCAACAAACTGTTGAAAGTATTCCCCTCTATAAATTTTTAATAAAACATGGCTATCGAGTCGCAGAACGGGAGCAACATATTTTACAGGACGGCATAAAATCAAAGCCTTTACTTGCTCACTGGAAAAGTGTTCATCCACTCGAAAACGAAAAAACTGAGTTTTTATTTATTAAACTAGTTTTCACTTCCTATGTTTGTAAAGAAGTTTTTACAAGCTATAAAAAAGAGTTAAACTCCATTTACCCACGATTATTTAATGAATTTGATCAGTTCCAAAAACAAATACGCAAATATAATTTTTCAACCAAAACCGGTCAACAAAGAGCATTGCAACGAATATTTCGCTATTTAAAATACGACTCATACATTACTCCTATTACCATCGATGACATACCTTTATGGCAACTAAACTATAAACAAATGCAATAAGATGTGTAACCTTGTCCAATATCGGGTATAGACAAATACACGATATCATCGAACAAGGAGGATGATGAATCATGAAGAAGTTTGTGGATACTGAAAAAATGACAGATATTTTAGAAGAGCAATTAAAAACAGGTGATGGAACTGCTCTTCAATTTGCGACATTAAGCACGGAGATAAAAAGACTAAGGTTTACTACTGACATTGACCCTAATTTCACAGGCACTTTTGATGAACTCGAAACGTATATATCAACGGTTTCACAAGCAAGTTCAGCTCAAGAGCACATTAAATTAAACGACCTGAACTTAAAAAGGTGGATAGACGAATTACACTTACTTATGCACGGTAAAGCTGTAACCATTGATTTTAATCAACGAAAAGGGAGAGAAATTTAAGGATAATTTTTCTTTGCTAAACACATCCTACTATTTGAAAGGGAGTGTTTAGCTGTGCCAATAAACGAAAAACATAAACTAAGCTTACTCGTTGATATTTTGAAAAATCAAGTTGAGCAAGAATATATGACAACAGATGAGTATGACCAAATTTCTCGTTTAACTTCTTCATTATTACACGAAGGAAATCTTGATCCCACTTTAAAACAAACCTTTTTGAAGATTCAAGAACAGCATTATGGTAATACCCATCAATTTAACCAAAATGATGTCGAACATTGGGTTGAAACGATTCAACAGTACGAAAGTAACGACAATAATTCATAAAATTCCCTAGGAAATAATGACGAATGAACTCAAATTCACAAAGACTTCTTCTATAAATCATGTAAAGCTCTATTCCTGTAGAAATAAACAACTTCATATCGTTGCGTTGACAAAATGCCTTTGAGAAAACTTATCTCAAAGGCATTTTTGGCGCTGTTTTCGTCAAGCTTGAGAGTAGCAGCTGGAGCGAACATCCAATATTAATAAGAATAGATGCAAAAAGCGTAAAAAAACGCATTGGATAAACTTCCCAACACGTTTTATCTATTACTCGGCACTTTGATTTTTTATTAAATTTTGAACAAATGCTTTCCATCTGGTCACTTCTTCATCTTTGCCCCTTTTACCATGCCAAATCACTTCTAATACGAGCTGCGACACGACATACCAATGCATCCTCATTTGAAGGCTTTCCGTCAATTCGATACCATAATGGTTAAGCCAAGCCGTCCACTCTTCTTCAGGAATATATAAATATAACATTAATCCTAAATCTAAGGCAGGGTCAGCTACGGTAGCCCCGTCCCAGTCAATGAGAAACAAATCACCATCTTCACTCATCATCCAGTTATTATGATTTACATCACAATGACAAACTACATATTCGTCATGTTTGACTTGTTCTTGTCTACGATAAAGAAATATTAGTGCTTCCTCTAAAACGTCATCTTCGAAATAATAGTTCGATAGATGCTGTTTAATTTCTTCAATAATGAAGTGAGGGGTTAAAGGTTCATTTCCAATTCTTTTAAACATATGTAAAAGCTCGCTAGAACGATGAATTTTACCTAGTAATTGAGCTACACGGCTTTGATTCATTTCAAATGCTTTTAACTCATTGCCACTCACCCATTTTTGCGCCGTTATAACATCTCCGTTTTCTAATCGTTTTGTCCACAAAAGCTTCGGAACAATTCCTTCAGCAGATAAAACAGCCAAAAATGGCGAAGAATTTCGTTTTAGAAATAATTTCTCATCACCTTGCTGGGCAATATACGCTTCTCCTGTTGCACCTCCAGCAGGGGAAACCTGCCATCCTTCTCCTAGGTTTAAATTCACCTAACTCACCCTCAATTTCAATTTTCTATACGAGTCTACATTATATAATTATACCGTATACAGCATTGTTCTGATATGAAAATTTCGAAACCATTTAAAGAAGCAGAGTCGTATCAGACTCTGCCATTTATTGAAACATCATCATCGTCGTTAACGGCTTAACATGAATTTTCTCGTCTTCTACAATATACAATGGTATCAAACTAACTGTTTCTTCGTCAATGACAATATGCCACTGTCCAGGATATGGTAATGAAATTTCTACAGTTGACCAGCTCCCATTATGAATGACAACAATGTTATTCCAA
Source organism: Alkalihalobacillus sp. LMS39 (assembly GCF_022812285.1). Taxonomy (NCBI): domain Bacteria; kingdom Bacillati; phylum Bacillota; class Bacilli; order Caryophanales; family Bacillaceae; genus Alkalihalobacillus; species Alkalihalobacillus sp. LMS39. The sequence goes on from NZ_CP093300.1 coordinate 4,112,179, forward strand.
CTATCGATTTCATATAAATCATTCATGTGATAAGCAACGACATGGTCTGGAGCTTGTAATGGTTGAATATGCTTTTTAATTTCAGCTTTTGTTTTTAATCGAAAAGCTGGATGTGCCTTTCGAAGGGCAATTAAATTTTTTACATACATCACATCTTTTTTAAATTGTTCTTTTCTATCCCAATCTAACTGATTGATGAAATCTGGTGAGTTATAGCTGTTTTCTACGCCTTGTTTTGTTCGAAAAAACTCTTGACCTGCATGTAGGAAAGGGACACCTTGAGCGAGTAACACAAGTGCCGTACCTAACCGATGCATCTTCCTTCTTAAATTTTCTTCTTCTTTTTCATTTGTAAACGATAATTTATCCCAAACGGTGTAATTATCATGACATTCCATATAATTAATTGACTGAGCTGGGTTCGTAAATAGTCCTTCATTTTGAAACCCGATACTTCCACAAAGTCCCTCCAGCACCTCACCAACGGTTTCTTTATTTCCGTTAATAAATCCTCGATCAGTTTTGTGAAAAGAACTTCCTCGAATAACATCACGAAAACGGTCATTAAAAAATGAAATCGTTGGTATTTCTCTAGCATTTTTGATTGTTGCTTTTTCCCAAAAAGGCAATGGAGTCGGCAAATCCCAACCTTCACCTAAAAGAAATAAATCAGGACGAATATCTTTCAGCTCATTTTCGATTATACGGGCTGTCTCCAAATCAAAAATCCCCATCAAATCAAAGCGAAATCCGTCTATCTTATATTCTCGAACCCAATATTTCAAGCAATCTAAGATAAATTTTCGGACCATTTTTCGTTCTGATGCAATGTCGTTTCCTACACCTGTTCCATTTGCCATTTCACCGTTTTCTTCATAGCGAAAGTAATAGCCTGGTACAATTTTTTCAAAATCTGATGATTCCCAAATATAGACATGGTTAAACACGACATCTAATATGACTTTTATTCCGTGTTCATGTAATGTCACTATCATTTGTTTTAATTCTTTTATTCTAACTCTTCCATCCAATGGATTTGTAGAGTAACTTCCTTCCACTGCAAAATAATGGATTGGGTCATATCCCCAATTATAGTGCTGATTAGGATTCATTTCATCAACACTTCCAAAATCATGTAGAGGTAATAATTCGACATGTGTTACTCCAAGTTCGACTAAATAGTCGAGTCCTGTTTTCGTTCCTTTTTTTCCCTTTGTCTTTGTTTCAGTGAACCCTAAAAACTTACCTTTATGTTTAATTCCACTATGAGGATGAATGGAAAAGTCCCTAATATGGACTTCATAAATAATCGCGTCTTGCTTTTCCACAACAGGTAACAAGTAGTCCGTTACTTGATACTTCTCCATGTCTACTATTACACCTTTTTCTCCATTTACCGTTACAGCCTGAACATATGGGTCGACAGCTTCATTCCATACATGTTGAGTATAAAGTTGATATGTAAAACACCAATTTTCCCAATCACCGGGTATTGTTGTTGTCCAAACCCCTTTTGCTTTCCGTGTAAATGGAAAACGTAAACCTTTATTATCAGTAGCCTTTTCAAATAATGTGACTTGAACCTCTGTTGCTGTTGGTGCCCATACTGTAAACGATGTAGACGTTTTCGTATAGCATACACCTAAGTCATCTCCATCATAATAATATAGGTTGTCAAAATCTCTCGTTCGAACAACTTCACCAATAATGACAGGAAGTTGCTCGTGATTGTAATGCAATATATAATTGTATCCCATCTCGATATTATTCATTGTTTGTATGGATAACTGAACAACAGGATTCTCTAAGCTGAAATGAACGTGTTGGATCGGAACAGTTTCACCGTCTGCTCTCTTTAATTCTATACTGATTTCTTGCTGATAGGAATCAATCGGAACACTCGCTTTTATCTCGTTCAGTTTTATCATTTCTGCACAAGGTTTTATCGTCTCCATTACTTCCTCCCGTAACTAGAAATTATCCTTCTTTAAAAATCTTTGCAATACAAACATGAATCGTCTATTATTACTAAATATAGAAATCAAGCGCAATTGATATGATGGAGGATTAATGACATGTTACATACAAACGAGAATCGAGCAACTTTGCTGCTATCTTGCCCTGACCGTCCGGGAATTGTTGCAGCCGTTTCGAATTTTCTGTATTCGAACAATGCAAATATAGTTCAATCAGACCAATACTCAACAGACCCAGAAAACGGGATGTTTTACATGCGAGTTGAATTTGATTTACCGAATTTCGACCATTCATTTTTAACAATAAAAAAGGAATTCGATCCCATTGCACAAACATATGAGATTGAATGGCGCTTAGCGAGTGCCAAACGAATGAAACGCATGGCCATCTTTGTTTCCAAAGAAGACCATTGTCTTCTAGAGTTGTTGTGGAAATGGCGTGCTGGCGAACTTTTTGTTGATATTCCACTTGTGATAAGTAATCACTCCGACTTACAGCAAACCGTTGAATCGTACGGTATCCCTTTCTATTATATTCCTGTTTCAAAAGAAACAAAACAAGAAGCTGAAGCGAAACAAATTAAACTTATACAAGATCATGACATCGACTTTATTGTACTTGCACGTTACATGCAAATTTTATCATCTGATTTCGTCCACCAATTTCCAAAACAAATTATTAATATTCATCATTCATTTTTGCCCGCCTTTATCGGTGCAAACCCTTATGCAAAAGCATTTAGTCGCGGCGTTAAGCTAATCGGAGCAACCGCTCATTATGTCACAGATGATTTAGATGAAGGTCCCATTATTGAACAAGATGTATTGCGGGTCAATCACCGCTATACCGTTGAACAACTCAGAGTGGCAGGGAGAAATGTGGAAAGACTCACATTATCAAGAGCTGTTGCCTGGCACATTGAAGACCGATTAATCGTGTTCGGAAACAAAACGATTGTTTTTTAAAACGTAAAAAAAACCCGGGAGCGTCTTTTCATTTCAAGCGAAGTGCGGAGCCCTGCCCGCTTTTCTAGAATAAGCATTCAAAGCATCATTGCTAGACCAAAATGCTTTCTTATCATTGTAAAAAGACTAGCCAGTTGGCTAGTCTTTTTTAAGATAGAGGCGTGGATTCGAACGGACATTTATTCCGCTAATTCAAGAAATTGATGCCCTTTTTCATGTTTTACGGTCATCAGTTCCGTTATTACATGAAAACAGCAGCAAAAATCCTTCTTTTTATTGATTTAACGGAACGTATGTCCGATAGCTCTAACCAAATCGTACTTTTTTTAAAAATAGCGAAACCTATGTCCGTAAGAACAACACGAATCGTCAGTTCTATTTCCATTCCCGAATAATTGCATTAATGTCTTCAAATTCTTTTAGAGTCATGGCTGATTGAATATTAATATTGTCCGATCCTTCATTAGGAATGCGCAATTGATTAATTTTCCGTTTTTCTTTCCAGAGCATAACGGCTTCAAACAACCCTTCTTTTGCCTGTTTGTAAGTATTGCCATAACTTATACAGCCAGGTAACTCTTTTATTTCAATCGAATATTCAATCCCACCTTGCCAATCCATTTCTTGTCTTACTAGCCATGTATATTGCTTCGGATTTCGCATTTTTGTCTGATACTCCTGCTGCATGATAGTCACCTTCCGTTACAAATCCCCCCAAGCATTGGAGGGATTATGATGTTTTATCCTTTTTTATTCGTCCTCTATCACTTCTTGCCGTTTGTAGGCGGTTGTATGGCAATAGTGCAACAGTGCTTTCGTTACTTTTATTTGGGTACTTTTAATCGGTGTTGGTTGCCTCACAATTTTTTCGAACCATTGTGCATATACCCTTCTATCCACGATTTCAAAAGGCATATTTGCACTTGAATAATCTACGATATGATTTGGAGCAAGCACGATTTTTTTTATTGGGAAGTTCACATCTTCCGTAGCTAATATGTCTACTAGTATACCCGCCATCCGATTTAACGCAAGATAAGGACTTAGCACTTTTTTTTCCTTCCCACTTCGATACTCCGTCCAAAACCGTTCTGAACTTCCTTCAAATAAGCTATTATCACGACCTTCTAACACAACGATACAATAAATCGTAGTCGGACCAATTAAAACAAGATCAAAATCAACTGGTGCCTGTTTAATTAAAAAAATCGGCCGATACATTAAAAAATAATTATCCGGAATATTTAATGTTAATGTTCGCAAAAGCTCATCATACTTATACTTTGGATTCATTCTAGACTGTTCTAACAATGAAGTACTTGCCCACTTTAACTGCGACAAAAACAACTCATTTCTAAACATAGCTTTAAGTTCTTCTATCGTTTCCACCCGTTCCCGTAACGGTGGTTCAATTGGAGTTTCTTCTATGATTTCGAATTCTTGTTTTGTTGTACGAAAGCTTTTTAATTTTTGAATGGCCTGTTTCCATTTAGACTGTTCCTCTTTCTCAATAGCGTGCTCTACCTCGGCATTTAAAGGATTCTCGCCTAATTCCCATTCCAGTTTTAAATTATGCCATCGCTCTTTTTTTAACCTAGTAAATTGACTAGGGTAACGATGAATGTCAAATTGGTACCTGGAAATATAATCTTCCAATTTTATTAAATGAGCCACAAACGTTGTACCTCCATTGTTGTCATTGCTTTACTTATTATACCTCAATATAAGAAAAATACGAACACAGGAATAATGACAGAAACAATAACTGCACTTACTGTCATCGCTATCGTACTAATAGCACCTTCTTGTTCACTATGTTCCATCGCTTTCGCAGTTCCAATTGCATGTGAGGCCGTTCCCATTCCGACGCCTCGCCCAACAACATGGTTAATTTTACACCAACGTAGTAGCATTGGACCACCGACGGCCCCACTAATCCCTGCAAACATAACAAAAATAGCAGCAAGCGGACTGGCACCGCCTATCGTTTGTGCGATATCCATTGCAACTGGTGTTGTTACAGATTTTGGTAACAGAGAAAAAATAACGTCCTTCTCGATATCGAGCCAGCTCGCTAACTGAAAACCTGTATACACCCCTACAACAGACCCAACTCCAACCCCTACACATACAGGAACAATATATTGTGTAAACAAAGCTCTTTGTTTATACAATGGGTATCCTAATGCAACAACAGCAGGACCAAGTAAATGCTCGATCCATTTCCCACCTTGTTGATATGTTTCATAAGGAATTTCAAAGAATACTAGAATAAATACGATGAACAGAGTCCCTGTTAAAATCGGCAAGGTAAGTGGATTCGGGTATTTTTTATATAACACTTTCCCTAGTATGTAAACAGCGAGCGTCATCATAATAAACAAGAAACTGACGAATACGTTACCCATCGGACTTCTCCTTTTTTTGGACAAGCCATTGTGTTGTCAGACCTGCAACTACTATGACTATAACCGTACTAAAAATGGCTATGAAAACTAAAAATATGCCCGTGCCAGAAAATAAATGGACAAAACCGATAACTCCTACTGTGACTGGTAAAAAAAGCAGTGGCATATGCCGCAACAATAATGTTGTCCCTTCTTCAATCCATTTCGGTTGAATGACTTTAAAAAATAAGAGCAGAAAAAAAAGTAACATCCCAACAATACTTCCTGGAATTGGTAAATTGAGTCGTGTTTGGATTTGTACCCCGATAAAAAATAAACAATATAAAATCATAATATGGACCATTATCCGGATGATGGACATTGAGCCATTCCCCCTAGTTCTGAAAAGGAAATTGTTGAATTGCTTCATATTTTGGTGATCGCTGTAAATGAGTTTGATATAAAACCATTTCATTTGCTTGCCATGTGTTCACTTTATCTGTTAATGGCGTTAAAGGCAAATCAAAAGGCTGATGTCCACTCCATTGCCTAGCGATTGTTATATGAGGTTTGTATGCTCGATTTTCGAGCGTAAATCCAACTTCATGACAGGCTTTCGCCACTATGTTCTGAAGCTCATATAATGGCTTTGATTGTTCTATACCAACCCACAGAATCCGAGGACGATCTGGTTTTCCAAACATACCAAGTGTTGAAAGTGTAAGTTCAAACGGTTTTGGCACTATTTTTTCTTTTAAACGAATGCCAAGTTCTTGACGCTGTTCCTTTGTCGCATTTCCTAAAAACACTAATGTAATATGATAATCTTCCTTATGGACCCATCTTTTAAACGGCCAAGCCGATTGATGTTGTTGTCTCCAACTATGGATCGTTTCTTTTATTGCCTTATTGATAGGTACAGCAAGAAAATAGTGTGTGTTTTCCATCTTCAATTTCCTTTCTAACAACGTAATCACGTCCTTATTGTACGTTGTTTCCACAAAAAGATTCTCACTTCTCCATTGTAAAAGATTTTGTTCGCAATAGGAATGATGTTGATGGTTATGGTAAACTAACAGTATGTTCGTTGATAAAAGGAAGTGATACTGATGAGAGTCGTCCAAAATATGGCGGAACTAATTGGACAAACGCCACTCGTAAAGTTAAATAGAATCGATGATAAAAAGGGAGCTACCGTCTACTTGAAGCTTGAATTTTTTAATCCAAGCAAAAGTGTCAAAGACCGTGCCGCTTACCATATGATAACCGAAGCAGAAAAACAGGGGTTATTAAAGCCTGGTGCAACCATTATTGAACCTACAAGTGGAAATACTGGCATTGGGTTAGCGATGAATGCGGCGGCAAAAGGCTATAAAGCGATTCTTGTTATGCCGGATACAATGACACAAGAACGAATTAATATTCTTAAAGCCTATGGAGCAGAAGTTGTGTTAACGGACGGCGATTTAAAAATGCCCGGAGCTATTGATAAAGCGCATGAACTTGTAAAGACAATTCCAAATTCATTTATGCCGATGCAATTTGAAAATAATGCAAATCCCGATGCTCACCGTCATACAACGGCCGTTGAAATTAAAGAGGCATTAGATAGTATTGGAAAGCCATTATCTGCTTTTGTAGCAGCGTCTGGAACTGGTGGAACTATTACAGGAACAGGGGAGGAATTAAAGAAGTTTTATCCAAAAGCAACCGTTCATGTTGTCGAGCCTGCTGGTTCTCCTGTTTTATCTGGAGGAAAACCTGGCCCACATAAACTCGTTGGCACAAGCCCTGGTTTTATTCCTGACATTTTAAATGAAGATGTATATGATGAAATTTTCAAAATTAAAGATGAAGATGCGTATGAAACGACGATCGCCTTATCCCAACAAGAAGGCATCCTCGTCGGCCCTTCTTCTGGTGCAGCGTGCTATGCTGCATTACAAGTCGCAAAACGGCTAACTCCAGAAGATGTTGTCGTTGCGATTGTTTGCGATACTGGTGAACGCTATTTATCAACGGATTTATTCGATTTTGAAAACAAATAATTTCATCATTATATTCACTATAAGAAAAACGCGGAGCATCTTTTCGTTTCAAGAATAAGATTTCAAAGCTTCGCTGCTACACCGAAATTTTTATGCTTTCTTATCTTTTGAAAAAGGGTGTCCTTTTTGAGGAACACCCTTTTTCATTACATCATTTTTTTGCTAACTCATAAATCGCTTCCGCGTATAAGGCGGTTGCTTGCAACAGGTCATCAATGGAAATATATTCATCCTTTTGGTGAGCCACATCTGGTCTACCTGGAAATAACGGTCCAAATGCAACCCCTTCTTTTAATGACCTTGCATATGTGCCTCCCCCTATTGATACTAACGTCGCTTTTTCTCCCATTTGCTTTTCGTACACTCTTTGTAATGTTTGAATTAGTGGCGAATCTTCTTTCACATAGTGAGGTGTAGAATGACTTAAGATGGTAAAGCCCATATTATATTCGTTCATCTTTTGCTGTAACTGCTCTTCTAATAGTTCAAACGTATGCGTAACAGGATAACGAATCGTACAACTGATTTTCCCACCTTCACCTGAAGAAAAAGAAAACACACCCGGATTTATCGTTAAGTCTCCACTCACTTTATCAGACCAGGCAATTCCTAATGCTTGACCTCTTGATTCATCAACTAAATAAGAAGTAATAAACTGTAAAAACGGATGAGGTTGTGAAAACAAGGAATGTAAAAATTCACCAACGTATACCCCTGCATTTATTCCATTTTTCGGCTCCATGCCATGCGCAGAAACGCCATGAACTCGAATATGTATTAGTTCACCGTCTTTTTCCATATATCCTTTTAAATCACGCTTTTCGAGATACCGTTGAAATTGTTCTTCTATCGATACTTGAAGCTCTTGGCTTTTACATGATACTGTTGCTTCACAAAGATCAGGTACCATATTTACACGTTGACCTGCTCGAAATGTTAGAAGAGTAAGTTGCTCCTCTATTTTTTCACTTGTAGGAAAACTAAACTCAATATCAGCTATCCCTTTTTCCGCATGGATAATTGGGAAATCTGCATCTGGTGCAAAACCTGTTGTTGGCATTTCATCATGAGCAAAATAATGCTCAACACAACGCCATTCACTTTCTTCATCTGTGCCAATAATCATTCGAACTCGTTTTGATAAAGGAAGCTCTAGGTCTTTAACGATCTTCATCGCAAAATAAGCGGCCATTGTCGGCCCTTTATCATCAATCGCCCCTCTTGCATATACATTCCCATTCCGAATATCAGCTGCAAAAGGAGGACTTGTCCATCCATCCCCTGGTGGGACAACATCAATATGACATAGTACTCCGACTAAGTCTTCTCCTTGCCCAAATTCTATTGTTCCAGCATAACCATCAAGATTTTTTATGGTAAATTGATCCTCTTTACCTTTCATTAACAAATAATTCAAAGCCTTCATAATCCCTTTACCAAATGGTTGTCCATTTGTCGCTGTTTCTTCATCAAGGACGCTGTTTATTTGCAAAAAGGCTTGAGTTGATAGGATGATTTCCTCTCTTCTTTTTTCCACTTCATTTGTAAAATTTATTGTGCTCACATCATTTTCCTCCTACTTTTGTTGTTTACCAGTATAGACGAACACTTTGCTAATTGAACATAATTATTGTACAATATCCGTAAAGGTGGGGAACAAAATAATTTTAGCCATACACATGGTTGCTCTATTTGCCTACCCATATATAATTAAATCCATTTTCTCACATTTGTCCTGGCAACAAAAGCAGCTTATGCAGTGAGTAAGAAATATTTCACTGTACATTCGACCAAGCAACCTAAATTAGGATTGGCACGAATGATCGTTACCCCCTTTTAATACAATGGATGTAAAGGACTATCATCTATTAAATAAGGAGTGGTTTTTTGAAAACTTCAACTGATCGTATGATGACACGAATTAAATCGATTTACCTCTATATAAAACAAAGGGGGACCGTCTCAACGAATGAATTAGTTGAAGAGTTTGGGATTACTCAAAGAACAATCCAGCGGGACTTAAACGTCTTAGAGTATAATGATTTAGTCTTTAGTCCGAGCCGTGGGAAATGGACAGTGACAAAGAAGAAAACAAAAGTCTCATAAAACTACATGATAAAGAAGGATTAGCCACAGTATAGGCCACTGTGGCTTTTCCTTTTTTTAAGACGAATGGCTTCGTAACAGTTCCACTTCATCTTCGGTTAATTCCCGATACTCTCCTAACGCTAACTCTTCGTCAAGTTGTAACGGTCCAATCGATATCCTCTTTAGTTCTGTTACCCTTTTGCCTACTGCAATAAACATTCTTTTTACTTGATGAAACTTTCCTTCTGATATCGTTAACGAAATCGATGATATCTCACCTTGTTTATTTATTATTAATTCAGCTGGTTTCGTAACATAACCATCATCTAACTCGACTCCTTGTTTAAATTGAGCAATATCTTCTTCTGACACTCTTCCCCTCACCGTAGCTATGTATGTCTTTGGTACATGTTTTTTTGGAGCCATTAATTCATGCGCTAATTTCCCATCATTTGTTAAAAGTACAAACCCTTCTGTATCTTTATCTAAGCGACCAACGGGAAACGGGTCAAACATGGCGTGCTCATAAGCCAGAAGATCAACAACGGTTTCATGCTCAGTATCTTCTGTTGCGGAAATAACCCCTTTTGGTTTATTTAACATCAAATAAATAAACTCTTTATACTCAACAATTTCTCCATGAACTACAACTTCATTTTTTTCTGGGTCTACTTGTGTTTTTGGATCTTTTGCAGGTTGACCATCAATAAGGACTGTTCCCGTTTTTAATAATTTTTTTACTTCCTTACGGGTACCATACCCCATATTCGCTAACAGTTTATCAATTCTCATCATGCACCTCGTTTTCCACTTCCCTTGCTATTTTCTTGCCAAAATGACCTAATGTATCGTTCATATAACTTTGAATGACACCGCGGCTCGTAATTTCAAGCGAATGTTGAAGCATCTCATCGTTCACTTTTTGGTTTTGTAGTTCTTTTTTTACGATAACAGCAAACTGAATCGCCATTTCCGTCACTTTTTGATTCATGAATAATACATCTTCTTCAGCTGCTTCCATGAGTTTCATGTCTTTTAAAAACCATTGCCCAACTTGGGTGATTTCTTCTTTATCATTTCCTTCAATCGCTAACATCGCTTTATTATCTTTCATACTTTGTTCGGCATGTCCGACAAACTTACAAGGAATAATTTTACCATGCTTTATTAGCTTCTGTACGTCTTTTTTCATCATCGCCGTAGCAAAATAATAAAATACGCAATTCTTTGAAAAGAGATGACCATACTCTTCAAAAAAAAGGAGCATACGCCTCAGCAGGTAGTGTCAGCCATACATGTGTCGCCTTTGGAAACTCGTTTGCCGAAACTTCAAAGAGCACTTTTGAATGGCTAACTGCTTTATTCAGCTTCTCCTTATTTCTAGAATACAATCCAACATGAACATCAGGCTGTTTAAATTGTAACAGACATGTCGCTAATTTTCCGTAGCCAATTAGTATAACCATCTGTATCTCCTCCATAATATTAGGTTAAAAAAAGGCCGCCCCAGTAGGTGATAATTCCCCTTTGGGACAACCTTCATAAAAGAAGCGTCGTCGGTTTCTATCTTTTCTCTAAAGTTGTCATTTCCCTAATCTTCCTCGGTCTCAAACATGTAATAGCGCGTTCTCATATTCACATTTAATACAATTCCAATCGCAAGCATATTTGTCATTAACGCACTTCCTCCATAACTAATAAAAGGAAGAGCCAAACCAGTAATCGGCATTAAACCAATCGTCATAGCGATATTTTGGAAGATTTGAAATACTAATAATCCGATAACACCAGAAACTAAATACGTTCCGAATAAATTATTACAGCTAAAAGCAATGATAATCATCCGATAAAACATAAAGAAATAAATGACGAGTAACACGGTCGCTCCAATAAACCCGAACTCTTCTCCAATGACTGTAAAAATGAAGTCGGTATGAATTTCAGGTACTCGCCCACTTTGAGATTGTAATCCTTCCATAAATCCTGAGCCATATAATTGTCCAGAGCCAATTCCTCGTAATGCTTCTGTTAACTGATAACCATAACTTGCTTCATGACTTCTTGGATCTAGCCACCCGTATATCCGTTCCATTTGGTGAGATTCAATGACTTTTGAAAAAATAGAAAAATAATTATTGTGTAACCAAATTAAAAAACCTAATCCTGCCACTCCTAACGATCCTAACAACCCTAACATTCTCCATGTTACACCAGACATAAGCACCATAGTCGCCATTATGCTTCCGATAACTAATGCTGTTCCTAAGTCAGGTTGAATTAGAATTAAGAAAAACGGAGGTAATCCAACTGCCATTATCTTTCCAACTAATATAACATCAGAAGCAAAACTTTTTTCTCTTCCTTCTTTTGTTATTCGGTATAGCAAATGTGATAACGCGATAATAACAAAAATTTTCACAAACTCTGACGGTTGAAATTCAAAAAAACCAAGGTCAATCCAGCGTCTTGACCCATTTTTCACCATTCCTCCAAAATGTACCCATAGTAATAAAATAATTCCTATGACATATAAGGGAATTGAAAAGCTTCGTAATAATTCATAATCAATGGTCATAACCGCTACCATTAAAATTAACCCGGCAATAAACCAAATCACTTGTCGCTCAACGAAATAAGTCGGGTTACTTGGAAAGTACTGACCGGAACCACTATACACTGCAATTAAACTAATACACATTAATAAGAACAGTAAAAACAATAATGTATAGTCAATTTGTTGCCAATACGATTTACGTTCTTCCATTATGTCCTGTCCTCCATCTATATCAAACATCGATACTTATCTTTATGCTGAAAGTGCGACATCTTCCTTCATTCTTTTAATTTTTTGATTATGCTTGGATATGTTAGCCAAAATAGCAATTGAAACTAGTGACACTAAGAGTGACGATCCACCATTACTAATGAAAGGTAATGGGATCCCTGTAATTGGTAACATCCCAGCCACAGCGCCAACATTAAAAACAACTTGAATGGCAATTTGGAATACAATTCCATATGCTAATAAACTTCCAAATGGACTTTTACATTGAGCGCCAATTAACACACCTTTTACAAGAATAATAAAATAACAAACAAAGATAAAGGCAACTCCAAACAACCCTAATTCTTCTGATATGATAGCAAGAATAAAATCCGTATGAGGCTCAGGTAGATATAGAAGTTTTTGTACACTTTGTCCTAAACCAGTTCCCGTTAATCCCCCGTGCGAAATCGCAACATAGGACTGAATTAGTTGATAACCAGAGTCGACAGGGTTTGCAAAAGGGTCGCGGAATCCAACTAATCGTTGGAAGCGATAGGGTTCAAATACCGCGAGCACCGTAAATAAAGATGCCCCTATTGCCCCAAGGCCAATTAAATGAGTAAACTTTGCACCAGAAAAAAAGACAATTAGTCCGGTAACTAATAAAATGGATGTTGCTGTTCCTAAATCAGGTTGTCCCATAATTAAACCTAAAATCACACAAACTACAATAAGTGGAGGTAACAACCCTTTTACAAACTGATTAATATATGCTTGCTTCGAAGAATAAACTTGTGCTAAATAAATGATAATACCAATTTTAACAAATTCAGAAGGTTGCATTCGTAATGGTCCGACTTGCAACCACCGTTGGGCACCTTTAACTTCAGTTCCCACAAATAATACTAATGCTAATAATAAAATTGAAATCCCAACAATAAAAGGTGATAATTTTCGATAAGCGGCATAAGGAAAATGCAAAATTAAAGCAAATGCCACAGAAGCCAATCCAAACCACATTAATTGTCGTTTAATAAAATAATAATAATCTCCTTGTTCATATAATGCTAAAACATAGCTTGAACTAAACACCATAATTAAGCCAAATGCAGCTAACAAAAATGTCGTTATAATTAAAAGCCAGTCATTATCCTTTGAAAATGAATAATTCATCCTGTCCCCCGATTTCGCCCCGAAAAAAACGAGATGGCACTTTTTACATTGCTTGTACAATTATATCACTCCAACAATAAGAGAGAAAGAGGGATTCCCTGTCAACCATTGTCTAAAACTATGTAAAAGCAACAAAGGTCGGGGTTTGACCTTTGTTGCTTTTCCTTTTCCGAGTAGAGCTTGTCCCCTTCTTTCAGTCCAAACGGCTCTTTGTTTGGACTAAGGGACTTGCGATGCTCGGAACGTCGGGGTTTGACCTTTGTTGCTTTTCCTTTTTCGAGTGGAGCTTGTCCCCTTCTTTCAGTCCAAACGGCTCTTTGTTTGGACAAGGGGACTTGCGATGCTCGGAACGTCGGGGTTTGACCTTTGTTGCTTTTCCTTTTCCATGCAAAATTGCCGAGGTTCCTTTGTTTCTCACCTTGTAGAGAAGTTTCACTAGCCGTTCGGACATTTGTTCCGTTATTTCATAAAAAACAAGCTATTTTGGACTTCTGTCAATAAAATAGACACAGAAAAACGGAACTTTTTTTCATGAAAACTCTACCGCACTTCGTTTGGTTTGGGTGTAGAGAGGAGAAGTTACAGAGACAACTTCTCCTCTCTACACCCTAAATGGATTAATTATGAGACTGATTCTATGCTTGTGCTATATTTTCTCTCAAAATTATTTGGAGAGAAATATCCTAAGGTTGAATGTTTTCTTCTTTCATTATAAAAATTATTAATATAGTAGTTGACCGTTTTAATAGCTTCTGAACGAGTTTTAAAGCGCCTCCTGTAAATCAATTCCTTCTTAATAGTTGCGTGAAAAGATTCGATACAAGCGTTGTCATAAGGGTTTCCTGTTCTACTCATACTTATTATCATTCTTTTTTCTTTTAATGTTTGAATATAGTCTGTTGAACAATATTGAGAACCACGATCAGAGTGATGAATTAACCCCTCGGGCGGTTGACGCGTCGTAATAGCCATCTGTAGAGCTTTTAATGGTAAATCCTTTTTCATTGACGAACTTTGACTCCATCCTACAATTTTTCTCGAAAACAAATCCATGACAGAGGCTAAATAAACCCAGCCCTCTAATGTCCAAATATAAGTAATGTCCGTTACCCAAACCTTATTAGGGCTATCTACTTTGAAATTTTGGTTAAGTAAATTAGGATAAATTCGCTCGTCATGATTAGAATCTGTAGTAACTATATATTTTTCTTCAGGTGTCGCCTTTAGGCCCATTTCTTTCATTAACCGTGCAACGGTCTTTTGGGAAACTATATATCCCAAATCAATCAAATCATCATGAACCCTTGGGCTTCCGTATGTCCCAAAACTTGTATGAAATGATTGTTGTATCTTTTTTTTAAGTTCATCTCTCTTCTTTTCTCGTTCGGTCGATTCTCTATTTTGACTGGATACCCATTTGTAATACCCACTCTTAGATACAGATAGGACTTCGCACATCTTCACAACCAAGTGCTCATCTCGGTGGGAATATATGAAATAAAATTTCATCCCTGGTTTTTCGTGAAGATATGCATGGCCTTTTTTAATATCTCATTTTCCTCCTTAAGCTTTTCAATTTCTTTTTGATGTGCTTTTTTTAGCTTTTCTAACTCCGAAGGAGTCACATATTCTGATGGTTCTTTTGCTGCCTTTACTTTCCCTTTATAATTTTGAACCCACCTGTGTATCGTTGTAGTTGGGATTTCCAGTTCATAAGCCACCTCGCGTGCCACTCTTCCCTCTTCTACAACTAATTTAGCCACATACTCCTTATATTCATGATCATGGTGCTTACCCATAGTGAACACGTCCTTCGTCATTAGTATTTACATTATAATCTTTCTTTTAGGTTAATCCCATTTTGACGTGTCCACTTTTAAGACTAACTTAAATTTTTAAATGTTATCGGACATACGTTCCGCTATTTGGCAAATTCACTTCAAAAATCTTCTGTCTTTCCTCATTTAGCGGAACAGATGTCCATTAGCATTTGAAAAAACGTGAATCTAATAAAAATAGCGGAACAGATGTCCGCTAGAATTCTATCAAACAAAGAAACAAAGCTTAAAAATCGACCTTTGCTCCATCGTACCCTTATTTCTTCCTCTTCAAAAAGCGGAATCGACTTCCTAATATTTGTCCTGCGAGATGCGAGCGAATCGATAAAAACATATAAACAACACCACCTATTATTACGCAAGAGGCAAGCACGATAACCGTATTGCTCCAAACGTCCAATGGGAACCATCTTGTTAACAAGTTTTGGCAAACGAGAACAACTGCACCCATAATCGCAACAAAAATGCTAATGAGTAACAGGCGCTTTAAAATAAAACGATAATTATAGTTCGCGAACTTACCAATAGCCCACACATTCACTGAAATTAAAATTCCGTAACCAATATAAGTAGCAATAACTGCCCCTGTTGGACCAATTGAATAAATAAGCCAATAGTTTAACACTAATTTTGACAATAGTGCAGCTAACAAACCAATCACAGCAAATTTTTGTCGGTTCATTCCTTGTAAAATGGCTGAGGTGACCGATGCTAACGCGAAAAATAAGGCAATAGGAGCATAGACTTGTAAAATCTCGCCACCCATTTGGATTTCTGATATACCATAAAGCGCACCAAACGCAGGGAAAGCTAATAATGATAAGCCAACAGCTGCAGGCAATGTAAGAAATAATATAATTTGATATGTTTGTGTAATCTGTTGTTGTAATTCTTTTTGAGCACCAGAAGTGAAAGACTTTGTAATCGTTGGGACAAGTGTAATTGAAAATGCTGTTGCTAATGCAACTGGAATTAAAATGACTTTATGAGCAGTTTGAGAAACAATCGCAAAAGCAACTTCCGCTTCGTTTTGTGGAACACCTGAAGCGATGAGTGCATTATTAAATGTAAATAAGTCAATCGATTGAAACAATGGGATTGCTAATGCTACAAATGAAAGAGGGAGCGCATAGGAAATAAGCTCCTTATACATTGTTTTTAGCGGAATATTATGATTAACAGTGCTTTCCTGAAGTTGCTCGTTTAACATTTTACGTCGTTTAAACCAATAATACAGGAGGACACTTAACCCACCTAATGCTCCAACAAAGGCGCCGAATGTCGCAAAGCCAACAGCTATAGCAATACTGCCATCATAAACGCCGACAATAAAATAAGTCACACTTAAAATAAAAGCGATGCGAACGATTTGTTCAACAACTTGAGATACAGCTGTAGGTCCCATCGATTGAAATCCTTGAAAATACCCGCGAATAATCGACATATAAGGAACAATAATGAGAGCAACACTCACCATCCGAATCGTAAACACCATGTCCTCCATTGAGTTTCCTTTAAGTGCTTGCGGATCAGATATAATCAAATTTGCGATAACCGGCGCCATAAAAAACAAAGCTATAAACGCAATGCAACCACTCACTGACATCACAATCGATGCAGATTGAAATAACTTTCTTCCTGTATGATAATCGCCTAATGCATTATATTTTGACACAAACTTTGAAACAGCCAGTGGAACCCCCATCGTTGACATCGTAAGAAGTACAGTATAGGGTAAATAACCGTATGTATATAAAGCAAGCCCCGTTTGACCGACAATTGCGGTAAACGGAATGATGTATAATAACCCTAGAAACTTAGATAAGAACGTAGCCGCCGTTAATAGTTTGGTGCCACGAATAAGTTTTGAATCGGACATCGTTTCCTCCTAGTTATGTAAAAATGAACCTCTTTATTTGTCAATGAGAAGTTTTACATAGTATTCTCGTGTTCTCGGTCCATCAAATTCACAAAAGTAAATCCCTTGCCATCTTCCTAATAAAAGCCGTCCATCTTTAATAATGACCGTTTGAGATGACCCTACAGTACTCGCTTTTAAATGAGAAGCAGAGTTTCCTTCAAGATGCCGGTATTTCGGATGCTCCCAAGGGTACACTTCATCTAATCTCATTAACATATCTTTAACAACGTCTGGGTCGGCATTTTCATTTATTGTTATTCCTGCTGTTGTATGTGGACAATAAATCGTTATCATTCCATTTTTGACATTTTTCTCTAAAATATAATCCTGCACTTTAGAAGTAATGTCAATCATTTCGTCTCTTTTATTTGTCGATAATGTTTTTATCACAACCATGATTCTTTCCTCCTCTATCTCAAACGATTTTCAAAACAAAAAAATAACTGCCCAACGACTGGGCAAAATAAAAAAATTAGGATCGAATGGAATGCAAAACTCGATATCACTCCACGCTAAGTATAAATATTTTCTAACATGATTACCAAAATAAATTACCAAATTTGGTATTTTTCTATTTTACATCATTCCACTCGTTTTTTGTAATAAATTAAAATAATTGATAAAGTAAACGATGATAGTATCGAATAGTAAAGAGAAGGTGGCACAATGAGTTTTGATGTAATAGTAATTGGTAGTGGACCGTCGGGATTAATGGCTTCCATTGCGGCAGCAGAATAAGGGGCTAAGGTTTTATTTCTTGACAAATTTTGTTTCTACCGATACTACTTTTCTTTATTTGGCAAAAAAAGCCCCAAAGGAGCTCTTTATTACTTGAAATATTTAGCTGTTCTTAATATTTCCCCTGGTTAAACTCGTATAACTTAACCTTACCGTGCAAATTCCCTCATTCATGAGAGAACTATCATTTATTCTAATTGTATTATTCGTTCCTCAAAATACCCCATTGAAGTCTTAAAGAACCAGTATAACTGAACAATACCAAACTCATATATTTCCTCATCGGTCAAATATGCAACTGGTCCATCACCATCATTTACCGGTCTATACAATTCCGAAACATAGGCTAATGTGATAGGTGTAAATGGATTAGTGATATCCTTAAAATAATGTCTCGTAGTCCCTCTTTTTAAATTCGATTCAAATACGCTTGTTTTGCGTTTCGCATAAAAACTCATGATTTTAAGCATATCATCTCTAATGATATCCGTACTCCTTTGGGAATTCCCGATAGAAATATCACAATAATTTTGACCGCCATCTCTTCTTGGAGCAATCAAGTGTAAGTCAATATAAACAAACGGCCTATGTAGAATCGCTTCATTTCTTATTATTTGCGATTCTACTTGAGTGAAGTTTCCAAAGTCTCTATTTAAGTTAACATTATTAACATTATTCCTCCCTTTCAAACGGGAATGTTTTGTCGTATTTGCATATCCCCAAGGGTTACCTATAGGAATATAAACAATGTGATATTCACCAAGTAGTTTAGTTTGGAAATCTTTATCCGGAAAAGTCTTGTCCCTCAACATTTCAAAGAAAGATAAAGAATATTGAGTAGCTTGCCATTCCGAACCGTGAATGCTCGCCATTACAAATATTGTCGGTTTTTTAGGAGAGCCAAACTCAATTTTGTGCAAGTTATACATCCCGCTACTATCGTTTCCTAAAACACTATATCCACTGAAATTCTTTATTCTATCCAGAGTATCTTCATAACTTTCATAGTTAACAGTCCCGTTAATCTCGTAAGGGAACTTACTAATATTTTCCATCATTCGTTCACCTTGTAAATAACTCGGTAGCTAATAATAACCGTTTCATTATTTAACTCTTCTTCAGAAGCTGAAGTTCTAAATGCAAACCTTGCGCCACCATGAAAAGTGATAGGACTTCTTAAAATTATCTTATAGATATTTTTCGTAGAATCATAAGCACCAAATTTAAATAAATCGCTCCCTTCCTCTGCTAATCGACTTGGTGTAGTTCTGCACATTGTACCGGAAGTGGTTACAATATTGAAAAGTTGTGACGAAGAGCTCTCGCTTATATCCCAACCTGGCAAATGAAGGACAGGGAAAACTAACTGTGAGTGTACAACATATTCTAATGAAACGATTTCAACGTCGTCGTATTCATCAAAAATTACAATATCATGTTGAGGGTCTAAACTACCAGAAAACCTTACAGTAGAATCTGTTTTAAACTTAGTTACCTTTTTTTTGCTTTCTTCTGGAACCCGATTACCTTCATTATTTTTTTTCGTATTCCTCGACTTAAAAAAACTATTTATAAGTGATACCGCAAAAAACATTTATCAATCACCTTCCTGGCTACTAATAGTACATTTCCGTTACTATCGTATCTATACATTCATTTAATTGCAAACTCATATTCCATATACCCAATGTCGTACTAAGGAAGAATTGGTATTACACGTTAGCTAATGATATGATGACTGACGAGGAATATAAAGAATTTGTGGAAGAAGAGAGAGATAAAAAAAATGAATTTAACAAAGAATACCTTTGATTAAAATAGCCCCCCAGTTTGGGAGAAGAAGAAATTGAGAAAATTTCCTCTTACAATAATGAGCATCGGTAATTAATAAGTTTAGCTGAGAAAGAGCCGAAAATTAAGTGAACGTGTAATATTAGTTGAATTAAGCTTTTTATAATATTGAATTTGTAGGTGAATGAGTATGAGTTTTGATGTAATTGTAATTGGTGGTGGACCGTCGGGATTAATGGCTTCCATTGCGGCAGCAGAACAAGGGGCTAAGGTTTTATTGCTCGACAAAGGAGACAAGCTCGGTCGAAAGCTTGCCATTTCCGGAGGCGGGCGATGTAATGTGACAAATCGAATGGAAATTAATGAACTAATCGCCCATATTCCTGGTAACGGTCGGTTTATGCATAGTCCTTTTTCTGTGTTTAATAATGAAGACATCATTCAGTTTTTTGAAGGCTTAGGTATTCGATTAAAGGAAGAAGACCGTGGGCGAATGTTTCCTGTTTCAGATAAAGCGACCACCGTTGTAGAAACGCTATTACGACGCGTTCAACAATTAGGTGTGACCATCCAAACGAACACGGCAGTAAAAGAAATTCAATATGACACTGAAAAAGTCATCGGTGTGACATTACAATCAAACAAAAAAATACAAGCTAACAATGTCATTATTGCAACAGGTGGAAAAAGTGTTCCGCACACAGGGTCGACGGGAGATGCTTACCCTTGGGCTGAAAAAGCTGGACATACAATTACAGAACTTTACCCTACAGAAGTCCCTATCACGTCAAACGAGTCCTTTATTAAACAAAAAAAACTACAGGGTCTTTCCTTACGTAATATTGAGCTTTCAGTCATTAGTCCAAAAGAAAAAACGATTATTTCACACGATGGCGATATGATATTTACACATTTCGGGATTTCTGGACCTGCTGTACTTCGTTGTAGTCAGTATGTCGTCAAAGCTTTAAAAAAATGGAACACAAATAAAATCACAATGAAAATTGATCATTTTCCCTCGCAATCAAGTGAAGAAGTTTTTCAAGAAGTACGAAAGTTATTAACAACAGAACCTAAAAAAACGTTTAAAAATGTGATGAAAGGGTTTGTTCCTGAACGACTCTTACTGTTTCTCATTGAAAAGTTAAACATTGATGCAAATAAACCTGCTTCTGAAATATCAAATGAACTTGTTCGAGCGTTTGTACAAGAAGTGAAAGAATTCCGATTTTCCGTCAATGGAACATTATCGCTGGAAAAAGCGTTTGTCACGGGAGGTGGTGTTTCAGTGAAGGAAATTCATCCAAAAACAATGGAATCTAAAAAGAAGCACGGGTTGTTTTTTTGCGGAGAAGTGTTAGATATTCATGGGTACACTGGAGGATATAATATTACAGTCGCTTTTTCCACAGGATATACTGCCGGGAGAGCAGCTGGGGAAAAAAGCAAACATGTGTACGAGTTATAAACAGGTTTATACACAGCCTGTGGACAACTATGTTCACAGGCTTTCGACTTATTCTTTACATTTAATTAACGTTTCGACAACATTTTCACAACACTGTGAATAACATAAATAGTTATACACAAACTTATACACAAAATCAGTGGTTTTCCACAGTCATTTTTCACAGCTTTGTTAATATTTTTTAAATTTTTAGACAGATTTAATTTCACTTGTGGATATGTGGATGTTTAGTATCGTTATCAACATCGTTTTTTCTCACGTAACAAAGAACATCATCGTATAATTTCAGATGATAATACATATGGACGTTCCATCATGAAAGAAACTACTTCCCCTTTTCAGTTTATATTATCATTTTGGTCCATCTATACAACATTAACAAAAATCACCCGTATTATTTTTGAGATCATTATCTATTCGGACATATGTTCCGCTATTTCATGAAAAATGGACGGTTTGCACAGGTTATCGGACATTGGTTCCGTTATATTCGCAAAAATTAATTTTCATCCGCTTTTAAGCGTCTGTTACGGAATGTATGTCCATAACAATGGAAAAAAGGACATTTTTTCATTAAATAACGGAACATATGTCCGAACGCTCCACACCCCTATGAAAAAAAGCCGAAATCAAAATGATTTTCGGCTCTCCTCACTGTTTATTTAATTCGCAACGATATTCACAAGTTTTCCAGGTACGGCAATAACTTTGCGTATTGTTTTTCCTGCTATCTCTTCTTTAATCTTTTCGTCATGTAATGCAATTTCTTCCATTTGCTCTTTCGTAGCGTCTTTTGCTATGACAAGCTTCGCACGAACTTTCCCATTAATTTGGCAAACAATTTCAATTTCATCCTCGACTAAATAAGCTTCTTCATACGTTGGCCATGGTTCATAAGCGATCGTTGTTTCTCCGCCTAATAATGTCCATAGCTCTTCACTCATATGCGGAGCAACTGGAGAAAGCAGTTTTACAAACCCTTTAATTAGAGAAAGCGGTAGCACCTCTTGTTTATAAGCTTCATTAATAAACACCATCATTTGTGAAATACCGACGTTAAAGCGATACCCTTCAAAGTCCTCTGTCACTTTTTTCACGGTTTGGTGATACACTCTCGTTAATTCAGTGCTTCCTTCCACATCTTGAACTTTCTCTTGAACCGTACCCGTTGATTCGTTTACAATCAAACGCCATACTCTATCTAAAAACCTTCTTGCTCCATCTAAACCGTTTTCAGACCATGCAATTGAGGCATCAAGAGGTCCCATAAACATTTCATATAAGCGTAGAGTATCTGCACCATGTGAATCGATAATATCATCTGGATTGACAACATTACCTTTTGATTTACTCATTTTTTCGTTGTTTTCACCTAATATCATCCCTTGGTTATACAAGCGTTGGAACGGTTCTTTCGTAGGAACAACACCTAAATCATAAAGAACTTTGTGCCAGAAACGAGCGTACAGTAAGTGAAGGACCGCATGCTCAGCACCACCAATATAAATATCAACCGGGAGCCAGCGTTTAATTTTTTCCGGATCTGCTAGTTGCTCGTCATTGGTTGGGTCAATATAACGTAAATAATACCAGCAGCTTCCTGCCCATTGTGGCATCGTGTTTGTTTCACGACGTCCTTTTTTTCCTGTTTCTTTATCTATGACTTCTAACCACTCTGTTGCATTGGCTAATGGTGATTCTCCTGTACCTGATGGCTTAATCTCATCCATTTCAGGAAGCAATAAAGGCAGCTCTTCTTCTGGTACTGGTTTCATTGTTCCATCTTCAAAATGAATAATTGGGATCGGCTCTCCCCAATAACGTTGACGACTAAATACCCAATCTCGTAATCGGTACGTCACTTTTTTCGAGCCTTTCTTTTCTGACTCCAACCATTCAATCATTTTCGAAATGGCATCTTGTTTTGAAAGTCCATTTAAAAACTCTGAATTAATGAGTGTCCCATCTTGTGTATAAGCTTCTGTTTCAATGTTCCCACCAGCTACTACTTCTTTAATCGGTAAATCAAATGTTTTTGCAAATTCATAATCTCGTTCATCATGAGCAGGTACGGCCATAATTGCCCCCGTTCCATAACTCACTAACACATAATCAGCAATCCAAATTGGTAGCTTTTCATCGTTTACCGGGTTAATCGCATACGCTCCTGTAAATACACCTGTTTTTTCTTTGGAAAGCTCTGTTCTTTCTAAATCACTTTTTAGCGAGACCGCTTTCTTATAGGAAACGACCGCTTCTTTTTGCTCGGCTGTTGTAATGACATCAACAAGCTTATGCTCAGGAGCGAGAACCATGTAGGTTGCACCAAATAACGTATCTGGACGAGTCGTAAAGACCGTTACACTTTCACGATGGCTCTCAAGTGAAAATGTCACTTCAGCTCCTTCAGAGCGTCCAATCCAATTTCGCTGCATATCTTTAATGCTTTCTGGCCAATCAAGTTCCTCTAAGTCTTCTAATAGACGGTCAGCATAGTCTGTAATTTTTAGCACCCATTGTTTCATCGGACGTCGTTCAACCGGATGTCCTCCTCGCTCACTTTTCCCATCAATGACTTCTTCATTCGCAAGGACCGCACGAAGCGCAGGGCACCAGTTTACAGATACTTCATCAATATATGCTAACCCTTTTTTGTATAATTGGATAAATATCCATTGTGTCCATTTATAATAATCCGGGTCAGTTGTGTTCACTTCACGATCCCAATCATAAGAAAACCCTAATGACTTAATTTGTCTTCTAAAATTATCAATATTTATTTTTGTAAATTCACGAGGATGTTTTCCCGTATCAAGTGCATATTGTTCTGCTGGTAATCCGAAAGCATCCCAGCCCATTGGATGAAGAACATTATACCCTTGCATTCTCTTCATTCTAGATAAAATATCGGTTGCTGTAAAACCTTCCGGGTGACCTACATGCAAACCAGAACCTGATGGGTATGGAAACATATCAAGCGCATAAAATTTTGGTTTACTCTCGTCATCTACGGTTTTAAATGTTTTTTCTGTTTCCCAAAAATTCTGCCACTTTTTTTCGATTTCTGTATGTGAATACGACATTTGTCATTCCTCCTATTTTTCATTATGTACAACTCACTCGACTTAAAAATATATAAAAAACCTCCCACCCCTAGCGTTTTCGTTAGGGACGAGAGGTTGATCAACATAGTTATTCCCGCGGTACCACCCAAATTAGTATAACGACCTTGCCGCTACACTCACTCTTCCACCTTAACGCGGCAAACGGCAATGGTTACTTTTTTTCACCATGGCAACTTTAAGGCGAGTTCATAGTGTTTCCTCATTGACTTTCACCAGCCGTCAACTCTCTAGAAAGGGAACAAACTATTACTACTCCTCTTCATCGTTTTTTTCTTATTTACGAGTATTCAAAAGTCTCAATACATGTTATTTTAAGAATTTGTCGATTTGATGTCAAGACTCTTCTAGCATTCTTGCCAAATTCTTTTTTAAACATACGAGGAAAACGACCTTCACTACTGATTAAGAAGGATACGGAAACGATTTAGTTTCTTCTGCTTTTTTCATTCGTTTTAGTTGAAAATCATAACAAGCTGTCGAAACAAACGCCAACGTAAACAAGGCAATTAAAACGTAAAATAAAATCGTCATACTATACAAATCAGCTAAGACACCACCTAAAAGTGGACCTATCATTCGTCCCCCCGTTGCTACACTATTGACGATACCTTGGTAATACCCCGCTTTTCCTTTTGGTGCAAGCTTATGGGCAATCGTCGGTATCGCTGGCCAAACAAACATTTCCCCGATTGTTAAAACAACCATTGCGACAATAAACATTGTAAATTGTTCGGCTTGCGACAAAATAAAAAAGGAAATCATAAATATAAATAACCCGGTATAAATTTGGGATTTTAATGTGTGAATCCATCGCTTTATGAAAAATGAAAGTAGTGGTTGAGCAAGAACAATCATCGTCCCGTTAATCGTCCATAAAATACTATATTGGCTTAAACTAATCCCAAGCTGTTGTGTATGAACAGAAATCGTTGATTGCCATTGTACATAAGCAACCCAACATATTAAATAACCACTCAATAAAATTAAAAGAGCATATAACCCTGTCCGTTGCGGTTTTTTCTTTTTTTGTTCAAAAATATTCGTTGAGATTGGCTTTTCTGTTTTCGCTTGCAAGTGCCTATATCCAAAAATTGCAAGCAATAAAAAGAGGACATACACTAGACCATTAGCAAAAAAGACAAAATCAAACCGAACTGACGCCACAACCCCTGCTAATGCTGTCCCTAGTGCAACACCAACATTTTGAGCCACATACATGGCATTAAATGCTTTTCTTTCCCCTTCAGGCCATACCGTACCTGCAAATGCATATAAAGCAGGAAATGTCATACCCGCACCTAAACCTAGAAACATAAGCAATGCAACATAATAATAAAAGCTATGAAAAAACACTAACACAAATGCGCTTCCCATCGTAATACTAATCCCAAATAAAAGGGTTTTATAGCCTCCTATTCGATCAAATAAATGGCCTCCTATTAAATTTCCGATTACACCTGCACCCGCGTTCAACATTAAGACAAGACCAGCCACCGATAATGATTGGCCTAACTCTTGGTGCATGTAAATCGTGTTTAATGGCCAAATAAAAGAAGCACCTGTCACATTGACTACCATACCAATGACTAACAACCACAGTGCTTTTGGCACAAATGACCTCTCCCTTATTTTTTTCTCTTCTTTTTCTCTTATTTCGTTTCTCTAAGTAAAATAGTATGCAATTCACCTTCAAATAGCAATCTTTTTTTACTAGTGTTTCCATTCGTGATCCTTACACTTTTATGATATAGTAAACACCGAGCTTTCCTATTCTTCATTCGTTAAGAAAGGTGATGTAAAGTGAATCAAAACCAACCTGTCCCACTCCGTTTTGGGGACAAGCGTTATCATACATGGAATTATCATTTACGAAATGAATTTGGTGAAAAAGTATTTAAAGTCCCGCTAGATGGTGGCTTTGATTGTCCAAATCGAGATGGAGCGGTTGCTAGTGGTGGCTGTACCTTTTGTAGTGAGCGTGGGTCTGGTGATTTTGCAGGGGACCGCAAAGACGATGTCATTACTCAATTTCATACAATTAAAGATAAAATGCATCAAAAATGGAAAACAGGAAAGTACATCGGTTACTTTCAAGCATATAGCAACACTTATGCTCCTGTAGAAGAACTGAAAGAAATGTTTGAAGCCATTTTAGAACAAGAAGGTGTCGTCGGTTTATCGATTGCGACACGACCCGACTGTTTACCTGATGATGTCGTCGAATACTTAGCCGATTTAAATAAACGAACGTATTTATGGGTCGAACTTGGACTTCAAACAGTCCATGAACGAACAGCCCTACTTATTAACCGTGCGCATGACTATCAATGTTATATCGATGGCGTAAATAAATTAAGAAAACACAATATCCGAATTTGCTCTCATATTATTAATGGGCTTCCACTAGAATCAACCGACATGATGTTACAAACCGCAAAGGAAGTAGCAAAACTCGATGTACAAGGGATTAAAATCCACCTTCTTCATTTAATGAAGCGAACTCCAATGGTCAAGCAATATGAAAAAGGCTTAGTTGAATTTATGAATTTTCAAGAGTATGTTAACCTTGTCGTTGACCAAATTGAAATTCTACCGCCTCAAATGATCATCCATCGGTTAACTGGAGATGGACCTGCTG
This sequence comes from Alkalihalobacillus sp. LMS39, assembly GCF_022812285.1. Taxonomy (NCBI): domain Bacteria; kingdom Bacillati; phylum Bacillota; class Bacilli; order Caryophanales; family Bacillaceae; genus Alkalihalobacillus; species Alkalihalobacillus sp. LMS39. The sequence continues at coordinate 4,139,103 of NZ_CP093300.1, forward strand.
ATTTAATGATTGGTCCTATGTGGAGTTTAAAAAAATGGGAAGTATTAAATGCAATCGAAGCTGAATTAGAACGACGAGATTCTTGGCAAGGAAAGTATTATAAAAAAGAGACGGTGGAGCTTTCATGAATGTGTTAGGCATCTTGCCGTTTGCTCGCTTTTTACTTCAATCTTGTTTATCAGAAGGAGACATTGCCGTCGATTGCACAGTTGGCAATGGACATGATACTGTTTTTCTCTCCACTTTAGTTGGGCAAACTGGAGAAATATATGGCTTTGACATTCAAGAAGCTGCCATATCGCAAACATCAAATCGGTTGAACAATGAAAATATCAAAACGCCCGTTCATCTTTTTTGTCAAGGTCACCAAAAGCTAAAAGATTTCATCCCTTCCTCAATTCACGGAAAAGTGAAAGGGGCTATCTTTAATCTTGGTTATTTGCCAGGCGGAGACAAAACCATTGTTACTACTGCAGCAACGACAATTCAAGCGATTCAAGCATTGCTTGATATTATGGCACCTGGTGGCATCATCGTCACCGTCATTTATCACGGGCATGAACAAGGACAAGAAGAAAAAAATGATGTCGTCTCGTTTGTAAAACGGCTTCCACAAGAACAAGCACATGTTCTCCAATATGAATTTATTAACCAAAAAAACAATCCACCATTTATCGTGGCCATTGAAAAAAGAAAGGCATAGAAACAAGAAGTTTCTATGCCTTTCTTCGATATATCCAACCGTTTACATAAAAGAAAAAGGTCGACATTCCGCCTAAACGGATAAATTGTTTCGCCGTTCGTTTCACAGACTTTTGTGTTTGAACTTTTTCATCGGCTAAATAAATGGCGAGTAGTCCTTTATTAATTAAGTGATGGAACCTTGAATCCGGAAGTTTTTTAATGCTTTTGTTTGCCTGTTCAACAAAGACACGGAAGCGGTCAATTAATTTTTTTTCGGACTCATAATAAAAACAAAAATTCAAGTCCCCTCCTTGTTTATCTTCTTCTTGGTCGATAAAGTAATCGAGTAAAATATGTAACCCTTGTACCCAAGGAAAATAACCTTCCTTAATTCTCTTTATGTCATCACTTGAAAGCCATTCATCTTGCGCATACGCAACTAAGCAAAAAATACCTAATGTTGACCCAGTACATGCCGAAAACTCGTACCAGCTCATTTTCGGGAATGCTTGGCGGTGTTTTGCAAACCAATTTTCCAGTAACTGAACTCGCTCTTCCTTTTTTACATGCTTGTATACTTGTAAGTCACAATAGTATTCACATAATTCGGAAATAACGGGAAATATTTTTGAATAAGATGGTAATGTGTTTGCTACTTCTTGACACGTTTCAACAAGTGCTTGCAAATAGCCTCCATCGTCTTGATCCTGACGATACCGATAATAATTAACCGTTGGTGTGCCAGGACGTAGGGCATGTTGCATTGATTCATGTAATGCACGGAAATCATTGGGGTCAAACGACGTGCTGCGATCACAAAGATTATCTAAGTAATCACTTATCGTTTGATAAGCAACAATAAATCGTATAACGTCTTCTTTTCGTTCTTGTCCGAGTAACCCATAAATCCCGCCACCCTCACAATGAAACGTTTTTGTTTGAATACTCATTAAAGCTTGGGTCCGAAGTTCTTCATTTGGAATGTCGGTTGCTTTCTGCTTCCAACCTTGTAAATAATGATGAACACTTGGAATGACATCTTTATATATACTATACATTAGTGTCCATGGCTGCGTTGGCACCGTCACTAAAGCAACCTCCTTTACAATTTAAACATGTAAATTAACAAATTGACTAGCATAGAGAAAGACATCCTCACGTTCTGGCTCGTTAAACACTTCATGATATAATCCTTCCCATTCTTTGTACATCTTTTCTTGAATAGATATAGAATCGAACCATTTCTGTACTGCATATTTACTTACAATATAGTCTTCCCCAGCTTGTAAAACTAATAACGGAATATTTGGAAATGACTCTACTTCCTCCATACTTTTTCGAATGGCCTTTTGTAGTTCCTGATACCATCGTAAAGAAACTTTTGTTACGCGAAGTTCATCTTTCACATACGCTTCTCGTATTTCTTCATTTCTCGTTCCATAACGAGAATCCCCACCTGATTTCGCTAGCATTTGCGGTGTAATTCGGTGGAATGTTTTTGCTAATAACTGCTTTGATTTCGAGGGTGGATTGGCCAGTCCTAAGCAAGGCGAAGATAAAATAATACCTTGTACATGAATTCTCGTCGACAAGACCGTTCGAATTGTAACGAGCCCACCCATACTATGTCCTAATAAAAAAATCGGCACATCATATTTGATACTTTCATTGTACCAAGAAACAACGGTGTCTACGTATTGCGTAAACGATTGGATATGTCCACGCTTTCCTCTTGTTTTTCCTTGACCAGGAAGATCACCCATAATAACATTACAACCTAATTCATTCCACTTCTTTGCCAACCACTTATATCGGCCATGATGCTCACCTGCTCCATGAACAATGACAATGACAGCACGTGGATGTTCAATTTCCCACTTCCACATCGGACTTCCCCCTTCTCTCCATTCTCTCCTATTCTTTTTCCCTCTCATTTGCTACACTTAACATACAATTTGTCAGAAAGGGTGTTGCTCTTTGATATATCCATATAAAAACCATGTTCCTCTCATTGCAGATTCTGCCTTTATCGCTGATTATGTGACGATAACAGGCGATGTTACAATCGGTGAACAATCAAGTATTTGGTTTAATACTAGTATACGAGGTGATGTGTCTCCAACGAAAATCGGTGACCGTGTCAATATTCAGGATAATTGTGTTCTTCACCAAAGTCCTGCTTATCCCCTTATTATAGAAGATGATGTTACCGTTGGACATCAAGTGATCTTACATAGCTGCACATTAAAAAAGAACGCCCTTATCGGTATGGGTTCCATTATACTAGACGGAGCAGAAATTGGGGAAGGGGCTTTTATTGGAGCGGGGAGTCTCGTTCCACAAGGAAAAACGATTCCTCCTCATTCACTCGCTTTTGGTCGGCCTGCTAAAGTTGTCCGTCAATTAAATGAAGCAGATATAAAAGATATGGCCCGAATTCGTCAAGAATATGTCGAAAAAGGGCAGTACTACAAAAGCTTGCAAACAAAATAATGAAAATGATTGCTGTCGTGATTTGCTCGACAGCTTTTTTTGCGTACAAATATATCTACAAATTAATAAAGTCCGTTTTGTTCATTTCGGACTATCACTTCTAGTTTAGACCTAAAAATGTTGTCTAATCACGTAAATTTTTTGAGAATCCTTTAAAGACTTCTTTACTTTTCATTTTCACAATTTTCACATTACCTTGATATTCTCAAAACATTTGCATGTTACGATTAACGTAGAAAAAGGAGAAAATTTCACAAAGAAACGGGGGATATTGGTGGAACGTTCAAAAGCATGGTTGTACAAAACAGATTGTCATTTGTTTTATCTATGTAATGAAAAAATTCGATCTTATTTGCTCTTTAAAATGATGGGAGCTATTACTCACCTTGGGGGGGCAACAGCAACAATTCTCTCCGTCGTTATTCTAAGCCTTATTAATAACCCAATTATTCGTCCAGTGGCAATTGCTTCTGCAGCATCACTTATCTTTAGTCATATTATTGTTTCTATTATAAAAAAAGGGATTCCCCGATTACGCCCATATATAGTTCTACCGAATGCAAATGTTGTTGACAATCCATTTAAAGATCACTCTTTTCCATCAGGACACACAACAGCGATTTTTTCGGTCACAACGCCATTTATGCTCATTCTCCCATTCACAACCTTAATATTATTACCTTTGGCTATCCTTGTTGGACTTTCCCGCATCGTTTTAGGTCTTCATTATCCGTCTGACGTGATAGCAGGAGCTTTGTTAGGAACAAGTAGTGCACTTGGAATCGTTTATTTATGTCAAATTGTATTTAACCTGTTTTAGGAGGGTTGAGCAAATGAAAATTGCGCTTTTTACTGATACGTACGCTCCCCAAGTAAATGGAGTTTCAAAAACATTACAACGACTCGTTAATCATTTTGATCATAGAAATGTCGCTTATCAACTTTTCGTACCTGAATGTATCGAAAAAACAGATTTGTTCAGCACAAATATTCAAACCTTTTTCAGCTTACCTTTTTTCCTATATCCAGAGTGCCGTATGGCAGTCCCTAATCCATTTATAATTCGGCAGCAAATGAATGAATTTAAACCCGATTTAATTCACATCACAACACCATTTAACATTGGGTTAAGCGGATTACACTACGGCAAAAAATTAAACATCCCTATGGTTGGCTCCTACCACACTCACTTTGACCACTATTTAAAATATTACAAACTTTCGTTAATGTCGGAATGGCTTTGGAAATATTTACGCTGGTTTTACTCTCACTTTTCGAAAACCTTTGTACCCTCTCACGAAACAAAAACTCATTTATTACAAAAAGGGTTTTCTAACCTCGATTTATGGACACGAGGTGTAGACTGTAATCAATTTCAACCTCAGCAAAAAGACAACTCCATTTATGAACGTTTTAAAATCAAAGACAAATTTATTTTATTGTATGTTGGACGAATGGCACCCGAAAAAGATTTAGATACAATGCGTGACATCATGGTAAAAATGCCTACACCACTCAAAGATAAAGTTCATTGGATTTATGTTGGTGACGGTCCAATGTTACCTGAGATGAAACAAGAATTCACTGAAAACGTCACATTTACTGGCTATCTAAAAGGAAAAGAACTCGCCTCAATTTATGCAATTGCAGATTTGTTTGTGTTCCCGTCTACTACCGAAACATTTGGCAATGTTGTGTTAGAATCTTTAGCATCAGGTACTCCAGCCATCGTTGCAAATGCTGGCGGCGTAAAAGAAATTGTTCAACATCATAAAACAGGAATAGTTTGTGAAGCAAAAAATTCATCCTCGTTTATTTCTGCAATTGAGCAACTTCTTTCTAATCAAGGCAAACGACTTCAAATGAGTTACGAAGCAAGAACCTATGCGAAAACACAATCTTGGGAAAGTATCTTTGATAATCTTCTTCAACAATATGAGCTTGTTTATTACAACTCAAAATCACAAGTTCAATTCGCATAACAATAAGAAAAACGCGGAAGCGTCTTTTCGATTTAAGCGAAGTGCGGAGCCCTGCCCGCTTTTGAAAGTGAAGCCCAAGTGCTCTTCTTGAATAAGCTTTCAATGCTTCACTGCTTTATTTCTTATATATTTAAAAAGGATGTTCCAAAAGGATGACAACCTTCTGGAACATCCTATTAATATTGCATCAATAGTGACCCCCAAACAAGACCACCCCCAAATGCAGTATGCATGATAAGGTCTCCTCGTTTAATCTTTCCTTCTTTTACCGCAAGATCAAAGGCTAGAGGAATTGTTGCCGATGAATTATTTCCAAAATATTTAATGTTCGAGATGACTTTTTCTAGTGGATAATCAAGTTGATTTGCAACCGCCTCAATGATGCGCTGGTTGGCTTGATGAGGAATAATCGAGTCTATGTCATCCTGTTTATATCCAGTTTCCGCTAAAGTTTCTTTCACTGTTTTTGACATCGCTTGAACGGCAAGCTTAAAGATTTTCCGTCCATCCATTGCAATTCCCTTTTCATAGCTTTCAGAATAGGGGTGTTTGCTTCCACCATGTGGAACATATAATGCCTCTACATGTTCACCATTTGAATGGATGGATGAATAAATAACTCCTTTATGTTCAGCATTCTCTTCCGTTCTAGAAAGGACAAATGCACCTGCTCCATCACTAAACAAAATACAAGTCGATCGGTCTGTATAATTGGTTAGCTTCGATAAAGTATCTGCTCCTACTACGAGAACATGTTGATGTTTCCCCGCTTTAATATACATCTCAGCAATTTGCAATGCCGTAATAAAACCAACACAAGTCGCATTCACATCAAACGAACCAACTTCTTTGCACCCTAGTCGCTCTTGTAATTGACAAGCAACCGCAGGAAACGGATAATCTGGGGTAACCGTTCCGACAATAATTAAATCAATGTCTTCAGCTTGAAGATTAGCATCTGCAATCGCTCGCTTCGCCGCTTCAAAAGCTAAATCCGACGTCGTTTCACCTGCTTCCGTTATCCTTCTTTCTGAAATACCTGTTCTCGTTACAATCCACTCATCATTCGTTTCTACCATTTGCTCTAAATCAAAATTCGTTAACTTCTTGTTTGGAACAAAAGAACCTGTACCAGCCACAACCGCTTTATACAATTTCGTCACCTCTATTTTTATCACCTGGTCTTAGTAACAGATTATAACATATATTATTATAACTCACTATAGTTATAATGGCCGAAAACCACAAAGAAATTGGTTTGTTTTAGTAAATTATTTGTATGAGGATGCATCAATTTTTGACCAAACCTTAAGTAACTCTTTTTGCTTTGTTTTAGAAGACTTCTATTAGACAGTTTTCTTCCCTTTCACTTTCTTTTTGTCCAATAGAAGCCTTTTATTAGACACTTTCTTCTTTTTTCTTTCTGAAACAAAAAGCCCCATTCTTATACATAAGAATGAGACTTTTTCATAACAGTTTATAGCGCTAATTGACTTAATAATTCCGCTTTATCCGTTCTTTCCCACGGAAGGTCAAGGTCATTTCGGCCAAAATGTCCATAAGCAGCCGTTTGTTTATAAATCGGTCTGCGTAAATTTAACATGTTAATAATACCAGCAGGACGAAGATCAAAATTATCTCTCACAAGAGAAACTAACGTATCTTCACTTACTTTGCCTGTACCAAACGTATCAATAGCAATGGATACTGGTTGTGCTACTCCAATGGCATAAGCTAATTGGACTTCACATTTATCAGCTAATCCAGCTGCTACAATGTTCTTAGCGACATATCGTGCCGCGTATGCAGCAGAACGGTCTACTTTTGTCGGATCTTTACCAGAGAATGCTCCCCCTCCGTGACGAGCATAGCCGCCATACGTATCAACAATAATTTTTCTACCCGTTAACCCTGCGTCACCTTGAGGTCCACCAATAACAAAACGACCTGTTGGATTAATGAAATATTTCGTTTCCTCATCAATTAAATCCTGAGGAACGACTTTAGCAATCACGTGTTCCTTTAAGTTTCTTTGAATTTGCTCAAGTGTTACTTCAGGATGATGTTGTGTAGAAATAACGATCGTATCAATACGAATCGGTTTATTGTTTTCATCATATTCGACAGTAACTTGTACTTTTCCATCCGGACGTAAATAAGGCAAGATTTCTTCTTTTCGAACTTCCGTTAAACGACGTGCTAACTTATGTGATAAAGAAATCGGTAACGGCATTAATTCATCGGTTTCATTGTCAGCATAACCAAACATTAACCCTTGGTCGCCCGCTCCGATTGCCTCAATTTCAGCATCTGTCATTGACCCTTCTCTTGCTTCTAAAGCTTGGTTTACACCTTGAGCAATATCAGGAGATTGCTCATCAATCGATGTTAACACTGCGCAAGTTTCAGAATCAAAGCCATACTTAGCTCTTGTGTAACCAATGGATTTAATTGTTTCTCGAACAATTTTTGGAATGTCCACATATGTACTTGTTGTAATCTCTCCAGCAACAAGTACAAGTCCGGTTGTAACAGATGTTTCACAAGCTACACGTGCATTTGGGTCATTTGTTAAAATCGCATCTAAAATCGCATCAGAAATTTGATCACATATTTTATCTGGATGTCCTTCCGTTACTGATTCAGATGTAAACAAACGACTTCTTTTCTTTTCTTCCATAAAACAGTATCCTCCTTTGCACATCGAAAGTCGAAACGTCCTTCTTAGGATGCACTAAAATTTGATACGGCACTCATTCCCACTTTTGTGAGTTTAAAAACGTGTCAGTGTATAACCATAAAACCCTTTTCCTATGAGGAAAAGGGTTGAAATCATCACCTTTCGCCTCTTATCTTTCAAGGCATCATGCCTTGCAGGTTAGCACCTTTTCACAACGGAATTGATCGGTTGTGTTGGTTGCTGGGTTTCTTCGGGCCTGTCCCTCCACCTACTCGGGATAAGAGTTCCGTTCGCGACATATCATATCGTAGTTAATGAAAGATGTCAACCTTTACCGATTGACATCTTCATAAACATACCACTTTTATTAATACGGTGTGTCGAAATCATTTCTTCTTTTTTGCTCTTCTTCTTGACGAATCTCTTCTCTAATTCTCATTCGTAACAGCTCATCTTGGTTATCTCTTGGCTTCACTTGACTATAAACACCACTAGCTGTTAACCCGATGACGAGTGCGACTAATACTTCATTTCCCCATTCACGAGGTATAAACCATAGTATCGAAGAAATACCAACTGCAAGTAATGCACGATATTTCTTATCAATGGAAAATGCGTTACCAATTACAGTAACTAATGCAGCAACAACAGCAGCGACTGTTGCTAAATCCAACATTGTCACACCTTCCATTTAATCCCCTCCTTCATCACTATCCTATGCATCATCTCCTCATTTAGGAACTTTATCTTCATTTTTCTTAGTGTCATGCACATTTAGTAAGAAAACCAATAATATAGTATGGACTATTAATTTTAATGTGTTATACTATTTACAAATTCAAACTCTTTTTGGGGGGTTCTTGTATGATTCAATCTGCCGTAAAAACAAATGAACGATTTAAAAACGCCTTATATGATTTACCAATCTCTGCATTGGTTGAAAAAGCTCTTTTTCGAAATGAAGGTTCGTTAACTTCAACAGGTGCCCTCCGTGTGGATACTGGTAAATACACTGGACGTTCACCAAAAGATAAATTTATTGTGACCGAAACTGAAACGAAAGATCATATTGAATGGGGCTCTGTGAACCAGCCAATGGAGAAAGAAACATTTCAGGCTTTGCTTGAAAAAGTAATGAACCATCTAAACAAACAAGAAGAAATTTTTGTATCAACTGGATATGCTGGGGCCGATTCTAAGTATCAACTTCCTATCTCTGTGATTACTGAATTTGCATGGCATAATTTATTTGCTCGTCAGCTTTTTATTCGCCAATCTGCAAACCCGAAAGCGAATCAACCATTTACTGTAGTCTGTGCACCGACATTTAAAGCGTCTCCCTCAGTTGACGGCACAAATTCTGAAGCCTTCATTATAATATCTTTTGAAGAAAAAATTGTTTTAATCGGTGGGACTGAATATGCTGGAGAAATGAAAAAGTCAATTTTTTCTGTTATGAATTATATTCTCCCGAAACAACATGTTTTATCAATGCACTGTTCAGCCAATGTTGGTACAGAAGGAGACGTCGCTTTATTTTTCGGATTATCTGGGACTGGGAAAACGACATTATCAGCAGATCCAACACGACAGTTAATCGGGGATGACGAACATGGATGGTCTGCGAATGGCGTATTTAACATTGAAGGTGGCTGTTATGCAAAATGTAGCAATTTATCCTATGAAAAAGAACCACAGATTTGGAATGCGATTCGGTTCGGTTCCGTTTTAGAAAATGTTATCGTCCATCCGAGGACAGGGGAACCTGACTATGATGATACGTCCTTAACGGAAAATACAAGAGCGGCCTACCCACTCGAGTCTATTCCAAATGCTCTCGTTCCGAGTATTGCGGGGCATCCGACAACTATCATTTTCTTAACTGCTGATGCTTTTGGGGTATTACCGCCGATTAGTAAACTAACGAAAGAACAAGCAATGTACCATTTCTTATCTGGATATACGAGTAAGCTTGCGGGGACAGAAAGAGGAGTCACTTCACCTGAAGCAACATTCTCGACTTGCTTTGGAGCACCATTTTTACCTTTACCGGCAAAGGAATACGCTGAAATGTTAGGGAAGAAAATTGCAGAGCATGATGTTCAAGTTTTCCTTGTTAACACAGGCTGGACTGGCGGACCTTATGGTACAGGAGAAAGAATTCGCTTACAATATACGCGAGCAATGATTCAAGCTGCCCTACACGGGGATTTCAAATCAACAGAAACAATAACAGATCCTTATTTCCACCTTCATGTTCCTACTCATTGTCCAGGAGTACCAGATGACATATTACAACCAATGTCGACATGGAATGATAAAGAAGCGTATCATAAAAAGGCAAAAGAACTAACGTATAAGTTTAAAGAAAACTTTAACAAGTTTAACGAAGTGAGTGAATCAATTAAAAAAGCAGGACCACAATAAAGAAAAACGCGGGAGCGTCTTTTCGTTTCAAGCGAAGTGCGGAGCCCTGCCCGCTTTTAAAAGTGAACCCCAAGTGCTTTTCTTGGGGTGAAACGCGCAGGTGCGCAGCCTTCGCTCTCCTTGAATAAGCTTTCAAAGCTTCACTGCTACACCAAAATTTTTATACTTTCTTATCTTTTAAGAAAAACTGAGTGAGGAAACCCACCTCACTCAGTCCTTTTTTTCCTGCAAATCTGAAAACCTGTACTCTACTCCATGTACCCCTTTATCATACTCAGGATACATTTCTCCCCCACAAGTTTCACAGGAAAGCATTGGTGGTGTCATCGGATTGCCACCATCCATTAAATCAAAAGGTATCTTTCCCTTTTCATGACACACTAATCAAACATAGCTGATAGAAGCCTTCTATTGGACACTTCTCTCCAGGGGACCCATCCCATTTGTATGAAGGACACTTTCGCTTCGTTTTCTCCTTGTTTTGTCCTTCACCACTGTATTAATAACAACGGCTATATTTGCATGTAAAGAAGTTTGACGTGTTCGTTTCATAATAATTATAAAAAGCTTAAGAAAAACGCGGGAGCGTCTTTTCTTTCAAGCGAAGTGCGGAGCCTTCGCTCTTCTTGAAATAGCTTTCAAAACTTCACTGCTATACCAAAATTTTTATCTTTTAAAAAAGACACTAAAAAGGTGGCTGTTTCCACTTTTAGTGTCTTCTTTCTATAGTCGGTTGTTGTTTCATCCAACTTCCAATATCTCGTATTAACTTTCGATTATCCGGTTCGGGGAAATAATGAGTAAATAAAGGGAAATACCACGTTTCCACTTGTTTTCTTTTCTCTGTTAATGCTTGTTCCAATCGGTATGCATGCTCTACAGACACATGCTCATCAAGAACACCATGGATGATACAAACAGGTGCCTTTATCTTTTCTATCGTCAATAACGGTGTTCGCCAGTCATAACGTTCAGGATATTTCGTTGGTGTTCCAATGACACGCTTCATCATTTTACGTAAATCGACTCTTTCTTCATACGTTAACCTCATATCTGTCACACCATTCCAACAAACAACTGAGACTGTATCGCGTAAAGCCATGGCAGTGAACAATGCCATGACCCCCCCTCTTGAAAATCCGATAATATGAAGCCCATTTGTTCTTTCATGTTCAAGAAGAAGGTGGCCACCGTTAATGGCGTCATTGCGGTCATACCCTGCAAAATCCTCTTGTCCTTCTCCCCCTAAATTCCCACGGTAAAAAGGAGCAAAAACAATAAAACCTAAAGACGCATATTGAATCATTCTTGCTTTCCGTACCATACCGACCCGTTTAATTCCTCCACGCAAATATAAAAGGCCTGGAAGCACCTCATTTGTCTGCGGTTCAACCAGGTATCCTTTCACTTGTAAACCATCACTTCTGTACGTAACAATAAACAAATCAATGTCTGCATGAGGAGATGGGATTCTTTGCTTTTGTATGATCGTCCCGTCCTTCACGATAACTCTTCCTTTACTAACAGAGCGATTTTCTCTTTCGTTTTTTGCCACACCATATCTTTCATAATGAAGCTAAAATCTTCCTGTTCTTTTATATTTTCTGGAATTTTATTAAGCAAGATAGGTCCGTTCGTTTCATAATACGTATCTTTTTTTTCAAGCGAGTTGATCGTGGCAAAATAAATGGACTTTATAATCGTCCTTGCTTTTTCAGATACCGTATATTGTCCAACGTATTGGATTGACTTTATTCGCGCTCCCGTTTCTTCCCATACTTCTCGGATCGCCGCTTCTTTCGGTTGTTCCCCTTTTTCTATTTTACCACCTGGAAACTCTAACCCTCTAATCGCATGATTTGTTAAAAGCCATTGATTGTTATAGCGACAAATGACCCAAACATGTCCGGGTTTTTTTGCCACGGATTCCGAATTAAAGGTTAATGTTACAATGTGGTTATGCTCATCATAAAATTGGTCCATTCTTTATCCTACACCCTTAATTTGCTTTTCTTTTATTTTAGCACCCCAACTGAAAATGTCTATTTATTCCCCTTCTTTAGGTTTAATCGCAAACAGTGCAATCATAACCGCAATTAAACATACAATGGTATTTGAGATAAATAATAAGGCATGGGACGCCTTCATTAATAAAGCAAATACAGGCGGTCCTAAGGCAACTCCTAAAAACCTCATACTGCTATAAATAGACGTGATAGTTCCTCTTTGTGCTTTTTTAATTCCCTCTGTAACGAGTGCATCAAGGCTTGGTAAAGCAATTCCAATGCCAATACCACTCGCAAATAATGCTGTAAGTAATATATATATATCCTTTGAAAATGAAATAGAGAAAACAGATATCGTTAATAAGCTCAATCCGAAAACTGTCATCCATTTCATCCTTGTTTTTTCTTCCCCAATGCCTTTACCTGTCATATAAGATGATAAACAAAGCGCGGCAAGTGGGATTGCTAAAATAATCCCTTTCTTAATTCCATCAATTCCATGCTCATCTTCAAGCATCGTGGATAAATAAAAGAGCACCCCAAAAATAACAAACATACAAATACATCCAATAATAAAAATGGCGTATAACCAACGACCTTCATTTTTAAAAATCTTTTTAATTGAATGCAAAAATTCTTTAAATGCAACAGGCTTCTTTTTGACCTTTGGTGTTTTGACAAGAAAAATCATCATGACTAACGAAATAAGGCAAAAAACAGGAAAGGCAAAAAAAGGCATATACCATATTATCGTTGCTAATGCCGCACCTAAAACCGGACTAAGTACTTTCCCAAACGTATTTGATGTTTCAACAACACCTAAACCTCTACTCACATCACTTTCTTTTTGAAAAACATCCCCTACTAACGGAAGAACAATTGGAAAGGCTCCAGCTGCTCCTACCCCTTGTAAGAAACGACCAACAATGATTAAAAAATATGGGGATTCCGCTTGCCACGAAGCAACCCCCGCAATTAAGCCACCAATTCCGGCAATAATAAGACTGGGAAGGATAATAGCTTTTCGTCCAAACCGGTCAGAGAGATATCCAGCAATTGGAATTAAAATAATCGCTACAACGGAATACACAGTAATAATCATACTAACTTGTAGCGATGAAATGTTTAATTCTTTTTCAATTGCAGGTAACACTGGAATTAACATTGAATTACCGAGCGTCATAACTAATGGAATTGAAGCAATAGAGATTAAATCCCATGTTTTTTTCTCTTCCATCACGATTCCCTCACTTTCATGTAACAATCTTAGTATAGATAATCCCAAGGTTTCTATACGATTGAGATACCATCCAGTAAAGGAAAAGGATGGTTGCATCGGCCTTTTAAACCGATGCAACCATTCCTTCATTAAAACTTATTGAGTTGCTCTTGTTATTTTCCCTTGAGACTGAACTTGTTTATATATATTATCTACGATGCGCTGCATCGCTTCTCCACGTTCACCTTTTCTTTTTTTGAATTCATTTAATAGATCGGTTCCAGAAATTCCTTCTTCCACAATACCTTGAAGTATTAATTCAATAATTTCATCTCGGTTTATCGCCATATGTCCTTCAAATAAAAAGCTCTTTTTCGTCGATAATGTTGTTATTTTTTTTACATCCACGACCATCGTCGCAGGATAATTATTTTTACTCGTAATGACAACTTCGATAAGAAGGGTTTGTCCTTCCACTGGAGAAAAGTCTTCTGTCTCTTCAAACACGGCATCAACAAGCCACTTTTTGCCACCGTCTTCCACATCAATGATAAGACCATTTTCAATTGGAATATTTTTTTGGGTGACACCGTTTTCGTGGCCTTCAAATACACGTAATGAAAAAAGCCTGTACGTTTTCACACACATCGCCTCCTATCTATCTCTCCATTAGCTTTCCCTTTTTTTATTCACTTTACCATTTATGAACTTTTCATCCGCTTATACATATCTTCTAGCCGGCGTTCATGGATCCAATGAACAAATTCTTTTTCTTTTTCAGTTAGGTCACGATGTAATTTACTTTGGAACTCGACTAATAATTCTTCGATAAAATGACTATTTGTCATGGCAACTTTCAACTCCATCTTTTTCCTTACTTATATACAATTAGATACAAGAGCTTATTATCCTTTGTTTTCTAGAACTTTTCGTCGTAAGCTTTTTTCAATCGTTCTAATCCTTCGACTAACGTTTGCTTTGGACAAGCAATGTTCACCCTCTCAAAGGCTTCTCCTTCTTTTCCAAATACGATACCATGACTTAATGCAAGTTTCCCACTATCACGTAACCATTTTTTCCTCTCCATAGAAGATAACTGCAAGTCTGTACAATCTAACCACAATAAATACGTTCCTTCTGGTTCAACGACTTTTATTTTTGGCATGAATTCTTGTATATATTGCTTAACAGTGGCAACATTATTTTCAAGGTATTGAAGCAACTCTTCTAACCAAGACTCCCCGTATCGATAGGCTGCTTCCATAGCTACTGAACTAAAATTATTCGTCATGTTTAAAAATTCATTTCCTAACTGTTGTTCTAACTTCCGTTTATATGATTGATTTTTAATAACTACATAAGAAGCTTGAATTCCTGCTAAATTAAAAGTTTTACTCGGAGCTAAACATGTAAATGTTCGGTTTGCCATTTCCTCGGATAATGTCGCAATCGATGTATGAGTGTGACCAGAGAAAATTAAATCCGCATGTATTTCATCAGCAATAATAAGCAAATTATACTTGATACATAGCTCAGCAAGCCGAGTCAATTCTTCTTTCGACCACACTCTACCTACTGGATTGTGAGGACTGCATAATATTATCATTTTTGTTTGGTCATCAATGATCGATTCTAAATGGTCCAAGTCCATTTTATAATGCTGTCCATCATATACAAGTGGGTTTTCAACTAATTGTCGATCACCGTTCGTAACGACTTTAAAAAATGGATAGTATACAGGAGGTTGAATAATAACTTTATCCTTTGGCTTTGTAAAAGCTTGGATGATTTGATAAATGGCTGGAACAACTCCTGAAGTGTATACAATTTCATTTTGGTCAACTGGAAATGAGTAGCGTCTGGACAGCCAATTTATAATCGCGTCATCTAGTGAAGCTGGTTTATGAGGATATCCAAATATGCCATGATCTACTCTTTTTTTGAGCGCCTCAAGAACAGCTTCTGGCGCTTTAAAATCCATATCTGCAACCCAGAATGGCAATAATCCTTCTCCACCATATAATTTATCAACACCGTCCCATTTCATGGATTCGGTTCCCACACGGTTTACTATTTTATCAAAATCACCCATTGTTTCACCATCCTTTTTATTGTTCCGAAGATTTTATGTAAGAATAACGAACAGACCCACCCTTTTGCGCTTGTCCAACAAATTGTTCTCTATCTTCTTGCTCAACTAACACAGCACGAAAAGGTAAAAAATGCTCTTTTGTAATATGGACTTCAGGTAATTCACCGTTTCGAAGTTGGTTTAATAGTGCTTGTGCCTCTTGCTCATTCACTGTTTTCCCACCTTCCCTTTTTCTTCTACTATACCTTTTTTTTCATAATATGACAGTAATTTCGCTCATGAAAATCTATTTTCATGAGCGAATCTTTTATTTTTTGTCTAACCGCCGCGCATCGCGGCTAACTTCATCCTGAATTTCAGCTTCTACCATTTTCTTAGCGATATCTTTGTTCGACTCCTGATGTGGTCTTGGTAGATTTAAGTTTCTACTTGCTTGCTCATTCCAATCTGCCATGATTACACCTCCCTATTCTTTACAAACATAAATCATAACGTATTGTTCACATTCCACATCATCTATATCCACAAAAAAATCACAACCTAAATAACGATAAAAATAAAAATTCGGCTTCACTAACCGATCCGTACAATTCCGATATTGCAAACCACCAGCTTTGCGTATTAATTCAATAAACGGGCTAGGATCATCAAGCTGATAAGATTTCATAATCTTTCCATTGGAATCATTCATAATCTTCACTTCCATTTCACTTTCCCCCTAATCTACTTATCCTATATCTACTCTATGAAACCAAAAAAAAATCATACCATTTTCAAAAAAATATAGAAAAATAGGTTTAGATTTTCTATGTTTGACCATGCTAGTTCTAGATAAGTATTATTCTTGTCTATCCCCCTTTTCTTTTAGAGACACAACCAAAAGGTGTAGTTTCCTTTTGGGTGTGTCTCTTCTTTTTTTATGTGTGGAGGCGGGGCCTTTCTTTTTGCCACAAGTTGTTTTTCTTGTGGCTGGCCTCGCGCGGAACACATTTCCAAAAGGTGTAGTTTCCTTTTGATTGTGTCTCTTCTTTTGTGGAGGCGGGGCCTTTCTTTTTGCCACAAGTTGTTTTTCTTGTGGCTGGCCTCGCGCGGAACACATTTCCAAAAGGTGTAGTTTCCTTTTAGTTGTGTCTCTTCTTTTTTATGTGTGGAGACGAGGTGAACATCTGAACTCCAACTTTACGCTGGCTTCGGACATATATTCCGTTATTTTCACTTTTCCACGATGTTTCGGTTATGTCAATAATTTTGTGTAAACCGAAGGTTACTCCGTAGTGAACTATATTTTATTTTTTACTACCCCTCCCCCGGGGGAGGGGTAGTAAAAAAATTCCAGTTATTATTAATTTTCAGCTGTACCATATCGTTCTTCGAACATTTTTTGAAGAACTTCTCTTTGTTGCCCAAAACCATGAGCGACTTTTTGTTTGTTTTCGTTAAAACTGATACATCTTAAGTAGATTACTTTCTCTACTGCACGCTCATTTGGGAACGTTACTATTTTTCTAGTACGGCGCTTTATTTCTCCCATAAAACGTTCAATCATATTTGTACAGTATATCTTTCGATGGAGGATAGTAGGATATTTATAAAAGGTTAATAGAACAGGGAGATCTTCCTTCCATGACTTAATCACTTTCGGGTACCGTTTTGACCACTTCGTGCTAAAATTTTTAAACTCCTCATGCGCCATTTCTTTATTTTTAGAGTTGTAAATTGCTTTTAAATCTTCGGCAATTTCCTCTCTATCTTTCTTTCGTACTGCTGATAATGAGTTTCTTACTTTATGAACAATACATCGCTGTACATCTGCCTTAGGAAATACGCGTTTAAATGCTGCTTCAAGTCCACTAAGGCCATCAAACACCCCTAGTAAGACTTCCTCTACGCCACGTTCTCTAAGTTTTTGTAATTGTTGTTCCCACCCAGTGGAACTTTCTTGCCCACCGACATGAAACCCAAGAATTTCTCTAACTCCATTTTCGTTAATTCCCAAGATAATATAAACTACTTCATTTTCGACGTCATCTCTGCGTAAGTTAATATAAGTACCATCTAGAAATAATACAGAGTAACGTTTTTCAAGTTGACGGGATTGCCAAGCTTCTACGTCTTCAATCAAAACATCAGTGATATTGCTGATTGTTGTTGGAGAATAGGTATCACCAAGAACATTCTCTACAAATTTACCAATCTCTCTTGTACTCATTCCATCTTGATACATCTGTATAATAGATTCTCCAAGCCATTGTTCATACCGCTGGTATGGCTTAAATACTTTAGTTTGAAAGTGGTTTTCACGGTCTCTTGGAACCTTAAGGCTGGTAATATGTCCATATTTCGTGTCTAACGATCGCTCGTAATGTCCATTCTTTTGATTTTTAAGTTCTGGATGCTCTACTTCAAAATACTGTTGCATTTCTTCTTTCATAATTAATTCAAGCTTCTGTTTTACAAATTCACGAACCATGTTATCTAGTTGATCTGCAAATGGGTTTTCATTTATACTTTGTACCATAGGTAGGTATCTCCTTTCATGTATTTTCGCTCAATACGGAGATTACCCTACCTTTTTTTGTTTTTCAAGTCTTACACAAAATATTGTACAACACCGATGTTTCGGACTCGTTCGGACATTTGTTCCGCTATTTCACAAAAGAGAGCGTCTTTTCTTCTAAAAGTAAGAACATAACGGAACAGATGTCCGAACAAAGATAGAAATCCTCAGTTTTTCATGAAGTAACGGAACACATGTCCGTAACAAAGTGAAAAGGCGACTAATAAGGTTATTCCTTTTTAGTCGCCTTTTCACTTTGAGTTGTTTACGCTTTTTTTCTTCGATAGATTAGTATACTAACACCAATGAGTAACATGGAAAGTCCTACAACCATCCAATTCATGACATTTGTTGCGGTTTTCGGAAGCTTCTTATCCTTATCTTTATCTGACGTTGATTCTTCTCCTGAACCTTCGCCATTGTCGGAGTCATCACCTGCTCCTGGACTTCCTCCATTATCCGAGTCATCACCATCTCCTGGACTTCCTCCATTATCCGAGTCATCCCCTGCTCCTGGACTTCCCCCATTATCCGTATCATCACCTGTTCCTGGATTTCCTCCATTATCCGTATCATCACCTGTTCCTGGATTTCCTCCATTATCTGTGTCATCACCATCTCCTGGGGCTGGTTCATTCGTCACTTCAAAAGCGGCAAAAATACTAAAATGATTCGTTGCTCCCGAAATGTAGCCTTCATCGTAAGTACCGCTATCAAATATCTCTTCCCACTTTTGTTCATCTTCATTGAAGTATAAGATTTGAGCTTCCCCTACATCTTCAGCCACTTTAAAAGAAAGTGTCACTTCATATCCTTCTTCAAACGATGAAATTAGCTCTTCCCCTTGCGTTAATGAAAATTTGAAAATATCGCTAACTGCTAATTCTCCTTGGACAATTTGACTTTGGAGCTGTTCCATTGTAAATTCAACTGCTCCTGTCTTTGTAAAGTTACGAGCTGGTATTGTCACCTCAACAATATTGCTATTATTTTCTTCTTTCATAAAACGGATGTTTGCTTGTTTCTCTAGTAAAGCATCAACAATCTCTTGACTTATGATAACTTTATTCACATTTGTCAATAAGATATCAACCGTCTCACCTTGTGCAATGCTTTCTATCGGAATGTCGACAAGTCCATTTTCAGACGGAATAAATGGGCCCTTTGGCTGTTCTACTGGAGAATCCGTATCCTCTTCCACTCGAACGAGTCTTACATTATCAAGGACCATTGAATATGGAGTTGTTAACTCTCGGTCTGATGCTTTTCTCCCTAGTCCAAACATAAATTGACGTACACCATCCGTGCCTACTTCTACAATAGATTCAAATGTTTGTATTTCTTCTGTAACTGTAAATGTTTGAATCGGTGAACCCGCTAATTCAACATTGATTTCCCTTTCTTTTTCAGAACTCATATCAAATTGAATTTTATACATACCGGCTGTCACATTCGGATTTTGCAAAAGTTGAATATGCCACCATTCCCAGCCTGCTTGCTTCACTTCGATGTTTAATTTCCCCTGTTCAACCGAGAAATCTGCAAGGCCAGCCCATTGCTCATGAATTCCCATATTAAAAATATTCCAGCCTGGAACCATTTGATCCGGTGCTACACCAAAATTCTCCGTCGTATCAAAGCCGCCATCGATAAGTAAGTTCTCACCAACTTCTTTCCAACGTTTATCATTCGGGTCTTCTGGTTCAGATGGAGTTGAAGGTGATTCATCATCCCCATCTTTCACTCCTGTTAAGGCTTCTTTAGCTCCCTTTCTTTCAAGGCGAACATTATCAAAGAAGACGTCATGAGCATCTACATTTCCTTGACCTGCCACATTTCCAAGTAAAAATTGCAAGCTTACTGTATCATCGACTGGCATTTCAAACTCAAAACTATACGTTTGCCATGAAGAAGTAAGTTCCGCAATCGTCTCATAATAACGATGATAAGAAGGAGCCCCATTATCGATGACAACCTCTACTTTACGACCCACTGATGAAGAAGCATCAAAATGTAAAATATAGTCCATCCCTGCTTGTAAAGATAGTTCTGGTTGAAATAATTGAACATCCCATGGATGAACTCCCACATTTACGACACTTACTTTCGCTTGTTCATTAATCACTTCCAATGTTGCTTTTGAGCTGTTACCTTGGTCATGTTCGCCTTGTACATGTTTCTTCCATGGCTCAATGCCGTTAGAAAAATTGCCATTTTTCAATGGGAATGCTTTTTCTCTTTCACCTTTCACTTCTAAACGAACATTATCAATGATGACACTATGTGCGCTTCCAACCGCTGAACTCCCAGAAATACGGCCAAGTAAAAACTTGAGTCCTGTCGTCTGTTCTTGTGTCATTTCAAATTCAAATTGATACGTTTGGACCTCTTTTGTAAGTGATACTTTTTCATTAAAAAATCTTGTATAACTAGCATTCTCAATGACGACCTCCATGTCACGATCAACAGAGGCAAAAGCATCAAATTGCACGACATACGTATTTCCTGGCTTTAACTTTACATTTTCTTGCATTAACATAACATGCCACGGTTCATACCCTTCGTTTTGAATCGAGGCTTTCGCTGCCTCATCTTCCACAAAAACAGACGCTGTTGAGGTTCCACCTTCATGATCGCCTTGGACATGACTAACCCAATCGTTCATTCCGTTTGCAAAATCACCATTTTTCAATGGAAAAATATCGTCTAACGATAGTTTCGCATTGTTG
Source organism: Alkalihalobacillus sp. LMS39 (assembly GCF_022812285.1). Classification (NCBI taxonomy): domain Bacteria; kingdom Bacillati; phylum Bacillota; class Bacilli; order Caryophanales; family Bacillaceae; genus Alkalihalobacillus; species Alkalihalobacillus sp. LMS39. The sequence goes on from NZ_CP093300.1 coordinate 4,159,972, forward strand.
TTCGTTAAGCGTACCATATTAATATTGTCTAAATACACATCATAATTGTTGCCACCAAGATAAAAAACAAGCTGTCCTTCAATATCTGTTCTTTGAGGCATCGTAAATGTAAAGCTTTTCTCTTCCATTGCTGTAGTAAGGTTTATCGTTTGCGCACCTGAATAATTTACGTCGCCATCATGACTTAATAACGCTACTTCAATTTGTCTATCACTGCTTGCTCTAGCATCAAATGTCACTTTATACTCATCATTTTCAAGTAAGTTCATTCCTTTTTGAACAACTTGAATTGCTGATGGTGACAATTTACCGTCTGTAATGGCAACCTGTAACTCTCTCATTTCTTCGCTAACCAATGCAGACGCACTCCCATGATTTATAATAAAGTTCCAAAATGTCATTCTATCCATATTCCCTTGATCAAACGTACCGTTGTACACGTGATTCCCATTGCTCAAAGGTGATTTTGGACCATTTTCATTATATGGATCAACTGCTTCGACTTCTTCTAATACAACATTTCCAATCCACACTGGATTCGTATTTAACCCAAGATTAAACTCCAATCTCGCTAAAGCATCTGAGTCATGTTGCATTTGAAACACTAAATCATAAGATTGAACTTCATTTGTTAAAGAAAAGTTTGGACTAGGCGAATATCCGGTATACCCTCTTTCTGGCCCAGCTCCTAATTTAACATTCATCGTTCGGTTTTGATTCGATTTCGCATCAAAGCTTAACTTATACCATCTTCCTTTTCCAAGCGTAATATTTTGAATTAATTGCACCGCATATGGTTGACTTCCACCATTTATGACATTAACTTTGGCAAATTGTGTACCAGAAACATCTTCAACAGACGCTTGAGCACTCCCGTTAAAATCATTCATAAATACTAAATTCCAAAATTCTTTATCCCATTCATTATTCATTTCCGTGTTGTTACGAATCGTTGTAAACCCATTTTCAAAAGTTGAATCATATACATAATTTCCGTTTTGAGGTTGTTTCGTATCGCTTGGCAACTCTTCTACCTCAAATGCTGGAGGAACAGGTTCACGATATTCTCTCCCTGTAAGCTCATACGCTCTTACATATTCAACTTCTACTTGGCCAGGAAATGGTGTAGTTGCGTCTGGATTTCCTCCATACCATCCACCAATGGCTAAATTTAAGATAAGATGAAACTCTTGGTCAAACGGAGCAGGATAGGCAAAAGGTGCAGGATTTCCGGTACTTGTCGAGCTCCAATTATTTAACGTTTGATATAAATTTCCATTCACATACCAACGGATTTCACCTGGTTCCCATTCTACTGAGTATACGTTAAAGTCTGTAATATCTTGACCTTCCGGAAAATAATAATCTTTGGCCGTATACGTATTGTTTGGCCATTGACCACCATAATGAATCGCCCCACCAATATGGTCTACCCTTCCACCTGCAGCTTCCATAATATCGATTTCACCTGATGCTGCCCAACCACCATACACATCATGCTCTGGCATCATCCAAAATGCCGGCCAATACCCTTGTCCTGCAGGAAGTTTCATTTTTGCTTCAAACTTTCCGTATTTTTGACTAAATTTCCCTTGAGTATGAACTTTTCCTGATGTGTACTGATATGTCCCTCTATTGTCAGACACTTGCTCTTTGCGACCTTCTAAAATTAATCTTCCATCTTCTACTTTTACATTGTTCTCATGATAATATTGTAACTCTTCATTTCCCCATCCTGGTACATACGTTCCATCTGGTTGAACAAAGCCATTCCCTGTGTCAATGGTCCATTTTGATAGGTCTAACTCATCTCCATCAAAATTATCCTCCCATGTTAAGCTCCAATCCCCATCCACCAAATCTGAATCTTCATTTTGTTCATGTTCTTCGTCTTCTTCTCTTCCACCATTTTCATCTTGCTCATTATCACGAGGCTCTTCATTAATGGGCACTTCCATTTCACTACTTTCTTCTTTTGCCTGTTCCTGCTCTTCTGGAGGAGGTGTTGTTGTAATCGTATAAGGTAACATCACTTTAGAAGCCTTGTGATTATGACCCGTTTTCAAAAGGGCATCACCATCACCAAATCGAACCCATACATCGACTTGTATTCTTCCATTTTCTAACGGTGAAAGCGCGTCCCCTTCAACGTCTATGAGGTTTCTAGTAAATTGTTCGTATTCATCATAGACAGCGTTCGTTGCCATTACATCATTTGGTGCTGTTTGCTCAATGCGATCCCACTGTCCATCCCCATTAAAATCATAGGACACACTGACATCAAGCCCCACTCCCGACGTTAAACCCGTTATATATAGCTCCATAGTGGAATGTTCTAAGTCATTTTGCACACCATGTATTCCTTCAAGTAAGAAAGAAACTTTTTCTTGTGATTTGGGAATGACCTCTTCTCCATCTTCTGTGCCACCTTCAGCAGAAAGTAATTTTTTGTCAGCGTGACTCACTAAATAAAATAGATTACTAGAATCACTCTCATCCCTGCTTTGTTCGGCAGCTTTTGTCATGACACTACTAAAATTAGAACTGATTAGTAAAAAGATAAGAAATAAACTGAACCATTTTTTAAACATAATTTCCCCTCCATAAAATAATGGTAGCCTCTTAGATTTATTCAACTTTTTTTGTTATAAGCCCCTTCGTTTTGAAGCTGTACCGTGTTTTTGCACGAACACCTCATTTAATTTACATTTCCTCCTCCCTTATAATATAAAGCGCTTTCATTTTCTGTTTTTTTTTAGGGACGCTCAAATTCTCGAGCATCCCTAGTTTTCTTGGATTATCTTAGATAGACTTTCATTTGTTTCACTTCTCCACCACGTACCGAGGCGGCGACTTGTCCCTTCAGCACGTCTCCTTCAACCATTTCTACTTCACCACTGTTAAAAACCATTTCATATTTATACGGGACAACAGCATCTTTACCAAAAGTCGCTTTTCTTTCGGCATTTATATACGTTACTTGACATTGCCCTAGAAAAGTAAAGGTGACTTCTCCCTTTTCTGTAAACATCCAATCTGGTAGTGTCGGTGAAAGGGTTAATGTTAATGTTTCATTTTCGAAAATAAATGGTTTCTTCCCAGCCATCATGACAAACCACATGTTCAAAAACTCAATCGTCGATCCACTTAATCGCGAAACAAAACCTCTCCCGTGTAAAGAAGGATCCGGGTTTGCACTACTTGCAATAAATGAAGAGTTTTCTAAAATACTTCTCCCATACATTTCCGGGTCCAGAAACGGTATCATAGCCTTTTTCATATCTTCAAAAAACTGTTCCGCTAAACCGGCTTTTAACACTTCTAGTAAATACTTATATTCCATGTGTAAAAAAATCGATTCATTTTCAAGCCAACCCGGAGTAAAAGAGTTAGCTCTTCCTAACTCATCTGGCTCATGTTGTATAGACATTGATGTTTTGTACATCCCTAATTTTTTATCGTAAATGTCAGAAGCTCTTACTTTATCGTAAATTTGTTTTGCTTCCTGTTTCGATTTCGTCACTTTCAACCATTTAACAATGCCTTCTAAGAACGGGACAACCGGAATAGGCTTCCACTTTATTTCATCCAAAGCGAGCGTAGAAATCGAGGACTGAATTGGTTCAAAATAAAAATAAGTAGCAGGTAAATCCGAACTATAGCTATGAACACGTTCAATTCCTGTTTCCACACGGTCTTTAAATAGAACTAACATTACTTTTACCTCTTCAAAGGAAAGCGTGATTTCATCGCCATGGACACCATATCGGACTGACTCACGGTACTGCTCTCGAAGTGAAGTCACTTTGTTCCAATATGCATGCTCACTTTCATCAGAAGCTTCATCGACCTTTTTTATTGCACATAGTACTCCTTTTAAAAACTCGTAAGTTTCCATTGGTAAGTGAACTTCATGATTGCCATTTACCTTTAATAAAAGGTCGATTAAGCGATTAATTTCCATTAACTCTGATGTACTAGACCCTAACATCCCTGGTAATCCGTTTAAAGAATCATTCCATCCGGGCTTATCGGCTTCCATTTCAACCCCTAAACCATATGGAGCCAAAGTCGCTGTTTTGATTAAGGTGAGCAAAAATAACTTTGAATATAAATTTGTTTGATATTTTTCACCTTGTCCATATTTTGTTTTCACCCACAATGCTCCATCATTTGAGGCCGCTTGTAGTAGCTTTTGTTTGTCTTTAGCTACCGCCTCATATTGACGAAGCTTTTCATTTGTGATTTGATATTTATTTTCTCGTTTCTTCACAAAAGCTGGACTATCAAAAAACGAATAAGATCGTTCAAAAAATAATTCTTTACCTTTATCCGGATATATCGTTAAATAGCTTTCAATTAAATCTAAGTTATATGTCCAATGGTCGATCCAATACCCTTCCCCAAATTCTGCTTGATACAGTTCCTCCGCATCAAGGAGGACAGCGACTAAAAGTTGTTCAAAGTCTGTTGTTAATCCAATGTTATGGTCGACAATAAAATGTTTTAATTCTCCCGGTGTAAAACTCGCTTGAAAAAAAGCTTCTACTTTCTCAACATCAGTTTCAGAAAAATAAGTTAAATAAGAGAAGGACTCTTTCAGCTTGTAACGAACTCCTTTTACGCCAAGTGGGTTATATCCATCTAATTGAATTAAACTCATAAATTGTTTAATGTTAGCATCACTAACTTTTGGTTCAAAAAAGATATCACATCGTCGGTTTTGGTTGATGTCGCGGTAGTTTCCGTTTCCTTGAGAGTAAAACGTTGGACTAATAGAGAAAAAGTTATAATCTCTTTCTAAGTCGCCATGTTTTCTTGAATACAGATAAAAAACTTTCTTTTTCTCTCCTTTTTCAAATACAACCGGGAACCCGCCTCGCAGTCCATTATCTAAAAAGCTTTGTCGACAATACGCATCGAAAATGGGCTGTGCCGTTACTGTTTCAATTGGATTTACAATCTCCTCAGTCATGCTTCTTGCCTTTTTTTGCATTTCTTTTAAATATGGCTGTGTCATCACTTCTTTAACATAAGATTGAACGAGCTGTAATGACGAGGCATGTCCGATAACCGTATACATTTCGATTTCCTCTTGGGCCTCTAGTTCAAAGGCAAAAGGCGAAAAGCCGCAAGCTACTTTATTTGTTGTGACTTGATTTTGTTCAAGTAATTGTGAGATAGAATGGTTAGCAAACTTTTTAGGGAATTGCATGGAAGTATCTGAACCAAAAATAACATCTCTATCAACAATAGGTGTACTATATTTCAACTTTTCTCCTTGAGTCATCATACTTACATAAAAGTTTCCTTCAGTGATTTGCTTTACTTCTGCGGAATCTTCCATACTTCCACGTAACGTATAAAAAGGAATGCCTTGTTCTAAGTTTTTCACATCAAACCAGCTTTTTAATGTATGACCGAGCTCTTTATAAGCTGCATTAGACACTCCACTAGGTAATATCGTCGGTATTCCATCTAATATTTCAAAAGAACGTTTTGTTCGTCCCACATTTTTCAATTTCACATGACGGACGAGGGCTGCTACTTTGGAGTGAGGCAAAATGAAATATTCGATTTCTAAAGTGAATCCATACTTGTCATTATCATAAATGAGCTTTAATGTATTTTCGTTAATGACCATCTTTTCCTTCCCATACTGATCGGAAGCAGAAAAAGGTTCAATTATCGTCGTATCGTCGTCATGCTGAATTTTTACAAACGTTCGAAACCCATGAAGAAACACATTTTGATAGGCTTTATCGGCTGGATAAAATTCTGATATAGCCTTATTTTTATCTTGTATACCAAAGCTTGATATCCCTTGACCGCGACTAACATAAAACACCCACATCGGAATTCCGTTCACACCTGCGATACCTGGTAAAAAACTCGAAAAAGGTGGAAGTTCTTGATATTGATTAATTTCAAACGAACGATCCTTATTAAGTGAATACATAATTACCCCTCCATTAATGAATCACATACGTCACAATTGAATGCGCTGGCACAATTACTTCTGCTGATTCTTCGTTGATGGAAAACGTAAGCTTCTCGTTTTGTTCGGTTTCATTTAAAACAACAACAATAATTTCATCTTGCTGTTTAAATGCGGTTATCGATACATTGGGAACATTCGAAAGAACTTCAATCCGGACTGCTCCTCTTTTGATAAAACGGCTAAAGTGCCCAATGGCATAATAAGAACTGTTATAATAAACAGCATCTTTTTTTGTGTCGACAATTATCGGTGCATCACAATAATTCCCGACATGATTTGGCCCGCCTGTTTCATCTAACACAATGTTCCAATCAATAAATCCTTCAAGCCAATGATTCATATCTCCAATAATATTGCGAGCATATCGTTCTCCCGTATGCCACGCACCTAGTTTCACTCCACCTTCGATACACCCTTCTGTAAATAAAAGATGTTTATCCGGGAAAGCTTCGTGAACCTTTGATAAGTTCTCAAACTCCTCTGATACATACCAATGATTTCCTACACCCCACACATATTTGGCTGCTTCCGGGTCCTCTAATACGGTCGTCGCTCTATCTACAATGACATCACGGTTATGATCCCAAATGACTATCTGTTTATCACTTAAATCGTGCTTCTGAAGGGTAGGTCCTAAAAATTCTTTCACAAAGTCACGTTCTTCTTCTGCTGTGTAAATACACGAATCCCAGACTTGTACTGCTTCAGGTTCATTTTGAACAGATACTCCCCAAATTGGCACTCCCGCTTTTTCCATTTCTTCAATGTACTTTACATAATAATTCGCCCAAACTTGCCGATATTCAGGCAATAATTTTCCGCCATTGTTCATTTCACCATTCGTTTTCATCCATGGCGGCGGGCTCCATGGAGAAGCTAAAATTGTTAGTGGTTCGTTTGCAACGGTCATGGCATCTTGAATCAAAGGAATGACATATTTCCACTCTCGTTCAATTGAAAATGACGCCAGATCTTTATCCCCTTCATCTACATATGTATAATTCTCCAATGCAAAGTCACAACTATGTATATGGGTTCTACCTAGTGTATAGCCTAACCCAACGTCTTTATCAAAGTATGCATCAAGTACTTCTTCCCTGAGCTGAGGTGATATTTTTGCCAAACTATATGCGGCTGCTTCTGTAAAAGCTCCCCCAAATCCCATCCATTGTTGAAATGTCTGGTCAGGATTCAAAGATACAATATGTTCGCTATCTACCGGTTGATTTACAAACGTAATCATCCCTTTTTCTTCCCACTTCTTTTTTTGATTTTTATTCGACTCCACAATTCTCATTTTTCTTGGCATTGGAATCACCTCATATTAGATTCATTTGTAACTAGCATGTTCTTTCTTTAGTACACTATTCCTATTAAAACGCTGTTGTCCCACAGTTTTTAGTTATTACCGTTGAATGAAGAATCATGTTTATTTGACTCCGCTCCATTTCGCTAGTTATCTTAACGAAAGCGCTTTACTTTCTGAAATAAAAGAGAAAGCGTATTCTTTATACTTTTAATATAAAGCGCTTTCGGAAACAAAAACGAAAAAGCTACTACTTTTTCGCTTCCCCACAAGAATCTCTTTTCACTAACTCTACAGGAATGGTCATCGCCACTGTTAATTTCGATTTTTCATTGATTTGCTGTAATAACAAATCGGCAGCTTGGTTTCCGAGCATATCTGTATTTTGTTTAACCGTTGTTAAGGCTGGTGAAGTATATTTTGCGATTTCAATATCATCAAATCCAATAATCGAAATATCCTCTGGTACCTTTAATCCCATGTCGTTAGCCACTTTCATTGCCCCTAATGCCATGGAGTCACCTGCTGCAAAAACAGCTGTAGGCTTATCTTCCAAAGAAAGTAATGCACTCATCGCATTTTCTCCACCTTCAAAACCAAAATATCCACCGTTTACTATGTATTCAGCTGGTATGTCGAGATGATTTTTTTGACAAGCTTCTAAAAAGCCCTTTAACCGTTCTTCCCCAGCGAACGTTTTCTCGTGTCCTGCAATATGAGCAATTTTCCGGTGCCCTAACGAATGTAAGTAGTCTACTGCCAATTCACTGCCATGGCGATTATCACTAAACACAACACTTGCATCACGGCTATGCATATCAATAAAAACCGTAGGGATATCAGATTCTAATAAATTTTGCACTTCTGAATCAAAATGTAATGGAGAAACAATAACAACTCCATCAACCCCTCGATAGCGAAAATGTTCTAAATAACTTTTTTTCTCATTACCAATATTTCTTGACACAAACAATAAATCATAACTACTTTGTTCAACTCGTTTTCGAAAACTTTCAATGACACCACTAAAAAGTGGATGCTTCATTCCGATGTTTAAGGCTTCGACAAAAACAACACCTATCGTCCATGACTTTTTTGTCGTTAAAGAACGGGCATTCGCATTTGGTAAATAACCTAGTTCATTTACTGTATCCAATATTTTTTTTCGTGTTTTTTCATTGACATCTGTATAATTATTTAATACTTTTGAAACAGTAGCTATAGAAAAGCCTGTTTTTTGGGCTATGTCATAAATCGTTGGCATCTTTAAACTCCTCACTTGTATCGAAAGCGCTTTCGGTTTTATTGTATGATGCGCTAGTTGTCCTGTCAATATCCAATCAATCAAAAGGAGGAAATTATTTATGAACATTAATCAAATTCGAAGAACATTATATAAAATCGGCCGTGTATTAGGTGATATTAATGCTGTTAAAAGAGGAAAGGTAGGGAAACGGATTGGAAGAAGAGTAGTTGGAAAATCAACAGGGAAAGCAATCAGAAAAATGTTTAAATGATTCTGATTGCTTTTCTTTAATTTTGCAATTGAATAAACACCACTTTTAAATAATTTCCTTCTTTATATTGCGGGTGTGTTTTGAAATCTTTTGGAAGCGAGTATTGTTCAACAACAGAATATTTCCTTTTTTGGTTTTTGCATGCTTGGTTGATAAATTGCTTGAATTTCTCCATCCCAAAACCACTATAATTCGTAGAAGCCACAACCATCCCATTCTCGTTCGTAATTGCTAGTACTTCTTCTAACAAGGCTGTATAATCTGTTGCGACACTAAATCTCCTTTGTTTAGAACGTGCAAAACTTGGAGGGTCAAGGACAATAAGGTCAAACTTCTTTTCTTTCCGTTTTGCATATTTAAAATAAGCAAATACATCTTCAACAATAATGTCATGTTCCTCATAATCAATGTTATTTACACTAAATTGTTCGATCGTTTTAGGTAAGCTTCTTTTGGCAAGGTCAACACTTGTTGTCTTCCTCGCACCTCCTAATGCAGCGGCTACAGAAAATACACCTGTGTAAGAAAATGTATTTAATACCTCTTTATCTTTCGCATACGTTTTTCGAATTTGAAAACGGACATCTCGTTGATCTAAAAAGACTCCTACCATCGCTCCATCATTTAAATCAACTGCAATATTCATTCCATTTTCTTTCACAATTAATGGAAACTGAGCTGGTGTCCCACCGACAAAATCATCTCCATCGATATAGTGCCCACCAGTATCAAAGCGTTTTTTTTCATAAATCCCTTTGCAATTAGCTTGCTGTAAAATGCTTTCTATAATTTCTTTTTGAAATGCAAAAATGCCTTCACTATACCACTGGATGACATAATATCCATCATAAAAATCAATAATAAGGCCACCAATACCATCACCTTCACCATTAAAAACTCGGTAGGCATTCGTCTCCTCATGATCAAACATCGATGTTCTTTTCGTAAAAGCCTGTTCCAACTTTCTTTTAAAAAACAGGTTGTTTATAGCTTCTGCTGGATTTTTTGTTACAATCCAACCAAAGCCTTTGTTTTGTTTTCCGACATACCCTTTCCCTATAAACGAATCATGCTCGTCCACTAAGGTGACTACCATACCTTCTTTCATCTCTTGTCCCTTACTATCAATAGCATCTTTCATAATAAGCGGGAAGCCACTTTTATACTTTTTTAAAAATTTCGGTTTCACTTTAACCGTAATTTCTTTTGTCATCATATTTACTCCTTTTATCGAATTTGAACTTTGATAAAGGTAAGGTCATATTTTACCATTTCTATGACTAAAAAACTAGGACATGGATTTTTATTAACTAAAGGGATATTACTATATTTACAGTGATAACCTATTTTTCATGTTTTCTTCACTTTTTATTGGGCGTTAACTTGATATAATAGAAACATGACTATAAAAGGAGGGATACCGATGAGTACTCCTGAAGATCGTTTTCGTGTCGTTGCTTTTTTTGAAGCTATTTCCTATTTATTATTACTAGGTGTCGCAATGCCATTAAAATATGGGTTTGATTATCCAATGGCCGTCACAGTTGTAGGTGCCATCCACGGTGGACTTTTTGTATTGTATATGCTAGTTGTTGTTTATATGATTTTTGCAGCAGGTTGGCGTTTTCAAAAAGTCTTTCTTGCTGGAATAGCTTCGATCATTCCATTTGGTCCGTTTATTTTCGATAAACGCCTAGTCGGTGATTCAAAAGCGTCTACCATAGCTGAACAAAAGTAACCTCTATTGGTATAAAGACGATATGAATATAAACAAAGAAACCTAGCTATGCTAGATTTCTTTGTTTTTTTCTAACTTCTTATTCGTGCAAAGACCGAAAAGTAGCCAAAATAAAATAGCGCGGTTAATCCTAATAATAATGCACTTATTGTAATTGTAACTTCTGTGTTCTTCCCTAAAGCTAAAAGGCTACCTACAATGGGACCAACCATCACACCAATACCTTGCAACGAAGATACTAATCCCCAGCTCGCTTCTTTAATATAACTAGGAATAAAATCCGCGAGAAATGAATTCCAGGCCGGCAGTAACATCGCATAAAAAATACCAATGGCAATGACACAAATCGTTGTAAATAAAAGGGTATCACTTGTTGTTAATAAATATAAAAACAAAGCAAATACACTAAAACCAAGGATGATTGGAATTCTAATATTTACAATATCGACCCATCTTCCCATTGGGATTAAAAAAACAATCGCACACAGCCCGCCAACCACCAACATAACCACATATTGTGGCTCAGTTAAATGAAGTTCTTCAATGGCAAAAGAAGGCAATATAGGGATTAACATTCCCATAGCCATTCCTTGCAATAAAACACCAGGAATAACAATCTTACTTTTTTTCACAAATTGAACGAGCCCTTGCCACTCTGTTTTCATATTCATTTGTTTAATTTCTACCTTTTGTGTATCACTTCTACTATAAATAAACCAAGCTAAAAGAAGCAATAAAGGTACAAAAAATCCTAACAGGTCCACCTGCAACGTGCTAATGACATTCATCGATATTGTTCCTGTGGCAATACCAAAAAGCCAACCAAAATAAACGAAACCCATGTTTTTGCCGCGATTTTCCCCACTTGCTTTTGTTAATACAACTAGCCATAGCGGACATATACCTAATCCTAGAACAATGGCTGCAAAAATCATAAGTCCATTTGAAGGTACTAAGAAAAATAACGATACAGAAACAACCATCAGAAAAAAGCAACTATGCATCACTAATTTAACACCTAGTCTTTTCATAAAAAATCCAATACCGATATTTGTGACAGCATCGCTCACGAAATGCAATGTAATCGCAAGACCTATAAACGTAAGAGAAATCAATTGACTAGAAGCAAGGCTAGGTAAATAACTAATAATAATTGCTCCACGTACAAATTCTAATAATGTTAACACAAAAACTAGCAATAAAAACGGTTTATCTTTAACTAATGGTTTCAGCATATGTTTGTTCTATTACTAATGGTGTCGTTTGAACAGAAGGAGAAGAAAGCATTTCAACAATGTCATCACAAATCATATTGGCTGCACTTCCTTTATAAAGCTGCTCCATTCTTTGTTTCATTTCTTTTCTTTTTGAATCATTCGTTACAATTTCAGTTATTTGAGTTATTAGTTCTGATTTTGAATCGACAACCTCAGCAATACCTTTCTGTTTAAAATAAAGAGCATTTTCAGTTTCTTGACCAGGTACACATCCAAATAATATTAATGGCACATGAACAGCAAGTGCTTCACTTAATGTTATTCCCCCTGGCTTTGTTACTAACACTGTAGCAACACTCATCCATTTATCAATTTCATTCGAATAGCCAATAATTTTGACATCATTTTCCGAACAAAAAGAAGAATCTAATGATTGTTTTAATTTTTTGTTTTTACCACAAATGACAACGACCTGACAGTCGGTCGAGTTTTGAATTTCTTGTACAACTTGGTCTAAATCTTGCAATACGCCAAAAGCTCCTGCAATGATTAAAATAATCGGTTTTGTTTTTGATAAATTAAATGTCTTCAAAAATGATTCTTGCATTATTTTTTGTTCAAAAGAAGGTTGAATCGGTATACCTGTAACTTTCACTTTTTGAGGTAAAATTCCGCTCTTTTTTAACCTCTCGACAATTTCATTTGTGGAAACATAATACGTATCGACCTCTTCATGAATCCAATGGTTATGAACACAATAATCGGTCACAACTGTGACAATGGGAATAAGAGTACCTTTTCGTTTTCGGTATTCAGGGACAACAAGCATCGGAAAGGTGTTCACGATAATATCTGGGTTTTCACGTTGAACAATTTCATCAAGCTTTTCCATTCCTAGTCGGCGAGTTACCTTCGTAATGTAACTGTTCTTTTTCTTGTCGGTTCCATAATAAATACCACCATAAATCCGTTGACCATACGTAAAACTTTTAATATATAAGTATCTCGTGACCTTAGTAATTAATGGGTGTGCTTCAAAAAACAAATCAGAAGTAACAATATTCGTAATCCCTTTATCTCTGAATGTTTTTTCAAGTGTTTTTGTAACTTGTAAATGCCCATTTCCATAACTTCCAGTTAAAATCAACACTTTAGGACCGGCCATTTGTATTCATCCACCCTCATCACTGTTATGAAGTGTTTTCTTGTTGCACTCCTCTCTTTATAATAATCAATAGAGTTGAACGAAATATGAACAAATTGTTAAGAAGTGGTGAAGAAACGATGTAAAAAAATGGAGGAATATAGAAAACATTGGATATTCATTTAGAGACTCATTGGTATCAATACAATAGTTTAAAAGAAAAACCTGTCGACTCGACAGGTTAAAATTCATTGTTCCTATTAGAAATAAACAAATCGAATTCATCGATTGGTAATGGTGGGCTTAAATAATAGCCTTGAAACTCTTCACATCCTATATCTTTTAAAAATTCAATTTGTTGAGGTTTTTCTACCCCTTCTGCAATCACTTTTAAATTTAACCCTTTTGCCATAACGGTTATAAGCCTTACAATCGCAGCATCCTTTTCACTAAACTCAGCGGAATGGATGAAGGAACGGTCAATTTTTAATTTATCAATTTGAAATTGACTTAAGTATCGAAGTGATGAATAGCCTGTACCAAAATCATCAATAGAAATTTGAATGCCCATTTGTTTTAACTGTGATAATTTCATCATAATATTTTCTGTATTGTCCATCGCTAAACTTTCCGTTATTTCTAGCTCTAAATACTTGGGGCTTACACCCGTTTCCTCGATGACCTTTGCTATGGATTCGACAAAATCAGGCTGTTGAAACTGATTGGATGAAATATTGATGGCAATTTTTGTTGGAGGTATGCCATTTTCTTGCCATGTTTTAATTTGATTACAAACCGTTTTAAGTACCCACTCGCTTATCTCTGAAATCATGCCTGTTTCTTCAGCTAAAGGAATAAATGTAAAAGGCGAGATCATCCCTTTTTTCGGATGTTTCCAACGAATTAATGCTTCCGCTCCGATAATTTTTCCCGTTCGGATCGATGTTTGTGGTTGATAATGTAAAATAAATTCATTTTTCTTAATCGCCTTTCTTAGCGAAAGTTCTAAATCCAGACGTGTTTGATTTTTCATATCATCATGGTAAAACTGAAAATTATTTTTTCCTTTTTCTTTCACTTTGTACATGGCTGTATCCGCGTGCATAAGTAACGTTTCACAGTCCGCACCATTATCAGGACTTATCGAAATTCCTATACTTGGAGTAATATGTAATTCTCTATCGTATAAAAAAAATGGTTTTGAAATTTGTTCTAATACTGTTTCTGCTGTGTTTTTCACTTCATCTACCTCAACGTTTTCTAATACTATGGCAAATTCATCTCCACCAATTCGATAAATCGCAGTTTCTGTTAGTACATTTTTTAGCCGATCACTGACATCTTTTAAAAGCAAATCACCAACAGAATGTCCTAATGTATCGTTAATCACTTTAAATCGGTCTAAATCCAATATCATCACAGCTAGTTTTCCCTCGATAGCTTTGATTGCTTTTGCCACATTATCTTCAAATAGTCTCCGGTTCGGTAGTTTCGTAAGCATATCATAGTACGCCATAAATTCTACACTTTTTAACGTTTTTTCTAATTGTTCTGTTCTTTGTTTCACTTTTAATTCTAATTGTTCATTTAATAGATTTAATTTGCTAAATAACTTTTCATTTTCTACCACGGTAATAACTTGCCTAACAATAATTAGAATAATACAAACAAATAATCCAAAAACAATGCTATTAATTCCTCCTGTATAATAAACAACATACGCAAATAAACCAATTACACCGACATAAGGAATGCTTTGCTTGTACATTTGCTTCTTTAAGGAACTATTAGGTAAAGGCTTTCTTTCCTCCACCTTTTGTCTAAAACAAACCCCTGCTAAGCCGATAAGTAAAATCGATAAGACCCATAAAGGCTCTGCAAGACTACCATATTCGTAGACACCTGATAGTTTTTCATAGGAATAGATAGTGTCTGCAATTATTTTCATTATCATGCCTGACGCTAAAACAAGCGTCGTCCTTGTTCGAAATACTACTGTTGAAAAAGATAAACTTAACACACCAAACAAAATGCCTAAATCTATAATTGGAAATACGAGCTCAATTGGAAAAACAAGACTCGTTTTATAAGCCATGAGTGGTTGAATAACAAATGTCCAACTAATTGTCGTGGCAATAACCATAACAATTAATGAATCGAATAATACTCTGTACATTCGAAATGAATTTCTTTTAAAATACACAATAATAATTAGAGCAACTAAATAACAAAGTGTATGGGCGATCCACAAAAACTGAGCTGGGTTATAAGAAAAAATGGTATACGGAGAATTGTCAAATAGCCCCCACGCTACAATCCCTAAAAAATACAAGATGCTTGAGAGGGCTAAAAGAAGCCAGCAATACTTTATTAAACTAAGTGTATGTAAATACGTTGTAAACAGCCACCAAAATGAGAGGATAGAGGCAATAAGATGAAAACTAAATCCGCCCCACAATAAAAGGGAAGGTGATTGCACTGTCATCAAATTCCATACGATATACAGAAGAATTAAGATAAAAACTACGATAAAAGAGTATCCGGAATTAAGTCGATTCGTCATCTGCATTAGTAACCTTCCCTATAGTCAGCCTGTCATTATTCGCTTTTTAAAAGAAAAATAATCTATCTTTATTAGATTTTCATACATGATTCTTAGATTATTTTACATGATTTTGTCGAAAAATGCCAATAATTTTTGCTTGACTCTATTGTTCTCCCAGATTATTGTACTCATTTTAAAACTAGAGAAGCGGCTCCAATAATACCCGCCTCTTGTTTCAATTCTGCCGGAACAATTTTTGTTTTCCGGCCAAATGGACTTAACGCATATTTGGATACATATTGTTGAACAGCTGAAAATAACGGTTCACCAACTAATGACACTCCTCCACCAACGACAATTTTTTCTGGCTCAAACATATTAATAAGGCTTACGAGACCGATACCAATATATTCATACGTTTCCTCGATTAACTCGGTCATTTCTTCGTGACCATCATGATATATGGCAAAAA
This sequence comes from Alkalihalobacillus sp. LMS39, assembly GCF_022812285.1. Classification (NCBI taxonomy): domain Bacteria; kingdom Bacillati; phylum Bacillota; class Bacilli; order Caryophanales; family Bacillaceae; genus Alkalihalobacillus; species Alkalihalobacillus sp. LMS39. Next base: position 4,175,912 of record NZ_CP093300.1, read on the forward strand.
CTTCTTTTGTATCAAGGTCTCGTCCTAATTGCTCTGTTGCCCGCCTTGCAATAGCTGTTCCTGAAGCTAACCATTCAAAGCATCCCCTTTGTCCACATACACAAATCCCTTTTGAATGGTCTATTACAATATGCCCTATATCCCCTGCATTTCCAAATGCTCCACTAATCAATTGACCGTTTGCATATAAGCCTGCACCGATTCCCGTACTAATGGTGACAAAAATATAGTGCGAGTGACCTTGAGCTGCACCAAATCGCCCTTCTGCTAATGTAGCTGCTGTCGCATCATTTTCAAAAGAAATCGGAACATTCCATGCATTCTTAAAAAAAGAAACAACTTCAATATTGCGCCATTTCGGCAAATTAGGAGGACAAGCTATAATCCCTTCCTTTTTATTAATCGGCCCAGGTGCACCAATACCAACACCCGTAATCACTTGCCATGAAAGTTGTTCCGATTCCATTAGTTTCTCTGTTTGTTGTTTGATTTCTACTAGAATCTCATTTGGGTCCTTTGTTTTATCAGTTGTGATTTTCACTTTTGCTTTTAATTTCCCCTGTAAATCAACGATGCCAATTGCAATTTTTGTGCCTCCAATATCAATTCCAATTGCAAACACTTACATCCCCCACCTTTTCCCAATGTTATTCCATTGTTGCGATATCATAAATCGAACGCGTTTTAAATTGTTTTTTAAACAGGTCAAGATCCATTACTTGATTCATCTTTTCTTTTAATACAACAATTTCTTTCGTTTCACCAGCAGATAAATCAAAGTAATTATCACTAAATATACAATCTGCTTCATGTAAATCTAACTCGATATATTTTGCAAATGCTTCTGTTTTTAGAGTAATTACAAACGATTGCTCTGTTTCCGTTATATCCACCTTCATTTTCGGATTTAAAAATTGAAAATGTTTTGCTTTTGTAAATAAAATAGTCGAGTGTCCTTGCACTTTTCCTTCATATATTAATTTATAGTCTAAATAATGCTTCTGTTTCATCTCCTCTGAAAAAAGCTGATGAAAAGTCATTGACTCACATGGCTTTGCAAACAAAGGGGGAACTGTTGCTACAACTGTGCCTTGTTGGATAATTGTTGAATCATTTCTTCTCAAGCTCCATTCAATTGTACAAACAACCTCTTCTGTTCGGTCATTTGTCACGTAAAAACTCATGGTATTTTCTTCATCTAAAACAGATAACAACACTGGGGCATAAAACTTTTTCGCAAAATAATGTAGAGCTTTCCAACGTCCGTTATAATCAATACTTGACCAAGAAGCAACTGGCCAACAATCATTCAATTGCCAATAGATAGACCCCATACAACGGCCGCGGTGTCTTCTCCAATGTTCAACCCCATATTTAATGGCCTCTGCTTGTAAAATTTGTGAAGCATATAATAAAGAAGAGAAGTCTTTTGGATACAAAAAGTTTTCCGACAAATAAAACAATATCTTTCCATTTGCTGCTCCATTTTTTTGATGGTTCTCCATAACAGGAGAAAAGATATTACGATCTACTGGCTCTGTAAACGACTTTACCGTCTTTAAAGAAGGGAAAGATTGAAAGCCAAATTCTGAGCAAAACCGGAAATGAAATTTTCGATATTCGGTAAAAGGTTTTAATCCATGCCACACATCCCAATAATGGACATCACCTTCATTTTGACTATTGGGCTTCACAAAACCTCCGCCTGATGATGGAGAAGAAGCCCAATAAAATGTTTGCGGGTCTAATTTCTTCATTAAATCAGGGAAAATCATTTCAAACTGCTTTATATAATCCATCCTAAGTTTCGGCGGTTTCGGAAAATCCCACCCTACCCATGCTTCTTCCATTTCATTGTTTCCACACCATATTCCTAGACAAGCATGATGCCGTATTCTTTTAACATTATCTTCTACTTCTGCAATTATCGTTTCTGTAAATGCATCTGTTAATTCATAAACAGCACAAGCGAACATAAAATCTTGCCAAACGATAAGTCCATATTCGTCACATAATGTGTAAAAATCATCGTTTGGATAATAACCTCCACCCCACACACGAATCGTATTGAAGTTTGCATCCACACAATTTTTTATCAGCTTTTCTGTTTGCCCTTTTGATCCTCTAGAAATTAAATTATCTTCAGGTATATAGTTGGCACCCATAGAAAAAATCGAAATTCCGTTAACTTCGAATTCAAATGTTCTTCCCCATTGGTCAAGTTCTTGTTTTACTTTTATCGTTCGTAACCCAACCGTGTACGATTTAGCATCGATTTTTTTCTCATTTTCGTAAAGCCCGATTATAACTTTATACAACGGCTGTTCACCGTATCCATTTGGCCACCATAGCTTTGGGGCGTTTATTATCGTTTCGAGTTGTTCTACTTGTTCTATCGGAGCTGTATCGTTGCTAATAACACCCCCGTTCGGATCAATAATCTGTACATTTACGGTTACAGTCGAAGGTCGAAACATTATTATTTTTATTTTCGTCTGCAATGTTACTTGACCAGGAGAATGGTGTTGAGTCATATAAACATCTTCAATTTTTCCAGTTTCATATCCTCGTAAAGAAATTGACCGCCAAATCCCGCTGTCTGGAACTTTTGGCCCCCAATCCCATCCGAACATATAATGAGCTTTTCGTAAATGAGGGAAACCATCTATTGCGTCAGGTACACCCCATAAATAACTTTCTGATTGTTTTTCTTTTATGTATTGCACAGGAGAAGTGAAGTAAATATGAATTTCATTTACTCCCACTTGCAAATACTTTTTAACATCTAACTCATATGTACGATGCATATTATTCGTCGTCGCAACGACATTTCCATTTATCGATACTCTGGCTAATGTGTCTAATCCCTCACAGCATAACGTAATTTTATCTTGCAGTAAAAAACTTTCATTAATATCAAATTTTCGAATGTATTCATAATCTTTTTTGGCTAGTTCATACACAAACTTCTCGTTATCACGGTAAAAGGGGTCTTCCATTTTTCCATGTTTCAACAGCACAGAAAAAACCGAACCGGGTACAATCGCTTCTAACCATTCATCTGAATCCGCTTGTTTCATCTTCCATTTTCCATTTAAATCGATGGTCAGCAAGAAAAACACTCCTTTAATACAAACATATTTTATAGCTTTCCCAATTTTAAAAACAACCCTAAACTATTTTTGTTATTTTTGTTATTATTTTCGTTATTATAAACACATTGATGATAACACTTTTACTAACCTTTTGACAATTCAGAGTCCCTTTCGTTCTCGTTAATCAATTAAAGGAGCATACTTATTAGGCAAATGAATTAACTTTGACTCTTTTTTCAATGAAAGCAAAGGTCTGCAAAGGAACTTCACAAAGTTTAGCCTGAATGTTTTTCTTTATAGAGTATGATATAATCTTTTAATGAGGTTTTAAAAACTTCAAATAATATAAGTATGTTGGGTGATGGGATGTCTAAAGTGAAACTAGTAGCAGCAGGTGATGTTTTACTTCATTCACGGGTCTATAATAAATGTAAACAAAAAGATGGGACCTACAATTTCGATGATAAATTTGGCCATGCGAAAGAACTTCTCAGTTCTGGTGACGTTACAATTGTGAATCTTGAATCCATTGTAGCAGGTACTGAATTCGGGCTTTCCTCTTATCCTAGATTCAATAATCCTATTGAAATAGCACAAACACTGAAAGATTATGGGACGGATATTGTTAGTTTAGCTAATAATCATGTGTACGATCATGGAGTAGAGGGTCTTTTGAAATCATTAGAGAATTTAAATGAAATTAACCTTCCTTATGTAGGTGCCTATTCTTCTATCGAAGACAATGATACATATAGAATTATTGAGAAAAATGGTTTGAAAATTGGATTTGTTTCCTACACAAGAGAATTTAAAAGGTTAAAAAAAATAGAGAAAGACAAAGATTATTTAGTAAATATCTTTGACGAACAAAACGTTATTCCGATGAGAAACCAAATTCAAAAGTTAGCGGACTCAGGCTTGGTAGATCTAGTTGTCGTTGCGCTTCATTTTGGTAAAGAATACACACTTTATCCAACTGCTGTTCAAAGAGAGATTGCAGCAGAAATTTCTGATGGTGGAGCAGATGTGATTTTAGGTCATCATCCTCACGTTCTTCAACCACCAGAAATCATTTTGAATTCTAGAGGAAAAAAATCATTTTTTATTCCATCTTTAGGAAATTTTTACTCAGGACAACACGGTGTTTATCGTCAAATTGGTGCTACTTTAAGTATTGACATAGAAAAGGTTGAGGGAAATCCGATTATTAGTTTTCAAAACCCTACATTACACTTAACATTTGTCGATACATTTGATAAAAAGGACTTTAAAATGTACTCTTTTATGGAATATATCAAAACCAACCCGTACATTAAAACTAACCGTGGTACATTCGAATCATTAGAAATCTTTACTGAACTTGTTAATCGTATGAGATCAAAGATTACTGACCTCAGTTTAAAATAAAGGTGGATGCTTCATGTTAAAAAATCTATTTAAATTTAAAGAGAACAAAAAACAAGCTAAACATCCTGAAATATTAGAAAAACCTGTTGTTTTAAGTCATTTAACTCATTCTATCCCAGAACATGCTAAAGGATATATGCTAAGTGGATATAGTATTGCTTTAGAAGGATGGCGAAGAGGCTTACAATTATCATTAAAAGTCATATTTGACACTCCATCTAAAACAAGAATTCCGATAATCACTTTAAGTGACGGTAACAATGTGTATAAATTTAAATATACACGCGCTAATACAGTATCTAAAGAAGCAATTACGACCTGTGTAAATAAAGAGCTAACAAAAAAAGCCTTATTAGACGCAAATGTAGAAACACCCATTGGAAAACTCTTTAAAAATACAGCTTCAGATCAAGATTTTATCTATTATGCAAACGAAATCGGCTATCCCGTCGTCATTAAACCTTCAAATGGAACGGGTGGTAAAGGTGTTATTGGAAATATTCAGTCTGATGAAGAGTTAGTTGAAGGTCTCCAGTATATTAAAGAAGAGTTAAAAATTAAAGAGTGCATTATACTTGAGAAATTTTATAAAGGACAAGACCATCGTTTTTATGTCGTTGATGGTAAAGTAGTCGCTGCTTATAAAAGGGATCCTCTTAGTGTTGTAGGAAATGGTAAAGATAGCATTCGCCAGTTATTACACTTAAAAGAATTGGAAAGAAAGAAAAATCCAGCCTTAATGACAAGACCAATAAAAATTGATAAAGAAACGACAACTTTACTAGATCGGATGGGCTATACGCTGGATACTGTACTTAAAGAAAACGAGAGAGTTTTCTTAAAATCAAAAAATAATGTGACAGCTGGTGGTGATGCTATTGATATGACTGAAAAAGTATCACCTAAAATGAAGGCTCTAGCGATATCAGCTGTTAAGGCAATACCTACATTATCGCATGCAGGTGTCGATTTAATTATTGATGAAGAAACTGACAATGGTGCTGTTATTGAGATTAATTCTAGACCTCATATTACAGCTCATTTGTTTCCAGCAGCTGGGACTTCTAGAGATGTCCCAAGTGCTTTAATCGATTACTTTTTTCCAGAGACTAAAAATTACAATCGAGAAGGAAGAGCGAATCTTTATTTTGACTTCGACACCATTTTTGAAAACACTTATTTAAAAGGGAATATGGAAGAAGTTATTGTACCATCTATTCCAGGAGACATCGTTCTAAAACGTTATAACTTAACTCTTCTTGAGAAAACAGATAGTTTTACTAGATGGTTACAACTTACCTCTAAAAAAAATAAGGTAAGTGGACACGCAAAACTAATTAATAAAACATTGAGTATAGTCTTAGCAGGAACAGAAAGTGACATCGCTACATTACTCTCACAAATTAATAAAAAAATAAAGGATTATAAAGGTTCTCCTTCTTTAATTGAAAAGAAAAGAACCACTCCTGTTAAACAAGGCTTTTTTATTGATGAACTATCAAGTCAAGAATCTGTAGAGTTAGAGCTACCACCGTCATATCAATCAGATGTTGAAAGGTTAATTCAAGCTGTATACGACACAAACAACAATGGTTCGCGAAGAATTACATCAGATGAAGAATTTGAAGTGTTAAGAGCACAATTAAAAAATGTTCAAAATGAATTAGAGGCTTATAAAGAAAAATATGGTGAATTATAGCTAAAAAAACCGGGAATAACCCGGTTTTTTTAGGTTTCAGACTATACTCATTTCATATTTATTGCTAATCCCTATAAACAATGATGCTTCTATTTCGGTGCGCTAACGGACGCTCTTATCATTAACTCTCCTTGAATGACGATTTTCTCAGCAGGGTATGGCATGTGATTTTTACGCCAAATCAATTTTGATACGGCGCGCTTTCCTAATAACTCCCTTAAAAGATGAACAGTTGCTAGTGGTGGATTCGTATACAAGCTGATATCCAAATTATCAAACCCTGTCACCGAGCAATCCTCCGGTACTCGAAAAGAGAACTGATGCAACGTTTTCATAACTTTACTTGCAATATCATCATTTGCACAAACAAATGCCGTCGGAAAAATTCGATCACCATCTATTCTTTCTTGCACCCACTTTTCAAATTTGTTCGAAAAAGAAGTTTCATAAGGAATTTCAACCTTTAAATCTTCACTGTTTTCAGCTAAATTTGCTTTTTCGATTGCAGAACGAAACCCTAGCCAACGGTCAAAAAAACTTTTAGAAAAGGATGTATCACCGACAAATACTAATTTTTCATGGCCAAGTGTCAGAAGATGCGATGTCATTTTATAGATCCCATCATAATTATCTGTAAAAATGGCATCCGCCTTAATCAAAGGTTCTTCATGGTCAATAAGGACAATGGGTACATTAAATTGCTGTAAATCCACTAGTTTTTCTGAAGAAATTCTACCGACACCTATTATACCAAGTAACCCTTTCGTTTGAATCATTCCCTCGATTTTCTGATCTTGATTTATAATAACGAGCCCACATTGCCTCTCAGAAACTTCTTCTGATAACCCTTCAATAATACTTCCCCAATATTGTGATTCATGCTGATATCCACGCTCAGGAATAACAACGATAACAAAAGCCGAGTAGTCCTTTCCAACCTCATCCTGCTTTTGTTGTTCAGTTTGTTTAAAGTATCCTAATTGTTGAGCGACAAATAAAATCTTTTCCCTCGTTTTTTCACTTACACCTGATTTTCCATTTAACGTCTTTGAAACAACATATTTTGAAACCCCTGCTGTATTTGCGATTTGTTGCATCGTAATTTTTTTTCGAGACATTACAGAGCACCTCTGTCCTTTATACCTACTTGTTTTTTTTGTTAGTATAGCAGTTATATTAGAAGGATAACAACAAAAAAAGTATCCATTTTCACAGAGCGGATACTTTTCTTATCATTTCCTTCGTCAATATTGAGAGCATACAAATATCGTCACTTATTGTTTCACTAACTTGAGCTTACTCTAAAAAAAATCTAAAGGACATACATTGACTAGCTGTTCATACTTTTCTTTTATCTCTGTCACTGTATTTTTTATTTTCTTCATCCCCCCAATTAAAGCAGATGAATGAGCTTACATGGTTTCTTCAGATTTATATGAAAAAAAAGAAGTGTTTGAAGGGCATACCTCCTCCAAACACTTCTTTTATATATCAAAAGCTCGTTACGTAAACCATTTCACCAATTCATGACTTGGCAATGGCTTACTAAACAAGTATCCTTGCATACAAGTACATCCCATTTGTTCAAGCACCTGTTTTTGTTCCTCTTCTTCAACACCTTCAGCAATTAAGTTTAATTGTAAATTAGTTGCTAATGTAATGACGGAATCGACAATCGCTTTACACGCTTTATCTTGTTGTAACTCTCTAACAAATTCTCGTGGAATTTTCAATGTATGAATTGGGAGCTTCCCTAAATATGATAAGGAAGAATATCCTGTTCCAAAATCATCTATCGAAACTTTAATCCCCATTTCTTGTATCGCCTGTAATTTTGCTATTGTTTTTTCAACATTCGTCATCGCTACAGCTTCTGTTATTTCTAATTCTAAATACATCGGATTAAAACCTGTTTCCTCTAGTATTGTTGAAATCATCCTAACTAACTGACTTGACTGAAACTGCAGCGGCGATAAATTCACCGAAACTTTCAACTGGTAACCCAAGTCATGCCAATGTTTTCCTTGTTCACAAGCTTCTCGCATGACTCGTTCACCAATCGGAATGATTAATCCTGTTTCTTCGGCAATTCCGATAAAATGGGCTGGTCCAAGTAAACCTAATGTTGGATGGTTCCATCGAATTAACGCTTCTACCCCATACATTTTGTTTCTCTTCGTATCCATTTGTGGTTGATAGTGTAAGAGAAATTCTTTATTTCGTAATGCTTTGTGCAAGTCACTTTCAATGACAAATTTATGAGTCGGTTGAATTTCCATTGTTTTATCATAAATTTTATACTGACTTTTTCCTTCGCTTTTCGCTTCATACATTGCGATATCAGCTTTTTTCAATAAGGTAACAGACGTATTATGATCGTCATGATAGTGAACAACGACTCCAATACTTGGGGTTGCATAAATTTCATGCTTTCGGATATTATACGGCTTACTTAACACATCAATAATCGTTTTAACCAATTGTTCAATGACAGCTTCATCTTGAAACTGACGAATTAAGAGTGCAAATTCATCTCCACCATGCCGAGCAAGAGTATAGTCTTCCTGACAAACTCGTTGAATTCGCTTTGTCATCTCAACAAGAAGTTCATCCCCTGCATCGTGACCAAGTGTATCATTAATGATTTTAAATCGATCAACATCCATATACAACACAGCTAGTTTCTCACTAGGTCGGTATTCTTTTTCCAATTCGGAATTTACACTCTGTTCAAACGAAAAGCGGTTTGGTAGTCCAGTAAGTACATCATGGTAAGCAAGAAAATTTAATTCTTCCTCTGTCCGCTTAAAATCTGTTACATTTTTCCCAATTCCAAATACGCCGACTACCTCTTCATCGATAATGATGGGAACAAGTGTAATGTTTACATGATGCACATTCCCAAAATAATCTTTTATCGGTACTTCATAATATTGAGGTTTCCCTTCTAGTACTTTATGAAAAAAATAGGAAGCATTTTCGAGTTCACTTTCAGCAACAAGTGTTACTATCGATTGTCCGGCCAATTTGTTTATCGAATAACCCGTCAGTTTTGCGCATGCTTCGTTGGCACTTAAAAACCTTCCTTTAACATCTAATGAAAAAACCGGGTCAGGATGATATTCAAATAACGACCGATAACGCTGGGCACTAAGTGATAACTCTTTGTTTTGTTCGTTAAATTTCCTTAAAAAATGTTTATTTTCGATTAAGATGAGAAATTGCCGAATAATCACTAACATTATTGCTATATAAGACCCTACTGTTAACGATGTTACTTGTGTATTTTGATTCACGATAACGACCATTAGTAACAAAACAATACTTACAAGGGGAGCAATAATTTGAACTTTTGTAAATGAGTGTGTCGGTCTCTTTGTTTCTGAAACGCCTTCAACCAATTGCTCGCGGAAAAAACTAGCATAACCTACTAATAGTAATGAAAATGTAAACAACGGATCAAACAAACTTCCTGTTTCATAGTTTCCTGTTAGCTGTAAATACATATAACCAGTATCAGCTACAACTTGCATCGCTATCCCGACAAAAAGAATAACAAGAACTATTTGAAGTTTAGTTTTTTGAGAATATAGAAAAAGAATAACAATACTAAAAAATAAAAGAAGGTCTCCGATAGGATAACCTATTGACACAAATAGAAACACCCCTGTTAAATCAGGGTCTTGAATTAATTCCCTAATAAACACATGAAAACTAAACGTTGCCGCCACAACCATAATAATTAATACTTCAAATACGTACCGGATATTAAGAAACACTTTGTTATCAAAGCATACAAGATATGAAAATGCTAGTAAATAAAAAATGATCTGTAGCTTATAAAACAAATCTGGTAAGCCAGGAAACGGAACTTCCACTTGTAAATAGCTTTCATAGTACATCCAAAATAGCTCTGCTATAAAATATTGAAAACAGCCAATAGCTAAAAATAACCAAAATAACCGTTGTTTTCGTTTCTCTCTTTTAGAAGCCATCCATAACCATATAGCAGCTATAAATGGGCCGATTGTTGAAAAAAGGTTACGGCCAAATACGGTACTCCATTTTTCAACATCACCGAAAACAAGGAGCAAATAATAGAGTACAATATATGTAAAGATAGCAACTAATATATATTTATTTTTACTCTTGTTCATTCGTATGACCTGCTCTCTATTCCTTGTAGGTATTTAGACCTTCCTCCCATGTGATTTTCATTCACTTTTAGTTTACACATAAAATATTATTCGCTATATTATTACAATAAACGACAAGCACTCCTTTATTTTACCATAATTATTTACCGTGTATATTGAAAATTTTAATTACCAAACAATAACAAAAAAAAATCCTTCTTTTCTTATATAGTGAAAAAGAAGCAGTTACAAAGAATTATTTTCAGAGTCCCATAACTATTTGAAATAAAAGACTATATCTCACTTGTATTTAATGAATGTATGTTACTGTCTTTTCACATTATAGTAAATCTTTTTTTACACCTTAACCCATCTAAAATTTTTTTAAGAATATAAAAAGCCAAGTCTCCCTTTTTCAAGAGGACTTGGCTATATTTTAATACATTTCAGATATGGTTTTTGCTTGCATATGAAGAATTAAGTAATCTGGTCCACCTGCTTTTGAGTCAGTACCGGACATTTTAAAGCCACCAAACGGGTGATACCCAACAATAGCTCCCGTACAATTGCGGTTAAAGTATAAATTACCGACGTGAAAATCTTCTTTCGCCTGTTCAATATGGTCTCGATTTTTTGTAATTACCGCTCCTGTTAAACCATATTCGGTATTATTTGCAATTTCTAATGCATGGTCAAAGCTTGTTGCCTTAGAAAACGCAACAACTGGTCCAAAAATTTCTTCTTGCATAATTCTTGAAGATGGAGCTGCATCAGCAAATACAGTCGGTTGAATAAAGTAACCTTTGCTACTATCGCCAGTTCCACCTGCCACAAGACGTGCTTCTTCTTTTCCGATATCAATATAGTTCATAATTTTCGTAAATGCCGCTTCATCAACAACAGGACCCATATACATGTCACCTGTAGTCGGTTCCCCTACCGATAACTCCTTCGTTAAAGCAATGACTTTTTCTAACACTTCCTCATACACATCTTCGTGAACAACTGCCCGCGATCCCGCTGAACACTTTTGCCCGGAAAAGCCAAATGCAGACGTGACAATGGACTGTGCTGCTAAATCAAGATCTGCTTCGTTATCAACGACAACAGTATCCTTTCCTCCCATTTCAACGATAACACGCTTTAAATGTTGTTGGCCTGGATGAACAACTGCTGCTTTTTCATACAATCTCACTCCTACATCACGCGAACCAGTAAACGTAATTAAACTCGTTTTCGGATGATCAACGAGGAAATCGCCCACTTCTGCACCACTACCTGGGATATAGTTCACCACACCTGCAGGTAACCCAGCTTCTTCAAGGACTTCCACAAACTTCGCACAAACAACAGGAGTCGTACTCGCTGGTTTTAACAATACGGTATTTCCTGTTACGATCGGAGCTACAGTTGTACCCGCCATAATAGCTAAAGCAAAATTCCACGGTGAAATGGTTACACAAACTCCAGTAGGGGTGTAATAATAGCGATTATGCTCACCAATACGGCTATTTACTTGTTTACCCGCTTGTAGCTCAATCATTTGTCTTGCATAATATTCGAGAAAATCAATGGCTTCTGCTGTATCAGCATCTGCTTCTTTCCACGGCTTTCCGGCTTCTTTTACTAACCATGCTGAAAACTCATGTTTGCGACGGCGAATAATGGCAGCTGCTCGAACAAGAATATTGGCTCTTTCTTCTGCCGTAACTTTTCTCCACGATTGAAACGCGTTTTCTGCCGTTTGAATCGCGTTTTCTGCAATTTCCTTATTTGCTTTAGAGACCATGCCAATCACTTCATTTTTATTTGAAGGATTAATGGAAGTAATTTTCTCTTGTGTCGTGATTCGCTCCCCACCAACAATAAGAGGATATTCTTTCCCTAATTGTTTTTCTACTAATTGAAGGGCTTCTATGAAAGCAAGTTTATTTTCCTCTACTGTAAAATCTGTGAATGGTTCATGTTTATAAACTGGTAACATCGTTTCTCCTCCTTATAATTTTCTTTTATTAGTCACACCCAACAGGTTGTGCATCTTCTTTTAAAACCGCTAATGTATAATCAGAAATAATCGAATCTCCTTCATGTACATTTACTTTTGAAATGACACCACTTGCACCTATTTTTACTTCATAAGACGTTCCATTTTTTGTTCGGATGAGAAATAGCGGTTCCCACTCATACACAAAAGAACCTTCTGTCACTAATATCTTTTCTACTGTTCCATTTGCAAGACTTGCCACCGTACGAAAACAATCCATTTCTTTCCTCCTCTAATTTTTACTAGAAAATGAACGATGCTGTTTTCTCTTGTCGGTTTCTTGTTGTTAGACAGCTTATTTTTGTAGAACCTTCGTTATTTTTTCAATTGCCCACTCTAAATCAACTTCTTCAATGACTAATGGCGGGGCAAATCGGATAACATTTTCATGTGTTTCTTTACATAACAATCCTTCTTCTTTCAATTGTTCACAATACTTCCTAGCAGGTACCGTTAATTCCACACCAATAAATAAACCTCGACCACGAACTTCTTTAATAATCGGGTTGGATATTTGCTTTAATTTTTCTTGTAAATAGTTTCCTAATTTAAACGAACGTTTAACAAGGTCTTCCTTTTCAATAACATCAAGTGCAGCAATAGCCACTGCGCAAGCTAATGGGTTTCCGCCAAATGTTGATCCATGCGATCCTGGCTCAAACACCCCAAGAATTGAACGATCTGCACAAACAACAGAAATAGGGAAGACGCCTCCACCGAGAGCTTTTCCTAAAATATACATATCAGGCTCAACTCCATCCCAATCAGAAGCAAACAACTTGCCTGAGCGACCTAACCCCGATTGAATTTCATCAGCAATAAACAATACATTTTCTTGTTTACATAAATCATAAGCTTCTTTTAGAAAGCCTTCAGGTGGGATAATAATACCTGCTTCACCTTGAATAGGCTCAATTAAAAACGCAGCTGTATTTGGAGTTATTGCCTTTTTCAATGCTTCAATATCACCATAAGGAATAACAACAATCCCCGGAAGCATTGGTCCAAATCCTCTTTTATATTCATCATTTGAAGAAAGGGATACAGCTGTCATCGTTCTCCCGTGGAAGTTATCTTCACACACGATGATTTGGGCTTCATTATCAGGAACTCCCTTACAATCATATGCCCATCTTCTAGCCGCTTTAACTGCAGTTTCTACCGCTTCAGCACCTGTATTCATCGGGAGTATCATATTTTTCTTTGTTAAATTTGATACTTTCTCATAAAACGGGGCTAATTTATCATTATGAAAGGCACGAGAAGTTAATGTGATTTTTTCCGCTTGAGTTTTTAACGCTTCTATAATTTTCGGGTGACAATGCCCTTGATTCACTGCAGAGTAGGCACTTAACATATCTAAATACTTATTTCCTTCTGGATCAGTTACCCACGCCCCTTTTGCTTCTGAAATTACAATTGGGAGTGGGTGATAATTATTTGCACCGTATGTTTCTGTTTGTTTAATAATCGATGTTGTTGATGTCATTTTGTTTCCTCCTCCATACTTGTAACGATTTCTTGTTTTACTTATAGTTAATGCAAAAACTATGCCAACATGCTTTTTCCCTGTTTTTTTAACTGCCGATTTATGTTTCGCAAGCTTTTTTTTCGAATACATTGATAATTTTTCCTAAAAATCGCAAAATATTTTTTCGTTTTATAAATTAATGCGTTAATAATAGAAAAATATATTTGCTCTCATAACTTGTTCCTATTACACTAGTAACTAAGATAAAGGGGGAGTAAGTTGTGATTGAAGAAAAAATGGCCAATGAACATCTTCATCATATTTATAAAACGATTGTAAATGAAGTTGACATCGGTATTCATGTCATAAACGCTAATGGGGAAACCGTCATTTATAATAGTAAAATGATGGATATTGAATCTCTCTCAAAAGAAGATGTATTACATAAGCACTTCTTAGATGTGTTTACATTTGAAGAAGGTGAAACAAGTACATTATTAGATGTATTACGAGAAAAACGCCCACGAAAAAATGTAAAACAAACTTATTTCAACCATAAAGGTAAAGAAATTACAACGGTGAACCACACTTTTCCTATTTTCTATGAAGATGAGTTAATTGGCGCGATTGAAATTGCAAAAGATGTTACAAACCTCGAGCGATTAATCCGGGAAAATATAAAACAAAAAGGCAATACAACATTTACCTTTGATAGTATTATTGGCAAAAGTCACTCTATTCGAGAAGTGATTGAACATACGAAGCGAGCTACAAGAACTCCTTCCTCTGTCTTAATTGTCGGTGAAACCGGGACAGGGAAAGAGCTATTTGCCCAAAGTATTCATAATGGAAGTGAACGTTCTTCTGCCCCATTCATTTCTCAAAACTGTGCCGCTATTCCTGATACCCTTATTGAAAGTATTTTATTCGGGACAAAAAAAGGAGCTTTTACAGGTTCACTAGAACGACCTGGCTTATTTGAAGAAGCAGAAGGTGGCACTTTATTTCTCGATGAAATCAACTCATTGAGTCCAATGTTGCAAGCGAAACTGCTACGTGCTATCCAAGAGAAAGTGATTCGACGGGTAGGAGATACGATTGACCGCAAAGTAAATGTTCGCATCGTATCAACGATTAATGAGGATCCAATTGAAGCCATTGCAAATGGGAGATTACGAAAAGACTTATATTATCGATTAAGTGTCGTTTCTATTTTTGTTCCCCCATTAAGAGAGCGTAAAGAAGATATCCCTTTACTCGCCTCGCATTTTATAAAAAAATACAATCATCTTTTTCAAATGAATGTCCAACAACTTCACCCTGACGTAATGCACCTTTTCAACGATTATGATTGGCCAGGTAATGTACGGGAACTTGAGCATGTTATTGAAGGAGCTATGAATCTTGTCGTTGATGATACAACAATTCATTTTTCATACTTACCCGTTCACTTTCGAAATAAATCCATTCCAAAAGACGGACCTTCTTCATCTAGCCCAACTACTTTTGTCGACAAAGAAGAATTAACAACAACCTATCAATTAAAAGACTATCTTCATGAAGCAGAAACGTATTTTATTAAAAAAGCGCTCATCCGCCATAAATATCATGTCACAAATACAGCTAAAGAACTTGGACTAAGCCGCCAAGCTCTTCAATATCGAATGAAACGCCTTCATATTCGGGCAAAATAAGACTAGCTTACAACGAGATAGTACGAAAGGACAACTTCACTGGGGTTGTAAATCTATACACAGATTACGTTAAAAAACGATTCTAGTAGCGCGCATTTTAATGAGCAAAAGAAAAATTTCCTGTACGTTTCTTTCAAGAATAAGCTTTCAAAGCTTCGCTGCTAGACCAAAATTTTTTCTTATCTTTCAAAAAAGGTGCCACAAAAAGAAAAATTCTCTTTGTGACACCCTTACCTTTACATCAACCAAAAAATAAGATGAGTCATTCCTACAATTATCGGTAATGTAATAATTGTTCGTTGTAAAAAGATAATAACTAGATCGAGGAAACGAACTGGAATTTTTGAAGCAAGGAGAAGTCCCCCGACTTCTGACATATAAATCAATTGTGTAATCGATACACAAGCGATGACAAATCGAGTGAATTCACTTTCAATGCCACTCCCAATGACGGCAGGTAAAAGCATATCAGCAAATCCGATAACCATTGTTTGTGCAGCTTCTGCTGCATGTGGTACTTGCATCCATTCAAGCAATGGGATAAACGGTAATCCTAAATAATGGAATAGCGGTGTATTTTCAGCAAATATTAATGCGACTGTACCAACTGCCATGACAATTGGAATAACACCGAGCCACATATCAAGAACGTTTTGGAACCCACCTTTTATCGTTTTGCCTATCCCCTCATTGTTTTGCGCACGATAGGCGGCTTTGTTGAAGCCTACTTTTAAAAGGGATTCCCCGTTTTTTGCATGTTCCTCTTGTGGACGGTCTTTGTTTTCAACGATATACTCATTCGGTTTTCGCGATAACGGCGGAATTCTCGGACAAATAACCGCAGCTACAAACCCAGCTAATACAACGGTAAAATAAAAAGGTAAAAACATCGACGTCAACTCTAAGTATTCTAAAATGACGATACTAAATGTTATCGACACTACCGAAAACGTTGTTCCGATAACAGCCGCTTCTCGTTTTGTGTAAAACCCTTCTTCATATTGCTTATTCGTCAGTAAGATTCCAACCGTTCCGTCTCCCATCCACGACGCCATACAATCGACTGAAGAGCGACCCGGCAACGTAAATAACGGACGCATTACTTTATTTAATAGTGTTCCAAACAGTTCAAGTAACCCGAAATTTAACAAAAGAGGTAAAAATAAACCAGCAAATAAGAAAATCGTAAACAGTACGGGAATAAGTTCATTCATTACAATTGCACCAGTATATTCAGACCAAACTGCTTCTGGTCCCCATTCAAAAACAGTCATCGTTGCAAAAATAAACCCTAATACCCGAGTGACAACCCATGCTGGGTGGACGATAAATAATCCTTTTATAAACGGACGATTCATAAGAGACTCTGGTTTTAATGCCGTTCCAATTATACTCATGACGGCTACAAAAAATAACATAGCCGTAACAATATACGGAGTACTATCTCCGAGTAACGCTTTCAATTCTTTAGCTAAAATAGCAACTGGAATTGTAATACTGCCATCATACTGAATCGGAATCATAAACAAGAAAATCCCAATCAATGAAGGAAGAATGAACCACGCATATGCTTTTCCACTAATTTCAACTGGTTGTTTCTCTTTTCCTGTCCCCTCTGCCATAAACGTTCCCCCTTTTTCATTTCTTCTACTACTATATGTGGTTTATAGTAGTTTTTTTCCTAGTAATGATGTAATTAATGCAACAGCGACATTTGCCGTTTGATTGCGATTATCTAAGATTGGGTTTACTTCAACAAATTCAGCTGATGTGATAATTTCAGACTCTGCTAGCATTTCAAGTGCTAAATGACTTTCACGATATGTAATCCCACCTAATACCGGTGTTCCTACTCCAGGTGCATCCGTTGGGTCAATTCCGTCAAGATCTAGACTTAAATGGACACCATCTGTTCGACTTGATAAATACTCAATGGTTTCTTCCATGACTCTTGTCATACCCATACGATCAATCTCATGCATCGTGTATACTTTAATGCCTTTTTCTTTAATTAACTCTCTTTCACCTTCATCAATAGAACGAGCACCCACAATGACAATATTTTCCGGCTTAATTTTCGGTAAAAAGCCACCGATATTTGTCAATTCTGGATGTCCAATCCCGAGGTTTACAGCTAACGGCATACCGTGAATATTACCTGAAGGAGATGTTTCAGCACAGTTTAAATCAACATGGGCATCATACCAAATCACACCTAAATTTTCATGACGCTTGCAAAGACCAGCGATGGAACCAATACTAATACTATGGTCGCCACCTAAAATTAATGGGAAGTTTCCATTATCCTCAATTTTTTCAACTTCTTGTTGGAGTACATTACTTGCATGAATAACCTCTTTTAAATTTCGTAAATTTCCTTCTTCAGTATCACTTCTCGAACGATTAATACTAATGTCACCAAAATCTTTAACTTCGTACCCTAATTCTTCCACTTCTTCAATGAGGCCCGCATATCTCATTGCGCTTGGTCCCATATCCACTCCACGCCGCTTTTGCCCTAAATCCATCGGTACACCAATAATCGACACTTGTTTAAAATTTTTCATGATGAAACCCCTCTCTTTTTTCTTCTTATTTATATCTTGTATTTTATGCAATTTTCATGCCACTTTACAAATTTGTGATGCACAGATTGTATGCACTACTCGTATATTATTTCGCTATGAAATTATATACGATCTTGCATAATTTTGCTATGGATATGAATAATTTTATGGCGAAAAGAAAAATATTTTTGCATTATACCAACAACTATTCTAGTCCCCTATTGTATAGAAGTATAGTCGTTCATGAACTTTTTAACCTTTTACAACACTGTACATTTCCAATCTTTTGAAAAAGTTACAATTTAAAATATTTATTAACAAAACTTTTCATATAAAAACATATTGCTTTTATGTTAGGATGGAAGTGACATGTAGAAATTTGTCGAATTTATAAAGGAGGAGTTTATTTTGAACCTTGTTTCTAAAATCCAAACAAGTTTACGTTTGAAAATGTTGTTTGTTTTTATTCCCATTATATTAGTTTCAACGATAGCGATCTCAACTTTAAGTTATAATGATTCAAAAAATGAGATTGCTTCTATTACAGAAAAGCGTGTCCTTAATGAGTTACATTATATCGAAGAGCAGATGACTCATGAATTTACTGCCCATACACGTTTGATTGAATCTCTTGAAGCTGTATACAGCACAACATATAGTTCCTTAGAAAAAGAAGATTTTAAGGACATCCTAGAAAATAGTGTTGTTATTAATGAACATACATTTGGAATAGGCTTATGGTTAGAGCCTAATACGTATAGTAATGAGCGATTTTTCGGTCCCTACGTTTATAAAGAGGGAAATCAAGTTGTGTACACAGAAGAATACGAAGACCCTTCTTATGATTTTCACAACACCGATTGGTACCAATTAGGAAAGCAGTCTTCCGAAAATGAAATTTCATGGACTGAGCCTTATTACGATGAAGCCCTAAATACAACTTTAATTTCAGCGATATTACCTATCTATGTCGATTCAACATTTACAGGTGTGATAACAGCAGATTATGACCTTTCCACCATTCAACAGCTCGTGGCTAGTCAAACCTTTGAAACATCTGGCTATTTCTTTTTAACTAACTCAGATGGAGCTTTTCTTGCTCATCAAGACCAAGAAAAAGTAATGAATGGCAATATAGCAGAAGATGATTTTTATTTGCCGTTATTTGAAACAATGAATCAGAATGAAGAAGGTAAAGAAATTCTTACTAGTAATGACGGTACATGGGAAAGTTTTTACTCTACTGTTCCTACTACTAATTGGAAGCTTGTCGGACTTGCACCAACGAGTGAATTATATGCTTCCGTAACAAGGTTATTATATAAAGCCTTAACAATTACAACTATTGTTAGTGGACTTTTACTTTTCACTATTATTGGATTTAGTGCGCGTATGACAAAACAAATCAGACAAATTGTTGATAGTATCCAACGTTTATCAAGTGGTGATTTAACTAGCTATGTTGACGTTAAGACAAAGGATGAAATAGGACAAATTGGGAGCCACTATAATGAAGCTGTTCTTAATTTACGTCAAACGCTCCATACTATCACCCAAACGTCTAATCACGTTGCATCAAGTGCAAATGAACTATCAGTAAGCTCAGAAGAGACGAGTAAATCCATTGTAGAAGTGGCATCATCCATTGAAGAAGTAGCCATTAACACATCGGAACAAAGAAAATCAAGTACCGTATTAAACGAAATGACAGTGACCATTACAGAAGGCATTGACATGATTTCAGCGAATGTAAAAGGCGTGAAGGAAAATGCCGTTCATACTTCACAACTTTCCTCAACAGGAAATGAGTATGTAACTGATGTCATGAATCAAATGAATACCATCCATGAGCAAGTTGAGCAATCATCCACAACCGTCGATAATCTTCATGATAAATCAAGAAAAATTGAAGATATTATCTCACTGATTACATCGATTGCAGAAAAAACAAACTTACTCGCTTTAAATGCAGCAATAGAAGCGGCTCGAGCAGGTGAAAATGGAAAAGGCTTTGTTATTGTTGCAGAGGAAGTTCGAAAATTAGCCGAACAATCTGGTCGTGCAACATCCCAAATTAAATCTTTAATCATTGATATCCAAGAAGATATTAACCATGTTGTTCATGCCATGAATGAAAGCACAACAACGACAAAACAAGGGTTAGAACTAGTACAAAAAACTGGGCAATCTTTTAAAGACATTTTTTCTTCCATTGAAGATGTAACGAAAAGGGCCGAGGATACCGACCAATTTATTAAATCTATTCTTACTGATGCCACCAAGATGGAAACAATTGTCGAAAATGTTAAAACGAATGCTCTCACTAATGATGATCATGCCCAAAGTGTATCTGCAGCAACAGAACAACAGTCTGCAATTATGCAGGAAGTGACCGCTACAAGTGAGGAATTAGCAAAAGTGGCCCATGAATTACAAGCTGAAATTGAGAAATTTAAAATATAATCTCCCAAAAAAGCAAAATACTTGTTTCTATAAGTATGAAGTTGTATGATAATATTAATATATATATTAATATTACAGTGAAGTATGGGGGATACCTATGAAGTTAGATATATCCAACAACTCTCTTCCCGTCTACGAGGCATTGGCAAGTAATGTCCGGTTGGCTATTATAAATTGTTTGTCAGAAAAATCGATGAATATTAGAGAGTTAGCAGAAGCCGTTAATTTAAGTAGTGCCATAATGACAATGCACATAAAAAAATTAGAAAAAAGTGGAATCATTCGGACAGAGATGGTTCCTGGAAAAGCTGGTGTACAAAAGCTATGTATCTTAAACGTAGAAAGCATTACCATTGTTTTTCCATCCCAACAATCAGCTTCACAAGACTATCATGAAACAGAATTATCGGTTGGCCATTATACAGATTTCGATGTTGAGCCAACTTGTGGCTTAGCGACAAAACAACATATTATTGGTGAGTTTGACGAACCACGTTATTTCCTTGATCCTGAACGTGTCAATGCGAAGATATTATGGTTCAGTAAAGGATTTATCGAATATAAAGTGCCCAATTTTTTATTAACATCAGAAAACCCAACCGAATTAGAAATCTCCTTGGAGCTTTCATCTGAGGCCCCTTTCATTCGAGAAAATTGGCCTTCTGACATCACCTTTTCCTTAAATGGAGTTGATTTAGGAAAATGGACGAGCCCTGGAGACTTTGGTGACAGACTTGGAAAATATACACCTGAATGGTGGCCACGCGTCGTGAACCAATATGGATTATTAAAGTACCTTAAAATTAATTCCTCTGGAACTTATATTGACGGTAAACAAATTTCAAAGGTTACGATTGATGACTTAAATATTCGCAGTAAACAGTGGACGTTTAAGCTTGCCGTTGATGAAAATTCTGAAAATGTTGGTGGTGTTACTATTTTCGGAAAAAACTTCGGAAATTATAATCAAGATATTATCTTCCGCCTCTACTATACAAAAACAGTATAATCGAGCAAATGGCCACTGAGAAGGGAAACGTCCTTTTTCAGTGGCCTCTTTTCTTTCTCATTTTTGCGGTCAGAGCAGCCGTTATTTGTGAACATGATACAGGTTTCCGTTTTTTAGCGGCCACAGGAGCGCTTATTCACGCAAAAGCAACTTTATTCCTAGCGATGTATGATGATTAACTGCTCCTGTGGCCACCAACGTTCCAAAATGCTAGTAACGTTCACAGATAACGGTTTTCATGGCCGCTTACTTACCATTTACACTAAAAAAGCTGTCGATTCATTCTCGACAGCTTTAAACTGTGTATTCCTATTGTTTCATTGCTAACCGAATTACATTCCATGAAGCCTTTCGAATCCGGGCTGTAATCACACCATCCTGCAATGAAGATTGTCCGTTATGTTGCGGTTTTATTTCTTCACGTTCTGCTGTATTCACTGCTTTCATATTATCATGCTCAAGCACAATATGCTCAACGATATGATAGTTTTCAAAGCTTCGAACGTCAATAGTTAAATCAAGGCCGTCTTCAAGATGACGATTAACTGCAAAGATAGTGACTTCTTTTACTTCCTCATTATAAACGACTGCCGAATCCAAATAAGGAACGTCCGTATAATCTTTCGTATCGTAGCGCGGTGATGATACAACAGGCTGAAGCGAAACACCACGACCATATGTTGATACATGAGCATATGGATAAAAAATGGTTTGTTTCCATGCCCGACCGTTGTTTTCTGTCATAATTGGGGCAATAACATTAACAAGTTGTGCCATACACGCCATTTTTACACGGTCAGCATGACGTAAAAACGTTAACAGCATCGTTCCAACTAGTAAGGCATCTTCAAAATTATACACATCTTCCAATTGAGGAGGTGCAATAGACCACGGTTCAATTTTTTGGTCACTTTCATTTGAATGATACCAAACATTCCATTCATCAAAACTTAAATTGATTTTTTTCTTACTGCGCTTTTTCGCTTGAATATAATCACATGTCGAAATAATTGTTTTAATAAAATGCTCCATATCAAGAGAATGAGCTAAATAATTCGCTGTATCATTATCCCGATTCCCATAATATTGATGCAAAGAAATATAGTCGACTGCATCATACGTATGCTCTAATGTCGTTGCTTCCCATTGTGGGAACGTTGGCATCGCTGTATTAGAGCTGCCACAAGCGACAAGTTCAATGGTTGGGTCAACAAGACGCATTGCTTTTGCTGTTTCCACTGCTAAACGACCATATTCTTCGGCTGTTTTATGACCAATTTGCCAAGGGCCATCCATCTCGTTACCTAAACACCATGTTTTAATTTTATGAGGCTCTTTAAACCCATGCTTTTGTCTTAAATCACTCCAATATGTTCCACCCGGATGATTACAATATTCGATGAAATTTCTCGCAGCATCAATCCCTCGTGTTCCTAAGTTTACAGCCATCATCACTTCAGCATTTACCGCTTTTGCCCATGAAACAAACTCATTTGTCCCAATTTCATTTGTTTCAATCGTTCTCCATGCTAACTCTAATCGACGTGGCCGGGCCTCTTTTGGCCCGACACCATCCTCCCAATCATAGGCTGATACCATATTGCCACCTGGATAACGAATAATAGGTACATTCAGTTCTTGTACTAGTTTCATTACATCTTGACGAAACCCTTGTTCATCAGCTAATGGATGATTCGGTTCATATATCCCTCCGTAAACAGCACGCCCTAGATGTTCAATAAATGAACCATAAATTCGTTCATCAATTTGAGAAATTGTAAAGTCTTTATCAATGACCATTTTAGCCTTTTTTGCGTTTGCCATCGTCATCATCCTTTCAATTATATGAAACCTATAGTTCTATTAATTTCGAACCGGTAGACTATCGGCGACAGGAACACCAAAAACTGGTAAACCATCTTCTCCCCATGTAAACACTTGTGCTCTTGTATGTCGGTTAGGATCATACAATGGGTCACCCTCTATTTCTTTATAGTTTCTAGCATGATACACAATGACATCTTCAGTTCCATCTTCTGAAACTGTGAAACTATTATGTCCTGGACCATATTGACTTGTGCCTTCATTTGTTTGGAATACTGGCTTTTCTGTTTTTTTCCATGAAGCTGGATCAAGTAGATTGCTATTTTCATCGGCATATAAAAGTCCCATGCAATAATTAAAATCTGTCGCACTCCCAGAAAAGGCAATAATCACTTTCCCATTTCTCACTAACACAGCAGGTCCTTCATTAACAAGGAAGCCAATTTTTTCCCAATCATATTCTGGTGTAGAAATCATGACTGGTTCCGTAGAAATTGTCCATGGATTCTCCATTTCTGCAATATAAAGATTAGAGTTTCCTTTAATGTCTGGGTCTTTTTGTGGCCAAACTAAATATCGAACACCGTTGTGCTCAAACGTTGTTGCATCTAGGGCAAACGATTCCCATTTTGTTTTTATTTGTCCTTTTTCTACCCATTCGCCTTCTAACGGGTTTTCGGCATCCGTTTCTAACACGAACATACGATGGTCAAATAAGCCTTCATTTGTTTCAGCCGTTCTTGCTGCAGCAAAATAAATATACCATTTACCATCAATGAAATGGATCTCCGGAGCCCAAATATTGGCACTCATCGGTCCAACATCATATTTTCTCCAAACAACAACTGGCTCAGCTTCCCTTAATCCTTGAATGGTTTTTGACCGTCTTACTTCAATTCGGTCATATTCAGGAACAGAAGCGGTAAAGTAATAATAACCATCAGAATGCTTGTATACCCATGGATCAGCTCTTTGCTCTATAACTGGATTCGCATATTGTTGTTTTGACATGACTCATCTCTCCTATTAACAAAATGTATTCGTTATTTAATTTACATATACATTAACTATTAGCTCAAAAAAAATCCTACCCCATACTAACGTGTTTCTTTCTATTCCATGCTACGGC
The DNA here is from genome assembly GCF_022812285.1 of Alkalihalobacillus sp. LMS39. Taxonomy (NCBI): domain Bacteria; kingdom Bacillati; phylum Bacillota; class Bacilli; order Caryophanales; family Bacillaceae; genus Alkalihalobacillus; species Alkalihalobacillus sp. LMS39. The sequence continues at coordinate 4,200,450 of NZ_CP093300.1, forward strand.
TTTTACACACTTTTTATGCGTAACGGTAAAAAGAATATAAAAGCCGGTATACTTTATCCCTTTATTCCAGTAACGGCAACAGACTCGATAATTTGTCGTTGGAAAATGAAAAATACGATAATAATTGGAAGCATTGCCACAACAGAAGCTGCCATAATAAGCGGGAAGTCATTTTGAATTGCATAATAAGCATTAAAATTTGCAATCATTAATTGAATCGTCATTTTTTCACGAGAGAAAATGTAAATGAGTGGTCCTAAATAATCATTCCACACACCCATAAACCATAAAATAACTTGAGCAGCAATCGCCGGTTGAATAATTGGTAAAATAATTCTCCAATATGTCCCGAACCATGAGCTTCCATCAATTTTCGCTGCATCAATTAATTCATTGGAGATCCCATTTAAATATTGTCGTAAGAAAAATAACATAAACACGTTTCCTAACATTGCAGGAACAATGAGCGGTAAAAATGTATCAATCCATTCAATTTGTGAAAACACAAGAAATTGTGGAATCATAATAACAGGGAATGGAATCATCATTGTCGCTAATAATGTTAAAAAGACCGTTTGTTTATATCGGAAATTCATTTTAGCAAATGCAAACGCAGCAAGACTTGTCGTAAATGTTCCAATCACAATTACGGGAACTGCAATCGTTAAACTATTTAAAAAGCCAAGGTGCAATGGTGCTTTTTCCCAAATCTCAACGTACTTTGACCAAACAATTGGGTCTGGAATCCATTTGGGCGGCATAATTAAAGTATCCCGGTTTGTTTTTAATGATGTTGAAATCATCCAAACTAAAGGCAATATCATAAAAATTGCACCCGTACTTAAAAAGATATGGGCAAGTAGATTTTTAATTCGTTTTCCAGTAGTTTGCGAGACTGTAATGGACTGAACATCTTTATTTTCATTTAACTTCGGTTTAGACATGTCTACTCACCCTCCTATTCATGTACCCATTTAGATGATAATTTAAATTGAATAAATGTTACTACAAACATAATAAAGCCTAATACCCAAGCTAAAGCACTAGCATAACCCATTTCATAGTAGACAAAAGCTTTTTGCCATAAATAGAATACAATTGATGCAGCAGCATAGTTCGCTCCACCATCTGGAACCATAATTTGAATTTCTACAAAGATTTGTAATGAATTAATAATTCCTGTTACGACTAAGAAGAAAGTAATCGGTGTAATAAGCGGTACTGTTACATATCGAAACTTATGGAAAAAGTTTGCTCCATCAATTTCAGCAGCTTCATAAAGAGCTTTCGGAACACTTTGTAGAGCCGCTAAATAAAAGATAATTGTAACCCCGATACCTTTCCAAATTCCCATAATGATAATCGCAGGTTTAATATATTTTTCATTTCCAATCCAGTTTGGTCCATCAATACCAAAGAACCCTAAGAAATAGTTCATTAAACCATAATCAGTGTTATAAATCCATTGCCATAAAATTGTAATCGCTACAATCGAAGATATGGCAGGCAAATAATAAACCATTCGGTAAATCGATGTTCCTCTTATCCCTTGATTCATCCAAATCGCTATGATTAATGAAAGAAAAAGGCCAATCGGAACTCCTAATAAATAGACACCTGTATTCCATAATGATTGATAAAACCGTGAATCAGTAAAAATAGATATATAGTTACTAAGGCCGACAAAATTTGCCGATTGTAAAATATTCCAATCTGTTAAACTTATATACATCGAATATAACATTGGACCGGATGTAAATATGACAAATTGGATAACCATCGGTAAGATGAATAGATAAGCTATTCGGCTCTCTTTTTTCGTTTGTGAATTCATCTTCTCACCACCTCTATTGATCATCGAACGTATAATCGGTAATAGGGTAGAAAACAGGTAACCCTGCTTTCATACCCTTTCCGATTCAATCGTTATTATTGATTTGCTTTTGCTCTTTCAGCTTTTTGAATGGACGCATCAAGTAATTCCTGAAGTTTTGGTTTTACTTCATGTACATATTCTTCTGCTGTTTTTCTTCCTTCGTACACATCCACTACTGTTTGACTAAAGTAATCGAACCATTCACCGTCATACGTTAATTCATGTGGAAGTGGTTGAGATGAATTTTTAATAACATCTAAAAATACATGTTTACTTTCTGGAGCAAAATCAAGCTCTAAATATTCATTTTCAGCCATATCAATCAAGTTAGGAACTTGTGCACCACGCTCCATTAAGTTACGTTGTGCATCTTCATCAACAGTTAAGTAAGCCGCTAATTCAAACGCTTCTTGCGGATGTTTTGTTGATGCTGATACAGCAAATCCTAATGAACCTAACCACGTTTTAGATTCACGAGTATTAGGGCTTGCAGGCCAAGGCATTAAATCATATTCAAAATCTAGCTCCCAGAATGCTGCTTGGTCCCAAGGTCCCATAGGGAACATGGCAACTTCTCCATTTAACCATCTAGAATAACTGTTTGTTGATTGCTCTGCTTCTTGTGAAGGGACAGCATTATGAACTAAACGTAAATCAGCAACATATTGTAAAGCTTCAATAAACTTAGGGTCATCAATTGTAATTTCTGTAGCATCTTCATTTAACCAGTGAGCACCATTTGAATATACTGCTGGCTCAACCCACCAGAATCCTGCACCATATTGCTTCACTTTTCTTGAATCAAACCCAGCATCATTAGGTGTGTTTCCACTTTGGTCTACTGTTAATTGTTTCGCTACTTCAATATACTCATCCCAAGTGTAAGGGTCTGTACTACTAGGATATTCTAATCCAGCAGCATCAAATAAATCTTTGTTGTATGCATAAGCAAACGGCCCTACATCTTTAGGAAGTGCGTAAATTTTATCATCAACTGTATATCTTGAAATTCCGCTTTCCCACATATTATCTAAATCTAACACATTTGATTCATTTGCTAAATCTGTAATATCAAGAACTCTTCCTGTATCAACATAAAAGTTTACATCTCCGCCACCAACATAGAATATATCAGGTGTACGATTCCCAGCCATTAACGTTTGTAATCTTGTTGAATAGTCATCTCCTGGCGTTACGACAAACTCTACATTTACATGAGGATTTTCCTCTTCGAAATCAGCAATAATTGTTTTATAAATTTCTTCTTCATGCGGTTGCGCCCAAATATTGACCGTTAAGTCTACTTTATCTTTCTTGTTCGAATCTCCCTCACCATCACTACTTGAGTTACTTGAGCAACCGATTAAAGCTAAACTACTTAGAAGTAATACTACCATCATTGCAATCCATTTTTTCTTCATAATTTACACCCCTTTTTGTAATTTCCTTTGTAAACGCTTTATTTACTGAGTGACTTGTGTTAATGTTCTGGTCATCACCTCCTATAAAAATGAACTAAGTAAACTATCTTTGCCTATACACTTTTAATAGAAATTTCTTTATTATCTCACAATTTAAGATACTTTGCCTTTAAGATTATTATTTTCCTATAAGATTAAAATTGTAAGGGGTTCCATCTTTTCAAGTAAAAAACCTCACTCATTGACTGCGCTTTCATTAGTAATTAAGAATATTCCTTACTTTTTTACTTTTGATTCGCCGTGTTTTATAGAAAAAGTACTAACCTCCATCTAGCAAACTATTTACTGAATATTAAAGATTTGTGTTAGTTTTAAATAATAAATACTTTTATTAATTATTATTATATTTATTAATAATTTTGTTGTCAATTGATTTTTTATATTTTTATTACTACTTTTAAAATTATTTCACAGTTCCCACAAGAATCTTTGTAAACGGAAACATGGTTGTTGTAACAACATTAATTCACTATAAAACGTTGTTTGTTTTCTTCTTTTTTCACTATGTCTATATAGTTAAATGAATTAATCTGATAGATGAAACTACTAAGACAAAAAATGATTAGTTAATAAAAATATTAATATTCATATGTAGCCAGTTTTGTATAAAGGAGAAAATAGAGGGAGAAAGATAAATTTCTCATTGTAAACGTCACAAAATCAATAAATTGTGTATTGTATTCGGAGTGAACAAGCAGTTGTTTACACTTACTAAAAACTTAACGGCTTTATCAACAAACACCAAACAGGCTGTCGACAGTCGACAGCCTGTTTGAATTATATAAATTTGATCGAGCATTTAATTACACACCAGAATACGCCAAAAAACCCCCGTCGACCGGAACCGTAATACCCGTTATAAAACCTGACATACTTTCATCACATAGCCATAACATCGGGCCGAGTAAGTCTTCTGGCTTGCCAAATCTTTTCATTGGGGTTTGCTTTATTATTTTATGTGCTCGTCCAGTTGGTGACCCATCATCGTTCGACAACAAACTTTTATTTTGGTCAGTAAGGAAAAAACCTGGAGCAATTGCATTCACTCTAATTCCTACTTCAGCCATATGAACAGCTAACCATTTTGTGAAATTATCAACCCCCGCTTTAGCTGCACTATATGCAGGTACTTTAGTCATCGGTGAAGGCGCACTCATTGATGATAGATTAATTACCGTTGCTCCATCACGGTGTATCATTTGTCTAGAAAACACTTGTGTTGGAATAATCGTGCCAACGATATTTAAATTAAAAACAAATTGAAATCCTTCCTTAGTTAAATCAAAAAACGTCTTCACTTCAGAATGTTGAAGGTCATCAACATTGAATGTCTCTTTCGTAGTTGTTCCATCTGAATGATTTCCACCTGCACCATTAATTAAAATATCACAACTACCAAACTTGGCTGTAATTAACTGCTCAGCTTCTTTTACACTATTTACATCTAATACATCACATGAAACCGCGTAAGCGATTCCCCCATTTTCTCGAATTTCCCTTTCCACTTCTTTACCTTTTTCTAATTGTCGATTTAATATGGCTACTTTCACACCTTGCCTTCCAAGCTCCTTTGCCATAGCACCACATAATACTCCACTTCCTCCGGTAATAACGGCCACTTTTCCTTTAAGGTTTTTGTTAATAGTTAACATGGTATTTCCTCCTCTTTTTGTCTTTCGAGCAGGTCCCATATTCCCCATAAGTACATAATTCCTAACCCACGGTCATATAAACCGTAACCTGGTCGACAACTCTCCCCCCAAATATGACGGCCATGATCTGGTCTAGCATACCCTTTATAACCTATATCATGGTATGCCTTCATAACTTTAATAAGGTTGACTGTTCCATCTTTTGACCGATGAGACGTTTCAACAAAATCTCCGTTCTCAAATATCTTTACATTTCGGATGTGTGCAAAATGGATACGGTCTGCAAACTCCTTTACCAACTCTGCAACATCAAGTTTCGGATTTGCTCCTAATGAACCACTACATAGAGTAAGTCCATTATTCGGATGATCAACAAGTTTTAATAAACGTTGAATATTATCTTTGTTGGTTATAATTCTTGGCAATCCAAACACAGAAAACGGCGGATCATCCGGATGAATTGCCATCTTTATTCCATTCTTTTCAGCTACGGGAATAATACACTTTAAAAAATATTCCAAATTCGCCCACAGCTCTTCTTCTGATACATATTTGTATTGTTCAAATAAACGTGTTATAGATTGTAATCGTCGAGGTTCCCAGCCTGGCATCGTAAGAGAAGAGTTATTTGCAATCGTGTTGACGAGGACCAGTGGATCAATTTGTTTTATTTTTTCATTTTCAAAAAATAATGCGGTCGAACCATCTTCTAGTTCTTTATATAAATCTGTACGTGTCCAGTCAAACACTGGCATAAAATTGTAACAGATGACTTTCACTCCAACAGTGGCTAGGCTTTGTATCGTATTTTTGTAGTTTTCAATATAGTACTCTCTTGTCGGAAGGCCTAACTTAATATCCTCATGTACATTCACGCTTTCAACAACATCAATATGGAATCCATGTACATCTGCTTGTTGTTTTACTTGGACGATTCGTTCTAACGGCCATTCCTCACCAGCAGGAATATCATGAAGTGCCCAAACAACTCCTTCTACGCCAGGAATTTGCTTCACATATTCTAGTGGAATAGAATCATTCCCTTCTCCAAACCAGCGAAATACCATTCTCATTAAATCGCTCCTCCTTTCCAATTCCATCTTATGTATTTATGTTTAATCTCTTATCACTTCAACGGCATTATCGTAGTTTAAGAGGATAACAACACGACAATTTATGAATAAGAAGGAATTAAGGAATCATCCAAACCAATATACGAATCACTTTCATCATGGATCGACATACATTCTATAATTGATATTTCATTTTTCGTTAGTGTGATTGTAATGGTTAGTTTATCGTCCTCACTCATCTCCTGAGACGTTCTAATAAGCGGCATCGAGGCTTGCTTGAACGTTTCAACCATCTGTTTACTCGGAAACCGCGGGCGCCCATATTCCTTCCAAACTTTCCATGGGTTTGCATGATTCTCATCGACGGTTTGTCGCTTTATAAACACCTTTCCAGTAACGATGGGGATGTCAATTGTTACTTCTTTTTGAAAGCTCTCGCCTTTTTCCATAACCAGATTCCAAATCACAAGTGCAACAGAACCGTCTTTTCTTCTTGTCACCAACGTTTCTTCATCTCGGTACAATTGCTCTTCCCCAAGAAGATTAAAAAAAGAGAAGAGATGAAACGTTGGCTTCGGAACTTCATTAATTCCAATTAAGCCAAAGCCTCCGTGGAATTGTGCTTTAGGTACATCACGCTCCTCAAAGATATCACTAAATGTCCAATATGAAAACGAGTCAACATAATCACCACCTTCACTAAGTATCCGAGCGAGATAAGTTGCATTCAGTGGTGTATCATGGACCGGATTAATCGGACTGTAAGAAGTGTTATATTCTGTAATATGGAAAGGCAAATAAGGAAAAGGTGAAGCATCAATGATTTCTCTTACCTTTTTAAATTCATTTAGCATTTTTTCATTTTCTGCAAGCTCCTGATAGTAGTAATCTGGTGTCACTTTGTTTGGTAACTTTGAAGTATAGGCGTGACGGGATACAAAATCTACAGGGACATTTTTCTCATGACAGTACTGTAGAAATTCAACAATCCACTCATCTGCTCCACCACATATAGCTGGTCCCCCGACTTGAATTTTAGAATGAACTTGCTTAATCGCCTTTGCTGTTACTTCATACAACTTGAAGTATTCCTCTTTGTTTGCATCTTTCCAAAAATTCACGAGATTTGGCTCATTCCATATTTCAAAAGGCCACATTAACACTTCCTCAATACCATACCTAGATATAAAATGTGTGATAATAGCGCGAATTAATTCACTCCATTTTTTATAATCATTAGGTGGTGAAATGTTTCCCTTCCACGTAAAAACAGTTTCTTCACTCGATGATAGCTTTTCAGGCATAAATCCAATTTCCACAAAAGGTTTGATCCCAAGCTGTAAATAAGAATCGAAAATTCGGTTAATATAAGTGAAGTTATAGAAGGGCTTTTTTTCACCGTTCACCTCTATCTCCCTGTATATTCCTACATCATCATGTAACAGTCCGTGACCTCTAATATATTGAAATCCAATTTTCTCTTGAACTAATTTTAAGTGGTCTAAATAATCATTTTGTAACGCTAAGCCTAAACGTCCGGTTCCTACACAAAACTTCCAATTTTTCTTGAAAGTTGTTTTTCTTGTTCCAACTGTAATATGTTTCATAAAACCTCCATCTCCAGTCCCATTTTTCATTACTCTTTCTCAGCTCCTAACACGATTCCTTTTACGAAATATTTCTGAATAAATGGATAAACAATTAACATTGGTAATGCTGCTATAAAAATTTGTGCGGATTGGACCGTTCTTTGAGATAAGTTCCGCAATGTTTCCGCATCAGTAATTTGACTAAAATCTTGTTGGACAATAATCGTTTGTAAAAAGGTTTGTAACGGATAATTTCTAGCATCGTTATTGTAAATTAATCCATCAAACCAAGAATTCCAATGAAACACCATTGTAAATAAGGAGACCGTTGCAATCGCTGGAACCGCAATAGGCAAATAAATTTTAAGGAAAATTTGAAAATGGTTTGCTCCATCGATTGTAGCGGATTCTTCCAATGACTTTGGTACAGATGTTCGGAAAAAATTTAATAATAATATTAAATTAAAGGCGTTTATCGCTGTAGGTAAAACTAGGGCCCAAATCGAGTTTGTTAAACCAAGACCTGTGACTACCATATAAGTTGGAACTAAACCGCCATTAAAAATCATCGTAATGATAAAGAACCAAACATAAATTTTCCGACCTTTAAATTCATGGTCATATTTTGCAAGTGCATAAGCTGCACATAACAGTGCTCCCATTGATATTACTGTTCCAATTACAACACGAAGGATAGAAATCAAAAACGAACGAATAAAATTATCATTCCCAATTGTTCGTTGATACGCATCGAGTGTAAAATCGATCGGCCAAAATGTAACGATGTTTGCTGCTGCTGCTCCACTTCCACTTAGTGATACCGCTAAAATGTGCACAAGAGGTAAAATACAAAGTAGAGCCATTAGGATGAGAAAGCTATAATTAAAAAATGTGAAAACCATATAGCTTTTCGTTTTATAGACACGCATTTCGTCTCCTCCTTCCTAGAAAATTCTCCAGTTTGCGTATTTATAGGCAAAGCGATAGCCAATAATGATGAGAACTAAGCTGATAAGGGATTTAAACAATCCAACAGCTGTACCATAACTAAAGTCACCACTTACTAACGAAACCCGATAAACATACGTATCAATAATGTCTCCCGTTTGATAGACGAGTGGATTGTACAGATTAAAAATTTGGTCAAAGCCTGCATTCAATACATTTCCGAGTGATAATGTACCAACTACAATAATAATTGGTAGCATAGCTGGAATTGTAATATAAAGAGTTTGCTTCCAACGGTTCGCGCCATCAACAACTGCTGCCTCATATAAACTAGGATTTACAGCCGTAATTGCTGCTAGAAATACAATTGTATTAAACCCGGTTTCTTTCCATAAATCACTTATAATCACAGTAGTTCGAAACCAGTCATTGCTCCCTAAGAAAAAAATCGGATCAATACCGAAAAATCCAATGACTTGATTGACCAGCCCTCCATCCGGAGAAAGTAAATCTAGTAAAATCCCGCCTAATATAACCCATGATAAAAAATACGGCAAATATATAATCGTTTGAACCGTTCGTTTAATGACCATCTTGTACATCTCATTTAATAGTAAGGCTACAGTAATGGGAACTATTAACCCAAAAATAATCTTTAAAACCGAAATGACAATCGTATTCCAGATTACTTGTCTTGCATAATCGTATTCAAACATCGTACGAAAGTGTTCAAGTCCGACCCATTGTGAACCGGTAATACCTAACCACGGTTTAAAATCTTGAAATGCCATAATAATCCCAAACATTGGGCCGTATTGAAAAATAAGCCCTAAGACTAATGCAGGTATTACTAGTACATGAAGCTGCCATGTTCTTTTCAAATCCCATTTTTGTTTTTTCTTTTTTATTTTTAATTGCTTGGTAACGCTATTAGTCCGATTGTGGACGACTTGCTGACTCTCCATGCCTTCCCCTCCAATCCATAAACAAAATACCTAGTTAAGAAAAACGCGGAGCGTCTTTTTTTTCAAGCGAAGTGTGGAGCCTTCGCTCTTCTTGAAATAGCTTTCAAAGCTTCACTGCTACACCAAAATTTTTATGCTTTCTTAGCTTTTAAAGAAAGCGCGAATGTATAAATCGGAATATTCCGAAAATAATTCGCGCCTTTTTAGTTTACATATCCTTCGATTAGTTTCGAACGGAGTCATACCACTCGTTTACTTCTTGTGTGATGGTTTCTCCACCAGAAGCTAGCCATTCCTCAACAAATTTATCAAATGCACTTATTGGCTTATTTCCATAAATAATATCAACAAATGTTTCATCTTCTAATCTTTCCAAATGCTCTGATCTAGAGCTCATTGTATCTGTCGGTGGTCCAGAAAATTCGTTTACAATTCGAATATCATTTTGCTTATTTACGATGGCGGCCGCTTCAATATAATCAGGGTGACGTCCAGCCAAGTTCGCTTCATACCCATTGACAGGGTCTCTACCGGTTTCATAAAACTCTTCTAATAGCCCATACATTTCATATGGAATAGTCGGGATATTAGTTGGCAAGAAATATCGGCCTGGATCAACATGGTCTTCACCTGTTATTTCTTCAAATTCAGCAATATTATAGATCGGCTCACTATCTTTCATTACATAATCGTATCCTTCAAACAATCCATAAGGGAAATGGTCGGATTCTCCTAATGGATAACCTAATATCGTATCCCAATATTCAAAGAATTTATCAAAATGGTCAAACTCACTGTTAAACAAGAAAGACCCTACTATTAAACCTTCGCCACGGCGTCCTGCATCACCATTAGGTCCTGTTACATGTGGAAATGGTTTGACAACTGCATCCGGAATTACTTGTTCAATCTCACCAATTGGATAGCCATGTGCCCATGGTGGTGCTGCCATAATTCCAGATCTACCTGAAATAAAGCTTTCTTGTGCATCGCCTGCACTTAAAATGGCAAAATCTGTTGCTAAGTACCCCTTTTCATACCATTCATTAATTTTAGCAAGTCCATCTTTCACATTAGGTTGGATTGAGCCATATACAAGAGAACCATCTTCTCCTTGGCTCCAGTTCCCAGGGACATAATCTCCAAATGCACCGAATACCCAAGCTGAATCTGCAATATTTCCTCCACGGAATCCTTGATCTCCGGCAGCAAAAGTAATCCCTATTGTATCATCTCTTCCTGTTTCGTTCGGGTCTTCATGAACGAATACTTCCATAATATGTTCTAATTCCTCTAGTGTTTCAGGAGCTTCTAAGTCAAATTTATCTAGCCAATCTTGGCGAATCCAAAGGAGTGTATCTGATCCATTACCTCCTGAGTATCGTGGAACACCAAAAATTTCTCCATTTTCATTTGTTGACGGATAAAAGGCTTCGGGGAACCTTTCAAACAACTCTTTTACCCTCGGAGTAGCATGTTCCTCAATGACATCATCAATTGAACGTACTAGTCCTGATTCTATTAAGTCCGCCTTAATGCTATTGTTTGAGACGAGAAAAACATCTGGTAGTTTTTCTCGTGACGACATCATTAAGCGTAATTGAGTATTGAATTGCTCATCATTTGGTTGAGTCCACTCTGTAAGAAATTTAATTCCTAATTCTTCTTCTGCCCATCTTGTTACGACATTATCATGAACATTCTCTCCATCTTTAAAGACTGTTCCATCATCAAGTACACGTGCAGTTGTAATTGTAACCGGACCTTCGTCCTCTGAAAGTTGCTCTGAGTCAGCTTCTTCATTTGAACAAGCTGCCAGAATAGCAACACTTAATACTAGAGATAATAAAAGCAAAGATAATGATTTTTTCATCTGTTCTCCCCCTAAATTCAAGTATAATTTCACAGTTTTTATAAAAGCTTGTTAGGCGTTTTGCATCCCCCCTATCAAAAGTCAAATTTTTTTACTATGCTTTTTCCAAACGTTTGAAGCCTTCATCTCCTTTAGAAAACGGTTACATTTTTTAAGTCAATTACTCTGTCCTTCTATCTATATATAAATTATACGAATGGACGAAACTAAAAAAAACTAAGTAAAATATAGTTCATACTTAGAGAAGTATAGATGTTTTACATTCATGAAAACAATCTTTACCGATTCAATCTAGCGAAATAGCAAAAAGTTAAAAAAAGGCCACTGTAAAAGGCGAATTGCCTTCTCAATGACCTTACAATTTCACAAATTTTTATTCATAGCTTATCTCTGACCCTTTTCGTTTCACTTCCAGATGCTTAAACCCATAAAACGTAACTCCCATTAAAATGAACCCTACTGTACTTGCACCAAACAACGGGATTAATCCAGGGATAAACATAAATAAATAATAGGCAGACAATAACATAATCACCATAACCATAACGACCAATGGACTTAATAAACTTATAAGAAATGCTTGCCTGATGTGCTGATAGAACGGTAAATTATAGTGGACATAAACAGGAATTATAAAAAATAACATGAGAATATAAGCACATGTTGTCATCACCAAAAAAAGAAAGAAGATACTATGCATGACTCCAGTAAACTGCACTAACAGTTGAAAATTTATAAATAAAATATAAGCACTAACAAATAAAAACACCGCTAGAGCATTCGCTTTAACAAACTCTTTTTTGTAAGTGGTCATAAAAAGCTTACCTATTGTAATCTCTTTATCCCCTTTTAACCATTTACGAATGACGGTGAGCATCGCAACCGACGCTGGCATAATCCCCAAAAAAACGAGTCCAACCACAGTAAAACAAATCCACAACAAATTAAGATAAGCGAATCGTGTCACCCATTCACTTATTTGATAAAAGCTTCCCATTACCCCTTGTCTTTCCATTTTTTATCCTCCATTTTTATTCACCGTCTTAAAAAAGAGCAAATTTAGAACGCTTCTTGAACCATTCCAATTTGCTCTTTATTATCTCAATACATCTTTCTTTGTTTTTCATCTTCGATTCCTGATTTGCGGAAAAAATACGTATTAATAATGTCTCGCCACTCTATCGCATGCTCAATTTGTTCTTCGAGGCGCTGTAAAACACTCTCGAAACGTTCACTATCAATCTTAGTCATTAGCGAAATCCATTGCTCTTTTAAATGAATTGCTTGTTCAACCCCTTCAAAGTGGGTATCATAAATGTGTTGAATGACTGTTTTACCTGATTGTAACTTGTGCGTATAAGGAACATGATGAAAAAATAATAAAAGCTCATCTGGACATGTATCAATAGATTCGTATAAATCTCTATTCTCTTTAAAATATTGTTCAGTGTAACCTGTCCCTGTTTTTACAGTTCGGTCCACACCGATCCCATAACAATCTGCATAATGATAAGTTCCCCATACCGAATATTCGTACCCATCAACATTTGGCCCATAATGATGATCTGGATTGACCATCCAACCGACCCCTAATGGAGATGTATAACTTTCATATATGGGCCACGATTCTAAAAGGATTGTTGTCACTTTCTGAATAACTTCTGAATCGTTACCAAATGTTAAACGTACCCATTCGTTTGTAATTTCCTCTACAGATAGGTCTGGATTCCATACTAATCTTCCATACCCAAATAAATTTGCTTGTGCAAGCTGATGTCCAGTCCAGTTTGAATCATTGCCAATATTGGACACAGCTGTAATTCCACATACATGATTATCAAACGTTGACCCGTCAACAATCCGCATTATCGGCGAACCTTCTCCTTTTGCAAAAGTTTCAAACTCTAGTATTTGTTTCCACTGTGGAAGCAAGTAACAAACATGTCTTTGTTGTCCTGTATACTCTTGTGTAATTTGAAACTCTAGCATTTGATTTGTACCACTCATTGCACCAAATAAAGGGGAAACAGCTTCACGAACTTGAAAATCCATCGGTCCATTTTTAATTTGAAGCACTACATTTTTATGGAACTGACCATCTAATGGTTTAAAATGATCATAGGCAGCTTTCGCTCGATCTGTTTTCCGATCACGCCAATCTTGCATGCAGTTGTAGACAAAGCATCGCCAAATAACAATACCTTGAAAAGGCGCAAACGCTTCAGCCAACACATTTGCACCGTCAGCATGATTGCGCTCATATGTAAATGGACCTGGTCGATGTTCCGAATCTGCTTTTACGACAACCCCACCAAAATCGGGTATATATCGATAGATTTCTTCCACTTTTTCTTTCCACCATGCTCGTACTTCATCATCTAATGGGTCAGCTGTTGAGAGTCCACCTATTTCGATTGGACTCGCATAATTAATACTTAAAAATGTCTTGATTCCATATTGCCTAAATATAGCAGCTATTTCTGCAACTTCGGGTAGCCATTTTTCTGTAATCAACTTTGTTTCCACTTTATGAACATTTACATTATTAATTGATATCCCGTTAATTCCAATGGAGGAAAGCAGTCTTGCATAATCTTTTAGTCTATCTTTCTCTTTCGTAATCGTATTATTCTCATAGAATATAGAATTACCAGCATATCCTCTCTCAATACTACCATCCATATTGTCCCACTGATTCATCATCCGTAACCGATTGGATGGATTTTCAACATGGTCTACATCGTTTAAATCTGCTTTTGTTTGAATGAGCCGCAATAAATGAAAACTGCCATACAGAATTCCTTTATCTGTTTTTCCAGCAATAATGATGGAAGATACCCCGTTGTAATCCTTTGTTTGAATGAGATAACCATCGTCATGAAGCGAAAAGTCGATTGTTTCATCTAGTCGATCAATAGTCATTAATACAATCGTAGGTATTTTTTTATGTTTTGTATACACAGTCGGATTCTGACCGGTGAAACTTGATATTGCTTCAACAAGCTCCCTCTTTGCTGATTCAATAATTGGTGATGTTTCTAGGACCGTAATCGACGTTAGCCAATATTTATTTTCCGCTAGCCATATTTGGTCCTGAATTTTATCATACCTTAACCATGCTTTATACCCTTCCGTTTGGTTTGTGTGTTGTACAGTCAAATTTTTCCCTCCTTAATAATCTAATTCCTATTCTCGCTCCATTCGACCCGTTGAGATATGAACTCATTCATGACTTTTTCATAAGCTTCAATATTTAACTGTTCATATTCTTTCACGTATTCTTCCCACTTGGCTTCAAACTCGCTAGGCTTAGATAACACTAATTGGGGAAACCATAATCTTTGTAATCGCTGCGCTTGTTCTTTAAAAATTGCAGCATCAGATCCTGGTTCAATGCGCGCACTCCATGCGGGAAACCATGGTCTTTCTTTCGGTTCTGCAAAAAGATCAGAAAATACGTCGAGATTGTAAATTTCTAGTAGAACTTGTTCCTCTTTTGTATAATTTTCTATGGCTACTTCAGGCTGACGCCTCGCTTCCCAAGCATTTCCATTAGGAAACAGTCCCGCTCCACGAGGCCAATACCATTCAAATATAGAAATTCCGAATTGCTCTTTAAACTCTTCTTGATTTGTTTTCTTCATTTGCTCCTTCGTTCGATAATAACGACCGTCTTCATTCACTTCATACGTTTCTCCTTCAATTCCCCATGAAATTAGCTTTTGGTTTTCCTCTTTCATTAAATAATCCCAAAATTGCATAATGCGCACCGGGTCCTCTGAGCTTTTTGTAATTCCTATTCCACGGTTTGAATTAAAGGAAGGCGGGTCCACATACTGGTCCGTGATACCTGCATCAAAAACAATAGGCAATGCCATATATTCCAGGTCATCATCCCCTTTTGCACTTAAAAAGTTAAATGCTTGCCCTACCTGCCAGCGATAATCAAAAAAGCCGAGCACCCTCCCTGAAGATATCGTATGTAAATACTCTTCATACGTTGTTACAAATGCTTTATCATCAAATAATCCTTTAGCATTTATTTCATTTAGCTTTTTTAAATATCGTTTCGTTATCTCTTTATTTCCATATACACTTGCTTTATAAGTTTCCATATTCACGATGACATCACCATCATTCGGATAACCAGCAAGATGAGCGGGTGGATTTGTCATTGCAAAAAAGCGCCAATCATACGTTAAAGCAGTAAAGCCAATTGTTTTCTCGCCGTTTATTTCTGGATAGTTCGCCACATAAGACTCAATTAACTGAAAATATTCATCAAGCGTTGTTACTTCTGGATATCCAAATTCCTTTAATACGCCTCTTTGAATCCAAAAAGCACCTTGGTCGATATCCGGGTTAGCCAAAAAACCATGACTCGCTCCAAAAGGGATAAAATAAATATTTCCATCTTCATGTTTCATCAAATCCAAGTATGGTTCATACACTTTTTTTAAGTTTGGAGCGTGCTCTTCGATTAAGTCATTTAACGGGATAAACGCTTCTGCTTCCATTATTTTGTCTATCGCCACATCTGGACTCAGCATATCAGGATATTGACCACTGGCAATCATAACACCTATCGTTGTATCAAGGTCATTTGAAGGGTATTCGACTTTAATATTGACTCCGGTTTCCTCTTCAAATCGTTTTCCTAACGTTGTCATATTGGAATAAGTATTTTGGCCATTTGTGACCGCATTAAAGTACGTAAAAGTGACAGGTGTCCACTGTGGCTGTTCTTCTTCTGGACCTTCAGCGTCTAAATTAAATAAGTCTTTATTGTGGCAACCGACTATAAGCAATAGGCACACAAATACGATACTCCATTTTAAAAAATTGATTTTCATTTTGCTTAACTCCTACCCAATCTTGCAAGCCTCCTCTGTAAGCACTTACATTATACATTTGTTTTTACTGGACTGTGACCCTAAAAAATAAAGTCTTTTCTTTCAAAACCTTAGCCTTTATATTTCATTCCGATTTGGAAAATAAATCTCAACCTTAGTTCCTTTATCTAATGAACTTAATAATTTAAAATCAAATTTCTCCCCATATAATAGTTGTAATCGGTAATAAACATTTTTCACGCCGATGTTATTTGCCATCTCTTCTTTTCTTTTCAACGAATTTACTAAATGTTCAAGTTTACCATTTTCCATTCCAACCCCATCATCTTCAATTGTACAAACTATCCCACGTTTCTTCTTTTTAATTACAATCTGAATGGATCCCTTTTCTCTTTTAGGCTCAATACCATGAATACTAGCATTTTCAACAAACGGAATGATCGACATATACGGAATTTGTAAATCTTTATATTCATCATCACTCGATATCTGATAGGATAACTTTTCTCCAAAGCGATACTGTTGAATTTCTAGAAAACTCTTCACGAGTATTAATTCTTCGTTTACCGTAACCCAATCTTTTCCATTGGAAATGGAGTTACGGAGAAGTTTAGCCATATTCTGAATAATATTGGCTGTCTCTTCTTCCTGCTTTAATAAACTCCTCATTCTTATTGTTTCTAAAGCATTAAATAAGAAATGTGGATTGATTTGACTTTGTAATGCACTAAGCTGCGCTTGTTTCCTCTTTAGTTCAAGGTCCTTCTTTTGAATATTTGCGATATATACATCGTTAATAAGGTCATTGATTTTTTTTGCCATCCTGTTAAATTCTGATGTTAATTGCCCGATTTCATCTTGATATTCAACACCTGGAATTTGCTCAAAATTTTGATTTTTTATCCGTTTCATATGCCGTAATATCCGTAATATCCGAGTATGCAACGAACTTGAGATCCACATAATGATAAGAGAAGGAACAAAAAAATTAAACGCTACTAAATATAAAATGAACTGACGAGAATGTTGAACTTCTTCTATTATGGCTTTCTCTGAAACAATCCCTACTAGTTTCCAATTAGATAAATAGTTCAAATCAAATTCTCGTTCAAATAAGATTGTCTCTTCACTTTTATTATTGTTATAAAGCAATTGATGTAACTGCTTATATGAACTACTTGGGTTTGTACTATATTCAATTTGTTGTGTATCACTTAATAAGTAAAGCTCCCCCTGAAACGTTGCATTTTCCAATGCATGTTGGATCATCTCAAAATTCAAATCAATTTTTACATATTTTTCTCTTTCATTTTGTTGAAAATAATTTAACTCTCTAACAATACTAAACGTATTTGTATCATCATCCCTTTTTAACTTAGGATATGGTTCGTTTATTGAAAACAACTCTTTGTAAAAAGGGCTTGTTTCTGCATCCTTTACAATCTCTTTAATACCACCAGCAAACAACATCGTCTCATTATCTGTGAAAAATGTGATTTGCTGAATTGAAGAATAAACCGGGCTATATTTACTAAAGTTTCTAAAAATCGTTTCGTAATCGTTTATATATTCAATTGGTGATTCATATTCCTTTTCAAGAAACTGGTGGAGGATACTATCTGTATAAATTGTTGTAGAAACGCCAATCGCCTCGTCAACTGTATGAATAAAATCAGCCTCGATTTGCTGAAATGCCAATGTTAAATCATGCATTTTTTGTTTTTTTACATGATTAATTGTGACATGATAAAAAACGATATTTGTTAAGAGAATAGGTATGAAAACACAGAGGAAATAAATAAGTAATAGCTTATGTTTGAGCAGGACATTATGAAAACTATATTTTTTCATCAAAATAAACCCCATTATCAGTTAAGTAATTTACGGTACTCGGTTGGAGTTACTTTCTCTAATTTTTCAAATTGAGTCACAAAATAGTCTGCATTTTTAAACCCTACTTTTTCTGCAATTTCATATACTCGTAAATGAGTTTGTCTTAATAGCTTTTTAGACTCCTGAATCCGCAGACTTAATAGATAATCTTTAAAATATACACCATATGACTTTTTAAAAAGCTGCCCCATATAAACGGGGTTCATATAAAACGTAGTGGCAATACTTTTCAAACTAATACTTTTATGAAAATTTCGGTCTATATAAATTTTTATTTTGTTTATCTCACCTTTTCCATTTTCCTTTCTTAATTCCCCTATATATGTAGTCACTTCAAATACAAAACCAGAGAAGACCTCTTTTATTTGTAGTAAAGTAAAAGAACAATAATTGACATTTTCAAGTAATTTTAGTGTTTGTAATTCTCTACTTGTTCCACCCATCCCACTTATCGTCTTTATCGTTTTATTTTTGCAGCGAATCAAAGCAACTTTTACAGCTTCTGGTGAATACAGATTTGTTTCAAATTCATGAAAGATGTTATCTATTTGTTTACGTATCAAATCATTATTATTTTCTTCAATACTTTCTAGAAGTGCGTTCATGAAATGGTCTTCCATCTCAATACTAATTACAGGTTTATCTTTTACTTTCTCATAAAAAATCGGTTCGTTTGTTTGTGAAACATATTTGTATTGCAAACTTCTTATGGCTGTTTCATAAGAGAGCGGAAATTGATTTATATTATCGACCACTACACCAACATATAAGGTCATACATTTCTGAACTTGTAATTGTATTTTCTCTTGTATTCTTCTAGCCACTGTTGTTATGTTGTGACCACCATAATCTGTAAAAAGGAACCCAAAACGATTCCCTTCATGTTCTTTCATACAAATTGTGCCTTCCGTTATGAAGGTTGAAACCGTTCGTTTTAGTAACTGTTTTTGTAATTCATTGCTCGACCTTTCCATTGGGGAATATGCAATGTCATTTATTTCTACAATCATATAAGCAAACTGTGTAGCAGAACGTATGTATGTAACATCTGCTTGTTCTAGCTGGGCTTGGCAGACCGTTCCTGACAACAAATGTCCCCATAATGTATTCAATACTACTTCTTGCTCATATTCTTTCATTTTCTTTTCTTCCTCGAGAGCAAGTGATAGTTTCTGCAATGTCATTTCTAGCTCAGTCTTGTCAATTGGCTTTAAAAGAAAATCATGTACCCCATACCGAACTGCTTTTTGTGCATAGGAAAATTCGTTATGACCGCTTAGTATGATAAATTTTGTCACTGTTTCTTGTTGATTCACAAGATGAATTAAGTCCAAGCCATCTAGTACAGGCATACGAATATCTGTTATAACTAAATCTGGTTTTACTTTTTCAATGATGTGAAGAGCATCTTCACCATTGGTAGCTTCTGCACATATTTGAAAGCCACATTTTTCCCAATTCACTAGCGTCATAATCCCTTTTCTTACAAAATATTCATCATCTACTATTACAACTTGGTTTAACATGTTTTCATTCCCCCTTACCCTTTTAAGAAAATGAAAATACTGAAATCGCTTACAAAATTAACTTTGTTCAGACATCCCACAAACCAAGTGTATCAAATATATTTTTTTATTTCCAGAAAATTTCGATTTCAATTATGTCGTCATAGACAAGACGTTTCAAACTTTGAACAATTTAAACTTATGATTAATACAAATGTTAATCTATTGGCTTTCATGTTATGATAGTAAAAGGAAGCATACAGCAAAAAAGGAGGAAGAAACGTGGAAACAAGCACAGGATGGTCTAGCAAACTACTCGTCGTTTTTTCTTGGTTTGTGAGATTTACGTATATAAACCTTCTATGGATTTTATTTTCAGTATTAGGTGGGATTATTTTTGGGTTTATGCCAGCAACTGCTGCGATGTTTGCCGTCATGCGCAAGTGGTTATTAGGTGAAAGAGAAAAATCCTTATTTCCACAATTTTTCTCTTATTATAAAAAAGACTTTCTAAAGTTAAATGGCCTAGGACTCATTTTACTTCTAATAGGATCTGTCTTATATGTGAACTTTAGTTTCCTAATTACAATCGATAGTGTCCTAAGCTTTATTCTATTAATAGGAATCGTGATTCTATCGTTTTTATATGTTGTTGTTGTCATTCATTTCTTTCCTATTTTTGTTCATTTTCAAATGCCACTTTTTCAATATTTAAACATGGCTCTTACAATTGGTTTATTTCAACCTTTTCGGACGTTATCCTATATTCTCACAACATTTATTCTTATTTATTTATTATTATCGTTTCCAGGCGCATTGCCGTTTTTATCTGGGAGTATCCTCGCTTTTATCGTCATGTCGTCGTCATTAACTTCATTTAAAAAAATGGAACAGAAGTTTGAATCATACAATGGAAACAAAAGCGACTCAGAATGACCTGAGTCGCTTTTGTTATAGTTGGCATTTATAGCTATCGGACATGTATTCCGCTATTACACAAAAAACACCACTTTTCATTTCTTATCGGACATCAGTTCCGTTATTAGCACTAAATGGAAAACCGCACACACTCATTTTGCTGATTAAGAGGAACAGATGTCCGTTAGCTTTTAAAAAACGTTACTTTTTCTTAAAATAGCGGATCGTGTGTCCCCTAGCACCGGGAAGACTATGCCACACTTTGATCCCTCTCCCAGCCAGACATACAATCCGCCATTTTACAATCTTATCTGACTTTATGTTCGTTGCATAAAAACACGTTATTACTCTACCTTTTTACCCCAAATCGCAGTTCCTGTATCATCAAGCCCTGTGAAAACAATCGTTTCGTTCCAATTTTCCCAATCCCATGCTGGTAACACAAGCGTAGATGTCGTCATAAATTCACCGTTGCCTAGTGATTCATAAATCGTTAACGTATTATCTCCGGAAAGCTCCCAATAATCTTCCCCGTGTGGATCATTTACTTTTCCATTTTTATGAAGTGTTAGTCCTTTTGAACTTCTCATATTATCGAACAGTCGGTCAACTACAATCTTCTCCCATTCACCTACAATATCTTTCTCAGAAATAGGCTGCTCGACTTCTCCAGCATATCTTTGCGGTGAAACGACTGGCCAGCCATCTTCTGTCCAAACCATTTTTCTTACATGCAAATGAGACCAAAATATATCATGACCTGCTCTTGCATTATGAATAAGATAATAGTCATCTCCATCTTTTAACAAGCCATTATGACCAGTTCCTTGCCATCCTGAATCATTGTCAAACATGTATGGTCCAACGATTTTCGTACCAACATCAGGTGAACCTGTATTCGTCTCGATATCCACTAAATCATTGCCATTATAATCGGTGTAAGGACCGGTAATATCAGTTGATCTTCCGACTCTAACATTATACGTATCTTCTAACCAGCCATATGAAACTGTTAAATAAAACATGTCGGTATCTTCATTAAAGATAATAGCAGGTCCTTCTAACGCTTGATGATCTTGACTTCCCCGGTTGGCAATCAGTGTTCCTTCATCGCCAGGTTGTTTTAATTTTCCAGTATCCCTGTCTAGTTCTGTAATAAAAATGCCACCTTGGTACGAACCAAAAACCATCCATGGGTTTTCGTCACGATCGAATATAATTCCTGGGTCAATCGCGTTGACTTTATAATCATCACTTACTGTTGTTTTAAACACTTCTCCTTCATCTTGCCAAGGGCCTTCAATCGATTCACTTGTCGCTAAACCAATATATGAGTTTTTCGTTCCAAACTCGGAAACAGAATAATATAAATAGAATGTTCCGTCCATTTCAACTACGTCTGGAGCCCAAAATATCGATGCTCCATTC
This sequence comes from Alkalihalobacillus sp. LMS39, assembly GCF_022812285.1. Classification (NCBI taxonomy): domain Bacteria; kingdom Bacillati; phylum Bacillota; class Bacilli; order Caryophanales; family Bacillaceae; genus Alkalihalobacillus; species Alkalihalobacillus sp. LMS39. Next base: position 4,222,504 of record NZ_CP093300.1, read on the forward strand.
GTCCATTCCTGAGCCTCTTCTGGAACACTGTCAAACACTCTCCCAACAAATTCCCAATGAATTAAGTCTGTTGATTTTCGCACCATAATCCCAGGTGTCGGCTCACCAGCGACTTTATAGTCAGTCGAAAATACGTAATACATATCATCAACTTTAATAATTTCACCATCATGGGTATTGTTTGTCGTCCATTTGTTTTCGTTATGAATGATATCGACATTTACTTTTTCTCTCAATTCTTCATCTAAAGCATCTGGAAACTGTATTGAACTTGTTGCATTACCACTAAACACAATTACACTAATGATAGCTACCACTAAGACGATGAAACTAATTAGAAGCCACACTTTGTTTTTCTTCATTGCTGCTCCCCCTTTTTTCACTACTTCTAAAAGTATTGGTTCCCCTATTTCTTTTCTTTTCTCATTCTTTTATAATTAATATAAATATAAATATTAATTATTTATATTAACAATGATAGATTTTACTTTTTACCATGTCAACCATTTATCTAGGAAACAATGAAAACGAGGAGGTTAAAAAATGAAACACAAGCATTTTTCTCCTATCCCACCGATGGGATGGAATAGTTGGGATTGTTACGGAGCAAGCGTAACAGAGGAAGAAGTAATAGGAAATGCGGAATATATGAAAACACATTTGTTACCGTTTGGCTGGGAGTATGTCGTTGTTGATATTCAATGGTATGAGCCAACCGCTCAATCATCTATTTATAATGCATTTGCTCCGCTAGAAATAGATGAATACTCAAGATTACAACCTGCTGTTAACCGATTTCCTTCCTCACAATCTGGAAAAGGCTTTAAACCATTAGCAGATAAAATTCATGCTCTTGGGTTAAAGTTTGGAATTCATATTATGCGTGGAATCCCAAGACAAGCAGTTCATGAAAACAGAGCGATATTAGGAACTTCGATGACCGCTCGTGATATCGCACACCCTAATTCAATCTGTCCTTGGAATACAGATATGTATGGAATTGATGTAACAAAAGAAGGTGCACAAGCGTACTATAATTCTTTATTTAACCTTTATGCCGAATGGGAAGTTGATTTTGTGAAAGTCGATGATATCGCCGCATCCAAACTTTACGATACACATCTAGAGGAAATCAAACTCATTCGGAATGCGATTGACCAATGTGGCAGAGAGATGGTTCTAAGTCTTTCTCCAGGTCCAGCTCCAATAGAATACGCTGAGGAGTTAAGCGACAATGCAAATATGTGGCGAATGACGGATGACTTTTGGGACCAATGGCCATTGTTACGTAACATGTTTGATCGGTGTGAAGAATGGGAAAAATATGTTTCGCCTGGAAATTGGCCTGATTGTGATATGCTTCCACTTGGGCATATCGGAATTCGCTCTGTTGATGGCGGTGGTGCAGATAGATGGACACGATTTACGAAAGCAGAGCAACGAACAATGATGACATTATGGGCTATATTCCGCTCTCCGCTAATGTTTGGTGGTGAACTTCGTGATAACGATGACTGGACCCTATCATTACTGACAAATAAAGAAGTACTTTCCCTACATAAAGCGAGTCACAGCAATCGTTTACTTTATAAAAATGGAAGCAAACGGATTTGGGCAGCTAATGATTATGATGGCTATACTTATGTAGCATTGTTTAATATTGGGGAGCAAGAAGAAACGGTCTCCTTTTCTTTACAACAATTAGGTTATACTTCAGCAAAGCAAGTATGGAATGTGTGGGACCACCAAGAGTTAGGTCCATTGACTGATTCCTTTACTTATACACTACAACGACATGAATCTCTATTAATCAAACTGTATTAACAGCAAAATCCCGATGATCTGTCCATCATCGGGATTTTGTTGATTGTCGCACGATGAGTTCTGGTTCATAAAGGATCGACTCAACCGGCATTCGATTTTTATCTTTTTTACGGTTTCCTAGTTTTTCATCGAGAATCGTAGCCATCATACTTGCGGCACTTTCCCCCATCTCCATTTGTGGGTGTTTTATAGATGTCAGCTTTACTTCGGATGCTGTCGCTAAAAAAGAATCATCATAACCAACAATCGACATATCATCAGGCACACGAATAGAATGCTCTCTTAACACATCTAATACTTTCAAGGCTAACTCATCATTATAACAAACAAGCGCGGTTGGAAGGCTTTCCTTTTCTTTCACCAATTTTCTCAATTCGGATAGCGGTTTGTCATTTTTTTCTTCACTATAATAATGAATGATGTTTTTCGGATCAATCGGCACACCGTATTCACGATGAGCTTTCACATAGCCTTTCATGCGTTTTATCCCTTGAATATCATCTGTTTTAAAGAAACCTACAATTTTTGTATGGCCTAATTTTAGTAAATGCTCGGTTTGAAGATATCCACCTTTTTCATCATTCATAATGAGGCGTAACGGTTCAAGTTCATCATAATAGGCATTAATCATAATATATGGGATATGTAAACGTTCTAAATTAAAAAAATAATTAATATTTGGATTTGAAAACGCACTTTTTGTTGGCTCAATAATCACTCCGCTAATGTTTTGTGAAATAATTGTTTCCAACACTTTTCTTTCATTCAAATAATCATTGTTTGTACTATACAAACTAATTTGATATTCTCGGTCTCGTAAAAATGATTCTGCTCCTCTAATGATCGATGGAAAAATATAATCAGAAATATAAGTCGTGACAATTGCAATTGTCGGATGGCTTGTACTCTTTTCCGTTGAGCGTTTGGCACAAAACGTTCCAGCTCCTTGTTCCCGATATAACCACCCTTCATTCACTAGTTCACCAATGGCGATACGAATCGTATGGCGGCTTACATTAAATTGTTTCATTAGTTCATTTTCTGAATTTATTTTTTGATTTGGTAAATAGGTTCCATCTAATATTTTTGATTTTATATCTTGTTTCACTTTATTATATTTTGTTTCCAACTCGTTCACCTCTATCCATCCAGCGATACTAAAGCTTTGCTTTCTTTCCTTATTCTAAGGAAAGAAGGAGAGGGTGCTTCAAAGTTTTTTCGCCTTGGGAGCACCTTTGCTACAATGTAAGGTTCCGTTTACATTTCAATCTTAGCTTTTACGCCTAATGGCTCGTTTTATTTCGTATGGAACGCATATACAGTTTTACGCTCATAGGTTTTCCCTTTTTCTAACACAATCGATGGAAGTGATGGGTGATGAATCGCATCTGGTGCCCCTTGAGTTTCTAAACAAAGACCAAGATATTTTCGAGCCTGCACTCCACGAATCGTAAAGTTATCACTAATTTGACTTCCAGTATATAACACAACAAACGGTTCATCCGTCGACATTGTTAATACTCTACCACTTTCGGAGTCGAAAAGTTGAATTTCTGCTTCTTTTGTTTTTGATAATTGAAATGGATGGTCATAACCGTTTCCAGCAAGGATATGCTGTTCATTTTCAGAACGAACACCGCTTTCAATTGTTCTTCCTGAACGGAAATCAAATGTTGTTCCTTCGACAGGTGCAATCTTTCCTGTTGGCAACAGTTCATTTGTTAATTCTAAATAATAATCGCTATCCATTGTTAACTCGTGCTGAAGGATATCCTGTTTTGCATTTCCACTTAAATTAAAATAACTATGATTCGTTAAATTGATAATTGTATCTTCGTCTGTTACTGCATGATACGAAATGATGAGTTCATTATCATTTGTTAATGAATAGGTCACCTTTACTGTTACAGTTCCAGGATACCCTTCTTCTCCAGCTGGGCTTGTATATGTAAATTGAACGGTTGGGTATTGTTCATTTTCAAGCACGCTTCCATCCCAAATGAGCTTATCCCATTTCCCTCCACCATGTAAATGATTGTTTCCATCATTTTTTGGTAAATGATAGGTGTTTCCATTTAATTCAAATGACGCTTCTTTAATTCTACCCGCTACTCGACCAACAATCGAACCAAAATATGGGGAATGCTGTACATATTCATCAATTGAATCAAACCCTAACACAACTTCTTCAACATTTCCGTCTTTGTCAGGGGTTTTAATACTTGTAATAATGCAGCCATAATCAATACAAGTGACTTCCATATTATTATTTTTTAATGTATATTGCGTTACTTTTTGACCATTAAGCTGACCAAACTCTTTTTCACTAACTTGTACCATAATTTTCATCTCCTACCATAACTTATATATACATAGTATAGTTTTTTTGGGCTTGATTACAAACTTTAGTTTGTAATCATTTGAATTCCTTTTTGTTCTAATTGCATTTTAAACATCGGGTCGATTTTCGATGTCGTCACAATTACGTCTATTTCATCTAGTTGTATAGATGTCGCCAACGATTTCCGGCCATGTTTTGTATGGTCCATTAAGACAACAACTTTATCCGCGTTTTGAACCATCATTTTTTTCAATTCTGCTTCTTGTATGCTAAAGTCTGTAACACCATGATCAAGTGAAATGCCATGAGCAGAAATAAAAAGCAAATCGGCATGAACTTGAGCTAATATCGCTTTTCCTAACAAACCTTCAACTTCAATACTATTTGGCCTCACCATTCCGCCAATCACAATCACATTAATATTCGGATTACTCGCTAACAATTGAGCTGTAGCTAAACCATTTGTAATGACTGTTACATGTCTTGCATGAAGAAGCAGTTTGGCTAATTCATATCCCGTCGAACTTGCATCGATAATAATGCAATTCGCTTCCTTTAATAAAGTAAAGGCCATTTTGGCTATTTGTTGTTTTTCTTCTAATTGTTCTTCTGTTCGACTTTGAAATGAAAAAGCTTCCTCATATTGAGGTGGAAGGACAGCTCCTCCATGTGTTCGCACAAGAAACCCTTCTTTTTCTAACACTTTCAAATCGTTTCTAATCGTTCCTTCAGAGCTAGCGAGTTCAACAGCAATTTCTTTGACGATAATTTGTTTTCTTTCCCTTAGTAGTTGAACAATCTGTTTTCTTCGATTCGGTCCTAACATCGTATTATCTCCTACTTTTCACTTTACTTTTCCACTTTATCACAACAAGAAACAATAATAAATAACAATAAATGATAATAATCTTATCATTTTTATTGTTATTTTCATGATAATATAAAAGTAGTTTTCTATCCGATTCATTTTAGGAGGTTTTTTTTATGAGCCCATTCTTAAGCAACGAATTCCTTCAGTATGATTGTTCTTGTGGTGTTCCTCATTATCCTGTTCAAATGGAAGCCCTTTCGCTATCCGATGATGCTTTTCAATTATGTGTAACCTTTCTTGAGAAAAAATCATTTCAACATATTTATCTTGTTTGTGATCAAAACACATATGATGTTGCAGGACAACACTTACATACATTACTTTCCGAAATTCAGACTTTCAACGTTACATTATGCATTGTCAAACCAAACGAACTTGGGGATGTCACTGCTGATGCAACTTCGATAACAGACGTTTTCATTGAAGCAGACAAAAAGACAGATGTATTTCTTGCCGTAGGCTCTGGAACAATTCATGATATTACAAGGGTTGTCAGTTATAAAATGGATAAACCGTTTATTTCCATTCCAACTGCTCCTTCTGTCGATGGCTTCAATTCAATGGGGGCTCCTTTAATTATACGTGGTGAAAAGAAAACCTATCAAACTCATGGGCCAATCGCTTTATTTGGACATATGTCAGTCTTGATGAATAGCCCGATTGAGCTTATTAGTGCTGGATATGGTGATATGCTTGCTAAACTAACGTCTTTAGTCGATTGGAAATTTGGTCATCTTATCGCAGACGAACCGTATTGCCCTACTGTCGCTACTATGACAAAAGAGGCGCTTGAAGCTTGCCTTGTGAACACTGCTGAAATTGCCAATCGAACAGAAAAAGGAATTCGAACATTAATGGAGGCATTGCTTCAATCTGGAAATGCGATGTTACAATTTGGACAATCTCATCCAGCCTCTGGCGCCGAACACCATCTTTCTCATTTTTGGGAAATGGAATTTATTAAACAAAAGAAACGCCAAGTATTACATGGAGCAAAGGTTGCTGTGTCTACACAAATCATTTTAGACCTTTATCAAAAAAACATGCTCACCTTTTTGAAATACGAGTTCCACTTATCATCTGGCATAGACCATAATATTTATGAGAAACTATCAACATATAAAGAAGAAATCATAAAATTACTAGAATCTTTGCCATCTGTAGAATCGATAAAAGCGAAATTACACCTTATCGGAAAAAAAGCTTCTCTTCAGTCACTTGGCATTGAGGACACCCTTCTTCAAGCGAGCCTAAAAGAAGCTCACCTTATTCGAGACCGCTATACGATTATGAAATTTTTAAATGAAAGTGAAAGAGAGGGATGTTTCCTTGAAAAAAGCGATTTTATTTGATGTTGATGACACAATGTATGACCAGCAAAAACCATTTGCTGATGCTATTCTTTCGATTGGGCTGACATCACTTCCCTCATCTATCATACACCCTCTTTACATTCGCTCGCGATACTATAGTGATCTGTTATGGGACGAATATGGAAGAGGCGAGTTGACATTGCAAGAGTTGCGAATCGAACGAGTGCGCCGAGCATTTAAAGACTTTCAGTTAGTAATGACAAATGATGATGCATTGCTCTTCCAACAACATTATGAAAGGAACCAAGCGAAAATCAAACCGTTTCCTGAGCTTCTGCCACTTCTTTCTGACCTTCAATCTTTAAACTATGAAATTGGTGTACTCACAAATGGCCCGGGCTCCCACCAATTTGCGAAAATAAAAACATTAGGAATACTCCCTTATGTAAAAAAAGAGTTCATTTTTATCTCTGATGAAGTTGGAGTCGCAAAGCCAAATAAACAAATCTTTATACATGCAGCGCAAACATTAAAGATAGACGATGAGGATCTCGTATATGTTGGCGATAATTGGACAAATGACATTGTTCCCTCTTCTCAATTAGGGTGGCAAGCGATTTGGTATAACCACCGCCAGCACAAAAGGGGGACAGAAGACAATCCTTATGTTGAAATCAATAAACTAGACCTAGTTCTTGACGTTCTTTCAACGAACTAATGTTCATTACAGGCTATCGGACATGTATTCCTCTATTTTACTAGAAATTAACCTTTTTCATATGCTATCGGACATATGTTCCGTTATACCACATAAAACAGGGCATCTTGTCTTGATTTTTTGCCCAATAACGGAACTGATGTCCGAACAAAATGTAAAAAGGCGGATTTTTCTTGAATTAACGGAACTAATGTCCGTTAGCTCTTTAACAACAGACTAACTAGAAATGATAGAAAAAAGCTGTCGATTTCAATCTCGACAGCTTGTTTTCTATTAATTATTTCACAAACAGCTCTACAATTTCATCCATTCCGTTTGCTCGCTCAATCGGGTCCCAGAATCCCCAGTTATTATCCAATGTGTACACATTGTCATTTTTAACAGCGGTTAAGTTATTCCACACTTCACTATCCATGACAGAACTGAAATAATCCGTGTCTCTAAAATAAGAAATATCAAGCATATAGTCTGGATCAAACACCGTAAGTCCTTCTAATGAAATATTTTCACCAAAGCCTTCAGGTATTCCATCGTAAGGGTTTAACTTTAAATCATCATATAACAAGTTGTTCATCGCATGGTCTGTACGTCCGAACACACGGATATCCTCTTTGTTAATCGATAACGCCATCACTGTCTTTTCACCAAGCGCTTCTTGAAGCTTTTCACTTGCTTCAGCTGCTTTCTCATCTAACTCTTCAATTACTTTTTGACCTTCTTCTAGTTTCCCAACTGCTTCAGTTGTTTTTAAGTGATCTTCTTTCCAGTCTCCACCAACTTCAATCATAATAGTTGGAGCAATTTTAGTTAGTTCATCATATACTTGGTCAAATCGGTCACTTACAATTAACAAATCTGGCTCTAACTCAAGCAGTTTCTCTAAGTTTACTTCATTATCAAACGGAATTGGTTCTACACCTTCAAGCTGGTCTGCTAAATGGGGCGCAAATTCGTCGTCAAACGTCATCGCCGCAATTGGTTTTACTCCAACCGATAACAAAGAACCTTCCCATGATACGTGAGAGATAACAATCACTCGTTCAGGAGTAGCTGGTACAGCTGTTTCTCCCTTCATATGTTCAACTACGCGCTCAGTTGCCTCTACTTCTTCCTCTGGCTGCTCTTCAGGCTCTTCCTGAGGTGTTTCTTCTGTTGCGACTGGTTCTTTTTCTTCTTGTTCACCAGTATTCGCAGAGCTTGAGCACGCACTACTTACGATGACGATACTCAATAATAAAACGAATAATACAACAAGCTTTTTCATTTATGACCCTCCACTCAAATTAATAAGAAAATGATAATCATTATCATTGTCCTATTATAAAAAATAGCCTCTTTAATTACTATAGACGCTATTGTCTAAATTACATGGACACTATTGTCTCTTTAATATAATCGACAAATTCATAAATACATTTCTTTCTTCCAATTGGTCCCCACGGATCCCATTCTTCGCTTCTCGGCCAATACACTTCTTGTTCTTTTACTGCTTTTAACTGTTGCCAAAGCAGTTGTTTTTTCACATCATTTACGTCTTGTTGACTACTCCATATGATTAAAATTCGGTCTGGGTCTATTCTCACTAATTGTTCTAGTCCATGACTAATGTAGCTCGGATGCGCTAAACCATCAGCTGGCATAAAACCAAGCTTTTGATAAAACAATTCGGTTAGGGCATGGCCATCAACACCATATAAGCGGACATCGCCTGAAATAATTCGAATCACTGCCCATGTTCCTTTTCTTGATACATCTTTTAATGAATCTTTTGCTTGTTTCTCTATCGTAGCCATCTTTGTCATAATTGCGTCTGCTTCGTTTTCCTTGTTTACGAGCTTGGCGATTTTTAGTTGATAATCGGTCCACGAAGAAAACCAATCGATAAAAACATGCTCACTATCGGCTTGATTCCATGGTATCACTTGTTTTTGGTGATGTTGTAAGTTCATATGAATAATCATATTCGGGTCTGTTTTTGTAACATCTTCTAGATGAAGTTCTCGTTCTAGATTTAATGGTGCTGTTCCTTTTAATTGCGGATGTAAATAAGTCGGGAAACCAGAACCCGTTTGATAGTAGCTAGGAAAACTCGGTGCAGCAACAGGCACAATTCCTAAAGCTAATAAATGATCTTGAAGAAACAAATGGCTGACAACAGCAATTCGTTTTTGACTTCTTTTTTTATATATCGTTGGAGACACGCCTTCAATTTTTTTAAAGACACGGCTAAAATAAAGCTCGTCCTGAAATCCAACACTTTGCGCAATATCTTTTAATGACGTTGATTGTTTTTCTAATCGTTCTTTTGCGTGCTTAACTCTTATGTTCGCTAACAAGGCACTTGGACTATGACCTGTTCGTTTCTTTATCGAACGACAATACGAACTCGGTGTTAAGCCTGCCATCGCGGGTAATTCGTTTACTTTAATGTCATTCATATAGTTTGCTTCCATATATTCAATGGTTGCTTGGAGGGATTTTATCATGATATTCGCTTCTGTTTCCCCTTCGCTTACAATTCTGTACATCAATTCAAAAAACAATGATTGTTCTTTAAAATAGGTCGAAGCGAACCGTATCTCCGTTTTCAATTGGATTAATTGTTCACATAAAGAAACAACAGTCGCCATATAATTGACTTTCACGAGCCTTGATTTCCTTGTTCCTATGGTTTCTAGTTCTATTCGGTCAATCCTATCAAACTCTAGTATGTAAACATGGAGAGCGTTGACACAACGAAAATCTATCGTTTCATTTGCAAATAAAAACAAGCCATCTCCTGTTTCGACATCATATGTTTTTACCCCTCGTTGAATAGTTCCCTTTCCTCTACTGACAAAAGCAAAACTAGAACGGGCAACATGAATTGTTTCTTCTGCTAATGCGAGACAATTCAACTCTTTTATCGTAATATATCGATAAAACTGATTTTCGTAGTCTCCCATATGGTTACACCTCATTTAACGTTTATCAGAATCGATGATTGTTAGTTTTTCTTCCATATTTGTTCTTTGTTTAGTTCTAGGAATTTCATCAAAGTATCCTACATGCAATGTCCCGATAACTTTTTCACCTGGAAATACTCCAATCGCTTGATGAAACTTAGGGTCAAAATTATATTGATTCGTTTTCCAAACAACACCGATATCCTTTTCCCACGCTAACAGTTGAAAGTTTTGAATAAAGGCTGATGTTGCTGAAAAATCTTCTTCCCACTTCTTTTGTCTTGGATCCTGTTCCATTACAACAACGAGGTGCATTGGGATTTTCGTGTAATAGTCATACATTTTACTTCCCTTTTTTTCTCGCTCCTCCGGTGAATAGGTGCCTTCAATAATGGCTTTTGCAAATGAATGGACCCCTTTATCCGTGAATAAAATAACCCGCCATGGCTCTCGCATTCCGTGTGTTGGTGCAAAAGCCGCTAATTGTAATAGTTCTTTTACTAAATCAAGTGAGACTGGGTCACTTTTAAATTCGCGGATCGTTCTCCTCCCTTTTACAACTTGAGCTACTGGTGTTCCTTCTTTACTCTCCATAACACCCTCCTTATGCATAAGCCGCGGCTAAAGTTTCTTCGCTTTCTTCATTGACTTTTTGGTCAATTAAATTGTACGTCAAGCAAACAGGCTTTCCCGTTCTTGGATCTGTTACAATTTCGGCATCAATTGTAAATACATCTTTTAAAACTTTTGCTGTCATTACCTCTTCTGGTGTTCCTTCTTTTATTATCGTTCCTTTATTTAACGCAACCATATGGTGGGCAAATCTGGCAGCATGGTTTAAATCATGAATGACCATAACAATAGTACGGTTTTGTTGTTGATTTAATCGCTCTAGCAATTGAAGAACTTCAAGCTGATGAGCTAAATCCAAATAAGTCGTAGGCTCATCTAATAACAATAAATCTGTTTCTTGCGCTAAAGCCATCGCAATCCATACACGTTGTCGCTGTCCACCAGATAGTGCTTCGATTGGCCGTTCGGAAAACTCGGTCATTCCTGTTTCATGAAGAGACCATTCAATAATCTCCCTGTCTTCACTAGTCAAACGACCGAACCCTCGTTGATGAGGAAAACGACCATACGCAACAAGTTCAGAAACCGTTAACCCACTTGGAGCTTCAGGTGTTTGTGGAAGGATTGCCATTTTTTGCGCAATTTCTTTTGTTGGTGTTTTATGAATGGCTTTCCCATCTAAATAAACAGCACCTGTTTTCGGCTCTAAAATACGCGACATCGTTTTTAAAATCGTAGACTTACCACAACCATTTGGACCAATAATTGTTGTCACTTGTCCTTTTGGAATTTTTAGATTTAATTCTTTTACTATGTCAATTTCCCCATAAGAAATTCCTAATTGCTCTGTCGTTAACATTTCCATTCACAACCCACCCCTACTGTTAGTTCGTTTTCATAAGTAAATAAATAAAATACGGTGCACCTAAAGCTGAAACCACTAGTCCAACTGGAATTTCAGATGGTGCTAAAAGATTTCGTCCGATTGTATCTGCGACTAAAAGTAACAAAGCCCCCATTAAAGCAGAAGCCGGCAGTAATATCTCATGTTTAGGTCCAACAAGTCTTCTTGCTAAATGCGGAGCTACTAAGCCAAGAAAAGCAATTCCACCACCAGCAGCGACACATGACCCCGCTAACGCTACACTAATAAATAAAAGCTTTCTTCGTTCTTTTTCTACAGCGGCACCTAAACCAATTGCAACTTGATCTCCTAAATTTAATATATTTAAGTATCGCGCCTTAAACATTGCCAATGGAATAAAAATGAGAACCCAAGGCAGTATAGCAAGGACAAACTTCCAGTTCGTTCCCCAAATACTTCCCGATAACCATACTGTGGCTTGCATAAAATCTCTTGGATTCATTTTTAATTGGAATACAATTAATGCCGCTCCAAACGCCGCATTCACACCAATTCCAACTAAAATTAACCGGATTGGGGTCACACCTTTTTTCCATGCTAAGGCATAAATAAGAAAAGCAGCTAAGCATCCACCAACTAATGCGGAAAAAGGCATTATAAAAATAGATGAAATTCCCAGTGCTGATTGTGAACCTTGAAAGAAAAAAATAAAAAGAACAACCGCAAGCCCTGCACCGGCGTTAATTCCTAATATCCCAGGATCAGCTAGCCCATTTTGAGATACCCCTTGCAATATCGCACCTGAAACCGCTAACCCTGCTCCTATAAATAACGCGATAACCATACGCGGCAGTCGAAACTCCATTAAAACAAGTGCATCTCTTTCGGAGCCATAACCAAATAATGTTTTTATAACATCAACTGGACTGATTCGTATAACTCCTAAATTTAAACTAATAAAAAACGTCACAACAATGAGAACAGCAATAATCATAATTGTAAATAACGGTTTCTTTTTTGCTTGTTGCATTAAAAACCTCTCCCTTCTCGCCGAGCGAGATAAAGGAAAAACGGAACACCAATAAGAGCAGTAATGGCCCCAACCGGCGTTTCAAAAGGAGGGTTAACCAGTCGGGCTCCGATATCCGCTAATACGAGTAATAGCGCTCCTAATAAAGCAGAACACGGGATAATCCACCGATAATCAACCCCTACTAAAAAGCGGGTAATATGAGGAATAACAAGGCCAATAAATCCAATTGTTCCGGCAATGGACACAGCTGCTCCTGTTAAAAGTAACACGACAATTGTTCCGATAATTTTAACCGCGACCGTTCGCTGTCCTAATCCTTTTGCGACATCTTCTCCTAAACTTAACACCGTAATGGAAGGCGAAATCGCGAAAGCTAGCAATAATCCGATAATGGCAACCGGAATGATGATGTGAATGCTAAACCATTGGGTTCCTGCTACTCCGCCTGCATACCAAAAACTAATATCTTGCGCGACATGAAAATGAATCGCAATGGCTGTTGAAAAAGAAGTAAGCATCGCTGCAACAGCAGTTCCAGCTAACGCCATTTTCACAGGGGTTAAGCCCCCTTTTGAAAACATCCCTATGAAGAAAACGAGTGAAGCCCCTAATCCAGCTCCTACAAAAGACCAAATCATTAAACCAACAGACGAAGTTCCTGGGTAAAAGGCGAACGCAATGGCTATCATAAAAGCGGATCCTGCTGTAATTCCCATAATGGACGGTTCTGCTAATGGATTTCGTGTCATCCCTTGCATAATCGCACCTGAAACTGCTAAAAATGCTCCAACAAAAGCAGCCGCAAGAGATCGAGGAATTCGGAGCTCCTGGATTATTTGATGTGACATTAATTCTGGATTAAAATGAAAAATGCCGTCCCATACTGTTTTTAAATCAATATCCGCTGCCCCTAAAGAAATCGAAGTGGCAATTCCGAATAAAAGCGCAACACACCCTACAAATAAAATGAAGGATGCGACTAGAGGACGAGATTTTATTTTTTTCTCACGAAGCTTTTCTTTTTGTTTATTTATCGTCATTCCATGTTCAATCCCTTTATTTAAATACAAAAAATGATAATGATTATCATTTGTAATTATAACGAGTAGCATTCAGTCGGTCAATGGATTTTTCAGTTAAAAACAAAAGAAAGGTTCCTACAATGGATAGTCATCCCACTGCAGAAACCTACTCATATCTATTCTTCTGTTTTAGGTAATACAAGAACTTCGACACGCCGATTTTTCTCCCTACCTTCAGGAGTATCATTTGAAGCGATAGGCTGATATTCTCCATATCCAGCAATACTTAATTGCTTTGGTTTAATATTGTCATTTTCTAAAAAGATATTCATGACATTTAAAGCACGAACAGCACTTAAATCCCAATTTGATTGAAATGAGTCATTATGAATTGGAACATTGTCAGTATGACCTGATATTCGAATATGCAACGGTGGATCTTGTGCTAAAATATCGGCTAATGATACAACGACTTTTTTCGCCGTTGGTTTTAAAACGGCTACACCTGGAGCAAACATAATTTCATCATGAATAATAATCATTAATCCATCCGGTGTAATTTCTGTTGTAAGCTGCTCATTTAAATTTTCTTCGTTAATATATGAATCGAGCCTTTCTTTCAGCAGCTCTAAGTCGTCCCAAACGGTTGCTGTATTCTGGACTTCTTGTTCTTTTTCTTCTTCGGTCTGTTCCTCTGGAGTTGTCCCTTCCCCTCCACCAAGACCTTCTTCATAATCGCCCAAACCTTCCATACTCCCTGTTCCACCTAGTGCATCTGATAAAACAACTTTTATTTCCTCATACTTTTGAGCATCGACTTGGCTAACCGCAAACAAAATAACAAAGAGAGCTAATAATAACGTCAACATGTCAGCGTAAGGGATAAGCCAAGATTCATCTACATGTTCCTCATCATGTCCTTTCTTATGTTTTGAAGCCATCTATGCTTCACTTCCTTGCAAGAGTTTTTCCTGTGCACCTTCTTCTAAATACATGCTTAACGTTTCTTCAATTTGTCGTGGTGACACCCCATCAATGATTAAAATCGCACCTTCAATAATTAAATATTTTTCAAATGCCTCACGTTTTGACTTTTGTTTTAATTTATTTGCAAATGGATGCCATAGGACGTAACCGCAAAAAATTCCAAACAATGTCGCTACGAATGCCGCTGCAATCGCATGCCCTAATGCTTCCGTATCGTCCATATTTCCAAGGGCAGCAATTAACCCTAATACCGCTCCTAGTACGCCCAATGTTGGTGCATATGTCCCTGCTTGTGTGAAAATTTGAGCACCTGAACTATGACGTTGCTGCATCGACTCGATTTTCTCACTTAACGCATTGCGGATAAAATCAGGGTCCATTCCATCAGAAATCATGCGAATTGCCTGTTTCATAAACGAATTTTCAATTTCTTTCACTTTCGATTCAAGTGCTAGCATTCCTTCTTGACGAGAAACCGTTCCTAATTCAACTAATTGTTGAATTAAGTCTTGTGGTGTTGCTTGCTTTTTTTCGGTAAATAATATTTTAAATAGTTTAGGCACTTTTTTTATTTCAGACATAGGAAAAGCAATTAATAAAGATGCTACAGTTCCAACACCAATAATCATAATGGCTGCTGGATTTACTAACACCATTAAACTCGTTCCTTTAAATACCATTCCTAAGACGATTGCTAATACCCCTAATATAATTCCGATAATTGACGATTTATCCATGACTGTTCTCCTTCATTTTCTTTATTTCTACTACATTGATGATATCTAAGTAGTTTTGATCTAAAACTTTATGGCAGAAAAAAATCCTTTTAGTTATTTTCATAATATAAAAGTAATATTATTTTCCTATAAAACATTATACATATAATTAGATTTTCATTCAATTCCAAAATATTCAGGATGAAAGATTCACATCTTTTACCAAAATTACGAGTTCAATTGGACTAGTATAGGACTTTATAGCCACCTTCTATGAATATAGGAACTTTTATTCAATTCTCGTAAACGTAAAAAACTGTATTCCTTAGCGAATACAGTTTTTCTTGATTCAAATTATGATATAATCCACTGTAACAACGTTGTTTATTTTTACTAGTAGGAGGAATCGGTTCTTATGTCCGTTACGATTAAAGATATAGCAAAAGCTGCTGGTGTGAGTTACTCTACGGTTTCAAAAGCGCTCCTTGATAGTCCACTCGTAAAACCGAAAACAAAAGCAAAAATCAAAGAAATCGCTCTAGAACTTGGCTATCAACCAAATGTAGCCGCACGTAGTTTAGTGTCAAAAAAATCAAACACGATTGGAATTGTATGGCCAACAGTTGAAAGAGTCGCCCATTCGGCTTTAATTACCGCTATTAACCAAAAACTAGAAGAACATGCCTATACAACGTTAATCTCAATAAACCCTCTGAAAGATGCGATTAAAACGTTTAGCCGATTTCGTGTTGATGGAATTTTAGTCTTTGATGAGACAAGTTATATTGATTCCATTGAAACAAATGTCCCTGTGATAACATATGGAATTGCCGGATCGACAAAACAATATCCGACCGTTGATGTGAATCGAAAAGCTGCGATAAAAGCTGCTGTGTCTTATTTACATAACATCGGTCATAAAAAAATAGCTTACATCGGAAATTTAACTTCAGAAGATTTATTTCAAGAAGAAAAAGTAGCAGGGTTTACAGAAGCAATAACAGAAGCTAATCTTGACAATTATGAATATTCACTTCTACCCATTACAGGTCTGGACCAGTACGACGGGTATTTAGCAGCAAAAACGATTATAAAAGCTGACCGTCCTACCGCTTTTATTAGTGGAAGCCAAGATTTAGCTAGAGGCGTTTTTCGTGCGGTTCATGAAATGGATTTGCGTATTGCAGATGACATTTCTATCATTAGTTATGATAACATTCCTCAAAAAGAAGATTTAGATGTTCCATTATCAATTGTAGGTGTTCCTCTTGCAACAATCGCATCGACTTTATGTGATTTACTTATTGAAGTCGCTAACGGGAATTCCATTGATTCAACGACAATTTTAACACCCGAATTACATATCACAACTTCATGTCAGCCATTACCATAGAATAAGCTTTCAAAGCATCACTGCTATACGAAAATTTTCATGCTTTCTTATATGATTAAAAAAACAATTGTTATTTACCCGTTAACAATTGTTTTGCCCTGCCATAGGAATTCTTTTGCAGATTTCTGCATTAATTCCCTGACTTTGTAGTTTTTTTATAATTTGCGAAATGGACGTCTGTGGTTTTTCAATTTCATTTGTTTTCGTACGGTTCGAATATAGTGCCTTTAAATTCATTATATTTTTCACCTCTCAACTAAACTAATTCTCGTTCCCATAGAAAATTCCTGCCTCTATTTTTTCATCCTTATTTTATCTTCTTGTTATTTTACAAGGAAAATATGAAGGGAATGTGAATTTCAGGATTTTTTATCCTATTCAAAAAGGAATAGAACCATTGGAAAGGATTATAAGTAATGACGACAAGACGATATTTATCTTTCATTCAACAATCTGTACAAACAGACGGTGTCACCTTCAAAGAAATCGTTCCAGATTACCTTTATGTTGCTAAAAAAGACAACGGTTCTTTTTTAATGCATGATGTTGAAGTTGGCTTAAACAACAGTGCATCAATGAAAATTGCTCAAAGTAAGACAGCAACCTATTCCGTTTTAACTGCAAATGAAGTTCCTGCAGTTGAACATATGTTTTTACGAAACGCTCGTTCTCGATTTGCAACAAATGACCCATTTCAACAAGGGATACAATGGTTTTCACAGTGGAACAAAAAAGTCGTTGTCAAACCTGATACAGGGGCACAAGGAAACCATGTTTATAAAGTTGAAAATCATGATGAACTCGTCAAAAGAATGAACACCATTTTTTCTTTAGAACATAATATAGCGATTAGCCCGTTTTATGAAGCTACATATGAATACCGTATCATTACTCTTTTTCAACAGCCAAAACTCTTTATCGGAAAGCAAAGGACTACAACTTGGAAACATAATTTAATTAGTGGGGCAAAACCAGTGGCAATAGATAAGCCTTTGCTCGCCGAATTAACGACTCTTGCAAAAGAAGCTTCGGCCGCTTTACAACTAGACTTTTGTTCGATTGACGTCTTACATACTAGCAAAGGTTTACGTGTTATTGAAGTGAACGACCAAGTGATGATGGATGAATACGTAAAATCAGTTCCTTCTGCTGAAAGTGAAGTCGCTCAAATTTATCGCGAGGCGATTTTACAACGTTTTAGCCGTTAGCGACCAATATCAAGTAGCGACTGTCCTAACAGTCGTTTTGCATTTCCTATAAACGTTTGGGTTCCTACAACAAGAACGATATCGGTTTGCTCCTTTGTTGTGACAAACGCAAAGGCCTCTTCTAATGAAGAACAGTCTATACTATTAGGAAGAAGAGTCTTCGCATAATCAACCGCCTCTGTTGGGAATTCAAGATGACTTTTGTCCGGTGTTGTTACAATGAGCATTTTCGAAAAACGAGAAACGACTTCCATTACCCCTTTATAATCTTTATCTTTTGGAACACTTACGATGGAAATCACGTCGAGGTCTTTTTTTTCCTTCAGTACATCCATCACACCTTGTAAATATATTGCGGCTTCACGATGAATCGCTCCATCCAACAGAATAACAGGATTTTGGCCAACAACTTCACATCGACCTGGCCAAATGATGTTGGAAAAACACTCGTGAACCGTGGAAAGGTCCAATTTCTTTTTTACGATATCTTCACATAACGCCACAGCCAATGCCGCATTTCTAGTATGGTATTCACCTAATAATGGAACTGTAATATTAGCGTATCGTCCTAATTTTGTGTTGACATCAAACGTGGTTCCTTCTGGTGAAAGGGAAATATTGTCCACACTAAAGTGAGTCCCACTGTAATTTACGTGTTCCCTCGTCATAACCTCTTTTATTTGCCGAAGCACATCTATACGTTGGTTGTTCACATAAACAAAGTTTGTCTCTTTTTTAACAATACCTAGCTTATGTCTAACAATATTAGAAAGGGTTGGACCGAGCTGTTTCATATGTTCTTCCATAATCGGGGTAATAACGGCCCATTCGTTTAAAAGGACGTTTGTATCATCAAAAGCTCCACCTCTGCCACATTCGATGACATTAAAATCAGTTTGCTTCGCTTGAAAGTGTAAGAGCGCTATCGCCAATGTAACCCCAACTGGTCCTTGATATTCCGAAGGCTGCAATGATTGTTCTATCTTTTCGACACTCGCTTTTATTTTTTGTGCATAATTGATGAAATCCGCCTTGTCTATTGCTTTCCCATCGATTCGAATCCGCTCTTTGAAATCAACTAAATGTGGTGATGTAAACAACCCTACTTTATAACCATGATAACTTAATAAAGAGGAAATAAAGCGAGATGTTGACCCTTTCCCTTTACTCCCTGTCACCAAAATAATGTTTTGACCTTGATCAGGTGCACCAATTTCATCAAGCAATGTTCGAGTAAACTGTGGTTTTCTTACGTATTCATCTTCTTCATGATTAAGATACGGACGTGCTCGTAAATATGAATGATAGATGAAATCTTCTACTTCTTGCTGTGTTTTCATACCGTACTGTCTCCCATTCTAATGTCAGTACTTCCATTATACGAAACAACGTTAAGAAAGTGTAGAAGTCCGACCCTAACACGAAGGAAATCAATGAGTAGCGCGGCTGCTACACCATAATGTGCCGCAAACATTTATTTTGTAAAACTGTTCAACTTACATCGCTGAGCATTTGTTTCATTAAATTGAAACTTTCTTCGTATTTAAGACACGGATACCTGCAATAATCGCTCGACAAACTAAAAACTTCAAAGCCATACCAAGAAACGAGTGGTACCATTTCCATCCTCTTTTCCATGTGATTAAATCGGTCCTTTTTTCTGCAATGATTTCTATTATTAGTTGGGGTACAATCAAAACTAAAAGCTTTACCAATATACCGAATGGTTTGCTATTTAAAGTCCATTGATTAAAGTACAGTAAAGCTAACGGATAATGAATAGTATCAAACGGCAAATGGATTGAAAACTTCGATGATAGAGGTCTTACTTTATATTTTAAATACCCTTTTGACACAAAATAACGATCAATAATCGTATTTCCCGCACAGCCTACTAGAAACACGATCATCCAATCCTTAAACGATCGTTTAAAAATAGCAAAAGGCAGTAACAGGATTGAGATTCCTGTTGAAACCATTAAAAAATTTCGCTCAAACCTTTGTTTCTGTTTCATACGAAAAACACCTCCTCTTTCTATTCTCTTCTTGTTTCGTTTTATTATTTATTTTTTTCAACTTGTCCAATGGTTTGTCCATTTTCAATGTTAAACAATCGACTTTTCGGTTCAAACATCGTTTGTACTGGCCATAACCCATGGTGACCAGAAAATAGATAACTTACAATGCATGCAACAAAGAAATATTCAACACCTTGTCCATCAAACATTTCCAAAGCTAACAAAAAAGCTGCAATTGGTGTATTTGTTCCTGCGCAAAAGGCAGCGATCATACCTAAAGCAGCTAAAAAAGATAATGGTAAATCAAGAAATGGATACAGTGCATTTCCAAATGTTGCACCCATAAAAAATAATGGAATCGCTTCTCCCCCAACAAATCCAGTACCAAGTGTAATGGCTGTAAAGAGTAGTTTTGCCAGAAAAGCAAACGGTGGAACTTCTTCAGTAAAGGATTGTTCAAGCATGTCTAATCCTCGGCCATTATAATCCGTTGTCCCAAGTATTAAAGTTAAAACCACAATAGCCAAGCCTCCGGTAAAAGCTCGTTTCATATGATTTTTTTGAAATGTTTTTTCCGTCCATTTCTGTATCCAGTGCCGCAATTGACAATATGTAATGCTTATAAGTGAAAACAAAACTGCCAATACAATAACCTTTATTATAGTTGTAATCGACATTTGGGGAATGGTTTGCAATAGAAACTTTTCGTGCTCAACATTCCACGCTTTCTCCGTTATATAGTGGCCGATAAAACTAGCGGTAACACACGGTACAACAGCTTCAAATTTCAACTTACCTAGTGCTACCATCTCCATCCCAAAAACAGCACCTGTAATCGGTGTTCCGAATGCGGCGCCAAACCCAGCGCTAATACCGCTCATTAATATAAGCTTCGTATCAATAGGTGGAACTTTAAAAAAACGATTGACTGCTTCAGCTACACTTCCCCCCATTTGAACAGCGGCTCCTTCCCGCCCAGTAGAGCCTCCAAACAAAACCGTAATAAATGTCCCGATATAAACAATGAACCCCATTCTTCTCATAACTGTTTTCTTTCCGTGAACAGCTTCAATGACTAAGTTATTTAAATCAGCCGCATCATTCATTGTATTGTTTGCATAAACTTTTCCATAGGTCATGTACATGTATCCGATGAGGAGACCACCTATTGGAAGAAAGTAAATAACCCATTTACTCCTATCTCTTACATCCCCTAAAAAATCATTCATCTCTAACAACAACGCTGTTGTCGATCCGACGATTACTCCAATAATAGCTCCAAGACATACCCATTTTCCAAAAATAAGAGCAAAACTTTGATATTTCTTTGTTCCGTTCATATTTTCCCTCATTTCAAATGTTTCGGCGGTGAGACTGGATGAGCTTTATTTTTTACTTCTGTAAAAACATTATCTTGTTCTTTTTTTTTCGTGAATGAGTATTCGAGTGGAACAGTGCTTGATGCTTGAATCATAGATTTGAGCATTTCAATATCTTCTTTTGTTGCATATTGCTTAGGTGGCTTTAACATATATCCTAATTGCCCATTGGATTCGATCGTTGCCCATTGAAGATCGCTTACATGCTGTACTCCTTGCTGTCGTAATCGCACTTCAAGCATGTCTACTGTTAAACGTAACTGCCTTAAATTTTCTTCGTGAAGGATTCCATCTTGAACAACGATGACAGACTTCCCATATAGAAAGCTTTCAAGTTTATCAAACTTTAACACCAAAAATTCAATTAAAATAAGGGTGAGTACAAGCAACAAAGTAATAAGTAACGTAACCCAAATATTCCTGTCCCCGACCGGTTGAATAATCAAAGAACCAACAGCGACCATCATCACCGTCTGAGCGACAGTTAATTGTGAAATTGATTTCCGACCGGCAAGCCGTAATATTAATACACCGCCGATAACGATAACAACCGCTTTCCACACGAAATGTAAATCCACCGCGATCTCCCCTTACAAAAACGCTTATTTATAGCATTTAAAAAGCCGTAGCAAAATATTCATATAAGTGATAATCAAAAATGTAAGCTGTTCGTCTTGTTGATAGTCGAGTTACGTTATATAGTGAATCATGACAGCCTTCTCCATGCTCAACGGACTTCTGTTCCGCTATTTTTTGATTTCAGGTTATTTGCGATCCCGTTCGGACATTTGTTCCGTTAATTGCACTAAAATGGCGTGTTATCAAGCGAAAATCAGTCCGTTAACGGAATAGATGTCCGTTAACATTTCAACATCCACTCTTTTATTCAACATAGCGGAACAAATGTCAGATAGCTTTTCCTCCCCCCTCTCATTTATCAATTTCACCTTAAGAAACTCTCTCCACTTAACAAATTCAATTGGAAAGGAACGTGAATGATGTGGTAAAGTTTGAAGTTTTACTAGAACAGTGGCATCAAGAAAACATTCTCAACGAAAAAAAACAACGTCGTCGTGAGTATTTAGAAAAGGGGCTTGGCCATGGAACAATTGAATTTCTCCGTTCCATTTGGTTTCCGACTTTCGGAAACCTCAATCATCTATATCCTGAGTGGGAGGTGCGTGATTATAATAACAACTATCGTTATTTAGACTTAGCTTATTTGCCTGGGAATGGTGCAAAAGGTTGTATTGAAATTCAAGGGTACGGCCCGCATGCTCGGGATATTAATGTGACCCGCTTCAAAGATTTATGCTGGCGTCATTCTTTACTGGCATTGGAAGGATGGACGATTTTACCGATTGCTTATTTATCCATCAAAGAAGAACCTGAACTATGCCAACAACTTATGTTAGCTTTTGTTGGAAGATTCATATCCATTCAAGTGCCCTCCACTTTATCCTCGCAAGAAGCAGAGATTATCCGCTATGCCAGACGAATTCCTAGACCATTTAGCCCTATAGAAATAGCCACCCATTTAAATATTAGTGATCGCCATGCTAGAAGAATATTGCAACGCCTTCTCAATGAAAACATCATTACTGTTGCCAGTGGCAACAAACGGCTTCGAACATACCGACTTTCATTATAGGAAAATAGAAAAGAAGCCGGCAAAATCTCTTGCCATGCTTCTTTCCTTTCATTCGTTTCGGACTTTTGTTCCGCTATTTTAAGGTTTTATCCTGTTTTCAGACCCCGTTCGGACATCTGTTCCGTTATTTGCTTTACCAGAGCAAGTATACATCTCGAAATCACCCTCTTAACGGAACTGATGTCCGATAAC
Organism: Alkalihalobacillus sp. LMS39; assembly: GCF_022812285.1. Lineage (NCBI taxonomy): Bacteria > Bacillati > Bacillota > Bacilli > Caryophanales > Bacillaceae > Alkalihalobacillus > Alkalihalobacillus sp. LMS39. The sequence continues at coordinate 4,245,553 of NZ_CP093300.1, forward strand.
ATTACAAAACCCACTATTTATCTCAAAATAAAGGATTATATGTCCGATAGCTTCGAGTAACGCCTTACTAATCCTTAAAAGTCTATTTTCATTAACCATTTCGTTAATGTAGCCTCTCTCTCTTTACGATTTTCCACTTGATCGCCATCTTTCGTAAAACGCGTCTCCCCAACAATGTCTCCATCTAGCATAAACAAAACCCTATCTGCTTTAGCCGCTACTTTCACATCATGAGTGACAAGGAGAACCGCCGTCCCTAACTGACTGGCATTAACTAACAAGTCTATAACTTCATTTGTCGATTTTGAATGTAATGCTCCCGTCGGTTCGTCCGCAAATACAATGGCTGGGTTATTAATTAATGCACGACAAATCGCTACTCTTTGTAACTGACCTCCCGAGGCTTCCGTCATATCATGATTGGCAAGATGAGAAACCCCCATCTTTTCCATGAGCTCCATTGCCCTTTTATTAATGGTTGTTCTACTTTCGTTTTTAGCCAAATATCCTGGCAGCACGATATTATCCATAAGTGATAAGTTTTTCAAAAGATGGATATGTTGAAAAACAAACCCCATTTTATGCAGCCGCAATTGTGAGAGCTTTTTTTCTGAAAGAGTAGAAAGTTCCTGTTCCAACAATGTCACTGATCCTTCAGTTATGACATCCATTCCGCTTATATTATACAGTAACGTTGATTTACCACAGCCAGATGGCCCCATCACAGCCACACATTCTGCCTCTTTGATTTCAATATTTACTCGATTTAAAATCGTAGTATTTCCGCTTCGTTTCGTAACTTCTTCCGCTCGTAAAATGGTTTTCATCCTTTTACCTCCCCCTCTATTTTTTTATCGTTGCTTGGATCGTTTGAATACTTATAACGGTAGCTGTGATTACAGTTGCTAGCAGTATAAATGGTCCTACGACATAGGTTTGGATTGGATTAATGATAAATTCAATTTTTGCTGCACCCATAAATGACAATATACTACTTACTAAAAGTGGACCGAATGTATTCGATACGACAATACCAATTGTTAGACTTACAACAAAGACAGTCATAATTCGCGTAACATATTGCATTTGGATTTGATGTTTAGAAAAACCGATGCTTCTCATAATACCAATTTGTGAAGCTTCTTTTGCGAGCAACATTTTCATAAACAACGAAGTAATGACAAAGGTTAGACATGTCGCCACAACAATGAATATCGTCGTCATTGTTCTTAGTTGTGCAATAACTTCTCCCAATGTTTCGTGCAAATACTCTTCAATACTCGTTACTTTTATTGGGTGAAACAAGCGACTATACTCGGCACGTTTGTGTGAAATATTAACGCCTTCTTTAACATCTATGTTGATAACAGACCAAATGACTTCCTCAGGACGAACTGGTAACATCGCTTTAGCTGTCCGGCCTCCATGAGTTATATCTTGGTAAATCCCACTAACAGTCAAATGCAGTTCTCCTCCCGCTGTTTCAATGCTAACGTTGTCTCCTACTTTCTTTTCTAGTTCTTTTCCAAGTAAATAAGATAAACCAATTTCGTTCTCTATAGTTGGGGCATCCCCTTCCATATACTGGAGTGGAAACATCGAAAAGTCCCCTGACTCAATATTGATATTTTCAAACACACCATCACTATTTTTCACTTTAAATTGACTTGTCAGCATAGAAGAAAACTGAGAAATATCGTTATCGATTTCTAAATATTCGATGATATCTTGAAAACGTTCATTCATATCTTCTGAATGCTGAATGTCAATGCGAACATCACTTTTTCCGATTCCCATATAACTTGTAACTGTTGGCGCTTGCATCAAATTTAAGACATGGACCGGAATTAAAATCATCATTGTACTAAAAACAAAAACAAAGGCTAAGAGAACATACAGCGTTGCTCGGCTTACAACCGCTTTAATTCCGATAAAGACATTCACATCAATAAATCTATTATTTCTAAGTGAAAAGATAGATTTACGCTTTCCTTTCACACTTCCACCTAGTGTTCCGACATGAAGAGCATCGATGACAGATAATTTTTTAAATTTGCCAACCATAAGACGGCAAAATAGGACAACGACAAGAAAGAGGAATAAACAGGAAAGAAAAGCTATACTTTCAATGATGACTCGGTTTGTAGGCTCCCCAACAGAACTTGCTATCGTTTGGATGAGAAACGGACGCAAGACGATAGATACACTAAGGCCAATGACAGAAGCAACACCGGCAATTAAAACATATTTATACAAATAAAGTTTGTGAATATCACTCTGCTTGATTCCTATCGCTTTTAAAACTCCTATTTCTTTATAGCTTTCTTCTATCGTTGCGATAATAACAAGTCGTGTACAAAGAAGAGCAATGACAATGACTAGAAAACTAATAACAATGAGAAGCATAGCGACCATTCCATCAGACACTGTATAAAGTAACATAATAGAATGAATATCGACAGCTGGCCCTGTTTGCGGTAAAGGCGAAGATTGGTACATAGTGTGGAAATCAGCGATTCGACTATTATCATGCAATGAAAATTCAATTAAATATTCAATTTCACCGATTGTAGTTCGTAATTCTTCAAAGTCATCATCATGTACTAAAAGACGTTTTGAATGGATAATCGCTGGATTCATTATTGAATCTTTAATGAAATGACGAATCGTGAACTCTTTTGTGATGTTTTTGTCTCGAATTGTAACTGTATCCCCGATTTGCAATTGGTTTTTCTCTTTATAAAAAATAGGAACGCCAATCTCACCTTTAGCAATTTCAATCCTTTCATGATTTACATCTACTAAAAAGTCAAAATTTTGGTTTTGCTTAACTATACTCACATCCATAACACTATGACTTTCTGAGTTATGACGATTACCTAAAAACAATGTCGCTCCATCAATATTGACCATCTTTACTGTTTGTTGTTCTTGAACAAGTGGATTGGCAATACTCCATTCATCAATCATAGCCTGGTTTAGCTCTCCAACATGCATTTGAACAAAATCCGGCGCTTTCGCTTTTGTCACTAATTGTTCGTTCGATTGGCTTACATTCAATACGATACCAACACCACTTGACATAAGAATGGCGGACAACAGGATGAAAGTAAACAAAGAGATATGAATGACTTTATTTTGTGTTATATCTTTTTTTATTAGCTTTTGCAGCATATTCGCACCTCAGCTTATTGGTTTCCGAAACTATTGTTGAAATATATCTTTGTTTCCACCAGTACGGTGAATATTTGTAAAATCTACTTTTGTAAAGGCTAACGTAGCAAGAATAAAAAATGTAATCCCAAAGATGACTATAAAGAAGATGCTCATTTGAGGAGTAATGATAAAATGATTGATTTGAAAAGCAAGTTGTTCTGCTACTAATTCTTCTGTCGTTAGAGAAAATTTCTCCAAACTTAACGTTCGAAAAAAAGCAGCCGCATACGTCATTGGGTTAAATAAAGCAACGACTTGTAATGCATTTGGTAGAAGACTAAGTGGAATATAAACGCCACACAAAAAGGTAATGGGCGTAGTAATCGCCACTGTGGCTATTTGGAAGGTCTGTGCATTCTTTACTGAAGTGGCGACGAATAGTCCGAAGGCTGAAAAAACAAGACCAGTGAAAATCATAAACACAACTGTGAAAATGGGAGTAAGGATAGAATGATAGGTTAATCCTATGAAATAACCAAAAACTAAGATGATGATTCCTTGAAATGTGGCAATCGTAGTAGATGACAAGATTTGACCAATTGCAATATATACTCTCTTGACTGGACTAACTAGCACTTCTTTCATATAACCAGAAACAATGTCATCGATCGTAGAAGTAGAGACGTTTAACGATGTTTGAAAAACAACAATCATGATAATCCCAGTTAAAACATAATACATTGGATTTTCAATAAACACACTTTGAAAAATTGTGCTTAATAAATACATATAGAAAAACGGCATAATGACGATAAGGACAAGTTGTACTCGATTGCGAAAAAACAATTTCACATGACGAAGCCATATGGCATAAATGACCCTCATTTCATCACCCCTTCCCGCATTTCTCTTCCTGTTAATTCAAGAAATACATCTTGTAGTGTTCCTTTTTTTATTTCAATACTTTGGATAAGCTCTCTATGTTTTGCAATAATATCGAGCAAGACTGCCAAAACTGCTATCTCAATGTAGAAAATTTGCTCTTCTTTTTTATAAGGGAGGTCGTTTGATTGTAACAGTGCTTGTAAGCTTTCTGGCTGAGAGGATATGATTTTCGCCCTGTCTTTTGTATATTGTTTCTTTAAGTGTTCTGGTGTATCAAATGCAATAATTTTACCTTTGTCGATAATCGCTACTTTATCAGAAATTTCTGCTTCCTCCATATAATGAGTTGTAAGAAAAATCGTCATGTTTCTTTCTTTTTGAAGTTTACAAATATAGTCCCAAATATGAGCTCTTGTTTGTGGGTCAAGACCTGTTGTCGGCTCATCTAAAAATAACACTTTTGGAAAATGAAGAAGACTCCTCGCCAATTCTACTCTTCGTTTCATCCCACCTGACAAGCTACTTACGATGGCTTTTCTCCAATCTAGTAAATCAACAATGGAAAGGACAAACGTTATACGTTCGTGAATCAGTTCTTTTTTAATCCCGTAAAAATAACAGTGCATTTTCAAATTTTCTTCGACTGTCATTTTTACATCTAGCGTCGCATCCTGAAACACAACACCGATTGTTTTACGCACTGCATCTTTTTTTACACTAATGTCCATGTTATCAATTAGTAATGTCCCTGATGTTTTGTCAACAATGGTACAAAGCGTATTTATTGTTGTGCTTTTTCCTGCTCCATTTGGCCCTAAAAAAGCAAATATACTTCCTCTTTCCACAGTAAAAGAAACATGATTCACAGCGTTAAAATTTCCATATGATTTCACAAAATCTTCAACGACTATAATGTTGTCCATTCTAGTTCACCCCTTCGCTGTAAAAAGTCGTAGAATTTGAAAAACTTGCTCTAATGCTGCTGTCATATTTTTCGATTTAGATAATTCTTCACTTACCACTTCTTCCATCTCTGTTATCACTTTAATGCAATCTTCAATGTGCACACCCGATCGTTCAGATACTTTTATTGCGATTTCCGTTTTATTCATTCGAGTCACCTACTTCAGTATGAGATTGAGCAAGAACGTCTAACACATAGTGAAAGCTCCCTTTTTGAGCCCCTAACGTCGTTTCTAAAATATGAACAAACGCGACCGCCTTTTCTGCTAGTTCATTTGGTTCCCACTGGAAAATACCTTCATCAAATAAAAATTGGGAAGACACTAATAAAAATTCTACAGTTTCTTTAGGATAAGGAGTTTGAAATGTTCCTTCTTTAATACCTTGTTCTATAACATCCGTCAGTATTGGCGTAAGACAATGAATCGTTTCAACTAAGCTTTTCTGATGCATCTCGGCATTATTGACATTATGCAATTGCTCGATCATCTCTGCCTTCCTTCCTGTATCTGGCTTTTGCGCCATTAAAATGCTCATTATTTTTTCATGCGCTCCCATACTCGGTTCTTCTGCAATGGCTTTTGCCATTTCGACTCCGGCATTAATAAATCTCATGACAATGGCATCCATAATTTCTTCCTTTGATTTGAAGTAATAATATAACGTACCTTTCGCTATCCCTACCGCATCAAGTATGTCTTTAATTGTCGTTTCCACATATCCCTTTGTTGTAAAAAGAATTTCAGCTTCATCTAATATTTCATTTCTTCTTTCCTCTGGGTTTTTAACAATACGCATTTTCATACCTCCGTTTATAGACCGACTGTCGGTCTATAAAAATAATAACAATATTTCCTTTTTTAGTCAAATTTATTTTTGAACTGTAACTTTCCTATTGCTGTCGGGGTTCACTTTATACATACAAAAAACCTCAGGAGACAAATTAAATCGTCATACCGAGGTTTTTCTCATTTATTCTTTTGCTCGAGGTGCACTGTGAAATGTGATCGTTTTATGTGTTCCGTCACAAAAAGGCATCTTACTTGATTGACCACAGCGACAAAGAGAAAAACTCTTTCCTACTTTAAATGGATTGCCCTCACCATCAACGAGTTCGACATCACCATTCACTCGGATTGAGCCATTATCATTAATCTTTATGACCACTTTTTCTTCTGCCAAGGAATTCACCTACCTTCTATACATACGTTTAAACAAAATCAATCATCTTTATTCATAAACTATGCGTTAGCCTTGTACAGTGTCCAATCGCATCTACCTCAAACGCAGGATGAGAGTGTTAATACTCCTTTTATATTGAAAGCAGTTCCAATCTTTTCACACGACTTTTCATTCAAAACGTTTTATAATAATGGTCTAAAGTTAAATTTACTGGAGGTTTAAAATACAATGAACAAAAAACTTGTGGCACTAAGAGAAGTATCAAGAGAAGAGTTTATGGAATTAGCGCAAAGCGGAACTCGGGAGTTATTTGACTTAGGACAATTTAAAGTCCTAGATGCGTGGAAAGGTGAGGAACAACGTCAGTTTGTCTATGATATGGGCCCACACCGTTGTTTTGAAATTGATAAAAATACAGGCTATGATTTAGTCACCGCTTTTTATTGTGGAGGGAATAAACAAGAGATTAATGAAGCTTTACAACATATTGTTTCTTCGATGTAAAAAAAGAACATCAAGCTGTCGATCATGTATCGGCAGCTTTTTTCGCCGTTCTTACGGACATCTGTTCCGCTATTTTTAGAAAAATTCACGTTTGGCAGTTGCTATCGGACATTGGTTCCGCTAAATCGGTAAAAATGAGGTTTTACACCGGTAAATCGGTCTATTAACGGAACATGTGTCCGATACGAAATGAGATAGAGATGTTTTTCACAAAATAGCGGAATAAATGTCCGTTACGAAAATGGCAAGAATAGAATTCGAGAGCTTCTTTTTACTTTTCTCCTTTATAATCCCATTCTCACTTTAATCATAAACGTTCCAGTTAAAATTTGGAAGTTTAATTTCGCTTAAAAAACAACTTTCACTAGAAAACTAATGCTCTAAGCTTACCTATACACTTCTTGAATTAATAAGCGCCTATCCCCAATGTATTTAAAACCTGGGGTAGACGCTCCTATCCTACACTTCTTTCTTTAATAACCTTTTTAACCCTTGCCATAACTGGCCATTAGCTGTGTCTAAAATAAAATGAACAACTGGAAATGACATTTGATCTGGTGCGAGCAATGGCATTTTTTTCAGGGGAAGGTTTGAAGACGTATCCATCAGCATTTTAAACTCAGGATTTTTGTAATCGACTTCTCCACCGGTTTGCATTGCAATTCTTTTCTCGATCCCTTTGTAAATTAGCTTACAAACCAAACTTGTTTCTTTCATCTCGTTTATTGAATTTGATAAATCATACGATCCTTTTGTTTTCGGTACATATTCAGGGTAGGGCTCATGTATCGTTAAGAAATCCTCTTTTGTTGGTTCTCCTTGTAACGTATAGTACCAGTCACTGCAGTCACTTCGCACCGGCTTAACTCCGTCTACCTTTATGTTTTCTTCTAATCGAATATCTTCACAATTCGCTCCAAGCTGAAGGAGGTACGCTCCACTTTCCACAACCCAGTCTGATTGTTTATCATCATAAATAGCAAAACTCCTCGTATCTAATTCTATGGCAATCTCTTTACTTTCACCAGGTTCAAGATAAAGTTTAGCAAAACCTTTCAGTTCTCGTTTCGGTCGATAAACACCATCTGTTTGTGGAGAAATATATAACTGAACAACTTCATGGCCTGCCCGTTGTCCTGTATTTTCTATAGTAGCTGTTACCGTCATTTCTCCCTTGTTACTTCTTTGTATTTTCATTTCGGAATAGTCAAAAGATGTATAAGACAATCCGTATCCAAATGGATATCTCACTTTTTTGTTAGCTGAAGTGAAGTAGCGATAGCCACAATACATACTTTCTAAATATGGAGTTTGTCTTGGGTTCTCTTGATAATACCGGCTGTTCACCACATCTTCATATGTCATCGGATAAGTTTCCGTCAATTTCCCGCTTGGATTGACAGCACCGAATAGCAAATCCGCTGCCGCCTGTCCTCCAGCTTGGCCGGAAAGTTGCATGTGAAGAATGGCCTTCCCTTTCTTTTCCCATGGCATTTCAATCGCACTTCCTCCAACAACAACGATAACGATATTCGGATTGACTTCGGCTATTGCATGTAATAACTGAATTTGGTTTTCTGGAATTCGCATGTGCGTTCTGTCAAAACCTTCACTTTCAAATATATCTGTAAGCCCTAAACAAAAGATGACGACATCTGCCTTTTTGGCAACTGTCACTGCCTTGTCATGAATGTCTTGCTCCACGTTATCTTCTATCGTGTATCCTTCTGCAAAAGAAACATCTTTCGTATAGGATTTAACACCATCTAATAAGCTGACTAGTTTTGTAGGAGTGACTTGAGACGAACCACTACCTTGATATCTAGGAGATTCCGCTAATTTGCCAATAACCGCTACATTCACGCCTTTTTTTAGTGGGAGAATGTCGTTGTTTTTTAGCAACACACCAGAGGATTGAGCAATGTGTCTTGCCAACTCATGGTTGTCCTCAAATATATTTTCTGGTACAGCTTCACTCTTTTGGCTTGTCGTTCGTTCAATCAACGTGAGCAGTCTGTCCACGCATTGATCAATGTCTGATTCATCAAGAATACCGTTTTCAACAGCTTCCTTTACGATTTCGTCAAAACTGCCTTTGCTACTTGGCATCTCTAAGTCGAGTCCTGCTTTAAACGCTTCTACTCGGTCATTCATTGCGCCCCAATCCGTCATTACCACTCCGTCAAATCCCCATTCTTCTCGTAAAATATCATGGAGTAATCTTCGGTTATCACTGCAATACGTACCTTCGATTTTGTTATACGCACACATAAGTGTTGTCGGTTTTGCTTCCTTCACCGCAATTTCAAAAGTCGGTAAATAATATTCTCGCATCGCACGTTCATCAACAATAACATCCGTCGTCATTCGCTTTAGCTCTTGGTTATTCAAGGCAAAGTGTTTTAACGATACACCTGTCCCTGTACTTTGGCAGCCGTTAATCCAAGCGGCAGACAGTTTTCCAGAAAGAAAAGGGTCTTCACTGAAATATTCAAAATTACGACCACAAAGGGGATTTCTTTTCATATTCGTACCAGGTCCTAACACAATATTCACACCTAGCTTAACCGCTTCTTTTCCGATCGCTTCCCCCATCTTTGCAATAAGCTCCACGTCCCATGTCGCACTGACTGCACTCGCTGTTGGGAAACATGTTGTTGCTACACTCGCATTCAGTCCGAGGTGATCTTCTTCCCCTTCTTGCTTGCGGAGTCCATGAGGTCCATCACTTAAAAACAATGATGGTATGCTAAATTCTGTGAACTCTTTAGTTTCCCAGAAAGATTGACCAGAGCATAAAGCAATTTTTTGTTCCAACGTCATGTTTGAAATCGTCTCTTGATGCTTCATAATTCCCTCCACTAATCGTTTCCTTTAAAATTCCCACTTATTGCAAAGACGAAACACACATTATGTTCGTAATATTTTCTCCATCGCCTTTCCTTTCGCCAGCTCATCAATTAACTTATCTAAATAGCGAATTTCTCGCATTGTTGGCTCTTCAACGTTTTCTACACGGACACCACAGACGACACCTTTGATTAACGTTCGCGAAGGATTCAGTCGGGGCGCTTCTTCAAAAAAAGTCTCAAAATTTGTTTGTTTTTCCAATTGTGCTTCAAATTGCTCTTGACTATACCCCGTCAACCAACAGATGATTTCATCCACTTCGGTTTTCGTTCGGCCTTTTTTCTCTGCCTTTGCTACATAATGGGGATAGACGTTTGCAAAACTCATTGTATAAATTTTATGCTTCGCCATGATTGATCCCTTCCTTCTCTAGTTTCCTTTATTATAGTTCGAGAAATTGGCGTGTTCAAACAAGTTACTGTCGATACACTTTTTGTTGTGCCATTAGAGTGTTAGTTTGGTTATTACCTTAATTTATTTTAGGATAAACGAAATATCTTCGTTGTTCATTTGTTGTTCATATTCCTCTGTTATTCTCTTTATGAAATAGATGGAAGGGAGTAATAGACGATGAAACTGTTCGAAATTTGTTTGTTTATTGTGACTTGGTTGACGGTGTATGGATATGTGTTTCGTTTATGGACGAATAACAAAAAGAGTGTAGCTTTAGTTGTACTTGGAGTTGTCTTATTCATTCTCCATGTAATGGTAGAAGGACTTAGATTTCAGCTTATCCCGCTTTATGTAGTATTTGTATTAATTGGAGGCGGAGTTGTTATTAGTATGATGAAAAACAAGAGATCATTAGATTTCAAGCCGAGTTTATGGAAAAGAATATCCGTTGGGGGTATAGGTACGTTACTTTTAACTGCTACATTATTCGTTACCCTTTATTTTTTCCCAATTTTAAAAATTCCTGAACCAACAGGGCCTTATGCCGTGGGGGTGACCAATTATCATTGGGTAGATTTAAATCGAGAGGAACCTTATGCAGATCCTCCCGTTGACCACCGAGAGCTGATGGTTCGGGTATGGTATCCAGCTGAGTTGGATAAGGACGCTAGAAAAGCGCCATATGCTTTAGATTCAGAGGACACAAAAAGAGTAGGCGAAAATCTTTCTATAGATTTACGAATGACTCTCTACTCTTGGCTTCAAGCGGAAAATCATTCGTATTCAGATGTGCCCCTCTCAAAAGAAAAAGAACAATTTCCTGTGTTAGTATTTTCACCAGGATTTGGCTTTTCTCCCTATATGTATACAAGTATAATAGAAGAATTAGCTAGTCAAGGTTATATTGTATTCGGTATCGAACATCCCTACCATTCCGAAATCCCTACAGTCTTTCCAGGAGGACGAGTGGCTAAAGGAGATATGAGCTTGCCAGAAGAGAATGAGCTTATCGACGAGGAAATAATAATATGGGTAGAAGATGCTTTATTTGTGATTGAAAAAATCAATGAAATCAATGAAAACGACCCACACGGACTGCTGACAGGAAGCCTAGATTTATCACGTATGGGCATGTTTGGTCATTCTTTCGGGGGTGCTACGACAGCTCAGGTCATGTATCTTGAGCCAAAAATCATCGCAGGAGCCAACATGGATGGATTCTTCTATGGACCACTAATCGAGGAAGGCCTTGCTCATCCTCTTATGCTCCTAGCTGGTTCAGAGGAATTGATCCTTCTTGATAAGGAAGACGGGGACCCTGTACCAAAAGCTGAATATCCAGAGTGGGCTATTGAATTTGCTGCAGACGAAAAAAAGCGAAGGGAAAGTGCATTAAAAAATAAAGGAGTCACAGTTGTTTATGAAGAAGCTGATCACCTTAGCTTTTCAGACGCTATGTTGTATCCACAATTTCTTGATTTAGCTGAATATGACCCAATTTTATTAGCAAAAATTAATCAAGCTTTGCAACACTTTTTTGATGAGCAGTTAAAAGAAAAGAGTCATTAGTTCAAAAAAAATGTTATAGGGGAATTCTTTATGAGTAGATTGCTTGTTGTTGATGATGACCCACATATTAGAGAGTTAGTAAAGCTAGCGCTTCGTGTAGATGGTTATGACCTCACCGAAGCAGAAAGTGGAACGGAAGCTCTCCTCATTATGAACCGTGAGCGCATGGATGCTGCTATTGTGGATATTATGCTCCCAGGGGTGGATGGATTGCATGTTTGCCGTGAAATAAAGCAATACTATGACATCCCAGTCCTTATGCTGACGGCGAAGGGAACAAATGGAGATAAGATAAAAGGCTTTCAATCAGGTACAGACGATTATTTGGTAAAGCCATTTGACCCAGTAGAATTAAAGTATAGAATCAAGGCATTATTACGGAGGTTTCGAATGGAAAATGGTTATTCTGTACAAATTGGAAATGTATATATGAATAGAGAGCGTGTTGTTCGGGTTGGTGAAAAGTCTATAAGACTACCACCTAAGGAGTTCGATTTACTGTTTAAACTAGCAGCACATCCTAATCGTGGTTTAACGCGTGAGCAATTAATTGAACATGTGTGGGGAATTGATTTTGAAGGAGATGAGCGGACTGTCGACGTTCATGTAAAGCGGTTGAGAGAACGCTTTTCAAAGCTGACCGACAACTTTGAAATTGTGACTGTTCGAGGGCTAGGTTATCGGTTGGAGACTAAACATGTTTAAAACATTATATGTACGAACTGTTGGTATCTATTTAGGAGTGTTGATATTTAGTGTTGTTTTTAGTGTGGTTGTAACTTTCTTTATCTTTTATGAAAAAGTAAGTCAGGACCAAGAACAAATTTTCCATGAAAAAGCCGAGTCAATCTTCGAATTATATGAACAAACTCAGCCGAACGATTTTCAAACTTTTATGGAAAATTTATCAAAGGCTTCTTCTTTGTCAATACAATTGATAGAACCAGAGACTAATCATATTCAAACCTTTAACCTAACAGAAGAAACAATATTAAATCAAGGTGATTCAGCTATGACAGCTTATACAGTCCCTTGGAATCTTGAAGGGACTGTCTATCACATGACAATAACCGATGACTATCCAGAGGGAGATCTTCTAGAGTTACTAACTCTTCTGAGCCTTATCTTAATAACTGGAATAATGTTAGTACTCGTAGCCACTCGTTATTTAGTAAGACCTGTGAACGCAGTGACAAAAGTAGCAAAGGAAATATCGATGGGAAACTTCAATGTTCGCTTACCAACAACACGTAAAGATGAATTAGGTAGTTTGTCTGAAAACATTAATCATATGGCTAATGAATTAGGTCAATTAGAACGAGAAAGACAAGAGTTTGTAGCGAACGTATCACATGAGTTTCAATCGCCATTAACCTCAATAAGAGGATTTTCTTCTATGCTTCTAAAAGGCGACATCATTGAAGAGGATAGACAAAGAGCACTAACGATTATCCAGAGTGAAAGTGATAGGCTTTCTAGGTTGAGTGATCATTTATTAAAGTTGACGGTGCTTGATTCTGATAGACACAACTATTCACCTATTCAGTATGATATATCAGAGCAAATCCGCCGGACTGTATTTGCGTTAGAACCTCAGTGGGCCAAAAAAAATCTTCAAGTGGAAATGAATGCAGACAAAACATTACTGCTTGCACAAGAAGATTTGATGAGCCAAGTTTGGATCAACCTCATGTCGAATGCAATTAAATTTACTCCTCAAGGTGGAAAAATTAGTATCCTTGTAAGCACGTTACAAGAGTTTATCGAAGTACGGTTTAAAGATAATGGAATACCGATACCACCGGAAGAAAAAGACCGTATTTTTAGTAGGTTTCATAAAGTAGATCGTATGAGGGATAGGAAAATCGGTGGAAATGGTTTAGGGTTAGCTATTGTAAAAAAGATAATCGAAATTCACCATGGAAGAGTATATGTTGATCAAGAAAATAAAACGGAGAAAGCATTTGTTGTCTTGTTACCCAATAATACTAGTACAAGGGGCCGCATCTAAGAGCAGGTATTGGATGTAGCCCTGTTCATTACATTTTTAAGGCAGTACGAAAATAACTAAAAAACAGTAGGGGGCTAGTCCCTTCTACTGCTTTTTTTGAATCTAGATAGCCTTTATTAAAAAAATTACATTATCATTTTTTTCCTACACCCATTTAGTCTTACATTCAGGGACAATATATGTTCTCTGGAGTTTAAAGTTGTTCGTCTGCGTTATCTTAGAGTCGTTTATCAAACTTCCTGTTGTATCGGTTTTAGGAAATGATCTAAAACTAAAGAAATGATAATACTGATTAATGAAGCTGTAAATAATAGCTGACCTAAGCCAATAAAAATAAATGAAAGTTCTCCCAATATCAATGTCATGCCTATCAAACCTATTACAAGACCTAAACCAAGTAAAACAGTAAGAAATTTTAAGTGAAAATGTGATTTGTTACTCTTATATTGAACTAGTTGAATTCCAGTAGATAAAATTACAAAAAATAAGATTACATAGAAAAGTGTCATAAATTATCCCTCCTAATACGTCTCTTATATAAAGATTGTAAACCAAACTACAAAAAATTACCAGATAAGAACGAATAATTTAATTGATTCTTTACAATCACTCGGAATATAATTTATTATACGCCTCTGTAGCTCTAGAAGGGAAGAGCGCCGGAAAACAATTGTAGCACCGGGTCGCAAGGTAAGGGTTTCAGAAGCACCGAAAAGCACACTAGCTGAGACAGGCGGAATTCCTGTCGGTGAAATTCCGTAGGGAAGCGTGTTCCCCCTAACCTATGCTTACGAAAGGAGTACGGGTTCGAATCCCGTCAGAGGCATTGTATTGTTTTTTCGTATAGATGTTTGAAAGTATACTGAGGAAAGATTCAAAAAAACAAAGTCTCTTTAGATGCCGAGAAACTTTGTCGTAACTGATTAAAGGTAGCACGATAAATATTATCTCCTCGGCACTCTGTTCCAGCGAGGTCTTTATGGTCCTACAAATAAACGTAGAAATAGCTAATTTTTACTCAACAAAGGATTAATCATTGAGTAAATCTTTAATATCACTTAACAGTATCTCAATTCCAATCTCCTTGCCGAACTTTAGCGTATTTTTAGTAGTAAATTCCCCAAACTGCTTAACTCCAACGGCAATCGCAGCCAATAAATGCTCTTTTGAAAATACATCAGATTCACTTAATATATTCTCATAATCATCCGTTAGAACAAACTGATATCCCTTCTTTTCTTTACTAATAGATAAATTATCCATAATTCCTATTAATTCAATATTATAACTGGTGTCTCTTCCATTTTTATGGAGGATTCTTAGAAAGCTCGACCATGCAGAGACTACATCATCTGTTTCCGTATCAACCGGAGCTAGCTCCATTGGAGGACCTAATTTTATATCTTTCCGTTCAAAAAGTACCTCTCCATTAATTTTTATTTCTAAGTAACCAGGTAAATAATCTTCCTCATACTCTAGCAACTTTACTGCAGCCATTTCAGCTAAAGGGTGGTCGATTGGCAAATAGGATTCCTCTACATTGGATAAATATCCCCATTCAGGAATGTGGTTTGAAACAAATGTTTTGATTTCTAATGGAATTTTCAAACTTAGCGCCTCAATTCAAAAAGTGTCCTTGTGTAACAGTCACTTTATCTTTTTATCCGTTCACTTGTACCAGTAACTTTCGACACTCTTTATTAAAAAAATTTTATTAACGTGAACGTTTTTCCTCTAACGATACTGCAAGATGAGTTGCATTTTCGCTTTAGATAAAACTACTTTACTGCTCAATTTTTATTGTAGCCTTTCTAACCACTAATCAAAAACGACACACCTTCTCATTATGGTGAGAAACCGCGTCGTTATAAACAATATGTATGGTAGAGCATAGCGGGATCGAACCGCTGACCTTTTGTGCTGCCAGCCTAGCGCTCTCCCATTTTTGTTTCTTACACTGCCAACTCAAAAAGCTATATTAAATCTTGGTATTTTTTCCTTCCATAAAGAACCCTCATGATTATAACTTCTTGTTTGGACTCTTCTACAATATAAAATCCAATGTAATTATCAACAATAAGTTTACGATACCCTTTACGTTCAAGGGTTTCATCAGCAACATAATTGCAGGAAAAGGGAAAATCCTTCAACCTTAAAAAGTTAGTTTCTATTTTATCCATAAGGTACCCCGCAGCAGATTCATTATGAAGTTCATTAGAAATATATTGATAAATGGTTTCTAAGTCGTCACTAGCAGCTGGAGTGAACTTTAATGAATAATTAGCTTTTTCCATATTTATTCCTTAGATCTAGAAACACTTCTTCAGCATCTAATAAATCTTCACCTTTTTTTAACTGTTTCTCTGCTTTTGCAAGCTTTTCATACATGTCTAATTTAGCGAGTTTTTTTTCATAAGCTTCCATACTCATCACGACTAAATCACCATAACCATTTTTCGTTATATAAATCGGTTCTCCACTTTTATGACAAAGCTCAGAAATCTCAGTAGTATTTCTTAAGTCCTTTATTGGTCGAATTTCAGGCAAAGTAACCAACTCCTAAATTTATTAGTGACATAATTATAACATAATTATGTCACTAAACACTAAGTTGATTTCTGAAGACAAAATAAATGTAGCCAATAAGGGTACGTTTTTTGAAGATAGAGCATAAATCGAAAGTAAGTTAGTTTTTTGTATCGCAAAAAAGATCCTTCCAGTTCATTTTGAAAGAATCTTTTAAAGTTATTCGAAGTGGTGCCAACCCAAGAATTGTACAAAAACGGTTAGGACACAAGGACATCCAAACCACCTTTCGTTATTATGGCCATTTATCGGTGAATGCCGACAAATAAGCCGTGGATTCATTGGAATTGGAAAAGTTTAAACAAAAAGAAGAGTTGCCAGTTTATAATGTGTACAACTGTGAACTTAATCGAAAAATGAAAAAACGACGCGTACCTCGTATAACCGAAAAACCGCGTCGTTATGACAATATGTATGGTGGAGCATAGCGGGATCGAACCGCTGACCTCTACGCTGCCAGCGTAGCGCTCTCCCAGCTGAGCTAATGCCCCGAGACTTGCGTCAATATTTCAATTATACGGACGAATTAAGATAACGTCAAGGCAAAAACAATATCTAATAAAAACCAAGCAACTCCTGCGACAATCGCAATAAACAAAGCCCCATAAATATTTTCTTTTTTAAATTGCTTGTATTTAGAGTAATCAAAAATGACCCATCCAATAAAAATCGCTAAAGCAAAAAAAATCGCATTCATTTCATTCGCCCTTCCGCCCGTTAGTTACTTTTATTTTAACAAACAAAGGGGAGGCAAACAAGGAAAAGACCGAGTGCACCACCCGGTCTAATATAAAATTGTAGCTTCTAACTCTCGAACAACATTGGAAGCGATATCGACATATTTTTGTGGAATTGAAGCATCTTTATCTTGCGGTTCGGAGAACTGATTGACTAATGGATTAGGGTCTTTTGCCAGATCATCAAGACCTCTTTGATATTTGTGGGCGAGTAAAAATGGTTGACCTAAACGAACATGGACTCCTTTTTGTTCAAGCTCTCCATCGACTGCTTCAAAAGGAAGTCGAAAAAAGATATAGCTGCCATTATCATCAATTTTATAATCAAAATATCCATGGTCATAATCCCAGTTTCCACCGATAGCATATCCTAATGGTTTTAACTTTTTTTCTAAATCATATAAAAGAAATTCTCGATTTACGACTTGTGATTGTAGTTGAATCATCCCGCTCATCCTTTCAGCCATTCTTCTATATAGAATTCCCGATAAATGAAAAAACATGCCCAACGATTTAACGTTAGGCATGTTTTTCGATTATTTTAAACGAGCTTCTAATTCCGCTTTTTCTTTTTCAAATCCAGGCTTACCAAGTAAAGCAAACATATTTTTCTTATATGCTTCGACCCCTGGTTGGTCAAACGGATTCACTCCGAGTAAATACCCACTCATCCCACATGCTTTTTCAAAGAAATAGACGAGATATCCGAATGTATACTCATTTAGCTCAGGCACGTTTACGATTAAGTTTGGTACGTCACCGTCTGTATGAGCTAACATTGTTCCCTCAAATGCTTTTTTATTGACGAAATCCATTGTTTTTCCAGCTAAATAATTGAGCCCATCTAAATCAGAAGCGGCTTCTTCAATGACGATTTCTTCTTTTACATTTTCGACATTGATAATCGTTTCAAAAAGGTCACGTCGGCCGTCTTGGACATATTGCCCCATGGAATGTAAGTCAGTTGAAAAATCAACAGCTCCAGGGAAAATTCCTTTTTGATCTTTTCCTTCACTTTCTCCAAACAATTGCTTCCACCATTCAGAAAAGAAATGAAGCTGTGGCTCATAGTTCACCATAAGCTCAATTGTTTTCCCTTTATTATATAAAGCATTTCGTACAGCCGCATATTGATAAGCTTCGTTTTCAGCAAGGTTTGGATTGTTTAAATCTTTGCTTGCATCTTGTGCACCTTGCATCATCTTTTCAATGTCTAAGCCCGCCACCGCAATTGGCAATAGTCCTACGGCAGTAAGCACAGAAAAACGACCACCGACATCATCAGGAATGACAAAAGACTCATAGCCTTCTTCAGTAGCAAGCGTTTTTAATGCGCCTCTTTCTTTATCCGTTGTCGCAAAAATTCGTTTTCTTGCTTCTTCTTGTCCATATTTCTTTTCTAAAAATTCGCGGAAAATACGAAATGCAATCGCTGGTTCTGTCGTTGTTCCTGATTTAGAAATAACATTCACAGACACATCTTTTCCTTCAAGCAGTGACAGTAAATGTTTTACATATGTAGATGAAATATTGTTCCCAACAAAGAAAATTTGCGGTGTTTTACGCTCTTCTTTTGGAAGTGTGTTATAAAACGAATGTTGTAATGCTTCAATTGCTGCACGCGCCCCTAAGTAGGAACCTCCGATACCGACAACTAGTAACACATCAGAATCTGATTTAATTTTCTCCGCTGCTTTTTGAATGCGAGCAAATTCCTCTTTGTCATAATTGTTCGGTAGCTCGATCCAACCTAGAAAATCACTACCCGCTCCTGTCCCATTGTGCAAGGCATCATGTGCTGCTGTCACAGCTGGTTGAAGATAGTCAATTTCATGTTGTTCAAAAAATGGTAAAGCTTTTTTGTAATCAAAACGTACTTTGGTCATTTCGACCCCTCCTCTATACTAAGTACCCTATTCAACTTTATAAAATTGCTTCGGACAATTCAAGCAAAGTTTGCAAAATAAACGTGTCAATTTTACGAATGCATGTTTATTTTGCCAAACTGACTTCGTTTTTAAACAAACTTTATATTGTTACGGACATCTATTCCGCTATTTCTGAAAAATCACGGGATGATGAGGATCGTTCGGACATCTGTTCCGCTATTTACCTTTTCTAGAGTTTTTTTCCTTGTTTTTTTGGACAATAACGGAACGTATGTCCGAACGACTCGATAAAAAGCTAGTATTTCGCTAAATAGAGGAACAAATGTCCGTTAGCCGCAATTTGCCCGACCGAGCAACAAAAAAAGAGGAAGACTTACTCCTCCTCTTATAGTGCGTGAGTTAAAATTTGTTTCACGTCTTCTTTTTCTAACCGTTTAAAATTACCAAACGGACCAGACGCTGTCGCTATTTCGGCTAATCGGTCCAATTGCGAATCGTCAATCGAATAATCAGCAAGGCGTGCAGGAGCTCCTAAGCCAATCCAAAACTGTGATAGTTTTTCAATGCCTTCTAAGGCGATTTGTTCATCTGATTTCCCTTCTTGGTCAACACCAAACACACGTGTCGCTAATTGAACGTGACGCTCCATATTTCGCTCATGTAAAGAATAACGAAGCCAGTGAGGGAAGATTATCGCCAAGCCACCTGCATGAGGAATATCGTACACTGCAGATACAGCATGTTCAATTCGATGTGAACCCCAATCTCCTCTTGCTCCCATTTGGATGACACCATTTAACGCCATCGTGCCACAATACATAATCGTTTCGCGGTGTTCAAAGCTGTGTAAGTTTTCTAACAGCTTCGGCGCCGTTTCCACTACTGTTGCTAAAATCGACTCACACATTTTATCTTGAAGTGGTGTGTTCGTATCATGATGAAAATAAGATTCAAGTACATGACTCATCATGTCGACAACACCGTAGACCGTTTGATCTTCTGGAACCGTCATTGTATAAGTTGGGTCTAGGATTGAAAATGCAGGATATGAATAAGGGCTCGACCATCCGAGTTTTTCATTTGTGTCCCACTTTGTAATAACAGAATTAGCATTCATTTCAGATCCTGTCGCCGCTAACGTTAAAATCGTACCGATCGGTAGTGCTCCTGTAGCTGTTGCTTTTTTTGAAATAATGTCCCAAACATCACCATCGTATTTAGCACCAACAGCTACTGCCTTTGCTGCATCAATTACACTGCCTCCACCAACAGCTAATACAAGCTCAATGTTTTCTGTTTTACAAATGTCAACGCCTTTATGTACAGTTGTTAATCTTGGATTTGGTTCGACTCCCGCTAATTCGAAAACACGAGTGTTACTTTTCGCTAACTCATTGATAACCTCGTCATATAAACCGTTTTTCTTAATACTGCCTCCACCATAAACGAGCAAAATATTGTTACCATAACGGGAAACTTCTTCACTTAGCTGTTGGATTTGGTCTTTACCAAATCGTAATCTTGTTGGACTTTGAAATACAAATGAATTCATTTCATTCACTTCCTTTCTTTGTTTTTATTATGTCCTAACTGAAAAAACAATGTAAAGAAACTTGACTCCGATAGCGAATTGTTTAACTTTGGTAATTGCAATCATGCATATTTTAAGCGAATTAATCCATTCTAAGGGGAGAAGCACATCATGTGCTAATCCTTTAGCTAACGGAGGTGAATGTTGTGAGCGGCATTCAACGAACAGCTTTAGTACTTGCCATCATTGGCGCCATTAACTGGGGACTTATCGGGTTCTTCCGGTTTGACCTTGTAGCTGCAATTTTTGGCGGACAAGCAGCTGGCTTCTCTAGATTTATTTATGCCCTAGTCGGACTAGCTGGACTATATTGTATTTCTATTCTTTTTAAGCCAGATGAAGAGCTTGAAAGAAGTCCAGAAACCCAGCGCTAACCCTTATATCAATAAAAAAAGAGAGACCTTTTTTAGGTCTCTTCTTTTTATTATTTTTTCGCACGCTTGTTTAAATCAGCATGAATTTCATTTGATTGCTTTAACCAGTCTTTTAACTTATCTTCAAGCGTATTAAACCCTTGAGTTTGAGCTTTTGGCTTATTGTCAAAGCTTTTCTTTGGTGCTGGGCGTTTTGGACGCTCCTGACGTTCTGGAGCTGGCTCAGTTGCACGAATGGAAAGAGATACTTTCCCGCTCGCCTCATCAACTGACATAATTTTAACCTTTACTTCATCTCCTACTTTTAAGACGTCATTAATATCTTTTACATATCCGTGCGCTACTTCAGAAATGTGTACAAGCCCTTGTTTATTCTCATCAAGTGCAACAAATGCACCAAATGGCTTAAGGCCCGTTACTTTTCCTTCAACGATGCTGCCAACCTCTAAATTTGCTACCATCAAAACATCTCCTAACATTTTTTTAACTTACATAGTCTATCACATATAGACCAATAAAGCAAAAAGCAAGCCCCATTCCTATGCGCTTATATCACGCTTTTGCATGTAATTTCCCTTGTTTATAAATGAGTTCCTCCAGTTTTATCCCTAATGCTTTTTCAAACTTTTCAATAATAAACATTTGACGCTTTTCCACAAGAGACAAAACAACACCTGATTTTCCCATTCGTCCTGTTCTTCCTGCTCTATGAACATACGCTTGATCGTCAACCGGCAATTGTAAATTAATAATATGGGTAACATCATTAACATCTAAGCCACGCGCTGCAACGTCAGAGGCAACGAGTACATGGATTTCACCGTCATGAAATGCCTTTAATGCTTTTGCTCGCTCTTCTTTATTCCGGTCCGATGCGAGCGCTTGGACAGTGATCCCCTTATATTTCAGTTTATCAGCAGTTTCATTTACTTTATCAAGATGATTGACGAAAACAATTCCCTTTTTTATTGGGATATTAATAATAAACTTTCGTGCTAAATCAATTTTATCTCGTTCCTCACAAACAACATACGTATGCTGAACATCCTTTGTAATAACCATACCCTCTCCAGCCGACAAATAAACCGGAGTTGGCACTTCGTCAGAAATTTTCTTTTGCACGTCATCAGCCATTGTAGCCGAAACAAAAATATACTGACTTTCATTTGAGATTCGTTTTAACAGCTGAACAACCGTATCCCAATGTGGTTTTTCTTGGGCAACACGGTCTGCTTCATCAACAGCAACAAACTTCACTTGGTGTAGCTTTAACTTTTTCTTTTCAACAAGCTCCAACACTCTTCCAGGTGTACCTACCGCAATTTGTGGTTTTTGCTTTTTTAGTTTTTCCATTTGACGATTTATATTCGCACTTCCAATAAATGCATCGACAATCAAAGCTGTATCCTTCGTCAATTCTTTTATAACTTGATGTATTTGCATCGCTAATTCATGAGTTGGCGCCAAAATTAACACTTGCATCTCTTTACTAGCTTCATTTATTTTCGATAACATCGGCAAAGCAAAGGCCAACGTTTTTCCCGTTCCGGTTTGTGATTTGGCAATGACATTTTGCCCGTCCATGACTTCAGTAATGACTTGATGCTGTATTTCTGTTGGTGTCGTTATATTTTGGCTCTTTAATGCCTCTTCTAGAAATGGCGCTAGTCCATAATTTGAAAAATTCGTTTCCATCCGTTTTTCGCTCCTCTAAATAGTTACTATGTATACCATACTTTTTTATAGGATGAATTACAACTTTGAAAATCATTCAACTTTTATGTTTAAACGAGTGACGTTTTGGCAATAACTGTACTACCATATAGTATTCCCCCTTTTTGAAGACAGAGCTTTCATTGCTCTGTCTTTTTTTCTTATGCAAAAAAAAAAGACGGAAATAACGTCCGACTTTTATTTTTTATGTTTTTCTAGAAAACGAGCCATTCTTTTAATCGCTTCTTCTAAATTATCCATGGATGTCGCATAAGAGCAACGAATATGCCCTTCTCCTCCTGCTCCAAATACACTTCCAGGCACGACCGCTACACGTTCTTCCATTAAGAGCTTTTCTGCAAATTCGTTTGATGTAAAACCGGTATTTTCAATCGATGGAAAAGCATAAAACGCCCCACCTGGAGTATGGCACGGCAATCCAATTTCCGCGAAAGATTTCACAACAAAATTTCTTCGTTGTCGATAACTTTGTACCATACGCCCGACGTCTTCCATCCCATTTTGAAGTGCCTCTAGTGCCCCATATTGTGCAAGTGTCGATGCACACATCAATGTGTATTGATGGATTTTAAGCATTGCACCAATAATATCAGGCGGTCCACATGCAAACCCTAATCTCCATCCTGTCATCGCAAATGCTTTTGAAAACCCTTGAATAACAACTGTCCGCTCTCGCATCTCCGAAAACCTTGAAAAGCAATAATGCTCACTGTCGTAAGATAATTCTGCATAAATTTCATCAGATAAAACAAGCAAATCATGGCGTTCAATGACCGTTGCAATTTCACGTAATTCCGCTTCTGTCATAACCGCTCCTGTCGGGTTATTCGGAAAACATAACATGACCGCTTTTGTTTTTGGTGTAATCGCCTTTTCTAATTGAGACGCTGTCAATTTAAATGAATGTTCTTTACTTGTTCCAATAGAAACAGGGACACCACCAGCCAATGAAACAATCGGAGCATAAGAGACAAAGGTTGGTTCAACAACGATCACTTCATCGCCAGGATTAATGACTGAACGAAGCGCTAAATCAATCGCCTCACTTGCTCCTACTGTTACTAAAATTTCATTTTCTGGTTCATATCGAACAGAAAATTGTTTTTTCATATACTTTGCGATTTCAATTCGAAGCTCAAATAAACCCGCATTCGCTGTATAGGCCGTAAATCCTCGTTCCATCGAAGATATACTAGCTTCTCGAACGTTCCACGGTGTTACGAAATCTGGCTCACCTACACCAAGAGAGATAATATTATCCATGGTTGATGCTAAATCAAAGAAACGACGAATACCAGATGGTTGAATCGATTGAACCGTTTTTGATAACCGATTTTCCGTTTTTGTTGAATATGTCATGGGGTCACCACAATCCTTTTATCTTCATCTTCTCCGTCTTCAAAAATAACACCGTCATGCTTATATTTTTTCAACTGAAAATGTGTTGTTGTTGATATAACCGAATCTAATGTTGATAATTTGCTTGAGACGAATCTTGCAATTTCAGACATCGTTTTTCCTTCAATTACGACTTGCAAATCATAAGCACCTGACATTAAATAGAGAGCCTTCACTTCTGGAAATCGATAAATTCGCTCTGCCACTTCGTCAAACCCAACACCTCGCTGTGGTGTTACTTTTACATCAATCATTGCCGTTACATTTTCATTATCATTCACTTTACTCCAATCAATGACTGCCGAATAGCTAAGAATGACTTTTGTCTCTTCTAAATGGCGAAGGATTCCTGCCACTTCCTCTTCTGTGGAATCCACCATTTTGGCTAAAGTCGGAATGGAGATGCGCCCATTTTCCTCTATTATCGTTAGTACTTCTATTTCTTTATAATCCATGATGATGTCCCCTTTCAAGACCCCTCACAGGTGTATGTATTGTTTTTGTTCCGTCTATAATATCATATTAAACTGTAAAATTGATAAATACTTTTTAAAAATTCTGAACTAGTTTTTTACACTATATTCTTCACTATTATGCAATGTTTCATCCGAATGATACCTTTCATCTCACTTAACAAAAAGGAGCAAATGACAATGCCTTCACATTATGCTTTATTACTAATTGACATAATCAATGACTTTGAATTTGAACATGGTGATGCTCTCCTATCTTATACCTTACCTGCTGCGAAACAAATAAAAAAACTAAAGCAAACATGTAAGGAGCATAATATCCCTGTCATCTACGTCAATGATAATTACGGGCAATGGCAATCTGATTTTCGTCATTTGGTTGCCCATTGCCAAAATAAAGAGGTTCGCGGTCAAACCATTGCGAAACTTCTTACTCCAGATAAAGATGATTTTTTTATTCTCAAGCCAAAGTTTTCTGGATTTTTTTCCACCCCACTTGAAATATTATTGCAGCATTTAGGAGTCGACCACTTAATCATTACAGGAGTAGCCGGTAATATGTGTGTACTATTTACGGCTAACGATGCCTATATGAGAAACTATCAAATCCACGTTCCAAAAGACTGTGTTGCTTCGAATGATAAAATGGCCAACGATTCTGCTCTTGACTATATGCAACAAGTGTTAAAAGCAAAAATTGACCCATCAGAACACCTTATCGCTGAGATTTCTAAAAGAGGCAGCCGTTAATTTATTTAACGGTCATTTGTTCCGCTATTTGAAGGAAAAATAGTGTTTTCCAAGTGCTAACGGACACCCGTTCTCTTATTGTATTAAAACGGGGATTTTTCAATGGATTTTTTGCTAAATAGCGGAAAAAGTGTCCGATAAAAACGAAAATCGACTATAATTCATGAAATAGCGGAATACATGTCCGTACGAAAAAAACGCCCTATGTATGGGCGTTTTCTAGTTAAAATACTTCTTTCAAAAATTGTTTATCGTGAGTTAACCAATGTTCCATTAGCTTTTTCGCTGTATTTAAGTCATGGAGTTTCGCTTGTCCACATTGTTTTTCGTTGGCAGCAGGTACTTCCGTTAACTCAATCGAATACTTCATTGTTTTATCTAAAACATCAATAATCTCGTCAACTTCCGGACTTCCACTAACAATTAAATAAAATCCCGTTTGACAGCCCATTGGTGATAAATCAATAATATCAAAATGGTCATAGTCCTCTGCAAAACGACGAATATTTAAAGCGAGTAAATGCTCTAATGTATGAATTGCATCTGGTTTCATCGCCTGCTTATTTGGTTGGAAGAAACGAATATCAAATTTATTAACAAGTCCATCAGTCCCAACATTATGAGTACCACAATGGCGTACAAATGGTGCTTTCACTATCGTATGATCAAGTTCAAAACTTTCTACAGAAGGCATAATTATCACTCCTTTTCAATTTAAGTTCAGTATACGTGATATTACAGATACCGTCTATTAAGATTGTCCCTTTGTTGTCTTTTCTTTCTTTCGATTAATATCCTGTGTATTTATCGAATGGCGATTTGCAAAGGATTCTAACTCGTCCATAAATGAATCGGGCTTAAACTTTGTAATTCTCCAACGAAGTCCTTTTTTTAATTTAATTAACACCGTCGAGCTGTTTCCAAACGAGATGAAATACATTTCTTTTATATTATTTGGCTCCAGCTCTCTCGTAATGACGGTTTTCCCAAACACTTTCATAAATAATGTTAGTTTCTTCTCTTCAACAACAAGTTCATATGACAAAAACAACGCGATGACGACAATGACGAGAAAGACATATGGAAAGACCGCTATTCGGTGTTCTAAAAAAAGTAAATTCACTATCGCAAACATCATTAAGATAAGCCAAAATGTTTGTGACTCTTTTGCGTGAAACGTTTGTTTCATGTTGCTTTCCTCCCTTTTTTATTCTCTGTCTTTTATCGTACCATGTTCAGTTAACAAAAAACTAGTAATGTGATAAGGAACTCGATGTTTAATTCTAACAAGATGTGGAATCTTATAGTTATAATAAAGACAACATTTCATTCACGGTAAAGGAGACCTTTATGGTAAATCGTTCGCTCCATTTTGGTAAAGAATTATATGAACAATTAAAAAAAGACCCGATTATGGATTGGGCTGCACAGCTTGCTTTTTTCTTCATGCTATCAATTTTTCCACTACTCATTTTTATATTAGCCTTACTTCCATACTTACCAATCGACAGTGCTCAGCTATACTCATTTGTTACCGATTATGCGCCGCCTGATTTAGCAGATATTTTCAAAACTACAATTCTCGAGGTCGTTGGCGAACCTCAAGGTGGTTTATTATCATTCGGGATATTGGCAACGATTTGGTCGGCGTCTAATGCGATGAATGCTTTAATTCGAGCTTTAAATAGCGCACATAATATTGATGAAACAAGATCGTTTTTTAAAGTTCGGGCCATGTCCATTTTGATGACACTTGCGATGGTTACGGTTTTTTTCGTCACTCTTTTATTGCCTGTTTTCGGACATGTTATATTAGAAACAATTCATGAACTTTTTCACATCCCTGACTCTGTCTTTTCCCTTTGGAATCGCCTTCGTTGGGTCATCGGTGTTATTGTTATGATTACGGTCTTAATGCTAATCTATAAAATTGCACCAAATAAGCATATTCCATTTAAAATCGTCATTATTGGCGCAGTCACGGCTACAATTAGCTGGCAATTAATATCACTAGGCTTTGCAGCGTACGTTTCAAACTTCGGAAATTATTCAGCAACGTATGGCAGTCTAGGTGGGGTTATCATCTTAATGTTTTGGTTTTATTTAAGTGGGATGATTTTAGTCGTTAGTGGAGAAATCAATGCCACGATCTACAATATAAAACATTCAAAAAGACCTGTTTAATACTCTTGCTTTATTCGAATCGGACATGTATTCCGCTAAGTTATGAAAAGTGAGCTTTTTTTCTATTTTAATGGACATCTATTCCGCTATTTTGCGAAATACCGGCCTCAAACTCCGTGTTTTAATGAACTAACGGAACAGATGTCCGATAGCAACTGAAAAACACCATTTTCACTAAAAATGCGGAACCAATGTCCGTTAGAATGAAATGGACTATAACAAAAAAAAGCGCGACAAGGCGCTTTTTTTATTTTCCTACTGCCGGTTGTAAGGGGCGACTCTTTTTTTCTTCAGGGATATCATCATTTAAATGATAAAAGATTTTGGCATTCCATGCGATCGTTGTGGCAACTAAAACAATGAGACCGAGCACCGTAAATAACGCTGTTAAACTCCACACTTCTGCAAACACACCACCTAAAGCAGCACCAACCGGAATACCCGCTTGAGCTAATAACGTACGGACGGTAAACACACGACCGCGCACCTCATCTGGGACACGTTTTTGATAAAACGTCGTATTGTTAATCGTAAAGACCATCGCGAAAAAACCGGTACATACTGTTAAAGCAACAGCAACCCAAAAGTTTGATGTCCAGCCTAGTAAGCCTAAGAAAACACCATTTACCGTTAAACTGCCTAACATCACTCTCCGAAGGTTTTTCGGTTGTTTCACTAATCCTGTCACAAACGACCCTAACAGCATTCCGACTGGGAACGCCGACATATAAAGACCATATTGTGTTTCGTTTCCATTTAAGTTTTCTAACACATACGGTAAAAACATCGGTTGAGCTGCGCCTGAGCTGAAATTTGTTACCATTAACAATATTCCTATCCAAAACAAAACAGGAAACGAACGATAAAAACGAATGCCCTCCTTAAATTGCACGATCCACGGTTCTTTTTTTGTATTTTTAATTTGGCCTTCGTTTGGAATAAACAATAAAACAAATCCTGATACACCAAGAGCACTAACTAAAATAATCAAAACCGTACTCGCACCAAAACTAGCCATTAACACACCACCAAGGGCAGGACCAACTAGCATCATCATTTGCATTGTGCCTTCAAGCAAAGAGTTCCCTTTCATCAATCTATCTTTCGGTAAAATTTGAGCAACATAAGCCATACTAGAAGGGCGAAACAGTGGTTCAGCAATTCCCATAATCAACGTAACAAAGTAAAGATGCCATACTTCAAGCATTCCAAGTGGTAATAAAATCAATGGAATTAAAAATACTACCGCACGACTCCATTCCGAAAAAATCATTACATATTTTCGATTTATTCTATCTAAGTACGGCCCTGAAAAAAGACCTGTCAATAAGCTCGGAACCATAAACGTGATCCACGTCATCCCCATCGCCATTTTCGATCCAGTAAGCTCATACATTAGCCAAGATATAATAAAAACGGCGAACGTACTTCCTAATGCAGCAGCTGCTTGAGCGATCCAAATCGCGACAAATGCTTTCATTTTATACAATGGTACCATATTGTATCCTCCACTTTATTTTTTATATAGAAACGAAGTAAGCTGTTCTTCCAGCTTAGCGATTCCATCCTGTCGTAACCGATATTTGATTTGTTCATTTGTGCGGACAAGAGTAAGTAACCCAGATGCCCGTAATGTAATTAAATGATGGTGCACGGTGCTTTTGGCCAATTTTATATGTTTTTTTATATCGGTAAATGTCCGTTCTTCTTCGGCTATAAATTGCAAAATTAGAAGTCGATTTTCATCGGCCAACGCTCTCGTTTTTCGGAGTAGCTTTGCGGATGGCCCGGCATTTTCATTGAAACTAACATCGACTGGATATAAATAATACGTAAAATCACGAAACTGATTAAATAACACAACGGGAGCATAATGATATTGTGGTATGAGGACAACTTTTTGAATTTCTGTTGCCTCTCTTATATCAATTCCGTTTGTAAAAGTCTCAATTAACATATACGGATTTTCTGTTCCGATTTTTTTCTGCCCTAATAAAGCACTTTCTTTTAAGGCCTTATCGATATTAGGATGAACGGTAGAATAATAGAGTCGATTCCATTCTTCTAGTAAAGGAATGATTTGTTTAATATACTCGATTTTCTCCTCTTTCCCACATGCTTCATATGCTACAACAAGTAATTTCTCCTCTGGAACGTCCTTTAACCAATCTAACACTTCTTGAATCGACATGTTTTCAATTTCAGGAGAAATGGATAGAAATGCTGTTAACGCCGTAAGTTTTAACTTAATATCTTTTCTATGAATCGCCATAATAAATTCTCCATCAACAAGAGAAGATACTTCTTTCGCCCAAGCAACACCCTTGTCAATTTTTTTATGAGATGGCTTATCTGCAAATGCATCGAAACTCATCATAAGTTCACTAATCGGATGATAAAAAAACTGAATGTCCATTGTTCGACCCCTATCGAATTTGTTTATAGTTCGATTATAGTCGAACTATCATACATAATCAATAGACCTTTTCATATTTTTCCAATATAAAAAAAGCACGAAAAAGGTTGTTTCCTTCCTCGTGCTCCATTTCTTTATTCAATTCCAGCAAATCGACGTTTATACATTAACGTAAAGTAATACCGTGTCACAACAAACATAAGGAACATAAATAGGATAAGAATCGCTATGTTTTGCCACATAAACGCGAAGTCCCCACTTGAGATAATCGCTTTATAACCCCAAACGGTATATGTCATCGGTAACCAATGATGAAACCATTGCAATGCATTTGGAATTAACTCGAGTGGAAATGTTCCAGCACTTGTCGTTAATTGAAGAATAAGAATGACGATCGCGATAAAACGACCAGGGTCTTTAAACAGAGTAACTAAACATTGAATAATTGCCATAAACGTAATGCTTGTAATTATAGAAAAAAGATAGAAATACCCAATACTTTGCACTTCGAGTTGCAGTCCATATAAAAGAATGGAAACCGCAATAACAGCTTGAATACAGCCGACTAGGACAAGCACTACAAGTTTCCCATAAAACCAAGAACGTGCTGATTTCGGATTGACTGGTGGCTCTCGTAAAGGAAATACAATGGATATTAATAGTGAACCGACAAATAATCCGAGTGATAAAAAGTATGGTGCAAAGCCGGTTCCATAATTCGGTACTGTTTTTCCTTTCTTTTCATCAACGACAATCGGTTCGGCAAATTGTGTATACAACTGCTCATTTCCTTCTGTTTTTGCAGCTTCTTGTGCGGCATCTTCTAGCTTTGTTGCTAGATCACTTGTTCCGTCTATCAGTGGGTTCATTCCTTGTACTAGTTGATTAGAACCAGTAGAAAGCTTATTTGCTCCTGTAGCAAGTTCAATAGCCCCTGCAGAAAGCTGACTGAACCCTTTTTCAAAAGACTGACTTCCTTTTACTAATTGTTGTTCTCCATCATGGAGTTTTTCAACGTTTTCAATGACAGCTCCCCAACCTGTTTGAAGTGTTTTCGTTCCTTCTTGTACTTCTTCCATTCCTGCAGCTATAGCTTGACTTCCGTCAGTTGCTTTTTTCATATTTTCAGATAATGTTTGTGTTCCTGCCAATAGTTCTTTTTGTTTCTCAACAATTTGCTGTTGTGCTTCGTTGATTTGCTGCTGTCCTGCTTTTACTTGCTCTAAAGAAGAAGCTAACCCTTTTGACAACATAACCGTTTGTTCATACAGAGCCGGGTCTGCGTTTCCTTTAGACTCAGCAATTTGATTGACGAGTGTAGCAAGCTGCTGTGAAGCTTGTGTCACGCCCTCTAAGCCTTCTTCTACAGATTGTAAATGTGTTGCTAAAGTCTCTACTCCATCAACCATTTTTTCTTGACCTGTAACAAGTTGGGCAGAACCACCATGCAACTCATCTAAGCCTTTTGAAAGAGTACCGACATGTGTTTTCAATTCAGTTGTTCCCTCTGCCAATGCCTCTACATTAGGCATGCTTTTTTTGAGCTCTTCTAAAAGCTTAGCTGTTCCCTTTTCTAGGTTATCAAGTCCATTATGAAGCTCCCCATACCCTTGTTGAGCTTTTGTAAATCCGGAAGAAAACTGTATCGTCGATGATGATAATGTATCGAGGTGACGATGCATTTCTGATACACCATCGTGAACGTCATTTGTTCCACTCGCAATTTTGCTAGCACCCTCACTTGCCTCGTCCAATCCGTTCGCTACTATTTTCACCTTATCAAACATAACCTCTGCATATTGTTTCGTAATCTCCGCTGAAACAGCAGCTTTTAATCGGTCTATGGCGGTCTCTCCAATTTGCGCAGATAAAAAATTGACACTTTCATTTGCTGTAAATTCCAATTGAGCTTGAGTGGGGTTGTCTAGGGTTAAAGCGTTTGTTGTAAATGTCTCTGGTATCGTTACAGTCATATAATAGTATCGTTCATCCATACCTTTTTCAGCTTGTGCTGCAGAGACAAATTCCCAATGAAAGTCTTCACTTTCTTTTAATTTTTCGACTATATCTTCTCCAATCCTCATCCTTTCCCCATTCATGATTTTTCCATTATCCTCATTCACAACAGCAACAGGAAGTTCAGAAAGTTTTTCATACGGATCCCAGAATGCCCATAAAAACATAGCACTGTACAATACGGGAATAAAGATGACGGCAATTATTGGGATAAGCAATTTCTTGTTTGTTACAACTGCTTTAAGCTCTTCCTTTATCATGTTCTCCACTCCTGTTTTAAACGATTGACCAAAATGGTTTTATGGTCATTTTTCTTTGTGAAGAAACAATAACATATCTACTGTGTGAATGCAATAAATATATTTTCATCCTTTTTATTATGAGAAAAAGAAAAAAACCTCCAAAAAAATGGAGGTTAGCTATATATTCTTAATTTGGTGAATAGTTGATCGGTGAACCTGGTCCAAGATCAATCCCGAGGAACATCCATGCTACTAACATAATCACCCAAATAATTGTAAAGGCAATGGAATATGGAATCATCGTTGAAATTAACGTCCCAATACCCATCTTTTTATCATACTTTTGTGCAAAGGCGATAACAATCGCAAAATACGGCATTAATGGTGAAATGACATTTGTTGTTGAGTCTGCTATTCTGTATGCCAACTGTGTGAGCTCAGGTGAATAACCTAATTCCATCATCATCGGAACAAAAACTGGTGCCATAATCGCCCATTTTGCAGAGGCGCTTCCGATAAATAAATTAATAAACCCTGCAACAACAATAAACGTTAATATTAAAGGTATACCGGTGAATCCAGTATTTTCTAAAAATTCAGCTCCAGATACAGCCATAATAATCCCTAAATTTGTATGTGTGAAATACGCTACGAACTGACCTGCAGCAAATGCAAGGACAATGTATGCCCCCATCGTTGCCATCGTATCAGACAATTGGTCTGCAACGTCTTTATCGTTTTTAATTGATTTTGTAATGCGACCATACACAAAACCTGGCACAAAGAATAAGATTAATATGACAGGGACAAGTGATGAGAAAAACGGCGATTGAATAATTGCTCCATCTTCACCACGTAATGGGCCCCACTCAGGCACGATTAATAACGAAAGAATTGCAATCGTTGCGAGAAACGCAAATAAAGCACCTAATAACCCTTTTTTCTCAATCGCAGATACACCATCAACAGATTCAGTAACGCCACCTTCATATTTTCCTAACCGTGGCTCAACGATTTTCTCTGTCACTAATGTTCCAACAATCGTAAGAACAAACACACTGGCAATCATAAAGAAATAGTTCATCGCAAAGTTCATGCCTTCAGCATAAACTGGGTCATAAACTGCAGCAGCTTCTTGTGTTAATGCTCCTAATAGCGGATCTAGTGACGTTAACAATAAGTTTGCACTAAAACCAGCAGAAACCCCTGCAAAGGCCGCCGCTAAACCTGCTAGCGGATGACGCCCTAATCCCGCAAACAAGACGGCTCCAAGCGGTGTTAACACAACATAACCAGCATCAGCAGCCATACTTGACATAATTCCACCAAAGACTAATGCTGCTGTAATGAGTTGGTTTGGCACGGATGTCACTAATGCTCTGAGTCCTGCACTAATTAAACCTGACCGTTCTGCAATCCCGATTCCTAGCATTGTCACTAGTACTGTTCCTAATGGAGCAAACCCAGTAAAGTTAGCGACCATACTCGTAAAAATATACTTAATTCCTTCTGCACTTAATAAATTGTTAACTTCAAGGATTTCGCCTTCATTCGTTGGATGTTCAACTGAAATTCCAGATAATAAAGCTGAAAACAAAATAACTAAAAGAGCAAAAATGGCGAATAACGTGACCGGATGCGGAAGTTTATTCCCAACTCTTTCTACTACGTCCAACGATTGAACGACAAAGCCCCTTTTATTTTTCTCTTTCATGTAAAGCCTCCTTATTTCTTAGTTTCTCTCTATTTTTTCCTTGTACTATACTATTATAGAAAGAATTCCGTATTTTGCACTAAATTTAAATAATACTATATAATTTTACATATTTCGAGAAATAGACACTTGCTTTTTCCTCTCACTTCTAGTAAAAGATACCAAAATTCATTTATTTTAAAAAAAGATATGTTTTTATGTATAAAATCGCTTAAATCCGCCCAACCTGTTATCAGCTTAGGCTTTACTAAAATCATAGATTCCGTGGGAGGGATTAAGCAATGAATAAAACAGAATTTGTCAACGCCGTTGCAGAACATTCTGAAATGACGAAAAAAGATGCAACAACAGCTGTTAATTCAGTTTTTGAAGTAATTACAGAAACATTAGCAAAAGGTGAAAGTATTCAGTTAATCGGGTTTGGAAATTTCGAAGTACGTGAACGTGCCGCAAGAAAAGGACGAAACCCACAAACTGGTGAAGAAATAGACATTGCTGCTAGCAAAACACCTGCATTCAAACCAGGAAAAGCGTTAAAAGACGCAGTAAAATAAAAGACATCCCCAAAGATTCGCCTTTGGGGATTCTTTTATTTTGTATAATACATGACTGCAATAGCACCAGGACCTGTATGTGTACTAATGACAGGCGTCGTGTCAACAATATTCGTTCTATCACACGGATTTACATCACTTAAAGCATCTAGCACTTTATCTGCTAGTTCTCGTGCCGCAGCATGTGCTATCCCAATTCCAGCCACTACTTTCCCTTTTGTTTCTTCTTCATACTGCTGAACAATATACTTAATAAATTGAGAATGTGTTCTCACTTTATTCACGGGAGTATACACACCGTCAGCTAATGAAGCCACTGGTTTAATTTTTAATAAAGAACCTATTAACGCTTTTCCTCTTCCAATACGGCCACCTTTTGATAAATACTCTAACGTATCGACCATAATATAAAGGGATGTATTTTTTCTCACTTCATTTAAGTATTCGACGATTTCGTCTTTTGATTTTCCTTGTTGTACCATCTTCGCCGCTTCTTCAACTTGAAAGCTTAAGGCTTGCGAAATAAACTGAGAATCAATTACCGTCACATTTGCCTTTGTTAATTCTGAAGCACTTTTTGCTGAACTATACGTGCCACTCATTCCAGATGTCATATGAATCGAGATAATATCATATCCATCTGCATCAAGCTTATCATATAGTTCGACAAACGTACCGACTGCCGGTTGTGACGTTTTCGGTATATCAGTCGTATTAGGTAACCTTTCAATAAACTCCCTCGAAGTTATGTCTACTCCATCTAAATAAGATTCACCATCAATTGTGACAGATAGGGGGACAATCTCAATATCAAATTCCTTGATCTTTTCTTTCGGCATATCTACTGTTGAATCGGTAACAATACGGATTTGCTTCATATTAGCTCCTTTACAAAACAATATTACAACTACATTTCCCTTTTTATTATATAGTAAACATGAACCCTTTATCCAATAATAGTTTGAAAAATTCATGACCATTGCGTAAGAAAAAGGAACTACTTTCTTTGTTGGATCGGCTTTGGCAAACGTTGTTGTTCTATTACGCTCCAGCCAGATTATATACTTACCGTTTACCCTTCCACTTTATATTCTTCTAACAAATACTTATCTCCTTGTTTTACAAAAGCAAAAGAGATAGATAGCCTGTCTGAAGGAGGGTATCCGAATCGTTTGTATTGTTCCGTTGACAATGTTGTTTCTTCATAAAAATAAATCGGTAAGTTATTTCCCTCTACCATAATATAATCCCCGTTTCTTGATATCGAAACGTCATTTATCGTGACAATTTGTAAACCCGGATTTAATATTGTGTATCGAACAGACTCATAATAACGACTTGGATTATCTGGAGTAGCTGTATACAGACTTTCTTCTTCTATGTATGTTTGGTATTTATCCCGATATACGAGTTTCCCTTCGTCTTCAATAAAAAATCGATCGATGAGTTGCTCCATGCCTTCTTCTGTTACTTTTCCATCCAACAATTCATGGACATCCTCAACGGTTCGGATATTTTCGTTGTAATACATATTTCCATCATTAACATGATTCTGAAACAACTGTTGAGCCGTTGTAATCACATCATAATAATGATTTAACACTTGTTGCTCATCAATCTTGCCACTGTGGCAAGCTGATAACAGAGTAATTAAAATAAAAAAACATACATACAACACTCCAAGTTTTAATTTCATCTTTTTCACTCCATTTTTTACAATACCTCTCTTTTATATTAGACGTTTGTCGAGGTAAAATGGTTTCAAAATATGAGACTTTTTTGAACTTTTCGGAAAAGGGATTAAAGGGAACGCGAAACCTTTGTCACTTAATAGTAAAACAGAGAGAAGTGCCCTTTATATAGCTTCTTATTGGACGCTTTTTCTTGGTTTTGTTCTCGTCTTGTCCTATAGTGCTCTTTTATTGGACACTTCTCTTCGTTTTTGCTCCTGTTTTGTCCGATAGAAACTCGTTGTGGACGAAACTCCTCAATGGAAAAAACCTAAAAGGTCAAAGTACGACCTTCGTCGCTTCTCTCGTTGCTTGTCCCATTACAGAAACCCACTGTATGGGACATAACAACAGGCAACGGCTACGCTCCTCAATGGAAAAAACCTAAAAGGTCAAAGTACGACCTTCGTCGCTTCTCTCGTTGCTTGTCCCATTGCAGAAACCCACTGTAATGGGACATAACAACAGGCAACGGCTACGCTCCTCAATGGAAAAAACCTAAAAGGTCAAAGTACGACCTTTTAGGTTTTTCTATTATTCTGCGGCTTCGATTTCTTCTTTTAGCATGTCATAAATCATTTTTCCTTCTTCACCAACGATATCATCTAAGAAATATTGGTGAACATCCATAGCAAGTGTTCTGAACTCATCGCGTTCTGCTTCTGTTAATTCAATCACTTCTGTTGGATGTGTATCATTGTTAATGATGTTATCAAGCAATGCTTCGTTTTGTTCTTTTTGTAATTCATATGCACGAGTTTGCATTTCTTCTACCGTTTCGTCGACAATCGCACGAATGTCTTCTGGTAACCCATTATAGAAATCAGGATTTACAGTTGTCATAGCTACATAAATATTGTGACGAGAAATCGTCATGTGATCTTGTACTTCATGGAAAGAAGCATCTTCAATAAAGAAAATTGGATTCTCTTGTCCATCAACTACGCCACGCTCTAATGATGTATAAAGCTCACCCCAGCTCATTGGAGTTGGGTCTGCACCGTAAGCACGATAAGATTCCATAATTAACGGTGATTCTTGTGTTCTCATTTTAAAACCATTAAAATCAGCTGGCGTGCGAAGCTCACGATTCCCAGTCCATTGCATTGCACCTTCATGCCAGAATGCTAAAGGTTTAATGTTATGTCCTTCATAAATACTAGCTAAATGAGTGTTTAATGCTTCACTAGTATTTAAAATTTCTTGGTTTAACTCTAAATCATCAGTAAATAAAAATTGAAGTGCAAAAATTTGACCTTCTGTTACCATTGTTCCTGTAAAGCCTGGTGAAACAATCGCAAATTCAACTAAACCATTTTGAAGCTGCTCAACTTGGTCAACTTCACTTCCTAACCCACCAAACTCATACGGGTCCATCGTAATTCTTCCGTCAGATTTCTCATTAATTAACTCAGCAAACTCTTTGGCATATTCATATTGAACTTGCCCTTCCATTTCTTCAGTCACAAATCTCCAGTGATATGTTTCCTCTGAAACAGCATCATCTCCACCACTACTATCATCCTGTGAGCCACTTTCTTCCGGAGTTTCTCCGTCAACGGAACCATCCGTTTGCTCACCACTTCCACAAGCCATTAGGATCATACTAAAAGCGGCGATTAACATGAACATTAAAAACGTTTTGTTTTTGAAAAACATCAAATACCCCCATTGTACATTTTTTTATATGAAATCCACCTTTTATCCAGTAAAGAAACGATAGAAAAGTGAAATTTCTTCAAATAATATCACCAATATTGCACAAACAACTAAGATAACTATATACGGTGGAGTCCCTCTAATAACATCAAGATAAGACTTATTAAACACCGCACTTGCGGTAAATATATCAACCCCGAATGGCGGTGTAGCAGAACCTAGTGCAGCTTGGAACGTGATTACTACCCCTAAATGAATGGGGTCAATACCAGCTTGCATCGCTACTGGGTAAAAAATCGGAGTCAAAATTAAAATAACAACAATCGGATCAACAAACATACAACCAATAAAGAAGAATATGGCAACGATAAATAAGATTTGAGTTGCTGTAGGATCAAAGGATAGTACGGCTTCAGCAACAGTTTGCGGGATTCTCGCATAAGAAATAACCCACGAAAACGCCTGGCCACCAGCAACTAAAATGAATACAGCCGAAGTTACTAATCCAGTTGACAACGCAATTTTTGGTAACTCGGTTATTTTAATAGAACGATAGATAAACACTTCTAATATAATGGCATATAATACAGATATACCGGCTGCTTCAGTTGGGCTAAAGATTCCATAAAAGATACCCCCAACAATAATAACCGGAAACCCTAATGGAAGAAGGGCTTTTCGCAAAAACGTTGCTCTATCTTTCCAACCGACTCTATCAGCAAGTGGAATGTTTTTTACTTTTGCATAAAACCAACTGAATATTGCAAACATTAGGAATACTAATATACCTGGTCCAATACCTGCCATAAACAATTCACTAACAGAGGCACCTGGTGCAGCAAGTGCGTAAATAATCATTCCAATACTCGGTGGTATAAGCAATGCTACATCACTCGCATTGATGATTAAGGCAATTGCACTTGAATCTTTATACCCGACCTTTAACATTCGCTCTCGCATCGGTTTCCCAACAGCAACAACTGTCGCTTGTGTTGAACCTGAAATCGCTCCAAACAACGTACAAGTAGCTGCAGTAGTAATCGCATAGCCTCCACGCATATGTCCCACAAAAGAGCCTACAAAATCTAGTAGCCGTTTCGATGTTTTTCCAGTAGCCATAATATCAGCCGCAAAGATAAACAGCGGAACCGCTAATAGCACATAGGGTGAAATCCCCTGAAGCATTTGTTGAACCATAAAGATGGGATCAACATTTGGAAAAAATATGATGACAACAATGAGTGGTGCCGCGATTAGAGGAATCATCATTGGGAAGCCTAGCAAAAGCAATACGATCATAAGAATTAATAATGTCGCAATCATAAGCTATTCCTCTCTATCATTAGTTTTCATTTCACTAGATTACGAGTAATCTTTTTTCTCTGTGGCTAAATAAACATCTTTTTCCTTTATATTTATCCACATATTACGTAAATATTGAATTCCACCTAGCACTAGCCCAACCGGTACAAATATTAAAAATAAATACACTGGAACTTGTAATGCAGCTGTTGTTCTTCCCGAACTACGGACATTGTCTAAATACCCATATGCATAATAGGCTAATACAAAAAGAATAATAGCTGTAACAAAAGGAATGAAAATGGCCATCACCTTTCGGATACGGAATGGAGCCATATCGAAAAATGCTGACATACTAATATGTCGGCCTTTTCTTGCCGCATAGCTAATTCCCATAAAGGTGGCTAGCACTACCGAAAATTCACTAATTTCGTATGCGAACGGCCAGCTTGAACCCGTTATAGCACGAGATAATACATTTCCAACAACCATAATGGAAATAATAATGATGGAATAACTTAAAATAATCTCTTCAAACTTCATCAGATAACGGTCCAACGTATGGATAACATTCAATGACTAAGCCTCCTTCTTGGTAGTTTTAACGTGAAATATGGTACCTTTTAAACACTACTTACTAAATATGGTACTGAAATTAGGTAAAGATTACAAACTCCTTATACAAGCGTATGAGCGTATATCTCAGAATATGACAGGCTGAAGGATATTAACATAACGAATCTTGCCATATCCTCCTGTGTCCTTTTGTATTTTTCCATATCCTCCAAAAAAGGATGAACAAGTGTCTTGAAGACTTCTTGTTCATCCTTTTCTCCAATTGCCTATGTTGTTAACTTCATACTCATTATTAAGCCTGTTTCATCGAACAAATTGTTTCTGCTAATGTCCGAACTAGCTTTCCAGTTCCACCTTGTTCTTCATCAATGTTCTCACTTGTTCTCCATCCTGTTGCTTCAAGATTGAAATGCACCCACGAGGTTTTTTCCGCAAATTCTTGTAGAAATAAGCCTGTCGTTAATGGTAAGGCTTTCTCACCGTTTCCATTTGTTAGGTCTGCAAGATGGCTTGTTGTAATTTGTTGTAGATACGGTTTGTAATTTGGTATCGACCATACAGTTTCCCCTACATGTTCAGCGCATTGCTCCAGTTGTTTTAGCAGGCTACAATCATTTGAAAACATCGGTATAATTTCATCACCTAACATTTCACGAATCCGGTCTTGCCCACTCCCAATTGAACAAATGACCCTAGCCCCTTTCAAGTTCGCAAACGTAATTGCATCCGCTAAAAGCAGCTTTTCTATTTCATTTTTATTTGTGATTTCAATCGTCTTTCCTTGATAAGAACAGATGATTTCACCTTCCACTAAACATTCCGTTTCTGATATTAATGGAATAATAACAAGTACATTTAGCCGTGGTTTTATATTTGAAACAATATCTAACACCGACAAACATGTAGCCGCTCCGACTTTTCGTAAAGGCTGTCCTGATTTTAGTACCCCACAACCAACAAGAGCAATGTCAAAAGAAGAACCCTCACTACCAATATATGAAATAGAAAGCAATTGAGAAGATTGCTTTGAACTTTTTATAACCGAGGCAATCCCTCCCATTCCTAGCTGTTGTATTTCAGTTTGTTCAAGCACATCGACTACAAACTCCGGCTGTTCGTTCCACCTCTCTGTTTTTTCGATTATATCACTTGTACGATGTAAAGAAGCTGGGATATTCATAAAATGCTTTGCATCGTTAACAGCTATTCCGATGACTTCTCCATTGTGCCACTGCTTTTTTAGTTCCTTTTGATTGAGTCTAGTTAAAATAAAAATATGGCCAAATTTTCGTTCGACTTTATTCGTCTTTTCTTTATAATCTTGTATTTTAAACTGAGAAGTCGCAATAACCTCACCAATTTGTGCAGCTTCTTTTTCAGAAAGTTGAAACGTGTCCCAGTAAATCATTAAGTCGCCATCCATTACGTCTTGATGATATGTAAAGAAGAGTGAAAATGCCATTCGTATGCTATGAATCGTTTGTTCTTTTTGTTTTCCTAACCCTATAAAATAATATATATTCCCTTCTTCTGTCATAACCGAGGTAATTTCACCATATGTTGATTTAATTCGCTTTTTT
This sequence comes from Alkalihalobacillus sp. LMS39, assembly GCF_022812285.1. NCBI lineage: Bacteria > Bacillati > Bacillota > Bacilli > Caryophanales > Bacillaceae > Alkalihalobacillus > Alkalihalobacillus sp. LMS39. Next base: position 4,286,631 of record NZ_CP093300.1, read on the forward strand.
TTCAGTAATGGTTCGAATATCTTTTCTTCTTTTTCACCCCAGTGCTGTCCAGAAGAAGATTGCGTGTTTTGACTTTTATATAATCCAATGATGTGCTGTTCAACCGCAATATTGTCCTTATCTTGAATGACAGTAACCATCTTCATCCCTCAACTTTCTTTTTCCTCATGAAGATACAAAGCCAAACTCGGCAACTTCGGCAATTGTTCTACATCTTCAAATGGTACTCGTTCCACATCCTGTGGTATAATAGACAAGCACGTTTTTATAAAGTCATTAATTTCTTCAAGGTCTACTCCCCAGAACTTTGGCCGATACGACTGAATATATTGATGAGCTGCTTGCATCATAAGCCTAGCACCTCGTACATTTCCATACTCATAATGGTATATAGCGACAGTCATTTGTAATAAACCTTTTAAGAAATAATTGTCTTTTTCAGTCATCCAAATTTCTTCAAGTAAATCGTGGCACGTATAATAATCGCCCTCATTAAACTTGATGAAAAACTCATAATATTCAATCGGATATATTAAATCACTCATCGTTTTCCTCCTTTAGTAAAGGAATGCACGTAAAACATCATCTTCCCATCTTATTTTTATTTTATGAAAAAACGGGTAAGGATACATAATTGTTTGAACGCATGTCAGATGGAAGATCGCATACACTAAGTATACTTTATTTCACATTCTATCTTCTACCAAGAAAGGACGAGCATCAATCTTATGGATTTATTTGATAATTTCCCATTATGGGCCGCTTTATTTTCAATCGGATTTGCACAGTTCATTAAAGTACCACTCGCATTTTTAGCGACTCGTAAGTTAGACTGGACACTGTTAACAAGTACAGGTGGAATGCCAAGTTCACATTCAGCAGCTGTAACAGCCCTTTCCACTGCAATTGCATTAGAAGAAGGATTAGGCTCTCCTCTATTTGCGATTTCCACCATTTTCGGTATTATCGTCATGTTTGACGCAACGGGTATTCGTCGACATGCCGGCTATCATGCTACCGTATTAAACCAGCTTGTCGGTGATTTTAATAAGTTAGTGGAAGAAGTAAAAACATGGCCGAAAAAAGAAGAAATGGAAAAACGTGAAGAATTAAAAGAGTTACTCGGACATCAACCAATCGAAGTATTTTTTGGTGGGGTTTTAGGTATTATTTTATCTTTAGTTATTTATGCTATCTTAACTTAACAGGATAGGGGGATTCCATATGAGGATTATTTCCATTTGCCCAAGCAATACTGAATTAATTGGATATTTAGGCTTGACGGAACAGCTTGTTGCTGTGGATGATTATTCAGATTGGCCAATGGAAGTAAACCAGCTTCCTCGCCTCGGACCTGATCTTCAAATTGACATGGACCGGTTACAGTCGTTTGAGCCAGACCTTGTGTTAGCATCGTTAAGTGTACCTGGAATGGAACGAAATATTGAAGAATTACAAAAAAGAAACATTCCACACCTTGTATTAAACCCAAACACATTAGATGAAATTGCGGAGGATTTACTCCTTGTCGGTCAGTATACAAAGTGTGAGCTTCGCGCTCAACAACTTGTTAAACGCTTTAAACAAATCATTTTTGACTATAAAACCCTTGCCAAAGACGTAAAAAAAACGACTGTTTATTGGGAGTGGTGGCCAAAGCCTGTTTTTACACCAGGAAAACAAAACTGGCTTACTGAAATTAGTCAATTAGCAGGTGGCGTGAATATTTTTGACACTGAAAATATCGCCAGTGTACAAACAGACTGGGACGATGTATACAAACGTAACCCTGAACATATTTGTCTCGTTTGGGTTGGTGTGCAAACAAACAAGGTCAACCCTGCTGTTGTTTATAAACGCCCGAATTGGACGACACTTCAAGCCATTGAAAAAAACAACATTTACATATTAGAAGAACCGTTGTTTTGCAGACCATCGCCACGCTTACTAATTGGGTTAAAGAAGATTGCAGCTATTCTTCATCCAAATATATTTCCACCATTTGATGAGATTGACCCGTTATTCCATGAAAACACGCATAAATAATTGTAAGCCGCTGATTCCTCGATTTCAGCGGCTTTTATAATTCATGCGTATTTTTTTATTAAAATGACATTTGCTCACGAAAAACTTGAACAGCTTCATTTTCATTTAACTTCACTAAATCTTCTTCTGTTAACTGGCCATCGCCTTTTTTCACTAAGTACACTTCAACTTCACGTTTGCCCCAGTTTTCAAAAACATCTGCAACTGTTTCATAATACAAATCAATTTTGTTACCTTTAATTGCTGAACCTGTATCTGCCACAACTCCATATCCATATCCTGGAATATACAGTATAGATCCAATTGGATATTTCGTAATATCAGCCGCAATTGTCGAATATAAATCACGTTTTACCTTCACACCAGAAAAAGTAATCCCATAAGCTGGATGATCAGGTGTTTTTCCAGTCGACTCAATTCCAGCTGTGTATCCTGTTGCGACTACTGTACTAGAAGGATACTGACTCCAGTCTATCGCCTCATCTAATGAAACTGGTTCTGATTCCACAACTTCATGTGAAATCGATGTTTCTTGGCTTTCAGCAAATGACAGTTCTTTCCGATGCATACTCACCTCTTTTTTTTCAATATGTTCAACTGTTGACGGTTCTAATGTCCTCATTAAATTATGTTGTTCATTTGGCATAAATTTTGATAATTCAGCAGCACTCACTCCTGATAACGTTGAAAAAGTTGTAAACAATGCGACAAAGAATAATCCTGTCATCAATATTCTGCGAAATAGTTTTTTCGCGATTTCCATTTTCTTCACTCCTCTCACAGAAATAATCCTGTCCAAAAATGGCAAAGATTATTCATAAAGAGCAGTTAAAATTTTCTGTTTATTTAAAAATTAAAAAAACACTACTAAAAATTAGTAGTGTTTTTTGTTGCTAACGGACATCCATTCCGCTATTCGATTCAATCATTATAATTTTCACACTCTATCGGACATTTGTTCCGTTATCTTTAAAAAATACATTACTTTCACCGCGTTTTAGTTGAAGTAACGGAACTGATGACCGTAACGATACATAAAAAGGTCATTTACGACGAAATAGTGGAAAACATGTCCGTAACACTTTTTCAAGCCCAGTTTTTCGTCTTGTTAAAACATTTGGTACCCACGATTTCTTAACATTTTAATAACAATCCCCGATAAAATAGCTCCAATTAATCCACTTGTTAATACAACTAAATCAACAAGTTGTAACGCTACTAAATCATGCCCTAACGCTTGAAAAGAAGAAATTGGGGCTGTGAAATATTCAAAAAACCTGACATTATCAACAATTAAAATGACGATGATTGGATAAACAATGGCCATAACCCAAGTAGCCCTTAAAATCATGTTTAATAAAAAGCCGATTCCAAAAAACAATATTAAAAACAGCATAATTGAAATAATTAACTGTGGTAAACTCATCATGGTTGTTCCACCCCCGTATCAATGAATAGTTTACTCAATCCTAGCGGAAGCGTCAACAATGAGGTGTAAGAATAAGACAATGTTCGTGAACGTTTTGTGACAACTACGAAGGAAAATGTTCATCCTCCACATAGCTTCTACCACTGCCGTGACATGATAAGCATGTTTCCGTCCCACCGACAACTAAATGATAATAGCCGACACCAAAACAATATGGGCACTGTCCTTTTCGAACTTCTAATCTTCGATATATCATTTTATCCTCCCACTCCTTTATCTGAACTTTCTGATAATATACCAGGGATTTACGTTTTTGAAAAGAAAAACTTTCTAGTTAGAAAAACGCGGAGCGTCTTTTCTTTCAAAGCTTCATTGCTATACCAAATTTTTTCTTTCTTATCTTTTAAGAAAAAAAAACCGAGAGACAATTCTCTCGGTTCCTTTTAATATTATAGCGGACTTTTTCCTTTTTTCAACACAAGGCCTGGTCCACCAATGATATACAATGAGCGGTTATCAATCATTTTTTTCATAAAGCTTGCACTTGTACCATAAAGCTTTTTCCCGAATACAAGTCCAATCGCTTCACTTCCGCCAAGAGAAGCAACTGTGCCTTTAATTTCAGGTTTGAATGTTTTTGTTTCTTCCCCTTTAATTAAAGCTTTCAAATTATATGCACATACTTCCCCTTGTTGAAGGGCGATTTGTGCTGTAGGAGGATATGGTCTATTAATTTCTTCATTGATAATTAACGCACAGTCACCAATAATAAATACATCATCATGTCCAGGTGCACGTAAATCAGCTTCTACTTTCACACGTCCACGCATCGCTTCAAACCCTGATTTTTCAATAATGGAACTACCACGAACTCCAGTTGCCCAAACGACTGTCTCCGCTTTAATTTCATCGCCTGTTGCGAGAACGACGCCACCTTTAACAACTTCTTTAATTGGACAGCTAATTTTAAATTCAACACCACGACTTTCAAGTAAATTCATCGCATACTCAACTAGCTCTGGATCGAATCCTGGCAATGCTGATGGTGCTGCTTCAATGACATACATTTTTACTTTTTCTTTTGGCACATCGTATTTTGCACAAAGGTCTGGAACACGTTCACTTAATTCACCAATAAATTCAATGCCCGTAAACCCTGCACCGGCTACAACAAATGTTAATAACTCATCACGTTTTTCATCTTCACTATTATATTTAGAGAACATATAATCAATATGGGTTCGAACTTGACGAGCGCCATTCACTGTCCACTTGCTAAATGCATGTTCGAATACACCTGGAACTCCAAACGTTTCTGGCTCAGACCCTAAGGCTACAACTAAATAATCATACTCAAGTTCTCCATTGTTTAATACGACCTTTTTGTCTTCAGTATTCACTTCAACTACTACATCTTTAATAAATTGAACACGATTTGTGTCAAGCACACTTTTAATTTCGACACGAGCTTTTTCCGGATCCATTGTTCCAGCTGCTGGTTCGTGTAACCATGTTGTTTGATAATGGTAATCATGTTTGTTTACAAGTGTAATTTCTGCTTCGTTGTAACCAAGCTCTTTTTTAAGTTTTGCTGCTGTAATTAATCCTGCATAACCGGCTCCTAAAATGACGATTCTAGGCTTATTCAATCGAATCACTTCCATCTTTTAATATTTTCTTTGTGAGATAATTTGACAAATTTGTTCACAATTAGTTTGTGATTTATTTCACGTACTTGAATAAATTAGTGCCATTGATAATAAAAATGAAACATTGTCGCAAAATATTCACAATCCGCTTTTATTATATTAGTCTTTTTACATTTTTTTTTCAATACTTTTAACATTAATTTTCTCTAAATACGGACGATTATCCGAAAAATTTATTGGAATGTAAGGAATCATATGATGAATAAGCGGAAAAATGATTGGTTGATACTGCTTTCATTTCCATTGCTTTACGACTATAATAGAAGAGGATTATCAGAACTTTGTCGGAGGTGCAAAAATGACTGAACAAAATGTGTATGATATTACGATTATTGGTGGCGGACCCACAGGATTATTTACCGCGTTTTACGGTGGTATGAGACAAGCGAAAGTGAAAATTATTGAAAGCATGCCACAGCTTGGCGGTCAGCTTTCTGCTTTATATCCAGAGAAATACATATATGACGTAGCAGGCTTTCCAAAAATTCGAGCACAAGAACTAGTCGATAACTTAAAGGAACAAATGGATAAATTTAATCCAACGATCGTGCTAGAGCAATCCGTGCAAAAAGTTGAAAAGCGTGATGATAACGTTTTTGAATTAAAAACAGACAAGGAAGTTCACTATTCGAGATCAGTTATTATTACAGCTGGTGCTGGTGCTTTCCAACCTCGTCGTTTAGAAGTTGACGGGGCTAGTCAATACGAAGGGAAAAACCTTCATTATTTTGTTAACGATTTAAGTGTATTTGCCGGCCAAAAAGTATTAGTTTGTGGCGGTGGTGATTCTGCTTTAGACTGGTCTTTAATGTTAGAACCAATCGCTGAAAAAGTAACCCTTATTCATCGACGCGATAAATTTAGAGCGCATGAGCATAGTGTTGAGCTGTTGCATCAATCAAAGGTAAATGTTCAAACCCCTTATGCGATAAAAGAATTAATTGGTGATGGCGAAAAAATTAATAAAGTCGTCCTTGAAGAAATAAAAGGTGATAAAGAAGAAACATTAGATGTTGATGCTGTTATTGTTAACTTCGGCTTCGTCTCTTCTTTAGGTCCAATTAAAGAATGGGGACTTGATATTCAACGGAACTCGATTATTGTTAATTCAAAAATGGAAACAAATATCCCAGGCATTTATGCAGCTGGTGATGTAGCCACTTACGAAGGAAAAGTAAAACTGATTGCAACTGGTTTTGGTGAAGCACCAACAGCGGTGAACAATGCGAAATCCTATATGGATCCTGATGCAAAACTCCAACCAGGCCATAGTTCAAGTATGTTTTAAAAAAAACAAGTGGGACATGTCCCACTTGTTTACTAAGCTGTCGGAAATTTCGGCAGCTTTTTTGTTTGATTTACAGATGTCAGAATTGGTTTTAATAATATGGAAAAGGCAAGCAGGAATTGTCCCACTTGCCTTTATCATTAGCAGTCTTCAGGTGTCCCAGCATTCGCTGCCGTTCGGAATGATGTTCCACATCCACATGAGGCAATTGCGTTTGGATTGTCGATTGTAAATCCTCCGCCCATCATGTTCTCCTTATAATCAATGACAACTCCGTTTAATATTGGAGCACTTTCAGTATCAACAACAACATTTAACCCATGTATCGTAAACTGTTTGTCATCATCATTGGCTTCTGCATCAAAACCCATTCCATACGAAAGACCACTACAGCCTCCGCCTTTTACACCAACCCGAAGCATGACATCGCCTTCTTCTTCAGCCATCATCACTTTAATTCGCTCGGCAGCTGCTTCTGTGATTGTAATCATTACACATTCTCCTTTCTTTGTGTAATTGCTTTGTTTATATTATTATTGTACTGGTTCAAAAAAAATATCTCAAGAAAATAAGCTACCCAATTTATACGTTATCGTCATTATTGGCTAGCTACTTTTTTGGGTAACATATCATTATGTTTTTTGTCTAATTCTTGACTGTATTTTAATACAAGTGGGTGATTCATGCCATTTACTAGTGCTGTTTCAATCATTTTTTCTCTTAATTGCTCAATTTGCTTTAAACAATCTTCACAGTATGAACGGTTGACCACTACTATCACCCCTTAAATTAATATTAGTGCTTATAAATTTTAATATACCCAAAACTCTACCATATTTAAACCTTTTTTGGTAATCGGAACTTCTCTCTTTCATTTATTTGTAACAATTGATAGTATAGTAGAAGATGTAAAAATCTTTAGTAAACCTAAATAAAGGAAATAGAGAAGTACTTTTTCTAATAAATCAAGCGTAAATGTTATAAAAGAAAAACTACTTGTTTGTCAAGGATTTTACCATATTTCCTTAAAAAATGGAATGTTTTTTATGAAAAAGAAAACGAAAACATATATTTTTTTTACAAGGGAGGAAAATCATGTCATCTTTAATACTAGACCAAAGAATGCATGCAATTACAGAAAAAATCAATCATGGTGAGCGGCTTTCAATCGAAGATGGTCTTTATTTGTATAACAGCGCGGATTTATTAGCGGTGGCCCAACTTGCAAATCAAGTAAACACGAAGAAAAACCAGGATCATGTTTATTTTATTCAAAATATGTATATTAACCCTACAAATGTTTGTGAAGCAAATTGTGGATTTTGTGGGTTCAAACGAAAGCCTGGTGAAGACGGAGCTTACACAATGAATGAGGAACAACTTCTTTCTTATGTTGAGGCACGTTGGAATGAAAACATTCGTGAATTTCACATTGTAGGTGGACATAATCATGAAGTTCCATTTGAGTATTATTTAAATACGATTCGCACCTTAAAAAAGCATTATCCAACATGTACTATAAAAGCATATACTGGTGCTGAAATTGAATTTTTTGCACGGATTTCAGGGCTTTCTATGAAAGAAGTGCTTGAAGAATTAATTAAAGCGGGTTTAGATACGATGCCTGGTGGCGGTGCAGAGATTTTAACGGAACGCTATCGTTTAAAGATGAGTCCTGATAAAGCATCAACAGACCAATGGTTAGAAGCACATGAAATTGCTCATGGTTTAGGCTTGCGAACGCATGCTACAATGCTGTACGGTTCAATTGAAACATTAGAAGAACGTTTAATTCATATGGACCGCTTACGTCAATTGCAAGATCGGACAAACGGGTTTATGGTATTTATCCCCCTTGCGATGCAACCGCGAAGCATTAATGCCGGTTGGAAACGCCGAACAACAGCATATGATGATATGAGAACATTAGCGATCAGTCGCTTAATGCTTGATAACTTTGACCATATTAAAGCGTATTGGATTAACATCGGTGTTCAGCTGACACAAATGGCTCTGACTTTTGGCTCAAGTGATATTCACGGAACTTTAATTGAAGAACGCATCTCTCACTCTGTTGGTGCATTAACAACTCAAGGAATTACGAGAGATGAATTAATTCACCTAATCAAGACAGCGGGAAAAACACCTGTTGAGCGAGATACATTTTATAACGTCATAAAAACATATTAATATAAGAAAAAGCTTTCAAAACTTCACTGCTAAACCATACTTTCTTATCTTTTTAAAAAAAGTGACTCCATTATGAGTCACTTTTTCTATATTCGCCATTCTAGCGGACATACGTTCCGCTATATTGACCAAATGGACGGTTCGGCAAAAACTATCGGACATCGGTTCCGTTAAATCAAAAAAACAATGGTTTTTTCTCTTTTTTCACCCAATAACGGAACACATGTCCGATAAATCTAGTATAGATGGTGTTTTTCATAAAATAGCGGAACACATATCAGTAACTGTCTCGTTATCCTAGGTACTCGCCTTCGCAAATCGTTTCTGCTGGACCTTTCATTAAAACTCGGTTTTCTGCAGTCCAAGTAATTGTCAAATCGCCACCTAATAAATGAACGATAACAGGTTCGTTTTTTTGTGCCTTTTTATTTAAAACAGCTGCAACCACAGCGGCACATGCACCTGTTCCACATGCCTGAGTTATGCCTGAGCCCCGCTCCCATACTCGGAAATGAAGTTCGTTTGGATTGACTACTTCCACAAACTCTACATTAACCCATTCTGGGAAAAGTTCATGTTTTTCTAAAAGAGGTCCTATCGTTGTAACTGGAGCATCCCCAATATAATCAACAAAAATGACCGCATGTGGATTTCCCATAGATACTGCTGTTAATGTCAATGTTTCCTCTTCTACATTGATGGTTTCTGAAATGACACTATCCATATCCAGTCCTTTCATCGGTATTTCACTTCTTTTCAGTTGTGGAACACCCATATCGACAGTCACTTCCGGTACTGTTCCATCTGCATTTGGATGGACCGTTGCCAAAACAATTCCACCTAATGTTTCAATTTCAAACTGTGTTGACGCAACATAGCCATGTTCAAACGCATATTTTGCTACGCAACGAAGACCGTTGCCACAATTTTTCGCTTCTGATCCATCATTGTTAAACACGCGCATTTTCACAGGCGCTTTTTCAGATGGACAAATTAAAATTAATCCATCTGAGCCGATTCCTTTATTTTTGTCAGCGACTTTCACTGCTAAAGATGATAATTCTTCTTCATGTAATGATTCTTTAAATAAGTCGACATAAATATAACTGTTCCCTAATCCATGCATTTTTGTGAATTTCATTTTCGTCCTCATTTCCTTAGCTTCTCGTTTGTCCAAAAATAATCCGAATCTGCTTCAAGAATTGTCATCTTTGTATTACAACACGGCATAATTAAAATCGTCTTAAACCCTTCAAGAGCATGCTGCAATTCTCTCGGCTTCATATGGGTTAACACATTATCCATGCCGCAGTACGGACAAGTATGAAAATAAATATCTCCCATCACTTTATCGTATGGCCATGTATTTTCAAAAGGAATAATTTTCACGAGAGTAATCTCCTTTTCCTTATTATTAAAAAAACAAAAGGATGTCCATCAAAGACAATGTCTTGGGACATCCTATTCCTTTTCGTGCCTTTAAAACATTGGATTTTCCTCTAAATATTGATAGATGTTTTCAACTAGCTGTTCGTTTGTTTCACCCGAAACAAACTCTCCATTCACAAGGGCAAAAGGAGTCACAGCACATTGTCCACAGCTGCCAAGACACCCGTACTCTATAATATCAAGATTCGGATCACGTTCTAGCTCTTCCATCGCCTTTTGTGTTCCGCTTGCTAAATTACTTAAGCAAAACTCTATGATTGGTCGCATTTGTTTCACCTCTAATCCTAGACATAATCCTACATCCTCCCCATTTAGAAGTCAATCATTTTCAAATGAAAAGATTGTTTTTATTAGAAAATTCATAACTCTTTTACTTTTTATGAGTATTCACAAAATTGTTGAGAATTCGTCATCAAATCGTTATACTTTTAACTGACCAGGGTCATTTATAGGAGGGCAACTGATGTCGAGAGTTAAAAAAGAAACAACAAAACAAAAAATTGTAAACGCTGCAATTGAGTTGTTTCAAGAAAAAGGCTTTGAAACGACAACAGTTCAAGAAATTACATCAAAAGCAAATGTAGCAAAAGGAACTTTCTTTAATTATTTCCCTACAAAGGATTCCATCATGCAATCGTTAGCATTAGAACGTATTGTAGAAATAACAATGCAATTGGAAAATCCGAGCTTTTTTGATTCAACCTTCTTAACAAATGTCCGAAAATTACTTGGAATCTTACTAACAGATTATGATAAAAATCCAGAACTTACAAAGCTTACTTGGTCGCAAAGAAATATTGAACAATCATTATTGCTGACCATTTGGGAAAAGCTATGTAAACAAGCAGTTGAACGGAAAGAAATGTCCTCTTACATCAATATTACGGTGTGGAGTCATATTTTAAATAGTCAATTTTATTATGGCCTTACAATGTTTAGGAATGGCAACTCACAAAAAGAATGCATCGACTACATGATGCAGCTTATCTCAACTTGTGTTTCAGGAATATTAGTAAAAAGGGGAAATCTTACAATGCAAAAACTAGTCATTTTAGGTGGCGGTTATGGTGGCATGCGGATATTACAACGGCTTTTAACGAACGACTTACCTACCGATGTTGAAGTCACACTTGTTGATAAAATGCCTTATCACTGCTTGAAAACCGAATATTATGCGTTAGCAGCTGGTACGGAACCAGATTTACATTTACGCGTTAATTATCCAAAAGACCCAAGATTAACGATTAAATTCGGTTTCATTACCTCTATCGATCTCGATTCCAAACTCGTTTATTTAGACAAAGAGGAGTCGATTCCATACGACACTTTAATTGTGGGGTTAGGCTGTGAAGATAAATATCACAATGTTCCAGGTGCTCCTGAACATACATTTAGTATCCAAAGTATGGAAGCAACTAGAAAAACATATGAGCAATTAAGCAATGTCAGACCGAATGGTGTTGTTTCTATCGTTGGAGCGGGTTTAAGCGGAGTTGAATTAGCAAGTGAGCTAAGAGAAAGCCGGTCAGATTTAACAATTAAATTGTTTGACCGTGGAGAAATCATTTTAAGTGCATTTCCTAAAAAGCTAAGCAATTATGTTCAAAATTGGTTCCTTGACCATGGTGTCGATGTCATCAATAAAGCCAATATTACAAAAGTAGAGCCGAACATCCTTTATAATCATGATGAACCTATTGAATGTGACGCTATTATTTGGACAGCTGGGATTCAACCGAACAAAGTCGTTCGTGAACTTGATGTTGCTAAAGACCAGCAAGGCCGTGTCATTATTACACCACATCACCATTTACCAGCCGATGAGAATGTCTTTATTGTTGGGGACTGTGCGAGCTTGCCACATGCGCCAAGCGCTCAGCTTGCTGAAGGCCAAGGCGAACAGATTGTCAGTGTTTTAAAAGCAAGGTGGAGCAATGAAACACTTCCTGAAATTTTACCTAAAATTAAATTAAAAGGTGTATTAGGTTCCTTAGGAAAAAAACATGGCTTTGGACTAATGGGCGAAAGAACGTTAATTGGTCGGGTGCCACGCGTGTTAAAAAGTGGAGTCTTATGGATGTATAAATATCATAGTGGATAAGAAAAACGCGTCAGCACCTTTTCTTTCAAGCGAAGTGCGGAGCCCTGCCCGCTTTTGACAGTAAACCCCAAGTGCTCTTCTTAAATAAAAGCTTCACTGCTATACCAATTTTTTTCTTATATTTTGAAAATGGGGCAACGATTGTTGCCCTCTTTTTGTTCCACTTTTCTATTATGCGTGTAACTTTTCATCGATTTTTTCATGAATAATTCGTAGCTTCGGGCTTCCTTCAGCAACAACTTCTTCGTCTATGACAATTAACGGATAAAAATATACATCGTTTAAAATCGCATCCGCAAAGCGCTTATCGATAGCAGTAGCAGGCTCATAAATGTCAACATATCGAATGGATAATGCATCATTTGGATATTTTCGTGATAAAGCTGCGTCTAACCATTCCATCGTGTCTTTTGAAGAAGGTAAGTTCACACAGCTCGCACATTTTTGTTCGGCGCCATATATTGTAATTTCTACAGTCAATTTCTCTTCCTCCTACATTCCTCTTGATATAAGCTGTTCTCTAAAAATTTCGGTTCTAGAATATGGTTTTCCTCTTAGTGAAATGGAGCGGAGGCCACTCGACTCCTGCGGGATAGAAAGGATAGGCGAGACCCCACAGGCATAGCCGAGGAGGCTCGGCACCTTCCCGCGGAAAGCGAGTGGCTGGAGCGCAATGGAACGAACACTGTTTTCCCACGAAACATTATAATACGAAAACAGCATATAAATTCATCATACTATTCTTGATTAAAACTAGCAAACTTTGGATATCCAACCGCTCCAACTTTCGCATAAAACTGACAGCAGACCTTAAACATAGATTTTTTTCTAAATGGATATTATAATATAAGAAGAGAAAGGAGTGTTTTAATATGGCTAATGAAGAAATGGTTGAACAAGTTCAGGAAGTTCTAGATAAGCTTCGTCCTTTCCTTCTTCGTGATGGTGGCGATGTGGAATTTGTAGAAATTGAAGATGGCATTGTAAAAGTACGTCTTCTTGGGGCTTGTGGATCTTGCCCGAGTTCTACAATTACACTAAAAGCAGGGATCGAGCGTGCTTTACTTGAAGAAGTTCCTGGTGTAAAAGAAATAGAACAAGTATTTTAATGAACGTTAAAAACCCCTGGCTCAGGGGTTTTTTTATTCTATAACAAAAGGTACACCGTCAACAGTTACTCCATTCGGATCTGGAGAAACAATATCGGTTGAAAACTGCGGAAATCGTTCAAGTAATCTTTCAGCTAAGCGGTACCCATCACCAATTTTTGTAAAACATATAATCGCAGGTCCTGCTCCACTTAAAGCTGCTCCATATCCACCAAGGTCAACGATGGAGTCCATTACATCTTCTAAGCCTGGAACTAATGCTTTTCGGTATGGATGATGGAACACATCCTTTGTCATCATTTTCCCTGCTAATTCCCAGTTCCCTTGTAAAATCGCAGCGACTAGTACATTGGATACACTACTTCCTCTTATTGCTTGTGCAAATGAAATGTCATTTGGAAGAACACTACGGGCTTTTTTCGTCATTAACTCTTCATCAGGAACAAGCATGACAATATCGATTTCAGGTACGCCGCAATAGACAACATCGGTTTCATCTTCACTATGGGAACCAATAAGCAAACCACCGTATACGGATGGAGACACATTATCAGGATGACCTTCCCATACACTTGCGATCCGAACTTTCTCTTCATTCGATAAACGTAATGAAAGCAATTGATTTGCAAGCTCAATTCCAGCGATAATGGCAGAAGCACTACTTCCTAACCCACGAGCTAACGGAATCGTACTTTCCATTTCAACATGGCATGGTGGTAACTCTTTTTCATATTGATCCGCCACTTTTTTTGCCACTTGATAAATTAAGTTTGCTTCATCTTCTGGTACACCGTCCAACTCACTTGAAAGAGGGATAAACTTCCACTCATCATGATGACGAACCCGTAATGTTAAATACCGATTTACCGCAATTCCAATTGAATCAAAGCCAGGACCTAAATTTGCTGAACTTGCAGGAACGGTAATGACCATCCTTCCTTCACTCACTCGTGAACACCACCTTTAATATGCGCTAAAAAGGCTTCTTCACTATTTGGAAGGACAGTTGGTTTCACTGAAATTGTATCAATGGCCGTATTCGGATCTTTTAAACCATTTCCAGTTAACACACAAACAATTTTTGCTCCTTTCTTAATTTCTCCTGACTTTAATTGTTTGATTAAGCCAGCAATCGACGCACAAGATGCCGGTTCTGCAAAAACACCTTCACGACTAGCAAGGAGTTGATACGCTGCAACAATTTCATCATCTGTAACATAATCAATTTTTCCATTTGATTCATTCGCTGCAGCAACAGCATAATCCCAACTTGCTGGATTTCCAATTCGAATCGCCGTAGCAATTGTTTCCGGTTCTTTAATTACTTCGTTACGAACGATCGCTGCTGCGCCTTCTGCTTCAAACCCTCTCATTTCAGGTAAGCCGGTTTGTTTTCTCTCATTGTATTCTTTAAATCCTTTCCAATAAGCTGTAATATTGCCAGCGTTGCCAACAGGAATGGAAAGAACATCTGGTGCTTGGCCTAATGCATCACATATTTCAAAGGCCGCTGTTTTTTGACCTTCAATTCGGTATGGATTTACAGAGTTCACTAAAGTAATCGGCTCTTTTTCACTAATAGAACGAACAATATCTAATGCATTATCAAAATTCCCTTTAATCTCTAACACTTCCGCACCATACATGACCGCTTGTGCTAATTTACCTAACGCAATTTTACCTTCAGGAATAACAACGATACAACGAAGTCCAGCTCTTGCACCATAAGCTGCCGCAGCTGCAGACGTATTTCCTGTCGAAGCACAAATGATCGTCTTACTTCCTTCTTCTTTCGCTTTTGCAACTGCCATAACCATCCCGCGGTCTTTAAAAGAACCTGTTGGGTTTGCTCCTTCTACTTTCACATACACCTCGACTCCCCATTCTTTTGATAAATTTTCAAGTGGAATTAACGGTGTATTTCCTTCACGTAATGATAATAAAGGTGTTTGTTCAGTCACTGGCAAAAACTCTTTATATTCGTGTAATAACCCTTTCCAACTACTCATCTTATTTTCCTCCCTCAACACGATAACTACTTTCAACGGATTGAACAACGTCTAAGTTATTTAATTTTTGATAAATGTCTTCGTAAATTCGTTTCGTAGTTTTATGTGTAATAATAATGATTTCTGCTACTTCTGTTCCTTCAATCGGAAGCTGTAATAGTTTTTCAAAGCTAACGTCATGGTCTGCAAATAATGACGTAATCGCGGAAAATGTACCCGCTTTATCTAACACGTGCAGACGCATAAAATACTTCGATTGAATTTCTACATCTGTTTTTAATTGCTTTTCATATAATGGTGCTTTAATGCTTCGACCTGTTACACCAAGTCTCATATTTTTCATAACAGTCACCACATCCGACATAACGGCTGTTGCTGTTGGTAATGAGCCTGCACCTGGACCATAAAACATCGTTTCTCCTACAGCTTCGCCATACACATACACTGCGTTATATTCATCATTAACCGCTGCTAATGGATGCTCATTCGGTAATAATGTTGGTTCTACACTTACTTCTACTCTTCCTTCATCGCGCTGAGCTAAGCCAATTAATTTCATTGTATAGCCTAGTTGGTCACAATAATGTAAGTCTTCTTCTGTTACAGAAGAAATGCCACGAGCAGAAACATCTTCTAAATGAATATTCATTGAAAATCCTAATGACGCCAATATCGCCATCTTCCGAGCAGCATCCAACCCTTCCACATCAGAAGTAGGGTCACTTTCAGCATATCCTAATCGCTGTGCTTCTTGAAGCACATCTTCATATGAACTTCCTGCTTTGCTCATTTTCGTTAAAATAAAATTCGTTGTTCCATTGACGATACCCATCATTTTCTTAATTCGGTCAGAAGATAATCCTTCGACTAAGCTGCGAATAATCGGAATTCCGCCGGCAACGCTCGCTTCGTAAAATAAATCACATTCATTTTTTTGTGCCACTTGAAGCAATTCCGCCCCGTGAAGAGCCACTAAGTCTTTGTTTGCTGTTACAACATTTTTCTTATGTTTTAATGCTTCTAAAATCCATTCTTTTGCTTCTTTGACACCACCCATTACTTCAATCACAACATCAATATTTGGATTGGCGACAACATCGAATGGATTTTCAGTTAATAAATGTTCCTCAACCTCTACTGAACGTTTTTTTTTCATATCACGAACAAGTACTTTTTCTATATGAACTGGACATCCAACTTGATGTGTTAATTGTTCTTGATGTCCTTTTATAATTTTGATAACACCTGTACCAACTGTTCCTAATCCTAGTAAGCCTACTGAAATTTTCTGCTCCATCAAAAACCACTCCTACCCTACACTCATGTAAACTTTTTTGTTTCTCTCAGAAAAACAAATGTATTTGTATAAAGGACATTATATTCCTATTTTAAATTCTTTACAAGGAAAAATTAGAAAATTTCTATTTTTCCGTGAAAGCCTAAAAAAGTTCGTAAAAGGTAAGCGCTTCCTACATTTCGTAACGGACATCTGTTCCGCTAAATCCACAAAAAAAAGGACGTTCACAATGTTATCGGACATCTGTTCCGTTAGTTTCTAAAAATCAACTTATTTACCGCCCATCTAAGTAAAATAACGGAATAGATGTCCGAACGGTTGTACTAAAGCTTATGATTTGCAACAATAACGGAACATACGTCCGTTAGAATTTACAGAAAGCAATCATTCCATTCAAAGAAATCTTTAAGCGAAGTGCAGTGCCATCGCTCTACTTAGAATAAGCTTTCAAAGCTTCACTTTTTATACATGCTAAAATGTCAAACAAAAATAGCGTACCAACAACATGGTACGCCACACTTTTTATAACCAATTCACCTTTGGAATTCCACCTTGATACGAACTTAACTGAAATTCATCTAAAAATCGCTGTAAAAAAAGTTCATTATCTTTTTCCTTTTCTAGTAAAGCAAGAAATTCATTTGCATAATACGACCGGCTTCGTTCCATTTTACTTCGATAAAATCCTTCGATTGTCACGAAATAATGTAAAGGAAAAAGAAGACGACTATATAACATACGCCAACCATACCGAGAAAGCGGACGATATTGTTCATACCCGTACATAAAAGATTGAATATCATAGAAAGAAGTACCCTCTTTTTTACTATGGCGAATCCATTCAGCAAGGTCTCGACTTGGATGGTCTACGATAAAGTGAGCCGGTAGTTTCACATTCGAGTCTGTACCTACTTTTGGACATAGCCAAGTATAATCCGTAAACTGCTGATGGCAAACAACCGAAGAGTCTTTTCCACGATGTTGTTCATCTAAGTCTGTATCCACAACATATTGAATCGCATTTTCACATAACCCCATAAAATAAGGAAACGTAAAGATAAACGCTTCATCAATTTCCGTTTGAGGATAAGCTACCACTTGTTGATACCAATCTTCTAATTGCTTTAATCGCTGACTCCATAACTCATTCCATCTAGGGTAAGTCCGTTTGTTCTGAAGTTGAATCCATTCTCCTCGTTCATGAAAAAACGAAAGCTCTTCCCCGCTTTTCAAAGTTCCCTCATGCGCCCGATATGCTTCTTGTGGTGAAATCGATGGCAACTTATATAAATACCCCTCCTGGCCATCAATATGCCCCAATGCCTCATTTTGAATCGTCCATATAAGCTCTGCTACCGTTATGTCCCCATTTCTTTGTAAATGTTCGACCATCGTCATTTGTTCTGTAGGTGAGTATCCACTTGCCTCTTGAACTGGAAAAAATAAATACATATTTCCAGCAGATTCAAATGCGTCATATCCTTGAATCACAAAGCGCTCATCACAATAAAGTTGATAATAATCATAAAGATGCCGTTCAAACAAGCTAACTTCCTCCTAACATCCAACTCTTCTTCTTTCTAGTCTATGACCTAGTTTAAAAAAAGTGTCCTTAGAAAGTTTACAGTATGATTGTGTGGACTTTTCCATAAACTAGTGGTGAATGCCATTATTTGTGGAGGGATGAGACATGAGTGAGAAGTGTAAAAATCTCGAAGAAAATGCAAGACATGCGTTAATAAATAGAGGAGTAACCATTGATGACATTGCAGAACTTGTTTATTTCCTGCAAGTAAAATATCATCCAGACTTAGAATTAGAGCTATGCAAAACCCATGTTGACCAAGTATTGAAAAAAAGAGAGGTACAAAATGCGATATTAACGGGGATTCAATTAGATGTTTTAGCTGAGCAAAAAAAGCTAGACCAGCCTTTGCAAGATATCGTTGAACGCGATGAAAGCTTATATGGGGTCGATGAAATTATAGCATTAGGAATTGTTAATGTGTATGGGAGTATTGGCTTTACAAACTACGGATATATCGATAAGCAAAAGCCGGGTATTCTTGAAAAATTAAATGATAAATCATCTGGCCAATGTCATACCTTCCTTGATGACATCGTAGGCGCTATCGCAGCTGCAGCTTCTAGCCGTCTCGCCCATAGTGTGGCAGGAGTTGAATAAAGGGTAAGTATATGAGGTGCTAATAAGAGAGGAACTATACGTTGCAACGGCAAAGGTGAGACCCCATCGTGCAAAGCACAAGGAGGCTCACCTGTCGCCAGCAAGAACAGTATTTCCATATCCGTGTTACAAGTAGGTCACAACGATTTAATCTAAATTAAAACTTAAAAAACCACTCTTTTAAAGAAGACACCGCATAAGTCGGTTGGACTTCTTTTTCTGGAAGCTGTTCTTTTGTCGTTACACCTGTATGCACTAACAAAGTATCAATACCCGCTCGTATTCCGGCGGTAATATCTGTTTCATAATTATCTCCAACTAATAAGGTTGTTTCTTTCGGTGTTCCTAATCGTTCTCTTGCTTGTTCCACAATAATCGATTCTGGTTTGCCGATAAACAATGGTTGGACACCCGTTGATACAGATACCACTGATGTAATTGACCCATTACCCGGTAAAAATCCACGCTCACTTGGAAGGGCAACATCACTGTTTGTTGAAATAAATTGAGCCCCTTCACGAACGAGCAAACAAGCTTTTGCTAATTTTTCATATGTAATTTGTCGGTCAATCCCAATGACAACAACATCTGCTTTCTCTTCCACGAGTTCAAACCCTTTTTCAAGCAAGGCAACTTTCAGCCCTTCTTCTCCAATCATATATACGCGTTTTCCTTTTTCCGTTTCCGATATGTATTGGGCAGTCGCCATACTCGTTGTAAACACATGATTTGCTGTCGTTGACACGGCCATAGAAATCAATTTCTCCGCAACAGCCTCAGGTGTACTTGATGAATTATTCGTTACAAATAAATAAGGAAGACCACGCTTTTCCAATTCATTCACAAACGCAACAGCTTCATTGATTTTTTCTGTTCCCCTATACATCGTTCCGTCTAAATCAATTAAAAACCCTTCGTATGATTTCATAAGCTCCTCCATCATTTGAACTATCGGTCTTTGTTTTTTTTCACTACATAATGACAATAAGCTGTTTTATCAATGGCCATACATTCTCTACAGCTTATTTCATCTGTTTCTAATAACTCTTGAAACAGTTTTTTTTCACAAGCGCACGCCACTGGATATTGCTTTGCCACTTCTGAAATAGGACAGTTATATTCGGTAACATGATATTGTTCATCGTCTTCTTTTACTTCTACCATATACCCTTGCTGATTTTGTAATGACACAAGCTGAGACACTTTTTCTTGAAACGATTTCCCTTCAAACAATGGCTTGTACTCCACTAATAAGCGCTGTCTTCTTGCTTCAAACAATTGGTCAACCATTTCTTTTCCAGCGACATCTTCTACATCCTGTAATATCCCAATTGTGAATGGAGCATAACGTCTTGGAAACAAATGCTCTCCTTTAATCGTTAAAGAGTAAAATTGAGTCGGCCTTCCCATCGCTTGACGCACAAGCTGGGAAGTCACTACCTCTTCCTTTTGTAGTGAATGCAAATGACGACGGACAGCCATCTCAGTAATATCAAGTTTTTTTGCCAACTCGGTTACCGATAATTGTTGATGTCGTTTTAACAAATCAACAATTATCTCTCTTGTTGAAGTGCCCGCCACAAGCCTTCACCACCTTATTTTTGATTCGGTAAAAAAGCAGATACTGGACCTAACTCCTTTACAATATATGAACGTACTCGGGTTGGAAATGCCTGAATCGCTTTTTTATGCTCCTTCATTTTTTCCTGCAACATCGAATGGTCAACATGAATATAAGATTGAACAACCATTTTTCTTAGCTTAATAAAGTCTCGTAATTGCTCGGCTTCCTCTTTAGGAACAACCATTTCATCTTCCAAAATATCAATAATATCCTCATAACTACCAGGATCTCTCATAATAAAACCATCAATCATCTGGTTTCCTACATCAAGAATGCCCTCAATGAAAAGATGAACCAAACGTTCTAAACCTAATTTTGCTATTGAAGACTCCCAATTAGGACCCTCATCATATAAAGCGATACATTGCTCATAATAAACAAGAGTATCTTCTATTTTTTGACGGTCAACAAAATACAACGTAATCACCTACATCCTCACTCATTGTTTTTTTATAGTATATCATGAATCAAAGCTTTCTCTTATCATTCCCTATTAGTTTTCTAATTGTTCCCTTTTTGTTATGATGGATGTGAAGATTCCGTGTAAGAACGGATAGGATATTGTCTATTGGAAATGGTTATAAATATGAAGGAGTTGGAAGCATGACAGAACGATTTTATTTATACGATGATACAGAACAAACAAAAACAAGGTTTATTAGTTTTATGGGGGAAAATCAAAGGTTTGATTTAGCTATAACGTCCACAACGAAACATTATGGCAAACATTTAGTGTTAGATATGTTATCACACCGGTTTGCCATCATCGGACAAGATGATTTAGAAGAACCAGGTTATTTAGAACATATTTACAAACTGAGTGAAGAAGATGCTGCCGAACTACGGTCCTTCTTATCTGAAATAATTTAACGGTGTAAAAACCTCCTCCAACGGATAAGTTAACGAAAAGGAGGTGGTTTTTTTATGGAACGCAATCAGCATGAAGACAAAGAACATGAAAACTACACAGATTTTTCAAATGTTGAAACGATGAAAAATTATATTTTCCCTGAAACCCTTCCTGAAGGTCCATATGGATCTCCAATCAATCGGAAACTAGGTAAGAGTACTCCTTGGAAAGAAGGGCAACGTGCATATAGTGCTTTTACCTATGAATTTAAATCCCTTCACCAAAACTTACCTCGTAAGTTTCCAGGGGCCCATCCGACACATGATGACCCTACAAAAAATGAAGAACCGCCATATACAAGTAAATAACCGTTATGTGTACGCAATGACTTTAATCATTAAAAGAGGGATGTCCACGTTAGACATCCCTTTTCATTATGACTTTGTTTCTTTTACTTTTTTTAATACAAAATAAGCACAACCAAAATTACAATACTCATATAAATACTCGGATAACGAGCTTATCTTTGTATCAAAGGTTGCTTTACGATTAATATCTTCAAAAAAACCTCTCATCCGTAACTGACTGTATCCCCAGTCACCTACAATATAATCGTATTTATTAAAGACTTCACTATACTTCGCTTTAAATTCTTCTTCATTCCATCCATCTTTTACATCTTCAATTAATTCAAATTGCATTCCTTGAACTTGAATCATGTACAAGCCACCTCACTCTTTTGCTCATCCATTATTTTACCACATTTATGTCATCCTAAGAAAAAAAGGATTTGTTTCTCTAATTTTCAACCTTTAATTTGAATGCACTTTGGTCAATCTATGCATATGAGGGGAGGTTTTATCGATGAAAAAATCAATTTTAGCTGGAGTTTGTATTACGTTACTGGCAACAGGTTGTCAAGCAGTAGGACAAAATGATTCTCCTGCTACTCAACGTTATCAAAATCATACAACCTATAACCCAGCCGGCGGTACGGCAAGCATCCTCCAAGTAGAACGAGCAGACGAAACCGATGAAAGAAGAGCACAATTTGGTTATGTCCGCCATCAAAGTGCCCAACTTGGACAGCACAGAGAGCCAGAAGCTGCTTATTTTGACCGGACATTATTAGCTGATACCATTACAAAAATGGGCGTATTCCTTCCAGGTGTGGAAGAAATGGGGACCCTTGTCACCGATAAATACGCCATAATCGTGTATGAAGAAAGCCAAAACAACAATGCAGACAACTTAGAGGAACAAGTTTATTTAACAGCTGCTTCGATTTTACCACGGTTTTATGATGTTTACGTTACGAACAATCCAGAAATGTTTGAGAACATTGAACGGTTTGGCACATTAAGTTCCCGCACTCCAAATGTTGACCGATTTTTAGAAGCGACCATTCGTGAGCTTGAATCTGGTGACGGTGGACGTATGAATGAACCAATTCCAGAAAATTCACCTCAGCCAAGAACGTAGAATCCATATTGTCATAAGAAAAACGCGGGAGCGTCTTTTCTGTGAATAAGCTTTCAAAACTTCACTGCTAGACCAAAACTTTTTTATCTTTGAACAAAGGCATAAAGCAGCGCTTTATGCCTTTGTTACTTTTTGTGCTTCTTGATTTACTTGAGCTTGGTTTACTTGTTCATCTGCATGATAAGAAGAACGAACAAGCGGACCTGCTTCACAATGACTAAATCCTTTTTCTAACGCAATCGTCTTTAATTCTTCAAACTCTTCTGGACGATAATATTTCACAACTTTTAAATGTTTTTTTGTGGGCTGTAAATATTGGCCAATCGTCATAATGTCAACATGATTTGCACGTAAATCATCCATTGTTTCGATGATTTCTTCTTTTGTCTCTCCTAACCCGATCATTAAACTCGATTTTGTCGGAATATCAGGATGAAGCTCTTTCGCGCGTCGTAAAAACTCTAATGAGCGCTCATATGTAGCTCGTGCTCTTACTCTCGGCGTTAATCGTTTTACCGTTTCAATATTATGATTTAAAATATTTGGTCTTGCATCCATTAACGTTTTTAAATTATCAAGTACTCCCATCATATCCGAAGGTAATACTTCAATCGTTGTAAATGGATTTTTGCGTCTTACTGCTCTAACCGTCTCTGCAAAAACGTGAGCTCCTCCATCTTTTAAATCATCTCTGGCGACTGCTGTAATCACGGTATGCTTCAGTCCCATCGTTTCTACAGAATCTGCAACACGTTCTGGCTCTTGTAAATCAAGCTCATTTGGAAGCCCTGTTTTAACCGCACAAAACCGGCATGCCCGTGTACATACCGCTCCTAAAATCATAAACGTCGCTGTTTTGCGAACGGCCCAACATTCATGAATGTTAGGACATTTTGCTTCTTCACACACCGTGTTGAGCTTTTGGTTGCGCATCATTTTCTTTAGCCCTGTATATGATTCATTTGTATTTAACTTAATTTTTAACCATTCGGGTTTTCTGACATATTCTTCTTTTTTTGTCATCGGTTGTTCACTCCATTTATCCTTTGACTATACACTCATACACTAATGTAACATGTTTTCGTCGTTTTTACCAAACAACTCACTCAAATTCCCATCAATTTACTCCGATGTTTTTTAAAGAATTGCTACAAACTACAACTATTGACTATGTCAGAAAGGAGCTTTTTCATCGTGAGTAAAAAAAGTGCAATATGGTTTATTGTATTTTCACTTTTCATTCAAAGCTTAATGATTCAACCAACGTTAGCTAAAGAGGAATTAAGTTACGAAGAAAAGCTAGAACAACGACAAGCCTTATATCAGAAGTATGAGACAGTCACAAATGTACCTTGGACGTATTTAGCGGCTGTCGATGCATATGAAAGAGGGTTGAGAAAAGCTCTTCGAGACAGACCGAAAGAACCCGGTGTCATCGGCATTTATTTTTCAGATGAGCAATGGGCTGGACCAATAAACCCAAATAAAGAAGATACAAATCCTCTTTCCATTAGTATGTTCGGTGGGATTGGCCTTGATGGTAATGGTGACGGTATTGCCAGCCGAGAAAATGATGAAGATGTCCTTTATACAATGGCAAAATATATCGAAACCTTTGGCTATACTGAAGAAGATTTTAAAATTGCTTTATGGGAACATTATCAGCGTGAACAAACCGTCAATATTATTCATGGACACGCTAAAGTGTACGAGCATTTTAATACATTAGATGTGCATTCCAATGCGTTCCCGATTCCGTTACAATACAATTACAGTTATAAAAACACTTGGGGAGACAGACGTGGATGGGGTGGTCGTCGAATCCACGAAGGGACGGATATTTTTGCTGGATATAATACTCCGATTCGAGCAACATCATATGGGGTCGTGGAAATCAAAGGCTGGAATAAATACGGTGGTTGGAGAATTGGTATCCGTGATGTAGATAATGTTTATCATTATTTTGCTCACTTAAGTGGATTTGAAAAAGGAATTGATGTTGGTTCAGTTGTCGAGCCTGGGCAAGTCATCGGCTATGTCGGAAGCTCTGGTTATGGTAAACCTGGTACACAAGGAAAGTTCCCACCTCATTTACACTATGGGATGTATCGTGACAACGGAAAAACAGAATGGTCTTTTGACCCTTATCCATCATTAAAATCTTGGGAAAAGAAAGACAGAGCAAAAAAGAAAAAGAAGTAAAACGTATAAGACTACGATACACAGGCTTATCCGATAACATATGTAAACTCCGCGAAAGCGAAGGCGAAAAAAAGCTGAGCCTCCACGTGTTTAATCTAAGCACGTTGGAGGCTCATTTTCTGCTTGCGGAAAGAAAAGTTAATTTCCATCGACCTTTCCACGCTCTACTCGTTAATCTTCAATAACCTCGATTTCATCCCTTTCGTTTGAGTTTTGATTTGGATTTTGGCTAGAAGGAAAAAACGCAGGTGATGGGCCTTCTCCACCAACATTATAAAACTCTGGGACATCTCCAGATATGAAAATATAGCCAATCGGAATCGATGTAGGGACAACTTGTTTTTCTGTAGCAAATGGAATAATCACCCGAACATCAACTTCAATATCTAAATATAATGTAACCGCAGTATTGTTAATTCCGACATACTCTGTTTCCGTCCTCATGTCAGTAATAACATTCCCGATTGCAGAGAATTTCACAGGTACACTCGGTCCTAAATGGGCCAAAAGGGCATTATCTGTCGCTTGCCCTAAAGGAATATTATGAATAATTCCTTCATCACTAAAAGACTGATTCCCGTTATTCCACTCAACATCAACCCCATCAGGTATCGCTAATTCGTGCATTCTACCTTGCTCCATTAGACGCAAGTAATTTTGAGCTCGCATTGTAGCTTCTGCCATAATCCGAGTAGAAAGTTGAGTATTAATTCGCATCGATGAAATTCTCCCTGATTCATCACGATCAATAATCATCAGTTCTTCTACATCAATTTCCTCTACAATTTTTTTATTGATGGCATCATTAATCGCAGCTGTTGCTAATGTTTGTGTCTCTGTCACCGCAATATACATCAGTGTTGGGCGGATCCCCTTCTCAACTAGCCATAACCCCTGAACCGTTAACAGGGTAAAAATAATAAATGATAACAAAAAAACATACCGAAAT
Source organism: Alkalihalobacillus sp. LMS39 (assembly GCF_022812285.1). Classification (NCBI taxonomy): domain Bacteria; kingdom Bacillati; phylum Bacillota; class Bacilli; order Caryophanales; family Bacillaceae; genus Alkalihalobacillus; species Alkalihalobacillus sp. LMS39. Next base: position 4,312,550 of record NZ_CP093300.1, read on the forward strand.
GGGAGAGGCCCTCTTTTCTTAGGTCTGGTCTTCTTGATCTTTAACACAAAAAACCCCCCTTCACATTAAATGTATGCAAAGAGAGGGACGGGTTGACCTATTTTTTTTATTGTAAACGGTCATACACTTGAAAATAATATTCATAGTTATTCTTTTCGTCTTGTACACCTTTTTCTTCTGCTGTTAGTTGCCAGCTATCTTCATTCCATTCAGGGAAGTATGTATCTCCCTCAAAGGAATCATGAATATACGTAATATACAACCTGTCAACGACATCAATCATTTCCTTAAAAATCCCGGCTCCACCAATAACAAAAACTTCATCACCCGCATGATCTTTTGCCCAAGAGATACATTCATCAATCGAATGCATCACAGTCACACCCTCATGTTCAAAATCTTTATTACGAGTAATCACAATGTTTTCTCTTTTAGGTAATGGTCGTCCAATTGAATCAAACGTTTTTCTGCCCATTACGATTGGATGTCCAACAGTCACTTTTTTGAAATAAGCTAAATCCGCTGGCAATCTCCAAGGTAAATCATTGTCTTTACCAATGACACGGTTTTTATCCATTGCAACAATAAAAGAAATCATAAGTTCACCTCATTATACAGCTACTGGTGCTTTAATGGCTGGATGTGGTTCATAATTTTCTACCGTAATATCTTCCATTTCAATATCAAATACCGATTCTTTATCTTTGTTGATATTTAATGTTGGAAGCGATTTTGGCTCTCGTGCTAACTGTAGATTAATTTGCTCAATATGATTTGAATAAATATGAGCATCTCCTAACGTATGTATAAATTCCCCTACTTCTAATCCGCATTCATGTGCAATTAAATGAGTCAATAACGCATAGCTAGCAATATTAAAAGGTATTCCTAGAAAAATATCTGCACTTCGTTGATAAAGCTGACATGATAATTTTCCTTCTGTTACATAAAATTGAAATAACGTATGACAAGGAGGTAACGCCATCGTTGGGACATCTTCTGGGTTCCATGCCGAAACGATTAATCTCCTCGATTCAGGATTCTTTTTAATCGTGTCAATCACATCTTTTAACTGATCGATTGTTTCACCTGTTGTCGTTTTCCACGCACGCCATTGCTTCCCATACACATCTCCTAACTCCCCATATGTGGAGGCAAACTGGTCATCTTCTAAAATTAAAGCTTTGAACTTTTCCATTTGCTCTTCATATACAGCGTTGAATTGTTTATCTTGTTGCGCTCGCAGACCAAAATTCGTCATATCTGGACCATCATAATCTGGGCTCTCCACCCATTTTTTAAAGGCCCATTCATTCCAAATATTATTGTTATGCTGCAGTAGATACCGAATATTTGTATCTCCTTTTATAAACCAAAGTAATTCACTTGCGATAAGACGAAATGGAATCCGCTTTGTTGTTAATAAAGGAAAGCCTTCCTTTAAATTAAAACGCATTTGATAGCCAAATAAAGATTTCGTACCTGTTCCTGTACGGTCTCCTTTTTCAATTCCATTTTCTAATACATGTCGACACAATTGTAAGTATACTTGCTCATTACTTGTCATTTCCTTGTCCCCTTTATGAATTTGCAACTAAAATCCTTTCGTCATTAAAGGCTTTTTCACATTTAACTATCGTAACATTAACTTGAAGTAGCATGTCAAGATTATATGGCGCAACCTTCCGCTCTCCATCTGCATAAATGCGAACAACCGGGCGCGAAAGGACCTCTTTATTTTGTTTTACAACAATTCCTTTTCTTCCATCACTTAATTGTACGGAAAGCCCTTTAGGATAAATCGCACATACATTCCGCAACGCTTCGACTATCTCTTTGTCATATAAAGCGTGCCCAGCAAATAACAACTCTAATCCTTCATGTGGCAGCAGGCCTTTTCGATAAGACCGGTTCGAGGTGATAGCATCAAACACATCACAAACAGCAATGATTTTTGCATATGGATGTATATCATCGCCCTTTCTTCCCATCGGATATCCTGATCCATCCATTCGCTCATGATGCTGCAAGGCGCAATGAGCAGAAACGAGTGCTAGATTTGGAATTTTTTTTATAATTTCATAACCAACTGTCGTATGGGATTTAATTAAGGAAAACTCTTCACTCGTTAAACGTCCTGGTTTATTTAAAATATGTAAAGGGATAACCATCTTCCCGACATCATGTAACATCGCACCTAAGCCAATTTCAAAAAGTTGTTTCTTAGAGTAGTTTAAATAATTTGCTAGTCCAAGCGTATAAACAGTTACGTTTAACGAATGAGAGAAAATGTAGGAATCATAAATAATCGTTTCTGTTAATAATGTTAAGGCATCCTCATTGTTTGTAATATCTTCAAGAATCATGCCAATAATCGATGTGAAACCTTTAGCAATAATATCTTCGTTGAATATTTTCTTTAATGTGGTCTCATTTGCAATTTTAGAAAATTCCGAACGAATGGCCGTAACTGCTTTTCGCCTTGTTTCTTCAGATATCGATTCATGTATCACTAAGTTCGCCGTCACATCATCTTGGATATAGATATAAGAAACCCCTAGCTCTTGTAGCCGTAATATAGTGCGGTCTGTTAACTCTACACCCTCACGAACTAAGATTTCGTCATGCTCATTATAAATGGCCTTTGCTAAACGAGTCCCAGCTTTTACGGACTTTGTCTCGACTAGTCTCATCTGATTTCCATCCTTCTATATTATGTATGTTCGGCTTTAGCGTTATTTTTATATGTCACATTCTTATTTCCACTGTATATACACTAGTTAAATTATACTGTAAGATCTAAAAAGAAACCATACAATTATGGTTTCTTTCCTTTATGTTATACCATTTTCAATAATGCGTCTTTGCCTTTCATTCCAACAGTTACTCCGAGTGCTTCAGCTTCTTTTGTTATTGATTCAAGTGGGGCTTCAAGCAATTGATCAATTGTTCGAACACCTAGTGCTCGCCCTGCTACAATTTTACGCTCAAGCAACGCTTTATTTTCATTAAATAAAGCAACATCTAACGCGCCACACATAATATAGCCTTTTTCACTTGTTACTGCCATAAAGTTTGTTTTCGGTAGCTTAAGAGTTACTGCAATAAACGTTTGATTTTCAATTGTTATTGGTGTCATTTCTAGCATATCATCACACTCCCTTTCACTCACTGCTTCTTCCTTACTACTGTATGAAAAAAGTGAAAAAAAGTGCAAATGTTAGTAGGACGCCTATATTGATTGGAGTTTCCACATCAATACATCTCGAAGCATTTCCGGTAATAAATATTCGATTTCAATGGCATCAAGAATTGATGGGTATAGTTTCCCAAATGTAAACATATCCAAAGTAGCGATTCGATAATGTTCTTCTTCTTGTAACTCAGTCCCTAATACGGTAATGGTAGGTTCTTTTTTTTCATTCTCCGTTATCGTAATCCCCGAGAATATCATTTGGCCGATGACTTTTCCTCGAAACCCTAACCCTTTTAATTTAAAATTCACCATTTCTTCTGACCGCGACCGTATAATGACGTCTTTTAACTCTTTCCCACGAATCGTAATGACACATGGATTGATCGGGTGTGGACAAATCCGATGAATATCTCCTTTCGTAATCGGACCTACAGGAAGAGATTCTAACAACACACCTGCATTTAACATGCTTATCTCTGTTTGACACCACTCTTTCAGTGCTTCAGCCAAAAACTGAACACCTTCTGACTCAGCAAACCAATCAACTTCCAGTGTTTCCTGTAAAACCGTAACCGGTGATGAAGACCATGTTTGACTTTGTTCTTTTAACTGAGCTAAGTAAGCCTGTGTTTTTTTGTCAGTTGTATCGTTTCTCATCGTTTGTAAAAAGGCTTGAGTTGAGACGAGTTGTTTCGTTTCAATATCCACGACTAATTCAACCGTCCCTACAAATTGACCAAATTTTCCAGTCTGACAAATCAATGTGTTCCTTACTCGCTTTCCATGCTCAAGGACGTGATGAGTATGGGCGCCTAATATAATATCAATTCCTTCCAATTCTTCAGCTAAGTTTTCATCTAAATTTAATCCTAGATGAGAAAGAAGAATAACGATATCAACCTTCTTTCTAACTTCATGAATAAGCGGTTGAAGCATCTGAAAAGGATCTTCTACTTTCCAGCCTAATTGTTCATAAATGCTCGTATACGGAAACGTCACACCGATGACAGCCGCTTTTATCCCTGCTTGTAATTCAATCACTTTATAAGGTTTTATCCATTTTGGACGTATTCCATCAGCTTCATATAAGTTCGCAATTAAAATATCAAAACTCGCTTCTTCGTAAATTTCATCTAGTTGCTGTTTCGAAAATGTAATTCCTTCGTTATTTCCAATCGTAATCGCACTAACACCAGCTCGATTTAATAAGGCGACATTTCCTTTTCCCATCGTCGCTTCTGTAATCGGATGGCAACGGTCAGCATGATCACCAATATCAAAATAAAAATGATCCTCATCTCTTCTTTGGTGATGCAGCCTTTTCTCTTCTAGGTAAGAGACAATATTTGGCCAATATGTAAAATCACTATGTAAATCATTCGTATGATAAAGATAACTTGTAACCAACGACAACCGTTTCACCTCTACTATCTTTTAAAATCACTGTTTTCTCCTAATCTTGTTATTATTCGAACCCTACGCTTTAGGAGGGAGTCAAGTAGCTTCCAATTACGAAAACAGCCGTTACTAAAAACCTTGCATCACTAGGCGTATCCCAATAAAGATAAGAAAAATGCGCAATAATAATACAAGCGTATCACTCTTTATTTTCGCATTAATATAAGCCCCTAATGCCCCACCTAACCATGCACCTGGAATAAGTGTTAGAGCCAATAACCAGTTAACATTCCCTAAAAATATATGCGAAACCGAACTCGCAATGGCCGAAAAGAAAATCATAAACATTGACGTTGCAACCGCAAGATGTGGTGGGAAACCAAACATTAGAATCATCGCAGGTACCATTAAAGAACCTCCACCAATTCCAAATAAACCAGACAACATCCCAACAAGGAATGAAATTGATAAGGCTAAGAGTGGATGATAGCCATACTGAATCTTTTCATTTTGTTCATTTATATACTCACGCATCATCATATGGCGCTTAGATTGAATTGGCTTTAACTTGTCACGTACGAGAAAAACAAAGGAAATGAAGATAATAAACAACCCAAAGTACAACAAAAAGTCATCGACTTGGATTCCTTTATTAATAAACACCCCCACAAAGGCTCCAGGTATACTCCCACATAAAAAAAACAAACCACTTTTTACATCAACTTTTTTTTGCTTGATATATGCTAATGTAGAAGATAACCCTGTAAATATCATAATTAATAAAGATGTACCAACCGCCACTTGTGGTGTCACCCCATGTAATATGGCGATAGAATGACTAAATAAGAGCAATGCAGGAACAACAATGATTCCACCACCAAGTCCCATTACACTCCCAATTGTGCCTGCCAGTAATCCAATGATAAGCAATAGAAGCCATTCCATCTTGAACCCTTCTTTCTATGCTCTTATTCCTCAAACAACGAAATTTGCCGTGGAGCAAATGTGCGCGGTGTTTCTCCAAATAACCGTTGTAGTTCTTTCGCATTTTTAGCGGCGTCGCCACCTGAGTTATTATTAAATAACACATGTAATTCATTGGTTTCTTTTTGTAACTCTTTTATCCAACGAACCCAATCCGATAATTCCTCAGTTGAGTAATCATATAAATAGCGGACATCTCGCCAAGTCCCATCACCTGGATCGATCCATCCATCTACATTACGTCCGTGTAAACGAATCAAGGTTTTAACCTGATTTGTCACTTCTAAAACCGTTGGAACCGATCCGAGTCCTGCCTGCGGTTCATCACAAATGCTATGAATCCAGCCTTCCTCTTTCATAAACTGCAATGTCTGTTCACGATACTGTGGTAAAAACCAAGATTGATGACGAAATTCTAGTGCAAGCGGAAGATGGCCGACAAAGCGTTTCACTTTTCGAAGCACATTCACACTATCCTTTGTACATACAAACCATGGAGGGAATTGAAACAAAACCATCGCAAGTTTGTTTGCCTCTACTAATGGTTGCACAGATTGCACAAAAGCACTAAACATTTCTTTTTCAGAAACAAACGGGATTTTTCCACGCTGATGCCCTGTCATCCCTTGATAAGCTTTCACAACAAATTCAAAGTCATCCGGTGTTTCATGAACCCACTTTTCATAATTTCGAACCGGTTGGATCGCATAAAAAGAAGAATCCACTTCAACCGTTTGGAAATGCTTACTATATTCTTTTAATTTTTCATGACTTGGTAAACGTTCTGGATAAAGATCATCATGGTCACCCCACCCAGTTAACCCTATCTTCATCATGCTAATACTCCTTACAGCCACTTTTTTTGCTATTATACCATAGGATGAATGAAGACAAGAGCGCTGTTGCTCAATGCACCGGACATGTGTTCCGCTATTTTGACAAAACAGCTTTGTTTCTCAACATTATCGGACATCCGTTCCGTTATTTACACTGATTGCGGTTGTTCGCTCTCTATTTTGAGTAAATAGCGGAACAGATGTCCGAACACAATTAAAAACAGAGGAAAAAGACAGCAATAACGGAACGGATGTCCGATAAGACTTTACTAGCTAAGTCTCTTACTCCTTACGCTCTCCTACAAAATTCATTTCTCCAGCAAATCCATAAATCTCCCAGTCTCCATCATCATTTTCTGTGAATATATATTCTCTTGCCCAGTCTTGTAATTTCGGATCATCACCAGTATATTCTTGCTTAATCGTTAAATATGTTTCATTGAAAAACTCATTCTCATAATAAGTCTTTTCGATAAAAGCATCAGTAACTGTAATTCCTTCATGAAATAAGGTTGGATAAAATGTATCTTGTATCATAAATGAATCCGCTTCAGTCTTTTTCTCCGAATCGAAAATAATAAACATCTCTAACATTACGTCCGCATATTGTCCAAAGTCTTCCGAAAAAACTTGTTCATATTCCTTAAATTCCTTAAGGGAGATTGTTTCTTTTGTTGATAATTCAATAATGAGTTCTTCTTTTTTCTTAACCATTTCCGTCGCAATAGCAAAATCAAAATCAATTTTCTCTTCTTTAATTCGCTTTATTTCCGATGAGTTACACCCAGTCAAAAAAACAACCGACATAATAATCGTTACAAGCGATAATATAGACTTCCTCATTCGTTTCTGCTCCTCTTTTACACTTGTGGATTGGATTATGTAGCTATCATTATTTCAAATTAAGTTAGTTTTTACAATTTATTTTTTTACTGACGGACATAAGAAAAACACGGGAGCATCTTTTGATTTAAAGCGAAGTGCGGAGCCCCGCCCGCTTTTGACAGTGAACCCCAAATACTTTTCTTGGGGTGAAACGCGCAGGTGCGCAGCCTTCGCTCTTCTTGAAATAGCTTTCAATGCTTCACTGCTACACCAAAATTATTATGCTCCCTCATTTGTCTCATTTTTGCGGTCAGAGCAGCCGTTATTTGTGAACATGATACGGGTTTCCGTTTTTTTGCGGCCACAGGAGCACTTATTCACGCAAAAGCAACTCTTTTCCTAGCGATATAATATGATTAACGGCTCCTGTGTCCTCCAACATTCCAAAACGCTAGCAATGTTCACAGATAACGGTTTTCATGGCCGCTTACTTCTCATAAACAAAAAAAGAAGACGAACTCCAAAAGTTCGTCTCCTCCATACCATACACATACTTATTAACCAATAGAACCTTCCATCTCGAACTTGATTAAACGGTTCATTTCAACCGCATATTCCATTGGAAGTTCTTTTGTAAATGGCTCGATAAAGCCCATTACGATCATTTCTGTTGCTTCTTCTTCAGACAATCCACGACTCATGAGATAGAACAATTGGTCCTCAGATACTTTTGAAACAGTCGCTTCGTGTTCAAGTGTAATGTTGTTATTTAAAATTTCGTTATAAGGAATTGTATCAGACGTCGATTGGTTATCTAGAATTAACGTATCACACTCAATCTTCGCTTTAGAACCTTCTGATTTTCTTCCAAAGTGAGCAATTCCACGATATGTTACTTTACCACCATGTTTAGAAATGGACTTAGAAACAATCGTTGATGAACAATTTGGTGCAAGATGCATGACTTTTGCTCCTGCATCTTGGTGCTGTCCTTTTCCTGCAATCGCAATCGAAAGGATTGTTCCTTTTGCTCCTTCACCTTTCATAATAACGGCTGGATATTTCATCGTTAATTTTGAACCAATGTTTCCATCGACCCATTCCATTGTTGCATTTTCATAAGCCACCGCACGTTTTGTAACAAGGTTATAAATGTTTGGAGCCCAGTTTTGAATCGTCGTGTAACGGCAATATGCGTTTTTCTTAACGATGATTTCAACAACCGCACTATGAAGTGAGTTTGTTGAATAAACAGGTGCTGTACAACCTTCAACATAATGCACATGACTATCCTCATCTGCAATAATTAACGTACGCTCGAATTGTCCCATATTTTCAGAGTTAATACGGAAGTATGCTTGAAGCGGTGTTTCACATTTTATTCCTTTAGGAATATAGATGAACGAACCACCAGACCATACCGCTGAGTTTAACGCAGCGAATTTATTATCAGAAGGCGGAATAATCGTTCCAAAATGCTCTCTGAAAATCTCTTCATGCTCGCGTAAAGCCGTATCAGTATCTTCAAAAACAATTCCTAAGTCTTGAAGATCCTCTTTCATGTTATGATAAACAACTTCAGATTCATACTGAGCAGATACCCCAGCTAAATACTTTTGCTCTGCTTCTGGAATCCCTAACTTATCAAACGTATTTTTAATTTCTTCTGGAACTTCATCCCAAGACTTCTCGGACTTTTCAGACGGCTTAACATAATACGTAATGTCATCAAAGTTTAATTCAGCTAAATTACCTCCCCATTGAGGCATAGGCATTTTATAAAACTGCTCCAATGATTTTAGACGGAAATCTAACATCCATTGTGGCTCTTTTTTCATGTTGGAAATTTCTTTCACGATCTCTGGTGTTAACCCTTTTTTAGAACGGAAAATCGATACATCTTTATCTCGAAACCCGTATTTATATTCACCGATTTCAGGCGCTTTCTTTGCCATGTGAAACCCTCCTTTTAGTAGTTGACCATTGACTCATCCAGCTTCTCGCGTTACTCTTCTGTTTCGCCTTGGAGACCTTTCTCCATCGCTTTCCATGCCAATGTTGCACATTTAATTCGAGCTGGAAATTTGGCAACTCCTTGTAATGCTTCGATGTCACCTAAATCAAACGTCGAATCATCATAATCCTTCCCTAACATCATATCCGAAAAGATATCAGACATGACTAATGCTTCTTTTACTTCTAGACCTTTTACAGCTTGAGTCATCATCGAAGCAGAAGCCATACTAATGGAACAACCTTCACCAACAAATTTTGCATCTGTGATTTTTCCGTCCTCCACTTTCATTTGAAGTTGAATTCGGTCACCACAAGTTGGGTTGTTCATATTCACCGTTAATGAATCACCATCAAATTCTCCACGATTACGAGGATTTTTATAATGATCCATTATGACTTGTCGGTATAACGTGTCAAGATTATTACCTAAAGACATCGCCAAAATACTCCTTTGTTTTTATTAAACCGTTGACGAGTACATCGATTTCATCTTTTGTATTGTATAAATAAAAACTAGCACGAGCGGTAGCTGACACTTCTAACCATTTCATTAATGGTTGTGCACAGTGATGACCTGCACGAACAGCGATTCCTTCAGCATCTAAAACCGTCGCTACATCATGTGGGTGGACATCGTCAATATTAAAGGTGACAAGGCCCGCACGTTCTTTAGGTCCATAGATCGTCATACCTTCTATTTCAGACATTCTTTCCACTGCATATTGTGCTAAATCATGTTCATGATTGGCAATGGCGTCAAGTCCGACTTCTTCTAAAAAATCAATCGCTGCCCCTAAGCCAATAGCTCCGGCAATGATTGGTGTACCCCCTTCAAATTTCCAAGGAAGTTCTTTCCACGTCGATTCTTGCAAGCCTACAAAATCAATCATTTCACCGCCAAACTCAATTGGTTCCATTTGATTTAGCAATGCTTTTTTACCATACAGTACCCCTATTCCAGTAGGTCCGCCCATTTTATGTCCCGAAAAGGCAAAGAAATCACAATCAATATCCTGTACATCGATTTTCATATGTGGCGCACTTTGTGCACCGTCTACTACCATTATAGCACCATGCTTATGCGCAATGGCAGCAATTTCTTTAACCGGATTAATGACACCAAGTACATTGGACACTTGCATTACAGCGACAATTTTCGTCTTATCTGTAATCGTATTTTCGACGTCATCTAATGAAATCGAGCCATCCGCTTGTAATGGAAGATACTTTAATGTTGCTCCTGTTACTTTAGCGACTTGTTGCCAAGGAATAATATTACTATGATGTTCCATCGGTGTGATGACAATCTCATCACCTTCTGTCACTGTAGATCGACCATAACTTGATGCTACTAAATTAATCGCCGTTGTCGTTCCACGTGTGAAAATAATTTCCTCTGTAGACTTTGCATTGACAAACGAACGGACTTTTTCTCTCGCCCCTTCATAACCGTCAGTGGCTAACGTCCCAAGCGTATGAACCCCACGGTGGACGTTAGAATTATAACGGCGATAATAATCATCAAGTGCTTCAATGACCTTTAATGGTTTTTGGGACGTTGCTGCACTATCTAAATATACAAGAGGTTTTCCGTTTACGTTTTGATCCAATATCGGAAACTGCTTACGAACCTCTATTACATCCATTACTTGACTTTCCTTTCAATCACTTCGCGCATACGATCTTTTACAGATTCTACTGGAAGTTGATTTACGACAGGTGCTAAGAATCCATGAATGATTAAGCGCTCTGCTTCAAGTTTTGTAATTCCACGACTCATTAAATAGAACATTTGCAATGGATCAATTCGTCCTACAGAAGCAGCATGACCTGCTGTTACATCATCTTCGTCAATTAATAAAATTGGGTTTGCATCCCCACGAGCTTTTTCACTTAACATTAACACTCGTTCTGTTTGCTCTCCGTTTGACTTTGTTGCGCCATGCTCGATTTTTGTAATCCCGTTAAAAATCATTGTTGCTTCTTCACGCATAACGCCATGCTTTAAAATATATCCTTCAGAATGTTTGCCATGGTGGAAAATTTGAGTTGTGAAGTTTTGTTTTTGTTGCCCACGGCCAATCGTTACTGTTTTTGTATCAGCATATGAATTTTCGCCAATAAGATGCGTTGTATTATCTGAAACTGTGTTACCATCGTTCATTTGTCCTAACGCCCAATCAACTCTTCCATCACGAGCCACATTTGCACGACGAACAACATAAGTTGTTACACCCGCACCTAAATTATCAACTCCACCAAAGGAAACACGAGCATTTTGTCCAACAAATACTTCTGCAACGATGTTTGCAACAGCATTGTTAACATTTGCAAAAGAAACATAGTTTTCAACATATGTTACAGAACTATTGTCTTCTGCTACAACGATAACATGGTTAAATAATCCAGTACCTTCTTTTTCTAACTGTACTATCGTTTGAAGCGGCACCGTTAATTCAGTATTTTTCGGAACATAAATAAATACTCCACCGTTCATTAGTGCACCATGAAGAGCTGTAAGACGATTTTCATCATATTTCACAACATCGTTCATAAAATATTTTTGAAGCAAGTCACTGTGGTCACGAGCAGCTGTCGCAATATCAGTAAAAATAACACCTTGATTTGCTAACTCTGAACCTGACTTTTCATAAACAACTGTAGCATCTTGAAAAACAAGGAGATTTTGATTATCTGTTTCTTCTCCAATTAAAGCAACAACTTCTTCATGTAATTCTGAAGCAGAACTGACTAGCTCTTTTCCACCTTGTTCATGTTTGAAGTCAGTAAAATTCCAGCTCGTAATTTTTGTTTTATCTGGTTTTGGTAATTCCTTTTGGTCCACTGTATCTAAAGACGATAGGCGTAAGTTCAATAACCATTCTGGTTCGCCACGGCCTTTAGAGAATTCTTTAATGTAGTCTTGGTCAAACGTAATTTTTGTCTCAACTGACATGAATATCCCTCCTTGCGGCCTATGCTTGAACTTTTTCGTCTTCGATTCCTAATTCTTCCTTAATCCAATCGTATCCTTCAGCTTCTAGACGCTCTGCTAACTCGGCACCACCTGATTTTACAATACGACCTTGCATCATTACATGGACTTTATCTGGCGTGATGTAATTTAATAGACGTTGGTAGTGAGTGATGATTAAGCAACCAAACTCTTCTCCACGCATTTCATTAACACCTTTTGAAACAACTTTTAATGCATCGATATCAAGACCTGAATCAATTTCATCTAAGATCGCGATTTTTGGCTCAAGCATTAATAATTGTAAGATTTCATTTCTTTTCTTTTCTCCACCAGAAAACCCTTCATTTAAATAACGTTGAGCAAATTCTTGATTCATTTCTAATAAGTCCATTTTTTTATCAAGTTGACGAATGAATTTCATTAATGAAATTTCGTCTCCTTCTTCACGTTTTGAATTGATTGCCGAACGTAAGAAGTCCGCGTTTGTAATCCCACTAATTTCACTTGGATACTGCATTGCTAAAAACAAACCTGCTTGAGCACGCTCATCCACTTCCATTTCAAGTAAATCTTCACCGTTAAATGTTACCGTTCCACCCGTAATTTCATACTTTGGATGACCCATTAAAGCTGATGCTAATGTTGATTTACCTGTTCCGTTTGGTCCCATAATTGCATGGATTTCTCCACCTTTAATTTCTAGATTGAAATCCTTTAAAATTTGTTTCCCTTCGATTTCGACTTGAAGATTTTCAATTTTTAAATATGGTGCTGACATTTGATACTACCTCCAATTTTTATCATGAGTTTAGGCGTGACAACGGTTGTACACACTTCACTTTTAAATTATTCTCATTCTATTCTCATTACAATCTTATACTATTTCCAATGTTAGTTCAAGGCTTACGCTTTTTAGTTTACACTCTTTCCATAGTGTTAAGTATGTAAAACATAAAAACACTTAGACAAATACTAGTTTCAACATTAAATTCCTTCCTCATTCAAAATCTTTTTTAAGCGAAAAAGATGGCGCTAGTCACAGCACCACCTTTTCGATTACTTTATAATTGAGTTAGTATTTTTTTGGTTACTTCATACTCTTTATCCCGCTTTTTTTCTACTTCTAAACGTTTTGTTAAGCTGCGGTTATATTCTGCATAACCTATACCGTGATTTCGTTGCATTGCTTTCTCCATATCAGTAGTGTACGCGGTTTTTATCAAGTTAGTAATCTGTACCAATCCCTTTCTTGTTTTGTACAGTAATAATCGTAACATCTTTAGATCTAACACCCAATCTCTATATAACGTCAGATTTTATACTATTTAGCGAAAGGTTGTGGTGAGAAAACCTAACATGGCGTTCTTCTACAATTGCTCTACCATCCTGCTCAATTCTCTTTATTGTTTCATGTTTGAGGAATTAAGCTCACTAATTGCTTCTTGTACTAGTGTCACAGCTTGACTCATAGCTGCTCCTCCACCAAAGGCCGCCGTTACACCAACAGCCTCAAGAATTTCCTCTTCTGAACATCCTTGGTCTAAGCATCCTTTTGTATGATAAATAATGCAGTATTCATCTTGACCGTAAATACTAATGCCAAGTGCAATTAATTGTTTTTCTTTTTTTGATAATTTACCTTCTGCAAAACAAGCTTCTGTAAAAGCATTATATTGCTTTGCGATTTCTGGCATTTTTTGGGTAAATTGACCAAGTCCTTCTTTATAATCTTGTAGCGCCATTGTTATCATATTATCTTGTTGTTCCATCTGTATCACCTCATGTTTTTATTTACACCGATAGTATGGTTTATTTCTATTTTTCTCATTACAGATTTTGGCTTGTTTTTAAATATGTCGAAAATATGAAAAACAGTGTGAAGAAATGTGTGACAAACCGTTGAACTCCATTCCCTTATTTGAAAAGTCGCGCTACAATAAAACTATAGAAAATGTGAATTGTTTCACAAGAACATGTGAAGTGCTTCACAACTCTATGACTACTATCTTAGGAGGAATTCATATGTTTGGACAATTCTTACGTGAAAACAAATACGCTGCTATCATTTTATTCTTTATTCGTGTGTATCTCGGTTGGACTTGGTTAACAATTGGTTGGGGAAAAGTAACAGGTGACTTTAATGCCGCTGGTTATTTACAAGGCGCCACTGCCAATCCAGTCATGCAAGGAGAAGCTGTTGTTTATCCTACGTATGTAGCTTTTTTACAAAACTTCGCAATTCCAAATGCTGAGTTATTCAGCTTTATGGTTGCATGGGGTGAGCTATTAGTCGGATTAGGATTATTGCTTGGCATTCTAACTACACCTGCTGCGTTTTTCGGAGTCATGATGAACTTTGCCTTTATGTTTGCAGGAACTGTGTCTACTAACCCATGGATGATTTTACTTTCTATGTTTATTCTAGCTGCAGGGGCAAATGCAGGACGACTTGGTGGCGACCGTTATGTAATGCCTTATATTAAAGAAAGAGTAAAAGCGATTCGTAATAATAAAAAGAACAAGCAACTACCAAAAGCTCCTACACCAATGGCTAGCTAATCGAAAAAAACAGAAAAAGACTGAGTGATTTCTACTCAGTCTTTTTTGTGTTTACCAAGTTCCTTGCAATAGCGTTCGCTCTAAAATTGCAACGATAATAGTTGTTATGACATTCGTTACTATTATAACAATCAGTAACCTTTTAGCGTTGACGGCGTGTTTTTTTAGTAAAAAATAGACAATTGGTGCTTCTATTATTATCGTTAAAAAAAGATATCCTAGTAACACAATATAATAGGGTCCTGATTCAAACGCTAAATACCAGGCATCAGCTAAATCAGTAGCAAAAGGCTGCATTTCAAACATTCTCCACACATAAGGAAAAATAAATGACATAATATTTGCTAATATGATAAGTACAGCCGCCTTTGCTTTGATTGATAAGTCCTTTCCTAATGAACTAAAAAATAAAATGGCAACAATTTCGATGAAAAGTGTAATACCAATTGCAAGAGGCAGTAACTCTCTCGGACTTGACGTTAACCAATGCCATGATGAATTCGCATACACCGACACTTGAAAAATTAAAGTAAAAACACATAAGCACAAAACTACTTTAAGATTAAAACGATTCATTAACATTTGTAGTCCACCTTTTTTAGTCGATGCCGCGGGCTTGACGCATCTCTTCCTATGATATGTAGGAAAGAAGTTTTAAACATGACAAGGGTTTTTCATTAGCCAAGTTTATAACTCATTTTCCATATTAATATTGTGATTTTACTCGATAGAACTACTTTTTTCTCGGGTATTTTTACTTATTTTTCAAATTTAGTTATAAAAAGGAGTGGTTCCATCTAGTTAGTCTGTATTCCGATTAGTTTACGAACACTTTTCTTGGGGTTTTTCGCTCCTTTTGTTTAATAGCATTTTTCTATTGGACACTTTTCTCTGCTTTTGCTCTTGTTTTGTCCAATAGTGCTCTTCTATTGGACACTTCTCTCACTTTCTACTCCATTTTGTCCTTTATACGCCTTATGAAAGACACTTCTCCTCATTTTCCACTCCGTTTTGTCCTTCATACGCCCTATGAAGGACACTTCTCCCCATTTTCCACTCCGTTTTGTCCTTCATCAGCCTTATGAAAGACACTTCTCCTCATTTTCCACTCCGTTTTGTCCTTCATCAACCCTATGAAGGACACTTCTCCCCATTTTCCACTCCGTTTTGTCCTTCATCAACCCTATGAAGGACACTTCTCCCCATTTCCCGCTCCATTGTGTCCTTCATACGCCTTATGAAGGACACTTCTCCCCATTTCCCGCTCCGTTTTGTCCTTCATAGAACAATAACGCTCTGCCAACAGCTTTAAAAACAGAAAAAAACCCATTGGCAACACTTCCAATGGGTTTCAAGTCACAGATTAGTCAACCATAGGGATAACAGCACCGTTATATGTTTCATTAATGAAGTTTACGATTTCTTCTGAACGTAATACCTCCACTAATGTTTGGAATTCTGGACGATCTTTATCTTCAGAACGAACAACAATTAAGTTCGGTTGAAGAACGTCTGCTCCTTCAAACGCAATACCGTATTTCTCGATATCGACTCCACCCTCAAGGGCATAGTTCGTATTAATAACAACAGCATCGCCTTCACCATTTTCAAATGATGGTGCAAGAATTCTCGCTTCTACTAATGTAGAGAAATCAAGATTTTTCGGATTTGCAACGATGTTTTCTCTTGTCGCTAGTTCACCTTCCGCATTATCAAGTTCAATTAAACCTGCACGCTCAAAGATTGGCAAAATTCGGCCGTGGTCACTGATTGAATCACTCATAATGATTTTTGCTCCATCTGGAAGTTCATCTAAAGAACGATATTCTTTTGAATAAACACCAATTGGTTCGGCATGAATGGCGCCAACACTTTCAAACTCATAGCCATTTTCTTCGATTTGCATTGCTAAATAGCCAGGTGTTTGGAAATAGTTTGCATCTAATTCACCATCACGTAATGTTTGGTTTGGTAAAATATAATCTTGGAATGTTTTAATTTCTAGGTCAATGCCTTGTTCTGCTAGTAATGGTTTAGCTGCTTCTAACACTTCTGTATGAGGAACAGCTGAAGCCCCTACTACTAATGTTACACGTTCTTCTTGCTCGCCTTCTCCAGCAGTATCACCTGCTTGTTGTTGCCCTTCATCACTTGTACCACACGCCACTAATGCGAATGATAACGCTGCTGCTCCTACGAAACCAAATAGTTTCTTCATGAATAAATCCCCCTTAGGTTATCTTTTGTCTAATTTATTTGTGAAAAAATCACCAATCCATTGAATAATAAATACAACGATAAGGATTGCGATTGTTGCCACCAACGTCACTTGGAAGTTATTTCGTTGAAATCCTTCCAAATAGGCAAAATGCCCGAGCCCACCTGCTCCAATTACACCGGCCATTGCCGTATAACTCACTAACGCAATGGCGGTTACCGTAATCCCTGAAATCAGAGCCGGTAATGATTCTGGAATGAGAACTTTCATTATAATTTGGCGATTTGTTGCGCCCATTGATTGGGCAGCTTCAATTACGCCTTTATCAATTTCTCGAAGTGCAATTTCAACCATCCGAGCATAAAAAGGAGCTGCCCCAATAATTAATGCGGGTAACGCTGCATTAGCACCGAGAATCGATCCTACTACAAATCTTGTAAACGGAAATAATAAAATAATTAAAATAATAAATGGGATGGAGCGAAAAATATTAACGACCGCTCCGATACAAGCATTCGCTATATCGTTTTCCCACAAATTCCCTTTCCCAGTTAAATAAAGAACGAGCCCAAGTAAAATTCCAAGAATAAAAGTAGCAAATACAGAAATTGAGGTCATATAAAGCGTTTCAAGCGTCGCATCCCATAGTTGGTCCCATTTCATTTTGGCAAACCACTCAACGGTTGAATCAACCATTCTCGATCACCTCCACATTCACTTGATTTTTTATGAAAGTAATCGCGGCATTAATTTCTGCTTGTTCCCCGTCGATTTGAATAAATAATGTGCCGTATGAACCATCTTGGGTTTTCGTAATTTTTCCTTGGAGAATACTAATATCAACGTCAAATTGGCGAATGATTTTTGTAATTAACGGCTGTTCTGCTTCTTCACCAACAAACGTAATTTGCACAACTTTTCCTTTACCTTCACTGATGAAATGTTCAATCGTTTCTTTTGTTTCTTCCGGTTCGGTAATTTGTTTGACAAATTCTTTTGTAATGTTTTGCTGTGGGTGGCGGAATACATCAAGGACCTCGCCTTCTTCCACAACTTTCCCTGCCTCCATCACGGCTACGCGATGACAAATTTTTCGAATGACATGCATTTCATGTGTTATTAACACAACCGTTAATCCTAGTTTTTTATTAATATCTACAAGCAGCTCTAAAATTGAGTCTGTTGTCTTCGGGTCAAGTGCTGAAGTCGCTTCATCACAGAGTAATACTTTTGGTTTATTCGCTAGTGCCCTTGCGATACCGACACGCTGCTTTTGGCCCCCACTTAATTGGGAAGGATACGATTCACCTCTCCCTTCTAATCCAACTAACTTAATTAATTCATCTACACGTTTGATGCGTTCTTCTTTTTTTACACCTGCAATTTCTAATGGAAAAGATATGTTCTCTCTTACTGTCCGTGACCATAACAAGTTAAAGTGTTGAAAGATCATACTGATCTCTTGCCGTGCCTTTCGTAATTGATTGCCTTTTAACCGTGACATTTCACTTTCTCCGACTAGAACACTTCCTTCTGACGGACGCTCTAAGCTATTTAACATTCGGATCAACGTGCTTTTCCCCGCTCCGCTATACCCGATAATGCCATAAATTTCTCCTTCTCGTATTTGTAAGTTCACTCCGTCAACCGCATGAACGGTACCGTTTTTCGTATGAAACCATTTCCGAATATTTTGCAATGTTATCATCCGAAGTCCCCCTTTCAATCCGATATTTCCTATTTGTTTACTCTATATTAATCCGAAAAAAGTAGGCGTGTTATCGCCGAAGATTTTTTTTATCAAGAAAAACGCGTAGCGTCTTTTCATTTCAAGCGAAGTGCGGAGCCCTGCCCGCTTTTAACAGTGAACCCCAAGTGCTTTTCTTGGGGTGAAACGCGCAGGTGCGCAGCCTTCGCTCTTCTAGAATAAGCTTTCAAAGCTTCACTGCTATACCAAAATTTTCATATACAGGATGCTTTCTTATCTTTTAAAAAAAACCTTCCCGCAACTGAGCAGAAAGGTGTTCTTTTCCTTTCTCTCATCTACCAAAGCCAACGCTTTGCAGGAATTAGCACTTCTCTAGTTTGGTCAACTAAAGGTTGCTGGGTTTCATCGGGCCCGTCCCTCCACCTCTCTCGATAAGAGTTATATATAGTTAATCTTTCGTATATTATGTTACACGATTCGATACGCTAGTTCTTTAATTCATGAAAGAATAATAGCATGCTAGTTTTTTATCTGTCAATCACTTTACAACAAAGTTGAAAAAGTTTAACTAGTTTGAATAGTTAGTTAGTTCTATTTTATTTTGCGAAAAACAAGATAGAAATAAATAGAGCCAATTAAATATAAACAACCAGTTATGGAAAAAACAATCGCATAGCCGTAATAAGACCCATACATCATCACAATCGTCATTGAAACAGGACCCATAACGGCCCACCCTAGTTGGAACACCATTTGACCAACTGAGTTTGCTAAGCCTTTCATCGAATCATCAACACTTTTCATCATAAGTGACATTTGAATCGGATTACCAGCATTCATTAGTGCTTGTCGGAATAAAAAACCTAATACCGCTAACCAAAGGTTTTCCGTATACGCCGTTAATAATAAAAACGGCAATGACGTTAATTGTAAAATAACAACCGCTCTTACCTCACCGAACTTTTTAACAACAAGTGGTCCAATCATAAACGCAACAGCTGTCATCGCTTGCCCTAAAGAGACAATAATTCCAACGAGTGACTTTGAAATCTCAAAACGGTCAGTAAAATAAAGATTTAAGTAAGGAATAACAAGCCCCGATCCAAATCCGATAATTAATTGAGCGACGGCAAAAAGAAGAATAATTTTAACTCCAGCTTTATGAGTCGTGAACAATTTTTTAAATGAGACTGATGCTGTTTTTTCCGTTTTCAGTTTCCTATTTTCATTGATTTTAAATAGTGGAAATAGCGAGGCAAAAAAGAACGCTGAACCAATCAATAACGTGATTCGAATACTTGTTAATGCAGAAACACCAAACAAATACTGAAACGCATCACTTAACGAACCTCCTAACACGTTTCCAATCACATTTGCCACCATGATTAAGGCAAAATTAAAACTAAACAAATGTACTCTTTCTTTTTCCGTTGAGTTTTCTGCGAGTAACGGAATCGAAGACACTTGAATAAATGACATAAAGACACCCGTTAAAAACGCAGTAAGTAATAACGTTGATTCTGGCACTAATAAAGAGCGACTTGTAAGTGTTAAAGCTGTAATTAAGGCACCAACAAAAATGATTTTTTTTCTGCCAAACTTGTCACTTAACAATCCGGCTGGTAATAACGCAATCGCCGAGGCTGTTGCTTGCATCGCAATAACCTTACCATTCACTTGGTCATCATACCCAAGCTCCCGAATATAATAATTATAAATGATCATAAAAATACCCATACCAATATTTCCTAGTACAGATACCCATAAAAACATACGAACGTTTTGATTATAACCTTTTAATTGATTTTTCCAATCACCAATAAACTGAGTCATCGTAACCCTTCTCGCCGTATATATTTCGCATCCCTAAATAATAATAGTAGAAAATATGACATTTGAAAAGGGGTATTTAAAAAGTTACAAAATTCTATACATTTTAAAAAAGCGAACAACTGGAATTCCAATCGTTCGCTTGTCTTATTTCTTTAGTTGATATTTTAACTTCTTCAATTGGTAATAAAAAAAGCAACCAACACAAAAGCCCGCTAATGCAACTGACGCAGCAATGGTCACCATCACTATGAAAATCCAACCAAGCCAATGACCAAACAAAAGAATTATAAAACCAATGAAAAGAAGGCTAGCTGCAATCGTTTGGTTAAAACGTTGAAGCTCTGCTGCTTCTGTCTCTTCATTTGAACGGTCTTTCTTCTTTATCGTCTTCATCAATAAAAAAGCAAGGTTTGTCTTCGGACCAAAGATTAGTGAAGTCGTGACAACTACAAAAGTAATCCCGACGATAACTACACTTTGAAATAAAATAGCACTTAACGTTAACAACACCATCATCCATTGATTAGCTCGGACGAAAGAAACAGGAATCTCCTTCAACCTTATCACTCCTTCCTTCTCTCTATAACATAACACATGGAAGAAAAAGCTACACATCATCTGCTTGTAAAGCAGATGATGTGTAGCTTAGAATTAACACCAGCCCATATCGCAACCTTCTACATATTTATCTGGGTTTTTAGATACCCCTTCTTCATATCGAAAAATCTTATTATTATCAAACTCAAACCCACGGGCCATTTCATACTTTGTTCCTTCATTTGTCTCTTTAATTTTTCCTATTCTTGAATCATCCATATACAAATTCATACAACCATTTTCAAACTTTCCTTCAACTTTCGCTGTTACCTCTACTTTTAAAGGTTCATTTTGACTTTGATTTTCGTTCATCATGCAGACCTCCTTTGGGTAACATATTATTACTTTTCCCTAATGTAAAATGTGTACACGAATGAATCAATGGGAGAAAAAAAAGAACTTGACGATACCGTCAAGTTCTTCCTTTTATTAGTCTTCGTTTACCATTTCTTCGTATTGTTCAGCCGTCATTAACTTATCCACTTCTGACGCGTCAGAAGGCTCAACAACAATCATCCAAGCTTTTTCATACGGAGATTCATTTACAAACTCTGGGGAATCGTCTAAGTCTTCATTTACTTCTACGACTTTCCCACTCACAGGTGCATACAACTCAGATACCGTTTTAACAGATTCTACGCTGCCGAATGGCTCGTCCGCTTCAATTTCATCTCCAACTTCAGGAAGCTCAACAAAAACAATATCTCCTAGTTCAGATTGAGCAAAATCAGTAATTCCGATACGGATTTTTCCATCTTCTTGTTTTACCCATTCATGCTCTTCAGAATATTTCAGTTCCTTTGGTAAATTCACAAATAACCCCTCCAACATTCATTCTCATTCTTATATTAAATATAATATAATTAGCAGTATTTCTCAACTAAACTTATGATTTCCAAGCTTCTTCAAACTGGTCTTCTTTAAAACCAACCGTCACTTTCGTTCCATCAGTAACGATTGGACGTTTAATTAACATCCCATCAGACGCTAAAAGTTCTAAAAGTTCCTCTTCTGTCGCTGTTGGAATCTTATCTTTAATTCCAAGTTCCCGATATTTTTTTCCACTCGTATTAAAAAATTTCTTTAACTCTAATCCACTTTTTTGATAAAGCCCTTGTAAAATTTCTTTTGATGGTGGATGTTCAACAATATGTATTGGTTCAAAGGCAATGTCATTTGCTTCTAACCAAGATTTCGCTTTTTTACAAGTTCCGCAATTCGGATACCAGTAAAATGTAAGTGCCATGTTATCCCTCCTCTCTTTCCCCATTATTTCCGATTAGTATAGATTTTACAACCCTTAGGCTATTGTTTTTCCGAGTTTCTTTCTTCATCCACTTCATACGCATCTTGAATCATTTCGAGCGTTGGATGCTTTTTGTCCTCTAAATCTTCCACTCCCGTTAATTCAGAAGTATAAATAATATGTTCTTTTTTCTTCATAAAAGAAACCTCCCTTATCATGTCTTACCGTTATTATTTGGGTGGTGACATTCTTCATACAAATAATCCAATGGCAAAACTGGAAAAAACCTAAAGAAGCTCCAATACGGAGCTCCTTTAGTCTTAGTAGAGAGGAGAATGCTTCTTCCTTTGTAGAAAGGAGGAATATTTTATTTTTGAGACATTGTCTCAAAAAGTGATAAACGGGTTTTACACTACATAGCTTTCTTCTGCTAGGACAACTTCAGCAATTTCACGTTTTTTCGTAATAACGTTAATTGGAGTGTGACGAGTTAATTTACGTAGAATTGAAATCATTGTACGTAAAGAGTCGCCTTCTTCCATTGCTACTAAAGATTCTTTCGCATGAGCTTCGATACGGTTAAACGCTTCTTGACAGAACACTTGAGTCATAAGAAGTTTTTGGTTATTTTTCTCTAAGCCTGTTTTACCAATCGCTTTTTCCGTACGAAGGATAACAGATTCCATTGAGAAAACTTCACTTACAATATCTGCCACATTAGACAAAATTTCTTGTTCATGTTGTAGTTTTTGCTGATATTTTTGAGCGCCAGTACCAGCTACCATTAAGAAGATTTTCTTCGCCATTTTTAATAAATATTTTTCTTGCTCTAACGGCTCAGTTCCAACTTCCTCAGGCATCATCATCATAAGCTCTTCTTGTAGTTTCATCGCTTTTTCTAATAATGGAAGCTCGCCTTTCATTGCTTTACGAAGAATTGTTCCAGGTACTAGAAGGCGGTTAATTTCATTTGTACCTTCAAAAATACGGTTAATTCTTGAGTCACGGTAGATGCGTTCTACTTCGTACTCAGCCATGAAACCATAGCCACCATGGATTTGAACTGCTTCATCTGCACAATAGTCTAATGTTTCAGAGCCAAATACTTTATTTAAAGAACACTCAATTGCGTATTCTGCAATTCCTTTTGCTACTTCACGACCATCTTTTTGCTCTTCCTCAGAAAGTCCACCTAGACGGTCTTCAAACAATCCACCTGTACGGTAAATTGAGCTTTCTGCTGCATATGTTGCAGTTGCCATGTTTGCTAATTTTTCTTGAATTAATGTGAAACGCGCAATTGGTTGCTTAAACTGCTTTCTTTCATTTGCATACTTAGCAGCTAACTCAAGCGCACGCTTTGAACCACCAATTGTACCGATTCCAAGCTTATAACGTCCTACATTTAAGATGTTAAAGGCAATAACGTGACCTTTACCAACTTCACCAAGAAGGTTTTCTTTAGGGACTAATGCGTCCTCGAGAATAAGGGTACGAGTAGATGAACCTTTAATTCCCATTTTCTTTTCTTCTGGACCAGTAGAAACACCTTCATATTCTTTTTCCACAATAAATGCCGTGAAATGCTCACCATCAATTTTTGCGTATACTACAAATACATCAGCGAATGCAGAGTTTGTAATCCATTGTTTTTCACCATTTAATACATAGTGAGTTCCAGCTTCATTTAATACTGCCGTCGTTTTAGCACCTAGCGCATCTGATCCAGAGCCTGGCTCAGTTAACGCATATGCTGCAATTTTTTCACCTGATGCTAATGAAGGCAAGTATTTACTTTTTTGCTCATGGTTACCGAAAAATACGATTGGTAATGACCCGATACCAACATGAGCACCGTAACTTAAAGAGAAGGCACCTGCACGAGCAAATTTTTCTGTAATAATGGAAGAACTAATTTTATCTAATCCTAGCCCACCGTATTCTTCTGGTACATCTGCTCCTAATAATCCAAGCTCTCCAGCTTCAGATAAAAGACGACGAGAAATATCGAAATTGTGTTTTTCAATTTCTTCAATATGAGGACCTACTTCATTAACAACGAACTCCTCTGTTGTTTTGCCAATCATAATATGCTCTTCTGTGAAATCCTCCGGTGTAAATACACTTTCAGCAGCAACATCTTCAATTAAAAAGCTTCCGCCCTTTACAACTTCTTGTTTTGTTTCACTCATCGTTCATATCCCCCATTCATTTAATTAAATAAGTTCAAATACGCCAGCAGCACCCATACCGCCACCGATACACATCGTTACAACACCAAACTGCTCACCACGACGTTTCATTTCATGCATTAATGTTAAGGTTAACTTTGTTCCAGAACATCCAAGTGGATGACCAAGAGCAATTGCTCCACCATTTACATTAACTTTACTTTGGTCAAGTCCTAAATGACGAATGACTTGAAGTGATTGTGATGCGAACGCTTCATTTAATTCAAATAAACCAATATCCGATAATTCTAACCCAGCAAGTGCTATTGCTTTTGGAATCGCCTCAACCGGTCCAATTCCCATAATTTCTGGTGGAACACCTGCAACAGCAAAGGAGCGGAATTTTAAAATAGGCGTTAACCCATTGGCTTCTGCTTCTTCACGGTCCATGACGAGCACACTTGCCGCACCATCACTCATTTGAGACGCGTTTCCAGCTGTAACCGATCCTTTTGGATGGAAAGCTGGTCGAAGTTTTGCTAGTCCATCAACTGTCGTTCCTGGTCTGACACCTTCATCGACACTGAACTGCACTTTTTTCTCTTTTAATTTATTATCACTACCAACAGACCGTAATGTAACATCGACAGGTACGATTTCA
Source organism: Alkalihalobacillus sp. LMS39 (assembly GCF_022812285.1). NCBI lineage: Bacteria > Bacillati > Bacillota > Bacilli > Caryophanales > Bacillaceae > Alkalihalobacillus > Alkalihalobacillus sp. LMS39. Next base: position 4,337,775 of record NZ_CP093300.1, read on the forward strand.
TCAGTAAATTTACCGTCTTTTATCGCCTGCTCTGCACGACGGTGACTTTCTACAGCGAAAGCATCTTGGTCTTGGCGACTTACACCAAATCGTGTCGCCACTTCTTCTGCTGTATATCCCATTCCCATATAATACTCTGGCGCATTCTCCACTAGAGATGGGTTCGGCGCAATCACATGGCCGCCCATTGGGATTAAGCTCATCGACTCGGCTCCTCCAGCTATAATTGCTTTTGAATGGCCTAACATAATACGTTCAGATGCATAAGCAATACTTTGTAGTCCAGATGAGCAATATCGATTAATCGTAATCGCTGGGACTGTATCAGGAAGACCTGCTATTGCTCCAATATTACGAGCCATGTTCATACCTTGTTCTGCTTCAGGCATCGCACATCCAAAAATAATATCTTCTATTTTAGACGGGTCAAAGTCTCCGGCCCGTTTTAACGTTTCTTTTACTGTTAAGGCACCAAGATCATCGGGTCTTACATTGGCTAATGTTCCTCTTTTCGCTTTTCCGACTGGTGTTCTTGCACCAGCTACGATTACCGCTTCTCTCAACGCTCTTCCCTCCATTCAAGTTCCATTTCTAGTTACGTAACGGCTTTCCTTTTGTCAACATATGTTGCATACGTTGCTGTGATTTCGGCTCCGCCACAAGACTTAGGAATGCTTCACGCTCTAGGTCTAATAAATATTGTTCATCAACAAATGTTCCTTTTGGTACACGTCCACCAGCAATAACAAATGCCAGTTTCTCAGCAATTTTTAAATCATGGTCGGAAATCATTCCACCAAATTTCATTGTTTTTGCACCTAATAACATTGTTGCATATCCTGTTTCTCCAACAACTTGAATTTTACTTCGAGCTGGTGCTGTGTATCCTTTATCATGCAAGTGGATAACTTGTTGTTTCGCTGCATGAAGATGATGATCACCATTCATTGTTACGCCGTCACGTTCACTTAAGAACCCGTTCGCTTTTGCTTCATGTGCAGAAGTAGCGACTTTTGCCATTGCGATCGTTTCAAACGTTTTATTGGCAATTGCTTGTAAGTCAATTGTTGTTCCTTGTGGCGCGCGCTCAAGATTACGAAGGTAAAGCTCTTTATTACCTCCACCACCAGGAATTAAACCAACTCCGACTTCAACTAAGCCCATATATGTTTCAGAAGCTGCTTGAATGCTTGCAGATGGTAAACAAACTTCCGCTCCTCCACCTAATGTCATAGCATGTGGTGCAGCAACAACTGGTTTTGAAGAATAACGAATTCTTGCCATTGCTTTTTGGAATTGGCGAATGACCATATCAAGTTCAAAGAAATTATCATCCTGTGCTTCCATTAAAATCATCATTAAGTTGGCACCAACACAGAAATTTTTCCCTTGATTCCCGATAACAAGCCCTTTATAATTCTTTTCCACTTCATCAATTGATTTGGAAATCATTTGAAGAACATCAAGACCAATTGAGTTACTTGGTGAATGGAATTCCAAACCTGCGACTCCATCTCCTAAGTCAATAAGAGAAGCCCCGCTGTTTTTGAAAATCACTTTATCCTGCTCTTTAAGTGCTTTTAAATGAATGATTTTTTCATTTTCAACAATCGACTTATATTCGCCATTGTGATAGTAGCTTTTCTCTTTATAGAAAGACTCATGGCCCGCTGCTAACATATCTTTTACCCAAGCAGGAACTGTTTCGCCTTCTGACTCCATTTTTTCTACTGATTTAGCAACACCGATAGCATCCCATAACTCAAATGGTCCTTGTTCCCAGCCAAAGCCCCACTTCATAGCTTGGTCTACCGATAAAATGTCACTTGCAATGTCATAGCACTGTTCAGCAGAATAAATGAGTACTGGCTTAAATAAATTCCAAATAAGTTCTCCCGCTCTGTCATCCGCATATGCGAGCGTTTTCACTTTTGCTTTTAAGCCCTTTGCTTGCTTTGCGGCTTCAGTAGAAGCTGTTTTTAATTTTTTTCGTGGTCCGTACTCTAATGTATTTGGATCAAGTTCAACGATTTCGCTTCCGTTTTCCCCTTTTTTCTTTAAGAAAAATCCTTGACCTGCTTTACTTCCAATCCAACCCTTTTCAGCCATTTCTTTCATAAATGCTGGAGGATCGAATACTTCTTTTTCTCTTCCTTCAACTTTGTCATACACGTTTTTCGCAACATGTAAAAATGTATCTAAACCGACAACGTCCAATGTACGGAATGTTGCACTTTTTGGTCTTCCAATGGCCGGACCTGTTACAGAATCAACTTCTCCAACGGAATATCCACCTTTTAACATTTGCTCTACCGTAACAAGCAATCCGTATGTTCCAATTCGGTTTGCAATGAAGTTTGGCGTATCTTTTGCTAATACAACACCTTTTCCTAATGTATCTTCTGCAAACGCTGTCATAAATTCAATAACTTCCGCATTTGTATGTTGTGTAGGGATAATTTCAAGCAATTTTAAATAACGTGGCGGGTTAAAGAAATGCGTTCCGAGAAAATGATGTTTAAAATCATCTGAACGTCCTTCAACCATTGCTTCAACAGAAATACCTGATGTATTTGAGCTTACAATCGAACCTTGCTTACGATACTGATCAACTTGAGAAAATACTTTTTGTTTAATTTCGAGATTTTCAACTACAACTTCAATAATCCAATCGACTTCTGAAAGACGTTGCATATCGTCTTCAAAGTTACCTGCCTCAATTAAATCTTTGTTACTTTTTACTGTTAATGGAGCTGGCTTTTGCTTTAGCAATTTTTGAATTGCTGTTGTACTAATTTTGTTACGTACTTGTTTGTCTTCAAGTGTCAATCCCTTTTTCGTTTCTTCCTCAGTTAGCTCCCGAGGGACAATGTCTAATAGGAGCGTTGGAATTCCTACATTCGCGAGATGAGCAGCAATCCCTGAACCCATAACACCTGAGCCTAATACAGCTGCTTTTCGAATTTGACCAACCATATATATCCTCCTTCTCCCAGATCCTTGAATGAATCCTCATTCATTTTTATGCGAAAAAAAAATGAATGCATGAATTTATTTACTATATTCACTATAAAAGATTTTTTTCTTATTGGCAATAGAAATCTGAAAATTACTACTTATTTTTTCAATTGTTTTTTTGTTATGTTCTTCATATTGTAGCAATAGCTCTCTAGCATACGGACGTCGTCATTTCCACATTCTAATTGATGTATCATCAAAAAAGTGATACGTAAAAAGGAGGAATAACGAATGCAGCAAACAATGATTAACCCAAACCAACAAAACCAGCAAACGATTATGCCTCAACCACCAAATGTCATTACAACAAAAGACCATCTTTATATTTCTGACATGTTATCTTGGAACTTGTTAGCCATGAAGAAATGTCACCACACTGCACAACATTGCCAAGACCCAGAAATTAAAGCGGTAATTGAAAAAGCCGGCCAAATGCACCAAAAGCATTACCAAATGATTATACAACACCTCCAAAACCAAAACCAACCAACGCAAATTCAGTAAAGGAGGATTTCTTATGAGCCAACAAACGAAAATCCAAAACCCAAAAACCCAAGTTCAGGAATCTCCGCAAATGTCTGACCGAGATTTCATTAATGATATTTTATCGACGGAAAAGTATATTACAACTGCTTATAGTACAGCTTTAAACGAAGCGAGTCATGAAAGCTTGTATCAAACGATTAATACTGCTTTTAATGAAGCCCAAAACTGCCAACGTGAATTGTTTAATACGATGTTTAAAAAAGGATGGTATAGTTTTGACGCTACACCACAACAAACAATTGATCAATCGTATCAACAATTCTCAGGTTATAGTCAGCAATTCCCTTACCAATAAAAGGAGCTGAGTGGGGATGTTCCTCACTCAGCTTTTTTTGTCATCATAATGGCTTTTTTCACAGCATTGCAAATATATCCACGTTCATTATAAAATTATTTATTAGTTCGCTTAAATTTAATGCTATAAAAAGGAAATAAAATGATATGCATTAAAGCGAAAAGTAAAACAACATTAAAAAATGCATTGTTATAGAAATTAAACCATTCAGTAAAAAGCTTTGTCTGTAGGATTTCATTTCCAAAACTTCCAAACTCAAAATCAGTAACAAAGGGTGTATTATCAACAATCGCCAATACTAGTATAAGAACTAAAAAAAAACCAACATTAATGAACCAATTCCTCATTACTATCTCCTCCAAACCCTTAGTATTACATTATTTCATAATGTAAAAAGGCACCTAATAGTACTCCAACAATTGCCCAAATTACAATACTTATAACATGCCAAAAGACAACTTTCTTTTTATCAGCTCCTGCTGCTATTGAAACAAACGCTCCAATATGTCCTGAAGATACGACAGGTGCAATAAGTGCAACTCCTGGCACACCATATTTTTCATATCTTTCTCTTGCTTTACTCGCACGTTTTGAAATAAATCCTTTTCTTGATTTCCGCTTTTGAATTTTTTTAACGATAGCATTAAAAGGTATTATAACCAGCATGATTGAAATCCAATTCCCACCTATACTTACTAATGTAGATGAAAATATCGGAAGCCCAATTACTCCTGCAGCCGCTGTTGCACCAGGAGATTCTACAAATGGAATAAATGATAATAAAAAAATTCCAAGATACTGTATAACTATATTTAATTCGTTTAATTGCAAGATAAATTCTTGTACCATTTCCCGAAACATAATCACTATTCTCCCTTAGAAAAGTTCATAATTCTAAATAAAAATAACATGTAAGTCCTGTCCTCTAACACCTATATGATTACTCAGGACCAAATAGCAAACATGACCAAACAAACTTGATGGAAACTTCTGAAATTATTCAACTATTATTCTTGTTTTTATTTTAACATTTAATACCATAATTTCCATTAAAAAATATTATTACTGAACAAAGTAATTAGCAAAACGTTTAGCAATAAAGAAAACAGAAGAAGCCTTAACATGGGTGGCTCACCATGTTAAAGCTTCTCTTTCTCACTCGTTTTTTTCACGATTTTTTTTATTTAACGCTTGAATCTCCGACACCAGTTCCTTCATCGCTTCTTTCGCATCAGGATATTGTTCATTCCAATGTTTCGCAAGTGGAGGCATACTTTTTGAAATATGACTATACAATGCCCATATTTTCACTTTTTCTTTAAGTTCTTCATTTTCTTGACCAAGTAATAATTCGGTATATTTTGTTATTAACCCGTCTAATTGCTGTTGCAATTTTGCATCCATCTCATGTAACGCTCCCTTACCATTTGCTCTTTACTGATTATAACATACGTTGCTTCTATTTTTTTACTTTTAACAAGCGCAGACCATTTAATGTAACGAGCAATGTCGCTCCCATGTCCGCAATTATCGCAATCCATAATGTTAACCAGCCTGGGATAACAAGCAATAGCGCTACAATTTTTAATACTAATGAAAGGGTAATATTTTGTTTTATAATTCGGAGCGCCTTTTTACTCAACTTTATCGTAAATGGCAACTTCGATAAGTCATCTTTCATCAGCACAACATCTGCTGTTTCTAAAGCAACATCCGTTCCTGCTCCACCCATTGCAATACCAACATTCGCTGTAGCTAAAGCGGGTGCATCATTCACACCATCACCAACCATAGCAATTCGTTTCCCTTTTGCGATTGCGTCTTTCATATAGCTTAGTTTTCCATCTGGTAATAAATTTGATAAAACAGAGTCGACACCGACTTGTTTTGCAATGACGGTTGCTGTTTTTTCATGGTCTCCTGTAAGCAAAACGGTTTCTCGAATACCAACCTTTTTCAATTGCTGTAATAAAGTTGGACTTTCTTTTCTAATTTGGTCTGCGAGTGCAAATAATCCAACAATTTTCGTTTCGTTCGCTAACACAACAACGGTTTTCGCTTCTTCCCGTAACCGGTTGATGTCAGCTTGGATCGTATTTGTAATCGTAACAAATTCTTCAATATAACTCGGGCTTCCAATTCGATACGCGACGTCTCGGACAATTCCTCTAACTCCTTTTCCTGTATCGGAATGGAACTGTTCCACCTCATCCAATGTCCCTCTGTGTAGTTGTACAATCGCTTGGGCAAGCGGATGCTGAGAATGCTGTTCTAATGCAGCAGCAACTTGGCATACTTCCTCTTCAGTAATATCAGCTGTTGTTACAATATTCGTTACTTCAGGTTTTCCCTTTGTTAATGTACCTGTTTTATCAAATGCGATCACTTCTAAATGGCCAGCTTCTTCTAAGTGGACACCACCTTTTATTAAAACGCCTTGTTTGGCTGCACTCCCGATCGCCGTAACGATGGATACAGGTGTTGAAATGACGAGAGCACACGGACATCCGACAACTAAAACAGCTAACCCTTGATAAATCCATGTCATCCATTCTCCACCAAAAAACAGGGGCGGAACAATAGCTACACCGATGGCAATCGCAATGATAATCGGTGTGTAAACCGAGGCAAATTTATCAATAAATGCTTGTGACGGAGCTCGTTCTGCTTGCGCCTCTTCCACTAAATGAATCATCTTAGCTAATGTCGTATCTTCATGTGTTTTTGTTACTTCAATTTCAAGCATACCTTCTTCATTTAATGTCCCGGCAAACACAGTTTCACCTGCAGTTTTGACAACTGGCATTGATTCACCTGTTATCGCTGCTTGATTGACAGAAGATTGGCCAAGGCGAACCAATCCATCCATTGCGATTTTTTCTCCAGGCCGAACAACCATAACATCACCAATTTGAATGGCATCTACAGCAACTTGCTCAATCTTTTCACCCTTTTTTACATTCGCTGTTTTAGGTGACATATCTACAAGCGATTCGATAGAACGGCGTGCTCGGTCCATTGCAAACGTTTCGAGCGCTTCACTAATCGCAAATAAAAAGACAACAACAGCTCCTTCTGGCAACTCACCAATGGCAACCGCTCCAAGTACAGCAATGGTCATTAATGTCTTCATATCGAATGTAAGTGAAAATAAGTTTTTCAACCCTTGCCAAAACAATGCGTAGCCACCAATCACCATTGATGCTAAAAATAGGGCGTTTGTTGTTGGCGTTTGTGCTTCCATTTGCACGATGATGGCAAATGCTGCAACTAGTAATATCCCAGAAATCGCAGTACGAATCGTCGGTATAGACTTCCACCATGGAATTCTTACTTTTTCTTCTCCTTCTTTATAAAAACGGAGATTATCAAAAGCACCCGCCTTTTCTAATTGCTGTTTCGTAATATCACCGACAACTGTAATTTTCGCTGCTTGAAAATTAACATCTACTTCTTGTACTTCTTTTATGCTTTTTACATTTTTCTCAAACTTCGCTGCGCAATTTGTACAAGACAACCCTTGAATTTTATAAACATGCGTTTCATTAGCCACGTTCAATCGTCTCCTTACCATGAACAAGTCCTGTTTCAATCAAGATTCGCACATGATCATCATCTAAAGAATAAAACACAAGCTTTCCTTCTTTTCGACTTTTTGCTAATCCTATATTACGAAGATGGCGAAGATGATGTGACGTAGTGGCAGTTGTCGCACCAATAATCGTTGCAACATCACATACACATAATTCCACTTCTTGGGATAGCGCATAGGCAATTTTCATTCTCGTTTCATCAGATAATGCTTTAAAAAGATTCGCAACTTGAACAATCTCTTTTTGTTGGTTTTCTATTAAACTCGTAAGTTTATTGACTTTTCCTTCATCAAACTTAAATACTTCACAACGGTCAGTCATCTATTTCCACTCCCTTATTCAAATGTTCGTTTGATTATAGTATACCCTCTAACATTCTAATAATCAAATGAATATTTGAATGTTTTGTTAGTTCGTTTAACCTATTTAAATTCATTACTTATGATTGATTACTAGTTAGATTCATTTCCATTATAATTAATTGGTTATTTTCAATTGGAAAACTCATACATTTTTAGGAGGATGAAACATGAAGAAATGGTTAGGAATTATGTCTTTATCTGTTGCGCTTGCATTAACAGGTTGTAACTCTGAAGAGACAACAAAAGATGAAGATAAAGATGTTGTAGATAACGAAGTAGAACAACCGGTCTCTGCTGAAGAGGAGGAACAAGAAGAACCGACGGAAACAGAAATTGAATCAAATGATGCAGGAGAATTGAATACATATATAACTGAATATACAGATGGTGAAGTAGAAATCATTTTTACAAACTCAAATCCTAACATCAATTATGATGCAGAAGGATTTAAAATGATTGTTGAACAATATCAAATTGTTCATGTAACAGATATGCATGCTTCCATTACAAGTTCTTTTAATGATAAAAATAGCGGTTATATTATTACGGCAAAAGTAACGATCGATAACCAAACGGGACACGATGCTTATTACACAACGAATACAATCATTCAAGGAAAAGATAATTACCATAGTCAAATGCCAAGGCCAAATTTTGTTCGTGAAGAAGAAAGGCTAAGACCAAAGTCTTCCGATGATGTTTCCCATTATCAACCTGGTGAAAAAGTGACTGGACTAGTATCATTTACCTACTCCGAAGAAGAATTTGAAGAATTATTACAAACAAATCCTAAGTTCCGTACTGGAACAGCAGCAGCAAATGAAGACTTTAGTGGTCAAATCGGGCAAGATGGGGTATTTGACTTCCCGATAAATGAGGAAAGTTTGCAAGCTCTTTCTGAAAGACCAGACTTTATTGAAGATTTAATTGAATCAAATAATTATGCGGAGAAAACATTACTTTCGGAAACAATGGATGTAAACGAAACAAAAACATTACACGATGTCGAAGTGACTTTGGAAGGCTTTCAAGTTACCGAAATTACTCCAACAGAATCATATGAACAATCGTTTGAAGATTTTGGTGATAAAGGTATTGTAGCTTTAACGATTCAATTAAATATGAATAATAAAACTGATGATATAATAAGTGCTTATGGAACAAGTGGAATTCTTGTTGTCGATGATAACCGTGCAAGATATCTGTCACAAGGAAATCTTGAGCCAAGAATAGGTGATGACCTCGAAGCAGGTAAAGAAGCAAAACGAATTTTAGTGTATTTAATTAGAAAAGATGAATTTGAACTATATGATAAATTCGAAATAGAGTTTGGCCCTATTCGCGATTCACAATATCAAGATGTTTCTAAAGGCGAAACACTTACATTTGAATTACCGAATTAATGCTTAAGGCTAGGAACTAACGTGCTTACCTGACATTTTGTTCAGTTAAACCGCGTTTGCCCCTAGCCTTTTTTATTTCACTATGTTTCGTTTCATTTAAGCAGCTATTTGTTGCTCATCTGTTCTCTTAATTTGCTCTAGTTGTTTCACTACTAGCTCTTGCCGCTCTGTTGAATGGTTTTGACTTAACTTCGCTTTCCCTTCCAATTGATTAATTTTCATTTTAAACCCTTGAATGCCTTTGTTCATGTTTGCGAGTAAATTTGAGTCTAGATTTTGTAATTGATAAGAACTATTAGGAGATTCATATTTTAATACCATGTCGTGCAATGAATCAACTACCTCATTGTCTCCCTCTAAAAGCTCTACTTCTCCGTACACATGAACGGCCACGTAATTCCATGTTGGAACAGCTTGATCTGTCTCATACCAAGATGGTGAAATATAACAGTGAGGACCATGAAAGATCGCTAATACGGTTTGTTTATTAATATCTTTCCACTGTGAGTTGGGCAGAGCAAAATGACCATATAAATGTGTTTGTTCTTGGTTCAATAGTAAAGGTAAGTGAGTAGCTACTGGCATGCCAGCATGTTGAGAAAAAAGCGTTGCAAAACTATTTTCTTTTATAATGTCGTAAGCTATTGTTTCATCTGTAATTTTAAATGGAGCAGGTATGTACATCATCATCCACCTTTCTTACATTGATTAGGCTGTCAAGGTATTCTCGACAGCCTAATGATATCATAATTCTATCGGACATCCGTTCCGCTATTTGCCGAAAAAAGCAGATTTCTCGAATGCTACCGGACATTGGTTCCGTTATATTCAATAATCACGGGCTTTTCATCGCCAAGTTTATAAAATAACGGAACAGATGTCCATACGATATGAAGAAATCGTTATTTTCCCCAAAATAGCGGAACAAATGTCCGTAACGTTATTCACACTACAATCTCTGTAACCGACCTTTTAGTATGCCTCGTACCTTTTAAATGCAACAAACGCAAAAACAAACAAAGCTATCACAATGCCAATCGATGAGCTAAAAGCAATAAATGCCGTGTCACTCCATGTTCCGCTTAAGAAAAACGTCCCAATCTCTTGTGGAACCATAGAAGGTGACCATTTTGCATAATTCGGAAGAAAACTACTAAACACTGATAATCCTGCTAATACTGCTAAACTAACAGCTGCCACTCCCCCGTTTTGTTTCAAGCAAACACTGCATACTAACGTGACGCTAATGACAAAAACAACCCATAAACAATACACAAACAAACTAAGTAAAAAGGTCGAAAACGCAATGTCACCGAACAATAAAACAGTGTAGTAATAGGCAAGAGTATAGCCAAGTCCAAACGATCCGACAGCTATAAAACATTGACTTATCCACTTACTTCCTAAATATTGCAACGCTGAGATAGGACGAACCATCACTAACGTTAGAGCACCGTTTCCTCTCTCATTTGACACACTTCCCATTGAACTTAATACGAGTAATGCGGTTCCAAGTAAGCCAAACTGTGAGAGAACACTTAAAAGGACCTCCTCACTCGTCGGTGTCGGTATCATTTCAATAACTTCTTTTGGAATGTCTCCTGCAACTTCTAATATTTGTGGCATGTAATAAGTAGTAATCGGTTCCATTACACCTAATAACAAAAAGACAACTGGGAGCCAGATTATTTTTCCTGTCGATATACTTTCACGAATTTCTTTCATGATTAATGTTTTTAGTTTCATGATTCCATCACCTTTATATACATGTCTTCTAGTGTATCTCTTTTTCTTTGAAACTGTGAAATTATAACGGATGATTCCACACACGTTTGTAAAAACTGTTGGCTCGCTTTCACATTGACAAAGGTCACATCTACTTTTTCCTTTTCATAGTAATGAACAGATACGATGTCTTTCGCTTCTTGGATAACAGGTTCTAATGACGAGTCTGCTTCAATAAAAAAAGTGAGCTCCTCGTTCTCAGACTTTAACTGCTCCAATGAACCTGACCAAACGAGGTTTCCCTCCCGTAACATCACGACAGAATCACATACTTGTTCGGCATCATGTAACACATGAGTGGAAAACAGAATTGTCATCTTTTCTTTTAATTGAAATAATAATTGCAACACTTCTCTTCGTCCTTCAGGGTCTAAAGCCGACACTGGTTCATCTAATAGCAACAGTGTTGGATTGTGTATAAGTGCTTGAGCTAATCCTAATCGTTGCTTCATCCCGCCAGAAAACCCTGATATTTTTCGCTTTCTGGCATGGTCTAACCCCGTAAAAGAAAGAACCTCTGCTATTTTTTCTTTCACCTCGTTTTTTTCCATTTCAGAAAGAGAACCAACAAATTGTAAATATTGCTCTGCAGTCATCCACGAGAAAAATTGAGGGTATTGTGGTAAAAAGCCAATATGCTTTTTATCGATATACGGTTTACCCATAAACGTAACTTTCCCACTCGTTTGTTCGAGTAACCCTGCAATCATTTGTAATGTCGTTGTTTTCCCTGCTCCGTTTCTCCCTAACAGGGCAACACATGAACCAGGCTCAATACCAAACGAAACCATTTCAACAGCCGTATGTTGCCGATACTTCTTAGTTAATTCTTTCACCTCAAGTAACATGTACGTTCACCTCTAGTCTTTCTTTCTCCCAATGAGAAAATATAAAATGGGACCAAACAAATTTAAAACTAAAATTAAAATAATCCATAGCCATTTCGGACCGTTTGTTTCTTCTTGCCGAATACAATGAATCAGTGCGGTAACAACTAAAATAAGTTGCAGGATGAGAATAGGTGCTACTAATTGCCATGAGATTTCCATTTTTTCAGCTCCTTTGCTATTTTCATCATTAAGACGTTTCACATCTCTAAAACGTTCAAAAAAATATTTTTTATTTTAGTTTGTACAAACAATTAAGTTTTATTGATTCCACATTTCTCATTTTTGCGGACAGAGCAGCCGTTATTTGTGAACATGATACGGGTTTCCGTTTTTTAGCGGCCACAGGAGCGCTTATTAACGCAAATGCTTATCCCCCCTCTTTCAACAAAAAAAGATAGCTTGCGGATCAATTCATCCACCAGCTATCTCTTTTTGCTGTTGTTTTGTTTGAAGTTGCTCTTTTACCTCTAAAATGTCCGTTGCCATTTGATTTTGCATTTGTAACAATTGTTGATTTGTTATTAGTAACTCTTTCGTTAGCTTTTCTAGCTCCCGATTCTGAGATGTTTTTAGTTTCGTCTGATATGCCTTAATAAGCATGATAACAATAATGGTACCCATTGCACATATCGCAACGGCTACAAACATTCCGGTTATTGCTTCCATCGTACACTCTCCTTCCATCACATACTTTTAAAATAGCATGGGATGAGGTAGGCGTCTATCTCTTTTTTGCTTATTTTTCCATCAAATCGACTTTTGCGATAATTTTACATTTTTTAATAATTCGAGTGCCCTAGTAATCTCATTCTCTGTTGTATAGCGCCCGACACTAAAACGAACTGCACCCATTCCGACTTGTTCGGTGACGCCCATTGCCTTTAAAACGGGGGACAGATCCACGACTCCCGCATGACAGGCTGAACCTGTGGAGGCTGCTATTTCAGGAACTTGATTTAATATTTCTTGCCCTTGAGTACCGACAAAAGCAACATTTAATGTGTTCGGAAGACGGTTTGTTGGATGACCTTGAAGTTGAATTCTTTCATTAAACTGCTTTTTTAACCCTTCCCAAAAAAGCTTTGTTACCTCATGTAGCCGCTTGCTCTCTTTTTCAATATGATTGACAATTTCGCACGCTTGGCCGAGACCAACCGTTAAAAGAACATTTTCTGTACCTGCTCGTCTGCCTATTTCATGTCCTGCACCGTGTATGAGTGATTCAATTTCTATTCCTTCTCGAATATATAACGCTCCAATTCCTTTTGGAGCATATAGTTTATGGCCTGCAACCGTTAAAAAATCTACTCCCAATTGTTGGACATCGACCTCCACTTTTCCGATAGATTGAGAAGCATCAGTGTGAAAAAGGACATGATGGCGTTTTGCGATTTTACTGATTTCTTCAATAGGCTGAATAGTGCCAACTTCATTATTAGAATGCATAACTGAAATTAAAATTGTCTTGTCTGTTATTTCATTTTCAATGTCGGTTGGGTTTACTCTTCCATATTCGTCCACATCAACATATGAAACTTGGATACCATGCTTTTCAAGATATCGGCAAGGATGGAGTATAGCTGGATGCTCAATTTTAGATGTAATAATATGATTGCCTTTCTCTTTTAGCGTCTCTGCTACTCCTTTTAGTACATAATTGTTAGACTCACTTCCTCCACTTGTGAACATGATTTCCATCGGTTTTGCGTGTAATAATGTTGCTACTTGTTCTCGCGCAAACTCAACGGCCGCTTTCGCTTCTACTCCCGCAAAATGAAGAGCGGATGGATTCCCGTAATGGTCTGTTAAGAAAGGGAGCATAGCTTGCTTTACTTCTGGAGCAATTGGTGTGCTTGCATTATAATCAAGATATATAGGTTCCACTATTTTCACCCTTTACCTACTTGTAGTTGTCAAAAGTGTATCATACAATACTATTTAGACTGAATAAAAAAACTGATAATAGAAGACACATCCACTTCTACGAAGGAGAGTATTATGAATATTACATACAGAAATGGGTATTCGCCTACTTATAGCACCATCATTCATCAAATCCCAAAACAAAAGGAACATGAATCGTTTTGGCACACGCTAATAGAGCATATAAATAATAAAGCAGAGTTGAGTGTACATGAGTTTGCTTCTCTTTACCACGGGACAGCCGTTGTGTTAAAAACGTTAGAAGAGCAGAAAAATGAAAAGGAAGCCACAGAAGCAGAATCATTGTTGCTTGATTTATATTATTCCTTAGTTATTGAGTCAGATGGAGAAGAATTTGCTGCTGGTTCAGACGAGTATACGGTAGAGGATTATGAAATGTACTCACAAGCGATCGCAAATGAGCTTATTGAAATGAAGGCCATTGCTGAATTGTATGTTGAAAATATCGAGAACTTCGAACCGATTTTATTTGTAACAAACAAAAATGAACTGCCAGCGCGGTTTCAACGGGTTTTATAAATGACATAGGGAAGCTATCGGACATCTGTTTCGCTATTGAAGCAAAAATAGCTTCCGTTTCAATGTTAACGGATATTTGTTCCGTTAACAGCCTAAAAAATCAATGAAATACTTGCTAAAAACTAAAAGTAACGGAACTGATGACCGATAAGGTACGTAAAACATTGATTTCAAGCAAAATAACAGAACACCTGTCCGATAAAGCAAAGAATATAAATACAACCCACTTGTCTTCCACAAGTGGGTCATATTATTAATTTATATATTTCAAAATGAGTGCAATAAGCGGATGGTCACTTTCCAATCCACATACTTGTTGAATTGTTTTTTCATAGCCATTTTCCATAATGTTTTGTTGTAACGCTACAGCTTCCTCATCCTGTGAAAAATCATACTGCAAAGCCGCAGCAATTGCTTTCGCTAAAGAAACAGGCTCGCCTTCAACTACTTGAAAATATTGAACAGCCGGACTGACGAGGCGATCACCATGACTTAATTTGCGAAGCGGTCCTCTTGCTACCCTTGGAATTTCATCATTTATATGCGGGTTCGTAAAACGTCCGATAATTTTATTTCGATATTTCTCGTGTTCTGTTACATCGAATTGATATTTTCCAACTAGCAATTCCCCAGTTTCTCGTAGGGTTTCTTTTACTGCATGAAGGACATCAGGGTGCTCCATTGCTTCTTTAATAGTTTGTAATCCAGCTTGATAGCCTATATACGCGCAAACAGCATGCCCTGTATTGACCGTAAACAGTTTTCGTTCAATATAGGGAGTTAAATCATCGACATATGTCACTCCCTCAATCACTGGAACATTACCAACCATCGCTGCTCTGTCGACGACCCACTCAAAGAAAGGTTCCACTTTAACCATCAGTTTATCGTCGTTCGTTTGATTTGGAACAATGCGGTCAACCGCGGCATTTGGAAAGCCATAAATACGGTCAAACTGTTCTTTTTCCTCTGGCGTTACGTTTTCATAAATCGCTTCTTTTAAAAACACACTGCCGCCGACCATGTTTTCACAAGCAATAATATTAAGTGGGGCTTCAGTTTGCTTCGCACGTTCTTTCAACCCTTTTCCCAACAATCCCGAAATAATCTTTAAAATCGTTGGCCCAACTGCTGTTGTTACTAGGTCTGCTTTTTGAATCGCTGCAATGACTTGTTCTGGATGTTCCATACTATTAATAGCACTTACGTTCGCTACCATCGTTTCTTCACTTTTTTCATCTGCTAACACAACACGATATTGTTTTTTTTCATTTAGCAAACGGACGACTTCTTCATTTACATCTACAAAACATACATCATACCCTGCATCAGATAGCAGTTTCCCAATAAACCCTCTACCAATATTACCTGCACCAAAATGGACGGCTAACATATTAATTCACCTCAGAAAATAAAGCTAAAATTTCAGCTTCTGTTTGTGCTTCTACAATCTTTTCAATGTTTTCTTCTTCTGAACAAACAATCGCAATTTGCGATAAAATTTCTAAATGCTCTCCATCTTTTCCAGCGATTCCGATTAAAACTTTTGCAATATTCCCATCACCAAAATCTACACCTTCTGGAACTTGAACGATCGATAAACCTGAAGCAAGAACAGCCTTTTTTGCATCTTCTGTACCATGTGGAATCGCAACAAAATTCCCCATAAACGTAGAGGTTAATTGTTCTCTTTCTAGCATTTTTTCAATGTATTCCTCGTTAACATATCCTTTATCGACGAGAATTTGCCCTGTTTGACGAATCGCTTCTTCTTTTGATGTGAACTGTTGGTTTAATACGACATTTTCTTTTGCTAAAATTTCTTTTGTCATGTTGTCCCACTCCTTGTGAATGTTTTATATCTTTTTCTTAAAAAACGATGATAGTTCTTCTACTAGTAATGTTTTTACTTCTTGCTCTGTTCCTGTTTCAAATAAACGAATCGTTGGCTCATCTCGAATGACGAGTGCACTAATTGCACTTAACATTTCATTTGTTTCTTCGTTACTATTCATTGGTGACAACAATAATAAAATCGTGTGCATCGAAAAGTCATCGCCATCCATCGCTTTTACTTGAAGCGGTTCTTCCAAATGCCCTATTGAAAATGTTGGGGTTTTAACAAATTCACTTTTTGTATGATATAAAGCAAGTGATGTATTCGGGATACCAAGCCCCCCCATTTGTTCTCGTTTTAAGAGCTCCTTTACAACTTGTTCTTGACTGTTTATTGTCTGCTTTTTCTCCAATGGTTCACAAAGCATTTGTAAAGCCAACTCCACTGTCGATACCAATTCTAGCTTACGAACATTAAATTGAGCCAAAAGCGAATAAATGACAGTTGAATAGTTTTTTATTTTTTTAACATATTCGATAAAATCCCTATCCGTGGCCGTTTGCCCTGCCCTGTTTGTCCGTTGTTTTTTTCGCGGTTGAACTAACTGCCGATTTTTTAATAACCGTTTCACTTTCTCGATTTCTTCTTCAGCTAAAAGCGGGCTTACAACTAAATACTCATGTTGAAAATTTTTTAATGGAATCGTAGAAATCACGGCATCAAAGTCATGAACATCAACATTTTCAAGGTCAAACAATGACGCATTAACGGTTGTTATCCCTTGAATCGCTTGTTGTAGCTTTGTTGATAACATTTTTGAAGTACCAATTCCACTAGAGCACACAACAAGCGTCCGATAATTCATCTTGTCTTCTTTGTTTAAAATGGCAGATGCAAAATGCAACACAAGATAACCAATTTCTTCTTTTGGTACGTGCAACTCAGGAAAAACCTCGTTAACCCCTTTTTCTATAACGACAAACATATCATGATAGTCAGATTCTATTTTCGATAAAAGCGGGTTGGAGATGCCCATATTTTGTTTTATGCGATGTAATGCTGGTTTTAAATGGGCGACTAGGCCGTGAAACAATGATACATTGTCCTGTAAATCATAGTCTAACTCTTCACTGACAAATCGGATTAACTGTTGCGCTAATAACCCAACATGAAGACTCGAATCTTCCAACATATCATCATGCTCATTTCGAAGTTTCGCTCCCATTAAATGCATCGTTATATAGCCAAGCTCTCCTTCAGATATGTCAATGGCAAATAAAGATTCTAACCCAGCTACGATTTTTTCTGCAGCATGGTATTCTTTTGTTTTTTTGAGCGTTTGCAAATAGTCTTTATCAAATGTGATCTCTTCACCTTGCTGAATTCGTTCGATTGCCAAAGCGAGATGAACAACTAGCCCAATATAGGCACTGTCGGCTATCGAATACGGCAAATCACTTTTAATGGAATCAATTTGCCTTTCAATCATAAGTAATTTTTGTTTTTCTACTAGCCCTAACAACCGGTCTGTCACTGTATCGATTGTCTGCGATGCTTTTTTTTGAATCGTCTCTTTTAAAATCGTAATAAACTCAAATTCATCGATATTCGTAATAATCAGCTTGCTCATCGCTTTTCGCTTTGCCGATTCAGGCCCTTGAATTTCTACCCCATATCCTCTTTTTCTAACGAGTGACAAGCCAAAAGGCGTAACTTCGTCTTCGATTTTATTTAAGTCATTACTAATTGTTGCTATCGTTACATTTAAATCATTGGCTAGAGCCATTAATTTTACTGGCTCTTTTGTTTCAAGCAATGATGACAATATCAATGTTTGCCTTTCTTCTGGTGTATATTCTTGATGTGATAACGTAAACAAAAGCTGTTGCAAATGTTCTTTACCTGCTTTGTCGCCACTCACTTGAATGCCAATGCCTGACTTCTTTACAAGCTGTAGGCCATGTTCTGTTAAAATATCTTCTACACCTTTTAAATCACGGTGAACTGTTCTTGGACTGACATCTAATTCAGAAGATATTTCTTTTACCGTTGTCTCTTCGGATTTCATTAAGAGCAACTCTAATATTTTTCGTTCTCTAGCCGCTATATACATCATTCTCACTCCACTACTATGACTAATCATACGCTAAGCAAAGTTGATGACAAAATATAAATAACATCCTTCATACTTCTATTATCTATAATTTGTAACCTCTTTCTCAACAAAAGAAAGATTCAATTTCGCCTTTTGACTTGTTGCCAAAATTAAATAATATAGATTCGTTTTATAAGAAAAACGCGGGAGCGTCTTTTCGTGTCAAGCGAAGTGCGGAGCCCTGCCCGCTTGAAAGTGAACTCCAAGTGTTCTTCTTGAATAAGCTTTCAAATCGGCACTGCTATACCGAAACTTTTATAACTACTTATATGTTAAAAACAAGACTGACTCTTTTATAAAGTCAGCCTTGTCTTAATATTATTTTAGTTTTTCCATTAACTCATCATATTTTGGACTATTTAAGAAATTTTCAACCGAAATATGATAAGCCGTAGGCAATTTTTCTTTTGCACGGGAAGTTAAATCTTTGTGAGTGATCACAATATCCGCATCATCTGGAATATTGTTAATCGACGTATTCGTAATATTTACATCTAATTCTGCTTTCTTTGCTTTATTTTTTAAAATCGATGCTCCCATTGCACTAGAGCCCATACCAGCATCACAAGCAAAGATGATTTTCTTCACATTTTTCGAGTCAAAATCAGTATTCGTTTCAAAAGAACCTGCTACTGAACTTTTCTTTCCTTTCAGTTGCTCCATTTTTGCAGCAGCTGCTGTCATGTCTTCTTCTTCGTTTTTCTTCCCTGTTTTTAAAATAATCGATGCGACAATAAAGGAAACTGCAGTTGCAACAAGAACCCCAAATAGAACTCCTAAATGATCTCCTCTCGCTGTCATCCCCATTAATGCAATAATACTTCCTGGTGATGGCGGCGCTACTAATCCGACATTAAATAATGTGAAGGTAAAAACCCCACTAATTCCACCAGCAATAGCAGCTAAAATTAACATTGGTTTCATTAAAATATACGGGAAGTAAATTTCATGAATCCCACCTAAGAAATGAATAACAATAGCACCAGGAGCCGTTTGTCTGGCCGTCCCTGCGCCAAAAATCATAATCGCTAATAATATTCCTAACCCCGGTCCAGGATTTGTTTCTAATAAGAATAAAATCGACTTTCCAGCCTCTGCAGCTTCTTTTGCTCCTAATGGACTTAAGATTCCATGGTTAATTGCATTGTTCAAAAACAAAACTTTAGCTGGTTCAATAAAAATATTCGCTAATGGTAACAACCCTGCATTAACAATTATTTCCACACCTGCTGCTAACACCTTATTTAAGGCTAATACAACAGGACCAATTCCGAGGAACGCCGCTAATGTCAGTAACATTGCTAAAATACCCGCTGTAAAATTGTTTACAAGCATTTCAAAGCCTTGACGAACTTTCGGTTGAACGACTTCATCAATTTTCTTAATGAGCCATCCACCAAGTGGACCCATAATCATCGCCCCAAGGAACATTGGGATATCCGCTCCGACGATAACCCCCATCGTCGCTGTTGCCCCAACAACTCCCCCACGATCACCATATACCATTTTACCGCCAGTATAACCGATTAAGAGTGGCAGTAAATACGTAATCATCGGTCCGACAAGTTGAGCTAAGTTTTCATTTGGCCACCAGCCTGTTGGGATAAAAAGTGCGGTAATAAACCCCCAAGCAATAAAGGCGCCGATATTTGGCATAATCATGCCACTTAAATAACTTCCAAAACGCTGAATTTTAACACGGACATCTTGTTTTGAGCCGTTTGCTGAATTGGACATTGAAGTTCCCCCTTAAAAAAATTTTTATGATAAGATAATTGCGATTTCTCTTACACTCTAATCATAAGCTCCGTGTGAAGCGTTTTCAATTTGAAGAAAAACGTATTTTGTCATACACAATGTTGTCATTATTAAACAGCACCTTAGCTTGTCAACCCTTTTTTAAAGAATTTTCTATTTTTTTCAAATATCCATTGGCTTTTCGTACATAATAATAGCGAAAATTGAATCCAAAGGAGAAATGCCCCATGTTCTATCATGTCAAAGAGCTTCAATACAATGCAAAACCGTCACAACCTGACCCGGTATATGCAAAAAAACTCCAAGAAATACTTGGAGGCCAATTCGGAGAGATTTCTGTCATGATGCAATATTTATTCCAAGGTTGGAACTGTCGTGGAGATAAAAAGTACCGTGATATGCTATTAGATATCGGAACAGAGGAAATTGCTCACGTTGAAATGTTAGCGACGATGATTGCCCAGCTAGTAGACGGTGCCCCTGCTCATGATCAAGAAGAGGCAGCAAAAAATCCTGTTGTTGAAGCGGTGTTAGGCGGCATGAATCCACAGCATGCCATTGTCAACGGTCTAGGCGCACAACCAAATGATAGCGTCGGTTTCCCATGGACGGCTCGCTATATGATTTCAAGTGGTAACTTACTTGCCGATTTTCGCGCGAATTTAAACGCAGAATCCCAAGGCCGACTTCAAGCGATTCGCTTATATGAAATGACGACAGACCCTGGTGTGCGTGACATGTTATCATTCTTAATCGCTAGAGATTCGATGCACCAAAACCAGTGGATGGCTGCCATTCATGAACTTGAGCAAACGGAAAGTGTGATTGTCCCGAGTACCTTTAACCGTGAATATGAAATTCAAGAAGTCGCCAATCAATTTATGAACTTCTCATCAGGGGAAGAAAGCAGTCAAGGCCGCTGGGCAAAAGGACCAACATTTGATGGTCAAGGAAACTTCGAATACGTCGCAAATCCTGAAGCAATGGGCCAACACCCACAATTGCAGCCAGGTCCTGCTTATATTCATGGAACAAACCCAACGAACATGCAAATGATGCAACAACAAGCAAACATGAATGGTAATCAACCTTCTGATCAATCGTTTATGCAATAATTTAGAAAAAGTCGAGGTCACTAATAAGGAAGTGACCTCGACTTTTTTTCTCACGTAGTGTAACGGACATCTGTTCCGCTATCTTTCATTTTTTTCGACTTTTTCAAGTCGTATCGGACATCTGTTCAGTTACTTTGCCCATTTAGGATGCCAAAGCTTGTTTTTTAGCGTATAGTGGAACAGATGTCCGAAAGAATGTTACGAACGGCAAAAATCAGTGAAATAACGGAATAGATGTCCGCATGAGTTTTCCTACTTTGAATAAAGCGCGATCATTTTTTCAATTTCCTGCTCTATCTCCTGTTGTAACGATAGCGGGGACACTACATGAACCTGGCTTCCCCATGATAAAATCCAAGCTTTCAACCCGGCACTTATTTTTGCCTTTGCTTTCACAAGAAACGATTTTTCATCTACTTGCTTAACATTGGAGTCCATACCAAACTTATCAAAAACACCATTTAACGTGACCCGATTGAGCTGAAATTGCAATGTAATCCAATCATCCTGCCCACCAAACATATGAAATGAATGTTGAATATATTCACTTAAATCTTTTTGTTGCTGTGTGAAGCTTTCATCTGAAATTACAACATGTCGCATTCGATCTAGACGGTAATTTCGTGGGTTCTCTTCTTCCCCATATTTCACATCATCACCAATTAAATAGTAAAAATCCGACTCCCATATTAATGCGTGAGGTTTGATTTTATATGGTCGCCCTTCATGACGAAGTGTAAAAGATTTCTCAAGATTATAATCTCCATATTGGAAATAGACGATTTTTTTCTGTGATATCGCTTCATGAAAAATATCAATATGATGTTTAATAAGGTTGTAATCCGTATTAATAGATTGCTGGTATACGACAGGGTCTGGTAATGTTTTCGCGATTTGCTTACTCGTTAACTGTTTTAAACAAGACACTAAATATTTTTTCTCCTCCGTTGTAATAAACCTGGCAGAAAGAACAGGGTCAATTAATAGTCGAAGTTGGTATGTTTCAAATAACCGGACTTGATGGCTATAAAAGAGCTCACCATGTTTTCCTGTGTTTTCAATAATATCAAACCCGCTATCTCTTAATGTATGAATATACTTTTTCACCGTTTTAGCATCTGCAGGAAACTCTGGCACATACATTTTTAACTTTTCTATTAACTCTTTTATCGAAAGCTGATGATGTTCATCTGTTTCAAATAGCAAAATTTCTTTTAACGCGAGTAAGCGCACACCTGTTTTATTTTCACTCATCCCTTCACACCCTATTAAAGAGAATTCACACTACTTTACATCATGTCAACGATTTGCTGATGTGTCACATAATAAAGCAAAACTTTATCTACTTCTTCATTCGTTAGTTTTTCCCAAACTTGCTTGTACAGCATAACTTGGTTCTCATAGTAGCTCGTCAATCTCGATAATTGATTAATATCTTTGAGTCGATCGGTTTTATAATCAACAATCGTCCATTTCTCCTCTGTTTTATACACAAGGTCAATAACGCCTGATAAAAAAATCGGTGTTGTCCCTTGTTCGTGTAGTTGTTCATATAAAGGATCTCCTTTATGAATAAAAAGAGAAAAAGGAACTTCCGTTAACACGTGATCTGCTTTTTGCAGTTCTCTCCATATATTTGTTCCTTCCAATTCTTCAACAAGCGAACAAACCTCTGATTTCCGTTCAATCGACAACTGGTATTTTTGAAGACTTGAACTAACCTGTTCAGCCGTCACAGATTGCTTTACATGCTGCTCAAATACGTCATGAATCAGTGATCCCCATTGCAGTCCCCCACCATCTTCTCGTTCAACATCTACAAGCTGTTTTAACTCTTTTCCATCCGTAGGACTGACTTTTAGATAAGACGGTGTTGCACTTTCAGACACCCAATCAAACAAGCTTTCTGTTTCATGAAGATAGGAATCTAGTGTAACGGAAGATATCACCTGCTCTTTTTCCATTGGGATTGATTCTTTCAACTCCACTTCTTCCATATCCGTGATTCCTTTTAGCAACAAACCCCATGGATTCTGGCTGTCTTTTTTTTCACAACTACTAATGATCATTAGCTTTTCTGCCCTAGTTGCAGCAACATAAAGAATTCGAAGCTCTTCTTCGAGAAGATAGGTTTCTTCTTCTGCTTTATATTCATCCCAATCCTTTGGTTGACCGATCGTTGTTTTCGTAAAACCCCTTTGTTTCGTAAAAAGAAAATAGCCTTTTGAAGCTTTCTGTTCTCGTTTAATATGAGATGAAATAAACTTGCCAACATCCGTTTTCTTTCCAGGGTGAGCCAGAAAAACGATTGGTGCTTCTAACCCCTTTGCTTTATGGACATTTAAAATCCGGACCGCATTCGTATTTTCATCTAAGTTAACGACCTTCACTTTTTTTGATAAAAAATTAGACAAACGAGAAATGATATCAAAATAAAGTGTATGACCGTTTTCCTCTTCTTTTCTGAGCGCTTCAATCATTTGTACAAACTGGGTATACTCCCGTTTTCCGTAATCATTTGTTAGTAATAGCGGATAAAAACCAACATCCTCAATGATTTTCTCAATAGCAACGAAAGGGGTATATGAGCGCACCCATTTCGTGTATAATTTAAGCTTTCTAAATGCTTTTTCAACTGGATGAATTGGCTCATTTTCAAGTGTTGAAGAACTGTAGATGGAAAAAGAACCACCTGATTGTTTCCAGTCGTATAATTGTTCATCACTAATTCCAAACCACCGACTCCGTAATGTTGCGACTAGAGCGACTGAATTAGTGAGATCAACAAATGTTTCTAGTAAAATAAGCAATTCTTGAAATACCCTTGTCGTACCAATGCTCATTTCACCACTTACACTTACGGGAATACCGGCTTGTTCAAGCTTTGCACTATAAACATCAATCCCTGCATTGTAACGTGTAATAATCATCATATCTTTTGGCTCATAACCTTGTTGTAATAACGCTTGAACCGAAGCACATATATTTTCGGCATCTTTTTCAATCAACATTGCTTGGTTTTTTGTGAAATCAACAGGGACAACGATTTTTTTAATCTTACTTGTTTTTTGTGAGTCAGAATGAAACGAATGCAATGGACGATACGCAGCTTGGTATTTCGACTCTTGTTCTGGCAAATGGTGTTGAAACACTTGATTTAACTTTTCTGTAATGCTGTCAACGGTACGAAAATTCATCGTTAGCTGCAACACTTCCCCACCATGCAAACAAATTAACTCTTTTACTTTATTGTAAATATCAATATCTGCCCTTCGAAAACGATAAATCGCTTGTTTCGGGTCTCCTACTACAAAAAGTGACCCCGCACGTGGTTTACATTTTAGCCAATCTTGCTCTGTTACATCTTCTCCAGTTAAAAAGAACATCATTTGTGCTTGAATTGGATCCGTATCTTGATATTCATCAACAAGCAAACATCGATATTTTTCTTGAAAATACAGCCGGATTTCTGGATTACACTGTAATAGCTTCGTTGTTTGAATAAGAAGATCTTGAAAGTTTAAGAGTGAACGCTCTTTTTTCATTCGCTCATACACTTGTAATGCCCCTTTTAGAAAGGAAATGATAATCGGATGGCAATACTCTCGCCATTGTTGTAATAATGGAGCAACGGCGTCTTCTACAAATAATTCAATACGCGCTTTATATTCTTTCGCATCTTCTTTCGTGGTCCACTTTTTTTGCGTAATCGCAAAAGCAGATTTCGACTCAAATAGCTCAAACACTTCAATAATAAGGGCAGGGGTTTCTTTTTGATAACGAGCTTTTCGTAAAGCTTGTAGGATGTTTTTTTGTAATGAATCTGGACCTTTCTCAATGCTATCTGGAATACATCGTTTGGCTTCCTTAAGCAATGTAATAAATCTCGTGAAGGTTGTTTCCACCGGTGGCATTTCCGTTGTGGTAGCCACCCATTCAACATCAGGATAATGTTTTATCATTTGAAATCGGTCAAGTAGTAACTCTTCCGTTACACCAATCTCATGCATTGCCGTTAGTTTTAACTCATCCTCCGCTTGGAGTTTGGAAAGATAGACAGCCCATGCTTCTTCGGCAAGTTGTTTGTCATCTTCGTCCTCAAGTTCACGAAACATCATATCAAGATTTGCTTCAATCGGCCGCTCCCGCAGTAATCGATCGCAAAAAGCATGTACTGTTCCAATAAAACACCGTTCTACATTTTGAATGGCGACCTCAAGCTTTCTTTTTGTTTGAGTGTTTCCTTCCTCTTTCCACACTTTTTCTAATTCGTTTTGAAATCTCGTTTTTAATTCATCTGCCGCTTTTCTCGTGAACGTAATGGCAACGATTTCTTCTATTTGATTTGTTTCTGTATAAATCAGGTTTACCATGCGATCAACTAAACTTGTTGTTTTCCCTGAACCCGCTCCCGCTTCCACTAAAAAATTTTGGTGTAAATGATATTTGATTTTGTCTCGGTCCCTTTGGTCAACAATTTGTTTAGTCATATGCTCGTACCCCCTTAAAACTCCGTACGCCTGCTGACTCATAATCTTGATGTTTCTTTTCAATGATGTCAGCTTCATACTGTTCTCTTCGACAAATTTGTTTAAACTGACAAAACTTACAGTCATTGTCATCATCTGTCATGACAAAATGGCCCGATTCAATGATCGTTAGCAACTTTTCTAAAATGACATGACCGTTAGTTCGTAACTCTGTTTCTTGCTTACGTTCAATAGCTTGTCCTAACCCTTTTTTCGTTGGAAACAAGTACGAACTTTTTTTTACCGCTCCATGCTTTAAACCTAAATGATTTTCAAGCGCTAACGAATAGAGAAAATGCTGTAATTGCCGACCTCCCTGAAACTGTTTTTGTTCGTCATAGCCCCATGTACTACCGGTTTTATAATCGATAATGTGAATGGACTCATCTTGTTGAATATCAACTCGGTCAATTTTTCCTGACAAAAAAAATGGTCCGGAAGCTAATGTAATTGTCGCTGGAGGTTTTCCATCGACTCCGAACGTATATTCAAAATATTTAGGTTCTGTATCATGCGCTCGTTCTTCTTCAATTTTTAAAAATGTCTCACACGACTCTATAATCTCCTTTGTTTCCTGCCATTCCACTTGTGGACTTGGTGGTGGTAACTGTTTTTTTGCATTTTGTAAACAATCTTGGACCAAATCGGTTAGTAAGGAATGATGCGATTCATACACTGGTTTTTCGTTTCTCTCTTGTAACATTCGGTAAAAGCGTTCGAATATTTCATGCAAAACGGTTCCTCTCGTTGCCGGGTCTAACCAATGTTTTTCGTTATATTTCAGTTCTTCTATCGGTTTCACTTTTAACACTTCTTGCAAAAAATAAGAGTATGGACATGTAGCAAGCAATTCTAGTTTACCTGCAGAAATTTGTTGTTCTCGATTTTTCCGCGGGTCCAAATGGGTCGTATCGCTTTCGACTTTGCCATCATAAACCGTAAACGAACTGCTTTTACGAAACTCTTCTGCTTCCATCCCATCCACCAATTGATTAAACTGCTTGAGAAGTTTCCATTCAATTTCGCTTGTTTCGCTTGCTGTTACTTTTGGTACCCACCATTCTTTTTTTGTTACTAGCTCCACTTCCTTACAAGGAAACTCTTTTTGAAGCTGTTTAAAATCTGCATCATGATCACCGGTAATATAACGATAGCATTGTAAAAACAAATAAGAAGGGGAGAGTAACCGATTGTCATTAATATCAAATTGACAACAACTTACATGAACATGACCAGCACTCGAAGCAATCAATTGAAGCATCACATAATTTTTTTTCGTGATGCTATGTTGAAGCAAGGGGATGTTTTTTCCTAAGTTGCTTCTTTCTTTATCAAGCAGTAATGGATTTTCACTTTGACTGCCGGGAAAACGTTGTTGGTCTAAACCTACAAGAAATCTGGAATTACGGCTTATATATGTCCCTTTTTGATAAGAACAAACATGCAAATGTCCCGGTTTTGCCCGAGAGGCTCCGATATTCATGTTTAGTAGAAGTTCTTCAATATGGAATAAAGCTTCTTGAACTGATATGACCTCATTCGTATAAGGAACCAGTTGCTCTATTTTTTCAAGCAAGCTTGTTTTAGCTGCTTCATCATAAAAGGATGTGCTATTTGCCATTTTTGCAATGATAAAATGCAACCCTTGTAAAAGCTCTCGTAATGAAATGTGTTTATCCTTCTCTATTGATGGCAATGCAGTAAAAATCGGATCATACCATGTTTTCATCCAAACTAAGTTTTTATATACTTGTTCTAATGTTTGATGTTGTTCATTTTCTTTGCCTACAAGACGCTCTCTTACTTTCTTTATTTCATTTTCTAGCCGTTCCGTATATCTTGCTTTTCCCCAGCCAATATTCAACTGACGAAGCAAAGTAGTCCACCTTATTTTAGAAGGTGCCTCATCCTCCATTTGAAACAAACCTTCCTGTAATAACTTTGTAAATAATCTGCTCTCGTACGATGACCTTACCCATTGTACTAAGCCGTTTATAAGCTTACCTGGCTTTGTAAATTGAATAGGAACCCCATCTTGAAACGTAACCGGAATATTATAAGATTGTGAAAGATGAAATACGGTAGTGACATACGGATGAGCGCTAGTATAAAAAATTGCACAATCATCCAAACGTAATGATTTCCTTTTTATTTGCGACAACACGTCTTTTATCTCTTCTTCTTCTGTTTTCCATTTATGTAAAGTCATTGCTGTCTTTACTTTTTCAGATTGTAATTGATATATATAGCTTAGTGGGGTTGGTTCTCCTTCTTGAATGAACGAATATTTCGTCTCTTTTGGTTTTGGCACTCCATAAACAGGGGTAACAGGTAATGACAACATAACAGGACATAGATGCTCTAGAAATTGTTCTTGGACATATGACACGGATAACTGACTTTGTAGTAAAAATAGACGTTCAGATTGAACCGCTTTTTCTTTTGCTTGTTTATATAAGTTTGCATCATCTTTTAATTGATAATCGACCATCAATTTTTCATAGCGTTGTAAAATTCGAATTATATCTTGTCCTTTTGTTTCAGATACAAATGCGCTTGGCTTTATCGTTATACTCGTAAATCCTGCCAGCCGCAATTCTTGAATCAACTGGAACATGTGGTAACTAAATGGCGGTGTTATTTCTAACTCTTGAAAATATTGAAGTTTCTTTTCTTGTTGCAATGATTTAACAATGGAATACATAAAATGAGACCCTATTGTTGTTGTCATTTCCTCACAGTGCGTTTGGATCGTATCTAAAGCCAAATCTCGAATGGTTTTGATTTTAAAGTTGATCGCTTGATGACCACTTTTCACATATTGGAGCAGGATTTGTTCACCGATAAAATAAGAATCCACAACAATGATTTTTTCTGTTAGGGGATGTTGTTCACATGTTTTCCTTAACATATCAACTATTTCCTTCAAGCGCTGTCACCTCTCAACTTGAAATGTATTTCTTACATATTCACTATATCCAAAAAGGTATACCAAATTCGGGATAGCTATATATAATCTAGTAAACTCTTATTATCATGTTTAACATTTATGGAGTGTTCCATACAAAAAACGGAAAAAGGAGTAAGGAGCCTAGTCTTGTTAAAGGAATGAACGATACATTTTTATGAGAAAGGAAAAATTTCTTTGAGGTGGTTATACATCTACATATTTTTTTACGAAACGAAAAAAATAAACCTATACTTTGTTTGAAAGGAGGAACTACAATGGGAAAAAAATCTAAATCAAAGCGTAACATGATCGAAAGTAAAGATGCCGCACAACCAAACAACGGCAAAGAAAGAGAAACGATTTCAAAAGTGAGCCGAGAACTTGAAGAAAGTGAACGATAGGCAGAACTCCCTCCAAGGAGGGACCGTTCTATCCTATCTTTCCATTATTCCTGGTCTGGTCCAGCACTCAGAAGTGTTTCTGGCGCCATCGTAAAACCTTCAATAACCGCATCTTCATCGATTTCAATAAGCAAACAACGTTTTCCATTATAATTCACTTGTTTCACATACTTTAAATCTTGAGGACTTACTGAAATATTTGCTACTTTTGTATTTATTTTAATTGATTTTGAGTTATAACTTGGAACAATATTGTTTGCTTTCAACTCATATTTCTCATCATCAATCACTTTTTTATATGCCATCTCGACCTTATCGAGATTGACATCTTCAACACCACTAACTTTTAATACACGTTCTACATCTTTATAATCGAGTTTCGGGATATCTTCTTCTTCATTTTCTTCCATGACTTTTTGAATCTCTTCATACACATTTGAAAGAGTTCGAGTATTAAACTGCTCTCCAACTACATCTTTTACAATTTCCTCAAACACCGCTTTATCTTCCTGTGCCGTTAGAAATGTTTCTGCATTTAAGACCTCTTCCACAAAATGTGCATCAGGTTCATTGGCTTTTCCTGAAGAATACAATATACGGTTAACGTCAGCAGAATTTTCCGTAAAACAAGGAAACACAAATCCAGCCATCGGTGCTGCGAGATTAATAATCGGATCAACAACTACATTATATTTAAACTCTTTTTCCACATAGTCAAACACTAATGACTTTTGTGGTTCTTCTGTTTTGTTAATGCTGCACAAAGCAAATGGGTGTGTATACACTTCGTCAGTTGCTTGATGTTCTGTTTCTTCGTTACTTGCTTTTGTGGGTTTATAATAACTGCCTCGAATAAACGTAACGACAACATCATGTTTATATTCTACATCTTTAAACATTTTTGCAACGAGTTGTAACATATGTTCTTTCCACTCTTCAACATCCGCTGATTGTAAGCCATTATAAAGAATATGTTGCGTATGGTCTTCTATGGCCTCTTGCTGGAATTTTAATTCAAACAACTTTGAATCTAATTGACCAGTTAAGATTTTTTTAAAATTGCTCATAAAAAGCTCTTGATGCTCGTCATCTAATAATGGGAAAGATTGGCTTTCTTGATGATATATATCACTACTTTCTTTTTGGACATACACATTGAAAATGTCAGTAATCTTTAATAACTCATTATTTAGTTTGAATTGTTTACGGATATTTGCCACATCTTTTTTATTCATTCGTCTGTACAACTCCTATGTCATTTTGAACCATCATGGAATTCTGCATGACTCCATTCGTTTTGAGTCCACTACCGATTATACTATTTCCTTTTCCGTTCTTGTAAGATCTTTTTTTCAATCTCATTTATATGTATCGGACATCTGTTCCGCTAGTTCTTCTGAAATGCCCGTTTTCCAAATTGTTTCGGACATCTGTTCCGCTATTTCACTAATTTTTCTTTAATTCTTACCTTTTTTTCGGTAGTAACGGAACAGATGTCCGATAGCTATAAAATCCCCCTCAGATCTGAATAAATAACGGAATAAATGTCCGAACGTGCAATCTTTCTACAAATAGACAACAAAAAAGAAGCCGCCCCAATTTGCACACGACTTCCTACTTTAATTTAGATGCAGTTACGAATACATCCTCACCTTATTATGATATCTTCCAATTGGTACCACCGATGGAGAATCAGAGACGGGGTCTTTTATTATCGTACAATGCAGACCAAATATATCTTCAATCAAATCACTAGTAATCACCTTTGATGGCTCTCCTTCAGCGACAAGCCTTCCCTTATGCAATGCAAAAATATAGTCAGCATAACGTGCGGATAAATTAATATCATGGAGAACCATGACAATCGTTGTTCCGTGTTTTCTGTTAAGGTCTGTTAACAAATCAAGAATCTCGATTTGATAAGTAATATCTAAATAGGTTGTCGGTTCATCTAAAAATAAGATGTCTGTTTGTTGAGCAAGTGCCATCGCAATCCAGACACGTTGTCGTTGCCCGCCTGACAATTCGTCAATATTTCGCTCGGCAAATTCCGTAATATTCATCATGTCCATTGCTTCAGCTACAGCTTCATAATCTTTTTTTGACCACCCTTTGAGAAACGTTTGGTGTGGGTATCTGCCACGCCCAACTAAATCTGCCACTGTAATTCCTTCAGGGACGATAGGGGATTGTGGTAGTAGTCCTAACACACGGGCCAAATGTTTTGGCGGAATCTTTTGAATCGGTTTGCCATCTAATGTCACTTGTCCAGATGTAGGTTTAATCAATTTGGCCATTGTTTTGAGCAATGTTGATTTACCACATCCATTGGCACCAATAATGATGCTTATTTTATTACTTGGAATCGAAATACTAACATCGTGCAATATCAATTTATTCTCATAACCTGCCGTTATTTTTTCCGCTTGAAACAGATGTGTTGGTTTCATTACAAATCTCCCTTCTGATTGATACGAACGAGCAAGTAAAGCAAATATGGTGCACCAAGTATGCCGGTAATAACACCAACAGGGTACCTCGCAGTGAAAGCGAATTGTCCAATCAAATCAGAGGCTAACACTAAAATAATGCCAACAAGACCCGCTGGTATAATGTTTGAAAACCCAACACCGACTAGCCTTTTTGCAATTGGTCCTGCAAGAAAAGCAACAAAGGCGATCGGTCCTGTCGTTGCTGTCGCTAAAGCAATGATTAGAACAGAACTAGTCACTAAGACAAGTCTTGTTTTATTCGTATGAATGCCAAGGGAGGTGGCCGCTTCTTCTCCAAGCTCTAATAGATCTAGTCGTTTGCCGAGGGCGATGATTATCGGTGTAAAAATGAAAACGGTCAATATAAGTGGATAAAGGGTTTCCATTTTTGCTCCGTTCAAACTACCACTTAACCATCTCATTGCTGTAGGTAAGTCATGTTGGCGACCAATGAGTAACAAATAGGAAATAACTGCATTTAACATCGCTTGAATCCCTATTCCTACTAATATTAATCTTCCAATTGAAAAAGAAACTCCTTTGGATAATAAAAAAATAATGAATACTGTAACAAGCCCTCCAACAACTGAAGCAATCGAAACAACCATATTACTTGCATGAAGAACAATGATACAAAACACAGCAGCTGCACTTGAACCAGCTGTAATACCAATGACATTTGGATTCGCTAGCGGATTTCGAAGCATCGTTTGAAAAATATATCCACCAACCCCAAAGGCAAATCCAGCAAATACCCCTGCAATCATTCGAGGAAGGCGTATTGTACCGACAGCAAAAGATGCGCCTTGTACATCTTCTCCTACTAACACTCGGATAACGTCACGGACCGGATATATCGTATTCCCTAACATGAGCATCGCACAACAAAGGGCAACAGCGATGATCGCCAATAAAGAAGTCATGAAAATAAAACGACGACGTCTTTTTTTTCTTCCTACCATTATAAGATTAATAGATTCATTTATCATAGCGCACGCATTTTCGCTTTCATCGTAATTAAGATTAAAATAGGAGCCCCTATAAACGCTGTCACAATACCAACTTCAAGCTCACCAGGACTTCCGATCATTCTACCGCATATATCTGATACCGTTAAAATAATGGCTCCAGCTAAAGCCGACATCGGAATAATATAACGTAAATCTGGTCCAATCATCAGTCGAATAACATGGGTAGCTAACAACCCGATAAAACCAATAGGACCTGCTAATGCTGTTGCAGCAGCACATAATAGCACACCACCAAAAGCCGCAATCAATCTAAGTGTGCCTGTCCGGACGCCCAAACCTGTAGCCACTTCATCTCCCAATGCTAATGCATTTAAAGCGGGTGCTGTGAAAAACGCTATAAGTAATCCGACAAGTAAAAACGGGAGGAACGTAGAAATCGAATTCCAGCTTCCTGACCCCACACTCCCGACTTGCCAAAATCGAAATTGGTCCATTACGTTTGTGCGAGGTATCATGATGGCCATAACTAAAGATGATAATGCGGCACTTGTGGCCGCTCCTGCTAAAACAAGCTTAAGGGGCGTGGCACCGCCACTCCCCAAAGAACCAATTCCGAATACAAAAATGGCAGTTACTATTGCTCCTGCTAGTGCAAACCATATATACTGACTAGCCGTACTAATATTTAAAAAGGAAATCCCTATAACAACAAAGAGTGCTGCTCCAGTGTTTACACCTAAAATACTAGGGTCGGCAATTGGATTGCGAGTGACAGACTGCATAAGAGCTCCGGAAACTCCTAATGCAGCACCACACATTAAACTAAACACGGTTCTCGCAATTCGTTGGCGAACAACACTTGCTTCATGGGACTGAACATCAAGGAACAACCCTTCCATTAACCCCGTCCAGCCAACCGTACGGGAACCAAAGGCGAGGGAAGCCAATACACATACTCCTAGCAAAACTATAAGCAACAACAGAACAGTGATGAAACTTTTTGGAACATGAAACTGCTTAATTTCTGAAACGGACGTTTTCATCATTTTAGTTTAATTTGCTAACAGCTTCTGATATTAAAGTTAAATACTCATCAATCGAATATTGAATCGATAGCGGACTAGGAGTTCCAGCGGCTGCAAGTGGCGTATTGTCTCCAATTACGACAACCGATCCTCTCTCAATTGCTGGCACTTTCCCAAGAATTGAGTCAGCTTGAAGAGCTTGTAATGAATTTTCATCTCCATAAGTGATTAACACTTCCACATCATTTAAAGCATCAGCGTTTTCAGCACTTAATTCAATATAAAAACTATTTGGGTCGGAAATTTGCTCAAGTAAACTTTCAGGGTATTCCATCCATAATTCTCCAAGGAACTCCCCACGTGGGTCTGCTGGAGTATACACATAAAATTTCGATAAATCAGCTACTGATATCATGGCAAATGCTGCTTTTTTTCCTTTAATCTCCGTGTGTTCGTTTGTTTTATCTTGGATAAGCTTTTCTGTATCCGCAATCAATTGTTGACCTTTTTCTGCCATTCCCATCCCCATAGCGTTCAATTTCACTTGGTCACGCCATGAAGTAACCCATGGGCCAGTTTCATATGCGACAACAGGAGCAATCTCACTTAACGTTTCGTATTCTTCTTGTGTAATTCCCGAGTATGATGCGAGAATGACATCTGGGTTTGCGTCTGAAATAGCTTCAAAGTCTAAGCCGTCTGTATCTTGAAAAATATTTGGGCTTTCTTCCCCAAGTTCTTTTAATTTTTCAGCTGTCCAAGGCAACATCCCACTTCCATCTTGAACACCATAGTTTGCCGCTGAAAATCCAACAGGGACTACATCAAGAGCAAGTACAACATCATGGTTTGCCCATGAAATCGTAACAATTCGTTCAGGTTTTTCTTCAATGACTGTTTCGCCAAGAGCATGCTGGATTGTGATTGGATATTCTGCTGTTGCCTCTTCGGTCTCTGTTGTTTCTGTTTTCGTTTCATTGCTCGTCGCTGGTTCTGTATTTGACTGCTCACTTGAACAACCAATTAGTGTAAACATAAGCATTGCCATTAATAATGGAACGATTACTGATATTTTTCGTTTTATATTCATTCGTGTTCCCATCCTTATCTTCTTATTAATTTGATAATGATTATCAATATCATTTATTATATTTTATTAAACTCATTTGTCAATGAAAATTAATAAAGATAACTAAAAGCGCGTACAGTGGATTGATTTTTATAAATGATTTGGTCATCAACCTTCCTTCTATATTCGTTTTTAAGGAAAAGCGTTAACTAAACAATGATTACTTTCCCTCATTGCCTGTTTGTTCTCCCTATGTTTGGATTACCCTAGTCAAAATAGATTGACTCAAGTGCAAGCTTAATTGTATATGATAATCATTCTCATAGAAATATCAACACCTAATTTCATTATTTTTGCAACTTATCTAATTGAATAATCCCCTCCCCTAAACTATACTTTTGTAAAAGGAGAATAGAAATGACGATAACCTCTTATCAACAATTTAAATCCAAGTTTATAGAAAAACTAACATTCACTAAATTCGACGCTGGGTATTACACGTTATACACGAATAAAGAGAGACCTGAACTTGGTCATTTTATTAACTATTCAAGAGAAGGGTATTATGAATTTTTTATTGCTGACTATACAATCCCAGAAGAATTCTCGTTCAAGTTTGATAATCCGGAACAATTGATGAGATTTGGGGTCGTTTATGAAGGTGTGACGCAGTTTAAGATGGAAGAAAATCCTGTCTACACGTTTACCCCGTCCTCTTTTTTTGTTATTGAAAAAGACCTTAAAGTAACGACAACATGGAAAAAAGGCCAACATTTTCATGGTACGGAAATAACAATATCTGAAAACTATTTTAATGAAATCCTAAAGCCTAACTTTCCAAATATCATTGATTTTCAGTCATTAATAAAAAACTATACTTATTTATACTTACCTTTGGAAATCATTGAAATCATCGGTCAACTACAAGGGTTACATCACGATGATTCTTTAACGAGTATTTATGTGGAAAGTAAAATATTAGAGTGCATTGCGGTTTTAATAAATGAAGTGACAAAGTCGAAGGAAAATGCGTTCACAAACCAAATTGACTACGGGAATATCCAACTTGGGACAAACAGAATTATGAAACTAACCTTTTCAGACATTCAAGCGATTCGAAAAGCCCATGACATCTTGCAAAAAAATTATTTTAACCCCCCTACGATTAAAGCGTTAAGCAAAATCGTGTTTTTAAATGAACAAAAGCTAAAAGCTGGATTTTCAAAGCTTTATCACACTTCAATAGGAGAATATATAAATAAACTTAGAATGTCAGTTGCTGCAAATTTATTATCAACGACTGATTTAAGTATCGACGACATCGCTCATAAAGTTGGTTATAACTACTCTGCAAACTTTGCTAAAATGTTTAAAAAGACTTATGGAAAAACACCATTGCAATTTAGAAAGACAAAATAATAAAGAAATGTAAAAACTGGCTTCATATTGTTCCTTTTGATGAAGTCAGTCTTTTGGTTCGGAACTTAAGGTTGCCAAAGCTCAGATATGTTACCATCAGGGTCAGAGAATGTAAAATTGAGTCCTAACTCCCTTTCTTCAGGAAGTTTAGAGATAATTTGAACGCCTTTCTCTAAAAATCGACTATACATTTCTTGAATTCTTGGCGTTATAAAACATGCTTTTGGATATTGTTGAACATTAACATCTTTCTGCTGCCATTCTCGTTCTCCCTCGTTTGCGCTAACAAGGAATAACGCAGGGACAGTTTGTCTTACACCAGATTCCTCAAATTCTCCACTCTCATTAAGAAACCTCATTATGGATAGGCTCATCCCAGGTGTAACAGGGTTATGTGTTGTTGGTGAACAACCTAAATTACTTTCGTACCATTTGGTTGATTTGTAAACATCCTTAACTGGTATGTATATTCACGTTACTCCAGTAATGTTTTCCAACATAGTCGTTTCCTTCTTCATTGTCACTCCTCCTTTTCTACTCGATATTATTATTTCATTACTTCACACCAGTTCCTCCTTACAATTACATTAGATATATTTGGAGGATGTTTTACTTTTTTTACAAACAACAAAAAAGCCATCTCTCAAAATAAAGGATGACTCAATCATAAAAATGTTTATAATCTCCGGTAAAATGTTACCACAATTTTGAAAAGTCTGTTCTAACAACTTATTTAAATAATTCATCAATTTTCTCTCTATCGTAGTTTAAAATCCAATCATTATATTTTATATATATATTTTCAATAGCGTCTTTATTCGTTGCGACTAAATCACACCCTCGGCTATCATAAATATGGAATATTGTCCCCTTAGTTGAATTCACAAAATAAATCCATGGTATTTCAGTTGAGAAAACCGCTTTAATTAAACGGCTAACACTTACGTCTTTAACATGGCATTTCATACTAAACCTATGCGTACACCATTCTTCATTTTCTTCTTCGTCTTGAAGATCAAATGGCAATATCGAATGTTGAAGACGATACTTTATATTTTTCACCTTTACAAATGAAGGGAAAAACTTTGCTCTCTTACCCTTCCTCTTTTCACTAATTTTTCTAACTTCATGTGAGACTATAAATATATCGTCATTGTCATCATTAATTGCTGAAAACAGCGTTTTAGAACGATGGTAAACACGCTCTAAATATACTTTATCGTTTTCTTCTTCTGGGTCTCCTAATTCAAAACGGATACCAATTTCACAATTATAAAAAAGTGGTGGCGTTAATAGTAAATTTGGGAAGTTCTTTTCCATATATTCGTCTAAATTCATTGGATGGCTCCTTCCATTCTTGTCTCTTAATTTAATCAAACTCACCTCTAAACCATTGTTCAACTACTTTATCCGCTAACAACGAAAAAAGCCGCCCTCATAATAGAAGGCGGCTTCAAACATGCTTATGTTTATAAGTTTAACTAAAAGTGTTACCACAAATGTTACCACGATTTTGAAACTCTTGTTCCACCAACAGTTACTATGTATTGGTGGAGACGGTGGGAATCGAACCCACGTCCAAGAATAACGCAACTTAAGCTTCTACGAGTGTAGTCACCGTATTCTCATTTCGCCAACTCATCTGCCCAGTGACAGGCGCCCGAATGGCTAGTCTGATTAATCTCTTCCTTCGCCCTCAGACGGAGAGCAACCGGCGTAGCCCACTAAGAGTGAGTCCCTGACCCTACCACATGGGCGATGGAGGGAGGAACCGCATAGTGCTATTAAGCAGCTAGTGCGAAGTTGTTGTTTTCTTTGCCAGTTATAGGCGTTGGCGTTTTAACGAGGCCGACCCCCTCGACTCGCAACTTAAGCCCGAACTATCCCTGTCGAATCCTAAACGTCCCCAGGATTAGTAAGGCTAAGAAGCCTTATTCAATTAGAAGAGCGGTTTTTCACGCCCTTGGATTTATAATTATAGCACATCAAAATGAAAGATCCAACTTCTAAATTATCCCTTTTGTCGCTCACGAAACGCTCTTTCGATTTCACGTTTTGCATCTTTTTGCTTTAATGATTCGCGCTTATCAAAGTTCTTTTTCCCTTTAGCAAGCCCAATTAAAAGCTTTGCAAACCCATTTTTCACATATAGCTTTAACGGGACAATCGCATAGCCTTTTTCTTTTGTCGATCCAATAAGTTTCGCGATTTCTTTTTTATGAAGCAACAGCTTACGTGAACGTATTGGGTCATGGTTATAACGATTTCCTTGTTCGTAATGACTAATATGTCCATTAATCCAAAACATTTCACCGTTATTGTCAATTCGAGCAAAAGAATCTTTAAGCTGAACTTTACCCGCTCGAATCGACTTAATTTCTGTTCCTTTTAAAACAATTCCCGCTTCAAATGTTTCTTCGACATGGTAATCATGTCTCGCTTTTTTATTTTGAGCTAACACTTTTCCTTCAGTTCCGGCCATTATCAACGCATCCTTTATAGAATGATTCAATAGTTAATAATAGCAAAAAAATGTCATTTAAGCAATTATTCAGGTTCAACCAAATCAGCAACGAGAACATAACGCTCTGGAGCAGATCCAATAAAGTCAAACGGATAACAAGTTGTCACAGTTAACGTTGCTTTTGGTCTTGGTACAATCACCGTTCGATCGTCTTCATCGACAATTCGTACTTTTCTTACTTTATACGTAAACTCTCCTGCTTCTGTTGTCACAACCAAAAGGTCGTCAACCCCAACTTCACCTAATCTGCGAAATACCGTATCACGATGTCCGGACAAAACAGAATTGTCTTTCAATCCAGGTAACACACTTCCGGCAAAATGTCCGACCCCTTTTTCTAACTCGTCTTCACTTGTGCCATAAAAAATTGGAAGCTCTGCGTTTAGCTTCGGAATCGTGAGCACACCCATTTCATCACCGATATCCGGTTTATTCAAGTATACTACTTCTCCTTTTGAATCATTTTCAATTGGAGTGACTTCTACCACTTCTTTTTCTGTTATCGGGCTAACTGCTGTATATCCTCTAAAAAAAGGGGGAAAGTGCTGAAAAAACAATGCAATTCCAAAACCAATACAAACGATAGATAAGGAAAGAAGAATCAATGACTTGATTCTTCTTTGTTTAACCTTATTCATTACGATAATGCCTTTCCTTTACGGTATAAACCAAACCCAACCGTGACAGCCATTAATGCAAACAACATGCCAAGACCATGGTCTGTTGCTGTTTTAGGTAATTTACCACCTTTTACTGTTTTATCAGATTGAACCGGTGCAGCACCCGTTGCTTCTTCTGTAATTTCTTTAATCACATCAGAGCCAAACATATCTGATGTAATTAAAATGTCTGCTAAAAATTCACCTTGAAGGTTATAAAGCTCGATTAATAAATCAGCTCCATCAACACTATCTAAAACAATTAAATCACGAAGAGAAATAGCTTCTTTATTTCCGTCTTTCACTAAGAAATATTTTGCTTCCATTTCAAACACACGTAATAACTCTTCCCAAATCGATGCTAATTCTTCTAGCTCTGCATCTGTTAAATCATCTGCGCTATCAAAATCAGGTAAAGCCATAATACGTGCTTCTAGTGCTTCTAAATTAGCAAGAACTGTTTCACCGTCTAATGCAGAAACATGGTCAAGTAATCGAATAAGCTCGTCCTCTGTTAACCCAAATAAAGCAAATAATTCAGTTAAATCATCTAAACTTATTTCAT
The DNA here is from genome assembly GCF_022812285.1 of Alkalihalobacillus sp. LMS39. NCBI lineage: Bacteria > Bacillati > Bacillota > Bacilli > Caryophanales > Bacillaceae > Alkalihalobacillus > Alkalihalobacillus sp. LMS39. The sequence continues at coordinate 4,377,599 of NZ_CP093300.1, forward strand.
CAAATTCCGCATCAAAAATAATCATTTCTTCTAAATCTTCAATAAACTCATAATCTGCTAATGTTTCGCCATATTCAGCTAACATTTCCTCAAGCTCTACTAATGTTAACTCGTACTTATCAAGTAATTCTTGAAGATTTTCATCTGTAATTGGTGTTGCTGCAAAAACAGTTAAATTAGGTATAACAAAAAGAATAGCTAAAAATAATATAAAGACCTTTTTCATTGTGCTCCTCCTAGGATTTTAGTGTGAATCAAATTAATTATAATTGATAATTTAAAGGATAAATATCTATTTCATTCGACAAAAACCAAAGATGTTTCGACAAAATAAAAAGAGGTTACCATTAAAGGAAAATCCCTCTAATAATAACCTCTTTTTCACTTTTATTTCGGCTTCTTTTTCCCTTTTTTTCGTTTATTTCTCGGAGCATTTTCATAAAACTTTTTCTTCTTCTTTGGTGCTTTTTTATCACCTGCTCCGGAAGTTCCAGATGAACTTGCTCCTTTTTTACGGTCACCTGGCTTTTTCCGACGCTCGCCTCCAACAATCACTTTTGGACGCGCTTTACGTTCTGTTTTTCGTTCACCTTTCATGCCGACGATTTCAAAGTCAATTGATGCCTCATCGACATTTACATTGACACAACGAACTTCAAGCCCATCTCCAATTCGAAACACATTTCCTGTACGTTCGCCAATCATAGCATATTGTTTTTCATCGTAATGATAGTAGTCATCTGTTAAATAACTGACATGAACAAGTCCTTCAATTGTGTTTTCCAATTCAACGAAAATTCCAAAGTTAGTGACACCACTAATCATTCCTGTGAATGTCTCACCAATTTTATCTTCCATATATTGAGCTTTTTTCACTTCATCTGTTTCACGTTCTGCTTCAACAGCTCGACGCTCCATTTCAGACGAATGCTTCGCAATTTCTGGAAGCTTTTCATTCCATAAACTTTGTGTTTGTTCATCCACTCGTCCTTCAACTAAATACGTACGTATAAGTCGGTGTACGATTAAGTCTGGGTAACGACGAATCGGTGACGTAAAATGCGTATAGAATTCCGTTGACAAGCCAAAATGTCCTAAGCTATGTGGATCATATTTCGCTTGCTGCATCGAACGTAACATAACTGTGCTGATAACCGTTTCTTCAGGTTCTCCTCGAACTTCATCTAATAATTTTTGTAATGCGCGTGGGTGGACCGTGTTGGCATTTCCACGCACCACATACCCAAAGTTCGTAATAAATTCAAGGAATTTTGTTAGCTTTTCTGCATCAGGGTCCTCATGAATACGGTAAATAAATGGAACCTTCATCCAGTGGAAATGCTCGGCAACAGCTTCATTAGCTGCCAACATAAATTCTTCAATGAGCTTTTCCGCCACTGAACGTTCTCGGATAACGACATCTGTCGGTTTTCCATCTTCTTGCACCAGCACTTTTGCTTCTTTAAAATCAAAGTCAATAGCTCCGCGTTCAAAGCGTTTTTTCCGTAATATCGCTGCCAACTCTTCCATTAATTTAAAAAATGGAATAAGAGACTCATATCGCTTTGTGACCTCTTCATCAGCTTCTGTTAAAATATCACGAACATCTTTATACGTCATACGTTCTGTTGTACGAATGACACTTTCAAAAATTTCATGATGAACAACTTGACCATCTGGTGTAATTTCCATTTCACAAGATAATGTTAGCCTGTCCACTTTCGGGTTCAAACTACAAATCCCATTTGATAACCGATGAGGAATCATCGGAATTACACGGTCAACCAAATAAACACTCGTTGCCCGTTCTCTCGCCTCTAAATCAATTGGTGAACCTTCTTTTACATAATAACTAACATCGGCAATATGAACGCCTAATTTATAATTCCCATTGTCTAATTTTTCTACATTAACAGCATCATCTAAATCTTTTGCATCTGCTCCGTCGATCGTCACGATTGTTTTATCACGTAAATCACGCCGTTTTCCAATTTCATCTTCAGAAATCGAATCTGGGACTTTTTCAGCTTGGTCAATTACATCTTGTGGAAATTCCCCTGGCAGACCATGTTTATGAATAATCGATAAAATATCGATGCTGGGGTCATTTTTATGACCAAGAATAGTTACAACTTCCCCTTCTGCACTCATTTTACCTTCAGGGTATTTCGTGATCTTAACAACGACTTTATGACCTGCAACAGCACCTTTATCTGCATTTTTCGGGATAAAGATATCATTTGGAATTCGTTTATCATCAGCAACAACAAAACCATAATGTTCACTATCGACAAATGTTCCGACAACTTCTTTTAATCCACGTTCAATTATACGGATAACTTCACCTTCTGGCCTAGCACCCGTTGACTTCGGGTGGAGACGGACAAGAACCGTATCTCCATTCATGGCGTTTCCTAAATCTAAGTTAGATACGTACACATCTTTGCCTTCAAATTCTTCTTCTGGAATAATAAAGGCAAATCCTTTTGCATTCGCTTGGACCCGACCCCGAACAAGGTTCATTTTGTCAGGTAAACCATAACGATTGCTTCGTGTTCTCACGATTAACCCTTTATCTTCCATATCATTTAATAGTTTGACGAATTCTTTAAAATCACTTGAATCTTGTAATCCAAATGCTTCCTCTAATTCTGTCACTGAAACTGGTTTTGTCACTTCTTCTCGCATATAATGCAATATTTTTTCAACTTGCTGTTCAGACACACCCATTCACTTCCTTTTCATTCATTAGTTAGAAGACCAATCCAATGTTTCTAAAAAATGATAAACATCCTCGTGGAGTTGTTCTTTTTCCTTATCAAGGGTGATGACATGACTGGAATGTTCATACCATTTTAGTTTCTTATTTGTTGCTTCAACGGTGTCATGAATAATAGAAGCACTTTCCACATCAATCATTTCATCATGGCGAGCTTGTGCAACAAAAACTGGGGCATATATATGATCTAAATGCTCTTGGACATCCGTAATTAACTCCTGTAGTGCTTGTAATGTATTCATCGGTGTTTGTTTAAACTTCTCGATTTCCTCTTCAATTTGGTCGTCAGGTTTCCCTTCAAACTTTTTATATTGGCGAGCGTAATCAACAACACCTTCGTACATAACCTCTTCACTTTTCGTTTTTACGGGAGCACACATTGGAATAATTCCCTTTACTGGATAAGTATACCCTAACTTTAAAGAAAAGACGCCTCCAAGTGATAGCCCACATACTGCAATGTCTTCATAGCCTTTATGTTTTAACCATTCATAGCCTTCAACAACATCACTCCACCAATCTTCGGGTCCTGTATGAACCAATTGTTCTGGTGGAACACCATGACCTTTATAAAGAGGCGCATAACATGTATATCCTTGTTTTTGTAAGTATCGCCCTATCATTCGTACATCAGCAGTTGTCCCTGTAAACCCATGTAAAAGAAGAACCGCTCGTTCCCCTCCTTCAAACATAAACGGCTTTGGAGCTACTGGTTTCATTATTCATCATCCTTTACTTCATAGTGTTGCCTGTTTTTTTGATTCTACTATGTATATAAACATATTTTATTCCAAACCGAATGTATCAAGCAAAAAAGAAAGCAGCAAGTTTCCTCGCTGCTTTCTGAATGGTTATTATCCTTATGCAAAATAAGCGACAGCAATCGTTAAAACAAAAAATAGAATCGCTAGAACAACAGTAGCTTTAATTAATACCGCATCAATTCCTCTAGCTTTTTGTTTCCCTACTAATTGCTCAGCTCCACCCGAAATCGCTCCTGATAAGCCAGCACTACGACCAGATTGAAGTAAAACAACGATAATTAATGCAACAGCATTAATTCCAAGTAATACAGATAAAAATCCCACGACTTACACCTCCAAAAGTACAGTATGCGCTTTTTTAAACATACCATAAAACTAGTTGTACAAGCAAGAGGAGAGTTTTTTATCCTTTAGATGTGCTCTATTAGTTTTACATACATTTTCAGATTTTTTCATTTTTTTGTAGTTTTCTGTTGAAATATTAGGTATTTTATACTACACTTGATATTGATTTTATCATACTAAAGCAGAGGAGCTTACACATGAGCACAGAAACAACAACAAAAGTTATAATCGAAAAAGCCGAAGGTAATGGATTAGCCACTGCAGGTCTTGTTTTAGGTATCATCGGTGTTGTACTTAATCTTATCCCGTTCCTGCCTTATATTCTTGGTGGACTTGCCATTGTTTTTGGGTTTGTCGGTTTAAACAAACCAGTCAAACGAGGCGTAGCTAAAGCTTCATTAATTCTTGGTATCGTTACAATTGCATTAAAAATTGCATTTTGGGTTTTTATCGTTCTTTTAGGTGGCATCGGCTCACTGTAAAAGGGAAAGTACAAAAGGGTCTGTAAAAGACCTTTTTGTACTTCTTTTTTTTAAAGATAGAAAGTATAAAAATTTACGCTCCGCGTTTTTCTTGTTCGGACATTTGTTCCGCTATTCACTAAGAAACCAAGCCATTTTGATGGCTAACGGACATCTGTTCCGCTACTTCGTCATTTTTAGCCTCATACTCCCGTCTTTTGCGACACATAACGGAACAGGTGTCCGATAGACTTTAAGAAAAGCTGTTTTTTCGTAAAATAGCGGAATATATGTCCGTAAGCTTAAGCTCACTCTGCAACATAGAAAAGACTGCGAATCTATTCGCAGTCTTCCCAAACGTCAAGCTTATTTTTTGTTAGCCAAATTGTAGAATGCTTCTCTTCCACCGTATTGTCCAACTGGACCAAAGCCATCTTCAATACGAAGAAGTTGGTTATACTTCGCTACACGGTCTGTACGAGAAGGTGCACCTGTTTTGATTTGTCCTGCATTTGTTGCTACAGCGATGTCTGCAATTGTGCTATCTTCTGTTTCACCAGAACGGTGAGAAATAACAGCGGTATAGCCTGCACGTTTTGCCATTTCAATCGCATCAAATGTTTCTGTTAATGTACCAATTTGATTTACTTTGATTAAGATCGAGTTCCCGATTCCTTTTTCAATACCTTCAGAAAGCTTTTCAGTATTTGTAACGAAAAGGTCGTCTCCGACTAACTGAACTTTGTCACCAATAGCTTCAGTTAGCTTTTTCCATCCATCCCAGTCGTTTTCATCTAAACCATCTTCAATTGAGATGATTGGATATTTAGCAACTAACTCGCTATAAAATTCGACCATTTCTTCTGATGTACGAACGACACCTTCACCTTTTAAGTTGTACTTGCCATCTTCATAAAACTCTGAGGCAGCCGCATCCATAGCAAGGACAATTTCTTCACCAGGCTTGTATCCAGCTTTTTCAATCGCTTCAATGATTGTTTGAAGCGCTTCTTCGTTTGATGCTAAGTTTGGAGCGAATCCACCTTCATCACCAACAGCTGTGTTTAACCCTTTTGCTTTTAGAACAGATTTTAAGTTATGGAAAATTTCTGCACCCATACGAAGTGCTTCTTTGAAGTTTTCTGCACCAATTGGCATAACCATAAACTCTTGAATATCAACGTTATTGTCAGCATGCTCTCCACCATTTAAGATGTTCATCATTGGTACTGGTAATGTTTTGGCATTAAATCCACCTAAGTACATGTATAAAGGTACACCTAGAGCATCTGCAGCAGCACGAGCAACAGCCATGGAAACACCAAGGATCGCATTGGCTCCAAGATTTCCTTTATTGCTAGTTCCATCAAGTTCAATTAAAAACTTATCGATTTCAACTTGCTCTAACGCGTCATAGCCAACTAATTCAGGAGCAATCACTTCGTTTACGTGTTGAACAGCTTTTAAAACACCTTTACCCATATAACGGTCTCCACCGTCACGTAATTCAACTGCTTCATATTCACCTGTTGACGCACCACTTGGTACAAGTGCTCGTCCCATAGCGCCTGACTCTAAAAATACTTCTACTTCCACTGTCGGGTTACCACGTGAATCTAACACTTCGCGTGCATATACATCAGTAATAATTGTCATTGATTGTTCATCTCCCTAACATTTTTTATTCGATTTTTGTGTCTACAATAGGTTGCGTTTGTTCCTTTAAATCATTCGCTATCCTGTTGTAAACTCCTACAGTAATTTTCAAATTCACAAACTCTTTACTTTATTAACGATTTTCCTGTCATCTCAGATGGTTGTTTACCACCAATGAGTTCAAGTAAAGTCGGAGATAAATCAGCTAAAATTCCACCTTCTCGAAGCTCAACTCCATCTTTTGTAACAATAACAGGAACTGGGTTTGTCGTATGGGCTGTCATTGGATTGCCTTCAAGTGTAATCACTTCATCGGCATTTCCATGGTCTGCTGTAATAATCGCATACCCACCTTTGGCAATGATGGCATCCACGATTTTCCCAAGACACTCATCAACCGCTTCAATCGCTTTGACTGTTGGTTCCAACATTCCGGAATGTCCGACCATATCAGGATTCGCAAAGTTTAAAATAATCGCGTCATGGTTATCCGCTTCTATTTCCTTCACAAGTGCATCAGTTACCTCATAGGCGCTCATTTCCGGTTGTAAGTCATACGTTGGAACTTTCGGTGAATCAATTAAAATTCGTTTTTCACCAGGAAATGGCTCTTCACGGCCACCACTAAAGAAAAATGTAACATGTGGATATTTCTCGGTTTCAGCAATACGCAATTGTTTATAGCCTTGCTGTGAAAGAACTTCCCCTAGTGTATTATCTAAGTTTGTTGGCTCAAAAGCGACGAACCCTTTTACAGTTTCACTAAAATGCGTTAAGCATACATAGTGAAGATTTCTAGGGTGCTGGTCTCCACGTTCAAACCCACGGAAGTCTTCATTTGTAAACACTTGTGACATTTGTATTGCTCGGTCAGGACGGAAGTTAAAGAAAATGACGGCATCATCATCTTTTACCGTTCCAACAGGTTTGCCAGCCTCATCAACAATAACAGAAGGAATAACAAACTCATCGTTAATGTCATTTTGATAAGAGTCTTTAATCACTTCAAGAGCCGTTTTATACGTCGGTCCATCACCGTACACCATGGCACGATATGATTTTTCAACGCGCTCCCAACGTCTATCGCGATCCATCGCATAATAACGTCCGTGAACAGATGCAATTTGTCCTACGTTTAACTCATGAATTTTATCCTCTAGGGCACGGATATAAATCTCAGCTGACGTTGGACCGACATCACGTCCATCAAGAAAACCGTGAATGTAGACCTTGTCGACCTGTTTGGCTTTGGCAAGCTCTAGTAACGCAAATAAATGCTCAATATGACTATGCACACCACCATCTGAAAGAAGTCCATAAACATGAAGACTACTTCCTTTTTCTTTCACATGATCAATGGCTTTTAAAAAGGTTTCATTTTCAAAAAATTCACCTTCACGAATCGCTAGGTTCACTCTAGTTAAGCTTTGATAGACAATACGGCCAGCACCAATGTTTAAATGGCCCACTTCTGAATTTCCCATTTGACCTTCAGGTAAACCAACAGCTTCACTGTCAGCCCGAATCGTTGTATGAGGGTAGTTATTCCAATAGCGATCGTAATTTGGCTTCTTTGCGTGAGCAACAGCATTCCCTTTTGTTTCTTCACGCATACCGAAGCCATCAAGAATAATCAAGGCTACTGGTTTACTCATTTTGCTGCCTCCAATAATTGAAGGAATGAATCATGTTCAAGACTTGCTCCACCAACTAAAGCACCATCAATATCAGACTGTCCTAAGTATTCTTTAATGTTAGCTGGCTTCACACTACCACCATACTGGATACGAACAGCATCTGCTGCTTGTTGTGAAAATTGCTCAGCCACGACTTGGCGAATATAAGCACAAGTTTCATTTGCTTCTTCAGCTGATGATGACTTCCCTGTTCCGATAGCCCAAATTGGCTCATAGGCAATAACAGTCGTTTTTACTTGGTCTTCAGTTAATCCAGCTAATCCTTTAACGACTTGCTCACCAACGATTTCATTCGTTTTGCCTGCTTCACGCTCTTCTAATGTTTCCCCGCAGCACATGATTGGTACAAGGTTATGTGTGAAAGCTGATTTCACTTTTTGATTTACTGTTTCATCTGTCTCAGCAAACATTTCGCGACGTTCTGAATGGCCGATAATAACATATTTGACGCCGATATCAGCTAAAGCAACCGGGCTGATTTCACCTGTGAAAGCGCCACTTGGTTCAAAATGCATCGTTTGTGCTCCAATTTCAACATCAGTTCCATCTGTCTCTTTCACAAGTGCATCTAAAAATAAGGCAGGTGCACAAACGACAGAATCGACAACAGACTGAGCTGGCACAGCATTTCTTACTTGTTCAATAAAATCTAACGCTTCCCCTAACGTTTTATTCATTTTCCAGTTTCCAGCAATAATGGGTTTACGCATCATTTTCACCTCTTTTTTATTTATCGTTTAACGCAACAACACCAGGTAGAGCTTTACCTTCCATAAATTCTAGAGAAGCTCCTCCACCAGTTGAGATATGACTCATTTGTTCCGCTAACCTGAATTTTTCAACCGCTGCTGCAGAATCTCCACCACCGATAACAGAATAAGCTTCAGAATCTGCAAGAGCAAGTCCGACTGACTTCGTTCCATTTTCAAAACTTTGAAGTTCAAACACACCCATCGGTCCGTTCCAAATCACAAGTTTTGATTCTAAAATCACATTACGATATGTATCAATCGTTTTTGGTCCGATGTCTAACGCTTCCCAATCAGAAGGAATGGAATCAATGTCGACGACTTTTTTATTTGCACTGTCAGAAAAGTCATCAGCTACAATGACATCTTCAGGCACATAAAATTTCACGCCTTTTTCTTTTGCTTTGTCCATAAATGACTTCGCTAAGTCGATTTTATCTTCTTCAAGAAGTGATTTCCCTACTTCGTGACCTAACGCTTTCACAAATGTATACGCTAAACCGCCACCAATGATAAGATTGTCTACTTTTTCAAGTAAATTTTCAATCACACCGATTTTATCTTTTACTTTTGCTCCACCGATAATGGCAGTAAATGGACGCTCTGGATTAGACAATGCTTTCCCTAACACTTCTAGTTCTTTTTCCATTAAGAACCCTGAAACAGCTGGTATGTGATGTGCAATCCCTTCAGTTGATGCATGCGCACGGTGAGCTGCACCAAATGCATCGTTTACATAAAGGTCCGCTAATTGAGCAAATTCTTTCGCTAATTCAGGATCGTTTTTTTCTTCTCCTGCATAAAAACGCACGTTTTCAAGCAATAGAACATCACCTTCTTGCATTGCACTAACCGCTTCATTAACTTCTGCTCCAAAAGCTTCATCTGTTTTCGTCACATCTTTTTGAAGTAGGTCACTTAAACGCTTTGCAACCGCATCTAACCGAAGCTCTTCTACAACTTGACCTTTAGGACGCCCTAAATGGCTCGCTAATAAAACTTTTGCGCCTTGATTAACTAAATGTTGAATCGTTGGAAGTGCTGCACGAATACGAGTATCGTCTGTTACTTCTCCATCTTTCATCGGTACATTAAAATCAACACGGCAAAAAACTTTTTTCCCCTTTACGTCGACATCTCGAATGGACTTTTTGTTCATGTCAAATGAACCCCCTTAACGATTGTAGTAAGATGATAAGCATTGGAAAGAGGAGAATGGCGCTTTAGCTTCTCCTCCTCTTTCCCATTAAATTCTACTTTTCATTATAGTCCTTGCTTTGCAATATATTCAACTAAGTCTACAACACGGTGAGAGTAACCAGACTCATTATCATACCAAGAAATAACTTTTACCATGTTCCCTTCCATTACCATTGTAGATAATGCATCAATTGTTGATGAAGAAGGGTCTCCATTATAGTCACCAGAAACAAGTGGCTCTTCACTGTAAGAAAGCACACCTTTTAATGGACCTTCTGCTGCTGCCTTAAATGCAGCATTAATTTCTTCAGCTGTTACTTCTTTATCAAGTTCAGCTACTAAGTCTACTAAAGAAACGTTAGGTGTAGGTACACGCATTGCTCCACCATTTAATTTCCCTTTTAACTCAGGAAGAACTAGAGCTACCGCTTTCGCTGCACCTGTAGTTGTTGGAATAATGTTTTCCGCAGCTGCACGAGCACGACGGTAATCTTTATGTGGTAAATCAAGAATTTGTTGGTCATTTGTGTATGAGTGAACTGTTGTCATCATTCCACGACGAATTCCGAACTGGTCATTTAATACTTTAGCAAATGGAGCTAAGCAGTTTGTTGTACAAGAAGCATTTGAGATAACATGGTGGTTTGCTGCATCATATTTATCTTCATTAACACCCATAACAACAGTAATATCTTCATCTGATGCAGGAGCTGAAATAATAACTTTCTTTGCTCCAGCTTCTAAATGTTTCGCAGCATCTGCACGTTTTGTGAAGAAACCAGTTGATTCAACTACTACTTCTACTCCACGGTCTGCCCAGTTAAGCTTAGCAGGATCACGCTCTGCAGAAACGTTAATTTCTTGTCCATTTACAACAAGTGAATTTTCATTTACAGAAACCTCTGCATCTAGTTTTCCATGAACAGAATCATATTTTAATAAGTGAGCTAACATATTTGCATCTGTTAAATCGTTAATTGCTACAACCTCAACATTCGGGTTTTTTAAAGCTGCACGAAGTACGTTACGTCCGATACGTCCAAATCCATTAATACCAATTTTAGTTGCCATAATAAAAATTTCCTCCTTAAAATGCATTCATTCTCTAAATTTTTTATTTCAAAGGGGGGATAACCCTACGAAAACAAACTACTCTCTACTATTTTCAACAATTTTCTTTGCTGCGGCTTCATCAGTAATCAACACATGGCTCGTTCGATGTTTGACATAAGCGGCAATAGCATCTGCTTTAGAGGCACCACCTGCAACCGCAATGACATACTTAGATTTTGTTAAATCCTCGAGCTGTAAGCCAATTGTTCTTTCCCTATGAATAATATTTCCAGTTTGGTCAAAATAATAACCAAAGGCTTCTGCAACAGCATGATGTTTCTTTAGCTTTTCAACGAGTCCATGTGGTGAGCCTCGCCGTTTAGCCATAGTCGTAGCATCTCCAATCCCATGAATGACAATGCATGAAGACCGGATGATCGACAATATCTCTTTAATGGAAGGTTCTGCTACTAATGAAGCGTATGTTTCTTCACTGAGTAAATCAGGAACATGCATTAAACGATAACTCGCTCCTGCTCGCCTTGCCATTTCTGCACTAATTGTATTCGCCTGATTTTCCACTTGCTCGCCTAATCCACCTCGAGCTGGGACAAACATTGCTTCATGTAAAACAGGGTCAGGTGTCATCATTTCTGCAATCGATGCCATTGTCGTTCCACCAGTGACAGAAATGACATTTTTTGGGGTTAAATGCTGCTTTAAACGAGTAACACAAGCACGCCCCATTTCTTTTTTTACCCAATCATACTGGTCACTATCCCCAGCAACAACAATAACATTCTCAATTTGTAATTGCTTTGATAGTTGTTCTTCCAGTGTTCGAAGTCCAAGTAAATCTTTCATCACATCTTCTAGCTGAAATAACGTCGTTTTTCCTTCTTCGGATAAACTCATCCCAGCTGGGGCAATCTGAATGAGACCTTGGTCTTTGAGAAACTCAACTTCACTCCGAAGTACACGTTCGGAAATTTCAAGGCTTGATGCTAAATTTCGTCGTCCAATCGGTCCCATTAACCTAATCGACTGCAAGATCCGAAATCGCTTAGCCATGACATCGAGCATATCAGGTAATAGTTTTCGTTGAAGCTCTAATAATACTCGCATTGTTCAATCTCCTTACATTAAGCAGAAATTTAATCGGGTCACAAAAAGTCCCTAGGTGACATTTATTGTCCCGATGCGGGTAAAAAAAAGACCAGTTCCTGCTTACACTTTTTATTTTAACAAGGAAATGATCGTACTACAAGTTAATTTTATCCTTTTTTCTCAAGTAAACGCTTTCTTATCTTATTTTTTGACAAAATTCCGAATTCGACATCTTCCCCATCAATAGCAACCACTGGAATCATGATTTGATACTTCTCAAGTAAATCATCATTTTTGTAAATATCAACGACATGAATGTCCAGTGGAAATTCTTCTATTAGTTGTTGTAAAACAAGAAAGCCTTTATCACATAAAGAACAATTTTCTTTTGAATAAAAGGTCACCTTTATTTTCTCCATCGTTCCTCCTGCTATTCATACCTCTTTCGCTTTGATGAAGCTGGAATATTCAGCTCATCCCGGTATTTCGCTATCGCTCGTCTAGAAATTGTAATATTAAACGATTCAGAAAGCAAGCGGACAATAGATTGATCAGAGAGTGGTTTTGTTTTATCTTCTCTTTCTACTAGAGCTTTTATATGTTGCTTCACTTTGTCACTTGATGTATCTCGATTTATTTTTGACACAAAAAACGATTTCAATTCAAACATTCCTTTAGGCGTTTGAACATATTTATTTGTTGTAACTCGACTTACCGTTGATTCATGTACGCCAACTTCATCGGCAATTTCTTTTAATGTTAAAGGCACTAAACTTCCATCCACGAAAAAAGAATGTTGTTTTTCAACAATAGCTCTAGTTACCAAAAGAATCGTTTCTTGACGCTGCTGAATACTTTTCATAACCCATTGCACTTGTTCAAATTTCCGCTTCACATACTCAGTGACTTCTGTTTTCTCATTACTTGCTAACAATTTTCGATATTGGTTATTAATGGAGATTTGAGGAAGAATATCATCATTCATCATGACAATGAATTGACCGTTCGTGATTTCCACACTGACGTCCGGAACAATATACGTTGTTGCCTCTTCATGAAAATGACTCCCTGGCCTAGGGTCTAAATCTTGGATGACATCATACACATCTTGAATTTCTGCTGTCGTTACAGCAAGCTCTTTTGCAAGCTCTCTCCATTTTCGTTCAGCAAACATCGGCAAATAATGTTCAACTATCATCTCTGCTAATGGAAACCGTCTTTTTCTTGCTTTTAACTGAAGCAATAAACATTCTTCTAGATCGCTTGCACCGATTCCAGTAGGCTCAAGTGATTGGAGAAGTGCAATATCAGTTTCAATTGTGTCTGCTTTTACTTTCAATTCTTTTGCTAATTGTTCTCGTTGTATTGGAAGGTAACCGTCTTGTGTTAAATGACAAATCATATAATAGAGGCGATGATATTGATTTTTATTAATGTTCATAAACCGCAGCTGTTGACAAAGATGTTCTGTTAGCCCAGTTGGGTTATTCCGAACATAATCCAAAGCTGTTACATTTGAATTTGTAGCATTTCTTCCTTCGTAACTATACTCGATTCCACTACGTTCCGACCCTAAGTCAATTAAAGGGTTTTCCAATGCCTGTTCTTTAATAAAATGAATGAGCTCTATCGAAGAATATTGCAGTAAGGAGATCGCCTGTCTCAACTCACGGGTCATATATAAGTTTGTACTTTGATAAAGACCAACGTTTAAGTTTAACTCCATTCAACCTCTCCCCTCTACACATCTATTGTAAACGCTTACCCTATATATACGTCAAGGTTTTTCTCATATACACAATTATAACAATTTATTTGGTATATTTGTAAAATATGAAATTAAATCTAACAAATTCGTTTGAAGCAGCCTGATTTCGGTTATCATGAAAAGGTATTCTAGGAAGAACATAGAAATAATATAGTAGTAGAAATGGTCAGGTATATCATTTGACCTTTCTTGACCATTTAGGTATGATGTGTACATAACGAAATATTAAAAGAAATGAGGAGGATATTCAAATGAATTTAATCCCTACAGTTATTGAACAAACAAATCGCGGAGAAAGAGCCTATGATATTTACTCTAGATTGTTAAAGGACCGTATTATTATGTTAGGAAGTGCCATTGACGACAATGTCGCCAACTCCATTGTTGCTCAGCTTCTTTTCTTACAAGCAGAAGACCCTGATAAAGACATTTCTCTTTATATTAACAGTCCGGGTGGTTCAATTACGGCAGGTATGGCGATTTATGACACAATGAATTTCATTAAACCAGCCGTTTCTACGATTTGTATCGGGATGGCAGCTTCCATGGGAGCTTTCCTTTTATCTGCAGGTGAAAAAGGAAAACGTTACGCTCTTCCAAACAGTGAAGTCATGATTCACCAACCACTTGGTGGAGCACAAGGGCAAGCATCTGATATCGAAATTCACGCAAGACGAATTATTGAAATGCGTGAGCACTTAAACAAAATCTTATCCGAACGTACAGGTCAACCTCTTGAAGTCATCGCAAAAGACACTGACCGTGATAATTTCATGAGTGCAGCACAAGCGAAAGAATACGGCTTAATTGATGGTGTCATTACGTCAGAGCGTTCAAAAAAATAAAAAGACAAACAAAAAGCACAGGTTTCTGTGCTTTTTGTGCTTTCTATCGAACGTATCGGACATTTATTCCGTTATTTTGCGTTTATTCGGGCAAAACGAAACCCTATCGGACATCTTTTCCGCTATTTCCTCATTAACACTGGAATTTCAGAGAAAAACCATATAGTAGCGGAATAGATGTCCATTAGCCTACCAGAAATCAACAAAAGTGCGAAAATAGCGGAACAAATGTCCGAACGGGGATTTTTCATATATGAAAAAACAAGCACAACCATGTGTGCTTGTTTTTTGTTATTCTTCTTTTCCAATGAAGTTTTCAAGAGCGACAATTGCTTCTTCTTCATCTTTTCCATCAACAATAACATTGATGGTAACACCTTTACCGATTGCTAAACTCATAATACCCATAATGCTTTTCGCATTCACTTTTCTTCCTTCTTTTTCAATAAAGATATCAGAAACAAATCGGTTTGCTTCTTGTACAAATAATGCAGCTGGACGCGCCTGCAATCCTGTTTTCAATTTCACTTCCATTTGTTTTTCAACCATTTTCTTCTCCTCCATTCATTCTACTATATATGATAAATTAAATAAGCACGTGACAAAACGTTTGCTAAATTTCAATTTTTGCTCCCGATCGAATGCGGTCAGCAATTTCATCTAATTTTCGTAAACGATGATTGACACCAGACTTACTTACTTTCCCACTTGACATCATTTCGCCTAACTCTTTTAATGTTACATCTTGATGTTCGACTCGGAGCTTTGCAATTTCTCGTAAGCGGTCCGGTAATTGATCTAAGCCAATTTCTTCGTCAATTAGGCGAATGTTTTCAACTTGACGCATTGCAGCCCCAACCGTTTTATTTAAATTGGCTGTTTCACAATTGACAAGTCGGTTGACTGAATTTCTCATATCTTTCATTATGCGCACATCTTCAAAATAAAGCAATGCTTGGTGCGCACCAATGATGTTTAAGAATTCTGTTATCTTTTCACTTTCTTTGATGTACGTAATAAATCCTTTTTTTCTTTCCAAAATTTTTGCCTTCAAATCAAAAACGTTCATTAATTCACAAATCGATTGATTATGTTCTTCATACAAAGAGAAAATTTCCAAATGATAACTTGACGTTTCAGGATGATTCACAGAACCACCAGCCAAAAAAGCCCCTCGTAAATAAGCACGCTTACAACAAGTATTCTCAATAATGTCTGGAGAAATTTCTCGGATAAAGGTAAACCCTTCTCCTATAATACTTAATTCTTCTAACAAAAGCCTTGTATCTTGAGTAATTCTCACTAAATAGACATTATTTTTCTTTAGTCTCATCTTTTTTTGGACGAGAAGCTCAATATCAATCGTTCGGTATAATTTTTTAATTAAAATATAAATCCTTCTTGCAATCGCCGCATTTTCGGTTGAAATATCCAAGCTTAATTTTTGATTACTATACGATAACGTACCATTCATCCGAAGCAACGCTGCTAATTCTGCCCGAACACAACATTCATCACTTTCTAATTGAGTGAGTTCTTTTTTTGTTTTTGCTGCAAAAGACATTGCCTCACCCCTCTATTTTTAAATTATCCCCTGTTATGCTAACGTTAATATCGCTTCAGACACTTTGCGAGCATCATGGCGTATTAATTGTTCCCTATAATGGATAAATGATCCGTTTATGACGGATAAATCCATCTTTTCTAATCTTTCTTTATCAAACTGAACGGGAACTGCCCCTTCTTCAGCATATTTATATATGATATGTTGAGGAATTTCTTGATGATTTACAATGATATGATTCACTAACCCTTTGCCACAATGGCTTATAAGCGCTTGCACATGGTCAGATGCATGGTAATGATCCGTTTCTCCTTGTTGAGTCATCACATTACAAATATAAACCTTATTTGCTTTTGATTTTTTCACTTCATCGGCAATTCCAGGAACGAGCAAGTTAGGAAGGATACTCGTATAAAGACTTCCTGGGCCAATCACGATACAATCTGCTTCTCGTATCGCTTCAATGCTTTCTTCAAGGGGTGTTATAATTTGCGGTGATAAAAAGACTCGCTTAATCTTTTTCCCAATAGTCGGGATTTTCGACTCTCCCGTCACCACGGTTCCATCACACATTTCTGCATGGAGCACAATACTATGATTTGCTGCTGGTAACACTTTTCCCCTTACATTTAGCACTCGACTAATTTCTGAAATCCCTTTTGCAAAATCTCCGGTAATCGAAGTGATTCCTGCTAATAATAGGTTTCCTAGTGTATGGCCAGATAACCCATTTCCATTTTCAAACCGGTGTTGAAATAACTCTTCCAATAGCGGTTCGACTTCTGAAAGTGCCGTCAAGACATTCCGTACATCCCCAGGTGGTGGAATATCTAATTCATTTCGAAGTCGTCCCGAGCTTCCCCCGTCATCTGCAACTGTTACGATTGCAGTTATATCAACCGGAAATGTCTTCAGTCCCCGCAATAGAACTGATAATCCTGTTCCTCCGCCAATAACAACGATTTTTTTTCTATTCACTAATGAGATTCCTTACCTTTCTCAATATCTCGATGACTTGTATGGACGACATACTCATCATTAAACTCTTTACTGAAATATTCGGCCAACGTTACGGAGCGATGCTTTCCACCTGTACACCCAATCCCAATGACAACCTGACTTTTTCCTTCACGTTTATATTGGGGTAACATATACGTAAATAAGTCTTGTAATTTTTCAATAAATTGCTGTGTTTCAGACCATTTTAATACATACGATGAAACTTCCTCATCCAAGCCTGTTTTCGGCCTCATATGATCAATATAATGTGGATTCGGCAAAAAGCGGACATCAAAAACAAGGTCAGCATCGATCGGAATCCCATATTTAAACCCAAAAGACATAAAGTTAATCGAAAACGGATGTTTCTCTGTTGACGAAAAACGTTGAATGATTTTTTCGCGTAATTGAATTGGCTTTAAATCAGTTGTATCAATAATTTGCTGTGCTCTTCCTTTTAAATCCTCTAATATTTCACGCTCTGCTTTAATTCCATCTAACGGTAATCCTTTAGGTGCCAATGGATGAGATCTTCTCGTTTCCTTATATCGTTGCACGAGTTTTGCATCTTTTGCATCTAAAAAGAGAATTTGTGGTGTGACATGAAATGTTCGTGTTTGACTTAATGAGTCAATAGCCTCAAACATATCCTGAAAAAATTCTCGTCCACGTAAATCAATAACTAAGGCGACTTTATTCATTTTTCCACCAGAGTTCTCGATTAAGTCAATAAACTTCGGAATAAGAGCAGGCGGTAAATTATCAACACAGAAATAACCTAAGTCTTCAAAGCTTTGGACTGCCACTGTTTTCCCAGCGCCTGACATTCCCGTGATAATAACGATTTGAATATCTTCATTGAACTCTTCCATCATTCAAATCACCCTCTCTATAATTTAAGAGCATGTCTTACTAACAAACTTCTCATTACTCAGTTGGTTCTGGATGCAAACGATACGAAAGTAAAGAATAATCTTGTGTATAATAAAATGTTCCATACATCGGTGTTGTTTCATAAAGAAGATGTTGGAAAATAAATCGATCTCCTTGTGCCATTGGTAATTCGGCAACATCATCTTTTGAAAACCATTGTAATGTGCCTTCCGGAGAGTGGACGATCGATTCGCCTTCATACTGTGTAGCTTTAAAGGTAAACAACATCCATTCGTCTACAACTGTATTTCCATCTTGTACAATTATCGTAAAAACACCAAACAGCTCTGGTTTTTTTATCCTTATGCTTGTTTCTTCGTAATATTCACGTTTTACTGATTCTAGGACAGATTCCTCAGGCTCCATTTTTCCGCCTGGAGCAACCCACCATCCGCGTCGAGGCTTTTGTAATAAAAGTACTCGGTCGCCGTCCATTAATATACAATTCGTTACCCTCTGCACTGTCTTCACCTCACTGTAATACTTCTTTATTATACTATTACGTTGATGAAGAAGAAAGAGAGTCGTGCGGATGTAACAAGTATGTAAAGAAAAACGCGAGAGCGTATTTTCATTTCAAGCTTTCAACGCTTCACTGCTATGCCAATTTTTTTAACTTTCTTGTATGTAAAAAAAAGGGCACGGACGCAAAGTGTCCGTGCTAACAAGTAATATATAAAAAAGGGGGTCAATTACTTATCTATATAATACCCCGTTATTGTTTCACGACTGTTACAAAAGAGTTAAGATGGAATTACGATTTATTAAGTTAACGTAATATCTATTAAGAATTTGACGCTTTTTCTTTTTCTTGAATCGACTCTACGTAATGCTGCGCCGTTTGAGCAGCAATACTTCCGTCTCCTGTAGCAGTGACAATTTGACGTAATGACTTTTCACGAACGTCACCAGCCGCAAAGACACCTGGAACTTTCGTTTCCATTTCTTCATTTGTTTCAACATAACCTTCTGCATTTAAAATGCCTAGTTGCTTAACGGATTCATTTAACGGTAACATTCCAATATAAATGAACACACCATCTGTTGAGAAGTCTTTGGTTTCTCCCGTTTCTGTGTTTTCAATTGTAACACTTCCGACTTTCCCGTCTTTATCATTGATTGTTTTTACAACATGGTTCCAGACAAACTCAATTTTTTCATTATTGAAAGCTCGTTGTTGTAAGATTTTTTGGGCACGTAATTCATCACGACGGTGAATAACAGTTACTTTTGTTGCGAATCTCGTTAAATAAACAGCTTCTTCTACTGCAGAATCTCCGCCACCAACGACAACAAGCTCTTTTCCTTTAAAGAAGGCTCCATCACAAACAGCACAGTAGGAAACACCACGTCCACCAAGTTCCTTTTCACCAGGAACACCAAGTTTTTTATACTCTGCTCCAGTAGACACAATAACCGCACGTGCTTTAAACTCTTTGCTGCCTGCTTTTACAATTTTATAGTCACCTTCGTCAATGATTTCTTTAATATCACCATACGCATACTCAGCACCAAACTTTTTCGCATGTTCAAACATTTTATTTGATAAATCCGGACCTAGAATATGGTCAAAGCCAGGGTAGTTTTCTACATCTTCTGTATTGGCCATTTGACCACCTGGAATACCACGTTCAACCATTAATGTTGATAAATTTGCTCTCGAAGTATACACAGCCGCTGTCATCCCTGCTGGCCCAGCCCCTGCAATGACAACATCATAAATTTTTTCCTCACTCACAACAAACACCTCTCTCCTAGTTCATCCTTATCCATTTATTTTTGGATTGATGCTTCAAATTTACCGTATTTAAATTAGAAAAGTCCACCATTCTGCTCATGTTTTCTTCATGAATTACGTATAGGAAACATCGCTCGCTTGCAATGTTTTTTCCAATAAACGAATTAATAATGTTTCGGCTTCTTTATCCCCTAATAATGAGGCTCGATTCCATGCCGCTTCTGCTTTATGGAAATCAGCACAATGATAAGCGGCAACAGCAAAACATTTTAAAAATGGGATGCTTTCTCGGTAATGATGTTTTTGTAATGTTATGAGTGAATCATAACTTTTTTTAAACTCTTGTGCTTTAGAAAACACCGTTGCTATGCGAAAGCGATGGTCTAAATCAATCGGTTTTACCGTACAAAGAGCAGAAACAATTTTCTTTGCTTCTTCATTATTCCCAATTTCAAGGTAAAAATCAGCTAGATTACATAAAGCCATAAGATTACCTTTGTCTTTTTCAATAACTTCTAATGTAATCGAAATCGCCTTTTCCACTTCATGATTTAAAAACAATGCTTGTGCTAATTGATTATACGCAGCCCAAAACTTTGGATGCTCAGCAATGATCGCTTCTAATTGTTGAATGGCTTCTGGAAATTTTCCACTTTCCATATATCGTCTTGCGTTGTCATGTTTATTTATAATGATTGTTTCTTTATCAACTTCAGTAAAAAACTCACTTTCTTCCCGTTCAAATTCAAGAACCTCTAATAAGTCAAGCGCGTCATCGTAAAAGTCACCGTCTGGTTGTTCTTCCAAATACACATGAACCATTTCTTCTGCCTTATCAATGAACCCTAAATGAGCATAATTATTCGCTAAAAAGAAATAGCATTCTGCTAATGTCGGGTCAAGTTCTTCTAACACATACAAAAGTTGTTCATTCGACCGTTCAAACTCCCCAAGCTCTGCTAAAACAGCGGCTAACTGGCAATAAAAAGCAGGTTCACTTTCTTTCATTTCTACTGCTTTTTGAAGAAAAAATAACGCTCGCTTCATATTGTTTTTTCGATACGCTTTTATTCCCTTATCAAAAAAGTAATCACCAGTTTGCCGAAACGGGATCACTGTTCCTCGTTTTTTTGTTGTCACCTCATGATCGCTAACTTTCATTTCTGTTGATTTCCCCCTTTACGAGCATAGAGCTTAGGACAGTATCAGAAGTATTAAGTGTAGCATAACCTGTAAAACCCCGCTATGATTTTCCTTCATAGCGGGGGATTTCTTTTAGCGACGTTCTTTTAATACATGTAACACTTCATCTAATGGCAAGTTTTGTTCTCGTAACAATACAAGCAAATGGAATAGCAAATCCGCAACTTCCCATTTTAATTCTTCTTGAGCACGATTTTTTGAAGCTATGATCACTTCACTCGCTTCTTCGCCGACTTTCTTTAAAATTTTGTCTACACCTTCTGTAAACAAATAAGTCGTATAGGACCCTTCTGGTCGCTCTGCTTCTCGTTTAGCAATCAGTGCTTCAAGCTCATTAATAATCGCAAAACGGTCCCCAGTTCCACTTTCATCAGAAGGTTGAACTAATGACTCTGAAAAACAACTATATGTCCCTGTATGACAAGCTGGTCCTTTTGGTTCCACAAGGACAACGATAGAATCAGCATCACAATCATATTTGACATCAACGATCGTTTGCGTATTACCTGATGTTGCACCTTTATGCCATAATTCTTGACGTGAACGACTCCAAAACCACGTTTCCTTTGTTTCTAATGTTTTTTGTAGAGATTCTTTATTCATATAAGCTAGTGTTAATACTTCCTTACTTTGAACGTCTTGTACTATCGCAGGAACAAGACCTTTTTCATCAAATGAAATCACATCAATATTCATCGAATCTCCACCCCTTTCTCTTTCAATGCAACTTTCACTTCTTCAACAGAGGTTTCTTTATAATGGAAAATCGAAGCGGCTAAAGCTGCATCACAACCGGATTGTTCAAAGATTTCATAAAAGTCATCTTTGCAACCAGCCCCACCTGAAGCAATAACAGGGACAGTGACCGCATCATTAATCGCTTTTGTTAAGTTCACATCAAAACCCGCTTTTTCACCATCACAGTCCATACTCGTCAAAAGAATTTCACCGGCTCCACGTTTCACCGCTTCTTTTGCCCATGCAACAGCTTCCCACTCTGTTGCATTTCTGCCACCGTGTGTCCAAATTCGCCATGAGCCAAGCGTCTCATCATATTTGGCATCGATAGCAACGACAATACATTGCGACCCAAAATAATCTGCCCCTTCGGTGATGAGCTCAGGTCGTAATACGGCAGATGTATTTAAAGATACTTTATCTGCACCAGCCCGCAATACTCGTTTCATATCGGCTAACGAATTAATCCCACCACCAACTGTGAATGGAATCGCTAAAGTACCAGCAACTTCTTCAACAACTTCCACCATTGTTTCTCGTCCTTCATGGGAAGCAGAAATATCTAAAAAAACAAGTTCATCTGCTCCTTGCTCATCATAAAACGCCGCTAATTCAACAGGGTCTCCCGCATCTTTTAAATCAACAAACTGAACACCTTTCACGACACGACCATCTTTCACATCTAAACAAGGAATAATCCGCTTAGTTAGCATCTTTTCTCTCCTCCTGTAATGCTTGAGTAAGAGTAAATTGATTCGTATACAGTGCTTTTCCGATAATTGCACCAGCTACACCTTTAGAAGCTTCTTGACGTAAATCAACTAAATCTTGAATTTGACTAACGCCCCCAGAGGCAATTACCGCTTTCTTTGTCGCTTCAGCTAACTCAGCACATGCGGCAACATTTGGTCCAGATAACATACCATCTCTTGAAATATCCGTAAAAATAAACGTTTCAGCCCCATATTTCGCTAGCTCTTTTCCTAATTCAACAGCTTTTACTTTTGAAGTTTCTAACCAGCCATTTGTTGCAACAAAACCATCTCTTGCATCAAGACCAATCGCGATTTTACTGCCGTACGTCGTAAGTAGTTTTTTTGTGAAATCAGGTTGATTGACCGCTATACTGCCTAATATCACACGATCAACACCTTGGTTTAAATAAAACATAACATCTTCTTCTGTCCGTATCCCACCACCAATTTGAATATACGCATCAAGCTCTTTTGCCGCTTTAATAACATATTCGTGGTTAACTCTTTTCTTTTCTTTCGCCCCATCCAAATCAACCATGTGAATCCATGTTGCTCCACCATCTGCAAATTGCTTTGCCATATCAAACGGGGAATCACCATAAACCGTTTCTTGATTATAATCTCCTTGGACTAAACGAACACATTTGCCACCTCGCATATCAATGGCTGGATAAATTTGAAACGTACTCACCGGCATTCTTCCTTCCTTCTACAATTGCTGTCCAATTTTCAAGCATTTTCATCCCAATGGCACTGCTTTTTTCTGGATGAAACTGAGTGCCCATTACATTTCCACGCCCAACAACTGCAGGTACGATTTGATGATAGGAACTACTTGCAATTAACACATCGACATCAGAGGTTTGTACCGCATACGAATGTACAAAATAAACATGGCCTTGCTCTACTTCATCTAATAACGGGTGGTTCGGCTGTTGAAAGTTTAATTGATTCCAGCCCATATGCGGAACTTTATAAGAATCACCTTCTTCAGTTACACCAGAAAACCGACGAACAGACCCTGATAATAATCGTAAGCCTTTCGTTACACCATTTTCTTCACTTTCTTCAAACAACAATTGCATGCCTAAACAAATGCCAAGTAACGGTTTGCCTGACGTTGCCCATTGCACAATAAAATCAGCTAAGCCATCTTTTTGTAAAATCGCCATCGCATCTTTAAATGAACCGACTCCAGGTAAAATAAGACCATCCGCTTTTTCGAGTTCATCGGCCTTTTCTGAAACAAAATACGAGACATTCAACCGTTCTAGTGCCTTACTGACACTATGAAGATTACCCATTCCGTAATCGATAATGCCGATCATCTATAACATCCCTTTCGTAGACGGAATTCCTTTAACACGCGCATCTATTTGTGTCGCTTCATCTAAGGCACGAGCAAGCGCTTTGAAAATCGCTTCAATCATATGATGTGTATTATGACCGTAATGAACGATAACGTGTAAGTTCATTCTTGCTTCGATTGCTAGTTTCCATAAAAACTCATGCACAAGTTCTGTATCAAACGTTCCTACTTTTTCGCTCGGAAATTGCGCTCGAAATTCTAAATGGGGACGATTGCTTAAATCAACAACAACTTGAGCAAGTGTTTCATCCATAGGGACAAACGCTGAACCGTACCGTTTAATTCCTTTTTTATCCCCTAGTGCTTCTTTCAGAACATGACCTAAACAAATCCCAATATCTTCTGTCGTATGATGATCATCAACTTCTGTATCTCCATTTGCCTCAATCGTTAAATTAAAATGCCCGTGTTTTGTAAATAAATCAAGCATATGTGTTAAAAACGGAACTCCTGTTTCTAATTGTGAAACACCTTCTCCATCAACAGCAAAATCTAATTTAATTTTTGTTTCATTCGTATTTCGTTCAATACTCGCACGTCGCTCCGTCATCATTTATCCTCCAATCGAATATCTATCGCTCTTGCATGTGCTTCAAGCCCTTCTAACCGTGCCAATGTTGTTATTTTATCGGCATTCGCTAAAAAAGCTTGCTTACTATATGAAATAATGCTTGATTTCTTCGTGAAATCATCGACATTTAACGGACTAGAAAACCGTGCTGTTCCATTTGTCGGAAGAACATGGTTTGGCCCTGCAAAATAATCACCAACCGTTTCGGCGCTATACGGCCCGAGAAAAATTGCTCCAGCATGACGAATTTGTCCTAAGTATAACATCGGTTCTTCAACTAATACTTCTAAATGTTCTGGAGCTAACTTGTTAACGACATCGACAGCCTCAGCCATAGACGCTGTCACATAAATCGCCCCGTAATCTTCAATCGATTTTTGTGCTATTTCTTTACGTGGAAGCTGTTGTAACTGCTTTTCCACTTCAATTTTTACGTTTTCTGCAACCTCCTTTGATGGGGTAACAAGAACAGATGATGATAATGGATCATGTTCTGCTTGAGAAAGCAAATCCGCAGCAATAAATGCCGGATTTACCCCGTCATCTGCTAAAACGACAATTTCACTCGGTCCTGCTATCATATCAATTGCGACTTCTCCAAACACGGCACGCTTTGCTAACGCGACATATATATTACCTGGCCCCACAATTTTATCTACTTGTGGAATCGTCTCTGTTCCGTAGGCTAAAGCCGCAACCGCTTGAGCACCACCGACTTTAAACATTTCTGTTACACCAAGTTCATGAGCCGTCACTAACACACCTGCAGACCATGAGCAATCTTGTTGGGGAGGAGATACCATAACTATCTTTTTCACCCCTGCGACTTGAGCGGGGATAACATTCATCATAATCGAAGACGGGTATGCGGCCGTTCCGCCTGGCACATACACCCCAACAGAATCAAGCGGCGTAATTTGTTGACCGAGGATCGTTCCGTCTTCTTTTGTTGTCAGCCAAGATTGGCGTTTTTGCCGTTTATGGAAGTCGCGAATATTTTCAATCGCTTCTCGAATCGCTTCTAACACGTTTTCATTGATTTGTTCATATGCTGCATCAATTTCAGCTTGTGTGACGACAAAGGAGGATAACGAGACACGGTCAAATGTTTCCGTCAACTGAGCAACGGCTTGATCACCATCTTGTCGCACCTGTTCGATAATGGCTTCGACCGCTTTACGTTGCTTTTCAGTTCCTGTATCAATCGTTCTTTTTAATGATACATTTTCAGTTACCTTAATGATTTTCATTGCTCATCCTCCTCAATGACTTTCGCCAACCGTTCCACTAACTCATCAATTAATTGATCCTTCACCCGATAACTAACCGGATTGACAATTAATCTCGATGTAATCGGAACAATCGTTTCTAATTCCACAAGACCATTTTCTTTTAACGTTCGTCCGGTTGAGACGATATCAACGATACGATCTGCTAAACCGACTAAAGGAGCAAGTTCAATAGAACCATTTAATTTAATCACTTCAACTTGCTCGCCTTGTTCTTTAAAATATTGTGTTGCAAGGTTCGGATATTTTGATGCTACTTTTGGAGCGATTCCTTTTTCCACATATCCAGGCAATCCCGCTACCGCTAAATAACATTCACTAATTTTTAAATCTAATACTTCATATACATCACGTTCTTCTTCAATCATCGTATCTTTTCCAGCGACACCCACATCTGCAACACCATGTTCGACATAAGTTGGAACATCCATCGGTTTCGCTAAAATAAAACGCATACCCGCTTCAGGAGCATCGACGATTAATTTTCTTGAATCATCAAATTCTTGCGGTAACCCATATCCTGCTTTCCGAAGCAATTCGGCAGCTTCTTCAAAAATTCGTCCTTTTGGCATTGCTACCGTTAATAACTCATTCATTCCCTTGGCCTCCTTGCTTCGCTTTCCCGATAAAATAAATGACATCTTCGAATTGTTCACTTAATATATCTACATTCCTCACACCTGATAAATCTTGAAGGATAACTGCTTTTGCTTCCGCTCTTTTTTCTTGAGCTAATTGGATAGCCTCTTGTCTTCTTTCCGTACTAAAAATAATACATGTTTGTTTCTTGTTTGAGTTTGACGCTCCTATTGCTTCAACTAGCAAATCAAGTCGGATACCGAATCCTGTTGCTTGAGCAGGACGGTCGAATTTCTCAAGTAATTCATCATAACGACCACCACTGCAAAGCGGTGTCCCTAGTCGGTCTCCATACCCTTCAAACACAACTCCTGTATAATAGCTCATATGCATCACAAGATTTAAATCGAGTTTCACATATTGTGCGACTCCGTAATGGTCAAGCACTTCCAACAATTCGACAAGTTCTTGTAATGCTTTTTGACCTTGTTCTGTTTGCACTAGCTCTTTTGCTGTCGCAAGTTTTTCTCGTCCGCCACGTAATTGCAGTAACGTCAATAGCCGATCCTTATCAATGGAAGATAAGTTCAAGCTTTTTACATGCTGACGATAGCCTACATAATTTTTTTCATATAAATATCGACGTAATCGATTAGCAC
This sequence comes from Alkalihalobacillus sp. LMS39, assembly GCF_022812285.1. Lineage (NCBI taxonomy): Bacteria > Bacillati > Bacillota > Bacilli > Caryophanales > Bacillaceae > Alkalihalobacillus > Alkalihalobacillus sp. LMS39. Next base: position 4,404,420 of record NZ_CP093300.1, read on the forward strand.
GCTCTTCATTTCCAACGACATCAAGGAGCAAAGCATTCACATATCCAATATGACCGATTGCCACTTGAAACGAATCTAATCCCGCTTTTTGTAAAGCGGCAATCATAAGCGCAATCACTTCTCCATCAGCACTTGATGTTCCATCACCAACAAGCTCTACCCCTAACTGTTCAAACTCCGCTGGTTTCCCACCTTCATGCTGCTGGGCTCGAAACAAAGTAGAATGATAGGATAATCGAAGCGGATATGCTTCATTTTTCAAACTAGATGCCGCTAGCCTTGCAATCGGTGCTGTCATATCTGGTCGTAATACGAGCGTTCGTCCTTGTTGATCTAATAATTTAAAAAGCTGTTGGTCCAATATCGCTGATTCCACCCCAACTGTTTCGTAATATTCTAATGTTGGCGTTTGAATCGAACGGTACCCCCAGCTTGTGAACTCTTCTTTCATTTCATGCGCAATCCGCTCTTTCGTTTCAAATAACGTCGGCAATATATCACGCATACCTAATGGCTTTTCAAACATAAACGGCTTTGTCATTTTTTCACGCTCCATGCTTTAGTTCGCTAATGAGATAAAGACTAATTATTGATAGTGTAACATTTGATTAAATTATCAGTCAATGAAAAACATGATTTCTTCTATTTTTTCCAACTCGCAAAAGAAAAACCTATATTTGACGAGAACGGCAAGCGTAAGCCTAACAAAAAAATGAAGTCCAATTCAAACATGAATTGGACTTCGTTCGTATCGGACATCTGTTCCGTTATTTGTCATTTTTACCGTGTTTTCGCGGACTGTTCGGACATCTGTTCCGCTATTTCGTAATTTCCCTTTGTTAAGACATCGTTTTCGAGTAGGTAACGGAACTGGTGTCCGAACAACCTCCTAAATGATACAATTTTTATAAAATAACGGATTATATGGATCTCTGTCAAGAAAGTAGACACCTAAATACCGGATTGTTATAGCAGTCTGTTTCTTCACTTTTTAAAAGCTTAGATGATTCCGTGGTTGCGTCAAGCTAAAACCGCTTGACCCTTCCACTCCACCATCTGGGTGGTTGTTAAGTGAAGAAAAACATACTTCTGCCTGTATTCTTTACACTGTGTGATTTTTGTAATATGCTTCTGCGTATTCGACCGGTGTTACGTACCTAATTGAACTATGAATTCTTTTTCGATTATAGAAAAACTCAATGTATCTATAGATGGCTGTTTGTGCTTGTGCTCTCGTTTTGAACCGTTTTCCTTGAATTAATTCTTTCTTCAATAAGCTGAAAAATGACTCTGCACATGCGTTGTCATAACAGTTCCCTGTGCGACTCATACTGACATCCATCTTGTAGTCTTGTAGTCGCTCCTGATAAGTATGAGAAGCATACTGCGTTCCACGGTCTGAGTGATGAAGTAATCCTTCTTTCGGCTTCTTTGCTTCATAAGCATTGTCTAACGCGGTTAGAACAAGCTTTGTTTCCATATGTCTATCCAGGCACCAACCGACAATTTCACGAGAATATAAATCAAGTACTGTTGCCAAATATAACTTCCCTTCTCGACATGGAATATAGGTAATATCTGTGACCCACACTTTATTTGGATCGGACACTGTAAACTGTTGGTTTAACTTATTTGGCGCAATTGGAAAAAGATGATTTGAGTCTGTAGTACTCACCTTATATTTTTTCGATACACAGGAACGAAGTTCAAGTTCTCTCATATAGTTACTGACGGTTCGTTCTGAAATCCTATATCCATCATCTTTTTGCAATTTCTTTGTTATTTTTGTACTCCCATATATTTTGTGATGGTCATAATAATAGAAGAGAATTTTTTCTTGAATTGCTTTTTTTCGCTCTTCTTGCTTACTTGGCTTGTGATTTCTCCATTTCAGATAACCGCTCCGAGAAACTTCGAGTACTCTACACATCTTCTTCACTGAAAACTCGGAACGATGGTTCTCAATGAATCTAAACCTCATGGTTTTGGTCTGCTGAAGATGTGCACCGCCTTTTTTACAATGGCCAATTCTTCTTCTTTTTCTGCTAACTTACGGTTACTGGCTTTTAATTCACGTTCCTGCTCCCGTAATTGTTGTTCTAGCTTCTGAATTCGTGCTTCAGCTGTAACAGGCTCATTCTCAAATTCACGATAAAGACTAATCCACTCATGTAATGTACTTAAAGGAACATTTAAATCCTCTGCAATTTCTGTGACGGTTTTCTTATTTTCTTGAACATATTTTACTGCTTCACGCTTAAATTTCTCATTGTACCTTTGCCGTTGTTCACCCATGGGAACCCCTCCTAATTAGTATTATCATACCCATATTTTTGATTTCCGGTAAAGGGGTGTCCACTTTTTATTCTAGCATCAATATGTCCGTTACAGTCTCACCATTTCTACAATCACAAGATTTCTTCCCGTTTTCGTTCTAGCATTTGTTCTTTCGTATAAATGATCTTCATCGGGTTTCCTCCGACAAACGCCCCAGGTGGAACATCTTGGTGAACAAGTGTCGCCGCTGACACAATCGCACCATCGCCAATCGTCACTCCTGGCAAAATCGTGGAATTTGCCCCAATCATCACTTCATCACCTATGATAACATCGCCTAAGCGATATTCATCGATTAAATATTCATGAGCTAAAATCGTCGTGTTGTATCCAATAATCGAATTTTTGCCAATCGATATTTTCTCCGGAAACATAATGTCCATCATCACCATTAAGGCGACAGCCGTTTGGTCCCCAACTTTCATTCGTAAAAACGTCCGATACAACCAATTTTTTACAGGAATAAACGGAGTGTATCTAGATAGTTGAATGACGATGAAATTTTTAACGACTTTCCAAAATGGAACGGTCTTATATATTTGCCAAAGAGAGTTTGCTTCATGAACTGGATAACGGGTCGTTTTTCTCAATCCGATTCAACTCCAACAATCTCAAGAAGCTCATTCATTGATTGCAACACATAGTCTGGCTCATAAGAACGGATAAACTCTTCTCCTTTAATCGCCCATGCCACACCCGCTGTTTTTGTGCCCGCATTTTTCCCGCCATTAATATCATGATGGTTGTCTCCCACCATAATCGTCGTGTCTGGTTTTGACCCCAATGCATCCATAGCAAGTTGCAGCGGTTGCGGGTCTGGTTTCACTCGGTCCACTTCATCTAGTGAAATGATGACGTCAAAGTATTGATCTAATCCTGTTAATTGCAGCCCCATCATCGCCGTTTTCCGAATTTTTGTCGTTACAATCGCTAGTTTAATCCCTGCTTGATGAAGTTGTTGAACTGTTTCTTTTACACCTTCATACTCTTCTACTAACTCATCATGTTTTTCATGATTAAATGTTCGATATCGTTCAATCATCTCATCTACTAAATCAGGATCAACCGTTTTAAAGCTATCTACTAACGGTGGTCCAATAAACTCAAGTATCGCTTCTCTTGTATATTCACCTGGTCGATAATGTTCTAGCGTATGTAAAAACGAAGCAATAATCAATTCATTCGTATTAATCAGTGTCCCATCTAAATCAAACAAAACCGTATCAATTTTCATAGGTTGCTTCCTTTCCATCCATTCGTGCTTTTTTTTCTACTCGGTTCCAAATCGCTGCGACTAGCATTGTTAACAAAATAGCAGTGACTAATCGAACAAGCAATAATGGCCAAACAGGAATCCCGAGCGGAATAAAAATCAATGTATCCTCTATGACTGCATGACAGGCAACAAGGAAAATAAAAACTAAATACAAATCTTTCTTACTAACCCCATCTTCTTTTGCGGCCTGAATCATCACACCAGCCCCAAAAGCTAAGCCAAACATAAGTCCTGATGCTAATGTTGTTGATGTGTTTTCTTTAATGCCTAACATTTTCGTAAAAGGGGCCATCCACTTTGAAAAAACATTTAACCATTGTAACTCTTTCATAATTTGCACAAATATCATTAACGGAATTACGATAGCCGCTAATTGCAAAATCCCTATCGTCGCACTTTGAACCCCTTGCCATGCAATAGCCCCCCAGCCTGTAATCTCCTCGTTGGACGCAGAAGGAACAAAGCCATACTGAGCTAGCTCTGTTCCTCCTTGCCAAAACCAATGAATCAGTAACGCTGAGAAAAAAGCAAGACCAAGACGCACAAGGAGAACGACAGACATACGAATGCCAACCTTTGCTGCAACGGCAGATTCAACAAACAAATTATGGGAAAATGACAACATCACTGCGAGAATAAACACTTCTTTAACCGTTAAATCCATTGTCAAAATCGCACCAATGGCTGCATATAAATTCAAGACATTTCCTAAAACAAGGGGAATGGCTGCCTCACCTGGTAAACCAATCCACCCCATAACCGGAGTTAACAAGTTAGCAACCCAACTAAGCACAGGGGTATACCCTAAAATTGTAATGATGAGCGTAATTGGGAAAATGATTTTTCCTAAGGTCCATGTCGTCTGTAGCCCTACGACTAACCCTCGTTTTAACATTCCCATGATGTGACTCCTCTCCACTTGCTTTACCGTTTCTTTTTCTTTTTCTTCTTCGTTGCTCCTATTTGTTTTGAAGGATTAACCTGTGGCACTTCATCTAAATACCGTGGAATCGCATCCCCTTGTTTTCGACGATATATCCATAACACAATGGCACCAATCACTAGTAAAACAGAAACAATTTGAGCTGTTTTTAACCCAAACACTAATAAATTATCAAGGCGCATTTCTTCAATAATAAATCGTCCAACAGAATACCAAATTAAATAACTGAAGAAAATTTCCCCTTGTTTTAAATTCACTCTTCTTAAATAAAGTAAAATCGCTAGCCCAAGTAAATTCCACAATGATTCATATAAGAACGTCGGGTGATAATATTGGCCATTTATATACATTTGATTGACGATAAACTCCGGTAGCATGAGCCCTTCTAAAAATTCTCTCGTTACTGGTCCACCATACACTTCTTGGTTCATAAAGTTTCCCCAACGGCCAATTGCTTGCCCGATTAACAAACTCGGAGCAGTAATATCAAGGATTTTCCACGCTGAAATATTTCGTTTGCGGCAAAAAACTATAACCGTGGCCACCCCACCAATTAAACCACCGTGAATCGCCAAACCACCTTCCCATATGTAAAACATACGAATTGGATTATCAGCAAATTGCTCCCAGCGGAAAATAACATAGTAAAGCCGCGCTGAAAGAATGGCGATCGGAAGCGCATAAAGCAATAAATCAGCAAACGTATCTTTAGGTAACCCACGTTTCACCGTTTCTCTTGTCGCTACAATATACCCGAGCAATACGCCCAACCCAATAAGTAGACCGTACCAATACACACGAATAAACCCAAATTCAAACACAAGTCGATTAAGCGGTTGAATCGTTTCCTCCATCCTCTTTCACCTCTCCTACTAAATTAAAATTCTCTATCTACATCTTCAATGACATCTGTTAAACGGTCAGAAAATTGCTGTGCCGCATTCATCCCTAAACGTTTCAATCGGAAATTCATCGCCGCTACTTCAATAATAACAGCCAAGTTCCGCCCAGGTCGAACGGGAACCGTTAATTTTGGTACATCGACATCAATAATTTTCATCGTTTCTTCTTCTAGCCCTAGTCGATCGTATGCTTTTGTTTGGTCCCATAGCTCTAAATTGATGACAAGAACAATACGTTTAAACGGACGAATGGAACCTGCCCCAAATAAGGTCATAACATTAATGATCCCTAACCCGCGAATTTCAAGCAAATGTTGAATTAATTCTGGTGATCGACCAATTAATGTATCTTCATGTTCTTGGCGAATCTCAACAGAATCATCTGCCACTAATCGATGACCACGACGAACTAAGTCTAACGCTGTTTCACTTTTCCCCACTCCACTTGACCCCGTAATTAATACACCAATCCCGTAAATATCAACGAGAACGCCATGAACAGCTGTCATCGGAGCAAGTTGACTTTCCAAAAAGTTCGTCAGCTGTGAACTGAGACGTGTTGTTGATGAAGGTGATCGTAAAATCGGAACACCATTTTCTTCAGAGGCTTCCACTAATTCTTTCGGTACTTCTAACCCACGTGAAATAATAATGCCTGGTGTGTCATATGTACATAAATTTTTCATGCGGTCTAATTTTTCATGTGTGTTTAATTGTTCAAAAAACGTTAATTCTGTCCGGCCAAGTAGCTGTAGACGCTTTGCAGGGTAATACGTAAAGAAACCTGCCATTTCAATTCCTGGACGTGAGATATCGCTTGTTGTAATCGGACGGTATACTCCTTCTTCACCACTAATTAATTCTAAGTTGAACTTTTCTATTAATTCATTTGCTGTTACTTTTGCCATTGAATAAACCTCCATTCATTCCGTATGTTTTATTATACCTGTTTGTCCAATAAAAGAAAAAACGAATCTTTATTCGAACTCATTATAACAAATTCCTCCCATAATCAATAATTAAGAAAAACGCGGAGCGTCTTTTCTTTCAAGCGAAGTGCGGAGCCCTGCCCGCTTTTAACAGTGAACCCCAAGTGCTTCTTTCCGATTTTTCACTCGTTTTGTCCAATAGAACCCTATAACACACAATTCAAACGCCCTCCGTTAAAGAAAAACGCGGGAGCGTCTTTTCTAGAAAGCTTTCAATGCTTCACTGCTATACCATAATTTTCAAACTATCTTATATGTTAATACAAAAACCCCACAAGTCAGCTTTCCACTTGTGGGGTGATGTATACGTCGAGGTTACCGTTTCACCATCGGCTCGACTATTATTTTTTGAATGAGAGCATTTAAAATGGAAATGATAACTGCCGCTAAAATGGCCATTCCAAATCCATTGATAACAAACGAATCTCCCATTACCCATGCCGTTAACGAAAGAGTGATTGCGTTAATCACAAATAAAAACAACCCGAGTGTTAATAACGTAACCGGCAATGTAAGGATAATAAGAAGTGGCCTCACAATGGCATTAAATATCGACAATAACACACTTGCGATAATCGCTGCCATTACACCTGATAAATAAAAATTATCAAAAAAGCCAGCCACTACAATTAACACGACTGTATTTACAAGTAAATGAACAAACCAACTCATACGAAATCAACCCTTTTCGTTAAGACTAACGATGTTTTACTGTAATTGAACCTGTATTCGTTTCTCCAAATAATTTCACACCGAATGGCTGATGTTTATTTGATGTAAACCCTAAGCTTTTTTGGACGAAATCTTTCTTTTCTTCGGTAATTTCAAATCCAGCTAAATCGCAAGAAAAACCACCGACGTTCGTTTTTAACTTCCCATCAATTTTCGCATCTTCCGGAAGTGTAATTGTAACCGTTCCTGTCGTCGCTTTCGCTTCAACATAACATGCTTTTTCAACCTTTTCGAGGTTATAAAACAATGCACCGTTCACCGTTTCAATATCGATATCTGTTACCGTTCCATCAATATCAATTGCTCCATTGACCGTTTTCACTTCGGCTTTATCGGCAGAGACGAATTTTATATCGATCGGACCACTGACCGTTTCCGCGAATAATCTTTCACATTTTGTATTTGATAGTTTAATGCTTCCGTTGACCACTTTTGTTTCAACCGAAATAGCTTTTGTATCAGTTACTTTTACGTGACCGTTAAACGAGTATAACTTAAACGTTTCATATTGCTTTTTCGGTACATAGCATGTCGCTTGTAGTTTAATATTTTTTACTTTTGTATAAAATCGAAGTGTTGAGCCTTCTGGGTCAAAAACAGCTTCACGCAGCAATATCGTTCTCGCTTCTTCTGTATCTAATGCTTTATATACTTTTGCCTGACACTCAATTCGGACATCATTTTCTTCCCACGGAACAATCGTAATCGAACCATTTTCTACAGAAAAATCTAGTGAATGTGCTTGTAAATTTTTATGATGAAAAATATGGCTCACTTCGACATACGTTCCGAAATTAAAGTCTAGGTCAAAGTCTTTAATTTTTTGAATCGCACTTTCAATAAAACTCGTAAACAAACTAGTTCCTGACGATTGACGATACGATGTTTTTTGCTTTTGAAACTCGTCACTATCCCAATCTACTCTCGTTGATAATTCTCCTTTTGTTGTTTTTGGTTCTTCTTGTTGTGGCTGTGGTTTTTCTTCTCCTAATGCCTCCAGTAACTTGACGCCTTCTTCCGCCGTGATTTTACCGTCTTCGACCATCTTTAAAATCATTTTCTTTTCATCCATGCCACTCTCTCCCTTTCGGAACATTAAATCAATCATTAATGTATACGTCGTTATACAAAGAAAGTTACAAAAAATTTAGCCTTTTATCGTTTCTTTTTGTTGAATTTTTTCTTTCATCCGTTTTTGGTCGCGCTCTAATATTGGCAATAGGTATTTCCCAGTATATGAACCTTTTACTTTCGCCACTTCTTCCGGTGTTCCTTCGGCTACAATCATTCCACCTTTGTCGCCACCTTCTGGACCTAGATCAATTATGTGGTCAACAGTCTTAATGACATCCAAATTATGTTCAATAACAAGTACAGTATCTCCATTATCGACGAGACGTTGTAGCACAATTAATAAACGAGCAATATCATCGACATGGAGTCCTGTCGTTGGTTCATCTAGTATATACAATGTTTTTCCAGTTGAACGTTTATGAAGCTGTGAAGCTAACTTCACCCGTTGTGCTTCTCCACCTGATAACGTCGTTGCTGGCTGCCCTAATGTAATATACCCTAAACCAACATCAACTAACGTTTGAATTTTCCGTTGGATTTTAGGAATATTAGCGAAGAACTCTAACCCCTCTTCAACCGTCATCGCAAGAACATCAGCGATTGTTTTTCCTTTATACGCAATATCTAATGTTTCTCGATTATATCTTTTTCCATGACAAACTTCACAAGGGACATACACATCCGGTAAAAAGTGCATTTCAATTTTTATAATGCCATCACCACGGCACGCTTCACAACGTCCACCTTTTACATTAAAGCTAAAGCGGCCCTTTTTATATCCTCTAACTTTCGCTTCGTTTGTCATCGCAAAGACATCACGAATATCATCAAACACACCTGTATAAGTGGCTGGATTCGAACGAGGAGTTCGCCCAATTGGGGATTGGTCAATATCGATGACTTTATCAATATGTTCAATCCCTTCCATTTTCTTATGCGACCCTGGTTTATCTTTACTTCTGTATAATTTTTGTGCTAGTGATTTATATAAAATTTCATTAATTAATGTACTTTTACCTGACCCTGAAACACCGGTAATCGCCACAAATACACCGAGCGGAATCGAAACAGATGTATTTTTTAAATTATTTGCCGTTGCTCCTTTAATCGTAAGAAAACGACCAGAGGAGGGGCGACGTTCGGCTGGTAGAGGAATGAACTTTTCTCCTGACAAATATTGACCTGTTAATGAATTCGGATCATTCATAATTTCCTCAGGTGTACCTTGAGCGGTAATCATACCACCGTGAACACCTGCACCTGGACCAATATCAATAATATAATCGGCTGCCATCATCGTATCTTCATCATGCTCGACCACAATTAACGTATTGCCAATATTCCGCATATGCTTTAATGTCTCAATAAGTCTGTCATTATCACGTTGGTGAAGTCCAATCGAAGGCTCATCTAATATATATAACACCCCCATTAACGACGATCCGATTTGTGTCGCTAAACGAATCCGTTGTGCTTCTCCTCCAGACAATGTACCTGCTGCCCGGTTTAATGTTAAATAATCAAGACCAACATTTATTAAAAAGCCAAGCCGATCATTGATTTCTTTTAAAATCATCCGAGCAATCGCAGCTTCTTTTGGTGTTAGCTCTAACCCTTCAAAAAACTGTTGTGCTTCTTTAATGGAAAATGCCGTTACCTCACCTAAATGCTTTCCGGCGATAAAGACAGCCAAGCTTTCTTTTTTCAAACGATAGCCTTTACACGTCGGACACGCCTTTTGGATCATATACATTTCCATTTGTTCACGAATATAATCAGAGCTTGTTTCATGATATCGTCTTGAAACATTCGGAATGACCCCTTCAAACTGAACAAGATTTTCCCGAACTTGTCCAAACTCATTTTCATAACGGAAATAAATGCGATCTGTGCCACTACCAAACAATACTTTTTCAAGTAAATGATCGGGTAGCTGTTCGACAGGGACATCCATATCAATACTATAATGTTCACATACTGCTTCTAAAAGCTGTGGGTAATATTGAGAACTTGTTGGTTCCCACGGGGCGATAGCATTTTCTCGCAATGTTTTTGTTCGGTCAGGCAAAACAAGGTCAATGTCGACTTCTAATTTTGATCCAAGTCCATCACAAGTTGGACATGCTCCAAATGGGCTATTAAATGAAAACATGCGTGGTTCAAGCTCTGGAATTGAAAATCCACATTGTGGACATGCATGATGTTGGCTAAACAATAACTCTTCTTCGCCAATCACATCGACAATGACACGGCCATCCGATAAAGAGAGAGCTGTTTCTAAAGAATCCGTAATGCGTGTTTGAACTCCTTCTTTGATGACAACACGGTCAACGACAACTTCAATATTATGCTTTTTATTTTTATCAAGAGAAATTTCTTCGGCAACTTCTCGAATGTCACCATCGACACGAATTCGAACAAACCCTTGCTTCTTTAAATCTTCTAGAACCTTCACATGTTCACCTTTACGTCCCGATATAACAGGAGCTAAAATTTGCATTTTTGTACGTTCTGGATAGTCTAGTATGCGGTCCACCATTTGTTGAACCGTTTGCGATGATATTTCAATCCCGTGTTTTGGACAGACGGGCCGTCCGATCCGAGCATATAACAAGCGAAGATAATCATAAATTTCCGTCACTGTTCCGACTGTGGAACGCGGATTACGACTCGTTGTTTTTTGGTCAATTGAAATCGCAGGTGACAACCCTTCAATTGCATCAACATCTGGCTTGTCCATTTGTCCTAAAAACTGTCGCGCATATGCAGACAACGACTCTACATATCGTCGTTGTCCTTCAGCATAAATCGTATCAAACGCAAGGGATGATTTACCTGACCCCGATAACCCTGTTAATACAACAAGCTTATCTCGTGGGATTTTCACATCAATGTTTTTTAAATTATGGGACCTCGCTCCCTTAACGACAATGTTTTCTATCGCCATCTATTATCATCCTTCCGCTTTTAACTCTAAAACTAAATCACGAAGTTCAGCGGCCCGTTCAAAATTCAACTCGCGGGCGGCGTCTTTCATTTCTTTTTCAAGCCTTTCTATTAAGGCAACACGCTCTTTTTTGCTTAACTTCGTTTGAGTTGGTGCTTTGTATTCCTCTTCTGCTTCCGCCGCATATGTCGCTTGAACAACATCTGGAATTCGCTTTTGAATCGTTTTTGGTACAATTCCGTGTTTTTCATTATATTGTTTTTGTGTCGTACGGCGACGTTCTGTCTCATCCATCGCGATTTGCATCGATTTTGTTATTTTATCACCATACATAATGACATGGCCTTTTTCATTTCTCGCCGCTCGACCAATCGTTTGAATTAAGGATCGTTCTGAACGTAAAAATCCTTCTTTATCGGCATCTAAAATCGCGACAAGCGAAACTTCAGGAATATCCAATCCTTCTCGTAACAGGTTAATCCCAATAAGGACATCAAACGTGCCTAAACGCAGCTGACGAATAATGTCTAGCCGTTCTAACGTTTTTATTTCTGAATGCATATAGCGAACTTTAATCCCAATTTCCTTTAAATAATCCGTTAAGTCTTCCGACATTTTTTTCGTTAATGTCGTCACTAATACTCGTTCATTTTTCTTCGTACGCTCATTAATTTCGGCAATTAAATCATCTATTTGTCCTTCACTTGGTCGTACATCAATTGTAGGGTCAATTAATCCTGTTGGGCGAATAATTTGCTCAACGACTTCAGGTGTTTGCTCTAATTCAAGCGGACCTGGAGTTGCTGATACATACACAATTTGATTAATTTTATCTTCAAACTCTTCATACTTTAGTGGACGATTGTCTAAAGCAGAAGGTAAGCGAAACCCATGATCGACAAGCACTTGCTTTCTCGCTCTATCCCCATTGTACATCCCACGGATTTGTGGCAATGTCACATGAGACTCATCAACGACAATTAAGAAGTCATCAGGAAAAAAGTCGACTAACGTATATGGTGTTGCCCCTTCTTCCCGCAATGTTAAATGGCGTGAATAGTTTTCAATACCTGAACAAAATCCCATTTCACGCATCATTTCTAAATCATATTTTGTTCGTTGCTCTAATCGCTGTGCTTCAAGTAGTTTTCCTTTTTCATTTAGTATTTTTAATTGTTCTTCTAATTCTTTTTCAATCGCTTCAATCGCTTTTCGAAGTTTTTCTTCACGCGTAACGAAGTGGGAAGCTGGGAAAATCGCGACATGGTTTCGTTCGCCCTTTATTTCTCCTGTTAGAGCATCCACTTCTGTGATTCGGTCAATTTCATCACCAAAAAACTCCACTCGAATACATTGCTCGTCCCGTGAAACTGGGAAAATCTCAACGACATCGCCACGGACTCGAAATGTTCCGCGTGTAAAATTAATATCATTGCGATCATATTGAATATCGACTAAGTTTCGAAGAAGTTCATTGCGCTCTTTTTCCATTCCTGTTCGAAGTGAAACGACGAGTTCACCGTATTCTTCCGGCGAACCTAAACCGTAAATACAAGAAACACTAGCAACAATAATGACATCTTTTCGTTCAAATAAAGAACTAGTCGCAGAGTGACGTAGTTTATCGATTTCATCATTTATACTTGCATCTTTTTCTATATACGTATCTGTATGAGGAACATATGCTTCTGGCTGATAATAATCATAATAACTAACAAAATATTCAACGGCATTGTCTGGAAAAAACTCTTTGAATTCACTATACAGCTGTCCCGCTAATGTTTTGTTATGAGCGATAATAAGCGTCGGTTTTTTCACTTCTTTAATTAAGTTTGAAATCGTGAATGTTTTCCCAGTCCCTGTCGCCCCTAGTAACGTTTGGTATTTCTTATTCTCTTTAATTCCTTGAACCAACTTTGAAATCGCAGCAGGCTGATCTCCTTGTGGTTCATAAGAAGAAACGAGGTTAAAGTCCAAATTCCATCACTCCTCGAAAAAGATTGAATCGTCATATTCTTCCATAATCAGTATTCTCATTATACCACAGGAACTATGAATTCCAAACATTTTTACGAACGTATATTCTCTTTTCGGTAGTTGATTTCCGTAATTTGGTTATTTGTTGTAGTGCAGTTCCCGGTGTTACTGATGAGAAGAAAAGTGATGCGAAAAAGGAGGGAGAAGAAGATTAAGAAAAACGCGGAGTGTCTTTTCGTTTCAAGCGAAGTGCGGAGCCCTGCCCGCTTTTGACAGTGAACCACAATTGCTCTTCTTGGGGTGAAACGCGCAGGTGCGCAGCCTTCGCTGCTTGACCAAAAATTTTCTTATCTTTAAATAAAAAAACACTTGAATCCAAGCGTTTCCTTTATGGTTACATTCCAGGTTTTTTTCTCAATAATTTTTTTGCAGCCATCCAGCCGAAAAAAAGAGACAAACAGGCTAGCGCAATAACAAAAAACGTTTGTTCATGAATACGAACTGCCACAAACATAATCATAAAGGTGACAATGAACGCCCCTATCAAACTAAAGGCTACTCTCGTAACTAAAACCATTATAATAAACGGAAGTACTAGTGCTACTATTACATCCACCATATTTTCACGTTCTCCTTCCGTTTTTTCCTAATAAAATTGATAAATCGAAAATTATTATAACAAATAAATCCCGTTTTCTAAAGGAAAACACGTTTTTCCTTTTCCAATTTTTACGGTATACTGCAAATAATCGTTCACTTCACTAAAAAGTAGGGAGATACATGCAATATTCAACTATAGATCGGATTAACCCAAGAAACGAAACAGAGGTTAGTGGCCTATTATTAGAGCATTTTGCTCGTTATTATTTTTCAACACCTTATATTCACGGAGGTCGAGTACTAGATTTCGGCTGCGGAAGTGGGTATGGTAGTCAAATGATTGCCAAAATATTAAAAAAGGAAATCGAAGAAATTGTCGCCGTTGATATTAACTTGCCTTCAATTACAGAAGCGAAAGCCTATTATTATCATCCTCTCGTGAGGTTTTTGCATGCTAATTGTGTAAACAAGCAGCTCCCAACAATAATCGGGAAATTTAAAACAATTTTGTCGTTTCAAACGATCGAATATATTCAAGATCAAACAACATTTATGGAAAATGTTGATGCGTTGTTAGAACCAGGGGGGACCTTTGTTTTATCGACTTCTCTCCAAACAAAGCAATCGGAATCCTCTCTTGTCAGACCTCTAGCAAAACAACGATTTACAGAGCTGTTTACTGCTTTTTCTCAAGTTGAATTTTATTATCAACGCGGGGTTACGATCGAAAAACAACGAGACAATACGCATTACCCAATTGGAATTGCTGTTTGTAGAAAATGAGCTCACTAATGTTACGGACATTTATTCCGCTATATCTATAAAAAATAAGGTTTTTGAAGTGCTATCGGACATCTGTTCCGTTATCCCCACTTCATGCTGCCACTTTGTTTTAAAAAAGGCAAACTAGCGGAACAAATGTCCGTTACGACTCTACAAAAGCGAATAAATCCTCTAATAGCGGATCATATGTCCATTAGCCCCCACTCCCACTCTCCGACACTAGCAAAAAGAACCATAGAGTGTCTATGGTTCTTCATTTATACGATAGAATCTTGAATGGCTTTTTCCTCTTTTACGAACATCACACCGATTTGATAATGTTCGCCATCGTAAATCGCTGTATTTGCAAAACGAACTTCTCCGTTTTCATCTTTCACTTCTAATTTACAATACGCTGGGTTTCTTTGTAATCCTTCATAAAACTCAGAAGGGCTGTTTACAGGGACACCGTTAACTTTTACAATCGTCTCCCCAATTTTTAAGCCCATTTTTTCTGCCGATGTGCCAGGAATTACACCTACGATGATAACGCCTCTTTCACGAAGGGTAAAAAAGCTAACCGCATGTTCTTCTTTTTGTTTTAAAAGTTGATAAAGAACTTCTCGGCCTACAATAGCGATAATCGTCGCAACTATAACGAGCGGCGTGTAAAAATAGCTAGCAATCGACACAGCTAACACGATCAAACTTAATCCTATTACACGTGAACCATACATTTTCACTTTATGATACGGAATACCTGAGCGGATAAGGGCTGAAAATCCGATAAAAAACGGAAGAACCATGACCCCATATCCTCCACCTTCAACAGGAGAAAGTATCGGCCAATAGAGAAAATCAGGGAGCGCTCCATTTGGCACGAGTACAACAAGGGGCACAAACCATAATCGTCGATTTAAATGGGTTCCTATCCATTTCCCACGTTGTCCAATTTCGATCCGTGGAGAAGAATGTTGATAACCACGGTAACGAATAAGCAAGCCTTCTGCTAGCAATAGCAAGGCAAACAAAATTGTAACATTAACAAACCACGTCGATGCCTTATCCTCACTTACATAGGGCAAAGACCATCCAAACGTTTCAAACAGTAGTAAAACTAAGATAGTGCCAGCTAGTACATACGCTGGTGATAGAAAACGAACCATTGTCGTCGTCATAATGAAAACATAAACAAGTCCAAGAATAACAATCGTTTGAACCGATAATGTCACACCTAGCCCAATTAAAAGAAAAGATACACAAATACCAGCTACGATACCAGAAACGAGTGGTTTACGTAAATCATCGATAAAATCATAGATTCGGGTATGAAAGTCACGTCGTTCTCGCTTCACTCGGTGAATTCCCATGAGAATAGCAAAAAGAAGACCGAGGTAAAACAACGGATGTATAAAAAAAACACCAAGCGCTTTTAGTGCTATAAGTATGGTTTCGTTCATGACTCTCTCTTCCCTCCATCTAATCTACATTTGTATAAGAAAAACGCGGAGCGTCTTTTCTTTCAAGCGAAGTGCGGAGCCCTGCCCGCTTTTGAAAGTGAACCCCAAGTGCTCTTCCTGGGGGGAAACGCGCAGGTGCTCACCCTTCGCTCTTCTTGAAATAGCTTTCAAAACTTCACTACTAGACCCAAATTTTTATGCTTTCTTATAAGTAAAAAAAGAAGTACATGAATAGTATATCACTATCCGATGTACTTCGACACGGTGAAGTTGTAATCCTGCTCTTTTTTACTCTCCATTTACGATTAATTCAAGTGCCGTTTGCAGCTGCACATCATTTTTCTCGTCGCGAATGAGTTCAATGACTTGTTCTTGAATTGCAGAGGCAGTGCCTTCATCAATGATACCTGTTGACGGTAACTCATGACGTTCTTGAAAGGCCTGAACCGCATTTGATGTTTGTTCTCCGAAATAACCATCTGTTCGACCTGGTTCAAATCCTAAGCCTTTTAACATCATTTGTGCATTTCGAATTTGCTCGTTTAACATGTCATATTCCAAATCTTCTTCAACCGTTATCGGTGGTAAATAGAAGTAGTCTGGCTGCCTAACTTCTACTGTAGGGTCAATTCCAACTTCATTAATAAAATTACCGTCCGATGTTAACCATTTGTATAAGGACAGTTTTATTTCACTACCATCCCCTAGTTTAATCGCAGACTGTACTGTTCCTTTTCCGAACGTCGTTTCCCCAACAAGATCATAGTTTCCAGCTTCTTTTAATGCGCCCGCTAAAATTTCTGAAGCTGATGCACTTCCCCCATCAATCAATCCAACAATTGGGTAATCTTTTCGTTCTTGTAAAGATGATAAATAACGGACACGTTCACCTTCGCGATTTTCTATTTGCACGATCGGTAATTGTTCAGGAATGATAAGTTTTCCGATTTCTTCAACAACATCCAAGTAGCCACCTGGATTTCCACGTACATCGATGACAAGTCCATCAATACCTTGTTCTTCAAATGCTTTTAATTCTTTTTCAAAATGCTCCGCTGTGTCTTTGGAAAAAGAGGTGATTTCTAAAACACCAATCGTTTGACCTTTATGTTCAATAGTATTCGGTCTCACTGTTTCAATTGGAATTTCATCTCGTTCAATTTCAAGTGTAATCATTTGCGTCACACCTGGTCTTTCAATTGTTAACTTTACAATCGTACCTTTTTCTCCTCGGATTTTTAATACCGCATCATACAACGATAATCCTTCGATTGACTCACCGTCAATTTCAATAATTCTGTCATTTGGTTGAAGGCCTGATCGCTCTGCTGGAGAATCTCGGAATGGTGCTACAATAGTAACATTGCCATTATTCATACTCACTTCTGCACCAATACCGGAAAAATGGGAATCAAGTGATTCTTCAAATTGTGCTGCTGTTTCAGGGTCCATATAAACGGAATACGGAT
Organism: Alkalihalobacillus sp. LMS39; assembly: GCF_022812285.1. Classification (NCBI taxonomy): domain Bacteria; kingdom Bacillati; phylum Bacillota; class Bacilli; order Caryophanales; family Bacillaceae; genus Alkalihalobacillus; species Alkalihalobacillus sp. LMS39. The sequence goes on from NZ_CP093300.1 coordinate 4,421,888, forward strand.
CCTCTAACGTTCCTAACATCCCTTCAATCGCACCTTCTAAAAGGGTTTGATTATCGACACCTTCCACATATTGTTCACTAATGAGCTCAAACGCCTTTTTGAATTTTTCAGATGCTTGTTCATCTAGTTCAGCGGGCAGTTCGATTGGGAAAGTTCCGGCATTATCTGCTACAGCATTATTTGGAATGGACTCTTCCCCATTTACAAATGACATGCCAATATACATGCCACTGGCGCCAATAAGAAATGAAAGAATTGTAGCGAATAAAGTTGTTTTTACTTTTTTCATGAATACCCACCTCTTCTTTGCAGGAAGAGGCACTACATCAACGATGCAATGCCTCCTACAACCATGTATTGTAGTATATGAGGAGCCTGTACTGAATATGATATTTCTTTCACAATCAGGCTTTCTTTCATTTTCGTATATCTTTAATCTACTATAAAACATGGCTATAATTCAAGCGGGAACTGTTACCGATTTGAACTTTTCCTATCATCCAAGTAAGATTTCTTCGACTTAGTCTCACACTAAGAAAAACGCGGGAGCGTCTTTTCGTTTCAAGAGAAGTGCGGAGTGCTGCCCGCTTTTGACAGTGAACCCTAAGTGCTCTTCTTGGGGTGAAACGCGCAGGTGCGCAGCCTTCTTTCTTCTAGAAGAAGCCTCCAAAGTTTCGCTGCTAGACCAAAATTTTAAAATCTCATTTTTGCGGTCAGAGCAGCCGTTATTTGTGAACATGATACGGGTTTCCGTTTTTTAGCGGCCACAGGAGCGCTTATTCACACAAAAGTAACTCTATTATTAGCGATATATTATGATTAAGTGTTCCTGTGTCCGCCAACGTTCCAAAACACTAGCAATGTTCACAGATAACGGTTTTCATGGCCGCTTACTTATCATAAACAACAAAATTGCTAACGCGATAAACCCGACCCAAGTGTTGAATAATTCACTTAAGTTTTTTCTTGCTTGTCTCATAGTACTCCAAGTCCCTCATTCATTCTAAGAATTTATTAAAGCAATGTTAAAACAAGTCGACTATTTTATAATTTCCTAACATTAGAAAAACGCGAGAGCGTCTTTTCGTACCAAAACGTTTCTTTCTTATAAAAAAAATAAACCTCCACTTAGGTTAGAGGTTTAGCTTTCGTTACAAATTGTAACGCCTGTTCATCGGCGACAATCGTAACATTCGCATGCTTTCTTAATACAGAAGCAGGAAAGCTTTCTTGAATATCGCCTTTCATTAACTGTTCAAACGCCTTAGCCTTTTCGTTGCCTGAGATTAAAAGGACAACCTTGTCGCTTTGCATAATCGTCTCAATTCCTGCCGTAATCGCTTGAGTAGGAACATCATCTACATGTGGAAAATATCTTGCATTTGCTTTTCTCGTTGACTCTGCTAAGTCCACAACATGTGTACGGGAGTGAAACGATGTACCTGGTTCATTAAAGCCGATATGACCGTTTTTTCCAATTCCTAATATTTGCAAATCAATTCCGCCTGAAGATTCGATCAACTGTTCATATCGATTACATTCTGCTTGTAAATCCATCGCCACACCATTTGGAATATGACAATGGTCTAGTTCGATATCGATATTTGAGAAAAATAATTTATTCATATAATAATGGTAACTATTTTCGTTTGAAGATGCCAAACCAACATATTCATCTAAATTAAATGTAGTCGCTTGAGCAAAAGAAACGATTCCTTTTTGATACGCTTGAATAAGTTTGTCATACGTCCCTTTTGGTGTCCCACCTGTTGCTAATCCTAATACACTATTTGGCTTTCTCTTGAGCTGGTCAATCACAATATGAGCAACAGCTTCACTCATCGCTACATAATCTTTCGTTTCTACAATGTTCATTGTACCGTCTCCTTTTCATAAGCAAGCTGACCACGGCAGTATGTGAACATCACATTGAAGTCATCATCAACCACAACAAAATCAGCATCTTTCCCAATGGCTAAACTTCCTTTACGGTCAAAAATATTCAATTCTTTTGCCGGATTAACAGAAGTCACTTGAATCACCTCTTCAATCGAGCAGCCTGTATATTGTTGGAATTGACGAGCTCCTTCATTTAACTTTAATATACTTCCTGCTAACGTATTGTCCGATAACGTTGCTCGGTCATGTAACACAGTCACTTGCTGGCCACCTAAGTCATATTGTCCATTTTGTAAACATTTCGCTCGAATCGAGTCAGTAATTAAAACAATGCGGTCAGCTCCTTTTTGTCGATAAGCTAATTCAATCATTTCCGGACAAATATGAATTCCATCCGCAATAATTTCAACATGCAACTCATCCCGAAGCAATGCACCCCCTACAACACCTGGTTCACGATGATGCATACCCGTCATTCCATTAAACAAATGAGTGACATGTGTAGCGCCTTTTTTAACCGCGGCTACAACATCTTTATAGGTTCCGTTTGAATGACCAATCGAGACAACAATATCATGAGCGACTAAATAGTCAATCAACTCGTCAGCTCCATTGACTTCAGGAGCTAGTGTCACAAGCTTAATCTGGTTCCCTGACGCCTCATTCCATTTTTGAAACAATGCAATATCTGGTTCTATGATATACTCAGATGGTTGCGCCCCTGCTTTATGAACATTTAAAAATGGCCCTTCTAAATGAACACCTATCACTTCAGCATAATTAGAATCTATTGATGATTGGTACTCCTTAACAGCTGTTAATGCGGTTGTAATATTTTTAGTCGATTGAGTCATCGTTGTTGCTAAAAATGACGTCGTCCCTTCTTGAGGCAATCTTTTTGCAATGGTTTTAATCGCTTCTACTGTTCCGTCCATCGTATCAGCACCTGCAGCTCCATGAATATGAACATCAATCATGCCAGGAATAATATGAAAAGCTTTTGGCACTTGAATTTGTTCTATACTTTGCTCAGCTTCGTTAAGAGTTTGAACCATACCGATTTCTATTATTTTCCCACTCGCTACTTTCAAATAGCCTTCTTCTATTGTTTTGTCTTCACCATGAATAGTACAACCTTTTATGATAAACGGTTTTTGTTGCATCATACATGATTCCTCCATTCCCTTTCCACTTAAATAACTAGCTGTCTATACCTATCTAGTTTTCTTTTAGCCTTGCTTTTTATTAGTTATCCATTCTTTGTTAATAACGGTATTCTCTCTCTATACTTCAGAATTAATGTATCATTATGGTTATTTTCATCATCAACATTTCCACTCATAAACACAGGAGGTACTTTACCCGCTTCTCCTAACAAATCGATCACGTCCGTTAAAATAGTATTGACTATAAACGAGGAGAATATGGTTGATACTGGCGCGTAAGGCACAGCTACATTCTGATGGCTCATGACCGCATCCCCAATTGGTACATGATTGTCTAATACAAGATCAACATGTTCACTTAAATGCTTTTTACTTTTATGTCTCGATGGTAATGAGCGATAGGCGGTTGACGTTAAACCAATGACAAAACAGCCTTTCTCTTTTGCTGTCATCGCAGCATCAATAGGGACTGCATTGCGACCTGAGTTCGAAACAACGAGCATAATATCTTGGTCATTGATTTGTTCTTCATTTACGATTTTGCTTCCTAATCCTTCTTGTTTTTCTAACATAGAAGAACGAACTGCTCCTTCATGAAGCATTAGCTTTTCCACTAAAATCGGATTTATCGTTGCTAACCCACCGGCACGGTAAAACATTTCTTCTGCGATCATATGCGAGTGTCCACATCCAAACACATGAAGAACACCGCCATTTTCAATGGATTCAGTTATTTTCAAAGCCGCTTGTTTCATCGGTAACGCTTCTTGTTTATTGATTTGCTCCATGCCATCCATTACTTTTTGAAAATAATTTTGCATGTCTATGTCACACCTCTCTAGTCTTTTCACATGACGTATCATTCAAGAAAAATAAATATAGTTGTCTATACTTTACTCTATAAAATCTGAAGTAATAATGGTACGATAGAAATAGCCAGTTTAGTGAAAGGAGTATTATGATGATTGATAAAAATTCACCATTACCTATATATTATCAGTTAGAAAACAAAATTCGTGAAATGATTGATTCCAAAGAATTAAAGCCAGGAGACACGCTCCCTTCTGAAAGAGACCTTTCAGAAAAATACGATATTAGTCGGATGACCGTTCGCCACGCCATTAACAATCTTGTTCATGAAGGTTATTTGTACCGCCAAAAAGGAAAAGGAACTTTTGTTTCCCAAAAGAAATTCGAACAAAACCTTCACGGCCTTACAAGTTTTACAGAAGACATGAAATTACGTGGCTTAAAGCCGGGAAATAAACTGCTGAACTTTAATACGATTGCTGCAAGTGAACATGTTGCAAAAAAGCTCTCGATTTCAGCAGGTGACCTTGTTTATAAAATCCAACGTGTGCGACTTGCCGATGATAACCCCATCGCCATAGAAACAAATTATATTTCCACTGCATTGCTCCCTGATTTAACAACGGAAACAATGGCAACAATTTTAAGTGGTTCATTGTATGATTACGCAGAATCAAAATTAAATTTAAAAATTGAAAATGCCCAACAAATTATAGAAGCTTCCGTCGCTAACGATTTTGAAATAGAGCATCTGCATCTCGCGGACGGAGATCCGATATTGTTAATTGAACGGAATTCGCAACTATCCGATGGTACACCATTTGAATTTGTAAAATCCGCCTATCGTGCAGATCAATATAAATTTATCATTAATATTAAACGAAATAAATAGAACCACCTTAGGAAGCAACGCCACCGTAGCTTCCTTTTTATTATCCTTTTACCGCTCCGGCTGTTGCGCCTTTTTCAAATGTACTTTGCGCAAATAAGTAGGCAATGATAACTGGAATGACGGTAATTGCAATAGAAGCTGTCATTAATCCATAATCAGTACCATATTGAGAACTGATGTGAGCTAACAACACTACGATTGGTCGAACATTCGAATGTTCCACTAATACGAGCGAAGCAAACAAATCATTATACGACCATAAGAAAACAAAAATCCCACATGTCGCAAACACTGGTCTTGAAATCGGAACGAAAATTTTGCTAAACATTTTCCAACGAGAACATCCATCCATCACAGCAGCTTCTTCTAATTCTTTCGGAATTGTCGCCATATACCCAGCCACAACTAAAATCGTAAACGGTAAAAATCCAGCCGTATGAGGAATAATAAGACCCCAATACGTATTGACTAAGTCAAGTTTGATAATCATGCGATAAACAGGAACAATCGTAGCAAACGCTGGTATTAATAAGCTCATCACAAGAACGGTTTGAATTAGACCACGGAAGCGAAATTTCATTCTCGCGATAATAAACGCAGCCATTCCACCAAATAATAAAACAAAAAATACAACAGAACCAGACATGATAAAGCTGTTCATATAGCTTCGGCCAATATCAATCGTATTAAAGGCATTGACGTAATTTTCTAACGTTGGGTCGGTCGGAAGTGAAAATGAAGAATTCACAATGTCTCGTGATGGCTTTAACGAGTTCAACAAAACCCACACTAAAGGAAAAATCGTCGTGATTGACCATAACGATAAACAAATATAAACAAAGAGCCGTCCAAATTTTGATTGCGTAAAATATTGGTGTTGAAGTTTTTCCCATAAGGTTAATTGATTTGTTTTAATTTCTGCCACGATACTCACCTCTTTCCTTAATACGTAACTTCATCTTTCTTCAACAACTTATTTGTTAAAAAAGCTAGGAGTAACCCAAGCATAACAATAAGGACTGCCAATGTAGCCCCATATCCAATTGCTGAGTCTGTAAATGCTTTTTGATACATATATGTTCCTAACACCTCAGACGAACGAGCAGGTCCACCTTTTGTAATAATATACACTAACTCAAACACTTTAAGCGCGCCTGTAATCGCCAAAATCATACATGTTTTAATATCGCCCCAAATAAGGGGAATCGTGATTTTTAACGTCCGCTGAATTCCTGTAATTCCTTCAAGTTTAGCTGCTTCATAAAAATCATCTGGTATTTTTGCGATCGCCGTAAGTAAAATAACAAAATAAAATCCAACATATTGCCAAACCGTCGGAATCGCCACCATAATAAGAGATGATTGTTCTGTTAGCCATAACACACGCTCAAAACCTAAACTCGTTAACATCGCGTTTAATAATCCATTGTTGTAATTATAAATTAAAGTAAAAAGCAATCCGATAGCCGCACCTGAAATCACAACAGGAAAGAAAAAACTAGTCCGGTAAAAACGACTACCAAAGCGAATCGAATCAACCATCACGGCTAAAATTAATCCAAGCCCCACTTGAAAAACTACCGCATACAACATAATTTCTAATGTATTCAACGTCGCCATTCGAACAACTTCATCATTGTACATCCGAATATAATTATCGATTCCAATAAAAGTAGAATTAAAAAATCCATCTGTTTTATAAAAACTTTGTCTTATATTTTCAAAGAAAGGATAATACAAAAAAACGGAGGTTATAAGGAGAGCTGGAAATAAAAACAATGGAATGATGAGTTTATCACTTTTCATAGTAAGCTCCTTTCCCTTCATATTTAATAAACAAAAGGGGCTTTGCCGCTAAAAGTGCGGCAAAGCGACCGTATTGTCTTGCTCATTTTCACTTTAGTCTAGCGCTGCAGCTTCTTCCACTACTTTTTCACCGGTTTTATTTCCATTCACAATTTGAGCCACATTCGTTCTCATATGTGTAAATGCTTCTGGTGTAATACGAGAATCAATTGGCATTGTTAAAGACGTAGCGTTTGCTACTAACTGATGTCCCGCTAATAGTTTCGGGTGAATATCACTTACCGTTCCTGCTGCTGGTACTCCACCATTCGCTTCCGCAACTTCAATAACCGATTGTTCAGACGTTAAGTGCTTTAATAGCGCAATTGCTGTTTCTGACTTCGCTGTATCTTCAATGGCACTTGTACTTAAATAATATCCAGAAGAGAAGCCTCCTACTAAATCACCGTATGTTGCGTCGTCCCCAAATACAGGGAATGGAAGAACAGTTACATTTTCACGAACATCTTCTTCAATTCCACCCCAAGCCCAAGAACCTTCAACCATCATTGCTGCTTGTTCTTGTTGGAATAAATTTTGAGCCATTGGTAAATCAATTGTTCCTGCATCTACAGGGAATGCTCCCATTTCAGCATGTTTACCAATCATGTCTAACCCTTCTGCCCAAGATGGATCATTATCAACTAACACTTTTGAATATCCTGGCTCACCACCAGCAGCTAAAATATAATGTTCTACTAAGTAATAAGACTCTTCATACGAACCTGCAAGAGGGACAATGTCCGTGTCTGCAAAACCTTGAATAGCAGCTTCAAAATGATCCCAGGTTGTTGGTAATTCTAACCCTTGTTCTTCAAATAGTTTTTCATTAACAAACAATGCTTCATAAAAACCTGTTAAAGGAATCGCATAAATATTTCCGTCTCCAGTTTTCATTTGTTCTAAAGCCGCTTCACTAAACGAACCTCTCCAAGCTGAATCTTCTTCTAGCAAACTATTAAGTGGTGCAACTAATCCTGCATCAATAATGGGTTGAGCGTCAACACCAGTGAAATAAAAAGTGATGTCTGGAGCATTGTTCGATGTAAAGTCTGTATTTACTTTCGTACGGAATTCATCCCCAGCTGTCATCGATTCATTTACAATTGTGACATGTGGATTTTCTGCTTCAAACGCATCCAACTGAGCTTGTAGTACATCAGTAGCTGGGTCTGTTCCTCCAAACATTGTAACGATGCGAAGCTGTACTGGATCATTTGTTGCTTCTTTTTGCTCTTCCATTTTTTCTGAATCATTTGGTGTCTCTTCATCGCTATTTGTTGACTCTCCTCCACAAGCAGCTAAAAACAGAAGCAATGCCATTGACATAAGCAACAATACTACCTTTAAGCCTTTTTTCTTCATAATTATCCCCCTTATAATGTCTTACCCAATATGAACTTGTCATGTTGTCTATACCAATTCTATAATAGATAAATATCTTCGTCAATATGTTTTTCGGAAAAATTATCCTTAGTAACAAAAAGTATGTAAGTTGATTTAACAATGTTTGAAAACGCTTCACTTTTTTTGATATGAAAGAGTCTTACTCTATTGGCAAGTGGTATGGACATATAGAGTAAGTGTTGTGTGTGAAAGTAAAAACACCCTAAGTCGTATATGACTTAGGGTGTTTTGATAAGGGTTAGTTTAAATAGTTGGCTGGATTAACCGCACTTCCCGCACCACTATATCCACCTGGATGAACTTCAAAATGTAAATGAGGTCCTGTTGCTGTTCCTGTTGCACCCATTGTTCCAATTTGTTGGCCACGGCTAACAGAATTACCAGCAGACACTTGGATACTATTTAAATGAGCATATAACGTCGTAACTGATTTCCCATCTACAACGTGAGAGATCATGACAGTATTCCCAAAGCTTCTACGATATTCAGCTACAATGACCGTACCTGCTTCTGCTGCTACAATCGGCGTACCTGTACTATTCGCAATATCCATTCCCGCATGCAAACGTTGGCCACCATACACTGGATGAGTTCTCATACCAAATGGCGAAGATACTCGTCCACTTGCAGGACGTTGAAATGTTCCACTCGTTGCTGCTGGCGTTTCTCCAGTAGAAGGAGAACCACCACCACTGCGACTTGGCAAATCTTTTTGTTGACGTTGGCGTTCTAGTTCGGCTTGGCGCTCACGCTCTTGCCAAGCAGCTAACTCTTTTTTCGCCGCTTGTTCTTGTAAACGAAGAATTTCATCCATGCCTTCAAGTTCACCAAGATCAGCATGTAAATCTTCTCCAAGAACAATCAATTGATTCATTTTCTTATCTTTTTCTTTTTTCTGTGCTTCTAGCTTCTCCATTAACTCTTCAAGTTGGATAAGCTTTTCTTCTAGTTTAGCAAGTTGTTCTTCTACTAATGCTTTTGTTTCTTCTAATTGTAACTGGTCAGCAATATGAGCATCTAGAATGTTACGGTCTTGTTGAGCAATCATGGATAATGCACTAACGCGATCTAAGAAGTCTCCGAAACTTTTTGAGCCTAAAATTACTTCGAGATAACTAATAGACCCTCCATTTTGGTACATCGAACGAGCACGCTCTTTTAATAGCTCGTCCCGCTCTGCAATCCGCTCTTCTAGTATTTTAATTTCTTCTTCTAATTGTTTAATATGTTCTGAAACTTCTTCAATTTCTTCATTTTTTTCTTCAATTTTTTCGTTTGTATCCGCTACTTCATGATCGAGTTTTTCAATTTCTGCTCGTACTTGTTGTTGTTCTTCTTCCACTTTTGCTAGTTCGGCTTCTTTCTTGGCAGCTTCTTTTTTCGTTTCTTCTCGTTCACTTTGAATATCTTGAATTTGCTTTTGAATTTCACTATTGGCAAATGCGATTTGATATCCTGATGTCGGTAAAATCGTTCCAACTGCTACAGCTCCAGCTACAACAACAAGTGACAGTTTGCGCCTCATTTAAAAATCCTCCTCTTGTTACACCCTTAAAAATTTTCTTACACTCATCAAACTTCCCCAAACACCTATAAATGCACCAATGACTAGTAATAGTATCCCGACTTGATAAACATATGGAAAAACTGGTACTAGTTCAAAAAACATAAATTCTATTCTTTCACTAAAGTTTTCAAAAAGATAAGAATACCCTATTACTATTACAACAATCGGAATCATTGCTCCAATTGTTCCTAGCAATAATCCTTCTATAAAAAACGGCCATCTTATAAAACCGTTTGTTGCCCCAACTAGTTTCATAATTTGAATTTCTCGTTTTCTAGCAACAATCGTTAGCTTTATCGTGTTCGCAATTAAAAACATCGCAGTAAACATCATTGCTATCACAAGAATTAAACCAATATTTCGAACTAAATCTGTTACTGCAAATAAACGGTCGACAACGTCTTTTCCGTAATTAATCGATTCAACATGAGGTAATTCAGTAATTTGGTTCGCAACATTTTCCGTTAACTGAGGTGTTGTTGCACGTACGACAAAAGCGTCATTAAAAGGATTTTCGCCTCGTAGCCCTTCAAATACTTCTCCCATGTCATCCATACTTTCAATAAACAGTTCGAGACCTTCTTCTCGAGGTACATACTCAACACTTTCAACATGTTCGACTTGCTCTAGTAAGCTTTGTAACTCTTCTTGCTGTTCTTCACTTGCCGTTAAATCAACATGAACCCGGATTTCTACATCGTCTTCTACTAGAGAAGCGATGTGATTCATGTTTAAAATTAATAAGAGAAAAACCCCTACAATTAGCAGCAAAATTGATACTGCACTTATGGAAGCAAACGTCATCCATCCATTTCGGATTAAATTCTTTGCTCCTTCTTTCCCATGCCGCTTGAGGGTTCTAAATTTCATAACCGTAGTTCCCCCTTACTTCATCACGAACAACTCGACCATCTTCAATCGCAATTACTCGTCTACGAATGGTGTTTACAATTTCTTTGTTGTGTGTCGCCATTAATACCGTTGTTCCCCGATCATTAATATCTTCTAAGGTGTCCATAATTTCCCAAGATGTATCCGGGTCAAGGTTTCCTGTAGGCTCGTCCGCAATTAGCACAGCTGGATTGTTTACGATTGCTCGAGCAATAGCTACACGCTGTTGCTCTCCTCCTGATAGTTCACCAGGTAAAAATCGAGCTTTATTTTTTAATTTAACAATATCTAAGACTGACATTACTCTTTTCTTAATAACATCTGGACTTTCTTCTATTACTTCTAATGCAAATGCTACATTTTCAAACACGGTTAATTGGTTTAACAATTTAAAGTCCTGGAAGACGACTCCAATTTGTCTTCGTAAATATGGGATTTGCTTTTCTTTTAACGTGGTTAAGTCTGTTCCATTTATATGAATTTTCCCTTTAGTGGGTTTTTCTTCACGATACATCATTTTTATAAAAGTCGATTTCCCTGCTCCACTGGGACCGACTACATAAACAAACTCACCTTTTCCAATCGATATGTCAATTCCATTTATCGCCTTCATACCGTTTGGATATGTTTTCCAAACATCTTTCATGTCTATCACAGTATCACTTCCTATTTCCAGACATTTGCAAACAACACAATGTTTACTCATTTTATTATCGGGTATATGACCTATATAGTTAAGATTAATTTAACAATGCGAATGCAAATGTTGAGGATTCTTTTGATGAACCGACAAAAATGGCTAACGAAGTTTGTCGTACCTTGCACTTTTTTTATTATAACATCATTAAATTTACAATGGCGTTGAATTTTATTACAATTTCATTTCATTTTCTGCAAATGGTGCGTTCTTTTTTCACAATTCATTGCATATACATGTCGAAAGAGCTATTCCTATCGGGATTCTCCCTTTTTAAATACATCAAAAAACCTACAGGAAATTCCCTGTAGGTTTCTTGTTCAGGTAAAAAATACTATTGGTCAGCAATCCAAGCCGCTAAATTTTCCGCTTCTGGACCAGAGATTAACCCTTTTGGCATTGTACCTTGTCCGTGTTCAATAATATAAAGAATTTCTTCAGCCGTGTATTTTCCTCCTGTTAATCCCGGAGTGGATCCTTGTCCTTCGAGGTTCCCTCCATGACAATTAATACAGCCAGTAGTACGGTAATCTTCTTCTGCTTGTGCAGCATCATATGTAAGATCACCTGTTGTTTCGTCAGCTGGCGCTTCTGTTTCTGCTGGTGTTTCTTCAGCTGGAGCTGCATCATTTCCAGCACCACAGCCAGCTAACATTAAAAATGAAACTCCAATGACAGCTAGAATTCTTTTTCGCATCGTACTATCCCCTTTTCGCTTGGAATAATTTTCTTTTGCTATTATACAATAGCTACTGAATTTTGAAACCCTCACCAAGTACCTCTGTGGCATTCGCAACAATGACAAACGCCTTTGGATCAGCTGTTTTCACTACTTGTTTCAATTTTGTGACTTCCCGTTGGTGAACAACACACATGAGCACAGGGCGTTCTTCATCAGTGTAGCCACCATAGGCTGACAACTTTGTCACACCGCGGTCAATGTCAGTTAAAATCGAACGCTTTACAGTGTCTTGTTGATCTGAGATGATGAGAGCTATCTTTGAATAGCCTACCCCCATTTGAACTAAATCAATCGTTTTTCCGGTAACAAAAAGAGCAATTAATGCATATAGCGCCAATTCAATGGAAAAAACAAACGCAGACGTTAAAACGATCATTCCATCAATAATAAATACACAAGCGCCTAACGAAATCCCAGTATATTTATGAACAATTTGCGCGGCTAAATCTGTACCACCTGTACTTCCGTTCGCTCGAAATGCTAGCCCCAACCCGATACCCACTCCAATTCCACCAAATAAAGCTCCAAGTAACGGGTCTGCTGTTGCTGGTTCAATATGACGTGTTAGAAAAACGACAAATGGAATAAACGCCGTCCCTACAAGTGTTTTCATTCCATATTTCATACCACCAAGTAATAGCATACCTAAAATAAACAACGGAATATTAAATGCCCACTGTGTAAAGGCCGGTTCAATTCCAAACACATCATACACAATCGTACTTATCCCACTAACCCCACCTGAAGCAATCCGATTCGGGAGTAAAAATAAATTAAACGCAATCGCCACAAACGAAGAACCAATTAAAATATATAAATAATCCATCACAGTTTGTAGCCATGGCTGAACCGGCTTCGCTTTTCTCTTCGATGTCATCATCATTACACACACACTCTTTTCATTTCATTTTCTTTTTGGGGTGTCTGACACCCCAAAAAGACATTTTCCGTCAATTGTCCACTCCACGCGGACGCTTTTCTACTTTATCATAAATAACCTAAAAGTTTCCCTTTTAGGTTACATAAATTTAAATATAATATTACAAATTCACAAAAACCAAATCACACTTTCAGTGTGTGCAATCGGTTGTTTTAGTAAATAAATTTTTAATAACAAAGTTTCAGGGGAAGCAAGTTCATTCATAGATGTTTAATTCATTTAGTAAACGGTCTAGCTCCGTGCTAACTTTTAATGTTTTTGGGTGTGTGAATCCTAATTCCATCCCACAAATAATCATTTCTTTTCTTTTTTCTTCTATTATAATAAGAAGGTTTTCTTCCTCTTTAAAGTCATCCATGATGTACTTACCATTATACTCAACACTTTTAATAATTAGGTCTACATAACTAACTGACATATCTCCACCCCTATTTTGCAATAATGGAACAAGGTGAATTCTTTTAAAAATGCTCCTGATCCAAAACTTTATATCTATTACTTTTATAGCTAATTTTCCATATTTATTTAATTATAGGTAAATTATATCAATGAAAATGAAAATTTCAACTAATATCTAAAAATGTTCACAATGAAATTTTCATTTATTGCTTATTATGTACTATCTGCTTATATTATAGTATTATATACCCATACATAATGTTTTCATATAGGGAGAATGACATGGATAAACAAGTGGGTATCGGCAGAAAAATTCGAAGATTAAGAAAACAAAAAAGACTTACCTTAGGTGAATTAGCTGAAGGAATTTGTTCCATCGGTAAAATGAGTAATATTGAAAATGAACTATCCACTGTAAGTGATGAGGATTTAAATAAAATTTGTGAGAAACTAAGCTTACCTTTTGGATATTTTCATGATCCGAATATTAGTGAAAAAGTCGCAGAACTTGATTATTTACAATGTAGATTATTAAATTTGTTACAGCTAAATCAAAATAATGATTGTAAAGAAGAGTTACAAACTTTCTTACTAAAAATCGAGGAGTATGGAGTGAAAAGTAAGCTTATTGAGTATGATTATCTATGTGGGCTATTTCATATAAAGCAGAAAAAATGGGGACAAGCAAAAGAAAAATTCATCACAATAACTCAAAAATACGAATTAAATGAGATGACTGTACAAACAAAACTTAAATCATGTAATGCTCTTGCTTTTATTTACTTTAAAGAAAAGGATATGGCTCAGTGCGTAAAAATTTTAGAAAAAGGAATATCCATATCGGAGAGCTTCAAAAACTCCGTTACAAGTGAACGTGAAATACTCTCTTATAACTTGGCTATCGTTTATTTATACATTGGGATTAATCATCGCTCACTACAATCTTTACATAAAATTAAATCAAGCTACATTTCAGACCAAGAAAAAACATATTTAAAATTGCTTGCTCGTTTTATGGGAGCCGATGAAAATAACTCCATCCAACGTGAATTACTTCAATTACAAACTGTCACCTCAAACAATAGTCCCCAAGCTTTACTAAAAACATGGGCTCTGATGATATACAGTGTAATGAAAGTAACTCCCACGCCTCAATTTGAAGAATTGATTACAGACAGCTTCAAAAGGGATATAGCATTTTTGAGTGAAATGCATGACCATGCAAAAGAAGTATTAGCCTTATTTCATTTTGCATTATATATCTCCATTGATTCGAAACAAGATGCACCGTTACAAGAGCTCTTGTTACAGCAATCTATGGATATGCTAAGGTATGTAAAAGATGATAACATCATTCAAGCTCGTAACTTATATTTAAAAAGTTTAGTTGAATTACGTCAACATAATAATAAAACGAAGGCACTATCTTTATTGTATGATGCATTACAACTCGTTCAACATACCGATGAAGTCTTAGTTGCTGAAATTATATATGAAATCACAAAATTAAATGGAACTAACAGCCTAGAAGCAACTGCCCTTGCTAAGTACCATCAACACCTCAAACCACAATTGAAGTTTTTGCACTTTTATGACTTACTTCTGCCACCGTTGAAGTATTAGGGGTGTCTGACACCACAAAAAGACACTGTCCACCCCAAACGGACAAACCAACAATAAAAAAAGCCCCCTCGAGGGCTTTTTTATTATTCGATTATTTGGCGGAGGAATGCTTTATTGTGTTTAGATGTAATCGTCGGTAATAATTCTTCTGCTTGCTCCCATCCTTGACCAAAGTAAACTTCAATGAAATGTTTCATGTCAGCATCATAAGTAATCGATTCAAGAAGAGATTCCCAGTCTTTATGCTCACCATAGTTTTCTTTATATGTTTTCGCTATTTCCATAACATTTTGTTTATCTATACCATTATACAGTTCAAAAGCTAGAACATCACCAACATAATAATGGCTCAAAGTATCTTTATCTAGATAATGAAACCATTTTCTCGCCTCGTCCATATCTCCCAAGCAGAATAATATTTTTGCATATCGGTTCGCTTCATACATATCGACACTTTGATTTTTCTTCGTTAGGAGTTCCTCATATAAATGAAACCATTCTTTATAACCGTCCAAGTCTTCTTGTCTTCGTAAATAATCAAGAACATTCATGTATGTGTGAGGTTCTTTTGTCGTAAGCGCCAACTCTTTTAATGCTGCCCCATACATTTCACTCCCCACATTTCCGTCAACAACATGCGGTGTGAGCATTGTTTGCATTGCCAACGCGTACACATTATTATTGTCAGCTGCATAATCAGCCTTATACAGCTCATAAGCTCCTTTTAATTTCCCTTTCAAAAACAGTTCATCTGCTTTTGTTTTTTCTAGTTCAAATGAAAACGTCGGTAAATTCCCTATCGTTTCTTTTGATAACCGATAACCATGACTACTCGAAAGATGGCTACCGTCATCTTGGTATGCTGACACTGACCAAGAAAACTCGACATCCCCACTAATGAGTTTCTTATAATAATCCAAATCGGGGTAATAGGTATCATCCTCTACCGTTATCGAGGTAATAAGCCTTTCCTTCCATTCTTCTTTTCCGATAACTACATTATTTGTTTTCACATCATCATAAAAAAAATTCATTACTACCCCATCATGTTTTACACCTAAATAAATATGATAATAGTCCGCGCCACCAACTTGCTCCCATTGAAAATTCATTTCCTCTTTATCAATAGCCTCACCGTTAACGGGGTGAAATAAATCAATTATTTTTGTGAATTCAATAGTGACGTCGGCTTCTTGGTCTGGATTAACAAAAACGACTTGTCTTTGGTCATATGACAAATTGTAGCCATCAATATGGTATAATTCTAATCCTAAACCGATTTGATACGAACCAGTATTGATGTTTTCAAACACAAACTCTCCTTTGTCATCAGTAATCGCATGGTTATCTGTTTCCGGCACTGGTATATGTTTTGTTTGACTTGATGCATCATGCAAATACACATACACGCCTTGCATTGGTGTCCCATCTTCTCTTTTGATAAGTCCTGTAAGAACTCCTTTTTCATTACCATTTCCTACAGAGGCTTGAGATATAATACTTTTCCATTCCATCACAGTATGATCAATCCACTCAACAAATTCCATTTCATTTTCACCAAAATACTCTATCCGTTGTTCTCTTTCATCTTTTACCCAGTGATCAATAAGGTCATACGCCTCATCTAGCTCCCCTTCCTTTGCTAATATTCGAAGCATATAAGTCATCCATTGCCAAGAAGGGTTATATTTAAAGTCTTTTTCCTTCACCCTCCGTTTTTCATATTCATGAATAGCTACCAATTCTTCCTTCGCTTTATGAAAATCACCTTGTTTTAAATATAATTCCGGTAGTTTTAAAGTCCATGGCTCACTATAAACATCATACCCATTTGGATATAGCTCTTCATTTTTTTGTTTAACAAATGCAATAGCCTCATCAATTCCTTTTTCTTCACTTATTATTGATGCATATTGATCTAAAGCCTCAATATATCTCCAATTATTATTTGGAGAACTATGTGTAAAATAATAAATCATTATATTTTCACGCTGTTTGCTATCAAATTCAATCCAAGGGCTATCAATTCTCGATGTTAAATTTGGGCCTATATAAACGGCATGTTCTGAACGAGACATCGACGACAACACAAAATCCTCAATTAACCTTATCTTTCGTGAAGTTGTATTCGCACTATCGATCAACTCTATAATTGCTTGACCAGCATTCGGGTCGCCATTGGCTATCATTCGTTCAACTTTATATTCCTTTAATGCTGGAACAACTAAGACTACAACCATTATACTTATGATAAAAAAACTAATGATGCCATATAAAAGATGTTTCCGTTTCATTCGGACTTTCATTCCTTTTCCCCCTCACCCAGAACATACATTCATGTACCTTTTGTCCCAGGAAATATTTATTCAGAATTATTTGATTTCTTTTGTTTTTCCTTTAACATTTCACTCCAGTATGTACTTTCATACTGTTCGACTAACTGGCCTTTTTCCTCATATGTGAATAGATTAGCAAGTGGAAACACGAGTAACACACATGCCATAGATACAGCAACTGTTAATGGGACAAGGGGAATCGTGATTTCTTTTTCTAGCCAATTCTTGTATTTATCAATTTTTGTTTTTGGGTGGGTTGATTGAATGACTTGTTCGGCTTTTGAAAACTCAAATCGTTTTAGTTCATCGTCTAACCTTTTTTTTACGTCTTTTTGCTCATTGTTCATCTCGCATCCCCTCCAATCGTTCTTTTAGAAGCTTTCTTCCACGGGCTAAATGACTTTTTACAGTATTTTCGTTGGCTTGCAACAAAGAACTAATTTCTTTAATGCTATACTCAGCAAAATAATACAAACTAATCACTTCACGATACCGATAATCTAACGCTAAAATATGGCGTGCTAACTCTTCATTTGCTTCTACCGATAATACAACTGTTTCGACATCCTCACTCGCAGCCCATTGCACTTCATCCTCAGCTTTTGATTTCAAAAAGATATGGCGGAAACTCCAACGGTTTTGACGCTTGCGACACAAATTCATCGTAATTGATATTAACCAGTTTTTTAGCTTTTGGGCGTCTTGTAAGCTATCTATTTTTGTATACGCGGTTATAAATAAATCTTGGATTACGTCATCTGCCTCATAT
This sequence comes from Alkalihalobacillus sp. LMS39, assembly GCF_022812285.1. Lineage (NCBI taxonomy): Bacteria > Bacillati > Bacillota > Bacilli > Caryophanales > Bacillaceae > Alkalihalobacillus > Alkalihalobacillus sp. LMS39. The sequence goes on from NZ_CP093300.1 coordinate 4,439,871, forward strand.
CGATCTTTTAAAAGCATATAAGCAAGTCGATAACATTCATTGCTATAGATGGCCATCAACTCTCGCAATGCCGCTTCTTCTTTCTGTATTAAGCGCTGAACCAATTCCTCCATACTCACACTCCCATCTTGTGCCCTATATAAGAGACCTTGCTCACCTAAGATAGGTTGCAAAGTATTTAAAAAAAATGTATCGGACATCTATTCCGCTATTTTCAAAAAATGTCCACTTTTCTGGATCCGTTCGGACATCTATTCCGCTATTTGACGATTTTCTCAGTATATACCTCTTATTTTACAAGAATAGCGGAACAGATGTCCGCAACAAATCCAAACCCTCGAAAAATCAACACATTAACGGAACCCATGTCCAATAGCACGCCAAACCACGCCACACAACATACAAAAAAGAAGCGACATCCTCTACTAAAGAATGTCGCTTCTTTTTATTTCATCATCGAACGAAGATACGCATCAATGAACGGGTCTAAATCGCCATCCATAACGCCGTTTGTGTTTCCAATTTCATAGTTAGTTCGGTGGTCTTTCACCATACTATACGGATGGAACACATAAGAACGAATTTGGCTTCCCCAGCCAATTTCTTTTTGTTCGCCGCGAATTTCAGCTAGTTCAGCTTGTTGTGCTTCAATTCGTTGCTGATATAACTTTGCCATTAACATTTTCATTGCTTGTTCGCGGTTTTTAATTTGGGAACGTTCACTTTGACATGTAACAACTGTATTTGTTGGAACATGGGTAATACGCACCGCTGAATCAGTCGTATTAATATGCTGACCACCCGCTCCACTTGCACGATACGTATCAATTTTTAATTCATCTGGTGTAACATCGATTTCCACATCGTCATCGAGCTCTGGCATCACTTCACAAGAGACAAACGATGTATGTCGCCGACCTGAAGAGTCGAACGGAGAAATGCGCACTAACCGATGCACGCCTTTTTCCGCTTTTAAATAACCATAGGCATTATGCCCTTTAATGAGCAATGTCACACTTTTAACCCCAGCTTCATCGCCAGGTAAATAATCGAGTGTTTCCACTTTATACCCTTTTTGCTCTGCCCACCGTGTATACATGCGCAACAACATCGATGCCCAGTCTTGTGACTCTGTTCCACCTGCACCTGGGTGTAATTCTAATATCGCATTATTTTTATCATAAGGTTCACTTAACAACATTTGTAATTCATATTCGTTTAACTCTTTTCCAAGCTGTTTTACACCTGCTTCAAGTTCAGCGAATAAACTTTCATCGTCTTCTTCTTTGACGAGTTCATATGTCACTTCGATATCGTCATATGTTTCTTGCATCTCTTTATACGTATTGACCATCTCTTTTAGTCCGTTTGTTTCATTGATGACTTTTTGCGCTTCATCTTGGTCATTCCAAAAATCGGGGTCACTCATTTTTTCTTCAAGCTCAGCAATTCGTTCCTCTTTGTTTTCTAAGTCAAAGAGACCCCCTAAAGTCCGCTAATCGCTTAGCCATCATTGTTAACTCTTGCTTAATTACTACTAAATCCATATTGTCACCTCAACGTTTATTTCCACACAGTATTTAGCGGATAAACAGGCAGACGGTATCCCCATCTGCCTTTGTTCATTTATCCTTATTGTCCACAACATTGCTTATATTTCTTCCCGCTTCCACAAGGACAAGGGTCGTTACGTCCCGCTGTTGCTTGAACGCGAATTGGTTGACGTTTCTTTTTCGGTTGACCTGCAGATGGACTTTGATGAACTGCTTTGCCTTCTGCTACCTCTTTACGCTCTAGGTTTTGCTCGACTTGAGCTTTCATAATGTACATCGACACTTCATCTTCAATTGATTCAATCATCGATTCAAACATTTCAAAGCCTTCAAACTTATATTCACGTAACGGGTCATTTTGTCCATACGCACGTAAATGAATTCCTTGACGCAATTGGTCCATTTGGTCAATATGATTCATCCACTTACGGTCAACGGTACGAAGCATAATAACTTTTTCAAACTCACGCATATGCTCAGGCGTAAATTGCTCTTCTTTGTTATTATAGTGCTCTTGTACTTTTTCAAAAATAACGTCAATCATTTCTTCTGGGTCAAGACCTTTTAATTCTTTCTCCGTTAACTCATCTTCATTTAACAATGTTGATTTTAAATGAGTCACTAATCCTGCAATATCCCAATCCTCAGGCACTTCTGCTTGTGGTGTATGCAAATGAACATGACGAGTGATAGACGATTTAATCATTGCTTCAACAATCGTGCGTAAGTTTTCAGATGCAAGTACTTCCTCACGTTGTTTATAAATGATTTCACGTTGCTCTCTCATGACATCATCATATTGAAGGATTTGCTTACGTGCATCAAAGTTGTTTCCTTCCACACGTTTTTGCGCAGTTTCAACCGCACGCGACACTAGCTTACTTTCAATGGGTTGGTCTTCTTCCATGCCAAGTCGTTCCATCATCGCTCTCATATTATCCGAACCGAAACGACGCATTAATTCATCTTCCATCGATAAATAAAATTGCGATGAACCTGGGTCCCCTTGACGACCAGAACGACCACGTAACTGATTATCAATACGACGACTTTCATGACGCTCTGTACCTAGGACATGTAACCCACCAAGCTCAATGACACCTTCACCTAGTTTAATATCGGTACCACGACCAGCCATATTTGTTGCAATCGTTACAGAACCACGATAACCGGCTTTTTCAATAATTTCGGCTTCACGCTCATGGTTTTTCGCATTTAAGACATGGTGAGGTACTTTGCGTTTTTTCAACAACTCAGAAACAAGTTCAGACGTTTCTACACTCACTGTACCGACTAAAACTGGTTGACCTTTTTTATACAACTCTTCAATTTCATTGACAACCGCATTAAACTTCGCCTTCATCGTTTTAAAAATTAAATCGGGACGGTCATCACGAGCAATCGGTTTATTTGTCGGAACCGACATAACATCCATTCCATAAATGTTGCGGAATTCTTCTTCCTCTGTTTTCGCTGTCCCTGTCATCCCCGCAATTTTTTGGTACATACGGAAATAGTTTTGGAACGTAATCGAAGCAAGTGTCATGCTTTCACGTTGAATTTGCATTCCTTCCTTCGCTTCAATTGCTTGGTGGAGGCCATCACTATAGCGACGACCTTTCATTAAACGCCCTGTAAACTGGTCGACGATAACAATTTCACCGTCTTCCACAACATAATCCGCATCACGATGCATGGCTACATGAGCTTTTAGGGCTTGAGAAATATGGTGATTTAATGACACATATTTTTGGTCATATAAATTATCAATATTAAAACCACGTTCCGCTTTATTAACCCCTTCTTCGGTTAATTGAACGTTCTTTGTTTTCTCATCGTACGTGTAATCTTCTTCTTTTTTCAACATACGAACAAACGCATTTGCCTGTTGGTATAATTGTGTCGAACGTTCTACAGAACCAGAGATAATTAATGGTGTTCTCGCTTCATCAATTAAAATCGAGTCAACCTCATCAATAACAGCGAAATGCAATGAACGTTGTACCATTTGATGCTTGTACAACACCATGTTGTCACGCAAATAGTCAAATCCGAACTCATTATTTGTTCCGTACGTAATATCCGCACTATATGCTTCTTTCTTTTCTTCTTTAGAAAGCTCATTTAAGTTCAAACCAACCGTTAACCCAAGAAACTTATAAAGCTCCCCCATAATTTCGCAGTCACGGCGAGCAAGATATTCATTGACTGTAACGACGTGAACGCCTTTTCCTGTTAATGCGTTTAAATACACAGGCATTGTCGCAACGAGGGTTTTCCCTTCCCCTGTTTTCATCTCGGCGATATTTCCATGATGCAGAACAATCGCTCCAAGAATTTGCACAGGGTATGGTGTCATTTTTAACACACGAGTAGAGCCTTCACGAACAACCGCAAATGCTTCTGGTAATATTTTATCGAGTTTTTCACCATTGGCGATACGCTCTTTAAACTCCGCTGTTTTTTGACGAAGTCCATCATCCGATAGCTTCTTCATGTCATCAGCGTATGACTCAACTTGTTCAACTATTTTTTGATATTTCTTTAATTGCTTTTGACTCGGATCCCCAATTACTTTTTTTAATAATCCAATCATGCAGCCCTCGTCCTCTCTATTTTTACATTCATCGAAAACTTAGCTTAACCTTTCAACCGGTTTACATTGAACGCACCATAGTTCCCGTCAGAAACTTTACCCCTAATTTTAACAGTTTGAGCGCTCTGTTACAAGAAGCGGAATTCATAGTCCATAATAATTGAAAATCAAACAAACTTTCTCACAATTCAGGTATTTTTTAGGAGAATATATCCTCCTTTTTTCGATAGTTTATGATAAAATAAAGCCAATTCATTCATTATCCTACAAAAGGAGTTGAGTTTTGTGTCAAATATACGTAGTTTATTGTCACAAGAGCTTCAAACCGATCCATCCTTACTATTAAAAATTTCGGAAATTTCAGGTTTTAAAGAAGAAGAAATCAATTCCTTCCTAACGAATGAAACTGTCTTTTTAGACTTTGGAAAACTATTAGACGTCATAGATTCGTTCTTCCCAGAACAAGCAAACGACCTCATTGAACATTACATAAAATCATTAAATATAAATCACCCCACAGCCCAACAAGTTTTGGAATATGTTTTTATTAACCGATTAGATTATAGTTTCCCATTTCTGTATCGAATGATGGGTGCTAGTAATGAGGAAAATCAAAACTTTGCCTCTATTTACAAATTCCATTATGAAAATTACGCAAAACCATTTAAATATGATTTTCGTGAAACAAAAAGCTCTCCGACGTTGCATGCATTTAAAACAATTATGGAGGCCTATACGTTATACAAACAAGTTGATGTTCCTACACTTATTCGAAAAAAAGAATATGTAGAATATACAATTAACAATTTTGTAAAAGATGAATTCATTCGAAATTATTATCTTCTCCACCATTACCGCGTGTTAATGGGCATTATGCTTGACCAAAACGAAATTGAAGAATGCCGTAGAATGGCCAATGAAATTCTCCAGTTACGAAAAAGAGTCAGTTTGAATTTCGCAAATAATGCTTATCACTGCCTTGGAATTTCATATTTATTCGAGGATTATGACAAAGGCATTTATTATTTAAAGAAAACAAGAGATTTATATCGAAAGATGCCACAATTCCCAGATAGTGATATTCATAGTTCGATTAACCTTCATCAAATGTTATGGAACCGTGAACCAGAAGAATTACGGCCAAATAGTAACGTAATTGGAGATAAGCACGATATTGTCTTTTATTTTGTTCACAAACATGATTTCGAATCAGCAAAAGAGATTTTATTTAACATAGATGAATCAAAAATATCGCAACGGGATAGCGCTTTTCACTTTTATCTTAAAGGTATACTAGAAGATGATTCTGACCATCTCTACAAATCAATTATGTTATTTAAACAAATCGGTAATAAATTTTATATTCAATTACCGATTAATGAATTAAAGAAAAAAGGGATGAACCCGATTTTACTAGACACTCTTTTAATTAATTAGTATTGTCTTATTTCACATAATAAGGAGTTGAGTAATGTGCCAAATATACGTGATTTGTTGTCCAAACAGCTTCAAGCAAATCCTTCTTTGCATTTGAAAATATCGGAAATATCCGGACTCACGAAAGAAGAACTAGATAACTTTACGATGGATAAAACTATATTTTTAGACTTTGGAAAAATACTTGCCATTGTTAATTATGTTTGTCCTGAAGTTTCGTCTGAAGTTATTAAACAATATATCGAAACCTTAGACGTGAATCATCCCACTGCTCAACAAGTACTGGAGTATGTGTTCATTAATCGGTTCGATTATAGTTATTCATTTTTAAAGCGCATGATAAGAGCTTTAAATGAAGAGAACAAGTATTTTGCAACTGTGTACGAACAACACTATAAAGATTTAGGGCAACTGTTTCAATATGACATAAAGGAGGTTGCTAACTCACCAACACTTCACGCATTTAAGACGATTATGGAATTATATTCTTTGTTTCGACATGACCAAATCCCAACAATTATTAGAAAAAAAGATTATGTAGAATATACGATTAATCATTTTGTCCAAGATGAATTCATCCGAAACTACTATTTATTACATCACTATCGAATTCTAATGGCCATTCTACTTGATCAAAATGAAATAAATGAATGTAGAAGAATGGCAAATGAAATATTACATTTAAAAGACCGAGTCGGCCCAAACTTTTCAATAAATGCAAATCATGTATTAGGCATTTCATTCTTATTTGAGGACTATGATAAAGGTCTAGAGTACTTATATGAAACAAAAGAATTATATAGAAAGCGACCATCTAATGGTCACGATGGTGATATCCACAGTTCGATTAACCTACATCAAATAATGTGGAATCGTGAACCAGAAGACTTACGTCCGTCTAGTAAAAAACCATCAGATATACATGATATCGCACATTACTATATATCAAAAAACGAATTTGTTTTAGCTAATGAGATCCTGTCTAACATAAAAGAATCGGAATTATCGCAACGCGATAGTGCCTTTCACTTTTATTATAAAGGTATACTAGAAGATGATTCTGACCATCTCTACAAATCGATAATGTTATTTAAACAAATCGGAAATAAGTTTTATATTCAATTACCGATTAATGAATTAAAGAAAAAAGGGATGAACCCGATTTTACTAGACACTCTTTTAATTAATTAGTATTGTCTTATTTCACATAATAAGGAGTTGAGTAATGTGGCAAATATTCGTAAACTGTTGTCCGAGCAGCTTCAAGCAAATTCTTTTTTGTATTTAAAAATATCGGAAGTATCCGGTCTCAGCAAAGAAAGACTTGACGCCTTTCTTTTCGATAAAACTATATTTTTAGACTTCGGGAAATTACTAGATATTGTGAACGCTGTTTGTCCTGAAAATTCGGCTGATATCATCAAGCACTATATTGAAACATTAGATGTGAACCACCCGACTGCTCAACAAGCCTTAGAATACTTGTTTATTAATCGATTCGATTATCGTTATACATTTTTAAATCGTATGGTTCAAGCTAAGAATGAAGAAAACAAATATTTTGCGACTGTATACAAGCAACACTATGATAATCCAAGTCAACTATTTCAATATGATTTACAGGAGATTGCTAACTCTCCTACACTTCATGCCTTTAAATCCATTATGGAATTATATGCCTTGTATAGAAACGAAGAACTCACACCGATAATTCGAAAAAAAGAATATGTTGAATACACAATAAAAAACTTTGTAGAAGATGAATTTATACGAAAATATTATTTACTGCATTTTAATCGATTATTTATGGTGATTTCTTTATATAAATATGAAATTAGTGACTGTCGAGGAATGGCAAATGAAATATTACATTTAAATAATCAAGTTGACGGACTTATATTAGTAAGTACATATCATACTTTAGGGATGTCCTATTTGTTTGAGGATTATGATAAAGGCCTACTATATTTATATAAAGCAAAAGAAATGTATAGAAGAAGACAAGAAAACGGTCGAGACGGAGATATTCATAGTTCCATTAACCTCCACCAAATTATATGGAATAAAGAACCAGAAGATTTACGGTTTAACAGTAAGAAAAATGCGGATATTCATGATATTGTTCACTACTATATTATGAAAAATGATTATGTAAAAGCTCGCCAAGTATTGTTAACCGTAAATGAAGCTGAGATCAGTCCAAGAGATAATGCTTTCCATTTTTTTTATAAAGGAATTCTTGAAGATAACACCGATCATTTCTACAAATCAATCATGCTTTTTAAACAAGTTGGCAACAAACTTCACCTTCAATTACCATTAAATGAACTCAGAAAAAGGGGATTGAATCCACTATTACTTGATACGCTTTTAATAAATTGAACGTTTTTCATTATTTACTGTAGGGAGTTGAATAATTTGTCTAATTTACGTAACCTATTGTCCGAACAGCTTCAAGAAAACCCTTCTTTATATTTAAAAATATCGGAAATATCCAATCACACCAAAGAAGAACTAAACGACTTTATTTACGATAAAACTATATTTTTAGACTTTGGGAAATTACTAGACATTATTAATGTTATTTCCCCTGAAAATTCAGCTGAAATTATTAAGCAATATATCGAAACAATAGATGTAAACCACCCCACTGCTCAACAAGTACTGGAGTATGTTTTTATTAATCGGTTCGATTATTGTTATTCATTTTTAAATCGTATGCTTGAAGCTATGAATGAAGAAAATAGGTATTTTGCGACTGTTTACAAGCTCCACTATAAAAATCTAAGCCAATGGTTTCAATATGATTTAAACGAAATTGCTAGTTCACCAACACTTCATGCTTTTAAAACGATTATTGAGTTGTATTCATTATATACACATGACCATATCCCAACAGCCCTTAGAAAAAAAGATTATGTTGAATATACGATTAACAACTTTGTTCAAGATGAATTTATTCGAAAGTATTATCTAGTTCATTATTATCGAGTACTCATGATTATATTATTAAACCAAGATGAAATTAGCGAATGTCGGAGAATGGCGAATGAAATATTGCGTTTAAAAGACCGAGTCGGTTACAACTTCTTAAAAAATGCATATCATGTACTAGGCATGTCCTACTTATTTGAGGACTATGATAAAGGGATTCACTATTTATATAAAACAAGAGAATTGTATAAAATTCATCCATTTTCTTATGATGGAGATCTCCATAGCTCGATTAACCTTCATCAGATATTATGGGGAGAAGAACCTGAAGATTTACGATTTAATAGTGAAAAAAATTTAGATATCCACGATATCGTACACTACTATATTATGAAAAATGATTATGCAAAAGCCCGACAAACACTGTTAAAAGTTAATGAAGATGAAATTAAGGAAAGAGATAATGCTTTCCACTTTTTATATAAAGGAATTCTTGAAGATAACACAGACCATTTCTATAAATCTATCATGCTTTTTAAACAAATTGGTGATAAACTGCACTGTCAATTGCCAATTAACGAACTTAAGAAAAGAGGATTGAACCCTCTATTAATTGATACACTTTTAATAAATTAAAACAACTGTTCATTTTACTATGCGCACCATTATATGGAGGGATTTTAATGTCAAAACTTCGAATGCTATTGTTCCAACTTGTCCAAGACAATGAATCCATTTATGAAAGAATAATGAAAACTACAAGTCTTCCTAAAAGTGTAATTAACACCTTTATAGTAGACCATTCGGTTTATCTAGATTTCGGAAAGATTCTAATGATTATTGATGACCTATTTCACGAAAATGCTGACTCATTACTTGAAGATTACATTATAAATTTAGATGTAAATCACCAAACTGCCCAGCAAGTATTAGAATTTTGTTTTATGAATTTCACACCCTGTCGGTATGACTTTTTATATAACATGTGTGAAGCTACTAACAATGACAATAAGGCGTTTGCTCAAATTTATCAAAATCACTATGATAACCTTGATAAAAAAATTAATCCCTTTAACATAACAAATGGCAATTATAATACACCTACACTCCATGCTTTTAAAATACTGATGGAAGCCTATTCACAATATAACATGGATATGATCCCTACACTGATTACAAAAAAAGACTTCTTGGAATATACAATTAACGAGTTTGTCTCGGATCCGTTTATACGAGATTATTATTTAGTACGATTTTATCGCATCCTTATGTTAATTATGCTTGATCAAAACGAGGTAAAAGAGTGTCGAAGAATGGCCAATCAAATCTTAAATCTATCATTAACACTCAGTGCAGCTTTTAAAATCCAAGCCATACATGCCATAGGAATGTCGTATTTATTCGAAAACTATGAATTAGGATTAGACTATTTATATAAGGCAAAAAAGCTTTATAAAAGTTCATCCATTAGCACAGATGGAGATATTCACAGTTCCATTAATCTTCATCAGATATATTGGGGAAAAGAGCCAGAAGACTTAAAATTCTATAGTCAAAAAACCTCAGATGTTCTTGATGTTGCTTTCTATCGTATGATGAAAAAAGATGTTTACGAAGCTAAAAAAACAATGAAACAGGTGAATGAAAATACACTATCTCAAAGGGATTCTGCATTTTATTTCTATATAAAAGGGATATTAGACGATGATACGAATTATCTTTATAAGTCGATTATGCAATTCAAACAAATAGGAGATAAATTTTACGTCCAATTACCTATAAAAGTTCTCGAAAAAAAAGGATTTAATCCTCTATTAATCGAAACTATTTTAATAAGCTAAAATCATTACCTTCCAACCACATTTTTTGAGTCATACCGACAAAATTGATGTAAACACCATTGTAGAATTTTGTATAAAAATGCAGAAAAAAATCGAAAAATAATCTTTCACGTAAGACAAATCTTTCGTTATAATAAACTTAACGAGATAAACAAAAAAGATGTCTTTTTCATTGGAAGATTGTCGTTTTTCTACTTTACAGTATAAGGAGTTGACAATTGAATGCTAGACCTAAAGACAATGATAAAACAAGAAATAAATAAAGACCCTTCTTTATTTACAGAACTTGTAAATGTAGCAGAGGTTTCTAGCAGTGAATTAGACACTTTTATTAACAAACACAATTCATCCTTACTCTTCGGAGAACTTGTAAATATTATTGAGTATCTTTTCCCTGAAAAAGATATTGAAATTCTTGAAGAGTATAGCAAAAGGATCGATGTTAATAAATACGATGCTCGGCAAGCACTTGAGTATTTATTTATTAATATGTTACCTTCCAGAAATGAGTATCTTAATAAATTGAAAACATCTTCAAATGAAGAAAATAGAGAGTTTGCTAAAATATATGAATTACACTATGAAAATAAAAATTCACTATTAAAGTATATTCATTTAAATGATTTACATTTTAAATCACAGACACTACATTCTTTCAAATGTATTAGTGAAATGTATCAACACTATTTTGAAGACAAGATTGAAATGTTGTTAAGTATGAAAGAGTACGTTGAGTTCACTATAAATGAATACGTTACCGATAAATTTTTAAAAAAATACTATTTTCTTTGTATTTGGCAAGAGAAAAATGTATAAAACGGCAAACCTTTTTGTAAGGCCACTTACCAACATAACTTTGTTAAACTATTACAACTCTCTTAATGCTAGTGACTCCTTCATTCGGTTACTATCACCCCCAAATAATACTAAGTGGGAGTGATGGATTAAGCGGTCTACTACCGCTTCGGTTAGGATAGGATCGCCAAATACATGATTCCACTGTCCAAATTGAAGGTTTGTGGTGATAATAATACTTCTTTTCTCATAACACAGTGAGATTACTTGGAAAAGCAGCTCAGCTCCCTGCTTATGTAAAGGTATATATCCGAGTTCATCGAGTATCAATAAGTCTAGCTTCTCAATCCTCTTAAACAATTTAGTTAGTGTCCCTTTTTCATTGGCATCCAGTAGTTCATTTGCAAGTGAGGCAATGGTATAGAACTTCACTCGCTTGCCATACTTATGTATGGCATTGATTCCAATGAGTGTGGATAGATATGTTTTCCCGGCACCAACGCCACCGTAAAAAACCATATTCTCCTTTGTATCAATAAACTCGCCATCTAAAAGGTACTGTTGGCTCAACCCTTGTCCTAACTGGATATCTTGCCAATTGAAAGGTTTGCCAGATGCGTTTGGCAACGTTGCCGCCTTTAGTAAAAGATTAATCTTCCTTTCCTCACGTTGTTCTATTTCTTTCTCAAATAGAGTTAATAAATAGTCTTGAGGATCCTTCGGATCTAGTTTGTGAAAATTTTCTCGTATCCAACTGAGCTTTAAACGTTTGGCATATTCCTGAATCTTTTCTTGCATCATCCCTGCCTCCTTTTCAAGGTAAAGAAGGCATCATATTGGTTCATTCCGCGTTCCGCTAATGGCATTGCCGGAACACTACTTTTCAGCTTAAGAGTTGGTCTATGACCACGGCCATGAACCAGTTGATGAAAGACTTGCTTGATAGTTTCTGAAGATGGGTGACAACTCTCAGAAGCGATCTCTAAAGCCTCTGTAGCTATTTCTAAACGGTTACTTTTTAATATTGTCGATAATAAAAGTAATGCTTTTTTCTTTTCTTCAACCGTACATTCATCCAAATATTTTTGCCATGCTTCTGGAAGCTGACTATAAAATGTCGTGTACTTTAAAGCTGTTGGTCTCTTGGCCATGAGAGATAGATAAGGTTGCCAAATCATTGATTTAGTTTCTTCTCCATATAGCCGTTCATGACTTACGATTACTTCATAATTATCCGCAAGGATATCAATGCGGTTGTAGGTAACACCCACTAATACTCGTTGATTTGCATAACGCGGGGAAGTGGAATACCTTTTCGAATCTACAAGTACATAACCATACTTATCCGCCTTCAAAGTCTCAATACGCATTCCTGAGTATTCTTTAGCTGGTAGGTAGAGTAATGCTTCCCTATCTTCCTCAAACAATCTAGCAATCTCATTCTTCTTTTCGTAGTGTGAACGAAATCTATCATTCTCTACTTCAAGCCATAATTCTTTGTTTAACTTTTCAATTTGATAAACAGGTCGTTCTGGTAAAAAGAAGTTATTTCGTACATACTTAACCATTGCCTCTACATGACCTTTTTCATTTCCAGCGCCAGGATTACAAAACTCGTACTGAAAACCGTAATGTAAGGCGAACCTTTCAAAGCCTTCTGTTAGTTCTCGCTTACCTTGAGGAAGGATTTTTTTAACTGCTGGAGATAAGTTATCAAAACGTATTCTCTTTGGTACACCTTCTAAGTGGGTAAAGAATCGTTTTAGTCCTTCTAGGAAACAATCCTGATTTTGAGATTCAAAAACTTGAACTAAGAATGCATTACTGTACGGAAAGGAAAGAACGAGATACGGAAGGTCAATCACCTTACCATTCCTTTTAAACGGCGCCTCCCCAAAGTCTACTTGAGCATCACCAGGTCTTGCCTCTAACGGAATCGCAGCACCTTCGCTTTCGTCTAATAATTCCTTTTTACGTTTAGACACATACGCCCTTACAGTTCGGTCGGAGCCTTTAAAATTTATGTCTACATCGTCTACAAGCATTTGCCATATACGTTTGGCAGTCCTTCGGTATTTCTTTTTCTTCTTCATATCTTCTTTCAACCATTGATCGATGATATCCTTAACGGGGTCCATTACTGGTGCCGGTTGTGGCTTTACCCTCTTCGTTTCCGGTTGAAATTCCTCTAGGTCGGCATACTTCTTAACTGTTCTAACATCCTTATTCGTTCTTCTAGCAACATCCGAATAGGAATAACCTTTCGTGTTTACTTCTTGTCTGATATAATTAATTTCGGTCACTTCTAACATCTCCTAAAACTACCTCCTGCCAGTATTGGGTCCAACAGGAAGTGTATTGAATTTTTGAGATGTTAGCAAGTGGCTTTTTTTGTGTAGGTGCCCTTCGGGCACCTACACAAAAGGGCTGCCATACCCTACATATTTATAATGCCATAAACATTTTCTTCGTTTTTATAATGCTCTAGCGCTTATTATGCTTTACCAAAACAATGTAACTGAATGTCGAAGAATGGCTAACCAAGTAATCGATATAAAAGTTAGGAAAAGTTTAAAACATAAAGCTACAATGCTCCAAACGATAGGTATGTCTTATCTTTTTGAAGATTACGAACAAGGAATATCTCACTTATATAAAGCTAAAAAGTTATACGACGAAATTGCTGATGGAAAGAACGGCGAAATTCATAGTTCGATAAATTTACACCAAATTCATTGGGGAAAAGAGCCAGAAGATTTGAAGTTTGATAGTGAAGAGCCTTATGATAAACATGATATTATTTATTATTTAGTCAAAAATAAAAAAGTTAATGAAGCTAAACAACTAATCGAGAGCATTGATGAAACGAGACTTTCAGACCGTGATCTTGCCTTCCATTTTTTTAGTAAAGGTTTAGTCGACCGAAATCTTGATTTTATGTACAAATCTATTCTCCAGTTTAAAAAAATCGGTAATTTGTTTTATATACGTCTTCCATTGGATGAATTAAGAAAACAAGGAGTAAATGATTTATTACTCAAAACTATTTTAACTTAATTCCTTGAAGGGAGGTGAAAAAATGAAAAAAGTAAGATTGGCTTTAATTGCATTTGTTGCACTAACTTTTTCTGTGGTAGCCTCACCTGCGCTTGCTAGTGACGTTGAGCCTTTAAAAGGTGGTAAAATTATTATCGAAGTAAGAGATGATGTACAACCACTAGGGAAAGGTGGTGGAATCATCATTGAAACAACAGGAACTGTTAATCCAATGGGTGGTGGCCGACCAGATATTCAGTAGTTGTGATTTTTAAATTTATTTACTTGAATTCGTGAAACCGATTTAAAACCATGTCGCTTTTACTAATTCACCATAGAAAATACATAATAAAAAGAGAGTGTAGCCAAGCTACACTCTCTTCCCTTGGTATCACTCCGGCTCAATTAGCCCGTAACGTCCATCTTTTCGTTTGTACACGACATTTGTTTCACCGTTTATCGCATTTGAGAATACGAAGAAATTATGGCCTAACATGTCCATTTGAAGAACCGCTTCTTCTGTATCCATTGGCTTTAATGTGAAGCGCTTTGTCCGCACGATTTCAATATCATCGTCGTCTTCCTGTGGTTCTTGTGGAAAGTCATTCCGGAACATATATTTAACGCCGCCTGATTGACGGAACTTTCGATTAACCTTTGTTTTGTGCTTACGGATTTGTCGTTCTAGTTTTTCAACCACTAAATCAATCGCAGCATACATATCTGTATGCGTTTCCTCTGCACGTAATAGCAATTGTGACATCGGAATAGTAATCTCAATAATTTGTTGGTTGTTAAAGACTTGCATGCTTACATGAACATCTGAAATGGTACCTGCTTCAAAATACTTTTCTAACTTGGCTACCTTCTTTTCCACATAGCTGCGCAATGCAGGAGTTACTTCTAAGTTTTCACCACGAATGTTAAAGTTCATAGTAAAACAGCTCCTTTCCGTATGTATATAGTATTCGATATTCGTTAGCCCAATTCCTTTTTTCTACACCTTCTTTTTCGTCAAACCTATGACAAAGTTGTGAAATATGTCGAATTGTCGGGCAATTTCCACGTATTATCTTCTCTCATTAAAATATATTTCATTCACTCGAAGATAATAATATTATTTTACCCTTCTGAACCGCTTTTCAATCATCTGGATTTCTTCATTCTATCTATTAAACTATTTATTTAACATTTTTTTGTATTTTTATATTTACATAGTACTATTGTTCTATTATTATTTAAATTATGTAAAACTCTATGAAAACCTAAAAAATCTAACAAGACAGTCAGTAGAGTGTCGTTAAAGGAGAAACGAGTATGAAACGTATTGTAGCTTTGTTCCTTTCTATTGCATTAGTTTACCCGCATTCTATACTTGCGCAAAACTTGGAACAACAAAGTGAAGCAGTTGAAGCCCTTCCTGAAGAAATAGTGGAAGACATCATCGAAGAAGAAGAAGAGCTTATAACAGAGGAAATTCCTACAGAAGAACCTGCTCCAGTTGCTCCATCTCAAGCAGAAGTACCACCTGCTGAAGTGGAAGAAGTTCTTTCCATTGAAGAATGGTTAGCTTTTGCGGCAGCACAAACAACGGCCACGAAACGACTTTTAGAATTTAGCAAAGGTTATCTTCATTATGCAGATGGTCGATTTGTTACTGGGATTAATGAAAATGCCCGAACTCTATTAAACTCTGCTAGAAGTCAACATAATAAAGGGAATTTTGATGTTGCAATTGGGCGTTATCAAACAATTCTTGATTCACCTGCTTTAGATGAAAACATAAGTAAAGAAGCTACGATTCGATTAAAATATGCAAATCAACAAATCATTCCGACAGCGAAGAATGTTAATGATTATGCTGCAAAGCAAAACACATCATTAAAACGTTTGACTCATTTCCAAGAAGGATTGTTTTTATATCCAAAAGACAAACGATTTGAAACAGGTATAAACAAAAGTGCAAAAGCATTACTTTCTACTGCTAGAAAACAGCATATTGATGGAAAGTATACTACTGCTGTCAGTCGATTTGAGACAATTTTACTAAGTGAATCTGTCTTACATCCTCATGTTTTATTTGAAGCACAATATCGTTTACAGTTTGCAAAAAATAAAAAGCAAATTCCAACGGCCAATAAACTCGTTGAGGATGCGAAAAAACAGAGTTCATCATCAAAACGATTAGAGCACTATTCTAACGGCCATATTCTTTATCCGAAAGATAAACGATTTAGAACTGGGATTAATGAAAGTGCCCGTTCATTATTATCGTGGGCAGCCAAACAACATCAACAAGGCAAATATAAAACAGCACGCGATCGCTATGAAAAAATCTTAAGTTCACCTGTGTTAGCGAAACGAATTCAGCAAGAAACAGAAGCTCGCTTAAGCTATGCTAGTAAAAATCGAAAAGTGCCATCGGCCAATTCTTTAAATAATACAGCAAAGAAACAAACAAACTCGACGAAAAGATTAGAGCATTATCAAATTGCTTATCTTTTATATCCGAAAGACGAGCGTTTTAAAACAGGCATTAATAAAAATGCTCAAACATTATTAACATGGGCAAGCAAACAACATCAGCAAGGGAAATATAAAACGGCTAATAACCGTTATGAGCTAATTCTAGATTCACCTGTACTAAGCGCAAAAATCAAACGAGAAACAGAGGCGCGCCTTGTTTACGCAAAAGCGAAAAAGAAAGTGCCTACAGCGAATGCATTAAACAATGCGGCGAAAAAGCTGTCATCAAATTCAGCAAAACTAGATAAATTCGTGGAAGCTCATATTTTATATCCAAATGATAAACGTTTCAAAGATGGCATTGAAAAAAGTGCGCGTAGTTTATTAAATTGGTCCATCGCTAGGCATAAAGCTGGTGAGTTTGACCGCGCCATTAAACAATACGATAAAATCATTAATACTCTTTTTGTTCCAAAATCAATTAAAGACCAAGCTCGCACAAATAAAGCATTAGCAGAAAAAGGAACTCGAATTGCTGATGTGAAAAAAATTGTTAATGCCAAAGTCCAAAATTACACGTACACTCAAATGGAAAAAGATATGAAACAACTAGAATCGATGTATCCTGAAATTATTCAAACTAAAATCATCGGGACGTCTGTTGATGGTCGTAATATTTATGCGATTAAGTTAGGACGCGGGAAAACAGAAGTATTAATTAACGGTTCCAACCATGCTCGTGAACATATGACAACCAATGTCATAATGAAACAAATTGATGAATACGCCTTTGCCTATACAAAGGGAAATCAATTTGGTGGATTTAATGTAAAACAAGTGCTAGACCGTACGAGCATCTGGTATGTGCCAATGGTGAACCCTGATGGCGTCACATTAGTTCAACAAGGACCGAATGCTCTTAGAAGCAATAAGCTAGCCCAACAAGCTATCCAAATTAACAAAGGAAGCCGAAACTTTGCTCCTTGGAAAGCGAATGTACGTGGCGTTGATTTAAACCGTCAATTCCCGCATTACTGGACAACAATTACGAATAATCCTGGAAAGCCTAGTCCAAGTATGTACAAAGGAACAAAACCATTGACTGAGCCAGAAGCGATTACGATGCGTGATTTTGTTGAAAACAATAAACATTTAAAAACCGTCATCGATTACCATTCTTCTGGAGAAGTGATTTTCGTGCGAAATCCTACCCAGTTAACAACTACGCTTTCGCGTAAAACAGGGTATTCGATTATCGATGTTACAAAGAGTACAAGTGGTGGTGGATTTGCAAGCTGGTTTAATGTTTATCACAAAAAGCCAGGGATTACACTTGAAATCTCTCCGTATGTTGGAGACCGACCAGTTCCTGTTGGAAACTGGGACCGTGTGTGGAGACAAAATGATTCTGTCGGATTAATTGTCGCCAACGAAGCCTACCAAAATCGGAATAAACGATAAGGAAAAAGCCTCTCCTTCTCATTAATGAGAGCGAGGGGCTTTTCTTGCTAAAACGTAACGGACATTCATTCCGCTATTTTAGCAAATTCACCACTTTGTTCAAAGTTATCGGACATTGGTTCCGCTATTTGACGAAAAGACGCCTACAAACATGCTTCTTTTCTAAAGTAACGGAACCAATGTCCGATAGCAGTTGAGAAAGGCTATTTTTATTAAATTAGCGGAACAGATGTCCGTTAAGACCCCAAACATCACAACACATCTACGTATCAATATTAAAACCCACCCTAGCACACTAGGATGGGTATCTATTTTTTGTTTTTTTATCGTTGGATTGAAGCTTGATTCATTTCCGCGCTGTAGGGATGCGAATTAAAGCTTAGTCACGTTCGCAGCTTGAGGGCCACGTGCACCTTCAACGATTTCGAACTCTACAACTTGTCCTTCGTCAAGTGTTTTGAATCCTTCAGATTCGATTGCAGAGTAATGTACGAATACATCGTCACCGTCTTCACGTTCGATGAATCCGAAACCTTTTTCAGCGTTAAACCATTTAACTTTTCCTTGCATGCTTTCACATTCCCTTCATTTTTAAATCCTTGTGGAGCTCCACAATTAAAATATATCAGTTCTAATTATGCTAGTCAATTTATTTCATAACCCTTATCTCGACAAGGTTTGCAAGTCTTTTTGACATTTTTTTATCCGCTTACAAACCTTTAAAATGAAACCCTTTTCTTGCATTTTGACTAGCAGATAGAATGATACATGTAGTACTATACCCACTTTTGTAAAATTTATTTCCCTTTTCGAACAAAAAAATGCAACCCATTTATTTCTTTTATTTTTTTGGAAATCTCATACATTTATGAGCCTTTTCTCCCTGTTCGTTCTAGCTATTCTGTGTTAAAGTGGGGACTTGAGAAAAGTCTAGGAGGGACAATGTTGAAAAAACTAAAATTACTTTTCGCAAGCCTTGCTATCGTTGCATTAGCAGCTTGTAACCAGACACCTGCAGATAGTGAAGTGGAAGACAATAACGCCGATGTTACTGAAGGTGTTGAAGAAAATGCAGACACTGACAAAGCCGAAGAAACATCAGAAGGTAGCTTAAATGCGGATGAAATATTAACAAAGTCATTAGAAGCAATGAATGACGTTGAAAGCTTCTCAATGGTCATGGATAGTGTTCAAGAAATGAATATTCCTGGTGAAGGTACAATGGAAACAAAAATGAAGATGGAAAGTGACATCGGACATGATCCAACAAGACTATTCCAAAAGCTTTCTATGGAAGTGCCTGGTGAATCATTCGGCGCGATGGAAACAGAAACATATTTCACTGAACAAGGTATGTATATTAAAGATGCTACAGTTGACCAGTGGATTAAATATCCTGACACATACACAGAAGACATGCTAAGCTTTGCACAACTTCAATCTGACAATACACAACAGCTTGAAATGTTAAAACAATTTTCAGAAGACATTACAGTATCTGAAGATGACACACATTATGTTTTAAAGATTAAAGGTGAAGGCGATAGCCTTAAAGAAATGGCAGTTGAAATGCTAGCGATGCTTGGCGATGGTATGACAGGTGACATGACTGAAATCTTTGACTTAATGGAGATTAGTGTGTTTGATTATGAACTTTTCATTGATAAAGAAACGTATTATCAAACTAGGTTTACATCCACGGTTGAAATGAGCTTAACGTTTGAAGGCGAAACAATGGTAACTAAACAAACTATGGACAGCACAATTTCTAACTTTAACAATGTTGGAGAAATTACAATTCCAGAAGAAGTTATCAACACAGCAGAAGAATTCGACCTTGGTGACTTTGGTAATCTAGAAGACTTCGATTTAGAAGACCTTGAAGACCTTGAAGACCTTGAAATCGAAGAAGACGAGTAATCATCTATATAGTACAAATGAAATGAGCCTTCTCTAGTGAGAAGGCTCATTTTAGTTCGGCTGCCGAAAAGGGTGTCAGACACCCCCTGACTTAAATCCCCCGCTTATCGAAGAAAACTCCGTCAACGGTAGGGCCATCGTATGGGTTGTCGTATTTTTTTCCTTGTTGTTGTTTTTGTTTTAATTTTGAAATATCTAATCCAATGATTTCTTTTTTCTCTTGCATCAATTCTTGGATTTTAGCATTTACCTTTACAATTTCACTAGCAAGTTTTTTTTCCTCAACAGTCAATTCATCTGGAGACTTAGAGTAATTCGCAATGACCACGTCTCTTTTCTCTATCATTTCATTAACCGTTTGAATGAATTGGTCACGCTTTTCTTCATCTTCTGGCATCTCGCTTGTCAAATGATCAAAAAGTTGTTTGCTCGTAAGATAAAGTTCTTTAACCGTAGACACTATGCTTGTCCTCCAGCTCCGTGACGCTTTTGACGATCTAATTGGACAACTTGTTTCCACGTATCACGAAAATCAGTAACAAACTGTTCTGCATCATCAAGAGCTTTCATATCATTCTTAATATTGGCATCAACTAGACGGCTTAAAATAAAGTCGTACATTCTCATCATATTTTTGCCAAGGTCTGTTGTTGTTTCAAGCGTAACCATAAGCTCACGAATGATATCTTGTGCTTTATTGATGTTGACATTTCTCATTTCAATATCATTTTTTTCCATCGCTGTTTTGCTTAATTTAATAAATTTCAAACAACCGTTATATAACATTAACGTAAGTTCACCTGGAGAAGCTGTATTTAATGTGTTTTGTTTGTATGCTGCTGCTTGAAGATTTGAAATCGCCAATTTATAACATCCTTTCTATGCTTTGTGCATTATCCTTGGTTACTAAATAATTGTGCAAACATCGTTTCTGCCTGTTGATTCGCTCTCATCATAGCCGATTCCATTGCACTAAACTGTTTCCAATACCGGTCTTCAATTTGTTTCATTCTTCTTTCCATATTATCAATACGACTATCTAAACTATTAATATTTCTTCCTAATGTAAACTGATGGCTTTGGTTAAAACCTCGACTACCACCTGCTCGTTGAGCTATCGTTGTCATTGCATGGTCAAGACTATCTCTCATGCGTCGTACAATACCTTGTGATTCAGACCCTTCTCCGTCAGCTGTAAAAAGATTAGCGACACCATCTGGGTCACGTTCAATTGCTTGTCTTAAACGGTCTTCATTGATTTCAAGTTTTCCACCTGACATATAATCGCGTGATGTTGTTATTCCGATTTGCGCCAACTGATTGAAAGGCCCAGACGTAGTAACAGGTGAAAATACATCTGAACGTAAGCGAGTCAAAGCATTAGATATTAATGGGTCATTGCGCAGTAAACCACTTTTCGCTTTTTCTTCCCACTGTTCAATTTCCTTTTCTGACATTGCTTCTTTTTGCTCATCGGTTAATGGTTGGAAGCTACGTTGACGGTTTTCACTCATTAAACCATTCGCCATTTCAATTAACTCATTATAACGGTTAACAAAATCTTTAATCGTATCCATAATTTTGTCTGTGTTTGTATTAACCGAAATATTTATTGGAGCTGCATTTTCAGTAGCTAGAAACGTTTCTTTTAATGTAAAGGTAACTCCACTTAATGTGAAAGTATTTGAGTTTCTTTCTGTTTCTAACCCATTAATAATGAAAGTAGCATTTTGAGCTCCTTGACTTCCACGACTATCGAGTTTCAAAGCTTGTGTAAAAAAACTTCCTTCAAAACTCATTTCCGTTTGGTCACCTGTTTTATTATACAAACCTTGCACTTTTCGCGTTGCTGCAATGCTGTCTGTATGAGGATCGTAAAACATACTTATTCCAACAGGAGAGTTGTTCATCGTATTCATCATCTGGTTTAATGTTGTTCTGCCTTCAAATACAAACTTATCTTGCACTGGCCCTGTTGCATTATGTGTCGTTACACCAGCCGTCGCAAACATTTGCTTATAGTTCGCTTGCACAGATTGTGTCTGAGCACTATGGAATGTAATAGCACCTGTATCTACGTTAACAAACACACTATTTTCATTTAACTCATTTATATTTGTTACGATTTTATATTGATCGCCATTTGCTGTAAATTCTTTATCGCCAACAGTTAGCGTTAATGATTGTAAATCGATTGAACCATTTGCTAGTTGGAAGTTTTGTCTTGGAGCACTTACGCTCGCTGGTAGTGTTTGTGTATTATCTTCTCTAAAATAAGTTACACTCACATCCGCATTCGAAGTCATCCCTTGCGCGAAACGAAGGGTTCCCGTTGAATAATCGATTCCGACTTGGTCTGGTCCTAAACCGTCTGACCCTTGTCCAGTAATATCCACAACATTAAACACTTTACCGTTCACTTTAACAACCATATCATTTGTATAATCAGTCTTTATATTCGCAGCTTTTTGAGGATCAAGTTGAAAACTCATTTGTCCAGCTACAGCTTTAAATGATTGGCGTTCTACGATGCCTTCTTTCCATTCTATACCGTTTGCAAAACTATCACGCTGCGACATTATACTTTTTGTAGTGTCAAGTTTTGAACCTGTTGTAATTGCAGAACTACTAAAAGTCGATGCAGCTGTCGCTAATTTTGATACTTCAGTAATTCTGTATGAAACATTACCAGCACTTGCTGAAGCCGTTGCAGAAACTCTTGCATCATTTGAACTCACAGCTGTCTTTGCTCTTAAATTAGCACTCGTTAAAAGCATATTATCCACAATATTGTTACGAAATTCACCGAACTTTCGATTAACGTCTCGATACGAATCCATTTGCCATTGAAACACTTGTTTTTGTTGCATCATTCTATCAACTGGGATTCGACGGACTCTCATTAAGTCTCTTACTATCGACTCTGTATCCATTCCCGAAGCTAAACCTGAAAATCTCATTTGGTCACCTCATATTCTTTCATTCAAAAAATTTCTCTATCTTTTATATCGACACCACTTTATTAATTTTAATAGCAAAAGAACAATTCAAGGGTTGGACTTGCGAATAAATACTTTGTACAAACTATTAAGTTCTATTGATGCCACATCTCTCATTTTAGCGGTCAGAGCAGCCGCTATTTGTGAACATGATACGGGTTTCCGTTTTTTAGCGGCCACAGGAGCCCTTATTAACGCAAAAGCAACTCTATTCCTAGCGATATATTATGATTAACTACTCCTGTGTCCATCAACTTTCCAAAACGCTAGCAATGTTCACAGATAACGGTTTTCATGGCCGCTTACTTACCATAAACAACAAAATTGCTTTTCTTATAGTACCTCTAATCGCTAATTCAATCTAAGAATTTATAAGCGCAATGTTATTTTATTTTATAGTTTCTAAACATGAAAAAAGAGCGGATGAACTCCACTCTTCTTTCCTCATACTTTTTTATCTACAATAAGTCCAGCATGTTCTAACATTGAAGATATCATATCTAGAAACTTTTCTGGAGGTATTTCTCTAATGACGTCATCCGTTTTTCGATCAACGACTTGTACATATAAACGGTCTAGCTTTTCATGAACATTAAATTTGAGCCCAACCTCGTGTGGCTGTAACATGTTATTTAACCCTTCCACTTGGGCTTCTATTTCTTTCTTATCTTCTTTTTTAGTACCATGTATTGAAGATTGAACCGGTTTCAACACAGCTTGTGACGGCATTTCTTGATGTCCACTTTGTTTTACTTCACTACGTTGCTTCATTTCTACTGTATGACCACCAGACAACTTTTGAATGTCCATCGTAATGTCTCCTTCAGACGATATTTTATTTTTCCTTTATATCGGCATATTTCCTGTATTTTTTTATACATTCCATAAAAAAACAGTAAAAAAACTATTTCGAGTACCGATATAATAGTAAGGCATGTTCTACAACTGTTAAATTAAATATAACGAAAAGACGTTCTGATTTCAGAACGTCTTTTCATTACCCTAATAATTGTAATATCATTTGTGGTCTTTGATTAGCTTGTGCCATCATAGCTTGTGCCGCTTGTTGGATAATACTATTTTTCGTAAACTCCATCATCTCTTTAGCAATATCAACATCGCGAATACGCGACTCTGAGGCAACTAAATTTTCATGGGCATTATTTAAGTTTGAAATTGTATGCTCTAAACGGTTTTGTAATGCCCCGAATGTACTACGGTAGCCAGACACTCTCGCAATCGCTGCATCAAATTGTTCAATTGCTCTGTCTGCGTCTTGTCTAGTTGAGAGGTTCGTTGATGATAAGTTTAATCCATTTGTCGATATATCGACAGTCCCCATCATTAATGATTGACCACTATTAGCTCCTATTTGAAGAAAGATACCATTGCCTGAACTATCGGCATCTGTAAATATAAGGTTAAAAACCCCTGGATTATCAATCGTTTGATTATTTACGATAACCTCGCTCCAGTTTGAAACATTTCTAATTTCCCCTCGGCCAGAAGCAATGGTCCCGATAGGATTTTCAAATATAGCCCCTTCATTTAGAAAACTATTCACTTGTGAACTTGAGTTAAACCAACTAATAAAATCAGCTGTATTCGAAAAGTCCGGGACTTCATCCCAGGTAAAACCAGGGCCAGCATTATTTTGAGTTGTATTGGCTAACGCTTGATTTAATGTATCTCCTGCTTCAAGTCGGTCGATAATGGAATTCAACCCACCATCGGTAATTTCATGAAGGACCATTGTTGCTGCATAAGCAGACCCATAATCGCCATTAAAACTACCCGCAAGACTACAGCCACATTGACCAGCTGCATGATTATGAACAGAACCCGTTCCACCACCAGCATCAGTCACAATCAGAGCATCACTTCTCGGCGAAATCTGATTTAAAAATGGCATACCCCCTTGAACAGCCGTTGCCATTCCTTCCAGAAACCATGTATCAATTTCTCCAGTAAGAGACTTAGGCATTTGCGTAAACTGAAAAGCATGAACAATCTCATGAGCAATTAATGCATCAATTTGACCCCAACCATAATCATTTAATTCCGCGACTTGGGAAATCTTCGCCATATTCAACCGTAAAATTAGCGACTCGGCACCATCATTCGTTCCCATCGTTGCTGCTGGTGCAGAAGTAGAGGAATCTTCAAAAAACTCAACTCTCATATCTTTCGGTCCACCAGCAAACGTCGTATTCATACTCGTATTTGCCGCAATTGCTGAAATTGAGTCATCAATCCAATGCTCTAGTCGTTCTCTAACAGTAGAAACCAAACTAGCATTTGTCGCTGAAAACGACCCCTTATTTAATAGTTTAATTGTGTTAAACTCTGTAGTATTGGCTACTGTATCGATTTGTTTTTTTATTTGCTTTACTTCATCATTGAGGGCAGCTCTGTCCGAGTCTGTTAACGTTCCGTTTGCAGCTTGAACTGCTAATTCACGTCCCCGTTGCAACATCGCATGAACTGAAGCCGATGCTCCTTCTGCCGTTTGAATCATCGATATTCCATCTTGTGCATTTCTTGCGGCTTGTGCTAAACCACGAATTTGCCCTCTCATTTTTTCTGAGATGGCCAAGCCAGCTGCATCATCACCAGCACGATTAATACGAAGTCCTGAAGATAGTTTCTCCATATTATTTTGTGCTTGCTTTGAAAAAAGATTCATTAATCGATGAGTATTCATACTTGCTAAATTATGGTTAATTCGCAAGTGTACCCACTCCTCTTTCATCTATGATGGTTCATTTAAAAAGAAGCCCTAGTAAACTAGAGCTTCTTGCTAAACAATTAATTATCCAAGTAATTGAAGAACTGATTGTGGTTTTTGGTTAGCTTGAGCAAGCATAGCTTGAGAAGCTTGGCCAAGGATATTAGCACGAGTCATTTCCATTACTTCTTTCGCCATGTCTACGTCACGGATACGAGACTCTGCAGCTTGAAGGTTTTCAGCTGAGTTGTCTAAGTTAGAAATAGTGTGCTCTAAACGGTTTTGGAATGCTCCAAGTTGAGAACGTTGAGCAGAAACAGTCTCGATAGCGTTGTTGATAGTTGTGATAGCAGCAGTTGCTTTTTCAGCATCAGTGATGTCAAGAGCTTTACCATCTTCACGAACTCCTAAAGCATCAGCTCTCATATCATTAATTCCAACTAGGATATTTTGACCACTGTTAGCACCGATTTGGAATGATAAAGCAGTAGAAGCATTAGCATGTCCTTCATCGTTAGCTTTAATGCTAATAGTTACACTTTCACCAACTTGCATATTTGAAAGTCCTGATAAATCAAGTGTAGAACCAAAACCTGTTAACTCATCTCCGTCATCATTAAGTGCTGCACCTAATTGAGCTGGGTCACCAATTTGGAAATCGTCAGCTAAGTTATCTCCACCAGTAGCAACACGTGTAATAATAACTGTTCCAGATGTTGAAAGCTCATCTGTATCAGCAGCAGCTGCTGTTACTGTAGCTGTTGTATTAGACTCTAGCGTTACAGTACCTGTAGCAGCTGATCTAAGACCTTGTTTTTCACCATTCAATAATTTTTGTGTATTGAACTCCGTTGTGTTAGCAATACGGTCGATTTCGTTTGTTAACTGGTCAACTTCTTTTTGGATTTCTTTACGGTCAGACTCAGTGTTTGTATCATTTGAAGATTGAACCGCTAATTCACGCATACGTTGAAGGATGTTGTGAGTTTCGTTTAATGCACCTTCAGCTGTTTGAATTAAAGAGATACCATCTTGAGCGTTACGAGAAGCTTGGTCTAAACCGCGAATCTGTCCACGCATTTTTTCAGAGATTGCTAATCCAGCTGCATCGTCACCTGCACGGTTGATACGAAGACCTGAAGATAATTTTTCCATTGCTTTTGCACCAGCGTTGTTGTTTACGCCCATTTGACGGAACGTGTTTAAAGCTGAAATATTGTTGTTGATAATCATTGTTATTTCCTCCTTGAAATTAGATGTTTTTTTAACCACATCCGTGTGGTTGTTTAGTATGTTCAGCAGTGGAGTTACCCGGCCGTGGTAACAACTCCTGCCTTACACTAGTTATATCGTCATGGATAGAAAGAGTTTAATAGTTTTTTATCTTTTTTTTATCTTTTTTTATCAGAAATTTTTACCATTAAACAAAAAGAGGCGGGAAACCCTTTATCCATAAGGCTTCCCACCGTTTTATTTTCTTTTTAACATTTTATTAATAATATCTAAAGTGACACTTCCAGCTTGGCTATTTTCTTGCTGGATGGCTAAATACACTTCTTTCCGATGAATCTCCACATGTTTAGGGGCCGAAATTCCTAACTTAACTTGCTCACCATCAACAGCAAGGATTGTAATTTCAATATCATCAGCAATTTTGATTGATTGATTTTTTTTCCTTGATAAGACTAGCATCATTTCTCCTCCTTTACTGCTGCTTCCGGGAATAGACGATGCTTTGTTTCATAGCCGCTGTCAGCCATGACGAGTTGTTTGCCTTTTTGTTTTTTCATATTAATGACGATAGGGCCTTGGAGGTTGGCTGTTGTGTTTGTAAACGGGTCTTGTACTGTTAGAAGAACAAAAATGGCAACGTCTTGTTCCTCTTCAATTTCTAACTGTTCAATCATTGCTTCTGGTAATTTCACATTATATTCTTTATAAAACTGAAAAGGATCAACAATAACAAATGCACAATCCTTCGTTTGAACAGATTGCAATGTCATAAATTGCGTATCCTCACCGAATGGTAAGACAACAAACTGTTTTTCTTCTTCAAAAGCCGGTAATCCTTGTTCAAATGTTACGAACTGTTCTTCTTTAATGTCCACTTCACCTAAAAACTTTGTATGTAATTTCAATATATTCACCACTTTATCTTTGTTTTTTTTATTGTAACAAAAAAGATCACCAAAACATAATTGGTGACCTTTTTTATCTATAATCCCCGATTCACATTCAGTCCAACAACCGAAAAATGAATTGATTCTTTTTGTTGCACATATACATCTGTTTGCCACTTTGACACTTGATATTGAGGTTTATGGATATTTACATTAATATCTAAACGATTTTGTGGACCTTCAATCGAAACTTTTGATGGTGAATAATTAAATCTCACCTTCTCAGTCCCTGTTGGCATTTGCTTGTATTGCAAATTAAAATCAAATAATTTCCCATCCTCAACTGCAAGACGTGGAATCACATTAGACCCATTCTCAATTTTCATCATCGCATCGCCTTGCTGCATTTTCTTCGCCATAAATTCGTAAATCTTTGACGTTGTTTTTTGGGCATGTTCGTCAGCTCGACGTAATGGTCCTTTTAACCCTGCATCGGCAAAAGCTGCTGACTGGTCAATAAATAACTGTGACGCAGTCGTACTAATTTTTATATGGTCAACACCATTTCCACGCATCGTTACATCGGCATCACGTTGTGAAATTCGAATAGGGGGAGTATTAGATTTCATCCCAATTTTTGCATCTGTTGTTGTTATATCCAAATATGGTAACTGCATCTCACTCTCTCCCTATTTATCACTTCTTATCTTAAAAAGTCAAGTAACGTAGGTTGCATTAGCCTTGCTCCCGCTGATAACGCTGCACGATGAACGCTTTCTTGCGTAATGAGCTCCATAATAACCCGCTCTATATCAATATCTTCATTATCGGACAATACGCGTTTTGCAACAATTTCTTGCTCCATGACCCGTTGGTCGATCATTTCGACCCTGTTAACTCGCGCCCCTAACTCCGCTCGTTCGGAGACGACATTATCAATCGATTTATCTAGTTTGTTTAAAAATCCACTTAACTCTTCTGAAGATATATTCGGATTGTTTAAATCACCGACTATTTTATTTAAGTCCGCAAACATTTCAGCCGAGAAGACATTTTGAGGACGAATGTTCACCGGCATATGAATTCCTTTCATCACTTCAATGGCAACATTTTCTCCATTAGTAGATAATGCGGCTCTCCTTGATAAAATGACTTCGTTATGCTGAAGCGTTTCTGGCTCATTATCCCCTCTTTGATAAGTTAACGTAAAGTCAGGTCCTTCTCCAACAGTAATCGTTTCATCCCCATTAACAAACGCCGTGCCGTTAAACGTAAATTGTTTATTATTATGATTAATGACAAAATCTTGCGACTCTGCTGGATTAAAATTACCAAATGGTATATTAATATTTTTTAAATCCACAGGTTTGTTTGTTGTGTTTGTACCGTTAAAAATATATTTCCCATTTACACTCGTATTCGCTAACGAAGCAATATGCTCATTAATCTGCTGTACTTCTTTAGCAATATTTGCTCGTTGCGACGCATCATACGTATCATTTGATGCTTGGACAACTAATTCCCTAACTCGGTGAAGTGCCTGGGTTACTTTATCTAATCCTGAATCTGCATTATCCATCCAAGAATATACTTCACTTAAATTCCGTTTAAACTGCTCAACTTCTACTACTTCTGAGCGATAACGCATGCCTTTCATCGCAACAACCGGGTCTTGAGAAGCTCTCGTTATTTTTTTCTGGGATGCTAATTGGTCCTGAAGTCGTCCGAGACGCTCATATCCTTGATTAAGGTGGCGTAGCGTGTTTTGCGATAACATTGATTGTGTAATTCTCATCTATTCATTCACCCTACCTTATTATCTTCCTACAAGACCCATTCCGTTAATAATACGGTCTAACATTTCATCTACTAACGTAATGTTTCTTGCTGCTGCGTTATATGCATGTTGGAATTGAATCATATTCGTTAGTTCTTCATCTAACGACACACTACTAACAGAATCTTTACGCATTTGAATACTCGTTAATAACGTTTGCGAGTTACCTTGTCGTCTTCCCGCTTCTGCTGTATCCACTGCCATCTCACCAATGACACTTCGATAAAACCCTTGGATATTTGTTGTTGTCCCATTTATATTAAAACGTACATCTTTCATATTAGCTAACAATACCGCATTACTTCCATCACCTGCAAATGCTTCGTTTCTTACTTCACCATTTCTCGCCGCACCTGATGCAGCGATATTATCTGGTGATAAGCGAATTTCATCTGAAACTCGAATTCTAGAAGCATATCCTTCAACATTCACAACAGCAGCATTGTTTGTATCACTAAAAAATTGATAGCCAACATGTTGTCCACTATTAATCTCTGAAAGGCTCCAACCAGATTCATGGATTTTATTGAATTCTGATGCAAAAGTAAAAGCCATAATATCCAAGTCACTTAACATTTCAGGATAAATCCCTTTTACGACTGTAGTGTCATCCGCTCCAGGTATAGCATATCCATAAGCTTCTATTAATCCTTTCAATCTTCCAAGTGTATTGAACTCATCTCCATTGAATTCATCATGTGGTGTATCAATTTCATTTCTATCGTTTAACTCACCGATTTGAATTTTATCTACTAAACCATCCGTTTGTGTAATATTGATTCCATTCACTGAATTCGGGTTACTACCATTTACTAATGGGGGATTAATGCGATTTCCACTGTTATCGACTAAATAAACGGTCATACGTCCTTCAGCAACAGAACTGGCTTTTCCACCGCTTTTTACATTTTCAGTTTGTACACTCACTAAACTTGAAAGACGGTCTACTAATCTATCACGCTCATCATACAAATCATTTGGTACATACCCATGTGGTTCTGTTTCACCGATTTTTTTATTTAAATCATTAATTTGTTGTAGTAATGAATTGACTTCATTTTGCACTTCGCCAATTTCATGACCGATATCACGACGAAGGGCTGATAAGGAGTCATGTGCATAACGGAACGTATCTGCTACAGCTTCCCCACGTTGAACAACAACCGTTCTTGCTCCAGCATCTTCTGGGTTAGCCGCTAAATCTTGAAGGGACTGCCAAAAGCGATCAATTGTATTCGCTAATCCATGTTCAGATGGTTCATTCATAATGTCTTCCATTCGTTGTAATGACTCAAAACGGCCAGCCCAATAGCCAAACTTAGAAGATTCTTCACGAAATTGTAAATCTAAAAATGATTCTCTTACTCGTTGAACAGACCCTGCTTGAACCCCAGTACCTAATTGCCCTGGAATCATCGGACTATTCACAGACGGTGTAGGGAAACCTTGTGTTTGCTCAAAATTCACTCGTTGTCTTGTATACCCAGGTGTATTCGCATTGGCGATATTATGTCCTGTCGTATGAAGGGCATATTGTTGTGTTGTCATTGCACGGCGTGCCGTTTCTAATGCATGAAAAGTTGATGTCACTCTTTATTCCTCCACTCATTTATCTTTTATGCTCTTGAATCAAAGATTGAACGGCTTGCTCCGCCTTCATACTGATTCGGTTTTGGTCGTTTGTAGTTTACTTCTTCATCTTGTTGCGGTGATAACATATCAAGGGAAAGGTTCACAAACCGCAACGAATCTTGAATTAATTGTTGGTTAAGCTCATTTTCGGCTTTTAGCCCTTCAATTTCATCCAATAATTCTTGTTGCAGTTTTTCCAACACCTCTTGTTCTTCTGGAGATGTCATTTGAATTAACTGTGCCATCGTTACGCCTTCTGTCACCAATCCCTTGCTATGCAAATACTGCTCAACAACAAACAATCGGTCTTGCTCTAATTTTTTCAGCTGTTGAATGACAACAGCTTCTTTTTTTATAAGCTGGTCAAGAGCCGGCATATCACCTTTTTTTAACACTTCGGCTTTTTCTTTTGCTATTTTCCGAAACACTTGATGTACCGTCAGTAGTTCTTGCAACACTTCAGCAATTTTCTTTGTTGACATACCGGTTCCTCCTTTTGCTTATTTCACCCAAAAATCAACGAATTTACTTGCTACTTTTTTCGGATCAACATGATAGTCACCTGAAGCAAGTTGTTCTTTAATTTGCTTTACTTTCTCTTCTCTTTCCAATTCAATTCTTGAGCCTTTTTGCATCTCAATCGCTTCTTTCGAAATCTCTAGCTTGTCTGATTTTTTTGTTCCTTCGACAGCTGCTTGTTTTTCAATTTGTTTTTTATACGGATTATTGTGTACAGACTGAAAAGGATTAATTTTCATGAGTCTCACCTCGTTTATGCCTTTTTTCTTTTTTCCTCTTATTGTTATTATCGGCTAAAACTTAGGAAATGTTAAATATTATTTAAGTCGGTCATTTAACGTTTCATATGTCCGGTATTTTGCGTTTTCTTGTTGACGATTTCGGTCACGAACATCTTTCTCTGTTTGTTCTAGCTTTAATCCATCATTAATCGATTTTTTACAACCCGCACATATTTTGCCTTCTTTAATCATTGTGCCACAAGTTGAACAAGGATATGAAAGGTTTGGAAAGTGGTTCACTTTTAAACGACCTTCACGAATAAACTGATAAATATATTCGCCTTCTACCTCTGTCGCTTGTGTAATTTCTACTACTGATGCCATCCGGTTTTCTTTTTTTCGAATGTACGTATACACCGTTTGAAACATAACTTCAACTTCTTTATGACACTTATCACAAACAGAACGAAAAGCTTTCACAAATACATTTCCACATTTCGGACAATTTTCGATATTATTCATGTCTTTCTCCCCTTCTTTATCCTCTTGCTATCGTTAATGAACTGATGGAGTTTGCTCCAACTTGCTTTAACACTTTGCCAGCTTGTCTTACAGTTGAACCCGTTGTATATATATCATCTACAATGATAATATCGGCATTGCGAATGAAAGTTTCCACTCCTTTTTTAATGGTAAATGGTGTTGTTTTTGCTAGTCGTTCGTTTCTCGACTTTTTACTTTGCTTTTCTTCATCAATCAAGCGCACCAGTAGGCTATGACACTTTGGTAAAACACGTGCAACTTCTTCCGCTTGATTAAATCCGCGCTCCCATAACCGTTCCTGACTTAACGGGATATATGTCACGATATGAGCAGGAAAGTGTTTGTCATACATTTTTTGAATTTCTTGGTGAAATAATGTTGCTAGCACCACATCACCTCGATATTTAAATCGAGCAATGACTTCCTTTAGAAACTCGTTATATTCATACAGGGAACGATTTTTTTGAAACACACCATTCCACATCTTATTTTCATTCCAGCGCGTACAGTCGTTACAAATATGATTGTTATAATATCGTTCATCTAATGTTAAAAGCATCCTTCCACAAACAGTGCAAATCTCTCCGCTTATTTTGTTAAGTTTCGAGCGACAAGCTGAACAAAGCTGTTCTTCCTCCCCAACTCCGCAGAACGTACTCCAACTGACCTGTTCCATAAATGGCGTATCACAGTAAAGGCAGTAGCTCATTGCTTTATTCTCCTTTATTCATATCTTCAATATGCTTTCTTGCCGCAATCATTGCTTTTGTTTTCCCATAGTGAAATAAACAAATATCACCGGTAGGATATGTTGCACTTCGACCGACGCGTCCCGCAATTTGCACTATGGCCGCTTCTGTAAATACATCATCTTCTGCACCAAGAATCGCAACATCAATATTCGGTACCGTAACACCTCTTTCTAAAATCGTGGTCGTGACGAGAAGTTGAATGTCGTTCGCTCGAAATTTTTTCACTTTTTCATGACGCTCAGGGTCTTCCGCATACACTCCTTCACAAGCGATGTTTTTTGTTTGTAAGATGTGAGTGACACCAAAAACGTCTTGGACAGACGGAACAAATAAAAACATTTGTTTTTGTTGTTGGATTCGTTGTTCACACCATGACACTACGTTTTTCGGGAGATTTTGCTTTTGTAATTGTTTTTTCCAATGACCACACCATTGAAATGTTGGAACAGGTAAAGGGAACCCGTGATAGCGCCTTTTTATCGTTACCGCTTTTAATGATTGCTGTTTCACTTGTTGTTTTAAAGAGCGAGACGGAGTAGCCGTTAATAAAATTTGTGAGGAGGAAGGCTTTTTCGCTTTATTGACAGCATAGGAAAGGCTTTTATCAAAAGAAAAGGGGAAAGCATCAACTTCATCTATAATCATGACGTCAAACATCTGAAAAAAACGAAGAAGCTGGTGTGTCGTTGTGAGGAAAAGTTGACCGGTCTCTGATTTTTGTGGGCTTCCTCCATATAAGGAAACAACGGATGTGTTCGGAAATGCACGTGTAAATCTCGGGGTTAATTCAAGAACAACATCTGTTCGAGGTGTAGCAAGTGCCACATTTTTTCCTGCTTGTAAGGCGTTTTCTATTCCTTTAAAAAGAAGCTCGGTTTTCCCAGCCCCACAAACGGCCCAAATGAGGAGGTTGTCGTTTTCGTGTATTGTTTGTACAATGGCATCTGCTGCTTTTTCTTGGAGAGGGGTTAATGTCCCTTGCCATGCTAAAATGTTTTTTGTATTTTCAAGTGGCGGCGGACCCGTCCATGAGAAAAGCGGAGTACATTGTGAGATTCGACCGAGCATAATGCAGTGGCGACAATATACACACTTGTGCTCGCACCTTGCACATTGGAATGTGGCAAACCTTCTCTTTTCACGATTCCCACAACGGTTGCATACCGTTTGGTTGTTTTGTGTATGTGTGATCCCACGGTGATAGTGAATATAGCCGTTTTCATAATGAAGCTGTAATTCTTCCATTGTGAAGGGGAGTTCATCAAATGTGAGTTGTTTTCCATAAAGGGTTTGTTGTAATTGTTCGTTAAATGGAAAAGAAAGATTGAGTTTATGTTGCTTGAGCGATTCAATATAAGAGATAGGCACGGCATTTGGCTGAAACGGTGGAGAAAAAGAGGGAGTAACAAAACCTTCCGAGGAGGTGAGGAAGCGCAATGGGAAAACTCCTTTCAAATTATTGTTTCATGGGGCAAGCGGAAATATCTAACGGACATCTATTCCGCTATTTTTATCAAATAACCTATTTTTCAAATGCTATCGGACATCTGTTCCGTTATATCAAGAAAAACCAAAGGTTCAACCTCATTTTTGGGTGAATAACGGAATAAATGTCCGATACGACAAGAAAAGGCCTGTTTTTCCTTAAATAGCGGAACATACGTCCGAACGGCCAAACCGAGTTCGGACACACCCAACTAAAAAAAGAAAAGCATACAAACAATCGCTGTATGCTTCTCTTAAGTTGATTATTTAACTGTGTTCCAGCCGATTCCAATACTGCCTTCACCAAGATGTGTGCCAATAACCGGGCCGAAATAGCTTAATGATACTTTTGCATTCGGATATTTTTCTTGTAATTCGTTTACAATCTCTTGGCCTTTTTCTTCACAGTTTGCGTGAATCACTGAAATCTGCCATGAACCATTAGAAACATCTTCATCTAACATTGTATAGATTTTGCCGAGTGCTTTTTTCGCTGTTCTCACTTTTTCAAACGGCACGATTTTTCCTTCAACGAAATGTAAAATCGGTTTAATTTTTAATAAGCTTCCAACAACAAGCTGAGCGGCATTTAAACGGCCACCACGGTGCAAATGATTTAAATCATCAACAACAAAATAAGCTTTTCCTGTTGTTTTCATTTCTTCGAGTCTTTCTAATATGGCAGTAGCCGGCTTTCCTTCTTTAGCAAGGGCTGCGGCTTCCATTACAAAAAAGCCTTGTGGTGAACAGCTAATTTCAGAATCAAACACGTGTACATTGATGCCTTCTACCATCCCTTTTGCGCTGACGGCTGTTTGGAATGTGCCACTAATGCCACTTGATAAATGAATGGAAATGACCTCGTCATATCCTTCTGTTTTTAATTGTTCAAACAAATTCACGAATAAACCGATGGCCGGTTGAGAAGTTTTCGGAAACTTATCTTCCGCTTTCATCATCGCGTAAAACTCATTCGTCGTCATATCCACACCTTCTTGGTATGACTCTTCCCCGATGACGACATTTAATGGAACAACGTGAATATCGAGTTCATCAATGACTTGTTGTGGTAAATAAGCGGTACTATCGGTGATAACGGCAATTTTACTCATATGCATTTCCTCTCTTTTCTCTATGTACTTGTCCCTTAATCATTACTATTCCATTCTAGTGTACTGTATTCACCAAAAGAATGCGATTTTCCTCTCTCTTTTTGACAAATGCTTACACTATTGTAAAATACCTTCTGTCATAAAGTTTTGTACCAAAACAAAAAGGACAAACAGAATGTCTGCCCTTTTGCTGTCAGTTTAGTTTACTTTAACCCATCCATTTTTAATTGATTCAACAACCGCTTGTGTTCGATCGTTTACATTCATTTTTTGTAATATATTACTTACATGGTTTTTCACTGTTTTTTCACTAATATATAATGCTTCTCCGATCATTCGGTTGCTATGTCCATCCGTCATAAGCTGTAATACTTCACATTCGCGACGAGTTAAGATATGTAGAGGTTTACGGTACTCAACCTCTTTAAAACCAATTTCAGTTTCGTCATTTTCATCTTCTTGAGCAAGTCGTCTATATTCATTAATTAAATTGTGAGTAACTTTTGGATGAATATACGCTCCACCAGCACCAACAACTTTTACCGCTTGAATTAAAGCATCTGCATCCATTTCTTTCAGAAGGTATCCAGCTGCCCCTGTTTTTAATACATGTGTCACATATGTTTCGTCATCATGAATCGATAAAATAAGAACTTTAACATCTGGGTAGCGGTCAATAAGTTCACGAGTCGCTTCCACACCATTAACTTGTGGCATATTAATATCCATTAAAATTACATCAGGCTGATATTCTTCGACAAGTTCTACCGCTACTGAGCCATCTTCACCTTCTGCAACAACTTCAAAACCTGACTCCATCGCTAAAATCCGTTTTACACCTTCTCGGAATAATTGATGGTCATCAATAATTACAATACGAATGATATCTTGTTCAATCATTTCTTTCACCTCTTCACCTTAGTCATCAACTTTATCTTTTATCTTTTTTTACTTACTGTTACTACCATATATATCGACAAGCTTTACTCGGTAATCAATGGGACTGAAATAAAAATTGTAGTACCGACATTTAACTTGGAACTAATTTTAATTTCGCCTTTTAACATATTCACTCTTTCTTTCATGCCTATAATACCAAATGAACCTTCTTTCTTTTCATTTAAATCAAACCCACTGCCATCATCTTTAATAAAAATAACAGCCCGCTTTTCTGAGATTTCAATTTTCACTTCAATTTCAGTAGGGTTAGCGTGTTTACTAGCATTTTGTACAGACTCTTGCACTAGGCGAAATAAGGCAACTTCAAGCTGCTGAGAAAGCCTTTGTTCTTTTCCGATATTCCGGAAACGAACTTTGATTTTTGTATGCTCCGCAAACGTTTTTAAATACTTTGATAATGTAGGCACAAGTCCTAAATCATCTAACGCCATTGGCCTCAAGTCATAAATAATTCGACGAACTTCAGCCAATGAAGCTTTTACCATTTTTCGCAAGTCACGGATTTCTCGTAAAGCATCTTCAATTCCTTTTTCATTATAAATCCGTTCCACAATTTCAGAACGTAACAGGATATTGGCCATCATTTGAGCTGGACCATCATGAATTTCCCTCGACAGTCTTTTTCTTTCATCTTCTTGAGCCTCAATGATTTTTAGACCAAATTCTTGCTTTTCCTTTGCGTCCTCAACAATTTCGCCAAATTGTCGCAAATCTCCTGCTAGAAAATTGTAAACGACTGACATTTGTGTCGACAATGTTTCTGAACGCTCAATTGTGTCCTTTAATGTAAGCAATCTTCTTTCAATTGTATCTCTTCTGTCACGTAGTTGTTTTTCCTCTTGGCGCAAAATCGCTAACTGGACTTGATATTCATTTGCTTGTTCGTATGCTGTACGCACCTCTTCGTTTGTGAATTTATTAAAATTTTTACTTACTTCAACTAAACGAGATCTTGCTAACTTCGCGTGAACATCTGTACGGTCGGCTCTGTCAATTAATTCGCCTACTTTCAGACGAACTTCAACAAGCTCTTTTTCAAGCTCTTGATATTCATTTCGTGAATGTTCCCCAATTTTAAAAATCTCTTCGCGACTGGCTCCAACCGTATCAATCGTCTTTGTAATTATCTGTTCCAACATCTGCTTTTCAGACAAAGACAACCACCACCCTCTATATTTACAATTACTATCATATATAAAAACCTATTAAAATCCGAAATCCTTTTCGAATCGATAATAAAATAATAGATTACATGGATTTGGTTTTTTCGATGTAATATGATAATTTTATCATAATTATTTCAGTGGTAAATTGACAAATTTAGCTTACCACTCTTATATTACATCTTTGTTTCTAATTTGTGTAAAAATATGAGACAGAATTTGGAGGGTTTCCTAGTGCTTACATCCTATTATACAGTGAAAAAGGCTGGAGAACACGAAATCAGCATTCAAAAATCACGCTTTATTACCTATGTTAATCGAGTGAAAAATGAGCAAGAAGCCATAGACTTTATTACAACGATAAAAAAGAAACATGCTGATGCCAATCATAACTGTTCTGCTTATTTAATTGGTGAACACGACGAGATCCAAAAAGCAAATGATGACGGTGAACCAACAGGTACAGCAGGCGTTCCTATTCTTGAAGTTTTAAAAAAACGGAAACTGAAAGATACGGTTGTTGTTGTGACAAGATATTTTGGCGGCATTAAATTAGGAGCAGGTGGGCTCATTCGTGCATATAGTAGTGCAACAAGTGAAGGACTTCAAGCCGTTGGTATTGTCGAAAGAAAATTAATGCAAATCATGAAAACGTCAATCGATTATCACTGGTTAGGAAAAGTCGAAAATGAACTTCGTAATTCCGAGTATCCTCTAAAAGGAATTCATTATTTAGAACAAGTTCATGTCGAAACATATGTGCCATTTGATGAGCAAGACTCATTTATAGATTGGATGACGAATGTAACAAATGGTCAATGCATAATAGTGAAAGAAGACGTCGCCTATTTAGAGGAGGATTTGTAACAGCTTTCTTTCTAGTTGCTACCTTTTTTTACTGAATCTACTGAATTCGATAGATAAAAACAAAATATACAAATATATTACAATATCTATGTTTCTCTTTACGACAATGGAATTCTCCTTTAGAATAGTGGAAGGTTTTATTTTATTTTAGCGAAAAGAGGAATTTATAAAATGAGTGAACCGATTACAAGAAGACAAGACAAAAAAACGACTTCTAAGCGAAAAACGTTTTTAAAAGTTTTACTTCTTATAGGAATGTTCTTATTTGTCACTGTAGGTGGTACAACAGCTTATTTCGTTTGGAAACTAGATAATGTTGCCACTGGCTCTCAACAAGAACTTGAACGTGGTGACAAGTCAGAAAAGCGGACAGAAGCTGTAAATCCAAGTAAAGATAATATATCGATTCTCTTATTAGGTGAAGATGCTCGTCCAGGAGAAACTCGAGCACGCACCGATGCGATTGTCGTAGCAACGTTTAATAAAACAGAAGGCTCTGTCGTTTTAACAAGCATCCCTCGTGACTCCCGTGTCGAAATTGTAGGAAGAGACCGTTTAGATAAAATTAATCATGCTCATGCATATGGCGGAGTCGATATGACAATCAATACCGTTGAACAGTTTTTAGATATTCCAATTGATTATTTTGTTAAACTTAATTTTCAATCCTTTGTTTCCGTCGTTGATGCTTTAGGTGGCATCGAAGTGGAAGTGCCATTTACATTTGAAGAAAAAGATACAAACAACAAGTGGATTACGCTTCATGAAGGTGCTCAAACATTTAATGGTGAAGAAGCGCTTGCTTATACACGTATGAGAAAGCACCCTCAAGGAGGCGGAGACGTTGGTCGTGGTCAACGTCAACAACAAGTCATTGAAGCGATGATACACAAAGCTGCTTCCCTCTCATCGATTACTCGTTTTGATGATGTCATTGATGCAGTTGGTGAAAACTTACAAATGAACTTATCTTTCGGAAATATCATTGCCCTTCATACGTATGCTGCTTCATTAAATAATATTGAAATGCTTCAAATTGAAGGCGATAACTTAATGCTCGATGGGATTTATTATTATGAACCAAAACAAGAGTCACTCGAAGAAATCCAAAAACGACTTCGTGAACATCTCCAATTAGATGCTCGTGTCGTTTACAATGAAAAACCAGAAGAAATCATTACAACTCAAAATTAGGAGTCAAGATGTATGAATGGGATATTCGCCTGTTCATACATCTTTTTTTATCGTTTTGGATTAAATACACGTTTGTTTCTTATCGTCGGGTCAGACGACATGAAAATTCGCTTCATTGCGTTAATTAAAGGCTGCCGTTCTTGCCCCATTAATCCGATAAATTCAGCATACACTTCCACAACGATGAGAAGAACCGTAAACAATAATACAGACGCCCACAACGTCGTATTCGTAAACAAAATCGCACAAACACCGAAAAAGAAGCTAAACCCGTATACAATCAAAACTGTTTTACGATGGCTATACCCCATCGCTAATAAACAATGGTGTAAATGGCCTTTATCTGCGATGTATATTTTTTGTTTATTTAACGTGCGTCGAATAATAGCAAATACAGTATCAAAAATCGGAACAGCTAAAATGATGATTGGGATTAATAAACTAAACACCGTCACACTTTTAAATAAACCTAAAATCGAAATCACCGCAATGGAATATCCAAGAAAGAGAGCACCTGTATCACCCATAAATATTTTTGCAGGATGAAAATTAAAGCATAAAAAACCAAGTGTACTTCCAATCAATAAAACCGATAATGAAATAATAAACAGATGATTCCCTGGGTCAATAATGGCCATGACGACGATAGAAGAAATGGCAATAATCGCTACACCACCAGCGAGCCCATCAAGTCCATCAATTAAATTGATGGAGTTTGTTACACCAACAATCCATAGAACAGAGATAATATAACTGAATACTCCTAATTCAATACCACCTATAAAAGGTAAATCAATCGACTTTATCATAATACCTGAAGCGACAACAACCGAAGCCGCGACAAGCTGTAATGTAAACTTTATTTTAGCAGAAACGTTAAATTTATCATCCAATACTCCTGTAACAATAATAATAATGGCACCTATGATGACAGGAAATAAAAACGGGTAGTCTAAGTTAAGATAGATAAGTCCAGCTGCAGTCCCAGCAATAATCGCCAATCCCCCTAAACTCGGAACAGGTGTCTTATGAACATTTCGTTTATTTGGTTTATCGACTATTTGAAAGCGATTTGCTACTTTTATAATGAGCGGTATCATACAAACAGAAACGAACAAAGAAATAAAAAAAGCAATGAGTAACGTCGTCATCATCCCACCTCCTAAGGCGTACATTAACAATTCTTCCTCTTTATCTTTACCTTTTTGCCAATGTTTAAACAGGAGAACCATTTCCAACTGCTAATAATGGAATGCATTACGTTTCTCGTATCGGACACCTGTTCCGTTACATCATGAAATTCCGGGCTTTTGCGATTCTTATTGGACATCTGTTCCGCTAGTTATCCATATTAGTCAATAAATCATTGCAGTTTCCTAACTTAACGGAACAGATGTCCGATAGCATTTAAAAAACGTGAAATATTGTATAAATAGAGGAACAGATGTCCGTTAGGTTTTCTCTGATCTTTACATAAGAAAAACTCGGAGCGTCTTTTCTTTCAAGCGAAGTGTATGATGAAACAACAAACACATCCCATGTCCTATTTTTGCGGTCAGAGCAGCCGTTATTTGTGAACATGATACGGGTTTCCATTTTTTGGCGGCCACAGGAGCGCTTATTCACGCAAAAGCCACTCTATTCCTAGCGATATATTATGAATAACGGCTTCTGTGTCCTCCCAAGTTCGAAAACGCTAGCAATGTTCACAGATAACGGTTTTCATGGCCGCTTACTTACCATAAACAACATTGCTAACGCGATAAATCCGTCCAAGTTTTGAATGATTCACTGGGGTCTTTTCTTTCAAGCGAAGTGCGGAGCCCTGCCCGCTTTTGACCGTGAACCACAAGTGCTCTTCTTGGGGTGAAACGCGCAGGTGCGCAGCCTTCGCTCTTCTTGAATAAGCTTTCAAAGCTTCGCTGCTAGACCAAAAATTTTATCTTTCTTATCTAAAAAAAAACGATAACAGCACTAGCCCTGTTATCGTCGTTTAGACCATTCAATTGTTTTTTCAAGTCCTTGCTCTAATGACACCGTTGGCTTCCAACCTAGCGAACTCTTGAGCTTGTCATTAGCAAGGTAACTTTCCTTTATATCACCTGGACGTTCTTCTTCAAATTGCGGGGTGTACGTGACCCCAATCTCGTTACAAATGATTTGCAATAAAGAAGCGACGCTTGTTTCTGTATTTGTACTAACGTTAAAAACCATCTCATCTAATTTGCCATCATACAGTAGGCAACGTAATACAGCTTTTGCAACATCTTCAACATAAACAAAATCTCTTGTTTGTTCACCATCACCGTAAACGACAACTTGTTTATCTGCAAGAAGCTGATCAATAAAAATGGTGATGACCCCTGCTTCTGTAGCTACACTTTGTCTTGGTCCATACACATTCGCAAATCGCAACGCAAACACATCAAAACCATATAAGCGCCCATATGCTTTAATATATTCTTCAGCAGCTAATTTAGACACACCGTAAGGAGATAAGGGTTGAAGCTTTTCTTCTTCCTTAATAGGCAAAGTTTCGACTGGGCCATATACAGCTGCTGAAGAGGCATATATAAATGTTTGAATACCATATTTCCGAGCAAACTCTAACACATGAATCGTACCGTCAATATTAATCGTAGCATCCAAAATTGGATTTTCTACTGACGGACCTACTTTGCTTTGAGCGGCTAAATGGATAATACTTGCAATTCCTTGGTGAGTAAAAAACACATCTTCTAATTTCTCTTTCTCCGTAATATCAACCTCATAAAAGCTGACAAGTTCACTTTGATTTACATATTCGAGCTTTCCTGTGCTTAAATTATCGACAATGATAACTTCTTTGCCTTGATTAACGAGATGGTCAACTACATGAGAACCGATAAAACCAGCCCCGCCAGTTACAAGTACTTTGCCCATAGCTAAAGCCTCACTTTACCCCATTACACGATCGTAACATCTGTTTTAGTTTCGTCGGTAACAGAGTTTGTTTTTTTTACTTCTGTCCCTTCCGCTTTGGACTTATCAAAAAGGACAATAAATGTTTTTAATAAAATGACAATGTCTAACCAAAAGCTATAATTTCGAATATAGTATAAATCGAAGCGTAACTTATCATGTACTTCAGAGCTATATTTCCCCATAATTTGCGCATAGCCTGTAATTCCAGGTTGAACTGTATTTCTGTATCCATAATGGTAAATTTCTTTCGATAATTGTTTAATAAAAAATCCGCGTTCTGGTCGTGGGCCGACAAGTGACATATCGCCTTTTAACACATTAAATAGTTGAGGCAGTTCATCTAATCTTGTTGCTCTCATAAACTTTCCAACTTTTGTAATGCGGTTATCATTTTCAGTAGCTAACACCGGCCCTGTTTTACTTTCTGCTCCTTCAATCATCGAACGGAATTTATAAATCATAAATGGCTTATTGTTTTTCCCATAACGCTCTTGTTTATAAATGATACTTCCTTTAGGATCTTCGAGTTTCACCATTAACGCTGTTAGCAATAATATTGGTGAGATGAGAATAAGGATAAACACAGAGGAAACAATATCAAAGATTCGTTTCAGTACCGTTTGGTCCCATGTTAATCCGAATGGCTTAACGGACATCACTAACGTATCATCAAATGGCGTAACACTTGCTCGTTGCAACAACAATTCATATAAGCTTGGAATCGTATACACAAGTTTATTACACTCCATTGCATGATAAATAATTTTTGATTTCGTTTCTTTACTAATGTTCGTACACAACATGACATAATCACTATGAGTAATATGCTGGTGGATTTTGTTCATCGGTGTTGTTGGTTGAATATGAGTGACATGAGTCCCTTTTAGCATCGGGT
Source organism: Alkalihalobacillus sp. LMS39 (assembly GCF_022812285.1). NCBI lineage: Bacteria > Bacillati > Bacillota > Bacilli > Caryophanales > Bacillaceae > Alkalihalobacillus > Alkalihalobacillus sp. LMS39. Next base: position 4,483,901 of record NZ_CP093300.1, read on the forward strand.
GTTTAATTTTCCCAATCATGCGCTGGGCACTTTCATCATCCCCAATTAATAAAACACGTCCAACAACTTTTCCTCTTGTTAATTTAATATACGTCCATTTAAACATAATCATAAGAAAAATCATGAAAAACATTGCAATTAAAATAACAGAACGTGGCATAGCAAATTCACGGAATAAATAAGATGCTGACATCGTTAAGAATGACATAAAAATAACAGCAATGACGATTTTCACACTTATATCCCATAATGTATTTTTACGATCTAATGCGTACAATTCATAAACAGAAATAAAAAACAGTCCAATTAATAAAATCCAAGGTAATAATGAAATAAAGGAATCCCAGTTTTTTTGTGGAAATCCATGATATCGAATGTAAAATGCAGAAATATAAGCGACTAAAATACAAATAAGGTCTCCAAGTATAATGATGGCTTTGTGGTTTTTCAATTCACTAATATTAGACATTATGAATTTCACCCCTTTTTCAGCTGACAAATCCCCTGCTAAATATGGTAGGTTTTGTCTATTTATCTATTTAATAATAACAATTCGACAAATATAAATCATAGATAACTATACTATAGAATAGCAAGGAAGAAAACAAAAAGATAGGTACTGGTAGGAAATTAGAGATTTTTACAAATAAAACCTTTATAAAAAAGCCACTGAAATGTCCATATTTTTGCATAGAAGATGTCTTCCTCCATCTTCTATAAAAAATCTCTTTTCCCAAGGTATCGAACATTTAAAATAAAGTGACTTCGACCTTATACGACAATGAGAAACGTTTAATTAAAAAACAGTGTATCTCCTAAGAGAATACACTGTTTTCATTTTTTATCGATATCGAACAATATCAAAGTGTTTCGGTACATCACCTAATTGGTCGTATACTTGTTTAATACGAGGAACTTGTTTAACAGCCCATCCCATATCAGTTGCATATTGAGGTCCTACTGCTGGTCCATTAATATGATTCCATCGCATTTTATAAAGGGTGTTTGGCCCTCTACTTAAATAACGATCCGATATGAATTTCGCTCCACCAATAATCGCTTTATCAACAGTGTCCCAACCTTCATTATAAGCACGTATCGCACCTAAACGGTAAGGATCGCTGTCAACAGCACCAATTCCATACATATTATGAACAGTTTTTATTTCTCTTAAGTTACTTCGGTTTGAAGCAGTAACTACTTGTGGATTTCCGTTACTATCTAATCCAACTTCAATACCAGTCGCTAAGCCAGATGTTCCATTTCCCGTTTCTAACAAAGCATGTGAGATTAAATACGCTTCGTTTACTGAGTGTTGAATCCCAGCAGAACGGAAAGCACTTCCTTTTCCATGAAGAATTCCTCGGTTACTTAATGCTTTGTTTAAATCAGAAGCAGTCATTCCCGTACTGCTATCTAACACAAGATGTTGAAACCTGTCATTTTTTCTTGGGTCTAAAAACTCCATAAAATCAGATTGTGTTGCATTGACCCATTGTCCAGTTCGAACTTCATACCATACTGTACTCCCACTAACAGAACCACCATTTGGAACTTCATTTACAATCTGGAGCCGTGCACCATTGTTATTATGTGTAACGTTTGAAACACTTCCTAACAAAGTCCCATTACTTCTTGCAGCTGCGCGGATATTAGCAGTACTTCTAGCAGACACTCTAGTTGGACGAACCAATGATGCGTGCGCATATCGGTCATTTCCTTTATATCGAACTTTATACCAGTTATCATTCACTTGTTCAATAATCGTTAATGTTGTACCTGAACTCGCCGTTTCTTGTACAGTTGAACTTGTATTCGGTGCATGACGAATATTTACATTTCCTGTTGTTACACCTTCAACAATATTGACAACACTACTATGAACAAATACATTTGACCAACGATGCTTGTCCGTTTGTGGTGGAGGAGATAAAGCCGCCTGACGTGCTCGTGCTTCATCAAGTGTTAAATTGTATTGAAAATACGTTATCGTTTCTTTTGCTGGTAAGTTTTTTAATACATCTGCAATTTTTGCTAACGTTACTTCATCCGCAATACCACTCACTCTTAAACCGTAATCTCTTTGGAATTGACGAACCACTTGTTCCGTTGAACTTCCGTAAAGAGTAGTAGGGTTATTCGAAATTCTATATTTCGAATTAATTTTGGCTAAATCATTTTTTAATTTAATAACATTGTTATGTCGTTGCCCGTTTCGTAATGGACTATTCAACACAGAACGGATTTTTGCTAGTGTTACTTGGTCAGCTATTCCATTCTCTCTTAAACTATAATACTTTTGGAAATCACGAACAGCTTGTTCAGTAGAATCTCCATAAAGCGTTGTTGGATTATTAGAAATATGAAAGCCAAGCTTTGATAAATCTTGCTTTAACTTAATGGCATCATTATGACGTTGTCCATTTCGCAAAGGGCTGTTTAATACATTGTTAATTTTCGCCAACGTTACCGAGTCAGCTATTCCATTCACCCGTAAACCATAATAACGTTGAAACGCTCTAACTGTCGATTCTGTTTGAGAGCCATATAACGCGGTTGGGTTATCGGAAATATGAAAACCTAATTTAGATAGGTCCTCTTTTAGTTTAATCGTGTCGTTGTGACTCACACCATTTTGGAATGGACTTGATAAAACCTCATCAATTTTTGCTAATGTTCTCGGATCTGCAATTCCATTTACTACTAAACCAAAATACGCTTGGAACTCCCTCACTCGACGTTCTGTTGTTGCAGCATATAATGGTGTTGGATTATCAGAAACATGAAATCCAACTGTAGATAAATTTTCTTTTAACGTAATCGCTGAATTATGACTTCTCCCACTTTGTAACGGTGTAGCTAGAATTTCATCGATTTTTGCTAATGTTGCTGTATTGGCAACTCCATTCACAACTAGACCATAATAAGCTTGAAACTCCCTCACTTTAGCTTCCGTTACCGGCCCATATAATGGCGTTGGATTATCGGATACTTTAAACCCTAACTTTTCTAAGTTGATTTTTAACGTAACAACATCTTGACGACTAATACCTAATTTCATTGGTGACTCAACAAGTTCAGAAATTTTCGCTAAAGTTCTTGAATCTGCAATACCGTTTACTCTTAGATTATAGTCACTTTGGAACCCACGAACCATTCTTTCTGTTGAAGTTCCATATAAAGATGTTGGATTATCGGAAATATGGTATCCAAGTAGAGATAAATCTTCTTTTAACTGAATTGTATCTTGATGACGTTGTCCATTTCTAAACGGACTATTTAACACTTCGTTGATTTTTTCTAATGTTGCATCGTCCGCAATTCCATTAACTGTAAGTCCGTAATATTGTTGAAAATCACGGACAACTCGTTCAGTAACATCTCCAAAAAGAGGTGTAGGATTATTGGAAACAGGGAAACCTAACTTTGCCAAATTGATTTTTAACGTGACAACATCATCACGATAAACACCATTTTGCATTGGGATTGAGGTTAGTTCAGATAAAGTTGTTAACGTCACTTCATCTGCAATTCCGTTCACAACAAGATCATACTCTTCTTGAAATTCTCGAACAGCACTTTCTGTTTGACTTCCATATAACGCCGTAGGATTATTAGAAATATGGAAACCGATAGCTCCTAAATCCTCTTTTAATTGAATTGTCTCTTCATGACGTTCTCCATTTTGAAAAGGACTAGAAAGAATTTCAGCAATTTTGGCTAAAGTGACTTCGTCTGCAATTCCATTAATTCTTAAGCCATAATACTCTTGGAACTCTCTAACCTTTGCATCCGTTGTTGTACCATATAACGATGTAGGAGTTGGTGAAATATGAAAGCCGATAGTTGCTAAATCAACTTTCAATTGGATAGCATCATCATGTCTTTGACCGTTTCGTAACGGGCTTGACAGTACTTCCTCAATTTTAGCCAGTGTCATTTCATTAGCTTCACCATTTACCGGAAGAGAAAAGTAACGTTGAAACTCTTCAACTTCAGCCTTAGTGTTTGGTCCAAAAATTCCATCAAGTTCTTTCCCGATCATGAATCCTAATGTAAAAAGATCCTGTTGTAACTTTACTACTTGCTCACCTTCGTCACCTTGTTTCAATACTGTATTCTCAGGCTCAGAAGATAAAACTTCAACCATTTCATCATCAGTATCAACATCATCGTTATCGTCTTTTTCTTCTTCTATTTCTTCTTCAGTCGCTGCGATTTCGTCTTTTCTGGCATTTACATCGTCTTTGTTACTAGAATCGTTGTTCCCATCTTTATCATTATTGCTGTTTGATTCATCGTTACTTTCAATTTCTTCGTCCTCTTTATTACTTTTCAACTCGTCAGTTCCTTCTAATTCTTGTGGACTTGACTCTGTTGCTGCAGTAATTGTGTAAGGAACAAAATTTAAGAAAGTAACACTAGCAACAAACACGATGAACGTTTTTCTTATGGTCATTAGTGATTTCTTCCTCCCCATCCTATCATTCTATTGTAGTAGGCCTATAGTTTCTATGTTTGATCATTCTTATCGTCAAATTTAGACAACACCTCCTGATAAAATCTATAAAATTATTAAACAAGTAGAATTGACATTACATCTATCAACCATAAAAACTACTTGTTAAATTGTATTATTTTTATTGCAGATGCGTTTAAAAATGAATCATTTATAACTATACAAGATTTCCTTTTGAATGAAAACTAAAAAATAGGATATGGGATTAACTGGCTTCATAGAGAGAATTGAAAATTGGGATTGTTATGCATGTTTGGGGAATATTTAATTTTTTTGTCGATAAAAAATAGGAAAATATTCCTATTACCACTACAAAAACAAACTGCCTCTAACGAGTAGAGACAGTTTATTTTCAATATTTTTCTTCATCATTCAAATCGTTTAAAATCAAGCTCATTTATCTGACGTTAATAAATTCAAACTTGCCAAAGGCTACCACCAGTTAATATGTTATTAACCTAATAAGTTTTCATGATTGGTATGAATATACTACCCTTACGAATGACTACTGCCAAAAGACTTCTTAAAGAAATTTCCTATTTCTCTAAGAAAAGAAGTGTATTTCCATGAGTGGCTTTGTTCAATTTTAGAGATTATATTCGTCAACCGTCTCTTTTCTTTTTCCATTCTTCTCACTTCTTTTTCCATCTTTCGTAAAGTAGCCTCAACCGAACGCAAACTGGATGGATTATACCCTTCTGTTATTTCAAAACCAATTTTAACTGGATTTTTCCAAGATTCTTCATGAATCTCTTTCACCTTTGCTTTAGGCGACTGAATCATCAATTCTTTAAAATAAGCGACTTCTTCTTTATCTGATCCAGCAATAACAACTTCAATTTCACCATTCATTAAATTGTTAATGTATCCGTGAAGGCCACGATTTATCGCTTCTTTCTTTATCCATTGATGAAAGCTTACCTTCTGGACATTCCCCGATAAAGTGTAACATTTCCCATAAACTTTACCCATTGGTGCTGGACTTACTTGAACTTCTACGGCTGTTCTATTTTGTAAAGGTTCTAATACAGTATTAAAATCAAAGTAAACATTCGACTTTTCCGTACTAACCCCTATTGTTTCTGGAAAGTAGTAATCAATAATTGCCCCAGGTATATCTCTTGAACGACCTTTCATCGGGAATAAAATTCCACCAATTTGAGCGGTCGGATTAAGTTCAATAACTACCGCAGAAGTCTCAATTGGTTTATTCAAATCAACGATGATGTCGACTCCCCCATGATAAAGACCAGGAACTGCTTGAATTGCATTAATAGCAATTTCTTTAATTTTTTCCGGTAATTCATCTGTAACATCAACCGGATCTCCACCAGCGGATACATTTGTTTTTTCCCGAAGAAGAATTTTCTCACCTTTCTTCGGAATATCTTGCAATGAATATCCTGCAGCTTCTACAAATTCAATAACTTCTCTGTCAATTTCAATAAGGCAACTGAATAAACGAGCATTTTTTCTACGTTGCTGATTTTTTAGTTCAATTAATTCCTCTATTGTGTGAATACCATCAGCCACAATATTAGCTGGTAGCCGATTATACGCGGCAATCACTTGATTTTCAATTACATATACACGATATTCCTCACCAGGTACAAAACGTTCTACTATCACATCTGAATACCCTAAATCTTGCCGCACATAAACTAAGGCTTTTTTTAAAGCTTGTAAGTCCTTAATATTTGTGACAACACCATTCCCTAAGCTTCCATTTGTTGGCTTTAATACAACTGGAAATATAATCGTTGCTGCATATTGTAAAATGGATTCATCAGTATCCTCTTCAGTGAATTTTTCACCCTCAGGAACAGGAACACCTGCTTTTGAAAGCCAATATTTTGTTTCATCTTTATCTGCACCAATTTCTACGGCTTCCTTTGTTACTTTATCTCCTCTTGTCCGAAAAAAGTAATGAGTACGTTCTTTTGAACTAAGGGAATATAGTCGACCTGGAGGATTCACACCGAACGTAATCATATCATCAAATTTTTCTGAATCGATCGTATACCACTTCAACGTTAGACCCCGTCTCCAACCTTCTAACGCCACAGAATACGCACATAATTTCGTTTTTCTCGCTCCGACTACAATTTCATTTGTAAGGTGCGGGAGCGTAATAATTTGATTATCATCCATATTTTTCCACCCTTTTTTTATATCCTATTTCAACCACATCAACCTTTTACTAAACGAATGATATATTTGACGGCATCTGTCACTTTCCTTAATGGCCATGTTAATTGCCAAGAAAGTGTTCTCGTATATTTTCTATATTGATGTCTTGTTATCTTTAGTTCTTTCTGTATGATATCCATCTGCTGTTGCAAAAGCTTTAACTGTTCTACTTGTGTTTTTAAATCAGCCTTTACCTCAAACCCTACTTTAATAGGGGCATTATATTGTTCTTCACGAATTCCTTGCACATCCGAACGTTCCGGATCTTCTAGCAAAGCCTCACGGAAATGTTCAACACTTTCTTCATCTTTTCCAAGGACAATAACTTCAATTTCACCGTCTTCAATACTTCTTACAAATCCACTTAAATTTCTTTCAAATGCTTGTTTTCTTAGCCCTCGGTGATAATCGATTCCTTGAACTTCACCTGAAACAATATATTTTTTTACAAACAATTTTCCCACCGGAGCAGCAGACACCGTTGTGACAGTTGCTACTTTTGTGGATAGAGGATCAATTATATCTTGAAAATCAAAATATATTTTATGTTTATCTGTAATGATCCCTTTTGTTTCAGGGAAATAATAGTCGATGATTGCTGCAGGAATATCTCTTGCTTTCCCTTTTGCCGGGAATAATAAAGACCCAATTTGTGCCGTTGGATTAAGTTCTAAAATGACAGCTGCTTCTTCAACTGATTTTCCATCTTCTATAATTAAATCAACCGCCCCATGCATTAAATTCGGAACGGCATGCAACGCTCGGATTGCTACCTCTTTTACTTCTGGAGAGAATTCGTCAAGCACGTCAACAGGGTCTCCTCCGATAGAAATATTACTTTTGCTAGTAAGATTTATTTTCTCCCCTTCATTTGGGATACTATCTAACGAATATCCATTAGCTTGTAAATAAGCTTGCATTTCATCATCTATTTTAATTAAACAACTAATTAACCTTGGGTTATTTCCACGTTGTTCATTTTTTTCTTCAATCAATTTGCGAATGGATAGTGTCCCATTTCCAATAACATGTGCAGGAATGCGTAAAAGAGCGCCATAGACCTCATTATTAACAACATATAGTCGATACTCATTTCCTTCGATATGGCGTTCAACAATTAGCTCATCATACCCTTGGCTTTTTGCATTCGATATCGCTTCTTTTAACATTTCAGTTGACCGTATATTTGTCGTTACTCCACGACCGAAGCTTCCGTTTACAGGCTTTACAACAACCGGATAACCTATTGTGTTAACATAATCCTGAATCACTTCCACTTCTGTTTCACTAGAAAACTCTTTTCCTTCAGGGACACGGATATTTTCTTTCATAAGCAATTGCTTTGTTTTTTCTTTATCCATACCTAGTTCTACCGCTTCATTAGTTACTTTATCTCCTCTCGTCCGAAAGAAATAATGTGTCCTACTTTCTGAACTTAAGGAAAACAGTTTTCCAGGCTTGTCCACAAACCACGTCTTTATTTCCGGAAACTTCTCTGAGTCTTTCGTATGCCATCTTAAAGTTAATCCACGTCGCCAACCCTCAAGAGCAACAACATATGCATCAAGTTCTGGTCCTCTGGCATCAGCGACGATCTCACTCATTAGATGGGGAAGCCAGTTTTCATTATTTTCTATATTCGAATTACTATCCATTTGCTCCATACGATCTTTCCTCATTCCTTTATGCTTGTGTAGAATCTGACAATTGAGCCAGTAGTTTTTCATAATTTGTATACTTTTTACCATGAAGTAAATCTTCAAATAATCGTTGTTCAGCTTGCAAGTAGTAATCTCCTAACCGTTGATCCGTTGCTTGATTAAACTCATCATAATTTCCAGGTTTCGGTGTGAATTCTCCAAACACTATCTCACTACTACTTTTCAGAAAATCAATTCGAATAAATGGGGTAGGTATCTGTAAACTAATGTTTTGCACTAATTCAATTTCTTCATGTGTAACACCTTGCCCAACAAATAAATCTTCTGTATACTTCCCGGTATCTACTCGCTCTCCTGTAGCAGTCCACCAACAATACTTTACTTGTGGATACCGTATAATTTCAAGTATTAATCCAATTTGGCCATAAAAGCAATAAAATTTTAAGTCTCTAGCTGGTTTTTTTTCATCTTCACTATCCACAATGAGTTCTTCTACAATCCAACTGTCTTTAGTCACCCAACCATTTGCCAAGTCTTCTGTCATATAAGTCATCATGTCGTTCCAACTGGTTAACACTTGGGTTCGTCTAACGTCTTGAATATAATTCGCTTGAAAAACTAAGTATACCCCTCTAGATCCAGCACCAGCTACAGGTTTAACAACGATATTTTTCTTTTTCGGTATGTCTTTTAACAAGTAGGTATCTTGAGAAACTTCAGGTCTCCTAACTTGTAGTGTGTCCAAAAATTGATACGCCACAACTTTATCATCTAAAATCCATTCAGGTAATCGTTCTCCTAGTTGTTTTCTCCTTATTCTCATAGCTAAATTTACCCGAAAAGAAGCGAATTGCTGCAAAGATATTTTTTCTTCGCGAATAATAAATTCTGGTATTTCTTCAATTTTCATACCTGCTAAAACTTTAGAGTAGATAAAGCGTTTTTGATTTAATTTTTCATTTTTGTATAATTTAGCTGCATATTTTAACGCTAAGAGTAGTTCCCGGTCATGACATATTCTCTTTGTAATCAAGTCGTTAACGATATCATCGAGTTGTCCATCTACTTTTGCTTGTTTTAATCGTTGAAGCGATAGTTTACTTTTACCAGTCTCCACTAAGAGAGTGTTCACTTGTCTTTTTTCTTCTAGGAGGTCTATCTTTAGATCCTCAACTTTTTCTTTTAGAAGTGCAACTTCATGTTTTAATTCTTGATTTGATTTCTGAAGCTGTATTTTTTGATTACTTGTCAAAATTGATTGTACTTGATTTTTTAGCTTACGTATAGGAGCTATTATTTTCCATAATCTACTTGTTTCAATGCTTTTACGTTCTTTTCTCAATTGTTTTATATCCAATTCAAATCTGCGTTTTTCTGCATCTTTTTTTACAATTTGTTCAAGAAGCTTTTGCTCTTTTTCACTCTCATTTTGTACATCATTGAAAACTTTTTCTTGATGTTCTGACATATGAACACCCCCTTTTATTAGTGGAAAGACTTTAGTAAGTTATGTTCTTTTAAACGCGAGATATGTTTGGAATACCCAAAATGGTGCTCTACATATTTATGAGCTCTATTCACTTGTTGCTCATAATACTCTGCATCTTCCATTAACTCTACAACCTTTGCTTCTACTTCATTTGGTTGGGCATATATTGCTGCTTCCCCAAACAATTGCTTATAGACAGGGGGAATGATAACAGGGACTCCAACCGCCATTGCTTCAAATATAACTCGACCGAATGCTTCAATCCAATCAGGATGAGTGTAATAAACAAACACATCTAGCTGTGAGAGGAAATCTTTTGGATGAACTTCTCCAAATTCAAGCACTCGCCAATTCTCAGGAATTCTTCCCAATACTTTCTTTGGTACTTCTGCTCCCCCAAGAACATGAATTTCATATTTTTCTGACTCCGGATATATGTTGAGCAACTGTTCTTTCTCTGCTGGCCATTTTACATACTGTCCCCTTGAATGCCTACCTATTTTAATCGCATTTCCTTTTCGTGGACGTTTTGCTCTTTTCCATTCATCCACATCGATAATATTAACCCAATCTTCATCAGCCAGATTAATAAATGGAAGCTCGTTGGCATGATACTTATACAATGATTCTCTTACTAACGGCCCAATTGGATACCATTTTCCTTTTTTCCCAAAGTACTTTTGGATAGTGTGGACACATTTCTTAATATCATATAAAACAGTACCATTCTTACTGTAATCACGCTTTGGTGGTTGATTAATGATAACTTTCACTTCTTTTGCTTCTACATCTGGAATATATTTTTGCCATTCTTGTAACACAGGTGGATGTCTCACAATTAATGTATCACAAGATACTTTCTCCCCATAGACAATCATTTGTACTTGGTTGCCATCGACAAGCTCTCGGACATTCGGATTTATTTCTCTTCTTGATTGAAAGTCATACCTTGGCATTTGAATTAGACCTGTTTTCAACCCAAATTTTGATTGTGCTTTTATCTCTTCGACGTTGGACATATTCGTTCCACCTAATAAACGAAATTCCGAGATGAGAATGACATCAAAATGCCGTTGCCCATTTTCCTTTTTTTCGCGTGTAGGCCACATCGGTTCTGGGACAGGGAAATATCGCTTCTCAGGGTTATATTCATAATAATAAGTTTTTGCTTTTTGATGATAATCATAATAACTATCAAAATATTCTTTCCTTGCCCCCATAAAAAAACCATGGTAGCCAAATACTGAGTTCCCTGTTAATGAGCTGGGGGATTGTCTTTGAAAAGAATATGGACCCGTTTTCAAGTCCACTATACTGTCTTCACCAAAAACTAGCTTCATTCGACGTTTAAATTCACCATCAGCACCGAACCGTACACGATCCCAATAGCCTAATTTCTCAACAACAGGTTCTCTTCGAAACATTAAAGATGATAAGTTCGTAAACATGTATGACCCTGGTTTTCCTCGTCTAAAAAAAGTTAAGTCTGTTGTTGCTCTTGCTTGTTCAGATGTATTAGCAATGACATTAGGATGGTTTAGCAAATGCTTAACTTGAACTTCTATTTTTTCAGGATGTGACCAATCATCTGCATCATTTATTGTAACAAAGTCTCCAGAAGCATGACGGAGCGCTAAATTTCTCGCAACATATGCTCCACCATTTTCCTCGGTTTTCAACAACTTAATCCGTTTATCTTTTTCCGCAAGTTGTTGAACAACTGAAGCAGTATTGTCTGAACTACAATCATCAACAACAATGATTTCTACATTCGTCCAAGTTTGACTTAACATTGACTGAATCGCTACTGAGATATGTTCCTCTCCATTATAAACAGGAATAATAACCGTAACTTTTGCAGAGTCAACTTGTTCATTCGTACTTGTATTGTTCTTTGCAGTTAACCTGTCGTAAGGTGGTAAGCTGTCATTTTCTTTTACTAACAAATTCGATATATTAAATAGATCAAGTCCTTTATTAATCCATTTTATACGTTCTTCAATTGAGTTCTCTATATTGGCTAGAGCCAAATACAAATCAATATGCTTTTGGTCTTTTAGAGCAGCTTGAATGATTTGTTTAGCACGGTCTTTGTCTTCTAATATACCGTAACATTCGGCTTCAATAATCGCTATTCTACGGAGCTTATCAGGTGATTTCTCCTGTTGTTTGCAATAGAAAAGAAAATCAATTGCTTTTCTTGAACTAGTTGGGCTATATTGATTCGCGTACCATAGCGCTAATTCCCAGGCTGCCAGCTTTTTTAACTCAGTATGATTTGTTTTCGTGAACATAGCCTCTAGCTCGGCTAATGCTCGTTGTGTAAATCCAAGTTCGTATAATTGATATTTCACTTTTTTGATTTGGTTTGCTGCCTTTTTCTTTTTCCAGGAACGGCTAAACGCTGTTTTCCAGCTTTGTTTCCCCATTAAACACTTTATCAATAAGATGCTTACTTTTTTTAGTTTGTTAATTTTTTGTAAAATACGCCAGAAAGAGCTTTGTTTCCACGCATCATACACTCTTTTTGTTTCATTGCGTTTCACAAGCTCTTCATTATACGTTTTTTGGGCATTCTGAACTTCTAACTCTAATCTGCTAAGTTCTTCTTTAAGCTTTTGATTTTTCAATCTTTTTTCTTCTAACTTGTTTTCATTTACTGTTTCTTCCACTCAAAACCCTCTCCAATCTTGAGGCATGTCTTGAATATCCAAATTGTTCTTCAACATAGCGAGAAGCTTTTTCTACTTGCTCACGATACACGTTTTCATCTTCTACTAATTGTTTCACTTTTCCTTGGACTTCATCTGGGTTGGCATATACAGCAGCCTCTCCAAATAAAGGTTCATAAGATGGTGGGATAATAACAGGTACACCAGCAGCCATTGCTTCAAAAATAACTCGACCAAAGGCTTCGACCCAATCTGGATGGGTATAATAAACAAATACATCAAGTTCCGCTAAAAATTCCTTCGGGTCCAGTTCTCCAAATTCAAAAACCTTCCAATTCGATGGCAACTCGCCAATGACTTGTTTCGGTGCCTTGGCCCCACCTAAAACACGGACTTCAAAGAGGGCTGAAGACGGATAAACCGATAGTAATTTTGCTTTTTCATTCGGCCACTTCACATATTGGTCTCTGGAATGGCGACCAATTCTAATTTTACCTTGTTGAAATTGGTGACTTTTCCGTTTCCATTCATCTATGTTAATAATATTAACCCAATCCTCATTTTCTAACTGAATCTCTTCTAATTCTTCTTGATGATGTTCTACTAGCGTTTTTCGAATTAATGGTCCAATCGGATACCATTGTCCCTTTTGTCCGAAATACTGTTCTACTCGTTTTACGCAGTCATCTAGATGGTACAATGTTTCTCCTTCATCACTATAGTCCCGCTTAGGAGGCTGGTTAATAATGACTTGAACCGTTTTCGCTTTCACATTCGGAATATAAAGCTGTGTTTCTTGTAATATTGGTGGATGACGAACGATAAGGACATCACAACTCACATTTTCACCGTATACAAGTAACTGCACTTGATCACCATCTAATAATTCACGAACTTTCGGATTGAGCAGCTCAACTGAATTTAAATCGTATCGTGACATTTGAATTAATCCGGTGCGCATACCTAAGCTTTTTTGAGCTTTTATTTCTTCGATATTAGACATATTCGTACCGCCTAAGAGCCTAAACTCTGAGACGATAATCACATCAAAATGACGATAACCTGACGGCTTAGCTTCTCGTGTTGGCCACATTGGCTCTGGAGCAGGAAATGGACGCTCTTTCATCGGGAACTCATAATATAACTTATCTTTGTACCGTTTATGAAAATCCTCTTGTGCCTCTTTATATTCTTTTCTCGCTCCCATAAAGTAACCTGGAAACCCAAAGGCCGAGTGGCTAGTTAAAGACGTGTCAGATTGTCGTTGAAAAGACAATGGTGCCGTTTGTAATTCCACAACTGATTTTTCACCAAAAATTGCTTTAATTCGTTTAACATATTCTGAATCAGCACCAAAGCGGACACTATCCCAAAAGCCAATGGCATCCGTTACTTGTTTCCGACGAAACATAAAAGAAGACATGTTCGCAAACATAAAAATACCTGGTTTTCCTCGACGATAAAAAACTAAATCATTGGTAGCTCGAACTTGTTGCGAGAAATTTCCAATTATCTTTGGATTTTCAATTAAATGTTTCACTTGAGTTTCTATTTTTTCGGGGTGTGACCAATCGTCAGCATCATTAATTGTAACAAAATCACCTGTTGCTACTGTTAATGCATGGTTACGAGCAACATAGGCTCCGCCGTTAACTGAAGGTTGAATTAACTTAACTCGGTTATCTTTCTTTTCGTACTCTGAAACAATCGCAGCGGTTGAATCAGTGCTACAATCATCAACTACAAAAACCTCCAAATTTCGCCAAGACTGCGCTAAAACAGATTGTATTGAAGTATGGATAATGTTCTCTGCATTATAGGCCGGAATAATGATCGTGACTTTTGCTCTCTGCTCTTCTTGAGTAGTTTCGTTGTTATGCTTTGCTTGGATCGAATCATACCGCGTTTGTCCATCTGTCTCTTCGACGACAATAGGTGATGTTCCATGAAGTTGGAATGCTTGGTTAATATAGTCTAGACGCTTTGATAACGATTTTTCCAAATTAGCTGCGGCTAAATATAGATCCGTATGTTCCCCTAATACCCTTACTTCTTCTAGCATTTGTTTTCCTTTTTCATTTTCTTGTAGAAGGTTATAGCATTCTGCTTTTAAAATCGTTGCTCGTCTAAGTAAATCTTTATCTTTCTCTGTTTCAGTAACTTCCGTAATATAGTGTAGACAAAGCCGGGCATCATCTTTACTATATTGATTCGCGTGCCAAGTGGCTAACTCCCACCCGGCAAGCTTTCTTAAATACGGCTGTTCCTCATTTTTAAATAATTCCTGTAGCTCATGTAATCCGCGTTCAATGAACCCAAGGTTATAAAGACGATATTTTACCCTTTCTATCACTCGGACTTGTGCCCTTTTCTTTCCTGGTTTGATAATTGACTTCAGCCGTTCTTTTTGTTTATCGGTTAAAATCTTCGATAAGCGTTCTTTTTGCTTTGTGCTTATTGCTTTATATAAAAACCAATCAATGGTTTCAACGACTATCTTTTTTCCCTTTTGAAGCATCCCATTCACCACCGGACTTCTTTCATTTTGTTTCGCTTGTTGTCTTTTTTGGAGTTGTCGATTTCTTTTTACGTTTTCTCGCTTTTGGTTTCTTTTTTGTCGTAACGCCTACTTTTTCTCGATAAAGCTTTACTGCTTCTTCTGGGTCACCATCAAACAAAACTTGTCCTTTATCGATCCATAATGCTCTCGTACAAACTTGTTCAACGAACTTCATGCTATGTGTAACGATAATGACCGCTTTCGCTCGTTCCATCATATCTTGGATTTTTTCACTTGCCTTTTGTTTAAACGCCATATCACCTGTAGACAAAGCTTCGTCAATAATAAAAATATCCGGTTGCAATGTCGCAGCAATACTAAACCCTAATCGAGCTCGCATTCCACTCGAATAATTTTTAACCGGTTTTTCCATCGATGCTCCAAGTTCGGAAAACTCTACAATTTTCGGATAGTCTCGTTCGACTCTTTCTTTTTCAATTCCAAGCAACATCCCATTTAAATAGACATTATCTTTTCCCGATAATTGTGCGTTAAAGCCTGTCCCATACCCTAATAACGATGTTGTTTCACCATGAATTTGAATGGTTCCATCGTCAGGCGTTAATATTTTCGTTAATACTTTACATAACGTACTTTTCCCTGCGCCATTATGTCCAATAATACCGATTACTTCTCCTTCTTTAATTTCAAAATTAACATTTCTCAATGCCCAATATGTTTCGTTTTTGGACTGATAGGAAATGCCTAAGTTTTCAGCTTTTACTACTGTTGTATCTGTAATTTCCGTTTCTGTTTTTTGTAGCTGGAGCCTTCTAGCCCTCCGCGGTTTAGCTGGTGGGACACTTGCTTTATACTTTTCAATAATATCATCAGGTTGTCCAACTTCGCGAATAACCCCTTTATCAAGCCACATCAATCGGTCACAGTGCTTTCTCGCATACCGAAGACTATGAGTAACAAGAATAACCATCTTTGCTTTTTTTACGAGCTCTTTCATTTTTTCAGCTGCTTTTCGACCAAACGCCATATCACCTGTATTTAATGATTCATCTAAAATAAGAATTTCTGGTTCTAAAAATGCGGCAACACTAAATCCTAGTCTTGCTTTCATCCCACTTGAATACATTTTCATCGGGCGGTCGATAAACTCTTTTAACCCTGAAAACTCATGGATATCATCAATAAATTCATGAATTCTTTCCTTGTCTATTCCTAACATCATGCCATTTAAATACACGTTTTCACGACCGGTCAATTCTTTATTAAAGCCCATTCCTAATGAAAACAAAGCTGAGACTCGTCCATCCGCATAAACTTCTCCTTCATCAGGTTTTAATATCCCTGAAATTAACTTACAGAGTGTCGTTTTACCCGAACCATTTGAACCGATTATCCCTAATATTTCTCCTTTATAGCCAGTAAAGTTAATGTCTCGTAACGGCCAAACCGTTTTTGGTTTCTTTTCTTCATCTTCATCTTTTTTCTTAAAAAGGTTGAACACATGAGACTTATAGTCATCAGCTTGAAATCCAGCTTGAAAGGATACTCCAAGGTTTTTCGCTTGCAATACAATTTCTCTTGATTCTACTTGTTCTCCATTTTCAAATTCTGAATTTACCATATAACAACCCTCATTTTATAACGCTTTTATTATTTTATGTTCGTTTTTACTATAATAATGTAATAAGAAAGCTATTACAGCAATGGAGGCTACTCCAATGACAAATAAGCCTGTAAATTGTGGATTTCCGTTAAACATAATGACAGCACGATACGATTCAATGATGATTGCAACAGGGTTGTATTGCACGACCCAAGCCAAGTTATCAAACCTACCTAGAATACGTTCACTATCCCAAATAATCGGAGACGCATAGAAAAACAACCTCATAATGTGTGATAAAATATTATCAATGTCTCTTACAAACACACACATATAAGCAACCCCAAGACTGACAGCTGACAAAAATAAAAGCTGAACGAAGAGAATTAAAGGTAAATAAACGATATGCCAATCTGGCAAAACTTGATTAAATAATAGAAATAGGCCGACTACAATAAGTCCAAACAAGAAATTGTACGCCTGTGTAAACGACATCGCTAAAGGAAACAATGATTTCGGTAAATATACTTGGTTTATAATCGACGAATATTTTAATATTGCTTTTGCTGATGTTGTAACAGTCGTATTCATCCAACGCCATGCCACAAGCCCGATGACAAGGAATACAGCATAATTATAATCTTCAGATCCTCGATTTAAAATATATGTTACTAAAAAATAATAAACAACAACATTTAAAAGCGGATCTAGCAACCACCAAAAATATCCTAAGTAACTATTACGATGCTCTGCTTTCAACCCTGATTTCACTAAATAAATCAGTAAGTCTTTTCGCTTGAGCAATTCTTTTATATATTCACGCATCTAACTTTGTACACCGCCATTCTTATTCGTAAAGACCTTTAATTCACTCAATATTCCTTTTTATCATACCATGTTTGAGTTGTCTACTTATGTTTTAACACCGTACTTTTTTACTTTATAGTACATGTAGTGAGTAAAGTACCATACACTTTTTATCAAGTTTAAATTTTCAATTTCGCGATACACTTTCCAATTTTGTCTAGCCATCTTCAGTTTATTACTTGAAATTGAGTTTTCTACCACTCTATACTTAGCTAATACCTCTTTCAATCCATAGGCTAGAAACCCTCTTTTACAAATATCAAGCCATAATACATAATCTTGTCGTGTTCGAATATTCACCATTTCAATAGGTCCAACTTTCGAGAGGTCTAACATCACTGTTAAACAGCCAATGACATTTTCTTTTAATAACTTGTCATAATTCGCCTTTTCTAAAACAGGTACTACTGTTCCTAAACTTTTGCCGTCTTCACCCATATTCTCATATGCTGTGTAAGAAAAGGCGATATCATGCCGCCTCATAAAAGCAAGTTGCTTTTCTAGTTTGTCTGGTTGCCACATATCATCACTATCTAAAAAAGCAATATACCTACCTTTTGCGTTTTGAATCGATGTATTCCTTGCTATTGCCGGTCCACTATTTTTTTTTAGTTGAATAAAACGAATTCGCTTGTCAGAATATTGTTCTACAACCTTAGCTGTCTCGTCCGTTGAACAGTCATCAACAATAATCATTTCCCAATGTGGGTATGTCTGCGCTAAAACGGATTCAATTGCATCTCCTATAAATTTTTCAGCATTGTATGCAGGAGTAATAACAGAGACTAACTCTTGTTGGTTTTCCACTATATGACCTCCACCATAATAGGTTCGTTATTGTACAATTTGTTCATACCATTCCAGTAGCTTCTTTTCTTCAATTCCCCAGTTCAGCTCAGAAAGAACCGCTTTTCTACCATTCTCCCCCATTTTCTTTGCCTCATCCGGATTGTTCCTTAAATAATCAATTGCGGCTTTAATTTCTTTTTCATCAGAAGGATTCACCGTTACTCCACACTGGTATGTATCGATAAATGTTTTCCACAGAGGGAAATTCGAGCATAAAATAGGTAATCCCGCTGTCATATACTCAAAGAACTTCGTTAGTTCTTTCCGCATATAATGCTCGGTTGGAGGAAACAACGCAATACCTGCTAACCAAGAATAGCTACTATACTGCTCATCAATAATAGCTTTAGGAACGTACCTGTCAATTCCTTCAATTAGTAAGCGGTCTTTCCCTTCTCCTGCACACTCTTTCATTTTTGCAGCTAGTTCGCCTGGGCATTTTCCGAATAGATGAACAGAAATATTAGAATCTAGAAGTGGCAATGAAGCATGAATTAATGCTCCTCTGTCGGAAGTAATATTTCCGGTGTAAATGACTTTATTATTTGCACTTTTTTGATTCTCATTTTTAACTAATTCCTTATTTAAAATAGGATAGTTAAGAATACAAGTCCCAGTCGGATATTTATCTAAATAGTATTTTTCCGCTAAACATAACTCCATTTTCTTAGTGAGAAAAGCTTCTAATTTTTTATACCCCTTCGCAACTAGCGTTCGAAGTCGTCTACTTACATATTCCTTTTGTAAAATACTCGTCTCATAGTCTTCATGAATATCATAAATGACAACATTGTCTTTTTTCTTTAAAAGCCAACCAACTATTAATAACTCCGGGTCATGAAAATGATAATAATCGGCTTTGATTGCTTTTGCTTTCTTATACACAGAAAAAGTTGTCATGAGCATTCGCATTATTCGGTTTTTATGTTTTTTAACAGGTATTACTGTGACGTCTGAATGCTCGATTTGTTCATCCACCTCTGGAGCAATTAAAGTGACATCATATCCCCCATTTTGAAGGGAATGACACTCTTTGTAATAAATTCTTGGATCTAATGGATGGTGGACTGATGTTAAATGAACGACTTTCTTTATAGCTCGCATTTCCTCTCACCTTCTTTACGCTCATTTTTGAAGCACATCTAAAAATACAGTTTCGTATTGTTTTACAATTGTTGTCGCTTCAAAATGATGAGCTCTTTCTATACCTTTTTCAACCACCGCTTGCTTTTCTTCCTTATTTAACAAAAGGACCTTTTCCATTTTGTCTGCCAATTCATCCACATTCCCCACTTCACATAACAAACCGTACTTACCATGATCCAACACTTCAGCTGGTCCAGATTTGCAATCCGTAGAAACAACAGGAGTACCACAGGCAATTGCCTCAGCGATGACATGACTAAATCCTTCATGCAACGAAGTTAATACAAATAAGTCTGCTTGTGCAAAGTATATATAGGGGTTATTTTGAAATCCAAGGAAATGAACACGTTCCTCGACCTTCAATCTCTTCGCCTCTTGCAGGAGTTGGTCTTGTAGTGGGCCTTCTCCTAGAATGATTAATTGACTTTTGATGGATTGATTCACTTTCGCAAAAGCGCGCAGTAATGTTTTTTGGTCTTTTTGTTCGACTAATCGACCTGCAGTAATTACAATTTTATCTTCTGTTTGAAAAAGCGACGTAAACTTTCGATCAACTTCCCCCGTCTTTATTTTCTCTTCAATACTGATTAAATCAACTGGATTGTAGATCACTTTTATTCGGTTTGCGTTTATTTTGTAGCGAGAAACTAAGTTTTCCTTTACCCCTTCAGATAAAGAGACAATTTGATTAGAAAGCTTATAAATTAAACCAAACCCTATTAACTGTAGGTTCACTTTCCATGTTCCACCTAAGTTATCTGCTTCCCGTATGACTGTTTTCACCTTTGTGCCAGAAAGAATACTTGCCATTATTGCAATGGTATTCACTCTTGGGATTGTACTAAATACTAGGTCAATGTTTTCTTCCTTAATAATTTTAGCTAGCGCTTTAATTGATCTACTTAATCTTTTTGTCTCAAGTTTAATAAAGTGAACATCGTCTTTTATTTCTGATTCATAAGAACCATCAAAATTTAATGTCACTAACACGGGAGAAAATTTTGTTCTGTCTAAATTATTTATAATATTTAATAATGTCCGAGCCGCTCCCCCAGCTCCCATTTGATAGATGAAAAATAATACTTTTTTCTTTTTCATAGTAACGTAATCCGTCCTTTTCTACTTCCTTTTTCTTTAGTTTAGGATTTCCTTATCATTTCTATACAGAACACCCTATTAAACTAGTGAATCAAAGGAATTTGACTAGTAGCATTATATCATAAAGCCTTTCATGTAATTATGTGAAATTATGTCGAACTAACCAACGAAAAACCTTATAAAGTACTGGTATTTTATTCTCATCAACCCAATAAATACGCTATTTTTTATATAATGGTCGAAAATAATCCGACTTTTTTTCTATTTTTCATAGAATTTTTCATAATAATATAATAAAATATACTTTGATAATAAAATTAATAACATAAGGAGTGAGTTTTACTTTTGAAGTCCTACAACTTAATACTTACGAGCGTAGTCTGTTTCATGGTGATACTACTCTCCAGTCACATAACTCATGCGCAAAACTTGGAATTATCAGTTGGAATGACAGATGAATCAGTCATTCAATTAAAAATAGACCTTGACCAAGCTGGGTTTAAAGTCTCAGATAATCC
Organism: Alkalihalobacillus sp. LMS39; assembly: GCF_022812285.1. Lineage (NCBI taxonomy): Bacteria > Bacillati > Bacillota > Bacilli > Caryophanales > Bacillaceae > Alkalihalobacillus > Alkalihalobacillus sp. LMS39. Next base: position 4,505,034 of record NZ_CP093300.1, read on the forward strand.
GACATCATATTTTGGCTCTGTAACAGAACAAAAGCTGAAAGAATTCCAAGAGGCAAATGGTCTTTTAGCAGACGGAATTGCAAATGAGGAAACGTTAGCAAAACTTTTAGAAATTATAGCCGCTAATGAAGTGGAAAGTGAAGTGGAAGTAGAAGTAGAAACAAACGAACCCACATCGGTGGTAGCAGCAACAACACCAGTATTGCAAAATGGGGTGCGGCATCGAGATGTTGTCGATTTAAAAATCAACCTCGAGAAAGCCGGATTTCAGGTCCCCGGAAACACAACCGATTTCTTTGGTCCTCAAACCGAAGCGAGGGTCAAAGAGTTTCAACGAGCATTTGGATTGACCGCTGACGGAGTCGCTGGTCCTGCCACACTCAGTAAACTTAACGAAGTCATTTCTTCATTAGGAACCGTTCCGTTATTACGAAATGGGGTGCGTCATCCTGCTGTGATTGAGTTGAAAATCAACCTTGAAAAAGTTGGATTTCAAGTTCCTGGCAATACGACCGACTTCTTTGGTTCTCAAACTGAAGCCAAAGTCAAAGAATTTCAACGTGCTTATGGATTAACTGCTGATGGAGTAGCAGGTCCCGCCACACTTAACAAACTTGATGAAGCTGTTTCTACTCTTGCAATTACACCTTTGTTACGAAATGGCGTGCGTCATCCTGCCGTGATTGAGTTGAAAATTAATCTTGAAAAGGTTGGTTTCCAAGTTCCTGGTAATACGACCGACTTCTTTGGCTCACAAACGGAAACACAAGTTAGAGCATTTCAGCGCGTTTACGGACTCACTGTTGATGGGATTGCTGGTCCGTTAACACTTCAAACATTGGATGAAGTCGTCGTGACATCAGCAAATGCACCATTGTTACGAAATGGAGTACGACACCCTTCCGTTATCACACTTAAAGTAAACTTAAGCAGACTCGGGTTTACAGTACCAGGAAATACGACGGACTTTTTCGGTGCTCAAACAGAGACAATGGTAAGGTCTTTCCAACGTACACACGGACTAACTGCTGACGGAATCGCCGGTCCACAGACATTAGCGAAAATACAAGAATTAATAGCTAACCCTAATAGCTTATCTGCTCTTAGAAACGGCGTTTATCACCCAGATGTAGTTACGTTAAAAATTAATTTAGCCAAAGCTGGATTCCCGGTTCCTGGAAGTACGACGGACTTTTTCGGTTCACAAACCGAAGCGCAAGTTCGAGCATTCCAGCGCTATCATAGGCTTAGCGTTGATGGAATGGCTGGTCCACAAACATTGAGTAAAATCAATGAAGTCATTACTTCGTTAAATAACCGTAACTTTTTACGTGTAGGAAGTTCTTCAGAAGCAGTCATGATTTTAAAAATTGACCTTGGTAAGGTAGGATTCCCTGTACCAGGAAATACAACTGCATTTTTCGGTGTTCAAACTGAAACGGTTTTGAAAAACTTCCAACGTTCACAAGGTCTTCCGATGACAGGTGTTACGGATACTGACACAATGAAACGACTAGAAGATAGACTAAAAGCATTAAATCGGCCACCTACCGTTTTAAAACTAGGACTCTCTCATTCTTCTGTTGTTCAGTTAAAAAGAGATTTAGCTAGTGCTGGCTTCCCTGTTCCTGGAAATGGGACAACCTATTTTGGCTCTCAAACAGAAACACAAGTGAAAGCATTTCAACGAAGACATGGTTTAACGGCAGATGGTGTGGTTGGTCCACTAACTCAAGCGAAATTACAAGAAGTAATTTCAAGGTTACCATTGGCCGGGAGAGTCATTGTTGTTGACGCTGGTCATGGTGGTTCTGATCCTGGTGCTGTAGCCTTCGGAATTAGAGAAAGCGATATCGCTTTAGACATTTCTAGACGCCTAGAGAGAAAATTAACTGCGGCTGGAGCAACCGTTGTGATGACACGAACGGCTGATACAACCGTTGCCTTAAACCAACGTGCTCCGATTGCAAACAATTTAAGAGCAGACGCATTTATCAGCGTTCATTTAAATGCTGGTGGCGGTACGGGAACTGAAACCTTCTGGGATAGAACTCACGCAAGTGCGGACAGTCAGCGATTAGCTACTAATATCCAAACGAACTTAGTATCACAAATTAAACTAAGAGATCGCGGAGTGAAACATGCGAACTTCCTTGTTTTACGTGAATCTCGAGTTCCATCAGCACTAGTAGAAGTTGCTTTTATGGACACACGTAGTGATTCGGATAAAATTAAAACAGCTTCATTTAGAGAAAGTGCAGCAGAAGGGATATACCGAGGTATCCTTGCCCAATTCAGATAAAAAAACACCCCTTGTGGGTGTTTTTTTCAAAATTATTATCGAGATTACATTTCTACATATTTTTTACGGACATACATTCCGCTATTTTAGCCATTTTTGCCCTTTTCCAACCTCTATCGGACATTGGTTCCGTTAATTAAGGAAAACAAAGAATTTTGACGGCTATTTCTCTCAAATAACGGAACGTATGTCCGTACGAAATGAAAAAGGAGCTTAAATGTATAAAATAGCGCACCCTATGTCCGTAACACAAAAAGAACACCTTACTGTGGTGTTCTTTTTGTTCTGTTATCGACTTTCTAATATCGACTGTAACACTTCTAACGTTTCATTGTCTGCTGTACCTGTTGGCTCTAATCCGTAATCCCTTTGAAATTGCTTGACCATGGATGCTGTAATTGGACCATAATAATTTGTCGGGTTATCCGAAACTCCAAAACCAAGCGCATCCAAGTCTAATTTCAATTGAATTACTTCTTGCTTTCGGTCTCCTGCCATTAAACCAACCGCAACTGCTCTTAATCTTTCCTGCGTTTGTATATCTGCAATACCAGTCACACGTAACCCAACAGAATATTGGAACTCTCTTACTTTTTCAGTTGTAAGTGGACCATAATAATTTGTTGTATTACCCGGAACTCGAAATCCCGCTCGTTCTAGTAATATTTTCAACTCAATGACTTCTGCTCGACGATCTCCTTCTTTTAAAGTGAAGGCTACTTCTTTAATTTTTTCCTGAGTAATAAGACAAGCTACACCTGTGACACGTAATCGGTTCTCCCGTTGAAATTCACGCACTTTCGCTGTCGTTACAGAACCGTAAAAGTTCGTCGGCGTTGCAGAAACACGATAGCCCGCCTTTTCTAAGTTCACTTTCAACTCAATTACACCAGGTAATCGGTCTCCTTCCATAAAGGAAACAGCTGCCACTTCTTTAAGCCTTTTTAATGTCACTTCATTCGCCACCCCTGTTCCAGGTAGACCATAAGCTAATTGAAAAGCTTCAACTCTTGCTGTAGTAACAGAACCATAGAAGTTTGTTGGATTATCCGATACTTTAAAACCTACTCGTTCAAGGTTAACCTTTAATTGAACCACTTCAGGTCGACGATCTCCTTCTTGAAGAATTCGAACATTCGTATCTGGCCTTGAAATTTCACCACTAATCACTTTTCTAATGGTGTTCCATGTTTCTTCATCAACTTCACCATTCGGAGTTAAATTAAACGTTGATTGGAACTCCTTTACTTTTGTTGTGGTCACCGGTCCAAAAAAGTCGGTCGGTGTTGCCGATACTTTAAAACCAGCTTTCTCTAAATCAATTTTTAGTTGAATCACTTCAGGACGTCTGTCCCCTTCTTTTAACACAAGTGGACCTTGTACAAAAGGAGCTTGCACTAATCCAAATCCATAAAACGAATCTCGATCAGCAACCCCAATATCTAGCGCCGTTCTTTGCAATACAGACCGTAACTGGTCATTTGTCATCATTGGGTTTGCTTCTTTTAATAAAGCTAAAACACCACTTACATATCCTGCGGCCATTGATGTCCCATCTAATGTCGCGTAACGATTATTCAAATGTGTACTTAATATCCCTACCCCTGGCGCTGCAACTTCAATCGTAGATCCTGTAGCTGAGAAAGTTCCTCGTTTATTATTTTTATCTGTTGCCGCAACCGCAATTACAGATTCATATCTAGCTGGGAACTCAACTGTATTGCCACTTCCATCGACTCTACCTCGATTTCCTCCAGCTCCTACGAGGAGAATTCCATTTTGATATGCTCTATCAACAACCGACTGTAAGCCATCAGAACCAGATAAGTTTCCAAGACTTAAATTAATAATATCCATATTGTTCGTAATTGACCAATCAATTCCATCTATTACATTCGATAACGTCCCTAAACCATTTTTATCAAGCACTTTTACTGCATACAATTGGACATCTGGAGCAACTCCTACAACGCCAATGTTATTATTTTGTGCGGCTATAATTCCAGCGACATGTGTTCCATGTCCATTTTCATCGATATACGATGAACTTATTAGAGAAACTCCACCCGCTATCTTTAAATCATCATGGTTGGCAATACCAGTGTCAACGACAGCAACTTTTATCCCTTTCCCTGTATATCCTGATTGCCATGACTGGGGAGCATTAACCTTTGAAACACCCCACTCTAGCTTTTGGTTATTAATCGAGACAATATGATCCTCTTCAACCGAAAGAACATTAGGAGCTTGCTGCAACTTTTCAACTGCATCCTCGGTCATTTCAACTACAGCAACAGGAAAGTTATTATATGTTTTTTCAATTTCTCCACCAACACTTAAAATCAATTGTTCATCAACATCATCGTTAAAATACACAATGACCTTTTCAGTCGATTCATTTGCATTAATAGTTTGAACGGAAAAGTTAAAAAACAGCGCTATTAAAAATAATGGAATCAAGTAATTCTTTTTAACCATTGGGACCTCCTCATCATCTTTATAAATAAAGATTTTCATATACAACCATTATACCATGTTCCATTTATTCTTCTCTATAAAACATAGATTTTCAAGATCATACCAGTACTCTTTTCATATAATAAATCTAAGACTATAGTCTTTATCTTTTGTTTTGCATTCTATATAATGTAATGATTGGTATTTTTGTCGGATTGGGGAGAATTATGTTAAATGAAACCGAATAAACTAATCTATATTTCCGGGAGCTTTGTCGCTCTTTTTGTGATAGCATTCCTCATTTTTATTTTTACACAACAAAAAAGTATAGACCCGTCTCAATTAGAATTTTTAGCTAATCAATCGTATGAACAAGGAGACTTTGAATCTAGCATTGAACAATATTTGCTGTTGTTAGAACAAGACCAAAAAAATGTGGAAGCTAGAATCGGACTTGCAAACAGCTATATCGCATTAGCACAACTAGAAGAAGCAGAACGTGTCTTCCTAGAAGGCACTGAGCTAATTCCCACTGAACCACAATTTTATATATTTTTATCCACCTTATATGCCAATCAATCAAATATTATTTCGGCTCTATCAACATTAGAAAAAGGTGTAACAAACACAAACTCCACTCAACTACAATCGGAATATAATAACTATGTGAACAACATCGGCATTTATGCAGATCATCCGCTTATTCAAAAGGGTGTACCACGTGAGTTCGGGTTAATTTGGATAGACTCGATGGATAGATATATTCCGATTGAAGCCGAGTGGGAAATTGTCGATGGACAAATAGCTGAGATTAACGAATCCACAACTACTCATGTTTCGGTACAAGGAAAAGAGTTAGGAAAAACAAAGATACTCGCTACAGTTGGAACCATTACACGTGAACTTGAAGTCGAAATTAAAGAACAAGTCATTGAATCACTAGATTTTGTACAGAAAGAATTTTCTTCTTTACTTATTGGCGAAACGGTTGAACTCTCTGTCATAGCCGAAGATGCGAAAGGAGAAGCAGTGGAACTTCCTGTAGATTGGGTAGTGGAACATGGAGATGGTTCGTTAAGCGAAACAGTAGGAATGGCTTCTAGTTACACGGCAGAAAAAGACGGAATCCATGTCATTACCATTTCATATGAGGATTTATCCACTTCTCTCGAAATTAGAGTGGGTGATGAAAAAAACAAAACTGTACTCACAAAAACGATTGGCGAAGGGTCGGTGTCCATATCTCCACAACAAGGTTCGTACCCGGTAGGTTATGAGATTACAATTGAAGCAATACCTGCAGCAGAGTGGTCATTTAGCCACTGGGAGGGTGATGTCTCTGGGACTAACCGAACACTTACGATAGATATTCAAGACCATGTCACAGCCATCGCTGTATTTACAAAAGATTCAAACGCATATACCCTTCGTGTCTCAAAAACAGGAGAAGGAGAAGTCATTCGCAGCTCGTTACAAGCTTCATTTTCACATAATGAAACAGTCACACTAACTGCTAGTCCTAAAAGCGGATGGACTTTCTCACGCTGGACGGGAGATATACAAAGTACAAACCCAAGGCTCCAACTTAACATGAACCAAGACTATCAAGTACGAGCTGTGTTTATAAAAAATGAATCAACGACTGATCCAAAGGAAGACAAGAAAGAGGAAAGTTCTCCATCAGAAAATCCAAACACAAAAGATAATAACAAGAAAGACAAGAGTAACAACGATAAACCAGCTCCTCCAGCACCATCTCAACCGGAAAAACGTCAATTTACATTATCGACATCCGTCTCAGGTGATGGAAATATAACGCGTAATCCATCTGGACAACAATTTGATGAAGGAGTAACTGTTACATTAACAGCACAACCAAATTCCGGATGGGAGTTTGTTCGATGGAGTGGTGATGGTTCAGGAACTTCACGTACGATTCAGGTAACGATGAATGGAAACAAGCAAGTTCAAGCTGTGTTCCAAAGAGTTCAAGAAGAACCAAAGACAGTTTCTCTTTTTACGACAGTATTAGGCTCAGGTTCAATTCGACAAAGTCAGTCTGGTCACCAGTTTCCGGCTGGAACAACGATAACGTTAACAGCTACTCCTGCAGAAGGCTATCGCTTCGTCGGGTGGCGAGGCTCCCTTTCTAATAACAATCGAGAAATTCAAATTACACTTCAGCAAGATACCATTATTCAGGCCTACTTCGAAAAAGAAGAAACTGAGATAGATTAAGAGGAAGAAGAAGGGCAATCAATGCCCTTCTTCTTTATTGAACGAAGAAATTTCAACTTGAAGTTATTACCATAGTTAAGTAGAATGAATTTAGTAGATTGCAACTATGAAAGGTGGAAGTAATGAAGTTGAAAAACATTATTTTGATTAGTACTGTTATTATTTGCATTGGTATACTAGGCTTTAGCCATTATCAATATAATCAAAAATTAAAATCCATAGCTGAGGAAGCGCAGCATTTTGTTCAACCTACATATCCGCAAACTTCAGCCGATATTGAGGAAGAAGGAACAAGCAGTGAAAAGGTTGCCGTCTCTGGCCTAATAGGCAAAACTTTAAAAGATACAGAAGACGAAGAAACCATTTCAATGACTATTTTTGGTTCTGTTTCACTAGGGAATCCTGAGAATTCTGATACTGGATGGCCTTACCTTCTTTCTACTGACATTAAAGAGCAGATTGGAGAAGAAAAACTAAAAACTACGGTCATTAATGTGAACCGAGCTTCTTCACTTGATGTTTATAATGGAGACTATTTGTCTGCTGTTATTGATAGTCAACCTGACATTTTAATTATTGAACCATTCATTTTGAACGACAACGGCATTGTTAGAATAGAAGATACGTTATTCGTATTAGAACACATCCTTACTATAGTTAGTAAAGAGTTAGAAGACACCGAAATTCTTATCACTCCACCAAACCCGGTAGAAGGTGCGGTATTTTACATTTCTCAAGTCGAAGCAGTCGAAGAGTTTGTTCAATCAAAAGGCTATTCATTTGTTGACCACTGGAACGCTTGGCCTGATGAGAGTGACCTTCCCGATTACTTAGATAACAACCGACCAAACGGCGATGGTCACCAAGTTTGGGCTGATTTTATGTATGACTATTTAACGAAATAAGTGCAAAAAACCAGTCTCTCTTTGGATGAGGTGCTGGTTTTTTCTTGTTGGCATGAGTGGGATGTTTCTAACTGACATCTGTTCCGCTATTTTACTAAAAACAAAGCATTTTCAGACCCGTTCGGACATCCATTCCGTTAATTACCCTAGAATCGGCTCTCCTCAACACAAAAACTGCAAATAACGGAACCAATGTCCGATAGCGCAAGGAAAACCTTAAATTCACCTCCATTAGCGGAACAGATGTCCTTTGCGAAAAAGCTTGCCCCTATTTTTACACTCATATCGTCGTCGTACAAGAATACAATGATTATGAAGTACAACCTTTTCAAAGGAGCAGACATTATGAGACAAAACACATTTCCCGTAAAAGGTTTAGCCATACTCATTGGAGGAATTTCACTTATCCTTCTCGTCATGTTTCTCATCCCATCCGATTCACAACAAGCCAAGAAAACCATTCAACAATTTTATAAACATGAGCAACAATGGGATTTTATTTCCGCCTGGAATTTATTCCACCCAAAAATGCAAGACCGTTTCTCGAAACCTAGCTATTTACAAAACCGCTCTCATATTTTTATGGATCATTTTGGAGTTGATTCCTTTTCATTTTCTTTAGATAATCCAAAAAAAGTCACCGATTGGACGATGACTACAGACGGTGAAGTTTTTGAAGTTGTTTACAAAGTAACCGTTACAAAAGAGTATAAGGGAACGTATGGAAATTTTTCCATTATCCAAGATGTTTACGCTACAAAAGAAGAAAACAACTGGGTTGTGTTATGGGATTACAATGATTAATATTTATTTCACACTCATCTTATTGTTATCTATGTAGGGCGTCATTTTTACAACCATATCATTAATGACAGTTTTTGCGTCGATTGATGGGTCTCTGGCTATCTTCTGTTTCGCTTGCTGTAAGATTTGTAACAGTTCTTTTTCGGTAAATCTGTTGTCCATGTTTGTTCTCCTTTTTCCCGTATTCCTTAAACAGGAATGAATCTGTTAAAATTGGAAGCACAATACAATTCTATTTTACTATATTACTACAAACTCTAGGAATTTTGGAAGAAAATTAGAATTTTCATTAATTTTATATATTATAAAAAGCAAAGGCTTCTACTAACGGGAAACCTTTGCTTTATTAATTTCAATTTCAAGTAACTTTTCTTGATGATTATATGCGTTTTTAAAATATGAACCTTTAGTTTTTGTATATTTACATTGATTATATAGATACAAATTAATACGAATAAATAAAGAATGCCATATTTTTTTAATCGTTTTCATAGACATTACCTCCTAAATTCAACTAGGAATTAACAAGGCTTTGGTAACTGGCTGGCATACCCCTAAAGGCTTAGCCCCTATAGTTTTGCGTCACCATTTTTCAATAGTTTTGCCCTTCTCTATTCCAATAGTATGATTATACTCATTTTATAATACCAAACAAATTTCCACATGATACTTTTGGACTATATTGGAGTATTTTGTCGAAACATGTCTTTGTTTTGTCTTTTACTGAAAGTTTGCTATGAAAATGTTCGTAATGTTATATACCCGCTGGTAAAATAAAGTAAACTACATTTCTTTGAAAGGGTCTCTTATGAAACTAAATAAAATCCATCACATTGCCATCATCTGTTCAGACTATGAAAAGTCGAAAACGTTTTACACAGAGGTATTAGGTCTTTCCATTATTCAAGAAAAGTACCGCAAAGACCGCGATTCCTATAAATTAGATTTAGCGGTCAATGGTGAGTATCAAATCGAACTTTTTTCCTTTCCAGATAGTCCAAATAGACTATCGTATCCAGAGGCTGTTGGACTACGTCATTTAGCTTTTGAAGTTAACTCTGTAGAAGAAGCGAAACAAGAATTAGAAGGAAAAAGTGTCATTGTAGAAGCGGTTCGGACTGATGAAACGACAGGCAAACGATTTACGTTTTTCTCTGATCCGGATGGATTGCCAATTGAATTGTATGAGAAATAAGAAGAAACCCCAAAAGGCCTGTTATAAACCTTTTGGGGTTAGCTCTATCGTTGAACATAATAATCAAAATAAAACTTCCCATTTATCTCTTCAAAATACAACGTAAATCGGAAATCTCCATCATCACGACTCACATCTACACTACGCTCTGATGCCAATCGAATCTCAAATTCATAGAACCCTTTCATAAAAGCATCATCTTTATCAAATTCATAATTGAAATTCCATGTTGGGTACAGATCATTTTCCGGGTCGGGCAGTAGCGATGAAAAATACTCTTGGTCCTTAAATGTCATCGAGTAGAGAAACATTTTCGCTGCCCCAACAAGATGCTCCTGTGCAAAAATTTCATCCATTGCATATAACTCTGACTCATAGTTATTCAGCAAATCACCTAACGTAATGGATTGTCCTCCTGAAAAAATCTCATCGTACATCGCAAATAACTCTGTAAAGTCTTCAGCATAACCAACTCCACCTGTATTCGCATATTGTTCCTCATACAACTGTTGTTCTGTTGCCACATTATCAAGGGTTGAAATACCAAGCCAATATTGACCCTCGTTAAAGGTAAAACTATATAATTGATTTCCAATAATACTATAGTAACCATCTACTCGAATTCCCGTCTCCACAGGCTGGCCACCAGTCGTTGGAATCCGATACAACCAATAATCTCCGTATTCACTAAAATAAATATACTCCCCAGCTACATTCGGAGTGGAATACCCATATACATCCACTTGTTGCTGTGGTGTCAAATTCAATTCACCATATCCATCAAGCGTCATGGAGCGAATTTGATTAGATTGAATGTAATATATGGTCTCATCGACCATTTGCATCGTTAACAAATCATATTGAATATCGAGAAATCGTTCTGTTTCATATTCCGGCAACGACAATGTTGCTTTCATTATCCAATCTTTGTGCCGTGGATGGTGGGTAACATAATATAACTGTCCATCTTTAAATGTATATTGGTCGACCATATTAGCCATTTCTGTAACATGTTCACCATCAGTATTCATAACATACAACGTATAATCATGGTTCTCCATACTATAAACTCGAAATGCAATCACATCGTCATAAACGAGCATTTGCCCTAAATTTTCATCCCCTTTAAAAAGGAGCTGCTTCTCTTCTCCATTCGACTTACTCTTCCATATATCCATTTGTTTCTGATAATAAACCCAATCACCAACAGCATTCAATTGAGTAATCACACCATCATCAATGGTTTTCGGCTCAGCCTCTCCTTGTTTGTGAGAAAATAAATGTTGAAAATCACTATAATACACAAACTCCCCACTTGCCGCAGCAATCCCTCCATTCATAAGATTGCCCACCGTGTTGCCAAGTAAACTAGCTTCTTGAACAACATGTTCACTTTCTTCAGACTCAACCTGTTCTTCCTCAATTTGAACAACTTCGACTGATTCAATTTCTAGCTCCGGCTGTACCTGCTGTTCCACTATTCGTTCCGTTTTCTCGCTACTACATGCGGCTAGGAGTAACAATAAAGCTGTGATTAGTATGGGTGTTTGTTTCATACCTGCTACTCTTCCTCTCTTCGTTGTCTGAACATCAACCTTTTACCTAAAACTATTTTACTATAAAAGCATCCTTAACAGGTACTTTATTTTTTCGAATTGAAAAATGCAGGTTTTTTTCGTTTCGGACATTTATTCCGCTATTTTAATAAAATCGTCTCTTTTCTGTATCCGTTCGGACATCTGTTCCGTTATATAAGCTAAATTCAAAGGTAGTCACCCGATTTTCAGAGAGTAACGGAACAGATGTCCAATAGCATTCTCAAATGGACTATTTATAGGCTAATAGCGGAACAAATGTCCGTTCGCACACATAACAAAAACCACTAAGGTATACACCCTAGTGGTTTTTCCGTTTACCTTAACGACGCCCCACTTAATATGTGATTTATCATTTTCATATTAAAATCACTATATCCCTGATCTTCAGCCCATTCCATCATATATTTGTGATCGGGATGGTTTGGATCTGACATAATTGCCAAAAACGATTCATACCCCGGTTCTCCTCCAACATCTTCAGGAGGGGTCCTACCTTCACCATCGAGGCACATCGCATGGTTGTATTCATAATCATCAACAAACTTTTCCACAACAATATGATGCTCCCAGCCGTCTCCGAAATCGTAAATGTACACAATCTCAGCTGGTAAGTAGTCAGCAAGAATTTCGTCTGTCTCCATTTTTTGCGGGACACCTACATCATAGCTTAACGCTTCTTCTGTACACACGAGATTAACAGTTGGCTTTCGCTCTTTATTCCGCACTGCATTCGTTATTGCTGTTGGCTGGCTCTTAAAGATTTGAAACTCATGGAGATGATAATCGCTCCAGTCAAACACCTTTTGAAGGACACTATGTAGCTCCGGAAAAGAAATTTTTCGTGGAACAACGACTCGCCGCCACACTTTATGATTTTCTAAATTTAATGTCACATGTAACACAACAGCTTGTCCGTCAAAGATAGGAACACCTACAAGCTCTTTTAAATCTCTATACAGTTCTTTGTATGGATCAATGAAATCTTTCCCATCACCAGCTAACACACGACTCCCTTTTTTGCCAACAGCAGGTTGGACTACAGCAGATGGAATAAGTAAATGTTCAAAATAGCCAGCATATTCACATGCTTTATTTAATCTAGCAACTGACTTTCGATCTTTCGTTGTGGTAAATGTGATTTCTGTTGAGCGTGAAAGATACTCCTCAATGACCTCTTCTTTTATACCCTCTTCAAGCCAAGTTTCTCGAATCGCTTGAACAATGAGTTCACCAATTTTCGATAAGTCTTTCGCTTTTAAACCGTGTAACACTAGGACATAGCGATTGCTATCATTCATGAGAACTACCGTTTTTTTCCTTGCCATCGTAACTAGGTTTGCATGCCACGAAAGCAATGGTAGCTGTTGTTGTTCCTCTGTTACAGGATCTGGTTTTATTTTTAGTTCTGTTAATAGTTTTTTTGTACATTGAATGAGCAAATGGAAAACCTCCAAATTTCATATCGGACATATATTCCGCTATTTTACTAAAATCGTACCATTTCACGATCGTATCGGACACCTGTTCCGTTAATCAAGCTAAATCCAAAGAAATTCACCGTTGTTCCACGACTTAACGGAACTGATGTCCGTTAAATTTCTGAATTGCGCCTTTTTTAGCCTAATAACGGAACAGGTGTCCACTAACACACAACCCATCGCTAAATTATCACCATTACAACGCTAATTCTATCAGTTGCTCATTGACGCTAGTAATATTAAATCTTCTTACCTTTTGACTTGGATCCAGCAACAACTCTATAGAGCAATCCATTGGGGACCCGCCTTTTCCTCCGGTGCAAGTTGGATAGTTCACATCATAATCATCTATCCGTTTCTCAATAGAAATATGAACTTCCCATGTTGTATCAGCATAATAGCAATACGAAATGTCTCCAGCTGCTAATACATCAGACACCCTAACTTCTCTTTCTTCATCTAAATTAGAAATAATAGACTCTTCGTTTTGTTTCCTCTTAAACTCATGCGAATGAACACTTTCCCAACCAAACAATATTTGGATGCCTTTATGTAAAGTTCTTAATGTCATTTTTTCAGGAACGACTACAGTTCTCCAAATGACAGACTTTTCTCTATCCATTGTTAACTAAAGAATTACAGCTTCTGGATTGAAGATTGAACCATCCACTAATTGTTCTACATCAGCATATAACTCTTCATTTGGATAGATATACTCACCTTCGTCATTCTCTACAGCTAACCGATTCAACGTTTGGGTGATTTCAAATTGGTGAATGGACGGAGCTATCAACTGCCTTTCTCGTAATACGACTTTGGCATGATCACACGCCCTTTCTAGCTTCATATCCTCTTCGTCATGTATCAAAGTAATGTTGTTTGCTTTTGAAAAATAAGCATCAATTACATCTTGGCTAAGGTTTTCTTCAACTAACGCACTCCGTATCGCTTCAGTTATCGTATCGTTGAAAGAATTGAATTGTTTCGCCTTCATCCCAAAAAGTACAACGGTATATTGATTACTTTCATTCATTAAGATGATTGCATTTCGCCGCTCTATTTTTAAAAGAGTAGCCCGCCATAAATACATCGGGTGCACCTCTTGAACTACTGGTTGCTCTTGTGGTTCTTTCATCTGTGATAATAGTTTAGTTGAGCAATGAATTAGCATTTCGACCTCTCTCCTACACGTTCGGACATATATTCCGCTATTTTAATTAAATCCTCATTTTTCACTATCGTATCGGACATCTGTTCCGTTATTCAAGCTAAACCCAAAGAAAATCACCGTTTTTCCACGATTTAGCGGAACAGGTGTCCGATAGCGTTATTCGTCGGCCAATTTTAAATCGATTAACGGAACAGATGTCCGTTAGCCCCAATGCCGTACCATGTCATGATACAACAATTCACACTAATTTTCCCCTAGTATTCTTACTTCCCCGCTGTCGCTTTATTGTTTTCAACCCTCATCATGATTAAAAACACAACTAAAACAGCAACCATCTTAGCCCCATTAAGCATAATCTTCGTATCTTCCTCAAGTGCCGAGCGAGTAATAATAAATTCCGGCAAAAATAAAATGAGTGGTATGATCACCGCGACCCACGACTTACTCCATAATGCGAGTCCAACAAACACAATTATCGCAAGACCAATCCCAATAAAGCTACCAACACTTCCAAGCTGAACTGTTGGTGTGTCATAGCCCCGGTTTAGAAAAATCAGTGCAATAAATAAAACTAGGGGAGTCGAGCCCACAACCCAAAACAAAAACCATTCTTTCGCCTTTCTAACTTTGGTACTTGCGACATTTTTAAATAAGATTGACGTAAATAACAACGACAACATGAATATTATCGGATATCCTACTAATTGGATGACTGAATATTCAAGTTCACCGCGTATGGCGTCGCCCATGACAACATAAGAAAGGGCCCCTGCAAAAATAATCGGAATGTACTTCAGCAATCCTTTCACATCAATCGGCATTTCTCCTGCTAGTTCTTCCATATACTCTTTCGGTGTCTTGCCGATGATATCCTCCACACTTTTTCCATCTCGCTCAGCTTCATGTAAATGATCTTCTAATTCACCAATGATGTCTTCAATCTCATTTTCATTTTTGCCACTCGAGACTAAATACAGCCTTACATTTTGTAAAAATTCACGGCTTTCCACTGAGATTTCCATACATTATCCTTCCTCTCCTAATAATTTATTGACACTAGATGCAATATCACTCCAGCGCTTTTTAAATTCTTCTAATTCTTCATGTCCTTTTTCAGTTAAAGAATAGTATTTTCGTTTCGGTCCTCCAGATGGAAGTTCTTTTTGACTTGTCGTGACAAGCCCTTCTTTTTTCATGCGCAATAATAAAGGGTAAATGCTTCCTTCGCTCACCATTGTAAAACCATAGGCATTTAATTTTTCCATCATTTCATACCCGTACGTCTCCCCTTTACCGATAATAGAAAGTAGACACCCCTCTAATATTCCTTTTAAAATTTGACTAGAAGACATTTGTTTCGCTCCTTTGTAACAACTATCTTGTTTTACAATATAGTGGCGTAAAAAAAGAACTGCATAAACTATTTTGCAATGCAAGTTAGTTACAGTTTAGCATAGCAAGTTATAAGCTTCAAGCTAGTTTTGGTTATTTTTTCTAGAAAATATAGAAAAGGGCTATTATGCCCCCTCCCCAAAGGCCGCTCTAATTGCTATTGGTTTCGTATCGGACATATATTCCGCTATTTTCTCAAAAACACCCTATTTCGAAAAGCTAACGGACATCCATTCCGCTATTTGACCAAATCCTACCTTCAAAACCTTCCTAATCCCTTACTTAGCGGAACCTATGTCCGATAGTATCCCGAAAACACCTATTTTTATAAAAATAACGGAACTGATGTCCGATAGCACATCCTTGTTCCCGCCAAAACGCAAAAAAGCAGAGCCGACCAACTCGACTCTGCTCCTAATATTCCCTCACCCAATCGACTGAACCATTCCCTCTCCTCGAACCTGTTCACACCCGACTACATTCAAAACAACCTCTTCCCCCACCTCGAAACTGGTGAATAAGTCCGTGTGAATCGTAACAATCATGTTCCCCACTTCAACAGTATAGTGGATTTCTTTCCCTTGAAACATAACATTTCGCACAATTCCACGTATACCGTCACATTCACCACCATTGTCCTTTTCCAACATAAACTGCTCCGGCCGAACGGGGAAAAAACCACTCGATTTAATGTCATCTGAAACATCATCATTTCTCCAAACCACGGATTCATCTTCAAATGGCTTAAACACATTCCCAAACCATTTCCCTGGAATCAAATTCGCCTTTCCAACAAACGTTGCGACAAATGGGGTTTCTGGGTTGGCATACACTTGCTTCGGTGTGCCGACTTGTTCGATTTTGCCGTCTTTCATTACGACAATTTTATCTGCCATTGCTAATGCTTCGCCTTGGTCATGTGTCACGTATACAATCGATGTGTTCATCATACGGTGGATCGTTTGGATTTCTTTGCGTAAATCCATGCGTAGTTCCGCATCCAAGCTGCTTAATGGTTCATCCATTAATAAAAGCGCGGGCTGAGGGGCGAGCGCTCGAGCAATAGCGACCCGCTGCTTTTGTCCTCCTGATAGTTCATTCGGCATGCGCTCTCCATAGTCCTGTAGCCCAACAATCGCAAGCATTTCATCCACCCGCTCTTTACTGTTTGCTTTAATGGCCGCTGGTGTATAGCGATGATGCCGAAGCGGAAATAGAACTTGCTCCTTCACTTTTAAATGGGGCCACAGCGCAAACGATTGAAATACCATACCAATGTTTCGTTTTTCCGGCGGAATCGTCTGTTGTGCTGTTGCTACAGTCGCATTATTCATAATGATTTCACCACTACTTGGCGTTTCAAAACCTGCGAGCAAGCGGAGCAATGTTGTTTTTCCACAACCAGAAGGACCTAAAATTGCAACAAAACTACCATCTTCTATCATTAAATCCACAGAAGATAACGCCGTTGTTTTGCCAAAGTGTTTCGATACATTTGAGATTATTGTACTCATCCTTGGTCCACCTTTCTTTGATACAACTTTTGTAACCCAAGAAGAATGAGGGTTAAGAAAAGCATCGTTACGACAACGAGACTTGAAAATGCCGTTGAATACGTTGTATAACCGGCTTGTTGGAAGTTAAAAATCATTAATCCGATCGTCTCAGAACCACTTGACCAAAGAAGTGCCGATACGGTGAGCTCAGTTAGTGTTGTGAGCATGACAAGAAAGGCGCCACTTAGTAAGCCAGGTAATAAAAGCGGAAGCATAATAAACCGCCACTTCCCTAGAAAGCCAGCCCCTGACACATGTGCAGCCTCTTCCATTGCTGGACCGATTTGCGACATTGCGGTGAGACTGCCGCGAACTTGTAAAATCATAAATCTTGTTACATACGCAATAAACAAAATCCAAATGCTCCCGTAAATACCTGGGTTCCATCCAGGAATCGGCTGCATCCAAGCTAATATCATCGCAAGCGCAAGTACCATACCTGGGAGTGCATACGGAAGACTTACCATTAGCTCGATAACCTTCCCAGCCAGCGTTTGTTTGCGGAGGCGATAATACGCAATCGCTGTTCCCGCTACGATACAAATGATGCTTGTACCGATTGCTAACTTAACGCTGTTCATGACAGCCCCTTTAACTTTGTCATGTTCAAACATAACAAACCGATAATGGTTGAATGTCAGGTTTTCAAGCGCAAACGGAAGTCCGTACGCTTTAATAAGTGAAGTCGCAACCATCGAAAACATCGGAATAATACTAATGATAAGTAAAAAGCTCCACAACCCAATTTCAAATGGAAGACGAAACTTTCCTAACGAAAATCTAGGTTTAGTATCAATTTCACTGTTTTCTCCTTCTTTAGACCTTCGCAACAAAAGCCACTGAAATAATGTTCCGATAAGGGCAATGATTCCTAAAAGAACCGAAAACGTGGCCGCTCTTGCAAATGCACTTGGACCAAATCCAACTACCTCTTGGTAAATCGCTGTACTTAACACTGTAATATTTGCGGGAATCCCGAGAAAAGCCGGAATGCCAAAATTGTCTAAATTCGCTAAAAAAGCTAAAAGCCCACCACTCGCAATCCCAGGCAAAGAAAGAGGGAGCGTCACTTTTACAAACGTCGTCCAAGCACTGCCACCAGAAGAACGAACCGCCCACTCTAGTTCTCTCGGAATTCGCCTTAGTACACTCATCGTCAATAAGAAAACGAGCGGATAATGAGATAATCCTAGAATAAGAATCATTCCGGTATGACTATATATAGTAAAAGGCTCCACAGACCATGGTAACAAGGCCAATGTTCGCGATACGATTCCATTGTTACTTAAAAATTGGGTCCATGATAATGTAATAATATAAGACGGAATAATAAACGGTAACAAGACGAAAACGTGAAGCAATTTTTTGGCGCGGATATCACTATACGCGACAAGCCACGCTAACAAAACACCTAAGCCCACTGCGATGACAGTTGAACCGGCAACGATAATCGCTGTATTTGACAGGACTTTCCATGTGCGCGCTTCTTGTAAAACAGTCGTATAGTTCGTCAGTAAGTGTCCGTCCTCTACCGAAAAGCTTAACGAAAGCAGACGGAGGATCGGCCATAGAAATAACCATGCAATGACAAGGAGGGAAACGACTACCACGAATCGTTTCCCTTGTTTTGTCGTGAGAGAGAAAGATGACCGTAATGGAACTCTTTCTGCTACTTGTTCAGCCATGTTTACTCTCTCCTCTCTTATTCTCCGAAAATATCAACAAATTTTTGCTTATCCTCTTCACGTGTTTCCAAAAGCTCTTTCACGTCATGGGAAATGACTCTCATTTCATCGATTCCTTTTAGCCCTTCTGGAGCAGCAATTCCTTCGCGAATCGGTGTGTACCCAAGACTTGCCGCTAACTGTTGACCTTTCTCCGATAAAACAAAATCAACGAATGCTTGCGCTGCTGGCTCATTATCATTATTGCTCATAATTCCGATTGGCTCTGTAATGACAGGGACGCCTTCTTCAGGATAAATCAAATCAATTGGTGACCCTTCTGCTTTTGCACGCGCTACGATAAAATCAACAACGACACCATATGATTGCTCTCCACCTGCCACTGCTTGTAACACAGCACCGTTTCCTTGTACGACACTTGCATCATTTGCACGTAATTTCTCATAAAAGTCCCAGCCAAAATCTGCTTGGCGTGTAAGTACACCGACATTATAAGCGGCTGCCCCTGAATAAAGAGGACTTGGCATCATCGCTTTTCCTTTTGCCGCATCTTCCGTTAACACACTCCAAGAACTAGGCGCTTCTGTTACATCGTTTGTATTAATCGCAAGAACGGTCGCCATAATCTTTGTGCCTGTGTACATTTTTTCCTCATCAACAAAATCACTTGGGATAGAAGCGTGCTCAGCGGATTCGTAAGGGAATAGCATCCCTTGCTCTTTAAGTGTTTCAAACGTTACCGCATCCGCAACAAGCAATACATCCGCTTGAATATCCCCCGCTTGCTTTTCTGCTAATAGTTTACTAATGACTTCCTCAGTTCCTGAACGGAATACGTCCACTTCAACATCTGGATGAACTTCATTAAACGCCTTTACTAATTCGGCTGCATCCCCTTCAGGCTGAGATGTATAAAAGCTAAGTTTTCCTGAAACAGAAACTCCTTCTTCGTCATTTTCTACAGTTTCCGAATCAACGTCGGTTTGTGCCGAAGCCACTTCTTCCACATCTTTTGAAGCCTCGTCACTACCACAAGCTGCTAACATGAACATTGACGCAACGATCGCAAACATCATTTTTTTCATCACATTGTTCCTCCCTTAATTATGTACAAGTGTATTTTTTAATACTCTTTCAAACTTGCGAATATGTCGTTTCTGACTTACTTTTCCTTCAAGCGGTGTTACGGTTACAAATCCCTCTTTTAACTTTGCAAAATCACCTTCCTCATGAAACTGTGAAAGCTCTCGCAAACTATCTTTCACCCAATAATAGACATGTCCATATGGGTCATTCAGACCGATATATTCATAGCGACTTACTGTCAAATCAAGTGGTGTGATTGCAATTCCTGCACAATCCTCTTTCGTTACATAAGGAAGATTAATATTGACAAAGAGACCAGATGGAATCTGGTTCGTAAGCAATGGCTCAACCACGTCATAGAACAATCTTTTTGATTCTTTAAATGAAATGTCTTTTAGACTTAAACGGTCAAGGGAAACGGCTATGGCTGGTATTTGATACAACGCTGCTTCTGCGGCAGCCGCCATCGTTCCAGAATAAAAAACATCACGGCCTAGATTTGGACCTATGTTCATCCCTGAAATAACAATGTCCGGCGGCTTTTCTTTTACAAGCACTTCAATTCCAAGCTTGACGCAGTCAGCCGGTGTACCGTTAACAGCCCATGCTTGGACATTCTCTCCAAACAATGTCACGGACGTCACCTTTAAAGGTTCTCGTACTGTAATGGCGTGACTGATTGCACTTTTTTCTTGGTCTGGACAAACAACATAGATTTGGCCAAAATGCTGAAGCACTTCCACAAGCGCGGCGACACCTGGGGCAAAGACTCCCTCATTATTCGTAACAAGAAATTTCAATGGTTCCTCTCCTCTACGATTGCATAAGCTCGACTGGTGTACACTCTTCTATCTGAACTTGGACTATGCATATGTAGGTCGATTTTACTCATCTTTCACCTCCACAAAGCAGTTCTTTCCTCCCTTATAAGGGTACAAGAAAAATATCAAGCTACTATAAAGCTTGATTTTGGAATTTGTAAAGAATATATAAAGGTAGTCATTGTTAATTTATTGTAAAAACATGATGAAAATATTTGTAATACAGCCTGGACTATGACTCCCACAATTAGATTGAATTTTCTAATATTTTGTTAGTGTAAAATATTAATAAAAACCTAATATTCGATATCTTTAACGAAGAAGTAGACTTTCGATCAACAATCGATCCACTTTTAAAATATTCATTACAATTGATTAGTGTCATTGAATTACGCAGCAAACACCCTTTTATAAAAATCTTGCTACATTGTCTGGTACTTTTTCTATTAAGATATTCATCGTTCATCAACTGAGACCCAGTTGTGTGAGGTATTCTAGTTCCTACTTCTCACATTTCATTTTGGGTATATGATATTCAAGGAGTTTCAGTTGGTAAGTATCTAAACAAAAAGTAGGTATACTAAAATACGCTTACTCCATTTAAGTAAGCGTACAAGTATTTATCAGTCAATTTTTAGCTTTTCCCCATTATCAAATTTCACTTCAAGTTCAAACTCATCCACATCATTTGGATTCACTTGTAAAATCGATAGAATTTGATTTTTAAGTTTTTCTTTGTTTGAATCTGGTGATATGTTCAATTGTTTTAGCAGTGTTTCAACCATGCTTTGGGCTTCTTGACCATATTTTGTAGCACTACCAGGGACCTTATATTTGGCTTTTATTTTGTTACCCTCAACCTCATATTCGATATCATATTCTGTATTATTCTTCAGCTCAACTTCTAATTCGAAGTCTACCACTTTGGGTGCTGCTTCAACATTGCTAATACCTAAAGCCCCTAACATAACAAAACAACTTAAAAATGCGCTGAATATTAATTTAAATTTCATACTGTATTCCTCCATTCAATGTTTTCAACATTACTCTCTCCTAATTGTAAATGTTCATACAGTTAACTTATATTTTTAATAATGCTGAAGAAACAATGGTAAGGTCAGTCTCTGCAGTTTATTGAAGTATGTTATTTACTTTTAGACACATTAGAAATTATTGTTGGAACAAGATACTTTGCATCCAAACTTACTCCACATAACAATGCTGAACCCCGTTGATGTTGCCAAGGTAACCCTAAAAAATAAAGACCTTTTATATTCGTTATCCCTCTTGTGTGTATTGGTTTTCCTTCATTTGAAATAACACCCTCTAAATTAATCCACTCGTAAGAAGGTACGAAACCAGTAGACCATATAATGCTAGTGAATTTGCTTCGAGTATTGTCTGTGAAATGAACTTCTGTATCATTGACACAGGTCACTTTTGGCTTTACAACAACTTTTCTATTTCTAATAAGTTTTTTTAGTTCCCTTCCGAAAATCGGGTCACTTTGCCTTTGAAACCATTTACCTTTTAACGAATCTTTTCCTGCATATAACAAACCCATTATTTCTAACCACTTGAAAATACTC
The DNA here is from genome assembly GCF_022812285.1 of Alkalihalobacillus sp. LMS39. Lineage (NCBI taxonomy): Bacteria > Bacillati > Bacillota > Bacilli > Caryophanales > Bacillaceae > Alkalihalobacillus > Alkalihalobacillus sp. LMS39. The sequence goes on from NZ_CP093300.1 coordinate 4,527,311, forward strand.
TTTCCTTGAAGCTTTAAAGGTAGGAATTTGAATTTGTGACCAACTGCAATTGTAACTTTGTAATACTTGGCTAATTCCACAGCGATTTGTGCCCCAGAATTGCCACCACCTACGACTAATACATCAGTACCTTTCAATTGCCTTGGTGACTGATAATCTGATGAGTGTAGCTGGAATATACTCGATTTCTTTTTTACAATATTGGGTATAAAAGGTTTTTGGAATGCTCCAGTTGCTACTACTATTTGTTTGGCATTAATTTGTCCAAGTGTAGTTTCTAAGAGGAATGAACCATCGGATTGTTTACTTAATTTAACTACGTTAGTGTTAAATATTATTGGAAACTCAAAATGCTTTACATAGCTATCCAAATAATCTGCAACCTCATCCTTCGTTGGAAATTCCTCTGATAAACCCTCCATTTCCAATTCAGGTAAGCTACTATACGTACGTGGAGTAAACAATACCAAAGAATCATACCTTCTCCTCCAAGAATCACCTACCTGTTCATTTTTATCTAATATAACAAAAGGTATATTCTCCTTCTTTAAATAATACGCCATTGCTAATCCTGCTTGACCTCCACCTATAATCACAACTTCATAATTTAGCATCTCTTCAATTCACTCCTCTCAAAGTATAATTACATTCAAATGTATATTTGAATGTAATTATAAATGAACAAAAGTAATAGATAAAGATTTTTTCAAATAATGCATCGTTATTGTAAGTGAACCCTTCACACGCAAAAGAATCTCCCTTAATCATTTACACTTGGAAATAACTAATTAGTTATATTAGAATTGCTTAGCTATTCTAATCTTTGAGCAGTTGTTTAATTACTTTCTGTGCAGTAAAAGTCATATACGAAAAAACGACCACTTTAGTGATCGCTTTATAATATATATCCTTAACCAGTGTTGTTGTACTGTGGAGTAAATGAATGAAAAAAGTAAACTAAGCTATAGGTTTATGTTTTACTGGTGATGAAAGGTTAATTAATGAAGAGGGTTGTCCATAAACCATTGAATCGTCTATAAATTCCTCAAGAGTGTGAACTGTTTCTGTTACTACCTTTACTAAATAACTGAATTGTCCAGCTAGCCTATGACACTCTATTACACTTGGATGGGCAATGCAAAAGTCTCTAAACTCCTTACATTTCTTTGTGTCATATAGTATAAAAGCAGTAACATGCTTGTTGATTTTTTCCGGATCAATAACAGCTCTATACCCCTTAATAACTTCCTTTTCCTCTAATTTTTTTAACCTCTCATTTGTTGCCGGCATTGATAGCCCAATTTTTTTCCCTAGCTCTGTCACCGATATGCGTGCATTCTCTTGCAATTCAATCAAGATACTCTTATCAATTTCATCCATTCTAAAGCTCCCTTCATTTTTAAAGTGTAAGCTTATAAAAATCTTAATTTATTAAATATTTTAATAAAAATACAATAATAAATCTATGTAAAAAGCGAAAATGAATTATTACAATTAAGTTATTAATACTATGGAGGTAATGATTTTGATAAAACTGCATGATAACGTCCCGTTAATTGTAATCGATGTCCAAAGGGCTTTTTATGATTCCAGTTGGGGAAAGAGAAACAATCCATGTGCTGAAAGTAATATCGAAAAGTTAATAGAGCATTGGAACTCAAATCAAAGATTAGTCATCTATGTTAAACACTTGTCAAAAAATAAAGAATCTCTTTTTTATTCTAAAAGCGAAACAAGTGAATTTAAGGAAATGATTACTCCACTACCAAAGGATATTATTATTACCAAAAGTGTTAATAGTGCTTTTATTGGTACTAACCTTGAAGAAATATTAAGGAAAAACAATTGCCCTAATATTGTAATAACAGGCTTGACTACTAACCACTGTGTGGAAACAACAACTCGTATGGCTGGAAATCTCGGCTTTAATCCATTTTTAGTTTCAGATGCGACTGCAACTTTTGATAGGCAGAGTTTCTATGGGGAAACATTAAATGCCGATAAAATACATGAGATGACTTTAACAAATTTGCATGAAGAATTTGCAATTATAAAAAAAACAGATGAAATATTAGCAATGTTATAAAATTATATTAGATAATATTGTTGTGTACTAATTAAAAAAGAACTTAACAAAGGAGAGGGTAATAAATGGCATTAGAAATGAGAAAGTCTTGTGAAGCTTGTGAACAAAATATATCAATAGAAACCAATGCTTATATATGTACTCACGAATGTACTTTTTGTGAACCTTGCACAGAAAATATGAATTATATTTGTCCCAATTGCGGAGGGGAATTGGTTAAACGCCCTAAACCTAGTGGTTCGTGTCCCATTACTACTTCAAGATAAAGCAGCTTACAAAATCAAAATATCTAGTACAAATTAACACAAGCTTGAAAGTTTTTGGCTGCACAGAGTTCATTAACATTATCAAAGCCTCTTGTAAGTAAAGTAGCCCTACCAGTTCGATTTGGTCAGGACTATTTAAAAAAATACTAACATAAAAGTAGTGTGCTATTTATATAATTAACCTTGTACTTAATTCCAAAGAATAACCAAATATCATTCTTCAAGTACCTTCCGTTAGCTTTGTACACTCTTTAACAAAATTATTTACAAGCGAAGATTCTTGTTGCGCAGTATACGTCTATTACGTAATACAAAAATTAATCAGTTTTTTTAAGAAGAGAGATATGAAAATACATTATTTTTTATCTCTTCCCAGAAGAAGTTCCGGTGGCAAACAGTCTGTCATTCCGTGGTACATTACAATGGCTGTATTCAAATTATCCTCAACTTCATAATTCCACTTGCTTTTCAACGACTAATGTAATAAATATTAAGTCTGTTCACTCATTTCGCGCTTTCATTGCAAACCAAAGTCAAATCTCAAGTTGACATTCTTTTTGATTTAGTATAAATTAAATAGAAATTTACTATTGGCAGATTAAAATGGTAGTTCTTAAAAAAACTTTATCCAAGTTAGTTTAAGTAAAACCGACAATTCCAAAATCCAATGAGTTTGTCCCATCATTGGATTTTGAAGTTGTCGGTTTTTTTATGAAATGGAGCAAACGATATAAACCGTTTCTTATCTCTTCTTACAGTTGATTTTCATTATGATTCGTAGTCTGTTTGATTGGGAAAGTTAAAGAACGGGAAAAATAATTAGTACTACCTAATATACAATTATCAACAAAAAGGAGTGGAGAGATGGAGTTTTTATTTGATTTCTTGAAGGGGATTCTCGTCCAGTTTCAATCGCCGACACTTGGGTTTCTCATAGGCGGCATGGTCATTGCTGCCCTTGGCAGCAACTTGAAAATTCCGAATGCGATCTACCAATTTATTGTGTTCATGCTTTTAATGAAAATTGGACTTAGGGGTGGTATAGAAATTCGTGGCGCTGATTTTAGCGACATGTTCCTGCCCGCGATTTCAACTGTTTTAATTGGGATAGCCATTGTATTAATAGGAAGTTTTATTTTTTCTCTCATGCCCGGTATTAAACGAGAAGACGGTATTGCAACGGCCGGAATCTTCGGTGCCGTGAGCGCCTCGACACTAGCAGCGGCTATGGTCATAATGGAGGAAGAGGCCATTCTTTATGAAGCTTGGGTTCCGGCACTTTATCCGTTTATGGACATTCCTGCTCTTATATTAGCGATTGTTCTAGCCAACATTCATCTTAAAAAACAAAATGAAGGCAAAGACAGTAAAGTGGATGTCTGGGGAATTGTGAAAGAAAGTTTGCGTGGCTCAGCGTTGTCTGCCCTTCTTCTTGGACTTGCCCTTGGTTTATTCACTCATTCAGAAAGTGTATTAGAAAGTTTCTATGAACCGCTCTTCCGTGGATTTTTGTCCATCTTGTTACTCGTCATGGGAATGGAAGCTTATGCTCGCATTAATGAGCTTCGAAGAGTGGCAGCCTTGTATGCGGTCTACGCGATTGTCGCGCCTATTATGCATGGATTATTGGCTTTCGGTTTGGGCTATATTGCGCATATCACGGTTGGCTTTAGCCCAGGCGGTGTCATCCTGTTATCTGTCATGGCGGCTTCAAGCTCTGACATCTCTGGCCCGCCAACATTGAGAGCTGCTGTTCCGTCAGCCAATCCATCGGCTTATATTGGTTCCTCCACTAGTGTAGGAACTCCTGTTGCTATCGCCATTTGCATCCCACTCTTTATCGCCTTGGCGACAGTGGTCTTTAATCTTTAATAAAGGAGATAACAAATATGACTCTTCATAAAGCAAAAAAAGTAGTCATCATCACAGAGAAATTAATTTTAAAAGGTGTTTGCCAGATTATTGAGGAATGCGGTGGCACAGGCTATACAATTGTCGCAGCAGGCGGAAAAGGCAGTCGTAATGTGCGCTCAACCTCAGATCGTGCCTTGGTCATTGAAGATTTTGCAAATGTGAAAATTGAGGTTATTGTAAAATCAATAGCGATGGCTGAAACCATCATGGAACAAGTTAATGCGAAATACTTTCAAAATTATTCAGGCATCACGTATGTTGAGGATGTCGAAATCCTCCGCAGCAAAAAGTTTAATCATGAGTAAAGGAACATTGTTCTTATGTGCAAACCATTTAGTTTAATGAAAGGAGTTAACTAAAGTACATGCACCCATATATGAATAAAATAGCAGCCTTATCTACTATGCATGGTAAGGAGCAGGCGATAGCGGAACCATTTAATGAAGTATTACATGTTTCCATTACCGTATCGAAAAATTTGAATACAGATTTACTCGGGACTTTTTCTGGTGAGGTTGAACGAGAAGATACACCAATTGAAACACTACGTAAAAAAGCTAGGTTAGGGATGAAGGAACTTGGACTTTCTTTAGGAATGGCTAGTGAAGGAAGCTTTGGTCCTCATCCACAATTGCCTTTAATTGCAGCAGATCATGAAATGCTTGTATGGATTGATGACGACTTAGGAATTGAAATAGTAGAGCAAGAAATAAGCATTGACACTAATTTTAGCGCAACAAAAGTTCATTCATGGCAAGAACTTACCCCCTTTATTGAAAAGGTAAAGTTCCCTTCCCATGCATTAATTGTAAGGTCAAATTCATATTTTGACCGAAATCATATTTTTAAAGGGCTAACAACTGAAGAAGAGATAAAAGAAGCCATAAAAAAATGTACCTCGGCTTCTGAAGATGGGTTGGCACATATTGAAACGGATATGCGCGCGCATATGAATCCAACACGTATGAAGGTCATCAATGGTCTTGCAAAAAAATTGGCCAGCAGGTTATTTCAGTTATGTCCAAAATGCTCATGTCCAGGATGGGGGAAAGTTGATGTTGTTGTTGGATTACCGTGTGAACTATGCGGACTAAAAACAAAACAAATTTCACACATCGTGTACGGGTGTCCCCGTTGTGAGATGAAAGAAGTAAAAATGCGCGAGGATGGGGTATTACGAGCTTCTTCAACTTATTGTGATTGGTGTAATCCGTAATATACGTAATATTCGTTAGGAATATGGAGTCTACTAAGTCTTTGAGGAGTTCCTTTGCAATGTTTGCAAAAGGTCTCCTTCATTTTCTACGACACCTGTTAGTAAAGCGATAAGGCAACTAAGGATGAATATGACTATTTTTTTAATTCCGCCTAGACAAATTACCATACCTAACATAAACTAGTTCAAACCAACTCAATCTATTTCCGTTTGTATCTAAATGTTAAGTTTTTTGTAAAACCAACAAAAAATTTATCATAAGAACCTTTTTCTTCACACAACTTTTTTTCTTTCCTGCTCTTGCCAATTTACAATTTTATTTGTTACCCAGTTCAAGTCGTGACAGTCCATTTTGAAATTATCCGCTTCTTTCAAAGCATCCTTTGTATAGCTAGAAGTTGTTATAAATCTCGATAATACACATTTATGATTTCGCTTCGCTGAATTGAGTTCTCTTATTTTTTCAACCGTAATTTTATTTCCAGAATTAATGTAGTGTTTAATTTGAATGGCTTCTTCCGCTTTATGATGTCGATTGTAAATTATTAAATCCACTCCACCGTCTGCTGCCTCTTTCGTCTCCCTTGGCTTATAGCCTTTTGCTTTATAATATAGGTAACATAAACGTTCAAATTCACGCCAAGACAAGTCTTCTAATTTAGATGCAATAATAACTTTATCTTCCCGTAGCCGATTAGGCGGAATTTTAATACCATCCTTTTTCTTCTCATGCTTTTTATTATGACTTACGTTTTTCTTCGATTTGGCATCTGGAAGTGTAGAGTAAATGAGCCCCTTTACTATTGGCGTAACGATTATAATTCCAAAAAACAAGTATATATTATTGCTTTGAAAAACTATCAAATATAAAAATAAACTAGTGAAAAGAAATAATCCCGCTTGTTTATGGCATTATAAATATGTAGGGTATGGCAGCCCTTTTGTGTAGGTGCCCGAAGGGCACCTACACAAAAAAAGCCACTTGCTAACATCTCAAAAATTCAATACACTTCCTGTTGGACCCAATACTGGCAGGAGGTAGTTTTAGGAGATGTTAGAAGTGACCGAAATTAATTATATCAGACAAGAAGTAAACACGAAAGGTTATTCCTATTCGGATGTTGCTAGAAGAACGAATAAGGATGTTAGAACAGTTAAGAAGTATGCCGACCTAGAGGAATTTCAACCGGAAACGAAGAGGGTAAAGCCACAACCGGCACCAGTAATGGACCCCGTTAAGGATATCATCGATCAATGGTTGAAAGAAGATATGAAGAAGAAAAAGAAATACCGAAGGACTGCCAAACGTATATGGCAAATGCTTGTAGACGATGTAGACATAAATTTTAAAGGCTCCGACCGAACTGTAAGGGCGTATGTGTCTAAACGTAAAAAGGAATTATTAGACGAAAGCGAAGGTGCTGCGATTCCGTTAGAGGCAAGACCTGGTGATGCTCAAGTAGACTTTGGGGAGGCGCCGTTTAAAAGGAATGGTAAGGTGATTGACCTTCCGTATCTCGTTCTTTCCTTTCCGTACAGTAATGCATTCTTAGTTCAAGTTTTTGAATCTCAAAATCAGGATTGTTTCCTAGAAGGACTAAAACGATTCTTTACCCACTTAGAAGGTGTACCAAAGAGAATACGTTTTGATAACTTATCTCCAGCAGTTAAAAAAATCCTTCCTCAAGGTAAGCGAGAACTAACAGAAGGCTTTGAAAGGTTCGCCTTACATTACGGTTTTCAGTACGAGTTTTGTAATCCTGGCGCTGGAAATGAAAAAGGTCATGTAGAGGCAATGGTTAAGTATGTACGAAATAACTTCTTTTTACCAGAACGACCTGTTTATCAAATTGAAAAGTTAAACAAAGAATTATGGCTTGAAGTAGAGAATGATAGATTTCGTTCACACTACGAAAAGAAGAATGAGATTGCTAGATTGTTTGAGGAAGATAGGGAAGCATTACTCTACCTACCAGCTAAAGAATACTCAGGAATGCGTATTGAGACTTTGAAGGCGGATAAGTATGGTTATGTACTTGTAGATTCGAAAAGGTATTCCACTTCCCCGCGTTATGCAAATCAACGAGTATTAGTGGGTGTTACCTACAACCGCATTGATATCCTTGCGGATAATTATGAAGTAATCGTAAGTCATGAACGGCTATATGGAGAAGAAACTAAATCAATGATTTGGCAACCTTATCTATCTCTCATGGCCAAGAGACCAACAGCTTTAAAGTACACGACATTTTATAGTCAGCTTCCAGAAGCATGGCAAAAATATTTGGATGAATGTACGGTTGAAGAAAAGAAAAAAGCATTACTTTTATTATCGACAATATTAAAAAGTAACCGTTTAGAAATAGCTACAGAGGCTTTAGAGATCGCTTCTGAGAGTTGTCACCCATCTTCAGAAACTATCAAGCAAGTCTTTCATCAACTGGTTCATGGCCGTGGTCATAGACCAACTCTTAAGCTGAAAAGTAGTGTTCCGGCAATGCCATTAGCGGAACGCGGAATGAACCAATATGATGCCTTCTTTACCTTGAAAAGGAGGCAGGGATGATGCAAGAAAAGATTCAGGAATATGCCAAACGTTTAAAGCTCAGTTGGATACGAGAAAATTTTCACAAACTAGATCCGAAGGATCCTCAAGACTATTTATTAACTCTATTTGAGAAAGAAATAGAACAACGTGAGGAAAGGAAGATTAATCTTTTACTAAAGGCGGCAACGTTGCCAAACGCATCTGGCAAACCTTTCAATTGGCAAGATATCCAGTTAGGACAAGGGTTGAGCCAACAGTACCTTTTAGATGGCGAGTTTATTGATACAAAGGAGAATATGGTTTTTTACGGTGGCGTTGGTGCCGGGAAAACATATCTATCCACACTCATTGGAATCAATGCCATACATAAGTATGGCAAGCGAGTGAAGTTCTATACCATTGCCTCACTTGCAAATGAACTACTGGATGCCAATGAAAAAGGGACACTAACTAAATTGTTTAAGAGGATTGAGAAGCTAGACTTATTGATACTCGATGAACTCGGATATATACCTTTACATAAGCAGGGAGCTGAGCTGCTTTTCCAAGTAATCTCACTGTGTTATGAGAAAAGAAGTATTATTATCACCACAAACCTTCAATTTGGACAGTGGAATCATGTATTTGGCGATCCTATCCTAACCGAAGCGGTAGTAGACCGCTTAATCCATCACTCCCACTTAGTATTATTTGGGGGTGATAGTAACCGAATGAAGGAGTCACTAGCATTAAGAGAGTTGTAATAGTTTAACAAAGTTATGTTGGTAAGTGGCCTTACAAAAAGGTTTGCCGTTTTATACATTTTTCTCTTGCCAAATACATCCCGCTATCAAATTAGAGATATTTTCCTTATCCTTTTTAGTCATTCCTATCACCCTTATTCTATAAACTATGTATATTTCATTTTCCTAACCAAATGGACAACACAAATTCTAGATTTCATATTATCATAAATAAACCCGCCAAGCCAATGCTTAGCGGGCATTCTTAAATCTGATCATCTTCCTTACCAACTGACATACTCCAATTCCAACTAACGCACCCGCACTATCAATGAGAACATCTGTGACTTCTCCACTTCTGCCTGGAATAAACAACTGATGAACTTCATCCGTAATTGCATAAACGACACAAATCATAAGCGTGAATGAAAAACGCTTAACGCCGACAATATTGCTTTTTGTTAAAGCATGATATACGAGTATCCCAAGGATCATATAAGCAAAAAAGTGAGCCCCTTTTCGAATGAGGAAATGAAGAACACTCTCATCAAAAGGAAGTTGTGGAATTACCCCTACAACTGCTTGCTTGATGATTTGCATGATACCTGTGCTTAGTTCAGCTGACTCTGTTGCTGGTTGGTGGGACAAATAGAAAATGAGTGCCATCCAAAGGATGACACATAGCCATGGCACTGCTTTGTTTTGTTTCATCAATATTTTACATCCCTATTTATGAATAACAAGTCGAATTAGTCGCGACTAAATAAATCACGAGTATAAACTTTTTCTTGGACTTCTTTTAATTCTTCCTCTAAACGATTTGCAACGATAACATCACTGACTTTTGTAAACTCTTCAAAATCATTGATGACTCTTGAATTATAAAACTCATCATCTTGTAAAGCTGGTTCGTAGACAACAACCTCTACACCTTTTGCTTTAATTCGTTTCATGACACCTTGAATCGCTGATTGTCTAAAGTTATCCGAGTCTGTTTTCATTGTTAAGCGATAAATCCCTACAATCTTTGGATTACGTTGTAAAATCATATCCGCCACATGATCTTTTCTCGTTCGGTTTGCATCGACAATGGCCGCCATAATGTTGTTTGGCACATCACTATAGTTCGCTAATAATTGTTTTGTATCTTTTGGTAAGCAGTACCCACCATAACCAAACGAAGGGTTATTGTAGTGTCCACCAATACGTGGGTCAAGACCAACTCCGTCAATGATTTGCTTTGAATCCAACCCTCTAACTTCCGCATAAGAGTCAAGTTCATTAAAGAACGCAACTCTCATCGCTAAATACGTATTTGCAAATAATTTAATCGCTTCAGCTTCTGTAGAATTCGTGAATAAAATCGGCACATCATCTTTAATCGCACCTTGAGCTAATAGGTTCGCAAAGACTTCTGCGCGCTCAGATTGTTCTCCAACAATAATACGAGATGGGTATAAGTTATCATATAGGGCTTTTCCTTCACGTAAAAATTCTGGAGAGAAGATGATATTTTCCGTATCAAATTTTTCTCGGACTTCTTCGGTATAACCTACAGGTACTGTTGATTTAATAACCATAACAGCTTCAGGATTAATAGAAAGAACATTGGCGATAACCGCTTCAACCGTTCTTGTATTAAAATAGTTTTTCTCTGGGTCATAATTTGTTGGTGTTGAAATAATAACATAGTCTGCATCTTTAAATGCCACATAATTATCTGTAGTTGCCGTTAAATTTAATTCTTTCGTAGCAAGATATTCTTCAATTTCATGGTCGATAATCGGAGACTTTTTATTGTTAATCATATCGACTTTTTCTTGAATGATATCAAGAGCGATCACTTCGTTGTGTTGAGCAAGTAAGATGGCATTGGATAAACCGACATAGCCTGTTCCTGCGATTGTAATTTTCATGTATATACTTTCTCCTATCTAAATCATAATTAGTTGGAAATTAATTCTTTATTCGCAACTTCTTTTAAGTATTCCATCACTTCATCTTTTAACCCTTCTCTTTGAAGAGCATAATCAATTGTTGCTTTTACAAAACCAAACTTATCCCCTACATCATAACGAACACCTTCAAAATCATAAGCAAGTACAGCTTGAGACTCGTTTAACGTTTTAATGGCATCTGTTAATTGAATTTCTCCACCTGCACCGGCAGGAATCGTTTCTAAGATATCAAAAATCTCTGGACGTAAAACATAACGACCCATGATGGCATAATTAGAAGGGGCTTCTTCTTGTTTAGGTTTTTCAACTAAAGACTGTACATTAATAACACCAGCCTCAATTTCTAATCCTTTTGGATCGATAACTCCATACTTCGAAACATCTTCATCCGGTACACTTTGAACACCGACAACAGAAGAATGGTAACGGTCAAACACATCAATTAATTGCTTTAAGCATGGTGTGTCAGACTGAACAATATCATCACCTAATAATACAGCAAAAGGTTCATCACCGATAAACGATTTCGCACAAGAAATAGCATGACCTAAGCCCAATGCTTCTTTTTGCCTGATGTAGTGAATATTCGCCATGTTTGAAATAGCAGAAACCTCATCAAGTAACGCCATTTTCCCTTTTTTCAATAATGTTTCTTCTAATTCATACGATTTATCAAAGTGGTCTTCTATGGCACGCTTACTTCTTCCACTTACAATTATAATGTCTTCTATTCCAGAAGCAATAGCTTCTTCGACAATATATTGGATTGTAGGTTTATCAACAATCGGTAACATCTCTTTCGGTTGGGCTTTAGTTGCTGGTAGGAAGCGTGTTCCTAGACCTGCTGCTGGGATTATTGCTTTTCTTACTTTCATTTAAAAATCCTCCCTCTATAAAGTAAAAATTTCTCTTAAATGCTCTTGATATCTCAGGATTTTAAAACCAACCAATAGTAAAGACAAAAGAATCGTTGGATGAGAGTGGTAGGGCTTAATAATATTTACAGATAGTGGTCCATCCTAACGTCCGAACTGGATGAGTTTGGAAAAAATAGTATGACCGTGCTCCTAATCTCCACGACACTCATGGCCGCTCACCCTCCCATGTCTCTCCGGATGGTTCTCCATACATTCCTTCGTCCTGCGTATCCATGAGGTGGAGGTCGAATAAGCTCCTATGCGGGGTCTCTGCCCGAACGGAATAAATATGCTCCGACTCTGCACTATTGGTGTTTGACATTACTGATAATACTAGTTTTGATTAAATTAAGCTGCCTCAAGTCCTTCGGATTGAGACAAACCTTGCATTAATTTCGATGGATCAAAAGGACATTGTTTCTGTCCAATCACAAATAAAACGCGTAATAATTTACAACACAATGCAATTAACGACTGCTGTTTTTTCAGTGGGCGTTCAGGGCGATGAGTATAATGATGATGTAGGGCTTTGAATGTTGGATTGTGGGCAACGAGCGGTCGAATCGCTAAATATAAGGCTTTGCGTAGTCGTTTTCGACCTCTCTTTGTAATCCTTGATTGCCCTTTATACTTACCTGAACTGTGTTCTTTCAAAGACATACCCGCTAAGTTAACGACTTGTTGGGGATGCTTGTAATTTCTAATGTCACCAACTTCAGCGAAGAACGTTGCGACTGTCACGGGCCCTAATCCTGGTATTGCGATCATTTCATCGGCTCCAGGAATGGTAAGAACCAACGATTCTAACTCCTCATCCAACTCTGCGAGTTGGGTTTTAAAGAGTTCGTGTTGGTCAAGCAGACTTTGAATTTCACGTTTGGCAAAGGTTAAACCAATCTTGATGCCAATGCTCTTTTGTGCGGTTTCGACGAGCTTAGTAGCTCGTTTAATGCCAACCCCTCTTTGGACAAATGGCTTCCAACTTTGTAAGACTTCTTCTGGTGACATCTGAGCGATATCTCCTGGAAACGGAAACAGCTTCAACGTACATTGAGCCGCTTTTCCTTCCCAATCACCAAATACGTTGAAGAATTCAGGAAAGTACCGCTGAATGTGATTTTGAATCCGACCTTCGATAGTAATAAGTTGTTTGATGAGCTGATCTCTTAATTTGACGCCTTCTCTTAGTTCAGCGTATATGCCTTCTAAGAGGTTTGGTACGGAGTATCTGCCATCCTTAATCAACTGCGCGATTACACGCGCGTCTTTCGTATCATTTTTGGTCGGAGAATTATCATCGAGCTCTTTACTCTTCTTCACATGCATTGGATTGACTAGGACAATATCAATGTTTTGTGCCTTTAAGTAATAGGCTAGATTTAGCCAAAAGTGGCCAGTTGGTTCGACACCATAGATGACGTGATCTTTATAATGGCTTTTCATATGTCTCTCTGCCCAACTTAGTAGAGTGACAAAACCGTGAAAACTATTATCAAAGATAAGGCGCTTGCCAAATTCAAATCCTCGATCATCTTGAGCACGTGCAACGTGTTTGTCTTTTGCCACATCAATGCCGATAATGAGAGTCTTTGGTGTGATTTGCGAGATTTTCTGATTTTGAGTATAATTCATGAATGAGTCCTCCTTGGGTATCAATTAAGGGTCCTTGTGCTGCGCAGCTTCGGACACCTCGTATCATACCAAGAGGGCTCTTTTTGTTTCAAACTTCAAATTTCTTTATTACAGGAATGCTCCTTTTGTATATAAAATAAATTTATTTTTTGTGTGAAGTAAAAAAACTTAAACAAGTGTAACCCTTAATAGGGTTACACTTGTTCTCTTTTTCTCTTATAAAACTAATTCCTATTTAACTTTATAGTATTCTACATACCAATCTGCAAATTCCTGTAAACCTTTATCTATTGGTGTCTTAGGCTTAAATCCAACCGCCTTTTGTAACAAATCCGTTGAAGCATATGTTGCTGGAACATCTCCTGCTTTTATTGGTTCAAAAATTTTCTCAAACTGAACTTCTCTTCCTAAAGAGTTACTTAAAGCCTTTTCCAACGTTTCAATGAATGTCATTAGTTTTTCAGGATTATTGTTACCAATATTATAAACCTTGTGTGGGACTGAATCCACTGGTGGCTTTTCCATTAATCTTTCAATCCCCTCGACTATATCATCAATATATGTAAAATCGCGATATAAGTCATTTTCAAAGTCGCCATTATTATATATACTAATAGATTTTCCTTCAAAATATTTATCTGTAAATCCGAAATAAGCCATATCAGGTCTTCCCATAGGACCATATACTGTGAAGAACCTCAAACCAGTAGCTGGAATTTTATATAAATGGCTGTATGTGTGAGCCATTAATTCATTTGACTTCTTGGTTGAGGCATAGAGTGAAACTGGTGAATCAACAAAATCTGTTTCTTCAAATGGAACTTTTTTGTTTGCTCCGTATACTGAACTAGATGAAGCATAAATTAAATGGTCAACTGGATAATGTCTACAAGCTTCAAGAATATTGTAAAATCCAATTATATTGCTTTGGATATAGACATCTGGATTTTCAATTGAATATCGAACCCCAGCCTGAGCGGCCAAGTTCACAACAATATCTGGTTTAAAATCGGAAAATATATTATCTATCATAATCTTATCCGATATGTCACCTTTTATAAAAGTGAAATTTTGAAAGTGCTCTAGCTGTTTTAAGCGATTATTTTTTAGATTTATATCGTAATAATCATTAATACTATCCACACCTACTACACGTACTCCATTTTCCAGCAAACTCTTTGTTAAATAATATCCAATGAAACCTGCTGCCCCAGTAATAAGATAAACTTTATTAGTATTTTTTTGATAACACAATAGCATTCGACTCCTTTTTTTACATTTAGCTCAATGCTTTATAAATTGACGTCATTCTAATCTTTGTAATTCTTGGTAAATTTTGAATTATACACATTACTCTTTAATGTACTTTCTTGAAGCATAGGATATTCCTATTAAAGCCCATAAAAGAATTACATCAAAAAAAACACTCATATTAGGTTCATATTCGCTTAATGGATAAAGAGCAAATCTATTCCCTGTAATATTCCATTGTAAAAGTAGTACTATAACTATTATTCCAGCAATATTTGTTGTAATATCTTTTTTTAATAAATTTCTCAGTCCTATATTAGTAATAATCAATAAATGGTATATTATAGAACCTAATATACCAATAGTTACTGATAAATATAGGAAGGAATTATGTGGCGTTGTCCAACCTATTTCCTCAAATAGCATTACACCATATCCAATGCCTATAAAGTACAGTTTATTATCTAAAATATAGTTCCACGAATCACTCCAAATAAATGACCTTTCATCATCCATACCTTCTTCAAAAATAGAAAAGACTCTTTGTATCGTAGAAAATGAAGAATTTTGAAGTATTGCGCCAATATCTATAAACCATATAATAAGGAATAATAAAATTGTTATGCCTATTGGTACTATTATTTTTTTATTTGTCCTAGGTAACTGTAAATAGAATAACAACATACCCACTAATAGCGCACCTACTACTGTTCTAGAACCAACCGATAGTAATAAATATATACAAAATATAAATGAAAAGATATAAACCAAATTATACTTATTAGTATTTACCTTGTAGTGATATACTAAATATAAAGATAAAAAACTACCAACAAGAAGGATTGGGGCATAAAAATTAGGATTCCAAAATAGTCCAGCCATCCTATTTGTAATGCCACTTTCTGATATAAGCTCAAATATAAAACTTAGAACATTATAGAAAAGAAGCACTATTACCAATAACTCATAAATTAATACTACATCTTTTCTTCTATTAATAAAGTTAACTAATATAATGTAAACAAATAATGGAATTATTAATCCAAATATTATTGCATTTATTGATATAAAAGTATTCTTAGAATTTACAATTGAAATAATAGATAAAAGCAATAATATAGTAAATGGTAAAAGAACTTTTAAACCATACCTAATCTTTATTTTGTTATTAAACAGAACACGAATTAGTAAAACAAATGTTACAATTAAAGTGTAATTAATAATAAATGGTTTTAAAGGTAAACCCCATGTACTATTATTTACTATCATAAAATTGACTAGAGGTAAGCCCATAAAAAAAAGAAAAAGTAGATAAAATGGGTTTCTCTGATAAAAAAGCTCAAATATTGTCCACAAAAGAAATAAATTACCTAAACTATAAAAAACTATTAAGATTGTGGAAGGAGCATTTATTTTCAATATACCTGATAACAAAAAAAATGTTAGGAACACCATTGCTATTACAAAACTTACTAGAGACTTTAGATTCACTCCTGGAAATAAACGTTTTATCGTATGTCCACTACCCTCATTAAGCATAAATTTACTCCCCAATTATTTAAAGGTTATTTTCCCTATACTACCAAAAAAAACATAGTTTAACTAACATACGCAATTACGTAAGTTAGTTATTAATGACTTTCATGTACTTACCGTTTGCAATTTCCTTTAACCATGATGTATTTGATAGATACCATTCTATTGTTTTCTTAATTCCAATGTCAAATGTATATGATGGTTCCCAACCTAATTCCTGTGAAATTTTTCTATTATCGATTGCATATCTTCGATCATGCCCTAATCGGTCTTTTACATAAGTTATTAAACTTTCATCCTTACCTAATATGCTCAGAATAATTTTTACAATTTCAATATTTTGTTTTTCATTGTTCCCACCAATGTTATATATATTTCCATTTACTCCTCTATGGAGGACTGTATCAATTCCACTACAATGATCTTCAACATGTAACCAGTCACGAATTTGTTTTCCATCCCCATATATAGGAAGAGGTAAGTTATTTAAAGCATTGTTAATCATCAATGGAATTAACTTTTCTGGAAACTGGTATGGACCATAATTGTTTGAACATCTTGTAATATTCATTGGAATACCATAAGTTTCATAATATGAACGTACTATCAAATCTGCCGATGCTTTTGATGCAGAATAAGGACTATTTGGTGCCAAGGGTGTCTCTTCAGTAAAGTAACCTTTCTCACCTAAGGTACCATAAACTTCATCAGTTGATACCTGTACAAACTTTACACCTTCCTTGTATCCCAGAAAATCGTTATTATCAGTACCGATTCTCCAATTAGACTTAGCAACGTCTAGCAATACTTGAGTACCGAGTATGTTTGTTTTTAAAAACAACTCTGGTGAACTAATACTTCGGTCAACATGAGATTCTGCAGCAAAATTAATGACAACATTAATTTCATATTCTTTAAAAATATTCTCTACCAAACTACGATCACAAATATCACCATGAATAAAGTTATAATTATCGTAATGTTCTACACCTTTAAGGTTATTTAAATTACCAGCATATGTTAATAAATCTAAATTAACCACGCTGTAATTATAGCGATTCAAAATATATTTAACGAAATTGGAACCAATAAACCCTGCTCCACCAGTAATTAATATATTCATGTAAACACCCTCGCCTCTTCTTTAATATCTGATTCAACAATTTCTTTAAGATACTGACCATACTCTGTTTTTAGTAACGTTTCTGATAAACTCTCCAATTGAATTCTGTCAATATATCCTTTTCTATAGGCAATTTCTTCAATACAAGCTATAAATAGTCCTTGACGTTTTTGAATCGCTTCAACAAAATTCGAAGCATTCAAAAGGGATTCATGAGTACCAGTATCTAACCAAGCTAAACCTCGCCCAGCGAGTTTTACTTTTAATTTCCCTTCACTTAAATAATGTTGTATTACGGATGTAATTTCTTTTTCGCCTCTTTTAGAAGGGTTAACTTTTTTTGCGACTTTAACAACATTATTATCAAAAAAGTACAGACCAGGGACTGCATATGAGGATTTAGGTTGTTGTGGTTTTTCTTCTATAGAAATTGCCTTTAAGTTTTCATCCACTTCGACAACACCATATGCGCTTGGGTCCTTAACATAGCAACCAAATATTGTTGCACCTTCATTCGTTTTTACAACTTCTAATAATCTATTACCAAAGTTTGAGCCATAAAAGATATTATCTCCTAGCACTAAAGCTACGGACGAATCACCAATAAACTCCTCTCCTATTATAAAAGCTTCAGCAAGACCATTTGGTTCCTCTTGTACCGCATATTCAAATGACATGCCAATGTTACTCCCATCACCAAGTAATTCCTTAAAGACACTTACATCCCGTTCTGTAGATATAATTAGGACCTCTCTTATTTCTGCAAGCATCAGTACAGATAGTGGATAATATATCATTGGTTTATCATAAACAGGTAAAATTTGTTTAGAAACTGCTTTTGTTAATGGATATAATCTTGTTCCAGATCCACCTGCTAGAATTATTCCTTTCAAAGAAATCACTCCTAATTTTTTATAAATTTAATTTCCATTTTTTTAATTTCATTATTTAGCACAACTTGTATGCTAATAAAAGTAACAACATAACTTATAACAACTACAATTGTATAAATAAGTACTGTTAAATTAGCTGAAAAACCAAATTGATATGCGAGAATAAAGGCTAACACAACTGAAATCAATCTAATAGAATTAATAGAGAGTCCAATATATGGTTTTTCTAACACTCCACCTGTTACTTTTCCTAGCGGGAAGATAACAAACTCAGCAAAAGCAACAATGGCCAACATCCTAGCAAAAACTCCTGCATCATGCCAATCTTCACCAAAAGCTATGGTAAACAAAAAAGGCCCAAGTGAAATAAGCACAATAAGTGGTATTAGACCTATTATTGCTAATTTACTAGCTAATTTGAGAGTTAGTTCTTTAATTTTCTTAGGATTCCCCTTTCCAATACTGGCAATTTCAGAATAAAAAACTTGTGACACCGAATTACTTATTAACGAAACTGGCAAGCTAACCATTGATTTGGCTAATCCAAATAATCCAACAACTGAAGGGCCAAAAATTGCGGCTAAAGCTATAATTGGGGCTTGATTACCTGCTGTATAAACATAATTACTAGGTGCTGAATATAAGGGAAACCTAATATACCTTCTTGCCATATACATTATTTTAGAAAAAGAAATGGATTTAGAAAATTCTTTACGTCGAATTATTAGCGGTTTCGATAACCTACTAATTCCTCCGCTTTGACCAATAATATGACTGAGTAAAAGTCCAACTGGACCTAAATTCATAAACCCAAATCCTATTCTTCCTATATTAGAAAAGATACTTTGTGTTATTTTGGTTTTGGTGATACTTTTAAAATCCTTAACTCTTTGTGACCATGCCATTAGAATCTTATAAAGCGTAACAAAAAATATTCCAAGAGGAATTAAATACATATAATCCACTAAGGTGGGGCTATTCAATATATTTAAAAACCATTCTCCTCCTATTAACAAAAGTATCACGATAACAATTGAGACTATTAAAAGAACTGAACATGCCAAGACAATAATATTATATGCATTTTCTTCATTTTTAGCTATTGGAATTGCTAGTTGATAATCTAGTGCAGCTCCTATGCTAATTAATGTAACAATAGTTACATATATAGATAGCACACCATATTCTTCTGGTGGGTAAATTCTTGTAACAATAGGTGTTAAGGCAATAGTCAAGATTTGAGCAAAAGCTGTACCGCTAGTCAACATTGCTATATTTTTTACAAACCTATTTTTTTGAAGTCGTTTAATACTTTTCAAAATTATATATTCACCTTTTCATCACTCAACATAATATCTTGGTTCAAATAAAAATTAAAAATTAAACTTATTACTATCGAAATGTCTTTAGGGGCCAAGTTATAATACATTGGCAATCTAAGTAACCTCTCACTTTCAACTGTAGTAAACTTATCTTCCCCATAGAATTTTGCATATTTGATACTTGCTTCAGCTGTATGCAAAGGGACATAATGAAATGTTGCCTGTACCCCATTTCTCTTTAAATGCGCTATAAGCTTAGTTCGTTCAGTCAAGTTTTTACACTTGATATAGAACATATGTGCATTATGCTTGCAGTTCTTTGGAATAATTGGTAGTTCAATATATCCCATTTCAGCTAATGATTTTAAACCGTTGTAATATAAGTTCCAACTTGCTAAACGGTTGGAGTTTATAACTTCTGCTTTTTCTAATTGTGCAAATAAATATGCTGCATTTAATTCACTAGGTAAATATGAACTACCTATATCTACCCAGGTATATTTATCCACTTGTCCACGAAGAAAGTTGCTGCGGTTTGTACCTTTTTCCCTTATTATTTCTGCACGTTCATTAAAGAATTCATTTTGAATTAATAGGGCACCACCTTCTCCCATTGAATAATTTTTAGTTTCATGAAAGCTAAAGCACCCTATGTCTCCTATAGTACCAAGGGCCTGTCCTTTATATGTTGACATTACACCTTGTGCAGCATCTTCAATCACATATAAATTATGACGTTTTGCAATACTCATAATTGTATCCATCTCACAAGCAACACCAGCATAATGTACAGGAACAATGGCTTTTGTTTTATTTGTTATTGCAGATTCTATTAGCTTTTCATCTATATTCATAGTGTCTTTTCTAATATCTACAAAAACAATCTTAGCCCCTCGCAGTACAAAAGCATTTACTGTTGAAACAAAAGTATATGATGGGACAATGATTTCATCCCCCGGTTTAATGTCTATGAGTATGGCTGCCATTTCTAATGCATGAGTACAAGAAGTTGTTAGCAACGCTTTAGGCGTATTAAACGATTCTTGGAACCAAGTGTTACACAATTTAGTGAATGGTCCATCTCCACTTATTTTTTTGTTAGCTATAGCTTTATTAATATAGTTTTCTTCAAGTCCAACAAATGGTGGAATATTAAAAGAAATCACATTTACACTCCCTTACATCATTTACCGTTATAAATAAGTATATAGTTTCAATCCCAAATAGGACCTTTAATCCCCTCTTGTGTCAACACCTTAATTTCTAATGTGTTTTTCAAAAATTGTATACGCTCTTGTAACTGTTGATAACTGTCAGCACTGATTGTTGTATAAACTCTTGAACTTTTATCCTGAATTTTCTCTACTTTTAAACCAGGATAAACTGTGTCTAAACTATTTCTGTGAATAAAATCTAACTGTCTTACTTCATCAACACCATCTATTGAAACTACTTCACCTATTGGCAGAAAAAACGCAATGTAACAACAAACTTTGTTTGAATAGCTAACTTTAGGAAACTCTTCCTGTATGCCTGTGGCTATATTAATTAGAAATTCTTCTGTATTAACATTCGTAGAAATTGGAATTAAGTCAGATGATATAAAAGCCCCCCCACCTCTTGCGGCAGTTTCTATTAGAAATACTTCACCTTTTTCATCAACAATGAATTCACTGTGTGTTATGCCTTGTTTAAGACCAAACCCTGTTATTATTTTCGAATTCACACTTTTAATGTTATCGATAGTATTTTCTTGTGCAGTAGAAGGGAATTCTCTTTTTGTAGCCGAAAACGCATCTGGTATATCAAAATAATAAGTGTCTCCTACTATAAGATTTTCAAATTTATAATCATATGCAATACCTTCAACTACAAATTCTCTTCCATTAATATACTCCTCAATAATCACTGAATCGGAAAAACTTTGCGTATAACTAAATTTATAGGTTAATTCTTCAATTGAAGAAATTTTTGCAACTCCTCTACTGCCTTGATTATTTAATGGTTTAATTATTACCTCACCATCAATTGAATCAAAAAATGTAATTGCCTCTGAAAGATTATTGACCAATTGATATTGTATTGATTTTAATCCTAACTCCTTGCATTTTTCTCTCATTAAAAACTTATCAGTAAACAAACAAGCTGTTTCATACCCTATACCAGGTAAACCTAACTTCTCTGCAATATAAGCCGCTGTTCTAACAGGAATATCTGTTTGATCCGTTAACACACCAACAATTTGGTACTTTAATGCATATTCCAATATTAAATCTATATCACGAACATCACAATAAACCGGGAAGGTAGCATAATTGAAACCTGGATCACTTTTTTTTGGGGAAACTAAGACTACTTTATAGCCACTCTCAATCGCTTGAGTTATTAACGGAATTTGTAATGCACTTGCACCAAGTATCATTATATTTGCCATCTCAAGTTATCATCCTTTTATTCATTTATTTTATCTGAAATCTTTTATTATTCTTTTAAAGACAGTGGTAGATTCATATCTTAATTTATAAATAAAAAGCTCTGTGTTACTCAATATTTGTCCTTTTTTATTCGGTCTAATTTTTATTAGCTTTTTCATAACATTATTGATGTCATATAAGTCTTTCACTACTTCATTGGTTTCTTTACAAACCTTTATATATTCTTCTTCACTTAGTGATATTATTTCATTCAAATAGGTGTAAAAGGTACTCATTTCTTCATTTGTAGCACTCAATCTTTTAGGATTCATATGAAAAAAACCTGATGATGAATTATCATACGTATAATCTTTAGCTATAATAGATGGAACAGAAACTATACCAGCATCTAAAAGTGTTGTTCCCATTCCAACATTAACATGAGATGCTTTGATTAATTGTTTCAAATCATTGTAAGAGGTTTGTCCAATTAAGTTGATATTACATTTTACATTGTCCTCTAATTTATCGATATAATCCTTTAATTTATCAAAATCCTCACCAAAAGTTACTATTGTCAGCTTAATATTCTTATATTTTTTTGAAATTTTATTATAATCATCTATTAGTCCAAATAAATATCCCTTAAACGGAAATTTGGAACGCGCAATACTAATCACTTTAAATGAATCAGTTTTTGTTTTTTTCAGGATCGCCTCATAATCAAATTTACTTGTTTCAATAGGCAACCTTATTAATTTATCTTCTTTATTATGAATAGATATTTTGTAGAACTTTTCATTAATTTCAATTGGTTTATTTGAAGGATAGATAAGACTATTATTTTCATCTAATTTTAAAAATATCTTCTTAAAAAAAAGCTTAAATATATTGCTTTTTCCATATTTCATTGCTGTATTAGATATATTATATAGTAACGAGTGCTCAATATCTAAATGCTTTCGTAGTCTTTCAACAAAAATAAAAGCAGATAGGTTGTATGTTAAAAACACAAACTTTTCTCCGTCCATATATTTTTCTAATAACTTTCCACTAATTTTACTTTTCTCCCAACAATACGCTCTAATCCCACTGTTTTCAATATCGGCATAATTGTTAGAATCAGTAATTTCATTACATATAAACACCGTTTCATAACCGTTTGTAGTAAGCCATTTACCTAACCTCATTGATAAAGTTCCTGCGCCACCAGTTGTATGGGGATTAAATATCACATATATAGGTCTCATCTTCTTAAACACATCGCCCTTCAGTATATAAACTTACAATTACTTAAATAGATTTATAATATCTTTTCATTTGAAGATTTTAAATGAATTTCCAATGATGTTAGTAAGAGTAATGCCTTACTATAATTCTTCTTTTGGTTTACATGTTTTTCAAATATTTCTTTGATATCTATCCAATCTATAATCTTTCTATCTGCTAAGTCATTTATATTATCTTTCACAATATTATTAAGTTCTCTCTTTTCTCTAATTCCAGTATTAAAATCTAAATAATTTATATTTTTATCTTTAAACATGGGATAAAATTTATTGATTTCGCTCTTTAACTTTCTAAACACCCTACCAGAAAATTGCCTTACTTTCCCAGAATTTAAAGGTAAACCCATTGAATTTTTAGTTGGGTATGAAAAAATGTCAGGAAAAGTACTTTGTAACATGTTTTTATAAAGATGCTGGTTTATTCTAAACCTATTATCAATACTAAGAAAAAAGAGTAATAAATCTTCATCTGTAAAGGGGGTAACATAATTAAATCCTTTAATAAGAACATGTGGCTCAATAAATTTTAATTGTCTATTCATAAAATGCATTTGTTCTTCTATACTTAATTTTTTTACACCCAAATTTTTATCATATTCAATGTATTCGTATATTTCAGAGTCTTTAACGGTAGATGTTAAATCCATTGTATATCTGTTTTTGTTTATAAAGTTTTGCTTAATCGTTTCTAGAGATTCAGACATTACTTTTGGAGTTACTGCACCTGTGAGAAGTCCAGCGTTAAATCCTGACCATATTAAACTATCACTATAATATTGATCCAGCTCCCATATTGGGGGGTGATGAAATAAAACTGTTTGACGGTCAATCCTTTTAGAAATATCTAGAAGTTCATAAAAATCATATTTATAATTTGTTAAGGGAAAGCACTTGTGCTGTGTCCCAACTATATTTGCAATATTACAGCCTATTTCAAAATCTAGAGTTCCTGGTGTACCAAATGTATATGTTTCAATATTTGAAGCATCAGTGAAGTATAACAAACCTGCTAATATCGCTCTGCTATCTAATCCTCCACTGATTGGTACAACATGCCTCTTTCCATTTAAGAATCTCTTTTCTAATGATTTTATAAATAATCTAGAACCCTCATTAACTAACTCTTCCTCATGTAGATCCATATACTTATTTTTGTTGATACCACTAAAATCAATAGACATTCTCGGATTTTTATAATCCAAAAAATACCCCAACTTTAAGAATGAATTTATGTCAGTCAGATTCATTTTCAGTAGCTCCCCATTTGAATTAATTACTAACAAAGGTACTTTTTAAATATTATTAACCAAAACATTATGGGCTCTTTGAGACCAAGTATAATCTTTAAATAGTACCTCTTTTGCATTGTTGGCAATACGAACTGCCTCTTTCTCATTATTTTTTATAAACTCTATTTCTCTTTCCCATTCATCCATATTTTCTGGGTCACATAAGAATGCTGTTTCTCTATGCTCTAGAACCTCTTCAATTACCTCTAGTTTTGAAGTGAGAATTGGAATCCCTAAAGACATATACTCAAATATTTTCAAAGGAGACATCCAATTAGCTAAGTTAGACTTTCCTTTTCCTACACCTTTGACAACCTTAAGATACGGAGCTATTAAAATATCACAATTACTAGCTAGAGATAAAGCATCCTTATTAGGTTTAAAACCGTAAAAATGAACATTATCCCTTCCAGCAAGTTTACTTTTCCAATATAGAATATCTTCCTCTTTCCCCCCGATTATATGAAAACCTATGTTATTCATCCTTAAACTAAGATCATTAATTAATTCCATCCCTTTTCCTGAGTATAAGTGACCTACATAACCAATGTTAATTCGTTTATCCAACTCACATAACTGGGAGCTTTCATTATTAATAACAATCCTGTTTGCTCCATCATGTGCAACTTGGACTTCTGAAGCTGCTAATGATTTAAACGTTTTTAAAAATTTGTCTTTTAATTTATTTGAAATCACAACAGTTTTATAGTAATTTTTTTTCTTGGTCATATGATAAAACATTGCTTGGCTGTAAAAACGACTATCAGTTATTGGTTGATGTGCCTCAAATATGACTTTACTACCTAACATAGAACTTATATAACACCCTGGCAAGAATCTCCCATAAACAATGTCCGCTTTTTCTTTTTTTGCATATCGAGCTGCTAAAAATGCATATCTATATTTAGGAAGGCTAAATTTTTTTATTTTAAATTTTTCTTCGACATCATAATATTCAAATATATTTTTAACACCTGTCTCAGTGTTTTCATAACATGGAGCTATTAGGATTACTTCATTTCCATTTTTAGCAAATGCTTCACACATTTTCATTATGTGTAAACTGTTCGCCGTACGAGAAGGTATTATTGCATTCGATATATAAACTATCTTCATCTTTTACCACCTTAATTCAATAGTCCCTAAACTTATATAAATTACATATACATATAAAAGTATGCAAATTTTATTCGACATTTTTTTTCCATTCTTCAAGAATACTATTTTTTGAAAATATTTTTGATCTTTCTACTGAATTCTCTTTCAATGCTTGATATTTAACTGGTTTATTTTTTTTCATTTCAATTAATTTACAAATCGATTCAGTCAAATCATTTTTTTCTCTCTCATAACTTTCCTTGTCCGCTCTACTTCTTTTTGGAATTACAAACCCAAATTTCGTTAATTCAATTCTTTCATTTTCATACTCTACTACATCTAACATTTCACTCGGACCCGACGGACAATTCTTTGCTACTATTGGTGTACCAACAGAAAGGGCCTCTAATAGCACATTCGGAAACCCCTCAAAATTAGAATTTAAAACAAATATATCGGATTTACTTACGTACTTAAACGGGTTTTTCACATTCCCTATCAAATAAACTGATTTATTTAATTTTAATTGTTTGATGGTTTCTATTAATTCTTTTTCTAGGATTCCTGAACCAATTATTATAAGTTTATATTCTGGATGAACCGATAATACATTCTTAAAAGACTCTATCAATTGTTTTTGGGCCTTTTGTGGTGTTAAAGATCCTACATTTATTATTACCGGGCTTTCAAATAACTTTTTATGTTCTTCTGCCACGACTTCTTTTGATTGAGCCTCTACTTTTTCCGTATCTATAAGATTATATATCACCTTTATTTTATCTTCTGGCACATTAAAATTCTCTACTAAATCATTTTTTGAGAAAATAGAATTAGTAATAATTAAGTCAGCCTTTGGATAATATCTCTTCATTAAATTCACTCTATATAAATATTTTGGACTTTTATACCTTTCGCTCAAGTAATTTCTTACTGAAATAATAGACTTATGTTTAGTTTGCAATGAGCTTTTGATATTCATAATATTACTTCTTTCGAGAAAAGAAATTACTGTATCTCTAGGTGTAAAGATACGTTGTAATTTTTTTATTGCTATATAATCTAACAAAGGTCTCTTGTAAACACTAATTATTTCTGGATACAATGCTCCTATAGTCGTATCAGTCTCTAAGTCATACTTTATTACATTTTCAATCAATAAAAGATGATCAATACCAAGTTCTTTGCCGATTAAATATGATGCTTGTCTTTCAGCTCCACCGAAAACTAAATTATCAATCATGAAATACTTCATATTTATATGCTCCTTAATAATATTAAACAATCATCTACAATCTTCTTGGATCATATTTCTTGAGAAGGCGATTGACCACTTTCCGTATTTTTATAGGTAAGATCCCCTTTACAAAAGCTACAAAAATACCTAAATAAGCTATAGGAGCAGCTTTTACTTTCTTAGCACCTTTAACCCCCATGATAGCTTGCTGGAATTGAACTTTTATATTATTCTTTTTATAATAGTTATCAGTAGCTCTATAATATAATAATGGCATATCAATGTTCGCAAAGACTAAATTCGAATCAAGACACCTAAACCACAGGTCATAATCTTGTCGTCTACGTAACTTTTTATTATAGTTGCCAGCCTTAATAATTGACTCCTTTCGAAAAATTACGGACGGATGTATAAAAGGACATGTCCAAATTAAGTTTGAAATTCTATCATGAGTGGTTGGTACTTTTCTTAGCTCAATTATTTCTCCCAGAGCATCAATGTCATTAACATAACTACCTAAAATATCCACAGTAGGATTACTTTTTATGTAGTTCATTTGTATTTCTAATCTGTTTTTTACAGCAATATCATCTGCATCCATTCTTGCTATCCAAGGAGATTTTGCTAGTTTAACTCCTTCAGCAAGATTATAACTTAACCCTTTATTCTCTTTATTAATTATTAACTTAATTCTTTTATCAAGCTCTGCGTAATGTTCCAAGATTTTTTTGCTGCCATCATTTGATGCATCATCAAATATTAAAAAATCAAAATTTGTATATGATTGTTGTAGTATACTTTCAATACTCTGTGCTAGGAACTGTTCATCATTAAAAACACTCATTAAAACCGTTATTTGCGGATTCATTACGTTACCTTCCTTTATCTTACAATTAAAGGACCTATTTATTTTCTACCTCTTTAATACTATTAGGAAAATCCTTTATTATATAGGCATCTTTATATTTACTAACTTTCATGTCATACTTTAAATCTCCAAACACCTTGTTAAAAATCGATGACTTTTTTACTAAGATACTTATTAATGGGTTAAATACTTTCGTCAGTCTTATTTTTTTCCCGTTTAACTTCCCAATAATATATACTAGATTACTTGTATTCATATAAACTTCATTTTGAGGAAAAAACAACCCTCTATCTTCATTAATAATCAAGAGTCTAATAAACTCACATAAATTATCAATATATATCACACTTCTTTGATTGTTATAACTAGGAAAAACAGGTGTTTTTTTTGCTAATTTTGATAACCTTCTATAATTACCTTTTGAATTTATCCCATAAATCATCGGTGGCCTTACAATTACAATATTGAAATTTTCATCCTGTAATGACATTATCCCTTCTTCTGCTTGTAACTTACTCTTCCCATAAAAATTACTAGGATTAGGCACTGTATTTTCATCAATCACTCTTAACTCTTTGCTACTATCACCATAAACAATAATACTACTTAGAAAAATGAATTGTTTAACTCCATCTTCTTTAGCCTTTTTCGCTACATCGATTGTCAAGTCTCGATTCACTTTATAATATAACTCTTCCATCGATGGATCTGTTGAAACATGCGCAATCCCAGCCACATGTAGGATCACATCATATTTTGAAAAGTTTACTTCCTTCCACGTGTCATCCCGCAAACTAATTTTATCTATAGCATATTCATTTGGGTAATGTTGAAGCCATTCTTCAAAACTATTGCCTACATAACTGTTTACACCTGTAATTAGTATGTTTTTCACTCTGCTACATTCCCTTTAACTTTTGTCGTTTGTTTCTTTCCTGCTGTAGTTCCTGTTCCACCTTCTACTACTCCATCACTTTTTACTACACTAATAATCGTTCCGAAAAAGCATTTTACATCCATGACGATTCCGATATTTTTAATATATTGACCGTCTAATTCTGCTTTAACTTCAATAGGCAGCTCGTCTCTTCCATTAATTTGAGCCCATCCCGTAAGACCAGGGCGAACATCATTCGCACGATATTTATCTCTTTCAGAAATGAGATCAAACTGATTCCACAATGCCGGTCTAGGACCAATAATACTCATTTCCCCAACGAATATATTCCAAATTTGCGGTAATTCATCTAAAGACGTTTTCCGTAAGAATTTCCCCATTTTTGTAATATACTGATCTGGATTACCCAAAAGATGTGTAGGTGTATCTTTCGGAGTGTCTATTCTCATTGTTCGAAACTTGAGTATATAAAAATGCGACTTATTTATTCCGATACGTTTTTGTTTAAATAACACTGGCCCTTTTGAATCTAATTTAATGGCTATAATAAGAAATAAAAAAATAGGAGATAAGACAATCATCCCTATTAGCGACAAAATTATATCCATAACTCTCTTAAGATTCATATACATTAAACACACCTCAATTATTTTTATTGCTTTAACGAAGCTGCTGCCAATCTAATTTTGTACTGGGCTTTATAAAAGAACCAGCTGTAACGATAACTCCCACATTAATATGTGAAAACTCTCCAACTTTACAATCATGGTCTAGTAAAGCTCCAATACTTATAATACAACCCTCTTTTACTACTGTATTCACATTAATGACTGCATTAGCACAAATTACTGTTCCGTGTTCAATTTTAGCGGTATTACTTACATAGGCTGATGGATGACGTAAGATTGGGATTTGAAATCCTATTGATGCTAATTTCTTTTGCCACTCTCTTCGAAATTGGTTATCTCCAAATGCGACGAATGCATGGCTATAATCCTCTTTGAACTTTATTACTTCATTCAACGTTCCAATTGCAACATTTGAATTATCATCCAAAAAATCAACCTTATCGAACGTTCCCATCAATTCAGCTGTTTCTTTCACAACTCTCCCATGACCACCAGCACCTAATATGATTAAATTTTTATTCATATTTACATTGTCCTTTTACCTAAATGAACTTCATCTTCTTAAAGCAAACTTATTTAACTACATCCAACACTTTTAAACGGTTTTTCCTAAAGTTAGCAATATCCAGCAGTTCTTGGCGGAGAGCTTCTTTTTCATACTCTTCAAATCCACTAATTAACTCTGTTGTCACATTAATATTAACTGGCGGCGTCTTTCCAATATATATCTTAGGAAAGACTTGTTTGTCATGAACTTCATCTTTACCAAGTAATTCTTCAAACATTTTTTCACCTGGTCGCATACCTGTAAACTGAATCCCAATTTCATCAATCGAATATCCTGAAAGTTTAATAAGGTTCTTCGCCAAATCAACAATCTTTACTGGCTCACCCATATCAAGAACAAATATTTCTCCTCCACGTGCTAATGCACCAGCTTGAAGAACAAGTCTTGATGCCTCTGGAATCGTCATAAAGTAACGAACCATATCAGGATGCGTAACCGTGACAGGACCACCAGCTTTAATTTGTTCTTTGAAAAGTGGGATTACACTGCCACGACTTCCTAATACATTACCAAATCGAACAGCCACAAATCGCGTCTGACTAATTAAATCCATATGTTGAATAATCATTTCTGCTATTCGCTTTGTCGACCCCATCACACTTGTTGGGTTTACCGCTTTGTCCGTTGAAATCATGACAAATGTATCGACTTTGGCCTCGCTCGCTGCTTCTGCAACATTTTTTGTGCCAATAACGTTATTTTTTACAGCTTCTTCTGGATTCCGCTCCATTAACGGTACATGTTTATGTGCGGCTGCATGAAAGACAACATGTGGTTTTCTTGTGTTCATAATCGCAAAGATTTTTTCACGGTCTTGAATATCAGCAATTTCTGTATCGATGTTTAACTCAGGTACATTTCTTCGAAGTTCCATTTCAATCGAATATATACTGTTTTCCCCGTGACCAAGAAGAATTAATTGTTCAGGATCAAATTTTGAAATTTGGCGGCATATTTCAGAACCAATAGATCCACCTGCACCGGTAACTAAGATGGTTTGACCTTTTATGTAAGTTGCGATCCCGTTAATATCTAATTCGACAGGTTCTCTTCCAAGCAAGTCTTCCACTTGAACTTCACGAAATTGCTCAACGGCCACTTTCCCCGTCATAATATCCTCTATTTTAGGCATGATTTGTGCTTTTGCTTTTGTTTTTGCACATTCGCTAAAGATTTTGTTTAATTCTTCGCGACTAAGAGAAGGGATTGCTATTATGATATTTTCAATATTATATTCCTTCACTGTTTCTTCAATTTGCTCAATCCCACCAACTACTGGAATTCCAAGAATCTCTAAATTTTGCTTGTGAATATCATCATCAATAAAGGCGACTGGGTTCAATTCTGCTAATTCATTATGTTGAAGTTGCCTTACCACCATCGTTCCTGCAGCTCCAGCCCCAATAATTAAAGTTGAAATCTGGTTTTTATTCGGTTTTATATATGTATCTCTATACATTCTCCACGAAAACCTTGCCCCACCGATAAATAAAATATGCATCATCCACGTTATCGTTAACGTTCGTAGATACATCTCTTGAAAAACTAGGAATTGTACTACAGCTGTTAGTAAAATTGTAAACGTGACGGCTTTACCAATCGCAACCAATTCATGGACACTTGCATATTGCCAAGCTTTTTTATAGAGCTTATATAAGTGCGCAAATAAGTGATGCCCTGCTAACAACGTTATGGCACTAACTAAAAGAACAGGTGAAAGTAAATTGCTTGTCGGAACAAGAATTACATTACTAATAAAAATACAAATAAGAACAATAAATGAGTCTATTACTACTAAACTCGCTAATCGACTTCGATAAGACATAGTTTCCTCCTTCCAATTCTCCACATAAAAAATGTAAAGCCTTAAACTAAATTATTTTCAAATAAATAACTTAATTTAAGGCTTTATATTAAAACCAGCTTTTTGTAAGCGTTTCATTATTTTAAATTTATTGAGGCATTTAACCTCACCTCACACCATACCTATGGCGACAAGCGCCTAAGGTGTATCACCCACAGTATGGTCGAGTGCCTCCATTGATAATGGAAAGGAGGCATCACCAATTACTACTTCTAATCAATTAGAAATATTAGAAGATTCCAAGAATTTTTCGCCTTTTAATCCTATCTGGTTGTTCAACTGCTACATGTTTGTTTTCTGCTAAAAGAATTGCGTTTTCTTGGAACTGATAGACGGTTCCTGTTCCAAACTTCGTTTCAATTTGTGCATACGCAGATGCTAGCCTAAATGTTCTTGTCTCAATGTTATGTGCATCAGATGCGACAAAATGTGTTAGATTTGCTTCTATGATTTGTTCACTAAACTGTTTTATCTTTTTGCCAAAATGGCCTGTAATACTTGAAGAAGTAACCTGAGTTAATACGCCGTTTTTGACGAACTCATACAGTAACTCAGGTTTCTCCATTAACTCTTTATTGCGTTCTGGATGAACGATAATGGGGATAATCCCTTTTACTTGCAATTGATAGATAAGAGATGAAGCAAATCTTGGAACATGGTTTGAAGGGAATTCGATGAAAAGGTATGTTCCTCCATTTGCGAGTGTTATCACCTCTCCACTATCAATGTCTTCTGCCATACCACCAGTAATTCTCACTTCTTGTCCTGGTAGTATATTTATATTAATTTGCTCTGCTTTGATTCGTTTATTTAATTTTTCTACAGCATCTAACACTCTGTCTCCTGGATTTTCAAAAGAAGGGTGGTGATGGTGCGGAGTAGCAATGATTGTTGTTATGCCTTCTTCTGCTGCTTTTTTTACCATCATGATGCTTTCATCTTCTGTTTTCGGTCCGTCATCAAGACCCGGCAAGATATGACAATGAATATCAATCACTCTAACTCCTCCTATATACCTAGTAAAGCAACAACCTTTTACATTTTAACTTAATTTTTGGTAATTTAATAGAAAAACTCTTCTACAAAATTCGTCATTATTCACCGTAATAATAATAGTAACTATCACCAGTATCTTTTTTATTATTTACTACTACACCTAGGATGTTTGCATTTGACTTTGTTAACAATTCTTTTGCCTTTACTGCATGCTCACGATTGGTTTTTCCACAGGAAGCGACAAAGACTGTTCCGTCACATTTACTACTTAAAATTTGGGCATCTGTTACTGCGACAACTGGTGGAGTATCAATAATAATCGTGTCGAATTCTTTCTTTAAATGTTCTAACAGTTCTACCATTGCGTTTGAACTTAATAATTCAGCCGGGTTAGGAGGAATTGGACCACTCGGTAAAATATATAAATTTTCTATTTTCGATTGTTGAATCGTGTCGACAATTTCTTCTTGTTTCGTTAATAGACTTGTAAGTCCTCGAGTGTTTAATACTTCAAACGTATAATGCCCTGTAGGTTTCCTCAAGTCACTATCAATGTATAGTACCTTTTTTCCAGTTTGCGCCATAACAACGGCTAAATTAGCAGATGTTGTCGATTTCCCTTCTCCAGGCCCAGCTGAAGTAACGATAATCGTTTTAATTTCTTTATCAACTGATGCAAATTGAATATTTGTACGGATAATACGATACTGCTCTGAAATGGGTGAATTCTTTTTCGTGTTTGTAATTAAATCTCTCTGCTTCGTATTTGGTTTTACAGTATTTCTAGTCACCTAGTACACTCCTTTATTAAGCGCCTCTTCTTTTCTTCTTATCATTATCCATATTTGGAACAACTCCTAAGATTGGAAGTTCCAATAATTTTTCAATATCTTGCTCATCTTTAACTGATGTATCTAAATATTCTAGTAAAAACGCAATCCCTACTGCGATCATTAAACCTACAACAAACGCAATTGCCATATTTAATGTTGGTTTTGGAGCAACCGGACTGGGATTTGCACTTAATTGCGCTGGAGATAAGATGTTCACATTGTCAACATTCATAATTGTAACAATTTCACGTTGAAAAACATCGGCCACTGTATTGGCAATTAAAACTGCCAATTCTGGTTGTTCATGTTGTACCGTTATTTTAACAACCTGTGAGTTTCCTTCACTTCCAACAGTAATTCTATTGTTAACTTGTCCAACCGTTTCCGATAAATTTGCCTCAGCTATCACTTTTTCTAAAATAACTGGACTTTTTATAATGACGTTATACGTATTAATTATTTCTAAATTTGCTCTTATGTCATTTGAATTAATATTTTGCTCTTGTTGTGTTTGATTCACGAGTAATTGAGTGGAACTTTCGTAAACCGGAGTTAGTACAAAATAACTAATTATCCCACTTACAAGAACAGCTAATATCGGAATGAGAATGATTAACTTTATTCTTCTTCGTATTGTTGCAAATATCTCTTGTAAACTAATCGTTTCTTCCATTCTTTTCTATGCCCTCCTAGTAATAACTGTAAATAACATAGAGAATTATATCACATATTGTTGGGATGTGATGAAAAAATTTCAATTGCCTTTAACTTCCATGATGATTATAATAGGAAAGTAGTTGACATTTTAGTAGGATTTCTATACTAGACTAATAAAAATTTCATTGAAAGTGAGAGAAAAAATGAAAAAACCGTTATTAATTACGTTAATTGTGTTAGGTGTTGGTTTTCTTTCAATTGTAGGGTATGGATTATATTTATATATGAGTGTCAATTCGACAGCTTCAGAAATACATGAGCCACTTGACAGAGATTTTTCATCGAAACGTGATGCACAAGTCGATGTCGATGGAAAACAACCGATGTCATTTTTAATTGCTGGGGTTGATTCGACAGGTGATACACATGCGGGTCGCTCTGATACGATTATTGTTCTAACGGTTAATCCGAATGACGAGTCCATTAAAATGGTCAGTATTCCGCGTGATACTCGTACTGAAATTGTTGGACGAGGAACAATCGAGAAGATTAACCATGCATACGCATATGGCGGTGTGCAAATGACAGTTGATACTGTCGAAAATTTCCTTGATGTCCCAATCGACCATTATATTAGTATAAACATGGAAGGCTTTAAAGGAATTGTTGATGCATTAGGTGGAGTTAATGTAACGAATGAATTTGCATTTAAGCAAGGCGGACACGAATTTGCTGAAGGTCCTTTGTTTTTGAACGGAGAACAAGCATTATCTTACTCTCGTATGAGAAAACAAGATGCTCGAGGCGACTTCGGACGAAACGACCGTCAACGTCAAATCGTTGAAGCTGTAATTAAAGAAGCTGCTCAAGTTTCTTCTATAACAAAAGCTGGTAGCATTTTAGATGCGGTTGGAGAATCTGTCCGTACAGATTTAACATTAACTGAAATGTGGGCGATTCAATCAAACTATAGTGAAGCTAGACATAATGTTGAACAACTTGCGTTGGTTGGTCCGAGTCAACGAATTGATGGGTTAAGTTATGTTGTCATTTCAGATGAAGACCGTAACAATATGACACAGCTTTTACGTGAACATCTAGAACTAGACTGATAGATAAAGGTATGTCGGGTATGCATATTGCATATCCGGCTTTTTCTTTTACTTTACATTGGATTTACAAAATATTTAAAATCAATTGTGCCCAACCGATAATCGAAATCCATAATGGGATGCTTAAGGCAGTACCCCATAGTAACCCTTTGAAAAAGTTCACACCTTCATTTTCCATCTGCTAGAAATCCTCCTGTTTTTACAGTAGTCTTTCCTCTATTTTTGTGTTTATACATGTGAAATAGCCCTTGCTCATAATGAGCAAAGGCTATTTTGTCTTTCTGGGGTGGACAATGTCCATTTTGGGTGTCAGACACCCCAAAAAAGACACCCTTTAATACATCCGCTTCGCACCTAAATATCTTTCTTTCCAATAGTTACTGTTCATATTTGCAACGATAACCCCCGTGGACGAACCACTATGGATGAACTGGTTATTCCCTATGTAAATGCCATTATGTGATGGACCAGTTACGGTTTCAAAGAATACAACATCTCCCACTGCTGGTTGTGATACTGTTTTCCCAAAATTCCATTGTAATGCGACCGTTCTTGGAATCGTTACACCTTGTCTACTAAAGACTGTTTGTACAAATCCACTACAGTCAAATCCACTTGCCGTCGTTCCACCCCAGACATATGGAGTTCCGATAAATGTTGCGGCATCCGCTACCATATTCGTTACCATAGCTGCAGGGTTAGATCCACGGCTTGGAAGTTCATTCGTCGATTCTGATGCTTTATTTGTAGCTACTTCTTTAATTTTATTAATTGTCGTTTGGTTTGCTACTCCTGTTACTTTAATGTTATTTAACCGTTGAAACTCTCTTACTGACTGGGCAGTAATTTCTCCGTAATACCCTGTTGGCTGGACATTAAATAATCCTAATGAACGAAGTTGTGATTGTAACTCTGTCACTGCATCACTTCTTGTCCCAATCGTTAAAGACGTTGAAGGAGCTGGAGTTGTTGTGACTGGTGTTGCGGCAGGTGCTTTCCCTGTCTTCTTTTCTGCTAGTGCCTTTTCCAGTTCCGCACGAGTTTGCGGTCCTACTAATCCATCTACTTTAATCTTTCGAGCTCTTTGAAAATCTCTAACCGCAAGTTCAGTAATCCCACCGAAATTACCTGTGACACTGTGGTTAAAATATCCCAAATCCTTAAGCTGTTGCTGTAAAGTTCTTACTTGGGTGCCTTTACTGCCATTACGCAATACGGCAACTTGTCCAGTTGAAGGAGTTGAGACTTTCAATGTTGAGTTAGTGTTTGGTTGGTTTACACTCAAAAGCGATGAAAGTGTCTGTGGTCCAACAATGCCATCCACCTTTAACTTATGCTTACGTTGGTACGCTTTGACAGCATCTGTTGTTATCCGCCCGAAATACCCTGTCACTTCATGATTAAAATGACCTTCTTGTTTTAATCTCAGTTGTAATTCTTCGACTTGTTTCCCTCGTGAACCAAAGCGTAGCACTGATGTAGTCGTTAACGCCGATTGTGTTGAAGACGTTGTTGACAAAGTTGTTGTTGCTTGTGCTGTTTGTGTTCTTTGGGCTTGCACTTGTGTTTGTTGGTCCATTAACGCAAGAAGCGTACTTAATGTTTGTGGGCCTGCAATTCCGTCGACTTGAAGACGGTGCTCTTGTTGAAATTTACGGACCGCCTCTTCTGTAATTGGTCCATAATACCCTGTTGACTGATCAAAGGTGAAAAATCCTTTTGCTTTTAATGCATCTTGCAAATCTTTCACATCCGGATCATTCATTCCTTTCCGGAGCGTTTGATCTCCTAAGGCTGCATCTGCATCTTGCGGGCTTGCTAAGAAAATTCCTGTAGCTAACGCTGATGAAATGACGACTTTTCTCATCGTTGCCGATTTACTCACACTTGACACCTCCGACATTGGAAATAGAACTAATATTTACTATTTATAATATCGGCAATAATTCTATAATCCTAGAGACTTTTCTCACAATTTTTCTTTTTTCTAGTTAAATCGACTTAAAAATCAACTTTATTTTACTTTTTTAGATGCGTTCGTTCAATATAATGAACTATATTCATACTATATAATTATATAGAGAACTTCTCACATGACTTTTACCTTTATAACCACTAACATATACTTACTCACTTTTTGATTTTTATGTATGATTCATCATTGTTGCTTTTGAAAATAGAAAATTACAATAAGATGCTCGTTCCATTTGCTCTTGGAAGCTGTAAGCAGACATCATCACATCCTCATATTGACCATCACTAAAATCAACCTGCGTTCTTGGCTCTTTTACTATTTTTTCTAACATCTTATATCCTTTAATATGGTGTAGGAATACCCACTCACATAGAAATTGGCTCGATGACAATGTTGGAAAAGCTATAATGCTTTGTTCCGGAAATATCGGAATTGGAATTTTATTGCGATACGTCGTACTATATAGGACCGCTTCTCTTCGCCCCGCATAACTAGATCCTCCTTCTAAACAAGCGCATTCAATATAATCCTTCGGTCTGAACATCGTGTAGAACTTACAGCCTTTTTCATACACTAACGTTCCATATTTCTCGTGTTGGACTGGCTTTAACAGCATCGTATGAGCATTAATCATATAATCTAGCTCTTTGTACTTCCCCATTTCCTTCCTCCTCAACTTTACTCATTCTCTCTCTTATTCGAACCAAATCATTAGTTTTATCAAAAAAAGATAGATCATTCGTGAATTATGCCTTAATTTTTACTTTTGTTTTTGAAAAACAGCCATTAGCCCTCTGCCCAAATTCCTCGTACTGTAAACGTAACCGGTAATCTTCGAAAGCGCGCTTTCACAAAGAGGTTTGAAATGGATTATTCAAAAATGACTTTTGACTTTGTCGCTACACAATTTGAACCAATGATAAAAAAACAAATAAAAGCATTACACCTCTATAAAAGCTATGATGAGTTTTATCAAATGGGGTTAATCGCACTATGGGAGGCACACAAAAACTTTGATTCAAAAAAAGGAGCATTTCCAGCGTATGCACAATCTTATGTTCGAGGAAAAATGATGACGTTGTTACAAAAAGAAAAGACATTTGAAACAAGACATGAAATACATGATGATGATGTTCAAATAACGAAAAGCTATACTATGTTTGATGATGAAAGAGAAGAATTACCCGACTTGTATTTTGAAGGTCTAAGCCCACGAGAAAAACTATGGGTTCATGAGGCGATCGTTTTGCAAAAGAAACGAAAACAAATAGCAGAGGATCATCGAGTATCTATAGAGGTAGTCAAAGGATGGCGGAAGGGCGCGATAAGAAAATTAAGAAACAAACACCTCCTTACCGAAAAATGTTAAATCCTGTCTTTAATATAGCAGAAATGATTCTCACTATTCACCACCATTCTATCTATTTCTGTTATATTTAACAAATTTTACAATAAATTAAAATGTTCGATAAACAGCGCCACCACCTTTCTTAAAATCAAAAGAGCAACAGAAGATTCTACCATTTTCATGTTTGAATAAACCAAGGTATCTACCCAAACAATAAATTAAGAAAAACGCGAGAGCGTCTTTTCTTTCAAAGCATCACTGCTACACCAAAATTTTTCTTTCTTATCTTTTTAAAAAAGGAGATACCATATGGATGTTTTACTTTTTTTAATCGGCTTAGGAATGTTAATTGTATTTGGAATATTGGCGTTAATAAATGCAAAGGGTAATCGCAAAGGACATTTGAAAAAAGCAGGAATTGGATTAATTTTATTCATTGTCGGGATAATGATTATGCCAGAAGCTGAAGATACTGTTCAACCAGCTCCCGAAGATGATGACGTTACTGAATTAGATCAAGAAGAAACAACAGAACCTGAAATAGACGAAGAAGACGATGTTGAAGAAGAAATTCCACCAGAAAATTTTCTCGATCTGGAAATCGAAGAGCAAGAAGCCTTTGTTGAACAACTCGCAATCGAAGTATTAGGGGAAGATAAGTATAACTACAGCTTCGTCATGGAGGATTATGATATTGATACCGACGCTTCCATTATATCTGTAGGAATTAACGCATCAGACAACTTAACACGTAACATGATTCGCACAGGGGTATTGATGGATACAACAAATCTAGTCCAAGCGATTCATGAAGTTGCTCCTGAAGGATATGATGTAGCGCTCGAATTTTATTTTCCGAGTGTAGACGCATACGGAAATGAAGGCACAATGTTAATCGCCAATGTTTCTTTCTATGAAGAAACATTAGACAAAATTAACTGGGACAATTTTCTGCATGGAAATGTACCAACCGTAGCCGATCACTACTGGCAACACAGAGATTTAGGGTAACGGGTTCATTAAATATAAAAACCGCCTTAACTGGCGGTTTATTTTTTATATGTCGTATGTTTTAATACATATTTCATAAATTCATCAAAGGTTGTTGAGTACTTATTCCATTGATGATACCACTTCCTGATGGTTTCTAATAGCCAAAACGGAACTGATTTCCCATCAATAAGATAATAATATTCATCATACGCTCGTTTTAAATGTTCCCAGCGATAGTCATTTCCTTCTTTTACATACTCGGATACGTCTAATATTTTCGCTTTGCCATGTTGCATTAGTATATTTTTCAAATGAATATCGCGGGGATTTAAGCCTTTTTCCTGCACATACAGCCGAGCATTTTCCACGTCTTCAATTATATTTCTGGGAATACAGATTCCTTGAAGAAGACAATCAAACAATGTCACCCCTTCTTCAAAACTTAACACGAGAATATTATCGGTTGAGCCATAACAACTTGAGAAATACGGAGCCTCACCTAACTTCCGGTATACCCCTTCTTCAATTTTCACTTTATCCTGTTTGTCTATCGAGTACATTTTAAACGCAAATTTCGGAGCATGAATCGATTGGAACACAGCCGCATCCGTTCCCACTCCAACACAACGAATATCAGGTACCGTTCCTGTTATTGTGACCGGATTGTTGTTTGGATTGGACGTGACCGTAATGGCTGAAAGGCTTTGTATTACTGTTTCCCAGTGTTGCTCCATCTTGCTATCCCCTTTTTTCATGGTCAAAAAATCACCCTATGCGTAATAGGATGATTTGTGTTATAGGTGTTATGATATTTTTAAATGCTTAGTTTATTGCTTGTAATTGACTCTAAATAAGCAAACACTTCTTTTTGAAGGTCTTCGCGCTCAAGCGCGAAATCAACCGTTGCTTTAATAAAGCCAAATTTATCTCCAACATCATACCGTTTACCTTGAAACTCATAGGCTAGAACGGCTTGATCTAAGTTTAATTGTTTAATGGCATCTGTTAATTGAATTTCATTTCCAGCACCAGGTTTTGTGTTGGCTAAAATCTCAAAAATTTCCGGTCGGAGGACGTATCTACCCATGATTGCAAAATTAGATGGAGCATCTGCTAGTTTAGGCTTTTCCACTAAGTCATCAACATGAATGACACCTTCTTCAATTTCTGATCCTTTCGGCGCCACAATCCCATATTTCGAAACATCTTCATCAGGTACCGGCTGAACACCAACAACAGATGAATGATATCGATTAAACGTATCAATCAATTGCTTTAAGCACGGAACTTCACTACGGACGATATCATCACCCAACATAACAGCAAAAGGCTCATCCCCAACAAAACGGCGCGCACATAAAATCGCATGGCCAAGTCCTTTTGGTTCTTTTTGGCGAATATAGTGAATGTTTGCTAGATTTGAAATCGATTGAATTTCTTCTAACATCGCATATTTTTGTTTCTTCTCTAAAGTCTCTTCTAACTCATACGATTTGTCAAAGTGATCTTCGATTGCGCGTTTTCCACGACCACTAATAATAATAATGTCTTCAATTCCAGATTCAACCGCTTCTTCGACAATATATTGAATTGTTGGTTTATCTACAATCGGAAGCATTTCTTTCGGTTGTGCTTTTGTTGCAGGAAGAAACCTCGTTCCTAATCCAGCTGCGGGGATAATCGCCTTTCGTACATTCACCTTTATCTCTCCTCAATATATCTTTTTCAAATATTTGTATGTTCTCTTTTCATTCTATAAGTTACGCATCTTTTAGTCAAATTCCTTCATTTTTTTTGTAAATATGTAAAGGTGAAAAATGAGTTCTGAAAAAAGGACTAACCACTACGGTTAGCCCCTCTTACATTATGTGTTTCTTATTCGTCAGCTTCTAGCTCTTCTTCTTCATCGTCAAGGTCAGCTTCTAAACCTTCATCATCAGCTGGTTCACCTAAGTCATCGCCTTCTTCAAGACCAGTGTCTTCACCTAGGTCTGTTCCTTCTTCAAGACCATCGTCTACACCTTCATCCATTGGTTCTTCGATTGCAGGCTCTTGATCAAGCGGCTCCTCGATACCTGTGTTGTCATCTGTTGCGTCTCCACACGCTGCTAATAAACCTAATGCTAATACTGCTGAACCGACAGTAGCAAATGCTTTTTTCTTCATAATAAATACCCCCAATAAATTAATTAAACTAACGACTAACGTTAGTATGTCGTTATACTACCATCCTCATTCATGACGGTCTATAGGTTTCGTGTTTTTTTGGCATTAGTCATGCACTGTTACAAACTCGTCTAGACTTTTACATAATTGTTACAATGATTTCACATGAAGTATTATAGTTTTTTTCATATTTGAGGCTTATTATGTTGTAACTCTTTGTAAGGCATATCGTCTCTAATGATAAGAAGGGTGGGATTGTGAAATGAAAACATTTCTTTTTGTTGCATTCGGTGTATTGCTATTAACCGGGTGTGGTCAAGGGCAAAGTGGCGGCGGTACAAATCCTGTTGTGGATGATGATGTTCATCCTCAACCTCAAACGATTACAGTAGAAGAAGATGATTTCAAGCTTTCTTTATTCACGAATAAAGCTGTTTACAAAGAAAAGGAACCTGTAGACATTTGGGCAGAGTTTGGATTTTTTGGAGAGGAAGAAACGATGACAATTGGCCATGCGATGCACTATCTCGGTTTTTACATTGAGCAAACGGACGGAGACTTAACTTTCCCTTATATGATGCCAGAACCATATATCTTAACGACTTTAAAACAAGGAGAATGGGAAAAAACGGATTATGAAAAGAGTACAGGGTTTGTCGGTGGCGATCCTAATGCCGCGTTTTATAAAAAGTGGCTAGAAGAGGATGAAGTGACGTTTCCGCCTGGGACATATAAGGTAACCGTAGTTGCTCATTTTATTATTGATATGAGTGAAAATGACCTACTCACTGAAAGGGAGAAAACATCGTATACAATGGAACAATCCTTAGAATTTACAGTTACCCGTTAGTTGCAGATGGTCAGTTGGATGATTGGTTGCACGAGAGAATGAATGGTTGATCTGATTCATTCTCTTTCTTTTATGTATTGTTCAATCATTTTGCGACTAGTTGGAATCATTTTGTCTGGTAGTTGATGCAGAGGAAAATATTTTACATCGTAACTTTCACCATCGGTAAATTTTATCTCCCCTTTTACCTCTTTTGTTGTATACGTCACAATGATATTATATACTTCGTCACCATTCGGATACACAAAGTAAAAATCTTTTCCGGAAAACAC
Organism: Alkalihalobacillus sp. LMS39; assembly: GCF_022812285.1. Taxonomy (NCBI): domain Bacteria; kingdom Bacillati; phylum Bacillota; class Bacilli; order Caryophanales; family Bacillaceae; genus Alkalihalobacillus; species Alkalihalobacillus sp. LMS39. The sequence goes on from NZ_CP093300.1 coordinate 4,570,048, forward strand.
TTCATATAACTCGAGTTCTCCGACTGTTAAGCCTGTTTCTTCATATACTTCTCGCCTTGCTGCCTCTTCTGTTGATTCCCCAAGCTCCATAAATCCACCAGGGATTCCCCAGTCATTTGTATCTGTCCGGTGCTGTAATAATACCCTGTTTTGTTCATCTTCTATTATGATTGCACACGCAGTTAAAAGTAATGGGCGCGTTCCAACATGAGAGCGAATCATTTTTATATAGTCCATGGGTGGTTGGTTCCTCCAGTTAATTTTAATTGTTATCGTTCCTTCTACTATGACAAAAAAAGTTGATTACATCAATGGAATGATTGTAATCAACTCTTCTATTATTATTATTTAAATATTTGTTTTCTGTGACTACCCCAAAATTTGATGTAGAGTTTTCCTTCATCACACTTAAAAAATTTAATCCCTATGAGTTCGAGCGGAGTCCAAATTGGTTTCATTTGATACAATGGCACAATAATTCCTCCTTTTCAATATTTTACTATTTATCTTAACATCCCTATCTTATATCTACTACCATTTTAATCACAAAAGACTAAATTTTCGTTAGACAAAATACCCATTTTTTTGCAAAAATATATATTTTTACATTTGTTAGAACTATCTCGTAACCGTTGGTATACAAAGGGTTTTCTCGTTGGAAATGTTTCGACAAATTATTTTCATGAGTATTGTCTTAGGTATATTTTATTCCGAGTTTTGAACTATTGGAAAAGAACAAATTCAAGGTTTGGACATGCGAATAAATTATTTGTACAAACAATGAGGTACAATTGATTCTACATCTCTCATTTTTGCGGTCAGAGTAGCCGTTATTTGTGAACATGTTACGGGTTTCCGTTTTTTTGCGGCCACACGAGCGCTTATTCACGCAAAAGCAACTCTATTCCTAGCGATTTATTATGATTAACTGCTCCTGTGTCCGCCAACATTCCAAAACGCTTGCAATGTTCACAGATAACGGTTTTCATGGCCGCTTAAATACCATCTCATATTCGAAGAATATATAAGCGAATTGTTATCTACAGGTCGACTATTTTATAGTTACGCTAAACAATAAAAAAAAAGACGAGTAAAGTCAGAACCTTCACTCGTCTTTTTTGCTATTTTTTTAATGCAAACATCATTTCTGCCTCAGCAGCAACTTTATCCCCTACATAAGCCACACCTTTACCAATACCAATCGGACCTTTAAAGCGAACCATTTCAACTTCTAACCGAAGCTGATCCCCTGGTCTTACTTGCTCTTTAAAACGACATTTATCAATTCCGGCAAATAGGGCGATTTTCCCTCTGTTTTCTTCTAACTTTAACATCGCGACTCCACCGACTTGAGCAAGAGCTTCAATAATTAAAACCCCCGGCATAACAGCGAACTCTGGGAAATGTCCGTTGAAGAACTCTTCATTTGCCGATACGTTTTTAATACCGACTGCACGCTTTCCTTCTTCCACCTCAAGAATGCGGTCAACCAACAAAAACGGATAACGATGAGGAATAATCTCTTTTATTTCTTCAATGTTTAGCATGTGGTCCTCCTTTTGGGGTGTCAGTCACCCAACATTTTCCTATGTACATAATTTCAATTATACCACATGGTGGACTTTCTTTAACAGGGATTGAAGTTGGACTACCTCTGTATGAAATACGTAATGTCCATTCGGTGTGGACAATGTCCATTTTGGGTGTCAGACACCCCGTTACCACCACCCCACTACCTTAGTCTGAAGGAGTGTTTTAACCAAGACTTTTCACTTTCGATAAATACGTGATAATAAAGAGCTTCAGGAAAAGGAAGGTGTGAGTATAGAAAAGAGGGAGTAATATTGGGGTTGTATGTATGGAACAAATAAGAAAATAAACTGCTCCAACGGTAATCTTCAGGTGAATCCACCATACCTGCATCAAGCGGATTAAGATGAATATATTTTGAGGCGTCCATAAAGTAAGCGGTGGATGTAATCAAACCAGAATAGTAGCGTCCTTGAAATAGATGACCAACGTATCCATAACGGTCATTATAATATTTAGCGTAACGAGTTGTGAGGAATTGCATAATACGAGAGATAGATGTTGTTTTCGTTTCGATAAGGAGATGAATGTGGTTTGTCATTAGACAATAAGAATGGAGAAGAAAGGAATAGCGTTTTTGCGTTTCTTTCAAGAGGAACAAATACATCGTGTAATCCGCTTCATCATGAAAGATCGGCCATTTCCGGTTTCCACGGCAAGTAATATGATACATTGCACCAGGATACCAAATCCGTTGCTTTCGAGCCATAGGGGTTCGCTCCTTTATCAAATTAATTGAGGAAATAAAAAAAACGAGGGGAAAAAGAGGGAGTAAAGAAATGTGTCCACATGAGGTGGACAGTGTCTTTTTAGGGTGTCAGACACCCCAAAAAAGACACCTCACCATCATTCCACACCGCGGATGATGTCTAATATGTGGGTCCATGTTTCTTCTTCTAGTACTTCTGCGGGTTCGCCGTTTCCTATAATGCCGTAACCGACCATTAATCCACCTGCTAAAGAGGCAGCAGCAAACAAAACGAAAAGGATAATTCGAACCCAAATAGGAATAAGACGAATGCGGCCTCTTTTTTTGCGCTTTCGCCTTGATTTCTTTTCTTTTTCTTTTGTTTCTTTAGCTTGTTTTTTATCTAGAGCTTGTTCTTCTTGAACAAGCTCAGCTCTTGTTTTCGACTTTGATTCAAGTTCTTTATTCGCCATAGCGTCTCCTTACTAAGCCGTTTCTTAGCGGATTGAGTTCACTAACCCCATCATTTGGTCAGCCATTGTGATCGAACGGGCGTTTGATTGATAAGATCGTTGTGTCATCATTAATTCCGTCATTTCTCGGCTCATATCAACGTTAGACATTTCTAGTGACCCTTGTTGCATTGAGATTTCACCTGCACCTAACGCAGTAAGAATATCAGCAACATTTAATCCTTGTTCAGCTAAATTTTCAGGGAGTCCAAAAAGGTTCTCTCCCATTTGAATTAACATTTGTGGACGTTCAGCGCGGACTACAGCCAATTGACCTGCATCCACATTACCGCCACCGTTTAATGATACACTGACTCTTCCACCTTCACTAATTGTAATGTCTTTAAAATTAGCTGGGATTTGAATCGGTCCATTTTCACCCATGACATAATGTCCTTGACCGGTAACTAAATTTAACAATTGCGGATTATTAGCATTCGGACTTAAGTAAAAGGCCCCATCTCTCGTATACCGTGTTTCTGGGTTGCCATTTACGTCCACTTGAATTTCAAAGAAAGTTCCTTTTGTCGTTAATGCAACATCAAGGGGGCGTTCGGTTTGTTGCATCGCTCCTTGCTCAAGTCGCATAGCGGTTTGGGCAATTTTTGCTCCTGCACCGACGCGAATGCCATTTGGAGTAAGACGACCAACTTCTTTACTATGAACCAATTGATTGTTCACTTGTTGGACTAGAAGATCGGAAAAAGATGCTTCACGACGTTTATATCCAATCGTGTTCGTATTTGCTAAGTTGTTTGAGATTGTATCAAGCTTTTTTTGAAGCTGCCCCATCGTGTTTGAAGCCGTAATCATCGATGTATTCATTTGTCATACTCCTTTCTAGCCAATTCGGCCGATTTCATTAACCGCTTTTTCTAAGCTACGGTCATAGGCTTGTAATACTTTTTGGTTTGCTTCAAACGTACGGAATGTATTCATCATTTCCGTCATTGTTTGGGCAGTATCGACGTTAGAACGCTCAATAAAACCTTGCTGTAATTGATATGTGACTTGCCCGTTTCCGATAGCTGTTGGAAGAGCTCCTTCACCATCAAAACGAAGCAATCCATTTCCTTCTTTTACAAGTAGCATAGGATCTTCAGCAAACGTCACTTGAATTTGCCCTACAACATTACCTGCTTGAGTTACAACTTGTCCATTTCGATCAACAGTAAAATCTTCTGACCCAACAAGCATACGGTTCCCCGCTGTATCACGAACATAATGGCCTTCTGTTGTCACTAGGAAACCACCAGCATCGACAGCTAAACTGCCGTTTCTTGTATAACGAACATCACCGTTTTCATTTTGCACTTCAAAAAATAACGCACCTTGACGTCCTTGCTCATTAAAAGGCATGACGCCTTGTAGCAATGCAAGGTCAGTTGTATTTCCTGTTTCATGTATATCACCTTGCCTAAAGTTAGGCATTGTTTCTTGTAAATAAACACCCGTACTTAGTTCTCCGACATGATGAGAATTTGGTAGCATGTTCGATGTATTCATTGCTTTAATTAACATATTAGGAAAAGCTCGCAGTGACGCTTGGTCAGCTTTAAATCCTGGTGTATTCGCATTTGCAAGGTTATTTGTCAGCATTTCCTGTCTTTGCTGTTGTGATACCATCGCAGCAGCAGAACTATAGATTCCTCGAAGCATCCATTTTTCCTCCTTACCGTTTTAAAGACGGATTACAGTATCTATTATATCGGATCCCTATAGGGAAACTTCAACTGTTAATTATAGCCTAATTCGTTTTGACGACATACGGTCAAGGTTTTCTAAGATAATCCCTGTACCTTTTGCAACACAGTGCATCGGCTCATCCGCTACTAAAACAGGTACTTTTAATTCTTCCGCTAATAATAAATCAATTCCGTGCAATAACGCACCACCGCCTGTTAAAATAACCCCGCGGTCGATAATATCAGCTGAAAGCTCTGGAGGTGTTTGCTCAAGGACGCCTTTAGAAGCTTGTACAATATAAGAAACTGCTTCTTGCAATGCTTCTTGAATTTCTGCAGAATACACCGTAATTGTACGTGGAAGTCCACTCACCATATCACGGCCCCGAATTTCCAAGCTTGTCTCACGTGCATTTGGGAACACAGTCGCGACTTCTTTTTTTATCGCTTCAGATGTTCTCTCACCGATTAATAACTTATACTTCTTCTTTATGTAAGTCAAAATTTCATGGTCAAACCGGTCTCCTGCTACTTTAATAGAAGAGGCGGTGACGATATCACCCATGGAAAGAACAGCAACATCTGTTGTTCCACCGCCTATGTCTATGACCATGTTACCACTTGGTTGAAAAATATCCATACCCGCACCAATCGCAGCGACTTTCGGCTCTTCTTCAAGGTATACATTTTTTCCACCGCTTTTCTCAGCTGCTTCGCGGATTGCTTTTTGTTCTACGGAGGTTATGTTCGTCGGGCAACAAATCAAAATACGCGGCTTCGAAAAAACATTTTTAACATTTACTTTATTTAAAAAATGTTTTAGCATAGATTCTGTTAATTCAAAGTTGGCGATAACTCCATCTTTCATTGGTCGCATGGCTACAATATTCCCTGGGGTACGTCCAACCATACGAAATGCTTCTTCCCCTACTGCCAAAACTCTTTGGGTTGTTGCCTCAAGCGCCACAACAGATGGCTCATCAAGGACAATCCCCTTTCCTTTTACATACACTAAAACATTTGCCGTTCCTAAATCAATCCCTATATCCCTACCGAACATGTAGCGAATTCCTCCCTGTATAATATCTCAAATTATTCGTATCGAAAAATGTTTCCTACTATTGATCTATTTTATCACATTTTGTCAATACAGGGATTGATTTCTTTCATTAAATGCGAGTTTTTTCGACGGCTTCTTCCACAACGGAATCTTTCTTGTATTTTACCTTTGTTGCTTCCCCACCACGTAAGTGTCGGATCGACTTATGATACTCAAGAATTTCTTTCACTTCATTGGCCAGCTCCTGGTTGATTTCAGGTAATCGCTCAGTCAAATCTTTATGGACTGTACTTTTAGACACCCCAAATTCCTTTGCGATCGTTCGGACTGTCTTTTTTGTTTCCACGATGTACCTGCCAATCTTGATAGTACGTTCTTTGATGTAATCGTGCACACCACTCGCCTCCTAATCTATGTCGGTGATTGGTACATTTTATTAAGGAGCGAGTCTATATATACCAATGAGTCAAGCTGTTTTTTCACAATTGTCAAATTACTGTGTAATGAAATGGACGAAAAACCCTTTGTTCATAGTGACTACAGACATGGAAATAACAAAAACCTAACACAACAAAAAAACTTCCCTATAAAGGAAAGTTTTTCGGTTTGGACATGTATTCGGTTATTTTATGAAAATAGACTACTCATTTGCGAAGAACAAAAAAAAGTCCACACCCATTGATGTGAACTTTTTTAATATTACATAATTGATCTTATCTCTCCTGTGTTTTTATCAACCGTATACCAACCTAAAGTAGCTGTATGGCTGTTTTGACCATCATCAATGACTTCAAACACTTGAAGAACGTATTTTCCATCTTCTTCACGGTCGACTAACACATGAATTGTTTCGTCATATTCAACACGAAGATGTTCTTTTAATAATTGTACAGCACCATCTTCAGTGAGCGGTTGTTTCTGTTCGTCTGACTTATTTGTTTCTTTATTTGAAGTTTCTTTTTCTTGCTCAGACTCTCCGCTAGCAACATCGTCCTTGATTTTCTCTACAACTTCTTCATTTTCTACTGGTTCTTCCTCTTGTTGCTCTTGCTCATTTTCCACTTGCTCTATATCTTCATGAACTGGCTCTTCTTCTTGTTGAGCAACGTCTTTTGAACATCCAGCAATGATAATACTTACAGCGAATAAACTAATCCATACTTTTTTCATGTTTAACTCCTCCATTTTGTTCAATATGATGAATGGGTTATTGCTTGTATTGTATCATATCAGTTGACAAAATCTACAATGCTTCGACATCTAGTAAATTTTACACATTTATCATATTTTCAAGTTTTGCTTTATTATGGGCTTTTCTTGTAAATACATCCAACTTACAACTTTTATATAAAAAGTAGTTGTCGAACTTTGTAACTAGGAGTAAAATGATATCAAATACCTATACTCTTTGAAAAGGATGTTATCCCATGAATGCTATTGCAGAATTGAAATTACAAGAAGTTATTAAGAAAAATCGACTGCTTTTATTTTCTTTCTCATTTTCTTTACTCGCTGCTGCGATATTGTCGTTAGTGAAACAAGACTTTTTTACAATGACATTATACGTCACTGAGCTCATCTTATTATTTGTTGGTTATATATTGCTACATCGCATATTTAAAAAGGAATTCATTTATCCTTATTTATTTATTGGTATTTGTTATTTTTATATGTTTTTATCTATGTCCATAAGCGGTGGTGGGATTGTCGCTGCGCTGATTACGTTTTTCATCCTTTTATTATCGGTTGTCCAGATGAATCGAAATGTACTAGTGATGGGCGGTGGATTAGGATTAATTTCACTAATCATCAATATATATTTCTCTAGTGAAAGCGGGCTAGCAGAAGTAGGAAGTTCTCTAATGTTACTTTATGTATTAAGTATTGTTGTTTGTTCTGTCCTTGTGTATTTAAACAACCAACAAGGCAATAAACTCGAGCAATTTGTCTTACAAAGTCAAAATGATGTGATCGAAAAAGAACAACAAAAACAAAAGCTTGAAGAAAGTGTTACTGGCATCATTGAACGTGTCACTGCGGTTAATGAACAACTTCAAGAAAACCTTGAATCACAACAACAAATTGCTATTGCTGTAAATGAAATGGCAACAGGTAGCGGAACACAAAGTGAGCAAATATCTGGCATTGCAACAAATGCATATGAAACAAGGACATTAATGGATGAATTAGATGGTCATACAACACAATTAAAAGAGATTTCAGGTTCAGCTTATACAGTGTCTGTTGATGGGAACCAACAAGTTGTCGCTTTAACAACGAATATGGCTGAGTTAGAAACAATAACTAAAGAATTGAATCGCATATTTGAACAATTAACAGAAAAAATCGCAGAAACCAATACATTTGCTGATAGCATTAAACAAATTACCGAGCAAACGAACTTGCTTGCTTTAAACGCTTCGATCGAAGCAGCGCGTGCAGGTGAGTCTGGTAAAGGTTTCGCTGTCGTTGCAAATGAAATTCGTAAATTAGCGGAAATGACAGGCAAAACGACAGAGAAAATTACAATGAATCTATCAGAATTAAACACAAACAATGGCTTAGCTGTCGATAAAATGACACAAAGCCAAACGAAATTCGCTGAAAATTTACAAGCAACAAACACAGTGACTGATTATTTTAAACAGCTTTCCAATCAGCTTGAGCAACTAAACACACGCTTTACAGACTTCCAGCAGTTAGCGACTGTCGTTCGCGGGAACTCGGTCAATGTGGAGAGCTCCACTTCTGACTTAGCTGCAATCATTGAACAAGCATCTGCAAGCCTTGAAGAAATGAGTGCAACGATCGATTCATTAAATGACCAAAACAAACAAATCTCTGAATCGATGGGCGAAACAGCCGACATCGCTGTGAAAATTTTATAGTAATTTGACGTTGCATATAGCGGAACTTGTCTATCGGACATACGTTCCGCTATTTTTGTTAAATAGGGCCTTTTTGAAAATCTTACGGACATCAGTTCCGTTATCTTATGAAATAGTATGGTTTCGTTGCTTTTTTTCGTCGTTTAACGGAACTGATGTCCGATAGCGTCTTATAAACGTTAATTTTTCATGAAATAGCGGAATACATGTCCGATAGAAACGCCACCTTATCCTTTTAATAGCATGCTCTCTAGTAACGCTTCTGGAGACAAAAGCTTCTCTCCGCCGCCTTGAGCCATCGTTTCACTTCCGCCACCTTTCCCATTAATCAATGGTAAAATGGACTTCATAAACTCTTTCATGTTCAGAGAAACATCTTCGCTCCTCGCACAAACGACTTGAAGTTTTTCTTCGGTTTCACTTATTAAGAAAACAACTACGTTATCTGACTTTTGCGTGATGCTTTTCGCTAGTTGTTGGAGCTCTTGCATTGGCCGCTGTTGATAGATTTGTTTTACGAGACGATGTCCACTCCAGTCGATGGATTGCTCGATTGCTTTTTCTAATTCTACTTGTAATAGTTCGCTTTTCAACTCGGCAATTTCTTTCTCTAACGCTTTTTGTTGTTCAAACACGCGAGTCGCGGCGACCTCTAATTGTTCTTGCGGGGCACTGAATAATGAATTTAATCGTTGAATAACTTCGTGTTTTTCATGTAATTGCTGCCGTACTCGATTTCCACAAATAAAATACACACGAGTTTGTTTCTTTTGCTTTTCCCAATGTAAAATCGTTATCGCACTCACTTGTCCAGTTGAATTCGGATGAGTTCCCCCGCACCCGTTGTAATCAAAGTTCGGGATAACAACGAGACGAATATTTTCGCTTACGGCTAATGCCTTTCTTAATGGCAAATCACGGAGTTCTTCTTCTGTCACCCATCTCGTTTCAATTGGATGATTTTCTAGAATAACCTCGTTCGCCCTTTCCTCAACTTGCTTTGCTTCCGTCTCTGTTAAAGTTGGAATATCAAGGTCAATCGCACAAATCTCTTTTCCTAAATGAAAGCTCATTGTTTTATATCCAAACAACTCTTCAAAAGCCGCTGTTACAATATGTTGACCAGCATGCTGCTGCATATGGTCAAACCGCCGCTTCCAGTTGATTTCTCCAGTGCATTCTTTCACGTCTAGAGTTTCTTTCATATAATGACGAACTTCTTCTTCAACTTCCTCAACATCAACTACTTGGACTCCGTTTAGTTGCCCGGTATCATGAGGTTGTCCACCACCAGTCGGATAAAAAGCTGTTTTATCTAACACCACATAATGGCCTTTTTCGTCTTGATTTTGTTCCACAATTTGGGCTGTAAATGTTTGTATGTATGGATCTTGATAATATAATTTTTTAGTTTTCACTCTTGTTCTCCCTTCTGACACAAAAAATGCTTACCTTTTCATTATAGGTAAGCACGTTCAGATTGAACAATATTATTATGAACTTTTCGCCAAACGACTTGGCTTTTTTATTTCCTTCATCCATAATCCATGTTGATTACAATACACATATAACCGGCCACTTGAAAATTTCGGAACCCGGAATTCCGCATTTTGTTCAGGATAAAACGGGATAAACAGCATTTTATCACATGTAACATACGCCGCAAATGCGAGAAAGTGACTTTTACTCATTTCATGCTGAATGGAGATAAAATAATCTTGTTCAATTTCCTCAACATGGATTTTATGGATTGGGTCCTCTTTTTTCGCTGTTAATGAAGTTAGTTTCCTGCCACAACAAGCAATATCTGCTTGTGTTGAGCTTGTCATCGTATTGCCGCAGCTTGGACAAACATAGAATAAGATTCGTTTTAGATTTCCTTGATTTTTATCATTAAGCGCTAATTGTCCTTGAAGAATATTTTCAATATTGACTCCTAATAGGGCAGATAACTCCCCAAGTAACGATACATCTGGACACCCTAACCCACGTTCCCATTTTGAAATCGTTTTGTCACTAATTCCAATTGCATCGGCAATTTCCTTTTGCGTCATATTCTTTTCCTGCCGAAGCTGAAAAAGTAATTTCCCAATTTTACTGCAATCCATTTCATTCACCTCCATGTAATGAAATGATAGCAGTGGATGAGTGGATCCACAATAAACGATCCGTTGAGTATTAATTTAAGGATTAACCTTCGACTTTCGCAACACCTAAAGCTAAATGGTCCCAGAGAGTTTGTTCAACTTTCTCAACGAGAGCATCTGGACATTCAATGACAACAACAACTTCGGATGTTTTGCCTTTCACCTTAATTTTTCGTTTATGTATTACTTTAAAAATGATGTAATCAATCATAAATCCTATGAGAAACCCACTTGCCGCACCAATTAAGCCCCAATAAATCGGACCCCATTCTAACACAAAACCAACACTAGCGCCGATGACGGAAAAAGCAGTAGCCAATACCGCTCCTTTATCAAATAAGCTCACCCCATCGGCACGGTGGAGTGTGTCAAACAATCGTCGTTCCTCCACCCGATTGAATAATGGAACGGCAAGGATATGGGATTTCTCCACACCTATTTTTTCTAACGACGTCAAGGCTAACTCTAAATAAGTGGTGTGCTCAAAAGTTGAAAAGATTTGCAATGGTTATGTCACCTCGTCCGAAAATCCTGAAAGTTTCACTTTGTGTTGTTGATATTTTTTTCTTAAAAACTTTCGTTGTTCACATTCAAATAGTTTATTGTTTTCTACTGTATTGACATAGGAATCATACATTGAAAAACCAACATGGGAAGGAATAAACAAAAGCCATTGTGGGTCAAGCTGTTGTGTTGCATAGGAAATGTTCCCTAGAAACAAATAATGAATCGCTAGCAAAATATTTGAAAAATAAACAAAAACAATCATAAATATCATTGTAAATACCGCGGTTATAACACGGTGAATATATAATTGGCCTAATCCAGGAGTCAAAAGAGACCAAAGTACAGCCATCAACGGCCTTCTTTTATCTAAATAATTTATTTCCGCCGCTCCAATTGCATAAGTGTTAAATTCAGCATTCTCCCTTTCCGCCAACATATATACTTTATTCATATCAACAGCTGTTCGATAACTATCCCAAATCGAAAAGAGGTACACGGGAATATAGAGCAACATCCACCGAGGTTCGAGTACATCCTTAGCCAAATCAATTTTTCCTGTAAAAGAATACATCATAGCCAAATTCAAATTAGACATATTGTTAATCAAAATTTCCCACATAAAAAGGGCGTAACCCCTTAAATACTTGGATAAGAGAAGATGACCAAAGCCTGGAAAAGCAGCTGACCACCATGCGATTATATATGGATTTCGGAGATGTAGCTGTGTCGTTCCTATTGTACTAACATACGCTTTAAACCTACGTTCTTTGTTTGTCGGAGTGAAATTCTGCATTGTAGTATCCTCGACTTTTTTGTTTTACCTTTTTAAGTTTTACTAATATTGGATTTATATTCTTACATTTAGAAAAGTCTAAAAACAAAAACCATCCTAGGCACCTGAAGTACTTAGAATGGTCTTCTACTCTTAGCTAAATCGAGAGTTCAACAACAAACAAAAACATAGTAACCGAAACCAGTTCGACAGCTTCCCCATATTCATCGGCCATATATCCTATGACGATCAGCGATAAAAACAGGTTGTAGAAATAATACCATGTCATTCGTTTCAACGAGCATTTAGATTTTCACGCTTTTTTCGCTTTTTATTAGATTTCATTTTTAAAACAAACTGACATAGAAATGCCGATAATATACCCACCCAAAGGAGAACCTGACTCGTGAATAAAGAAATATCCTTTAAGTTATACGCCATACTGTCTATTAATAAGAGAGTTAACAAAATGTAAAACGCGAATATGCAACTTTTCCTCCATAGAACAGCATCACGCTTTGATTCTTCTTTAAAAAATATACCCACAACAACACCTGCTTCTTTCTCAGTTTTCACACAACATGAACTGTCGTTACTCATTAGGGACATAGTATCATAGTGACCAGTAGTTGGATACATTAAAAACGATACCTCTAGACGTACAGCTAATTGTCTCAGATTCAAACGGACATGTGTTCCGCTATTTTATCTAAAATAGCGTTTTTACAATTTCTATCGGACATCTGTTCCGTTAATCTAGTATTTTCGCCCGCGCTAACTCCAGAAAAGAGGAGAATAGCGGAACACATGTCCGATAAAAATGAAAAACACCTATATTCCGCTATATAACGGAATAGATGTCCGAACAGTTGCCCCCTCCCCCTCCACAAAAAAATCCCCTACGCACATCATGTACGTAGGGGGAACTTCTTCTACAATTCTTCTCCATTTGTGGCGATAACTCGTTGATACCAATCAAACGACTTTTTCTTTTTGCGTTCAAGCGTTCCTGTCCCATCATCGTGTTTGTCGACATAAATAAAGCCGTATCGTTTTGAAAATTCACCGGTTGACGCGCTTACTAAGTCGATACATCCCCAGCTTGTGTAGCCCATTAAGTCTACACCATCTTCAACGGCTTCTGCCATCGCTTCGATATGACTTCGTAAATAGTCGATGCGGTAATCATCTTGAATTGAACCGTCTTCTTCCACTTTGTCATACGCACCTAATCCATTTTCTACAACAAAAAGCGGAAGTTGGTAGCGATCATATAGTTTGTTTAATATAATGCGCAATCCTGTAGGGTCGATTTCCCAGCCCCAGTCGCTTGCTTTTAAAAATGGATTTTTTACCCCTTCTAATAGATTTCCTGGTGTAATTTCAACACCTGTTTTGTCTTTCATTTGTGTGAGCGACATATAATAGCTGAAGCCGATATAATCGACTGTATATTCTTTAATTAACTCTAAGTCTCCCGCTTGAATATCTAACATTACATTATGCTCTTTAAAGAATCGTTTCGAGTAGGCTGGATATTCACCTCGCACATGAACATCTCCACAGAAAAATGTGAAAATCTGTTCTTCTTGCAAAGAGTACATGACATTTTCCGGGTTGCAATCATACGAATACACCGGTGCTACTAGAATCATACAACCAATTTCTGCAGTAGGAATAATTTCTTTGCACGCTTTTACAGCTAAGCTACTCGCCACAAATTGGTGGTGGAACCCTTGGAAAATTTGCTGATATTTCGTTTCTTCCTCTTCTACCGAGAATCCCATACTCATAATTGGGAAATGAAGAGCACTATTAATTTCATTAAAAGTCATCCAATATTTTACTTTTCCTTTATATCGATTCAAAATCGCTTTGGCATATCGCTCAAAGAAAGTAATAACTTCGCGACTACGCCAACCACCGTAATCTTTTACTAAAGTTAGTGGCATTTCATAATGTGAAATCGTCACAACCGGTTCAATTCCATGTTTGTGTAATTCATCAAACACACGGTCATAAAAAGCAAGGCCTTCTTCATTTGGCTCTAACTCTGTTCCTGTTGGAAAAATACGTGACCATGCGATGGACATGCGATACACTTTAAAGCCCATTTCCGCAAAAAGAGCGATATCTTCTTTATAACGATGATAAAAATCAATCGCTTCATGGTTCGGATAGTTATATTTTTCGTTGTCAATTTCAAAATCAAAACCTGGTTCTTTTAACACCTTTAATCTTTCTTTTCCCCCAGGTAAAACATCGGCAATATTTAAGCCTTTATTTCCTTCATGAAAACCACCTTCTAATTGGTTTGCTGCTGTTGCACCTCCCCATAAAAAACCTTCTGGAAATCTTTTGTTTTCTCCACTCATATCTATTTCCTCCTTATCGTTGATTCATTTTATGAAAAGGGGGAGAGCCCCCCAAAACACACGTAATTAGCGAACTACCGTTAATAATGGTTCTTTTGCTTGAATCTCCACTTGCTCTGTTTCAATCACTTCAAGGTATTGATCTGTATTTGTAATAATAATCGGTGTTGTCACATCAAAACCCGCTTCTTTAATATTCTCTAAGTCAAAAGATACTAACAGGTCTCCTTCTTTGACGGTATCACCTTGTTTGACCGCTGGGGTGAAATGTTTTCCATTTAATTGCACAGTGTTTATCCCGATATGAATTAATATTTCTGCACCATCATTTGTTGTCAGTCCAATCGCATGCCCTGTTGGGAATACTGCAGAAACCGTTCCTTCTACTGGAGATACAACTTCCCCGACAGTAGGTTCAATCGCAATTCCTTTTCCCATTGTTTCTGATGCAAATGCAGCATCATTCACTTCTTGTAATGGGACAACCTTCCCTGTCATAGGACTTACAATCTTTTCTCTTTTTGTTAATGCAGGACGATTGTCTTCATTTTTGTTTGCTTCTTCAACAGGTTCTTTTGCTACAGCTTTTGTTCCTTTGATTTCAAAACCACCTAGTAAAACAGCCAATAAGGCTAGGCCAAATGCAATCATTGTACCAATGAGATACGTTCCAATTGGTGAGAACGCTGGGATGGCAAGGAAGCTAGGAAAAGCAAACACTATTCCTTTTGGTCCTAACATTCCATTAATCGCACCACCAATAGCACCTGCAACAATAACATACACTAACGTTCGGCGGTAACGAAGAAGTAGTCCGTAAAGAATCGGTTCTGTTACTCCTGCCAATGCCCCTGGGAAAAACGTCGAACCCGCTAAAGCTTTTAAATCCTTGTCTTTTGCTTTAAAGAAAATTCCAAGTGCTACACCAATTTGAGCGAACACTGCAGCTGCAAACATCGCAACAAGTGGGTCTCCACCAGCTGCTAAATTAGCAATAATAATCGGAACGAGCCCCCAATGTAAGCCAAACAACGTTAACAACGTCCAAGCCGCTCCCATTACAGCACCAGTAATTAAACCACTACGCTCTGATAAGAACATAATGACAGAAGCAATACCATCCCCAACATATACGCCAAATGGACCAAAGATAAGAACAGTTAATGGAACAATCACAATTAGCGAAAGCATTGGTACCATGAACATTTGAATGTCTTTGTAAATGATTTTCTTTAAAAATTTATCAAGTAAAGCATATATTGAAACTGCAATGAAAACTGGAAATACCGTTGATGAATAATCAACAATTAAAGCAGGAATTCCTAAGAAATCCGTTGCGCCACCTTCAGCCAAAAAACCTGTCAAATTTGGTTCAAGTAACGCTGCTCCAATCGAACCCCCGACATAAGGATTCGCCCCAAGTCGGATCGAAAGCGTGATTCCTAAGAAGATAGGAAGAAAAAAGAACACCGCATTACCAGCTGCTGATAAAATTTGATATGTTCCACTTCCTTCTGTTAAAACTCCGGTCATCGTTAACACAACGAGTAGCGCTTTTAACATCCCCGCACCGGCTAGTGCACCTAATAATGGAGAAAAACTTCTAGAAATAACGTCAAATAGTTGCGAAATAACTGAGCTTTTCGGTGCATCCTTATCGGACGGCCCACCAATATTTGCGACTTGTGCAATTGTTTTATACACTTCATTCACATGGGAGCCAATAACAACCTGATGTTGTCCCCCACTTTTAACGACACTTAACACACCATCAAGTGCCTCTAGATTTTGTTTATTTGCTTTTGTTTTATCATGTAACACAAACCGTAATCGAGTCGCACAATGGACAACGCTTGCTATATTTTTTTCCCCACCCACGTTTTCAATAATTTGTTTTGCTAACGTTTCGTACTTCATGTTTGTTCCTCCTCTGTTTTCTTAGTAGTTTTTGTTTCGTTCAATGAAAAAAACCTAAATTGAGCCTATTGTTTAAGCTCAATTTAGGTTTTGCCTGATTCGTCACAATCCTAAATGTGTATTTTATTTTTTTACAACTCTTTCAATATGAATCGTTAAATATAAAAGCTCTTCTTCTGTTAATTCATAATCATATTGTTTTTCTACGAACTTTTTAATTTTTTGCGAACACTTATGCGCTTCTGGGTATTTGCCTTTAATAACATTTAACAAGTCATCACCTTGCTCATTTTGATAATGATTTCCCTTTACGAGACGCTGCGCAAAAAATTTCAAATGGGTAATAAAACGATAATAATTTAATGAAGTTTCATCAAACTCAATTTTAAAATGATATTTCACAACCGTTAAAATATCTTGAATGACCTTTGTCATATCAACAATATTATGCATATCCTCATTTAATTGAGCATTCACAAGATGTAGGGCAATAAACCCGGCCTCATCTTCAGGAAGAATAACGTTAAATTGGTCAAATATCATATTTAACGCTTCAATGCCAATCTCAAACTCTTCTTTATACAGCTGCTTCGTTTCCCAAAGCAATCCATTTTTCACGGGAATGTTTTTATTATGCCGTTCTACCGCAAAATGAAGATGGTCTGTAAGCGAAATGTAAATGCTATCATTTAACTTCTTGCCTAATTCAAGCTTAGCATAATTAATGATTCTCTCCGATAATTCCATATATTCTAGAGGAATATCCGCAATCAACGTCTTAAACTTTTTTGTGATGTCCTTGTCTTCTAACGTGAAGATTTTATCAATTTGTTCATTTGCCACTTCATCCCCAGCTCGCTTTTGAAAGGCAATGCCTCGCCCCATCACGATAACTTCCTGGTCATCTTTATTTGAAACAATGACATTATTATTTAAAATTTTGACAATCTTCACTTGAAACACCTCCACCACAATCATATAAAAAGGCAAAACCATATACTTGTGTAGCAAGTAATCGGTTTTGCCTGATTTAACAGTTACAATCCGTTCATGTATGCGCTTTTTTTCATCATACAACACGTTTTTTTAATTTGCAACCGTTTTAGGTTTAAAATTTTTGTCCAATTAATGGATGGGGGAGTGCGAGTTGTTAACGGACACTTGTTCCGCTATTTCAACTAAAATAGCGTTTTCACAATTTCTATCGGACATCTGTTCCGTTAATCTAGCATTTCACCCGCGCTAAGTCCTGAGATGAGGCGAATAGCGGAACACATGTCCGTTAAAAATGAGAGACAGCTATTTTCCGCTTAAATAACGGAACAGATGTCCGATAAGAAATCGCCCACTCTACTTTTCTTCGAATTCTTCGCCATCTTCGGTAACAACGACAAGTTCACCTTTAATTTTACTGACTCCAATTAGAATATAAGGATTGTTTTCATCGGTTTCTTCTTGTTTCTCAGTAACGGTTATTGTCGTTCTTTCTTTCGTTGTTTCTAATTCAACGAACTCTAATGTTTGATTTGGCGTTCCAGTGGAAACGACTACCATCTTTTTTCCTTCAGAAATGGTAAAAACAGAGTACCCACGGAAATCTGGAAGAGAGAGTTGAAGATGGTTGACATAGGATGCCACTTCTCCTACTTCTCCTACCCTTTCTTTCTCTAGCACCCATGTGTTATTTCCACATGCTGATAATACAAACACCATTACGACAAGCATTAGCCATTTTTTCATAATAAACCCCTTCCTCGTACTGCTTAAAAATCTGTGTCCCACGCAAAAAAGAAAACTACCGCTCTCTGTTCACATGGTGGCGGTAGTTATATGTCTATTCTTTTGGCGTTGCATAAATGATATACCGTTCTGGTGCATTCCCAACAAAATTAAACGGATAGCATGTAATAACAGTCAGAACTTCATCCGGACTTGTTGAACGAATAACCGTCCGGTCGTCTGCATCGACGATTTCCGTATCTTGAATGATGTATTCATAGTCACCGTATGGCATTTCTACAATAAAAGAATCGCCAATTTCAAGCTCACCTAATTTTGTAAACACGGTATCACGATGACCAGATAGAACAACTTGATCAAGCTGACCTGGAAAGGCAGTGCCTGGATAGTGGCCAACACCACGCATTAACTCATCTTCATCTACACCATATACAATTGGCAATTCTCGGTCCAGAGCAGGAATTTGTAATATCCCAATCGTGTCACCGATTTCAGCTGTAAAATCATTAGGGTCATATTCTTCGTCTACTGTTTCCAAACCAACACGTGCTTCAACTAAGGCTTGTTCTTGCAGCAAATTCGATTGCCAAATTTGCCATGCACTAAATGCAATTAGAATAACTCCCCCACCCATTAATAAGAAGGAAAAAAATTTACCCATTACATCAACTTCTTTCTCCTTTTTGAAAAGGCAAATGCTACTGTTCCAATTACAAACATACTTGCCCCGACTATAAGAAAATTATACATGCTTGTCGCCGTTTTTGGAAGCGGTTTTCCTACTTCTTCACTTTTTAATTCCTTATTCACTTTTGTTGTTTCTGGTTTAACTTCCTCTTCCACATTTTTACCTTCCGTTATAATATGGTCTCCTTTTTTTTCTTCAATAGTTGGTTTTGTAACATGCACAGGACTTTCGATTTCTTCTTCTAGATTCTCTTCTACTATTTCCTCATCTAGATTCTCTTCATCCTCTATTGTTTCTTCTTCTCGGTTGTCAGTTACATCTTCTTGAAGTGGAAGAGTAGGACCCCCTACTAATATAACAACCGTAGAGTTTTGCCAAGGATTATCTAATATCATATCAATTGCGAATATATACCATGTATCTGGATCCAAATTTTCTACTTTGTAGCTGTTCGTCTCTTTTATATTTACGTTTTGCACGTTAGAATTTTCTCTTAGAATGCTTCTATCTGTTAGATACTCTACCGGGAAATGAAATTCCCACTCTAATGTCATTGAACTTTCAGTCGCATCGACGATTTCAAAAGAAAGCATATTGTCAAAAATAACAATTACTTCTTTTAAAAACAGTTCTTGTAATACATCATTTTCTTTTGTCCCATCTTCAAACACAAGAGGATTTTCATAAATATCAACATACTTTAAACTTTCCATCGTCAACAACACATCAATATTTTGTATAGTGCCGTTTGAAAGTTTAAGAACCTCTAAATCCGATAAGCTACTAAGAGGAGAAAGCTCTGTAATGGAATGGTTATGTATAGCTAAATGTTTAAGGTTCTTTGCATACTCTAGTCCATGTAAACTGGTAGGACCATCAATTTCCCATATTTCTAACCTTTCCAACGCCAATAAATCTCTATCATATATTGGTCCACTTGGAATGTTTAAAGTTTGTCTTACTGCATTTTCAAGTACTGCACTTTCGAATACAACTTCTTCTTGAGCCGTTTCTGCACTAACAGTTGATATAAATAGAATATTTACGATGAAGACTACTAAAAATATAAATTTAAATTTCCCCATATCATCTTCTCCTTTTTTAGCAATTCTTCTATATTATACTAAAAAATAATCAAATATAGAGATTTTCTAGTAGAATAGTTAAACCCCCTGATTTTTCAGGGGGTGAAATGACTAATCATGCAAATACAACTTTCTTCTTTTTAAAATATATAGTAACGTTCCAGCTAGTGTCAGTACACTTCCTACTACTAAGTACGTATAAAAATTTGTCGCTGTTTTCGGAAGCTTCTTTCCTTCTTCCTTCTCTTCTTTTTTCTCATTTTCCTTGTTGTCATTTACTGGCGGGACAGTACCTTCGTCTTTATCTTTATCTTTATCATTGTCTTCTTCTTCATCCTCAACCGGAGGCATTGGAACGCTTGGCTCTTTTTCATCATCATCTGTCGGTGGTGTTGGTGTCACAGGTGCTGGTGGCGTTTGCCCGAAATTTAATCCTTCAAATAACACATCGAGTAATGTTCCATTTTTATCACCGTGAAATTCCCAAAACATCGCTCCACCTAATTGTAAATCTTGAATATGAACGACTTTATGAGCCATTGACTCCGCATCATCATAAGAGATGAAGGTACCTGTTTCTTCGTTAAATAAGAACGGAACTTTTGCAACATCATTCCAATAACGGATATAGCCATTTTGATTAATATAGTTGCTTTCAAGGTCTTGGAAATCGTACACACCAGGCTCCCACGTTCCAGGTGGTGCTGGTCCTGTACAGTTTGCATATTGACCATAAATCGGTGTTCTTTCTATCTCTTGCTCTTCTTCAGCCGTTTCTTCCATGTCTTCTACAATTTCTTCTTCTGTTTCACGCAATTTTTCAGTTTCTTTGGATTCTGCTTCTACTTCTTCTGTTTCATCTGTTTCTATTATTTCTTCGTTTTCTACTTCTGTCTCTACTTCTTCCACCGATTCTGTTTCTTCTTGTTGTTCTTCATCTACCGTTCCTTCATCTTCATTTATATTTTCTCGTTCGTCAGTATCGGTCCCATCGTTAGATTCCGTTGAAGTGACTTCTAGTTGTTCTACACTCTCTTGACTCGGATTTTCGACGATTTCCTCATAAGCGCACCCACCCCAAGCTCGGCCGTAAAAAGGAACACCCATGACGAGTTTTTCTGGGGGAACACCGTGGTTTATGTGCCCTTCCACTGCGGCCGCAACATTAAATACTTCAGCACTAGGAACTCCCGCTTCTTTTGCAGCTTCGTCAAAATACAACGGAGCATTATGACCACTAATCGCTTGCCAGCCTCCATTAAAGTCATATGTCATAATATTAATAAAGTCTAGGATTTCGGCGATTTTTTCCATTTCATTGTTTTCAAGATATGTTGGACTCGCACTAGAGGCAATCGTTAATAAATAGCGTTTCCCATCTTCTTCTCCTGCTTTATCAAGCGCATCTCGTACCGCTTGCAACAGAAGCGTATGGTTTTGCTTATCAAGAGGGGAGCGGCTATTTCCCGGCATTCCACCACTTACTGGATATTCCCAGTCAATGTCAACGCCATCCATTTGATAAGTACGGATAAAATCAACGGCCGATTGCGCAAATGTTTCGCGTGTTTCAGCTGTCATCGCTACATCAGAGAAACGATTCGACCACGACCATCCTCCAACTGAAATTAAAGTTTTCAAATGTGGATGCTTTTCTTTTAGTTTAACAAGCTCGTATAAATTCCCTGCAAACGGTTGACCTTCCTCATATCTTCCATATTGACTATCTGTATCAATCCACGGATCTCCTAATACGATCGTTCCATTTGGGACATCAATGACTTCTTCACCAGGACCTTGACAAGGGCTTGTCCCTGCCCATGTGTCTGGATTTCCCCTTTCTCCATTCCAGCAAATATCAGCAAACGCGTAATTAATATGGGTGACTTTGCTTGCATCAATGTCTGCCGGAAAATACTGCCTTTCGTATGCAGACCATGACGTATAATAGCCCACGATTTTTTTGTAATCCCCCGCTTTTGCTTTCACTTGTTGCGTCGACATCAATGGGATAAATAATGAAAATACGAGTAACAAGCTTACTAGAATCATAACCCATTTCCGATCGACAACCGCATGTCTCATCATCTTCGTTCCTCCTCTTTATACATGTGTTATTTCGAGTACAGAAGTACCCAAACTGGAAAACATCCTTATTGGAAAGAGCGTCTTAGATGTTCGTTCAGAAAAAACAATTATAAATATTCGGAATATTTAACTAGATGACTATACCAGTTTATAATAGATTTATAGTTGAAACAACCTCCCCTAAAGTACTATTTTGCATGCGCTTTTACTACTTCTTTATTGGTATAGTCATATAGTCATTTAAGAGGAAGGCACTTGACTGCTAAAGGACAAGTCGTATCGGACATTCATTCCGCTATTTCAGACAAAACAGGCATTTTCAGGTTCTTATCGGACATCTGTTCCGCTATTTGCCCAAATGAGCAGTCAAACTACCTTGTTTGGTTAAGATAACGGAATAGATGTCCAATACATCTCAGAAACTGCTATTTTCATTAAAATAGCGGAACAGATGTCCGTTAACTAATACCGTAGTTCGATTTCCCCCGTTTTAACAGAAAAAAACACCCCTCATCATTATAGGAGTGCTTTACTCGGATTATCTGTAATATGAAGTAAATCAGCGAGCGTTGTTTTTCCGCGTTCTTCAAGCAATCGAAGCATTTCAACAAACAAATATGCCGTTGTCAAAGCATCGCCGATCGCACTATGGCGTTCAAACATATTTGTGCCAAACGTGCGGGCATAGTGGGATAAATCTCGCATATCCCATGACGGATTTAAATAGCCGATTAAATCGAGTGTATCGATAAACTGCGGCTGTTCAAATGTATGCTTTTCTCTTTTGAGTTCTTTTTTTAAAACAAGAACATCAAAGCTAACATAATGTCCGACCCATCCCGCGCTTTCGGAAGCTTCGATAAATTGAAAAAACTGTTCAATTGCTTCTAATGCCTTTGGTGCTTCTTTCACTTTTTCTTCTGTAATTCCTGTTAAACTTTTAATCTCTTTTGGAATCTCTCGTTCTGGATTAACATAAGAATGAAACGTCATATCTGTTACTTGTAACCCTTCGACATGGACAGCCCCAATCTCCAATAAGCGGTCTTTTGCTCCGACAGCAAAGCCGGTTGTTTCTGTATCAAAAATTGTAAATGACATATCTTTTAACTTTTTATTTAATGGAGGTTGGTGGTCAAGTGTGTAATGGAGTTTTTTCTTTTTCCAAAACATAAATGCTCCTCCTTTGCTTGAGGTTGTGTCACCCCTTTTTTATATGACCCGTTCGTTTAGACACAACATCTCAATTATGTCATTCCAAATTCTCGTAACGCTTGCTGTTGAAGAGACCGAATCGTTTTTAATGCTGCCATCAGTTGCTCTTTGTCACGTGAGCGCAGATGGGTAAAATGAATATCACTTGTTTGTGTTTCATTTCGTTTTTGTTTTGTCCATCCTTGATCGACACGGATTTTTAGGATCGTTTCATACGCGTATAAAAGCTCTTCAACAAAAGAGGGAGTAAAGACACCTCTTTGTTGCAATGCGTCGATTTTTTGCTCTGGAAAGCCACCAACAATATGATGCTGAGCAGCAAGCATTTGCAAAGAATGATGAAATGGAAATAGAGCTTCTTTTTTTACATCTAACGTCGTTCGTTTCACCCGAAATAACGCTCGAATCGGATGATCGAGTGTTGGAACGGGATGTTCTCGTTCTTGTTTGGCCATTCGGTAAAAAAAGATGCGGGAATGACTTAGTTCGGTATTTACGATTTGTTCAAACTCATCATAAAGATGACGGTCACCATGAACAAAACGGAAGGATAAAAAGTTTTGCGCAAGGAGGATATTTTCATTTGTTGCTCGAATGCCCCACCTTCTAATTTTTTCTTTCCAATCTGTTACAGTTCCTCGCCACGCTTTTTCACTTGCCATCATTTTTCCTAGACATTGAGAATATCCTGCTTGTTCGAGGTGACGGACGATTTCCTGACTTACGTTTTCAAAATACACTTCGGCTCCTTCGCCTTCCCCATAGACAAGAAAATGGTCTTGGTCTGTCAGCAAAAATTGTTCTCCTCTTCCCCCGCTCCCCATTTGCATAAAGCAAAACGAGGCAGGCGGCATGCCACCTCCTTTTTCATATACAGACTGGACGGCGAGTTCCACACAATGGGAAACAAGGCGATCATATAATTTTGTAATGATTTCTAATGAGTGCGTTGTCGGGATTCGGTCTTGAATTAAATGCCCGAGCACTTCATAAATCGCGAGCTTGACTTCTGGTAATGTATCAAACGATGCGTCTTCGATCGTTTGTAAAATTTCCATCGTACCACGATTCTTTTTCCGTAATAAATCGGCCATCGTCACCATACCGACGACATGATCATTTTCTATGACCGGCAAATGTTTAATTCCATTCATTAAAAAACTCGACATCGCCTCGTAATAATACGCATCATAAGAAATCGTATACGGGTTTTCCGTCATCACGTTTTCAACAACCATTGTGTTTGGATGACCTTCACCAACAATACGAGTCACAACATCTTTTTCCGTCATAATGCCAACAAGTTTGTTTTGTTCGTTTAATATAACGACTGAACTTGTTTGGTTTTTTGCCATTTTTTCTACGACTTCTTTAACGGTTGCTGTCGTATACACAGATACAACAGGTTCATTCATCACATCTGCCATTCGTCTGACAAACGGTTCACTTTCGCCCCACTGACTTGCAAGCTTCACTTGTTCTGCTAACGAACCATAAACATCCTGCAAGCGAACAGCTAGCTGCCGGAGAATAAAGTCTCGTACTGATTCATCGTGCCAACGTTCTTCGATGACAGAATACGGAATTTGCAAGCAATGACAGTTCGACACTGCCATTACTTCAACGGTATAAGAAGGAGAGCTATGTTTTGTTTCTCCTAAAAAATCAGCTAAACTGGAAAATCCAATTATGTCCCCCGCTTCAAGCACTTCAAGCACTTCTTTATCATGAAAGCTATCGTCATTTTGAATATAAACTTCAGCCATTCCAGATAACAGCAGTAAAAGCCCTTCGCGTGGTGTTTTCGAATAAAGGACTTTTTCTGATTTTCCATATTCCTTTAACATACATTGTTCAAGCAGTTGCTCAAACTCACGAATGGGCACCCCCAAAAAGAGGGGGTGCTTATGAATTTGTTCGAGTTGGTTATTTTCCGACCGACTCATCCATCCATACCTCACCATCGCGATATGTCATTTGTTCTGGGTAGCGAAGGTCTGTGACTTCATCTTGAATTTTTTGTGATGGAGCTGCTGTCATTTTCGAAACAACATATGTGACAAGTAAGTTTACGGGAACCCCAATTAACCCCGCTCCTGTATCTTGAATGCCAGCAATCATAAATGTTCCGCTTTGAGCAAGGAAAATATACGTTAGCGTCACAGTTAAACCGGATAACATTCCGGCAATGGCACCTGGTGCATTACATCGTTTCCACCAAACCCCTAGCAATAAAACAGGGAAGAAAGTTCCACCTGCAAGAGCAAAGGCCCAAGCGACAATTTGTGTAATTACACCTGGTGGATCAAGTGCAACAATACCGGCGACAACTGTTGCTAAGACGATTGCAATTCGTCCTGCTGCTAGACGACGTTTGTCTGTCGCTTTCGGATTCATTAACCGATAATAAATATCATGGGCAAACGACGAGGATATCGTAATTAAAAGTCCTCCGGCTGTTGATAAGGCTGCCGCCATCGCACCTGCTGCCACTAACCCAATAACAAACATTCCTAAGTTTGCAATTTCCGGTGTTGCCATCACGACGATATCATTACTAATCATAATTTCAGACCATTCTAATATCCCGTCTCCATTTGTATCTGCAATTTGCAGTCGGCCTGTATCGACCCAGCTTTGTGTCCAAGCTGGTAGTGAATCGATTGGTTGCCCTGCGACTTGTGTCATTAAAATAAAGCGAGAAAACGCCGCATACGCAGGAGCCGATAAGTATAATAACGCGATAAAAAGAAGTGCCCATGCTCCACTCCAACGTGCCGCCTTCATCGTTGCTACCGTATAAAAGCGAACAATGACGTGTGGAAGTGCAGCTGTCCCTACCATGAGGGTAAATAGGAGCGCAATAAATTGTGATTTTTCACTATTCGCAAACGGGGCGAAATACTCACTTAACCCAAGTTCACGGTCAAGATCGCCTAATTGACTAACAATATTTCCATATGTTAACCACGGTAATGGGTTATTCGTAATTTGTAGCGACATAAACACAATCGGAATAATATAAGCAATAATTAAAATGATATATTGTGCGACTTGTGTCCACGTAATCCCTTTCATTCCCCCAAGGGTCGCATATATTGCAATAACGACGACTCCAATCATCGTTCCATACATGGCATCGATGTTTAAGATACGTCCGATAACAACACCAGAACCAGAAAGCTGGCCGATGATATAAACAAAACTAATAATTATGGTCGCAATCGCCGCAATCAGCCTGGCCGGATTGGAATCAAATCGGTCTCCTATAAATTCGGGTACCGTATACCGACCATATTTTCTTAATTGTGGTGCCAATAAGAAAGTTAAGAATAAGTACCCACCAGTCCAACCCATTATATAAGCTAAACCGTCATATCCTAAAATCATGACTGTTCCTGCCATCCCGATAAAGGATGCAGCACTCATCCAGTCACCACCGATGGCCATCCCATTCCATACTGGAGGTACGCCCCGGCTTGCTACATAAAAGTCAGATGTTGCTTTTGCACGATTATAAACGGAAATTCCAATGTACAATCCAAATGTCGCCATGATCATTAATACTGATACAATTGATTGTGAATCCAAATTGGTTCCTCCTCGTCCTACTACTCTCTACTAAGAATAGGCTACTTTTTTTGCTAACATCATTAATGGTCTACTGTTTTTCCAGCGCTTAAGCGGACATTTTCTTCTTCGTTTATACCGAATTTTCTGTCTATTCTGTCGCTAACAATGGCATTGACAAACAACATAACGACAAAGGTAACAACTGCGCCTTGGGCCGCCATATAGTAGTGGAATGGCATCCCCATAAATTGAATGTTTTGCAATGATTCTGCAAAAAAGACAACACCAAATGATGCTAATCCGCCAATAAGTAAGCAAATAACAATAATTGTATTTCTCGCTTTAAAATAAGCATCTGCTACTGATTTATCAATTTTTTTCATGCTTTCACCTCCTTTACAAGTTTAACTGTAATCGCTTACAAACAACTTGATATTATGAGACTTTCTTGCATGTACGACATACTTTCATTGGTGTTTTTCGTTTTGCTACTAGGAAGTTAAAGAATAGAATGGGCAGGATCATGATGAAAAATATCGGTTCAAAAATAAAACTAATGAGGACAGCAACGATGACAGGTAATGTAGATAACGTAAAAAAATATTGCCAGTGGTTCATTTGTAACAAATCTGCACTACCACATTGGCAGTGAGTTGTATTCAGTTGTTTCTTCATGTTCACCTCAAACTAAATATAAATTTAACCGTTTCAAAAAATGGCATTGGCACTAATATAATTTGAACGATCATATACACAAAAATTGCAACAAATGGGAGTGTGAGAAGTAAAGGTTTTTTTCGTTTAATGGCAAAAATAATACTTGCTATCGTAATGAGTAGAAATACATAGATCATCTAGAACAGCCTCCCTAGTAAAATGTAACCGCTATCAATAGTGCTGATAGTTTTTCGTTCATCTGTTTCTATACAGGCATGTTTTATGTATATTTGATATAGTACATATTATTCCAAATTTTCTAACAATGCAACCATTATTTTTCTACATAAAGCTACAAATTGACGTAAGAAAGCATGGAAACTTTGTTGTTGCGGAAATGAGAGAGTTGCGTTCGGACATATGTTCCGCTATTCTCGTCTAATCTCACTTTTTTCATAATCTATCGGACATCTATTCCGTTACTTACATTAACCACTTCTAGTTTCAGCATGATTTGATGAAATAGCGGAATACATGTCCATTACGATTCGTAAAAGGGGCATTTTCCATACTATAACGGAACAAATGTCCGATAGCATTGCGCACTAGAGCGCGCAATGCCAATGACAGACAACCCGCTACTTCATCCGTTTATCGACAAATTGAATTCCAAATGTAATAATGACGGCACCAATAAACGTTAAGAGTGCCAGTGACGGAACAATATCTTCAAGAGACTGTTCATACATCGTCACCGCCTTTATGCTTTCTAGCGCATGTGTTAACGGTACGGCATTTGATATTGTTAATAATAAATCCGATGTGACAATTTCAAGTGGCCAGTAAGCTCCTCCTAACATTGCCATACTTACAGAAAGCAATGAGACGAATAAATCAAACTGTGTATCTGTTTGTACGAAGGCGACCAATAACAACAGCCAGCCAACACTGACGATGATATATAACATCATCGTTATCCCAATTGCCAACCATGTTTTAGAAAAGTCAAGTCCAAATATCGTTTGAGCAACGACTAACACGATCGCTATGTGGATAAGGCCAATGATTACTGAGAATGTTAAAAAGCCTCCGTAGATTTTCGATTTGGATAATGGTGAAAAAACATATCGGTCCCAAATTCGTTCCCGCTTCATCCGTAAAAACTCTTTTACCGTATATCCTAACGTATACATGATAAAAAACAAGCAAGAGCCAAATAACGCCTGATAACGAAAGTCAATATTAGACTCTATATTATGTGGAGTTGTCGTTAATTGAATTTGGTCAAATTCCAACTCGCTTAGTGGCTTTCCAATAATATCGTTCGCTAACTCATTAAATTGCTGTTCTACTTTAAGCTGGTATGCGGCATTCGTCACAACCGGAATGAGTGCTTGAAGTTCCGCTTCTTCTGACAATGTAATTATCGTAACGTCATCTGACACAACAATGTATTCTCCGATTCTGCCTTTTTTTAATGCCGCTTGTGCCTCATCCTCTTTCTCAATATAAAAGGTGAAAGAGGATTGGTCACGTAATTGCTCGATTAGACGTTGGACTTTATGTTCCTCTCCTACTACCGCTACTTCTCTTGTTGATGATTGGGTTTGTAGCCCGATAACAAACGAAAACATAAGGGTTAAGCCAATCATTAATAAATATGGGGCACTATTTCGTTTGAGTTTAATAAAGGATAACCATAGTATCGATTTCAACGACCAAGTCCCTCCTTTTGCTTGAGGATCATGATACCGGCACTAGTAAAGATAATTGCTGTAATAAGTAGTGTGGCGAATGTTGGAATAAGATCAGCTTGTGAAAACCCTTGTTCTACTAAAAGTAAACCATGCATCGCCGCCCCATTTAATAAATATTGTCCAACGATTTGCATTGCCTCTGGAAAATTCGATGTTGGCGAAAAACTTCCTCCGATTAAGGCTAACAATGTCACCCCACCACTCATAAAAAAGGTAGCAAATCCTTGTGTTTCATATTTTACAGTGATCGCATATAGGAATGCACCTAGTCCTCCAACTGCAAAAGCAAGAGCAGTAAAAATGGCAAATGTGGTCAAAGGTGCGACCCAATCTACTCGAAAGATAAACGCAGCAAACACCATGAGAAATGCAAATTGGAAAGCTGTATACACAGCGAGTGCAAATCCGTTAGCCAGTAAGATTTTTGTTGGTGTGATCCCTGAAAGAAGAATGCGTTTAATGACTCCTTGTTTTACTTCTTCTTGAGCAATAAAAGCAATTGTCGCAGCTTGAAACAAAGCAAACATGACACACATTCCAATCGTATAATATTTAAAGGAAGAGATCGGTTCATAGTTTTCTTCTAATGATTGAACCTTTACATCGACTTGGTTTTCACTTTGTTGTGCGAACGTTTCTATCTTTTCAATTGTTTCTTGATTATACTCTGGTAGATTTGTGTATAACGCTTGATAATAGTTGAACTGTTGAAGAAACGAATGGATGACACTTTCAATTGCGGTTTTGGCAATGGATGCTCTTGGATTATAAATCAGTTCGTACTCGTTATTTTTTATCAAAAGAACTGCATCGGCTCCGTTATTATCTAGCGTGTTGGATATAGTAGCTTCTTCTATGAGTTTTATTTCTAACCAATCAATTTCTTCTTCAACGACAGAAAGAATCGAAGTGACTATAGCCTCTTCATCACTTGCAATCGCTAAAGAGGTGGTGAACCCTTTTTCATCTGTTGAAAAAGCGCCTTGAAGGGACATTCCTAGAATTGTAATTAAAACGAGTGGCATCGCTAACGACAATATTAATGTCCGGTGGTCTGTGAGCATTCCTTTTACCTTCATGAAAAATATCGTTCTCATTTTCAGCCCCTCTTAATCTCGTAACGTTTTTCCGGTTAAATATAAAAACACATCTTCTAATGTCGGCTTTTTCACATCAACGCTACGTATTTTTGTTTCGAAACGGGAAGCGAGTTCAAACAATTCACTTAGTGATATGGCGTCTTTTTCCATTAAACACACATAGGTTTTCCCCGTTTGTGTCACTTTTGATAATCGGTTGTCGTTTTGCAGTGCTTCATAAAATGGTGGATTAACTTCTTCAACAGTCATTTCCACTGTTTCTTCGGATGCAAGGATCGCGGTTAATTCTTGTTTTGTTCCTGAGGCAATGAGCTTTCCATGGTCCATAATGTAAATTCGGTCACATAAATATTCCACTTCCTCCATGTAGTGACTCGTATAAAGCAAGCCTACTTCGTTTGTTTGGCAATACGATTTAATAAAATCAAGAATATATTTTCTAGATTGCGGGTCAATCCCTACTGTTGGTTCATCCATGTATAGATAATTGGGGTCATGTAAAAGAGCAATTCCGATATTCAGCCTTCTTTTCATTCCACCTGAATAGTGGCGAACGAGATCGTTTTCTCTTCCGTCTAATCCAATTGCCTTTAACACCTCTTTTACTTTTTCTTTACGTTGATTGGCTGGGAGGTTATGGAGTTTGGCAAAAAAAAGGAGGTTTTCTAAGCCACTTATTTCTTCATATAATGCTAGTTCTTGTGGTACAACACCGAGTGTTTTTCGAAAAGTAAACAAATCTTCTTGCACATCTTTTCCGTCTAGTAATACTTGACCACGAGTCGGCGTTAATAACGTCGATAACATCGAAATCGTTGTTGATTTTCCTGCTCCGTTTGGTCCAAGTAAACCAACGACTTCCCCTTTCTCAATGGATAACTGAATCGAGTCCACGACTGTTTTTCCTTTAAATTGTTTTGTCAGTGTCACCGCTTCTATCATGTTTTCTCACCTCATCTTCTAACGTACTTTTATCGTAGCATAGAAAAAACGAACGCAAATGTAGCGTTCGTCATCGTTTATAGCTCAATAAAATGACTTAAGTCACTTTTTTTCAAGTCTCATGACATTGGTTAGACAAGATCATGTTTTATCGCAAATACAGCCAGTTGTGTTCGGTCTCGTAAATCTAGCTTTTGTAAAATATGACTCATATGGTTTTTCACCGTGCCTATTGATAAATGTAGGATTTTAGAAATTTCTTCATTGTTTTTTCCTTCGGCGACGAGTTGGACAATGGCTAATTCCCGGTCGGTTAATGAAGCAATGACAGGGGGGACGGTTTGCTTTTTTTGCAATTTTGGTAAAATTCGATTCGCAATGCCTTCTCCAAGCAATACTCCACCATTTAAACATGTTCGAATCGATTGAATCATTTGCTCAGGCTCGGTATCTTTTAATAGATAGCCTTTTACCCCTAACTGCAGCGCATCAATGATGTAGTCATCATCATCAAACGTTGTGAGCATGACGATTTTTATTGTCGGCCATAGCGTTAGCATTTCTTTTGCAGCGTCAAGACCATTCATCACAGGCATTCTTATATCCATTAGCACTAAGTCGACTGGCTCCTTTTGCAAGAAGGCAATTGCTTCTTGTCCATTGCTCACATCGCCGATGACTTTCATTTGTCCGTAATGTTCTAGCATCATTTTTAACCCTTGTCGTACGAGAAGCTGGTCTTCCACAAGCAAAATTGTTGTCATGTTACTCCCCTCCTTGGATTGGTAATTTACATTGAAGAATGAACGTTTCTCCTTGTGTCGTCAGGGCAAGATAGCCTCCACATTGTTCAACTCTTTGTCTCATTGTCGTTAAACCAAAACCTTCATGGATTGTGTTTGTCGTCACCCGCTCATTCTGTATTTCAACGACAAGCCAGTTGTTTTCTTCAATCGTTAAATAAATTGACACCTTTTTCTCTTTCGCATGTTTCATTACATTTGTTAACGCTTCTTGGACAGTGCGATAAAAGACGACGGCTTGCTCTCGGTTTAATTGAAGCTTATGGACACCTGGTTTCACTGTCATTTCAATATGAAACTGCTGCTCGAGTTCATAACGTTTGAGTAATTGAATGACGGCTGGTACTCCACTTACAGGCTCATCGTATAATTTGTGAACGGATTGTCTTGTTGTCGATAATGTTTCCCGGGCAAGATTTTTTGCCTGTTCGACTGCAGTTTTCCCTTCTGGTTTGTCATATTGAATAAGCGCTCCTTCTAGCTGCATCACTAATGCGGCTAAGGAGTGCCCTAAAGAATCATGAAGATTTCTTGCTATCCGTTGACGTTCCTCTTCTTTAATTTGAATCGTAAGCCCGTCGACTTTATATTTCTGTTGTTTATATTCTCGCAAAACACCTCGGTACATCGCTTCTTTTTCTTTTGCTTCTTGTTTCCACCTTTGCTGCAAATACCATTGAAGGAGAAAAACAAGATATAAGATTGCGATATAACTAGCTTCTATATACGTATGAACGGCCGCTACCGTTGCAATTATGACGATGGATTGTATTATAACGGGAATGAATAGCGTTTTCCTAGTATGCCCGCTGTCATAGGACAAATAAAAAAGTTTCATTGTGATATAAATAAAGACCACTAGTATATTGGATATAGTCCATGTGATGTAAACAAGAAAACTAACATGGAGCAATTCCAAACTGACTTTCCCTCGTTCACTTTTAATAAGAGGGAGAAGCACTGAACATAAAAATAAGCCTGTACAGGCAAATAAAAGCAGTGGATTTCCTTCTCCCCAACTACTAACCGCTATAATGATAATGCCAAAACTAATAACGAGATGAAACCAAAGTCTATGATTCACGTCCCTCTTCTTCCTAACCTTTAAGTATAGTTAGTTAAATCATATCATAAAAAAAGAAATAACAGTTTTAGAATTACCTAAAACTGTTATTTCTTTGTGTTTGTGGGGTGGACAGGTGTCTTTTTGCGGTGTCAGACACCTTTTCCCGTTTATTTCCCACATATTATCTTTCTTCAACTTCGCTGCTGTCTTCTTCTTTTTCATCGTCTTTTGGCTTATCTTCTTTAGGTTCTTCTTCTTTTGGCTCTTCTTCTTTTGGCTCGTCTTCTTCAGGCATGTCACCAATAATAGAATCTACCGTTTTGTCGATGTAGTCTACTGGGTTGACAGCTTGCCCGTTATGACGGACTTCAAAATGAACATGAATCCCAGCATCACTGTTATATAAACTGCGACCCGCTTGTCCAAGAATCTCCCCTTGGCTAATGGATTGTCCTTCTTCTACTTTAATTGAATCTAAGCTTTGATAGTGTGTCGCTACACCATCTTCATGTTGAATCTCAACAACATAGCCTAATAGCTCATCTTTTTCCGCTTTGACAACTGTTCCGCTTAGAGCAGCAGTAACATCAAATGATTCACCGTTTTCTTTCGCTAAATCAATTCCTGTGTTTGGACGGTAAGTATTATCGTAATATACGAGAGCGGCTTGTTGTTCTTCTGGACTAGCATCATAGTCAAAGAAGTTTCCAATGATTTCAACTTCTTCTTCTTCAGCAATTGGCATTATCATCGTTTCACTTGTTCCTACAACTGGTACTGCATCTTCAAAGTCAGTCATTCCTGGACTTGGTTGACCTTGTTCATTAAAGTCATCCGTCGGCAGTGCTGTATCGTTTCCACCTTGTAACATGAAAAATACGCTTAAAACAACCGCTGCGGCTCCTAAATAAACTGCAGGTACAATCCATCTTTTACGTAAAAAACGTTGTACATTAAATGACTGCGTTTCTCTTGATTGATTAGAAGATTGATTTTTTTCTTCTTCTCTCATTTCTCATCACCTCGTCAACCATTCTGATCAAATCTAAGAGATTCTATACATTACCTGAAAAATTTTTTTAGATTTATTTTTCGACAAAGAGTATGAAAATATACATTTTCAAAAAAAATTAAAGAAAAACGCGGGAGCTTCTTTTCATTTCAATCGATGTGCGGAGCCCTGCCCGCTTTTGAAAGTGAACCCCAAGTGCTATTCTTGCGGAGAAACGCGCAAGTGCGCACCCTTTGCTCTTCTTTAATAATCTTTCAAAGCTTCGCTGCTAGCCCAAAATTTTTATTCTCCCTCATTTGTCTCATTTTTGCGGTCAGAGCAGCCGTTATTTGTGAACAAGATACGGGTTTCCGTTTTTTAGCGGCCACAGGAGCGCTTATTCATGCAAAAGCAACTCTATTCCTAGCGATATATTATGATTAACTGCTCCTGTGTCCGCCAACGTTCCAAAACGCTAGTAATGTTCACAGATAACGGTTTTCATGGCCGCTTACTACATAAACAACAAAATCGCTAACTCGATAAACTCGACCCAAGTGACTATTTTATTTTTCCTAAACAATAAGAAAAACACGGGAGCTTCGCTGCTAGACCAATTTTTTTTATAATAAACTTATTTTCTTTGCAATAATCACACAACAAAAAGCCAGTTCTCCTCAATAAAGAAGAACTGACTTCGATTCCTTTTATTCACCACTATGAGCCATTAAAGCCCCAACAAAAGGTTCAACCGTTGTTAATGAGACACCATTGTAATAATGGTCGATGATTTCTTTATATGTTTTTCCTTCTTTCGCCATGCCTTCCGCACCATATTGACTCATGCCCACTCCATGGCCCCAACCTCTTGTTACAAATGTAATTGTATTTCCGTTTCGGTGCCATTGAAAATCACTTGAATCCAACCCTAGTGCCTCACGAACGTCACGACCACTAATTTCTTTATTATTAATGATTACTTTGGCCACACGGTTTCCGGATGTACGAGAAACAATTTCACCGATTTCATCACCAGGTGGAAGCGTAACACCAAGTTTTGTTTCCATGTCTTGAACCGTTATTTGCGTTTGACCTTCATATCGAGGAGATTCTTTATCCCATGGACTTTCTACACTACGTAAATAAGGAATCTCTCCTGTCCAATATTCTTCTGAATTCTCGGTATAACCATTACTCGTTGAAAAAAACAACGCTTCAATTGGCTCACCTTCAAATGTAAGGACCTCTCCTTGTGTAGCATATACCGCTTGGCGTATTTTATTCATATTCGCTTCATAATCAGACCATTTTGCTTTGAGCTCTTCTGGGCTATGATACACTTGGTACATTTCCGTATCATTAACAGTCGCTCCGTCTGGCAATTTACGGTCGTCCTTACCATTCGGATTTAACATATGTCGTACGATATACGTCCTTGCTGCAATCGCTTGTGCCTTTAATGCTTCAGGTTCAAAGTTCGGACCCATTTCAGAAGCTACGACCCCAATAACATATTCCTCAAGTCCAATTTCTTCAATGGTGTCTTGTTTACTTCGGAACACAGCTACACTAATATTATTTGTTGGCACAGACTCGGTGGACACCTCTGCCACCGCTTGATGAGTGGGTTGGGTTGTTTCTGGGTTGTTTGTTAAAAAGATGACAAGCATTGTAGGTAGAATTAAAATTACGGTCGCTAGTATTACGCCAATCACTAGTAGTCGTTTCATGCCAAACCCCCATCTTACCTTTGATTATTGTTCTTACATATTTTATGTAGGCTTGGCATAAAATAGAACGAGTTCTTTTTGTATTTCTTTGTAATGAAACTGTAAAATTGTAAAAGGTATAAAGGCTCTTTCGTAAAATATATATGAAGTAACAAAGAAAAGTCTGACACTAGGAATGTGCCAGACTTTGTTGTTTATACTAAGTTGGTGTTCATTTTTAATGGAGCGGGAGCCTCTAAGTTCTCAAGCTCTTCTTTGACAACTTCGTCAATGCGTTCTACATTGGCTCCTAGTTGTTGTAACTTTTCTGGTAAATCAACATAACCACGGTCAATATGCTTTAATTCAACGACGCGGGTAACACCATCTGCGACAAGACCGGCTAACACAAGAGCAGCTCCTGCACGTAAATCAGTTGCTGATACTTCAGCACCTTGTAAACGTGATGGCCCGCTAATAATAGCAGATCGACCTTCAATCTTAATATTACCGTTCATCCGACGGAATTCTTCCACATGCATAAAGCGGTTTTCAAATACCGTTTCTGTAATGACACTTGTGCCATTCGCATGAAGAAGTAAGGTCATCATTTGTGCTTGCATATCAGTTGGAAACCCTGGGTGTGGCATTGTTTTAATGTCAACCGGCTTTAATAAGTCAGGACCGATGACACGAATACCTGTAGGTTCTTCTATAATCGTAACCCCCATTTCTTCCATTTTAGCTATTAATGGACGTAAATGTTCAGACATAGCTCCTTCAACTAATACATTGCCTTTTGTAATAGCAGCAGCCACCATAAAAGTTCCTGCTTCTATTCGATCAGGGATTACTGTATGCTCAGCGCCGTGTAACTCATTGACTCCATCAATTCGAATTGTACCTGTTCCTGCACCGCGAACTTTTGCACCCATTGCATTTAAATAATTCGCTAAGCAGACAATTTCAGGTTCTTCTGCCACGTTCTCAATAATTGTTGTACCTTTTGCCATAACAGCAGCCATCATAATGTTTTCTGTCGCCCCTACACTAGGGAAGTCAAGGTAAATTTTTGCTCCTTGAAGTTGGCCTTCGATACTCGCTTCGATAAATCCATTACCGATAGTCACTTCCGCTCCCATCGCTTCAAAACCTTTAAGATGTTGATCGATCGGGCGAGATCCAATAGCACAACCACCTGGCAAAGCAATTCGTGCATGACCCACTCTTGCTAATAGTGGACCCATTACTAAAAAAGACGCTCGCATTTTTCTTACATACTCAAATGGTGCTTCTGTTTTGAGTGTTTTTTCTGCATTCACTTTAAACTGACCATCTTCATACTCAACGTCAATGTTTAGATTTCGTAAAACTTCCTTCACCGTGTATACATCAGCCAGAGACGGCACATCATATATGGTGCTAGTGCCACGACTTGCAAGAATCGATGCAGCTATGACAGGCAGTACAGCATTTTTTGCTCCTTCAACCTTGACGGAGCCTTTGAGTTGCCTGCCGCCTTGGACTATAATTTTTTCCAACGTATTCCCCTCCGCGTCTAGAAATTAAGCGTCTCTTTTATATTAATATTCAGTCGTTATTATAGGCGTGCCAATTGTCACTCTTGTTTTTGCGCCCAATCCTTCTGGGCTAGTTCGTAGAGCAACCTGTACGTTCATTTTTTTGTTGTTTGTCACTATGTGGTCTGCCCAATTTTCATTATATGCAGATACCGATACAAACGTTTCCTCTTTTATTTGTTCAATTTTTTCTGCAGATAACTCAGATAAAAGCGTTTCAGCGGATTCATGTAGATTATCGGAATAATCGATGTTTCCTTGAACAGTAGAGAAGATTTCTGGTTTTTGTGAAAACAAAACTTGTGTGCGTGATTCTAAAGATGGTTCGAAACTGTCCCATAACGAGGTAGTCCATTGTTGTCCCTGGACTTCATAAATGATGTACATGTTGTATTGCCCACCAGACGGATAAGCAAGAACGGTAACTTGTTCATTCATTGCGATTTGAGGATGTTGCTTTGTTCCTGTCACTTTCCAATGCTCTTCTTTTTCTATATTTGTTGGAAAGTCCCAATCGAATTCCGGCTCAATGTCCATCAATGATTCCACTTTATCGGTGTAATCTTGAAGACCTGAAACAAAATCATGTTCTCCTCTTACATACAGTTTCCAGTTTGATACTTCAATTTCATTTGATTGCATTACTGTGGTTATCTCTTCTATTTGTAATGCGACTTCAGCTTCCCCATTTGCATACACTGTTGTCGTCAACAAAATGACAAGTGTAAAAATTAACAATCCGTACTTCATATTTATATGCCCCTCTCCGTAACATAACGACGTTATTAGTTACATTTTTTCCAGAGAGGGACTTTGCATACATGGAAGTTGTAGTCAACAATCGACAAACCTTTAAAATAAATGACGAAGCATTGTCGACCAGCTTAAATATTCAAGAAAAAAGCTGCTCACAAGATGAGAGATAGCAATTGAAAGTAAAATCATGAGCGTTTTTGCTTTAGCACCGTTAGGGTCTTTTACAAACAAATCAAACTTAAATGATTGTAAGGCCCACCACGTCGTTGCTAAAAAAAACAAATTCACAACAATATGTAATAAAGCCTGTTGCCCAAAGCTGTCTACCACAATAAAAACTCCTTTTACATCAATACTGATTCCTTTAGTAACTATAAGGGATCATCCTTTTCCAAGAGAAGAGACCTATTTCCCATAAATGCATAAAGCAATCCATCTTTCATATTACCCGAATCTCATGTAAAAATCTACATTTCCTCGGAAATTATTCTATGAAATGACAAAGAAAACCGGGACAAAAGCAATATCCCAAAATTTTCATATTATGAAACCGTAGTTTTGTTTTCAAACTATTCTTATGTTACACGTTCTTTCTCTATTGTGTATCGGTCTAATGTCCTAAGTTTTTGACAAAATAAAAAACGAAGCCATAATGGCTCCGTTTTTTTCTTAGCGTTGTAAGATTTGACTAATATCAAAATGTGTAGCAAAAAAGTCTAATGCCAGGTTCGGGAACAAACCTAACCCTAATGTCCCTACTCCTGCCAATATTAGAACAACATACATGCCAACAGGAACTTTAAATGGTTCTTTCTGTTGAACAGGTCGGAAATACATTTGTCCCATAATTCGGAAATAGTAAAAGTAAGAAACGACAGATGTCGCAATCATAATCGCAACTAGCCAGTAATATTGTTGCACAACTGCACCAAGGAAAATGTAATACTTACCTATAAACCCAGCAGTTACTGGAATTCCTGCTAACGAAAGAAGGAATAATCCCATGAATAATGCGGTAATCGGTGAACGTTTCCCTAGGCCAGCAAAACTGCTAATTTGCTCTGATTTAGCTTGGGTTGTAACAAGCTGTAAGACAGCAAATGCACCTAAGTTCATAAACAAGTAAGCAACAAGGTAAAACCAAATATTTTCAAACATAATGACGTTAAATGTTGCTAATGGTACGAGTAAATATCCAGCTTGTGCAATACTTGAATAAGCAAACATCCGCTTTACATTGTATTGTCTTAACGCCATCACGTTTCCGATTATCATCGTTAATGCGGCAATCCAGACAATATAGTATTGGGCATCAAATAAAAGTGAGTATCTCGGGTCAAGACCAGGAGCTGCGATAAAAACAACGATCATAAATCGTAAAATAATCGCAAAGCCAGCTGTTTTTGATACAACACTTAAAAATGCACTTACTGGAGTCGGTGCGCCTTGATACACATCAGGAGCCCACATATGAAACGGCACCCCTGCAATTTTAAATACTAAGCCAACAAAAACTAAGAAGAAGGCAAAGAAAGCTAAAAATTGATTTTCTAATACAACAGGTGATGACATTGCCTCGGCAATATCAAACAAGTTCGTATAACCCGTTAATCCGTAAACATAGCTCATCCCAAACAATGTAATCGCTGTGGCAATTCCGCCGTTCACAACATATTTAAATGCCGATTCATTGGATTGAACATTATGTTTCTTTAATCCTGCCAAAATATAGGAAGAAAGAGATAATAATTCTAATCCTACAAACAACGTAATCATATCGGCACTTGATGCCATAATCATACCACCAAGTAAAGCTGTTAAAAAGAGGTAGAAAAACTCCCCTCGGTAAGCAATTTCCTTCTTACCGTAGTCAATAGCCATAATGAGGACAAAGGCAGCACCGACTAACATAATTAATTTAAACGCAATCGAAAATGAATCTAACCGATACGTATCATATAAAATCATTTGTACGGGTTCGCCTAATTGATTAATTAAAAAGAATAAAGCGATTAAGATCCCGGCAAGCCCGAACCATGCTAAATAGCGGCGGTCGACTTTATCCTTTAAAAACAAATCAAGGAGTGACAAGAGAGTTGCTACGATAAGGATAGTGAACTCTGGCGCCATGATTTGCCATGGGTAACTTAGTAACGTTTCTAAATCCATCTCTTTACCCCCCTATCCCTGTAAGAATAAGTTGAATGACACCTTGCAATGGTTCAGCTAACACAGCTGGATATACCCCAATAACAATGATTAATGCTAATAGAACAAGTAGTGGAATCCACTCTAACGAACGGAGGTCCGATACTTCTTTCCATTTATCTGGTGTAGGTCCAAATGTCACATTCAGTGTCGCTCGTAATAAATACACAGCCGTTAAGATAATCCCTAACGTTCCCACTGCTGCAATAATTGGCATAACTTCAAATAAACCTAAGAACGCCAGAAACTCACTAATGAAGCCAGACATTCCAGGAAGTCCAAGTGATGCCATTGCTCCTGCTAGGAAAAATCCGGATGCGTATGGCATAGAGCGGGCCATGCCACCTAATTTCTCTAACGAAGATGTGCGCGTTCGGTCATAATAAATCCCGATAATAAAGAACAACAAGGCTGAAATTAACCCGTGAGAGACAACTTGGAAAATGGCACCTTGTAATCCCGCTTCATTTAATGCTGCCACCCCAATTAATACAATTCCCATATGTGAAATACTGGAATACGCTAACACCATTTTCACATCAGTTTGGATGATGGCTAAGTATGCACCATACAACAAGTTAACAACACCTAGAATGGCTAATACAACGGCCATTTGCTGGACTTGTTCCGGGAAAAATCCTAGCCCAAACTGAATAAGTCCGTAAGCACCGATTTTCAATAAAATCCCTGAGTGAATCATAACAATGGCTGGAGGAGCTTGAACGTGTACACGTAACATCCAGCTGTGCAAAGGAAAAATTGGTAATTTTACTCCAAAAGCAACGAGCAAGGCAATTAATAATCCCCACCGTAACTGATCTGCTTCAGGGCCATATAACTGTAAGACAGCCGTTACTTCATCAATTCGTAACGTTTGTGTTAATGCAAAAAGAACAGCAAACGCAATAATCATAACAGCTGATCCTAATCCGTTGTATATCAAAAACATATTAGCTGCTTTTTCTCTGTCGATATAACCCCATCGACCAATAAGAAAATACATCGGTATTAATGTCACTTCAAAAAAGACGAAGAACAGCAATAAGTTTTGTGCCGCAAAAACACCAAGCATACCAATTTCAAGGAACAGGAATAAAATGAAATAGGCTTTCCATCCTTCTTTAATTTGAATGACGGACGCTAATGCCGCTAAAGTAGCTACAATGGCTGTTAGTAAAATTAAAACCATACCAAAGCCTGTCACACCTAAATCATAATTCACAGCCAGATTAACCCCACGTGATTCAAGTGCAGGATTCCCGAAATTAATCCATTGTCTTACCTCTTCAAATTGAAGCGCACTACTTGTTTTATCAAATTGGGTATACAACATGACCGCAAGTGCAAGCGGAAGCAATGTTGTGAAAAAGCCAATCCATTTTATGAGCTGGTGATTCCCTTTAGGAATACAAGCTAAAATTAAAATCCCAACGAGAGGTGAAAAGATGAGCAGGGATAAGAAGTAAGAATCTGTCATCTAAAATACCCCCCTGTCACTGTCAAGACGACTAGTAAGATAACAAGCCCCATAAAAGCGACTGTTCCATACATTTGAACTTGACCGTTTTGTAATCGAGCATGAACACTTCCCATTGCTTCTGTCACACCTACAACTGCTTTTATAATGACTTCAATGACGTATTTTTCAAT
Source organism: Alkalihalobacillus sp. LMS39 (assembly GCF_022812285.1). Lineage (NCBI taxonomy): Bacteria > Bacillati > Bacillota > Bacilli > Caryophanales > Bacillaceae > Alkalihalobacillus > Alkalihalobacillus sp. LMS39. The sequence continues at coordinate 4,611,797 of NZ_CP093300.1, forward strand.
ATAGTGGAACAAATAGCCAATCACAACGGTTCCACGCACAAATACGGCTTTGTAAAACTCATCAAAATAAAACTTATTAGCGATAATTTGATAAAAACCACTGTTTGTCGAAATCAGCGACTCGCGCGCCATTGATTTTTTTCCATACAAGAGCCACGCAATAAAAATACCGAAAAGCGATACAAAAACAGCAACTGGCATAATCCAACCTGGGTCATGCACATAAACATGTCCTCTTGCCCATGGACTATCACTTAACCAATCCCCTAAAAATGTTCCAAACCAGTGCGTGTGCACAAACCCTGACACAACCGCTAACACAGCAAGGACAATCATCGGAATCGTCATAATGGCTGGTGATTCATGAACTTTAGAATGGTCTTGTTGTGGTTTTCCAATGAATACAAGGAAAAACAGGCGGAACATGTAAATCGCTGTTAGTAAGGCGGTTATTAACGCGATAGCGAATAATCCATATCTCCCGTCTGTAAAGGTTGTTAGTAAGATTTCTTCTTTACTAAAGAACCCTGAAAATAACGGAAACCCTGCAATCGCTAAACAGCCAATTAAAAACACAACAGCGGTTGTTTTCATTTTTTTATAAAGGCCACCCATTTCATAGATGTTTTGTGTATGGACAGCATGAATGACACTTCCAGCAGCTAAAAAGAGTAAGGCTTTAAAAAACGCATGTGTCATTAAATGAAAGACTCCCGCTACATAACCAGCTGAGCCTAACGCAAGCATCATATAACCTAACTGACTGACAGTAGAATATGCAAGCACTCGTTTAATGTCTTTTTGCGCTAACGCGATCGTTGCTGCGAAAATCGCTGTGAATCCACCAACTGCCGCAACAGTTGTCATCGCAAGTGGAGAAGCGGAAAAGAGCGGGAACATCGTTGCCACTAAATATACCCCTGCTGCGACCATTGTTGCCGCATGGATGAGGGCAGATACTGGCGTTGGCCCTTCCATCGCATCTGGTAACCATGTATGCAACGGAAATTGACCTGATTTTCCGATAGCACCGACAAAGATTAATATTGCGATAAGCGAAAGCATCCCTTCTGACAAGCCATTTGCTTGAACAGTTTCAAAGATTGTCCGCAATTCAAAGCTACCAACATTCCAGAAAATAAGAATGATCCCGATAAACAAACCGATATCACCGATACGAGTCACAATAAACGCCTTTTTCGCTGCAGCTCGTGCTTCTGTTTTAAAATAATAAAACCCAACAAGTAAAAACGAACAAACCCCAACTAATTCCCAAAAAATATAAAGTTGAAGTAAATTAGGAGACATCACAAGTCCAAGCATTGAAAATGTGAATAAGCCTAAATATGAATAAAAGACAGGCAAACGAACTTGGTCAGCCGCTGATAAGTATCCTTTTGAATACATATGTACTAAAAAGCTAACAAGCGTCACAATAAATAACATTAACGCATTCAGCTGATTGATTTCCATTCCCATTGTAATCGAATGAGTTCCAATCGTAAGCCATGTAAATTGTAATAATACATCTTCACCTGTGAATCGTTCAACTAATACAATTGTTGCTATAACGAGAGCAACAAACGATAACACCATTCCTACATAAGCGCCCTTTTCCTTTAACTTACGTCCAAATAGAACAAGAATAAGAAAAGATAATAGGGGAAAGAGCGGTATGATCCATGCATTTTCCATCATCGTAATCACCTCTCCTTTCCTACTGCTTCATCAGGTTCATCTGATCGACGTTTACCGTTTTTCGGTTACGATAAAGAGCGATAAGAATGGCCAGACCGACAGCAGCTTCAGCTGCCGCAACAGTGATTGTAAATAGTGAAAAGATTTGACCTGTAATCGCAGGGTTTGGTCCATGTAACGCAAAGGCAACGAGATTGATGTTCACCGCATTCAGCATAAGCTCAATGGAAATTAACACAATAACCGCATTTCGTTTCGTCAACACACCAAACATCCCGATACAAAATAAAAGTAAAGCGACAATCAGATAGACGGATAAAGGAATACTACTCACGGTCACCCGCCTCCTTTTCTTGATCATCATTTTTTGCAATCGCAACGGCACCAACTAATGCCACAAGTAAAATAACCCCGACAACTTCAAACGGAATCACAAATTTCGAATAAATTTCGATCCCGATTTGGCGCACATTGTCGTCGTGTAATGGTGCAGGGTCTGAACCAAACGATAAATCATTAATGCCAATAAACATAATGACAAAAAAGACAGCCACACCGACAAAAGCGACGATCGAGCGAAAAAAGCCAGCTGGAATATCTGTACGGTCATCATGTTTGGTCAGCATTATCCCAAACAACATAATAATCGTAATCGCACCTGCATATATCAACACTTGAACAAATGCTAAAAATTCAGCAGACAACAATACGTAAAACCCTGCAATACTTAAAAAAGTAAAGGCAAGGGCCACGATAACGTGGACCACCTTTTTTAAGTTTATCATTAACACGCCGCCACTAACGGCAATAAGGGCAAGGATAAAAAAGGCAAGCATTTCTCCATTCACGCTTTATTCTCCTCCCTCACATTCGTGTCGTTTTCATCAAGCCATTCGAGATTTTTAAATAATTCATCTCGGCTATACTCTGATAGCTCAAAATTATTTGTCATCACAATTGCTTCTGTTGGACACACTTCCGTACATAAATCACATAAAATACAGATTTCAAAATTGATATCATACGTATCAATAATTTTTCCTTTTTTATTTGGATCCGGGTGTGGTTTGCCTGTTAATTGAATACAATCTGTTGGGCATATTGCCGCACACTGATTACAGACAATACATTTTTCCGGATAAAATTTTTGAATGCCGCGAAACCGGTCTGGCATTTCGATCGGTTCATCTGGATAGCGGGTCGTTACATTTTGTTTTGTTAAGTTGCTTACTGTATATTTCAGTCCTTTTAGTAAACCTTTACCGAACATAGTTTTTCACCCCTTGCTTCGATTTGAAGTCTTCTTCCTACAAGATAAATTCCTTTATTAATGCTGTTAACACGATGTTGGCAATGGCAATCGGCAATAGAACTTTCCATGCAAATTCCATTAACTGATCTCCACGTAATCTTGGGAATGTACCACGCATCCATATCATTAAGAAGATAATGACAGAAAACTTCAAGCCAAACCAAACTACTCCAGGAATGAAGTCTAAAAAGAGAATCGGCTGCCATCCTCCTAAAAAGAGTACGGTCGTAAGTGCTGCCATCGCAAACAAATACACATACTCAGCGAGCATAAAAAATGCCCAGCGAAAACCTGAATACTCAACATGATATCCAGCAACTAATTCTGACTCTGCTTCAGGTAAGTCAAAAGGTACTCGGTTTAACTCAGCTGTTGCAGCAATTAAAAACACGAGAAACGCTGGTAATTGCCACACTACAAACCAAACATTGCTTTGGGCATTGACGATTTCGATTAAATTTAAACTTCCTGAAAGTAACACTACCCCAACAACGGATAAAACAAGCGGCACTTCATATGAAATCATTTGGGCGGCCGCACGCATTCCACCCATTAAGGAATATTTATTGTTTGATGCCCAGCCTCCTGTTAAAATACCTAACGTTGTAATCCCTGAAACGGCTATATAAAACAATAAGCCAACCCCGATATCAGCAAAATATAAGTTTTCAGAGAAGGGAATAACCGCTAATACGACAAAGGCAGGTACAAACGCAAGTACAGGTGCTAAAATAAACAACGGTTTATCTGCTTTTTTCGGAATTGTATCTTCTTTTAATAGAAGCTTTAACACGTCAGCTACCGTTTGTAATAATCCAAGCGGTCCCCCCGTCCGGTTAGGTCCAACTCGAAGCTGCATAAACCCTAACACTTTTCGTTCTGCTAAAATCGCATATGTTACGAAACCGAGCACGACACCTAAGAGAGCTGCTCCCATAATGAAAAAGGTTAATGCATTTAACCAACTAGGCTGAGATGTTAAGATATCACTCATCATTATCCATCAACCTCCCCAAGAACAATGTCAATTCCACCTAAAATGGCAATTAAGTTTGCAATCGGTTGACCTACGAGCAGTTTCGGAAGAATTTGCAAGTTATAAAAAGAAGGCCGACGGAATTTTAATCGATATGGCTCCTTTTTCCCTTTACTTGCAATGTAACATCCGATTTCGCCTCGAGGAGATTCGATTCGAACAAACGTTTCTCCTTCAGGTGGCTTTATAATCCTTGGTGTTTTTGCTAATATAGCCCCTTCACTAGGGAACTGTGCCACAGCTTGTTCTACAATTTTGATCGATTCTTCGATTTCCTGCATGCGAATTACATATTTCGCCCAGCAATCACCGTCAGTGTGTGTTGGTACGTCAAAATCAAAACGGTCATAGATCGAATATGGTTCGTCTTTCCGCAAATCCCACTTGACTCCTGTACAGCGAATATTCGCACCACTCATCGAATAACGAATCGCTTCTTCTTTTGTATACTTTCCCACTCCTTTAACACGTTGGAGGAAAATTTCATTGCCTGTCACTAAGTTGTGGTATCCTTCTAATTCTTTTCGTAAATAAGGAAGCAAATCACGAACTTTTTCAATCCACCCCGGAGGCGCATCCCATTTCACACCACCGACACGCATATAGTTAAAGGTGAGTCGCCCACCTGAAATTTCGTTTAACAGATTAATAATCATCTCGCGCTCACGAAACGCATATAGGAATGGACTCATCGCGCCTAAATCGAGTAAGTATGTACCATACCAAACAAGATGGCTAGCAATTCTTCCAAGTTCCATCACTATGACACGTAAATATTCCGCTCGCTCAGGAATTTCTAAATCCATCATCGTCTCTACTGCGTGACAAAGAACATAATTGTTCGTCATCGCTGATAAATAATCAAGTCTGTCGGTATAAGGAATAATTTGCGTATATTGAAGATTTTCCGCTAATTTTTCCGTTCCGCGGTGGAGGTAACCAACAACAGGTGTGGCTTCAGTAATAATTTCTCCGTCTATTTTTACAACTAATCGAAACACCCCGTGTGTACTAGGATGTTGTGGTCCGACGTTTAGTAGCATTTCTTCTGTGCGAATCATCTGTTCTACACCTCCTCATCATGAGGTTCATAGTCTTTGCGTAACGGGTGACCAACCCAGTCATCTGGCAACATTATTCTCGTTAAATTTGGATGACCTGTAAAAGTAATGCCTAACAAATCATATGCTTCTCGCTCAGGCCAATCCGCCCCTTCCCAAATCGAGGAAAGAGATTCAATCGTTGGATTTTCACGGTCAATCTTCACTTTTAACGCTACATTTTCTTTTGTTTTAAAAGAATAAAAGTGATTGTATATTTCCATATGAGTTTCAAAGTCCGATCCATGCAACTCAGATAAATAATCAAAACTTAATTGCTCATTATGCTTTAAAAACTGAGCCACTTTATAATACGATTCTTTTTTTGCGACTAACGTAGGAACATCTTTAGCCAGTCGGTTGATATAAGAAGCTTCTAACATTCCTTCACCTAGATTATCTTCAATGACTTTTACATACTTATCTAGTTTTGGTTGGTTGACAGACGGCGTTTCTTCTACTGTTTCCTCCGTTGCCCCCGAACTGGCAGCCTTCGCTCGAGCAGCTGCCGCAGCTTTGGCTTTTGCTACTGCAGCAGCCTTTGCTTTCGCTTTTTCATCATCAGTATCGGCTCCACCTTGTGCCGCTATTTTTGCTTTGGCGGCGGCTGCAGCTTTTGCCTTTGCCGCTGCAATGGCTTTGGCTTTTTCATCGTCTCCAGAAGAATCCGCTTCCGTCCGATTTTGTTTTGCTAATGCGGCCGCTTTCGCTTTTGCCGCTGCTGCGGCTTTGGCTTTTGCGGCTGCTCCTGCTGGTTCTGAAGTTGTTTCTGTTTCCGCTTCTTTTTGTTTTGCTAGTGCGGCTGCTTTCGCTTTGGCTGCTGCTGCGGATTTGGCTTTTGCGGCTGCCGCGGCCTTCGCTTTTTCATCTGCTCCTGCTGGTTCTGAAGTTGTTTCTGTTTCCGCTTCTTTTTGTTTTGCTAGTGCGGCTGCTTTTGCTTTTGCCGCTGCTGCGGCTTTGGCTTTCGCGGCTGCTGCGGCCTTCGCTTTTTCATCTGCTCCTGCTGATTCTGAAGTTGTTTCTGTTTCCGCTTCTTTTTGTTTTGCTAGTGCGGCTGCTTTTGCTTTTGCCGCTGCTGCGGCTTTGGCTTTTGCGGCTGCCGCGGCCTTCGCTTTTTCATCAGGTGTTACTTTTTCCTTATCATCGCTCATTGACTAGTCACCCGCTTCCCAGTCTTTGCTTCATAACGGATTTTTTCTTGTAATTTATTTATTCCATAAATAAGTGCAGCGGGGTTTGGTGGACAGCCAGGAATATAAACATCGACAGGAACAATCTGGTCGACTCCTTTAACTACGGCATATGATTTCACATATGGTCCGCCTGCGGTAGCACAGGACCCCATTGCAATCACCCATTTTGGTTCTGGCATTTGATCATATAAGCGTTTTAAAATTGGTGCCATTTTTTTTGTCACCGTTCCAGAAACGATCATACAGTCAGATTGACGCGGTGATGTACGGAAGATGACACCAAATCGGTCTTGGTCATAATGTGAAGCTCCTGTTCCCATCATCTCAATCGCACAACAGGCTAACCCAAACGTTAACGGCCAAATCGAGTTACTTCTCGCCCAAGCTTTCACTTGTTCTAACGTTGTAAAAAATATATTTTGCTCTAACTCTTCACGTTCTTGTTTCGTTAAACTGTCTAAGTTTAAATCCATGTCAACACCTTCTTTTTCCAGGCATATAGTAAGCCAATAAAAAGCATAACCATAAAAATAACCATCTCAATTAGTGCAAAAATACCTAAATCATCATAGGCAACAGCCCACGGATATAAAAATACCGTTTCCACATCAAATAATACAAAAAGGAGGGCAAACATATAATAACGCACGTTAAATTGAACCCAACTTCCACCAGTCGGTTCAACCCCACTTTCGTATGTCGTGTACTTTTCTTCCGTTGGCTTATGAGGACGTAATACGCGCCCGGCTGTAAGCGCAACCAATGGTAGCAATATACCAAGAATGACAAACACAGCGACGACTAAATAGTTGTTTTGATATAGATTATACAATGGATCCATACAACGTCAGCCTCCAAGCTTTAGTACGGGATTTCTTTTTTGAATCGTTACCATTATAGCAAATCCTATATATGGTGTCGACCGTTACAAAATTGTAACATTTTTTTAATATACCATTTTGTATAGCATGTCTTACTTACTATTGATACTCATTGCAAGCGCTAACATGAATGTGATAATGTGACTATTATGTGAACACTACTAGTAAAGGAGTAAAATAGAATGGTAGAAAACGTAACAAGTAAAAAGGTAATAAAAAATGTGGTAGAACGAATGTGGTCATCAAATAAATACGATGTTATGGCAAGAGGCTATGAATATTATAAAAAAATGAAGCCCATCCTACAACGAAATTCCGTTGCCAACGTTTCCTTATTCTATCAATTCTTACTAAAGTGTAAGTCGCTGCCATATTCAAAAAAAGGAGTAACAACAACATATGAACATGTGTGGGGTTATTATAAAAGCGAGGCAACAGATGAAGAAAAAACTCGGTATAAACAATTAGTCAGTCGATTACAAGAAATAGAGTTGATTTTCTATAAGTTTCCTAACGTTGTAGTCGATGCAGTTACTTTTATAAGAGAGTTAAATGAAAAATACCCAAAACCTTATATTACACAGTCTAATTTTATTTATCCAAAACCTGAATGGAACATCGTTATAGTGAAAGGAAATCACTATTCCATTTTTGATGGTGTCGTAACAAAAGTTTAAGTTAGTCTTAAAAGTGGACACGTCAAAATGGGATTAACCTAAAAGAAAGATTATAATGTAAATACTAATGACGAAGGACGTGTTCACTATGGGTAAGCACCATGATCATGAATATAAGGAGTATGTGGCTAAATTAGTTGTAGAAGAGGGAAGAGTGGCACGCGAGGTGGCTTATGAACTGGAAATCCCAACTACAACGATACACAGGTGGGTTCAAAATTATAAAGGGAAAGTAAAGGCAGCAAAAGAACCATCAGAATATGTGACTCCTTCGGAGTTAGAAAAGCTAAAAAAAGCACATCAAAAAGAAATTGAAAAGCTTAAGGAGGAAAATGAGATATTAAAAAAGGCCATGCATATCTTCACGAAAAACCAGGGATGAAATTTTATTTCATATATTCCCACCGAGATGAGCACTTGGTTGTGAAGATGTGCGAAGTCCTATCTGTATCTAAGAGTGGGTATTACAAATGGGTATCCAGTCAAAATAGAGAATCGACCGAACGAGAAAAGAAGAGAGATGAACTTAAAAAAAAGATACAACAATCATTTCATACAAGTTTTGGGACATACGGAAGCCCAAGGGTTCATGATGATTTGATTGATTTGGGATATATAGTTTCCCAAAAGACCGTTGCACGGTTAATGAAAGAAATGGGCCTAAAGGCGACACCTGAAGAAAAATATATAGTTACTACAGATTCTAATCATGACGAGCGAATTTATCCTAATTTACTTAACCAAAATTTCAAAGTAGATAGCCCTAATAAGGTTTGGGTAACGGACATTACTTATATTTGGACATTAGAGGGCTGGGTTTATTTAGCCTCTGTCATGGATTTGTTTTCGAGAAAAATTGTAGGATGGAGTCAAAGTTCGTCAATGAAAAAGGATTTACCATTAAAAGCTCTACAGATGGCTATTACGACGCGTCAACCGCCCGAGGGGTTAATTCATCACTCTGATCGTGGTTCTCAATATTGTTCAACAGACTATATTCAAACATTAAAAGAAAAAAGAATGATAATAAGTATGAGTAGAACAGGAAACCCTTATGACAACGCTTGTATCGAATCTTTTCACGCAACTATTAAGAAGGAATTGATTTACAGGAGGCGCTTTAAAACTCGTTCAGAAGCTATTAAAACGGTCAACTACTATATTAATAATTTTTATAATGAAAGAAGAAAACATTCAACCTTAGGATATTTCTCTCCAAATAATTTTGAGAGAAAATATAGCACAAGCATAGAATCAGTCTCATAATTAATCCATTTAGGGTGTAGAGAGGAGAAGTTGTCTCTGTAACTTCTCCTCTCTACACCCAAACCAAACGAAGTGCGGTAGAGTTTTCATGAAAAAAAGTTCCGTTTTTCTGTGTCTATTTTATTGACAGAAGTCCAAAGTGTAACTTTTTTCGGACATCTATTCCGCTATTTCTCGAATTTTACCGTGTTTTCAAAACTTAACGGACATCTGTTCCGTTATTTCCGCTTTCAGCGTAATACTCCTACCTGATTCTGGCCATTAACGGAACACATGTCCGATAGGTTTTTGAAAAAGCTATTTTTCCTCCCAATAACGGAACTGGTGTCCGTTAGGACTCGACATAAGTTAAAATTCAACAAAAAAATGCCTATAGATAACCGTGAAAGGACGTCTACAGGCATTTTTATTATTTTCCAGCTACTTCTAGACGAGTAATTGCTTTTTTCAAAGCTAATTGCGCGCGCTTGAAGTCAATTTCATCTTGCTTTGCTTCATTTATGCGGCGCTCCGCACGTTCTTTTGCAGCACGAGCACGAGCGACATCAATATCTGATGGCATTTCAGCGGTTTCCGCTAAAATTGTTACTTTGTCAGGGCGCACTTCAATAAATCCGCCACTTACTGCAATAAATTGAACGTTATTGCCTTTTTTTATACGAACGGGTCCAACGGTTAGAGGAGCCACTAACGGTATGTGGCGTGGTAGAATTCCAAGCTCACCGCTTTGAGCTTTCACAACGACCATCTCTACATCTCCGTCAAAAACCGTGCCATCAGGAGTTACAACACTCGCATTCATCGTCTTCTCCATGGAAAACCCTCCTTAACAGCATCGAGGCTATTAGTAGAGTAAGGAGCCACTTTGGACTCCATGCTCATTATTGCATTTCTTTTGCTTTTTCAACAACTTCTTCAATACGTCCAACAAGACGGAACGCATCTTCAGGTAAATCATCATATTTTCCTTCAAGAATTTCTTTAAATCCTTGGATTGTTTCTTTAACAGGAACATATGAACCAGGTTGTCCGGTAAATTGCTCGGCAACGTGGAAGTTTTGTGATAAGAAGAATTGGATACGACGCGCACGGTGAACGATTTGCTTATCTTCTTCTGATAATCCATCCATACCAAGGATCGCGATAATATCTTGTAATTCTTTATATTTTTGTAGTGTTTGCTGTACTTGACGAGCAACAGCATAATGCTCTTCTCCTACGATTTCCGGAGAAAGGGCACGAGATGTTGATGCAAGCGGGTCAACCGCAGGGTAAATCCCCATCTCAGAAAGTTTACGCTCTAAGTTTGTTGTTGCGTCTAAGTGAGCAAATGTTGTCGCTGGTGCCGGGTCAGTGTAGTCATCGGCAGGTACATAAATCGCTTGGATTGATGTAACAGAACCAACTTTAGTTGATGTAATACGTTCTTGTAACTGTCCCATCTCTGTTGCAAGTGTTGGCTGGTAACCAACGGCTGATGGCATACGACCTAATAAGGCTGATACCTCAGAACCGGCTTGCGTGAAACGGAAAATGTTATCGATGAACAATAATACGTCCGCGCCTTCTTTATCACGGAAATGTTCTGCCATTGTAAGACCTGTTAGGGCAACACGCATACGCGCTCCAGGTGGCTCATTCATTTGTCCGAATACCATCGCTGTTTTTGCGATAACTCCAGAGTCTTTCATTTCATAGTAAAGGTCATTTCCTTCACGAGTACGCTCACCAACACCAGCGAAAACGGAAATACCACCGTGTTCTTGAGCGATGTTGTTGATTAATTCTTGAATTAATACTGTTTTACCAACACCGGCTCCTCCGAACAAACCGATTTTTCCACCTTTAATATATGGTGCAAGTAAGTCAACAACTTTAATTCCAGTCTCAAGAATTTCAGCTTTTGTTGATAACTCTTCGAATTTTGGTGATGGGCGGTGGATTGGATCTTTTTTCACGTCTGCAGGAATTGGACCATCAAGGTCAATGGACTCCCCTAATACGTTAAATACACGACCTAATGTCACTTCACCAACAGGTACAGAAATCGGAGCTCCTGTATCTAATACTTCTGTTCCACGAACAAGTCCATCTGTTGAACCCATCGCAACCGTACGAACGGTATTATCGCCTAAATGAATCGCAACTTCTAACGTTACGTTTACATCAACCGCATTTGTTGCTGAGCCTGTTTGCTCAATTCTCAGTGCGTTATAAATCTCTGGTAAGTTTCCATCGTCGAATGTTACGTCAACAACTGGACCCATAACCTGAGTAATGCGACCTTTATTCATCAGTTTCCCTCCTATACTTTCAGTTTCGAGTTCGTAAACTCTCTATTCTAGAGCAGCGGCACCGCCGACAATCTCTGTAATTTCTTGTGTAATGGCAGCTTGACGTGCCCTGTTGTATGAAAGAGTCAGACTATCAATTAATGCACCAGCATTGTCCGTTGCAGCACTCATTGCTGTCATACGTGCTCCAAACTCACTTGCTTTTGCATCTAATAATGCGCCATAGATAACACTCTCTGCATACTGTGGTAATAGTTGCTCTAAAATGGCTTCTGCTGAAGGCTCATAAATATATTCCGACTGTGCTGAACTGTCATCAGCAAGATCAGTTAATGGCAACACTTTCTTTTCGGTCACCTCTTGTGTAATCGGGCTTACGAAATGATTGTACCAAAGGTATAACTCGTCAAATAACTCGTCTTGGAACATATCGACCGTTGTACTTGTTAAGTTCTTTACATCACTAAACTCGACTTGGTCAGATAACCCAATCAATTCTTGAATAATAGGCATGTTCCGTCTTTTTAATAAATCACGACCAATTCGCCCAATCACAATAATCGAATACTCATCTGGTGATTTATGACGTTTGTTGAGTGTTGTTAATAACTCACGAACTAAGCTTGCATTATACGCACCTGCAAGTCCTCGGTCAGATGTAATCACAACATATCCTGTCTTTTTCACCGGACGCGATTGTAGCATCGGATGCGACGCCTCTGTATTACCTGAAGCAATCCCGGCAACGACTTCACGAATTTTTTCAGTGTAAGGAAAAAACCCTTTCGCCTTTTCTTGTGCACGGTTTAGTTTTGCAGCTGATACCATTTGCATCGCTTTTGTAATCTTTTTTGTTTTTGTCGTCGAATTAATACGTGTTTTTATATCTCGTAGTGAGGCCATCTATTTTTCACCACCTTTTCGCTTAACTGGTTTTTGCGACTTTCCCGCGATTATTTTGTAACGTTAAACCCTTTTTTGAATTCGTCAATAGCCGCTTTAAAATCGCTATCTTCTGGAAGACCACCAGTTGTACGAATGTGCTCAAGTAATTCTTTTTTGTTGTGCTCTAAGAATGCAAAATATTCTGCTTCAAAGCGCTTAATATCACCAACTGGAATATCATCAAGGAATCCTTTTGTTAGTGCATAAAGAATCGCTACTTGTTTTTCAACTGGAAGTGGCTCGTGTAATCCTTGTTTTAATACTTCAACAGTACGAGCACCACGCTCTAACTTTGCTAATGTCGCACGGTCTAAGTCTGAACCAAACTGTGCAAATGCTTCAAGCTCACGATAAGAAGCTAAGTCAAGACGAAGTGTACCTGATACTTTTCTCATCGCTTTAATTTGCGCTGAACCTCCAACACGGGATACAGAAAGACCTGCGTTTACCGCTGGACGAACACCAGAGTGGAATAAATCAGATTGTAAGAAAATTTGTCCATCCGTGATGGAAATTACGTTTGTTGGAATATAAGCTGATACATCCCCAGCTTGTGTTTCAATGAAAGGAAGGGCTGTTAAAGAACCGCCACCTTTTGCATCACTAAGCTTTGCCGCGCGCTCAAGTAAGCGTGAATGTAAGTAGAATACATCCCCTGGATAAGCTTCACGACCTGGAGGACGACGAAGTAATAAAGAAAGCTCACGATAAGCTGCTGCTTGTTTTGTTAAGTCATCATAAATAACAAGAACATGTTTCCCGTTGTACATGAACTCTTCACCCATTGTAACCCCAGCATACGGAGCTAAAAATTGCAATGGAGCTGGTTCAGATGCACTTGCAGTAACGACGATCGTATAATCAAGCGCACCTTTTTGGCGTAATGATTCCACTACACCTGCAACAGTAGATTCTTTTTGACCGATCGCTACATAAATACAAATCATGTCTTGGTCTTTTTGGTTTAAAATTGTATCGATTGCAACAGCTGTTTTCCCTGTTTGACGGTCACCGATAATTAACTCACGTTGTCCACGTCCGATCGGAATAAGTGCATCAATCGATTTAATTCCCGTTTGAAGTGGCTCATGAACGGATTTACGGTCCATAACTCCAGGAGCTGGACTTTCGATTGGTCTAGCTTTTGCTGTTTCAATTGGTCCTTGTCCGTCTAATGGTTGACCAAGAGGATTCACCACTCGACCTAAAAGAGCTTCACCTACAGGAACTTCCATGATACGTCCTGTACGTTTGACTTCGTCACCTTCACGAATGTCTGTATATGGTCCTAAAATAATGATACCAACATTATTTTCTTCTAAGTTTTGTGCCATACCCATGACGCCATTTGAAAACTCAAGTAACTCTCCACTCATTACGTTTTCAAGGCCATGTGCTAAAGCAATACCGTCACCGACACGAATAACTGTACCAACGTCGGATACTTCAATATTTGATTGAAAGTTTTCAATCTGCTGTTTAATCAAAGAGCTAATTTCTTCTGCTTTGATGCTGCTCATTTCGTTCACCCCTATCTTGTTCTAGCTTTTTTGCAAGAGATTACGTTCCAGGCGAGTAAGCTGGCCTTTCACACTGCCATCATAAATGCGGTCACCGATGCGAATCGTAATACCGGCTATGAGGTTTTTATCAATAATATTTTCAATAATTAATTTCGATTTTCCAACTTTTTGTGCAAATAAGACAGATAAGTCCGTCTTTTCTTGCTCTGATAATGGGTAGGCAGAATACACTTTTGCTTCAGCCACATTTTGCTCTTGGTATGATAGCAATTTATATTCATCCACTAACGGAACAAGTGCTTCCACACGCTTGCGTTCAACAAGCAAAAGCAATGTATGCATCACAAGTTCACTTACGTTTTGACCAAAACCCGTTTTCACGATATTCTGTTTTTCTTCTACCCGAACTTTCGGATTTAATAGAACAGTCATCATTTCAGGAGTATTGCCCACTACTTCTTTTACTAGCTGTAGCTCAGTTTCGATTTGTTGAACTAAACCTTTTTCTTTTGCTAACTGAAAAAGAGCAACAGCATAACGATTGGCTACTGCTTTGTTGCTCATAGCTCTTCGCCTACTTCTTTAAGATAGTCTTCAATGAACTTTTGCTGTTCTGCTTCGTTCAGTTCTTTTTCAATCACTTTCGTTGCAATTAATACTGATAATGATGCAACTTGGTCACGAAGAGAAGAAACAGCTTGTTCTTTTTCACGCTTGATTTCTGCAAGTGCAGAATCTTTAATACGCTCTGCCTCACCTTTAGCAGATACGATAATATCTTGAGCTTGCTTCTCGCTCATTTTCTTTGCATTTTCAAGAATTGATTGTGCTTCTTGTCTTGCATTCTCAATTTCTTTACGTTGTTGTTCTAAATATTTTTCAGCCTCTTTACGGTCTTTTTCAGCAAAGTCAATTTGCTCATTAACCATTTGTTGGCGCTTTTCCATTAAGCCCATCATCGGTTTTAACGCAAACTTACTTATCGCCCATAACAGTATAAGAAAGGCAACTAATTGATATATGATCGAACCCCAAGGAATCACAAAATCCAAGTGAGTCACTCCTTTCTAATGTTCTTACACCTAACATAAGGAATGGCGAAGGTTCAAAGCAGAACACTGTCGCCATCTATAGCATTTTTGTGCTTGTATACGACCTTTATTATTGGAATAAAAGGATGAATGAAATAACGATCGCGATAATTGGAACCGCCTCAGCAAGAGGTACCCCAATGAACATTAAAGTTTGTAATTGACCACGTAATTCTGGTTGACGAGTGACACCTTCAAGAGTTGCTCTTACGATAATGGCAACGGCGATAGAACCACCGATTGCTGCTAGACCTGCTACGATTGCTACTGCTAATGCTTCCATTTAAAAAATCCTCCTTATAAATACAAATAATTTTTTATTATTTTAAACGCTCAAATTACGAGCAATGTTTAATGATGTTCAACTTTGTGTGCCATATATACCATTGCTAACATCGCAAAGATATACGCTTGAATCGCTCCAATAAACACACTAAATGCTTGCCAAATGACTAGTGGGAATATTGTTAATACCCCAGTAAAAATTCCTCCTGCTGTAAGCGAGGTTATTCCTGCACTTCCTAACCCAACGATTAAAATCATTAAGATTTCTTTTGCGTAAATGTTACCAAATAGACGCATTCCCAATGTTAATGTATTGGCAAACTCCTCAATGACTTTAAATGGGAATAAAAACGGGACGGGACGGAAATAGTTTCTTCCATATTCACCGAAACCTTGAAGCTTAATCCCATAAATGTGTGTCAAGATAATGACAAGGGCTGCTAAACTTAATGTTAGGGCAGGGTCAGAAGTCGGTGATTTCCACCATGCTTCATGCGTTGTATAGTTTGCAATCTCAAATGGGATACCTACCATATTGGCAGTAAACACGAAAAAGAGAAGCGTAAACGCTAATGCGGTAAATCGACCACCTGTTTTCCAATCCATGTTGGCTTTAATAATGTTTTGGACAAACTCGATAGCCCATTCTAGAAAGTTTTGCATGCCGGAAGGTCTCATAGCTAAACGCCTAGAGCCGAAAAACACGACACTGAAAACGATTATACAGACAACAGTCGTCATCAACACAGATGACATATTAAACCATATCCCGAAATAATCTCGCATTGGTGCAATATGATCCATATTAGTTATCACCTCTTTCTAACGAATTGAATTATCATATCAAGTAATATAATGACATAAATCAGGGATAACCCTGCAATGACCGAAAGTAAGTGAACGGCATCTGGATAGCGAAAAGCTATCGTAACCGCAAAGATAGCTAGTCCATAACGTATGACAATACCAAAACCAGCTAGTGCATAGGATATAAATGAAATGTTTTTTGGGTTGGCTGATATTTCACCAACAACAGCGGTTTTACGGTAAATGGTCCACAAGCTAATATAACTAGCCGTAAAACCAAGAAACAAACCTAAAAAATGAGGTTGAAATGGAGTTAAGAGTGCTCCAACAAGGAAAACGAATCCAAAAATGATTGAAATATACGTATATCCCTTCATTTTTGCTTGAAACGTTATCATTGTTCATTGTCTCCTAAATATGGTTGGATTACTTTATAAACACCGTAAAAACCCGAACCAATTCCTAGTAGTAGAAAAATGATAAGGAATAGTGGTTTTGTAGCAAAACGTTCATCTATCCAATTTCCGATAAAAACACCGGCAAGCACCCCGCCTACAATATACGATGAAATAATCGAAACGAGCGCCATTGCCCGCATAGAACGTCTACCTAATGACATTGCACCGCTCCTTCCTACTATTGTAGGAGCTTACGAAACTAATTTTATGTATCATTTGTAACCCTTATCATAAATACCCTTTGTAATCGTACAATAGTGAAAACCTTATGTCAACGGCTTTTCAGGATAAATATGTAGTCCGTTTTTAGAAAATTAGGTTTGTCACAATTTTGACAAAAGTATACCATTTTTTTCTTGACAAAACAAAGGAGAGGGTTTCCCTCTCCTTTTCTCTATTTATTATGGACAATAATTTTCTTTTCAACCAATCTCACCTATAAAAATGGCTGTTTCAAGCGTATCTTCTTGTCCGTCTTGTTTCGCAAACACAAGCGCTTTATAAATACCCTCTGTTAAACCTAGCTCTGACAACTCCACTTCAAGAAGCCCTCTTGCTACATTTTCCCGTGCATCCAAATAAGAAATAAACTCAAATGTATCTGGGTCATACAAAGCAATGCCAACTTCTTCTGCACCACCAGGCAAATACATTTCATAACGATATGTTTCTGGCTCATCACCATGCTCAAAGTTAAAAGCCATCACTCGTGGGTAATTTGGCTCTTCAATAAAAAACAAATACGGGACAACAACATCTTCTTTTCCACCTTGGATGACCACTTCCCCGTTATGAATGCCTTCTTCTAGCACAGGCGGAAAAATATCCATCGTAATGGTTACTTCTTTTTTCTCATCTGGCTTTAAGTCAAAAGAGAACGGCACTTTCCACTGAATACCATCTGGTACATCAATCGGAGGAACGACGTAATATGTTTCTGTTTTGTCTCCTTTATTTTCAACAGTAACCGTAACATCCTTCACTTGTCTCCTATCATCACGAGAATACTTTCCAAAAGAAAGCGCCCCAGGTAAAACAAGGGTCTCGGCATTTATCGCTTCTACAATTTGAATTCTCCCAGCGCCTTGCTCATGAGGTAAATAACGATTCCCTTCTTTGTCTTCTAGTTTTTTAGCTGTATTCATTAAGGCTGCTTTAATTTGGTCAGGCGTCCAATCTGGATGGGCTTGTTTCAGTAATGCAGCCGCTCCTGCGACATGCGGGGCAGACATACTCGTCCCATTTAATCCTAAGTAACCATGTGGTATTGTACTATCAATGGCGACACCAGGGGCAACGACATCAGGTTTCACATCCCATGTTTGTGTCACTGGTCCTCTTGATGAAAACGGCGCAATTAAATCTTCTTCATTCCGATATATCGTGCGTAATGAAGGTGACTTTTCATTTTCAATTTGTTCTAGTAACCATTCTCCATCCTCTTTTGTTATTCCCGCTACTGGAATATCAACTTTTCCTTCAATTGCACCTACAAAAGCACCATCTGTATTGTTAAAAATAACAACCGCTTCTGCTCCAGCCTCTTTTGCTATTCTTGCTTTTTCGGCAAAAGGAAGAATACCTCGTTTTAATAAAACAATTTTTCCGTTAACATCCTCTAAATCCTTTTCCATTCCTAGTTCACCATAAACAAACGGGAAATCTCTCGTAACATCCCATGGTCGTGAGCCACTCATCATTTGCAGAGGAATTTCTTTTTCTTCACCAAAAATCGTCAAATATGGCATTTTTAAAGGTGGTGATGATGCGCCAACAGAAATGGCTCGTGCCGATGTACCTGGAGAACCGACTGTCCACATATTCGGACCACTGTTTCCATTTGATGTGACCGCAACCACACCAAGTTCTACTGCTTTATCTAATGCCACACTCGTTGGCCAATCTGGGCCATTCACGGCATTCCCTAGTGACAAGTTTATAATATCGACACCGTCTTCCACCGCTTTTTCTATCGCTTCGATTACTTGCTCAGTCGTCCCTTGTCCACCAGGACCTAAAGCCCGATAAGCATAAATATCAGCTTCCGGTGCTACCCCTTTTATTTTTCCATTTGCCGCGATAATACCAGCGACATGTGTCCCATGAACGGTTGGTCCACCTTCTTCTATTTTCGTTTCCATAGGGTCATCATCATAATCAACAACGTCAAATCCGCCTTTATAGTTACGCTTTAAATCTGGATGTGTATAATCAATTCCCGTGTCAATGACAGCGACCTTCACACCTTTTCCCGTTAATCGTTCTCCGTTTTCATCAAGCTGGGACCGAAATTCACCCCCGCCAATAAAAGGAACACTTTCATCAATCAACGCTTTATAATTGACAACTTTGTCTACTCGTTCTATACCCGAGACGGTTTTTAATCGTTCCACATCTTTTTCAGGTAGTTGGATTGAAAAACCGGTAAACAGTGTTTGAAATGTTTTTCTAATTTCGCCTTTTGGAAATGTAGATTTAATGGTTTCTAACACAGCGTCAATGTCTGTTTCAGACACCTCAACAATAACTACGGCTTCTTGTTCCGATGCCGGAGTAGGAAGCGGAGGCCGTTCAGGAAACTGATTCGCTTGCACTTGCACCAGCCCTACTTGAGTCATAGCAAACAACATCGTAAACAACAACAATACTTGTCTCATGTATTTACGTCCTCCTCATTTCACCTTATTTGACTAGTATCTGCCACAAAAGCAAAAGTCATGTAAAGAAGATTTGAAAACGAGGAATTGGTTAAATCGTGATACAGTTGCCGCCGTTCGGACATTTATTCCGCTAATTCTGTAATAAAGCCGTTCGTTTGGTTCGTATCGGACATCTGTTCCGTTATGGTCCCTTTTTCCGCACGAGAAACAATCAAAAAAGAGGAAGTAACGGAACAGATGTCCGTTACGGTTGAAAATACACCAGTTTATATGTAGATAGCGGAACAAATGTCCGATAGCACCCAAAAAAGTTCAGCGTTCCCCACTACAAACAAAAACCGAAAAGGAATTTCCCCTTTTCGGCATAATTTCATTATTTTGTTCCGAACAATCGGTCGCCTGCATCTCCTAATCCAGGGACGATATATCCTTTTTCGTTTAGTTTTTCATCCATTGCCGCTAAATAAATATCAACATCTGGGTGGGCTTCTTTTACAACGTCCACACCTTCTGGAGCAGCAATTAAACACATGAGCTTAATATTAACTGCACCACGGTTCTTCAAGCTATTGATAGCTTCGACAGCAGAACCACCTGTGGCTAACATCGGGTCAATGACGATAAACTCACGCTCATGGACATCATTTGGTAACTTCACATAATATTCGACAGGCTTTAATGTTTCCGGGTCACGGTATAATCCAACATGACCTACTTTTGCAGCTGGAATTAATTTTAAGATTCCATCAACCATACCAAGTCCCGCTCGAAGAATTGGAACAAGCCCTAGCTTTTTGCCCGCGATTTTTTTGGAAGGGGCTGGTCCTACTGGCGTTTCTACTGTTACATCACGAAGCGGTAACTCTCTTGTAATTTCAAATGCCATTAATGCTGCAACTTCATCTACTAACTCACGGAATTCCTTTGTTCCTGTTGATTTATCACGTATGTACGTTAACTTGTGTTGAATTAACGGGTGATCAAATACATATACTTTGCTCATTATGTTAGCTCCTTTTTTCGCCATTTCTACTATGAGAGCATTCAGGACGATATACTCCTTTTGAAAATGATACAAAAAAAACTTGTCCCATTCAAGCCTGTTCCTTAAAAGTTCAATAAGAAAAACGCGGAAGCGTCTTTTCTTTCTATGCGAAGTGAGGAGCCCTGCCCGCTTTTAAAAGTGAACCCCAAGTGCTCTTGGACGAAACTCGGAGGTGCGGATCATTCGAGATTATCAGATCCCATGTCACATTTTTGCGGACAGAGCAGCCGTTATTTGTGAACATGATACGGGTTCGCATTTATTAGCGGCCACAGGAGCGCTTATTCACGCAAAAGCAACACTATTCCTAGCGATATATTATGATTAACGGCTCCTGTGTCCTCCAACGTTCTAAAACGCTAGCAATATTCACAGATAACGGTTTTCATGGCCGCTTACTTACCATAAACAACAAAATCGCTAACGCGATAAATCCGACCGAAGTGTTGAATGATTCACTTCGGTCTTTTCTTGCTTGTTTCATAATAATCCAAGTCCCTAATTCAGTCTAAGAATTTATTAGAGCAACGTTATACACAAGTCGACTATACTATAGTTTTTCTAAATAGGAAAAACATGGGAACTCTTATCACTTCAAGCGAAGTGCAGAGCCTTCGCTCTTCTAGAACAAGCTTTCAAAGCTTCGCTTCTACAACAAAATTTTAATCCTATCTTATCGTTCAACAAAAAATAGCCAGGAGCCCCTGGCTATTCTAATTACAAGCTTAATGTTGAATACATCGGAAATTTCGCTGTTAGTGCATCAACACGTGAAGCTGCTTCTTTTAATGATTCTTCATTTTCGATGTTTTTCAATGTAAGGGCAATAATAGAGCCTAATTCTTTCATTGCTTCGTTATCTAACCCACGAGAAGTCACAGCTGCTGTTCCAATTCGAATTCCACTTGTTACAAAAGGACTTTCCGGATCAAAAGGAATTGCATTTTTGTTTGTTGTAATTCCAACGTCATCTAATGCTTTTTCAGCTACTTTTCCAGTTAAACTTAAGCTTTGTAGGTCAAGTAATAATAAATGATTATCCGTACCACCTGATACAAGGTTAATTCCTTCTGCATTCAATGCTTCTGCTAATGCTTTCGCGTTAGAGACGATGTTTTGTGCATATGTCTTGAACTCAGGTTTGAGCGCTTCCCCAAACGCTACTGCCTTCGCTGCGATTACATGCATTAATGGACCACCTTGGATTCCAGGGAAAATCGATTTGTCGATTTTCTTACCAAATTCTTCTTTACAAAGAATCATTCCTCCACGAGGACCACGTAATGTTTTATGTGTTGTTGTTGTTACAAAGTCAGCATAAGGTACTGGGCTTTCATGAACTCCCGCTGCCACTAAACCAGCAATATGAGCCATGTCTACCATTAAGTATGCCCCTACTTCATCCGCTACTTCACGGAATTTTTTGAAGTCGATTGCTCGAGGGTATGCACTTGCTCCCGCAACGATAAGTTTTGGTTTATGTTCTTTTGCTAATGCTAACACCGCATCATAATCAATTTGTTGCTTTTCTTTATCTACACCGTACTCAACGAAATTATATTGAACCCCACTAAAGTTAACTGGGCTACCATGAGTAAGGTGACCACCGTGAGAAAGGTTCATCCCAAGAACAGTATCCCCTGGCTCTAAAATGGTAAAGTATACAGCCATGTTTGCTTGTGCACCTGAATGCGGTTGAACATTGACATATTCAGCACCAAATATTTCTTTTGCACGGTCACGGGCTAAGTCCTCAACGATATCAACATACTCACAGCCACCATAGTAACGACGACCAGGATATCCTTCCGCATATTTATTTGTTAAGACTGAGCCTTGCGCTTCCATTACAGCTTCACTGACAAAGTTTTCAGAAGCAATCATTTCAATTTTGTCCCGTTGACGACCTAACTCCTGTTTAATCGCCTTGTATACGTTAGGGTCTTGATTTTTTAAGAATTCCATCCTTCTTCCCCTTTCATGGTCAAACTCATTATCTTTCGTGTTTTTTCATCTGCATGTTTCATTTTATCAGAAGTAGGCGTTAAAATCTTCTATTTTTTAAAAAATCACATACATTTTTCATTTGTTTTCTTGTTATTATTCGGATATACCGCTCTTTGTCCGCCAATTAACTTCGGACGGGTGACCGCCAACGTCACATGTGCTTGGCCAATTTCCTTCACTGTACTTCGAACCGGTACAGCGACATGCTTTAAGTGCATCCCTATTAATGTATCACCTATATCGATACCAGCATCCGCTTTAATGAATTCGACTACAACCGGATTTTTCATTTGTGTATACGCATAAGAAGCCATTGCCCCACCAGCGGTTTTCACAGGTAAAACGGTAACTTCTTCAAGATGATGTGCCATTTGTGTTTCTTTTTCAACTACTAACGCACGATTTACGTGTTCACAGCATTGAAAGGCAAGAGAAAGTCCATATGTTTTTGCCCACTCATGTAGCGTTTCAAAAATAACTTTGCTCACTTCTTCAGATCCACTAGTGCCAATCTTTTCACCTACTACTTCACTTGTACTTGTCCCAACGACAACAACAGCTCCTTCATGAGGGGATTTTGCTGAAATTAAATCGTTAAGGACCGTTTGTAGGTCTTTTTTTACCGTTGAAAGGTCAATCATCATCTGGCCACCTTTCTTTTATACGTTTTCGATTGCCATTACTTTGTCGACACGTCGAGCATGACGACCACCTTCAAATTCAGTTTCAAGCCAAACTTTTGCAATGTCACGAGCAAGACCTGGCCCAACGATGCGTTCACCCATCGCAAGAACATTCGTATCATTATGCTCTCTCGTAGCTTTTGCACTAAATGTATCGTGCGCTAGAGCACAACGAATCCCTTTCACTTTATTAGCAGCTATGGACATTCCGATACCTGTACCGCAAATTAAGATGCCTCGGTCCACTTCATTTGATACGACTTTTTCACAAACAGGTAATGCATAATCGGGATAATCAACAGAGTCCGTACATTCACATCCAACATCTTCGTACTCAATACCTAGCTCATCCATTAATGCTTTAATTTCTTCTTTAATTTGAAGCCCACCATGATCAGAACCAATGGCTACTTTCATTTTCTTCTCCCCCTATTGTGTTGAAAACTTTTCAATCGTTATCTTTAGTTTATTCGCTTGCGCAGAAAGTTGGTTCGCTGTTTCAGCTACTTCTAGGATTAAAGCGGTTTGTTCTTCTGTCGTTGCAGTCATTTCCGTTGCACCTGCTGAAGTTTCCTCAGAGAATGCAGCCACCTCTTGGGTTTGCTTTGTCGTTTCTAAAATCGCTTTTAACTGATTATCAATTAAACCAGCAATCTCAGTAATCACTGTATTTACATGATGTATTGATTTTTCCATCTCACTGATTGCTTCATTTGTTGCTGTACCTTTAACAGATTGTTCATTCGCAACTGTCACTTGAGCGGTAATTTGTTGTACTACTTTTCCAACTTCTGTTTGAATATTATGAATTAATTCTGTAATGCCTTGGACAGCTTTCGAGCTTTCATCCGCTAATTTACGGACTTCGTCGGCAACCACAGCAAACCCTTTTCCGTGTTCTCCTGCTCTCGCAGCTTCAATTGAGGCGTTTAACGCTAGTAAATTTGTTTGTTCAGCAATATCCCCGACAAGAGAAATAATTTCTTCTACTTTTTTCGCTTGGTCATTTAAACTTCCAACTGCTTGCAATGATTGTTGATTGTCATTGGCTAATTGCTTAATTCCACTAACAAGACTTTCAATGACTTCTTTACTTTCAGTTAATGTACTCACCATTTTTGTAGACGATTGCTTTGACGTATCGGCATGTTCTTGCACTTGTTTTGCAATGGCCGTGACATCCTCCATTGATTGTGCCGTTTGTTCAATGGCACTAGCAGACGTCTCTGCTCCACCCGCAATTTCCTGGATCGTACGGTTCACTCTCTCTGCATTATGTGATGCTGCTTCTGTCGCTCCTTGAATGAAAGTTACCGTTGTATTCGTTTTTTCAAAATTATCTTCTATATCTTGTACCATGCTTCTTAAACTATGAAGCATTTGATTAAAAGCAAGTCCAACAGCGCGGAGTTCATCATCTGATTTAGACACTTCGATATCATCACTAATATTTCCTTCTGCTGC
The DNA here is from genome assembly GCF_022812285.1 of Alkalihalobacillus sp. LMS39. Classification (NCBI taxonomy): domain Bacteria; kingdom Bacillati; phylum Bacillota; class Bacilli; order Caryophanales; family Bacillaceae; genus Alkalihalobacillus; species Alkalihalobacillus sp. LMS39. The sequence goes on from NZ_CP093300.1 coordinate 4,636,222, forward strand.
TTTTTTCGCTGCACCTTCTAATTCATGTAAAGGCTTCGTTATAAAGCGCGCACCGAAATAACAAAGCAGGATTGTCCAAAAGATACCTTTGATTAATGTAAAACTAACAACACCTTCATAACTTAAGCTTAAACTCGATTGCAACCAATCCGATAAGAAAAAAATGACGACAGCACTTGAACCATATGTGATGAACGCTAAACTCGTAATGCCGACGACTAATTTTTTTCTAACACTAAACTTATATTTTGTTTTTTCCCCCACGATGGCACTCTCCCTATTGTTCGTTGTTGTATTTTTCAATTAGCCTGTCCACTAATTGTTCAAGCTCAGCTGCTGTTTTTCTATACGCCTCCACAGAGTGTCCAAACGGATCAATCACATCACCTTCCCCGAATTGAACAAACTCTTTTAACGTATAGACTTTTTCACTAACATAAGGGGCATTCAGAATAATCGTTTGCTTATGGCTTTCTGTCATCGTTAAAACAACTGTGGCCCAATGCAAAAGCTCATCTGTTAACGGACTTGATTGATGTTGACCGTCAATGCCACGTTCTGCTAGCACTTGTTTTGTACCTTCTGAGGCACCACTACCAATGGCAGCATAGATTCCTGCCGATCGGACCGCTATATCTCCGTTTATCTTTTCGCGAAGAAGCTTTTCTGCTAAAGGACTTCTACACGTGTTACCTGTACATACGAAAAGAATATTCACCATGAATTTAGGCATCCTTTCTACGTTGGCTTCTGTTCTCGCATACGACAATCTTTATGAAAAAAAACCTTCTACAATTAATTTTATCCTAACAAAAGGGGATATTCAATATCCCCTTGTCGCCCCTACATTGGCCAAAGTAACTTTATACCAAATCCTAATAAAATACAGCCTCCTAATAACTCACCGTAGGAGCCAATCATCCCTTTAAATTTTGCTCCGGCTAATAAGCCAATCCATGATAATACCATGCTCATTAGCCCAAATGCCATTACCGTAATCACTGTTTTTGCCCCTAATACACCTAAGCTTAATCCGGCAGAAAAACTGTCAATACTTACACTTAATGCAAAAACGAACAAACCAAACCCTCTTGTCGCCGCGACACTTTCTTCTTCTTCACGTATGGAAGAAAGGACCATTTGTAATCCGAGAAATAGCAACAACCCTCCACCAATCATTGTCGCTAACATGCCAAAATGAGCGGAAATTAATCTTCCAACCATAATTCCGAGTAAAGGCATAATGACATGAAATGCTCCGATTGTAACGCCAATACGGAAGATTTGACGTAATCGTAACCCCACCATTCCCATTCCTAGTGCGATAGAAAAAGCATCCATTCCTAAAGCTGTAGCCATAATAAATAGTGTAACGATTTCTCCGATCACAACAATTCCCCCTTGACCATGCTAATCCAATGTATGCACGGACAAGGAGAAATAAGACAAACTATCTTATAATTATTCCGCCAGCTGCTTTTTCAAGTCGATTCATAATAGCCACACCGACTCCAACTTTAGGGAATGTTTCTGAAAATATAATATCTACATTCTTCTCATTAAAAGCTCTAAGTGAATCGTATAATTGCTTTGCAACGGTTGTGACATCCGCTCGATATCCACAAGCAATTACAACATCTGCTTTATACTTGTCTTTCTGTTCTTCTGTTGTTAACACACCGACACGGAGCCCTTCTTGTTGTTGGCTTTGAATAAGCTCGTGAATCATATCCTCATTCTCAACTAGGATAAAATCGGCATTCGGTGCATAATGTGTATACTTCATTCCAGGAGATTTTGGTGCTACGTCATGTTGACTTAAAGACTCGTCCACATCTACTCGACCAACAACAGCTTCTAGCTGTTCTTTTGTAACTCCCCCTGGACGTAATATCATCGGGTATACTCCTGTACAATCTACTACAGTAGATTCAACGCCAACCCCTGTGTCCCCCCCATCAATAATGCCAGAAATGCGACCAAGTAAATCCGTTTGCACATGTTTTGCCGCAGTCGGACTCGGCTTACCCGATTGATTGGCACTAGGAGCCGCTACCGGTAGATTCGCTTCTTCTAATAAAGCTAGTGCAACAGGATGGTCAGGTATCCGAATTGCGATTGTTCCAAGCCCTGCTGTTACATAAGGAGACACATCTTTTCCTCCTGTAAACACAAGCGTGAGTGGACCTGGCCAAAAAGTCTTCATTAATGTTTTTGCATAAGCAGGCTCATTTGTCACTAACTGGGTCGCTTGTTCTATCGTCGCTACATGGACGATAAGAGGGTTATCACTCGGTCTCCCTTTTGCAGCAAAGATTTTTTTTATTGCTTCGTCATTTTTTGCATTTCCGCCAAGACCATAGACAGTTTCTGTCGGAAAAGCGATAATTTCGTTTTGATTTATCAACAAGGCTGCGTCCTTGATTTCTTTAGTCTTTCGAAGATTTTCATTATTTTTATCCACAACCCATTGATAAGTTTGTTTATAACTCATATTTTCTCCTCCCTTCTCCGGTGTTTTTACACAATGTAATCCCTTTCTTTTAAAAAGGGCAAATCTTTAGTCTCTCTCTGCGATTACCTCGATTTGTACCTAACGTTCTTTTTATCATTTTCTGAACAAAAAAACAAGTTATCCCAACCTTGTGGATAACTTGTGGATAACTTTATTCGAATGTCGTAGCCATTACTTTTGTGACACCTGGAACATATTGATGAAAATGTGGTGATTGTCGAATTTTTTCAGGAACTTCTTCTTCTTTCACTTCATGAAAGCCTAAATACTCAAAAAATTGAATGGATTGTTTTGTTAGTAAGTACAATGTTTCGACACCTTTCTGTTTCGCAAACTGAAGGGCAACTTCTAAAAATTCTAATCCAATTTTGGCATTCCATGATTCTGACTGGATAACTAGGGAGCGTAATAGCCCGTCCACTCCTAAATGTTCGATTCCGACAGTACCTACAATCTTTTGTTGTTCTTCCACAACAAGAAAATCATGAATATGCTGCTCAATCCCTTTTTCCTCTAATCCTGCCTTTGCCACGAGACGTTGAACCGGTAGTAAATCTTTTTCTTCAGCTATTCGAACGACAATACTCAATGGTGGTTCCTCCTCTTGTACAAGCTATAGTAACTTATATGCAGGAGACCCGCCTCTTATGACAGTTGCTGTTCACCAATTCAGGAAAAAGAATTATTCGTTCTTGATTCCACTCACCTAAGAAATTAAAAAATCGATTTAAACCAATCTAACGTGTCAGAGAAAAATTCAACAACGAAAAATGTAACAATAATTTCATCCTCTTCTTCCTCTTCTTCCACTTCTTCTACATCAACCGCATCACCATTAGAGAAATCTAAAAAGCATAACGGCGGAAACAATACACACCACCAGTTTTCTCCTTTCCCTTCTCCAAGGGTAATTAATACAGCATCATATGATCCAGCTGGATACACAAGATTACCATATAATTTTGTTGGGAACTCTACTTCATTAAATTCAACTGTATATTTTTGGTCTAAACCGATGTTCGTTAGTTGTTTTTCTACAATCGCTTCAATTTCAGGTAAGTTCGCTTGAATCACTTGTTTTGCTTCTTCTAGGCCATCTACATCTTGCACCCAATTGGTAATGGACGCGTTCACTTCATCGCGAATTTCACGTTTTAACCATTGGTCTTTTATCGCATCACTATTGGCTAAGATTCGTAATCGAATCGCTTCTTCTTGACTAACATCTTCATGTAATTCTGCGACAGCTAATTGTTGCTGTCCTTCCCAGCTAATGACTAATACAAATAAAGAGAATAATAGATAAATAATAACTTTATTGTTCATATTAACACCGCCCCTTTTCACTACACAGTGTGGACAGGTGTTTTGAAAAATAAACAATAAAGTGTTCGACAAATCTCTTATTCTATTTTTTCTGTTATTGTCGCAAAAACGAGTCGGTCTTTTCCGTTTATATCAAACACCACTTCAATATGAGCCGTTGGGTACATTGCACGAACGAGGGCGGCTACATCTTCTCCTTGTCCCACTCCTACCTCAAAAGCAATCCAGCCGGTCGACTTTAATATTTGCGGAATTTGGTTCATCAGACAACGATAAAAATCTAATCCATCCATACCACCAACAAGGGCTCGTTTTGGTTCATGATCGCGAACAACAGGATCTAGGTTTTCAATATCATCGAGTGGAATATACGGTGGGTTTGAAATGACAATGTCCACCTTTTTACCCTCTTCTAAAAGTGGTTGAAGCAAGTCCCCTTCAATAAACGAAACTTCTGCGCCTAGTCGCTTTGCATTTAGCTTTGCCACTTCCAATGATTCCACAGCTATATCAATTCCGATTACGGTAGACTGTGGCAATTCTAGTGCTACTGTAATGGCAATGGCCCCACTGCCAGTTCCAACATCTACAATCGTAAATGACTCTTGTTCTTTTCCTTTTACCCGTTCAAGTAAGCCATATACAAGCTCTTCGGTTTCCGGGCGTGGAATAAGAACTTCTTCATTTACAGCAAAGGTTCGTCCGTAAAACTGCTCTTCACCCGTTAAATATTGAAGTGGTATTCCACTTGCAAATTTTTGCACGTCGGCTTTAAACGCTTGCTCGATTTCTTTTGTGATTTCATCTTGCATCCCCATATACAATTCTGTTCGTGTTTTCCGTAAGTGGAACCGCAACAAAAGTTCAGCCGCTATTTTTTCTTTATTCTGTTGTTCTAAAAAAGAAGAAGCCCAATGGAGGGCTTCAAATACTTTCAGTTGTCCGGTCATTTTTTACTCCTCAGCGTTTTGCATGAGCTCTGCTTGCTCTTCGACTATGAGAGCATCAATGATTTCATCGAGCTTCCCTTGCAAAATTTGGTCTAACTTTTGAATCGTTAATCCAATTCTATGGTCGGTTACCCGACTTTGCGGAAAATTATATGTTCGAATTCGTTCGGAACGGTCACCCGTTCCAACCGCAAGCTTACGATTTTGATCATATTCTTGTTGAGCTTCTCGTTGAAATTTATCATAAACACGTGCTCGCAAAACTTTCATCGCTTTTTCTTTATTTTTAATTTGTGATTTTTCATCTTGGCATGAAACAACAACACCTGTTGGCAAGTGCGTTAAGCGTACAGCAGACATCGTTGTATTAACACTTTGTCCTCCAGGTCCACTTGAGGCAAATGTGTCAACGCGAATATCTTTATCATGAATATCCACTTCTACTTCTTCTGCTTCAGGTAAAACTGCTACAGTAGCCGTTGACGTATGAATCCGTCCACCTGATTCGGTGGCAGGCACACGCTGTACACGATGGGCACCGTTTTCATATTTTAATTTGGAATAAGCACCTTTTCCATTGACACTGAAAATAATTTCTTTATACCCGCCTAACTCAGTTGGCGTGGCTTCAATTACATCAGCCTTCCAGCCTTGCGCTTCAGCAAAACGAGAGTACATTTTGTATAAATCGCCTGCAAATAATTGTGCTTCATCCCCACCTGCAGCTCCACGAATTTCAACAATAACGTTTTTGTCATCATTCGGGTCCTTCGGAAGCAACAGGATACGCAAACGTTCTTCTAACTCTTTTTTCTGACCATTTAATTCACTTATTTCTTCTTTTACCATGTCATACATTTCATTATCTAACTTGTCTTCAAGCATCGCTTTTGCATCTGATAATTGCTCCGATACTTCCTTATATTCACGATATGCTTGCACCGTCTCTTCTAAATCAGCTTGTTCTTTTGAGTAATCACGAAGTTTATTCGTATCGTTAATCACATCGGGATCACTTAATAATTCATTTAGGCGGTCATACCGGTCTTCTAACGATTGTAATCGATCTAACACGAGCTTCACCTCTTATTTCAGTCCATAACAGTATAATTATAGTATAAGCAAGGAATTGAGTCAAAATAAGTATTTTTTTAGTATTACCTACGAAAATGGCATCAATACTTCACCCATCTTTACTAGCATACTCAGGATTTACCTTCCTTGTGTCTTTTAGTTTGTTGAGCAGAACAATTGGGAAATAATAAGAACGAGGTGATAAAAAGTGAAGTATGTTGTAATTGGAGGAGATGCAGCAGGGATGAGTGCTGCTATGCAAATCATTCGAAATGATAAACAAGCCGAAGTCATCACATTAGAAAAAGGTTCAATCTACTCTTATGCTCAATGTGGCCTTCCTTACATTATCGGTGGACATATTCCGTCTACAGATGATTTAATCGCAAGAAAACGAGAAACCTTTCAAGAAAAATATGGGATTGATGCCCGGATATATCACGAGGTCACTAAGATTGACCCGAAAACAAAAACTGTTTACGGTCAAAAAAGAGACAGTAACGTACCTTTTGACATTCAATATGATAAATTGTTAATCGCTACAGGCGCAGAGCCACTTCTTCCTAAATGGGAAGGAAGTAAACTGAACGGGATTCATACGATAAAAACAATTCCTGACCTTCATTCTCTTATCGAGGATATTGGTACGTCGAAAAAAGAAGTAGCCATTATTGGTGGTGGTTATATCGGTTTAGAGATGGCTGAAAACTTTCACGACGCTGGTCACCATGTCACTATCATTGAACAAGCACCACAATTGGCGACAGTTTTTGATGCTGACATGGCCGAACATATTCACAATAAAGCGAAAGAAAAAAACATTACACTTTACTTAAATGAATCAGTTCAGGCGTTTACAGGAGAAGAAACGGTTCATGAAGTCATAACAGATAAGCGGTCGATACGAGCCGAAATCGTTATTGTCGCTGTCGGTGTAAAACCAAATACACAACTCGTTGAGCAAACCGGTATCCATTTATCTTCTAACGGTGCGATTATTGTGAACGCCCAAATGGAAACAAATATAAAAGATATATATGCTGCTGGTGATTGCGCCACACAATATCATCGGATCAAACAAAAAAATGATTATATCCCTTTAGGTACACACGCAAATAAACAAGGACGAATTGCAGGATTAACGATGGCAGGTGTGCACAGAACATTTCAAGGTGTTGTCGGAACCGCGATTATTAAGTTTTTTGACTTAACATTAGCCCGGACCGGTATTTCTGAAAAAGAAGCCGAAGCATTACGTTTTCCTTATCACACAATCAAAGCAGAACTACCCCATATCGCTGCCTATTACCCAACACCAGAACCTATGCAGGTGAAGCTTATGTATGAAGCAGAAACAAACCAATTATTAGGTGGGCAAATTATTGGAAAATTAGGTGTTGATAAACGAATTGACGTTTTAGCGACTGCCTTGTATCATCACATGACCATTCAGGATCTTGAAGACTTAGACTTAGCCTATGCTCCCCCTTACAATATGGTGTGGGACCCGATTCAACAGACAGCGAGAAGAAGAGAGCATTAATTGGAAAAACCCCCTCAGTCTGGATGAACTGAGGGGGTGGCACTTATTGAGAGCTAGGGCTATTGACATGGACTTGATATCTTGGAACGATTCGTTGCAACGATTGTCGCGCCTGCTTCTCTTTTTCTTTTCGTTCCTCCGCTGACATGTTTTCTCCATACACATTGACCCAAGCGTGACTTCCGGCGATAATGACCGCACCTGCTCGAAGCCCTTCTTGTTCAATGACGTATCGAATCTTCTCCTCATCATCGCCTAAGTCTTGTCGTCTCGGTGTTAATGTTCTAAAGCTCGTACTATGATTTTCATAGCCTTCATGGTAAAAATCTGGTTCATCTGTTATTTCACCGTAGTTTATCGGTCCAGGACCGAGCATGCCATAAGCAACTTGCTGAGCGTTTGCCCCTTGTAATCCTTGAACAGAATTCGCTTTCGGTGGGGAAGCCGGTGTACACCCAGCGACTAACAGTATTGCAACACTACAACCTACAATGGTTTTCTTCATTGAGGCACCTCCATTTTAATGTGGATGGGGCTGCCTTATTAGTGTTACCTTTGAAGAATCATCATTTACACGTTAATTCCACCCATGTACTCTAATAACATCCAGCTACAACCAGCTACAATGGGGGCGCTGCATAACATTTACGGCAAACAGGGTAATAGGATTCATTACCACCGATGACAATTTGTTCTCCTGTATAAATCGGTTTTCCGTCTTTAATACGGAGGGCCATGATTGCTTTTCGTTCACAAAACCAGCAAATTGTTTTCATTTCTTCAATTTTGTCAGCGTAGAGCAACATGTATTTACTTCCTTCAAACAATTCATTTTGAAAATCGTTTTTTAAACCAAATCCCATCACCGGAATATTTAACTGATCAACAATCGCGGCTAACTGGATAATATGGTCCTTTTTTAAAAACTGACATTCATCCACAAGGACACAAGCTGGTTTATTCTCTTCTTTTTCCACTAAAGCAAAAATATCCGTATGTTCATCAATCGCAATCGCTTCTCGCCGTAACCCAATTCTTGAGGAAACATATCCTACTTCATCTCGATTATCAAGAGCAGAAGTTAAAATGACAACACGTTTATTTTGTTCTTCATAATTATGTGCGACCTTTAAAATTTCAATCGACTTCCCACTATTCATTGCACCATATTTAAAAAATAATTGAGCCAAGATGTTCTTCTCCCTTTTCTTTTGTTCGTTGATTTCGACATTTTTCTATTATACCACCCTTTTTCTTGTCTACGGAATGAAATTCATGGCTTTGTAAAGAAAAACGCGGGAGCGAAGTACAGAACACTGCCCGCTCTTCTAGAATAAGCTTTCAAAGCTTCAATGCTACATTATCTTTTAAAATTGAAAGAACAAGACATAAAAGAATAAACCTTGTATGTCTTGTTCCTTAATAAAGCTCGTTCGGACATATATTCCGCTATTTCTTAAAAAAGGTACCTTTTTCAAATACTATCGGACATTGGTTCCGTTATCTAAGTAAAATGAGCGATTTTTTTTGTTGTTGGAGACAAATAACGGAACATATGTCCGTAACTTTTAAAATGGACTCATTTATCATGGAATTACGGAAAATATGTCCGTTAGCGGGTGTCTGGGAAACCTACCTCTTCTCTTTACCCCTTTTTAGCCGTTGTTTATAGCCAGTTAAAAACGACAGCATCGTATGGACACCGACTTTCACCGTATGTTCACCTACATCTTTTAATGGGTCTAAACAAACGATATCCATCGCCTTAACTTTTGGATTTCTTCCTGCTGTATACACAGCTTGAAATAATTCATCTGTTGCCATTCCACCTGGTGTTGAGGCCGGGGCTCCAGGACCTACACTTTGATCAAGTACATCCATATCCACAGTTACATAAATTGTATCGACTTTTTTACTAAGCTCAGTTAAAGCCTCTTTGACCACTTTCGTAATACCTTTTTGGCGTGCTTGCCTCATTGTTATATAATTCACTTTGTGATGGTCTGCGTATTCTTTTAACGAATACGCATTAAAAAAACCGTGCAAGCCAATATTGTACACATCTTCGCCTTTAATTGTTTCGCTTTCAATTAAATTTCGAATGGGTGTGCCATTGGATGGGCCATCATCCTTTAAATCGCGCAAATCGAAATGAGTATCAAACTGTAAAATGCCGATCCGTTGCTCTGGATAAACGTCTTTATACCCTTTCACAAGCATTGCTGTTATGGAATGGTCCCCTCCAACAAACAAAGGAAATAATTGTGGATGATGATCTTGAAATGCAACCATCGCTTTGCGAATATTCGTGTGGCAAACCGAGATGTCTGTGACATGTTGGCGAACATCCCCCATGTCGACGACTTGCAGTTCTGTTAATGATTCATCTTCATCTAAGTTATAAGTCGTAAAATATTTCCATGCTCTTCGAAAGGCATTCGGATGTTCGCTTGCACCAGAAGCTGATATTGACGACCGCGATAACGGGACTCCGACAATACCAACGTCAAAGTGAGTCCAATCAACCTCCCCATCTATTGCTTTAATCCATTCGTGTACTTTTGCATCAGTTGTTATCGTCGTTGTTGGATGCCAACGAAAAGCTGGAGGTTGAAAGAATGGATACGGATAATGACTCACAACCTTTGCCCTCCTTGTACCACTATTTTCCCGTTTTTTATTACCGTATGTGTATGATTGATGCCGTAATGATATTGTAATTGCATATAATTTGGAACGTCGTGAATAACTATATCTGCTTTTTTCCCTTTTTCAATACTTCCAATTTCATCGCCTCGTTTAATCGCATGGGCGGCATTGATCGTTGTTGCTGTAAGTACCTCTGCAGGTGTCATTCCCATCTTTAGGCAACCTAAATTCATAATAAAAGGCAAAGAGATTGTCGGTGATGAGCCAGGATTACAATCTGTTGATAACGCAACTGGTACTCCGGCATCAATCATTTTACGACCATTTGCAAATTCCGCCATTAAAAAGAAAGCTGTTCCTGGAAGCAATACACCGATTACACCAGCAGCAGCCATTTGCTTCAGTCCTTCATCCGACACTTTTAATAAATGGTCAGCTGAAATGGCTCCAACTTCGGCTGCTGTTTCAGCACCACCATATGGTTCAATTTCATCCGCATGAATTTTTGGAAGCAAGTCATACTTTTTGCCTGCTTCTAATATTTTCTTTGATTGTTCTGGCGTAAAGACACCATGCTCACAAAACACGTCATTAAATTCAGCTAACTGCCTTTTGGCGACCTTAGGAATCATATCGTCAATAACAAGGTCAACAAATTCATCTGGATTTTCTTTATATTCTGCCGGAATAGCATGGGCTCCCATAAAAGTGGATACTATATCAATGACATGGGATTCATTTAATTGTTTAGCGACCTCTAATTGCTTTACTTCATGTTCAAACGATAAACCATAGCCACTTTTCGCTTCAATTGTAGTCACTCCATGGAGTAAAAAGCGGTGAAGGCGACGTTCACTTTCTTGATAAAGCTGCTCCTCTGTTGCTTTTCTTGTCGCTCTTGTTGTCGCATGAATTCCTCCACCAGCATTCATAATGTCCATGTAGGACGCCCCTTGTAAACGCATATTGAATTCGTTTTCCCGACTACCGGCGTAAACAAGATGTGTGTGCGGGTCAACAAACCCTGGGGTTACAATCTTTCCTGCTGCATCGATGATTTCTGCTTCATCTAGACGGTCCTTATATTGCTGTTTCAGTTCCTCATCCGTACCTACCGCCTGAATAACGCCATCTTCTAGCCAGACACTTGCATTTTTTACAATGGACAATTGCTCCATCTCTTTTCCTATTCTCGGCTTTGCTGTCCCTTGTAACGTAATGACCTCATTTGCATTTTGAATGAATAGAGGTTTGGTTTGCATGTGACCACTCCTTTTTATTTTTTATCTTGTAGCATTGGCATACGGATGCCTTTTTCCTTTGCCGTATTCATTGCTGTTTCATAGCCTGCATCAGCATGACGAACAACACCCATTCCAGGGTCTGTTGTTAATACACGTTCTAATCGTTTCTCTGCTTCTTTTGTTCCGTCAGCCACAATCACAACACCGGCATGTAACGAGTAACCCATTCCAACACCACCACCGTGATGAACAGAAACCCATGTTGCTCCTCCAACCGCATTGATCATTGCATTTAAAATCGGCCAATCCGACACTACATCTGAACCATCTTTCATCGCTTCTGTTTCGCGGTTTGGAGACGCTACAGAACCTGAATCAAGATGATCACGGCCAATTACAATCGGAGCTTTTAATTCTCCACTTGACACCATATCATTTAAAATTTTCCCAAAGCGAGCGCGCTCACCATATCCTAGCCAGCAAATCCGCGATGGCAATCCTTGAAACTGAATTTTTTGCTGAGCCATTTTAATCCAGTGGCACAAATGTTCATTATCGGAAAATTCCCGTAAAATCGCTTCATCTGTTTTATAAATATCCTCAGGGTCACCCGATAAAGCGACCCAACGAAATGGTCCTTTTCCTTCACAAAATTGTGGCCGGATATAAGCAGGAACAAAGCCTGGAAATTGAAATGCGTCTTCTACACCTTCATCTTTAGCGACTTGACGAATATTGTTGCCATAATCAAAGGTAACCGCTCCTTTATTCATCATCGCTAACATCGCTTTCACGTGAGTGGCCATTGCTGATTTTGATAACTCCACATAACGTTTTGGGTCTCTGCTTCGTAGTTCAATCGCTTCAGCAAGACTCATCATGGATGGAATATACCCATTAAGTGGATCATGTGCCGATGTTTGGTCTGTTACGATATCTGGGGTAAAGTTTCGCTCGACCATTTCCGGAAGAAGGTCTGCTGCATTGCCTAACAGCCCGATCGATAACGGTGTTTTCTTTTGTTTTGCTTCTTCCGCCATTCGAATCGCTTCATCGAGTGATGTTGTTTTCACATCGGTATATTTCGTTTCGATTCGGCGATCAATTCGTGTTTCATCAACTTCTATTGCAATGCAAACTCCACCATTCATTGTAACGGCTAAAGGTTGAGCCCCTCCCATTCCACCTAGTCCCGCTGTTACTGTAATCGTTCCTTTTAGCGTGTTGTTAAAATGTTGTTTTGCTAATTCAGCAAACGTTTCATAAGTTCCTTGCACAATTCCTTGTGAACCAATATAGATCCAGCTGCCCGCTGTCATTTGCCCATACATCATCAAGCCTTTTTTATCGAGCTCATGGAATGTATCCCAGTTGGCATATGCAGGTACAATATTCGAGTTGGCTAAAAGGACTCTTGGCGCATCGGTATGTGTTTTAAAAACAACAACCGGTTTGCCTGATTGAACTAATAATGTTTCATCATCCTCAAGTTGCTTTAACGTAGCGACAATGGCATCAAAGCTTTCCCAGTTTCTAGCAGCTTTCCCGATTCCACCATAAACAACAAGGTTATCTGGATGTTCAGCCACATCCGGGTCTAAATTGTTCATTAACATTCTTAGTGCCGCTTCCTGCTGCCACCCTTTCGTATTTAACGTCGTTCCCGTATACCGTATCACTTTATTTTGAGCTGTTTTCATTGTTCTTCCCCCTTTAATAAGATTTCACTTCCGCTTTGTTTATCACATCTTCGTGTGTTGTTGTTTGCAACCACACATTCATCGCTTCAATGTCTTTAGAAAACACTCGATCTTCTACTATTTCTGGAACTACATTTCTCGCTTTATCTAGAAAAGTTCTCGTTGCTTTTGCCATTTTCTCTTTGCCGCGAATTTCTGTCGCTTGCATCGCACAAATGGCTTCAATGGCTAAAACACGACGTGAATTCGCAATGACTTGATACGCATGCCTTGAACCAATTGTCCCCATACTGACATGGTCCTCTTGATTTGCGGATGATGGAATTGAATCGACGCTCGCTGGATGAGCTAATGTTTTGTTTTCCGACACGAGTGAAGCAGCCGCATACTGCATAATCATAGCCCCAGATTGTAATCCAGGTTCTGGACTTAAAAATGGAGGCAAATCGTTTAATTGAGGATTCACAAGCCGTTCAATGCGTCTTTCAGAAATATTACCTAACTCAGCCATCGCAATCGCTAAAAAGTCCATTGCAAACGCAATTGGTTGGCCGTGGAAATTTCCTCCACTTAACACTTTTTTCCCATCATCAAAAATGAGTGGGTTATCTGTTGCAGCATTCATTTCGATTTCAAGCTTTTCTTTTACATACGCTAATGTTTGCCAAGTTGCCCCATGGACTTGAGGAATACAACGAATCGAATACGCATCTTGGACACGGAGTTCTCCTTGTGTTGTCGTTAATTGACTATCTTTTAAGTACGAGCGAATTCGCTCGGCTACTTCAACTTGCTCTTTATATCCTCTTGCAAGATGAATATCCTCATCAAACGCATCCATGATTCCTTGTAATCCTTCTATTGTTAAAGAAGCAATAAGTTCAGCTTGAAACGCTAAGTTTTCCGCTTCTATATAAGCAACAACTCCCATCGCAGTCATCGCTTGTGTTCCATTGATTAACGCTAATCCTTCTTTTGCCGTTAACGTAATTGGAAATAACCCTTCTTTTGTGAGCGCATCAATCGATTTCATTTCCGTTCCTTTATACATCACTTCTCCTTCCCCGATTAATGCAAGGGCTAGATGGGAAAGGGGAGCAAGGTCACCACTTGCCCCTAAAGAGCCTTGTTGCGGTATGATTGGATGGATATTGTAGTTTAATAAATCTAGTAATCTTTCAATGACAACGGGCCGCACCCCAGAAAACCCTTTTACTAACGCATTCGCACGAAGTAAAATCATAGCTCTAGATACAATGTCAGGAAACGGATCGCCAATTCCACATGCATGAGAACGAATTAAGTTAAGCTGTAATGTCTCTACATCTTCTTTACCGATAAAAACATCACTAAACTTCCCAAACCCTGTTGTAATTCCATACACTGTTTTTTCTTCATTTACGATTTTTTCAACTGCTTTTCGACTTCGTTTTACTTTTTCTAAACTTTCAGGTGAAATCGTTACTTTTTCTCCTTCAAAAAGTACTTTTTTTACTTCTGTAAAAGACAACGACTGTCCCGTTAATATGACCATTTTCTCTCACGCTCCTTTTTCGCTTTACCCAGATAAAGGACCAATAAAAAAGAGGACTACATCAATGAAATTTCGCAAAAAATTTCATGATATAGCCCCCTAGTATCTAATAGCTCTGGGCAATTATATATGATTAATTCCTAATCCAATTGTTTCATGCTCTGATCCTTTTACAGGCGCTCCAATCGTTCCGTATAATGATACCGCAATCCAATCCCCTTCTGCTTGATTGTCATACGGATTTCCACGCAACACAGCAAAACGTAATCCTACTGTACGGTGGACAGAACCTAGCTGAACTTGACCTCTTGTTACACCGTGTAAGGCTTCAATAATAGCATGATACAATGCATGTGATTCTCGGTAAATCCCGCTTTCTATCACATGGTTATTCTTTGCAGCTGTTTCAATAGCGGCTACCACTTTATGAGCCTCCATTGAACCTACTTTTCCAATACAGCCCGACCAGCCTGATTGTTCGAGCTTTGTTAACTCCTCTGCTGAATCATCAGACAACAACAATAAAATGGCGTGTCGACCGATTCGTCGATCTTTCCTTAAGGCCATATACCAACAACTCTTTCAACTCAATTATCTTTTCACTAATCACTAATGGCTATTTTAAGTGTAAGCGGTTTACAATTTGTTGTCAATAAAAACAATGGATGAAGCGATAAACATGCAAAAAACAGGCAAGAGGACATCCTCTGCCTGTTATGTTTAAAAATAATCTTACTTCATGTTGTACTTTTTCTTGAACTTATCTACTCGTCCACCAGCGTCTGCAAGCTTTTGCTTACCAGTATAGAATGGATGAGAGTCAGAACTAATTTCCACTTTTAATAGTGGATAAGTGTTACCGTCTTCCCATTCAATCGTTTCGCTAGAAGATTTTGTAGAACCGCTTAGAAACTTGAATCCAGTACTTGTATCCATGAATACAACTTTCTTGTAATCTGGGTGAATTCCTTGTTTCATTGCTTTCAACTCCTTCCGCCCTGAATCTATTCGAAACAGAGTTATCTAATCACACATGACGAAATTATACCAAGGTGAGAATGAATTTGCAACTGGAAATCAAATTTATTTTCGTTTTGGCCCATTCATATCTTTTTCAATCGACTCAAAGAATTCTTCATTTGTTTTTGTTTCTTTAATTCGGCGAATAAAATGATCGACAAACTCAGCTGAATCATTCATCGATTTACGAATCGCCCAAAGCTTATCAAGATGCTCTTTTGGAATCAACAGCTCTTCTTTTCTTGTGCTTGAACGACGGATGTCAATGGCAGGGAATATACGACGTTCTGCAAGCTTACGGTCAAGATGAACTTCCATATTTCCTGTTCCTTTAAATTCTTCATAAATGACGTCATCCATACGTGAACCTGTTTCGACTAGCGCTGTCGCTAAAATCGTTAAACTTCCACCTTCTTCAATATTACGAGCTGCCCCAAAGAAACGTTTTGGACGATGAAATGCCGCAGGGTCAATCCCCCCTGATAATGTTCTTCCACTTGGAGGAATAACAAGATTATACGCTCTAGCTAATCTCGTAATACTATCCATTAAGATAACAACGTCTTTCTTATGTTCAACTAAACGCATTGCTCGTTCTAAAACAAGCTCTGTCACTTTAATATGATTTTCTGGAACTTCATCAAATGTAGAACTTACGACTTCAGCTGGAACTGACCGTTCAATGTCTGTTACTTCTTCTGGACGCTCATCGATTAAAAGTACGATTAACTCCACATGTGGATGATTTTCAACAATACTGTTTGCCACTTCTTTTAATAATGACGTTTTCCCTGCTTTTGGTGGCGCAACAATTAATCCACGCTGTCCAAATCCTACTGGAGAAACCATGTCAATAATCCGGGAAGAAACTCGTTTTGGAGCTGTCTCTAGCTGAATTTTCTCCTGTGGATATAAAGGAGTTAATGCCGGGAAATGCGGTCGCTCTTTTGACGTATCCGGGTCTTCCCCATTTACTGCTTCCACATGCAATAACCCATGATATCGTTCATTTTCTTTTGGAGGGCGGACTTTTCCAGATACTTTATCCCCGTTTCGCAAGTCAAAACGACGGATTTGTGACGCTGAAATATAAATATCTTCTGAGCTTGGCAAATAGTTAATAGGTCTTAGGAAGCCAAACCCTTCTGATTGGATAATTTCTAGAACGCCTTCCATAAACATCAGGCCATCTTGCTCAGCTTGTCCTTTTAAAATCGCAAAAATAAGCTCTTTTTTATTTAATTTACTGTAATAGGATACTTTGTACTCTCGTGCGAGTTCATAAAGCTCTTTCAGCTTCATATTTTCTAACTCTGCAATGTTAACACCCATTTTGACACCACTCTTTACACATAATTTTTCTATTATCATTTTCTATCCGAACACACTTTAATAATGAAAGCGATTCACATTTTCACGTTTCCTAATTGGGTTAAAAAAAGAGTTGGAACGGAAGATTGTCTTGGAAAAGTAGATGTTCTTTCTCAAGTGCTGAAGGATAAAAAGAAGTACTTAGGGAAGAAATACTATATTTATAGATATAATAACAGTTTCTATTGTAACCATATTTAATTGTTATATTCAATAAAAATGTCTTAAAATTAAAAAGAAATGCTGATAAACTCGGTTGTTTACCAGCATTTCCCTTTTATCGGATAACTAAATCCGGTTTTTTCTTCATGCTATGCTTCCCATCAACAAATCGTACCGTGCCAGACTTTGCACGCATAACTAAAGATTGGGTTGTTGCTCGGCTTCCTTTATAAAGGACTCCTTTTAACAACTCGCCATCTGTCACTCCTGTTGCTGCAAAAATAGCATCATCACCACGGACAAGGTCGTCCATTCGTAATGCTTTACTAGGGTCTGTAATCCCCATCTTTACACAACGAGCCAACTCAGCTTCATCTTGTGGTAACAGCTTTCCGATAAGCTCGCCACCTAAACACTTTAACCCAACAGCTGCTAATACGCCTTCTGGTGCTCCTCCTGAGCCAAGAAGCATATCAACACCTGTGTCTTCAAAAGCCGTATTAATCGCAGCCGCCACATCACCATCTGGGATTAATTTAATACGCGCTCCTGCTCGTCTTATATCTTCAATCATTTTATCATGACGTTGTCGGTTTAAAATCGCAACCACGACATCTTCAATATCTTTGTTTTTTGCTTTAGCAACGGCTTTCAAGTTATCAAGAACAGGCGCATCGATATCGACTTTCCCAACAGACTCTGGACCTACAGCGATTTTTTCCATATACATATCAGGGGCATGAAGTAAACAACCATGATCAGCTACAGCAATGACAGCCAAGGCATTCCATTGACCTGAGGCAACAATATTCGTGCCTTCGAGCGGGTCAACTGCGACATCTACACGTGGCCCATATCCTGTACCAAGCTTTTCTCCGATATATAACATCGGTGCCTCGTCCATTTCTCCTTCACCAATGACGACAGTCCCTTTCATTGGAATTGTATCGAATACATCTCGCATGGCTTGTGTTGCTGCTTCATCAGCCTCTTCTTTTTTTCCTCTACCCATCCATCTTGCAGACGCTAATGCCGCAGCTTCTGTTACGCGGACTAATTCCATTGATAGACTTCGTTCCATTTCTTCTTCCCCCTTATGTTACATTACGAACTTTTTACAGATTCGACTTCTTCGTCCGTTAATTTTTCTCTCCATACTTTTGCACCTAAATCTAACAGTTTTTTCTCTAGTGATTCATAACCTCTGTCAATATGCTCAAGACCTGAGATTTCCGTTACACCTTCTGCTAACAAACCAGCAATAACTAAAGCTGCACCTGCACGTAGGTCGCTTGCTTTTACTTTTGCCCCCTGTAACTTCGTTGGGCCAGAAATAATCGCAGATCGACCTTCTACTTTCACATTTGCACCCATTCGTCGTAATTCATCAATATGTTTGAAACGGGCATTATAAATCGTATCGGTCACAATACTCGTCCCTTGTGATTGTGTTAGTAATGTTGAAAATGGCTGCTGTAAATCGGTCGGAAACCCTGGATAAACAAGAGTTTTAATATCAACCCCGGTTTTGTCTCCTTGGTTATGTATCAATAGTTTGTCATCATACTCTTCGATTTTCACACCCATTTCACGAAGCTTTGCAATAAGTGACTCGACATGGTACGGTATGACATTATCAATCACCATTTTTTGACCAATGGCTGCTGCCATAATCATATATGTTCCCGCTTCAATTCGATCTGGGATAATCGTATGACGACATCCATGAAGTGTTTCTACGCCTTCAATACGAATGACGTTTGTACCTGCACCTTTAATTTTAGCACCCATGCTTGATAATAACGTCGCAACATCAATGATTTCAGGCTCTTTTGCAGCATTTTCAATGATTGTTCTTCCCTTTGCTTTGACAGCAGCAAGCATAATGTTAATCGTTGCCCCAACACTTACAACGTCTAAGTAAATTTTAGCGCCACGAAGCTCGTCTGCCCGTAAGTATATCGCGCCTTGTTCATTCGTTACTTTAGCACCTAATGCTTCAAACCCTTTTATATGTTGGTCAATCGGTCTTGGCCCTAAATTACATCCGCCAGGTAATCCAATGACAGCTTTTTTAAATTTCCCAAGCATCGCTCCCATCATATAGTAAGATGCTCGTAATTTTTTTACTCTACCATTCGGAAGAGGCATTGCAATCATATCACTAGGGTCAATAATCATTTCTTGATTTTCTAGTGAGACCTTTCCACCAATTTCGGTTAAAAGCTCACCTAATAATTGAACATCAGAAATTCTCGGTAAATTATCAATGGTTACTGTTGAATCTGCTAATATAGCCGCAGGAATGAGAGCAACTGCACTATTTTTCGCACCGCTGATTTGTACAGTACCCTCGAGTGGGTATCCGCCTTCTATTAATAATTTTTCCATTCTGCTCACTTCCTCTTCCATTCCATTACAAAATGTAATGTAAATGTGAATAGTTATCCATCATTATAACCAATATTACTAAAGTTTAAATGATAGAACTTAGAAAGTATAACATTATTCGAACGTTTTTTTAAGATTGTTTTTCTTTCAGTGACTTTGTTTTGAAATCCTTTATTGGGTTTATCGAGGTAGAATAATGTGTTCGTTCCATTGTGCTCTAGCCACTTCGTTTTCAATAAAGCGCATTCAAACTTTCGTCCTTATTTTTTGTTCCAATCTGCTAAAAACTTTTCAATTCCTTGATCCGTAAGTGGATGTTTCACAAGCTGTGTAATGACATTGTATGGGATCGTTGCAATATGAGCACCGCGAGCAGCTGACTCAAATACATGGAGAGGGTGTCTAATCGAAGCAGCAATAATTTCTGTTTGAATCTCATGAACATTGAAAATTTCAGCGATATCTGAAATTAAGTCGAGTCCATTATGGCCGATATCATCCAATCTTCCTAAAAACGGTGATACATATGTAGCTCCAGCTCTAGCCGCTAATAAGGCTTGAACAGCAGAAAATACTAACGTTACATTTGTTTTAATGCCATTTTCAGCAAAATAATGAACCGCTTTCAATCCTTCAATTGTTAAAGGAACTTTCACTGTAATATTATCTGCGATTGAAGCTAGTTGTTTTCCTTCTTCAATCATTCCTTTTGCGTCTAATGCAATAACTTCGGCACTTACTGACCCTTTTACGATAGCTGTAATTTCACGCAAACGTTCATGAAAATCAACGCCTTCTTCTTTTGCTACTAATGACGGATTTGTCGTTACTCCAGCTAAAATTCCAATTTCATTTGCTTCACGAATTTCATCAATATTGGCCGTATCAATAAAAAATTTCATCAGGTACACCTCTCCTTAATTATGAGCAAATTTTTTTAAAAAGGAAGAGTTAAAAGTAACATACTTTTAACCCTATCCCTTTATTTTTACGCTTTGTTAGAAGAACCAAATTCACGCATTTTGCCTTTTACTGTTTCTTTAATGGCATCACGAGCTGGTCCTAAATATTTACGTGGGTCATATTCATTTGGTTTTGCTGCTAACGTTTCACGAACAGCTTTTGCAGATGAAATCTGGCTTTCTGTGTTTACGTTAATTTTTGCATGACCAAATTCAATGGCTTTTTGGATATCTTTTGTTGGGATTCCTGTTCCACCATGTAGTACTAACGGAATTCCTACTAATTCATCAATTTCTTTCATGCGATCAAAACCTAAGTTCGGTTCGCCTTTGTAAGGACCATGAACTGATCCTAGAGCAGGTGCAAAACAATCTACTCCTGTTTCACGAACTAATTGCTCACATTCAGATGGGATCGCATAAGCTGCATCTGCATCGTCTACGATTAAATCATCTTCTTGTCCACCGATACGACCAAGCTCTGCCTCAACTGATACTCCAAGTGTATGAGCAACAGCGATAACTTGCTTTGTAATCGCGATATTTTCTTCAAGCGGGTGGTGAGAACCATCAATCATGACAGATGTAAATCCAGCATGAATCGCTTCCACACATTTCTCAAAGCTTGAACCGTGGTCTAAATGAATGGCAACAGGAACAGTAATGTTGTAATCATCCATTAATGCTTTTACCATTGCAACAACCGTTTTAAATCCTCCCATATAACGTGCTGCACCTTCTGATACACCACAAATAACAGGTGATTTTTCTTCCTCTGCTGCTTGAAGAATGGCTTGTGTAAACTCTAGGTTGTTTAAGTTAAATTGACCCACTGCATAACCTTCTGCTTTTGCTTTTTGTAACATTTCTTTCATTGAAACTAAAGGCATTTTTGTTCCTCCTTTTACAAAAATAACAGATATTATCATCAATAAATGGAAATTGTATCATTCACTTAAAAGATTCCCTAACCAAAACGGAAATATCCTTTTTTCTTTTGTGATATGTATCTCTCCAACTCTACCCATTTTGATGACCATGTTCATTATAGCACAAAGACACGTAAAAACACTTGAAAATCCTATGAATTCTCATGTTTTTACGTGCAAGCGCTTTCTATCTCTCTGTTTTGCTTATTGTGTAACTTCAAAATTTTCTTTTATGACTTTTCTCACATCGTCAATATCAAATGGTTTCGCAAAATGTGTAATCGCTCCTAAGTTCATTGCTTCATTAATCATATTCAATTCTCCATAAGCCGTCATCATAATGACCTGAACTTCCGGTTTAATTTCTTTTATTCTGCGTAAAATTTCTAGTCCATCCATACCAGGAATTTTCATATCAAGCAATACTAAATCAGGCACTTCTTTTTCCACGATTGTTAACGCTTGTACACCGTTCGCCGCTTGAAACATTTGATACCCATCTTTTTGTAAAATCTCATTTAACAAAACACGAATTCCATACTGGTCATCTACTACTAATATTTTTTTCACATTAGAACCTCTTTTCTATTTTTTGTGTATAATAGGCCAAATTGGCTATGAGCTTGTTTCGTCACACGTAACACTATTCGATGTTTCCCTTAGTTTTCCTCCTTTTTCATCCATTTTTTATAATCCTTTTCAGATGAGAAAATTCTCGGTATAATCGACAGAAATGAGAGAAAGAGGTAGGGCCATGTTACAAATTTTCCAAACTCAGTTCATTGGAGTACTAAAACAAATCAAAGAACAAGAAGAAACGATCGAAGAATGTGGCCGTGCTTTGGCTCAAGCAGTTGTCGGAGAAGGAACGATATATATAATTGCTGACAGAGAAATGACCCCAATTGCATCAGCCATTGTTCATGCGGATAAAACAAATCGAATCGAAGCTCTTGATAAAGAGAATA
This sequence comes from Alkalihalobacillus sp. LMS39, assembly GCF_022812285.1. Classification (NCBI taxonomy): domain Bacteria; kingdom Bacillati; phylum Bacillota; class Bacilli; order Caryophanales; family Bacillaceae; genus Alkalihalobacillus; species Alkalihalobacillus sp. LMS39. The sequence goes on from NZ_CP093300.1 coordinate 4,658,560, forward strand.
TTGCTATCATCACACCTGCAGACCGAGTCGTTTATTTTACCTCTTATAGTTCAACTGGGGATATGGTTATGGTTGAATCTTTACTTGAACGCCATATTACCGTGATTGGAATCGCTGGCAACGACCGTGTTGGTATTGATAAAATGTGTGATTTTTTTATTAATACATGCCTTGTTCAAAGCCTTGTGCCAACTGATGAGGGAGAACGAATTGGCCTTCCATTTATTGGTGTTGGATTGTATGTGTTCGAGCTATTGTCATTAGTATTAACAGATATTTTGTTAGAGTATGAAGAGTAATAGGCTCTCTTTGTGCGGATAGGGCTGAACTAGTTGCTTGGTGGTGGCGCCGCGGCCCTGTCCGAGCGTTCGTTACGGACATTTATTCCGCTATTTCTTCAAATACAGGGTGATTTCATTTGTTATCGGACATACGTTCCGCTACTTGCCCAAAATGGCGGTTAATCTAGCTTTATTTTTTGTTTTAACGGAACTGATGTCCGAAAGCTCCTGACAAATTGCCATTTTGCGGCGATTAGCGGAACTCGTGTCCGTTAGAGTGGAGGCGGCGAGCCTCCTGATGCCCCTTTCCCATCACTCACTTCGTTACGGACATTTATTCCGCTATTTCATGAAATACAAGGTGATTTCATTTGTTATCGGACATACGTTCCGCTATTTGCCCAAAATGGCGGTTAATCTAGCTTTATTTTTTGATTTAACGGAACTGATGTCCGATAGCTCCTGACAAATTGCCATTTTGCGACGATTAGCGGAACTCGTGTCCGTTAAAGTGGAGACGGTGAGCCTCCTGATGCCCCGTTCCCATCACTCACTTCGTTACGGACATTTATTCCGCTATTTCTTGAAATACAGGGTGATTTCATTTGTTATCGGACATACGTTCCGCTACTTGCCCAAAATGGCGGTTAATCTAGCTTTATTTTTTGTTTTAACGGAACTGATGTCCGATAGCTCCTGACAAATTGCCATTTTGCAGTGATTAGCGGAACTGGTGTCCGTTAAAGTGGAGGCGGCGAGCCTCCTGATGCCCCGTTCCCATCACTCACTTCGTTACGGACATTTATTCCGCTATTTCTTGAAATACAGGGTGATTTCATTTGTTATCGGACATACGTTCCGTTACTTGCCCAAAATGGCGGTTAATCTAGCATTATTTTCTGATTTAACGGAACTGATGTCCGTTAGCTCCTGACAAATTGCCATTTTGCAGTGATTAGCGGAACTCGTGTCCGTTAGAGTGGAGGCGGCATTCCATAAACTCAACAACACACTAAAGGGAGCGAAAAGAATATTCTTTTCGCTCCCTATCTTTTTTACTTTTGTTCTTTTAATGATGCTTGAATGAAATCACGGAAAAGAGGTTGTGGCCTTGTTGGTCTAGAGACAAACTCTGGGTGGAACTGTGATGCCACAAAATATGGATGATCAGCGACTTCGATAATTTCTACAAGTCTGCCGTCAGGGCTTGTTCCAGAGAAGATGAATCCTGCTTCTTCCATTTGTTGACGATATTCATTGTTAAATTCATAGCGATGACGATGACGCTCGTAAATGACTTGGTCATTGTATGCTTCATGGGCTACCGTTCCTGCTTGTAGCTTACATGGATATAAACCGAGTCGTAATGTTCCACCCATATCCTCAACATCTTTTTGCTCTGGTAGTAAATCAATAATTGGATAGTTTGTTTGTGGATTAAGCTCCGCTGAATTCGCACCTTCTAAACCTAACACATTTCGAGCAAACTCAACTGATGCCAATTGCATACCGAGACAAATTCCTAAAAACGGTATTTTTTGTTCGCGTGCATATTGAATCGCATGAATTTTCCCTTCAATCCCACGATCACCAAATCCACCTGGAACAAGTATGCCATCAACATCTTGCAGCATTTCTTCAACATTTGCTTTTGTTACTTCTTCAGAATTAATCCATTTTATTTCAATATCAGCATCAAACGCATATCCAGCATGCCGGAGCGCCTCAGCAACAGATAGATACGCATCAGGTAATGCGACATATTTTCCGACTAAGCCAATCGTAACTTTTTCCGATAGGTTTTTCACTTTATCAACGAGAGAAATCCACTCGTCCATGTCTGCACCATTGCAGTTTAAATTTAAATACTCACAAACAATACTATCTAACTTCTGTGCTTGTAAATCTAGTGGCACTTGATATAGTGTGTCTGCATCACGACACTCAATTACAGCATTTTTGTTAATGTCACAGAACAATGCAATCTTTTCTTTCATGTCTTGTGGCACAGGCTTTTCTGTTCGTACAACAATGACATTTGGTTGAATTCCAAGGCTGCGTAGCTCTTTAACACTATGTTGTGTTGGTTTTGATTTCATTTCACCAGCAGCTGATAAATAAGGAATTAGGGTACAATGAATATACATTACATTATTTACACCGATATCGCTTTTAATTTGGCGAATCGCTTCAAGAAAAGGCAAACTTTCAATATCCCCTACCGTTCCACCAATTTCAGTAATGACAACATCTGCATTTGTTTCTCTACCTGCACGAAACACACGTTCTTTAATTTCGTTTGTGACATGTGGAATAACTTGAACTGTTCCACCTAAATAGTCCCCTCGTCGCTCTTTTTTAATGACGGTTGAGTAAATTTTCCCTGTTGTTACATTGCTATTTTGACTTAAATTAATATCAATGAATCGCTCATAGTGACCTAAGTCCAAGTCTGTTTCCGCACCATCATCCGTTACAAACACTTCTCCATGCTGGTAAGGACTCATCGTACCTGGATCCACATTAATGTATGGATCAAATTTTTGGATCGTCACTTTTAGCCCACTGTTTTTTAACAAGCGACCAAGTGAGGCAGCTACTATCCCTTTACCTAAGGAAGACACTACTCCTCCTGTCACGAAAATATACTTCGTTGTCATCTCATCTACCCCTTTTATCCTTTAGTTTTATCTCTTTCCGCATTCCATGCAACGGCCAAATATGTATGGTGATAGTATACCCTCGTCATACGGGTGCATGTACAATTGGATGATTAAAAAAACAAAAGCAAAAGCGACACCACTCCCTAAATAGGGGGCGCACTTTTGCTTGTACGTTATCTTTTGTTGGCATTTTTTAAAGAAGCCCAAAAATGATTTTACCTATTTCGACATCAAAAGTCAATATGAAGGTTTATAAATCATCCTCATCTTCAAATTCTTCTTCGTCTTCTATATCCTCATCTTCGGATTCTTCTTCATTATCGTCAAATCCATCAAGATCTTCTTCAAACTCTTCTTGGTTTTCTTCATCGGTAATTTCATCGAGTTCATCTTCTAAATCTTCAAACTCATCTTCATAGTCTTCAAACTCTTCTTCTTCCTCAAACTCATCAGCTGCCTTCGCTTTTGCTTTTTTACGAGTTTTCGGAACCACTGTGAAGTCTTCCTCCATTTTTTCAACTGGATACCAGCTTCTAAGCCCCCATGTGTTTTCACCAACACAAATAAAACGACCGTCTATATTCAAGTCTGTATAGAGAGAAGAGATTCGTCTATTTACTTCTTCTTCTGACATGCTTTTAATCTCTGCGACTTGCTTTAATAAATCATGGTAAATGAAAGGGCTTTTATGTTCTTTCATAACCGCATATGCAATTTCAACCATTGATGTTTCTGCTAACTCTTCTTGATTAAGATCTTTAATACTGATCACTTCACGCACTTCCTTTCACAATCGTCCGCTGTTTGTCTAAAATCATACTTTTCATTATAAACATATTTCTCTCAATTATGCCAGAATTGTTCAGAATTTCATCTAAATATCATTCGTTCTTTCTCTTTGAAATTCCTTCTTACATATTCCGACGATATTGACCTCCGACTTCATATAAAGCAGCGGTGATTTGTCCAAGGCTTGCCACTTTCACTGTTTCCATCAATTCAGCAAATACATTCCCACCCGATAAGGCAGTTTGTTGTAACTGTTGTAATGCTTGTGGTGCCATATCTTGATTTCGTTCTTGGAACGCGCGAAGATGTTTAATTTGTTGTTCTTTTTCCTCTTTTGTAGCTCGAGCTAGCTCAATTGTAAATTCCTCGTCTTCTTTTACATTCGGGTTAATATACGTGTTTACACCAATAATCGGGAGTTCACCACTATGCTTTTTCATTTCATAGTGCATCGATTCTTCTTGAATTTTTCCTCTTTGATATTGGGTTTCCATTGCGCCGAGGACACCACCCCGATCATTGATTCGCTCAAGCTCTTCTAACACAGCATTTTCCACTAATGTCGTTAACTCTTCAATAATAAATGAGCCTTGTAATGAGTTTTCGTTTTTGGCTAACCCTAATTCTTTCGTAATAATCATTTGAATGGCCATAGCGCGACGGACCGATTCTTCTGTTGGTGTTGTGATCGCTTCATCGTACGCATTTGTGTGCAACGAATTACAGTTATCATAAATAGCCATTAACGCCTGCAAAGTCGTTCGAATATCATTAAAGTCAATTTCTTGAGCATGAAGAGACCGCCCAGAAGTTTGAATATGATATTTCAACTTTTGACTGCGCTCATTAGCCCCATACTTATTACGTAACACCGTAGACCAAATTCGACGTGCTACTCTTCCAATAACAGTGTATTCCGGGTCTAAGCCATTACTAAAGAAAAACGAAAGATTAGGTGCGAAAGCGTCGATATCCATACCTCGGCTTAAATAATATTCAATATACGTAAAGCCGTTTGCTAATGTAAATGCAAGTTGGGAGATTGGATTTGCGCCTGCTTCAGCAATATGATATCCCGAAATGGAAACAGAATAATAGTTTCTTACCGAGTGATCAATGAAATATTGTTGAATATCCCCCATCATCCGAAGCGCAAACTCTGTTGAAAAAATACATGTGTTTTGCCCCTGGTCTTCTTTTAGTATATCTGCTTGGACTGTTCCTCGAACAGAAGCTAATGTTTTTTGCTTAATTTGTTCATACTCATCTTTCGTTGGCTCATTTCCTGTCTTTTCCTTGAAGAATTCGACTTGTTGTTCAATGGCTGTATTCATAAACATGGCAAGGATGATCGGAGCTGGGCCGTTAATTGTCATTGATACCGAAGTGGAAGGGGCACAAAGATCAAACCCGGCGTATAATTTTTTCATATCATCTAATGTACAAATGCTTACGCCACTTTCCCCGATCTTCCCGTAAATATCTGGACGATAATCTGGATCTTCTCCGTATAGCGTTACAGAATCGAATGCTGTACTTAAGCGCTTTGCTTCATCATCCTTTGACAAATAGTGGAATCTACGATTTGTCCGTTCTGGAGTCCCTTCCCCTGCAAACTGACGTTTCGGATCTTCACCTTTGCGTTTAAACGGAAAAACACCAGCAGTATATGGAAACACACCAGGTACATTTTCTTCATAGGACCAACGGACGATATCACCCCAGTCTGAATACTTCGGTAGCACAACTTTAGGAATCTTTAATCCAGACAAACTTTCCGTTACAAGCTCTGTTACAATTTCTTTATCTCTAATTTTGGTTGTAAATGATGTTTGCGCATATTTTTCTTTCACGGTTTCCCATTGGTCTAAAATTTGCTTTGTTTCCGGATGAAGAGTCGATTCTATATATTGCTTTGTTTTTTCAAGTTGCTCTAGTACATTGGCTTCCGTTCCAACCCCTTGCTGTAACACCTCGATTGTTCCCGTTACTTGAAATAATTTTCTGGCTTTTGTTGCTTCTTCATCTGTATATTTTTTATAGTCTTTAATCGTTTGAGCAATTTCTCTTAAATAGTGTGTCCGATCCGGCGGAATAATGAGATTTTGGACAGTGACCGTTTCATCACTAGGTTTTTCAACTTCCCATTCAACACCACACTTGTCATTCAAAGTTTTAATTAATGCATGAAACAATCGATTTGTTCCTACGTCATTAAACTGACTCGCGATAGTACCGTATACTGGCATCGTTTCTAGTGGTTCTGTAAATAACATATGACTTCGTTGATATTGTTTTCTTACATGCTGGAGGGCATCTTCTGACCCTTTTCGTTCAAACTTATTAATGACGATTAAATCAGCATAATCAATCATATCAATTTTTTCTAACTGAGTTGGAGCTCCGTACTCACTCGTCATGACATACATAGACACGTCCGATACTTCTGTAATTTCAGCATCACCTTGGCCAATCCCACTCGTTTCTACTATGACTAAATCAAATCCAGCTGCTTTAACAATTTGGATCGCATCTTTTATACTCGCTGAAATTTCTGTTTTCGATCCTCTTGTTGCTAAACTTCTCATAAATACACGTGGGTGATGAATCGCATTCATTCGAATTCGATCTCCTAATAAAGCTCCCCCTGTTTTTTGTTTTGTCGGGTCAATCGATAAGATGGCGACCGATTTATTCTCAAATTCCATTAAGAAACGCCGAACAAGCTCATCCGTTAATGAACTTTTTCCCGCTCCCCCTGTTCCTGTAATCCCTAGGACAGGAACGTCCTTTGCATATTCTGCTATCTTTTGTAACACATCATTTGCATTTTCTACTTGTTCTACATGTTTGGCTACTTGTTGCTCAGCTAAAGAAATTAACCTTGCAATCGCTCTAGTCTTTTGTTCTTTCGCTTCTTCCATTTCTGTTGTTACACTTTTTACTGTCGGGACATCACATTCTTGCAACATTTGATTTATCATGCCTTGAAGTCCATATTGTCGTCCATCTTCAGGAGAAAAAATTCGTGCAATCCCATACTCGTGCAGCTCTTTAATTTCGGCTGGGATAATGACACCACCTCCACCACCGTATAGACGAATATGACCTGCTCCTTTTTCTTGAAGTAGGTCATACATATATTTAAAATATTCAACATGACCTCCTTGATAAGATGAAATCGCAATTCCTTGAACATCCTCTTGTATGGCAGCGCTTACAACTTCTTCAACAGAACGATTATGTCCTAGATGAATAACCTCTGCTCCACTCGCTTGCAATATTCTCCTCATAATATTAATTGATGCGTCATGGCCATCAAATAAACTACTTGCTGTAACAAAACGAACAGGGTGTTTCGGACGGTAAATATCATGTAAATCCATCTTGACTCCTCCTTTATTAAATCATATTGACAAGAAACTGAACGAACGCTCAGTTTTGGTTGAAAGGTTATTTTTTTCTTCCGACTGGTTTTTTTTACCTTTTTACACCAGTGAGAAGAAACTGTAATTGCAATTCTGTATATTGTTCTAATGTAAATTCTTTTTGCAATGCCCAGCGGCGAAATGTCCACATTTGGCCTTTTACTAATATATTATGAGCGAGCATTTTTATTTCTTCATTTGTTAAGGCAATCGCGTCCTCTTCTACACAATCACGAACGATTTGTTCAATCATATCGTTCATTTCCATTTCTTTTTGAAGCACATATTTTAACGCTTCTTTTGGCAATGATTTAGTTTCTTGATACATAACAAGAACTTCATCTTCCATTTCATCAATGACTTTAAAATAAGCAGCAACAGCTTCTTTTAAGCGTTCTACTCCTGATGTATTTGTGCCTAAATATTGCTTTAGTCTGTCACGTACTTCTTCATAAATCGCATCACAAACAAGATATAACACATCTTCTTTTGCACCAATATATTCATACAATGTTCCAATACTAAAACCAGATTGCTTTGCAATTTCTCTTGTTGTCGTTCGGTGAAATCCTTTTTCTGTAAAAAGAGAAACGGCTCCTTTAATCATTTGTTCACGACGCTTTTTAATTAGTTGCTCATCTTTAACCATAGAAGGAACTTTTTTCTTTTGAATCAACGAAAATTCCTCACTTTCTTGTCAATAGATTCATTCAATTCACTTGGCTAAAAAGAGGAGAAAGACTCTCCCCTAGCCATCACGTGAACAGAGCAAGTCTGACCTTGCCTTAATTCTCTATTGTAACTGAATATATCAAAATCGTGAATGAATTTTTTAGTCAACTAATAACATTTTTGCAATAACGAGACGTTGAATTTCATTTGTTCCTTCATATATTTGGGTGATTTTCGCATCACGCATATACCGTTCAACTGGATAATCTTTTGTATAACCATATCCGCCAAAAACTTGAACTGCTTCCACTGTGACTTCCATCGCTGTATCACCTGCAAGAAGCTTGGACATCGCTGATTCTTTCCCATACGAAATTCCTTCACTTTCTCTCCATGCTGCTTGATATGTTAATAATCTTGATGCTTCAATTTTTGTAGCCATATCTGCAAGCTTAAAGCCAATTCCTTGTTGTTGTCCGATTGATTTTCCAAATTGCTTTCTCTCTTTCGCATACTGTACCGAAGCGTCTAATGCTCCTTGCGCGATTCCAACAGCTTGTGCTGCGATTCCATTTCTTCCACCATCAAGTGTCATCATCGCGATTTTAAAGCCTTCTCCTTCTTTTCCTAACATGTTTTCTTTTGGAACGCGGACATCTTCAAAAATAATTTCAGTTGTCGGTGATGAACGAATTCCTAGTTTCTTTTCTTTCTTTCCTACAGAGAAGCCAGGCATATCACTTTCAACAATAAACGCTGTAACACCTTTATGCTTTAACTCTGGGTTTGTTACGGCAAAAACAATATAAATATCAGCTATGCCTCCATTTGTAATAAAGATTTTCGAACCATTTAAAATATAATCGTCACCGTCTAGCTTCGCAGTTGTTTTCATGCTTGCTGCATCAGACCCTGAACCTGGTTCTGTCAGTCCATACGCTCCAATTTTGCGACCTTCTGCTAACGCACGTAAATACGTTTGCTTTTGTTCTTCTGTTCCAAATTTATATAAAGGCCAGCTTGCTAATGAAATATGAGCCGATAATGTTACCCCAATAGACGCACACACTCGCGATAGTTCTTCAACAGCGATAACATAACTTAAATAGTCAGCGCCAATACCACCATATTCTTCTGGCCACGGAATTCCTGTTAAACCAAGTTCTGCCATCTTATCAAAAATTTCGCGATCAAAACGTTCTTCCTCATCTCGTTCTTCTGCTGTTGGTTCTACTTCATTTTTAGCAAAATCTCGGACCATTTTTCTAATCATTTCTTGTTCTTCTGTTAATTGAAAGTTCATTATTGTTCCCCCACTATTCTTGTAATGTTTTCATAATCACTAGCTTTTGAATTTCACTCGTTCCTTCGTAAATCTCAGTTACTTTAGCATCTCGGAAAAAGCGTTCAACAGGATAATCTTTTGTATACCCGTATCCACCAAAAATTTGAACGGCCTCTGTCGCTACATCCATCGCTGTTTTTGAAGCATATAATTTTGCCATGGCTGCCTCTTGTTTACAAGACTTTCCTTGTTGTCGTAAATGAGCGGCGCGATAGGTTAGTAGTTTTGATGCTTCAATAGCAGTCGCCATATTGGCTAGTTTAAATGCAATTCCTTGTTGGCTTGCAATGGAGCGACCAAATTGTTTTCGTTCTTTTGCATAGTCTGTTGCTGCTTCTAAAGCCGCTTCGGCAATACCTAATGCTTGAGCCGCAATCCCAATACGACCAACTTCCAAATTAGCCATCGCAATTTTAAACCCTTCTCCTTCTTCTCCTAGGCGGTTTTCAACTGGGACTTTCGCATCTTCAAATAATAGCTGTGTCGTATTTGAGCCGTGCAATCCCATTTTCCGTTCTTTCTTTCCAACGCTAAAGCCTTCTGTATGTTTATCGACAATAAAAGCAGTAACTCCTTTAGCACCCGCATTTACATCGGTTTTTGCAAAAACAATATACGTATCCGCTTCCCCACCATTTGTTATAAATGCTTTTGTTCCGTTTATTCGATAGTGGTCACCATGTAATACTGCGGTTGTTTTTAACCCTGCAGCATCAGAACCAGCATTAGGCTCTGTTAACCCAAAAGCTCCTAAATATTCACCACTTGCGAGTTTTGTCACATACTTTTGTTTCTGCTCTTCGGTACCGAAATATAAAATTGGATTTGTGCCAACTGATGTATGCACCGAAAGAATGACACCTACTGTTGCACTTACTTTCGATAATTCATGAATTGCTAAAATATAGGAAATAAAGTCCATACCTGAACCATTGTATTGTTCTGATATTGGAATTCCCATTAACCCTAATTCTCCCATTTCTTTAATTATCTCTTTTGGAAAAACGTCAGATTCCTCCATTTTCTCTATAAAGGGAGCGACTTTATCTCTAGCAAAGCTTTGAACCATCTTTTGCATCATGACCTGTTCTTCTGTAAAAAGAAGATTCATTTTTCTCACGCCCAATCTTGTTAGTTATATTCGTAAAACCCTCGTCCTGTTTTCTTTCCAAGCCAACCTGCTTTGACATACTTTCTTAACAGTGGACAAGGTCTGTATTTGTCGTCTCCAAACCCATCATGAAGCGTTTCCATAATATAAAGGCACGTATCCAGACCGATAAAGTCTGCTAATGTAAGTGGTCCCATTGGATGATTCATCCCTAACTTCATCACTTCATCAACGGCTTCTTTCGTTGCAACTCCTTCGTAAACGGTATAAATCGCTTCATTGATCATAGGCATTAAAATCCGATTTGAAACAAACCCAGGGAAATCATTAACTTCCACAGCAGTTTTCCCTAACGTTTCAGAAACAGCAGAAATCACTTCATATACAGCATCACTCGTTTGCAACCCACGAATAATTTCGACGAGCTTCATTACAGGAACTGGATTCATAAAGTGCATACCAATAACTTGTTCTGGTCGCTTTGTTGCTGCTGCAATTTCCGTAATAGGCAATGATGAAGTATTTGTCGCTAAAATCGCATGGCTCGGTGCATGTTCATCTAATTGTCCGAAAATTTTCGCTTTGATTTCCATGTTTTCTACTGCTGCTTCAATAATTAAATCGGTTTTTTTTGCATTTGTAATGTCTATTGATTTTTCAATTCGACTTAGAATTGTTGTTTTATCCTCTTCTGCTAAGCGTCCTTTTTCTACTTGTCTATGAAGGTTTTTCTCAATTCCAACTAGCCCTTTTGTTACTGCCTGTTCATTGACATCATGTAAAATAACGTGAAACCCAGCTTGAGCATGAACTTGAGCAATTCCTGAACCCATTTGTCCCGCTCCGACAACCATCACTGTTTTTATCTCCATCTTTTCATCCTCCCTATTTCTTCACTTCTATCATGACCGCATCACCTTGACCGCCACCACTACAAATAGCAGCAATCCCAATACCGCCACCTCTTCTTCTTAATTCATATGCTAAAGTTAATATAATTCTCGTTCCACTAGCGCCAATCGGGTGTCCTAATGCAACCGCTCCTCCATTTACATTGATTTTCTCTGTCGGGATGTTAGCAAGTGATTGACTTGCTAGAGCTACTGCGGCAAACGCTTCATTTATTTCAAATAAATCAATGTCTTCGACTGTTTTATTCGTTTTTTCAAGAAGCTTATTAATAACAAGCCCAGGAGTTTTCGGAAAATCTTTAGGCTCGATCGCTAACGATGTGTGAGCTACTACAGTCGCTAATGGCTTTAGTCCTTTTTCTATTGCATTTTCTTCTGAAGTTAAAACAAGGGCACACGCTCCATCATTTACACCAGGAGCATTTCCCGCTGTAATCGTCCCTTCTTTTGAAAAAACAGAAGATAATTTCGCTAATCTTTCTATCGTTGTATCACAACGTGGTGCTTCGTCTTGTACAATGGTCGTGATGTTTCCTTTTCGGTCAGCAATCTCTACCGGTGCAATTTCTTCAAGTAATCTCCCATTTTCGATCGCATCCATTGCTCGTTTATGACTTTGTAAGGCCCATTCATCTTGTTTATCACGGCTGATTTCTAATTCTGCCGCTACGTCGTTTCCATAAATCCCCATATGTTGATTTGTAAATGAGCATGTGAGACCATCATGAGTCATCGCATCTTTGATTACACCATTTCCCATTCTCAATCCAAATCGAGCTTGCTCTAAAAAATATGGAGCATTACTCATCGATTCCATTCCACCAGCAACAACGACCTTTGCATCATCAAGCCGAATCATTTGGTCTGCCATTGTTACACTTCTCATTCCACTAGCACAAACTTTATTAATCGTTTCTGTTTCAACGTCCCATGGTAAATCTGCATGATGTCCAGCTTGCCTGGATGGAATTTGACCTTGACCTGCCTGCAAAACATTTCCCATTATTAAATAATCCACTTGAGTTCCATCTAAGTTCGCTCTTTGTAATGCAGCTTTAATAGCATGACCACCTAATTGTGAAGCCGTCTTTGATTGTAATCCCCCACCAAACTTACCAAATGGTGTCCGTGCTCCTTCAATAATGACTGTTTTCTGCAACATTTCCCCCACCTTCCTCGAATAGACCGAACGGTCGCTCAGTTTTCATTCTGAAAAGTTGTTCTATTTTGAATACGCTTACATTAAGTGTACCTGATTTTTAACATTTGTCTAGTATGTATGAAGAGTTCAGTAGCAATTTGCTCTGAACTCTTCATGGTGTCGAATACATTATATTCTAGTGCACAAGCTCTTTTTCCTGTAGAACTAAAGATTTTTCTAAAATTTCAACAAGGTCAAGCGTTTGTACGTCTTCTTCAACTTCTTTTGCTTTTGTTCCATCACTTAGCATCGTTAAGCAATATGGACATCCGCTTCCAATAACACTTGGATTGACTTCTAATGCTTGTTCTGTTCGGGCAACATTTACACGTTCTCCTGCATCTTCTTCCATCCACATTAAGCCACCACCGGCTCCACAGCACATTCCTTTTTCACGATTACGTTCCATTTCTACGAGTGTCACTCCTGGAATGGCTTTTAAAATTTCACGTGGAGCATCATAAACATCGTTGTATCGACCTAAATAACAGGAATCATGGTATACGATTGTTTCATTCACTTCATACTTCGGTTTAATTTTTCCTTCTTGAATTAATTTAAATAACAATTCAGTATGATGGTAAACTTCTACTCCTTCTAAGCCAAACTCAGGATACTCATTTTTAAAAGTGTTGTAAGCATGCGGGTCAATCGTCACGATTTTCTTCACATTATGCTTTTGGAATAATTCGATGTTCGCTGTCGCTAGCTCTTGGAATAAAAACTCGTTTCCGATACGACGTGGTGTATCACCTGAGTTTTTCTCTTTGCTTCCAATAATGGCAAATTTCACACCTGCTTCATTTAACACTTTTGCAAATGATTGAGCAATTTTTTGGCTACGCTTGTCGTAAGAGCCCATTGAGCCGACGAAGAATAAATATTCAAATTCTTCTCCTTTTTTCTCAAGCTCTTTTACTGTTGGTACAACAATATCTTCACGGCCATCGCGCCAGTTTTCACGTTCCTTACGGTTAATTCCCCAAGGGTTACCTTGACGCTCAATATTTGTAATAGCACGTTGTGCATCCGCATCCATTTTTCCTTCTGTTAACACTAGATATCTTCTCATGTCGATAATTTTATCTACGTGCTCGTTCATAACTGGACATTGATCCTCACAGTTACGGCACGTTGTACAGGCCCAAATTTCCTCTTCTGTAATGACATCTCCAATTAAGCTTACATCGTATCCAGCAGCAACTTCTTGATTACCTGCTGATTGCATTGCAAGTTGGTTCGCTTTCGTATTCGAAAAGGCGTATGCAGGCATCCATGCTTGACGCGATGTAACGGCTGCCCCTTTTTCAGTTAAATGATCACGGATTTTTATAATAAGATCCATCGGTGATAACATTTTCCCTGTTCCTGTAGCCGGACACATATTTGTACAGCGTCCACACTCCACACAGGCATATAAATCAACGAGTTGCTTTTGATTGAAATCTTCTACTTTCCCTACACCAAATACTTCTTGTGACTCATCCTCAAAATTAATAGAAGAAAGACGACCCACTTCATGTGTACGACCTAAAAATACATTGTATGGTCCAGCAATTAAATGCGCATGCTTTGATTGTGGAACATAAACTAAAAACGTTAATAAAAATAATAAATGCATCCACCAGAACACATAAAACAATACCGCAGCTGTTGTCGGTCCAATACCGGACGCAAGCCATGCAATACTAGAAGCAATCGGCTCAAATCCTGTTAATGATTTATCAAGCCAGATTTTTTCCATTCCTTTTGCACCAAGTTTTGATACCATTAAACCGCCAATGAACACTAGAACAAGTCCAGCTTTCCATCCTCGTTTTAAACGAACAAGCTTTTCAACATAACGACGGTAAAACGCCCAAACAACGGCGACTAAAATCATGATTACAACAAGTTCTTGGAAAAACGTAAAGTACGGATAAAGAGGTCCAAATGGTAAATGGGATCCAGTTGCTAACCCTTTCCAAATGACATCAATCGCACTAAACTGAACAAGTAAAAATCCGTAGAAAAACATTAAATGGATAATACCACTTTTTTTGTCTTTTAATAATTTCTTTTGTCCAAATACATTGACTAAAACCGCGTTCAACCGCTCTTTTAGCGAATGATCAAATTCAACCTTTTTCCCTAACTTGATGTACGTATAACGCGTCATGACTAAAGATACAAACAAGTATACTGCATATCCCGTGATTGCTAAAAAGGCAATTAGGTTAATCCATCTAAGCGCTTCCATTTATAAGCATCCCCTTTCATCCTTATCCTTTTTGTTAATTTCTTTGAGGCAAAACGCATTCTCTCCTAGAAATGCATTGTCAGAAAATATTTTATTTTTAGGTTGTCATCATTATAACACAATTTTTAAATGAATGAGTATTCACTCATTAATTTTTTTATTTTTTTTATCAGTAAATATTGGCTTTTGTAATTTCATTAGAAACGGAAACAATAAATAACAAGATAATATATCTAAATAGGAGGTAAATATGATACTTGCTCTTACTGTATTAGCTGTTGTCATTCTAATATTAGTTTGGCTACGCCTTGATTTTATCGGTGGCATGAAAGTTCAAAAAAGTGAAGCTCACAAACGAACTCAACACACTAGGCAAGGTCATGTTTCCCTTCTTCCAACTGGGGACGAGGTATTTCGAACGATGTTTCAAGACATCGAACAAGCAAAAAGTCACATTCATGTGTTGTTTTATATTTTTAAAGACGATAGCATTTCCACAAAAATGGCCAATTTATTAAAAGAAAAAGCAAAACAAGGCATCGAAGTCCGATTACTTGTTGATCGAATGGGGTCAAAACTATCGAAAAAGTCGATTCAACAATTGAAAAATGCCGGTGTTTCCTTTGCTTACTCTCATCCGATTCAATGGCCATATTTGTTCTTTACTTTCAACCGGAGAAACCATCGGAAAATTACAATTGTCGATGGAAAAATTGGCTTTGTTGGTGGGTATAATGTTGGTGACGAATATCTCGGACGAGACCCAAAATTTGGTCCTTGGCGCGATTTCCATTTACGAATTGAAGGAGATGGTGTCCAAGATTTACAAGAGCAGTTTCTTGAAGATTGGCGCGTCGCTACAAACAAAGAACTTAAAAGCGACCGGTATTATCCTAACTTAAAACAAGGTCCTATTCCGCTTCGAATTTTGCCAACTGACGGCGTATTTCTTGAAGAAACATTTATTGATTTAATTCGTCAAGCAAAAACAACCATAACGATTGGAACCCCTTATTTTATTCCCGGCAAAGCGTTACAAGGTGAATTAATGGCTGCTGCCAAACGCGGTGTCGCTGTACGCTTACTCGTTCCAAAGCAAGGCGATCACCCCCTTGTAAAAGAAGCCGCCTTTCCTTACTTTCATGAACTATTGGAAGCCGGTGTTGAAATTTATCGATACTACCGTGGATTTTTTCATGCTAAAGTTGTTGTTATTGACCGGCAAGTATGCGATATCGGTACAGCAAATTTTGATAAACGTAGTTTTCATATCAACCATGAAATCAATTGTCTTATTTATGACCCGGACTTTATTAAAGCTGTCGAAAATGAAGTTGAACACGACTTTTCAATATCTGAACGATTAACAATGAAACAGCTTGAAAAACGATCGTTGTTTCACCGTGGAAAAGAGCGAGTCGGGACAATGATTTCAGGTTTACTGTAGTGCATGGAGGCTGCTTGCTATCGGACTTCTGTTCCGCTATTTTATAAAAAAGTGATATTTTTCAAAGGCTTACGGACATTGGTTCCGTTACATTATAGAAAAAACATGTTTTTTCCACTGTTTTCGCCCATTAACGGAACAGGTGTCCGTTAGCATTGAAAAAAGTGATGTTCTCCATCTAATAACGGAATAGATGTCCGTTCTGATTGAGCGCATAGTATACATTGCGTCCTCTCCAATGAGTGAGGACGTTTTTTTAGTTCATCTGACCCTCTTACTATAATTGATTTTTCGATTAAAAGCGATAACTAAAAAACCCCATCTTTTATGATGAGGTTTGTGCAGGTACTTTTTTCTCAATAAAGCTTTTGATAATGCGATTAAATTCTTGGGCATGTTTTGTTGGAACTTGGTGTGTTGCTTTTTCTACTAACACAACCGTTACATCTTCTAACCGCTTTTTAAACATATCTATATAGTGATGAAGATAAAAAGAGAACGCTCCGTATATTAATAACACTGGCACTTTAATTTCATGCAAATGTTCTGTTGAGCGATATTGTAACCCGGCTTTATACATTCTGCTTAGCACATTTGGGTTTGTTCGTTTAATATGCTCGGTTAATTCATGACGGAATGCTGTTTCGTGCTTTTTGCAATGGGCTGTAGCTAATACATTGGCGACAAGGTTTATTGCATTCATCTCGGTTGCCCAAATTCCTAATTTAAACTCATTTCTAAGAATGAAATTATTAACCTCAGGAAAACTCCCGCTCATAATTAATGCTGTGGCGCGCTCAGGATAGGATAAGACAAATTCTTGTGCAATTGACCCGCCGTTCGAATAGCCTAAAATGATGGCTTGCTCAATTTCCAATTTATCCAACACCTGTTTTATGTCTTCGGCTAAAAGCGACATTGTAATTCGTTCTTTCCCTGCTTCACTTTTCCCGTTTCCACGTAAATCAACAAAAATCAACTGATAATCTTTTGCTAATGGCAATTGTTTATAAAATGTTTTATACCCCATTCCAGGGGGATGAATAAAAACAAGTGGTATTCCTTTTCCTACCGTTTCATAATAAACGGCCCGCTCATAACGGCATTGAACATAAGGCATGTACACCCCTCCTTTTCGTTACCCTTGGTTAATCAATGGAAGAATCCATTGATACACTTTGTAGCCTACATAAATACCGACAATCCCCATAATCCCTGGCAATGCAGGAGGAGCTGGAATTGGCAATTTCAAGAAGCCAAATACTAGTCCTACTATTAAACCTGCTAATAATGCGAGTACAATGTCTTGCATATAATCACGTCCTTTTGTCTTTACTATTTTCTCAAAAAAACAACCCCACTATTTATTGTAAATAGTGGGGTTGTTGCTAACAAATTCTATCATTACATTTGTTCTGGTGCTTTAACACCGATAAGCTTTAATGCATTTTGTAATGTCATTTGGACAGCCTTTATTAACGCAAGTCTTGCTTTACTTGTTTCATCATCTTCTGGGTCGATAACACGCTCAGCATTGTAAAAGGAGTGTAATGCCTGTGCCAATTCAAATACATAATTTGTGATGCGGTGTGGTGATAGCTTTTGAGCCGCTTCAGCCACTGCTTCAGGAAATTCTCCAACTTTTTTCAAAAGCTCATATTCTTTCTCTGACTGAATAGCCTCTATATTCGTTTGTTCATTGTATTCCAAACCATGTTGCTCACCCTGGCGTAAAATACTGCAAATCCGAGCATGTGCATATTGAACATAATACACTGGATTTTCATTTGATTTTGATACCGCTAAATCCATGTCAAAATCCAAATGAGTATCTGCACTTCTCATAGCAAAGAAATACCGGGTCGCATCAATTCCGACTTCTTCCATTAAATCGCGAAGTGTTACAGCCTTTCCTGTTCGCTTACTCATTTTCACTTTTTCACCATTTTGGAAAAGCGACACCATTTGAATGATTTCAACTTCCATTTGTTCTTTCTTATAGCCTAAAGCTTGAAGAGCCGCTCTCATTCTCGGAATATATCCATGGTGGTCTGCCCCCCATATATTAATGAGCTTTTCAAATCCTCTATCCATTTTATCTTTATGATACGCAATATCAGGAGTTAAGTACGTATAAGTTCCATCGTTTTTAATTAAAACGCGGTCTTTATCATCCCCGTAGGTTGTTGAGCGGAACCATGTTGCTCCCTCTTCTTCGTACGTTTCTCCTTTTTCTTTAAGCACTTGAAGCGCTTCTTCGACTTTACCTGTTGTATATAGTGAAGTTTCTGAATACCACTCATCGAATTCTACACGAAACTCAGCTAAGTCGGCTTTAATTTTGTCTAGTTCTTTTTGCAGGCCAAATTGTCTGAAAAAGTCTAAGCGCTCTTGTTCTGATTCATGAATAAATTTATCACCGTACTCAGCCACCAATTGTTTTGCAAAATCTATAATATCAGCACCGTGATATCCATCCTCAGGCATATCCATCTCCATATTTAGTGCTTGAAAATAGCGAGCTTGGAGCGATAAAGCTAAGTTATGAATTTGATTTCCTGCATCATTTATGTAATATTCTCGCCCTACTTCATAGCCGGCCTTTTCTAAAATATTGCAAAGTGAATCTCCAACTGCCGCGCCACGAGCATGTCCTAAATGAAGGGTACCTGTTGGATTAGCTGAGACAAACTCCACTTGTACCTTTTCATTTTGTCCACCATTTGTTTTTCCGTATTGTTCTCTTTGCGTTAACACTTCTTTAATGATTTCACGTAAATAAGAATTATCCATATAAAAATTGATAAAGCCTGGTCCTGCAATGTCCACTTTCGAAATCGATGCTTTTTCTTTATCTAAGTGAGCAACGATATCTTCTGCAATCGCGCGTGGTGCTTTCTTCGCTACCTTTGCTAGACGCATGGCCATATTTGTTGCATAATCTCCATGTGCTTTATCTCTCGGTAGTTCTAAAACGACTTCAGGAATATCCTTTCCATTGGCCAACCCAGCTTTTTCAATAGCCGAGACGATTTCATTTTTTAAAGCTTCTTTTTTTTGTTCCACACTATTCATGTGACCCCTCCTTGATTTCTAATAACACTTCATGTAATCGTTTCGTTTCTTCGTCAAGAATCGTCGTAAATGCAGCCTCGATTCTGCCTTCTCCTTGTAATCCCCACATCACTTTTAAACGGGTTGTTTCAATGTAATGGTTCAATGTTCCATATGGTGTAGAATACGACCCTTCTGTTTTTGTGTGAATATGTAACTGTTGCCTGACGGATACTTCCCCATTCCGAAGAATCGTCATGTGACCTGAACCAATTTTCCACACGTTTGTCACTTCACCTGAATCTGTTTTTTCAATATAGCGCAAGTATTTCAAATCACCTTTAGTCGTTAATTCACCAAAAGCCTTTCCTTTATATGTATTCCTTTGATTTTGTTCAGTTATGGAAATTACAAATGACACTTGTACTTGTTTTTTGTCAACCATGGAATCCCTCACTTTTTCTAGAAAGCTCTTTTCGATGTTGTTATTGACTTATTTTCATAATCGGTTTCCATCAACTTTACGGCTATAGATAACCTAAAAGCAACAATCTATTCGAAAACAGCCTTCTAATAACAAGTGTATAGCCAATAAGCTAGTCTTGCAAGAAATAGCAGGACCATAGTATGAAACATTGTTGATAGGATAAGGGTGACTCAATAAGTTAACATTCACGTGTGAGTCACCCCGGTTGTGCTTTATTTATTTATCAGACGTTCTACAAATCTTGGCAAAACAAACGCAGCTTTGTGAATCGCCTTTGTATAGTAATTTGTTTCAATCTCATGAAACCTAGCGTCTTCTACTTCTAATGGGTCATATTTTTTCGATCCGATTGTAAATGTCCATAACCCACTTGGATATGTTGGAATATTTGCCGTATACAATCTTGTAATTGGGAATGTTTCTTTTACATCCTGAAACACATTTTCAATTAATTCGCTATGAAACCAAGGATTGTCGGTTTGTGCCACAAATACGCCGTCTTCTTTTAATGCTTTAGAAATGCCTTCGTAAAAGCCTTTCGTAAATAAATTCACAGCTGGTCCAACTGGCTCTGTTGAATCAACCATGATGACATCATACACATTTTCACTTTTGGCAATATGCATAAAGCCATCATCAACTTGAACATCAACGCGAACATCATCAAGCGCTCCGGCAATTGACGGTAAATATTTTTTCGAGTACTCAATAACCTTTCCATCGATTTCAACGAGTGTCGCTTTTTCCACGGAAGGATGTTTTAATACTTCTCGAATTACACCTCCATCGCCTCCACCAACAACTAGTACTTGTTTTGGATTAGGGTGTGTAAATAGTGGGACATGCGCCACCATTTCATGGTAGACAAATTCGTCTTTTTCAGTTGTCATAACCATGCCATCTAGCACAAGCATATTCCCGAATTCTTCTGTTTCAATCATATCTAGTTTTTGAAATTCGGTTTGTTCTGTATGTAATGTTTGTTTTATTTTTGCAGTAATCCCAAACCGTTCTGTTTGTTTTTCTGTATACCATAATTCCACGTTCTTCACCTCTACAACAAATTCATTATCATTATTTTACCCTATTATTCCTACCTCTTATTCTTATCGAACAAAACAAAGTATAAAACATCAGCTAAAAAAAGCAAGAGATATTTTTAAAAAGTCTATTGTCTACGTTTAAAAACTTAGATTGATGACCAAAATTACTAGAAACAAAGTCTCGTAAAAGAAGGTGACTAACATGGAGGTCATCCCACGCCGTGCAAAAAGAAAACGTCATTGGTTTCGGACACTATTTCGGCTTTTCCTTATCGTTTCTATCTTAGCGATGAGTGGAGTCGTCTCGTTATTACTTTACACAAAAGCACAAGGTCCCCCACCTTTACAAGTAGCTCAAACTACAAGATACTTCGGTATAAACGATACAGTCATAGGGGAAAACCGAATGGGTCAAAACCGCTATTGGGTCCCTATGGAGAATATTTCTGAAGATTTAATTCATGCGACATTATCCATAGAAGATCGAAAGTTTTATCAACATTACGGTTTTGATTTCACTAGAATTGGGGGAGCTGTTGTTGCAAATGTTCGCTCAGGTTCGATGGCCCAAGGAGCAAGTACGATTACACAACAGTACGCACGTAATTTATATTTAGGCCATGATAAAACGTGGCAACGAAAAATCAACGAGGCATTGTACGCGTTACGATTAGAAATGAACTATTCAAAAAAAGACATTCTGGAAGGCTATTTAAATACGATTTATTATGGACATGGTGCTTATGGCATTGAGGCTGCTGCATTACATTACTTTGATAAAAATGCGAGTGAACTTTCACTTGCAGAGGCGAGTATGCTTGCTGGGATACCAAAAGGCCCTAGCTATTATTCTCCTTTAAACGATTTAGAAAGAGCAACGAACCGGCAACATTTAATCTTACAAACCATGGTTACATCTGGGTATATTTCTCAAGCAGAAGCCGATACAGCGAAAGCCGAACCATTAGTTTTTGTGACCGACCAAGAAGATGCTTCCGTTACTACCGGGTTATATTTTCAATCAGTCGTGAAGCAAACATTAATGCAAGAATACGGACTTGATGAAGAAGTTATTGAAAATGGCGGCTTACAAATTTACACCACTCTTGATCCTGAACTTCAACAGTTAGCGGAAGAATGGGTGGAGAAGGAATTAGGTCCCCACGAAGAGTTACAATCTGCACTCATTGCGATGGATCCAAAGACAGGAGATGTACAGGCTTTAATCGGGGGACGGAACTATTTCGAGAGTCCTTTTAATCGAGCAACACAAGCGAAACGTCATCCTGGGTCTGTGTTTAAAGCATTTTTATATTATGCTGCACTAGAAAAAGGCTTTACTCCAGCATCAACTTTGTTAAGTGAACCGACAACCTTTTCATTTGATGATGGACGTACTGATTATACGCCAAGTAATTTTGGTGATCGGTATGCTGATGATTTTATAACATTAGTTCAAGCTATGGCATTATCAGACAATATTTATGCCGTTAAAACCCATTTATACTTAGGGACAAATGTATTACAAGAAACGGCAAGACGGTTCGGAATCCAAAGCCCACTCCACGACTTGCCTTCTCTAGCATTAGGTGCAAGTGAGGTAACATTACTTGAATTAGTTACGAGCTATTCTGCCTTTGCCAATGGTGGTAGCACAGTAGAACCTCGCTTCATACGAAAAGTAGTGGACCAAGAAGGAAATGTTATTATTAATAATGAACCCGAAGTCGTACAAGAGTTTGATGAACGGTTAATTTACATTATGAATGATGTAATGAAAGCGATGTTCGAAACGAATTTAGATGGCTATGCGAACGGAACCGGTCGGTCCATTGCCCATATTATCAATCGCCCCGTTGCTGGTAAATCAGGAACAACTGATACCGATAGCTGGATGATTGGGTATACTCCGCAATTAACAGCAGGTGTTTGGGTTGGACCTGACACTGGGGAAATGAACCAAAGCTTACACGGACAACATGCAAAACGAATTTGGGCGAACTTTTTAGAGGAAGCTCTTCAAGATGAATTAAAGCTTGCCTTTCATGTACCAGAAGGTGTAAAAGGTGTTTATATTAATCCAAATAACGGCATGCTTGCAAGTGAAGGATGTCCTGCCAAACGATTAACTTATTTCGTTGAGGGAACGGAACCAACTGAAACATGTCCGGTTCATAACGAAGAAGTAGAAGAAATGATTGATGAAGAAGAACATAAGAAAGAGCGCTTCCTAGACCGGTTTATTAAATGGTTTAACTAGATACGAAAAACGTGGAGCGTCTTTTCTAGAAATAGCTTTCAAAGCTTCCCTGCTACACCAAAATTTTTATACTCCCATATGTAAAAAAAGACGCATTAGACAAAGTCTAATGCGTTTTTGTGTGTCCTAGTATAAATGTGTGGTTTATACTATTTTTTAGTTTAATTTGATTTTCATAAAAGCTCAAGCGTTTACATCAGAGTTCATAAATCGTTCATAGTTTGTAAATTTAAGGGCTAGACAAATACTACATTTGTTGTTCTCATCCCTCATTTAACTCTTGATGAAGCTTTTCTTCGGAACGTTCCCACATCTCTTGGCTATGATTTTGCAAAAATGTTTTTAATAATTGTTTAGATTTTGCATCCATATGGCCGACAATAATATGTCCTTTTAATGATTTATCCATACGGTTCACATGTTCCGGTAAACTTTTATATCCTCGTCGCGCCTCACTATCGACTGTCATTTCACACCCTGCTACCCCAGCATAATAAGGCTTCCCATCTTGATGTTTAATGGTTACCCACACGAGCCAATATAATTTTCCGTTAGGTACATCTTCGCGATTGGCAGAGAACTTAATTCGCTTTTCTACAGCCGAACGCGCATGTAGAGCTCCCATATCAACATAAGCATCATTTTCTTCTGGGCTAATAATAACAGGAGAAACATTATCTAAATTTAATACTCCGGCTCCATATCCACCATGCCCAGATGTTGAATCCCCAGAAAGGATCGTAAAGCCTGTTTTTGATTTTTTCTCATTGTCTTTATTAAAGAGATCCAATTTGATTCATCCCTTTCCTTTACTTGATAGTTGGTTATAGTTTACCACAGACTTTGAAACAATACATTTTACAGACTCCATAAACAAAAGCAAACACTACTTCAAGTGTTTACTTTTGTTTCCTTATTGGACATTTGATTTTAATTGAAGAATATAGTCATACGCTTTATGTATGTCTTCTTCTGTATAGTTTTGCTTCTTTTTAATCGTAAATACTTTTGTTTTCACTTCTTCCACTGGTAATTCCTCAAAATACAAGATTGTTGAGACAAGTTCCAAAAATTTAGAGCTTTGTTCATTCATGCTTTTCACAACACCATTAATTTCAGGTAGTTCAAGCTGATACATTTGTAAAAAGGTTAACCCCTCTTCTGTTAATGTATAGCGATACTGAGAATAGCCACCTTTATGTTCTTTCGTTTCCTCGAGAAATCCTAAATTACACAATTCCTCTATTCGTAATGTTAGTTCTTCAGAATAAGGACCAAACATATGAAAATTAAACTTTTCCGAAAAAGGAAACTTTAGTTTTTTACTAATGTACACAATTTTTTGCAGCTTCTTCCGTCCGATGATTTCACCTGCAAACTCGACCATTGTTAATAGTTTGATATGTTCCTTTAGCAACCCCTTCTCCCCCTATTTCTCAAGCAATTCTTTAATCTTTTGTTTTACATCGGAAAATTCTTCTTCATCTTGTAGAAAATCAAGCGGAAAATACAGTTTATGGTCTGTTCTTTTTTTCCCTGATATCGCTTCAACGACATCAGATTCTCTTGACAGCTCTCGTATTTTTCCATTCGGTAAAAGCAAATGAATCGGTAACCGCTCTTCTTCTTCCCCTGGTCGATAGAAGTCGTAAGGTAAATCTGAAGAAGAATCAATGACTAAATAATATGTTGGATCGATGTTGGCTTCTTTAAATAATTGTTGTAGCACTGGCCAATCATTCATTTGCTGGTTTGGATTAAACTCGACATATTTAAACAATCTTCTGTTTAAAAATCTATCACAAAGATCCCGTAAAATGCGATCGTCTTCTTCTAGCCAAATTTGAAAATAATAAAGGATTATCGACTCATCTAACCGCAAATAATCGTCTAAGCTTAGTTTTTCACGAAATAAGGAATGAAAATGAACCGGGTCTTGTTTAAATGCGTATCCGGCGTTGTATAACTCTTTTGACCGTTGTAAAATTTTACTTAAAATCACTTCTGCACTTCTCGTGACCGGATGAAAATACACTTGCCAGTACATTTGATATCGGCTCATAATATAATCCTCAATGGCATGCATTCCACTTTGCTTTATAACCACTTGGTCTTCCGTCGGTCTCATCACTCGTAATATTCGTTCCATATCAAAGTGCCCATAGCTGACACCCGTATAATAAGCATCCCGCTGCAAATAATCCATCCGGTCCGCGTCAATTTGACTTGAAATTAACGATACGACTAGTTTATTTGTATATGTTTTTTCAATAACATCGGCTACTTTTTGTGGAAAATCGCTGGCTACTTTTAATAACACTTCATTAATTTCTGTTTTCCCTAAAATAATTTCTCTTGTCCATTCCTCATGGTCGGTATTAAATACTTTTTCAAACGAATGTGAAAATGGTCCGTGTCCGACATCATGTAATAAGGCAGCAGACAAACATAAGAGCCGTTCCTCATCATCCCAATGCGGACGTCCTTGAAACACTTCGATTATCCTTCTTGTAATTTCATATACTCCAAGAGAATGGTTAAAGCGAGAGTGTTCGGCACCATGAAACGTCATAAAGGTCGTTCCTAACTGCCTTACCCTTCGCAATCGTTGAAATTCTTTTGTACCTATCAATTCCCAAATTAATTGATCTCTTACATGTATGTATCGGTGGACAGGGTCTTTAAAAACCTTTTCCTCCTCAAGCTTTCCTAAAATTGCTGACATGCGCTTAGCCACTCCCCATCCAGAAATTTTCACTTTTCTATTGTTAGTATACATGATTTCACATTTATGTTGGATCATGAAACATAGGAAAAAGCGATCTATCGCTAAGATCGCTTTTGTACGTTTATTTTAATCGTTTGCTTATTTTAGGAATCAATTCATCTTCTGTTGGAGCAGTAACAGGACGACTATTTACAATCGTAAAAGACTTCTTTCTTCCTGGTCCACAATAGGATTGGCAGCCAATATGAATTTCTGCTTCTCCATCTAACTTTTTTAGCTTTGGAAGCAGTGTTTTTATATTCGTCGCTTGGCAAATATCACATATCCTAAATTCGTTTGCCATCATTCGACTTCCTTTCATCATGCATTAAAAAATAGTTGTACATCCATTTGTTAGTATACCATATTTACTATTGTACGCAATGTATCGCCTACGCAAAAGTGGGAATTTCTTGGTGTATTTCTGTTATAATGCAAGAAGAAAGGGAGATATAAATGGATAACGAACTTACAGTTATAAAAAATAAAACATGGCGTTATATTGACCAAACTTCTTTTGGAACACAGTTTTTTGCGCTACAATCGTTTGCGTATGATGATGCTCTATGTACATCGGTTGGCCAAAATGAACATTCTCACTCAGTCATACGAACATGGGTTCATCCAAAAACCGTTGTCCTAGGAATACAGGATAGCCGCTTACCGATGGTTACTGACGGAATTCAGTACCTACAAGAACAGGGGTATAACACGATTGTACGAAACTCTGGTGGGTTAGCTGTTGTATTAGATGCCGGAATATTAAATATTTCTCTCATTATGAAAGAACAAAAAAAGTTTTCCATCGATTCAGGGTATGAGCTTATGTTCTCGGTCATCAAACAAATGTTCAAACCATACGATGTTTTGATTGAGGCAAGAGAAATTATCGGCTCCTACTGTCCAGGAAGTTTTGACTTAAGTATTGGGGGAAAAAAATTTGCTGGCATTTCACAACGGCGAATTCGTGGTGGTGTCGCTGTTCAAATTTACCTCTGCCTACAAGGAAGCGGTCAACAGCGAGCTTCTCTCATTCGAACGTTTTATGAAAAAGCGGTAGGAGAAATGACTGTTTCATTCGAGTACCCACGGGTTCAACCAGAAACGATGGCATCACTTACTGATTTACTTCAATCAAACATCTCTATATCCCATTGTCTTCATCGCTTATTAACCGTTTTTACTGAAGGCGGTGCCCAGCTTCAATCTGATTCGGTACATGGTGAAGAAATTGACTTATATTCCTATTACCTTAATCGAGTAATCAAACGGAATGAGAAAGCTTTACAAGCATAAAAAAACGTTTCTCATATATCAAAAAAGCCTGTCAACCATCTCGTGTTTACGAGTTTTTTGTTGACAGGCTTAAAGCTCTTTTTACACTAACCAATCACTTTTTGATTGATCGACTGCATTGCTGTTATTAAAGCAAGTTTATATACATCTTTCACATTACAACCGCGAGATAAGTCATTAACCGGTCGATTTAACCCTTGTAAAATTGGGCCAATTGCTTCATATCCACCAAGGCGTTGCGCGATTTTATAACCTAAGTTTCCTGATTCTAAACTTGGGAAAATAAACACATTCGCTTCCCCTTTTAATGGGGAATCAGGCGCTTTCTTTTGCGCCACTGCTGGAACAAACGCTGCATCAAATTGAAATTCACCATCTATCACTAAATCCGGACGAGCTTCTTGTGCTAGTTTTGTCGCTTCTGATACTTTTTTCGTTTCAATTGATGAAGCAGATCCTTTCGTTGAAAAGCTTAACATTGCTACTTTCGGATCGATGTCAAATACTTTTGCTGTTTCTGCTGTTGCAACAGCAATTTCAGCTAACTCTTCACTTGTTGGTGAAATATTAATGGCACAATCTGCAAAGACAAACTTTTTATCTTCTTTCACCATAATGAAGACACCTGATGTTTTTTTAATGCCTTCTTTTGTTTTAATAATTTGAAGGGCAGGTCGGACGGTATCCCCAGTTGAATGAGCCGCTCCACTAACTAAACCATCTGCTTTATCTAAATAAACAAGCATCGTACCAAAATAATTCGGGTCCACTAATTTTTCTTTCGCCGACTCTTCGGTTTCTTTACCTTTTCTTCTTTCTATAAAAGCCTTTACCAATTCTTCAAATTGAGAATAGGTTGTCGGATCTATGATTTGAACTTGTTTAAACGAAACTCCGATCTGTGATGCTTTTTCAAGGATAGCCGTTTCATTACCTATCAAGACGGGTTGTAATACTTCATCTTGGGAAAGCTGTGCAGCAGCTTCAATAATACGTTCATCTAATCCTTCAGGAAACACTACAGTTGGAAAATGACGTTTTACCTTATCCTTTATTTGACTAAAGAGATCACTCACTTGTCATTCCTCCTAAAAATGTAAATCACCCTTATATTCCCATTGACTTATTGGAGAATACTTGATGTTCATTTCTATTATACAAAAATTAAAAGCCACTGTATCGAAAATTGCTCACTTTTTCACTTATTGTTCATATTCCCGTTTTTAACTAATAAAAAACAAATTGCTTTTCTTTTTATAAATTTTCCTATAACGAGCAATCTCATACTACATAACGGTTTATCAATATTTAGCAGTAATAATTTTTCAGAATTTTTGAATTAAGCATTGAAAGAATGAACGTTCATTCATTATAATTAAAACCAAGCATTACCATTTTAAAGGGGAGAGGTGTTCAATTGAACTATCCGCATTTATTTACACCGATAACGATTAATTCATTAACGTTAAAAAACCGAGTTATCATGGGTTCAATGCACGTAGGTTTAGAAGGTGAAGAAGATGGTATGAACAAACTTATCGCCTTTTATGAAAGACGAGCAAAAGCAGACGTCGGATTGATTGTTACAGGCGGAGCAGCAGTTTGTCCAGAAGGGAGTGGCGGCCGTAACTTTATGTCCATCTACAATGATGAAGATATTACACATTGGAAACCTCTAACTCAAGCGGTTCATCAACAAGGCGGCCGTATAGCTCTTCAGCTTTTCCATGCAGGGCGTTACGCTTATAAAGCAATGACAGGTCTTGATCCTGTTGCCCCTTCTGCCATTCAATCACCGATTAATCCTGATGTTCCTGTTGCGATGTCTGAAAAACAAATTGTCGATACTATCGAAGCTTTTGGGTTAGGTGCAAAGCGAGCAAAAGAAGCTGGGTTTGACGCTGTTGAAATTATGGGATCTGAAGGGTATTTAATTAATCAATTTCTATCCCCTGCCACAAACAAACGAGAAGATGATTGGGGAGGATCGTTTCAGAAGCGAAATACATTTGCTCTTGAAATAATTAAAGCTGTCCGTGCACAAGTTGGAGCTAATTATCCGGTTATTTTCAGAATGTCAGGCCTTGATTTAGTCGATAACAGCACAACGGAAGAAGAAACAGTGGCCTTTGCTAAGCTTTGTGAAAAAGCTGGTGTCGATTTATTAAATATCGGAATCGGTTGGCACGAATCACGTGTTCCTACCATCTCGATGAAAGTGCCACGCATGAAGTTTGTTCCTATTGCACAAATGATTCATCAAGCGGTCTCTATCCCTGTTGTAGCAAGCAACCGCATTAATAATCCTGATGATGCCGAAACGATCATTAAAGAAAACAAAGCTGATCTTATCTCAATGGCAAGACCATTTTTAGCAGACCCAGATATTCTCATCAAAGCAAAAGAAGGTCATACAAACGAAATTAATACATGTATCGCCTGTAACCAAGCTTGTTTAGATCATGTGTTTGAAGGAAAGTCTGCGACATGTTTAGTGAATCCCGAAGCAGGAAGAGAACTCACTCTCTCAATTGAAACAGCTACAACGAAAAAACATATCGTTGTGATCGGTGCTGGACCAGCCGGACTTGAAGCCAGTCGTGTTGCCGCCATGCGTGGACATCATGTTACGCTCATTGATGAAAAGGCTTACATTGGTGGGCAGTTAAACTTTGCAAAGTCTGTCCCTGGTAAGACTGAATTTAATGAAACATTACGGTATTATGATGTGCAACTTGCTAAATACGGTGTTACTCGTTTGTTAAATACAACCGCTACGGTGGACACCCCTGTTGTTAAAGAAGCAGATGAAGTGATTTTAGCAACTGGCATTATTCCGAGAACACCAGAAATACAAGGAATTGAGCAAGATTATGTGTTAAGTTATCGCGATGTATTTACAGGTGCCGTACCAGAAGGGAAAGACATTGTCATTATTGGCGGAGGTGGCATTGCCTGTGATTTAGCCTCATTCTTACTAGATAAAAAAGACTACTCCATTACATTATTGCAACGAGGTAAATCTTTTGCACGTGGAATTGGGAAAACGACACGCTGGGCCACTTTACTTAGCTTAAAAAAGAACGGTGTCCAAATGATTGGCGGCATCGAATATGAAAAGTTAGAGAATAAAACGCTCACGATAAAAAAAGATGCTGAGCCTGTTCACATTAAAGCAGACACCTTTATTACAGCAAGTGGGCAACTAACAAATGAAGTATTGTTTAAAGAGCTTCAACATAAAGGAATTCCCGTTCATCTTATTGGTGGAGCGAATCAAGCATTCGGACTTGATGCCAAACGCGCGATTTACGAAGGAACAAAAATTGGACGTTCTGTCTAAAACTATTGAGGAGTGATGATATGTCTGTAACGACTTATACTGTAAACGAATCGATTGCTACAATTACAATGAACCGCCCTGAAGTAAAAAATGCCATTGATGAAGAAATGCACCGCGAGCTTTATGACGCATTTACAAAAGCCAATGAAGATGACGCTGTGCGAGTTATCGTGTTAACAGGATTACCTGGATCATTTAGTTCTGGAGCTGATTTAAAGAGTATCCCTGTCGACAATTTATCTTCGATGGATTATGGAGACTATTTGCATCGTACGTATAATCGACTACTTCGTTTTATGGACACGATTCAAAAACCAATTGTCGCTTACATTAATGGCGTTGCCGCTGGGGCTGGCTTAAGTATTGCTTTAGCTTGTGATTACCGTATCGCCACTACAGAATCTAAATTTGCGTTAAGCTTCTTAAAGATTGGTCTTGTTCCTGATGCGGGGGCTTCATATTACCTTCCTCGCTTAATCGGCTTAGGAAGAGCAATGGAATTTGCATTAGGAGAGGTCATTACAGCTGAAGAAGCGTACCGGATAGGATTAGTGACCAAATTAAGTGATGACGCCAATGACTTCGTCGCTCGTTTATCAAAATATCCTACGTTAGCTTTTGGACTCATGAAAGAAAACATGAAAAAAGGCTTAGAACAACCATTATCAGAAGTATTAGAATTAGAAGTAACAGCTCAACGACAAGCCGGCCAAACAAAAGAACATCATATGGCCGTTCAAGCTTTTTTACAAAAACGAAAATAAGAAAAAAAAGCAGTGAGCATAGTTTTTGTTCACTGCTTCGCTTTTTCCCGTCATTCCTCATAACGGACATCTGTTCCGCTATAGCTCCTAGCTTGCTTGAATTCAACTCTATTTTCTCACTTTAACGGAACGTATGTCCGATAGTTTTTTAAAAACCGCCTTTTCTTCTCTGTTAACGGAACATCTGTCCAATAGAGTTTTAACAAACATTTCTACCACCATAGTCTGTCACAAAATCGTCGGCTGCAACTTTTTGGTTCTTTATTTTACTTATGGTATAGTATGTATTGATTAGAATACTAAGAAGTTCAAGTTAAAAGGAGTGTTACATAATGAGTGAAGCTGCGGTTACTTTAGATGGTTGGTATTGTCTTCATGATTTTCGTACGATCAACTGGCCTGCTTGGAAAACTTTGCCGACTGAAGAGCGCCAACAAATCGTAAATGAGTTTCTTCAAACGATAGAAAAATGGTCAACAGCGGAAGCAAATGGCGAAGGAAGCCATGCAATTTATTCGATTGTTGGACAAAAAGCTGACTTTATGATGATGTTACTTCGTCCTTCAATTGAAGAATTAAACGCCATTGAAAATGCGTTTAATAAAACTCGCTTTGCCGAATTTACAATCCCTGCTTTTTCATATGTATCTGTTGTTGAGCTAAGCAATTATCTTGCTGGTAAAGACGGTGGTGACCCGTTAGAAAATCCTGAGGTCCGAGCACGTTTATTCCCTACATTACCAAAAGCAAAGCATATATGCTTTTATCCGATGGACAAGCGTCGTTCTGGCAATGACAATTGGTACATGTTACCGCTTGATGAGCGCCGTACTTTAATGCGTAGCCATGGTATGATTGGTCGCCAATATGCAGGTAAAGTAAAACAAATCATTACAGGGTCTGTAGGTTTTGATGATTGGGAATGGGGCGTTACATTATTTGCTGATGATGTTCTTCAATTTAAAAAACTTGTGTATGAAATGAGATTTGATGAAGTTTCTGCCCGTTACGGCGAATTTGGCACATTTTACGTTGGAAACATCCTCAAAGAAGAAACGATTCCTAGTTTTTTTCATATATAATCCAAATCCTCTTCTCTATTTTTTTAGAGAAGAGGATTTTTTAGAATACAACCTCACCTTTGTTCATATAGTTGAAGTAACTGCTTGCATAAGCATATGAATTTGGGTAACTATCCTTTTGTGGTTGGAAACCTACATAGCTCTGAACTTTCACGAGTCACCTTAGTTCACGTGCAGCTAGAATTTTCTTTGGAGGTGAGGGCTTTTGGCAGTCATAAAGACAACAGAAAGTGATGTGAGGTTATTAGCTAGATTGATGAGAGCGGAAGCAGAAGGTGAAGGAGACCTCGGTATGCTTATGGCAGGAAATGTAATGGTTAATCGAGTACGTTCTGCTTGTTTAGATTTTGTTCATATTGACAATGTTGAACGCATGGTTTGGCAGTCACCTGGTGGATTTGAAGCGACACAAAAAGGGTATTTCTATCAAGGAGCGAGAGAGCGAGAAATGAATTTAGCGAGAAAGCTCATCCGTGGGGAACGACATCACCCTGCTGAGTTTTCACTATGGTTCTTCCGACCGACGGGTTCTTGTCCGGCACAATGGTGGGGACAATGGAACACAGGTCGATATAAGCTACATTGCTTTTACAGTCCAACGTCACAAGATTGTCCACAAGTGTATTCGGTCTTTTAAATTTTACATCTAAGAAGGAGTGACATCATTATGTATCAACAACCACAATTTCAACAACCTGAACAACAGCATCAACAACATCAACAACAACCGACAGCTGGGCAGCAGCCACATCAACTACCTTATCCACAGCAATTACAACCACCAGCACAGCAACAACCACCGATGTTCTATGCGCCACAGCCACAATTTCAGTTGCCGCCAATGCAGCAGTTTCCGCAAATTCCAGGAATGTTGCCAATGGAACAATCGTACATCGAAAACATTCTTCGCTTAAACCGAGGTAAGCAAGTCACAGTTTATATGACATTTGAAAACAATGTTCAATGGAATGCGCAAATCTTCACAGGTATCATTGAAGAAGCAGGGCGCGACCATATTATTTTGCAAGATCCTGAATCTGAAGTTCATTATTTACTTCTTATGGTTTACTTAGATTATATTGTGTTTCAAGAGCATCCTGAATATGATTATCCATTTGGTGCTGCTGTTACTGGTCAAATTGCAACTTATTCACCTCGATAATATACAAAAGGCTGTCAAAAGGGGACGTCCCGCTTTGACAGCCTTTTTTTAGCCTCGTAATACGCTAATGATAACTAATACCCAGCCTATAATAAACGCCAATCCGCCAAGCGGTGTTATCATTCCTAATTTTGTTATCCCAGTCACACTCATGATATATAAGCTACCAGAAAACAAAATTATCCCAGAAAATAAAAACCAACCTGCAACATGAAATAATCCTACATCAGGAAAGCGACTGATTAATAGCCCTACAATAAGGATCCCAATGGCATGGTACATGTGATATTGAACACCGGTTTGGTATATTTTCATAAATCGTTCAGATAATCGTTGCTCTAATCCATGTGCACCAAATGCCCCAAGTCCAACAGCTAAGGCAGCCAAAGCTGCTCCTAATACGATAAATAGTTTCATTTTTTTACTCCTTTTACATAACGTTAAAAATCAAATAAACTTTCTTTTTCGTCAACATCTACTACTGGGGAGGGAACAACTTTCGATATCGACTTTCCTTCTCCTACCGGGGTAGGCTGGCGCGATTCCTCATTGTCTTGTAATAATTCAGAATAAGCTTTGATGACTGCCGCATGTTCACGAATGGCTTGTTGATTCCCTTGCTCCGTTGCTTTCTTTAATTTTTGAACTTCTGCTTCTACTTTAGCTACAATCGATTGGATCGAAATGTTCATAAGAGCCCTTCTTTCCTCAAGTCGTTCTTTTTATTCTACAACTAGAGGTAGTCTCACATCAACTGTTGTCCCTTTTCCGACTTTACTATTAAACGTGATACTCCCTTTATGAAACTCGATTATTTTATGACTAATCATAAGACCTAATCCCGTTCCTTGCTCTTTTGTTGTAAAAAAAGGTTCTCCTAGCTTTTTGAATTTCGACTCTTCAATTCCGATTCCATTATCTATCACCCGAATCGAAACTTCTCCATTTTGTGGTTTTGTCAGAATAACCTGAACTCTCCCACCAGACTCCATCGCTTCCATTGCGTTTTTTAATATATTTATTAAAACCTGCTTAATTTGATTTTTCTCCCCTTGTATTATCGGGGCATTTATTTCATATGAAGACGTGATAAGGACATTTTTCATAATAGCGGACGTATTTAATAATGTCAGTACTTCTTCAATAATCGTTTGTAAGTTTACTTTTTCCATCTTTTCTACTTGCGGTTTAGCCAGAAGTAAAAATTCACTAATAATTACATTGATGCGCTCTATTTCTGACAGCATAATTTGAATATGGCTTGTTTCCTCTCGCTTTTGTTTGTTCATTACTTGTAAAAAGCCCGAAATAACTGTTAAAGGATTTCGAATTTCATGTGCTACGCCTGCCGCAAGTTGACTGACAACCGATAATTTATCAGAACGACGGATTAATTCATCTGTTTTGTTTTTTTCTGTAATATCACGAGTTAACGTTGCCAATGCGACAACAATCCCTGTTTTATCTCGGATGGGTGTTACTGAAAGAACCACGTCTACTAATGAGCCATCTTTACATATGCAAACGATTTCAACTTCTTTTTCCTCGATACCTGCACAGACATTTTCCCACATCTCATATAAAATTTTTTGGTTTTCACCTGTTACAATCGGAATTTGCTTATTCATAATTTCTTCCTCTCGCCACCCATAAAGTTCTGAAAAGGAATGATTGACCATAATGATTTGTCCACTTACATCATGGATGACAACACAATCTGTCATATGGTCAAATAGCGATTCCAAATACTCTTTTGTTTGCCATAACATATTGGTGGCTTGCTCTTCTTGTTTTTCTGCTTGAATTCTTAGCTTTTCTGTATTCCGACTAGAAACAATAAAAAAAAGCATAACAAGGACGGTAAACAATAAAAAATAAACAACATCAATTTGAGCGAGTGTTGGAAACATAATGGACTTATATCGAAAGAAAAAATATGAAATTGAACCGATCGTCAATATTCCGGACACAATAATCGGACCTGCTTTATGATAAATTGAACTAGAAATAAGAGCAAACCAGAGAAATATGAAGTTAATTAGTAACGGTTCGTATACGATTAAAAAGATAAAATAAACATAGATAACAACTATCACACTATACATCGTTTGGGTAACGTATTTCATAGATGTTGATAAATAAAGAAGCACACCAAACAACCCAATCCCAATTGGGGCAATAATCTTAATGATTGCTGGATCGATGAAAGCATTAATGACTAAACTAATGACAAAACATGTAAACAACAGTTTAATCATTAACTTGTTTCGGCTATGGATGATGGCCGTTTGTTTATCCATCGCTTCTCCTGCCTTTCTATATCAAAATATTTCAAATTTCGACACATACAGCCAAATTATATCATAAGTACCAGATCAAGTATCTACAATTATAGTAAAAAAAGAAGGATTAGAAAAAGTCAATCAAAATCAAATATTTTTAAGAAATGAGAGGATTGTGTATTCATTCCATTATGTTACCGTCACTAGCTTTTCTAAGGATGATAACTTAACCAATTTTAGACGTTCGTATAAAAAAAACCTTTGAGAGATTTCTCAAAGGCATGTAGCGTTCTATTATTCAACAATGCTCATAAATTCTTCCACATCACGGCACACAATATCAATCGCTTCTTGCCAAAATTGTGGCGATGTTAAATCAACTTGTAAATGTTTTGTTGCTAACTCTTCTACCGTCATACTTCCTGTATCTCGTAAAAGTGCAATATAATCATCTTCAAAAGCTGTGCCTTTTTTCAATGCTTGTGCATAGACACCTAAACTAAATAAGTAGCCAAATGTATACGGGAAATTATAAAACGGAACACCTGTAATATGAAAATGAAGCTTGGCTGCCCAGAAATGAGGGTGATATTCACTTAACGCTTCACAATAAGCTTCCTTTTGTGCTGATACCATTAATTCATTTAATTGTGCTGCTGTTAATAATCCTTCTTTTCGTTTTTCATAAAATCTTGTCTCAAATAAAAACCGGGAATGGATATTCATAAAAAAGGCCACTCCACGCCCTATTTTATTATCGAGCAATGCTATTGTCTCTTCTTTTGATTTTGCTTCTTTGACAGCAGCATCCGCAATAATCATTTCCGCAAATGTGGAAGCCGTTTCTGCGACATTCATTGCATAATTTTGTTTAAATTGCGGAAGATCATTCATTACATGTTGGTGGTAAGCATGCCCTAATTCATGTGCTAACGTCGCAACATTTGATGGTGTTCCATCATACGTCATAAATACACGTGTTTCTTCACTTGCTGGAAAAGAGGTACAAAAGGCACCTGGACGTTTTCCTGCACGGTTTTCAGCTTCGATCCAATTTTTTTCAAACGTCATTTTCGTAAAGTCAGCCATTTTGGGACTGAATTGACCGAATTGAGCAATAATCGTTTCCGCTGCTTCTTCAAAACTAACAAGGCTCTCTGCTTTTGAAATTGGTGCATGCACATCATACCAAGCTAATTGTTCTACCCCTATGAGCTCTGCTTTTTTCTTTAAATAAGGAAGAAAACGATGTTTGTTTTTTGTAATCGTATCCCACATCGCATCAAGTGTCTGTTCTGACATTCGATTATAATCTAACGGTTCTTTTAAAACATTCGTCCAGCCTCGCTTATTGTATAAGTTCAACCGAAACCCACTTAAATGATTTAACGTAGCGGCAAACAACTCTTCTTCATTTGACCATGATTGCTCCCACCGAGTAAAAGCATCTTTTCGTACGTCACGTTGACTGCTATTCATTTTATTTTCAGCTTGACCAACTGAAAGTGCTACCGGCTCTCCATTTTCCTCAAAAGGAATTGTCATTTTACCAACGAGGTGGTTATACATATCCGCCCACGCATGATATCCGTCAATGGAAAGAGCTTGAGCCAGCTTTTCTTCACTAGTAGACAACTTTTCGCTTGCACGTTGTCTTCGCTCTTCTAGGGAAAACTGAATGTTTTGAATTTCTTGTTCCTTTAATAGTTCAGACCATTCTGTTTCACTCATTGCAATCAACTTTTCATCCACAGATGACATCACAGTTGTATATGCCGTTGAAATTTCTTTCACTTTTCCATTTAACTGCTTTGCTTGTGTGTCATGAATATTTTGTGCATTTAAACAACCTACAAATGCTCCAGCTTCTCGTACTTTTTTTGCGGTTTCTTGTAATCCCTCTAGTATTGAAATCCACTCTTTCGGGTTTTGTTGTAAAGCGGAAACGTCTTGTTCTTTTTGTTCTAACGTGTTTGACAAGTCTTGTAAAAATTTTTTGAATTCTTCAGATTGACTTCCACCTTTGAAAAACGAATCCAAATCCCAATTTTGGTTATATGTATGGCTCAAACGGTTCACCTCATTTTATTATTTCGACTCTCGTAATAAATGTAGCAAATCTATTCATACTTGTAAATCAATATCATTGTCTCCTATTATTACCCGTTTTCCTTTCAAATAAAAAAGACCAAGCTCATAATAAATCGAACTCGGTCGTTACTTTCCATTTTATTAGTTTTTTATCACTTTTCTTTCGAAGGATAATCATTATATTTTTGACGTGCGATTTGCACTAAGTCTTCCCAATCTTTTGCAATTTCCGCTTTTTCGTCTTGAGATGGCAGAAAACTTGTTTGTTGAATTTTTGAATCAAACACCGCTTTAATTCCCGCAATGTTAACACCTTTATCAATGAGTGATTTTATTTCTAAAAAGCAATCAATATCATTTAATGAGAATAACCGTTGATTTCCATCATTACGAGCTGGCTTAATTAAACCTTGCTCTTCATAATAGCGAATTTGCCTAGCCGTTAAATTTGTCATTTCCTTTACAACGCTAATTGGGAATAGGGCAATATCGCGTGGTACATCTTTTTTCAAAGCCCTCCCTCCTTTACGCATCATTCGGTGAAGTGTCATTCTATTACTTCATTTTTGCTAAAGCTGCATAAACATCTCCTAAATGCTGAAAACCGAGTTGTTGTATATGCTGAATGTTTTCCCCCCAAAGTTTCGCTGTCATTACAGCGTCAGATAAGGCATGGTGACGATTTTTCACTTCAATTCCAAAATGCCGACAGCACTCATCTAATGTCACTAGCTCTTTTTCCGGTGATACGATTTTTGTTAAAAACGCGGTGTCAACAATACGGTGTTGGAAACTCGTGCGCGTCACTGACCATGTCGCATGTTGCATGAAGCTTCTTTCATGTTTGGCATGGTGGGCAACTAATGTATCCCGCTGTATAAACTTATAAAACTGTTCTAGCACTCGTTCAAGTGGTGGGGCCTCTTGTAATTCTTCTTTTTTTATTCCTGTTAACTGTTCGATTTCTTCGGAAGGCTGGTCTTGACTATGAACAAGCGAATAAAAGGTTTCCTCTAACGGATTAGCTCCCGTCATTTTCACTGCACCAATCGATAATATCTTATCTCCCTTATCAGGGTAAAAGCCAGTTGTTTCTAAGTCAAAAACAACGACCTGGAGTTCATCTAACGGAATTTCCAGTACATCCTCTCGTTTCAGTTCTCGTTGAAGCTGACGTAAAAAAGCGACTTGTGATGCACTATTTTGCTGTTGAACAGAGGCATACACATTCGGACTGATTTTTCCTGAAAGCTGCTTCATCAATTGAACCATTTGATTCATCACCATGTTGAACACCCTTTTTCAATCTTTCGTTTCGCTTCGTCATATAATTTTCGTCCACCTTTCACATACCGCTTTAGCTCCTTCTTCTCTTCTTTTGAGAGCTTTTCTAGTTGTAAATAATGAACGTCATCGTAATTTTTTGCATGCTGCAAAAAACGCAAACGGAATTGTAATAGCTGCGAAAACTCTTCGTCGTAATGTCTCATCCCATCATTGTAGTTAGGCATTTTTCTCATTCGCGAAAGAGTCGATGGTGATTCTATCTTTTCTTTAATGGCTAACAGTCGCATCGCATTTACATATGGAAAGAGCACAGATTGTTTAATCTGAATGCTTCCTGTATGTTCACCATATTGCTCAGGTAAAAATTGCCCGAAAAAACCGATTGTTTTTTTTATATGTCCTACATTTTCTAGTAGCCTTACTAGTAAATGGGGATTCAAGGTCATTCGCTCAAAGATGGTCGTTTTGACTTTAGACAGATATTCTCTTTGCCCCACAAGAACACGCGAGTCAAAAAATGTGAGTAAATAGCGTAACGATTCCCATGATTCTTCATCCATCCAGTCATTAATTTGTTGAGTCCACCCTTCACAACTCTTACACCATCTTGGATTTGACGCCATCACCTGGCCATCACATAGCTCATACCCTACTTCCTTTAAACCAAATGAAATTTCTTTTCCTAACGCTAAAAAATAATTCTGTGTTTGTTCAGAATCATGTTCAAAAATAATTCCATGGTCTTGGTCACTCCAAATTGCTTGCTCAAACCTCGCTGCGCTACCCATCATAAAGAAAGCAAAGTGAGTAGGAGGTGCGCCCCACTCACTTTTGATTTCATCTACTGCTTTCATTACAACCCGTTCAATGATGTCATCATGTAGAAGATTGAGCTTCTCATGATCGGTAGACACGCTAGTTATATGTTGAAACCGATATTCTTTTAGCTCATTGTAACCGCTCATGATGACCCCCTTCTTTTCTGTATTACACGGGCTATTTTACATTATGCACCAGCTTTTTTAGAAGGCATGCTTTCTGGGTAACCATAGCTTCCGTGTTCACTCATATCTAACCCAATAATTTCTTCTTCTTCTGTTACGCGAATTCCTTTCATAACTGACTTCATAACAGCAAGAATAATGAAAGAAACAACAAAGGCATAGAGACCAGAAGAGATAACTCCAATCAACTGAACGCCTAATTGCGTAAAGCCACCACCATAAAATAACCCTGCAAGACCACCATTCATTTCAGCTAACTCTGGTGTAGCAAAAAATCCTGTTGACACCGTACCCCAAATTCCCGCAACACCATGGACAGAAAGAGCGAAGATTGGGTCGTCGATTTTTGCTTTATCGAAAAATTTCATACTAAAGAATACGATAAGCCCACCAACAAGACCGATAATAACTGCTGCCCAAGGAGCGACAAAGGCACAAGAAGCAGTGATAGCAACTAAACCAGCTAGTGCTCCATTTAACATTGTTGGTACATCAGATTTCCCTGTAGCAATCCAAGCGATAAATAATGCAGCAACAGCACCAGCAGCAGCAGCTAACTGTGTATTAAGAGCAACATAACCGAAGAATGCATCATCTACACCTAATGTACTTCCTGCATTAAAACCAAACCAACCTACCCATAAAATTAAGACCCCTAATGCTGTATACACTTGGTTATGACCAGCTAAATCATTGGCTGAACCGTCTTTATTGTATTTCCCAATACGAGGTTTTAAAATAATTGTAGCGGCTAACGCTGCCATCGCACCTGTTAAGTGAACTACTGTTGAACCAGCAAAATCTTGTTTACCAAGACCA
This sequence comes from Alkalihalobacillus sp. LMS39, assembly GCF_022812285.1. Lineage (NCBI taxonomy): Bacteria > Bacillati > Bacillota > Bacilli > Caryophanales > Bacillaceae > Alkalihalobacillus > Alkalihalobacillus sp. LMS39. Next base: position 4,699,388 of record NZ_CP093300.1, read on the forward strand.
CCTAACCAGCCGTCACCCCAAATCCAGTGTGCTACAACCGGATAAACAAAAGCAGAGAATAAAACCGCGAAAACGATGTAAGCTGATAACTTTGCTCTTTCAGCAAATCCACCGAATGCAATTGTTAATGCAATCGCCGCAAAAGCTAATTGGAAGAAAAAGTCGATTGAACCTGCTAAACCATCAATGACGGTTTCAAAGTCTCCGAAGAAGAAGTCTGTCGTTCCAAAAAGACCATTCGATTCTCCATAAATCAATCCATAACCTACTGCCCAAAATACTAAGGAAGCAATACCAACAGTGAAAATCGTTTTACCGGCAATATGTCCCGCATTTTTCATTCTTGTTGAACCAGCTTCTAAAAGAATAAATCCCCCTTGCATTAATAGTACTAATACGGCACAAACCATGATCCATACGTTATTCATTAAATAAATCGGATCCATTATAATTCCCCCTCATAAATTCTTTTTTCGGTGTTAACTTAATTAACATCTGATGTTAACTTTATTATAGCTCGATTTTCAGAACATTCTATCTTCTTGGTAGGTTATCTTACATTGTATTTAAACTGTAAATTATCACTTGTTTGAAAATTTAAAATATTTTATTTGAACTCAGCTGTTTAAGTTAACAGCACTAAAAGACAAAAAAAGCCCGAATCAATCTTGATTGGACTTTTACACTTCTATATTTTCAACTTTCCAATTAATCGGCTCTTTTCCCCAATGGATTAACCATTCATTACATCTTGAAAATGGACGGCTACCAAAGAAACCTTTATTTGCTGAGAATGGACTTGGATGTGGCGCTTTTAAGATGACATGATGATCTTTTGTAATCAAAGCCTCTTTTTCACTCGCATGGTTCCCCCACAAAAGAAATACAATTGGCTCTTCACGCTCATTTAATGTTTCAATAACATGGTCAGTAAACAAATGCCACCCTATCCGTTTATGTGAGTGTGGTTGCTTTTCTCTTACCGTTAACACGGTATTTAATAACAAGACCCCTTGCTTTGCCCATGATGTTAAATACCCATGGTTAGGAGTGTCAATATTAACATCCGATTGTAATTCTTTATATATATTTTTTAAAGAGGGTGGGATTTTTTCTGTAGGTCGAACAGAAAAGCTTAAACCATGCGCTTGATTTGCCCCGTGATAAGGGTCTTGTCCGACGATAACGGCTTTCACTTTTTCATAAGGGGTGTAATGAAAAGCATTTAGCACATCGTCATACGCAGGGTAAATTGTATGAGAATCATATTCTTGCTTGACTTTATTTAGCAACTCCGGAAAACGAACGGTATTCCATTCATTACTAATTTTAGTAGACCAGCTCTCAGGTAATTTCATTGCACATTCACTTCTTTCAATTTCTCAAAAAGACATGTCCTAAATCTCTATCGTTGCTAAAATAGGGAGATGGTCAGATGCTTTCGTTGAGATTACTTCCACATCTATCAGCCCGATTGTTCGACTGACATAAATAAAATCCAACCGAAAGAGCGGATAAACGGCTGGGAATGTATAGCCTTTTCCACGACCAGCACATAACGATACATCATTGACATACTGTCGCATCTGTTTTGAAAATCTTGAGTTTGGTTGTTGATTAAAGTCACCCATAACAATCACATTATTTTCATTTGTTTTTACTTTCTCTAACAAAGTTTGTTCATGTTTTTTTCTTAATAATGGGTGAAGGGCAAAATGGGAAACGAAGATTTTGATTATTTTTTCGTTAATTTCAACATCACATTGTAAGATGGAACGATTTTCAAATGGAGGTATAGTCGTGATAATATCGTTTTCTGAATGTCGGATAGGATATTTGGATAATAGTAAGTTTCCATAGGTTCCTTTTATCGCTGGACCAAAACGCCAATCCATATTTAACGCCTCTCCAAGCCACCCCGGTTGATCGACAAAATTACTTCTTTTTGAAAAATGGCAATCAACTTCATTAATCCCTACAATATCAGCTTGTGTCTTTTCGATTGTTTCTTTAATTTTTTCAAGATTTACTTTTGAAAAGCTTCCTTTTCCATGCCGGATATTAAAAGTAACTATTTTGATCTTTATTATGCTCATTCCTTTTAAAATGGTCGCAGAGAAAGTATTTCTTTAATCATTTTGCTAACAAACTGAACTTGAAGTTGAATATGATGAAACTGTTCTCTATCAAAATCGTGATGTTGCTGCATCGTTGGATAACTAAGACGCATTTTTTCTAACAACCGTTCTAGTGACAATAACGTATCACATAAACATTCAACAATAGCCCGTCCAACAAAGATGATTTCATGGTACTCATTTTTCCAAGCAGCTACAACTTCCTTATCATTCACAGTATGTCTTTTTTCAATGGTAAGTAATCGTTTTTGCAACGCGACTAATTCATCATATTCAATTGAAATAGCCTTTACCATTGTGAGTGTTTCAGACGCATGAAAAAGCTGAACAAGACTTTCAATCCGGGGCAATAAATCTTTCAATTCAGCCATACAGCCTTCTGATAATTTAGCCACTAAGGATAAGCTGTTGATGTATTCTAAAAATGAAAGATTTTTTTTATAAAAACTTTCTTCTGTCCCCATAATCTTTTCTCCTTTCTTCATTACATCTACCGAACCTTCTATTTCCTTTATACGTTTAAATTAATATAAATACTAGTTACTCAAGTCATTTCTTGTTATACCCAAGAAAGTCAATGAAAAAACCGACATAAAAAGCAGCTTGGAATCTAGCTTTTCATCTCGGCTTTTTTACTCTATATCCATTCTTTTTCTTTACTTTGCAAGTCAATACATACCTTTAGTTTAGAAACAATGAGCGTAGCCGTTGCTCTTTTTAAACACTCTTAGTATACCACATAACCTTATTCCCTCGCTATTCAAGAACAAAACAAAGAACAGAGTTATCTTTGTTAAAATCCCAATCGACAAATATATCTTGAATTTCTTCACGAAAGATTTTTTTGAATTCACTATGATGAAAATGAGTTTTTTCCAATTCTGCTTTTGTTATTCGCAACATTTGTTCATATCCTTTTTGAATAAAGGCTTGTTCAATAAGAATAAGTATTCCTTCACGTTCACATAAAAACACTTTTGGTGAAAGTTGATAGACTACCGTCTTTTCCGGTGTTTTTTGCACATAAGCACTGATCCGGTTAATCTCTGAAATTAACTCTGCTTCATTGTACTGACGTTTTTCAAATGGAGCACCATGTACTTCTTCAGACACTTTCATCGTAATCATGCCTGTATCATTTTCATAGTTCCAGTCTGTATAACATTCTTCCACTTCACATTGAAGTGTGATTTGAATCATACCTCTTAACTCAGATAAAAGTCCATCTACCACATTTAAGCGGGACTTTACCATCATGTCTGTTTGTTTTTGCTCACGTAATGAAACTTCCAAAGGAGATATAAATCCTTTTATAAATAAAAACAAATAGCCATGATTGCATACTGCATAACAAAGTTGTGGACCCCTTCCAAACTTTGTCCGCATTACTTTACTCGTATAACTGCTTATCGTTTTTAACTTTTCCTGTATGGTTTCCATGTCACTCTCTCCTTACGAAGGATACTTTAGGATAACCGATTTTCACTAAAATTATGAAGCCCTTTTTTTATGAAAAAATATAATGTAACAACGATTCAACTCATAATGCCAAGCTATAAATATATCTTGAATTTCTCTTTGTATGATGGATTCAAGCTTTTTCTGTTGTTGTAGCACATATTGTTTCATAATCATTTGTCGATTGATGACAAGATCCTTGTATCCTTTATTCACTAACGTTTGTTCGAGCGGTAATAATATCCCATATTGGACAACAATATTTATATCATGAGCTGGTTGTAGCACTTCGATATAATCCGGTTTTTTTTGATATTGATTCGTGTGTTGTAAGATTTCATCCACTACTTGCTGTTGAAAAAGAACTAAATGATCCTTCATACCTGTTTCTTCTTCTGAAAAAAGGAGAAAACACATTGTTTCATTTTCAATATTCCAATCATAAATAAATTTCTCTATTCGTATATCCCCATATTTACATAACCAATCTTTCATTTGGATAAAAACAGTTTCCACTGTTCGCTGCCGAATATCTCCGATCATCTCTTCTTCTTTTTGTATGTACAATGTTTTTTCAATCGGTGACAGCCATTTTTTTATGTATATAAAGATGCCATATGATGTATCCTCTATTATACATTGTTCTGAAAGCACCCCGTATGTTTCATATAAAACATTGTCTATGTAAATCCTAAACTGTTGTAATAACTTTTGTTCCTTGACCATATTCTCCCTCCTTACAAATACAAAAAGACCTAGCCCCTTTTTAGAAGCTAGGTCATGAAAAGACATTTGACTTTCATTTACCACGTCAGATACTTTTATAAACTTTTGGAATTGGTAATAAACAGGTTAGTTGTAGACTCTTGTTCAACAACCTACACTATTTTAACATAACATTTATTTTTTTTACAACAACACTTTTGAATAATTTCTTTTCTGCGCTCATACTACAAAAGCGGTATAATATATTCAATACTATATTACTAGGTGATAATATGAATTTTATTATTGTAACACTTTTGGTGGTTATTGTTACGTTCGTCATCAATGCTTGTCGTTTCTTTCTTCATGATAAATTAAACCGCTTACTTTTTTCTTTATTTATACTGGGAATTACCCTTTTCATAGGTTCTATTACGAGTGTTTCTCATTTACCATTACTACTTTTGTTTTTTATTGTTGTTTCTACATATAGCTTTCCGTTAATCGGAACTATTGTTTCTCCTTTTATCGCCTATAGTTTTCTATACAAACTATCAGAACCAGCTTTCATCATTCTTTTGTATTACATTGTTTTCGCTTGGTTTATCACCATTTGTGTTAATCAGGTTATCAAAAGTAAAAAACAAGAATTACAATGGATGACGAAATTTATGAAAAAAGAAAAACAGCTTCAAATTTTTCAAGAAATCAATACCGCAATGCAACAAACCTTTGATTTAGACAAATTGCTTCACACAATCCTTACCGCTGTTACTGCCGGAAGAGGTTTTCGATATAATCGTGCGATGATTTTTATGTTCTCAGAAGATAATCAAAGTGTAACAGGAAAAATGGCTGTTGGCCCGATGAACTCAGAAAAAGGCTATGAGACATGGGAAATGATTTTAGAAAACCAATATAAACTTCGGGACCTTGTTGAAATGTCTCGTGATGAACATAATCAAGATGGAGACTTAAACCAAATTGTTCGTTCCTTAACGATCCCGTTACAAGCAGACTCGTCAAACATCTTTTGGCAAGCATTTACACTGAATAAGCCTCTTCATATTAAAGAGATTGATACAAAAGACAGCATCCAGTATACGTTGACGAGCTTATTTTCAATGGAGGAGTTTGCAGTTATTCCATTAGTGAATCAAGGGAAACGAATTGGCGTATTAGTGATTGATAATATCGTAAATAAAAATCCCATTTTTCTAGAAGAGGTTGAAGCTGTCATTCCTTTAGCAAACCAAGCTGCCATCGCCATTGACCAAGCTAACCTCTACCATAAAACCGAAGAGATGGCATTAAAAGATGGGTTAACAAATTTGTTTAACCAACGAGCATTCCAACATGATATTAAAAAGGTTTTTTCCAGCAAGGAAAACACTATCGTATCACTGGCCATTTTGGATATAGACTTTTTTAAGCATTATAACGATACGAATGGCCATTTAATAGGAAATGAGTTATTAATTCAATTAGCAACTGTTCTTTCCAGCTCTATCCCTAATGACGCTACACCGTACCGATTTGGAGGCGAAGAGTTTGTTATACTTTTTCCTTCCGCTTCATTAGAGGTTGCCATGGAAGTTGCCGAAACGGTAAGAAAGGCAGTAGAATCTTATCCATTTCCATTTGCAGAAAGCCAACCTCTAAAGAAACTGACGATTAGTATTGGAGTATCTTCGACAGAGGATAACACCGCTACTTCGGAGAGCGATTTAATCCAAAAAGCGGACGAAGCTTTATACGAGGCAAAACGTGCAGGTAAAAACAAAGTGGTAGCTTGGAGGGATTCGGTATGAGTATTCATTACCCACTATTTCTTATTCTTTTCATCTTGGTTTTACTAGCGGTAACGAGTAAATTCTTTTATCGACTTTCATTAAAGGCTTTTATGAAAAAAATAACCTCTAGGCACCAGTTTACAAGAGATGATTTATATTTATCGTTTGATGAAATGGTTTTTTTAACAAAGTTGTATAACGATAATGGAAAAATGACATCCTTCCAAAAGGAAGATCTCGTGATAAAAGTGCACTACTTTGGTATACTGTTTCCAAAAGTAAAAGGTGTTCATGTCTTTTTTAAACAAAACAATGAACAAAGCTTACTTGCTTATATTCGCGTTGTCGATTTCAGAGTTCCTTTGTTTGATAAGCTTGAAAACAATGCTATGATCACGCAAAAAGAATATCTTATGTTAAGCTCCTATACTTTAATACATCCTGCAACATTAGCCTTTATGAAGGAAGAAGTATATCATTTACTTCAATCATCGTAACGTAAGAGAGGAGGAATCATTTCATGAACGTCATTGACCTTCCAACCGTACAAACGTGGTTACAATCCCACCAAGATAAAGAACTATACTTACATTTAGAAACAAACAATGGCTCTTACACCGCATATCGTAATGGTACAAAAGCTTCTGCTGGCGCTTTTGTGAGAAATGCTAATATATGCTATAAGGTAGGTAAGATTACCGGAGAGGGCCCTTATCGGGTCGGGCTAAAAACAGAATTAGGCTGGGTGTATGCAGATGGACTCACTCATGCTGAATCCAATAACAATAATCAATTATTATTAGCCGGATTAGATGAAAAAGGGAAACTCGCTGTTGCCTTACAGTTAAGCGAAATCCCCTTTGGCTAATTGAGAAAGGAGGCTCATTATGGAAAGACATGTGCTTGTCATTCTACCCCACCCCGATGATGAATCATTTGCAGCAGCGGGTACGATTTTAACTCATAAAAAAAATGGAACACCTGTCACATACTTTTGCCTAACCTTAGGCGAAATGGGAAGAAATTTCGGGAATCCACCGATTGCCACACGGGAAACGTTACCTTCGATTCGAAAAAAAGAACTTGAAGAAGCTTGTCGTATTCTTGGTGTAGACCGGCTAGAATTACTTGGACTTCACGATAAAATGGTGGAGTTTGAGGATTATGATAAATTATCAAAACGATTAGCCGATATGATTGCTGATGTGAATCCATCATTGCTTATTACGTTTTATCCTGGGCTTAGTATTCACCCGGATCATGATGCTTGTGGTGAGGTCGTCATCAAAGCTGTTCAACAACTCCGTAAAGAAAAACGACCTGTCGTCCATGCCGTTGCCATTACAAATAATTGTGAAGATATTATCGGGAAACCCGATGTTGTCAACGATATCGATGAATACCTGCCTATAAAATTAGAGGCATTAAAAGCCCATGCTACACAAATGCAAGAAGTCGTAGCCGTTACCGAACAAAAGCTGAAAGAAGGACGTTCACCTTCTGCCGCTTGGTTAAGATACGAACGATTTTGGGTGTATCCAGTTTAGTTGCTACAGTACATCACCCCACCGATTTCGGTGGGGTGATTCCGTTCGATTACACTACGGTAATTTGGTGGAGTTGTCGTTTAAGTAAGAAGAGAAAACTGTAACGGACATACGTTCCGCTATTTAAAAAAAGATGAACGTTTACGAGATGCTAATGGACATTTGTTCCGTTAATGCAGGAAAAAAGAGCCCTTTTCATTGTTTTTTGTTGGAATAACGGAACAGATGTCCGTTACAAAATAAAAGCAGCTTATTTTCCATGAAATAACGGAATCAATGTCCGATACGAAACGCCTATTATAACTCCCCCTTTTTCATTCGCTCTAACAATGGACTATTTGGAAAAATTTCACCTTGCGCTTTACTACTGATTCGATTCGCTGCCTCTTGAGCTGTTGTTAAAACTTCTTTTTCATCCACCGTTAGGAACTTCTTTTTATAATATATAAATTTACCATCGACCATTACAGATTCGACTTCATTTCCTTTAGCAGAATAAACAAGGTTTGGAACGATATTTCGGATTGGCAATGTGATAACTGGAGACATGGAAGGCTCTTGAAGGTCAATGATTAGTAAGTCTGCTTTCTTCCCTTCACGAAGTGACCCAATTTCATGATCTAATCCTATCGCTTTAGCTGCTTCGATTGTTGCTAGTCTGACAGCTAAGTGAGCAGGGAAAATAGACGGGTCTTTTCTTTTCACTTTATTTAAAATCGAGACAAACTTCATCTCATTGAACATGTTATTGCAATTATTCCCCGGTGCTTGATCTGAGCCGAGTGCTGCCGTGCCACCAGCTTCTAAAAATTCCATAATAGGAGGAACAATCCCGTCAATAATTCCAATGCTGCCGGAGCAGTTTATCATGGCCGCACCGCTTTTGGCAACTTTCTCTGTTTCTTCCGTTGTAGCTTCCGTTAAGTGCACTGCTAGTAATCGTTCATTTAAATAACCAATGTCCTCTAAGAAAGGAATGCTTCTTTTTCCATATCGCTTAAGCATTTGGTCAATCTCGCGGTTACCTTGTGCGACATGCATATGAAGCTTTGTATCATACTTTTCCGCTAATGCTTTCATTTCTTGCATTAATTCAAGGCTCATCATATCAGGGCCATGTGGTCCAAGCATACATGTAATCCGACCGTTTTCGGTTTCATGCCAGTCCTCAATTAACTTTATATTGTTTTGTAACTTACGATTCCCAATTTCTGAATAAAATGGATACAGCTCTCCTACGGGAACATCACCAATGTCATCAGGAATTTCATTCACAAGTTCTGCCACTCGGGCACGGGCTCCGACCTTCACATAGTTATTGACAATCTCAGTCATATTCCCATCATAATCACAAAACGTCGTCGTCCCAGCCTTTATACCCTCTATTATATTTAACATCGAACCGTTGACACTATCTTCAGGCATGACATGTTTCATAAATGGCCAAAGCCCTTCTTGCATCCAATTATGAATATCTTGAGATACACCTCGTAAAATGCCAATTCCGGTGTGAATATGCGCATCAATCAGTCCAGGCATGACTAGTTTATTTTTCCCATCTATGATTTCTTCAGAAGAGTAGTTTCCTAAGATACCATCTGTATTATCCACAGCAATTATGCGATTGCCCTTTATTGCCACTGCACCATTATCAATAAAGCCAACTCCGGTTCCTTCCATAGTCATGACAAAAGCGTTCTTAATTATAATATCTACTTTCATTTTTTCCACTCCTCTAACTGTCTTAGCGACAGATTTTATGATGAAAACGTATTATCAACTTTAGAATCATCTACCCTATGGCTTACATGCTTATTCAATAAGTAGAGGGTCGTTCCTATTACAACAATGGTTACAATAATCCCCAGCCACCCTACTGTAAAACCCCCTACTAAGAAACCTACAAACGAACCAGCGCCAACTGTCAGAGCATAAGGTAGTTGGGTATTAACGTGCTCGATATGGTCACACGCCGCTCCAGTTGATGCCATAATAGTAGTATCTGAAATCGGGGAGCAATGGTCACCAAACAATCCTCCGCTAATAACAGCTCCTATTATCAAAGGCAAAGGTACACCCAATAAGTCAGCCATTGGAATAGCTATAGGCATCATGATAGCAAATACACCCCACGAGCTACCTGTTGAAAATGCTATAATTGCTCCAAGGAGGAAGATTAAAGCAGGAACAAATCCCCCAGGTAAATAACTGTCAACTATGGAAGATAAATACGACCCTAATCCCATTTCTCCAGCTACTCCTCCAATAGACCAGGCTAAGACTAATATTATTGGTACAATAACAAGATTTTTAATTCCCTTTGTCCACTCATCAACTGACTCTGCAAAACTATAGAGTTTAGTAATAACCGCGACACCAATAGCTCCAATCGAACCCACGACAAACCCAGCTGAAATCGCTAATACTATATTTCCCTCAATAAAAGAATTTCTGAAGCCATTAGAAAGTATGTCTCCTGACCAAAAAATGACACCAAAAATAGTGGCAAATAACAACCCCATAGGTACTAAGAAGTTTTTCATGGATACATTATAGTCCTCAGGTAATTCTTCTTCGTCCACCATCAGCGGCTTATCATTCTCACCAACTAACTTTCCTGTTTCTACTGCTCGTTTCTCCGCATGATACATCGGCCCTATATCTAACCCAGTACGAATGACAAATAAAACGGTTATCATGGCAAATATTCCATAAAGATTATACGGTATCATAGCAATAAATAGACTCCATGGATTTTCTGAAAGACCAATTGCTGTAATCTGAACCGCAATTAATCCGGTTATAAATGGTCCATAACTACTAATTGGGGACATGGCAGCCAATGATGAACCCATCGAGTCTAATATATATGCTAACTTTACTCTCGATACTTTTAAACGATCTGTAATAGGACGCATGATTGTCCCTAGTATTAGTACAGGTTCAGTGTATGAAAAGGCAAACGCACTGGCCCAAGTAGTTGTTTGAGCACCTTTACGGGTTTTTATTCTTTTCGTAGCAGCCTGAGCAAATGATTGCGCTGCGCCAGTTACTCTTAAAATATGAACAAAGCCTCCCGCCAATGTCACAAGCAACAATAGTCCTGCATTCCATGGATCGGCAATCGAAGGAATAATGAAATCCGTTATTGTACTAACAAAACCAACTAGTGGATTCCAATTGTAAATGATTGTTGTACCAATCCACACCCCAATAAATAAAGAGAGTAGTGTTTGTTTCGTTTTTAAAGCTATGAGAATTGCTACTACTGGTGGAACTAAAGCCATTATTCCATAATCCATAGTTAAATCACCTCACCATTGTTTTAAAACACCTACTTTTCTTTTTACAAGTTACCACTAAAACCGGAAAGCTAAATTTCATTTTGTTTTTGTATTGCTAAAATCATGGAATCCATGTGTTCTCTCATGTATTTAACAGCTTTTTTTTCATCCCCTGCTGAGATTGCATCCGCAACAAGTGTATGGTGTTTTACATATTCTTGACCTTTTTCTCTTGTTACTAAGTAAGAGATCTTTGATTCTAACTTTATTTCCTCATAAATTAGAATTTTTAAAGCAGCTATAAGAAACCTGTTTTGTGAAGCTTCCGCCACACTTTCATGAAAATTACATGCGACCAAATTTGGGTCCTTTTTTGAACAAACTTGATGTTCATGTTCATTAATACAGTGATATAATGCATCAATTTGCTTCTTCGATGCTCTACTAGCGGCTAATCTCGCCGTCTCACATTCTATCGTTTTTCTTGCAATCATTAAGTCAAGGAGTTCATCCAAGTCATTAGGTTGAGATGCAGTCATTAGACTTTTTTGCAGTTTTCTTCGGTCAATCTCTTCTGACAAACCTTTGAAGACCCTTTGTCCTTCCTCTGTTAGTAACCTTCCTTGGTTTTCAACAAGGATACTATACTTTTTTGCATCTAATGCTTTTAGCATTCTTCCTACAGTTGCAATACTAACTTGTAGTCCATTCTCCTCCAATCTACTTTGCAAAACCCAAGATCCGATCGGTTCTATCGTCTCTGATAAAGACCTCATAAGAAAATATTCAGCCAACTCCCCCTTATTGGAAAAGAATTCTCGTTCTATAGAAATCTTACTCATTATTCACCCCCTACTTTTCGTATTTTGATAAAGGTGTAATTCAATGTTGTTTAGTAATTTTTACTCCACCTCCTCATTAATGAGTAGGTAGTAATAATTATTATTCGTGCTAAAAATTAATATTCCTCTGAGAATTTTAAAAATTCAGTTATTTTATATTTGAATTTTTAGAGTATGTTTAAACATGACATAGCCAATAGTTTTATTAAAGCAATAAATCAAAACCACCCGTGTGAACGGGTGGTTTGTTCTGCGGCTGAAAGACTTTGTTACTGACCAAGCCCTAAAGGGCTACTGAATGGTTCGCCAATTGTACTACTTTCACTGGCCAGACCTTAAAGGCCTATCTCACTTTCTTTTTCCGCTTTATTTCTTCCCCTGTGAACGGATCCACATACTCTAACAAGCTTAGTTGTTCCGCGACTATATCATCTTGTATTTGGTTTCTTATATATTCTTCAATCACCTTTTTATTTCTTCCTACTGTATCCACATAGAAACCTGTGCACCAGAATTTTCGGTTCCCATATCGATACTTTAGATTTGCATGCCTATCAAATATCATTAAACTACTTTTCCCTTTTAAATATCCAACAAATGAGGACACACTTATTTTAGGTGGTATACTCACCAACATATGTATGTGATCCTTACAAGCAGTTGCCTCTATAATTTCTACTCCTTTTCTTTCGCATAATGTTCTTAATATTTCTCCTATATCCTTTCGTAACTTACCATAAATAACCTGCCTCCTATACTTAGGAGCAAATACGATATGATACTTACAATTCCACTTTGTATGTGCTAAAATGTTAGTGTCTTTAGTCATAAACTCCTCCATTTGCTATTATATTGGTTGGCGAACCAAATATATTTTAGCACCACGGAGGAGTTTTTTTAATACCTCGCTAGAAGCTTTTTGGAACCCTAGGCCTAGCCTAGGGTTTTCATTTAGACAAACAAAAATAAAAATGCTTGGATATTTCCCCAAGCATTTAGAAATTACTATTATTTTAATTTTTACTCCCTCATCATCATTTCAACTAACTCTTTCGGGTTATTTGATACAACAATATTTTCACGGATTTCTGGCAACAGAAACTGAGCTTCTACCATGTGATCAAACAGGCGTAACAACGGATCATAATACCCATTTGTATTCATTAACCCTAATTTTTTCGCGTGTTGGCCAATGGCACTCCACGTTAATACTTCTGCTAACTCCTCTAACGTTCCAATCCCACCAGGCAATGCAATAAACCCAGCGGATAGCTCATACATTTGCGCTTTTCTTTCATGCATTGTTTCAACAACTCGTAAATCGGTCAAATGCTGTTGTGCCCTTTCTTGCTTCACTAATAACTTCGGAATGACACCTATCACTTCTCCATCACCCGCCATTACTGCATCTGAAACGACTCCCATTAGACCGGCACTAGAGCCACCGTACACTAATCCAAGTTGATGGTGGAGGAGCTGTTGTCCAATCTCGTAAGCATCTTCTTTATATGCGGGGTCATTTCCATCTCTAGAACCACAAAATACGGCTATTCTTTTCAACTTTTGTATTCCCTCCACGTATGTAATCCTTAACTACTTCTCTATTTTCCTGTATAAATCCTTTTCTTTTTTTCGTGAAAAAAGCCTCTACCCTAAAGGGGAGAGACTAATGTTTGATTCCATTACTTACATTATCCATTGCTTCATCAAAGGAAGAAAAGCCATGGATATCTTCACCATCTTCAAACTCAACTGTCCACTTTTTTTCATGCAGTGCTAGTAATCCTTGTTCATTTTTGTAAAAGGGACGATGCACCATAAAGACATCATCTGCTTTTCTAATTGTATACCCAATGTAATATTCCTGGCCTTCCCCTTGCTCTTCGAATATTCCAATATCGTCAACACCGTATTTGTTCATGATGCGAGTTAATGAGTCATTCATTTCTTGTAAAATAGTTTCTCTTGCGACTGATTCCATCATGAAATACCTTCCTTTCTTTTTCAACACTCTTTATTAAATTGTTCCACCATTTTTTCATAAGTAATTTCATCTGTCCGTCCCACTTGCCAATTGGCATTCGGATGATGACCAATCCCAATTGAAAACATCGGGGCTTCATTAATTGCAATAATCCCTGCTTCACTATCTTCAATACCAATACAGTGTGCATAAGGGATTCCTAATTCATCGGCTGCTTTCAAGAAAATTTCAGGGTCTGGTTTTAATGCTTTGACCGTTGTAATGTCAACCACATAATCACAAACGCCTAGCAGTTGCAAATTTCCTAATACTGTTTTTGCATTTGAACTTGAAGACGCAACAGCTACTTTTATTTGATTTTGACGTAGCTCATCAATTAACTCCTCCATACCTGGGAGAACATCTTTTGCAGTAATGGTCTCGATTAACTCTTGATAATATTCGTTTTTTCTTTCTCCTAAGACCAGCTTCTCTTCATCTGTAAATGCCTTTGTGCTCGCTTTAACTAACTCCTCAATTAATATATTTCTGCCTCTTCCTTGCATTTGCAAATTTTGTTCTCTTGTAAATGGTACACCTATATCATCCGCCACTTTTTTCGTCGCAAGATAGTGGAATTCCACTGTATTGGCTAGTACACCATCTAAATCAAATATGACAGCAGCTAACGTCTTTTTCATCTATCCGTTCCAACCCCTTTTACATAATCCCATTTCCTATTAGTTTACTTAACCATTGATGATTTCTCCACCATTTATGTGAAGCATTTGTCCTGTCATATAGGATGAATCGTCACAAGCTAAATAAACATACGCCGCTGCCAGTTCCTCTGGCTGCCCTGCTCGTTTCATTGGTGTTGTTGTCCCAAACTCTTTTACTTGCTGTGCATCGAATGTCGATGGGATAAGAGGCGTCCATATTGGTCCAGGTGCAACACCATTTACTCTAATTCCTTTGTCAGCTAAAGATAAGCTTAATGAACGAGTTAATGTTGTCATCGCCCCTTTTGTTGCCGAATAGTCAAGGAGTTCTTTATGACCTTTATAGGCAGTGACAGAAGTTGTATTAATAATCGTGTTCCCTTTTTCAAAATGAGGGAGTACCGCTTTTATTAAATGAAACACGGAAAAAATATTCGTTCGAAATGTTCGCTCCATTTGTTCGGCACTAATATCCTCAATGGATTTTTGCGGATGTTGTTCAGCTGCATTATTCACAAGAATATCAATCGTAGAAAAGTGTTGAACGACCGTTTCTACAATGTTTTTACAAATTGACTCTTCGCCTATATCGCCTTTAAGAAGTAAACATTGAACCCCTTCTTGCTCAACTTGCTGCTTTGTTTCATTCGCATCGTGATCTTCTGATAAATAATTGATGGCTACATTTGCCCCTTCTTTTGCGAATGCTATCGCCACAGCTTTCCCGATGCCGCTGTCTCCTCCTGTAATTAAGGCTACTCTTCCTTTTAATTTGTTACTCCCTTTATAATCAACATCATTTGTTACTGGGATAGGGTTCATATCCGATTCGATACCAGGTTGAACATTTTGGTGTTGTGGTGGTTGACCTGAAGGGTAGGATTGTTCTTTATTCACGTTAACGGCCTCCTTTCACAGATAATGATAATTTCTACGTTATGAAGTTGTTTTATTCATGTAATCGGTCGTATTCCTATTTCAACACGAATTGGCTTTTCCGTTCTGACATGTATTGCGCTTTTCCCTTATATAACGGAACAAACGTCCGATAGTCTGTCACAACAATGTCCCTATAGCAAAAAAAGCTGCCGAGGATAATCTCGACAGCTTTTTTTTATTAAAATTTCGTTTGATATGTTTCAACTTCCCAACCTGTTACGGCTGTACGGAAGCTATCCCATTCGCTACGCTTTAGTGCAATATATTCTTCGAAGACATGGTCTCCTAATGTTTCTCTTCCAATTCTACCTTCTTGTAATTCAACAAGTGCCGCTTCTAAGCTCGCTGGTAAGTTGTCAATGCCGCGCTCTTCGCACTCTTTTGCTGACATACTGAAGATATCATCAATGACTTCAACAGGAGGTGTTAATCCACGTGTTACTCCATCTAACCCTGCAGAAGCTACGACAGCAAATGCTAAGTAAGGATTTGCTGATGGGTCTGGACAGCGGATTTCCACTCGAGTTCCCGCTCCACGAGTCGCTGGAATACGAATTAATGCTGAACGGTTGGAAGCAGACCAAGCAATATAACATGGTGCTTCATAACCAGGAACTAAACGTTTATAGGAGTTAACAAGCGGATTTGTTACCGCAACAAAGCTCTTTACATTATCAATTAAACCAGCAATGAATTGATACGCTTTGTCTGAAAGCTGACGCTCATCACTTGGGTCAAAAAATGCGTTTTCTTGTTTGTCTAAATCGAATAATGAAACGTTCGTATGCATTCCACTTCCGTTTTCACCAGCAATCGGTTTTGGCATAAATGAAGCGTGTAAGCCAAACTGTTTTGCTACTGTTTTTACAACCCATTTATATGTTGTAGCAAGGTCAGCTGCTCCTAATGCATCTGCATATTTAAAGTTAATTTCATGTTGTCCTTTTGCTACTTCATGGTGAGATGCTTCAATTGTGAAGCCCATTTCTTTTAATGTACGATAGATTGCTAGACGTACTTTTTCACCAAAGTCATGAGGAGATGGCTCAAAGTATCCACCAAAATCTTGTGTTTGTAATGTTGGACGACCAGTTTCATCTGTTTCAAATAAGAAAAATTCTAATTCAGGACCTACACTAATTCCATATCCTGCGTCTTTCGCTTTTTCCACTGTTTTTTTTAAGACGTTACGCGGGTCTCCTTCAAAGTCCGTTCCGTCTGGATTTGTCACACTGCACAAAAAACGTCCTTCTGAGTACCCCTCTTCTACAGACCAAGGGAGCACTGCAAATGTGTTTAAATCTGGTTGCAAGTAAAGGTCTGATTTATTAATTGGCGAAAATCCAGTGATTGAGGAACCATCAAACATAATTTTTCCTTCAGCAACAGCATCAATTTGTCTTGCTGTAACTGTAACATGCTTTAACGTTCCTTCAATATCAACAAATTGCAAATGTAAAAGTTCCACGTTTTTCGCTTCCATCGTCTCTTTAATGCTTTCCAAAGTTTGAGTTCCTAGAGCTGTACTCATATTATAACACTTCCCTTTTCTTGTGAATTTAATTAACATCCCTTGTTAGTTATTTATTTTAATAGAAATTCAGACTTTTTCAATAACTCTTGGTAGATAATCTAACATGGTATTTTAACCTATTGCTTATGATCTGTATCCCCCTCTAGTTTTGCTTTGTTTTTTTACCTCAGAATAGGTTTCTAATTTAAAAAACAGCAGAGACCAATAAAAAAGAAAGTCGGTTAGATTTTCTCTCCAACGCTCTCAAAAAAAAGCCTAAAAGGGAGTGTAATCCTTTTAGGCTTTTATATTAAATTGTAAACTTCTTGTTATCGAATAAATAAATTCTTGATTTGTTACAAGTACAAGGTATGTAAAAGAATCTTCAATTCCCTGAGAAGGATAAGAAAGGACAAGGGCAGCTTCGTTACCCACGGTCTTCTTTTGGTCGGTTGACGGCAAAATAATATAGCCTACTTCATTTTGGACATGAATTTGTTCGATTAAGGGCTTTGAACCGAAGCGGGCTTTTGACTTAAACGCATAATGTTGACCAATGTCAAGGACTGATAGTGTTTTACTATATACTTTTTTTACATCAACAAACCCATATTCTCCTTCTAGATGAATTCCTTTCTCCACTTTTTTTTCTTCCCATAATCCCGGGTATACAAAGCTCACATTTTCTGTTTGACTTTCATAGACATCCCAGTGCACAGGAATACACCAAACCTGTCCTTCAAACAAACGATATGGATGCAAGTTTCGATTAGTTTGTAAAATCGTCTCATATGAAGAGTCATATTTTTCTGCGATGTTTGATAAGCTCTCTCCGGCTCTTAACGTGTAGCGAATCGCATTTTCCTGACAATACGGGTTATAAAAAGATAACGGTAAATAGATTAGTTGTCCTACTTGTAAATCTTCAAAAGAAATATACGGATTAACGAGCAGCAGGTCTTGGTACGGAATATGGAAGAAAGACGAAATGCCAAGCAATGTATCTCCTTCTCTCACACAATAGACTTGAAGTCTTGAACCATGAACCATTTTAGACAACCCCCCTTTTGTATTATCCTATTCGCCAAAAGGAGGATTCATGTCTTTTCTTTAAGCAAAGTGCGGAGCCCTACTCTTCTAGAATAAGCTTCAAAGCTTCACTGCTATACCAAATTTTCATATGTTAAAAAAGCCCACACTTCCAAATTAGGAAATATGGGCAACTATTATTTGCTAAACTTTTTCTTTTTTCGTTTTTGGTCGTTTGAAGATCTATCTGGTTTTCTTGAATCTGGCTTTCTAGAAGAAGAACGACGGTATCCACCTTTTTTATCTCTTGAACCTCCGCCTCTTTCACCATTGAATTTATTTTTCTTCACACGAAGCGGTGCTTCAGCTGTTAATTGTACTGGTTCATTACTTGGTTCTTTCGTCAGTAATTTTAACGCAGCTGAGATTAGACTAACAGAATCGTGATCATCGAGTAATTGTTCTGCCATCCGTTTATATGCTTGCGCATCACCTTGTTCTACAGTTTCTAGTAACCGTTCAATCGTCAAGCGTTGTTGACCTTCAATTGCTTCAGCAAATGTTGGAACTGATTTGCGTTGGATTTTTTTCTTCGACACACGCTCGATCGTTTTTAAATGGTCCATTTCACGTGGCGATGCAAACGTTAGAGCAAGACCTGTTTTGCCCGCTCGTCCTGTTCGACCAATACGGTGAACATAGCTTTCTGGGTCTTGTGGGATGTCAAAGTTATATACATGTGTGACACCACTAATATCTAATCCACGTGCAGCGACATCTGTTGCGACAAGGACTTCAATCGTCCCTGCTTTAAACTTTCGTAGGACGCTATCACGTTTCGCTTGATTTAAATCCCCATGGATCCCTTCTGCATCGTATCCACGCTTTGATAACGCTTCTGCTAATTCATCTACACGACGTTTTGTCCGGCCGAAAACAATCGCTAATTCTGGCGCATGAATATCTAACATTCTGCACAATACATCGAATTTTTGTTTTTCTGGAACTTCCATATATTCTTGTACAATGTTTGGTACAGTCATTTCCTTCGCCTTGACTGCAATCAGTTCAGGGTTCTTCATAAACTTCTGAGCTAATTTTTCAATTGGCTTTGGCATCGTCGCAGAAAATAATAATGTTTGTCTTTCTTCAGGTATTTCATTTAAAATCGTTTCAATATCTTCAATGAAACCCATTGTTAACATTTCATCAGCTTCATCTAAAACCGCAATTTTGATGTTGTTTAATCGGATTGTTTTTCTTCTCATATGGTCCATAAAACGTCCAGGTGTTCCAACAATAATATGCGGTCGTTTTTGTAAAGCTTTAATTTGTCTGCGAATATCTTGACCACCATAAATCGGTAGTGTGTGCACACCTTTAATTTGACCTAATTTATTCATTTCTTCTGCAACTTGAACTGCTAACTCCCGTGTTGGAGCTAACACTACACCTTGAATTGCAGCCTCTTCAATATCGACTTTTTCAATTAAAGGAATTCCAAATGCTGCTGTTTTTCCTGTTCCTGTTTGTGCTTGTCCAATTACATCCTTACCCGTTAACGCAACCGGAATCGTTTGTTCTTGTACTGGGGTTGCTTCTTCAAACCCCATATCTGTTACAGCCTTAACAATTTTATGGTTAAGACCAAATTCGTAAAACGTTGTCAACGTAAGCCATCTCCTTTATATATCGCTTTCCTCTTTTTAAAATTGCCCTAAAAAAAACACCATTATTCCTACCGAGCGGAATATGGTATAAGCTGTACTGTCTGATTTACACTTATAGTCCGATCTTTTAAAGCAAACTTAATCATACCACTTTAAGGAAAGAAAAGCAATGCAAACCAAAAGAGGGGAATGTCATAAAAGGTCTCACTCAATCCTCTATAACATTCCCACTTGTTCTTTTCTTTTATTATGCTTTAATATGGATCAGCGTCATGGCCCATTTCTTTTGCCATTTCAACACCCATATCATTATTTGTTTTCATCGAACTCATTTTAGCAAGCCCATCTGCAACGCGTTGACCATATTCTTTATCAGCTTGAGTGAAATAAGAAACCATTTTTTCTTTTATTCTTGGATCACATGGATGCAAAGCTCCAACTAAATTATTGATTAACTCGTCTTTTTCCCACTCTTCAAAGGCGCGGTATGTATCACCGGCTTGTCCGAAATCATTCGTTCTTTCGATTTTTTTACGAGTTAAATTGCCTTCTACATGTGGCTCATGTGGTTCACCCGATTTCGGCGCTTCTTTTAATCCATCTAGTGTTGATGGTTCATAATTAACATGTGGATTTTGACCCGGTCCTTTGTCTACAAAATAGGTCATTTGTCCATCACGTTGATTTGTCGCAACATGCTTTTTCGGTGCATTGACTGGTAATTGTAAATAATTTGAGCCGACGCGATACCGCTGTGTATCTGAATAAGAAAACGTACGACCTTGTAATAACTTATCATCAGAGAAATCTAATCCATCAACAAGTACACCTGTTCCAAATGCCGCTTGTTCTACTTCTGCAAAATAATTTTCTGGGTTTTTGTTTAACACCATTTTTCCAACTGGTAAGAAAGGAAACTTTTCTGGTGGCCATAGCTTTGTTGGGTCAAGTGGGTCAAAATCTAATTCAGGGTGGTCATCATCACTCATAATTTGAACACAGAGTTCCCACTCTGGATAATCTCCATTTTCAATCGCTTCATACAAATCTTGAGTGGCGTGATTAAAGTTTTTCGCTTGAATTTTTTCAGCTTCTTCTTGAGTTAGATTTTTTATGCCTTGTTTTATTGGTTCCCAATGATACTTTACTAACACACCTTTTCCTTCTTTGTTCACCCATTTATATGTATTAACACCTGATCCTTGCATTTGCCGGTAATTAGCAGGAATTCCCCATGGCGAAAATAAAAATGTAACCATATGTGTGGCTTCTGGTGAATTCGAAATAAAATCAAACATTCTTTCTAAATCTTGAACATTTGTTACTGGGTCTGGTTTAAATGCATGGACCATATCTGGGAATTTTAATGGGTCACGAATAAAAAATATTTTTAGATTGTTTCCGACTAAGTCCCAGTTTCCATCTTCTGTATAAAACTTGACGGCAAAGCCTCTCGGATCACGTAGCGTCTCGGGGGAGTGTCCACCATGGACAACAGATGAAAACCGGACAAATACAGGCGTTTTCTTCCCTTTTTCTTGAAATAATTTTGCTCTAGTATATTTTGAAACATGCTCATCCCCAGCCGTTCCATATGCCTCGAAATAACCATGAGCACCTGCTCCGCGGGCATGAACTACACGTTCAGGAATACGCTCACGATCAAAATGCGAAATCTTTTCTAGAAATTGATAATTCTCAAGTGTTGTAGGTCCTCTATCTCCTACAGTTCTAACATTTTGATTGTCGACAACTGGGTGACCTTGACGTGTTGTTAATGTATCTTGTGTTTCTCCTTCTGTTACTCTTGAGTCTGAAGGTCCACCAGCACCATTAACAGATGTGCCAGTGTTTTCATGTTCATTATTATTGTTTTTCAACTCATACCCACCTTTCTATAGTTACAGTGAGTATTATTTCCGCTCTGCAATTGTTATATGCAATATTTTCTAGTTTTTTTGAATTCATTTCCATTAATTATCATCTATGAATGTTCAATTAGCATCGTACGATAATTCCTTCTACAATCGCATTCTCTACATCTGCTCCTGATATATGTGGAGAAAAGGCTTGGATTTCATTTAGTGTAAAGGGAGTAGTTTTTTGCTTTTGCAAAAATGCATACAAAATGGAGTCATCCAAATATCGATAATAGTAATCATGATAAATTCCTTTATTAGATATATAACACCATGGAGCTAATTTATAATGATTACGCTTTTTTTGTTCCCGTTTTTGTCGAACGAGTGGTTGAGCAGAAAGAATCACTTCTTCATAAGAAGCTACATTTTTTTCAAAATTATAATGCTCATCAAGAAAATCATGTACCTTACTAATATCAACAAGATATTTCGACTGTTCAAGAATGGCTTCGACGGTTGCTTCTATATCACCGTAGTCCACTTTTGCTACATGATAACCGTCCGGAACAATCGTCCTCTGGGCTCCGACGTTTGACACGATAACCGGTGTTCCACAGGCAATCGATTCTAACTGAACATAACCAAACGCCTCGATAAATTGTCCAATGCACAGTGTTAGATTTGACATCGAATAAAGGCTTGCCATCTCTTCACTTGATACCCATGGATAATAAACAATTTCTTCTTTAATATTTAACTCCTGAGCTTGTTGGTCCACTTTAAAATAAAATGCTGCCACTTCACTGGAAATGTGTACATCGACATGCTTTGGAATCAATAATTTTATGTTCTTTTTTAACCTGTTTGTCCTTTTTAATTGATCGACGACTAATAAAGCTTGGACAATACCTTTACTTTCTTCTGGTCGATGAGGAAAGAGAATGACAAAATCATCTTCTTCAATCCCGTATTTTTCCCGCCACTTCTCTGTTTGTTGAGGTTTATATTTGGTGAGATCAATTCCGTTTCGAACGACCGTCAGCATTGATTCCATCTCAGGAATCAATTGACCTACGGTACTATATACACAGTCATACATATATTCACAAGAAACAATCAATTTGCTTTGGTTTGGGTGAAAAGCACTTATCATTGCCTCAGGATATACAAAGTTTTTTAATGAAGCGACCGTAGGAATATCCTCATGTAAATATTGATAATCTAATTGGGAATCGTGAATATAAAGAACATCATGCGTTTTCGTATATTCCTTAATAAGTTCATATGAATGAACTAAATGAAATGGATACGTATCATATGGAATTGGAAATGTTTCTTTAAAGCGCAACAAAGGAAGTACCGTTACACCATCATAAAGTTGAAACGGCTCTTTATTGTCTTCTCTTTGATTTGTTAGTACCGTAACCGTATGCCCTATCTTACCAAAGTAGACTAATAGCTCCCGCAAATGCCTTTGAGAGCCACCTATCGAAACATCCTTTAAAATTGTTGTCATCGAGAAAACAAGAATTTTCATGTCTTTATCCCTACTTCACACTTTGATGACTTTATCATACCCCTTTTTCTTTTACGTGAATAGGACTAAAATCACATGTGTATTCTCTAGTAGTATTGTTGAAAAACAGCCTGGCATGCTAATCTATGTGTAGGTTCTGTTAATTTGGCTATTTCTTCGTCTGTTCGCTTTGATAACATGCCATGACCTGACACTATCGTAACTTCACACTTTCCACAAGAACCTTTTTTACACTTATAATCAATCGGTACCTTTTGATTTAAGGCTTGTTCTAAGACACTTACGTTTTGTTCCGGTTGAACTTCATACCGACGACCATGTTGCTCAATCTCAATGGACTTTTTTTCAACTTCTTTTGTTTTTCGCTTTTCTTGTTTTTCTACCGTTTTTTTCTCAACAATAGCGTTTTCAATATGTATGTTGTTTTGTTTCCCTTCTATTAATGAGCCTACCGTTAATTTTTTTTGCATCGTCTTTGACTCCTTTCCTATCAAACAAACATTATCGTTTTCCAAATATCTGTATTTTAAAAAACATATTGCGTTGCTAATGAGAATCATTTACAATGATAATGAGAATTGTTATCAGATGTTTTCTTTATTCGAGGAGGGTACCACATGCAAAAGCAAGTAAATGGGTTAAAAGACATCTATGCGTTACTGTCGAATGAAAGAAAAATTGGTGGTATAATTGAAACACAATTTATTCGCCTTCGTTCAGGAGAAGAATTTAAAAATGCTGTTATTACAAATGTAGATATGCTAGGGTCAACATTCTACTCCCTAGGCTTTACAACAAGTGATGGGCAACATATGATTATCAATGTTTCCGAAATTAGTGTGATTTCCGCACCAGTTCATAAGAAAATTGCAGATGCACAAAATATAATATATAAAAAAGCAAAAACAGCTGAAAAACTAAAATACTTAAAACGATTATACGAAGTTAATGAAGGCAGCTATACGACGATTTTCTTAGAAGAAGCTAAGCTAATTGTTGAGGATATTGGATATGAAGCCGCAAAAGAACACGTTGATGTAAGCTTTATTACTCCACCTAAAAAAGTTTATTCCATTGCATAAAGATAGAAGTAGGTGTGTCAAAGAATCATCTTTGACACACCTTTATTTTTTTATTCGTTTCCTTCAGGATCTTCTAACGTACAAATCGCACTTGGTCGTTTGATTCGTAATACGGCTGACTCATATACTCTGAATACATGATTCATATTCTCATCATCAATAAATGCCGTTTCAAAATCTTGACCAATCGCTAAATCTAAGTTTTGTTTTCCTGCATCTACAATGACGCCACGTCTCCCTTTAATCATCGGAGACTGGAAAACTCCCGCTGTCATAAGTTCACGGACATGTTCAATTTCAAGTACATTTGTGCCTTGATGAACGCGGTGTAGCAATGCATATAGTTCAGGAGATAAGACGAGCGCATAAGGACCTGTATGTCCCATTCGTAAAAGTTTATTTCTTGCTTCAACTACATCACTAAATGCGTTTCCAGAAGTCATCCAATCTGAGCGTAAATGTGTCAATTTTCCTTTTACATTCAATACACCTGGTAAATCAAACTCTTTTGAGCCATTGAAAATAAGGTCATCTTCTAACAATGCACACTGCTGTGCCGCATGTGCAGCAGCAGAAAAGTCAATTGGATTATCTAATGCTTTCGCATATTGCAGGTCACGCCAATACAGCATAAAATCCTTATACAAAAGAGGAACACTTAAATTTACACGCCTTGTTGGTGATGATAATTCCGTTGATTCACCGTGATAGCTAATATTTCCTAATTCTTGATTTTCATAAATATCATTCGTAACCGTTTGAACCCCTTCTCCTAACGGGCCATACAAGTCAATAAAACGTCGACCAACTAACTGTCTACGGGCACTTTCAATCACCGTTTCATCTAATTCATTCCATTGTTTTTCGTTTAATGGTGCATCTGCATATAATTTCGTTTTCATCGTACTCCTCCTTATTTTAAACTTCCTACTGTAAACTTCTTTTTATAACCAAGCTCTATTGATTGTGCTGATGCTTTGCTGTCTGATTGTGTATACATATCAATTTTTAAATGGTCTGCTTTGCCCTCTTTTTCATCTGTCGGAGTTGATGCAGCTAAGCTTGTTAAATCATATTTATCATTTAAATCTTGCATGATTCCTTTTATTTCTTGATAATCTGTCGATGTCATATCTCTCATTTTTTGAATGGGGTCGCCATGCTCTGTATCTTTAAATTGAAAAAGTGATAAATCAAGGTGCTCTAAAAAATTATGTAATCCGAACTTTTCTAAACTTACATCTTGCAATAATCGAATAAATTCACCTTGGCTAGGGTCTAACTCTTTTGTTTGGACATCTTTGACTTTTGGAAGCAATACATTAATTCGATCCAATCGGTGTTCTTCCTCTTCATAAATATGATGCCAATATAATCGCTCATGGTCATCTTTTGCATTTTCAATGACAGGAGTTATGATATCCATAAACCCTAAAAGCGCTTCTTGCGTTCTTTCAAGTATCCCTTCTAACTTCGGAAAATTTTCGCTCACGTTCCTCACTCCAATGTCATAAATTACTCTTATTTTACCCTATCTCCTATAAGAATAAAACATTGTTTCTTGCTAATAGATTACTTACAGCAAAAAGACTTGTCAAACTGTATGTTCAACAAGCCTTATCGTTTCCTTTATAATTCTAAGAATACATCTTTTGTCCAAACAATGGACTTTGAATGAATATCAAATAATGTTTTTGGTGATAACCCTAGTTTTACGGCTAGGCGATCCACCTCACTCCATTTGGCTTGTTCGATAGAAACGACTATATCTAGTACTTTTTTATATTTATTTTGAACACCTAATAATGCCGCCTTCATCTCTTCATCTAATGGCAATTGCGACACAATTTTCTCCATTGGACTATTTAATAAGCTTTCAATTAAAGAGAACATCCCAATCAAAAAGTAACTAGATTGCTCAGTTTGATTTCCAATCATTTGTGCAATCAATTCACATTCTTTTGCACGGCAAAAACTCATCTTAATAACTTCCGTTGGGACATGTTGTTTATTGGATTCACGAACTGCAAGGAAGAAAAGCCATTTTTTCACTTCCTCTAACCCTAATAAAACGATCGCTTGCTTAATCGATTTTATATTTGATTTTGTTCGAAAAGCAGGGGAATTAATTAATTTTAATAATTTATATGACAATGATACGTCATGTTCAATTGATTGTGCTACTTTATCGACATCTGGTTCTCGTTTGGACAACTCGTGTAATACATTCATAATTACGGGATTGTAAAATGGTACATCTTGCCCTGTTAAAATAACGGGTTTACTGAAAAAGTATCCTTGAAAATAATCATACCCATCTTCAAGACATTGCTCATACTCTTCTCTTGTTTCAACTTTTTCAGCAAGCAAAACGACATTATATTTATTTAAGAAATGTAAAATTTGTAGCTGTTTAGCCCTTGACGTATTTCGAATATCAACTTTTACAATATCAATAATTTGAAGGATTTCATGAAGGAACTGGTTTCCCTCTAATAAAATAAAATCATCAAGTGCAATTTTATATCCAGCTGCTTTTAACTTCTTACAAATATCCACAATTTCCTTTGTCAAAACGACCGTCTCTAATATTTCAATAACAACTTTTTCTGGATTTGTAAATGTAGGTATTTCATTTTTCAATAAGTTTTCAGTGAAGTTAATAAAGCATAGTTTTCCTTCTGTTAATTCCTCATATCCAATATGAAAAAATCCGTTAATAATCACTTCAGATGTCGCTTGATCTCCATCAATCATGGCCATGTTTTGTTCATTATTGCTACGGTACAATAATTCATACCCAAACACATCTTGTTTTTTATTTAAAATGGGTTGCCTTGCTACATATACATCCATAACAGTTACTCCTACATTTTTTCATTTTTTTAATTCATCCTCGAAGTAGCTCTTGTTGATTAGCATATCACCTTATTAAAGTCCTATACTTTCTTATAGATGTTTCCTATATTATAGTATTTTTTGTACAAATTTGAAAGCTATAACACGAATAAAGTCTTATTTTGTCGGAATCTATTTAGGAATTTAGATAGAAACTTGAGGGAATTATCTCTTTGCGTCGTTTTTGTATGCACTACTTTACTATTAGTAATCATGTTGTCACTTGAACAAATTAGTAAAATGGGCTTTTTGTACCATATAAAATCTAGTAAGCTAGTTCTAATTGGTACGATTTTGGCACTTTCGTGGAATATTTTTCAATAATATTATTTGTTACTATTAATATAGATTAATTTGCTAGGAGGGAATATAATGGAACATGAAACTGAGAAACAATCATCCTCATCACTTACACCTGTACAAACAGACACACCACCATCTGAAAAGAAGAAATCTGTTTTTGGCTTAGAAGAAAACATAGCAAGCTTTCTATGTTATTTAGCTGCATTTGTATCAGGACTAATTATTTTTCTTCTTGAAAAGGAAAACAAAGCTGTTCGATTTCATGCGTTGCAATCCATAATTGCCTTTGGAGCTCTTACCATTCTAAACATTGTTGTTGGTCAGATTCCTTATGTTGGGTGGGTACTTGGTAGTCTCATTAACCTTGTTTATTTTGTTTTATGGGTCGTTCTCATGTACAAAGCTTATAATGGGGAACAATACAAACTACCTTTTGTTGGTGATATTGCAGAAAAGCAAGTTAACAAATAAAAAAGAGAACGGGCTTCCGTTCTCTTTTTTATTACCTTTTATTCTTTTGTTTTAAACCTATGGTAACAAATTTATAAAATTGGTACTCCTAAATATGACCGAATTTCTAAATCCTCTGTTACTTGCAGGTTACATGTAACTGTATGCTGTTTGGAATCCTCAATAATGAGCGGCTTACGGCCACCATGATATATAATACTTCAATACGCATCTTCTAGTGGCATTCGCTTTCCCTCTGTTAAGTTATTTCCCGTTCGGTTTAACATTTTCACAATTGAAAAGTTCGTTTCATCGACATGAGAAATAAAAACCGTACCATCTGTGATTAACGTACCTACTGTAGCTAACAGCTTGTCAGAAGCTTCCTCAAACATTTTATAATAGCTAATTTCTATGTATGATATATTCATATGATACCTGTTTCCTTTCTTACGGTACTAGCTTATCGCATTAAAAGTTTAGGTGTAAAACTATTGTAGTTCTAGTATACTATGAAAAGTTCCCGTATCATTGCTGTAATAGTACTTCTATCGTGATTTTTAATTACCAAATGAGACAAAAGCTCGGCCTTCATTCGGAACCTTTTATGTGTTCGGACATCTGTTCCGCTATTTCAAGAAAAACAAGCCTTTTCATGTTGTATCGGACATCTATTCCGCTACTTGATGTAAATCTTGACAAAATGCTTAGATTTCTCTTAAGTAACGGAACTCATGTCCAATAGCTATACGGTAAACAGGTTTTTTTACAAAATAGTGGATTAGATGTCCGTTAGAAATAGCTAGTGTTGATGATGATAAAGAAAAATGCGGGAGCGTCCTTTTCTTTCAAGCGAAGTGCGGAGCCCTGCCCGCCTTTGACAGTGAACCCCAAGTGCTCTTCTTGGGGTGAAACGCGCAGGTGCGGAGCCTTCGCTCTTCTTGAATAAGCTTTAAAAGCTTCACTGCTACATCAAAATTTTTATTCTTTCAAAAAAAACATTGACCATCACAAAGTCATGGTCAATGGACTAAAAACAACAGCTTTTGCTATTTACTTAATAATCAATTCTCCATCATACGAAGTGATAATTTTATATAAATCAGGTCGTCGGTCTCGGAATATACCCCATTCAATCCGTTGGGTTTCTAACTCATCTAAATCAAATTCCGTAACCAATACAGCTTCATCTGTTCGATTGGCTTCTTCCATTTTATTTCCTTGTGGTCCAGCAATAAAGGAAGAACCATAGAACGTAATTTTTGACTCGTCATCTTCTTCCACACCAATTCGATTAGAAGCAATCACAGGAACTAAGTTTGCCGCAGCATGTCCTAACATACACATTTGCCAATGGTCCTTAGAATCAATCGCTTGATCTTGTGGTTCTGAACCAATCGCCGTTGGGAAAAAGAGAAGCTCTGCACCCATTAACGTCATACACCTTGCTGATTCAGGATACCATTGGTCCCAACATATCCCTACACCAATTTTCCCATATCTCGTTTTCCACACTTGAAATCCAGTATCTCCTGGATTAAAGTAAAACTTTTCTTCATACCCAGGACCATCAGGAATATGACTTTTCCGGTATTTGCCAAGGATCTCACCATCAGCATCAATGACAGCAAGTGAGTTATATCGTGCATTATTTTTCTTTTCATAAAAGCTAATCGGTAAGACTACTTTTAATTCTTTTGCAATGGCTTTAAAATGGGTCACTGCCCTGTTGCTTTCCAACTCTGTAGCATAATCATAATAGGTTGATTTTTCTTTTTGACAGAAATAAGGTGTTTCAAAAAGCTCTTGTAATAAAATAATTTGAGCTCCTTGACTTGCTGCTTCACGAACAAGCTTTTCTGCTTTTTCAATATTTTCCTGGATATCACATGAACAGCTCATTTGAGTTGCTGCTACTTTAACTAGACGCACTTCATTCACCTCTTTTATTCATTTCCGGCAATCATTTGTTGGGTTGTACAGTGTACATTGCCACCTTCTTTAATGACGGCCATCCCATCTATTGTACGAATTTCTTTGTCTGGAAATGTTTGTTTTAGCACCGCTATCGCCGCTTCATCTGTGGCTGCTGCCTCTCCTCCAAATACAGGTAGTATGATGCCACCATTTACAAAATAAAAATTTAAGTAGCTTAATGTTAACCGGCTTTCATCATGATGTTGTTGTGGAGGCTGTTGTATCTCAATAATATCAAATTTCCTTCCCTTTGCATCTGTTGCACGCTTTAATATTTCCATGTTTTCTAGTGTAATCTGATAATTTTCATCTTTAGGATCATTACAAACTTGAATCAGTATTTTCCCTGGAGCAGCAAAGCATGCCACGTTATCAACATGGCCATCTGTTTCATCACCACTTAACCCATGTTTTAACCAAATGACTTTTTCAATGTTAAGATAGTCTTGTAAATACTGTTCAATCTCTTCTCTTGACATCTCTGGGTTACGATTCGGATTTAATAAGCATTCTTCAGTTGTCAATAATGTCCCTTCGCCATCAACGTGAAAAGAACCACCTTCCATTACAATTGGTGCATCAAATTGCTTAATACCAAAATATTGTAATAACGATGGTGCAACGTTGTTGTCTAAATCCCATGGTGAATACTTTTCTCCCCACGCATTGAAAATCCAGTTTATTCCTGCCCTTTCGCCTTTATCATTTACAATAAAAGTTGGTCCATTGTCACGGAGCCAGGCATCATTATGTTCAATATGAACAATGTCTACCGCTTCAACATTTGAAAACAACTGTTGAACCTTTTCGAGATCTTCTTCATTTACAAGGACAGTGACAGGTTCAAAATCTGCCATTGCTCGTATAAGCTGTTCATAACCTTTTGTTACGGTTTGATAGTCATTTGGGAAACACATTGACTGTTGAACAGGCCATGATATTAACGTTCGTTCATGACTAGTCCATTCCGCAGGCATATAATAATGTAATTGTTTTGGAACACTCATTTCATCCAACTCGCTTCATCAATAAAATTAATCGTAACTATCGATTTCTGATCCATCATATCTTACTTTTTTATGTACCTCAATATTCTTTTAGTGTACTTCATCTACATTTTTTTATCACAAGCGACTGTGGTTCCTATTTGGAAACAAAAGGGTTCTTGTCCACCCAAAATCGCCATGGATACAATTTCGCTTCTCCGCTATTTGGAATTCCTATTCTAACTCCTTGTTTTATTGCTTCAACCTTTTTTCCTTCTGTAATGTAAAGAGGTCGATCAAAAAAGACTCGCCCGTAATCAGACATATCGATACCTAATGCTTTTGTAAGCTTTCCTGGACCATTTGTTTTTTCTATTTCTCTCTTTATGTGGGGCCTTCTTTTACCCATAAGAGGTATCCCTTCGTATGGCTCCACTGCTCGAATTAATATGGCTTCTGGTTGATTTATTTTACCACTTACAACATTCACTAAACAATGGGTGTGCATCATATACGTATAAACATAACCTGGTTGTCCAAACATAACTTCCGTTCTTTTTGTCCGACGGTTCCCAAAGCTATGTGCAGCTTGATCATGAGGACCGATATATGCTTCTGTTTCCACAATCCAGCCAGAAGCTAAACCATCTTCGGTTTCCTTAACTAATCGTTTTCCGAGAAGCGACTTTGCCAATTGTAATGTTGGTTGTTCATAATAGGACTGTGATAATATATCCAATCCAAAACCCCTCCTAATCCATCCATTTAATTTCCATTAATGTTGATACGTCTTTAAAACCTAATTTCTCATAGAGCCGTTTTGCTGGATTTCCTGCAAATACGTTTAACTGTACTTTTGAAATCCCACACTGCTTAAAATAAGCGAGTGCATACTCCATTAACAACGTCCCGCAACCTGATTTTCGATATTGAGGAAAAACATATAGTTCTATTATCATGCCCGTTATTTCTTCTGTAAACGCTGCTTTTGTTTTCGCTAAAACTATCCAACCAATAATCGTATTTTGATTTACACATATATAACAAGGGTAATCCCAGTTTGTATGGTTTGAAATCGAGCCATCACCGTATCCATTCGTCGCTTCCACCTGAACAACGCTTTCATACTGTTGAATGAGTTCCCGCTCTTGTTCAGTCGCTAGCCTTACGATCATATAAACCACCCCTTGATAAGATTCACCTTCCCACTATATTCAAGCAGTGCTAAAATGGTTATAAGAAAAGTAAATATATAGAAGTAACAGAGGTGGATGATGAAAAAAAGACGCTGGATTACTTTGTTTATTGCCGTTATTTTTATTGCTTTATTTTCTTTTTCTCTTTTTTATAAAAATGGGATTCTCCTTGATTATGTCGGTTTACATCTTGAAAATCCTTTTCATTCTCGACTTAACGTAGAAAGCACATATTCACTTGCGGACGAAAACCAAAACGGGGTTCCAGATCCGATCGACATTGTCCAATCAGCGAGAAAAGAAGTTGAGCAACGAACAAAATACAAAAGTGCTTATTATGCTGGGGGTTATCCACCAGAAAATGAAGGAGTATGTACGGATGTCATTTGGCGTGGCTTACTAGGAGCTGACATTAACTTAAAGGAACTTATGGACGAAGATATATCTAATGCTGTTGATCATTATCCTCGTGTACAAGGACAACCTGACCCCAATATTGATTTCCGTCGAGTTCCTAATCAATATGTTTATTTCACTCGACACACTGAGTCATTAACAACAGAATTAATTCCAAATGATGTAGAAAATTTAAAACAGTGGCAACCAGGAGATATTGTCGTGTTCTTAGAAGGATATCATCATGTTGGAATTATATCCGATAAACGGGCAAAGGATGGCACGCCTTATATGATTCATAACAACCCTCCATTTGCAGCTGAAGTAAAACTAACTTCGTTTAGTACACCCATTGCTGGACATTTTCGTTTTTCTTATGAAAAAGGCAACCCAACTAATTGAACCTTAGTGGGTTGCTTCTTCTACACATATTGTATGTTCATAAACAATGCGATTTCTTCCCAGCTGTTTGGCTTCATACAGCAATTTATCAACACACTCTACAATATCACGATTTAATTCTGTTTTGATTTGTTTACAACCAAAACTCATCGTTACTGAAAATTCACCTTCATCTGTTTGAAACACCGTTTTTTCAATCTTATTTTTTATTGCTCTTAAATAAAAATCTGTGAGTTCGAAATCATCTACATACAATAATATGGCAAACTCTTCTCCTCCATAGCGATAACCTTTACCGTTTTCCTCTGGCACTGTTTCGAAGATAATCTGCCCAATCGTTCGTAACACCTTATCACCCATAACATGTCCAAATGCATCATTCACTTTTTTAAAATGGTCTATATCAGCTAAAACAAGAAAGCTGTTCTGTCGGTTCATTTGGGCTTTTTTTAAATCTTCTTGAAATGAACGATGGTTAAATAAACCTGTTAAATAATCTTGTTTGGCCATGCTTTCATATTCAGATTTTTCTTCATAATGTATTCGTTCCCTAGATACGATTATCCCACCTAGAAATCCGATTAAAAACAAGTAAATCAGCTTCGTGTAAAAGGAAATTTGACTTGATAATACAGTCGGAAAACCTTGTAAAAGAACAATGACCGTAAAGCCGACGATAAGCAGCCCAGCACAAATCATAGCTCCTTTATATCTCCAATAAACACATACATGTAAAATAATTAAGTAACTAATCGGAAATAATGGACTCTCATGACCTCCAGTTAAAGCCACTAAACATAAAAACGCGATATAATCGAAAAACGGGCCACCTTTTGTCATTATTTTATATATGGAGGAATTTTCAGGCTTACGATAAAGACAATAATCAGATAATCCCATGTATACAACGCCGAAAGCGACTAAAGCTATAAATAAGACAATCGTGAATGTGTCTGTATTATCACTCAGTTGAGTCGAAAAAACGATGGCAGACATTAGTAAAAAAAACCAACGCAATGACGAAAATAACACCTCTAACGCATGATTTGAACGGAATGCCTTGACAAGCAATTTTTTCATTGCGACCACTTCCTTCTTTTTTCCTTATGTTTCTTTAGTGTCGTAACATAAGAAATTGACCAAGCCATCGTGTGGAGTAAAAGTCGACTAACCTCCAAAAAAACGACCACTAATAGTGTCGCCTAATGTTAGGAAACCCGGCTATCATAGTTGCGTAACCTTAGATCCGTAGCTTTGCGTCCTCTTTTTTCAAAGAGTTTGCCTTTTTCTACAATTTTTAGTTCGTATTTACTATAAATATAGCATATTTTTCATATTGTTACACGGAAATTTTTTACAGTTTTTCTTTTTTTACATGATGCAAACAATTTCACATAGTCACCCTCTTTAAAAATCTAGCAAATACAAGTAAAATGATAGTCTAATAGATAAAAAGTGGAGGCAAAAAAATGGTTAAATGGATAATCGTCGTGATGATTCCGATTTTATTAATCTTAGGTTATCTATATACAGAAACTTCTGTTAATACTGTAGAAGAGGCAAATATGGTTGAAGAAAAGGTTAAGGATTCAGAGCCTGAGAAAAATGAAAACTTAGAAGAAGCCGATCAACTTCAAGATAAAATAAAAAATGAAGAAGAGATGGAAGAAGTTGAGAAAAGGGAAGAAGAATTATTAGCATCCGCTGTTGAGATGCCAGATTCGATGCTATTTGAAGCATTAGCATTATCAAATTCTGGTGTATCCGTTTATGAAAAAAATGATAAAACATCGGTTGTCATTGGAACACTTGATTTTGGAGACCATGTATTTGTTATAGAGCAAACAGAAGGTTGGTTTAAGATATCAACAACTGATTTAGAGGGCTGGGTATCTAATACAGAGATGCAAGAAATCCCTTATGACTCGAGTAAAAAACTAGAAGTTAAAAATCCAGATGACGTACTCGTCCTTATAAACAAACAATACCGACTTCCTCGAGATTATATACCGAGCAACCTTGTCATTCCTGATATTGCTTTTGTTTATGAAGATAAAGCAGAAAGAAATCATTTACGAGAAGAAGCAGCTAAAGCATTAGAACAGCTGTTTAAAGATAGTTATAGCAATGGAATTAAGCTCAAAGCACTTTCAGGCTATCGAAGCTTTGCTACCCAAAAACATATTTTTCCGAACTATGTTTTACGAGAAGGATTCCAATGGGCTAATCAGTTTAGTGCTTTTCCAGGAGAAAGTGAGCACCAAACCGGATTAGCGATGGATGTCACAAGTGAAAGTGTCGGTTACCAACTCACTCAAGATTTTGGGAAGACGGAAGAAGGAAAATGGGTTGCAGAAAATGCACATAAATACGGATTCATCATTCGCTACCCAGAAGGCCTAGAGGATATAACAGGATATACGTATGAACCTTGGCACCTTCGCTTCGTAGGCCATAAACATGCCGCAAACATATATGAATTGGACATTACACTTGAAGAGTACATTGAAGAGTATCTGAATTAAGAAAAAGCATCCTTTCCGTTTATAACCGAAAAGGATGCTTTCTTTTTAAGAAAAATTTTGGTATAGCAATGAAGTTTTGAAAGCTTATTCTAGAAGAGCGAAAAGACGCTCTCGCGTTTTTCTTTAAAATGTATTACCGTCATTGTAAGTTGGGTCTAAAATGATAATAACAGCACGACGATTACGTTGTAAGTTTTCTGGTGTTGTGTTCGGAACAACGGGTCTTGTTTCTCCATACCCAGTTGCAACAAATCGTTGTGCCTCTAACTCATAATTATCTAGTAAATAACGGATTACACTACTAGCTCTTGCTCCTGATAATTCCCAGTTTGATGGGTAACGAAAAGTTGAAATTGGTACCGAATCTGTATGTCCTTCAACTTTAATCATATTCGGAATCGCTACTAACAATGTCCCTACTTTATTTAAAAATGCTTGTCCTTCTGGTAAAATATCAGCTTCTGCTGGATTAAACAATGTTCTTTCTTCTAAAACAAGAACAACTCCACGGTCATCCCGAGTAGCTGAAATCACTTCTGTCAGCTCGTTTGTTTCAAGAAACTCTTGGACTTCTTGCAATAGCTCATCCATTGTTTGGTCATGCTCTGTTTCACCAAACTCTCCTTCAGCGAATGGCTCACGCCGTTCTTCCCCACGGTCGTCTTTTGGTGATTCAAAGTCAATTGCGGATGGTAAAAAATCTAACACTTGACGTTGTTGAAAGGATTCTGCAATGGCTCTGAACTTCTCTGCATCGACAACCGACATCGAAAAAAGCAAAATGAAAAAGACGAGGATTAGTGTCATTAAATCCGAAAAGGTGACCATCCATTTTGGAGCCCCTTTATCCTCTTGTCGTTGTTTTCGCTTCATTGTCATCCTCCTCTCCGTCCCATTACGCATCTATCTCATGAAAAAGTTTATTTTCTTTTGTTTATATCGTCTTTTTCTACTCATTGTTTAACACTATTTATACCGGTAATATTTCCTTGAAGTAAGAAAAACGTTTGAGCGTCTTTTCTTTCAAGAGAAGTACGGAACCCTGCCTGCTTTTGACCGTGAACCCCAAGTGCTCTTCTTGAATAAGCTTTCAAAGCTTCGCTGCTAGCCCAAAATTTTCTTATCTTTTAAAAGAGGTTGTCCCTTGGTTTCAACCATGAGACAACCTCTTTTACTTCATTCCAATGGAAAGCTTATACCACTGCTTTTCTTCTTCTCGGTAGTCAACCATTTTTTCTACTTCCATCGCAACATACTGTTCTTTTATATATCGTGCCTCATCTTGAGTAAGTCTTAATTCCCTAACCATTTTTCCACCAGAAAAAGAGTCATGAATGAACTCCTTTAGATTCGCTATTTCAATTGAATTCATGTCATACCTCCTGTTCTGGCTTCACTTTGATATCGGCTTTATTTTTGATTGTTTTCCTGAATAACGAATCGAACGGTCCACAAGAATATCCATTGCATCCACACAGTCCTTCATAATCTCCTCGCTTAACTCAATACAAGAAAACTCCGTACAAGCTAAAATAACACAATGACATCCTTCATTTTGATGAAGGTGATGAATTATGGCCTCTGTTTCAGTAGAATCTACATTTAACTTACTTTTTACATTCGTGTAAATAATACTCATGACATTATCTTGCATCGCTTCATCTGGAACGACTAACTCCATTCCATATTTTTCACAGGCTTTTTTATAAGTGCCGCTTCGTATTGTGCCGTTTGTCGCTAAAATCCCTACTTTACTTCCTTTTCCATATTTCCTTTGGATTTCTTGAATTGTTTCATCGACCATATTAATAATCGGGATTGTTGTTTTTGTTTGAAGCTCGTCAATAAAGTAATGGGCCGTATTACATGGTATTGCAATATGAGACACTTCAGCTTTTTCCAATAAATGAATGTCTTTCATTAATAGCTCAACAAACGGAGTAGATTGGTTTTCTAATATGACATTCGTTCGGTCTGGTAATGAAGCATGATTTAGGATTATCATATCAATATGATCTTGGTCATTGTTGGCAACTGTATTATCTACAATTTTTTCAAAGAAAACCGATGTTGCCTTAGGTCCCATCCCACCTATCACACCTAAGCTTTTTTGTTTCATCATATAACCTACTTTATCTCAAATTAATGATTATTCATCTTCAACTAAAATCATAGCATGACTACCTAACGCATCATAACTAGTAAAATAATTCTCTGCACTATACACCATTTGACCTTTTAATGGGTCCATTACATGTACCTTATCTTCTCCAATAAAACCATTTAATACTGTCGCATGTAAATTAACTGGTGCTTCAAAAAATTCTTCTGTTTCATGGAAATACCAAGAATACGTCACTCTTGGAGCATCTAACTCTAATGTCATCCACGTGACGACAGGAATCCCTTGTTTCAAATATTCAAGAAGCTCTTCTCTTGTACTCCCACTTACATCAACCGCTTTATGACTGCTTTCCACAGTACTCATAAAATCTTCTGCAGCTTGTAAAATTGGTGGGGCATAAACGAAAAACCCTGATCTGTCTCTCGGCTCACCCGCATAGGCTTCATACGGATTAGCACCATATAACTTATTATTCTGTCTAGCAAATGGTTGTTTCGGTAAAAAGTCATCAGCCATCGTTGTTTTTGACACATCATAACCATAATAATTTAAGACAGCTGTTAAAGAAACAATTTCACAACCATTTGGTAGTTCAGGATTTTGCATGAGTGTGGCTACAGGAATATGAGATTCTGTAATTTCAACGCTCCCATCTGTATACTGTACATCTTTAACGTAATCTAGAAGCTCATTCTCAATTTTGAGCTCATAATCTTCTTCCAAATCAATGATAACTTCCTCATCATGTAATTGATAAGGATGGGCAACAGAGCGCTGGATTACTTGATACGTTTTCCCAAAGGGAATCGGTTTCGAAGTTCCTATCCCGTTATCATCTGTTACGATAAGAGCTACTTCTTCATCTGTACTTTCATTCACAACCACATACTCCGCAGCTCGAACTGGTTCCTGCATCACATCGACATTTTCAATTGTAATTGTTCCTTGTTTTGTTTTCTTGATCAATTGACTAGCTGCTTCGAACACACTATGGTCTTTCATATAGTCTCTACTATTTTGAAGAACTTCCTGATTGAACATACCGACAGCGACAACAAGAAGCAGTAGCAACATTAACACGGTGACTATTTTTTTCATCTAGTATATCCCTCCTATTTAGATATAAAGCACCCTCATAAAAGGGAAAACGTCTACGGTTTCTTACTTTATAACTCTTTAAAAAACTTTTTATACCATACTAAAAATACATACACAGTCCAAATATATCTGGCATAATTATGTTTTTCTTCGAAATGCTCATTTAAATAACGCATAAGTTCTTCTACATTAAAAAACTCATGTGCTTCTTCTGATTGAAACACTTCTTTTACTAGATTATAATACTTTTCTTCCCTGATCCAGTAACGGAACGGTACTGGAAACCCAACTTTTTCCCGATTCGCCCATTCTTCAGGTAACACTTCATTGGAAGCTTCTCTAAGTGCAAACTTTGTATTTGTTTCATTCACTCGTAAAGGAGCCGGGATATGGGACGCCATTTCCATGACTTGTTTATCTAAAAACGGAACACGAAGTTCAATCGAATGAGCCATACTCATTTTGTCAGCTTTAAGCAAAATATCGCCTGGTAACCATAGTTTCATATCAATATACTGCATTTTTGTTAAGTCATCTTTATCTTTCACTTTGTCATAATATTCTTTCGTGATGCTTTCAATGGATGGCGCATTTTGATAATCTTCTTTTAATACAGCTAGGGCATCTTGTTCCTCGAACACTTTCGCTTGTCCAATAAATTGCTCTTCTACTTTAAGACCGCCTTTAACGAGAAAAGATGTAATACGGTTTTCAGGAAGCTTTTTGCTAATTGAAGAAAGCGACCGACGAATACCAAATGGAATCTTTTTGTACTTCTCCATCTTTGGAGAATTTTGATACCATACATACCCACCGAAAATTTCATCCGCCCCTTCGCCTGATAATACAACCGTTACATGCTTTCTAGCAAGCTCTGATAAAAAATATAGTGGAACAGATGATAGATTCGATTGAGGCTCATCCATATGATATTGAATGGTTGGAACTTTTTCAAAAAACTCATCGGCATCAACCATTTTTTTATTATTTTCAATTTCTAATATATCAGACAATCGCTCCGCTAAATTTGTTTCATTAAAAATCCCTTCATGGTCTTTAAAGCCGACAGAAAAGGTTTTATTCGGCATGAGCAACGCGGTGATATAACTAGAATCTACACCACCAGATAAGAATGATCCTACTTTCACATCACTAATTTTATGGTATTCAACCGACTCTTTTAACGTCGCTTTAATTTCTTTAATATAATGGTCTAAACTATTTTCTTTTTCATCAAAAGAAATATCCCAGTATGGTTTAATTTCCATACTTCCCTTTTTGTAAATCATATAATGGCCAGGCTTTAGCTTAAAGACACCTTTAAAAAACGTTTCATCTAAAACCGAGTATTGAAACGTTAAATACGGCTTGAGTGCATTTTTGTTTAATTCCTTTTTAAAGGCAGGCTGATGGAGAAATGATTTAATTTCTGAACCAAAAAGAAGGGAGCCATCTGTCGTGTTTTGCGTATAGTATAATGGCTTAATCCCTACAAAATCTCGAGCCATAAACAATGTTTCTTCCTTTGTGTCCCAAATCGCAAAGGCAAACATTCCACGGACTTTTTGCAGTAAGTCTACACCATATTCTTCATATCCATGGATGATGACTTCACTATCACTATGGCTTTGAAAAGAGTGGCCTTTTTCAATTAAATCTTCTCGTAATTCTTGGTAATTATAAATTTCACCGTTAAATACAAGGACATACCGCTTATCTTCATTAAACATCGGCTGACTTGCCTCTTCTGATAAATCAATGATCATTAATCTTCTAAAACCAAATGTCACATCCTGATCTGAATAAACCCCACCACTATCAGGTCCTCTATGGATGATCGCATTCATCATTTTCTCGATCGTTTCCGTTTTGTTCTCAACTGTACTATGAGCAAACCCTACAAACCCACACATGTGCTATCACCTTTCATTATGAATCAATCATCATTTATTGTTAACGCTTTTTGTTATGTTGTATAAGAGAGAGAAGTGGATTGCGGATCTTCAGGATTTTGTTTATTCATTTGGTGCAACATGATTTCCGCACCATGATCCATACCTTGACATCCAGCTAACAGAACTAAATCTCCTTGCCCTGCTTTTGTAAGGGCATAAGCCGTTGCATCTGGTAGTTCTTCAAGTAAGGTTACATTGATGTTTGCCTGAAACATAACATCCATAAACACATTAACTTCCTCATCTGTCACTTTATCTTTATCCGTTACGTGAGACACACTTTTTGTAGCAATAATTTCTTTTAAGTTTAATTTTTTCGCCCATTCGACAATCGCTTCTGCATTTTCTTTGTTCACTGTCGGTCCTCGTTCTCCACGAATGGCATATACAAGATGCAATTGATCAAAATCCATATATTTTAACGTTTGTAATGTCACATTGATATTTCCTGGATTGGCAAAATGGTCATCAATAATTTTAAATTCTTTTTCGTACACAAATTCAAAACGTCTCTCTACTCCACCAAATTCCTTCATTGTTTCTTGAATCGTTTGAATCGACACTCCAGATAGGAGAGCAACGGTAATCGCCACCATTGAATTATAAACAGAATGTAGCCCAGGTACCGAAAGTTCAACCGTAAACTCACAAGGAGAAAACTCTTGATGATCATAAGAAAATGGCTTCTTAATCTCATAGGTGAATTTTGCTCGTCCTGTCGTTAAATCTAAATTTTTACAATGAATATATCCTGTTGACTGTTCAAGACCAAATGTAATAACAGATGCTTTTGTTTTGTCGGCTAACGACGCTGAATATGGACAATCTAAATTCAGAATAGCTATACTTTTTTCACTTGCTTCTGTAATTAAACTTGATTTTGCTTCAAAGTATTTTTCAAACGTTCCATGGGAATCAATGTGTTCGCGGCTAATGTTATTGAAGGCGACTATATCATAGTCCACTTTTTCAACACGGTAGGTTTCTAATGCAGCAGATGATACTTCCATACTTACATGGCTGACAGCTTTGTCATGCATTTGTTTTAAATAAAATTGTAAATCAAGAGATTCAGGTGTTGTTAATTCTGAAGGAATAGATGTATCGTCAATCTTTATGGAAACCGTACCAATTAACCCTGTTTTATAGCCATGGTTCTCTAACATGGCATTTGTCATATACGTCGTTGTTGTTTTCCCATTTGTTGCGGTTATACCAATCATTTTCATTTTTTCAGATGGATTTCCGTAGAATGCTGCTCCTAATTGAGCTAACGCAATCCGGCTATTCTCTACTAAAAACTGAGGAATATCCACATCATCTTGAAATTCTTCGACAATGGCAGCCACCGCACCATTGCTTACTGCATTCGGCAAAAATTTATGTCCATCTGTTTTATATCCTCGTATACATACAAAAAGCTGACCTTTCTCCACTTTTTTTGAGTGATAGGAGATTCCTGTAATGTCAATGTCTTGTTCAGTTTTTGCCTCTTGTATGGCTGTAGCTTGTAACAATTGTTGTAATGAAACCATCGGATACGCCCCTTTCTACTATTTGTTTCGTCTTCCTAGAATTTTTCCTACTAAATTCTTCGTAAATGAGAAGGCTGGTTGAGGGTCTCTCCAATCCCAAATTGCATAGACCTTCCGTTTAAAAAACGATGTGATTACTTGTCCAATTGTAAGCTGTCCTGTTTTCACATAATCTCTAATAGCAAGTAAATCTTCAAACGCATACCAAAAGACGCGATTTGTATTATAATCGATAGCTTTTGGAGGAAGAGGTGAGCCTGTTAATTCCATATAGGTAATATATGGAACATTCATCCCGATCTTATATAATAAATGATTAAAGTTTGTAATTCTAGCATTAATTTCGATTAAATAAAACTGACCTGTTTCAGCGTCTTTTTTAAATTCAATTTCAGCAAACCCTTTAAAACCAATCGCTTCTAGAAAAGAAGCCCCGATTTCATATAATTCAGGTATATGCTTTTGTCCTGTATACACAGAAGCACCGAAGTTAATCGGATACTGGCGATATTTCTGGCAAGTTGTCCAATGTGTCACTTTTCCGTCTTGATTTAAATACGCATCAAACGTATGCATATGGTCGTCAAATCCAGGAATGATTCTTTGAACAATAACTTCCAAATTCGCATCTTTTGCTTTTTGAATGGCTTCTTCTAGTTCTTCTCGACTATGAACCTTAAAAAGTTTTTTTCTAAATTTAGCTACAAAAGAAGGCGAATCCGTTGGTTTCACAATACAAGGATATTTTAATATCGTTTCTATTTTTTCAATAAAATTATCTTCGTGTAACCGAACTGTTTCAGGTACAGCAAGTCCTTTTTCCATGGCTAGCTGATGTAATCTTTCTTTATTCATAACGTTTGTATATAATCCTTGTTCTGTTTGAGGAATATAATAATATTCTTTCATTTCTTCCAAATGAGCATCGATTACTTCGACATATGAGTCATGACATGGAATAAGAACAGGTTTTAGACTTTGTTTTGTTGCATAATCTTTTAAAAACTGAATAAAGCCTTCCGGGTCCTCTTTATAATGAGGAGATAAAAGCTTCTCAGAGCAGTATTTAGATTCCGCACCATACCTTTCTTGTTCAGAATAGTCAACAGCCACAGTATGAATGCCGTGAACTCCCAAACAACGAATTGTGCTTAATCCTATATAATAGTTACTTCCTAATATTACTGCTTTATTACCCATGCTTTCACCTCTTATATAACTTGACCCTCGGTATGCACCGATATATACATATTGACATAGAAGTGAGCAAATTTGCAATACTAAATGGTTGTTTTTGTCTAGATATCAAAGGCATACTATGGTTTATTATGTATCATTGCCAAATATAAACTATACATGCAAATTTAACTCATTTCCGTGTCTATCTACTTGGTATATTCTGATCGTATTATTCGAACATTTCTTTTATAATAATTGCATTTTTATTCATTATTTGTTATATATTTTCTAAAAATACACGAATGACATCGGCGCCACCAATAACCGTACCTAATGTGCTACCTAAATTCGTTAAAACAACAATCAATAAAATTCTGGTTACTTTATTCCCCCAAAAGCCTTTTACAGTAAACACATCTTCAGATAAGCTTTCAAAATCTCCCACACTTGGGCGTTTAAAATAAGTTTGTACGATACCAGCAAACCACCCAGCAGCCATTAGTGGATTTAGTGAACTAATCGGTGCCGCAACAAATGCCGTTACTACCGAAAGTGGGTGTCCAAATGCAAGGGCAGCTCCAATTGCAGCAAACGAACCATTCCATAAAATCCAGCTAATTGTCTGTTGCAGCCCTGCTGCTGGATTCGCATAAAAGGTATAACCGATGATTGCAAGGATTAGAATCGGTATCGCCCAACCTATCATTTTTGGAACTTT
This sequence comes from Alkalihalobacillus sp. LMS39, assembly GCF_022812285.1. Classification (NCBI taxonomy): domain Bacteria; kingdom Bacillati; phylum Bacillota; class Bacilli; order Caryophanales; family Bacillaceae; genus Alkalihalobacillus; species Alkalihalobacillus sp. LMS39. The sequence continues at coordinate 4,743,215 of NZ_CP093300.1, forward strand.
TGATTTTGGTGGCAATTTTGTTAACGCTTGTAAATTATGATCTTTCTTAATTTCTTCTTTTATTCCTGGCACATGCGCAGCACCTAGTACTGCAACGACTTTTTTTCCTGGTGCATCTTTAATTTTTTGAGCTAAATATTGGTCCCGCTCATCAATAAGTGGTGTTTTTAATTGAGGAAATGATTCTGTAAATTCATCTAACATCGAATTAAGCATATCTTGTGACTTCATTTTTTCGAGTTCTTCTTCAGAAATCGTCTCGTTGCTAAATATCCCTGAGAATATGCCTAGTAACAATTTTGACTTTCCGACTAACCCCATTCCTCCCCATATCCTTGCGAAGGTTACTTGTATATTTCGGTCAGCTAAGACGAGCGTTGCACCAATCTCTTTCGCTGAGTCAATTCCTTGAATCATTTCTTGTCCAGGTTTAATGCCAAACTGTTTCGCTAACCGCTTTTGAAAAGAAGAGATAAACAAATTCATGAGCAACAATGTGGCTTTTTTTTCTTTCACTACTTTAAAAATATCCATCTCTTTCCACTTGTTTTTATCCTTAATTGATTGGAAACGTTGTTCATCTAATTCAACACAAACAGAATCTGGCTTTTCAAACTCGATTACTTCTTTTACTTGCTCAGCACTTTTTTTCGAAACATGAGCAGTCCCAATAAGGATGATTTCTTTATCTCCGAGCTGTATTCTCGTAATATTCTCCTCAGACATCATATACCTTCCTTCTCTAATCTCTATTCGCCAACATTTTTGTAATATGTATATTATAGTTAATGATTCATTGTCTATCTATACTAGTATATCGTACTATTTTTTCATGTTTTTTTATATTTATTTTTTCTGTTATTTTATGAAAATGTATGGGTTTCTTTTTTCTATAGGAGGAGCGTTGAGTGACTAACATTAAAAAAGCTCGTCTATCTAAGACAAGCATTTTTAGGAAATCGTATAATAAACTGAGTTCCTTTGTTTATTACACTTTTAATTTGAAGTGAACCATTATGCTGGTTTTTAATAATGTTATTTGTAACCATCAAACCTAACCCTGTTCCTTCTTTTTTCGTTGTGAAAAAAGGTTCTCCTAGCCTGTCAATTGTTTCTTGAGTCATTCCAGGTCCTTCATCCGTTACCGTGATTTCAAATTCTTCCTGTTCTTGTCTCACGCCAATCGTAATTTTCCCGCTTTTGTCCATCGCTTCTATTGCATTTTTTACTATATTAATGAACACTTGTTTAACTTGATGTTCAATACATTCCATCCGATAAAAAGGACTTTCGTATAATGCTTCTATCGTAACATTTTTCATAATGGCCTGTGGCTGCATGAGAACAACCACTTGCTCTAGTAATTCTTTTATATTCACTTCTTTATAATCAGAAAGCTGTGGTTTCGAAAAGGTCAACAGTTCTTTAATAATCGTTTCAATTCGGTTGAATTCCATGTCCATAATATCAAAATAATGTTCATTCCATTGCCTGTTTGCTTTAATTAACTGCATAAACCCTTTTAATGACGTAAGTGGGTTTCGAATTTCATGCGCGATTCCTGCAGACATTTGTGCAAGAAATGAAAGCTGTTCCCACTCCTGCAAAAGCTGCTCGGTCTTCTTTCTTTCAGTCACATCACGAAATGTGATGACCGTTCCTACATGTTTTCCTTTTTCAAGCATTGGTTTTACTGTATATTCAACAGGAAATGACGTACCGTTTTTATGCCAAAAAATATCATCTTCAATAAACATGCTTTCCCCATTCGTTAACGCATGATAAACAGGACAGTCTATCAACGGGACATGTTTGCCATCTTTATCTGTATGATGAATTAAATCGTGTAAATTATTATATGCAAAGTCCGTAATCATGTAACCTGTTAATTTTTCAGCTGCTTTATTCCAAAAAACAACATTCGCTTGAAGATCAATCCCATAAATTCCTTCTGCTACAGAATCTAAAATGAGTTGGTTAATATGATTGGCTTTTTCTAATTCGCTTTGTATATCATTTTGAATTTCCAAGTTTTTATCGTACATTAATTTTGTCCTTTTTTTATCTAGTATACCTAAATTTACCTAATCCGTCGAAATGGGCTTTTGCTTCAAATGAATAAACAGCAACTTAGAAGTAGTTGTTGTTTCTAAACGGACATTCATTCCGCTATTTTGCTCTAAATGTGCTTTTTTCCATTTCTTTCGGACAACTATTCCGCTAAACACCAAAAATCACTCTGAAATTCTACCATTTCCTTGATTTAGCGGAACCAGTGTCCGATAGGTTTGAAAAACACCGATGTTTTCGACATTAGCGGAATAAATGTCCGTTAGTGTGTGCCATTCGCTGGTAACAATATTGTAAATGTCGTTCCTTTTCCCTTTTCACTTTGCACGAGGACTTTTCCTTTATGCAGTTCGATAATATTGTAACTCATTGCCATTCCAAGCCCTAAGCCATTTTCTTTTGTTGAGAAAAACGGTGTCGCTAGTTTTTCCACGGTTTTTTCGTCCATCCCAATACCATTATCTTGGATTCTAATTTCAATGAATTGATTATCTTCACTTAAATGTACCGAAATATAAATCTCTCCGCCTTCTTCTGTTGCATCTAGGCTGTTTTGTAATATATTAATAAACACTTGTTTTAGTTTATCTTCATCGACATATGTCTTGTCTTTATATGCTGAATCAAAAGAAAGGTGGATGTCTTTACATGATATCTGACTTTCCATTAAAGTTATCGTATCCTGCATAATCTTATGAATCGATGTATATGACTTTGTTATTTCCCTTTGATTTGGCTTGGCCATTAATACAAACTGCTGAACTAAACTTTTAATCCGTTCTAATTCACTAAAAATAATACGGAAATAATCTTCAAGCTTCTTATCCCCAGGCTTGAGATATGTTTTAAACAACTGCATTAATCCGATAATTGATGTTAATGGATTACGAATTTCATGCGCTAACCCCGCACTAATCTTTCCTATATCTGATAATTTTTCACTCGCCATGAGTTGTTTTTCTAATAATAGCCGTTCCGTTATATTACGAAGCTGTCCGAATGCACCAATGATTTCATGGCGGTCATCATAAATTGGATAAGAATCGAAAAGTAGGATTTTGTCAGCAACATTGATCTCAACATCCTCGTACTTCGCTTTTTCTTCTATTACATCTTTCATATAATGTCCAATAGAGCCAATTTTTTTCACCGATTGATGCATCACATCAAATTTATTACAACCTAAAATTTCTTCAGCATAAGGGTTTAATTCAATCACTACCCCATCTTCATTCGTAATGATCATTCCATTTCGACTATTTTCCAGGATCACTTGATTCAGAATTAAAAGTTCTTTGTTCTGCTTATTTACTTTTACTTCTCTTTCAATGGAATCAACAGCTGATTTTAATAGTCCTAGATGAAATGAACTTGCATTTTGGGCCGCCATCATGACAGAAATCGTTCCTTCTACTTTCCCTCCATGTGTAAAAGGAACAGAGAAGCATGCACTTTCATGTAAGCTCTCATGAAAATGATCTTGGCCAATCATTTTAACTGGCTGCTCTAAATGAAGTGCTAATGATACGCTGTTAGTTCCAAGTTCTTCTTCGGTAAACTGAATACCTATCGATAATCCTAAAGACTCAATTTGACCTTTTATGGATTCATCTCCGTACAATTCTAAAATAATGCCTTCATTATTTGAAATGACAATTAACACAGGTGTATGTTCTAAGTCAGAAATAAGCTTTGTCATAAATTTTCTTGCTACTGAAATGACATCACCTAAATTATCTTTGATTTCCTTTATTTTATTTTTCGTAATACAAACTTTTGGAATTAACCTATCATTAGGAGTCATGTTGAACTCATTCAAGCATCTTTGGTGAGAGACTTTTATATAATTGTCAATCTTATCTACCATGATAAACCCCTCATTTTATACATTCCTTTTCCTACCAAACAAAAAAAGAGAATGTAAAATACTACATCATAGTATATAACATATCTCCTTCATTTATCTAACTAAAAACCATTATCATTACAAAAACTTATGAAAATATCGCGATACCAACTAAACCTGATAAAAGGATAACAAAAACTGGATGTAATTTCCACTTTATTAGCGCGAATAAAGAGAAAAAGAAAATAAAGAAAACAGAGACTGTATTCCATGAAAGAGGGGAAATAACATCATTTACAATCGCGAATCGAATCGCGGCATACACAATGAGGGCCGTAATTATCGGGCGTAACCCGTAAAAAGCTGATTTAACATGCTTATTCTCATTCATTTTATAAAAGAAAACGGATATCACAATGACAAATAAAAACGACGGCAATACCATTCCAAGCCCTGCTGCAATAGCACCAGGAATACCTGCAACATGATGTCCTACAAAAATGGCACTATTCGTTGCAATAGGACCCGGTGACATCCCAGCTAACCCAATAATATCGGTGAATTGCTGTGATGTCATCCACCCTTGTTTCATAACTTCTAACTCAATGATGGGGATCATCGCATAGCCACCGCCAAAAGAAACGATGCCAATGACAAAAAAGGCAAAGAACAATTCAAGGAAAACCATGCTTAAATCCCTTCTCCCATAAACCACTCATATTTTCTTTCTTCTCTTTTTGTTTCATTAGTTTTTTGAAGATAGCCTAATTTTTCTTTCCACTGAACAACAAAAACACCTAAGAAAATCCCAATTATAATTAACAAAGCCGGATGGATGTGTAAGAAAAGCAAGCAAAATAACGAACCGGATACGATTGATAACGTTGTTTTATCAAATATCGCTTTTTTCCCGATCGAATACGCTGCATATACGATAAGTGCAATGACGGTGATTCGTATCGCTTGGAACGCTGCTTCTACCTTAGGATGGTCTTGAACATGGTAAAAAGCGATACTTATCCCAATAACGATTAAAAAAGTAGGTAAAAAGATTCCTAGTAATGCTGCAACTGCACCACGAATGCCAGCCATTCGATATCCGATAAAGGTAGCGGAGTTAATCGCAATGGCTCCTGGAAGTGAACTTGCGACTGCAATAACATCATCCATTTCAGACTTCTTAACCCATTTTTGTTTATCAACTAGCTCCCGCTCTATCACAGGAATGACCGCATAGCCTCCACCAAACGTAACAGGGCCTATTTTAAAAAATGACCAGAACAGCTGCCATAATATACTGCTTTTCGCCGATTTCATATTACCCCTTCTTTCTGCTCATTTCCTTTCCCTCTCAACTTTTAACCAAATCGGAAAAAAGTTTGTAAAAAAAAAGAGATGTAGTTATTTTTAGTTTACCACACTATACTTTTACCCAAAAGGGTTTAAAGTGGTAAAAAAACTATACATCTTAAATTTTTTATGAATCGTCTGTAAAGAAATTTTATACAAAATAAGACTGAAACGCTTGGATTGCTGCTCCAATCGCTATCGCATCTGCCCCAAACGTCCCCTTACTAAATGTTATTAAACTTTTATCTTCAATATACAAATGAGATTTTGCTTGTTTCACAACCTCTTGATAATACCAATTTGACTCTGAAATAAGGTGACCATGTAATACAACTAATTCCGGATGAAGCACATTCACCATATTTGCTATCCCAATGGCATAGTAATAAGCTGCCTTTTCGACAATTTTGATGACGGACGGGTTTCCACGTTTCAACTCATAGAGTAAATCTGAAAATGTAACGTCTGTTTCTTCATTCACTGTCTGTTTCCACTCTTCGACCATAGCCCCAAACGTTGCAAAGTGAGAAAGCGATCCTTTTTTGCCTTTAGTCGTTGGTGTATCTCCAGCATGAACAATAATATGACCATACGCACTTGAATCTCCTAGTTTTGAATGTAGAAGTTGACCATTACAAATTACACCACAACGAATCCCATAGCCACCAATGACATATAATATATTTTCATAAGATGGATATTGACTATACTCCGCAACAACAGCAGAGTTCGCACCATTATCGACGACGATTTTCACTGGGAAATACTCATGTAATTGCCGAGCGACATGTACATTTTCCCATCTTGGAGCTAGAAACGCTTCAGGCTTTACGATAATCCCTTCTTCTCGTTGTACGGGACCTACAGTTCCAACACCTATGCCTAGTAATTGGTTCCAAGCTATATTATACTCAGTAATCCACTTGGTAATAATCTGTTTCATTTTTGCAAAAACAATCGAAGGGGTCTCCTTTTCTGTCATTGCAAAAGAAGTTTGTTCAATTGTATGATAAGCGAGATTTACTAATACGATCTTTGTTTGAATTCTTGAAATATCAATTCCGATAATATAAGCCGCTTTTTCATTCACTTTATATAGTACAGGTGGCCGCCCTCCACTTGATTCCCCATATCCACATTCTACAATGACATTCGAATATACCAAGTCATCCATAAAACGATTTAACGTTGTTTGTTTTGTTTTCGTTAAAAGGAGTAAATCATTTTTCGTTATCGGTCCCCGTTGATGAATAAGATGATATATTTTTTTAGGCCATTGATTTTTTATAGAATCGTCTTCTAGAAATTCCTTTAACATTTCATCACCTACTACACTTCAATAATAGATCTAGTATAGCGATTTCCACTAAAATAGCAAAGCATCGATTATATTGATTGACAGATACTAATTTATATGTATAATTTTACATATATTTTACGGACTGATAAACCGTGGTTACATGCCACTCTCAAGTATGGGCCGGTTTCGTATCTCTAACAAGATATGAAGCCGGTCTTTTCGGTTGTGAAGGAGGAAACATTATGTACATTGCAGAAAACAAAGAACAATTTACTGACCCATTTTACCAAACGACAGTCGAGCTATATCCGTGGGAAAGTGAACTACTACAATCCCCTGTCATCCGGCGACTGAAATTTCTTTCCCATTATGGAACAGGTTCTTTCACCACTTCAGCTAAGCATAGTCGATTTGAACATACACTTGGTGTATGGACAATCATTTCTAGTTTCTTTCAAAAAGAAGAAGAACTACGGATCGCTGCCCTTCTTCATGATATCGGGCATCTTCCTTTTTCACATGCGGTTGAACGCACATTAGGATTTAATCATCATGCTTTAACCGAGTCCTTAATAAAAGACGAAGCCATTGGTTCTATTTTGCAAAAATATGGGTTTGACCCATTTCGAATTATTGATATTTTAAATACGGATTCTCCGCTTTCACATAAAACAAATTATTTAAGCGCTGACCATTTAGACAGTTTTCTCCGTGATTCTTATATGCTCGGAAAACGAATGAAACATCCTGCTGACATCATACAAAAAATTACATTTCATCATCATTATGTTGAAGCAGATATCGATACCGCCAAGACCATAATGGAAGCGATCCATTTCGACCATACGCACTTTCTTCATCCTACATTGTTAGCGCTAGACGTTTTATTAGCGGAAGCAATCAAAGTTTATGCTTCGCACCATCATGTTGAACTTTCTGTCATCCAAGGGCTAACAAACCAAGAACTCATTCAGTTATTAGCAAGCAGTCATGTTCAACTGATTCACGAGCTTCTCTCTATTATTATGTTTTACCCTGAAAAAATATTGGTCCAACAAGCTGCAGGTGAAAATACAAGAACTATGGGTGTCAAAAAAGTGTATGACAAATCACCGCTTGTAGACGGGAATCCACTCCCTTCCCTTTGTCATGAATCACATCAGTTGTTGCAATCCATTCGAGCGTTACAACGACAATATTACTTTACCATCATTTAATAACGAAGAGGTACCCGAGCATTCTCGGATACCTCATTCAGTCAGTTAGCTTTCCTTTTCTTTTTCCCATTTCGAAATGTCTTCACGAACTCGAGGGGCAACCTCAGTTCCTAATAATTCAATCGATTTCATTACATCAGCATGCGGCATAGAGCCTACAGGGACGTGGAGCATAAAGCGAGTAATTCCTACTTGTTTTCGTAGATGAATGATTTTGTCAGCAACGGTTTGAGCATCTCCAACATACAGTGCACCATCAAAGCTTCTTGCTGCATCATAACTTGCCCGGTCATAATGTCCCCATCCTCGCTCTTTTCCAAGCTTATTCATCACTTGCTGGGTTGGTGCAAAATATTTCTCAGCCGCCTCTTCTGTCGTTTCGGCCACAAAACCATGGGAGTGAGAAGCGACAGGAAGCTTCGATGGATCATGTCCAGCTTGGAGAGCTGCTCGTTCATATAATTTCACGAGTGGCGCAAATTGAACTGGACTCCCTCCAATAATAGCAAGGACTAGTGGTAACCCTAGAATCCCAGCCCGAATCACAGATTGTGTATTTCCACCACTCCCAATCCAGACAGGTAATGGCTGTTGAACAGGACGTGGGTAAATTCCGCGATTTTCAATTGCCGGTCGAAATTTTCCTTTCCATGTTACTTTTTCTGACTTACATATTTGTAAAAGCAACTCTAGCTTTTCATGAAATAATTCATCATAATCTTTCAAGTCATACCCAAATAACGGAAACGATTCGATAAATGAACCACGCCCAGCCATAATCTCAGCTCTTCCATTGGAAATCCCATCAAGTGTTGCAAAGTCTTGAAATACCCGAACTGGATCAGCCGAAGAAAGTACGGTAACGGCACTAGTTAATCGAATTCGTTTCGTTTGTGGGGCCGCCGCTGCTAGTATAATCGCAGGATTTGACGCAGCAAAATCTTCACGGTGGTGTTCACCGACACCAAATACATCTAACCCGACTTCATCAGCAAGAATAATTTCTTCAACAACCTCTCGAATGCGTTCTGCATGACTTTTAACTTCACCTGTTTTCACATCAGGGGTTGTTTCAACAAATGTACTTATACCTATTTCCATAACGAACCTCCTAAGCCGAAGCTTCATTTACTTGTTATTTTCCCCTTTTCAGTCTGGGATATCAAGTTTTGTGCTTTTATGATATCGGCGTGGTCAAGGAAGCTTTCGCTATTGGACGTGTGTTCCGTTATGACACTAAATCTTGCCTGTTTTTATTATTTAATGGACATCTATTCCGTTACTTAACGATTATTAAAGAGTTTTTCTCTCAATTTGCGACATTAACGGAACAGATGTCCGATACGACTTTACATTTGCTCTTTTTTAACCTATTAGCGGAATAGATGTCCGCTAGAAAAAGCAAGCCCCAAAAGGTAAAGACCTTTTGGAGCAGCTTTATTATACTTCCACCTTCTGGCGTCGTTTATAAATGTAAAACGCAATTCCACTTCCTAACAATATGATTCCTGCTAGTAAGAAGTTAAAAATTGTTGTTGCTGTTTTCGGTAACTTCGAGCCATCGGTAACTTCTGTTTCGTTCTCTTTGTCATTTTCGATTACATCTTCACTTTCTTCCGTTTGTTCCTCATCATCTTCTGACCCATTTCCAGGTGTAATATCGCCATCACCATTATCTGTTTCAGGTTGTTGCCCTCCACTATTTGGTGGGGTATTATTATCGTCATCAGAACCCCCGCCTGCTGGTGGTCCTGGTTGTTGCCCATTACCTGGAGGAACTTGCCCTTCTTCATACGGTCTTACTTGGTATAAGTAAAAGTCGTCAAGCGTTCCCCATGCTCCACCATTGGCTTGTACACTCGCTCCAATGGTAATCGTGCCATCTAACACTAAAATGTCATCTATAGTAGGGTTTACCCACTGAGCCCATCCACGCACATTTGTCGTTTGTTTAAACTCTTCTTCATTTGTAGTCGCAAACAAATACATATCAGATTCATGAGCATCTCCACCTTGAATAAACATCGATAAGTTGTAGTAGCCTGGTTCTAAACCAGTGACTGTTTGTTCTACTTGAAAGTCTACCGCACTAGCTGAATAAAAATGTAAAGAATAGTTACCTGTCCTAGCATCAGAGCTATTATTTAAAAATTGAGTATGATCACTTGTTGCATTCCGATGGGTTATATTCCACATCGTTCGATCAGATTCTTCAAAGCTCGGATTTACGACAAGGTTTTCCGGTGTGATTTCAAGGAATAACCTTACACTTCTTTCCCCTTCAGCCACTCCTGTAATGACATAAGAGCCGATACCTTGAGCTAAAGCTTGGTCAACTGCTTCCATGTCCCAGCTTACCGGAATGGTACCTGTTGTTCCATTATTGTAAACAACATCTACTGTATTTGGTAACGTTATGTCCGAACCAAAAATGAATTGAACTCTCGCATCTTTTATTTCATCAATTTGTAGCGGAGCAACCGCACCTGTATCGACATAGTTAAAAATATTAATCGATGCTAGTGGGTGACCATCAAAATCAAATAATGCTTGGTTATCGACGGCACTTCCACCATACCATTCACCTGCATCTTCAGGATCATATTCTGTAGCATAACTCGTTGCCCAACCTGACCCATGCGTTTCCCAAATTTCTTTGTTTTGTTCAAGATTTTCTGGTGGTCCTACAGGTAACCATGCAGGCTCCCAATAAAATACTCCAATCCCTGCTTCCCCTACATCAACAACTGCTTGGAACACATCGCGTACGGCTGTAGCTTGTCCTTGCACTGTAATTGGGTAATTTAATGTTTGTCCTGTTCGTTGTGGAGCTGTATTCCCATGGCCATCACCGTCGTGTTCTGTATATGTGTAGGATGTTTCAACGACCATCACTTTTTTATCATACGTGTCTGCAACATGTGTTAACACAGACGTTAAATTCGATAATGTTCCATGCCAAAAAGGATAATATGAGCTTGCAAAGACATCATAGTCGACATTGTTTTGGTGTAATGTTTGGGCAATAGATGAATAACGACCGCTTGTTTCAGGATTTGTAAAATGCAAGGCAATTAAGATAGATGGATCAATATCTCGAATCGCTTTACTTCCTTCATTAAAAAGCTCACTCATTTTTGACCAATCACGTTCACCAATAAATCCACCATTTGTTTCATTCCCGACTTGAACCATGCCAATGTCGATTCCTTCAGCAAGCATTGCTTCTACACTTGTTTTTGTAAAATCATACACTTCTTGCTTTTTCTGTTCAAAACTTATATTTTCCCATGCTTTTGGTGCTTGCTGTTTTGCTGGGTCTGCCCAGAAATCAGAGTAATGAAAGTTTACTAATAATTGCATTCCATTCGCTGTTGCTCGTTTTCCAATTTCAATCGCTTTATCGACATCGTTATTTCCACCACCATAGCCATTACCATTGGAATCATACGGGTCATTCCAAATACGAACGCGAACATAGTTTACACCAGCGTCACGAAACGTTGTGAAAATATCTTGTTCAACACCCGCTTCATTATAAAACTGAACACCACTGTCTTCGAGTGCAAGAATACTAGATATATCGACACCTTTAATAAAATTTTCGCTAATGCCATCCACTCGTTCGACGAAAATATCTGCTTCAACAGGTGTTGGTCCTGACTCAGATGAAGACAATACTAAACGGAAATCGTCTACATGACCCCAAGTATTTTTTTCACCCGTAACAATAGCACCTACGTCTATATTTGATTGTGTTTCTTCTAATACAAACGTATAACGAACCGTGCCCCAATTGTTATACCCTGTTGTTGTAATCGGTTCGGCCGTTTGCTCCCCAACGAAAAGTTGGACTTTACCAGCTTCCACACCATTTCCCCCCATTGATTTCACCGAAAGCTCGTACGTTCCGGCTGGAAGAGATGGAATCGTTTGTTTTACAGTAAAAGATTGCGTTCCTATTGCCGTATCTTTTACCCAATACTTTAAGCTATGCTCCCCTTCACCAGGTTCAATCCAATCATCATCTGCATACTCAAAATGCTGTATGTCCCATACATCCCAATTCGGTGTATCTACTGACCAGTGCCCTTCTTCACTCCAAAAACTTTGTTCAAAACTACCATTATTTAATAGGTTATCTTCATTAGCATTAGCAACACTCGGTTGATAGCTTATAAAAATTGAACTAATGACTAACATAAAAGCAACCAGTTGAATAACAGATTTCTTGACTCGTTTCCCCATGCTCTTCACACCTTTATATTTATTTTGTACGTAAGCGTTATCATCGTTAGTAAGTACGGGGGAGAGCCGAACCCTCCCCCAGTGTTTTTCTTAATTTCTCAAGACTTCTACAATTTTCACTTCGTATTTTTTTAGCGTCACTTCGCCTATCATTTCTTCTTTTGTCATGATGTCTGTTACAGAAGTAGGGAATGACACGACTTGGCTTTCTTCTGTAAAGTTCATAACAAAAACAAAGTCTTTATCTGGCGCTTGCCTTACTTGAACGGAAACACCTTCACCGTGTTGAACCGAAAATGCAGGCTTTAATTCAAGCTTTTCAATGAGTGTTCCATAAAAATGACGGTGAAACTCTTTTGGCAACCGTGCTCCAATATAATACGAGTGTCCCTTTTCATATTGGTGACTCGTAACTGCTGGTGTGCTTTCATAAAAGTCTTGCTCATACGTTGCCACCACGTTCGCTGAATCGACTTCTAGCACTGTCGCATAATCTTTCACCTCATATGACTCCCCTTCATATGTGACCGCATTTCGGTCAGTCGGGTAAAACGTATCTGTTTCTAACGGCTTTAGTCCAAAGATGTCTTGCAAACCTTGTGGCCAGCCGCCCATGTATGTTAAATCAAATTCATTGACTAACCCACTAATATACGTCATCACGATCGTCCCGCCGTTAGCAACAAATGCTTTAAATCTCGCAATCGTTTCTTCACTTACTAAATAAAGCATCGGTACAATTAATAGCTTATACGGAGCGAAATCTTGTTCCTTCGTAATGACATCAACTGAAATATCTTTTTCCCAGAACGTTCGATAATGCTCTTGCAATGTTTGTGGATATTGTTTTGTTTTTAATCCAAATCCTTGGGCATCATCTAACGCCCAGTTATTGTCCCAATCATATAAAATCGCAACATCCGATGTTCGGTTTGTACCAACAATATCGGAAAGCTGTTCAAGCGTTTTACCAACTTGAGCAACTTCTTGAAACACGCGGTTGTTCGGACTATTATCATGGTCAACAACAGCTCCGTGAAATTTCTCAGATGAACCCCTTGATTTCCGCCATTGGAAGTACAAGATACTATCTGACCCATGGGATACCATTTGCATGGAAGACAATAAATGCATGCCTGGTCGTTTTGCTTTATTGACATTATGCCAGTTCACCGCACTAGGTGTGGATTCCATTAATAAAAACGGCTGTTGCTTTAAGCTACGATATAAATCATCGATAAAACCGACTTTCATCGCTAAATTCGCGGTACTCTCCCAATCGTTATGCCAAGCCGGGTAGGCATCCCAACTAATCACATCCAAATGCTTAGCAAACTTACTATAATCTAACCCTTGAAACGGAATTAAATCATGTGTATCAGCCATGAAGTTTGTCGTTATTGGAATTGACGGTGTTAATTCACGTAAAGGGACAATTTCATTTTCATAAAATGAAATTGTTTGGTCTGTTACAAATCGACGCCAGTCTAAATTCAACCCATGAACGGCACTTTCACCGATTGGCGAAGGTGATTCTACTTGAGACCAATTTGTATACGTATGACTCCAAAAAGGTCCCCACCATGCTTTGTTTAATGCGTCTAACGTTTTATATTTCTTTTTTAACCATTCACGGAATGCCTCTTGACAAGCATCACAATGACAATCTCCTCCATACTCATTTGAAATATGCCATAAAATTAAGGCAGGATGATTGCCATACCGTTCTGCTAATAAGCGGTTCATCGTTTGTGTTTTTTCACGATATACTTTCGATGTAAAGCAATGGTTGTGTCTTCCTCCATGGTGTTGTTTTATCCTTGCCGCATTTACTCGCAACACTTCTGGATATTTTTGTGACATCCATGCTGGACGTGCCCCACTTGGTGTCGCAAGAATAACACGGCCACCGATGCTGTAAATGTTGTCGATGATTTCATCTAGCCATTCAAATTTATAGACGCCCTCTTCTGGTTCAAGTGCGCTCCATGCAAAAATCCCAACTGAAAATGTATTTGTATTTGATAATTTCATCAGTTGGATATCATCTGCTAAAATATCAGGTCTGTCTAACCATTGGTCTGGATTATAGTCTCCTCCATGAAGCATAAACTTTGCTTTTGTTGTGAATGATTTTTCTTGTTTAGCCATAGCTCTCTCCTTGTCCTTTCCTTTTCAAACCGTTTTTTATCCTTTCGTTCCTCCCGCTGTAAGCCCTGAAACAAAGAATTTTTGTAGCATAATAAAGATAATTGCAATCGGAATACTAATTAAAATCGCCCCTGCTGCAAACGTCGTATAGCTAGCTCCCATTACATCATTTACTAAATTGTATAACCCAATTGGCAGTGTATATGCCTCAGGAGTTCGTAGAATTGTTGAGGAAAGCACAAAATCACCAAGTGGGCCAGTAAATCCATTCATTGCAACAACTGCAAGCATTGGTTTTGATAGAGGTAAAAGAATTTGCAAAAAAATGCGAGTATTGCTTGCGCCGTCGATTTTTGCACTTTCGTCTAAATCCATTGGAATCGAATCCATATACCCCTTCATTAAATACGTATTCATCGGAATTTGCCCACCAATATAAAGCAAAATTAATAACCAATGACTGTTTACCATTCCTAGCATTTGTGCTAGTACAAATAAAGCGACTAAAGCTGAAAACTGTGGAATCATTTGCAATAGTAAAAACAACATTAATGCATTTTTTCTTCCTTTAAAACGAAAGCGTGAGAATGCATATGCGGTAAATGAAACACTAATTAATGTTCCTATCATCGTAAACAAACTAATTTTTATAGAATTTAAGTACCACTGCCCATATTGCAAACTTTCCTTTCCGGCAAACAGCTCCCGGTAATGGTCAAGGGTTGGATTTTGCGGAATCATTGACGTACTCATTAAACTATTCCCGGGATTAAAACTTGCTCCAATGGTCCATAGAAGCGGATATACAATAATAACAACGACAAATAGCAAAATCGAATAGGAGGTGAACAGTCGTAAGAACTTTTGTGTTTTCATATTCCCTTGCATTTCTTACGCCCCCTCTTTAAATGAATTTGTTCGTCTAAATTGCCATAAAGCAATCGTAATAACAAATACAGATAATAGAATTGTTAATGCTGCAGCTAATGAGTATTGACTTGACTGCAATGTCAATTTATAAATCCACGAGACGAGGATATCCGTTCCACCCGCCGTTGAACCTGGCATTGCAGGGCCACCACCATTAAATAGATAAATAATATTGAAGTTATTAAAGTTAAACGTATATTGAGTAATAATAATCGGCGCCATTGCAATTAAAATTAACGGCAACGTAATATTACGAAATTTCGAAAAGATCGTAGCTCCGTCAATCGTAGCTGCTTCATATAAATCATCTGGAATCGATTGAAGAACACCTGTCGTGACGATAAAAATATAAGGGAATCCAAGCCAACCTTGCATAAAAATTAACGCTACTCTTGACCAGTTTGCATCTGTCATCCATGGTATCGGATCGATGCCAAAGGCTGCTAAAATCTCCATATTAATCGCTCCGAAACTATCGTTAAACAATCCAGCAAAAACAAGAATCGTGACAAACCCAGGCACAGCCCAAGGTAAAATTAACACCGTTCGGAAAAACTTTTTAAAACGAAGGTCTTTTTGATTAACTAGGACCGCTAAGAAAATTCCAAGACTAACTTGAAGCGTAGATGCTACAAGAGTCCAAATAATGGTCCAGCCTAACACACCAAAGAAAGTCGAACGCCAAATATCAACCGTGAAAATTTTTGTGAATGTTTCAAATCCTACCCAATCTGCTAAATTTGCAGGGGGAGAATGGTATAAATCATAATTTGTAAATGCGAGAGCAAAACTAAATAGAATAGGGAAAATAACAGCAAAAATTAAGATAAATAAAGAAGGACCACTAATCACATAAGGGTACCCTTGCTCAATTAAATGGTGGTATTGCTCTTTTAATGAACTTAATCTTAAATTTTGATCGCGTAGCTTTCCGTTTTTATAAGCATCACGGAAATTAATATAGTAGAAAGCAAGGCCAAAAATCGTCACAATAACGGCAATAATACCTTCTGCTAATAGAAAAATAGAGTTGTCACGAGGGACTTCTGTTCCAAGAGTCATGAGCCCCCAATATCCCATATTTAAAAGATCTCCAAACACGACAAAAAAGGAGATACCGAGAGTAAGAAACACTGACCCTTTTACCCACTGCTTATTGTAAAACTGGCCGCCTCCAGGAATTATCGATAATAGTAATGCCAATTTACGATGTTGCATCTTTTCACCTCATTTTAGATAACGACGCCTTTTTTGCCGTTATAGATGAATGGTGCCAAAACCGACTAAGGCTGGCACCATCATTGTTTATTCTTTATCGCCCACCATGCATTGCTTGTATTTGACCTTCTATAATTGTCACAGCCTGATTTAATGCTTCTTCTGGTTGGGATTTACCCGTTGCAATTGTTTGAAGTGCTGCATCAGTTGGAGACCAAACTTCATTCATTTCGGGAATGTTAGGCGTTAATTCAGCGAATTGAGATTGCTCTGCAACTGCCTGAGCTGCTTCACTTTCAGCGACAACAGGGTCATTTGCTAATGCTTGTACAGCTGGTACTTCTTTTGTTACTTCATAACGTATTCTTGAGTTTTCTTCATTTGTTAAGAAAATCACTAATTGCTCAGCTAGCTCTGCGTTTTTAGAATATGAACTTACATTATAGCTTTTTACCCCAACAAACGAACTCATGTTTTCACCGTTTGCTAATTCTGGTAATTTTACAACACCATAGTCAATTCCAGCTCTTTCAAATGGCTCTACATTCCAAGGACCAGAAATAACCGCTGTTGCTTTCCCTTCTGTAAACAATGACTCTAGTACATTAATTCCTTGCTCCCCGATAATTCCGGATGGGAAGAGCTTTTCACTATAAAACTTTTGAATTTCTTGTGCTCCTTCGATTGCACCTTCATTATTTAAACCAACATCGCTCGGGTCAAAGTTTCCATCTGCATCTTTTCCAAAGATGTATCCACCGTAACCACTCAATACACTATTGGCATAGTAAATTTGGTCAAACAAAGCTAAAAATCCAAACTGACTTCCATCTGTAACTTCTTTAGAATGCTCATACCAGCCTTCTAATGTAGTTGGTACATCTTCCTCAGCAATTAACTCTTTGTTATAGAAAAGCATTGTCGTTTCAACTGCTTTAGGTAAACCATATACACTACCATTAACTGTTTGTGATTCCATCGCAACTTCAGTAAAGATAGATTGAACATCCTCCCCTACAGAAAGCTCTTTTAATAATCCTTCTGTTACCGCTGTTCCAATTTGGTCACCGGGCATTGTTAAAACATCTGGACCTGTTCCAGCTGGCCCATCAAGACGTAAATCTTCAATTTGTTGCGCATATGCTTTTTCTACGATACGAACAGTTACATCATGTTCTTCTTCAAACTTTGCGACAGCATCACGAATGCCATCCGCTTTCTCAATATCTTCCCAAATGAGTAAATCATACTCGTTATTGTTTTTTGGTGCTTCTTTTTGCTCAGTTCCTTCAGAACCACTTTCTTGAGGCCCACAAGCTGCTAGAGACACACTTAACGCAATTGCACCTAAAATGCCAAAATATTTTTTATACTTCTTCATTGTTTGACACCCTTTCAAAATTGGTTAGTAGAGTAAAGCGCTCTTTTTCTGTAAACGCTTTAGTAAATTTAATATAGCACCTATAAGAAAACATGTAAACAATTTTTTTACTTAATTAAGTAAAAAAATTTACAAAATTAATTTACTAGACATGAATTTGTCTAAAATTAATTTTTTACACAAAAAAAACGCCACAAAGGCGTTTAGTTTGTGCTTTTACGGATGACCATGTCAGACCCTATATATAAGGTTTTCACAAGTTTTCTTTTCTCTATTACTTGTTCTAATAACAATTGAACAGCATTTTTACACATTTCTCTCATATCGATATGAAATGTAGTTAACGGAGGAGATACATACTTTGCAACACTAATATTATTAATGCTAATTACACTAACTCGATTAGGAATCGCAATCCCATTTTCATTTAATGCTTGCAAACAACCAACTGCAATTGGATCAGCCGCAATATAAAAAGCTGTCGGTAACGAATCTCCTAATTTTTCAATCGCATTTGACATTAAATAATAGCCATTATCAACTGAAAACCCTCTTCTACAAAAAATAAACTGGTCATTGAGCAACCCTTTTTCTTCCATGACTTTTCGAAATTCTCTTTCCCGCAAATCCATCTCATCTTGATCTGTATTTGGATTATGATACGTTCCTCCAATAAAACCAATATTCTTATGGCCTTTATCCACTAAAAAGTCGATCGTATTCTTTGTAATTTGGACTAAATCCGGCCTTACAGAGTCATAGTGGGTCGGGTCTGGGGTGGAATCAATAAAAACTCCGTTTGTTGTAATTGCTCGTAAATATTTCAGTTCTTTATCTGAAAATGTGCCTACAGCGATAAACCCTTCTGTATTATCAGGAATACTATCGATGCCGTCTCCAATTTTATAAGTCATAAGCTCCACATTAAATTTTCTCGCCATTTTTTCAATTTCTAATCTCATTGTTTTAAAATAAACATCCTCAAGCTCTTCTTTATCTGTTAACCAATAGAGGAAAACAATATTTTTAACGACCGGTCTTACTGTTTTCTTTCGGTAATTTAGTTTTTCCGCTACTTCATATATCTTATCTCTCGTTTCATCAGGAACAGATAAACTTTGGTCATTATTTAACACCCTGGAAACTGTAGATATTGAATAACCAGCTTTTTCTGCTATGTCTTTAATTGTTGCCATTTAATAAAGCCTCCACTCATTTTCCTCTACTTTTTAAGTAAAATATTTTACTAAATTTTACTTCATTTTTGTAAAAAGTCAAGTGCCTGCGAATTTTTGTTACGATAACTTAATAATTACAGAAAGAAAAGAGTAGAAGAAGGGGAAGAAAAATGCTTGTTTTTTAACGGGGATCGGAGACTGCTGTCAATCTTGAGCCAGACTTCCATAGGATGGTAACACTAAGAGTAGTGTTTTACGGACATTTGTTCCGTTATTGTTGCAATTCAACTATATTTACACTGCCGTTCGGACATCTGTTCCGTTACTTTGCGAAGAATCCTAGACATAAGACTAATTTTTAACGGAATAGCGGAACGTATGTCCGTTAAAATCGCAGATATAACCTTTTTTCTTAGAATAACGGAACAAATGTCCGAAATCAAAAAAACCGAAACTCATTGAGCTTCGGTTTACTGATTGGATCTATTTTACTAAACTTTCTACAACATGGTCAATAATTTGGCTATTGGCTATTGGTCCTGTGTATAGCCAGCTTTCGCTTGGCGAGAATTCATGAACATTTCCTGCTTTTACAGCCGGGTTCGCTTCCCATAAAGATTCACTTAAAGGTGTCGTTTCCACACCAGTATCACTATTAATTAAAAATAAATGGTCTGCATCAAGTTCAGCTAATTTCTCTAATGAAATTTCATTCCAGTTTCCTGTTGCATTTTCTGAAACTTCTTTTACCACACTAGGTATCTCTAAGCCAAGATCACCATATAATACAGCTCCACTTGAAACCGTTTCAGCAACCATAAAAAACTTTCCGCCTACTAACCATACTGCTGCAACGGATGGAGTACCGACCTCAGACTCAATCGACGCTTTCGCCTCTGCTGCCTTTGTATCATACTCAGCTAACACTTCGTTTGCAAGGTCCTCTTTCCCGAACACTTGTCCTACACGGACTAATTCATCTCGCCAATCATTATTGACTTCTAAGCCAATGACATACGTCGGAGCGATTTTATTATATTGTTCATACTTTCCATCTTCCACCATACTAGCTGAATCAACAATAATTAAATCTGGATTCATTTCCATCACAGCTTCAAATGGTAAATCATATGGAATTGTTGGAACATCCTTTAACTCATATTGAAGATAGTCTTGTACCCCTTGTCCATCACTAATACTCCATTGTGCTGCTGGTTTAATGCCAAGAGCCACTAAATGATCTTCAAGATAACTAGCAATTACACGTTCTGGATTTGCAGGAACAACTACTTCATGGCCCATTGCATCTGTTAATACTCTTGTCGATGCTTCTTCTTGTACCTCTTCTGTTGGTGTTTGCTCTGTATCTGTTTCAGGAGTTTGTTCCGATTTTGCTTCTCCATTGCCACAGGCTGCCAATGACAATGCAAGAACGCTTACTCCTAATAGTAGTGCTGTACTTTTTCTAGTTATTACTTTCAACATTTGAATCCTCCTCATGCTGTCTCTAAAGTTTTGATAATGATAATTACTATCATTTAATTACAAATGATGATTTTTGTCAAATTTATTTTCAAGGAAATATTTTTTCAAATTAAAAAAACGACCTATAATCATGATTAGGTCGTTCATTCATTCAAAACTATCTTTTACTTCTCGACCTCAACCTCTTCTGGTGGGGGTTCTGAAGTTCCTCCATCGTTTTCCCAAGGAGACGCTGGAGCATTTGTATTATTACTAACTCCAATGACAACTGTATACGTCATTGGAACAAACTCATTAAACTTACTCATACTCACAACTGTACCTTTTACTTCAGGAGCTGAAACATATTTTACTTTATAGCGAATATTTGCTCCTTTTGACTGATAATCTTCATAGAAGAGTCTCGGTAAATCCCCTTCTAATTGTCCACGATAATCTCGTAAATAAGGTTGCCCTTCGGAATATACAACTGTTAAATTCGTTTCTTCTTGGTCTGTTAGCCTCGTACCTGCTTCAATCGATTGTGAAATGAGGCCACCATAAGAAACACTAGCATGGAATTTTTGCTTTACAATCGGAGCTAAGCCAGGATAACTTGACGCCTCTTCCATCGTTAATTCACCGAAATTAGGGACAACAGTCGCTTTTCCTAATGAGACAACGACTTCCATCTCGTCACGTTTGGCCACTTTTTCATCAGGAGAGACGCTTTGGCTTATGACCAAACCGACTTCTACATTATTAGAATCTTCTTCTTCCACTTTCAAAGCAATTTCATTTGTCTTGGCCCACTGTTCAACCTCATCCATTGTTTTTCCAGTGAAATTAGGGACAGTTATATTTTTTTCAAATACTTCTTGCCCTCTTGAATAATAAACAATTGCTCGGTCTTTTCTACGGTACTCTGATTCATCAATAGCAGAATCTCGAATTTCAAACCGAATGAACTCACCTTGTTCAATATCATCACTGTATTCCGAAATCAGTTGAAGATTTTCGACTTTATTGTCTGCAATCCATGTTTCTGCCTCATACTGACTTAATTCTTTAAACTCTGGTAGTTCAATTTGTTCTTCTGGGTCAGGACCTGAGCTACTTACAAGCTGTATTGTTTTACCTTTCCGAACATTTTTCCCGGCAGGCACACTTTGTGTAATCACATGATTTGCATCATGTTCCATGCTTGTCTCATGTTTAACCTCAATTTCAATCCCGTTTTCATTTGCCCATGAGCGCGCTTCTTGAACAGATTCTCCTACAAAATCCTCCATTGTTACATGAACGACTTGATAATAAATAACAAAAATGAGCAATAGCGCGGCAATCGAACCAATAATAGAATAAATAATCCTTCTTCTTTTTTTCTTTTGATATTCAGGATCAATTTCTAATTCTTCCACTGATTCTGATCTCCGGCTACTTGGAGCAGGTGATTGATTTCCTTTGACAGGTGTCACCTCAGAAGAAGATGCAATCTCGTCAGTAGGAGCTGACTCATCTACTTTTTCGGCATTGTCCGTTTCACTCTTTATTTCTTTTTCTTGCTTTTCATCCTGAAGCTTATCGTAATTATCTTTATTAAATCTCGATAAGAAGTCACTCATTTGTTGAAAGAACTCCTTTTTTCAACGTGAAAATTTGGTCAGATTGTTGAGCAATTTCATTTGAGTGAGTAACGACAATAACACATTTTTGGTGTTCATGTGCTAGTTTTTTGAAAATATCAATGATTTCTTGCTCCATTTCTTCATCAAGGTTTCCTGTAGGTTCATCGGCAAGAATTAATTCTACATTCGTTGCAAGAGCACGAGCAATGGCAACACGCTGTTGCTCTCCACCAGAAAGCTTATTGACATAACGGTCTGCTTTGCTTTTTACAATCCCTATATAATCTAACAGGTTATATGCTACCCCTTTATTGTCTTCGGGTATTTCATTTTCTGTAATAGACATCGGGACTAGGACATTTTCCACCGCTGTTAGTGATGGGATTAAGTTATAACTTTGAAAAATGATCCCAATATGATTACGTCGATAATTTTCATAACCTATTTGTTTAATGTCTTTACCATCATAAACAACACTTCCACCTTGTGGGGAATCAAGTGCACTTAATAACGCTAGAAAAGAAGTTTTCCCTGAACCAGATTGTCCTAAAATGGTATAAAACTTTCCTTTTTCAAAAGAGGCATTTGTATCTCGTAAAATATAACGGCGGCTTTCTCCGTCTTGGTAATAGTAGTCTAAGTTTTTTGCTTCAAGTATCATGTTTTCACCTCTCTACATTAATATTTTCTTCGGATTCAGTCGTACAATATAAATGAGTGGAATAATGGTTGAGAATAAAACAGTAGCAAGACCGATAATGATAAACATTAAAATATAAGTCGGACTAAGTTCAACTTCATATGAATTTAACACATCAGATGTTGTTAAATTTGAAGTAAAGTCATCACCATAATAATAAAACTCATCCTGACTTGTTGTATCCGACTGCATTAACGTGCCAGAAACACCACTTGCAATTAAGTTCCCAGTAAATAGCGAAAGCGTAATTCCTATTAAAGCAATAACAAATACTTCAATGACAATTTGTCCGATAACGCGGCCACGACGCTCTCCTAGTGATAAATAAATACCTAACTCACGTCTTCTGTCACGTAAGAATAAGAGGACAACAAGTCCAATAATTAAAATCGAAGCAGCGACAGAAACGATTAATACATACCCTGACAGTTTCGACATTGATTTGATCGGACCAGAAATCGAGTCATACTGGTCACTCGCATGTCGAACAACATAATATTCAGGAACTAATGTAAGTGCATCTTCAGCAAAAGCTTGCGCATCATCTGTTGAGTTTAAAATATAAATTGGTTGGTAATACTCTTGAAGCCAT
This sequence comes from Alkalihalobacillus sp. LMS39, assembly GCF_022812285.1. NCBI lineage: Bacteria > Bacillati > Bacillota > Bacilli > Caryophanales > Bacillaceae > Alkalihalobacillus > Alkalihalobacillus sp. LMS39. The sequence goes on from NZ_CP093300.1 coordinate 4,766,488, forward strand.
GCATCGCCTTCTTCTTCTACCATCTTTCTAAACTCTTCATCCAATTCCATTCGTTTTTCAATGTCATATTTTCGCTCGTCTAACACAATGCTATTTGCGACATACACAGTATTTTGTTTATCCATATCCATGAAATCCCACATACCGTGTTGATTATTTTCATCTTCTGTTCTTTCAACAGTTACAGGTTCAAATAGGCCGATAATCTCTAAAGGTAAATCTCTAGAATCAAGAATTTCTTCTTGGTGTCCTTGATAGTCTATTACCGCGCTTGTTAAAATAAACGTATCACCAACATGAAGATTATTTAACTCTGCTAGCTTTTTAGAAATGACAGTAACTGCTGCCCCATTCTCCACTTCTTCATTTGTGAATACTCTTCCGTCAACTAATTGATTTTTTCCTTCTTCAAAATCAATAATTGGGGCATAGTTGACACCTTTTAACATAAAGTTTGTTTCGTAATATGGGTTTTCATATTCTATATCTTCTTCTTCATAACCAGTGACACTTTTTACATGTTCAGATCCTAAGTGAGTCCTACTACTATAATCGTAATATTTGACTTGACTCAATTCACCAATTTGTTTAATCATATCGAGTGTTAACATCTCGGGATTGACATTCATCATTTCTTCTTCAGTCATGTCTGAATTCCAAATAGAATCATAATCTAACTCTACTGTTGCTGCTGTTCCCATGCGTTCCTTAATCGTTTTTTCAACATTTGTTGTCGCTTGCTGAATAGAAATCGCACCAGCAATTAAGTTTCCTAAAATTAAAATAATAGCTAACAAAATAATTGATTTCCCTTTATTCCTCGTAATACTCAATAATCCTCTTTTTATAAAGTTCATTACTGTCCTCCTTAGTTTTATAAGTCTTTTATACTACTTCGTTTTTATCATCTTTTGACTTTACTAGATTCGCACCACCATTCCGACAGTAATCACCGTCGTTTTACAATTTTTTCAATAATCCTACCAATTTCAGTATATTATTACATAATCATTATTGGCAACCAGTTTTTTAGTGATATTGCTATTTTCGACTTTTTTACATTTTTCGCTCTGACTATAGAAAAAAAAAACGACCATATTTAGTCGTCTAGTGATTAGCTTCCGGACATATATTCCGTTATTTTATGAGAAAACAAGCTTATTCTATTTTTATCGGACATACGTTCCGTTACTTATTTAATCTAGCAATAAAATTCGCTCCATTCTTTAATATAACGGAAAGAATGTCCGATAGCATTTGAAAAAGGCTAGATTTCCTACTATTACCGGAACAGATGTCCGTAAGAACTTGAGAGCAATTCCACCATTAAGTTACTGGCATTAGCCATACAATTTCATTCATGCGAACATAAAACATGGAATCATACTCCTGCACTACAATATGATCCGGTTTGACATCAGCTACAACACCATTCACTGGTCCACGAGGTGTATCAATCACAATTCTTTTCCCAACAAAGCTCATAACAGCCCCATATAAGTATGGTTCAATAACTACTACTTGTGTAGGAGTTTCCATCCTAGTGTCCCAATTGAATACCTCCGCCTTTGTCAATTGTCTTTCGTATTTAAAATATGACGATATCTGCCTACTCGTGTTTAATTTGGGCATGTAAAAAAGAGGTTATCACTCAAGGGTCAACACATTCCTTACGTGATAACCTTTTCCTATTTCACATCAATAATGACTAGACACTTATCGTCATCACTATTTCCATCATGCTGTAGCTTTGATACAAGTTTCATTTTAAAATCATCAAGCTCTACATTTTCATGGAAAATGACATACTCTTCCAATTCATCGACATCTTGAGATCCACTTAGTTTTTCTAAAAAGCCATCCGTACATAAAACGAGTCTTCCCATGTTCGAATATGAAATATCCTCTGAAATGACAGGAGATTGTTCTGACAACCCTATCGGTGGGCATGTCGAAGCTAAACGAACTATATTCCCATCTTTCTCTTTCCAAAGACCTGTCGGATGTCCACCATTCACATAGGTCATTCGTTTTTGTTTTGTATCTAATAAAATATAAATTCCCGTAAAATAATACATATGGCCCTCTCCATGAAACAAGTCAAACATATACTTTGATAATTCTTGCATAACGATTTCTGGGGATTGTTCCCTTAACGCAATTTCCCTCGTTACAGATTGAATCGACATTGTAATGAGAGCAGATGAAACACCATGACCCATCACATCAATAATGAGAAAACCATATTTATCATCATCGACTTTCCACCACATGTAGAAATCACCAGATAATTCTTCAGAAGCACTATAAAATGTTGAAATTTGAATGTTGTCATCGTGAATAGGAGGCTGAAGCGACTTTTCTTGAATTTCTTTCGCTATTGTTAGTTCATTTATTTTATTCTTTAACATTCTTATCACTTCAATCCTTGAAATGATTATTCGGCATAAGGTTAATAAAACAACAGCGATGACACCTAGATCAAAGAAATAAAGCTCCTCATTATAGTATTTATGAAGCACATACGAAATGAACAATATAGAAATTAAGGCAATAGGAAACACCATTCTTGTATAAAAAAAGCCGTTTGGCTGGCTGATACGATACTCCGATGTCGTGTTCCGATAAAGCCCAGATATACCAATTAGTAGAAGTCCAATTGAAAACAATGGGTCAACCAAATTTCCAGTTTGGTAACTAGTTTCCAGCAGCATAATCGAATAGGCAATATGGCTAATAACAAGAACGGAAGCACCAATAATTAATAACTTAACTTCTTTATTAATCTCGGTGTAATAATTTAGCACCAATAATGCCAATACAATTCCAAGGTCAAGTAAAAAGTACGCAAAGTAAAAGAAAACCTCTGTAAAGGTGTACGGTTCTAGAAATAAAGGCTTGAATATATATTCAAAGCTAAACAAAAACAAAATAATGAGAAAGCTTATAATATCAAATTGATATTGAGCTAATGCTGAGTTTGTGAAATTTTGTTTTAGTTTAATAAGAACAGCACAAAAAAATAAAAGTGCTTGTAAAAAATAAAACAAGTCTGAAAAAGCTGGGAATGGTGTGTAGCTGCCTACTATGATTTCATAATAATTCCAAATCGTTTGAGCAATCACATATGATAAACAACTAAAAAAAAGAAAACTATAATATAACCGCTCACTACCTTTTGCCTTTGAAAGGGGAATTGCAATTAAGATTGTAGCAAGTACAGGAGCAAAAAGATGTAAGATATTTGCCCCCACCACTAATAAAGCTTCATTAAAGCGGAAATACACTATCCAAAAATAATAAATAGCTACAAATATAGGAAGTGTAATGATGGCAATTCTACGAATGATTGTAAGATTCATTTCGCTCTCCTCAAGTGAGTTCACTTTTTTGCTCTTTATGCTTATATCGGCTACAAACAAGAATAAAATTATGTCATATTAGTTACAAGGTACTAGTAATACTTTCCAACCTTTGTAATTCTATGAAGTTTATACCCCGAAAAATAAAAACCCATACTAGTATGGACAATTTTGTATAATCTAATCTATAACATCTCTTTCCCTTATGACGAAAAAATAAAAGCCAATAATAGCAAAAAGATAAAATCTCTTTGCTATTATTGGCTTTTGTTTAGATATCTACATATAAAAATAGTATAAAAAAGAAAGCAAAGGTTTGCTTTCTTTTGAATCATAATTACATTGCATTAACTTGCTTTGGAGGAGTTAATCCTAATACTTCCTCTGTTGATTTATGAATTTCCCGTAATAGCTCCGGGTTTTCCATTAAAGACAAACCATAGGATGGGATCATTTCTTTAATCTTTGGCTCCCACTCATTCATATGCTCAGGGAAACATCGATTTATGACTTCTAACATAACATGAACCGCTGTCGACGCACCTGGTGATGCTCCAAGCAATGCTGCTATTGAGCCATCAGCGGCACTAACAACTTCCGTACCAAATTGAAGGATTCCTTTTCCTTCTGCTGTATCTTTAATCACTTGAACACGTTGTCCCGCTACAAGCAATTCCCAATCTTCACTTTTGGCATTCGGAATAAACTCACGTAATTCTTCCATTCGATTTTCTTTTGATAGCATAACTTGTTGAATTAAATACTTCGTTAACGACAAGTTTTTTGCTCCTGATGCCAGCATCGTTATTACATTATGTGGCTTTACAGAGGTAATTAGGTCAAACATTGAACCGTATTTTAAAAACTTAGGCGTAAACCCAGCAAACGGACCAAATAACAATGATTTTTTATTATCAATAAACCTTGTATCCAAGTGTGGCACTGACATTGGTGGTGCACCGACTTTTGCTTTTCCGTACACTTTTGCATTATGTTGCTCAACTACTTCGGGATTATTGCACACCATAAAAAGGCCACTTACAGGGAATCCACCAATATGTTTGCCTTCAGGAATTCCTGACTTTTGCAATAAATGAAGGCTTCCTCCACCGCCACCAATAAATACAAACTTCGCTGTATGGTGGATAATATCCCCAGTACGGTCATCATGAATTTTTAATTCCCATAATCCATCACTCGTACGTTTTATATTTTTTACATCATTGCTGTAATTCAGCTCGACTTCTTTCTTTTGCAAGTGAGTCAATAATATTCTTGTTAGTGCGCCAAAGTTCACATCTGTACCTGAGTCAATTTTAGTAGCTGCCAATTTTTCAGATGTAGGTCGCTCTTGCATAACAAGAGGAATCCATTGTTTCAATGTTTCAGCTTCTTCAGAGTACTCCATTCCCTCAAAAAGCGGATTGTTTGATAGCGCTTCAAAACGTTTCTTCAAAAAAGCAACATTTTCCTCACCCTGTACTAAACTCATATGAGGAATTTGCATAATGAAATCCTGTGGATTTTCGATAAGTTTGTTTTTTACAAGGAAAGACCAAAATTGCATTGATACTTGAAACTGCTCATTTACCGCTATCGCTTTACTTATATCAATGGAGCCATCTGCTTTTTCAGCCGTATAGTTTAATTCACACAGGGCTGCATGACCAGTTCCTGCATTATTCCACTCATTTGAGCTTTCTTCACCTGGTTTCGAAAGTTTTTCATATACTGTAATGTCCCAGTCCGGTTTTAATTCTTTTAAGATTGTTCCTAAAGTCGCACTCATAATCCCGGCACCAATTAAAATAATGTCTGATTTTCTCTGTATGTCGCTCATTATAACCTTCCTTATCCTCTATATTTTGCAAAAAAGAGTTGGCACTCCCGAGCGGCATAACAAAAAGCAAGGGGCCACCTAGGAACACACCTTTTCTGTCTTCACTAACCTTATCATATCTATTATAAATTAAAGGATTAAAATATCTACTATTATCTAATAATTATAAACTATTTAGCGCATCTAAAAAAGTGAGAACTCCTTCCACAAAGGATTATGGGTGAATTTAACAAAAGCTTGCGAACAAAAAAGAGAACTCAACCTTTATGTAAAGTTGAGTTCTCGGTCATCACAATGCAATCGGTCATCTGTTCCGCTATTTCAAGAAAAAGTTAGGTTTTTCCGATGCTTACGGACATCTATTCCGTTAAATCATGAAAATGGAATCTTTCTATTTCAAATATAAAGCAGTAACGGAATAGATGTCCGAACAAAATAAAAATTGACAGTATTTTTATGAAATAGCGGAACAAATGTCCGGTACGAAGGACTACTCTGCTTTCTCATAAGACAAACATTTTTTTTGATAATAAAGAAGCATTTCATTACTCATCATTCTTTCAATATCAAAGACGACAGGAATCAAAACAGACTCATCAGATTCAAATGCTTCTCCTCTTTGTTCATTACCAAATCCATATAATATTTTTAACATCCGAGCAAGTTTCTTATCAATTAAAGCGACATAATATTTAGGTGAATACGTTTTTGCATGGTCATAAATGATGTCGATTAATCCTTCAAAAAAACCTTTTCGTTGAAATGTCTCATGAATACATAGCTTGTCGATTTCCCATGTTCTCGTTTGGTATTTTCTAATATCATCATATAAGGAAAATTTAGCTCTAGAAGGTCCTTCAACAGTACTATGTGGATTTTTTGGGTCATAAGGGATAAATTCTATAGTTCCCACTACTTTATTAGGAAGTAAAGGAATTTTACTAGGAGTGAGTAGATTATATCGAATTCCTTGTTCAGCATAGGGATCATTTATCCAACCCTTTTTAGAACACGTATATTCCCAGACTTTTGCAAAATTCTTTTGTTGCCTATTCGTTCGAACAACTTCAAACATCATGTACCTCCTAGATAAGAAAAATTCATGTAAAAAGCAGAGCTTTAAGAAAAGTGCTCTGCTTTCAGGTTTAACTATCCAAAGGGTCTTGTGGTAAATCAGGATTAACTGGATCTGGATTTTTTGGTGGCTTTTTGTCGTGAAATTTAAAAGTCATACTTACACTTAATACTTCTACCTTTGGGCTTGACCATTCTTTTTTCATTATCATCTAACCTTTCTTTATTATGTCTTTTGTTCTTTATAAAGAGCACAATGTGTTCTTTATAAAGAATTTATACTACCCAAGCCACTTTGTCAATACATTTTTTCAATTACTTTCTGTTGTATAGTTCTGCATTTTTTTACTAGCAACCAAAATAAATATTTTTCCCTCTATAAAAGTCACTTTTCCTCATGTTATAATAAAGGAAAAATTTTCTATTCAACGGAGAGAATGTCTTTGGGGAATTACAAAATAGCTGCCATTATATCTAGCGTTGTTTTTATCTTGTTACTAATGTTTGATTCTTACCTTTACGACAATACGATGCAGTTTAGTCTTCTTATTCCTTTACTTGTGACTCACGTATACTATTTTGACAGCTTAAGAAAAGAAAAAAGACGGATTACCTATCTTTTATTCATTACGGCTTTTATTGCATGTTTCTTCATTTCATTACCCGAGGTAACATATGAACAGGCAAAGCAAAAAGCGATTGATACATACGAAATTACTATCATAGCGGAAGAGAAAATCATGATTACTAATGATGATTGGAATCCTGTTTCATCAAGTCGAGCCTATTGTTTTACCGGCCACACAAAAGAGGAAGAAAAAATATCAATTATGGTCGTTCCTAGCAGTGGTGATGTCATTAAACTACTAGATTAACTTTTTATATTATATTTCTAAATAAATCCAAAAGGGGGATACTATGTTTAAAATTGGGAGTATTTTTATTCCGGTTACAGATATTGAGAAATCGACAGCATGGTATGAAACACATTTAGGCGTGAAGAAAATCGAGAGTTGGGATGGTGGTGTTGGCTTTTATTTGCCTACTGGCTCAACACAACTAGCATTAGTTAAAGTCAACAACATTCAACCTACCGAATTTATAACACATGAAAATCAAAAAAACTCGTATTACAACTTTGTCACTGACCATATTGAAGCAGCCCATCAGCATTTTATTAATAATGGCATAACAACGACGGACATCACAGATTTTGGAGGGATGAAGCACTTTGATTTTGTTGATTTAGACGGGAATCCATTTAGTGTCGTTAGTGAAGTGGCAGCTTCGCCATTCCACTCGGAGAATGTGAGAAAAATGCAAGAACGAGATTTAGAAAGGTAACTTACGAAGAAAAGAATTCCCATTCAAGGTGAGTGGGAATTCTTTTCTTATAGTTCTTATCAAACTTTATCGGAACGGACATCCATTCCGCTATTTCATCAAATTCGAGGGTTTTCTCTGTTCTATCGGACATACGTTCTGCTATTTACCCAAATTTGCGATTAAATCCTTCCAAATCGCTACGTTAACGGAACCAGTGTCCGTTAACAATTGAGAAACGTTGTTTCTTCTTAAAATAGCGGAACAGTTGTCCGTGAAAAAGTGTTCGCCTACATTACTATATGAGGTAATACCTTACTAACCTTGACTCGGTAGTATAGTACCGGGTGTACGATTATATCGGGAGGAGATGATGAAGTGAAACCTTTAAAAATTAGCGAGGTTGCTAAAGCCGCTAGCGTAAATATTGAAACAATAAAATACTATGAAAAAAGAGGGATTCTAGCTAAGCCAGAAAGAAGTCATTCAGGATACCGACTTTTTTCTGAAACAGCAGTGAACGATTTATTACTTATCAAAAAATCAAAAGAACTCGGTTTTACTTTACGCGAAATCGAACAACTATTAGCCATCATAAAAAAAGACGACTTTTTCCCAAAAGAATCAATGCATTCTTTTGCTCTTAAGAAAATAAACGAAATAAACGAGAAAATTGCTAAATTGGAGCAGTTTAAATCATTATTAGAAACAGCGCTTTCTCAGCCAGAAGATGTTTCAACATTAGATCAAAAACAAAATTGTCCTATTATAAAAAAACTTAAAAAGGATGTGCATAATGAGCAAAACGATTGAGATTTTCACAGATAGTAGCCGTTTTTCAAATGAACTCGAACTCCAAATTAAACATATTGCCTGTTCCCGTTGCACGGTTATCATCTATGATGCTAGTCATCCTGATAGTCAAGAGATGATGGAAACAAAAGCAGCAAAATATGGGGTGACAGTCCTTCCCGCGGTAACATTGGATGGCCATGTCATTCCACTCGACCAGCTAAATAAGGAGAGTATCCCTACACTTGTCCAAAAGCTTTTGCAAAAAGAAAACTAGATTGACACTTTTTTCTCTCTCCCCGGACTTTAACATAGTAAAAAACAAGCATGAAGGTTCCATGCTTGTTTTCGTTCGTTATTAAATATTTTCTTGTTTTAACGTTTCAATGATATTATCTTTTCTAACTTTAGCCAACGAGTACAGCATCGCAAAGCCCACAATAACAAATACAGCAATAATGACATATACAAAACTCAGCCAAGGGAGTTCAAAGCCGTACTCAAATGAGTTCATCATCGACCTGTGCAATAGATACATAATCCCAATACTAATTGGAATGCCATACAGTAAGGAGTTTATCCCATAAAACAAACTCTCGTACTGAATCATTTTATGAAATGACTTTGGTGTCATGCCAACCGACTTTAACATGGCAAACTCTCTTTTACGTAACGCCATCCCTGTAGAAATCGTGTTAAAAATGTTCGCGATTGAAATAAGTGTAATTAACACAATAAACCCATAAATAAACACCGACATAAATAAAATCATTTGTTCACTTTGTTGACGAGATTTAAATACGTTATAAATATAGATCGTGTTTTCTGATAGCTCTTCAATCTCATTTTGTGTTTTTAGTGGTTCGGAACTGTTTAAATAAAGGTAACTATTTTTACTCGTCCTGTTTTCAAGAGCTAATAATTGGTTGAAATTAGTCTCTGAAATGACCATTTTTACCGAAGCCTCACCACCACCAGAAGTCACTCCTTTCGGCAATCGATCCGTCATAGCTTCAATCGTAATTTCACTAACAAAGTCTTTTTCTTCATTTTCCCAGTCATCATAAACTAAATCAATCGTCTCTCCTACTTTCATATTTAACGGTTTTATCTCAACAATTTTTCTTTCATCCGGATCCTCGTATACAGCGTTATTAATGACAACTGCTCTCATCTCTTCTTTCATTAACCGTTCCTGATCAAAGCCTACTTCCTCAGCATATCGCTTAAAACTTTCGTCATCGAGAGAATACACTTCTACATAGTATGGAAATTGTCCCCCCTCTAACATCTCTGGCTCTTCTTTCGCGCGTTTTTTTAATGGATCCGACATGTTTTCTTCGTCTATCATCGCATAAAAGAACGTTTCTCTTACGATAGAATGAGCTGTCACATCTTCTAAACTAGTAATCGAACTGACTAACTCGCTATCGATTTCATGATTACCTGATGGTGATATTTGAATATCATAATTTACATTCCCTTGGGATAACTCCATTCCCTTTTCTAGTGAATACGTGAAAAAGGATACGACTAGAAAAAGAATAATACTAACAGCCAATGAAAATACCGTAATTCGATATTTCCGTTTATTTCTCTTTAAATTTTTCAATCCTATTTCCGCTTCGAACCCAAATAGCATTCTGACTAGTTTTGACGTTTTCACAACTTTACCATTCAACTTAATATCGGTCGTTTGACGAATCGCATCAATAGCCGATATTTTCGACGCTTTCCTTGCTGGTAAATACGTAGAAATAAAAATCGTTACAATCGATACAACTATCGCTGTGACGATGGACCATGGTGTAACAACAACCGTTAATTTCTGTGATACATTTAATGCATCTTGTAGCAATCGGTTGCTAAACCAAAACGTAATACCTATACCAACGATTCCCGAAATAAGCCCTATTGGAATACTAATGGCTCCAATTATGACGCCTTCAAAGAAAACTGAATTTCGCTTTTGCCTTTTCGTAGCACCAACACTTGATAACATTCCTAAGTGACGGGCACGTTCTGAAACTGAAATTGCAAAGGCATTGTAAATTAAAGCAACGGACCCAACAATAATAACTGACATAATAATTCCAGCTAAAGAATACATCAAACTTTTCAAATTATCGTCGCTTGTTATCCCATGATAACGAAATAACTCATTATTGTACGAAATGAAATTTAAATTGAGCCCAATGTCTTCTACTAGCTGTTCTGTATTTTCGAAGATCGAACGGTTTAATTTATTGACGACAACAGAGACCGTCACAGGGGACTCCGCTGTAATCAACGTCTCATCTGTGTATGAAATCGCAGTATATCCAGGTGCCCATGACGGTTCCCATGTTGGCCGCTCTATAATCCCTACAACCTCATATGTGACAGATTCCGTATTTACGAGAGTCTCTCCCACTTCATCCTCAATAAAACGCAAAGAATACTGTTGGGTAAGTCGTTCTTCTTGTACTTCCTCATCTAATTGTTTTCGTTCACCAACGTCAAGCGTTAACGTATCTCCAATCTGATACTCAACTTTTGCATTACTTGCGATTTCAGTTGATAACACGAGTTCATTTGGATTTTCAGGAAGTCTTCCTTCTTTTAATAATATCGGGAAATTTTCCAATCCACTTTTATTATATTCTTTAATAAAAAGATACGGCTTATATTGATTTTCACTTCCCGCTAAATAGGAATAACCTCTGTCTCGTGAAAGCATAAACCGCTTTGTCTGTTCATCATCCTTAATGGCTTTCACCTGTTCTTCATTCACGTTATGATACTGAACATGCCACTCTCCTTGGTTTGCGATGACGTGCCGCTGCATCAAGTCTAAAAAGGAGATGGCGAGTGTCGCAACAGCTGCAATCATCGCAACAGAAATAATTGTACCGACCACTGTGACAAGTGTTCTTCGTTTGTTTTCTTTTAAATGACGAATGGTAAGTTTCTGCATGATGTTCATTGACGAATCACCTCGTCTTTGGCAATCTTTCCGTCCTCTATTGCAATAACACGGTCAGCCTGTAGCGCAATTTGTTCATCATGGGTGATGACAATTAATGTTTGGTTATATGTTTTATTAAACATTTTTAATAAATCCATGATTTCGCTACTATTTTTGCTATCTAAATTACCAGTTGGCTCATCAGCAAGCATAATCGCTGGATTGCTAATGAGCGCACGTCCAATAGAAACACGTTGCTGTTGACCTCCAGATAACTGATTTGGTAGATGTTTTAATCGGTTCGTTAAATTTAAAACTTTGACAATATCAGATAATTGTTTCTTGTCAACTTTATGCTCATCCAATAAAAGAGGTAATGTGATATTTTCCTCTACTGTTAAAATCGGAATAAGATTGTAAAATTGATAAATTAAGCCGATTTGTCTTCTTCGAAAAATGGCCAGTTGTGTTTCATTTAATCCATAAATATCTGTATTATCTACAAAAACTTTCCCACTTGATGGTCGGTCGACTCCACCGAGTAAATGAAGGAGCGTTGATTTACCAGAACCAGATGGACCTATAATCGCTACAAATTCTCCTTTATTTACACTAAATGAAACATTATCGAGTGCTTTAACTACAGTGTCACCACTCCCATACACCTTTGACAGATTTTCAATTTTTAAGATTTCCATATGATAACCTCCATATTTTCTTGTTATCCTTACTTTATCTGTCGTAAATGACGGGGCGGTGACTTTAATATGACAGTTTAGTCACTTTCGCTGACAAATGTTAAATTACTTGTTTGTAAAATTTTATTGTGAATTCTGTCCCTTTTCCTTCTTGGCTTTTCACTTCAATACTTCCATGTTGGCTCGTAATTATTTTCTCTGCTAATGCTAGTCCAATTCCGACACTTTCTTCGCTAGCATTTTTACCTTTATAAAAACGTTTAAAAATATATGGTAAATCCGCTTTGTCGATTCCTTTTCCAGTATCCAGAATTGTAATTTGAGTAAATAATGGATTTTCTGAAAAAGTTATTTTTATTTTCCCACCCTCTGGTGTATGCTCGACACAGTTTTTCACAATATTAATGAACGCTTCAGATGACCAATTAAAATCGCCCACATATGTAACATTCACGTCCCCATTTAAGATGAGAGATTGCTGCTTAATGTCCATCGGGATGAGTAGTGGCTCAATGGATTGGTGAATCAAATCCTTTACAATAATCGTATCACGTTTAAATAAAATCGAGCCTGCATCCATCTTTGAAAGCTTTAATAAAGCAGACACTAACCATTCGATTCTCTCCAATTGCAGCGAAATATTCTTAGTAAATTCAACTCTTTTTTCTTCAGATAAGCCTTGCCGTTGCAATAAATCTGCCATCACCATCATCGATGTCACAGGCGTTTTCAGTTGGTGAGAAATATCTGAAATCGCTTCGGTCAGTTTGCTTTTATCCCGCTTCAGACCAGAACTTTGCTTTGATAACATTAACGTCACTTTGTATATATCATTTTTTAAAATACTAAGTTCGCCTTCTTTATTATCACGAACATCGAGCGAAAAATCCCCCCCGCTTATTTTTCTTAAATAACCTGACAGTTTTCGGATCTCTTCATATCTCCAATGCGTAAAAAGTAAGGTGACTGTTATAAGCAAAGCGGCTAGGAAACAAACAATATAAAGAGAAAATGCAGGGAGAATGATGACAGCCCAGCCGGCAACAACACTAATCATCACCATCACCAAAAGAAGCCACTTCAACTCACGATTACGCAACATCTTACTCACCTACCTTATAACCTAAGCCACGAATGGTTTTAATTAACGTTGGTTTTTGTGGATTGTCTTCTAATTTCTCTCGTAACCGTTTAATATAAACCGTTAATGTATTATCATTGACAAAATCACCAGCCACATCCCATATTCGCTCTAGCAATTGGGTCCTCGTTAACACTTGTCCAATATGAGTAGCAAATATAAGTAAAAGTCGATATTCTAAAGCCGTTACGACAACTTCCTCCCCATGCTTATACACTTTTCCTTCTAATGTATTAATTTGAATCGAATCAATCTCAATAATGGTTTTTGTTTGCATTTGTTTATGATATCTTCGTAACACCGTACGGATTCTTGAAAGCAATTCTCTTACACGAAAGGGCTTAGTAATATAATCATCAGCCCCCATATCAAGTCCCATCACAACATTCACTTCATCATCAATAGCAGTTAAAAAGATAACAGGTATATCAGAAGTTGCTTTTACTTGTTTACATAACTCATAACCACTTCCATCTGGCAATGATAAGTCAAATAAACATAAATCGATGGTTTGTATATGTTCGACGATATATTTTTGGGCTGAAGATGCATCATAACAAAGAACCGTCTCAAACTGATCCTGTTGTAATGAATATTCTAATCCCGAAGCAATTGTTCTATCATCTTCAACAAGTAATATTTTCATTTCCTCACGCTCCCATGAAAACTTAAAAAACGAATATACTTATTATAAATCAGTAATTTCCTTCCATATACTTTTTCTTTTACTTATGATAATCACCATCCCTAAAAAGTTCATACTAGTGTAGTGCTTATCACGTGAAATTAAAACAAATTTCTTATATGATATGATCATCTTTTCTTTTCAAGCGAAGCGCGAAGCCCTGCCAGCCTTTGACAGTGAACACCAAGTGCTCTTTTTGGGGTGAAACGCTCAGGTGCGGAGTCTTCGCACTTCTAGAATAAGCTTTCAAAAGCTTCACTGCTATACCAAATTTTTTATGCTTTCTTATATGTTATAAAAGGAGGAAACATACATGAATCGAGAAGCAAAAAAACAAGAAATCCTTGATGCCTTTTCGTTTAGACATGCAACAAAGGAGTTTGACCCTACAAAAAAAATCTCTGATGAGGATTTTCAGTTTATATTAGAAACAGCTAGATTATCACCAAGCTCTGTCGGGTATGAGCCATGGAAGTTTGTCATTGTTCAAAATGAAACTTTGCGAGAAAAGCTACGCGAAGTTACTTGGGGAGGGCAAGGGCAGCTCCCAACGGCAAGCCATTTTGTTGTTATTCTTGCTAGAACGATAAAAGACACGAAATATGATAGTGACTATGTCGCAAACCAAATGTTACACGTAAAAGGAATCCCAGCTGAAATGTTTGAAACTATTAAAGCTCGGTACAAAACCTTCCAGGAGAATGACCTCAAATTATTGGAAAGTGATCGTTCTATGTTTGACTGGGCAAGCAAGCAAACGTATATTGCCTTAGCGAATATGATGACAGCTGCCGCTCAAATTGGGATTGATTCTTGTCCTATTGAAGGATTTGATTATGATAAAGTACAAGAAGTTCTTGCTGAGGAAGGCTTACTAGAAAATGGACACTTAGCTGTTTCCGTCATGGCGGCGTTCGGCTACCGTAAAAATGAACCAAGACCAAAGACGAGAAAGCCAATGGATGATATCGTACAGTGGGTAAAATAAACATTGTTAAAAGCAACGTGTTGTATGCACGCTGCTTTTTTTATTATTTTGAACATAAAAAAGGCGTATAATATAATAAAATAAAGGCGGTGAAAGTATGCTTACTGAAGACATGAAGATTCAAATGATTGAACTACTTCAAAAGGAAACGAACCCTGATTTCGTCATATTATTTGGCTCGTTTGCAAAAGAAACTGCACGGGAAGAGAGTGATGTTGATCTTGCTTACTTCAGTGAAAAGCAACTTTCATCTTATGAACGGTATACACTAGCAAATCATTTAGCATTAATTTGTGAAAGAGACATTGACCTTGTGGACATACGTGAAATCGACACTATATTTGCTATGCAAATTTTTGAGCAAGGTGTCCCTATTTATATTCGTAATGAAGATGAATATACACGTCAAACGATTAAAGCTTACCGGATGTATGCCGAGCTATCTGAACAACGTGAGGTCGTTATTGAACAAATTAAAAAGAGAGGAAGTGTGTTTGGTAATGAATGATGTCATATTAAACAAAGTAACAACGATAGAGCGAAGTGTCAAAAGAATTCATGACGTTTATGAAAACAACCCAGAAAACTTAACAGACTTTACGAAGCAAGATAGTATGATTCTTAATATTCAACGCGCCTGTGAAGCAAGTATTGATATTGCCATGCACATTGTAAGTGATAAAAAAACTAGGCGTACCGAAATCAAGTCGTGAAGCCTTCACTTTACTTCAGGATTCCGGAATTATTGATCCTGCACTTTCAAAAATCTTAAAAAACATCGTCGGTTTTAGAAATATAGCTGTCCATGACTATCAAGCACTTGATTTAAACATTTTAAAAGCTATCCTAGACAAACATACAGGTGATTTCAAAAGATTTACGATGATAGTTTTAAAGATGGATCATTAGTTCAGCACCTTCCGGAAATAATCTAATTCGTTCATTCAAATTTAGTGATATATTGGCCAGTCCATCATAGTAGAACAATTGAAACATTAACAACATAAAAAGAAACCGTTCAAAGGTCAAAAACGGCCTCCTTCATTTTAATATGGAAAAGCTTAGTAGACTTTATTATACCTTCTTCCCTCTTGAGGTTAGTTTCCTTGCAAAGAAACTTCCTCGTTTTTCTCTTTAGTTAAAACCACTCTAACGACCGTTACTCCAAACGTAATCACGATGATTGAGCATAACAGTAACATTTCCTCCGTTAAACTTGCACCCCCATAAATAATCGTAAAATAACCGCTAGTTCCATAGGTAGCAGGAAATACTGTACTAAGCTGTTGATAAAAGTCCGATAGAAGTACTCTTGGAACAATAACACCTGCTGTAACTAACTGAATAGATAAACTAATAATGTTAAATAACATTCCAGCCATTCCGAACAAAATCGTAAACATTTGCGTAAAACATAAAAACGATAAATACACTAATGTTTGAAATATAATACTTTCAAATACACTAACTTGCAGTTCAAATTGAAAAAGCAATAACAAGCTGATAGTTAAGACAGCAAGACAACCCGAAACAATGAGTTGAATACTAAACCGGGATAGTAGAATGGACCATTTGTTGAAAGAAGACTTAAGATTTTGTGTTGCTTGATATAAGTTCAAACTCATGAGCATACTGCCAACAAATGAAGCTAATATTATTAAAAGTGGAACCATAGTAGCAGCAAATCCCTCTGTATGATTTACCTGCACTATTTCTGTACGTACACTTTGATAAGATAGTAACTGCATACCTTCTTTTATATACTCTTCAGGGACATTTATGACCTGTTCCTTTTTAACCGTAAATATATATTCGTTGAGTTTTGTCGTTATTTCTTTTACAGCGTTTTCCATCATTTGTTTCGACATAGATGGTGCCGCCTGATTAATATAGTATTCCATTACTCCTTCTTCTGTTTGTATGCTGTTTGTAAAGCCTTCTGGAATAACAATTAACATTTCAATTTCCCTCTTGTTTAACTGCTCCATCCCAGCACTTTCATTATCTATTGTTATAGTCGTAAATGGTAAGCTATCCTCCAGTATACTTGAATAAAAAGTAGTTTCATGATCAACGATCCCAACCCTCAAATTCTCCAAGCGATCTGATACACCATCATAAGCAGTTAACCACACAATAAAAAAAATAAGCAAAAAAGCAAAAGCAATTCCTATTCCTACAAGTGTCGGACCTGACTTAAAAAAAGCTTTACATGTGTTCATTCGATGTTTCTCCTCCTTAATTGAAAGTAAGTACTTACTTGCATTTATATCACATTTTTTTGCTAGGGCATTAAGCCTCTAGCAAAAAGAATGGTACTTTGTTTTAAAAATTCGTCATGATCGACCGTAATTAATTCCTTACCGAACCTTGACTTTGATATAAAATAACCAAAATTTAGCCACACAAAATTCATGGCTTGCAACTCTAAATTCACATCAATGATTTTATTCTTCTTTTTCATTTCTACTAAATAGTCATACACAATTTTTTTAAAGGACTTTGGAAATTTAGAAATTAACTCATTTAATTCTGGGTGGTTTCCAGCTTCACGAAATCCAATTAACACTAAGTCTTTGATTGAATCAAGAGTTTCATGATATTTTTTTGAAATCATCCACAAATCTTTTTCTAAATCCCATGAGAGCTGCTTTGTAAAATGTTCATCAAAAACGGTTTGAAACGTCATCTGGTCAACTACCGCTTCCAATAACCCTTTCTTACTGCCAAAGTGCCTAAAAACAGTCACTTCATTCACTCCAGAAGCATTTGCTATTTCTTTCGTTGTTGTGCCTTTATAGCCTTTCGAAACAAACAATGCTATTGTGGCATTAATGATTTTCTTCTTCGTTTCATCCATTTATTTCATCCTTTGCATGCAAGTGGATACTTACATCTTAGAGAAATTTCACATTAATTTCAAGTGTTTTTCTCTTCTTTATACATTACTACCTTTTTGCTATGACATTAGTAAAAATGAACTTCTACATTTTAATTAGATACTGGAAATACAGAACAACAAAGTGGCTCAGTCGATGCAAGTTTGTGGAGTTTAACCTTAACTGGCTTGATTGCTTTATTTTGGAGCTACAGTGACATTACTTGTTACGAGAAGAAAAAAACAGAAACAAAGATGACTTTACTAAAAGTAGATAGTTTGATTGAATGATTACCTATCTCTTATTATCCCTAAACTAAGTGAACAGCTTTATACAGACAGACTATGTCTTTACCAAACTTACAACTGTCAAATCTTTGAATAATACCCTTTCAAATAATCTACTTCAAACCTCTTTTTAATTTCACTACGGTCATTTTTTAGTACATCCCAAACATTAGGACCAAACCATTCTAACGATGCTTCCACTTCCATAGTTGGAATAACTTCATTAAGAAAATCTTCGTAATTAATGGCACCAGTAAATAATGATGTCATTCCCTCCCTTGACCCTGCTGCGGCATAGACATTTGCCGGTGAAAATACATTTAAATGCTCACGCGAAGAAATATTTTTAAAATGAAAATGCGAAACAAATGGACAAAGCCTTCTAAATGCTTCAATTGGATTTGCTCCTGATTCCCACATATGAAGCACATCAAAATTAATTCGTAATGCTGGATGATTCACTTCTTCAATCAATTGAATAGTAGAAGCGAGATTATCCGTTAATGTATTTGGATGGGTTTCTACAAGAACAAACTGCCCTTCTGATTCAAAATAATCACAAATCATTTGAACCCTACTAACTAAGTGTTTTCTTTCCGATTTACTTATTTTTAAGCTTCCTGCTCTCCCTACAAACGTACGAACCTTGTTTGTCCCCCATTTTTTTGCAAGCTTAGATATTTTCATTGTTTCAGTTATCATATGTGATGTTGGTCCTTCTAAAGGAAGGTAATCACTAATCATACTTGTCTGTAATCCATAAGAATTCAACCAATCTACTCCATATTTCGGATTATCTTCAAGGTTTTTTGCATGTATTCCCCAAAGTTCAATTCCTTGGAAATGATGAGTTCTTGCCCAATGAACGATTTGGTCAATGGATTGGAGGTGATGACGAAAAGAAATAGTACAAACTGAGAGTTTCATTAGGTTGTCACCTTTTTCTTTTGATTATTTTGTTCACATAACCAAGCATTAAAACACGTTCGTAAGCCATTTTTAATTTTATATTCTAGCTCATTTTGTTCCTCTAGTTTTTCAAATATAGTTTCAGCTATTGTTAAATCCTTTGTTTTAGCAAGCTTCATCGCTCGATATTGTATCGTCGTAAACCCATTAACAAGTTGTTCAATATCATTGCACCATGCTTCAAAACCATCTTTTTCCCAACCAAGATAATCCCAAAAGTACGCAAAAGCATGTTCGTAAGCATATTTCCTAATGGATAATACAGGTAATTGCTTCAATGCAAGATGAATATTAGCTAGATTCTCCTTCTGCTCACCGACTGTATAAGCTGAAACAACGTCATATACAGATTGTATAATTGGATTAGTATCCTGTTTCATGCACGTGTTAAAATAAGCTTCCACTGTCTCTACACTAGGAGGAATAATGGAAGCTCCATTAAAATAAAATCCTCCTTCTGCACACGGTTCTTTTATAGCATTAATAATCCTTTCCTTTTCAAGGATTCCTTCCCACCTAAAATCAGGATCATACATAAACCATTCATCTTCCTTATCTGTCGACTCAAGCATGACATAATGGGGAAAAGGCTTTTGGTTGAACTTATTTTCTCTTTCAGGAAGCATAGAGAGATCCAGCATCACCATAATATACTGATGTTTTACATGACCTTTTAGTAATCGCTCCAACTCAACTATGTTTTCTTGTTTAGACTTATTTTTGTCATACCATTGATAGATTTTGATACCATAAAGCATTTCATACCATGTTTGAAAGAATTGATGGTCAATATTAGCAGAGTGATAAGTGATCGTTCCATCCTCAAGCATGTCAAAATCCGCATCCCATACACCAAAGTAGTATGGTCTATGGTCGACACCCGTTGTTTTCTTAATAACTTCACATACACAACTAACAAAACAATGGACTTTAATCATTTACAACTTCCCCCGCTGTTTTTTTGTTTTGTTCTTGAAGTAGAAAATCGGCAAGACTTTCTACTGTATAGAAATCTTTTGGTACAATTGCTTCATCAGGGATTTCGATTCCTATGTCTAGCTCTATATGAAGAATAAGCTCTAATAATAAGATAGAATCCAAATAAAGATCTTCATTTAAACGTGCATTTATATGGAAAAAGTCAGTTGTTTGTAGCTTTAACTGATTTTTCAAAATATCATAAATGCTTTCAATGATTTGTTCTTTTGTCATACGATTGACTCCGATAATTTTTTTCTACTTACTTTTCCATTAGGTAATTTTTCAATTTGTGCTACTCTTATAAATTCCATTGGTATTTGATATGGTGCAAGGAATCTACTGCACCATTCGCGCAGCTCTATATCATGAATCATACTGTTCGAAACATACTGGACACAAACACGTTCACCAGATAACATGTTTGGCTTCTTATATACAACTACGTCTACTACTCTTGGTTCCTTAAGCAGAACATCTTCTACTTCTTGCGGATAGACATTTAAGCCGGCTACATTGATCATATCGTCCATCCTGGATAGAAATGACAAAACGCCATCCTTTATGTAACCGAGGTCTTTTGTATATATTGTCCCCCTTGATGAATGAACAACAATTTCACTCGGATTCCCTATTTCACCAGCTTCCACTTTTATATGCGGCAGTGGATATCCAACTTCCCGAGCAATATGTAAGTCAGGATGAATTGTTATACAACCTACTTCCGAACAACCATATTGTTGAAGAACCGTTGTTGAAACTTCTTTGATTGACTCTAGCCAGCTCTCAGGTATCATCGTTCCAGAAGTCATCACTTTATCTAATCGGAGTTTACTTTTAGCTAGACAAGAAATCGTATGAAGAAGAGCTGGTGCTGCATAAAGAATATGTGATGGATGCTCTTGTAATTTTTTCAATATATACTTTGGATTCAGTATTGTAATAAGTAATGGCTCATCTCCTCTTTCTAAGCTTGCCAACACACCACTTATTAATCCGTAAGAATGAGTAACAGGGCAGGCGATAATCGACTTTGATGATCGGTCTATCGGTAAAGTAAGAACATAAGCTTTCAGCTCTTCCTCAATAGATGTCCACGTTCGTTTGATACACTTAGGAGATCCTGTTGTTCCAGAACTCATTTGGATTAGGCCGCCTTCTTCAACGTGTTCTTCATTTGTTAGCATAATAACTGAATCTAATGTTTGATAGAATAACATATTACTTGAAGCGCTAGATGCCATTCTAATAGCAGCTTCTTTAGGAGTGAAAGGATGAATCGGTAATATCGTCCCCCCTTGTTGACGTATGAATAAACACAGCGCAATACACTGAAATGTATCTGATAGACAAACAGCATATCTCCTATTATTACACTCATGGATATACAAGTTTTTTTCAAATTCACTAAACTGTTTTTCTAAATCTCGGGTAGTGTAGTAATCATCATTAATATAGAACATTTCATCCTTCCTCTCTATAAAAAATATTTCGTACAAGATGACGGAAATTCCCCTCTTCTACCCCTTGTATTTTCTTTTTCAGTAATGATTCAACATATATTTTTCGTTTATTATACTGAAGCATGTCATGCCGCTTTTTTAATTCAGGAAACTTAGATAAATGTTTATCAATAGCCATTGTTACTTGAATCCAAAATGTCTCTTCTTTGTATTCGTAATGTTCTTGAAGTAAAGAAGATAATTCAGATAAATGAAACACAAATAACGTATCCATTACTAACTCTCGTAATGCTTCAACTTTCGACATCCAATAATAGACATCTTCAGGTGCATGTTCATAATCTTTATGTATGTTTTCAAAATGAGGAACAAGCTTTTTATCTGCAATATACTCTTTTGTATACTCTATACTTTCATGGAAATCACGTAAGACAACACGGTTCGGCCACCCATCTTTATGCAGTAAAATCATGTTTTGCGCGTGCGCTTCAACTGCAATGCCATGAGCAACAAGCAAATGCCAAATTGGGATAACACTGATTTGGATAAACTGATTAATCCATTCTTCTATTCCATAGTATGTAAGCCATGGAGCGATAAAAGGTTTGCCATCTTGCTCTACTAACATAAGTGCAGTAAACGGGACAGCTTGTTCTTTTTCATTCAGATGAGTGTGCACGCTTTCTCTCCATATACAACCAAGCTGACCTTCTACATTTTTACTTTGGACTTCCTCTGGTTCAAAAATGATTCCCGCATATTCTTTTAATATGGCTAATTGAACTTCATTTTTTAAATAAGAGTCTGATTGAATGATTCGTTCGATCCAAGATGATATATACGGTGCTGAGCAGACTGAATAAGACTTTAACGTCCTTAAAGAAGATGTGTTCACCATATTCATTGACAATTTTAAATGGGCTTTTTTTGGATTCGTTTTATTTATTAACGTACGAACAGACTGAGTAGCACGGTATTGCTCTCCTTTCACTCCTAATAAGTAAATATCTTTTCTTTCCATATATTCAGTTAATTCCTCTTTAAGTGAATTCCATTGCCATGGATGAACCGGAAGAAATGTATATTCGTCAAAATGGCACCCTAATAGTTCAAGCTGCATTATCAATTCTTTCCACATGTGTAAACCGAGCTCTTTTTGCCAGAACATCTTTTCTTCTTCTAACATTGAAATCTGAATCTTGCTTCGTCTTACTGCTAGCCAAACTAAAGAGAAAGAATGCTTGGCTTCTGGTCCATATAATTCATGATCTTTTATAGTAAAATTCGTTCTTGATTTAAAACAAGGATGATACAGGTGCCCCTCTATTATTTCAGATTCTAACTCTTCGTAGCTTGAATCTCTCCTAGAATAAGGTTGAGAAAGATGTGCCTCATTCCACTGACATAGTTTTACCGTCTGCCTTAATTCATGCTGCAATTGAGCTTTATCCTTATGATTTGAGCAAAGTTCTTCTAGAAGGTCCTCAATCGTTGTTTCTATTAACCTCTGATTTTTCACATGTAATAAGCTATTCTCTTTTATTCGAATGCGATCAAATACTGTTCTACGTCCTTCACATTGATATTTACGTTTTTTACCGTATATATAAAACAGAGAATGTTTATCATCTTCAGTTTTATATTCTTCAAAGGAAATTAGACCTTCAAACATCATCGCCTCTAGTAATTGACGTTTGACTCGCAACATTTGTCTATCAGAAGGTAAGTGACAAATTTTTTGCACGTTCTCCCTCCTTTACCGGTACAAATGGATTTTCAACTTTTGTATAAATCGCTTGCTCAAGCGCTGTTGATAGTTCATCGACGTCGTGTAAACGTGTCAGTAAATTAGCTTTATACGACAGTTTTTTTTGATGTAAAATTGTGGATACGAATCTTTTCCCTTGTCCATGTAATCTTTTTTCCAGTAACCGTAACTGTAATTTTGAATATTGCAGTAGTTTTTCTTCCCGAATCAAACCATCTGCTCCAAAACGATAGATAACTGAAAAAAGTTGATTCATAAATAAATAATATGTAAACCTTTCTTGAATGAGTGAATCTTCATAAAAAAGTTCAGGTGTATGTAACAAAGTTGGTTCGGTGAAACAAAGGGCTTGTTCATAATCTTTTGATAAATAATAACCTTGATTATCACGGTAATAATAAGATTCAGGATAACCATTCGAGACATCTAACACACTATTTTGTTGGTGAGCCTCTAGAGCAATTCCATGTTCATCGTATAGTAGAATGAGCGGTTCAATCGCACAGTTCCAATATTTTTTGAACCAATCTAGACTAACTGATTTCACCGTTCTTCCTTCTGCAAGAGCTATCGTTTCAATTAATTGAAAGAGCCTCGATTTCTTTGTTGGTAGTGGATCTTGAGCAATAGCTGCAACGGAACTAAACCCTCGCTTATGCTTTTCTTTTTCACAAATTGGGTTTGAGCGTATAATAATTTCAAAACCGGACTCCTTTCTGCCAGGTAAATGAACTGTAAGATAAGCCGGGTCTTCTATAATATGAAACGTCGAATGCTTTTGTAAGAAAGGAAGTTTACGGAATAAGCTAGCCATTACTATCCCTGCTTTTAGTTCATGTTGCTTGTTCACCCTTAAAGAGTTTGTTATTTTGACAGGAATTGAAAACTTTAACATCCAATCCTCTTCAAAGCTATAAACTGTACGAATAGAAGATGTTGCTGTATAAACTGGTCCCATTGTTCCTAAGCTCTTAATCTGCCCAGCATCGATTGCTTCCTTAACATAGTCTTGCTGCAAAAGCCACTGAGCTTGTAGCGGATGTGTAGGGATTACACAACTTTCCTTTGAGATATCTAGATTCGGATTCGTTCTCAGTAAAGATTGAGTGACTATCTCACTCGCTTTTTGATTTAAAATTGATTCCTCTTCAATAACCTCACGTGATACTTCGAAATAATGAAGCTGAAAACTACCTGCAAGCTCTGGAGCGTAGTTTTTATGTTGCCAACTAGCCATACCTTGTCTACTTTTAGGTGTTGGGTGAAGCCAATGACCGAAGAGTAATGATTGTTCGGTTTCAATAAATGTACTGTTTACGGAATATAATTTTTCTGAATCACATATTCTACTTTCAATATAGTTTGTCATCGTATGATAGCTCTCTATTAATCGAACAATTAATTCATCATAATGTGTGACAAATCCAATGTAACCTTTTCTCTTTGCCAGCAAATGTAGCTCCTGTATAAGTGTCATCATTACGATGAGACGATCTTCTCTCACCCATTGATTCGTTGTTGAACAATATTTAAGTGGAACTCCAACTAAATGTCTTCCAACTATAGAGCGGTATTTGATTTCAAGTACAAACTTCTTTGAGTGTTCAATTAATACAAGCTCAATGACATTGATGCCTGTTAGATTAACAGCAGTAGGATTTTCTTTTATCCATTCCTTGGACCTTATCCATCTCCCGCAATTACCACCTTCACGTAAATAGCTATTTATAAAGGCCTGAAAGCTAGCATGTTCTGCAACTGTTTTAGCGGATTCTTCCATCAACTCACCCTTTCGTAGAGTCTTTCGTCCTAGTAGTTGAAAACCATTCTCAATAACTTGCTAGAAAATAGTCTTTCTATATTAGAAAGACTATTGAAAAAGCAAAATGGTTCATTATCAAATCATCGTTACTAACTTTCTTTCAACCATTATTGACTTTTCACGGGCTATTTTCCCGCCTCAATCTTCTTTTTACTACAACCTGATAGCATTAGCTATACATATGTTTTTCAAGTAATAATGAATCTCATTGTCAATTATAAAGTCTACAATCCTAACAGAACATGGACATTTTTAACATACTGAATGGATAAATGAACCACTTAGTATAATTTTACCTTCGATTTTTGAAATGTATTCGCAAATTCAATGAGCATTTTTTTTCTTCCTAAGGGACCCCATGGATCCCAATTTTTACTGTTTGGAAAGTACACTTCATTATCTTTAACAGCCTTCATCATTTTCCATTCTTTTGATTGAGCTAGCTTCCAAACATCACGTTCATGACTCCATAAAATAAGGAGTTTATCACACTGTAAATAGACTAGTTGTTCCACCGAAATCACTTTGTAACCGCTTTTTGGTAAATTAGGATGTGGATTAAAGCCTAATTTTTGATAAAGAAGATCAAGAAGTGCATGGTCTTTGTATCCATATAAGCGAATTTCATTGTTACGAACCCAAATCACAGCCCAATTGCCCCTTTTTGTTAATGGACACAACTGATCTCTTACCGTATTCTCCAAGATTTCAATTTCTCGTTCTATATTATCCACTCTACTTTCTTTTCGAAGTATACGAGCAATTTCTCGTAAATACTCATTCCAATTAGCTTTAAAGGAAATATGCTCAACCTTCTGTTCATGGGATAACAAAACGGATTGAGTTTCTCCATTATGCAAAGTTGTTTTTAAAATTCGATCAGGAAGCGTTTGCATAATCTCATCAGGTTGAAAGGCTTTTTCAGCATTTAACAATCGTGTTCCTACGAGATCTTTTTCTAAATATCTTGGTATCCCCCCGCTCGTTGAATATATCGTTGGATAGGCCGGTGCTGCCACAGGCTGTATACCTAAAGAAAGTAAATGGTCTTGTAAAAACATTTGACTTACGATAGCAATCCGCTCCTCCGCTCTTTTCATATACACAGTTGGAGGATATCCTACCTTTTGCTTAAAAAGTCGACTGAAGTAAAACTCATCCTGCATCCCTATCTTTAACGCTACTTCTTTTATTGTGATTCCTTTATTTTGAACCATTAATTCTTTTGCTACTCGTATTCTTTCTCTAATCAAGAAATCCTTTGGTGATATTCCTACCTTCTTCTTAAAAGCCCTTGTAAATGAAGTTGGATTCATATTCGCCTTTGCAGCTAACTTACAAACTTTATAAGGCTTTACTAGATGATTTCTCATGTTTTCGATAATCTCGTCCATCTCATCTACTTTTGAAGACTCAGTTAGCATTGACAATAATTCCCATATTATGCTTTTGAATCGGCAAATCTCAGAGTATGATTTCCTCCCTTGAAGCGATAAAGCCTCCTTCCATAATGGAGTCACTTTTGCTGGTACTTGTTTAGCTAACCGAACTGAAGATAAAAAAGCGAATTCTGTATCGCTTTTGTGCCAAAATAATATGTACACATGAAATAACTGAGAAGAAGAAGAAATAAGTTTGCTTTCTCTTGTAAAAACATAACTTTTCCCCTCAACAAGTTTTCTCTCCTCTCTTCCACTTTGTAAATAACCTGTGCCAGATGAAATATAAATTAACCCATTATATTCACCTAACTGGTTTATTGTTTCACTTGTTCCTTCACTAACTCTTACTAAAGTTATATGAGAATGCTTAACCTCATCTAGTGGATTATAGGTCATATAATGAACACCTTCCAAATTTAGTGAAAAACAATTGACATTGGTTACCTGATAATAGTAGATTAATAACCAAACACACAAATGAAAATGATTATTATTATCATTATATAAGAGGATATGTTCTATAAATCAAACTAAACCGCCAATAACTACTAGTCTTTCAAATTGAAATTTTTAGTCGTTACTCTTGTTGATATTATAATGATAATGATAATCAATTTCAATAAAAATTTGATAGGTGATGCTGTTATTATATTAAAAAATAAAAATATCTGGATTTTATTAACTGGTGAATTTATTGCGGGGTTTGGTTTATGGCTTGGGATTATCGGGGACTTAGCATTTATGCAAGATAAAGTTCCTTCAGATTTTCATAAATCGCTCATTTTGGCGATTGGTATTCTTGCTGGAATTGCCATTGGTCCCCTTTCAGGTAGAATTGTAGACCAATATAAAAAAAAGAACATTATGCTCTGTGCAGGAATCGGGCGCCTAATTAGTGTTGGGTTTATGTTTATTGCCATTGAAACTGGGTCAATTGCATGGATGCTTGCCTTTCTAATCTCTATTAATGTTGCAGCCGCCTTTTATTTTCCAGCACTGCAAGCTACCATTCCACTAGTCGTTGAAGAAAAAAAGTTGCTTCACATTAATGGGTTATATATGAATATCTCCACCCTTTCTCGGGTACTTGGTACAGCTGCTGCCGGTGTCTTTTTAACTATAATGTCCCTTTCCATGCTTTACGTTATAGCATTCATTTCATATGCTTTGTTGCTAGTGCTTACAACCTTTTTGAACATTAAAGAACCAAATAGGGAGAAAGAAAAATCGCCTGAAGAAGAGAACACTAAGCAGTCTTTTAAAGAATTATTTCCTATCATAAAAGAACGACCAACTATTTTTCCAACGCTTTTCCTAACATTGGTTCCTCTTTTGTTTATAGGTGGCTTTAATTTAATTGTTATTAACATAAGTGAAGCTCTAGAAAACCCGTCAATAAAAGGATGGTTATATACCATTGAGGGAGTAGCTTTCATTTTTGGTACTCTATTTGTACGAAGATTTGGCTTTAACACTCCGTTTAAAAAGTTATTCATACTTTCTATAGTCATTGCGTTTGCACAGCTTATGCTTTTTTACGTACAGTTTTCATATTTAACGATACTAGCTTTTGTACTTTTCGGTTTTGCTGTTGGATGTTTTTTCCCAATAGCAACAATGATTTTTCAAATGACTATTCCCCCCATGTATCATGGGAGGTTTTTCTCTTTCCGAGGTATGGTCGATGATTTTATGTACCAAATCATTTTATTATCAACAGGATTGATGTTAGATACATTAGGTTTACAACAAATGATGATTACTTATGGAATTCTATCCTTTTTAATTACATCCTGGTTTTATT
Source organism: Alkalihalobacillus sp. LMS39 (assembly GCF_022812285.1). Classification (NCBI taxonomy): domain Bacteria; kingdom Bacillati; phylum Bacillota; class Bacilli; order Caryophanales; family Bacillaceae; genus Alkalihalobacillus; species Alkalihalobacillus sp. LMS39. The sequence continues at coordinate 4,794,750 of NZ_CP093300.1, forward strand.
TAAGAGTCAAACAACTTAAAGTAGATGTAGTCAGTACTAGAAAAGTTAGTTGATAACGGGGAATAGACCCTATCCTTTTCAATAAAATGTTTTTGATTTGCTCTTTAAAATAAGGTATATTTGGTTACGCGAATAACTAATTTCAAAATAAGGTCGTGATTTATATGCGCATCAATAAATATATTAGTGAAGCTGGAAAAGCATCTAGGCGAGGTGCGGACAAATTAATTACAGAAGGCAGAGTCACCATCAATGGAAAACGTGCACAAATTGGCGATCAAGTTCAGCCGGGCGATGATGTCCTTGTAAATGGCTCGCCCGTTCGGGTTGCTAGAAATAACGTCTATCTTGCTTTAAATAAACCTGTAGGTATTACAAGTACAACGGAAAAGAAGGTTAAGGGTAATATTATCGATTTAGTAAATCACCCATTAAGAATTTTTAATATCGGGAGGTTAGATAAGAATTCAGAAGGTTTAATACTCCTAACAAATGACGGTGATATCGTTAATGAGATTTTACGTTCGGAAAATAAGCATGAAAAGGAATATATTGTTTCAGTAGACAAGCCTATCACACCTGAATTTGTAAAAAACATGTCTGAAGGTGTAAAAATATTAGGTACAAAAACACTTCCTTGTGAAGTAAGGCCGCTATCAAAATTTGATTTTCAAATTATTTTAACTCAAGGTTTAAATCGCCAAATTCGTCGCATGTGCGAAGCGTTGGGCTACGAAGTCTATCGACTGCAAAGAACCCGGATCATGAATATTCATTTAGGAAATCTTCCACCTGGACAATGGAGAGATTTATCAAAGAAAGAGCGCACACAGTTATTTAGAGAACTCAACTATGAACCAAGAGAATGGTAAAAACGAGATTTGTAAGGATTGAAGTTGCTTTGCAAGTGTAGGGCTATGCGTACCTATTTGAAAAGCATTTCAATTCTTCAGCGCAGTATATTTAAGAAACACAAAGAGCATTGAGGACTTTTACTCAATGCTCAGTTAGGTATGCCTAGAACCCATTGTTGTAATTAACTATTTAACTTCATTTTTTTGTTTATGATTTTTAGAATGAGTGGTTAAACAAATACATATTTATATAACAAAAATGTTTGGAGTTGATTTCTTGAGTAACTTCAATCCTGAAAAACTATTTGTGGAGTACGTGGACGGTGTGACTATAACACACCCTATTATTCCAAGACGTTACACACTCACTCATTCAGACTTTACTGGAGAACTGTTTTTAACGATTGGTAATGATTATACTTGGGATAAAATCAATCCAATGAGAGATGAAGTATTAGCGGAATGGAAAACACATGGAAGTTCCTTATACTTTGCGATTTACTTATACGTAGATCAAGGAGAATATAACCAACGTGAAGCAGCTAAACGTAATGAGATCTTTAGACGTGAGTTACCTCTTGCTCTAACAGCGATTCGGTACGGCGATAGACTACTTTTTGACACATACCGTGACCTCGACGATGCGCCTATCATCATTACGTTTATATCCTCCTACCCTTCGTTTGCTAAACAAGAAAGCTGGGGAAACTTTCGTAATTTGTCATAGAGGGTTCACTTTTTTCTAACTGGGTAATTGTTTAGAAGCTGATGCACCTCTTCTATCAATAAAATTCTATGTAATCTCTCCATTACTTTTGATTGCTTGACAAGACTCTCTTTTGATAAGAGTAGCATTAACCTTTTCTACAATCCCTCGTTGCTGTTCTTGCTCAATCGATTCAATCAGAAGGGTTGTTGCTCTTTTCGCTATATCTGCAAATGAGATTTCAATTGTTGTTAAAGGTGGATTTAGATAAGATGAAAAAAAGGAGTTATCGAATCCAATGATGGATACATCTTCCGGGACACGTAACCCTAATTCACTTATTGCTTTATATGCACCTACTACCATCGTATCATTACTTACAAAAATAGCGGTCGGCCGATTGGGACCTCTAAGAAGATACTTTACGCCTTCGTACCCACTACTCTCAGTAAAATCACCATGGTAAATCAAATCGTTTGTTAACTCTATTCCATGTTTCATTAACGTGTTTTCAAAACCTGCTAACCTTTCTTTTGCAGATAATTTATTCAAATTTCCAGTAATAATACCAATAGAAGTATGTCCTAGTTCCAATAAGTATGATACAGCCTTCACACTACCCTCATAGTTATCTGCATTAACATATATTGCATTGTGATTTTTATTATAAACTTCGCTCGTATCAATCATAGCTATGAAATGTTTTTGTTTAATGAGATTAAAGATAAGCTCATTTTCTGCTTCTTGCGTCCCTACAAAAATAGCTCCCTCAATTAATTTTTGATAAAAAATACTTTGAACTTTTTTTAAATCTTCTTTTGAATAGGCAATTGAAATAAGAACATAATAATCCATTTTATTCGCTTGGTCACTGACTGCGTTAATAACTGGAGAAAAAAACGGATTATCATGTATTAAAGTATCGTCCGTTGTTTTTACATGATGAGGTTCATCATTATCTTTTACATCTAATAAAATGATAGCTATCATTTTGTTTTTTACGCCTGCTAACTTTCGTGCTGAAGCATTGGGGGCATAATTGTATTCCTCAATTGCTTTCCAAACCTTGTCTCTAGTTGCTTGTGGTATATCTGGATAATTGTTTATCACTCTTGAAATTGTACTTCTAGATAATCCTAGAAGTTTAGCTAAATCCTCACTACGCATAACGTTCCCACCTAATGACTAATATTAATCCCATTATATATAAACCGATTTAACGAAACAATCTATGTATTTTTCAATGAAAAGAGGCTGTCACAAAGGACCAATTACCTTTGTGGACAACCTCCTTGTTATACAATATGATTTGAAAGACTATTCATTTTTAAACCAAAACTCTCTTAAATTTGCGCCACCACTAGTAGATACAATATAGACATCATGAACTCCACGCACACTACTATCTAAATTCGGAGTACCATTCCATTCGTAACTTGACCAGCCCCCTGTAGGTCCATAATTGACAGTACCAATAATCCTACCACTCGGACTACCAATCCTTATATCAAAACTTCCTTGAAGAGATGATGCATAACTAACTGCAAATGCATTATACCCAGTAGAAAAATCTATCTTATCGAATTTAATCCAATTTCCGGGGTGGAAAGACCCTACTCCACAATTCCATGAAGTAACTCCCCTTGCATTAGAAAAGTCACATGCCTGCAATTGTAAATCTCGAGCAACTCCTGGTGGTTGTTGTCCGCCCCCTATACTTGGTGTATATCGGACCCACTCATAATATGCATTTGCATTTTGTCCAGAATAACGACCAGCCCATTCATCGATTCCATAAGTATTCCATATGTTCATCATAATCTTACTTGGATTACTAGGTATGTTTTCTGTAGCTGTAGCAACTAATTGCCCATTTACATACCACCTAATATAGTTTGGTTGCCAATCAAATGCATATGTGTTAAAGCTTTGAGAAGCATCAAATCCTAAATCATACAGGATTTCATTTCCACCAACACCATTTGTATAATAATTAAACTGAACTTTTGTCGTATCATTTCCTAAAAACTCGATGTCTATCTCATCCCATGGTGCTCCATTATATGATGGGCCAGTATATGTGAAAAATGAGGAAATAACACCAGACACATTAGCTGGCTTCATTGAAACTTCATACAGCCCATACCCATAAAAATTATTTGTTGTATACTCTCCACTCTCATAATTATAAGGACGTGCATACGCGTCATTTCTACGTAATGATAATTCTAGCACTCCTCCATTAAAGTTAACTCGATTTGAACTCCAATGTGAACCAAAGAAAACGTCATCATTTTTCCACCCGTCGGAAATTTGCCAATTGCGTGCATCATGGTTGTTAAAAGGTGCAAACAAGCCATCTCCTGTTACCGGATTGTTTGCGTAGGTTACTGAAGAAACCGATAGCATAAGTAGAGTCAAGAAAAGTACAAGTATGCATTTTTTCCTTTTCATCATAATGAATCACACTCCAATATAATTAGTTTCCTTGCATATTGATTTAAGCTTTTTACCTACTATATGAAAATGTATATAAATCTAAAGAAGTTGATTGAGAATGCTAAAGTGTTAATAGGAGAAAAAAGTGGTTTGAGTGAGAGAAATAAAGTGAATTTGATTTTTCTGGTGTTTTTAGTGAATGAGTATCACTGACACTTACGCATCAGTGATACTCTTTTTTAGTAGCTAGAGCTTTACTCTAGACGCTTGCGGTAAGATACTACTGTGAAGTAGAGAGCGCCTGCAAGTAGAGTGAAGAAACCAATTAACAGCATTGTATAGTTGTTCGTTGCTGTGACTGGGAGTTTCTCACCATCTTTTTCTTTGTCGTCACTGGCTTCATCATCAGAAGGTTCTTGTGGAGTTTCTGGCTCTTTTGGAGTTTCTGGTTCCACAGGTTCTTCTGGATCTACTGGTACATCTAACTCTTCTAGTGGTGTATACCTTACCCATTCGTATTCGGCAACTAATGGGATATCAGCGTCATCGAACACACCTGTCCATCCATCTACACCTATTGCTGGCCATAGATTCATCATGATTTTTTGTGGTGTTTGGGGAATGTTTTCTGTTGCCGTATAAACAGCTTCTCCATTTACATACCAAGTAATAGAGTCTTCTCTCCATTCAAATGCATATGTGTTAAATGACTCAGATGCATCAAAACCTAAATCGTGATAATGTTCATTACCACCTACGCCCTCAGTAAAATAGTTAAACTGTATTCTTGATGTGTCCTTACCTAAAAACTCGATATCTATTTCATCCCAAGGATCATTTTCCCAATCCCATGGCCCTGTGTACGTAAAGAAAGAAGATACTGTTCCCTCTGACTTTACAGGTTTCATACTGACTTCGAACAGACCATACTGATAAAAATCATTTGTACGAAGCTCCCCAGACTTGTATGGTATACCCGTTTCCTCAGCGTTCTCGTCATGGTCAAGAGTTAATAGCATTTTACCATCATCAAACGTTACTTGTTCTGGATACCATGTTGTATTAAACATATCTCCATTTGTCCAAACACCTGCCATCGACCAACGTTCTTCATCATGGAAATCAAATTCATCAGTAAACTGCTCACCCATTGGTCTTTCTTCTGGCTCATTTGGATTATCATTGCTTGGATCTTCTGTACTTGGATCTTCAGTACCCGGTTCCTCAGTCCCTGGATCTTCGGTGCCTGGTTCTTCAGTATTACCTTCTACCTTTTTAACCGACACATTGTCAATAAATACATTATGAGCTTCTGCTGGAGTTAATCCATTCTCATCCTTCCCTAAAGCAAAACCAAATTTAGATAATGGATCTGAAGGTTCAGTCATTGTAAATGTGTGCGTGTATGTTTCTAATGAATCGGTTAACGATACGGTTTGGTCAAAGTATTCAGTCCATATGTTATCTTCTTCCCCATTACGTTGAATTTGAACACGTAATGGTCGATCAACAGTTGACTTTGCGTCAAATGAAACCTCGTAAGTTGCATCTTTTTCAATATTGATTCCATGTTGGAATAATTGAATATTCCAATCATCCGTCCCTATATTCATTATCGCAACTTTTGCTTGTCCATCTTCTACAGAAAATGTTGCTTCACCAGGACTATAGGCTTCTCTTCTCCAACCAGTTAAAGAATCAAACGTACCATTTTCTATAAGATTCCCCACTTCTAGATCGGATTGGTGTCGCTTTAGAAATACATTGTCAATGTATACATCGCTGTTATGACCACCCATATTAAATTGAAGTGATGAGTCATGATCATTTTCAGCTTCCATAATAAAATGTACGGTATATTCTTCTGTATTTGTTGTTAGATTAATGGTTTCTTCATGAACAACTTCAGAATTTGAATTAGTAAAAGCTACTTGAATCTCTCTTTCAGTTTCTGAACTTGCATCAAACGTCAACTCGTATTTTCTAGCATTTTCCAAACTGAAACCACTTTGTGTTAACTGCACAGAATTACTTGTGTTACCGCCATTAGTAATTAATGCTTCAAATCTTCGTTCATTTATTGCACTACCAATATAATGCGTTGCATCTGCTGTCTCATCTGTGCTGAACTCCCAATACCCCATTCTATCGACACCTTGATCAAATGTACCATTAAAGATGTAGTTCCCAGTTGGAAGTGGGCCTCTTTTCGTATCAGCAGGATCTGGGTCAGCAATTTTTTCTAATCTGACATCATCAAGTGATATATTGTTATCATTTAAACCCATATTGAATTCATATCTTGCTTTAACATCAGTGGGATACTTCATCTTAAATTCAAACGAATAATCTTCCCAAGAAGAAGTAATGGTGATTGGGTCTTTTTCTGCATAATCGACCCAACTCCGATCTCCATCTCCACCTATTTTTACTTTTAGCGGTCTTTCATTCTCAGCTTTTGCTCTAAAGGAAGCTTTATATGTCGCTCCTTCAACTAGATGCATTGGCGACTGAAGCAATTGAACTCCGTGTTGGACATTCCCACCAGATTGAATTTGTACATCCAACGCTCCATCATTTACAGCAAGAGTAGCATTGCCGCCTCCATCTTGTAAAAATGTCCAATAATCCGTATATGGAACTCCTTCTATCCCTTGAATTTCAGGATCATTACTATCAAAGCTTCCATTATATACGTAGTTACCATCTTCTAGAGGTGCTCTTCCTTCACGTTCTTCTGAGCTTTCAGGTTTTTCATGTACGGGATATTCATCTTTCTCGTAAACTCTCACATAATCCACTGCCATTTGTTGTGGAAATACTGTTGTTTCATCTGGATTTCCAGGCCATCCTCCACCTACTGAAATATTCAAAATTAAAAAGAATGGTTGATCAAACGGAGCAGGATAAGTATAAGGATCTGCATTGTCAGGGTGCTTTGTGAACCAGTCATTTGCAGTATGAAAATGTTGATCATTCACATACCATCTAATTTCCCCTGGTTCCCATTCTATACTGAAAACATTGTAATCATCAGCAAACGTTGTTCCGTCTTTTAGTTTATATGTTCCTTGAATTTGTTGATGTGGACTCCCAAAGTGTACAGCCCCATGGATTGTCTCAGGTTCATGCCCTAGCAATTCCATAATATCTATTTCACCACTTACTGGCCACGTCCCATAAAATGGTTCATCATCTGGCATCATCCAAATCGCTGGCCACATGCCTTGTCCTTCAGGTAATTTCGCTCTTACATCGACTCTTCCATATGTCCAAGTTTGCTTTCCTTGAGTAATTAATTTAGCAGAAGAGTAGTTATAGACTTGACCATCTTTTTCTGTAATATCTTCTTTTCTTGCTTCAAGGATAAGAGAGCCATCTTCAATAAAAGCGTTATTTTCTGTATACGATTGTATTTCATCGTTCCATCTACCATTTTCAGGAACATCATAACTCCAGTTATCCATATTGATCTCGTCACCATCAAACTCGTCAGACCAAACTAAGTTCCAACCTTCTGATTCTGGGCTTGGACTTCTATCAACCTCTGTACTATCAACAGCGGAAACACTAGCTATAAAAGTAAAGTTAGAGCTAATAAGAATAATTGCTAGAAATAAAATAAACATTTTTTTCAGATTCATGATAACCTCCTAAATAATTTATTTAATCTAACTGTGTTACAGAATGAATTCGGCATCCCCCCTTTTTAGATTATTTGCGCGTCAATTTCAGGTTTGAACAACTTCATAATAAAATCACCTATGTAGTTTGGTCGTTAGGAAATGACTATTAATCTAATTCTTAGAGGCAGGTAATTGAAAACTAAGGACATATGACAACAGCATTTCTTCATCCCCGAGAGCTCGTCTTTCTTTACTTTCTAGAAGCGCTTGGGAGTATATTTACGTTATAGAAGTTTGTTTCCTTCATATGGCCGATAATTGATACTGCAATTACTAACACGCGTTAGTAATTGGGTAAAAAAAAAGTGACTTTTTAAATCTTATGTATTGCTAAAGATAACTACATAGTTTACTAGCAGCAAAAAAGGAAAGCGGTTTCAGTAATGATGTTAAACTATAATTTTAAATATTTCAATCTTTTTTTGAAAAATTTGCACAACTTGTTTTAACTCTGGTTATTTAACTTTGAGACATAGCGAATATATTGACTATAAATCGATTTCTTAAAAACATAAAACAGAACCGTCATTTGACAGTCCTGTTCTCACTAAACACTCGTTTGTTGATAACCACACTATTCTTTAAAGCCATTACCTAAGACATTGACTCTCTTTGATGCAAAGGTATATACAAAAACATAAACAAATAAACTTCCAATTACAAGATAGTATAGGTTAGCAGTAGAAGTATGAATGAACATAGCTATATATAGAATGAAAAATTGTGCATATAACATAACCAAGACAACCTTTAAGAAAGAATCATTCATCTGCGATTTAGAAATAGGATAAAGTAATACACTTTGTTTAATTTCATGTTGTAAAGGAATGACTTGAAATCCACTCATAAATAAAATTAGGAGAATAAAAATCCAACCACTTGTTGGCATAGCATAATTAACAACTATGCCAATTACAGTTAGTCTTAAATAAAGGTAAAAGTAATCATTATATCTTACAAACAAGTGTGAGTATAAATATATCAATGTACTGCTCTGACTATATGGGATACACCTTTTCAGAATCATCGTGAGCAATCGTCTATTCCGAAAAGAACGTTTCAGATTGGGGACATCCATGAAGATATTAATAAATTTATAGTTTTTTAATAAAGCACTTTCTTCTTCAACTATTAGCCATTGCCAATTCAGACCTCTCTTTTTCCCTATAACATAAATTAAATAGACGACATTTATACTCATTAAAACAATCTCAAAAATCCAATCACTTTTAAACAAGAAATAACAGAGTAAATAAATTGAAAAAAACCGATTTAACCTATGTAACACAAATTGAACTTGATTCTCTATCCATTGTTCAGTCCACTTCATTAAAATGTTATAAGCAACAATCCCCACTATAAAAAAAAGGATGGGAAGATTTATAGTAGTTGTTTTAAAAAATAAAGATAAGAAAACAATAACGAAACTGAGTAATTTAATAACATCAATAACAAAACTATATACAAGTGATTTAATAAAATACGAATTTAATTTCCATTCTAATGGCAACAAAAAGATTATATCTGCCCTTTTAACAAATGTCCGAACTTTTGTCTGGATTAAAATGAAGGTTACAAATAGTGATAAGATTACTTCAAGAGAGATTTGAGGAGGGATCCACTGAAGAAATAAATGAAAATAATAAATAAAGATACTACTGATGACTAGAAAAAAATAAACAACATTCGCACCAATGATTGAATAGTACCTGAACATTTTTCTATAAAATTCCTGAACCCTTAACCCCCATAATATCTTTATCTCCATTAATACACCCATACTTTCATTGAATACTTTTCTAATGGCACTATCTGTTTATACTTATTATACAATTGGACATTAGTATCCAGCCCCCGTTGTGAGTCAAAAGGGAAACTACACCAATACTCCTAACAGAAGACGTTTCATTATAACTCTTCCATCAATGATTCAATATTTTTTTCATGTATCAAAGGATTCTAGAAATAATTCGTTTATCCTTTCTTTTTAAGAACACTCTAGTAAAATCTCTTCCCCGTTTCTATCTTACGGGAACGATTACAAAAGTTAGTTAAATCTATGATCGACTTTGGACAAAAGAAAAAGAACTTAGCAGGACTGAAATGAAGATTTATAGGTATTACGAACCGTATATACATATTATCAATATTAATACTATACTTTTTATAAATAGGTAATATGTGTAACTATAATGGGCGAAACTATAAAATTAGGAATAATTCGTTAAAAATAAGTGTGAAGCAATTGCTAGGTTTAGCTTTATTTATAGTTTTGATATTTTCGTTAAATACACTAGTGTCAGCATCTAGCACAATTACAGGATATCCTAGTTTTGAAACAGCCTATTCAGCAGAGTATTGGAAATTCAGTAATATGAGGACGACCATTTTACCTGAGAATGAAGATGCCGTTTATTTTAAGCGAATACTGGAGAAAAAGTTTATGTTAGAAGCTCGTATCAAAGTCAATATCAAGGAATGAAAATAGAAATATTTAATAACAACCTGCAAAAGGATGATGACACCCGTTATATACGGAAAAGCCGATGCAACTGCAAACTCTCAAACTTTTTATATCAAAGTTAGTAGAGGAAGTTACACAGGGGATATGTATTTTACTGTATCTATTCTAGAACGCATTAAAACAGGAACTGGTACATTTAATAATATTGGTTTTAACAAACTAACGTTCTGCCTAGTCTCTTACTTCCTCAGATATTATCAAATTTATGGTAAGCCATTAAGTAAGAACGTACATTATATATATCAGTACAGTTGTGAAATTCCTTAAAAATTAGGTAATTTGATATTTGTTAGAATTGTCTTTTTAAAGTAATTAATTTTTTTATAATACAGTTGTTATTATCCACTTGAATTCCCCTTTGTAAGTTGTAAGCAACGAATCATAAGAGTAAGAGGGTATCTTTTATGATTCCCATCAGTTGCTAGCAATCCAAAATTGTGTAGGAAGGGAATGGTAATAATGAGTGGGATTTATCAAGTGAGACAGTATAGAGCAACGATTTCAGTCACAAAGGATTCGGCATATGATATGTCAAATGTTAATCGAACTATGCATGAAGCTATAGATGAGAAATTGACTTCGAATAGTATTTTAAGTCGTTTAAATGGGGCGGTAGGTAGTGCATTAAGTATCGCAACATTGTTTAATTTTCCAGGCGTCACTTATGCTGCAGCTGCTTTAATGCATGGCGTTGCAAACAATCTTTCTAGAAGCCTTCAACAGGACCATTGGAATGTAATTTACGGCGGGGATAGAACCTTACGAGATATTTATGATTGGCTACGAAACAATCCAAACTATGTGAGAGCAGAGATCGAGTTCTTGTTTCTTGAATATGAAATGAGCGATCGAAGAAAGCACCGTTATGTTTATGGAAATCGTACAGGCTCAACAGGAAACACTTACATTGTTAAACGGATTTTAACCACTTCGGTAGAGTGGACTTTTATTGATTAAAAATTAGTTAGTATTTATCCCTTTTCCCTACTAAGAAATTAACATAATTATAGTTCTCTTTATATTGCCTTTCCTCCAAATACCAATCTCCATCATTCATGTATAATCGTTTATATTCCACCATAAGAAGGTTTAAACTACCCGTATAATAGACAAGATTTTTTTCCTCATCGGTTTTCGCTAAGTTTATCAAGTTCATGTTATCATCTTTCACTTCTGTATATACTGTCTCATAATCACAAGTAGCATCATAAAAACATTTATCAACGGTTTTTTGTGCACTTAAAACACCTTCATAAACTTCGTTAGAGATGTGCTCAGGTTTCGAACAGCCGATAACCACAAAACAAACAGTCATAGATAAAATAAAAATCTTCTTCAAGCTAAACATAAACATGCTCTCCTTTTATTCAATTTATAAAGGAAGGACCTCCAAATCGACTTCGAAATAGAGCGCCCCTACAAACTCTGGAAATTCAAGACTTATTATAATATATACAAATCGTATCATTACATTGTAATAATTTCTATAATAGGTTATTTCTGTAGAAGGTTGTTTTTTTATTTCATTCAACTCCCTTATGAAAGAACAATGGCCATTGCAACACATTTTAAGGGGGAATTAATAATGAGTAAAAACTGGCAAGCAAAACCTTCAGTAGTAAGTCGTGCATCGTGGGGAGCTGCTCCTACAGGTTGCTCAACACGTTTATCAAGTGTGAATCAATTGGTTGTGCATCATTGCGTTTATCCTAACAGTACAATCAATAGCAATACAGAGCGACAACATCAAAAGCAGATTCAACACGGACATATGAACGATGCTCATACACTCTTTTGTGATATCGGATATCATTAGAGGAAATGCTCAGCATGTTAGCTGAGGAGGGATACAACAGTGGAGGTGATTTTTTAGCAACGATCTCATCAATGGTAGTTGGTACAGCAGCACAAATATTACGCGCGAAAATGCATCCTGTTGTATCAACAGGTATTGCAGTGGCAGGGTTTGGATATACTGATGCAAGCGTGCTACGAATGCTTGACCAAAATATTAGCATTCGTAGATATGAAGAAATCTTAAGCGGAATGATACAGAATGGACACACTAGAGTTGTGATTATTACTCAGATTTGGCATACAGAACCAGCAAATCCAAATTCACCAGGAAAAATTGATATTGAAAATCACATTTATAGTATGTAAAAAAACGGGGGATAGGTCCCCCGTTTTTTCATTCATTCAATTCTTATCTCTTTGAAATAATGTGTGGATACTATTAATAAGCAAAATAACCTTTATTAAAAGTAACCAAAATATCGCTGAACCGTAGTCTCTGTCATTCAAAATAACAATCAAATAAAGGATAAGTATCGTTACCCCGACTACAATAATAGAATGATAGAGTTTTTTATTCTTCATGTCTTCCCCAAAAAGGGCAAAAATAAAGAATATAGACAATAAGAAGACATAAAGGTTATCAACCAGGTCAAATTCACGTATAATAGTATTTGAGACTATATTCAAAATTATAAACATTAACAAGATTAGGAATTTCATGATTTTAAAGAAAAGTTCTATATGTAACACCCCCCTGCTTAAAGAATATTCAAACGGTTTTATATATTCATAGTCTAGAATAAGTCGATTTTTATAGGGTATTAATCCATACTGAGAAAGCGTGTCTCATCTTCAAAACAAAAAGACAACAAAAAATCTTGTCGTCTTTTTTTATTTTCATATAGGATATGTACTGTGTAAACTTAAAACTTATGCATGTATAGTATCATTATCATATGCGCAACACAAACTTTATGGATTCGTTAGTCGCTCATAAAAACCACTCGGATGAATCCGTTTAATAGAACCGATTTCAGAAGGAACTCGCCTTTGATTTGACGTTAAAATGTAATCACATTCTTCTTGAATGGGAGTGAGCCAAACACGGAAATCATCCTGGTCAAATCGAGATAATAGCTCACTCATTTCTAGGGAAGAACTTATTTCTTCTGCTGTCTGATTGCTACAACCGTTCAACTCCACCAATATTTCTCCTATTGGTCTATGTTCCTGGATAATGGTTTCGACACTATAACGCCCGATTAAACTATTTACTGGTAAATTTGCATAATACGAGAATATAGGACCTAAAAAGTAATTTAGAAAATCTTCAATTATTACTTCTTTCTTTTTCATAAAAAAGTCAGCTGATTTTTAAGGATCAGCTGACTTTTTTTATTTAATTTCCTACATACAGTTCTACAACTTGATGTGTCCCTGTACCATTAACATTTATAACAAACTTAGTCTGATAAGATATTACTGCAAAATTATATGGACGAAATCTACCTACCGATTCAACTTGATGAACGGCATCTGTCAATGCAGAAGATCCTGTATCGTGAGTCCTATAATATAATGGTCCAGTTAAGAATGATCTTGGAACAACATTAATTATATTTGAATTGCTGCTATTATAAGTCCAATCAATATTTAATCTATGAGCGAAACTATTTGCTATTCCCATAGGGTTTCTTAATGTGGCTTCAAAATTTGCTGATCTAGTTGTAGACATTATCCCAAATTCTCCACTTACTTGTGTGTTCCCACTATTAATCTCAACTTGTGCGGGCTCATCTGTAAAACTCAATTCTCTTTCTACTATAAAAATTTCTTCACCAGCTTCTAATCTTTCATTCACTTCATTTTTAATTTCCTCTAAAGCTTCATTCAATTCTTTAATTTGTTCTTCAAGTGTTTCCTGATCAGAGATATCTTCGTTAGCCATAACAGTACTTCCGAAGATCATAAATGTAAGTAATAATGTTGCAAAAGCTATTGAATACTTAAAAATTCCTCTTTGAAACATGGAAACAACTCTTAATATTTATTTTGTTACTAAACTCATTCTAAAACAAATATAATATAATAAAAGAATTGACATTTTAGTTAAAAACTGGTATTCAAAGCTTTTTCAAACGCCTTATTTGGTATTCTTTTTTTCCTCCCATTAGTTGAATAGGATTATTGAAACAATCCTATTATACAAACAATCAGATAAATTGGAACTGCACCAATAATCGTCCCCACAAGAAAATAACCAATTGACCTCATGATAAACTTAAAAACATCATATATAGCTCCTACTAAGTCATCAACAAACTTCATCACTAAATAAAACCTCCCACAACTAAAACTTGCACCTTAATTTTATACATCGTTTTCCTTTGAAAAATCAAAGTTCATTTAAAGTTGGTACTTAAATACTAGAATAAGTCGATTTTTATAGGGTATTAATCCATGCTGAGAAAGCATGTCTCATCTTCAAAACAAAAAGACAACAAAAATTTTGTCGTCTTTTAAGTATTTTCATTTTCATTAGCATACGTACTATGTAAACTTAAAACTTATGCATGTATAGTATCATTATCATATGCGCAACACAAACTTTATGGATTCGTTAGTCGCTCATAAAAATCACTCGGATGAATCCGTTTAATAGAACCGATTTCAGAAGGAAAACGCCTGTGATTTGATGTTAAAATGTAATCACATTCTTCTTGAATGGCAGTGATCCAAACATGGAAATCATCCTGGTCAAATCGAGATAATGGCTCACTCATTTCTAGGGATGAACTTATTTCTTCTGCTGTCTGATTGCTACAACCGTTCAACTCCACCATGATCTTTTTCCAACATCCTTCGAACGGTGTGGTCACTCACACCTAACTTCTCGGCTAGTGTTTATGGTGTCGCTAACGCAAAACGAGATACATAAAGAATTGCTTCGCCACGGACAACCTTCTGAACAGGAATGACCTTTTTCCACCCATTTTGCTGTGTGTCAAGAGTTTGTTCGCAAAGCTCAACCAATTGCTTAATATGCTGTCCATCCATAGGCGTCTTATAGGTATAATGATTCCCATAAATGCGTTGGTTATCATAAAGGTGCTGCAGAAGCTGTGCACTTCTAAGATACTCGTGCACATTAGCAGTTGGAAAACAGGCGAGCAGAGGTCCATGATATAGTGCATCTGCAGCAAATATGAAGCCATTTTTCTCATCCAACAATCCAACGTGATCGGCTGAGTGCCCCTTTAAAGGTAACACGGTTAACTTTCTGTTTCCTAGATCGATAGGATCATAAGGTTTTATCCATTCATGGATACGAAATGTACGTTGGCGTAGCGTCAATCTTAAGCGGAATTTCGGTGCAAAATAATCTCCCACCATCTGTTTTCTATTAATAGGAAGATCCGCCATTGCAATCTGTGCAAATTCTTGATTGTTTCCAATATGATCAAAATGAGTGTGTGAGTTAAATAATACAACTGGTTTGTTCGTGATCGATTGAACGACAGAAAGAATTGGCCTCCTTCCAGACCCTGAATCAAGCAACAACGCGCGTTCTGAACCGATGATCAAATACTGACTATTCTTCTGATAATAGTTTGGTTCGTGTAACACATACGTCATACTGTCTAACTGCTGAATCTCATACCATGAATCTGTAATCTGCCTTCGTTGTCGTTTGATTTCGCTGACAACCAATTTGTATCAACTCCTTACTACTTTTTTTATTCATTTAACACCTACTAGTATTTCAGCCCTCAGTAAGGACAGCTACACGAGAAACAATAAATGCTATGCTACAACCCTTCATCTACTCTTATAACAATGGATTCATGGAAGTAATCAACCATTCAATGAAAGGAATGAAGCAAATGCATTATAATATAGGAGCGCTGAATCATGACAAACAAAGATTTGGTGGCGCCAAACGGTCGAGCAGTGCTAGACGAGCCCAGCACTGCTCGATGCAAGACTAATGCAACTCAGCTATTAAAACGGTATATGCTGCATCAAGTTCGATCGTATGACGTGAACCCCCGTCAAACGAATTTACTCACCCTCATTAAAAATATATCGACTCAAAAAGCGATTACGAAACATCCCATTCGGGTCATACTTATTCAGAAGGGACTGAAATGAAGACATCTTTTCATATAGGGACTGTATTTTTTCAGGTGAAGTCGTAAACAATTTCCCCCAATGTGGCTTCGCTTGAAAAGGTTCGAGCTTAGCTTCGATGAGTGGGAGCACTTGCTGTACCTCCGCCCATTTATCTTGCCATGTGAAGTGAATCGCAACCGAACCCTGCTTATATGATGGGCTCATCCAAAGCTCATCTTTTGCAATGGTCCGCACTTCTGATATGAGTAGATGTGGTGCGATGTGTTCACGAATGTCACTAAGTGCGCATAGAGCTTCATAGGCATGTTCACGAGCAAAGATATATTCACTTTGCAACTCTTGACCTTTACTCGGGGTGAAATTCATTCGGAAGTGCGGCACGCGATCCAGCCAATCACCTTCCACACCTAATTGAGCTGTACAATTCTCTGCTCCGACGCCAGGTACGGGATGGCGATTTTCTGTGGCCACTTTTGCACCATGAAAATCCTCTACAAACGAAAAAACTTGACCATCCGTCACCTTGCTTTTCAGCCACACTTGATTAATCGTTTCGTCCTGCCAATCCATGAATAGACTAACACTATAAGCACTGGAAAAGATCGTATCAAAATCGTGAGCTAATTGTGACAATGAAAGATTTTCGTATACATCCTGCCTCATTTGATAACTTGGAACGATATCTAGTGTTAGTTTTGTGACAACACCGATTCCACCTAATCCCACAACCGAGCCATAGAATTCCTCTCCTGAAGTTTCCCTCGAAAACATGACAACGCTTCCATTAGCGGTTACCACTTCCATTGCAGAAACAGCTGCAGCTAAATTTTGATTATGATTACCTGAACCATGTGTAGCTGTTGCGCAAGCGCCAGCAACTGAAATATGGGGAAGGGAAGCAAGGTTTTGCAAAGCATAGCCATGTTGGTGAAGCTCATAACAAAGGTTACCATACTTAATTCCAGCTTCTACCGTTACATTTTTTTTCTTCTTATCAATGTTTAAGACTTTGTTCAGCTTATGCAAGGATACGAGATTCTCATCTGAATCTGCGATACTATTGAACGAGTGACGCGTTCCGACGACACGTAGCTTTGTTACCTTTGAGACTAATTGTTGAAGCTCTTCAATCGTTTCAGGTTCATGCCAGTTGCTTGTACTGTATTGTAGATTACCTGCCCAGTTCTTTTGCATATAGAAGTTCCTCTCATTTCTTATCTAATTAGAAATAATTTTCAAACCATATAGACTCCTCTAAAATAGCACGAACAGAGGTGAAAAGGAACCATCCTCTTGCTTTTTTTGACGGCTAGCAACTTAACAAATATACAAAAAACGTCTCCTACTCGCGGTAGAAAACACTTGGTATAATGGTGTATCCACGTTCTGCTTTTTAACGGTCGTTGCTTTTTTTATGAAGGATAAAGTTTTATGACTCTGTCCAGATCTGTTATATACCATGACGATTCTCCTTCATTCAATATATGTGCGATTCATGAATAAACCTTGCAGGTCAAATAGGCTTCCTATCTAACTTATTTTCACTTTTTTAGAATTTTATTTAGAATCGATTTATTTAATATAATCTCAACTTTTTGCTTTACCATCACTTATGGTACGGTTCAGCGTGTTTTTTACATTTCGGTTTATATTTTAGTTTTTTCGGTAAAAATGTAAAGTATACTTTAAACTTTTACTGAATAAGTATAAAATATAATTATATTTTGATAAAGGGGTGATTTTTATGTCTTTTATATCTCAAGAAAAGATATTAAAGGTTTTATTAGGCTTTAATCCTTGGTGGAATAGTGGACAAATACCTCGTGACTTTATTAAACCTGTCAAACGTTTAGCGTTTTATGAAGCAAAAAAATATTTTTATCATACCGAAATCAGACGTGAAGTCATTTTGTCTGGACCGAGACGTGTAGGAAAAACGACGATTATGTATCAAATGATTGGTGATATACTTGAACATTCTCCTCCTAAACAAATTTTGTATATTTCATTTGATCATCCTATGCTTAAATTATGTGAGATTGGTGATATTCTTGAAGTGTTTGAGAACAATATTTCTCAAGGATCAGATGATTTATTTTTATTTTTTGATGAGATACAGTACGCCACAGATTGGGATACATGGCTAAAGACATTATACGACCAGCACCCTTCTTATAAAATAATGGCGACAGGTTCCGCAAGTCCGATACTTGTATCCAAAATGAGTGAAAGTGGTGTTGGAAGGTGGAAACAAATTAAAATACCAACACTCTCCTTTTATGAATATATCGAATTGATTGGTGCAACTCAGCCTAAACTACCAAGAAATATTAAACCAACTCAATTAGGTCAATTATCTGATATGGATCTAACAGCTATCATGCTTGCCCTGCAACCTTTACAGAAACACTTCCACCAATATCTCTTAATTGGCGGATTTCCAGAAGTAGCAAAGACAAATGATATCCCATTCGCTCAAAAAATTATTCGAGAAGATGTAGTCGATAAAGTTATTAAACGTGATATTGTCTCTTTATTTAATATACGTAATGTATCCCAATTCGAGAAAATTTTCTTGTATTTATGTATGACAAGTGGAAATATTGTTGTTACCGAAACCATTGCTAAAGAAATAGGTGTTTCCAGACCAACCATTAATAATTACTTAGAGCTACTTGAACACGCCAACTTAATTTATATGAGTAAACCTTTTGAGCTTAAAGGGAAGAAGATACTAAAATCAAAGCCAAAAATTTATTTAGCTGATTCTGCTATTCGAAACGCTGTTCTTATGTTGGGAGAGGAAGTTCTAACCGATCCATTAGAAATGGGAACCATTATTGAAACTGCTGTATACAAACATATCCATACATTCTTTTACGACCAACACCCTACAATTGGCTATTTTCGAGATGCAAAAACCCAAAAGGAAATAGACATTATCGTATCATTTCCATTCGGTAGAACGATTATTGAAGTGAAATACAGACAAAACTCTACGATTTCTGAAAATGAAGCCATCGTAGAGTGGGCTAATGACAATCAAACCAAAGGGGCAATTATTGTCACTCGTAATGACGATGATTATGGAATGACAAAGCACGAGACAAATACAAAAATTATCCGTATCCCCGCCTTTGCTTTCCTATACTTATTAGGGCATGCGGAAAAAGAAGGGTATGAACAATTACAGATAAATACAAATTAAAACAGAACAGTTGTCAAGCCAAGCTTGATGACTGCTCTGTTTTAACTATTCGGAACCACCCTTTGATGTTTTTCTAAATACTTTATATAATAATTTTGATAACTAAGGAGCCCCATTGGTCTTGAGGATATACCCAACCCGTTGGTACGCTCCTTTTTTATACCACTAAGACCTATATTATTAAAGTTAGACTTGTAAGTATTACTTAAAGGTTCAATGCCTCTATTTGTTTATTCTATCATTCATATTAGATAACCCTCGATCTAAAAAATGCTCCATCTCTTGTTCTGATAAGTCTTCTGGATTAACATTGTTTGCCTGACATTCATCGGATTCTAAAGTGATCCAACCTGAATTGGTACGAGTCTTATTAGAACAATTTCTTGATTGCTATAAAAGTTTAACAAGAGAAAAGAAAAAGCAACTGCTTCAGCTACTATTAGCAGAAATTCAAATTAAGCAATGTACAGATAGTCGATCACGTACTATAGATAAGATTAAAATTGAATTTGACTTTTCTGTGTACAATCAAACGAAGACATTTACACTTATCCACATGTTGAACTATAAAACTGATAATGATTATTCACAAACATTACCAGCTTCCGACAACAAAATGCCACCTTATCTACAACTTTTTTTGCCTTTATTTGTGGTACGGTTCCCCCCGATTAATCCGAAACCCCCGATACACTTGCTCTAACAACAACAACCGCATCAACTGATGAGGAAACGTCATTTTTGAAAACGACATCGTATCATTGGCACGCGCCATTACTGCATCACTTAACCCTAGTGAACCGCCAATGACAAACGCAATTTTACTTTTCCCGTACGTTGCTAATTTGTCCATTTCTGTTGCTAGTTGCTCAGAAGAATACATTTTTCCTTCAATTGCAAGAGCGATGACATGTGTATCCACAGCGATTTTTGCTAGGATGCGTTCGCCTTCCTTTGCTTTTACTTGTTCCATTTCTAATTCGCTTAATTGTTCTGGGGCTTTTTCATCAGGAACTTCTATAATCTCTACTTTTGCATAGGAAGTCAGGCGTTTTTTATATTCATTTATACCTAGTGTTAAATATTTTTCCTTTAGCTTTCCGACTGTAATAATTGAGATATTCACAAGCATTTTCCCCTTCATTTTTTGTTATCCACAGCACTTATCCACATACTAACACGCTACTAAACTCCTACTCGGATACAATATACATAGCATCTTCATTACAAAATGCACAGTTTGTGGATAACTCTTCTATCTTTTCAATTGTTGGTGCCACTTCACATTCATCAATAATTTGCTCCATTGCTATTTCTACATGCTCAAGACATGTCGTAAACTTCATCATTTATAGCCCATCCTCTCGTTTTTTATAGTATAACAAAAAACACAGTGGCTCATCACGCCACTGTGTTTTTGTTAAAACGCTTGTTGTTCTGATAATGTTATTGTTGTTGTTTGCTTTGATCCTTCACGGTAAAACGTCACTGTAATTTCATCGCCAATTTCAGTTTCTGTATATAAAAATTTGCGTAAATCATGACCGTCTTCAATGTCTCGGTCATTGATTTTGACAATCACATCATACTCTTGTAATCCCGCTCGTTCTGCTGGAGACACTGGTGCTACACTAGTGACAAATACGCCCGCTTTGACTTCATCAGGAAGCTTTAATGTTTCCTGCCAATGATAGCCTGGGATTTCAGATAATGAACGGATGCCGACTCCCATCTGTGGTCGTCTTACTTCACTAAATCGTTCTAAATCGTTAATGACTGGAACTGCAATGGCCGTTGGAATAGCAAATCCGATTCCTTCCACCGAACTTTGCGCAATTTTCATCGAGTTGATGCCAATCACTTGTCCTTGAATATTTAGAAGCGCCCCACCGCTATTACCCGGGTTAATCGCTGCATCGGTTTGAAGAACTTCTGCATGCCAATCAATCTGACCGTTACCCGTTAAATCTACAGGAATGCTTCGCTCTGTTGCACTAATAATACCTTGTGTGACTGTACTTGAAAAAGCTAAACCTAATGGGTTTCCAATCGCAACAGCCGGTTCTCCGACACGTAATGTTTCTGAGTTACCAAACTCAGCGACAGCCGTAACACCTTCATCATCGATTTCTAAAACGGCTAAGTCGGTTAACACATCGGTACCTAATACTTTTGCAGGTACACGTGTCCCATCTGTTAAGCTAACTTCGACTTCTCTTGCTCCTTCAATGACATGATGGTTTGTGACGACGAATGCTTTTCCATCTGCCTGTTTATAAATGACACCTGAGCCTGTTCCTTCACCACCGGTATTAGACCAGAAGTTTGTTTCTTGTAAGTTAATTACCCCTACAACCGCATCAGATACTTTATCCACAGCATTTGTAATATCTGAGTTGACGGACAGATTCACTGTTTGCTCTAAGCCTGCTGGTTCACCTTCGACCATCGTCGGAACCGTTTCATTTTGATTTGTTGAAATGTCATACGGCAATAAACCGGTTTGAGAAAGTGCCGGTATAGACACTAATACGATAACCGCACCAACAATTGCACCAAAAAATGCAGATAGTCCACTTGCTCGTTTTTTCCTATTGTCTTCTCGCTTTGGAATATGACTATCATAATAACCCATTGGACTCACCATCCTTGAATGATGTAATACTTATTACTCATAATTATAGTAAGCTGATAGAAAAAATCTAGATCGTTATCATCTTTTATGTGATTTCACATAACTTCTACTAGATTTCCCAAAACTTTTGATAAATAAACGTGTTTACACAACAGCAAGGGCGGTTGGCTCATCAGGATCCGTATCAAAAATGCGAAATTGTTCACCGACTCCATGGTCTTTTTCTCGAAGGATTTGCTCGACTGTCATTCTTGCCAATTCTTTCATGTTATTATCTTTGCTTAAATGGGCTAAATATATTCGTGATGTTTTATCACCAATGACATCAGATAGCGCATAAGCTGCATCTTCATTTGAAACATGGCCTACATCACTAATAATTCTACGCTTGACACTCCAAGGATACTTCCCCATTCTTAATAAATTCACGTCATGATTCGATTCAAAAATAAATACATCGGCTTCTTTAATCGTTCCTTTAATACGGTCACTGACATAGCCCATATCGGTCGCAAGGACTAATTTTTTGCCTTGATGATGAAAAACATAAAACATCGGTTCCGCAGCATCATGAGAAACACCAAATGATTCAATATCAAGGTCTCCAAATGTTTTTACTTCTTCAAGATTAAAATGAAATTTTTGTTCTGTATCGATTTTACCAAGGTCCTTTTCCATTGCCCGCCATGTTTTTTCATTTGCATAGACTGGTAGATTGAATTTCCTCGCTAGGATGCCAACCCCTTTAATATGGTCACTATGCTCATGGCTGACTAAAATTCCATTTAAGTCTTTAGGGTCACATTGAATGCTATTTAACAGCTGTTCCATTTTTTTGCCGCTGACGCCGGCATCAATGAGCCAGCGTTGCGTATCTGTTGCTACATAAATGGCATTGCCAGTACTTCCACTAGCAAGCACACTAAATTGAAAACTCATGTTTGTTCACTCCATCTATTTGTAATTCCTCTTCTAGGAGATATCTTGGATTGAACCTTCAATCGCGTAAACGAGATAATCATCATCATTCACACGAATTCTCCACATTGGTGCAAAAACTTCTATATTTTCAACAGGTTGGAATGAGCTATGATACGCAAACTCCACATGTGTAATCGTATCATTTGCTCGAACAATTTGCTCATTTAACAAAATCTCAATCGCCTTCATACCAGATAAAAACTCTTGCTCACGACCAGAAGAATCCACTTCCACGACAACTTGTTGGTATCGAATGACTTGATAGTTTTCATCGAATTGTAAAATAAGCGGAGCTCGTTCAGACGAATACATCACTTTATCTTCATATTTTTTCATAAACGTGGCGAGCTTTTTGTCAGTATCGAATTGCGATAAGGCATATGTTTCTCCTTGGTACACAAAATCAGCTAGAAAGACCTTTAACTGTTCTCGCATATCTTCATCAGGGTTGATTTGATATGGCACATCTAGCTGTGAAACAATTGTTGTTTCATTGACAACCTCAGCCTTTTGATTCGTCAACAAGCTCACTATCGCCTCTGTCACTTTCACTTCTTTTGCAACAATATGAAAGCCTGTTGTTGGGTCTGTTTCAATATCATCCTCAATAACGACATTTAATTCATGTAACACTTCTTGAAACGGTGTTGTTGTATTGACATTAATATTGTTTGCATGATTAAATTCTTGAAGTTGATAAAACAGAAAGGCATTTAAGCACAGGAATGCCACGATAAAAATTGATTTTGTTTTACTCCAATCCATAATCATCTACCTCATTTGTAGGCTCGTCCAATTTTATTTTTTGCCAATACCCACCGTATTTCATGAACCAAAATGGGCTTACCGTAATATACGCATTATTTTTTGTCATCTCATACCCAATTCTAATATCTTCTATTTTTTCCACTTCTATCGCTTCCTGGTCCTCTAGTTGTGAGAGGACATCATAACCAGAAACCAATGTTTTCGCTCTTGTTGCATCGCCAATAGGGGTGTAATCTAAATCAAATAATGGTCGAGAATAGCCAGCTGTTTGGTTCCCTGTCCGACTGACCGATAATAACATCGTATCTTGTCCACCCATCCGCATGACCGGAATATGGTTTATTCTTAATCGGAAATGCGCTTCTTCGTCAACCAATGTGGACGTCCAATTCGCGAGCACATAATCATCCGTCCAACCTCCATGGCCATTAATAAATTCAATGCTACTTAATACACCATGCTTGCCACTTCGGTTATGACCTTCACTTGAAATGGGATTAATGTAATTCATATATAATCCTCGACCACTGACATTAATCATTCGATTTCCATCTGTATAAGACTCATTCCCGCCTTCTTGCCGAAACTTTTTTACAGACAATAAATCACTAAATAAAATTTGCTTAAACACATCAACTGAAATGGCCGTTGTTGTATAAGTTAGAATCGGATATTCTGTTTCTTCTTTTGGTAAATAAATGTGTTTTGTAAACCGCTCATACTCATCATTTCTTTTTTCATAGGCAAACACAGGAATATACTCTGTTGCTTTTGCTAGATAGACATTTTGAAAATCACCAATTGAAAACGAGGTGGCAAAATCAAAAGAGACTTGTTCTTCATATGATACCATTCGCAAATGAATTTTGTCTTTAGTCGTTACATGGTAAAGAATCAACCGGTCTACGGACTCTGTTGGTAATGCCGTATCTTCACTAAGATTCGGGAACATATTTAAGATAACTTCAGCTGGAATAGAGGTTGGGTACACAAACTCAATCGACTGATTTTTTAACGGAGACGCTAAATCCCAGCTAACGACAGTTAAATCTTCTACATTTGTGGCCACAAGCTGCTCATACAGTTCCTCAAATAACACATCATTTAAATCAAGTGAAGCAACATCTTCATTGTTGTGGAGAATCACCTGTTGTGGGGCAATAACATCTGTTAAACTTCGCTCCTCACTTATTTTTGTGTTCTCCACATACTCTGCTTCTTTTAGTAAGGCGTATTCGGGTTGGAATGTCCATAATTCCCACGTTAAAAAAAGACTGAGCAAAACGAGAAGAGTTAACGTTGCTGATTTCACATTTTCAAACGTCACCGTTACGCACCTCCAGAACCTACTGAATAAGGAAGAGTGAAATAAATGGTTGTTCCATTTCCATATGTGCTTTGAACCCAAATCTTTCCGCCATGTGCATGAACTAGCTCTTTTGCAATGGCTAAGCCTAATCCTGTACCTCCAACGTTTCTCGCTCGTGCTTTATCGACTCGGTAAAAGCGCTCAAATATTTTTGCCTGGCTTTCCCTTGGAATACCGACACCTTGGTCAGCAACACCGACCCGAATGTTTTTGCCTTGATTCACCAATGAAATTGTAATTGTTGCCCCTTCTGGTGAGTATTTCAATGCATTTGATACGATATTATCAATAACTTGAGTAATTTTATCTTTGTCGATTTGAACTTCTGATGGGAAAGCAGGTAGCTTTCGTTTAAAGGTGACGTTTTTCTCTTTGGCGATCATTTCAAACCGGTCTACTGTTTCGTGTAAATATTGATGAAAGTCGACTTTTTGCAGTGTAAGCTGATAATCACGACTATCAATTTTTGAAAGCTGTAATAAATCATTTACAAGTCGAATCATCCGCTCTGTTTCCGTTTGTGTTACTTGTAAAAACCGTGGAGCGAGCTCTTCATCTTGGAGCGCACCGTCTTCTAACGCTTCTAAGTAACTTTTCATCGTCGTTAAAGGCGTTCGTAACTCATGGGAGACATTCGCCACAAATTCTCTTCGCTCTTGCTCGATTTTTTCGCGCTCTGTCACATCATGTAACACGGTAATAATCCCGTTAATCGGACCATTTTCTTTTTGAATAACTGAAAAACTAGCTTGCAATAAATAATCTTGCTCCTCATTACTAAAATCAAGTAAGAATCCATCTGTAAAATCGGATAATTCATAAACAGAATATGCTTCAGTCATCCGCAACACACCTGGTAAAGACTGTTCAATCGCTTCTTCACTTGTTGTTTCTAGTAATTCTTCCGCTCTTTTATTCATTAAAATGATGTTGCCATTTGAATCTGTCGCAATGACTCCATCTGTCATATGAGCTAATACGGAACTTAATTTTTTCTTTTCTCTTTCCGTTGATGCGTTTGCTTCTTTTATTCGAGCAGTTAAATCATTAAAGGCGTTTGCGAGTTGTCCAATTTCATCTTTACTGTACACATGAACTTGATTTGAGAAGTCTCCCGCTGCCATTCGAATAGCCTGTTTTCTCATATCTAGAATAGGTGATGTAATGGTTCTTGCCACGAGTACAATTAATAAAGCCGTAATGACTAATGCAATGACGGTTCCAGTCGCTAAAATACTATTGATTTGTTGAATTTGTTCATAGATTTCTTCCATTGATGCTTCAATATAAATTGCACCAATCGTCACATTATCTGATTTTATCGGCATGATGACGATTTGTATTCGTTGTCCAGTCTGTGGATCACGGACCACTCTGTCATCGCCTGTACCGACTAACGCCCGCTTGACCATTACTTCTGTTGTTTGTTGGCCAACAATATGCGTGTTTTGTCTGTTTGATGTACTAATAACTGTTTTATTAATATCAATCACTTGAACTTCTGCATTTTCAACCGAGAAAAACTCGCGAAGTAAATTATTTATGTCTGTCGTCAATGTTTGTGGGTCTTCTCGGGTTTTCACCATTTCTTGCTCAATATTGTAAGCTAATAAATTGGCACGTTCATCTAACATCGTCCGATAATTGGAAACAAGCTGTTCTTCAAGCTGCCGAACAAAATAAACACCAATAATTTGAATGGCGATAAAAATAAGCAAAACATAAATGATAATCAACTTAAATTGAATCGATTTAAAAAAACCGACCTTATTATTTTCCATTCTTAACTCTCCTGTTCAGGATTCCGTAAGTAATACCCTACTCCTCTTCTCGTTATAATCCAGATTGGGTAGCTAGGGTTATCTTCCACTTTTTCACGTAATCTTCTTACTGTTACATCGACTGTTCGAACATCGCCAAAATAATCATAACCCCAAACGGCTTGTAATAGGTGTTCTCTCGTCATAACTTGCCCGATATGCTTTGCTAAATAATGAACAAGTTCAAACTCTCGATGTGTTAGCTCGATCATTTCTCCTCTTTTTTTCACTAAATACGCATCAGGCTGGATGATTAAATCGCCAATCGTAATATCTTTTGTTGTATCGGTATCTTCTGTCGTTGTACTATGGCGTCGTAAATTCGCCTTTACCCGGGCAATAAGTTCTCTCGTGCTAAATGGTTTTGTAACATAATCATCTGCCCCTAACTCAAGACCCAATACTTTATCAATTTCCGAGTCTTTTGCTGTTAGCATAATAATCGGCATATCATGTGTTTTTCTAACTTCTCGACACACTTCCATCCCGTCTTTATAAGGTAGCATAATATCTAATAACATAATATCTGGGTTTTCTTGTTTGGCTAATTCAATTGCTTTTATCCCATCATATGCACAAAGCACTTCAAATCCTTCTTTTTCTAAGCTAAATTTTAATATATCTGCGATTGGTTTTTCATCATCAACAACAAGAATCCGTTTTTCCATATTGATCGCTCCTAGTTTATCATTTCGTTTACTGCTATCTTACCATATGCAACATCCTGAAAAATACAAGAAATGGTCGGAAATTGAAAAGGAGCCTCTAGCACATTGTATAGCTAGAGGCTTCTTTTTATTTTAAATAATCCATTGGGTTTTGTAATTGTCCGTCTTTATACACTTCAAAATGCAAATGTATGCCTGTTGCTGTCCCTGTTTGACCCATAACACCAATCTTCTCTCCTTTAGATACGGTATCTCCTACACTCGTATCAAACGAAGCTAAGTGAGCATAATACGTGACAATGCCATTGTTATGGTCAATAATTACTAGGTTTCCAAACCCTCCACGAGAGCCAGCAAAAGTAACGGTACCACTATCAGCAGCTAAAATATTATAGTTGCTAGGTCGGGCAATATCAATTCCTTTATGCATACGGCCCCAGCGCATGCCTTGGTAACTCGAGATATAACCACCAACTGCTGGCCAGCCTAACGTTCCTGAACCACGCGATGGCTGTTCCTTAGTTCCTTTTACTACAATTTTTGTTGTTGGTTCATTCACTACTACTTCACTAATGACTTCTCGTTTTACGGTTTTCCCATTTTCCTTTGTTACTTCATAACTTACAATTTTCGTTCCAACTTCTCCTTCTTGCTCCACTTTTGTGTCACCTTTAAACATGGAAGAGTCTTCTTTCGTTTCTGTTTGATAAGGAATTTCTTCTTCTGTTGTAGATGCTTCTTCCACAATAACTGATATTAATGGCTCAAATGCCGTAACATTTAGTTCTTGGTCAATATGAAGCATCGTATCCGTTGTGATATCTGGATTTAAATCTAGTAAGTCACTCACTTTTAAACTATGCTCACTTGCAATGGAACCTAAGACATCTCCTGCTTTTACAGTGTATGTATGTTCCTCCAACGTTCCTAATTGCAGTTGTTTAACGGCTTCTTTTTCAGATAATACTTGGTCTGGGTCAACGATTTCTTCTGCTGTTGTGAATTCTTCTGTAAAACGTATATCACGGATGATGTTCTCATCCACATCTGGTTTTGATTCGCGTTCTTCTTTTTCACTATTTAAAAATTGTTCTAGTTCGTCTTCACTCACATATTCTAGTAAGAGCGAAGTTTTAACTGATTCAGCGGCTTCTTCTTCACTGACATATAACACTGACTCACCATCTAGTTGGATCGCCGTTGCTTCTGCTTTCACCGTTAATTTTTCTGCTAGCTTCGTTAATACATCCGTGCCTGAGCTTACATCACCATCAAAAGTTCGTTCTGGAATAATTTCCACTTTTTCACCGATGACAAGTTCAAGATTATTATATTTTTCTTCTAGTTCTTCTATCTTCTCTTGTATTAATTGTGTTACAGACTTTTCTTCACTAACGACTCCAATATAATCACCATCAATATAAACGTGATAAATCGTATCTAATGGTGATGATTCTTGTTCATTGGCATAAGCTGTTGGTGCTGCTACTAGCAAAGCTGAGCAAGTGCCCACTGCCAATACATGTTTTACATAACGAGGTTGTTTTTTTACTTTATCCCATGTTGTTTTGCATTTATGTAATAGTGAATTTGTAGTATGTAAGAATGCCGTATTTAATTGTTTTACATTCATATGGCTTTCCTCCTGAATCAAACTTTCATGAAGAAAGATTGATAGTCGTAATTTTATAACCGTTTCTATTTTACCATATGAAAATGGCAGTGTCGGATTTTAATAGAAAAGAAACGAAATTGTAATATAGCAGAGGATGAACCCTTTGTTTTCTTATGTATTTCCGCTATTTTCTTTATAAATCAAAGTTTTTCTGTTACATATAGTGTTATAGTTTCTCGACTTTTGAAATATTTCTGTCAAAAAATAGGAGTAGGTTTCTATTGAAATTGTCGTTCTTCACTAGACCTATTATCCTAACCTTGTTCTCATAAATAAAAAAAAAACATGCTAGAATGAATCTAACATGCTTTTTTGAGTGCCGGCCAGAGGACTTGAACCCCCAACCTACTGATTACAAGTCAGTTGCTCTACCAATTGAGCTAGGCCGGCAAATGGTGGCTCGGGACGGAATCGAACCGCCGACACATGGATTTTCAGTCCATTGCTCTACCGACTGAGCTACCGAGCCTAAAAAAAAATGGCGGTCCGGACGGGACTCGAACCCGCGACCTCCTGCGTGACAGGCAGGCATTCTAACCAACTGAACTACCGGACCATTTTTTTCTTTTTCTATTATAATAATTGGTGACCCGTACGGGATTCGAACCCGTGTTACCGCCGTGAAAGGGCGGTGTCTTAACCGCTTGACCAACGGGCCACTGTGTGAAAAACAATGGTGAGCCATGAAGGATTCGAACCTTCGACCCTCTGATTAAAAGTCAGATGCTCTACCAACTGAGCTAATGGCTCTTGCTATGATGAAGCTTATTCACTTCTGTATCTCTTCCTCTACTTGTTTATTCAAAGTAGATTATGCTTCGAGACAACTCGTCGTTTTTTCAAAGAAGCTTTGCTCGTCTCTACCAACTGAGCTAATGGCTCTTGCTTTTACCAATTTATTTCGTTTGACAACGACAAAATTTATAATATCATGTGTGATTTGGAATTGCAAGTCCTTTTTAATAAATAAAACGATTTTTGCTGAAATGGAGTAACTGTAGCAAAAAACTACGACCTGAGGTGAGTTTAAAATAGCCTATCGGACATTTATTCCGCTAACTTAGGAAAAACAATCTCTTTTCTTTTCTTAACGGACATGTGTTCCGCTACTTGTCCAAATTAGCCTTCCAATCCATGCTTTTTGTTGATATAACGGAACAGATGTCCGTTAGCATGTCAAAAACGTGATATATTCCAAGAATAGCGGAACAAATGTCCGTTAGATTTTTACACCCTTCGTCCTCGACACCTGCACCCAAGCCGCGCCGAATCCCCCCAAAAAACAAAAAAAGCCGCTGAAGCAACGGCCTTTATAAAAATTAAGCAAACACACCACGAATTTGGTTCGTTTGATTTCGGTCTGGTCCCACTGAGAAAATAGACAATGGAATTCCTGTTAGTTGTGATACTCTTTCGATATAGTGACGCGCATTTTCAGGAAGTTCACTTAATGATTTCACACCTGTAATATCTTCTTCCCAACCTGGTAGTTCTTCATACACAGGCTCACATTGTGCAAGAATTTTTAATGATGCCGGGAACTCTTCGATAATTTCGCCATTATATTTATAAGCAGTACAAATTTTTAACGTTTTAATTCCCGTTAGTACATCAATGGAATTTAACGATAAATCTGTAATCCCACTCACTCTTCTTGCATGGCGAACGACGACACTATCAAACCATCCAACACGACGAGGACGACCTGTTGTCGTACCATACTCATTTCCAACTTCACGGATTTGGTCGCCAATTTCATCTTTAAGTTCTGTTGGAAACGGACCATCTCCGACACGAGTTGTATATGCTTTTGATACACCGACAACATGATTGATTTTAGAAGGTCCTACACCTGAACCAATTGTAACCCCACCAGCAATTGGGTTTGATGATGTAACAAATGGGTATGTACCTTGGTCAATATCAAGCATGACACCTTGTGCACCTTCAAATAAAACGCGTCTTCCTTCATCAAGTGCATCGTTTAACACAACAGATGTATCACACACATATTGAGCGACTTGTTGACCATATTCAAAATACTCTTCTAAAATTTCTTCTTTTGTAAAACCATCAACTTCATAATATTTTTCAAAAAGACGGTTTTTCTCTTCTAGATTTCGAACTAATTTCTCCTCAAACACTTCTCTATCTAATAAATCAGCAATACGAATCCCGTTACGAGCGGCTTTGTCCATATAAGCTGGGCCAATTCCTTTTTTCGTTGTACCAATTTTATTGACACCTTTACGTTCTTCTTCTACAATATCCTGTTTTAAATGGTACGGTAAAATGACATGCGCGCGATTACTAATACGTAAATTACTCGTATCAACATTGCGGTCATGTAAATATTGTAGCTCTTCTACAAGTGCTTTCGGGTCAATGACCATTCCATTTCCAATCACACAAACTTTATCTTTATAAAATATGCCTGAAGGTATTAAATGCAATTTATATTTTTGTCCACCAAAAACGATTGTGTGGCCTGCATTATTTCCACCTTGGTATCGAGCAACTACTTCTGCTTTTTCTGACAAGTAGTCTGTAATCTTTCCTTTTCCTTCGTCTCCCCATTGAGTACCAACAACGACAACTGATGACATCCTTGTGCACCTCCACAAATTACCGTTACACTTTATGTTGTGTAACAATCTTTTTTTATATTCAAAGACCATTGATAGTTTAACAATTTATAGGGATGAAGTCAATAAAACACGAACATTTAACACATTTTGTTTTGATTTGTTCGTATAAGATAAGAAAAACGCGTAGCCTTCGCCCTTCTAAAGTAAGCTTTCAAAGCTTCACTGCTATACCAAAATTTTTATGCTTTCTTATAATATATAAAGAAAAAGCTCCCCTCTCATGAGGAAAGCTTCAATGAAAACCTATAATCACCTACTCATTATGCACCAGGAGGCATTTCACTTTCGGCATGTCGACGGTCTAAATTTACGAATTTATTATATTCTTTTACAAAAGCAAGTTCTACTGTTCCAACAGGACCATTCCGCTGCTTTGCAATAATAATTTCAATGATATTTTGATTTTCTGTTTCTTTATCATAATAATCATCACGATACAAAAACGCGACAATATCAGCATCCTGCTCAATACTTCCTGATTCACGAATATCACTCATCATCGGTCGCTTATCTTGTCTCGACTCAACTCCACGTGAAAGCTGAGAAAGTGCAATAACGGGAACTTCTAATTCCCTCGCAATGGCTTTTAATGTTCTTGATATTTCGGAAACTTCCTGTTGGCGATTCTCTCCCCCGCGACCATTTCCTTGAATTAATTGCAAATAATCGATTAAAATCATCCCAAGTCCTTTTTCCTGCTTTAAACGACGACATTTAGCGCGGATGTCGTTTACTTTAACACCAGGGGTATCATCAATATATATTCCCGCTCTTGAAAGGCTCCCCATCGCCATCGTCAGCTTTTGCCAATCTTCCGGTATGAGTTGTCCGGTTCTCATTCGTTGTGCATCAATATTGCCCTCTGCACAAAGCATACGCTGTACAAGCTGTCCTGCTGACATCTCAAGGGAAAATATAGCGACGTTTTCACTTGTTTTTGTCGCAACATTTTGGGCTATGTTTAACGCAAATGCCGTTTTACCAACAGAAGGACGGGCCGCGACAATGATTAAATCATTTCGTTGAAATCCTGCTGTCATTCGGTCTAATTCTGAGAAGCCTGTTTCAATCCCTGTAATATCTCCCGTTTGATTTTGGAGCATTTCAATCCTATCATATGCTTCAACTAACACATCTTTTATCGAAATAAAAGCACTTGTATTTTTTCGCTGGGCAACATCAAGAATCGTCTTTTCTGCATCATTTAAAATCGCATCTACTTCGTCTTCACTCGTATATCCATCCGCTGCTATATTTGTTGCGACTCGAATTAAACGGCGAAGAACGGATTTCTCTTCAACAATTTGACAGTAATAATCAATATTAGCGGCAGTTGGCACGGAATTTGCTAAATCTGTTAAATATGAAACTCCACCAACATCATCTAACCATTTACGGTCTTGTAATTCTGAAGTGACTGTAATTAAATCAACCGGTTCACCTTTTTGTGCTAAATCTAGCATAACTTCATACAACCGTTGATGTGCAGCACGGTAGAAATCATCGGGTAAAAGCCGTTCTGTCGCTGTAATCAGGGCTTGTTCTTCTAAAAAGACCGCTCCTAATACAGCTTGTTCTGCTTCAATATTTTGCGGTGGTGTGCGATCAGCAAACAATTCACTCACAGTGCGTTCCCCTTTCTTCCTTTTCTCCTTTATCAAGAGTAACACGTTTTTCTTTGTTCATCCTTCGGTTTGTTTCTCCTCTGTATCCAAACTTTACATTTTTAAAAACCTTGAAAGGAGTTTTTCTCCTCTCAAGGTACTTTTGTTTTGCCTTTATTTTTCTTCTACAATATGAACCTTTACCGTTGCTACTACTTCAGGGTGAATTTTAATTGGGACATTTGTATAGCCTAATGCTCGAATCGGCTCATCTAATAATATTTTTCGTTTATCTACTTTTTTCTTCATTTTCGCTAATGTTTCTGCGATTTGTTTTGTGGAAACTGCACCAAATAGTCTACCACCTTCGCCTGCTTTTGCTTTCAACTCAACGGTAATACTTTCGAGCTCTTCTTTGTATTTTTGTGCTTTCTGCAGTTCCTCATCCGCTTTTTTTTGTTCACTTTTCTTTTGTGCTTCAAGGTTTTTTACATTTCCAGTTGATGCTTCGACTGCTAAATTATTCGGTAGTAGAAAGTTTCTCGCATATCCTTCTGCGACGTTTTTCACTTCACCTTTTTTTCCTTTTCCTTTCACATCTTCTAAAAAGATCACTCTCATCTTAACTTCCCCCTTCAAAATAATCATCAAGTACGATCGTTAATTGATGTTCGGCTTCTTCAATGGAATATTGCTCGAATTGAGCCGCGGCATTTGTTAAATGTCCTCCACCATTAAGCTGTTCCATGATGACTTGAACATTTACATCTCCTAATGAACGAGCACTAATGCTCGTTTGTCCATCTTGTCTTTTTGAAATGACAAATGAAGCAACAACCCCATCCATCGTTAATAATGTATCTGCCGCTTGAGCAATCAACACTTGATTGTAAAACTCATCGTCTTTTCCTTTAGCAATCGCGATTCCTTTATCGGAAATCAATGCACTTTCAACGAGTTGTGCCCGCTGAATATATTGATTTAAATCTTCTTTTAATAACCGTTGAACGAGGGTTGTATCCGCTCCATTTCGGCGTAAAAACGAGGCTGCATCAAATGTTCTTGAACCCGTTCGAATCGCAAAACTTTTCGTATCAACAATAATTCCAGCTAATAAAGCGGTCGCTTCAAGAATATCCATTTTTAATTTTTTTGGTTGATATTCTAATAGTTCCGTGACGAGTTCCGCTGTCGACGAAGCATAAGGCTCCATATAAACAAGAACAGGATCAGCGATGAATTCTTCTCCTCTACGGTGATGGTCAAGAACAACAACACGGTCGACTTTCTGAAGTAGCTTTTCTTCAATGACTAAAGACGGCCGATGGGTATCAACAACAATAAGCAGTGTACGCTCATTCACCATGTCTAACGCTTCAGATGGAGTAATAAATTGGGACCATAGGTGGTCATGCTGTTCAATCTCTTCCATTAACTTTTGAACATCAGAGTGAATATCTTCACGGTCTAACACAACATAGCCATCTTTCCCGTTGACTTCAGCAATTTTTAATACACCAATGGCGGCACCAATCGCATCCATATCAGGATGCTTATGCCCCATAACTACGACATTGTCACTTTCTACAACGAAATCACGTAACGCATGTGAAATTACTCTAGCTCTAACACGTGTTCTTTTTTCAACGGCATTTGACTTTCCACCGTAAAATCGAACTTTCCCATTTTTCTCTTTAATCGCAACTTGGTCACCACCACGTCCAAGGGCCAAGTCTAAACTTGATTGTGCCAAAGTACCAATTTCTCGAATAGATGCTTCACCAAATCCAACTCCGATACTTAATGTGATTGGAATTCTTTCTTTCCCTGTCGCTTCTCTCACTTCATCTAAGATTTCAAAACGATTTTTTTCTACCTCAGCTAATGATTTATAATTTAAAACAGCGACAAAGCGGTCTGATGCCATTCGGCGAATGAAAATATCATAATCATTTGCCCATTTGTTTAAAGAAGAGGTGACTTGGCTAATCAATTTGCTTAATACTTGGTCATCCATTCCTTGTGTAACTTCATCATAATTATCTAAAAATATGAGAGCAATAACCGTTTGTTCTTCTTTATATAGTTCTTTTGTTTCTTCTCTTTCTGTGACATCGAAAAAATAAAGTAAGCGTTCATCCCGCTTAATTTCTAAATGATAATACCGTGCATAAAGTTCTATCAGTACCCTATCTTTTCCACTTTCAAGGGCTGGAACAATCTCCTCTGACAATTGCATCAATGTTTTTCCCATAAACACTTCCGATAGTAAATCGTTCATATAAGGATTCACCCATTGAATGGAATAATCAGAGTTATAAAGCAGGATTCCCACTGGCATTTGTGTAACAGCTTCTTCCCCTGCTTTATTCACACGATATGACAATGTCGAGATGTATTCTTCTAAATCAGATTCAAATGATATTTTTGCTTGGACAGTATAAATAGCCAATACACCTAACAAGAAAAATCCGACTAGTCCGAATTCCCATCGATATAACGTTAAGATTCCTATGAAGATAATCGCAATTGTAAATAAGGAAACAACGTGATACCCATGCCACCGTTTCAACAAGAACTTTGGCATATTGTCAACTCCTACTTTGTTTAATTAGGTCGGACACTATGCCTGTTACCGAACCTTATTGACAAATTTATGTTTCTTTTTCATTTGAGATTTTTTTCCTTAAATCAAAACCTAAATCAATTATACCTAATATCCGTACAAGATAAAGTAATGGTGGCAAAATAAATCCTAGTATTAGGATAACATTTGGAATAAACATTTTATACTTTTTAGTGTGACAATAAAAATAGAGGAACGAGAATCCTTGAATGGTCATAACCCAAGAAAGGATAATCATTAAATTTGTCACAACAAGAAACATTGTTGACCCACGCTCAAAGTCAACTAACCCTAATAAAAGGACAACTAAGTAATACCACACAAATACTTTTGGAAACTTCCACTTACGGAAAGGAGGAAAAGATTCCACTTGTAATCTCATTCGTTTCCCGATAGCAATCGTTAAATATTGAACAATAAACGCCATCACGACACCAGTTCCAATAATAGCAGTTGTGATTAAGTATTGAAGTAACTCAACTGATTCATTGATTTGTGTTAATTGTTGGTCTGTTAACTCTTGCCCTGTTAATTGTGAGATTTGTTCGACCATACCAATCGATTGCTGTGTTGCTTCTTCAAATGCTTGTCCTAGATGGACATCTAGAAGGGCAATACTTAATACAAACCCTAATAACAAAGTCGCTATCGTCGCTAAGCTTCCACCTAATAAGACAATAAAGGGGCTTTTTTTATTTTTATACAAAGCACCAATAACAATGCCAAGACTGGCAAATAACAAGACAGTTGGAATTCCCATTAAACTAAAAATCATGACCGATAACAGTAATGTCACGACTCCTAGAAGAATGCCTGGCTTAACCCCACGTCGCAATACATAAATTGCATATGGAATAGGAACAAACCATAACACAATAAACCCGATAAAAGGAACAAATAAACCTAGTAATAACAACAGTATGATTAAAGCAGCAAGGATCGCTCCTTCAGTTAATGTTTGTGTTTTTTTCACGCCTTCACCTCTCTATGATGAGACTATTTTTATTAGTATGTATCATTTTTTACTTATCTATTTTAGCGTACTTTAAGATAAAATTAAAGGAACGTACCTTTCTCATAAAATAAAAGACTCCTTTGTGTTTTTACCAAATCTCAGGAAAAATAAAAAGCTGCCGATGCTTTATCGACAGCCTAATATTTTGTAATTGATTAGTTAACTTCATTCACATACGGCAATAAAGCGATTTGACGAGCGCGTTTAATTGCAGTAGTTAATTGACGTTGGTATTTTGCAGAAGTACCAGTTACACGACGAGGAAGAATTTTTCCACGTTCTGAAATGAACTTTTTAAGTAAATCTGTATCTTTATAATCGATTTTCGTAATTTTGTTTACTGTGAAGTAACAAACTTTACGACGTTTCGGTCCACGTCCTCTACGAGCCATTGTTACCCCTCCTTCACATTAAAATTTTTATCGTAATTTCATTGTATAAGGGATAGGTTGATGCCTAGAATGGCAAATCGTCATCAGAAATATCAATCGTTTGACCATCATTTGCAAATGGATCTTCGTTTAATTTTGTCTGATTACGATTTTGATTTTGATTTTGTTGACCGTATCCACCTTGGCCTGATGGATTTTGTCCTCCACCGCCATAATAATTAGAATCTTGTCCACCACCACTAGCATTACGTGGCTCTAAAAATTGAACGCTTTCTGCAACAACTTCTGTGATGTAGACACGCTTACCTTCATTATTTTCATAATTCCGAGTTTGCACACGACCATCAACACCTGCCAAGCTACCCTTTTTCAAGAAGTTGGCTACATTTTCAGCCGGTTTACGCCACACGACACAATTGATAAAGTCTGCTTCACGTTCTCCTTGCTGATTTGTAAACGCCCGGTTCACAGCAAGTGTAAAATTAGCAATCGCCACACCATTTGGTGTATACCGTAATTCAGGATCTTTCGTTAAACGGCCGACAAGAATGACACGGTTCATCATCTT
Organism: Alkalihalobacillus sp. LMS39; assembly: GCF_022812285.1. Classification (NCBI taxonomy): domain Bacteria; kingdom Bacillati; phylum Bacillota; class Bacilli; order Caryophanales; family Bacillaceae; genus Alkalihalobacillus; species Alkalihalobacillus sp. LMS39. The sequence goes on from NZ_CP093300.1 coordinate 4,832,867, forward strand.
CAAAAAACCTCCCAAATATCATTCCACTTAGTTTTCGTCTTTTACAATCAATACACGAATAACGTTTTCATTGATTTTGATTAAACGATTGAATTCAGCAATCGCTTCAGGGCTAGCTTTAACATTTAACTTTACATAGAAACCTTCACGATTCTTTTCGATTTCATAAGCTAAACGACGCTTACCCATTTCTTCAACCTTTTCTAGTTCAGCACCATTGTTTGTTAGAACACCATTATATCTTTCGATGATCTCTTTGTTTGCTGCTTCTTCTAGGTTAGGCGCAATGATATACATAATTTCGTAGTTACGCACTATACGTCACCTCCTTTTGGACTAGCGGCCCCATAAATGGAGCAAGGAGCAAAAATAAAAGTTAGATTTTTACTCGCACTGAGTTATTATAACAGAACACGCCTTCGTATTCAAGCGAACATTGAAACTTATTATACATTAAAGCGGAAATGCATAACATCTCCATCTTCTACTACATACTCTTTTCCTTCAAGTCTCACTTTTCCTTTTTCTTTTGCTGCACTCATCGAACCAGCCTCAACTAAATCATCGTAAGCAACGACTTCAGCTCGGATAAATCCTCTTTCAAAATCAGTATGGATAACACCTGCAGCTTGAGGTGCTTTTGTACCTTGGCGAATTGTCCATGCTCGTACTTCTTGAACACCCGCTGTAAAATACGTTCGTAATCCTAATAAGTGATAGGCAGCTCGAATTAGTTGGTCTAAACCAGATTCTTGAATTCCTAATTCTTCTAAAAACATTGCTTTTTCTTCGCCTTCTAATTCAGCAATTTCAGACTCTATCTTTGCACACACAACAATGACCTCAGAGTTTTCTTTTGCTGCAAACTCTTTTACCGTTTGTACAAATTCATTATCTCCATCATTCAGTAAGTCTTCTTCACTTACGTTAGCTACATATAAGACTGGTTTCATTGTAAGTAAATGCATGCCATGAACAATTTTCTTTTGCTCGTCTGTTAACTCTACACTTCTTGCTGGCATTTCATTTTCAAATGCTTCTCTTAACTTCACAAGAATTTCATGCTCTGCCACAGCTTCTTTATCTTTTTGTTTCGCCATTTTTCCAACACGGTCAATTCGCTTTTCCACCGATTCTAAGTCAGCAAGAATTAATTCTAGATTAATGACTTCAATGTCGTGTAGCGGATTTACCTTGCCAGCAACATGTGTAATATTTTCATCGTCAAAGCAACGAACAACATGAGAAATCGCATCAACTTGACGAATATGAGATAAAAATTTGTTTCCTAACCCTTCCCCTTTACTAGCCCCTTCTACAATCCCTGCAATATCAGTAAATTCAAATGCAGTTGGGACTGTCTTTTTAGGAGAAACAAGTTCTGTTAATTTTTCCAGACGGTAATCGGGTACCTCTACGATTCCGACATTCGGATCAATCGTACAAAATGGATAGTTTGCTGATTCTGCGCCTGCTTGTGTGATTGCATTAAATAAAGTTGATTTGCCAACATTCGGTAACCCAACAATTCCGGTTGTTAGTGCCATAACATAGTCACGTCCTTTTTATACTCTCTTCCACTGTAACTGGAAGTTATCGATTCATATTCATACCTTTTCCAATTATAGTGATAGTTGTACAAAAAAACAAGACAATGCTACAGGATAAACCTAGCGCATTCTCTTGTTTATAATTAAGCTTTCTCGATAATTTTTTTAATTTTCCGAGCAAATTCCTTTCGCGGTAACATGACACTATGCTCACAGCCAAGACATTTAATTCGGATATCCATTCCCATTCTAATAATCTTCCAACGGTTTTCTCCACAAGGGTGAGGTTTTTTCATCTCAACAACATCATGTAAAGCAAATTCCTTCTCAGCCACCGTCATCTCCCCTTCTGTCGATTATAGCTTCATCCATTTTTTTCTATTATACATGAAACGTTAGACAAGGAGAAATGCTAACCATCGTTTTTATCCTTTTTTTACATTTTTATTTAAAATCGGATATAACAAGATAGAAGCAAACACATATAAGTTCAATACACCATAAAGTGGATACAATACACTAATTAAATTGGAAAACCCAAACGTCGTTAGTGGAACCATCAAAAGAAGTAAAAGAGAGGCCAATAGCCATGGAGATACATTCAAGTACTCTTTAAATCTAGAAATTAATCCAAAGAGTCCTGAAGCAGCTGTCGTATAAATAGCAACCCATAATAGGCCTGACATTAAAATAACCATATAATATGGATAATGCTTTAATATCGCAAACAATGGGATTTCATATAACATAATTTCTCCTGCGACTTGTAGTAAAGATTCATTATATAGAAATGAAATACTTCCTAGTATAACCCCACTTCCGATACTTGCGATGTAAATTTCCCCTTTTTCCTTAATCTCACCACCAACTGCAGAAAGAACAGCGACTAAAGGTAAAATATTTAACGCCGTGAATGTTAATGCTGCAGGCCAGTTTCCTTGTTCACTTAATTTAAATTCAATCGGAAAGCCTTGTAAATATTGAAAAGCGACTAATATGGAGAGAAGACATACAATAAGGATGGGAATGACAAACGCATTCATTGAGGTCATACCTTGGATCCCCCATATAAACAACAAAATCAATAACCCACAAATAATCGCGACGCCACCCCAATATGGCAAATGAATAACTTCAAGAGTCGCCCCGCCCCCAGCTAGCATAATGACAGTCGTTGAAAATAAGTAAAGGACAATCATCATATCATACAGCTTCGTAATTCTTTTCCCCATTAGCTCTTGTAAAATCGGAATATAATGGCTTGACCGTTTTTCAAAGCTCAAGTTCATAATAACGGTACAGCAAACAATAAAGAGGATTGAAAACAAGAAAATTGCTAGTCCACTTTCACTGCCAAAAAATTGCCACAGTTCTCGACCTGAGGCATACCCTGCTCCAATCATTGTTCCGATTATAAGAAACATCCATTTCAGTCCTCGAGTTACCATCACTCTCTTCCTCTCTGCTTTGTTTTATTTCTGTACGTATAGAAAGGAAATAATATCCGTATACTGTTACTAATATTGCAAAGGAGAGGGAGATATGATTCTAAATCGAAATTTGTTTCCAAAAAAAGATTCACCGTTTCGTGTTCATATGGAGGATTCACAAGCGGTACAGTTAATTAGTGAACAACTCCTTTCTATTTTTCCGCCAATCGTCAATCGAGACTTAATTATCGTTTGTATCGGGACTGACCGTTCAACCGGTGATTCGTTAGGACCATTAATCGGTTCTAAATTAGAAGAACAGCCTCTATCAGCCTTTCACGTTTACGGTACACTAGAAAACCCTGTCCATGCTATGAATTTAGAAGATACCCTTGAATTAATAGAAAAAAAACATCGTCGTCCGTTTATTATTGGAATTGACGCTTGTTTAGGTAGAATGAACAGTGTCGGAAAAATCACAGTTGCCCAAGGCCCTATTAAACCAGGAGCAGCTGTTAATAAAAATTTACCTGAAGTCGGTGACCTTCACTTGACCGGTATCGTTAATATTGGTGGCATGATGGAGTATTTTGTTTTACAAAACACACGATTACACACCGTTATGAAAATGGCCACCATTATTTCCGCAAGTTTACAGGATGTTGATAAAGCGATGACAGTAAAAAACACAACAAGACCCCGTTTTTTTCCGTCGTTAAAATCCAATTTATTTAAATCTGAAAAAAAAGAACCTCAGCTTTAACGTTGTTTAGTGCTAGACTCTCAAGTTCATTCAATAAATTCTACTAAAAACAAAAAAAGGATGACACCGTCATCCTTTTTTCGTATGTTATTAAGTTAAAACCTATCATTCTTCTATTACTAGAGATTATGCTGCACTAAAAAAAGAAAAAGCCATTAATATAGACTGCCAATAATAAACTATTGTTACTAGAATCGCAACAATAATAATGCTAGGTAATAGATTTGCAACTCTAATTTTCGTTATGCCTAGTAGATTTAATCCAATGGCCAAAATCATTAACCCACCTGTTGCTGTCATTTCGACAATAAACATGTCCATTAACCCTTGTGCGATATATTTATCAATTTGGGTAGCAAATAATGCGATAACTCCTTGATATAGGAGGACAGGAACAGCAGAAAAAATAACACCAATTCCTAATGTCGATGTGAAAATAATAGCAGAAAAGCCGTCAAGCATTGCTTTTGTATAAAGGACAGAATGATCACCACGTAATCCACTATCTAAAGCTCCTAAAATCGCCATGGCACCTACGACATAAATTAATGTCGTCGTAACAAACGCTTTTGCTATTTGACCATCGCCTTTTCCACCCACTTTTGATTCTAACCAACTGCCAAGCTGATTTAAGCGGTCTTCAAGTCTCCACTTTTCCCCTAGTAGACCTCCAACAACTAAACTGCCAATGACAATCACATATTGGTCACTTTTTAAGCCCATTCCTATTCCTAACACCATAACAGCTAGACCAATCGCTTGCATGATTGTTGTTTTTACATGCTCAGGAATATTTTTTACAATCGTACCTAACAGTGCACCAAAAATAATGGCTAGTGCGTTTACTACAGTCCCTAATAAAACCATGCCTTGTTCCTCCACATTTCTCATTAAATTCTCTATTACATGTAGCTTTTTATTTCTATTAACGCTTCAATCAGTCGATTTATTTCATTTTTTGTATTATAAGGTCCAAAACTAACACGGACTGTTCCATTTTCGATTGTCCCAAGAACTTCATGTGTCAGCGGTGAGCATTGCAATCCTGCTCGAACTGCAATTTTATAATGTTGATCTAGTATCATGGCGACCTCATGTTCATCTACATGAGCGATGGAAAAAGAAATGACACCAAGGCGTTTGATTTCTTTAGAAGGACCATAAACTGTTATACCTTCTATTTTATTTAGTTTTTCTAAGCAATAGGACGTAAGCTCCCACTCATGAGAAAAAATCGAATCCATTCCTAAATTAAGAACTTCATCAATCCCCGCTGACAACCCAGCAATACCCGGTGTATTTAATGTTCCACTCTCATACTGATGAGGGCGTTCCACCGGTTGAAATGGCTGTTCTGAATGGCTCCCTGTCCCTCCATAAACGAGGGGATGCAATGTCGTATTCTTTCCAATCACTAATATCCCTGTTCCTTGTGGGCCTAATAACCCTTTATGACCAGGAAAAGCAAGTATATCAATATGATGTTGTTCCATATTAAGAGGTAGGACTCCCGCTGTTTGAGAAGCATCTACGATATATGTAATCGCATACGGCTGAAGCAACTTTCCAATTTGTTCAACTGGCGTAATGGCACCTGTTACATTTGATCCATGACTAACAATTACCGCCACTGTTTTGTCTGTTAGCTCACGTTCAATATCTTTTGCATCAACTAAGCCATCCTCACTTGGATGAACATATGTAATTTCTATTTTTTTCTCTTTTCTCATATATTCTAATGGCCTTCGGACCGAATTATGCTCAACCATCGTTGAAACAATATGGTCTCCTTCTTTTAAAGGTAAGCCTTGAATCGCTTGGTTTAACGCATATGTTGCATTCGAAAAAAAGATGATATCATTTGGGTGGTTTGCACCAAACATAGTAGCTAGTTTTTTACGAGTTTGATAAATGACATCATTCGCTTTCACCGCAAGAGTATGTCCTCCTCGTCCTGGGTTAGCGCCATATTCATTAATTGCTTTTGTCATCGCTTCTGCTACAGTAGCTGGTTTGGGAAATGATGACGCTGCTTGGTCAAAATAAATATAGGTCATAACGACTCCTTTCTTTTTTTAACACAAAGGAGCCATCACACTTGTTGATGACTCTGCTTTGTTTATTCTACATTTTCCAACATTGTTATTATTCTTTCCAAATCCTCTTCATTAAAAAACTCAATTTCTATTTTCCCTTTTTTCTTCCCTTTTCTAATGCTTACCGATGTTCCGAAACGATTTCGCAAGCTTTCTTCTTTTGCTTTAATAAAAGGAGACAAAGGAGGTTTCTTTTTTGTTTCACGTGAAACATTTTCATTTAATCGTTGGACTAGTGCTTCTAATTCTCTTACACTTAGTTTTTCTTGAAGTACTTTTTCAAGCAATAAAGACAACTTTTCTTTATTTTTTAAGCCTAACAATGCTCTTCCATGACCCATTGATAGCTTTCCATCAGAGATAAACTGTTGGACCACTTTAGGAAGATGTAACAAACGCAAATGATTTGCAATATGTGGGCGACTCTTTCCTAGCTTTGATGCTAATTGTTCTTGAGTCACATCCATATGCTGCATAAGTTTGTCATAGGCCATAGCTTCTTCGATTGGATTTAAGTCTTCTCGTTGAAGGTTTTCGATAAGAGCAAGTTCCATCATTTTATCATCGGTTAAATCTCTTACAACAACAGGAACTGTTTGTAATTTTGCCGCGATAGCAGCCCGATAACGTCGTTCACCGACTACAATTTCATACCCTTTAATACTTTTTCTTGCAATAAGAGGTTGTAAAATTCCATGGTTAAGAATGGATTCTTTTAACTCATTAATAGCTTCCTCAGAAAATGTTTTACGCGGTTGATATGGATTTGGACGCAACTCATTGACTTTCACTTCTAGGACAGCCTCATTTTTTTCATCTACTGCTTCTGGAAAAAAAGCTTGAAGTCCTTTACCCAACCCTTTGGCCATCAGCAACCACTTCCTTTGCTAATTCTAAATATACATCTGCTCCTCTTGATTTCGGGTCATAGATGATGATCGGTTGTCCATGACTTGGTGCTTCACCTAAACGGATGTTTCTTGGAATAATCGTTTCGAATACTTTTTCTCGAAAGTATTTTTTCACTTCATCAATGACTTGGATACCTAGATTTGTTCTAGCATCTAACATCGTAAGCAATACACCTTCAATAGATAAATCTGTATTTAAATGCTTTTGAACAAGTCTGACTGTGTTTAACAATTGACTAAGTCCTTCTAACGCGTAATATTCACATTGAACAGGAATTAAGACAGAATTAGCTGCTGTTAATGCATTAATCGTTAATAAACCTAACGAAGGTGGGCAATCGATAATAATATAATCGAATTGAGCATCTACTGCAGATAAAGCTCGCTTTAATCGCACTTCCCTCGATATCGTCGGAACTAATTCAATTTCAGCTCCTGAAAGTTGAATTGTCGAAGGGATAATATGCAAATTTTCTACATTTGTTGCTCTAATAACATCTGTAGCAGCAACATCTTCTACTAAAATGTCATAAATACATTGGTCGACATCGCCTTTTTCAATTCCAATTCCACTTGTAGCATTCCCTTGAGGGTCAACATCCACAAGTAATACACGTTTTCCTATATATGCTAAGCATGCACTTAAGTTTACAGCCGTAGTAGTTTTCCCTACTCCGCCTTTCTGGTTTGCAACAGCAATTATTTTCCCCATGCTGACACCTTCTTTCAACTCTACTACAATTTTACTTTCTTATTCTATCACGAAATGACAATAATGTTTTCTCATTTTATCATAATCATTTCTTTTTTGTAGAAAAAATAGAGAAAAATATTTGTTGCACTTATAAAAAAAGAAAAATATTTCGTTTTTTGCTTCGGGATAACTATTTATAGCCAAAGAAAAAACGCCAATGATATGCTCAACGACGTTTTGAATAGAGTATTAAATTACTAAAATAATAGATTATTTTTTCTTAGGAATTCTAATCGTAATTTGATAAAAATCATCATGATCTTCTTCATCTTTATCAATGGCTAACCCACTTTTCATAACCATATCTACAGATTGACGAATGGTATTCATCGCAATTCTCATATCTTTCGAATAGGCACGGACTTGTGGTTTCTTCTTCTTATTCGTTGTTCCTTCTAATTTCATTTTGACACGTTCTTCGGTTTGTTTCACATTAAGCCCTTTTTCTATTATTTCTTTCACCATTTCCTCTTGCCATTCTGGTTTTTTAAGAACAATAAGTGCACGGGCATGTCGCTCTGTAATTTTTCTTTCTAAAATCGCTTCTTGTACAAGTTCAGGCAAATGTAACAAGCGGAGTTTATTGGCGATTGTAGATTGACCTTTTCCTAACCTTTGAGCGAGACTTTCTTGAGTTAACCCATGTAAATCTAGGAGCTTTGCGTAAGCTAAAGCTTCTTCAATAGCTGTTAACCCTTCTCTTTGTAAATTTTCAATTAAGGCGACAGAAGCGGTTTGTGAATCATTAAACTCTTTAATGATTGCCGGAATTGTTACCCAACCAAGCTTAGTAACAGCTCGCCATCTTCTTTCCCCTGCAATAATTTCAAACTTTCCATCTCGTTCACGGACGACAATCGGTTGAATGACACCGTGAGTTCGGATCGTTTGGGCCAGTTCTTCAATTCGTTCTTCATCAAAAACTGTACGTGGCTGAAAGCGATTTGGAACAATTTCAATAATAGGAATTTGTTTAACTTCTTCATTATCGTTTTCAGTGACTTTTTCAACTTCATTTGGTTCTAATGTGTCTTCTATTTCATTTGCATTTTCAACTTCATGTTCATTTCTTTCTCCGAAGCCCAATAGGCGTGAAAAAGGTTTCTTCATCGCCTGACACCACCTTTTGAGAAAATACCGATATTTTGTATGATACTAGATAATATTCGATATTTTTTTGTGTATTTCCTGCTTTTTCTCATAAGTCTTTTATATCTTTGTTTCAATATGTTCGTCAAGTAGAAAATAAAAAATGTTTCACGTGAAACATTTTTTATTCAATCGGTTGTTTGTTTGGTGTTCCTGGTTTTCTAGGATATTTTTTCGGAGTTTTTTCTGATTTATTAATCACCGCAATAAATCGTTCGCTTTCTTCAATTGGAAGATGGAAAGGAATTTCTTTTTCCACTTTCCCTCCTAGAAGAGAAAGTGCTTTTTTTGCTTCCTTTAATTCTTTTTTTCCATCTGGGCCTTTCATTGCGATAAAATACCCCTCTTTTTTGACTAAAGGTAAGCAAAGTTCCGATAATACAGGCATTCTTGCTACCGCTCTAGCGAGACAAACATCATATTGCTCTCGATGTTTAGGATTTTGACCAAACGTTTCCGCTCGGTCGTGGTAAAAGTGGCATTGTTCAAGTTGCAGTTCTTTTGCTAAATGTTCTAGAAATCCAATTCTTTTATTTAAAGAATCCACGATATTCACTTGAATGGAAGGAAAACATATTTTAATCGGGATACTTGGGAAACCTGCACCTGCACCAACGTCAATAATTGATAATGAACGAGTAAAATCAAAATGAAAAGCAGCTGTGATTGAATCATAAAAGTGTTTGATATACACATCGTCTTCGTTTGTAATCGCCGTTAAATTCATTTTTTCATTCCACTCTACTAATATCTTATAATAAAGATGGAATTGTTGTAATTGAAATTCAGAGAGCTCGATCCCTTGCTCTTTAAGCATACTAGGAAATTGTTGTTTACTCATGTATTCCTCCACTATTTGATTAGTCTTGAACCTTTGCTAATCTTCCTTGTTCTAGGTATACAAGCAATATAGAAATATCTGCTGGGTTCACACCGGAAACACGAGATGCTTGACCAACAGATAACGGGCGAACATTCGATAATTTTTGTTTTGCTTCCGTAGCCAAACCTGATATTGCAAAATAATCAAGATCTTCTGGGATTTTTTTCTTATCCATTTTTCTTGCACGATCCACCTGTTGCATTTGTTTTTCTATATATCCTTCATATTTAATTTGAATTTCCACTTGTTCTGCAACATCTGAAGGAATTTCAATTTGTTCTAGTAATAATGATGCAACATGCTCATAATGCAATTCGGGACGCTTTAATAAATGGGACGCTCGCACAGCATCATGTAAAGGAGATGAACCGACTTTTTCTAGTAATTCATCCACTTCCTTTGAAGGCTTAATGATTATTTTTTCTAATCGTTTCTTTTCACTTTCAATTAATGCTTTTTTCTCTACAAAATGATCATATCGCTCTTGTTTTAATAATCCAATGTCAAATCCAATTGGAGATAAGCGTAAGTCTGCATTATCATGACGAAGTAACAAACGATGTTCTGCGCGTGATGTTAATAAACGATAAGGTTCATTTGTTCCTTTTGTGACTAAATCATCAATTAACACGCCAATATAAGCTTCAGAACGATCTAAAATAATACCTTCTTTACCTTGAACTTTTCTTGCTGCATTTATCCCTGCCATAATCCCTTGTCCTGCTGCTTCCTCATAACCCGATGTCCCATTAATTTGTCCTGCCGTAAATAAACCTGCGATTTTTTTCGTTTCTAACGTAGGCCAAAGCTGAGTCGGTACAATCGCATCATATTCAATTGCATATCCTGGACGCATCATTCGCACAGCTTCTAAGCCAGGGATTGACTTTAAAATCGATAATTGTACATCTTCTGGTAAACTTGTTGATAACCCTTGAACATAAACTTCCGATGTATTTCTTCCTTCTGGCTCTAGAAAGATTTGGTGGCGTGGTTTATCTGAAAAACGAACGACTTTATCTTCAATTGAAGGACAATACCGTGGACCTGTTCCTTCGATTACCCCCGAATACATAGGAGAACGAGTTAAGTTTCCATTAATAATTTCATGGGTTTCTTCGCTTGTATACGTTAACCAGCATGGAAGTTGCTCTGTTATATATTTCGTTGTTTCATATGAAAAAGCACGGGGTTTCTCGTCCCCTGGTTGAATTTCTGTTTTTTCATAATCGATTGTGCTTCCATTTACACGTGGTGGTGTTCCTGTTTTAAAGCGGACCATCTCAAAACCAAGCTCTTGAAGGTGGTAGGATAATTGAACAGACGGCTGCATATTATTTGGACCACTTTCATATGCTAAATCACCTAAAATGATTTTCCCCCGTAAGTACGTTCCCGTAGTCACAATAACAGCTTTACTCCGGTACTCTGCTCCTGTGTTTGTAATGACCCCTTTACATTCTCCGTCTTCCACAATTAAGCGTTCCACCATGCCTTGACGCAGGAGTAAATTTTCCTGCTCTTCAATCGTCTTTTTCATTTCATGTTGATACAAAAATTTATCCGCTTGTGCACGTAAAGCTCGAACAGCTGGACCTTTCCCAGTATTTAACATTCTCATTTGTATATATGTTTTATCAATATTTTTTGCCATCTCACCGCCTAAAGCATCAAGCTCTCGGACAACAATGCCTTTTGCAGGTCCTCCTACAGATGGATTACATGGCATAAAAGCGACTGCATCTAAATTTAATGTCAACATTAGTGTATTAGCTCCCATGCGAGCAGCAGCTAATCCCGCTTCACAACCAGCATGACCAGCTCCTATGACGATGACATCGTATTCTCCACCAAAATATTGCACAGCTTACCCTCCTTATATTTAAATTATTTCCCTAAACAAAATTGAGAAAATAATTGATCAATTAAACTTTCATGAACCGTATCCCCAATAATCTCACCGAGCTGTTCCCAAGCACGAGTAATGTCAATTTGAATCATATCTACAGGCATACCTGCTTCAACGGCTTCTAATGCATCTTCCACTGATTTTCTTGCTTGATGTAATAGGGCAATATGTCTTGAATTTGAAACATATGTCATATCTTCGGCTTCCATGTTTCCTGTGAAAAACAAAGTTTTTATCGCTTCTTCTAGTTCGTCAATGCCTTCATCTTTTAAAATCGATGTTGTAACAACTGGTCGTCCTTGAGCGTATTGTTTCACTGTATCAAGGTTTATTTTTTGGGGTAGATCGGTTTTATTTACAATAATGATGGCATCCAGCCCACGAACCGCTTCAAATAAAGCCTCATCTTCCTTTGATAATTCTTCTCCATAGTTCACTACAAGTAAAATCAGTTGTGCTTCTTTTAACTTTTGTCTAGAACGCTCTACACCCATTCGTTCGACAATATCTTCTGTTTCACGTATACCAGCAGTATCAATTAAACGTAAAGGAACTCCTCTTACATTCACATACTCTTCAATTACGTCTCGTGTTGTTCCCGGTATATCCGTAACAATGGCTTTCATCTCGTGGACTAAACTATTTAATAAAGAGGACTTCCCTACATTTGGTCTACCGATAATAACGGTTGCTAGTCCTTCTCTTAAAATCTTCCCTTGCTCTGCCGTTGCAAGAAGCCGGTCAATTTCATTTAAAACCTCTGTTCCTTTTTCACGCAAAATAGAGGTTGTCATTTCTTCTGCATCATATTCTGGATAGTCAATGTTCACTTCGACATGGGCAACGGTTTCAAGCAAAGCTTGTCGTAAGCTTTTTATTTTTAACGACAACCGTCCTTCTAACTGACCTAGTGCAACATTCATCGCACGGTCAGTTTTTGCACGGATTAAATCGATTACTCCCTCTGCTTGAGATAAATCTATTCGACCGTTTAAAAATGCTCGTTTTGTAAACTCTCCCGGCTCAGCTAATCTTGCTCCCTCTTGTAAAAGACATTGAAGTACACGATTAACGGAAACTAATCCTCCATGACAATTCACTTCGACAATATTTTCACGTGTAAATGTTTTCGGACCTCGTAATACCGTAACCATTACTTCTTCTATTATCTCATTTGTTTTTGGATGATATATATGTCCATAATGGATCGTATGTGATTCTACCTCTGTTAGCTTATGCTTCCCCCGATATAATTGGTCTGCAATTGTTATCGCATCTTCTCCACTTAACCTTACGATCGCAATGGCTCCTTCTCCCATTGGCGTTGATATTGCTGCAATTGTATCCAACTCCATAGTATCACCTCCACTTTTTAACTGTATTTGATTTATCCACATTTATATAAACAAGTTGTTATTTTTTCTGTGAGTAAAAAATGACTTCCTAAATAAATAGAATATCACAATATTATCCACAACAAAAGATTTTCACACAACTAGTTTACCCAAAACGACAATAACAAAAAACCTATCCACATGTGGATAGGTTTTTTGCCTTTCGATTTATGCTTCAATTAACGCATGTAGCTCTTTAGTTAGTTTCTCTAAATCTGAAAAACTTGACACAATCTCTTCTATTCTCTGGTGTTGTTCATCTACACTTGCGACAATTTCCTCAACTGCAGCGCTTGATTGTTGTGTAATGCTTGATACAGATGTCACTTCTTCAAGAATTAAGCTTGAATCTTTTTCAAGCTTATCAATTAATTCTTCAATAACGCTCGATTGCTCTACAACGTTATTTGTATTTGTTAATATATGGCGAAAAGTGTCTTCCGTTTGTTTTGACACAGCTAAACTATTTGCTACTGCTTGCTGTCCCTTATTTACTTCTTTCGTTACACTCGTCGTTTTTTCTTGAATTGATTGCAAGATTGTTGAAATTTGTAATGTCGATTGTTTACTATCTTCCGCCAACTTCCGGACTTCATCAGCTACAACAGCAAACCCTTTTCCATGTTCACCAGCACGTGCAGCTTCAATTGCAGCATTTAAAGCCAATAAGTTTGTTTGCTCAGATACTTCACTGATTTTATTTAAAATCGTCCCTATTTGTTGACTCTCATTGTTTAATTCTTTAATTAATATTACTGCCGAGCCAATTATCTTATGCACCTCAGTCATTTCTGAGAGTAATGTTTGAACATCTTGATTGCCTTTTGTTGTAATATCGGACGTTTTCTCTGATAAATCTTTCATGACATCAGAAGAATCTGCCACTGACGTAATAACTTGATTTGTCGACTGCAGAGAATCATTAATATCTGTTACACTTACAGCTTGAGATTCCACACCCTTTGCTACTTCAGAAAAAGCAGCTGTCAATTCACTTGAAATTTTACTAGTGGCATCAACACTTCTTTTCACTTTTTCACTAAAATCTGTAATCACACTTACTGAATTGGCTACTCTTTCTAATAGAAGGTCCACTTTCTCCTTCCCTTGCGTTATTTCCTCATTGTTCTTTTCCATTTCTTTTTGCATGTTCTCACCAATACGAGCTTGGCCAATTAAAATTCCTGTAATAATAATTAAGAAGATATTAAATGAAACTAAATAATCATTTCCTAACCCAAAAAACATCGTATCACGGTAACTAATGAATAAATAATTTGTTAAAAGTATTCCAACAAATCCAGATAAGGCAATGGAACGATAATTATGATACAACGTAATCAAAGCTAAACTTAAATACACCATTAAATAGTTTGTTAATTTAGGCGAAGTCGCAATCATCACCACTGTTAAAACGGCAATCCCAACAACAACATAATATTGTATATATGGAGGAAATAGCTTTTTAATCGCAGCAATCTGAGTTGTGACCCCTAGTATTATCCCCGTAAGGAAAAATGCAATCATTCCTTGAAACGGAATTCCACTTAACACATTACTAATTAAGCCGATAAAAAAAGAAAACCATAACATTTTTGCCATTAATTTATTTCTTTCAACATAAACCAAGTGCTGTGAATCCATTGATGCACCCCTTTTTCTTTTTTCACTGTGTCCGCTTACATTATTGTTATTACTGGAATTTGCTCTATTTCACTATTATAGGAAAAACAAAGTCTATAGGAACAATTTTTACGAAAACAGCTCTTTTTTTCATCATATTACAAATTGTAACAATATTCTACAAAATTATTTATTGTCTGTTCAAAACCACGGTATAAGAAAAAGGCTGCCGATTTCTCGACAGCCTTTTTTCTCTTTATATTTGAGGGGTAATCACGATTCTTCGTCGGGGTTCATGCCCTTCAGATATCGTTTTTACTCCTTCAATTTTTTGTAATGCAGCATGAATAATTTTTCTTTCATGCGCTTGCATTGGCTCTAGCTTTACAGCTTGTTTTGAATATTTCGCTTTGTTTGCTAGTCTTAACGCTAACTGCTCCAATGCTTCTTTTCTTCGTTTGCGATATTGTTCTGCATCAAGTTGAATTCGAATATACTGCTCGGAATAACGATTTGCAACTAAATTCACTAGATATTGTAAGGAATCAAGAGTTTGACCTCTTTTACCAATTACAGTACCTAAGTTTTTTCCTTCAAGATTCAAGACGATCGTATCGTCTTCTTCTTGTTTAGTTACTGAAGCTTGTACGTCCATCTTATGAATTAGCTCTTGGAGAAATTGGACACTTTCTTCGATAGCATCTCGTTTCATTTCGACTTCAACGATTGCAGGTTTAGAACCAATAAAACCAAAAAAGCCTTTTTGTGGTTCTTCCACCACATGGATGTCTACTCGTTCTTTTGTCGTATTCAGTTCTGCCAATGCCTTTTCAACTGCTTCTTCCACCGTTTTTCCTGACGCAGTTACCTTTTTCACTTTTTCTTTCCTCCAGATTTACCTGCGGATTTATTTGCAGCTTTTCCTGCCGCTTTTTCTTCCGCTGTTTTCCCTACATTTGGACCAGTAATAAAATATGTTTGGACAATCATAAAGATGTTACCGACAACCCAATATAACGCAAGAGCTGCTGGGAAGAACATGGCAAACACAGTAATCATGATTGGCATCATGTACAATAAGATTTTCATCTGAGGATTATCCATAACCATCATCATTTTTTGTTGAATGAACGTTGTTATCCCCGCAACGATAGGAAGTAAATAAATCGGATCTGGTGCATCAAGAGCAAACCATAGGAAATTATGTCCACCAATTTCCTGAGTTCTCATAATAGCATGATAAAATGCTAAAAGAATCGGCATTTGGATTAAGACTGGGAAACAGCCAGCAAGTGGATTTACACCGCGTTCTTGGAACATTTTCATCATTTCTTGTTGCAATTGTTGTTGTGTTTTTTGATCTTTTGCACTATATTTTTCTCTTAATTTTTGCATTTCTGGTTGAATAGCTTGCATTGCTTTTGCACTTTTTGTTTGTTTTATCATTAATGGTAGAATTAATAATCGAAGTAAAATCGTAACAACAATAATCGAAAGACCGAAATCATCGTTAAACAAATCTGCAAAATAGATAATGACCCATGATAAAGGATATACCAAATATGAATCCCAAAATCCCGTACTATCGCGAGTAATTGGTTCCTCTAAATTGAAACAGCCAGTAAGAACAACCAACAAGGCAATAAACATGGCTGCTAAGCCTAACTTTCTACCCACAAAGCTTCCTCCTTGTCGTTTTTTCCGTTATTTTTTTTGAACAACTTTTTTATGTCCAACTTTATCACTTCTTTTTATAACACTCGCTTTTTTCATAACATGATATAAGCTTTTTTTCATTTCTTGAAAGTCCATGCTCGCCACAGGATTTCTCGCAATGACGACATAATCTACATTTTGTTTGATTTCTTCCTCTAACTCTTTAAAAATCTCTCGGATAACCCGCTTAATTCGATTTCTCGTAACAGCATGGCCAACTTTTTTACTCACCGATAGCCCAATCCGAAAATGTTTTTGGTCTTCTTTATGTAAGACATATAAAACAAATTGACGATTGGCAAAAGATTTCCCTTTATTAAAAACGACTGAAAACTCGTTATTCTTTTTAATTCGATACTCTTTTTTCATCTCCTGTTACACCTCAACACTCTCGTTTTGGATATATCTATGCATAACAGTAGAAAAAGACCACTGATGTCCAGTGGCCTATGCAGATAACACCTTTCTTCCCTTACGGCGACGACGAGCTAATACTTTACGGCCATTCTTAGTACTCATACGTGCACGGAAGCCGTGTACCTTTTTACGCTTACGGTTATTAGGTTGAAATGTTGGTTTTCCCATCTATAAACACCTCCCTGAGGATTATACTCAACATAGACATTCTTGTAAATTATACGGAAATTGAAGGGTAGTTGTCAAGATGATATTCTTTTCCACCTAAAACAAGCAAAAAGAGAATACAATCTATCCTTTCTCATTTTAAACTTCTATTCCTATATAACGACAATTCTCTTCTGTGGATAACAACATTCGACATTTTTTTCTTATCCCCATCGTTATAAACAAGTTTCACACATGATATAGTGTTGTGGATAAAAATTAAACACAAGTTGTAGTAGATTGTGGATAAACCTATAAAACCGTTGCAACTACATGTTATTTTTGATATTATATATTTGTTTTCACCCGTGGACAATCTATAATCCAATTACTTTTATCCACAAGCTGTGCATAACTTTGTGGACAGTTTATTTTTTTGTTTATTAACAATTCCACAAGTTGTTTATATCTTCACTTTTGACGTTTTTCTACTATATAATACATTTCTCCACATTAAATGTGTATTAAATATTTATGCACCGTTATTCAAAGCTATGTACAAAACTTGTACATATTCTTTTTGTTTTGATTGTTTACTTATTGTAAAAGGAGGGGCGATTTTTGGAAAACCTTAATGATTTATGGGACCATGCACTAACATCAATGGAATCAAAAGTAAGCAAACCCAGCTTTGAAACATGGCTAAAGGCAACTAAAGCCAGTGAACTTGAAAATGATACGATAACCATTACTGCTCCAAACGAGTTTGCAAGAGATTGGTTAGAAAATAGATATTCCGGACTCATTGCGGAAACATTAGAAGATATTACTGGCACAAGTCTTCAAGTGAAATTTATTATTCCCCAAAATCAGATTGAAGATTTCGGCATCGAACAAGAAGTGAAAAAATCTCCAAAAGAAACGGTCCAGGTGAATGGAGAAATACCAAAAAGC